>NZ_CM170150.1:0-4867181 GCF_057221635.1 Enterobacter sp. N5-15
GTGGAGTCCGCCGTGTCACTTTCGCTTTGGCAGCAGTGTCTTGCCCGATTGCAGGATGAGTTACCAGCCACAGAATTCAGTATGTGGATCCGCCCGTTGCAGGCGGAACTGAGCGATAACACGCTGGCTTTGTATGCGCCAAACCGTTTTGTGCTCGATTGGGTAAGGGACAAGTACCTTAATAACATCAATGGACTGCTGAACGATTTCTGCGGGTCAGATGCCCCGCAGCTGCGCTTTGAAGTGGGCACAAAGCCGGTCACCCAAACCGTTCGTGAAACCGTGAACGTAGCAGCGCCTGCTCAGGCCGCTCCTGCGCCGGCCCCTCGCGTCGCACCCGCTCGTCAGGGCTGGGATAATGTCCCTGCACCGGCTGAGCCAACCTACCGCTCTAACGTTAACGTGAAACACACGTTCGACAACTTCGTTGAAGGTAAGTCGAACCAGCTGGCGCGCGCGGCGGCTCGTCAGGTTGCTGATAATCCCGGTGGGGCCTACAACCCGCTGTTCCTTTATGGCGGTACGGGCCTGGGTAAAACGCACCTGCTGCATGCGGTGGGCAACGGCATTATGGCGCGCAAGCCCAATGCCAAAGTGGTGTATATGCACTCCGAGCGCTTCGTTCAGGACATGGTAAAAGCCCTGCAAAACAATGCGATCGAAGAGTTTAAACGCTACTATCGTTCCGTTGACGCGCTGCTCATCGATGACATCCAGTTCTTTGCCAATAAAGAACGATCGCAGGAAGAGTTTTTCCACACCTTCAATGCCCTGCTGGAAGGCAATCAGCAGATCATTTTGACCTCGGATCGTTATCCAAAAGAGATCAATGGCGTTGAAGATCGTCTGAAATCCCGCTTCGGCTGGGGCCTGACCGTGGCGATCGAGCCACCGGAGCTGGAAACCCGCGTCGCGATCCTGATGAAGAAAGCCGATGAAAACGACATTCGCCTGCCGGGCGAAGTGGCGTTCTTCATTGCCAAGCGTCTGCGCTCCAACGTGCGTGAGCTGGAAGGGGCACTGAACCGCGTTATCGCCAATGCCAACTTCACCGGTCGTGCGATCACCATCGATTTTGTGCGTGAAGCGCTGCGTGATTTGCTGGCATTGCAGGAAAAACTGGTCACTATCGACAATATTCAAAAGACGGTGGCTGAGTACTACAAGATCAAAGTGGCAGATTTACTGTCTAAACGTCGTTCCCGCTCGGTGGCGCGTCCGCGTCAGATGGCGATGGCGCTGGCAAAGGAGTTAACCAACCACAGTCTGCCGGAAATCGGGGATGCGTTTGGTGGCCGTGACCATACGACCGTGCTGCACGCTTGTCGCAAGATTGAGCAGTTACGCGAAGAAAGCCACGACATAAAAGAAGATTTTTCCAATCTAATCAGAACATTATCATCGTGACGCTATGAAATTTACCGTTGAACGTGAACATTTATTAAAACCGCTGCAACAGGTGAGTGGCCCATTAGGTGGCCGCCCAACGCTGCCTATTCTCGGAAACCTGCTGCTTCAGGTCGCGGACTGTACGCTGTCGCTGACCGGTACAGATCTGGAAATGGAAATGATCGCGCGCGTTACGCTGACGCAGCCGCACGACGCGGGCGCGACCACGGTTCCGGCACGTAAATTCTTTGACATCTGCCGCGGGCTGCCGGAAGGCGCTGAAATCGCTGTGCAGCTGGAAGGCGACCGTATGCTGGTGCGCTCTGGCCGCAGCCGTTTCTCGCTCTCCACGCTGCCTGCTGCGGACTTCCCGAACCTGGACGACTGGCAAAGTGAAGTTGAATTCACCCTGCCGCAGGCGACGATGAAGCGTCTGATTGAAGCCACGCAGTTCTCCATGGCGCATCAGGACGTTCGTTACTACTTAAACGGCATGCTGTTCGAAACCGAAGGTGAAGAGCTGCGTACCGTAGCCACCGACGGCCACCGTCTGGCGGTCTGTTCTATGCCGATTGGCGATTCACTGCCAAACCATTCGGTGATCGTGCCGCGTAAAGGGGTGATTGAGCTGATGCGTATGCTCGACGGTGGCGACACGCCGCTGCGCGTGCAGATCGGCAGCAACAACATCCGCGCACATGTGGGCGATTTTGTCTTCACGTCTAAGCTGGTTGACGGTCGTTTCCCGGATTATCGCCGCGTATTGCCGAAGAATCCGGACAAAACGCTGGAAGCAGGCTGCGACAGCCTCAAGCAGGCCTTTGCCCGTGCCGCGATCCTCTCTAACGAGAAATTCCGCGGCGTGCGCCTGTACGTGAGTGAAAACCAGATCAAAATCACCGCTAACAACCCGGAGCAGGAAGAGGCAGAAGAAATTCTGGACGTCACCTACGCCGGAACCGAGATGGAAATCGGCTTTAACGTCAGCTACGTGCTGGATGTGCTGAATGCACTGAAATGCGAGAACGTGCGCATTCTGCTGACCGACTCCGTTTCAAGCGTACAGATTGAAGATGCGGTCAGCCAAAGCGCGGCTTATGTTGTCATGCCAATGAGACTGTAATGTCGCTCACCCGTCTGTTGATCCGCGACTTTCGCAATATCGAAAGCGCGGATCTCGCTTTATCCCCTGGCTTTAACTTCCTGGTTGGCGCAAACGGCAGCGGCAAAACCAGCGTGCTGGAAGCCATCTATACGCTCGGCCACGGTCGGGCGTTTCGCAGTTTGCAGATTGGTCGCGTCATTCGCCACGAGCAGGAGTCCTTTGTTCTGCACGGGCGTTTGCAGGGGGCGGAGCGCGAAACCGCCATCGGCCTGACCAAAGACAAGCAGGGCGACAGCAAGGTGCGCATCGACGGCACCGACGGCCACAAGGTGGCGGAGCTGGCGCTGCTGATGCCAATGCAGCTGATTACGCCGGAGGGGTTTACTTTACTCAACGGCGGCCCCAAATACAGAAGGGCGTTCCTCGACTGGGGATGTTTTCACAACGAAGCCGGTTTCTTTAACGCCTGGAGCAACCTGAAGCGCCTGCTCAAGCAGCGTAACGCCGCGTTGCGCCAGGTAACTCGTTACGCCCAGCTGCGACCGTGGGACATGGAATTAATCCCTCTCGCGGAACAAATCAGCCGCTGGCGTGCCGAATACAGCGCAGGTATCGCCGAAGACATGGCCGACACCTGCAAACAGTTTTTACCCGAATTCTCTCTCACCTTCTCTTTCCAGCGCGGCTGGGAGAAAGAGACGGATTATGCCGAGGTGTTAGAGAGAAACTTCGAGCGCGACCGCATGTTGACCTATACCGCGCACGGCCCGCACAAGGCGGATTTCCGCATTCGTGCCGATGGTGCGCCGGTGGAAGACACGCTGTCGCGCGGGCAGCTCAAGCTCCTGATGTGTGCGCTGCGCCTGGCACAGGGAGAGTTTCTCACCCGCGAGAGCGGAAGACGCTGCCTGTACCTGATAGATGATTTTGCCTCGGAACTCGACGACGCGCGGCGCGGGCTGCTTGCCAGCCGCTTAAAAGCCACGCAGTCGCAGGTTTTCGTCAGCGCCATTAGCGCTGAACACGTTATAGACATGTCGGACGAAAATTCGAAGATGTTTACCGTGGAAAAGGGTAAAATAACGGATTAACCCAAGTTGAAATGAGCGAGAAACGTTGATGTCGAATTCTTATGACTCCTCCAGTATCAAAGTCCTGAAAGGGCTGGATGCGGTGCGTAAGCGCCCGGGTATGTATATCGGCGACACGGATGACGGCACCGGTCTGCACCACATGGTATTCGAGGTGGTAGATAACGCTATCGACGAAGCGCTCGCGGGTCACTGTAAAGACATCGTGGTCACCATCCATGCGGACAACTCCGTCTCCGTCACCGATGATGGTCGTGGCATCCCAACCGGTATTCACCCGGAAGAGGGCGTCTCTGCCGCGGAAGTGATCATGACCGTGCTGCACGCAGGCGGTAAGTTCGACGATAACTCCTATAAAGTTTCCGGCGGCCTGCACGGCGTAGGCGTTTCCGTGGTTAACGCCCTGTCGCAGAAGCTGGAGCTGGTTATCCAGCGCGAAGGCAAAATTCACCGTCAGCTCTATACGCACGGCGTGCCGCAGGCACCGCTGGCCGTTACCGGCGACACTGACAAAACCGGTACCATGGTACGTTTCTGGCCGAGCCATGAAACCTTCACCAACGTCACCGAATTCGAGTACGACATCCTGGCGAAACGCCTGCGTGAACTGTCGTTCCTGAACTCCGGCGTCTCTATCCGCCTGAAAGATAAGCGTGACGGCAAAGAAGACCACTTCCATTACGAAGGTGGTATCAAAGCGTTCGTTGAGTATCTGAACAAGAACAAAACGCCAATTCACCCGAATATCTTCTACTTCTCCACCGAAAAAGACGGTATCGGCGTGGAAGTGGCGCTGCAGTGGAACGACGGTTTCCAGGAAAACATCTACTGCTTCACCAACAACATTCCACAGCGTGACGGCGGTACTCACCTTGCAGGCTTCCGTGCGGCGATGACCCGTACCCTGAACGCCTACATGGACAAAGAAGGCTACAGCAAGAAAGCGAAAGTCAGCGCCACCGGTGATGACGCCCGTGAAGGTCTGATTGCCGTTGTCTCCGTGAAGGTGCCGGATCCGAAGTTCTCCTCACAGACCAAAGACAAGCTGGTCTCTTCCGAGGTGAAATCGGCGGTTGAACAGCAGATGAACGAACTGCTGAGCGAATACCTGCTGGAAAACCCGTCCGATGCGAAAATCGTGGTGGGCAAAATTATTGATGCGGCGCGTGCCCGTGAAGCGGCGCGTAAAGCCCGTGAAATGACCCGTCGTAAAGGCGCGCTGGACTTAGCAGGCCTGCCGGGCAAACTGGCTGACTGCCAGGAACGCGACCCGGCGCTGTCTGAACTGTACCTCGTGGAAGGGGACTCTGCGGGCGGTTCTGCGAAGCAGGGCCGTAACCGTAAGAACCAGGCGATTCTGCCGCTGAAGGGTAAAATCCTCAACGTGGAGAAAGCCCGTTTCGACAAGATGCTCTCTTCTCAGGAAGTGGCGACCCTCATCACCGCGCTGGGCTGCGGCATCGGCCGTGATGAGTACAACCCGGACAAACTGCGCTATCACAGCATCATCATCATGACCGATGCGGACGTCGACGGCTCGCACATTCGTACGCTGCTGTTGACCTTCTTCTATCGTCAGATGCCTGAAATCGTTGAGCGTGGCCACGTCTACATTGCACAGCCGCCGCTGTACAAAGTGAAGAAAGGCAAGCAGGAACAGTACATTAAAGACGACGAAGCGATGGATCAGTACCAAATCGCAATCGCCCTTGATGGCGCGACCCTGCACGCGAACTCGCACGCCCCTGCACTGGCCGGTGAGCCGCTGGAGCGTCTGGTGTCCGAGTTCAACGCGACGCAGAAAATGATCACGCGTATGGAACGCCGCTATCCGAAAACGCTGCTGAAGGAGCTGGTTTATCAGCCAACCCTGACCGAAGCCGATCTGAGCGACGAGCAGACCGTGACCCGCTGGGTGAACGCCCTGGTGACCGATCTCAACGAGAAAGAGCAGCACGGCAGCATGTGGAAATGCGATATCCAGCAGAACGCCGATAAGCAGTTCGAGCCTATTATTCGCGTGCGTACCCACGGCGTTGATACCGACTACCCGCTGGAACACGAGTTTGTGACCGGTCCGGAATACCGTCGTATCTGCACGCTTGGCGAGACGCTGCGCGGGCTGATCGAAGACGATGCGTTCATCGAACGTGGCGAGCGTCGTCAGCCGGTAGCCAGCTTCGAGCAGGCGCTGGACTGGCTGGTGAAAGAGTCCCGTCGTGGCCTTGCGATCCAGCGCTATAAAGGTCTGGGCGAAATGAACCCGGATCAGCTGTGGGAAACCACCATGGATCCGGAAAGCCGCCGCATGCTGCGCGTGACCGTTAAAGACGCGATTGCTGCGGACCAGCTGTTCACGACCCTGATGGGCGATGCGGTTGAACCACGTCGTGCCTTCATCGAAGAGAACGCCCTGAAAGCGGCAAATATCGATATTTAATCGTCGCTATACCGCACGATAACTGGCCGCGCTTTTAGCGCGGCTTTTTCGTGGGCGCAGGCATATCCAGCGACATCACGGACGGTAAACGGCTCGCCAGCGTATCTATCGCTATTCTTACCCTCAGCGGCAGATGCGGCGTCTGCTGCCACACGGCATGAACGTTGAAATGCACATCCGGTGCCTGCTTCAGGAGCGGGACGAGTTTACCCTGGTGAATATCTTTGACGACCATCCAGCAGGGCAGCCATGCAATGCCGTGTCCGGCCAGCGCAGCGTCGCAGATCGCCTGCAAATCATCCATGTTGAGCGACGATCGGGGCGTAAAGGTGTGCGACGTTCCTTCGCTATCCATCAGCTGCCAGGACAACACTCTGCCTGCGCTCAAATAGTTAATGGCCGTATGCTGGGGTAAATCATTAACGCTTTGTGGCTGGCCTTTCTTCAGCAGATACTCCGGCGCGGCGCACAGCACCATGCGGTGTTCTCCCAGCTTTCTGGCGACCAGCACGCTGCTGTCCTGAAGCGTGCCGTTACGCACCGCCATATCAAACCCTTCCTCGACGAGATCCACCACGCGGTCGCTGAATGACATTTCCAGCTCAAGCCCGGGGTGTTCCTGCGCCAGCGCTATCAGCAGCGGGGCGACACACTGGCGACCAAACAGCACCGGCATGGCAACGCGCAGGCGACCGGTGACCTGCTGTTTCCCTGTTTCAAGCAGCGATTCCGCACCCCTAATCTCCTCCAGCGCGCGCAGGCAGCGTTCATAAAAAAGGGCGCCGTTATCGGTCAGACTCTGGCTGCGGGTGGTGCGGTGAAAAAGACGTACCCCCAGCCGCTCCTCGAGGCGAGCGATGCTTTTTCCTACCGCCGAGCGTGACAAATGCAGGCGAACTGCGGCCTGAGCAAAACTTCCCGCCTCAACGGCGGCCACAAAAACAGGAATATCCTTCAGCGTATCGGTCATAGATTGTATCTATTCTGGCGTCAATGAAGAGAAAACTTATCGCCACTGGCGACCTTTAGTCAACGGTAGACTGTCAGGACTAAAGCTCATCTGATGGCAGGAGAAATAAAATGACAGAGACAATGCAACGCTGGTCCATGGACGCCCTCGGGCGCGAGAACCTTAAGCTGACTCAGGCACCCGTTCCACAGCCCGGCCCGGGTGAAGTGCGCGTACGGGTGAATGCCGTTGCGCTTAACTATCGCGATAAAATGGTTGTTGAAGGCACAATGCCGATCCCGCTTTCCTTCCCGTTTACCCCGGCGTCTGACATGGCGGGCGTGGTGGACAGCATTGGTGAAGGCGTTACGCGCTTCAAACCCGGCGCGCGCGTCATCTCAACCTTCTTCCCTGAGTGGATAGACGGTAAGCCGCAGGCGGACGCGCGCAATCTGCCCTATAAAACGTCCGGGGGATACTTCCAGGGCATGCTGTCCGAGTATGCGATTGTGAAGGAAGACGCGCTGGTGGCCTCCCCGGAGACTCTGGATGACGCCGAGGCCAGCACGCTGCCCTGCGCAGGGCTCACCGCCTGGTTTGCGCTGGTGGAGCGCGGCCAGCTCCGCGCCGGGCAATCGGTGCTGGTGCAGGGCACGGGCGGCGTGGCGATTTTCGCCCTGCAAATTGCCAAAGCGCACGGCGCAGAGGTATTTGTCACCTCGGGGAGCGATGAAAAGCTGGCGCTGGCCAAAACGCTGGGGGCCAGCCAGGGCATCAACCGGCTGAAAGGCGATTGGGCTGAAAATACGCTGGCGCTCACGCAGGATCGCGGCATCGACCATATCATCGAAACCGTAGGGGGAGAGAACCTGAAGCATTCCCTGCGCGCCGTTGCCGTTCACGGACGTATCTCCGTCATTGGCGTGCTGGCCGGGACGGAGATTACCCTCTCTGCTGGCGAACTGCTGCTGAAATCCCCCGTCATTCAGGGGATTGGCGTAGGCCACCGCCGGGCGCTGGAAGATTTTGTCCGCGCTGTTGACGTCACGGGACTGAAGCCGGTGATTGAGCATCGCTACCGTTTTAACGAGCTTGAACAGGCGTTTGAACATCTCGCTCGCGGGGCGTTTGGTAAAATCGTTCTCACCCGCGAGTAAGCCTTTGTTCCCCGGGATAAGCGTAAAAGGGGTGTTTCTGTTGCGCAATGTAGCTCTATTTTTGTGGGCTTAATCGCGTTAGCATGAGGCAGCACTCATTTATTCCGGGGAACTCATGGCTATCAAACTCATTGCAATCGATATGGACGGCACGCTGCTGCTGCCAGACCACACCATCTCTCCAGCCGTTAAAAACGCGATCGCCGCGGCGCGCGCGAAGGGCGTGAATGTGGTCCTGACCACGGGGCGTCCGTATGCGGGCGTACACAGCTACCTGAAAGAGCTGCACATGAATCAGCCTGGCGACTACTGCATCACCTATAACGGCGCGCTGGTGCAGAAAGCCGCAGATGGCAGTACGGTTGCGCAAACCGCGCTGAGCTACGATGACTACCTGTTCCTGGAAAAACTGTCCCGGGAAGTGGGGTCCCACTTCCACGCGCTCGATCGCAATACGCTCTATACCGCCAACCGCGATATCAGCTACTACACGGTGCATGAATCCTACGTTGCGACCATTCCGCTGGTGTTCTGTGAAGCGGAGAAAATGGACCCGGCGACGCAGTTCCTGAAAGTGATGATGATCGACGAGCCGGAGATCCTGGATAAAGCGATTGCCCGCATTCCGGCAGAGGTAAAAGAGAAGTACACCGTGCTGAAAAGCGCGCCGTACTTCCTCGAAATTCTCGATAAACGCGTCACTAAAGGCACCGGCGTGAAATCGCTCGCTGATGCGCTGGGCATTAAGCCGGAAGAGATCATGGCGCTGGGTGACCAGGAAAACGACATCGCGATGATTGAGTTCGCGGGTATGGGCGTGGCGATGGATAACGCGATCCCGTCGGTGAAAGAAGTGGCTAATTTTGTGACCAAATCCAACCTCGAAGACGGCGTGGCTTACGCCATTGAGAAGTTTGTGCTGAACTAAAAACCCGCTTACGATACCCTGATGCGATAACTGCGCATCAGGGTATCCTCATGAAACAAATCACCTTCGCCTCCCGTAACCACCAGCTGACAAACATCAATACCTGGACGCCGGACAGTCAGTGGCTGGTCTACGACGTGCGCCCGTCCGGTGCGTCGTTCACCGGCGAAACCATCGAGCGGGTCAATGTCGGTACGGGTGAGGTAGAGGTGGTTTATCGCGCCACCGACGGCGCGCACGTCGGCGTGGTAACCGTTCATCCCGCACAGGACAAATACGTCTTTATCCACGGCCCGAAAAACCCGAACTCAGAGTGGCACTACGATTTTCATCATCGCCAGGGGGTGATTGCGCAAAACGGTCAGGTGAGCAACCTGGACGCGATGGATATCACTGCGCCCTACACCCCAGGCGCGCTGCGCGGCGGCAGCCACGTCCATGTCTTCAGCCCAAACGGGCAGCTCGTCAGCTTTACCTATAACGACCATGTCCTGCACGAGCGCGATCCTAAACTTGATTTACGCAACGTCGGCGTGGCTGCGCCTTACGGCCCGGTGAACCCGCAGGGGAACCATCCCCGTGAGTATCCGGGAGCCTTCTGGAGCGTGCTGGTTAGCCGCACGACGCCTGACCCACAGCCGGGCAGCGATGAAATCAACCGCGCTTACGAAGAGGGCTGGGTGGGAAACGACAGGCTGGCGTTTATCGGCGACACCCTCTCTGCGCAGGGCGAAAAAGTACCCGAACTGTTTATCGTCGACCTGCCGAAAGACGAGCAGGGTTGGAAGCGTGCGGGCGATGCGCCGCTACAGGGCACGACAGAGACCCTGCCAGCGCCGCCTGCCGGGGTGATGCAGCGTCGATTGACCTTTACGCATCAGAGGGCATATCCGGGCCTGGTGAACGTACCGCGCCACTGGGTACGCAGCAACCCGCAGGGGACGCAGATCGCGTTTCTGATGCGGGATGATAACGGCATTGTGCAGCTGTGGCTGATCTCTCCTGAGGGCGGCGAGCCACGCCAGTTGACGCGCACCGGGAGCGATATTCAGTCTGCATTTAACTGGCATCCTTCAGGCGACCGTCTGGGGTTTGTGCTCGAAAACCGGATCGCCTGCTGCGACGCGCAGACCGGAGAGGTGACGTTTTTGACGTCCGATCACGGCAACCCGCCGTCTGCTGATGCGGTCGTGTTTTCCCCGGACGGGCGCGTTATTGCATGGATGGAAGAGACAGGCGGTTTCCGTCAGCTTTGGGCAACGGAAACCGCGCAGAACTAGCGTGGAGGCATCTCAGCGGGCGGGATGACGGCGTTTGTGGCCAGATTCTCCTGCTCGCTTTTTTCTACCCGTGAGCGCACGGAGCTGTCCTTACGAAACATATCCCACGGCAGCAGAAGCGTATCCGCCACGGCCGTAAACGGCATATCCAGGATAACCAGGGATTTGGTGCCCCAGTTTGTATCGTCATCGGAGATCATCGCCGCGCTGGCGCGCGTCCCCGGATATGTTCCTTCTTTACCGCCGGTGTGAGACATCACGCTCGAACACCCGCAAAGTAAAACTACCCCGCTGAACGTCGTCAGCTTTATCAGAACATTTTTCATCATCACTCAGTCATCGTTAATGGCACTGCATAGACCTGCAACTCAGGGTTATAGCGAGCCTTATCCAAAATGGATAGCCCGATAACCCCGCACTGTGGCAGCCATCGCAATTTAACCCTTTGTGCTGTTGTCCCAGTCTAAGCGAGATGCAGGAAAGTGCAAAAAAAAGTGCAGCTGTCGTGCTTGAAAAGCCCGATTGCAGACCCATTTTAAGAATGTGGCCCGATAACGAACTCGCCTGATGGGTGTTCGGGGGCGCAAAGGCCTGTCCATGGTGGAAGGCTACAATTTCTCGCTGATTTCAGGAGTTTTATTTATGCGTAACTTCGATCTTTCTCCGCTATACCGTTCTGCAATTGGTTTTGACCGCCTGTTTAACCATTTAGAAAATAACCAAAGCCAGAGCAACGGCTACCCTCCATACAATGTTGAGCTGGTTGACGAAAACCACTACCGCATCGCCATTGCCGTCGCCGGTTTTGCAGAAAACGAACTGGAGATCACCGCGCAGGACAACCTGCTGGTGGTGAAAGGTTCCCATACGGCCGAGCAGAAAGAACGTACCTACCTGTATCAGGGCATCGCCGAGCGCAACTTTGAACGCAAGTTCCAGTTAGCCGAGAACATTCACGTTAAAGGCGCGAACCTGGTCAACGGCCTGCTGTTTATCGAACTGGAACGTGTGATTCCGGAAGAGAAAAAACCGCGTCGTATCGAAATTAACTAATTACGCGGGTCGCGTGAGCGGCCCACCCGGACTTGCTTGCCGTAACGGGAGCATATGCGAATCCATCAGGATTTGCAGGAACAACTGCGCACAAAATTAAACTGTGCCGAACTCGCTTCTCAGAAGGAGATTTAGTATGCGTAACTACGATTTATCCCCCCTGCTGCGTCAGTGGATTGGTTTTGACAAACTGGCTAACGCCCTGCAAAGCAGCAATGAGCAACAGACGTTTCCGCCGTACAACATCGAAAAAAGCGACGATAACCACTATCGCATTACCCTTGCGCTGGCCGGTTTCCGCCAGGACGATCTGGACATCCAGCTTGAAGGCACTCGCCTGACCGTGAAGGGGTCGCCGGAAAAACAAGAGACCGAGACCAAATGGCTGCATCAGGGGCTGGTTAATCAGCCGTTTAGCCTGAGCTTTACCCTGGCAGACCATATGGAAGTGTCCGGCGCGACGTTTACCAACGGGCTGCTGCATATCGACCTGCTCCGCAACGTGCCGGAAGCCATCGCACCGCAGCGTATCGCCATTAGCGAGCGGCCAGCGTTAAACAGCTAATAGTGTGCGGGCTGATGCCCTCACCCCGGCCCTCTCCCACGGGGAGAGGGTGAAAAGATAAAGCCCTGCCCCGGCAGGGCTTTTTTGTGCGCCATCGCCCATACAATCGCATCCGGCTCTGAGAGAATCCTTATCATAACTAAGGTTATGCACAGGAAGTGGATCATGAGTGATATCGCGTTAACCGTAAGCGTGTTGGCCCTGGTCGCTGTTGTTGGCCTGTGGATAGGGAATATCAAAATCCGTGGCGTCGGGTTTGGGATAGGCGGGGTGCTGTTTGGCGGCATTTTTGTCGGGCACTTCGCCGACAAACTCGGGCTGGTCCTCAGCGCCGAAATGCTCCACTTCACTCAGGAGTTCGGCCTGATCCTCTTCGTTTATACCATCGGTATTCAGGTGGGACCGGGCTTTTTCGCCTCACTTCGGGTTTCCGGATTACGGCTCAACCTGTTTGCCCTCGGCATTGTGGTGATGGGCGGGCTGGTCACCGCAATTCTGCATAAAATCTTCGATATCCCGCTGCCCGTGGTGCTGGGGATTTTCTCCGGGGCGGTCACCAACACGCCTGCACTCGGTGCCGGGCAGCAAATCCTGCGCGATTTGGGTATCGAACCCGGCATTGTCGACCAGATGGGGATGAGCTACGCCATGGCCTATCCGTTTGGGATTTGCGGCATTCTGCTCTCCATGTGGCTGGTACGCGTCCTGTTTCGCATTAACGTCGACAAAGAGGCGAAGGACCACGAAACCACGCTCACCAACGGCCATATGCCGATCAAAACCATCAACATTCGGGTCGATAACCCCAACCTGAACAATATGGCGATTCAGGACGTGCCGATCCTGAACAGCGCCAATATCATCTGCTCCCGCCTTAAGCGCGACGATATGCTGATGGTACCCGCGCCAGGCACCGTCATTCAGCAGGGCGATCTGCTGCACCTGGTCGGCCAGCCCGGCGATCTAAACAACGCGCGGCTGGTGATTGGTCAGGAGGTGGATACCTCTCTCTCAACCCGCGGCACCGATATGCGCGTGGAACGCGTTGTGGTGACTAACGAGCTCGTTCTGGGCAAGAAAATACGCGATCTGCAGGTAAAAGAGCGCTACGACGTGGTGATCTCCCGTCTCAACCGAGCGGGCGTCGAGCTGGTCGCCAGCCCGGAGGCAAGCCTGCAGTTCGGGGATATCCTCAACCTGGTCGGGCGTCCGTCGTCCATCGACGCCGTGGCGGATATGGTGGGTAACGCCCAGCAAAAACTGCAGCAGGTGCAGATGCTGCCGGTGTTTATCGGTATCGGACTCGGCGTGCTGCTCGGCTCTATTCCGGTGTACGTGCCGGGCTTCCCGGTGGCGCTCAAGCTGGGCCTGGCGGGCGGGCCGCTGATTATGGCGCTGATCCTCGGGCGTATCGGCTGTATCGGCAAGCTCTACTGGTTTATGCCGCCGAGCGCCAACCTGGCGCTGCGCGAGCTGGGCATCGTCCTGTTCCTGGCGGTGGTCGGGCTAAAATCCGGCGGGGATTTTGTCGATACCCTGGTCAAGGGCGAAGGGATGAGCTGGGTCGGTTACGGCATCTTTATCACGGCGATCCCGCTGCTGACGGTGGGAATACTGGCGCGGATGTTCGCCAAAATGAACTACCTGACCCTGTGCGGCATGCTGGCGGGCTCCATGACCGATCCGCCCGCGCTGGCCTTTGCCAACAACCTGCACGCCACCAGCGGCGCGGCCGCGCTCTCCTATGCCACCGTCTATCCGCTGGTGATGTTCCTGCGCATCATCACCCCGCAGCTACTGGCGGTGCTGTTCTGGGGGATGAGCTAGCAGGTCGTCCGGGTGGATGCGCCGCAGATGGTAGTCCACCTGGTAATCACTGGTATTTCGGAACATCACTGAATAATTGAGGAACTCGCCGCTGTCGCTGTAGGAAAGAGACGTAATGCGCAGCAGCGGCGTCTGTTCCGGCAGGTTCATATAACCGGCCAGCGTTTTATCTGCCAGCACCGGCGTCAGGCTCTCGTAGTTGCCGCTGATGGTGATCCCGCACTCCTTCTCGATGTAATCAAACTTAGACCCCTCAAGATGCGCCAGCGACAGGTTGCGAAACAGCGTCACCGGCATAAAGCTGTCCTCCAGCATCAGCGGCTTCCCGTCCACGTAGCGCACCCGCCGGGAAAAGTAGATCCGCTCATCCACCTGAATCCGCAGCTGGCTGGCGATGGCGGGTGGGGCGGGCATCACTTCGAACTGTAAGACCTTGCTTTTTACCTCTTTCCCCAGTTGACGCAGCACCTCCACCAGCCCGGTCAGGTTGGTGGTTTCGTGGTGAACGTCTTTGCGCGACACAAAGGTTCCGCTGCCGTGCCGCCGCTCAACCAGCCCCCAGCTCACCAGCAGTTCCAGCGCCTTGCGGATGGTCATTCGCGCCACGCCGAACTCCTGCGCCAGCGCTTTTTCGCCGGGCAGAGGGCTGCCGATGTTGTAGTCCGATGAATTCAGCCGCAGCCGCAACCTGTCGGCGATTGATTTGTAGATCACCAGTAGACCTCTCTGCCCTTATCAGGGCGTGGTTTGCGTCCTGACATGTCCATATTTACAGCAAAAAGTAGACCTGATTGGTCAAAATAAAACCATGAATGCGATCACGAATCGCAGCGGCACGCCATGTTCGCGCATCAGTAAGTTCTTATGCTCACCTCAGGCCAGCAAAAAACCATAAAGGCCTCTACCCCTACAGGTTGTTTCATGAGGATTTAAAAATGCTCAGTCAAATACAACGTTTTGGCGGTGCCATGTTTACCCCGGTGTTGCTGTTTCCATTCGCCGGGATCGTGGTGGGAATCGCCATCATGCTTCGCAACCCGCTGTTTGTCGGCGAAGCGCTAACGGCCCCCGATCATCTTTTCGCGCAGATCGTTCACATCATTGAAGAGGGCGGCTGGGCGGTGTTTCGCAACATGCCGCTGATTTTTGCCGTCGGCCTGCCGATTGGCCTGGCGAAGCAGGCGCAGGGCCGCGCCTGTCTGGCGGTGCTGATTAGCTTTCTGACCTGGAACTACTTCATTAACGCGATGGGGATGACCTGGGGCCACTTCTTTGGCGTCGACTTCTCCGCCGAACCGACGGCCGGTAGCGGGCTGGCGATGATTGCCGGGATCAAAACACTCGATACCAGCATCATCGGGGCCATCGTGATTTCAGGCATCGTCACCGCCATCCACAACCGCTACTTCGACAAGCCGCTGCCGGTGTTTCTGGGGATTTTCCAGGGCAGCTCCTTTGTCGTTATCCTCGCGTTCTTCGTCATGATCCCCTGCGCCTGGCTGACGCTGCTGGGCTGGCCGAAAGTACAGATGGGCATCGAGTCCCTCCAGGCGTTCCTGCGCTCCGCCGGCGCGCTGGGCGTGTGGGTGTATACCTTCCTGGAACGCATTCTGATCCCAACCGGATTGCACCACTTCGTCTACGGTCCGTTTATCTTCGGCCCGGCGGCGGTGGAGGGCGGGATTCAGGTCTACTGGGCGCAGCATCTGCAGGAGTTCAGCCAGAGTACCCTGCCGCTGAAAACCCTCTTCCCGGAAGGCGGATTCGCGCTGCACGGCAACTCAAAAGTGTTTGGCTCGGTCGGGATTGCGTTCGCTATCTGGTATACCGCGTCGCCGGAAAACCGCGTCAAGGTGGCGGGGCTGCTGGTCCCGGCCACGCTTACCGCCGTGCTGGTGGGTATTACTGAACCGCTCGAGTTCACCTTCCTGTTTATCTCGCCGCTGCTGTTTGCCGTCCATGCGGTGCTGGCGGCGACTATGGCAACGGTGATGTACGCCTTCGGCGTCGTGGGGAACATGGGCGGCGGCCTGCTGGACCAGTTCCTGCCGCAAAACTGGATCCCCATGTTCCATAACCACGCCTCGACGGTATTCACCCAGATTGGCATCGGCGTCTGCTTCACCGGAATTTACTTCGTGGTCTTCAAAACGCTGATCGAACGTCTGAACCTCAAAACGCCGGGCCGGGAAGAGAGCGAAATCAAACTCTACAGCAAGGCCGACTATAAGGCGGCGCGGGGGCAAACCACCGCCCCGGCAGCGGCCAGCCAGCAGGTCGGGCAGGCCGCCGGGTTCCTGCAGGCGCTCGGCGGCGCGGCTAACGTCGAAAGCATCAACAACTGCGCCACCCGCTTGCGTATCGCCCTGGTCGATATGGCGAAAACGCAAAGCGATGACGTCTTCAAAGCCCTCGGCGCCCACGGCGTGGTGCGACGCGGCAACGGCATTCAGGTGATTGTCGGCCTGCACGTTCCTCAGGTGCGCGACCAGCTGGAATCGCTGATGAAAACCCCTTTATCGAATGAACAAACCACCCTGACAGAGGCTATATCATGAAAAAATTCTCAGTTGTCATTGCAGGCGGCGGCAGCACCTTTACGCCTGGTATCGTCCTGATGCTGTTAGCCAACCGCGACCGTTTCCCGCTGCGCGCCCTGAAGTTTTATGACAACGACGGCGCGCGTCAGGAGACCATTGCCGAAGCGTGCAAAATCATCCTTAAGGAACAAGCCCCGGAGATTGAATTCAGCTACACCACCGATCCTAAAGCGGCGTTTACCGATGTGGAT
The DNA here is from genome assembly GCF_057221635.1 of Enterobacter sp. N5-15. NCBI lineage: Bacteria > Pseudomonadati > Pseudomonadota > Gammaproteobacteria > Enterobacterales > Enterobacteriaceae > Enterobacter > Enterobacter sp. N5-15. The sequence continues at coordinate 16,576 of NZ_CM170150.1, forward strand.
TTCGTGATGGCGCATATCCGCGTGGGCAAATACCCGATGCGCGAAAAAGATGAAAAAATCCCGCTGCGCCACGGCGTGCTGGGCCAGGAAACCTGTGGACCGGGCGGGATTTCCTACGGCATGCGCTCTATCGGCGGCGTACTGGAGCTGGTGGATTATATGGAGCAGTACTCCCCGAACGCGTGGATGCTGAACTACTCCAACCCGGCGGCGATTGTCGCGGAAGCCACTCGCCGCCTGCGCCCGAACGCCAAAATCCTCAACATCTGCGATATGCCGATCGGCATTGAAGGGCGCATGGCGCAGATTGTCGGCCTGAAGGACCGCAAAGAGATGCGCGTGCGCTACTACGGCCTGAACCACTTCGGCTGGTGGACGTCGATTGAAGATCTGAACGGCAACGATCTGATGCCGAAACTGCGCGAATACGTGGCGAAAAAGGGCTATGTTCCCCCTTCTGACGACGCGCATACCGAAGCGAGCTGGAACGATACCTTTGCTAAAGCAAAAGACGTGCAGGCGCTGGATCCGGACACCATGCCGAACACCTACCTGAAGTATTACCTGTTCCCGGACTACGTGGTTGCGCACTCCAACCCGGAACGTACCCGCGCCAATGAAGTTATGGATCACCGTGAGAAGCACGTGTTCAGCGCCTGCCGGGCGATTATCGAAGCCGGTAACTCCGCCGCCGGTGAGCTGGAAATCGACGAACATGCGTCGTACATCGTCGATCTGGCGACGGCAATTGCCTTTAACACCCAGGAGCGGATGCTGCTGATTGTGCCAAACAACGGGGCCATCCATAACTTTGATGCCGACGCGATGGTGGAGATCCCGTGCCTGGTAGGCCATAACGGGCCGGAACCGCTTACGGTGGGCGACATTCCACACTTCCAGAAAGGGCTGATGAGCCAGCAGGTGGCGGTGGAAAAACTGGTGGTGGATGCCTGGGAGCAGCGCTCGTACCAGAAACTCTGGCAGGCGATTACCCTGTCGAAGACCGTGCCGAGCGCGTCCGTCGCGAAAGCGATTCTGGATGACCTGATCGAGGCTAACAAAGCGTACTGGCCAGAGCTGCATTAATCGTCCTGACCGGCATCGCCCGATGCCGGTCTCCTTGTCCTTGTCGATTTACGCTATGCTGAAGCCTGCCCGTAGCACGACAAGGAACCCTCATGAAAATTTCCCGCCTCGGCGAAGCGCCGGACTACCGCTTCTCTCTGGCTAATGAACGTACTTTTTTAGCGTGGATCCGCACCGCGCTGGGCTTTCTTGCCGCAGGGGTCGGTCTCGATCAGCTCGCGCCTGATTTCGCTACGCCGCTGATCCGTGAAGTGCTAGCGCTGCTGCTGTGCCTGTTCGCGGGCGTGCTGGCGATTTACGGCTATCTGCGCTGGCTGCGTAATGAGAAGGCGATGCGTCTGAAGCAGGATCTGCCCTATACGCGCGGGCTGCTGATCATCAGCACGATTCTGCTGACGGTGGCGGGCGTGGTAATGGTGCTGGTGTTCTATGGCGGATAGCCGCAAAGCGCGGCGCGAAGCGGACCCCGGCCTGCAGCCGGAGCGGACGTCACTCGCCTGGCTGCGCACGCTGCTGGGGTATGGCGCGCTGATTGCCCTGGCGATTAAGCACAACTGGCACCGCACCGGGGTGCCATTCTGGGTTTCGCTAGTTGTGCTGGCGCTGGTGGCTATCATTTTATGGCGCTATACCCGCAGCCGTAACCTGATGGACGTGGCGCAGAACGACTTTGTCCAGCCGAAAGCGGTGCGGGATAAGTTCCTGATCGCGCTGGCTGTTCTCTCGCTGTCGCTGCTGTTTGCCGTAACCCACATTCAGCAAATTGTGAGCCTGTAAGCCCGAGGGCGGCTACGCCTTACCGGGCCTACAACTGCCGCGAACCGTAGGCCGGGTAAGGCGCAGCCGCCACCCGGTATAATTACTTCCCTTTCGCCAGATACTTCGCCATCTCGTCTTCCGGCACCATCCCGCCGCCGGTCGCCCACACCAGGTGGGTAACGTTGGTATGCGAATGAACGCGCACCGGCCCGGCCATCCCCGCCAGCGCCGACGGCTCCAGGCGGATCCCTTCCTCCTGCGCCAGCCAGCCGAGCATGTCGTACATGCTCTGATCGGTAAGGGTGTAGAACCCGTCGAGCAGGCGCTCCATCGCTCGGCCCACGAAGCCGGAGGCGCGTCCTACCGCCAGACCGTCCGCCGCCGTCACGTTATCAATGCCCAGATCCTGCACTGCAATCTCATCGTGCAGGCCGGTGTAAACGCCCAGCAGCATGCACGGGGAGTGCGTAGGCTCCGCGAAGAAGCAGTGGACGTTATCGCCAAAGGCCAGCTTCAGGCCAAACGCCACGCCGCCGGGGCCGCCGCCGACGCCGCACGGCAGGTAGACGTACAGGGGATGATCCGCATCCACCACGCGGCCCTGTTCGGCAAACTGCGCCTTCAGGCGCTCGCCTGCAACGGCATAGCCCAGGAATAAGGTGCGGGAATTTTCATCGTCAATGAAGAAACAGTTCGGATCGCTTTCCGCCGCTTTTCGTCCCTGCTCTACCGCCACGCCGTAATCCTGCTCATATTCCACGACGATCACGCCGTGGCTGCGCAGTTTGGCTTTCTTCCACTCGCGGGCGTCGGCAGACATATGCACGGTGACCTTAAAGCCGATGCGGGCGCTCATGATGCCGATAGACATCCCGAGGTTGCCGGTTGAGCCTACCGCAATGCTGTACTGGCTGAAAAAGTCCTTAAAGCGCGGTTCCAGCAGAATACTGTAGTCGTCTTCGAGGCTCAGCAACCCGGCTTCCAGCGCCAGTTTCTCCGCGTGGGTCAGCACCTCATAGATGCCGCCGCGCGCTTTAATCGAGCCGGAGATCGGCAGATGGCTGTCTTTTTTCAGCAGCAGGGTGCCGGGAATGGACTTCGCAGATTCTTTCTCCAGCCGCGTCTGCATCGCCGGGATCGCGACCAGTTCGGATTCGATAATCCCGCCCGTTGCCGCCGTTTCCGGGAAGGCTTTCGCCAGGTACGGCGCGAACCGGTTGAGGCGAGCGTGCGCGTCGTCCACGTCGGCTTTGGTCAGACCGACGTACGGCAACCCTTCTGCAAGCGTCGTGGTGCGCGGGTTAAGCCAGGTAGTTTCTTTCAGGGCGATCAGATCCTCAACCAGAGGAAACTGTGCGGTTAAAGTAGTGATAGTTGCGTTTTCCATAATACGTCTCTTCGCGCTCAGATAATGAAGGAAAGCAGGAATGTGCCGCCAAGTGCAAGCACCGAGGCGATAAACGTCGCCGTCGTATAGTATTTGAAGGTCTCATTCAGGGTCGCGCCGCAGTATTGCTTCACCAGCCAGAAGAGGGAATCGGTGACGATCGTGCAGCCAATAGCGCCGGAACCGATGGCAATGGTGATGATCTCCGGGCTCACGTTCGGGTAGAGCGGCAGCATCGGCGCGACTATCGCCGTGGCGCCCATCATCGCTACCGTCGCGGAGCCTACAGCGGCATGCAGCACCAGCGCCACCAGCCAGGCGAGCAGGATAGGGTGCATGTGCAGGTTCGAGAGAATATGCGCCAGCGTGTCCGCCAGCCCGCTGGTTTTCAGGATGGCGTTAAACGCGCCGCCCGCACCGATAATCAGCAAAATGTTGGCGATAGAGCCGAAGCCGTGCTCGGTGTGCGTCAGCATCGTGCCCATGCCCATATGCTGGCGGATCCCCAGCAGGTAGTAGGCGACAAACACGGCGATAAACATGGCGGTGATCGGGTTGCCGATAAACTCCAGCAGCGTATACAGCGTGCCTTCTCTTGCCATATTCAGCTCGGCAATGGTTTTCACCAGCATCAGGGCAATCGGCAGCAGCACCGTGAACAGCGTGGCGCCCAGCGACGGCAGGGTGTGCTCTTCACGCACCTTCAGGTCTGAAAATTCCGCCGGAACCGGTTTAAACGGCAGACGATTGCCAAGCAGTTTCAGGAACAGCGGGCCGCCGACCAGCGAGGCCATCAGGCCTACCATCAAACCATAAACAATGACCGTTCCGACGTCCGCACCTAATTTATTGGTCACAAACAGGGCCGCAGGATGCGGCGGCACCACGCAGTGTACCGCCATCAGCGCGGTACAGAGCGGAATGGCCAGCTTGAGCAGCGACGTGTGGGTCTTTTTGGCGATGGAAAACGCCAGCGGGATCAGCAGTACCACGCCCACTTCCACGAACAGCGTAATGCCGCAGATAAGGCCCACCAGCACCATAATCACGTCCGCCGACAGCCAGCGGCAGCGCTGCAGCGTAATCCCGATGCGCTCGGCCGCGCCGGAGACTTCCATCATTTTGCCGAGAATGGTGCCCAGACCAATCACCGCCGCCAGGAAGCCCAGCGTACCGCCAATTCCGCTCTCGATGGCGTTCACCATATCCAGCGGGCTCATCCCCATCATCGCGCCGACGAAAAAGCTCGCCAGCAGCAGCGCGAGGAACGGGTGAAACTTCAGTTTTACGATGGTTAAAACAATCAACACAATGCTGACCAGCAGCGTTGCCACAACCCAGACCTGAGATCCCATATCTCACCTCACCCTTATGTCATCTGTGGGTATTGGACGAAAAAACGGCGTGGGCTGACAAACGATATAAATTGGCGTTCAGGTGAGCCAGATTGGATCAACTGAGTGACTGCGCTCTAAAAAGCGCACTTAATTCGTATTAGGTTCACATAAATTCACCCTTGAGCGGTATGCTGAGCGAAGAAACCACGCGCGAGAATTGTGATGACCGATGCAAATGAAGCCAGAAACCGGCTGTTAAACGGCTGGCAGCTGTCGAAAATGTACACCTTTGAAGTCGCCGCCCGGCATGAGTCCTTCGCCCTGGCGGCGGAGGAGCTGTCGCTCAGCCCCAGCGCGGTGAGTCACCGTATCAACCTGCTGGAAGAGGAGCTGGGCATTCAGCTGTTCGTCCGCTCGCACCGGAAAGTCGAGCTGACGCAGGAGGGAAAGCGCGTTTACTGGACGCTGAAATCGTCCCTCGACACCCTGAATCAGGAGATCCTGGACATCAAAAACCAGGCGCTCTCCGGCACGCTGACGGTCTACTCCCGCCCGTCGATTGCCCAGTGCTGGCTGGTGCCCATGCTGGGGGACTTTACCCGCCGCTACCCCTCGATTTCACTCACCATCCTGACCGGCAATGATTACGTTAATATGCAGCGAACGGGCGTCGATCTGGCGCTCTATTTCGACGATACGCCGCCAAACCATCTCTCTCATCACTTCCTGATGGACGAGGAGATTTTGCCCGTCTGCTCACCGCAGTATGCCCGCGAGCATGAACTGCTGAAAAACCCCGATAACCTCAGCCACTGCACGCTGCTGCACGACCGTCAGGCCTGGAGCAATGATTCCGGTACGGATGAGTGGCTGAGCTGGGCGCAGCATTTTGCGATGAATATGCCGCCATCGTCGGGCATTGGTTTCGATCGTTCCGATTTAGCGATTATTGCGGCCATGAACCACGTAGGAGTCGCGATGGGCAGAAAGCGGCTGGTGCAGAAACGGCTCGAGCGGGGCGAGCTGATCGCCCCGTTCGGTGAAAAGACCCTGAAATGTCATCAGCACTACTATATCTCGACGCTCTCTGGCCGTCAGTGGCCGAAAATAGACGCCTTCATCGGCTGGCTGAGAGAGCTGGCAGGTTGAAGAATTATTACGCTTTCGCTCTACACCAAATGTGAAAAAGCGTGCTAAATACAGGTAATGCTTTCGATTTATCCAGGGTAAACCGTGTTAAAGCCTTTTATTGTCTCTGCATTACTGATCTCTTCCGGCTGGGCGATTGCCGCTGAGCCGCCGCTGACGGCTGCCCATTATGCGCAGCAGCTGGGCGTCGGGATGGATGTGGACTGGGCGCGCACCGAGCGCGGCATACGCGAATTCGACCCGCTGGTGGTTCGCGATTTTCGTGCAAAAGGCATTACCCACGTGCGCATCCGCGTGGCCGATGAGCCGACGGAAGCGCGGCTGATCCACCTGCGCAAGCTGGTGGAGGCCTGCGAGCAGTATGGCGTGATCCCGATAGTCGCTTATCAGGCTGATGAATATAAAAACGACCCCAAAGCCGATAACGAGAAAGAGACGATCAACTGGTGGATTGCCGTGGCGCACTATTTCGGTCAGAGCTACCCGCTGCTGGGCTTTGATCTTATTTATGAGCCGGCCGACAAGCTTAACCACAACCTCGCGTCGCTAAACCGCGTGTATGAAAAAACCATTAAAGCGATCCACGACATGGACCCGCAGCGCATGATCTTTATTGCGCCACGCCTGCGTGCCGCGCCGGAGGATTTATCCAGCCTGAAGCTGCCTGCGCACAGTCAAAATTTCCTGCTGGCGGAGTGGCATATTTTTCCGTGGGGGCCGCTGAAAAATAGCGGTAAATACCCGTGGACGTCCGGTACGGCGGCGGAGAAAGCGGCTATCCATAATCGCATCAATACCGCGCTGCGCTGGCAGCAAAAAACCGGGCACGTCAGCTGGGTCGGGGGCTGGGGCGTGGGGGAGTCAAACCACCTCACGCCAACTGCTTCGCAGCTGGCCTTCACCACCTTTATGGCCTGCGAGCTGCAAAAGGCGAAAATCCCGTATGCGCTTAACGCGGATTTCCAGTTTTACGACGGGGAAGAGGGGGCCTGGCGGTCTGCGCCAGAGCCGTTATTGCAGGCGATGATTGCGCCCGTCTGTGAAAAGCCCGGCGAGAAGCCGGGCCATCATGCGGTTAAACCGGCTGCTCGTGATGCGGGACACGCGACGCCAGCGGCAGCCAGCACAGTAAAATCAGCAGCCCCATCAGCGTCATCAGCAGGCCCAAACTAGCCTGCCCGGTCTGCGGCATCATGGCGGAGAGCCAGGCCAGCGCGCCGGAACCGATATTCTGCAAACCGCCCACCAGCGCGCCAGCCGTGCCTGCAAGGAACGGGAACGGCTCCATCGCGCCGCTGGTTGCCAGCGGGAACAGCATTCCCGCACCAAAGAAGAACAGCGCAGCTGGGATGAGCAGCGTCCAGACCGACATCACGTAAAACAGCCCCGGTATCCACATCATCAGACCCGCCAGCAGGCAGCTTATCACCGACTGCCACATCAGGGTTGAGAAGCGTTTGTTCGGGCGTCCGGCAAACCACGCGCCGAAGAACGCCGCCGGGATCGGCAGAATAAACAGAATACTCACCACCATGCTGCTCAGGCCCAGCCCTGCGCCCAGCAGCACGCCGGAGCAGGCTTCGAACACCGCAATGCCCGCCAGGCCGCCGATCAGCATCAGCAGATAGCAGGTAAACGAGCCGTTACCGAAAAGCGTCTTATAGCTGGTGATGAGCTTCGTGCGCGGCGCGTCCTGCGGGCGCGTTTCCGGCATCCAGCGCGCCATGCTGAAGGTGACGATGATGCACAGCACCAGCAGGAAGGCGTAGCAGGCGCGCCAGGACCACATCGTGTCCAGCAGGCCGCCAATCAGCGGGGCCAGCAGCGGGCTGACCAGAATACCCATATTCAACAGGCTGTTGGCATGACGGAGCTGGGTGCCCTGATACATATCGCGCGGTAAGGTACGCGCCATCACCCCGCCGACGCCGGTGCCGACGCCCTGCAGGGCGCTGGCGGCAATCAGTACGGTCAGGCTGTGGGTGGTTATGGCAATTACCGTCGCCACCATGAAAATGCTCATGCCCACCAGGATCACCGGGCGACGCCCGACGCGGTCGGACAGCGGGCCGTAGAAGAGCTGCGAAACGCCATAGGTCAGCAGGTAGGCTGCCATTACGCTCTGCACCGCACCCTCGCGGACGTTCAATTCCTTTGCCATGTCGGCGATAGCCGGAATGTAGATGGTTTGCGCCATCTGACCGACGGCCACCAGTAACACCAGCATCAACAATAAGTTAACGTTCCTTTGTTTTTTCATGTCGCTGAATACTTTTGCCAAAAGAGAAAAATGAAGAATAAGTGACTACGCATTCCCATAAATGCGCGAGGAATCTACCACAGTGAGATGACAATTTAAGCATTGTCGTGGTGAATGAAAAAACCGGGAAAGGCAGGATTTGTAAACAAGAACGGCAACTAATGTTGCCAGTGATTTATGCCAGACGAAGCAGAATGGCACCGCCGGCAATTCCCAGCGCTGCGGCGATGCGCAGACCCGCAACCTTCTCTTTTAAAAGGACAAACGCGATCAGTGCCCCAAAGAGTATGGAGGTTTCACGCAGCGCCGCGACCACCGCCAGCGGTGCCTGCGTCATTGCCCAAAGCGCCAGGCCGTAAGAGCCCATGGTGCCAACGCCGCCGAGTAACCCCTTTTTCCAGTGCAGGCGCAGGTAGCCGGACGCCTCGCGCCGACGCGCCACCATCGCCCAGCTCAGCAGGCAGAAGCCGTTCATAAAGAAGGTCCACAGCGTATAGCCCAGCGCGGTTTCCGATAACCGCACGCCGGTGCCGTCCACCAGCGTGTACCCGGCAATAAAACAGGCGTTCAGCAGCGCGAGCCAGATCCCTTTGCGTGACTGCATTCGGCCATGCATCGCCATAATGAGAATCGACAGGCAGATTATCCCGATACCGGACCAGGCGAGCCAGGAGAGACGATCGCCGAGCGCCAGTACGCTGATCAGCGCCACCAGCAGCGGGGCGGTGCCGCGCATTAGCGGGTAGGTCTGGCTCATGTCAGAGACCTGATAGGTCTTCGCTACCAGCACGGTGTACACCACCTGTAAGGCGCAGGAGACGATCAAAAACGGCCAGCTTTCTGCAGATGGCTGAGGGGAAAACGGCAGTAAGACCAGAGCGATAACCGTGGCGGAGCCGCTGACGCTTATGGCGGAATAGAGCTTGTCCGTTCCGGCTTTGACGATGGCGTTCCAGCTGGCATGCAGCAGCGCGGCGAAGAGCAAAATGCAGAATACGGTGATGGTCATGGCGTATCGGGTGATGAATTGTCACTCAACTGTAACATTCACATCCTGATGCTGCCAGCCGGTTACACCGCACAAAAAAGGCGGTGCGTCACCCGCGGTTCGTCTGAGACCAGCGTAAAACCCGCCCGATTATAAAACCCGCAGGCACTGTCCGGCGCGTGGGTATTCAGGAAATCAAACCAGATGCTGGCATCGGCCATGACCACGGTCAGAAGCTGTTTGCCAATGCCCAGCCCGCGGCACTTCTCGCTGACGTAGAGATGGCGAATGCGCCCGGCGCGCGGCTGCAGGCTGAACGGATCGCGATTCAGACCACATACGCCCACCAGCTTGCCGTTGAGAAACGCACCCAGCAGCTTTTCACCCGGCGCGTTAAAGCGGTTCTCACCGCTCTGCCAGTTCTCCTCTAGCCTGCGCAGCATGTTGAAATTCAATGCGATACTTTCCGCCTTCAGGGCGATATACCCCGGCTCATCCGGTGTGACAGGCTCAATTAACAGACGCGACATAGCATTCCCTCGTTATTAAAGAGGGGCGGTTGCCCGCCCCTCTCAGGTGCGACTTGAACCTGAATTACCGAAGGAATTTCAGGACAGCATCAAGCAGTTGCAGTACTGCAACAATGAGTTTGAGGATAAGTATCACCATATCCACTACGCTCATACGCGTCTCCTTTTGGTTAAAAGGAGCACGATGCTGGCGTACCTTTCCGCCGCCTGTTGCCAGCACCTGGATTGACGTAACACAGTGTGCTCACTTCAGGGGATTAAGGCACTGACGGCACCACCCGTTTCAGCCAGGACTTCGTTGCGCCGGTAGAACTGCGGCCCCCTCGCTCACTGCGAACACCCTCAGTATAGATAAACACTGTATGTATGAACAGTATTTTTTGGACAAAATCAGGAAGGCGATCCATACTCAAAAACGTCAAAATCCGTGCCGGAATTGCGCGTTCGTCTTCGATCGCGTATACTTTTTGCGTTGACGTAACACAGTGTGTTCTGCGGCAACCAACCGCAAAACCCTGATAAAAACCTCGCTTAGGCGGGGTTTTTTGTTTTCTGGTCTGCCCATAAAAAGATGCCCGTTGACTTATTGGCAATGCGTGTCATCATTGCCATAATGGCAACGGACGCGGCAGGCATGCAGTATGCATTTAATCTCTATGAAAGCTATTTTGGATGCGGTAACCCAGCTTCCGCAGCACAAGGAAGAACTCCTTTTTTGGGTCGCACCATCGAAAAGAGCCATTGCCCGACACCTGCTGCGCTGAAGAAACTGTTTCCGACGCTGGATAACTTTAAGTATCTGGATAAGCATTATGTTATTGATATTGCAAACAACAATCTTAGAGTAGTGGCTCTCATATTCTTTGAAAGCCAAAAGTTTTATGTGCGACATGTTTTTACTCATAAGGAATATGACCGTTTTACGGAGAAACATCGCACTAAGGGGAAGAAATGATGATCGTCGCTGATGCAATGAAAGCTACGCATGCCCTTGTTGCGGCCGTTCCTTTACTGGGTGAACAGCCGAGCGAGAAAGATTATAAGGATGCGCTAGAGCTGGTTGAGTATCTTCTTATGAACGAGCCCGATAGCCCCTTGTTGGATATTGTGTGCGCCAGGATTAGCCGTTACGAAGCCAATCGGCCAGAGATAGTCGCATTACGCAAGGAGATGGAGTCCGTTCCCGTCGGTATTGCGGTTTTAAGAACTTTGATGGATCAGTACAACCTGACGATATCGGATTTTCAGGATGAAATTGGCAGTAAATCGATGGTTTCACGGGTTCTGAATGGCCAGAGGCAGCTTACTCTGAACCATATTAAAAAGCTGGCGGCCAGATTTGGGGTATCACCTGCTCTGTTTATTGAGTGAGTAAAAACCGACTTTTTGAGAGTTATCACTCAACAAACGAAACGTGATCCCTGACGCATTTTTGCGCAGATGAAAATATTTCCATTGTCACGCCCGAAAACCTGTGTTTGTATAAATTCAATCAATGATTCCAAACACAGGTCCCCAATGACTTCATCCATCTTCACTTCGACCCTACTAAAAACTGCGCAACCAGCCGCAGTGGTCGTCGTGCGTGTGGTGGTGGTCGTCGGCAATGCGCCGTAGGGACTGGATCAACACACGAATCCAAAACCCCGCCGGCGCAAACCGGGCGGGGTTTTTCGTTTAGGACCCCTCCCGGATACGCTAAGTAGTTCGGGTTGCAGGAAGGCGGCAAGTGAGCGAATCCCCGGGAGCGTACACAGGTACGTGACTGGGGTGAGTGAACGCAGCCAACGCATCTGCAACCTGAAATACGACGCGTAACGTCGGCCCAGAAGAAAAGGACTGGAGCATGGCAATTTCGGGCACAACATCCACCAGGACGCGTTTTACTGGCGCGCAACTGATCGTTCATTTGCTGGAACGGCAGGGCATCACCACCGTTGCGGGTATCCCGGGCGGTACGGTGCTGCCGCTGTACGATGCGTTAAGCCAAAGCACGCAGATCCGCCACGTGCTGGCGCGCCACGAGCAGGGGGCAGGCTTTATCGCTCAGGGCATGGCGCGTACCCAGGGCAAACCGGCGGTCTGCATGGCCTGCAGCGGTCCGGGGGCGACAAACCTGGTCACCGCCATCGCCGACGCGCGTCTCGACTCCATTCCGCTGATCTGCATTACCGGCCAGGTACCGTCCTCCATGATCGGCACCGATGCGTTCCAGGAAGTGGATACCTACGGCATCTCTATCCCCATCACCAAACATAACTATTTAGTTCGCGACATCAGCGAGCTGCCTCAGGTTATCAGCGATGCGTTCCGCATTGCGCAGTCCGGCCGCCCGGGCCCGGTGTGGATAGACATTCCTAAGGATGTCCAGACCGCAGAGATCGAGATCGACGTACTGCCCGAGCCGGGCGACCGTGCCCCCGCGCCCGAATTCAGCGCTGAGAGCGTGCGCGATGCCGCCGCCATGATTAACGCTGCCAAACGCCCGGTGCTCTATCTGGGCGGTGGGGCGATTAACGCTGCGGATGAAATCCGCGAGTTTGCGGAAAAAGCCAACCTGCCAACCACCATGACCCTGATGGCGCTGGGTATGCTGCCTAAAGCGCACCCGCTCTCTCTCGGCATGCTGGGCATGCACGGCGCGCGCAGCACCAACTACATCCTGCAAGAGGCGGATTTGCTGATTGTTATGGGCGCGCGTTTTGATGACCGGGCGATCGGCAAAACCGAGCAGTTCTGCCCGAACGCGAAGATCATTCACGTGGATATCGACCGCGCCGAGCTGGGTAAAATCAAACAGCCGCACGTGGCGATTCAGGGCGACGTGGCCGAGGTACTGGCGCAGCTGATCCCGCAAACCGACGCGACCGACCGCGCCGACTGGCGTCAGCTGGTGGCCGATCTGCAGCGCGAGTTCCCGGGGGCCATACCAACAGAAGGCGACCCGCTGAGCCACTACGGGCTGATCAACGCCGTGGCCGCCTGCGTGGACGACAGCGCGATTATCACCACCGACGTCGGCCAGCATCAGATGTGGACCGCCCAGGCCTACCCGCTGAACCGTCCGCGCCAGTGGCTGACATCCGGCGGTCTCGGCACCATGGGCTTTGGCCTGCCCGCAGCCGTGGGTGCGGCGTTGGCGAATCCGGACCGCAAGGTCATCTGCTTCTCCGGCGACGGCAGCCTGATGATGAACATTCAGGAAATGGCGACCGCGGCCGAAAACCAGTTAGACGTGAAAATCATCCTGATGAACAACGAGGCGCTGGGGCTGGTGCACCAGCAGCAGAGCCTGTTCTACAAGCAGGGCGTGTTTGCGGCGACCTATCCGGGGATGATTAACTTTATGCAGATTGCCGCCGGTTTTGGCCTGCATACCTGCGATCTGAACGCGGAAGAAGACGCCCACGCGGCGCTGCAGGCGGCGATTTCTCGGCCCGGCCCGGCGCTGATCCACGTGCGTATCGACCCTGAACAAAAAGTGTATCCGATGGTGCCGCCGGGTGCGGCAAATACTGAGATGGTGGGGGAATAAGCCATGCAGAAACAACATGATAACGTCATTCTGGAACTCACCGTCCGCAACCACCCTGGCGTCATGACCCACGTCTGCGGGCTCTTTGCCCGCCGGGCGTTTAACGTGGAAGGCATTCTCTGCTTGCCGATTCAGGGCAGCGAGCACAGCCGCATCTGGCTACTGGTCAACGACGATCAGCGTCTGGAGCAGATGATGGCGCAGATCGACAAGCTGGAAGACGTCACCAAAGTGGCGCGCAACCAGTCCGATCCCACCATGTTTAACAAAATTGCGGTGTTTTTCGAGTAAATCACTTAAGGTAAGAGGCTTTTGCCGGATGGCGCTGCGCTTATCCGGCCTACAAGGACTTTACACGTAGGCCGGATAAGGCGTTTACGCCGCCATCCGGCGTGTTCACGCATCAGGATCAACCCATGACCACCATCGCTCTCATCGACGACCACCTTATCGTCCGCTCCGGCTTTGCCCAGCTTCTGAACCTCGAGCTGGATTTTCAGGTCGTGGCCGAGTTTGGTTCCGGCCGCGAGGCGCTGGCGGGCCTGCCGGGGCGCGGGGTGCAGGTCTGTATCTGCGACATCTCGATGCCGGATCTCTCCGGGCTGGAGCTGCTAAGCCAGCTGCCGAAAGGGATGGCGACGATTATGCTGTCGGTCCACGACAGCCCGGCGCTGGTCGAGCAGGCGCTCAACGCGGGCGCGCGCGGCTTCCTCTCTAAACGCTGTAGCCCCGACGAACTGATCGCCGCGGTGCGTACTGTCTCCACCGGCGGCTGCTATTTAACGCCGGATATCGCCATCAAGCTGGCGGCCGGACGTCAGGATCCGCTCACCAAACGCGAGCGTCAGGTTGCGGAAAAACTCGCGCAGGGGATGTCGGTAAAAGAGATTGCCGCCGAGCTGGATCTGTCCCCGAAAACCGTACACGTTCACCGCGCCAACCTGATGGAAAAACTTAACGTCAGCAACGACGTCGAGCTGGCGCGCCGCATGTTCGACAGCTGGCAATGAGTCCCGTCTTTTCGCGGCTGATCGCCGTTGTCGCCAGCTTTTTTATCTTCTCCGCCGCCTGGTTTTGCCTGTGGAGCATCAGCCTGCATCTGGTGGAACGTCCGGAGCTGGCGGTGCTGCTGTTTCCCTTTGGGCTGCGTCTGGGGTTAATGCTCCAGTGTCCGCGCGCCTACTGGCCGGTTTTGCTGGGCGCAGAGTGGCTGATGCTGGTCTGGCTGGCGCAGGAAGTCGCTCTCGCGCACCTGCCCTTATTGATGACCGGAAGCCTGCTCACGCTTCTCCCGGTTGCGCTGATTTCCCGCTACCGCCACCAGCGCGACTGGCGCACGCTGCTGCGCCAGGGGGCGGCGCTGATTGCCGCCGCGCTGCTGCAGTCGCTTCCGTGGGTAGGCGAGAAGGAGATGCTCAACGCCCTGCTGCTGACCCTGACCGGCGGCCTGACGCTGGCACCAACCTGCCTCGTGATCTGGCACTACCTCACCAGCACCGTCTGGCAGCCGCTCGGCCCGGCGCTGGTTTCCCAACCGGTGAACTGGCGCGCCCGGCACCTCATCTGGTATTTGCTGCTGTTTGTGGTGAGCCTGTGGCTCCAGCTTGGCCTGCCCGCCGAGCTTTCACGCTTCACGCCGTTTTGTCTGGCGCTTCCAATCATTGCCCTGGCCTGGCACTACGGCTGGCAGGGGGCGCTGATTGCGACGCTGATGAACGCCATTGCGCTGATTGCCAGCCAGACCTGGCACGATCATCCGGTGGATCTGCTGCTTTCCCTGCTGGCCCAGAGCCTGACCGGGCTGTTGCTCGGCGCGGGCATACAGCGCCTGCGCGAGCTGAACCAGTCCCTGCAAACCGAGCTGGCGCGCAACCGCCGTCTGGCGGAGCGTCTGCTGGAGACGGAAGAGAGCGTGCGGCAGGAGGTTGCCCGGGAGCTGCACGACGATATCGGCCAGACCATCACCGCTATCCGCACCCAGGCGGGCATTGTTCAGCGCCTGGCGGCGGAAAACGCGGGCGTGAAGCAGGGCGGGGCGCATATCGAACAGCTTTCGCTGGGCGTCTATGACTCCGTTCGCCGCCTGTTAGGACGGCTGCGCCCGCGCCAGCTTGACGACCTGTCGCTTGAGCAGGCTGTGCGTTCCCTGATGCGCGAGATGGAGCTGGAAAGCCGCGGAATTGTCAGCCATCTCGACTGGCGTATTAATGAAGCCACCCTGAGCGAAGGCCAGCGCGTGACGCTGTTCCGCGTCTGTCAGGAGGGGCTGAACAATATCGTCAAGCACGCCAGCGCCAGCGCGGTCACGATCCAGGGCTGGCAGCAGGACGAGCGCCTGATGCTGGTGATTGAAGACGACGGCTGCGGCCTGCCGCCGGGCTCCAGCCAGCAGGGCTTTGGCCTGGCGGGCATGCGCGAGCGCGTGAAGGCGCTCGGCGGCACGCTGAACATCTCCTGCACCCACGGGACGCGCGTCAGCGTCAGCCTGCCGCTACGGAGTTACCATGTTTAAAACCCCTGCCAGCGCCGCGCCGATAGGCGATAAAGCGGAAATCGACGCCCGCTACCGCTACTGGCGTCGCCATATCCTGATGACCATCTGGCTCGGCTACGCGCTGTTCTACTTCACCCGCAAAAGCTTCAACGCCGCCGCGCCGGAAATCCTCGCCAGCGGCGTGATGACGCGCACCGATATCGGCCTGCTGGCGACGCTGTTTTACATCACCTACGGCCTGTCGAAGTTCTTCTCCGGCATCGTCAGCGACCGCTCAAACGCGCGCTATTTTATGGGCGTTGGGCTGATCGCCACCGGTGTGGTGAACATCCTGTTTGGTTTCTCCACCTCGCTGTGGGCCTTTGCCCTGCTGTGGGCGCTGAACGCCTTTTTCCAGGGCTGGGGCGCGCCGGTCTGCGCCCGCCTGCTCACCGCCTGGTACTCGCGCAACGAGCGCGGCGGCTGGTGGGCAATCTGGAACACCGCGCATAACGTCGGCGGGGCGCTGATCCCTATGGTGGTGGGTGCCGCGGCGCTGCACTACGGCTGGCGTGCGGGGATGATGATTGCCGGTGGCCTCGCAATTGTCGCCGGGCTGTACCTCTGCTGGCGCCTGCGCGACAGGCCGCAAACCGTCGGCCTGCCGCCGGTGGGCGACTGGCGACACGACGAGATGGAGATTGCCCAGCAGCAGGAAGGCGCGGGGCTGACCCGCAGGGAGATCCTCACCAAATACGTGCTGAAAAATCCGTACATCTGGCTGCTGTCGCTCTGCTACGTGCTGGTCTACGTGGTGCGCGCGGCGATCAACGACTGGGGCAACCTGTACATGTCCGAGACGCTCGGCGTGGATCTGGTGACCGCCAACTCGGCGGTGACGATGTTCGAGCTGGGCGGGTTTATCGGCGCGCTGGTGGCGGGCTGGGGATCGGACAAGCTGTTCAACGGCAACCGCGGTCCGATGAACCTGATTTTTGCCGCCGGGATTTTGCTCTCCGTCGGCTCGCTGTGGCTGATGCCGTTCGCCAGCTACGTGATGCAGGCGGCGTGCTTCTTCACCACCGGCTTCTTCGTGTTTGGCCCGCAGATGCTGATCGGCATGGCGGCGGCGGAGTGTTCCCACAAAGAGGCGGCAGGCGCGGCGACGGGCTTTGTCGGACTGTTTGCCTATCTCGGCGCATCGCTCTCCGGCTGGCCGCTGGCGCGGGTGATCGACGTCTGGCACTGGAGCGGTTTCTTTGCGGTGATTGCCATCGCGGCGGGGATCTCCGCTCTGCTGCTGCTGCCGTTTTTGAACGCGCAGGCGCCGCGCGAGGTGAGCGAAGCGTGATGCGCCTCACCTTTTCGCCCCGAGTGGCGCAAAACTAGGAAATTTTCCCGGTTTTACCTGGACGCTGTCTCAGGCATCTCTCCCGGCTGATTTTTACAATGCTGCAAAAATCAGCTCAGGAGTAACTCAGTCATGCTGGCCTTCTTAAATCAGGTGCGCAAGCCGACCCTGGATCTGCCGCTCGACGTGCGGCGCAAGATGTGGTTCAAACCGTTCATGCAGTCCTATCTGGTGGTCTTCATCGGCTACCTGACCATGTACCTGATCCGCAAAAACTTTAACATCGCGCAGAACGACATGATCTCAACCTACGGGCTGAGCATGACGCAGCTGGGGATGATTGGCCTGGGCTTCTCCATCACCTACGGCGTGGGGAAAACGCTGGTTTCCTACTACGCGGACGGCAAAAACACCAAGCAGTTCCTGCCGTTTATGCTGATCCTCTCTGCCATCTGTATGCTCGGCTTCAGCGCCAGCATGGGCGCGGGCTCCGTCAGCCTGTTCATGATGATCGCCTTCTATGCCCTGAGCGGCTTCTTCCAGAGTACCGGCGGGTCGTGCAGCTACTCCACCATCACCAAATGGACGCCGCGCCGCAAGCGTGGTTCGTACCTCGGCATGTGGAATATCTCCCACAACCTCGGCGGGGCGGGTGCGGCTGGCGTAGCGCTGTTCGGTGCAAACGTTCTGTTCGACGGCCACGTGATCGGCATGTTTATCTTCCCGTCGATTATCGCCCTGATCGTCGGCTTTATCGGCCTGCGCTACGGCAGCGACTCCCCGGAATCGTACGGCCTCGGCAAAGCCGAAGAGCTGTTCGGCGAGGAGATCAGCGAAGAGGACAAAGAGACCGAAGAAAACGAGATGACCAAATGGCAGATCTTTGTTGAGTACGTGCTGAAAAACAAGGTGATCTGGCTGCTGTGCTTCTCAAACATCTTCCTCTACGTGGTGCGTATCGGTATCGACCAGTGGTCGACCGTGTATGCCTTCCAGGAGCTGAAGCTCTCTAAAGAAGTGGCGATTCAGGGCTTCACCCTGTTCGAAGTGGGCGCGCTGGTCGGCACGCTGCTGTGGGGCTGGCTCTCCGACCTCGCCAACGGCCGTCGTGCGCTGGTGGCCTGCGTCGCGCTGGCGCTGATTATCGCCACGCTCGGCGTCTATCAGCACGCCAGCAACCAGTACGTTTACCTGGCGTCCCTGTTCGCGCTCGGCTTCCTGGTGTTTGGCCCGCAGCTGCTGATCGGCGTGGCGGCAGTCGGTTTCGTCCCGAAAAAAGCGATCGGCGCCGCCGATGGGATTAAGGGCACCTTCGCCTACCTGATCGGCGACAGCTTCGCCAAGCTGGGTCTGGGGATGATCGCCGACGGCACGCCGATTTTCGGCCTCACCGGCTGGGCGGGCACCTTCGCGGCGCTGGATGCGGCAGCGATCGGCTGTATCGTCCTGATGGCGATGGTCGCGGTGCTGGAAGAACGTAAGATTCGCCGTGAGAATCGCGCGCAGAAATTAAAAACAGCCTGAGTGTGCAGGTAACTTCTTTGCCCGGTGTGTGATGCCGGGCTTTTTTACATTTTCGCCGACGGCGTTAATTCCTCCTCCCCGAATTCTTCAACATCTTTTCAGTACACTATTATGGTGCCGCCCGCTGTCGAGGCGCTGCGTTTCCCGCTATGATGAGCGGCTATTCTAAGGAGAACGCATGGTCTGGATAATGCTGGCAACGCTTGCCGTGGTGTTTGTGGTGGGATTTCGCGTCCTGACCTCTGATTCCCGCCGCGCCATCAAACGATTAAGCGAGCGGCTGGGGATCACCCCGATGCCGGTTGAGTCGATGATCGACCAGTTTGGTAAAACGTCGGGCAATGAGTTTATCCGCTACCTTGAGCGGCCGGACGAGGCGCATTTGCAAAATGCGGCGCAGGTGCTGCTCATCTGGCAGGTCTGCATTGTCGACGGCAGCGAAGAGAACCTGCATACCTGGCACCGCATGCTGCGTAAAGCCCGCCTGGCGGCACCCATTACCGATGCGCAAATTCGTCTGGCGCTTGGCTTTATGCGCGAGATGGAGCCCGATCCGCAGGAGCTTAACGCCTTCCAGCTGCGCTACAATCAGCTCTTCCTGCCGGAAGAGGGTGTGTTTTACCTGCACTGATCCCCTGTAAAAACGACAAAAGTTGTCAAATCGTTAAATCCGTCACACTTTTGATGATAAACTGCGCGACTTTTCCGCACGTTTTTATCTTCAGGTGACGCCATGACAGAACATATCCAGCCCACGACCAGACCGCAGACCAAAGAGGTTTCTCGCCCCAACTGGTCGGCCGTTTTCGCCGTGGCGTTCTGCGTCGCCTGCCTGATTACCGTTGAGTTTCTGCCGGTGAGCCTGCTGACGCCGATGGCGCAGGATCTGGGCATTTCCGAAGGCGTGGCGGGGCAGTCCGTCACCGTGACCGCCTTCGTGGCGATGTTCGCCAGCCTGTTTATCACTCAGGTGATTGGCACCATCGACCGCCGCAAGGTGGTCATCCTGTTCAGCGTGCTGCTGACGCTCTCCTGCCTGCTGGTCTCCTTCGCTGAAAGCTTCACCCTGCTGCTGCTCGGCCGCGCCTGTCTGGGGCTGGGGCTCGGCGGCTTCTGGGCGATGTCGGCCTCGCTGACCATGCGACTGGTGCCCGCGCGCACGGTGCCAAAAGCGCTTTCCGTTATCTTCGGTGCGGTCTCTATCGCGCTGGTGATTGCCGCACCGCTCGGCAGCTTCCTCGGTGGGATTATCGGCTGGCGTAACGTCTTCAACGCTGCGGCGGTGATGGGCCTGCTCTGCATCATTTGGGTGTGGAAAGCGCTGCCGTCGCTGCCGGGCGAAGCGGCGCACCATAAGCAGAACATGTTCGCGCTGCTGAAGCGCCCCGGCGTGCTGGCGGGGATGACCGCCATCTTTATGTCCTTTGCCGGGCAGTTTGCCTTCTTTACCTACATCCGCCCGGTGTTTATGACCATGGCGGGCTTTGACGTCGACGGCCTGACGCTGGTGCTGCTGAGCTTCGGTATCGCCAGCTTTGTCGGCACCTCGCTGTCGTCCCAGTTCCTGAAACGCTCCCTGAAGGTCGCGCTGGCGGGCGCGCCGCTGGTGCTGGCGCTGAGCGCGGCGGTGCTGGTGCTGTGGGGCAGCGATAAGTGGGTTGCGTCGGCGATTGCGATTATCTGGGGCTTTGCCTTTGCGCTGGTGCCGGTGGGCTGGTCGACGTGGATCACCCGAACGCTGGCCGATCAGGCTGAAAAAGCCGGGTCGATTCAGGTGGCGGTGATCCAGCTGGCGAACACCTGCGGTGCGGCCATTGGCGGCGTGGCGCTCGACCATCTGGGGCTGACGTCACCGCTGGTGATTTCCGGTACGCTGATGCTGCTGACGGCGCTGCTGGTGGCAGGGAAGGTGAAGGCGAAGTAGTGCTTTTCTCCCTCTCCCGTGGGAGAGGGTTGGGGTGAGGGCATCAGGCTACGCCGATGCCTTAACCCTTCTCCGCGAATCCATCGAAATCAGCACCACCGACGACACAATCAGCAGCGTCCCCAGCCAGTCCGGCAGGGTGAACGCCACGCCCAGCAAAATCACCGACAGTAACGCGCTGCTCAGCGGCTCGGCGCAGCTCAGGATGCTCGCCTTCGGCCCGCCGATCATCTGTGCGCCTTTCAGGTACAGGCTGAACGTCAGCGCGGTGCCAATCACCACCAGATAGAAAAACGCCAGCAGCAGGCTGCCGTCAATCACAAAGGTAGTTCCGCGTCCGGCGTAGAACGGCGTCAGCATCAATCCGGCAATCAACATGCTCCAGCCAACAATCGGCAGCGTGCCGTAGCGGGCGATCAGCGTTGACGGATAGGTGGTGTAAAACGCGGCGGCGAACGCCGAGGCGATGCCGAAGAACAGCGCGGCAGGCGAGATGGAGAGCGAGGTCGGGTCGCCGTGGGTCACCAGCAGGAAGGTGCCGATAAGCGACGTCATGATGGCCGATAGGACAAACACCCCGGGGCGCTTTTTCCGCGCCAGCGCGAACCACGCCACGATAATCGTCGGCGACAGAAACTGCAGCACGGTGGCGGTCGCAGCGTTGGATTTTTCGATCGTCAGCAGGAAGGTGAGCTGCACGGTGAGCGCGCCGACCAGCGAGAAAATCAGCAGGCTGAGGGCGTCTTTGCGATGCTTGATGACCGAGAAAATCTTGTCGCCGTGAACGAAGGAGAGCGTCAGCAGGATCACGCCGGTAAACAGCAGGCGAACCATGGTCAGGTAAGGCGAAGAAATGTGGCTTTTCTCCATGATGTACTGCGCGCAAACCCCCGAGCTGCCCCATAAAACGGCGGCGATGAGGACGTTTAGCATCCCTTTGCGTGTGGAACCCATGTTCTCCCCTGCTATGTTGTCGTTAATTCGGTCAACAGCATAGCATGGTTGTGTGCGGCCTGATGCCCTCACCCCGGCCCTCTCCCACGGGGAGAGGGAGCAAACACTAAAAACGGCAACGTTACGTTGCCGTTTTGCTTTTACCTTAGAACCACGCCTCCCACATCGCGCCGACGTTGAAGTCGTCGAGCGTTTCGTCTTTGGTGCCGTTTACGCGCGCGGTGCGTGCGTTATCCACCTTGCCGCCGGTCACGTAGAAGCGCAGCATCGGGCGGAACTCCGGCCCCATGGCGATAGACATGTTCTGCGACAGCGTCAGCTTCCAGCCCTTGTTGTCGCCGCCGTTGTCGTAATCCACATGCTGCCAGCCCGCTTCCAGCCAGGTGGAGTGAACGTCGTTCCACCAGTGCATTGGGCGCACGATGGCGTTGTAGTTCTTACGGTTGTCGGTCTTATCGCGGCTGTTGTCGTAGTCGTGGAAGGCGAGGATGTACTCCACCTGCGTCGCCTGGGTGAATTTGTACAGCCCTTCGAAGCTGGCGTAGACCGTGGTCAGATCCTCGGTTTTGTTGAACACGCTGTTGTCCGCGTTATCGGAGTAGCGGGCAATCACCTTGTTCACGCCGCTGTCGTTGGTGTGGCTCAGCACCACGCCGCCCTGCCAGGCGTTCAGACGCTCATTGCTCTCCACCGCCTTGGAGTCAAAGCCGTAGTTGGCGTACAGCTCCACGTCGATCGGGCCGAGCTTCATGCCGTGGATTTTTGAGGTTGCGGCGTAGTTGCCTTTGTCGCCCGTGCCGGAACCGCCGGTACAGGTGATGCGCGACGGGTTCGCTTCGTCTTCCATCACTTCCGGGCTACAGGATTCCACCGCCGCGACGGCGGCCACGTCGAACTGCACGCCGCCGATGTCGAAGTTCTTCACCCCGGCGCCCTGGCCGTCGTGGTTCATCCAGAAGTAATCGTTGATGCCCTGCTGCGGACGCTGGTGGAAGTCACGGCCGGCCCAGAAATAGGCGTTCGGGTTGGAGGCCATAATGTTGGTCACCCCCGCGTAGGCTTTTTTCAGGTTAACTTCGTCGCCCCAGTGGTCGATCATCACGTTAACGTCCCAGATGGCGCCGTTTTCACCCTTGAAGGCCTTGGAGAGCTGGAACTCCCCGCCGTTGCCTTCGTTGCCCAGACGACCAATGGCGGACGCGCCGTTGTAGGAGCCGTCCACCGCCACGTATTTCTGATCGGCGGCCTGGAAGTGCGCGCCGTAGCGGGCGTAGCCGGTAAATTTAATCCCGAACGGGATCGCCATATCGGGGGATTGCGCTGCGCTTTGCGGCTCGGTGACCACGTCCGCTTTTTTGGCGACCGCCGCATCCATTTTAGCCTGACGTTCGGCCAGGGCTTTATCCACCGCTTTCGCCACAATGGCGTCGATTTGCTCCTGGGTGAATTCCTGCGCGAGCACGGAAATTGGGCAAAGCGCGGCGATAACCGCCATGGTTAATGGAAGTTTTTTTATGGTATTCATGGTTATCTCAATATAGTTTAATTTTATTCAGACAATAACCATCCCGCTCCGATCTGACAGAGTATGTCGCTATCATCAGAACAAGTGGATCTCTATTTAGGGTACAGAGGGATTACAGTAATTATTTCGCCATAGACTATCTCTGATATAAATGAATAATTTCTTCGGACAATTCACGCGCTAATAAAGAATTCATTAAATGATCCTGCGCGTGCACCATGATTAACGTCATCGGCTGGCGGCCTTCGCCCGCATCCTGCTCGATCAGTTTGGTCTGCATCTTGTGCGCCTGGCGCGCGTAGCCGTCGGCTTCGCGCAGCAGGCTTTTGGCCTCGTCAATGTTGCCCTGACGCGCCGCGTGCAGCGCTTCAAAGCACAGGCTGCGGGACTGTCCGGCATTGACGATAATTTCCATTACGGCTTCTTCTAGTGCGATCATCATCATTACTCTTTATCAAAACTATTATTTAAGGCGGTGGCGGCAAACCACTCTCCGCTTTTTTTGATGGTGCGCTGCTGCGTCTTTAAATCGAGCTGAATAAATCCGTAGCGATTTTTATACGCGTTGCACCACGACCAGTTATCAATAAACGTCCACATATGGTAGCCAAGACAATTGCACCCTTCGCTAATACCCTTATGCAGCCAGGCTAAATGTTCGGAAATAAACTCGATGCGGTACCGATCGTTAATCTGGCCGTTTTCAATAAAGCGCTGCTCGTTTTCGACGCCCATGCCGTTTTCAGAAATAAAGCAGCGAGGGTTACCGTAATTGTCGCGCAGGTTGACCAGAATATCGTAAATACCCGGCTCGTAGATTTCCCAGCCGCGGTACGGGTTCATCTTGCGACCCGGCATCTCGTAGTTATCAAAGAACCACTCCGGCATAAACGGCGCCTGCGGGTTCACCGCGCTGTTGCGACACTTCACGCGACGCGGCTGATAGTAGTTCACGCCGAGCAGGTCGATTTTCCCTTCCGCAATCAGGAAACCGTCTTCCGGTTTACAGGCGGGTAATTGATCGTAGGATTTCAGCAGCGCCACCAGGTCCGCCGGGTATTCCCCTCGCAGGACCGGGTCAAGGAAGCTGCGGTTAAACATCAGGTCCGCGATGTGCGCCGCCTTCACGTCTGCCGGGTTCTGCGAGCGCGGGTACGACGGCGTCAGGTTCAGCACGATGCCAATCTCCCCCGCGTAATGCCCGGCGCGGTAGGCCTGAACCGCCTTCGCATGGGCCAGCACGGTGTGGTACGCCGCGGTGGCCGCCCGACGAAAATCCACCACGTTCGGATAGTGGAAATCGTACAGATAACCGCCTTCTACCGGCACGATCGGCTCGTTGAAGGTAAACCAGTGCAGCACGCGATCGCCAAACAGCTCGAAGCAAATCTGCGCATAGCGGGCGTAGGCCTCCACCACGTCGCGGTTTTCCCAGCCGCCGATTTCCTGCATCGCCATCGGCATGTCGAAGTGGAACAGGGTGATAAACGGCGTGATGCCCTGTTCATTCAGCTCATCAATGACCTGATTGTAAAAATCGACCGCCTCCGGGTTCACTTCACCGATACCGTCGGGGATCAGGCGCGCCCAGCTAATCGAGGTGCGAAAGCTGTTGTGGTTCAGCTGCTTTAACAGCTGAATGTCCGTTTTCCAGTGCTCATAAAACGTGGAGGTCTGCTGCGGCCCCACGCCGTTGTGAAAACGGTTCGGCTCGCGGGCAAACCAGTAATCCCACGTGGTTTCCCCCTCTCTTGCCCCTTCCGTCTGGAGAGCGGAGCTCGCGCTGCCCCACCAGAAGCTATCGGGAAATGCGTATTTCATGACTCTTCCTCTTTGACTTAATTGCTGGCGGCTTCAGCGTTACCGACGGTCGCCTGAGCTTTCTGCTCTTCGTTTTTGATGAGCGTACGCTCATAGGCGCGCAGGAACGGCAGGTACATCAGCGCGGACATCACCATACAGACCAGGCACATCACCACCGGGCTGAGCGCCCAGTTTGCCGCCCATGAGGCGCCAATCGGTGCCGGGGTGGTCCACGGGGTCAACGACACAACCTGCGCCAGCCAGCCGAGCCTGGTTGCGCCGTACGCCAGGCAGGCGTTGACCAGCGGAACGCATACGAACGGGATAAACAGCATCGGGTTCATGATGATCGGCGCGCCGAACAGAATCGGCTCGTTGATGTTAAAGAAGCTTGGCACCACGCCCATTTTGCCGATGGTGCGCAGGTGGGTCACGCGGCTGCGAAGCAGCAGGAATGCCAGCGGTAGCGTAGAGCCTACGCCGCCAATCAGCAGGTAGTGATCCCAGAAGCCCTGCAGGTAAACGTGCGGCAGCGCCGCGCCTGCCGCCAGCGCCGCCTGGTTTGCGGAGAGGTTCGCCATCCAGAACGGGTTCATGATGCCGGTGACAATCAGCGAGCCGTGAATACCGGCGAACCAGAAAATCTGGCACAGCAGCACGGAGAGCAGAATGGCGGGCAGTGAGTCAGAGGCGGACACCAGCGGCTCCAGCAGGTGCATGATGGCCTGCGGGATGATCATTCCGGTCTGCGCTTCGATGAACAGGTTCAGCGGGTGCAGCGTGCCGATCACCACCATCACCGGGATCAGGATCTCGAACGAACGCGCCACGCCGGTGGGCACTTCTTTCGGCAGGCGGATGGTCACGTTGTTCTGCTTCAGCCACGCATAGACGCGGGTGGAGTAGATGGCGGTGATCAGCGCGGTAAAAATCCCCTGGCCGGAGAGATACTGGGTCGAGATTTTGCCATCGGCATACGGCGCGGCGACCAGCAGGAAGGCCATAAAGGCCAGCAGGCCGGACATCACCGGGTCGAGGTTAAACTGACGCCCCAGGCTTGCCCCAATTCCCACCGAGATGAAGAAGGTCATCACGCCCATGCTGAGGTTAAACGGCAGCATCAGCTGTTCGCGATAGGTCTGGGAGAAATCCAGCCAGCCGCGGGCGAAGCTGTTGGTGGTATCCGCCGAGAACGGCGGGAAGATGAACACCAGCATAAACGAGCCGATGATCATAAACGGCAGCGCGGCGGTAAAGCCGTCGCGGATGGCAATCACATACTTTTGCTGGCCCAGCTTGGCGGCCAGCGGGGTAATTGACTGCTCAATAACCGCGACCATGGATTGATATAACGAACTCATGTGAACACCTTTTAGTGTGCCGCTTCGATGAGCGACAGAGCATAGTCCAGTACTTTATCGCCACGCTGCATGCCGTAGTCCATCATGTCGATGGGCTGTACCGGAATGCCTTGCGTCGCCGCCTTGTCTGAGAGCGTCTTTAACATGTATTTCACTTGCGGTCCGAGAAGGACAACCTGGTATTGCGGAAACTGCGTATCAAATTCGGAAACACCGTACGCATCAATCTTCACCGGCAAACCACGTTCTTTCGCGACATCGACCATTTTGCTGACCAGCAGGCTGGTGGACATCCCGGCAGAGCAGCACAGCATAATCTTGAACATCGACAACCATCCTCTAAATGTAAAAAGTT
Organism: Enterobacter sp. N5-15; assembly: GCF_057221635.1. Taxonomy (NCBI): domain Bacteria; kingdom Pseudomonadati; phylum Pseudomonadota; class Gammaproteobacteria; order Enterobacterales; family Enterobacteriaceae; genus Enterobacter; species Enterobacter sp. N5-15. Next base: position 42,877 of record NZ_CM170150.1, read on the forward strand.
ATTGCGAGGATGATTGGACATTATACGGAAACCGGTTTCCATTCATAAAAGACAGAAGTGTGATACCCATCAAGATCCCTTGCTTATGAGGCTAATTAACCGGATGTGCATCACATAATTTGGCTGTTTTGACATCATTTTGAGTGGAAACGGAAAATCGGTTTCCATGGAAAACGGAAACGGATATACTCCGTTCTGGCTATAATGTGAGCCGAAGCGGTCATGGAATTTGCAGGCGCGAGGTAAGCCTGTCAGGGGAAAGAGATGTCGACAATCAATGATGTATCACGTCTTGCCGGGGTGTCTAAAGCCACGGTATCGCGAGTGTTGAGCGGGTCGCGTGGCGTAAAGGAAGCCAGCCGTCAGGCCGTACTGAAAGCGGTGGATGAGCTGAACTACCGGCCTAACGTGATTGCCCAGTCGCTGCTGAGCCAGTCGACGGGCTGTATCGGGGTCATTTGCGCGCAGGAAAACATTAACCAGACCACCGGTTATCTGTACGCGCTGGAAAAACAGCTCAGCCAGCATCAAAAACACCTCCTGCTGCGCTTCGCGCACAGCAAAGCGGAAGTGATGAACGCCCTCGAAGAACTCTCCTGCGGCCTGTGTGACGACATCCTGGTGATTGGCGCCCGTTTCCCGCTGGACGTGGATATGGACAACGTCATTTTGGTGGACTGCATGGAGTCTGATAATTCCAACAGCATCCAGTTCGATCACGCCTTTGCCGCCGAAACCGCCTGTAACTACCTCACCAGCCAGGGGCGTCGCCAGATTGCGCTGATCCACCCGCACGGCAGCGGTTTTGCTGACCAGGTGCTGCTCGGCTACAAGCATGCGCTGGAGAAAAATTTCCTGCCCTTCAATCGCAGCCTGGTCTTTATGGACGCCACCTCCTCATCCGTTGCGCTGCAGGAGCTGCTTAACAACGCCAGCACCCTGAATTTCAACGCGCTGCTGGTGGCGGACGAGCAGGAAGCCCAGCGGGTGATCCCGCAGCTGCAGGCGTTCAATAAATCCGTGCCGGACGACATTATGGTCTTCAGCCTTGCCGGATCGCTGCACCTGCCGGGCATTCCGGTGATCCCGGCGATTGAATATTCCATGGACGCGATGGCGGCGCGCATCGTGAGCTGGCTGACGGAGAAAACGCAGATGCTGGGGTCCTATGTTCTGCGCGGGGATTTAATTATCCCGGACATGCGTAAGCGCTAAAAATGTTGTGTAGGCCGGGTAAGCGCAGCGCCACCCGGCGAGAACTCAATAATCTTCCAGACAATCCACCTGACCCACCGCCGCCCAGTAGGCGTCCAGGTTGTCGCGCTTCACGGCGGTAATGGCGTTTTTGATCAGCAGCTGATTGGCCTCGGACGACAAAATCATCTCCTGCCAGGCCTTATCGCTCTGCTTTTTCTGTGGCGTACAGGTTTTCTTAATATCTTTCAGGACCTGCTGCTTTATTTGCGCCTCTTTCGCCGGATCCTCCTTTTCCTGAGCATGGACAAACGCGGCGAAGAGCAGACAAACCAGCAGGCAGACCAGGTGCGCAGCTTTCATCAACAACCCCCTTTAGAAGTCACATGCTTCCCATGAAATATATCGTTACATTCAGTGTAGCGATTCCAGCCGAAAGTATGATTTTCTCTTTTCTGCGCATGAGAATCGCCCACCGATAAGGTTACTGGATCCCCCCGCCCAGCGACTGCCACAGCGTGATGCGGTTCTCCAGGTCGGTTTGCTGCAGCGCAATCAGCGATTCCTGCGCCGACCACAGCGACCGCTGCGCGGTCAGTACCGTCACATAATCTCCCGCGCCCGCCTTATAGCTGCGCGTTGCCACGTCCAGCGTTTTCTGCTCCGCCGCCACGTATTCGCGCTGGGCGTCGAGCTGCTCGCTCAGGGTTTCACGTCGCGCCAGCGCGTCGGCCACGTCCTTAAACGCGCTCTGGATGGCTTTCTCATAGGTGGCGATCAGCCCCTTCTTCTCCGCTTCCGCGTAGCGCAGCTGCGCCAGGTTGTTCCCGCCGCTGAACAGCGGCAGGGTGATGGACGGCGCGAACGACCAGACCTTCATCCCGTGGCTGAACAGAGATGAGAGCGAATCGCTGCCGACGCCCGCGCTGGCGGTCAGTGAAATGGTCGGGAAGAAGTTGGCGCGCGCCGCGCCGATATTGGCGTTGGCGCTCAGCAGGTTATGTTCCGCCTCCTGAATGTCCGGGCGGCGCAGCAGCGCGCTGGAGCTGACGCCCGCCGGGATCAGCGTGATGGCGTTATCGCTCAGGCTCTCGAGCGTGCCGGGCAGCAGGTTCTCCGGCACCGTATCGCCCGCCAGCAGATTGAGGGCATTTTTGTCCTGCATCACCAGCGTCCGGTAGCTCGCCACGCTGGCGCGCGCCTGCTGGTAAACCGCCATCGCTTCGCTGACGTCCGTCGCCGCCGCAACGCCCACTTCCTGCTGGCGCTTCACAATCTTGAGTGAGTTCGCGGCGCTCTCCATCGTGGATTCCGCCAGCGCCAGGTTGCTGTTATCCGCCGCCAGCGTCACCCAGGCCGTGGTCAGCTCGCTAACCATCGTCAGGCGCGTGTTCTGCGCGGTGAACTCGCTGGCAAGCCAGGTTTCACGCGCGGCGCGGGAGAGGCTCTGGTTGCGGCCAAACAGATCCAGCTCGAAGCTGGAGACCGCGCCGTTGGCTTCGTCGCTGGTGGTCACGCCGCTCGCCAGCGTGCGGCTGCGGGTGTGGCTCAGCTCGGCGTCCACCGTCGGGAACAGGGACGAGCGCGTTTCACCGTACTGGGCGCGGGCGGCATCGATATCCGCAATCGCTTTTTGCACGTCGCGGTTGCTGTTCAGCGCCATCGTCACCACGCTTTTCAGACGCGCGTCGTTCATTACCTGCTGCCACTGGCTCACCACGGCGGTGGCTTCGCCGTGCGCGCCGGGCAAAGTTGCCGGGACGGGGGCGTCCGGGCGTTGATACGTTGGATCTAACGACACGCAGCCTGCGCTCAGCAGGGCTAACGCTAAAATAGATACACGAAACATTATGACCTCCGGTTCGCGTGTTTACCGGAGAACAGACGTTTCACCAGTACAAAGAATAAGGGGACGAAGAAGATCGCCAGCAGCGTCGCGGCCAGCGTCCCGCCGATAATGCCGGTACCAATTGCCACGCGGCTGTTGGCGCCAGCCCCAGTTGCCACGGCCAGCGGCGTCACCCCTGCGATAAACGCCAGCGAGGTCATGACGATCGGCCGCAGGCGCGTCTGGGCGGCACGCAGCGCGGCGCGCGTCAGGGAGTACCCTTCCGCGACTTTGGCTTCGGCGAATTCCACAATCAGGATGGCGTTCTTCGACGACAGGCCGATGGTGGTGAGCAGCGCTACCTGGAAATAGACGTCGTTGTTCAGGCCGCGCAGGGAGGCGGCCACGGCCGCGCCCAGCACGCCAAGCGGGATCACCAGAATGACCGAAATCGGCACTGACCAGCTCTCATACAGCGCCGCCAGGCACAGGAACACCACCAGGATGGAGAGGGCATAGAGGCTCATCGCCTGACCGCTCGCCAGTTTTTCCTGCAGCGACAAACCGCTCCACGCCCAGGTGCTGCCGGACGGCAGATTATTCGCCAGCTGCTCCATTTTGCTCATCGCCGTGCCGGAGCTTGCGCCGCTGGCGTTTTCGCCCTGAATCTCATACGCCGCCGAGCCGTTGTAGCGCACCAGGCTTTCCGGGCCGTACTCCCAGCGGGTGGTGGCGAAGGCGGAGAAGGGGGTCATGGTGCTGTCGCTGCCGCGCACATACCATTTGTTGAGATCCGACGGCACGGCGCGATAGTCGCTGTCCCCCTGGATGTAGACCTTTTTCACGCGGCCGCGATCGATAAAATCGTTCACGTAGGTCCCGCCCCAGGCGCTGGAGAGGGTGTCGGTGACGTCGCTCAGGGACAGCCCCAGCGACACGGCCTTGTTGTTATCGATATCCACCTGAAGCTGCGGCATCTGCGGCAGATCGTTGGCGCGCACGGCGTGCAGCGAGCTGTCCTGGTTGGCTTCGCCAATCAGCTGGTTACGCAGCTTCAGCAGCGCGTCGCGGTCGGTGCCGCCGCTGGCCATCAGCTCAAAGGTAAAGCCGTTGCTCTGGCCCAGACCGTCCACCGCAGGCGGCGTCATGGCAAAGATGGTCGCATCGCGGATGGTGCTTAGCTCCTGCGTGGCGAGCAGGGCAATGGCCTGAGCGGTATTCTCATCGCCTTTACGCTCTGACCAGTTTTTCAGGGAGACAAACGCCATCCCGGCGTTCTGGCCGCTGCCGCTGAAGCTGAAGCCCTCAATGGTGAAGATCACGTTGGTGTTGGCTTTCTCTTTGGTGAGGAACCATTCGCGCACCTGGCGGCTGACTTCGGCGGTACGCACCGTCGTCGCGCCTGCTGGCAGGGTGTACTGCACCATGATTTCACCCTGGTCTTCCGTCGGCAGGAAGCTGCCCGGCAGCTTAAGCATGGCGAAGCCCATCGCGCCGCAGAGCAGGGCGTAGATGACCAGCATGCCGCCGGAACGGCGCAGAGCGCGTAGCACCTTGTTTTGATAGCCGCGCTCGGTCCTGCTGTAGAAGCGGTTAAACGCGCCGAAGAAGCCCTTTTTGTGCGGCGCCGTGTGGCTCAGGATCGAGCCGCAGAGCGCCGGCGTCAGAGTCAACGCTACCACCACGGAGAGGAACATCGCCGAAATAATGGTGACCGAGAACTGACGGTAAATCACCCCGGTGGAGCCGCCGAAGAAGGCCATCGGCAGGAATACCGCAGAGAGCACCAGCGCAATGGCGATCAGCGCGCCGGAAATTTCGCCCATCGATTTTTCGGTCGCTTCCCGCGCGGGCAGCCCTTCGTCGCGCATAATACGCTCGACGTTTTCCACTACCACGATGGCGTCATCCACCAGGAGCCCAATCGCCAGCACCATCGCAAACAGCGTCAGGGTATTGATGGAGTAGCCGAACAGCGCCAGCACGCCGAAGGTGCCCAGCAGGACCACCGGTACCGCCAGCGCGGGGATCAGCGTCGCGCGGATGTTTTGCAGGAACAGGTACATCACCACCACCACGAGGATAATGGCTTCGAACAGGGTCTGAATCACGTCCTCAACGGAGATCTTGATGAACTCGGTGCTGTCTTTCGGGTAGGCCACGTCGTAGCCTTCCGGCATCGACTTTTTGAACTCGGCGATTTTATCTTTCACCGCCGTGGCGGTATTAAGCGCGTTCGCGCCCGGTGAGAGCATGACCGCCATACCCGCCGCCGGGTGGCCGTTGAGCTTCGCGGTGGCGGTATAGTCTTCGCTGCCCATCTCCACGCGGGCGACGTCGCTGATGTGCACGACCGCGCCATTGGACTGGCTCTTCACGATGATGTTTTTGAACTGATCCACCGTCTGCAGGCGCGACTGGGCGCGGACGGTGGCGGTCAGCTGCTGGGCGTTCGACGAGGGCAGCGCGCCGATTTTACCGGCGGAGACCTGCACGTTCTGGGCTTCAATCGCGCTCTGCACGTCGGACGGCATCAGCGAATAGGACGCCAGCTTCGCCGGGTCGAGCCAGATGCGCATCGCATATTCCGCACCGAACACCTGCAGGCTGCCAACGCCCTCCACGCGCGCCAGCGGGTCCTGCATATTGCTCACCAGCCAGTCGGCGATATCCGAGCTGCTGGCGGCGTCGGTTTTATCGTACACGCCCATGATCAGCAGGAAGTTGCTCTGCGATTTCTCGACGGTAATGCCGGACTGCTGCACCTCGGTCGGCAGGCGGGATTCTGCCTGCTGGACCTTGTTCTGCACCTGCACCTGGGCAGTGTCCGGATCGGTTCCCTGCTCGAAGGTGACGTTGATGCTTACCGACCCGTCCGAGCTGCTGGTGGAGGTGAAGTAGAGCAGGTTATCCAGCCCGGTGAGCTGCTGCTCGATCACCTGCGTCACGCTGTTTTCCAGCGTCTGCGCTGAGGCGCCGGTGTAGGTAGCGGAGATTTTGATCGACGGCGGGGCGACGTCCGGGTACTGCGCTACCGGCAGCGTGCGGATCGCCAGCATCCCGGCGAGCATGATAAGAATGGCGATAACCCAGGCAAAGACCGGGCGACGCACGAAGAAACGGGAAAACATCAGGCGTTTCCTCCGCTGGCTTTCATCTCTTCGGCTTTCACTTCCTGCCCGGCGGCCACTTTGTCAGTGCCTTCCACAATCAGCTTATCGCCCGCCTTCAGGCCGCTCAGCACCAGCCATTTGTCGCCGTAGGTGTCGCCCGTCTCCAGCTGACGCTGCTCGACCTTGCTGCTGGCGTTTACCACCAGCGCGGTGGCGGCGCCTTTGGCATCGCGGGTGATGCCCTGCTGCGGGGCGAGGATCGCGTCGCTCATGACGCCTTCATCCACCCTGGCGCGAACGAACATGCCCGGCAGGAGCTGATGCTGCGGGTTCGGGAAGACGGCGCGCAGCGTGACCGAGCCGGTCGATTCATCCACCGCCACTTCGGTTAACGCCAGACGGCCTTTCTCGCTGTAGGTGCTGCCGTCTTCAAGGATTAACGACACGCTTAGCGTATCGCTGTTAGTGGCAAGGGTTTGCTTACGTAAACGCAGCAGATCGGCGCTGGAACGGGTGAGATCGACGTACATGCTGTCCAGTCCGCGAACGGTGGCGAGCGCGGTATCCTGCTGGGCGGTCACCAGCGCGCCGGGCGTGACGGAGGAGATGCCGATGCGTCCGGAAATCGGTGCGGTGACGGTGGTCCAGTTGAGGTTAATGCGCGCGCTCTCCTGCGCGGCCTTCTTTGACTCAACGCTGGCCTTGTCCTGCGCGCAGGTGGACTTCGCGTCCTCTGCGTCCTGACGCGACACGCCGTCGTCTTTCACCAGCTGCGCATAGCGCTGGGCCTTCTGGCAGTCGGCCGCTACCAGCGCCTGCGCCTGCTTCAGCGCCGCGGCGGCTTCATCGTAGGCGGCGCGGTAGCTGGAAGGGTCAATTTGATACAGCGCCTGTCCGGCTTTAACGGTATCGCCTTCGGTGAACAGCCGCTTCTGAATAATGCCGCCCACCTGCGGGCGCACTTCGGCGCTCATGGCGGCGGTGGTGCGGCCCGTCAGCTCGCTGACGACGGACACAGGCTGGCTCATGAGGGTGACAATTCCCACATCCGGAAGAGGACGCTGGGGAGCAGATGTTTGCGCATTATCGCACCCTGTCAGGAGGAGTAATGCCGCGATGGAGGTTGTTATGGTTTTCATAATCTTTTTCCAGGGTGAACGATGCCTGCCCTGTTAATCGCTTAACAGGGAGGAGGGCTATTTAAAGACACAGCGATACCGCATCTCTGGCTGAGCCAGAAATGTAAAAATGGGGAATTACTTATTCCCGCTAATTATTCATATGCGATTACTTCGCAGAGAAAAGCATATTTAAAATATCCTGATAAAGAGGTTCTAATTGTTCTGACGGGACTTTTAATGGCGTGAGTCGACGATAAATCGTCCCCTCAATCATCACTGCGGTAATCTCCACGCAGCAGCGAATATGCTCGTCGCTCAGGTGGGGAAACTGTTTTTTCAGATGCGCGCAGGCGTTGGCAAACATGCGCGATTCGGCTTCTATCAGCATCGTTGCCACCTGCGGATTGCGCGTGGCCTCGGCGGACATTTCCAGCATCAGCGCATCGTCATCTTCGTTGAGCGTTTGCCGCCAGGCGAGCGCCTGCGGCATCCCCTCCACCAGGGTTTTACCCTGCATCTCCTCGATGCGCGAGTCGATGATTCGCCGGATCATCTCTTCGATAATCGCGTCTTTGTTGCTGAAATAACGGTAAATTTGCCCGACGCTGAGCTTCGCCTCGCTGGCAATCTGCGACATGCTGGCGGCGTGGAATCCGCTGGCGCGAAAGCAGCGGCGCGCGGCGATGATGATCTCGTCCTGACGCAGTTTTTGTCGTTCTTCCAGCTTTGTGCTCATCGTCGGCTACCGTGTAAAAGTGAGAATGATCGTTCTCAGTATACGTTTTAGGTGCGTATTGGAAAGGCTTTTTTTTATTTACATATTGAATGAATATTTCCAGGGTTAAACAATGGAGGAAATAAGGAGTTTTTATGAAGGTGAAGCTGTGAGATATTCAGATTGCGCTGAAAATAAGGAGAACAATATGCAGTTGAGCATCACTGAAAAAGTTACGCCAGAAGAAAAAGAAGAGTTATTAACGGGGCTGAGATCGTATAACGGGCATTTTTTAGATCTGTCGACCTTCAGCGGGGATATTGGCGTTTACGTGCGGGACGAAAAAGGCATCATGCTCGGCGGGCTAATTGGGGTGCGTAAAGGCGACTGGCTGAATATTGATTTTCTGTGGGTCAGCGAGACCGTGCGCGGATCCGGCGTTGGCAGCCAGCTCATCAGAACGGCCGAAGAGGAAGCCCGACGCAAAGGCTGCAGGCACGCGCTGGTCGATACCGCCAGCTTCCAGGCGCGCCCGTTCTATGAAAAACAGGGGTACCAGCTGCAGATGTCTTTGCAGGAATATCCGTATGAAGGCATGCAGCGGCACTATCTGACGAAAGCGCTTTAACCGCCGATCCCGGTGCCGATCACGGCAAGCGCATGACGGACAATGATTTCCGGCGAGAGGGATTTTAGCCTCTCGTCATTGCGCATGCGTGAGAACGGCACCAGCACCAGGCTCAGCAAGGTCGTAAACAGCAGCTCCGGTGCCAGCGCCTGATTCAGCTTCCCCTCCTGCTGCCAGCCTTTGATGGTGGCAAGCGTCGCCTGATACTTCTCGTCACCAAACCGCGCCTGAAGATGGGTGCGCAGTACCGGCATTTCGCCAATCACCTCCTGCATCCACAGCGGCGCAAACCAGTGATGCTGTTCTGCCAGTTCGGCCAGCACCTTGACCATTTCCGTCAGGGCGTTCACCGGCGAATCCCGGTTATCGGCAAAAATCGTCCCGATCCTCTCGCGTAACGGCAGAAAACGCTCCTCAATCATCGCATCCAGCAGCTGCTCTCGGGAGTTGAAGTAATAGTGCAGCATCGCGGGCGTGACGCCCGCCTCTTTGGCAATGGCGTTGAGTGAGGTGTTGGCGATCCCCTGACGGGAAAAGAGGTTCAGGGCGATATCCAGCAGCTGTTCGCGGCTGGCGGTAACGCGTTTACCTCCGCGAGGGCGGCCGGGGCGGCGCGGTTCAGAATTGTCTTTTAATGCTGGCATGACCACGGTGCCTCTTGATCTTATTCATCACTTCCACAAATATTAATTATGCGATTAATTAATTTCAAGCGATCTCTTATGGAATCCGACGTCATGACCCCAACCGTGCAAAAAGCGCCGTCGATTAAGCTGCTGTTCAGCGCGCTGTTGCTGGTGATGCTGCTTTCGGCGCTGGATCAGACCATTGTCTCTACCGCGCTGCCGACCATCGTCGGCGAACTTGGGGGGCTGGATAAGCTCTCCTGGGTGGTAACGGCCTATATTCTCAGCTCCACCATCGTGGTACCGCTGTACGGCAAGTTCGGCGATCTGTTTGGGCGTAAAATCGTCCTGCAAATCGCGATTGTGTTGTTCCTCCTGGGCTCGGCGTTGTGCGGGCTGGCGCAAAACATGACCCAGCTGGTGCTGATGCGCGCCCTGCAGGGGCTGGGCGGCGGCGGCCTAATGGTCATCAGCATGGCCGCCGTCGCGGACGTGATCCCGCCAGCCGATCGCGGGCGCTATCAGGGGCTGTTTGGCGGCGTATTCGGGCTGGCGACGGTCATTGGGCCGCTGATCGGCGGGTTTATCGTCCAGCACGTCTCCTGGCGCTGGATTTTCTACATCAACCTGCCGCTGGGGCTGTTTGCCCTGCTGGTGATTGGTGCGGTGTTCCACGGCAGCGCGCGGCGCAGCAAGCATGAGATTGACTATCTGGGGGCGATTTACCTCAGTATGGCGCTGCTGTGCATCATCCTGTTTACCACTGAAGGCGGCACCGTTCGCCAGTGGAGCGACCCGCAGCTGTGGTGCATTTTGGCCTTTGGCCTGACGGGCATTGCCGGGTTTATCTATGAGGAGCGGCTGGCGTGGGAGCCGATCATCCCGCTGTCGCTGTTCCGCGACCGCAGCTTCCTGCTCTGCAGCCTGATTGGCTTTATCATTGGCATGTCGCTGTTCGGCTCGGTGACCTTCCTGCCGCTGTACCTGCAGGTCGTGAAAGACGCCACGCCAACGCAGGCCGGCCTGCAGCTCATCCCGCTGATGGGCGGGCTGCTGCTGACCTCCATTATCAGCGGGCGGATCATCAGCCGCACCGGGAAATACCGTCTGTTCCCGATCCTCGGCACGCTGCTCGGCGTGGTGGGGATGTTTTTACTGACCCGCATTTCTATCTCGTCTCCGACCTGGCAACTGTACCTTTTCACCAGCGTGCTGGGCATGGGGCTGGGCCTGGTGATGCAGGTGCTGGTGCTGGCGGTGCAAAACAGCGTGTCGGCGGATCAATACGGCGTAGCCACCTCTGGCGTCACGCTCTTCCGTTCTATTGGCGGGGCCATTGGCGTCGCGCTGTTTGGCGCGGTGTTCACGAACGTTCTGCAGTCAGGGCTGGTCGACAGGCTGCCTGAAGGGGCGGAACTGCCGCGCGAGCTGAACCCGACCGCCATTCATCATCTGCCAGACGCCCTGAGGCTGGACTATCTTGATGCGTTTGGCTCGGCCATTCACGCGGTATTCCTGCTGGCGGCGGGGATTATGGTGCTGGCGTTTGCGCTGTCGTGGTTTTTACGTGAGGCGCCGCTGCGTCGGCAGGCGTGACTCCATCGCCCGGTGGCGCTTTGCTTACATGGCCTACAACACCTCCGCGCGTAGGTCGGGTAAGCGTAGCGCCACCCGACAATAGGCCGCATATAACGTATCCTTCTTATTGATTCCTTTTCGTTTTTTAGAGAGCCGTTGCGTTGTCGATATAGTCTTCTAAACGTTTATCAAAAGGATCTGTCTCGTGAAACTTCGACTGGGTGCGCTTCTCCTGACTGGCCTGCTGCTCGCGGGCTGTGACCAAAACAGCAATGATGCCAAACACATTAAGGTTGGCGTCATCAACGGCGCTGAACAGGACGTGGCGGAAGTCGCCAAAAAGGTGGCAAAAGAGAAATATGGCCTGGACGTGGAGCTGGTCGGCTTCAGCGGCTCGCTGTTGCCCAACGATGCGACCAACCAGGGGGAACTGGATGCCAACGTCTTCCAGCATCGCCCTTTCCTTGCGGAAGATAACAAGGCGCATGGCTATAAGCTGGTGGCCGTGGCCAACACCTTTGTTTTCCCGATGGCCGGCTATTCCCGCAAAATCAAATCCGTGTCTGACCTGAACGACGGGGCAACCATTGCCATTCCAAACGACCCGACCAACCTTGGCCGCGCGCTGTTGCTGTTGCAAAAAGAGAAGCTCATTACCCTGAAGCCGGACACCGGGCTGTTGCCGACGGCGCTGGATATTACCGCCAACCCTAAGCACCTGAAAATCATGGAGCTGGAAGGGGCGCAGCTGCCGCGGGTGCTGGACGACCCGAAAGTGGACGTCGCCATCATCAGCACTACCTATATTCAGCAAACCGGGCTGTCGCCGGTGCATGACAGCGTCTTTATTGAAGACAAAAACTCGCCGTACGTGAACATCGTGGTGACGCGCGAAGATAACAAGGATGCGGAGAACGTGAAGGCGTTTATCCAGTCGTATCAGTCGCCTGAAGTGGCAAAAGCGGCTGAGACGATCTTTAACGGCGGGGCAGTGCCGGGCTGGTAAACGTTTTGACGGAAAACGGGTTGCTTAAATTGGCCCGATTCCATCGGTAATCGCCCTTTAGCCCACAGCGCCAATAATGACGGATGGCTATCCTCCTTATCACACCAACCGGAGGATAGCCTATGAACATTACCCATATTCGCAACGCCACCCAGCTGATTTCCTACGCCGGAAAACGTCTTTTAATTGACCCGATGCTGGCCCCGAAGGGCGCTTATCCGGGCTTTCCCGGCACGGCGTATGCCGAACGCCGTAACCCGACGGTCGAACTCCCCGTGGACGTGAACACGCTGCTGGACGCCGACGCGGTGATCGTCACTCATACCCATGACGATCACTGGGATCGCGCCGCGGCGGAGCTGATCGCCAAAGATAAACCGATCTACGTGCAAAACGACCGTGACGCCGCGCTGCTGCGCAGCCAGGGGTTTAGCAACCTGACGGTCATGACCGACGCGACCTTCTTCGGCGATATTCAGATTACGAAAACCCAGGGCGGACAGCACGGGACCGATCGCGCTTACGCCGTGCCGGAGCTGGCGGAGCGGCTGGGAGAGGCCTGTGGCGTGGTGCTGCGTCATCCCGCTGAGAAGACGCTCTATCTTGCCGGAGATACCGTCTGGCGTGACGAGGTGGCGGCCGATCTGCAAAAGCACCAGCCGGACGTGGTGGTGCTGAACGCGGGCTATGCCCACGTCATTGGTTTTGGGCCCATTATTATGGGGCAGGAGGACGTGCTCAACGTTCATTTCCTGCTGCCGCAGGCCAGCATTGTGGCGAGCCATATGGAGGCGATTAACCACTGCCTGTTGACCCGCAGCGCGCTGCGTGAGTACGTCGAAGCCAATCAGGTGAGTGATGCAGTGAGCATTCCCCAGGATGGCGAAACCGTTATATTCTGAGTGCGTTAAAGGGAAAGGAGAGACAGATGTCGCTAATCAACGTCGCGATTGTCGCGGTAGACGGGTTCAGCCCGTTCCACTACTCCGTTCCCTGCATTCTGTTTGGCGATTCGGTCTCCGGCGAAAAGCGCTTTAACGTGACGATTTGCGCCGAAACGCCGGGTTTTCTCACCTCAAAAGACGGATTTGCCCTCAACGCCACGCAGGACTACACCGCCATTGGTCAGGCCGATATTGTTGTCGTTCCCTACTGGCAGCACGTCCTTGAACGCCCGCCTCAGACGCTGCTCGACAGCCTGGTGCAGGCGAGAGACAACGGCGCGGAAATCGTCGGGCTGTGTCTGGGGTCGTTTGTGCTGGCCTATGCGGGGATCCTCGATGGCAAACGTGCGGCCACCCACTGGGAGTTTGAACATCAATTCCAGTCGCTCTTTCCGAATGTCCAGCTGGATATCAATGCGCTCTACGTGGATGACGGCAATATTATCACCTCTGCCGGTACCGCGGCGGCGCTGGACTGCTGCCTGTATATCATTCGCCAGCGCTTTGGCAGCGTGGTCGCCAACCAGATTGCCCGCCGGATGATCGTTCCGCCCCACCGCGAGGGCGGGCAGGCGCAGTTCATCGCCCAGCCGGTACCTAAAGATACCCGCGACGGACGCATTAACTGCCTGATCGACTACCTACAGCAGCACATCACCGAACCGCATAGTCTGGACTCGCTGGCGGAGGTGGTTTCGATGAGCCGCCGCACCCTGACCCGTCATTTTATTAAAGCCACGGGGATGAGCGTCGCCGACTGGCTTACCGCCGAGCGCCTGCGGCGCAGCCAGATCCTGCTTGAAGCCGGAAATATGCCGATTGAACGCGTGGCCGAGCTGGTGGGATTTAATTCCGCCGTCACCTGGCGACAGCAGTTTAAGGCGCGTTTTGGGGTAAGCCCCGCGGAATGGCGAAAAACGTTTCGGCTTCATGCCTAGTGTATTACGGCTAACTCAAGATTTAAGGGTGAGTTAAACCATTTCTTATTTTCTCTTAATGTCCTTCTCACTTTTCCGAAAGAACTATTAATTTTAGGTGCCTTAATGCAAATTAGATATACTCGCATTAAGAATGCTCTTATATTACAAAAATAATCATTGCGGACATTTTTGTGGCATGGATGAATAGCTCCAAAATAAAAAATAGAATAATTTCATTGGTAAATTATGCTGTTGCTATCTTATTTGTTGCGCTTTTTTCAGAGAGCGTGAATGCTGCCCCCTTGTCGCCAGCCGATCGCGACGCTATTCAACAGCAACAGCAGCAGCTTTTATTACAGAACCAGCAACAGCGTGAAGAGCTGGAGCGCAGTATTCCTCGCCCCGCGCCCGCCAGACCGCTGCCCGTTACCGGCTCCGGGCCCTGTTTCACCATTAATACCATTACCCTTTCCGGCGCGACCTTAATCCCCCCGAAAACCCGTCAGGCCCTTGTTGCGCCGTGGCAGGACCGGTGTCTGGATATGGCGAAAATAACGGAACTTCTCGCCCATATTTCTGACTGGTATATCAGCCGCGGATATATCACCAGCCGCGCCTTTCTCACCGAGCAGGATCTCTCCGGCGGTCAGCTGAATATTGTTGTGCTGGAAGGGCGGCTGGAAGCGATCCGTCTGGAAGGCGAAACGCCGCGAATGCTGAAAATGGCGTTTCCGGGACGGGTGGGCGGCATCCTTAATTTACGCGACATCGAACAGGGTATGGAGCAAATTAACCGTTTGCGCGCCGAACCGGTTCAGATTGAAATTCTTCCGGGAACGCAGGCCGGATATTCCATCGTTAATCTCACGGCTAAACCGGAATTTCCGTTAAGTGCATCCGTAAGCCTGGATAATAGCGGGCAGAAGAGCACCGGTGAAAACCAGCTTAACGGCGTGCTCACCGCCAATAATATGCTGGGGCTGGCGGATAAATGGTTTGTCAGCGGCGGGCGCAGCAGTGATTTTGCCAGCGCGTACGATGCGCAGAATTTCCAGGCGGGCGTCAGCGTACCGTTTGGCTACGGGCTGCTGGACTACAGCTACGCCTGGAGTAACTACCGGACCACCATCAGTAACCAGGGATTCAACTGGCTCTCCACGGGCGATACCAGAACCCACCGCCTTAACGCGTCATGGGTGGTTTTCCGCAACGGGGATGTGAAAACCGGCATTGCGGCAGGCGTGGTTCAGCGCTCCAGCCGCAACTGGCTGAACGACGCGCCGCTGCAGAGCAGCACGCGCAACCTCTCCAGCCTGGTCCTGGGAATTACCCACACGCAAAAAATGCTGGGCGGCGTGGCGACCTTCAATCCGACCTGGAGCCACGGCATGCCGTGGTTCAATGCCGAAACCGACGAAAATAAATCCGGGGATATGCCGCGGGCAGAGTTCCGTAAATGGAGCCTGAACGCCAGCTTCCAGCGTCCTGTCGCCCGCAACGCGTGGTGGCTGACCAGCGCCTACGGCCAGTGGTCGCCCGACCGGCTGTACGCCGCCGAGCGCCTGACGCTCGGCGGCGAAAGCTCCGTGCGCGGTTTTAAAGAACAGTACCTGTCCGGGGATAACGGCGGCTACTGGCGTAACGAGCTGGGGTATTCCCTCTTCACCCTCCCGGTGATTGGCGCGGTGAGCGCAACGATCGCCGTTGACGGCGGCTGGCTGGAAAAAGATCGCCAGGACCGCTTTGCCTCCGGCACGTTGTGGGGAGGCTCGGTGGGGCTGAGCAGCGCAGGGCGCTGGTACAGCAGCCAGATTTCGGTCGGTACGCCGTTGCACTACCCCGACTGGCTCGGCCCGGATCATGTGAGCGTTAACTGGCGCATTGCCTTCATGCTTTAAGAGACTCTACGACTATGGATACCCGTCACCCTCCCGTTCGTTTCTCGCAGCGTCTGATTAGCTGGATTGTCTGCGGCCTGATGGTCTGGCAGCCGATGGCACCTGCCGTCGCGGCGGCGCTTACGCCGGCCGGGCAGACCACGGTCGATCGGGCCGGGAACGGGGTGCCGGTCGTCAACATTGCCACGCCGAACGGGGCGGGCATTTCGCATAACCAGTTCGGTGAGTATAACGTCGGCAAAGAGGGGCTTATCCTCAATAACGGCACGGACCGTTTAACCCAGACCCAGCTCGGCGGGCTTATCCAGAACAACCCCAACCTGCAGGCCGGGCGGGAAGCGAAAGGCATCATCAACGAAGTCACCGGCGCCAGCCGCTCGCAGCTGCAGGGCTACACGGAAGTCGCCGGTAAGGCGGCAAACGTCATGGTGGCCAACCCGTACGGGATCACCTGTAACGGGTGCGGATTTATCAACACCCCGAACGTCACCCTGACAACCGGCAAGCCGCAGTTTGACGCCAGCGGTAACCTGCTGGCGCTGGATGTCACGAAAGGGGCCATCACGGTTGAAGGCCAGGGGCTGGACGCCAGCAAGAGCGACGCGCTGTCGATTATTGCGCGCGCAACGGAAGTGAACGCCGCGATCCACGCGAACGACCTGACGGTAACGGCAGGGGCGAACCGCGTGGGCGCAGACGGCAGCGTCAGGCCGATTACCGGTGAGGGCGCCGCGCCCGTGGTGGCGGTGGATACCGGCGCGCTCGGCGGGATGTATGCCAACCGTATCCGCCTGGTCTCCAGCGAGACGGGCGTGGGGGTGAACCTCGGCAACCTCACCGCGCGCCAGGGCGATATTCAGCTGGATGCGGGCGGCAAACTGACGGTCACGAACAGCCTGGCCAGCGGCTCGGTTAGCGCGAATGGCGCGGGGGTGGCCCTCAGCGGCAGCCATCAGGCCGGTGGCGCGCTGAATGTGGCCAGCTCGCAGGATGTGGAACTCAATAACAGCACGCTCGCCAGCCAGGGCGATATGCGCCTTTCCGCTGCGGGGAAAATGCAGACGACGGGCGGCGGGACAAACAGCGCGGGGGCGCTGGCGGTCAGCAGCGGGCAGGCGATGTCGCTCAGCAACACCTCCCTTATCTCCCGCGGCGCGGCGACGCTGGACAGTAAAGGCACCCTGACCGTCAACGGCGGCGGCGTGTCGGCACAGGGCGGGGCGCTGACCGTCGCGGGCGGGCAGGGAGTGGCACTTTCGGATGCGACGCTGACAGGCCAGGCCGACACCACGCTGTCCACCGGCGGCAGCCTGACGCAGCGCGGCGGCAGCGTCACCAGTAAGGGCGCGCTCAGCGTGGCGGCCGGGAAGGATATCACGCTGACGAATACCCGCAGCGGAAGCGATACCCGCACGACGCTGGCGGGCGGCGGCACGCTGTCATCCACGGGCAGTGCGGTCTCGGCAGGGGAGAGCCTGGCGCTGAGCGGCGGGCAGCTGGTGCTGGACGGCCAGAGCCGGGCCGATGCCGCGGCAGATATCCGCCTGACGGGCAGCACCGTCAGTAGCCAGGGGCAGGTGAATGCGGGGCGCGACATAACGCTCTCCGGCGACAGGGTGTCAAACGGCGGCCAGCTGGCGGCGAAAGGCCATCTGGACGTGAACGCCGGAGACCTGACGAACGGCGGCACGGCGCAGGGCAACGACGTCACCCTGAAGGGGCAGACGGTCACCAATAACGGCACCCTGCAGAGCGGCAGCAGCCTGGCGTTAAGCGCCGGAACCCTGGAGCAGCGGGGCACGCTGAGCGCGAAAGGCAATGCGAACGTCACGGCGCAGCAGACCCTGCGTAACGGCGGCAGCCTGCTGGCGGACGGCGCGATGAACGTGACCGCAGGCACGCTTGAGCAGAACGGCACCCTGTCCGGCGCGACGGCGCTGACGGCGCGGGCCGGTACCCTGACCAGCGGTCAGGCGTCCCGCACCACCAGCCAGGGCAACGTACAGATTACCGCGACCCGCAGCGCCAGCCTGAACGGGCAGACGGACGCGGCAGGGGCAGTCACCGTCAGCGCCGGCGACCTGACCACCGGCCGGGATGCGCACCTGCAGAGCGGGCAGGGGCTCACCCTGCAGGCGCAGAATGCCGCGCTGAACGGCACGCAGGCGGCGAAAGGGGCCCTGTCGGTGACGGCGGGCACGATTGCGCACGCCGGGAAATCCACCGGTGACACGCTGAGCCTTAACGCGACCGGCGACCTGACCAGCGGCGGAGAGCTTACCGCCAGCGCCATCACGCTCGGCGGACAGAACATCCTCCAGTCCGGCGCCGCAAAAGCGGACCGCATAACCCTGACGGCCCCCGGGCGTATCACCAGCAGCGGCTCTCTGGTTGCCGGTACCCTCTCGCTGGATGCTGCCTCGGTGGAGAACGGCGGGCTGCTGCAGGGAACCACCCTGCTCGGCCTGAATACCGGGTCACTCACGAACCTCGCTGGCGGGTCGGTCTACAGCGCACAGGATTTAACGCTGAACGTTCCGGTGCTGGCCAACAGCGGGCTTATCACCACCGACGGCACGCTGCGCATTAAAGGCGACACGCTGACAAACCAGGGCGAAATCAACGGCGTCAGCCTGAGCGGTGAGTACCTCAGCCTGACCAACACCGATACCGGACGCCTGCTGGCGGAGACCGGCTCACGCTGAACGGCACCACGCTTGCTAACGCGGGCAATATAGCGGCCAGCGACCTGCACATCACGGCGGACAGCCTGGAGAACCAGGGCACCGTCGAGGGGGACGCGGCCCTGACGCTTGACGTGGCAGACCTCACTAACCGGGGCGCGCTGCGCAGCAGCGGAACGCTGACGCTCGGCGGCGATACGCTTGCCAGCAGCGGCGAGCTCAGCGCCACCGCGCTGCTGCTGAACCTGACCCGTCAGGTCAGCAACGAGGCCGGTGGCCGGGTGATTGCCCGGGACGGCCTGACGCTGACCGCCGCCAGCCTGACGAACAGCGGGCTGATGGCCGGCACCGACGCGCAGTTTAACAGCGCGTCGGTGACCAACGGCGGCACCCTGCAGGGAACCCGCTCCCTGACGGCGACGGGGACACAGCTCAGCAACCTGCAGGCGGGCATGCTGCTCTCCGGTGGCGCGCTTGACCTGCACCACGCCACCCTGAACAACGCCGGGCTTGTGCAGGGCAACACCCTGAACCTGGCCACCGGCGAGTGGATTAACACCGGTAACGCGCTCGGGGAAGCGGGCGTGACGGCGGCGGTGACCGGGGCGCTGACCAACAGCGGTAAGGTGCTCAGCCAGCAGGCGATCGACGTTCAGGCCGGCAATACCGATAACCGGGGCCAGCTGCTGGCGAAAGTGCTGACCCTGCGGGGCGACCTGCAGAACAGCGGCCTGCTTCAGGGGAGCAGCACGCTGGCCTGGTCCGGCAACACCTTCGCGAACCAGGCTCAGGGGCAGGTGACGGGCGGCGAGGCCCTGACCCTGAGCGGACAAACCCTCAGCAACGCGGGCAGCCTGCAGGGGCGCAGCGCGACGCTGGACGCCGGGAGCCTGAATAACCAGGGCAGCGTTCAGGCGCTGGACGCCCTGACGCTTGCCGCGACCGGCAGGCTGGACAACACGGGCGCCCTGCTCAGCCAGAACCTGTTCACGCTGACGGCGGCGCAGCTGTTTAACGACGGCCGGCTGGCGGGGAAAGCGCTCACGGTGAACGCCGCGCAGCTGAATAACACCGGCATTCTGCAGGGTAACGACACGCTGGCGCTGACCACCCGCGCCCTGAGCAACGGCGCCGCCGGGCAGCTGGTGAGCGGCAGCGACCTGAATGTGTCCCTGGACACGCTTGATAACGCCGGTCTGCTGCTGGTGAACGGCGGGTTTACCCTCCGGGGCAGCGACCTGACGAACCGGGGCGATATTCAGGCGCAGAGCCTGGATTTGGGCCTGAGCAACACCCTGACAAATACAGGGAACCTCGTTGCCACCGGCGATGCCGCGCTTCACGCGACGACGCTGACCAGCAGCGGCACGGTGGCGGGCAAAACGCTGACCGCAGGCGCGGCGGAGCTGCGCAACAGCGGTCTGATGCAGGGCAGCAGCGCGGTTAACGCCACCGCCGACCGCTTTATCAACGAGCTGAACGGTAAATGGCTCTCCGGCGGCGGCTTCACGCTGACGGGCGGACAGCTGACCAACGCCGGTACGCTGCAGGGCGCGACGCTGGGCATGACCGGCACCACCCTCACCAACAGCGGCACGGTGAACGGGCAGGCGGGACTCGGCGGCACGCTGAGCGGGGCGTTAACCAATACCGGGCTGCTGCAGAGCGGCGGCGCAACCACCTTCACCGCGGACACCCTGGCGAACCCGGGGCGCATCACCGGCGGCACGCTCTCCCTCACTGCCCGCGATATGAACAACGGCGGGCTGATGCAGGGAACGAACGGCCTGGCGCTCACCGGCACCACGCTGACCACGGGCGCGGCCTCGCGCACCCTCTCGGGCGGCATGCTGACGCTGGACGCAGGCCAGCTGACCACCCAGGGCACGCTGCAGGGGAACGGCGCAGATATCCGCGCCAGCGACTGGACGCACGGCGGGTCCCTGCTCAGCCAGGGGGCGCTGACGGCCACGACCGGCGGCACGCTGACCTCAACCGGCTCGCTGATGAGCCAGGGCAGGGCGGATATCACCGCACAGACGCTGGATAACCGCGGGCAGCTCCTCAGCGAGGGCGATGTGACGCTCGGCGGCAGCTCCCTTACAAACAGCGGCACCGTGCAGGGGAACACCCTCGCGCTGCATCAGGGCAGCATTAACAACCAGGGCACCCTGACCGGCCTGCAGAGCCTGACCGTTCAGGGGCAGCAGCGGCTGATGGCGCGCATGGCGATGGCCGCGCCGCAGCAGGCGCTGATTAACGGCGCAGGCGGCAAATTGCTCACCCAGGGCACCCTGACGATTGCGTCCGGCGCGGTGACCAACGCCGGAAGCTGGCAGGCACAGAACATTGTGCTTAACGCCCAGTCTCTCACCAACAGCGGCGCGGTGCAGAGCGCCGACGCGCTGCAGATGACGCTGGCCGACGCGCTCACCGGAACCGCGGGCAGCAGGATCACCGCGCTGGGCAGCGCCACGCTGCAGGCCGCCACGCTGGCGAACCAGGGGCAGTGGGCGGCGAAAAACCTGACGCTGACCGGCGGCACGCTCAGCAACAGCGGCGCCATCAGCGGGGTGAATGGCCTGACCCTCAGCCAGACCGGCGCGGTCAGCCAGCAGTCGACCGGGACCCTGCTCTCCGGCGGGGCGCTGAACGTCACGGCGGCCTCCGTCACCAGCGACGGCAAAATGCAGGGGAGCACGCTCGGCATCACCACCGGGGCGCTCACCAACGGCGGACGTCTGCAGGGCGATAACGGCGCGACGCTGGCCCTCAGCGGGACGCTGACCAACAATAGCGGGGGCGAAATCGTCAGCCGCGATGGCCTGACGCTGACCGCGCCCGCGCTGTTTAACTACGGCCTGATTCAGGGCGGCGGCGAGACGCGCGTGACCGCCTCCTCGCAGGCGCGTAACGACGGCAGGCTGCTCTCCGGCGCGCGCCTGACGCTCGGCACGCCGCAGTTCACCGGCACCGGCTGGCTGCAGGCCACCGACCTGATACTCAATGCGGCAAACGCCGTCAACGGCGGCACGTGGGTGGCCGACCGGGCCACCCTGACCGGCACCGCGCTTGCCAGCCAGGGCACCACCCAGGCGGGACAGCTGACGGTTAACTACGGCCAGCTGAACAACAGCGGCACGCTGCTCGGCAACGCGCAGCTGAACATCAATGCCGACCAGGTGACCCAGAGCGCGGGCGGTAAGCTGCTGAGCGGCGGCAACCTGTGGCTGCAGAGCCGGGGGCTGGATCTCACCGGCCAGCTGGTGTCCCTGGGGGATTTAACGCTGCAGCTGACGAACGCGTTTACCAGCCGGACCGCTGTGGCGGCAGGCAGAACCCTGACCATCAGCAGCGGCGGCGACATCGATAACCGCAGCGTGCTGCAGGGGCAGGCGGTCAACCTCAGCGCGGGCGGGCAGCTCAGCAATAACGGACAAATCACCACCGGCGGCGGCACCAGCACGCTCTCCGGCAGCAGCGTGGCGCTGAACGCCGCGGGCGCGGTGCAGGGCGGGGGCGACATCACCGTGGCCAGCCGGAGCAACATTACCGTCGACGGCTTCACCGGCACGCGCGGCTCGCTGACCCTGAGCGCACCGGGCTCCATCGTCAACACCGCGCTGCTGTACGCGGCGAATAACCTGGCGCTGTTTGCCGAAAGCATCACCAACCAGCGCGGCGACATCATGGCGGGGAACAACCTGTGGATGCAGCGGGATGCAGCGGGGAATGCCAACAGCCAGGTGGTGAACACGTCGGGGAATATTGAGACGCAGAATGGGGATATTACGGTTAAAACTGGACGCTTAATCAACCAATGGCTAAGTATTACCAAGGGCGAAACTCAAAAAGAAGATATAAAGAATACCTTCCCGGAATACGCCTGGAGTATTCCTGGTACTGTTAATATCCCATTATCTTTTTTTTCTGCAGATGAAGTTAGGTATGTCAATGTAAGTAAACCACTCGACTTTGGAATGCAGGAAGAAAAAGCAAAACCATATTCATATTTTGTCTTGGTCAATCCTACAAAAGACAAAGAAATTACTGTTTCAAAAATCACCTATTCAACAGTAGCGACTGGAAATGCTGGGCGCATAGTTTCTGGCCGAGATATCAATGGAGATATAGGAACTTTAGATAACTTGGGTAGCTATATACTGGCAGGGCGAGATGTTTCAATCTCCGGTAAAGTTCTTAATAATCAATCATATCAGTCTGGGGTTCAGACGGTTTACCAGCGTTTTACACCCGATGCTGGGTTACTTTCTAATAACGCAATTGATCCTGTTTATATTGAAAAATTAGGTATTACCTTTAGCGATACACCGCTTTATAATATACCTGACTTATACGGCTCGCTTGCCTACCATCCTACCGAAGAATATAGAACAGATTTATCTTCCTCTTTAAGAGGAGTACTACAGGGTAATGGAAATGTTGTGCTTAATTTTGGCAGTGTTACTAATAATAGTGATTCGACAGATGTTCGAGGAACTATTTCACCTACTTTCACGCCACCTACTCTGCAATCGATTGATTTACTCAGTACACCTGCAACTTCAAAAGCGTTAGATCTTGTTTCTGTAGAAAATAATATGACTGCCATGCCAGATTGGCAAGATCAGTTACAGGATAGCTTAATACAGTTCAATGGTAGTGGTGCGATCGAAACGAATAGACCTGAAAATACATCACTCAGTATGATTTCCACTACGCAGAAGGGTAACGCTAACCTCGGAAAACTGGGGGCGCTGACGGAGGCGGGGATTACCACCGCTGAACTCAGCCCCATCAAAGGCAGCGCCAGCGGGCATTATCAGGGCCAGCGCGTCGATACCAGCGCTTACCCGCTGCCGTCGGGCAACAACGGCTATTTTGTCTTCTCCGATAACCCGAAAAGCCCGTACCTGATCAGCATCAACCCGAAACTGAACGGTCTCGGGCAGCTTGATCCCGCCCTGTTTGCCGACCTGAACGCGATGCTCGGGGTTAAACCGTCGTCCACCGCGCCGCAGGAGGCGCGGCCGGCGTTTACCGACGAGAAGCAGTTCCTCGGCTCGTCCTATATGCTCGGCCGGCTCAACCTGAACCCGGATTACGACTACCGCTTCCTCGGCGATGCGGCGTTCGATACCCGCTATGTCTCCAACGTGGTGCTCAACCAGACCGGTAACCGCTACCTGAACGGCATCGGCTCCGATCTGGATCAGATGCGCTACCTGATGGACAACGCCGCGGCGCAGCAGCAGTCGCTTGGCCTGCAGTTTGGCGTCTCGCTGATCGCCGATCAGATTGCCGCGCTCGACCACAGCCTGCTGTGGTGGGAGAAAGCCACCGTCAACGGCGAAACGGTGATGGTGCCGAAACTCTACCTGTCGCCGAAGGACGTCACCGTCAATAACGGCAGCGTGATCGCGGGCAACAACGTCACCCTGAAGGGCGGCAGCATCACCAACAGCGGCAGCTCGCTGCTGGCGAAAAACAGCCTGACGCTCGACAGCCAGAACAGCATCAGCAACCTCAACAGCGGCCTGATGAAAGCGGGCGGCGACCTGAACCTGAGCGCCATCGGCGATATCAATAACATCAGCTCCACCATCAGCGGCAAAACGGTCGCGCTGGAGAGCCTCGACGGCAGCATCAACAACCTGACTCAGGTTGAGCAGATTGATATCAACGCCGGAGGTAAATACGGCAACATCGGCCTGAAAGACACCCTGCTGGGCAACACGGCGTCGATTACCGCGCAGGATGGCCTGTCGCTTGAGGCGGGAAAAAACATCACCGTTACCGGGGCGAACCTGGCCTCCGGCGGGGATATGCTGCTGAACGCGTGGGGCGATATTGCCGTCAACGCGAACCAGATTAACGACGCATTCAGCTCCAGCCGGGAGAAAACCAGCCGTTCGTCCGTCACGTATCAGGGCAGTAACGTCACCGCGGGCGGCAACCTGCTGGTGAATGCCGGGCACAACCTTGACGTGACCGCCAGCGACCTGAAGGCGGGCGGCAGCGCGGGGCTGAGCGCGGGCAACGATCTCAATCTGAACGCGGAGCAAACAAGCGAAAGCAGCCGTAAAGGGAAAAGCGAATCCCACAGCACCGGGCTCGACCGCACCACGATTTCCGCAGGCGATAACCTGGTCCTGAAGGCCGGGCAGGATATCAACGCTCAGGCCGCCGCACTGGCGGCGGAGAAAAGCGTCGGGCTGCAGGCGGGTCGCGACGTGAATCTGGCTGCGGAAGAGACCACGCAGGGCGACAGCTATAGGTCAGGCAAGAAAACCGTTATTAACGAATCGGTGCGTCAGCAGGGAACCGAGATCGCCAGCGGGGCGAATACTCAAATCCTCGCCGGACGCGATGTCACCACCGAAGCCGCGCAGGTGACGGCGAAGGGCGATATCGGCGTGGCGGCAGGCCGCGACGTCAATCTCAATACCGCAACCGAAAGCGATTATCACTACAAAGAGCAGACCAAAACCAAAAAAGGTTTCCTCAGCAAGAAAACCACCCACACCATCGAGGAGGACAGCGCGACGCGTGAATCCGGCTCATTGCTGAGCGGTGATAACGTGCAGGTGGTGGCGGGCAATAACCTGCTGGTGAATGGCTCCGCCGTGGCGGGCGATGGCGACGTGCAGCTTAAGGCGGGCAACAACGTCGATATCGTGGCGGCCACGAACAGCGACACCTCCTGGCGCTTTAAGGAAGAGAAAAAATCCGGCCTGATGGGCTCGGGCGGGATTGGTTTCACCATCGGCAGCAGCAAAAGCACGCACGATCTTCGTGAGAAGGGCACCACCCAGAGTCAGAGCTTCAGTACGGTGGGCTCGACGGGGGGTAACGTCGCGATTTCTGCCGGTAACCAGGCCCACATCGGCGGCGCGGATCTTATCGCCGGGAAGGATTTAAGCCTCAGCGGCGACAGCGTCATCATCGAGCCGGGGCACGACAAGCGCACCCGGGATGAAACCTTCGAGCAGAAGAAAAGCGGGCTCACCGTGGCACTCTCCGGCACCGTCGGTAGCGCTATTAACAATGCCGTGAGCGCGGCGCAGGAGACCAAAGAGCAAAGTGATGGCCGTCTGAAAGCCCTTCAGGCCACCAAAACGGTGCTGTCCGGCGTGCAGGCCGGGCAGGCAGCGGATATGGCGGCAACCACCGGCGACCCGAACGCAATGGGTGTGAGCCTCTCGCTGACGACCCAGAAGTCGAAATCACAGCAGCATGCTGAAAGTGATGCGGTGGCAGGCAGCACGCTGAACGCAGGCAACAATCTCGCCATCACCGCGAACGGCAAAAACAAAGGTGCAAACAGCGGCGATATCGTGATTGCGGGCAGCCAGCTGAAAGCCGGGGGCGATACCACGCTGGATGCACAGAACGACATTCTGCTGTCCGGCGCGGCGAATACCCAAAAAACCAGCGGCAAGAACAGCAGCAGCGGTGGCGGCATTGGCGTGAGCATCGGTGCCGGAGGCAACGGCGCGGGTATCAGCGTGTTTGCCAACGTTAACGCCGCGCACGGCAAGGATAAAGGCAACGGTACCGACTGGACCGAAACCACAATCGACAGCGGCAAAAACGTCACCCTAAAAAGCGGGCACGACACCGTGCTTGATGGCGCTCAGGTTAACGGCAATAAAATCGTGGCAGATGTTGGTCACGACCTGCTGATGCGCAGCCAGCAGAACAACAGCGACTACGACAGCAAGCAGACCAGCGTTGCGGCGGGTGGCAGCTTCACCTTCGGCACTATGTCCGGTTCAGGCTATATCAACGCCAGCCAGGACAAGATGAAGAGCCGCTTTGATTCGGTGGCCGAACAGACCGGGCTGTATGCCGGGGACGGCGGCTTCGATATCACCGTGGGGCATCATACCCAGCTTGATGGCGCGGTTATCGCCTCTACCGCCACGCCGGACAAAAACAGCCTCGATACCGGGACGCTGGGCTTCAGCGATATCCACAATGAGGCGGACTTTAAAACTTCGCACTCCGGTATCAGCCTGAGCGGCGGCGGCAGCTTCGGGGATAAATTCCAGGGCAACCTGCCGGGCGGCATGATCTCCGCTGCGGGTAATAAAGGTCATAAGGAAGGCACCACGCAGGCCGCGGTGGCAGAGGGCTCCCTCACTATCCGCGACAAAGCAAACCAGAAGCAGGACGTGGCCGATCTGAGCCGCGACACCGAACATGCTAACGACAGCATCAGCCCGATCTTCGACAAGGAGAAAGAGCAGAACCGCCTGAACGCAGTTGGGATGATCAGCGACATTGGCAGCCAGGTGGCGGATATTGCCAGGACGCAGGGTGATCTTAACGGGCTGAAGGCGGCAAAGGATAAATACGGTGATATTCCGGCTAACGCGACAGAAAAAGATCGCCAGGATTATCTGGCGAAACTGCGTGCTACGCCGGAATATAAAAAGACGCAGGAAAAATATGGTACCGGCAGCGATATGCAGCGCGGCATCCAGGCGGCCACGGCAGCGCTACAGGGACTGGCGGGCGGCAATATCGGAGGGGCGCTGGCGGGCGCGTCGGCACCTGAGTTGGCGCATCTGCTGAAATCCACGGAGGATAACCCGGCTGTCAACACGATTGCGCACGCGATACTGGGTGGCGCAGTTGCGGTACTGCAGGGGAACAGCGCAGCGGCGGGTGCTGCAGGTGCGGCTACGGGTGAGCTGGCTGCACGGGCAATCATGGCGGCAATGTATCCGGGTAAAGCGGTCAGCGACCTGAGTGAGGAGCAGAAACAGACGGTCAGCACGCTGGCGACAATTTCGGCGGGGATGGCCGGAGGGATTGAGGGGGGCAGTACGGCGTCGGCTGCGGCGGGAGCGCAGGCCGGGAAGAATGCAGTTGAAAATAACTATCTGAGCAGCACCGAGAAGAGTCGACAGACATATCTCAACAACAAACAGAACCTGACGCCAGAAGAGCAGAAAGATAAGGAGAGGTTAAATCGCAAGGATCTGGAAAGCGATATAGCTGTTTATGCGGCCTGTAGTGACACAGGAGCTGACTGTCAGGCAGAAAGAGCGAAAGCGAAGGCTGCGCAAGATACCTACTTCAACCAGACTTACCAGAATCCGAAAGAGGCTCAGGCGGGTTATCAGCAGATAATGAACTTGCTGAACTCTACAGATCCGAATGCTAAAGAAGTGTTCAATATTGTGGAAGGGTATACGCAGGCATTCATGTCGTTTGGATACACGGAGGATGAGGCCAAAGCGAGAGCAGGAGCCTATGTTGGTTCGATGTACATCGCGGGTGGTATGAGTGCAGTTGTTGCGTCTGGTGCACTGGCGAAGCAGTTAGGGAAGGATGTGGCTCAGGAGTCGAAACCTGGGAGCTCGACGGCAAAAACTATAGAAAATGCACCAAAATCATCTGAAACTTATTTTCGGGTTGAAGGTGGGGGAAATGGTACGCAAACCAGTCAGAATAGAATAAATGTAAACTCTGATGGAAGTGTAACTATTAACTCAGGTTGTAGTGGGCAATTGTGTGTTAGCACTAATGGACCAAATCATGCTTCTTATTACCTGACTAATAGAAGGCAAGATGGTAGCGTAGTCGTATTTGAAGTCGATGCGGCTCTCCATAAAAAAATAATGGAGGCAGCAGTACCTCAGAGGCCGATTCCTGGGGTGCCGAAAGATCCAGATGCTCCTAAGATCGTCGATCCTACAAAAGGCCAACCTAGTGTTTCTCTTGAGTTACCTAAGGTTTGGGATAGATTGATAGAGCAAAACTCATCAAAAGCTCGTGTATTAACGAAAGAGGAATTTCTGAATGAATTTAACAAATGATTATCAGAATTTACTCGATGCCATTTTTAATGGCGATAAAGATATAGCTATCTTTGTTGTGGATGGCGTCCATTATTATGTTATTGATAATAAAGATAATTATTGCATAGATGTTAGGCCGGAATATAAGGCGTACATAGTTAAAGGGTGGATGAAAGAGTCCCTGTATGACGAGGCTGTAAGTTCTTTCAGAAATGGAGTCCCTGTATTATCTAAGGAGAGCTTTAAAGATTACATAACAAAAAATGGCGTTGCTATTTATACGGTTGACTGGATGAGATCCTTCTTCACTCTGAATAGAGATGATGAGCAGCTTGTCAGTTTTTATGATTATGTTGAGCGATTTTTATCCACATTAACAGAGCCAGTGTCAGTTGAGTGGGATAGCTGGAGAATGCGGCTACCTAAGTTTTATATTAATTTTGATAAAAAAATATACCGTCATACTGATTGGGATAGAAGTCACGAAGCGTCTGTACCTTCTGATTGGAACGCTCAAGCAAATAGTGATTTTGGTTTGTTAGTACCAGACAAAGAGCAATACTGGCTTATTAATGGCATGAATTTTTGGAAATTACAGATGTAAATGTTGAAATCCCGGCTCTGGCACCGAATTTTACTTTATAACTTAGCTAGTTACCATTAACCCGTCCGCCTGATTATCAACTGTCCCGGCATGGTGATCACTTCGAGCTTCTGCCCGAAGGTAAATCCGAGCGGCTCCAGCCATCCCCCCTTAATCGTCAGTTGTGGTAGCAGGGTCAGGCCGCTAATGGCAGAGGCTGCAAACGCTGTCATGATGCGGGAGTTGAAGGCGGAAAGGTCACGGCTTGGCGGTAGTGTGCCGGAGTCCAAAACCGCGTATCGGGGTCTGATGACTGGCAGCGAAAAGGCGACAGGGACGGTCTGTTATAACCCATGGAAAGTCTAGGGGAAAAAGGTTCCTGCGGCTACGAGTGGAATCACAAACGCCACGTCTAGGCGTACACTATTTATAATGATCCAAGTGATGTATTTAGCCCGAATAGTCTTATCACAGCAATGATAACTGGAGCAGCTACAACTGGTATGAAATATGTTGGAACTACAGCAGTGAGCACCGCAGGAGCAGGGATAAGTAGCCTCATTAATGGTAAGAATCCAACAGCGCCCTTCATCGGGCTGCAGGTGGAGCTACGTTAGGTTATTTGTTTGGGTTGGGCGTTCAGAAGGTTGATAATAAGGTATGGAATCCTTGGAGTAATGGGTTTAAAGATTATCAAAATTCGAGAATGCCATCAATAATAGAGCCACCTAAAGTAAACCAATTACCAGCAATAGCAGGTGCTACAGCAGGTGGCTATCTATCTGAGAGAGCTGGAAAAGCAGGCGAAGATTATGCCAGGGGAAACTGAAATGAAAAAAATAATTTTTTCCTTTCTTCTTTTTTTACTTATGGGTTTCATCACCCTTTTAGCCGGATGTGTTTTAGTTTCAGTGTTTAGCAGATTGACTGCTTTACTGATAGAAGGACATTGGCCTTTTTATTCGATTGTTAATTTCCTTGATGACTTTAACTTTAGTCTTTTCAATGGGTTTGTTTTTGGTGTGCTCATGTTTTCTGTGAATTTATTCTTGAAAATGAAAAAATATAAATAATAGAATTTGGTTGTTGTTGAGAATGTTTTTGGGGTGATAAGGACATCACAATCTTCACCGAAAAGTACGTAAGCGCGGAGGCTGAGGCCGAGAGGGAATAGCTTCTGTCTGATCTGAAAAAGCTGGGAAAAGATAAGAAAAAAACAAGCATTTATTAGATGCTAATGAGTGTAGAATAGCGTCCTAACAGGATTGGATAAAATTTTTTACAATTTTTACTGAGCTATTGCTCTCCAACCTTAACGACTCTATCAGTACCGAGCTCATATCCTGGCCCTTCAAAAAGGATGAATTAAATGATTTATCTGCTATTAGGAATTGCGCTGTTCGCATTTTTCGTCGGAACGGTCGTTTTTTTCCGTTTTAGTAAAGTGACGGGAAGAAGCGTCCAGTCACCTTTTACCTCTATGTTTTTCTTTGATGCGCTCTTTTTTGGGCTGGGCAGTAAGCGAGACATGAACATCGCAGCATGTTCATTTATCGTCTTTTTAGTTAGTATCTGGGGATTAACTTATTTAAAATCAAGCACTCATTTTTGGGGCAGTCGCGAAAGTTATTTTGGTTTTGTGATCGCCGGAATTTTGTTTCTGATTATGCACTGTCGCTATTGCGCAAAAAATGTCGTTATCAAAAATGATGGGCTTGCACCCATGAGAGAATTGACCAGTATCAGGTTGTCCAGCCTCACTAGCCCCTTTTTATGGTTAAGTCGGGCCGGGTATCTGGGTTTCTTTATCGGAATGATGCGTTGAAGCGAAATATGGATAAAGAGAGAGCCTCAATCTCGACGTACTGCCAAACGAAATATCAATATCACGAAAGCGATTGTGGTAGTTATAGAAATGATGATTAATCCTCGATTAAAACTTTTCCTGTTACTGGTATTACTCTGGATGTCAGGTCTCTTTATCACTATGGCTTCAGGCCGTCTGCTAATTGCAGCGGCCTCGTATCTCTTCCTTAATGATTTTGATTTCAAGTGGAGCGACTTGATTACTGCGCTCAGAATCTCTGTAGGCGCAGGGTTCATCATTGGAGGGGGGCAGTCCCTGCAGGTGAAAGAGAAAAAATGAAAATTTCATTTTATTGGGCTTCAAAGGAAGAGAATGCGGCTTACCTCAGCCTCTCCACCCTGGTCTCCCCCTCCACCATCGATAGCTGATACAGCGAGAACGACCTCTGCTTCTCAATCAACTTCGCCAGCTCCGGCGAGTGGCTGGTGAGCCAGATCTGCGAGTAGCGGCTGGCCTCGGCGATTAAGCTCGCCAGGGCGGGCAGCATCTGCGGGTGCAGGCTGTTTTCCGGTTCGTTTAACGCGATAAACGCCGGTGGGCGTGGGCTTAACAGCGCTACCGCCAGGCACAGAAAGCGCAGGGTGCCGTCAGAGAACTCCGCCGGTTCCAGCGGCCTGCTCAGCCCCTCGCGCTGCATCATCATGCGAAAACGTCCGCCGGTGTTGTCGCTGTAAAACACGCAGCCGGGGAAGGCCTGGTCGAGGATGCGCATCAGCAGCAGCTCGTCGCCAATCTCGACGATGGTCTGAAACGCGGCCGCCAGGTTGGCACCGTCGCTGGCCAGCACCGGGGAGCGGAAACCGACCTGCGGGGCCCG
The DNA here is from genome assembly GCF_057221635.1 of Enterobacter sp. N5-15. Lineage (NCBI taxonomy): Bacteria > Pseudomonadati > Pseudomonadota > Gammaproteobacteria > Enterobacterales > Enterobacteriaceae > Enterobacter > Enterobacter sp. N5-15. The sequence goes on from NZ_CM170150.1 coordinate 74,211, forward strand.
CATCGCCGAGCCGGACGCGACGGAAAACTCATGATAAAAGCGCCAGTTACGCAGGGACTCGCGCATCTGCGACACTTCCGGGTAAAGATGCGGCTCGCCGAGCTGTCCGAATACCGATTCGTTCTCATACAGCGTGCCGCTGTGGGTCACTTTCTCGTGATGCACGTTGTTCAGAAATACGGCCTGATTTTTTCGCTTCATCAGCTGTGACGAAGGACGACGGTGCTGGCCGCTCAGCCAGATGGACTCCTCTTTGATAACCGGGTCGAGCTGAAACTGCGAGGGATAGGGCAGCTTCTCCACAAACCCGACCTGCAGCTCGTATTCGTAGGACTCTGTTTCCACCGCCAGATTCATCCGCCGCAGCTGGTCGCTGCGGGTTTTGCCTGCCCAGAACACCTTCAGAATGCCGCCCTCGTTCGCCAGCGCCTGGGAAAACTGCCCCTGGGCGGCGCTGTGCATCAGATGTATCGCCTTGTAAATATTGGATTTCCCGGTACCGTTCGGCCCGAAGACGATGTTGAGCTGCTCCAGCTCCAGCGACATCTCGCGGATGGAGCGGTAGTTTTGAATGTGCAGGGTGTTGATCACTGGCAGGCCCCTTTTTGCAGAATAAGCCTGTATATAATCACAGTATTTGAGATGAAATGCAAAAAAGAGACGACAGTGAGGATGTCGTCTAAACGGGGTACTGCTTTGGGCCTCTACGGGTCAATGGGGCCTTCGCATTTTTATGATCACTTGACTGCCAGACGCAGACCCAAATCATCAGGATAGGGATCAAAGTAGTTTTGCGTCATCAGATACCGGTCGGGGTATTCGGCCAGGTAGTGCTTCAGCAGCGTGATCGGGGCGAGAATAGGCAACTGTCCGTTGCGATAGTGCAGGATCACGTCGCGCAGCTCGCCGCGCTGGCGGGTGTTCAGCTGGCGACGGAAATACCCCTGGATATGCATCAGCACGTTGGTGTGATTCTTCCGCGAGGCGGGCTTTTTCAGGATGGTCATTAGCTTTTCCCGGTACTCCACGAAGAAGGCGTCCAGGTCTTCCCACTCGTGCAGCGAGGCAACGAACGGGCCGATTTCACGGTAGCCTGCCTGATGGTGCGCCAGGAGCTGAAGTTTGTAACGGCTGTGGAAGTCCAGCAGCGCGCGGCGCGTGAGGCCATTTTTACGCAGCGTGTTCAGTTCGTGCAGGGCAAATACCCGCTCGATAAAGTTTTCCCGCAGCACCGGGTCGTGCAGCCGACCGTCTTCCTCGACGGGCAGCCACGGGTAGGTTTCAAGAAGGGCGGCGGTGAACAGCCCGACGCCCTCCTTGCGGCCCCGGTTGCCGTTTTCATCGTACAGCCGCACGCGTTCCAGGCCGCAGCTTGGGGATTTTGCGCAGACGATAAATCCCGACAGATCGCCGATTTTTGGCAGATAGTCCGCCGTAAAATCGGCCATTTTCTGCGTAATGTCATCATGAGGCGGCTTGCTGAAACGGAGCTGCGTTTCACCGCTGTCCATCAGCGTCAGGCGTATGGCCGGGCGAGGCGTCGGCAGACCGATGGCCATTTCCGGGCAAACGGGCCTGAAATTCACCCACTGGGCCAGCTCATCCATGACGAAGCCCATACGCTTGTGTCCGCCGTCAAAGCGAACGGCGGATCCGGTCAAACATCCGCTAATACCGAGTACAGGTTTCGTTGTCATGGTGTGGTCCTCCCGTTCATATAATTAAAACTTACACAACATGACTAATTTGTCCAAGTATTCGCGGAACTATTTTTTATAATCCTTTAAAATCAATGCGTCTTAACTGCCCTTGTAGGTCGAGTAACCGTACTGGCTCAGCAGAAGCGGGATGTGCAGCTTTTCGTTGGTGCGGGTCACGGTAAACAGCACCGGGATCTCCGGGAAGAAGGAGTCCAGCTTTTTGCCGTGGAAGTAATCTGCGGTTTTGAAGGTCACTTTATACACGCCAGGCTGCATGTCCTGATCCTGCGGATAGAGCGATTTGATACGGCCGTCGTGGTCGGTTTTGCCGCTGGCTATCGGGGTCCATTTGTCCTGCTGCTGTTTCTCCAGCGTAACGGTCACGTCTGATGGCGGCATCCCGGTTTGCTGGTCGAGAATGTGGACGCTCAGCGTGCCGGCAGGGGCGCTAAAGGCAGCAGGGGCAAAGGCCATCGAGGCCAGGATCAGCAGAGGGGCAGTTTTTTTCATGGTGTTTTCCTGTGGAGTTATTCGTCACAGGAAAACGTTAGCATCTGCGGCGCGGGAAAATATTCAACTTTTCGTGAAGATTCCCGCAGGAGAAAATTATCAGAGGATAATCACTTCAAGCGATACCTGCTGCTGCCACTGCTCCAGCTGCTTTTTCCGCCCGGCGGTGAGTTTGCCGCTGGTGACCAGAAGCCATTTACGCTCCGGGAAAATTTCCGGTGCCAGCGCGTCGGGCGGAACCGGCAGGATGTCGATTCGATGGCCCTGCCCGGTGCGCGTTAGGGCTTCGAGCCAGATCTCGCACGGGTCGTTCAGGTGCCAGCCGCTGAGCAGAATATTATCGCCCGGCGCTTTTTTATCGCCTTCGAGGCAAAACGAGGTGTAGGCGATGATGATGCCGTCGAGGATCGCGCGCAGGGTCATGGCGGCGGCGACGTTGGCCGAAACCTGGCTGCGCAGCGGGCGCAGCACGTTCGCGACCAGCTCCGGCCTTGGGTATTCGCGTCCGGCGTCGTAAATCATCTGGCGCAGGGACTCGACTTTGCCGTCCTGCAGGCGTTGCAGCATGTTCTGTTGCAGGGTTTGCCAGTTGTTGGTCCGACCCGGCATCGGGCGTTCCAGCAGCGGTTTGACCTGGCCGATCGGGACGCCTTTTTTTACCCAGTCGAGGATTTTGAGCGCCTGCTGGACGTCCTCATCGCTGTACTGGCGGTGGCCGCCTTCCGTGCGCTGTGGCTTGAGTAAACCATAGCGACGCTGCCACGCCCGCAGGGTGGTGGCGGTGATGCCGCTGAGTCTGGCGAATTCGCCGATGGAGTAAGCCATGTCCGTGTCCAGAGTGGAAGAATACTCTCAATATACTACGAATTTTCCCGAACGGGATGAAGCGCCGAAACGGTGCACTACACTTAACGTCCAACCGTGCAAATGAAAGGAATTCTCATGAAGCTATGGCCTGTTGTGACCGGTGTTGCCATTGCGCTGACGCTGGTCGCCTGTAAATCCCCCACGCCGCCGAAGGGCGTGCAGCCGATTTCTGGTTTTGACGCCAGCCGCTATCTCGGCAAATGGTACGAGGTCGCCCGTCTGGAAAACCGCTTTGAACGCGGGCTGGAGCAGGTAACCGCCACCTACGGCAAGCGCAGCGACGGCGGCATCAGCGTGCTTAACCGGGGCTACGATCCGGTGAAGAACAAGTGGAACGAGAGCGAAGGGAAAGCGTACTTTACCGGCGAGCCGACCACCGCCGCGCTCAAGGTGTCGTTCTTCGGCCCCTTCTACGGCGGCTATAACGTGATCAGGCTCGACGATAAGTACCAGTACGCCCTGGTCAGCGGCCCGAACCGCGACTACCTGTGGATCCTTTCGCGCACGCCAACCATTCCGGATGCGGTGAAGCAGGATTACCTGAACACCGCTCGCAGTCTGGGCTTCCGGGTTGACCAGCTGGTGTGGGTCAAGCAGTAGCCCCTACTGGTAGGAAAACGTAATGCTGGCCAGCGCGTTGGCCGAGCCGGGGACCAGTTCGCCGGTTCGGATGTACTGCGCCTGGAACGGTAACGACAGGGTTTGCGCCGCCGCGGTGCTCTGGATAAAGAACTGGCCGGTCGTGCCCGCGGCCGAGCTGTCCGGTCCCATCGTCAACGGTCCGGTGCCGTTGTAGAAAAACTGCACCCCAACGCCGGACGCCGTGGAGTCTCCGGTCAGCGTCACCACCGACGAGGTGTTCGACGGCGTGGTCTGATCGGTCATCACCGCGTGAACCGCCACGTCCGCGTCGCAGGTCAGGCCGACGGTAAACGTCCCGGATGGCGACGTGCTTCCCACCGTGGGCAGAGTGCGTATATCAATGGTGCCGAGCGCCACGCTGGCGTTTTTGCTGCCGACCGTACACCCGCTGGCGGTTACCGTGATGGTGGTCGGGCTGATGATGACCTGCGCCGTTTTGACCTCGTTGTTATAGGCGGTTAATACCGCGGCGTTGATAGTCGGGATGTTATAGACGCCGGATTTCAGCGCCGTACCGGTTTTAATAAAGGTGACTTTTGCTGACCAGCCCAGATCCTGGGTGCTGGTAGTGGTACCTTCCGCCGGATAGCTTTGCGTCACACCGGTTTGCAGGGGAATGTATTTTGTACCATTAAAATCCTTCAGCCCGATGATATACCCTACCCCCGGCACGCCGGTTTCAAAAATGGTGTAGTTCACCCCGTCGACGGTGACCGTCATCCCGCTTGAGACGGCGCTGCTGCTCGGTTCCAGCGTGCTTTTGTTGCAGAGAATAACAAATCCGCACCAGAACACCTGCTGCACGCTGGCGGTGGCGCTCCAGGTCGATCCAATGATGTTGCCCGGCACCACCGAATCAGCGGGCCCGGTGTAGGTCATCGGCTGAGGGGAGAGGGTAATATCCGATTTCCACTCCATCGCCTGCAGGCTGGCACAGAGAAACATACTGCTGATAAAAAAGAATAAACGCATCATAGATACTCCGTTGTCCAGGTGGCGAAGGCTGACACATCACCGGCGCTCACGGGGATGCCGGTGGCAACCAGCTGTGCGTAAAAGGTCATCTGTACGCTGTCATCCCCCGCCGTTCCGTACGCGGTGGTTTGCGTGTTCAGGGGAATGAGTACGCTCTCTTTATCGAGGATCTGCACCGCCACGCCGGTAGCGCCATCGTCGGCAATCTTCAACAGCTGCGGGTTGGCATCATCCGGCGTACCGCTGAAGCGGATTTTTACGCCAGCAAAGGTTGGCCCGCACGCTTCAAGCCTGAGCGTAAAGGGCGTTTTGATATTGCTGACGGCCCCGGCGCGCGTAAATTGTTTGATGCCAATGGTGCCCAGCGGCACGTTCTGCTCCTCGGAGTCCTGTGCCACCACGCAGGTATTGCCGATCAAATTGCCGGTGACGGAAACCAGCACGTCATACCCGCGAACGGGGAGAGCGAAAACCAGCAGTGCGATGCAGCCGAGCCGGAACATTACTGACATACCACCTCCTGAGAATAGAGACCGGTGCGGGCGTTATAGTTCTGCTTGTTTAAGGCGTAGGTAATGGCGCAGCGCTGGCTGTTGCCGCGACCCCACACGGCGTTCAGCTTTCCCTTCTCTGACAAACCGGACAGATACAGGCTGCCGCCATCGCCGACGATGCCGCTGGTTTTGTCATTATCGAGCGAGACCAGCGTGCCGAAGGGGAGCACGTCGTTGCCGTGACGCACGATAAACATCGCTTTTGCTCCCTGACGCGTGGTGAAGGTGGCGCGAACCAGGGCACCATCGGTAGGCGTTTTGTTGGCGATGGCGTTTTCCAGCTCCACGTCGTTGCCAGCGGTCGTCACGTCCAGTGCGACCTGGTTAACGCGGTACGGCGTGGCGTATGGGATCACCGCATAGCCACGGCTGTCCGTTTTGATGCCCTTATGGTTAAGCACGGCGACGTTGCTGGCCCCCGGGGCTTTTACCAGAATGTTGGTGTTCCCGAGCGGCTGGCTCAGCGTCAGGCCATCTTCATGCACTACCGCACCACCGCTGATGCCGTAGCTGAGGTTGCGGGAGTTGCTGGTGTAGCTGTAGCCCAGGTTGTAGTCTCCCCGCGCGCCTTCGTATTGCAGGGTGGCATCGCCGCCGTAGTGCTGCTGGGCGCTGTAGCGCTGGTTGACGCTATAGAACAGATTTTCCTGGCCCGGCAGGTAGCCGCTCACGCCCGTGCTGGCGGTTGTACCTGTGGAGTCCGCATGGGTCGTGGTAAAGCGCGCGCGGGTAGACAGCGCCGGATTGCCCAGCGGGACCGAAATCGACATCGACAGGATGTTATCTTTCTTGTCGTCATACAGGCTTGAGCTTCGCTGAACGCTGACGCCAAGCGACACGTTGCGAAACGTGGCGTTCCACGCAAACTGCAGGCTTTGCGTGGTGTCTGACGTGTTCCAGTAGGTCTGCTGATCCCACGACAGTGACAGCGAGCCGTATTGTCCCATCGGCTGCGACAGCAGCAGCTGGTTTTTTGCCTTGCGCGACATGCGCAGGTTGTACACGTTGTCGTAATGGGTGGTGACGGTGCCATCGTTTTCCACCGTCTGCTTTGGCGATCCGCCCGACATCCCTTTGTACGTCGTGTCGCTGAGGGTATAAAACCCTTTCGTGGAGTAGCGCAGCGAGAAGAAGTTCACCCGCGTGCCAATGTCGTTCAGCAGCTTGCTGTAGCGCAGGCGCACCGAATCACCGCTGTAGTGCCGATCGTCCGCCAGCTGGCTGCGGGCATGGGTCAGGTCAAGAGAGTAGGCGCCAAAGCGGCCGAGGTTTTGCCCAAACCCGAAGGCCAGGCCGTTATACCGATCGGCAAACTGTGCCCCGCCGTAAAACGTCAGGCCATATTGCCAGCCATAGAACAGTTCGCCCTGCGCGAAAGAGGGCGCATCCTGATTGCCCGTCGGACGGTATTTCCCGGCACCGAGGGCATATTTCACCTGTCCGTTACGCACCAGGTTCGGCACGCTGGCAAAAGGAAGCGTGTATTGCGTTTTGCTGCCGTCGTTCTCCTGAATGGTGACCGCCAGATCGCCTCCCGAGGAGGTCGGGTAGAGATCTTTCAGCACAAACGCCCCTGGTGGAACGGAGGTTTGATAGATGATGTTGCCGTTCTGGCGAACCGTTACGGTAGCGTTGCTGCGCGCGATGCCCCGGACTTCCGGCGCATAGCCGCTGAGGCTAGCGGGCAGCATGTTGTCATCGGTTTTCAGGGCGATGCCGCGCAGGCCCACGGAATCGAAGACCTGCGCCGAGGTGTACGTTTCCCCGGCATACACCTGGGCGCGCAGGGCGTGAATATCGCGCTGCAGCCAGGTCTGCACGTGGGTGAGTTCATTGCTGTCTTTGGTCCACGTGGTGAAATCACGCAGCCGCCACGCGCCCAGGTTGACGCCGCTGTTGAGGCTCGCAAACAGCTGCTGTTCCCGCGTGCGCGTCTCGCCGCGATACTCATTGTTCGAGCCATTGACCACGTAATTCAGCCACGCGGCAGGAATGCCCGCCTCCCAGCTTTCCGGGCTGACATACCCGCGCGGCAAATTGCGCATCGCACTTTGCGGTACGGTGAAGCTCAGGGTGAGCGTCTTCTGGTCCAGATCAAACTGCGTATCCGCAAACGCCTTCGTTAAGAAGATGCAGCGCTGCGCCAGCGGCAGCGCTCCGCCCTTTGCCTGATGACTATCGATGCCCAGCGCGTCGAATTGCTCAGGCGTGAGGCAGGGCAGCGCTTCACCCGTACTGTCTTCAGCAAGGCGGAACGTGACGTTACCTGTGAACGCGTAGTTGGTATTGATATACACGTTGAGGTTGTAATCACCCGGCGGCAACGCGCTCCCGGCGTTGACCCAGGCGAGATCGGCGCTGTTTGCGCTCTCGCCGTTGAGGAACGCGGGGTTAAATTGCAGCTCGCTTTCAGCAGCCACGGCTTGCCGAATCACCAGGGAGATCACCGTGGCGCACAGGATTTTTCTTTTCACGTGGTCACGCCTTACTGTTTGTATTATTGGGATAACGATGCGCGCGAAGCGGGGGTCCATGCCCCATAATCGTTAATGGTCTGAAAGCTCATGCTGCCCGCATGGCTGAAGGTTTCGGCCAGCGTCACGCTACCTTTCGGGGGCACCATCACCGGCTGCACCGGGATACCGTCAATTTTCACGTTGATGGTGGTGAGGTAGTACGGCGTAGGGTTGCTGAGCGTGACCTTTCCGGCGCGGTAGGAACCGGTCAGGCGTTTCCACGCCTCTCCTGGGCTCTCACTGAGTCCCGCCGGGCGATAAAAGACCTTGATGCGGTTAGCCGATGCAAACTGCAGCGTATTCCCGGAGCCGCTTTTCGCCTGCTGGGGGATGGCTTTGACCGTCATCCAGTAGAGCGTCTCCCGATCCTCTGGCAGGGCTTTACCGTTAAACATGATTTTCACCGCGCTTTCGCTGGCCGGTTTCATGACGTAAAGCGGTGGCGTGATCACGAAGTCGTTGGTACGTTCGCCTTTCTCATTTTCCATCCATGACTGGATCAGGAACGTGGCGTCGGGATGGGTGTTTCTCACCTGCATCATCGACTGGGTGGTCGCGCTGGAGTAGACCATTCGCGTTGCGCCCAACCCCACGCCGCCGGCATAGACGGCGGAGGAACATAACGTACCCGCCAGGCAAATCAATGTGTTTACGCGCATAGTGTTTCTCCTGAAAGCTAAGTGAGGCCCGGCCAGCAGACCGGGCCTGAAGATTACGAATAGGTCACGGTGTAGGTCGCGACAGCGCTGGCATCACCCGCGGTGGCGCCGCCCTTCGGCGAGTAATATTTCGCGCTGAAGTTCAGGGTGTTGGCACCCTTGCGCAGAGGGATGGCCGAAGCAGGTTCACCCAGCTTCACTACGTTGCCCTGCTCGTCATAAAGGCGAATAGCCACGTTTTGCGCAGAGTTGGCGCTGCCGTTTGCCCCGACGGACAGGCTATTAACATCGGAACCGTCCGGCGTGCCGGTGAAGGTGACGGCCACGGTTGTCGCGGCAATCGGGTTATCTTCCGTTGAGGCTGAGGTGTCGGCGATTTCACAATCTTCCAGCGTGATGGCAAACGCTTTCGCCGTGCTGGCTTCGCTGCCCGCACTCGCCAGCGTCGCGGTACGCACTTCACCCATATCCACGTCAATGTTGGCGCTTCCTGCGCTGATGGCGCAGGCGGAGGTCACCACTTTGCCGTTAAAGTTCACCGTGCCGCCGCTGGTGCCGGCAGCCAGCGCCGTGCCAGCTGGCAGTAATGCAGCAATAGCGACCGCAAGCAGCGTTTTGGTATTGAATTGAGCTTTCATTGTCCTGATTCCATTATGTTGTTATGTCGAGATTTGCTCTGAAAGGAGCAGGTTTAACTGGTTAAAAAGACCAGCAAATCTGTCTTGTTCCTGAGCCCGAGTTTTCTTATCGCTGAGCTTTTTAACGCGCTGACACGACGGTAAGAAAGCTGCTCTGTTTCGGCGATGTAACGCATATCCAGACCCTTTCGCAGTTCCTTCAATACTCTCCATTCGCCCGGCGTCAGCGATAACGCCGTGGGTTTCTTTATTGGGCGATAACGGCTATCGACCAGTTTTAATACGCTGGCTCGCCAGTGATAAAGCGGGTCCTGCAGCGAGATATAAGCGTCTATTTCACCGCGTATCCACAGCCAGGAATTTGCTGGTGCGGAATACATGCAAATAAGCACGCCGGGATAGAGCACTTTCATCTTCTTGATATATTTCAGGCAATCATAACCCGCGTGATATTTATCCGTGCCGGATAAAAAAATCACGTCTACAGGTGTTGCCGTTAACATCTTTTCGAGCTCCGCGTAATCATTGCTTGATGCATTAATCTGCATGTCAGGGGCAATGTTTTTTAATAACGCGGCGATCCCCTGGCGCGTAAAGTGATCCCCACCCAATAGCGCGATATTTAAATGACGTGTGTTGTTGTGTTTATTCGCCATGACATTCCCTCGATTTATAATTGTAATGAGACTCGCCTGTATGGTAAGGCGATGCCTGATATTCTCGAAGCAATTAAGCATTGCACGGTGTGAGCTCACTATACTCAAGGCGTAAAAGAGGTAACCTGAATTAATCTTAATTTGTTTTAAGTGCAATTTACGTGTAGCGTCAATTCTCCTCGCTGAACCGTCTCTTACTTCTCTGCCTGTAAATAATGATACCGGTATTTTTTATTAAAAAGTTGGCTTTAATAAATGTTTTGTAAGGGGATTGTCTGGTGATGTCATACGAGGCGCATTGTTACTGACGGTTACTAACAGTTTCGTGCTGAAATTGTTAATTAAGACGATAGCTTTCGAATTGGTCGGAATTTCGAAATCCGGTGGCATGGCGCGTCCTCTCTGCTTTTCGCTAAAAAAATAAATTAAGCATGCTGAATAATTTAGACAGCGATGACTAAAGCGTTCAACTGGCGCATTTGTCGAGTTTTGTCAGTGTCAAGACGGATTAAGCGGCGATTAAGAAAAGTTCAGACTGATAGATTAGGGGAAAGGAAAAATAAGATTTTTCGCCAGGCGTCAGGATATACAGTTGCGCATTTATCCGTCACATTAATCCTTACACAGGCGAGGGATACGCAGGTTAACCGTAAAGGGATTTTACTGTAGTAACAGGTGTTGACCGGAGGTATTTAGCCCATTCTATGCATAAGTATTACATTATTAATGGCCTGGTAGAGTTTCACCCAGCAGCCAGCACATTACGCGATCTGAACAATCCCGAGCGGGTAGTGGTATTAAATTCCCCGGCGGGCCGCTGTTTGTTGTTATTAATAGAGAGAGTCGGAAGTATTGTGACTCAACAGGAGTGCATGGATATTGTCTGGCAGCGCCGGGGGATGTTGGTTTCGCCTAATACCTATTACCAGAACATTTCTATTCTGCGTAAAGGGCTGAAGAAGGTGGGTTTCGAAACCGATCCGATTGTCACTATCCCGCGCATTGGACTCACGCTCGCAAGCGATACGCAAATCACTATTAAAGAGACGCAGCCGCAGGCTGAAGAGGAAGAACACGGTGCGCCGGATGTCTGCGAAGAGACCGTCGCTCCGATGGTATCGACACGCCGCTTCTGGCTGCCGGCCGTGCTGGTGGTATTTCTGGTATTGGCTGGCGTGAGCGTTATAAGCCATCGCCTGATGCATGACAGCTATTTTGTGGACGGATACCGCTTCGCGACGAAGTTGGGCGAGTGCCAGCTCTATTTTGCTCGCGATATTGAAACGCAACGCGATCGGGATAAAGCCCTGGTCTATGCCACCCCGTTTAAGGATCAGTGCGTGAACTATCCCTGGGTATATGTCAGCGGCTACACATTGCTACCTCGCGCGTCGGTCATTCGCTGTGACAGGCCAATGACGGAATCCAACCGCTGTATGTCTGATTATTTTATAGAGGATCGCTAGTATGATTCGCTACCGTCAAATGCTCTTTGCGCTCTGCCTGTGCCTGCTGATGGGGGCTGTTGCGGCGGCGTATTACCTCTGGCATCGCCATTACATTCAGCCCTTTGCCTGTCAGGTGAACTTTATTCAGCATCATCGGGATGAGACGCTCTCTCTGTGGCTGAATTACAGCGTGGAGGGTAACAGCGGAATACTCAGCATGAATGGCAAGGTGAAAAGCGACCCAACGAAGAGGCTAAATCGCAAAGTGTTCTTTCAGATTGAGCGTAGAGACAGCGTCTATAACCTGACGTCCGTACGCAATATAAAATTTCCGGACGACAACATCAGCGACAGCTGGCTTGAAAAGTACGAGCCCTTATTTTTTATCTACCCGGACAAGAATATTTATATGCGCATTAAGAAACAGCAGAATGAGAATTATTTATTTATTCTGGGGACGCTGCCAACCTATGTGTGCCACACGTCAAAAAACAGATAGCGAAAGGGAGAAATTCTTTTAAGTTTTGCCGGCGTCATTTATGCTTGATTTAACAGCTATGATATACATTATGGAAATATAATAGCAGCAATAATGTTGCGATAATGTAATTATTCTTCTTCGGCAAGTTAATGAAAACTTTAATTGATGATAGCGTCAGAATGACGCCTGCACGGAATAAATCCCTGCATATGGGTTTACTCCTGTGGCCCCAGTTCTCGCTTTTAGCATTTTCAGGATTGATAGAGGCGTTACGCATTGCTTCCAGCGTCCAAAAGCGTAGCCAGAAAATATGCTTTAAACTCAGCCTGATAAGCGTTCACCCCGACTCACCGGTTGTAAGCAGCTCGGGTATCAGCGTAAGGCCCGATGCCGCCCATGCACCGCCCGGTGACTTCGACTACATTGCGGTGATTGGTGGAGGTCTGGAGCATCTTCACCAGGGACACCGTGGCGACAGAGCGTTTCTCACTGATGCTCATCACAACAGCACTCCTCTGATAGGTATTGGCACCGGCAGCTTTATTCTGGCGGAGGAAGGCTTACTGAACGAGCGCCGCGCCTCGATTCATCCTCATCATCATGGCGTTTTCACGCAGCGGTTCCCGCAGGTTTATGCTGAGCAAGGCCTCGATTTTATCGACGAAGGTGATGTGCTGACCTGCCCGGGTGGGATCTCAACGCTCACCCTGGTAACGTCGCTGATCCGCGCCCACGGGGGAGACGACATTGCGGCTACTACCTCCTGGCGTCTGTCTCTTCCTCCACATGATGCCGCCACGCCACGGCCCGCGAATGTCGCCATGATCCCTGATTCACGACTGCGCAGGGCGGTGATGATTATCGAACAATATCTGACTCACCCGCTGAACGCCGCCAGGCTCGCGCAGGACGTCAAGCTGAGTGAACGTCAGCTCAACCGCCTGTTTCATGCCGAGTTTGGCAAAACGGCGCGGGAATTTATTCGCAGCGCCAGGCTACGCTATGCCTGCTGGCTGCTGAAAAACTCTCAGCAAAGCGTCACGGATATTGCGCGGCGGATGCGGTTCAGCGACTGCGCCCACTTTATTCGTCATTTTCAGACCGAGTACGGCTGTACGCCGGGAGTATGGCGCACGTCGCAGAACTGATGTGCCGATTTCGTGCTTTCTTCGTAGGGTATTACTGGCCCGCCTGGATAGACTTCCGTTAAAAGCCCAACGGAGGGAAGACGACATGAACTGGCAGCCTTTTCGCGGCGATGCACCGGAAAATATGACGATTTTTAGCGCGTCATTTCCCGACGTCAGCGACCAGTGGCCGATGAAAGAAGACGCTGCCCGTGAGATCGCCTCCCTTGACCGCGCCCTGAAAGCCGAGCCAGCGCTCCGGCCGCCGAGCGTGGAATACGACGAAGGGGGGCAGGCCGTGCTTGTCCCGCAGAACCGCTATTCCGAACAGGCCTTCCGCAACCGCCCGGCGCTTGCCGCGTGGCGAACCCGGCTTGTCCCCTCCGCGCTGGCGCTGTTTGTGGTGCAAAACCCGCTGGAAGACCGCCTGCCCGACGGCACAAAAATGGACAGCGACAGCCGCCAGTGGTTTATCCACGCTAACGATGCGGTTGGCGTGCGTTCCCGCGCCCGGGTGCTGGCCGCGCTGGTGGATAAGTACATTCATAATGAGAGCGAGAACAACTGGGTCAGCCTCGCGAGCGGCGCCGCCATCCCGGTGCTGGAGGCGCTGCGCGAAGCAAAGCTCGACGGCCAACAGGTCTATCTCACGCTGGTGGACAAAGACCCGGTGGCCCTCAGCTGGGCCGAAACCATGGCGGCTCAGGAAGGCATTGTGGTGGGCGAACAGCTGACGCTGCTCAGGCGCAACCTGCTCCATACCCTGGTGCGTAACGAGGACCTGCTGCTGGAGCTGGGCGAACATCAGGCCGAACTGGTCGACGCGCTGGGGATCTTCGAATACTTCAACGATACCGATGCGGTGATTTTTCTCCAGCGCGCGCTGCGGCTGGTCAAACCCGGCGGGGCGGTGATTGTGTCGAACATGCTGACCAGCAGCCCGCAAATTGACTTTGTTCTGAGGGGTATCGGCTGGGAGGATATTTACCCGAGGTCGTTACAGCAGCTGCAAAATATTCACCTCGCGGCGGGCGTGCCGGTGGAAAACGTCACCGTGGTAGTACCGAAGGACGGGGTGTATGCGGTGATGGAGATTAGGGTAGGGGATGAAAAACCGCACGGTCAGTTCCCTCTCCCTGAGGGAGAGGGTTAGGGTGAGGGGGGACAGGGCGCTACAATATTTACCGTTCCTCAGTTGTTCGGTTTACCCGAACAACTGCCATGAAGGATTAGCTGGTTTCTTTATTCTCACTGTCTGTTGGGGATTCTTGTTTTTCATGCTCTATCTGCTGACCTGTCTCCTGAACCAACTTCCGGGCCATTTCCCTGATACGCTCTCGACTTTCAGATGTACGAGAGTTTATAACTTCATTTAAGGTCTTCAGTTTATTGCCTCCATGCTTCTGGATACTTGATTTAATCGCCGCGCTCTATAATGATCTCCCCATGAAAATTGAAACCGCACTCCCCTCACACTTCGAACGTTTGGTCGCGATCTGGGAATCCTCCGTCCGCGCCACCCATCACTTTTTACAGGAAAGCGATATCGCGGCGCTGCGCCCGCTGTTGCTCAACGCCTATCTACCCAATCTCAAGGTCGTGATCGCTCGCGATGACGCAGGCGTTATTCAAGGCTTTTTAGGCGTGGATGAAAACCGCATTGAAATGCTGTTTGTTGATGACGCGAGCCGGGGAAAGGGCGTCGGGAAATTGCTGCTTAAACACGCCATCGCAGAGTTTGGCGCGAACGAAGTGGACGTGAATGAGCAGAACCCGCAGGGCGTGGGATTTTATCGCCATATGGGGTTTGAGCAGGTCGGACGCTCGGAACTGGACGGGCAGGGGAATCCGTTTCCGTTGCTGCATATGCGGTTGGGTGAGTATAAATAATCAGTAGATAATTTAAAACGTTACCGTAATTTCTTAGGGATATAATTATACACTTATCATTCATTAAAAAAATAATTGTATTAAGTTACGGTGATATTAATATAGCTCTCGCAAAAGGAGAGCGCAGATGAGCGATGGAATAAAAATTGGCGGAGTGCGACTGCTAACGCTCGGTGAAATTAACCTTGCCAAAACGCTTTATGGTTTAAGTATTCGTTATAATGAAGTGTGGATTCATCGGGGAAGTTATTTGCCCTTCAATATGCAGAATTTCAGAACCGCAATGACGCCAAACGGTGAGATTTACTTTATGGAAGGTACGTATGAAAACGACTTTTCCATGTCCCATCAAAGAATGTCTCGTATCGTCGGAGCACATCTTTTTCTGCATGAAATGATGCATGTTTGGCAGCATCAGCACGGTATGATGGTACGCCTTCGTGGAGCATTCTCCTGGGCTGTCGACTATTCCTACCATTTAGATAAACATCACTTGCTTGATTACGGTCTCGAGCAACAAGCCTCTATCGTCAGTGATTTCTGGCTACTCAATACCTATGGATTTGATCTCCGCAGCAACCTGCATAAGCTCATTGATTACGACCCGTCGGAACCAAAACAGAATCTTCTCAGGCGGTATGAAGCTGTTTTAGGAGATTTTCCACAGTGAAACTAAAAATTCTATTCATTCCGATTATCTCAATGTTGACCGGTTGTCCGGGTGAAAACCTGAATATTCCTGAGCAGCGAACGATCATGATAAATGGCAATCATTTTTGTTTTAGTGTTGACGAAAAAGATATTTTGAATGGATATACTATTTCGTCTATGCAACACGGTGAATATAAAGAGTTTGCGGCCGAATTTCAAAGGCGTTCATATCCAGATAGTTGTATCGAGATTGCCCTACCAGCTGGCTATGCCTATGAAATCTCTTATACCTTGAATGAGCGAAATTATTACTATCCATTTTTCAAGGATAATGACGGCAGAGTCATAAATTATCATTAAGAGGAAAGTCAATGTCATTACCCGCATACATGTTTCTTTATGATGAAAATGGAAACCCGATCAAAGGCAGCTGCAACGTTTCGGGCAGAGAAGGCGCGATTGAGATCCTTAACAGCAATTACCACATCCATCAGGTTTGCAGCGCCAGTACGGGCAATCTTATGGGGGCCAGAGAACATGGGGCATTCACTATCCATAAGCAGATCGACAAAACGTTGCCTTACTTTGCGGATGCCTTATGTCAAAGCAAAAGGCTACAGAAAGCGGTTATCCACTACTATGATGTGAACGAAGCAGGATTTGAATTCGAGGTGTACCGCATAACGCTGGATAGTATCGTGATTATGTCTGTCGATGCTGCCCATACCTGGGTTCCGGGGGCGCCTGGTCATAATATGATGGAAAGCATCGGGATCCGTTATCGCGGTATCGAGTGGTTTTATCTGGAGGGACATATTAAATATGAGGATCACTGGAATAAGGTGCCTCAGTGATGCTGTAAGTGAAGATTGGATCCCTCTCCCCTGAAGGAGAGGGATTTATAAAACTAATTACTGGTAATTTGCCCGATGATTACGCCATGTACTTTTTCGCCATCGAAGTAATACGAGACCGTATTACTCTGGATGAATCCATTCTGTACTGGCGTCTCCTGATAAAAAAGCATCGCTTTCTTTTTGGCTATCTCTTTCTTGCCGAACAATGCGACTAAATTGCCATGCGTCGCATTTAATAATGGAACATTAGCGACCGAGACTCTGACAGGTTCCGTTGTTTTAGCACACTCGTGATGGATGCCATCTTTGGCTATAACTAGCGCAGTTAGCAATCCTGCACCCATTTCGTTATCAGAAATGAACCAGTAATTCGTGTCATCGTCGTCATGAAGGCAGACCCAGCGTGCGGAACTGTCTTTGTTAACTGGTGTGCTGGAGATGTCTGCCAGATGAGTAACCTCCATTTGCACGGTTTTCTTACCGATGGTGATGATTGGAGTAAGGGGCATTGTTGTTGAAATTTGCGTCAGCGAGCCGTCTTCATCGTAATATCGAGTCGCGAAGCCGGTCATTTCCGTTGCTGAGACGTGCGAACTGACTGCAACGAGTAATGGCAATAAACAAAATAAATGCTTCATTTGACAATCAATACCGTATCGTTGCTTTTCCAGATACTCCTTCTGGCACTAAGGGGAGCAATGATGCAGCCCTCTGAAGAGTCGTCGGGGTGCAAACTGCTTTTACCATGTATTTTAAATGAGTCTCTACCACACATATCATTTGTCGAGTAGGGCGTGAGGCTGAGAGTATATTTCCCAGTATGGGCTGAATTATGAGGGGACCCAATAGTGTAGGTACCTCGTGGCAGCGGTCCGCTGTTTTTTACACATTCTTGTGACGGATCGTTTTTGTAACCACTAGCTCCTGCGTAATCTGCATCAAATTGGTAGACACCATCCAGATAAAATTTATGCTCTTTTACATCATATTCCCAGGACATACTTTCTCCTTAAGCGCGTTCTTTCCAGGTATCATAGTGAATGATGTTTCCATCAATGTAGTGCCATGTGATTTTTTCATATGTCAGATCTACATATTCATGGTGTGTATAGTGTTGGTTTTGCGGGTGTTTAATGTCAAACATGATAGGTTCAATTTGAACAACTTTTGCATTTTCTAACGTTGTCTTAAAGTAAGCCTCTTCAAGTCCGTTATAGTTGATTCTGTAAAATATAAATTCTGCTTTTTTTAGTGTTTGCCCAGTGCACAAGGCTTTGTATAGATAAGAGGATGATGAATCAATCTCTTTCATGAATGCATAGGTACTACAAATGCGTTTTGCAGTGCTTTTACCGGAGAATTTATCTATAGGTTGTTCTATAGAATGCATAAATTCAATCACTTCTATTGAACCTTCGCGATCTTTTATATCGACAGATCCATTAATCCTCCGGCCTGAATCATCCTCGAGCCATAAGTAAACAGGTATAGCCATCTCAATCTCCTTTTATAGAGTGAGGGAAACTACTCTTCATTATGGATTTAAATTGTGACTTTCATTTCAAAATAGAAAAGAAAATATGGAAGTGGGGCTTAAAATTTCTCTTTGCGATATATTGTTTTCTCAGATATTTTTTCAAAAACTATAACGTTGAATTATGATTTCGTTGCCATCGTAAGATAAATGCTAAGTAAAAATAGCATCAGGTATTGAAACGATGAATGTCATCAAATATTGAACTTGTAAGTTAGCATTACATGTTGGGTTCGATTGCTTTTTGGATGTCATGGAAGAAATCTGGCATTCCATAATGTGTTTTATGTTGGCTGCATGCCCAGCAGCCAACTTGATAACAGCGGGAACGGTTATGATAATTGCAGGCTCGCCAGCGTGTTCTCGATCTGGCATAACTTTGCTTTAGTGCGTTTGTAATCGTCCAGAATCCTTTGCTCCTGCTCGTTATACGCCACCAGAACGATGCACCCTTTCATCACTTTTATCGTGACCTGCTGTCCGGTATCAAAACCTGCCGCACGCAGCCACTTGCCGGAAAGGATGATTTTCGGCGTGGATTTGTCGAAAACATTCGGGCGGTATCCCACAATTAACGAACGCTCGGTTCCGGATTGGTCGGTGTCTGGGGTAGAATGCGAATCAGCCATAATCAACTCCTTGATAGTTGGTGAGGTTAGCTCTCGTCCGGTATTGCGAGTACCTGGCGAGGGCGTTTTAATTTGAGGTTTTCGTATGTTAAGGTACGTACCTCAGTGATGATATCTTGCTCTTGTAGGTACGTACATGTCAACTGCTAAACGTGACCCTAACAAATCTAAATCCGGAAAAGCACCGACGTTCCAGATGCGTATTACGCCGGAGTTGAAGGAACAGTTTGAGGCTGCTGCGAAGGCTGAGGGGATGAGTTTAGGGAATTGGCTCAAGACCTTAGGAAGAAAAGAACTTCAACGATTAGGTCTTGAGGCGGGATAGTCAAAATGGCGTATTATTGATAAAATTAATTACTTGGTGAGCTCGTTGTCTTTCAGAAGGATTGGTTGTCTTAATTTTTAAATATCCTTCCTCGCTTAGTTCAAAAGATAATCTTTCTGTATCCAGAAGTGAAATAAGGGTGTCCACTTTCTCAGAAGGGAAATCTTTGACCTCGATTTTTATAAATTTAGAAAACATTGTAGGATTGATTTTTATTTCTGTGTTTGTTTCTTTCATAGAGTTCATCATGAAAGGGACAGACATTTGTATATGCAACAATGAGCTTTTTATCGAGTCAATATCTCTAATTAAAGCTTCTTCAGCGCTAAGTTTATCAAGTTTTATTTTCTTTCTTTCAAAGGAACCAAAGTTTTTCAAAATAGGGCTCACACCTTTGTCCCCATTTTGAATAAATTCTTCATGGGTTTTAACTATTTTTTTCTTAAGTTTCTCTTTGAAGATTTGTATTTCTCCATAACGTAGATCTTTCGGATACGGCAAATGCTCGATGGTCCCTGAGTCAAAACAATAGTCTGTTAGGCTATCTTTAATTATAATTACTGGTTTGTCGAAAGCTATTCTCATTCCCAGTTCAAACATAACATTTGGATTTCTTGAACTTACATCACAAATAATAATATCATCTTCATTAAGATTGTTAACTATTCTCGAGTGTATGGTTGTTATGGTATCACCATCGCTTACAATCCTTTTTTTACTAATTCCCAAGTCAGATGTTACAGAATCTAAAATAGTTAAAACATCCTTCCAGTGGCTTTCAGGATAGCCGTCGGTTCTAGCTATTGGCATCACATAGCCACATGTTATATCTTCAATTTTTTTTTCGGCAGACATATTTATATCACTATGATGTGAAGAAAATGGAAATGACAGTAAGCGTTTAGGAAAATAGAAACTTTTGGCGGAAGATCACAGGAGTCGAACCTGCCCGGGAACGCTGGCGTCCCCAACTGGATTTGAAGTCCAGCCACCTCACCGGAGATGACGATCTTCCGCGCCTCGATTGCTACATGGAGGCGGGGCGCATTATAGCTACTTTCAGGCATTTACCACATACCCCGACACACTTTTTTCACCTCTCTTTTGACCTGTACACCCCTGTTTCAGTTAATTCCTAAGAAAATCCTCATGTTAGCCCCCCGTGCTCTCAACATTTACCGCGATCACAAAAAACAAGAAACGTAATCTGCTAACCAGAAAACGCAATACCCGCTCCTGAAACAATGGTTTAAAACTTTGTAACCGGTCTCAGCGCCCCCTACAGCGTGAAGGATAAAAAAAGATGAGCGAAGTTTTGTCAGTAAAAGAGAAGATTGGTTACGGCATGGGAGATGCCGCCAGCCACATCATTTTTGATAACGTTATGTTGTACATGATGTTCTTCTACACCGATATTTTCGGCATTCCCGCCGGGTTTGTCGGGACCATGTTCCTGCTGGCGCGCGCGCTGGATGCGATATCCGACCCGTGCATGGGCCTGATTGCTGACCGCACCCGCAGCCGCTGGGGCAAGTTCCGTCCGTGGATTTTGTTTGGTGCCATCCCGTTCGGCATCGTCTGCGTGCTGGCCTACACCACGCCGGACCTCAGCCTCAACGGCAAAATGATTTACGCCGCCGTTACCTACACCCTGCTGACCCTGCTCTATACCGTGGTCAACATCCCGTACTGCGCGCTCGGCGGCGTGATCACCAACGACCCGACGCAGCGTATCTCCCTTCAGTCCTGGCGCTTTGTGCTGGCAACGGCAGGCGGCATGCTCTCCACGGTGCTGATGATGCCGCTGGTGAACCTGATTGGCGGTGACGATAAAGCGTTCGGCTTCCAGGGCGGCATCGCCGTGCTGTCGGTGGTCGCGTTCCTGATGCTGGCGTTCTGCTTCTTCACCACCAAAGAGCGCATCCAGGTGCCGCCGAGCACCACCTCCATGCGGGAAGACCTGCGCGACATCTGGCACAACGACCAGTGGCGCATCGTTGGCGTGCTCACCATTCTCAACATCCTCGCCGTCTGCGTGCGCGGCGGGGCGATGATGTACTACTGCACCTGGATCATGGGCTCGCCGGAGGTGTTCGTCGCGTTCCTCACCACCTACTGCGTCGGCAACCTGATCGGCTCCGCGCTGGCGAAACCGCTCACCGACTGGAAGTGCAAGGTCAGCATCTTCTGGTGGACCAACGCCGCGCTGGCGGTGGTCAGCGTGGCGATGTTCTTCGTCCCGATGCACGCCACCGTGCTGATGTTCGCCTTTATCTTCGTCATCGGCGTGCTGCACCAGCTGGTGACGCCGATTCAGTGGGTGATGATGTCCGATACCGTCGACTACGGCGAATGGACCAACGGCAAGCGCCTGACCGGCATCAGCTTTGCGGGCACGCTGTTCGTGCTGAAGCTTGGCCTGGCGCTGGGCGGGGCGATGATCGGCTGGATGCTGGCAGGCGGCGGCTACGACGCGGCAGCCAAAACCCAGAACAGCGCGACCATCAGCATCATTATCGGCCTGTTTACCCTGGCCCCGGCGGTCTGCTACGTGCTGAGCGCCATCATCGCCAAACGCTACTACACGCTGAAAACCCCTTTCCTGACCAAAATCATGGGCGAGCTGGCGCAGGGCGCGCGCCGCAATCAGCAGGAGTTTGAAACTCTGCCGGTCAGCAAAGAATTACAGAACTAAGAGGACGAGAGTATGAAAATCAGTGATGGAAACTGGCTTATTCAACCGGGTCTGAACGTGACCTATCCGGTGCAGGTGTTCGACGTGGAGCAGCAGGACAATGACCTGGTGGTGTTTGTTGCGCCGCGCGACGTGCGCGAACGCACCTGGCAGCTCGACACGTTGATGTTCACGGTGCGCCTGTTTGCCCCGCAGGAAGGGATTGTCGGGGTACGCATCGAGCACTTCCAGGGCGCGCTGAATAATGGCCCGCACTATCCGCTGAACGTTCTGAAAGACGTGAAGGTAGAGATCGAAAACAACGCCGAGTTTGCCGAGCTGAAAAGCGGCAGCGTCAGCGTCCGCGTCACCAAAGGCGAGTTCTGGGCGCTGGATTTCCTGCGCAACGGCCAGCGCATTACCGGCAGCCAGCTAAAAAATAACGGCTACGTGCAGGACAGCAATACCGACCACAATTACGTGTTCGAACGTCTGGATCTGGGCGTGGGGGAAACGGTCTACGGTCTGGGTGAGCGCTTTACCGCGCTGGTGCGCAACGGCCAGACGGTCGAAACCTGGAATCGCGACGGCGGCACCAGCACCGAGCAGTCCTACAAAAATATCCCGTTCTACCTGACCAATCGCGGCTACGGCGTGCTGGTGAATCATCCCGAGAACGTCTCGTTTGAAGTCGGTTCCGAGAAGGTCTCCAAAGTGCAGTTCAGCGTGGAAGGAGAATATCTCGAGTACTTCGTGATCGACGGCCCGACGCCGAAAGAGGTGCTGAACCGCTATACGCAGTTCACCGGGCGTCCGGCGCTGCCGCCTGCCTGGTCGTTCGGCCTGTGGCTGACCACCTCGTTCACTACCAACTACGACGAAGCGACGGTAAACAGCTTTATCGACGGCATGGCCGAGCGCGACCTGCCGCTGCACGTCTTCCACTTCGACTGCTTCTGGATGAAGGCCTTCCAGTGGTGCGACTTCGAGTGGGACCCGGTGACCTTCCCGGATCCGGAAGGGATGATCCGACGCCTGAAGGAGAAAGGGCTGAAGGTCTGCGTATGGATTAACCCGTACATCGGCCAGAAATCCCCGATCTTCCGGGAGCTGAAAGAGAAGGGCTACCTGCTCAAGCGCCCGGACGGCTCTCTGTGGCAGTGGGACAAATGGCAGCCCGGGCTGGCGATTTACGACTTCACCAACCCGGACGCGTGCCGGTGGTATGCCGACAGGCTGAAAGGCCTGGTGGATATCGGCGTCGACTGCTTTAAGACCGACTTCGGCGAGCGTATCCCGACGGACGTGCAGTGGTTTGACGGGTCCGATCCGCAGAAGATGCACAACCACTACGCCTACATCTATAACGAGCTGGTGTGGAACGTGCTGAAAGAAACGGTGGGGGAAGAAGAGGCGGTGCTGTTTGCCCGCTCCGCGTCCGTCGGCGCACAGCAGTTCCCGGTGCACTGGGGCGGCGACTGCTACGCCAACTATGAATCCATGGCCGAAAGCCTGCGCGGCGGGCTGTCGATTGGCCTGTCCGGCTTTGGGTTCTGGAGCCACGATATCGGCGGGTTCGAAAACACCGCTCCGGCGCACGTCTACAAACGCTGGTGCGCGTTCGGGCTTTTCTCCAGCCACAGCCGCCTGCACGGCAGCAAATCCTACCGCGTGCCGTGGGCGTACGATGACGAGTCCTGCGACGTGGTGCGCCACTTCACCCAGCTGAAGTGCCAGCTGATGCCGTATCTGTATCGTCAGGCGGCGCTGGCGCGCGAGTTCGGCACGCCGATGCTGCGCGCGATGATGCTGGAGTTCCCGGACGATCCGGCGTGCGATTACCTCGACCGCCAGTACATGCTGGGGGATTCGGTGATGGTCGCGCCGGTGTTCTCCGAGGCGGGGGACGTGCAGTTTTATCTGCCGGAAGGACGCTGGACGCACCTGTGGCACAACGACGAAATTCAGGGCAGCCGCTGGCATAAGCAACAGCACGATTTTATGAGCCTGCCGGTCTACGTGCGCGATAACACCCTGCTGGCGCTGGGCAGCAACAACCAGAAGCCGGACTACGCGTGGAATGAGGGGACGGCCTTCCAGCTGTTTAACCTGAACGACGGCGCAACGGCGGTGAGCGAAGTGCCTGCGGCGGACGGCTCCGTGGCGTTTACGCTGAAGGCGTCACGTCGGGGCGACATCGTGACCTTTACCGGTGCGGGAGACGCGCAAAACTGGTCGGTGTGCTTGCGCAACGTGCAGAAGGTGAGCGGCGTGAAAGGCGGTTCACACGCGGGCAGCGAGTGGGGTGTGGTGGTGAAAGCGGAGGGGGATGAGGTGGTGGTTTACCTCTGAGCCGTAAAAATGCCCGGTGGCGCTTCGTTTACCGGGCCTACGATAATTGTGCGGTCTGATGCCCTCACCCTGACCCTCTCCCACAGGGAGAGGGAACAAACATCAAAAACGGCAACAGGGTTGCCGTTTTGCATTTACCTTGCGCCACCCGGCTTGTTTATTGCGCCGGTGTCGAAACCACACCGCCCGTCATCGTCTGCTGCACCTGCTGTTTATCCATATTCACCGCGTTCAGCTTGCCGTTCACCGTTGGCTTCAACGGTGCGCTGGCCTGCACGCTGCCGCTGGCGGTGAGCTGAATATTGCCGTCGCCCGTAATCGGCAGCGCAGGCCAGCCCCACTGCTGCAGCACGTTGAGCGGCACGCCGCGCCCGTTCAGGCTCACCGTGGTCTGCCGCTGCGGGAGCTGTGAAACCGTTGCCGTGGCTTCCAGAATACCTTTCTCGGTAAAGGCGCTCAGGTCGGTAATGTTCACCGTGGCGGCGTTGGCATTCAGCGCCAGCGACGGACGGCGCACGTCCACGCGGTTAAAGGTTGCGGCCGCACCGTTCAGGGTTGCGCTGCCGCCCCAGATACCCCACTGGCGATCTTTCACCAGCTGCAGGTTTGCGCCATAGCCGTCCAGAGAGGTGATCTGCCACGGGAAGGCGGGATCGATATCGATCACCAGGTTGCGGCTCAGGCCGAATTTTTGCAGCGTGACGCTGTTCAGCCATTCCGGTAGAGGCTCCATCCACAGCGTTTTCCAGTTTTCAGGCAGGGTGTACTCCAGCCCGGCGATGGCGACATCGTCCAGCACCAGCGCTTTACCGTCGCGCAGCCAGCTGCCGGAGGTGCGTACCATGCCGCCTTCCCACCGGGAGGTGAACTGACGCAGCGCCATGCCCTGTGGGGAAAACTCCGCATTCAGGATCGGGTCGAAAAGATGCAGCGAGCCGTAGATAAACTCGCTGGCGTTCATGGACAGGCGTCCTTCCTGGCTCTGCCAGTCGCCTTTGCTGAGAGTCAGGTTGCGCAGGCTTAAGTCGAGATCGGTCACCGCCCAGTCCGGGCCCTGAAGCCGGGCGTCGGTCACGTCCAGACGACCAATCTGCAGAGAGGGGATGGTGGCCAGCGGCGCGAAGAACGCCATCAGCGTTTTATCGCTCTGCAGGCGGATCTCGTTCAGGCGCATGGTGTCGATAATCCAGCTCCCGTCGGCGTTGCGCAGGGCGGAGCCGGTGAGTGAGCCACGGGCCATGTCGGCGCCAATTGTTTTCAGCACCACCTCCTTGCCGTTAAGCTGGCCCTCGATCAGCACGTTGGTGGCCGGTACGCCGTTCAGGGTCAGCGAGCCTGCGCTCATCTGAATCTGCGCGTTGTTCCCCAGCACGTTGCCCGCTTCCGGCTGCCACGGGCTGACGCCGCCAGTAACCTTCTGTGCGCTCAGGTCCCATTCGGTATTCGGGCTGTTAAAGGCCATGTTGTTCAGCTGCAGGCGATCCGCCTGGAAAGGCAGCGGTGCCGTCTGGGGCGAGAGATTCAGCGTGCCGTCGAACAGGGTGATGGTGTCCATATGCAGCGGATCGGTTATCTGGCGGCTGCTCAGGCCGATATCGACTTTTTTGGCTACCAGCGTGGCGGGTTTACCGTCCCGACCGAAGGTGACGTTTTCCAGAATGATGTGGGAAGGCGACGAAAAGCGGTGATTCATCTTGTCGAAACTGAGTTCGTAGTCGGTATTCACCGTCACCCAGCTGCTGACCTGAGACGCGCCCCAGCGGGTCTGGAGCAGAATATAGAGCGCCAGCATCACAATGAGCAGGGCTACCAGAAGATAGATGAGGAGCTTTCCAATAAATTTCATGGTCTTCCATCCCGCAAAACGCACATAAGGGAGTTATGCACGATTTATGCGCAATCCTCAAGGCGGGAATGGTGTAATTAGATGTCACGGCAGGCATTGACTGCCTGCCGTGAAGAGGATCAGTTCTTTTCAGGCGGGAAAATGAGGTTCAGTACGATAGCGGTGATACCGCCCGCGGCAATGCCGGAAGAGAGCAGGTTTTTCACCCAGTCAGGCGCAAACTGCAGGATCAGCGGCTGCTGGGAAACACCCAGACCGACGGCCAGCGACAGCGCGATAATCATGATCGCGCGGCGGTTCAGCGGCTCGCGGGAAACGATACGCACGCCGGAGGCCGCGATAGTCCCGAACATCACCAGCGTTGCGCCACCCAGCACCGGCTCAGGGATGTGCTGCACAAAGCCGCTTACTGCCGGGAACAGGCCGAGGACGATCAGCATCAGCGCCACCACAAAACCAACGTAGCGGCTGGCCACGCCGGTCAGCTGGATCACGCCGTTATTCTGACCGAAGCAGGAGTTCGGGAAGGTGTTGAATACCGCAGAGACAAACGAGTTCAGGCCGTTCGCCAGCACGCCGCCTTTCAGGCGCTTCATATACAGCGGGCCGGACACCGGCTGCTCGGAGACGTCGGAGGTGGCGGTGATGTCACCGATGGTCTCCAGAGAGGTGATCATAAAGACCAGCATCAGCGGCAGGAGCAGGCCCCAGTCAATGCCCAGCCCGTAGTACAGCGGCGTGGGGACGGTGATCAGCGCGCTGTTGGTCGGCGCGGTGTTCTCAGGCAGCATGCCCAGTGCCCACGCCAGCAGGTAACCCGCCGCCATGGCGATCACCAGCGAGGCGACGCGCAGGTAAGGGTTACGCTGACGGTTAAGCAGAATAATGATCGCCAGCACGACACCCGCCAGCAGCAGGTTTTTCGGCGCGCCGAAGGTGTGATCGCTCATTGCGGCATAGCCACCGCCGATGGAGGTCAGGCCCACCTGGATCAGCGACAGGCCGATAATCATTACGACGACGCCGGAAACCAGCGGGGTGATGACGCGGCGAGCCAGATGCAGAACGCGGGAGATCACCATCTCCGTACAGCTGGCCAGCATCAGCGTGCCGAACAGCGCCGCCATCATGGTCGGAACATCCGCACCGCCGGTTTTCAGCGCCGTACCGCCCATGATCAGCGGTGCCACGAAGTTAAAGCTGGTGCCCTGAATCGACAATAATCCCGACCCTACCGGACCCCACGCTTTAATTTGAATAATCGAGGCCACGCCGGAGGCGAAGAGAGACATGCTGATAATGTGCTGCGTGTCCTGCGCCGGTAAACCGAGCGCCTGGCAAATCAGCAGCGCCGGGGTGATCACCGCAACAAACATCGCCAGAAGATGCTGGCAGGCGGCGAAAAGCGTTTGCGGCAGCGGCGGGCGGTCTTCAAGGCGGTAAATCAGTTCGCTATTTTGCTTCTGCGCAATCGGTTGCGCATCGGGCGACTCTATGGTGTTAACGGACATCGGCGGCAATCCCACGGTGGAAAAGCGGGCATTTTATCTGACCACCTGGTAAAAGCAAACGATTGCCAGCAAAAAAAGGGAAGAAAATCTGCCGCTGTGAGCAGGTTTTCTACAACGCATCGGGAAAAAAAATTACACTTTTTCGCGCCGGGAGCTCATGAAGAGCGCAAACCGGCCCAGGATAACGCCGCGAGTGTATGGAACACGCGCAAAACAGGAGCCTTCTATGATTCATCTCGATACGTTGTCGACACTTGTTGCCGCAACGCTGGTCTTACTGCTTGGCCGTAAGCTGGTACATAGCGTTTCCCTTCTGAAGAAATACACCATTCCTGAACCTGTCGCCGGTGGCCTGCTGGTGGCGCTGGCCCTGCTGATACTGAAAAAAAGCATGGGCTGGGAAATCGATTTTGATATGTCCCTGAAGGACCCGCTGATGCTGGCCTTCTTTGCCACCATCGGCCTGAACGCTAACCTGGCGAGCCTGCGGGCGGGCGGTAAAGTGCTCGGCGTATTCCTGATTGTGGTGGTGGGGCTGCTGCTAATGCAAAACGCTATCGGCATCGGGATGGCGACGCTGCTGGGGCTGGATCCGCTGATGGGGCTGCTGGCGGGGTCGATTACCCTTTCGGGCGGTCACGGAACCGGGGCCGCATGGAGCAAGCTGTTCATCGAACGCTACGGGTTTGAAAACGCGACGGAAGTGGCGATGGCCTGTGCGACCTTTGGTCTGGTGCTGGGTGGCCTGATTGGCGGCCCGGTGGCGCGGTATCTGGTTAAACACTCCACCACGCCGAACGGCAGGCCTGACGATGAGCTGGTGCCGACCGCGTTCGAAAAGCCGGACGTCGGGCGCAGCATTACCTCGCTGGTGCTGATTGAAACCATCGCGACGATCGCCATCTGCCTGACCGTGGGCAAAGTGGTTGCGCAATGGCTGGCGGGCTCAGCGTTTGAACTGCCGACGTTTGTCTGCGTGCTGTTTATCGGGGTGATCCTGAGCAACGGTCTGGCGCTGATGGGCTTCTACCGCGTATTTGAACGGGCGGTATCGGTGCTCGGCAACGTCTGCCTGTCGCTGTTCCTGGCGATGGCGCTGATGAGCCTCAAGCTGTGGGAACTAGCCTCTCTGGCGCTGCCGATGGTGGCCATTCTGGCGGTGCAGGCGCTGTTTATGGCTCTATACGCCATATTTGTCACGTGGCGTATGATGGGCAAAAACTACGATGCGGCGGTGCTGGCTGCGGGTCACTGCGGGTTTGGCCTGGGGGCTACCCCAACGGCTATCGCCAACATGCAGGCGATCACCGAACGGTTCGGGCCATCGCACATGGCGTTTCTGGTGGTCCCGATGGTCGGGGCGTTCTTTATTGATATCGTCAACGCGCTGGTGATTAAGCTGTACCTGATGCTGCCGATGTTTGCCTGAAATCAGGCGTTGGAATAGCGCTCGGTTTCCGGCATCCAGCGCTCAATTAACGCTGCCGCCTGTTCGGGGTAGCGTTCATGAATATGTCGTGCAAGGCGCTGAACTTCGGGGATCATCGCCTGATCGCGCAGCAAATCCGCCACTTTGAATTCCGCGTTCCCCGTCTGACGCGTGCCGAGCAGTTCGCCCGGGCCGCGGATCTCCAGGTCTTTTTGCGCAATCACAAAACCGTCGTTGCTGTCGCGCAGCACCTGCAACCGCATCTGGGCGGTTTTCGAGAGCGGGGCTTTATAGAGCAGTACGCAGTGGGACGCTACCGCGCCACGGCCAACGCGCCCGCGCAGCTGGTGGAGCTGGGCAAGGCCGAGACGTTCCGGGTTTTCGATGATCATCAGGCTGGAATTCGGGACGTCCACGCCGACTTCGATCACCGTGGTGGCGATCAGCAGATGCAAATCACCCTGTTTGAACGACTGCATCACCGCCTGTTTTTCGGCGGGCTTCATGCGTCCGTGAACCAGACCCACGTTCAGCTCCGGCAGCGCCAGCTTAAGCTCTTCCCACGTGGCTTCGGCAGCCTGCGCTTCCAGCAGTTCAGACTCTTCAATCAGCGTACAGACCCAGTAGGCCTGACGCCCTTCGTGGGTGCAGGCGTTGCGCACGCGGTCGATGATATCGCTGCGGCGCGTGTCAGGAATGGCGACCGTTGTGACCGGCGTACGGCCCGGCGGCAGTTCGTCGATGGTGGAGGTATCCAGATCGGCGTAGGCGGTCATCGCCAGGGTGCGCGGGATCGGCGTGGCGGTCATGATCAGCTGATGCGGGTGGAAGCCCTGCTGCAGGCCTTTCTCCCACAGTGCCAGACGCTGATGCACGCCGAAGCGGTGCTGCTCGTCGATAATCACCAGCGCAAGACCGTTAAACTGCACCTGCTCCTGGAAGATGGCGTGCGTGCCGACAATCATCTGCACCTGCCCGCTGGCAATAGCCTCCTGTTGCGCAAGGCGCGCTTTGCCTTTTTGCTTCCCGGCAAGCCAGCCCACTTCAATCCCCAGGGGCGCAAACCAGGCGCGGAAATTGTTGGCGTGCTGTTCTGCCAGCAGCTCGGTCGGCGCCATCAGCGCCACCTGCTTACCGTGGGCAATCGCGCGCAGGGCCGCCAGCGCGGCAACCAGCGTTTTACCGGAACCTACGTCGCCCTGCACCAGGCGCATCATCGGCACGTCGAGCGCCATATCGCGTTCGATTTCGGCGGTGACGCGCGCCTGCGCGCCGGTGGGTTTAAACGGCAGCGAGGCCAGCAGCTTATCTTTGAGCTCATCATGCGGGCTTAAGGGCTGGGCGTGGAAACGCTGCGCGCCCGCGCGAAGCGCCAGCATGCTCAGGTTATGTGCCAGTAATTCCTCAAGGATAAGACGCTGTTGGGCGGGGTGTTTGCCGCTTTCTAAATCGCTGAGCTGCAGCGTTGGCGGCGGGCGGTGCAGGGTGCGCAGCGCCTCGGGCAGGCTCATCATGCCCTGCGCCAGCTCGGGCGGCAGCAGCTCGGTAATGGCGCAGGTATCCAGCAGCTCCAGCGCCTGATCGGTGAGCTTACGCAGCGTCGCCTGCTTGATGCCTTCGGTCGTTGGGTAAACCGGGGTGAGCGTCTCCTGCATTTCCGGCGTGCTGAGATCGCCCTGCACGCGGTACTCCGGGTGGATCATCTCTGCGCCGTATTTCCCGCGTTTGGCTTCGCCATAGGCCAGCACCCTGCGGCCCGTCGCCAGGCTGTTTTTCATCGCCGCGCTGAAGTTGAAAAAACGCATGGTGAGAATGCCGGTGCCGTCGCTGATCTGACAGGTCATCATCCGGCGTCCGCCGAAGGTGATGTTGCAGTTCAGGACTTCGCCTTCAACGGTGGCGTAAATGGCGGGAAGGAGATCGCCAATCTTGTAGAGCTGGGTGCGGTCTTCGTAACGCAGGGGGAGGTGAAGCAGGAGATCCTGCACGGTGTGCAGGCCAATTTTTGCCAGCTTATTGCTTTGCGCCGCGCCCACGCCCGTCAGGCTGTTAAGCGGGATGGCATCCAGCAGGCGGCCTTTCATCGCTTACCCGGCGTACTGCATGGTGGCCCACCACTCGGCATCGGCTTCAATTTCGCCCTGCGCGTTGACGTGGGGGTAAGGCAATTTTTTCTGCTTCGCAACGCGAGCCAGCACCGGATAACCGCCTTCAAACAGCAGGCGCTGCTGTTCCTCTTCCGGCAGCATGCTGTTGCTGCGCTCGTACATCCCGGCGTTCTGACGCTGGCGCTGCGCTTCATACAGAATGAGCGCGGACGCCACGGAGACGTTGAGAGACTGGACCATGCCGATCATCGGAATGATGATGTCCCGATCCGCCAGATCCAGCGCTTCCTGGGTGATCCCGGTTTTCTCCTGACCCATCAAAATGCAGGTCGGGCGGGTGTAGTCGATCTCGCGGAAATCTACGGCTTTAGCGGACAGGTTAGTGGCCAGGATCTGCATCCCGCGCCCTTTCAGGTGCGATACGGCTTCGCCAATGGTGTGATGATTTTTGACAGACACCCAGCTGTTGCTGCCTGCCGCCGCCGAGACCGTATTTCGCATACGGCCGTCCGGCCAGACGGCGTGCACTTCATGCACACCGACGGCATCTGCGGTACGGACGATAGCAGAGACGTTATGAGGTTTATGCACCTGCTCCATGCAGACCGTCAGGTCAGGCTGACGCCTGGCGAGCATTTCGCAGATACGTGCATAACGTTGTGAATTCATAAACCTAGTTTCGGTTTCGGGTGACTTTAATCACGTCCGGCATGACGCGGATCTTGCGCATAATATTCGCTAGATGCACGCGGTCGCGGGCGGTCAGACGAATAAAGGCGCTGTACACGCGGCCATCTTTTTCTTCCGTATTCAGGCTCTGAATATTGGAAGAGGCCGTGTTGATCGCTGCCGTCAGGTTCGCCAGGGCACCCTGGTGGTTGAACATATCCACCTTAATTTCGGTGATAAATTCCTGCGCGGTCTCTTTATCCCACTCGACCGCCATAAATTTCTCGGCTTCTTTCTGGTAGCCGCGAATGTTACGACAGGACTCGTGGTGGATAACCAGCCCTTTGCCCGGGCTGACGTGCGCAATAATCGGGTCGCCAGGAATTGGACGACAGCATTTTGCGAAGGTGATCAGCACCCCGTCCGCGCCTTTAATCGGCAAGTGTCCGTGGCTTTGCGTCGTTGCAGGCACCGCTGTCGTGTCGCCTTGCTGCAGGTTCTTCGCCACCACCACGCTCATGGCGTTGCCGAGGCCAATCTCTGCCAGCAGGTCATCAAGCGACGCGAGCTTCATGCGCTCCAGCTCACGCTGGATGTTCTCCTGCGGAATTTCAGCCAGCTTACGGCTGCCGCCCAACGCGTGGTTGAGCAGACGACGCCCCAGGCTGACGGAATCATCGCGCTTGAGGTTTTTCAGCAGCTGGCGAATTTTGGCGCGCGCTTTGGAGCTCACGACAAAGTTCAGCCAGGCCGCGTTAGGACGTGCGCCCGGCGCGGTAATAATTTCTACCGTCTGGCCGCTGGAGAGCGGCTGAGACAGCGGATAAGGCTGTCTGTCGACGCGTGCGCCGACGCAGGCATGCCCGATATCGGTATGCACGGCGTAAGCGAAGTCGACCGGCGTTGCGCCCGCAGGCAGTTCGACAATGCGACCTTCTGGGGTGAAAACGTAAATCTCATCCGGGAAGAGATCGGATTTAACGCTCTCGATAAATTCAAACGAGCTTCCCGCACTCTGCTGAAGCTCCAGCAGGCTCTGCATCCAGCGCTGGGCGCGGATTTGTGCGGTCGTGCTGCTTTCGCCACCGTGCTCTTTATACGCCCAGTGTGCGGCAACACCCATCTCTGCCATCTGGTCCATGTCTTCGGTGCGGATCTGCACCTCAACAGGCACGCCGTGCGGACCGATCATCGAGGTGTGCAAAGATTGATAGCCGTTCGCTTTTGGAATGGCGATGTAATCTTTCATACGCCCTGGACGCGGTTTGTAGAGGCTGTGCATCTGCCCCAGCACGCGATAGCAGGTGTCCGAGTCGTGGACAATGACGCGGAAGGCGTAGATGTCCATGATCGAGTGAAAACGCTGCTCTTTGAGCACCATTTTGCAGTAGATGGAGTACAAATGTTTCTCGCGACCGCTGACGCGGCACGGGATCCCCGCTTCCTGTAAGCGCCCTTCGATTTCAGAGAGGATTTTTTGAATCATCTCTTTACGGTTACCGCGTGCGGCTTTCACCACCTCTTTAATCACGCGATAGCGGTTCGGGTACAACGCTTCAAAACCCAGCTCTTCCAGCTCGGTTTTAATGTGATGAATACCTAAACGGTGCGCCAGCGGGCTGTAGATTTCGAGGGTTTCACGGGCAATGCGGCGACGTTTATCCGGGCGAAGTGAGCCCAGCGTGCGCATGTTGTGGGTACGGTCAGCGAGTTTGATGAGAATGACGCGGATATCCTGCACCATCGCCATAATCATCTTGCGGAAGTTTTCGGCTTGCGCCTCTTTCTTGTCGCGGAAATTCAGCTTATCAAGCTTAGAGACCCCTTCCACCAGTTCGGCAACGCTTTTGCCAAACAGCTGTTCCATGTCCTGATAGGTGGCAGGGGTATCTTCGATCACGTCGTGCAGCAGAGCGGCCATCAGCGTTTCGTAGTCGAGTTTCATCTCGGCCAGAATACAGGCCACCGCTACCGGGTGCGTGATATAGGGTTCACCGCTTGAACGTGTCTGGCCCTCGTGAGCGTCACGTGCAACGAGATACGCCTGCTGAAGACGCTTAATCTGGTCTTCAGGCAGGTAGGTTTGAATCAGTTGATTCAGGCTTTCAAACAGATACAAGGGCGACCCGCAGGTTTAATTAACGACGACCTTCAGCAATAGCGGTTACGGCCTGCAGTTCTGCGGCTTCCTGCTCTTGCTGCTCCTGGCGCTCACGCACGTCGAGGATCTGGTTGTTGATCAGACCTTCTTCGATTTCGCGAAGTGCAATGACGGTGGTTTTATCGTTTTCTTCCGGTACCAGCGGATCTTTACCGCCTACCTGCATCTGACGAGCGCGACGCGCGGCGACCAGCACCAGGTCAAAACGGTTACCAATTTTCTCTACAGCGTCCTGAACAGTTACGCGTGCCATACTTAAAATGCTCCACAGGTGAAGAAATGACTGGGCATGATACTGAAAGTGGGTTCAGTCTGCCAACAGTTTGGTGATTAATGCGTCATGTCGCTGCTTCTGGCGGCTCATACGCAGACGTTCTGCACGAAGAATGGTTTTGAGATCGCTCAATGCGGCATCAAAATCATCATTCACAATAAGGTAATCATATTCCGCGTAATGGCTCATTTCTGCAACAGCCTGTTCCATACGCTTTGCGATCACTTCTTCGCTGTCCTGACCGCGGCCACGCAGGCGGCGATCCAGCTCATCTTTCGATGGCGGTAAAATAAAGATACTGCGCGAGTCAGGCATTTTCTTGCGAATTTGCTGTGCGCCCTGCCAGTCGATATCCAGGAACACATTCACGCCCGTGGCCAGAACCTGCTCAATGGTTTCACGCGAGGTACCGTAGTAATTACCGAATACTTCAGCGTGTTCAAGAAACGCGTCTCTGCCGATCATCGCTCTGAATTCGTCGTGATCCACAAAGAAATAGTGTTCACCGTGCACTTCACCCGGACGCGGCTGGCGCGTGGTGTGAGAAACAGAAACCTGTGTGTCGTACAACGGTTGGGTTTTTAACAGTGCCTGAATAAGGCTGGATTTACCCGCGCCACTAGGGGCAGAAACAATATAAAGCGTGCCTTGAGCCATGAGAGTCTTTTGTATGTGTTAACGAAGAAGTCCTACATACGGGCTTATTATACACGTCGGCGCACCGTGACGTAGCCTTTGTCACACTTTTTCCCCTGGATTATTGAATTTTGCGTGCCGTTTTCAGGTTTTATCTGTGGTTTTCAGCAACCAAAAGAAATCCCGGATAGCGTCTCGCATTGTGAAACGTTGCCGTTAGCGTTGTTTCAGGCATCCGGGTATACCTCCTGCAATGCAAAGGAGGGGTAGCGATGTGGCGATGGGTAAGCGGGTTAATGCTGTTGTGGTGTGGCTATGGCGCGGCGGTATGTCCAGTGTGGTCGCAGGCAAAAGCAGAGAAAGAGATGGCGTCGTTAAGCGCGCAAATCAAACGCTGGGATGAGGCTTACTGGAAGCAGGGCGTGAGCGAGATCAACGACGAGGTTTACGACCAGCTTCACGGGCGATTAACGCAGTGGCAGCGCTGTTTTGGCGGTGAGCCTTCAGAAGAGAAACTCCCCGCGCTGACGGGGAGCGTAAAACACCCTGTTGCACACACGGGCGTGCATAAGGTGGCCAGCAAAGAGGAGCTGAGGCAGTGGATGCGTGCCCGACAGCATCTGTGGCTGCAGCCGAAAGTTGACGGCGTGGCGGTAACGTTGGTCTATCGTGACGGAAAGTTAACCCAGGCCATCAGCCGCGGTGATGGCCTGAAAGGGGAAGACTGGACCGAGAAGGTGCGTTTAATCCCGTCGGTTCCGCAAAAGCTCACCGGCGTGCTGGCGAATAGCGTCTTACAGGGCGAGCTTTTCTGGTTACGTGACAACCACATTCAGAACCAGATGGGCGGAATGAACGCTCGCGCAAAGGTGGCGGGGGCGATGATGAGGCAAAAGGATAACGCGCTATTAAGCATGATCGGCGTATTCATCTGGGCCTGGCCGGACGGACCGAAAGATATGCAGACATCTTTAGCTGAACTGTCTCAGGCCGGTTTTACGCTGTCGGCACGGTACACGCTTCCCGCTAAATCTGTTGATACCGTCGAGAAACAGCGCGCGGCCTGGCACGCGACCGCATTACCCTTTGCCACGGATGGCATTGTGGTGCGTTCGGAAGATGAACCCGCGGGCGAAGGTTGGTTACCGGGAGAAGGCAGCTGGGTTGTCGCTTGGAAATATCCTCCTGCAGCCCAGGTCGCTGAGGTGAGAGATATTCATTTTTCCGTAGGGAGAACGGGTAAAATTTCTGTTGTAGCAGCGCTGGAACCCGTGCAACTGGATGATAAACAGGTGCAGCGGGTGAGTCTGGGCTCGGTTGGGCGCTGGCAGAGGCTGGATATTGCCCCGGGGGACCAGATACAGGTCAGCCTGGCCGGGCAGGGTATCCCCCGGTTTGATAAGGTGCTCTGGCGCGGGACGGACAGGCATAAGCCAGAGCCTCCGGCCCCGCGCTATCATGCTCTTAGCTGTTTCTATGCTTCGCCGGAGTGTATGGAGCAGTTCTTTGCCCGGCTGACGTGGCTCAGCTCAAAGCAGGTCTTTGATATTGAAGGATTAGGCGAATCAGGCTGGCGGGCCCTCTGGCAGGCGCATCGTTTTGAACATCTCTTTTCATGGCTGTTATTAACACAGGCGCAGCTGCAGACTACACCGGGGTTTTCCTCAGCACGCGGGCTGGCGCTCTGGCACCGATTTAATCTGGTGCGCGAAAAACCGTTTATCCGCTGGCTCATGGCATTGGGTGTGCCAATGACGCAGGCTTCGCTGAAGGCGATGGGAGACATATCGTGGCAGGAGATGAGCGGGCGCAACGCAAAGGACTGGCAGGCCCTGCCGGGAACGGGAGAGGAGAAAGCGCGACAAATCGTTAACTGGATGCACGCGCCTCAGATTGATGTGCTGGCGAAATGGCTCGCTGAACAGCACATCAACGGGTTCTGAAGCTAGTGTGTGCTGTGTTTGTAATGAAAAACGGGCAGCCCGAGCTTCAGACGCAGCGCCAGCATGCGGGCCGTAAAGCCAAACAGCAGCGTCGAGATGACCACCACGTCATGGTTCGAAACGTAATGCTGTAGAGCGATATAAAGCACCGCTGCCGCAAAGGAGATGCCGGCATACAGCTCTTTTTGAAAGACCAGGGGGATGCGTTTGCAGAACATATCGCGCAGCACACCACCGAATACGCCCGTGACCACGGCAGCAATGGTGGCGATAACCGGTCCTTCCCCCATATCGAGCGCGATTTGCGCACCGATAATCGAAAAGACGATCAGCCCCAGCGCATCAAGCACCAGGAACAGGCGGCGAAGATGGGGCATAACTGGCGCCACGATGGTGGTTAACACGGCAGCCGTCGCCACGATAATCACGTACTCAGGGTGTTTAACCCAGCCAAGCGGGTAATGGCCAAGCAGGATATCGCGCACGGAACCGCCGCCCAGTGCGGTCGCGGTAGCAATAATGATTACGCCGAAGGTGTCCATACGGCGACGTCCGGCGGCAAGTGCGCCGGTCATGGCTTCTGCGGTGATGCCAATAAGATAAAGGATGTGAAGCAGCATATACCCTCCGGTGTGAACGCGGGGAGGTTAGCGATTTGTGCGCAAGATCACGATTGAGATTTTCTAAGGCGAGTCAGTTTGCCCTATAAATTTTCATCACGTTATATTGGGCAGGCTTGATGAAAGGCGGTAAGGCGCAAAAATGAGCGTTGAGATGGATTAGAAATAGTAATGGGTGGCGCAGTCGACACCACCCGAAAGGCATTACTCGATATTCTGAATCTGCTCGCGCATCTGCTCAATCAGCACTTTCAGCTCAATCGCTGAATTCGTCACTTCTGCATTGATCGACTTAGACGCCAGGGTGTTCGACTCGCGGTTGAACTCCTGCATCATAAAGTCCAGACGGCGGCCCACAGCTTCTTTCTTCTTCAGAATGTTGTAGGTTTCTTTAACGTGCGCTTCCAGACGGTCCAGCTCTTCAGCGACATCAATACGCTGCGCCATCAGCACCAGCTCTTGTTCCAGACGGGTGTTTTCCAGCTGAACTTCCGCTTCTTCCAGTTTGGCGACAAGACGCTCGCGCTGCCATTGCAGCACTTCTGGCATATGGGTGCGGACTTTGGCAACTTCGGTGCTCACGCCTTCAAGGCGCTGCTCAATCATCGCTTTCAGCGCCTGACCTTCGGTTTCGCGGGCAACGATAAAGTCGTCCAGCGTGCCGTCGAGGGCTGCCAGGATTTCAGCGGCAATGGCATCCAGATCCTGCTCACCGGCGGCCATGACGCCAGGCCAGCGCAGAATATCAACCGGGTTGATTTCGCCTTCATCGCTCTGCATTTTGACCCAGTTCGCCGCGTTCACGAGCTGTTTCGCCAGTTTTTCGTTGAGGATGAGTTCGCCCTGTGCGCTGGCATCAGGCTCAAAGCGCAGGTTACATTCCACTTTCCCGCGCGTCAGACGATTACGGATACGCTCACGTACGACAGGCTCAAGGCTGCGGAACTGCTCCGGCATACGGAAATACGTTTCCAGGTAACGCTGGTTTACCGAGCGCATTTCCCATGTGGCGCTGCCCCAGCTACCCTTGATTTCACGCCGGGCGTAGGCGGTCATACTGCGGATCATAGACATTCCCGTTTTTAAAGGAGAGATGGGGGGATTATAGCTTTCGGGGGCTTCTCAGGATAGGAATAAGCGTCCTTTATCCGTATAATGCGCAGCCACATTCGTTTCAAGCCGGAGAATCCATCATGCGTCCATCAGGCCGTAGCGCCAATCAGGTGCGTCCCGTCACCCTGACCCGTAACTATACAAAACACGCTGAAGGCTCCGTGCTGGTTGAGTTTGGTGACACTAAAGTGCTGTGCACCGCCTCCATCGAAGAAGGCGTTCCGCGCTTCCTGAAAGGTCAGGGCCAGGGCTGGATCACCGCTGAGTACGGCATGCTGCCGCGTGCGACCCATACCCGTAATGCCCGTGAAGCGGCAAAGGGCAAGCAGGGCGGTCGTACCATGGAGATTCAGCGCCTGATCGCGCGTGCGCTGCGTGCCGCCGTTGACCTGAAAATCCTCGGCGAATTCACCATCACGCTGGACTGCGACGTGATTCAGGCAGACGGCGGTACGCGTACCGCATCCATTACCGGTGCCTGCGTAGCGCTGGCCGATGCCCTGAACAAGCTGGTTGCGGCCGGTAAGCTGAAAACCAACCCAATGAAAGGTATGGTTGCGGCGGTTTCTGTCGGTATCGTTAACGGCGAAGCGCTTTGCGATCTGGAATACGTTGAAGATTCCGCAGCCGAAACCGACATGAACGTGGTGATGACCGAAGACGGTCGCATCATTGAGGTGCAGGGCACGGCGGAAGGTGAGCCGTTCACCCACGAAGAACTTCTCTCCCTGCTGGCGTTGGCCCGAGGGGGCATCGAATCCATTGTAACGACGCAGAAAGCGGCGTTAGAAAATTGATTTTAAAGGCGACCAATGAGTCGCCTTTTTTTTGCCTGTAAGACAGAAAAACCAAAGGAGCAAATCCATGAAATCGTATCAGCGCCAGTTTATTGAGTTTGCGCTTAACAAGCAGGTACTTAAGTTTGGCGAATTTACGCTGAAATCCGGGCGTAAGAGCCCCTATTTCTTCAACGCCGGGCTGTTTAATACCGGGCGCGATCTGGCATTGTTAGGCCGTTTCTATGCCGAAGCGCTGGTGGATTCCGGGATTGATTTTGACCTGCTGTTTGGCCCGGCCTATAAAGGCATTCCGATTGCGACCACCACCGCGGTGGCGCTGGCGGAACACCATGACCGCGACGTGCCGTACTGCTTTAACCGCAAAGAGGCCAAAACCCACGGTGAAGGCGGGAATCTGGTCGGCAGCGCGCTGCAGGGCCGCGTCATGCTGGTCGACGATGTGATCACCGCGGGTACGGCGATCCGCGAATCGATGGAGATTATCCAGGCCAACGGTGCGACGCTTGCTGGCGTGCTGATTTCTCTGGATCGTCAGGAGCGTGGTCGCGGTGAAATTTCCGCTATTCAGGAAGTCGAGCGCGATTACAGTTGCAAAGTGACGTCGATTATCACCCTGAAAGACCTGATTGCGTATCTGGAAGAGAAGCCTGAGATGGCGGACCATCTGGCGGCGGTACGTGCGTACCGGGAAGAGTTCGGAGTGTAGTTAAATTGCCCGGTGGCGCGACGCTTACCGGGCCTGCGCATTTCGTAGGCCGGATAAGGCGAAGCCGCCATCCGGCAACGATGTTACTGCAACTGAGCGGCCACTAACGGCCAGCGGGCATCAAAATCGTCCGTTGGACAGTATTTGAACTCGCTGCGCACAAAGCGGGAGAGCATCCCTTCACAAAACGCCAGAATCTGGCTTGCCAGCAGCGTTTCATCAATGCTGTAACCTTCCCCTTCACGCATTTTCTTTTCGCGCAGTACCTGGCGCAGCTGCGCTTCAATACGTTCGAAAAGCTGGTTAATGCGGCCCTGCAGTCTGTCCTGCTCAAACATCAGCGCGTGGCCGGTGAGGATACGGGTTAAGCCCGGATTGCGTTCACCGAAGCCCAGGATTAACAGCACAATCAGACGCAGACGCGCGGTGGTGTCTTTTTCGTCTTTCAGAATCAGGTTGATGCGCGTGATCAGGCTGTCTTCAATAAACTCGATCAGGCTGTCGAACATCCGGGTCTTGCTCGGAAAATGACGGTACAGCGCCGCCTCAGACACGCCCACAGAGGCGGCCAGTTTAGCGGTGGTGATGCGTTGACTGCCATCGCTGGATTCAAGCATCAGAGCCAGAGATTGAAGTATTTCTTCGCGACGATTCCTTTTCGCGGTTTGTTTTTCTGCCATGTTACAAAATACCCCTGAAAATAAGCACTTGCCAGGCTGGCATCCACACAGCGACCGCAAACTGGCGTTTGCGGTTTGTTATTGCATTATGACGCTGTGAGATACGTGTCTTTCGGGCCGTTATTTGCGCCCGGAATGGCCGAAGCCGCCTTCGCCACGGTCGGTGGCGTCAAAGTCTGCCACCAGGTTAAATTCTGCCTGTACCACCGGTACAAAGACCATCTGTGCGATACGCTCGCCCGGTTCAATGGTGAAGCTGTCCTGACCACGGTTCCAGACGGAGACCATCAGCTGACCCTGGTAGTCGGAGTCGATCAGGCCGACCAGGTTACCCAGCACAACGCCGTGCTTATGGCCCAGGCCAGAACGCGGCAGTATCACCGCTGCCAGCGACGGGTCAGCAATGTGAATTGCCAGGCCAGTTGGAACCAGGGTAGTGGCACCCGGAGCCAGTTCTACGGCGTCATCGAGACAGGCGCGCAGGTCAAGACCGGCAGAGCCGGAGGTGGCATAGGTTGGCAGCGGGAATTGCTCGCCAACACGCGGGTCCAGAATCTTAACGTCGATTTTTTTCATCATAACGGGTAACGATCTCGTCGAGTAATTGTTGGCCCAGGAGTTCCTTGCGCTCAAGCGGTAAGACTTTATCTCCATCCTGCCAGAAAAGGTGCAGTGCGTTGCTGTCGCTGTTAAATCCTTGTGTGGCCAGCGATACGTCGTTCGCGCAAATCAAATCGAGGTTTTTGCGGGTACGTTTTTGCCGGGCATATTCTTCCACATTATTCGTTTCTGCGGCAAACCCAACAACGTATGGACGATGGCTTTTTAGTGCGGCGACACCGGCAACAATGTCCGGGTTTTTCACCATTTTTAGTGTTAATTCATCGCCTTGCTTTTTAATTTTAGCCTCAGCGATCGTCTCGGCACGATAGTCTGCGACGGCCGCACAGCCGATAAAAATCTGCTGGCTTTGCGCATGTGCCTGCACGGCGGCTTCCATCTCCAGCGCGGTGGTAACGTCAATTCGCTTCACAAACGCAGGGGTAGGCAGCGATACCGGGCCGCTCACCAGCGTGACGTGCGCGCCACGCCTTGCGGCGGCGGCGGCAATCGCAAAGCCCATTTTGCCGGAGCTGTGGTTGGTGATGTAGCGCACCGGATCCAGCGGCTCGCGCGTCGGGCCCGCGGTAATCATGATGTTGAGATGTTGCAGATCGTTGACAGGCGAAAAATGGGCTGCGGCCATATCAACAATCGTCAGCGGGTCAAGCATGCGACCCGGGCCAACATCGCCGCAGGCCTGGCTGCCGCTGTCCGGACCCCAGATAAGCAGGCCGCGTGAAGCCAGCGTCTCGAGATTGTGCTGGGTGGCCGCGTTACGGTACATCTGCTGGTTCATGGCAGGAACGACGGCAACAGGCGCAGGCGTGGCCAGACAAATGGTAGAGACCAGGTCGTTTGTCATACCGGCCGCCACCCGAGCGATTAAATCAGCCGTGGCGGGGGCGAGGATAACCAGGTCAGCCCATTTACCCAGCTCAATATGGCCCATCGCGGCTTCGGCGGCCGGATCGAGCAGGCTGTCAGATACCGGGTATCCTGAAACGGCCTGCAGGCTCAGGGGGGTGATAAAGGCTTTACCGCCTTCGGTTATCGCGACCCGCACATCTGCCCCGCGCTCGCGAAGACGACGCACCAGCTCCGGCGCTTTGTAGGCAGCAATGCCGCCGCTCACGCCAAGAACGATTTTTTTACCGGCCAGGCTCATCATGATTCTTTCCTGTTGGGTTTCACCAGAGAGCGGGCATTTTATCACAATCCCCAAAGCGGGGTGATTTTGTCCTTCGACCACTTTGCGAGGCGCTACGCAAGAACGCAATGTGGCCGTCGAGCGACGAGTTGGCCTGTGGCAGCATAAGGTTAAAAAAGGGAGAAAGAGCATGGAAGAAGAGGATGAGCTGCTGCTGCCACGCGAAAAACTGCTGCGCTATGGCGTCACCCTGTTAAAAGACGATGAACTGCTGGCGCTCTTTTTACGTACCGGCACGCCAGGAAAGACGGTATTTACGCTGGCAAAAGAGCTGATAGCACATTTCGGTTCGCTGTACGGTTTACTGACCGCCGATCTGTCGCAGTTTAAGCACGTTGAGGGGATCGGCGTGGCGAAATATGCCCAGTTGAGGGGCATTGCTGAACTTGCCCGCCGTTTTTACAATGTCCGCATGGAGAAGGAAGAGCCGATCCTGACGCCCGCGATGACGCGCGAATTCCTGCAAAGCCAGTTAACCGATATTGAACGCGAGATCTTTATGGTGATCTTTGTCGATAACAGAAATCGGGTGCTGAAACATAGCTGTCTCTTTGCGGGCACGTTGAGCCACGTTGAGGTGCATCCGCGAGAAATTGTGCGGGAAGCGATAAAAGTGAATGCAGCGGGCGTGATCCTCGCGCATAATCACCCCTCTGGCTGTGCAGAACCGAGCAGAGCGGACAAAGAAATCACCGAACGCATTATCAAATGCTGTCAATTCATGGACATTCGTGTGCTGGACCATCTGATAATTGGCCGCGGTGAGTACATTTCTTTCGCAGAACATGGCTGGATTTAGGCTATTTCTCGCGATCCATCGGGATCTTTGTCTGTTCGGGACTTGAGCACACCGCCGAGTCAGCGTATACTACGCCACCTTTGAGAATCTCGGGTTTGGCATTTGGGCCTGGCAATCGAGAGTTCACTTAGAACTATGCGATGACCGGGCTGTAAAGCCTGACGAGGCGCCGATACCCCATACGAAGCTCGAGCTAATTTGATTTTTGGAGAATAGACATGTCCCGAGTCTGCCAAGTTACTGGCAAGCGTCCGGTGACCGGTAACAACCGTTCCCACGCACTGAACGCGACTAAACGCCGTTTCCTGCCGAACCTGCACTCTCACCGTTTCTGGGTTGAGAGC
This sequence comes from Enterobacter sp. N5-15, assembly GCF_057221635.1. Lineage (NCBI taxonomy): Bacteria > Pseudomonadati > Pseudomonadota > Gammaproteobacteria > Enterobacterales > Enterobacteriaceae > Enterobacter > Enterobacter sp. N5-15. Next base: position 117,345 of record NZ_CM170150.1, read on the forward strand.
GAGAAGCGTTTTGTCACCCTGCGCGTATCTGCTAAAGGTATGCGTGTAATCGATAAGAAAGGCATCGATACAGTTCTGTCCGAACTGCGTGCCCGTGGCGAAAAGTACTAAGTACTTAAAGAGGAAATAAATCATGGCTAAAGGTATTCGCGAGAAAATCAAGCTGGTTTCTTCTGCTGGTACAGGTCACTTCTACACCACCACGAAGAACAAACGTACTAAGCCGGAAAAACTGGAACTGAAAAAATTCGATCCAGTTGTACGCCAGCACGTACTGTACAAAGAAGCTAAAATCAAATAATTTTAGTCTCCTTGTATCGAAAAACCCCGCAACTGCGGGGTTTTTTGCATTCTGCATCTCAACGGAGGAACCATGCCTGAATTACCTGAGGTAGAAACCAGCCGTCGCGGCATTGAGCCCCATCTGGTCGGCGCGACGATTCTTCACGCGGTGGTCCGCAATGGACGTCTGCGCTGGCCGGTGTCCGATGAGATCCATGCCCTGAGCGATAAACCCGTCCTTAGCGTACAGCGTCGCGCGAAATACCTGCTGCTGGAGCTGCCCGACGGCTGGATTATTATCCACCTGGGGATGTCCGGGAGCCTGCGCATTCTTACCGAAGAACTGCCTGCTGAAAAGCACGACCACGTCGATCTGGTGATGAGCAACGGCAAAGTGCTCCGTTACACCGACCCACGGCGCTTTGGCGCGTGGCTGTGGACGAAGGAGCTGGAAGGACATAACGTGCTGGCACATCTGGGCCCGGAACCGCTTTCAGACGCGTTTAATGCGGAATACCTCAAGGCGAAGTGTGCGAAGAAGAAAAGCCCGATTAAGCCCTGGCTGATGGATAACAAGCTGGTGGTCGGCGTGGGGAATATCTATGCCAGCGAATCGCTGTTCGCGGCCGGGATCCATCCCGATCGGCTGGCCTCTTCGCTGTCTGCGCAGGAGTGTGAGCTGCTGGTCCGGGTCATTAAGGCGGTACTGCTGCGCTCTATTGAGCAGGGCGGGACAACGTTGAAGGACTTCCTGCAGAGTGACGGCAAGCCGGGCTATTTTGCCCAGGAGCTTCAGGTGTATGGCCGTAAAGGCGAACCGTGCAGAGTCTGCGGCACGCCCGTTATTGCCACGAAGCACGCCCAGCGCGCCACGTTCTACTGCCGTCAGTGCCAGAAATAGGGTTACTTTAGCTTTTCCATCAATGCCTGGTGGACGTTCGTCGGCAGGAAATGGGTGACGTCGCCGTGATGACGCGCCACCTCTTTTACCAGCGTAGAAGAGATAAACGACCACTCTTTGGAGGGCATCAGGAACACGCTCTCCAGCTCCGGCATCAGGTGGCGGTTCATGTGCGCCAGCTGCATCTCATACTCGAAGTCTGCCACCGCGCGTAAACCACGGATCAGAATGTTTGCCTGCTGAGCGCGGGCGAAGTTAGCCATCAGGTCGCTAAACCCGACCACCTCAACGTTCGGCAGGTGCGAAATGGCATCGGTGGCGAGCTTTACGCGCTCGTTGAGGTCAAACATCGGCTTTTTACTGGGGCTGGCGGCTATGGCCAGGATCACCTTGTCGAACATGCACGCCGCACGGGTGATGATATCAAGATGACCGTTGGTGATCGGATCGAAGGTACCCGGATAAATCGCTTTTGTGCTCATGGCTCACGTTTTCTCTGAGTAGCCGCGGCAGAGCGCCCACAGCTCGGTGTATTTGTTGAAAGTATACTGGGCATTTACTACCGCGAGTAACCAGCCCTGTTTGCCGTCCAGTACGCCACCACGCAGCAGCAGCGTTTTCAGGAACGCGCCCAGCGTGTGGGTGAAGATACCCGTCAGCGAGGCTTTCTTGCCGCGCTGGTGACGCTCCTGCGCCCATGCGGTGGCATAGTTGAGCTGTTTACGCTGGAAGCTGGCGAAATCCCGACAGGTCAGGTGCAACAGGTCGCCCGTCAGGGGGATCACCTGGGCGCTATCGCAGCTCAGGGATTCATGGACCAGATTGTCGTTGTACTGATACTGCTCGCGCTCGTAGAGGCGCATCACGCGATCGGGATACCAGCCGCTGTGGCGCATAAAACGGCCAAGGAAGTAGTTGCGGCGGGCAATGCTGTATACGGCACCAGGCTGGGGCGAGGAAAGCACCGCCTGAATGGCCTGCTGAAGTTCTGGCGTAATGCGCTCGTCAGTATCGAGCATCAGGACATAATCACCTGTGGCATACCCCTGCGCGCGCTGGCGCTGGATGCCATAGCCCTGCCAGTCAGCGTCGACAAAGACTTTTGCGCCCGCTGCCCGGGCAACGTCCACCGTGTTGTCCGTACTTCCGGAGTCAAGAATGACTATCTCGTCAGCCCAGGCAACCGACGCCAGGCAATCCGGAAGCAGGTCGGCGGCGTTTTTGGCGATCATCACGACCGACAGACGCGTTGACATTAGTGGCTCCGCTGGGGCAGATAAGGTTGCAGAAGCTGCAGCAGACGGGTCAGTGCGCCCTGGTTCTGGTGCAGCACTTCGACGGCATGACGCCCGTACCACAGGCGATAATCTTCGTCAGTCAGAAGGGTCGATACCTCTTTGACCACCGAATCCGCATCGGTCACGGTAATTAAACCATCGGCCTGCTGTAATTTCGCGCAGATATCTTTGAAGTTAAACGTGTGCGGCCCCATCAGCACCGGAATGGCGTGGGCTGCAGGCTCCAGCGGGTTATGACCGCCGCGCTCGACCAGGCTGCCACCGACAAACGCGAGGTCAGCAATGCCGTACAGCAGCATCAGTTCGCCCATCGTATCGCCAATCACCACCTGGGTGCTGCCGGAAGGGATTTCACCGCTGCTGCGAAGGGTATAGCTGAAGCCACCTTTTTGCACCATGTCGCGGGCATCTTTAAAACGCTCCGGATGACGAGGCACGAGGATCAGCAGTAAATCAGGGAATTTTTCCAGCAGCTTGCGGTGAGCCTGCAGGATGATCTCTTCTTCGCCATCATGAGTACTGGTTGCAATCCAGACCTGACGACGTGGGGCCCACTGCCGACGCAGTGTGATCGCACGGGCGGCGAGCTCAGGGGTAACGGAAATATCAAATTTCAGGCTGCCCGTTACCGCAAGCTGGTTGCGTTTCAGGCCCAGCGCGATAAAGCGCGCCGCGTCCTCTTCGTTCTGCGCGGCAATCAGCGTGATCCTGCTGAGCAGGCGGCGCATAAATTTACCCAGCTTGCCGTAACCTTTCGCCGAGCGCTCTGACAGGCGCGCGTTGGCAATCACCAGCGGAATTTTACGGGCATGCAGGGCGGAAATCATGTTCGGCCACAGTTCGGTTTCCATCACGATCACCAGCTTCGGGCGCACGGTGTTGAGGAAGCGATTCATGGCGCAGGGCAGATCGTAAGGAAGATAGACGTGCTGCACGTCTTTACCGAAAGCGGATAACGCGCGCTCGGAGCCGGTCGGCGTCATCGTCGTGACGGTGATCGGCAGCGATGGGTAACGGTGACGCAGGGCGCGAACCAGCGGGATCGCCGCCAGCGTTTCACCGACAGAAACGGAATGCAGCAAAATACCGTCCGGTACGACTTTATTGCGGCAGAAGCCATAGCGTTCAGCCCAGCGTTTACGATACGCAGGCGCTTTCCGGCTACGAAGCAACAGTCTCAGCCACACCAGTGGCTGAATGATGTAGAGCAGAGCGGTATACAACAATTCCAAGCGATTATCCGTTTTTTTAGTTTCGGCGGGCAAATTCTAAGCATTTAGGCCAGGTAAAGCTATCTCTTATGCCAGATACCGTTTCAAACGGAAATAACGTCGACCCAGCCGCCAGCGCAGACGCGGACTTTTTGCACTTTTCCAGATGAGTTTCCAGATGCCTGTGTCGAAGAACTCTTTAATAATCATTGATTTCTTCTTCTCATCCTTCATGTTGTCGAAGGTGTGAATAATTCCCAGCCCCTCTTTGGCAATTTGCCAGTGGCAGGCAGGGATCCCTTTCACTTTATCCGGGTAACGCTGATTGATGGCATCGAGCAGCTGCAGGATTTTCATGTAGTGGCGCGCCGAGCGAATCAGCGTGTCGTCATTGTCCGGCATATGGGACACCGATGCGGAGTGAATGTAGTAGTCGTAATAACGCTCACTGGTGTACTGCACCCGCTCTGCCGCGAGCAGGACTTCGGTGGTCCACGGGATATCCTGATGGCGCAGACCGGGTTCGAAATGGAAATTGTGTTTACGGATAAAGTCGTGGCGATAGATGTTCAACCAGGTGACGTGAAGGAACTTACGCGAATCCAGCGCCATTTTTAACCACGCCGGGCCAGCCATGACCCCTGTCGAAGCCAGTTTGTCTTCTGGGAAGATCGGGCGTGAGGGCTTCTTGTTGTTCTCCCAGACGTAGTTCCCGTTACAGGTGGCGACATCCAGATCCTGCGTGACGGCCATCTCCAGCAGGCGCTGGTACATGCCGGGTTTAAAGACATCATCAATATCCGGGAAAGAGAGATATTGACCCGTCGCAACGGCCAGACCGGTGTTACGCGCGATGGATACGCCCTGGTTTTGCTGTTCTATGACCTGCAGCTGCGGCAGTTTTTCTCGCCAGTTTTCGACGATCTCCATCGAGCGGTCAGTAGAGCCGTCATTGACAATAATGACTTCCATGCTGTCGATGCGTTGATTCACAAGGCAGGTAAAGAACTGATCCAGGAAAGCTTCACCGTTATAAACGGCAACCACCACGCTCAACAATGGGGCTGAATTTTGCATAAGAAACCTGATTATTTTTGATTGTCGACCAGAGCAATATATTGCTGGCAAATGGCGCTGATACCGAACGATGCGATGGTTGCATCGCCAACGACCGGCGGGGCGGTATAAATATCCGCCAGCGTTTTTGCCAGTGACGCGTCATTTAACTCTGCCAGCCCGCGCGCTAAGGCTCCGGTAAGGATTTCGGCGGGGCCACCGGGGCAATTTGTACTGACCGGTGGCGTCTGGCAGATAATGGCTTCAACCAGCACATTACCAAAACCTTCGCAGTCAGAACTTAACACTAAAAGGCGTGCCCCTTTAATCCACGGATAGGGATTGGAATCAAACGGGCGGAAAACCGTTTTGTTTTCAATACCCAGCTCGGCAGCAAGCTGCTTGAGCTTTTGAATTTGCGCTTCGGATCCATTGCCCATCATGACCAGCGTTGTGTCAATTTTACTCAGGGCGAACGCACGTAAGAGACGGTCGTGGCGTTTGTGCTCATGGAAGCGGCCAACATGAATAATATAATCCTTTCCCTGCATCTCGAAGGGAGCATCCGCCAGACGCTGAATTTCAGGAATATCGAAAGGATTGTGGATAACCGCTTTGCGTCGAAGATTGAGTGCCAGCGTCTCGGAAAGATCTTTCAACACGGCGCCTGAGACGGCGACAACGTTTCGGTTTTCGTAGGTATGACGAATTTTAAGGTGTTTAAACCAGCGTGAAAGTCCGCTGCGATGGCGAAGATAGGAGAACGAGAACATGCCGTGCACGCAGAACCAGACTTTGTCACGTTCCAGCGCGCGGCAGTGCGCCACAATGCGGTCGGTTTTGTGCAAATGAGAGAAAACCACATCAAATTTGCCGCTGCGCTCAGCCCGTTCAATCGCCTGATCCAGCAATTGGGCACGGCGTGGGATCTCCGTCAGCTTTCGCCACGGTTTTTTACATGTGTCCTGAACAACCTGATAATCAATGCCTTCCGGGATGGCGTAGTCGCACACTTTCCGCAGAGAGAATAGAGAGACCTGATGCCCCATTTCTATTAGCCCGCGGGAGAGTGTAAGAACCGTTTTTTCAGCTCCTCCACCGGGTAAACCATCAATAATCATTAGGATGCGCATTTTTAATCCAGTAATTTTTGATAAAGCGTAATAAGCTGACTTGACAGTTTTTCGGGAGTGGCGTCTTTTACACGTTCACGTGCCGCTCGTCCCATGTTGTTATTTTTTTCCAGAGAAGGGATGGCTGCTACCGCTTCCTTCAATGTACTGATATCAAGTGCGTCACAAAAAAATCCGTTCTGGCCTTGTTGAATAAATTCTGCACCACCGCAACTCTCTGAAGTAATGACGGGTAAGCCGCAGGCCATCGCTTCAAGAATGACGTTAGGAAAGGGATCATACAGCGTTGGCAACAGTAAACCATCGGATAGCTGATAAAAAGGCAGAGTTTCTTTTTGCACCCCCAGGAAACGGATTTGCCCCTCGCAGCCTAACGAACGGGCGAGGTCGCGATAACGACTTTCTGCTTTATCTTGTCCAACCACAATCAGCCACGCTGATGTTCCCGCGATAGCGCGTATGGCGCTGGCCAATCCTTTTCGTTCAAACCCTGAGCCGACAAAACAGAACACAACGGCATCGGCTGGCAAACCAAATTGTTGGCGCAAAATCGCACGCTGTGACTCCTGGGCCGGAATGAAGCGGCTGGAATCAATAGAATTATAAATCACATGAATTTTATTTGCGTCAATATCAAAGTCTTCAACGATTTCGCGTTTGATCATCTCCGCATTACAAATTACGGCTCTTAACTCAGGCGCCTGATACATTTCCCGTTCCGCACGCATCACGTAGCGGTGATAGCGGTCATACATCAGCATTTGCGCACGCCAGGCAGGTAAAATGCGCGCGCGCTGCAGTAGCCAGCGGTGATGCACTCCATCACCCGCACGATAGATATCACAACCCGGGATGCGCTCATGGCTTTGAACAATATCAAACTGCTGTTGCTGCCATAGCGCGCGGGCGGCCTGTGCAAATCCGCGCTCACGACTGATGCGACCCCATTTTTGAGGGTTGCAAATGTGAATATGCCAGTCGTCTTGCTTCTCTCCCTGCCACTCACGCGTGATGACGTTGAGTTCAAGGTTCTGATTGCTCAGCGCGGTGAGGGCGCGCGAAACGAAGCGTTCTGCTCCGCCATCAGGGCGATACTTTTGGCGAACAATGGCCAGGCGATGGGGTTTCATGACAGATATCTCCTTGCGGCGGAGACGACAGCATCAACGGGAATGGCGTCGAGATAGCGTTCTTTCGTTTTGGTATCAATGGCATCCGGATCGGGGAGCGGACCGTAATCGCCGGCCCAGATCACTTCCCCTTTAACCTGCCATGGAGACCAGAACGTCAGTTTAGAAGGACCAAACAGCGCCACGCAGGGCGTTTGCAGCGCGGCGGCCATATGCATCGGCACGGAGTCGACACCAATAAACAGAGAGGCGTGATCGATAAGCGACGCCAGTTGGCGCAGCGTCAACTGGCCCGCGAGCGAAACGACACCGGTCTTCGGTGCGGCAGCGAGAATGCGATCGATCATCGCCAGCTCTTTTTTATCCGGGCCCGCGGTGAGTACAACCGTATGACCATCCTGCTGCAGTGCAGTAATGGTTTGCGCCATTTTGTCTTCGCTCCAGCATTTAAAGAACCAGCGGGACGTCGGCTGGATCACGATATAGCGCTCGCCCACACCCGCCTGCGTCAATCTTTGACGGGCATAATCCCAGTCGTCTGCGGTGTAGGCCATGGTGACGGCAGGCTGCGGCGCGACCGGTAATGGCTTCAAAATGGAGAGATTCTGCTCGACCGTATGCAGGGATTTGTGGCCGTCGACAGAGACCAGATCGGTATGACAAAAACGCCATAATGCACTTTTGCGTTTGTTAAACGCGAATCCGAGGCGAACGGGTGCGCCGGTAAAACGGGTGACGATAGCGCTACGCCATTGATCGGCAAGGTTAATGACCAGATGATAATGCTGATTTCTTAACGCGCACAGCAGCTGCCACTCTTTTTGAAGATGCTTCAGCGTGCCCAGCTGCTTCCATTTACGATCGATTCCATAAATTGTACCGATCGCCGGATGCGCGGCGAGCATATCGCGCGTTTCTTCATACAGCAGGACATCAATCTGCGCCTGCGGCCATTTTTGACGTAACGAATCAATGACGGGAGTGGTCAGCAACATGTCGCCATGATGGCGGAGTTTGATAAGTAAAATGCGCAAATCAGGCGTGTCAGGTAAGTTATTCATCATCATCTTATCGGCGTTGTACTGATGGCAATTCTAATAGACCTGATAGCGACTTGCACTCTTTCTCCATAATCTCAGGAATTTCCCTGGAAGGGTTTACTCATGCTTTGGAGAGTGCGTAACATAGCGCTAACTTTCCTGTCTTGCGGACTCATTATGAACAAACCAGCGTTTATCATCACGATTGATACTGAGGGCGATAATCTCTGGCAAAATCACCGCGTCATTAAAACGGAAAACGCGCGCTATCTGGCGCGGTTCCAGACGCTTTGTGAGCGTTTCGGTTTTAAGCCCGTGTGGCTGACCAATTACGAGATGGCGATCGAACCCGTTTTCATTGAATTCGCCAGGGACGCGATCGCCCGCGGTCAGGGGGAGGTGGGAATGCACCTTCACGCATGGAATAGCCCACCGGAACACGATCTCACGGGAGACGACTGGCGCTGGCAGCCTTATTTGATTGAATTTTCGGATGAGGTGATGCGCGAGAAAGTGCTGTTCATGACCCGCCTGCTGGAAGAGACATTCCAGACCAAAATGTTAAGCCACCGTGCCGGACGTTGGGCATTTGACAGTCGCTACGCAAAATTGCTCGTTGAACTGGGTTACCAGGTTGATTGCTCCGTGACGCCGCGGGTGAACTGGCGCAATGCGAAAGGTGCGCCGCAGGGTAATGGCGGAACGAATTACCAGCATTTCCCCGACCACGCCTATTTTATGGATTTAGATAATATTTCCCGGGCGGGCAATAGCCCATTACTCGAAGTGCCAATGAGCATTCAGTATAAACACCCGGCCTGGTTGAACACGATCAAACAGGGTTACGACAGGCTTCGCGGAAAATACCGCTCACCCTCGGTCAACTGGCTAAGACCGTCCCGGGGGAATGCGGCGCAGATGATTCAGGTCGCACAGCAATGCCTGTCTCAGGGAAGTGAGTACGTGGAGTTTATGCTTCATTCGTCGGAATTTATGCCTGGTGGAAGCCCCACGTTCAAAGATGAGGCGGCGATCGAAGGGCTGTATCAGGATTTAGAAACGCTCTTTAGCTGGTTATCCGATAAGGCGGTGGGGATGACGCTGGCGGAGTTTTATTCCCATAAAAAAAGCGCCGGGTAATCGGCGCTGTAAGATTTATTTTTTCAGCAGCGTTTTAACGGGGGTGCTGAAAATAATGGCGAAAGGCAGCCAGAATAGTACCCAATATTCCCGTGGGTTACTGATAATAAACATACCCTGGGTGATATAGAACATCAGCGCGAAGACAAGGACAGCGATCTCGGCCTTATGGTCGGCCGCGAGGTGGCGAAGAGACTGTCTGGCGGCGTATAAAATCATACCGGCGAGTAGCAGAAGCCCCACGATCCCCCCCTTAAGGAAGGTAGCTAAATAGAGGCTGTGCGTTGTGGAAATGGTCTGGCCATAGCCGTTAATGAACTGAAGCTCCTTGTTGAAGCCCCATCCGAAAATCGCTTTCTGTTTTGCCACTTCAACAGCGTGTTGCCAGATGCCAAAACGCACGGTACCTGCACGAGAAGACTCTTCTGCTCGATTGATAAATATATCGATCGAGCCGCTAAAATAGAAAGCGAGACCGATTAATAGCAATATAGCTACCGAACCCAGCAGCAGCTTAACATTCCACTTTGGTTTACAAAGAAACGCCACTGTCGCGGCCACCACGAGTGAAAGAAATGGCCCGCGGCTTTGAGTCAAAACTAAGCAGGCCAGCAGCAACGGGACGGGAAGATAAAACCAGATGTTACGAGTTTCACGAACCAGTATCGCGCTTAATAGAATTCCTAACGCCATGTATCCACCGAGATCAATTACATTGTCAGGTGCATAAGGAAAGGCACTCGAAAGTCTGTTATTGAAAATGTTCGCTTTATCAACATAAATCAGGGTGAGTATGGCGAGTGCGACAATACCTGCATAAGCTGCGCCAATGACGAATTTTTTCTTTCCCTGCAGTTCACACTGACGGTAAAGACATATGAAAATAAATAAATAAAATGAATGTGTTAAGGCAGAGCTTACCTGAGACGACTCCGCCCAAAGATTCGAAAGTGAAAAATATATTAAAAAGGCACCGGTAATGCCCAGAGCGGGAAGAAAGGTACGGTCGTTGATAAAACGTACTCTGAATTCATTGCTGATAATTGTGGCAATGATAAATAGCCCGAGTGCAAGATGAAATAAGGTGTTTACGCGAGAAATTCCGCAAAAAATCATGCTTAAAAATACAAAAAGCGTAAAAGGATAGAACGGAATGCGTTGGTAATTAATTGAAAACATCAGTAAAATCCTTTCTGGGGAAAACAAAGTCAGGTATAGCGCTTTGAGGTGATAGATTAATAACAGTGATGTTATCTTTTTTCAAAACAGTACTTGCCAGTGTGAACGCGGGGATCACAATATTATGTACTTTGTCTCCAAGGAATGAAGGCAACATGGTGTTACCGTTTTCATAAAATCGCGGTTGGTTGAAATTATTCATATCCAGACCAGCGATGTAAATCTTATTGAATCTCAAAAAATAAATTACCTGTAGTGCCCAATACATTACGGTACCAGCATCTACCACACCGCGCCTCGCATCACGGCTAAAGGCAATGTTGGGGTGTGTATCGGAAAAGACGATCTCTGGCCTACCCGCTAATGCCTGGTGCAAATTAGCCATTTTGATAGAGGGTTTATAGGTCTCATAACAAATATCTTCGATGATGCATATTTCGCACTGGATATTTTCATATGAAAAACGGTTTATGAGCTTAACGATTCCCATTACGGTCGTAAACAAAATGACATGTTTACAGCCAATAACCTGCTTTAAAAGGGCAGTCTGACGGTCGATGAATGTCATATCGACCACAAAATAGAGGCTAAAATGCAGCTTGTTATTAAGATGCCATGCGCCGTTCACACCTGCAGTCACTATCGTGGATGACAGGTTATCAAAATTAATCTTTTTGATTGAAGGGCCGGTCGCAGCTATAAGAACCTCTCCCTCAAACCGATCCTGAAGCGAGGTAAGCGTAGTGAGGTTGATGTTCTGGCCTTTATATTTTAAATCACAAATCTCCCCGGTTTCATTGCGAGATAATTTAATAAAGGGCCACAAATTTTCATTGTGGCGCATATTTCGCTTATGCGTGTATCGGTAGATTTGTTTGGTTAGAGAGCCCATTTTACGCCTCTGGTAATGCTTTTTTATTTATGGTCGTTAATAAACTCACTATGTTATCCATATCAACGTCGTCTATAGCAAAAAGTTTTTCTTTCGGCTGGCTGAAGTAATAACGTGTTTCAAAAACGTAGGAGTTAATGTTTTCATCATTACCAATCAACAGAACGTTACCAAGAGGGCGTTGTTCATAATGGCAGCAAGGTCCAAATAACATAACTACCGGCACCCCCACTGCATCGGCAATGTAGATATTCCCCGAGTCTGACGCGATATAGCAATCCATTTTAGAAATGGCCCACGGCAGCTCTTCAAGCGAGATTTTGCCAATCAGATTAATAAAGTTGGGCAGTTCACCATAGGCGCGGGTGATATCATCCATCCACGATTGTTCATTCGGGGCGCCAAACACATAAAATTCGCAGGGCAGGTCGGCGAGACGATCGGCAATTTGCTTCCAGATGACCGGCGGAACGGTTTTCGCTTTATTCCCGGCGGCTACGCTGATGCCAATGCGGATAACGCCCGGTTTATCAAGGATTGCCGGATAGGTTGCGGGTTTAAACAGTGGCTTTGTGGCGTGCTTGGGAGAGTCTTGCCAGCTCAGAGCGCGATCGGCCAGTTTCAGATAGTTCGTGACCGACAGCGTCTTTCTACCGTGTTCAACAGTCCCGTCTGCCGTTGCATAGAAAATACCGTGATACCACCTGCGCGTGTAAGTGCTTAAAAACTGTTTGTTTTTAGCATTACACACGGAGGCAAAAAAGAGGTTCACGCTGTTAGGTTGCAGGAGATAGACATTGTCATAGCGGTTCATGATCCGGCAGGCAAAGACCAGCTTTCGCCACAGGTTACGCTTATGCTGCTCGATAAAAAAAATCTCGTCGATCGTCTCATCATGCTTCGCCAATGCACCCACGCTACGACTGACGAGCACGTCGCTTTTTTGCAGGTATGCCAGGAGGGGCGTGGCATTAACAAAATCGCCGATTTTTGCTGTCTGAATGACCAGGTTTTTACCCGTCTCTTTGCGGAACAGCTTCCGGATGAGTTTCACCGGAAAGAGTAAAATCAGCAGAAATACGTAACTCATGCGTTAGATATCCCTGTTGGAAAGCCAACGGCTGCCCTGTAAAAATGAAAAAATAGCATCTGCGCTGATATCCTTCGTTTGCTGGGTCGGGCTGACCATCTGATGCTGGTTTTTACCGTAACCCCCGATCAATCCAGGATCGGTCGGACCAAAAATCGTAATATTCGGACGATCCAGCGCCGCGGTTAAATGGCTTAAGCCAGTATCAACGGAAACAACAGCATTCGCCCCCGCCAGCTGCGCTGCGACCTGCGCCAGCGTGAGTTTCGGCAATACCTCGACGTGCGAAAAGCCTGCTGCCAGACGCTCTGCGCGCTGCCGCTCATGTTCGGCGCCCCACGGGAGTTTAATATGGATGCCGGTGGGTTGCATCAGTTCGATCAGGCTTCGCCAGTGCGTTTCCGGCCAGTGTTTATCGTCGCGCGTTGTGGCATGCAGGAAGACAAGATAAGGCTGAGCACAGGGATCTGTATTGCGCAAAAAGTGCTGCGCGATGGCGTAGTCGCCCTGGGTTTCCGGTTTCGCATAGCCCAGGCTCTTTGCAAACAGCTCGCGGGTACGTTCGACGGCGTGCTGCTGCTTTGCGATGTGGTGGCGGCGGTTATAGAACAGGCTCGCCAGCGGTTCGCGGGCGGTGTGCCAGTCCATGCCGTGCTTTACGCCGTGTGCCAGACGCGTGACCAGCGCGGCGCTTTTCACCAGCCCCTGGGCGTCGATAATCGCGTCGTAACGCTGTGCCTGCACCGCCTCGCGGAAGGCTTTGCGTTCGGCTTTAATCGGCGCGGAGAACCACGCTTTGCGCCAGCGGCGAATCGCCACCGGGATCGCGCGGTCCACCGCTTCATGCCAGGTGGGGATCTGCGCGAAGCCTTCCTCCACCACCCAGTCAAAACGAATGCCGGGAATGGCCCGCATGGCGTCCGTCAGCGACGGCAGCGTATGCAGAACATCGCCCATCGAAGAAGTTTTAACGATCAGTACCCGCATTCGTTATCCTTCTTCGCTCAACAGCAGTTCGTTAAGCTCTTCGAGAACGCGCTCTGGCGTTATGTCGATCAGGCTCTGATGGTAGCCTTCTGCGGCATCGCCTTTACGCACTTTGTGGTAGCCGGTGATCAGGCGGATGACGCGCGCTTTATGTGAAAGCGGGGGCGTGAAGTCCGGGCTACTTGGGCCATACAGCGCCACCAGCGGGCGGTTGAGCGCGGCAGCGACGTGCATCAGGCCAGAGTCGTTGCTGACCACGGCCTTGCAGGCGGCAATCAGAATAACCGCCTGCTCAAGCTGCGTTTCGCCTGCCAGGTTGCGGCACCAGGCCTGCTGTTCATTACTGAGCGTCGCGAGAATTTCGTTGCCAGCCTCGTGGTCTTTTGCCGAACCGAACAGGACGATCTGGTAGCCTTCGTCAATCAGCTGTTTCGCCAGCTCCGCATAGTGGTAGTGCGGCCAGCGTTTTGCCGGGCCGAACTCGGCGCCAGGGCAGAAGCCAATCATCGGGCGTTCAGACGAAAGACCAAACGCGTTACAGGTCTGGGATTTTTCACCGTCGTTAACCTGAAGCTGTGGCCAGAGCAGCGGCTGCGGCAGGTCTTTCGCACTGCGCATCACGCCTTTGTCGTAGGCCAGCGCCACATAGCGCTCCACCATCAGCGGCCAGGCCTCTTTATCCAGCACCCGCGCGTCGTTCAGCAGGCCGTAGCGCATTTCGCCGCGCCAGCCGGTACGGTGCGGGATACCCGCAAAGAAAGGTACCAGGGCGGATTTAAAGGAGTTTGGCAGCACATACGCGCGATCGTAGCGCTTCTCGCGCAGGCTATGACCGAGCTTGCGGCGTTCGCCGATTTCCAGCGCCCCGTGGCCGAGCGGCATCGGGATGGCTTCATTCACTTCCGGCATACGCGATAGCAGCGGACGGCACCACGCGGGTGCCATCACGTCGATTATCGCCTGGGGATAACGCGCCTTGAGCGTGCGATAGAGACTTTGCGACATCATCATGTCGCCCACCCATGACGGGCCGATCACCAGAATCTTCATACTTACGCGTCGCGGTTCAGCCAGGCCATATATTCCGTTACGCCTTCGGCAACGGTCTTGAACGGCTTGTCGTAGCCTGCGGCGCGCAGGTTGGTCAGATCGGCCTGCGTGAACGCCTGATAACGGCCTTTCAGCTTGTCAGGGAACGGAATGTACTCAAGGCTGCCTTTCTTGTGGTACGCCAGCGCTGCGTCAGCCACCGCCTGGAAGGATTCCGCACGGCCCGTACCCAGGTTGAAGATGCCGGATACGCCGTTTTCCCAGAACCACAGGTTCACTGCGGCAACGTCGCCCACGTAAACGAAGTCGCGCTTGAAGCCGTCGCTGCCTTCGAACAGTTTCGGGCTTTCGCCGTTATTCAGCTGGGTGTTCAGGTGGAACGCTACGCTTGCCATGCTGCCTTTGTGGCCTTCACGCGGTCCGTAGACGTTGAAGTAGCGGAAGCCGACAATCTGCGAATTCGCTTCTGGCAGAACCTGACGCACGTACTCGTCGAACAGGAATTTAGAATAGCCGTAGACGTTCAGCGGCTGCTCATATTCGCGGGACTCGATAAAGTCCGAGGTGCGGCCGCCGTAGGTTGCCGCGGAGGAGGCGTACAGGAACGGAATTTCACGCTCCAGGCAGTAGTGGAGGATCTCTTTTGAGTACTGATAGTTGTTGTCCATCATGTACTTACCGTCCCACTCGGTGGTGGAAGAACACGCACCTTCGTGGAAGATAGCTTCGATCTCGCCAAACTCTTCGCCTGCCATAATCTGGATAAGGAAGTCTTCTTTATCCATGTAGTCAGCGATGTTCAGATCCACCAGGTTGACGAACTTGGTGCCGTCTTTCAGGTTGTCAACCACCAGGATGTCGGTGATGCCTTTGTCATTGAGAGCCTTAACAATATTGCTGCCGATAAAGCCCGCGCCGCCGGTAACGATGATCATAACTGTAACCTTTGAAGTGTGAAGCCCGGGGACAATCCCGGACGCTAATGTCTCTATCATATCATTAGTATGGCTGCCCTTCAGCCATTCACCTTCACAGCGCAGGGGTACGCGTGATTTATGCTGCAAAAACGACAAGAGATGACGTGTCATCTCGTCATGAACTATAGGTTTGGGTAATATGTCCCGAAATTTGCCGAGTCTGGAGAATTGCAATGCGTGGTGATTTTTACAAACAGTTAAACAGCGACCTCGACACCGCACGTGCGGAAGGGTTGTTCAAGGAAGAGCGTATTATCACGTCTGCCCAGCAGGCGGACATCACCGTTGCCGACGGCAGCCATGTGATCAACTTTTGTGCGAACAACTACTTGGGTCTTGCGAATCACCCTGAGCTGATTGCCGCTGCAAAAAACGGCATGGACACCCACGGTTTCGGCATGGCCTCCGTACGCTTTATCTGCGGTACGCAGGACAGCCACAAGCAGCTTGAGCAAAAGCTGGCGAGCTTCCTCGGAATGGAAGACGCGATTCTGTACTCCTCCTGCTTCGATGCCAACGGCGGTCTGTTTGAGACCCTGCTTGGTGCAGAAGATGCGATTATCTCCGACGCCCTGAACCACGCCTCCATCATCGACGGCGTACGCCTGTGCAAAGCGAAGCGTTTCCGCTACGCCAACAACGACATGGTTGAGCTGGAAGCGCGCCTGAAAGAGGCCCGTGAAGCGGGTGCTCGCCACGTGCTGATCGCCACCGACGGCGTGTTCTCCATGGACGGCGTGATCGCCAACCTGAAGGGCGTGTGCGACCTGGCGGATAAATACGATGCGCTGGTGATGGTCGATGACTCTCACGCGGTCGGCTTTGTCGGCGAAAACGGCCGTGGCTCGCACGAATACTGCGAGGTGATGGGCCGCGTGGACATCATCACCGGTACGCTGGGCAAAGCGCTCGGCGGCGCGTCCGGCGGCTATACCGCCGCGCGTAAAGAGGTGGTTGAGTGGCTGCGCCAGCGCTCTCGCCCGTATCTGTTCTCCAACTCCCTGGCGCCAGCCATTGTTGCCGCCTCCATCAAGGTACTGGAGATGGTGGAGTCCGGCGCTGAGCTGCGCGACCGTCTGTGGTCCAACGCCCGTCTGTTCCGTGAAAAAATGAGCGCCGCAGGGTTCACCCTGGCCGGTGCTGACCACGCGATCATTCCGGTCATGCTGGGCGATGCGGTCGTTGCGCAGAAGTTTGCCCGCGAGCTGCAGAAAGAAGGGATTTACGTCACCGGGTTCTTCTTCCCGGTGGTGCCAAAAGGTCAGGCGCGTATCCGCACCCAGATGTCTGCGGCGCATACGCCTGAACAAATTGAGCGTGCGGTGGAAGCCTTCACCCGCATCGGCAAACAGCTGGGCGTAATTGCCTGAGGACGTGTGATGAAAGCGTTATCCAAACTGAAAGCGGAAGAAGGGATTTGGATGACCGACGTGCCGGAGCCGGAAGTCGGTCATAACGATCTGCTGATCAAAATTCGTAAAACGGCTATCTGCGGTACTGACGTTCACATCTACAACTGGGACCAGTGGTCGCAGAAAACCATTCCGGTACCGATGGTTGTCGGTCACGAATATGTCGGCGAAGTGGTGGGTATCGGCCAGGAAGTAAAAGGCTTCAAAATTGGCGACCGCGTCTCCGGTGAAGGCCATATTACCTGCGGTCACTGCCGTAACTGCCGCGGCGGACGTACGCACCTGTGCCGTAATACCATTGGCGTGGGCGTAAACCGTCCGGGCTGCTTCGCGGAATACCTGGTGATCCCGGCGTTTAACGCGTTCAAAATCCCGGACAATATCTCTGACGATCTGGCCTCCATCTTCGACCCGTTCGGCAACGCGGTGCATACGGCGCTCTCCTTCGACCTGGTCGGTGAAGACGTGCTGGTCTCCGGCGCGGGCCCAATCGGCATTATGGCGGCAGCCGTAGCGAAGCACGTGGGTGCGCGCAACGTTGTGATCACCGACGTGAACGAATACCGTCTGTCGCTGGCGCGCAAAATGGGCGTCACCCGCGCGGTGGATGTCTCGAAAGAGAGCCTGACCGACGTGATGGAAGAGCTGGGCATGACCGAAGGCTTTGACGTGGGTCTGGAGATGTCCGGCGCGCCGCCGGCGTTCCGCACCATGCTTGACACCATGAACCACGGTGGCCGTATCGCGATGCTGGGTATTCCGCCGTCAGACATGTCTATCGACTGGAACAAAGTCATCTTCAAGGGGCTGTTCATCAAGGGCATTTATGGCCGCGAGATGTTCGAGACCTGGTACAAGATGGCGGCGCTGATCCAGTCCGGTCTGGATCTGTCCCCGATTATTACTCACCGCTTCTCCATCGATGAGTTCCAGCAGGGCTTCGACGCGATGCGTTCCGGCCAGTCAGGGAAAGTGATCCTGAGCTGGGATAAGTAATCAAAAAGGGGCCTGTGGCCCCTTTTTTCATTGATTCTTTTTCTCTTCGTCCGTCAGGTAACGCACCTTGCGGGTGTAGTCCTGACCTTTGAACAGCAGCGTGTTATCCGGCGATTCAAGATACTTCTGCCATTCGGAGAGAGGGAAACCGCCGTGTGCGCCAATCACCTCTTTCGGTACAACGGCTTCCTGACCGCCGATCTTCTTCGAGACCGGCCAGTTCATCCAGTCGCCCAGGTTAACCGTTTTTAGATCCAGCATGTCCAGCAGCGCGGCGAGCGGCAGCTGATCGGTCGGCGGCTGCGTGTCGTCCATCAGCTCCCAGGTATCCTGGAACAGCGTCAGCCACAGCGGGCAGATACGGCGCCAGGTCTTTTTAGTGGCCGCAAGAAACGCGCCGTTAACGTGATCGACCAGATACGGGCGTACCGTCTCTTTGTAATACGCCGGCACTTTCTCCGCTGGCGCACCGTCCAGCTTGGCAATCATTTTGCCCTGACGGAAGCTGGAGTAGATGTGCATATCGGCCATGCCGATCTCGGGCATTTTCAACAGGTTGAGATCGGAGTCGATCATCAGTATCCCTTCACCGCGCGCCTGCAGTGGGGCGTTAAGCTTCACCAGACGGCTGAGGTAGATCTGCTTATAGCGGTAACCTTCCTCACGAACGGGAAGGTTAAGCGTCACTACGCGGGTTTTCGGCGGCAGTACCCCAAAGGCGGATTCAGGCTGATCGCTGACGATGACGATTTCGTTCACCCCGGTGGCATAACGTTCCGCGAAGGTGGCAGAGAGTAATGCTTCTTCGACGAAATCTGCGCCGGTACACGGAATCACAATAGAATCCACCGCAGCAAGCGCGCCCGTCACGGGCAGAGAGCTGTAAGGAATATTGTGTCGCCCGGTGATATGACGATAGCGAGCATTAAGAAATTTAAACATAGTTATCTCGTTTGGTTAGTGCGCGCCAAGCACGGCTTCGACACCGCTGACATAGTTTTCGATGGCATAGGTATGACAGACGTTCTGGTATGCAGCCGCAGCCAGCCGAGCCCGCAGATCCGCATCTGCCCAGATATTGTCCAGATGCTGTGCAAGCTGTGAAACATCGCTCCAGGGGAAGAGCAGCCCTGTCGAATCATGATCAATCAACTCCGCCGTGCCGGTCACCTGAGAGCCAATCACGGGGATATTGAGAAGCATCGCTTCCAGCACCACGCGCGGCAGCCCTTCGCTTTTTGAGGCGAGAATAAAGGCGTCAAACGTTGCGAGGTAATCAAACGGGGTATTCTGAAAGCCGGTGAAAATGACGTGGTGTTCAATTCCCAGCGCTCGGGCCTGTTCCGCTAAAGCGCGGCGTTCGCCACCTTCGCCGACCAGCACCATTTTCCATTTCGCCTGGGGATGCTTCTGGCTGAACTGCGCCAGCGCCTCCAGCGTGTGGTGGTTGGCTTTGCGAGGGATTAACGACCCAATACTGCCGAACACAAACGTGTCGTCATCGATGTTCAGGCGCTGGCGCATCGCGCGTCGGTCAGGTAAAGGCTGGTGGATGTCGATGGCATTATTGACCGTCGTACACAGTTCGGGCCGGACGCCATGCTGAAGCAACACGCGTTCAACGCCGTGCGAGACGGCGATGATTTTTGTGGCATGGGCATTAACCAGCTTCACCAGCGGTGGGGTCAAAACGGGTTCAATACGGCAGTGCTGAATCAACCGCGCCTGCAGCTTTGCCGCCGCGAGATAGCCTTCCTCATTTGAGCCCGGTTGGTTATTCATATAGAGCGTATCGAAACCGCCCTGCGTAAAAAGGGTTTCGATTTTGCTGACGTTAGGCCTGATGCGCCACATGATATCCACATGACGTGTTAATGCCTTGCGGGCGCTGCGAGAGAAAAACAGCAGGCTACGTCCCGCTTCCTTCAGCAATTTGGCCCAGAGCGGCTGCGGACGTTGAGGGATCGCGATGAGCGGGATGCCGATGCCGTTGAGCACCTGGCCAATTGTCTCACCTTCAGCACGACTATAATCACTGTAAAAACAACAGGTAATATCGAATTTATCGCGATTGATTCGCTTCAGGAGCTCAAGCATACTGTTGGTGCCTCCCCCCCATTCTTTACCCGTATCCAGGAGGAGAATTTTACTTTTGTGCGGCATGTCTGAATCCGTGTGCTACCCTTCATCTGACTGCATTATAAAGAATCTGCTGAAATAAAATAGATTTTTCTATTTTATGGCGCTTCAGGATTAGACAAAATTTCAAGCGTGCTTATTTGGAAAGTGTGATTCTGGACTTTAATCGTCTCTACTCATTTATATAGTATTAATAATATTAATTTAGGCTGCTATTGAGAGTGGAAAAATGTTTAAAATAACGGTCTGCTTATTAACGTTTAATTCTGAAAGATTATTGCACGATGTTATCCCGCCTCTTTTAAAAATAGCGGATGAAGTTGTCGTGGTCGATTCCGGCAGTACGGACAAAACACGATATATTTGTGAGAGCTTTGGACTGCTACCCGTCTATAAAAAATTTGGCTGGCATGGCGAGCAGATGAACCATGCCATATCCTTAGCCAGCCATGACTGGGTCCTGTGCATTGACAGCGACGAAATTCTTGACCAGGAAACGGTCAATGCCGTTTTAACGTTAAAAGCAGGCGATGAGCCAGACCCCGGAATGGCATGGCGAATATGCCGCCACTGGTTTGTTCTGGGTGAAGAGGTCCGGACGATCTATCCTGTTTCATCACCTGATTATCCTGTGCGTCTTTTTAACCGTAAACAGTCCCGGTTTAATAACAGGCCGGTAGACGATCAGGTCGAAGGTTTTCTCCGTTGTGCGCGTATTCCGGGCTATGTAAAACATGATACGTTTCCCACGCTGCATGAGCTTTTTAACAAATTAAACTGTTATTCAACCCGCCTGGTTCAGCATCAAAAAATACGGCCCTCAATTGGACGCGGCGTAATCAGCGCCATCGGCGCTTTTTTCAAATGGTATCTGTTTAGCGGCGCCTGGCGTCAGGGCAAAGTGGGGGTGGCGACAGGACTGTATGCCACAGCCTATAGCTTTTTGAAGTATTTCAAATCCTGGTATCAACATCAGGAAAAAAAAGAGCCCGTTGCCAACGAGCAGACGGACTCTCAGATTGCGAAATAAGCGTCAGGCTTTCTTGCCCCATCCCTGCCACTGCTGCTGGACGTATTTCACCAGCGTGCTGTTGCTGATGCTGTCTCCGATGACGGAGAAGAAGCGGGTCGCATAGACCGGTTCAAGCGGTTGCTTCGGTGCACAGCGCTTCACGCCGCGGAACGGATTACGCGGTGCCGTCGGGACGGGCTGCGCAGAATTCGGTGTGGAGGTATCCACCTGCGGCTCGTTCAGCAGATCGCTCGGGCGCACCAGCGTGATATCGGCAGGCAAGGTCGGCAGCATTTGCTGCAGGACGCGAACGGTAGACGGGTGCGGGTGACCGATGGCAATCGCTGAGCCATTGCGGCGGGCCAGCTGTACCGCGCGATTAAACTGCATGCGAATATCGGCTTCGTTCTGGGTATCGTCCAGGAACACCTTACGCTTAATCACCTTTACACCCGTTCCCTGAGCGGCACGCATCGCCTGGCTGTTGCCGATGGTCATGCTGTCGAGGAAGTAGAGGTTGTAGCGTTCCAGCGCCTGCATCACTTTGAGCATCCCGTACAGGCTTGATGTCATCGCGCTGCCCATATGGTTGTTCAGCCCTACGGCATACGGCACTTTGTTGTAGGCGTCGCGGATGATGCGCTCGATCTCCTCGCTGCTCATATCCGGGCGCAGAGTGTCTTTTTCCAGCGGCTGCTTGCTGAGCGGGGCCATGGGCAGGTGGATCAGCACCTGATGACCGCTGCTGTGGGCTTTGGTCGCCATCTCACGCGCGTGGGGGGCATTCGGAAGGACGGCGACCGAGATGGCCGACGGCATCGCCAGCACCTGATTTTCATAGTGTGGACGATAACCGAAGTCATCAATCACGATAGCGAGTTTACCTGCGTATACCGGTGCAGCCAGCGCCAGCGCGCTGACGACGGAGAAAACCATTCGACGAAATTGAAGCAAAACTTATCTTCCCAACCACGGCTGTGGATTGACCGCCTGACCCTGGCGACGAATTTCGAAATAGAGTGACGGGCGGCCCTGACCGCCACTGCTGCCCACAAGGGCGATGGGTTGGCCGGCGCGCACCTGCGTGCCGACGCTGACCAGCGCGCTCTGGTTGTAGCCGTAAAGGCTCATGTCACCTTTACCGTGTTCGACCACCACCACCAGTCCGTAACCCTGCAGCCAGTCGGCCAGAATTACGCGGCCATCGGCGATGGCTTTCACTTCGCTACCTTCAGACGCACCGATAACGATCCCTTTCCAACGTAGCTCACCCTGCAGCTGTTCGCCATAGCGATGCAGAATTGAACCGCGAACGGGCCAGAAAGCCTGACCGCGAGGAGAGCCCAAACCGCCGGTACGCGACATCAGAGAACGTTCGCTCTCGCTTGGCTTGTAGGTGGTCCCTTTGCGGGACGCTTCCTGCTGCTTGTCGCGAACGGCCTGCGCCTCGCGCGCCTCTTTTTCGGCGCGCGCTTTCGCCGCCGCTTCCGCACGGGCGATGCTGTTACGCAGTTTTGATTCGTTGGCGCGCATTTCGCTCAGCTGGCTCTGACCTTCCTGAATGGAGGATTCAAGGCCGGAAAGGGTTTTCTTACGCTCGTTGCGAGCCTGCTCAAGCTTCGCCTGCTGGGCCTGCTGATCGTAGAGCAGCGTCTGCTGCTGGCTCTGCTTCTCTTCCAGCTCGGCTTTTTGCGTGGAGACCTCTTCGCGCGTCTGCTTCAGCTGCGCGATAGTCTCCTGACGCGCCTGGTTGAGATAGCCAAAGTAGGCCTGCAGGCGCTGGCCGCGCTGGCTCTCTTCACCGCTGAGGATCAGCTGGAGACCGGTATGTTCACCCTGGCGGAATGCGGCATCAAGCTGTGCGGCAAGATTGCGCTCCTGCGCATCACGCTGGCGCTCGAGTTTGGCAATCGACGCGTTCATCTCGTCGATCTGTTTATTCAACTGGGCGAGGGTATTTTGCGTTTCTCGGAGTTTGCGCGTGGCGGCGGAGATCGCCTCTTCCTGCTGCTTAAGCTGGGCGAGGAGGGCGGAGCGCTGCTGCTGCTGCTGGCGTACCGCACGCTCTTTGGCGGCGATATCGGCCTGAATGGATTTCAGCTGGTCGCGGTCATCCGCGTGGGCGGATGCGGCGCACAGCAATACGCCAGCGCTGAGTGCGCTGGCGTAAAACAGAGGTCTGACTGATAACCTAAGCGGCTTCACGACCCATGTGATTGAAAAAATCGCCTTTCCCCTCATGGGGAGCGATTATTCCACGATGAACAGCGGCTTACCAGTCATCTCTTCAGGGATCGGCATACCCATCAGCGTCAACATGGTTGGCGCGATGTCGGAAAGCTTGCCGCCTTCCACTGCTTTCAGTGATTTATCACCCACATAAATCAGCGGAACAGGCAGGTTGGTATGGGCCGTGTGCGCCTGGCCGGTCGCCGGGTCGCGCATCTGTTCAGCGTTACCGTGGTCAGCGGTGATCAGCAGCTGGCCGCCAACGGATTCAACCGCTTTTGCTACCTGCTCAACGCAGTTGTCCAGCGCTTCAACCGCTTTCACTGCCGCTTCCATCACCCCGGTATGCCCCACCATGTCGCCGTTCGGGTAGTTACAGATGATGGTGTCGTACTTACCGCTCTCGATGGCCGCAACCAGTTTTTCCGTCAGTTCGGCAGAGCTCATTTCTGGCTGCAGATCGTAGGTGGCCACTTTCGGGGAGTTGATCAGAATGCGGTCTTCGCCTTTGAACGGCTCTTCAACGCCGCCGTTAAAGAAGAAGGTCACGTGTGCATATTTTTCAGTTTCGGAAATACGCAGCTGCGTTTTGTCGTTCTTTGCCATCCACTCGCCAAAGGTGTTTGCCAGCGACGCTGGTGGATACGCGCAAGGCGCTTTGATGTCTGCGGCGTATTCAGTCAGCTGGATGAAATCGAGGTTTACCACTTTCTTGCGGGCAAAACCGTCGAAGTCGCTGTTGACGAACGCGCGGGTGATTTCACGCGCGCGGTCAGCGCGGAAGTTCATGAAGATCAGCGCGTCGCCATCTTCCATGGCGGCATCAGCCTGGCCTTCAGCACGGATCACGGACGCTTTCACGAATTCGTCGTTTTCATCACGTGCATAAGCCGCTTCCAGGGCTTCAACGGCGGTCGCGAACTGGAACTCACCTTTTGCCAGGGTCATCAGGTCATAGGCCTGTTCAACGCGATCCCAGCGGTTGTCGCGGTCCATGGCGTAGTAACGGCCGATGATGGACGCTACGCGGCCTTTACCCAGCGCGGCGAATTTCTCTTCGAAGGCTTGCAGAGAGCCTTTTGCGCTGCGTGGTGGCGTATCGCGACCGTCCAGGAAGGCGTGCAGATAGATTTTTTCCGCACCGCGCTCGGCGGCCAGTTCAACCATCGCCATGATGTGATCTTCGTGGCTGTGAACGCCGCCCGCAGAGAGCAGGCCCATGATGTGTACGGCCTTGCCCGCGGCAACGGCTTTATCGACCGCGCCAGCCAGCGTTGGGTTGGAGAAGAAGGTGCGTTCTTTGATTTCAACGTCCAGACGCGTCAGATCCTGATACACAATACGCCCGGCGCCCAGGTTTACGTGACCGACTTCGGAGTTGCCCATCTGGCGGTCCGGCAGGCCTACTTCCAGGCCAGACGCGTCAATCAGCGTATGCGGACGTTTTGCCCACAGCGCATCCATGACCGGGGTTTTGGCGTTGAAAATAGCGTTATCCTGGCTGTCTTCACGGTAGCCATAGCCATCCAGAATCACCAGTACCATAGGTTTTTTAGAAACCGACATTGCGACAACCTCATGCTCAAGAGTCAAAATTTGCGTAATTTTACTACAGCTGAATCGATCAAATAGCCGCAGAAGATCAAAGAAAGCGCAGGGGCAAGGTGCTGACCAGACCATTTTGAGGCATTTTTTTAGGTGGCATGCCGCAGAAAATGGATTAGGTTATGGTCGCTGGCTGTATTTGCCAGAACGCACAGGTATACTCCTGTCCTGGTTTTTTTTATCACTTAGTCGGGAGTAGTTACCCTCCATGCAAGAAATTATGCAATTCGTTAGCCGCCATCCGGTTCTGAGCATCGCGTGGATTGGCCTGCTGGCTGCTGTGCTGTTCACCACATTTAAGAGCCTGACGTCTAAAATTAAGGTTATCACCCGTGGTGAAGCGACGCGTCTGATTAACAAAGAAGATGCCGTCGTGGTCGATCTGCGTCAGCGTGACGATTTCCGTAAAGGTCACATTGCGGGCGCAATCAACCTGTTGCCAGCTGAAATCAAAGCGAACAACGTCGGTGAGCTTGAGAAACACAAAGCCCAGCCGATTATCGTTGTCGATGCGACCGGTATGCAGGCACAGGAATCTGCCAGTGCGCTTCATAAAGCAGGCTTCGAAAACGTAACGGTGCTGAAAGAAGGTATTTCCGGCTGGAGCGGGGAAAATCTTCCTTTGGTTCGCGGTAAATAAGGAGTTCAGTCATGGCCAATATTGAGATCTATACCAAAGCGACGTGCCCGTTCTGTCATCGTGCGAAAGCGCTGCTGAACAGCAAAGGCGTCACGTTCCAGGAACTGCCGATTGACGGTGACGCGATTAAACGCGAAGAGATGATCAAACGTAGTGGTCGTACGACGGTTCCGCAGATTTTTATTGATGCGCAGCACATTGGCGGCTGTGATGACTTGTATGCGCTCGACGCCCGTGGTGGACTCGATCCGCTGCTGAGCTAAGAGACTTTAGGACAATTAAAAAGGGTATTTCCATGTCAGAACAAAACAACACCGAAATGACTTTCCAGATCCAGCGTATCTACACCAAGGACGTCTCTTTCGAAGCGCCAAATGCGCCACATGTTTTCCAGAAAGATTGGCAGCCAGAGGTTAAACTTGATCTGGATACCGCATCTACCCAACTGGCAGATGACGTGTATGAAGTCGTGCTGCGTGTGACCGTTACCGCGTCTCTGGGCGAAGAAACTGCATTCCTGTGTGAAGTACAGCAGGGCGGCATCTTCTCTATCGGCGGTATCGAAGGCAACCAGATGGCGCATTGCCTGGGTGCGTACTGCCCGAACATTCTGTTCCCGTATGCGCGTGAATGCATCACCAGCCTGGTTTCCCGCGGTACATTCCCGCAACTGAACCTTGCGCCAGTTAACTTTGATGCGCTGTTCATGAACTATCTGCAGCAGCAAGCTGGCGAAGGTGCTGAACAACATCAGGATGCCTGATGAGCACTGTTAATGCGTCAATGACTGTGATCGGTGCCGGCTCATACGGCACCGCTCTTGCCATCACGCTGGCAAGAAATGGTCACGAAGTGGTTCTCTGGGGCCACGATCCAAAACATATCGCAACGCTGCAACGCGACCGTTGTAACGTGGCGTTTCTTCCGGACGTTCCGTTCCCTGACTCCCTGCACCTTGAAAGCGACCTTGCGACCGCGCTGGCGGCCAGCCGCAACATTCTGATTGTGGTCCCGAGCCATGTATTTGGCGACGTGCTCCGTCAGATTAAGCCGCTGATGCGACCGGATGCGCGCATTGTCTGGGCGACAAAAGGACTGGAAGCCGAAACCGGACGCCTGCTGCAGGACGTTGCCCGCGAAGCGCTGGGTGATGAGATCCCACTGGCGGTCATCTCCGGCCCGACCTTTGCCAAAGAGCTGGCTGCTGGCCTGCCGACGGCGATTTCGCTGGCCTCCACCGATCAGGCTTTCTCCGACGATCTTCAACAGCTGCTGCACTGCGGCAAGAGCTTCCGCGTCTACAGCAACCCCGATTTTATCGGCGTGCAGCTGGGCGGTGCGGTGAAGAACGTGATTGCGATTGGTGCTGGGATGTCAGACGGCATTGGCTTTGGTGCCAATGCGCGTACGGCGCTGATCACCCGAGGGTTGACCGAAATGTCCCGCCTGGGCGAAGCGCTGGGCGCCGATCCGGCCACCTTTATGGGAATGGCTGGCCTGGGCGACCTGGTGCTGACCTGTACCGACAACCAGTCTCGTAACCGCCGCTTTGGCATGATGCTCGGACAGGGCAGCGATGTAAAAGGCGCGCAGGAGAAGATTGGTCAGGTGGTTGAAGGCTACCGCAATACCAAAGAAGTCCGCGAGTTGGCGCACCGTTTCGGTGTCGAAATGCCAATAACCGAGGAAATTTATCAGGTATTGTATTGCGGAAAAAATGCGCGCGAGGCAGCATTGACCTTATTAGGTCGTGCGCGCAAGGACGAGCGCAGCAGTAACTAGTCGGAACCGTTGTCACCTGAATGACCCAGCCAGCGCAGAACTGGCTGGTCATTAACTATCGTCTGGAGTAAGCAATGCCGTGTGAAGAACTGGATATCGTCTGGAACAATATTAAAGCCGAAGCCCGGGCGCTGGCCGACTGCGAGCCTATGCTGGCCAGTTTCTACCACGCGACGCTACTCAAGCACGAAAATCTCGGCAGCGCGCTGAGCTATATGCTCGCCAACAAGCTGGCTTCCTCGATCATGCCTGCTATCGCCATCCGTGAAGTGGTGGAAGAGGCTTACGCCGCAGACCCGGAAATGATCGCCTCTGCCGCCTGCGATATCCAGGCCGTGCGCACGCGTGACCCGGCGGTCGATAAATATTCTACGCCGCTGCTGTACCTGAAAGGCTTCCACGCCCTGCAGGCTTACCGCATCGGCCACTGGCTGTGGAATGAAGGCCGCCGCGCGCTGGCGATCTTCCTGCAAAACCAGGTTTCCGTGACGTTCCAGGTCGATATTCACCCGGCGGCAAAGATTGGCCGTGGGATCATGCTCGACCACGCCACCGGGATTGTCGTCGGGGAAACGGCGGTCATTGAAGATGATGTCTCGATCCTGCAGTCGGTTACCCTGGGCGGTACCGGTAAAACCAGCGGCGATCGCCATCCGAAAATTCGTGAAGGGGTGATGATTGGCGCGGGTGCCAAAATCCTCGGCAATATCGAAGTCGGGCGCGGCGCGAAGATCGGCGCAGGCTCCGTGGTGCTCCAGCCTGTGCCACCGCATACCACCGCCGCTGGCGTACCGGCGCGCATCGTCGGTAAACCAGACAGCGATAAGCCGTCCATGGACATGGATCAGCACTTCAACGGCATTCACCATACCTTCGAGTATGGTGACGGCATTTAGCTTCTGAGAATGGCGCCCGGGTAACCCAGCTGGCGCCAGGCTTCATACACCACCACCGACACCGCGTTCGACAGGTTCATGCTGCGGCTGTCCGGCATCATCGGAATACGGATTTTCTGCTCGGCGGGCAGGGCATCCAGGATCGTGGCCGGCAGGCCGCGGGTTTCCGGGCCAAACATCAGATAGTCACCTGCCTGATAGCTCACGGCGCTATGCGCTGGCGTGCCTTTGGTAGTCAGGGCGAACATGCGCTGCGGCTTCTCTGCTTCCAGAAACGCGGCGTAATCGTGATGGCGAACGACGGCGGTAAATTCATGATAATCCAGCCCTGCGCGACGCAGACGTTTGTCGTCCCACGTAAAGCCCATCGGCTCAATGATATGCAGACGAAAACCGGTGTTCGCACACAGGCGGATGATATTGCCGGTATTCGGCGGAATTTCTGGTTCGAATAAAACGATGTTAAGCATGCTGCCCCCTTAATTGCGGGGGCAGAATAGCAGAAAAGAGAGGAACTACGCGACGCCGGGTTCCTGCGAGCGGCTGTACCGCATTTTGTAGACGGTTGCCGCCGCGGCCACCAGAGCGGGCACGCTGAGGATCATTAAAATACTGTCTGCCTGCCACTGCATAGAAAGAAGCTGGGCGCTGGTCATGGTTCCCGCCACGCCGCCAAAGCGGCCGATCCCCTGCATCCAGGCGATGCCCGTCGCGCGGCACTCGGTAGGGTAAAAGGTGGCGGCAAGGGTTTGCATGCCCGACTGCGCGCCGTTCATCGCGATCCCCATCAGGAAAATCAACCCGCCAAACAGGGCGATATGGTTATGCTCAATGCCAAGCAAAAGAATAAGGCCCATCGTCAGCACGAAACCACACGCGACCACCCTGTGCGCTTCCCAGCGGTCCATCATCCAGCCCGCGAGCAGAATGCCTGCGGTGCCGCCGAAGGTGAACAGCGAGGTGAGCCAGGCGGATTCCGCCAGCGCATAACCCATCCCCTGCATTAGCGTTGGCATCCAGCTCAGCAGGACGTAGTAAATGACCAGGCCCATAAAATAGGTCACCCACAGCATCAGGGTGCCGGGCAGCCAGGGCATGGAAAACAGCTGCGACACGCTCCCTTTTTTAGACGCGACTTTCTCCTCCGCGAGGAAAAAGCCCGTGACGCTATCCAGCGTGCTGCGGGCGAACCGGCTGGCGATGCGGTGGACCTGCATGACGTCCTTCCCACGCTGCACCAGAAACTTCACGGACTCCGGTAAAAACAGCGCCAGCAGCAGCGTTAAAATCAGCGGAGCAATTGCCCCAGTCAGCAGCACGCTTCGCCAGCCGTGGTGGGGGATAAGCCAGGAAGAGATCGCGCCGCCGCCCGCCGCGCCCAGAGGGAAGCCGCAGTACATGGTATTAATCGCCATGGCGCGACAGCGCTGGGGGGCAAACTCGGAGATCAGCGTGATGGCGTTAGGCATTGCGGCGCCGAGGCCCAGGCCCGTCAGAAAGCGCCACAGCGTCAGGGTATTCAGACTTTGCGCCCAGGCCGTTCCCAGGCTCGCAAGGCCAAAGAACAGGCACGAAAAGACCAGCACCCGCTTGCGCCCCATCCGGTCAGACACCGGACCGGCAATCAGCGCGCCCAGCGACAGCCCCAGCAGCGCTGCGCTCAGCACCGGCCCCAGATCCTGTTTGTGTATCCCCCATTCTGCCGACAGCGTAGGCGCGATGTAACCCATCGCTGCCGTATCAAAACCATCGATCGCCAGAACCAGAAAGCCCAGCACAATGAGCAGCCAGTGAAACCCTGAAAAGGGGCTCTCATCGATCACCTGCTGAATATCCACCTTACCTGAATACGCCATACGCTCCACTCCGATCTGATGTTGTTTTTGTGTTCTTGTATTTGCTTGTCTATACAATTGCGGACGGCGGGTAGATGTCAAATTTTCTTATTCAATATGTTATCTGGATGTTATTTTTGGCATAAAAAAGCGCCCGAGGGGGAGATCGGGCGCATGAGAAAGGGGGGGGAACCGGAGAAGGTCAGGCCGCGTTTCCCTGAGCAAGGGGAGCCAGCGCCGCCGGTAATTTGCTTAACTCCTGTACAAGTGAATCCTTACTGATTTCACCGATCGTTTTCGCGCCGGTCAGCGTCATCGCCACCTTCATCTCTTTTTCGATCAGGTTGAGCAGATTCGCCACGCCCGCCTGGCCCGCCGTCGCCAGCGCATACAGATACGCACGCCCCAGCAGTACGCTGTCAGCGCCCAGCGCAATCATTCGCACCACGTCCAGCCCGTTGCGGATGCCGCTGTCGGCCAGGATGGCAATATCGCCTTTCACCGCATCGGCGATGGCCGGCAGGGCGCGTGCGGAGGAGAGCACCCCGTCAAGCTGGCGTCCGCCGTGGTTAGAAACCACAATCCCGTCTGCGCCAAAGCGTACCGCGTCGCGGGCATCTTCCGGATCGAGGATCCCTTTGATCACCATCGGGCCGTCCCAGAACTCACGGATCCACTCCAGGTCCTTCCACGAGATCGACGGATCGAAGTTGTTCGCCAGCCAGCCGATGTAATCCTCCAGCCCGGTCGGTTTACCGAGGTAAGCCGAGATATTACCCAGATCGTGAGGCCGACCGTTCAGGCCGACATCCCACGCCCACTGCGGGTGGGTCACGGCCTGCCAGTAACGACGGAGCGCAGCGTTCGGGCCGCTCATGCCGGAGTGGGCATCACGATAGCGCGCGCCGGGGGTCGGCATATCGACGGTAAAGACCAGCGTGGAGCAGCCCGCCGCTTTGGCGCGCTCAAGCGCGTTACGCATAAAGCCGCGATCCCGCAGAACGTACAGCTGGAACCACATCGGGCGCTTGATGGTCGGGGCGACCTCTTCAATCGGGCAGACGGACACGGTGGAAAGGGTAAACGGAATGCCTTTGGCATCCGCCGCAGCGGCGGCCTGCACTTCGCCACGGCGGGCATACATCCCGCATAAGCCTACAGGCGCGAGCGCCACCGGCATGGAGAGCGTTTCGTTGAACAGCTTCGTCTCAAGGCTCAGGTCAGACATATTCTTCAGCACGCGCTGGCGCAGAGCCACCTCCGACAGATCTTCCACGTTGCGGCGCAGGGTGTATTCGGCATACGCCCCGCCGTCGATATAGTGGAACAGGAACGGGGGCAAAATGCGCTGCGCCGCGGCGCGATAGTCACTGGCTGCTGAAATAATCATGCTTTGTTCTCCCTGGAAATATCACTGTCGCCAGGCAGACGGGTAATACGCGCCTGTCGGGCCTGGTCTTCATCGAATCGTTTAATGGTGGTGTGCACGAAGCCGAGATGCGCCATCATCGCTTTGCGTGCGGCCTCGGCATCACCGGCCAGAATGGCCTTGAGCACCGCCTCGTGCTGTTCGGTCAGTTGGGCAAACACCGGCGGAACCAGATACATGCGCTGGCGGCTCTGTTTAACGGAGGATTGCAGCAGGTCGAAGAACCCGCGCATGGTCTGGAGCAGCACCACATTGTGCGACGCCTCGGCAATCGCCAGGTGAAAACGCACGTCCGCCTGTGAGGCGATATCCGGGTCGCTGCTCTGCGTGGCCTCAAAGCAGGCGATGAGTTTCTCTTTGTCGGCGTCGGTTGCCCGCATGGCCGCGTGCCAGGCGGTACTGGTTTCGATGGCGTGACGTGCTTCAAGGATGTCGAAGCTGTAGTCCGGGTCGTTCTCCATCAGCGTCTTCAGCGGCTGAACGATGTTTTGCTCGGACCAGTCGTCATGCTGCCAGCGCACAAAGGTGCCGCCGCCGCGACGGCTCAGCAGCACCCCTTCGCTGACCAGCGTCGCCAGCGCCTCGCGCAGTGAATTGCGCGACACGCCAAGCTGGGCGGCAAGCTGGCGTTCGGCGGGCAGCTTCATGCCCGCTTCCAGCTGTTGTTCTTCAATCAGCGCCCGCACGCGAGAGGCAATCTCGTCGGACAGGCGTCTGGGCATCACTATCATGGGATCATCCAGGTTAAGACATAGGCCTGCAGGGTGGTGATCACCCCCACCATGCAGGTGAATATCAGGCTGTGTTTCACGGTAAAGCGGAACAGATCCGACTCTTTACCGACCAGTCCCACCGCCGCACAGGCAATGGCGATGGATTGTGGAGAGATCATTTTCCCGGTCACGCCGCCGGTGGTATTCGCGGCCACCAGCAGGACGTCCGACACGCCAATCTGCTGGGCTGCCGTTGCCTGCAGCGCGGCAAACAGGGCGTTAGACGAGGTATCGGAACCGGTCAGGAACACCCCCAGCCAGCCGAGGAACGGCGAGAAGAAGGTGAAGGCGTGGCTGGTATGGGCCAGCGCCAGTGCCAGCGTCGATGACAGGCCGGAGTAGTTCGAGATAAACGCGAACGCCAGCACCATGC
Organism: Enterobacter sp. N5-15; assembly: GCF_057221635.1. Classification (NCBI taxonomy): domain Bacteria; kingdom Pseudomonadati; phylum Pseudomonadota; class Gammaproteobacteria; order Enterobacterales; family Enterobacteriaceae; genus Enterobacter; species Enterobacter sp. N5-15. Next base: position 149,832 of record NZ_CM170150.1, read on the forward strand.
CGATGGAGTAAATCGGCAGCATCAGCTCTTTAATGGTCGCCGCAAAGGTCTGCACCGCGGCTGCAGGCTTCATGCGCAGCCACACCACGGAAAGGATAGCGGCAAACAGGATGGCGGTACCGGTGGCGGAGAACCAGTCGAATTTATAGACCGCGGCATACGGCGTGGCAGCGTGCACCACCGGCGGCATACGGGCGACCATCTTGTCGAGGAACGGTACGGAAATATTAATCACCATGTCGTACAGCACCCCGCCCGGCGCGAACAGGGCTTTAAAAGGCGGGATGCTCCACAGGGTGACCGTTGCGGTCAGGAACAGGAACGGCGACCAGGCGCGGATCACCTGTCCTGCCGTATAGCCCGTGCGGGCCAGGGTTTGATCAACCTGCGAGGCGCCCACGTCGGCGAAGCGGAAAATACGTACCGGCTGCCAGCGCTTCAGGAACAGCGTCAGACAGACCAGCGACACCAGCGAAGAGATGATATCCGGCAGCTCCGGGCCGAGGAAGTTGGAGCTGAGGTACTGGGCAATGGCGAACGAACCGCCCGCCACCATCACCGCAGGCCAGGTCTCCTTCACGCCGCGCCAGCCGTCCATAATCGCCATGATCCAGAACAGGACGATAATGGTCAGGAAGGGCAGCTGTCGGCCGACCATCTGGCCGATCTCGAAGCTGTCCAGCCCGGTGACCTGTCCGGCCACCAGAATCGGAATACCCATCGCGCCAAACGCCACCGGCGCGGTGTTCACAATCAGACACAGGCCCGCGGCATAGAGCGGGTTAAAGCCCAGACCGACCAGCAGCGCGGCGGTGATCGCCACCGGTGCGCCAAAGCCTGCCGCACCTTCCAGAAACGCCCCGAAGGAGAAGCCGACAATCAGCATCTGCAGGCGCTGGTCCGGCGTGATGGAGAGAATCGACGAGCGGATAATGTCGAACTGCCCGGTTTTCACCGAGATTTTATAGACAAAGACCGCCGCGATGATGATCCACGCAATCGGCCACAGGCCGTAGAAGAAACCGTAGACGACGGAGGCCAGCGCGCGATCGACCGGCATTTTATAGAAGAACAGCGCCACCATCAGGGCGATAGCAACGGTATACGTCGCGGCGAGGTAGCCCTTCAGCTTGAGCTTAATCAGCGCAAAGAAGAAGAACAGGATCGGAAGCGATGCGATCAGGCTCGACAGCCAGATATTACCGGCCGGGTCGTAGTTTTGTTGCCAGAGGCTCATGCAGGTCTCCTGGGGACCAGACAGCCTGCGCTGCGGGTGAGTCTCCGCTCAACTCTGCGTCACAGGTTGTGTAAAAGTGGTCCTGCCAATATTGTGTTGTAGGGTTAATGACAATGAATGGTTAACCAGATGTTATGAGCTAGCAATGGTTTTGTGAGCGGAAATAATGGAATTGTGAACCGGGGGAGGATTGATTGCGCTATTGGTTGGACCAATTCACGCGAAGAGGAAAAGAGTAGGCCGGGTAAGCGCAGCGCCACCCGGCATGAAATCAGAACGCCGTCTTACAAAAGCCCGTCATCTCTTTCAGGCCCATTTCGCGGCCAAGCTCGGTCATCGGGTGTACCACCACCAGACCACGGACGCTTTTCTTCAACTTGCCCATGTCGGCCTGCTCTTTTTTGGTGATCGCACGGCGGTGCGGCATATCCATCAGCTTCTGCGCTTCTTTGCTCAGCTTCTGGCCTTTCACTTCGCGCAGGCGCTCGATTTCTGTTTCCAGCGTGGCGGCTTCTTTTTCCAGCTCGGCGTACTTCTCGGCGGAATCGACCAGTGACAGGCCAGCCATCTGGTGGCGGATCAGATCCAGGCGGTCGCTCAGGCGTTTAATTTCGTTCTTTTCGACTTCTTTCATGACAAATAACTCTGAAAACGGGGAATTTACAGGGAAGGATACACCAATGTGAGCAGGCTTACTTCTGAAACGCTTTTTTTAAGCTGATTCGGGAAATCAGCTCAGTCAGGGAGAGAACCATGGTGGAACGGACAACCTGTTGATAACGCAGCTTTTGCATCGCGTAGAGCTCAGGGTCGCTGTTATCAAAATGGGGAGCAGGGGGCAGCGCGGTGACGCAGTGCAGCTCGCCAAAGGGACCCAGGATCTCATCATCGGTAAAGGTGTACTCATTACCGTCATGATTGAGTTCTTCGCGCAGCGCCATTAATAGCTCCGCATCTTCATACTCTTGCCGGTTCAGCACGCCAAGACCATAAATCAGCTTCAGACGCACGGATAAATCGCCCAGCGGTCCGTCTCCGTCCAGTAACGGTTCTACAGCATATTTTACCGCGTAGTCGTCTTTGCGAAACACCTGAAGCACCAGGATATTCACCGCCTCGGTTAACAGCTCGACGGCGGCAATTAGGAAACTTCGTACGGTTTTGCCAGCATTCAGACGCTCAAGCACACGATTTTCAAAGGCCTGGGTTTGTTCCATTATTGCCTGCATATCTGACAATCTATTATCTGGGCGCAGGTTAACCTGCGCCTCACTGTGCATCATTTGGTTGCGTTGTATGCGTTAACCGCCTCCACAACCACGTCGCTGTTGGCGTCCAGACCGGAAATCTGCGCCAGCGCAGCCTGCGCGCCTTTGTTATCAATCAGCTGAGCCAGTTCCTGCGCCTGTGGGTCCTGCTCGCTGCGGTAGTGCATCGCAGCGGCAATCCCTTTCACCAGGTTGGCGTGCGGCAGGCCGTATTCCAGCGTGCCCAGCAGCGGCTTAATCAGGCGATCGCCCGCGCTCAGTTTGCGCAGAGGCTGACGGCCCACGCGCTCAACGTCATCTTTCAGATACGGGTTTTCAAAGCGACCGAGGATTTTCTGGATGTATGCTGCGTGTTTTTCAGCATCAAAACCGTAGCGTTTGATCAGCACCGCGCCGCTCTCTTCCATTGCCCCTTTTACCACCGCGCGGATCTTCTCATCGAGGATCGCGTCACGAATGGTCTGATGACCGGCCAATTTTCCGAGGTACGCGGTTATAGCATGCCCGGTGTTCAGCGTGAAGAGTTTGCGTTCGACAAATGCCATCAGGTTATCGGTTAATTCCATTCCCGGAATGGTCGGCAGGGCGCCTTTAAACTGGGTTTTATCAACGATCCACTCGCTGAAGGTTTCCACGGTCACTTCCAGCGGGTCGTTGGTGGCGGATTCAGACGGCGGAACGATGCGATCCACGGCGGAATCCACAAACCCGACGTGCGCTTCAACCCAGGCTTTGTCTTCGTCCGCAACAGCGTTAAGAACGTGGCCTTTCAGCTGCGTGGTGCCGCGCACCATGTTTTCACAGGCGATGATGTTCAGCGGGGTGTCGATGCCCTGCGCTTTGCGTTTTGCCAGGCCTTTCGCGACCGCAGGAGCGATGCGCTCAAGGACAACCGGGCCTACCGCCGTGGTCACCAGATCGACGCTGGCGATAAGGTCGATAACGTCTTCACCGATGCTGCTGACCGCGTTGACGCCGGATACCGTCTCAACCTGCTCGTTTTCACCGACCACGTGGACCTGATAGCTATGACGCGCATTCAGGGCATCCAGGACAACCTGATTCACATCGGCGAATGTCAGCGTAATGCCCGCGTCTGCCAGCAGTTTACCGATAAAACCACGACCGATATTACCTGCGCCAAAATGTAATGCTTTCATAGTGTTAACCTTCATCAATGTTTTTACCCGAGAGGGCTGGGGTGAGGAACGTTTCCCCTCACCCTAGCCCTCTCCCCATGGGGGAGAGGGAGGAGTATCGTTATTTGTTGAGCAGTGCCAGAACTTCTTCAACGCTTTCAGTCTGTGCCAGACGCTCGATAACAGACTCATCGTCCAGCGCGTTGGTCAGGCTGGTAATCACCTGAATGTGCTCGTTGTTGCGGGCGGCGATACCAATCACCAGACGGGCGATGTCGTCTTCTTCTTCACCGAAGCGCACGCCCTGCGGATACTGACAGAATACGACGCCGGTTTTCAGGACGCGATCTTTCGCTTCAACCGTACCGTGCGGCACCGCGATGGATTCGCCCAGGTAGGTTGGCGTCAGTTTTTCGCGTTCAAGCATCGCGTCAACGTATTCAGGCTGAACGTAACCGCCTTTCACCAGTTGCTCACCGGCAAAGCGAATCGCCTCTTCTTTGGTTGCCGCTGTACGACCGAGGAAGATGTTTTCCGCACCCAGCTTGAAGAGGTGGGCGTTGCTCTCGTCAAAGCTGTCCTGCAGGCTGGAGCGCACTTTCACTTCGTTGTCTTCGTGACGCTGCGCCGCAACCAGACGTTCGGTCAGGCTGGTGTACAGGCCGCTGTCGAGGAAGTTGGTCAGCGAGATGTGCTGTGCCTGCGGCACCTGACGCATGGCGCGTTCAGTCAGGTCGCGGTGCGTGATGACCAGGTCAACATCCGGCGGCAGGCTGTTAATGGCGCTGTTGGTCACGGAGATGTTGGTCAGGCCCGCATCCTGCACTTTCTTACGCAGCACGCCTGCACCCATTGCGCTGGAACCCATACCGGCATCACAGGCAACGATGATTTTACGCACGTGGCTCAGGTCGTTAGACACATCGCCCGCGGTCAGTGGAGTTGCGCCTTTGGATTCGGCTTTCATGTCGTGCATACGACGGGTCGCCGCTTCAATATCGTCGTCCTCTTTCACTTTGCTGGTTTTCAGCAGGATAGAAGAGACCACGAAGGAGACGGCCATGGCCGCACAGATGGCCGCGATGTTCGCGAAGTACGCCCCTTTTGGCGTCATCGCCAGTACCGCCAGGATAGAACCCGGAGAGGCCGGAGACACCAGACCGCCGCCCAGCACGCTCAGGGTGAACACGCCGGTCATACCGCCAAGGATAACGGCCAGGATCAGACGTGGGTTCATCAGCACGTACGGGAAGTAAATTTCGTGAATACCGCCCAGGAAGTGAATGATTGCCGCACCGCCAGCAGACTGCTTCGCGCTGCCGCGACCAAAGAACATGTACGCCAGCAGTACGCCCATACCCGGACCCGGGTTCGCTTCAATCAGGAAGAAGATGGACTTGCCGAGATCGTGAGACTGCTGAATACCCAGCGGCGAGAAGATGCCGTGGTTGATGGCGTTGTTCAGGAACAGGATTTTCGCCGGTTCTACGAAGATAGACGCCAGCGGCAGCATGTCGTGCGCAACCATGAAGTTAACGCCTGCCGCCAGAATTTTGGACAGCACTTCAACCGCAGGGCCAATGCCGAGGAACGCCAGAATCGCGAGGATCATCCCGATGATGCCCGCAGAGAAGTTGTTCACCAGCATTTCGAAGCCGGATTTAATCTTACCATCAACCCAGACGTCGAATTTCTTAATCGCCCAGCCGCCCAGAGGACCGGCAATCATTGCACCGAGGAACATCGGCATATCCGCGCCGACGATAACACCCATGGTCGTGATAGCACCCACTACGCCACCACGGTCACCGCCCACCAGACGACCACCGGTGAAACCGATGAGCAGCGGCAGGAGATAGGTAATCATTGGGCCAACAAGTTTCGCCAGCGTTTCGTTAGGCAACCACCCTGTCGGAATGAACAATGCAGTGATGATACCCCACGCGATAAACGCGCCGATATTTGGCATCACCATGTTGCTGAGGAAACGACCAAAGCTTTGAACTTTGATCTTGAAATCGGATGACATAAAACACCCCTTCTTCTGTTTGCGCTTAGGCTTGCGGCCCGAGGTTTATTGTTAATGAGGCGGCAGAGGTAGCCGGACCCTGTTCTGATGCTGTGAAATCTGGCACTGAATCGTTCAACTGTCCAGACAGCGAAAATTTGTGTGACACATGTCACGTAAATGTAGGGGGTGTGGATATCAATGAGGTGATCTGAATCACAAAACGAATGGACAAAAAAAATACGATGGCGAGAAATAAAGCAAAAACCACCCTTTTCTGTGATGGTGTTCACGTTTTGGTTTTGTGTGTTTGTTTCCGGATTGTGACTGATTTCACAAAATATTTTTATGCAGATTTCTCCGGCTGCGATCGGCGGCAAACTCTGCCTGGCGATTCGGTGCCAGGATGACCTGGCGCGACACGTTAAGCTAAAAAACCACTTTTGATGTGTGGTATGGCGAAAAGTTAAAAGGTGGATTACGCTCATATTGTAAGGTTAAGTCTATTATTATTCAGGATATATTTTGACACGCTTATAAACTTGCATGGAGATATTATAAAAACCCATACTCCCCGGCTCGGAAATAGTAAGCACAACCCCGTGCTTATAAAAATTAATTAGGTTGCATACCATTATATTAATTTAATGAGTTGACGTTGTTTAAGTGAGGAGAATATGTTTCTCAACTATTTTGCGCTGGGCGTATTGATTTTTGTATTTCTGGTTCTCTTTTACGGAATCATCGCCATCCATGACATCCCTTATAATATGGCCAAAAAGCGTAACCATCCCCATGCCGATGCGATTCATACGGCAGGCTGGATTAGCCTTTTTACGCTCCATGCCATCTGGCCGTTCCTGTGGATCTGGGCCACGCTGTACCGTGAAGATCGCGGCTGGGGTATGCAGAACCACATCACAAAGCCTGATGAGGTGCCGGGCATGGATGCGCTCGCCAAACGCGTGGCGGAACTCGAACAAAAGCTGGCCGCGGTAAAGCCTGCTGCTGATAAGAACACGCTGGAGCGCTAATCATGGATCTGTTAATTATTTTGACCTATGTGGCATTTGCCTGGGTGATTTTTAAAATATTCCGTATTCCGGTAAACCAGTGGACGCTTGCCACCGCGACATTAGGCGGGGTGTTTATTGTTGCCGGTCTTATTCTGTTAATGAATTATAACCACCCGTATACGTTTACGGCGCAAAAAGCGGTTATTTCTATTCCGATTACGCCGCAGGTTACCGGGGTGGTCAGTGAAGTGACCGATAAAAATAACCAGCTTATTAAAAAAGGCGAAGTGTTATTTAAACTTGATCCAGGCCGCTACCAGGCGCGCGTCGACAGACTCCAGGCTGACCTGGTGACCGCGACGCACAATATCGACAATCTGAAAGCGCAGCTGGTGGAGGCCGTCGCCAATACGACGCGCGTCTCCGCAGAGCGTGACCGCCTGTATAAAGATTATCAGCGCTACCTGAAAGGCAGCCAGGCGAAGGTGAATCCGTTCTCTGAGAGCGATATCGACAACGCGCGGCAGAACTATCTCGCGCAGGATGCGCTGGTAAAAGGCTCCGTTGCTGAACAGACGCAGATTCAAAGCCAGTTGGACAGCATGGTGAACGGCGAGCAGTCGCAGATTGCCTCCTTACGCGCTCAGCTCGCCGAAGCCAAATACAACCTGGATCAGACCGTGGTACGTGCGCCAAGCGATGGTTACGTCACCCAGGTGCTGATCCGTCCGGGGACGTACGCCGCCGCGCTGCCGTTGCGTCCGGTGATGGTCTTTATTCCTGAACAGAAGCGTCAGATCGTGGCCCAGTTCCGTCAGAACTCGCTGCTGCGTCTGAAGCCGGGCGATGAAGCGGAAGTGGTGTTTAACGCGCTGCCGGGTCAGGTGTTCTCCGGGAAGCTCACCGCGATTCTGCCGGTGGTGCCGGGAGGCTCCTATCAGGCGCAGGGCGCGCTGCAGTCGCTGACGGTGGTGCCGGGAACGGACGGCGTGTTGGGCACTATCGAACTGGATCCGAATGCGGAAGTCGATGCGCTGCCGGACGGTATTTATGCCCAGGTGGCGGTCTACTCGGACCATTTCGCCCACGTCTCGGTGATGCGTAAAGTATTGCTGCGCATGACCAGCTGGATGCACTACCTCTACCTCGATCACTAATTCTTCCAGGGCAGGAATGCGACACGCATACCTGCCCTTTTTTCATCGCTTGATCCATACTGACTTTTTTCCGGCATCAAGGATCAGGCAATGAAACTCATCGGTAGCTACACCAGTCCCTTCGTGCGAAAAATCTCGATTCTCCTGCTGGAGAAAGGGATTGAATTTGAATTCATCAATGAACAGCCCTACAACGCTGAAAACGGCGTCGCGCAGTACAACCCGCTGGGGAAAGTCCCGGCGCTGGTGACGGACGAGGGCGAATACTGGTTCGATTCCCCGATTATTGCGGAGTATATCGAGCTGCTGGGCGTTGCCCCGGCCATGCTTCCGGCTGACCCAAAAGCGGCGCTGGCAGTGAAGCAAATCGAAGCCCTGGCCGATGGCATTATGGATGCGGCGTTAACCTCCGTGCGTGAACAGGCAAGGCCCGCCGCCCAGCAGTCGGAGACGGAACTGTTACGCCAGCGGGAAAAAATCAGCCGCAGCTTGGACAGGTGCGAGCAGCTTATCCAGGAGGGAAAGATTCAAACCGACAGCCTGAATCTGGCGACCATCGCTATCGCCTGCGCCATCGGATATCTCAACTTCCGCCGCGTTTCCCCTGGCTGGTGCGTCGACCGTCCGCTGCTGGTGAAACTGGCCGACACCCTTTTTAGCCGCGAGAGCTTTGCCCGGACAGAACCGCCAAAGGCTTGACGCGGGTTATAACACTTCGGCGTCGGAGGCGGTACAATCCCTCCACATGTTAACTCCCTCTCCCGTCGGGAGGGGGGAAGATATTTACTCGCCAGGCGCTTTCATGACTACTCATCATTCGCTGTACAGCCAGATCCCCGCTACCGACCGTCTCCTTCGTGAGCCCCGCATGCATGCTGCTGTTGAACGCTTCGGCCATACCGCGACGGTGGAGATGTTACGCCTGCTTCAGGACGAAGCCCGATGCGCAATTCAGGCAGAAAACGCCTTGCCCAGCTGGTGCGCGGCGTGGGAGCAAGAAGTTGAACGCCGGCTGGATGAGAAAGCGCAAAGCGCGTTACGCCCGGTGATTAACCTGACCGGTACCGTACTGCATACCAATCTGGGCCGCGCGCAGCAGGCGGAAGAGGCGGTTGCTGCGGTCGCGCAGGCCATGCGAGCGCCCGTGACGCTGGAGTACGATCTGGACGGTGCCGGACGCGGGCATCGTGACCGGGCGCTGGCGGACCTGCTGTGTCAACTGACCGGCGCGGAAGATGCCTGCATTGTGAATAACAACGCCGCGGCGGTGCTGCTGATGCTGGCGGCCACCGCCAGCGGCAAAGAGGTAGTGGTTTCCCGCGGCGAGCTGGTGGAGATTGGCGGGGCGTTTCGCATTCCGGACGTGATGCGCCAGGCGGGCTGCACGCTACATGAAGTGGGCACCACCAACCGCACCCATGCGAAAGATTATCGCGCGGCGGTGAATGAAAATACCGCCCTGCTGATGAAGGTCCACACCAGCAATTACCATATTGAAGGCTTTACCAAAACGGTTGAAGAGGCGGAGCTGGCGGCGATGGGCCGCGAACTGAATATACCGGTGATTGCCGATCTCGGCAGCGGCTCGCTGGTGGATCTGAGCCTTTACGGGCTGCCGAAGGAGCCGATGCCGCAAGAGATGATTGCCGCGGGCGTCAGCCTGGTCAGCTTTTCCGGCGACAAGCTGCTGGGCGGGCCGCAGGCCGGGATTATCGTCGGCAAGCGCGAGCTGATTGCGAAGCTGCAGCAGCATCCGCTCAAGCGCGCCCTGCGAGCCGATAAAATGACGCTTGCCGCGCTGGACGCGACGCTGCGGCTCTATCTCCATCCGGAGAAACTGGCCGACCGCCTGCCCACGCTGCGTTTGTTAAGCCGCGATGCCGCCTCGATTCGCACCCAGGCCGAACTGCTGCTGCCGCGCATTGCCCCACACTACCCCGATTTTGACGTTCGCATTGAGCCCTGCCAGTCGCAGATTGGCAGCGGTTCGCTGCCGGTGGACAGGCTGCCGAGTGAAGCGCTCACGTTCACCCCGCGTGACGGGCGCGGCAGCGACCTTGAAGCCCTGTCGTCGCGCTGGCGTGGCCTGCCTGCGCCGGTTATCGGGCGGATTTACGATGGCCGAATGTGGCTGGATCTGCGCTGCCTTGAAGATGAAGAGCGATTTCTGGAGATGTTGTTGAAATGATTATTGCCACCGCCGGTCATGTCGACCACGGAAAAACCACGTTACTGCAGGCGATTACCGGCATAAACGCCGACCGCCTGCCGGAAGAGAAAAAGCGCGGCATGACCATCGATCTGGGCTATGCCTACTGGCCCCAGCCTGATGGCCGCGTACTGGGTTTTATAGATGTTCCGGGGCATGAAAAGTTTCTGTCTAATATGCTGGCGGGCGTGGGGGGCATCGATCATGCCCTGCTGGTGGTGGCCTGCGATGATGGCGTTATGGCACAAACCCGTGAGCACCTGGCGATCCTGCAACTGACCGGCAACCCGCAGCTGACCGTGGCGCTGACCAAAGCCGATCGCGTGGATGACGCACGCGTCAGCGAGGTGCGCGAAACGGTACAGGCGACCCTGCGGGAATATGGTTTTGCCGATGCGCCGCTTTTTGTCACCGTGGCGACAGAAGGGCGCGGTATCGATGAACTTCGCCACCACTTACAGCAACTTTCGTCGCGTGACCACGCCAGCCATCACCGCTTCCGTCTGGCCATTGACCGGGCGTTTACCGTCAAAGGCGCGGGCCTGGTGGTTACCGGTACGGCGCTGAGCGGTGAAGTAAAAGTGGGGGACAGCCTGTGGCTGACGGGCGTTAACAAACCGATGCGCGTGCGCGGCTTACATGCGCAAAACCAGCCCGCAGAGCGCGCTCATGCCGGGCAGCGGATCGCGCTGAACATTGCCGGGGATGCGGAAAAAGAGCAGCTTAACCGCGGCGACTGGCTGCTGGCCGATGCCCCACCTGAACCCTCTGAACGCGTCATTGTCTCCCTTCAGACAAACGTGCCCCTGACCCAATGGCAGCCGCTGCATATTCACCATGCGGCGAGCCATATCACCGGGCGCGTGTCGCTGCTGGAAAACGACCTTGCCGAACTGGTATTCGATTCTCCGCTCTGGCTTGCAGACAACGATCGTCTGGTACTGCGTGATATTTCCGCGCGGGAAACGCTGGCCGGGGCACGGGTCGTCGCGCTGAATCCACCGCGACGCGGCAAGCGTAAACCTGAATATCTGCAGTGGCTGGCAGCGCTGGCGCAGGCCAGCGATGATAGCGCCGCGCTGCGGGTTCATCTCGATCGCGGTGCGGTGAGCCTGAGTGATTTTGCATGGGCACGCCAGCTGAGCGGGGAAGGCTTACGCCAGCTCACCCAGCAGCCGGGCTTTATTCAGGCTGGGAATAGCCTGCTTAATGCCCCGGTTGCGGCACACTGGCAGCGTAAGATACTGAACACGCTGGCGACGTACCATGAACAGCATCAGGACGAGCCTGGCCCGGGACGTGAGCGTCTGCGACGCATGGCGCTGCCGATGGAAGACGATGCGCTGGTGCTGCTGCTGATTGAAAACATGCGCGAAAGCGGGGCGATCAAAAGCCACCACGGCTGGCTGCATCTGCCGGATCACAAGGCCGGGTTTACCGCAGAGCAAGAGGCAGTATGGCAAAAAGTGGCCTCGCTGTTTGGCGATGAGTCGTGGTGGGTTCGCGATTTGGCCCGCGAAACGAGCACTGACGAGCAGGTGATGCGTCAGGTATTGCGCCATGCGGCGCAGCAGGGGCTGATAGTCGCGATCGTGAAAGATCGTTATTACCGTAACGATCGTATTGTGGCGTTTGCCAACCTGATCCGCGAGCTGGATCAGGAGCGGGGCTCTACCTGCGCGGCCGATTTCCGCGACCGGCTGAACGTGGGCCGCAAGCTGGCGATTCAGATCCTGGAGTATTTCAACCGCATCGGCTTTACCCGCCGTCGCGGTAACGATCATTTATTGCGAGATTCGTTATTATTTCCTGAAACTCCGTGACCCCCGTCGTAAACGCCGTTACCGGTTGGCGAGAAAATCGCCAGCCGGAACTACCCTTGTTGTACACCAACAGCAAGGAGACGGTCATGACAAACAATCCTCCCTCATCGCGTATCCAGCCCGGCGAGTATGGTTTTCCCCTCAAGCTGAAGCCTCGTTATGACAACTTTATTGGCGGCGACTGGGTGGCTCCCGTCGACGGCGAATACTATTCCAACCTGACCCCCGTTACCGGCCAGCCGCTGTGCGAGATAGCCAGCTCCGGCAAGCGCGATATCGATCTGGCGCTGGATGCGGCGCACAAAGCGAAAGATAAATGGGGCCATACCTCCGTTCAGGACCGCGCGGCCATTTTGTTCAAAATCGCCGACCGGATGGAGCAGAATCTGGAGCTGCTGGCGACGGCGGAAACCTGGGATAACGGCAAGCCGATCCGGGAAACGATGGCGGCAGACGTGCCTCTGGCCATCGACCACTTCCGCTATTTTGCCTCCTGCATTCGCGCTCAGGAGGGCGGGATAAGCGAGGTAGACAGCGACACCGTGGCGTATCATTTCCACGAACCGCTGGGCGTCGTCGGGCAAATCATTCCGTGGAACTTCCCGCTGCTGATGGCGAGCTGGAAAATGGCGCCCGCGCTGGCGGCCGGGAACTGCATTGTGCTGAAACCGGCGCGTCTGACCCCGCTCTCGGTGCTGCTGCTGATGGAAATCGTTGGCGATCTTCTGCCGCCGGGCGTGATTAACGTGGTCAACGGGGCGGGCGGTGAGATAGGGGAATATCTGGCTACCTCGAAACGGATCGCCAAAGTGGCGTTTACCGGGTCGACGGAAGTGGGCCAGCAGATCATGCAGTACGCCACGCAGAATATTATTCCGGTGACCCTGGAGCTGGGCGGGAAATCCCCGAACATCTTCTTCGCGGACGTGATGGAGGAAGAGGATGCCTTCTTCGATAAAGCACTGGAAGGGTTTGCGCTGTTTGCGTTTAACCAGGGCGAAGTCTGCACCTGCCCAAGCCGCGCGCTGGTGCAGGAGTCCATCTATGAGCGCTTTATGGAGCGGGCTATTCGCCGCGTTGAGTCTATCCGCAGCGGTAACCCGCTCGATAACGTCACGCAGATGGGCGCGCAGGTCTCACACGGACAGCTTGAAACTATCCTCAACTACATTGATATCGGCAAGAAAGAAGGGGCGGATATTCTGACCGGTGGTCGCCGTAAGGTGCTGGGAGGGGATCTGCAGGAAGGGTATTACCTTGAACCGACGATCCTGTTCGGTCAGAACAACATGCGCGTCTTCCAGGAGGAAATTTTCGGACCGGTGCTGGCCGTGACCACCTTCAAAACCATGGAGGAGGCGCTGGAGATTGCCAACGACACGCCGTATGGCCTGGGGGCAGGCGTCTGGAGCCGCAACGGTAATCTGGCCTATAAAATGGGCAGAGGCATTCAGGCCGGGCGCGTCTGGACCAACTGCTACCACGCCTATCCGGCACACGCGGCCTTTGGCGGTTATAAGCAGTCGGGCATCGGGCGTGAAACCCACAAGATGATGCTGGAGCATTACCAGCAGACGAAATGCTTGCTGGTCAGCTACTCCGATAAACCGCTGGGGCTGTTCTAATCGCCCAGCTCAGGCCGTCCATGGGCGGCCTGAGCAATTTGCTGGCGCAGGCAGTTAAGAACGCCATCCAGAACGTACTGCACGCGCCAGGGCTGGTATTCACGTTTGCGGAAGATGGCCGTCAGATCGAGCCACCACTCTTCCTGATGCGGGAAGCAGGGAACCAGCATCCCGTTTGTTAATTCTTTCTTCAGACTCTCTTTTGGCGCAAAAACAATCCCGAGATTATTTCTTGCCAGCTCCAGGGCCGTCTGCGTATTGTCGCAAATATAATTACCGGTCACCCGGTAGTCATGCACGTTATCACTGCCGTGCACGCGAAAACGCCAGATGTTCGCATCATCGACCAGCATGGAGTCAATGAGAATGCAGGAGTGGTTAATTAAATCTTCAGGTCCCATTAAGGGATGTTTATTTAAATACTCCACGGTTGCGAATGCCGTAACGGAATATTTTGTCAACACGCTGGCGACCAGGCTTTCGTCTTTCGGTTGCGCATAGGTAATTAAAATGTCGCAGTCATCCGGAAAGGAAACGCCTTCTGAAAATTCATTCCGGTCCAGGTTGTAGGTTTTCAGCGATATGCGAATGTCACCGATGTCTTCTATCTGATGGATCACGTGGCGCGCGAGATAGGTTACGATACCTGTAGGGGCATAGATTGTAACCTTTCCGCGCTTTTCATGCTTATAATCAGCAATGAAATTAACGAGTTGACTGTTTTTATCCAGCGTGGCATTAACGTAAGGGAGTAACGCTTCACCAAACTGGGTCAGGGCCAGCTGGCGCGTGGTGCGCTCAAAAACCTTCAGTCCAACCCGCGTTTCAAAATCAGACAGATATTTACTGACGTTGGCCTGCGCCATGCCGAGCAGGGCGGCGGCATCACCAATGCTGTGGGTGGCTGCGATGACGGATATAATTTTTAATTCGCGTGGCTTTAGCTGTAATTTATTCATCATGCACACCCATCTATATGATTTTATATATAATATTATATAAACCGCAGCGTTGCATTGGCAAATTTGTAACCATTATTATGCGCCTCGCTTGTTTGGCATTTTAATGGATTACATGTAATGACTATTAAATACAATTTACTCATCGCTGCCACGTTATTTGCAACATCCTCAGCAATGGCCGGAGACTTTTCACTTGGAGCGGGGGCTGTATTTAATGAGTCTCCTTACAAAGGCTATAACGAAAATACGACCGCAGTACCGTTAATTAGCTACGAAGGCGATCGCTTTTACGTTCGCCAGACCACCGGAGGATGGATCCTGTGGAAAGACCCAAAAAATGAATTCAGCCTGACCGCGTCATGGATGCCGCTGCACTTCGATCCTGATGACAACGACGACCATCAGATGAAGCAGCTTGATGAGCGTAAAGCGTCAGCCTTCCTCGGCGGCGCGTACTACCGCCATGAAAGCTGGGGTTCGCTGAAGGTGGCGGTCTCGGGTGATGCGATGGATGAAAGTGGTGGCGTAGTGGGCGAGGTATCGTACTTCCGTCCGATCCGAATGGAGCGCCTGACCCTGACGCCTTCTGTTGGTGTGTTCTACAGCGACGAAAGCTATAACGACTACTACTACGGCGTATCCGGCAGCGAGTCTCGCCGCTCAGGTCTGGAGCAATACACCGCCGGTGACAGCTGGACGCCATACGTTGGCCTGGCGGCTAAATATCAGTTAACCCAGAAGCTGTACCTCAACGCCAGCGCGGTCTACACCGTGTTGCCTGACGACGTGAAGAACAGCCCGATGATCGACCGCGACGACAGCTTCGCGCTGATGACCGGCCTGACCTGGCGTTTCTGATGCGGTAAAGCCGGGTGGCGGCTTCGC
This sequence comes from Enterobacter sp. N5-15, assembly GCF_057221635.1. Taxonomy (NCBI): domain Bacteria; kingdom Pseudomonadati; phylum Pseudomonadota; class Gammaproteobacteria; order Enterobacterales; family Enterobacteriaceae; genus Enterobacter; species Enterobacter sp. N5-15. Next base: position 165,161 of record NZ_CM170150.1, read on the forward strand.
CTTACCCGGCCTACATGGACTGCCATCGCAGATTTACGTAGGCCCGTGCAAGCGAAGCGCCGCCGGGCATTTTTTGATAGTACCGATCTCCCGTTTTCCTTTCCCGTAATGACCTCCCCATTAATATTCCTGATACGCTAATGTGATCCGCGCCATCAATAAAAGTGTGTATCATGTGTATAATTATTAAAAGAAAATTAAACCGGGCACTCTCGCCCAGATCTGGCGACAGGCGGGAATTAAACACTGATATCAGGAGTAGTTATGTTTTATCCGGCTTACATTCATTCTGACTCCGACGGTAGCGCCAGCGGCTTTTTCCCTGACGTTCCAGGCTGTTTTTTTGCAGGTGATTCCCTGGACGACGCTTTTCAGGATGCGCGTGATGCGCTCACAGCACACTTCGAAGCGCTATTTGAAATGGATAATGCACTGCCTCTTCCGGGTAATGTGGAAGCGCATCTGGAAAATCGTCCTGAGGATTTCACAGGCGGGCAATGGCTGTTGGTAGATATTAATATGAAACAGTTCGACGGCAGGGCCGAGCGTATCAACATCACGATGCCTCGACGTTTGCTGGTAAAAATTGATTCCTTTGTCAGCGAGCATCCTCAGTTCGGTAATCGAAGCGCATTTCTGGCCGAGGCAGCACGTCGCGTGCTGCCTTAACGTTCTCCCTCTCCCGTGGGAGAGGGTTGGGGTGAGGGCAACAGACCGCAGATATTCAGCCTTCATCCACCCATATCCGCATTTCCCCTTCTCCCCGGTTAGCCCAGCTAAACCAGGGTATAAAGGTCAGCGTCTGGGGCTGACGTTGTACCGGCGAGCGGTCGTATTGCCACAGCGCATCCGTGTCCTTCACGTGACACCCAATCCCCTCTGCCTGTATCAGCATCTTGTGCGCGAAAATCCCGCGCCCTTCAAAGACCCGAAACTCGCTGTCAGCAGGCAGGGAGAGGTTATGTAAGTTCGCACCGTTATCGGCCTCTTCCAGGCAGTAGACCAGCGGGCCACGCTGCAGGGCGACTTTGCCCGCCTGTTGGCGTACCTGCGGGTTCCCATACACGCGCCGAACTGGCATCGGTAGCGTCAGCGTGACGACATCCCCTTCTTGCCAGGTACGGATCAGGTAGATATATCCCCGGGAGATTTCACCCGCAACCGCTTCACCGTTCAACGACATGCCAGGTGCCGCGCACCAGTCCGGGAGCCGCAGGGCCAGGGTGTGCCTCACCGGCACAGGCGAGACGATCTCAATGTTCACCTCTTCCTGCCACGGATAGTTACCGCTAATTCGCAGCGCCAGGGTTTCGTCGCCAACCGGTATGGCGACATCGTTGCCCACGTAAAGGTTAATAAAAAGCGCATCCTGGCGGACGGTATAAATATAATGCCCCAGCGACGTCAGCACGCGGGCGATATTCGGTGGGCAACAGGCGCAGCCAAACCAGCGCTGGCGGACGGGTTTCACGTGATCGTAGATATGGTTGAACGCCAGCGTTTTCGGGTGCACTTCCAGCGGATTCACATAAAAGAAATGCTTACCGTCCAGCGCCATCCCGCCCAGTACCGTGTTGTATAATGCGCGCTCCATCACGTCGGCGTAGTGGCCGTCGGCCTCCATTTCCAGCATCCTGCGGGCAAACATCATCAGACCGATGGAGGCACAACTTTCAGCATAGACCGTATCGTTGGGCAGATCGTAATCACTGCTGAACGCCTCGCCGCTGCTTTGCGACCCGATTCCACCGGTAATATACAGCTGGCGCTGCGCCATATTTGTCCACAGCCGCAGACAGTCCTGCCGTTTACCCTCGTCATGACTCAGGCGCGCCAGATGCGCCATGCCCGCCATCAGGTAGACAAAACGCACCGCGTGTCCAATGGCCGTTTGTTGTTCAGCAAGTGGCTCATGCGCCTGGCTGTAGGCTTTGTCCTTGACCATCCAGGCCGGGCCATAGGTGTTCCAGTATGACGTTCTGCCGCGCTTCTCGTATTCGATATCGTAGAAGTGAGGCTGCACGCCGCGTTGTTCGATGAAATATTTCACCAGAGTGAGATAGCGGGGCTCCTGCGTGATGTCGTAAAGCCGCATCAGCGCCAGCTCGATTTCCGGATGGCCCGGATAGCCGTATAGCTGGTTCTCACCAGGGCCAAACACGCTGTCGATATGGTCCGCCAGCCTGCACACCACCTCCAGCAGACGGCGTTTTCCGGTTCCCTGAAAATATGCCACGCCAGCCTCAATCATATGTCCGGCGCAGTACAGCTCGTGACATTCGGCCAGATTCGTCCAGCGCTCCTCGGGGGCTTTCACCGTAAAGTACGTGTTGAGATAGCCATCTTCACACTGCGCTGCGGCAATCAGTTCAATGACCTCGTCGGCGGTTTTTTCCAGTTCAGCATCCGGTTTCTGGCACAGCGACCACGCCACAGCTTCCAGCCATTTCGCCACGTCACTGTCCTGGAACACCATGCCGTAGAATTCACCTTGCTCCAGGCCCGCCGCAATGCGGAAGTTGGTGATGGCGTGGCTGGGTTCGGCTTCCGTCACACGATCGTTTAGCGCATCCCACTGGTAGGGGATCACTACCTCACGTACCAGCCGTTGATACTGCCCGAGAAACGGGTCGTTAATTTTCAGTTTATGCAGATCGGCTTCCATAATAGACATCGTGTTCTCCTCAGGAGGGTACGTGACGCTGGCGCAGGTCGGTGGCAATGCGCGACATCATAGGGTTGTTGAGTCTGCACCAGCGGATAGAGACGGCCAGCAGCAGATGGAAAAGGGCGGGGAGCAGCGTCTCCATGGCGGTGATGCCCTGCAGCGAAGCAGGTGTCTGGTTGCCCGCACCTGGCTGATAGGCCACGGCAATAAACACCAGGCTAATGATCCCGGCGCTAGACGCCCACGCGAGCTTGATGAAAAACAGGTTGAAGGCGAAGTTCATCCCCGACGAACGCACGCCGGTTTTCCACTCGCCATAGTCGTCGGCAAACGCCATCAGCGAGAAGTGCAGCGGCAGGGTAAACCCGAGAATGACGCCGTTGCTCAAAATAACGATCAGCCAGAGCGTCTGGTGTGCCGGGCCGCCTGGCAGGAACCACATTCCCACTGCGAGCGCGGCGAGCACCAGGTTGGTGTAATAGTAGAGTTTGACGGTATCAATACGGCGCGACAGCGGGCTAACGATCACCGCGCCCAGAATGGCGGCAAAGGTCACCATGGTGAAAAACAGCGAGGTATACGCGGTACTGCCCTGCAGCACGTAGGTGATGAAGTACATATACCCGCCGCCGCGAATGTTGAAGACATTGATCAGCAGGAACGACATCACCAGCATCAGCAGCAGCTGATCGTTTTTACGCAACCCGGCCAGATGCTCGCGCAGGGTGAATTTGCCCATCAGCGCCAGCGGGACGCGCTCCCGCACCCAGAAGAAGCAGCACAGGAACATCACCACGGCGACAGCGCACAGCACCCCAACGCCAAGCTGGTAACCTTTTGCGGCATTGCCCTGACCCAGCGCCTCGACGAGCCACGGCAGACCCACTGAGACCAGGAAACCCGCAACGCCGCAGAGTACAAAGCGCCATGACTGGCAGGAGATCACCTCATTGTGACGGGTGGTCATGGTGTTGATCAGCGCGCAGTAGGGAACGTTGATGGCCGTATAGCCCACAGACAACAGCAAATAGGTACCGAACGCCCAGGCGATTTTCACGCCCATGCTGGCTTCCGGAACGGTGAAAGTCAGCACGCCGATAATTCCGATCGGGAAGGCGACCCACAGCTGCCACGGGCGAAAGCGCCCCCAGCGGCTTTGCGTGCGGTCGGCAATAATACCCATTACCGGATCGGAAATGGCGTCAAATACGCGCAAGGCAATAAAGAGCGTGCCAACGAGCGCAGGCGTCAGACCAAAAATATCGGTATAGAAGAAGGTCAGAAAATTCATGATCAGGCAGGTAATCACCGTCCCGCCCGCATCACCCAGGCCGTAGCCAATTTTTTCGCGGACGGACAAGTGGCTATCTGTTGCCCCTTGTGTCACGTCTGATTCTGTAATCGGTGTGGAAGTCATGAAGTAACTCCTCAGTAATCGAATTTATTATCGTATTTGTGCAAGGTACTCATTTATTCTGCACCGAACGGAAAGGCCAACAAGGGAAGGGAAAAGTATAAAAAGATGACGATTCCGACCTGATGATAAAAATGTGATTCCGATCGGACAGTTATTCGAATATTGATTAATAATCAAAGCGTAAGTTGAATACTAATGGCAATAAAAGCGGAATGGTGAATATCCATGCTTGAATTATCCATAGCGCTTCCGATTAAGGTCCAAAATGGCGGGTTATTTATCTCCCGGGGAGTGGGCCGCCATCCTGCGCGAAAATTAACGTCGTGGGAGATTATTTTTGTCGAAAAAGGGACATTAACGATCCAGGAAGAAAGCACGTTATTTGAGGTAAAAGCAGGAGAGAGTTTGCTGCTTTGGCCAGACCGACGCCATGTGGGCGTGGGCGACTTTCCGGCCGATCTTAAATTTTACTGGCTGCATTTTGAGGTTGAGCATCACCCGCCCCGGTTGCCAAATTTGGCAATAGAACAACATTGCCGAGTGAGGGATGCACAGTATGTGATTTCTCTTTTTCGCCAGTTCCTGAGTGAGCAGGAAAAATTACAGCGAAGCGTGGCGCTGGAAATCATTTTATTACTGATTTTACAGCAAATTTCCATTTCATCAGGATATGAAGATAATGCTGATGAAGCCGGTGCGGCGATGGCGTGGAAGGCGAAGCAGCTCATTCGCACGCAGTTTCATTTACCGCTTTCAACCTCGCAGCTGGCAAAAGCGTTGCACTGCAATGCCGATTATCTCGGGCGCGTATTTCGCCGGACTTTCCATTTAACCCTGACGGAGGCGATACATCGCCAGCGCGTCAGGGCGGCAGAAAAGCTGTTGCTGGATGGCTCTGCCTCGCTCACCGAAGTGGCAACCCGCTGCGGCTTTAATGACGTGGGGTATTTTCGGCAGATCTTTTCAAAGCATACCGGGCTAACCCCCGCCGTCTGGAAACGGCGGTACTGTAAAGAGCATATCAATTCCGGCTGATCACTGGCCGTAATAGGCATTCGCCCCGTGCTTGCGCAGATAATGCTTGTCGAGCAGCTCCTGCTGCATAACCGGTAGCTGCGGTGCGAGCTGGCGTGAGAACAGACCCATGTACGCGCACTCTTCCAGAACTACGGCATTGTGGACCGCATCGGCAGCGTCTTTACCCCAGGCGAACGGGCCGTGGGAGTGGACCAGCACAGCCGGGATCTGCATCGGGCTGAGATCGCGCTCCTCGAAGGTTTTGATGATCACTTCACCCGTCTGGTATTCGTATTCCCCGGCAATCTCTGCCGTGGTCATCAGGCGCGTGCAGGGAATGGTTCCGTAGAAATAGTCCGCGTGCGTTGTGCCCCAGGCGGGTAAATCCTGCCCCGCCTGTGACCAGATGGTAGCGTGGCGAGAATGCGTATGCACGATGCCGCCAATCTCCGGGTAACGACGGTACAGCGCAAGATGGGTGGGCGTGTCTGAAGAGGGTTTTTTATTACCCTCGACAACCTGGCCCGTGGCGATATTCACCACCACCATATCTTCCGCCGTCATCACGTCGTACTCCACGCCGGAGGGCTTGATCACCATCAGGCCGCTTTCACGGTCAACCGCGCTGACGTTGCCCCAGGTGAAGGTCACCAACTGGTGGGCGGGCAGCGCCAGGTTTGCTGCCAGCACCTCGGCTTTGAGTTGTTCTAACATGTCATGCCTCCTTCCTGCATACGGGCTTCAATCCAGCGGCGCGCCTGGATGATTTCCAGCACCGGCTCTTTTGCTTTTTCAGTCCACATTTCAATCAGAAACGCGCCGCGATAGTTCAGCTTATTCAGCGTGTTAAACACACCGACAAAATCCACGCAGCCTTCGCCAAACGGCACGTCGCGGAACTGCCCGGGACTTTGCGCGGTGACGGGTTGGGTATCTTTCAGGTGAATAGCCGCAATGCGGTCAATGCCCAGCGTCAGCTCGGCGGTGACGTCGTTGCCCCACGCGCTCAGGTTGCCAACGTCCGGGTAAACGCTGAACCACGGCGAGGCGAGCATATCGTCCCACTTTTTCCATTTGCTGATGGAGTTCATAAACGCGGTATCCATGATCTCCACCGCCAGCATCACCTGCGCGGCGGCGGCCTGCTCTACCGCCCACGCCAGCCCTTCGGCAAAGCGCTGCTGCGTCCCCTCATCGTGCTCTTCGTAATAGACGTCATACCCGGCAAGCTGGATGGTGCGAATGCCCAGATCGCGCGCCAGCCTGATGGCTTTGGTCATGATCTCGCGGGCGCGTTCGCGCACGGTTTCATTGCGGCTGCCAAACGGGAAGCGACGGTGGGCAGACAAGCACATGGACGGGATAGACACCCCGGTTTCCAGCATCGCTTCAACCAGCGAAGCGCGCTGCGTGGTGCTCCAGTCGAGGCGTGATAGGCGCTCGTCGGTTTCATCAACCGACATCTCAACAAAATCGAACCCGCAGCTTTTCGCCAGTACCAGGCGTTCCGGCCAGGAGAGATCTTTTGGCAGTGCTTTTTCGTAAATCCCTAACGGATGCTGACGCATAGTTACGCTCCCCAGATGTCGCGAATTTGCGAGTGGAATGCCTGCGCCACCTGCGGCGTATTGACGGCGCCTGCCAGCGCGCGCCCGGCAATAAAGGCTTTAACGTTGATCTGCTTAAACAGCGGCAGATCGGCGGGGGTGATGCCGCCGGTAATCGAAAGCTGTAAACCGATGTCGGAGAGCGCCTTCATTTTCGCGAGATCCGCTTCGCCCCACTGCTGACCGCTCGCCTGTGCGTCGCGCCCGCGGTGATAGATTGCCTGCTTCACGCCGACGCGATGCCATGCGCGCGCGTCGTCCAGCGTCCAGTTGCCAAAGAGCTCCATCTGGATTTCACCGCCGCAGCGCAGCGCCACCTCGTGGCCTCGCTCAACGGTTGCCAGCGGTGCGGCGCAGATGATGGTCATCCAGTTCGCGCCCGCGCCAAACGCCTGTTCTGCCAGTGTTTCTCCGGCGTCGGCCACTTTCCAGTCCGCAACGACGATCTTATCCGGGCACTGCGCGCGCAGGGCGCGTACGGCGTTCAGCCCTTCAGTCAGGCACAAAATGGTGCCCGCTTCGACGATATCGACGTGATCTGAAAGCGTCGCGACGTCGCGCTGCGCGGCCTGCAGTGAAGTGTGGTCGAGCGCCAGCTGCAGTAATGGTCGGCTCATAGGTCGTACTCCTTAACACGGGCGTGATAGCCCTGTAGTGCTGAAATCAGTAGCTGGTAACGGTGATATTTGCGCTGGTAGGCCGCATGGGCGCGCATGTCCGGCTCAATCACCCGGATGTCATGTTTGAGCGCGCGCTGCGCTGAGTGGAAGTCGGTGAACACACCGGTACCCACCATCGCCGCCAGCGCCGCGCCGGAACAGCCGGTCTCTTCCACCTGCGGCAGTTCAATCGCCAGGCCGCTGACGTCAGCGAGCATTTGCATCCACACGTCCGAATGGGTCGGGCCACCCGTCACGCGCAGCGCCTGTACCTGGGTAAAGCGCTCAAGCATGCGGTTGAGGTGAGTCATGTGGCTGAACACCACGCCTTCGTAAACCGCCTGCAGCAGGTGCGCGCGGGTGTGTAGCGCCTGCATGCCGTAAAAACCACTGGTCATCTCCAGCCCGGCGTTGCTGCCGTAGAGGAACGGCAGGAAGAACAGATCGCCTTCCGCTTTCGGCAGGCTGGAAACAGCGTGGTTGATCTCATCGAATGAGATGTCGCCCCACTGCGCGGTGAGCCACTCAAGGTTGCCGGACGAGGTGGGGCTGGCTTCGTGAACGATGTACTGCTGGGGGTGCACGTAGCGGCCATAGACGTACGGGAACGGCTCATTGTCGCGAAGCGCACTGGCGATCCCGCTGGTGACGGCCCAGGTGCCCATCACGGCATTTAGCGTGTGCTGGTCTTGCAGCCCGGCGCAGACTGCGGTGGAAACCACATCAAACAGTCCACCAACGACGGGCGTGCCCGCCGCGAGACCGGTAAGTGCGGCTGCCTGAGCGGTGATTTCCCCGCAAATTTCTGCTGAACCGACAATCGGCGGCAGGGCGCCGTCAATTTCGCTGATACCGAGCCAGCGCGTAAGCTGTGGGTCGTATTTCCCGGTATTCATGTTGTAGAGATTGGACTCGGAGATATTGCTCTCCTCGCAGCCCTTCACGCCGGTCAGACACCAGCGCAGATAGTCGTGCGCCATCATTACGCTGCCAATCTGCTGGTACCGCTGCGGCTCGTTCTCTTTCACCCAGCACAGGAGCGAGGCCGGGTGCCCGGTCCACAGCGTCTGGCGCGTATGCGGATAAAGCTTTTCGGGAATGCCGTCCTGCTGCCAGCGCTGCACAATGTCCAGCGCCCGGCGGTCAGAGGAGAGTATGGCGTTGCCCAGCGGTTGGTCCTGTTTATCGAGCAGAAACAGTCCCTTACCCTGTGCAGAAATGCCGATACCTTTGATCTGTTTACCGTTAACGCCTGAATTCTTAAGCAACGCGGCGACGGTTGCGTGGCAGTGCTGCCACAGTGAGGGCATATCCCGCTCCGCGTAGCCAGCGCGCGGGCTACGCGTGGCAACCGAGCGACGTTCGATACAGACTTCCTTGCCCTGGCTGTTGTATAAACCGGCTTTCAGATAAGTACCGCCACAATCGATACCCAGCCAGAAGGGCTCTTTTTCACTCATCTTCATCTCACTTATTCGCCGGGTGGACCCGGTTCGGTTTTCTCCCTCTCCCCGTGGGAGAGGGCTGGGGTGAGGGCATCAGGCCGCACGCTTGTGTGGAGTCACCGTGGGATTAGGCTCTGCGCCGGCATCGCATTTCGCCGGTAACAGCAGGGCCAGCAGTGACGCCAGCGCCAGAGACACCGCCAGGCAGTAAACGCCCGCATCTTTGCTGTACAGGGTGATCAGCACGCCAACCGCATACGGGCCGCAGAACCCGCCAAGGTTGCCCAGGGCGTTGATCACGCCGCGCGCGCCGCCCGCCATCTCTGCGCTGAACAGTCGCGCCGGAATGGTCCAGAACACGCCCGCGGCGGATTGCAGGAAGAACCCGCAGCCCACCAGCGCGGAATACGCCAGCCAGGTACTCTCTTTCAGCGCCACGGAGAGGAACATGCAGAGCGCAAAGCCAATCAGCGGCAGGGAGACAAACAGCTTGCGCTTGCCGGTACGGTCAGAAAGCGTAGAGAACAGGAACATGCCCGCAATGGCGCCGATGTAAGGCAGGATGGCGAGCATGCCCACCTGACCAATGCTGGTGTGCGTCAGCTCTTTCAGGATGGTCGGCAGCCAGAGCGTGTAACCGTAAATCCCGGTCTGGTAGAAGAAGTTCAGGGCGATCAGCTGCCACATGGTTTTGTCGGACAGCACGGCGCTGAGCGAGGCATTTTTTACCTCTTTTCCGGCGATGGCCTGCTGCTCCGCCGCCAGCGTTTGCACCAGATAGTTTTTCTCCGCCTCTGAAATCCAGCGGGCTTCCTGCGGTCGGTCGTACACGGTGAACGCCCACAGCACCAGCACAACGACGGACATCAGACCTTCAATGATGAACAGCCAGCGCCAGTCGAGTGCGGTAATAATCCAGCCTGACAGCGGTGCGGTGATAATCCCGGCGATGGGCACGAACATGATCACAATGGCATTGGCGCGACCGCGCTCGGCGTCCGGGAACCAGTTGCTGATCATGGTGAGCACAACGGGCAGCATCCCGCCTTCCGCCACGCCGAGTAAGAAGCGCAGCACCAGAAGCTGATACTGATTCGTCACCAGACCCGTGAGCACCGAGATCACCGCCCAGGCAACCAGCGACCAGCCGATAAATTTCTTGCCGCTGCCGTGCACGGCAATCTTGCCGCCGGGAACCTGCAGGAACAGATAGCCGATAAAGAAGATCCCGCCCGCCAGGCCTGCCATCGTTGCGGTAATACCTAATTCTTCATCCATACCACCCGGCATCGCAAACGCGATATTCACGCGGTCCATATATGAAATAATGCAGGCGATAAGAATGGGAGGAATGATTCTTAGCCAGCGCTGGCGCGGAATGTCCGCTTGTAGAGTATTCGAGTAAGTGTTCATATTTACTGTCTCAGTCAATGTAACCGGAATAGGGATATTTTTATTGTTATTGCGTTGCTTTATTTATTTCGCTAATACCGTCGCGCAAAATGGCGATGCGATGGCTGACGTCAGCATTAGCATTTATTTCCAGTAATTTAATACCGGAGAATTTCAACGTTGCGGCGCTCGCCGCAGTCAAGAGTGATTTTGCATGTTCAGTGGACATCAAACTGTCGGCGCAGAATGAAGAAAACGGCGCGTGCAGATCCTGCCATTCTCCGTATTCACCGCTGGTAGTCGTGCCCGAAAACATCAGTGCCCCCAGCTTTCCGGCTTTGAGCGCGGCCTGAACATGGTCAAGCGGAAGGGTCGTGCTGCGGCCTTCGATGGCCGAACGCGCCCAGTTGATGCAAACGCTGATATCCGTCTCTTTCACCACCTCCAGCACCTGCTCTAAGGGCAGGAAGCCCTTGCGTGGTGCCGGGCCGTTCATGGCATCGCAGTGTTCCAGCACCAGATCGCAGCCCCAGTCCCAGCCCGCGATTTCCCGAATCGAGCGGGAAAACGCTTCGGTGGCCTGTTCGACGGAAGCATTGCCCGCCTGCGGGGCGGCCTGCATCTCCAGGGCGATCACTTTCCCCGGATAACGGGCGTTCACGGCGTTGACTTTCTGGTGCAGATGCCGGTAAAAGTCTACGCAGGCTTTACGCTGCGCTTCGTCGGCTGAGGCCAGGCCAAACGCGCCGTTGCTGCCGCGACGACGCATGGTTTCCATCACTGCCGTGACGACGATTTGCCAGTCACCCGGCGTATGGCGGAACAGCCATTCGTCGCCAAACGGATGGAGATTTTCAAGGCACGGCTGTTCCAGCCCGCGAATGTTCGGCGTGTCGGAAAGTTCCCGCCAGAAGGTTTGTTCTTCTTGTTCCCCTTTCTGGTGAAACGAGGGTGCGCAGGGGTACGCACCAATAATAAAACCGGTGTTGGTCATTTCGCGTTCCTGTATTTATGCCCGTCATACTTCAAGTTGCATGTGCGTTGGCTGCGCTCGTTCACCCCAGTCACTTACTTATGTAAGCTCCTGGAGATTCACTCTCTTGCCGCGTGACTCGGCCTGTGGCCTCGCCCCTTCGGGGCCAGCGCAAGCGCTGTTCAAAACGGCAAGCCGTTTTGTCCTGCAACTCGAATTATTTAGGGTATATCAGAAAATTAATCCAATTCGCTGATTGCCACTTTCACCACAATTTTACGAATTGCGGATCCCTTGTTTTTAATACAGGCAGGACGATGCACATCCTGCGGGAAAAATAGGGCATAGCTGCCGGGGGTCATTTCGATAAACGATTCATTTTCACTGTCGTGATAAAAAATAATATCCCGCTGTTCCAGTAATGATTCGCTTATTTCGTTATTGCCGGTATCAATAGCGATACCAATTTTCTCTTCACCCCATGCCAAAAACTGAATATCCAGATAGCGGCGGTGCACTTCCGGGCGGTTCTCGTGCGGTTCCTTTGTCGTCAGGTCGAGAACCTGGGCAAAAATAGTGCGGCCTTCAATTTCCACCACGCCTGGCGCCAGGGTGGTGAAATCCGTAGTGCGCAGAAAATGAAGTGCTTTTTCTATCGCCCGCGGCAGGCGGCACGGATTTGGCTGTGAAATATGTCCGAATATCATGGTCCACTCCTTACAGAGACTGGATTTTCGCCCACACGCTGTCATCGATGGTGATGCCGTCGCGGCGGTTCTCTTCCAGCAGGCGCGTGAATTCATGCCCCGGAAGACGGACGGCGACGTTTTCATCAGCGCGTTCGGCGGTGGTGACGAAGTCCATGATGCGCTGCAGCTTGGCATCGCGGGTTGGGCCGTCGACCAGGCGATCAACCTCGATGGCGATAAAGATCTGCGACACGCCATACTCGTCGCTGTTGTCCTGGGTCACTTCCGCGACGGAGGATCCGTTGGAGAGCAGGGTGGCGATCATGTCGAGCACGATGGATAAGCCGGACCCTTTCCAGTAGCCCATCGGCAGAATACGGCGGTTTTTCTCAATCACGCCCGGCTCTCGGGTGAGATTGCCCTCGTCATCGAAGCCGCCATCGACCGGCAGCTCGCGCCCGGCCAGGCGATTCACTTCCAGCATGCCGTAGGAGAACATCGACATCGACATATCGACCATGGTGATCGGGTTAGAGGGAATAGCCACGATCAGCGGGTTGGTGCCGATGCAGCATTCTTTTGATCCCCATGCGGGCATCACGGCGATAGAGTTGGTCCAGCAAATGCCGATATAGCCTTTCTCCGCCGCCTGCCAGCCGTAGCTGCCGCCGCGCATCCAGTGGTTCGCGTTACGCAGTGCCACCAGACCAATACCGTGGTCGGACGCCAGCTCGGTGGCGCGATCCATCATCTTTTTCGCCGTGAGGTTGCCGATGGCGCGCTGGGCGTCCCACTGTTCGATAGCCCCTAATGTCATCACCCGTTTTGGCTGAGCGTCGGGAATGATATCGCCTGCATCAAGCTGCTGAATAAAGCGCGGGAAGCGGTTAACGCCGTGCGAATAGACGCCGGACTCCGTGGTGCGGGCGAACATCTCGGCGCAGGCGTCTGCGGTTTCAGCTTTCACGCCGCGATCGAGCAGGACCCGATTGAACGCCGCTTTCAACTCTTCAAAGGTCACTTTCATCCCTGTTCTCCTGTTCTTTTAAGGGGCAAGTGCGAGTGCTTTTTTATCGCTAAATTTCACTATGCGAAATCTGATTTCAAATATAGCGATCAAATTTTGTCAGATCAACGACATTCATGTTTTTCAAAATCGATTAAAATCAAACGGTTGTGTTTTTTCTGTTGAGATCGTGAACTGAACCACACTTTGCGCTACCATCAGGGCGCGATAAAAAGGAGCCATTTGATGAGCATGAAAGAGAGCGAAATGACGCAAGAAAAAGAGAGGCCAGCAGGCAGCCAGAGCTTGTTTCGCGGCCTGATGCTGATTGAGATCCTCAGCAACTATCCGAACGGGTGTCCGCTTGCGCATTTATCGGAACTGGCGGGGCTGAATAAGAGCACCGTGCACCGCTTGCTGCAGGGGCTACAGTCGTGCGGGTACGTGACCCCGGCACCCGCGGCGGGCAGCTATCGCCTGACCACCAAATTTATCGCCGTCGGGCAAAAGGCGCTGTCGTCGCTGAATATCATTCACGTGGCCGCTCCGCACCTCGAAGCGCTGAACATTGCGACCGGCGAGACGGTGAACTTCTCCAGCCGGGAAGACGACCACGCGATCCTGATTTACAAGCTCGAACCGACAACCGGTATGCTGCGCACGCGCGCCTATATCGGACAGCATATGCCGCTCTACTGCTCCGCAATGGGCAAGATCTACATGGCGTTTGGTCATCAGGATTACGTGGCGAGCTACTGGGAAAGCCATCAGGAACAGATCCAACCTTTGACGCGCAACACCATCACTGAGCTGAGTGCGATGTATGATGAGCTGGCGGAAATTCGCGATCGCAGCATGGCGATGGACAAAGAAGAGAACGAGCTGGGCGTTTCCTGCATTGCCGTGCCGGTATTTGATATCCACGGCCGCGTCCCGTATGCGATCTCTATCTCGCTATCAACGTCGCGAATGAAGCAGGTGGGTGAGAAGAACTTGCTCAAGCCGCTGCGCGAAACGGCAGAGGCTATCTCAAAAGAGCTGGGTTTTAACGTGCGCGAGGCGTAACAGATGAACCGATTTATCATGGCGGATGCGGAAAAATGCATTGGGTGTCGCACCTGCGAAGTGGCCTGCGCGGTGTCGCATCAGAGCGCTGTCTCCGCTCATGCCTTTACGCCCCGCCTTCGGGTGGTTAAGGGGGGCGCCTACACTACGGCCGTGGGTTGCCATCAGTGCGAGGACGCGCCCTGTGCTAACGTCTGTCCAACCCATGCCATCAGCCGCACGGCGGGAGCCTGGCTCGTTGAGCAGACGCGCTGCATTGGGTGCAAAAGCTGTGTGGTGGCGTGTCCGTTTGGGGCGATGCAGGTTCGTCTGGAGGGAAATAAGCCGCAGGCGCTGAAATGTGATTTATGTGTGCATCGCGAAGGCGGACCGGCCTGCGTGGAGGCCTGTCCAACCCACGCGCTGCGCTGTGTTGACCCTGTCAGTAATCGGGCTGAAAAGCTTACTGCATTTTATTGAAATTCCACGTGAACGTCAGACTGTAGCGCCAGTCCCTGTTGCGACTGTCTGTCGGAACATCCCCGACGGGTCTTGCCGCCTCCACCGTGACGCTATAGTGGCGCGTATCGCCTATCATCACCCCGGTAGCCACTGACCCGAGCCGCTGATGAGGTAAACCGGACGTGTTAAACCAGGTTTGCGCGGTATCGGCCAGGATATAGGGTTGGATGGTGGCAAGCCAGGCGCTCTCTTTCCGCATCTTGATATAGCGCAGTTCTACCTGCCCGCCATAGCCGTAATCACCGCTTGCTTCACTGTCCTGGTACCCACGGCCAAAGCGCTGGGCACCGAAGCTAACGCGTTCGGGCTCTGGCAACGTGTTATTTGACCAGTCTCCCTCCCAGGATGTTGATAGCCGCCACTTTTCGGCAAACAGCCAGGCAGCGTCCAGATAGCTTTTTGTGAGCGTAAAATTCATATCGGGCTTAGGGGCTGAGACGATATCGGCCCCCATCGCATCAATACCCTGACGGACGTTGAGCCGGCCGCTGATGCTGGCGGCTGTGAATTGATGCGCACCGTTGATACCCACTTCCAGCGCAGGATAACGCGCGTGTTGGTTGACGGAGTCCAGGCTATAGGTTTTGCCCTGCACTCTGGCCTGCAGGGCATAATCATCCTGGCGGTCGGTATAATCAAAACCGCCGGTCAGATTAATTTGGGATTTTTGCGTTAGCAGCAATGGATAGCCAAACGTCACGCCGCCGTTGTACTGCGTTGTTTTTTGCTTCGAATCGACCTGAATATTATTGGGCAAAGAGAGCAGGGGGGAAAAATCTCGCGGATCTTCACGGTAATAGCTGCCTTTGAGCTGCATCGTCAGCCCTTCATCGTTTAAAAACTGCTGCCAGTTCAGACCCACATAGTTTTTTCGCGTGTTGCTATCTAACGGCACAAGCGTCGCCACGCCCAGCTGATCGCCATAGCTTGTCAGGTTGCTGAGCGTTCCGTTCAGCATCATTAAATCTTGCCCTTTACGGGTGTCGATCGTGGAGGCGATATTCCAGCTCCGCTCCTGATTACCGGTTATCTGCATCGTCGCCGCGCCATAGATATTGGTTGGCAGCTTCGCGTTGGCCGTGACCGGAACGTTAGGGGTACGGGTCATCAGCTGGCTATAGCGATCGAACGTATCCTGAGACAGCGGTTTTTCCGCCATGATTTTTTCTGACAATCGTTTAAGACGCTCGGCGATGTGAGGGTTATTACTGGTGATGTCACTGTGAGCGACATACCCTTCAACCAGAACAATTTTAATATTTCCCTGCTGGAAATTATCATCCGGCAGCCAGGCATAGGAGAGCGGAAAACCGTCGGCCTTATAGCGCGCCGTAATATCATTTACCAGCCCCGTGAGCGTTTTTAGCGGCACGGTTTTTCCGGCATAAGGCCTGAAGGGTTTAAGTAATTCCTGCAAAGGATAACGCGTGCCGCCAATAAACTGAATGTGATGAATGGTAATGGGCGTTTCAGGCGTCAGCGTTGACTGCGGTTTTTCTATTTTGACTTTCGGCTGTGGGACGGTCTCAGGCTGTTCTGGGGCAACGTTACGAGAAACTTGCGCCGGGTTATCAGGGTTAATAATAGAGGGCAGTGTATCGGCGCGGGCCATGCTCAGCACAACCAGCCCCGTCAGCGAAAAAAGGAAATGGTTTTTCATCGCGCTATCCCTGTTCATCATTCCCGGTTAGGGGGAGTGTCGCTGTACAACGCGCCCCTGAAGCAGGGGCGCAGAAAGGCAATAACCGTTTTACTGTTTTGGCGTCAGCAGACCGGAGGTTAACGTATTGAGACCGTTGACCGGGTTAGTTGTCGACGTGTTTTGACCTGATGTTGTTGCTGCGTTGGCCGTAACGCCAGCAGTCAGGGTATTAAGGGTCGTATTGACCGTTGCACCCAGGCTGTTGTTCGTGGCCGCCACATTTGCATTGGCCGTGAGAGAGCCCGATCCTCCTCCGGTTGTCGAAGAGGCGGGTTTCACCAGCGTGCCGCTATCCGTCACCGTCTGGCCGACGTTCTGGACGACCTGACCGACACCGTTAAGCCCGCTATTACTGTTGCTGACGTTGGTCCCCACGCCGCTCACGGTGTTACCCACCTGGGTCAGCAGACCGTTGACCGGTGTGCCGAGACCCGTCGTGGTGCCCACGCTTTGCGTGACGCCCTGAACTCCGCCCAGCGTCTTGTTGGCAACGGTTGTGGTATCGGTTGTTACCTGCGTTATCGCAGGGCTACTTACCGTGTTGGTTAAACCTGTGCCGGTGTTACTGACCAGTTGCCCGGTACTGTTTACCACGCTGCCCGTCAGGCCGGTTACGCCGCTGACCGGTGTTCCTGAAGTAGAACTCGCCAGGCCCGTGCCTACCGTTGAAACGGTATTGCCCAGGGAGGTAACCGACGTGGTTACGCCTTTAACCGTTGTCCCCACACCGTTCGGGTTGTTTGGATCGCCAACGCCGGTTGTGACGCCTGTCCCTACGGTAGAAACGGCGCTGCCAACACCGCTGACGGTGGTTGAAACGGTTGACGTTACGGGATTATTCGTTGGAAGCTGGCTTCCAAGGCCATCCACCGTAGAGCCAACGCTGGTTACTGTTTTACCGGCATCGCCCAGCACAGTATTCACACCTGCAGTGGTTGTGCCGCCACTGCCCGTGTTGCCTGTTCCGGTTCCTCCGCTGCCGTTACCTCCGGTCCCCGTTCCTGAGCCTGAACCTGTTCCGGAGCCCGAGCCAGTCCCTGAACCTGAGCCAGATCCGTTACTACCTGAACCACCATTGTTAGCCGTTGTGCCACTTCCATCACCCGAGCCGGTATTACTTCCGGTTGCAGGGTTATTTTTGGCTGTTGAGTGAGATCCGCCACCGCTTCCACTGCAGGCAGAAAGAGAGAACGCGAGCAGTACCGCAGCAGCAATTACGCTGATGCGACTAGCATTATTAGGTAGCATAAAAATACTCCACGCAATAGAACGCCGAGCGGCGTATTAGTGAGTATATGCAGTATTTTAAAAATGCACATAGACTCGCTTCGAGGATATTTTTCTGCCAGTGCCGTTGGTTTTAAGTTTTATATAACAAGGAGTTAATTGAATTATTATTTAACGTGCACTTAATTATTTTCTAATTACTATAGCGCCATTAAAACAACAGGAATTATCCTAAATTATCCCTTTAAATAATAGGGAGTAAATACTGAAGGATATATCCTTTATATAAGATAGAGATCACGGAAAAAATAAGGCTCTTCATTTGAAGAGCCTTATTATTTAACAATTGCCTTCGCGCCAGGCTTTTTCGATTTCTTCGGCGAGGATCTTAACTCCCGCTTCGATTTTTTCCGGGTCGGGCACATAGTTCATGCGCATGCACTGGTGCGTATGCGGCCACGGCTTATCGAGCCCCGGGAAGAAATAATCGCCTGGTACCATCAGCACGCCGCGCTTTTTCAGGCGCTGGTAAAGCAGCTCGGTGGTGATAGGCAAATCCTTAAACCACAGCCACAGGAAAATCGCCCCTTCAGGCTTGTGGATCAGGCAGCGTTCTTCCGGCAAATAGCGGCGAATTGTCGCGATCGTCTCCTGAACGCGCTGGTAGTAGAACGGTTTGATCACGTCATTGGACAGACGCAGCAGGTCGTTGCGCTTAATCATTTCGCACATCATCGCCGGGCCGATGCCGCCGGGTGAGAGGCTGATAATGCCGTTCATATTGGTAATAGCGGTGATGATTTTCTCGTTAGCGATGATGATGCCGCAGCGGCTGCCCGGCAGACCCAGCTTAGAGAGGCTCATGCACAGGACAATGTTTGGGTTCCACAGCGGACGTGCTTCGCTGAAGATAATGCCCGGGAACGGTACGCCGTAGGCGTTATCGATCACCAGCGGAATGCCGTGCTGGTTCGCGAGCGCATCCAGCTTCATCAGTTCGTCGTCGGTGATCACGTTGCCCGTTGGGTTAGTCGGACGCGATACGCAGATCATGCCCGTCTCTTCACCAATATGCAGGTGTTCAAAATCGACGTGATATTTGAACTGGCCTTCCGGCAGCAGCTCAATATTCGGGCGCGCGGAGACGAACAGATCTTCTTCCAGGCCGGA
The DNA here is from genome assembly GCF_057221635.1 of Enterobacter sp. N5-15. NCBI lineage: Bacteria > Pseudomonadati > Pseudomonadota > Gammaproteobacteria > Enterobacterales > Enterobacteriaceae > Enterobacter > Enterobacter sp. N5-15. The sequence goes on from NZ_CM170150.1 coordinate 183,699, forward strand.
ATCAGCGTAGCCGATATACTCCGGTGCCAGCGGGAACAGCACTTTTTTGGTGGTGCCGTCGGCGCGACGCCCTGCGAACAGGTTAAACAAGTAGAAAAACGCGCTCTGGCTGCCGTTTGTCAGTGCAATATTCTGTGGTTCGATATCCCAACCCAGCTCGTCACGCAGCATTTCGGCGAGGAGTGCCAGCAGCTCGGTTTTACCCTGCGGGCCATCGTAATTGCAAAGCGCATCGGTTGCTTTGCCGCTTTCCAGCATCTGAGCGAGCAGCGTCTGGAAATAGGTCGTCATCTCCGGGATTTGAGCCGGGTTTCCGCCGCCGAGCATGATTGCGCCCGGTGTGCGCAGCCCGTCGTTGAGGTCCTCCATCAGGCGAGTAATGCCTGAATGGCGGGTAAATTTGTCGCCGAAAAGTGAAAACGTCATAGCAGGTGATCTGTCGAGCTTATTTTGAAAGTGGGTAACCATAACGCTAGCACCGTGCTGGTGCAAATCGGGTGATGTGGTCGGATTTGTTGTTTTGTATGGCGGAATTGGATTTGTGTAGTGAATAGTTCTGGTGAGTGCCCCTCACCCCGGCCCTCTCCCCAAAGGGGCGAGGGGGAAAAGACGGCGCTGTCCGGTTCCCTCTCCCCTGCGGGGAGAAGGTTAGGGTGAGGGGGAGAATTACTGATTACCTGCCCATACCACCATCACCTTATCGCCCTTGTGCTCGCGCACGAAGCCGTACCCCTCTTTCAGCGACAGCGTGGTTTGCTTGCCTTCACCGATCGCCGGATGGCGGGCGCGGAACTGGCCCAGCGTTTGCCAGTGGGCGACGGTTAGGGCCTGCTTGCCCGTGACATCCTGCCAGTTCATATCCGAACGGGTGCCCTGCAGCGGGTCGGAGCCTGTTGGCCCAAACGGACGCTCGGATTCATCCCCGTAATAGATTTGTACGCTGCCCGGCGCCAGCAGAAGCAGCTCCGCCGCGCGCTGGCCCCCTTCGCGGAACAGACGCGTATCGTGTGATGAGAGATAGCTCAGCACGTTGAAGCTTTGCAGCTTCTCCGCCATCTGCTGCCAGGTGAGATCCATGTCGGCCAGGCAATCCACCGCTTTTGCCGCCTGTTCCTGATAATCAAAGTTGATCATCGCATCAAAACCGTGGCGGTAATAATCGCTTTGCATCACCCCGTGGCCCCAGGATTCCCCGGTCATCCAGAACGGTGCGTTGTCGAGCTTTTTGTCCGGGTTCGCCCCTTTCCAGGCGGCCAGCGCCTGGCTTGCCTGGTCTTTCAGCTGTTGCCAGGCCGCAAGCTCAACGTGTTTAGCCGTATCCACCCGGAAACCGTCGATGCCGTAGTCACGGACCCACTGGCTGAGCCAGTGGGTCAGATAATCGCGCGGGGGATATCCCTTGATGGCCTTCGCGTGGGTATCGGGCTTGTGTTGGTAAAAGTTTGGCAATCCAGAAGGCGTCGTGGATTCCGTTTTCAGATCCGGCAGAAATGCCAGCGACATGGTCAAATCATCGAAGCCAGGGTTGTCGTAATCGCCGATATCGGTGCGGATCCACTTTTTACCCCACCATTTTTCCCATGCGGCTTTGTCGCTAAAGTTGATGTAGTCGTTAAAGCTGTGCCAGCTTTGGCCCGCGCCCGGCTTCCAGTCCGTCCAGCGTTCTCCCAGCGTCTTTTTCAGCTCATCACCCGGCAGGTAAAGGGCACCAAACTGATACTCCTGCATGTCTGCCAGCGTGGCGTAACCAACGTGGTTCATGACGATATCGAACAGAACGCGGATCCCGCGCTTGTGCGCTTCGTCGACAAGCTGGCGCAGGTCATCCTCACTGCCCATATTGGCGTCGAGCTTTGTCCAGTCCTGGGTGTAGTAGCCGTGATAGGCGTAGTGAGGGAAATCTCCTTTTGTGCCACCGCCTACCCAGCCGTGGATCTGCTCAAGCGGGGAGCTTATCCAGAGCGCGTTGACGCCCAGTTGCTGCAGGTAGTCGAGCTTGCCGGCGAGTCCCTTGAGGTCACCGCCGTGGAAGGTGCCAATCTCCTGCATGCCGTCTTTATGGCGACCGTAGCTGTTGTCGTTGCCCGGGTCACCATTCACGTAACGGTCGGTTAGCACAAAATAGACGGTGGCGTTTTGCCAGCTAAACGGCGCAGGCTTGTCGGTTTCGGCGCGCTCAAGCAGCAGCAGGCCGTTACTGTTGGCGGCTGGCTGCAGGGTTATTTTTCCATTCTGTACCGTCGCCGTCTGTTTACTGTAGTAGTCGCGCACCACGGAGCCTTCCGGGAAGGTATGGCTGACGTCCAGCGTCAGCGGTTTGCCGTCCCACTTCGGACACTGGCGGATGACGTTTGCAACCGGCTGTTCTGCGGCACTCTGAATCGTCAGCAGCAGGGTGGGCGTGCCGGAGCGGGTATCAATCCGCATCTGGTAGTCACCGTCGCGGAAAAGGCGCCACTGCGGCGGTGCGCCCTCACAGGGCGTGAGCGACAGCATCTCATTGAGTTTTATCGCGTCCGCAGGCTGCCAGCACGTCTTGTCAAAACTCAGCGTCAGAGGACGCGTACCCTTCGCAAGCTTTGCCTGGCTGGTGAAGACCCCGGTGCCTTCGGCGCTAAAGGCGCTAAACCCCGGCGATGACCAGTCGGCATGCGCCAGTGCGGGTAACATCAGAAAGGCTAATGCGGTGCGTTTCATTCCTTTTTCCTGTCGCGGCATTTTTGACCAGTGTGCCATCAGGCGGGAGGCAAAAACTCATCCCCTGCCGCTTTCTGCCAGGAGGATGCGTGAGGATGAGTGATCTCGCGCAAAATTAGGCAGTTATCTGCGATAGCGCACACAGTTTCTGCGGAATGATTTTTTTATGAGCAAGTTTCAGGTGACATAGTTTCGGAATTGGACTATTTCTATACGTGCTCTTGAAGTCTATTTTTGATATGATTTGAGATTCCGCTCTCAAATTTGTGAAAAAAATAAGGTGTTGGGATGATTACATCCGACCAGGAGACCTAATGATATCGACTCCCATTCGACGATATGGGGCTGCGATACTCATGTTACTCACCACGGCATTTTCGGGTGAGGTGCTTGCGAAGACGCACACGGATACAACGAGTAAGAAAGCCCACGTAATAAAGACGACAAGTAGTAAGGTTAGCAGTAAACAAGAGTATTCTCGCAATAGTGCAAAGAGTAGTTCACTTCCTGATTTGCGAAAATACCCTTCCGGAACACCAAGGAAAAAAGCGTTTCTCCGGACGGTAATGCCTTACATCACGAGTCAAAATGCCGCGATTACTGCGGATCGTAACTGGCTGATTTCCAAACAGTACGATAGCCGCTGGTCGCCGTCAGAGCGCACGCGTCTGAAAGATATCACGAAGCGCTACAAGCTGAGCTGGAACGGTAACACGCGTCGTGTGCCGTGGAATGCTCTCCTTGAGCGTGTGGATATCATCCCGGGCAGCATGGTTGCGACTATGGCTGCTGCCGAAAGCGGCTGGGGGACGTCTAAGCTGGCGCGCAGCAACAACAACCTTTTCGGCATGAAATGCGTGAAAGGCCGTTGTAACAATGCTCCTGGCAAAGTGAAAGGCTATTCGCAGTTTGAATCTGTGAAAGATTCCGTCAGCGCCTACGTGGTAAATCTGAACACGCACCCGGCCTACTCATCGTTCCGTAAATCACGCGCTCAGCTGCGTAAAGCGGACCAGGAAGTGACGGCCAGTACGATGATCCACAAGCTGAAAGGTTATTCGACAAAGGGACAGAGCTATAACAACTATCTGTTCGCCATGTACCAGGATAACCAGCGCTTAATCGCCGCTCATATGTAATCTCAAAAAAACGCCTTCCACTGGAAGGCGTTTTCTTTTCTATATCAGCACCTCGCTGTGGCGATCCCGATACTCCTTCGGCGTGGTGTCATACTCTTTGCGGAACACCGAATAGAAATATTGCAGAGACGGGTAACCGCACATCTGTGAGATTTCGTTGATCGACAGCGACGTGGAAATGAGCAGGCTGCGTGCTTTCTCCAGCTTTTCAGCATGGATGACGGCATGAATGGTTTCGCCCACCTCTTCTTTAAAACGCTTCTCCAGATTCGAGCGCGAAATGCCCACCGAATCCAGCACCTGATCGACCTTAATCCCTTTGCAGGCGTGGTTGCGAATATAGTGCATGGCCTGAATGACGGCCGGGTCGCTTAAGGAGCGATAATCGGTTGAGCGGCGTTCTACGACGCGGACAGGAGGCACGAGCAAGCGCTGAAGGGGCAGAGATTCTTTATCCAGCAGACGATGCAGCAGCTTCGCCGCCTGATAACCCATCTGACGCGTGCCCTGTGCAACGGAGGAGAGCGCCACGCGAGACAGATAGCGGGTCAGTTCTTCATTATCAATGCCAATCACGCACAGCTTTTCGGGCACCGGAGTGTGTAAGTGTTCGCAGACCTGCAGCACGTGCCGCGCGCGGGCGTCCGTCACGGCAATAATACCGGTATGCGGCGGCAGCGTTTGCAGCCAGTCCGCCAGGCGGTTTTGCGCGTGCTGCCAGTTTTCCGGCGCAGTTTCCAGCCCCTGGTACACCACGCCGCGATACTTTTCCTTTGCGACCAGCTGGCAAAACGCGTGTTCGCGCTCAACGGCCCAGCGCTTGCCGCTGGTGGACGGTAACCCATAAAACGCGAAGCGATGGACACCTTTCTCTTTTAAATGAAGAAAGGCAGCCTCGACCAGGGCATGGTTATCGGTGGCAATGTAGTGGACCGGCGGATAGTGGTCGGGCGAATGGTAGGAGCCGCCGACGCCCACAATCGGGACGTCGACGTCGGTCAGCAGCTGTTCGATGACGGGATCGTCATAGTCCGCGATGACGCCATCGCCCAGCCAGTCTTTGATGTTCTCCAGACGGGTGCGAAAATCTTCTTCAATAAAAATATCCCATTCGGATTGCGACGCCTGCAAATATTCACCAACGCCTTCCACCACCTGACGGTCGTAGGCTTTATTGGCATTGAATAACAACGTAATGCGGTGACGCTTTTCAAACATGGCTCACTTCCCAATTAAGTCACAATACGGTTATCAGGCCCGTCGCTTGGTGGCCGAGTCCATCCAGACTGCCAGTAAAAGAATGGCCCCCTTGACGATATACTGCCAAAACGTCGGGACGTCCATCATACTCATCCCGTTATCCAACGACGCCATGATAAATGCCCCCATGACCGCGCCCGCCACGCTACCGATACCCCCTGCGAGGCTGGTGCCGCCAATGACGCAGGCGGCGATAGCATCCAGCTCGGCGATGTTCCCGGCGGAGGGAGAGCCTGCTCCGAGACGCGAGCTGAGGATCAGCCCGGCGATAGCGACCATCAGGCCGTTAATGGCGAAGACCGCCAGCTTTGTACGCTCGACATTGATACCCGAGAGGCGGGCAGCTTCAAGGTTGCCGCCAATGGCATAAATACGGCGGCCGAACGCGGTGCGCGTGGCCATAAACATACCGCCCAGCAGTAAAAGCGCCAGCAGCAGGACGGGTGTCGGAACACCGCGATAGTCATTCAGAAGCCAGATGGCGCCCAGCACAATGACCGCCGTGAGCGCCTGACGCCCCACCACCGAGGTTGACGCCGGAGAAGCCAGCCCCAGCGCCTGACGACGCATGCGTCCACGCCACTGCCATGCGACAAAGGCCAGCAACCCAATCACACCGATCGTAAAGCCCACGCTATCTGAGAGGTAACTCTGGCCAATCTGCGACATGGCTGCACTGGTGGGGGAGACGGTGGTGCCGTTGGTGATGCCGATTAAGATCCCGCGGAAGGCCAGCATCCCCGCCAGGGTGACAATGAACGATGGCACCTTACGGTAGGCAACCCACCAGCCGTTCCAGGCTCCCAGAACCAGACCCAGCACCAGCGTGACCGCCACGGTCAGCGGCAGCGGCCAGCCGAGCCAGACGTCAAAAATCGCCGCCACGCCCCCGAGGAGCCCCATCATCGAACCGACCGACAGGTCGATTTCCGCGGAGATAATCACGAACACCATGCCCACGGCCAGAATGCCGGTGATGGCGGTCTGGCGGAGCAGGTTGGAGACGTTACGCGCGCTTAAGTACGAGCCATCGGTCATCCAGGTAAAAAACAGCATGATGACGATAATCGCCGCGATCATCACGAAAACCTGCAGGTTAAGCGCTTTTAGCCCCGCAAACGCACCGGGCGTCGGAACAGCGACTTTGATATCAGACGGATTGCTTTTCGACATGACGTTCGCTCCTTAAAGCGGCTTCCATCACCTGCTCCTGCGTCAGGTTCTGGTTAATCAGGTTGGCTTTCAGTTTTCCCTCGTGCATGACCAGCACGCGGTCGCTCAGGCCGAGCACTTCGGGTAACTCAGACGAAATGACAATGACGGCAATCCCTTGCTGTACAAGCTGATTAATCAGTTTGTAGATTTCATATTTGGCACCGATATCAATCCCGCGCGTGGGCTCATCAAGGATTAATATGCGTGGATTGAGAAGCAGGCAGCGCGCCAGAATCGCCTTCTGCTGGTTTCCCCCGCTAAGGCGGCCAATCGCCAGCTCCGGTGAAGAGGTTTTGACCTTCAGCCGGGCAAGCGACTGGAGGATGCACTGCTGCTCGGCGGCATCGTCCAGGCTGCTCAGCGCGCCGGAGAACCGATCGAGCGCCGCAAGCGTAATGTTTTTACCCACCGCCATGACCGGCACGATGCCGTCTTTTTTGCGATCTTCCGGCACCATGGCAATGCCGCGGGCAATCGCCTGCTGGCAGTTATCGATTTTCACCGGCTGGCCGTCGATATAAATCGTGCCCTCCCAGCGCCCTGGCCACACGCCAAACAGACACTGTACGGCTTCGGTGCGCCCGGCACCGACGAGGCCCGCAATCCCAAGAATTTCGCCACGGCGAAGGGAAAACGAGACGTTATTGACGCGCTTGATGTGGCGGTTAACGGGGTGCCACGCGGTCAGGTTTTCCACGCGCAGCACTTCATCGCCCGTTGCGTGGGGTTCATTCGGGTAAAGTGCCGTTAGCTCGCGGCCCACCATCATGGTGATGATGTCATCTTCGCTCATCCCCGCGGCTTCACGCGTGCCGATGTGTTGCCCGTCGCGGATCACGCAGATGGTGTCCGAAATAGCTTTGACCTCGTTCAGCTTGTGCGAGATGTAGATACAGGCGATGCCGTGGTTTTGCAGATCGCGGATGATATTGAGCAGAACCGCGGTTTCCTGTTCGGTGAGCGAGGCCGTCGGCTCATCGAGGATCAGCAGCCTGACCTGTTTATTTAGCGCTTTCGCTATTTCGACCAGCTGCTGTTGCCCGAGGCCCAGATCCCCCACGCGAGTATCCGGTGAAATGTTGAGGCTCACCTGTGCCAGCAGCTTTTCGCAGCGGAGCGTCATGGTGTCGTAATCCAGCACGCCGTGGCGGGAAATTTCGGCCCCGAGGAAGATGTTCTCCAGCACGGTGAGATGCTTCACCAGCGCCAGCTCCTGGTGGATGATGGCGATGCCTTTGCGTTCGGTATCGCGGATGTGTGTCGCCTGGATAACTTCACCGGCAAAGACGATTTCACCTTCGTAGCTGCCGTGCGGGTAGATCCCGCACAGCACTTTCATCAGCGTCGACTTGCCCGAACCGTTCTCACCGCACAGCGAAACCACTTCGCCGGGGTTCAACCGGAGGCTGACGTTGTCGACGGCTTTCACCGTGCCGAAGCGTTTGGTGATGCTTTTCATTTCAAGTAAATAAGGCATAACCGCTCCACATAACCCGAGGGAAGAACAGTACAACGTGATGCGCCCCCGCAGAGCAGGGGCCGCGCCGGATTACAGTTCGCTCTTCTTGTGGAAACCGTCTTTAACCACGGTGGCGTCAATGTTCTCCTTGTTGACTTCAATCGGTGTGAGCAGGCGAGCCGGAACCTCTTTCAGCCCGTTATTCAGGGTCGCGTCTGCTTTAGGTTGTTTGCCATTGCCCAGCTCTACGGCGATTTCCGCCGCCGTATTGGCCAGCTGGGTAATCGGTTTGTAGACCGTCATGGTTTGAGTGCCTGCGATAATGCGTTTTACGCCAGCCAGATCGGCATCCTGTCCTGAAATGGCGACTTTACCGGCCAGCCCCTGGGCGCTCAGGGCCTGGATAGCGCCGCCTGCGGTGGCATCGTTGGAGGCCACAACCGCGTCAATTTTGTTGTTGTTGGCCGTCAGCGCGTTTTCCATAATCTTCAGCGCGTTTTCTGGCAGCCAGCCGTCGGCCCACTGATCGCCGACCACTTTAATTTTCCCGTTGTCGATGTACGGCTTAAGGACTTTCATTTGCCCTTCGCGGAACAGTTTGGCGTTGTTATCCACCGGAGAGCCGCCCATCAGAAAATAATTGCCCTGAGGCACTTTGTCGATCAGGCTTTGCGCCTGTAATTCCCCGACTTTTTCATTGTCGAACGAAATATAATAATCAATGTCCGCATTATTAATCATACGGTCATAGGCCAGGACTTTTATGCCTTCCTGTTTGGCTTCTTTCACCACGTTACTTAATACCTGGCCGTTATAGGGGATAATGACCAGGACATCGACACCTCGGTTGATCATATTCTCGATCTGCGACATTTGTGTTTCTTCGTTGCCGTTAGCCGACTGAACAAACACGCTGGCGCCGAGGGATTCTGCTTTTTTAACAAAAATATCGCGATCTTTTTGCCAGCGCTCCAGACGCAGGTCGTCAATCGCCATGCCAATTTTGACCTCTTTGGCATGTCCTGCAAAGCTTGCAAAGAGGAGCGTAGTGCAGAGCGTTAGAGTCAGGTTCTTTATCTTCATAATTATTAGGCCTTTTTGTAGGGGTATGTGTTGCTGAGATAAAAGAAACATTCACTGCTGAGACGCAGCAAATTTTTAACGCGGAAAGGCGGGCTGGCAATTACAGATTTTTATCTTCTCATTATGATATTTGGTTTATTTCTGAATTTATGACCGCGATCGGATTTTAAAATACGTAACGTCTTAATTACATTTGATTCTGGAATACGCGCCGAAAAATAGTTTGTCTGCACATTATTTTGCGAGCCAGCGCACAGTTGTGCATTCTCTCAATAGCAGTGTGAAATAACGTAATTGAGCAACCCAAAATGTCTATTCACTATTACTCCTGTATCAACGACTCGCCGCATACCCTGATTATGGAGCTCAATATGCAAGCTTATTTCGACCAACTCGATCGCGTTCGTTACGAAGGCCCGAAAACGACCAATCCTTTAGCATTTCGTCACTACAACCCGGATGAGCTGGTGCTGGGTAAGCGCATGGAAGATCATCTGCGCTTTGCCGCTTGTTACTGGCATACCTTCTGCTGGAACGGCGCCGATATGTTCGGCGTGGGTTCCTTTGACCGCCCGTGGCAGCAGCCGGGTGAGGCCATCGAGCTGGCGAAACGCAAAGCCGATGTGGCGTTTGAGTTCTTCCACAAGCTGAACGTGCCGTACTACTGCTTCCATGACGTGGACGTGTCGCCGGAAGGCGCGTCGCTGAAAGAGTATCTGAACAACTTCGCGCAGATGGTGGATGTGCTGGCGGCGAAACAGCAGCAAAGCGGCGTGAAGCTGCTCTGGGGCACGGCAAACTGCTTTACCAACCCTCGCTACGGCGCGGGCGCGGCAACCAACCCGGATCCGGACGTGTTTAGCTGGGCGGCCACGCAGGTGGTGACGGCAATGAACGCCACGCACCAGCTGGGCGGTGAAAACTATGTTCTGTGGGGGGGCCGTGAAGGCTATGAAACCCTGCTCAACACCGACCTGCGCCAGGAGCGCGAACAAATTGGCCGCTTTATGCAGATGGTTGTCGACCATAAGCACAAAATCGGCTTCCGCGGCACGCTGCTGATCGAACCGAAACCGCAGGAACCGACCAAGCACCAGTACGACTACGACGTGGCGACGGTGTATGGCTTCCTGAAGCAGTTCGGCCTGGAAAAAGAGATTAAAGTGAACATTGAGGCCAACCACGCCACGCTGGCGGGCCACTCTTTCCATCACGAGATCGCGTCTGCGATTGCGCTGGGTATCTTCGGCTCTGTCGATGCGAACCGCGGCGATGCACAGCTGGGCTGGGACACCGACCAGTTCCCGAACAGCGTGGAAGAGAATGCGCTGGTGATGTATGAAATCATCAAAGCGGGCGGTTTCACCACCGGCGGCCTGAACTTTGACGCCAAGGTGCGTCGTCAGAGCACCGACAAATACGATCTGTTCTACGGCCACATTGGCGCGATGGACACCATGGCGCTGGCGCTGAAAGTGGCGGCTCGAATGATTGAAGACGGCGAGCTGGATAAACGCGTAGCGAAGCGTTACAGCGGCTGGAACAGTGAGCTGGGCCAGCAAATTTTGAAAGGGCAGTTATCGCTTGCGGAAATCGCGAAGTACGCTGAACAACATCAGCTGGCACCGCAGCATCAGAGCGGGCACCAGGAACTGCTGGAAAACCTGGTCAATCACTACCTGTTCGATAAATAACAGCATCCAGGCCCGGTAAGCGCAGCGCCACCGGGCATTTCTGTCAAAGGAGTCACCATAATGTATATCGGGATCGATCTTGGCACATCGGGTGTGAAAGCCATCCTGTTGAGCGAGCAGGGCGACGTGTTAGCCACGCAGACTGAAACGCTGCAGGTTTCACGTCCGCATCCGCTGTGGTCGGAACAGGATCCGGAGCAGTGGTGGCAGGCGACGGATCGCGCAATTAAAGCCTTAGGTGAGCAGCACAGCCTGCGCGACGTGAAAGCGCTGGGGATTGCCGGGCAAATGCACGGCGCTACGCTGCTCGATAGCCAGCATCGCGTGCTGCGTCCTGCGATCCTCTGGAACGATGGCCGCTGCGCGGAAGAGTGTGCGCTTCTCGAGTCGCGCGTACCCGCCTCCCGCGAGATTACCGGCAACCTGATGATGCCGGGCTTTACTGCGCCAAAATTACTGTGGGTGAAGCGCCACGAGCCGGAGATTTTCCGTCAGGTGGCGAAAGTCCTGCTGCCGAAAGACTATCTGCGTTTTCGCATGACGGGCGATTTCGCCAGCGACATGTCCGATGCCGCGGGCACGATGTGGCTCGACGTGGCGAAGCGCGACTGGAGCGAGGCGATGCTGGATGCCTGCCATCTGACCCGGGAACATATGCCCGCGCTGTACGAAGGCTGTGAGGTGACGGGCGCACTGCTGCCAGCCGTTGCTGAGCGCTGGAATATGCCTGCCGTACCGGTGGTGGCCGGGGGCGGCGATAACGCGGCGGGCGCTGTCGGTGTTGGCATGGTTGAGGCGGGCCAGGCGATGCTGTCGCTGGGAACGTCTGGCGTCTATTTTGCCGTCAGCGACGGGTATCGCAGTAATCCAGAAAGCGCGGTGCACAGCTTCTGTCATGCCCTTCCCGGGAAATGGCATTTGATGTCGGTGATGCTTAGCGCGGCGTCCTGCCTGGACTGGGCGGCAAAACTCACCGGCATGGCCGACGTCCCGGCGCTCATTGCTGCGGCACAGCAGGCGGATGACGCTGCGGGTACCGTCTGGTTTTTACCGTATCTTTCCGGCGAGCGTACGCCGCATAACAACCCTGAAGCAAAAGGGGTGTTCTTTGGCTTAACCCATCAGCATGGCCCGGCAGAACTGGCGCGTGCGGTTCTGGAAGGTGTGGGCTATGCCCTGGCTGACGGTATGGACGTGGTGCACGACTGCGGCCTGAAACCGACGAGCGTTACCCTGATTGGCGGCGGTGCGCGAAGCCCTTACTGGCGACAGATGCTGTCGGATATCAGCGGGTTGCAGCTGGATTTCCGCACCGGCGGGGATGTCGGGCCCGCGCTCGGCGCCGCGCGTCTGGCGCAGATAGCCATTCATCCGGAACAGCCGCTTTCGCAACTGTTGCCGCAGCTTACGCTTGAACAGGCGCATGTACCTGACGCGGGGCGCCATGCGCGGTACGCGGAAAGGCGCGACGTGTTCCGCAAAATCTACCAGCAGCTGCTGCCGCTGATGTCGTAAATATGCTTGTCCGGGAGAGGCATGAGGATGTCCTTTTTTGGTCTGTGCGTGCCTTCCTTTCCTTGCCAGTATGGTGTCACACCCACTGGCGAGGAGATCCATCATGTCACGCACTGCATTAATCAACATCGATACTCAGCAGTCATTTCACCACCGCAATTACTGGCAGGAAAGCGAGAACCCTGCCTTTCAGCAGGCGATGCTGGGGCTGATTGAAGGCTGCCAGGCGCGCAATATTCCGGTCGTTGATATTTTTCATGTGGATGAAGACGGACCTTTCACCCTGGAAAGCGGCTATGTCAAACCGATGGCCTTTTTGCGTCATCAGCCGGATGTGGTTTTCCAGAAACACGTCCATAATGCGTTTACGGATACCGGGCTTGACCGCTGGCTGCGCGAGCGTGATATCAACAGTGTGATTATCTGCGGCATTCGCACTGAACAATGCTGTGAAACCACCGCCCGGGTGGCATCCGATCTGGGTTATGCTGTGACCTTTGTCAGTGAGGCAACGCTGACGTTTCCCATGACGTACAAGGGCATTACCCTTAGCGCAGCGGAAATTCGCCATCGTACCGAGACGGTACTGTCCGGGCGTTTTGCCGAGATTAAAACGGTAGCGGAGACGCTGGAGTCCCTGTAATGAGCATCGACGTCTGGTTCGTGATGTTGCCCGGGGTGCTGTCATTAGACATGACCGGCCCGGCGGAGACCTTTGTGCTGGCTGGCGACGCGTTTCGCCTGCATTACATTGGCCCGCAGCCGGAAGTTCCGACGTCGATAGGCCTGACGATGAGCGGCATCCAGCCGCTGCCGGAAAGCCTGCCTCCCGGCAGCCTGCTGGTGCTGCCGGGGGTGAGCGACTCCCGCTTTCAGTTCTCAACGCCACAGGCGCAGCAGATCCAGCACTGGCTGATGCGCCTGCAGCCGCAGATCCAGCGCCAGGAGATCGCCGTGATGTGCGTCTGTTCAGGGGCTTTACTGGCGGCGAAATCGGGCCTGCTGAACAACCGACAGTGCACAACCCATCATGATGTTATTAGCCGTTTACGCACCGCTGCCCCCACGGCGACGATTAAAGAAAACCGCATCTTTGTGCAGGATGAGAATATCTGGACCAGCGCGGGGATCACGTCGGGCATCGATCTGGCGCTGCACATGATTAACCGCCTGTGCGGCCCCGAAAAGGCGCTGACCGTGGCGCGTGAGATGGTGGTCTGGTTCCGCCGTTCGGGTGACGATCCCCAGCTATCTCCGTGGCTACGCTACCGCAATCATCTTCATCCGGCGATTCATCGGGCGCAGGATGCGCTTACCGCCGAGCCGCAAAAAACGTGGAACTTGCCTGACATTGCCGCCCTGGCGCACGTCAGCCCGCGTCACCTCACCCGGCTTTTCCAGTCACATTTAGGGATTAGCGTTCGCGATTATCTGGAACAGCTGCGTCTGGCGGTGGCGGAGCAGTGGCTATTGCAGGGGCGCGGCGTGGAGCAGGCTGCACTGGCGGCAGGGTTTTCCTCCCCGCGCCAGTATCATCGCGCCCGGCAGCGAAGCATTAGCTGACGAAGCGGCGAGCATCTATTTTTTGCAGCAGCATCGACAGCAGCAGGCTGATCGCCAGCGTGGCGGCAAAAATCCAGACGATATCCAGCACCGGCCAGCTTTTTAGCTCAACGCCTCTCGTGCGCAGAGCGTGGATCACCAGCGCGTGAAAACCGTAAATCCCGAGAGAGTGCCGCGAGATAAGACTCAGCACGGGCAGGGGACGCGCGTTCAGGGTGTTTTTGGCGAGCGTGAGCAGCGAAACGGCACAGATAAAGACCATCGGCCCGCAATACAGATACCAGGTATCGGCAAAATTGCCGCGCCACTGCAGCTCGTGCAGCGTCCCGCGTGAAATCACCGCCACGCCAGCGATAAACAGCGCCCCGCAGAGCCAGTTCAGACCGCGTTTTTGCGTGTCCATCATCCCGATAGCGCGCCCCAGCATGCCGTAAAGCACGTAGTAAAAAGTATCGCCGTTGATATAGAGATTGACCGGCAGCCACTCAAATCCGTCGATTTTCTGCGAGAGCGTATTCGGGTTGGCGATAATGCCAGCCACCACCATCAGGGCCAGCAGCATTTTACCGCTGACGTTTTTTACCTGGATGAGCGGGGAGACCAGATAGATAACGATAATGGCGAAGAAGAACCACAGGTGATAGAACACCGGTTTTTGCAGCACGTATTTCAGCGAAAGCCCGGCGTTAATCGAGGTGAACAGGGTGATATAGAGTAGGGCAACGGCGCTGTAGAACCCCAGACAGGCCGCGATGCGAATGAAGTGTCTCGGCTGCGCGCTGCGCTCGCCAAAAAAGAGAAAGCCGGAAATCATAAAGAACAGCGGCACGCTGACGCGTGACGCAGAGTTGAGAATATTGGCGATATCCCAGTTAACGGGGCTGATGCTGTGGGCATTTGTGACGTACCAGGTCGTCGTGTGGATCATGACCACCATCAGACACGCTATTCCTCGCAGGTTATCAATCCAGTTAATTTTTGACTGCATCAGTTCCTCGTATTCCCTGTAAATTGAGTGTGACTGCCGTTGTCCAAAAGTCTTCGTTTGGAAAATTCTGAGTTTTATTCAGCAGGCTTGTAGGGAGGCCGCGAGATTCGCAGAATGCCGGACCGTAATCTATAAAAGCTTTGATACTAAAAATAACAGCCACTGACCAGGGCGGTAATAAAAATGATGATGAAGCGTGCGGCGTCACTCTTTCTGCTGGCGAGCCTGGCGGGATGCAGTGCGCCGCAAGAAGCACCTGTGCAAAAAGCGCAGCAGGGTAAAATGAGCCCGGAACGTTCACTGAATATGGAAGCGCTCTGTAAAGATCGGGCCGCTCGCCGCTATAACTCCGACGTGCAGAAAATTGATGTCACCGGGTTTGAGCGTTTTCAGGGAAGCTATGAGCTGCGGGGCCATACGTCGCGCAAAGAGGGCTTTGTCTGCTCGTTTGATGCGGACGGTCAGTTTTTACACCTCTCTATGCGCTAGCCTGCTCGCATAATCAGCAGCCAGACGCCGTCAGCGCTCTGGCCGCAAGGCTTATTTCCCAATTTTCCCTAAACAACCCCGTTTCGTACTGTATATCTTGCAGCCAGCGGGTATACTGGTCCCTTCCATTTAAAACCACACGTATCCAGCACGAAATACTATGCAAAAGTTTGATACCAAGACCTTCCAGGGCCTGATCCTGACCTTACAGGATTACTGGGCTCGTCAGGGCTGTACCATTGTTCAACCTTTGGACATGGAAGTCGGCGCCGGCACTTCACACCCGATGACCAGCCTGCGCGCGTTGGGGCCTGAGCCAATGGCGACCGCGTATGTGCAGCCTTCCCGTCGTCCGACCGATGGTCGTTACGGTGAAAACCCGAACCGTCTGCAGCATTACTATCAGTTCCAGGTGGTGATTAAGCCATCACCAGACAACATTCAGGAACTGTACCTCGGGTCGCTGAAAGAGCTGGGTATGGATCCAACCATCCACGACATCCGTTTCGTGGAAGATAACTGGGAAAACCCAACGCTGGGTGCCTGGGGTCTGGGTTGGGAAGTGTGGCTGAACGGCATGGAAGTGACCCAGTTCACCTACTTCCAGCAGGTGGGTGGTCTGGAATGTAAGCCGATCACCGGTGAAATCACCTACGGTCTGGAACGTCTGGCGATGTACATTCAGGGCGTAGACAGCGTTTACGACCTGGTCTGGAGCGACGGCCCGCTGGGTAAAACCACCTACGGCGACGTGTTCCATCAGAACGAAGTGGAGCAATCCACCTATAACTTCGAATACGCGGACGTGGACTTCCTGTTCACCTGCTTCGAGCAGTACGAGAAAGAAGCGCAGCAGCTGCTGGCGCTGGAGACTCCGCTGCCGCTGCCTGCTTACGAGCGTATTCTGAAGGCCGCCCACAGCTTCAACCTGCTGGACGCCCGCAAAGCCATCTCCGTGACTGAACGTCAGCGCTACATTCTGCGTATTCGTACCCTGACCAAAGCCGTTGCAGAAGCTTACTACGCGTCCCGTGAAGCCCTTGGCTTCCCGATGTGCAACCGAAACAAATAAGAGGCGGCCATGTCTGAGAAAACTTTCCTGGTGGAAATCGGCACCGAAGAGCTGCCACCAAAAGCCCTGCGCAGCCTGGCTGAATCTTTCGCTGCGAACGTGACCGCCGAGCTGGATAACGCTGGCCTGGCACACGGTAAAATTGAGTGGTTTGCCGCCCCGCGCCGTCTGGCGCTGAAAGTGGC
Source organism: Enterobacter sp. N5-15 (assembly GCF_057221635.1). Taxonomy (NCBI): domain Bacteria; kingdom Pseudomonadati; phylum Pseudomonadota; class Gammaproteobacteria; order Enterobacterales; family Enterobacteriaceae; genus Enterobacter; species Enterobacter sp. N5-15. Next base: position 200,058 of record NZ_CM170150.1, read on the forward strand.
AAATCTGGCGGCGTCTCAGCCGGATCGCGAAGTCGAAAAACGTGGCCCGGCGATTGCCCAGGCGTTTGACGCGGAAGGCAAGCCGAGCAAAGCGGCTGAAGGCTGGGCGCGCGGCTGCGGCATCACCGTCGATCAGGCCGAGCGTCTGACCACGGATAAAGGCGAGTGGCTGCTGTATCGTGCGCACGTGAAAGGCGAAAGCGCGGAAGCGCTGCTGCCGGACATGATTGCGACCTCGCTGGCGAAGCTGCCGATTCCTAAGCTGATGCGCTGGGGCGCGTCCGACGTGCACTTCGTGCGTCCGGTTCACACCGTGACCCTGCTGCTGGGCGATACCGTTATCCCGGCGACCATTCTGGGCGTGGCGTCCGATCGCGTGATCCGCGGCCACCGCTTCATGGGCGAGCCTGAGTTCACCATCGACAATGCTGACCAGTATCCGCAGATCCTGCTGGAGCGCGGTAAAGTTATTGCCGACTACGAACAGCGTAAAGCCAAAATCAAAGCGGACGCCGAAGAAGCGGCGCGCCAGATTGGCGGTAACGCCGACCTGAGCGAAAGCCTGCTGGAAGAAGTGACCTCTCTGGTTGAATGGCCGGTTGTGCTGACCGCGAAGTTTGAAGAGAAATTCCTGGCCGTTCCTGCTGAAGCGCTGGTGTACACCATGAAGGGTGACCAGAAGTACTTCCCGGTTTACGCCAACGACGGCAAGCTGCTGCCAAACTTCATCTTCGTGGCGAACATCGAATCAAAAGATCCGATCCAGATTATCTCCGGTAACGAGAAAGTGGTGCGCCCACGTCTGGCGGATGCCGAGTTCTTCTTCAATACCGACCGTAAAAAGCGTCTGGAAGATAACCTGCCGCGCCTGCAGACCGTGCTGTTCCAGCAGCAGCTGGGTACGCTGCGCGACAAGACCGACCGCATTGCAGAGCTGTCCGGCTGGATTGCTCGTGAAATCGGTGCTGACGTCAACCACGCGACTCGTGCTGGCCTGCTGTCCAAGTGCGACCTGATGACCAACATGGTGTTCGAATTTACCGACACCCAGGGCGTTATGGGCATGCACTACGCGCGTCACGATGGCGAAGCGGAAGACGTGGCCGTGGCCCTGAACGAGCAGTATCAGCCGCGCTTTGCGGGTGACGACCTGCCGTCCAACCCGGTTGCGTGCGCCGTGGCGATTGCCGATAAGATGGACACCCTGGCGGGTATCTTCGGTATCGGTCAGCATCCGAAAGGCGACAAAGACCCGTTTGCGCTGCGTCGTGCCGCGCTGGGCGTGCTGCGTATCATCGTTGAGAAGAACCTGAACCTCGATCTGCAGACCCTGACCGAAGAAGCGGTGCGTCTGTACGGCGACAAGCTGACCAACGCGAACGTTGTGGATGATGTGATCGACTTTATGCTCGGTCGTTTCCGCGCGTGGTATCAGGACGAAGGTTACACCGTTGACACCATTCAGGCGGTTCTGGCGCGTCGTCCAACCCGTCCGGCTGATTTCGATGCGCGTATGAAGGCGGTTTCCCACTTCCGTACCCTGGAAGCGGCATCTGCCCTGGCCGCGGCCAACAAGCGTGTATCCAACATCCTGGCGAAATCCGACGAGACGCTGAACGAGCGCGTGAACGCCGCGACCCTGAAAGAGCCGGAAGAGATCGCGCTGGCGATGCAGGTTGTGGTGCTGCGCGACAAGCTCGAGCCGTACTTCGCGGAAGGTCGCTACCAGGAAGCGCTGGTGGAGCTGGCCGAGCTGCGTGACGTTATCGACGCCTTCTTCGAGAAAGTGATGGTGAACGTAGAAGATAAAGAGCTGCGCGTTAACCGTCTCTCCATGCTCGAGAAACTGCGCGAGCTGTTCCTGCGCGTAGCGGATATTTCGCTGCTGCAGTAATGTGCCCGCTGTTACACATGCTAAAAACCCGCTTCGGCGGGTTTTTTTATGGGGCTTTTGTAGGCCGGATAAGCGCAGCGCCATCCGGCAGGTTTAGCCGATCGCGATTGTGCCTTCGTCTGTCTGCAGCCAGCGCGGTGCCTTCAGCGTATCGGCAAAGTAGCTGACCAGCTCGCACAGCAAATCTTCCATCACGATTTCAGATTGTCGCGGCAGTGTGCCGTTCATCAGCAACTGCGTAATCTCCTGACAGTAGCGCCCCAGCTGATCGCACTCGGGTTCGAAAGCCGGAACGCGTGACGGGAGTTCCTTCACGGTCAGGCTGGCTTTTAAAGCGTCCGGAACAGGCTCCAGAAGCGTGGGTTGCAGAAGATTCAGACAGGCATAAAGTCTGCCGTAAAGCGCCATTTTTGGGGCGGGTTCTTCGCAATCTACCAGTGCGTCGGTAAAACGTTCGCAGTTATCCGCCAGTTCGGTGAATTCGGTGGCGTGGTTGAAGGGCAGAGTGATTAAAGAGTTAATCAATGACATAAAATAACCTCAGTGAGTGGTATATCTTCCGCCACGGGAGGTTCCAGGCTCGCTGGTGGCGGAACCGAACAAGGTTGGAACGACTGGCCTCACTGACACCAGCGCGCTTTGCAGCGCCCCTGTCCGGCCCGCCATTGAGATGCAACAGGCCGTACGACACAGAGCCTGTGTCGCCAGTGAAGTGATTCAGGGTTCCAATCCCGGCACCTGATTTTGCAGGTGCGAAGAGAACTTACTGCTCATCAAAACAGGCGGCAACAGTTTTGAGCTATGTCGCTGAGGATATTACCATTTCTGGAAAGAGGCTCGCAAAATTACCGCAATGAGAAGCATACTGCGGGTAGAGGTTTTACAGCGACGCCATGGCGGTGGTGATTGAGCCGCCCTGGCACGTTCACAGGCCATGTCGTTACAGAGTAGCAAGGAACAACCCCCACAGCCGTATGTTCCCCCTCACCCCAGCCCTCTCCCTCAAGGGAGAGGGGGCCGTCTGTGCAGACAATATTTGGTGGGGATCCCTCAGCCCAAAGGGAGAGGGAGTATAAATCGCCCAAAATTTAACCTTGAAATGGTCAACACATTACCGCTATCCTTATCGCGTTAATTTACTAGCGCTGGAGCGCCCCCCAAAAATGAACAAACACGACTGATGAATTTCGATCCTTGCTAAACGCTACCGCGTCGGCAGGGGATGTTTTGATTTCATTCAGGAGTGCTTATGGCTCATTTTGCGCAGTCCCCTTCTTTTATTTTGCATCAGGTCACCTGTCAGTTTCCGACGGGCGATACCCTTTTTGGTCCGCTGAATCTCACGCTGGAACCCGCCCTGTGCGCGCTGGTTGGCCGCAACGGCAGCGGGAAAACGCGTCTGCTGCGTCTGCTGGCGGGGCTGGACGAACCGGCTACCGGTCATATCGAACGCTTTGGCTCGCATGTCTATGTGGCGCAGCAGCACGTCATTTCTCCGGAGACGACGCTTGCTGAACTGCTCGGGTATGACGCGATTTTTACGGCGCGTAAGCGCATCGACAGCGGCGATTACCAGCCTGACGATCTGGAGCTGCTCGACGGCCACTGGGATGTTGCCGAGCGCCTGCGCGAGGCGTTTATCAATACGAAGCTCCCACCGTTTGACCCGGATAAACCCGCGGGTGAACTCAGCGGCGGCGAGCGCATCCGCGCCCTGCTGTGCGGGGCGTTTACGGCTGAGGCGAATTTCATGCTGCTGGACGAGCCCACTAACCATCTGGATCGACAAGGCCGGGCGTGGTTCTACGACCAGCTCAGTCGTTTTCAGGGCGGCGTACTGGTGGCCTCCCATGACCGCGAACTTCTGGAGCAGGTGCCGCGTATCCTTGAACTGAGCGCCTCGGGTCTGCGCAGCTACGGCGGGAATTATGCGGATTATCAAACCCAGCGCGATGCCGAACAGCAGGCGGCCCGCGCGGCGCTGGAACATGCGGCAACCGAGCGCAAACGCACTCGGGTACGCATGCAAAAAGAGCATGATGACAGCCAGCGGCGTTCGGCAAAGACGTTGCGCACCGTCGATACCCTGAATATCGCGTCGTTCGAGCGGGTCAAATATAAAGGCGCGGCAAAGGAGCGGATCGGCTCCTGGAAAAAACAGCACAGCGAGCAAAATGAAGCCCTCAACGCCGCGGTAAATAAGGCGCGTGAACGCGTTGAGGAAGATAACCCGGTAATGTTCACCCTGCCGGGGAGTCAGATCCCGGAGGGGAAGCAGGTGCTGGTGCTGGAGGATCTGGTGTTGCCGCATGTGCCTGTTCCTCCGCTCAACTGGCGGATGGACGGACCGATGCGCGTGGCGTTAAAGGGACCAAACGGCTGCGGCAAATCGACGCTGTTAAAAACCCTCCTCGGCGAGATTGCCCCCCGTTCGGGTACCTGTAAGGTTTCAGTCAGCTGCGCTTATCTCGACCAGCATCTGTCCCAACTCGATCTTTCGCAGTCGGTCATGACGCATCTCAACCTGGGTCATACGCCTCTGGAAGAGGGGGTATTGCGAACCCGTCTGGCGCAGCTTCAACTGGGTGCCGACAAAGTTACGCTCCCGCTGGCGGAGCTCAGCGGCGGCGAGCGTCTTAAGGCCGCCCTGGCCTGCGTGCTATGGCGCGCGGAGGCCACGCAGCTTCTGCTGCTGGATGAACCGACTAACCATCTGGATCTGGCCTCGGTTCAAGCCATTGAAGCGGCGCTGGCCGATTTCCCCGGGGCTCTGCTGGTGGTATCACACGATGAGGCTTTTTTAAGAGGCTTAACGTTAACGCATGAATGGGTATGGGAAGAGGCGGGCTGGCGTTGTGAGAGCCTTTAAAACACAAGCCCCCGCAAAGGCGGGGGCATTCAATCTTCACTACGCTATCTGTTTGCTGAGTGCAGGGTTGGCCTGAATCAGGCGCATCAGCCTTAGCTCGGTTGGGGTGGGTTTCTCACGTTTTGACTCCCACTCCTGCACCATAGCCACGCTGACACCCATCGCTCTGGCGAATTCTTCGGTTTTCAATCCTGTCCCTTTGCGCAATTGCTCATATTCTGTAAAGGGATTGGATTTTTGTTGCAGGGTAATCGTCTGCGGTACATCTTTAAAAATGATCTGTTCCAGGCTGCTCAGCAGCTCAAACTCAGGATCTTTATATTCCATTGAGGACTCCTCTTAAATCTCACATCGTGATCAAGAACATCAGAGAGCCAGTTAAGAATAGTCCCTAATACGAACCCAGGATCGTCACGGGTGTGATTAATCGTGCGGTAACGATCGCTTTATCCGATTCAGCAATATGGACAGTTATGCTAATTCCCTGATTAGTCATATGTCGGCTTCGTCAGGTATTTTTTTGTAAATGGTAAGAAATAAATCGGCAATAGCCGTTTTGCATGAAAAGAGTATCTTGCAAGGCTGACCTGGACTATCCTTGTCAGCGTCGGGCACGCGTGTGCCGGTGTGCGCTTTTTTGGGTGAAAGGAGTAATAAAATGGCGACAGGAAAGTCCTGCTCTCGCTGGTTTGCGCCTATTGCGGCGTTGTTGATGGTTGTTAGCCTGAGTGGGTGTTTTGATAAAGAAGGCGATCAGCGCAAAGCGTTTATCGATTTTCTACAGAATACAGTGATGCGCAGCGGCGAGCGGTTGCCGACGCTGACTGCGGATCAGAAAAAACAGTTTGGCCCCTTCGTGTCCGATTACGCCATTCTTTATGGTTATTCACAGCAGGTGAGCCAGGCGATGGATTCCGGAATTCGTCCCGTGGTGGATAGCGTGAACGCCATCCGCGTTCCGCAGGATTATATGACGCAGCGCGAACCGCTTCGCCAGTCCAACGGTGCGCTTGGCGTGCTGAGCCAGCAATTGCAGAATGCGAAAATGCAGGCTGACGCGTCTCGTTCTGCGCTGAAGCAGGGCGACGATCTCAAACCGGTCTTCGATAAAGTGTATGAGAAAGTGGTGACCAAGCCTTCTGAAGCGCTGCAACCGCTGATTCCGGCCGCGCAAATCTTCACGCAGCAGCTGGTTCAGGTGGGTGACTTTATCGCCCAGCAGGAGGCTCAGGTGAGCTTTGTTGCCAACGGCATTCAGTTCCCGACCTCGCAGCAGGCAAGCCAGTACAATACGCTGATTGGGCCGCTGGCCTCCCAGCATCAGGCCTTTAGCCAGGCCTGGAGTGCCGCCGTCACGGCCACAGAATAAACCGAAAAAACCCCGCTCCTGGCGGGGTTTTTTTATGCTTATCGAAAATAACGCTTGTCATTCTTCTACCACATCGGTATAACTATCCCCGTCGGTTTGTTACACAGACCTAAAGCAGTTTAGTAAAGCAGTCCAGATTGTTATCCATAGATACCCTTCGTTGTGACCCTTCCTTCATCGCTTAAAAATCTGTAACGCAATCCATCAAGCCGGAAGGCTCAATATATTTGTTAATAAGGTAATTTCTATGTCTGCTAAAATGACTGGTCTGGTAAAATGGTTCAACGCTGATAAAGGTTTCGGCTTCATCACTCCTGACGATGGCTCAAAAGACGTGTTCGTACACTTCTCTGCTATCCAGAACGATGGCTACAAATCTCTGGATGAAGGTCAGAAAGTTTCCTTCACCATCGAAAGCGGCGCTAAAGGCCCAGCAGCTGGTAACGTTGTAAGCCTGTAAGCTTCCAACCCAGTAGCACAAAATTCAAAAACCCGCCTTCTGGCGGGTTTTTTCGTTTCTATCGTTGCACCTGCGGGTTCACGCAGTTTATCTCCACCTTTCCGCTAAGGGCGGCGATGAGATTATCGACCGCAGTGGCCGCCATGCTGTAGCGCGTCTCATGGGTGGCTGAGCCGATGTGCGGCAGGGCAACCACGTTAGGCAGCGAAAGCAGCGGGGAATCCACCGGCAGCGGCTCCTGCTCAAAGACGTCCAGACCTGCTGCATGGATCTCACCGTTCTGCAGGGCCTCAATCAGCGCCTTCTCATCCACTACCGGGCCGCGACCCGCGTTGATGAAAATGGCTGACTGCTTCATTTTCTTAAACGCCTCTTTGCCAATCAGATGACGCGTTTCGTCCGTCAGCGGCAGAACCAGGCAGACAAAATCAGCTTCCTGCAGCAGGGTATCCAGCTCGCAGTAGCGGGCGTTGAAGCGTTCTTCGGCTTCACCGTGATGGCGACGCGCGTTATACAGAATCGGCATGTTAAAACCAAAATGCGCGCGCTGCGCCAGCGCCAGCCCGATACGCCCCATGCCAACAATGCCCAGCGTTTTGCCGTGAACGTCCACGCCGAACCAGTCCGGACCAATGCTTTTTGTCCACTCGCCCGCTTTCACGCGCCCGGCGACTTCCACCACGCGACGGGCCGTGGTGAGTACCAGCGCCATCAGCGTGTCGGCCACGGTTTCCGTCAGGGCATGTGGCGTATGCATCAGCAGGATCTTGCGGGCATTTAGGGCATCCACATCGAAGTTGTCGTAACCCACGGAAACGGTAGAGGTGGCACGAAGCTTCGGCATTTTCTCCAGCAGGGCGACATCCACTTTCTCGCTTGAACCCAGCAGGCCTTCGGCGCTGGCGAACGCATCGGCGTGCTGTGCCACGGTTTCCGGGCTCAGATTTTTCACCTGCGTGACGGTGAAGTGTTCTTCAAGACGTTTCTGCAGATCTTCCGGCAGTGCTTTATACAAAATGACGGACGGCTTCATGCTAATCTCCGTTGATTTTTAAGGATTCAGGCGTGGCGAGCGCCGACAGGGTGTTGTTGATTATTAGCAGGCTTAACAATCAGAGTAAGCCACACGGAGGCGAAAAGCGCCACCCCCATAAAGATGTACGATGCGGACGGACTGCCGGTGGCACCGTTCAGGTAGCCGACGAACCAGGAGCCGCAGAACGAACCCAGCGCACCCATACTGTTAATCAGCGCCATCGCGCCACCCGCCACGTTACGCGGCAGCATTTCCGGGATGATGGCAAAGAACGGACCGTACGGGGCGTACATGGCTGCACCGGCAATGACCAGCAGGGCGTAAGAGGCCCAGAAGTGATTCGCGCCGACGGCCCAGGAGCCAATGAACGCAAAGGCAGCGATCAGCAGCAGCGGCCAGACAAACAGCTTACGGTTTTGCAGCTTATCCGATGCCCATGATGCAACGATCATGGCGATGGTCGCGGCCAGATACGGTACGGAAGAGAGCCAGCCCACTTCTACCATGCCGAGGTTTTCGCCGCCGCTGCGGATAATCGACGGCAGCCACAGCACAAAGCCGTACACGCCGATGCTCCAGGTAAAGTACTGCGCGCAGAGCAGGATCACGTTGCGCGAGCGGAAGGCTTCACCGTAGTTGCGAACCGCCTTCAGGCCTTGCTGTTCTTTATCCAGCTGTGCCTGCAGCGCCGCTTTTTCATCTTCGGAAAGCCATTTCGCCTGGGCAGGTTTATCCTTCACCAGCACCCACCAGCAGAATGCCCAGATCACTGCCGGGACCCCTTCGATGATAAACATTTCGCGCCAGCCGAAGGACTGGATCAGGTAGCCAGACACCACCGACATCCACAGCACCGTCACCGGGTTACCGAGGATCAGGAAAGTATTCGCGCGGGAGCGTTCAGATTTGGTAAACCAGTTGCTGATGTAGATCAGCATCGCCGGCATGACCGCCGCCTCAACGACGCCGAGGATAAAGCGAATGGCGGCCAGGGCAGGAATATTGTTCACCACGCCGGTCAGTGACGCGCAGGCGCCCCACAGGATCAGGCACACGAAGATCAGCTTACGCACGCTGCGGCGTTCCGCATAAATCGCGCCGGGGATCTGGAAGAAGAAGTAGCCGAGGAAGAAAAGGGCACCCAGCAGGGAGGAGATACCTTTGGTGATGCCAAGGTCCTCTGTGATCCCCGCCGCGGACGCGAAGCTGAAGTTGGCACGGTCAAGGTACGCCAGGCTGTACGTGATAAACACGATTGGCATGATGTACCACCAGCGTTTTACTGCATTGGTCGAACTGTTCATAGGCTTGCCTCTGTTGTTGAGGTTGTTACCGCCGTTGTCTGTAGGGTACACGGTGGCTTAATTATTTGGTGCGGCTTGCTGCCCTCACCCTGACCCTCTCCCACGGGGAGAGGGAATTTAAACGCCGAGCTCTGCTCGCGTTGGTAATCCTTCGCTGTCGCCCTGCACCTGAATGGCCAGCGAGCCAATCTTGTTGCCCCGCGCGACGGCCTGCGGCAGCGTTTTGCCTTCCAGCAGGGCGCTAATCACGCCCACGGCAAAACCGTCGCCCGCGCCGACGGTGTCGACAACGTTCTCAACCTTCACCGCCGCGACCGCGCCCTGTTCGCCGTTGGCCGTCTTAAACCATGCGCCATCGGCACCGGTCTTCAGCACTACCGCTTTTACCCCTTTATTCAGGTAGAAATCGGCAATGCCTTCCGGGGTATTTTCACCCGTCAGGATCATCCCTTCTTTCAGGCCCGGCAGAACCCAGTCCGCTCTGAATGCCAGACGGTTGAGCTTCTCGACCATTTCCGCTTCGCTTTTCCACAGCACCGGGCGCAGGTTCGGATCGAAAGAGATCGTTTTTCCCTGGGCTTTGAGAGTGGCTGCCGCATGTTCCAGCAGCTCATACGAGCTGGCAGACAGTGCCGCCGCCACGCCGCTCAGGTGCAGGTGGCGCGCGGAGGCGAAATAGTCGGCGTGGAAATCCGCTACAGAGAGGTGGCTTGCGGCCGATCCCTTACGGAAATACTCCACGATGGGATCGGTTCCATTTTCGACCTTAGATTTAAGCTGAAAGCCGGTAGGGAAGCGTCCATCAAGGGTGACGCCTGCGGCATCAATACCCTCTTTTTTCAGCGAGTCGAGGACGAAATGGCCAAAGCTGTCGTCCCCCACGCGGCTGACCCAGCCGACGTTCAGGCCGAGACGCGCCAGTCCGGTCGCGACGTTCAGCTCTGCGCCTGCCACGCGTTTGATAAAGTGCTCTACCGCGCTCAGTTCGCCCGTTTCAGTGGCGACAAACATCGCCATGGCTTCGCCGATCGTGATGACATCCAGCGTCTTGTGCATGATTTACTCCTCGCGCAGCAGGTTGACGTAATGGCGGGTAACGGCGGTTAAATCCGTCCCTTCCAGCGGGAATTCGATACCGCGCGGGGCATCGGCAGGCAGCTGGCCGAGCAGATCCAGCCAGCGCGCATCGGCGTGGTCCGGTGCCACGGCGCGGAAGTTATCTTTATGCGGCACGGCGGCTTTAACGTGGATATAGCTCACCGCAGGGGCCAGATGACGTGCGGCCTCTTCAGGCGAATCGCCAACCCACAGCCAGTTGCCCATGTCGAAGGTCAGCGTGACGGGGAGCGCCATTTCCCGGCAGGCGGCCTGGAAGCGCTGCATGGGCGCGAGCTGACCGCAGTCGGTCTGATCGTTCTCCACGACCAGCGCCATGCCGCTTGCGTTCAGCAGGCTACGCAGGGCGTCGAGAGGCTGCGCGTCGCGGAAATGGCCCAGGGAAACCTTCAGCCACAGGGCGTTCAGGGTGCTGGCCTCAGAGAGATAGCGGGTCAGGTCCGGGTTGAGGGTGCCGTCGGGCATAAACAGGGCGGCGGGGGCGGAGTAGCACGCCAGCAGGCCGAGCAGCTCAATGGATTCTCCCAGCGCAGGCAGCGCCAGAAGCTCTTCACTGCTGAACAGTTCCCGGCGGATCTCTACGCCATCTGCCCCTGCGCCTGCAATAACGGGAAGCATCGCCCGTTGACCGCCTGCCTGTCGCACCTGTTCTGCACCGTACGCGGCGGTGACCACCATAATTTTCCTGCCCATCTTCGGACTCCATCGCAACATATCAATACTATTACGCTAGATGGAACCGGTTCCAAAGAAAAGGTCAGGATGTCGAATTTATGATCGGTATCACAAGGGAAAATTAACGCGCGGTGGAGCCGCGAACGATCAGCTCGCCGGAGAAGACCTGCTCGCGAACGGCATCGCTGGTGCCTTCAATGCGTCGAACCACTTGTTCAACAGCAGCATAGCCAATCTGCCAGGTGGGCTGTTTGAGGGTCGTAATGCCGACGCCCGCCAGCTCTGCCCACTCCAGTTCATCAAACCCCAGCAGACCGATATCGCTGCCCCAGTGCAGGCCAATGCGCTTGAGCGAGCGGGCGACCTGAAGCGTCAGCGCTCCGTTGGCGGAGATAACGGCTTTGCGCATCCCGCGATGGCGCGTGTGGAACTGACGCAGGGTGTTGTCGAGCTGGTCGGCTTCGTGAAGCGGCGTTTCGGCATTTTCGGCGATCACGCCGGGATATCGCTCCAGCGTGGCGCGAAATGCGCCCAAGCGCTCGCGACGGGTATTGACCATCCCTAACGGTTCACTCAGAAACAGAATGGCCTCGAAGCCCTGTTCGATCAGGTGCTCGGTGGCGGTCGTGGCGGCCTGGGTGTTATCCAGCCCGACCACATCGCAGGCAAATTCCGGAATTTTACGGTCGATGAGGACCATGGGCAGGGAGGACTGCTGCAGGCGGTTTAAACCCTCTTCCCGCATGCCCACCGCGTTAACCACAATTCCTTCGACCTGGTAGCTGCGCAGCAGATCGAGGTAGTGCAGCTCCTGGTCGACTTCGTTGTTGGTATTACAGACCAGCGGCGTGAAACCCTTCTCGCGACAGGCGGCTTCAATACCGCTAAGCACGTTAACGGAATAGGGGTTGGTGATATCGGCGATGATAAGCCCGATAAGGCGGGTGCGACCGCGTTTAAGCCCGCGCGCCATGAGGCTTGGACGGTAGTCGAGATCGGCAATGGCTTGTTCAATACGCGCCAGCAATGCGTCGGACAACAGGTGTTTCTCGCCGTTGAGATAGCGCGAAATGCTGGTTTTACCGGTTTTGGCGGCTTTCGCCACGTCGCTGATGGTGGCCCGGGCTGGTTTGCTCATCGCTGATTTCCCTGAATTTAGTGAGAATACCTTAGCGGGAAAATCTGGCGAATCAAGTAATTTGCCCGGTGTCGCTGCGCTTACCGGAGGTTGCGGTCTGGTGTCCTCACCCCAACCCTCTCCCACGGGGAGAGGGGGAAATGCGATTACTGAATTGGACTTAACGTAATCTCAACGCGGCGGTTCTGCGCTTTGCCTTCCGCCGTGCTGTTGCTGGCGATAGGGTTGGCTGGGCCCATGCCGCTGGTGCGGATGCGGTTCGCTTCAACGCCCTGGGTAATCAGCGAGCTGGCCACGGCGTCGGCGCGCTGCTGGGACAGACGCATGTTCAGATCCTGGCTGCCGGTGCTGTCGGTGTAGCCCATGACGTTCACGGCGGTCTTGTTGTACTCTTTCAGCACCATCGCCACGCCGGTCAGGGTGTTCGCGCCCGCGGGTTTCAGCGTCGCGCTGCTGCTGTCGAAGGTCACGTTGTTCGGCATGTTCAGAATGATGTTATCGCCGCTGCGCGTTACGCTCACGCCGGTTCCCTTCATTTTGTCGCGCAGCTTCGCTTCCTGCACGTCCATGTAATAGCCCACGCCGCCGCCCAGTGCCGCGCCCGCCGCTGCGCCAATCAGCGCGCCTTTGCCGCGATCTTTCTTAGAGGAGGAGAGCGCCCCAACGCCTGCGCCGACCAGCGAGCCGATACCCGCGCCAATGCCGGATTTACCCGCTTCGCGCTCACCGGTGTAAGGGTTGGTTGTGCAGCCAGAAACAGCCAGTGCACCGCTCACCAGAGCGGCAATAACGAGTACGCGTTTTTTCATCTTCTTTCCTTAATCCTTTTTATTCTTTGCCACGGCGAGCGTGGCAGTTGATTATGACGTCCAGATACGGAGAAAATTCCGGGTATAACTCTGAAATTTGTGACAAACCATAAACTGCCTCAGCAAGAAGGCCGTAAAACCTGCACGCAACCAGGAGCGCACGCTTGAGCACCTCAACGAAAACCATTCTGACCGCCGCCCACTGGGGGCCGATGCTGGTCGAAACCGATGGCGAAAATGTTCTGTCGTCCCGCGGGGCACTGCCAACACAACATCCCAACTCGTTACAGACCGTCGTTCGCGATCAGGTGCATAGCAAAACGCGCGTGCGCTGGCCGATGGTGCGTAAAGGTTTTCTGGCCTCGCCGGACAAGCCTCAGGGTATTCGCGGTCAGGATGAGTTTGTTCGCGTGAGCTGGGATGACGCGCTGGCACTGATCCACGCCCAGCACAGGCGCATTCGCGACAGCTACGGTCCGTCGTCCATTTTCGCCGGATCCTACGGCTGGCGTTCTAACGGCGTGCTGCATAAGGCTTCGACGCTGCTGCAGCGCTATATGAGCCTGGCGGGAGGCTATACCGGTCATCTGGGGGATTACTCCACCGGCGCGGCGCAGGCGATCATGCCGTACGTCGTGGGCGGGAACGAAGTGTACCAGCAGCAGACCAGCTGGCCGCTGGTGCTGGCGCATACCGACGTGGTGGTGCTCTGGAGCGCTAACCCTCTAAATACGCTGAAGATTGCCTGGAATGCCAGCGACGAGCAGGGCATTGGGTATTTCGACGCGCTGCGCAAAAGCGGCAAGCGCATCATCTGCATTGACCCAATGCGTTCTGAAACCATGGATTTCTTCGGCGACAGCGCCGAGTGGATTGCCCCGCATATGGGCACCGACGTGGCGATGATGCTGGGTATCGCCCATACGCTGGTCGAAAACGGCTGGCACGACGTCGAATTCCTGACGCGCTGTACCACCGGCTTCGATAAATTCGCCGACTACCTGACGGGCCACTCCGATGGGGTAGCGAAAACGGCAGAGTGGGCGGCAGATATTTGCGGCGTTCCAGCGCAGAAAATCCGCGAACTGGCGGCGTTATTCCATAAAAACACCACAATGTTAATGTCCGGCTGGGGAATGCAGCGTCAGCAGTTTGGCGAGCAAAAACACTGGATGCTGGTGACGCTTGCCGCAATGCTTGGGCAGATCGGCACGCCGGGCGGGGGTTTTGGTCTCTCCTATCACTTTGCGAACGGCGGTAACCCCACGCGTAAAGCGGCGGTGCTGGCGTCTCTGCAAGGCTCGGTGCAGGGCGGCGTGGATGCCGTGGATAAAATCCCGGTGGCGCGGATAGTTGAAGCCCTGGAAAACCCCGGCGGTTTTTATCAGCACAACGGTCTGGACCGCCACTTCCCGGATATTAAATTTGTCTGGTGGGCGGGCGGGTCGAACTTCACGCACCATCAGGATACCAATCGCCTGATCCGCGCCTGGCAAAAGCCGGAGCTGGTGGTGATCTCAGAGTGCTTCTGGACCGGCTCGGCTAAGCATGCAGATATTGTGCTGCCAGCGACCACCTCGTTTGAGCGTAACGATCTCACCATGACCGGCGACTACAGCAACCAGCATATGGTCCCGATGAAGCGCGTTGTCGCCCCGCGCGATGAGGCGCGTGATGATTTTGACGTGTTTGCTGAACTGAGCGAGCTGTGGGAAGCGGGCGGTCGCGAGCGGTTTACCGAAGGGAAAAGCGATCTGCAATGGCTGGAGACCTTCTACCAGATTGCCGGGCAGCGCGGCGCGGCGCAGGGCGTGACGCTTCCGCCCTTTGCTGAGTTCTGGGAGGCGAACCAGATCGTCGAGATGCCGGAGAGCGAACAGAACGCGAAGTTTGTCCGTTTTGCCGATTTCCGCCGCGACCCGGAGAACCACCCGCTGAAAACCGAGAGCGGAAAGATCGTGATCCACAGCGAGCGCATCGCCAGCTTTGGCTATGCCGACTGCCCGCCACACCCTATGTGGCTTGAGCCGGACGAGTGGCACGGCAACGCCCAGCCGGAACAGCTGCAGATATTGTCAGCGCATCCCGCGCACCGTCTGCACAGCCAGCTTAACTATACGTCCCTGCGCGAGCAGTATGCGGTCGCCGGGCGAGAGCCGATCACCCTGAATCCCCTCGATGCGAAAGCCCGCGGGATCGCGGACGGCGACGTGGTGCGCGTCTGGAACTCGCGCGGGCAGGTGCTGGCAGGGGCGGTGGTGAGCGACGGGATTAAACCGGGCGTGATCTGCATTCATCAGGGCGCATGGCCCGACCTTGAGCCCGCCCAAGGCGGTATCTGTAAAAACGGGGCGGTTAACGTGCTGACCAAAGATCTCCCCAGCTCGAAGCTGGGGAACGGTTGCGCAGGGAATACGGCCCTGGCCTGGGTCGAGAAATATCAGGGACCCGCGCTTACCTTAACGGCGTTTGATCCGCCTGCCAGCTCATGATCCACGTCGGGTGCTGAGTGTCATCCTGCCAGGCGCTGTCTTCAATGCGAAAGCCCTGAGCATGGTAGAAATTCACCGCCCGGACATTTTTCTGGTACACCTCCAGCGTTAAGTGCGGGAAGCGCTGTTGAACATGGTTCAGCAGCGCGCGCCCGATGCCTTTCCCGATGCATGACGGTGCGACAAACAGCGCGCCGACAAACTGAGACTGCATCACGCTGATAAATCCGCAAGGTTCACCGTCCTGTTCCCAGACCCAGGTTTCCGCCGACGGCAGGTAAACGTCCCGCACCATGGCCTCGTTCTCTTTCCAGTAACCCGGCTCGATAAACGGATGCGCTTCCGTGGTGCTTTCAAGCCACAGGCTCAGAAGCGCCGCGGTATTCTCACTTTGCCATTTGCGGATCATGATGGCCTCCCGGATGACAGAAGCAGCCGGTAACGTGGTCATTGACCAGGCCACAGGCCTGCATAAAGGCGTAGCAGATGGTGGAGCCGACAAACTTAAAGCCGCGTTTTTTCAGGGCCTTCGAGAGCGCATCCGAGGCCGGGGTAGAGGCCGGAATTTCCGCGAGCGTGGCGGCCTGGGTGACCTGCGGATCGTTGTCCACAAAAGTCCAGACAAAATCTGAGAACGATTCGCCGTTTTGTTCCATCGCCAGGTAAGCGCGCGCGTTGCCGATGATGGCCTGGATTTTACCGCGATGGCGGATGATGCCGGCATCCTGCACCAGGCGTTCCACGTCCTCGTCGGTCATGGCGGCGACGGCGACAGGATCGAACTGGTGGAAGGCGTTGCGGTAATTTTCGCGTTTCTTCAGTACCGTAATCCACGACAATCCCGCCTGCTGGCCTTCCAGGCAGATCATCTCAAAGAGTTTTTTGCCATCCGTTTCCGGCACGCCCCATTCCCGATCGTGATAGTCGATATAAAGCTGATCCTGGCTTACCCAACCGCAACGTTCCATCCGTCATCTCCCTTATTGATACTGATTTCGCAAATTTTCTTTCTGACTGGCTTGACGTGTTTACTATAAAGACAATAGTTAATACAGGGCTATAAGCTCTTCCTGAATAACGACAAATATCGCCGAATTCGGCTCTCTCTGGGGTCGCGTTGATGATGATAAAAAAAATCAGTGGTCGCCATGCTGCTTCTGGCCTGGTGGGGATTTCAGCCTGCCTGTTTTTTTGTAATACAGCGTCTGCCTGGCAACAGGAATATATCGTTTCAGACGCCCAAAATAATACGGCGGAACGCTATACATGGGACGCGGATCACCAACCGCGTTATGAGGATATTCTGGCTGAGCGTATTCAGTCTTCGCAAAACGCGCCAGGTCTTGCCCTGAATATACCGTCTGGCAGCACGACGGAGGGGGCGATGAGCGTGGGCTGGAATTTTCCGGTTTCAGCGCATATCACTACCGGCCCGGTAGTGGCGTGGCGGTACGACGGCACGGCTCCCATGATGATCAACGAGTTTGGTGATAGCGCGTCGACGCAGGCACTCACCGACCCGCTGTGGCATGCGAGCGTTAGCACGCTTGGGTGGCGCGTGAATACCCAGTACGGCGATCTCCGTCCCTGGGCGCAGATCAGCTATAACCAACAGTTTGGTGAAAACCAGTGGAAATCGCAGTTTGGCATGCCGCAAACGCCAGCCCCTGCCCAAAACGGTAGCTGGATGGACGTCACCGTGGGAACGGATATTCCATTCAATACGCACGTAGCGGCCTATGCGTCGCTGGCTCAGGGGGAGCACACCACCACCGGTGAGGAGTTTTTATACACCCTCGGCGTCAGCGCGAATTTCTAGGGTTGTTACTTTTTTAAACGTTACGATAACATCTCGAATACAATAACCATGGGCTTTACAGCGATAGCAGATACTAACACTCCGTCGCTTTATTCCCGGGCCAGGCCATTCATTCCTCATTCCAGGCATTTCATTCCGTTTCGCCTGCATTTCATGCCGTTTTCCCCCATGCGTATTAAGGTTTTGTTTATCGTTGTCCTTAGCGAACTTCCTTAATTTCTCTTGCAGGACAACTGCCATGAACACATCAACTCATAACCGCACGCGCTGGCTCACGCTCTTTGGCACCATCGTCACCCAGTTTGCGCTGGGGTCGGTCTATACCTGGAGCCTGTTTAACAGTGCGCTTTCCGACAAACTCGGCGCACCGGTCAGCCAGGTTGCGTTCTCCTTTGGTCTGCTGAGCCTGGGGCTGGCGATTTCGTCTTCCGTCGCGGGCAAGCTGCAGGAGCGTTTTGGCGTGAAGCGTGTGACCATGGCGTCCGGCATTCTGCTGGGTCTGGGCTTTTTCCTGACGGCGCATTCCAGCAACCTGATGATGCTGTGGCTGAGCGCTGGCGTGCTGGTGGGGCTGGCGGACGGTGCAGGTTACCTGCTGACCCTGTCGAACTGCGTGAAGTGGTTCCCGGAGCGTAAAGGCTTAATCTCCGCGTTCGCCATCGGCTCCTATGGCCTGGGCAGCCTCGGGTTCAAATTTATCGACTCCCACCTGCTGGCGTCCGTAGGCCTCGAAAAAACCTTTATGATCTGGGGCGCAATCGTGCTGGTGATGATTCTGTTCGGCGCCACGCTGATGACCGATGCGCCGCAGCAGGAGGTCAAATCCGTTAACGGCGTGGTGGAGAACGACTTCACCCTCGCGCAGTCCATGCGTAAACCGCAGTACTGGATGCTGGCGGTGATGTTCCTGACGGCCTGCATGAGCGGTCTGTATGTGATCGGCGTGGCGAAGGACATCGCGCAGGGGATGGTGAAGCTGGATGTGGCCACGGCGGCCAATGCGGTGACTGTGATCTCCATTGCTAACCTCTCCGGTCGCCTGGTGCTCGGTATTCTGTCTGACAAAATTGCCCGCATCCGCGTGATTACGATTGGGCAGGTGGTTTCGCTGGTCGGCATGGCGGCGCTGCTGTTCGCGCCGCTGAATGAAGCCACCTTCTTTGCGGCGATTGCCTGCGTGGCCTTTAACTTCGGCGGCACCATTACCGTCTTCCCGTCGCTGGTGAGCGAGTTCTTTGGCCTGAACAATCTGGCGAAAAATTATGGCGTGATCTATCTGGGCTTCGGGATCGGCAGTATCTGCGGCTCGCTGATTGCTTCCCTGTTCGGCGGGTTCTACGTGACCTTCTGCGTCATCTTCGCCTTGCTGATTATTTCCCTGGCGCTGTCGACTACTATTCGCCAGCCGCAGCGCGAAGTATTCAAAGAAGCGCATGCATAACGTATGATATGCCAGACAAAAAGCGCCCACCGGGCGCTTTTTTTTTGATTTAGCACAAATACATAATTAATTGTCACCCGAGAAACGTTAAATAAAGAAGGTGATTCATTTGACTGATTAATGGATTCCAGAAACCAATATATAAATTATATTGGTTTATTCCTAATAAAAGAGCGGTTTATACGGACTCTCTTATATCTTTATGAATTTACTTAGTTTTAATTTTTGCTAAAAATCAGCTTTACTTATTCTAATTTTAAAATCCAAATTCCCGTCTATATACTCCATTTCCTCACAGAATGCAGGTTATTCCTAAGGATGCGTTCTGTCATCTACCGTCATAAATGGAGTTTTTAATGAAAAAGGTTATTTTTGCACTGTCTGCTCTCGCTGTAGTTTCCACTTCTGCTTTCGCGGCTGAATCTGGTGACGGCACCGTTAAATTCACCGGTGAAATCGTTGACGCGCCATGCGTAATTTCTACTGACACTCAGAACCAGGAAGTTCGTTTGGGTCAGGTTAAGAAATCTGTCTTCAAAGCGGTTGGCGACAAGTCTGTTTCCACTCCTTTCCAGATCAAACTGGAAGACTGCGACATCACCTCTAAAACCAAAGTTAACGTGAGCTTTGCTGGCGTTGCAGATGCAGACGACGCGAAACTGGTTTCTGTTAGCACTGAAGCGGGTGCAGCAAGTGGCGTGGGCATTGGTATCTACGACAACGCTAACAAACTGGTTGATATGAACACCGGTAAATCCACCACTACGCTGGCTGCTGGCCAGACCGTGCTGTACTACACCGCTAACTACGTTGCGACCAAAGCCGCTGTAACCACCGGTTACGGTAACGCAGAAGTCGACTTCAACCTGTCCTACGAATAATCGACTTTTCGTCAGTAGAAGACAATCACAATGGCAACGGAAACCCCGTTGCCATTTTTTCCAGCGGAGTCTCAGGGAGAGAAGCATGAACCGCTCACGTTTGATATCTTGCGCAGCACTGGCGCTGGCGCTGATTTCACAAAACAGTTTTGCAGGCGGCGTGGCATTAAGCAGCACGCGTGTTATTTATGACGGCAGCAGAAAGGAAGCTTCTCTGACGGTCAATAACAAAAGCACCACGGATGAATTCCTTATTCAGTCATGGATTGATGATGTCAACGGTAATAAAAAGACGCCGTTTATCATCACCCCACCTTTATTTAAATTAAGCCCGACGAAAAATAACGTCTTACGTATTGTGAATACGTCCAATGCGTTACCGCAGGATCGTGAGTCCGTGTACTGGGTTAACGTGAAAGCCATTCCTGCCAAAAGTGAAAATGCAGAAGGTAAAAACGTGCTGCAAATTGCCGTGCGTACCCGCTTAAAACTGTTTTATCGCCCGGCGGGCCTGAAAGGCAACAGCATGGACGGCTGGAGCAAACTGAAGTTTACCAGCGCAGGGGCAAACCAGATCAAAGTGGAAAACCCATCTGCCTTTAACCTCACTTTTAATAAATTTTATGCCAACGGCCGTGATATTGAAAAAGCGGGAATGGTTCCAGCAAAAGGTTCGTTGAATATTGAACTGCCAGCCGGCACCGGCAAGGTAAGCGAAGTCAAATACAACATTATTAATGACTTCGGTACGGCTGGCGACATGCTGACACAGCGCGTTAATTAATACGTTTTGAAGGTTTATTACTATGCCATGGACGCATCTTCCTCTGGTCAATAAGACCCCGCGTTTCCCACTGTCCGCGCTTGCGCTGATGGTTGCGGGCACGCTCCCCGCGTATGCGGGAACATTTAACCCGCGCTTTCTGGAAGATGTGCCGGGTATTGACCAGCACGTTGACCTTTCAATGTATGAATCCAGTAAAGCCGAACAGCTGCCGGGTAAATACCGCGTGTCGGTGGTGGTCAACGATAAAAAAATGGAGTCTCGCACCCTGGAGTTTAAGGCCGCGACAGAGGCTCAGCGCGCAAAAATGGGTGAAAGCCTGGTGCCGTGCTTAAGCCGCGTACAGCTTGAGGACATGGGCGTGCGTATTGAAAGCTTCCCGGCGCTGAAAATGGCACCACCGGAAGCGTGCGTGGCCTTTGACGATATTATTCCTCAGGCCGCCAGCCATTTCAATTTTGCAGACCAGACGCTGATCATGAGCTTCCCGCAGGCCGCGATGAAGCAGACGGCTCGCGGTACGGTACCGGAATCCCAGTGGGATGAAGGGGTAAATGCCCTGCTGCTGGACTATAACTTCTCCGGGAGCAACGCCAGCTATGACGCGCACGACGGTGACACC
Source organism: Enterobacter sp. N5-15 (assembly GCF_057221635.1). Lineage (NCBI taxonomy): Bacteria > Pseudomonadati > Pseudomonadota > Gammaproteobacteria > Enterobacterales > Enterobacteriaceae > Enterobacter > Enterobacter sp. N5-15. Next base: position 220,767 of record NZ_CM170150.1, read on the forward strand.
AGCTACAACAGCGACAGCTACTATCTGAACCTGCGCAGCGGTATGAACCTGGGCGCGTGGCGCTTACGTAACTACAGCACCTGGACGCGAAACGACGGCAAAAACCAATGGGATAATATCGGCACATCCTTAAGCCGCGCCATTGTGCCGCTGAAATCACAGCTGACGCTGGGGGATACCTCAACGTCCGGTGATATTTTTGACAGCATTCAGATGCGCGGTGCGCAATTAAGCTCCGACGAAGAGATGCTGCCAGACAGCCAGCGCGGGTTTGCGCCGGTCATCCGCGGTATTGCTAAAAGTAACGCCGAAGTGACCGTTGAGCAGAACAACTACGTTATCTACCGTACGTTTGTTCAGCCGGGTGCGTTTGAAATTAATGACCTGTACCCCACCTCAAACAGCGGTGACCTGACGGTCACCATTAAAGAGGCCGATGGCAGCGAGCAGAAGTTCGTACAGCCGTTCTCCGCGGTGGCGATCCTCCAGCGTGAAGGCCACCTTAAGTACAGCCTCTCCGCAGGGGAATACCGTGCCGGGAACTATAGCAGCGCCGAGCCAAAGTTCTGGCAATTGGATGCCATGTACGGTCTGCCGTACGGCTTTACCGTTTACGGTGGGTCGATCTTCTCGGACGACTATTACTCGCTGGCGGGCGGTTTAGGTAAAAACTTCGGCTACATCGGTGCCGTCTCCATCGACGTGACGCAGGCGAAAAGTAGCCTGGCCAACGATGAAAGCTCAGAAGGTCAGTCTTACCGCTTCCTCTACTCCAAGAGCTTTAACAGCGGTACCGATTTCCGCCTGCTGGGTTACAAGTATTCGACCAGCGGCTATTACACCTTCCAGGAAGCAACTGATGTACGCAGCGATGCGGACAGCTCGTATAGCCAGTACCACAAGCGTAGCCAGATTCAGGGTAACGTGACGCAGCAGCTGGGCACTTTTGGCTCGGTCTATTTTAACGTCACGCAGCAGGACTACTGGAACGATCAAGGTAAACAGCGCTCGCTGAACGCCGGTTATAACGGCCGTATTGGGCGGGTGAACTACAGTATTGCCTACACCTGGACGAAAAGCCCGGAGTGGGATGAAAGCGATCGCCTGCTGTCATTCTCCCTGTCGATTCCATTGGGACGCGTGTGGAGTAACTATCGCCTCACGACCGATCAGCATGGCCGCACCAACCAGCAAGTGGGCGTCAGCGGTTCCGCGCTGGAAGACCGCAACCTGAACTATAGCGTGCAGGAAGGCTACGGCAGCAACGGCGTGGGTAACAGCGGCAGCGTGAACCTGGATTACCAGGGCGGCGTGGGGAGCGGTAGCCTGGGTTACAACTACAACCGCGACGGTCAGCAGGTGAACTACGGTCTGCGCGGCGGCGTGATTGCCCACAGTGAAGGCATTACGCTTTCTCAGCCGCTGGGCGAATCCATGGCGATTATCTCCGCGCCGGGCGCGCGCGGTGCGCACGTGATCAACAACGGCGGTGTGGAAGTGGACTGGATGGGCAACGCGGTCGTGCCTTACCTCACTCCGTACCGCGAGACGGAAGTTTCGCTGCGAAGCGACAGCCTCAACAGCAAGGTTGACCTGGATACCGCCTCCGTCAACGTGGTGCCGACGCGCGGCGCGATTGTTCGGGCCCGCTTTGATACCCGCGTGGGCTATCGCGTGCTGATGAACCTGACGCAGGCCGACGGCAAAGCGGTACCGTTTGGTGCTACCGCCACGCTTCTGGACAGCAAAAAAGAGTCCAGCAGCATCATCGGGGAAGACGGACAGCTCTATATCAGCGGAATGCCAGAGAAAGGCGCGCTGCAGGTGAATTGGGGTAAAGGCCAGGCACAGCAATGCCGCGTGGCGTTTACGCTCCCGCAACAACAGGATAATGCCGGCGTAGTGATGGCGAATGCCGTCTGCCGGTAACAGGGAAGGATACGATGATGTTGAAAAAATTAATGATGTTTGCTGGCCTGCTGGGCGGGTCAGTGCTGTTTTCCGGGCAGGCGCTGGCGGCGGCGGACTGGGGGCCATGTACCCCGAATGGGGGTACGCACGGCTTTTCTGCCGTGCTGGATAAAACAATTACCGATACGTCTGAGAATGCTTCAGGCGTAGTTTTCCCTGATTTTTGGTCGTGGGATCTGGGGGGAAAGTATAAAGCTACCTGTGAATGCCCGGCCGGGAATGCTCTAGCGGAGGGCTTGTTTATGGCCAGCTCGCCTCTGCCCTTTGGCCACAGCGAGGGCGCTCGTGATTACTATGTGATCAACGATAATATCCAGATTTCTGCTGATGTTTGGATTGAAGGTAATAGGCTTGATTACTTTAGCGTTCCTTTTTCCAACGAAACTAACCTAAACCCCTCCAGAGGGGGTTGTGATGTGGATGGGACTGATCCAAATTGGGCAACCGGAAGTAAGGGAAAGCTCTCCCTATACATACATCACCCCTTCGTTGGTGAGCTGGTTATCCCAGAGACAAAGATTGTGGATGTGTTTGGGACCCGAAAAGCGGGGGTTTATGGCGCAACCCCGTTGTCATCGGTATTTTTCAGCGGCCACATTATCGTCCCTCAGGGCTGCGAGCTTTCCAGCGGCAGTACGCTGGAAATACCGTTTGGTGAGTTTAAAGCCAGCGATTTCAAAGATCGTAAAGGGCAAATTCCTAAGAACGCCAGAACATTCACCCAGGAACTGCAGTTTAAATGCACCAATATCTCCGACGGTGTGAAGATCTTTATGCATATAGAGGGGCTGCCAAACGCCAATGATACGAACGCGATTGATATGGGTAACCCCGATATCGGTGCGGTGATTAAAGGTGACAATGGTAAAGTATTGGTTCCAAATGACATTAATGCGAATCAGGAACTGAAAGTGTCTAATTTGGTTGATGAAACGCACCGTACCGCCTCAACGACCATTTCGGCCTACCCGATAAGCACAACGGGCAAATTGCCTAAGGCTGGGGAATTCGAAGGGATTGCCACCATGCGTATTGATGTGGAGTAAGCGGATGAAAACCATTTATACGTTTATGCCCGCTTTTATGCTGTTTACAGCTTCAGTCATGGCAGCTCCAGTAAATATTGGTTCGGGAGGCGATATCCACTTCACAATTACCATAAAGGCGGCTACCTGTGAGCTGGAAAACGACAATATTGATGTGAATATGGATACCGTGGTGCTGACACGCCCGGTGAGAGTGGGTAAAGAGCTGAACCAGAAAAGCTTCAGCATTGGCTTAAAAGATTGTGCGTATGCCACGAAGGCTTACGTCACGATGGACGGTGCGGCAGACGCCACCAACCCATCGCTCTTTGCCCTGGATAGCGGTGGAGCGACCGGCGTGGCATTGAAAATCAAAAGTTCTGGCGGGGTGCAGCAGTTCCCCTCCAGTACGGACAGCACGCCCGTGGAGCACACCGTCTGGTTTGATGGTACAAACAAGCTGAACTATATCGCCAGCTATGTTCCTGTTAAATCTGATGCCACCGTAGGTACGGCGAATGCGACGGTGAATTTTAGCGTCATATACGAGTAAGCCTAAAGGGCCAGTTCGCTGGCCCTTTCTCCTTTTTACGGAGTCGCATCCGTGGCCTTTTTTCTTCTTGATCTGATTTTTTGTAAAAATCTTCATCGATCACACTCTCTGCTGCCACTTTTTTTTACCGCTGTGGTCTACTTATCGCGGTTGTAGACGTTTCTGATAACGGTTTCTCCCGCACCTACTTACTCTGTCTGCTTTCTCCATGAGATTCGACGGGTCTTTATACCCCTTCCCCCAGGGTTGTTTGCATGAAATATATTAGGTCTCTTACCCAGCAACGTTTGTGTCTGATGCTGGCTGTCTATATCGGTTTGTTTCTGAATGGCGCGGTGCTGTTCAGAAGAGTGGAAGGCTATTTTGAACACCTCACCGTAAGCAATGGGATTTTCGCCGCGATTGAAGTGTTTGGCTCTGTTCTGGCCACTTTCTTCCTGTTACGTCTGCTCTCTCTCTTTGGCCGCCGGACCTGGCAAATTTTGGCCTCGCTGGTGGTGATTATTTCCGCCGCCGCAAGCTATTACATGACATTTATGAACGTGGTTATTGGGTACGGTATCGTTGCCTCGGTAATGACCACGGATATCGATCTCTCGAAAGAGGTGGTAGGGAAAGGCTTTATCGTCTGGACGATTTTAACCTGCCTGATCCCGCTGTTCTTTATCTGGAGCAATACCTGCCGCTATACGCTGTTACGCCAGCTGCGAACGCGCGGGCAGCGGATCCGCAATATCGTCGTTGTCCTGCTGGCCGGTCTGCTGGTATGGGCGCCTATCCGCCTGATGGAAACGCAGCAAAAACGCGTCGAGAAAGCGACGGGCGTGGATATGCCAAGCTATGGCGGCGTGGTGGCAAACTCCTATTTGCCGTCTAACTGGCTGTCAGCGTTAGGTCTGTATGCCTGGGCACAGGCGGATGAATCCAGTGATGTGAAGTCTCTGATCAATCCACTGAAAAAATTCACCTACCAGCCGCCAGCCGACGGGATTGATGATACGTACGTCGTCTTTGTCATTGGTGAAACGACGCGCTGGGATCATATGGGCATTCTCGGCTATGACCGGGACACCACGCCAAAGCTGGCGCAGGAAAAGAACCTGGTGGCCTACCGTGGCTACTCCTGCGATACCGCAACCAAGCTCTCGCTGCGCTGCATGTTTGTGCGTGAAGGCGGTGCAAGCGATAACCCGCAACGTACGCTGAAAGAGCAGAACGTGTTTGCCGTGCTGAAGCAGCTTGGGTTTAGCTCTGACCTGTTCGCCATGCAAAGTGAGATGTGGTTCTACACCAACACGCTGGCGGATAACATCGCCTACCGCGAACAGATTGGTGCCGAGCCGCGTAACCGCGGTAAAAACGTCGACGACATGCTGCTGCTGGAAGAGATGTCGGAGTCCCTCAAGAACCATCCACAGGGCAAGCATCTGGTTATTCTGCATACCAAAGGATCGCATTACAGCTATTACCAGCGCTACACGCGTGATTTCGCGAAGTGGCAGCCTGAGTGCGTGGGCATTAATAAAGACTGCAGCAAGCAGGAGCTGATCAACGCCTACGATAACTCGGTGCTGTATGTGGATACCTTCCTGAGCCGGGTGATTGACCAGCTGCGAGATAAGAAAGCGATTGTGATTTATGCGGCAGACCACGGTGAATCCATCAACGAGAAAGAGCATCTGCACGGTACGCCGCGCAAGCTGGCACCGCCGGAGCAGTTCCGCGTGCCGATGATCATGTGGATGTCGGATAAGTACCTTGAAAATCCGGAGAAGGCGAAGATGTTTGCTCAGCTGAAGAAAGAGGCGGAGATGAAGGTGCCGCGTCGTCACGTTGAGCTGTACGACACCATTATGGGCTGTCTCGGCTATACCTCACCGAATGGTGGGATTAACGAAAACAACAACTGGTGTAAACTCCCTGATAACACCGCAAAAGCCGCGCAGTAGCTGCTCTGGCGAGAATATCGCCAGTTGAATGGCTTTTTGAAAATAAGGGATTGACGGGGGCGCACCTCAGCAGTAAGATGCGCTCCGCATTCGGCGAGTAGCGCAGCTTGGTAGCGCAACTGGTTTGGGACCAGTGGGTCGGAGGTTCGAATCCTCTCTCGCCGACCACATTCTGAAAAGGGCTAACCGCAAGGTTAGCCCTTTTTGCATTATGACCTTATCCCGTCAGAGTATCCAAAACGCCCCTTAGGCCTGCTTCTCCCTGCCTGTTAACGATTTTGTGACATAATCCATTGTATTTTTTTATATATAGATTGATCTTTTTTCGCGTTGCTTATGGATAACCTCAGCATTTTTCGCTGTGCGTTTTAACGTTCGCGGTATTTAGTGCTCAGATAATCACCGTTCTGCAAGAAAATTTACCCATTCTGAATAAAAGTTAATCACTGATTGTTGCGAAATATGAAGAGAGTTGTGCTGCAAGAGGGCGAGTAGCATAAATTTCCCTGCTGAAAACTGGCACACATAGTTTTTTTAATCTTTGTTTGCGGTTTCTCACACTCAGCGTAAATCCCCGTCACCTGTATTGACGTTTTCACATTCTATTGACAGATTGTAGGGCATGAGGGGCATTTCAGGGACGATCTGCGCTGCAACTCAAACGCTCTTCTGAAAGGATTCTCCATCCCTTTAAAGCCTTCGGGCATCACCGACCGGACCGGGTAAAAAATAAATAAAGGTCTGGCGGCGTAACACAACAAAGCAAAACATCACATTGGAGCAGAATAATGAGTATTTCCTTGAAGAAGTCAGGGATGCTGAAGCTTGGTCTGAGCCTGGTGGCTATGACCGTGGCAGCAAGCGTACAGGCAAAAACCCTGGTTTACTGTTCTGAAGGCTCGCCGGAAGGCTTTAACCCACAGCTCTTTACCTCTGGTACGACTTACGACGCAAGCTCTGTACCGATCTATAACCGTCTGGTTGAATTCAAAACCGGTACCACGGAAGTGATTCCGGGTCTGGCCGAGAAGTGGGACGTCAGCGAAGACGGCAAAACCTATACCTTCCACCTGCGCCAGGGCGTGAAGTGGCAGGACAGCAAAGAATTCAAACCAACGCGCGACTTTAACGCCGACGACGTTGTGTTCTCCTTCGACCGTCAGAAAAACGCTCAGAACCCGTACCACAAAGTGTCTGGCGGCAGCTATGAATACTTCGAAGGGATGGGTCTGCCTGACCTGATTGCTGAAGTGAAAAAAGTGGACGATAAAACGGTTCAGTTCGTGCTGACTCGCCCGGAAGCGCCATTCCTGGCTGACCTGGCCATGGACTTCGCCTCAATTCTGTCCAAAGAGTACGCGGACAACATGCTGAAAGCCGGTACGCCGGAAAAAGTTGACCTGAACCCAATCGGTACCGGTCCATTCCAGCTGCTGCAGTACCAGAAAGACTCCCGCATCCTGTACAAAGCCTTCGAAGGCTTCTGGGGCACCAAGCCGAAGATCGACCGTCTGGTCTTCTCCATCACGCCTGATGCGTCAGTGCGTTATGCAAAACTGCAGAAAAACGAATGCCAGGTGATGCCGTACCCGAACCCGGCTGATATCGCCCGCATGAAGCAGGACAAGAACATCAACCTGCTGGAGCAGGCTGGCCTGAACGTGGGCTATCTCTCCTTCAACACCGAGAAGAAACCGTTTGATGACGTGAAGGTGCGTCAGGCGTTGACCTATGCGGTGAACAAAGAAGCGATCATCAAGGCCGTTTACCAGGGCGCTGGCGTTGCTGCCAAAAACCTGATCCCACCAACCATGTGGGGCTATAACGACGACGTTAAAGACTACAGCTACGATCCTGAGAAAGCGAAAGCGCTGCTGAAAGAAGCGGGCCAGGACAAAGGCTTCACCGTTGAGCTGTGGGCGATGCCTGTTCAGCGTCCATACAACCCGAACGCACGCCGTATGGCGGAAATGGTTCAGGCTGACTGGGCTAAGGTTGGCGTTCAGGCCAAGATTGTGACCTACGAGTGGGGCGAGTACCTGAAGCGCGCCAAAGCGGGTGAGCACCAGGCGGTAATGATGGGCTGGACCGGTGACAACGGGGATCCGGACAACTTCTTCGCTACCCTGTTCAGCTGCGCGGCGGCGAAAGACGGTTCTAACTACTCTCGCTGGTGCTACAAGCCGTTTGAAGACCTGATCCAGCCGGCGCGTGCGACCGACGATCACAACAAACGTATTGAACTGTACAAGCAGGCTCAGGTTGTTATGCACGATCAGGCTCCAGCGCTGATTGTTGCTCACTCCACCGTGTACGAGCCAGTGCGTAAAGAAGTGAAGGGCTACGTGGTTGATCCACTGGGCAAACACCACTTCGAAAACGTATCTGTTGAATAATAAGTAGGGTGTTCTCCCTCTCCCTCCGGGAGAGGGCAGGGGTGAGTGGCGTGCATGCATCCCCTCACCCTAACCCTCTCCCAGAGGGAGAGGGAATTTACATTTGTGAGCAATACAGACGTCACGCCACTGGTCGTGCGTCATCAGAGAGAATCCGGGTTATGTTGCAGTTCATCCTCCGACGTCTGGGACTTGTTATCCCCACGTTTATCGGTATCACCCTTCTCACTTTTGCCTTCGTCCATATGATCCCCGGCGACCCGGTAATGATTATGGCGGGCGAGCGTGGTATTTCCCCTGAGCGCCATGCACAGCTGCTGGCGGAACTCGGTCTCGATAAGCCGATGTGGCAGCAGTACCTCCACTATATCTGGGGCGTGTTGCACGGTGATTTAGGGATTTCGCTGAAAAGTCGTCTTCCGGTGTGGGACGAGTTCGTGCCGCGTTTTAAAGCGACACTGGAGCTTGGCGTCTGCGCCATGATTTTCGCCACCGCGGTGGGTATTCCCGTCGGGGTACTGGCTGCCGTCAAGCGTGGCTCTATTTTTGACCATACCGCCGTTGGCCTGGCGCTGACCGGCTACTCCATGCCTATCTTCTGGTGGGGCATGATGCTGATCATGCTGGTCTCCGTGCAATGGAACCTAACCCCGGTCTCAGGGCGCGTCAGCGATATGGTCTTCCTGGATGATAGCAACCCGCTCACCGGCTTTATGCTGATTGATACGGCTATCTGGGGCGAAGAGGGTAACTTCATTGATGCCGTGGCGCACATGATCCTGCCTGCCATGGTGCTGGGCACCATTCCTCTGGCGGTGATCGTGCGTATGACCCGTTCATCGATGCTGGAAGTGCTGGGTGAAGATTATATCCGCACCGCACGCGCCAAGGGCCTGACGCGTATGCGCGTCATCATCGTTCACGCGCTGCGTAATGCCATGCTGCCGGTGGTGACCGTTATCGGTCTCCAGGTGGGGACGTTGCTGGCGGGGGCGATCCTGACCGAAACCATCTTCTCCTGGCCGGGCCTTGGACGCTGGCTGATTGATGCGCTGCAACGCCGTGACTATCCGGTTGTGCAGGGCGGTGTACTGCTGGTCGCGACGATGATTATCCTCGTCAACCTGCTGGTCGATTTGCTGTACGGCGTGGTGAACCCGCGTATTCGTCATAAGAAGTAAGGGACCATCATGTCACAAGTCACTCAAAATAAAGTGGTCGCTGCACCGGTTCCGATGACGCCGCTGCAGGAATTCTGGCACTACTTCAAGCGCAATAAAGGCGCGGTGGTAGGGCTGGTGTATGTCGTAATCATGATCCTGATTGCGGTGTTTGCGAACTTCCTCGCACCGTATAACCCGGCGGACCAGTTCCGCGATGCGCTGCTCGCGCCGCCTGCGTGGCAGGACGGCGGTAGCCTGACGCACCTGCTGGGTACCGATGACGTGGGCCGCGACGTGCTGTCGCGTCTGATGTACGGCGCGCGCCTGTCGCTGCTGGTCGGCTGTCTCGTTGTTGTGCTGTCGCTGATCATGGGCGTCGTCCTCGGCCTGGTTGCCGGTTACTTCGGCGGCATCGTTGATAACATCATCATGCGTGTCGTCGATATTATGTTGGCGCTGCCAAGCCTGCTGCTGGCGCTGGTGCTGGTGGCGATCTTCGGCCCGTCGATTGGTAACGCCGCGCTGGCGTTGACCTTCGTGGCGCTCCCTCACTACGTGCGTTTAACCCGTGCGGCGGTGCTGGTGGAAGTGAACCGCGATTACGTCACCGCGTCTCGCGTGGCGGGTGCCGGTGCGATGCGCCAGATGTTCGTTAATATCTTCCCTAACTGCCTTGCGCCGCTGATTGTTCAGGCGTCGCTCGGTTTCTCTAACGCCATTCTTGATATGGCCGCTCTTGGCTTCCTGGGCATGGGTGCGCAGCCGCCAACACCGGAGTGGGGCACCATGCTCTCCGACGTGTTGCAGTTCGCACAAAGCGCCTGGTGGGTTGTCACCTTCCCGGGTCTGGCAATCCTGCTGACGGTGCTGGCATTTAACCTGATGGGTGATGGCCTGCGTGATGCGCTTGATCCCAAACTGAAGCAGTAAGAGGCACGAGATGGCGTTATTAAATGTAGATAAATTATCGGTGCACTTCGGCGACGAAGGCACCCCGTTTCGCGCCGTGGACCGCATCAGCTACAGCGTAAATCAGGGCGAAGTGGTTGGCATTGTTGGGGAGTCCGGTTCCGGTAAGTCAGTGAGCTCACTGGCGATCATGGGGCTGATTGATTACCCGGGCCGCGTGATGGCGGAAAACCTGCAGTTCAACGGTCAGGACCTGAAGCGCATTTCTGAGAAACAGCGCCGCCAGCTGGTGGGCGCCGAAGTTGCGATGATTTTCCAGGATCCCATGACCAGCCTGAACCCCTGCTACACCGTCGGTTTCCAGATTATGGAAGCGATTAAGGTGCACCAGGGCGGGAATAAGAAAACCCGTCGTCAGCGCGCAATCGATCTGCTGAACCAGGTGGGGATTCCGGACCCGGCATCGCGCCTGGACGTTTACCCGCATCAGCTCTCCGGTGGGATGAGCCAGCGCGTGATGATCGCGATGGCGATTGCCTGTCGACCAAAACTGCTGATTGCGGATGAACCGACGACGGCGCTGGATGTGACCATTCAGGCGCAAATCATCGAGCTGCTGCTGGAGCTGCAGCAGAAAGAGAATATGGCGCTGGTGCTGATTACGCACGATCTGGCGCTGGTGGCCGAAGCCGCGCACAAAATTATCGTGATGTATGCCGGTCAGGTGGTCGAAACCGGAAATTCACACGATATTTTCCGCGCGCCGCGTCACCCGTATACCCAGGCGCTTTTACGCGCGCTGCCGGAGTTTGCCCAGGACAAAGCGCGTCTGGCGTCGCTGCCGGGTGTGGTACCGGGTAAATATGACCGTCCGCAGGGCTGTCTGCTCAATCCGCGCTGCCCGTATGCGACGGACAAATGCCGGGCAGAAGAGCCAGAGCTGAACCAGCTTGCTGACGGTCGTCAGTCGAAATGCCACTACCCACTCGATGATGCCGGGAGGCCAACACTATGAGTACGCAACAGGCCACCAAGCAACAACCGCTGCTGCAGGCCATCGATCTGAAAAAATACTACCCGGTGAAGAAGGGACTATTTGCCCCTGAGCGCCTGGTGAAAGCGCTGGACGGCGTCTCTTTTAACCTCGAACGCGGTAAAACACTGGCGGTGGTAGGGGAGTCAGGCTGCGGTAAATCCACGCTGGGCCGTCTGCTGACGATGATTGAAGTGCCGACCGGCGGAGAGCTCTATTATCAGGGGCAGGATCTGCTCAAGCACGATCCGCAGGCGCAGAAGCTGCGTCGCCAGAAAATCCAGATTGTGTTCCAGAACCCGTATGGTTCTTTGAACCCGCGTAAAAAAGTCGGGCAGATTCTGGAAGAGCCGCTGCTGATCAACAGTAATCTGAGCAAGGAGCAGCGCCGCGAAAAAGCGCTGGCGATGATGGCGAAGGTCGGCCTAAAAACCGAGCATTACGACCGTTATCCGCACATGTTCTCCGGCGGCCAGCGTCAGCGTATCGCTATTGCGCGCGGGCTGATGCTCGATCCGGACGTGGTGATTGCCGATGAGCCGGTCTCCGCGCTCGACGTATCCGTGCGTGCGCAGGTGCTGAACCTGATGATGGATCTCCAGCAGGAGCTGGGGCTGTCTTACGTGTTCATCTCCCACGACCTGTCGGTGGTGGAGCACATTGCTGATGAAGTGATGGTGATGTACCTGGGGCGCTGCGTGGAGAAGGGGACCAAAGACCAGATCTTTAATAACCCTCGTCACCCGTATACCCAGGCGCTGCTGTCCGCGACGCCGCGTCTGAATCCGGACGATCGTCGTGAGCGTATTAAGCTGACGGGTGAACTGCCAAGTCCGCTGAATCCACCTCCGGGATGCGCATTCAACGCCCGCTGCAGTCGCCGCTTTGGCCCGTGCACCCAGCTCCAGCCGCAGCTGAAGGATTATGGCGGCCAGCTGGTTGCCTGCTTCGCGGTCGATCAGGATGAAAATGGCGAGAAGCCACAGGCATAACGAAAAAAACCGGCGCTAGGCCGGTTTTTTTATGTCTGCTCGATTATTTCCGCAGGCGAATCTGGTCGACGGCGTGCTTCTCGCTTTTGGTGAGGATCAGGCTCGCGCGCTCGCGCGTCGGCAGGATGTTTTCTTTGAGGTTCACGTAGTTGATCTCATTCCACAGCCCCGTGGCCACGTTGACTGCTTCTTCTTCAGAAAGCTGAGCATAGTGGTGGAAATAGGAATCCGGGTCAGTGAACGCCCCTTCGCGGAACTTCAGGAAGCGGTTGATGTACCAGTTTTGCAGCAGGTCTTCCGGCGCATCGACATAAATAGAGAAATCGACGAAATCCGAGACGAATACGTGATGCGGGTCGTGAGGATAGTCCATCCCGCTTTGCAGCACGTTCAGACCTTCCAGAATCAGAATGTCCGGCTGGACCACCGTTTTATCCCCACCCGGGATGCGATCGTAGATCAGGTGTGAATAGACTGGCGCGGTGACGTTTGGGGCACCAGATTTAAGGTCGGAAACGAATTTCACCAGACGGTGCATATCATAAGAAAGCGGGAAGCCCTTCTTCTTCATCAGCCCGCGTTCTTTTAACACCTCGTTCGGGTGCAGGAAGCCGTCGGTGGTGATCAGCTCCACGCTGCGGTGTTCCGGCCAGCGGCTCAACAGCGCCTGCAGGACACGCGCGGTGGTACTTTTACCCACGGCCACGCTGCCTGCAATACTAATGATATAAGGAATGCGTTGACCGTTCGTCCCGAGAAACTGCTCCAGCACGGCCTGACGGCGCAGGTTCGAGCTGATATAGAAGTTAAGCAAGCGAGAGAGGGGGAGATAAATTTCTGCCACCTCTTCCAGGGACAGATCTTCGTTTATCCCTTTTAACCGTGCGATTTCACCTTCCGTCAGCGTCATAGGGACGGAATCACGCAGGGCAGCCCACTGGCTGCGGTTAAAGTGAAGATAAGGCGTCATTAACGTTTGCTCTTTTTTGCTCATAAGCATGCTTCAGTGAGCCAGCATCACACTGCCGGATCATGGCTCATCACACAGTTAATTTTGGACAATGGGCAGGAGGTTAACACCAGATGACAGGAATAATAAGAAAAAAGATGGAAAGCGCTGCGTAACGCGGAAGCCGTCACGCTACGGTGAATACGGTGCAAATCACGCTGATATGTTGAATATTTGACCTTAAATGACTACTTTTACAGCGTCCGATACGCTCTTCGCATAAAATGTGAGCGAAAGAACGTTTTATGCAAATTTTTAGTTGCATGACCGCGCAGGTATCCATAGAATGCGCGCTACTTGATGCCGACTTAGCTCAGTAGGTAGAGCAACTGACTTGTAATCAGTAGGTCACCAGTTCGATTCCGGTAGTCGGCACCATCAAGTCCGGTGGGGTTCCCGAGCGGCCAAAGGGAGCAGACTGTAAATCTGCCGTCACAGACTTCGAAGGTTCGAATCCTTCCCCCACCACCACTTTCTGGCAGCGTAAATGCCGCCGGAGCTGGTTGGAAAAATTAGCCAGCTCAAACTGAAAAAGAGAGAAATCTCTTTTTTTGTTACAGAAAGAACTGGGTAGCCGAGTTTCAGGATGCGGGCATCGTATAATGGCTATTACCTCAGCCTTCCAAGCTGATGATGCGGGTTCGATTCCCGCTGCCCGCTCCAATACGTGCTGATATGGCTCAGTTGGTAGAGCGCACCCTTGGTAAGGGTGAGGTCCCCAGTTCGACTCTGGGTATCAGCACCACTTCACTTCTCCTTCCCGTTTCTCTCTGTTTCAATTTTACTGTATTCAACAATTCAGGCATTTCGCCTGGTTGATGTGGTGATATCACCGATTTATCCGTGTCTTAGAGGGACAATCGATGTCTAAAGAAAAGTTTGAACGTACAAAACCGCACGTTAACGTCGGTACTATCGGCCACGTTGACCATGGTAAAACAACGCTGACCGCTGCAATCACTACCGTTCTGGCAAAAACCTACGGTGGTTCTGCTCGCGCATTCGACCAGATCGATAACGCGCCAGAAGAAAAAGCTCGTGGTATCACCATCAACACCTCTCACGTTGAGTACGACACCCCGACTCGCCACTACGCACACGTAGACTGCCCAGGCCACGCCGACTATGTTAAAAACATGATCACCGGTGCTGCGCAGATGGACGGCGCGATCCTGGTTGTTGCTGCGACTGACGGCCCAATGCCTCAGACTCGTGAGCACATCCTGCTGGGTCGTCAGGTAGGCGTTCCTTTCATCATCGTGTTCCTGAACAAATGCGACATGGTTGATGACGAAGAGCTGCTGGAACTGGTAGAGATGGAAGTTCGTGAACTGCTGTCTCAGTACGATTTCCCAGGCGACGATACTCCAATCGTTCGTGGTTCTGCTCTGAAAGCGCTGGAAGGCGACGCAGAGTGGGAAGCGAAAATCATCGAACTGGCTGGCTTCCTGGATTCTTACATCCCAGAACCAGAGCGTGCGATTGACAAGCCATTCCTGCTGCCAATCGAAGACGTATTCTCCATCTCCGGTCGTGGTACCGTTGTTACCGGTCGTGTAGAGCGCGGTATCATCAAAGTTGGCGAAGAAGTTGAAATCGTTGGTATCAAAGAGACTGCGAAGTCTACCTGTACTGGCGTTGAAATGTTCCGCAAACTGCTGGACGAAGGCCGTGCTGGTGAGAACGTTGGTGTTCTGCTGCGTGGTATCAAACGTGAAGAAATCGAACGTGGTCAGGTTCTGGCGAAGCCAGGCTCAATCAAGCCACACACCAAGTTCGAATCTGAAGTGTACATCCTGTCCAAAGACGAAGGCGGCCGTCATACTCCGTTCTTCAAAGGCTACCGTCCACAGTTCTACTTCCGTACAACTGACGTGACCGGTACCATCGAACTGCCAGAAGGCGTTGAGATGGTAATGCCAGGCGACAACATCAAGATGGTTGTGACTCTGATCCACCCAATCGCGATGGACGACGGTCTGCGTTTCGCAATCCGTGAAGGTGGCCGTACCGTTGGCGCGGGCGTGGTTGCTAAAGTTCTCGGCTAATCGCTGATAACATTTGACGCAATGCGCATGAAAAGGGCATCATTTGATGCCCTTTTTGCACGCTTTCACATCAGAACCTGGCTCATCAGTGATTATTTTTGTCATAATCATTGCTGAGACAGGCTCTGCAGAGAGCGTATAATCCATAAAGGGATTATTTCGATTTGGCTCGCCTCGCAATCGCGGGGTGAAATTATTTGTAGAATTCTTCTGACAGGTTGGTTTATGAGTGCGAATACCGAAGCTCAAGGGAGCGGGCGCGGCCTGGAAGCGATGAAGTGGGTCGCTGTTGCCGTGCTGCTGATTGTGGCAATCGTTGGCAACTATCTTTATCGTGACATGATGCTGCCGCTCCGCGCGCTGGCAGTGGTGATTCTGATTGCTGCAGCGGGCGGTGTCGCGCTGTTGACGACTAAAGGTAAAGCAACCGTTGCTTTTGCACGTGAAGCGCGTACCGAAGTCCGCAAGGTCATTTGGCCGACTCGCCAGGAAACATTGCACACCACGCTGATCGTAGCGGCGGTTACCGCTGTAATGTCACTGATCCTGTGGGGACTGGATGGTATTCTGGTTCGCCTGGTTTCCTTTATTACTGGCCTGAGGTTCTAAGATGTCTGAAGCCCCTAAAAAGCGTTGGTACGTCGTTCAGGCGTTTTCCGGTTTTGAAGGCCGCGTAGCAACGTCGCTGCGTGAGCATATCAAATTACACAACATGGAAGAGTTATTTGGCGAAGTTATGGTTCCGACCGAAGAAGTGGTTGAGATCCGTGGCGGCCAACGTCGCAAAAGCGAGCGTAAATTCTTCCCGGGTTACGTGCTGGTTCAGATGGTGATGAACGACGCGAGCTGGCACCTGGTGCGCAGCGTACCGCGCGTGATGGGCTTTATCGGCGGCACGTCTGACCGTCCGGCGCCAATCAGCGACAAAGAAGTTGATGCGATTATGAACCGCCTGCAGCAGGTGGGTGATAAGCCGCGTCCTAAAACGCTGTTTGAACCGGGTGAAATGGTTCGTGTTAGCGACGGTCCGTTTGCTGACTTTAACGGCGTCGTTGAAGAAGTGGACTACGAGAAGTCCCGCCTGAAAGTTTCTGTTTCTATCTTCGGTCGTGCGACCCCGGTAGAACTGGACTTTGCGCAGGTCGAAAAAGCCTAAGCAGCGATCAAAAAAGCGGCGATTTAATCGTTGCACAGGGCGCGAGATTGGAATACAATTTCGCGCCTTTTGTTTTTATGGGCCCCGGCCCGTAAAACGAATTTTATTCACGGGGAGCCTTCCTGAGGCGCTATTACCCAATCAGAGGATTTTAGAATGGCTAAGAAAGTACAAGCCTACGTCAAGCTGCAGGTTGCAGCTGGTATGGCGAACCCAAGTCCACCAGTTGGTCCAGCTCTGGGTCAGCAGGGTGTGAACATCATGGAATTCTGTAAAGCGTTCAACGCCAAAACCGAATCCCTGGAAAAAGGTCTGCCAATCCCAGTCGTAATCACTGTTTACGCTGACCGTTCTTTCACTTTCGTTACCAAAACCCCTCCAGCAGCAGTTCTGCTGAAGAAAGCGGCTGGTATCAAGTCTGGTTCCGGTAAACCGAACAAAGACAAAGTGGGTAAAATTTCCCGCGCTCAGCTGCAGGAAATCGCGCAGACCAAAGCTGCCGACATGACTGGTGCCGACATTGAAGCGATGACTCGCTCAATCGAAGGTACTGCACGTTCCATGGGCCTGGTAGTGGAGGACTAAGAAATGGCTAAACTGACCAAGCGCATGTCCGTGATCCGTGACAAAGTTGATGCGACCAAACAGTACGACATCAACGAAGCTATCGCTCTGCTGAAAGAACTGGCAACTGCTAAGTTCGTTGAAAGCGTTGACGTTGCCGTTAACCTCGGCATCGACGCTCGTAAATCCGATCAGAACGTTCGTGGCGCAACTGTACTGCCACACGGTACTGGCCGTTCCGTTCGCGTAGCTGTATTTGCTCAGGGTGCAAACGCTGAAGCTGCTAAAGCTGCCGGCGCTGAACTGGTAGGTATGGAAGATCTGGCTGATCAGATCAAGAAAGGCGAAATGAACTTTGACGTTGTTATTGCTTCTCCAGATGCAATGCGCGTTGTTGGCCAGCTGGGCCAGGTTCTGGGTCCACGCGGCCTGATGCCAAACCCGAAAGTTGGTACTGTAACCCCTAACGTTGCTGAAGCGGTTAAGAACGCTAAAGCAGGTCAGGTTCGTTATCGTAACGACAAAAACGGCATCATCCACACCACCATCGGTAAAGTGGACTTTGACGCTGACAAACTGAAAGAAAACCTGGAATCTCTGCTGGTTGCGCTGAAAAAAGCAAAACCAACTCAGGCGAAAGGCGTGTACATCAAGAAAGTTAGCATCTCCACCACCATGGGTGCAGGTGTTGCAGTTGACCAGGCTGGCCTGAGCGCTGCTGCAAACTAATGCCTTTACGTGGGCGGTGATTTTGTCTACAATCTTACCCCCACGTTTGCTAACGAAAGTTAGCGGCTAAAAGATTTGTTCGTTGGAGCCTGGCCTAATCCAGGCCTCCGTCGAAGACCGCAGGTGTTTCGCAAGAGACTTAATCCCCTGCGTAGACGGTGACAGAACGCTAAGATTATTTTTGGATACTCTGGCTTGTTTCTGCTCACCGTATTAAGACGCTCTTCCCGTTGGGAAGAGTGAAGTGAGTTCCGGAACATGAGTTCCGGCAAACATCCAGGAGCAAAGCTAATGGCTTTAAATCTTCAAGACAAACAAGCGATTGTTGCTGAAGTCAGCGAAGTAGCCAAAGGCGCGCTGTCTGCAGTAGTTGCGGATTCCCGTGGCGTTACTGTAGACAAAATGACTGAACTGCGTAAAGCAGGTCGTGAAGCTGGCGTATACATGCGTGTTGTTCGTAACACCCTGCTGCGTCGCGTAGTTGAAGGTACTCAGTTCGAGTGCCTGAAAGACACGTTTGTTGGTCCGACCCTGATTGCATACTCTATGGAACACCCGGGCGCTGCTGCTCGTCTGTTCAAAGAGTTCGCGAAAGCGAATGCAAAATTTGAGGTCAAAGCTGCAGCCTTTGAAGGTGAGTTGATCACGGCATCGAACATCGATCGCCTGGCAACCCTGCCGACCTACGAAGAAGCAATTGCACGCCTGATGGCAACCATGAAAGAAGCTTCGGCTGGCAAACTGGTTCGCACTCTGGCTGCTGTTCGCGATGCGAAAGAAGCTGCTTAATCGCAGTTATCTTTATAAAGCATTTGCTTACGTATAAACTTATTCTGATTTTCAGGAACAATTTAAATGTCTATCACTAAAGATCAAATCATTGAAGCAGTTGCAGCTATGTCCGTAATGGACGTTGTAGAACTGATTTCTGCAATGGAAGAAAAATTCGGTGTTTCTGCTGCTGCTGCTGTAGCTGTAGCTGCGGGCCCGGCTGAAGCTGCTGAAGAAAAAACTGAATTCGACGTAATTCTGAAAGCTGCTGGCGCTAACAAAGTTGCTGTTATCAAAGCAGTACGTGGCGCAACTGGCCTGGGTCTGAAAGAAGCTAAAGACCTGGTAGAATCTGCTCCAGCTGCGCTGAAAGAAGGCGTGAGCAAAGACGACGCAGAAGCACTGAAAAAATCTCTGGAAGAAGCTGGCGCTGAAGTTGAAGTTAAATAAGCCAACTTTTCTGGTTGCAGCCTAAGTCATTAGGCTGATGGCTGGTGACTTTTTAGTCACCAGCCTTTTTGCGCTGTAAGGCATCAGTAGCATTTCACACTGTTTGACTGCTGATTGTCCTGACAATGCATGTTTCTATCGACGACTTAATATATTGCGACAGGGTGCTCGCTCTGTGTAAATCGCGACGAAATGATTTAAGCGTGATAGCAACAGGTATTGCGGAAAGTATTCAATTTTCCGGTCCACAAAATGGTGTTGCACAAACTGTCCCTTCGTCGGACAGATGGGTCGACTTGTCAGCGAGCTGAGGAACCCTATGGTTTACTCCTATACCGAGAAAAAACGTATTCGTAAGGATTTTGGTAAACGTCCACAAGTTCTGGACATTCCATATCTCCTTTCTATCCAGCTTGACTCGTTCCAGAAGTTTATCGAGCAAGATCCTGAAGGGCAGTACGGTCTGGAAGCAGCCTTCCGCTCCGTGTTCCCGATTCAGAGCTACAGCGGTAACTCCGAGCTGCAGTACGTCAGCTACCGCCTTGGCGAACCGGTGTTTGACGTTCAGGAATGTCAGATCCGTGGCGTGACCTATTCCGCACCGCTGCGCGTAAAACTGCGTCTGGTGATCTACGAGCGCGAAGCGCCGGAAGGCACCGTTAAAGACATTAAAGAACAAGAAGTCTACATGGGTGAAATTCCACTCATGACGGACAACGGTACTTTCGTTATCAACGGTACTGAGCGTGTTATCGTTTCCCAGCTGCATCGTAGCCCGGGCGTCTTCTTCGACAGCGATAAAGGTAAAACACACTCTTCCGGTAAAGTACTGTATAACGCACGCATCATTCCTTACCGTGGTTCATGGCTGGACTTCGAGTTCGATCCGAAAGACAACCTGTTTGTCCGTATCGACCGTCGTCGTAAGCTGCCTGCAACCATCATTCTGCGTGCGCTGCAATACACCACTGAACAGATCCTGGACCTGTTCTTTGAGAAAGTGATCTTTGAAATCCGCGACAACAAGCTGCAGATGGAGCTGGTGCCGGAACGTCTGCGTGGTGAGACCGCGTCGTTCGACATCGAAGCCGACGGCAAAGTGTATGTGGAAAAAGGTCGCCGTATCACCGCGCGCCACATCCGCCAGCTGGAAAAAGATGATATCAAACTCATCGAAGTTCCGGTTGAGTACATTGCAGGAAAAGTAGCCGCGAAAGATTACGTTGACGAGTCAACGGGTGAGCTGATCTGCCCAGCGAACATGGAGCTGAGCCTGGATCTGCTGGCTAAGCTGAGCCAGTCTGGCCACAAACGTATCGAAACGCTGTTCACCAACGATCTGGACCACGGCGCGTATATCTCTGAGACTATTCGCGTCGACCCAACTACCGATCGTCTGAGCGCGCTGGTAGAAATCTACCGCATGATGCGTCCTGGTGAGCCACCAACTCGCGAAGCGGCGGAAAGCCTGTTCGAGAACCTGTTCTTCTCCGAAGACCGCTACGATCTGTCCGCGGTTGGTCGTATGAAGTTCAACCGTTCTCTGCTGCGCGACGAAATCGAAGGTTCCGGTATCCTGAGCAAAGACGACATCATCGAAGTGATGAAGAAGCTCATCGATATCCGTAACGGTAAAGGCGAAGTGGACGATATCGACCACCTCGGCAACCGTCGTATCCGTTCCGTAGGCGAAATGGCGGAAAACCAGTTCCGCGTTGGCCTGGTACGTGTAGAGCGTGCGGTGAAAGAGCGTCTGTCTCTGGGCGATCTGGATACCCTGATGCCTCAGGATATGATCAACGCCAAGCCGATTTCTGCAGCAGTGAAAGAGTTCTTCGGTTCAAGCCAGCTGTCTCAGTTCATGGACCAGAACAACCCGCTGTCTGAGATTACGCACAAACGTCGTATCTCTGCACTCGGCCCAGGCGGTCTGACCCGTGAACGTGCAGGCTTTGAAGTTCGAGACGTACACCCGACGCACTACGGTCGCGTATGTCCAATCGAAACGCCTGAAGGTCCAAACATCGGTCTGATCAACTCCCTGTCCGTGTACGCACAGACTAACGAATACGGTTTCCTCGAGACCCCGTACCGTAAAGTGACTGACGGTGTTGTAACCGACGAAATTCACTACCTGTCTGCTATTGAAGAAGGCAACTACGTTATCGCTCAGGCGAACTCCAACCTGGATGACGAAGGCCACTTTGTAGAAGATCTGGTTACCTGCCGTAGCAAAGGCGAATCAAGTCTGTTCAGCCGCGACCAGGTTGACTACATGGACGTATCCACCCAGCAGGTGGTATCCGTCGGTGCGTCCCTGATCCCGTTCCTGGAACACGATGACGCCAACCGTGCATTGATGGGTGCGAACATGCAACGTCAGGCCGTTCCAACTCTGCGCGCTGATAAGCCGCTGGTTGGTACCGGTATGGAACGTGCTGTTGCCGTTGACTCCGGTGTTACTGCGGTTGCTAAACGTGGCGGTACCGTTCAGTACGTCGACGCATCCCGTATCGTTATCAAAGTTAACGAAGACGAGATGTATCCGGGCGAAGCAGGTATCGACATTTATAACCTGACCAAATACACCCGTTCTAACCAGAACACCTGTATCAACCAGATGCCTTGCGTATCTCTGGGTGAGCCAGTTGAGCGCGGCGACGTGCTGGCAGACGGTCCGTCCACCGACCTCGGTGAACTGGCGCTCGGTCAGAACATGCGCGTAGCGTTCATGCCGTGGAATGGTTACAACTTCGAAGACTCCATCCTCGTCTCCGAGCGTGTGGTTCAGGAAGATCGTTTCACCACCATCCACATTCAGGAACTGGCATGTGTGTCCCGTGACACCAAGCTGGGGCCAGAAGAGATCACCGCTGACATCCCTAACGTGGGTGAAGCTGCGCTCTCCAAACTGGATGAATCCGGTATCGTTTACATCGGTGCGGAAGTGACCGGCGGCGACATTCTGGTTGGTAAGGTTACGCCTAAAGGTGAAACCCAGCTGACGCCAGAAGAGAAACTGCTGCGTGCAATCTTCGGTGAGAAAGCGTCTGACGTTAAAGACTCTTCTCTGCGCGTACCAAACGGTGTTTCCGGTACGGTTATCGATGTTCAGGTCTTCACCCGTGACGGCGTTGAGAAAGATAAGCGTGCGCTGGAAATCGAAGAGATGCAGCTCAAACAGGCTAAGAAAGACCTGTCTGAAGAACTGCAGATCCTCGAAGCGGGTCTGTTCAGCCGTATTTATGCGGTGCTGGTTGCCGGTGGCGTTGAAGCTGAGAAGCTCGACAAATTGCCACGCGATCGCTGGCTGGAACTGGGCCTGACCGACGAAGAGAAACAAAATCAGCTGGAACAGCTGGCTGAGCAGTATGACGAACTGAAACACGAGTTCGAGAAAAAACTCGAAGCGAAACGCCGCAAAATTACTCAGGGCGACGATCTGGCACCAGGCGTGCTGAAGATTGTTAAGGTGTATCTGGCCGTTAAACGTCAGATCCAGCCTGGTGATAAGATGGCAGGTCGTCACGGTAACAAGGGTGTTATCTCTAAGATCAACCCGATCGAAGATATGCCGCACGATGCTAACGGTACGCCGGTAG
The DNA here is from genome assembly GCF_057221635.1 of Enterobacter sp. N5-15. NCBI lineage: Bacteria > Pseudomonadati > Pseudomonadota > Gammaproteobacteria > Enterobacterales > Enterobacteriaceae > Enterobacter > Enterobacter sp. N5-15. The sequence goes on from NZ_CM170150.1 coordinate 243,087, forward strand.
ATATCGTACTGAACCCGCTGGGCGTACCGTCTCGTATGAACATCGGTCAGATCCTGGAAACCCACCTGGGTATGGCTGCGAAAGGTATCGGCGACAAGATTAACGCCATGCTGAAGCAGCAGGAAGAAGTCGCGAAACTGCGCGAATTCATCCAGCGTGCCTACGATCTGGGTACCGACGTGCGTCAGAAAGTCGACCTGAATACCTTCAGCGATGAAGAAGTGCTGCGCCTGGCTGAGAACCTGAAAAAAGGTATGCCAATCGCAACGCCGGTCTTCGATGGTGCGAAAGAAGCTGAAATTAAAGAGCTGCTGCAACTGGGTGGTCTGCCAACGTCTGGTCAGATTACGCTGTTTGACGGCCGTACCGGTGAACAGTTCGAGCGTCCGGTAACCGTAGGTTACATGTACATGCTGAAACTGAACCACCTGGTCGACGACAAGATGCACGCTCGTTCTACCGGTTCTTACAGCCTGGTTACTCAGCAGCCGCTGGGTGGTAAGGCACAGTTCGGTGGTCAGCGCTTCGGGGAGATGGAAGTGTGGGCGCTGGAAGCATACGGCGCGGCATACACCCTGCAGGAAATGCTCACCGTTAAGTCTGATGACGTGAACGGTCGTACCAAGATGTATAAAAACATCGTGGACGGCAACCATCAGATGGAACCGGGCATGCCAGAATCCTTCAACGTACTGTTGAAAGAGATTCGTTCGCTGGGTATCAACATCGAACTGGAAGACGAGTAATTCTCGCTCAAACAGGTCACTGGTGCCGGGTTAACCCCCGGCACCAGATTGTGCTAACTCCGACGGGAGCAAATCCGTGAAAGATTTATTAAAGTTTCTGAAAGCGCAGACTAAAACCGAAGAGTTTGATGCGATCAAAATTGCTCTGGCTTCGCCAGACATGATCCGTTCATGGTCTTTCGGTGAAGTCAAAAAGCCGGAAACCATCAACTACCGTACGTTCAAACCTGAGCGTGACGGCCTTTTCTGTGCGCGTATTTTCGGGCCAGTAAAAGATTACGAGTGCCTGTGCGGTAAGTACAAGCGCCTGAAACACCGTGGTGTGATCTGTGAGAAGTGCGGCGTTGAAGTGACCCAGACCAAAGTGCGTCGTGAGCGCATGGGCCACATCGAGCTGGCGTCTCCGACCGCTCATATCTGGTTCCTGAAATCTCTGCCGTCCCGTATCGGTCTGCTGCTGGATATGCCGCTGCGCGATATCGAACGCGTTCTGTACTTCGAATCTTATGTGGTTATCGAAGGCGGGATGACGAACCTGGAACGTCATCAGATCCTGACTGAAGAGCAGTATCTGGACGCGCTGGAAGAGTTCGGTGACGAATTCGACGCGAAGATGGGTGCGGAAGCTATTCAGGCCCTGCTGAAGAGCATGGATCTGGAGCAAGAGTGCGAGCAGCTGCGTGAAGAGCTGAACGAAACCAACTCCGAAACCAAACGTAAAAAGCTGACCAAGCGTATCAAACTGCTGGAAGCGTTCGTTCAGTCTGGTAACAAACCAGAGTGGATGATCCTGACCGTTCTGCCGGTTCTGCCGCCAGATCTGCGTCCACTGGTTCCGCTGGATGGTGGTCGTTTCGCGACGTCCGATCTGAACGATCTGTATCGTCGCGTTATCAACCGTAACAACCGTCTGAAACGTCTGCTGGATCTGGCTGCGCCGGACATCATCGTACGCAACGAAAAACGTATGCTGCAGGAAGCGGTAGATGCCCTGCTGGATAACGGTCGTCGCGGTCGTGCGATCACCGGTTCTAACAAGCGTCCTCTGAAATCTTTGGCCGACATGATCAAAGGTAAACAGGGTCGTTTCCGTCAGAACCTGCTCGGTAAGCGTGTTGACTACTCCGGTCGTTCTGTAATCACCGTAGGTCCATACCTGCGTCTGCATCAGTGCGGTCTGCCGAAGAAAATGGCACTGGAGCTGTTCAAACCGTTCATCTACGGCAAGCTGGAACTGCGTGGCCTGGCCACCACCATCAAAGCCGCTAAGAAAATGGTTGAGCGTGAAGAAGCTGTCGTTTGGGATATCCTGGACGAAGTTATCCGCGAACACCCGGTACTGCTGAACCGTGCACCAACCCTGCACCGTTTGGGTATCCAGGCATTTGAGCCAGTCCTGATCGAAGGTAAAGCTATCCAGCTGCACCCGCTGGTTTGTGCGGCATATAACGCCGACTTCGATGGTGACCAGATGGCTGTTCACGTACCGCTGACGCTGGAAGCCCAGCTCGAAGCGCGTGCGCTGATGATGTCTACCAACAACATCCTGTCCCCAGCGAACGGTGAACCAATTATCGTTCCTTCTCAGGACGTTGTACTGGGTCTGTACTACATGACCCGTGACTGTGTTAACGCCAAAGGCGAAGGCATGGTGCTGACTGGCCCGAAAGAAGCTGAGCGTATTTATCGCGCTGGCCTGGCCTCTCTGCATGCGCGCGTTAAAGTGCGTATCACCGAATACGAAAAAGATGAAAACGGCGAATTCGTTGCGAAAACCAGCCTGAAAGACACGACCGTTGGCCGTGCCATTCTGTGGATGATCGTACCGAAAGGTCTGCCTTTCTCCATCGTCAACCAGGCGCTGGGCAAGAAAGCGATCTCCAAAATGCTGAACACCTGTTACCGCATTCTGGGTCTGAAGCCGACCGTTATCTTCGCTGACCAGACAATGTATACCGGCTTTGCTTATGCAGCGCGTTCAGGTGCATCTGTTGGTATCGATGACATGGTCATCCCAGAGAAGAAACACGAGATCATCTCTGAAGCGGAAGCCGAAGTTGCTGAGATCCAGGAGCAGTTCCAGTCTGGTCTGGTTACCGCGGGCGAACGCTATAACAAAGTTATCGATATCTGGGCAGCGGCGAACGATCGTGTATCCAAAGCGATGATGGATAACCTGCAGACCGAAACCGTGATTAACCGTGACGGCGTAGAAGAGCAGCAGGTTTCCTTCAACAGCATCTACATGATGGCCGACTCCGGTGCGCGTGGTTCCGCAGCACAGATTCGTCAGCTGGCAGGTATGCGTGGTCTGATGGCGAAGCCAGATGGCTCCATCATCGAAACGCCAATTACCGCGAACTTCCGTGAAGGTCTGAACGTACTCCAGTACTTCATCTCCACGCACGGTGCTCGTAAAGGTCTGGCTGATACCGCACTGAAAACAGCGAACTCCGGTTATCTGACGCGTCGTCTGGTTGACGTTGCGCAGGATCTGGTTGTGACCGAAGACGATTGTGGCACCCTCGAAGGTATCACCATGACCCCGGTTATCGAGGGTGGTGATGTTAAAGAGCCACTGCGCGATCGCGTTCTGGGTCGTGTGACCGCGGAAGATATTCTGAAGCCGGGCACTGCAGACATTCTGGTTCCACGCAACACGCTGCTGCACGAGCACTGGTGTGACCTGCTGGAAGCGAACTCTGTTGACTCCGTGAAAGTACGTTCCGTTGTATCCTGTGACACCGACTTTGGTGTATGTGCGCACTGCTATGGTCGTGACCTGGCGCGTGGCCACATCATCAACAAAGGTGAAGCAATCGGCGTTATCGCGGCACAGTCCATCGGTGAGCCGGGTACACAGCTGACGATGCGTACGTTCCACATCGGTGGTGCGGCATCTCGTGCGGCTGCTGAATCCAGCATCCAGGTGAAAAACAAAGGTAGCATCAAGCTCAGCAACGCGAAGTCTGTTGTTAACTCCGCAGGCAAGCTGGTTGTGACCTCTCGTAACACCGAGCTGAAGCTGATCGACGAATTCGGTCGTACCAAAGAGAGCTATAAAGTGCCTTACGGTGCGGTTATGGCGAAAGGTGATGGCGAGCAGGTTGCCGGCGGTGAAACCGTTGCAAACTGGGATCCACACACCATGCCGGTTATCACCGAAGTAAGTGGTTTCATCCGCTTCACTGACATGATCGACGGCCAGACCATTACTCGTCAGACCGACGAGCTGACCGGTCTGTCTTCTCTGGTGGTTCTGGATTCTGCTGAACGTACTGCCGGTGGTAAAGATCTGCGTCCTGCACTGAAAATCGTTGATGCTCAGGGTAACGACGTTCTGATCCCGGGTACCGACATGCCTGCGCAGTACTTCCTGCCGGGTAAAGCGATCGTTCAGCTGGAAGATGGCATTCAGATCGGTGCGGGTGATGCTCTGGCGCGTATTCCACAGGAATCCAGCGGTACCAAGGACATCACCGGTGGTCTGCCACGCGTTGCGGATCTGTTCGAAGCACGTCGTCCGAAAGAGCCTGCAATCCTGGCTGAAATCAGCGGTATCATCTCCTTCGGTAAAGAGACCAAAGGGAAGCGCCGTCTGGTTATCACTCCAGTAGATGGCAGCGAACCGTACGAAGAGATGATTCCTAAGTGGCGTCAGCTCAACGTGTTCGAAGGTGAACGTGTAGAACGTGGTGACGTGGTTTCCGATGGTCCAGAAGCTCCGCACGACATTCTGCGTCTCCGTGGCGTCCACGCGGTAACGCGTTACATCACCAACGAAGTGCAGGACGTTTACCGTCTGCAGGGCGTTAAGATTAACGATAAGCACATCGAAGTTATCGTTCGTCAGATGCTGCGTAAAGCAACCATCGAAAACGCAGGCAGCTCCGAGTTCCTGGAAGGCGAGCAGGTTGAATACTCACGCGTCAAGATTGCTAACCGCGATCTGGAAGCGAACGGCAAAATCGGTGCGACCTTCGCGCGCGATCTGCTGGGTATCACCAAAGCGTCTCTGGCAACCGAGTCCTTCATCTCTGCTGCATCGTTCCAGGAAACGACTCGTGTCCTGACCGAAGCCGCTGTTGCTGGTAAGCGTGATGAACTGCGCGGTCTGAAAGAGAACGTTATCGTGGGTCGTCTGATCCCGGCTGGTACCGGTTATGCGTACCATCAGGATCGTATGCGTCGTCGTGCTGCGGGCGAACTGCCAGCTGCACCGCAGGTGACTGCTGAAGATGCATCCGCGAGCCTGGCAGAACTGCTGAACGCAGGTCTGGGCGGTTCCGACAACGAGTAATCGTTGATGCCCGGTGATGAACATTACCGGGCATGTGCCTCGTAGGTCGGGTAAGCTCAGTGCCACCCGACAATAAAAAACCCGCCTCGGCGGGTTTTTTTACATCTGTATGTTATCAGTTTACCAACGGGATCCGACGATAAAGCTCAATCATATCGCCCGCCAGATCCTGAATGACCATCGCGTTCATCAGGTGATCCTGAGAGTGGACGGTGATCAGGTTAACCGGAAGCTTCCCGGTCCCTTCGTCAAGACCGATAAGCTGCGTCTGGATCGTGTGCGCATGCTTCACATATTCGCGCGACTCTTCCATCGCTTTTTCTGCTTCGTCAAACTCACCTTTACGCGCCATCTGTAACGCCGTCAGGGCCGCGCTGCGCGCTGCGCCTGCATTGACCAGCAGTTCCATAATCGTGGTTTCTAAGTCTTCCATTATGACTCCAGAAGCTTGAGCGCTTTTTCCAGTACGGCATCGCCTTTCATCATGCCGTAATCCATCATGTCGATCACCGCGACCTTTTTACCCAGCGGCTCGGCCTGCGCCTGAAGTTTAGCCTGCTCGTATTTAACCTGTGGCCCCAGCAATACGATGTCGGCCGTCGCGATGTTGTCTTTAAACTCCGCAACCGGAACGGCTTTAATGGTGACTTCAACCCCTTTTTTCTGCGCGGCGTCTTTCATACGTTGAACCAGCATGCTGGTTGACATCCCCGCTGCACAGCATAAAACGATGTTCTTCATAATCAGCCTCGATCTACATGTGTTTATTGATAATTATCCCGTGCAGACCGCTTCAACAACCGGTTTACCGCGATTGTGTGTCAGGCATCACAAAGAAACCGGCGATTTTCTGAAACCGGTTACAATTTTGCGTTGTCGGGTACCCGGCCCGTCGAAATGGGCAGGGGTGAAAGAGGGGGGATTAGCTGATGGACGTTCGGTTAATGCGGTTTTTGCCCTGCTGTTTGGCGCTGTAGAGGGCGTTATCAACGCTTCCGACAAATTGATCCAGCGGTTCAAAGTGCCACTCCCCAAGACCGCCGCTGAACGTAACCCGCAGGTTTTCTTCTCGCCAGACACGTTTTTCAACAGCGATACGCCACGCTTCCAGCAATGAGAGCGCAGACGTCATCTGCTCAGCCTGGAAAATTACCGCAAACTCTTCTCCACCGTAACGGTAAAGCGAGACGTGATGTGGCTGCATGATCTGGATCCCTTCGCGGGCCACGTTGCGAAGAACGATATCACCGGTCAGGTGGCCCAGCGTGTCGTTAATCGACTTGAAGTTATCAATGTCCACCAGCGCCAGCGCGAAAGGCTGCTGGGTATTCAGCAGCTCTGCGATATCGCTATCGAATGCGCGGCGGTTTTTACAGCCCGTCAGCGCATCGTGAGTGGCCTGGCGCACGTAGGCCATCTCACGCTCTTTATTGGACTGGATAGTGTGGCTCAGCATCGCTTCCAGCCGCGGCGCCTCGCTGACGTCGCCGGTTTTGATGGCATTGATAATGTGCATCAGCACGCTACGCGAGGCGTGGCGGAGGTATAAGCCGAAGAGGATGATGATGATGGCCGCCAGCGCAAACCCCCAGCCGACAATCGTCGTTTCGTGGCGGGTGATATCGGTGAGCGTCTCGCCAGAGACCCTGTAGATAACAAACCAGTCCGGATTGGTAAACGAGTAGTAGTAATACCAGGCGTTGCTTTTCTTGTCGTAAAGGTGCCCTTCGCCGCTGGTCATTTTGTCCATCAGCGCTTCGCTCACGTACTGTTTGAAGAGCGCGCCTGTATCCGGGTGAAGCACAACGGCGCCGTCGCGTTCGACGACGAAGAATTCCCCCTGAACGGGTGCCACCATTTGACGCAGGGTGTAGCCCATTGACGTCAAATCAAGATGAAACGCGATCGTTCCTTTTAGTCTGCCTTCCGGTGAAATCAATGGCTTATAGAGCGTGACCGTCGGATGGCCGGTGAAGTAGTCCATGTAGGGGCGAGTATAGTGGCTGAAGATACTGGCTTCGGCCTGAGCGACAAACCACGGCCGCGTTCGGGGATCGAAGGTTTTACTCTTCTCCGTGGGGAGTACTTCCGGTGCGCGAAGATAATGCCCCTGCGTGTCAGCCAGAGAGATGGAGGATACGGTCGGCATCAGGTTCTGCAGATGCATCACCATCTGCAGCCCTTGCGTCGGGTTGACGTTGAGCGTCTCGTTTAGCCTGTCGTTACGCGAAAAGTACATCGCGGCACGGCCAAGGATATAGTCGTTTTCACGCAGGATCGACTCGGTGTAGTTCACCGCCAGGTTGTGCGTGAAATTGCTGTTAATCTTGTGATAATCCTCAAGAAAATCCTTTCGCTGCGAAAGCGTCACCGCGACCGCGATCACCACAAAACTGCAGATGATCCCCGCGAAGCTGAGCATGATTGGTCGGGTAAAAGAGAGCTTTTTGCTGTGAAGTGCCATGAGCTGTACATCGTTCCTGATGGTGAATACTTTTCGTCTGCCGATATCCTCTCAGCATAGTCGCTGTCCTGCGGTTAGCGGTGAATTATACGGCACACGATTTCTGACGGGATGATTTATCTTAAGAACCATTAAGAAAATGCTTATTCAACTGGCTGGGGCCGTTTGTGCAATGAACCAGAGGCAGGGCGAAACGAGGAAGAAGCTTTTCGCCCTGGTCAGCATCCGTTGCTGACCGTGTGACAATAAAAAACCGGACGAGCGATGACAATCATCCGGTTTTGCCTTTTCGTAGCGCCTCGACAATTTTTTATGATGTTGCAGTGCGTTTCAACGTCATTGCGAGGTTCTTCCCAGCCAGCTGTCCCAGTCTTTCCAGACAGGCTGAAGACCCTGCGCCGTCAGGGCTGCGGCGACCGCTTCCGGACGTCGTCCGTCATGCGGCACAAACTGCTCCAGCTCCAGACGATCGTCGGCGTAGCCGCCAGGCTGCGTTTTGGAAAACGCGCTGACGTTGTTAATCGCCAGCGGGATAACGCGATCGCGAAACGCCGGGGACTCACGCGTTGAGAGCGATAATTCCACTTCCGGGGCGAGCAGGCGAAACGCGCAGATGGTCTGCACCAGCTGGCGTTCATCCATTAGCGAAGCCGGCTCAATCCCGCCCGCGCAAGGTCTCAGGCGCGGGAAGGAGATGGAATAACGGCTCTGCCAGTAGTGCTGCTGGAGCCACAGCAAATGTTCCGCCACCATATAACAATCCACCCGCCAGCTGTCAGAGAGCCCGATCAGCGCGCCCAGACCGATTTTGTCGATGCCCGCGCGACCCAGCCTGTCCGGTGTTTCCAGGCGGAAAAAGAAATCCTGTTTCTTGCCCTTCAGGTGGTGCCGGGCGTACGTCGCCTCGTGGTAGGTTTCCTGGTAGACCATGACCCCGTCCAGCCCGAGGGTTTTGAGCTCCGCGTACTCCTCCTGCGCCAGGGGCTGCACTTCCATCTGCAACGACGCAAACTGACGACGAATGGCGGGAAGGTGGTGACGGAAATAGTCCATTCCCACTTTTCCCTGATGTTCGCCCGTGACCAGCAGAAGATGTTCAAAGCCCATTTCACGAATGGCCGCACACTCGCGGGCAATCTCACCTTCATCGAGCGTTTTACGCTTGATGCGGTTGCTCATGGAAAAACCGCAGTAGGTGCAGTCATTGGCGCACAGGTTAGAGAGATAGAGCGGCACGTAGAAGCTCACCGTGTTGCCAAAACGCTGGCGGGTGAGCCGCTGCGCTCGCTGGGCCATTGGTTCGAGGTACGCGCTGGCCGCCGGGGAGAGCAGGGCCATTAGATCCTCGCGGGTCAGATGGCGGGCGTTCAGCGCGCGCTCCACGTCAGCCGTCGTTTTGCTGTTGATGCGCAGGGCAATGTCGTCCCAGCTAAGCTGCCGCCAGCGCTCGGTAAACGTGCTCATGAGATCGCCTCCAGAAAACCGGTCAGCGGGCTGGTGGCCTGCGCCTGGAAGCTGCGCGAGCCGGGGCCGGACTCCCTTGCCAGCAGGCCAGCCTCAACGGCCATGCGGAACGCACGCGCCATCATGACCGGATCGTCGGCAACCGCGATGGCCGTGTTCACCAGCACCGCGTCGGCACCCATCTCCAGCGCCTGCGCGGCATGGCTTGGCACGCCAATGCCCGCATCCACCACCACCGGTACGGTAGCCTGCTCGATGATGATTTCCAGCATCGCGCGGGTTTCCAGCCCCTGGTTGGAGCCAATGGGGGCGCCCAGCGGCATGACGGCGGCGCAGCCGACCTCTTCCAGCCGTTTGCACAGAACAGGGTCGGCGCCGCAGTAAGGCAGGACGGTAAACCCTTGCTGCACCAGCTTTTCAGCCGCTTTCAGCGTTTCGATAGGGTCAGGCAGCAGCCAGCGGGCGTCAGGATGAATTTCCAGCTTCAGCCAGCGGGTGCCGAGCGCCTCGCGGGCCAGCTGCGCGGCGAAAATCGCCTCTTCGGCCGTTTTGGCACCGGAGGTGTTGGGCAGCAGCGTGACGCCAGCCGCCAGTAAAGGAGCCAGAATGGCATCGCTGTGATGACGCAGATCCACGCGCTTGAGCGCCAGCGTCACCAGCTGGCTGCCGCTTTCGCGAATGGCATCCACCATCAGCTGCGGCGAGGCGAATTTTCCGGTTCCGGTAAACAGATGTGAATCAAAGACTTTATCGGCAATACGTAACATCTCAGCCCCCTGCGATAACCTGAAACAGCAGGATCTGGTCGCCGTCATTGACCTGCTGATGTTCCCACTGCTCGCGCGGCAGGATCTGTTGATTGAGCGCCAGCGCCCTTCCCGGCCTGAGCTGACGCAGCTTGTCGAGCAGTACCGCAACGGTGAGCCCGTCGTCGCATCTCATCGGCTCATCGTTAAACAGAATGCGCATCGCGACCTCCGCATACCGGGCAGCGGCTTGCGCGGTGTAAGGCCAGATGGCGCCAGCCGCTGGAGCGGGCATCAAACAGCCGCAGCGTATTGCGTTCCGTCTCCATGCCGCTGAGCAGCTTGATGGCTTCCAGCGCCTGCATTGTGCCCATTACGCCGACCACCGGACCAAGAATGCCCGCCGTACGGCAGTTGCGTGCGGGCTCTGCATCATCCGGCCACAGGCAGCGATAGCAGCCCTGCGACCACGGCGGGGTCAGGACCATCATCTGCCCGCCGAAACCCACCGCGCTGGCGGTGATAAGCGGCGTATTACTTGCCACGCAGGCGGCGTTAATCGCCTGGCGCGTCGCCATGTTGTCCGTGCAGTCCAGCACCGCGTCGGCAAGGGCGACCTCACGGCTCAGGCTTTCACCGCTGAGCCGATCCTGCAGGGCAATCAGCTCGATATCCGGGTTGAGCTGGTTCAGGCGCTGTCGGGTGATTTGCGCTTTCGGCTGGTTGATATCCTCGGTGGTAAAGAGGATTTGTCGCTGCAGGTTGCTGAGGTGAACCTCGTCGTCATCGGCCAGCACCAGTGTACCGATACCTGCACCTGCCAGATAAATCGCGGCGGGCGCGCCTAACCCGCCCAGACCGACAATCAGCACCCGGCTGGCGAGCAGTTTTTGCTGCCCGTCGATGGCGATATCTTCCAGCAGGATCTGACGGCTGTAGCGCATAAAATCACGATCGTTCATCACCCGCTCCTGCCAGCTGTAACAGCTGTTCGGTGGCGAATTGCCAGTCTGCGGCCTGGGTGATGGCGCTGACGACGGCGATACTGCCGACGCCGGTCTCCAGCACCGCCGGGGCGCGTTCAAGGCTGATCCCGCCGATGGCGACGGTAGGGTAATCGGCAAGGCGTTTAACGTGGTTCGCCAGCTGCGTCAGACCCTGCGGTGCGGAGGGCATCTGCTTGGTTTGCGTCGGGAAGACGTGACCCAGCGCGATGTAAGAGGGACGGGCCGCCAGCGCCACGTCGATCTCCATGTCATCGTGTGTTGAAACGCCAAGGCGCAACCCGGCTTCGCGGATAGCGCTCAGATCCGTTGTTTCCAGATCCTCCTGACCCAGATGCACGCCGTAAGCCTGGTGCTTAACGGCCAGCCGCCAGTAGTCGTTGATAAACAGGCGGGCGTTATGCCGACGCCCAAGCGCGATGGCGGCAACCACATCCGCTTCCACCTCTTCGTCGCGTTTATCCTTGATGCGCAGCTGGAGGGTGCGAACGCCAGCCTTCAGCAGGCGCTCTATCCACTCCACGCTGTCCACCACCGGATAGAGCCCTAAACGGTAGGGGACGGGCGGGAAATCGGGCTGGTACATTACGCCTCCTCTTTTTTGAGGTAGATTTCGCCGCCTCTGGCGCGGAAGGTTTCTGACATGTCCGCCATACCCACTTCAATGGTCTGCGCGGCGGCGTAGTCGCGCACCTCCTGGCTGATTTTCATCGAGCAGAACTTCGGCCCGCACATAGAGCAGAAGTGTGCGACTTTGCCTGATTCCTGCGGGAGGGTTTCGTCGTGATAGGCGCGGGCGGTGAACGGGTCCAGCGCCAGGTTGAACTGGTCTTCCCAGCGGAATTCGAAGCGCGCCTTCGACATGGCGTTATCGCGGATTTGCGCGCCCGGGTGGCCTTTGGCCAGATCCGCCGCGTGGGCGGCAATTTTGTAGGTGATCAGCCCCTGCTTCACGTCCTCTTTGTTTGGCAGGCCGAGGTGCTCTTTCGGCGTCACGTAGCAGAGCATGGCGCAGCCGAACCAGCCGATCATCGCCGCCCCAATGCCTGACGTGAAGTGGTCATAGCCCGGCGCAATATCGGTGGTCAACGGCCCCAGGGTGTAGAACGGCGCTTCGTGGCAGTGCTCCAGCTCCTCGGTCATGTTGCGGCGGATCATCTGCATCGGCACGTGTCCCGGACCTTCAATCATCACCTGCACGTCATACTCCCAGGCGATTTTGGTCAGTTCGCCCAGCGTGTGCAGCTCGGCAAACTGCGCTTCGTCATTCGCGTCGCGAATAGAGCCAGGACGCAGGCCGTCGCCCAACGACAGAGAGACATCGTACGCGGCACAGATTTCGCAGATCTCGCGGAAGTGCTCGTAGAGGAAGTTTTCCTGATGATGGGAGAGGCACCACTTCGCCATGATGGAACCGCCGCGCGAGACGATGCCGGTCAGGCGCTTAGCCGTCATCGGCACGTAGCGCAGCAGCACGCCCGCGTGAATGGTGAAGTAGTCCACGCCCTGTTCAGCCTGCTCCAGCAGCGTGTCGCGGAACGCTTCCCAGGTGAGGTCTTCGGCAATGCCGTTGACCTTCTCCAGCGCCTGATAAATCGGGACGGTACCAATCGGTACCGGGCTGTTACGCAGGATCCACTCGCGGGTTTCGTGAATATAGCGGCCAGTGGAGAGGTCCATTACCGTGTCCGCACCCCAGCGCGTGGACCAGACCAGCTTTTCCACCTCTTCTTCGATGGAGGAGGTCACGGCCGAGTTACCGATGTTCGCGTTGACCTTCACCAGGAAGTTGCGGCCAATAATCATCGGCTCGGACTCCGGATGGTTGATGTTGGCGGGGATAATCGCGCGGCCTGCGGCCACTTCGTCGCGCACAAACTCCGGCGTGATGTTCTCCGGCAGGCGAGCGCCAAAGCCTTCACCCGGATGCTGATAGCGCAGCACTTCGCTACGGATGCGTTCGCGGCCCATGTTTTCGCGGATGGCGATGAACTCCATCTCCGGCGTGACGATGCCCTGGCGCGCGTAGTGCAGCTGGGTCACGCATTTGCCCGCTTTGGCGCGTTTTGGCGTCAGCAGGCCGGTAAAGCGCAGCCCGTCCAGACCGTCGTCGGCCAGGCGCTCTTTGGTGTAGGCAGAGCTTTGCTCGTTTAGCGCTTCGCTATCATCACGCGCCTCAATCCACGGCTGGCGCAGCTTCGCCAGACCCTGCTGGACGTTGATGGCAACATCAGGGTCGCCGTAAGGGCCGGAGGTGTCGTATACCGGCACGGCTTCGTTGTCTTCATACTGCGGGTTATCTTTGCTGCCGCCGATAAGCGTCGGGCTGAGCTGAATTTCGCGCATTGGGACGCGGATATCGGCCTGCGAGCCGGAAATGTAGATGCGTTTCGAGTTCGGGAAAGCGGTGCCTTCCAGCGTGTCGATGAAGTGTTGGGCCTGTGCGCGCTGTTCGCGGCGGGTCAGTTTTGCAGTAGACATAGCTCATTCCAAAAGTGAAGGACATGGCTTGTCAGACGACGGATGAAGCAAGAGAGGATCGCCCTCAGGCGATACAACAGCAGTGTGACTCTTGTTCCCTTCGCAGGTATTAGCCTGATCAGGTTCCGCGGATCCCGAATTAACGGTCTCAGCCCGCGCTTTCAGGCGCTGGGCACTCCGACAAGAAAAATCCCCCTCGTGAGAGGGGCGAATGGTTGTAAATTACTCGTTAACGATGAAGAACTCAAGCAGGGCGCGCGACGTTCTCTTCGTTACTGATGTTCAAATCATTGTCCAGCACGAGGGCGATCAGCTTATCTTCCAGCGTGAATCGCTCTTCCAGCGCTTCACCGAGGTCGGATAGCGCCCGCTGGAACTCAAGATAGTTATCGTGATCGATGGCGTTCTCAAGCGCGGAATCATAGTAATCCATGATCTGCTGGGTGTTGGCTTCCAGCAGCGGATAGAGCTTGCTGGCCGCTAAATACGGTGTTGTCCCTTCCATTTCGCGGATAATGCGTTCATAAATATTGAAATGGCCGTCGGACAGATAGTCGACCAGGCCCTGACAAAAATCATCCAGCGCTTTTTCATTCAGTCGCATAAACGATTCTTTGCCAGGCTTAATACCGACCAGATTGTAATAAGCCACGAGTAGATGCTTGCGTACATGTAGCCAGCGATCCACCAGTTTGTTACTTCCTCTAACGCGCTCAGTCAGGCTTTCCAGCTGGTTTAACATGGTCGACTCCGCAAAATGTAGGATTGAATCTGCTTATCCAGAATGTAACCACAATGCTAACAACATGTCAGTGAAGCGAAGGTAGTGCAATAGATATGGATCGTATTATTGAAAAATCAGATCTTGGTTGGTGGATCGTCAGTCACGAACAAAAGTTATGGCTGCCTGCCGGGGAAATCCCCTATGGCGCAGCTGAGGCGTTCGAACTTGTTGGCCAGCCAGCGCTAAAGATCGGCGAGTGGCAGGGTGAGCCCGTGTGGTTGATCCAACAGCCCCGCCGCCAGGACATGGGATCCGTGCGCCAGGTGCTGGATCTGGACGTGGGGCTGTTCCAGCTGGCGGGGCGGGGCGTGCAGCTGGCAGAGTTTTACCGCTCGCATAAATACTGCGGCTACTGCGGTCATACCATGCGTCCGAGCAAAACCGAGTGGGCGATGCTCTGCAGCCACTGCCGCGAGCGCTACTATCCGCAGATTGCGCCGTGCATTATCGTCGCTATCCGCCGGGAGGATTCCATCCTGCTGGCGCAGCATACCCGCCATCGCAACGGCATCCACACCGTGCTGGCCGGCTTCGTCGAAGTGGGCGAAACGCTGGAGCAGGCGGTGGCGCGCGAGGTGATGGAGGAGAGCGGGATCAAAGTGAAGAACCTGCGCTACGTCACCTCCCAGCCGTGGCCGTTCCCGCAGTCGCTGATGACGGCATTTATGGCCGAATACGACAGCGGCGAGATCGTTATTGACCAGAAAGAGCTGCTGGACGCGAACTGGTATCGCTACGACGATTTACCGCTGTTGCCTCCGCCGGGTACCGTGGCGCGTCGGCTGATAGAAGATACCGTGGCAATGTGTCGGGCCGAGTATGAGTAGTGTTACACTGAGGCCATGACGCTTAAGGAACTGCAAAAATGACCGAACTGAAGAACGATCGTTATCTGCGTGCGCTGCTGCGCCAGCCCGTTGATGTCACCCCGGTGTGGATGATGCGCCAGGCGGGACGCTATCTGCCAGAGTACAAAGCCACGCGCGCGCAGGCGGGCGATTTTATGTCGCTGTGCAAAAACGCCGAGCTGGCCTGTGAAGTGACGCTCCAGCCGCTGCGCCGCTTCCCGCTGGATGCTGCGATCCTCTTCTCGGATATTCTGACCATTCCGGATGCAATGGGCCTTGGCCTGTACTTCGAAACCGGTGAAGGTCCGCGTTTCACCTCCCCAATCAAAAGCAAAGCCGACGTGGATAAGCTGCCGATCCCCGATCCGGAAGGCGAGCTGGGCTACGTGATGAACGCCGTGCGCACCATTCGCCGCGAGCTGAAAGGTGAAGTGCCGCTGATTGGCTTCTCCGGCAGCCCGTGGACGCTGGCGACCTATATGGTGGAAGGGGGCAGCAGCAAAGCCTTTACCATGATTAAAAAGATGATGTACGCCGAGCCGCTGGCCCTGCATGCGCTGCTCGACAAGCTGGCGAAGAGCGTCACCCTCTATCTGAACGCGCAGATTAAAGCGGGTGCGCAGTCGGTGATGATTTTCGATACCTGGGGCGGCGTGCTGACCGGGCGCGATTATCAGCAGTTCTCCCTGTACTACATGCATAAAATCGTTGACGGCCTGCTGCGTGAAAACGAAGGTCGCCGCGTGCCGGTGACGCTGTTCACCAAAGGTGGCGGTCAGTGGCTGGAAGCGATGGCGGCAACCGGCTGCGACGCGCTGGGCCTCGACTGGACCACCGATATTGCCGATGCGCGCCGTCGTGTGGGCGACAAAGTGGCGCTGCAGGGCAACATGGACCCGTCCATGCTCTATGCGCCACCTGCCCGCATTGAAGAAGAAGTGTCGACTATACTGTCTGGTTTCGGCCAGGGGGAAGGCCACGTCTTTAACCTCGGCCACGGCATCCATCAGGATGTACCGCCAGAACACGCAGGCGTATTTGTGGAGGCGGTGCATCGGCTTTCTGCCCAGTATCACAAGTAAGGAGTGGTTATGGATCTCGCGTCGCTGCGCGCTCAACAAATCGAACTGGCCTCATCGGTGATCCGCGAGGATCGTCTGGATAAAGATCCTCCGCAGTACATTGGCGGAGCAGACGTCGGATTCGAGCAGGGTGGGGAAGTGACGCGAGCGGCGATGGTGGTACTGAAATACCCGTCGCTTGAGCTGGTGGAGTACAAGGTCGCGCGTATCGCGACCACCATGCCGTACATTCCGGGCTTTCTCTCCTTCCGCGAATATCCCGCGCTGCTGGCAGCGTGGGAGCAACTCTCGCAAAAACCTGACCTGCTGTTTGTCGATGGACACGGTATTTCACACCCGCGACGTTTAGGCGTTGCCAGCCACTTTGGGCTGCTGGTGGATGTGCCGACCATTGGCGTCGCCAAGAAACGCCTGTGCGGCGCGTTTGAACCTCTTTCTGCCGAGCCGGGCGCGCTGGCGCCGCTTATCCATAAAGGCGAGCAGCTAGCGTGGGTCTGGCGCAGCAAGGCGCGCTGTAATCCGCTCTTTATCGCCACCGGGCACCGGGTGAGCATGGACAGCGCCCTGACATGGGTGCAGCGCTGCATGAAGGGCTACCGCTTGCCGGAGCCGACGCGCTGGGCAGACGCCGTGGCATCTTCGCGTCCGGCTTTTGTTCGTTGGCAGGAAATTCAGCGATGATTCAGGTAAACTGCGCCTAATTTTCGATTCGAGAGATCATCATGCTACAAAACCCGATTCACCTGCGCCTTGAGAAAGTAGAAAGCTGGCAGCACGTGACGTTTATGGCTTGCCTGTGCGAGCGCATGTATCCCAACTATGCCGCGTTCTGTAAGGAGACGGGCTTTGGTGATGGCCATATCTACCGCCGCATTCTGGATCTGATCTGGGAAACGCTGACGGTGAAAGACGCGAAGGTGAACTTCGACTCCCAGCTGGAAAAGCTGGAAGAGGCGATTCCGGCTGCGGATGATTTTGACCTGTACGGCGTCTACCCGGCCATTGATGCCTGCGTGGCGTTAAGCGAACTGCTTCACTCCCGTCTGAGCGGTGAAACGCTGGAGCATGCTATTGAAGTCAGTAAGGCATCTATTACGACCGTCGCGATGCTGGAAATGACCCAGGAAGGTCGCGAGATGACCGACGAAGAGCTGCGTGCGAACCCGGCGGTTGAGCAAGAATGGGACATTCAGTGGGAAATTTTCCGCCTGCTGGCAGACTGTGAAGAACGCGATATCGAGCTGATAAAAGGGCTGCGCGCGGACTTGCGAGAGGCTGCTGAGAGCAATATTGGTATAATTTTTAACCAATGAGATAAGAAAACTTGAGATAACGCCCGTTTTGTCGCTCCTCGACTCTTCCCTTTCGCCCCTTGTCTGGTCTACATTTGGGGGGCGAAAAAAAGTGGCTATCGGTGCGTGTATGCAGGAGAGTGCTTTTTTGGCATTTTCGTCGCACTCGATGCTTAGCAAGCGATAAACACATTGAAAGGATAACTTATGAACAAGACTCAACTGATTGATGTAATTGCGGACAAGGCTGATCTGTCTAAAGTGCAGGCTAAAGCTGCTCTGGAATCTACCCTGGCTGCTATTACTGAGTCTCTGAAAGAAGGCGATGCTGTACAACTGGTTGGTTTCGGTACCTTCAAAGTGAACCACCGCGCTGAGCGTACTGGCCGCAACCCGCAGACCGGTAAAGAAATCAAAATCGCCGCAGCTAACGTGCCGGCATTTGTTTCTGGTAAAGCACTGAAAGACGCTGTTAAGTAAGACGCGTGGCAGTGAACAGTTTTAGCGAAGGGGCGGCAACGCCCCTTTTGTCTTTCTGGCGTGGAACGCTCGCGCTGGCAGGCATGCTGCTGCTGTCCGCCTGCAGCCACGACACCTCCCTGCCGCCGTTTACCGCCAGCGGTTACGCGGACAACCAGGGCGCGGTCAGGATCTGGCGCAAAGATTCCGGCGGCGAAGTGCATCTGCTTTCTGCCTTCAGCCCGTGGCATAACGGCAATACGTCGACTGCGGAATATCGCTGGCAGGGAGATGACCTGTCGCTGATTGAACTGAATGTCTACAGCAAGACCCCCGAACACGTGAAGGTGCGTTTTGACGACCATGGCGAGCTGAGCTTTATGCAGCGCGAGGTCAACGGTCAAAAACAGCAGCTTTCCAGCGATCAAATCGCCCTCTACCGTTATCGTGCCGAACAAATCCGTCAGACCAGCGATGCGCTTCGTCTGGGCCGCGTTGTGCTGCGCCAGGGGCGCTGGCATGCCGATGGGACGGTGACAACCTGCGAAGGGCAGACGGTCAAGCCCGAGCTCGAATCCTGGGCAACAGAACACATTCAACGCCGTCAGCGTCATTCATCAATGGAGGTGAGTGTGGCGTGGCTGGAAGCGCCGGAAGGCTCTCAGCTGCTGCTGGTGGCGAATGAAGACTTCTGCACCTGGCAGCCGACGGAAAAGAGTTTTTGATTTAAGTTCCCTCTCCCTTGAGGGAGAGGGTTAGGGTGAGGGTGTGAAATTACTCGCCCTGCTCGCGCGCAATTGCGCGATAACCGATATCCTGACGGCTAAAGCTGCCGTTCCAGTGAATATCCGCCATCAGCGCATAGGCGCGCCTCTGCGCTTCTGCCACGGTATGACCCAGTGCGGTTGCACACAGCACGCGTCCGCCGTTGGTGAGGATGCGATCGTCTTCAGCCAGCTTCGTACCGGCATGGAACACCTTCGCACCGTCAATCTCTTCCAGCGGCAGGCCGTGGATCTCATCCCCGGTGTTGTAGTTGCCCGGATAACCACCCGCAGCAATCACCACGCCCAGAGACGCGCGCTCGTCCCACTCTGAGGTTTTCTCGTCGAGCTTGCCTTCGCAGGCCGCCAGGCACAGATCCACCAGGTCAGATTTCATGCGCAGCATGATGGGCTGCGTTTCCGGATCGCCAAAGCGGCAGTTGAATTCGATAACCTTAGGGTTACCCTGCTTGTCGATCATCAGACCTGCGTAAAGGAAACCGGTGTAGGTGTTGCCTTCTGCCGCCATCCCTTTCACGGTAGGCCAGATGACGCGATCCATGGTGCGCTGATGTACTTCGTCAGTCACTACCGGAGCAGGGGAGTAAGCGCCCATCCCGCCGGTATTCGGGCCGGAATCACCATTACCCACGCGCTTGTGGTCCTGGCTGGTGGCCATCGGCAGAACGTGCTCGCCGTCGACCATCACGATAAAGCTGGCCTCTTCACCGTCGAGGAACTCTTCGATCACGATGCGGTGGCCCGCATCACCAAAGGCGTTGCCCGCTAGCATGTCCTGAACCGCGGCTTCTGCTTCTTCGAGGGTCATCGCCACGATCACGCCTTTACCGGCTGCCAGACCGTCGGCCTTGATAACAATCGGCGCGCCTTTTTCACGTAAATAGGCCAGGGCTGGCTCCACTTCGGTGAAGTTCTGATATTCCGCCGTCGGGATGTTATGACGCGCGAGGAAATCTTTGGTGAAGGCTTTGGAGCCTTCCAGCTGCGCGGCACCTTGCGTTGGGCCGAAGATTGTCAGGCCCGCCGCGCGGAAGGCATCGACGACGCCAATCACCAGCGGCGCTTCCGGGCCGACGATGGTCAGGTCGATTTTCTCGCTCTGGGCAAAGCTCAGCAGCGCCGGAATGTCGGTTACGCCAATGGCGACGTTCTGTAGCGTCGGCTCCAGGGCGGTACCGGCGTTGCCCGGTGCCACGAAGACCGTTTTCACCAGCGGAGACTGCGCCGCTTTCCACGCCAGAGCGTGCTCGCGTCCGCCGTTACCAATTACTAATACTTTCATTTTCAGCTCCGGGAATTAATGGCGGAAGTGGCGCATGTCGGTGAAGATCATCGCAATGCCGTGTTCGTCGGCGGCGGCAATCACTTCGTCGTCGCGGATTGAGCCGCCAGGCTGGATCACGCAGGTGATCCCTACAGCGGCTGCCGCGTCGATACCGTCACGGAACGGGAAGAAGGCGTCAGAAGCCATGGCGGAGCCTTTGACTTCCAGACCTTCATCGCCTGCTTTAATACCCGCGATTTTCGCGGAGTAGACGCGGCTCATCTGGCCTGCACCTATCCCGATGGTCATGTTCTCTTTCGCATAGACGATGGCGTTGGATTTGACGAACTTCGCGACCTTCCAGCAGAACAGCGCGTCACGCAGTTCCTGTTCGCTCGGCTGACGCTTGGTCACCACGCGCAGGTCGGCTTCTGTCACCATACCCAGATCGCGGTCCTGAACCAGCAGGCCGCCGTTCACGCGCTTGAAGTCCAGGCTCGGCACGCGTTCTGCCCACTGGCCGCAAACCAGTACGCGCACGTTCTGTTTTGCCGCAGTGATTTTCAGCGCTTCTTCGGATGCGGATGGCGCGATGATCACTTCAACGAACTGGCGGGAGATGATGGCCTGAGCCGTTTCAGCATCCAGCTCGCGGTTGAAGGCGATAATGCCGCCGAAAGCAGAGGTCGGGTCGGTTTTGTAGGCGCGATCGTAGGCATCCAGAATAGAGGTGCTCACGGCAACGCCGCATGGGTTCGCATGCTTGACGATAACGCAGGCCGGCTCGCTGAACTCTTTCACGCATTCCAGCGCGGCGTCGGTGTCGGCAATGTTGTTATAGGAGAGTGCTTTGCCCTGAACCTGCTGGGCTGTCGCGACAGAGGCTTCTTTTACCTCTTCTTCTATATAGAAGGCAGCCTGCTGGTGGCTGTTCTCGCCGTAGCGCATATCCTGCTTCTTAATGAAGTTCAGGTTCAGGGTGCGCGGGAAGCGGCCGGAAGGATCTTTGCTTTCACCGTGGTAGGCTGGCACCAGGCTACCGAAGTAGTTGGCGATCATGCTGTCGTACGCGGCGGTGTGTTCGAAGGCTTTGATGGCGAGGTCGAAACGCGTTTCAAGCGTCAGTGACCCTTCGTTGGCATCCATCTCATTAATAATGGTTTCGTAATCGCTGCTCTTTACGACGATGGCCACATCTTTATGGTTCTTGGCCGCGGAGCGCACCATGGTCGGGCCGCCGATATCAATATTCTCTACGGCATCTTCCAGAGAGCAGCCTTCGCGCGCTACGGTCTGGGCAAACGGGTAGAGGTTAACAACCACCATGTCGATTGGCGCGATGTCATGCTTTTCCATAATGGCGTCGTCCTGACCGCGACGGCCAAGAATACCGCCGTGTACTTTCGGGTGCAGAGTTTTGACGCGTCCATCCATCATTTCCGGGAAACCGGTGTAATCGGACACTTCGGTTACCGGCAGACCTTTATCTGCTAACAGGCGAGCGGTACCGCCTGTAGAAAGCAGCTCCACACCGCGTGCGGAAAGTGCCTGAGCGAATTCGACGATACCGGCTTTATCAGAAACACTGAGCAGAGCGCGGCGGACTGGACGACGTTGTTGCATGGTAAATCCCCTGGATTTCACGATTACAGAGAGCGTTAGATGAATTTTCCTGCGAAAAACTCATCTAACACACCTGACGGGGCATCCTTGTTAAGCGCGAGCATTTTAACGAAAACGTTTGCGCAACGCTCGCACATTTTCACTTTTTCGTATCATTGTGGATAAGTCTGTGTGTAAAAAGGTATAAGGCGGGGTTTTGCTGTGGAATGCAGCAGTCAGTCATTTTTCTGTCATTTAGCGGTTGCGGCCTGCTGAGAACTCCCTATAATGCGCCTCCATCGACACGGCGGATGTGAATCACTTCACACAACAAGCGGTTCGGTTGAAGAGAAAAAATCCTGAAATAACGGGTTGACTCTGAAAGAGGAAAGCGTAATATACGCCACCTCGCAACGGTGAGCGAAAGCCGCGTTGCACTGCTCTTTAACAATTTATCAGACAATCTGTGTGGGCACTCAAAGTGACATGGATTCTTAATGTCTTCGGACAATAAATGAATACCAAGTCTCTGAGTGAACATACGTAATTCATTACGAAGTTTAATTCACGAGCATCAAACTTAAATTGAAGAGTTTGATCATGGCTCAGATTGAACGCTGGCGGCAGGCCTAACACATGCAAGTCGAGCGGTAACACAGGGAGCTTGCTCCTGGGTGACGAGCGGCGGACGGGTGAGTAATGTCTGGGAAACTGCCTGATGGAGGGGGATAACTACTGGAAACGGTAGCTAATACCGCATAACGTCGCAAGACCAAAGAGGGGGACCTTCGGGCCTCTTGCCATCAGATGTGCCCAGATGGGATTAGCTAGTAGGTGGGGTAACGGCTCACCTAGGCGACGATCCCTAGCTGGTCTGAGAGGATGACCAGCCACACTGGAACTGAGACACGGTCCAGACTCCTACGGGAGGCAGCAGTGGGGAATATTGCACAATGGGCGCAAGCCTGATGCAGCCATGCCGCGTGTATGAAGAAGGCCTTCGGGTTGTAAAGTACTTTCAGCGGGGAGGAAGGCGATAAGGTTAATAACCTTGTCGATTGACGTTACCCGCAGAAGAAGCACCGGCTAACTCCGTGCCAGCAGCCGCGGTAATACGGAGGGTGCAAGCGTTAATCGGAATTACTGGGCGTAAAGCGCACGCAGGCGGTCTGTCAAGTCGGATGTGAAATCCCCGGGCTCAACCTGGGAACTGCATTCGAAACTGGCAGGCTAGAGTCTTGTAGAGGGGGGTAGAATTCCAGGTGTAGCGGTGAAATGCGTAGAGATCTGGAGGAATACCGGTGGCGAAGGCGGCCCCCTGGACAAAGACTGACGCTCAGGTGCGAAAGCGTGGGGAGCAAACAGGATTAGATACCCTGGTAGTCCACGCCGTAAACGATGTCGACTTGGAGGTTGTTCCCTTGAGGAGTGGCTTCCGGAGCTAACGCGTTAAGTCGACCGCCTGGGGAGTACGGCCGCAAGGTTAAAACTCAAATGAATTGACGGGGGCCCGCACAAGCGGTGGAGCATGTGGTTTAATTCGATGCAACGCGAAGAACCTTACCTACTCTTGACATCCAGAGAACTTAGCAGAGATGCTTTGGTGCCTTCGGGAACTCTGAGACAGGTGCTGCATGGCTGTCGTCAGCTCGTGTTGTGAAATGTTGGGTTAAGTCCCGCAACGAGCGCAACCCTTATCCTTTGTTGCCAGCGGTTCGGCCGGGAACTCAAAGGAGACTGCCAGTGATAAACTGGAGGAAGGTGGGGATGACGTCAAGTCATCATGGCCCTTACGAGTAGGGCTACACACGTGCTACAATGGCGCATACAAAGAGAAGCGACCTCGCGAGAGCAAGCGGACCTCATAAAGTGCGTCGTAGTCCGGATTGGAGTCTGCAACTCGACTCCATGAAGTCGGAATCGCTAGTAATCGTAGATCAGAATGCTACGGTGAATACGTTCCCGGGCCTTGTACACACCGCCCGTCACACCATGGGAGTGGGTTGCAAAAGAAGTAGGTAGCTTAACCTTCGGGAGGGCGCTTACCACTTTGTGATTCATGACTGGGGTGAAGTCGTAACAAGGTAACCGTAGGGGAACCTGCGGTTGGATCACCTCCTTACCTTAAAGAACCTGCCTTTGTAGTGCTCACACAGATTGTCTGATGAAAAGTAAATAGCAAGGCGTCTTGCGATTGAGACTTCAGTGTCCCCTTCGTCTAGAGGCCCAGGACACCGCCCTTTCACGGCGGTAACAGGGGTTCGAATCCCCTAGGGGACGCCACTTGCTGGTTCGTGAGTGAAAGTCGCCGACCCCCGTATCTCAAAACTCATCTTCGGGTGACGTTTGAGATATTTGCTCTTTAAAAATCTGGATCAAGCTGAAAATTGAAACGACACATCTTAATTGGTGTGTTCGAGTCTCTCAAATTTTCGCAAGTCGATGATGAATCGAAAGAAACATCTTCGGGTTGTGAGGTTAAGCGACTAAGCGTACACGGTGGATGCCCTGGCAGTCAGAGGCGATGAAGGACGTGCTAATCTGCGAAAAGCGCCGGCGAGGTGATATGAACCTTTGACCCGGCGATGTCCGAATGGGGAAACCCAGTGTGTTCCGACACACTATCGTTAACTGAATACATAGGTTAACGAGGCGAACCGGGGGAACTGAAACATCTAAGTACCCCGAGGAAAAGAAATCAACCGAGATTCCCCCAGTAGCGGCGAGCGAACGGGGAGCAGCCCAGAGTCTGAATCAGCTTGTGTGTTAGTGGAACGGTCTGGAAAGTCCGGCGATACAGGGTGATAGCCCCGTACACGAAAGCACACAGGCTGTGAACTCGAAGAGTAGGGCGGGACACGTGGTATCCTGTCTGAATATGGGGGGACCATCCTCCAAGGCTAAATACTCCTGACTGACCGATAGTGAACCAGTACCGTGAGGGAAAGGCGAAAAGAACCCCGGCGAGGGGAGTGAAAAAGAACCTGAAACCGTGTACGTACAAGCAGTGGGAGCACCTTCGTGGTGTGACTGCGTACCTTTTGTATAATGGGTCAGCGACTTATATTCTGTAGCAAGGTTAACCGTATAGGGGAGCCGAAGGGAAACCGAGTCTTAACTGGGCGTTAAGTTGCAGGGTATAGACCCGAAACCCGGTGATCTAGCCATGGGCAGGTTGAAGGTTGGGTAACACTAACTGGAGGACCGAACCGACTAATGTTGAAAAATTAGCGGATGACTTGTGGCTGGGGGTGAAAGGCCAATCAAACCGGGAGATAGCTGGTTCTCCCCGAAAGCTATTTAGGTAGCGCCTCGTGAACTCATCTTCGGGGGTAGAGCACTGTTTCGGCTAGGGGGCCATCCCGGCTTACCAACCCGATGCAAACTACGAATACCGAAGAATGTTATCACGGGAGACACACGGCGGGTGCTAACGTCCGTCGTGAAGAGGGAAACAACCCAGACCGCCAGCTAAGGTCCCAAAGTCATGGTTAAGTGGGAAACGATGTGGGAAGGCACAGACAGCCAGGATGTTGGCTTAGAAGCAGCCATCATTTAAAGAAAGCGTAATAGCTCACTGGTCGAGTCGGCCTGCGCGGAAGATGTAACGGGGCTAAACCATGCACCGAAGCTGCGGCAGCGACACTTAGGTGTTGTTGGGTAGGGGAGCGTTCTGTAAGCCGTTGAAGGTGTCCTGTGAGGGGTGCTGGAGGTATCAGAAGTGCGAATGCACATAAGTAACGATAATGCGGGTGAAAAGCCCGCACGCCGGAAGACCAAGGGTTCCTGTCCAACGTTAATCGGGGCAGGGTGAGTCGACCCCTAAGGCGAGGCCGAAAGGCGTAGTCGATGGGAAACAGGTTAATATTCCTGTACTTGGTGTTACTGCGAAGGGGGGACGGAGAAGGCTATGTTAGCCGGGCGACGGTTGTCCCGGTTTAAGCATGTAGGCGGAGGTTCCAGGTAAATCCGGTACCTTATTAACGCTGAGGTGTGATGACGAGGCACTACGGTGCTGAAGTAACAAATGCCCTGCTTCCAGGAAAAGCCTCTAAGCATCAGGTAACATCAAATCGTACCCCAAACCGACACAGGTGGTCAGGTAGAGAATACCAAGGCGCTTGAGAGAACTCGGGTGAAGGAACTAGGCAAAATGGTGCCGTAACTTCGGGAGAAGGCACGCTGATGTGTAGGTGAAGCCCCTGCGGGTGGAGCTGAAATCAGTCGAAGATACCAGCTGGCTGCAACTGTTTATTAAAAACACAGCACTGTGCAAACACGAAAGTGGACGTATACGGTGTGACGCCTGCCCGGTGCCGGAAGGTTAATTGATGGGGTTAGCGGCAACGCGAAGCTCTTGATCGAAGCCCCGGTAAACGGCGGCCGTAACTATAACGGTCCTAAGGTAGCGAAATTCCTTGTCGGGTAAGTTCCGACCTGCACGAATGGCGTAATGATGGCCAGGCTGTCTCCACCCGAGACTCAGTGAAATTGAACTCGCTGTGAAGATGCAGTGTACCCGCGGCAAGACGGAAAGACCCCGTGAACCTTTACTATAGCTTGACACTGAACACTGGTCCTTGATGTGTAGGATAGGTGGGAGGCTTTGAAGCGTGGACGCCAGTCTGCGTGGAGCCGACCTTGAAATACCACCCTTTAATGGCTGGTGTTCTAACGTAGACCCGTAATCCGGGTTGCGGACAGTGTCTGGTGGGTAGTTTGACTGGGGCGGTCTCCTCCCAAAGAGTAACGGAGGAGCACGAAGGTTAGCTAATCCTGGTCGGACATCAGGAGGTTAGTGCAATGGCATAAGCTAGCTTGACTGCGAGAGTGACGGCTCGAGCAGGTGCGAAAGCAGGTCATAGTGATCCGGTGGTTCTGAATGGAAGGGCCATCGCTCAACGGATAAAAGGTACTCCGGGGATAACAGGCTGATACCGCCCAAGAGTTCATATCGACGGCGGTGTTTGGCACCTCGATGTCGGCTCATCACATCCTGGGGCTGAAGTAGGTCCCAAGGGTATGGCTGTTCGCCATTTAAAGTGGTACGCGAGCTGGGTTTAGAACGTCGTGAGACAGTTCGGTCCCTATCTGCCGTGGGCGCTGGAGAATTGAGGGGGGCTGCTCCTAGTACGAGAGGACCGGAGTGGACGCATCACTGGTGTTCGGGTTGTCATGCCAATGGCATTGCCCGGTAGCTAAATGCGGAAAAGATAAGTGCTGAAAGCATCTAAGCACGAAACTTGCCCCGAGATGAGTTCTCCCTGACCCTTTAAGGGTCCTGAAGGAACGTTGAAGACTACGACGTTGATAGGTCGGGTGTGTAAGCGCAGCGATGCGTTGAGCTAACCGATACTAATGAACCGTGAGGCTTAACCTTACAACGCCGAAGCTGTTTCGGCGAAGAGACGACACATTCAACTCAGCTTGATACAGATTAACAGAATTTGCCTGGCGGCTTTAGCGCGGTGGTCCCACCTGACCCCATGCCGAACTCAGAAGTGAAACGCCGTAGCGCCGATGGTAGTGTGGGGTCTCCCCATGTGAGAGTAGGGAACTGCCAGGCATCAATTAGAAGAACCCCGTACCGTAAGGTGCGGGGTTTTTTGCTTTTGTTTTCTCCCTCTCCCTGTGGGAGAGGGGCGGGGTGAGGGCATCAAACCGCACCATCCTCTCCTTGAAACTTTCTCACCTTCTGCTTGCAGACTCGACATTCAAACCATTTCTGGGTATCGTTAGCTATCTGGATGTCTAAACGTTTATACGTATGCTGTGAGGATATTAAGCTATGCCGATTCGGGTGCAGGACGAGCTACCAGCCGTCAATTTCTTGCGTGAAGAGAACGTCTTTGTGATGACGGCTTCGCGTGCGACAGGTCAGGAAATTCGCCCGCTGAAGGTGCTTATTCTCAATCTGATGCCAAAAAAGATCGAAACAGAAAACCAGTTCCTGCGTCTTCTGTCTAACTCCCCGCTGCAGGTCGATATTCAGCTGCTGCGAATCGATGCCCGTGAGTCACGTAACACGCCTTCTGAGCATCTGAACAACTTCTACTGTAACTTCGATGACATCCAGGGTGAAAACTTCGACGGACTGATTGTGACCGGCGCGCCGCTCGGTCTGGTTGAATTTAACGATGTCGCCTACTGGCCGCAGATCAAACAGGTGTTGGAGTGGGCAAAAGATCACGTCACGTCGACATTGTTTGTCTGTTGGGCGGTACAAGCCGCACTGAATATTCTTTATGGCATCCCCAAGCAAACCCGCACTGAAAAGCTCTCCGGCGTATACGAACACCACATTCTTCATCCACATGCGTTGCTGACGCGTGGTTTCGATGACTCTTTCCTGGCCCCGCATTCTCGCTACGCCGATTTCCCGGCCCAGCTGATTCGTGACTACACCGATCTGGAGATCCTGGCCGAAACGGAAGATGGAGATGCTTATCTGTTTGCCAGCAAGGATAAGCGGATTGCATTCGTGACCGGGCATCCTGAGTACGATCCGCATACCCTTGCGTCAGAGTATTTCCGCGATGTTGAAGCGGGTCTTAATCCGGATGTACCGTACAACTATTTCCCAAAAGACGACCCGCAAAACAAACCGAGAGCAACCTGGCGAAGTCACGGGAATTTGCTTTTTACCAACTGGCTCAACTATTACGTCTATCAGATAACGCCATACGATCTGCGTCACATGAATCCGACGCTGGAGTAATCTTCTGCACTAAACGATCCTAAAGCGTTTCAGCTATTCAAATCAGGCACCTTCGGGTGCCTTTTTTATTTCCGAAATGTCACTCATCGTTCGATTCAACTTTAATCTCAATGAAATCAATCAATTAATCACAATTAATAATTAAAATGGAAATTGTTTTTGATTTTAGAAAAAATATAGATAGTCTTAATTCTGCTGAGCGAAAACTACCCAACGATCTTTCGTTCGCATCGGGGGCGTGATTTTGGATCTTTGATGAGGAGCAGAGTAATGACTCAACAGGCAACGACGGTCGATGAACTGGCCTTTACCAAGCCGTACGGCGAGCAAGAACAACAGGTTTTGACGGCGGAAGCGGTAGAGTTTCTGACTGAACTGGTGACACGCTTTACGCCGCAGCGCAATAAGCTGCTCGCGGCACGCATTCATCAGCAGCAGGAAATTGACGATGGCAAGTTGCCTGGCTTCATTTCGGAAACCGCTTCCATTCGTCGTGGCGAGTGGAAAATCCGCGGTATCCCTGAAGATTTACAGGATCGACGCGTTGAGATCACCGGTCCGGTAGAGCGCAAAATGGTGATTAACGCCATGAACGCCAACGTTAAAGTCTTTATGGCCGATTTTGAAGACTCACTGGCGCCAGACTGGAACAAAGTTATCGACGGGCAGATCAACCTGCGCGACGCCGTGAACGGCACCATCAGCTACACCAACGAAGCCGGCAAAATTTACCAGCTTAAACCGAACCCGGCGGTGCTGATCTGTCGCGTACGCGGCCTGCACCTGCCTGAAAAACATGTCACCTGGCGTGGAGAAGCCATTCCGGGCAGCCTGTTTGATTTCGCACTCTATTTCTTCCACAACTACAAGAACCTGCTGGCAAAAGGCAGCGGTCCCTATTTCTATCTGCCAAAAACGCAGGCCTGGCAGGAAGCGGCCTGGTGGAGCGAGGTGTTCAGCTATGCGGAAGATCGTTTCAACCTGCCGCGCGGCACCATCAAGGCCACGCTGCTGATTGAAACGCTGCCAGCCGTGTTCCAGATGAATGAAATTCTGCACGCCCTGCGCGACCACATTGTCGGCCTGAACTGCGGACGCTGGGACTATATTTTCAGCTACATCAAAACCCTGAAAAACTATCCCGATCGCGTGCTGCCGGATCGTCAGGTCGTGACCATGGATAAACCGTTCCTGAGCGCCTACTCGCGTCTGCTGATCAAAACCTGCCACAAGCGCGGCGCCTTTGCGATGGGCGGCATGGCGGCATTTATCCCGAGCAAAGACGCAGAGCGCAACAATCAGGTGCTCAACAAGGTGAAGGCCGACAAAGAGCTTGAAGCCTGTAACGGTCACGACGGCACGTGGATTGCCCATCCCGGCCTGGCCGATACGGCGATGGAGGTCTTCAACCGCGTACTCGGTGACAATAAAAACCAGCTGTTTGTCACGCGCGAAGACGATGCCCCAACCGCTGAAGAACAGCTGCTGGCTCCGTGTGCGGGCGAGCGGACGGAAGAGGGCATGCGTGCCAATATCCGCGTCGCCGTGCAATACATCGAAGCGTGGATCTCCGGCAACGGCTGCGTGCCGATCTACGGCCTGATGGAAGATGCCGCGACGGCGGAGATCTCACGTACCTCCATCTGGCAGTGGATCCACCATCAAAAAACGCTCAGCAACGGCAAGCCGGTGACCAAATCTCTGTTCCGCCAGATGCTGGCCGAAGAGATGCGGGTGATCCAGGACGAGCTGGGCGAACACCGCTTCAGCAGCGGACGTTTTGACGACGCTGCGCGCCTGATGGAGCAAATCACCACATCAGATGACTTAATCGACTTCCTGACCCTGCCGGGCTACCGCTTCCTGGCGTAACACACCACATAACAATATGGAGCATCTGCACATGAAAACCCGTACCCAACAAATCGAAGAGTTAAAGAAAGAGTGGACACAACCTCGCTGGGAAGGCATCCGCCGTCCTTACAGCGCGGAGGAAGTGGTGAAATTACGCGGCTCGGTCAACCCGGAATGCACGCTGGCGCAAAACGGCGCGGCGAAAATGTGGAAGCTGCTGCACGGTGGCTCTAAAAAGGGCTATATCAACAGCCTCGGCGCGCTGACCGGCGGTCAGGCGCTGCAGCAGGCGAAGGCCGGTATTGAGGCGATTTACCTCTCCGGCTGGCAGGTCGCGGCGGACGCCAACCTGGCCTCCAGCATGTATCCGGATCAGTCGCTCTATCCGGCTAACTCCGTGCCGTCGGTGGTGGATCGGATCAACAACACCTTCCGCCGTGCGGATCAGATCCAGTGGGCCGCAGGTATCGAACCCAACGATCCGCGCTTTACTGACTACTTCCTGCCGATCGTCGCGGATGCGGAAGCAGGCTTCGGCGGCGTGCTGAACGCCTTCGAGCTGATGAAATCGATGATTGAGGCCGGTGCAGCGGCCGTTCACTTCGAAGACCAGCTGGCGTCAGTGAAGAAATGCGGACATATGGGCGGTAAGGTGCTCGTTCCGACTCAGGAAGCGATTCAGAAGCTGGTTGCCGCGCGTCTGGCTGCTGACGTGCTCGGCGTGCCAACGCTGGTGATTGCCCGTACCGATGCGGACGCGGCGGACCTGATCACCTCTGACTGCGACCCGTACGACAGCGAGTTCATCACCGGCGAACGTACCAGCGAAGGCTTCTACCGCACCCATGCCGGCATTGAACAGGCGATCAGCCGCGGCCTGGCGTACGCGCCTTACGCGGACCTGGTCTGGTGTGAAACCTCCACGCCGGATCTGGCGCTGGCAAAACGCTTTGCCGATGCCATCCACGCGAAATACCCGGGCAAGCTGCTGGCCTACAACTGCTCGCCGTCCTTCAACTGGCAGAAAAAGCTGGACGACAAAACCATCGCCAGCTTCCAGCAGCAGCTGTCCGACATGGGCTACAAATACCAGTTCATTACCCTGGCAGGCATCCACAGCATGTGGTTCAACATGTTCGACCTGGCGCACGCCTACGCGCAGGGTGAGGGCATGAAGCACTACGTTGAGAAGGTACAGCAGCCGGAGTTTGCCGCGGGCAAAGACGGCTACACCTTCGTGTCTCACCAGCAGGAGGTGGGAACCGGCTATTTCGATAACGTGACGACCATTATTCAGGGCGGCACCTCCTCCGTCACCGCCTTAACGGGTTCAACGGAAGAAGCACAGTTCTAATCTTTTCCCCCTCTCCCCTCTGGGGAGGGGGTTGGGTAAGGGGAATATATGTCGCGTGGCCTGGAATTACTGATTGCCCAAACTATTTTGCAGGGCTTCGATGCCCAGTATGGTCGTTTTCTTGAAGTGACATCCGGCGCGCAGCAGCGCTTTGAACATGCAGACTGGCATGCGGTTCAGCAGGCCATGAAGCAGCGTATCCATCTCTACGACCACCACGTGGGTCTGGTGGTGGAGCAGCTGCGCTGTATCACCGACGGTAAAAGCCCGGATGCGGAATTTTTACTGCGCGTGAAGGAGCACTACACCCATTTGTTACCCGACTACCCGCGCTTCGAGATTGCGGAGAGCTTTTTCAACTCCGTCTATTGCCGGTTATTTGACCACCGCTCATTATCTCCTGAGCGGTTATTTATCTTCAGCTCCCAGCCCGAGCGACGCTTTCGAACCATTCCACGTCCGCTGGCGAAAGATTTCTTTCCCGATCGCGGATGGGAAAAGCTCCTGCACCGCGTGCTAACGGATCTGCCGCTGCGCCTGCCCTGGGAGAATAAAACCCGGGATATCGGCTATATTCACACCCATCTCAACGAAACCTTCGGCGCGGAGGTGCTCGGCCACAGCCATTTGCAGGTTGCCAACGAGCTTTTCTACCGCAATAAAGCCGCCTGGCTGGTGGGCAAACTGGTTACGCCAACCGCCATTGTGCCGTTTCTGCTGCCCATTCACCGCACCGACGACGGGGAACTGTTTGTCGATACCTGCCTGACCACCAGCGCCGAGGCCAGCATCGTGTTTGGCTTCGCCCGCTCTTATTTCATGGTTTACGCCCCGCTGCCTGCCGCGCTGGTGGAGTGGCTGCGCGAGATCCTGCCGGGTAAAACCACCGCCGAGCTGTATATGGCGATTGGCTGCCAGAAGCACGCCAAGACGGAAAGCTACCGGGAGTACCTGCGCTATGTCACCACGGCCGACGAGCAGTTTATCGAAGCGCCAGGCATTCGCGGTATGGTGATGCTGGTCTTTACGCTGCCGGGCTTTGACCGGGTCTTTAAGGTGATTAAAGACAGATTCGCGCCACAGAAAGAGATGACCGCCGCGCACGTTCGCGCCTGCTATCAGCTGGTCAAAGAGCACGATCGCGTCGGGCGCATGGCTGATACCCAGGAATTCGAAAATTTTGTGCTGGATAAACAGCAGATCGACCCGGCGCTCATGACGCTGTTGATGCAGGAAGCGCCTGCGAAAATCACCGATCTGGGTGACAAAATCGTGATTAGCCATCTTTACATCGAGCGCCGCATGGTGCCGCTGAATATCTGGCTTGAGCAGTCCGAAGGCCAGGCGCTGCGGGATGCCATTGAAGAATACGGCAACGCGATTCGCCAGCTTGCTGCCGCCAATATTTTCCCGGGCGACATGCTGTTTAAGAACTTCGGCGTCACCCGTCACGGGCGGGTAGTGTTCTACGATTACGACGAAATTTGCTACATGACCGAAGTGAACTTCCGCGATATCCCACAGCCCCGCTACCCGGAAGATGAGCTCTCCGGTGAGCCGTGGTACAGCGTCTCGCCGGGCGATGTGTTTCCGGAGGAGTTTCGCCACTGGCTGTGCGCCGACCCGCGCATCGGGCCGCTATTCGAAGAGATGCATGAAGATCTGTTCCGTGCCAGCTACTGGCGCGGACTGCAAACGCGGATCAAAAATGGGCATGTCGAAGATGTGTACGCCTACCGCCGCAAGCAGCGGTTTTGCATCCGGTTTTCTCCCTCTCCCGCAGGGTAAGGGCATCATGTTTTCTCCCTCTCCCTGTGGGAGAGGGCCGGGGTGAGGGCATCAGGCCGCACTCAATCTCAACGAATCCCACCGTACGCCAGCGTCACCTCCTTCGCCGCCTTAATCACCAGCGCACCCAGTTCGGTCACGCGGTCATCGGTCATGCGTGAAATCGGACCGGAGATCGAGATCGCCGCAAACGGCTCGCGGTGCTCGTCAAAAATGCAGGCCGCGAGGCAGCGCAGGCCCAGGGCATGTTCTTCATCATCAAACGAATAGCCGCGCTTGCGGGTCTGGGCCAGATCTTCTTTCAGATGCACGGGCGACACCAGCGTGGCGTGGGTATAAGCATGCAAACCTTTACGGTGCAGCAGCCCCGTCACCTGCTCCTCGCTCAGCTGCGAGAGAAACGCTTTCCCCGCCCCGGACGCGTGCATCGGCAGCTTGCCGCCAATCGGTGCGGACATGCGCATCAGCTGCGTGCACTGCACCTGGTCGATGATAATCGCCTGGTGGTCGCTCTGGTCAAGCACCGCCAGGTTTACGGTCTCGCCGGAATCTTCCATCAGCTTGCGCAGAATCGGGTGCACAATCGCCAGCAGGTTGCGGCTCTGCAGGAAGCTACTGCCAACGATAAACGCATGCGCGCCCACCGCCCAGTGCCCCAGCTCGCCGACCTGGCGGACAAAGCCCAGCTGCTGCATGGTGGTCAGCAGGCGGTGCGTCGTGGAGTTTGGCAGGCCAGCCTGCTGGGCCAGCTCCGTCAGGGCCACGCTGCCGTGCGACTCGGCTATCCACTCCAGCAGCTTCAGACCGCGCGTGAGCGATTGAACCTGTCCGCCCTGTTGTGCGGCGGTGGTGGCAGCAGGCTTTCTGCCGCGTTTGGCGGGAACGGTCGCGACCATGACGATCTCCTTTTTCTGTATCGTGGAAATCATTTTCGTTTTATTTGGTGATTTTGCAACCGTTATCCTGACTGATCGGAGGAGTGATGGTGAACATGTCTCATGTTACCGCTGTGCGCCTTTTCCACCCTGCGAGATTGTGCCAGTATGGAACCCAGCCTTTTGGCCTTGTTGAGCGTTGTCGGGAGCAAGTGTGAGCAGCAAAGTAGAGCAACTGCGTGCGCAGTTAAATGAACGAATTCTGGTGCTGGACGGCGGCATGGGCACCATGATCCAGGGCTATCGTCTGAGTGAAGACGATTTCCGCGGCGAGCGCTTTGCCGACTGGCCCTGCGACCTGAAAGGGAACAACGACCTGCTGGTGCTCAGCAAGCCGTCCGTTATTAAGGATATCCACAACGCCTACTTCGAAGCGGGTGCGGATATCGTTGAAACCAATACCTTCAACTCGACAACCATCGCCATGGCGGATTACCAGATGGAATCCCTGTCGGCGGAAATCAACTTTGAAGCCGCGAAGCTGGCGCGCGCCTGCGCCGACGAGTGGACGGCACGCACGCCGGACAAGCCGCGCTACGTTGCCGGGGTGCTTGGCCCGACCAACCGCACCGCGTCGATTTCACCGGACGTCAACGACCCGGCGTTTCGTAATATCACCTTTGACCA
This sequence comes from Enterobacter sp. N5-15, assembly GCF_057221635.1. Lineage (NCBI taxonomy): Bacteria > Pseudomonadati > Pseudomonadota > Gammaproteobacteria > Enterobacterales > Enterobacteriaceae > Enterobacter > Enterobacter sp. N5-15. The sequence goes on from NZ_CM170150.1 coordinate 277,684, forward strand.
GCTGGTGGCCGCGTACCGCGAGTCCACTAAAGCGCTGGTGGAAGGCGGTTCCGACCTGATCCTGATTGAAACCGTATTCGACACCCTCAACGCCAAAGCCGCGATTTACGCGGTGAAAGAGGAGTTTGAGGCGCTGGGCGTTGACCTGCCGATCATGATTTCCGGTACCATCACCGACGCCTCCGGCCGTACCCTGTCCGGCCAGACAACCGAAGCGTTTTATAACTCCCTGCGCCACGCCGAAGCGCTCTCCTTCGGTCTGAACTGCGCGCTGGGGCCGGACGAGCTGCGCCAGTACGTGCAGGAGCTTTCCCGCATCGCGGAATGCTACGTCACCGCCCACCCGAACGCCGGTCTGCCGAACGCGTTCGGTGAATACGATCTCGATGCCGACACCATGGCGGCGCAAATCCGCGAGTGGGCCGAGTCTGGCTTCCTGAACATCGTCGGCGGCTGCTGCGGCACCACGCCGGAGCACATCGCGGCCATGAGTCGTGCGGTGGCCGGTCTGCCGCCGCGCAGGCTGCCCGAGCTTCCCGTCGCCTGCCGTCTTGCCGGCCTCGAGCCGTTGACCATCGGCGACGACAGCCTGTTTGTGAACGTGGGGGAGCGTACTAACGTCACCGGTTCCGCGAAGTTCAAGCGCCTGATCAAAGAAGAGAAGTACAACGAAGCGCTGGACGTCGCCCGCCAGCAGGTGGAAAGCGGCGCGCAAATTATTGATATCAACATGGATGAGGGGATGCTCGACGCCGAAGCGGCGATGGTGCGTTTCCTCAACCTGATTGCCGGTGAGCCGGACATCGCCCGCGTGCCGATCATGATCGACTCCTCCAAATGGGAAGTCATCGAAAAAGGGCTGAAGTGCATCCAGGGTAAAGGCATCGTCAACTCTATCTCGATGAAAGAGGGCGTTGATATCTTTATCCACCACGCGAAGCTGGTGCGTCGCTACGGTGCCGCCGTGGTGGTCATGGCCTTCGATGAAGTGGGACAGGCGGATACCCGCGAGCGTAAAATTGAGATTTGCCGCCGCGCGTACAAAATTCTGACCGAAGAGGTGGGCTTCCCGCCGGAAGACATTATCTTTGACCCGAACATTTTCGCCGTCGCGACCGGGATTGAAGAGCACAACAACTATGCCCAGGACTTTATCGGGGCGTGTGAAGACATCAAGCGCGAGCTGCCGCATGCGCTGATCTCCGGCGGCGTGTCGAACGTGTCGTTCTCGTTCCGCGGTAACGACCCGGTGCGTGAAGCGATCCACGCCGTGTTCCTCTACTACGCCATCCGCAACGGCATGGACATGGGGATCGTTAACGCCGGCCAGCTGGCGATTTACGACGATCTCCCTGCCGAGCTGCGCGATGCCGTCGAGGACGTGATCCTTAACCGCCGCGACGACGCTACCGAGCGCATGCTGGACCTGGCGGAGAAATACCGGGGCAGCAAATCGGATGAGGCGGCAAACGTTCAGCAGGCCGAGTGGCGTTCCTGGGATGTGAAAAAGCGTCTGGAATACTCGCTGGTCAAAGGCATTACCGAATTTATCGAGCTTGATACCGAAGAGGCGCGCCAGCAGGCAGCCCGCCCGATTGAGGTGATTGAAGGCCCGCTGATGGACGGCATGAACGTGGTCGGCGATCTGTTCGGCGAAGGCAAGATGTTCCTGCCGCAGGTGGTGAAATCCGCCCGCGTGATGAAGCAGGCGGTGGCGTATCTTGAGCCCTACATCGAAGCCAGCAAAGAGAAAGGCTCCAGCAACGGCAAGATGGTTATCGCCACCGTGAAGGGCGACGTGCACGACATCGGCAAGAATATCGTCGGCGTAGTGCTGCAATGTAATAACTACGAAATTATCGACCTTGGCGTGATGGTCCCGGCGGACAAAATCCTCAAGACCGCGCGCGAAGTGAACGCCGACCTGATTGGTCTCTCCGGCCTGATTACGCCGTCGCTCGACGAAATGGTCAACGTGGCAAAAGAGATGGAGCGACAGGGCTTCACCATTCCGTTATTGATTGGCGGGGCGACCACCTCGAAAGCGCACACGGCGGTGAAAATCGAGCAGAACTACAGCGGCCCGACGGTGTACGTGCAGAACGCCTCGCGCACGGTGGGCGTGGTCTCTGCGCTGCTCTCCGACACCCAGCGCGACGATTTTGTGGCGCGCACCCGTAAAGAGTACGAAACCGTTCGCATCCAGCACGGCCGTAAGAAGCCGCGCACCCCGCCAGTTTCGCTTCAGGCGGCGCGCGACAACGATCTGGCCTTTGACTGGTCCAGCTACACGCCGCCGGTCGCACACCGTCTGGGCGTGCAGGACGTAACGGCCAGCATCGAGACGCTGCGCAACTATATTGACTGGACGCCGTTCTTTATGACCTGGTCGCTGGCGGGCAAATATCCGCGCATCCTGGAGGATGAGGTGGTAGGCGAGGAGGCGAAGCGCCTGTTCAAAGATGCCAACGACATGCTCGACGCGCTGAGCGCAGAGAAAACCCTCAACCCGCGCGGCGTGGTGGGGCTGTTCCCGGCGAACCGCGTGGGCGACGACATCGAAATCTACCGTGATGAAACCCGCACCCACGTGCTGGCGGTCAGCCGCCACCTGCGCCAGCAAACGGAGAAAGTGGGCTTTGCCAACTACTGCCTGGCCGATTTCGTCGCGCCGAAGCTGAGTGGTAAAGCCGACTATATCGGCGCCTTTGCGGTAACCGGCGGTCTGGAAGAAGATGCGCTGGCGGACGCGTTCGAAGCGCAGCACGATGATTACAATAAAATCATGGTGAAAGCGATTGCTGACCGCCTGGCGGAAGCCTTCGCCGAGTACCTCCACGAGCGGGTGCGCAAGGTGCACTGGGGTTACGCGGCGAATGAGAACCTCAGCAACGAGGAGCTGATCCGCGAAAACTACCAGGGGATTCGCCCGGCGCCGGGCTATCCGGCCTGTCCGGAGCACACCGAAAAAGGCACCATCTGGAAACTGCTGGACGTGGAAGCCCATACCGGCATGAAGCTCACCGAGTCGTTCGCCATGTGGCCGGGCGCGTCAGTTTCAGGCTGGTACTTCAGCCATCCGGACAGCAAGTACTTCGCCGTGGCGCAGCTGCAGCGGGATCAGATCGAAGATTATGCCCTGCGCAAAGGCATGAGCGTGTCAGAAGTCGAACGCTGGCTGGCACCGAATCTGGGCTACGACGCCGACTAAAATCACTTTTCCTTACAACAAACAGGGCGCTCATTAGGCGCCCTGTCTCTTTCTTACGTTTAAACCCTTATACTGGAAGAAGGTTCTTATCTTTTGCCCGGTGGCGCTGCGCTTACCGGGCCTACGCGCTAAACCTCAGGAAAACAGATAACGATAAGGAGGAACACCTTCCGTGTTGACGTTGTTACACCTGCTCTCTGCAGTCGCACTGCTCGTATGGGGCACCCATATCGTCCGTACCGGCGTGATGCGCGTCTTTGGCGCGCGCTTACGTACCGTTCTCAGCAGCAGCGTTGAGAAGAAGCCGCTCGCCTTCTGCGCGGGCATTGGCGTAACGGCGCTGGTTCAGAGCAGTAACGCCACGACCCTGCTTGTCACCTCCTTTGTGGCGCAGGATCTGGTTGCGCTGGCCCCGGCGCTGGTGATTGTGCTGGGGGCGGATGTAGGTACCGCGCTGATGGCGCGAGTTCTTACGTTCGATCTCTCCTGGCTGTCGCCGCTGCTGATTTTTCTCGGCGTGATCTTCTTCCTCGGCCGCAAACAGACGCGCGCCGGACAGCTCGGGCGCGTAGGGATTGGCCTGGGGCTGATCCTGCTGGCGCTGGAGCTGATTGTGCAGGCGGTCACGCCTATCACCGAGGCCAACGGCGTTCAGGTCATCTTCGCCTCCCTGACCGGGGACATCATGCTGGATGCTCTGATTGGCGCGGTGTTTGCCATCGTTAGCTACTCCAGCCTGGCGGCGGTTCTGCTGACGGCCACGCTCACCGCCGCAGGGGCGATCTCCTTCCCGGTGGCGCTGTGTCTGGTGATCGGGGCCAACCTCGGCTCCGGCCTGCTGGCGATGCTCAATAACAGCGCGGCCAACGCCGCCGCCCGCCGCGTGGCCCTCGGCAGCCTGCTGTTTAAGCTGGTGGGCAGTCTGATTATCCTGCCCTTTATCCACCCGCTGGCGAACCTGATGGACAACCTTCCGCTGCCGAAGGCGGAGCTGGTGATCTATTTCCACGTCTTCTATAACCTGGTGCGCTGCCTGGCGATGGTGCCGTTCGCTGGGCCGATGGCCCGCTTCTGCGAACGACTCATTCAGGACGAACCGGAGCTGGATGCGCGCCTGAAACCGAAGCACCTGGATACCTCCGCGCTGGATACCCCGGCGCTGGCGCTGGCGAATGCCGCGCGCGAGACGCTGCGCATGGGCGACGCAATGGAAACCATGCTCGAAGGCCTGCAAAAGGTGATGCACGGCGAGCCGCGTGAAGAGAAAGAGCTGCGCAGATTAGCGGACGACATCAACGTGCTTTATACCGCCATCAAGCTTTACCTGGCGCGTATGCCGCAGGACGAGCTGGCTGAAGAGGAGTCTCGCCGCTGGGCCGAAATTATCGAGATGTCGCTTAACCTTGAACAGGCCTCTGATATCGTTGAGCGCATGGGCAGCGAGATTGCCGATAAATCCCTTGCCGCGCGTCGTGCGTTTTCAGGTGAGGGCCTGAAGGAGCTGGAAGCGCTGCACGAACAGCTGGTCAGCAACCTCAAGCTGGCGATGTCGGTGTTCTTCTCCAGCGACGTACCGAGCGCGCGCCGCCTTCGCCGCAACAAGCATCGTTTCCGTATTCTGAACCGCCGCTACTCGCACGCCCACGTTGAGCGTCTGCACCAGCAGAACGTGCAGAGTATCGAAACCAGTTCGCTGCACCTGGGGCTGCTGGGGGATATGAAGCGTCTCAACTCGTTGTTCTGCGCGGTGGCGTACAGCGTGATGGAACAGCCGGATGAAGACGACGAGCGGGACGAATATTAATCTCTGAAAGCGCCTCGCAAAACCGTTTCGCGAGGCGTGACACCTTATAACGCGCCATTTACTCTTTAGACCTTACATTTTTAAGGGAATAGAAAATGCTCGTTTATTACGCTACACTTCGCCAATTCATGCGCATTCCTATGGGGGTCCTCATGCGCACTACGCATGGCATCAAAAAATCAGTCAATGTGTCGTTAGCGCCAGAAATCCTGGAAGAGGCGAGACGGCTTAACCTTAATCTCTCTGCCGTGCTCACGGCTGCACTGCAGGAGCAGTTTCGCGCGCATCAGCGCGCAGAGTGGTTAGCAGAAAATAAAGCTTCTATCGAGGCCATTAACCAATGGGTTGATGAAAACGGCTCCTTTAGTGACTTTCAGAGGTCGTTTTGATGGAGCAATATTTTGCTTATGAGAATGAAGGTAAGGGGAAAAATGCCTATCCCTGGCTAATCAATATGCAGCATCCGGTGGCCAATGTGATGAAACATGTCCTGGTTGCTCCCGCAGTTGAGCTTAGACACCTGGGAGGCATTCAACCGCCTGCGAAAGTGTGCCCTGTCGTTGAGATAGCGGGTAAGCCTTGCGTGGTCATGATGCACATGATGGCAGGCATATCGCCAAAAGAGTTAGGCGAGCGTGTCGCCGATCTTACGCAAAACCGGGCTTCATTGCGGGATGCACTCGATTTTTTGATCAACGGTTACTAACACTTTTTTGTCAGCCGCAAGGTAAGGTATATTTCGCCCTTCACAGGAGAAACTATGCTGCCAACTCAATCAACCCGATTAAACAAATACATTAGCGAGAGCGGGATCTGCTCACGTCGCGAGGCTGACCGTTACATTGAACAAGGTAACGTGTTTCTTAACGGCAAACGCGCCACCATCGGCGATCAGGTGGCCCCTGGCGATGTGGTTAAAGTGAATGGTCAGGTCATCGAACCGCGCGATGCTGAAGACCTGGTGTTTATCGCGTTGAACAAACCGGTTGGGGTTGTCAGCACCACGGAAGACGGTGAGCGGGACAACATTGTTGATTTCGTGAACCACAGCAGCCGCATTTTCCCGATTGGCCGTCTGGATAAAGACTCTCAGGGGCTGATTTTCCTCACCAACCACGGCGATCTGGTCAACAAAATTCTGCGTGCCGGTAACGACCACGAGAAAGAGTACATCGTTACGGTGAACAAGCCGGTCACGGACGAATTTATTCGCGGCATGGGCGCCGGTGTGCCGATCCTCGGCACCGTCACGAAGAAGTGTAAGGTCAAGAAAGAAGCACCGTTCGCGTTCCGCATTACCCTGGTGCAGGGCCTGAACCGCCAAATCCGCCGCATGTGCGAACACTTCGGTTATGAAGTGACGAAGCTGGAACGCACGCGCATCATGAACGTCAGCCTGTCCGGTATTCCGCTGGGCGAGTGGCGCGATTTAACCGATGACGAGCTGATTGAGCTGTTCAAGCTTATCGAGAACTCCTCGTCCGAAGCGAAGCCGAAGGCCAAATCCAAACCGAAAACCCAGTCGATTAAGCGCCCGGTGGTGAAGGCGCCGCAGGCGGAAGAGAAAGGGCGAGGCAAGCCGGGCAACGGAAAACGCTTTACCCAGCCGGGGCGCAAAAAGAAAGGGCGCTGATTAGCGCTTTCCACGGGTAGACGTTGTGGCCGACCAGGAAAAGGTCGCCTCTGCATCGGGTTTATAAGCCTGCTCTTTTTTCAGCTTGCGGGCTTTTTTCGCCGCGGCGTCACGCTGCGCCATCAGCTTATCGATGTACTCTTTTTTCACCTGATTGGTTTCGGCGTTCGTCAGCGTGCGGCCATGTGCGATACGGGCGCGGTCGAGAAGCGTTTTCAGTTCGCGCTGCTCGGCTTCCGTCATGTCTTTCTGGGTCAAACGTGGTGTAGCCATTGCTGAAGCCTCCTGATGGGGAGGCTTCAGTGTAAAGCAAGCCGCGTAAATTAACCCTGCTTCACCGCATCTTTTTTCGTTTGCTCATCAATCGGTTTGCCGGACCAGTAGCCCGCCAGCAGCGAGCCGGAGAGGTTATGCCAGACGGAGAACAGCGCGCCGGGCAGGGCCGCCAGCGGGGAGAAGTAAATTTTACCGAGCGCCGCCGCCAGGCCGGAGTTCTGCATGCCTACCTCGATTGCCAGCGTGCGGCAGGTAGATTCGTCAAAACCAAACAGCTTCCCGCCCCAGTAGCCGCCCAGCAGGCCAATTGTGTTATGCAGCACCACCGCGATGATGACCACAAAGCCCACGGAGGCAATGTGCGATGCGGAACCCGCCACCACGGCGCTGATGATCGCCAGAATGCAGACCATCGAAAACGCGGGCAGGTACGGCTCAACGGCCTTAACCACGCGCGGGAAAAGATGGTGAATGACCAGCCCCAGCGCAATCGGGATCACAACAATCTGCAGAATGCTGAGCAGCATGCCCATCACGTCCACCTGAATATGCGCGTCCACGTACAGGCGAGTTAACAGCGGCGTGGCAACGACGCCAACCAGCGTTGAAACGGACGAGATCGTGACGGAGAGCGCCACGTCCCCTTTCGCCAGGTAGATCATGACGTTGGACGCCGTGCCGCTGGCCACGCTGCCCACCAGCACCATCCCGGCGGAGAGATCGGGCGGCATCTTAAAGGCCATCGCCAGCAGCCACGCCGCAAGCGGCATCACCAGGTAGTGCAGGAAGATCCCTGCTGCGACGGGCGCAGGGCGAGACAGCACGCGTTTGAAGTCGTCGATTTTCAGATGCACGCCCATACCGAACATGATCAGCATCAGCAGCGTGGCGACCCACGGACCAATGCCCGTGAAGGTGGCGGGGGTGTAATACGCGAGTACGGAGAGCAGCAGCGCCCATAACGGGAACAGCCGTGTGATGACGGATAACATAGTGGATTCCTTGCAGTATTGTCGTGTTGTTTAGTTATGAAAAAGCCGGGTCTGTGCCCGGCTTATAGGTATTGTTTATCGTGCTAACGAATTTTATTCAAACAAATTCTGATGAAGTTTCTGCACCACCTGCTCGGCCTGATCGGCAGGCACCAGGAAGCAGAGGTTGTAGCTGGACGCGCCATAGCAGATCATGCGGATGCTGAACGGGTCGAGTACGCCGAACACCTCTTTACCCACGCCGCAGGCGCGCGACAGCTTGTTGCCAATGATGGCAACCAGCGCCAGATCTTCTTCCACTTCCACGCGGCACAGCTCAGACAGCTCAATCAGCAGAGACTGCGTCAGCAGCGTGTCGCCGGTGGAGGTCGAGCCGGTGGTGTCCAACGTCAGCGCAATGCTCACTTCAGAGGTGGTGATCAGATCCACCGAGATATTGTGGCGCGCCAGAATGCCAAACACTTCCGCCAGGAATCCGCGGGAATGCAGCATATTGTGGCTGTGGAGCGTCACCAGCGTCTGGCGACGACGCAGGGCCAGGGCGCGGAACAGCGGTGGGTTTTCCGTTTTCTTGCAGACCAGCGTCCCGCCCGCTTTCGGATCTTTACTGGAGCCGACGAAGACGGGAATATCGCTGCGTACGGCTGGCAGCAGCGTTGCCGGGTGCAGCACTTTCGCGCCGAAGGTGGCCATTTCAGCCGCTTCTTCAAAAGCGATCACATCAATACGTTTAGCCGCGGAAACGACGCGCGGGTCGGTGGTATAAATGCCCGGAACGTCCGTCCAGATATCCACGCGCGTTGCATGCAGGGCTTCGCCAAGCAGCGCGGCGGTGTAGTCGCTGCCGCCGCGGCCAAGCGTGGTGGTGCGGCCTTTCGCTTCACTGCCGATAAAGCCCTGGGTGATCACGATACCGTCTGCCAGGCGTGGTGCCAGCTGCTGATTGGTCAGCTCTGCCAGCGCCTCAACGTCCGGCTCGGCACGACCAAAGCGATCGCTGGTACGCATCACTTTACGCACGTCAAACCACTGCGCCTGAACGTTACGCTCGCGCATGATTTCTACAAACAGCAGGGTGGACATCAGCTCGCCGTGGCTGACCAGCTCGTCGGTCAGTGCGGTGGAGGTGGCCAGAGAGGCCGCTTCTGCCAGGGTGGTGATATTTTCCAGCAGACGTTCCACTTCCTCGCGGATGACGTTCGGGTTCTGCAGACGCTCAAGAATGTCGAACTGAATTTTGCGCAGTGCATCCAGCTTCACGAAACGTTCTGTCGCTTCCAGTCCTTCAGACAGAGAAACCAGCAGGTTCGTCACGCCGGCGGAGGCAGACAGCACCACCAGGCGGGTATTCGGATCGGCCAGCACCACATCGGCGCTGCGGTTCATGGCATCGTAATCGGCCACACTGGTGCCGCCAAATTTGGCGACCACAAAACTCGTCATAACAACCTCGTGTCAGGGAATGAATAAGCGACCTTGGCACAAGAGTGAAACGAAAACAGGTGCAGGCGCAAAATACGGCCCTATAAATAAAATGCGGGGGAGGTCCTGTCAATGCTGGGATTATGCGGATTTTTTATGGGGGGGTACCCCTGAGAAACAGGACTTATAACAGGGCCATATTTTATGCTCCATTTTAGCCTGTTTTGGGCGACATTTCGCCGCCCCAGGAGGCTCCGTCAGCAGCTATACTTTTCGGGTCTTTTCACCTGTGTTTGATGCAGGCCAGGGCAATGGCATAAAAACCATCACAATTTTTATTTGCAGGCGCTACAATCGACCGCAGTCACAATTCTCAACAGAAGAGTATTGCTAATGAAAAACATCAACCCAACGCAGACCGCTGCCTGGCAGGCACTCCAGAAACATTTTGATGAAATGAAAGACGTCACCATCGCAGATCTGTTCGCGAAAGATGCCGATCGTTTCGCTAAGTTCTCCGCGACCTTCGACGACCTGATGCTGGTGGATTTCTCCAAAAACCGCATTACCGAAGAGACGCTGGCAAAACTGCAGGATCTGGCGAAAGAAACTGAGCTTGCCGACGCCATCAAATCCATGTTCTCCGGTGAGAAGATCAACCGCACCGAAGACCGTGCCGTGCTTCACGTGGCCCTGCGTAACCGTAGCAATACGCCAATCATCGTTGACGGCAAAGACGTCATGCCGGAAGTGAACGCGGTGCTGGAGAAGATGAAAGCCTTCTCCGAAGCGATCATCTCCGGTAGCTGGAAAGGCTACACCGGCAAAGCGATCACCGACGTGGTTAACATCGGTATCGGCGGTTCTGACCTCGGTCCGTTCATGGTGACCGAAGCGCTGCGCCCGTACAAAAACCACCTCAATATGCACTTTGTGTCTAACGTCGATGGTACCCACATCGCCGAAGTGCTGAAGAACGTGAACCCGGAAACCACCCTGTTCCTGGTTGCCTCCAAAACCTTCACCACTCAGGAAACCATGACCAACGCCCACAGCGCGCGCGACTGGTTCCTGAAAACCGCGGGCGACAACAAGCACGTGGCGAAACACTTCGCGGCGCTGTCTACCAACGGTAAAGCCGTCAGCGAGTTCGGCATTGATACCGCGAATATGTTCGAGTTCTGGGACTGGGTTGGCGGCCGCTACTCCCTGTGGTCCGCGATCGGTCTGTCCATCATCCTGTCCGTGGGCTTCGACAACTTCGTTGAGCTGCTCTCCGGCGCGCACGCGATGGATAAACACTTCTCCACGACCGCACCAGAGAAAAACCTGCCGGTGCTGCTGGCGCTGATCGGTATCTGGTACAACAACTTCTTCGGCGCTGAAACCGAAGCGATCCTGCCGTACGACCAGTATATGCACCGCTTTGCGGCCTACTTCCAGCAGGGCAACATGGAGTCCAACGGTAAATACGTTGACCGTAACGGCAACGCGGTGGATTACCAGACTGGCCCAATCATCTGGGGCGAGCCGGGCACCAACGGTCAGCATGCCTTCTACCAGCTGATCCACCAGGGCACCAAAATGGTACCGTGCGATTTCATCGCCCCGGCTATCACCCATAACCCGCTGTCCGACCACCATCCAAAGCTGCTGTCTAACTTCTTTGCGCAGACCGAAGCGCTGGCGTTCGGTAAATCCCGCGAGGTGGTTGAGCAGGAATACCGTGACCAGGGTAAAGATCCGGCAACTCTGGATCACGTTGTGCCGTTCAAAGTGTTCGAAGGCAACCGTCCAACCAACTCCATCCTGCTGCGCGAAATCACGCCGTTCAGCCTGGGCGCGCTGATTGCCCTATATGAGCACAAGATCTTCACGCAGGGCGCCATCCTGAACATCTTCACCTTTGACCAGTGGGGCGTTGAGCTGGGCAAACAGCTGGCAAACCGTATTCTGCCAGAGCTGGGTGATGATAAAGCGATTGCCAGCCATGACAGCTCGACAAATGGTTTGATCAACCGTTATAAAGCATGGCGCGCGTAATTAAAACGTCATGAAAACGTGCCGGCTTAATGCCGGCATTTTTTTATCGGATAATTCCTGATGTCTGTTAGTTAACTCAAATTCTGCATCTGAGTTTAATCCGAAAAAGACGCTTAACCCGTTAATTGCTGCGGTTTATTTTAAGAATATACGTAGAATTCAATTAATATCTCTATATTATAACTTATTGATTTGTATTGATTATATATTTCTGTAATTTGCCTTCTATTTCGATTTTATCCATTAGTCCGAAAACCATCTCCCTATTTCCCCTTACGGCAAACCCACGGCAGTAGTTGTGTATACTCGATTCCGCCTGAAATTCTTTTCGGGCAAATCTCCATTCATTCATTGAAGGGAAATTGTTATGAAGAAAGTACTGTATGGCATTTTTGCCATATCTGCGCTTGCGGCGACATCTGTTTATGCAGCTCCGGTTCAGGTCGGGGAAGCGGCAGGTTCGGCTGCGACGTCTGCGTCTGCGGGAAGTTCTACCGCAGCCAGCGCCAGCACCGTAAGTTCAGCCGTGGGTGTCGCGCTGGCGGCAACCGGTGGCGGTGATGGCTCCAATACCGGAACCACGACCACCACGACAACCAGCACCCAGTAATAGCGGGTGTTTTAATCATAACCACACTTCGGTGTGGTTATTTCGCCCCTTCGGAGAAGAGTCGTGAAGCGACCTGCAATCATTCTGATTTGCCTGCTGCTGCAGGCGTGCTCGGCCACCACTAAAGGGCTGGGAAACTCACTGTGGGAAAGCATGTTCGGCACACCGGGCGTACATCTGACCGATGACGAACTTCAAAACATGCCCTATGCCAGTCAGTACATGCAGCTTAACGATGGCCCGCAGCTGTTTGTGGTGCTCGCTTTCGATGAAAACGGGCAGCAGAAATGGGTGACGCAGGATCAGGCCACCATCGTGACGCAGCATGGCCGTATCGTGAAAACCCTGTTGGGCGGCGACAACCTGCTGGAAGTGAATAATATCGCTGCCGATCCGCTGATCGAGCCGAACCAGATCGCCGACGGCGCAAGCTGGACGCGCACGATGGGCTGGACCGAACATAAGCAGGTGCGCTACGCCACGGCACGCTCGACCTTCCGCTGGGACGGCACGGACAGCGTGAAAGTCGGCAGCGATGAAACTCATGTTCGCGTGCTGGATGAAGAAGTCACCACCGACCAGGCCACCTGGCACAACCGCTTCTGGATCGACGAGGAAGGGCAGATCCGCCAGTCCCTGCAGTATCTCGGTGCCGGATTCTTCCCGGTGAAAACCACCCTGATCAAGGCGGCGAAATCATGAAAACGCTCATCCACGTTGCGCTTCTCGCCAGCCTTGCCGCGCCGCTGGCATGGTCCGCAGGGACGGTAAATGTCTACACGCCTGACAGTGAAAAACCCAAAACCTTAACCCACGCCGAGCATCTGATCGATCTCGTCGGACAGCCAAGGCTCGCCAACAGCTGGTGGCCGGGGGCAGTAATCGCTGAACGGCAGAAGACCGCTGAAGCGGAACAACAGCACAAGGCGCTCCTGGCCAGGCTGACGGGGTTAGCGGAGCAGGAAGATGGCGACGACGCGGCGGCCATTAACAGCGTTCGCCAGCAGCTGCAGGCGCTGAAGGTGACGGGCCGTCAGATAGTGAATCTTGATCCAGATAAAGTGCGCGTCACGGAAAAGGGCAACCCCACGCTTGAAGGGGAGTATACGCTCTGGCTGCCGGTGAAGCCGACGACGGTGACCGTGATGGGGCTTATCAGCAGCCCGGGTAACAAGCCCTTTACGCCCGGTCGTGACGTGGTGAGCTACCTCGACGAGCAGAGCCTGCTGAGCGGTGCCGATAACAGCTACGCCTGGGTGGTTTACCCTGATGGGCACATACAAAAAGCCCCCGTCGCTTACTGGAATAAACGGCATATCGAACCTATGCCGGGCAGCATCATTTTTGTCGGTTTTGCCGACCATTTCTGGACGAAGGCGTATGACGGGCTTAACGCCGATATCCTTCACTCCCTGATTCAGCGGATACCGGAATAATGAAAAGAACTTATCTCTACAGCATGCTGGCGCTCTGCGTGAGTGCTGCCTGCCATGCAGAAACGTATCCGGCACCCATTGGCCCGTCTCAGTCAGACTTCGGCGGCGTCGGTTTACTGCAAACGCCCACCGCGCGTATGGCGCGCGAAGGGGAAATTAGCCTTAACTACCGTGATAACGACCAGTATCGCTACTACTCGGCGTCGGTGCAGTTGTTCCCGTGGCTTGAAACCACGCTGCGCTATACCGACGTGCGTACGAAACAATACAGCAGCGTTGAGGCGTTCTCCGGCGATCAGACCTACAAAGATAAAGCCTTCGACGTCAAGCTGCGCCTGTGGGAAGAGAGCTACTGGATGCCGCAGGTGTCCGTGGGTGCCAAAGATATCGGTGGTACAGGTCTGTTCGATGCGGAATACATCGTGGCCAGCAAAGCCTGGGGCCCGTTCGACTTCTCGCTCGGCCTGGGGTGGGGTTATCTGGGCACCAGCGGTAACGTGAAAAACCCGTTCTGCTCCTACAGCGACAAATACTGCTATCGCGATAACAGCTACAAAAAAGCCGGTTCCATCAACGGTGACCAGATGTTCCACGGCCCCGCCTCGCTGTTCGGCGGTGTGGAGTATCAAACGCCCTGGCAGCCATTGCGCCTGAAGCTCGAGTATGAAGGGAATGACTACTCGCACGACTTCGCCGGGAAGATTGAGCAGAAGAGCAAGTTTAACGTCGGCGCCATTTATCGCGTCACCGACTGGGCCGACGTTAACCTCAGCTACGAGCGCGGCAATACGGTGATGTTTGGCTTCACGCTGCGCACTAACTTTAACGACATGCGGCCGCACTACAATGATAACGCGCGCCCTGCATACCAGCCGGAGCCGCAGGATGCGATTCTGCAGCACTCCGTGGTGGCAAACCAGCTGACGCTGCTGAAATACAATGCCGGCCTGGCGGATCCGAAGATTCAGACCAGGGGCGATACGCTTTACGTCACCGGCGAGCAGGTGAAATACCGCGACTCGCGCGAAGGGATCGAACGCGCCAACCGGATCGTTATGAACGATCTGCCGGAGGGGATCCGCACGATCCGCGTGACGGAAAACCGCCTCAACCTGCCGCAGGTCACAACCGAAACGGACGTTGCCAGCCTCAAGCGCCATCTTGAAGGCGAGCCGCTCGGGCATGAAACCGAGCTGGTACAAAAACGCATCGAGCCCGTGGTGCCGGACACCACCGAGCAGGGCTGGTATATCGATAAATCGCGCTTCGATTTCCATATCGATCCGGTGCTGAACCAGTCCGTCGGCGGGCCTGAAAACTTCTACATGTATCAGCTGGGCGTGATGGCAACGGCGGATCTGTGGGTCACCGACCATCTGCTGACCACCGGCAGCCTGTTCGGCAACATCGCCAACAACTACGACAAATTCAACTACACCAACCCGCCAAAAGACTCGACGCTGCCGCGCGTGCGTACCCGCGTGCGTGAATACGTGCAGAACGATGCCTACGTGAATAACCTGCAGGCCAACTACTTCCAGTACTTCGGCAACGGCTTCTACGGCCAGGTGTACGGCGGATATCTGGAAACCATGTACGGCGGCGCGGGGGCGGAAGTGCTTTATCGTCCTGTCGACAGCAACTGGGCGTTCGGGGTTGATGCCAACTACGTGAAACAGCGTGACTGGCGCAGCGCGCAGGACATGATGAAATTCACCGACTACAGCGTCAAAACGGGCCATCTGACCGCCTACTGGACGCCGTCGTTCGCCCCTGACGTGCTGGTGAAAGCCAGCGTCGGCCAGTACCTGGCGGGCGATAAGGGCGGCACCCTGGACATCTCTAAACACTTCGACAGCGGCGTCGTGGTGGGCGGCTACGCCACCATCACCAACGTCTCGCCGGACGAATATGGGGAAGGGGACTTCACCAAAGGAGTTTACGTGTCCATTCCGCTGGATCTGTTCTCGTCAGGCCCTACCCGCAGCCGCGCGGCAGTGGGCTGGACGCCGCTGACGCGTGACGGGGGTCAGCAGCTTGGACGCAAGTTCCAGCTGTATGACATGACGAGCGATAAGAACATTAACTTCCGCTGATGCTTTTTTGCCCGGTGGCGCTGCGCTTACCGGGCCTACGATAGGTTTTTTGTAGGCCGGGCAAACGCAGTGCCGCCCGGCAAGAATGCTCATGCGGACAAAACATAAACAAAAAATATAGATCCCCGTCACATTTTTGCGTTATACAGGAACCTCGCCCTGGAGAATGAGGTGCTGTATGACATCCCTGACTCGCCCGCGCGTTGAGTTTATCTCAACTATCCTCCAGACCGTGTTGAACCTCGGTCTGTTGAGCCTTGGCCTGATACTGGTCGTCTTTCTCGGCAAAGAGACGGTGCATCTGGCGGATGTACTGTTCGCCCCTGAACAAACCAGCAAATATGCGCTGGTGGAAGGCCTGGTGGTCTACTTTCTCTACTTTGAATTTATCGCCCTGATTGTGAAGTACTTTCAGTCCGGCTTTCACTTCCCGCTGCGTTATTTTGTCTACATCGGGATCACCGCGATTGTGCGGCTGATCATCGTCGATCATAAATCCCCGCTCGACGTGCTGATCTACTCGGCGGCGATCCTGCTGCTGGTCATTACGCTCTGGCTGTGCAATTCGAAGCGGCTGAAACGCGAATAAAAAAATGGCGGCCCGGAGGCCGCCTAACAACAGTCACAAGTTGGGTCAATACAATACGTCTAAAGTTGAGGGTTGCAGTGGCATAACAAAATGAAACTTAACCTTTCACACCGCCCGCCGTCAGGCCGTTGACCAGCCAGCGCTGCGCCAGCAGGAACACCACGGTGATTGGGATGGCAGAAAGTACGGCCGCCGCGGCAAAGTCGCCCCACAGGTAGTTTTGCGGGTTGAGGTATTGCTGCATACCTACGGCCAGGGTGTAGCTGTTCACATCACGCAGTAACAGTGAGGCAACCGGTACTTCGGTGATCGCAGCGATAAACGACAGAATAAACACCACCGCCAGGATAGGCACCGACAGCGGCAGCAGCACCAGGCGGAACGCCTGCCACGGGGTTGCGCCATCCAGCGCGGCCGCTTCTTCCAGCGAGCCGTCGATGGTTTCGAAATAGCCTTTAATGGTCCATACATGCAGTGCGATACCGCCAAGATAGGCGAAGATCACGCCGCCGTGGGTGTTCAGACCGATAAAGGGTACGTACTGGCCCAGACGGTCAAACAAGGCATACAACGCCACCAGCGACAGCACGGCCGGGAACATCTGGAAAATCAGCATCCCTTTCAGCAGCGTCGCTTTGCCCGGGAAGCGCATGCGGGCGAAGGCGTAGGCGCAGGTAGTGGAGAGCGTCACGATGCCGATCGCGGTAATGCCTGCGATTTTCACCGAGTTCCACAGCCACAGCAGCACCGGGAACGGCGGCGGCGTGATGCGGCCATCGGCATGTTCCACGCTGAAGCCCAGCGCGAGCTTCCAGTGCTCCCAGGAGATTTCGTCCGGGATCAGGCTCCCGGTGGCGAAGTTACCCGAACGCAGGGAGATGGCGATAACCATCAGCAGCGGGAACATGATCGCCGCGATGAAAATCAGCAGGCCTAAGTGCGTCGCCAGGAGGCGCAGTTTCTGAGATTTGGGTTGTACCATTGCCATGATCGATGCCCTCCTTAGTCGAATTTCATACGTGTGGCTTTCAGGTTCACAATCGCCAGGGCGCCTACCAGCAGGAAGATCAGGGTGGCAATCGCCGCCGCCAGACCGAAGTCCTGACCGCCGCCGCCTTCGAAGGCGATACGGTAGGTGTAGCTCACGAGCAGGTCGGTATAGCCTGCTGGCGTCGTGGTGCCAAGGCGGTCCGGGCCGCCGTTGGTCAACAGCTGAATCAGCACGAAGTTGTTAAAGTTAAAGGCGAAGCTGGCAATCATCAGCGGCGTCAGCGGCTTAATGAGCAGCGGCAGCGTAATCTTGAAGAAGTTCTGGAACGGGCCCGCGCCGTCCATCGCCGAGGCTTCATACAGATCGTCCGGGATAGCCTTCAGCAGGCCCATGCACAGGATCATCATGTACGGATAACCGAGCCAGGTGTTCACGATGATAATCATCGAGCGGGCGGTGGTCGGGTCGCTGAACCAGGCCGGTTTGATGCCGAACAGGGCGCTCAGCATCATGTTGATTTCACCGAAGCTCTGGTTAAACAGCCCTTTGAAAATCAGAATCGAGATAAACGACGGTACGGCGTACGGCAGAATCAGCAGGACGCGGTAAATCGCTTTGCCCTTAAGGGATTCCCACTGGACCAGACAGGCCAGCACCATGCCCACGGCGACGGTCAGGATCACCGTCAGCACCGAGAAGACCACCGTCCAGACGAAGATGGCGAAGAACGGTTTCTGAATGCCTTCGTCGGTAAACACGCGGGTAAAGTTGTCCCAGCCAATGGTGACGGTATAGCCTGGGCTGAGCTTGTCATCACCCCATTTGCCGTCGGCAGTAATGGACTGATAGAAACCAATGTCGTTATTCGGACGATATTTTACGCCGCTCTGGTTGTTGGTCAGCGTGCCGTCGTTCGCCAGAGTGTACAGCGGCTGCGTGCCGGAGAACTGGCGCAGCGAGCTCATGGTCACTTTGCTTTCGTCTGGCAGCACGGCGGTGAGCTGGGTCAGCGCCTGACGGTTCTGGGTAATAACGCGCAGGTTGGCACGTTCACCTTCAGGCAGGGCCTGTGCCTCTTTTAAGGCCAGCTTCTGCTCGCCGCCAAACTTGAACGCGTCGGAGACATAGTATTTGCTGCTTGATTCGTCAGTAAGCGCTAACTTCCACTCGTTACCGGCAGGATACAGGCCGAAGTTAAAGGTCTTGCCTGCCTGATATGAGCGATCCAGCAGGACCTGCTGCGCGCGTTCCTGCGCAAGCTGGTTGGTGCTGCTGTAGTTAGTGAACGCAATGGCGATGGTACAAATCAGCGGGAACAGGACAAACAGCCCCATCCCGGCCACGCCCGGGTAGACATAGCGCCAGGCATAGGCTTTACGATTAGCGAAAATATACAGGCCAGCAGAGCTTAAAATCAGCGTCATGATGGCAAACAGATATTCCCCTTGTACGTACATTAAAACAACAAGGTAACCCACCAGCAGACACAGCAGACCGATCGCTGACCACTTCAGCGCGTCGCTTTGCCACCAGTGCTTCTTTTTAATGACATCCATGGGGTTCTTCCTCTACAACGGTGGAAACTTATCGTCAGGTGGCGCTGCGCTTACCTGACCTACGGATCGTGCCGTAGCCGTAGGGCGGGTAAGCGCATGCGCCACCCGCCGTTTTTCAGACTTACTTAGTAATACGACCCTGAGCATCCTTCAGCGCGGCATCGACAGTCTGACGACCGCTTGCAGCGTTGATGACCGCGGTACGCGTGGCGTACCAGAACGCTGCCATCTGTGGGATGTTCGGCATGATTTCGCCTTTCTGGGCGTTATCCATGGTGGCCGCGATACGTGGGTCCTTCGCCAGATGATCCTGGAAGGATTTCAGCGCAACGGCGCCCAGCGGTTTATCCTTGTTCACTTCATCCAGACCCTGATCGGTCAGCAGGTAGTTTTCCAGGAACTCTTTCGCCAGCTCTTTGTTCGGGCTGGCAGCGTTGATGCCCGCGCTCAGCACGCCAACGAACGGTTTAGACGGCTTACCTTTGAAGGTTGGCAGCAGGGTCACGCCGTAGTTGATTTTGCTCTTGTCGATGTTGGTCCAGGCCCACGGACCGTTGATGGTCATCGCGGTTTCGCCTTTGTTGAACGCCGCTTCCGCGATGGAGTAGTCGGTATCCGCGTTCATGTGTTTGTTCTTGATCAGATCGACCAGGAAGGTCAGACCCGCTTTCGCGCCCGCGTTGTCCACGCCCACGTCTTTCACGTCATATTTGCCGTTTTCAAACTTGAACGCGTAGCCGCCGTCGGCAGCAATCAGTGGCCAGGTGAAGTACGGCTCTTGCAGGTTGAACATCAGGGCGGATTTACCTTTCGCCTTCAGCTCTTTATCCAGTTTCGGGATCTCTTCCCAGGTTTTCGGTGGGTTTGGTACCAGGTCTTTGTTGTAAATCAGAGACAGGGCTTCAACCGCGATAGGGTAAGCGATCAGCTTGCCGTTATAGCGAACGGCGTCCCAGGTGAACGGGAACAGCTTGTCCTGGAAGGCTTTATCTGGCGTTACTTCTGCCAGCAGGCCAGACTGCGCGTAGCCCCCGAAACGGTCATGCGCCCAGAAGATGATGTCCGGGCCGTCGCCGGTTGCTGCAACCTGCGGGAATTTCTCTTCCAGCTTGTCCGGGTGTTCTACGGTAACTTTGATACCGGTGTCTTTCTCGAATTTTTTGCCCACTTCGGCCAGGCCGTTATAGCCCTTGTCGCCGTTAATCCAGATAACCAGTTTGCCTTCTTCAATTTTGGCGAGCGCCGGTGCGGAAATCGTCATTGCTGCGAGGGCGGACAATGCGAAAACGCGTGCGCCAGTCTTGATATTCATAGCTGCCATCCTTTTTGGTGATGTCTCATGGTATGACTTCAGTGGTTCAACGTGTCTCAGTCTCCTTATTTGACATCCTCTTTCCATCCTCCCAACCCCTACGCCCCACCCCCCGTTTGTGTGATCTCCGTTGCATAAATTTAAGTTATGAGTGCTGGCGCACATAAACACCCACCGAAATTTGCAGGCGGCTTCACGAATTTTGCCTCAGCCCTCCCACAGCGGTCGCAGAGCCTGCTCTCTCATCCTCCCGCCTCCTCCCCCATAAAAAAGGCGGGGGGTGGAGGATTCGGGAAAGTAATGGATACCCCATAGTGAACTTATCTTGAATGTTTCTGTCGGTGACAGGTTGTAACGAAGGGAGAAGGGCATGGCGAGCGTACAGCTGCGTAATGTAACGAAAGCCTGGGGTGACGTTGTGGTGTCGAAAGACATCAATCTGGACATCAACGAAGGCGAATTCGTGGTGTTTGTTGGCCCATCAGGCTGTGGTAAATCTACTCTGCTGCGTATGATTGCCGGTCTTGAAACCATCACCAGCGGCGACCTGCTGATTGGTGATACCCGAATGAATGACATCCCGCCTGCCGAACGTGGCGTAGGCATGGTGTTCCAGTCTTATGCACTCTATCCACACCTTTCCGTTGCCGAAAACATGTCCTTTGGCCTGAAGCTGGCCGGCGCGAAGAAAGAGGTCATTAACCAGCGCGTGACGCAGGTGGCGGAAGTGTTACAGCTGGCGCACCTGCTGGAGCGTAAGCCAAAAGCGCTTTCCGGTGGTCAGCGTCAGCGTGTGGCGATTGGCCGTACGCTGGTGGCCGAACCGCGCGTGTTCCTGCTTGATGAACCTCTCTCTAACCTGGATGCCGCCCTGCGCGTCCAGATGCGTATTGAAATCTCCCGTCTGCACAAGCGTCTTGGGCGCACGATGATTTACGTCACCCACGATCAGGTGGAGGCAATGACCCTCGCCGACAAAATCGTGGTGCTGGATGCCGGCCGCGTGGCGCAGGTGGGTAAACCGCTGGAGCTGTACCACTACCCGGCAGACCGCTTTGTTGCGGGCTTTATTGGCTCGCCAAAGATGAACTTCCTGCCCGTCAAAGTGACCGCGACAGCCATTGAACAGGTACAGGTGGAGCTGCCAAACCGCCAGCAGATCTGGCTGCCGGTCGACAGCGCCAACGTACAGGTCGGGGCAAACATGTCCCTCGGTATTCGTCCTGAGCACCTGCTGCCGAGCCACATCGCCGATGTGACTCTGGAAGGTGACGTTCAGGTCGTCGAACAGCTTGGTCACGAAACACAGATTCATATCCAGATCCCCGCCATCCGTCAGAACCTGGTCTACCGCCAGAATGACGTGGTGTTGGTAGAAGAGGGTGCCACATTCGCTATCGGCTTGCCGCCAGAGCGTTGCCATCTGTTCCGTGAGGATGGCACTGCATGTCGTCGGTTGCACAAAGAGCCAGGCGTTTAAGCAATCCCAAAAGAAGACACGAAACCGACAGGTGAAGTGTTCAAAGAAAAGCAATGATCTCAGGAGATAGAATGATGATTACTCTGCGCAAACAAGTCCCTCTGGCAATCGCCGTTGCGGCAGGCATCCTGTCTGCCCAGGCAGGCGCCGTGGACTTTAAAGGTTATGCTCGTTCCGGCATTGGCTGGACCGGGAGTGGCGGTGCTCAGCAGTGCTTCCAGGCAACGGGTGCTCAAAGTAAATACCGTCTTGGTAACGAATGTGAAACCTATGCGGAATTGAAACTGGGTCAGGAAGTGTGGAAAGAAGGCGATAAGAGCTTCTATTTCGACACCAACGTCGCGTATTCCGTTGCGCAGCAGAACGACTGGGAAGCGACTGACCCGGCGTTCCGTGAAGCTAACGTGCAGGGTAAAAACCTGATTGAATGGCTGCCAGGCTCCACCATCTGGGCCGGTAAGCGCTTCTATCAGCGTCATGACGTTCACATGATCGACTTCTACTACTGGGATATTTCAGGTCCTGGTGCCGGTATCGAAAACATCGATCTGGGCTTCGGTAAGCTCTCTCTGGCAGCCAGCCGCTCCACTGAAGCTGGCGGTTCTTCAACCTTCGCCAGCAACAGCGTCCGTGACTACACCACCGACACTGCCAACGACGTGTTTGACGTGCGTTTAGCTCAGATGGAAGTCAACCCAGGCGGTACATTGGAACTGGGTGTCGACTACGGTCACACCAACGTTAACGATAACTACTACCTGCAGCCAAAAGCATCGAAAGATGGTTGGATGTTCACCGCAGAACATACCCAGAGCATGCTGAAAGGCTATAACAAATTTGTTGTTCAGTATGCAACGGACTCCATGACCTCTCAGGGTAAAGGTCTGAACCAGGGGGCTAGCATTGGTCTTGGTAAGGACGATACCGACGGCAAACTCTACGGTTATGGCATCAACAACAACGGTAGCCTGCTGCGTATCCTCGACCACGGTGCAATTTCCCTGGCCGACAACTGGGATCTGATGTACGTCGGTATGTACCAGGATATCGACTGGGATAACAACAACGGCACCAAATGGTGGACCGTCGGCGTGCGTCCTATGTACAAATGGACGCCAATCATGAGTACCCTGCTGGAAGTGGGCTACGACAACGTCAAATCTCAGAAAACTGACGAAACTAACAACCAGTACAAAATCACTCTGGCTCAACAGTGGCAGGCTGGCGACAGCATCTGGTCTCGTCCGGCAATCCGTGTCTTCGCAACCTACGCCAAGTGGGATGAGAAGTGGGGTTACGACACCGCCGGTAGCCCGATCTCCACAAGCTCCAACTACAACTCCAACTTCGGTATGCAGACTGCAGGCCTTGGCCGCGGTGACACTGATGAGTGGAGCTTCGGTGCCCAGATGGAAATCTGGTGGTAATTCGCAATACCTGACGTAATGACCTGAAAAGAGGGGCGTAAGCCCCTCTCTCCTTAGGGTACTGCGCGCTATTGCCTGGCCACCGCAGTCCTCACGCTATCAGAGGTAATAACAATGAAAATGAAGAAAAGTCTCGTCGCGCTGTGCCTCTCTGCGGGGCTGCTGGCCAGTGTGCCGGCTCTGACATTCGCAGAAGTAAATTTTGTTCCTCAGAATACAACTACGGCGCCTTCAGTTCCGGCGGCGGCGCTGCAGCAACTGACCTGGATACCGGTTGATCAATCCAAAACGCAATCCACACAGCTTTCAACTGGTGGGCAGCAGCTGAATGTGCCCGGTATCACGGGTCCCGTTGCGGCTTATAGTGTCCCGGCCAATATCGGTGAGCTTACGTTAACGCTAACCAGCGAAGTGAATAAACAGACCAGCGTATTTGCGCCGAATGTGCTGATCCTCGATCAAAACATGACGCCATCAGCATTCTTCCCGAGCGAGTACTTTACCTACCAGGAGCCCGGCGTAATGAGTGCTGACCGCCTGCAAGGCGTGATGCGTCTGACCCCGGCTCTGGGTCAGCAAAAAATCTACGTGCTGGTATTTACTACTGAGAAAGATTTACAACAAAAAACCACCTTAGTTGACCCTGCAAAAGCGTATGCGAAAGGTACCGGCAACGCGGTACCGGATATTCCTGATCCTATTGCCCGCCACGCAACGGATGGTCTGGTGAAGTTAAAAGTCTCCACCAATAGCGCTTCCAGCGTACTGGTTGGCCCACTGTTTGGTTCGTCTGGTCCGGGTCCGGTAACCGTCGGTAACACGGCTGCACCAGCCTATGCCGCGCCTGTCGCCGCTGCGCCAGTAGCCGCACCAGCCGCTGCCCCGGCTCCAGCGAAGCCATCCAAACCGGTACTGAACGACACCGAAGAGTACTTCAACAACGCCATTAAGCAGGCGGTGAAGCGCGGCGATGTCGATAAAGCGCTGAAATTGCTTGATGAAGCCGAACGTTTAGGTTCAACCACTGCCCGTTCCACCTTTATCAGCAGTGTAAAAGGCAAGGGGTAACCGTTTCCCCACAGTGCTGATTTGTTAGTAGTTTGGTGCGCCTGAGTGGGCGCACTTTTTTTCGTATCTGCCAGGCTGTTGCGCCCATGTTGCGATCGTGATCGTTAAATAACGTTTGGCCCCCCTCAATCCGTGTTTCTGCGATACAATGCCATTACGTTATGTATCGGAGAGTCTGGCATGTCACACCCTGCGCTAACGCAACTGCGTGCGCTGCGCTATTTCGACCAAATACCTGCGCTTGATCCGCAGCAGCTTGACTGGCTGTTGCTGGAAGATTCCATGACGAAACGTTTTGAGCAACAGGGTAAAACGGTCACGGTGACCCTGATTCAGGAAGGGTTTGTTTCTGGCGATGAGATCGCCAGCGAGCTGCCGCTGCTGCCGCAGGAGCCACGTTACTGGCTGCGCGAAATTTTACTCTGTGCTGACGGTGAGCCATGGCTTGCCGGGCGGACGGTGGTGCCCGAGTCCACCCTTTCCGGGCCA
Source organism: Enterobacter sp. N5-15 (assembly GCF_057221635.1). Classification (NCBI taxonomy): domain Bacteria; kingdom Pseudomonadati; phylum Pseudomonadota; class Gammaproteobacteria; order Enterobacterales; family Enterobacteriaceae; genus Enterobacter; species Enterobacter sp. N5-15. The sequence continues at coordinate 302,119 of NZ_CM170150.1, forward strand.
GAACTGGCGCTGCAGCGTCTGGGGAAAACGCCGCTGGGGCGTTACCTTTTCACCTCGTCTGAGCTTACCCGAGATTTTATTGAGATTGGTCGTGATGCCGAACTCTGGGGGCGTCGTTCCCGCCTTCGCCTGAGCGGTAAGCCGTTAATTCTGACGGAGCTTTTTTTACCGGCATCACCGTTGTACTAAGAGGAAGAAAAAATGGAGTGGAGCCTGACGCAGAATAAGCTGTTGGCGTATCACCGCTTAATGCGTACCGATAAACCGATTGGCGCGTTACTGCTATTGTGGCCGACCCTGTGGGCGCTGTGGCTTGCCACACCGGGCGTGCCGCCGCTGTGGATCCTGGGCGTATTCGTTGCCGGCGTCTGGCTGATGCGCGCGGCGGGCTGCGTGGTGAATGACTATGCCGATCGTAAATTCGACGGCCATGTTAAGCGTACTGCCGGTCGTCCATTACCCAGCGGACAGGTCACCGGGAAAGAAGCCCGCGTGCTGTTCATTGTTCTGGTGCTGCTCTCTTTCCTGCTGGTGTTAACCCTCAACACCATGACCATTCTGCTTTCCGTAGCGGCGCTGGCGTTGGCTTGGGTGTATCCGTTTATGAAGCGCTATACCCACCTGCCTCAGGTGGTGCTGGGCGCGGCGTTTGGCTGGTCGATTCCGATGGCGTTTGCGGCGGTTAGTGAGTCCTTACCGCTCAGCTGCTGGCTGATGTTCCTGGCGAACATTCTCTGGGCGGTGGCGTATGACACGCAATACGCGATGGTAGACCGCGACGATGACCTGAAAATTGGCATCAAATCAACCGCCATCCTCTTTGGTCGTCAGGACAAGCTGATTATCGGTATCCTGCAGGTCGCGGTACTGGCGCTGATGGTCGCGATTGGTCGCCTGAACGGGCTGAACTGGGAGTTTTACTGGTCCGTGCTGGTGGCGGGGCTGCTGTTTGCTTATCAGCAAAAGCTGATTGCTAAGCGTGAGCGCGACGCCTGCTTTAAAGCGTTTATGAACAACAACTACGTCGGTCTGGTGCTGTTTTTAGGCCTGGCGATGAGCTATTTCTCCTGAAAAATAGCCCGGTGGCGCTGACGCTTACCGGGCCTACGTGTCGTGCCGAATTGTAGGCCGGGTAAGGCGTAGCCGCCACCCGGCTTTTTTACCGGCGACGCAGCAGCCGAAGCGCGTTCGCCGTCACCAGCACCGTTGCTCCGGTATCCGCCAGCACCGCCAGCCACAATCCGGTCATGCCGAGCAGAGTCGTCACCAGGAAAATCCCTTTCAGCCCGAGCGCGATACCGATGTTTTGACGGATATTGGCCCGCGTCGCCCGCGCCAGGCTAATCATCTGCGCCAGCCCGGTCAGGCGGTTGTGCGTCAATGCCGCGTCGGCCGTTTCCAGCGCCACGTCGGTGCCGCTGCCCATCGCAATACCAATGGTGGACGCTTTCATCGCCGGGGCATCGTTAATCCCGTCACCGACCATCGCCAGCGGCGCGTGAGCGTTCAGCTCAGTTACCGCGCTGACCTTATCCGCGGGCAATAATTCAGCTTTAAACTCCAGCCCCAGCTCACCCGCAATCGCTGCCGCCGCGCGAGGGTTATCACCGGTGAGTATAACGCCCTGCACGCCTAGCTGATGCAGCGCCGCCACGGCTTCTTTGGCGTCATCGCGCAGGGTATCGCGCAGCGCCAGCATCCCTTTCGTGACGCCGTCCTGCAGGACGACCACGACGGTTTGTCCGGTCTGTTCTAACGCCTCAACCTCTGGATGAGAAGACTTGCCCGCCGCGACAATCAGCACCTTTTTATCGTCAACGGTGGCCTCAATCCCTGACCCGACCAGCGCCCGTTGGGCGGTTGCCGGGGGGATGTTCAGCCCGCGCGACTGCGCTTCACGCACAATCGCCTGCGCCAGCGGGTGAGTGGACCCCTGCTCAACGGCGGCGGCCAGCGTAAGCAGCTCATCTTCACTGATTTCCTGCGGATAAACGCCGGTCACCTGCGGCTTGCCGACGGTTAACGTACCGGTTTTATCGAAGGCGATATGCTGGACCTGGCTCAGCTGCTCCAGCGCCGCGCCGCCCTTAATCAGCGCCCCGCGACGTGCCGCAGCCGCCAGCCCGGAGGTAATCGCCGCCGGGGTGGAGATCACCAGCGCGCACGGGCAGCCAATCAGCAGCAGCGTCAGCCCTTTATAAATCCAGCCCTCCCACGGCGCGCCAAAGAACAGCGGCGGGACGACGGTGACCAGCAGGGCAACCAGCATGATGGCAGGGGTATAAATCCGGCTGAAGCGATCGATAAAGCGTTCGACCGGCGCGCGGCGCTCCTCTGCCTCTTCAATCAGCTTCAGGATACGGTCGATGGCGCTGTCGCCCGGCTCGGAAAGCACGGTGAGCTGCACCAGACGGTCGACGCTGGTGGCGCCAGCAGGCACTTTTTCACCCGCGGCACGCTCTACCGGAATGGATTCCCCGGTCAGGGCGCTCTCGTCGAAGCTGGCGGTGGCGGTAACAAGCGCACCATCGGCGGGTAAACGACCACCCGCGGCGACTTCAATCACGTCGCCCGGGCGCAGCGTAGTGATGGCGACCGTTTCACGCGTGCCGTTTATTACGCGAGTGGCGGTTTCCGGCTTCAGCGCCATCAGCGCGCTGACCCCTTTACGCGCCCGGCTCGCCGCCCAGCCTTCAAGACGTTCGCCGATTAAGAACAGCAGCAGCACCATCGCCGCTTCCGCCGTCGCGCCAATGAACAGCGCGCCGATTGCCGCCACGCTCATCAGCGTTTCGATGGCAAACCAGCTGCCGCTTTTCATCAGGCGCAGCGCCTGACGGGCAATCGGGAACAGCCCGACCAGCGTGGTGGCGATAAACGCCAGATTGCCGAACGGATGGTTAATCTGTTCCAGCCCCCAGCTCAGGGCCATCATGATGATGAGGGTAATGAGCGGCAGGTTTTCTTTCAGGGAAGAGGCTTTTTCAACGGGCGCCGTTTCGCTACGCAGGGTATAGCCCGCCTTGCTGACGGCGGCTTCAACCTGCTTGCTGATGTCGTTATCGGCGCTAACCAGCAGCTTTTCGGTGGCGAACAGCACCTGAACGTGACTCACGCCCGGTACCTGCATCACCGCGTTTTCCACTTTGCGCGCGCAGGCCGCGCAGTCCATGCCGTTGACGACCCAGCTGAAGCGGTTGCCGCTTTCAGGAAGGGGTTGAGTTGGCGTTTCGCACACGCCTTCGCAGCAGCAGTCGTCTTTCGACGGAGCCGGGCTGAGCTTAAGTGCCGAGAATTGAGGTACTTTTTTAGGTATTTCTGGAGTCGACATGGCAGTCTCCGGCAATGATAATTTTCTCATTAACCGCAGCATACACTCTGGAGTCGACTCCAGAGTCAAGCGCTATTTAGATATACAGCGAACGCACAATCAGGAAATGCCCGGCAAAGTAGCAGGCGGCGGCAATCGCGTTATCCGCCCGGAAGCGGCGGCGATAGTGGCTGCCCAGCCAGACGACATTCCCGATCAGCAGCAGCGCGGCACCGAAGAACGCGGACATCGCCGGAGCGGTCGGGCGGAAGAACCACAGCTCGCCCGCCAGCCACACCATCACCAGCGTCATGGCGATAAAGGTACAGACCGGCAAACACATCTCTTCCAGACGTGACCAGATCACCGCAATCAGCAGTGCGCCAATCACCAGCAGCACCAGCGGCAGCGGCCAGAAGAAGGAGAGCGTCATCTGGCTGGCAAAGTAGATGGTATAGAGCAGATGCGACAGGAAGAACGCGCCCACGGCATAGAGCAGACGCTGGCGGGGGAGCAGGGTCAGCGCATCGCCTATCAGGGACGCACACAGCCCGGCGAGCACCAGATAGCTGACGGCGTTAAACATCGGCGCTTGCCAGGCCAGCAGCAGCAGCAGCAACAGCGTGACCGGTTTAAACAACCAGCGCTGCCAGGCGGGACCGCGGTACGACGCATCGACATAAAGCCATGCGGAAAAACAGACAGCGATAAATGACCAAAGCATATTAACTCCCTGTATCTGTTAAGTCTGAATAATCAGTTTCTGATCCAGTGTAGTGACGCGGGCGGGCGTTTGGCAATGGCGGTACAGGCAATGTATCCTGAATTCCGCATAATCTTATGGGATTTTAGAATGAGCAAGATGCCGCTTTTTTTCATTATCGTGGTGGCGATTATCGTTATTGCCGCCTCGTTCCGTTTCGTTCAGCAGCGCCGCGAGAAGGCGGATAACGATGCCGCGCCGCTGATACAAAAGCGCGTGGTGGTGACGAACAAGCGTGAGAAACCCCTCAACGACCGCCGCTCGCGCCAGCAGCAGGTGACGCCTGCGGGAACCAGCATGCGCTATGAAGCGAGCTTTAAGCCGGAAACGGGCGGCCTGGAGATGACCTTCCGCCTGGAGGCGCAGCAGTATCATCAGCTGACGGTGGGGGAGAAAGGGACGTTGAGCTACAAAGGGTCGCGGTTTGAGGGGTTCAGGACGGAATAATGCACGAACAGTCCCCTCTCCCACGGGGAGAGGGTTAGGGTGAGGGCATCAGGCCGCACCTTACTTCTTCACCTGCGCCTTAAACTTTTTCATCCACACCAGCAGCTCAAACACGCCGAAAATAAACACGCGCAGCTGCTGCCAGCCCGTCATCTGCGGGCCGTCTTTCGGCAGGCCGTTTTTCAGCATCACCATCTGCAGGGCGTGCATAAACGACGTGAAAATCAGCGCCACGTTAACGAAAATGTTCATCGGGCGCGGGAACGGGTGCACCAGATTCAGAATCAAGAACGCCCAGACGCCCAGCATCAGCAAACGTCCCAGGTTAATCAGTACCGGCATTGGATCCTCCTTGTGCCTGACGGTGATACAGACGATAAGCAACCTGACCCGCGACTTTTTCACGGTGCAGATCCCAGTGAGTGGGAACCGGCGGCAAACCGTTTTCCACTTCGCTTTCAACGTAAATTAGCGCGTCATCCGCCAGCCAGCCATTTTGCTCCAGCAGGGATAGCGTCTCTTCCAGCAGCCCCTTGCGGAACGGCGGGTCGACAAATACCACGTTATGCGGCGTGCCTTTCTGCGCAAGAAAACTCAGCGTGTTGGTGTTCACGACTTTGGCGTTGCCCGCCTTCAGCGTCGCCAGATTTTGCTGCAGCGTCTGCGCCACGCCGCGCTCCATCTCCAGCAGCGTGGCGCTGGCGGCATAGCGCGACAGCGCTTCCAGCCCGAGCGCGCCGCTTCCGGCGAAGCAGTCCAGGCAGTGGGCGTCTACCATTGACGGGGCCAGCCAGTTAAACAGCGTCTCGCGCACGCGGTCGGTAGTAGGGCGTAAACCGGGGCTGTCCGGCACCGGTAATTTCCGGCCTCGCCACTGACCGCCGATAATACGAATTTGACCGGCCGGGGCGCGGTTGGGTTTCTTCATCTCAGGAAAGCTCTGTTAACAATTGGCCTGCGATTGCGGGCGGTGATGTCAATTAAGTAAAGTGTTAGACTATTTCATCATTTTTTTAGCTTCCATGTATATAGCGCCGCGAGGAGTGTAGTCGCAGATGGCAAAACAAAAAAAACGTGGCTTCTTTTCCTGGCTGGGCTTCGGTGAAAAAGAGCAAGAAACAGAACAGAAAACCGAAGAGCAACAAGCCGTTGAAGAGCAGTCGCAGCCTGAAACGCCTGTAGAAACCGCCGCGGTAGTCGAAGCGGAAGAAACGGCGCACAGCAAAGAAGAGATTGAATCCTTTGCAGAAGAGGTGGTTGAGGTCACTGAACAGGTTCAGGAGAGCGAGAAGCCAGAGCCGGTTGTCATTGAGACCGTTGCCGAAGCGCCGCAGGCCGTAATCGAGCACGAAGAGCTGCCGCTGCCGGAAGAGGTGAAAGTCGAAGAGGTGTCTGCCGAAGAGTGGCAGGCCGAAGCGGAAACCGTTGAAATTGTTGAGGCGGTGGAAGAAGAGGCGGCACTCGAGCCTGAACTGACCGACGAAGAGCTGGAAGCCCAGGCGCTGGCGGCGGAAGCGGCTGAAGAAGCGGTCATCGTCGTGCCGGTGGAAGAAGAACCGGAAGAAGAGATCGTTCAGGAGCAGGAAAAACCGACCAAAGAAGGTTTCTTCGCGCGCCTGAAGCGCAGCCTGCTCAAAACCAAAGAAAACTTAGGTTCCGGATTTATCAGTCTTTTCCGCGGCAAGAAGATCGACGACGATCTGTTTGAAGAGCTGGAAGAACAACTGCTGATTGCGGACGTCGGCGTGGAAACCACCCGTAAGATCATCGCCAACCTGACCGAAGGGGCGAGCCGCAAACAGCTGCGCGACGCCGAGGCGCTGTACGGTCTGCTGAAAGACGAGATGGGCGAAATTCTCGCAAAAGTTGACGAACCGCTTAATATTGAAGGCAAAACGCCATTTGTTATTCTGATGGTTGGCGTGAACGGCGTGGGTAAAACCACCACCATCGGCAAGCTGGCGCGTCAGTTCGAGCAGCAGGGCAAATCGGTGATGCTGGCGGCGGGCGATACCTTCCGTGCGGCAGCGGTTGAGCAGCTGCAGGTCTGGGGCCAGCGCAACAACATTCCGGTGATTGCCCAGCATACCGGCGCGGATTCCGCGTCCGTGATCTTTGACGCCATCCAGGCGGCGAAGGCGCGCAACGTGGACGTGCTGATTGCCGATACCGCAGGGCGTTTGCAGAACAAATCGCACCTGATGGAAGAGTTGAAGAAAATCGTTCGCGTCATGAAGAAGCTGGACGAAGACGCACCGCATGAAATTATGCTGACCATTGATGCCAGCACCGGACAGAACGCCATCAGTCAGGCGAAGCTGTTCAATGAAGCGGTAGGACTGACGGGGATCGCGCTGACCAAGCTGGACGGCACCGCGAAAGGCGGGGTGATCTTCTCCGTGGCCGATCAGTTCGGCATTCCTATCCGCTACATCGGTGTGGGCGAGCGTATTGAGGATTTGCGTCCGTTTAAAGCGGACGACTTTATTGAGGCATTATTTGCCCGAGAGGACTAACAATGATTCGCTTTGAACACGTCAGCAAGGCCTATCTCGGTGGGAGACAAGCGCTGCAGGGGGTGACATTCCACCTGCAGCCGGGCGAGATGGCATTCCTGACCGGCCATTCCGGCGCGGGGAAAAGTACCCTGCTCAAGCTTATCTGTGGGATCGAGAGGCCAAGCGCCGGGAAAATCTTTTTCGGCGGCCATGAGATCAGCCGCCTGAAAAACCGCGAAGTGCCGTTCCTGCGTCGTCAGATCGGCATGATTTTCCAGGATCACCACCTGCTGATGGATCGCACCGTTTTCGATAACGTGGCCATTCCGCTGATTATTGCCGGCGCCAGCTATGACGATATCCGCCGTCGCGTCTCTGCGGCGCTGGATAAGGTCGGGCTGCTGGACAAAGCGAAGAACTTCCCGATCCAGCTTTCCGGCGGTGAACAGCAGCGCGTGGGCATCGCCCGTGCGGTGGTGAACAAGCCTGCCGTACTGCTGGCGGATGAACCAACCGGTAACCTGGACGATGCCCTGTCCGAAGGGATTTTGCGTCTGTTTGAGGAATTCAACCGCGTAGGGGTCACGGTATTGATGGCGACGCACGACATTGGGCTCATTTCCCGTCGTTCGTACCGCATGCTGACCCTGAGCGACGGGCATTTGCACGGAGGCCACGGTGAACAAGCGTGATGCAATGAACCAGATTCGGCAGTTCGGGAACCGGTTTGACCGTTTCCGTAAGCCGCAGGGCGGTGGTGACGGCAATCGTAATGCGCCGAAGCGCCAGAAGGCCGCGCCAAAACCGGCCTCCCGTAAAACCAACGTGTTTAACGAGCAGGTACGCTACGCCTTCCACGGCGCGCTGCAGGACCTGAAAAGCAAACCGCTGGCGACGTTCCTGACGGTGATGGTGATTGCCATCTCCCTGACGCTGCCAAGCGTCTGCTATATGGTCTATAAAAACGTCAACCAGGCGGCTTCGCAGTATTATCCGTCGCCGCAGATCACGGTCTATATGGATAAAGCGCTCGACGATAACGCCGCGGCGCAGGTGGTTGGGCAAATCCAGGCCGAGCAGGGCGTGGAGAAGGTCAACTATCTCTCACGTGAAGACGCGCTGGGCGAATTCCGTAACTGGTCTGGCTTTGGCGGCGCGCTGGATATGCTCGAAGAGAACCCGCTGCCCGCCGTGGCGGTGGTGATCCCGAAGCTGGATTTCCAGGGGACCGATTCGCTTAACACCCTGCGCGATCGCATCACGCGCATTAAGGGCATTGATGAAGTGCGCATGGACGACAGCTGGTTCGCGCGCCTTGCTGCCCTTACCGGGCTGGTAGGACGCGTCGCTGCGATGATTGGCGTGCTGATGGTGGCGGCGGTCTTCCTCGTCATCGGTAACAGCGTGCGCCTGAGCATCTTTGCCCGTCGCGATACCATCAACGTGCAGAAACTGATTGGTGCGACGGATGGCTTCATCCTCCGACCGTTCCTTTACGGCGGCGCATTGCTCGGTTTTTCCGGCGCATTTCTTTCACTGATATTGTCAGAAATTTTGGTGATGCGGCTTTCGTCTGCCGTGACTGAAGTGGCGCAGGTTTTCGGAACGAAGTTTGATATCAGCGGCTTAGGGTTCGATGAGTGCCTGTTACTGCTGCTGGTTTGCTCGATGATTGGGTGGGTGGCAGCCTGGCTGGCAACCGTTCAACATTTACGTCACTTTACTCCCGACTAATAAAAGCGTGATATAATCTTTCCCTGCACCGAGATGTTCGCTCTGCAGGGAAAGCGTCCCTGTTGTCGCTCCCCCTGTTATCATTTCCATGTCACATTTTGTGCGTAATTTATTCACCGTTGCACCTGGAACTTGTGGATAAAATCACTGTCTGATAAAAGAGTGAATGCTAATCTCGTTGCTCAAACGCTTTGGCATGGTTGTTGCCTGACGGGGACGACCTGGACCAGAAGAAACATTGAGAGGAATGAATGACCAAAGAAATGCAAACTTTAGCTTTAGCCCCTGTTGGTAACCTGGAATCTTATATCCGGGCTGCGAACACCTGGCCGATGTTAACGGCCGAGGAAGAAAAGGAGCTTGCTGAAAAGCTGCATTACCAGGGCGATCTGGAAGCAGCTAAGACGCTGATCCTGTCTCACCTGCGCTTTGTTGTTCACGTTGCTCGTAATTATGCGGGCTACGGCCTGCCGCAGGCGGACTTGATTCAGGAAGGTAACATCGGTCTGATGAAGGCTGTACGTCGCTTCAACCCGGAAGTGGGTGTACGACTGGTCTCCTTCGCCGTGCACTGGATCAAAGCAGAAATTCACGAATACGTACTGCGCAACTGGCGTATCGTGAAAGTCGCCACGACAAAAGCGCAGCGCAAGCTGTTCTTTAACCTGCGTAAAACCAAGCAGCGTCTGGGCTGGTTCAACCAGGATGAAGTGGAAATGGTGGCGCGCGAGCTGGGCGTAACCAGCAAAGACGTGCGTGAGATGGAATCCCGTATGGCCGCGCAGGACATGACCTTTGATATGTCCTCCGACGACGACGCATCTGACAGCCAGCCGATGGCACCGGTTCTGTATCTGCAGGATAAAACCTCTAACTTTGCTGATGGCATCGAAGAGGATAACTGGGAAGATCAGGCCGCGAACAAGCTGACCCATGCGATGGAAGGCCTCGACGAACGTAGCCAGGATATTATCCGCGCCCGCTGGCTGGACGAAGACAACAAGTCCACGCTGCAGGAGCTGGCCGACCGCTACGGCGTTTCTGCGGAACGTGTCCGTCAGCTTGAAAAGAACGCCATGAAAAAACTTCGCGCCGCTATCGAAGCGTAATTTCCGCGAAGTACACCGAGAACCCTCGAATGCAAATTCGGGGGTTTTGTTTTTTTAGCGCCCGCTCTGGCGAATTCCCTCCCCCTGGCAAACACTTACTGATGCGCTAAGCAGGCGACTTTCTCAGGGGGACAGGGTGAAAAATAACGAACTGAACGACCGGCGTTTACAGGCGACGCCGCGCGGCATCGGCGTGATGTGTAACTTCTATGCCGATAAAGCTGAAAACGCCACGGTGTGGGACGTGGAAGGCAACGAGTACATCGACTTCGCCGCCGGGATCGCGGTGCTGAATACCGGCCATCGCCATCCAAAGGTCATTTCCGCCATTGAAAAGCAACTCCATGCGTTTACCCATACGGCGTACCAGATCGTGCCGTACGAAAGCTATGTCGCGCTTGCAGAGCGCATCAACCAGCGCGTGCCCGTTGACGGTCCGGCTAAAACGGCGTTCTTCTCCACGGGAGCTGAGGCGGTCGAAAACGCGGTCAAAATTGCCCGGGCGTACACCAAACGTCCCGGCCTTATTACCTTTGGCGGCGCGTTCCACGGGCGCACCTTTATGACCATGGCGCTGACCGGCAAAGTTGCGCCGTACAAGCTCGGCTTTGGCCCGTTCCCCGGATCGGTGTATCACGCGCAGTATCCGAATGAACTGCACGGCGTCAGCACGGCGGAAGCGTTGAAAAGCCTGGAACGCATCTTTAAAGCGGACATCGCCCCCGACCAGGTCGCGGCCATTATTCTCGAACCGGTTCAGGGAGAGGGCGGTTTCAACATTGCGCCAGCTGATTTTATGCAGGCGCTGCGCGCCCTGTGCGACACCCACGGTATTTTGCTGATTGCCGACGAGGTACAAAGCGGCTTTGCCCGTACCGGCAAGCTGTTCTCGATGGAACACCACTGCGTGAAGCCCGATCTGATCACCATGGCGAAAAGCCTGGCGGGCGGAATGCCGCTTTCTGCGGTGTCGGGCCGTGCGGAGGTGATGGACGCACCCGCGCCGGGCGGGCTGGGCGGTACCTACGCCGGAAACCCGCTGGCGATTGCGGCGGCGCATGCCGTGCTCGACGTGATTGATGAAGAGGATCTCTGCACGCGCTCGGCGCATCTTGGCCATCACCTGGTGGAAGTGCTGAACAAGGCGAAGGAACACTGCCCGTATATCGCTGACATTCGCGCGCAGGGCTCGATGGTGGCCGTGGAGTTTAACGACCCGCAAACGGGTCAGCCTTCGCCGGAATTTACCCGCCAGGTCCAGGATCGCGCGTTGCAGGAAGGGCTGCTTCTTCTGAGCTGCGGCGTCTACGGCAACGTCATTCGCTTCCTCTATCCGCTGACTATCCCTGAAGCGCAGTTCCGTAAAGCGCTGGACATTATCTCCGCGTCGCTGACACGTTAAAGCCACATGCCCGGCGAAAATCCCAGCCGGGCCTGGCATATATTCATTTCAAATTAGCTATTCCAAAATCATAAAAATCGGGTATGTTTTAGCAGAGTATGCTGAAAAAGCGCGGACAGCACACCTATAAATGACATAAAGCGCTGCACAACAACATCACAACAATCGTAATAACCATAATAATGGGGAATCTCAGGATGAACATGAAGGGTAAAGCGTTACTGGCAGGATGTATCGCGTTGGCATTCAGCACCATGGCACAGGCAGACATCAAGGTGGCTGTTGTTGGCGCAATGTCCGGTCCGGTAGCACAGTACGGCGACCAGGAATTTACCGGCGCTGAGCAGGCGGTTGCAGACATTAATGCTAAGGGCGGTATTAAAGGCGAAAAACTGCAGATCGTAAAATATGATGATGCCTGTGACCCGAAACAAGCGGTCGCGGTCGCGAACAAAGTGGTGAACGACGGGATCAAATACGTTATCGGTCACCTGTGCTCTTCCTCTACTCAGCCAGCGTCTGACATTTACGAAGACGAAGGTATTCTGATGATCACCCCGGCGGCGACCGCACCAGAGCTGACCGCGCGCGGCTACAAGCTGACCCTGCGCACCACCGGCCTGGACTCTGACCAGGGCCCAACCGCAGCGAAATACATCGTTGAAAAAGTGAAACCGAAGCGCATCGCTATCGTTCACGACAAGCAGCAGTACGGTGAAGGTCTGGCGCGTTCAGTGCAGGACAACCTCAAGAAAGCCAATGCTGACGTGGTGTTCTTCGACGGGATCACCGCCGGTGAGAAAGACTTCTCCACCCTGGTGGCGCGTCTGAAGAAAGAGAATATTGATTTCGTTTACTACGGTGGCTACCACCCGGAAATGGGCCAGATCCTGCGCCAGGCGCGCGCTGCGGGCCTGAAAACCCAGTTTATGGGCCCGGAAGGCGTGGCGAACGTGTCCCTGTCTAACATTGCGGGTGAATCAGCGGAAGGCCTGCTGGTGACCAAGCCGAAGAACTACGACCAGGTCCCTGCGAACAAACCTATCGTGGATGCCATCAAGGCGAAGAAACAGGATCCAAGCGGCGCGTTCGTCTGGACCACCTACGCGGCGCTGCAGTCTCTGCAGGCGGGCCTGAACCAGTCAGCCGACCCGGCTGAGATTGCCACCTGGTTGAAAGCGAATACCGTCGAGACCGTCATGGGGCCACTTTCCTGGGATGCGAAGGGCGACCTGAAGGGCTTCGAGTTCGGCGTGTTTGACTGGCATGCTAACGGCACGGCGACAGACGCCAAATAAAAGCAAAAAGGCAACGTAAGTTGCCTTTTTTAATGTTTTCTCCCTCTCCCCGTGGGAGAGGGCCGGGGTGAGGGCATCAGGCCGCACCGCACGCATCAGGCCGCACAAATCAATCCTGGCGCTTCTCCCACCCGCTCTCCTGTGCCGTAAACCCTAACGCCTGCATAAACGCCGCCATCACGCCGCGGTCTTCCACGCCCACATCGGCCATCCACCATGAGGTCACGCTCGGGTTTTCACGGATCACTTCTTCAATTAAATACTGTCCCACACCGCGACGACGGGTGACGTCACGTACGCGCAGCGAGTCCAGCGCCCCTTCTGTACCGCTCAGGGTGACGCGTACCGCAGCCAGCAGGCGCTCGTTAAAACGCGCGGCATAAATACGGTGGGTCTCATCAACGCGCAGAGACGAAGGGGAATATTCCGGCCAGATCTTGCCCAGGTCGATATGATCCTGGTCGCTAAAGGTCACCAGACGCACGATAGTCAGTTTCATTAGCTACTTGTCCAAATCAGATTGAGTAGGGGCAGTGTACTCAATTTATTCACTCAGCGGCTTCCTCTTTTTATTCTCATTAACCAGGTGATTAGTTTTTTGGCAACGCGATGGGCAGTTTGAAAACACATGGATCGAAAAATAAGCAGAATTTTAACCTGAAGGGTAGTGATTTATTCGGCGCTTTGTACCGTTATTTTATGCTGCAAACTGCACTTTTATTTGTTTATCTCTGCCTGATTTCAGAATATTATCTTTGCTTAATCGCCTGAAAAATAGAGATTTTAGTCTGGTTTTTGACAAAAACCTGCGCTAAACCATTAAAGGCACTGGTAAAAATAGCGTTGTTCATTAAAAGTACAGAATGCTTTTTAACCATAATAAAACAAAATATAAACACGACATCACGAATGGGGATTCAGAGATGAAAAGGAACGCGAAGACGTTAATCGCGGGGATGGTCGCACTGTCGATCTCGCATGCCGCTATGGCGGAGGACATTAAAGTTGCGGTCGTGGGTGCGATGTCCGGCCCTGTTGCCCAGTGGGGTGACATGGAGTTCAACGGCGCGCGCCAGGCCATTAAAGACATCAACGCCAAGGGCGGCATCAAGGGCGACAAGCTGGTGGGCGTGGAATATGACGACGCCTGCGATCCAAAACAGGCCGTTGCGGTCGCCAACAAAATCGTCAACGACGGTATCCAGTATGTGATCGGCCACCTGTGTTCATCCTCCACCCAGCCCGCGTCTGATATCTACGAAGACGAAGGCATCCTGATGATCACCCCAGGCGCAACGAATCCGGAACTGACCCAGCGCGGCTATCAGCACATCATGCGTACCGCCGGTCTGGACTCCTCGCAGGGCCCCACCGCCGCCAAATACATCCTCGAGACCGTTAAGCCACAGCGCATTGCCATTATTCACGACAAACAGCAGTACGGCGAAGGCCTGGCGCGCTCCGTGCAGGACGGCCTGAAAAAAGGCGGCGCGGACATCGTCTTCTTCGACGGCATTACCGCAGGCGAGAAAGACTTCTCCGCGCTGATCGCCCGTCTGCAAAAAGAGAACATCGACTTCGTTTACTACGGCGGCTACTACCCGGAGATGGGCCAGATGCTGCGTCAGGCGCGCGCCACCGGCCTGAAAACCCAGTTTATGGGGCCAGAGGGCGTGGGCAATGCCTCCCTGTCAAACATCGCGGGGGATTCTGCTGAAGGCATGCTGGTGACGATGCCAAAACGCTATGACCAGGATCCGGCCAACAAGGCTATCGTGGATGCGCTCAAGGCGCAGAAGAAAGATTCGAGCGGTCCGTACGTCTGGATCACCTATGCGGCCGTACAGTCTCTGGCCACCGCGCTGGATCGCTCCGGCAGCAAAGAACCGCTGGATCTGGTGAAAGATTTAAAAGCACACGGGGCGAACACCGTGATTGGGCCGCTGAACTGGGATGAGAAAGGCGATCTGAAGGGATTTGAGTTTGGTGTCTTTAAGTGGCACGCCGACGGTTCGTCCTCGGCCGCCAAATAATTATCCCACCGCCCGGCATGACGGGCGGGTATAAAAAGGTTTGCATATGTCCGAGCAGTTTCTCTATTTCCTGCAGCAGATGTTTAACGGCGTTACGCTGGGAAGCACCTACGCGCTGATCGCCATCGGCTATACGATGGTTTACGGCATTATCGGCATGATCAACTTCGCCCACGGCGAGGTGTACATGATCGGTAGCTACGTCTCCTTCATGATTATCGCCGCCCTGATGATGATGGGCATCGACAGCAGCTGGCTGCTGGTCGCCGCCGGGTTTGTCGGCGCGATTGTGATAGCCAGCGCCTACGGCTGGAGCATCGAGCGCGTGGCCTACCGGCCGGTGCGCAGCTCCAAGCGTCTGATTGCGCTGATTTCCGCGATCGGGATGTCGATCTTCCTGCAAAACTACGTCAGCCTGACCGAAGGCTCGCGCGACGTGGCGCTGCCAAGCCTGTTTAACGGCCAGTGGATTGTGGGGGCCAGCGAAAACTTCGCGGCCACTATCACCACCATGCAGCTGGTTATCTGGGTCGTGACCTTTATTGCGATGCTCGCCCTGACGCTGTTCATCCGCTACTCGCGTATGGGACGCGCCTGCCGCGCCTGCGCAGAAGACCTGAAGATGGCGAGTCTCCTCGGCATCAACACCGACCGCGTGATTGCCCTGACCTTCGTGATTGGCGCAGCGATGGCGGCGGTGGCGGGTGTCCTGCTCGGCCAGTTCTACGGCGTGATCAACCCGTACATCGGCTTTATGGCCGGGATGAAAGCCTTCACCGCGGCGGTTCTGGGCGGTATCGGCAGTATTCCGGGCGCGATGATCGGCGGCCTGATCCTGGGCGTGGCGGAAGCGCTCTCCTCGGCGTACCTGAGCACGGAATATAAAGACGTGGTGTCGTTTGCCCTGCTGATTCTGGTTCTGCTGGTGATGCCTACCGGTATTCTGGGCCGTCCGGAGGTAGAGAAAGTATGAAACCGATGCATTTTGCAATGGCGCTGCTCTCTGCCGCCATGTTCTTCGTGCTGGCGGGCGTCTTTATGGGCGTCCAGTTAGGTCTGGACGGCACGAAACTGGTGGTGGATACCGCCCCCGACATCCGCTGGCAGTGGGTGTTTATCGGCACGGCCGTGGTGTTCCTGTTCCAGCTGCTGCGTCCGCTGTTCCAGAAAACGCTGAAAAACGTCTCCGGGCCGAAATTCGTCCTGCCGGCAATCGACGGCTCTACCGTTAAGCAGAAGCTGTTCCTCGTGGCGCTGCTGGTGGCCGCCGTGGCGTGGCCGTTTGTGGTGTCTCGCGGCACCGTGGATATCGCCACTCTGACCATGATCTACGTGATTCTCGGCCTCGGTCTGAACGTGGTGGTGGGGCTCTCTGGCCTGCTGGTGCTGGGCTACGGCGGCTTCTACGCCATCGGCGCCTATACCTTCGCGCTGCTGAACCACTATTACGGTCTCGGCTTCTGGACCTGCCTGCCGCTGGCGGGGCTGGTCTCTGCCGCGGCGGGCTTCCTGCTTGGCTTCCCGGTGCTGCGCCTGCGCGGTGACTACCTGGCGATTGTGACCTTAGGCTTCGGCGAAATCGTCCGTATCCTGCTGCTTAACAACACCGAAGTGACCGGCGGCCCGAACGGCATCAGCCAGATCCCGAAACCGACCTTCTTCGGCCTGGAGTTCAGCCGTACCGCCCGCGAAGGCGGCTGGGATACCTTCAGCAACTTCTTTGGCGTGAAGTATGACCCGTCCGACCGCGTGATTTGGCTCTATCTGGTGGCGCTGCTGCTGGTGGTGATTACCCTGTTCGTGATTAACCGCCTGCTGCGCATGCCGCTGGGCCGCGCGTGGGAAGCGCTGCGTGAAGATGAGATCGCCTGCCGCTCTCTTGGCCTGAACCCGACCCGCATCAAGCTGACCGCGTTCACCATCAGCGCCGCGTTTGCCGGTTTCGCCGGAACGCTGTTTGCCGCACGTCAGGGCTTCGTCAGCCCGGAATCGTTCACCTTTGCCGAATCCGCCTTCGTGCTGGCGATTGTGGTGCTCGGCGGGATGGGCTCGCAGTTCGCCGTTATCCTCGCGGCCATCCTGCTGGTGGTCTCGCGCGAGCTGATGCGCGACTTTAACGAATACAGCATGCTGATGCTGGGTGGTTTGATGGTGCTGATGATGATCTGGCGTCCGCAGGGTCTGCTGCCGATGACCCGTCCACAGCTGAAGCTGAAGAACGGGCAAGCGAAAGGAGAGCAGGCATGAGTCAGCCATTATTATCCGTTAACGGTCTGATGATGCGTTTTGGCGGCCTGCTGGCGGTCAACAATGTGAATCTGGATCTGCACAAGAAAGAGATTGTCTCCCTGATTGGCCCGAACGGCGCGGGAAAGACCACGGTCTTTAACTGTCTGACCGGTTTCTACAAGCCGACGGGCGGCACCATCATGCTGCGCGACCAGCATCTGGAAGGGCTGCCGGGCCAGCAGATTGCCCGCATGGGCGTGGTGCGTACCTTCCAGCACGTGCGTCTGTTCCGCGAAATGACGGTGATTGAGAACCTGCTGGTGGCACAGCATCAGCAGCTGAAAACCGGGCTGTTCTCCGGCCTGCTGAAAACCCCGGCCTTCCGCCGCGCGCAGGATGAAGCGCTTGACCGCGCCGCCACCTGGCTCGACCGAATTGGCCTGCTGCAGCACGCCAACCGTCAGGCGAGCAACCTGGCCTACGGCGACCAGCGTCGCCTGGAGATTGTGCGCTGCATGGTGACGCAGCCGGAAATCCTGATGCTCGACGAACCGGCGGCAGGGCTCAACCCGAAAGAGACCAAAGAGCTGGACGAGCTGATTGCCGAGCTGCGCGATAGTCACGACACCACCATCCTGCTGATTGAGCACGACATGAAGCTGGTGATGGGTATTTCTGACCGTATCTACGTGGTAAACCAGGGCACGCCGCTGGCAAACGGCACGCCGGAAGAGATCCGCAACAATCCGGACGTGATCCGCGCATACCTGGGTGAGGCATAAGATGGAAAAAGCGATGTTAACGTTCGACAAGGTCAACGCGCACTACGGCAAGATCCAGGCGCTGCACGACGTCAGCCTGCACATCAATCAGGGTGAAATCGTGACCCTGATTGGCGCCAACGGCGCGGGCAAAACCACGCTGCTCGGCACCCTGTGCGGCGACCCGCGAGCCACCAGCGGGCGGATTGTGTTCGATGGTAAAGACATTACCGACTGGCAGACGGCCAGAATCATGCGCGAGGCGGTGGCGATTGTTCCGGAAGGGCGCCGCGTCTTCTCCCGCATGACGGTGGAAGAGAACCTGGCGATGGGCGGGTTCTTCGCCCACCGCGATGAATACCAGACCCGAATTAAGTGGGTATATGAACTCTTCCCGCGCCTGTGGGAGCGCCGCATCCAGCGTGCGGGCACCATGTCCGGCGGTGAGCAGCAGATGCTGGCGATTGGCCGCGCGCTGATGAGCCAGCCGCGCCTGCTGCTGCTGGACGAGCCGTCGCTCGGCCTTGCGCCGATCATCATTCAGCAGATCTTCGACACGATTGAGCAGCTGCGTAAAGAGGGGATGACCATCTTCCTCGTCGAGCAGAACGCCAACCAGGCGCTGAAGCTCGCTGACCGCGGCTACGTGCTGGAGAACGGCCGCGTGGTGCTGGAGGATACCGGCGACGCGCTGCTGGCGAACGAAGCGGTGCGGAGCGCGTATTTGGGCGGCTGAGCCGTCCGTATCGCCCGGTGGCGCTGCGCTTACCGGGCCTACACGCTTTTCTCCCTCTCCCCGTGGGAGAGGGGCGGGGTGAGGGCACCAGACCGCACGAGGTAAAAGCAAAAGGCAACGCAAGTTGCCTTTTTTAGTGTTTGCTCCCTCTCCCTGTGAGAGAGGGCTGGGGTGAGGGCACCAGACCGCACCTAAACCACATCCCCAACCCTTTCACACAACCATCATCCCCCTGACGCCTGGCTGTCACTTATCTGTAAACAAACAGTTATTTTTCTGTAATTCGAGCATGTCATGTTACCTCGCGAGCATAAAACGCGTGATATCGCGCATCCGGCACAATAAGAGAGATGACAATGACATCGTTACGACACACAGCTTTGGGTCTGGCACTGGGTCTGGCTTTTGCGACGAACGCAATGGCTGTCACCACCATTCCGTTCTGGCATTCAATGGAAGGGGAGTTGGGTAAAGAAGTTGACTCCCTGGCGCAGCGTTTCAACGACACCCACCCGGATTACAAAATTGTGCCGGTGTACAAAGGCAACTACGAGCAGAGCCTGAGCGCGGGGATCGCCGCCTTCCGTACCGGCAACGCGCCTGCCCTGTTACAGGTTTATGAAGTGGGCACCGCCACCATGATGGCCTCCAAAGCCATCAAGCCGGTCTATGAAGTGTTCAAAGAGGCGGGCATCAACTTCGACGAATCGCAGTTCGTGCCGACCGTAGCGGGTTACTACACGGATTCCAAAACCGGCCATCTGCTGTCCCAGCCGTTTAACAGCTCTACGCCGGTGCTGTACTACAACAAAGACGCCTTCAAAAAAGCCGGTTTAGACCCGGAGCAGCCGCCAAAAACCTGGCAGGACCTGGCGGAGTACACCGCGAAGCTGAAGGCGGCTGGGATGAAGTGCGGCTACGCCAGCGGCTGGCAGGGCTGGATCCAGGTTGAAAACTTCAGCGCCTGGCACGGCCTGCCGGTGGCGACCAAAAACAACGGCTTCGACGGCACCGATGCGGTACTGGAGTTCAACAAGCCGGAGCAGGTGAAGCACATCGCGCTGCTTGCCGATCTGAACAAGAAGGGCGACTTCAGCTACTTCGGGCGTAAAGACGAATCCACCGAGAAGTTCTACAACGGCGACTGCGCCATTACCACCGCCTCGTCCGGCTCGCTGGCGGATATCCGTCACTACGCCAAATTCAACTACGGCGTGGGCATGATGCCGTATGACGCTGACGTGAAGGGCGCGCCGCAGAACGCCATTATCGGCGGGGCGAGCCTGTGGGTCATGCAGGGTAAAGACAAAGGCACTTACAAAGGCGTAGCCGAGTTCCTCGACTTCCTGGCCAAACCTGAAAACGCCGCCGAGTGGCACCAGAAGACCGGCTACCTGCCGATCACTAAAGCCGCGTACGACCTGACCCGCGAGCAGGGCTTCTATAGCAAGAACCCAGGGGCGGACATTGCGACGCGTCAGATGCTGAACAAGCCGCCGTTGCCGTTCACCAAGGGCCTGCGTCTGGGCAACATGCCGCAGATCCGCACCATCGTAGATGAAGAGCTGGAAAGCGTGTGGACCGGGAAGAAAACGCCACAGCAGGCGCTGGACTCTGCGGTAGAGCGCGGAAATCAGCTGCTGCGCCGCTTTGAGCAGTCGACCAAATCGTAAAAAAATGCCCGGTGACGCGTAGCGATCCGGGCCTACGACGTGCCCCATGTAGGCCGGGTAAGGCGTAGCCGCCACCCGGCATTGTTCAGGAACCAAATCTCAATGTCATCATCCCGTCCGGTGTTCCGTTCCCGCTGGCTACCGTATCTGCTTGTCGCGCCGCAGCTGGTCATCACCGTTATTTTCTTTATCTGGCCTGCGGGCGAAGCGCTGTGGTACTCGGTGCAAAGCGTCGATCCGTTCGGGCTTTCCAGTCAGTTTGTTGGCCTGGACAACTTCACCGCGCTGTTCCATGACAGCTACTACCTGGACTCCTTCTGGACGACGATGAAGTTCAGCGCGCTGGTGACCGTCAGCGGTCTGGTTGCCTCGCTGTTTTTCGCCGCGCTGGTGGACTACGTGGTGCGCGGCAGCCGTATTTATCAGACCCTGATGCTGCTGCCGTACGCCGTGGCTCCCGCCGTCGCCGCCGTGCTGTGGATATTCCTGTTTAACCCGGGGCGCGGATTGATTACCCATTTCCTGGCCGAACTGGGCTACGACTGGAACCATGCCCAGAACAGCGGTCAGGCGATGTTCCTGGTGGTGTTCGCCTCGGTGTGGAAGCAGATCAGCTACAACTTCCTGTTCTTCTTTGCCGCGCTGCAGTCCATTCCGCGCTCGCTGGTGGAAGCCGCGGCAATTGACGGCGCAGGGCCCATTCGTCGTTTCTTCAGGCTGTCGCTGCCGCTGATCGCCCCGGTGAGTTTCTTCCTGCTGGTGGTTAACCTCGTGTACGCCTTCTTCGATACCTTCCCGGTGATCGACGCGGCGACCGCAGGCGGCCCGGTGCAGGCGACAACGACGCTTATCTATAAGATCTACCGCGAAGGCTTCGCCGGTCTGGATCTCTCTGCCTCTGCCGCACAGTCCGTCGTGCTGATGTTCCTCGTCATCATCCTCACGGTGGTGCAGTTCCGCTATGTCGAAAGTAAGGTGCGCTACCAATGATTGAGAACCGTCGCGGGCTGACGATTTTCAGCCATACCATGCTGATTTTAGGGATTATCGTCATCCTCTTCCCGCTGTACGTGGCGTTTGTCGCCGCCACGCTGGACACCAAAGCGGTGTTCGACACGCCGATGACGCTGATCCCAGGCACACATCTTTTCGAGAACATGAAGACCATCTGGACCCAGGGCGTGGGCGCCAACAGCGCGCCGTTCTGGCTGATGATGCTCAACAGCTTCATTATGGCGTTTGGCATTACGGTCGGCAAAATTACGGTGTCGATGCTTTCGGCCTTCGCCATCGTCTGGTTCCGCTTTCCGCTGCGTAACCTCTTCTTCTGGATGATCTTCATTACCCTGATGCTGCCGGTGGAAGTGCGTATCTTCCCGACGGTGGAGGTGATCGCCAACCTGAAGATGCTCGACAGCTATGCGGGCTTAACCCTGCCGCTGATGGCCTCGGCAACCGCCACCTTCCTGTTCCGTCAGTTCTTTATGACTCTGCCGGACGAGCTGATTGAAGCGGCGCGCATCGACGGCGCGTCGCCGATGCGCTTCTTCCGCGACATCGTGCTGCCGCTGTCGAAAACCAACCTTGCGGCGCTGTTTGTGATCACCTTTATCTACGGCTGGAACCAGTACCTGTGGCCGCTGCTGATTATTCAGGACGTCAACCTCGGCACCGCCGTGGCGGGCATCAAAGGCATGATCGCCACCGGCGAAGGCACCACCCTCTGGAACCAGGTGATGGCGGCAATGCTGCTCACCCTTATCCCACCCGTAGTCATTGTTTTAGCCATGCAGCGTGCGTTTGTCCGTGGCCTGGTCGATAGCGAGAAATAAGATGGCAGGTTTAAAACTTCAGGCAGTAACCAAAAGCTGGGATGGCAAAACCCAGGTCATTCAGCCGCTCACGCTCGACGTGGCGGACGGGGAATTTATCGTGATGGTCGGCCCGTCCGGCTGCGGCAAATCCACCCTGCTGCGCATGGTGGCGGGTCTGGAGCGCGTGACGTCCGGAGATATCTGGATTGACCGCCAGCGCGTTACCGAAATGGAACCCAAAGACCGCGGCATCGCGATGGTGTTCCAGAACTACGCCCTCTATCCGCACATGAGCGTGGAAGAGAACATGGCCTGGGGGCTGAAAATCCGCGGCATGGGCAAAGGCCATATCGACGAGCGGGTGAAAGAGGCGGCGCGCATTCTCGAGCTGGACGGCCTGCTCAAGCGGCGCCCGCGCGAGCTCTCCGGCGGCCAGCGACAGCGCGTGGCGATGGGGCGCGCCATCGTGCGCGATCCGGCGGTATTCCTGTTCGACGAGCCGCTCTCTAACCTCGACGCCAAGCTGCGGGTGCAGATGCGTCTTGAGCTGCAGCAGCTGCACCGTCGTCTGAAAACCACCTCTCTGTACGTGACCCACGATCAGGTCGAAGCCATGACCCTCGCCCAGCGCGTGATGGTGATGAACAAAGGCATCGCCGAGCAGATTGGCACTCCGGTGGAGGTGTACGAGAAACCGGCCACCCGCTTTGTGGCGAGCTTTATCGGCAGCCCCGCAATGAACCTGCTGGAAGGGCGTATCAGCAGCACAGGCACGCATTTTGAGCTGGAAAGCGGGATGGCATTGCCGATCAACTGGTACTATCGTGGCTACGCCGGGCGTAAGATGACGCTCGGTATCCGCCCGGAGCATATTGCTTTAACCTCTCAGGCGGACGGCGGCGTGCCTCTGGTGATGGACACGCTGGAGATGTTGGGTGCAGATAACCTGGCGCACGGGCGCTGGGGCGAGCAAAAAATGGTGGTGCGACTGGCACATCAGGAGCGCCCTAAGGCAGGCAGTACGCTGTGGCTGCACCTGCCGGAAAACCATCTGCACCTGTTTGACGGTGAAACAGGACAACGAGTATGAGCAACTGGCCTTATCCCCACGTCGTCGCCCACCGGGGCGGCGGTAAGCTGGCGCCGGAGAACACCCTGGCGGCGATTGACGTTGGCGCGCGCTACGGTCACACGATGATCGAGTTCGACGCCAAGCTGTCGAAAGACGGCGAAATTTTTCTGCTGCACGACGATAACCTCGAGCGCACCAGCAACGGCTGGGGCGTGGCGGGCGAGCTGCCGTGGCGCGATCTGCTGAAAGTGGACGCCGGAAGCTGGTACAGCGGCGAATTCAAAGGCGAACCGCTGCCGCTGCTGGCGGACGTGGCGGACCGCTGCCGCCAGCACGGCATGATGGCCAATATCGAAATCAAACCGACCACCGGCACCGGGCCGCTGACGGGCAAAGTGATTGCCCTCGCCGCGCGCGAGCTGTGGGACGGGATGACCGCGCCGCTGCTCTCCTCGTTTGAAATTGACGCGCTGGAAGCGGCACAGGCGGCCGTGCCGGAGCTGCCGCGCGGGCTGCTGCTTGACGAGTGGCGCGAGGACTGGCGCGAGCTGACGACGCGCTTAGCGTGCGTTTCTATCCATCTCAATCACAGGCTGCTGGATGAGGCGCGGGTGAAGATGCTGAAAGACGCGGGTCTGCATATTCTGGTCTACACCGTTAACAAACCCCAGCGTGCAGCCGAGCTGCTGCGCTGGGGCGTGGACAGCATCTGTACCGATGCAATTGACCTGATCGGCCCGAACTTTAGTTCTGCGGATTAAGCATACTGCCATTCGACTGCGGCGGCAGCATATGCTGCTGTCCGCTGCCTGACGACGTCATCCCCCCTAACATCCCGCCGTTTTTATTCGGCAGCGGCTGCTCGCGCACCTGCCCCTGCTGCACGCGCTGGGTGTTGGCGTTCATCTGATTTTGCAGGCTTTGCTGCTGCATTTGGGTCTGCGTTTTAAGCTGCTGGTTAAGCATCCCTTTCTGCTGCTGTTGCTGGCTCATCATCTCGGTCTGCATACGCTGCTGGCTCGGGATAACATAACCCTGCTGGTTGGGGTTGTTCATGGTGTTGAGTGGCTGTGCGAGCGCGGCAAACGGGATCAGCGCCGCAAGAATCATCAAGCGTTTCATTGTCATTTCCTCCTTTTGAGGTCTCTCTTAAGTTTACCCTGATTTCACCATGACGATGATTTTTTAGGAGTTGTGAACCAGGCTTAAGCGGGGAATATGGATCCCTTCACCTGGAGAACAATAATGATGAAACCAACGTTTTTGCGCTGGGTTGCCATCGCCGCGCTGATGGCTGGCGGTACATTTAGCGTGGCGGCCAACCCGCCAGCGGCGCCTCCGGTCTCTTACGGCGTGGAGGAAGATGTTTTTCATCCCGTGCGGGCAACCCATGGCATGGTGGCGTCAGTGGATGCGCTGGCAACAAAAGTGGGCGTCGATATTCTCAAGCAGGGCGGAAACGCGGTGGATGCAGCGGTCGCCGTCGGCTATGCGCTGGCGGTAACGCATCCGCAGGCGGGTAACCTGGGCGGCGGCGGCTTTATGATGCTGCGCACCAAAGACGGCAAAACGACGGCCATCGACTTCCGCGAGATGGCGCCTTCCCAGGCGTCACGGGATATGTTCCTCGACGAACAGGGTAACCCTGACAGCAAAAAATCCCTGACCTCGCATCTCGCCTCCGGCACGCCGGGTACCGTCGCGGGCTTCTCGCTGGCGCTGGAAAAATACGGCACGATGCCGCTGAACAAGGTGGTGCAGCCTGCCATCAAGCTGGCGCGCGACGGCTTTGTGGTAAATGACGCCCTGGCGGACGATCTCAAGACCTACGGCAGCGAAGTCATTCCCAATCATGAAAACAGCAAGGCCATCTTCTGGAAAGACGGTGAGCCGCTGAAGAAGGGCGACAAGCTGGTGCAGAAGAACCTCGGCAAAAGCCTGGAGCTGATTGCGGAGCACGGTCCGGACGCCTTCTACAAAGGGGCGATTGCCGACCAGATTGCGGAAGAGATGCAGAAAAACGGCGGGCTCATCACCAAAGCGGATCTGGCGGAATACAAGGCGGTGGAGCGCGAGCCGATTAGCGGCACCTATCGCGGCTACGAGGTCTTCTCCATGCCGCCGCCGTCCTCCGGCGGGATCCACATCGTGCAGATCCTCAATATTCTTGAAAACTTCGATATGCACAAGTTCGGCTTCGGCAGCGCGGACGCCATGCAGGTGATGGCGGAAGCGGAAAAACGCGCCTACGCCGACCGTTCGGAATATCTCGGCGATCCGGACTTCGTGAAGGTGCCGTGGCAGGCGCTGACCAACAAGGCGTATGCCAAATCCATTGCGGAACAGATCGACATCAACAAGGCCAAACCGTCGAGCGAGATCCGCCCCGGCAAGCTGGCGCCGTACGAAAGCAACCAGACCACCCACTTCTCGGTGGTGGATAAAGACGGTAACGCGGTGGCGGTGACCTATACGCTCAACACCACCTTCGGCACCGGGATTGTGGCGGGCAACAGCGGCATTCTGCTGAACAACGAGATGGATGACTTCTCCGCCAAACCGGGCGTGCCGAACGTCTACGGGCTGGTCGGAGGCGATGCAAACGCCGTCGGGCCGAAGAAGCGTCCGCTGTCGTCCATGTCGCCCACCATTGTCGTGAAAGACGGGAAAACCTGGCTGGTGACCGGCAGCCCTGGCGGCAGCCGTATTATCACCACCGTACTGCAAATGGTGGTGAACAGCATCGACTTTGGGATGAACGTCGCCGAAGCGACCAACGCGCCGCGTTTCCATCACCAGTGGCTGCCGGATGAACTGCGCGTCGAGAAGGGCTTTAGCCCGGATACCATCAAGCTGCTGGAACAGCGCGGTCAAAAGGTGGCGGTGAAAGAGGCGATGGGCAGCACCCAGAGCATTATGGTGGTGCCGGACGGGGCGCTGTTTGGCGCGTCGGATCCGCGTTCGGTGGATGATTTGTCGGCGGGGTATTGATGTGTTGCCGGGTGGCGGCTTCGCCTTACCCGGCCTACGTGTTTCATTCCCTCTCCCTGTGGGAGAGGGTTAGGGTGAGGGCAACAAACTACTTCATCCGCGCCATATAATACGCATCCACATACTCGCCGTTGCGCAGGGCAAATTTCCTGCCGGTGCCTTCGATTTCAAAGCCAAACTTCCGGTACAGCGCCAGTGCAGCAGGGTTATCGGCAAAAACCGTTAACTCTATACGTTCGATGCGCATCCAGTTGTCGCACAGGTTGATCATCTCGCGCATGAGCGCGCTCCCGACGCCGCGCCCTTGAGCGTGCGCCGCAACGCTGATACCGAACGTTGCCACATGGCTGCGTCGCGGGCTGGCTTCCACCTGAAGCATCAGATCGCCAACGATTTGCTCATCAATGCAGGCGACCAGCCGTTTTTGTCCGGGTTTTGTAATAAGACGTTCTTGCCAGTACTCAAGGGAAGGATGAGGTAGCTGTAGCGTGTCGTGATACACCCCCGGATGCATGTAGTTCTGGCGTAAAGCTTCGGCATCTTTCGATTCAGCGTGGCGTATCACTATCTCACTCATTCCTTGTTCCTCAGTCAGTTAAATGTCCCTTTCAACATCAATGACTTTAAAATTTGAGTCAACCGCTATTTTTTGCAAAAAAAAGTAGACAAGTGCGAATGAGAATGATTATTATTGCTCTGCATTCAGGAAGACCCCTACGGGAACCTGAAAGCACGACATTGCTCACATTGCTTCCAGTATTACTTTAGCCAGCTTCTAGCTGGCTTTTTTTTTGTTATGGTTAGACTCAGTAACCTTCCAAAAGGACTGAGCTATGACACTACATTGCGCATTTATTGGATTTGGTAAAAGTACGACCCGCTACCACCTGCCGTATGTTCTCAACCGTAAAGACAGCTGGCACGTGGCCCATATATACCGCCGCCGCGCGAAGCCGGAAGAGCAATCCCCGCAGTATTCTCATATCCATTTCACCAGCGATCTCGATGACGTGCTTAACGACCCGCAGGTCAAACTGGTTGTCGTCTGCACCCACGCCGACAGCCACTTCTCCTACGCGAAACGCGCGCTGGAAGCGGGCAAAAACGTGCTGGTAGAAAAGCCGTTCACCCCGACTATCGCCGAAGCAAAAGAGTTGTTCACGCTGGCGAAAAGTAAAGGCCTGACCGTTACGCCGTACCAGAACCGTCGCTTTGACAGCTGCTTCCTGACGGCGAAAAAGGCGATTGAAAGCGGCAGGCTGGGCGATATCGTGGAAATCGAAAGCCACTTCGACTACTACCGTCCGGTCGCGGAAACTCAGCCCGGCCTGCCGCAGGACGGCTCGTTCTATGGTCTGGGCGTGCACACCATGGACCAGATCATCTCCCTGTTTGGCCGACCGGACCACGTGGCGTATGACATCCGCAGCCTGCGTAATAAAGCCAACCCGGACGACATCTTTGAAGCGCAGCTGTTCTACGGCGACCTGAAAGCCATCGTCAAAACCAGCCATCTGGTGAAAATCGATTATCCAAAATTTATCGTTCACGGCACCAAAGGATCGTTCATTAAGTACGGCATCGACCAGCAGGAGACCAGCCTGAAGGCCAACATCATGCCGGGCGAGCCGGGCTTTGCGGCGGATGATTCCGTGGGCGTGCTGGAGTATGTGAAGGCCGATGGCACAACCGCAAAAGAAGAACTCAAACCGGAAGTGGGTGACTATGGCCGCGTCTACGATGCGCTGTATGAAACCCTCACAGCCGGCGCGCCGAATTACGTCAAGGAATCTGACGTTCTTACCAACCTGGAAATCCTTGAACGGGCCTTCGAGCAAGCTTCTCCTGCCACGATAACCCTCGCGAAATAAGCAAAAACGGCTCCTCTGCGCTTGTTCATAATTTTTGAACAGAGGAGTCAATTTTCACCCTCTATGATCCCAGGCGGTTTGCGTCCACACTTACTCCATCGAAACGAACTGAGGGTGAAACAATGATCTACTTACGCAAAGCAAACGAACGTGGTCACGCGAATCATGGCTGGCTGGACTCATGGCATTCATTCTCGTTTGCCGACTACTACGACCCGAACTTCATGGGCTTCTCCGCACTGCGCGTGATTAACGACGACGTGATTGATGCAGGCCAGGGCTTCGGTACCCACCCGCACAAAGACATGGAAATCCTGACCTATGTGCTGGAGGGGGCGGTTGAGCACCAGGACAGCATGGGCAACAAAGAGCAGGTTCCGGCGGGCGAGTTCCAGATTATGAGCGCGGGTACCGGGGTGCGTCACTCCGAGTACAACCCGAGCAAAACGGAAAAACTGCACCTGTATCAAATCTGGATCATTCCAGAAGAGACCGGCATCACGCCGCGCTACGAGCAGCGCCGCTTCGACGCGAAACAGGGCAAACAGCTGGTGCTGTCCCCGGATGCGCGTGAAGGCTCCCTGAAGGTGCATCAGGATATGGAGCTGTACCGCTGGGCGCTGGCGAAAGACGAACAGTCTGTCCATCAGATTGCCGCCAACCGCCGCGTCTGGATCCAGGTGGTGAAAGGTGAAGTGTCCATCAACGGCACCAAAGCAACCACCGCCGATGGTCTGGCCATCTGGGATGAGCAGGCGCTCTCCGTGCACGCCGACAGCGAAAGTGAAATCCTGCTGTTTGACCTGCCGCCGGTATAAATAATTACTCAACCTTCCCTTTAAACGGGGAAGGTTGAGCTTTGTCCGTGATAAACTGAGCAAATCTCTCACTTCAAGATTTCTCAGGACGATGAAAAAGAAACGCCCCGTACTTCAGGATGTCGCCGATCGCGTCGGTGTGACCAAAATGACGGTCAGCCGTTTTTTACGTAACCCGGAGCAGGTTTCCGTGGCGTTACGTGGCAAGATTGCCGCTGCCCTTGATGAACTGGGTTATATCCCCAACCGCGCACCCGATATTCTCTCCAATGCGACCAGCCGTGCGGTGGGCGTCCTGCTTCCTTCCCTGACCAACCAGGTTTTCGCCGAAGTATTACGAGGAATCGAAAGCGTCACCGATGCTTTTGGCTATCAGACCATGCTCGCCCACTACGGGTACAAGCCGGAACTGGAAGAGGAGCGTCTTGAATCGATGCTTTCCTGGAACATCGACGGCCTGATTTTAACCGAACGTACCCACACTGCCCGCACGCTCAAAATGATCGAAGTGGCCGGTATCCCGGTGGTGGAGCTGATGGACAGCCAGTCGCCGTGCCTCGACATCGCCGTTGGGTTCGATAACTTCGAAGCGGCGCGCCAGATGACGGCGGCCATCATCGCCCGTGGGCATCGTCATATCGCCTATCTGGGTGCGCGTCTGGATGAACGTACTATCATCAAACAGAAGGGATACGAGCAGGCGATGCTCGACGCGAACTTAACCCCGTACAGCGTGATGGTGGAGCAGTCCTCTTCCTATACGTCGGGTATTGAGCTGATGCGTCAGGCACGACGCGAGTATCCGCAACTGGACGGTATTTTCTGCACCAACGATGACCTTGCGGTCGGCGCGGCGTTTGAGTGTCAGCGTCTGGGGCTTAAGATCCCGGACGATATGGCGATTGCCGGTTTCCACGGCCACGACATCGGCCAGGTGATGGAGCCGCGTCTGGCGAGCGTCCTGACCCCGCGTGAACGTATGGGCCGCATTGGCGCAGAACGCCTGCTGGCGCGCATTCGTGGCGAGACGGTTACCCCGAAAATGTTAGATTTAGGTTTCACCTTGTCACCGGGTGGATCTATTTGAACTGACAAATTTGAAGTAGCTCACACTTATTCACTTCGCGCACGTTTGGATATTGCTTCTCTTTTGCCCCGGCAGGACAATGTTACCGATAACTGTTACCCGTAACAATTGACTGAGGGACACCCTTTGAGCACGACTAATCACGATCACCACGTCTACGTCCTGATGGGCGTTTCCGGTAGCGGGAAATCAGCCGTAGCCAGCGAAGTGGCGCATCAACTCCAGGCTGCGTTCCTTGATGGCGACTTCCTCCATCCGCGCAGTAACATCATGAAAATGGCCTCCGGCGAGCCGCTGAACGACGACGACCGCAAACCGTGGTTGCAGGCGCTGAATGACGCCGCGTTCGCTATGCAGCGCACTAACAAAGTCTCCCTGATCGTCTGCTCTGCGCTGAAAAAAACCTATCGCGACCTGCTGCGCGACGGCAACCCGAACCTCTCTTTCATCTACCTGAAAGGGGATTTCGAGGTGATTGAAAGCCGTCTGAAGGCGCGTAAAGGTCACTTCTTCAAAACCCAGATGCTGGTGACGCAGTTCGAAGCGCTGCAGGAGCCGGGTGAAGATGAGAAAGACGTCTTAGTGGTTGATATCGATCAGTCACTGGAAGGTGTTGTTGCCAGCACCATCGAGGTCATTAATAAAAGGCAGTAAGTTTTGAGTACATTAACGCTAGTTTTGACAGCAGTGGGTTCCGTATTGCTGCTGCTGTTTTTAGTGATGAAGGCGCGTATGCACGCTTTTGTTGCTTTGATGGTGGTTTCTATAGGTGCAGGTCTCTTTTCCGGTATGCCGCTCGACAAGATCGCCGCGACGATGGAAAAAGGGATGGGCGGTACGCTGGGCTTCCTGGCGATTGTGGTGGCCCTTGGCGCGATGTTTGGCAAGATTTTGCACGAGACGGGCGCGGTCGACCAGATTGCCGTCAAAATGCTGAAATCCTTCGGCCACAGCCGTGCGCACTACGCGATTGGCCTGGCTGGCCTGATTTGCGCGCTGCCGCTGTTCTTCGAAGTGGCCGTTGTGCTGCTGATAAGCGTCGCGTTCTCCATGGCGCGCCATACCGGCACTAACCTCGTGAAGCTGGTTATTCCGCTGTTTGCGGGCGTGGCGGCGGCCGCAGCGTTTCTGCTGCCTGGGCCTGCGCCGATGCTGCTGGCGTCCCAGATGCACGCTGACTTTGGCTGGATGATCCTGATCGGCCTGTGCGCGGCAATTCCGGGGATGATTATTGCCGGTCCGCTGTGGGGCAACTTCATCAGCCGTTACGTTGAGCTGCACATTCCGGATGACGTCACCGAGCCGCACCTGGGCGAGGGCAAAATGCCGTCCTTCGGCTTCAGCCTGTCGCTGATCCTGCTCCCGCTGGTTCTCGTGGGTCTGAAAACCATCGCCGCGCGCTTTGTGCCGGTGGGTTCCAGCGCCTACGAATGGTTCGAGTTCATCGGTCACCCGTTCACGGCGATCCTGGTGGCCTGTCTGGTGGCGATTTACGGCCTGGCGATGCGTCAGGGAATGCCAAAAGACCGGGTGATGGAGATCTGCGGTGCCGCGCTGCAGCCTGCGGGTATTATCCTGCTGGTGATCGGTGCCGGCGGCGTGTTCAAGCAGGTGCTGGTGGATTCCGGCGTGGGTCCGGCTCTGGGCGAAGCGCTGACCGGGATGGGCCTGCCGATTGCGGTAACCTGCTTCGTACTGGCCGCGGCGGTGCGTATCATCCAGGGTTCCGCAACCGTGGCGTGTTTAACCGCCGTGGGTCTGGTGATGCCGGTGATTGAACAGCTGAACTACTCCGGTGCGCAGATGGCCGCGCTGTCTATCTGTATCGCGGGCGGTTCGATTGTGGTCTCTCACGTTAACGACGCAGGCTTCTGGCTGTTCGGTAAATTTACCGGTGCCACCGAAGCGCAAACCCTGAAAACCTGGACGCTGATGGAAACCATCCTCGGCACAACGGGTGCGATTGTCGGGATGATTGCCTTTACGCTGCTGAGCTGAATGCGGTGAAGTAACAAGGCTCAAAAATAAGGCCCGGTAGCGTTAGCGCTTACCGGGCCTTTATATTATGCAGAACGCCAGGCCGGGTCAGGTGAAGCCACCACCCGGCTTTTTCACATCACTCGCCCTGCGTCGCGCTCTCAATCGTCAAACGCACATCCGAGGTGATCAGCTCTGCCAGCATCTGGTACACCTTCAGCGTCTCTTCCGGCTCGGCATCGCCCGTATCGCTGATGAAGCCTTCGTCACGCAGCGTCAGCACCAGAGAGCTGAAGACCGCTTTGTCGAAGAATTCAGGGGCGTTAATGCCGTGCAGAACGGACAGGCGCTGTGCCAGCGTCCGGCTCTCTTTCTCCAGCGTACCGCGGTTGATAGACGGGTTCGCACTCAGCAGCCAGAACGTAATGGCGTAGCGCTGCAGCGTTTCGCGCGCGCCGGCCGCTAGCAGTTGCAGGGTGCGGGAGCGTGACGGATTGATGTGTAGCTCGTCGTTCGAGACGGTAATCAGCCCC
The DNA here is from genome assembly GCF_057221635.1 of Enterobacter sp. N5-15. Lineage (NCBI taxonomy): Bacteria > Pseudomonadati > Pseudomonadota > Gammaproteobacteria > Enterobacterales > Enterobacteriaceae > Enterobacter > Enterobacter sp. N5-15. The sequence continues at coordinate 334,275 of NZ_CM170150.1, forward strand.
TGACGACGCAGCTCTTCCGTCAGTTTATCCAGCTCGGCTGCCAGCTCATCCTTGCTCCAGCGCAGGAACAGCTCCGCTTTCAGCATCGGGTAGAGCGTATCAACGTGACGCAAAAGTTCCTGACGCGAGATACGGCGATGCTGGGTGATGATGGCCGCCATGAGCGACGGCAGCATCAGCATATGGGTGATGTTGTTGCGGTAGTAGGTCATCAGCACTGCCTGCTCGCGCGGCAGAATGATGATGTCGCCGATCGTGTCCTTTTCGACTTCAAACTTGTTCATCTGCAACGCGTGATCGATAAGCTCACTGGCGGTAGCAGAAGGCACGGTTGAATCAACGGAATACGGTACGTTGCGCATCATGTCCAGATAGCAATCCAGCTGCTCCGTGAGCTGTTCACGGGTCAGCGAGCGCTGACGCGAAGCCAGAAGCGCCGTACAGCACAGGTTCATGGCGTTAGCCGCACCGGCGTTGTTAATGCGCACCATCAGCTCGGACGCGATGCCGTTGACCGTTGGCGTCAGCCAGGCCGGACGAATTGCTTCGATAGGATCGATGGATTCGCGCCACTCGGGAACGTGATGGTTCAGGTACGTCATCAGCGGCATCGGTTCGCCGAAGTTCACGTAGCCCTGACCGAGATTGCGTAGCTTGCTCAAGCCGCGCAGCATCTGCGGCAGGCTCTCTTTCTCTTTGGTCGCACCGCGCAGCTCTTTGGCGTACGTGCCCACTTCCATCACGTGCTCATAGCCAATGTAGATTGGCACCAGCGTGATTGGACGGGTTCCTCCGCGCAGCATCGCCTGGATGGTCATCGACAGCGTGCCGGTCTTCGGATCGAGCAGACGTCCGGTACGGGAACGACCGCCCTCGACGAAGTACTCCACGGAATAGCCGCGGCTGAACAGCTCGCCCAGATACTCGCGGAACACGGTGGAGTAGAGCTTGTTGCCCTTGAAGGTACGACGGATAAAGAAGGCGCCCAGGCGGCGGAAAATCGGGCCTGCTGGCCAGAAATTCAGGTTGATACCGGCAGCAATGTGCGGCGGTACCAGCCCCTGGTGATAGAGCACGTAGGAAAGAAGCAGGTAGTCCATGTGGCTGCGGTGGCAGGGAACATAGACGATCTCATGGCCATCATGCGCCAGTTGACGTACACGCTCGGCGTTATGAACGTTGATGCCCTGGTAGAGGCGGTTCCAGGTAAAGCCGAGAATGCGATCGGACAGGCGAATCATCTCGTAAGAGAAGTTCGCTGCAATCTCTTCCATCAGCGCAATGGCGTTCTGCTGGGCTTTCTCATGCGATATTTTCTTGCTGCGCGCTTCATCTTCGACGGCGCGGGCAATCGCTTTGGAGGCCAGCAGCTTGTTGAACAGATCCTGACGCGCCGGGAGACGCGGCCCTACGGCAGCCAGGCGCTGGCGGGCGAAGTGCATACGCGCCACGCGCGCCAGTTTCTGCGCGATGATCTTGTCGGTGCCGTGCTCGTCCGCCATTCGACGCAGCGAAACGGAAGGGGAGAAACGCACAAAGCTGTCGCGTCCCAGCCAGGAGACCGCAAAGAACTTCTGGATGCCGTTAAGCATGCGCAGCGGCGGGTTCTCTTCACCTTTTTCACGGCCCGGACGACGACCAAACATCACCGATACCGGCACCATCTGCACATCCAGATCGGGGTTGCTGCGGTGCAGGTCGAGATAGTCATGGAACAGCTTGATGGACTCTTCTTTTGGCGTGTAGTAGGTAAACACGCGCGGCCCGCCGTGAATGAACACGTAGCGCGGCAGTAAAGTGCCGTCAACTTCAAGCGGTTCAAGCGGGTCAGGTAAGTCATGCGCCAGACACTGGGCACGAAGCGTCAGTAAGTCTGCCTTCGAGTTATAAGGCAAAACGTACATAATAGGACGCGACGTATCGAGCCCTAATTCCAGCGCGGGTTCTGCTGGGATAGACTTGCTTTTTACCAGGATGCTTAATGGTAAATTAAGTAATTTGTAGTAAATTCGTGGCCAGCCGGACATAAACGATGTAAAGCCTCTGGTTAATAATGCAATTGCTGCGCAAGGATAACAGAAAGCGCGCAAAATTTCTGTTGTTACCCGTCATACTTCAGGCTGTAGCGAAACGCGCTACAGCTCCTGTTACTGACGCTTTTTTTCATAAAAGGTTCTTTTAATGGCCAATAATACCACTGGGTTAACGCGTATCATCAAAGCCGCCGGCTATTCGTGGAAAGGGTTCCGTGCTGCGTGGATCAACGAAGCCGCCTTTCGCCAGGAGGGCGTCGCCGCTATCATCGCGGTGATCATCGCCTGTTTCCTTGATGTTGATGCTATTACCCGCGTACTTCTTATCGGTTCCGTGCTTCTGGTGATGATAGTGGAAATTCTTAATAGCGCTATTGAAGCCGTTGTTGATCGCATTGGTTCAGATTTCCACGAGCTTTCTGGCCGCGCAAAAGACATGGGCTCTGCTGCCGTGTTGCTGGCGATTATCACTGCCGTTATCACCTGGGTCACGCTGCTTTGGTCACATTTCCGATGAGCCTCGAGGAATAATTAAGTCCCTGGTTTTTTGTGCAGTTTTTGGTTCCAAAATCGCCTTTGACTGTATATACTCACAGCATAACTGTATATACACCCAGGGGGCGGAATGAAAGCGTTAACGACCAGGCAGCAAGAGGTGTTTGATCTCATCCGGGATCATATCGGCCAGACGGGTATGCCACCCACGCGTGCGGAAATCGCGCAGCGTCTGGGCTTCCGTTCTCCGAATGCTGCCGAAGAACACCTGAAAGCGCTGGCGCGTAAGGGCGTGATTGAGATTGTTTCAGGCGCGTCACGTGGTATCCGCCTGCTGGTGGAAGAAGAGACGGGCATTCCGCTGGTGGGGCGCGTTGCTGCCGGTGAGCCTTTACTGGCACAGCAGCATATTGAAGGCCATTACCAGGTTGATCCAGCCATGTTCAAACCGAGCGCTGATTTCCTGCTGCGCGTCAGCGGTATGTCGATGAAAGACATCGGCATTCTTGACGGCGATCTGCTTGCGGTGCACAAAACGCAGGATGTGCGTAACGGCCAGGTGGTTGTCGCACGCATTGATGATGAAGTCACCGTCAAGCGTTTGAAAAAACAGGGGAACACCGTTCAGCTACTGCCTGAAAACAACGAGTTCTCCCCGATTGTGGTCGATCTCCGCGAACACAACTTCTCTATCGAAGGACTGGCGGTTGGGGTCATTCGCAACGGCGAATGGCTGTAACCTCTTCCTGACAGGCTATGGCGCCGCTGTAGCCTGCTTCATTCTCCACTCCCGGTATTTTTCATGTCACTGCTGACGGCATCCGATAAGGCATTGTGGCGTCTTGCTCTGCCGATGATTTTCTCCAATATTACCGTTCCCTTGCTCGGTCTGGTCGATACTGCCGTTATTGGTCACCTTGATTCGCCTGTTTATCTTGGCGGCGTGGCGATTGGCGCGACGGCAACCAGCTTCCTGTTTATGCTGCTGCTCTTTTTGCGCATGAGCACCACCGGACTCACGGCACAGGCTTATGGTGCAAAAGATCCGCTGCGTCTGGCGCGCGCGCTGGTGCAGCCGCTGATCCTTGCGCTTGGCGCGGGGCTGTTAATCGTTTTATTACGTGCGCCTCTTATCGACCTTGCGCTCCATGTTGTTGGCGGCAGCGAGGCGGTACTGGCGCAGGCGCGACGTTTCCTTGAAATCCGCTGGCTCAGCGCGCCCGCATCGCTGGCAAACCTGGTTCTGCTGGGGTGGCTACTGGGCGTTCAGTACGCACGCGCGCCGGTCATTTTGCTGGTGGTAGGCAACCTTCTCAACATTGTGCTGGATGTCTGGCTGGTAATGGGCCTACATATGAACGTGCAGGGCGCGGCGCTGGCGACGGCGATTGCCGAGTACGGAACCTTTATTATTGGCCTGTGGATGGCCTGGCGCGTGCTGGCGATGCGCGGCATCTCCCTGGCGCTGCTCAAAACCGCATGGCGCGGCAATATCCGTAAGCTGCTGGCACTTAATCGTGACATCATGCTGCGCTCGCTGCTGCTTCAGCTTTGCTTCGGCGCGCTGACGGTTTTCGGGGCTCGACTGGGGCCAGAAATCGTTGCGGTCAACGCGGTGTTGATGACGCTACTGACCTTTACCGCCTACGCGCTGGACGGTTTTGCCTATGCGGTAGAAGCGCATTCCGGGCAGGCGTACGGTGCGCGCGAAAGTGGGCAGCTTCGGGACGTCTGGCGGGCAGCCTGCCGTCAGTCGGGACTGGTGGCGCTGGCGTTCGGCCTGGTTTACGCCTGCCTGGGTGAGCAGATCGTGGCATTGCTGACGTCTATCCCTGCGCTGCGCGAGCTGGCGAGTCACTATCTCATCTGGCAAGTCATCTTACCGGTGGTCGGCGTCTGGTGTTATCTGCTGGACGGCATGTTTATTGGTGCGACGCGCGGAGCGGAAATGCGCAACAGCATGGCGGTCGCGGCGGCAGGGTTTGGCCTGACGCTGCTGACGCTTCCCTGGCTGGGTAATCACGGTTTGTGGCTGGCCCTGGCCGTTTTCCTCTCGCTGCGAGGGATATCGCTGGCTTTTATCTGGCACCGCCACTGGCAAAACAATACCTGGTTTCCCTCGCGCCACGATATATCGTGACGGTTAAAGATTCCGAATATGAAATCAACTGCCGAATCCTTAACTACAATAATTATCACGTCCAGCAGAAAAGAACGTAACGGACGTTACGACCCGACGCTTAACTAAGAGGACACGATGATGAATAAAGACGAAATCGGCGGCAACTGGAAGCAGTTCAAAGGTAAAGCGAAAGAAAAGTGGGGTAAGCTGACTGATGACGATATGACCGTCATTGAAGGTAAACGCGATCAGCTTGTCGGTAAAATTCAGGAACGTTACGGCTATGCGAAAGATCAGGCGGAAAACGAAGTCAAAGACTGGGAAACCCGTAACGACTACCGCTGGTAACGCTGAATAACCCACAGGGCGGCTCTAAGCCGCCTTTTCTTTTGCCGTTAACGCGGCTTTTTCTTCACAAGAATTGAGTGGTCGTGCTGGCAAGCGTCCTGATGGCGACAGGCTTCCACTTCCACGCAGGCAGAGCACAGCCCGTGCGCTTCAATCACGTTATGACGCAGGGCAAAACCCATTTTCGCCGCCAGCGTATGCATAATATCTTCCACGCCTTCCGCAGCCTCTTCTTTCACCACGCCGCAGCGGTCACAGATAAACATCGCCGACGTGTGGGTGGGCTGATCAAACAGATGGCACAGCACATAGCTGTTGGTGGATTCAACCTTATGCACGAATCCTTGTTCCAGCAGGAAATCCAGGGCGCGATACACCGTCGGTGGCTTCGCCTGCGGCTCGCTTTCACGGAGCAGGTCGAGCAGATCGTAGGCGCTGATAGCACCCTGCTGCAGGCTCATCAGACGTAAGACTTCAAGGCGCTGCGGAGTGAGGCGCACATTGCGTTGGGCGCACAGCTTTTCGGCCTGCGCTAACAGCTCTTTTGTGGACTTATCCATGTAGCACCCCGGATGTTATAGGACGGAAAACGCCCACTTTATCATGTTCTGGTAAAAACACCGAGATCCGCCAGTCTGTGCTATACCTGACCCATTACAAACCGGGAAATAAACAATGAAAAAACCTGACTGTATTCGGCACTGGCGCGACGTTGAAGGCGCGGATGATTCGACCTATCCAGATAGCGATGAGCTTTTTTCTATCGGCGCCCCGTTGGCTCGCAAGCTTGGGCTTGGGCGCATTGGCATCCATCATGAGCGTTTGCCGCCCGGGCGCAGAACGTCCTATCCGCATGCGGAAAGCGATGAAGAAGAGTTCATTTACGTGCTCGAAGGTTATCCAGAGGCGTGGATTAATGGCTATTTATGGAAACTTGAACCGGGCGACAGCGTGGGGTTTCCTGCCGGAACCGGTATCTGCCACACCTTTATTAACAACACGGAGGAAGAGGTACGGTTGCTGGTCGTAGGCGAGGCCAACAAGAAGCACAATCGCATCTACTATCCCCTCAATCCGGTATATGCCGCTACCCGAGAGGATCGCTGGGTAGACCACCCACCCCAGTTTTTTGGACCGCATGATGGAAAACCTGGGAAAAAATAATTTCCTCTTCTATAAATATTGAGGGCCGTCACAAAATATAACAGGCCGTAAGGGAGTTTTACTTAGGGATAGAAATAGCGGGTCTTTTACTACTTATTCACAGCAATAGTTCGTTCCTGTTTGGGTGATAACAGACAGGGGTTATTTCATAACAGACTATAACGGGCATACTGTGAAAAAAAATTTTAAATTTTCGGTGGTTAGTATCGCTGTTTCCTTGTTTATGGCAAATCAGGCGGGAGCAGCCAATACCTGGACAGAATCACGGAGTGACGCAATGGGGGGCACTGGCGTTGCCTCCGGGAGCTATGGTAGCGGGGCGTTAATCAACCCCGCGTTGCTGGCAAAGGCAAAACCGGATGATGATGTGACGGTCATTTTGCCGTCCGTTGGCGTACAGGTAACGGATAAAGACAATCTTCAGGACGAGATTGATAACATCAACGACAAAATTAATCACTACAAGGATGTGGTTGATGGCCTCACGCCAAGAGAGATTATTACCAATCCGTTAGGTTCCATTAATCAATTCCAGGGCGCGGCCAAAGATCTGGCCGATGAGCTGGACTATCTCAAGGGCAAAACCGCACGCGCGACGGCAGGTGCAGGGCTTGCCGTGAGTATCCCTAACGATGTGCTTTCCGTGGCCTTTATGGCGAAAGGCTATGCTCATGGCCGGGTGAGCTCGTCTATCGATCAGCAAGATATTGATTATCTGCGCGGTATTCAACGAAGCAATGTGGTGGCTGCCGGTGTTGCCCTGGACGCTGCGCTGAACGGCACGGATCAGATCACTAAAAACCTCAACTCAACGGCGTCTGGCCGGGCGGCGATTGTGTCCGACTATGGTGTTGCCGTTGCCCGTCAGTTTGACCTCGGCGGCGTCCCGGTTTCCGTGGGCGTGACGCCAAAACTGCAAAAAACCTGGGTCTATAACTACACCACCTCAATCTACGATTACGACAGTAACAAGTGGAACGACAGCCGCTACCGTACGGACGACACGGGCTTTAACGTCGATGCCGGTATTGCGGCAGATTTCGGCGAACACTGGACGGTCGGCGTGAGCGGACAAAACCTGATGTCGCGCGATATCGACACCAAAGATATCCGTATCCGCAACGGCCGTACGGGAGAAGTGGTGAGCTATAAAGATACCTACCAGATCCGTCCGCTGGTAACCGCCGGTGCCGCCTGGCACAACGATCTGGTGACCTTGACCGCCGATGGCGATTTGACGGAAACCAAAGGCTTCAAGAGCGAAGACACGTCGCAGTACGTGGGTGTCGGTGCCGAGGTTACGCCACTCAGCTGGCTGGCGGTGCGTGCGGGTTATCGCGCGGACGTGAAGGGTAACGACAGCAATGTCTTTACCGGCGGTGTCGGTTTTGCGCCGTTCAGTACCGTTCATGTAGACCTGATGGGCCTGTACGGTGAAGACGAAACCTGGGGCGCAGGGGCCCAGTTGAGTATGACGTTCTAAATACAAAGGGCACCCTTGCTGGTGCCCTTTACACTTATCCGTGTGCTGCTTTAGCCAGCGTATCGTTGATCCATTGATTCACGCTTTTACCTGAAACTTCAGCGGCAATGTTGATCGCTGAATGGACTTCTGGCGAGATGCGCAAACTGATTTTTCCGCTAGCTGGTCGCAGAGGCTCTCGGCCCTGCTCAGCACAATATGCCAGATAATCATCAACTGCTTCTTCAAACGCTTTACGCAGGGCAGCGACGTTATCAGCATGAAAACCGATAACATCTCTTATGCCAGCAACATGCCCAACGAAGCACAGATCTTCGTCGCTGTAATCTATTTTTGCGGCATAGCCTTTATAAGTCATAGTGTTAATCATGGAGATACCCCTGTTGCGATGAGAAAAGCCATTGCGTCGCGAACCTGATAAACCTTCGCTTCTTTATCCGGATGAGGACGATGAAACGAAGCCACAACTCCATTGATTTCGAATCTTACCCTTGAGCCGTTGCCTTCTGAGGCTTTCGCACCCAATGCGATAAAAAGCGCTTCAATCCTGCGCCATTCCAGAGAACTGGGTGTAGGCATAGAGAAAATCAACTGCAATGTTTTTTGGTGGCGGGCGTTCAATGTTTTCATTTTTAATAGATTCCATTTTGATTTTTCTCTCCGCCAAGTAGAAATAAATGATATCATTTTTTGATATCATATCAAGCCGGATCGTATCCTTTTTGAGCCTGTGCTATAGTAGCGCCCCTTTTCCACCAGATGCTTAAAACTTCGCCATGTTGTCAGAATTACAGACCGCTTTCCCTGCACACCGTTTCTCCATTGCGCCGATGCTCGACTGGACGGACAGACACTGCCGCTATTTCCTGCGGCAGCTCTCCCGCCATACGCTGCTGTACACCGAAATGGTGACCACGGGCGCAATCATTCACGGGAAGGGCGACTATCTGGCCTACAGCGAAGAAGAGCATCCGGTTGCCCTGCAGCTGGGCGGCAGCGATCCGGCCGCGCTGGCGCAGTGCGCAAAGCTGGCAGAAGCGCGCGGCTACGACGAGATCAACCTTAACGTTGGCTGCCCGTCCGACCGCGTGCAAAACGGCATGTTTGGCGCATGTTTGATGGGGAACGCGCAGCTGGTGGCGGACTGTATCAAGGCGATGCGCGATGTGGTCTCCATTCCGGTCACGGTCAAAACCCGTATCGGCATTGACGACCAGGACAGCTACGAATTCCTGTGCGACTTCATCAATACGGTATCCGGGAAAGGCGAGTGCGAGATGTTCATCATCCACGCGCGAAAAGCCTGGCTCTCCGGCCTCAGCCCGAAAGAGAACCGTGAGATCCCGCCGCTGGACTATCCGCGCGTGTATCAGCTTAAGCGTGACTTCCCGCACCTGACGATGTCCATTAACGGCGGCATCAAGTCGCTGGAAGAGGCCAAAGCACATCTGGAACATATGGATGGCGTGATGGTCGGCCGCGAGGCGTATCAGAACCCGGGCATTCTGGCGACGGTCGATCGCGAAATCTTTGGCATCGAAGGCGCAGACACCGATCCGGTTGCCGTCGTGCGTGCGATGTACCCTTACATTGAGCGCGAACTGAGCAATGGCACCTATCTGGGCCATATCACCCGCCATATGCTTGGCCTGTTCCAGGGTATTCCGGGCGCGCGTCAGTGGCGTCGCTACCTGAGCGAGAATGCGCATAAAGCCGGTGCAGATATCGAGGTGCTGGAACATGCGCTGCGACTGGTGGCAGACAAGCGATAACTTTCGCTAAAAGTTCGTCAAATTCACCACGCCCTGCGAACGCTCGCGGGGCGTTTTTCTTTAATTACAACAGGTTAATACTGGCATGATTCTTGTAATGCCTACTGCATTACTCGGGAACTCGTGGGAGAGCACCATGCTGGAACTACTTTTTGTGATTGGATTTTTTGTCATGCTGTTAGCGACAGGCGTTTCGCTGCTCGGCATTCTGGCGGCTATCGTGGTGGCGACGGTGGTCATGTTTATTGGTGGACTGTTTGCCCTGACGATCAAACTGTTGCCGTGGCTACTGCTGGCCATTGCGGTCGTGTGGGTGATTCGGGCGATTAAAGCGCCAAAAGTGCCCAGTTATCAGCGCAATAACCGCTTCCGTTACTAAGGTATTGAGGGGTTCGTCACATACTTGTAACTTTTCCGGCGGCAGGGCTTAGAACAGAATAGGATTTACTTATCGAATCTGTCACTATGACTGCCGCTAAAGAATTCATCGAGCTGTACCCTACATACAGCCGAACTAAAAAAAGAAAGGGCTTCCCACGGGAAGCCCAATTTCTTTTTGGGACTCAGGGAATCAACAAACTCGACCCCTGCGTCGCCCGACTCTCCAGCACCTCATGCGCGCGCTGCGCATCGGTCAGCGCGAATTTCTGCGCCTCTGCCACATCCACTTTGATGACGCCGCTGGCGATTAGCGAGAACAGCTCGTTGCTGGCTTCCTCAAGTTCTTCCCGGTTGGTGATGTATCCTTGCAGGGAAGGGCGAGTCACGTACAGAGAACCTTTCTGGTTCAGAATGCCCAGGTTAACGCCGGTCACCGCGCCTGACGCATTCCCGAAGCTTACCATCAGACCGCGACGCTGCAGGCAGTCAAGCGACGCTTCCCAGGTGTCTTTCCCTACCGAGTCATACACCACGCGCACTTTTTTGCCGCTTGTGATCTCCTTCAGCCGCTCAACAATGCTCTCTTCACGGTAGTTAATCACCTGCCAGGCGCCCGCCTGCAGCGCGCGCTGCGCTTTTTGTGCATTTCCTACGGTGCCGATCAGCTTCGCGCCCAGTGCTTTTGCCCACTGACAGGCGATGAGCCCGACGCCACCCGCAGCGGCATGAAACAGGAACTGCTCGTCGGGTTTAATTTCATAGGTTTTGCGCAGCAGGTAGTAAACCGTCAAACCTTTCAGGAACGAGGCTGCCGCCTGCTCAAAGGAGATGGCGTTAGGCAGCAGGGCGGCTTTATCCGCCGGAACGTTGTGGACGGAGCTGTAAGCGCCCAGCGCAGACTGCGCGTACACCACGCGGTCGCCCTCTTTAATATGCTTGACCGCGCTGCCCACTTTGACGACGACACCGGCTGCCTCGGTGCCCAGGCCGCTCGGCATTGACGGAGGCGGGTAGAGACCGCCGCGAATATAGGTGTCGATGTAGTTTATGCCGATGGCTTTGTTTTCAACCTGCACTTCGTTTTCGCCAGGCGCGGCAGGGGTGAACTCCACCGCTTTCAGTACGTCTGGCCCACCGTGTTTCTGGAATTCAATGCGCGTTGCCATGCTCCCTCCGTAAGAAAAATATGGTAATCTTTCGACCCACTCTTTATCTCGGTAACTCCATTCACTATGGCAGGAAACAAACCCTTCAACAAACAGACTGAACCTCGCGAGCGTGATTTCCAGGTCGCAGGGTTAAAAGTCCCGCCGCACTCGATTGAAGCGGAACAGTCGGTGTTGGGCGGTTTAATGCTGGATAACGAACGCTGGGACGACGTCGCCGAGCGCGTCGTGGCGGAAGATTTCTACACCCGCCCTCACCGCCATATCTTTACCGAAATGGCGCGTCTGCAGGAGTCGGGCAGCCCGATCGACCTGATCACGCTCGCGGAATCGCTGGAGCGTCTTGGGCAACTCGACAGCTGCGGTGGGTTTGCCTATCTTGCGGAACTGTCAAAAAACACGCCTAGTGCGGCGAACATCAGCGCTTATGCCGATATCGTGCGCGAACGTGCCGTCGTTCGCGAGATGATCTCGGTGGCGAACGAGATCGCCGAAGCCGGTTTTGATCCGCAGGGGCGCACCAGTGAAGACCTGCTCGACCTCGCTGAGTCCCGCGTCTTTAAAATCGCCGAAAGCCGCGCCAATAAAGACGAAGGCCCAAAAAACATTGCCGATGTCCTCGACGCCACCGTGGCCCGTATCGAACAGCTGTTCCAGCAGCCGCACGATGGCGTCACCGGCGTGAACACAGGCTATGACGATTTGAACAAGAAAACCGCCGGCCTGCAGCCGTCGGATTTGATCATCGTCGCCGCGCGTCCGTCGATGGGTAAAACCACATTTGCGATGAACCTCGTCGAAAACGCGGCAATGTTGCAGGATAAGCCGGTGCTTATCTTCAGTCTTGAGATGCCCTCCGAGCAGATTATGATGCGTTCTCTGGCGTCGCTGTCGCGCGTGGATCAGACCCGCATTCGTACCGGCCAGCTCGATGATGAAGACTGGGCGCGCATCTCCGGCACCATGGGCATTCTGCTGGAAAAACGTAACATCTATATTGATGACTCCTCCGGCCTGACGCCGACGGAGGTTCGTTCCCGCGCGCGCCGTATCGCCCGTGAACACGGCGGCATCGGTCTTATCATGATCGACTACTTACAGCTTATGCGCGTCCCGTCGCTCTCCGACAACCGTACGCTGGAAATTGCAGAGATTTCCCGCTCGCTCAAGGCGCTGGCCAAAGAGCTGCACGTGCCGGTGGTGGCGCTGTCGCAGCTGAACCGCTCCCTGGAACAACGTGCCGACAAACGCCCGGTCAACTCCGACCTGCGTGAGTCCGGCTCCATCGAGCAGGATGCCGACTTAATCATGTTTATCTACCGTGATGAGGTTTATCACGAGAACAGCGACCTGAAAGGGATCGCCGAGATTATTATTGGTAAACAACGTAACGGCCCGATCGGGACGGTGCGCCTGACCTTTAACGGACAGTGGTCGCGTTTCGACAACTATGCCGGTCCTCAATATGATGATGAGTAATTTCTAAGGAATTCAAATGCAAGCGGCAACTGTTGTTATTAACCGCCGCGCTCTGCGACACAACCTGCAACGTCTGCGTGAACTGGCACCCGCCAGCAAGCTCGTTGCAGTCGTGAAAGCGAACGCTTACGGACACGGTCTTCTGGAGACCGCGCGAACGCTCCCCGATGCCGATGCCTTTGGCGTCGCCCGTCTTGAAGAAGCCCTCCGCCTGCGCGCGGGCGGCATTACTCAACCCATTTTGCTCCTCGAAGGCTTTTTCGAAGCCACAGATTTGCCGACCATCGCTGACCAGCATCTTCACACGGCAGTGCATAACGAAGAACAGCTCGCCGCACTCGAAACCGCCGAGCTGAGCGAGCCGGTGACCGTATGGATGAAGCTCGACACGGGCATGCACCGTCTGGGCGTGCGTCCGGAGAGCGCGGAAGCGTTTTATCAGCGTTTATGCCGGTGCAAAAACGTGCGCCAGCCGGTGAATATCGTTAGCCACTTCGCCCGCGCCGATGAGCCCGAGTGCGGTGCGACCGAGCGGCAGCTGGATATCTTTAACACCTTCTGCGAAGGCAAGCCGGGGATGCGCTCGATTGCGGCATCCGGCGGTATTCTGCTGTGGCCGCAGTCGCATTTCGACTGGGCGCGACCGGGCATCATTCTCTACGGCGTGTCGCCGCTGGAGAACAAACCCTGGGGGCCGGACTTTGGCTTCCAGCCGGTCATGTCACTGGTCTCTAACCTGATTGCCGTGCGTGACCATAAAGCGGGTGAGCCGGTGGGCTACGGCGGTACCTGGTCCAGCGAGCGTGACACCCGTCTTGGCGTGGTGGCGATGGGCTATGGTGACGGATATCCGCGTGCCGCACCGTCGGGTACGCCGGTTCTGGTCAACGGTCGCGAGGTGAAGATTGTTGGCCGCGTGGCGATGGACATGATTTGTGTCGATCTGGGGCCTGAAGCCCAGGATAAGCCAGGCGACGATGTCGTGATGTGGGGAGAGGGCCTGCCCGTTGAACGCATTGCTGAAATCACGAAAGTAAGTGCTTACGAACTTATCACGCGCCTGACGTCAAGGGTAGCGATGAAGTACATTGATTGAGACTCGCATAGAGTAGTCCAACGGCATAAGCTGCCGTTGGACGCGTAACGCTTATTTCAACACGTTATAGATCGCCTGATTAGTCAAATAATCCGACGCTAGCCCTGACTCCGGACTGAAGCGGGAACCCTGGATGGACGAGAACCGTTTTCCAGTGCTGCCCAGCGAGACATAGCGTTCCCCTCCATCGTTTTCCGAAATGGTGTACACCGTTTTCTGCATCTCGGCGAATAGCGGAGCGTTACGCTGAATGGTCTGATGCAATTCCAGCAGCTGCACCCCATCCAGATTGAGCTTTTTATCCAGCGTGACGCCCCATCTTTGCAGGCAGACTTCGGCGAAATGGCGCACTATTGTGCCGGGTTCATGGACTACTTTTTCCCCGCTATTCCCATTGGCCGAAGCATTCCCCACCAGCGTAGCGTGGCGGCCAGACATGGGGTAAATATGTACTTTTGTTGCGCTATCGGTCTGTGGAATGACGCACGAGAAACCTTTTGACCGCTCATGTCTGGCGTAGAAAGCCACATACTCCTTAACGTTGCTACCCAGAGTGACTTTTTCCGTCTGGAAATTACCCATGCCCGGGACCGGATCGACCGCAAAAATATTCACCGGGATCGTCGTTAAAAGGGGATCGGCCAACATTGCATTGGCAAGCATATGGCAGCTAATTCCTCCCCGGCTCCACCCAACAAGATTCACCTGAGTGGGCAGGATCTGCCCCTGACGGAAGGTTTTGATGATTTGCTGCTGCAGCGCCTGCTGGGTCACTTTACGATCGCCATAGTCATATTTACGCCACCAAAAAGAACCGGTAACCTCAACGTCCTGAATCGGCACGCCCGCCTTTTTGAGCTGTTCGTAGTTTTCTTTTGTGAGCTTCTCACGCTGCCAGTCAACGTGGCCTTTGATAATATTGATCGCGTGCTGAACATTTTCATTCCAGCCGCTGCCCAGAAGCTGGGCGCGAAGCTGAGAATATTCTCCGCTTTTGACCCAAAGCTCATCGCTTTGTAGATTGCCGCTTCCCGGGCCATCAAGAATGACCCATTCGGCGAACTCTTTACCCTTGTTATTGGCAGCCAGAGAAGAGATGAGTTCGCCGTTCCAGTAATTAGCATGAGACTCATCAAATTTATTAGATCCAGTACCACAGAAATACACTGTTAGTATTGTCATAAATGACCTCATTGAAATATTAATATGTAGGTGGATGACACGCGTGCAGTTAAATAATACGTGTCAGCAATATTTCGGGGAATATGCTATTGAGCCCAGGCTATTTTTGATAACGATAAGATCGTTCTTAATTAAACATAGCTATGTTTAATGTGTAGTACTGCTTAACTTTTTGCTTAGGGTATATGACATTCGCCTTATGCCGAATGCTGTTTTTACAGTTTTGCAATAGCACGCATACTTAATTTCGGAATAAGTAGGTTGAATAATCTAAGAAAATAGATTTCACACGGGGTTATGCTACGATGAATATATTAATGATCGATGAATTACCGATCTTCATTCACGGTATGAAAACAGAGCTGGAACGCGTAATGCCGGAATGCACTGTTTTTGCAGCGAACAATTTTGAGGATGCACACGCAATTTTAACCGCTATGCCGGTCAGCATTATTTTGCTGGATGGTGAAATGAAGTGCCGTGATTTTATCACTAGTTTGATGACAAACTGGCCTGAGCTACCGATCGTGGTAATGTTACGAAAAGCGACGGATAAGATATTCAACTTCTACATCCGCCAAAGCATTAAGGGTATTTTTACCAAGGATCTACCCGCCGAAAAAATCAGCCAGATACTTAGCATGGTCTCCTCGGGGGTGGTCTGCTTTCCGGAACAAGCAGTGGTCCAGCGAGAACAACCCACTGGCGGTTTGCCGATCCACTCCCTGAGTCGTCGGCAGAAGGAGGTTCTCAAGCTGCTGGCTAATGGAGGAACAAATAAGCAGATCAGCAGGCAATTGAATATCAGTGCAGGTACGGTCAAAGTGCATCTGGAATCCATCTTTCACCGATTACAGGTCAACAATCGGACTCAGGCCGCAATGCTCTATTTTAAATATATGGCTAATTAGGCAATTTTCAGCAAAACGAAGGGCTGCAGTCAAAACGCGTTAAGAGAAAAGCGCAACAGCAGACTTCTGTTGCGCTTTGTTTTTTTAACGGTACTGAGATTTAAAATAATATATCACCACTACCAGCGTTCCGAAGTCCTGCAATAGCCAGAACGGAAAGCTGTCACTCAGTATATCAGCGCCGGTAAGAATAAATTTCATGTTTAAGCTGCTCTCACCAAAAAAACCAAAGGCAAGGGCGGCTAAGCCGATTTTACACATTACCGGCAGGGCATGGACTCGTCGACTATAGGCGGCAAACAAAATCAGCAGCGATGTAACCAGGTCGACGAAGATAATAAAGGGGAGCACCCAGCCATTCATCATGTTAAGCATTTATTCTCCATCGGGTTTGTTGTGGGTTAAATCAGGCGGAGAAAGTGACTCATGTCTGACTTTACTTTTGATGACGCTTGCAACATCAAAAATATCGCGCTGTTCATGCCGGCGGAAAAAGTTTGCCAGCCAGACGATCAGGCCATTACTCATTGCACCGAGGATATACCCTAAACCAAGCGTGATATCGGCCTGATTGAGGTCTATCTTTAACCAGCGGGCTGATAATCCACCTAATGCGACGGCCGCGCCCATGCTGATTCCGCCAAAAATAATGCCTGCCATAAATCGGCTGTGCTGGTGCAATCGCTGCGGTTGCCAGAAAAACGAGATACTGACGCCGCCAAATAAACCTGAAAAAGCCAGCAAGGCTTCACTGATGAGAGTCGGGAGATAGATGTCAGACATACGTTCATCCTCTGCAAGGATAAATCCCCCTGGAAAAGGGGATTTATTATCGTAACGGGCGCTTATTATTGGCAGGGATCCAGCTCAACAATATGCTGGTACTTATCGGTTGTAATAAAACGCTGTTGCCCTGACAGGCTGTAAATCAAGCGCTTAGGAGAACGATATCCTTTCACGACATCGACATCCGCGCTAAGCCAGGGCTGACTGGCAGGAAGATCGCTACGGCTGTACTTATCGCCACCGATCCATTTTTGATGGGTGAGTTTCACCCCCCAAAGCGATTCGCTTTCACTACCCGACCAGCCGAGGCGTTTGGCTTCCTCGGAGGTGATATAGCGGTCGGGCAGACGCCCAAAATTTTTTATATTACGAAGCGTTGTCGCCAGATCGGTCACGTTATTGACGGGCGGCATACCCTGAGAAGATAAAAAGGCGTTGGCTTCCTTTATTTCATCTTCGCAGGTTGGCGTGGCGGCGGTTGCCTGTAAAACGGTAAATAATGAAACAGACAGCATCGCTATTTTGACTATGGATAGTGGTTTCATTGTGTTTTTCCTGTTGAGTTAACTGAGAAATAGCTTCATTTCTGCTTCGCGGCGTCGGGTTAGACCGGTCAAAACCTTACCGCCTGCTTTATTCCAGCTTTTGAACTGCAGTGCGGCGCCCTGGATATCGCCTGCGTTGAATTTTTTGAGCAGCGTTGATTTCTTTAAATTGCCCACGCCAAGGTTGAAGGCGAATGAAACCAGCGCGTCGAATTGGTTCTGTGTCGAAGCGCTGCTCAGCAGTTTTTTCACGCCCTCCTCGGTGCGTTTCAGATCTTTGCGCAGCAGATCTTTGGCTTCACCGGTGGTAATTTTGGTGAACTTTTCCATCTCCTCTTTGAGGATCAAATGGCCGTAGCCGATGGTCCACAAACCTACGGCATCGCGATAACGCTCCAGCTTCAGCCCTTCGAACTGGCAAATAAGCTGAATGCCCTTATCACCTGTACGTTCTGGTTGTTTTTGCATTACGAAGTCTCCTCTGCTTTCGGGCGGGGAATCACCTTGTTGGTGTATTCGTCAATCAAACGCATGACGCTCTCCGGCGGCTCAAGCGCGGTAAATTGCATCTCCACATCGACGTGGCGGCTATCACGCCCGCCTTTGTTATCGCTGGAAGGCGAAAGGCTGACGTGAAAGCGGCCAAATTCGTTTTCACCGGATTGGCGGGAAGGTGCCTGCATGCCTTCCGTGCGGATCGTCAGGTTGACCTTCATCTTTTCCAGCATCAGCCCGCGCGGTGTCGAAAGTGCGACTAAGGGCAGGTCAAAGTAGTGCTTTTCGTCCAGTGCCAGCTGTACCGTGCGCGGAATCAACGAACCGTCTTCTGCGGGCTCGAAAAAAGGATCCAGTGCCTTCATATACTGCTGAGCAATCAGTTCGTTGGCCGCAGTGGCCGCGTACTGCATCCCTCGCGTAATATCTTCAAGCGAGATCGGTACGCCGGGAATATCGGCTGGAGGCGCTGGAGGCGTGTTTTCCTGTACCGGCGGCGTGCCTTCATCCTCTTTGCCCGCCCTGTTTTCCGGCTCTTCATCCTTGCCGCCGCGCAGCCATTTTTTAAAAGACATATTTCGCTCCTGAAAAAAGGGCTACCCGGGTAGCCCCTGCGTTACGGAATCGCACGTATGTCGCGGCGTGGGAGATTATTGCGCGGCGACGGGCTTGGTTTTGGCGTTGGTCAGGTAATCAATTACGCGCTGCAGAGCTTCAGGTGGCTCCTGGCGTTTAATCTGGGTATGGATGGAGTATTTAGCGCGTGTATCGGTCGAACGGGTCTGCTCCGATTTATGGGAGACCTTGCCGGTCATTTTCGCTTTGAATACGCCCCAGCCGACGGACGCTTCCACGGAGGCTTCCGCTTCGGTGCTGCTGGAGCTGGCTTCGCTCTGGCTCACTTCCAGCTCAAAGTCGATGGTGCCGTCCTCGATGCAGATGATGGGGTGGGTGACAGCCGCCAGGAGCGGAATGCTCATCTTACGGGTCACGCTGCCTTTATTGACCCCCTGTTCGTCAACCACGGTTTCGTCGTAGTCGAATTCGATCGCGACAGCTTTGCCGTCTTTAATACAGACGGAGAGCAGGAAGTCGGTATAGGCCTTGCTCGCCTGGACCTGTGCTTTGATCATCGCCTGCAGCGGACCGCCGATCATATGCTCCAGCGGCAGGGCGTTAATAACTGAACCAATAAATTGTGAATCCATGATGTGAACTCCTTGAATCAGTGAATGCGCGGTTGCGCAGGAGCCACATTACGGAAAGCGAGAAGGGGAAAATATTGGGTAAATGGCATGGCGAGAGGACGCAAAAAACCTATGCCGAACGCAGGATAATCTTAAGGGGTGGTGTTGTGTGATATTCCGGTTTATTGTTGAAATCCCTGCCTCATCGAATTCCGGAGACTCATCGCGTGTTTCAGAAAGTTGACGCCTATGCCGGCGACCCTATCCTCTCCTTAATGGAGCGTTTCAAAGAAGATCCTCGCAGCGACAAAGTGAACCTGAGCATCGGTTTGTATTACAACCACGAGGGTTTTATTCCTCAGCTGCAGGCCGTAGCCGAAGCTGAAGCGCGTCTGAACGCTGTTCCACACGGCGCGTCGCTCTATCTGCCGATGGAAGGGTTAAATGCCTATCGCAGCACCATTGCGCCGCTGCTGTTTGGTGCCGATCACGCGGTGCTCGCGCAAAAACGCGTGGCGACCATCCAGACGCTGGGCGGCTCGGGTGCGCTGAAAGTGGGTGCAGACTTCCTGAAAAAATACTTCCCGGATTCAGGCGTGTGGGTGAGTGACCCGACGTGGGAAAACCACGTTGCGATCTTCGAGGGCGCAGGCTTCAAAGTGGCGACCTATCCGTGGTTTGACAGCGAAACTAATGGCGTGCGCGTTGAAGCGCTGCTGGAAAAACTGAACACCCTGCCGGAGCGCAGTATTGTACTGCTGCATCCATGCTGCCATAACCCGACCGGTGCGGATCTCACCAATGCCCAGTGGGATGCGGTGATTGAAGTTCTGAAGGCCCGCAACCTGATCCCGTTCCTCGACATTGCCTACCAGGGCTTTGGCGCGGGCATGGAAGAAGATGCATACGCCATTCGCGCCGTTGCCAGCGCCGGGCTGCCAGCGCTGGTCAGCAACTCCTTCTCTAAAATCTTCTCCCTGTACGGTGAACGCGTTGGCGGTCTTTCCGTGGTGTGTGAAGACGCCGAAGCGGCAGGTCGCGTGCTCGGCCAGCTTAAGGCGACGGTGCGCCGCATTTACTCCAGCCCGCCGAACTTTGGTGCGCAGGTGGTGGCGACGGTGCTCGGTGACGAAAAGCTGAAAGCGTCCTGGCTTGCGGAAGTGGAAGCCATGCGCCAGCGCATTCAGACGATGCGTCAGGAGCTGGTTAACGTCCTGAAAGAGGCCGTGCCGGGACATAATTTCGACTATCTGCTCAAGCAGCGCGGGATGTTCAGCTATACCGGACTGAGTGCGGCCCAGGTCGATCGCCTGCGCGAAGAGTTCGGCGTCTACCTGATCGCCAGCGGCCGTATGTGCGTGGCGGGTTTGAATGCCAGCAACGTTCATCGCGTGGCGCAGGCGTTTGCTGCTGTGATGTAAGTACTTACCAACCCTCCCTCTCCCCGTGGGAGAGGGCCGGGGTGAGGGCATCAGGCCGCACAAAAAGGTTGCCCGGCCTTTTGTGATCGTCTTCTTTTTATTCAGCTTCATAAGCAAAAACTCCTTTCCTTCACCTCCCGCTGGGGTTATGGTCGGATAGTTTTTTGACCATCCGCTCAAATTAAAACGATAACAAACTGAATATTCAGGGGAAAATATGCGCAAGATCACACTGGCGCTCAGCGCCGCCTGCTTATTGTTCTCGCTTAATAGCGCCGTCGTCGCTCGAGCTTCTGCCCCGACGCCGCTTTATACCGGCACCACCGCCGCCATTCTTGCCGAGCAGGCGCCCATTCACTGGGTTTCCGTGGCCCAAATCGAAAATAGCCTGATGGGCCGTGCGCCAATGGCCGTAGGTTTTGACATTGACGATACCGTGCTGTTCTCAAGCCCCGGCTTCTGGCGCGGTAAGAAAACGTATTCACCAGACAGCGAAGCGTATCTGAAGAACCCGGAATTCTGGGAAAAAATGAATAACGGCTGGGACGAATTCAGCATCCCGAAAGAGGTTGCCCGTGCGCTTATTGCCATGCACGTGAAGCGCGGTGACAGCATTTATTTTGTGACCGGCCGCAGCCAGACCAAAACGGAAACCGTCTCTAAAACGCTGCAGGATGATTTCCAGATCCCGGCGACTAGCATGAATCCGGTAATTTTTGCCGGTGACAAAGAAGGGCAAAACACCAAAACCCAGTGGCTGGAAAAGAAAAATATCAAAGTATTCTACGGCGATTCAGATAACGACATCACCGCCGCGCATGACGTGGGTGCCAGAGGGATCAGGGTGTTACGTGCCTCTAACTCCACGTATCGACCGCTGCCGATGGCCGGAAAGTTTGGCGAAGAGGTGATCGTCAATTCGGAGTATTAAGTACCCGGCAGCGGGTTTGACTCTTTTTTAATCAAATCTCGCTGCTGCGGGTTTTACCTTTCGTCTTCTTGCTGCACACTTAGAAAGATTCATCTTTCATCACGGAGCAGCACATGTGGTACCAACAGACCCTGACCTTAAGCGCAAAACCACGCGGATTTCACCTGGTGACGGATGAAGTCATCGGGCAACTCCGCGACCTGTCGCGCGTCAGAACGGGTTTGCTGCATCTGCTGCTTCAGCACACGTCCGCCTCTCTCACGCTTAATGAAAATTGCGATCCCACCGTCCGGTCCGACATGGAGCACTATTTTCTGAAGAGCGTCCCGGACAACGCGCCTTATGAGCATGACTATGAGGGGGCGGACGACATGCCTTCGCATATTAAATCCTCTTTGCTGGGCGTATCGTTGATGCTGCCGATTCACAACGGGCGGCTGATGTTGGGAACGTGGCAGGGGATCTGGCTGGGAGAGCATCGCATTCACGGTGGTTCGCGTAAAATTATCGCCACGCTACAAGGGGAATAAAGATGACAATTTCGGAGATACTTCAGTACTGCATGAGCAAGCCCGGCGCGGAGCAGAGCGTCCACAGCGACTGGAAAGCCACGCAGATTAAGGTGGGAGATGTGCTGTTTGCGATGGTGAAAGAGGTGGAAGGCCGCCCGGCGGCGTCGCTGAAAACCAGCCCTGAACTGGCGGATTTGCTACGCCAGCAGCATGATGACGTGAGGCCGAGCAAGCACCTCAATAAGGCGCACTGGAGCACCGTCTATCTGGACGGATCGATTCCTGGCTCGCAGATTTACTACCTGGTGGACGCGTCCTATCAGCAGGCGGTTGAGCTGCTGCCGGAAACCACCCGACAGCAACTCTCCGTGTGACAGTTACAGCAACGGTTTAAGGAAGCGCGCGGTGTGCGAGGCTTCGCACTCTGCAACGGTCTCTGGCGTACCGGAGACGAGAATTTCACCGCCGCCGCTGCCGCCTTCCGGGCCGAGATCGACAATCCAGTCCGCGGTTTTAATCACGTCCAGGTTATGTTCGATGACCACGATAGTGTTGCCCTGGTCTCTGAGCTGATGCAGAACCTCGAGCAGCTGCTGGATGTCGGCAAAGTGCAGGCCGGTGGTCGGCTCGTCCAGAATATAGAGCGTTTGACCGGTGCCGCGTTTTGACAGCTCACGCGCCAGCTTCACGCGCTGCGCTTCACCGCCGGACAGCGTGGTGGCGGACTGTCCCAGACGAATATAGGTCAGGCCCACGTCCATCAGCGTCTGAAGCTTACGCGCCAGCGCAGGGACGGCGTCAAAGAACTCGCGCGCCTCTTCGATGGTCATATCCAGCACTTCGTGGATGGTCTTGCCTTTGTACTTAATCTCCAGCGTTTCACGGTTATAGCGCTTGCCTTTGCACTGGTCGCACGGCACGTAGATATCCGGCAGGAAGTGCATCTCAACCTTGATCACACCGTCGCCCTGGCACGCTTCGCAGCGGCCGCCGCGCACGTTAAAGCTGAAACGTCCTGGCGTATAGCCGCGTGAACGTGATTCCGGCACGCCCGCGAAGAGTTCACGTACTGGCGTGAAGACGCCGGTATAGGTCGCCGGGTTAGAGCGCGGGGTACGGCCAATCGGACTCTGGTCAATGTCGATAACCTTATCGAAATGCTCCAGCCCCTGAATGTCGCGGTACGGAGCAGGCTCGGCCAGCGTCGCGCCGTTCAGCGCCGTCTGCGCAATCGGGAACAGCGTATCGTTGATCAGCGTCGATTTACCGGAACCGGATACGCCGGTGATGCAGGTAAACAGGCCAACCGGCAGCGTCAGGGTGACGTCTTTCAGGTTGTTGCCGCGCGCGCCGGTCAGCTTCAGCACTTTTTCCGGATCTGCCGCTACGCGCTGTTTCGGCACTTCAATCTTGCGCTTGCCGCTCATGAACTGGCCGGTCAGCGACTCGGGCACCGCCATGATGTCCTTCAGCGTGCCTTCCGCGACCACCTGACCGCCGTGTACGCCAGCGCCTGGGCCAATGTCGATGACGTGGTCAGCCGCGCGGATCGCATCTTCGTCGTGCTCGACCACGATCACCGTGTTGCCGAGGTTGCGCAGGTGAACCAGCGTCCCGAGCAGACGCTCGTTGTCGCGCTGGTGCAGGCCAATGGACGGCTCATCAAGCACGTACATCACGCCGACTAAGCCCGCGCCAATCTGGCTGGCCAGACGGATACGCTGGGCCTCACCGCCGGAGAGCGTTTCCGCCGAGCGGGAAAGCGTCAGGTAGTTCAGGCCGACGTTCACCAGGAACTTCAGGCGATCGCCGATCTCTTTCAGCACTTTTTCGGCAATTTTTGCGCGCTGGCCGGAGAGCTTCAGGTTGTTGAAGAAGTCCATCGCGTGGCCGATGCTCATGTCTGAGATGGTTGGCAGCGCGGTGTTTTCCACAAACACGTGGCGCGCTTCGCGACGCAGACGTGTGCCCTCACAGGTGGCGCAGGAGCGGTTGCTGATGAACTTCGCCAGCTCCTCGCGCACCGCGCTGGATTCGGTCTCTTTGTAGCGGCGCTCCATGTTGTGCAGCACCCCTTCGAACGGGTGACGACGCACGGAGGTATCGCCGCGATCGTTCATGTACTTGAACTCGATGTTCTCTTTGCCGGAACCGAACAGGATCACTTTGTGCACGTTCGGGCTCAGGCTCGCCCACGGCGCTTCGACGTCGAACTTGTAGTGCTCCGCCAGCGATTTCAGCATCTGGAAGTAGTAGAAGTTACGTTTGTCCCAGCCGCGAATGGCGCCGCCCGCCAGCGACAGCTCCGGGTTCTGGATCACGCGGTCCGGGTCGAAATACTGCTGTACGCCCAGGCCGTCACACGTCGGGCACGCGCCCGCCGGGTTGTTGAACGAGAACAGGCGCGGTTCCAGCTCGCGCATGCTGTAGCCGCAAATCGGGCAGGCAAAGTTGGCGGAGAAGAGCAGCTCTTCCGCTTTTGGGTCATCCATGTCGGAGACCACGGCCGTGCCACCAGAGAGTTCCAGCGCCGTTTCAAAGGATTCCGCCAGACGCGTGGCGAGATCGTCACGCACCTTGAAGCGGTCAATCACCACTTCGATGGTGTGCTTCTTCTGCAGCTCCAGCTTTGGCGGATCGGACAGGTCACACACCTCGCCGTCGATACGGGCGCGGATATAGCCCTGGCTTGCCAGGTTCTCCAGCGTTTTGGTGTGTTCGCCTTTTCGCTCTTTGATGATCGGCGCCAGCAGCATCAGGCGTTTGCCTTCCGGCTGCGACAGCACGTTATCCACCATCTGGCTTACGGTCTGGGCCGCCAGCGGAACGTCGTGGTCCGGGCAGCGCGGCTCGCCCACGCGGGCATACAGCAGACGCAGGTAGTCATGAATTTCGGTAATGGTACCGACCGTTGAGCGCGGGTTATGCGAGGTGGACTTCTGCTCAATAGAGATAGCAGGGGACAACCCTTCAATATGGTCGACATCCGGTTTTTCCATCAGCGACAGGAACTGACGCGCGTACGCAGAGAGTGATTCAACGTAACGACGCTGTCCTTCGGCATACAAAGTGTCGAAAGCCAGTGAGGATTTGCCAGACCCCGAAAGCCCGGTCACGACAATGAGTTTGTCGCGAGGGATTATGAGGTTGATATTCTTGAGATTGTGGGTGCGGGCGCCCCGAACTTCGATCTTATCCATTCACCTTTCCCGGTTGGAACACGGATTGCCTGATTTGTTTGAAGGACAAACGGCTGTCAGAAACGGCTAATTATGACACAATTTGACCTGTTTGAATATACAGTATTGGAATGCATTTTCTGATTGGCTGTGTAACAATGTTGTGTTCGCACGAGAACTCTGGAATCCATCTCGCAGCTATCAAAATGCAGCATGGAAATGGTACACTCGCGCGTTTACACTATTAAGAAACGTATTCAGGAGACACGAACATGGCCAGCAGAGGCGTAAACAAGGTGATTCTCGTCGGTAATCTGGGCCAGGACCCGGAAGTACGCTACATGCCGAGTGGTGGCGCAGTTGCCAACATTACGCTGGCTACTTCCGAATCCTGGCGTGATAAAGCGACCGGTGAGATGAAAGAGCAGACCGAATGGCACCGCGTTGTGCTGTTTGGCAAACTGGCCGAAGTGGCCGGTGAGTATCTGCGTAAAGGTTCTCAGGTCTATATCGAAGGCCAGCTGCGTACCCGCAAATGGACCGATCAGTCCGGTGCTGAGAAGTACACCACTGAAGTTGTGGTTAACGTGGGCGGCACCATGCAGATGCTGGGTGGCCGTCAGGGCGGTGGTGCACCGGCAGGTGGCGGCCAGAGCCAGCAGCAGGGCGGTTGGGGTCAGCCTCAGCAGCCGCAGGGCGGCAACCAGTTCAGCGGTGGCGCACAGTCACGTCCGCAGCAGCAGTCTGCTCCGGCGCCGTCTAACGAACCACCAATGGATTTCGACGACGACATTCCGTTCTGATTTCCGAGTGCTTAAAACAAAAAACCCAGACCATGGTCTGGGTTTTTTTAGTCCGTAAGGGATCAGGTAATCACCATCGGCCAGTCTGGTGGCGTGTGGCTCATCGCCTCAACCATCACCACTTTAATATTTTCCCAGACGGCGGCAATATCCAGCAGGGTGATGCCAAGCAGACCCGTTGCAAACCAGCAGGCTGCACCCAGCCCCAGCAGTGTGCTGATGACAGCAAGAGCCGCATAGTCAGATTTACGAAACTGAATGTTCAGCGTGCTGGCTAAAAACATCAGTACCGCACTCAACAAAGGCCAGCGCAGGAGAACCATGCTGGTAGTAATGGTTGCCATAAACCCCATCCTCTACAAAACAGACGAACTGAATGAAACGGTGTTTCTCGTTACAAAATATGTGTGAACTATATCACGTTTGTTGATTTATTCGCCAGCCTCTATGCGATCAAAAAAGAGGATTTTATTCCTCGGAAAAGGTGATTGTGCAGGCTGGTTCTGCCTTCGGCGCATGAGGGGATGGACCCACAACGCGCCGGAAAAGCCCATCGGGCAGGTGGGAATACCGCAAATTCGGTTTTTATAAGTGGGGCGTTATTCTCAGCCGAAGCTGAAAATAATGTGCGAAGTCTGATTATTTATAAATCAACGAGCACAATACCCCAGAGCAAATAGCATAAAACGTCATGATGAAGTTGTACTTTTTTCATGCTGTCAGACGTTTAGCTTAATCAGCGATCGTCTGTTGTGTTATCTTCCCGCCTGCCCCGGCGGGCTGGATAATTATTTTCCTTAATTGAAACGGAACGAATACTTACAGTTTAACTTACGGGAAAATATTATCGTCATAACGAAATTTAAGATTTTTAATACGAAAAGTCAGTTGCTAACTTCGCATGATTCATGCAACGTAATCACCTGTTTAACAAAGCATCCGGCCTTCATTACTACAGGCGTACAACATGCAGGGATATAGGGCGGGAAATGAATCGTAGCGCGCGGCGCAAAATGCTCAGGGTAGTAGGGATCATCATGGTAGTTATGCTGCCGGTGATGCTTGCGCTATGGTTTGCCCAGCTACGAGCCGTGTCTGAAACAAGCGCCCAGCTACGCACATTTGCTGAACTGGCTTTAGACAAAACAGAACTGGTTATTCAACAGGTTGAGCTGGCCCGGGACGAGGCTGAAAAATATCAGGGTGAGCTTTGCACGCCGGGACATCGTCAATATATGCTGAACGTTGTTCGTGGCCGCCTGTTTGTCGCCGATTTAATTTACGCTGAAGGTCAGAATTTTCTTTGTTCGACCGTTTTTACACCGGATCACCCCTACGCCATTCCTGTCGCTAATTACACGCGTAAACCTGACGTTGCTATCTATTATTATCGCGATACCCCATTTTATACTGGCTATAAAATGACATATATGCAGCGCGGAAATTATGTGGTGGTCGTCAACCCGCTTTCATACAGCGAAGTCATGTCTGCGGATCATTCTCTCTCCTGGGGCGTGTACGACACGGTAACCAATGCTTTCTTTTCCGTCAGCCAGAAAGCCAATGTTTCTTTATTAAATTCGATGATTCGGGATAAGGAATCGGTATTTCAAAAAGATAACCGCTTTTATACGATCGTAACATCCCCTAAAAGACCTATTGCGGCCATTGTGTCGACATCGAATAAACGCTTTTATGAAACGCTTTATCACCAGGCGACGTTGACGCTGCCGCTGGGTATGATCTGCAGCATTATTATTTTGCTGGTATGGTCCCGCACCCATCGTGAGCTCAATTCGCCGGGGCGCTTGCTGCACCGGGCGCTGAACAAACGACAGCTTTGCGTGCACTATCAGCCGATTATTGATATCAAGAACAACCAGTGCGTGGGCGCGGAGGCGTTGTTACGCTGGCCTGGTTTTAACGGGCAGGTGATGAGCCCGGCGGAGTTTATTCCGCTGGCGGAAAATGAGGGGATGAGCGAGCGGATTACGGACTATGTCGTTGAAGAGGTGTTCAACGATCTGGGCCATTTCCTGGCCGAGCATCCGCATCTCTATATTTCGATTAACCTGTCGGCCACGGATTTCCACTCCTCGCGGCTGATCGCCATGATTTCCGACAAGGCTCGCCACTACGCCGTCCGTGCGCAGCAAATCAAAATAGAAGTGACGGAACGCGGTTTTATCGATGTGCCAAAAACTACGCCGGTGATTCAGGCTTTCCGTCAGGCGGGTTATGAAGTCGCGATCGATGATTTCGGCACCGGTTATTCGAACCTGCACAACCTCTACTCGCTGAACGTGGATATTCTGAAAATCGATAAATCGTTTATCGATACCTTAACGACCAACAGCACCAGCCACCTGATCGCCGAGCATATTATCGAGATGGCGCAAAGCCTGCGGCTGAAAACCATTGCGGAAGGGGTAGAGACGGCAGAGCAGGTAAGCTGGCTGCTGAAGCGCGGCGTCCAGTTTTGTCAGGGATGGCACTTCGCGAAAGCGATGCCGCCCCAGGAATTTATGACCTGGCAGCAGCAGCCTTTGCACTGAGGGTGATTAATTCAACTGGTGGCGATAGTCGCTCGGCGTGCGGTCAAACTCGCGGCGAAACACGCGGGAAAAGGTTTGTTGCGATACATAGCCAAGATCCATCGCGATATCAAAAATGGGCCGCTGCGTTGAGCGTAGCGCCTGCGCCGCCAGCAGCAGTCTGCGCTGGCGAATGTACTCACCCAGCGTCTGATGCATGACCGTGCGGAACATTCTCTGTAAATACCATTTCGAATAGCCCGACTTTTTAGCGACCACATCAATGTTCAACGGTTGGTCGATATGTTCATCAATCCATTCAATAAGTGTCTGAATAATCTGCTGATGCGACATAAGGTTGCCCCTCTGTAGATACAACTATCTCGGTTAATTCGTCGTTTTCTCTGCGGGGGAGTATAATTCCTCAAGTTAACTTGAGGTAAAGAGGTTTTATGGAAAAGAGATTGCCGCGAATTAAAGCGCTGTTAACCCCCGGTGAAGTGGCAAAGCGAAGCGGCGTGGCGGTATCGGCGCTCCACTTCTATGAAAGCAAAGGGTTAATCAAGAGTATTCGTAACGGTGGCAACCAGCGTCGCTATACCCGCGACGTGCTCCGCTACGTAGCGATTATCAAAATTGCGCAACGAATCGGAATTCCCCTGGCCACGATCGGCGAGGCGTTTGGCGTGCTGCCGGAAGGTCACACGCTGAGCCCGAAAGAGTGGAAAGAGCTGTCGTCCCAGTGGCGTGAAGAGCTGGACAGACGTATTCATACGCTGGTCGCCCTGCGTGACGAGCTGGATGGCTGTATCGGCTGCGGCTGCCTGTCGCGTAGCGATTGTCCGTTGCGTAACCCCGGTGACAGGCTGGGCGAGCAGGGGACGGGGGCGCGGCTGCTGGAAGAGGATTGAGCCTGTGCGGCCTGTTTGCCGGGTGGCGGCTACGCCTTACCCGGCCTACAAAACCGAGAACGTAGGCCGGCAAAACCCCGCATACATAAAGAACTAAAGCGCCACATAAGGGCGCTTTAGTTTTTCCCGGTCTTTGTCTTTCACTCTATCCCGCTGGTTCACGGGAGGGTTTCCCCCGACGTCAGTACCCCTCGTGTCGAGCTGGTTGGTGAGGTTCCGGATTGTGCTGACACTTTAATTCTATGCAAGACCCGTTTTTTCGCCAGCCTTGCTGAGCGTTTTTTCGACGAATTTTTTTCGCGGTGTTGTTCAATTTTCTATAGTTAAAAAGTATGAATAACAGGAGAAAACCATGCTCACGGTACACCACCTTAACCAGTCGCGCTCGCACCGGGTGATTTGGGCGCTGGAAGAACTCGACCTGTCTTATGAGATCGTTCACTACCAGCGCGAAAAGAACATGCTGGCACCGGAGGCTCTCAAAAAGGTGCATCCGTTGGGCAAATCACCAGTCATCGAAGACAATGGGCTGATCCTTGCGGAGTCGGGCGCCATCCTGGAGTACCTGCAGGAAACGTATGATTCCGAGTCACGCCTTAAGCCTTTAGATCCGGCGCATAAGGTGCAATACCGCTTCTGGCTGCATTACGCCGAAGGATCCCTGATGCCGCTGCTGTTAATGAAGCTGGTCTTCAACAGTCTCGGCAAGCCGCCGGTGCCGTTTGGTATCAGAACCCTGGGCAAAGCGCTGGGGCAGGGGGTGCAGAAAGCGTATCTCAACCGTCAGTTGGAAACCCATGCGCGCTTTATTGAGTCACATCTTGCCGAAAACAGCTGGTTTGCCGGGGATTCGCTCAGCATGGCCGATATTCAGATGAGCTTTCCGATCTTTGCCCTGCTGGCGCGCGGCGGTATCGCTAATCTGCCGCATATTCAGGCATGGAAGACAAAAGTTGAGAGCAGCCCTGGCTGGCAAAGAACCCTGGAGCAAGGGGGTCCGTTATCCATCCCGGGCGAGGATTGAAATGTAAACAAATTGCGCATAGACGATAACGTTTGCGCATCCTCTGTTTATTTCTTCAGCGTCATAAGTGAATTTTAGCGAAAAACGAGAAAGTTCAGTTGAAAAGGGCGGGGATTACGCTAGATAATCGTTTGCCTTAATTTGACCACCCGTTTGTAAGCGCGGAGCTAAACGTTTGCTTTTTTTGTGACGCCCTTTCGTCACAAACGCAACACAAGGATTTGACGTTCAGCTGGCAGTGGCGTCTCCACCTCGCTTACGGACTTCCTAAAAAACTCTCAGGGGATGTTTTCTATGTCTACGCCATCTGCGCGTACTGGCGGTTCACTTGACGCCATGTTTAAAATTTCGGCTCGCGGCAGCACCGTGCGCCAGGAGATCGTTGCCGGTTTGACAACGTTTCTGGCGATGGTTTATTCCGTCATCGTTGTGCCGGGCATGCTGGGCAAAGCAGGCTTCCCGCCAGCGGCCGTCTTTGTAGCGACCTGCCTCGTGGCCGGCGTGGGCTCCATCGTGATGGGCCTGTGGGCGAACCTGCCGCTGGCGATTGGTTGCGCCATCTCTCTGACCGCGTTTACCGCGTTTAGCCTGGTGCTGGGTCAGCACATCAGCGTACCGGTTGCGCTGGGTGCCGTGTTCCTGATGGGCGTGCTGTTTACCGTGATTTCCGCAACCGGCATCCGGAGCTGGATTTTGCGCAACCTGCCGCAGGGCGTGGCGCACGGTACCGGTATTGGCATCGGCCTGTTCCTGCTGCTGATCGCCGCCAACGGCGTTGGTCTGGTCATCAAGAACCCGCTGGACGGCCTGCCGGTGGCGCTGGGCCACTTCGCCAGCTTCCCGGTGATTATGTCGCTGATCGGTCTGGCGGTGATTATCGGTCTGGAAAAACTGAAGGTCCCGGGCGGCATTCTGCTGACCATTATCGGTGTTTCCGTTGTTGGCCTGATTTTCGATCCAACCGTACACTTCTCCGGTATCTTCGCCATGCCGTCGCTGAGCGATGACAAAGGCAACTCCCTGATTGGTAGCCTGGATATCGTTGGCGCGCTGAACCCGGTGATCCTGCCAAGCGTACTGGCGCTGGTGATGACCGCCGTGTTTGACGCGACCGGTACCATTCGTGCGGTGGCCGGTCAGGCGAACCTGCTGGATAAAGACGGTCAGATTATTGATGGCGGCAAAGCGCTGACCACTGACTCCCTGAGCAGCGTCTTCTCTGGCCTGGTGGGCGCGGCGCCTGCGGCGGTGTACATCGAATCCGCAGCGGGTACGGCGGCAGGCGGTAAAACCGGCCTGACGGCGATCACCGTCGGCGTGCTGTTCATGCTGATCCTGTTCCTCTCTCCGCTCTCCTATCTGGTTCCGGCGTATGCGACCGCGCCAGCGCTGATGTACGTTGGCCTGCTGATGCTGAGCAACGTGGCGAAAATCGACTTTGCAGATTTCGTGGACGCCATGTCTGGCCTGATTACCGCGGTCTTCATCGTACTGACCTGTAACATCGTGACGGGCATTATGATCGGCTTCGCGTCGCTGGTGATTGGTCGTCTGGTTTCCGGTGAATGGCGCAAGCTGAACATCGGCACCGTGATTATCGCCGTTGCGCTGGTGGCGTTCTACGCGGGCGGCTGGGCAATCTAAGTTGTCCTTTGATGCGAAAACGGGTGGCTCAGGCCGCCCGTTTTTATTTTCAGGACTCATCCTGTTGCCTTTTGCGTTACTCTGGTGAAGATAGAATAAAAGGCACGACGCCTTCCGGAGTACATAAGCAACACAGCAAACAGGGAACGCATGGAAATCTTCTTCACAATACTCATCATGACCCTTGTGGTCTCGCTATCCGGGGTGGTTACACGCGTACTGCCCTTTCAGGTCCCCCTGCCATTAATGCAAATTGCCATCGGCGCGCTGCTGGCGTGGCCGACGTTTGGCCTGCACGTGGAATTTGACCCCGAACTGTTCCTCGTGCTGTTTATCCCGCCACTGCTGTTTGCCGATGGCTGGAAAACGCCCACGCGCGAATTCCTTGAGCACGGGCGCGAGATCTTCGGCCTGGCGCTGGCGCTGGTGGTGGTCACCGTCGTCGGGATTGGTTTTCTGATCTACTGGGCGGTGCCGGGGATTCCATTAATACCGGCCTTTGCGCTGGCCGCCGTACTGTCGCCAACCGATGCCGTGGCGCTGTCCGGCATCGTGGGTGAAGGCCGTATTCCGAAGAAAATCATGGGGATTTTACAGGGTGAGGCGCTGATGAACGACGCCTCCGGCCTGGTCGCCCTGAAGTTTGCCGTGGCCGTTGCGATGGGCACGATGGTCTTTACCGTCGGCGGCGCGACGCTGGAATTCTTCAAGGTAGCGATTGGCGGTATTCTCGCAGGCTTCGTGGTGAGCTGGCTGTACGGCCGCTCATTGCGCTTCCTCAGCCGCTGGGGCGGCGATGAGCCCGCTACGCAGATCGTACTGCTGTTCCTTCTGCCGTTTGCCTCCTATCTGATTGCCGAGCATATCGGCGTGTCGGGCATTCTGGCAGCGGTGGCAGCAGGGATGACCATCACCCGCTCCGGCGTAATGCGCCGCGCGCCGCTGGCCATGCGCCTGCGTGCTAACAGCACCTGGGCCATGCTGGAATTCGTGTTTAACGGCATGGTGTTCCTGCTGTTGGGCCTGCAACTGCCGGGCATTATGGAATCCTCGCTGGTGGCGGCCGAAGCCGACCCGAACGTTGAGGTCTGGATGCTGTTTACCGACATCGTGCTGATCTACCTGGCGCTGATGCTGGTGCGTTTCGGCTGGCTGTGGACGATGAAAAACTTCAGCGTACGTTTCCTGAAGAAAAAGCCGAT
Source organism: Enterobacter sp. N5-15 (assembly GCF_057221635.1). NCBI lineage: Bacteria > Pseudomonadati > Pseudomonadota > Gammaproteobacteria > Enterobacterales > Enterobacteriaceae > Enterobacter > Enterobacter sp. N5-15. Next base: position 367,081 of record NZ_CM170150.1, read on the forward strand.
GGAGTTCGGCTCGTGGACAACGCGTGAGCTGCTGATCGCCTCATTTGCGGGCGTACGCGGGGCGATCACCCTTGCCGGTGTGCTCTCCATTCCGCTGCTGCTGCCCACGGGCGACGTCTTCCCGGCGCGCTACGAGCTGGTCTTCCTGGCGGCGGGCGTGATTCTGTTCTCCCTGTTTGTCGGCGTGATTATGCTGCCGATTTTACTCCAGCATATTGATGCCGGTGATTCGACCCAGCAGCATAAAGAAGAACGTATTGCCCGGGCGGCTACCGCCGAAGTGGCAATTGTCGCGATTCAGAAAATGGAAGAGCGTCTGGCCGCGGATGCGGAAGAGAACATCGATAATCAGCTGCTGACGGAAGTGAGTTCCCGCGTGATTGGTAACCTGCGCCGCCGCGCGGACGGGCGTAACGACGTGGAAAGCTCGCTGCAGGAGGAGAACCTGGAGCGCCGGTTCCGCCTGGCGGCGCTGCGCTCCGAGCGTGCCGAGCTGTATCACCTGCGCGCCACGCGGCAGATCAGCAACGAAACGCTGCAAAAGCTGCTGCACGATCTGGACCTACTGGAAGCGCTGTTGATAGAGAATCAGTAGCGCTGTTTTGCCGGGTGGCGGCTTCGCCTTACCCGGCCTACGTGCTCGAACGGTTCCCTCTCCCTGTGGGAGAGGGTTAGGGTGAGGGCACCCAAAACCCCTCACAACACTGCAGCCACGCCTGCGCGCTGTGCGATAAATACACCCCTTCACGCCAGATCATCCCCAGCTGCCAGTGCAGGTCGCTTTCCAGCGGGATCCAGCGCAGCGTGTTTTTATCCAGCCGCTCGCAAATCGGCTGCGGCAGAATGGCAATCCCCACGCCTGCCTGCACCATCGCCGCCAGAAAATCCCACTGGCCGCTGCGCACCGCAATGCGCGGCTTGACGTTATGGTGGCTAAACAGCGTCATCAGCTGGCGGCTGAGGGCAAAGTCTTCGTTGTAGATCAGCAGAGGGTGCTCGCCGAGCAGTTCAGGCTTCACCGAGTCTCGCTTCAGCCAGTCGCCGGAGCGGGGAACCAGCACGCACAGCGGGTGGCTAAAGAGCGGAAGCGTCGCCAGGCCGCTCTCTTCCTCAACGGGAAGGGCGGTCATTGCCACGTCGAGCTCGCCGTTGGTGACGGCCTGCTGGACGGTTAACCCACCAAACTCCGAAATCTTCAGCTCAACGCCGGGATAACGCTGGCGAAACAGGCTAATCGGCCCGGCCATCATCATCCCCACCATTGGCGGAATGCCGAGGCGAAGCACCCCTTTCGTCAGATGATTAATATCGTCCAGCTCCGCTTCCAGCTGGCGGAACTCCGCCAGAATCGCCAGCCCGCGTTCGAACACCACGCGTCCGGTGTCGGTCAGCAACAGCTTGCGTCCGTCGCGGATCAGCAGGGTACAGTTCAGTTCATCTTCGAGGTTTTTCAACATCTTGCTGATAGTAGGCTGGGTAACAAACAACTTCTCCGCTGCGCGGGTAAAGCTTTGCTGACGAACCACTTCGACAAAATAGCGCAGCGTTCTTATGTCCATGATTATTCCTCGAAACTATACCTTTGATGATTTTAATTCATTTCAGTCCACACCGTGCGGTCTCTATACTGGCGCCTCGTCTCATTTTTGAGGAAACCCTCCATGGCCGTGGCGTTAAGCCGTGTTACGCCTGCCGTTGTGCAACGACTCCAGGTCCCGGTTCAGGTACTGCTCTATGCGGGACTGTTTGTTTTCGCGGAATATCTTGTCGGCTGGCTGCATCTGCCGCTGCCTGCCAACCTGGTGGGGATGCTGCTGATGCTGACGCTTATTCTGTGTCGCGTGATCCCCCTGAACTGGGTGCGCGCCGGGGCGCGCTGGCTGCTGGCGGAGATGCTGCTGTTCTTTGTCCCTGCCGTGGTGGCGGTGGTGAACTACGCGCAGCTGCTGATGGTCGACGGCTGGCGAATCTTTGCCGTTATCGCGCTGAGCACGCTGATGGTGCTGGGGGCGACCGCCTGGGTGGTGGATAAAGTGTATCGCTTTGAAATTAGCAGGCAGAAGCATGACTAACTTTCAGGTTAGCGTGCTGTGCCTGGTCGCCACGCTAATTATCTACTTTGCCAACAAGCGGCTGTATCGTCGTTTCCATGCCCTGCCGCTGATGCCGCTGGTCTTCACGCCGATCCTGCTGGTGCTGATGCTGGTCTTCGGCCATATCTCCTGGCAAAACTACATTGGTGAATCCCACTGGCTGCTGTGGCTGCTCGGCCCGGCGACCATCGCGTTTGCCGTCCCCGTTTATGACAACCTGGCGATTATCAAACGCCACTGGATGTCGCTCAGCGCGGGCGTTGTCACCGCCACGGTGGTGGCGGTGTGCAGCTCCGTCTGGCTGGCGCGCCTGTTTACGCTGCCCGATGAAATTCAGCGCAGCCTGGCCGTGCGTTCGGTGACCACGCCGTTTGCGCTGGCGGCGGCTAAACCGCTCGGCGGGCAGCCGGATCTGGTGGCGCTGTTTGTTGTCGTGACGGGCGTGTTCGGCATGGCGGTCGGCGATATGCTATTCCTGCGCTTGTCGATCCGTGAAGGGATGGCAAAAGGGGCGGGGTTTGGCGCGGCGTCGCACGGCGCGGGCACGGCACGTTCGTATGAGCTGGGGCAGCAGGAGGGCGTTGTCGCGAGCCTGGTGATGATGCTTTCGGGCGTGGTAATGGTGCTGATTGCGCCGCTGGTGGCGTGGGTGATGTTTTAAACTCCCCGACCGGATGGCCGGGGAGAAGGACTTAGTGCGCGCGGCCCTGCTCAACGCCGAGACCGGTTTGTGAGCGGATAAACTGGGCGCGGAATTTCTCACGCTCCAGGTTACCCTCCGGCGAATTGTCGGTGGCCGAGAAGAACCAGATGCCGATAAACGCCACGGCGATAGAGAACAGCGCCGGGTATTCATACGGGAAGATGGCGCTTGCGTGACCGAGGATCTGCACCCAGATGGTTGGGCCCAGAATCATCAGGATCACCGCCGTCAGCAGCCCCAGCCAGCCGCCAATCATTGCGCCACGGGTGGTCAGTTTCGACCAGTACATGGAGAGCAGAATGATCGGGAAGTTACAGCTTGCGGCAATCGAGAAGGCCAGCCCCACCATAAAGGCGATGTTCTGCTTCTCGAACAGAATGCCTAACAGAATCGCCACAACGCCCAGCACCAGCACGGTGATTTTCGAGACCTTCAGCTCATCGCGCTCGCTCGCGCCTTTGCGGATGACGTTGGCGTAGAGGTCATGCGACACCGCAGACGCGCCGGCCAGCGTCAGCCCTGCAACCACCGCCAGAATGGTGGCGAAGGCCACGGCGGAGATAAAGCCGAGGAACAGGTTACCGCCCACCGCGTCGGCCAGGTGCACCGCCGCCATGTTGTTACCGCCAATCAGCGCGCCCGCCGCGTCTTTAAACGCCGGGTTCGCCCCCACCAGCATGATCGCGCCAAAGCCGATGATAAAGGTCAGGATATAGAAGTAACCCATGAAGCCGGTGGCGTAGAAGACGCTCTTGCGCGCTTCACGCGCATCGCTCACGGTAAAGAAGCGCATCAGGATATGCGGCAGGCCCGCGGTACCGAACATCAGGCCGAGACCCAGCGAGAGCGCGGATATCGGGTCTTTCACCAGCCCGCCCGGGCTCATGATCGCTTCCCCTTTCGGGTGGACCGCCATCGCTTCGGTGAACAGGTTATTGAAGCTGAAGCCGACGTGCTTCATCACCATAAAGGCCATAAAGCTGGCGCCGAACAGCAGCAGGACGGCTTTGATGATCTGCACCCAGGTGGTCGCCAGCATGCCGCCGAACAGCACGTACATCACCATCAGTACGCCAACCAGCACCACCGCGATGTGGTAGTTGAGGCCGAACAGCAGTTGGATCAATTTACCCGCGCCCACCATCTGCGCAATCAGATACAGCGCCACCACCACCAGCGAGCCGCAGGCGGATAGGGTGCGAATCGGCCCCTGCTTCAGGCGATACGAAGCCACGTCTGCGAAGGTATAGCGGCCCAGGTTACGCAGGCGTTCGGCAATCAGGAACAGGATGATCGGCCAGCCGACGAGGAAGCCGAGAGAGTAGATCAGACCGTCATAGCCGGAGGTGTACACCAGCGCGGAGATCCCGAGGAAAGAGGCGGCGGACATAAAGTCACCCGCAATCGCCAGCCCGTTCTGGAAGCCGGTAATGTTGCCGCCTGCGGTGTAGTAATCGTTACGGGAGCGCACGCGTTTCGACGCCCAGTACGTAATGTACAGCGTCAGCAGGACGAAAATCAGGAACATCACAATGGCCTGCCAGTTGGTTGGCTGGCGCTGGACCTCGCCGGTAATGGCATCCGCCGCGTGGGCGGCAAAGGGAAGTGTGGCGGCGAGCGCCGTCAGAACTCGCTTCATGATGCTTTTACCTCGCGCAGGACTTCTCTGTTAAGACGATCGAATTCACCGTTCGCGCGCCAGACGTAGACGCCGGTCAGCAGGAATGAAATCACAATCACGCCAATGCCAATCGGAATGCCGCGCGTCACGCTGGTCCCCTCGTGCAGCGGGGTGCCCAGCCAGTGCGGGGCAAAGGCGATCAGCAGAATAAAGCCGACGTAGATAACCAGCATGATGATGGAAAGGATGAAGGCAAACCGTTGCCGCTTATCGACGAGCTCCCTGTAGTGCGCACTATTCTCTATCTGCTGACAAATATCGTTATTCATCACAGAGTCTCCAAAGGTAAGGTTGGTTTGTTTTTAGTCCCCTCTCCCCTTTGGGGAGAGGGTTAGGGTGAGGGGAGGAAGGTGCGGTCTGATGCCCTCACCCCGGGCCTCTCCCACGGGGAGAGGGAGAAAAGATTACGATGGCATCGCGATGGCCTGCTTCTCTTCGAGCAGTTTTTCCACCACGCCAGGATCCGCGAGCGTTGAGGTATCGCCGAGGTTGCTGGTGTCTCCTGCCGCGATTTTGCGCAAGATACGACGCATAATTTTGCCGGAGCGGGTTTTCGGCAGCGAGTCGGTCCAGTGCAGCACGTCCGGCGTCGCCAGCGGGCCAATTTCTTTACGCACCCAGTTGCGCACCTCGGTATACAGCTCTGGCGACGGCTCTTCGCCGTGGTTCAGGGTGACATAGGCGTAAATCGCCTGGCCTTTAATGTTGTGCGGAATACCGACAACGGCGGCTTCGGCAATCTTCGGATGCGACACCAGCGCCGATTCAATCTCAGCGGTGCCCAGACGGTGGCCGGAGACGTTCAGCACGTCGTCCACGCGCCCGGTTATCCAGTAATAACCGTCTTCGTCACGACGCGCGCCGTCGCCGCTGAAGTACATGTTTTTAAAGGTCGAGAAGTAGGTCTGCTCGAAGCGATCGTGATCGCCGAACAGGGTACGCGCCTGACCCGGCCAGGAGTCTGTAATCACCAGGTTGCCTTCGGTGGCACCTTCCTGCGGGTTGCCTTCGTTATCCACCAGCGCAGGCTGCACGCCGAAGAACGGACGGGTTGCGGAACCGGCCTTCAGCTGCGTGGCGCCCGGCATCGGGGTGATCATGAAGCCGCCGGTTTCGGTCTGCCACCAGGTGTCCATCACCGGGCATTTCTCGTTGCCGATTTTCTTCCAGTACCACTCCCAGGCTTCCGGGTTAATGGGCTCACCCACGGAACCGAGGATGCGCAATGAAGAACGATCCGTGCCTTCGATGGCTTTATCGCCTTCCGCCATTAATGCGCGGATCGCCGTTGGCGCGGTGTAGAGAATGTTGACCTGGTGCTTGTCGACCACCTGACACATACGCGCCGGGGTCGGCCAGTTTGGTACGCCCTCAAACATCAGCGTTGTTGCGCCACAGGCCAGCGGGCCGTACAGCAGGTAGCTGTGTCCGGTGACCCAGCCCACGTCGGCGGTACACCAGTAGATGTCGCCAGGATGGTAGTCGAAGACGTATTTGAAGGTGGTGGCCGCATAGACCAGATAGCCGCCGGTGGTATGGAGCACGCCTTTCGGCTTACCGGTGGAGCCGGAGGTATAAAGAATGAACAGCGGATCTTCTGCGTTCATCTCTTCCGGCTGATGCTGGTCGCTCGCTTTTTCAATCAGGTCGCTCCACCACAGGTCGCGCCCTTCGTTCCAGTCGATTTTGCCGCCGGTACGCTTCAGGACGATGACGTTACTGACCGTTTTGACGTTCGGGTTTTTCAGCGCTTCGTCGACGTTTTTCTTCAGCGGGATACCGCGTCCGGCGCGCACGCCTTCATCGGCAGTGATAACTAGTTTTGAACTTGAATCGACAATACGACCCGCAACCGCCTCTGGCGAGAACCCGCCAAAAATCACCGAGTGAATCGCACCGATACGCGCGCAGGCCAGCATGGCCACCGCCGCTTCCGGCACCATCGGCATATAGATAGCGACTACGTCGCCTTTTTTAATGCCTTTTTCCAGCAGGACGTTGGCAAAGCGGCACACGTCGCGGTGCAGCTCTTTGTAGGTAATGTGTTTGCTTTGCGAGGCGTCATCGCCTTCCCAGATGATGGCCGTCTCGTTCCCGCGCTCGGCAAGATGGCGATCAAGGCAGTTCGCCGCCAGGTTCAGGGTGCCATCTTCATACCATTTAATGGAGACATTGCCGGGCGCAAAGGAGGTGTTCTTCACCTTCTGATAAGGTTTGATCCAGTCAAGGATATGGCCCTGCTCGCCCCAGAAGGTGTCCGGGGCGGTGATAGATTGCTGATATTTCTCGTGGTACTGCTCCGGGGTGATCAGGCAACGGTCCGCAATATTTGCGGGAATGTCATGTTTGTGGATTTGGCTCATGGCTTTTTTTCTCCTTGTAAGATGTTAATAATATGTCGCAAAAACGTTAATTGTAGGGGCTTTACAAGCTTTGTTTAGTATTTGGGCTACAGATCACGCATTGTTTGAAGAGTATGAAAAATGAGCGAATGAAACTTTGAAGGAAAATAATTTATGCTGACGATTATTCACATTTATGTTTAAAAAAGCGTTTTTATAACAAAAGGTTATTTATCAGAATTAGAACAAACTCCCGTCATCGTCGCTTTTGTGAGTGAAACGCGTCGTTCTTTAAGGCTTGCGCAACAGGTCGCGCAAATGATACTCATACGCCGCGTTAAAAAATCCCATAAACCAACGCAACACAATTCATACCCTTTCAGTATGTCTCCATATTCATGCAGTTTGAGTGAATAAGGCGCTTCATTGAGGAAGTCAGTTTCTATGAAAAACGTTAAAGTCAGCCTTGCCTGGCAGATCTTAATCGCCCTTGTGCTGGGCATCTTGCTGGGCAGTTACCTTCACTATCACAGCGACAGCCGCGAATGGCTGATTGCGAACCTGCTTTCACCGGCAGGGGATATCTTTATTCATCTGATTAAGATGATTGTGGTACCGATTGTGATCTCGACGCTGGTGGTCGGTATTGCGGGCGTCGGCGATGCGAAGCAGTTAGGCCGTATTGGTGCGAAAACCATTATCTATTTCGAAGTGATCACTACGGTTGCGATTATCCTCGGTATCACGCTGGCGAACGTGTTCCAGCCGGGTTCCGGAATCGATATGTCGCAGCTGGCCACGGTGGATATTTCGAAATACCAAAGTACGACCGCTGACGTGCAGAGCCACGCGCATGGCCTGATGGGCACAATCCTGTCGCTGGTGCCGACCAACATCGTGGCGTCGATGGCGAAGGGCGAGATGCTGCCTATCATCTTCTTCTCGGTGCTGTTTGGTCTGGGACTCTCTTCACTGCCAGCGACGCATCGCGAACCGCTGGTGACCGTGTTCCGCTCTATCTCCGAAACCATGTTTAAAGTGACCCACATGGTGATGCGCTACGCGCCGGTAGGGGTGTTTGCGCTTATCGCCGTCACCGTGGCGAACTTCGGTTTTGCTTCCCTGTGGCCGCTGGCGAAGCTGGTGCTCCTGGTGCACTTCGCCATCCTGTTCTTCGCGCTGGTGGTGCTGGGGATCGTGGCGCGCCTGTGCGGGCTGAGCATCTGGATCCTGATTCGTATCCTGAAAGATGAACTGATTCTGGCGTACTCCACGGCAAGCTCTGAGAGCGTGCTGCCGCGTATCATTGAGAAGATGGAAGCCTACGGCGCGCCTGCCTCTATTACCAGCTTCGTGGTACCGACCGGCTACTCCTTTAACCTGGACGGTTCGACGCTGTACCAGAGTATCGCCGCTATCTTTATTGCGCAGCTGTACGGCATTGACCTGTCTCTGTGGCAGGAGATCGTGCTGGTGCTGACGCTGATGGTGACGTCCAAAGGTATTGCAGGCGTTCCGGGGGTCTCCTTCGTGGTGCTGCTGGCTACGCTCGGCAGCGTCGGTATTCCGCTCGAAGGTCTGGCATTTATCGCCGGTGTGGACCGTATCCTCGACATGGCGCGTACGGCGCTGAACGTGGTGGGGAATGCCCTGGCGGTGCTGGTTATCGCCAAGTGGGAACACAAATTCGACCGCAAAAAAGCGCTGGCGTATGAACGCGAGGTGCTGGGTCGTTTTGATAAGACGGCTGACCAGTAATGTAAAAAGCCGGGTGGCGGCTTCGCCTTACCCGGCCTACACAAGCCGTAGGCCCGGTAAGCGCAGCGCCACCGGGCAATGGTTTACTCCCCGCTCAACGCATCAAACTCTTCACATCCCGTATCAAACCCTTCGGTGCAGCTCAGGTTCAACCAGTACAGTGCTTTCTGTTTATTGGGTGTGATAAAGCCTTTCTCGCCCTGCTGGAACAGCATCCCAGCCCAGTATTCTGCGTATCCCGTACGCGACAGAGACGAACTGCGCTTAAACCACGCAGCCGCCTGAGCGTCATCCTGCGCCACTTCAACGCCGTTGGCATAAATCAGCCCAAGCAGCAGTTGCGCATCAACCGCGGAGTCGTTGTCGATATCCTCGGTCGCCGTTTGCAGCAGTTTAATGGCCTGCGGATAGTCAGTTTTCCCCGCCTGGGTGTTCACCAGCACGCGTGCCAGCATGATCGCGCCGCGTTTGCTGCCAGCAATGTTTGCCTGCTGCGCCAGGGCTTTGGCCTGAGCGTAATCGCCCTGCGTAAAGTGGATTTGCGATAGCAGCGCCATGGCGTCAACGTCGCCGCCTTTTGCGGCTTTCTCTGCCCACAGCGCTGCCTGCTTGCTGTCACCGGAACTGAAGTACGTATCAGCAAGATAATACTGGGCGCGGGCATCGCCTGCTTCCGCCTGCTTCTGATATTGGCTGCCGATCTCATCCGCGCGGGCGAAAGAGGTTAAAAAGAATAACAACAGGAAAATGGGTTTCATGGATTCTTATCATCTGGGTACACGCCGCGCAGTATAATCGCGGTGGCGGAAGAAAAAAATGGGTGCATTAAGACCTCAGCATCCTACAAGCCGGGCGGAACCCTTGTTCCGCCCGTAGAGGTTAGCCTGCAACGCAGGCTAATTTTGCCGCCACCTCCTGATGTTCACCCTTTATTGAAAACTCGCAAAGTTTCCCGCGAGTAATAAAGGTAAAGATCACTATCGTCAGGCAAATAATAAAGACGATGCCTAACGCAGTTTTTAATGGCGTCATGCCTTTTACTCCTTGTCAAAAAAAGAATAAGAGGCTACTCTCAACATGTTGGTTGTTGAGGGAGTAGCCTCGGGTAAATGAAAATTTCCCGGGGCTTCCTACTTTCTGTCCCTCAACAATGCTCAAGACAGAAAGTCTTAAGCACCCGCCGCACATCTTATCCCTCTGAATTAAAATGCAAAGATGTAATTCTTTTTCGCGAAAATTACATTATTTCTGCGAGCCGCTTTCCAGAATAATAATTGATATTATTGATGGGTTAATCGGAAATAAAAAGGGAGTGAATATCTCACTCCCTTTATTCAACGATGAATTAACGGCTTCACCCCATAGCGCTTTCGCGCAGTCGGGCTTTCAGCTTGTTATATTCGTCGATTACGTACTGTTCTGCCGCGTGTTGATCCGCAATCGGCTCCACGCGCACGGCGCAGTATTTATACTCCGGGGTTTTGGTTATCGGGCTTAAGTTCTCCGTCACCAGCTCGTTGCAGGCGCCAATCCACCACTGGTAGGTCATATAGACCGCCCCTTTGTTCGGACGATCGCTGACCTGCGCACGGGTGATGATGCGGCCCTTACGCGAGTTCACCCACACCAGCGCTTCGTCCTCAATACTCAGGCGCTGCGCGTCAGCGGTATTAATTTGCGCGTAGCCCGGTTCGTCCGCCAGCGCCGCCAGCGCGGCGCAGTTGCCGGTCATCGAACGACAGGAGTAGTGGCCCACCTCACGCACGGTGGAGAGCACCATCGGATACTCATCGGTGAGCTTATCGATCGGCGCGACCCAGTCGCAGGTGAAGAACTGCGCCAGCCCGTTCGGGGTGTCGAACTTCTCTTCAAAAAGATACGACGTCCCCTGGTCGGCTTCGGACTCATCGCGGCACGGCCACTGGATGTACCCCAGCTCACCCATTTTTTCATAGGTGGCGCCGTAGAAGTCCGGACACAGGCTGCGCAACTCGTCCCAGATCTCCTGAGTGTTGTTGTAGTGCATCGGGTAGCCCATGCGGGTGGCGATTTCGCTGATGATCTGCCAGTCGGTTTTGAGATCCCACTTCGGCTCGACCGCCTTAAAGAAGCGCTGGAAGCCGCGGTCCGCCGCCGTGTAGACGCCTTCATGCTCGCCCCAGGAGGTCGACGGTAGAATCACATCCGCCGCCGCCGCGGTTTTGGTCATGAAGATATCCTGGACAATCACCAGCTCCAGATCCTCAAACCCTTTGCGCACCGCAGACAGCTCGGCGTCGGTCTGGAGCGGATCTTCACCCATGATATAGGCCGCACGCACTTCGCCGTGCGCCGCGCGGTGCGGCAGCTCGCTGATGCGATACCCGGTGTGTTCCGGCAGGCTTTCCACGCCCCAGGCCTTCGCGAACTTGGCGCGGTTTTCCGGGAACTTCACGTACTGGTAGCCCGGATAGGTATCCGGCAGCGCGCCCATGTCGCAGGCGCCCTGGACGTTATTCTGACCGCGTACCGGGTTGACGCCGACGTGCGCTTTACCCAGATTGCCGGTCAGCATCGCGAGACTCGTCAGAGAACGCACGGTTTCCACGCCCTGGTAGAACTGGGTCACGCCCATACCCCACAGGATGGCGGCGGTTTTCGCCCCGGCATACATCCGTGCCGCCTGGCGGATCTCCTGCGCGCTGACGCCGGTGATCGTTTCCACAGACTCTGGCGTATAGCCTTCGACAATTTTCCGATACTCTTCAAAGCCTTCCGTACGGGTCGCGACAAACGCCTGGTCGTACAGGTTCTCCTCAATAATGACGTGCCCCATTGCGTTCAGCAGCGCGATGTTCGAGCCGTTTTTCAACGCGATGTGCATATCCGCAATGCGCGCGGTTTCAATTTTGCGCGGATCGCAGACGATGATTTTCGCCCCATTCTGCTTGGCGCGAATAACGTGGTTCGCGACGATAGGGTGAGAATCCGCCGGGTTATAGCCGAAAATAAACACGAGATCGGTATTATCTATCTCGTTGATGGCATTACTCATTGCGCCGTTACCGACCGACTGGTGCAGACCTGCAACCGATGGGCCGTGTCAGACGCGAGCGCAGCAGTCGACGTTATTGGTTCCAATAACGGCGCGCGCGAATTTTTGCATCACATAGTTGGTTTCATTCCCCGTCCCGCGTGAGGAGCCGGTGGTCTGAATCGCATCCGGGCCATATTTGGCCTTGATGGCGCTAAGGCGCGTAGCGACGTAATCCAGCGCCTCGCTCCAGGAGACGGCTTCCAGCTTGCCGCCGCGCTCGCGGCGGATCATAGGGGTTTTCAGGCGCGGGGTGAGGATTTGGGTATCGTTAATAAAATCCCAGCCGTAGTAACCTTTCAGGCATAGCGTGCCCTGGTTGGTTTTCCCCTGTGCGGCCTCTGCCCGGACGATTTTGCCGTTATCGACCACCAGGTGGATCTTGCAACCTGAGGCACAATAAGGGCAAACCGTGACGACTTTTTTCATCAGTCTGCTCCAGTTAATCGAATCATTCGCACCCACTATGCAGCTTCTATGCCATGTTTTTCGTATGGGTATACCCTGACTTTACGGTTCATTCGCGGTGAAAACCCTGACAAAAAACAGCCAATCGTCAAAATTGACGTGTCGACAGGGCAGCGGATGTGACATGGGTTGAATTTCCGTCACTGAAAAAAACATTTGACTGGAGCCGGCGGCAGAATGGTTCAGACTTAACATAATCCCCTGACGGAAGCATACGATGAAACCGGCGATTCTGGTGGTAGATGACGATACGGCAGTCTGCGAACTGCTTCAGGACGTGCTGAGCGAGCACGTCTTTAGCGTGCTTGTCTGCCATAACGGCCAGGATGCACTTCGGCAGGTACAGCAGGAGCCGAATATCGCGCTGGTGCTGCTGGATATGATGCTGCCGGATATCAACGGCCTGCAGGTTCTGCTGCAGCTGCAAAAGCAGCGACCGGCATTACCGGTTGTGATGTTAACCGGGCTGGGGAGTGAGTCAGACGTGGTGGTAGGGCTGGAGATGGGGGCCGACGATTATATTGGCAAACCGTTCAACCCGCGCGTGGTGGTCGCCCGCGTTAAAGCGGTATTGCGCCGTACCGGCGTGCTTGCTGCTGAAGTCCCGGCAGCGCCCGTCGCGGGCATTGCTTTTAACGGATGGACGCTCGATACCACCCGCTGCGAGCTGAGCGATCCGCAGCGGAATACCGTCCCTTTAACCCAGGGCGAGTACGGCCTGCTCCTGGCGCTCACGCAAAATGCCCGTCGGGTGCTGAGCCGTGACCGGCTGCTTGAGCTGACCCACAGCGAAAGCGCCGACGTGTTCGACCGCACGATTGACGTGCTGATCATGCGCCTGCGCCGGAAGATCGAGGCTAACCCGCATCAGCCAGCGCTCATCAAAACCATCCGTGGGCTGGGCTATGTGTTTGCCACCGACGTTTCCCATAGCGAGAAAGCGGCCTAGGTATTCTCTTTGATAAACAGCTGCAGCTCGGCCAGCGTTTTTGCGCCGTCAATCGCGTTGGCGGCCAGCAGGCTTGCCCGCGCGCAGGCGTGCGCCAGATAAATGCTCTCCGTCAGCGGCAGCGATTCATGGCAACCGTATAAAAACCCCGCGCAAAACGCATCGCCCGCGCCGACGCTGCCGACAATGTCTTTCTGCTCCAGTAACCATGATGGGATCCAGCGGCCTTGCTCACCCGGTGCTTCACCCCATGCGCCTTCCGGGCAGTGGATCACCACCCGCTGGCGAACGCCTGCAGCCAGCAGCTGCGCGGCGGCATCGGCGATATGGGCCATGTTCAGCGCATCGCTGTCGTCGCGCATCTCAAGCCCGCTAAACTCACCGGCTTCCAGCTCGTTAATCACCAGATAATCCAGATGGCGCAGGGCAGGGAGCACCAGCGGCTGGTAGCGCGGGTCGCCCTTGCGGGACACCAGATCGAGCGACGTTTCATACCCCTGGTCGCGCATCTGCGCCAGCAGCCGCGCGCTGCGGGTGCCAAATTCGTCATCGGGCATATCCAGGCTGTCGAGCAGCAGCAGGTAGCCGAGATGGAAGATCTTCATCGATCCGTCTAAGCGATCGAAGGCGGGAAGATCCAGCAGGCGGTTGGCGCCCGGCGAGTGGAAAAAGGTGCGCTGTCCGCTGGGATCGGTCATCACCTGCGACATGGAGGTCGGTGCGAAGGTGGTGCGCTGCACGCGCTGGCGATTAACGTGGTACTGGTCGAGCATCGCCAGAATGTAATCCCCGTCGCCGTCTTCGCCAATCAGCCCCACCGCCTGAAGCGGCAGGCCAACGTGCATTTTCGCCAGCGTCAGCAGCACGTTGAGCGGCGCGCCGCCGGTTGAGCGTTCGCTGTGGGTAATTTCCGCCAGCCAGCCGCGCTCCGGCCACTGCACGATCTGGTGGACGTGATCCACCAGCATATTGCCTGCGGCGATAATGCCTTTGCGTTCCATCATGCCTGCCCCGCGCTGCCGAAGATGCGCATCTGTTCGGCGACCGTATCCGTTATCGCCTCTTCTATCCCCAGCAGCAGCTCGGCAAATTCATCGTACAGCGGCTGGCGGTTTGCCATGCGCTGCTCAACGGCGGCGAGCGCGGCCTGCGACATGCCGGTATAGAAGTTGATTTTATGAATGCCCAGCTCGATGGCGCGGCGGAAATCGGCATCGCTAATCCCGGAGCCGCCGTGTAAAACCAGCGGCAGCCCCGTCTGCTGGCGAATGGCGTCCAGACGGGGGAAATCGAGCTTCGGCTCGCCCTTGTATTTGCCGTGCGCGTTGCCGATGGCAACCGCCAGCGCGTCAATGCCGGTTGAATCGACAAATTCGCGCGCCAGCTGCGGGTCGGTAAAGAACGCTTCGTCCGCATGGCCGTAAAGCGCGCCGCCTTCATCACCGCCGACCGCGCCCAGCTCCGCCTCTACCGACACGCCCACCGCGTGGCACATCTTCACTACCTCCCGGGTCTGGCGAATGTTTTCCTCGTAGCTCAGCGTAGAGCCGTCGAACATCACCGAGCTGAACCCCAGGCGCAGGGCGCGCACGACCGCCTCGAAATGCAGGCCGTGGTCGAGGTTGAGCACCACGGGAATATCGTGGCGGGCGGCCTCGAACTTCACCGCTTCGACAAGCGAATCCAGCGACACATACTTAAAATGCACTTCGGCGATATTGATGATAAACGGCGAGCGTTCCTGCTTCGCGGCGGCGAACAGCGCGCGCAGGAAGTGGGAGTCGAGCACGTTAAACGCGCCCAGCGCATAGCGATGCGCCCTGGCGTGCTCCAGACCGTCGGCAAGAGAAATCAATGGCATCATTCACCCCTTATATCCGAAACAGGTTGTACTCGTTGCACAGCACCAGCAGCGCCGGTTCGTCTTCTTCGATGTTGTTATAGCGGGCAACGGGCTGCAAAAAGTGGTTGTCGTGCTCGTCGTCGTTTACCGATGACACTTCGCCGACCAGCACGTCGCCGAAGCCGCGTTCGCCCCAGAAGCTGTGGTACAGGCCGGGTGTCAGGCAGATGCTTTCCCCTGGCGCGAGGCGCAGCTGGCTGCCGGGCGCGTGGGTCTGACGGCAGCCGTCGACGGTGACCGTGACGTCGGTGTTTTCCGTCTCTTCATGTGCACCGGCATTCCACAATTCTACAATCAGGTTCCCGCCGCCCCGGTTGATGATGTCTTCTCGCTTACGCCAGTGAAAATGCATCGGCGTCACCTGGCCGTCGCGCACGTGCATAATTTTTTCGGCATAGCCTTTTTCATAAGGCACGCCGTTGGGCGAACCGTTGCGCAGGGTAAACAGCGTCAGGCCCTCGGCGGCAAAGCTGTTGCCGCCGAACGCCGTCACGTCCCAGCCGAGCTTGAGATCGAACACCTCCTGCCATGCGGCCTGGTCAAGCTGCTGCCATTTTGTTGGCGGAAAGCTGGCAAACGGCGGGAGATGCACGTCGTGCATGGAAAAGAACTGTCGCGTGTGGCCGAGAATTTCATTGATGTCGGAGCGTTTCATGGGGACTCCTGGAATTTTTTGCCGCCCGGCCCTCTCCCACCGGGAGAATAAGTTCCCTCTCCCTGTGGGAGAGGGTTAGGGTGAGGGCATCAGGCCGCACAACCGTTACTTAACCGTCCAACCCTTATACGTACCGACGTTCTTTTTATCGATCATCGTCACCGGGATCAGCACCGGCGCTTTCGGCGCAGGTTTGCCCTGTAGAATGTCATAGCCGATCTCCACCGCTTTTGCCGCCATCACCTGCGGATCTTGCGCCGGGGTCGCCACAAACAGGGAGTTTTCCCGCTTCAGCGCTTCCTCACCGTCCGGGGAACCATCCACGCCGACGATAAAGAACTCGTTGCGCTGAGCCTGCTTCGCGGCCAGATCGGCGCCGATCGCCGTCGGATCGTTAATCGCAAACACGCCGTCGATCTTCGGATTGGCCGCCAGCAGGGAGGTCATGACTTCCAGACCGCCTTCACGACTGCCCTTGGCGTTTTGGTTATCCGAGAGCACCTTGATATCCGGATGTTTTTTGAATTCCGTCTGGCAACCTTCCACGCGGTTTTGCACCGCAGAGACCGGTGGTCCGTTGATGATCACCACGTTGCCTTTGCCTTTCAGGCGGTCGGTAATGTACTTACAGGCCATTTCGCCCGCCTGGGTGTTATCGGAGGTGATGGTCGCATCAGCCCCTTCCGCCGCCACGTCAACCGCAACGACCACGATCCCCGCCTCTTTAGCTCGCTTCACCGCCGGGCCGATCCCTTTGGAATCCGCAGCGTTGAGGATAATCATGTCTACCTTTGCGGCAATGAAGTTATCGATCTGCGCCACCTGCTGGCCCAGATCGTACCCGCTGGAGACCAGCGTCACCTTGACGTTATCGCCAGCCAGCTTGCGCGCTTCCAGCTCGGCACCTTTGGTGATCTGCACGAAGAACGGGTTAGCCAGGTCGCCCACCGTCACGCCGATGGACTTCAGATCTTTTGCCTGCGCAAACGGTGTTGCGGCAAGCAGCGCGCCAGCACAGAGCGCGGTCACTAACGGTTTCAAACGCATAGGATTTTCCTCGAAGCTGTAGGGTTTTGTTGTTATGCACTTTGATGGTGTCGGGTACGGTATTTGTCGATCAGCACCGCTATGATGATCACCGCCCCTTTGATCACCAGCTGCCAGAAGTAGGAGACGCCCATCAGCGTCATGCCGTTGTTGAGGGTGGCGATGATCAGCGCGCCGACCAGCGTGCCGGTGATCGTGCCGATCCCGCCGACGAAGCTGGTACCGCCGAGGATCACCGCCGCAATCGCATCCAGCTCGTAGCCCATCCCCAGGTTGCCGTTGGCGCTATAGAGGCGCGAGGCGCTCATCACGCCGCCTAAGCCCGAGAGCAGGCCGCTCATGCCGTAGACAAACAGCAGCACCAGCCAGACCTTGATGCCGGTCAGTCGCGCCGCCTGCATGTTGCCGCCCACCGCGTAGATGTGTACGCCGAGCGTGGTGCGGCGCAGGATGAACCAGCAGATAGCAATGACCGCCAGGGCGATCACCACCAGCCACGGAATCGGGCCGAGGTAGTTATTGCCGATCCACTCGAAGCTGATGTTGGAGTTAATGACCGTGGTGCCGTCCGCCAGCAGATAGGCCGCGCCGCGCAGCGCCGTATAGGTGCCGAGCGTCACGATAAAGGGAGGGAGCCCGGCAAAGGCCACCAGCGCGCCGTTAAACAGCCCCAGCACCATGCCGAGCATCAGCGCCGCCGGAATGGAGAGCATGGCGAATTCGGGAATGAGCGACACCACCATCGCCGCTACCGCCGTAGTGCCCAGAATCGAGCCCACGGAGAGGTCAATCCCGCCGGTTAAAATGATGAAGGTCATTCCCGCCGCCAGCACGATGTTGATCGACGCCTGACGGGTAATGTTGAGCAGGTTGCTCTCGGTGAAGAAGTTAGGGGCGATAAAGCCAAATACCGCCACAATCAGGATAAGAATCGGCAAAATGCCGACCGTTTGCATCAGATCGCTCATCAGCATTTTTTTTGCGGAGGCGGATTTCGCCACCTGCTGCGGACTGGTTGAATGTGTCATGGTTACACCGCCTGATGATGAGTGTCGTTCACGCCGGTTGCCAGCGTCATGATGTTTTCCTGAGAGATGTCGCGCCCGTGAAGTTCACCCGCGATGCTGCCTTCCCGCATCACGTAGACCCGGTCGCTCATGCCTACCACTTCCGGCAGCTCGCTGGAGATCATTAAAATCGCCACCCCTTTGCGCGCCATCTGGTTCATGATGCGGTAGATCTCGCTTTTCGCGCCGACGTCCACGCCGCGCGTGGGTTCGTCCAGAATCAGAATGCGCGGGCCGATGGCGACCCAGCGGGAGATCAGCAGCTTTTGCTGATTGCCGCCAGAGAGCCCGCCCGCGCGCACCTGCGAATGCGGTACGCGGATGTTGAGCAGGGCGATAGCGTCATCGGAAATCGACTGGGCTTTTTTGCGGTTTAGCATGCCGAAGGTGGCGTCGCGCTCCAGCGTCGCCATGGTGATGTTCTCCTGCGCCGCCAGCTCCAGAAACAGCCCCTGCTCCTTGCGGTTTTCGGTGAGAAAACCGATGCCGTTATCAATGGCCGCGCGCGGGGAGTGGATCACCACCGGCTCGCCGTCGACCTCAATCATGCCGCCGGTGGCTTTACGCACGCCGAAGATGAGCTGCGCCAGCTCGGAGCGCCCGGCACCGACCAGGCCCGCCAGCCCGACGATTTCGCCGGAACGTACCTGCAGGCTGCACGGCTTTACTTTTTTACCGTCGGTGAGGTGGTGGACGTTGAGGCGCGGGCTGCCGAGAGGAATATCACGCTCTTTATTGAACAGGTCGCTGAGCGGGCGGCCCACCATCATGCGCACCAGCTCGGAGGCATTCAGCTTGTCGCGCGTCAGGCTACCGACGTACTGCCCGTCGCGCAGCACGCTGACGCGGTCGGAGAGTTCATACACTTCCGCCATGCGGTGGCTGATATAGATGATCGCCATCCCTTCATCGCGCAGGCGCAAAATCAGTTCGAACAGGCGGTGCGTTTCCCGCGAGGAGAGGGCGGCGGTGGGTTCATCCATCACCAGAATGCGGCTGTTGCGGTGCAGCGCGCGGGCAATTTCCACCTGCTGCTGCTCGGCAATGGTCAGCTTCATCACCAGGTCGGTGGCATTGAACTGTGCGCCGAGGCGCTCAATCACCGCCTGCGCCTGGGCGGCCATCTCTTTGCGCTGCACCATCCCACCGCGCGACAGCTCGCTGCCGAGAAAGATATTCTCGGCAACGGTCAGATTGGGCGCGAGCTGCATCTCCTGATAAATCAGGGTAATGCCTGCGGCCAGCGCATCTTTCGGCCCTTTAATGTGAAACGGCTGACCGTCGATCAGGATCTCGCCGCTGGTGGCGGTATAGGCTCCGGCGAGGATTTTCATCAGCGTGCTTTTTCCCGCGCCGTTTTCCCCCATCAGCGCATGGATCTCTCCGGGAAAGACCGTCAAATCTACACCCTTGAGCGCGTGGAAACTGCCAAACGTTTTGGCAATGCTGCGCATCTCTAATACCGGGGTTCTGCTCATGGCGGATCTCCTGCGAATGCCGATATCAGAACTTCATCACAGGTGCGTAAATGCAAAATGTCAGAAGCTGTTCATATTTGTCATAGTTATGAATAGCTAATCGCCGTCACATTTTCCTTTTCCCTCTCCCACAGGGTGAGGGCACCAAACCGCACAGGAGTCCAAATCCATGCCATCACGCCGTCCCCCCTTCTTCGCCAGCGCCCGTGGCCGCCTGCTGATTTTCAATCTGCTGGTGGTCGCCGTTACGCTGATGGTGAGCGGCGTGGCGGTGCTCGGCTTTCGTCACGCCAGTCAAATCCAGGAACAGGTTCAGCAGCAAACGCTGGATGACATGACCGGCAGCATGAACCTGGCTCGTGATACCGCCAACGTGGCGACGGCGGCGGTACGGCTTTCGCAGGTGGTGGGGGCGCTGGAGTACAAAGGCGAAGCCGAGCGCCTGAAGCAGACGCAAATGGCGCTGCGCCGCTCGCTGGAACAGCTTGCGGATGCGCCGCTGGCGCAGCAGGAGCCGGCGCTGGTGGCGCGCATTATTCAACGAAGCAATGAGCTCCAGCAGAGCGTGACGGAGATGCTTGAGCGCGGACAGCGGCGCCATCTGGAGCGTAACGCGCTGCTGAGTTCGCTGTATCAAAGCCAGAGCTACCTGCGTCATCTGCAGGACATCAACCGCCGCTATGGCAGCAACGTACCGGATGCGCAGCAGCTGATGGAGATGGACCGGCTGATCGCTGCCGCCATCGACACCCCTTCGCCGCGCGCGACCATTCATCAACTGGACGCAGTGGCCGCAGCGCTGCCTCAAAATGCCGTACAGCCTGTTGTGAAGGGGGTTCTGCCTGATTTTAATGCCGAGTTAGGCAAGCTCGCCCCGCTGTCGAAGCAGCTGGAAGAGAGCGATCTGGCGATAAGCTGGTATATGTTCCACATCAAGGCGCTGGTGGCGATCCTCAACGGTGACATTAATCAGTACGTCGAGCAGGTGGCGCAGGCCTCCCGCCTTCGTACGGCCCAGAGTCATCACGAGCTGCAGTCCATCAGCGTGTTTATCAGCATCTTCGCCGTCCTGGCGCTGATCATTACCGGGTGCGCCTGCTGGTATATCTACCGCAATCTGGCCTCTAACCTGACGGCCATTTCCCGGGCGATGTCGCGCCTTGCTCACGGCGAACAGGATGTTTCCGTTCCCGCCCTCCAGCGGCGCGATGAGCTGGGCGAGCTGGCGCGCGCGTTTAACGTTTTTGCCCGCAATACCGCCTCGCTTGAGCACACCACGCGCCTGCTGAAAGAGAAAACCACGCAGATGGAGATCGACCGCGTTGAGCGTCAGGGGCTGGAAGAGGCGCTGCTGCACAGCCAGAAAATGAAGGCGGTCGGACAGCTGACCGGCGGGCTGGCGCATGATTTTAACAACCTGCTGGCGGTGATCATCGGCAGCCTTGAGCTCACCGACCCCGAATCAAAAGACGCGCCGCGCATTACCCGGGCGCTGAAGGCGGCCGAGCGTGGTGCCTTACTGACGCAGCGCCTGCTGGCGTTTTCCCGCAAGCAATCCCTGACGCCGCATGCGGTAGAGATGCTGCCGCTGCTGGAGAACCTCCGGGAACTGATGCGCCACTCCCTGCCTGCCACCCTGACCCTGGAGATTGAAGCGCAATCGCCGGCCTGGCCCGCGTGGATAGACGTCAGCCAGCTTGAAAACGCCATCATCAACCTGGTGATGAACGCGCGCGATGCGATGGAAGGGCAAAGCGGGGTGATAAAAATCCGCACCTGGAATCAGCGTGTTACCCGCAGCGACGGGCGCAGGCAGGATATGGTGGCGCTGGAGGTCATTGACCGCGGCAGCGGCATGTCGCAGGAGGTAAAATCCCGGGTCTTTGAACCGTTCTTCACCACCAAGCAGACCGGAAGCGGGAGCGGGCTGGGCCTGTCGATGGTCTACGGCTTTGTGCGTCAGTCCGGCGGTCGCGTGGAGATTGAAAGCGCGCCGGGACAGGGAACGACCGTCCGGCTTCACCTCCCGCGCTCTGTGCTGCCCGCCGCTGCAGATGATGAAGCGCTGTCAGCCACCGACTCCGTGGATAGCGAGCGGCTGGTTCTGGTGCTGGAAGATGAGGCGGATGTCCGTCAGACCCTGTGCGAGCAGCTGCACCAGCTTGGTTACCTGACGCTGGAAGCGGACAACGGCGAGCAGGCGCTGAATATGCTGGCGGCGTCGCCGGATATTGGCATGTTTATCAGCGACCTGATGCTGCCCGGCAGCCTCAGCGGGGCCGAAGTGATTAACCATGTGCGTAATCATTATCCGCAGCTTCCGGTGCTGCTGATCAGCGGCCAGGATTTACGATCCGAGCATAACCCTCAGCTGCCGGACGTCCAGCTACTGCGTAAGCCGTTTACGCGGGTGCAGCTGGCGCAGGCGCTGCGGAAAGTGATGGTAATTTGAGATTCCTCCGCTACCCCCGCTCCCTGTCGTTTATTATCGTAAAGCCAGTTCACCTGCGAGTCTGGCCTTATGAAACGTTACTCAACTGCTCTGTTATTCGGTCTGCTGTCACTCACCAGCCAGCTGGCTCATGCCGATATTGTTGATGATGCTATTGGCAACATTCAGCAGGCGATCAACGATGCCTATAATCCCAGCAGCAGCCGTAGCAGCAGCGATGACGATCGTTATGACCGCAGCCGTCAAATCGACAGCCGACAGTACGACGATCGTCGTCGGCAGCTTGAAGACAGACGTCGCCGTCTCGACGAGCGTCAGCGTCAGTTGGATGACGATCGCCGTCGGTTAGAAGAAGATGAGCGCAGGTTAGAAGACGATTACGATCGAGGTTAAGTGCGGCCTGTTGCCCTCACCCCGACCCTCTCCCACGGGAGAGGGAGAAAACCTAATCCAGTACCAGCACCATCCCGTCATAGCCCGCTTCTATGCCCTGCGGCAGCGGGTTATTCATCATCCACACATCAAACAGATGGCTGACGTGCGTCAGGATCACCTGCGGACAGCCAATCGCCTCGTTTAACGCAATCACGGTATTTAAGTCGCAATGGTTTCGCGGCGTCTCGTCGCGCGGTTCATGGCTGCAGTCGATAATCATCGCCTGCGGCTGATTGTTGAGCAGGAACTTCACCGTTTTTTCCGGCAGCCCGGCAGTGTCGGAAAGCCAGGCCACGCGGCTGTGGGCCGATTCTAGCAAATACCCGAAGGTCAGTTTTGAATGGTTAAGCGGCAGCGGCGTAACCCGCATTCCCTGAAGTTCAAACATGACGAACGGTTCGACCGTGTGGCTGAAATCCAGAATCCCCGGATGTTTAAACAGGTCGTCGCAGCCCGCTTCGTCCGGCGGACCGTAAACCGGAATCGTCGCACCAACGCCCCAGCGCAGGGGGAAGAGACCCTGAACGTGATCCATATGGTAATGGGTCAGCAAAAACTGCTGAAAGCTGCCTGCGGGCCAGTCGTCCATCAGGTGCGGAATGCCCGCGTCCAGCAGCGTCACCGCATCGTTGAATTTGACCACCGCGCTGCAGGGGCGACGGCGATAGTTGTCCTGCAGGCGCGCCCGGCGGCAGGCCGCGCAGTCGCAGCCAAAGACCGGCACCAGCTGGGCGCCACCCGTTCCCGTCAACGTGATGGTCAGACTCATAACGCACCTCTACAGCGGTTTGGTGAATCGGAAATGGCTCTGCGTGTATCCTTCACGAACGTAAAAACGGTGCGCGTCGGTGCGCTTCACGCTGGTGGAAAGTTCGGTCAGCTCCGCGCCGGCCTGTCGTGCTACCTCTTCCGCCCAGGCCAGCAGCTGACTTCCCACCTTTAACCCACGCGCCTGCGGCATCACCACCAGCTCCTGGATCTCGCCGATCCAGCGCGCGTGATGGAGGTGAAACTGCATGTGCAGGCCTATCATGCCGATGGCCTGTCCCTCTCTCTCCGCAAGCTGGTAGCGCATGTTGCGATCCTGCAGATTGGCAAGATAGCCCGCGTGAAACGCCTGGCGATCGAACTCTGCCTGCTTCAGTTCGCAGATCAGGGCGTAAACACTCTGCGCATCGTCGGCGGTAGCGGGGCGAAGCTGGCAGTCAGGCATGCTGTTTCTCCTTCTGACGGATAAGCGATAAAAAGGTATCGACTGACTGTAGCAAACTTCCGTCGTTATTGAGGATGTGGCAGTCGGACGGGGCATAGCGGGCCGCACGCTCAAGCCGCTGATCGATCTCACGGGCTGATTCACGCCCCCGACTCTGCAACCGGCTGCGCAGGACGTCCGGCGAAACCTGCAGACAGACCGGCAGCAGGGCCGCCTCATAGCGGGCGCGCGCTTGTGGCAGATGCGCACGCGAGCCGTTAACCAGCACGTCGAAGCCCGCATGCAGCCACAGATCGGTCTCAATGCCGATCCCATAGTAATAACCGTTGGCATGCCAGCTCAGCGCCAGCAGGTTTTGCCCGGCACGAATGAAAAATTCCTGCTCGCTCAGGGCGATATGATTTTCACTCCCGGCATTAGCCGCGCGGGTAATATAGCGGTGCGCAACCAGCAGCTGCGGATGTTCCCGCTGCCGCAAGGCGGACAGCAGGCTGTCCTTACCGGAGCCGGAGGGCCCCATTAACCAGATGAGCCTTCCCATCAGAACACCCTTTTTCCCTGACGCCAGACGTGGTCGATATGAACGTGCTCCCCCTTGCGGTGGGCCAGCACCAGGTCCGCGCGTTTTCCCTCGGCGATTTCCCCGCGATCCTGAAGGTTGAGCGCCCTGGCCGGGTTTTTCGTCACCAGGCGAATCGCCTGCGGCAGCGTAAAGCTGTTGTCCTCGTCGTCCGCCACCCGGAACGCCGCATCCAGCAGGCTGGCGGGGTAGTAGTCGGACGAGAGAATATCCAGCAGGCCGAGGGCGGCGAGCCTGCTTGCCGCCACGTTACCGGAGTGCGATCCGCCGCGCACGATGTTCGGTGCGCCCATCAGCACGTTCATGCCGTGCCTGCGGGAGGCTTCAGCCGCCTCGAACGTGGTGGGAAATTCGGCGATCGCGCTGCCAAGCAGGTGCGATTCGCGCACGTGATCGTGCGTGGCGTCGTCATGGCTGGCCAGCGCGATGTTGCGGTCACGACACATCGCGGCAATCTTGAGGCGGTTCGGCTGCGACCACTGGGCCGCAAGCGCCAGCTGCTCTTCCTCGTAGCGCGCCATCTCGGCGTCGTTGAGCGAGTATTTGCCCTGATAGTATTCGCGATACTTTTCAATGTTGGCGAACTGGCGCTGCCCCGGCGAGTGGTCCATCAGGGAGACCAGCGAGACCGGCTCGCGCCCGACCAGCTTTTCAAACAGCGGCAGGGTGGTGTGGTGCGGCAGCTCGCAGCGCAGGTGCAGACGGTGCTCGGCGCGGTTGAGGCCGCGTTTTTGCGTCTCCTCCACGGCGTTGATCATCTTCTCCAGATTCTCCAGGCGGTCGCCGCCGTCGCGCACGTCGCCAATGGCCACCGCGTCCAGCACGGTGGTGATGCCGCTGGCGACCATCAGCGCGTCGTGGCTGCTCATCGCCGAATGGGCGGGCCAGTCCACCTTCGGGCGCGGGGTGAAAAATTTGTCCAGATTATCGGTATGCAGCTCAATCAGCCCCGGCAGCAGCCAGCCGCCTTCACCGTCCATCGCTTCAGGGGTACGGCTCTGGGTTTCTGCAAAGGCGCGAATAACGCCTTCATGGACTTCAACCGAGCCATCAACGACTTCATTTTCCAGCACCAGCCTGACGTTATTGATAATCATGCGTTTGTCCCCATCGGGTGCAGTCTGTCCGCCACGCGGCTGCGTACGGCGTCGTCGTGGAAGATCCCGACGATCGCCGCCCCGCGCGCTTTGGCCTGTTCGATCAGCGCCACCACGGCGGCGCTGTTTTTACCGTCGAGCGAGGCGGTGGGTTCATCCAGAAGTAAAATCGGGTAGTCGACAATAAAGCCGCGGGCGATATTGACGCGCTGCTGTTCGCCGCCGGAAAAGGTCGACGGAGCGAGGTGCCACAGGCGTTCAGGCACGTTGAGGCGCGTCAGCAGGCTGGCGGCTTTGGCGGCGCAGGTTTCGCGCGGCACGCCGAGATCCAGCAGCGGCTGCATCACCACGTCCAGGGCAGAGATCCGCGGGATCACCCGCAGAAACTGGCTGACCCAGCCGATCGTCGTGCGGCGCACTTCCAGCACTTTACGCGCGGGGGCCTGCACCAGATCGACCCACTCATCGTTGTGGCGAATGCGGATATGGCCTTCGTCCGGGAGGTAGTTAGCGTACAGGGAGCGCAGCAGGGTGGATTTTCCGCTGCCGGAATGGCCGTGCAGCACCACGCATTCGCCGCTGCTGACCTCTAACGAGGCATTTTGCAGCACCGGCAGGCGCACGCCGTTTTGCTGGTGGAGCACGAAGGTCTTACTTACGTTTTGTACGTGGATCATGTTGGCCTCGCGATTCGTTTTGCCGGGTGGCGGCTTCGCCTTACCCGGCCTTCAGGTGCGGTGTTCGTAGGCCGGGTAAGCGCAGCGCCACCCGGCGACAGCGCCCTCAATTCTGCAACACGGACGACACCAGCAGCTGGGTGTACGGATGGTGTGGATCGTCGAGCACCCGGTCGGTGAGCCCACTTTCCACCACCTGACCCTGCTTCATCACCAGCAGACGGTCCGCCAGCAGGCGCGCAACGCCCAGATCGTGGGTGACAATCACCACCGCAAGGTTCAGCTCCACCACCAGACCGCGCAGCAGGTCGAGCAGGCGCGCCTGCACGGAGACGTCCAGCCCGCCGGTGGGTTCGTCCATAAACACCAGCTTCGGATGGGTCACCAGGTTGCGGGCAATCTGCAGGCGCTGCTGCATCCCACCGGAGAAGGTTGTCGGCAGGTCGTCGATGCGCGAGGCGGGGATTTCAACTTCCTCCAGCCAGTGCTGGGCAGTGGCGCGGATGTTGCCGTAGTGGCGCGCGCCGGTGGCCATCAGGCGTTCGCCGATGTTGCCCCCGGCGGAGACCTGACGGCGCAGGCCGTCCATCGGGTGCTGATGCACCACGCCCCACTCGGTGCGCAGCAGGCGGCGGCGCTCGGCCTCGCTTATGCCGTAGAGGGAGCGTCCCTGATACAGGATCTCGCCGTGTTGCGGCGTCAGGCGCGCGGAGATGGACTTCAGCAGGGTGGTTTTGCCGGAGCCGGACTCGCCGACGATCCCCAGCACTTCGCCCGGCCACAGCTCGAACGACACGTCGCTAAAGCCTTTGCCCGGCGCATACAGGTGAGTCAGGTGATTAACCGAAAGCAGCGGTTTCATTGGCCGTTCGCCTCGCTCTGTTGGCGGCAGTAATCGGTGTCGGAGCAGACAAACATCCGTTTGCCCGTGTCGTCCAGCACCACTTCGTCCAGATAGCTGTGTTGGGATCCGCAGATGGCGCACGGCTCGTCCCACTCCTGCACCGTAAACGGGTGATCGTCGAAATCGAGACTTTCCACGCGGGTGTAAGGCGGGACGGCGTAGATGCGCTTTTCGCGCCCGGCGCCGAACAGCTGCAGGGCGGGCATCATGTCCATCTTCGGGTTATCGAACTTCGGGATCGGCGACGGGTCCATCACGTAGCGCCCGTTGACCTTCACCGGGTAGGCGTAGGTGGTGGCGATATGGCCGAAGCGGGCGATATCCTCATACAGCTTCACCTGCATTACCCCGTACTCCTCCAGCGCGTGCATGGTGCGGGTTTCCGTTTCGCGCGGCTCGATAAAGCGCAGCGGCTCCGGGATCGGCACCTGGAAAATCAAAATCTGATCTTCAGCCAGCGGGGTTTCGGGGATGCGGTGACGGGTCTGGATCAGCGTCGCGTCTTCGGTTTTTTCGGTGGTGGTGACGCCGGTGACGCGCTGGAAGAAGCTTCGGATCGACACGGCGTTGGTGGTGTCGTCGGCACCCTGGTCGATGACCTTCAGCACGTCCGCCTCGCCGATCACGCTGGCGGTGATCTGAATACCGCCCGTGCCCCAGCCGTAGGGCATCGGCATTTCGCGGCCGCCGAACGGCACCTGATAGCCCGGAATGGCCACCGCTTTAAGTATCGCGCGGCGGATCATGCGTTTGGTTTGCTCATCAAGATAGGCAAAGTTGTAGCCGCTTAAGTTAGCCATTGGCGCGCTCCCGTTGCAGGCGTTTCAGCAGTTCCAGTTCGGCCTGGAAATCGACGTAGTGCGGCAGCTTGAGGTGCGAGACAAAGCCGGCGGCCTCAACGTTATCCGCGTGGGCCAGCACGAACTCTTCGTCCTGCGCCGGGCCTGCAACGTGCTCGCCGTAGTCCGGTGCCTGGAGTGCGCGGTCAACCAGCGCCATTGCCATGGCCTTGCGCTCGCCGAGGCCGAACACCAGCCCGTAGCCGCGGGTAAAGTGCGGGTCTTCATTTTCGGGCGCGATAAATCCGTTCACCATTTCGCACTCGGTCATCAGCAGTTCGCCGACGTTCACCGCAAAACCCAGCTCTTCCGGCACGATTTCGACGTCGATGTAGCCGCTGCGAATTTCGGCCGCAAACGGGTGGTTGCGCCCGTAGCCGCGCTGGGTGGAGTAGGCCAGCGCCAGCAGATAGCCTTCGTCGCCGCGCATCAGCTGCTGCAGGCGGGACGAGCGCGAGCACGGGTAAACCGGCGGCGTGCGGGTGATGTCATCCGGCTGCGCGTCTGAATCTTCCTCCGCCTTCGCCAGACCCTGCTTCGCCAGCAGGCTGAAGACGTGCGGAGACGGTTCTTGTTCGGCGTCGGAAGCGCTCAGCTGCGGCGCTTCGCCGTTCGCCAGCAGGGTAAAATCCAGCAGGCGATGGGTGTAGTCGTAGGTCGGGCCAAGCAGCTGGCCGCCGGGAATGTCTTTATAAACGGCAGAAATGCGGCGCTCCAGGCGCATCTCCGCCGTGTTCACCGGCTCGCTCACCGCCAGTTTGGCAAGCGTGGTGCGGTAGGCGCGCAGCAGGAAGATGGCTTCCACGTTATCGCCGCTGGCCTGCTTCAGGGCCAGCGCCGCCAGCTCGCGGTCGGCGATGCCGCCCTCAGTCATCACGCGGTCGACGGCAAGGTTTAGCTGCTGTTCAATCTGGGCGACGCTCAGCTCGGGAAGCCGTTCATCGCCCCGTCGTCTGTGCGCCTGTAGCGCATGGGCGGCGGCGATGGCCTTCTCGCCCCCTTTGACGGCAACGTACATCAGCACACCTCCACGTGGGTGGTCCGCGGGATTGCCAGCAGGCGTTCGCCGCAGGTCAGGATCAGGTCAATGCCCAGCGGGAACGGGTGCGGGCGTTCGGTCAGCTCGTGAATGATGCACTCCGGCAGCTGCGGCGCGACCATGCGCTCGTCGGCGATGCCTGCCCCCGTGAGGCGCAGCATGCGGCCGCCGCTCAGGCTGGAGACCTGCAGGATCAGCGTGGCGCTGGTTTCCGGGGCGACGGCGCTGCCTTCGCTCAGGGCGTTAAGCTGTTCATGGCTGATTTGCTCGTCGGCCACGGCAAAAACCGCCTGCTGGGGCTGATCGACCAGCGGGGCGCCGGTGTGAAAACGCAGGTTCTGGCTGGCGATATCGTTCGACAGCGCGCCCGAGAGCCACACCGGGGTGTCGTTATCGGCAAGCGTCAGCAGCACGCTGGTGGTCGCCAGGTTCAGCGGCAGCCAGCCCTGGGAGAGCTGGTGCAGCGAGACGATCACGCCCGGCTCGCTCATCGCTTTCAGCAGGCGACGAAAACTGTGTTGGGCATCCTGGACGGCCAGGGTAAAAGCAGGTTGAAGCGTCATGCGTTGTCTCCGCGAACGAGCGTAAAGAAGTCGACCCGGCTGGCGTTCACTTCGGCCTGACGTGCGGCAATGCGCGCGGCGCGGTCGGCTTCCAGCGGGGCAATAAGGGTTTCCATTAACGTCTGGAAATAGGGTTGTTCCTGTAAAAGCGCGTCGATTACCGCGCAGCGCTCGGCGTGCGCTTTGTCGCGCCCCAGCACGTAGCTGTAGCCCAGCGTGCCGCTGTTCAGGCGGATCGCCGCGCGGGTGAGGGTGGCGTCTCCGGCGAAGAAGCGCTCGCCGGTGCCGCCCATGCGCGCCTGGATCTGAACGAGGCCGATCTCCGGGGCGCGAAGGGTGTCGTAATCGGGTGCCAGACTCAGGGCGCTCATGCGGGCAGAGAGCGCGGCAGGCTGGCTGTGGGCCAGCACGCGCATCCAGCGCTGTCGGGTGGAGGTGTCGAAGTGCATTCAGTGCTCCATGGTGAATTCGATCATGTCGGCGCGGGTCAGGCTGACGGAGTATTCCGTCGCGTTGATCTCGCCGTCACGGTGGTTGAGGGTGCGCACGCAGAGCAGCGGGGCCATATTGGGAATTTCGAGCACCTTGCTCTCTTTCGCCTGCGCGCGACGGGCGCTGATGCGCGTCTGGGTGCGCTTGAGCGCAACGCCTGTCGCATCCTGAAGAAAGTCATGCAGCGAGCCGCTGGAGAAATGCTGGAGCACGGGCCAGAGGGCGAGGTCCGCGAAGTAGTGGTCTATCTGGCACACCGCCACGCCGTTAACCCGGCGCAGGGTGCGCAGGTGAATGACGTTATCGCCCTCCTGAATGCCCAGCGCGTCCGCCACGTGGCTGGAGGCCGGGCGCAATACCGAGAGCAGCTTTTCGCTGGTCGGGTGGCTGCCCTGATCCAGCAGGTTCTGGCTGAAGCGCGCCTGGGCGTTTAGCGGGTAGTCGAACGGGCGCATCAGCACCAGCACGCCCACGCCCTGACGGCGCTGGACCCAGCCGCGCTCGACCAGCTGGTCAATGGCGCGGCGCAGGGTGTGTCGGTTCACCTCATAGCGGTCGGCAAGCTGCTGCTCGGCGGGCAGGTAGTCCCCGCAGCGGTAGTGCGTGCGCAGCTCCACTTCGAGCTTTGCCGCAATCTCCTGCCAGCGGGTCGGGTAACTGGTCGGATGTCTGGATAAGTGCATAGAAAACAAAGCCTCGCTTCTCAGATGAAGTGCTTACGCAAACGTTGAGAGAGGAAATCCAGCAGGCTGACGGTGACGATGATGAGTACCATCAGGGCGCAGGTTTGCTGGAACTGGAAACCGCGAATCGCTTCCCACAGGGTGACGCCAATCCCGCCTGCGCCCACCATGCCGACCACGGTGGCGGAGCGGACGTTGGACTCAAAGCGGTACAGGGAGTAGGAGATCAGCAGCGGCATCACCTGCGGCAGGACGCCGTAAAGGATCTCTTCGATTTTGTTTGCGCCCGTGGCGCGGATGCCTTCCACCGGGCCGGGCTCGATGGCTTCGACCGCTTCGGAGAGCAGCTTGGAAAGCACGCCGGTGGTGTGGATGAACAGCGCCATCACGCCGGCAAACGGACCCAGGCCGACGGCGACCACGAACAGCATCGCAAAGACCATTTCATTGATGGCGCGGCAGGCGTCCATCAGGCGACGCATCGGCTGATACACCCACCACGGCACGATGTTTTCGGCGCTCATCAGGCCAAATGGAATGGAGAGAACGACGGCAAGGGCGGTGCCCCAGACGGCGATTTGCAGGGTGACCGCCATTTCGCTGAGATAGTCCTGCCACTGGCTGAAGTCCGGCGGGAAGAAGTCGGCGGCGAAGGTCGCCATGTTGCCAGCGTCTTTGAAGAGCAGCAGCGGATCCATTTCCGCGCCCTTCCAGGAGATAAACAGCACCGCCAGCAGGATGGCCCAGCTTATGAGCGAGAACCAGCTGCGCTTCGGCGGTGGGAGGGTGATGGTTTGCATGTTGGCTCCTTAATCTGTTCTCCCTCTCCCTGTGGGAGAGGGCCGGGGTGAGGGCATCAGCGTGCGCATTTCCCCCTCACCCTAACCCTCTCCCTCAAGGGAGAGGGGACTTGAGTTACTGCACCGCTTTATTCACGCTGGTCATGGCGCTCAGCGCGGCGGTCAGGCGGTCGAGGTCTTCCAGCTGGGCCTGAATGGTGGCCACTTTGCTGGTCTTCTCCTCGTCCTTCAGCCCTTTGTTGTCCTTCACGCCCTGCATCTCTTTAAACAGCGCCAACTGACGAATCGGGACCAGCTGCAGGTCGCTTGACGGGCGGAACGGTGCCCAGCCCAGACGCTCCAGGACCGCTTTCTCTTCCGGCGTTTTGCCATAGGTCATAAAGAAGTCGTACACCTTGTCCTTGGTGTTTTCAGACAGGTTTTTACGCCACACGATCGGGTCGCCCGGGATCAGCGGCGATTTCCAGAT
The DNA here is from genome assembly GCF_057221635.1 of Enterobacter sp. N5-15. NCBI lineage: Bacteria > Pseudomonadati > Pseudomonadota > Gammaproteobacteria > Enterobacterales > Enterobacteriaceae > Enterobacter > Enterobacter sp. N5-15. The sequence continues at coordinate 398,541 of NZ_CM170150.1, forward strand.
AACCTTGATTTCCTTCAGCTTGTCCGGCGCGGAAGTTTTCAGCTTGTCGAGGTTTTCGGTGTTGTTGGTGGCAACGTCCACCTGCTTGTTGGCCACGGCCAGGGCGTTAGTTTCGTGGCTGGCGTTCACCGTGCGCTTGAAGTCGCTGGCGGAGGCGTTGTTTTTGGCGAAGACGTAGTAGCCGGGGACAAGGTAACCGGAGGTGGAGTTCGGATCGCCGTTGCCGAAGGTCAGCTCTTTGCGTTTGGCGAGCATGTCGTTGAGGTTGTTGATCGGGCTGTCTTTGTTCACGATCAGCACGCTCCAGTAGCCCGGGGAGCCATCTGCCGCGACGGTCTGGGCAAACACCTGGCCGTTCGCGCGGTCCACCGCTTCCATGGCGGAGAGGTTGCCGTACCAGGCGATGTCCACTTTATTAAAGCGCATCCCCTGGATGATGCCCGCGTAGTCCGGGGCGAAGAAGGCGTTCACTTTGATCCCCAGCTTGGTTTCCATATCTTTCAGGAACGGTTCCCACTGAGGCTTCAGGTTCTGCTGTGATTCCGTCGAAATAATGCCGAAGTTCAGCACTTTTTCCTGCTCTTCCGCATACGCTGGGCTTAACAGGGTGCTGATGCTGAACATGCTGGTAAAGGCCAGCGCGGCAACGGCTTTGTAGCTCATGTACTTTCCTCGGATCGGGTTTAATTAAGCAGCCTGCGCGTTCTCTTCGACGCGGTTAATGCTGCGGTAGAGATGGTCAAAACGTTCGTTATCAAACTGATGGCTCGCGCCATCAAAGAACACGTGTCCCTGACGCAGGGCGACAATGCGTTCGCAGTAGCGCAGGGCGTAATCCACCTGATGCAGCGTGACCACCACGGTGATGCCGTCGTTCTGGTTAATGTCGCGCAGGGTCTCCATCACGATGCGTGCGGACTCCGGGTCCAGCGAGGCAATGGGTTCGTCAGCGAGAATGATTTGCGCTTTTTGCATCAGGGCGCGGGCAATGGCGACGCGCTGCTGTTGTCCACCGGACAGGGTGGAGACGCGCTGGTGGGCGAAATGCGCCATGCCGACGCGGGTCAGCGCCTGTAAGGCTTCCTGCTTCTGGGAAGGGGAGAACCAGCGCAGACAGGTGCGCCAGAACGGCGTGCTGCCGAGCGCGCCAATCAGCACGTTCTCCAGCACCGTCAGGCGGTTCACCAGGTTGAACTGCTGGAAGATGTAGCCCGTCTGGGCGCGGCTCTTGCGGATATCGCTGGCGAGACGCCCCGCGCGCTGCACGGTATTGCCCAGCAGCTCGACGTGGCTTTCCGGCGTTTTATCGCAGGTGATAAGGCCGCTTAAATGACGCAGAAGGGTGGATTTACCTGAACCGGATGGCCCCAGCAGCGCCACCATTTCGCCCTGCTGGACGGTCAGATCAACGGCATGCAGAGCCTTATTGTGATTGAAGGTCTTGCTCAGTTTCTCGACGCGGATGACGGTTTGCATGTGCTGGGCCTCACGATAAATGTGGCCTCATGCTGGCGCATCAATGTGACATTTGGGTTAAGTCTGGGTTGCGGGAGTTTGAAGAGTTGAGGGGGGTTTGATGACAGGCGGAGGCAGACGGCCCTCCGCCCGAAGATTAGTGCTGCTGTTTAACGACGTTAATCATCCACGGCACGCCGTATTTATCGGTGACTTTACCGAAACCGTGCGCCCAGAAGGTTTCCTGCCAGGCCATTTCGATATTCCCGCCCGCGGCGAGGTTGTCGAACCAGCGCTTGCCTTCATTAACGTCCTGGGTATCGAGTACCAGCGTGAAACCCGCGTACTGCGCGTTGCTGCCCGGCGGCATCCCGTCGCTCATCATGATATCGCTGCCCGCAATGCGAACGTTGGAGTGAGCGATAGCCGAATCCGGAAATTGCATACCGGACGGACAGCCTTCATCGCTGTTATCGCTTTTTGGCATTTCGCCGAAGGTGATTTTATAGAGGAGTTCTGCGCCGACGGCTTGCTGGTAGAAAGAAGTGGCTTCTGCACAGTTGCCGGCGAAAGAGATGTAGGGACTTAACGGCATAATCTTTACCTCACGTAAGAAAAGCCCGTTAAGTGTAGTTCCCGAAAACCCGGTAAGCGAAGCGCCACCGGGCGGGTAAATCAGTTCTTTTTCACGAACTCGGATTTCAGCTTCATCGGACCGAAGCCGTCAATTTTGCAGTCGATATTATGATCGCCTTCAACCAGACGGATATTCTTCACTTTGGTGCCAATTTTCAGCATGGAAGAACTGCCTTTCACTTTCAGGTCTTTAACCACGGTTACGCTGTCGCCGTCCGCCAGCAAATTGCCGTTCGCATCTTTTACGACAAGTGCATCAGCATCGTGTGATGGTTCGGCATCATTCCATTCGTGAGCGCATTCCGGGCAGATGAACATGCCATTATCTTCATAGGTGTATTCAGAATTGCATTTTGGGCAATGTGGGAGTGACATATCGGTATCCTCAAAAAAGTGTAAACGCGCTGGAAAGTGCCAGCTAAATGACGGCAGCGTGCCGAAAAAGGCGGCAAGTATAGCGCAAATCCACACGGTTGTCGGTGATATTGTGAATTAAAAAAATGCAAAAAGCGTATCGGGAGTGACACTTCCTGTCAGTCAGTTAAGCGATGCTTACGTCATTAACACGGTGGAAAGAATGGGTGCTAAATATATCGAATATTTTATTGCGGCAAATTGCTACGCTCCTCCATTTCGGATAAGGTGAAGCGACACATTGTTATTTATCTCCTGACTTCGCTGCCATCCATATCTTTTGGCAGGGGCGTATTACCTCTCTTTTTAGGTGGGTAAATAATGATGATATATCCTGAAGTTTCTTAAAATTGGGCTACGCTTTTTTCTTTTGGCCGTCAGGCCAGGAGGGGAGCTATACACGCCATGCAAGGATAGCGAATTATTTCTGATTATCATCAATCGGTTATATTTCGGCGAACATGTTTTCCACACGTGATCATATAAGCCTGAACAACATAATTAATACCAGTGGCTTAATAAAAGTAATAAATTTGCGTTAAGGAAAGGCTTTTATCATGCACACACAGACCATTTTTGAATTAAGCCAGGAAGCTGAGCGTTTGTTACAGCTCGCCCTGCAAAATCTTGATACGTTGAAATCAATGCCGACTGCGATGCTGGAGAGCACAGCGGCTGCCATTACGGGTGAAAAGAACAACGTTTTACCTTTGCATTTTAGTGCGCGCGGTGTCGAAGCACAGCAGGCGATGCTGAATAATGAATTACGGAAAATAACCCGGCTGGAAATGGTCCTCGCTATTGTTGGCACCATGAAAGCGGGGAAATCGACCACCATTAATGCGATTGTGGGTACCGAAGTGTTGCCGAACCGCAATCGTCCGATGACGGCGCTACCTACCCTGATTCGCCATACGCCGGGTCAGAAGGATCCGGTGCTGCATTTCTCACATGCCTCGCCGATTGATGATTTGATTCAACTGCTTCAGAAAAAGCTATGCGATTACGATCGCGGGAAGCTGGCTCAGCATCTGGAAATTGATAAAGACATGAATACGCTGCTGGAGCGCATTGAAAAAGGAGAAGCTTTTGAGAAGCATCACCTGGGCGCGCAGCCGATATTTCATTGTCTGAAAAGCCTTAACGACCTGGTGAGACTTTCCCAGGCGTTAGGCGTGGAGTTTCCCTTCTCTGAATATGCCGCCATCGAACATATTCCGGTGATTGAAGTGGAGTTCGTGCATCTTGCGGGTCTGGATGCTCACCTCGGACAGCTGACGCTGCTCGATACGCCCGGGCCGAATGAGGCCGGACAGCCGCATCTGCAAAAAATGCTCAACGAACAGTTGTCCCGCGCGTCGGCGGTGCTGGCCGTGATGGATTATACCCAGCTTAAATCCATCTCTGATGAAGAAGTCCGCCAGGCCATTTCCGCGGCGGGAAAATCCGTGCCGCTGTATGCGCTGGTCAATAAGTTCGATCAGAAAGATCGCAATAGCGACGATGAAGAGCAGATCCGGGCGATGATCTCCGGCACCTTAATGAAAGGCAATATTTCGCCTGGCCAGATCTACCCCGTTTCCTCCATGTGGGCGTATCTGGCGAACCGCGCTCGCTACGAGATGAGTACCCACGGACAGCTGCCGGATCATCAGGAGCAACCCTGGGTGCAGGATTTTGCCGAAGCGGCGCTTGGGCGGCGCTGGCGTACGGCGGACCTGGACGATATCGAGCATGTTCGTCATTCTGCCGATTTGCTCTGGGAAGATTCGCTCTTCGAACAACCCATACGCAAATTGATTTACGCCGCCTATGCCAACGCCTCGCTATACGCGCTGCGTTCGGCCTCGCATAAGCTCCTTAATTACGCACAAAATGCCCGGGAGTACCTCGACTTCCGCTATCAGGGTCTGACGGTCGCCTTTGAGGCGCTGGAATTAAATATCACACGTCTGGAAGAGGACATGGCGCTTCTGCAGACGCGCCAGAGCGTGGTGAGCGATGAGGTGAAACATGAAGTTGAGGAGGCGCTGAACGCTACCGCGGACTTTATGGGTGCCCAAAAAACCGCGCTTAACCAGGCGATTGGCGAGGTGTTCAGCGCTCAGCATATTCGTGATTTGGCAGGCATCGATCGGCAGAACGCTCACGGTGACGAGCTGAAGCAGCTGGTTCTGGACGACGAAGGGCAGGCGCAGATTGCGCTGAGTAAAATCCGCTCCTCCTGCGAGCGGGTGATGCTGGATGCGCAGACGAAGATTTGCCGGGAGCTGGCGTTACGCTTCGACCAGCTTGAGTCTACGCTGGCGCGCTCCCTGAACGAGGCCATGCGTCCCATCGAAACGCGTATTAAAGAGCATCTGAGCCATGCGGGTTTTCGGGCGCGAATCAGTTTCCCGGCGTTTCAGGCGAGCCAGCTTAACTTCAATACGCGGGCGCTGTTTAACGATGCGATTGCGCAGGATGACAGCCAGGCAGGCCTGCCATCGAGTGGGAGCAGCATGCGAGAGACGGTCTCTCGCTGGCTCAATAATCCGGGCTGGGGCTGGGATGAGTATGTGGAAACGCGCACGCGCTATGTTATCGACATTGCGCAGCTACATGACAAATTTAAGCAACATATTGAACAGTTTTGTGAACAAATACGTAAAGCTTTGTCCGCGCAGGTCGATGTCTCTGTTACGGCAGGAATGGCAACGTTCTTTGCGGAATTTTCGCTGTGCCTGACCGGGTTACAGGAAAGCTTGCGTGATAGCCTCGCAGTGCGTCAACAGAATGAGCATTCAACCCGAGCGCTCTGTCAGCTGTTGAAGCAAAGTATCACTACTGCGACGTGGATACAGGAAGATACCCGACTGTTACGCGATGATATTCAAACTCTATTCGCGGCAGAGCAACCATGACAACACCACTACTGGACGGCCCCGGGCGAACGTTGGAGTGTATTAATCCAAAATTTATGGTCGATCTGGTGCAGGGGGGAGACGCGGCGCGTCATTCTCACCTGGGACCACAACAGCTTCAGTTTCGCGAGCGTTTGACTCAAGAAATCATGACGCATACCCGGCTACGCCCCTGGGCGATGGCGGGTATGCTCAATGAAAATGCAGCGCTGCGCCTGGGGCTGGCGGAAAAACTGGCCGGCATGCTTGATCCGGGTCATCTGGCGCTGACGCTGATGGCAGAGAAGCTGATTGCTTTGCGCCAGCAGACGAACCCGCGCGCCCCGCAATCCCCCGGTCTGATGCAGCAGTACGCTGAACTCGCCTCTCATTTTACCCAACGTGCAGCTTATAAAGAAAAGGCGCTGACCCAGCGCGGGCTCACGGTGCAGGCGGGCGAGCACAGCGAGCAGATTTTTACCCGCTGGCGGGCCGGGCATTATGATGGCTGGTCGCTGGCCGGGCGCTGTTTTATCGTGCTGGAAGAGCTGCGCTGGGGGGCATTTGGTGATGCATGCCGCCTCGCGAATGAAGATGTAGCGGCAATGCTTAAGGATAACCTGCGCAGCATGGCGGCTAACTATCTGGCGCAGGGCATCAATGCATCCCCCACGACCCGCCATTTCTATCACCAGTGGCTGACAACGCCTGCCTCTCCGGGTTTAATCGATCATAAAGACATGCTGGGGTGGCTGGGGGACTGGTGTCAGGCGGATCAACATCCGGTGAGCTGGTCAGTCACGCAAAACTGGCAGACCGTCGCGCTGGGTATGCCAAGGCTCTGTTCGGCAAAACGGCTGGTGGACGCGATGGTAGAAGAGATTTTTGGGTAAATCCCTTACCCCTCACCCTAACCCTCTCCCCGTAGGGGAGAGGGGATGGTTTGGTGCGGTGTGTTAATGATTCATTTCTATTGGTTTCGGCTCAGGCTGGGTCTCTGGCATATTCCCGTAGCGTTTCGCATACAGCGCCGTGATGATGGGGACCAGAATCGCGGTCACAATCACGCTTGCGGCAACCAGCGCCGTCGCTGAAGCGGCCACCGGTTCGAAGGCCGGGTTAATTTGGGCAATAATCACCGGGTTTGCGACAGCAGCACCCGCGGCTGAAGAGGCGGCGACGCCAGCCGTGCCGTTTCCTCCTCCGATTACACGGTCGGCAATAATCAGCGGAATACCGGTGATGACGATCACGGCGACACCCAGCACAATCCCCAGCAGGCCGGTATCGAGAATGACTTTCAGGTTGATGGTGTTCCCCAGCGCGAAACCGAAGAACGGGATCAGCACCGGCGTGGCTTTGCTAAAGAAATCACGCAGATCGTGATCGAGATTGCCAAGGGCGAAACCGATCAGGAAGGGCAGGATCGCGCCGACAAAGTGGTGGGGTTCAAACGAGGCCAGGCCAGCAGACCCCAGGATCAGCATCGTCATCAGCGGGCCGGACTCCAGAGACATCAACACAAATGCGCCGGACTCTTCTTTCGTCCCGTACTGGTTCATCAGGCTGGCGTACAATCCGCCGTTGGTCATATCCATCGCCGAGACAATCGCCAGGACTGATAAACCCGCGAAGAACCCGGTCTGAATTCCATCCTCCGGAATGAACATCGCGCATATCATCGCCACCGCCCAGGCTACGGCTATTTTGGTTATCACCAGCGTACCGGATTTGCGTATTACAGTACCCGTTGCCCGCAAATTAATGGATGCGCCGATACAAAAAAACCAGACGGCAAGAATGGGAACCGTGCCTGTTATCATGCCTTTTGTGAAACCGCCAAAATAAGCTCCGGTATCAGGAGCAAGGGTATTCAGGATCGCGCCCAGTACCAGCGGAACCAGCATCATACCGCCAGGTATGCGTTCTATCGTGGCTTTAATCTTCATGGACAAACCTCACATCGGGTCCCGCAGGACGGGTGATAGGTGTTAAAAATTAGTCAATAAATTCAATCAATTGCTCTTTTTGCTTGCGGTCTTTTTCGATAGCTCTGCAGCATATTTAAATGTGTGCTCCCGATTAACCTCATTCAGAAACACCTTAAACGCTGAATTCGGATTTATCATGCGATCATTGGAATAGTGATTCAATTAAAATAAAACATCGTTTTAGTTATCTTTGTCACATATTCAATGCAAAACTTGAGGCCGGTTCCTGTTGATGGAAATTTATGTAAAGCTGATGTGAATTAACGTGGTTTGTTTTTCTGTTAGGAAAGAAATAATGACGCGCGGGAGGATGTTCTTTAGGTAGGTTAAGGAAGTGCTTATTGGCACTCCTTGACAAAAATTTGCCTGAGCTGACCGGACGCGAAAATATGTGTGAAGTTGATCACAAATATAAACGCTGGTAGGGTAAAAAGGTCATTAACTGCCCAGGCAGGCGTCAACAGGTTCGGTTGTATCGACGTAAAACGTCAATGTAAGTAAACCTGCTACGCTTGAATAAGGCGATTCGCATGGAGCGGATCCCATGGTTCACAGAACGCAAACTGGACTGTGAAACAGACAGGGCCGAGTCAACGAGGATAGCTATGCTAAGAAGGAAAAAGATTAAACCCATCACGCTTCGCGACGTCACCATTATTGATGACGCAAAGCTGCGTAAAGCCATTACCGCAGCCTCGCTCGGTAATGCGATGGAATGGTTCGATTTTGGTGTTTACGGCTTTGTGGCCTATGCGTTAGGTAAAGTGTTTTTCCCCGGGGCCGATCCCAGCCTGCAGATGATTGCCGCACTGGGTACGTTCTCCGTTCCCTTCCTGATTCGCCCGCTGGGCGGTCTGTTCTTCGGTATGCTCGGCGATAAATATGGTCGCCAGAAAATCCTTGCCATCACCATCGTCATTATGTCGATCAGTACATTCTGTATCGGCCTTATACCGTCCTACGCCACCATCGGCATTTGGGCACCGATTCTGCTGCTGATTTGTAAGATGGCTCAGGGCTTCTCCGTGGGCGGTGAATATACCGGTGCCTCGATCTTTGTTGCCGAGTATTCCCCGGACCGTAAGCGCGGTTTTATGGGGAGCTGGCTGGACTTTGGCTCGATTGCCGGGTTTGTTATGGGCGCGGGCGTAGTGGTGCTGATTTCAACCGTGGTGGGCGAAGATAACTTCCTCGACTGGGGCTGGCGTATCCCGTTCTTCCTGGCACTGCCGCTGGGGATTATTGGTCTCTACCTGCGTCATGCGCTTGAGGAGACGCCCGCGTTCCAGCAGCACGTCGAAAAACTGGAACAGGGTGACCGCGAAGGGCTGCAGGATGGTCCGAAGGTGTCGTTCAAAGAGATTGCCACTAAGCACTGGCGCAGCCTGCTGACCTGTATTGGCCTGGTGATTTCGACCAACGTGACCTACTACATGCTGTTGACCTACATGCCGAGCTATCTGTCGCATAACCTGCACTACTCGGAAGATCACGGTGTGCTGATTATTATCGCCATCATGGTCGGTATGCTGTTTGTGCAGCCGATTATGGGCCTGTTGAGTGACCGTTTTGGCCGTCGACCGTTCATTATCCTGGGAAGCGTCGCGCTGTTTGCTCTGGCCATTCCGGCATTCATACTGATTAACAGCGATGTGCTGGGGCTGATTTTTGCCGGTCTGCTGATGCTGGCGGTGATCCTTAACTGCTTTATCGGGGTGATGGCCTCAACGTTGCCTGCGATGTTCCCGACCCACATTCGCTACAGCGCGCTGGCCGCGGCCTTTAACATCTCGGTGCTGATTGCCGGTCTGACCCCGACGCTTGCCGCCTCGCTGGTAGAGAGTACGCAGAACCTGATGATGCCGGCTTATTACCTGATGGTGATCGCGGTGATTGGTTTGATTACCGGTATTACCATGAAGGAGACGGCGAATCGCCCTCTGAAAGGTGCAACGCCTGCGGCGTCTGATATCCAGGAAGCGAAAGAGATCCTGCGTGAGCACTACGATAACGTAGAGCAGAAGATTGAGGATATTGACGCAGAGATTGAAGAGCTGCAGAAAAAACGCTCCCGACTGGTGGACCAGCATCCACGCATCAACGAGTAATAAAGAAACCCGCCAACGGCGGGTTTTCTTTTATTAGCATCCAGCAGCGATGTAGTCGCCATTGGCGCTGACGGGGATCACCGTCAGGAACAGCACCGTCGCGAACAGGATCAGGACTATCCCTCCGGCTATTTTGACTGACGGTACGAGCCATCTCAATGAGGCGCTTTCTCCGAACCAGCTCACCGTGCGCTCGCGGGCGTAGCGTACTGCCAGTGAAAGCCCCACGATAGAGAGCGCGGTTCCCAAAGACATGGTCATGACTGCGGCCACCCCCCAGGTGACAATGCCCAGCGCGTTCGAAAACATCAGAATCATGATCGCCCCGCTGCACGGGCGTGCGCCAATCGCCAGAATGACGCCCAGGCGCGTTTTCCAGTCGCCTTGTGTCAGGTTGGTCCCCACGCCATGATGACCGCAGCCACAGTGTTCATCGTGCTGATGAAGCGGCTTGATGGCTGAGATCGTTAACCTGTGTGGACGCAGGCTCTTCAGCGCCTGGTAAATAACAAACGCGCCAAATGCGCCAATAAGCACTGCGCTTATCTTCTCCACGTACCAGCGGCTGGTACTGATATCCCCTGAGGCGAGGTTAAACCCCACCGCCAGAATAAAGACAAACAGAATAGCGCTCACGCCCTGCATCAGGCTACCCAGGAAGGGGACGACCCGGGCGGCCAGCTCGCTTTCCTTATTGGTGGTCAGATAGGTCGTTACAATGAATTTTCCGTGCCCGGGTCCGATGGCGTGAAGGACACCATAAAGGAAAGCCCCCGTTAACAGCCATAATCCGCCGCTGTACTGGTGGTTATTAAGCTGCAGCAGATACATCACCAGATAACGGTGCAGCGTAATTTGTGTGGCGAGACACCACTGGATAAAAGCGTTCCAGTGCGCATGCAGGGTAAAACCGGCAAAGAGGATTGCCAGCAGCATCACCCCTGCGGTAGGGAGGCGCCAGTCACGGGCGAGGCGTTGTGTGGTCATGAGGATGGGCCTGCACAGAGGAGAGTATTTGCCGCTAGTATAGTTGATCTTCCCGCTCAATTCGTAGGATCGCATCGCGATCCGCTCAGGATTGTGGATAACTTTGTGCATAAAAGGGTATAAGGCGGGGTTTTGCTGTGGAATGCAGCAGTCAGTCATTTTTCTGTCATTTAGCGGTTGCGGCCTGCTGAGAACTCCCTATAATGCGCCTCCATCGACACGGCAGATGTGAATCACTTCACACAACAAGCGGTTCGGTTGAAGAGAAAAAATCCTGAAATAACGGGTTGACTCTGAAAGAGGAAAGCGTAATATACGCCACCTCGCAACGGTGAGCGAAAGCCGCGTTGCACTGCTCTTTAACAATTTATCAGACAATCTGTGTGGGCACTCAAAGTGACATGGATTCTTAACGTCCTCGGACGAAAAATGAATACCAAGTCTCTGAGTGAACATACGTAATTCATTACGAAGTTTAATTCACGAGCATCAAACTTAAATTGAAGAGTTTGATCATGGCTCAGATTGAACGCTGGCGGCAGGCCTAACACATGCAAGTCGAGCGGTAGCACAGGGAGCTTGCTCCTGGGTGACGAGCGGCGGACGGGTGAGTAATGTCTGGGAAACTGCCTGATGGAGGGGGATAACTACTGGAAACGGTAGCTAATACCGCATAACGTCGCAAGACCAAAGAGGGGGACCTTCGGGCCTCTTGCCATCAGATGTGCCCAGATGGGATTAGCTAGTAGGTGGGGTAACGGCTCACCTAGGCGACGATCCCTAGCTGGTCTGAGAGGATGACCAGCCACACTGGAACTGAGACACGGTCCAGACTCCTACGGGAGGCAGCAGTGGGGAATATTGCACAATGGGCGCAAGCCTGATGCAGCCATGCCGCGTGTATGAAGAAGGCCTTCGGGTTGTAAAGTACTTTCAGCGGGGAGGAAGGTGTTGAGGTTAATAACCTCAGCAATTGACGTTACCCGCAGAAGAAGCACCGGCTAACTCCGTGCCAGCAGCCGCGGTAATACGGAGGGTGCAAGCGTTAATCGGAATTACTGGGCGTAAAGCGCACGCAGGCGGTCTGTCAAGTCGGATGTGAAATCCCCGGGCTCAACCTGGGAACTGCATTCGAAACTGGCAGGCTAGAGTCTTGTAGAGGGGGGTAGAATTCCAGGTGTAGCGGTGAAATGCGTAGAGATCTGGAGGAATACCGGTGGCGAAGGCGGCCCCCTGGACAAAGACTGACGCTCAGGTGCGAAAGCGTGGGGAGCAAACAGGATTAGATACCCTGGTAGTCCACGCCGTAAACGATGTCGACTTGGAGGTTGTTCCCTTGAGGAGTGGCTTCCGGAGCTAACGCGTTAAGTCGACCGCCTGGGGAGTACGGCCGCAAGGTTAAAACTCAAATGAATTGACGGGGGCCCGCACAAGCGGTGGAGCATGTGGTTTAATTCGATGCAACGCGAAGAACCTTACCTACTCTTGACATCCAGAGAACTTAGCAGAGATGCTTTGGTGCCTTCGGGAACTCTGAGACAGGTGCTGCATGGCTGTCGTCAGCTCGTGTTGTGAAATGTTGGGTTAAGTCCCGCAACGAGCGCAACCCTTATCCTTTGTTGCCAGCGGTTCGGCCGGGAACTCAAAGGAGACTGCCAGTGATAAACTGGAGGAAGGTGGGGATGACGTCAAGTCATCATGGCCCTTACGAGTAGGGCTACACACGTGCTACAATGGCGCATACAAAGAGAAGCGACCTCGCGAGAGCAAGCGGACCTCATAAAGTGCGTCGTAGTCCGGATTGGAGTCTGCAACTCGACTCCATGAAGTCGGAATCGCTAGTAATCGTAGATCAGAATGCTACGGTGAATACGTTCCCGGGCCTTGTACACACCGCCCGTCACACCATGGGAGTGGGTTGCAAAAGAAGTAGGTAGCTTAACCTTCGGGAGGGCGCTTACCACTTTGTGATTCATGACTGGGGTGAAGTCGTAACAAGGTAACCGTAGGGGAACCTGCGGTTGGATCACCTCCTTACCTTAAAGAACCTGCCTTTGTAGTGCTCACACAGATTGTCTGATGAAAAGTAAATAGCAAGGCGTCTTGCGATTGAGACTTCAGTGTCCCCTTCGTCTAGAGGCCCAGGACACCGCCCTTTCACGGCGGTAACAGGGGTTCGAATCCCCTAGGGGACGCCACTTGCTGGTTCGTGAGTGAAAGTCGCCGACCCCCGTATCTCAAAACTCATCTTCGGGTGACGTTTGAGATATTTGCTCTTTAAAAATCTGGATCAAGCTGAAAATTGAAACGACACATCTTAATTGGTGTGTTCGAGTCTCTCAAATTTTCGCAAGTCGATGATGAATCGAAAGAAACATCTTCGGGTTGTGAGGTTAAGCGACTAAGCGTACACGGTGGATGCCCTGGCAGTCAGAGGCGATGAAGGACGTGCTAATCTGCGAAAAGCGCCGGCGAGGTGATATGAACCTTTGACCCGGCGATGTCCGAATGGGGAAACCCAGTGTGTTCCGACACACTATCGTTAACTGAATACATAGGTTAACGAGGCGAACCGGGGGAACTGAAACATCTAAGTACCCCGAGGAAAAGAAATCAACCGATTCCCCCAGTAGCGGCGAGCGAACGGGGAGCAGCCCAGAGTCTGAATCAGCTTGTGTGTTAGTGGAACGGTCTGGAAAGTCCGGCGATACAGGGTGATAGCCCCGTACACGAAAGCACACAGGTTGTGAACTCGAAGAGTAGGGCGGGACACGTGGTATCCTGTCTGAATATGGGGGGACCATCCTCCAAGGCTAAATACTCCTGACTGACCGATAGTGAACCAGTACCGTGAGGGAAAGGCGAAAAGAACCCCGGCGAGGGGAGTGAAAAAGAACCTGAAACCGTGTACGTACAAGCAGTGGGAGCACCTTCGTGGTGTGACTGCGTACCTTTTGTATAATGGGTCAGCGACTTATATTCTGTAGCAAGGTTAACCGTATAGGGGAGCCGAAGGGAAACCGAGTCTTAACTGGGCGTTAAGTTGCAGGGTATAGACCCGAAACCCGGTGATCTAGCCATGGGCAGGTTGAAGGTTGGGTAACACTAACTGGAGGACCGAACCGACTAATGTTGAAAAATTAGCGGATGACTTGTGGCTGGGGGTGAAAGGCCAATCAAACCGGGAGATAGCTGGTTCTCCCCGAAAGCTATTTAGGTAGCGCCTCGTGAACTCATCTTCGGGGGTAGAGCACTGTTTCGGCTAGGGGGCCATCCCGGCTTACCAACCCGATGCAAACTACGAATACCGAAGAATGTTATCACGGGAGACACACGGCGGGTGCTAACGTCCGTCGTGAAGAGGGAAACAACCCAGACCGCCAGCTAAGGTCCCAAAGTCATGGTTAAGTGGGAAACGATGTGGGAAGGCACAGACAGCCAGGATGTTGGCTTAGAAGCAGCCATCATTTAAAGAAAGCGTAATAGCTCACTGGTCGAGTCGGCCTGCGCGGAAGATGTAACGGGGCTAAACCATGCACCGAAGCTGCGGCAGCGACACTTAGGTGTTGTTGGGTAGGGGAGCGTTCTGTAAGCCGTTGAAGGTGTCCTGTGAGGGGTGCTGGAGGTATCAGAAGTGCGAATGCTGACATAAGTAACGATAATGCGGGTGAAAAGCCCGCACGCCGGAAGACCAAGGGTTCCTGTCCAACGTTAATCGGGGCAGGGTGAGTCGACCCCTAAGGCGAGGCCGAAAGGCGTAGTCGATGGGAAACAGGTTAATATTCCTGTACTTGGTGTTACTGCGAAGGGGGGACGGAGAAGGCTATGTTAGCCGGGCGACGGTTGTCCCGGTTTAAGCATGTAGGCGGAGGTTCCAGGTAAATCCGGTACCTTATTAACGCTGAGGTGTGATGACGAGGCACTACGGTGCTGAAGTAACAAATGCCCTGCTTCCAGGAAAAGCCTCTAAGCATCAGGTAACATCAAATCGTACCCCAAACCGACACAGGTGGTCAGGTAGAGAATACCAAGGCGCTTGAGAGAACTCGGGTGAAGGAACTAGGCAAAATGGTGCCGTAACTTCGGGAGAAGGCACGCTGATGTGTAGGTGAAGCCCCTGCGGGTGGAGCTGAAATCAGTCGAAGATACCAGCTGGCTGCAACTGTTTATTAAAAACACAGCACTGTGCAAACACGAAAGTGGACGTATACGGTGTGACGCCTGCCCGGTGCCGGAAGGTTAATTGATGGGGTTAGCGGCAACGCGAAGCTCTTGATCGAAGCCCCGGTAAACGGCGGCCGTAACTATAACGGTCCTAAGGTAGCGAAATTCCTTGTCGGGTAAGTTCCGACCTGCACGAATGGCGTAATGATGGCCAGGCTGTCTCCACCCGAGACTCAGTGAAATTGAACTCGCTGTGAAGATGCAGTGTACCCGCGGCAAGACGGAAAGACCCCGTGAACCTTTACTATAGCTTGACACTGAACACTGGTCCTTGATGTGTAGGATAGGTGGGAGGCTTTGAAGCGTGGACGCCAGTCTGCGTGGAGCCGACCTTGAAATACCACCCTTTAATGGCTGGTGTTCTAACGTAGACCCGTAATCCGGGTTGCGGACAGTGTCTGGTGGGTAGTTTGACTGGGGCGGTCTCCTCCCAAAGAGTAACGGAGGAGCACGAAGGTTAGCTAATCCTGGTCGGACATCAGGAGGTTAGTGCAATGGCATAAGCTAGCTTGACTGCGAGAGTGACGGCTCGAGCAGGTGCGAAAGCAGGTCATAGTGATCCGGTGGTTCTGAATGGAAGGGCCATCGCTCAACGGATAAAAGGTACTCCGGGGATAACAGGCTGATACCGCCCAAGAGTTCATATCGACGGCGGTGTTTGGCACCTCGATGTCGGCTCATCACATCCTGGGGCTGAAGTAGGTCCCAAGGGTATGGCTGTTCGCCATTTAAAGTGGTACGCGAGCTGGGTTTAGAACGTCGTGAGACAGTTCGGTCCCTATCTGCCGTGGGCGCTGGAGAATTGAGGGGGGCTGCTCCTAGTACGAGAGGACCGGAGTGGACGCATCACTGGTGTTCGGGTTGTCATGCCAATGGCATTGCCCGGTAGCTAAATGCGGAAAAGATAAGTGCTGAAAGCATCTAAGCACGAAACTTGCCCCGAGATGAGTTCTCCCTGACCCTTTAAGGGTCCTGAAGGAACGTTGAAGACTACGACGTTGATAGGTCGGGTGTGTAAGCGCAGCGATGCGTTGAGCTAACCGATACTAATGAACCGTGAGGCTTAACCTTACAACGCCGAAGCTGTTTCGGCGAAGAGACGACACATTCAACTCAGCTTGATACAGATTAACAGAATTTGCCTGGCGGCTTTAGCGCGGTGGTCCCACCTGACCCCATGCCGAACTCAGAAGTGAAACGCCGTAGCGCCGATGGTAGTGTGGGGTCTCCCCATGTGAGAGTAGGGAACTGCCAGGCATCAATTAGAAGAACCCCGTACCGGAAGGTGCGGGGTTTTTTGCTTTGTGCGTCAGAAATGATGCCGGATGGCGGCTTCGCCTTATCCGGCCTACAAAATCCACAGGCTCGACAAGCGGATCGCACGATAAAAAGAAACAAGAATACAAAGAAGGGATTTATAAACGCAGAAAAGCAAAAACCCAGCCATAGGCTGGGTTCTTTAAATAGTGGTGCCCGGACTCGGAATCGAACCAAGGACACGGGGATTTTCAATCCCCTGCTCTACCGACTGAGCTATCCGGGCAACGGAGCGCATTAAACCGCAATCACGTCCGATCGTCAACATTATTTCGGGAAAAGCTGTTCAACTGCTTAAGTTTGCGGCAATCTGTCCGCTTTCGCCGTGAAAATGCACAAATCTTCCAGACAGTACCTGCGTGATACGGCAATGCTGAGAGTAAGAGGAGGGCAGTATGACGAATGACTGGCTTGAACTGCGTCAGCATGCAGATACGGGTATTGAGACGATTAAAGCGCATTTCGAAGGGCATGCCTTTGATCCGCACTGGCACGATAGCTATCTGGTAGGGATAACCCTCTCCGGCACGCAGCAGTTTCATTGCCGCCGTGAGCGTCATCGTAGCCAGCCGGGCGACGCATTTCTCCTCGAGCCTGGAGAAATTCACGACGGAGATGCGCCTGTTGAGGGCGGTTTTACCTATCTGACCTTCTATCTTGATGAGTGCTGGCTTACCGGTGCGCTACAGGGGCTCTACGAATCGACTCCCGGGAGTTATTCACTCCACTTTGCCCAAACGCTGACGCGGGAACCGCAGCTGGTGCGCGCTATCGGTGAGACATTCTCTACCCTGCATAATGACGAGATGAAAATCGTTCAGCAGAGCACAATGGATAATCTGCTCTCCCGGATCACCGCCCATTGTCACTGGCGTAAGAAACTGCCGTCGCAGTTACAAAGCGCTGCCGTGGCGCATCGTGCGCGCGACTATCTCTATGCCCATATCGGTGAGAACGTGGGGCTGTCAGACCTTGCGCGCGAGACGGGCACGGATCGCTTTACCCTGACGCGCTGTTTCAAGCGCGAGTTCAACCTGGCGCCCCACGCATGGCTTATTCAGCTGCGTCTGGCAAAGGCCCGACAGCTGTTGGCGCGCGGTGACCAGCCCGTTGATGTGGCTGCCGCAGTGGGTTTTGCCGATCAAAGCCATTTGGGGCGTTGGTTTCAGCGGGCTTATCGTATCTCTCCTGCACACTACCGCCGGTTGTGCACAAACCTTCCAGACGTTTCCAAAAAATAACGGCACATTCATGGCTCTAATAAAAAGGAGCCACCTGTGAGTTTGATACCCTTTCTGTTGTTCGCATTTGTCGCCTCCATTACGCCGGGGCCAACCAATATTCTGGTGCTGACGAACAGCCAGCACTTTGGCGTAAAAAATACCGTACCTGCTATTCTGGGCGGGTGTATCGCAGCCAGTGCGATCGTGCTGGTATCAGGCGCGGGCGCAGGAGAAGTGCTGCGTCAGTATCCTCTGATACGTCAGATAATGAGCTGGGCAGGCGTGCTGTGGCTAAGCTGGATGAGCTGGCAGCTATTTCGCGCTCCGGCCGCCCGTCTTTCCGCTGAGAACCGTATCCGATTCACCGCTCAGGCGGCGGCGCTGCTGCAGATCGTGAACCCGAAAACCTGGATGATGGCGCTGGCCGTCGTCAGTCTGTTTGCCCCTGCTGGCGACCATGCATTGCGGGAGATTGCGCTAATGGCGCTATGGTTTCTGCTGATCTCAATAGTCTGTTTGATGTGCTGGGCGTGGTTGGGTAAAGCGGTGAACCGAATTTTTCGCACCACCGTGGCGATGGTGCGGTTTCAGCGCCTGATGGCGCTGTGTCTTCTCGTCTCTGCCTGGGCGGGCATCCTGGCTTAGGTCAGTGCCCCACCCATACGACACTGAGCAAATCGCAAAATATCTTCCGCCAGACGGTGTGCCGTATCCACATCGGCCTGGCTACGGTTCACCAGCATGCGGCTGAGGCAACCTTCCAGCACCAGCTCCATCTGCTTCGCCACCATCGCCGGATCATCGACTTCCAGCGTGGTCAGCAGCTCGTGGGTGAAGTCATGCGCCGCCCGTTTTTGCTGCTCCGCCAACTGGTGGATAGGATGGCCTGGGTCGGGAAAATAAGTGCAGGCGGCGATGAACAGACAACCCGGGTAGCGGTTGTTGCTGACGCACTCCGTCAGGGCGGTATAGCGCGCCAGAAGCTTTTGCTCCGCAGTCAGTTCTTCATTCAGCATCAGTTGCCTGCGCCAGATATCAACCTGCTGGCTGAGATAGCGCAGGGCATCATAGAGTAGCGCCTCTTTATCCGGCCAGAAGCGCTTAAGTTCATCCAGGGGATAATCGATACGGTCGGCTACCATCTCAAGCGTGGTGCTGGCGATCCCTTGAATCTCAAGTAGTTGCAGGGCTTGTCCCAGTACGTCTTCACGTTGCACGGTTATCTCCTCCGCTATTCCCAACGGTTTGTCCCGTTTAAAGTGTTGTTTACGGTTGGCGATTGCGCAAATGCGCGCTAAATGCCGCTGCATCCATAAACCCGGTTATACGCTGTTCTGGCTGCTCCTGGCCCTGTTGATTGAAGAACAGAATGGTTGGCAGCCCGAGCACGTTAAGCTGCTTCAGCAGAGCCTTATCCTGCGCATTATTGGCGGTCACGTTCGCCTGGAGCAAAACGGTCTCTTTCAGGGCGCTTTGCACCTGTGGATCGCTAAAGGTATATTTTTCAAACTCTTTGCAGGCGACACACCAGTCGGCATAGAGATCGAGCATCACCGGTTTGCCTTTTGCCTCTGCCAGGGCGATGTTGAGTTCATCCACGTTTTTAATCTGGGTGAAGTTCAGATGCGCTTGCGTCTGACCCACTGGTGTGCCGAACGCCCAGTCCTGCAGAGGGCGTACGCTCACCAGCGCGGCAGCGAGCAGGAGGATTTGCACCAGGCGCATCCACGTTTTTTTCGCCCCCAGGCTGACGATAAACGCCCAGGCAAAGAATGCTACGCCGAGCATCGCCCACAGGCGCAAACCCCAGGCGTCGCCGATGATACGCTCAAGGAGGAACACCGGCAGCGCGAGGATGACAAAGCCAAACGCGGTTTTCACCGTCTCCATCCACGGGCCGCTCTTCGGCAGCAGTCGATTGCCGAAAACCGTGACCAGAATCAGCGGCAGGCCCATGCCCAGGGCATACAGGTACAACGTTCCACCGCCGAGCCACATATTGCCGCTCTGGGCGATATAGAGCAGGATGGCGCTCAGCGGTGCGGTGGTGCAAGGGGAACAAATCAAACCGGCGATGGCTCCCATCGCGAATACCCCACCCGCCGAGCCACCCTGCTGGCGGTTACTCATCAGCGTTAAGCGAGTCTGCAAAGCCGACGGTAACTGCAGGGTAAACAGGCCGAACATCGACAGTGCCAGCAGGATGAAGACCACCGACAGGCCAATAAGGACGTAAGGATGCTGCAGCGCGGCCTGGAACTGTAACCCGGCAGCGGCAACCACAAGGCCAAGGGCTGTGTAGGTCAACGCCATGCCCTGCACATAAATAAAGGCCAACAGCAGGGCGCGTGCGGTGGAAAGCCGTTGCTTACCGCCCAGCACGATGCCAGAGATGAGCGGATACATCGGCAGCACGCACGGCGTAAAGGCAATGCCGATACCGATCAGCAAGGCCCAAAGCGCTGAGAACGGAAGGTCTGTGCGCTCTTCGCTTGTCTCGCCCGAGGGGAGAGGGGAGAAAGCGGCGGCAGCCTTAACTTCGCTGAGCGGAACGACCTTCGTTTCCGGTGGATAGCAGAATCCGGCGTCCGCGCACCCCTGATAGGTGACCGTCAGCGTCGCGCCTTTATCCGCCTGATTCACCGTGACGGGGACGCTTAGGCGCTGGCGGTAGATCTCACTCTTGCCGTAGAACTCGTCCTCGTGCCACTCGCCAGCGGGCAACTGTAATGCGCCCACGTTGGCCTGGGCAGGAGTAATACTCACCTGCTTGCGATAGAGGTAATAGCCCTCTTTCACCTGCCAGGTAAGACTGAGATCGTGCTGGTTTTGCTGAAAGTCAAAAACGAAAGCCTGGTCGGCAGGGATGAAGTTCGAACGGCCGGGCGCGTCAAACAACCCGGCAAAAGCTGACGTGCTGCACAGCAGCAGGATCAGCGTAAAGAAGCGTTGAGCCATGAGAGATAGTCGTTATCGCCATGAACCACTGGCAAGACCAGCAGTTCCGGGGTTTGGTAAGGATGATGAGATTTGAGGCAGTCCAGGAGCGCCTGCTGATTCGCCAGATTGGTTTTGAGCAACATCTGGACTTCGTACTCCTGCTCCAGCTTGCCTTCCCAGTAATAAAGGGAGGTGGCACCGGGGAGGAGCGTCACGCAGGCAGCCAGTTTTTCGGCCAGCACTTTGGCGGCGAGATCCTGGGCAGAGGCTTCATCAGGGGCGGTACACAGTACGACAACAGCATCAGGCGTGTTCACAAGTCGACCTCCTCATCACGAAAGGCTTCACTATATCACGCAAGGCGGTTGGTCATTAATGAAACGGGCCGCAGAGCGGCCCGATTTTAACTATTTTTACAACCACTCACCGTTTACAGCACCACGCCGCCAATGATAAAGCCGAGGATCACGCACAGCGAAATGGCGACCACGCCCGGGATCAGGAACGCGTGGTTAAACACATACTTACCGATACGGGTTGAGCCGGTGTCGTCCATTTCAACCGCCGCCAGCAGGGTTGGGTAGGTTGGCAGAACGAACAGGGCAGAAACCGCCGCGAAAGAGGCAATCGCCGTTAGCGGGGTAACGCCCAGCATCAGTGCCGCAGGCATCAGCGCTTTGGTGGTCGCCGCCTGGGAGTAAAGCAGGGTAGCTGCAAAGAACAGCACCACCGCCAGCAGCCACGGATAGTTGTGCAGCAGGTCGCCTGCTACGGTCTGAATGTCGCTGATGTGCGCTTTCACGAAGGTATCACCAAGCCAGGCTACGCCGAGGACGCACACGCAGGCGCTCATACCGGATTTGAAGGTGCTGGCGTTCAGCACTTCGCTGGTATCAATTTTACAGGTGATGCTAATCAGCGTCGCGATGGTCAGCATAAACACCACAATCGCTTCGTTACGCGGCAGGACCGGGTTCTGGATCAGGCCCACGGTATCGCTGATAGCGGTCGCGTAGAACATGACGGCGACAATACCGATCAGGAACAGCAGTACGGAGCGTTTTGCGTGCGGCTTCAGCTCGAAGACCTGGCTGCCGCGCAGTTTCACTTCGCCCTTGGCAAGACGTTCCTGATAAACCGGATCGTCTTTCAGTTCGGCGCCGAGGAAGTTACACAGCACGGCAGTGATCATCACCGCAATCAGCGTCACCGGGATACAGATCGCCAGCAGCGTCAGGTAGCTCACGCCCATCGGCTCAAGGATACCGGCGAAGAAGACCACCGCAGCGGAAATCGGCGAGGCGGTAATCGCAATCTGGGACGCAACAACGGCAATAGAGAGCGGACGAGACGGGCGGATACCCTGCTCTTTCGCCACTTCGGTAATCACCGGCAGCGTAGAGAAGGCGGTGTGGCCCGTACCGGCGAGAATGGTCATAAACCAGGTCACCAGCGGGGCAAGGAAGGTAATGTATTTTGGATGGCGGCGCAGCATACGCTCCGCCAGGCTCACCAGGTAGTCCATACCGCCTGCCACCTGCATGGCGGCGATAGCGGCAATAACTGCCATGATGATTTCGATAACGTCAAACGGGATTGCGCCGGGTTTAATCTGAAAGATAAGGGTAAGAACGAGCACCCCGAGACCGCCAGCAAAACCGATGCCGATACCCCCGAGTCTTGCTCCCAAATAAATCGCCAACAAGACGATGACGAGTTCTGCTCCAAACATAAGGACCTTCCTTGCTTATTAACAAGTTGATATTGAATTGTTGTATTTTGGTAACGCCTAAAAAGAAAAAAGGCACGTCACAAGTGACGTGCCTTAAGAAGCCTAGCCTGAACGGTTACTGTTCGCTTTCATCGGTATATCGTTTTGCTTTATATGCCGGGTGCATCAGGTTCTGGGCCGAGAAGATATCGTCCAGCTCAGCTTCGGTCAACAGCCCGCGCTCCAGCACCACTTCACGTACGCTCTTACCGGTTTCGGCGCAAATCTTACCGACGATGTCACCGTTGTGGTGACCGATGAACGGGTTGAGGTAGGTGACGATCCCGATGGAGTTATAGACATAACCCTCACAGACTTCTTTATTCGCTGTGATGCCGTTAATGCATTTTTCCAGCAGGTTGTAGCAGGCGTTGGTCAGGATGTGGATAGATTCAAACATCGCCTGGCCAATCACTGGCTCCATCACGTTCAGCTGCAGCTGACCCGCTTCAGAGGCCATGGTCACGGTTGTATCGTTACCGATGACTTTGAAGCAAACCTGGTTCACCACTTCTGGCACAACCGGGTTCACCTTGGCTGGCATGATGGACGAACCGGCCTGCAGTTCTGGCAGGTTGATTTCGTTCAGGCCAGCGCGCGGACCGGAAGAGAGCAGGCGCAGGTCGTTACAGATTTTGGACAGTTTCACTGCCAGACGTTTCAGGGCGCTGTGTACCATGACGTAGGCGCCGCAGTCGGACGTCGCTTCAATCAGGTCTTCTGCAGGCACAACCGGCAGGTTAGAGACTTCAGCCAGCTTCTGTACCGCCAGCTGTTGATAGCCGTCCGGGGTGTTCAGACGCGTACCGATGGCGGTTGCGCCCAGGTTCACTTCCAGCAGCAGCTCGGAGGTGCGCAGCAGGTTTTTGGTCTCTTCGTTAAGCAGCACGTTAAACGCGTGGAATTCCTGGCCGAGCGTCATCGGCACTGCGTCCTGCAGCTGGGTACGACCCATTTTCAGGATGTCCTGGAACTCAACCGCTTTACGCTGGAAGCCATCACCAAGCTGGTTGATCGCATCTACCAGTTTCACTACAGAGGCATACACCGCGATACGGAAGCCGGTAGGGTAGGCGTCGTTGGTGGACTGGCATTTGTTAACGTGGTCGTTCGGGTTCAGGTACTGGTATTCACCTTTCTGGTGACCCATCAGCTCCAGGCCAATGTTTGCCAGTACTTCGTTAGTGTTCATGTTGACGGAGGTGCCCGCGCCGCCCTGATAGACGTCAACCGGGAACTGGTCCATGCATTTGCCGTTGTTCAGCACTTCATCGCAGGCCGCGATAATCGCATTTGCCGCGCTTTTAGGAATGGTTTGCAGCTCTTTGTTGGCCAGCGCTGCGGCTTTCTTCACCATCACCATGCCACGGACAAACTCAGGGATGTCGCTGATTTTGCTGTTGCTGATGTAGAAGTTTTCAATCGCTCTCAGAGTGTGAACACCGTAGTAGGCATCCGCTGGAACTTCCCTGGTACCCAACAAGTCTTCTTCGATACGAATGTTGTTTAACATGTGAACCTTCTTTTCAAGCTGCCGATGGATTGTACTAAACACACAGTATTTATGTGGTTTTGAATATTTTCTGGCCGACGATTATTCCCTCAATCAGCCAGATGCTCGAGATCATATGCTGATGATAGCGAATTGCCGTAAGCTGGATCACTTATTATCGAGCCGATTCCATGATAATTATTAATCTGTGAAATGGGTCACCGCTTTAATATTTCCAAAAAAAATATCCGTGCAAACTGATTGAATTTTCGCTAACCGTCACCATTTCATACAAACGCGCGTCGCGAACACATTCAGACAGGGGCCCGATGGCCCTTGCCACACAGGAGATGCCAGTGCGCTGGATACCGTTTATTGCTTTCTTTCTCTATGTTTACATTGAGATTTCCATTTTCATCCAGGTTGCCCATGTGCTGGGCGTCCTGCTGACGCTGATTCTGGTGATTTTCACCTCCGTCATCGGCATGTCGCTGGTGCGTAATCAGGGTTTCAAAAATTTCCTGTTAATGCAGGAGAAGATGGCTGCAGGCGAAAGCCCGGCAGCGGAGATGATCAAAAGCGTATCGCTGATTATTGCGGGGCTGCTGCTGATCCTGCCGGGGTTCTTCACCGACTTCCTCGGCCTTCTGCTGCTTCTGCCGCCGGTGCAAAAACACCTGACCATGAAGCTGCTGCCGCATCTGCGCTTTAGCCGTATGCCGGGGGGCGGGTTCAGCACCGGGCCGGGCGATACCTTTGAAGGGGAGTATCAGCGTAAGGATGAACAGCACGACCGTTTAGACCATAAAGACGATCGGTGATGTTGTTGCCCGGTGGCGTTTCGCTTACCGGGCCTCCGGCAGCGCACCGCGCTTCGGCAAAAACAGCCACAGCCCTGCCAGCATGACAATCGCGTACAGACTCTTCCATCCCACCATCGCCAGCAACAGCAGGCAAAGCACGCCCCCGACGACCGCCAGTGCTTTATATCGACCTTTCAGCAAGCGACATCCCGCCAGCATGCACAGCAGGTAGATCATGATGAAAATACCGTTGGCTTAGACGATCAGCGCGTCCAGATTGATCTTCAGCGCGTAAATACACAGCGTGCTCAGCACGCAGCAGCCCAGTACGGCATTCAGGGCATTCAGCGGAAGCTGGCGTTTAGACAGGCGCGCGAGGCGATTCTCAGGTTTGTCGAGCGCCTGCGACCACACCAGGCGCGCAAAGCTCTGGATATAAATATTCAGGCTGGCAAAACAGGCCAGATAGCCAATGACGCAGGCGATCCACAGCGCCTTCACGCCGAACAGCTCCACCACGATACCCGGCAGCGATGCAGCAGCGGCGAGATCCGCACCGAACGCGTTGAAGTGTAATACCAGCACGGTGCAGGCCCAATAGACCGTACCTGCCAGCAGCAGGCCTATCATCAGCGCGCGGGGGAAATCGCGTTCAGGCTGCTTAAATTCCGACGCCAGATGGGCAAAGGCTTCCAGACCTACAAAACACCAGAACATGACGGAGAGCGCGGCGAAAAGCTGTGAATGGTCGACGTCTGTCACCGCCGGGAAGGGAATTTCCTTGATTGTGATATCGCCTGCCCACCAGATAGCGGCAACGAGCGCGACAATCAGCACCGCAACCAGCGTCTGCAGGTTGGCGCTGGAGCTCGCTCCGCGAGAGCCTACCCACCAGACGATAGCCAGCGTACCCAGTTCGGCCAGCAATAACTGCTCGTTATGCCAGCCAAACAGCGCCTGACCAAAGCCGGTCGCAATATGCAGCGCCGCAGGAAGGCCAACCGGAATGACGGAGAGAAACAGCCAGCCGGTGACGCGCTGCAGCCGCGGGCCAAAGGCCAGGCCGACAAAGTGCGCCACGCCGCCCGCGCTGGGGAAATGCCGCCCCAGAATGGCAAACACAATGGCTATCGGGAAAACCAGTACAATCAGCGCTGGCCACGCCCACAGGCTGTTATTTCCAGCCACCAGCGCCGCCAGCGCAGGGACGGCAAACACGCCCGTACCTAACAAGGAGGTTGAGAGCAGTCCAACGCCCTGCGCCAGCCCCAACTCCTGCTTGAGTCCACTCATTGACATCGCCCTGCCCGTACCAAAAGAGAGGCGATGGTAACACTTTCGCAAATTTTTTTTTCGACTCCCCCTTGAAGGGGTAAAAAGCTATCCCCATCTCTCAGGGCACTAGTCGGAAAACCGCATGCGGGCCGGCGTCATCCATAACTGATAATGACTTTCTCAAAGGAGAGCTATCAATGAGTATTCGTCCGTTACATGATCGTGTGATCGTCAAACGTAAAGAAGTTGAAACCAAGTCTGCTGGCGGCATCGTTCTGACCGGTTCTGCAGCAGCCAAATCAACGCGTGGCGAAATCATCGCTGTCGGTAAGGGCCGCATCCTGGAAAACGGAACTGTGCAGCCACTGGACGTTAAAGTTGGTGACATCGTAATTTTCAACGATGGCTACGGCGTGAAATCCGAGAAGATCGACAATGAAGAAGTGTTGATCATGTCCGAGAGCGACATTCTGGCAATTGTTGAAGCGTAATTTACGCACGAGAATTTGAGGAAATAAGAACATGGCAGCTAAAGACGTAAAATTCGGTAACGACGCTCGTGTAAAAATGCTCCGCGGCGTAAACGTACTGGCAGATGCAGTTAAAGTGACCCTGGGCCCGAAAGGCCGTAACGTAGTGCTGGATAAATCCTTCGGCGCGCCAACCATCACCAAAGATGGTGTTTCTGTAGCACGTGAAATTGAGCTGGAAGACAAGTTCGAAAACATGGGCGCGCAGATGGTGAAAGAAGTTGCCTCTAAAGCGAACGACGCTGCAGGCGACGGTACCACCACCGCGACCGTACTGGCGCAGGCGATCATCACCGAGGGTCTGAAAGCCGTTGCTGCGGGCATGAACCCAATGGATCTGAAACGTGGTATCGACAAAGCCGTCACTGCCGCTGTTGAAGAACTGAAAGCGCTGTCCGTACCGTGCTCTGACTCTAAAGCCATTGCTCAGGTTGGTACCATCTCCGCTAACTCCGACGAAACCGTAGGTAAACTGATCGCTGAAGCGATGGACAAAGTCGGTAAAGAAGGCGTGATCACCGTTGAAGACGGTACCGGTCTGGAAGACGAACTGGACGTGGTTGAAGGTATGCAGTTCGACCGCGGTTACCTGTCCCCATACTTCATCAACAAGCCAGAGACTGGCGCTGTTGAGCTGGAAAGCCCGTTCATCCTGCTGGCTGACAAGAAAATCTCCAACATCCGCGAAATGCTGCCAGTGCTGGAAGCCGTTGCGAAAGCAGGCAAGCCGCTGGTGATCATCGCTGAAGACGTTGAAGGCGAAGCGCTGGCGACCCTGGTGGTTAACACCATGCGCGGCATCGTGAAAGTGGCTGCGGTTAAAGCACCTGGCTTCGGCGATCGCCGTAAAGCGATGCTGCAGGATATCGCTACCCTGACCGGCGGTACCGTTATCTCTGAAGAGATCGGTATGGAGCTGGAAAAAGCGACCCTGGAAGACCTGGGCCAGGCGAAACGCGTTGTGATCAACAAAGACACCACCACCATCATCGATGGCGTGGGTGAAGAAGCCGCTATTCAGGGCCGCGTGGGTCAGATCCGTAAGCAGATCGAAGAAGCAACTTCCGATTACGACCGTGAAAAACTGCAGGAGCGCGTAGCGAAACTGGCTGGCGGCGTTGCGGTAATCAAAGTTGGTGCAGCGACCGAAGTTGAAATGAAAGAGAAAAAAGCACGCGTTGACGATGCCCTGCACGCGACCCGTGCTGCGGTAGAAGAAGGCGTGGTTGCTGGTGGTGGTGTTGCGCTGGTGCGTGTTGCCGCTAAGCTGGCAGGCCTGACCGCACAGAACGAAGATCAGAACGTGGGTATCAAAGTTGCGCTGCGCGCAATGGAAGCGCCTCTGCGTCAGATCGTGTCCAACGCCGGTGAAGAGCCATCTGTTGTGACCAACAACGTGAAAGCGGGCGAAGGTAACTACGGTTACAACGCGGCAACTGAAGAATACGGCAACATGATCGACTTCGGTATCCTGGACCCAACTAAAGTGACCCGTTCTGCTCTGCAGTACGCGGCATCTGTTGCTGGCCTGATGATCACTACCGAGTGCATGGTAACCGACCTGCCTAAAGGCGATGCACCTGACTTAGGTGCTGCAGGCATGGGCGGCATGGGCGGTATGGGCGGCATGATGTAATCGTGCGCTCTACGTCGTAGAATGTGAAAAACCCCCGGGCAGAAATGCTCGGGGGTTTTTCTTTTGGTCATCTTTTAGGTATAAGATTTACACACGGACAACTACTGTCCAGCTTATTGAAAACGAGGAATAACATGCGCGTAAAAGTCTGTGCAGGGATTGTAGGGGCAGCATTGCTGCTGGCGGGTTGTAGCTCCAGCAATGAGCTGTCGGCAGCGGGCCAGGGCGTTCGCTTTGTGGAAGATAAGCCTGGCAGTGAATGCCAGCTGTTAGGCACGGCAACCGGTGAGCAAAGTAACTGGATGTCAGGTCAGCATGGCGAAGAAGGTGGTTCTATGCGCGGTGCGGCGAATGCCCTGCGTAACCAGGCTGCGGCAATGGGCGGTAACGTAATTTACGGCGTGAGCAGCCCAACGCAGAGTATGCTGTCCAGCTTCGTGCCGACCGCCAGCCAGATGAACGGCCAGGTCTACAAGTGCCCGAACTGAGTTAACTTGCTGATGGCGCTGCGCCCGGACCCCGTAGGGCAGGTAAGCGTAGCGCCACCTGCCTTTTTAGAGCTGCCGCAGCTGCAAATCCAGCGGCGTCTTGCTCGGCTCTCCGCCAATCTCGCGTGCCAGCTTCGGCACCATATAGCCTGAAACCAGCGTTAACAGTTCGCGCATAATCTGCCGGGCTTCTTCATCCGTCACCATGAAATGGGCCGCGCCCTGAACGCGATCCAGCACGTGCAGGTAATAGGGCATCACGCCCGCATCAAACAGGGCATTGCTCAGGTCGGCCAGCACGCGGGCGCTGTCATTCACGCCGCGCAGCAGCACGCTCTGGTTCAGCAGCGTCACGCCCGCTTTACGCATACGCGCCATCGCCGCGCGAAACGCATCGTCAATTTCGTTCGCATGGTTGATATGGTTCACCAGCAGCACCTGCAAGCGAGACTGCTCCAGGCGTGATACCAGGCCGTCCGTGATCCGCGCCGGAATAACAATCGGTAAACGGCTGTGAATACGCAGGCGCTTAATATGCGGGATGGCTTCAAGCTCGGTCAGCAGCCAGTCCAGCTCATGATCTTTCGCCATCAGCGGGTCGCCGCCGGAAAAAATAATCTCATCCAGCTCCGGATGGGCGGCGATATAGTCCAGCGCGACCTGCCAGTTGCGTTTATTGCCCTGATTTTCGGCGTAAGGGAAGTGCCGACGGAAGCAATAACGACAATTTACCGCACAGCCGCCTTTTACCAGCAGCAGGGCGCGGTTGAGATACTTATGCAGTAAACCCGGCACCACGCTGTTCTGCTCTTCTAGCGGATCGGTGCTATAACCCGGCGCGGTGACAAACTCATCCTGCGAAGTAAGCGTTTGTTTTAATAGCGGATCGTCAGGGTTGCCTTTCTCCATCCGCGCCACAAACGCACGGGGAACGCGCAGGGCGAAAAGGCGCTTTGCCTCGCGGCCTGCAAGCAACTCTGGGTGCTGATCGAGGTCTAAAAGACGCAGCAATTCATCAGGACTGGTGATTACATCGGCAAGTTGCGATAACCAATCTTCTCTGGACGGGGTGTTTAGGGTTACAATATGCGCCATTTTGTGGCTTAGCTACCAGTTAACAAATTTAGAGGGCCTTATGGCAACGTACTATAGCAACGATTTTCGTGCTGGTCTTAAAATCATGATGGACGGCGAACCGTACGCGGTTGAAGCCAGCGAATTCGTTAAACCAGGTAAAGGCCAGGCATTCGCACGCGTTAAGCTGCGCCGTCTGCTGACCGGTACCCGTGTTGAGAAAACCTTCAAGTCTACTGACTCCGCTGAAGGCGCTGATGTTGTTGATATGAACCTGACCTATCTGTACAACGACGGTGAGTTCTATCATTTCATGAACAACTCCACTTTCGAACAGCTGTCTGCTGATGAGAAAGCGGTAGGTGACAGCGCTAAATGGCTGCTGGATCAGGCTGAGTGCATCGTGACCCTGTGGAACGGCCAGCCTATCGCTGTGACCCCACCAAACTTCGTAGAACTGGAAATCGTTGAAACCGATCCAGGTCTGAAAGGTGATACCGCAGGTACCGGCGGTAAACCAGCCAAACTGTCTACCGGTGCAGTGGTTAAAGTGCCCCTGTTCGTACAGACTGGCGAAGTGATCAAAGTGGATACCCGCTCCGGCGAATACGTGTCCCGCGTGAAGTAATTTACGTCATGATTGAAGGCGCAGCGCCCGCTGCGCCTGATTTTTGCAGGCAGGGATGATGAAACGTACCGTTAAAATTCTGCTTCTGTTAGCGCTTTCCAGCGCATTGCTCTCCGGCTGTAACACCACGCGTGGAATGGGACAAGATATCCAGGATCTCGGTCATATCATTTCTCACGCCGCCAGCTAAGTTCGTCTAATTTTCCTAAAAATGCTTCCTTTTCCGTCAACCGGCGGGATCTTGTCTATTCTTAAGTTGCTATACACAAAACAACTTTGGCTATAAAAGGAAGATATTATGGTTAAGAAGACAATTGCAGCGATCTTTTCAGTCCTGGTACTTTCTTCAGTGTTAACGGCCTGTAATACCACGCGTGGCGTCGGTCAGGATATTTCTGAAGGTGGTAGCGCAATCTCTGGCGCGGCATCAAAAGCTCAGCAGTAATTAACACACGGTACGGGACCAGCGGGTTTCGTACCGTCAGCTTTCTGATTCCTGCAGGGATAAGAACGGAGAAAAACGCGTATCCATATGCAATTTCATGCGGATATTGCGCTTATAGGTATAGACCGTTTTTCCGTTGATACTCAGGTGAGCGGCAATTTTTTGATTGCTCGCGCCGTCCATCCACAATGTCAGCACTTTCTCTTCCTGCCGGGTTAGCAAGGGGGCGGCTGCCGTTGGCCTTTCAGCGCATGAGCGCGAGATCAATGCGTCGTTGATAACCGTTGCCACCTCTCCGAGACTGGCGTTTTTCAACAACGACGACCACACCGGGAACTGGCCGAGCCAGTCTGTCATGCCGTTGTCCTCTCCCGATTGCAGCAAAATAAACGGTAAGCGTTCACTGGCGTTGAGCAAGGACGAGAGCTGCTGAAAATGATGAATATCCTGCCTGAAGCCGTACAGGTCAGCGATAACCAGCGTGGGTTTCCATTGCAGAATGTGCTCTCTGGCAAGGAACAGATTATTCAGCCCGGTCACAACGTAGTGTCCCGGGAACAAACCGGAATGATTGAGCCATGCTTCAAATCCCGTGCGGGTGAAGTGACAACGGTCAATCAAAAGAATTTTGAACATATTTTATTCGCAGTCGGCTAGTGGTTTGGCTTCCTGCCATCAGAAAGCACATCATCATAGAGAAGTCGGATGAGTGCTAAATGCCGGAACTACGCGCCATACTGCGGCTATTTCTTGCCTTAACGTGTTCAGCAAAAAATGATTGAAAAAAAATAGCACGCTAACCACAATATGGGGCGTAATCTCTGCCTTACGGGACGACCCGTAAGCATTTCTTTCACCGGGGACGGCCCCAACTTGAATTAAGTTAAGGAGCCTGAAATGTCCTGGATCATTCTTTTTATTGCTGGCCTGCTCGAAGTGGTATGGGCGATTGGTCTCAAATACACCCACGGATTTACCCGTCTGACGCCCAGCGTCATTACCATCACCGCGATGATCGTGAGTATTGTCCTGTTATCCTGGGCGATGCGCTCGCTGCCTGTGGGAACGGCTTATGCCGTCTGGACGGGCATTGGTGCGGTAGGGGCCGCCATCACCGGCATTCTGCTGCTGGGAGAGTCAGCGAGTCTGGCGCGTATCGCCAGCCTCGCCTTGATTGTGGCCGGGATCATTGGGCTGAAGCTCAGTACCCATTAACGGGGTTGTTTTACCCAGATAAGTTTTGACACATCAAACCCTTGCCGGGTCGCGACGTCCAGCATCTGCTGTTTCATTTCTGACGAAATAGTTGGCGTGCGGGAAAGTATCCACAGATAGTCGCGATCCGGCCCGCAGACCAGCGCGTGACGGTACTCTCTGTCGAGCGCTATCACGTTGTAGCCGCCATAAAACGGACCAAAGAAAGAGACTTTGAGCGCGGCCCGTCGCGGGTCGCCCGTGAAGTACGCTTTCCCAATCGACTGTTGCCACATCTCCCGGTCGGGATTATAGCCCCGGTTGATCACCTGAATACCGCCATCGTCCATCGGACTGTAATTTGCCGTGACCTTCTCCAGGCCCTGCTCAAACCGATGGTCGAGGCGCGCGATTTCATACCATGTTCCAAGGAAGCGTTGTGCATCAAAAGGCGTGACGACGGTAACGCCAGGCGGTGGGGTAGGGGAACTGCAGGCAACCACTAAAAACGCGGCTGTCACCGCGGCGATAACAGGCAGAATGCGCATAGGAGTTTCCTTACTGTTTTTTTGTTAAGTGTAGATGACGGCAAGGAAAATGTGGTTTTTGTGCGGCGTCACACCGTGGATTTTGTAGGCCGGGTAAGGCTAAGCCGCCACCCGGCAATGTTTTACTGCAGCGCGTCGAGGATACGGTATGCCGCCTCAACGCGTGCCGGGTTCGGATAGCTTTTATTTGCCAGCATCACAATGCCGAGCTGCTTTTCAGGAATAAAGGCCACGTAGCTGCCAAACCCGCCGGTTGAGCCGGTTTTGTGCACCCATGAGGCTTTTACCGGAGGCGCTGGTGGATTTACTTCTCTCGCGGGCAGCGGCGCCAGCGCCACCTTATTGTCGCTACCTTCAACCACGGTTCTGGCATCGACGGGCCAGTTAAGCATTTCCCAACCTAACCCCTGATACATGGCCCCCACGCGCCAGTAGCGAGACTGCGCCAGGGCAATGCCTTGCCTGAGTGAATTATCCTGAAGGGAGTCCGGCTTCATGTTGACCATTACCCAGCTTGCCATATCCTGCACGTTGGTTTTTACGCCATAGGCTTCCGCGTCGAGCATGCCTGGCGAAACGTGTACCGCTTTACCGTCACGGTATCCCCAGGCGTAATGCGCCTCTTCCGCTTTCGGAACGTTAATCCAGGTATGGTCCAGCCTGAGCGGCTTAAAGACCCGCGTCGTTATGGCCTGCTCATAGCTCATGCCGGAAGGTTTGACCGCCAGCGCGCCAAAAAGGCCGATGCTGGTATTGGCATAAAGACGCGTGGTACCCGGCTTCCACTGCGGCTGCCAGTTTTGATAAAAGCGCAGCAGAGCGGCGTTATCCGCGACCTCATCCGGTATCTGTAACGGTAGACCGCCTGCGGTATAGGTTGCCAGATCCAGCATGCGGATCCCCTGCCACTGCTTGCCCGTCAGCTCAGGCCAGTATTTGGTCACCGGATCGCCCAGCGATATTTCACCGCGAGCAATCGCATCGCCACCCAGTACGCCGGTGAAGGTTTTACTTATAGAACCCAGTTCGAACAAGGTTTGTGGGGTGACAGGCTTGTTTGCCGCAACATCGGCTTTACCGAAGGTAAAGTAGTGCGGCTGACCCTGATAAATCACCGCCACCGCCATGCCCGGAATGGCCTGCGCTTTCATCAGCGGCGTAACGGTACGTTCAACCACCTCAGCCAGCTGTTTTTCTGACATCGGGGCAGCCAATACCGAGCAGGAGGTGCTGAGCAGCAGGGCGCAGCAAAGGGATTTTGTCATCATCATTTATCTTCCGTAATAGCAGTTCAAGGGAGTGTCCGGGCCCGTCAGACCGCTGTAGTCTGTTGGATTTGACTATGGCTGACAAACGGTTAAATTTAGCATTAGCTGTTAATTTTTCTAACGGACGAGGCCATGACGCGCAGCTATCTTCCTCTTAATTCCCTGCGGGCGTTTGAAGCTGCTGCCAGGCACCTCAGTTTTACGCATGCCGCTATCGAGCTGAACGTCACCCATTCCGCGATTAGCCAGCACGTAAAGGCGCTGGAGCAGCACCTTAATTGCCAGCTGTTTGTCCGCGTTTCGCGTGGGCTGATGTTGACCACCGAAGGCGAGAATTTGCTGCCGGTGCTGAATGACTCGTTCGATCGTATCGCCGGAATGCTGGATCGCTTTGCCAGCCAGCGCGCTCAGGAGAAGCTCAAAATAGGTGTGGTAGGGACCTTTGCCACGGGGGTTTTATTCTCTGAGCTTGCGGACTTTCGCCGCTGCTATCCGCATATTGATCTTCAGCTTTCCACCCATAACAATCGCGTCGACCCGGCGGCTGAAGGGCTTGATTACACCATTCGCTACGGCGGCGGCGCGTGGCATGGAACCGATGCTGAATTCCTTTGCCCTGCGCCGCTGTCTGCGCTCTGTACACCCGACATTGCCTCCTGTCTAAAAAGCCCGGCAGATATCCTGAAGTTTACCCTGCTGCGCTCCTACCGGCGCGACGAGTGGGCTGCGTGGATGCAGGCAGCGGGTGAACATCCTCCCTCGCCGACGCACCGGGTGATGGTGTTTGATTCGTCTGTGACCATGCTGGAAGCCGCGCAGGCAGGCACAGGGATTGCCATTGCGCCTGTCGACATGTTTACCCATTTACTCAGCAGCGAGCGCATCGTGCAGCCGTTTGCAACGCAGATTGACCTCGGCAGCTACTGGCTCACAAGACTACAGTCGCGGACAGAAACGCCCGCAATGCGCGAGTTTGCCCAGTGGCTGGTGGGGAAGATGCAGAAATAAAAGGCCCGCCGGATGGCGGGCCAGAAGCGTCAGAGGGTGACCACGGCAATCAGCGTCACCACGGTCAGGATGGTCGCCAGACCGTAGAACACCCATTTACCGCTTGGTACATGGATTTTCAGGTCATGCATCGCATGGTGAATACGGTGCAGACCACACCACAGCGGCAGGACGATCATCAGGAAGATGAACACGCGGCCGATAAAGCTGCTCGCGAACGCCAGCACGCGCTCGTAGCTCAGCGCATCGCCCGGGAACAGCCCCAGCGGCAGCATAATGCCAACCAGCAGGATGATGACGGGGGCGATGATGGCACTCCACATGCCGCCTGCGCCAAACAGGCCCCAGAAGACCGGCTCGTCAGAACGTTTTGGATTTGGATTGATCACAGGTGTCTCCTTACCAGAACAGTGCGACAAACAGAATGACCACAGTGACCAGAATCGTCACTGCCCAGAGCCCTTTAATCACCGGCTCTGGCCCCATTTTCTCGCCTTTTACGATGATGTTCGCCGCTTTTGGCGCCAGCTCAAACCAGGTTTTGGTATGAAGCAGCGCGGCCGCGAGCACGATCAGGTTCAGAACCACAATGATCGGGTTTTGCAGGAAACCGACAAAGCTGGCCCAGGCTTCCGGACCGTGCTTGAGGGCAAAAACGCCGTACATCAGCTCAAGGCTGAACCAGACCGCCGGTACCGCCGTGCCTTCACGCAGCATGTAGAAGCGATAAAACGGCAGGTTTTTCCACCAGGTGGACGGCACAGGCCGCACATAGGCTTTGCGTTTAGTCGTCATCATGCACTCCTTAGCGTGGTTTCAGGGTAGCGATAAGAAAGTCTTTCGAGCTTTCCACTTTACCCTGCTGAATTGCGGCGGCCGGGTCGACGTGCTTCGGACAAACTTCGGAGCAATAACCCACAAAGGTACAGCTCCACACGCCGTTCTGGCTGTTAAGCTGCGCCATACGTTCTTTTTTACCGTGGTCGCGGCTGTCCTCGTTATAGCGGTGCGCCAGGGTAATGGCGGCCGGGCCGATGAACTCCTTGTTCAGGCCAAACTGTGGGCAGGCGGCGTAGCAAAGACCGCAGTTGATGCAGCCGGAGAACTGATGGTATTTCGCCATCTGCGCCGGCGTCTGGGTGTTTGGCCCCTGATCCGGCGTGCGCGGATTACCAATGATGTACGGCTTAATGGCTTCCAGGCTTTCGATAAAGTGGGTCATATCGACCACCAGATCGCGTTCAATCGGGAAGTTGCCCAGCGCTTCGACCTTAATGCCTTTGGTGTATTCGCGCAGGAAGGTCTTACAGGCCAGCTTTGGCACCTTGTTGACCATCATGCCGCAGGAGCCGCAGATGGCCATGCGGCAGGACCAGCGGTAGCTCAGGTCTGGCGCCAGGTTATCTTTGATATAGCCGAGCGCATCCAGCAGAGAGGTTTGCTCGTCATAAGGGACTTCATAGAAAGCGCTGTGCGGTGCGGCGTCCACTTCCGGATTGTAGCGCACCACTTCAACTTTCATTTTTTGCATCTCAGCCATTCGCCTTCTCCTTCTTCTCGGCGGCTTCTGCTTCTGCACCGTACACGCGTTTAGCCGGCGGCAGCGTGGTGATTTTCACGTCGCTGTAGTCCAGACGTGTGGTGCCATCCGCATCGCGCCAGGCGAGAGTGTGTTTCAGGAAATTGACGTCGTCACGTTCGGTACAGCCTTCGTCCAGACGCTGGTGGGCCCCACGCGACTCTTTACGCGCCAGCGCAGAGTGCGCCATACATTCCGCGACGTTCAGGCCGTGGCCCAGCTCGATGGTGTAGAGCAGGTCGGTGTTGAATACGCTGGAGGTGTCGGTGATGCGCACGCGCTTGAAGCGCTCCTGCAGTTCCGCCAGCTTGTCGACGGTTTTTTGCATCAGCTCAGGGGTACGGTAGATACCGCAGCCTTCTTCCATCGACAGGCCCATTTCGTCGCGGATCTTCGACCAGTTCTCATTGCCTTCCTGGTTCACCAGATCTTTCAGGCGTTTTTCAACGTCTGCGACCTGCGCATCCAGCGCGGCACCGTTGGCTTCGCCTGCGGTAGCCGCTCGCTCCATCGCCCGCTCGCCCGCCATGCGGCCAAAGACGACCAGCTCTGCCAGCGAGTTAGACCCGAGACGGTTAGCGCCGTGCAGGCCGACTGAGGAACACTCGCCGACGGCGAACAGGCCTTTAATCCGGGTTTCGCACTGCTGGTCGGTTTCGATCCCGCCCATGGTGTAGTGCGCGGTTGGACGCACCGGAATCGGCTCTTTCACCGGGTCGACGCCGACGTAAGCTTTCGCCAGCTCGCAGATGAACGGCAGACGTTCCAGCAGTTTCTTCTCGCCAAGGTGACGCAGGTCGAGATAGACCACATCGCCGCGCGGCGTGGAGATGGTGTTGCCTTTGCGCCACTCGTGCCAGAAGGCCTGAGAGACTTTGTCGCGCGGGCCGAGTTCCATGTATTTGTTCTTCGGCTCGCCGAGCGGGGTTTCCGGGCCCATGCCGTAATCCTGCAGATAGCGGTAGCCGTTTTTATTGACCAGAATACCGCCTTCACCGCGGCAGCCTTCCGTCATCAGAATGCCGGAGCCCGGCAGGCCGGTCGGGTGATACTGCACGAACTCCATATCGCGCAGCGGCACGCCGTGGCTGAGCGCCATGCCCATGCCGTCGCCGGTGACGATACCGCCGTTGGTGTTGTAGCGATAAACGCGGCCTGCACCGCCTGTTGCCATCACCACGGCTTTCGCGCGGATCTGGACAAGCGTGCCTTCCATCATGTTCATCGCTACCAGACCGCGAGCCTCACCGTCATCGACCAGAATGTCGAGGACGAAATGTTCATCGAAGCGCTGAATTTGTGGGAACTGAAGGGAGGTCTGGAACAGGGTGTGCAGCATGTGGAAGCCGGTTTTATCGGCGGCGAACCAGGTGCGTTCAATCTTCATTCCGCCAAAGCGGCGAACGTTGACGCTGCCGTCCGGACGGCGGCTCCACGGACATCCCCACTGTTCAAGCTGGGTCATTTCCGTTGGACAATGATGCACAAAGTAGTCAACGACATCCTGTTCGCAAAGCCAGTCGCCCCCTGCAACCGTGTCGTGGAAATGGTATTCAAAGCTGTCATGATCCTGCGCAACGGCGGCGGACCCTCCTTCTGCTGCCACTGTGTGACTACGCATTGGATAGACTTTTGAAATCAATGCGATTTTAGCGTTGGGATTAGCTTGTGCTGCAGCAATCGCAGCACGTAATCCAGCCCCGCCAGCGCCTATTACGGCAAGATCGGCTTGAAAAGTTTGCACGACATTCCTCCAGATTTTTGTTATTTCGCAACGCGACAAACTAAAGGTAGTTCACCCGTCCAAAAGGACGATTGCGAAAGCGTTTCCACTGCTCCTTTATGGGTAAAACAGTATAACCGTGTAGATGTCAGGGAAATTTGACGTGTTCGATTTTTTTGCTGTTCTGTCAGGCGATTTATCATGAAGATTGATGAATTACGTCACGTAATTGCCCACCTAAATGAAATGCGCTTTTTTACTGCGCAAAATTTGTCTCTGCCCCAGCTAACGAGTAGACTTCGTGCCCTTGTCTGAAATCGGAGAACAACTCATGAGCGAAACGGCCACCTGGCAGCCGAGCGCATCCATCCATAATCTGTTAAAACGCGCTGCAATTATGGCGGAGATCCGCCGTTTCTTTGCCGACCGCGGAGTCCTGGAGGTGGAAACGCCGTGCATGAGTCAGGCAACGGTAACGGATATTCATCTGGTCCCGTTTGAAACCCGTTTTGTTGGCCCCGGCCACTCTCAGGGCATGAATTTGTATCTGATGACCAGCCCGGAATACCACATGAAACGCCTGCTGGCAGCGGGGTGTGGTCCGGTGTATCAGCTGTGCCGCAGTTTCCGTAATGAAGAGATGGGTCGTCATCACAACCCGGAATTCACCATGCTGGAGTGGTACCGCCCGCATTATGACATGTACCGCCTGATGAATGAGGTGGACGATCTGCTGCAGCAGGTCCTGGAATGCTCAGAAGCCGAAACGCTCTCCTATCAGCAGGCTTTCCAGCGCCATCTGGAAATCGATCCGCTGTCGGCGGACAAAGCCCAGCTGCGCGAAGTGGCGGCAAAACTGGATCTGAGCAACGTGGCGGATACCGAAGAGGATCGCGACACGCTGCTGCAGCTGCTGTTCACTTTTGGCGTTGAACCGCAGATTGGCAAAGATCGTCCGACGTTTGTCTATCACTTCCCGGCAAGCCAGGCCTCACTGGCGCAGATCAGTACCGAAGATCATCGTGTTGCAGAGCGTTTTGAGGTCTATTACAAAGGCATCGAGCTGGCGAACGGCTTCCACGAACTGACTGATGGCCGCGAGCAGCAGCAGCGCTTCGAGCAGGATAACCGCAAGCGCGCCGCGCGCGGTCTGCCGCAGCAGCCTATTGATGTTAATCTGCTTGAAGCATTGAAAGCAGGTCTGCCGGATTGCTCCGGCGTGGCGCTGGGCGTTGACCGTCTGGTGATGCTGGCGCTTGGCGCAGAGCAGCTAGGCGATGTGATTGCCTTTACGGTCGATCGCGCCTAATAAAATGCCGGGTGGCGCTGCGCTTACCCGGCCTACCATTCCTGTCAATTAACCTTTCCATTTCAGCACGGCAACATTAAAAACTGCCACATTCTCTATACACGGGTCTTTTTCTTAATTTGCCCCGTATAGCCACAATATTTATCTGGTCTTCTGCTACCATCCGCGCAGTTTAATTCCTCTTCGGATGGTTCTATGTCCCAGTCACTCAAAAAGATGACCCTCACCGGGCTCATCCTGATGATATTTACCTCAGTCTTTGGCTTTGCCAACAGCCCGTCAGCGTTCTATCTGATGGGCTACAGCGCGACGCTGTTTTATATCGTTTCTGCTCTGTTCTTCTTTATCCCGTTTGCGCTGATGATGGCGGAGATGGGCTCGGCTTACCGGAAAGAAGAGGGCGGGATCTACTCATGGATGAATAACAGCGTCGGGCCGCGCTATGCGTTTATCGGCACGTTTATGTGGTTTTCATCCTACGTCGTCTGGATGGTCAGTACGGCGGCCAAAGTCTGGGTGCCGTTCTCAACGTTTCTTTTTGGTGCCGATAAAACGCAGGTCTGGTCTTTAGCCGGGCTGAGCTCCACGCAGGTCGTCGGGATTCTGGCGGTAGGCTGGATGGTGGTGGTCACCCTGGTGGCGTCTAAAGGCATCAATAAAATTGCCCGGATTACCGCCGTGGGCGGGATCTCGGTTATGGGATTGAATCTGGTACTGCTGCTGGCGAGCATCGCTATCCTGTGCCTGAACGGTGGTCATTTCGCGCAGGAGGTGAACTTTGCCTCCTCGCCAAATCCGAGCTACCAGTCCGGGCTCGCCATGCTCTCCTTCGTGGTGTTTGCCATCTTCGCTTACGGCGGTATTGAAGCCGTAGGCGGCCTGGTCGATAAAACGGAGAACCCGGAAAAGAACTTTGCGAAAGGCATTATTTTTGCCGCCATCGTCATTTCCATTGGCTATTCGCTGGCGATTTTCCTCTGGGGCGTCAGCACCAACTGGCAGCAGGTGCTGAGCAACAACACCACTAACCTTGGCAACATCACCTATGTGCTGATGAAAAGCCTGGGGATGACGCTGGGACAGGCGATGAACCTGAGTCCCGAGGCGGCATCGGTAATGGGGGTCTGGTTCGCGCGTATTACCGGCCTGTCGATGTTCCTGGCCTATACCGGTGCGTTCTTCACGCTGATCTACTCGCCGCTGAAAGCGATTATTCAGGGTACGCCAAAAGCGCTGTGGCCCGCACGTATGACCCAGTTGAATACCGCAGGCATGCCCGCCAACGCCATGTGGATGCAGTGTCTGCTGGTGTGCGTGTTCATTCTGCTGGTGTCATTTGGCGGCGATACGGCGTCTGCGTTTTACAACAAGCTGACCCTGATGGCGAACGTGTCGATGACGCTGCCGTACCTGTTCCTGACCCTGGCGTTCCCGTTCTTTAAGGCGAAGCAGGATCTTGAACGTCCGTTTGTGATTTTTAAAACCCGCGCGGCAACGCTGCTGGCGACCACGGTGGTGGTGCTGGTGGTGGCGTTTGCCAACATCTTCACCATTATTCAGCCGGTAATTGAGGCGAACGACTGGAACAGCGCGCTGTGGATGGTGGGCGGGCCTATTTTCTTCTCGCTGCTGGCGATGGGGATTTATGAGAATTACCGCCGACGCGCGATGGCGTACGTCGCAGAAGTGGCGTAGCGGGAATATTCCCCTCCCGAAAGGGAGGGGAGCAGCGTTACAAACTTCCCGCCGGGCGCGTACGCGTCGCTGACGTCAGCGTTCTTCCCGTTTTACGCCCGTCCAGGCTTTCCAGACGCATCTGGAACGGTGGGAACGGCATATCGATACCGTGCTCGCGGAAGCCTGCCAGAATCAGCTGGTGGATCTCATGGCGCAGCGGCATACGGTGTCCCATTTCGGCGGCGTAGATACGCAGCTCGAAAATCTGGATCCCCTGCTGTAAATCCACAAGGAAGACTTCCGGCGCCGGGTTGTCGATGACCAGCGAGCAGCGCTCAGCGGCGGTGTAGAGGATCTGGGTGACCTCTTCGCTGTTGGCGTCCGACGGTGCCGGTACCGTCAGCACCACACGGGTAACGGAGTCTGACAGCGACCAGTTGATGAACTGCTCGGTGATAAACGCTTTGTTTGGCACGATGATCTCTTTCCGATCCCAGTCGCTGATCGTCGTCGCACGGGTGTTGATCTTCGTGATGCTGCCGGTCAGATCGCGGATCGTGACGGTATCGCCAATGCGGATCGGTTTTTCGAACAGAATGATCAGGCCGGAGATGAAGTTGGCGAAGATCTCCTGTAAACCAAAACCTAACCCTACACCGAGCGCCGCCACCAGCCACTGCAGCTTCGACCACTCAATACCGATCATCGAGAAGCCAACCAGCCCGCCAAACAGCATGATCAGATATTTGGTGATGGTCGTAATCGCATAACCCGTCCCCGGGGTTAAATCCAGGTGCTGCAGCAGCGCCAGCTCCAGCAGCGCCGGGAAGTTGCGCACCAGTTGCGTGGTGATGATCAGCACCAGAATGGCAATCAGCACCGCCCCTAAGGTAATTGGCTCCAGGCTTTCAACACCCTGCACCGTGGACGTCACGTCCCAGAGAGAGATGTTCTCCAGGAAGCCAAACGCGGAGTGGATCTCTGACCACAGGAAGATCACCGAAAGGAGGGCAATCAGCATCAGGATGGAGCGAACCAGGCGCAGGGACTGGGTGCTGATGGCATCCAGATCCAGTTCGACCTCGTCCGCATCCGTTGTGCCTTCCGTACTGTTCACATGGTTTGGCTCTTCCTCACCCCGCGCACGCTGGGCGAGGATCTCCGCCCGGCGATGCTTGGCTCGGTCAAAGGCCAGACGGCGGCGCTGGATCAGCATCCAGCGGCGGATCACGTGGTACACCACCAGAAGCAGGAACCAGATGGCTACCGAGGTTTCCAGCCTTGCCAGCAGCGCCTGCGCGGTTGCCAGATAGCCCACCGCGGCTGCCAGCATCGCAAACAGCGGCGCGCTAAGCAGCAGGTTCCAGAGCAGCCGGTTGAACATGTTGTCGCCGCTGCCGGATTTATCCAGATAGAGCGGAATGCCCGCGCGTTTCAGGCTGAGCGTGACGATGGCCAGCGCCCCGCATATCAGCATAAAGCAGAGGCGGCCCAGCGAGCCTGAGAATTCCCGGTCGTTGAGATTATCGAACATGATCAGCGCCATAATCAGCGGCACAATCAACCCGATGCTCATCAGGTAGTAACGCATGGCGCGCGCCACACGGTTACGTGGCCAGCCAAAGTGGGTGATGAACAGGCCATTGGGGCGCGCGAAGGTGGCGCAAATCATGACCACCCAAAGCAGCGGCACCGTGGCGGTGACGCCATCGCCAATCGCTACCGCGAGCGGATAGGGCCAGGCTTCCCGCAGGCCATACCCCAGCGTCATCCACAGCACCGGCAGCGGAGAGGCGACAAGAATCGACCAGAAGACGGTGCGCAGCGTCAGCCAGAAGTGATCCTGGGTGACTTTCCCGACCCTGGAGCTGGAACGCTCCAGGAAACGGGTGAAATGTCTGCGCGAGTAAATGCTGAAGCCCACCAGAATCAACGCTCCCAGCAGCGGGAAAATGGTCTCTTTGCTGGTGAACATCATCACGCTGGCCTGTCCCAGCTGGCTGAAGGTATCCAGTGAAATCAGGCGGCGCAGGTCCTGGACAATCTCAATCGGCCACGAGAAGGTCATCGGACGCACGTCAGACGTCCAGAAGAGATAACGGTGCGTAGCCTCGTTCACCTCTTTCAGCGCATCTTCCAGCTGGCTGTTGGATACTTTTAGCTTGGTCAGCTCCAGAATCAACGTATCCCCGCCCTGGAGCAGAGAGTTCAGCAGTTCACGCTGGGTACGCATCTGGGCTTCCAGAATACGGTTTTGCTCGCTGGTCAGCGGCTGTCCGTCAGCCTGACGGATCTGGCGGATTTGCGGCTGCTTGTTGAGAAGATCTTCAAAGTGCAGGCGCTGAACGCGCAGCTGGGCCATCTCGGTATCCAGCTGCTGCGGCTTCGGCAT
The DNA here is from genome assembly GCF_057221635.1 of Enterobacter sp. N5-15. NCBI lineage: Bacteria > Pseudomonadati > Pseudomonadota > Gammaproteobacteria > Enterobacterales > Enterobacteriaceae > Enterobacter > Enterobacter sp. N5-15. Next base: position 441,558 of record NZ_CM170150.1, read on the forward strand.
TTCCGGCAGGCGCGCGACCTGGGCGCGCAACGCTTCGCCGAGAAGGTTTGATGACCCGAGCCACTGTGACTGTTCGCGCAGGGTGTTGAGCGCCTGACGCACCTGCAACGTTTGATTGGTCGCCTGACGCTGCTGGGAGGCAACCAGATCCATGCGCTGCGCCTGCTGGTTCAGCGCGGCAGAAAGTTCGCGGTTGACCCTGAATTGTTCGTTGATACCGGCAGGCAGGTTTTCGCTGTTTTCAGCGAGCAGTTCTGTACTTTCCAGCGCCCGTTCGGCTTCACGCTGGCGCTGGCTGTTCAGCTGATTACGCAGGGCCTGAAGGTAGGCATCAAGCTGCTCGCTCTGCTTTTGCGCCAGCTCGGCGCGCATGCGCGACAGCTCCTGACGGTTGTTGGCAGAAAGCTGCGCCAGCTCGAGTTCATCAACCAGCGCTTTAAGTCGGGCGGATTCAGCCTGAATCCCAAGATTTTGCGCCTGGCTTTGTGCTGAATTGCCAGACTGCGTGCCCACGCGGCGCTCCACCTCGTTTAGCTGGCGGCGGGCGTCGGTTTGCTGCTGCGGAAGCTGGCTGAGCGAGTCGGCGATTTCGCGCGCGCGCTCCTGTTCCTGCTGCGCCAGGCGGCTCTTTTCCAGAAGCTGGCTGCTGACCTGGAGGATCTCCTGGTTTAGCGCATCGGAGGTTAAGCCCGCAGGAACATCGCGCGGTTCGTCACGCAGATTATTGAGCTGCGCGCGCAGCGTCTGCGAGAGTTTGGGGAAGTTGTCGATAACCTGCTGATACTGCTGAGCGCGCTCAAGAGAGCCTTTCCGCTCCTCAAGCGCGTTCAGGGCAGCCTGGAGCGACTCGACGGTCTCTGGCTGAGCGGGTTTGGCCGCTTTTGCCTGCTCCAGTTCCTGGGTTATCTGTTTGGCGTCGGGGGCTGTCGCTGCGTACGCCCCCATGCTGAGGCACCAGGCCATCAGTAGAACGATAATCGGGCGCACGTCAGCGATCCTTCTGTTGTTAGCCTTCGTCTTTTTTGTCGTCAACCAGCGGGCTGGCGTCGTGCTCGGCGTTGATCTCTTCCTGTGGCAGCGGAGCAGGTTCTGCATCTGGCGTCACGAAGGTTTCGGTAGAGACCGCCAGCGGCTGGCCCAGTTTGGTGACCGACAGGCTTTCGAGCTGTTCAGCCAGCTTCACTTTGCCCGGCGCAAACAGGTTAATCACGGTGGAGCCCAGCTTGAAGCGACCCATCTCCTGACCTTTCAGCAGGGCCACAGAGCCTTCCGCTTCACCGGCAGGCCAGGTCCAGCGTTTGATCACGCCTTCGCGCGGTGGGGTGATGGTGCCGGCCCAGACGGTTTCAATGCTGCCTACGATGGTTGCACCCACCAGAATCTGTGCCATAGGGCCAAATTCAGTATCGAACAGACAGATGACGCGCTCGTTACGGGCAAACAGGTTCGGCACGTTCTGCGCGGTCAGGTGGTTTACGGAGAACAGGTCGCCCGGAACGTAAATCATTTCACGCAGGATACCGTTACACGGCATATGCACGCGGTGATAGTCGCGCGGTGACAGATAGGTAGTGGCAAACGTACCGTTGCGGAACAGATCCGCCATCAGGTAGTTACCTGCCAGCAGCGCTTCCAGACTGTAGTTATGGCCCTTCGCCTGCAGGATTTTGTCGTCTTCGATGTTACCCAACTGGCTGATCACGCCGTCTGCTGGCATCACCAGGACGTTAGGATCGGTGTTCAGCGGGCGAACTTCGTCACGCAGCGGGCGCACGAAGAACTCGTTGAAGGTGCGGTAGCTGGCGGTGTCCGGCTTCTGCGCCTCTTTCATGTCGACCTTGTAATATTTTACGAAAAGGTCGATGACCAGTTTGGTCAGCCAGCCCGCGCGTTTGCTTGCGCCCCAGCCCGCCAGGCGAGTGAGCCACAGTTTTGGCAGAATGTATTGAAGCGAAAGTTTAAATGCGTTTAACAAGGTAGCCTCCAGGCCATTGTTTTGTCGTTCCTGATCCGGCGTTAAGCCGCCGGAACCTGAAAAAAGGGGACGATTTTAGCGATGCTTAGCTTAGTTGTCAGTTATCAGAATCAGAAAAGTTTTTACGCGTTTTTACGTCTTCCATGCTCTCAAGAATACGGTGGTAATTCTCGAAGCGGGTTTCCGCGATCTCGCCTTTCTCAACCGCTTCACGGATAGCGCAGCCTGGGTCGTTATCGTGTTTACAGTCGCGGTATTTACAAGCGCCTAAATAATCATGGAATTCGACAAATCCGTTAAAGATTTGTTCCGGCTCAAGGTGCCACAAACCGAACTCACGCACCCCCGGGGAGTCAATCACGTCGCCGCCGTGCGGGAAATGATACAGGCGCGAGGCGGTGGTGGTGTGCTGGCCCAGACCCGAGACGTTGGACACATCGTTAGTCAGGATCTCTTGCTGGAGGCCAAGCAGGTTGTTCAGCAGGCTCGATTTACCCACGCCGGACTGGCCCGCAAAGATGCTGATACGGTCGGTCAGCGCCTCTTCTAACGGCTTAAGGCCATCTTTGGTGTGGCTGGAGACCATCAGCACGCGATAGCCGATCTTACGGTAGATATCCATCTGCTCATTCACAAAGGCCATGCCGTCGTCATCCAGCAGATCGATTTTATTCAACACGATGATCGGTTCAACCTGCAGCGTTTCGCAGGCGACAAGGTATCGGTCGATAATATTGAGTGAAAGCTCAGGTAAAATCGCCGAAACAATGACGATCTGGTTAATGTTGGCGGCAATCGGTTTTACGCCATCGTAAAAGTCTGGGCGGGTGAGCACCGACGTGCGTTCATGCACGGCTTCGACGATGCCCTTAACCGTGACACCTTCAGCGGCCTCTTTACCCGGACGCCAGACCACGCGATCGCCGGTAACCAGTGAACGGATGGTGCGACGGATATTGCAACGGTGAATGTCACCGTCGGCGGATTCGACATCGGCATGCATACCGAAACGGCTGATGACTACGCCTTCTGTCGCTTCACCAAACAGGTTGTCGTCATAATCCGGCTTCTCCGAAGTGGTTTTAAGACGGCGCTGGTGGTTGGCGTTTACGCGGCGCTGCTGCCCTTTGGAGAGTTTATTTTTACTCAATCGCGCTGGCTCCTGGTCGCCCGTAAGGGGCAAAACCTCTATGATACACTCTAATTAATACTAGTTAACCTGCTACTGCCGGTTATGCGAGAAGGGTGGAAAATAACATGAGCGCGGATGAAAACAACCTGATTTGGATCGATCTCGAAATGACCGGGCTGGATCCCGAGCGCGATCGCATCATTGAAATTGCTACTCTGGTGACGGACGCCAACCTGAATATCCTGGCTGAAGGGCCAACGATTGCGGTGCATCAGTCCGACGATCAGCTGGCTTTGATGGATGAATGGAACGTGCGTACCCACACCGGCAGTGGCCTGGTGGAGCGCGTGAAGGCGAGCACGTTCGGCGACCGTGAGGCGGAGCTGGCGACGCTTGAGTTCCTGAAACAGTGGGTTCCGGCAGGCAAATCGCCAATCTGTGGGAATAGCATCGGCCAGGATCGCCGTTTCCTGTTTAAGTACATGCCGGAGCTGGAGTCTTACTTCCACTATCGCTATCTGGATGTCAGCACCCTGAAAGAGTTGGCGCGTCGCTGGAAGCCTGAAATCCTCGACGGCTTTAAAAAGCAGGGGACCCACCAGGCGATGGACGATATCCGTGAGTCCGTGGCGGAGCTTTCCTACTACCGCGAAAACTTTATAAAGCTGTGATTTTGAGATCCGGCGCCTTGCGTGGCCGGGTTTTTGTCGTTAAATTGTTCAGCTTGCCGATTTAATAAGCATTTGAACTTAATTTCGAAAAAATCGCTTTAAGGGGGGTTGCAGCTAAAAGGATTTCTCGTATAATGCGCCTCCCGTAACGACAGAGAATTACACGTTACGACAGCAACAAAAGCAGTACAGATTTGCGGGAATAGCTCAGTTGGTAGAGCACGACCTTGCCAAGGTCGGGGTCGCGAGTTCGAGTCTCGTTTCCCGCTCCAAAATTTGAAAGTATCTCCGGATACGCCCAGCACCAGAACACCCAAGCGGGAATAGCTCAGTTGGTAGAGCACGACCTTGCCAAGGTCGGGGTCGCGAGTTCGAGTCTCGTTTCCCGCTCCAAAATTTGAAAGTGCTTCTAAAGCACGGACCACCCAAGCGGGAATAGCTCAGTTGGTAGAGCACGACCTTGCCAAGGTCGGGGTCGCGAGTTCGAGTCTCGTTTCCCGCTCCAAATTCTTCTTAATCTCTAAAGTATCCACAGCGAAGAAACTCGTTGGGGACGTTTTCTATCGTCTCTGAAATACTCTTGTGAACAGAGTTATCCACAGAAACCGCGCTTACCCTAAACAGGGTTAAAACTTAGCAGGGTGAATAGTATCTATTTAACTTACTGTATTTAATGGATAAATTTTCATTTCAAAATGTTAGTGAGATCACTTGACCTCTTCTCTAGCCCAGATGGCGCTTGAGTTTATAATTTTATTCACAGGCTGTGAATAGTTCAGGCATCCCGCGTAAGCCCTTTTTCAATCACCCTCACCAGACGCTGTTTCTTCGGTAGCTGCACCTCGATCGCACAGGCATTACGCTTCTCAATTTGCTGCGCAATCGCCCATTCTATGTGTTCATCAAGAAGTGGGTGCTCACCTCTACGGCTTTCAAGCGCCCGCACGTTCGCTTCATCCCACGGGGCATTACCCAGCGCGACGGCAACATTACGCAGCCAGCGCAGATGACCGATACGGCGAATGGCCGAACCTTCCGTCACCTTCAGGAACCAGGCTTCGGTCCAGGCGAACAGCTCAATGAGCTGCGGCGCATGCAGCGCCTTACGCGGGCTGAAATCCTCTTCGTCCGTGAGCTGCGAATAGCGGTTCCACGGGCAGATCAGCTGGCAGTCGTCGCAGCCGTAGATGCGGTTGCCGATAAGCGGTCGAAACTCTTCGGGAATGGCCCCTTCCAGTTCGATAGTGAGGTAGGAGATGCAGCGGCGCGCATCAACGGTGTAAGGCTCTACGATGGCACCCGTCGGGCAGATGGTCATGCAGGCCACGCAGCGGCCACAGCCTTCCTCTACCGGACCGTCTACCGGCAGCGGTAAATCAATCAGCAGTTCACCCAGGAAAAAGAACGATCCGGCGTCGCGGCTGAGGATAAGTGAGTGCTTACCTGTCCATCCAAGCCCGGCTTTTTCGGCGATCGGGCGCTCAAGAATAGGCGCAGAATCGACAAAGGGTCTAAAATTCAGCGAAACACAGTGCTGCTGAATAGTTTCCCCGAGTTTTTTTAAACGGTTACGCAAAAGCTTATGGTAATCACGTCCCAGGGCGTACCGGCTGACGTAACCTAAAGAGGGATTTTTTAGCGTGCGCGCAAAGGCCGCGTTGGCGGGCAGGTAGTTCATGCGCACGCTGATGACGCGTAATGTGCCCGGCAAAAGCTCGTGAGGACGCGCGCGCATCATGCCATGACGCGCCATCCATTCCATTTCGCCGTGGTATTGTTTGTCCAGCCAGGCCTGCAGTTTCGGCTCGCTGGCGGAAAGGTCGGTATCGGTAATGCCCACCTTCTGGAAGCCAAGCTCAGCACCCCACTGTTTTATTTTTTGCGCTAATTCATTGAGATCGAGGGGCTGTGACATGACGGACCATACGGTGAAGAAAAACCCCGCAAGTATACCACATTCCATCTGGCATGCGGATGACCTCCGGCGCGCCGAAAAAGAGGCCGCAGACAGCCTCGGAATTACCCTCTATGAACTGATGCTGCGCGCGGGTGAGGCGGCGTTTAACGTTGCCCGCAGCGCGTACCCGCAGGCCGCCCACTGGCTGATTCTGTGCGGGCACGGCAATAACGGCGGCGACGGCTACGTCGTCGCCCGTTTGGCGGTTGCGGCGGGTATCCGCGTGACGTTGCTGGCCCTGGAGAGCGATAAACCGCTGCCGGAAGAGGCCGACGCGGCGCGGGAGGCGTGGCTTAACGCGGGCGGTGTGATTCATGCGCCTGATATCGTCTGGCCGGAAGAGGTGGATCTGATTGTTGATGGTCTGCTGGGTACCGGGCTACGCAGTGTGCCTCGTGAGAACATTGCCGCGCTTATTGAACACGCTAACAGACATTCCGCGCCGGTAGTCGCCCTGGATATTCCCTCTGGCCTGATTGCACAAACCGGCGCGACGCCGGGGGCGGTCATTCATGCTGCCCATACGGTGACCTTCATCGCCCTCAAGCCAGGGCTACTGACCGGTAAAGCGCGAGACGTCGTTGGCGTGCTGCACCACAATGCGCTGGGGCTGGAGAGCTGGCTGGCCGGGCAGGAAATGCGCATCGCGCGTTTTGATGCGTCGCATCTTGCTGCATGGCTTCCGCCGCGCCGGCCGACGTCCCATAAGGGCGATCACGGCAGGCTGGTGATTATTGGCGGCGACCATGGTACGGCAGGTGCGATTCGCATGACCGGCGAAGCGGCTCTGCGCAGCGGTGCCGGATTAGTGCGAGTACTCACTCGCATCGAGAATATTGCGCCGATCGTTACAGCCCGACCGGAGCTGATGGTGCACGAGCTTACGCCCCAGGCGCTTGAAGAGAGCCTTGAATGGGCGGATGTGGTGGTAATTGGCCCGGGTCTTGGGCAGCAGGCATGGGGTAAACAGGCCCTGCAAAAGGTCGAGAATTTTCGTAAACCGATGCTGTGGGATGCCGACGCGCTTAACCTTCTGGCAATAAACCCGGATAAGCGTCACAATCGCATTCTGACGCCACACCCCGGCGAAGCCGCGCGCCTGCTTAACTGCAGCGTGGCAGAAATTGAAAGCGATCGCTTACTTTCTGCTCAGCGTCTGGTAAAACGTTACGGAGGTGTTGCTGTTTTGAAAGGGGCAGGAACCGTTGTCGCCAGTGACGAGACGCAGGGCATTATTGATGCTGGAAATGCGGGCATGGCAAGCGGCGGCATGGGCGATGTGCTTTCCGGCATCATTGGCGCATTGCTTGGACAGAAACTTCCCCTTTATGATGCAGCCTGTGCGGGCTGCGTGGCCCACGGTGTCGCGGCGGATAAACTCGCCGCGCGTTACGGTACACGCGGTATGCTGGCCACCGATCTTTTTTGCACGCTGCGGCGTGTTGTTAACCCGGATGTGATTGACGTAGAAAATGACTAATCGAGCGATTCCTTTACCTGATGAACAAGCCACTTTAGACCTCGGCAAGCGCGTGGCGCAGGCCTGTCAGGGGGCAACCGTCATTTATCTGTATGGTGATTTAGGTGCGGGTAAAACCACCTTCAGCCGGGGTTTTTTGCAGGCGTTAGGGCATAACGGGAATGTGAAAAGCCCAACCTACACGCTGGTCGAACCGTACACCCTTGAAAATCTCATGGTGTACCACTTTGATTTATACCGCCTTGCGGATCCTGAGGAGCTGGAATTTATGGGGATCCGTGATTATTTTGCCAACGACGCCATTTGCCTGGTGGAGTGGCCGCAACAAGGTGCGGGTGTGCTGCCTGACCCGGATGTCGAAATTCACTTAGATTACCAGGCACAAGGGCGTGAGGCACGCATCAGTGCTGTTTCCTCATCAGGCAGTTCCTTACTGGCGCGACTGGCCGGTTAAGCGTAGGGATGACGGGATGATAAATCGCGTTAAAGGTTGGTTGTTGGCTGCCACCGTGCTGCTGTGCGCGCAGGCCGGGGCGGCAAACCTCTCAGATATTCAGGTATCAAACGGCGAAAGCCAGGCCCGTATCACGTTCAGCTTTATGGGCGATCCTGAATATGCGTTTTCACAGCCAGACAGCCACAGCGTGGCGCTGGATATCAAGCAGACTGGCGTGATCCAGGGGCTACCGCTGCGGTTTAGCGGCAACAACCTGGTGAAAAGTATCCGTTCGGGAACGCCGCAGGATAGCCAGTCGTTACGCCTGGTGGTCGATCTGACCGAAAAGGGCAAAACGAAGGCGGTGAAGCAGCAAAACGGGGCGAACTATACGGTGGTCTTTACCATCAATGCCGACGCACCGCCACCGCCTCCACCGCCGCCGGTCGTAGCGAAGCGCGTGGAAGAACCGGTATATACGCCGCGTCCTTCTGAACCTGCGCGTAATCCGTTTAAATCGCAGAACGACCGCATTACTGCGGCAATCAGCAGCAATACGGTGACGCGTCCGGCGGCCAGCGCGCGACGCGCGACGGTCAGCGGTGACAAAGTGATTATCGCCATTGATGCGGGCCACGGCGGGGAAGATCCGGGGGCGATTGGCCCTGGCGGCACGCGAGAAAAAAACGTGACTATCGCTATCGCGCGTAAGCTGCGTTCGCTACTCAATGATGACCCTATGTTTAAAGGCGTGTTGACCCGCGACGGGGATTACTTTATCTCCGTAATGGGACGCTCGGATGTGGCGCGTAAGCAAAACGCGAACTTCCTGGTCTCCATTCATGCGGACGCCGCACCGAATCGTAGCGCCACCGGCGCCTCGGTTTGGGTGCTGTCGAACCGTCGCGCTAACAGCGAAATGGCCAACTGGCTGGAAGAGCATGAGAAGCAGTCTGAACTGTTAGGCGGCGCGGGCGACGTGCTGGCGAACAGCCAGTCCGATCCGTACCTCAGCCAGGCGGTGCTGGATTTACAGTTCGGTCATTCTCAGCGCGTCGGGTATGATGTCGCCACTAACGTATTGAACCAGCTGCAAAGCGTTGGCGTGCTGCATAAGCGTCGTCCGGAACATGCCAGCCTCGGCGTTCTGCGCTCGCCGGATATCCCGTCCATCCTTGTAGAGACGGGCTTTATCAGTAACAACGGTGAAGAGCGTCTGTTGGGAAGCGACAGCTACCAGCAGCAAATTGCCGAAGCGATTTATAACGGTCTGCGTAAATATTTTGATGCCCATCCGCTGCAGTCCGCGCCGCAAAGCGGCGCTGCCCAGACGGCCAGTGCAGCGCTACCGGGTGAGATGACCGCGACCAACTAAGGAGAATTCATGCCGATTCAGGTTCTACCGCCGCAGCTCGCGAACCAAATCGCCGCCGGTGAGGTGGTGGAACGCCCTGCGTCGGTGGTGAAGGAGCTGGTGGAAAACAGCCTCGATGCGGGCGCAACCCGCATCGATATTGATATCGAACGCGGTGGCGCGAAGCTTATCCGCATTCGCGACAACGGCTGTGGCATCAAAAAAGACGAGCTGGCGCTGGCGCTGGCCCGTCACGCCACCAGTAAAATAGCCTCTCTGGATGACCTGGAAGCGATTATTAGCCTTGGTTTTCGCGGTGAAGCGCTGGCCAGTATCAGCTCGGTTTCGCGCTTAACGCTGACCTCCCGTACCGCTGAACAGCAGGAAGCCTGGCAGGCTTACGCCGAAGGGCGCGATATGGATGTGACGGTTAAACCCGCAGCGCACCCTGTTGGCACGACGCTGGAAGTCCTGGATCTGTTCTACAACACCCCCGCCCGACGCAAGTTTATGCGTACCGAGAAGACCGAGTTCGGCCATATCGACGAGATCATTCGCCGTATCGCGCTGGCCCGCTTCGATGTCACCATCAACCTCAGCCACAACGGCAAGGTGATGCGCCAGTATCGCGCGGTGGCAGAAGGGGGACAGAAAGAGCGCCGTTTGGGGGCGATCTGCGGTACGCCGTTTCTGGAACAGGCGCTGGCCATTGAGTGGCAGCACGGCGATCTGGCTTTACGCGGCTGGGTTGCCGATCCAAACGCGAGCAGTGCTGCGTTTGCGGAGATCCAGTATTGCTACGTAAACGGCCGCATGATGCGCGACCGTCTCATCAATCACGCGATTCGCCAGGCCTGCGAAGACAAACTCGGGGCCGATCAGCAGCCTGCTTTCGTCCTTTATCTGGAAATCGACCCCCATCAGGTGGATGTGAACGTCCATCCCGCCAAGCATGAGGTGCGGTTCCACCAGTCGCGTCTGGTTCACGACTTTATTTATCAGGGCGTAGCCACCGTGTTGCAGCAGCAGGCAGAGCCAACGCTGCCGCTGGAGAACGACGCCCCTGCACCGCGTCCGCTGCCAGAAAACCGTGTCGCGGCAGGCCGTAACCATTTTGCGGAGCCTGCCGTCGCGCGTGAACCGGAAGCCCCGCGTTTCTCCCCGGCAGGGAGCGCACCGCGTCCAACGGGCGCGAACTACCCGAATGCCCAGCCTGGCTATCAGAAGCAGCAGGGCACGCTGTACCGCAAGCTGCTGGAAACGCCAGCCGTGGAGCGTAAAGAGCACATTCAGGCCGCTCAGCCTTCTCTGGACGGCCATAGCCAGAGTTTTGGCCGGGTGCTGACGATTATTGCGCCGGATATGGCACTGCTTGAGCGTGACGGCAAATTGATGCTTCTGGCACTGCCGGTCGCCGAACGCTGGCTCAAGCAGGTGCAGCTCACGCCAGGTGAAAATGCAGCCTGCGCGCAGCCGTTGTTAATTCCGGTTCGCCTGAAAATATCCCCTGAGGAAACAAGGGTATTGCAGCGCGCCGAGCCGCAGCTGGCGCAAATGGGTATTGAAACTGTGCTCGAACCACAACATGTGACAATTCGTGCAGTGCCTTTACCCTTACGCCAACAAAATTTACAAAACTTGATTCCTGAACTGATAGGCTACCTGGCGCAGCAAACATCGTTTGATGCCGCCAACACCGCGCAGTGGATCGCCCGCCATCTGGCAAGCGAACACGCGCCGTGGAGTATGGCACAGGCCATTAGCGTGTTGGCGGAGGTGGAACGCCTCTGTCCGCATCTGGTGAAAACGCCGCCGGGTGGGTTATTACAACCTGTTGATTTACAAACGGCGATGAACGCCCTGAAACATGATTGACGCAAGTAAGGCGAGCCTGCCTAAGGCAATTTTTTTAATGGGCCCAACGGCCTCCGGCAAAACGGCGCTAGCCATTGAGTTGCGTAAAGTTTTGCCTGTAGAGTTGATTAGCGTCGACTCCGCCCTCATCTACCGAGGGATGGACATCGGCACGGCGAAGCCTGACGCAGAAGAGTTGCGTGCGGCACCGCACCGTTTGCTGGATATTCTCGACCCGGCTCAGGCGTACTCCGCAGCGGATTTCCGCCGGGATGCCTTAGCCGAGATGGCCGAGATAACGGCGGCGGGACGTATACCGCTGTTGGTTGGCGGAACTATGCTCTATTTCAAGGCGTTGCTGGAGGGGTTGTCACCTCTGCCATCCGCGGATCCGGAAGTAAGAGCGAAAATTGAGCAGCAGGCGGCAGAGCAGGGTTGGGACGTTTTGCATCAGCAACTGGCGGAGATTGACCCGGTTGCGGCAGCACGGATCCATCCAAATGATCCGCAAAGGCTTTCCCGGGCACTGGAAGTTTTTTTCATTTCGGGTAAAACTTTAACGGAACTGACGCAAACGTCAGGAGAGGCTCTGCCGTATCAGGTGCATCAGTTCGCCATCGCCCCGGCGAGCCGTGAACTGCTCCATCAGCGAATTGAGCAGCGTTTTCATCAGATGTTAGCTTCAGATTTTGAAGCAGAAGTGCGGGCGCTATTTGCCCGTGGAGATTTGCATACGGACATGCCTTCCATTCGTTGTGTGGGATACCGCCAGATGTGGTCGTATCTTGAAGGTGAGATTTCATACGATGAAATGGTTTATAGAGGTGTTTGCGCCACGAGACAGTTAGCGAAGCGCCAGATCACCTGGTTGCGCGGTTGGGACGGCGTTCACTGGTTAGACAGTGAAAAACCACAACAGGCGTTAAACGAAGTGATTGAGGTTGTTGGTGATATCGCTCACTGAATGTGTACAATTGAGACGTATCGTGCGCAATTTTTCAGAATCGCAAGGTTCTAAGTACAAAACAAGCATATAAGGAAAAGATAGAATGGCTAAGGGGCAATCTTTACAAGATCCGTTCCTGAACGCATTGCGTCGGGAACGTGTTCCAGTTTCTATTTATTTGGTGAATGGTATTAAGCTGCAAGGTCAGATTGAGTCTTTCGATCAGTTTGTGATTCTGTTGAAAAACACGGTCAGTCAGATGGTCTACAAGCACGCTATTTCTACTGTTGTTCCGTCCCGTCCGGTATCTCATCACAGCAATAACGCTGGCGGCGGCACTGGTAGTAACTACCATCATGGCAGCAGCGCGCAGGGTTCTTCAACGCCGGCGCAGGACAGCGACGAAACCGAATAAGGTTTCGCACTGTTATCCACACGGGGAGCCAGGGATCCTGCGTTCCCCGCTGATCTTTTTAGAGAGGTTTACGCTTGTTTGACCGTTATGATGCCGGTGAGCAGGCGGTGCTGGTACACATCTATTTTTCGCAAGACAAAGATATGGAAGACCTCCAGGAGTTTGAATCTCTGGTCTCTTCCGCCGGTGTCGAAGCAATGCAGGTGATTACCGGTAGCCGTAAAGCGCCGCACCCAAAGTATTTTGTTGGTGAAGGTAAAGCAGTCGAAATTGCGGATGCCGTAAAAGCAACCGGCGCGTCAGTCGTGTTGTTTGATCATGCGCTGTCTCCAGCCCAGGAGCGCAACCTGGAAGCCCTTTGCGAATGCCGTGTTATCGATCGCACGGGTTTGATTTTAGATATTTTTGCTCAGCGTGCACGTACCCACGAAGGGAAACTGCAGGTTGAGCTGGCGCAGCTGCGCCATCTGGCAACGCGTCTGGTGCGTGGCTGGACACACCTTGAAAGACAAAAAGGCGGGATTGGTTTGCGCGGCCCGGGTGAAACCCAGCTCGAAACCGACCGTCGTTTGCTGCGTGGCCGAATTACCCAGATCCTCTCACGTCTGGAACGTGTAGAGAAACAGCGTGAACAGGGACGTCGGGCGCGAACGAAAGCCGACATCCCGACGGTGTCGCTGGTGGGCTATACCAACGCCGGTAAATCCACCCTGTTTAACCAGATAACCGAGGCCCAGGTTTATGCCGCAGACCAGCTGTTTGCGACCCTGGACCCTACGCTGCGCCGTATTGACGTTGCAGATGTCGGTGAAACGGTGCTGGCGGATACCGTAGGGTTTATTCGCCATCTGCCGCATGACCTGGTGGCGGCGTTTAAAGCCACCCTGCAGGAGACGCGACAGGCGACTCTGCTGCTGCACGTGATTGATGCAGCAGACGTGCGCGTGCAGGAGAATATCGACGCGGTGAACGTGGTGCTCGAAGAGATCGACGCCCATGAGATCCCAACGCTGTTGGTCATGAACAAGATCGATATGCTGGACGATTTCGAACCGCGTATCGACAGAGATGAAGAAAACAAACCGATTCGGGTCTGGCTTTCTGCCCAGACCGGTATTGGTGTGCCACTGCTTTTCCAGGCTTTGACAGAACGTCTTTCCGGTGAGGTAGCTCAGCACACGCTGCGACTGCCGCCACAGGAAGGCAGGCTGCGCAGCCGGTTTTATCAGCTTCAGGCGATAGAAAAAGAGTGGATGGAGGATGACGGCAGCGTGGGGATGCAGGTGCGTATGCCGATCGTTGACTGGCGTCGCCTCTGTAAACAAGAACCTGCGCTGGTCGACTATATCGTCTGATCAGAAAGGGGATGCCTGAATAATTCGCCCTTGCATAACAAATATGGAGCATATACATGGCGTGGAATCAGCCCGGTAATAACGGACAAGACCGCGACCCGTGGGGAAGCAGCAAACCTGGCGGCAACTCTGAGGGAAATGGCAACAAAGGTGGTCGCGAGCAGGGGCCGCCGGATCTGGATGATATCTTCCGCAAACTGAGCAAGAAGCTTGGTGGCCTTGGCGGAGGAAAAGGTTCTGGCTCGGGTGGCAATTCCACTCAGAGTTCGCGCCCGCCAATGGGTGGCCGCGTAGTGGGCATCGTGGCCGCTGCGGTAGTCATCATCTGGGCAGCCAGCGGGTTCTACACCATTAAAGAAGCAGAACGCGGCGTGGTCACCCGTTTCGGTAAGTTCAGCCATCTGGTTGAGCCGGGTCTGAACTGGAAGCCGACCTTCATTGACGACGTGACCGCGGTAAACGTGGAGTCCGTCCGTGAACTGGCCGCCTCTGGCGTGATGCTGACCTCTGACGAAAACGTGGTGCGCGTTGAGATGAACGTGCAGTACCGCGTGACCGATCCTGAGCGTTATCTGTTTAGCGTGACCAGCGCCGATGACAGCCTGCGTCAGGCGACCGACAGCGCTCTGCGCGGTGTGATCGGTAAATACACCATGGACCGTATCCTGACCGAAGGTCGTACCGTTATTCGTAGCGATACCCAGCGCGAGCTGGAAGAGACCATTCGTCCGTACAACATGGGTATCACCCTGCTGGACGTCAACTTCCAGGCTGCGCGTCCGCCGGAAGAGGTGAAAGCCGCATTTGACGATGCGATTGCTGCCCGTGAAAACGAACAGCAGTACATCCGTGAGGCAGAAGCGTACACCAACGAAGTTCAGCCACGCGCTAACGGTCAGGCGCAGCGTATTCTGGAAGAAGCGCGCGCGTATAAGACGCAGACCATCCTGGAAGCTCAGGGTGAAGTGGCTCGCTTTGCGAAGATCCTACCGGAATATAAAGCGGCACCTGAAATTACCCGTGAGCGTCTCTATATCGAGACCATGGAAAAAGTGCTGAGCCACACCCGCAAAGTGTTGGTTAACGACAGTAAAGGCGGAAACCTGATGGTTCTGCCGCTGGATCAGATGCTGAAAGGCAGTGCTGCGCCAGCAGCGAAAGGCGACACCAGCGGCGCGAACAACCTGCTGCGTCTGCCGCCAGCCTCATCAGGCAGCGCCAGCACGAACACAACGCCTTCTTCGAACGATGGTGACATTATGGACCAACGCCGTGCTAACGCGCAGCGTAACGACTACCAGCGTCAGGGGGAATAAGGATGCGTAAGTCAGTTATTGCGATCATCGTCATCGTACTGGTCGCGCTTTATACCTCGATCTTTGTGGTGAAAGAAGGCGAGCGTGGGATTAAGTTCCAGTTCAGCAGCGTCGTGCGTGATGGCGACAAACGCCCGGTGATTTATGAGCCGGGTCTGCACTTCAAGGTGCCGTTCATTCAGTCAGTGAAAACGCTTGATGCGCGTATCCAGACCATGGATAACCAGGCCGACCGTTTCGTGACCAAAGAGAAGAAAGACCTGATCGTTGATTCCTATATCAAATGGCGCATCAGCGACTTCAGCCGTTACTTCCTGGCAACGGGCGGCGGTGACGTTTCTCAGGCAGAAGTGCTGCTGAAACGTAAGTTCTCTGACCGTCTGCGTTCCGAGATTGGTCGTCTGGATGTGAAAGACATCGTGACCGACTCCCGCGGTCGTCTGACCCTGGAAGTTCGCGATGCGCTGAACTCCGGTACAGCGGGCACGGAAGATGAAGTTTCAACGCCGGCAGCAGATGATGCGATTGCCAAAGCGGCGGAACGCGTTCAGGCGGAGACCAACGGTAAAGTGCCGGTGATCAACCCGAACAGTATGGCTGCGCTGGGTATCGAAGTGGTTGACGTGCGTATCAAGCAGATCAACCTGCCAGTAGAAGTGTCCGAGGCGATTTACAACCGTATGCGCGCCGAGCGTGAAGCGGTAGCCCGTCGTCACCGTTCACAGGGCCAGGAAGAGGCTGAGAAGCTGCGTGCAGCAGCGGACTATGAAGTCACCAAGACGCTGGCGGAATCTGAGCGCCAGGGCCGTATCCTGCGCGGTGAAGGCGATGCCGAAGCGGCGAAGCTGTTCGCGGATGCCTTCAGCCAGGATCCTGACTTCTACGCCTTTATCCGTAGCCTGCGTGCTTACGAGAATAGCTTCCAGAGCAACCAGGATGTGATGGTGCTCAGCCCGGACAGCGATTTCTTCCGTTATATGAAGACGCCGACTAACGCAACGCGATAAACTCAGGCTCGTTTGAGTATTCAAACCACCGCTCTCAACGGAGCGGTGGTTTTCTTTTATAAGGAATAAAAATGAATTCAACGATCTGGCTCGCACTGGCTTTGGTCCTGGTGCTGGAAGGTCTTGGACCGATGCTTTATCCGCGCGCCTGGCGTCGAATGATCGCCACGATGAGCCAACTGCCGGATAATATTTTGCGTCGTTTTGGCGGAGGTCTTGTGGTTGCGGGCATCGTGATCTACTACATGTTGAGGAAAACGATTGGCTGATCAAAAAGTAGGCGCAATCGGCGTATTTTGAGGTCAAAAAGTGCTGTATATCTGAAAAAGCGATGGTAGAATCCATTTTTAAGCAAACGGTGATTTTGAAAAAAATGGGTAACAACGTCGTCGTACTGGGCACCCAATGGGGTGACGAAGGTAAAGGGAAGATTGTTGATCTTCTGACTGAACGGGCTAAATATGTTGTACGCTACCAGGGCGGTCACAACGCAGGCCATACTCTCGTAATCAACGGTGAAAAAACCGTCCTCCATCTTATTCCATCAGGCATTCTTCGTGATAACGTCACCAGCATCATCGGTAACGGCGTTGTGCTGTCTCCTGCTGCGCTGATGAAAGAGATGAAAGGTCTGGAAGACCGTGGTATCCCTGTTCGTGAGCGTCTGCTGCTCTCCGAAGCCTGCCCGCTGATCCTGGATTATCACGTGGCGCTGGACGTAGCGCGTGAAAAAGCGCGCGGTGCGAAAGCGATCGGTACCACCGGTCGTGGTATCGGCCCGGCTTATGAAGATAAAGTTGCACGTCGCGGTCTGCGCGTGGGCGACCTCTTCGACAAAGCAACCTTCGCTGAAAAACTGAAAGAAGTGATGGAATATCACAACTTCCAGCTGGTGAACTTCTACAAAGCTGACGCTGTTGACTACCAGAAAGTGCTGGATGACGTCATGGCGATCGCTGACATTCTGACCGGTATGGTTGTTGATGTGTCCGATCTGCTGGACCAGGCGCGCAAGCGTGGCGATTTCGTCATGTTCGAAGGTGCGCAGGGTACGCTGCTGGACATCGACCACGGTACCTATCCGTACGTTACCTCCTCTAACACCACTGCAGGTGGCGTGGCGACCGGATCTGGCCTGGGTCCACGTTATGTGGATTACGTTCTGGGCATCATCAAAGCGTACTCCACTCGCGTGGGTGCGGGTCCATTCCCGACCGAGCTGTTTGATGAAACCGGCGAGTTCCTGTGCAAGCAGGGTAACGAGTTTGGCGCGACCACCGGTCGTCGTCGTCGTACCGGCTGGCTGGATGCGGTTGCAGTGCGTCGTGCAGTGCAGATCAACTCCCTGTCTGGCTTCTGCCTGACCAAGCTGGACGTACTGGACGGCCTGAAAGAAGTGAAAATCTGCGTAGGCTACCGTATGCCAGATGGCCGCGAAGTGACCACTACTCCGCTGGCTGCTGACGACTGGGAAGGCATTGAGCCAATCTACGAAACCATGCCGGGCTGGTCTGAGACCACTTTCGGTGTGAAAGAGCGTAGCGGCCTGCCGCAGGCGGCGCTGGATTACATCAAGCGTATTGAAGAACTGACCGAAGTGCCGATCGATATTATTTCTACCGGCCCGGATCGTACTGAAACGATGATCCTGCGCGACCCGTTCGACGCATAATCTTCGTGAATGCTGGCCTGCGGGGTGACCCGTAGGCCGGATAAGCGTAGCGCCATCCGGCGAACGCTCCTGGATCTCCGCTTTTTCGCCCCGTCTGTCAAATAAATTAGCCGCTAACTATCTGGCTGGTTTATCATCATTAATGAATATCTCTGCGGTTTGACCGCGTTTTCCCTTTTTTCCTGAGGTTGATGTGCAGTTAACAAGTTTCACCGATTACGGCTTACGTGCGCTGATTTACATGGCGTCGTTACCTGAGGGGAAGATGACCAGTATCTCTGAAGTCACGGAAGTTTACGGCGTATCCCGTAATCATATGGTCAAAATAATCAATCAACTTAGTCGTGCCGGATACGTTGCTGCCGTCCGCGGGAAGAATGGTGGGATCCGTCTCGGTAAACCGGCACAGAGTATTCGTGTGGGCGATGTGGTACGTGAACTGGAGCCGCTGTCTCTGGTGAACTGCAGCAGCGAGTTCTGCCACATCACGCCCGCTTGCCGCCTGAAAAAGGCGCTTTCAAAGGCCGTGCAGAGTTTTCTCATGGAACTGGATAACTACACGCTGGCCGATTTGGTTGAAGAGAATCAACCGCTTTATAAATTATTGCTGGTGGAATGAAGAAAATTTCCACCGGAGCTGACAACGGAGGAACCGACATGTCACATGATCCTTTCCAGGAACGCGAAGCTGAAAAATACGCGAATCCTATTCCCAGCCGCGAGTTCATCATTGAACACTTAACAAAACGCGAAAAACCCGCCAATCGTGAAGAACTTGCCGTTGAATTAAACATTGAAGGTGAAGAGCAAATTGAAGCCCTTCGCCGCCGCCTGCGCGCGATGGAGCGTGACGGGCAGCTGGTCTTTACCCGCCGCCAGTGCTACGCGCTGCCAGAACGCCTCGATCTGCTGAAAGGGACCGTCATTGGTCACCGCGATGGCTTTGGCTTCCTGCGCGTGGAAGGCCGTAAAGACGATCTGTACCTCTCATCTGAACAGATGAAAATGTGCATCCACGGCGACCAGATCCTGGCGCAGCCGCTGGGCGCGGACCGTAAAGGCCGCCGCGAAGCGCGCGTGGTACGCGTTCTGGTGCCAAAAACCAGCCAGATCGTCGGCCGCTACTTTACCGACGCGGGCGTGGGCTTCGTGGTGCCGGACGACAGCCGTCTGAGCTTCGACATTCTGATCCCACCTGAAGAGGTGATGGGTGCCCGCATGGGCTTTGTGGTGGTGGTGGAACTCACCCAGCGCCCAACCCGTCGCACCAAAGCGGTAGGTAAAATCGTTGAAGTGCTTGGCGACAACATGGGCACAACCATGGCCGTTGATATGGCGCTGCGCACCCATGAGATCCCCTACGTCTGGCCGAAAGCGGTTGAAGATCAGATCGAAAGCCTGCGCGAAGAAGTGCCGGAAGAGTCCAAGGTGGGCCGCGTGGATCTGCGCGATTTGCCGCTGGTCACTATCGACGGTGAAGATGCCCGCGACTTCGATGACGCCGTCTACTGCGAGAAAAAACGCGGCGGCGGCTGGCGCCTGTGGGTCGCTATTGCAGACGTAAGCTACTATGTTCGTCCGCACACCCCGCTGGATAACGAAGCGCGCAGCCGCGGTACCTCGGTCTACTTCCCGTCGCAGG
Organism: Enterobacter sp. N5-15; assembly: GCF_057221635.1. Classification (NCBI taxonomy): domain Bacteria; kingdom Pseudomonadati; phylum Pseudomonadota; class Gammaproteobacteria; order Enterobacterales; family Enterobacteriaceae; genus Enterobacter; species Enterobacter sp. N5-15. The sequence goes on from NZ_CM170150.1 coordinate 460,770, forward strand.
TCGTGCCGATGCTGCCGGAAGTGCTGTCTAACGGCCTGTGCTCCCTGAACCCGCAGGTTGACCGCCTCTGTATGGTTTGCGAGATGACCATCTCCACCAAAGGGCGCTTAACCGGCTACAAGTTCTACGAAGCGGTGATGAGCTCGCACGCGCGTCTGACCTATACCAAGGTCTGGCATATGCTGCAGGGCGACCAGGATCTGCGCGAACAGTACGCGCCGCTGGTCAAACACATCGAAGAGCTGCATAACCTCTACAAAACGCTGGATCAGGCGCGCGAAGAGCGCGGCGGGATCTCGTTTGAGAGTGAAGAAGCGAAATTCATTTTCAACGCAGAACGCCGCATTGAGCGTATCGAGCAGACCCAGCGTAACGATGCGCACAAGCTAATTGAAGAGTGTATGATTCTGGCGAATATCTCGGCGGCACGATTCGTCGAGAAAGCCAAAGAGCCTGCGCTGTTCCGTATTCACGATAAACCGTCGACGGAAGCCATCACCGCGTTCCGCTCCGTGCTGGCTGAACTGGGTCTGGAGCTGCCTGGCGGTAACAAGCCAGAGCCGCGCGATTACGCCGAGCTGCTGGAGTCCATTGGCGATCGTCCTGACGCAGAAATGCTGCAGACGATGCTGCTGCGCTCTATGAAGCAGGCGATTTACGATCCGGAAAACCGGGGACACTTCGGCCTGGCGCTGCAGTCTTACGCCCACTTTACCTCGCCGATCCGTCGTTATCCTGACCTCTCTCTGCACCGTGCGATCAAGTATCTGCTGGCGCAGGAGCAGGGCCATAAAGGGAACACCACCGAAACCGGTGGCTACCACTATTCGATGGAAGAGATGCTGCAGCTGGGCCAGCACTGCTCCATGGCCGAACGTCGTGCCGATGAGGCAACCCGCGACGTGGCGGACTGGCTGAAGTGTGACTTCATGCTCGATCAGGTGGGTAACGTCTTTAAAGGCGTGATTGCCAGCGTGACCGGCTTTGGTTTCTTTGTTCGTCTGGACGAGCTGTTCATTGACGGTCTGGTGCACGTCTCCAGCCTGGATAACGACTACTATCGCTTTGACCAGGTCGGTCAGCGCCTGATTGGCGAATCTGGCGGCCAGACCTATCGTCTGGGCGACCGCGTGGAAGTGAAGGTCGAAGCCGTGAATATGGACGACCGTAAAATCGACTTCAGCCTGATCTCCAGCGAGCGCGCGCCGCGTAACGTCGGGAAAACCGAGCGTGAAAGGGCAAAAAAAACCGGTAACGGTAAACCGGGCGGCGGTAAACGTCGTCAGGCGGGCAAGAAGGTAAACTTCGAGCCGGACAGCGCGTTCCGCGGCGAGAAGAAACAGAAGCCGAAGGCGGCGAAGAAAGAAGCCCGTTCAGCGAAAAAACCGTCCGCGAAAACGCAGAAAATAGCTGCCGCGACCAAAGCGAAGCGCGCGGCCAAGAAAAAGCAGGCGGAGTAAATTCTCCCCTCACCCTGACCCTCTCCCCAACGGGGGGAGGGGAAATACTTATTACGAGAACCATCAATGAGTGAAATGATTTACGGCATCCACGCGGTGCAGGCCCTTCTCGAGCGCGCACCGGAGCGTTTTCAGGAAGTGTTTATTCTGAAAGGGCGTGAAGATAAGCGTCTGATGCCGCTGATCCACGCGCTGGAAGCACAGGGCGTGGTGATCCAGCTGGCGAACCGCCAGTTCCTGGATGAGAAAAGCGAAGGCGCGGTTCACCAGGGGATCATTGCCCGCGTGAAGCCGGGTCGTCAGTATCAGGAAAACGATCTGCCGGATCTGATTGCCGAGCTGGATAACCCGTTCTTCCTGATCCTCGATGGCGTTACCGATCCGCACAACCTCGGCGCGTGCCTGCGCAGTGCGGATGCGGCGGGCGTGCATGCGGTGATCGTGCCGAAAGATCGCTCCGCGCAGCTGAACGCGACGGCGAAGAAAGTGGCCTGCGGCGCGGCGGAAAACGTTCCGCTGATCCGCGTGACCAACCTGGCGCGCACCATGCGTCTGCTGCAGGAAGAGAACATCTGGATCGTCGGTACTGCCGGTGAAGCGGATCATACTCTGTACCAGAGCAAAATGACCGGCCGTCTGGCGCTGGTGATGGGGGCGGAAGGCGAAGGCATGCGTCGTCTGACCCGCGAGCACTGCGACGAGCTAATTAGCATCCCGATGGCGGGCAGCGTATCGTCCCTGAACGTTTCCGTTGCGACGGGCATCTGCCTGTTTGAAGCGGTGCGCCAGCGCGGAGAATAAACAGCAAGGCCGTCCAAAGGACGGCCTTTAGTGTTTTCTCCCTCTCCCCGTGGGAGAGGGCACCAGACGGTGACAAACTCACTCCTCTAACGACCGCAAATGGTCATCCTTCCTCAGCGTCATCAGCGCGAAAATACTCACTACCGCCGTCGCCATCACGTAATACGCTGGAATATCCAGGTTGCCCGTCTGCTTAATCAGTCCGGTAATGATTAGCCCCGCACATCCCGAGAAAATCGCGTTCGACAAAGAGTAGGCCAGCCCCAGCCCCGTATAGCGCACGCGCGTCGGGAACATCTCAGATAGCATCGCCGGACCCGGACCCGCCAGCATGCCCACCAGACCGCCCGCAATCAGTACCACGCCAGCCTTCACCGCCAGCGTGCTCGACTCCGCCTGAAGGATTTTCAGCAGCGGCAGGGCGAGGAGCAGCAGCATCGCGGTGGCGATAATCATCACCGTGCGGCGCCCGATCCTGTCGCTCAGGATCCCCGACGGGATAATAGTCAGCGCAAACCCAATATTCGAAATCACCGCTATCAGCAGCGCCTGGTTAAACCCGGTATGCAGCGCCGACTGCAGATAGGTCGGCATAATCACCAGGTAGGTGTACCCCGCCGCAGACCAGACCATTACGCGCCCAATCCCCATCACGATGGCCCGGAGCGTGGCGGCAGTATCCGCCTGAGCGACAGCCGGTTTATCCTGCTGCTGCACAAAGCTGGGCGTCTCCTCCATGCTGACGCGAAGCCACAGCGCAACGACGCCCATGGGCAGCGCCAGGAAGAAAGGAATGCGCCAGCCCCAGTCGTGCAGGGCTTCAGGCGTGAGGAGGGCGGAGAGCAGCGCCACGATGCCTGCGCCCGCTAACAGCCCCAGCGCCACGGTAAAGGACTGCCACGCGCCATAGAGCCCACGCTTGCCGCGCGGGGCGAACTCCGTCATCAGCGAGACCGCACCGCCGTACTCGCCGCCCGCGAACAGCCCCTGCAGGATGCGCAGCAGCGTAATAATGAGCGGCGCGGCAATCCCGATGCTGGCATAGACCGGCACAACGCCGATGGCGGCGGTAGCGAGCGTCATCAATACCAGCACAATGATTAGCGTCGGCTTACGGCCAATCCGGTCGCCGATGCGGCCAAACACCACCGCACCCAGCGGGCGGAAGAAGAAGGCGATGGCAAACGAGGCGTAGGTGAGGATCAGGCTGGTAAGCCCCGCTTCTCCTTCAAGCTGGAAGAAGTTTTTCGCAATCACGGTCGCCAGAAAACCGTAGACCGCAAACTCATACCACTCGATAAAGTTACCAATGGAGCCTGCAATTAATGCTCGCTTGTGCGCATCCGGTTGCATAACGATCCTCACTGAAAAGGGTAAGAATAAATTATTCAACAAAAGCGAAGTCATGAAATAGTTTATTCTTATGTTCTGTGAGCTAATTCACGAATGATATCAGCGGGATCGTGAACGTGTGACTCCCCTCCCATGCAGCGTGTGCGCGGTCTGTCCATACTTATCGTCATTGCCACTGAAGGAGGGAGACAGCATGCACTGGCAGACCCATACCGTTTTTAATCAACCTGCACCGCTTTCCAACAGCAACCTTTTCCTCTCGGACTGCGCCCTGCGCGATGCGGTCGCGCGTGAAGGGGCCGAGTGGGATATCGAACTCCTCGCCAGCATTGGTCAGCAACTGGGTACGGCGGAGTCGCTGGAGCTGGGCAGGCTGGCAAACGTTAATCCTCCGGAGCTACTCCGTTATGACGCCGCCGGCGAGCGGCTGGATGACGTCCGCTTTCACCCGGCGTGGCACCTGCTGATGCAGGGACTCTGCGCCAACCGCGTGCATAACCTGGCGTGGGAAGAGGAGGCGCGTAAAGGGTCGTTTGTCGCTCGGGCCGCACGGTTTGTGCTTCATGCTCAGGTGGAGGCGGGCACGCTTTGCCCGGTCACCATGACGTTCGCCGCCGCGCCGCTGCTGCAGCAGGCGCTCCCCAAAGCATTTCACGACTGGCTGACGCCGCTGCTCAGCGATCGCTACGATCCGCATCTGTCCCCTGGCGCGCAAAAGCGCGGCCTGCTGATCGGCATGGGAATGACGGAAAAGCAGGGCGGCTCAGACGTGCTCAGCAACACCACCAAAGCGGAAAAATGCAGCGACGGCAGTTACAGGCTGGTGGGGCATAAATGGTTTTTCTCCGTCCCGCAAAGCGATGCGCACCTGGTGCTGGCCCAGGCGAAAGGTGGGCTATCCTGCTTTTTTGTGCCGCGCTTTTTGCCTGACGGACAGCGCAACGCCGTCCGGCTGGAGCGTCTCAAGGACAAGCTCGGGAACCGCTCCAACGCCAGCAGCGAGGTGGAGTTTCTTGATGCCTCCGGCTGGCTGCTGGGGGAAGAGGGCGAAGGGGTACGGCAGATCCTCAAAATGGGCGGTCTGACGCGCTTTGACTGCGCGCTGGGCAGCCACGGACTGATGCGTCGGGCGCTCTCGGTGGCGCTGTACCATGCCCATCAGCGGCAAACCTTCGGCAAAAATCTCATCGACCAGCCGCTAATGCGTGAAGTGCTAAGCCGGATGGCGCTGGTGCTCGAGGGGCACACGGCGCTGCTGTTCCGCCTGGCCCGGGCGTGGGACAAGCGTGCCGATCCGCAAGAGGCCGCCTGGGCGCGGCTGTTTACCCCGGCGGCGAAATTTAGCGTCTGTAAAGCGGGCATCCCGTTTGTCGCTGAGGCGATGGAGGTGCTGGGTGGGATCGGATATTGCGAAGAGAGCGAACTTCCCCGCCTGTACCGTGAGATGCCGGTCAACAGCATATGGGAAGGATCGGGGAATATCATGTGCCTGGACGTTCTGCGCGTGCTGGCGAAGCAGCCCGGTATTCACGATCTGCTTGCCGACGAGTTTGCGCAGGTAAAAGGGCAGGACAGACACTTCGACCGCAGCTGGCGACAGCTGCAGCAAAAACTGCGTAAACCGCAGGAGGCGCAGGGGCGGGAGATCGCGCAGCAGCTTTTCCTGCTCGGTACCGGGAGCCAGATGCTGCGGCACGCATCGCCGCCGGTGGCGCAGGCGTGGTGCCGCATGATGCTGGACACCCGTGGCGGTACGCTGATGAGCGAGCAGGTGCAAAGTGACCTGCTGCTGCGCGCCACGGGCAGAGTCGGCTAGCCTTTTAGCTGGAACAGACTCACCAACTGAGTCAGGTGTGAACCCTTCTCGCGCAGCGTTTGAGCCGTTTGCTCGCTGCGCGAGATGCGATCGGCATTGATATGCGACGCTTCGCCAATATGGGTCATGGCGAGGTTCACCTGGCCGATCCCGGCGGACTGCTCGCGTGAAGCATGGTTAATCTCGGTGACCAGCTGGCTGATGTTATCGATATGAATGATGATGTCATTCATCGCCAGGCGCGTCTGTTCAGACAGCGCATGACCCTCACTCACTTTTCTGAGCGTATCGCCAATCAGCTGTTCAATCTCCTTCACCGCGTTAGCGCTGCGTCCCGCCAGCGCGCGAACTTCCTGGGCGACTACCGCAAATCCTTTTCCGTGCTCGCCCGCGCGAGCCGCTTCCACTGCCGCATTCAGCGCCAGAATATTGGTCTGGAAAGCAATGGACTCGATCACGCGGGTGATGTCTTCGATGCGTTTTGACGCTTCGCGAATGTCGTCCATGGTCGACACCGCGTGGGTGACCGTCTCACCGCCCTGATGAACCGCAAGCGAGGTTTCACCCACCAGCTGCTGCGTTTGCTCCATATTGGCGGCATTTTGCTGCACGGTGGCGGCCAGCTGCTCCATGCTGGCGGACGTCTCTTCCACGCTGCTGGCCTGCTTGTTGATCTGCTCTGAAATCTCGCCAGTGTCGGCGGCCAGCGCGTTGGTGCCTGAATGGATCTCGCCTGCGGCCTCACGGACCTGCAGCACAATTTTTTGCAGGCCACCGCCGATGCCGTTGATGGCATCGATCAGCTGGCCGACTTCGTCCTGGCGCGTCACGGGCAGGCTGGAACGGAGATCCCCTGCGGCATATTGCCGGGCAAGGTGGATCACATTGCGCAGCGGTCGGGTCAGCACGCGGCGAATCAGGACCACGAACAGGCCAGCAAAAAGGATGGATAAGACCACGCCGGCCAGCAGGAAGCGATCGCGCATGGCGGTGACGCTTGAGAGCAGCACCGATTTATCCACTTCACCCACGATAGTCCAGTTCCAGCCCGGCAGCGGGGTATAGGCCATTTTCAGCGTGCGGCCGTCGTCGCTTACGCGCTCCAGCGTGCCGGATTTATCACTCAGAAGCTGCTGCTGCGTCGCGCCGTCCCACTTCGGCAGTTTTCCCTCTTCGCTGGCGTGGAACAGATATTGCCCGCGCGTTTTTCCGTTGCTGCGATCCAGCACAAAGAAGTGACCGCTCTCGCCCAGCCGGCGGTTGAGGATTTTCTCACGCATGACGTTCCAGGAGTGGGTGATGTCCACCCCGACAAAAACGATCGCAATGACCTGTCCTTCGGCGTTTTTCACCGGCTGGTACTGGGTGATGTAGCGTTTGCCAAACAGCAGCGCCAGGCCGCGGTAGACTTCACCTTTGCTGACGGCGGCAAAGGCCGGGCTGGCGTTATCCAGAACGGTACCCATTGCGCGCTCGCCGTTCTCTTTGCGCAGGGAAGTGGCTACGCGAACAAAGTCGTTACCGCTGCGTACAAACAGCGTCGAAATGGCTCCCGTACGGTTCAGGAACTCGTCCGAAAGCGTGTTGTTTTCATGCAGCCCGGTTTCTCCGCCTTTCAGAAGCGGAACGCTGAGCCCGTTAATCGTCTGGGTTTGGGAAGTATCAATGTTCAGGGGCTGCGGTAAAAAGGTGGTGAACAGACGGGTATAGCTCTCAACCTCTTCACTCAGGCTGGTGTTAAACATCTGCACCATGTCGACCATGCCGGTGGACTGATTGTGCAGATCTTCTACCGCAAGGGCTTCAAGCTGCTGGCTGGCTTTTTGGCTGAGCAGAAAAGTGAAAAGCAGAAACAGCGTGGCGACACTGACGCCCGTAAGCAGTGACAGCTTCGCACCCAGGCCTGCGCGGCGAAAAACGTTGATCATAAATTGCTCATCATTGAAAAGGTATGGTTCTTCAACGGCAGAGCGGGGATTACGTTTACTGAATTAATGTAACAAAATGTTATTTTATTGTTCTTAATTGGTTTTATATAAGATAAAAAATTTGCAAAAACGAAAAGCCACTAAAAATTAGTGGCTTTTATCAGGAGGGAGATTACACGTAGAGAATGGCCTGTACCCGCCAGCGATCGATATGGTTATCTTCCTGCATCTGGATGATGCGATACCATGAAGCACCCTGCTCATCGGCCTTTAATGCCACGACACGTTCAACGTCTTGCGGGCTCCCCGAGATATTATTCACGGAGATCTGGCCAATTTCATTCAGGCCAGTCACGCAATCAGCACTGGCGAATTCTGCTGACTGCGCGGTGGTGCTCAGCAGGCCTGCTGAGAGCAACAGTGAGGTCAAAGCAAGAGTTCGTTTCATCGTCAGCTCCATTTCACATATATCCGGTATCCGCCGGGCAATCCTTCGCAAATAAACTCCCTTCCATTGACGCGGGCATGGAGTTTATTGTGGACAGGAAAATGTCTATGGACGCAAAGCAGTGTAAATCTCGTTCAAAGGAAAACCATTATTTCCGGTACAAAATGGCCTGTGAATACCACTGTCCCGTTATGATGGTTTCGTCGATCATAATGATGACGTAATAATCTGCTTTGGCAGCGACGGCCTGTGCTTTTATTGCCGATTCTGCGTCATCCGGAGAGCCGCGAACCAGCGCGGAGATGGTGCCCATTCGTTGTAATCCTTCCGTCTGATTACGACGAATCTCCTGTGGATGATCGGCGACCGGTGGAGCGGGTTGCGGCGTTCCCTGCAGCGCGCTACAGCCACTCAGCAGAAACACCAGCAATAAAGCAGCAAACCTGCGCATAACCATATCTCGTTTCCTGATAGCCATAGTGTAGTTGTCTGTGAATTTAGTTTTGGGGGAATGTTCCCGAAGTGTTATCTGGGACGTATATTTCGAATGAAAATGACGTGAAAGCGTAACCCAGTTCTCAACATTATGAATCATACATTCGCACAGGGTCGACAATGATTGAAATTGAAATACGCCACCTCGGCGACCATGAAATTTTACACGCGATGCCAGCGGGTAAACGTGATAAACCGCTGCCAGTTGTGGTTTTTTATCACGGGTTTACCTCATCGAAGCTGGTTTACAGTTATTTTGCGGTAGCGCTGGCGCAGGCGGGTTTTCGCGTGGTAATGCCAGATGCACCAGACCACGGCGCACGCTTTATGGGCAATGAGCAGGCGCGGCTGGGGCAGTTCTGGCAGATTCTGCACGGGAGCCTGACCGAGTTTGCCGGGCTGCGCGATGCGCTTTATGAGGCAGGGCTGGTGGCCGACAATCGTCTGGCTGTCGCTGGGGCATCGATGGGCGGTATGACGGCGCTGGGGATTATGACGCATCATCCTGAAGTGAAGTCTGTCGCCTGTCTGATGGGCTCGGGCTACTTTACTTCGCTGGCGAAGACGCTTTTTCCCCTTCAGGATTTAACGGAAATGACCGCGACGCTGGCTGAGTGGGAAGTGACCCGGGCTTTGCCGCGCGTGGCCGATCGCCCGCTGCTGCTGTGGCACGGTGACGCGGATGATGTGGTCCCGCCCGAGGGAACCTTCCGTCTTCAGCAGGCGTTAATGAATGAAGGACTGGACGGTAATCTGACCTGTCTGTGGGAGCCGGGCGTCCGCCACCGCATCACGCCAACGGCGCTCGACGCCACGGTGGCGTTTTTCCGCCAGCATCTTTAGACGCGCAGGACTTTCACCCCCTGATCTTCCAGCTTCTGGAGGATCTCAGGGTTGGCGCCTTTGCCGGTGATCACCATGTCGATTTGTTCGGCACGGCTGAATAACATCCCTGCGCGCTCGCCCACTTTGCTGCTGTCGACCAGCACAACGAGCTTGCCCACAACGTTGAGCATGTTTTGCTCCGCCATCGCGGTCAGCATATCGGTTTTATACAGGCCATCCGCCGTCAGGCCTTTGCCGCTGGTAAACATCCAGTGCCCGGCATAGAGACTGTTTTCGCTGTCCTGAGGGCTAAGGGTGATGGACTGGCTTTTGTTGTACTGGCCGCCCATGATCACCACGCTCTCATGCTCCTGATCGATGAGATAGTTGGCGAGCGGCAAGTAGTTGGTGATGATTTGCACCGGCTTGCCGCACATTTCACGACCCAGCAGAAACGCCGTGGAGCCGCAGTTGATGACCACGCTCTCACCGGGATTCACCAGTTGCGAAGCGGCTCTGGCGATCCGTACTTTTTCATCATGATTTTGCGCCTGATGAATATTCATCGGCGTCCAGCGGGGGCGCTGCTGGCTGATGGCTTCCGCGCCGTTGCGGACCTTTTTCAGCTTGCCGCTTTCATCCAGCTTGTTAATGTCTCGCCGCGCCGTTGCCGGGGAGATCCCTAAACGTTCGATCGCTTTCTCGACGGTGATAAACCCTGTTTGCGCCAGGAGTTCCAGGAGAATTTGATGCCGTTGCGCTTCCGTCATGAGCTATTCCGATAAGAATTGATTTGAAAAGATGATATTTGAAATAGCGTGAAATTACTAAAAGAAATATGACATCGCCAGACATCACGTCTGGCGATTTGGCTGCGCTATCAGAGGAAGGACTTGAACGGCAGGTCTGGCTCAATGGTGAAGCAATCATCGAAACCACGTGGGTAGTGATATTCCAGATTGTCCTTGTCCAGCGGCCAGGTGAACTTGCCGCCGACCTGCCAGATGAACGGCTTGAAGCCATACTTAAGGCGGTCTTTTTTCATTTCCCACAGCACGCGGATTTCCTGCGGATCTGCCTGGAAGTTTGACCAGATATCGTGGTGGAACGGAATAACCACTTTGGTATTCAGCGCTTCCGCCATACGCAGCATATCGGCGCTGGTCATTTTGTCGGTAATGCCGCGCGGGTTCTCGCCGTAGGAGCCGAGCGCCACGTCAATCTGGTGCTCGTTACCGTGCTTCGCGTAATAGTTGGAGTAGTGAGAGTCGCCGCTGTGGTACAGGGAACCGCCAGGGGTTTTAAACAGGTAGTTGACCGCACGCTCATCCATGCCGTCCGGCAGTACGCCAGCGGCTTTCTGGTCGGCTGGCAGGGTAATCAATGCGGTACGGTCAAAGGCATCCAGCGCATGGATTTCAATATCTTTGATTTTCACCACGTCGCCAGGCTTCATCACGATGCAGCGCTCTTTCGGCACGCCCCAGCCAATCCAGAGATCCACGCAGGTCTGTGGCCCAATAAACGGCACGTCGTCCGCGCAGTTTTGCATTACCGCTGCCGCCACGTTCACGTCGATATGATCGTTGTGATCGTGAGTGGAAAGGACGGCGTCGATCTGGCGAATGGCAAACGGATCAAGCACAAACGGTGTGGTACGCAGGTTCGGCTGCAGTTTTTCTACGCCCGCCATGCGCTGCATCTGATGGCCTTTTTTCATCAGCGGATTGCCGTGGCTCTGCTTGCCGGTGCCGCACCAGAAATCGACGCAGATATTGGCGCCACCCTCTGATTTCAGCCAGATACCGGTACAGCCGAGCCACCACATTGCAAACGTGCCAGGAGCAACCTGTTCCTGCTCGATCTCTTCATTCAGCCAGCTGCCCCACTCCGGGAAGGTGCTCAGAATCCATGACTCACGGGTGATGGTGTTCACTTTACTCATCGTTTTGACTCCTGGTTTAATCAAAAATAATCATTTAATGATTTATTATGATTAATGCTGTCACCATTTGACGCGCTTTGCAATGGTAAAAATGCGGAATTTTATCTGCTCGACTTCACGGATTCTGCACTTAGTCCTTGTTAGACTATCCTGTATTAAACATTAATTGCATGAATTATAAGGACTAATTCATTTTTCATGTACGGTAGTGAAAATCATTACTAACACCATGGAAATAATTTGCGTGATACGTCACAAATAATCAAATGCAATCTTGTGGTGATTATTTGTGATTAATAGAGTGATGGCACCAACCACACAGGGATTGCCCCTCGTGTTCTCATTTCTGGAGAGAGTTATGGAGATCCTCTACAACGTCTTTACCGTGTTCTTTAATCAGGTAATGACCAACGCCCCGCTGCTGCTGGGTATCGTGACGTGCCTGGGCTATATCCTGCTGCGCAAAAGCGTCAGCGTGATTATTAAAGGCACCATCAAAACCATTATCGGTTTCATGCTGCTGCAGGCGGGGTCAGGCATTCTGACCAGCACCTTTAAGCCGGTCGTCGCCAAAATGTCTGAGGTATATGGCATCAACGGTGCCATCTCTGACACCTACGCCTCGATGATGGCGACCATCGAACGCATGGGTGATGCCTATAGCTGGGTGGGTTATGCGGTTCTGCTCGCCCTGGCGCTGAACATCATTTACGTTCTTCTGCGCCGTATTACCGGCATTCGCACCATCATGCTTACCGGGCACATCATGTTCCAGCAGGCGGGGCTGATCGCGGTTTCTCTCTATATCTTCGGCTACCCAATGTGGACCACGATTATCTGCACCGCGGTGCTGGTTTCGCTCTACTGGGGTATCACCTCCAACATGATGTACAAGCCAACCCAGGAAGTGACTGACGGCTGCGGCTTCTCCATCGGCCACCAGCAGCAGTTCGCCTCCTGGATTGCCTATAAAGTTGCGCCGTACCTGGGCAAAAAAGAAGAGAGCGTTGAAGACCTTAAGCTGCCGGGCTGGCTGAATATCTTCCACGACAACATCGTCTCCACCGCGATTGTGATGACCATCTTCTTCGGCGCCATTCTGCTCTCCTTCGGCATTGACGTTGTTCAGGCGATGGCGGGTAAAACGCACTGGACGGTCTATATCCTGCAGACCGGCTTCTCCTTCGCGGTGGCCATTTTCATCATCACGCAGGGCGTGCGTATGTTCGTCGCCGAACTGTCGGAAGCCTTCAACGGTATCTCCCAGCGCCTGATCCCCGGTGCAGTGCTGGCAATTGACTGTGCCGCTATCTACAGCTTCGCGCCAAACGCGGTGGTCTGGGGCTTTATGTGGGGCACCATTGGTCAGCTGATTGCGGTGGGCATCCTGGTCGGCTGCGGCTCCTCAATCCTGATTATTCCTGGCTTTATCCCGATGTTCTTCTCCAACGCCACCATCGGCGTCTTCGCTAACCACTTCGGCGGCTGGCGGGCGGCGCTCAAGATCTGCCTGGTCATGGGCATGGTCGAAATCTTCGGTTGCGTGTGGGCGGTCAAGCTCACCGGTATGAGTGCCTGGATGGGCATGGCGGACTGGTCAATTCTGGCCCCGCCGATGATGCAGGGCTTTGCCTCCGTCGGGCTGGTCTTTATGGCCGTCATCATCCTGATTGCTCTGGCTTATATGTTCTTCGCTGGCCGTTCGCTGCGAGCTGAAGAAGATGCGGAAAAACAAACAGCAGAAGTGTCTGCTCATTAAGGAGTTTCGATTATGACCGTACGTATCCTGGCTGTGTGTGGCAATGGGCAAGGCAGCTCCATGATCATGAAGATGAAAGTGGACCAGTTTTTAACCCAGTCAAACATCGACCACACGGTGAACAGCTGCGCGGTGGGTGAATACAAAAGTGAACTGAACGGCGCGGACATCATCATCGCCTCTACCCACATCGCCGGCGAAATTAGCGTGTCAGGCAATAAATATGTGGTGGGCGTGCGCAACATGCTGTCGCCTGCGGATTTCGGACCAAAACTGCTGGAAGTGATTAAAGAGCACTTCCCACAAGACGTGAAGTAAGGACGCCACCATGAAACTACGTGATTCGCTGGCAGAGAATAAATCCATCCTTTTACAGGCTGAAGCCAGCACCTGGCAGGAAGCGGTGAAGCTGAGCGTGGATCTGCTGGTTAAGGCTGACGTTGTCGAGCCGCGTTACTACCAGGCCATTCTTGATGGCGTCGCGCAGCACGGTCCTTACTTTGTGATAGCGCCAGGGCTGGCAATGCCGCACGGGCGCCCTGAAGAGGGCGTGAAGAAAACCGGCTTCGCGCTGGTGACGCTGAAAACGCCGCTGGTGTTCAACCACGAAGATAACGACCCGGTCGACATCCTGATCACCATGGCCGCCGTGGATGCCAACACCCACCAGGAGGTGGGCATCATGCAGATCGTCAATCTGTTTGATGACGAAGCCAATTTCGACCGTTTACGCGCCTGCCGTACCGAGCAGGAAGTGCTGGATTTAATTGATAACGCCACTGCGGCGGCAGTCTAAGAGGAATTGAACATGTCATTACCAATGTTGCAGGTTGCGCTGGATAACCAAACGCTGTCCCACGCTTACGAAACCACCCGCCTGATCGCGGAAGAAGTCGACATCATCGAAGTGGGTACCATTCTGTGCGTGGGCGAAGGCGTGCGTGCCGTTCGCGACCTGAAGGCGCTCTATCCACATAAAATCGTACTGGCGGATGCCAAGATCGCCGACGCAGGCAAAATCCTTTCCCGCATGTGCTTCGAAGCCAACGCCGACTGGGTCACCGTGATCTGCTGTGCGGATATCAACACCGCGAAAGGCGCGCTGGACGTAGCGAAAGAGTTTAACGGCGACGTGCAGATTGAGCTGACCGGCTTCTGGACCTGGGAGCAGGCGCAGGAGTGGCGCGATGCGGGCATTCAGCAGGTGGTTTACCACCGTAGCCGTGATGCGCAGGCCGCAGGCGTGGCGTGGGGCGATGCGGATATCAGCGCTATCAAACGTCTGGCGGATATGGGCTTCAAAGTCACCGTCACCGGCGGCCTGGCGCTGGAGGATCTGCCGCTGTTCCAGGGTATCCCGATTCACGTCTTTATTGCCGGTCGTAGCATTCGTGATGCGGCGTCTCCGGTGGAAGCGGCGCGTCAGTTCAAACGCTCAATCGCTCAGCTTTGGGGCTAAGGAGCGGGTATGTTGTCAAAACAGGTCCCGCTTGGCATCTATGAAAAGGCACTCCCTGCGGGGGAGTGCTGGCTGGAGCGGCTACAGCTGGCAAAACAGCTGGGTTTCGATTTTGTCGAAATGTCCGTGGATGAGACGGACGAGCGTCTCTCTCGCCTCGACTGGAGCCGCGAACAGCGCCTGGCGCTGGTGAGCGCCGTTGCTGAAACGGGCGTACGCGTGCCGTCCATGTGCCTGAGCGCCCACCGTCGTTTTCCGCTTGGCAGCGAAGACGATGCCGTACGCGCGCAGGGGCTGGCGATCATGCGTAAAGCCATTCGCTTTGCGCAGGATGTCGGTATCCGCGTGATCCAACTGGCGGGTTATGACGTTTACTATCAGGAAGCCAACGATGAAACGCGCCGTCGTTTCCGTGACGGCCTGAAAGAGAGCGTCGAGATGGCAAGCCGCGCGCAGGTCACGCTGGCGATGGAGATCATGGACTACCCGTTGATGAACTCCATCAGCAAGGCGCTGGGCTACGCGCACTATCTGAATAACCCGTGGTTCCAGCTTTATCCCGATATCGGCAACCTGTCGGCATGGGATAACGACGTACAGATGGAGCTGCAGGCGGGCGTCGGGCATATCGTGGCGGTGCACGTCAAAGATACCCGTCCTGGCGTGTTTAAAAACGTACCGTTCGGCACCGGGGTGGTGGATTTTGAACGGTGCTTCGAGACGCTCAGGCAGACAGGCTATTGCGGGCCTTACCTGATTGAGATGTGGAGCGAGACGTCGGACGACCCGGCTGCGGAAGTGGCGAAGGCGCGGGACTGGGTGCGGGAACGTATGGCGCGGGCAGGGTTGCTGGAGGCTGAACATGCTTAAGCTTAAACAGCAGGTCTTTGAAGCCAATATGGATCTGCCGCGCTATGGTCTGGTCACGTTCACCTGGGGCAACGTGAGCGCGATCGACCGCGAGCAGGGGCTGATCGTGATTAAGCCGAGCGGCGTGGCGTATGACACCATGAAAGCAGAGGATATGGTGGTGGTGGATCTCGACGGAAACGTCGTGGAGGGAAAATGGCGTCCCTCTTCAGATACCGCAACCCATCTGGCGCTGTACCGGCGTTATCTGTCGCTTGGCGGCGTGGTGCATACCCACTCCACGCACGCGACGGCCTGGGCACAGGCGGGGCTGCCCATCCCGGCGCTGGGCACGACCCACGCGGACTACTTCTTTGGCGACATTCCCTGCACGCGCGCATTAACGCAGGCTGAAGTGGAAGGCGAATACGAGCTCAACACCGGTAAGGTCATCATCGAAACGTTGGGTGAAAGCGAACCGCTGCATACGCCGGGTATTGTGGTGTATCAGCACGGTCCGTTCTCCTGGGGAAAGGATGCCCACGACGCCGTCCATAATGCGGTCGTCATGGAGGAAGTGGCACGTATGGCGTGGATTGCCCGCGGCATCAACCCACAGCTTCAGGGCATTGATGACTACCTGATGAACAAGCATTTCATGCGCAAGCACGGCCCGAATGCCTACTACGGGCAGAAGTGAATAAGTGCTCCGGAATACCGAAAAACAGTTGTAACCGGTGGTATTCCGGAGCCATTCACAAAAAAAAGCCCCCGGGCAGGGGGCAACGTCAACTATGGCTATGTTCTCGTTGTTGGCTTTCCTTGTGCTAGCGTTAAAGCTTTATCGGTAAATATCTGCACTGGCGTGCATATTGCCGTTGCTGCCGGGCTCACGGGTTAACATCACGTGGTAATAGGTTGCGCCCTGCGCATCGGTTTCTTCGTTTAATGCCTGATCTGCTTCACTTTCCGTGGCGAAATTATGATTGATGTAAATTACGCCCAAGCTTTGCACATCATCCATGTTTCTGGCCTGTCGGCTGTCTATCTTGATGGCTGCCATCGCGTTTGCACTGAGCAAAAGCGCCGCCATTATGGCTAATGCGATTTTTTTCATGATATGCGCTCCACGACTACGTGCTGCGAGAGGGGGGATGCTCCTTCTTTAATTCAGGTGATCTCTGATTAAAGTGTAATCACTCATTTTTTCATGATATGCGCTCCACGACTACGTGCTGCGAGAGGGGGGATGCTCCTTCTTTAATTCAGGTGATCTCTGATTAAAGTGTAATCACTCATCCGGCGGGGATGCGTGACCATTTCTGATGCAGTTGTTCAAAAAAACAGCGCTTCCGGGTGTGACCAATTTTAAATCACTCACTTAGACCCGCTTCGCGCTTTGTGCGAATTATTTGTGCAATCAGCTTGAGTTTCCAGGGGCGCGCAAGTATTATGACGCGTCAATTTTTCAGCCGACCTTTAACACGTTCCTTGCCTCCCCGGGCCTCGGCTGACCCAGACAGGAGGCTGAATAATCCGTAAGGAGCAATTCGATGCGTCATTACGAAATCGTTTTTATGGTCCATCCTGACCAGAGCGAACAGGTTCCGGGTATGATCGAGCGTTACACTGCTGCCATCACTGGTGCAGAAGGTACGATCCACCGTCTGGAAGACTGGGGCCGCCGTCAGCTGGCTTACCCGATCAACAAACTGCACAAAGCACACTACGTTCTGATGAACGTTGAAGCGCCGCAGGAAGTGATCGATGAGCTGGAAACTACCTTCCGCTTCAACGATGCCGTTATCCGCAGCATGGTTATGCGTACCAAAAACGCAGTTACCGAAGCATCTCCGATGGTTAAAGCGAAAGACGAGCGCCGTGAGCGTCGCGATGATTTCGCAAACGAAACCGCAGATGATTCTGATGCTGGGGATTCTGAAGAGTAATTTCTGATGACCAACCGTCTGGCGTTGTCCGGCATCGTATGCAGGGCTCCCCTTCGAAAGGTCAGTCCATCAGGAATTCCGCATTGCCAGTTCGTGCTTGAGCATCGTTCTGTGCAAGAGGAAGCCGGGTTTCACCGGCAGGCGTGGTGCCAAATGCCCGTAATTATTAGCGGACACGAAAACCAGGCCATTACTCACAGTTTAACGGTCGGTAGCGCAGTAATCGTTCAGGGGTTCATCTCTTGCCACAAGGCAAAGAACGGCCTGAGCAAAATGGTTCTGCATGCCGAGCAGATTGATTTGATAGATTCTGGAGACTAGCCATATGGCACGTTATTTCCGTCGTCGCAAGTTCTGCCGTTTCACCGCGGAAGGCGTTCAAGAGATCGACTATAAAGATATCGCAACGCTGAAAAACTACATCACCGAAAGCGGTAAGATTGTCCCAAGCCGTATCACCGGTACTCGTGCAAAATACCAGCGTCAGCTGGCTCGCGCTATCAAACGCGCTCGCTACCTGTCCCTGCTGCCGTACACTGATCGTCATCAGTAATCGGGCACGGTCCATTAATACGACTTTAAGAGGATAAGGTAATGCAAGTTATTCTGCTTGATAAAGTAGCAAACCTGGGCAGCCTGGGTGATCAGGTTAACGTTAAAGCGGGTTACGCACGTAACTTCCTGGTTCCACAGGGTAAAGCTGTTCCAGCTACCAAGAAAAACGTAGAGTTTTTCGAAGCACGTCGCGCTGAACTGGAAGCCAAACTGGCTGACGTTCTGGCGGCTGCTAATGCTCGCGCTGAAGCAATCAACGCACTGGGCACCGTTACCATCGCGTCTAAATCTGGCGACGAAGGTAAACTGTTCGGTTCCATCGGTACCCGCGATATCGCTGATGCAGTTTCTGCAGCAGGCGTTAAAGTGGCTAAGAGCGAAGTTCGTCTGCCGAACGGCGTTCTGCGTACCACTGGTGAGCACGAAGTTGACTTCCAGGTTCACAGCGAAGTGTTCGCTAAACTGGTTGTTAACGTTGTAGCTGAGTAATTTTTTACTCTGCTCACGTTGAAACGCCGGCCTTGTGCCGGCGTTTTGCTTTTCTGGGAGACCAGAATTCATCATTTCTTCTTGTATGGTAGCTATTCCTGTCGCATTCTCTGACAATAAATTGAAACGCAATTTTATTTATGAGATTTGTCATGGATACCGCTCTGCCCACGCCTGTCTTTGCTCGTCGAAATGTGGCCTATGCCTGCGCCACGCTCTGCTGTCTACTCTGGGGTAGCTCCTACCCGGCCATTAAAAGTGGTTATGAACTTTTCCAGATCGCAACCGATGATATTCCATCGAAAGTGGTGTTTGCCGGATACCGTTTCCTGTTTGCCGGTGTGTTGCTGCTGCTGTTTGCATTGGCTCAGCGAAAACCGATTGGCAGGCTTACGCCCAGGCAGTTTGGCCAGCTCACCATCCTCGGGCTGACCCAGACGACCATTCAGTACACTTTCTTCTATATAGGCCTGGCCTACACGACGGGGGTGAATGGTTCAATCATGAACGCCACTGGAACCTTCTTCAGCGTTCTGTTGGCGCACTTTATCTACCACAACGACAAACTCAGCTATAACAAAACGCTGGGCTGTATTCTCGGGTTTGCAGGGGTAATGCTGGTGAACTTCCACAGCGGGTTAAGCGATTTCCAGTTTGTCTGGAATGGTGACGGGTTTGTGGTGCTGGCTGCTTTTATTCTCTCCGCTGCCACGCTGTACGGAAAACGCATCTCCCAGACCGTCGACCCCACGGTGATGACCGGTTGGCAGCTGGCTATCGGCGGGCTGGTGTTGGTGGGGGGCGGATATGCGACTGGCGGAACGCTGGAAGTGCACGGTATGAAGGCCATCGCCGTGCTGGGATATCTGACGCTGCTCTCATCCGTAGCCTTTGCGCTGTGGAGCATGCTGCTGAAAGTCAACCGAGTCAGTATGATTGCGCCGTTTAACTTCGTTGTGCCGGTGGCAGGCACAGTATTATCCGCCATTTTCCTCGGGGAAAATATTCTGGATATCAAATATGCGATTGCGCTGGTGCTGGTCTGCTCGGGGATTTGGTGGGTAAACAAGCGGAGTGCCTGAGAACAGTGTGCCGGGTGGCGGCTACGCCTTACCCGGCCTACAGAACTAGCGTGCGCGAATAAAACTGCCGTCGGTCTGACGGGTAAACAGCACCTGCTGACCATTTCCGGTATCGATCGTTAGGCCGGTCACCACGCCGCTGGCGTTCTGGCGGATCTGCACCATCTGACCATTTTGCAGGTTGCTCAGCGGCTTGCCTGCGCCTTCCACCTTCGCCATGGCATAGACGTCGGTCGGCGGCAGGTTGTGGTCGCGGAACAGCTGCGCCAGAGTTTTGCCCGGCTCTACGCGATAGGAACGCCACTGTTGCTCAATGCCGGTGGGCTGTTGCGCCTGAGGCTGAGACGGGGCGGCGGCTTGATCCTGCGGCTGTTCATCCTGAATAGGCTCTGGCTCAACCGGCGCGACCTGACCCGGATCGTTAGACGGGGTGACGAGCTGCGTCTGCATCGGCTGTGCGTCAGGCTGCGGCCGCGTCTGCGACTGAATGTCCAGTTGGGCATTGCGGGTGACGGGTGCGGTATCAACATCATCGCCCCCGGAAGGAAGCAGGAAGCCCACGATCACCATCAGCGCGCCAATGATGATCCCTCTGCGATGCAGAGGAGGCAGCGGGTCCATGATGCGAAAATTGTCCGGCGCCTGCCAGATTTTCGCCAGGGTAGGTTTCAGTTCAAATCGCCCGGGCATGGCACTCCTCCTGCTCCGCGTATTTTTTATCCTGTGTCCCGAAGTATAGTTTGCTAACTGCCTGAACGGCGTAGTAAACCCGACATCCGTGACATCAGTTCGGGATTAATCCTGGTTATCTCTATTGTTTCTGTTTCGTCGCGGTTTGTCACCTTAACTTCAGACAAAGTTTTACCCATAAGGGCATGGCTGATATGCTGCCCGCTACTTTAAATGTGATGGAAGGAAAACCCATGACCACCCCGACTTTTGACACTATCGAAGCGCAGGCAAGTTACGGTATCGGCTTGCAGGTAGGACAGCAGCTGAGCGAATCCGGCCTGGAAGGTCTGTTACCAGAAGCGCTGGTGGCGGGTATCGCTGACGCGCTGGAAGGCAAACAGCCTGCCGTTCCGGTTGACGTCGTGCACCGTGCGCTGCGTGAAATCCACGAACGTGCTGACGCTGTGCGTCGCGCGCGCTTCGAAGAGATGGCCGCCGAAGGTGTGAAATATCTGGAAGAGAACCGCGAGCGTGAAGGCGTGAACAGCACCGAGTCAGGTCTGCAGTTCCGCGTGATCAATCAGGGCGACGGCGCAATCCCGGCACGTACCGACCACGTTCGCGTACACTACACCGGTAAGCTGATTGACGGTACCGTCTTCGACAGCTCCGTGGCGCGCGGCGAACCGGCTGAATTCCCGGTGAATGGCGTTATCGCAGGCTGGATCGAAGCCCTGACCCTGATGCCGGTCGGTTCCAAATGGGAACTGACTATCCCGCATAACCTGGCCTACGGCGAGCGCGGCGCTGGCGCGTCCATCCCGCCATTCAGCACCCTGGTCTTTGAAGTCGAGCTGCTGGAAATTCTGTAATCGAATTTTCTTATTTCCTCTCCCCGGTTGGGGAGAGGAAAATAGTGTAAAAACCTATAGTTACGGTGCTATCAACATTTTATCTTGCAAACGAAACTGTTGCGTGTATTTTTGTGAGCTGTTTCGCGCTGTATGAGTGATATGACACTCACTTTCAACATATTATTAACATAATATCTAAATCATAGTATTCATCCCGCCGATTCTTACCTAATATCGATTAGCCCTTACAAGGGAACGTCATCTTTTGACGTATTTAAAGGCCAGAAGAGCCTTAACAACACAGACAGGCATAAACAGGAAAATATCACATGGTAGATCAGGTCAAAGTCGTCGCCGACGAAGAGGCGTCGTCTGAACAGTCGCTACGGCGCAATCTCACAAACCGTCATATTCAGCTCATTGCGATTGGGGGTGCCATCGGTACCGGGCTGTTTATGGGATCGGGCAAAACCATCAGTCTCGCCGGACCGTCAATCATATTTGTCTATATGATTATCGGTTTTATGCTGTTCTTCGTGATGCGTGCAATGGGTGAATTGCTGCTCTCGAACCTCGAATACAAATCCTTTAGCGACTTCGCTTCTGACCTGCTCGGGCCGTGGGCGGGCTATTTCACCGGCTGGACCTACTGGTTCTGCTGGGTCGTCACCGGTATGGCGGACGTCGTGGCGATTACCGCCTACGCGCAGTTCTGGTTCCCCGGGCTGTCGGACTGGGTCGCCTCGCTGGCGGTCATTGTCCTGCTGCTGAGCCTTAACCTCGCCACCGTTAAAATGTTCGGTGAGATGGAGTTCTGGTTCGCGATGATCAAGATTGTGGCGATTGTCGGGCTCATCGTTGTGGGTCTGGTGATGGTTCTCACCCACTTCCAGTCGCCAACGGGCGTTCAGGCGTCGTTTACCCATCTGTGGAATGACGGCGGCTGGTTCCCGAAAGGCATCAGCGGCTTCTTTGCCGGCTTCCAGATCGCGGTATTTGCTTTCGTGGGGATTGAGCTGGTGGGCACCACGGCGGCGGAGACCAAAGATCCCGAGAAGTCTCTCCCGCGCGCCATTAACTCTATTCCGGTTCGTATCATCATGTTCTACGTCTTCGCGCTGGTCATCATTATGTCCGTGACGCCGTGGAGCTCCGTGGTGCCAACCAAGAGCCCGTTCGTTGAGTTGTTCGTGCTGGTAGGCCTGCCTGCTGCCGCGAGCCTGATTAACTTCGTGGTGCTGACCTCTGCTGCCTCGTCTGCCAACAGCGGCGTATTCTCCACCAGCCGTATGCTGTTTGGTCTGGCACAGGAGGGCGTGGCGCCAAGCGCGTTCGCCAAGCTGTCTAAGCGTGCGGTACCGGCAAAAGGGTTGACCTTCTCCTGTATGTGCCTGCTGGGCGGCGTGGTGATGCTCTACGTGAACCCAAGCGTGATTGGCGCGTTCACCATGATTACCACGGTCTCTGCGATCCTGTTTATGTTCGTCTGGACCATCATCCTCTGTTCATACCTGGTGTACCGCAAGCAGCGTCCACACCTGCATGAAAAATCGATCTATAAGATGCCGCTGGGCAAGCTGATGTGCTGGGTGTGCATGGCGTTCTTCGTCTTCGTGCTGGTTCTGCTGACGCTGGAAGATGATACCCGTCAGGCACTCCTCGTCACGCCGCTGTGGTTTATCGCGCTGGGGCTGGGCTGGGTGTTTATCGGTAAGAAACGTATGGCAGGCGTAAGGTAAAAGCAAAACGGCAACTTCGGTTGCCGTTTTTAGTTTTTGCACCCTCTCCCCGTGGGAGAGGGCCGGGGTGAGGGCATCAGGCCGCAGCGGCCTTTTTTATTCCCCAGCTAATGCCCGCGGGAACAAAACGTTGTTCTCAAGACTGATGTGTTCCATCAGGTCGTCGATCGTTTCGTTAATGCCGTTGTACATCGCTTTCCACGTTGTGCACGCTTCTGGCGGCGGCGTGACGTTGTGGGTGGTGTGTTTGATCACTTCCAGCAGTTCACCCGCGTCATCGTGCTCGCTTTCCATCACGCTGATAGGCCCCATCGCCTGGCTTCCCATTCCCTGTTTAATCATCGGGAAGAGGATCTGCTCTTCTTTCATCATATGGCTGGAAAGCTCTTCGTGCAGCAGGGTCAGGTACTTCGCCAGACCGCGCGGTACGGATGGTTTGTCGGCATGTACGCGCTCAACTTTGGTTGCCTGCAGGATCAGCTCCGGCAGCTGTTCACGGTGACGGTCATGGTATCGCACGATGATATGGTCGATGATTTCAGCGAGCGGGGCGGTTCGCCAGTCTTTGTCGACGGGCTGCTCGGCCAGCAGCGCCAGCTCTGCTTCAATCACCTCAACGTCCAGCTCTTTGCGTGAGGCCGCACGCGCCAGGGTTTGCTTACCGCCGCAGCAGTAATCCATATCGTATTTACGGAACAGCGCAGAAGCGCGAGGAATGGAGAGCGCCAGCTCGCCAAGGGGTTGGTCGCGAAAGGCCATAGCAGTTACCTCGTCATTAATAATATAAGATGTATATTAAATGCATCTTTAAGGCGGCGCTATAACCCTTTAGAGGGAAGGGAAAAAATGAGATGCAGATCACAAAAAAATACCCCGTTTAACTCTCTGAATGGACTTAGGAAAGTGGTTTAGAAACTTTTTAAAGGTGTAGAAACAGTAAACAACCCGTCGCGCCTGCCGATATATCCACGTCAGACAAACCTGCATATAACAAAGGCAACGCATGTTTAAACGTATAAAAGTCATTACCCTTCTGATTTCGGTGCTGCTTGTGCTCGGCATCATGCAAGTGATTTCCGCCGGTATCTTTATCAACGCGCTGAACAACGATAAAGACAACTTCACCGTGTCGCAGCTCTCCAGCCAGAACGTGGCGGAGTTTACCGATGCGTGGATCAGTCTGAACCAGGCACGCGTCACCCTGAACCGCGGGATGTTGCGCCTGCAAAGCAGCATGGCCTCGCAAATTAACGGCGGTCAGCTGAATGAGCTGGTGACGACGGCGAAAAATCTGCTGACTGAAGCCCAAGTCCATTACGATAAATACTATGCCTTGCCGAATACGCCAGGCCTGGACGAGAACCTGGCTAACCGACTCGAAGAGCAGTACCGCATTTACTCTGCAACGCTGACCCAAATGAACGTTCTGCTGAGCCAGGGCAATCTGGAAGATATGTTCAAGCAGAATGCAGAACAAAAGCAAAACGCGATGCAGACGGTTTATCGTGAGTGGCGTGAAGCGCAGGCTGCGCTCACCGATAAAGGCATTCAGGATAATGAAAGTGATTACAAACACATCCTGTGGATCCTCTCTGCGGTCATGCTGCTGGTGATTGTGGTGATTATTTCCAGCTGGGTAGCCATGCGCCGCGTGCTGCTGTTGCCCCTGGAAGAGGTGATTAACCATATTCGCGCCATTGCGGCAGGGGATTTAACCCAGCCCATTCAGGCTGACGGTAAAAATGAGATGGCTATCCTGGCGCGCAACGTTCAGGAGATGCAAACCTCGCTGGCGAACACGGTGGGCGTGGTGCGTGAAGGCGCAGATACCATTTACACCGGTGCAGGCGAAATCTCTGCGGGCAGTAACGATCTCTCTTCCCGTACCGAGCAGCAGGCCGCGTCTCTGGAAGAAACGGCAGCCAGCATGGAACAGCTGACGGCTACCGTGAAGCAGAACGCCGATAATGCGCGTCAGGCGTCCCGCCTGGCGCTGGACGCCTCCTCAACGGCGAAGAAGGGCGGTAACGTGGTGGAAGGCGTGGTGCGTACAATGGACGAAATCGCCACCAGCTCCAGTAAAATCGCGCAAATTACTAACGTGATCGACGGTATTGCCTTCCAGACTAACATTCTGGCGCTGAACGCGGCGGTGGAAGCGGCGCGCGCGGGCGAGCAGGGCCGTGGTTTTGCGGTGGTGGCAGGGGAAGTCCGCACTCTCGCACAGCGCAGCGCCCAGGCGGCGAAAGAGATCAAAGCGCTGATCGATGATTCCGGCGAGCGCGTAAACGCGGGCTCCCAGTTGGTTAACGAAGCCGGGGAGACGATGGCGGAGATCGTCAATGCGGTCACCCGCGTCACCGACATCATGGGCGAAATTGCCTCGGCCTCTGACGAGCAGAGCCGCGGTATCGACCAGGTGGGTCAGGCGGTAGCCGAGATGGACCGCGTGACCCAGCAGAACGCCTCGCTGGTAGAGGAGTCTGCGGCCGCGGCGGCGGCGCTGGAAGATCAGGCTGCACGCCTGAACGAAGCGGTGGCGGTGTTCAAAATCACCCGCAACCAGGCGGTCAAAGCGGCGCCGGTGAAAACCTATGTGCCAAAAGCGCAGCCCGCAGCGGCGGCGTCTGAAGGGAACTGGGAAACGTTTTAAGGGCTTGCCCGGTGGCGGCTACGCCTTACCGGGCCTACGGTTTTGTAGGCCCTGCAAGCGCAGCGCCGCTGGGCAATGCTCACACCTCCGACGCCGGAACGACCCGCGGTTTTTCCGGCTTCGCTCTTACCGCCATTACCACCCCCACCACCAGCAGTGCGATCCCGCAGGCCGTGAATAACGGCGGCACGCTCTGGCGCATCAGGAAGGTATAAAGCAGCCCGGCCAGGGTTTCGAAGACAATCAGCGGACCTAAAATCACCGTCGGCAGCTTCTGGCTGGCAATGTTCCAGCACAGCGCGCCCACCCAGGAGCACAGCACCGCAATCGCCACCATCAGGCCGATAAACACCCACGGTCTTGGCCCGAAGGGTTGGGCGAAGTCCGGCTGTTGATGGCCTAACCAGATGCACGCCCCGACATACCCCACCAGCGAGACGGGCAGCGTGACCAACGCCTGCGCCGTCGCCCACATCATCGGGTGCTTGTCCGGGTTCTCCCGCAGCCAGCGCGCGTTGCGCAGGGCATACCATGCCCAGCACGCCACGGAAATGAACGCCAGCATAATGCCAGAGCCGTAACGCCACAGGTCAACTTCCGCCTGCCCATGACGCAGCTCGGCAATATTGACGCATACCAGCCCCACGGCGGTGCATACCAGCGCCGGGGTCATTTTTGACCACGCCAGTTTGCCATCGCGGTGGCTGTAGAGCAGGTTCGCAAAGACGGGGATAACGACCGGCAGCGTGCCGATAATCATGGTAGATACCGGCGCACCGGTACGCTGAATGGCGCTCGCGAGGCAAACGTAGTAGATAAGATTGCCCATCATGGTCAGCGCCAGCGCGGTACCCCAGTCCTGACGGCTGAGCTGACGCAGGCGCGCGCGTCCCAGCCACGCCAGAGGCAGGGCAATCAGCCCCAGCGCCAGATAACGCCCGGTCGACTGCAGTATTGCCGGATACTCGGGCACAATTAATGGGCCGACAAAAATCAGCCCCCACATCATCCCGGCCAGCAGGGCATACAACACACCACTAATCATTTTTCCATCCACAGATATTTACGCTGTATGCAGTGTAGGAGGGGAAAATGCGCGCGTATTGTATGAGATTGCGCATTAGCGCCGGGTGACCTGCTTCTGGTAGCGCACGGGGGTAATGCCGTAGCGGTGGGTAAACGCGCGGGTTAAATGCGACTGGTCGGTCAGCCCGGTTGCGGCGGCGACCTCTGCCGCAGGCATGCCGTGGGTGAGGAACGCTTTAGCGCGCCAGAGGCGAATGGCCATCAGCATCTGGTGCGGCGTAACGTGAAAATGGGCTTTGAACTGGCGCTGGAAGTGATACGGGCTGAGCGAAACGACGCTGGCCAGCTCGTCCAGCGTCAGGGCGCGCATATAGTTGTCGTGCAGATACTCGCGCACGCGTTCGAAGCGGTGCGCGCCTTCCAGAACCACCGGCGCGTGATGGGCAAACGGCCGGAAGGTCTCAATCAAATCCAGCAGCAATCCTTTTTGCGCAAGCGGATCGTCCGTGTGCCACAGGCTGTAAATGAGCCTGCCGATTTGCTGCGAGCGCTGCGGGTCATGACGCGTGACATCGCTAAACCACCAGTGCCGGAGGCCGGTCACCTCTTCCAGCAGGTCGGGTTCGATATAGACCATCCGGTAGCGCCAGCCGTCTTCGGTGGCGGATTCACCGGTATGGATCTCGTCCGGGTTCATGGTGACGACGGATTTTTCCGCCGCGAGATGCTGGGTACCGCGATAGCGAAAGCGTTCGGCACCGGTTTCAATCGTGCCGATCCCGAAGGCTTCATGGGTGTGAGGCTCAAAGGCGTAGTCAGAAATATGCGCGTGATAAAGCTCCAGGCCCGGCAGCTGCGCCAGATGGCGAAAGCGCGCGCTGTCTCTTTCATCAGTAAACTGTTCCGGTACGCCTTGCACGGTGAGCCTCCTCGTGGTCATCTTTTCATTATCAGAGATGACCGGCGTTTATGCACTAAACATCTTTGCCCGGACGGTCTTACGGTAATCCCCCGGTGAAACCGTTGTTTTATGCTTAAACTGGCGATTAAAGTGCGCAATATCCTGATATCCAACCGCATTCGCGATCTCCTGAATGCACAGATTGGTGGATTGCAGCATTGTCATGGCGGATTCAATTCTGGCGGTTAATAAATACTGCAGAGGAGACATGTCGGTGGCGTTTTTAAAGCGGCGATTAAAGTTGCGCAAACT
The DNA here is from genome assembly GCF_057221635.1 of Enterobacter sp. N5-15. Lineage (NCBI taxonomy): Bacteria > Pseudomonadati > Pseudomonadota > Gammaproteobacteria > Enterobacterales > Enterobacteriaceae > Enterobacter > Enterobacter sp. N5-15. The sequence continues at coordinate 488,140 of NZ_CM170150.1, forward strand.
CATGCCGGCCATATCTGCAAGACTTTGCATGGATATATCCGAAGCGCAGTTGGCTTTTATCCAGATTTGAATTTGAACAATATCTTCATCCGGATGGGGTTTGTTTTCTTCACTGTAGCATTGACGCTCAAACTGGCTGCGAATTTCATGGAAAAATGTCCGTTGGGTATGTGTGGCTACCCGTTTCCCGTATATCGTTTCTATAAAATGGATCGTCAGGTCTGACAGGGCCTTAACGCTTGCGGCGCAGAAAATATTATCGGCCTGAGTGAGGAAATGTTTTGTTTGTAATTTTACGGTGGGGTAGTCGCGCGAGAATTGTTTGAAGTAGTGCCAGTGGGTGGTGGCGGGTTTCCCGTCGAGCAGTCCCGACTCCGCGAGAAAGCAGCAGCCCGTTCCGACGGCGGCGATGCGGGTTCCTCGCGCGGCCTGTTCGGTCAGCCATTCCAGGAGTTCAGGCTGTTGTCTGACCACTCCGCGAGGATTGCGCCACAGGGCAGGAAGATAGATAACGTCATAGTGTCTGTCTGCGGCAAGGGTGGTATCGGCGGTAATGCTAAAGCCACTGTGCGTCAGGATGGGCTCGCTGTTTATGCCAATGGTATTCACCTTCAGAATATTCTCCGGGCGACAGAGCCTGAAGGGTGACTTCTCCGGTTTGTGCGTGTCTGCGTGGGATGTTGTTTTTTGCTCAGCTAAATAGCTACTGGCTGCGGCTTTCCACATTTCAATCGGAAGACTGAGACCGGAACTTAGCATGCGTTCGCATAACACAAATCCTATTTGTGTATTTGTCATTTTTGATTAATACCTGTTTTGACTATTATTTTTGGTAGCTCATCGTTGTCCTGGCCAAAAAAGTCAGCATTTTGGCTGGATTTTCATATTAGCTTTTGTTGGTAATTTGTAAACTAATATCTGAAATTATCGCACTTACTTAACAAAATAAATCCACGACCACTACAGGATGAATTATGGTGAAATTACCCGTAATAACGGCTTTTGGCGGCTATGGTCCAGCTGGTCGTAGTTCTTCACATCATGCATTTCGTCGAATGATAATTGAGTCATTATCGGAAGAGGAAAGGCAGGAGACGTTATTATCGTTAGCCATCCTGATGGGCGTACTGAAATATGATGAGGGCGGGTATTGCGACATTTCCGGTAAAAGATTTACACCTGCTCAGGCCGCCGCGAGGATAAAAGACGAGGCGCTTGAGGGGACCCTTATCAGAAAAATCACGCGCGACTATTTTGATGTCGATGCTATCGCCAGTCATGCAAAATTGAATATGGTTTCAGGCGAAGAAGGGTTCAGTTTTAATATATCTGCCAGACAATTACCTCACCCCTTACCGGCGGGATGGCACGTTGAAGAATTAGCGGATCAGCGTGTTCGTATCACCGTTCAGGGAGAGATGGACTGTAAAATTGAGGCGTTGCTGCGCACGGAGGTGCAGGCTGCCGGGCTGTTGCCGCAGGGATTCCGCCCGGGCGACCATTACAACTCGCAGTTCCATCCGCGGGCGTTACAAATGGCGATTGTCGGGGCGTCAGACGCCATCAACGCCCTGGGGATCCCGTGGCGAGAGGTGCAGGCAAATATCACGCCGGATCAGCTCGGCGTTTATTCGGGCAATATCATGGGGCAGCTCGACGATTATGGCTTTGGCGGGATGCTGCAGTCGCGCCTGAAAGGCCATCGCGTCAGCGCCAAGCAGTGTCCGCTGGGGCTGAACAGCATGTGCGCCGATTTCCTCAATGCGTATGTGCTGGGTAGCGTCGGCCACACCAGCGCCACGCTGGGGGCATGCGCCACGTTTCTGTATAACCTGAATGCGGCAGTTGAAGATATCAAAGCGGGGCGCATTCGCGTAGCCGTCGTTGGCAGCGCCGAAGCGCCGGTCACCTCAGAAGTGATTGAAGGATTCGATGCCATGGGCGCCCTGGCAACGGAGAGTAAGCTTAAGCATATTGATGAAAAGGAAACGGCCGACTGGCGCAACAGCAGCCGCCCGTTTGGCAACAGCTGCGGTTTTGTGATCTCGGAATCCAGCCAGTATGTCGTGTTAATGGACGACGAGCTGGCGCTGCAGCTTGGCGCAGAGATCCACGGTTCGGTGGGGAATGTCTTCATCAACGCTGACGGCTTTAAACGTTCTATCGCGTCACCGGGGCCGGGGAACTACATCACCATGGCGAAAGCCGTAGCCTCTGCGGTATCGATGGCCGGGATGGAGACGGTGCAGAAGGGATCGTTTATTCAGGCGCACGGTTCAAGCACGCCGAAGAATTGCGTCTCCGAGGCGGATATTTTTGACCGCGTTGCGCAAGCCTTTTCGATTCGCGACTGGCCGGTGACGGCGGTGAAATCGTATCTCGGCCACTCCCTGGGGCCCGCCAGCGGCGACCAGCTGATCGGCTGCCTCGGCGTCTTCCGCTACGGTATTTTGCCGGGAATTAAAAGCGTGTCGCACATCGCGCCGCAGGTGAACAACGCACGCTTAACCATTCCTCTTCAGGACTGCAAATTAGAGGAAGGCCAGGGACAAATCGCCTTTATAAATTCAAAAGGCTTTGGCGGTAATAATGCCACGGGGGTGGTTTACTCGCCAAAGCTTACCCATCAATGGTTGCGCAAACGCTATGGGGACGCGGTGTTTGCGGAATATCAGCAGCGTAACCGCCAGGTGCGACGTCAGGCTAACGCGTACGACGAGGCGGCTTCGCAGGGGGAACTCAATGTCATTTATCTGTTCGGACAGCAGGGGATAAATGAGGAAGATATTAAGATTGATAGGAATGGCATCACCATTCCCGGATTTGAAAAACCGATAACGTACGCGACGGATAAAGAATACCCGGACTTTTAATCGTTATATCTGATTTTATTATTAATAAATAAAGGTGCTTGTATTTTCTCAGGCGCCTTACCTTTGTGCACCACTAAACAGGAGAAAGAGAGTGGCTAATCTCAGTGCAATACTGATTGCCTTTGGCTGGAGCGGTATTGTTGTCGGCATAATGATGGGCGGATTAATGGGGATGTATGCTTTTAAGGGACCGTTTCGCGCCCCCAAAGGACATGAAAACTATACCGATTTAAACCGCAGAATGTTAAGGCTGGCACATATTGCCTTTATTATGCTGCCGTTAATATCCATGCTCTATGGCATGTGTATTGATGACCTCGCCGTGTCTTATACCTATAAATATTATGCCGTTATTTGCATGATGATACTTTCGGTTGGTATTCCGGTTCTCCTGATTGCATCGTGTTTTTATCTGCCATTTAAATATGTGCAGGTTATACCGTTTAGCTGTGGAATGTATGCGTTAGTCGTAATGGCAATTGGCAGGGTTTCAGCCCTGTAAACTATCACCTACCTGAGATATAAAAATGAAAACGTTACTGAATACCCGCCAGCTGGGTCGGGACGCTATTGTCGCGACCGTAGATAAGCACGTTTATACAGAAAACCGCGCATTTGCCAGCAGGCTTATTGACCGGATTGAATCCCATCCGCTGATGCGCAGCCCTATATTATCAAAAATGAACAGCGGTGAAGTCGATCTTCAACAGATGCGCGTATTCCATCTGGAGTTTTATCACGCTTTTGCGCAAGTCTTTACCGATGCCGTTATTGAAGCGTTAAGCGCGGCGAAACAGCTGGAAGCTCCGCTGGGCGCGCAGGCGAAAATGGCGGCCCGTTTTCTGCTGCAAATCAACCTGCTGGATGAGCTGGGCTTCCACCCTGGCGAAGACGCCGAGGGCAATTACAACGGCCAGCCCGCGCTGGCGCACTATGTCCAGTTCTTTACGACCATCCAGCAGCTGGGGATGACAGAGCACGAGGTGAAATCCTGGCTGCCGATGTCCAGCTCTCTGGCCTGCCGCGCAACGTTTGAGAATGCCTATGGCGACTATACCCAGCTGGTGGGGTTGCTGGCCGTGGCCGAGACCGTCTTCCATGACTTCGCCACGCCGTGGGCCAAAGGTGTTGATAAAGCGACGGATATTGACGTCACCAAGGGCTATCACAGCATCCATGTAGAAAGCGAAACGGGAGAGTCCATTGAAGATGGCCACTCCGAAGATGCATGGATCCTGTTCTGCCAGGCGCTGACTGAAGACCGTTATGCCGAGATGGAGCAGCGCGTCGATCTCTGGCTGAAGGTCTGGAACGACTTCTGTAACGATCTGCTGGCTGGCCGCGCCGGAAAATAACCTTTTCACCCTCATTACATTTGAAAATATAGAGCGAATTATGATGCCGTCTCATCAGTTGTTTAACAGGGGATATCATTCCTTCAACCAGCTTTTGCCCGAACTTGCTGTTCAACAGACTACTCAGACGGCATTTGAATTCGTCCGCAGCGCCAGAGATATTCACAGCCAAAGCTATGACCAGTTACACCAGCGCGCCGCGTCGCTTGCACAAGCATTAATGCAATACGGGCAGCGGGGCGACCGGGTAATATTGCTTTATCCGGATGGCGAAGATTTTATTGGCGCTTTTTTTGGTTGTCTTTATGCCGGCAGGGTGGCGGTTCCCGTCCCGATGCCCGCAAAATCGTCAGGAAGCGCGTGGGAGCGTTTCGCCGGAGTATTACGTAATGCGCAAACGGAATGTATTGTTACGACAGCAAAGGGAGCAGAAACGTTAGGCCAGCTATCGCTTCCGTTATCCCCGCTTATTTTTACCTTCGACAAACCAGACACAGCTGCGCTACCTGCGGGCTATCGTCTGCATCATCTTGAGCGCACGTTCTCCGGGGAATTTCACCCGGTTTCGGTAGCAGAAAACGATCTGGCTTTTTTACAGTACACCTCGGGCTCGACGGGCTCTCCGAAAGGCGTGATGGTGACCCATGGAAACCTGTGGGCTAACTCGCATGCCATTCACCGCTTTTTCGGCCACCACAGCGAAAGCCGGGGCACGATCTGGCTGCCGCACTTTCATGATATGGGGCTTATTGGCGGGCTGCTGCAGCCCGTGTTTGGCGCCTTCCCCTGTCGGGTGATGTCGCCCATGATGCTAATGAAAAACCCCCTTAACTGGCTCAAACAGATTTCCGACTATCAGGCGACGACCTCCGGAGGCCCTAATTTCGCCTACGAGCTGTGCGTGCGCAAGATAGGCCGAGAGCAGGTTGAGGCATTGGATCTTTCGCGCTGGGATGTGGCCTTTTGCGGCGCAGAGCCGATTCGGCCCGCCACGCTCCAGCAGTTTAGCGAACACTTTGCGCCCGCAGGGTTTCGGCCCGGCGCGTTCCTGCCCTGCTACGGCATGGCGGAAACCACGCTCATCGTCACCGGAATGGACAAAGGACAGGGGCTCCGCGTTTCCGACGAGGCCGGTGCGGTGAGCTGCGGGCAGTCTCTGGCTGATACCGAGGTGCGTATCGTCGATCCTGACCACCATCAGCCGCTTGCTGACGGTGAGAGCGGAGAAATATGGCTGCGTGGTCCGAGCGTTGCCGCTGGTTACTGGGACAATGACGCCGCCACGCGCGAAACCTTCCAGGCGTCTCTGGCTGGCCATCCGCACCCGTGGCTGCGCAGCGGCGATATGGGTTTTCTCCAGTCCGGTCATTTGTACGTCACCGGACGGCTCAAAGAGCTACTGATTATCAACGGTCAGAACCACTACCCGACGGATATAGAAGAGACGATCCGTCAGGCTGACCCCGCGCTGGCGGAAGCGACGGTTTGCGTGTTTGCCAGCGAAGCCGAACGCCCGGTTGCGCTGCTTGAGCTGATGGCGCGTCAAAAAAATGACCTCGATATGGCGGCGCTGACCCCGCGTATTGCCGCGGCGGTAGCGGAGCGTCACGGCATTACGCTGGATGAACTGCTCCTTGTCGAACGAAGGGCAATCCCCCGCACCACCAGCGGGAAATTACAGCGCACCCGCGCAAAAGTGATGTATCAGCAGGGGACCCTGGACGTGGCGTGGCGCAGCCGCCAGGCCGCGTCTAAACCTGCCGTAACCGAGGGGGAAACCCCACCCGCGCTGGCGGCGCTGATTGCCGGGATAATCAGCAGCGCGATGAATACGACGATCGGCGAATCCCAGTGGGATGACGCGTTTACCCGCTTTGGCATGAGCTCTCTGCAGGCAGTGGGCGTTATTGGCGAGCTTGAACAGCGGCTGGGCCGCGAGCTCTCTCCGGCGCTGATTTATGACTATCCCACCATCAATCAGCTGGCGGCCGCGCTGGGACAACCCGCTGCGGCCCGGCCGGTCAGCTCCGCCGTTGCAGAGAGCGCCATTGCGGTGATCGGCATCGGCGTGGAGCTGCCGGGGCATAGCGGCGTGGAGGCGCTGTGGTCGCTGCTGCTGCAGGGCCACAGCACGACCGGCGAGATCCCGGCGCACCGCTGGCGTACCTCGTCCCTTGACGGCTTTAACCGTAAAGGCAGTTTCTTTGACGAGGTCGATGCGTTCGACGCAGGCTACTTCGGCATCTCTCCCCGTGAAGCCGTCTATATCGATCCGCAGCATCGTCTGCTGCTAGAAACCGTTCAACAGGCGCTAACCGATGCTGGTCTTAAGGCGTCATCCCTGCGCGGTAGCGATACGGCGGTCTTTGTTGGGATCAGCGCCAGCGACTACGCGCTGGCCTGCGGCGATAACGTCTCGGCCTACAGCGGCTTAGGCAACGCGCACAGCATCGCGGCCAACCGAATTTCTTATCTTTATGATTTAAAAGGGCCAAGCGTCGCCGTCGACACGGCATGCTCTTCCTCGCTGGTGGCGATAGAGGGGGCAATGCAGAGCCTGCGGAGCGGACGTTGCGCTCTGGCCATTGCCGGAGGCGTTAATCTGGCGCTGACGCCGCATTTGCAAAAAGTCTTCACCGACGCCCAGATGCTGGCCCCTGACGGCCGGTGTAAAACCTTTGACGCCCGCGCCGATGGCTACGTTCGTGGCGAAGGGTGTTGCGTCGTGGTGCTCAAGCCGCTGACCCAGGCGCTGGCGGATGGCGATCGGGTTTATGCCACGCTGGTGGCGAGCGCCGTGAACCAGGACGGCCGCAGCAACGGCATTACCGCGCCAAATGGCCCATCGCAGCAGGCGGTCATCCGGCAGGCAATGGCGGATGCCGGAGTGGACAGCGACAGCATTGACTATATCGAAGCGCACGGGACGGGAACGGCGCTGGGCGATCTGATCGAATATCAGGCGCTGGAAGCGGTATTTGCGGACCGGAAAAAAACCGCACCTGTCCAGATGGGGTCGATTAAAACCAACGTTGGCCACCTGGAGGCGGCGGCGGGCGTGCTGGGCGTGGTGAAAACGTCTCTGATGTTGCACTACCGACAATACGTGCCGCACCTCAACTTCCAGCATAAAAACCCGCATATTGCGGCGATTAGCCGTCATGTTGAGGTGAGTGGCGCGCAGCCTGCCTCATGGCATGCCGATGGCGAAGCACGCTACGCGGGCGTAAGCAGCTTTGGCTTCGGCGGTACTAACGGTCACGTGATTTTGCGCAGCGCGCCAGCGGTGGAAAAACGCCAGGAGCCCGCTGCGCCCCACGGCCTGCTTCTGATCGGTTCACATGATGAAGGGGCGTTTGCCCTTCAGCGGGAGGAGGTCAAAAAAGGGTTATCTGCATGTCGGGAGAGCGATATCGCCACCTGGTGTCGGCTGGTGAACACCCGCTACGACGCGGCCCGCTATCGCGGCGTAGCGTATGGCGCGGATCGCACCCAGCTGGCAGAAAGCCTTGCGCAGCTCACGGCCTGCAAGGCGGGTAAAGCCCAGCCCCAGGTCTGGCTCTTCCCGGGGCAGGGCACCCAGCAAATCGGCATGGGTGCAGAGCTGTATCACCATCTGCCGCACTATCGCACCCAGTTTGACGCGCTGGCGACGACCATCCAGCAGCGCTATCAGATTGATATCACGCAGGCGTTGTTTGCCCGAGACGATAGCTGGCAGCGCTGCGCCAGAACGTGTCAGCTCTCCTTATTTGCCTGTAGCTACGCGCTTGCTCAGAGCGTGATGCAGTTCGGCCCGCGTCCGGCAGCCGTGATGGGCCACAGCCTGGGAGAGTACTGCGCGGCGGTTATCGCCGGTTATCTCTCGCTGGACGACGGGCTGGCAATGGTTCATCAGCGCGCGCTGCTGATGTCAGCCCTGACGCAGGAAGGGGCGATGGCGGTCGTCTTCAGCGGCGAAGCCGACGTCCGTCAGATGATTTCGCCCTGGGCGGGCGACATTGATATTGCCGCATTCAATACGCCGACGCTGACCACCATAGCAGGCAGCCAGACGGCGATTGACGCCTGCCTTCAGGCCATTTCTTCTCAGGGTGGTCACGCCAGAAAAATTAAAACCGCCAGCGCATTTCACTCCTCGATGATGGATCCGATCCTCGGTGCCTGGCGCGAGTGGCTGGTCAACAACGTCACCTTCACCCGCGGGACGATCCCGTTTTACAGCAACCTGAACGGCGAGGCGTGCGGCCGAACCGGCGCCGACTACTGGACCCGGCAAATTCGCCAGCCCGTGAGTTTCCTTCAGGGCGTGCAAAACGTGCTTGCGCAGGGGGAGTTCACCTTTATCGATCTGAGCGCGGACGGTTCGCTGGGCAAATTTGTGACCGCAACCGACCGCCGTCACCGGGTGCTGGCCGCAGGCGATCGGCGACATGAGTACAAATCACTGCTGACGCTGCTGGGTACGCTGTGGCAGCAAGGGCACGACATCAACTGGAGCGGGCTATACCACGCGACCACGCGGGAGGCGCTAACCCTGCCCGCAATCCAGTTCTGCCGCAAACGTTACTGGCTGGCGGGTGAGACGCCAGCGCAGACCCCATCTGCAAAAGAGGACGCTATGTCAAATCAACACCATTTAGCCGCTGAAATAAAAGCGATTATTGCCGGTTTTCTTGAGGCGGATCCCGCCGCGCTTGACGACTCTCTGCCCTTCCTGGAAATGGGAGCGGACTCGCTGGTGCTGCTGGATGCCATCAATACCATTAAAGACCGCTACGGCGTGGCCATCCCGGTGCGGGCGCTGTTTGAAGAGCTCAATACGCTGGATGCGGTGATCGGTTATGTGGTGGAGCACGCGCAGCCAGCGGCGGCTGCGGCTCCGCTCAGCCCCCCGGAAACCGCTGGGCAGGCGGCACCGCCTGTCGTGGCACAGCAGGGCGCCAGCAGGCCGGTGCCTGATACGGTTCAGGATCTGATTGCCCGCCAGCTGGAGCTTATGTCCCAGCAGCTCACGCTGCTCAACGGCACGGCGCAAACTCTTCCGATGCCAGCCGCACCCGCGACGCCGGACGTTATCGCGCCTGCGCCTGTTGCGACCCCGGCCGCACCCGTGAAGGCCAGCGCACACAACAGCTGGTTTAAAAAAGAGACGAAAAAGGTCTCCCTGGGCGCCGAGCGAGACCAGCATCTGGCGCAACTCACACAGCGGTTTGTCGATAAAACGGGCGGGTCGAAACGCAATGCCCAGCAATACCGCGCCGTGCTGGCGGATAACCGGGCCTCTGCGGGCTTTCGTTTATCCACCAAAGAGATGCTTTACCCCTTAGTGGGAGAACGCTCTCAGGGATCGCGCATCTGGGATGTCGATGGCAACGAGTATATTGATTTTACGATGGGGTTTGGCGCTAACCTGCTGGGGCATGCCCCGGACTGTGTACAGCAGGCGGTAGCCGACCAGCTAGCGCAGGGCATGCAGATTGGGCCGCAAAGCGCGCTGGCGGGCGAGGTGGCAACGCTTGTCAGCGAGCTGACCGGCCAGCAGCGCGTGGCATTTTGTAACTCCGGCTCTGAAGCGGTAATGAGCGCCGTGCGCCTGGCGCGCGCCGTGACGGGGAAAAATAAAGTCGCGCTGTTTAGCGGCTCGTATCATGGCGTGTTTGACGGCATTCTTGGGCGACAGCAGGGGGGCGACACCCCCGAGCGCGCCACGCCGATTGCCGCAGGCACGCCGCCATCGCTGGTGGACGACCTGCTGGTGCTCGACTACGGTAGCGAAGAGAGTCTGGCGCTTATCGCCCGCTATGCCGCCGAGCTGGCGGTGGTGATCGTTGAGCCGGTGCAGAGCCGTTATCCCGATCATCAGCCGCGCGACTATCTGCATACCCTGCGTGAACTGACCGCAGCCCACAACATTGCGCTGATGTTTGACGAGGTGATCACCGGTTTCCGTCTGGCGGCCGGCGGCGCGCAGGCGTATTACGGCGTTCAGGCGGATATCGCCTCCTACGGAAAGATTGTCGGCGGCGGTATGCCGATCGGCGTGATTGCAGGCTCGGCCCGCTTTATGGACAGTATCGACGGCGGATTCTGGCAGTATGGCGATGACTCCTGGCCGCAGGCTGAACTGATCTTCTTTGCCGGTACGTTCTCCAAGCATCCGCTGACCATGGCGGCAAGCAAAGCCGTGCTGGAGTACATCAAAGCCCATCCGGCGCTCTATGACGACATCAACCAAAAAACCGCGCGTCTGACGATGTCGCTCAATACCTGGTTCTCTGCAACCGGTACGCCGATTGAGATCGTCTCTGCCGGCAGCCTGTTCCGTTTCAAATTCAACGGCAACTACGACATCCTCTTCCACCACCTGATGCTGCGCGGCATTTTCATCTGGGAAGGGCGTAACTGTTTTGTCTCTGTTGCACACGCGGACGAGGATATCGATCGGTTTATTGCGGCAGTGAAAGAGAGCGTTAACGCCATGCGCGTGGACGGCTTCTTTGGGGAGGCGGGATTGCGCCCCGACACGCGTTATGCTGCTGCAGACAGCCAGCAGCGTTTTCTGCAGCTGGCCGCGCAGGATGAAAGCGGCCTGTTGGCCGGGACGATCGGCGGCGTCATTGAAACGCCGCGCAATGTAGACAGCGATATCATGCGCGCCGCCTGGCAGCTGCTGTGCGAGCGCCATGACGCGCTGCGGATGCAGTTCACTGACGCAGGCGAACTTCAGGTAGCCCTGGCGCCCGCCGTCGACGTCTGCGAGGAATACGCTGCGCCTGCCGCCTGTCTCGCTGATTTTGCCGCGCGTCCTTTTGATCTTACCGCCGCGCCGCTGGCTCGCCTGCTGCTGGTCCGCCATGAGGGGAAAACCACGCTCGCCATCTCGGCACATCATTCGGTGGCGGATGGCTGGTCGTTTATGGTGATGCTGCGCGAGCTGCTGCATCTTTACGATGCCCTGGCGTCGGGTAAACGTCCTGAGCTGGCGGCTGCGGCAAGCTATCTGCAGGTCATCCGTGCGCAGAACATCGTCAGCGAGGCGGAGCTATCTGCGCGTCTTGCGGCGCTTCCTGCGCGCCGGGCAACGCCAGACGCTCTTACCGTGCTGGCCCCCTCCCGGACGTATCAGGGGCAGCGGCTGGTACAGCGCCTGTCGTATCCGGGCCTGACCGGGCAGCTGCGCAAAGCCTCCGCCGAGCTGCGGGTGACCCGCTTCGCGATGCTGAATGCGCTCTTTACCCTGACCCTGGAGAAGGCGTTCGGCCACGCTCCGGTGCCGGTCGGCGTGCCGGATGCCGGGCGGGATTTCGGGCAGGGCGACGCCCTTGTCGGCCAGTGCGTCAGGCTGTTGCCGCTGTGTATCGACAGCGCTGTCTGCGCGTCGGTCTCCGGGGTCGCCAGGGCAATCCATGACGGTATCCTCGCGCAGCGCGGCGAGCCCGCAATGCCGTCACGCTGCTTCCACGGTCAGGATGCGCCGCTTCCGCTGCTGGCGACCTTTAACGTCGAGCCGCATGCTCCGCTGGCAGAAATGCGGCAGTGGGAGGCCAGCCTGTCGCTGCTCCCGATCGGCGCCGTCGAATTCCCGCTGATGGTTAACATTCTCGAGACGAAAGAGGGGCTGTCCGTCGAGCTGGATTACCAGATGCGCTATTTCACCGAGGAACGTGCCCGCGCGTTGCTGGAGCATTTCCTGAAGGCGATAACCGTGCTGGCCGAGCAGGGAGAAGAGGCCGCCGAAGCATTATTCTCGTCGTCAGAGGCGCTGGTCGCATCATGAAAAAGCTGACGATTATCGTCCTCGCGGGCGCCGTGCTGGCGTTCGCCGTTAACCTGCTGATCGATGCCGGACTGTTTTATCGAGTGCAGGAGAGCGGCGGGGAACAGTGCCAAAAAATAACGGGCATTGAGGGCGCGGAGGATATCGCTCCCTTATCGGACGGCGGGGCGATAGCCAGTAGCCTCAACCGACACGGCAGCGCGCCCGGGGCGCTGTATTACCTCAACGGCAGCGACAAGCCGCGGCGGTTGGCTGGCGACTATCCGGATGCCTTCTTCCCGCACGGCATCGATGTCTGGCAGCACGAGGGCGAGACGTGGATCTACGTGGTGAACCACCGCCCGCAGGAGGACAGCATTGATGTGTTTCGCTTTAATCGCGCGCAGATGCGTCTCGAGTATCAGCCCGCCCTGTCGCGCGCGGTCGGAAACAACATCAATGATATCAGCGTCATTGATAAAACCCGCTGGCTGCTGACGCGGGACCATCGGTGGAAGGGCTTCGCGGGACGCGTGGAGGACTATCTGCGGCTGCCGCTGTCCAGCGTTCTGCTGGCAGACGAGGCGGGGCTGCATACCCTGATTGATGGCCTGCATTTTGCGAACGGCATTTACTACAGCCGAGCGCGGGGGCGTCTGTACGTGGCGGAAACCACCCGCGGAGCGGTGAGCAGCTGGGCGTGGCAGCCGAGCGAGGCTGCGCCCGTCCTGCTGGGGCGCTTCAGCGGTCTGCATGGCGTCGACAATATCCTGCCGGACGGGCAGGGAATGCTGGTGGCGGCGCACCCGCAGCTTCTGAAGCTGGCCGCCTATCAGAAAGATGCACAGGCGCGTTCACCGTCCATGGTGTGGCGGCTGACAACCGGCGCACAGGGGGAGATCGCTCAGGCCAGTATGCTCTATCAGAGCCACGGCGAGGCGCTGGCGGCGGTCAGCGTCGCCGCGCCAGCGGGCGGAAAGGTGATGATGGGCAGCGTCTTTGACGACGGGCTGCTGCTGTGCGGGGAGCAATAAAATGCTGAAGAGATGGTTTTCCCGACGCGGTCATTTTCAGGGGACGCTTGAGGGACGGGTATTCTCCCTGACGTCCGGCCATACGCTCCTCGAAAGCGCGCTCAACGCCGGTGTTTCCCTGCCGTATAACTGCCAGGTCGGCTCGTGTAAATCCTGTCTTTGCCGGGTAACGAGCGGCAAGGTGCGTTCGCTTGTCGACCTGAGCTATTTGCTCAGCCAGGAGGAGATTGCCGCTGGCCACGTGCTGGCATGCCAGTGCCTGCCGGAATCGGATGTAACGCTGGCCGCGGCATCCACGGCCTGGACGCCTGCGCGAATCAAGCAGGCTGTCGCGCTCTCAGCAACGGTATGGCGCGTGACGCTGCTGGCGGAGCAGGCGCTGCCCTTTCAGCCAGGACAATACGTTCAGGTCGGTCTCGAAAAGGATAAGGATATCAGGAGCTTCTCCGTTAGCTGGCCGAGCCGCGGGCGAGAGATTGTTCTGGATATCACGCGCCGTGAAGAGGGGCGGCTATCCCCGCTGCTGTGTGATGAACGGGGGGCTGGCCGGAAGGTGTGGCTCTCAGACTGCCGGGGGCAGTTTGGCCAGCAGGATGACGGTAACGGTCCGCTGCTGGCCATCGCCAGTGGATCGGGGCTGGGAACGACGCTGGGTCTGGTCCGCGCCGCGCTGGCGCGTCATCCCCACCGCGAGGTCATGCTGATCCACGCGGTTCGCAGGCGACAGGACACATTCGACCTGCCTGAGCTGCAGCGTCTGCGTCAGCACTATCCCGGTTTTCACTTTCTGCACGCGTTATCCCGTGAGCGCGAGGTTCAGGAGCAGGAGCTGGCAGGTCGTATTACCTGCTGGCTGGACGACTGGCGTGCCCTCTATCCCCGCCGGACGGCGGTAGCCGAATGGCGCGTCGTGATTTGCGGCAATCCAGCGCTGGCGCAGGCGTGCCGGCAAAGGCTGCTTGCCGGAGGGGTGATGAGCCACCTGCTTGAAATGGACTGCTTCTCTCCGCCGGTCGGTGCAAAAAACAGTCATAACAATAAGGAGCCCGTATGTTGAGTTACCTGAGATTTGCCCTTGTCCCCTGCGTTTTTTTACCGCTAACCGCGCTAACCACCCTGCTCGGCGGCGTGTGGATCGTCGTTTCCATGCTCTGCGTGACGCTGAGCTATGTCCTTTTCGATAACGCAACCACGCACGACACCGCCGATCGCCACTACCGGCTTCCGGCGCTGCTGGAGATCATCCCGTATTTACAGCTCCCGGCCGCGCTGCTGGCGTTGTTCACCCTTATCTGGCAGGCCGCTCCGGGCGATCTGCTCGGGTTTGGCGCATGGCTTTCCGCTCTGACGGGTCACAACGTCATGGCGCTGCATAACCTTGCCCTGCCGGAGCTGCTGCTTGCGGCGGCATCCACCGGCTATACCATGAGCACCAATACCGTGGTGGCCCATGAGCTTATCCACAAAACCCACAGTCTGACGGCGATGGTGGTCGGGCGCTGGCTTCTGGCGCTGGTCGGCGATGCGCAGTTTTCGATTTCACACGTCTATTCGCATCATCCAAACGTGGCGACCCCGGCGGACGGCGCGACGGCGCGTCGTGGAGAGACTGTGTATCGCTTCTTTATCCGTTCTTCTCTGTCGCAGTATGTTGAATCCTGGCAGGTGGAAGCGCAGCGGCTGTCGCAGCAGAACCGGCGCGGCGCCATGCTGGCGAACCGGGTGATGCGCGGAGTGCTGATGAGCCTGCTGATCGTGGCGGTCTGCTTCACGGCGGCGGGCGTCAGGGGCGCGCTGGCGTGTCTGGTGACCATGCTGGTGTCTAAATTCCTGTTTGAAACGGTGAATTACATCCAGCACTACGGTCTGGTCCGCCTTCCCGGAACGCGCGTGGAGCCACGACACAGCTGGGATTGCAATAACCGGGCCTCGTCGGCCGGTCTGTTGAACCTGACGCGCCACTCCGATCATCACACCCATCCGCGTCGTGAATACTGGAATCTGCAGGCGCACAGCTACGCGGTGGGAATAGAAAAAGGGTATGTCGCCCATATTTTTCACGCGCTGATACCGCCACTGTGGTTTAAGCGAATGGAAGCAAAACTCGCGTACTGGGACGAACACGTTGCCAGTGACGCAGAGCGTGCCTTGATCCGCCAGTCTGAATCATCCGCGGTTCAGTCCACTGTTCCCTGTGTTTCTGGAGAGTCCCATGAGTGAGCAATTTGATCGACTGATTGAGCAAGCCTACCAGCAGTATCGTGGACCCGCCTACCTGCGCTCTCCGATGGTTTCATGCGTGAAGGCCGGTATCCGCCTGATGGATCGGGTTGTGCCGGGGGTGACCGCCGACTGGCTGGGCAATCGTTTTTTTACGCCGCGCCGGGTGCCGACGCGTGCAAGCGATAAAGAGATAACGGCGCTGGCGAGCCGCATTGAGTCCCTCCCTCTGAGTAATGGTAAACATGCGGTGGTGTACCGCTGGGGCAGCGCGGGACCCACCGTGCTATTAGCCCACGGCTGGGAGTCGAGGGCTTCCCATTTTGGCAGGCTGATCAAGACGCTGGTCGAAAAGGGCTTTCAGGTCATCGGGTTTGACGCTCCCGCGCATGGCGACGCGGCAGGACGCCAGAGTAGCATCGTCGAGTTCATTGAAATCATTGAACAGCTGGCGCAGCAGGAAGGTGGTTTTGACGCGATTGTGGCGCACTCTTTTGGCGGTTTATCCGTCATTAATGCGGTAAAGGCGGGATTGCGGACCCGCGCGCTGGTTGTCGTAGGGGCACCGACGCACTTTAGCGGGCTGGTCACCAAATATGCCGCGATCCTTAACCTCCCGGGACGCCAGCAGCAGAGGCTGCGCCGGTATATTGAAGGGTACTTTGGCATTGGCGAGGCGGTCTGGCAGCGCTTTAACGCCTATGAGGGGCTGCAGCAGGTCGATCAGCCCGCCCTTGTTATTCACGACAGCAGCGATGACATCGTATTGCGGGTCGAAGCTGAATGCCTGGTCAACGCCTGGCCCGGCGCGAGGCTGGCAGAGACCCACGGTCAGGGGCATAATCCGCTGCGCCGTCCGGGGGAGGGGATCGACATGGTGATGACCTATCTGGCCCCCTTGCTGGCGTCAGGCAATGATCGTGATAACCCTGTCGCCTGAGAGCTGATAATAGCCCTGGATCCGGCTGCCCTGTACGCGTTGGTGGGAAAGCGTCCGGGTCAGCTCCAGGACGATCCTCTGCTGTTCAGGCGCGATGTGGCACACGCGGGCCGCGTCAAAATCGAGGACGCGGCCAACGTCAGGATAGAGCGCTTTATAGAGACTCTCCTTCGCGGAAAAGGTCATCAATAGCGCGCTGGCTTCGTCGAACGGGCTGGCGGCAAGGCACTCCCGCTCCTGCGGTGTGGTAAACAGGTGCGCTGTCCGCTGGATCGTCTCGGGTGCCAAAAACTCAATGTCGACGCCCGGCGTCAGGCCCGACGCCTCTGGGGCAACGACCGCCAGCGCCCATTCCTGAGAATGTGACAGGCTTCCCCGCCAGCCGGAAGGCCACACCGGAGAACGGTCCGGCGCGCTGCCCGGCGTAGCGTCACAGCCCCAGGATTTCAGCACCCGCTGCGCGGCGTAACGTGCCGCAAGATACTCCGCCCTGCGTTTGACCACGGCGCTATCGAGCTGACCGGGAAAGGGGATGCCCCAGTTATCAAAGAGTCCGTCATGGTAATCACGCGCGGTGAATGAGACCAGGCAGTAGCGCAGTGCGGGAAAAGGGTCGACGTTGCCCATCTCAACGGAGTGAATAAAAGGGGGCGCTGAATCTGTGTTTATCGCAGTAAACATAGCGGGGTATCGGTATCTGTCGGGGGAACAGAATGCCATATAAGTGCGGGCCGGGTAAGGGAAATCACCCGGCCGCAGGAAAGAACGGTGACACCGTTACAGAATGGCTTTAATGCTCTGCGCCAGCGGCGTAGTCGCGCGCCCGATCAGTTTGCTCAGCGTATGGCTATCGTCAAAAAGTCCCCCTTTGGACGCGCCCACATCGGAGTCAGCCAGCATATCTGCCAGCCCGGCAGGCAGGCCGACGCTTTTCAGCGCGGCGGCAAAATCCGCTTCACTGAGGTTCTGATAGGTTACCGGCTTCCCGCTCTGCTTGCTGAGTTCAGCCGCCAGTTCGCTCAGCGTCCAGCCGTGGTCGCCCGCCAGTTCATAGACCTTGCCCGCATGGCCTTCTTCAGCGATCACTTTGGCTGCCGCCGCGGCATAGTCAGCACGGGTCGCAGCGGCAATTTTGCCTTCGCCTGCCGCACCGATAAACACGCCGTGCTCCAGGGCAGGCGGCGCGCTCGCCAGGTAGTTTTCGGTATACCAGCCATTGCGCAGCAGGGCATAAGGAATGCCGGACGCCGCCAGCGCTTTTTCAGTGGCAACGTGTTCAACGTGCAGACCCAGCGGTGATTTGTCCGCATGCAGCAGGCTGGTGTAGGCGATAAATTTCACGCCTGCCGTTTTGGCGGCGTTAATCACGTTCTGGTGCTGGGCTGCGCGCTGGCCGACTTCACTGGAAGAGATCAGCAGCAGCTTATCAACGCCGCTCAGCGCGGCGGTGAATGCGGCTTCATCCGTGTAGTCCGCCTGACGAACCACAATTCCCTGCTGGCTTAAGGCCTGCGCTTTCGCCGGGTTACGTACGATGGCCACAATCTGGTTGGCCGGTACGGTTTTCAACAGCTGTTCAATAACGAGATGGCCAAGCTGGCCGGTAGCGCCGGTAATCGCGATCATGATGAATCTCCTTCGTGTTTGTCTGGTGTTGTGGCACACTAGCACCATAGCTAACTTTTAGTAAGTACGTACAAAAAGGTAAGTATGAAAACAACGATACCAACGCTCAGCGAACAAATGCGCGATGGCAATCTTTTCGCGGAGCAGTGCCCTTCACGCGAGGTACTCAAACACGTGACCAGCCGCTGGGGGGTTCTGATTCTGCTGGCCCTGCGCCAGGGAACGCATCGCTTTAGCGATCTGCGCCGTAAAATGGGCGGGGTGAGCGAAAAAATGCTGTCCCAGTCACTCCAGGCGCTGGAGCTGGACGGGTTTGTCGATCGCGTGTCGTATCCGGTGGTGCCGCCGCACGTAGAGTATAGCCTGACGCCGCTGGGCGTTGAGGTGAGCGAGAAGGTCGCCGCGCTGGCGGACTGGATTGAGGTGAACACGCCGAAGGTGATGGCGAACAGGGACGATCGTGCGGCGTAAAAGCCGGGTATGTGCGGCCTGATGCCCTCACCCTGACCCTCTCCCACAGGGAGAGGGAACAAACACTAAAAACGGCAACGTGCGTTGCCGTTTTGCTTTTACCTGTTCAAATCCACCTGATAAATCGCGAACCCGATATCATCCGTTGCGACCTGTTTCATCGGATACTGCGCCTTGTCCTTAATGAACGCGGCAGCTTTATCGGATGGCGACGTTTCGAAGCGGATATCCAGTTTCGTATCGCTGTGGATCGGCGCGAGACGCCAGTTGTTATCCACTGCCGGATGGATTTCGCCCGCCTTTTTCGACTCCGCGCTGATCCACGCCGCCAGCACCGAGCGGTTCTCGTCCGGCGAGGCAAAGGCGATGTGGCTATCTCCCGTACCGGCAAACTTACCGCCGTAGGCGCGGTAGTTATTGGTCACCACCAGGAAGGTGGCATTCGGGTCAATCGCCTTGCCGTTGAAGGTCAGGTTTTTGATGCGCTCCGCCTGCGGGTTAATCGCCTGACACTCGCCGTCATATTTCGCCGGCTGGGTGACGTCAATCTGGTAGTTCACGCCGTCGATCACGTCGAAGTTATAGGTACGGAAGCCGTCCCAGTTAATCAGCGACTGCGGCTTACCGCTGTGCGGGTCAATCTGGTTAAACTGTCCGGCAGAGCACTCCAGCCACTCTTTTACCTCCTGGCCCGTCGCTTTTACCACCACCAGCGTGTTCGGGTAGAGGTAGAGATCGGCGGCGTTACGGAAGGTCAGCTGGCCCTTTTCGACTTCAACATAGCTTGCCGGGTCATTCTTACGCCCGCCCACCTTGAATGGCGCAGCGGCTGACAGGACCGGCAGTTTTGCCAGATCCGGATCGCCCTGCACAAAGTGTTCGGCATAGGCTTTCTGCGCCATGTTGACGACCTGAACGGTCGGGTCGTCCTGAACCAGCGCCAGGAAGCTGTACATGTTGTCGGCGGATTTGCCGATCGGCTTGCTGACAAATTCGCGCGTGGCGTCGTGATCGTGCTTCAGCACGTCGACCAGCTTTTTATCTTCAGCCGCCAGAGATTTTTTAGCCGCAGCGTCGTAAATCGGGCGTGCCTCTGCTTTTGACTGCGTCACCTTCCAGCTGCCGCTGTCGTTATTCAGCACCAGATCCACCACGCCCAGGTGGTCGCCCCACATGCCCGGCATCACCGACGGCACGCCGTTGAGCGTCCCTTTCTCAATGTCCGCGCCTTTGATGCTGGCGAAATCTTTGCCCGGGAAGACCGCGTGGGCGTGGCCGAACAGGATCGCGTCGACGCCCGGGACTTCACTCAGGTAGTAAACGGAGTTTTCTGCCATGGCCTGGTACGGATCGGCGGAGAGACCCGAGTGGGCGACAACGACCACCAGATCGGCTCCTTTTTCGCGCATTTCCGGCACGTATTTGCGCGCGGTTTCGGTGATGTCGTTAACGGTCACTTTACCGTCGAGGTTGGCCTTATCCCACGTCATGATCTGCGGTGGAACAAAACCGATATAGCCGATTTTCAGCGTCTGTTTTTTGCCGTCCTTGTCGACGACGTTTGTCTCTTTAATCAGGTAAGGGGTAAAGAGCGGCTTTTGGGTCTTAACGTCGATGATATTGGCGTTAACGTACGGGAATTTCGCACCGGCCAGCGCGTCATGCAGGTATTTCAGACCGTAGTTGAATTCATGGTTGCCGAGGTTGCCGACGGTATAGTCCAGGGTGTTCATCGCCTTATATACCGGATGAACCTCGCCTTTTTTCAGGCCCCTGGTCGCCATGTAATCCCCGAGCGGACTGCCCTGAATGAGATCGCCATTGTCGACCAGCACGCTGTTTTTCACTTCGCCACGCGCCGCATCGATCAAACTTGCCGTGCGTACCAGTCCGAATTTTTCCGTTGGGGTATCTTTGTAGTAATCGAAGTCCATCATGTTGCTGTGCAGATCGGTCGTTTCCAGAATACGCAGATCTACCGTCGCCGCCTGTACGCTTGCTGCAATCAGCGTCGCCAGAAGCGTTGCACTAAACTTAATCATCAGAGGAGTCCTTTTTTCGATGCAGACCACAAAAGAGTATGTATCTATAGCGTGTTGCTTACAGAAATGTGAATCCTGACAGAAAAAAGTAACCTGAAACCGGAATTGCTTCACAGATAGCGGAATTGTTCACATTACGATATAACTAAAACAAAGAGTTAACCTCACTGCGTTAACAAAGAGGTGGAAAATGCTAGATAAAATTTGTCAGCTCGCACGGGATGCGGGAGATGCCATCATGCAGGTGTATGACGGTAGTAAACCTATGGAGGTGGTCAGCAAAGCCGACGACTCTCCGGTCACGGCGGCGGATATTGCGGCGCATAAGGTGATCCTGAAAGGGTTACAGGCCTTAACGCCGGACATCCCCGTTCTGTCAGAAGAAGCGCCGCAAAGCTGGGATGAACGCCAGCACTGGCAGCGCTACTGGCTGGTCGATCCGCTCGACGGGACAAAAGAGTTCATCAAGCGCAACGGTGAATTCACCGTCAATATCGCTCTGATTGAGAAGGGCAAAGCGGTGTTGGGCGTGGTTTACGCGCCGGTTATGAAGGTGATGTACAGCGCCGCCGAAGGGAAGGCGTGGAAGGAAGAGTGCGGCGTGCGCAAGCAGATCCAGGTGCGCGATGCGCGTCCACCGCTGGTGGTGATTAGCCGCTCGCACAGCGACAGCGAGCTGCAGGAGTACCTGCAGCAGCTGGGTGAACACCAGACCACGTCGATTGGCTCATCGCTGAAATTCTGCCTGGTGGCAGAAGGCCATGCGCAGCTATATCCTCGCTTTGGGCCAACCAACGTCTGGGATACCGCGGCAGGTCATGCCGTTGCCGCGGCCGCCGGGGCGCACGTTCATGACTGGCAGGGCAAGCCGCTGGACTATACCCCGCGCGAATCCTTCCTCAACCCCGGCTTCCGCGTCTCTATTTATTGAGCCAGCAGCTTATGCAGCAGGTCGACAACCTGCTGCACCTCTTCCTGGGTTAACGCGCCGTCTTTTGCCCACTGTACGCGGCCCTCTTTATCCAGCACGACAATCGCGGAGCTCTCTTCCTCCAACTGCCAGGCCTTACGGGTTACGCCGTTGCTGTCGACGATAAACTGCGACCACGGATAGAGCTTTTTATTGCTCTCAAGGCTTGAGCGCACGAACATCCCGGAGCCCGGAATAGCGTCGTCGGTATTCACGATCGTGGTGGTCTGGTAGCGGTCGTGAGGGAATTTTGCGGCCTTGATCGCTTCCACCAGATTGGCATTTTTCTCTTTTGCGGATGTACGACCGGCAATATGTTGTACAACTCTCACTTTGCCCGCGAGCTGCGC
Source organism: Enterobacter sp. N5-15 (assembly GCF_057221635.1). Lineage (NCBI taxonomy): Bacteria > Pseudomonadati > Pseudomonadota > Gammaproteobacteria > Enterobacterales > Enterobacteriaceae > Enterobacter > Enterobacter sp. N5-15. The sequence continues at coordinate 509,780 of NZ_CM170150.1, forward strand.
GCTATTCCAGGGTTTGTAGCTAAACTTATCATTGTCGAGAATCAATTCTCCCCGGTCAGCAATGCCGACTGGTGGTACACGTTGTCCTTTTTCAATGCTGTGAGCGGAAGCCCACAGGGGCAGCAGCAGGCAGGCTGCTGCAAGGATATTACGTAGGGTCATGGCGTTTCCTTATTGTTTGCAGGTGATCCGACCACTTGGTCTTGCGCTTTTAATCATAAGTGCGATCAATGGGGTTTTCCCGCAATCCCGATGCCAGTTTGCGGGTGAACGCACATATCCATGAAAAAACGACGGCTTATACTGCTCTCAGTCACGCTTTGCAAAGATTATTCTGAATAATTGTAATCAAACGGTAAATAAACTTATGCATACTGGGTTACATCGTTGTTCTGGTCTATAGTCATTGGGCATTAAAATTTGCGCTCAGGACAGTCGGGCCGATTGTGGCACCGCAAGAGCGTATGATTCGCAGGAGATACAAGAATGAAAATTTTCCAACGCTACAACCCGCTTCAGGTGGCGAAGTACGTGAAGATCCTGTTCCGTGGACGGTTGTATATCAAGGATGTTGGCGCTTTTGAGTTTGATAAGGGCAAGATCCTTGTCCCAAAAGTGAAGGACAAACAGCACCTGTCTGTGATGTCCGAAGTCAACCGTCAGGTTATGCGTCTGCAAACTGAGATGGCTTAACCAACGTGCTATGCAGTAGTAGTAGATAAAAAGACGGCTCCCAATGGGAGCCGTTGATGTATGTGGGGCAGGGAGTTTACGCCGAAACCTTCTCTTCCGCGTCCGGCAGTCTCGGCACCAGTACGGTCGGTTTGTTGTCGATGCGCGTCACCAGCAGCTGGTCGATGCGGTAGTTATCAATATCCACCACCTCAAACTTGTAGCCGGAGAACTTCACCGAGTCGGTACGTTTCGGGATTTTACGCAGCATAAACATCATAAAGCCGCCGATGGTCTCGTAGTTGCCGGACTGCGGGAACTCGTCGATATCCAGCACGCGCATCACGTCTTCAATCGGTGTGCCGCCATCAATCAGCCATGAATTTTCGTCACGCTGAACAATCTGCTCTTCCAGCCCCTGGCCAACCAGGTCGCCCATCAGCGTGGTCATCACGTCGTTCAGGGTGATAATACCCACCACCAGCGCGTATTCGTTCATGATAACCGCGAAGTCTTCCCCGGCGGTTTTGAAACTTTCCAGCGCTTCTGAGAGCGTCAGGGTGTCCGGCACAATCAGGGTATTGCGGATCTGCACGCCGCTGTTGAGCGCCAGGCTCTGGTTTGCCAGCACGCGGTTCAGCAGGTCTTTGGAGTCGACGTAACCGATGATGTGGTCGATATCCTCATTACAGACCAGGAACTTGGAGTGCGGATGCTGCGCCACTTTGTTCTTCAGGCTCTGCTCATCTTCATGTAAATCGAACCAGATAATGTTCTCACGGCCGGTCATGGAAGACGGCACGGTACGGGATTCCAGTTCAAATACGTTCTCAATCAGCTCGTGTTCCTGCTTGCGCAGCACCCCGGCCAGCGCGCCGGCTTCCACGACCGCATAAATGTCGTCAGAGGTGATGTCATCTTTACGCACCATCGGCAGCTTAAAGATGCGGAAAATGACGTTCGCCAGGCCGTTGAAGAACCACACCAGCGGACGAAACACGTACAGACAGAAGCGCATCGGGTTGATGATACGCAAAGCCACAGCTTCTGGCGCAATCATACCGATGCGTTTCGGGGTCAGGTCTGCAAAGAGAATGAACAGGCCGGTTACCAGCGAGAAGGAGAGGATAAAGCTCAGCTGTTCGGCCAGCTCAACGGACATGTACTTAACAAAGAGGCTATAAAACGCCGGGGAAAACGCCGCATCGCCCACGATACCGCCAAGAATGGCGACCGCGTTGAGGCCAATCTGCACCACGGTGAAGAACATGCCGGGGTTTTCCTGCATTTTCAGGATGCGGGTAGCATTGATGTTGCCTTCATCGGCAAGCAGCTTCAGTTTGATTTTACGGGACGCGGCCAGCGAGATCTCAGATATCGAGAAAAATGCACTGACGGCAATCAGACAAAGTATTACTAAAATACTGTTTAACATAGTTTATCCGGCTTATCGCCAGATCCTCAGAAGGGGAGTTGATACCATTTGTGTGAAAACACATTGAACGTCAGCTCGTAGCGTTGAGCCGATTATTTCAGCGGGTAGTATAGCGTAAAGAGATGTAAATCTGCCAGAGGTCACATTTTGGCATAAAAAAGACCGGACAGCGTGGCGCTGTCCGGTACAGGGCGCTATTTCGCGGCGGATAAGCGGGCGTTCCCCTCCGCGCGTCGTGAGGCGCTTCCTCCCCACACCTGGTCATACTCATAACCCGTTAACTGCTTAATCACCACGCGGGTCCTGGCGTCGCAGTCGCGGTAATCACCGCCCAGCTTGCGGCGTGCAATTTCCTTCAGAAGCAGCTTGTGCGTCTCGCGGGTGAGCTTGAACCTGTAGGTGGTGAAGAAGCTGACCGCCAGCAGCGCTGCCGTCGCGAAGATCATCAGGCCGATAATCGCCCCCAGCGCGCTTTCAGGCTGTGCGCCGCTGCCCTTCACAAAGCCGGACTCCTGTAGCACCAGGCCAATGATCATGATGGCAATCGCCACGGTGCTCTTACGGGTCAGGACCATCACGCCGGCAAAAATGCCTTCGCGGCGCTGCTGCGTCACCATCTCATCGATATCCGGAATGAAGCTGTAAATGTTCCACGGAATATAATAGAGGCCCGCGCGGGCGGCGCCTAACAGGACAAAGACCGCCGAGAACAGCAGCGTCGGCACCTGCGTTTTGGTCAGGTAGACCGTAAACAGGAACGCCAGCACCAGAAGGATACAGCCGTACGCGAGCCGCAGGGCGGCAGACGGCGTCATGTTCAGACGGTTCAATAGCAGCATAAATCCATAGGTACCCGGTACTGAGGCAAAGGCGGCAATACTCAGCCAGCCGGAAACTGCCGAGGCATCCTGGCTCAGACAATACACGACGTAATAGGTAAAGACCGAGCCGAATACGTCCATCGCCGTGAACGAAAAGATGTAAATAATGATATGCAGGCGAAACGCGCGAATGCGGAAGGAGGAAAAGAGATCCAGCACCAGATATTTCAGGTGATTGAGTATCCCGCTGCTGCGCTGGTTGTCCACCTTAAAATCGGACTCTTGATGCACATCCTTTGCTTCCCAGGTGGTGTACCAGGTAATAAATACCGCGATGCAGAACACGCAGGAAAATATCAGCCCGGTGAGGGTATAGGTAAACGGATTATCTTTCCCCGTGAACTGCATAATCACGCCGGGAACGGAAACCGCAAGAAAACCGCCCAGCTGAGAGCAGATCATACGCACGCCGGAGAGGCGGCTACGCTCTTCATAGCGGTTTGTCATCTCCGCCGCCAGCGTCTCCCAGGGCACCAGCACCATTGCCGACAGCAGCTCAATAGAGAGATAGGTCCCCAGGTAATACCAGTAGCCCATGTCCGTCAGCCACAGCAGGGCATACAAAAACATGAGCGGCGAACTGAGTAATAAAAAGAAGCGGCGACGGCCAAATTTACGCCCGAGCCAGGTATCGCCGAAATTATCGGTGATATAGCCCATAATCGGGCTTAATAACGCATCAATCACGCGGGCAATGGCGAATATAGAGCCCGCTTCAATAACCGAGAGCCCGCAATAGGTGGTATAAAAAAAGAGCAGCCAGGTGCCGATAATGGCGAAAGCTCCTCCGCCAAACAGATCGGTTACGCCGTAGCCAAGCGCCACGCCGTAACCCACTCTACGTTCAGTAGGTTTGACCATAATAATATCCAGTGTAGGGTAATGATTAACCTGTTTTTCAGGTCGTATTTTTATTCAAATCTGGACAACACATTACGTTCTACTTATTGATTTCTATCCATTGTCTTAACTGAGATGAACGATAAATAGCCTCCACAAGGGTGAGTGATTTTCCGGCTTCGCGGATGTCGGTGTAATTCGCGTTTCCTGGATGAGAAATGGCATGATAAAAACGGCGGATCGCCTGCTCATGCCCCAGCCCCCAGTAGCTTTTGACCTGGCCGTCAGGGGAGTTATCGCAGGCCAGCCTGAGGCGCTTGCCGGGAGTGATGCGCCAGAGCACGTTGTCACTGAGCAGCAGCGAGCCCCGTTCGCAGTGGATTTCGAGCCAGAGGGGGGAGTCCGCGGTATTGCAGTTGCTGGCATAAAACAGGCCGCGCGCGCCGTTGGCAAATTGCAGCGTCGCCATCGCGCTGTCTTCCCCCTCGGTCACGTCCGCCAGCTCGCCGCGGTCCACCATGCCTTTCACCCGCGTCACGCCGCCGGCGAACCACTGCATCAGGTCGAGGGTATGGATGGCCTGGTTGATCAGCAGGCTGCCGCCTTCCGTTGCCAGCCGCCCGCGCCACGGGCTTTCGGTGTAGTACGCGGCCGAGCGTGACCACGTCAGCACCGCTTTGATGCTGAGCATTTTCCCCAGCTCGCCGTCGTCCAGCGCCTGGAGAATACCCAGGCTGGTGGGGTTAAGCCGGTTCTGGTAGCACACGCCCAGCAGCCCCGGTGCCTGCTCTGCGGCGCGGGTGATTTCCTCGAGCTCGCTGCCGTTCATCCCCACCGGTTTTTCGCAGAAAACATGCTTCCCGGCGGCGAGCGCCGCCAGGATCATGGTTTTATGCTCGAAATGCGGGGTGCAGATATGGACCACGTCGATGGCCTCATCCAGCAGCATTTCCCGGTAATCCTGATAAAAGCGACACTGATAGCCCATCGCCAGCTTCAGCCCTTTGACGCTGTCGATGTCTACCAGCGCGCGCAGCGCAACGTTGGGCATTTGGCGCAACGCGTTCACGTGGCAGCCGTGAATTGCTCCGGCACCGATAACCGCCGTGTTCAGGATCGTCATTATCGCCTCCCGTTATTCCGTCGCGTTCGCCAGCATCTGAGCCTTCACGCAGAGCTCCGCCGCTTTGAAGGCGTGCGCCTGCGTCATGGCGTTTTCGGTACGATGCAGACAGTCGAGGATCAGTTCGCCAAAGAACGGGAACCCGACCTGCCCGGCGACCGGATAACGCAATTCCCCCTCCTTATTGACGAGATAAACCACGTCCTGCTCGCCGCGGGTGAGATCGACATATTTGCGGATTTCGATATAACCCTCGGTGCCGAGCAGGGTCAGACGGCCATCGCCCCAGGTTGAGAGTCCGTCCGGGGTGAACCAGTCGCAGCGGAAATAGCCGCTGGCGCCGTTTTCGCCTCTGAGCGTCGCGTCGCCGAAATCTTCAAATGCCGGATGCTGCGGATGGTTGAAATTGCGTGCCTGGCTGGCGACCACGCATGCCTCACTGTTGCCCGTGTAAAAGAGAAATTGCTCGATCTGGTGGCTGCCGATATCGCACAGAATGCCGCCGAAGTAGCGACGATCGTAGAACCAGTCCGGGCGGCCCGTACCTTCCCGGTGCGGGCCGGTTCCCAGGGTTTGCACCACGCGACCGATCGCCCCCTGCTGCACCAGCTGTCCGGCAAACACCGCGCTCTCGACGTGCAGGCGTTCGCTGTAGTACACCGCGTATTTCCGCCCGGTTTTTTCCACCATCGCTTTGGCATCGGCCAGCTGTTCAAGGGTGGTGAGCGGCGCTTTATCGGTGAAGTAGTCCTTGCCTGCGGCCATGGCTTTTAGCCCCAGCGCGCAGCGCTCGGAGGGGATGGCCGCACCCGCAACCAGCCGCACCTCGTCGTCGTTGAGGATCGCCTCCAGCGACTCCGCCACTTTTGCCTGCGGGTACTGCTGGATAAATTTATCCACTTTGGCCGGATCGGGGTCGTACACCCATTTCAGGGTGGCCCCGGCTTCTATCAGGCCGTTACTCATCCCGTAGATATGGCCGTGGTCGAGCGCGGCGGCGGCGAAGACGAATTCACCCTCGCGGACAACCGGCTGCGGTTTGCCCACCGGGGCGTAGTTCATTCCGTCATGCTTGTTCATGGTGTCACTCCTTAATCCAGATCTTTGCCAAGGGGAATCGCACCCACTTCGCTGAAGTTGGCGACGCTTGCGGATTTTTCATAAAAACGGGGGGCGAGGGCGTTGGTCCCGCCGGTGCGGTAAAACGGGTCATCGCGCTGAATCGGCAGCGAGACCACGCTGCGGGTAATGGCGGATTTATAGATCGCGGTAATCAGCTCCAGCGAGCGTTTGCCCTGCAGGCCATCCACTAACGGTGCCGTGCCGTGCTCGATGGCATAAAGCAGGTCATCGATCTGCCCGGTGTGCAGCGTCCACTCGAGCTTCGGCGTCTCCTGAAAAACGGCGTTAAGCTGCGCTTCTCGCTGCTGGTCGTGGGTTTCCTGCGGGAAGCCGTTATCGGCGCTGACGCTGGCAAAGGCCTGCCACGGCGCGGAGATGCGCGCCTTATCGCCCTGAATAATAATTTTCTGATCTTCGCCGTGGTGCACGACCGAGGCGGTAAGCTGCGTGAGCGCGCCGCTGGGGTATTTGAAGATCGCGGCGCTGAGGTCTTCAACTTCGGCGTTATCGTGCGCCACGTTGGTCATCATCGCCACTACCTCGGACGGGAAGCCGAGCATCCACTGAATGGCGTCGATGTGGTGAACCGCGTGGTTTAGGGTGCAGCCGCCTCCCTCTTTTTCCCAGGTGCCGCGCCACCACAGGTCGTAGTAGCAGTGTCCGCGCCACCAGAACGAATCCACCTGCGCGTGGCAGACTTTTCCCGCGAGGCCGGAGTCGAGCGCGGCTTTCAGACGCCAGAAGGCATCGGTAAAGCGGTTCTGCGCAATGATGGCGAGCGTTTTGCCGCTGGCCTTTTGTGCGGCGATCATCGCGTCGCACTCCTCTAGCGAGGCGGCCATCGGTTTTTCGCACAGTACGTGGCACCCCGCGTTCAGGGCATCAATGCCGATCTCTGCGTGGACGTAGGGCGGCGTGCAGACGTCGACGATGTCGATATCCGGCTCTGAGGCCAGCATCTGCTGGTGGCTGTCATACACGCGGGCTTCCGTCAGGCCGTAGCGCGTTTTTTTCTCGCGGGCTTTTTCCGGGTAGATATCCACCAGCGCGACGATCCGGCAGCGTTGGCCAAACTGCAAATAGCCCTGAATATGGTTATGCGAGATATTCCCTGTTCCCACAATAGCGACATTTAACATCGATTCTTCTCCGGAGTTACCAGGTGCCGGAGGCATCCAGCGTGACGCTGGCTGTCTCTTTAGCCACTGAGGTGCTGATGCGCTGTTGAAGCAGGCGCAGATACTGTTTCTCGTTGAGCGGGAGTTCGACCCAGTCGTCCGTCCAGGTGGAGAGGTGCATGGCGTTGGAGAGCGTCAACCCGCGGATCCCTTCCAGGCCCGGCGCAATGAGCGGCTCGCCGCGCAGGATGGCGGCACAGAAGTTGGCGGTAATGACGTGGTGTTCGCTGCACTCCGGGGCGACGGGAAGCGTGACTTCCCAGCATTCGGGTTCACCAAAACCGTTTTGCCAGCGGGCGTTGAAGGCGGTTTCTGATTCACGCAGCCGCCAGTAGCGCAGCTTGCCCTCTTCGACGACCACCTTGCCGCGATCGCCGACGATTTCCAGCCGGTTGGTGCCCGGCGTTTCCGCCACGGTGGTGATAAACACGCCCGTCGCGCCGCTGGCGTACTCGGCGTAGGCGGTGACCTCGTCTTCCACTTCGATTTGACGATGCTTGCCGAACTGGCAGAACGCGCGCAGGCGGACCGGCATGCCGACCAGCCACTGCCAGAGATCGAGCTGATGCGGGTCCTGGTTGAGCAGTACGCCGCCGCCTTCTCCTTTCCAGGTAGCGCGCCAGCCGCCGGAGTTGTAGTAGCTCTGCGAGCGATACCAGTTGGTGATGATCCAGTTGGAGCGGCGGATCTCACCCAGCTCGCCGCTGTCGATAAGATCTTTCACCTTCTGGTAGAGCGGATTCGGGCGCTGGTTGTACATGATGCCGAACACCACGTCGCACGCCTGGGCGCAGGCGTTCATCTCCTGCACCTGCGCCGTATACACGCCCGCTGGTTTTTCACACAGGGTATGGATGCCGCTGCGCATCGCCAGCATCGACAGGCGCGGATGCTCGTAGTGCGGCGTGGCGATAATCACCGCGTCGATAAGCCCGCTCTGGAGCATCTCCTGCGCGTCGCTGAATAACGGAAGGGTGCCGACCAGCTGGCGGATAGCGGGGTGCTTTTCCGGTGCATTATCGCAAACCGCCGCCAGGCAGGCGTCGCTGACCGTACCCGCCAGTAAATAACGCGCATGGACCGTACCGATATTACCTATTCCAATAATGCCAAAACGTACCTTTTCCATGTCACACCTTAATTTCAGTTGAAATGAGTGATGACCGGAAAATAGGAAAGGGGAGCCGCAGCGACAATGTGTTTTTGTGAGAATACTCGCAAGGTGATTAAGTAATCTCCAGGCTTCCTGAAATTTAGTTTTAAAATCAACGGACTGTTTCTGCAAATATTTGCAAAAACTGAATGAGAGCGAGGTCACACTATGCCGGGCAGGTTGAAAATGGAGGAAATTGCGGCCCTGACGGGCTATTCCGTCAGCACGGTTTCGCGGGTATTAAGCGGCAAGTCTTATACCAGCGATAAAGCCAGAGAGGCGATCGTTCGCACCGCGCGAGAATTAGGGGTGCTGGAGTCAATGGCGAGCGGAAGACTACTAATTAACGGTATCGCTGTTTTTGCGCCGGAAAGAACCTTTCAGGGACGCGGGGATATTTTTTATCTGGAAGTGACGAAAGGGATCGCTGAAGCCTGCTCGCGGCACAACGTGTGGGTCAGCTGCTGTGGTTTAGAAGAACAGCACGCCGATGTGAAAGTTTTTATGGAAAAGGCCAGTCATAAGAATATCAACGCGATAATTATTATCGGGACTGATGATTCCACCATATTTAAACTGGCGAGCACGCTGAATAAGCCCTGCGTTTTGATTAATTCCGTCGATCGGGATCGGGTGCTGGATGCCGTGTCGCCCGATCACCGGGCGATTGGCTTCACCGCCATGCAGTACCTTTTTGAGCAGGGGCATCGCCGTGTGCTGACGCTCACCTGCCTGCGGCGGGATACGCTGTATGCGCGTCTGGACGGCATCAAAGAGGCGTACCGCCATTTTCACGTGGCCTTTGACCCGCAGCGCGATTTGCTCGTGACGGAGTGGTTTACCGCTGAAGAGGCCGAGCAGGCGCTGGATGCGTGGCTGTTGAGTCATGATCGTTCCCAGTGGCCGGAGGTCATTTTCCCGAACAGTACCAGTATGGTGGAAGGCGTGGTCAGAGCGTTAACGCGCCACGGGCTGCGTATTCCGGAAGACATTTCGCTAATTACGACCGATTTTGCATGGAATTTAGCGCACCGTCTGGAAAAACCGGTCACGGGCGTCACGGTGCCCTGCCGCGAGCTGGGGATTGAGGCCGTTCACCTGCTGCAAACGCGGCTTAACCGACCGCAGGCGGCGGTCTTTAACCTGCTGCTGCAGGGCAAAGTGATGGATTACGGTTCGGTCAGTAACGCCACGCGCCACGCGGCGCGCGTGGCGCTGGATCAATAATCAGGCCAGCTGTGGCGGCAGGCAGACGCCGATGCCTCCGATTCCGCAGTAGCCGTACGGGTTTTTATGCAGATACTGCTGGTGGTCGTCCTCGGCATAGTAGAACGGTTTCGCGGTGGCGATTTCCGTCGTTACCTCGCGCGTATCGCCCGCTTCACGCATGGCCTGCTGGAAGCGCTCAAGGCTGGCGCGCGCGGCGGCGTCCTGCTCAGGCGTGAGCGGATAAATGGCCGAGCGGTACTGGGTGCCGTGGTCGTTGCCCTGACGCATGCCCTGCGCCGGGTCGTGGTTTTCCCAGAAGACCTGCAGGAGCTGCTCGTAGCTAATCACCGCAGGGTCATAGACCACGCGTACCGCTTCCGCATGCCCGGTTTCGCCGGAGCAGACTTCGCGATAGGTCGGATTCGGCGTGTAACCGCCCGTGTAGCCCGCCGCCGTGCTGTAAACGCCGGGCAGCTGCCAGAAGAGGCGCTCAACGCCCCAGAAACAGCCCATGGCGAACAGGGCGATTTCCATTCCCTCCGGCACGTTGGTCATGGAATGGTTATTGACGGCGTGTAAGGTCGCCACAGGCATAGGGGTGTTGCGTCCCGGTAATGCATCGGTTTGTGAAACCAGATGCTTTTTGTCGAATAAACTCACGATGGGGCCTCCCGGGGTGCGATGTTTCAGTTAAGGTTGTCACGAAGCGTTTAATTGAACACAATAAATGCGCTGAATGAGTCTAGATTTAATCATAAGAAATATTTGGGTGTTACACCCATTTTCAACCCGCGATTCGGGTTTTTGGCCAACAGGCCGTGTTTTGCCGCGGAGCGGCACTTCATTTGCTTCCAGGGTGGAAACAGGGATATTCAGGAGAAAACGTGACAAAAATCCGCCAGTTATGTTTGGTCAGTGTGTTGCTGACAAGCGGGATTGCCAGCGCGGCGAATGTCCGTTTGCAGGTTGAGGGGTTATCCGGGGCGCTGGAAAAAAACGTGCGTGCGCAGCTATCGACCATCCAGAGTGATGAGGTGACGCCGGACCGGCGTTTTCGCGCGCGCGTCGATGACGCCATCCGTGAAGGGCTGAAAGCGCTGGGGTATTACGAACCCACCATTGATTTCGATCTCCGCCCGCCGCCAAAGAAGGGGCGCCAGGTCCTTATTGCCCGCGTTTCGCCGGGTGAGCCGGTACTGATTGGCGGTACGAACGTCATCCTGCGCGGCGGGGCGCGTACCGACCGGGATTACCTGGACCTGCTCAGCACGCGGCCGAAAGTCGGTACCGTGCTTAACCACGGCGACTACGACCATTTCAAAAAAGAGCTGACGAGCGTTTCCCTGCGCAAGGGCTACTTCGACAGCCAGTTCAATAAAAGCCAGCTGGGCATTGCGCTGGATCGACGTCAGGCCTTCTGGGATATCGACTACGACAGCGGGGAACGCTACCGCTTTGGCGATGTGACGTTTGAAGGTTCGCAGATTCGTGAAGAGTACCTGCAGAACCTCGTGCCGTTCAAAAAAGGGGATTACTACCAGTCGAGGGACCTGGCGGAACTGAACCGTCGCCTTTCCGCTACCGGCTGGTTTAACTCCGTGGTTGTCGCGCCGGAATTTGATAAGTCTCGCAAAACCAAGGTGTTGCCGCTGCATGGCGTTGTCTCGCCGCGCACCGAGAACACCATTGAGACCGGTGTTGGCTACTCGACGGATGTTGGACCACGCGTGAAAACCTCGTGGAAAAAACCGTGGATGAACTCGTACGGCCACAGCCTGACCACCAGCCTGAGCCTCTCTGCGCCCGAGCAGCAGCTGGATTTCAGCTACAAAATGCCGCTGCTGAAAAATCCGCTTGAGCAATATTACCTTCTGCAGGGCGGTTTTAAGCGCACCGATTTGAACGACACCAAGCAGGACTCTACGACGCTTGCGGTCTCCCGCTTCTGGGATCTCTCCAGCGGCTGGCAGCGCGCCATTAACCTGCGCTGGAGCCTGGACCACTTTACCCAGGCCAACGTCACCAACACCACCATGCTGCTTTATCCGGGCGTGATGATCAGCCGCACCCGCTCGCGTGGGGGCCTGATGCCGACCTGGGGCGACTCGCAGCGCTACTCCATCGATTATTCCAACTCCGCCTGGGGCTCCGACGTGGACTTCTCCGTCCTGCAGGCGCAAAACGTCTGGATCCGCACGCTGTATGACAAACACCGCTTTGTGATGCGCGGCAATCTCGGCTGGATTGAAACGGGAGACTTCGAGCGCGTTCCGCCGGATCTGCGCTTCTTCGCCGGGGGCGACCGCAGCATTCGTGGGTATAAGTACAAATCGATCTCGCCTGAGAACGAAAAGGGCCAGCTAACCGGTGCGTCAAAACTGGCGACGGGATCGCTGGAGTATCAGTACAACGTCAGCGGAAAGTGGTGGGGTGCCATGTTTGTTGACGGCGGTGAAGCGGTGAACGATATCCGCCGCAGCGACTTTAAAACCGGCGCGGGCGTGGGCGTACGCTGGCAGTCACCCGTCGGGCCCATCAAGCTCGATTTCGCCGTGCCTGTCGGCGACAAAGAAGAACACGGATTACAGTTTTACATCGGTCTGGGGCCTGAATTATGAGTTTATGGAAGAAAATAAGCCTCGGGGTGCTGATTTTTATCGTGCTGCTGCTCGGTACGGTGGCGTTTCTGGTAGGAACGACGACCGGGCTGCATCTGCTGTTTAACGCTGCGAACCGCTGGGTGCCGGGGCTGGAGATTGGTCAGGTGACGGGCGGCTGGCGCGATCTGCGTCTGAAGAATATCCGCTACGAGCAGCCGGGCGTGGCGGTCAACGCCGGGGAGTTCCATCTCGCGGTGAAGCTGGGCTGCCTGCGTGACAGCAGGCTCTGCGTCAACGATCTGTCGCTTAAAGACGTTAACGTGGCGATAGATTCGAAAAAAATGCCGAAGTCTGCGCCGGTCGAGGAGGAGGACAGCGGCCCGCTGAATCTCTCCACGCCGTACCCGATCGCGCTCTATCGGGTGGCGCTGGATAACGTCAATATCAAAATCGACGACACCACCGTGTCCGTGATGGATTTCACCTCCGGCCTGCGCTGGCAGGAGAAAAACCTCACCCTGACGCCGACGTCCCTGCAGGGCTTGCTGATCGCGCTGCCGAAGGTGGCCGACGTGGCGCAGGAGGAGATCGTCGAGCCGAAGATCCAGAACCCGCAGCCGGAAGAAAAGCCGCTGGGCGAAACGCTGAAAGATCTCTTCTCGAAGCCTGTCCTGCCGGAAATGACCGACGTTCACCTGCCGCTGAATCTCAACATTGAGGAGTTCAAAGGCGAACAGCTGCGCCTGACCGGCGATACCGATCTGACGGTCTACACCATGCTGCTGAAGGTCAGCAGCATTGACGGCAACATGAAGCTCGACGCGCTGGATATCGACACTAACCAGGGCTCGGTGAATGCGTCAGGGAATGCGCTGCTGCGCGACAGCTGGCCGGTGGATATTACGCTGAACAGCGCGCTTAACATCGATCCGCTGAAAGGCGAAAAGGTGAAGGTCAAAGTGGGCGGGGCGCTGCGCGAGAAGCTGGACGTCGGGGTCAATCTCTCCGGTCCTGTGGACATGGTCCTGCGCGCGCAAGCGCAGCTGGCAGAAGCCGGGCTGCCGCTCAATCTTGAGATTGTCAGCAAGCAGCTTTCCTGGCCGTTCACCGGCGAAAAGCAGTTCCAGGCCGATGACCTGAAGCTGAAGCTGAGCGGCAAGATGACCGACTACACGCTCTCGTTCCGCACCGCGGTGAAGGGGCAGGGCGTACCGCCCGCGAACATCACGCTGGATGCGAAGGGCAACGAGCAGCAGGTCAACCTCGACAAGCTGACCGTCGCGGCGCTGGAGGGCAAAACCGAGCTGACCGCGCTGCTCGACTGGCAGCAGGCGATCAGCTGGCGCGGCGAGCTGAAGCTGACGGGCATTAACACCGCCAAAGAGGTGCCGGACTGGCCGTCAAAACTGGATGGCCTGATCAAAACCCGCGGCAGCCTGTACGGCGGTACGTGGCAGATGGACGTGCCGGAAATTAAGCTCACCGGCAACGTGAAGCAGAACAAGGTTAACGTTGAAGGCTCGGTGAAAGGCAACAGCTATCTCCAGTGGGTTATCCCGGGGCTGCACGTGGCGCTGGGCCGCAACACGGCGGATATCAAAGGCGAGCTGGGGGTAAAAGATCTCAATCTGGACGCCACCATCGACGCGCCGAATCTGGATAACGCCCTGCCGGGGCTTGGCGGCACCGCGAAAGGGCTCGTGAAAGTGCGCGGCACCGTGGATGCGCCGCAGCTGCTGGCGGACATTACCGCCAATAACCTGCGCTGGCAGGAGCTGAGCGTGGCCCGCGTTCGCGTGGAAGGGGATGTGAAATCCACCGATCAGATCGGCGGTAACCTGAACCTGCGCGTGGAGCGCATTTCACAGCCGGACGTCAACATTAACCTGGTTACCCTGGACGCCAAAGGGAACGAGAAGCAGCACGATCTCCAGCTGCGCGTGCAGGGCGAGCCGGTCTCCGGCCAGCTGCACCTGACCGGCAGCTTCGACCGCAAGGAAGAACGCTGGAAAGGAACGCTGGACAACACCCGCTTCAACACTCCGGTCGGGCCGCTGGCGCTGTCGCGCTCCATCGCGCTGGACTACCGCAATGCCGAGCAGAAGATCAGCATTGGTCCACACTGCTGGACCAACCCGAATGCGGAGCTGTGCGTGCCGCAGACCATTGATGCGGGCGCGGAAGGACGCGCGCAGATCAACCTCAACCGCTTCGATCTGGCGATGCTGAAGCCGTTTATGCCGGACACGACCCAGGCCAGCGGCGTCTTCAGCGGGAAGGCCGATGTGGCCTGGGACACCACCAAAGAGGGGCTGCCGCAGGGCAGCGTCACGCTGTCCGGGCGTAACGTGAAGGTGACGCAGGAGGTCAACGACGCGCCGCTGCCGGTGGCGTTCGACACCCTAAACCTGAGTGCTGACCTGCATAACAACCGTGCGGAGCTGGGGTGGCTTATCCGTCTGACCAACAACGGCCAGATGGACGGACAGATACAGATTACCGATCCGCAGGGACGGCGTAATCTGGGCGGCAACGTCAACATTCGTAACTTCAACCTGGCGATGGTGAACCCGATTTTCGCGCGTGGGGAAAAAGCCGAGGGCATGGTGAATGCCAACCTGCGCCTGGCCGGCAACGTGCAAAGCCCGCAGCTGTTCGGCCAGCTGCGGCTCAGCGGCGTGGATATTGACGGCAACTTTATGCCGTTTGACATGCAGCCCAGCCAGATCGCGATGAACTTCAACGGTATGAGCTCGACGCTGAGCGGCTCGGTGCTCACCCAGCAGGGGCAAATCAACCTGAGCGGCGACGCGGACTGGAGTCAGCTCGACAACTGGCGCGCCCGTATCGCGGCGAAGGGGAGCCGGGTACGCATCACCGTACCGCCAATGGTGCGCCTGGACGTCTCGCCTGATGTGGTCTTTGAGGCGACGCCAAGCCTCTTCACGCTTGACGGACGCGTCGACGTACCCTGGGCGCGCATCGTGGTTCACGACGTGCCGGAAAGTGCGGTCGGCGTCTCAAGTGATGAAGTTATGCTCAATGAAAATCTGAAACCTGTCGAACAGAAGAGCGCTGGCATACCGATTAATAGTAACCTTATCGTGCACGTGGGGAATAACGTGCGGTTGGATGCGTTTGGGCTGAAGGCGAGGCTCACGGGCGACCTGAAGGTGGCGCAGGATAAACAAGGGCTTGGCCTGAACGGGCAGATCACTATTCCTGAAGGGCGTTTCCACGCCTATGGTCAGGATCTGATTGTTCGCAAAGGCGAGCTGCTGTTCTCCGGTCCACCGGATCAGCCCCTGTTGAACATCGAAGCCATTCGTAACCCGGAAGCGACGGAAAACGACGTCATTGCAGGCGTTCGCGTCACCGGTTCTGCTGACGAACCGAAGGCGGAGATCTTCTCTGACCCGGCGATGTCGCAGCAGGAAGCTCTCTCTTATCTGCTGCGTGGACAAGGTCTGGACAGCGGACAAAGCGACAGCGCGGCGATGACCTCGATGTTAGTGGGTCTGGGGGTTGCACAAAGTGGGCAGGTTGTGGGTAAAATCGGCGAGACGTTCGGCGTAAGCAATCTGGCGCTGGACACCCAGGGCGTGGGTGACTCCTCGCAGGTGGTGGTCAGCGGCTATGTACTGCCGGGTCTGCAGGTAAAATATGGTGTGGGGATCTTTGACTCACTGGCAACACTCACGTTACGCTATCGCCTGATGCCTAAGCTATATCTGGAAGCAGTGTCCGGCGTAGACCAGGCACTTGATCTGCTCTATCAGTTTGAGTTTTAGCAATGCGAATATTTGTCTACGGCAGTTTACGAACCAAGCAAGGCAACAGTCACTGGATGACCAATGCCCTGCTGCTGGGGAATTACAATATCGAGAACTACCAGTTGTACAGCCTGGGCCACTATCCAGGCGCGGTTCCGGGCGAAGGAACAGTACAGGGTGAAGTCTATCGTATTGATAACGCGACGCTTGCCGAACTTGATGCCTTGCGCACCAAGGGCGGTGAATACGCACGCCAGTTGATCCAGACGCCGTACGGAAGTGCGTGGATGTATGTCTACCAGCGTCCGGTCGAAGGGTTAACGCGGATTGTAAGCGGTAACTGGTTAGACAGAGACCAGTACTGAAAAAAAACAACGCCACCGTGAGGTGGCGTTGTTTTTTTGCGCCTCTTGCCGGGTGGCGCTGCGCTCCAGCCACAAAAAAGCCCCGACTCGCGGGGCATTTTTTGATCGGCAGTAAGAATTACTTCTTAGCAGCGCGTTCGAAAGAGGCGATGATTTCTGCTTTCGCCGCTTCTGCGTTGTCCCAGCCGTCAACTTTAACCCACTTGCCTTTTTCGAGGTCTTTGTAGTGCTCGAAGAAGTGAGTGATCTGCGCTTTCAGCAGCTCTGGCAGGTCGTTCACATCTTTGATGTGATCGTATTCTTTGCTCAGCTTGGTGTGCGGTACCGCAACTAGCTTCGCATCTTCACCGGATTCGTCGGTCATTTTCAGCACGCCAACTGGACGGCAGCGAATGACGGAGCCTGGCTCCAGTGGGTATGGCGTTGGGACCAGCACGTCAACCGGGTCACCGTCCAGAGACAGGGTGTGGTTGATGTAACCGTAGTTGCACGGATAGAACATCGCGGTAGACATGAAACGGTCTACGAACAGGGCGCCGCTCTCTTTGTCCACTTCGTATTTGATCGGATCTGCGTTAGCCGGGATTTCGATAACTACGTAGATATCTTCTGGCAGTTCTTTACCCGCTGGGACGTTGAGTAAGCTCATGTCGGTGTCCTTTAAAATGGATGGTAAACAAGTGGCAGGTATTATAGCCAACTCGCGCTGAATGTCTCCGCCTGTTTTCGCTTTCTCTCCCCGCTTTCCCCACTTTTCAGACCGATTCCATGACAGGAAAATCCATAAACTCAGCCGCTTTTTTCATGGCGAAATGAAAGCGATTACAAACTTGTGATTAACGTTTTATTCACTTTTCTGAAGTGTGATGTAACGCAATTCGTTACATATTTCATGGGCTATAGTCATTCCGCAGAACATCTTTTAACCAACAATAACTCACCCTACGAGGACGTTCATATGTGGAAGCGCTTACTCCTGGTCACAGCAGTTTCGGCAGCCATGTCGTCTATGGCGATGGCCGCTCCCTTAACCGTAGGTTTTTCGCAGGTCGGCTCTGAATCTGGCTGGCGAGCGGCAGAAACCAACGTGGCGAAAAGCGAGGCTCAGAAACGCGGCATTACCCTGAAAATCGCCGATGGTCAGCAAAAACAAGAGAATCAGATCAAAGCCGTGCGCTCCTTTATCGCCCAGGGCGTGGATGCCATCTTTATTGCACCCGTCGTGGCGACCGGCTGGGAACCCGTCCTGAAGGAAGCGAAAGACGCTGAGATCCCGGTCTTCCTGCTCGACCGTTCCATCGACGTCAAAGACAAATCCCTCTATATGACTACCGTCACCGCCAACAACGTGCTTGAAGGGCAATTGATTGGCGACTGGCTGGTGAAGCAGGTCGACGGCAAGCCGTGTAACGTCGTTGAGCTGCAGGGCACCGTCGGCGCGAGCGTGGCCATCGACCGTAAAAAAGGCTTTGCTGAAGCCATCGCTAAAGCGCCAAACATCAAGATTATCCGCTCTCAGTCCGGCGACTTTACGCGCAGTAAAGGTAAAGAGGTTATGGAGAGCTTCATTAAGGCTGAAAACAACGGCAAGAACATCTGCATGGTTTACGCCCACAACGATGACATGGTGATCGGTGCGATTCAGGCGATTAAAGAAGCGGGCCTGAAGCCGGGCAAAGATATCCTCACCGGCTCTATCGACGGCGTGCCGGACATCTATAAAGCGATGATCGACGGCGAAGCCAACGCCAGCGTGGAGCTGACGCCAAACATGGCGGGCCCGGCATTCGACGCGCTGGAGAAATTCAAGAAAGACGGCACGATGCCTGAGAAGGTGACGGTCACCAAGTCCACGCTCTACCTGCCTGACACGGCGAAAGAAGAGTTAGAGAAGAAGAAAAATATGGGCTACTGATCCAGTGAAATTGCCGGGTGGCGCTGCGCTTACCCGGCCTACGGGAACGTGCCGGGGACGTAAATATGAAAACTGAACAACACCAGGAAATCCTCCGCACAGAGGGCTTGAGTAAATTCTTTCCCGGCGTAAAGGCGCTGGATAGCGTTGATTTCAGCCTCCGGCGCGGTGAGATTATGGCGCTGCTGGGCGAGAACGGCGCGGGAAAATCGACGCTGATTAAATCCCTCACCGGCGTTTATCACGCCGATCGCGGCACCATCTGGCTGGAAGGCAACGCCATTTCGCCAAAAAATACCGCCCATGCCCAACAGCTGGGGATCGGGACGGTGTATCAGGAAGTGAACCTGCTGCCGAATATGTCGGTGGCGGATAACCTGTTTATTGGCCGCGAGCCACGCCGTTTTGGCCTGCTGCGCCGCAAAGAGATGGAGGCGCGGGCGACAAAGCTGATGGAATCGTACGGCTTCTCCCTCGACGTCCGCGAGCCGCTGAACCGCTTTTCCGTGGCGATGCAGCAGATCGTCGCCATTTGTCGCGCGATCGATCTCTCCGCGAAGGTCCTCATCCTCGACGAACCCACCGCCAGCCTCGATACCCAGGAAGTGGAGATGCTCTTTACCCTGATGCGCCAGCTGCGCGATCAGGGCGTCAGCCTGATCTTCGTTACGCACTTCCTCGATCAGGTGTATGAGGTAAGCGATCGCATTACGGTGCTTCGCAACGGCAGCTTTGTCGGCTGCCGCGAAACCCGCGAGCTGCCGCAGATCGAGCTGGTCAAAATGATGCTCGGCCGCGAGCTGGAAACCAACGCCCTTCAGCGCGCAGGGCGCACGCTGCTGAGCGAGAAGCCGGTCGCTGCGTTCAGCGATTACGGCAGGAAAGGGGTGATCTCGCCGTTTAACCTGGAAGTCCGCCCGGGCGAAATTGTCGGGCTGGCGG
Organism: Enterobacter sp. N5-15; assembly: GCF_057221635.1. NCBI lineage: Bacteria > Pseudomonadati > Pseudomonadota > Gammaproteobacteria > Enterobacterales > Enterobacteriaceae > Enterobacter > Enterobacter sp. N5-15. Next base: position 528,988 of record NZ_CM170150.1, read on the forward strand.
GCCTGCTGGGCTCCGGCCGGACCGAAACCGCCGAGGTGATCTTCGGGATCAAGCCGGCCGACAGCGGCAGCGCGCTGATCAAGGGCAAACCGCAAACCCTGCGATCGCCGCATCAGGCGTCGTGTCTGGGCGTCGGCTTCTGCCCGGAAGACCGGAAAACGGACGGCATTATCGCCGCGGCCTCGGTGCGGGAAAATATCATTCTGGCGCTGCAGGCGCAGCGCGGCTGGTTAAGGCCTATCCCACGAAAAGAGCAAAACGCCATAGCCGAGCGCTTTATCCGCCAGCTCGGCATCCGCACCCCGAGCGCGGAACAGCCTATCGAGTTTCTCTCCGGCGGTAACCAGCAGAAGGTTCTCCTCTCGCGCTGGCTGCTGACCAAACCGCAGTTCCTGATCCTCGACGAGCCGACGCGCGGCATTGACGTGGGCGCGCACGCTGAAATTATCCGGCTTATCGAAACGCTGTGCGCGGACGGTCTGGCGCTGCTGGTCATCTCGTCCGAGCTGGAAGAGCTGGTGGGCTATGCCGATCGCGTCATCATCATGCGCGATCGCAAGCAGGTGGCAGAGATCCCGCTGGATAAGCTGTCCGTTCCGGCAATCATGAATGCCATCGCGGCATAAGGAGTGAATCGTGATGCCCCGTTCACTTTCGCAAACCGGTGAGTCAAAGCGCCGCTTCAGTTGGCCGACCGGCACGCCGCAAATCGCGGCGCTGCTGGTGGTACTGCTGGTGGATAGCCTGGTCGCGCCGCATTTCTTCCAGATTATCGTGCAGGATGGCCGCCTGTTTGGCAGCCCGATTGATATTTTAAACCGCGCCGCGCCCGTGGCGCTGCTGGCCATCGGGATGACGCTGGTCATCGCCACCGGCGGGATTGACCTCTCCGTCGGCGCGGTGATGGCCATCGCCGGGGCTACGGCCGCCTCCATGACCGTGGCCGGACACAGCCTGCCGGTGGTCCTGCTGGCGGCCTTAGGCACCGGCGTGCTGGCTGGATTATGGAACGGCATTCTGGTGGCGGTGCTGAAAATTCAGCCCTTTGTCGCCACCCTTATCTTAATGGTGGCCGGGCGCGGCGTGGCGCAGCTGATTACCTCCGGACAGATTGTCACCTTTAACTCCCCGAGCCTGGCGTGGCTCGGTAGCGGCAACCTCCTGTTCTTCCCCACGCCGGTGATTATTGCCCTGGCCACGCTCGTCGTCTTTTGGCTCTTCACCCGCAAAACGGCGCTGGGCATGTTCATTGAGGCCGTCGGGATCAACATCCGCGCCGCGCGCAACGCCGGGGTCAACACCCGGCTGATGGTTATGCTGACCTACGTGCTGAGCGGCATCTGCGCCGCCATTGCCGGGGTCATCGTCGCGGCGGATATTCGCGGGGCCGATGCCAACAACGCGGGACTGTGGCTGGAGCTGGACGCGATCCTCGCGGTGGTGATCGGGGGCGGGTCGCTGATGGGCGGGCGCTTTAACCTGCTGCTCTCGGTGATCGGCGCGCTGATCATTCAGGGCATGAACACCGGGATCCTGCTTTCGGGATTCCAGCCGGAGCTTAACCAGGTGGTGAAGGCGGTGGTCGTGCTCTGCGTGCTGATCGTCCAGTCGCCGCGCTTTGTCAGCATCATTAAGGGGATCCGTGGCCATGATAAAACGTAATTTACCGCTCATGATCACGCTGGGCGTGTTTGTGCTGGGGTACCTCTACTGTCTGACGCAGTTCCCCGGTTTTGCCTCGACGCGCGTGATTTGCAATATCCTGACCGATAATGCCTTTTTAGGCATCATCGCCGTCGGGATGACCTTTGTGATCCTCTCCGGCGGGATCGATCTCTCCGTCGGGTCGGTGATCGCGTTTACGGGCGTGTTCCTCGCGAAGGCGATCGGCTTCTGGGGGATCTCTCCGCTGGTGGCGTTTCCGCTGGTGCTGGCGATGGGCTGCGCGTTTGGCGCCTTTATGGGGCTGCTGATCGACGCGCTGAAAATCCCGGCGTTTATCATTACCCTCGCGGGGATGTTCTTCCTGCGCGGGGTGAGCTATCTGGTGTCGGAAGAGTCGATCCCGATTAACCACCCGGTGTACGACACGCTCTCCAGCCTGGCGTGGAAAATTCCCGGCGGCGGCCGCCTGAGCGCGATGGGGCTGCTGATGCTGGGCGTGGTAGTGATTGGCATCTTCCTCGCCCATCGTACCCGGTTTGGCAATCAGGTGTACGCCATCGGCGGTAACGCCACGTCGGCAAACCTGATGGGGATCTCAACCCGCAGCACCACCATCCGCATCTATATGCTCTCGACCGGCCTGGCGACGCTGGCAGGTATTGTCTTCTCGGTGTATACCCAGGCGGGCTATGCCCTTGCAGGCGTGGGCGTTGAGCTGGATGCGATTGCTTCTGTGGTCATTGGCGGCACGCTGCTCAGCGGCGGGGTGGGCACGGTGCTGGGGACGCTGTTCGGCGTGGCCATCCAGGGGCTGATACAAACCTATATCAACTTTGACGGCACGCTCAGCTCCTGGTGGACGAAGATCGCCATCGGCATTCTGCTGTTTATTTTTATTGCCCTGCAGCGGGGGCTGACGGTGCTCTGGGAGAACCGTCAAAGCTCGCCTGTTACTCGCGTAAACACATCGGTAACAGAGCGATAACACGCTGAATTTGCTTAAAGTCTAAACATTTTCCGGTAGCGGCCGATACTCTTTTTTTATGCCCAGAAATATCTCGCTACCGGAAATAATATCATGCTTAAAACGCTATCGATTCGTACCGGCTTGCTCTCTTTACTGGCCGTTATGACCCTTCTGCTGCTGATTGTCAGCGGCATCGGCATTTATGCCCTCACACAGAGTTCTTCTTCACTGCAGCGTATTAATCACCTTCAGGGTGAGCAGATGGTGCAGCTTAATTCAGGCTATACGCTGATCCTGCGCGCGCGCAATGAGGCGGGCCAGGCCGTCCGCATGATGGAAATCGGCATGCTGGACGATGCGGCTAAAGCGGTAAAAAACATCAATCAGGAAGTTGCCCTGGCCCAGAAAACGCTGAAAGGCGTGATCGACGGCGGCGTGGCTGACGAGCAGGGACAACAGCTGCTCGATAAAGTGGCGGCCAGCCTGGCGACGTATAGCCAGCAGGGGATCAACCCGATGCTGAAAACCCTGAATGACCAGAGCGCGGACGGGTACTACGATCTTCTGGAGAAGACGCTGATACCGGTGGCGAAGCAGTTTGATAACGATATGCAGGCGTTTCAGAAATGGAGCGAAGCGCGTGGTCAGGCGGAAGTGAGTGCCGTGCAGGCGAGTAAAACCCGCGTACTGATCCTGATTATCGTCGCCGCGCTGCTGACGGCGGGCATTATCGTGCTCGCCTGGCTGGTGCTGCGCCATATGCTGCTCAACCCGCTCTCGGCCTCCATTGCTCAGCTGGAGAACGTGGCGGCGGGGGATTTAACCCATACGCTGAATGCCCCCGCGAGCCAGGAGTTTAACCGCCTCAACGCGGTGATAGAGGAGATGCGCCAGTCGCTGATGAACTCGGTTATGCGGGTACGCGATGCCAGCGCGCAAATTGACACCGGCAGCCGCGAGCTGACGCTGGGAAACCGCGATCTTGCCGAGCGTACGGAATCCACCGCCACGTCGCTTGAGCAGACGGCGGCCAGCATGGAACAGATCACCGCCACGGTGAAGCTCAACGCCGATAACGCCGAGCAGGCGCACCAGCTGGCGAAGTCGGTGTCCGACACGGCCGATCACGGCAGCGAGATGGTCTGCTACGTAATTGAAAAAATGCGCGATATCTCCGGCAGCTCGGCGCGCATCGCCGACATCCTGAGCGTGATCGACGGTATTGCCTTCCAGACCAATATCCTGGCGCTTAACGCCTCCGTGGAAGCGGCGCGCGCGGGCGAGCAGGGGCGCGGGTTTGCCGTCGTCGCGGGCGAAGTGCGAAACCTCGCCAGCCGCAGCGCCGACGCGGCGAAAGAGATCCGAACGCTTATCAGTGATTCGCAGACCCACGTTACCGAGGGCAGCGAGCTGGCCCAGCAGGCTGGCGAAACGATGGACGAGATCGCAACAGAAGTGCTGCGCATGACCAAACTGATGCGTGAGATTGCGACCGCGTCTCAGGAGCAGAGCCGCGGCATTGAGCAGGTGAATATTGCGGTGAACCAGATGGACGAAACCGCGCAGCAGAATGCGGCGCTGGTGCAGCAATCCTCCGCCGCGACCCGCTCCCTTGAGGAGCAGTCGCGTCAGCTGATGGAAGCCATGTCATCATTCAAAGTGACGACTCAGACCGCTGCATAATATTACCCAGCCCCGGTACGCTCTGTGCCGGGGTTTTATTTATTCCGGAATTAACTGCCGCAATATTATCATGAATATCACCCATTAATATTTCCAGCGAGCTGGTTAAGGCTAACGCCTTTTCCGTCGGTTCAAGATATAAACCTTTGCGGAAAAATAACGGCTCATCAAAGAGTTGATTAAAGCGCTTTAATGCCAGGCTTACCGCGGGGCGGGACATCTCCAGACGCAAAGAGGCCTTTGCCATGCTGCCGCAGCGGACGATTTCAATAAATACAGGGATAAGATTTAAATCAATGCCGGTATTAGCACGGGAATAATTTTTCATTGCGATTCTGCTCCACGAAATATCTGTCAAACTGTTATGGAAATAATGCAGGAGCAGTGGTGAATATTAAAGCATGTTTTTTATAAACACTTATACGGTAAAATATATAAATGACCAGGGGAGCCAGAACGGCTCCCCTGAAGAGAGGTATTACGCGTCCGGGTACTCACGGATAAAACGTTCAACGTCTTCAACCATGTGGTTGTTGCCGACGAAGAATGAACGGCGCTGGTGAAGGCTTTCCGGCACGATATCCAGAATACGCTCTTTACCGTCGCTCGCCTTGCCGCCCGCCTGTTCGGCGAGGAACGCCATCGGGTTGCACTCGTACAGCAGGCGCAGCTTCCCGTCCGGGTGGCTGGCGGTGCTTGGGTAGAGGTAGATACCGCCTTTCAGCAGGTTACGGTGGAAATCCGCGACCAGAGAGCCAATATAGCGGGACGTGTACGGACGCTGGGTCGCTTTATCTTCTTCCTGGCAGAATTTAATGTACTTCTTCACGCCGTTCGGGAAGCGGATGTAGTTGCCTTCGTTGATGGAGTAGGTGTTGCCCTTCTGCGGGAAGCGCATGCGTTCCTGGCTCAGACAGAAAACGCCCAGTGACGGATCGTACGTAAAGGCGTGAACCCCGCACCCGGTGGTATACACCAGCATGGTGGAGGAGCCATAAACGACGTAACCGGCAGCAACCTGATTAATGCCCGGCTGCAGGAAATCTTCTTCGGTCACCGGCGTGCCAACAGGCGTGACGCGGCGGTAGATGGAGAAAATGGTACCGACAGAAACGTTAACGTCGATGTTTGAGGAACCGTCGAGCGGATCCATCAGAACAACGTATTTAGCGTGTTCACACCCTTCGAAAACAACAATTTCATCTTCTTCTTCAGAGGCGATACCCGCAACGATGTCGCGCGCGCGCAGTGCAGCTTTCAATTTTTCATTTGCGAACAGATCGAGCTTCTGTTGAACCTCGCCCTGAACGTTCTCGGCACCGCTGGCACCCAGGATATCGACCAGACCGGCCTTGTTGATATCACGGTGGATGATCTTAGCGCCCAGCTTTATTGCCGACAGCAAAGCAGTGAGTTCACCGGTAGCATGAGAGAACTCGTGCTGCTTTTCGACAATAAATTCACCTAACGTTTTCATAACACTTTCCCTGCATCTTTGTGAGTAGAGCGATTGTATGTTCACTAAAACGACTAAAGCCCAACAATCTTAACAAACATTCAAATATTAGCGCAGAGGTGAATCGCGCCAGCAACATACGGATTTACCTGAAATGCGTTTCACAGCCGCTAACATGTGAGTAAAATGTGCGCCACATTGAAGAAGGATAGTGACGTATGCGCATTCATATATTGGGGATTTGTGGCACTTTCATGGGCGGACTGGCAATGCTGGCGCGCTCGCTGGGCCATGAAGTGACAGGTTCGGACGCCAATGTGTATCCGCCAATGAGCACACTTCTGGAGAAACAGGGCATCTCTTTAATTCAGGGCTACGATGCCAGCCAGCTGGATCCCGAGCCGGACCTGGTGATCATTGGCAACGCCATGACCCGCGGCAATCCGTGCGTCGAGGCGGTACTGGAACGCAATATTCCGTTCATGTCCGGCCCGCAGTGGCTGCATGACTTCGTCCTGCGCGACCGCTGGGTGGTTGCCGTTGCCGGTACCCATGGCAAAACCACCACCGCCGGAATGGCGACCTGGATCCTCGAAGCCTGCGGCTACAAGCCGGGCTTCGTGATTGGCGGCGTACCGGGTAATTTCGACGTTTCTGCACGTCTGGGCGACAGCCCGTTCTTTGTGATCGAAGCCGACGAGTACGACTGCGCGTTCTTCGACAAGCGTTCTAAGTTCGTGCATTACTGCCCGCGCACGCTGATCCTCAACAATCTTGAGTTCGATCACGCGGATATTTTTGACGATCTGAAAGCGATTCAGAAACAGTTCCACCACCTGGTGCGCATCGTGCCGGGCCAGGGACGCATCATCCTGCCGGAGAACGACATCAACCTGAAGCAGACCCTGGCGATGGGCTGCTGGAGCGAGCAGGAGCTGGTGGGCGAGCAGGGCCACTGGCAGGCGAAGAAACTCAACGCCGATGCCTCCGAGTGGGAAGTGCTGCTCGACGGTGAAAAAGTGGGTGAGGTGAAGTGGGGCCTGGTGGGCGAGCACAACATGCACAACGGCCTGATGGCCATTGCTGCGGCGCGTCACGTGGGCGTTCTGCCTGCGGATGCGGCTAATGCGCTGGGCTCGTTTATCAATGCCCGTCGCCGTCTGGAACTGCGCGGTGAAGCCCACGGCGTTACCGTATATGACGATTTTGCGCACCACCCAACGGCCATTCTGGCCACGCTTGCCGCCCTGCGTGGCAAGGTCGGCGGCACTGCCCGCATCCTGGCCGTGCTGGAACCGCGCTCGAACACCATGAAGATGGGCATCTGCAAAGATGACCTCGCGCCGTCGTTAGGACGCGCCGATGAAGTCTTCCTGCTGCAGCCGCAGCATATTCCGTGGCAGGTGGCGGAAGTGGCCGACGCCTGCATTCAGCCTGCGCACTGGAGCGCGGATGTGGATGTCCTGGCGGATATGGTGGTGAAAGCCGCTCAGCCCGGTGACCACATTCTGGTGATGAGCAACGGCGGTTTTGGTGGGATCCATCAGAAGCTGCTGGACGGTCTGGCGAAGAAAGCGGAAGCGGCAGCCGCAGAGTAAAAAAAAGCCCGGTGGCGCTTGCGCTTACCGGGCCTACTTTCCCGTGTTTTCTCCCTCGCCCCTCAGGGGAGAGGGCCGGGGTGAGGGGAAGAGATTACTCTTCGTTCTCAGACAGCTCGCGCAGATACTGGAAAATCAGGCGCGCAGACTTCGGCGGCTTATTCCCTTCTTTCTCTTTCTTCGCGTTGCGGATCAAGGAACGCAGCTGCTGGCGGTCAGCATCCGGCCACAGGTTCAGCACTTCCGGTACGGCATCATCACCCTGTTCAATCAGGCGATCGCGGATCTGCTCAAGCTTGTGGAAAAACGCAACCTGCTGGTTGTGGCGGTTTTTCAGCTTGTCCAGCGCCTGACGGATCGGATCGACGTCGCGCTGACGCAGCATTTTCCCGATAAGCTGAAGCTGGCGACGACGGCCTTCTTTTTTGATTTTCTGTGCCAGTTCAATGGCATCACGCAGATCCTGGTCGAGCGGGATCTTGTCCAGCGCGTTTTTACCCAGTTCTACCATTTCTGCGCCAAGCTGTTTTAACTCTTCGGCGTCACGTTTAATTTCACTTTTACTGACCCAGATGATCTCATCATCTTCGTCTTCGATGTCATCACCGGGAACGTCGTCGAGCCAGTCTTCGGGCTGCTTAGTCATGTCAGGCTCCTTAAAAAAAGAGGCTAATGTTACCAGTTAAGACGCGCACTGAAAAACGGTTCTCTGTTAGACTTCAGATAACTCTCTCTTACAGTATGGCATTTGCGATGAAAGTAACCTCACAAGTTGAAGCGCAGCGTAAGATTCTTGAAGAAGCCGTCTCCACCGCGCTGATGCTTGCTTCAGAAAAATCAGATGGCGCCGAAGTGGCGGTCAGCAAAACCACCGGCATCAGCGTGAGTACCCGCTATGGTGAAGTGGAGAACGTAGAATTCAACAGCGATGGCGCGCTTGGGATCACGGTGTATCACCAGAATCGCAAAGGCAGCGCGTCATCCACCGATCTCAGCCCGGATGCCATTGCCCGTACGGTGCAGGCGGCGCTGGATATCGCCCGCTATACCTCCCCGGATCCTTACGCAGGCGTGGCGGATAAAGATCTGCTGGCGTTTGATGCGCCGGATCTCGATCTTTTCCACCCGGCGGAGGTGACCCCGGACGAAGCGATCGAGCTGGCCGCGCGCGCCGAGCAGGCTTCCCTGCAGGCGGATAAGCGCATCACCAATACCGAAGGCGGCAGCTTCAACAGCCACTACGGCATCAAAGTCTTCGGCAACAGCCACGGCATGCTGCAGGGCTACTGCTCCACCCGTCATTCGCTCTCCAGCTGCGTCATCGCCGAAGAGAACGGTGACATGGAGCGCGACTACGCCTACACCATTGGCCGCGCGCTGGGGGATTTACAGTCTCCAGAGTGGGTGGGTAAAGAGTGTGCCGAACGCACGCTGTCTCGCCTGTCGCCGCGTAAACTCTCCACCATGAAGGCCCCGGTCATTTTTGCTAACGAAGTGGCGACCGGTCTGTTTGGTCATCTGGTGGGCGCGATCGCGGGCGGCTCGGTTTACCGTAAATCGACCTTCCTGCTCGACTCGCTGGGCAAGCAAATCCTGCCTGAATGGCTGACCATCGAAGAGCATCCGCACCTGCTGAAAGGACTGGCCTCCACGCCGTTCGACAGCGAAGGCGTACGCACAGAACGTCGCGATATCATCAAAGACGGTATTCTGACCCAGTGGCTGCTGACCAACTACTCCGCGCGCAAGCTGGGGCTGAAAAGCACCGGACACGCGGGCGGCATCCACAACTGGCGCATTGCCGGGCAGGGCCTGAACTTTGAGCAGATGCTGAAAGAGATGGGCACCGGCCTGGTCGTCACGGAACTGATGGGGCAGGGCGTAAGCGGCATCACCGGCGACTACTCGCGCGGCGCGGCGGGCTTCTGGGTGGAAAACGGCGAAATCCAGTATCCGGTGAGCGAAATCACGATTGCCGGCAACCTGAAGGACATGTGGCGCAATATGGTTACGGTCGGTAACGATATTGAAACACGTAGCAATATACAGTGTGGTTCTGTACTTCTGCCGGAAATGAAAATCGCCGGCCAGTAATACCCGTAAAGGCGTTTTAATAATAAAAAAGGAAGTGAGCAATGCGTAAACACCTGTTAGCGATCGTCGCGGCTTCAACGCTGGTTCTTGGATCTTCTGCGTTTGCTGCCGATCTTGAAGACGACATGGGCATCCTCGGTCAAAACCTGAAGGTGGTGCAGAAGACGGACAATGCGGCTGAAATGAAAGACGCGCTGACCAAAATGCGTGAAGCGGCGCTGGACGCGCAAAAAGCGACGCCTCCGAAGCTGGAAAGCAAAGCGGCAGACAGCGCAGAGATGAAAGACTATCGCCACGGCTTTGACGTGCTGGTCGGCCAGATCGACGGCGCGCTGAAGCTGGCTAACGAAGGCAAAGTGAAGGAAGCCCAGGCGGCGGCCGAGCAGTTTGCGACCACGCGTAATACTTATCACCAGAAATACCGTTAACCGATAGCGCATCTGACAAACAATCAGCGGGGGCCAGTGGCTCCCGTTTTTTTTACGCGGTAATAAGTAAACCCTATCGCCATCACATTTTTGCGTCACCACGCCTGAACGTTTTCGTTTCCCCGGCGCGCGTTTTGCCGCTGGAATACGTGATATTCATCACGCAAATACCGTTATTAATCCAGATTCACCGCATTTATGTGGCACAGATCACTGCTGCGGCTCGCCTTTCCACTTCGAAGTGGAAAACAACTCGCTACAAACAATTCCTCCCCAACGTTAGTTTTATTCCAGAGCCATTAACGGGGTAAGACCAGTGATTAACGGAGCGGTAATGAACGACGTTGGGGAACAGGCGGAGCAAACAGAACAGCTCGCGAACACCATGCTGCAGCAGGTTTATGCCCTGCTGGCCCGGAACAACATCATCCCCAATGCGGTACAGGAGCAGATGCTCACCTCCCACGTGCGCGCAATGGCGCACCGGTCCGTGACCGGCGAGCCGCTGCCGGAGGTTGAAGCAGAGCTGTTTGACGAAATTTCACCGGATTCAATGCGGCTCGCCCGTGAAGTGGTCGCGCAGTTTGGCAATCTTCCTGATGAAGAAGCCTGGCTGCTCTCCGTTCACTTTGAAGTCGCGAAAGACAACCTTTAAGGAGCAACACATGGAACAGATTACAGTCGTGATTGGCGATCGCCTGGGTAAAGGTCAGAAAGTGGCTGCCGGTGTGGAAAAAGCGGGTGGACGCGCGGTGGTTGTGCCGGGCATGGCGGCGGATATGAAGCTGGGCGACATGATGAAGGCGGAGAACGCTACCTTCGGCATCTCCTTCTGCGGCAGCGGCGGCGCGGGTGCCATCACGGCCCAAACCAAATATGGCTACAAAGCCAAATACGGCATGCGTTCCGTGGAAGAGGGCGTGACCGCCATCAACGAAGGCTGCAACGTGCTGGGCTTTGGCTTTATGGATAAAGAAGAGCTGGGCGAGCGTCTGGTACAGGCGTGGCAGAAGAAATACGGCGCATAAGCATGAAAGAACAGTTCACAACCACGGTGAGAGTGAAGGGGAAAGGCGACGCCAAAGCGCGCGCCTTTGCCGACGCGCTCAACCACGTTCAGGCCGCGGTGATGAAAGCCTCACCGCATATCTTACTGCGTATTGAGCCACAGGATGTGCAGGTCGTTCAGGCGCAAGAAGCGGTGCGTAAAGAAGCGTTTCTGTTCTTCTTTCTGCGCCGGGAAAGACGCACCTACAGCGTGGAGCTGGATGTGACCGTCAACGTGACCGCTATCAATCTTGACCAGGTGGATTTCGTCACGCAACGCTGATTATTCATAAAAGGGCAGACTGATGTTCTTAATTATATTAATAAAATCGCTCATCATTGGCGGCCTGGTTGGCGTCGGTGTCGGAGCCGGGGCTGCACGCATGTTTCATGCGCCTACCACTCAGGGTATGGGCGCGTTTCGTACGTTGGGGGAACTGAACTCCTGTGAAGGGGATCCGGCATCCCACTTCTCCTTTGGGTTAGGTTTCTTCTTTAACGCCTGGGCCTCTTCCGTGGCCGCAGGTGCCTTCACACAGGACGTTGACCACCGCATCATCCCGAACTGGGGTGCTGCTGCTCTGATGATCAAAAACCGTAACGTCGGCGAAACGCTGCACGATCCCCGCAAAATGGCGATTGCCTGCGGCGCGATCGGCATGATCGTCGTGACCTTCCTGAACCTGACCGCCTCCTCCGTTCCGGCTGCGCTTCAGGTCACCGCCGTCAAGGTGCTGGTGCCTGCGGCTAACCTGCTGGTGAACACCGTCATGCCGGTGATCTTCTGGCTAGCGGCCATAGACGCGGGTAAAAAATCGGGCTTCTGGGCCACCATCTTTGGCGGCGCGGCGCAGCTGATCATGGGCAACGCCGTACCGGGCCTGGTGCTGGGGATCCTGATCGGTAAAGGCGTGGAAGAGAGCGGCTGGAACCACGTCACCAAAGTGATGATGGCGGCGATCGTCCTGCTCTTCGTGCTGAGCGGCTTCTTCCGCGGCTTCGACATGAAGATGATCGAATCCTTCCATCTGACCGTGCCGAACTGGCTCGACATGATCCACAACTCGCTCAGCGGTAAATAACAGGAGCCTCTAAATGGAACAGAATAAAGGTTTTTGGTATGCCGACTGGTCGTTCCCGATCTTCGTTGGCCTGCTCTCCTCCGGCGTCTTCGCCGGGACGCACATGTACTACCTCTACGGCATCGGCGCGTTTAACGAAGTGGCCTTCGTGGCGATGCTGAAAGCGGGGATGGATACCGGCGTCTACGGCGCGGTGGCGGCGTTCGGCGCAAGCTTCCTGTTCGCCCGCATTATCGAAGGGTCGCTGGTCGGTATTCTCGATATCGGCGGCGCCATCCAGACCGGCGTGGGCCTCGGCGTTCCGGCGCTGCTGCTGGGCGCGGGCATCATGTTCCCGGTGACCAACTTCATTGCCGCGCTGATTACCGGCCTGGTGATTGGTCTGGCGATTGGCTACGTCATTATCCTGGCGCGTAAGTTCACCATCAACCAGAGCAACTCCACCTACGGTGCAGACGTGATGATGGGCGCGGGTAACGCCTCCGGCCGCTTCCTCGGGCCGTTGATTATCCTCAGCGCCATGACCGCCTCCATTCCTATCGGCGTCGGCTCCCTGCTGGGTGCACTGGTGTTCTACATCTGGCAGAAGCCGATCACCGGTGGCGCCATTCTCGGCGCAATGCTGTTGGGCTGGCTGTTCCCGGTCGCCCTTTAATATCTGCGGGCGCTCAGGCGCCCGCCTTATCAGGAGATCCTCATGTTTGATTTACTCCTGCGCCGCGCGCGCCTTGCCGACGATACCCTGACCGATATCGCCATCCAGGACGGGAAGATTGCGGCGCTGGGCGACATTGACGCTCCCGCCAGCAAAACGGTTGAGCTGAACGGCAACGTATTCGTTAGCGCAGGCTGGATTGACTCCCACGTCCACTGCTACCCGAACTCCCCGATTTACCACGACGAGCCGGACAGCGTCGGCATCGCCACCGGCGTGACCTCCGTGGTGGATGCGGGCAGCACCGGGGCCGACGACGTGGACGATTTCTATGAAATCACCCGTAAAGCGACAACCGACGTCTTTGCCCTGCTGAACATCTCCCGCGTGGGGCTGATTGCCCAGAACGAACTGGCCAACATGGCGAATATTGACGCCGACGCGGTGAAGCAGGCGGTGAAGCGCCACCCTGATTTTATCGTCGGCCTGAAGGCGCGCATGAGCAGCAGCGTGGTCGGTGAAAACGGCATTACGCCGCTGGAGCGCGCTAAGGCCATTCAGAAAGAGAACGGCGACCTGCCGCTGATGGTGCACATTGGCAATAACCCGCCGAACCTCGACGAAATTGCCGAGCTGCTGAGCTCCGGCGACATCATCACCCACTGCTACAACGGCAAGCCAAACCGCATTCTGACGCCCTACGGCGAGCTGCGCGCCTCCATCACCTCCGCTCTGAAGCGCGGCGTGCGCCTGGACGTCGGCCACGGCACGGCGAGCTTCAGCTTTGAGGTGGCGAAACGCGCCATCGCGATGGGCATTCTGCCGCACACCATCAGCTCGGATATCTACTGCCGCAACCGCATCAACGGCCCGGTCGGCTCGCTGGCAAGCGTGATGTCGAAATTCCTCGCCATCGGCATGTCGCTGCCGCAGGTGATTGACTGCGTGACCGCGAACGCCGCCGACGGCCTGCGCCTGTCGCATAAAGGCCGCATTCAGCCGGGCCTCGACGCCGACCTGACGCTGTTTACGCTTAAGCGCCAGCCGACGGTGCTGACGGATGCCGAAAACGACAGCCTGCAGGCTGAACACATTCTGGTGCCGCTTGCCGCGATCCGCGCGGGCAAGGGCTACATGACCGAACAAGGGAGCACGGAACATGCCTTCGATTTATGAGAAGTACAACTTAAAGCAGGTGATCAACACCTCCGGCCGCATGACGGCGCTGGGCGTCTCCACCCCGCGCCCGGAAGTGGTGCAGGCGGCGATGGACGGCATGAATCACTATTTCGAGATGAAGGATCTGGTTAACAAAACCGGGGAATACATCGCGAAGCTGCTGGACGTGGAAGGGGCGACGGTGGTCTCCTGCGCGTCGGCGGGCATTGCCCAGTCCGTGGCGGCGGTTTTGGTAAAAGACAGCGACTGGCTGCTGGAAAACCTGCACGTGACCCCGATTGAGAACAACGAGATCGTCCTGCCGAAAGGCCATAACGTTAACTTCGGCGCGCCGGTGGGCACCATGGTGGCGCTGGGCGGCGGTAAGCTGGTGGAAGCGGGCTACGCCAACGAATGCTCCGCCGATCAGCTGGCGGCGGCGATCACCCCGCGTACCGCGGCGATCATGTACATCAAATCTCACCACTGCGTGCAGAAAAGCATGCTCAGCGTCGAGCAGGCGGCGGTGGTCGCGCGTAAGCACGATCTGCCGCTGATCGTCGACGCGGCAGCGGAAGAAGATCTGCATACCTACTACCGATCCGGCGCCGATCTGGTGATCTACAGCGGCGCGAAGGCAATTGAAGGGCCAACCAGCGGGCTGGTGATCGGCAAAACCCAGTACGTTGAGTGGGTGAAGCGTCAGACCGCGGGCATTGGCCGCGCCATGAAAGTGGGTAAAGAGGGCATTCTTGGCCTGACCTGCGCCATCGAACATTACCTGACGGCGACCAAAGAGAGCGGGGCCGAGATGGTGGCGAAAATGACGCCGTTTATCGAGGCGCTCAACACCCTGAACGGCGTCACCGCGCGCGTGGTCTGGGACAGCGCCGGTCGCGATATCGCGCGCACCGAGATTAAGTTCGACGAAGCCGCAACGGGCGTCGGCACGGGCGATCTGGTGGCGAAGCTGAAACAGGGTGAATACGCCATTTACTTCCGTGGCTACAAGGCCAACGAAGGGATTATCGAGGCGGATGTGCGCAGCGTGAACGCTGACCAGCTGAACATCGTGTACCGCCGTATTAGCGAAGTATTAGGACAGGAGAAAAAAGCATGAAACTGACCCCCAACTTTTACCGTGACCGCGTCTGCCTGAACGTGCTGGCAGGATCGAAAGCCAACGCCAGCGCCATTTACGAGGCGGCGGAAGGTCACGTGCTGGTGGGCGTGCTCTCCAAAAATTACCCGGACGTGGCGAGCGCCGTTGCCGATATGCGTGAATATGCCGCGCTGATTGATAACGCGCTCTCCGTAGGCCTCGGCGCGGGGGATCCAAACCAGTCGGCGATGGTGAGTGAAATCTCCCGTCAGGTGCAGCCGCAGCACGTCAACCAGGTCTTTACCGGCGTGGCCACCAGCCGTGCGCTGCTGGGGCAGAATGAGTCTGTGGTCAACGGCCTGGTCTCTCCGACCGGCACCGTCGGGATGGTCAAAATCTCCACCGGCCCGCTGAGCAGCACCGCCCCGGACGGCATCGTACCGGTTGAAACCGCGATTGCCCTGCTGAAGGATTTCGGCGGCAGCTCCATCAAATACTTCCCGATGGGCGGCCTGAAGTGCCGAGACGAGTACAAAGCGGTGGCGGAAGCCTGCGCCCGTCACGACTTCTGGCTGGAGCCAACCGGAGGTATCGATCTGGAAAACTATGAGGAGATCCTGCAGATCGCCCTCGACGCGGGCGTAAGCAAAATCATCCCGCATATCTATAGCTCGATTATCGACAAGGCCAGCGGCGATACGCGCCCGGAAGATGTGCGTACGCTGCTTGCGATGACGAAGACGCTGGTTAAGTAGAACCTGCCCCTCACCCTAACCCTCTCCCAAAGGGAGAGGGAACCTTTACCCCCTCTCCCTTTGGGAGAGGGCCGGGGTGAGGGGAAACAAACCGCACACACCCAAAGGAGCCACCATGCACACCCGTACCCTGCTTGTTGCTTCACTCTCAATGTTCGCCACCACCGCCATCGCCCAGACGCAGTACGCCTGGGTGGGCACCTACAACCCCAACGGCGAAGGGCTGTACCGCTTTACCGTTGACCCGCAAAGCGGCGCGCTGGCGAATAAAACGCTGGTGAGCAAGCTGCCGAACGCCGCGCAGCTGGCCGTCTCACGCGACGGCAAAACGCTCTATCTGGCAAGCGAAGTGGAGCAGGGCGTGGTGCAGGCGCTGCGGGTGGGGGATAACGGCGCGCTGAGCGAGCTGAATCAGGTGGCCTCCGGCGGCGCGGGGCCGGTGTATCTTTCCCTGACGCCGAACGGTCGCCATCTTCTGGTGGCGAACTACGTCAGCGGATCGATCGCAGTGCTGCCCGTCAACGCAGACGGCAGCCTGGGTGAGGCCACGGACACTCATCAGGATCAAGGCGAAGCGGGCGCGGCGAAGCCGGAAGCGGCAGCGGAGGGCAGCTTTGCCATCAGCGATCATAACGGCCCCCACGCGCACATGATCGCCGCCGATCCGAGCGGGAAGTACGTATTTTCAACCGATCTTGGGCTGGATCGCCTCTACCAGTACCGTTTTGACGATCGAACAGGAAAGCTGACGCCGAACGATCCGCCGTTTATCAGCGCCTCCTCAAAAGGCGCCGGGCCGCGCCACTTTGTCTTTACGCCAAAAGGCGATGCCCTGTGGCTGATTAACGAAGAGGCGTCTACGCTCACCCATTATACCGTGAGCGCCAACGGCACCTTAAAAGAGGGCAAAACGCTTTCAGCCCTGCCGGAAGGTTACAAAGGCACCAGCTTTGCTGCCGGGCTGGCATTAAGCGCCGACGGTAAACAGCTGTATGTGGCTAACCGTTTGCATAACAGCATCGGGCACTTTACCGTAACAGCGGAGGGCACGCTGACGCATCAGGACGACGTGTGGACGCGGGGAGACTATCCGCGCACCCTGACGCTTGATAAGCAGGGACGCTGGCTGTACGTCATGAACCAGCGCAGCGACAACATCACCCGTTTCCGAGTCGGTCAGGACGGCAAGCTCAGCTTCGAACCGGACTACACACCGGTCGGCAGCCCATCCCAGATGGTCATTTCACCTTAAGCCGTAAGAGGACAAACCCGTGCGATTTCCGAACCAACGTTTAGCGCAACTGTTCGATCTGTTGCAAAACGAGACGCTGCCGCAGGACGAGCTGGCGCAGCGGCTGTCGGTCTCCACGCGAACCGTCCGTGCCGATATCACCGCCCTGAACGCGCTGCTGGCAGGCCACGGCGCGCAGTTTATATTGAGCCGGGGCAACGGCTATCAGCTTAAAATTGATGATGCCCAGCGCTACCAGCAGCTGCAGGCATCCCACCCGCGCGCGCTGCGTATTCCCCGGACCGGGCCGGAGCGCGTGCATTATCTGGTGGTGCGTTTTCTCACCTCGGCATTTTCTCTTAAGCTCGAGGACCTGGCGGACGAGTGGTTCGTCAGCCGCGCCACGCTGCAAAGCGACATGGCGGAAGTCCGCGAGTGGTTCCTCCGCTATAACCTGACGCTGGAAACGCGTCCGCGCCACGGCATGAAGCTGTTTGGCAGCGAGATGTCGACCCGCGCCTGCCTGACCGATCTGCTCTGGGAGCTGGCGCAGCAGGACAGCCTGAACCCGCTGGTGACCGACGTGGCGCTGAATGCGGGCGTGGCGGAGCAGATGGTGCCCGTGCTGCACGAGGCGCTGACGCGTCATCACATCCGTCTGACCGATGAAGGCGAGCTGTTCCTGCGCCTGTACTGCGCGGTGTCGGTGCGGCGCATCAGCGAGGGCTATCCGCTGCCGGAATTCCACGCCGAAGACGTGGAAGAGAACGTGCGCGAGGCGGCGAAAGATATCGCCGTCACTATCCAGCAGCTGGCGGGCAAAGCGCTTTCACCTTCGGAGGAGAGCTGGCTCTGCGTGCACATTGCGGCGCGGCAGATCCAGGAGATTGCCCCGAGCGCCATTAACGCTGATGACGACGAAGCGCTGGTCAACTACATCCTGCGCTACATCAACACCCACTATAACTACAATCTGCTCAGCGACGAGCAGCTGCACGCGGACCTGCTCACGCACATCAAAACCATGATCACCCGCGTGCGGTATCAAATCATGATCCCCAATCCGCTGCTGGATAACATCAAGCAGCACTACCCGATGGCGTGGGATATGACCCTCGCGGCAGTATCGAGCTGGGGCAAATACACGCCGTATGTGATCAGCGAAAACGAGATTGGCTTCCTGGTGCTGCATATCGGCGTCGGGCTGGAGCGCCACTACAACATTGGCTACCAGCGCCAGCCGCGCGTGCTGCTGGTGTGCGACGCCGGTAATGCCATGGTCCGCATGATTGAAGCCGTGCTGCAGCGTAAATACCCGCAAATTGAGGTCACGCGCACGCTCACCCTGCGCGAGTACGAGCTGGCGGAAACGATTGGCGAAGACTTTGTGATCGCCACCGCCCGCGTCAGCGAAAAGTCCAAACCGGTGGTGACGATCGCCCCGTTCCCGACCGACTATCAGTTAGAGCAGATCGGCAAGCTGGTGCTGGTGGACCGTACCCGCCCGTGGATGCTGGATAAATACTTCGACGCGGCCCATTTCCGTATTCTCGACAAGCCCGTTGACCAGCAAACGCTGTTCCGGGAACTGTGCGCGCAGCTTGAAGGCGAGGGGTTTGTCGGCGCGGAGTTCCTGGATTCCGTCGTCGAGCGTGAAGCCATCGTCAGCACCATGCTCGGCGACGGTATTGCGCTCCCGCACTCCCTCGGCCTGCTGGCGCAGAAAACGGTAGTCTATACCGTGCTCGCCCCGCACGGCGTCCAGTGGGGCGACGAAACCGCGCACGTCATCTTCCTGCTCGCCATCAGCAAAAGCGAATACGAAGAGGCGATGGCGATTTACGATATTTTCGTCACCTTCCTGCGTGAACGGGCGATGTCGCGGCTCTGTAGCTGCGGAGATTTTGCCGAGTTTAAGGCGGTGGCAATGGAGAGTTTGAGTCGGTTTTGAGAGGCGTTATCCAGAATTCGATGTAATGCGAATGTAATGCTAAACTGCATTACACATTCGATTTTACCGGAGGCATAATGGCCACGCTGAACGTCCGTCTGGATGACAAACTCAAAAACGAGGCTTATGCCGTGCTGGAAAAACTTAATATCACCCCAACGGAAGCCGTGCGATTACTGTTTCAGTACGTCGCGGAGACGGGACGCATGCCCGTGAAAACGGTCACCATTAGCGACAGTGAAGATGAACTGATACAGGCAGTCCGGGATCGGCTGGCTAATCCGCAAAAGGGAATTAAGGTTAGTCTGGATGACTTATGAACTGGCATTTGATCCGAGGGCGTTAAAGGAGTGGAGCAAGCTGGGGGAGACTGTAAAAGACCAGTTTAAGAAGAAACTTGCGGACGTGTTGGTGAACCCCAGGGTCGAATCGGCCCGCCTGCCTGGTCTACCGGATTGCTACAAAATCAAACTCAGATCGCAGGGTTATCGTTTGGTCTATCAGGTTCAGGACAACGTTGTAACGGTATTTGTTATCGCTATCGGTAAGAGAGAGAAAGCAGCCGTTTATCATGATGCAAACAAACGGCTCTAACGCTCACCGCAGATGATGCACAACCTGGTTGCTGCTGCCGCGCCAGATCAGCGCCGGGTCTTTTAAATCCTGCACGAACTTGCCGTCGACCAGGACGTTAATCAGATCCACCACTTCCATTTGCTGCGCGTTCAGCTCTTCCAGCCTGTAGCCCGTCCAGACCCAGATATCTTTTCCCGTACATTCTGCCCGAATGCGTTTTACCAGCTTCAGGATATCCGGCACGTTTTGCGGGTGCAGGGGGTCGCCACCGGAAAGTGAGATCCCCTGACGGTGAATGCGCGTGTCGTTCAGGTCGTTGACGATCTTGTCTTCCATCTCAGCGGTAAACGGCATGCCGGAGTTCACGCGCCAGGTGCTTTTGTTGTAGCAGCCGGGGCATTCGTGGACGCAGCCTGAAACAAACAGGGTGCAGCGGGTGCCAGGGCCGTTGACGATGTCGACGGGGTAGTATTGATGGTATCGCATAGAAAATGTCCAGAGAATGTGTGCGCGCTGATGCCCTCACCCCGGCCCTCTCCCACAGGGAGAGGGGGAGGAGTTCCCTCTCCCTTGAGGGAGAGGGGGAGGAGTTCCCTCTCCCTTGAGGGAGAGGGGTAGGGTGAGGGGGAGAACCCTGCGCAGAACTTACCCGATCTGCCCATTCCCCAGATGCTTCACGCGGCGCTTCACCTCTTCCTGCTTGCCGGCGTTAAACGGGCGCGCGTCCGGGCTGCCGAGATAGCCGCACACGCGACGGGTCACGGAGACGCGGGCCGCGTCGTGGTTGCCGCATTTCGGGCAGGTGAAGCCTTTGCTCGTACACTCGAACTCACCGGTAAAGCCGCACTCGTAGCACTCGTCGATTGGCGTGTTGGTCCCGTAATACGGCACGTGCTGATAGCTGTAATCCCACACGTCTTCCAGCGCCTTCAGGTTGTGCTGAATGTTCGGGTACTCGCCGTAGCAGATGAACCCGCCGCTGGCGATCGGTGGATAGGCCGCTTCGAAGTCGATCTTGTCGTACGGGTTCACCTTTTTCTCCACGTCGAGGTGGAAGCTGTTGGTGTAATACCCTTTGTCGGTCACGCCTTCCACAATCCCGAACTCGGCAGTGTCCAGACGGCAGAAGCGGTCGCACAGGTTTTCGCTCGGCGTGCTGTAGAGGCTAAACCCGTAGCCGGTTTCCTCTTTCCACTGGTCAACCGCGTCGCGCAGGCGCTGAACGATGGCGATGCCTTTTTCGCGCAGGGCCTCGCTGTCGTACATATGCGTATCGCCCGCCAGGGCGTTGATGGTCTCGTGAATACCGATATAGCCCAGCGAAATGGACGCGCGACCGTTTTTGAAGATCTCCGACACGTCATCGTCCGCCTTCAGGCGCACGCCGCAGGCCCCTTCCATATAGAGGATTGGTGCCACGCGGGCCTTGACCCCTTCTAGGCGCGCAATACGGGTCATCAGCGCCTTACGGGCCAGCTGCAGACGCTCGTCCAGCAGCGTCCAGAATTCAGCTTCATTGCCTTTCGCCTCCAGCGCGATGCGCGGCAGGTTCAGGCTGATGACGCCCAGGTTGTTACGCCCGTCGTGGATCTGCTCGCCGTTTTCATCTTCGTACACGCCGAGGAAGCTGCGGCATCCCATAGGCGTTTTAAACGAACCGGTCACTTTGACGACCTGATCGTAGTTAAGGATGTCCGGATACATGCGCTTGCTCGCGCACTCCAGCGCCAGCTGTTTGATGTCGTAGTTCGGATCGCCAAACTTGTGGTTCAGGCCGTCGCGGATAGCGAACACCAGTTTCGGGAACACCGCCGTTTTGCGGTTCTTGCCGAGGCCGGAAATGCGGTTGCGCAGGATGGACTGCTGGATCAGGCGCGATTCCCAGCTGGTGCCCAGACCAAAACCGAAGGTCACAAACGGCGTCTGGCCGTTGGCGGTGTGCAGCGTGTTCACTTCATATTCCAGCGACTGGAAGGCGTCGTAGCACTCTTTCTCGGTGCGGGAGTGCGCGTAGCCGTCAGCGTCCGAGATCTGCCACTCTTCGGCCGTTTTACGATGCTTGTTGAAGCTTGCCGTCACGAACGGGGCCAGTACTTCATCAATACGGTTAATGGTGGTGCCGCCATAAATGTGGCTGGCAACCTGGGCGATAATCTGCGCGGTGACGGCGGTGGCCGTGGAGATGGACTTAGGCGGTTCAATCTCGGCGTTACCCATTTTAAAACCGTGGGTCAGCATGCCCTTCAGGTCGATCAGCATGCAGTTGAACATTGGGAAGAACGGCGAATAGTCGAGGTCGTGGTAGTGGATCTCGCCGCGCTCGTGCGCAGACACCACGTCGCGCGGCAGCAGGTGCTGGCGGGCATAGTGTTTGGCGACGATACCGGCCAGCAGATCGCGCTGGGTCGGGATCACTTTACTGTCTTTGTTGGCGTTTTCATTGAGCAGGGCGGAGTTGGTCTGCTCCACCAGGCCACGGATCTCCTGGTTCAGACGACCGCGCTTCTCACGCTGCACGTCACGATCGTGACGGTACTCAATGTAGGCGCGCGCCAGCTGCTTGTAAGGCCCCGCCATCAGCTGGTTCTCAACCGCGGTCTGGATCTCATTGATATCGACCTGGCTGCGTTCGTTCATCTGGCTGCTAACGACTTCTGCGACGGTGGCGCAGTAATCTGCGTCATCGACTCCCGCTGCTTTAGCTGCACGCAGAATGGCTTCCTGGATGCGCTCTGATTTAAACGGCACTTTACAGCCATCACGTTTCATCACATGCGGTGTCATGATCACTCCATTTTTTGAAAACAGGTTATCCACAAAGGTGGAGAAGTATTCACCGGGCGTATTCCCCGCCGGGCCAAAGACTTCCCGCGTTCCCAGCTCGTGTTATCCACAATTCCGGCCAGCGTAAGCGCCGTCTTGTTGTTGGAATAGTAGACGATAAATACAAGATGTTGGGTCGGCGTGCATTTTAAGTGCTACATATAGTGATTTGCATCAAACATGTTTGCGATTTATTTGATGCAGAACAAAGTAAAAAGACGAGAGTACAAACGGCGGGCGCTTCAGCGATTGTAAAGGCGTGCGAGAAAAATCTGATTAATTATTCAACAAAAACAGTAAAATAAGCCGGGTACTGGGGGCACCCGGCAGGGAACGTTACTGCTGCAACCACCAGACGGCTTCAAACGGACGGAGCGACGTCGTTTGCGGTGCCGGATAGTTACTCATCAGGACCTGCGGCTGACCGCTGAGAACGTCCGTTTCCCATTCCTGAGGCGTATGACTCAGGTTTGCCGCCACTATCAGCGTCTGCCCCTGCCACTGACGGCGATAGCACCACAGGGAAGGATGTTCCGGCAGGAGGTCTTCATAATCTCCCCACGTCAGCACCGGCAGAGTCTTGCGCAGGCTAATCAGCGACTGGTAGGTGTAGAACACCGAATCCGGGTCGTCGAGCGCCGCGCGGGCGTTCACCGTTTCGTAGTTATCGCAGACGCCAATCCACGGCTCGCTCTCGGTAAAGCCCGCATTGTGCGACGCGTCCCACTGCATTGGGGTTCGTCCGTTATCACGGGACTTACTCGCCAGAATCGCCAGCAACTCGTCCGGCTCGCGGCCGTCGGCCCGCAGTTCGGCGAACATGTTCAGGCTTTCCACGTCGCGATAGTCGGTGATGCGGCTGAAGTGCGGGTTGGTCATCCCCAGCTCTTCGCCCTGATAGATATACGGCGTGCCCTGCATGCCGTGCAGCACCATGCCGAGCATCTTCGCGGCATGAACGCGGTATTCCCCTTCGTCACCAAAGCGCGACACGATGCGCGGCTGATCGTGGTTACACCAGAACAGCGCGTTCCAGGCTTTGTTGTGCATCCCCTGCTGCCAGTGGCGGAAGAGGGTTTTCAGCGCCACGAAGTCAGGCTTCGCCTTCGTCCACTTTTCGCCGCCGGGGTAGTCCACCTTCAGATGATGGAAGTTAAAGGTCATCGACAGTTCGCTTCCGTCGAGCGACGCGTACTGCTGGCAGTTCTCCAGCGAGGTCGAGGACATCTCGCCCACCGTCATCAGGTTGCGCGGGGTGAAGACGTCGCGGCTCATCTCCTGCAGATATTCGTGAACGCGCGGCCCGTCCGTGTAGAAGCGGCGGCCGTCTCCGATGTTGTCGTCTGGGAAATCCTGGTCTTTTGAAATCAGGTTAATCACGTCCAGACGCAAGCCGTCCACGCCGCGATCGGCCCAGAACTCGCACACCTTTTTCAGCTCGGCGCGCACTGCCGGGTTTTCCCAGTTGAGATCCGCCTGCTCCGGGGCGAACAGGTGCAGATAGTACTGCTCGCTCTCGGCGTGCCAGCGCCAGGCGTTGCCGCCGAATTTGGATCGCCAGTTGTTGGGCAGCTCGTCCGGGGTGCCGTCGCGCCAGATGTAGAACTGGCGGTACGGGCTCGCCTTGTTCAGCGATTCCCGGAACCAGGCGTGCTGCGTCGAGGTGTGGTTAAACACCATGTCCAGCACGATGCGGATGCCGCGCTCGTGCGCCCGGGCAACCAGCTCGTCGAAATCATCCAGCGTGCCAAAGGACGGGTCGATGGCGGTGTAATTCGCCACGTCGTAGCCATTATCCACCTGCGGGGAGATATAAAACGGCGTCAGCCAGATGGCGTCGATGCCGAGGGTTTTCAGGTAGTCCAGGCGCTGCGTCACGCCGCGCAGATCGCCGGTGCCGCTGCCGGTGGTGTCCTGGAAACTCTTTGGGTAAATCTGATAGATGACGCCGTTCTGCCACCAGTGAGGGAGAGTATTCATAGTGCGTTCCTGCAAATGCGAAGGGGCGCAACTGCGCCCCGAAAGAGAGAATTAAACAATCTGCAGCGAGCCCTGACGGAACTTGCGCTGGTAAACCACGGTGGTGAGCGCCATTGGGACGATAATCGCGATGGCCATCGCCAGGGCAAACACCTGCCAGTAAGCGGGCTGGATGGAGAGGATGCCCGGCAGGCCGCCGACGCCAATCCCGTTCGCCATCACGCCGTTCAGACCGCACACCAGGCCTGCCAGACCGGAACCGATCATCGCGCAGAGCATCGGGAAGCGGTATTTCAGGTTGATACCGTACATCGCCGGTTCGGTGACGCCAAGGTAGGCAGAGATGGCTGCCGGAACGGAGATCTCACGCTCGTTGTGCTTACGGCTGACGATGATGATGCCGGTGACCGCAGAGGCCTGCGCAATGTTAGACAGGGCGATAATCGGCCAGACCGGCGTGCCGCCGAGGCTTTGGATCATCTGCATGTCGATAGCCAGCGTGGTCTGGTGCACGCCGGTGATCACCAGCGGGGCGTACAGGAAGCCAAACAGCGCGGCACCGACTGGCGCGAAGCTGCCGGTCATCAGGTGACGCACCGCGAAGGCCACGCCGTCGCCGATCATGCGGCCAAACGGACCGATAAAGGCGTGCGCCAGGAACACCGCCAGAATCAGCGAGCAGACCGGCACCACCACCAGATAGAGGTAATCCGGCACGATGCGCTTCAGGCGCGTTTCAATAAAGCCGAGCGCCAGACCGGCCAGCAATGCCGGAATGACCTGCGCCTGATAGCCCACTTTGGCGATGGTAAACAGGCCGAAGTTCCACACCTCAGGCACCTGCTGACCAAGTAAGTAAGCGTTCATTAACTGTGGAGAGACCAGCGTGACGCCCAGCACGATACCGAGAATCGGCGTGCCGCCCATTTTGCGCACCGCGGACCAGCAGATCCCGACCGGCAGATAGAAGAAGATGGCTTCGCCAATCAGCCACAGGAAGTCGTAGATGCTTTGCAGCGCCGGGTACATCTGCGCCAGGGTTTTGCCGTCGCTCATCGGCACATCGCCGATGACGTTACGGAAGCCTAAGATTAAGCCCCCGCTGATCAGCGCGGGCAGCAGCGGGAAGAAGATCTCCGCGAAGTGGGAAATCAGCTGCTCGTGCCACTTCATGTTCTGGCGCGCGGCCTTCTTCGCCTGCTCTTTATCGGCGGAGGAGTGCCCGGTGGTTGCCAGCAGAGCCTGATAGTAATCGCCCACTTCGGTACCAATAACGACCTGGAACTGCCCGGCGTTGGTGAAGCAGCCTTTAACCATGGAAAGTTCTTCAATGGCCTTCGGGTTGGCTTTGGCCGGATCGTTCAGCACGAAGCGCAGGCGGGTAATGCAATGGCTGACGGTGGCGATGTTCTCGCGGCCGCCGACCAGGACGATCAGCCGATCGATATCTGCTTGTTTGACTTTACTCATCATGAAACCTCATGACAGATGGTGAGGGGGTGTAATGACCTGAGCGCAAGCCTACTCCTTCAGCGTGACGGCGAAAATGGGAACGTTCCCGAAATCGGGCGAAGATCACAATAATCTGTTTTAGGGGGGTTACGAAAGGTGAGCGGGAATAACGATCTGACGCGGGTCAGCGCGCCCGTTGATCTGCTCGATCAGCTGCGTGGCGGCCTGTCTGCCGGACTCGGCGTAGCCCGGATCGACGGTGATGATCTCCGGGTGCAGGAACTTCATCAGCGGCGTGCTGCCGACGCTCGCCACCTGCAGGTTATCGATGCGCTGCTCCTGCAGATATTTGCTGGCACCCAGCGCTAGGGTATCCGTGGCGCACACCAGCGCGGTGGTCTGCGGCGTCAGAACGCTGGCGACCTGCTCGTAGCCCTGCTTCATGCCCAGCCCCGGCAGGGAGGCCACGGCGGAGAGATTGTGGCTTTTGCAAAAGGCCAGGTAGGCCTCGTGACGGCGCTTGCCGGTGGTGACGTCCGCGTGCGGTACACCGAGGAAGCTGATGTGGCGATGGCCTTCGTCAAACAGGCGCTGCATCAGGGTGATGATCGCGCCCTCGTCGTCATAGCAGACGGAGGCAAAGCCGTGGGCATCGCGCGCCAGCAGCACCAGCGAAGGCTGCCAGGGTTTCAGCATCTCGTCTTTAATGCCGGTAAAACCGAACAGCACCACGCCATCGATGTTGCGCCGCTGGAGCATACCCAGATGCTCTTCAACCAGCTGTGGAGAGAACTGACTCTCCATCATGATCGGATCATACCCCTGCTCGTAGAAGGCGGGCAGCATGGTCTGCACGGCGAGGTTTTCAGACAGAGAGTCCAGACGCGAGACAATAATGGCGACGACTTTGTCACTCTGCCCGCGCATGGCGCGCGCGGAGCGGGAAGGGGAAAAACCGTGCTGATTCATGACCGCCTCAACGCGCTCGCGGGTGCGTTCGCTGACGCCGCTTTCGTTGTTCAGCACGCGTGAGACGGTCGATTTCCCCACGCCGCTTAAACGTGCGATGTCTTTAATCGTTAGGCGGTTCTGCATGCTGTATTCCCTGTAACAACGACGATGTAGTGAATTGAGCCTAATGCTATAGCGCGATTTCGCTATGGGCAAAGTCTGGTTTACGTTCGGTTTATTTGCAGGGGGGTATAATACCGCCCGAATGGTCACAAAGGGTACGCTTAAATCCTTATACTGCGCGGCGACACCCTACTTTTTACTTACCGGAGGCTTCATGGATCCCGATCCCACACTTCTCCTGAACGGGAGAATGCGTTCTTTCCGGTAAGCCAGCCTGTTGCTGACTCACCGGTGATGTGAGGCAGCAACGTCATATACGTTCCTGCTTGAAAAATTGAGTGCCTCTCAGGTACGGCCTTGCCACGCCTGAAGGAAATGCTGCGTCCGCATTCGCGGATGTGGAGGAATGACTATGTTTAAAAATATCACCCGGCAGCTGCAGGCCCTGCTGAGCCGCCACCTGCCACACCGTCTTGTTCAGCGCGACCCGCTGCCAAACGCCAAAAACATGGCGGGGGCGGCGATCCCCGCGTCCCTGACCGAACGCTGCCTGAACGTGGCGGCGATGGATGAAAACGAAGTCTGGCGCGCGTTCGGCGGACACCCGGAAGGGCTAAACGCGTCCGAAGTGGAAAAAATCCGCGCCGTGCACGGCGATAACCAGATCCCGGCGCAGAAGCCCTCTCCGTGGTGGGTGCACCTTTGGCTCTGCTACCGCAACCCGTTCAACCTGCTGCTGACGGTGCTGGGCATCATCTCCTACGCCACTGAAGATCTGTTTGCCGCAGGCGTCATTGCCCTGATGGTCGGCATCTCCACGCTGCTGAACTTCATTCAGGAAGCCCGCTCCACCAGGGCGGCGGATGCCCTGAAGGCGATGGTCAGCAACACCGCGACCGTCTCGCGCGTGATTAACGATCTCGGCGAAAACGCCTGGGTGGAGCTGCCTATCGACCAACTGGTGCCGGGCGATCTGGTGAAGCTGGCGGCAGGGGACATGATCCCGGCGGATTTACGCATCATCCAGGCGCGGGATCTGTTCGTCGCACAGGCCTCCCTGACCGGGGAATCCCTGCCCGTTGAAAAGGTGGCGCGCAGCCGCGACCCGCAGCAGATGAACCCGCTCGAGTGCGACACCCTGTGCTTTATGGGCACCACGGTGGTTAGCGGCACCGCGCAGGCGATTGTCACCGCCACCGGGGGCAACACCTGGTTTGGTCAGCTTGCCGGGCGCGTCAGCGAGCAGGAGAGCGAGCCGAACGCCTTCCAGAAAGGGATTGGCCGCGTCAGCATGCTGCTGATCCGCTTTATGATGGTGATGACGCCGATCGTGCTGCTGATCAACGGCTACACCAAAGGCGACTGGTGGGAAGCGGCGCTGTTCGCGCTCTCCGTGGCCGTTGGCCTGACGCCGGAAATGCTGCCGATGATCGTCACCTCCACGCTGGCGCGCGGGGCGGTGAAGCTCTCTAAGCAGAAAGTGATCGTTAAACACCTCGACGCCATCCAGAACTTTGGCGCGATGGACATTCTCTGCACCGATAAAACCGGCACCCTGACGCAGGATAAAATCGTGCTGGAGAACCACACCGATATCTCCGGCAAAACCAGCGAGCGCGTTCTGCACAGCGCGTGGCTGAACAGCCATTACCAGACCGGGCTGAAAAACCTGCTCGACGTCGCGGTGCTGGAAGGGGTGGATGAAGAGTCCGCCCGCACGCTCTCCGGCCGCTGGCAGAAGGTGGATGAGATCCCGTTCGACTTTGAGCGCCGCCGCATGTCGGTGGTGGTGAGCGAGCAGACGGACGTGCATCAGCTGATCTGCAAAGGCGCGCTGCAGGAGATCCTCAACGTGTCGACGCAGGTTCGCTATAACGGCGACATCGTGCCGCTGGACGACACCATGCTGCGCCGCATCAAGCGCGTCACCGACAACCTGAACCGTCAGGGGCTGCGCGTCGTGGCGGTCGCGAGCAAGTTCCTGCCCGCCCGCGAGGGTGACTATCAGCGTATCGACGAATCCGATCTGATCCTCGAGGGTTACATCGCATTCCTCGATCCGCCGAAAGAGACCACCGCGCCGGCGCTGAAGGCGCTGAAGGCGAGCGGCATTACCGTCAAAATTCTCACCGGCGACAGCGAGCTGGTGGCGGCCAAAGTGTGCCATGAAGTGGGGCTGGACGCGGGCGACGTGGTCGTGGGGAGCGATATTGAACATCTCTCTGACGACGAACTGGCGAAGCTTGCCCAGCGTACCACGCTGTTTGCCCGCCTGACGCCGATGCACAAAGAGCGCATCGTCACCCTGCTCAAGCGCGAAGGGCACGTGGTGGGCTTTATGGGCGACGGCATCAACGACGCGCCCGCGCTGCGCGCGGCGGATATCGGTATCTCCGTGGACGGCGCGGTGGATATCGCCCGCGAAGCGGCGGACATTATCCTGCTGGAAAAGAGCCTGATGGTGCTGGAGGAGGGCGTGATCGAAGGTCGCCGTACCTTTGCCAACATGCTCAAGTACATCAAAATGACCGCCAGCTCCAACTTCGGTAACGTCTTCAGCGTGCTGGTGGCGAGCGCGTTTCTGCCGTTCCTGCCGATGCTGCCGCTGCATCTGCTGATCCAGAACCTGATGTACGACGTGTCTCAGGTGGCGATCCCGTTTGATAACGTAGACGACGAGCAGATCCAGAAGCCGCAGCACTGGAACCCGGCGGATCTGGGGCGCTTTATGCTGTTCTTTGGCCCGATCAGCTCTATCTTTGACATCCTGACCTTCTGCCTGATGTGGTTTGTGTTCCACGCCAACACCCCGGAACATCAGACGCTGTTCCAGTCCGGCTGGTTCGTGGTAGGCCTGCTGTCGCAGACGCTGATTGTGCACATGATCCGTACGCGCCGCATTCCGTTCATCCAGAGCCGTGCCGCGTGGCCGCTGATTGTGATGACGGGGATTGTGATGGCGCTGGGTATCGCGCTGCCATTCTCACCGCTGGCAGGCTACCTGCAGCTCCAGGCGCTGCCGCTGAGCTACTTCCCGTGGCTGGTGGCTATCCTCGCGGGCTACATGGTGCTGACGCAGATGGTGAAAGGATTCTATGCGCGTCGGTACGGGTGGCAGTAAGTTATGTTTGCCGGGTGGCGGCTTCGCCTTACCCGGCCTACTTACGAAACGTAGGCCCGGTAAGCGCAGCGCCACCGGGCAATAGCTTTCCTCCCAAATTCAACAACCTGTGATCTCCGTCGGCGCATTCGCTTGACGACAAATTGAGCGCATGTTAACAGAATGTTTTGCCTTTATTTGGCCCGTCAGATAAGGAACATTCATGTTACGGTACAGTCTCTTAACCGCCGGGCTGATGCTCGGCGCCTCAGCCTTTGCCGCTCCGGCAGGCGATCTCCCCCTGATGCCCTGGCCTGCGAAGGTCGAACGCCCGACGACCCAGGGCGCGCTGGTGCTTAACGATAAAATCTCTGTCAGCGTCAGCGGCGACGATCTGGGCGACGCGGTCAACCGCCTGCGCCAGCGCATTGCCCTGCAAACCGGCTGGACGCTGCAGCCGCAGGCTGAAAAGCCAGACAAACCGACCATCCGCATCGCGATTGCCAAAAAGGTCAAGCCGCAGCCGCTGCCGGACAGCGATGAAAGCTATAGGCTCACGGTGGACGCCAACGGCGTCGATATCTCCGCCAACACCCGCTTCGGCGCGCTGCGCGCCATGGAAACCCTGCTCCAGCTGATGCAGAACGGGGCGGAAAACACCTCGCTGCCGTGGGTCACCATCGAAGATTCGCCGCGCTTCCCGTGGCGCGGGCTGCTGCTCGATTCGGCGCGCCACTTTATCCCACTGCCGGATATCAAGCGCCAGATTGACGGCATGGCCGCGGCGAAGCTCAACGTTCTGCACTGGCACCTGACCGACGATCAGGGCTGGCGCTTCAGCACGAAGCGCTACCCTAAGTTGACGCAGCTTGCCAGCGACGGGCTGTTTTACACGCCTGAACAGATGCGGGAGGTGGTGCGTTACGCCGCCGAGCGCGGCATTCGCGTGGTGCCGGAGATCGACATGCCGGGCCACGCCTCGGCGATAGCCGTGGCCTATCCGGAGCTGATGAGCGCCCCGGGGCCGTACGCTATGGAGCGCCACTGGGGCGTGCTGAAGCCGGTGCTGGATCCGACAAAAGAGGCAACCTACGCCTTTGCCGACGCGATGGTCAGCGAACTGGCGGCGATCTTCCCCGATCCGTATCTGCATATCGGCGGCGATGAGGTCGACGACAGCCAGTGGAAAGCGAACGCCGCGATCCAGAATTTCATGCGCGACAACAGGCTGGCGGACAGCCACGCGCTGCAGGCGTATTTCAACCGCAGGCTGGAGACGATCCTCGAGAAACACCACCGGCAAATGGTCGGCTGGGACGAGATCTACCATCCCGACCTGCCGAAAAGCATTCTGATCCAGTCCTGGCAGGGGCAGGACGCGCTGGGGCAGGTGGCGCAGAACGGCTACAAAGGGATTCTCTCGACGGGCTTCTATCTCGACCAGCCCCAGTCCACCGCCTATCACTATCGCAACGAAATTGTCCCGCAGGGGCTGAACGGCGTGGATGTGATTGCCGACACCGACAGCGTCCAGAGCTGGGCCTTCACCATGCCGCGCCTGAAGGGCAAGCCGGTGGAGGGGAGCTTCACGCTGGTGAAAGGGGATGCCGGCTGGCGCGGATTTATTGATTTTGCCGGGAAATCCCGCCGCGCGGTGCAGGATATTGAATGGCGTGACGACAATCAGGTGACCTTCACCGTCGACACCTGGATGGGCGAAACGCGCCCGGTGGTCTCCGTCGATAACGACAGGCTGAGCGGCTATTTCCTGGTGGGGAACACGCGCTACCCAATCAGCGGTACGCGTCTGGACGAGGTGCCGAAAGGCATTCCGCCGGTCGTGCCGGACGTAGCGAATCAGGCCAACCTGCTCGGCGGCGAAGCGGCGCTGTGGGCGGAGAACGTGGTCGCACCGGTGCTGGATATTCGCCTGTGGCCGCGCGCCTTCGCGGTGGCGGAACGCTTATGGTCCGCGAAGGACGTCAACGACGTCGACAACATGTACACCCGCCTGCAGGCGATGGACAGCTGGTCGACGGTGTCGGTCGGGCTGCAGCAGCATACCCAGCAGCAGGTGCAGTTCACGCGCCTCGCCGGTAATGCCGACACGCTGCCGCTGCAGATCCTCGCGCAGGCGGTAGAGCCCGCGCAGTATTACACCCGTCAGCACCTGAAGTTCCAGGCGGGAAACTACCATCAGTTTGAACCGCTCAACCGCTTCGCGGATGCGCTGAACGCCGAAAGCGCCACCGTGCGCCAGATGCACAAATGGGCGGACCGTCTGGTGAGCGATGCGGAAGACACGGAAAGCGCCGACGCGCTGCGCCACGTCTTTAACCGCTGGCAGAGCAACACCAGCGACGCGCTGGCGCTAGGCGAAAACAGCTATCAGCTGAAGGCGATGAAGCCGGTGATTCAGGAGGTGGATAAGCTGGCCTCAATTGGCCTGAGGCTGACGGATCTGGTGGCGCGCCAGGGCACGCTGGATGATAAAGAGATCGCGTCGATTCAGAGCGAGCTGGATAACGCGGCGAAGGTTCAGGACGAGGTGGTGATTGCGGCGGTCTATCCGCTGGAGACGCTGCTTAGGGCGACGCGGAATCAGTAGAAAAAATACCCCTCACCCCAACCCCTCTCCCCAAAGGGGCGAGGGGCTCGATCGGTTCCCTCTCCCTTTGGGAGAGGGTTAGGGTGAGGGAATCAGGCAACTCAGTTCTTCAACACCCACGCCTCTTTCCAGTGTGCGCCAACGCCTGGCTCATACTGGTTGGCGGTTGGGCTGTACTGAACGCAGAAGCCGCTGTACGGGAAAGGCTTACATTCGTAGGTCTTACCGTCTTTCGGCTGCAGCACCACGGTACCCGCCTTGTAGGAGGCGATATTGTCCGGGAAGGTGAAGTCGTGATGACCGGTGCTGTCCGCGGCGGCATCGCCTTCCAGCATCAGGTTCAGCACGTCCTGGGCGAACATCGTGCCGTCTTTGTTGGTCGCATAGTATTTCAGCATGTGGTGGCCCGGCGTCACGTCATTCAGGGTCATGGTCACGTCCTGGTTGGCGTTGTTCATGTCCTGCTTCAGGTAGCCTTTTTCGGCACCGTGGTGGTTCATCACGTGTGCTTCCACATTCACGTCGCCTTTGGTGTTGACGTGGAAGGTCACGGTCGCGTTGCCATGCTCGATTTTGCTGTACTGCAGATCGGTGACGGCGATGGTCTCATTCACCTGCGCTTTCTGCTCTTCATAAGAGACGGCCACGGACTGCAGCGTGCTGCCGTCTTTCACGAATACGCTGTTTGCGCCGTGAACCGGGCTGATTTCACCCGCTTCATCCTTCACGCCGACGCGCACGTCGCTCTGGGCGGTGTTGATTTTCTGCGCCAGATCGTAAGACCACTGGTTAGCGTCGCCCTGCTCGGCTGAGCCGATGGTCATTTCGGTACGCATAGAGGTGACTTCGCCGTTCGCGTCGAAGAAGCGTGCAATCACTTTATCGCCTGCGTTCAGGTTGTTACCCGCGATCTGGCCGCTCAGGGTTTTGCTCCACTGGGAAACAACCGCTGGCGTTTCGTCCGGCGTAACGTTGCCGCCGTTACCGAAATCAACGTCAATGGCCTGATAGAAACTGTTCGAGGTATCTGCAATTTCCCACACGCCGTAAATAACCTGATAGCCCGTACGCTCAGGCACATTACAGTTCATAGACTGCGTGACGGCCGGCGCCTGGTTATTACCGTTGATGGTACAGAATGGCGTTAATTCAAACTGGTCGCGGGTCAGAGGTTTATTTGGATCCCAGTTTTGTTTGGTAATGTAATAACGCCAGTTGGTGGTTTTATGCGGCGCAGTATGGTGCCAGACGAACTGATGAGGACCCGCCGTCATTGGGTTTTTGGTCCACGCGTTCAGGCTCTGTTTGTCCAGCTGAGAATATTGAGAAATACCCGCGCTGGCGAGGTGTCCGTCCGCAGGCTCAGCGCCTGACGGGAAGCCGGAGGTTTTCTCTACGCTCTGTGGTTCGTACTGTACGGAGCCGCAGTCAACGTTTTGGCCGAGCTTACACATATAGGCGCGGCTGGCTGGTGATTCAATATATCCGTGAGCAAGTGCGGAAGACGCAACGGTTAACGTCGCGACGGCAAGTGCAATTTTTGAAAGTTTCATTACTCATCCATTATTAGAGAATATTACTAGGCGAGGAGGAGTCTAATAATGGACTGGGCTATGTGTCATTTTATCCAGAGAGTAAAAATAGCCGAAATAATAAAGGCAGCTTACGCTGCCTTCTGTTTATTGAAATAAATTAGCGACGTACGGCAATCGCTTCAATTTCAATTTTCACGTCTTTTGGCAGACGGGCCACTTCCACGCAGGAGCGCGCCGGGAAGGTGGCGTTGTGCTCGGTGAAGAAGGCTTCGTAAGTGGCGTTAACGGTCGCGAAGTCGTTCAGATCTTTCACGAAAACGGTAGTTTTCACGATGTCGCCCACTTTCAGGCCGGCAGATTCAACGATTGCCTGCACGTTTTCCAGCGACTGACGCGCCTGTGCCGCTACGTCGGCCGGCACTTCACCGGTTTTTGGGTTCACCGGGATCTGGCCCGAAGTGATGATCATGCTGCCCAGATCAACGCCCTGAACGTATGGGCCGATAGCCGCTGGTGCATTTTCCGTCGCGAGTACTTTGGTCATGATTTCTCCAGAATAACAGCTGATTTAAGAGTCCCGGCCATTATAGGGAGGCCGGGATCCTTTACCAACCTCAATTAGTTGGCCAGCACCACATAATGAGAAAACTCTTTTTCGCAGTATTTGCATTTGAGCGCGATGTCATCGGCGCGTTTTTTCACTGCAAAGCTGGAGGAAACCGGCTCAGCGTGGCTGATA
Organism: Enterobacter sp. N5-15; assembly: GCF_057221635.1. Taxonomy (NCBI): domain Bacteria; kingdom Pseudomonadati; phylum Pseudomonadota; class Gammaproteobacteria; order Enterobacterales; family Enterobacteriaceae; genus Enterobacter; species Enterobacter sp. N5-15. The sequence goes on from NZ_CM170150.1 coordinate 563,747, forward strand.
CAGTTGCTGTTCGGGCAGACCAGCACGCTTTCGATGCGATCCGGCAGGCTCGGGCGGGATTTGCCCACCACTTCATACTCGTCGATGCGGTTGACGGTGGCGTCCGGCGCGTACAGCGACAGCTGGTTAACCTGCTCGTCGGTCAGGAAGGTGTTCTCGATTTTGATCAGGTCCTTGCGGCCCATTTCACCTGACGGCAGGTTCAGGCCGATGGTGATGCGCTGGTCGGTTTCGGTCAGTTTGAACAGCGTCAGCAGCTTAAAGCCCACCTGCGCAGGGATGTGGTCAATCACGGTGCCACGCTTGATGGCTTCAACCTGGAGTTTGTTATCGTGTGTCATGGTCGTTTCCCCTTACAGTGCCAATTCGCGATTCAGAACCAGTGCCAGTAACGCCTGGCGGGCGAAGATGCCGTTTCCGGCCTGCTGGAAGTACCAGGCGTGCGGCGTTTTATCCACGTCTGTGGTGATCTCATCGATGCGCGGCAGAGGGTGCAGCACCTTCATGTTGTCGCGCGCGCCCTCGAGGTCGCTGGCGCGCAGCACGAACTGCGCCTTCACGTTGGCGTATTCGGACGGGTCCAGACGCTCTTTCTGCACGCGGGTCATGTAGAGAATATCCACGTGGCTCATCACCTCTTCAATGCTGGCGTGCAGGCTCCACTGAATGCCTTTCTCATCCAGCATGTCGAGAATGTACTGCGGCATCGCCAGCGCGTCAGGCGCGATGAAGAAGAAGCGGTTGCCGTTAAATTTCGCCAGCGCCTGGGTCAGGGAGTGGACGGTGCGGCCGTACTTCAGGTCGCCGACCATGGCGATGTTCAGGTTCTCGAGCTTGCCCTGCGTCTCCTGAATGGTGAACAGATCCAGCAGGGTCTGCGTCGGGTGCTGGTTGGCACCGTCACCGGCGTTCAGTACCGGAATGCCGCCGGAGAACTCGGTCGCCAGGCGCGCCGCGCCCTCCTGCGGGTGACGCATCACAATCGCGTCGACGTAGGTGCTGATCACTGAAATGGTATCCGCCAGGGTCTCGCCTTTTTTACCCAGCGACGTGTTGCTGCTGTCCGAGAAGCCCACCACGCTCGCGCCCAGGCGGTGCATGGAGGTCTCAAAGGAGAGGCGGGTGCGGGTCGAGGCTTCGAAGAAGCAGCTCGCAATCACCTTGTGCTTCAGCAGCTCCGGTTGCGGATTGGCCTTCAGTTTTGCCGCGGTTTCCAGAACCAGTTCCAGCTCTTCGCGGCTGAGGTCGTTTATGGAAATGATGTGTTTTTGATAAAGCGGATTCATGTTTATCTCCTGACGCCGGGCAAAAAAAAGCCCCTCAAATGAGGGGCTCTGGGAATAGGTTTAGCAACGGGAAGAAAAACGGCAGGCCAGCGTCTGATTTCAGACGCGGTAAGACGTTATGTCGTACACGCTTGACCATGCTTCCTCCCGGCAAATTGTCGGGCATTATACGCAGCTCGCTTTTCGGATCAAGCGATTTAATGCACGCTTTACTCAATGCAAACGGTTCTTTATGAATATTAATGCGTTATGAGTAAATAATTAATTTGCTTATGCACCAGTGCGGTGCGCTTCACGACCCGGGGCGCGACCCAGACGATACTGCTGCCAGCCACCACGCCTAAAATTTCCGGTAGCTGGTGATAATCCAGAATACGCGCCACCGCGCGGCCATATCCGGCGACGGTATGAACAAGGATAAACTCGCTATTATGCTCGACGCTGACCACCATTTCGGACACGGTACGCGCGGCGTCGGGGGCAGGTCGCAGCTGGGGATTCAGCGAATAAATCTTTAGCCCTTTGGCATTTCGAATTTTTATGACACCGAGCAATTTAAGCAGACGTGAAACGGTGGACTGGCTGATGGTCTCAAAACCACGCTCCTGCAAATCCCGGCGGATCTCCTCCTGAGAGAGATAACTCTTTTCTGCGATCAGGCGCTGACAGACCGTCAGCTGAAGCTGTTCTTTTGGAGAGTAATCACCATATTCCGTCATAACTATTTCCCATGTAAGTGGCTGAAACAAAACGCCCGGTGGCGCTACGCGTACCGGGCCTACAACTTCAAAACATCACAACATCGCCCCCAGGCTTAACGCCACCATAATCACCACCGTTAATATCCCCAGCAGCGGCGCCACCCATTTCAGATAACGCACGTAGGGCACGCGGGCGATAGCCAGCCCGCCCATCACGACGGCAGAGGTGGGAGTGACCAGGTTAACGATGCCGGACGCCGACTGGTAAGCCGTGACCACCAGGTCGCGGTTGACGTTAGCGAAATCGGCAAGCGGTGCCATGATCGGCATCGTCAGAACGGCCAGGCCGGACGAAGAAGGCACAAGAAACGACAGCACGACCTCCAGCCAGTACATCACGTTGATGAATGCCACCGTCGACAACCCGCTGACCATTCCCTCCGCGCTGTGCAAAATGGTGTGGGTAATCATGCCCTTATCCATGATGACTACGATACCGCGCGCGATGCCGATAATCAGCGCGACGCCCAGCAAATCTCGCGCGCCGTTGATAAACGTTGAGGTCAGCTCCTCTTCGCTCATGCGGGCAATCAGGCCGACGATAATCGCGCTGGCGAGAAACACCGCCGAGATCTCCGCCATCCACCAGCCCAGCACCGCCACGCCGTAGATCATCACCGCGAAGGCGAGGGCGAAAATCACCAGAATGATTTTGCGCACCGGGGTAAATTCCAGCGACTGTTCGCCCTTGTCGCCGAGGAAATGGGCGCGGTTCTCTTCCTGCTTGTCCGCCACGATCGACAGCGACGGATCCTGGCGTACCCTGCGGGCGTAGCGCATCACCCACGCCACGCAGATGATCCAGCCGATGACCAGCAGCGCCACGCGCAGGGCAATACCGTTGGTGAAGGGGATCCCGGCGGCGTTGGCGGCGATCACCGTGGCGAACGGGTTGATGGTGGAGCCGAGCGTGCCGATCCCCGCTCCGAGCAGTACGGTGGAGGCGGCGACAACCGGATCGAACCGCGCGGCCAGCATCACCGGCACCAGCAGGGTGTAGAACGGCAGCGACTCTTCGGCCATGCCGTAAATCGTGCCGCCTGCGGCAAACAGCGCCATCAGGATCGGGATCATCCACTCCTCGCGCCCGCGCAGCCGGGTGGTGACGCGTTCGATCCCGGCGTCAATCGCCCCGGTTTTGGTGACGATCCCGAGAAATCCCCCGATGATCAGGATAAACAGCGCCACGTCGATCGCTCCGGCCTGGCCGGAGACCGGATCGTACAGCCCGGCGATGGGCGCCATCAGGACGGAAACCAGTCCCTGCGGATGTGCCGCCACGTGGGCGTACGTTCCGGCAATCGGGACTTCTTTACCGAGGGTTTCGTTCATCGCCATCTGGTACTGACCGGCGGGGACGACCCAGCTCAGCGCCGCCACAACGGCAATCAGAAAAAAGAGAATGGTGTAAGCGGAGGGAAACTTAAACTTGCCCATGATGTGCTCCTTAACCCGGCGCACCCCTTGGCGCGCCGGGCGGTGATTAGTCGCCGAGTGTCGCCACCATGACCGCTTTAATGGTGTGCATGCGGTTCTCTGCTTCGTCGAAGACGATGGAGTTCGGTGATTCGAAGACCTCTTCCGTCACCTCCAGCCCCTTCAGGCCGTACGCCATCTCGATCTCGCGGCCCACTTTGGTGTGCTCGTTGTGGAACGCCGGCAGGCAGTGCATGAACTTGACGTTCGGGTTGCCGGTGGCCTTCATCACCTGCGCGTTAATCTGATACGGCTTCATCAGGCTGACGCGCTCGGCCCAGGCCTCCTTCGGCTCGCCCATGGAGACCCACACGTCGGTGTAGAGGAAATCGGTGCCCCGTACGCCTTCTTCCACGTCGTCGGTGAGGGTGATGCGCGCGCCCGTCTCTTTCGCGATGGCGCGGCACTGCTCAACCAGCCCGGCTTCCGGCCAGAAGGATTTCGGCGCGACGAGGCGGATATCCATCCCCATCTTGGCCGCGCCGACCATCAGCGAGTTGCCCATGTTGTTACGCGCGTCGCCGAGATAGGCAAAGCTCAGCTCCGGCAGGGTTTTGCCCGGCGCGTGCTCAAGCATGGTCATCAGGTCGGCGAGGATTTGGGTTGGGTGAAACTCGTCGGTCAGGCCGTTCCACACCGGCACGCCCGCGTATTCGCCTAGCTCTTCGACGATGGCCTGGCCGTAGCCGCGGTATTCGATGCCGTCATACATACGGCCTAATACGCGGGCGGTGTCTTTCATCGACTCTTTATGGCCGATCTGCGAGCCGCTTGGGCCGAGGTAGGTGACCTGCGCGCCCTGGTCAAACGCGCCCACTTCGAAGGCGCAGCGGGTGCGGGTGGAGGTTTTTTCAAAGATCAGGGCGATGTTTTTCCCGACCAGGGTTTGCTTTTCGCGCCCGGCCTTTTTGGCGGCCTTCAGCTCGATGGCGAGGTCGATCAGGTACTGGATCTCCGCCGGGGTGTAGTCCAGCAGTTTCAGGAAGTTGCGGTTTTTCAGGTTGATGGTCATGTGGGAAATCCTTTTTAAAATTTAGCTGTCTGATGCCCTCACCCCGGCCCTCTCCCACGGGGAGAGGGAGAAGTGGGTGAGGGGAAAGGGTGCTCAGTTACGAATCAACGTGCCTTTCTCGCCCGCCAGGATCTCCGCGCCGTCATTCAGCGCGCCGATCCCGGCAATGCCGTTGCAGGCTTCAACAAACTCGCGGCAGGCGGCCACTTTCGGCCCCATCGATCCGGCGTCGAACTGCATGCCTCTGAGCAGCTCCGGCGTCACCTGCGCCAGCGGGCGCTGGGTCGGCTTGCCCCAGTCGAGGTACACCGCGTCGGCATCGGTCAGGATCAGCAGGGCGTCGGCCTCGATCTGCCTCGCCAGCAGGGCGGCGGAGAGGTCTTTGTCGATCACCGCCTCAATCCCGCGATAGCCGTTGGCGTTCTCCACCACCGGCACGCCGCCGCCGCCGTTGCAGATCACCAGGTGGTCACGCTGAATCAGCGCGGTGATGGCGTCGCTCTCGACGATGCGCTTCGGCTGCGGCGACGGCACCACGCGGCGGACGTAGCTCCCGTCGGCCTTGAACACCCAGCCTTTTTCCGCGGCCAGCGCTTTCGCCTGGGCTTCGCTGTACACCGGGCCGATGTACTTGGTCGGGTTGCTGAATGCCGGGTCGGCGGGGTCCACTTCCACCTGCGTGAGCAGGACGCTCACCTCGCGCTGCGGCAGATTGTTTTTCAGCGCCTGCTGGAGCATGTAGCCGATCATTCCCTGGCTTTCGGCGCCGAGAACGTCCAGCGGGTAGGGCGTCACTTTGTCGTAGGCGCTGTTCTGCAGCGCCAGCAGCCCGACCTGCGGCCCGTTGCCGTGCACCAGCACCACGCGCCACTGCGCCGTCAGCCCGGCGATGGTGCGGGCTGCCTGCTCGATGTTCTGGCGCTGGATCTCCGCTTCCAGCGGCTCGCCGCGCTTGAGCAGCGCGTTGCCGCCAAGGGCCACAACCAGAGTGGGTTTTCGTTCCATGATGGCTCCTTTAAATTCCGTCGCGTTCAAGCGGGCAGCTCATGCAGCGCGCGCCGCCGCGGCCGCGTCCGAGTTCGTCGCCCGGGATGGGCAACACGGTGATGCCCGCTTTGTCGTACTTCTCGTTGGTCCAGACGTTGCGCTCGTAGCCAATCACCACGCCCGGGCGGATGGTCAGCACGTTGTTGGCGTCGTTCCACTGCTCGCGTTCGGCTTCAAAAGCGTCGCCGCCGGTGGTGATCAGGCGCACCTGGCTAATGCCGAGCGCTTTCTCGATGGCGTGCAGCAGGTCGGTTTCCTGCGTGCGCAGCAGGCCGCCGCGTCCGTCCGGGGTGAGCGTCCAGCACTGGGCGTCCTTGCGCACCACTTCCGGGTAGACGGAGAAGGTGTCCACGTCGATGTGGGTCATCACGGTGTCGAGGTGCATGCAGGAGCGGTGTTTTGGCAGCTCCACGGCGATCACGCGCTCGGCCTGACGGTGTTTGAACAGGCTGTTGGCGAGGAACTCCACGCCCTGCGGCGTCGTGCGTTCTGACATGCCGATCAATACCGCTCCGCGGCCAATCACCAATACGTCGCCGCCTTCTAAGGTGGCGTGGTCGTAATTAATATTCTCGTCGCCGAAATACTTAATAAAATCACCGTCGGCAAACGCCGGGTGCCAGCGATATATTGCCCGCAGGTTATTGGTTTCACGCTGACGGGCCGGTTTGGCCATTGGGTTAATAGAGACGCCGTTATAAATCCAGCACGAGGTATCGCGGGTAAATAAATGGTTCGGCAGCGGCTTCATAATAAAATCATTCGCCGTGTGGGTATCCACCACCATATTTTTAATGGCTGCCGGAATTTCGCCGTAGGTTAATCCGCCGCTCAGTCTGCGCGCCAGTTCGCGGTGCGGCATATCCGCCAGCCAGCCGCGGACGTCACCGGCAAAGGTGGGGCCGAGGCGATAGTCGGAGATCTGCGTATCCAACAGCCAGGCTTTCGCTTCTGCAATATCAAGGGTTTGTGTCAGAAGGTCGGTCAACAGCAGGACTTCGACACCCTGCTCGCGCAGCGTGTTTGCGAAGATGTCATGCTCCTCACCCGCCCGCTCAACCGAGAGCACGTCATCAAAAAGCAGCTCCTGACAGTTTGATGGCGTTAAGCGTTTCAGACTTAAATTTGGGCGGTGCAGCATAACGCTACGCAATTGACCAATTTCAGAACCGACGTAATGCTTTTCCATAATTATTCCTTTAACTGTTTTTCAGAATAAAAAGGGCATGCGCCATGTGATGTATTTATTTGCATGGCGGCTAAGCTCAATTGATTTCGTGATTCATACTAGGCAGTTAAATAATCCGTATTGTGATGTTGCTCACGCGAAACCGGATATTAAGAGGTTTGTTTTCATTTGCATGATTCGCATCAGATAATGATTAATTTCATATTATTGAGGGGTGAATAGCTAAGCAGGATCCGGTGGCATTATTTGAGGTTGTTATTATTTTGTAGATTTTAATCTTTTGAAATAAGTTGTTATGTGGCTGATTTTAAATGATAAATATTATGCATGAGAATGGCTATGCAATTAATGCAATTAACTATTTTTGACTTAAGAAAAATCAATAAATAATTATGGATTTTTAGAGCAAATCATCAAAACAGTAAAGTGTGAGGCAGCAGCGGGTTTTGTTAATTAGAGAGCATGATCAAGAGGTTAGAACAGTCGTGCGATAAGCGCGGATCGAGGTTATGCATAACCCCTGCATAATTGCCTGGGCAGGGTTAACAGAAAATCAACACCTTTCCCGATAAACATGCGCTCGCGCAAACCTCGTCCAAAAAGGGCTGGTATGGCAGCCGGGATTCTCGTATAAAAGATTAAAATGAAACATCGTTTTATATTGAGGGTTGAAACATGATTATTGGCAACATCCACCATCTGCAGTCCTGGCTGCCTGACGATCTGCGCCAGGCCATTGAGCACGTTAAAGCCCACGTCACCGACGCCACGCCGCTCGGGAAACACGACATCAACGGCAATAGCCTCTTTTATCTGGTCTCTGAAGACACGACCCAGCCGTTCGCCGAGCGCCGCGCCGAGTACCACGCGCGCTATCTGGATATTCAGATCGTGACGAAGGGCCAGGAAGGGATGACCTTCAGCACCCTGCCGTACGGCACGCCGGACACCGACTGGCTGGCGGACAAAGACATCGCGTTCCTGCCGGAAGGCGAGCAGGAGAAAACCGTGGTGCTGAGCGAAGGGGATTTTGTGGTGTTCTGGCCGGGTGAAGTGCATAAGCCGCTTTGCGCGGTGGGGACGCCTGCTAAGGTCAGGAAAGTGGTCGTTAAAATGTTGGTGGAGTAATTTTCCCTCACCCAGGGGGAGAGGGTGTAAAAGTCCCCTCTCCCTGTGGGTGTACAGTCCGGGGACATGGTAGACAGGTGTTCGGGGACATGGTGAACACTTTTTATCATCCTTTACCCATGGTGATCGACTTTTTCTTCAGGTCGATCACCCCCACTTTCGTGCTGTACCACCACACCTCGTAGCTGCCGTCTTCCTGCATCTCCTTCAGCCCGACCCGTTCTCCCCTGAACGCCTTGCCTGCCTTCAGACTTACCCCTTTCACGCTCAGCTTTCCGCTGATATCCACCTTCCTGACCATCACGCCCTCGTCGTATTCCGGGGGCGTTGTGGTGCAGCTGTACTGCCGCGCTGACGGCTGATACCGCGAGCCCGGTACCGCCATATCCAGCGCCTCGTGCGGGCGTTCAAGGTTATAGACCGTCCGCCAGTGGTCGAAGGCGCGCTGCAGCTCACCGCTGTCTGCGAACCATTTTCCCTGCAGTACTTCCGCCTTCAGGCTGCGGTGAAAACGCTCCAGCTTGCCCTGCGTCTGCGGATGATAAGGCCGGGAGTGCCCCACCCGGATACCGTGGCGCATCAGCCACAGCTCCAGCGCCGTCCAGGTGCCGGTGGTGTCGCCCCACGGTGAGCCGTTGTCCATCGTCATCCGGTCCGGCAGGCCGTAACGCTCAAACACGCTGACCAGCTGCTGCTGCACGGTCTCGCGCCGTTCATCGGTACAGTGCGCCAGGCACAGGGAAAAACGGGAGTGGTCGTCCAGCAGGGTGAGCGGATGGCAGCGGCCGCCGCCAAAGGGAAAGTGGCCCTTAAAATCCATCTGCCAGAGGCGGTTCGGCGCGTCATGTTCGAACCGTCCCGTGGGGGGAATGCCCGGTGAAGCGCCCGGCAGCAGACCATGGCGGGCCATCAGGCTATGGACGGTGCTGAAGGCGGGCATGCGGTGCCCCTGGTCCTCGAGCCAGCGCTTTATCTTGCGTGCGCCCCAGCGCTCATGGCGGTCATGCGCCATGCGCAGCAGGGCTGTGATGTCGTCAGATGAGCGGTTCGGGGAATGGTGCGGTATGCGCGGGCGGTCCTGAAGGCCGGCGGCACCTTCCTGAGCCCAGCGGCGAAGCCACTTGTAGCCTGTGGCAGGTGAAATACCGTAGTGACGGCAGAGGGAACGAATGTTCGCCCCGTCCTGCGAGGCGAACAAAACAAACTCGGTACGTAATGACATGGTATCTCTCGCATCCCAGGGCATAAGCGACTCCATAAACGGGTTCTTATGCCTTAGTTGTAAGTGTCTACCATGTCCCCGAACAAGTGTTCACTATGTCCCCGGACCGTACAGTGGGAGAGGGTTAGGGTGAGGGCACCAGCGCGCAGAGGACCCCATCACTCCCCAAGCGTCGCCACCATCACCGCCTTAATGGTATGCATCCGGTTTTCCGCCTGGTCGAACACGATGCTCGCCGCCGACTCAAACACCTCGTCGGTCACCTCCATTCCGCCGTGCAGATCGAACTCTTTCGCCATCTGCTTGCCGAGCGTGGTCTGGTCGTCATGGAACGCCGGCAGACAGTGCAGGAACTTCACGTTCGGGTTGCCGGTCTGCGCCATCATCTGGGCATTAACCTGGTACCCCCGCAGCAGCGCAATCCGCTCCGCCCACTTCTCTTTGGCTTCGCCCATCGACACCCAGACGTCGGTATAGATAAAGTCCGCGCCCTTCACGCCCGCCGCCACGTCTTCCGTCAGCGTGATCTTCCCGCCGTGCTTCTGGGCCAGCGCGCTGCACTCCGCCACCAGGCTCTCTTCCGGCCAGCAGGCTTTCGGGGCCACCAGGCGCAGATCCAGCCCGGTCAGCGCTGCCGCTTCCAGCATCGAGTTGCCCATGTTGTTGCGCGCGTCGCCCGCGTAGACCAGCGTCATCTCGTTAAACGCCTTGCCCGGCAGGTGCTCCTGCATGGTAAGCAGGTCCGCCAGCAGCTGCGTCGGGTGGAACTCGTTGGTCAGCCCGTTCCACACCGGCACGCCCGCATACTGCGCCAGCGTCTCGACCACTTCCTGGCCGTGGCCGCGATACTGAATGCCGTCGTACATCCGCCCGAGAACCCGCGCGGTGTCCTTAATTGATTCTTTATGCCCAATCTGGCTGCCGCTCGGCCCTAAATAGGTAACGCGCGCGCCTTGGTCAAATGCGGCAACTTCGAAAGAGCAACGTGTACGGGTCGAGTCTTTTTCGAAGATGAGCGCGATGTTTTTACCGGTAAGCTTTTGTACTTCCTTGCCCTTTTTTTTATCGGCTTTGAGCTGTGCGGCAAGGGTCAGCAGAGAAGTGAACTGTGCAGGGGTAAAGTCGAGCAGTTTCAGAAAGTGTTTTTTGTATAAATCGGACATTTTATCCTCGCATGGCGAACGCCACTTATTGAATTAAAATTCACTTTATATGTGTAATTATTCATTTGCAACCCCGTTTCACAATTCTTTCTTACAAAGGTGGAGGCAAACCCGTCCGTGTGTGAAAATAGAAGTATCTGCCGCACTTTAAAGAGGATTGAGCCATGGCAAACCCGGAACACCTGGAAGAGCAACGCGAAGAGACGCGTCTGATTATTGAAGAACTGCTGGAAGACGGTAGCGATCCGGACGCGCTGTACACCATCGAGCACCATTTCTCTGCGGATGATTTCGACGCGCTGGAAAAACTGGCCGTGGAAGCCTTCAAGCTGGGCTACGAAGTGACCGAGCCGGAAGAGCTGGAAGTGGAAGAGGGCGACACCGTCATCTGCTGCGACATCCTGAGCGAAGGCGCGCTGAAGGCGGAGCTTATCGACGCGCAGGTAGAACAGCTGATGAACCTGGCCGAGAAGTTTGAAGTGGAATACGACGGCTGGGGAACCTACTTCGAAGATCCGAACGGTGAAGACGGCGAAGAAGGCGACGACGAAGATTACGTCGACGAAGACGACGACGGCGTGCGTCACTAAGCGTTTCAGGCGGTGGCGCTCGCCACCGCTTTTTCAAGGCAGAACCATGGATTACCCGCAGATACTCGCCCCCGTACTCAACTTCCTCCAGTGCCCGACCCCGCAAGCATGGATTGATAAAGCCCGCGACCCGGCGAACCTGCCGCTGCTGCTCACCGACCACATGGTGTGCGAGCTCAAGGCCGCCCAGACCGCGCTGCTGCTGGTGCGTAAATACGTCGCCGACGAAAGCGGTGCCGACGCGCTGCTCGACTGGCTCAAACCCTACGAACAGTTCACCTTCCGCGACGGCCCGGAGCCGGACTTTATCGCCCTGCACAAGCAGATTGGCAAAAGCGTGATGCCCAAAACCGACGACCCGTGGGGCCAGGCGCTTATCGACAGCATGGTGCTGCTGATTAAAGAGGAGCTGCACCACTTCTGGCAGGTGCGCGAGGCGATGCTGGCCCGCGACATCCCGTACGTCAAAATCACCGCCAGCCGATACGCCAAAGGGATGCTGAAGGAAGTGCGCACCCACGAACCGCTGACGCTGATCGACAAGCTCATCTGCGGCGCCTACATCGAAGCCCGCTCCTGCGAACGCTTCGCCGCGCTGGCCCCGTTCCTCGACGATGACCTGCAGAAGTTCTATCTCTCGCTGCTGCGCTCGGAAGCGCGCCATTATCAGGACTACCTGACGCTGGCCCAGCAGGTGAGCGACGACGATATCTCACCGCGCATACAGCATTTTGGCGAAATTGAAGCCACACTTATCTCGACACCGGACAACGAGTTTCGCTTCCACAGCGGCGTGCCGGTGTAAACCGGCACAATTCAAGGATAAGGATGCGAGATGAATAAAACGTGGACCCGTACCGTAATGGTTGTTGTGGTGGTCGCCGCCGTGGCGTTCTGGGTGTTCTTCGACAGGCAGCGCGCTCCGGAACGGCAGATGGATTCCGCCCTTAACGCAATGCCCGCCTGGCAGGTGATTAAGGAGCAGGAGCCCGCGCTGCATCAGCGCATCCTCGACCAGATGGCCGCCCTGCAAAAAGCGGGCGAGCCGGAGCAGCAGATTATCGACACCATCCAGCCGCAGATCCTGCATCTGCAGATGTCGCGCCTGCAGAACGCCCCCGACGCCAACGTGGTGAACTATATGACCATCAATATGGAGCAGACCGCCGCCATCCAGAAGGTGAGCGACGACGCCTGTTTCCGCTTCCTCTACCCGACGGTGAAGGGCGGCGTGAACCCGATGCGCATGCTGGATAAAGACCTGATGGCGCGGCGCATGCAGGCCGACGCCGACATGATGCGCGCGGCCTACGGCAAAAACCGCCACACCGTGACCCCGGCCGAACGCGAGGCGGCTGTCGAGGACGTGCGGCCGATTATGAAGCAACTTGCCGATAAGTACGGCGAGGACATCCAGCTGCTGCAGATGCCGGAGAAGGCGGCGGGCAAAGAGAAGCTCTCCTGCGATATGGTGCAGGAGATGTGGGCGAAGGTGCTGGCGCTGCCGGAGCAGAAGGCGGCGGGGGTGATTCGGCTGGCGGTGTCTGAACTGGAGTGACGAAGGGCGCTGGTTTTTTGGGCACTTAGCGCGGGTTTAGCGCGTCGTCGCTTGCATGGCGGCGCGCGACAGGTATAATCCACAACGTTTCCGCATCCCCTTCAGTGCCGAAGTGGCGAAATCGGTAGACGCAGTTGATTCAAAATCAACCGTAGAAATACGTGCCGGTTCGAGTCCGGCCTTCGGCACCAAGTAATGCAATAATTAGCTACCTAAGGGTGGCTTTTTTTTGTCTGAAATCTGGTAGCTGCAAAGCAGTCCTCGCTTTTTCACTCAACCTAAGTCAACCTGATTAAATCTACATCAACTTATTGATGGGGGTATAACTGCGGGTAGGTAAATCCCGCCATATTTCCTCCTATCACGACAGGAGCTATCCTATGATGAGAATCTGGTTTTAACGTATAGAGGACGATCTCTATAAAATTCTTACGTCTGCGGATCTTTTGCATTCCCTTCATCGGATTCTTTCCATAAGTCGGCGGTGATAAGATGTAAATGAAAATCGGCAATTTGTCGCTTCACTGCAAAGAGTTCCTCCTGTGTCAGCTGGCTTCCTGAACTTTTGTTATCAAAGTGGGTAACAATCTTATTTAGTTTCTGTGAAAGGTCAGATAAAGATCTCCCAGCTTCTATATTAATAGCGGGAACTACAACTGGAAGCGGATTAATCAAAGATAAACGAAGCCATTCACCTTTGTGATACTGGCCACGTTTTTCATTTAGAAGCGTCAGCTCTTTATCATTAGGCCTGACACTGACGCAAAGATTACGAATTTGCTTGTGTGAGAGCTTCGTTTCGCAAGAGCTTCTACAGGAAGCTCACGTATTTATTATGGTCTTATTGAAATTATCATTACTGACCATATTAACTCCTTTTTAAATATATAAATAAAAATGTTATTTTATTTATATAATAAAAGAGTCAGATATCAATATACATGTATTATTTTTATTTTAACTTTTTTCAACTGAAAGGCGAAAAGAAAGGAGAAATTCAATGAAGCAGCGTAGCGCTTCGTTGAGTTTCTCCTTACTATTGTATCCGCGACAACTAATAATTTAAATATTAGTTTGTATTTTATTTTTTATAGAGTGCCTGCAACTGAAACATTATATCCTCTTTGCCTTAAGCTTGAGAAAGTATTTATTAAATTCACTTTGCTAAAGAATGGAAGGTCCTTCAGAACAGTTTTGCTATTAGCCCCAAGCATTAATAGTACTATCTCATATTCACTGCTTTTAATATTGTCAGTTGGGATGAGATCCATAGCTTTTGCACCAAAGTTTTTTTCAAGGACATCTCTTGCGGATTTCCTAAACTCTTGATCGCTGAGCATCAATTCTGCAGCCACATTAGCTTGTGAAAATAAATGACTTAATCCTGACGAACCACCATTCCTTTGTTTTGCATGTATTAATATTTTATTATCTAAATCTGCTAAATCGCATAATTCAATAGCTGTTGTTGTCTTTCTACTTTTTACAAGTTTTTTATCTAAAAGAAGATAACCCTTAGTTTTGCTAATTCTTTCGTTATAATCACCTTCGGTTTCGAATTTATCTTTATTAGTTTTTGGATCTTTGCTCTTTATAACTTTTGGAAATGAGTCTTTATGAATTGGAATAGCTTTTAGATCAGTTTCAATATCATCGACAAATTCCTTGTCAACTTCGAACCAATGTCCTAAGAATAGTATATAATTTTTTTTGTTGATTGTTTTTTCGTAATGCAAACATTTATATATAGAGAAAGATTTAACTTCAGAGCCTTGACTGTCATAAGTAAAAAGCTTATCCCTTTTAATTTTCTCTATATCAATAGAAGCTATATCTAATCCCTTGAAATATATATCTTTATCTATATAGTGCAAAGGGGAACTTTTGCTCCGTGTAAATGTAAACGAATCAATTTCTGCTTCATCAAACACTTCTGGCATAACTATATTAATTCGTTTAATGTTTTTTTTCTTAATATCTGCAATCAACTCATTATCAAGGGATTCAATTCTCTGTGAAACTTTTACACGTTTTAAATTGTCAACCCAAGAAAATTGTTCCAAATAACAAGTGTCAGTATAACGCTTAAGGCATTCATTTGCATAAACTGGAATATCTTCTGGAGCCATTTCTATTTTTACTGATAGGGTATTATCACCTCCACAAACATAATTGAAAGGAACATCTTTAAGAGGTAATCCCGTTACAGAGCGTAAAATATCTTTTGTGATATCTAAACCGAACATTGATATCTCTATATTAGAAGAGGCTTGCGATTTACGCTGAACTGGTGAGTCATCAATTGTAAATGTATCGACACTCCTCAGTGAGTCGTGCCGCAACATATTCAATGCTGATTTTATTCCAAAATCAGAGACGAAGTAAGATTGTTCAATTAAACACCGACCATAACCAAATGTAATCGCAAAGATTCTTCCTTTACTTTTAACTAATAAAGCAGCAGAACTCGATTTTGTTATTAGATCATCAACTTTCTGACCTACAATACCTTCTATAAAATCCTTCCATTTAGGAGCGTTTTCTTTTTTCTCTTTAATGAAGCAAGCCCCCGTCATTCCCTTGATTCCTGTTATAGGATACTCTTTACAAGATTTTGATAGGAAAAAAGTAAAATCATTTTTTGAATATTCCTTTTCGGCC
This sequence comes from Enterobacter sp. N5-15, assembly GCF_057221635.1. Lineage (NCBI taxonomy): Bacteria > Pseudomonadati > Pseudomonadota > Gammaproteobacteria > Enterobacterales > Enterobacteriaceae > Enterobacter > Enterobacter sp. N5-15. Next base: position 578,840 of record NZ_CM170150.1, read on the forward strand.
AAGAAAATATTTAACGTTATCATCTTTTTTTTAGTAACCATTTCTATTCCTTTTAGTGATTGCTTATCACATATAAAAGTGGATGCTATAATAAAGCAGATTGTTTCAAAAAACGGGCACAAATGAACATCTTTTAATGTTAAGTGAGGCAAATAAATTGCCTCACTTAATTTATTTTTGATTTATTAAAGCTTCATAGCAGGCATTGCTCATTATTTTCGCAAATTCGCATGGAAGAGCATTACCAATTATCCGACAAGCATCGTCTATAAATGAGGTTGCAATATCAAAATGATCCGGAAATGTTTGAAGACGTGCAGCCTCTCTAACTGAAATAGTTCTTAACTCTGTTGGATGACCGAATCTTCCTTTGCTTAGGACTGTGCACCCACAAGTAATTGTTGGAGATACACTATTGAAGTCCATTCTTCCATAAACATTAGAATATCCCGTATTTTTACCTTTATGGCAGTCAGGACGAAGATGATCTGGTATATCATATCTTGGACCGCCTGGTTTGACATGCTTAAGTCTTTCAATATTAATAGGTGCTAAAGTTCGAATAACATGCCAGTTAAATAATCTTGGACCACCATTTTTCACAGCTTCAATGTGAGGTACAGGAGCATCTAACCCTTCAAAAGCCATTTTTATTGTATTCCAAGGTAATGTCCCATCCCTTCCGTCTCGTGAATGGGTTGCTTCTGGTATTTTGATTGTAAAACCATGGCCAGCAAGCAGAACAAACCGTTTTCTATCTTGAGGAACCCCATAGTCTGCAACCTGTAATACTTTATAATCTACCTTATATCCTAGGGATTGAAGATCGTTGATGAAATTATCTAAAAAATCACTTCCTTTAGTCATCAAGCCAGGAACATTTTCAATCATAATCGCTTTTGGCATTAATCCTTTAACCAACCTACTTACTTCTGAAATAAGGCTATTTCTTTTATCCTTAGGATTATAATTTTTAGTTAATGATGAAAATCCTTGGCATGGAGGGCAACCAGCCAGTAGAGAAAGTTCTCCGCTTTTAATCCCTACTTTATCCATTATTTCTTGACTCGAGATGAACCTGATATCTTCTTGAAATAAATGGCATTTTTTGTTGTTTGCTTTAAACGTTTCAGCTGCTGAAATATTGTTTTCTACAGCAGATATGACCTCAAAATTTGCTTGCTTGAGCCCTTCAGTTAGGCCACCACCGCCACAAAATAAATCGATGGCCTTAAACATCTAATGCTCCTCCTGTTTTATGATCAAATCGATCAAATAAATCTTTTAATGGGGATTGCGCTTTTGCCATTTTTTTTAGAAGTTCGATTGATTCTGAGCCGCCGAATTCAACAGCTCTTTTAATTCTCGCATCGTCATAATGTTCCGATACGCCATACAACATTGCTGCAAGTAATTCAATGTAATCTTTTCTTGATCTAACACAAATATCATGCCAGGAGAGCACTTCAATATTTTTATTATGGTTTTTTTCTCGCCAAGCGTTAGGATTTCTACCAATTAAATAGCCGTAAACTTTCGCATCATAATTATCCTCAAACCATCCCATATACGTATTGAGTTGGTTTAAGTGAATCCTTTCAAGATCTAATAAAGGACTTTTTAATTCAATCAATATTATATTATTCTCATTTGTATCAGAAAAAATTGTGAAATCTGGTCGAGTACCAGAATCCGGTTGTTCTGAAACACTTTTGGCTGTAAAACCATGGGCTGCTAATTTCCCTTCCTGTGCTGCTTTCTTAGCAATCTCTTTCATCGTTTGATTTGCATGTACTTTTCCTTTATCTGAACCCAATATCCATGGAAACTGCTCAAGTAAAGATTGCAACTGAGGCTCTGTTCCTGTTTTACTTAAACGTTCAAGTTTAGTGAGCGCATAAATTCTTTGTGAAACCATAACGGATAATGACATTGATTCAGGAACTAAATGATCATTGATTTGATCAATCAATTTAATAAATTCTTGCTCATCCTCCAAATCTTTTACTTTATTCCATAGCGATTGAATAATCATATGGCTTGGTGCATGAGTCCATGCTGAAGTTAGTTTTGATATAACTTCATTCTGTAATGTTTCATCTTTCTGTACTTTTGGACTCATACTACATACTATGTCGGAAATAGCTTTTCTTTCTACCTCCGTAACTCTTAAGTCTGTAGGTAGTTTATTTATTTTTTCAATAACTTTCCCTTTGTTATTTTCTTTTTGGAATTTTTGATAATCACTAATCCATTTTCTTACTAACCCAGCTCCCCATTCATACATCTGCAGGGTATCTTCATGCATCCAGTTAACACTTGTCCTGTCTGTTGATACTACATCTTCCTCAAGTTCATCTAACCAGTCTGCTTCTATTACACCATACATATAACGTGTCCAGATCTCTCTACCTTTCAATCCAAATACAAAGGGGCGATCTTGTGCTAACTTGCCATGGGCATAGATGCCAACGCCAGCTTGATCTTGTGGCCACTCAGCAGACTCCACAAAGCCTACCCAATAACGAACTTGGCGATCTTGACCATTGATGGTCAAGGTTTGATTTTCATAACCACTTTCTGGATACCTTTTATAGAAATTAGGTAGGGCTTCTTTTTCACTAACTTTTGTTTCGTTAATATAGACGTTAAAATCATCACTTAATAGTGTAACGGTGAAACGCTGTCCAACTGATTCTTTTAATCTTTCAGAAGAAATGATTTTTTTAAGCGATAAATCTTCAAGAATTATAGCAGTTCCTGACTCTTTTAGTTTATCTAATATTTTTTTATATTCTAACTTCAGATCTGTATCAATTTTTTCCATCGGGATATTATCAGCCAATATAGTTGGTTCATAAATAATGGAATCATTGGGAGAATCTTCATTTTCTTCAGACAACATTTTGGATAGATCAAGTTGAATCCAATTATAGAGTTTTTCTTCTTTACTTATTGTTATCAATGTTAATTTTTTGGCAATACCAAAAGGTGCAAGTTTACCTATGCCTTTTCTACCCATCATATTCCGTTGACGTGTAGTTTTTTCGGTAATGTTATCTTTACTTCGTTTCTTTTTTCCTATGATTAAATAATCATTCATCAACTCTGTGTAAGACATACCGCATCCATCATCTGTGATGGAAACTTTATCTTGAGCTATTTCAATCCATACATTTTGGGCGTCAGCATCCCAAGAATTAGATATTAACTCGGCAATAACATTAGTAGGTTTATTTTGGTATAGTTTTAATCCTAAATGTTCTATAATATTATGACTATATCTTAATTTAAGTTTTTCCATGTCGCTCATATTCAAATTCCCATCGCTGAGTGCATATTGCAAAATTTTTTTTGTAGTTTTAAGATTTTACTGTAAAACTCGGTATAATGAAAACTAAATAAATACATATTTATCAATGAGTTGTATGCTTTTTGTTGTTAGTGTTTAGTGTTTAGTGTTTAGTGTTTAGTGTTTAGTGTTTAGTGTTTAGTGTTTAGTGTTTAGTGTTTAGTGTTTAGTGTTTAGTGTTTAGTGTTTAGTGTTTAGTGTTTAGTGTTTAGTGTTTAGTGTTTAGTGTTTAGTGTTTAGTGTTTAGTGTTTAGTGTTTAGTGTTTAGTGTTTAGTGTTTAGTGTTTAGTGTTTAGTGTTTAGTGTTTAGTGTTTAGTGTTTAGTGTTTAGTGTTTTTTGTACAATTTTAATTGATGCTTCTGGTTGATCATCAGCATTTACACGCAGCCTCTATTAATTAACCCTTCAATAAGTAATTGTGAGTTACTATTCCATATCACATTAAAACCATGTGGAACTTTTTGATAAGTATTATAAATGTGCGTTAGTTTGTGAATGTCAAGAGCATGTGCTAGTTATTTTCTATTCGGATGAACTGCGTTTAAATGTTTAGTGTACGCATCTCTTTAGCTTATCTCCTCTGTTATTCTTTTGAGATAATCATGACAAATAATCAATCAAGTTTATTATTAGATAAGGTAAGCTTTTTTAGATACCATAAGGCAATAGAAGATTTCATTGTTGTTATATATTATGGTGCGCAAATGTAATGCCAATAAAATATGCATTAAAATCAGAAGGATATTCTAAATGTTCGAGCCCGACCTTCGAACTCATCCTCTAAAAACCTCCCTCCGATGCCACTCCACAAACTCCTCGCCAGGATAATTCCCTTTCCCCATCGGCAGCGCAATCTGCTTCCCGGCAAAATCCCAGAACAGTTGCCCAACAATCCCGCCCCCATTCACCGCTTCAGACACCAGCACCCGCATACTCTCATCAAGCCCAATCGATCCCTTATCAAACGCCTTATGATGAATCGCACACAGCGCCAGTCCGTTCGGGATCTCACACGGTCCGCCAAACTGTTTCCACTTAATATGCGCAGCCTCAAGTCCAACAGAGGCGTTATCATGTCGCATGTTAAACCCGCAGATTGCACACTCATAGTTATAAGCTCGCAGCACCTGCTGGCGGAACAGCGGATCTCGAACCTTACGAATCTGCTGGATATCAAAGCCCATCTCATCCGCGAGCTCTTCCTGAATGCTTTCAGGAAAGTGCGCTTCAAGGATCTGCTGCGCCAGCGAGCCGATCAGGTTTTTGTTCTTACTCAGTAGCGCAAAGTGTTCTTCATCAAACCCGCCTGCGACGTTATGTTCCACAAGTTCTTTAACGGGCGGTTGCTTACTGCCAATGGTCGAACAGAACTCAGTATTCTTCAGATCCCAAAATCCATCCCCTTTGAGCCGCCAGAAAGGCATATTCGGGTAATGCGTCTTCCTCTGTGGACCAAAGCGTTCTAACAGGCCAAGCAGCTGCTCGTGGACCTCGGTTCCATAATCAAACAATCGCGCATGCCCCTGCTGATAGTTCGCCAGCACGTACAGAAGCAATAAAGGCTTGTGCGGCGCACGCTGTTCGCCTTTGCGCCAGATGGTGATGTCGGCAATTGTCTGTTCGAGAGTTTTACTGGAAGCCATCGCGTTACGGAAGAAGGTAAATAATTGCGATGATGCTCGCAAAACCAAGACCAATCAACCCGCAATCAATAAAACATGACTTTACCGCACCCAACCCTATTTCCTGAATCCCCCTCGCAAATTCCAAATTTCCCCCACCCAAAACCGCTGTATTTATATTCAGCCCTGTATAATGAGCACCAGAAATTACGCCGAACGGCAAAGGAAGTATCAAAGAATATTTAAAGAGAGAATTCGCGATATGAAGGTGCTGCAACACCCCCATACCGCTAACCACCAACAACTACGGAGAAGTTGAAAATGGCTGCGACGAATTTTAAGCCAGAGTTTACTGTTTGCAAAACAGAATCAGACGCTTTCACTGGCATGATTGAAAACCGCGAGCTGGTACGCAAAAACAGCGCCCGCCGCCTGCACGGCAACCAGACCAATGCGGCCCCCGTCCATCCCCGCGCGGAAACGCCGCAGGACAGTGCCGCCTGCTGCGAATTGTATGCACGCATAGACATGAAATACCTTCTCCTTGGCGGCGACTGGTTAACCCGCGCGGGCTTTATCGACGGCATGCCTGTAAAAATCCGCGCCATGAAAGACTGCATTGTGATTACCCCGCAGCATACAAGAGAATTATGGGGATGCCTGGAAGGTATGAGCGTGGTGAATATAAATAAGCAGAAAGTCGCACAGTGGTTAAAAACGTTTCCGGGTGCGTTAAATGACACCGGCGATATTCCGGTGATTAAGCGCAACGCCTGATAAATATCCCGGCCCTGTGCCGGGATTATTATTTATATTTAAGCCGCTCTCAAAACACCGGCACCCCCAGCCCAACCTTCACCTCCCTCAACGTCCCCTGCGTCACCCCCTGCGCCCGCTCCGTCCCACGCTTCAGCATCGCCATTAGCTCGCCTTTATCCCGCATATACATCGCCCTCCGCTCCCGCATCGGCGCAATCAGCTCCTGCAGGCACGCCTCCAGCTCGTTCTTACACGCCCGGTCGCCCAGCCCGCCCGCCTGATAGTGCGCCTTCATCGCCGCCACTTTCTCCTTGTCCGGATGAAACGCGTCGAGGTACGTAAACACCACGTTCCCCTCAATCTGCCCCGGGTCGCTCACCTTCAGGTGGTTCGGGTCGGTGTACATGGCGCTCACCGCACGGTGAATGGTCTCTTCGCTGGCCGAAAGGTGCAGCGTGTTGCCGAGCGATTTCGACATCTTGGCGCTGCCGTCGATGCCGGGCAGGCGGCTGGTGTCGCTCAGCATCGCCTTGCAGTGGCGCAGCACCGGGGCGGGCAGCAGGCTGTTCATCTTGTGCACAATCTCGTTGGTCTGCTCAATCATCGGCAGCTGGTCGTCGCCGACGGGCACGCACTCGGCTTTGAACGCGGTGATGTCCGCCGCCTGGCTGATGGGGTAGGCCATAAACCCGACCGGCAGCGAGCGGGCGAAGCCCTTCTGCGCAATCTCGTTTTTCACCGTCGGGTTACGCTCCACGCGGGCGACGGTGACGATGTTCATATACAGCATCGTCAGCTCGGCGAGGGCGGGCAGGGCGGACTGCAGGCAGATCGTGGTCAGGTTTGGGTCGATGCCGGCGGCGAGGTAGTCGGCCAGCACTTCGGGGATGTTGTCGCGGATCTTCTGCGGGTTGCTGCCGTTGTCGGTCAGCCCCTGCAGGTCGGCAATCAGCACAAACTGGCTGTGCGTCTGCTGGAGCGCCACGCGCTGGCGCAGCGATCCGACGAAGTGGCCGAGGTGCAGCGGGCCGGTTGGGCGGTCGCCGGTGAGGATGGTTTGCTTGTTCATAAAGACTCCTTAATGTGCAGTTGCCGAAAGGAGTCTTAGAAATGTGAAAGCCGCCTTTCGGCGGCTATCTGAAAATGGGGAAAACTACTCCGTGCCGCCTTTAAGAAGGCAGCCACCAGCGGTTTACGGTGAGCACGGCGTGGTTTATGTTCATCTCTTTACCGTATCACGTCCGGCGCGAAAAACAAAAGGGCACGTCATGCTGCAATCTCTCAACCATCTGACCCTCGCGGTCAGCGACCTGCAAAAAAGCGTCACCTTCTGGCACGAGCTGCTGGGGCTTGCGCTGCACGCCCGCTGGAATACCGGGGCCTACCTCACCTGCGGCGATCTGTGGGTCTGCCTGTCGTTCGACGAGGCGCGCCAGCACGTGCCGCCGCAGGAGAGCGACTACACCCACTACGCGTTTACCGTGGCGGAGGCGGATTTTGAACAGTTCTCGAACAAGCTTGAGCAGGCGGGCGTCACCGTCTGGAAGCAGAACAAAAGCGAGGGGGCGTCGTTCTATTTTCTCGACCCGGACGGGCACAAGCTGGAGCTGCACGTGGGCAGCCTCGCCGCGCGGCTGGCGGCGTGTCGCGAGAAGCCCTACGCGGGCATGGTGTTTACCTCAGACGAGGCTTGAGGCGCGCACCTTCAGCCTGCCCGCCAGCGTCACGTGCGTGGCGGCATCTTCCTGATTGCACAGGTACTCCACCGCAAGCCGTCCCAGCTCGCTGTAGGGCAGCTGGATGCTGGTCAGCGGCGGGGTGAGCTGCTCGGAAATCTTCTGGTCGTCGTAGCCCGCCAGCAGCATGTCCTGCGGGATGCGCACGCCGTTCACCGCCAGCGCCTGATAGCAGCCAATCGCCAGCCAGTCGCTGGCGCAGAAGATGGCGTCCGGACGCTCGGCCAGTTCCAGCAGGGAGGTCGTCGCGGTAAAGGACTCGCTGAACTGCCAGTTGGTCTGGCGCACCAGGCCGTCGTCGCACGCGAGTCCGGCCTGCTGCAGCGCCGCCTGGTAGCCCGCCAGACGCTGGCGCGAGGCCTCCATCCAGCTCTCGCCGGTGATGTGGGCGATGCGCGTGGCCCCGCAGGCGATAAGGTGTTTAGTCACCTGGAAGGCGTTGGCGTAGTCGTCCGGGATAAACGACGGCAGCAGCGGCGAGCCGGGGTCGCGCTGGTTGAGCAGCACCAGCGGAATGCGGGTGCAGTCCTGGAACGCCGTCATGTCCACCAGCGTGGTGACCGGAGACGCGAGAATAATCCCGATGCAGTTGCGCTTCTCCAGCTGGCGGATGATGTTCAGCGCCAGCTCGATGTCGTCGCCGTAGTCGTAGACGGTGAGCAGGGTCTCGTTGCGCCACGCGGCTTCCCGCGCCTGGCTGATGGCGTCGATAAACGGGTCGAAGCTCTGCATGGAGCTGACCAGCAGGGCGATCTCTTCCTGGTTGCGCGGGGCGTGAACGGCGGGGAGGCGGTCGTAGCCGAGTTCGGTAGCGACGCCAATCACCCGCTGGCGGGTGTCGTCGCTGAGCTTGATGTTGCGGGACTGGTTAAGCACCAGCGATACCGTCGCCTGCGACACGCCCGCCGCCCGCGCAATATCGTTCATCGTCACTTTCGTTTTTCGCTTCATCCGTCCTCTCCCTTTCGCGACTTCGCATCATACCCTAACCGCACGCTTACGCGCCGTCGATCACGTTTCTCATTCATCGAAGCGTGAACTTTGTGAGAGCCGTCGCTTTTCTAAACGCCGTGATTTGCGCATTTATCCTGCAGATAATATTTATTAGCTAAATATTATCAGTAAGAGGACGCGTAATGAAAGAGCAGTGGAGCAGGGAGCAGGCACAGGCGTGGTACGAGCAAAAAGGCTGGCTGTGCGGGTTTAACTATCTGCCGTCGACGGCGGTGAACTGGACCGATATCTGGCAGGAAGAGACCTTCGATACCGCAACCATCGAGCGCGAGCTAAGCTGGGCGGCGGACGCGGGCTACAACACCCTGCGCATCAACCTGCCGTTTATCGTCTGGGAGCACGACCGCGACGGGCTGATGGCGCGCATCGACCGGTTTTTAACGATTGCCGACGGCCACAGGTTCAGCACCATGCTGACCCTGATGGACGACTGCGGCTTCTCCGGCGACGAGCCGTACCTCGGCCCGCAAAAGCCGCCCGTACCGGGCAAGCACAACAGCCAGGCGGCGGCGAGCCCGGGGCGCGACAGGGTGTGCGATCCCGACTGCTGGTCAGACATTGAGCGCTATATCCGCGACGTTGTCCGTCAGTTCCGCGACGACAGGCGCGTCCTGCTGTGGGATCTCTATAACGAGCCGGGCAACCGCGGCATTTTCGCGACCGGCACGCAGGAGGTGCAGTACGACGCGAAGCTGGAGACCTGCGCCCACGCGCTGATGAAGCTGGCGTTCCAGTGGGTGCGTGAAGAAGACCCAACCCAGCCGCTCACCGTCTGCGCGTGGCGTCTGCCGCCGGAGGAGGAGGGCGAGACGTTCTTCCGGCACCCGCTGGACCAGACCGCGCTGGCGCTCTCGGACGTGGTGAGCTTCCACGCCTACACCCACACGGGGCGCATGACGGCGATTATTCAGCAGCTGCAACAGCTCGGTCGTCCGCTGTTCTGCACCGAATGGCTGGCGCGCCACGTGGGCAGCACCATTGAAGAGCAGCTTCCCCTGATGTACGCGGCGAAGGTCGCGCCGTACCAGTGGGGGCTGGTGCGCGGCAAAACCCAGACGTGGCTGCCGTGGCCGGTGGTGATGAAGGAGTCCACGGACTACTGCCGCCTCTGGTTCCACGACGTGTTCGAGGAGAACGGCATTCCGTTCTCGCGCCGTGAAATCGCATTAATGCAGCAGCTGCGCAAGATCGCCCCGAAAGTTCAGGGCTAATAATATCGACCCGGCGGACCACCGCCGGGCAACCAGGCAGGCATATAACAATGGCAACGACAATGAAAATACCGTCTCGCGAGTTGTGGTCTTATTTTGGCTATGGTTTAGGTCAGTGTTTTAGCTTTGGTTTAGTGGGTTCGTTTATTAACTATTTTTACACCGACGTGCTGGGGATCTCGGCGCTGGCGGCGAGCACCATCTTCCTGATTGCCCGCGCGTGGGACGCGGTTCACGATCCGCTGTTTGCCAGCATTATGGACACCATTAACAGCCGGTTCGGCAAGTTTCGCCACTTTTTGCTGATCGCGCCTTTGCTGATCACCGGCGTCACGCTGCTGTCGTTCTATAAAATCGAAGCGGACATGACCACCAAAATCCTCTACGCCGGGGTGACCTACATCCTGTGGGGGACGCTGTACGCCATCTCCGATATCCCGTTCTGGTCGATGTCGTCGGTGATGACCAACGACTCCGCCCAGCGCACCCGCGCGGTGACGGCGGCGATGCTCGGTGTCAACGCCGGGATTGCCTGCGCCAACATCTTCTTCCCGAAGCTGGCGGCGTTCTTCGCCCAGTACAGCAACGATAAAGGCTACTTTATGGCGGCGCTGGTGATGATGCTGGTGGGCCTGCCGCTGATGCTCAACGGCTTTATGCAGATCAAAGAACGCGTGCCGCCGAGCCCGGAAAAGGTGACCATCCGGGATACCTTCCACAACCTGCGTCAGAACAAGCCGCTGTTTATCGTCCTGCTGTCGTTCTTTTTCTGCGTGTTTCATAACGTGGCGGGCGGGCTGTATATCTACTTCTTTATCAACAACCTGGGCGACGGCAGCCTGCAGATGGCGATTGGCGTGATGGGGATCGTGGCGGCGGTGCTGTGCCTGGTTGCGCCGATGCTGACGCGCCGGATGCAGAAGCGGAAGCTGTTTATGATCCTCTGCGGGCTGGACGTGGCGGTGCGCGTGGTGATGTGGTTTGTCGGGTATCAGCAGGTGACGATGCTGTTTATTCTGCTTGGCCTGAGCACCCTGTTCGTGATGATGACCAACATCCTCACCTCGTCGATGATTGCCGACACCATCGAGTACGCGGAGTACCACACCCACAAGCGCTGCGCGGCGATCACCTTCTCCGGGCAGACCTTTACCGGCAAGATGTCGGTGGCGGTGGGCGGCGGGTTAATCGGCGTGTTTCTGACGATGATTGGCTACGTGCCGCAGGCGCAAATCCAGAGCGAAGGCGTGCTGTCGGGGCTGTTCTTCGGGATTTGCCTGCTGCCGGCGATTGGGTCGCTGATCCGCATCGTGTTTATGTCGCGCTTTACCTTCACCGAGGAGAAGCATGCGGAGATTTGTCGGCTGCTGGCGGAGCGGAACGCGTCTGCGAAAGCGCCGGGTGGCGGCTGCGCCTTACCCGGCCTACAGGACCAGCCCTTGTAGGCCTGATAAGCGAAGCGCCATCAGGCTTCGCTTTTAAAGATTCAATGCTTTAGGGAGGTAGAGTGTCGAGTTCAGAATGCTGGTTCCGATGGCAAAGGGGACGACCCACAGACGTAGCGCATGACCCTCCAGATTATGAAGTTCAAAGGGATGAGGGAGAGCATCACTAAAATCTTCGTATTCCGGATAGATGAGTAACATATCGCCACGGTTATCGAGATATTTCACCCCGTAGGCCTGCATCTGATACAGATCATGTTGTGAAATATTAAAGCCAGGTTTATGAGGCTTAATCTTCTTCCATTTCGTATCGCAGATAACTGCAGAATGCGTCGTGTCGTTATGCGGGCGAAGCCAGATATCTGGCTTGAGCCTGAACATATCCTTCGTGTGGTAGCGAGCGAGACTGTGCGCTTTGGCCTGAGTATCAATCCGATAATGTCGATGATGATGATGCCGCATCCATGCGGCAACGAAGGATTCAAAAACCGCTTCCATTGGAAAGAGTAGCGATATGGCATTGGCATGACCCTGCATACAGTGAGGAGACTCGCCCAGTAATATGAGTTTTGCCCATTCCAGTGCCTGCTCATAATGATGCATATGCCTGTCCAGGCGAACCTGACTAAAAGCATACGCGACATCTACCACGGGCGGAATGGTCTCAAAGGTTGATCGTAACGACTGAAGTTGTCTGACGAGTTCAGCGTTGTGGGTCAGGCGGGAGACATTATCGATAGCCGTTTTCAGTAGGCGGTTTTCGGGCCGATTGACGCTGTATTCGTCATATTCCACCTGAAAACGATCGCGCCGAACGCTGTTTTTAGTTAGCTGCGCTGAAATCAGTAATTTGCCTTTCATCCAGGCAAGATTATCCTGCTGGCGAAGGTAGTCCCGTTTAAGACCCTGTTGGAGGATCGACTGAACGCTGCTGATAAATTGTTGAATAAAAATATCCATCAGTGGCATACGCGAGGTCTGAATGCTGGCGGATGTCGTTGCAATATGTCGGAAGGTTTTCAGGGTACGCAGCATCATCATCAACTGTTCTCGTGCGTTGTCATTGCCCGTTTTCGGCAACACTTCAATAAACGCACCGCCCGGCAGCGCAATTACGCCTACGTAGTTTTTGACCTGCAATGCCTGAACCCGACCCACAGAACGAAGGGTAAGCAGCCGGCCGTCATACTCTGCGTTATCACTTAAACAGCGTTGTACAAGCCATTGAAAAAGCGTATCCGGCAGTGCGATCGCATGCTCGACGCGGCTCCGATCGTTATCGCTAATCACATAACCATGCTCAAAAATCGTCCAGTAACGACCGGGTGTCATTCCTCGCTCTCCTGGCGAATGGCTGCTGGGGCGTATATCTGGCGGTACGCAAGCGGATCATTCCATACCGGTTTCGACTCGCTGGAAAGGTGATAGCTAATCCCTGCTTCCTGCAAATCCTCAGCTGCATCAGCACCGAACAACCGCAGGAAGTTCCCTTCACTGTTTATCGATGAAACGAACTGTAAGCTATCGTCCTTTTTCTGGTTGTCTCCAAGAACCAGGCGAATTTTTTGCCAGTCGTTGTAGAAATACTCCTCCAGTAACGGGAGGATTTTGTTTTTCATAATGCGTTTAAGCAGATCGAAGGCGGCGTCTTCGTCATGTTTAACCTGGATAACCGGCATGAAAAAGGCGTGCCCCAGCGTATGTTCATTGTCATACAACGCCTGGATCCTTGCGTTAAGAGTTTCCAGCAGACGTTCAAGCTCAATTCCCTTGATCGTCGTGCCTGCCAGTAGGCTGGTGTCAGGTAACATAGGAACGAACTCAAAGCGGCGGCGTAAAGCGGTATCAAGCGCCGTCAGGGAGCGATCTGCGGTATTCATCGTACCGACAAGGTAGAGATTATTGGGAACGCTAAACGATGTACCAGAATAGGGAAGTGAAACGCTGAGTTCCTCTGCTTCGCCTGCACGCTTAGAAGTTTCAATCAGCGTGATGAGCTCGCCGAAAATTTTAGAAATATTGCCGCGGTTAATTTCGTCGATAATCAACACGAAATTTTGCCGTTTACCGCCTGTTGACTGCGCAGGTGTGGCCGGAATCTCACTCTTTTCGACCAGATACGCGAGGATCCCTCGTACATAAGAAACGTTATGGATTTTGGCATTGTTATCCTGATACCAGGCGCGAATGTCCTTGAGGTACGCATTATAGCCCTGACCCAGATCCTCTTTTTTACTGTGCTCCGGGAAAATCCCAAAAGCGGTTTCACTTTTGTAGGTCACACGGAACGGATTGCCGTTGTGGGTGCGGAGCGTAATGCTCTCTCCTTCCGAAAGCCGCTCCTGTAACTGTACGAGTGCGTTATCCAAAGTCCGCAGCGCACCTGCGTTGCCAAAGGCGGCGTCATCACAAATTTGTTTAAAAATTCCCGGCTTGATGTCGTAACGTACGTTGCCGTCATCGGTAGTCTCTGCCCGCAATCCTTCGATAAACTCTTCGTAGCCGAAGCTCTGATGAAAAGTAATAAAGCGGATTCGGTTTTCTCCCATCAGGCGGTCATAAATTTTCTTTAGCTCGCGTCGGCGTTCACTCTCTTCTTTTCCGTCCAGTCGGGCATATGCCTGAGGCTCGCAGGCGCGCACGGCAATATCGATGGTTTTATAGGTTTTACCTGTACCTGGAGGTCCATACAGAATGCGGTTTTTGGGGAGCTGAAGATCGTGGGGTTCGGAGCCTTGTTCGTCTTCATCATCACCCGTACTGTCAGGCGTCACCAGGGTATCATTTTTCTCAAGGATGAAATGTGCGTACAGATGCCAGAGCGACATATTTAGCGTGCTGGAATCAATCTCAGATCCGATCGCCTGGTTTAATGCCTCTTTAAGCTCCATGTTGAGGTCAAACCAATCGCCCTCGCCAGACAGGCCCAAATCAAAGCGGTTGTTACAGTAGTTGTAGATCCGGAAAAATGCGTCAGTGTTGACGATATTGCTTATATGCTCTGGATACATAACGGCAAACGCACGATGACAAAGAGCCCAGTATACTTTTTTCAGGATCTTTTGGTCTTTGAGCGCCTTGAGTTGTCCAATCACCTGCTCATAGTTGGTGCGTGTACATTCTTTAGACATCTGGCGAGAAAGCTCGCGTAGCTCCTCTATTGCGCCGTTAAATTCATTTATCGACATACCGCCTTGCTTGACACTGGCGACTCCATTGGAGCGATTGTACCAAAGCTCATAAAGCGTCTCGTCTGAGAAGTTGGGTCGTTCATTCTGAACTTGTTGACGGAGCGCGCGAAAAGACGGTCCCCACTCGGGGCTATAAGTATCGTTATTGGCCGTGTGAGAGGTGAAAAATGAGAGTACGTCGGTACGTTCCTGAACCATTACCTGCTCCAGAGCGAAAAGAGGAGAATATTTTCCTTATCTTATAAGAATTATCTGTGAAGCGTCACTGCCTGTTCAGGGGGAATGAACGGGAATAGCTGACGCCTTTTGGCGTCAGTCCCGGGAACTTACAGCGACTTCACAAACGCCAGCAGATCTTCGTTGAGCTGGTCCTGGTGGGTCAGCGCGAAGCCGTGCGGCGCGTTGTCGTACACCTTCAGCGTGGCGTTTTTGATCATCTCTGCCGCCAGCTTGCCGGTGCTTTCAAACGGCACGATCTGGTCGTTGCTGCCGTGGATCACCAGCGTCGGCACGTCGATTTTCGCCATATCCGGGCGGAAGTCGGTTTCGCCGAACGCGGTCACGCAGTCGATGGTGCCCTTCAGCGACGCCAGCAGGGCGATGTTCAGCGTCTGGGTCAGGGCACCGGCGGAAACGGTCTGCCCGGCGTTGATGCCGTAGAACGGCGTCGCGAAGTCGCTGATAAACTGGGCGCGATCTTTACGCAGTCCGTCGCGAATGCCGTCGAATACGCTCTGATCCACGCCCTGCGGGAAGGAGTCGGATTTGCCGAAGATCGGCGTCACCGCGCCCAGCAGCGCCAGACCGGCCACGCGCGCGCTGCCGTAGTTGTTGATGTAGCGCGTCACGTCGCCGCCGCCCATGGAGAAGCCCACCAGCGTCACGTCCTGGAGGTCCAGGGTGACGATCAGGTCGTTGATGTCGGACGCAAAGGTGTCGTAGTCGTAGCCGTTCCACGGCTGATCCGAGCGGCCAAACCCGCGACGGTCAAAGGCGATGGCGCGGAAGCCGCGCTCGGCCAGGTAGTTCAGCTGGCTGTCCCACATGTCGCCGTCCAGCGGCCAGCCGTGGCTGAAGAGAACCGGTTTGCCCGCGCCGCCGTCCTTGTAGTAAATCTGCGTGCCGTCTTTTGCCTTAAACGTTGCCATAGTGTGTTCCTGTGCAGGTGATGGTTATGGTTATACCGGCGCGACCAGGTAGCGAATAGCCGGTGATGTTGTGCCCTGATGAAAAGCCAGAACGCGGCTCTGCAGCAGGAGGTCATTCATGGTGTGGCGCTCCTGCTGGCGCAGATGCTCAATCCAGGAGCCCATCAGGAAGGTCTCGATAAACAGGCCGGGACGCTCGATATCTTCGTACACCGCCCAGCTCATCGCCCCGGCGCGGCGGCGCACCCGGCGCAGCTCGTGAACCGCCTCCAGGAAGGCCTTCGTGTTCTGCGGGTCGATGATGTACTCGTGCGACACCAGCACCGGGCCGCGCTCGTTCGGCAGGTCAATCTCCACGCCGTCCAGCGGCTGGCCGCTGAGGTCGAGGTTCAGGTCCGGATCTTTCCCCAGCTTCCAGCGGAACACCGTCGCGCTCGCCAGCACCATCCCCAGCGTGGCGACCACCAGCGAGGTCGGGGTGCCGAAGCGGGAAGCAATCTGCCCCCAGATGGCGCTGCCCGCGGTCATCGAGCCGAAGAACACCGTCAGGTAGACCGCCAGCGCGCGGGCCTTCACCCAGCGGGCGGCGCTGCGCTGCGCGCCGAGGTTGAGGGTGGAGAGCACCGCAATCCACGCGAAGCCGGTGAAGAACTCAAACAGGTTAAGCAGCCAGACGTGGCGCACAAATGCCAGCGCCAGCATGGTGAGGGCAAAGGTCAGGCTGGCGGCCACCATCAGGCGGTCGGCGTTCAGCCGCTGGCGCAGGCGCGGCAGCAGGATGGCCCCGGCAATCGCCCCCAGGCCAATGCACGCCAGCATCACGCCGTAGCCCGCCGGGCCTAAGCCCAGCTCGCGGCGCGCCACCAGCGGCAGAAGCGCCCAGCCCGCGCTGCCGAAAACGAAGAAGGCCACGGTGCGCACCAGCACGTTGCGCAGCACCGGCGCGGCGTGCACGTAGCGAATCCCGGATCGCACCGCCGAGAAGAAGTGCTCCGGCGGCAGACGCTGAATGGACGGGGCCGGACGCCAGCGCCACAGCACCCACGCCACGCCGACCACGGACAGCGCGTTGAGGGCAAACACCATCCACGGTCCGGCGAGCGACAGCAGAAAACCGCCCAGCGCGGGGCCAATCGCCCGGCTGATGTTCACCCCGAGCGAGTTCAGCGCCACGGCGGCGCCCAGCTCCGGCTTGCTCACCAGATCGGGCACCACGGCCTGGAACGGCGGCGAGCTCATCGCCGCCCCCACGCTCAGCAGAAACGTCGCCACCAGCAGAACGGCGGGGGTGACGTGTCCGGTGAAGGAGAGCACCGTCAGCCCGGCGGCGGCGATGAACACCCACAGCTGGGAGAAGAGCAGGTATTTACGTCGGTCGACGATGTCCGCCATCACCCCGGACGGCAGGGCGAAGAGGAACATCGGCAGGCTGCTGGCCGCCTGTACCAGCGCGATATCCAAAGGATCGGCGCTCAGGGTCAGCATGCTCCAGTTGATGCCGACGTCGCTCATCCATGAGCCGACGTTAGAGACCACCGTGGCGATCCACAGCATGCGGAACACCGGCTGGCTCAGCGGCTGCCAGGGCGAAACCGCCGATGCGGGCGTCGTCTCGACGTGTGCGTCGCGAACGTCGTTAACCTGGGTCATGCGAACCTCTCCGTTGCCTTACGCTGCAGCCGCCACTGGCCCGGCCCGGTGAGGGCGAGGGTGGTGAAGATAATCAGCAGCAGCCAGCCAAACTGCCCTTCGGCAATCGACCAGTTCGGGTGGACCGCCAGCATCGCCACCAGCAGCACGGCGATAATCGGCAGGCACGCCAGGCGGGTGTACACGCCCGCAATGATAAACAGCGGGCAAATTACCTCGGCGACAATCGCCGGGATCAGGCTGGCGTAAGGCCCGAAGCCGAACGGATCTTCAATGCGCGTCAGCTCTTCGCTGAAGTGCAGCACCTTCGGCAGGCCGTGCACGTACAGCAGCAGCAGGCTGCCGGTCAGGCGCAGGAAGAACAGCCCCAGGTCGACCCGGGGCGGGGTAAAGGTGTTTTTCATCAGAATGCAAAGCAGCTGCAGCCCAGCGCCCCCCAGAAAGCATTATCGTCGGACACCGGCATCTCTGACGTGCGGGCGAAATCATGCTGGTGGCTATGAACCCCGCACGGGCCGCTGCAGTGGTGGACGGCGCTCATGCCCACGCGTGCGGCCTGCGGCGGCGCGCTGCGGTAGTGGCCCGGCACCTTCACCACCGGGGACCACTCGGGCAGGACCGGAATGGCAGGCGGGGAAAGCGGGCCAAAGCTGCCTGCGGCGTAAACGATATCGCCGTTGACCACGGTCAGGACGGACTCGATGCCCTTGATCTCCTCTTCCGGCACGCGGAAGTAGTCTTTGCTCAGCACCGCCAGATCGGCGAGCTGGCCGACCTTGATCTGCCCCTTCTGGTTCTGCTCGCTGGAGAACCACGCGCTGCCCTGGGTCCAGAGCATCAGGGCGGTATCGCGGTCCAGACGGGCGCTGTGGTCGTACATCTGCATCCCGCCGACGGTGCGGCCGGAGACCAGCCAGTAGAGCGCGGTCCACGGGTTGTAGCTCGCCACGCGGGTGGCGTCCGTTCCTAAGCCCACCGGCACGCCGGTCTCGAGCATTTTTGCCACCGGCGGCGTGTGGCGGGTGGCTTCGATGCCGTAGCGCTCGGCAAAGTATTCCCCCTGGAAGGCCATGCGGTGCTGGACGGCAATGCCGCCGCCCAGTTCTTTGATGCGGTCGATGTTGGCCTGGGTAACGGTTTCCGCATGGTCGAAGAACCAGTGCAGGCCGTTGAACGGAATGTCGCGGTTCACCTTCTCGAAGACGTCCAGCATGCGGCTGATGGATTCGTTGTAGGTGGCGTGCAGGCGGAACGGCCAGCGGTGCTCCACCAGATGGCGCACCACGCGCTCCAGCTCGTCCTCCATGCCCGGCGCGAGGTCCGGGCGCGGTTCGAGGAAGTCTTCAAAGTCGGCGGCGGAGAAGACCAGCATCTCGCCCGCGCCGTTGTGGCGGAAGAAGTCGCTGCCCTGGCCCGGCGTGAGCATGTCGGTCCATTTTTCAAAGTCTTCCAGCTCGTGGCCCGGACGCTGGGTAAACAGGTTGTAGGCGATGCGGATGGTCATCTGCTTTTTCTCGTGCAGCTCCGCAATCACCTCATAGTCTTCCGGGTAGTTCTGGAAGCCGCCGCCCGCGTCGATGGCGCTGGTCAGCCCCAGGCGGTTCAGCTCGCGCATGAACTGGCGGGTGGAGTTGACCTGCTGCTCCAGCGGCAGCTTCGGCCCTTTGGCGAGTGTGGAGTACAAAATCATGGCGTTAGGGCGGGCAATCAGCATCCCGGTCGGGTTGCCGTTGGCGTCGCGCTGGATCTCCCCGCCCGGCGGGTTCGGCGTGTCTTTGGTGTAGCCGACCACCTTCAGCGCGGCGCGGTTGAGCAGGGCGCGGTCGTACAGGTGCAGGATGAAGACCGGGGTGTCCGGCGCGGCGTCGTTAATTTCGTCGAGGGTCGGCATGCGGCGCTCGGCAAACTGGAACTCGGTCCAGCCGCCCACCACGCGCACCCACTGGGGCGACGGCGTGCGCAGGGCCTGCTCTTTCAGCATCCGCAGGGCGTCGGCCAGGGACGGAACGCCTTCCCAGCGCAGCTCGAGGTTGTAGTTCAGCCCGCCGCGAATCAGATGCAGGTGCGAGTCGTTCAGGCCGGGGATGGCGGTGTGGCCTTTTAAGTCGACCACTTTAGTGCCGTCGCAGTGGTGCTGCATCACCTCGGCGACGGTACCCACTTCCAGAAATTTTCCGTCGCGCACGGCAACGGCTTCCGCGACGGGGTTTTCGCGATCGACGGTGTGAAACTGGCCGTTAACCAGAATGAGATCGGCTTTACCGAGGGTAACCATAAACTGCTCCTGACTGAGAGGGGAATGGTCAGGATTATGGGAACCGGTTTCGGCAAAGATCCAGTTATACAATAGGATAGGTATACCAAAGTATAACTATACCTAAGGTTAACTATACGAAGAGATAATTACGCGCAGGGACGGAAAACCGCAGGATGAGGATGATTTTATCGTCGCGGCGCTCGCGGCGATTTCACCCTTAACCACTGGAAAATGCTATGACCTCTTCAAAGCTCGAAGTGTTAACCCCTGCGAACTGTCAGATCATCTTTATCGATCACCAGCCTCAGATGGCGTTTGGCGTGCAGTCTATTGACCGCCAGGTGCTGAAAAACAACACCGTGGCGCTGGCGAAAGCGGCCAAAGTGTTCAACATCCCGACCATCATCACCACCGTTGAGACCGAAAGCTTCTCCGGTAACACCTATCCGGAGCTGCTGGACGTGTTCCCGGGCCAGGACATCCTGGAGCGTACCTCCATGAACTCCTGGGACGACCAGAAGGTGCGCGACGCGCTGAAGGCTAACGGCAAGAAGAAGGTGGTGGTTGCCGGCCTGTGGACCGAAGTGTGCAACAACAGCTTTGCCCTGTGCGCGATGCTGGAAGGCGACTACGAAATTTATATGGTGGCGGACGCGTCCGGCGGCACCTCCAAAGAAGCCCACGACTACGCGATGCAGCGCATGATCCAGGCGGGCGTGATCCCGGTGACCTGGCAGCAGGTGATGCTGGAGTGGCAGCGCGACTGGGCGCGTAAAGAGACCTACACCGCGGTGATGGATATCGTACGCGAGCACTCCGGCGCGTACGGCATGGGCGTGGATTACGCCTACACCATGGTGCACAAAGCGCCGTCTCGCCAGAAGAGCGAGCACCGCACCTTAGCGCCGGTCCCGGCTCGCTAAGTTCCGCTGGCGGGCTGGTCCCTCATCCGGCTCGCCGCTGCCTCTTTCTCTGGAGTTCACAATGAGTACTGGGCTGATATCCCTTGCGGCAGGCGTGTTGATTGGCCTGATGTATGCCGTGCTGAAGGTGCGCTCCCCCGCGCCGCCCGCGCTGGCGCTGATTGGCCTGCTCGGGATGCTGGCGGGCGAACAGGCGACGCGCCATCTGTTATCCCGCGACGCCGCGCTGCCTCCTCAGGTGACCGTTCCGCAGGCTAAATCGCAGACGGGAGCGTCGTCATGAAAGCATGGATAATTTCGCTGGTGTGCGGCGTGGTTGCTGGGGTAATTTACGCTCTGCTCAACGTCCATTCCCCGGCGCCGCCGGTTGTCGCCCTGCTTGGCCTGTTTGGCATGCTGGTGGGCGAACAGCTCATCCCGGTGGGACGGCGTTTATTGAGTCGCGAACCGCTTACCTCGCCTGGTTTCGTCACGAATGCGTACCGAAAATCAGCGGCACGGCGCCTCCTGCGCCCGCGAAGGACGATCGCGACGTTTAATGATTTACCAGAGGAAAGACAGCATGACGCTGCCGTGGCGCATTGCCATCATTGATGACGAACGTTCCGTCCGCAGCGGGCTGAGTAATCTCCTGGAGTCGGAAGGCTATGCCGCCGATACGTTTGATTCGGCAGAGGTATTTCTGAGCCATCCGCTCGCCCTGTCCGGCGCGGCGCTGGTGATCGCCGATATCAAGCTGCGGGGCATGAGCGGTCTGGAGCTGTTTGACAAGCTCCGGCTGCTGGCCGTACCGCCTCCGCCCGTGATCTTTATCTCCGGTCATGCTGATGAAAATATGCAGCGGTACGCTCTTAATCTGGGCGCCGCTGCATTTTTGCGTAAGCCTATTAACATCGATATTCTGCTGGATCATATTCAGCGGGAGCTGGCCCGCCGACAATAAGGATCGCGGATGAACGAACACGAGCAGCCTGCATTCTGGCCCGCCCAGGGGAATCTTCACCAGGGGCGGGTTTTTGTCCTTAAAGAGGATGTGATTTTTACCGTGCTGGCGCAGGAGGGCGGTATCGCCTGGATGCACGCGCGACATCCCCATTCCGGCGGCTCGTTCATTATCGCCACCGCGGTGAGCGACGAAGAGGAAGAGCGGGCCACCCGGCTGCTGAAAAACGAGTTTGCGCTGCGCGACCTGCTGCAGGACAGCTGGGCCATCCGCGCCGTTGCCTCCACCCAGTACCGGGGGCGCTTCGCGCTGGTCTACGCCCCGTTTGCGTTTGAGCTGCTGGCCCGGCGCGCGGGCAGGGCGATCTCGGGGATCGCACGCTTTATCGAGATGGCGATCCAGATCTGCGTTCCCCTGCGCCAGATGCATCTGCAAAACCTGATCCACGGCGATATCAAGCCCGGCAGTATTTTTGTTCATCACGATGCCACCTGCCGTCTGGGCAGCTTTGGCCTTTCCAGCAGTCTCTCCGAAGCCGTCACCCAGACCCGGCTTGCCGTTTCAGGCGGTACGCCCGCGTATATGTCGCCGGAGCACACCACCCGGACCCAGCGCCCCGTTGACGGCCGAAGCGATCTCTACAGCCTCGGCATGGTGCTGTATGAGCTCCTGACCGGACGCCTGCCGTTTGAGCTGGGGGAGGACGAACAGACCAACTGGGCGCACTACCATATTGCCTCGGCGCCGCTGGCCCCGGACGCGATCCGCCCGGACGTGCCGGGAATGCTGTCGACCATCATCCTCAAGCTGCTGGAAAAGAATCCTGATAACCGCTACCAGACGGTCGACGGGCTGATTGCCGACCTTCGCCGCTGCCAGGCGACGCTGACCTGCGAAGGCGAGATCGTCGCCTTTACTCCCGGCCAGCAGGACCGCACCCCGGCGATCCATCTGGCGGACTCCCTGTTCGCGACGCATCCGCAGGCGAACGACGTCATTGCCGCGTTTGAGCGGGTGGGGCAGAACCTGGTGCCGGAGCTGGTGACGATCGGCGGGCCGTCGGGGATCGGCAAATCCTCAATTATCGCGACGGCGCTCAAAACGCTGCAGCAGCGTACGGTGCTGCTGGCGGTGGGCAAAGTCGACCAGTTTTCGCCGTCGCTGCCCTACGGCGTATTAAGCTCCGCGTTCCGCACCCTGACGCTGCACCTGCTGGGGCTGCCCGCAGAGGACGTGGCGAAGTGGAAAATTCGCCTGTCTCGCGCCCTGGAGGGGCACGAGGCGCTGGCCGTCAGCCTGGTGCCCGAGCTGGGCCTGCTGCTTGAGAGCAAGCCGCGCTTCTCGGCGGATACGTTTTCCATTGATGCCCGGGCGCGCTTCAGCCATATGGTGCTGGCACTGGTAAAAACCTTTGCCTCGCAGGGCTGCCCGCTGGTGCTGGTGCTCGACGATCTCCAGTGGAGCGACGCCGCCAGCCTGCACACGCTCAAATATCTGCTGATGAACTGCGGCGCTGTTCCGCTGCTGGTGGTCGCGGCCCACCGGGATATCAGCGCCGTGTCCGACGCCGCCCTGCAGGCGCTGCTGGCGAGCCTGCCGGAAGCGGCGCAAAACGCGAGCGAGATTGTCCCGCAGGCGCTTTCCGTGAAAGCGGTGGCGCGCTGGCTGGCGACGGTATTTCGCACCCGCAGCGCGGCGACGACCGATCTCGCCACGCTGATCCACGAGAAGACGGGCGGTAACCCGCTCTTTGTGCACGAGTTTTTCCGCCGCATCGTTGATGACGGCCTGGTGGTGCACAACAAATATCAGGACAAGTGGCACTACGATCTGCAGGCGATCCGCGCCAGGCATTACACCGAAAACGTCGTCACCCTGGTGCTGGAGCAGCTCGAAGAGCTGCCCGACGAGACGCGCCGCCTGCTGGGCAGCATCGCCTGCCTCGGCGGCACGGGCGAGATGGAGATGATCTGCCGCGTGGTCGGCATGTCGATGGCGGAAATGCGCTATGCGCTGCACCCGGCGGTGATGGCCCAGCTCATCGTGCTGACGGAAAAAAAGTACGCCTTCACCCATGACCGGGTGCAGGAGGCGGCCTTTGCGCTGCTGGAACGGCATGAGAAAAGCCATATTCACCTGACGACCGCCAGCCTGCTGGCCGACGCCGCGCGTCAGGCGGCGGGGAACGAGCTGCTGTTCCGCGCCGTTCACCACGTTACGGCCGCGCTGGACAGCATCCAGCCCGCGCCGCAGCGCCAGATGTTCCGCGAGCTGAGCCTGCTGGCCGCGCGACGCGCGAAGCGTTCGGGAGATTACCTTTCGGCGCTCGGCTATATCCAGACCGCCAGAGCGCTGGGCAACGCCGGGACGGTGTCGGACTTTATGCTCGACATCGAAGAGGCGGGCTGCGAGTTTGCGCTGGGCCATCTGGAGCGCACCCGCGAGCTGTGTGACGCCATTCTCGGCTGCCCCGGCGGGCTGACCGAAAAGGCGCTGGCGGCCAACCTGCTGGTGGAGGTGTACATTCGCCAGTCGGACAGCCGTCTGGCGCTGGAGGCGGCGCTCTGCTGGCTGGGGATTTTCGGGATCCAGATTAGCCGCTATCCGGAAGATGCCGACTGCGACGAGGCCTGGGCGCTGTTTTGCAACCGCACGGCCGACGCGCCGCAAAACCTGTTTGCCCAGCCGTCGCGGATGGATAATCCGGAAACCGAAGCGGTGATGAACCTGCTCTACAGCGCCAGCATTTGCGCCAGCTTCATCTGCCCGCGCCTGCACTTTTTGCTGCTTTGCCGCATGATGCACCTGACTCTCGACCACGGCATTACCGGCGCGTCCACCACGGCAATGGCCTGGTTTGGCGTGCTGATTGGCCACCGCTACGCCGAGTACCGCCTCGGGTTCCAGTACGGCACCCTGGCCCGCGAGCTGGTCAATCGGCACGGCTACGACGCGTTCGAAGCCAAAACCCTGCTGCCGCTCGACCAGCTCAGCGTCTGGACCCAGCCGCTGTCGTTTACCATCGAGTGCGCGAAGGCCTGCTTCACCTCGGCGGTGACCCACGGGGATATGACGATGGCCTGCTTTGCGGCCTGCCATCAGGTGATTAACTTCCTCTCGCGGGGCGATCACCTGGACGGGGTGCTGACCAGCATCGATCGCGGCCTGGCGTTCGTGCGTAAAACCCACTTCCAGGACGTGGAAACCATTCTGATGGTCCAGCGCGGCTACGTTGAGTTTCTGCGCACGCCGGTCATCGGCACCTGGACCGCGTCGCAGGTGCTGCCGGAGGCGCTGCTTCCCGCGTCGCCGGAGCAGGCGCCGGAGAAGAACGCCACCATGCTGTTCTGGTACTGGCTCTATCGCGGCATGGCGCACTTTACCTGCGGCGAATATGCCGACGCGCAGGCGGATCTCGAGATGGCGGGCTGGTACGCGTGGTCTGCGCCGGGGCATATCCATCTGCTGGATTACCATCTCTACAGCGCTCTGGCGCTGTCACGTCAGCTGACGCCGGAGACCTTCTCGGCGAATCACCGCCGCAGCATTCACGCCCACTACGACAAAATTGCCCTCTGGGCGCGCATTAATCCGGGCACGTTCGCGGATAAAGAGGCGCTGATCTACGCCGAAATCGTGCGGCTGGACGGGATGAACAGCATTGCGCTCGAGCAGTATGAGAAGGCGGTCCGGCTCTCCCGCGAGGGCGGGTTTAATCCGATTAACGCTCTGGCCCACGAGCTGGCGGGCCGCTTTTCGCTGGCCTGCGGCTACCCGACCGCCTCGGACGCGCACTTCCGCGGCTCGATTGCCGCCTGGGGCCGCGCGGGCGCGCAGGCCAAGGTGCGCCAGCTGGAGCAGGATTTCCCGCACCTGCTGGCCTCCGGGCAGGCCAGCGCCTACGACACGGTGGCGTTCGCCCAGAACGAGACCATCCGCGATCTGCAAAGCGTCATCAAAGCCTCCCGCGCGCTGTCGGAAGAGATTAACCTTGAGCGCTTAATCGAAAACCTGATGACCATCCTGCTCGAACGCGCCGGGGCGCAGCGCGGCCTGCTGCTGCGCGTGAGCGAGAGCCTGATTCCGGAGATCGAGGCCAGCGCCTGGACCAGCACCGAGGGCGTGCGGGTGCGGATCCTGAAAGACGTGCCGACGGCGACCGACCTGCCGCTGTCGGTGCTGGCGGCGGTGATCCGCACCGGGCAGGAGATCCGCACCGGCAGGCCGGAGGAGTTTCATCCCTTCAGCCAGGACCCCTATCTGGTGACCTCGGGGGCGGCGGTCATGTGCGTCCCGATGTTCAAACAGGCGCGGCTGGTGGGCGTGCTGTACCTGGAAAACCGCCTGATGCCGGAGGTCTTCACCGCCGAGCACTCGCGCGTGGTGAGCCTGCTGGGCGCGCAGGCCGCCGTATCCCTGGAGACGGCGCGACTCTACGCCGAACTGCTGGCGGAGAACATCCAGCGCCGACGGGTGGAGAAAGAGCTGCGATCCAGCCAGACCTCGCTGATGCTCGGCGAGCAGATCAGCCACACCGGCAGCTGGCGCTGGGAGCTGGAGCAGGATCTGATGTTTGTCTCGGAAGAGTATGCCCGCATTCTCGGCCTGCCCGAGCAGCAAAAGATGATCTCCATGGCGGAGTTTTTGACCTTCGTTCATGAGGACGATTACGCCCGCATCAGCGCCATCGTCACCCGAAGCGTGCGAGACGGGCTCTCCATGCGCGCGGAGTTTCGGGTTAAGCGTACCGACGGCTCAACGCGCTACCTCCTCGGGATTGGCGATCCGGTAGGCGTGGGCAGCGAGGTGAACGAGTATTACGGCATCATCACCGATATCACCAGCCAGCGCGCCGCGGAGGATGCCATGCGGGTCGCGCAGGCGGATCTGGCGCGCGTTTCCCGGGCCACCACCGTCGGGCAGCTGACCTCCTCCATCGCCCACGAGATCAACCAGCCGCTGATGTCGATCGTTTCGAACGCCGGGGCGAGCCTGCGCTGGCTCAGCCGCGAGCCCGCCCGGCTGGATAAGGTGCGCGAAGGGCTGGAGGAGATCGCCGCGGAAGGCGCGCGGGCGGGAGAGATCATTCGCAGCATCCAGTCCCTGACGCGCAAGCAGGATCCCACCTTCTCGCGCATCGACATGCACTACCTGATCCACCATATCATCACGCTTTCGCGCAGCGAGCTGGAGCAGCGACACATTAGCGTTGATTATCTGTTAAGGGCGCAGGACAGCTTTATCACCGGCGATAGCGTGCAGATCCAGCAGGTGCTGCTCAATCTGGTGATGAATGCGGTTGAGGCGATGGCCGAGGTGAAGGGACGCGCCAGCACCATTACCCTCAGCACCGCCAACGCGGACGGGAAGGTGATCGTCGAGATCGCCGATACCGGGAGCGGCATTGAGCCCGAGCGGCTGGAGCAGATTTTTGACTCGTTCTACTCCACCAAGGCGCAGGGGATGGGGATGGGGCTGACCATTAGCGCCAGCATCATCGAGCGCCACTGCGGGAAGCTGAGCGCGCGCCGCCGGGAGCCGTACGGCACGGTGTTTGCGTTTGCGCTGCCGCTGGCGGCGCAGGAAGGGTAAAGGTTACTCCGCGGGCTGGCTATTGGTCAGGCGCTCAACGGCCCTGACCAGCTCCGCCACGGAGCGCACCTGCATTTTCTCCATCACGCGGCGACGGTGCACCTTAACCGTGATCTCGCTGACGCCCAGCTCGGCGGCAATCTGCTTGTTCAGCATGCCGCTTATCGCCAGCGTGAGCACCTCGTGTTCGCGCGGGGTGAGGGACAGATGGCGCTGCTTCAGGGCGTAGTGCTCTTTATTGCGCGCGGCGTTGTGTTCCGCCAGCTGAAGCGCGGACTCGATGGCGTCGATAAGCGCGGTGGATTCGACGGGCTTGGTGAGAAATTCGTACGCGCCGCCTTTAATGGCCCGCACCGACATCGGGATAGTGCCGTGGCCGGTAAGAAAAATAATCGGGATCTCGCGCCCGCTGTCCTTGAGCGCGTCAGCCACCTCAAAGCCCGAGATGGCGGGCATTTGCATATCGAGGACCACGCACGACGGCAGATCCTCAAAGCGGTGTTGAAGAAACGCTTCTGCCGATGAAAAGCCGACGGCGTTCAGGTCTGCCGAATCCAGCAGCCCGATCACGGACTGCCTGACTGCGTCATCGTCATCTACCACATACACAATGTGTTCCATTCACCGCCCCGGTGCTGATTGACATGTCGAGGATGCAAACAATCCCGACCGTTACGTAAGGGACTGTTTATGCTGACTTTCATCTTAACACATTAACTATCATTATCATTTCACAATATGATAACCGTATGAAGATGAAGTATAGCGATACGTGACCGGGGCGGTTAAGCAACGAAACGCTGATTTTATGCACCCACAAGCTCGATGCGGTTGCCGTCCGGATCCGCGATCACCGCTTCATAGAAGCCGTCCCCGGTCATGCGCGGGGCGCTGAGCAGCGTGCCGTTTGCCTGCGCCCGCTCGGCCATGCTGTCGACCTGTGCTTTGCTGCCGACGTTGATAGCGATATGCGCCCAGCCGATAAACTCCGGGTGCGCAGGGGCACCGGGCAGATCCGGTAGCGTCATCAGCTCGATGGTCGGCCCGTCATCCAGCGTAATAAAGTGTGATTCAAAACCGGGACGATTTTTACTGACGTAGCGTTCGTTACTGCGGCCATTAAAAACCGTTTCCCAGAACTCAACCTGTGCGTTCAGGCTGCGGGTCCAGAGTGCGACATGTGCAATATTCATAATAACCCTCGTTGTTTGTGTTGCGCGATTGTGCAACATTATGCGCATTGATACTCGATTAGACTTTTACCAGGGACTTCTTATGCTCGATTATGCTGTTTTTCCGGAGCAACGACAAGCCAGGATCCGCCAGATCCTTCAGGAGAGCGGAAGGGTGGTGTGCGCTGAGCTGGCGAGCCAGATGAACGTTTCCGAGCACACCATTCGCCGGGATTTACATGAACTTAGCAAAGAAGGTTATTGTAAAAAGGTCTACGGCGGCGCGGTGCTTCAGCTGCCGGATGCGGGTAATTTTTTCAGCCGCGAACAGAAAATAAGTGCAGAAAAGAACACAATCGCGCAGAAAGCAGCAGCCCTGGTTAAGCCTGGCGGCTGTATTTTTATCGACGCGGGAACGACTAACCTGGCGCTGGCGAAAGCCCTCCCGGCGGACCTCAGCGTCACGGTGGTCACCAACTCCCCGACGATTGCCGCGGAGCTGCTGCATCATCCGCTGTGCGAGGTGATCGTCACCGGCGGGCAGATCCAGCGGACGTCCGGCGGAACGGTTGGCGCCACGGCGGCAAGCCAGATTCAGGGAATTATCTTCGATCAGGCGTTTATCGGCGGCTGTGCGATGGATCCGGAGATGGGGCTTACCGGGTTTGATTTTGCCGACTGTACGTTCAAAAAGGTTGCGATCGCCCAGAGCAACCAGACCATCGTGGCCCTGACCGCCGACAAGCTTCCCGGCGTGGCGCGCTATGTGGTGGCGAAGAGCCGCGACATCGATGTGCTGGTGGTGGCAGAGGGGATTGAAAAGCGCGTTCTCGACGCGTTTGCGGCGCAGGAGGTTCGCATTGTGTGCGCCTGAGGACTTTCACCGGTAAAACAGGCTACACTCTGGTTTTGAGCGCTACAAGCTGAGGAAATAACAATGCACTACACACTGAAAGAAAGCGAAAAGGAAAAGGCGGAAGGGTCAAACGGCGCGGGCGCTCTGCAGCAAAAACTGCTGGAGTCCCGTTCGATTGTGATCTCCGGTGAGATCAACCAGGAGCTGGCGCAGAAGGTCATCACCCAGATGATCCTGCTGCAAAGTGTCAGCAACGATCCGATCAAGCTGTACATCAACAGCCAGGGCGGCCACGTGGAAGCGGGCGATACCATCCACGACTTCATCAAGTTCATCCGCCCGGAAGTGCACGTCATCGGCACCGGCTGGGTGGCGAGCGCCGGGATCACCATTTTCCTGGCGGCGAAGAAAGAGCACCGCTACTCGCTGCCAAATACCCGCTTTATGATCCACCAGCCGCTGGGCGGCGTGCGCGGTCAGGCAACGGATATTGAGATCGAAGCGCGCGAGATCATCCGCATGCTGGATCGCGTGAACAAGCTGATCGCCGACGCCACCGGCCAGCCGCTGGAAAAAGTGAAAAAAGATACCGATCGCAACTTCTGGATGTCTCCGGCAGAAGCGCTGGACTACGGCATCGTGGGCAAGCTAATTACCCATTATGACGAGCTGAAGCTGGATTAAGATTTACGTCGTGTACGTGTCGGGGGGCGGCTTCGCCTTACCCGACCTACACGCCCTCGTTTGACCCATGACAAGTTCCCCTCGTACCGTCTCTTTTATAATCGCGCCTGTTTCCCCTCTCACTGGTGCTACCCATGGCGTATCAACTGAACCTGAACTGGCCGGAATTTCTTGAGAAATACTGGCAAAAACAACCCGTAGTGCTGAAAAATGCCTTCCCGAATTTTGTCGATCCGATTACCCCGGACGAGCTGGCAGGCCTGGCGATGGAGCCGGAAGTCGATAGCCGCCTGGTGAGCCATTTCAACGGCAAGTGGCAGGCCAGCAATGGTCCGTTTGAGCACTTTGACGATCTGGGCGAAACCGGCTGGTCGCTGCTGGCGCAGGCGGTGAACCACTGGCATATGCCCGCCGCAGAGCTGGTGCGTCCGTTCCGCGTCCTGCCGGACTGGCGTCTGGATGACCTGATGATCTCCTTCTCCGTGCCGGGCGGCGGCGTGGGTCCGCATATCGATCAGTACGACGTGTTTATCATTCAGGGGATGGGCAGCCGCCGCTGGCGCGTGGGCGACAAGCTGCCGATGCGTCAGTTCTGCCCGCATCCGGCGCTGCTGCACGTCGATCCGTTTGAGCCGATCATCGACGAAGATCTGGCGCCGGGCGATATCCTCTACATCCCGCCTGGATTCCCGCACGATGGCTTTACCCATGAGACGGCGCTCAACTACTCCGTCGGCTTCCGCGGGCCGAACGGTCGCGATCTGATCAGCAGCTTCGCCGATTACGCGCTGGAAAACGATCTGGGCGGCGAGCACTACAGCGATCCGGATCTTACCTGTCGCGAACACCCGGGCCGCGTGGAGAAGTACGAGCTGGATCGCATTCGTCAGATGATGATCGACATGATCGGCAAGCCTGATGATTTCACTAAATGGTTCGGCAGCTTTGTCTCGACGCCGCGCCACGAGCTGGATATCGCCGCCGCCGAGCCGCCGTACGCGCCGGAAGAGGTGCTGGACGCGCTGCAGGGCGGCGAAACGCTGTCCCGCCTGAGCGGCCTGCGCGTGCTGAACGTTAACGGCAGCTTCTTCATCAACAGCGAACAGCTGGAGACGGTAGACGCGAAGGCGGCGGATGCGCTGTGCCGCTACACCGAACTCGGCCAGGCCGAGCTGGGCGATGCGCTGAATAACCCGGCGTTTGTTGAAGAGCTCACCGGGCTGATTAACCAGGGGTACTGGTACTTCGACGAGTAGTGCGGCACGGTTTTCTCCCTCTCCCTGTGGGAGAGGGTCGGGGTGAGGGCATCAGGCCGCACTAGCCCTCCTCCATCGCAATCACAATCGCTTCGCCCATCTTCTTCAACGCCTCACGATTCTTCTCCGTCGGCGGCAGCGCCACGTTGATCCGCAGGCAGTTGCGGTACTTCCCGGAGGCGGAAAACAGCGACCCGGCCGCGGCCTGGATCTTCAGCCGACACAGCTGCTTGCTGACGCACACCATGTCGACCTTCTCCGGCAGCTCAATCCACAGCAGGAAGCTGCCCTGCGGGCGCGTGACGCAAATCTCTGCCGGAAAATACTGCCGCACCCAGCAGGTGTAGGTTTCCATATTCTGCTGATAAATCTGACGCATACGGCGCACGTGGCGATGATAATGCCCGTCGCGAATAAAGGCCGCCACCGCCATCTGCGTGCCCGGCACGTTAAACCCGCCCGCGGCGTATTTCATGTGCATCACCCGGTCGTAATAGCGCCCCGGCACAATCCAGCCGACGCGCAGGCCCGGCGCCACGGTTTTGGTAAACGAACTGCAGAGGATCACGCGACCGTCGATATCCATCGAGTGGATGGTGCGCGGGCGCGGGTACTCCGCCGCCAGCTCGCCGTAAATGTCATCCTCCACGATCACGATATCGTGCCGCTGGGCCAGGGCTAACACCTGCTTTTTCCGCGCTTCCGGCATGATAAACCCGAGCGGGTTATTGCAGTTGGGCACCAGGATCACCGCCTTGATCGGCCACTGCTCCAGCGCCAGCTCCAGCGCCTCGATGCTGATCCCGGTCTCGGGATCGGTAGGAATTTCAATCGCCTTGATGTCAAACCCGCGCAGCATCTGCATGGTGCCGTGAAACGACGGTGACTCCACCGCCACGATGTCCCCCGGTTTACACACCGAGAGCAGGGCGATCGACAGCGCGCCGTGGCAGCCGTTGGTGATGACAATCTCGTTCGCTGCCACGGTCGAGCCGCCGTCCAGCATCAGGCGGGCGATCTGCTCGCGCAGCTCCAGGCGCCCGTCGAGCACGTCATAGCTCAGCATTTCACCCGGATTATGCTGCGCAATGCGGCTCATCTCGCGCCACAGGGGCTTCAGGCTCGGCTGGTTAATATCCGGCGAGCCGCCGCCAAATGAGATCATCTCTTTGTCGGCGCGGGCGTCCAGCAGCATCATCACCTCATCCCACTGGGTGACGTCCACGGGGCGCTGCACCGGGCGCGTCATGGCCGGAACCGGCGGCTGGGCTTTGCGCTGCGAAACAAAATAGCCGGAGCGCGGCTGGGGGGTGATCAGCTGGAGGTTTTCGAGGATCTGATAGGCCTGCTGTATGGTGCTGATACTCACGCCGTGCTCCTGGCTCAGCGTGCGTACCGACGGCAGACGTTCGCCGCTGCGATACAGCCCTTGTTCAATGCGTTCTGCCAGAAGGTTGGCGAGATGTTGATAGCGCGTCATGCTGTATCCTTTGTTTTCACCATACAGATTGTAAAACCAGTACAGATTGCCGTAAAAATTGGCATGCAGATACTGTTTTAGCGGATCTGTATGTTAAACAAAAGGTGTTTTTGAGTCTGTATTGCACGGGTCGATTTCCGGGATGATAACCCCACTGGTACAGTGAGGAGAGCATCATGGAATTCTATGAGAACCGTTCAAAACGTCCGTTCGCCGTGTTTGTCTGGATCGGCAAAACGATCTGCAACTGGTATCGCATCAACCGTACCCGCCGCATTCTGAGCCAGATGAGCGACGAGCAGCTCAAGGACGTTGGGTTGT
This sequence comes from Enterobacter sp. N5-15, assembly GCF_057221635.1. Taxonomy (NCBI): domain Bacteria; kingdom Pseudomonadati; phylum Pseudomonadota; class Gammaproteobacteria; order Enterobacterales; family Enterobacteriaceae; genus Enterobacter; species Enterobacter sp. N5-15. The sequence continues at coordinate 611,453 of NZ_CM170150.1, forward strand.
CGCGGTATGACGTGTGAGGCATTTATCGCCCGGTGGCGCTTCGCTTACCGGGCCTACGGGATCGAGTAGGCCGGGTAAGGCGTAGCCGTCACCCGGCATATAACAAGCGGATTATTCGGCAGATTTTATCGACGTGTTTTCAGCGATGCGGCGCAAATATTCGTTGTTCTTGAACGCAACCATAATCAGTTCGAACATCACTCGGCATCCGACCAGGCTGCATACCATACCGATAAAGCCGGTGACGAGATGGTCGCTGAACATGGTATACACACCGCCTGCAAAAATAAGCAGCATGGCGATCCAGTAAAATAAGACCAGCACGCGTGGTGTTAATAAATAATCAAATCCCAAAATTGATTTCATTTTCTTTTCCTTAGAAATGTAAAAAAGCCATCAGATTATATAGATATTTTAAATCGATGCTAATTTGGCAGATATCTGATTTCAGAGTAATACTTCAAGCGTCTGCCGCTTCGGTCTTTCCAGCAAATCCAGCGCCTCCTGATACGACCGCACGTTGTTATATCCCATCACCAGCCCGTAGCGTTTGCACGACCCGCGATACCACTCCGAAAGCGCATTCACCTGCAGCTGCTGTTCCTGCCAGCAGCGCGCCACTTCCCGGTCACCGCTTCCTCTGGTCAGAAACGCCACGATATGCATCCCGCCGTCGTTTTGCTCGGTGAAAAACAGATCGCCATACACCTCGCGCAGGGCGGCAATCATCCAGTCGCGGCGGGTCTGATACAGCGCGCGCATCTTTTTCAAATGACGGAAAAAATGCCCTTCGTTGAGAAACGCGGTGAGGATCTTTTGCGTCAGCACCGGCTGGCCGCTGGTGGTAATGTCCGCGCAGTCGGTAAAGGCCCCGACGGTGCTGGCGGGCATCACCACGTAGCCCATGCGCAGCGACGGCATGATGGTTTTACTGAAGGTGCCCATAAAAATTACCCGGTCGTGCTGGTCGAGGCTTTTCAGCGACGGCAGCACCTTGCGGGTGTAGTGAAACTCCCCGTCGTAATCGTCTTCGATAATCCACGCCTCGTTCTGGCTGGCCCAGTCGAGCAGCTGCTGCTTGCGCGGCAGCGAGAGCGTGACCGCCAGCGGGCTCTGGTGCGACGGGGTGACGATGGCAAAACGGGCGTCGCGATGGTGACGGAGCAGGTAGTCCGTATCGATACCTGAACGGTCGACCGGCACCGTGTGCAGGCGCGGCACGATCCGCTTGAGCAGCTGCTGGCCCATAAAATAGCCCGGATCTTCAAACACCACCTTGTCGCTGCGGCTGGCAAGGGTGTCGAGGATCAGCCGCAGGCTGCCGCTGTAGCCGCTGGTGATCAGCACCTGTTCGGCGCTGCAGGACAGCCCGCGTGAAATATTAAGATAGCTGGCGATGGCCTGGCGCAGCGGATACCAGCCCGTGACGGGCGGGTTGAGCATCTCCTCCTGGCGCATGGCGCGCGTCGCCTGGCCCGCCAGCAGCAGCCATTTTTTATACGGAAAGCTGTCGAGGGCCGGGATGCCGGGGCGCAGAAACCCCGCCCGCTCGCGCTGGCTGATGAGCGATGCTGGAAGCGTGCCGGTGGGCTGTTCCGCAGGGGCATTGTTATCCGGCAACAGTAAATCCGGGTTAACCCGCGTGCCGCGCGCGCCCTGGCTCACCAGATACCCTTCACCCGTCAGAATGGCATACGCCGTTTCGACGGTTTTACGCGCCACCTTCAGCTCTTCCGCCAGCACGCGGATGGCCGGCACCTTATCGCCCGGCTTCAGCACGCCGCGCGTGATGTTGTCGCGATAGCGGGAATAAATCTCGTGATAGCCCGGCTTCATGTCCTACCTCGTTTCTCGCTTTTTGTATCTTTTTACTATGTCATGAACGGCGTAGATTTGCCTCATCGCATGACACATGCCGCACAAAAAGAGGAAAGACAATGAGCACCCGCGTTAACCACCATAAAGTTACACCTGCCCTCGCCAACGCCCTGTCCGCCCTGAGCATGGAAGTGGCAAAAACCTCCATCGACCCGGCGCTGAAGCACCTGATCGACATTCGCGTGTCGCAGCTGAACGGCTGTACCTTCTGCCTGGATATGCACTCGAAAGAGGCCAAAATCGCCGGCGAGCGCGAGCTGCGCCTGTACCATCTGGCGGCATGGCGCGAGTCCCCGCTGTTCAGCGCCCGCGAGAAAGCCGCGCTGGCCTTCACCGAAGCGCTGACCCAGATTGGCGTTCACGGCGTGAGCGACGCGCTGTACCGCAGCGTGGCGGAGCACTTCTCGGACGTTGAGATTTCAGAGCTGAACTTCGCCATCGTGGCGATCAACGCCTGGAACCGTCTGGGGATCACCTCCCGCATGGCGCCGGGCTCACTGGATGCGGCTTACGGGCTGAACAAGGCTAACCTGGAATAATCCCGCGCTCGCGGATCGTCGCCACCAGCGCCCGTAACCCTGGCGGAACGTGGCGATGGCCGGGGTAATACAGGCGCAGCCCGGCAAAGGGCTGCGCCCAGTCGTTTAAGACGCTCACCAGTTCTCCACGCTCAAGCTCTTCACGGATATACAGTTCCGGCAAAAACCCCACCCCTAATCCCGCTTTCACGGCGCGGATCGAGGCAAAAAGATCGGACGTCGCAAAGCGCGGCGGCACGGCAAGGGCGTACGTTTCCCCCCGACGCGCCAGCTCCCAGCGGTAGATCCCGCCGTGGGCCATGCGCATGCCGATCCCCTGATGTGAAAGCAGATCGTCCGGCGTCTGCGGAATGCCGTGACGTGCAAAATAGTCCGGCGTGGCGGTGACAAGCTGGCGGATCTCCCCGGTTAGCGGCACGGCAATCATGTCCTGCGGCACGGACTCCTCAAGGCGGATCCCCGCGTCAAAGCCTTCCGCTACGATGTCGATCATTCGCGCTTCGCTGACGGTCTCTACGCGCATCTTCGGGTAGCGGATCATAAAGTCGATCAGCAGCTGGTCCAGAAACAGGGTGCCGATATGGTTCGGCACGTTCAGACGCAGCGTGCCGGTAAGTTCCCCGGTGTCGCTGTGGATCTCCTCGCTGGCGAGACGGATCTCCTGCAGGGCCGGGCCGATACGCGCCACGAAGCGCTGCCCGGCATCGGTAAGCGCCACGCTGCGGGTGGTGCGGTTGAAAAGGCGCGTCTCAAGGCGGCTCTCCAGCCCGGCGATGGCGTTGCTGACCGCCGTGGCGGACATGCCCAGCTCCTGCGCCGCGGCGCGAAAGCTGCCGCGCCGCACGACGGCCATCACCACTTCCAGCTCTGTCAGACCTGAACGATGCATAGATTATCCTGAAAATCGAAACAACCCTTGCAGCATAGCGTGGATTATCGCAACGGAGAAGCCGTGCCAGACTGTGCTCACACAGCCTGAGGAGGTTTATATGCACACCATCGAACAGATTTTTATTAACGGCGAATTTGTTACCCCGCACGGCACAGAGTGGTTTGATTTATACAACCCGGCGACGGCGCGGGTTATCGGCCAGGTTCGTCTGGCGGATGAGGTTGACGCAGAGCGCGCCATTGCGGCGGCAAAAGCGGCGTTTCCGGCGTGGTCGCAGACAACAAAGCAGGAACGCATCGCGGCGCTAAAACGTATGCACGCCGCCGTGGCCGCTCGCCACGACGATCTGCTCGACGCGATCGTTGAAGAATACGGCGCGCCCGCCTCGCGCTCGGCGTGGATGGCCAGCTATCCGGCGGAGGTGATTGCTCAGGCCATTGAGGCGCTGGAGGCGTTCGCATTCGTCACCCCCGCAGGCGCGGCAACGGTGCAGATGACGCCGCTTGGGGTGGCCGGGCTTATCACGCCGTGGAACAGCGACGCGGGGTTTATCTGCGGCAAGCTGGCGGCCGCGCTGGCGGCGGGCTGTACGGCAGTCATCAAGCCGAGCGAAATGAGCGCCCTGCAAACACAGATTGTCACCGAAGCGCTGCGCGATGCCGCGCTGCCGCCGGGCGTGTTTAACATCGTCACAGGGCGCGGCGAGACGGTAGGTGAGACCATCAGCCGCCATCCGGACGTGGCAAAAATCTCGTTTACCGGCTCCACGAATACCGGCAAAGCGATCCTGCGCAACGCGGCGGAGAGCTTTAAGCGCGTGACCCTGGAGCTAGGCGGCAAATCGCCGACGATCCTGCTGGATGATGTGGATCTGGCGCTGGCGATCCCGCTGGTGATTCAGGCCGGGTTTATGAACAGCGGGCAGGCGTGCGTGGCCGGGACGCGCATTCTGGTGCCGCAGGCGCGTAAGGCGGAGATCGAAACCGCGCTGGCGCAGGCCGTGGCGGCGGTGAAATCCGGCGACCCGCGCGATAGCGCGACGGACGTCGGCCCGATGGTCAGCGAAAAGCAGTGGCAGCGGGTGCAGGGCTATATCCGTAAAGGCATCGAAGAGGGGGCGCGTCTGCTGGCGGGTGGTGAAGGGAGACCGGACGGGACGCAAGACGGCTGGTTTGTGCGCCCGACGCTGTTTGCCGACGTGAACAACCGGATGACCATTGCCCGCGACGAGATATTCGGCCCGGTGCTGTGCGTAATCCCTTATCAGGACGAAGCGGAGGCGATCGCCATTGCCAACGACACAGAATACGGACTGAGCGCGATGGTGCTGGGCGGCGATGCGGACCGCGCGCGCCGCGTGGCGCAGCAGATTGTTTCCGGTCGCGTGCTGGTGAACACGCTTGCCCATGAACCGAAAGCGCCGTTCGGCGGGTTTAAGCACTCCGGCGTGGGGCGCGAGATGGGCGAGTGGGGGATTCGGGCGTTTATGGAGCCGAGGTCGATTCTGGGTTAAAACCGCTGAAGGTAAAGTACGCCCCGCTAGCCGGGGCGTTACGTGCTTGATCACTCTTCAAACACGCTCTCAAAGGTTTTCGTCGGTAAGAACAGCGTGAATTCATTCTCGGCCAGGAGCGGTATGAACCCCATTTTGAGGTAAAACTCTTTGGCTTTATGGTTGAGTGCTTCAACAAACAGACCGTGAATGCCGACGGCAAACGAGGCCAAATAAACGGTCTTCATGGCATGAATAACGAGTAATTCTCCATAGCCTTGCCCCTGAATACGTTTATCAATCGCCAGGCGGCCAAGGGTGACGCTCGGCACATTTTTATAAGGAATACGTTTTTGCTGAGTTTTTGAGGGCAGGTAAGCCTTTTCAAAACAGCTTCCGGAGAGCGTGTAATAGCCCAGAATACGCGGTTTTGGCTCTCGTGTGGTGAGGACATAGCCCCGCAAAAACTTTCCACGATGCTGGCGTTTCAGGTGCTCCGTCAGAAAGGTATTAAGGCTTTCTTCTCCGCAGTCGAACTGGCTTAGGTCGTACTCAACGTCTTCTGAAAAGATCCCTATCTTCACGTCGTTCACGTTTTACTCCATATCCAGGAGACGCTTAGCCGCTCGCTTCAGGCGGTCATTTGGCGCAGGCGGATTGCTGATGGCGTCCATCACCGTATTCCAGGATGCTTCGCTAAGGACCAGGCGGCGGTGCTGGTCAATTACCTCTGCTGCGCGTTCAGAGGCTGTGCTGACCATGAATTGTGAAATCGACTGGTTTGTCATTGCCGCCGCTTCTTCGATCATGTTTTTGTCATCTTCGGTTAACCGGAGATCGATGCGCTGTTTCTTCAGTGCTGACATGGTTTCATTCTCAATCTTTATCCGGGCTTAACGCCTCGTTTTACAGGTAACACTAATGTACGGCATTTATCCGTACATTAATCATAAGTGCGTCCTCACCGGAATTCAACGAGAAGTTGAGCGCAGCGCCATCCGGCACAATACTTCGCTCCTTACCGAAGCATTGTGCTTTTCCATCCTGCATTCTCCCCTCATCCCCACAACGGAGAGACACCCATGATTGCAGTCATTTTCGAAGCGAAGGCCGCGCCCGCGCATCAGTCGCGCTATCTGCAGCTTGCCGCCGAACTCAAGCCTCTGCTGGCGGATATCGACGGATTTATCGATATCGAACGGTTCCAGAGCCTGATGACCGACGGCAAAATCCTTTCCCTTTCCTGGTGGCGCGACGAAGAGGCCGTCCGCCGCTGGAAGCAGAACGTCTTCCATCAGGCCGCGCAGGCCGAAGGGCGGGAGTCGATTTTTTCTTTTTACCGTATTCGGGTGGCGCAGCTGGTGCGGGAATACAGTTCCGAAACCGGAGGGCACGCGGATGCATGACGTTCACCTCATTCTGCCGACGGATAATGATAAGCTGGCCGCAGAGATCACCGAACCCTGGGCGACATATGTTAAAAACGAGCCTACCTCCTGATAACAGCGCGGCGCTGGAACAGGCCGTTGCGGCTGTGGCGGCGGCAATGGCCGATCCGTCGCGCGTGAAGATGCTGTGCGCGCTGATGGACGGCCGGGCGTGGACCGCTACCGAGCTGAGCGCGGCGGCAGACGTTGCGCCGTCGACCGCCAGCGGACATCTCGCCCGGCTGGTGGAAGGAAAGCTGATTACCTGCCTGTCTCAGGGGCGGCATCGCTACTATCGCCTGGCGGGGCACGACGTGGCGGCGCTGGTCGAGCAGATGATGGGGCTCTCCTGGAGCCGCATCACCCCGCCGGAAACCACCGCGCCGAAAGCCATGCGCGAAGCGCGAACCTGCTACGACCATCTTGCCGGGACGGTCGCGGTCCAAATCTATGATTTCATGCAGGCGGAAGCGTGGCTGGAGGCAGACGGTTCAGCGCTCACGCCGTATGGCCGCGAGCAGTTTCTGAAGCTTGGTGTTCCGCTAAATCCTAATACCCGTCGCAAGGCCTGCTGCGCCTGCCTGGACTGGAGCGAGCGGCGCTTTCATCTTGGCGGTGAGGCGGGCGCGGCGCTGTTGATTTATCTGGAAAGCAAAGGGTGGATCCAGCGCGTGGCGGGGTACAGGGAGGTGGTGGTGACGGCTTCCGGGAAAAGTGCCGTCAGGAAGCATTTTAGCCGCTAAACTCTGCTGCGGGCTGGTGCCCTCACCCCGACCCTCTTCCACGGGGAGAGGGAGAACATCGTTTCGCAATTCCTGCGCTTTTACCTCTCGTTTCTTGATACTTACCCTGATAACTATTATCTTGACCGCGTGTGACGAGAGGTTTCCCCCATGAGTGAAGAAGAACTGTTCAGCCGCAGGCCGATGGGTATGCGGATGGCGATGATCGTGCGCCAGTGGCGTGCCGTCATCGACGATGCCATTCTCGATACCGGGTTAACCCAGTCGAGCTGGACGGTGATGATGCAGCTTCATCAGCTCGGGGATAACGTCTCCATGAGTGAGTTGGCGGAGGTGCAGGGCATTGAACTGCCGCCGCTGATGCGCACCCTGACACAGCTGGAAAAGCAGGGTTACCTGCTGCGCGCGGTATCGCCTTATGACAAGCGCATCCGGCTTCTGACGCTGACGCCTGAGGGAGAAGCCGTATTAAAACGGCTCACTCAGGTTATTGAGACCTATCAGGCGCGCGTATCGCAAAACATCGCGCCGGAACATATCGACATTTTCAGCGCCACCCTGAATCAAATCGCCTGCAATTTGCGGACAATCCGCGAAGAAGATAACAAGACCGAAAAATAATGACTCCTGAACAAAAGTTTGCCCGCTGGGTAAGGGTGAGTATTGCCTCTTTCCTGCTGATGTTTGTCTACTTTATCGTCGCGGATATCTGGATCCCGCTGACGCCGGACTCCACCGTGATGCGCGTGGTGACGCCGGTTTCTCCGCGCGTCTCCGGCTATGTGGCGGCGGTACATGTCCACAACAACAGCCAGGTGAAGAAAGGCGATCTGCTGTTTGAGCTCGACGACACGCCGTTTCGCAATAAGGTGGAAGCGGCGCAAATCGCGCTCGAGCAGGCCCGCCTTTCCAACGAACAGCTGGATGCGCAGCTCGCCGCCGCGCAGGCCAGCCTGAAAACCGCCGTGCTGACCGCGCGTAACGACAAAGTGACCTTCGATCGCTACCAGAAGCTAAGCACGCTGCAGAACGTTTCGCAGGCGGATCTGGATAAGGTCCGCACCACCTGGCAGAGCAGCGAGCAGTCCGTCAGCTCCATCCAGGCCAATATTCATAACCTGCGTATTCAGCGCGGCGAGCGGGACGAGCACCGCAACGTGACGCTGCAAAAATACCGCAACGCGCTGGATGAAGCGGAACTCAACCTCGGCTGGACGAAGGTCTACGCCCAGGCGGACGGCACGGTCAGTAACCTGCAGTTAAGCCCGGGCTTTTACGCTTCGTCCGGCTCAGCCGCGCTGGCGCTGGTGAACAACCAGACCGATATCGTCGCCGATTTTCGTGAAAAAAGCCTGCGCCACACCCATCAGGGCACCGACGCCGCCGTGGTGTTCGACGCCTTCCCGGGGCACGTTTTCCGCGCCCACGTGACCAGCAGCGACGCGGGGATACTGGCGGGTCAGGAGGCCGTGAACGGTCAGCTGTCCGAACCGGAAACCTCCAACCGCTGGGTGCGCGATGCCCAACGCATGCGTATTCACGTCGCGCTGGACGAAGAATTGCCGAAGCATTTGCCGACCGGCGCACGCGCCACCGTGCAGCTCTACAACAGCGAGGGGCCGTTTGCGCGCTTCTTCTCCGGGATGCAGATCCACCTGGTGAGCCTGCTTCACTATGTTTATTAGTTCGATGTCTATTAGCACCCTGGCGCGGGTCTTTACCCCGCACGGCAACATCGTCTATACGGCAAACGACTTTCGCCAGACCCTGCGCATCGTCTTTGCCGGGATGATTGCGCTGAGCATCTCCAGCTTTTACAACACCAGCTACGGCGTGTTTTTTGTGGTCTATCCGATCATGCTCCTGTCGCTGGTGCCGGTCTTTAACCGCCACGTGGCAAAGCAGTTTATCTTCAGCGCCGCGCTTAACTGCGTCGAAATGATCTTCATTATCGGCTATCTGTCGCAATGGCCGGTCATCATGACGCTGGTGGTGTTTGCCCTGTACGTGATGCGCTTTCGCTTTATGAGCAAGGGGCCGCTGTTTCTGTTTGGCTCAATGGGCGTGGTGTGCCAGAGCGTGATGCTCAACTTTATGAGCTACCCCACTACCAACTGGCACACGCTGTTGTTTTCCAACATCGAGGCGAGCGTGATGGCGGTGTGCCTGAGCGCGCTGATGAACTACCTCCTGCCGGACGTCGAGCCCCGCAAGCCGCCGCCGCTGATTGAGAAAGACGATGCCCGTGTGCGCCACGAGTCGCTGCTCTCCGGCACCGTCGCGACGCTGATATTCGTGGTGTTCCAGATTAGCGACTTAAGCGATTCGCTTTCGGCGCTGATGGCGGGGATTTTGATTCTGTTCCCGATGCACTATCGCGGTTCGGTGATGAGCTCTATCTGGCGCGTGGTCGGGGTAGTGCTGGGCTGTCTCTATATTCTGGTGGTGCAGCTGATCCTCTACGATCACAGCAGCCATATGCTGCTGATGATGCCGCTGATCGGCCTCGGGCTGGCGTTTGGCGCGCGCCTGCACGTGATGGAAAAGGTGGGCGCGGGCGTGGGGTTCTCCAGCATCACGACCATCGGCATTATGTTCGGGCAGAACATGCACCCGGACACTGACCTGGTGTTCAGCGATCTGTACCGCATCACTTCCGTCACCTTTTCGCTGGTCGCAACGCTGACGATGGTCTTCCTGGTGCACCTGATCCTCAACCGCTTTGAGGCGACGCGCTACGTCATCGCGCCGCCCAAAGTAGATTAATGCCCCAGCACGGCAGGCAGCTGCGAGAGTAAAAACAGGATCAGGCCAATCGTCCCGCCGACCAGCGTGCCGTTGACGCGGATGAACTGCAGATCTTTACCGATGTTAAGCTCAATCTGGCGGGACATGTCTTTGGCGTCCCAGCTTTTGACCGTGTCGCTGATGTGACGGGTCAGAAACGCCGCGAAATCCGGCGCGAGGCGGTGCGCGGCCTGCTCCAGATGCTCGTTCAGCGACGCCCGCAGGCTGGCGTCGTTAGACAGCGTTTCGCCAAACCACAGCCCGGCGTTGGCGATGCGTTGCTTCACGCGCGAATCCTCGCTTTGCATATCCGCTTTCAGCCACTGGCGCAGGTCAGCCCACATCTCTCCCAGATAGCGGTTAAACGCCTCATCGTTTTTCAGGTAGTGCTTGATGTTGTCGGCTTTCGCCGCCATTTCCGGATCGTTTTTCAGGTTGTCGATAAGCTTCAGCGTGGCGCGGTCGAACGCCTGGCGGATCTGGTGCGTGCGGTCGTGGCTGATATCGTCCAGCAGCGTGTTCACCGCGTTCGACACCATCTCCGCGCTTTGATCGCCCAGCCACTCGGTGGGCAGCACCATCGCCTTGCGCGGGTGTTCGGTCTTCAGCCAGTGGACAATCTGATCGGCAATAAAGTCCCGCGTGCTCTCCCGCTGAATCAGGGTAATCAGGCGGTTGATGATGGCGTCCAGCAGCACCTGGTGGCGGTTGTTTTTGGTCATGCTCTCCAGCATCACGGCGCTGGTTTCGGTGAAGTCGACCTTGTCGATGGCCTTATGCACCGCCCGTTTGAGCAGGCGCTGAATGCGCCCGTCGTCGGTCAGTTCGAGAAAACCGCTCATCACCTGCATCAAATGCAGCCCGACGCGCTGGGCGTTGTCGGGCTTGCTGAACCAGGCGCCGATCATCTGTGCGGGCTCATAGCGGCGGATTAGGGCCACCAACGACTGAGTATCAAGAAACTTCTCCTGCACAAACTGGCCAAGATTGTCGCCGATCCGGTCTTTATTGCGCGGGATGATCGCCGTATGGCGGGAGATAAAGGGAATTGGCACCCGGCGGAACAGCGCGACCACGGCGAACCAGTCTGCCAGCGCGCCGACCATCGCCGCCTCGGCAATGGCCTTCACGCCGCGCACCCAGAAGGTCTGCGGCAGGAACAGGGTGGTGATAAACGCCGCGGCGGCAACCAGCAGCAGCGACAGCGCCAACAGCTTGGCGCGTTTGAGTTCAGCTATTTTTTCCATGGGGTAAGGATAGAGGGAAGCGAGGGGAAAGTGCAAAGAAGGAGAAGGACCTTCGCGTTTCAGCTTCTGGAATGCGCCTTCAGAAAATGAAATTGAACGATGTCGACCGGTTCAATTTACGAACGTTTTGTATATGCTTTTTTGTATATACAATAAGGGAAGGGTACACTATGCCAACGGAGTTTGAATGGGATACCAACAAAGCGAAAAGTAATCTCATTAAGCATGGGATCCGCTTTGAAGAGGCTGTTCTGGTTTTTGACGATCCTTACCATTTATCTCTGCAGGATCGTCATGAAAATGGAGAGTTCCGTTGGCAGACCATTGGCCTTGTACATGGTCTAATTGTCATTATGGTCGCACACACGGTACGTTTTGAAAGTGGTGACGAAGTCATTCGAATCATTAGCGCACGAAAGGCGGACCGTAAAGAGAGGAGCCGTTATGAGCATGGTTAAACATAAACGCGGTAGTGCGCCTGAGGTTAGTGCTCGTCGTGAGGCTGAGCTCAAAGCACTCGCCGAAAAATCGGAAGCAGAGATTGATTACAGCGATATCCCTGCCACGGGGGATGAACAGTGGTCAGGGGCGGTGCGAGGGAAGTTCTATCGGCCACTCAAAACTCAGGCATCTGTACGTATCGACGCTGACGTGATGGAGTGGCTTAAACGGCCTGGAAAAGGTTATCAGACGAGGCTCAATGCCATTTTGCGTGAAGCAATGCTGCGCGATCAAAATAAAAAATAAGCAACGGGCGGCGTCAGGCTGCCCGCTAACTCAGCGTATAATTTCCAGTAGCCGCCACAGCACCCACCCCCCAAACCCCATCAGCGCCACCCCCGCCGTGCGCTCAATCCACCACAGCGAACGGCTGAGCTTCTGTTGAACCACCGATAGCCCCATCAGCGATACCAGCGCCAGATCCCACACCAGCACCACCATCACCATCCAGACGCCGCAGGTCGCCTGCTGAAGCAGCGTCACGTCCGGCCCCAGCAATGCCGTCATCAGCGCCAGATAGAACAGCGCGTTCTTCGGATTTAACAGCGCCGAACCGAGCCCCAGCAGGATCTGCTTGCGCAGGGAAGGGAAGCGCTGGTGAGTTTCATTCAGCGCCAGCGCCTGAGGTCGGCTGCGCACCAGATGCGAGCCGATCCACAGCAGGTACAGCGCCCCGCAAAGCTCGATAAGCGTAAAAAGCCACGTAAACTGGCGCAGCGCGCTCCAGCCGATAATCACCAGCAGGATGTAGAGCCCGTTACCCGCGGCGATGCCGAGGCACAGCCCGGCGCTGCCGCGCAGCCGATAGCGCGCGGCGTAGCCCACCAACAGGAAGAAATCCGGGCCCGGGCTTAGCAGGGCAACAAAGTGCGCCAGCGCCAGAGCGAGAAAAGCGGAAGGAAATAACAGTTCCATAGCGACCTCGGTTAATAATCCGAGGCCAGAGTACGGCGCTGCAGAACCTATTTATTGTCTGATATTGATCGGCCCATGGCATACTGGCGCGGCGTGGCGGCGGTATAGCTGACGAAGGTCTTATGAAAGTGGCTCTGGTCTGCAAAGCCGCTCTGGTAGCCGACGTCGGCAATATCATCTCCAGCGCGCAGCCGCGCCTTGGCGTACTCCACGCGGGAAATGCTGAGGAAGCTGCCCGGCGTCAGGCCGGTGTCCTGCTTGAAGGTGCGAATCAGCGTCTCCTTGCGCAGCGAGAAGCGTTGGGCAAGCTCGTCGAGGGAAGGCGGGCAGGTGAGATCGGAAAGAAATGCCTCCTGAACCTGCTGGCTGGTTGGGCGAAGCGCGTCAGCTCTATCCGCAGCACGGGGAAGGGCAGAAAGCAGTGTCTCCAGTGATGCCTGAGACAGGGTCTCGACAACGTCCAGGTAGTGGGCAAACAGGTCAGGGCTACGAATCACCTGTAGCGCCAGCGGAAGCTCGGTGTCGATATAGAGCATATGGTAGCTGCGCGGATTCCCGGTGACGGGGTTGCAGCTGTGCGGCGCACAGGCAGGGATCACGATGAGGTCCCCGGGGTTAAGGATGTACTGTCTGTCATGACACACGCAGCAGGTCTGGCCCTCCACAATCGCGCCGATGGAGAGCTGAGGGTGACTATGGCGTTTGTACGCCTGCGTACTCTGCCAGGTGCTGCGCAGCTCAAGGCCTGAGGCGCGGTGAAATGTCTGGCGGACGTGTCGGGTATCGGTCATGGGCGCTCCTTCTGAAGGTTTTTTATACCACGTCAGCGAACCGTCTGGCAGCGCTTCATTAAGAACCTTCCGGATATACCCAACTTTACGTCCACGGCCAGTCATGTTGACTACCCTTAATACCCTAAGCGGTAAAACAAGGAGATTCGACATGGCTTATCAGACAGTAAATCCTGCCACTAACCAGCTCATCAAAGAATACCCCTCGCATACCGATGCGGATATCGAAGCGGCGCTCAAGGCGGCCGATGCGCTTTATCATTCGGACTGGGCGAAAGGCGACATCAACCAGCGTCTGCCGGTGCTGCATAAGCTCGCCGACCTGATCGACGAGCGCGCGGAGGATCTGGCGAAAATCGCCAGCCAGGAGATGGGTAAGCTCATCGAACAGAGCCGCGGCGAGGTAAAGCTGTGCGCGCAGATCGCCCGCTACTACGCCGACAACGCGCAGCGGTTCCTGGCCCCGGTGAAGTATCCGTCTGAGCTCGGGGAAGCGTGGGTTGAGCATCACCCCATCGGCGTGCTGATGGCCGTTGAGCCGTGGAACTTTCCGTACTACCAGCTGATGCGCGTTCTGGCGCCCAACCTGGCGGCGGGCAACCCGGTGATCGCCAAGCATGCCAGCATCGTGCCGCACTGCGCCGAGACCTTTGCCCATCTGGTGCGCGAGGCGGGCGCGCCGGAAGGGGCGTGGACCAACCTGTTTATCTCGTCCGAGCAGGTGGCAAACATCATAGCCGACGATCGCGTGCAGGGCGCTGCGCTAACTGGCTCCGAAAAGGCGGGCAGCGCGGTGGCTGCGCAGGCGGCGAAGCACATCAAGAAATCCACGCTGGAGCTGGGCGGTAACGATGTGTTCGTGGTGCTGGACGATGCAGACCTTGAGAGGGCCGTGAAAATTGGCGTGAATGCGCGACTCAATAACGCCGGGCAGGTCTGCACCGCGGCGAAGCGCTTTATTCTGCATGAAAAGATTGCGGATGCCTTCCTGAGTAAATTCACCGAGGCGTTTAAGCAGGTGAAGATTGGCGATCCGCTGGACGAAAGCACCACGCTGGGGCCGCTCTCATCTAAAGATGCGCTCGAAACGCTGACCAAACAGGTTAACGAGGCGGTGAAAAACGGTGCGACGCTGCACTATGGCGGCAAACCGGTACAGCGCGACGGGAGTTTCTTCGAACCGACGATCCTGACGCATATCTCCCGCGATAACCCGGCGTACTTCGAGGAGTTCTTCGGCCCGGTAGCGCAGATTTACGTCGTGAAAAGCGACGACGAGGCGGTCGCGCTGGCGAACGACTCCCACTACGGCCTGGGCGGGGCGGTATTTAGTCAGAATATCGAGCGCGCGAAGAAAATGGCGTCACGGATTGAGACAGGGATGGTGTACATCAACTGGCTCACCGATACTGCGCCAGAGCTGCCGTTCGGCGGCGTGAAGCGCTCCGGCTACGGGCGCGAGCTGTCGGACCTGGGGATCAAAGAGTTTGTGAACCAGAAGCTGGTGGTGGTGCGTAAGTAAGAGATAATCAAAAACCTGCCAACCGGCAGGTTTTTTTAAAGGAGATTATTGCACTTCGATCTTGTCCCAGCCGCTTTTGAACATGCAGCTGTCGACTAACGTATCCCGGCGATATTCGTTCGCGTCTTCGACCGTGTAGCTCGTGGAAATATCCTTTTTCTTGTTCTTTTTGTCCGTTTTTTCCGAGCTCGAACCGGTTACTACGTTATCCGGGGGCAGATCGATCAGGGCCTGCGCTTCGCATTCCGTGAGCTTTTTATTCATGTCAGCGTCGCTGACGCCCGGTTTCACCCATTTGTACTGGACGCAGCCGGTGAGCATCAGCGTGAGGCTCAGAACGCAAAGCGCGGTAATGCGGTGTTTCATCAGAAGGTCACTCCACCGCCTACATATGCGCCGTCAATCAGCGTGTGGCCAGGACGACCGTCTTTGCCATCCACGCTCACGTGGTGGTAACCCACTTTCAGGGTCACTGGCGTAATCGGCGTCCAGCTTACTCCGCCGTTGGCTTCCACGTAGTTTTTCACGCTGTTGTTCAGCCCTTCTGGTGCCACATAGCCTTCACCGTACACGTGGATGCTGTCGGTCAACGCAACGTTTACGCCGCCGCCAATCGGGAACGCCACGCCGTTATCGCCTTTTTTCGGGCCGAGGTAGATCGCCTTCGCGCCCGCATTCAGCATCACCGGGCCCACTTCCAGGTTGTAGCCTGCGCCCACGCCGCCGGTCTGGGTGCCGTCGTCGGTGTTTTTGAGCCAGTTACTTTCAAGATAAACACCGGATGAGGATTTACCCATTTCCAGATTGAGGTTGGTAAAGTTTTTACCCTGCTCAACGGTGCCGCCCATCGCCAGTGCGGAACCCGATACGGCAGCCAGAGCAGAAAGAAGAAGGATATTCAGTTTTTTCATGTTTTATGCCTCGTCATTAAATTCATCTGGGCGCACCTTAACAAGCGATGTTTATGACTGCAAATGTGATATAAATCGCGGTTTTATACTGATATTGTTAAGTTTTTTATTGCAATTGTTGCATTGGTGTTTGATTGTCGGGGTGTCAACAGGGGATGTTTTTGGCGTTTAGGAACCGTTTAGTTTTTTGACTAAACATAAACTGAACGAGGCGGGGATAGTGATTTGAGATGAATTAATTGGGTTTCTAATAATTTCCGAAAATGTTTCACCTGTCACACAAAACAACAAAGCCTTACATTTCGAGTGATGAATATACGTTCAATCGCGCAGGTCGGTTTCCTTTTCATGTCATTTTTCTGACACGTTTATTCTTTACGTTGTTGGCTTCACTAACTGGATGCTAACAATATGAAAAGAAAAATTATTCCTGTGCTAATCGGTTGTGCGCTTTCTTTCTCTGGCCTGGCGGCGCAGCCTACTGCTGAGCGCTATGTCGTCAGCTTCCCTGAAGGCTCCCACGTGAGCTACAGCGGCGCGTTTGCCAGGGCGTTTCCGAACGGACTGCCCGTGGGAATCGGTTCTGGCCTGCTGTTTACGGGCAAGCAGGGCGACGCCCTGACCTTTGCGACCGTGACCGATCGCGGTCCAAACGCCGATGCGCCAAAAATGGGGAAAAACGAAGCCAAAATATTTGTCACGCCAGATTTCGCGCCGCTGCTGATGACCATCCGCGTTCAGAAAGGCAAAGCGGAGGCTGTTGATGCCCGCCCGCTGCATGATGATAAAGGCGAGATTAACGGTCTGCCGCTGCAAAGCGGCGTGATTGGCTCCACCAATGAGGTCGCGTTCAGCGATACCCTCAACATCCTGAAGGGTGACAACCGTGGCCTGGACACGGAAGGCATCACGCCGGACGGGAAAGGCGGCTACTGGCTGTGCGACGAGTATGGCCCGTTCCTGATTAACGTCGACAGCAAAGGGAAGATCCTGGCAATCCACGGGCCGCAGGCCGCGGAAGGGGAGAAATCCATCGCGGGCGGTCTGCCAAACATCATCAAATGGCGCCAGGCTAACCGTGGCTTTGAAGGCCTGACCCGAATGCCGGACGGGCGGATTATCGCCGCCGTGCAAAGCACGCTGGATATCGACGGTAAGAGCAAAAAGCAGGCGCTGTTTACGCGTCTGGTGAGCTTCGACCCGGCGACCGGGAAAACCGCGATGTACGGTTACCCAATCGACAGCGCGGCCTACGGTAAAAACAGCGACGCCAAAATCGGCGACATTGTGGCGCTCGATGACCAGCACATCCTGCTGATTGAGCAGGGAAGCGATAAAAACGACGGCATGCGTAACCTGATTTACAAGGTGGATCTCAGCAAGGCGAGCGACCTTTCCGCCTTTGACAAGCCGGGTGAGTACCCGGAGTTTGATGATGAGAAAACCCTGGCGCAGCGCGGCATAACGCTTGCGGCTAAAACGCAGGTTGTCGATCTCCGCGCGCTGGGCTGGCAGCAGGAGAAGGCCGAAGGGCTGGCGCTAATTGACAGCAAAACGCTGGCGGTGGCGAACGATAACGATTTTGGCGTGAAGGTGGCGATGCAAAACCCGGTCGAGGGCAAGAAGCTCAAGGATTATCGGGTGAACGCGGAAGGCAAGCTGACGCTGGATGATAAACCGGTTGAAACCACGCTCAGCGTGAAGCCGCTGAAGAAGCCGGAGTCGGACAGCGAGTTGTGGATTATAACGCTGCCGGAAGCGGTGAAATAAGTTTACCCCCCACCCTAACCCTCTCCCCATGTACAGTCCGGGGACATGGTAGACAGGTGTTCGGGGACATGGTGAACACTTTTTATCATCCTTTACCCATGGTGATCGACTTTTTCTTCAGGTCGATCACCCCCACTTTCGTGCTGTACCACCACACCTCGTAGCTGCCGTCTTCCTGCATCTCCTTCAGCCCGACCCGTTCTCCCCTGAACGCCTTGCCTGCCTTCAGACTTACCCCTTTCACGCTCAGCTTTCCGCTGATATCCACCTTCCTGACCATCACGCCCTCGTCGTATTCCGGGGGCGTTGTGGTGCAGCTGTACTGCCGCGCTGACGGCTGATACCGCGAGCCCGGTACCGCCATATCCAGCGCCTCGTGCGGGCGTTCAAGGTTATAGACCGTCCGCCAGTGGTCGAAGGCGCGCTGCAGCTCACCGCTGTCTGCGAACCATTTTCCCTGCAGTACTTCCGCCTTCAGGCTGCGGTGAAAACGCTCCAGCTTGCCCTGCGTCTGCGGATGATAAGGCCGGGAGTGCCCCACCCGGATACCGTGGCGCATCAGCCACAGCTCCAGCGCCGTCCAGGTGCCGGTGGTGTCTCCCCACGGTGAGCCGTTGTCCATCGTCATCCGGTCCGGCAGGCCGTAACGCTCAAACACGCTGACCAGCTGCTGCTGCACGGTCTCGCGCCGTTCATCGGTACAGTGCGCCAGGCACAGGGAAAAACGGGAGTGGTCGTCCAGCAGGGTGAGCGGATGGCAGCGGCCGCCGCCAAAGGGAAAGTGGCCCTTAAAATCCATCTGCCAGAGGCGGTTCGGCGCGTCATGTTCGAACCGTCCCGTGGGGGGAATGCCCGGTGAAGCGCCCGGCAGCAGACCATGGCGGGCCATCAGGCTATGGACGGTGCTGAAGGCGGGCATGCGGTGCCCCTGGTCCTCGAGCCAGCGCTTTATCTTGCGTGCGCCCCAGCGCTCATGGCGGTCATGCGCCATGCGCAGCAGGGCTGTGATGTCGTCAGATGAGCGGTTCGGGGAATGGTGCGGTATGCGCGGGCGGTCCTGAAGGCCGGCGGCACCTTCCTGAGCCCAGCGGCGAAGCCACTTGTAGCCTGTGGCAGGTGAAATACCGTAGTGACGGCAGAGGGAACGAATGTTCGCCCCGTCCTGCGAGGCGAACAAAACAAACTCGGTACGTAATGACATGGTATCTCTCGCATCCCAGGGCATAAGCGACTCCATAAACGGGTTCTTATGCCTTAGTTGTAAGTGTCTACCATGTCCCCGAACAAGTGTTCACTATGTCCCCGGACCGTACACCCCATAGGGGAGAGGGGATTGTTCGGTGCTTACTGGACAGCTAGACCGTCTTAACGCTCTTTTCCCAGGTCTCGACCAGATGATCTCGCAGGCCTCCGGTTCCATGCATAGTCACCAGAAGATTCTGTCGCGCGCGGGTAAAACCGACGTAAAGGCGCTTGATATCGTCACTCAGATCTTCACTGTCCCTTTCCTTTGCGGCATCCATAATGGCGACCGAGTTAAACTCAAGCCCTTTGCTGCTGGGAAGCGGCATGACGCAGAGGAAATCATTCTGCGGTGACCAGTGCTTTTTATCATCGCTGGAGACAATCATCTGGTATGGGATCTTGCGGGCTTCGAGCCTTGGCCCGAGCATACCTGAAATGCTGTAAGTTGAGGGGCACAGTATGGCGATTTCCGACCATGCAATCCCCTGCTGTCGCTGTTCAGTAACCCAATCGAGAACGCGTGTAATCTCCTCGTCCTGATTATCAAAGCTGTCCAGCGCCGGATATTGCCCGGACAGTCCTCCTGCGGCAGGCAGCTGGTATTTGAGGGAATCTTCGATGTGATTATTGAGATAATTAAATGCAACGCTGCTGGCGAAGTGAAGTATTTGCCGGGTGTTGCGATAATTGGTATCGAGAATTGTTGTGCGACCCTGAGCCTTTATATCGACGCTGGACAGGGTGAAATCGAGAGCTTTCTTTTTTTGATAGATTGACTGAGCGTCATCGTACAGGAAAAGCAGGGCGCTATCTTTATTGTCCGGCATCTTAGCGAGAATTCTTAGCCATTCCGGCTTAAAATCGTGTCCTTCATCTATCAAAACGGCGCTGTACTGCTCTGGTTTGATAACCCCTTCTTCAAATGCCACCGTTAGCGCATTTTCCATTAGCTCAATAAAGTTTTTGCTCTTTGGGGGAATACGTCGTTGCGCGTTTAACTGCTGGTAGCACCAGGCATGAAAATGGATAACCTCGACAGGAAGTCTCAGACTGTGGTGTTCGAGCTGCGCTTTGAGTTTTTTGGCCAGCGTAATGTTGTAGCAAATCACCAGTATCGGTTTGGTGTTTTCAATATTATTGGCAAGCTCAATGCAGCGGTGATACAGAATGAGCGTTTTGCCGGATCCTGCTACGCCGTGAATTACCCTGTGTCCTGCCCCCATACTTCGGGCGAGCTGTTCCTGGTATCTGTCCATCATGCAAACCACATCAGGGGTGTGGAACGTAAAATTGTCCAGATCAACCCGCGTCACGGATGGGTTAATGCGTACATCGGGATACAGATGCCATCTGATGCGGTCGAACTGCTGCGGTGTTGCGTGATGAACGAAGCGATGTTTGAGAAGGGATTCGAGCCGGTCAGAGATTTGTTCTCTTGTCATAAACTCGTTGAGCTCGTCTTTGCATATCACCTGGCTGGTGGGCAAAATTTCATTTAACTCCACGGGTGTAAAACTCTTTTCCAGCTGTGCCCGGGTTATGTTGCTCAAATAAACACCATATCCATACGGAATAATAAAACCGCCCTCATGATCTCCCTGCTGCTGGCGAAGCAGGGGATCTTTTTTCAGGCTATTGATGATATGAAAGGTATATTGCCTAACCTGTTCGAGTGGGTTCTTCAACGGCTCTATGCCGTTTTTGGTTTCATAATCAATATGCGTTTTATTAGCCGATTTTATTTTTGTGATAAACCAGTCTTTCACTTCTATAAACAACAGCCCTTTTTCAGGGGCCAGAATGACAAAATCAGGATGATCGTCTTTGTCTCCCATTCGGGTGTCATACCAGCAGGTACATTGCTCACTGAGCCCACCCTCCAGAAGCCTTGCCAGCCTTTTCTCTCCGGCCGTAATCTTCTCGCTACAGCTGCTTATTGTGGGAATAATGATTGCCATATTACGCCTACCAATTCATGAAAATTATACAAATCCAATTAATTAATATTGCAATGAATATTAATCAAAGCATGATTTCATTATTGTTAAGAACATTAACAGACAATATTGCAAACAGAAAGTGCGACCCGCGCATTTGGCATCAATGAAATACGCTCCCTTTCCTCATTAAAAGGGAGCCACTATTTACTTTTTCAGCCCCGCAAACGCCGCTCGAATCTCCTCTTCCGGGAGTTGGATACCTATAAACACCATCACGCTGCGCGGCGTTTCATCGCCCCACGGTCTGTCCCAGTCGGCGCTATAAAGGCGCTGCACGCCCTGGAACAGCAGGCGGTTCGGCTCGCCGTCAATCCACAGCATACCTTTGTAGCGCAGCAGCTTGTCGGCAAACGACAGCAGCAGGTTCTCCATCACGCGCGAAACCTCGCCGATGCCCACCGGGTAGTCCAGCTCGACCACAATCGACGCCACGTCGTTTTGCTTATCTCCCATAAAGTGGAAGCGCGGTTTTGCGGTGACGTTCTCTTCCAGCATAAAGCCGTTGGTGTTGAACAACTGAGACAGATCGATGTCGCCATGTGTCACCGTGTAAATCGGCGCGCGGGAGTTGATGCGGGTCAGGCGCTCGCGCAGCTTAACGCTTTCGCCCGCCACGTCGGTTTTGGTCAGCAGGATGCGGTCAGCGTAGCCCACCTGAGACTGGGCGATGGTGAACTGGTTCATCTGATCGTCGGCGTGAACCGCATCCACCAGGGCAATCACGCCGTCCAGCATGTAGCGCTGGCAGAGGATCTCGTGAGAGAAAAAGGTCTGAATAATCGGGCCAGGGTCGGCCATCCCGGTGCACTCGATCACAAGACGGTCAAAGTCGATCTCGCCGCGGTCGCGGCTGTCGAGCAGGTCCAGCAGGGCGTCTTCTAATTCGTTAGAGCGGGTGCAGCAGATGCAGCCGTTGGTGAGGGTTTTGATCTGGGTGGCGCGATCGCCAATCAGCTGATCGTCTACCGAGACCTCACCAAATTCGTTTTCGATGACGGCAATTTTGAAGCCGTGCTGTTCATTCAGGATGTGGCGCAGCAGGGTGGTCTTACCGGCGCCGAGAAAACCGGTCAGCAGGGTAACGGCAATCGGGGTCATGGTCTCTCCTTTAGCAGCAGCGGACGCCGCCTTCTCCACTTCCGCCGTAGCGCGCTTCCTGACGCTCGCGGAAGAATTCGGTGTAGGTCATGTACGGCTTATCCGGATGGTTGGTCTTCATATGCTCAACGTAGTTGTCATAGTCCGGAATGCCAATCAGCATTTTCGCCGCCTGACCGAGGTATTTTTTTGCTTCGCCTAAGTTACCAAACATTGTAGGTTCCAGACAGAAAAAGCCCGGCGATGTGAGTCCGCTGGGCTTGTGTTCCCCTCACCCCAGCCCTCTCCCAAAGGGAGAGGGGGAGGATTGCGGATTAATGGTGTGAAGAGGTCTTCACGCCGCCTTCCGGCACCGGCACGTACGGGGTTTCTTTATCCGTACGACCGTCGGCGTTGCGCACGTTCAGCCAGGTTTTGATGCCGTAGAAGATGATGCTGTACACCACCACCAGGAACAGAATGCTCAGACCCGCGTTGGTGTAGTTGTTCACCACGATATGGTTCATGTTGGCAATCTGCTGCGCGGTCAGATCCGCGCCGCCTGCGGCAATCTTCTCTTTGTACTGGTTAGCCATGAAGAAGAAGCCTTCCAGCTGCGGGTTGGCGCTGAACAGCTTCAGGCCAAGCGCCCAGGTGGTGCAGAGCAGCAGCCACAGCGCAGGAACAACCGTTACCCAGATGTATTTGGTGCGTTTCATCTTCACGAGGACCACGGTACCGAGCACCAGAGCAACGGCTGCGAGCATCTGGTTAGAGATACCGAACAGCGGCCACAGGCTCTTCACGCCGCCGAGCGGGTCGACAACGCCCTGATACAGGAGGTAGCCCCACAGGCCGACGCAGCCCGCAGTACCCAGAATACCCGCGACCAGAGAGTCGGTTTTCTTCAGGAACGGCACGAAGTTACCGAGCAGGTCCTGCAGCATGAAGCGGCCCGCACGGGTACCGGCGTCCAGCGCGGTCAGGATGAACAGCGCTTCGAACAGAATACCGAAGTGGTACCAGAAGCCCATGTCCGCCCACGGCAGCACTTTGTGGAACACGTGTGCGATACCGACGGCAAGCGTAGGTGCACCGCCTGCGCGGTTCAGCACGGACGGTTCGCCGATGTCCTTCGCCGTCTGCATGATCTGCTCTGGCGAAATCACGAAGCCCCAGGAGCTGACGGTCGCCGCCGCGTGTGCGCTCGCGTCCTTCAGCTGCGCCATAATCAGCGCCGCGTTGTCGCCGCCCATCTCGTGCAGGTTTGGCATGGTGATGCCGAGGCCAGCAGGCGGGGTGTTCATCGCGAAGTACAGACCCGGTTCGATAATCGAGGCTGCAACCAGCGCCATGATCGCCACGAAGGACTCCATCAGCATCGCGCCGTAGCCGATCAGACGCGCGTCTTTCTCGTTCGCCAGCAGCTTAGGCGTGGTGCCGGACGCAATCAGGGCGTGGAAGCCGGAGACCGCACCGCAGGCGATGGTGATGAACAGGAACGGGAACAGGGCGCCTTTCCACAGCGGGCCGGTGCCGTCGATGTACTGCGTGACCGCAGGCATTTTCAGATCCGGGTTAATCACCAGGATGCCGATCGCCAGACCGACGATAACGCCGATTTTGAGGAAGGTCGCCAGGTAGTCGCGCGGGGCCAGAATCAGCCAGACCGGCAGCAGCGCGGAGATAAACGCATAGCCAATCAGCGCGAAGGTAATGGTGGTGTCCTTGAAGGTCAGCGCCGGGCCCCAGTACGGGTCGTGCGCAATCACGCCGCCGAAGTAGATGGAGGCCACCAGCAGCACGATACCAATCACCGACACTTCACCCACGCGTCCCGGACGCAGGAATCGCATGTAGATCCCCATGAACAGCGCAATCGGCACGGTTGAGCAGACGGTGAAGACGCCCCACGGGCTTTCGGCCAGCGCTTTCACCACGATCAGGGCCAGCACCGCGAGGATGATGATCATAATCAGGAAGCAGCCGAACAGGGCGATGGTCCCCGGCACGCGGCCCATCTCTTCTTTGACCATCTCACCCAGAGAGGCGCCGTTACGGCGAGAAGAGATAAACAGCACCATAAAGTCCTGCACCGCACCCGCCAGCACTACGCCCGCGAGCAGCCACAGGGTACCCGGCAGGTAGCCCATCTGCGCGGCCAGCACCGGGCCGACCAGCGGGCCTGCACCGGCGATAGCGGCAAAGTGGTGACCAAACAGCACGTAGCGGTTGGTTGGCACGTAGTTCAGGCCGTCATTGTTAATGACCGCCGGAGTGGCGCGCGTCGGGTCGAGCTTCATGACCTTCTGCGCGATGTACAAGCTGTAGTAGCGATAAGCAACAAGATAGACGGAAACGGACGCGACCACGATCCACAGGGCGCTTACGTGTTCGCCCCGGCGCAATGCGACAACCGCCAGACAAAAAGCGCCGAGGATCCCGAGTAAGGCCCAGGGCACGTGCTTCAGTAGTTTTTTAGTATCCATAGTAAGACCTGGTTTTTTATGTAAAGAAAAAAGGGTCAGGGTTCGTTGTGAGGAGGTATTGATTAATGCTGGAGCGATCGTGCCAGATCCTCGCGCGTGTAAAGGACGGTAAATGAATGAGTGGTTGAAAGTGCGAGGTGAGCGGTCAAAGGGGGCGACGAGCGGTTCCGGCTCGCCGCCAGGGGGCGAAATTATGTGATTGAGATCACTTGATTATTCGGGTTGCGTTCCACCGCCAGATAGTTCTCCAGCGTTCCGATCAGTTTTTCCTTCAGCCAGCTCGGCTCAAGAATCTGAATATGGGGCAGCCAGTAGAACAGCAGCGGCAGGATCTGGTTCTCGTGCGCCGCCTGGCAGCGCAGCGTGACGCCGCCCTGTTGCTCCTCCAGCAGCTCTTGTTCCGGCAGAAGATCGCGGCGCAGGAAGTAATGCGAAATATTATCTTTGATAAATATTTTCACCGCGAAAGTATTTTCAGATACCCAAGGGTCGAGGCTTTTTTCCAGCAGCTCAAGGACATTTTCTTCCGGGGTGAAGGTCGTTTTCTGAATATCAAACCAGCTAATCTGGCTCAATGAGAAGGATTTCAGACGGCTATTTTCGGTGGCTTGTAAATACCATATATTTTTTTTGTTAATGAGTTTATAGGGATTAATCAGACGGGTTTTCCCCTTATAAACAATCTGACAAACATTATGGTTTTTAATCGATCTCTCGATTTTCGTTAAATGACGGCGAATATCGCGCTGGACCGTGTGTTCGGCTTCATTCGCAAGAATAAGAATATGGTTTTCGTCAACGCGCGTTTCAAGATTTTGCCAGAATTCCGTATTTCTTTCAGGGAAAAAGCTGTCGGCATTCAGGAAGTTAGCAAGGGTGTGGTGTAGGCCTTGTCCGCCGGGCGATTGTGCAGAATGAATCAGTCGATATAGCCCGTTACCGGTATGTTCAACAATGGGAGAGAGGGCATTTAAATCCCGGTAGACGGTACGCTCGGTAATTTTAAATTTCTCCATTAGCGCACTGCGGTTTACCACACCGTTTAAATGTAGCTCAACCAGAATATCGACCAGACGTTCAGCCGAGCGGCTCCGCGTCGTTTTTGCCATAAGGTCATCCTGTATATTTAGGTATGCGCTGAATGATGCGGATGCACTGACAAAGGGTGCCAGTATTCAGTCACAGAAAATTTCTCTTATGGGTATATAACGGCGTGATTTAGCGGAAACCTTAGGAGTTTTTGTAGAAAGCGGCGCTGGCCGAAGAAAAAGGCCAGCGCGAGGGGGGATCACACGGCGGCTTCCGCCTCCAGCATAACCGGGTGGAAACGGCGCTTGAAGTAGATCAGGCCGTGTCCCGCGTCACTCAGAATGATGTTTTTAATTTCAACAAGGTAGACAAGATGCGTGCCGATGGTTTGCACCTGGCTAATCTCGCCTTCCAGGCTGGCGAGCGCGCCCTTGAGCACCGGCTGCGCCAGCGGGCCTTTCTGCCAGCAGGAGAGGGCAAAGCGCTCCTCCATCGTCATACCGGTCATCCCGGCGAAATGGCGAGCCATGATCTCCTGCTCGTGGTTCAGTACGTTAACGCACAGCCTGCCGTTGCCCTGAAATACCGGGTTCATGGCGCTGTTGGCGTTGATGCACACCATGACCGACGGCGGGGTGTCAGTCACCGAACAGACGGCGGTGGCGGTAATGCCGCAGCGGCCCGCCTCGCCCTCGGTGGTGACCACATTGACCGCCGCCGACAGGCTGCTCATTGCGTCGCGAAAACGCAGGCGTTGTTCATCTAAAT
The DNA here is from genome assembly GCF_057221635.1 of Enterobacter sp. N5-15. NCBI lineage: Bacteria > Pseudomonadati > Pseudomonadota > Gammaproteobacteria > Enterobacterales > Enterobacteriaceae > Enterobacter > Enterobacter sp. N5-15. Next base: position 637,476 of record NZ_CM170150.1, read on the forward strand.
GCATTGCAACCTCCCGCTGCGCTATTTCAGCAGCTTGTCGAGCATGTTGATATCGCTGTTGTTGTGCAGGTGCGGCACCGTCCAGCCGTGCTGGTCGTATTCGGACATGCAGCGGTCGACCATCGCCATCATCTTGTCCATGTTGCCGGAGCTCTGCGCCTGGCGCAGACACTGCAGGCGGATCTCATCCTGGCTCCCGGAGTAGTTGATTTCGTACAGCTCGTGACGACCGCCAAACTCGCTGCCGATGGCATCCCACATCAGCTTCAAAATCTTGATGCGTTCGACGTGATCCATACCGTTGGAGCCGCGAACGTATTTCGCCAGATACTGGTCGATCTGCGGGTTGTTCAGATCCCGGGCGCTGGACGGCAGGTAAATCAGACCGGACGTCACGTTACGCTCGATGATGTTCTTGATCTTGGCGTAGGCCATCGGCGCCATCACGCGGTAGGTTTGCAGCGCGGCGTGATCCGGCAGGTAGGCGCCGTTCACCCACGGCGTGGCTTCGGAACACATGGAGTCGCTCAGCGCCCAGAACATGTTGCGCCAGGCCACCACTTCGCCGAGATCCGCCTGCACGCCGCGGAACTCCAGGGTACCGGTGCACTCGAGCGATTTCTTCAGCAGGGCGGTGATGAAGTCGAGCTTCACCGCCAGACGCACGCAGGCCTGCAGCGGGTACATCCGCGCAAATCCACCTTCCATCGTCCAGCGACGGCAGCGGTCGAAATCGCGGTAGATCAGCACGTTTTCCCACGGGATCAGCACGTGATCCATCACCAGGATCGCGTCGTTCTCGTCGAAGCGGCTGGAGAGCGGGTAGTCGTACGGGGATCCGGTTGCGCCTGCCACCATCTCGTAAGAGGCGCGCGAGATCAGCTTCACGCCTTCGGCATCCATCGGCGCGACGAACATCAGCGCGAAGTCCGGGTTTTCGCCCATCACCTGCGCGGAGCCGAAGCCGATCATGTTGTAGTGGGTCAGCGCCGAGTTGGTTGCCACCACTTTCGCGCCGCTGACGATAATCCCGGCATCGGTCTCTTTCTCCAGCTTGATGTAGACATCTTTCACCTCGTCAGCCGGCTTGTGGCGGTCGATCGGCGGGTTAACGATAGCGTGGTTGAAGTACAGGCCGGTTTCCTGAATGCGGGTGTACCAGTTACGGGCGTTCTGTTCGAACTGGCCGTAGAAGGCCGGGTTGGCGCCGAGCGCGCAGCCGAATGCGGCCTTGTAGTCCGGCGTGCGGCCCATCCAGCCGTAGCTCAGGCGCGACCACTCGGCGATGGCGTCGCGCTGCTGGCGCAGGTCGTCGGCGCTTTTCGCCACGCGGAAGAACTTATGGGTGTAGCCGCCGCTGCCGGTGTCGGTGCCCCAGCAGAGGGTGTCCTGCATGTCCGGCTTGTGAAGCGCGTCGTACATCTGCGCGATAGAGGCCGCCGCGTTGCGAAACGCCGGATGGGTGGTGACGTCTTTGACGCGCTCGCCGTAGATATAAATCTCACGGCCGTCCTGCAGGCTTTTTAAATACTCTTCGCCGGTTAACGGACGTTTGGCATCAGCGCGGAAATCTTCAGGCTTCATAGGGACCTCGTATCGGAATAGTGTTGTTAAATTTATGTTTTGTTTTTGTTGTTTAATTGAAGCCTGAGAGGGGCGTAACGTGAAGGGACGATTGGGACAACGGCGGGTACTTTTCGGGTTGGATTGGGATTTGTGATCTGTGCGGCTTTTCGGCGGGTGGCGCTGCGCTTACCCGCCCTACAAAACGTGATGCGTTCAGGAAACCGGTACTTTCTGCGCCCGATACGCGCTCGGCGAGCACCCCACTAAGCGGTTAAAAAACCGGGCAAAATAGGCCGGATCCTTAAACCCCAGCTGCCAGGCAATCTCGCTGACCGCGCTGTCGGAGAAGAGCAGCAGCCGCCTGGCCTCCCGCAGCTGGCGGTCGAAGATCAGCCGCTTCGGTGGGCGGTTGGCGAAGCGGCGGCAGATGTCGGTCAGGCGGGATTCGGTCAGGTGCAGTTCGCTGGCGTATTCCGGCACCGTCCAGTGCTGGTGGTAGTGGGCATCTATCAGCTGGGTAAAGCGCTGGAACAGCTTCAGCTCGCCGCGCATACCGCCCGAAGCGTGGTCGTCGAGCTTGGCGTTGCGCAGCAGCAGGGTGAAGACCGCCTGCGCCAGCAGGACCAGGGTATGTTCGCGCCCCGGCAGCTGTTCCGTCGATTCCCGGGCAATCAGCTGCCAGTAGTGCTTCAGCGCCGCCAGCTCGTCCGGCCTGTCGGCCAGCGAGAGGCAGATCCCCGGCAGGCCAAACGCTTCCCGCGTGCCGGGGTAGAGCACCTCCAGCAGCGGCCAGATCAGATCCTCGCGCACCGTCAGCACGTGCCCGTCGCTGTCGGATTCGGTGATAAACGCGTGCGGCACCGACGGCGGCGTGAGGACGAACAGCGGGGCCTGCACCGAGTAGCGGTGATCGTCGAGCTGGAGCTCAATCTGCCCGGTATCGAGAAAGTGCATCTGAAAATACTGGTCGTGACGATGCGCCTGCATGTCGCGGCCAAAAAAGGCCGCCATGCGCGCGAACGACTGGTAGTGCACATCGTCGGTGCCCAGACTTTCGTCGTACTCCTTGCTGATATCAATGTTGGCGATAGGGCTCTGGCACATGCTCGTTCCTCTGTTGATCCCGCTGCGTCATCGGAATGCGCGTCAGCACCAGCGCGCCGACCACCAGCAGCCCGGCCACAAACCATAGGCCGGAGCTGAAGCTGCCGGTCGCGTCGCGCAGGATCCCAATCAGCAATGGGCTGACGGCGGATCCTACGTTGCCGATGGCGTTGATCACCGCCAGCGCCACCGCGCGGGACTGCAGGCTAATAACCCGATCCGGCGTGGTCCAGAATATCGCCATGGCGGTAAACGATCCGGTTGAGGCCATGATGATGCCAAGCAGCTGGATCAGGCTGTGATCGGTGGCCGAGGCCAGCATCCATCCCGCCGCGGCGAACAGGTACGGCAGGATGGTGTGCTTTTTTCGCTCTTTCAGCCTGTCGGAGCGTCGGCTCCACCAGATCATCCCGAGGATGGTGCAAAACTGCGGGATCGCCGCCAGCAGGCCGATGACGATATTGCTGCTCCCCGTGTTAAAGCTTTGCAGGATCTGCGGCGTCCAGATGTTGATCGCGCTAAGCGTGTTGGTCAGGCAGAAGTAGGCCAGCGTGTAGAGCAGCACCGCCGGGGTCAGCACTTCGCGCAGCGTCGATCGCGGCGTGACGGATTGGGCAATGGCGACCTCCTGCTCGCGGGCGATCATCGTTTTCAGCGCCTGCTTTTCGTCGTCGTCCAGCCAGGTGGCCTGATCCGGCGTGTCGTTGAGGTAAAACCAGGTCACTACGCCGAGCACCACCGACGGCAGCCCCTCCAGCAGGAACAGCCACTGCCAGCCCTTCAGGTTCCACAGCCCGTCCATCGCCAGAATGTAGCCGGAGAGGATCGAGCCGAGCATCATGGTCACCGGCATGGCGATCATAAACAGCGCGTTGGCGCGGGCGCGGTGATAGGCCGGGAACCACCAGGTGAGATAGACCAGGATCCCTGGCAGGAAGCCCGCTTCCGCAATGCCCACCAGCATGCGTAAAACATAGAGCGTGTGCGGGCTGGTGGCGAACATGGTGCAGGTGGAGGCGATGCCCCACACCACCATGATCCCGGCGATCCAGCGCCGCGCGCCGATTTTCGCCAGCATGATGTTGCTCGGGATCCCGCACAGCACGTAGGTAACGTAAAACAGCGTCGCGGCCAGGCCAAACATGGTCGACGTAAGGCCCAGATCTTTGCCCATCGTCAGCCCGGCAAAGCCGATGTTGATACGATCGAGAAACGAAAAGACAAACAGGATAAAGAGAAAGACGATCAGGCGTCGGAACAGCTTGTTAATGGCGCGATGTTCAACAGCTTTATTATCATGGGTTTGCAGGGTAGAGGTCGTCATGGTGCGCTCCAGATCTTACGTTTAGTAGACGGATTTATTGTTATTAACTGACGTAACCGGTTGTTCGATAAAGCGTGCCGCCAGCGCTTCCGCGCCGCGGGCGAGCAGGGTGGTGTCGACGCCGACGGCGACAAATAGCGCGCCGAGTTCAAGGTAGCGTTTCGCCAGCGGCTCGTTCGCCATCAGGATGCCGGGCGCTTTACCGGCCGCACGGATCTGCGCGATCGCCTGCTCGATGGCGGCCTGCACCTCCGGGTGCTGCGGGTTGCCGGCAAAGCCCATGTCGGCGCTCAGATCCGCCGGGCCGATAAACACGCCGTCGACGCCTTCCACGTCCAGGATCTGCGGCAGGTTTTTCAGCGCCTCGCGGGTTTCAATCTGCACCAGCACGCACATGGCGTCGTTAGCCTGCTGCAGGTAATCCGGGATGCGGTTCCAGCGCGAGGCGCGCGCCAGGGCGCTGCCGACGCCGCGAATGCCCGCAGGCGGGTAGCGGGTAGAACGGACCGCCAGCCGCGCTTCGTCGGCGTTTTGAACCATCGGCACCAGCAGGGTTTGTGCCCCCACGTCCAGCAGCTGTTTAATCTGCACCGGGTCGTTCCACGACGGGCGCACCACCGGCTGGCTGGGATAAGGGGCGATGGCCTGTAATTGGGTTAACACGGTCTGCACGCTGTTCGGCGCGTGCTCGCCGTCGATCAGCAGCCAGTCGAAGCCTGCCCCCGCCAGCAGCTCGGCGCTATAGCTGCTGGTCAGCCCCAGCCATAAGCCGATTTGCGGGCGGCCCGCCTGCAGCGCCGCTTTGAATGCGTTTTGCATGGTCCTCTCCTAAACAAAGCGGCAGCTGATGGAGCCCATGCTGCCGTAGTCGACGTGGAAGGTGTCGCCTCTGCTGGCGGGCACCGGGCGGGTAAACGAGCCGCCGAGAATGATTTGCCCCGGCTCAAGCTGCACGTCGTACGGCGCCAGCTTGTTCGCCAGCCACGCTACGCCGTTCGCCGGGTGGTTGAGCACGCCTGCGGCAACGCCGGTCTCTTCGATCACGCCGTTGCGGTAGAGCAGGGCGGAGATCCAGCGCAGATCCAGCGCGTCGGGCTTAATCGGACGGCCGCCGAGGATCACCCCCGCATTGGCGGCGTTATCGGAAATGGTGTCGAACACCTTGCGCGGGCGCTGGGTTTCCGGGTCAACGTTGTGGCAGCGGGCGTCGATCAGCTCCAGCGCGGGGATGACGTAGTCAGTCGCGTTGTAGACGTCGAAGATCGTGCAGTTCGGGCCGCGCAGCGGTTTTGCCAGCACGAAGGCTAGCTCCACTTCGATGCGCGGAACGATAAAGCGATCGACGGGGATGTCGCTGCCGTCGTGGAAGAACATGTCGTCCAGCAGCGCGCCGTAGTCCGGCTCGCTAATCTGCGAGCTGGCCTGCATCGCTTTCGAGGTGAGGCCGATCTTGTGGCCCTTCAGCACGCGGCCTTCGGCGATTTTCAGGCTGACCCATTCGCGCTGGACGGCGTAGGCGTCTTCAATGGTGATCTCCGGGTACTCCAGCGAGATCGCGCGGATCTGCTCCCGGGATTGTTCCGCCTGATGCAGACGATGGGCGATCAGGGTATGGGTGTGTTTGTCGAGCATGGCGATATCCTGTTTTATGTTTTTTCTCCCTCTCCCCGTGGGAGAGGGACGGGGTGAGGGCATCAGGCCGCAGAGATTTCCCCTCACCCTAACCCTCTCCCAAAGGGAGAGGGGACGGTTTTACTTAAACAACGCGTGCACGTTGTTTTGTTTGTAATTGAGCGTCGGATGCAGCTCGTCGAGCTCGAACGACAGTGCCAGATAGCGGGCGGCCATCAGCTCCGCGAAGTGCGTTTTGATCAGCGCAAACAGCATCTCCCCCACGGCTTCCCGGCTCTCCAGGCTGCGCCCGGCACCAATCTTTAGCGTCATATGCACAAAGGCGTAATCGTGCCTGCCGTCGGCCATCTGCCAGGTGTCCAGCCAGTGGGCGCGGCTGCGGATACCGCCGATGGGGAAGATGCCCGTGGCGGCGAGCGCCTCGTTGACTTTGGCGAACAGCCCCGGCAGGTCGGCCTGCTCGCGGATGTTGTCGGTACATTCAGCAATAAAGTGCGGCACGGTGGCTCCTTACGCAGGCAGCGGGAAAACGGCGTTAACCTGGCCGGTGCCGGAGCTGGCGAACAGCTCGGTGAGGAACTCCACCTTGCCGTCGTACTGGTCCCAGCCGAGCATGCCCAGCAGCATCACGGTGTCGTGCATGTTGCCCTCGCCGTAGCAGTAGTCGGCGTACTCCGGCAGCATGCTGCAAAACTCCTTAAACTGGCCTTCGCGCCACAGCTTCACCACGCGCTCGTCCATCTGACGGTCAAACTCGCGGGTGTAGCTGTTCATCCCTTCTTCCGCACGCTGGTCGTCGATAAAGCGGTGCGACAGCGAGCCGCTGGCGAGCACCGCCACGGTGCCGTCGTATTTTTCGATAGCGCTGACGATGGCCTCGCCCAGCCTGCGGCTGTCGGCGAAGTCGTGAACCGTGCAGAACGCCGAGATGGAGATCACTTTGAAGTGCTTATCCGCATTCATGTAGCGCATCGGCACCAGCGTGCCGTACTCCAGCTTGAGGCTCGGGATGTTGTGCGCTTTGGCGCGCACGCCGAGCTTCACCGCTTCGTCGGCGATCAGCTGGCCGAGCGCCGGGTTGCCGTCGTAGTCATAGGTCATGTCGCGGATAAAGTGCGGCAGCTCGTTGCTGGTGTAGACGCCCGCAAAATGGTCCGCACAGTTGATGTGGTACGCGCTGTTCACCAGCCAGTGGGTGTCGAACACGATGATGGTGTCCACGCCCAGCTCGCGGCAGCGCTTGCTGATTTCTTTATGCCCGTCGATGGCCGACTGGCGGCAGCCGTGGTTTTTCCCCGGCAGCTCGGAGAGGTACATGGACGGTACGTGGGTGATTTTCGCCGCTAACGCTAGTTTACCCATGGTCAGATCCCCCACTTTGGAATTGGATGGTCGCCCATGGAGATGCAGACGTTCTTCATCTCCGCGAACACCTCGAAGCTGTACTCACCGCCCTCGCGGCCGGTGCCGGAGGCCTTCACGCCGCCAAACGGCTGGCGCAGGTCGCGCACGTTCTGGGTGTTGACGAACACCATGCCCGCTTCGATATTGCGCGCCAGGCGCAGCACCTTGCTGACGTCCTGGGTCCAGATGTACGACGCCAGGCCGTACTCCACGTCGTTCGCCAGGCGCAGGCCTTCCGCTTCGTCCTTAAACGGCAGCAGGCAGGCCACCGGCCCGAAGATCTCCTCCTGCGCCACGCGCATGCGGTTGTCGACGTCCGCCAGCACGGTTGGTCGCAGGAAGTTGCCGCCCTTCAGGTGCGCAGGCAGATCGGTCGGTTTGTCCGGGCCGCCCGCCAGCAGGGTTGCACCCTCTTCAATGCCGAGGCGGATGTAGCCGGATACCTTCTCCCAGTGCTGCTTGCTGATGAGTGCGCCAATCTGGGTGTTCGGATCGGTCGGGTCGCCCACGCGGAGGCGGTTGGCGCGCTCGGCAAAGCGCTTGACGAATTCCGGGTAGATGCTCTGCTGGATAAAGATGCGCGAGCCCGCGGTGCAGCGCTCGCCGTTGATGGAGAAGATGGTGAACAGGGCTGCGTCCAGCGCGCGCTCGATGTCGGCATCTTCAAAAATCAGCACCGGGGATTTACCACCCAGCTCCATGGAGTACTTCTTCAGCCCGGCGTTTTTCATGATGTTACGCCCGGTGGCGGTGCCGCCGGTGAAGGAGACCGCGCGCACGTCGTGATGGCGCACCAGCGCGTCGCCTGCCGTCGCGCCGTAGCCCTGCACCACGTTCAGCACGCCCGCCGGAATGCCCGCCTCCAGCGCCAGCTCGCCCAGACGGTCGGCGGTCAGCGGGGAGAGTTCAGACATTTTCAGCACCGCGGTGTTTCCGAGTGCCAGGCACGGGGCGACCTTCCAGGTGGCGGTCATAAACGGCACGTTCCACGGCGACACCAGCGCGCAGACGCCCACCGGCTGCACCAGGGTATAGTTGAGCATCTTGTCGTCGACCGGGTAGGTTTTGCCGTTCATCTGCTGGCACACCTCGGCGAAGAACTCGAAGTTGTGCGAGGCGCGCGGAATGAGCACGTTTTTGGTCTGGTGGATCGGCAGGCCGGTGTCGGCGGTTTCCATGGCGGCGATCTCGGGCACGTTCTGGTCAATCAGATCGCCCAGGCGGCGCATCAGGCGCGCGCGCTCTTTCATCGGCAGATTGGCCCATTTCGGGAACGCCTCTTTGGCGGCGGCAACGGCCTGGTGAATTTCAGCTTCACCGCCGGAGGCGACTTCCGCTAATACCTCGCCGGAGGCCGGGTTGGTGGTGTGGAAGTACTCGCTTCCGGCGACGTTTTTACCGTTGATCCAGTGGTTTATCTTTTTCATTTTGCAGTCTCCTCGCTGACAATTCTGTTCACCAGGCGTCCCACGCCCTCCACTTCCACCACCACCTCATCGCCCGGCACCACGTCGGACAGCCCTTTTGGCGTGCCGGTGGCAATCATGTCGCCCGGCTGCAGGGTCATAAAATCGCTCAGGTACGCAATCAGGAACGGAATGCTGAAGATCAGATCCGCGGTGGTGCCTTCCTGGCGCAGCTCGCCGTTGACGAAGGTGCGCAGGGCGAGATTGTGAGGGTCGGGAATCGCCGCTTTCGGCACGATGTGGGGGGAAATGGGCGTCAGCCCGTCGCGGCTTTTTACCCGCAGGTTCGGGCGGTAGTAGTTTTCCAGGTAGTCGCGGATGGCGTAGTCGTTGCAGACCGTATAGCCCGCCACGTAGTCCATCGCCTCGGCTTCGCTGACCTTACGCGCGGTTTTACCGATGACCACCACCAGCTCCGCCTCGTAGTGCATGTATTCGATATTGTTCGGGCGCACCGACGTCTGGTTGTCGCCGTTGAAGGTGTTTGGCGCTTTGATAAATACCAGCGGCTCGGTGGGCGGCTTGAAGTCCAGCTCGCTGGCGTGATCGGCATAGTTCAGGCCGAGGGCAAACAGCGTGGCGTGCGGCGGCGTGCTGTGCGCAATAGTGACGCTACGCTCATCCACCACCGGGTTTTCCAGCGGCGGGAAGCCTGCCGCCAGAATACGCACGCGATCGCCCGGGCGGATCTCAACGCGGCTTTGCGGCGTGCCGAGCAGGATCGCATCGCCGGGGTTGAGGGTGGCGAACTCGCTCAGGGCGCTCAGCAGTTCGGCAGCGCTGCGCTGAAGATCGGCGGTGTTCCAGTGGTCCGCTTCGCGACCGTTGATCTCGGTAATGATGGTCAGGTTATCCACGCTATCAACGGCGACAAGTTCGCCCAGCGGGCAAAATCCGTCCCGGCATTTGGCCTTGATGGCCGGGCGGTAGAAGCTCTCTTCCGGCAGGCTCACTTCGTTGGCCAGCGCGTATCCCGCGATGTAGTCCGCGGCGTCCTCCACGCGCACCCTGCTGGCGGTTTTGCCCACCACCAGCGCCACCGTCGCGCCGCTCAGCACCGTTTCCCCCTGCGGGAAGGGGATCGGCTCGCCCGCGCGAATCACCGTGTTGTGCGGTTTTATAAACCACACGGCTGTTTTCGGCGGCGTGCTGTAGGGGGCTTTTTCAAACGCCTCGCGCCAGGCTTCACGCTGGCTTCGATGGTTGAGGGCGACGGCAAAAACGGTACCTTTCATTCACATACTCCTCACCCCGGCGGTCCGGGTTATGATTTCATTAATATGTTAATGATCTGGTTTTATGCTTTTGCTGTTTATTTCGCAATCAGAAGTGAAAAATTTGTGATATGAATAACAATAAATTTACATATTGGTAATTATTTATAGGTAAATCAGCTGGTTAATAAATTTGAATGGTTTCTGTTAGACTTTTTGGCAGAAAACGTCTTGTTTATAAAAGCATCTTTTAGTGATTGTTTACTTGTTAATGATGTGAAGGGAGAGCCTATGCATGACTCATTAACCATCGCGCTGCTGCAGGCGCGGGAAGCGGCGATGTCGTACTTCCGCCCGATCGTGAAGCGGCATAACCTGACCGAGCAGCAGTGGCGCATTGTGCGCGTGCTGGCTGAGCATCCGTCGATGGATTTTCACGATCTGGCGTTTCGCACCTGCATCCTGCGCCCGAGCCTGACCGGCATTCTGACGCGCATGGAGCGTGACGGCCTGGTGCTGCGCTTAAAGCCGGTCAACGACCAGCGCAAGCTGTACGTGTCGCTGACCAAAGAGGGGAATGCGCTGTATGAACATGCCCAGGCGCAGGTCGAAGAGGCGTATCAGCAAATTGAGGCGGAATACACGCCGGAGAAGATGAAACAGCTGACGGCGCTGCTGGAAGAGTTTATTGAACTCGGAAACCGGCATAACGCAGCGCGGGAAGAAGAGTAAAAACCACAAATTCCAGAATGATTTTCGTAAAGTTTTCCCTTTCCAGGCCGAAAATTCTGTATCTGTCTGAGGAAAGAGAAAACATGTTAAACCGTATCAAGATTGTCACCAGCTTAATGCTGGTTTTAGCGATATTTGGCCTTTTACAACTCACGTCCGGTGGTCTTTTCTTTAATGCCCTTAAGAATGACAAAGAGAATTTCACCGTCCTGCAAACCATTCGCCAGCAACAATCCACGCTGAACGCCAGCTGGGTCGCGTTGCTGCAAACCCGTAATACCCTGAACCGCGCGGGTATCCGCTACATGATGGATCAGAGCAATATCGGCAGCGGCGCGACCGTTAACGATTTGATGCAAATCGCGTCTACGTCTCTGAAACAGGCGGAAAAAAACTGGGCTGCCTACGAAGCCCTGCCGCGCGATCCGCGTCAAAGCGATGCGGATGCCATGGAGATCAAGCGTAACTATGATATTTACCACGGCGCGCTGGCGGAGCTGATTCAGCTGCTGGGCGCGGGCAAAATCAACGCCTTCTTCGACCAGCCGACCCAGAGCTATCAGGACGGTTTTGAGAAGCAGTATGTGAGCTACCTGCAGCAGAACGACAAGCTGTACCAGACGGCGGTTGAAGATAGCAACAGCTCCTTCAGCCAGGCTATCTGGGTGCTGATCAGCGTCCTGATTGCCGTGCTGGTGGTGATCGTGGCCGTCTGGCTCAACATTAAGCAGACGCTGATCTCTCCGCTGAATCGTCTGATCGACAACATTCGCCATATCGCCAGCGGCGACCTGGTGAAGCGCATTGAGGTTCAGGGCACCAACGAGATGGGTGAACTGGCCGACTCGCTGCGTCATATGCAGGGTGAGCTGGTGCGTACCGTCGGCGACGTGCGTAACGGCGCGAACGCTATCTACAGCGGCGCGAGTGAAATTGCGATGGGCAATAACGACCTCTCCTCCCGTACTGAACAGCAGGCCGCTTCCCTGGAAGAGACCGCGGCCAGCATGGAGCAGCTGACGGCGACCGTTAAGCAGAACGCCGAAAACGCCCGTCAGGCGAGCCATCTTGCGCTGAGCGCCTCTGAAACCGCGCAGAAAGGCGGCAAAGTGGTGGATAACGTGGTGCAGACCATGCGCGATATCGCGGGCAGTTCGCAGAAAATTGCCGACATTATCAGCGTGATCGACGGCATTGCCTTCCAGACCAACATTCTGGCACTGAACGCGGCGGTAGAAGCGGCGCGTGCGGGCGAGCAGGGCCGTGGTTTTGCGGTGGTGGCAGGTGAAGTGCGTAACCTGGCCCAGCGCAGCGCCCAGGCGGCTCGTGAAATCAAGAGCCTGATTGAAGACTCCGTGGGCCGCGTGGAAGTGGGTTCAACGCTGGTCGAAAGCGCCGGTGAAACCATGGGTGAGATCGTGAACGCGGTTACCCGCGTAACGGACATCATGGGTGAAATCGCCTCTGCGTCTGACGAGCAGAGCCGCGGTATCGACCAGGTGGGTCTGGCGGTAGCCGAGATGGATCGCGTGACCCAGCAGAACGCCTCGCTGGTTGAGGAATCTGCCGCAGCGGCGGCCGCACTGGAAGAGCAGGCGAGCCGTCTGACTCAGGCCGTGGCGGTGTTCCGCATTCAGCAGGAGCAGATGAAAGCGCGCGAATTCGCTGCGGCTAAAGCGGTTTCCGCGCCGGTGATGGCGCGTAAAACCGCGACTGCCGATTCAGGCGATAACTGGGAAACGTTCTAACTCTGCGCGTTGTGCCGGGTGGCGGCTGCGCCTTACCCGGCCTACGGTTCGTGGTTTGTGCCGGGTGGCGGCTACGCCTTACCCGGCCTACGGTTCAGGGTTTTGTAGGCCCGGTAAGCGCAGCGCCACCGGGCGATATTACAGAGGCAGGCGCATGGCGCAGCGCGTCTCATACGCGAAACCGTGCGCTGTCTCTTCTTCCCTTTTCTGACGCAGTTCAGGCGTCAGCGTCGTCATTTTTTCAAACCCCAGCCGCGCATAGAACGGCGCGTTCCACGGTACGTCCCGAAACGTCGTCAACGTCAGCGACGCCAGCCCCAGCGTGCGGGCATGGTCAGCCGCACGGGCGATGAGCTGCCGGCCAATCCCTTTTCCCTGCCAGTCCAGAACGACCGAGAGCTCCACGATAAACAGCGACGAAGAGTGCGCTTCGGTGAGGATAAACCCTGCGGGGCGGTCGTTAACCAGCGCCAGCCAGCTTAGCCCACGTTCGGCATACTCAAGGTGCTGCTCAGCGGAAATGACCTCACCGTCGGCAAGCCAGGCGAGCTCCTGGACTTCACGAAAGCGCTCGCCCGCCGCGCGTTCAATGGCGGGCAGGGCGGTAACGTCGCCGGGACGCGTGGGTCGAACGGTGAGGTTAAGGTCGACCATTAGCCTGCGCGACTCACAATTTTAATTTCTACCATGCCAATCCCGATTTCGCGCGGTGAGTGTCCAAGGATATTCCCTTCATTCGTCGACTGCGGGTCTGGCGGCACAATCACCAGGGTGTTGCTGCGCGATGGGTTCTCAAAATGCAGCGTGTGCGTGCTCACGTCGTTCCCGAGCGTCAGCGTCTGCTCCCGATCGCCCACGCGCACCGGCACGGGCCTGTTAGCGTTAGGGCCATACGCTCTGGCGGTGATCACCAGGTCGAACTGTTCCGGTAGCGGATGGGCGTACTCAATTTTCACCTCATTGCCCAGCTGCGCGTTTGACCAACGTCCCCAGGACTCCGGACGCGAGATGCCGCTAAACTGCTTCACTTCCTCGGGCGCGCCGGCCACGTTAAAGATAAAGCTGTCCGCTTTGTAGCGAATATCGTTATCGCTGACTTTCAGCATGTCGATGTTGTGCTGATAGCGCGCCGTATCAATCACCGTATCTTTAAACGCGGTTTTGCCTTTCCATTGGGCTTTGTCCACGTGCTGCACGGTTTGCTCCCCGCCGAGCTGGCCCTGAGAGACGCACCAGTCGGTAGAAAGCGCCAGCGGCTGCGACCAGAGCTGGCCCATTTTGAAACACCTGTCGACCCAGACGAAATTATCGCGCGGAGCAAAATCGGCCAGTTGATAGCGCAGCGGCGCGGAATATTCGCTTTCCGGCAGCGGCTCGACGCGACCCTCCGACACGCGCACCAGCAGCGGCAGACGGAAGCTGCTGCCCGAGAAGGCAATCGTGTTTTTATCCCGATCGACGGTGAAGTCCTTCATCTCTTTCGGGAAGTTCCACAGGCGGATGATGTCTGGCTTCCAGGCGAGGATTTTTTCCTTCATGTTGAGGAACACTTCCGACAGGGATTGCCCCGACAGCGTGCTGCGGCCCAGGCCAATAAAGTTGTCGCCACCCAGAATATCCAGCACGGTTGCGCCGTTATCCATGGAGTTGCGTTTGGTGGCGATGACCTCCTGCTGCGGCTGGTCGCCGCGCAGGACGAAGAACAGATTGCTGCGATCCTGCTTGTTGAGCTGATCCCAGGCGCTGTTTTTCATCGCCAGATGGTCAGACGAAACGACGATGACGGTGTTTTTAAACCAGGGCGAGGCTTTGATTTTCTCGACCAGCGCGGCAATGTGCTCCTGGCTGCAGGTCACGGCGCTGAAAGACTTGTTGTTTTTGCCGTCAACGTCATAGCTTTTGCGTTTGCAGCTGCGCGAGACGAACCCGTCCGGATGGTGGGTGTCCACCGTCAGCGCAAAGAGGGAGAAGCGCTTGCCCGAGCGGGAAAGCTCCTCGAATTTCTTCCAGGTTTCGTCGAGTACCGTATCGTCATAGAAGCCCCAGTCGTTACGGTAGCTCGGATCGGCAACCGTCGTTTTTAACTCTTCTGAGCCATACAGGTGGTCAAAACCGTGGGATTTCAGGAACACGTCTTTTCCGGCAAAGCGCAGGTTTGCCCCCTGCATAAAATAGTTTTCGTAGCCGGAGTTTTTCAGGATATCGCCGAGGCAAATATTCTGCGGGAAGAACGTCGACATCGAGGCTGAGGCGTTACCCTCAAAAGGCGCGAACAGCGGGATACCGCACTGGGAGGCAACCATCCCGGCAATCGTGTAATCCGTACCGGGCAGCTGCATGGTGTGGCTGAAATCAAGACCTTCATTTTTCAGCGCACCCAGGTCTGGCGTCAGGTCCGGGAACGCATCGTTATCAAAGTACGTGCGTTCCAGGCTTTCACCGTAGATGTAAACCAGGTTGAGCTTCGGGTTGGCGATCGTTTTCGACGGTTCTTTATAGTAAGCCACGAAATCAGGATCGCCGTCGCGCGACTGGGATTTCACCAGCTCGGTGATCTGATGGAACGCCGGGCTGGCGTCGACGGAGGCCAGCGCCAGGAATAACGCCAGCAGGCTGTAGCCATGATGGTGAGGATGATGGCGACGTCGACGCAGCACCCAGGCCAGCGCGCCAAAAATCGTCACCAGCGCGACAATAATGCCGAGCCCCGGAAGAATGTACTTGCCCACACCCGCGCCCGTCAGGCTGTTCGTCAGCGTGTAGAGCACCGCATCGTTAATACCGTCACCGGTAAAGTAATCGCTGGCGTATAAGGTAATGTTTAAAATAATAAAAATGCCGAGCACCACCAGCGTGGCGATAAACCACCAGGTGTGACGGCCGGCTTTCCAGGCGTAAACGCCGACGGAAGCCAGAAAAAGGATAAGAGACATGAATTCAGACAACAGCATATCCTCATGACGCCAGATGGTTCGCTGGCTAACTGTTTATTTTTTGGGTCATACAATGTAATTGCGATGTCGTTAAGCTGCAATTTTAGTGTCACGAAAGTGTGCTGTTGTTAGGATTTGGTTTAGAAAATCGTTTTTATGAAGATGGACACATCCTGACAAACGGACGCTGAGACGGTGGCAGGTGGGAAAAACGCTCATTTAGCGCCGCGCTGCAAGACTATCGCATTAAACGCGGCGTGTTGTGGCAGAAAATGGGATGGATCAGGAGAGGAAGTTAACGCCTTGTTTCAGCACCAGATCGCAGGCTTTGGTTTTCACCTGTTTTGCCAGAGAAGAGTTGCCGAGGGTGCTCAGGTTCAGCTGCTGGCCGTTTTGCGCGTTAAGCAGGCCCTGAATGCCGTCCATATAGTTGGTGTCCGCTTTCTGCTCCTGGGTATCCAGACCCAGTTTACCCAGCACCTGGTTTTTCACGTTTTGCGCGTCGGTCACGGAGGCCAGCTTTTGCTTCGCGCAATATTCCAGAATCCCCGCCGCATTGTTCATCGTGCCCGCGCTGAGGCTCTGAGAGCTGTTGCCCAGCAGGCTGGTAAGGGAGGAGGCGGAGAGTCCGCCCTGAGAGCTGCTGCTCTCCTTGGTCAGCTCATTTGCTGCGCTTGACAGGGACTCCTGCCAGGACGCCGCTTGCGCCGCGCCGGTCACCAGCAGCGCGCCTAAAAAGGTGCTGATTAGAATCTGTTTTTTCATCATGGCTCTCTCAAAAAGGTCCGTTTTGGGCCGAAGGGGTTCCAGTATATACCTATGCCCTGGCGGCGATTCCTGGAACTGTCTTAATACTCTTTGCCGGTAACGCGGCTGCGGTAACTTTCCCAGTCGAAGATGACATAGAGACTGTTACCCAGCTTCATGCGGTCCATGACGCGTTCCCCCAGCAGGCGGGTCATCTCGTCGATATTGTGGTTCGTCAGCATGCCGGTGGGGCGCTTGGACGAGGAGCGGCGATCGACAATCTGGTTGATGATCACTTTTTCATAGCGGGATTCTGTCTGAACGCCAATCTCGTCGATGACCAGCAAATCCACATTGCTCAGATCGTTAAGCAGCTGTTCTTCGCTGGTTTCGCGGTTGCTGAAGGTGTCTTTCATCGCGGACATGATATCGGCCACGGTGATGATAAGAACCGATTTACCCCGCAGAAGCAGCTCGTTGCAGATGGCGGCTGCAAGGTGATTTTTTCCGGTGCCCGGCTTACCGCTAAAGATGAAGCTGGCGATATTGCCGTCGAATTCATCCACGTACTGACGGGCGGCGGCAAGGGCGTTCATCTGTCCATTGGTTTCGACTTTATAGTTATCGAACGAGCAGTTCTGGTGCAGGGGACGGATACCGGAGCGGTTAAAGGTGCGCTGCATTTTCATCGCCCGGTTTTCCCTGGCGAGCGCGGCGGCGCGGATCTCACCTTGCTCTTTTTGCCACGCCAGCAGCTCTTCACCCGTGGTGAAAGCGGGCTTCACGTTGGCAGGCATCATTTTTTGCAGACGTTTCATCAGGTCGCCGACGTTCTTCATTTCGCACCTCGGAATCCGCTGGGGATCTGTTTATCCGGTTCTGAAAACGCGTTGATATCGCGTTTGGGCTGGCCGTTGTTGCCGGCGCGGGTAATTTGAAGATGACGCGCAAGCTTTTGCTGCCACTGAATGTGGGTGAAGACTTTCCCTTCCGCCTGCCACCAGGCGGTAAACGCGGCGAGCTCTTCGGCGGTGGCCGGTTGGGTTAACGCAATGCCCCAAAGCGCCGCCTGCCGCTGAAAATCCGCATCTGGCTGCCAGCCCGCGTACAGGGCAAATTTTCCCATCGGAACGGTCACGGGGACGTTGACCGGCTCATCAAAGAACTGGTTGTCCAGCGCGACATCGCTCGCCGGGCGTGACAGTTGCGCTTCGATCTCCAGAAGCTGTGCCAGGCGTTCCGGCGTGATTGCGTAAAACGCCGGCGCGTTGTCGGCAAAAACCGCAACCGTGCCGCCTTCGGCGTGGGTCAACACACCGCGTGGGTCGCGCATAAAGGCATCAATGCCAGCAATGCTGGTGGTCAGAATTCTGGAGGACATAACGCTTACTCTACTGATTACTACGGGCGTGATATGGGCTTATGGTAGCACAGAGAGAGGAAAGGGAAGGAGGGGATTTCCCCGGTGGCGCTGCGCTTACCGGGGCTACGGTCGTAGGCCTGATAAGCGCAGCGCCATCAGGTATTTATCACGCGATGATGTTCAGGGTCACGTCGATGTTGTCGCGGGTCGCGTTAGAGTACGGGCAAACAATGTGCGCCGCGTCGACCAGCTTTTTGGCTTCCGCGGGATCCATACCCTCAACGTGGATGTTCAGTTTCGCTTCGATACCAAAACCGGTTGGCAGCGGGCCAATACCCACTTCGCCTTCAATAAAGGCCTCTTTTGGCAGGGCAAATTTGTCGCGCGCCGCCACAAACTTCATCGCGCCAAGGAAGCAGGCAGAGTAGCCGGCAGCAAACAGCTGCTCAGGGTTCGTCACTTCTCCCCCCATGCCGCCCATCTCTTTTGGCACGCCCAGTTTTACGTCCAGTACGCCATCGGAAGAGGTGGCACGACCGTCACGGCCACCGGTTGCTTTGGCTTTGGCGGTATAAACGACTTTTTCTAAAGACATGGCAGGTTCCTCATCTTGCTTTAATGTGTGCTATTAAATAGCGTGCGATATATATGGGTAATAATGACGCGTAAAGTATAGCCTTACGCGCGGTGTAGCTGTTGTCGCAAAAGTTCGAGCTGCTGTTTGAGCGCCAGCAGGGTGTCGGTATCACACTGCGCTGCGCAACCCACCGCATGGGGGATACCCAATGCCTGCTGCTGCAGTTCACGTCCCGCTTCGCTCAGGGTAACGGCGACCTGACGTTCGTCTTTGCGGGAACGGTGACGGTTGATTAACCCGGCACTTTCCAGCCGCTTCAAAAGCGGCGTAAGGGTCGCAGAGTCCAGAAACAGCCGCTCGCCGATGTCCGACACCGTCATGTCATCCTGCTCCCACAGCACCAGCATCACCAGGTATTGCGGGTAAGTCAGGTTCAGCGGTGCCAGCAGTTGCCGGTACAGCTTATTAAGCGCCAGATTTGCCGAATAGAGGGCAAAGCAGAGCTGGTTATCCAGCTTGAGCGCAGCGGTTGCGTCGTTCGTTTTCGCGTTCATGAAATGAATATAGATAGTGCGCGATTTAATTGCAAGCAATTTTATGGGCAGGTGTAGCGGAGCGCTACCTGAACGGCCATTTTGCGGTAGTGCTGGCGCTGGGCCTGTTCGTCCGCACCGTCTTCAAACAGGAGCGTGAAGGTGTAGCTGTTGGCAACGTAGTGAAAGCTGAAGCTGCTTATCAGGCGGTGAAGATCGCGGGCGTCGACCGTCTGGCTGAAGAGCTGTTTTTCTTTGCCCCGGCGCAGGATCTCCTCCAGCAGGTCGAGCGCGCTGCGGTTGACCTGGCGAAGATAGCTCGACTGCTGCATAAAGCGGCCACGCTGCATGTTTTCCATGCAGATAATCCGGATGTAGTCGGGATGGTCGGCATGATAGTCAAAGGTGGCTTCAACCAGGTCGACCAGCGCTTCAACGGGGGGCATTCCCGCCAGGCTTAGCGCTTTTTCACTGGCGCGAATCTGGGTGTAAACGTGTTCCAGCACCAGGAGATAGAGATTCTCTTTATTTTTAAAATGGTAAACCACCATGCGTTTGGTGGTACCCGCTTTCTCCGCGATTTGCTCCATGCGGGCACCGTTCAATCCATACTCGGCAAAAAGCGCGATGGCGCTCTGAAAAATTTTCTCTTTCAGGCTGGATTCTTCGCCGTGCTCGGGGTGTTCGCTGCCAGGGTTAGCCACATCCTTTCCTTATTTTCACCAAACGGACCAGAAGGATTATCTCCATGGCAGCGAAATAACACAAATATCAAACGCGTGGGCGTTTGCGGTATAGCCACAGTCCGGGGATCGACAGCCCGATAGAGAGCGCGCCGACGATGGACGACGCCTTAAGAAAGTTGCTCAGGAGGAGGATCATCTGGGGCTCGGTGTAGCCAAAATGGCTGATTTTCACCGCGGAAATCATCGCCGTATACGCAGATATGCCCGGGAACATCGGGATCACGGCGGCGACGGTGAACACTTTGGGATGCGCCAGATACCAGCGCGACCACTGGATGCCGATACTGCCGACCAGCATGGACGCCATGAACGTTGACCATTCGATGTTAAAACCCGCGGTCATCATCACCATTCGCGAGCCATGGCCAATCGCGCCCAGCAGCGCACACCACGGCAGCGCGCGTTGCGGAACGTTAAATACCATCGCAAAGCCGACGGCGGGAATGGCGGCCAGAAGCATGTCCTGGGCCAGCGCCAGCAGAAAATCTATCACGCCCATCCGCGTAACCCCCAGAGTGTCATGGCCATAACCACGCCGATGCAGGTCGCCAGCGTCAGCAGGCTGGCGATAGCCCAGCGTGCCAGACCGGTATTAATGTGCCCTTTAAACATGTCGGCGACGGCGTTGATCAACGGAAAGCCCGGGACCAGCAGAAGCACGCTGGCGGCCATGGCAATCGTCGGGGTGTTAGCAAACTGCGGCAGGCGCAGAAGCAGGCCGGAAACCGTGGTGGCGACAAACGCGGTAATGCAGAAGTTAATCTGCGGATGCAACTGCCGGTGCGTCAGCATCTGGCGAACATACATGGCGATACTGCTGGCAAAAAAGGTGACGATCGCACCGTCCCAGCCGCCTTTATTGAGCTTACAAAAGCAGGCGCACGACAGCCCTACCATCAGCACGACAAGCCAGCGCGGATAACGTAACGGCTTAATTTGGTTGAACCGCTTTTCAATTTCATGGAGATCGAGAAGCCTGTGTTCGGCAAGGATCACGATGTGCTGCACTTCGGTCACGACGTGCATGTTAATGCCGCGGTCATGGTTTTTGCGGGTGGAGGTCAGGCACTGACCGTCTTTGATCGTGGTCAGCACAATGGCGTTGGATGAGATCGCGCTTTCAACGCTATCCATACCCAGCGCCACTCCCAGCCGGGTGGAGAGTTCCTCAACCAGCGCGCTTTCCGCGCCGTGCTGGAGCAGAAAAAGACCGCACTGAATACATAGCCGCGTGATAGCACGCTGCGTTGACCGATCTGCCTGCATGTATTGTCCTGAAGAAGATGGAAAGTTGCCGGTTGGCCCATAGTGATTACTTTTAGCACAAAGTGCAGTGCCTCTTGCTGTGGGCCAGATCAAGGTTTATGCAAACAGTTTCCGCCCGTATCGCGAAAGGGGAGTTGGATTAATTTATCAATGCGGTGAATTATTAATATGGAAATATAGAATATTTGTATTTAGTTATTCTAATTTTATATTGTCGTTATTTTAATGGCTCCGCAATTAAATTTATTTGCGCTTTATGAGATATTACCGCTGTTTTAGGCATTTCTTAAACTAAGAACATATCTCATCTTCTGCTTGTATTAATCAGTTTTACACTCAGGGACGAAAATACTCATACATTGATGCGTTTTAACGTGACTCATCAAATGAAGAATGGACACGGAGGGTCTATGTTGTCATTGCATGGTAAGCGCGGCGTGGTCATTAGCCGGATACCCGTGATGCAAAACGGGTTAGGGGGCTTGATGGCACGCCATTTCCCGGATTTTGAATTGACCTATTGCCGCTCACTGCAGGAGCTGACGCTGCTCCAGTTACGGCGCGCGGATGTCATTATTGCCGATGTTTCAGGTGAATACAGGAATCCTCGGGGCACCCTCGAAGAGTATTACGGTTTATTGAATCAATACCGGGACATTCACTGGATCTTTTTAGTTTCGCGGCCGCTTTATCCTATTGCGGTTGAGTTGCTTATGCGCCCGGAAAGTACGTTGCTGTCTGATATGGAGCCCATTGAAGGCGTGGTTAACGCTATTCGGGCAGGTAGCGAGCGGGCAGAGCGAATAAGCCAGACGTTATTAACCCCGGAACCTCAAAGTACGGAGGATGAAGACGAACACGTTATCGCGCTCACGCACTCCGAACGCAAGGTACTGCGTCTGTTAGGTAAAGCATGGGGGATTAACCAAATCGCCACATTGCTCAAGAAGAGCAATAAAACCATCAGCGCGCAGAAAAACAGTGCGATGCGACGGCTGTCTTTACGCAGTAATGCCGATATGTACGCCTGGATCAACAGTACGCAGGGAATGAGAGAGCTGAGTCTGATGTCAGCCTATGGAGAGTTCGAGGAATGGAAAAAACCGATTCAACAAGACATATCGCCATCGTCGAAAATTGCACGATGAGTGCTGTTGGGCTACAGCATCTTTTTGCGAGGCCCGGCCTGAACCAATATCAGCTGCATCTGTTTAGCGAATTTGACAGCTTTAAGAAAGCGCTTCAGCACGTCAATTTTTTCTCGCTGATCTATTCACTTTCCGATGCGCGAGAGGAACGTCGTAACTGTCTGGCGCACCTGCGGGATCTCGCGTTTACGCATGGTCATATCCAGCGCATTATCCTGGTCGCTGATGAAACGGAAGCACGGTTAATTAGCCATCTTTCGCCGTCACGCCTTCACGGTGTGGTCAGTAAATCGCTGACGCTTGAGCACCTGCAGCAGGAACTCATGGTGTTGTTGAGTGAAACGCTGCGCATCAATGACAATATGATGAATCACTGGTACCGGAGTCAAAACAGAATGTTAAGCCCAACGGAACGGGCAATATTGCGTTATATGTCTTGCGGCTATTCTATTCCTCAAATCGCGGCACAGCTTGAACGCAATATTAAGACCATCCGAGCGCATAAATTTAATGCGATGGTGAAGCTGGGGGTGAACTCTGACGTCGGGTTGCTCGATGCGGCGGATATTATTACTCACCTTCCGGCAAGAGAACCGCGAAGTTCGGCACTCGGCAAGCCGACCTTTTTATAACCTGCCCGTTGCGCGCCAGACAGGCTCTGGCGCATCAATCAGATGCAAACATCAACCCACTTTGCGGAAGTCAGCTCTGCCATTCTGTCAGGTGAAATACGCACGGCACTGTGAATTGCGCCTGCGGCGGGCAGGACTTCGGCGTACTGCTTTAATGAGATATCGCAGTAAACCGCGAGCGGATTTTCCAGCCCGAACGGGCACACGCCGCCAACGGGATGACCGGTGATGGTCACCACTTCATCACTGCTGAGCATGCGCGCTTTCGCACCAAACGTGTCTTTCAGCTTTTTGTTATCCAGACGCGCATCGCCTTTCGCTACCACCAGAATCACCTCATTTTTAACCTTCAGCGACAAGGTCTTGGCGATTTGTCCCGGTTCAACACGATGGGCGGCAGCAGCCAACGCAACGGTAGCGGTACTCTGGCTAAGTTCAATTACGTCTATATCCGGCGCGTTGTCGGCAAAAAACTGCTGTACAGACTGCAAACTCATTGTTTCCTCCTGACAAATATCCTGCGTAATCTGTCATAAGAATTTATGCTCTGTAAATATCTCTTAAGTAACAAATATCCCGAACGGCTGATTTCTGGATCCTCTTCACATTCACAGAAACCGGTTACAGTAACCGGTTGCAGAGCGTGATGCGTCGATTAATACTGAGTACGTAACGTCCCCTGTATCCAATAATAAGAGCAAATTATGAAACCATTTCGTCTGAGCAGTACCACTGGTACACAAGCCAGCAAGGTTGTGAAGCTGATTTATGGAACAACGTGCGGCGCGAATGTGCCCGTAACAAACGTCTGACAGGAGATCTGCCATGTCTGCCAACCATGCTGCGTTTAACCTGATATTCCGTTTCGTTGAAAATTACGTGAGCCCGATTGCCGGGCGGATCTCTTCCCAGCGTCATGTCATGGCTATTCGTGATGGGTTCATCTCCGCGATGCCATTTATGATTGTGGGTTCATTTTTGTTAGTGTTCGCTTACCCACCTTTTTCGCCTGATACCAGCTGGGGTTTCGCCCGCGCCTGGCTGGATATGGCGAAGCAGTTTGAAGGCCAGATCCTGACGCCGTTTGATATGACGATGGGCATTATGTCCATTTATATCTGTGCGGCGATTGCCTATAACCTTGGCAAACACTATGTCAAATCGCACCAGTTAGATCCGTTCATGTGCGCCATGCTGTCGCTGATGGCGTTTCTGCTGGTCGCGGCTCCGAAAACCAAAGGCACGCTTCCTGTCGACAGCCTGGGTGGGACGGGGATTTTTACCGCGATTCTGGTGGCGATCTACTGCGTTGAGATGATGCGTTTCCTCAAGGCGCATAACATCGGTATTCGCCTGCCAGACCAGGTTCCTCCGATGATCAAAAACTCTTTTGATCTGCTGATCCCGGTGCTGGTGGTGGTGTTAACGCTCTATCCTCTGAGCCTGGTCATTCAGTCTCAGTTTGGCATGCTGATCCCGCAGGCCATTATGTCGGTCTTTAAACCTCTGGTGTCCGCGGCGGATTCGCTGCCTGCGATCCTGCTGGCCGTGTTGATTGGCCATCTGCTGTGGTTCGCCGGGATCCACGGCGCCGCCATCGTCTCCGGGATGCTGCAGATGTTCTGGTTGACTAACCTGGGCGCTAACCAGACCGCGCTGGCCGCCAGCCAGCCTCTGCCGCATATTTTTATGGAGGCGTTCTGGACGTTCTTTATCGTGATTGGCGGGTCGGGCGCCACGATGGGGCTGGTGATTTGCTATCTGCGTAGCCGTTCAGCGCATTTACGCTCTATCGGGCGTTTGAGCGTGGTACCCAGCTTCTTTAACATCAACGAACCCGTCATTTTCGGTACGCCGATTGTGATGAACCCGGTGTTCTTTATTCCGTTCCTGCTGGCACCGATGGTAAATGCCGTGCTGGCCTGGGCGGCGATGACCTTTGACCTGATTGGCCGCGTCATCTCAGTGGTCCCCTGGACGGCACCGGCGCCGATTGGCGCAGCGTGGGCTCTGGGCTGGGATTTCCGCGCGGCTATTCTGGTTGTGGTTCTGGCCTGCGTATCGGCAATCATCTACTACCCGTTCTTCAAAGTGTACGAGAAGCAGCTGCTGGAGCAGGAAGCGGAAGAAGCGCAGCGTAACGCGGAAGAGGACAATCAGCAGGTGGCATAGGTAAAAGTAAAACGGCAACGCAGGTCGCCGTTTTTAGTGTTTGTTCCCTCTCCCTGTGGGAGAAGGGCAGGGTGAGGGCATCAGGCCGGGCCAGTGTTTGTAGGCCCGGTAAGCGAAGCGCCACCGGGCAATTCACTGCACTACTTCAGCGTGCAATCCCCGCACTGCTTAACGTCCGGCAGGCGGTAGCGCTGGCAGCAGGTGCGGCGAACCAGAAGACCATCACGGAGTACGACGGTACGGAATAACGGGTTGTCACGGCCATCGGAAAGCTGTTTTGCAAAGAAACAGGACTGACGCAGGGCGTCAACGTTCTCATCACCAAGCAGAGGCTTCATTTCCGTTAAATACCAGTGGATTAAATAGCCCGTATTGCTCCAGATAAGCTTCCCATTAATCTCTCCCGTCGCTTCAAGCGCTTCCACCACCGGGATCAGGGCCTGCGTGATAAGCTGCTCCATACGTTCCTGAGCCGTCAGGCGTTCCGCGTTCTGGTCTTCGTGAAGATCGATCCAGAAGCAGGCTGCACGCCCGGTTTCGTGGAACTCGACGTGGAAATTATCCGGCGAGAGTTCCAGCATGCTCTTTTGCGTTAAAAGCGCCAGCATGAGGGGAGGCACCATCAGCCCGATATACCACTGCGCCCAGAGTGAGAGCAGCGGTTTATTTTCCCGCGTAAGGGTGGGCTGATTGCGATAGATATGGTCGGAATAGGTGGCCAGCAGCGATTGCAGTTTTGCCGGCTGGCGCCACTCTGCGAGCGTCATGGCGTGGTTCGGGTGCGCTTCATCAAGCCGGATGAAGTCCAGCAGGTGGGCGCGCGTCTCCGCAATCTTATCCCGTATGGCATCCGCAAGCGAAGCATTCCCGCTGGTGAGGGGCGCTCGCCAGAGGAGGGGTTCGACGATGTGTGCGGTATGCGTGGCCATAGTATAGATAGAAATCTAAATGATAATGATTGCCAATCCTAACTATTGCTCATACCAATGGCAAGACTTTTGTCCTGGTGACATCGCCGTGATGTTTACGCCGTCTGCAGCTCTTCGCTCAACAGAATGTTATTGCGCCCCATATGCTTTGCTTCGTAGAGGGCTTTGTCCGCTTTTTCCAGCGCGCCTTCCACGTCTTCATCCTCGAAAATGGCAATACCAATGCTGATGGTGACGTTTGTCGCGACGCTCTCGTTAAACAGATGCGGGATTTTCAAATCGTAGACTTTCTGACGGATCCGCTCGGCCGTCTGGCGAGCATGCTCGAGTGAAATATTGGTCAGCAGCACCATAAACTCTTCCCCGCCAAAACGCGCCACAATATCGCGAGAACGCACGGCGTCGCGGATTGCCGCAGAGACGCGCTTCAGCGCCTGGTCGCCCATCATATGGCCATAATGGTCGTTATAGGCTTTGAAGTGGTCGATATCCATCAGCAGGACAAAGTGCTCGCCATTTTCTACCGTCGGCAGGTTCTCCAGACGGCTTTGCAGGCCGCGACGATTATAGAGCCCGGTAAGCGGGTCCATCATGCTGAGATCGGTAAGAGTTTCTCGCTCTTCCAGCAGGCGAGAGAGCAATTCCTGAGCGAAACGATCGTTGCGTGTTTGCAAAATGTTATGAATAGCAATTGCCACCACAGGAAGTGCGAAGGAATAGGTCATTCTCAGCCATATATCGTGATCGCTTAGCCACAGGCAGACAATAAAGGTGGGCAATGAGTGCAGCGTAAATGCTTTGATATTACTGGCGAATGCCAGCGTTCCGATAAAAAGCACCGTTAACAGGGCAATTAACAAATACGTCGCATGGTCGTGGGAAATTAAGGCGAATTTCGACACAATTTGCCAGGCCCATAAAATACCGAAGATCCCTGAAACGACAGGAATATTTATCTTCCGCGCGCGCTTTCTCCAGTGCCAGACGAACAGCCCTGTGCTGATGGAGAAAATAGCTATAAGCGGGGCAGATAACAGGCGTACGGAATTGAGCGGGTTTGTTACCGAGAACACTGCCGAGGTCGCGTTCAGAAATAAAAACAAACGTAACGACAATTGATATTTTCTGTGAACCAAAGACCGCCAGGATTGTGATGTCATAGTCGTGCGTTTTTATTAATATTTAATTAAAACAAATAAGTAGGTGTTGTTTCGCAATAAAATATGCAAAAAACTCAAAGAGTAATTATCAGAAAATCTTTAGATGTTGTTAACAGGTGTGCAATTTATCACCTTAGGCAATTCCTGTCATTACGCGAAAGGTAAAGGTCGATGGATTTTGATTCATTCAGCTGACAAATGATAATCTCTGTCATATGATATTGGTTATCATTATCGTTGTGAGAGGGCGGATCATGTTGAACAGGGCGCTGGGAAGTGGTTGGGGGGTATTGCTACCGGGAGCCATTCTCGGCGGTTTGATGTTTGCCGATCTCTCCCTTGATACCTGGAAAGCGATCATTGTGTCGGGTCTGTTAGTCACGTCAGGCATGATCTGGCATAAGCAGCTTCGCCACTTTGTTTTACTGCCATCCTGTGTAGCACTGGTCAGTGGAATTCTGGTGATACTGATGAGTTTGAAATAACAGGGAAAACAAGAGGAACTTCAGAAGGGATGTAAGATAATTGGTGCGAGGGGGGGGACTCGAACCCCCACATCCTAAGGACACTAACACCTGAAGCTAGCGCGTCTACCAATTCCGCCACCTTCGCACAGTCATCTTACTATTGTTGATATTGCCTCGTTGGTGCGAGGGGGGGGACTCGAACCCCCACATCCGTAAGGACACTAACACCTGAAGCTAGCGCGTCTACCAATTCCGCCACCTTCGCCCAGTGCGAGCAATATCATTGTGATTTATGGTGCGAGGGGGGGGACTCGAACCCCCACATCCGTAAGGACACTAACACCTGAAGCTAGCGCGTCTACCAATTCCGCCACCTTCGCATACCATCGATACTGTAAAAGTATC
The DNA here is from genome assembly GCF_057221635.1 of Enterobacter sp. N5-15. Classification (NCBI taxonomy): domain Bacteria; kingdom Pseudomonadati; phylum Pseudomonadota; class Gammaproteobacteria; order Enterobacterales; family Enterobacteriaceae; genus Enterobacter; species Enterobacter sp. N5-15. Next base: position 664,744 of record NZ_CM170150.1, read on the forward strand.
GTAACCACGGAGGCGCATTCTAGATGTTTTCAGCTTTACGTCAACTGAAAAGTGCTCACCTTTTATTGATTGCTGCAAAAATGGCCGGAACGGAGACGCCTGCTTGCCGGATGGTGATTGCGCTTATCCGGCAAGCAGGAGTGGAGATTACTTTTTGGCCTGACGCGTCATCACGGTACGGTAGACCTTAAAGCGGCCGGTCTGGGCGATCACTTCGTGGAAGCCGAAGGTTTCGTCGAGCACTTTCGGGTACGCCAGGAAGGCGTTCGCGACAATACGCAGCTCGCCGCCGCTGTTAAGGTGACGGGTTGCGCCACGAATCAGCGTTTGTGCCGCTTCAAGGCTGGTTTCCATACCGTCGTGGAACGGCGGGTTGGAGATAATCATGTCGAAGCGACCGGTGACGTCAGAGAAGACGTTGCTGGCAATCACCTCGCCTTCAATGCCGTTTGCGGCAAGCGTTGCGCGGCTGGCTTCTACCGCCGGGGCGCTTACGTCACACAGGGTTAAGCGCACTTTTGGTGAATGGCTGGCGAGCACGGTAGAGAGCACGCCAGCGCCGCAGCCCACGTCCAGCACTTTGCCTTTGGTGTGCGGCGTCAGGGTGGAGAGCAGCAGCTTGCTGCCCGTATCCAGCGCGTCACGGCTGAACACGCCCGGCAGGGTTTTGATGGTCAGGCCGTCAAGCTGGTACTCGTCCCAGTAAGCCTGTGGATCAAACGTTGTCTGTTTTTCCAGACGGCCATGGTACAGACCACAGCGGCGAGCGCTGTCGACTTTGTTCAGCGGGGCGTATGCTTCCAGCATCTGTTCAGCGCTGCGCACGCCGCTGCGGTTCTCACCCACCACGAAAATATCGCAGCCGACCGGCAGCAGGGAGAGCAGGTTCATCAGCTGGAACTGGGCTTCCGGTTTGTTCTTCGGCCAGTAGTAAATCAGCGTATCGCAGTCGGCGATATCGCTCTGCTCCGCCACCAGGCTAAAGCGCGCGCGCTCGCCCATCTGGCGGCTTAGCACCTGCCAGTGGTGGTAGTATTGGGTGTGGGCACGGCTTTCAGCACAGTCGAAACGCGCAGGCAGGTCATCCTGCATATCTCCGGCAAACAGAATACGGCTTTCTTCGAAATCATCACTGTGACGCAGCAAGACTTCACTTGCCGGGGTAAATGCAGACATGAATTGTTCCTCAATAAACTCAGGCGGGGATTATAGTAGGTAGATGGCGCACTTTCGACACATTTGCTATATTTGCGCGCCTGAGAGACAGGAGTTTTCCCTATGACATCCCGACGAGACTGGCAGTTGCAGCAGCTGGGCATTACCCAGTGGGCTTTGCGTCGCCCGACGGCGTTGCAGGGCGAAATCGCCATTTCCATCCCTGCGCACGTACGCCTGGTGATGGTGGCGGAAGAACTGCCTGCCCTGAATGAACCCCTGATCGATGATGTCCTTCGCAGCCTGAAGATGACGGCCGACCAGGTTTTACAGCTGACGCCAGAGCGAGTCGCGATGCTTCCTCCTGATAGCCGCTGTAACAGCTGGCGTATCGGAGAGACAAACGAGATCCCCCTCCAGGGGAGCCAGATCTCCACGCCAGCGCTGGACGAACTGAAAGCCAACCCAAAAGCGCGCAGCGCGCTATGGCAACAAATCTGCGAATATGAACACGATTTCTTCCCTCACGACGACTGACCTGACCACCGCGTTTGCGATTGAAACACGCGCCCACGCCTTTCCGTGGAGCGAAAAAACCTTCGCCAGCAATCAGGGCGAACGGTATCTGAACTACCGACTGGACGTTGACGGCACCATGGCCGCCTTCGCGATCACGCAGGTTGTTCTTGATGAAGCGACGCTGTTTAATATCGCGGTTGATCCCGCGTTCCAGCGCCGTGGGCTGGGAAGAGAACTGCTCGAGCACCTCATCCGTGAGCTCGAAACCCGTGACGTTTTCACCCTGTGGCTGGAGGTGCGCGCGTCGAATGTCGCCGCCATCGCGCTCTATGAAAGCTTAGGCTTTAACGAGGCGACAATCCGCCGTAACTACTACCCCACCGCAGAGGGACGTGAAGACGCCATCATAATGGCTCTGCCGATTGGATAATAAAAAATAAGGTTGTAACGATGAAATGGGACTGGATTTTCTTTGATGCCGACGAAACGCTGTTTACGTTCGATTCGTTCGGCGGCCTGCAGCGGATGTTTCTCGACTATAGCGTGACCTTCACCGCTGAAGATTTTCAGGACTATCAGGCGGTAAACAAGCCGCTGTGGGTGGATTACCAGAACGGTGCCATCACCGCGTTACAGCTTCAGCATCAGCGCTTTGACGTTTGGGCGGAACGCTTAAAGGTCAGTCCGGGGACGCTAAACGAGGCGTTCCTGAACGCGATGGCCGATATCTGTGCGCCACTGCCGGGCGCGGTTTCCCTGCTGAATGCGTTGAAAGGCAAGGTGAAGCTGGGGATCATCACCAACGGTTTTACCGCCCTGCAGCAGATCCGCCTTGAGCGCACCGGCCTGCGCGATCATTTCGACGCGCTGGTGATCTCCGAAGAGGTGGGTGTACCTAAACCGGATCCGCGTATTTTCGATTATGCGCTGTCGCAGGCCGGTAATCCTGACCGCGATCGCGTACTGATGGTGGGTGATACGGCAGAGTCAGATATCCTGGGCGGCATGAATGCCGGTCTGTCGACCGTCTGGCTCAATGCGCATAGCCGCGTGAAGCCTGAAGGCATCGAGCCGACCTGGACCGTGACGTCGTTGAACGAACTGGAGCAACTCCTGTGTAAACAATGATTGCCTGCCCCCCATTGATGGGTAAAATAGCCGCAATTTTGTATTCCATGATGCGTGGCGTGCTGCCGCGCTTATAAAAGAAGATTTAATTATGACGTTGTCTCCTTATCTGCAAGAGGTGGCCAAGCGCCGCACTTTTGCCATTATCTCGCACCCGGATGCCGGTAAAACGACCATCACCGAGAAGGTGTTGCTGTTCGGACAGGCGATCCAGACTGCGGGTACCGTTAAAGGCCGTGGCTCCAGCCAGCATGCAAAATCTGACTGGATGGAGATGGAAAAGCAGCGTGGTATTTCGATTACCACCTCCGTGATGCAGTTCCCGTATCACGACTGCCTGGTGAACCTGCTGGACACCCCGGGCCACGAAGACTTCTCTGAAGATACCTACCGTACCCTGACGGCGGTGGACTGCTGTCTGATGGTGATTGACGCCGCGAAAGGTGTAGAAGACCGGACCCGTAAGCTGATGGAAGTTACCCGTCTGCGCGATACGCCGATCCTCACCTTCATGAACAAACTCGACCGTGACATCCGTGACCCGATGGAAGTGATGGACGAAGTGGAAAGCGAGCTGAAAATCGCCTGTGCGCCAATCACCTGGCCAATTGGCTGCGGTAAGCTGTTCAAAGGGGTGTATCACCTCTATAAAGACGAAACCTACCTGTATCAGACCGGTAAAGGCCACACCATTCAGGAAGTTCGCGTGGTGAAAGGTCTGGATAACCCTGAGCTGGACGTGGCAGTCGGCGAAGAGCTGGCCGCGCAGCTGCGCGACGAGCTGGAGCTGGTGAAGGGTGCGTCTCACGAGTTCGACAAAGAGCTGTTCCTGAGCGGTGAAATCACCCCGGTCTTCTTCGGTACCGCGCTGGGTAACTTCGGCGTTGACCACATGCTGGACGGTCTGGTGGAGTGGGCGCCACGCCCGATGCCGCGTAAAACCGACACCCGTGAAGTGGAAGCAAAAGAAGAGAAATTCACCGGATTCGTCTTCAAAATTCAGGCCAACATGGACCCGAAACACCGCGACCGCGTGGCCTTTATGCGCGTGGTGTCCGGTAAGTATGAAAAGGGCATGAAGCTGCGCCAGGTGCGTACCGGTAAAGACGTGGTGATTTCCGACGCGCTGACCTTTATGGCGGGCGACCGTTCGCACGTTGAAGAGGCGTATCCGGGCGACATCATCGGTCTGCACAACCACGGCACTATTCAGATCGGCGATACCTTCACCCAGGGTGAAATGATGAAGTTCACCGGTATTCCGAACTTCGCACCGGAGCTGTTCCGTCGTATCCGTCTGCGCGATCCGCTGAAGCAGAAACAGCTGCTGAAAGGCCTGGTTCAGCTCTCCGAGGAGGGCGCCGTGCAGGTGTTCCGCCCAATCGCGAACAACGATCTGATCGTTGGTGCAGTCGGCGTGCTGCAGTTCGACGTGGTTGTCGCGCGTCTGAAGAGCGAGTACAACGTGGAAGCGATTTACGAGTCTGTGAACGTCGCGACCGCGCGCTGGGTTGAGTGTTCTGACGTGAAGAAACTCGAAGAATTTAAGCGTAAGAACGAAATTCAGCTCGCGCTGGATGGCGGCGATAACCTGACCTATATCGCGCCAACCATGGTGAACCTGAACCTGACCCAGGAACGTTATCCTGACGTTCAGTTCCGTAAAACCCGCGAGCACTAATCCCCTCTCAGAGCACGGCTGCCGCCGTGCTCTTCTTTAATTCCTGTCTTATTAATCCCTTGCGGAATGTTCTTAATTCAACGCAATTTCACGCTATTCGCGCGTTTTTTACCCAATTCTGAAAGCGGCTCTGTGAGAGTGATCTATATTTAACTCAGTGTTTAACACCGGGCGTGGATAAATTAACTGTTCAATGCATGACTTTAGGTTGTCCATTTTGCCCGCGTGTTTATTCGCAATATATAAAACTACTAAGGAAGTATGTAGCCCGAATAACGGGTCAACACAGGAATAGATCGATGAATATGACAAGACTGAAGATTTCGAAAACTCTGCTGGCTGTAACTCTGGGTAGCGTTCTGATGAGCGGTTCCGCACTGGCGGAAAGCAGCACGATGGATAAAGCACAGTCCACGGCCGATAACGCAGGGCAAAAAATCGATAGCTCTATGAATAAAGTCGGCAACTTCATGGATGACAGCTCAATCACAGCAAAAGTGAAAGCCGCACTGGTGGATGATGAAGCCATCAAAAGCACCGATATTTCCGTTAAGACCGACAAGAAAGTGGTCACGCTGAGCGGCTTCGTGGAAAGCCAGGCTCAGGCCGAGCAGGCGGTGAAAGTCGCGAAGGGCGTCGAAGGTGTTGCCTCCGTCAGCGATAAGTTGCACGTACGTGACGGCAAAAACGCGTCGGTGAAAGGTTATGCCGGTGATGCCGCTACTACCAGCGAAATCAAAGCTAAACTTTTAGCAGATGACATCGTGCCGTCCCGTAAGGTGAAAGTGGAAACCACCGATGGTGTGGTTCAGCTTTCCGGTACGGTAGATTCGCAGGCGCAAAGTGAACGCGCCGAGTCCATCGCGAAAGCGATTGATGGTGTGAAAAGCGTTAAAAACGATCTGAAAACGAAGTAAATCTGGACCATTCGCCCGTCTGGCTAACACCAGCGGGCGAAATAAGAACGACTCTGGAAGAACGCCGGTGAGTGACCTGAGCGCTCACGTTTAGCGGCCGACATTAACTATGGTAAAGGAGAAGCTTATGTTTCGTTGGGGCATTATATTTCTGGTTATCGCGTTAATTGCCGCCGCATTGGGCTTTGGTGGACTGGCAGGTACAGCGGCATGGGCAGCTAAAATTGTCTTCGTTGTGGGTATTATTCTGTTCCTGGTCAGCCTGTTTACGGGTCGTAGACGTCCGTAGCAAACGCAATATTCCTTCAACAAAAAAAAGCCAGTCACTGCGACTGGCTTTTTCTTATTTGCGTAACAGGTCGGGTGCGTTACTGTGGTGTTATAAAATAATCAAAACAGGAAAGCAGAGGTGGGGCAACGAATTCCCGTTACGCTCGGCAATATTGCGCCGCTGACGTTAAAACCGTTTCGCGCAGGTCAACTCGCGCTGGTCTGCGAAGGTGGAGGACAGCGCGGCATTTTCACCGCCGGCGTGCTGGATGAATTTATGCGCGCGCAGTTCAACCCGTTTGACCTTTACTTCGGCACCTCTGCCGGCGCGCAGAACCTCTCTGCCTATGTCTGTAATCAGCCCGGCTACGCGCGAAAGGTCATTATGCGCTACACCACGGCGAAAGAATTTTTTAACCCGGTGCGCTTTGTGCGCGGCGGCAACCTGATCGATCTCGACTGGCTGCTGGAGTCGACCTCCAGCCAGATGCCGCTGGCCATGGATACCGCTGCCCGTCTGTTTGATAGCGGCAAAGAATTCTGGATGTGCGCCAGCCGGGGCGATGATTATTCGCCGGGCTATTTTTCTCCTCAGAAGCAGAACTGGCTGGACATCATCCGCGCCTCCAGCGCGATCCCCGGCTTTTATCGTACCGGCGCCCTGCTGGACGGCATTAGCTATCTGGACGGCGGGATCAGTGACGCGGTGCCGGTGCAGGAAGCCGCCCGGCGCGGGGCGAAAACCATCGTGGTGATCCGTACCGTGCCGTCGCAAATGTATTACACGCCCCAGTGGTTTAAACGGATGGAGCGCTGGCTGGGCGACAGCAGCCTGCAGCCGCTGGTGAACATCGCGAAGCAGCATGAAACCACCTACGGCGCGATGCAGCGCTTCATTGAAAAACCGCCGGGTAAGCTGCGTATTTTTGAAATCTATCCGCCTAAGCCGCTGCTGAGCATGGCCCTGGGCAGCCGCGTTCCTGCGCTGCGCATGGATTACAAAACGGGACGGCTGTGCGGGCGCTATTTCCTGGCGACGGTGGGGAAAATGCTGGCGGAGCAACCGCCGCTTCATCGCCATAAACGCATTATTATGCCGCCTGCGATTGTCGCCAACGACGCCCTGACGATGCCGCTGGTGGATATTCCGCAGGCGAATGACGCTTTACTGGATAACGAGGATCTGGCGTGACGCACCGCTTTGTCGATACCCACTGCCACTTTGATTTCCCGCCGTTTACGGGGGATGAAGCGCAAAGCATTGCGAAAGCTGCCGAGGCAGGCGTTCAGGCCATCATTGTGCCGTCAGTGGAAGCGGCCTATTTTCCCCGGGTGCTGGATCTTTCCATGCGGCACCCCGCGCTCTATGCCGCGCTCGGCCTGCATCCGATTGTGATTGAGCGGCATCTTGATGAGCACATTGAGAGGCTTGATGAGGTCCTGCAGACCGCAGGAGACAAACTTGTCGCCATCGGTGAGATCGGCCTCGATCTTTATCGCGAGGATCCGCAGTTTGAGCGCCAGCAGACGATCCTCGACGCGCAGCTCAGGCTGGCGAAGCGCCACGATCTGCCGGTGATCCTCCATTCAAGACGTACGCACGATAAGCTGGCGATGCACCTGAAACGCATCGATCTGCCGCGCAGGGGCGTCGTACACGGTTTCTCCGGCAGCCTGCAGCAGGCGCAGCGTTTTATTGAGCTGGGCTATAAAATCGGCGTCGGTGGCACCATTACCTATCCGCGCGCCAGTAAAACCCGTGACGTGATGACCCAGCTGCCGCTGTCGGCGCTTCTGCTGGAAACCGACGCGCCGGATATGCCGCTGAATGGTTTTCAGGGCCAGCCGAATCGTCCGGAACAGGCGGCGCGCGTGTTTACCACCCTGTGTGAACTGCGAAAGGAACCTGAAGAGGTGATTGCCGACGCGCTGCTTGAGAATACCCGTTCGGTATTTGGCATCATGCTATAGGTAAAGCGCCGGGCGGATCACCGTTATCTTCTGTTTTTCCAGCGCCAGCGCCAGCGGCTCAACGTCCTCGGCCGTGGCGCTGCGCCATGATGCCGCCTCACCGTAAACGCCATGGGCATGAAATGCGTTGATGCGCACCGGAACATTTCCAAGCCCGTGGATAAAGGTCGTTAGCGGTTTGAGATGTTCCAGGTAATCACACTGCTCCGGAATAACCAGCAGGCGAAGTTCCGTCAAACGGTGACGATCTGCCAGCCAGCGGATGCTCTGTTTAATCAGCGGGTTTTCGCGCCCGGTCAGGAAGCGGTGATGCTCGTTCCCCCACGCCTTCAGATCCAGCATCGCGCCATCCAGTACCGGCAGCAGCTTTTGCCAGCCGGTTTCGCTTAACAGACCGTTGCTGTCGACCAGGCAGGTGAGGTGACGCAGGGCAGGATCGGCTTTGATCGCTGAGAATAGCGTCACTAAAAACGGCAGTTGCGTTGTGGCTTCGCCGCCGCTCACGGTGATCCCTTCGATAAACGGTGCGGATTTGCGGACCTGGGTGAGGATCTCGTCCAGGCTGAAGCGGTGCGCCATAGGCGTTGCCTGCTGCTGGCACAGGTGCAGGCAGGTGTCGCACTGCTGGCAGTCACTCTCCTGCCACCAGACGCGTCCGGCCTGAATGGTCAGCGCGTCGTGCGGACAGTGGGGCACACAGTCCCCGCAGTCGTTGCAGCGGCCGATCGTCCACGGGTTGTGGCAGGTTTTACAGCGCAGGTTGCAGCCCTGCAGGAACAGGGCCAGGCGGCTGCCCGGCCCGTCCACGCAGGAAAAAGGAATGACCTGACTAACTAAAGCGCATCTGCTGTTCATGGCTAATCACGCGCGGTTGACGTTCCAGAATACGGGTATTGCGCGCGGCCTCTTCTCCCAGCCACGTGGTATTGGTGCGCGATCCCGCTTCCCGGTATTTCTCCAGATCCGATAGTCGCACCATATAACCGGTCACGCGGACCAGATCGTTACCCGCCACGTTGGCGGTAAACTCACGCATACCCGCCCTGAACGCGCCCAGGCAAAGCTGAACCACCGCCTGCGGGTTGCGTTTTACCGTCTCCTCCAGCGTCAGGATATCGCTTATCCCGGAAGAGTAGTGCTTGTGGTGAGGGGCCACCGCCAGCAGATGGCTGATGGGATCCGGCTCGTCGCCGTAGGGCAGTCGCGCGCCCGGCGTGGTGCCCGAATCGGAGCTGATCCCCGACTGCGCGTGGAGCATCGCGCGGTGCTTCCAGCCGTGCTTCACCGGCGTGTTTTCCACGAACGCCGCAAGCTGTTCGCTGATGCGATAGCCCAGCGCGTTGGCCTGTTCGTCCTTTCCGTAGCGTCCCGCTATTCCTGCTTTCTCACAGAGCGCGTTTACCGCTTCCGCCAGGCCGTACATGCCAAACATGGGCACAAACCGATCGGCATCAATCAGCCCCTCTTTTACCAGGAAGCTATTCTCAAAGAAGCCAGACTGCCCGTACAGAAAATCGCAGCGCGCATCGATGATGGCAATTTGCTGCTGGCAGTAGTGCGGGAGCGCGCGGGTGAAGAAGTCTTCAATGGATGTGCTGCGTTCAGCAATGGCTTTGAGGTTAAGGCGCACCAGGGTGCTGCCACCGCCTGCAAGCGGCAGAGAGTTGTAACAACTCACCACGCCGTAACGGCCTTTTGTGAAAATTTTATCATTCATCGGGCCATTAGAAATGTGCGGTTTGCTGCATTCGCATATGTTTTTTGCCACCTCAAGCAGCAGGTCGTCCGGGGTGATATCGGGATCGTAGATAAAGGTCAGGTTCGGCGCGACCTGCTTCAGCTCTGCGTCGGCACGCAGAATGGCACGTGTGACGGGCGTATCCGCCGGGCCGATATTGGCGTGCATAAACGCATCCGGCAGCGTACGGTCGAGATAGCGCCAGAAACGTTTTATTCGGCTATCGATCGCTTCTTGTGTTAGAATTCTAACATATGGAGTTAATATCGCATCAAGCTGACCGAGATAGACCGGCATCGATGTGACGGACGGAACATGATGGTAGAGGATGGTTAACAGCGAGAGGGCGTCGTCGAGATCTTTTGCCCCTTCCAGCTCCAGCCATTCTGAACCGTTAGCCAGAAATTTTGCGTAATCCGGCAGAACGTAACGGGGTTTGTAAGGCGCGTGGCCTTCGAACATGTCGCAGATAACCCCCTCGTCCAGCGCGGCTCTCGCGGCCTCAGGAAGCGCCGGATAAGACAGGTTGTTTTCCGCTTCCAGCGCCAGAAAATGACGTTTTTGTTCCGGGGTTAACACCGGGCTTGTCACAATGTGCTGGCAACGTTGTTGCAGGGCGTCGGGGCTGGAGTGGGGCATATTCGCTTCCTTGAGTGTTCTGCGGATGATGAACGGATTGTAGGAAGCCAGCCTGTCGGGGCTTTTGATCCGACAGGGGGTATCGCTGCTTTAGTCGACAATTTACGCGCTAAAGTTTGAAGAAGATCTCATTACAGTAATGCAAATTTGTACGCAGTTTTCATTAACTGTGATGAATGTCGAAGTGTGGATGCGGGTGAATGTTAGAATACTCACAGACCCGCAAGGTAAAATTTATACGGCACTGCCGTTGGAGAATGTTATGACCGATTTAACTGCAAGCAGCCTGCGCGCGTTGAAACTGATGGACCTGACCACCCTGAACGATGACGACACCAATGAAAAAGTCATCGCCCTGTGCCATCAGGCGAAAACGCCGGTGGGTAACACCGCAGCCATCTGTATCTACCCGCGCTTTATCCCGATTGCCCGTAAGACTCTGAAAGAGCAGGGCACGCCGGACGTGCGCATTGCAACCGTAACTAACTTCCCGCATGGCAACGATGATATCGAGATTGCGCTGGCAGAAACCCGCGCGGCGATTGCCTACGGCGCAGACGAAGTTGACGTGGTGTTCCCGTACCGCGCGCTGATCGCCGGCAACGAGCAGGTTGGTTTTGACCTGGTGAAAGCCTGTAAAGACGCGTGTGCGGCGGCAAACGTGCTGCTGAAAGTAATCATCGAAACCGGCGAGCTGAAAGAAGAGGCGCTGATTCGTAAAGCGTCTGAAATTTCCATCAAAGCCGGTGCGGATTTCATTAAAACCTCTACCGGTAAAGTGCCGGTGAATGCGACTCCAGAAAGCGCGCGCATCATGATGGAAGTGATCCGCGACATGGGCGTGTCCAAAACCGTTGGTTTCAAACCTGCGGGCGGCGTGCGTACTGCCGAAGACGCGCAGCAGTTCCTGGCGATTGCCGACGAGCTGTTTGGCGCCGACTGGGCTGATTCCCGCCACTACCGCTTCGGCGCGTCCAGCCTGCTGGCCAGCCTGCTGAAAGCGCTGGGTCACGGCGACGGCAAGAGCGCAAGCAGCTACTGATTGCCAGACAATGCCGGATGACGCTTCGCTTATCCGGCCTACAGGATCGTAGGGCGGGTAAGCGTAGCGCCACCCGCCACAACTCCCCCGATTCCGCATGGAGGTTACCGTGTTTCTCGCACAAGAAATTATTCGTAAAAAACGTGATGGTCATGCATTAAGCGACGAAGAGATCCGCTTCTTTATCAACGGCATTCGTGATAACACCGTCTCAGAAGGGCAGATTGCGGCTCTGGCGATGACCATTTTCTTCCACGATATGTCGATGCCTGAGCGCGTGTCGCTGACCATGGCGATGCGAGATTCAGGAACCGTTCTGGACTGGAAAAGCCTTAACCTTAACGGCCCGATTGTGGACAAACACTCCACCGGCGGCGTGGGCGACGTGACGTCTCTGATGCTCGGCCCAATGGTGGCAGCCTGCGGCGGTTACATCCCGATGATCTCCGGACGCGGCCTGGGCCACACCGGCGGTACGCTCGACAAACTGGAAGCCATTCCGGGCTTCGATATCTTCCCGGATGACAACCGCTTCCGCGACATTATTAAAGACGTTGGTGTGGCGATTATCGGCCAGACCAGCTCTCTTGCTCCGGCAGACAAGCGTTTCTACGCGACCCGCGATATCACCGCGACCGTTGACTCCATCCCGCTGATCACCGCCTCTATCCTGGCGAAGAAACTGGCTGAAGGGCTGGACGCGCTGGTGATGGACGTGAAAGTGGGCAGCGGCGCGTTTATGCCGACCTATGAACTTTCTGCTGCGCTTGCCGAAGCGATCGTTGGCGTCTCCAACGGCGCGGGCGTGCACACCACCGCGCTGCTCACCGACATGAACCAGGTGCTGGCCTCCAGCGCCGGTAACGCGGTCGAAGTGCGTGAGGCGGTACAGTTCCTCACCGGCGAATACCGTAACCCGCGTCTGTTCGACGTCACCATGGCGCTGTGCGTTGAGATGTTAATCTCCGGCAAGCTGGCCAGAGACGATGCGGAAGCGCGCGCGAAACTGCAGGCGGTGCTGGATAACGGCAAAGCGGCGGAGATCTTTGGCCGCATGGTTGCGGCGCAGAAAGGCCCGACCGATTTCGTCGAAAACTATGCGAAATACCTGCCAACCGCGACGCTCAGCAAAGCGGTGTATGCCGATAGCGAAGGCTTCGTTTCCGCAATGGACACCCGTGCCCTCGGCATGGCGGTGGTCTCGATGGGCGGCGGCCGCCGTCAGGCATCGGACACCATTGATTACAGTGTCGGCTTTACCGATATGGCCCGTCTGGGCGACAGCGTTGACGGTCAACGTCCGCTGGCGGTGATCCACGCCAAAGACGAAGCCAGCTGGCAGGAAGCGGCTAAAGCGGTGAAGGCAGCCATTACGCTTGACGATAAAGCACCGGAAACCACACCGACTGTCTATCGCCGCATCACTGAATAACTGTATACTGATCTGATCGCTATTTTTTGAAGCACTACGTACGGAGAACAATTATGAAACGTGCATTTATTATGGTGCTGGACTCATTCGGCATCGGCGCAACCGAAGATGCAGAACGTTTTGGTGACGTGGGTTCCGATACCATGGGTCACATCGCGGAAGCCTGTGCGAAAGGCGAAGCGGACAACGGTCGTAAAGGCCCTCTGACTCTACCCAACCTGACCCGCCTTGGTCTGGTGAAAGCGCATGAAGGCTCTACCGGTAAAATCGCAGCCGGTATGGACGGCAACGCGGAAGTCGTGGGTGCCTACGGCTGGGCTCACGAGCTCTCCTCCGGTAAAGACACCCCGTCTGGCCACTGGGAAATCGCCGGTGTGCCGGTGCTGTTCGACTGGGGTTATTTCTCCGATCACGAGAACAGCTTCCCGCAGGAGCTGCTCGATAAGCTGGTGAAGCGCGCCAATCTGCCGGGCTACCTCGGCAACTGCCACTCTTCCGGTACCGTAATTCTGGATGAGCTCGGCGAAGAGCACATGAAAACCGGCAAGCCGATTTTCTACACCTCCGCTGACTCCGTGTTCCAGATTGCCTGTCACGAAGAGACCTACGGCCTGGATAAACTCTACGAGCTGTGCGAAATCGCCCGTGAAGAGCTGACCGAAGGCGGCTACAACATTGGCCGCGTGATCGCGCGTCCGTTTGTGGGCGACAAAGCGGGTAACTTCCAGCGTACCGGTAACCGTCACGACCTGGCCGTTGAGCCACCGGCGCCAACCGTGCTGCAGAAGCTGGTTGAAGAGAAAGACGGCCACGTGGTTTCCGTGGGTAAAATCGCGGATATCTACGCCAACTGCGGCATCACTAAAAAAGTGAAAGCCACCGGTCTGGATGCGCTGTTCGATGCCACCATCAAAGAGATGAAAGAAGCGGGCGACAAGACCATTGTCTTCACCAACTTCGTAGACTTCGACTCCTCCTGGGGCCACCGTCGTGATATCGCGGGTTACGCCGCCGGTCTGGAACTGTTCGACCGCCGTCTGCCGGAGCTGATGGAGCTGGTGGGTGAAGATGACATTCTGATCCTGACCGCGGACCACGGCTGCGACCCAAGCTGGACCGGTACCGACCATACCCGTGAGCACATTCCGGTGCTGGTGTACGGCCCGAAAGTGAAGCCGGGCTCGCTCGGTCACCGTGAAACCTTCGCGGACATCGGCCAGACCATCGCGAAATACTTTGGTACGTCTGACATGGAATATGGCAAGGCCATGTTCTGAATCAAGTTGGGTGCGGTCTGATGCCCTCACCCCGGCCCTCTCCCACAGGGAGAGGGTGAAAAGAATAAACAATGTAAAAGGAACTGAAGATGGCAACTCCTCACATTAATGCAGAAATGGGTGATTTCGCTGACGTCGTATTGATGCCGGGCGACCCGCTGCGCGCGAAGCACATTGCTGAAACCTTCCTGGAAGACGTGCGTGAAGTGAACAACGTTCGCGGCATGCTGGGCTTCACCGGTACCTACAAAGGCCGCAAAATCTCTGTGATGGGCCACGGCATGGGTATCCCATCCTGCTCCATCTACACCAAAGAGCTGATCACCGACTTCGGCGTGAAGAAAATCATCCGCGTTGGCTCCTGCGGCGCGGTGCGTATGGACGTTAAGCTGCGCGACATCGTTATCGGTATGGGTGCCTGCACCGATTCCAAAGTGAACCGCATGCGTTTCAAAGACCATGACTTCGCGGCGATTGCTGACTTCGGCATGGTGCGTGACGCGGTTGACGCGGCAAAAGCGCTGGGCGTTGAAGCGCGCGTGGGTAACATCTTCTCTGCTGACCTGTTCTATGCACCGGACGGCGGCGAGATGTTCGACGTGATGGAAAAATACGGCATTCTGGGCGTGGAAATGGAAGCGGCGGGTATCTACGGCGTCGCGGCTGAGTTCGGTGCGAAAGCGCTGACCATCTGCACCGTGTCTGACCACATCCGTACCCACGAGCAGACCACTGCTGCCGAGCGTCAGACTACCTTCAACGACATGATCAAAATCGCGCTGGAATCCGTTCTGCTGGGCGATAAAGAGTAAGAGCTGTTGTGCCGGGTGGCGGCTTCGCCTGACCCGGCCTACGGTTTTGTAGGCCCGCTAAGTGCAACGCCAGCGGGCTTTTTTACTAGCGCACGGCCTGCGCAATCCATGCTGACAAATCCCTTAACTCTTTCTCCTGCTCCGGGAAATCCCCAATCAACGCGTCGCATTCCTGCTGCAGCATATCCGCCCGGTACAAACAGCCCTGCAATCGTGCCGCCAGCGCCTCTAACGGTGCCGGGTTCAGGCTATCGGTAAACACCTGCGTGCGGGTGATATGGCCTTTCTCCACGTCAAAATGCAGCTCCACGCCGCCCCATGTAAAACGCTCGTCCAGCAGATGGGAAAACGCAGGCGCCTGACCGAAGTTCCACTCCCAGCTGCTCTGGCGGGCGAAGGTGTCGGCGAAGTTGGGCAGATCCGGGGTTTTGTCAGGAGAGATCACTTCTGCCTCCACGCGCTCGCCGTAATGTTCAAAGAACGCGTCACGGATCGCATCGCAAATCTGCTCGTGGGTAATTCCCGGCAGCAGCTCCACCAGATTCGCCACGCGCCCGCGCACGGAGGTAATCCCTTTAGCCTGGAGCTTTTTCTTGTCCGGATTCAGGTAGTTAGCCAGACGGCTCAGGTCAGCGTTCAGCAACAGGGTGCCGTGGTGGAAGCCGCGATCCATCGTTTCGCGGTAGGCGGAGCCGGAGACCTTCCGGTCGCCCTCCGGGGTTTTCACCACCAGATCGTTACGCCCGGACGCTTCCGCCGTCACGCCGAGCGAATTGAGGGCGTTAAGGACGATGGAGGTTGAGATGGTTTTGTCGTACTCCGGTTTGCCCGCCATAAAGGTAAAGCAGGTATTGCCCAGATCGTGAAACACCGCGCCGCCGCCGCTGCTGCGGCGCGCCAGGCGGACGTCATCCTCTTCCATACGCCGCGTGTTGCACTCTTTCCACGGGTTTTGCGCGCGGCCAATGACCACCGTATCGGCGTTACGCCAGAGAAACAGTACGCGCTGGGTAGCGGGCATCTGGCGGAAGATGCACTCTTCTACCGCGAGATTAAACCAGGGATCGTAAGAGTCAGAGATAAGCAGGCGTAACGTCGTCATGGCAAAGTTCCTTTTCCGAATCGTTCGCCTACTTTATCACTAATCTTTCTTCTCGCTCTCTTCGTCTTCGGGGACGGATTTGCTGGCGGTCAGCAGGAACGGGGATTGCTGCCAGCGCGAGCGCTTGCCGCGAAGCAGGGTGCGTGCCAGCACAACGCCGATGGCGAGTGAAAGCAGCAGCATCAGGCGCAGAATATTGGTGGTATTATCGACCTGTTTGGCTTCAGTGGGCAGGGTGTGGGTATCGAGGGTCAGGCGCAGATAGCCCAGCGGGCCATTCTTCCCCTGAATAGGTTCGACGATCTGCTGGTTAAAATAGCCCCCGGCTTTTTTGCCGTCCAGCGCCAGCCTGTCGCGCACGTCGACGTGCTCGCCCGCGCGGGCAATCAGGTTGCCTTGCTCATCATAGACGCCGGCATCAAGAATGCGGCTGTTCTCCGTGAGCAGGCGTAAAACCTGGCCTATCCGCTTATCGTCCGGCGTTTCGGTACGCATGGACGGCGCGACGTTGAGCGTCACCTGGCGCGCCAGCGTGCGGGCCAGCTCTTCCAACTGCGGGTTGCGTTGCCGTTGATGGTTCTGGCTAAACCACGATGCCCCTTGCATCAGCACAACTAATAGTGCGAGACAGGAAAGGACAATCACGGCGCGATGAAGCCGGAATTTCAGTTTTGCGCGAGCCATATTCCACCTGCTGAAAATTTACGGCTTAATGTTGCCAGAAGTGATGGTTACAGGGTAGCCTCATGCGTTATTTTCCCTCTGCAACCTTCCGGCGCGAACGAAATTACAGGAGCTTTAATGCCGAACATTACCTGGTGTGACCTGCCAACGGATGTCTCTTTATGGCCAGGATTGCCGCTCTCTTTAAGTGGCGATGAGGTGATGCCTCTGGATTACCACGCCGGTCGTAGCGGCTGGCTCCTCTACGGACGCGGTCTGGATAAGCAGCGCCTGACCCAGTATCAAAGCAAGCTGGGTGCGGCGATGGTCATCGTCGCCGCCTGGTGCGTGGAAGACTACCAGGTTATTCGCCTGGCGGGTTCCCTGACGCAGCGCGCAACGCGTCTGGCGCATGACGCCGGGCTGGACGTCGCGCCGCTGGGTAAAATCCCTCACCTGAAAACCCCTGGCCTGCTGGTCATGGACATGGACTCAACCGCCATTCAGATCGAGTGTATTGACGAGATTGCGAAGCTGGCGGGCAGCGGCGAGCTGGTGGCAGAAGTTACCGAGCGTGCGATGCGCGGCGAGCTGGACTTTACCGCCAGCCTGAGACAGCGCGTGGCGACCCTGAAAGGGGCCGATGCCAACATTCTGCGCCAGGTGCGCGACGTGCTGCCGCTGATGCCTGGGCTGACGCAGCTGGTGCTGAAGCTGCAGTCCCTCGGCTGGAAAGTGGCGATCGCCTCCGGTGGCTTCACCTTCTTCGCGGATTACCTGCGGGAAAAACTGCATCTGACCACCGTGGTGGCCAATGAGCTGGAGATCATGGACGGCAAGCTGACCGGCCAGGTGATCGGCGATATCGTGGATGCCCAGTACAAAGCCAATACGCTGACGCGTCTGGCGGAAAAATATGAAATTCCGGTCGTCCAGACCGTCGCCATCGGGGACGGCGCGAACGACCTGCCGATGATCAAAGCGGCCGGGCTGGGCATTGCCTACCATGCCAAGCCAAAAGTGAATGAAAAGACGGAAGTCACTATCCGTCACGCTGACCTGATGGGGGTGTTCTGCATTCTCTCCGGCAGCATTAATCAGAAATAACGAGGTAAACCGTGGCGAAAGCTCCAAAACGCGCATTTGTCTGTAATGAATGTGGTGCGGATTATCCGCGCTGGCAGGGGCAATGCAGCGCCTGTCATGCCTGGAACACCATCACCGAAGTGCGTGGTGTGGCGGCTTCGCCGAGCGTGGCCCGCAATGAGCGCCTGAGCGGCTACGCCGGTAACGCGGGCGTCGCGAAGGTGCAAAAACTCTCGGACATCAGCCTCGAAGAGCTGCCGCGCTTCTCCACCGGGTTCAAAGAGTTTGACCGCGTGCTCGGCGGCGGCGTGGTGCCGGGCAGCGCCATTCTCATCGGCGGTAACCCGGGGGCGGGTAAATCGACCCTGCTGCTGCAAACGCTCTGCAAGCTCGCCGAACAGATGAAAACCCTGTACGTCACGGGCGAAGAATCACTGCAGCAGGTAGCGATGCGCGCGCACCGTCTGGGCCTGCCGACCGGCAACCTGAACATGCTCTCGGAAACCAGCATCGAGCAGATCTGCATGATCGCTGAAGAAGAGCAGCCGAAGCTGATGGTGATCGACTCCATCCAGGTAATGCATATGGCGGACATTCAGTCCTCGCCGGGCAGCGTCGCGCAGGTGCGTGAAACCGCGGCTTACCTGACGCGTTTTGCCAAAACGCGCGGCGTGGCGATTGTGATGGTCGGCCACGTGACCAAAGACGGCTCGCTGGCGGGACCGAAGGTGCTTGAACACTGTATCGACTGCTCCGTGATGCTCGACGGCGACGCGGATTCCCGCTTCCGTACCCTGCGCAGCCACAAGAACCGCTTTGGCGCGGTGAACGAACTGGGCGTGTTTGCCATGACCGAACAGGGGCTGCGCGAAGTCAGCAACCCGTCGGCCATCTTCCTGAGCCGTGGCGATGAGATCACCTCCGGCAGTTCGGTGATGGTGCTGTGGGAAGGGACGCGCCCGCTGCTTGTCGAAATTCAGGCGCTGGTGGACGTGTCGATGATGGGCAACCCGCGGCGCGTGGCGGTCGGTCTGGAACAGAACCGTCTGGCGATCCTGCTGGCGGTGCTGCACCGTCACGGCGGGCTGCAGATGGCGGATCAGGACGTCTTCGTTAACGTGGTCGGCGGCGTCAAAGTCACTGAAACCAGCGCAGACCTGGCGCTGTTGCTGGCGATGGTCTCCAGTCTGCGCGACAGACCGCTGCCGCAGGATCTTGTCGTCTTCGGCGAAGTGGGCCTCGCCGGGGAAATCCGTCCGGTGCCCAGCGGTCAGGAGCGTATCTCCGAGGCGGCAAAACACGGCTTCCGCCGGGCGATCGTTCCCGCCGCCAACGTGCCGAAAAAAATCCCGGAAGGGATGCAGGTATTTGGCGTGAAGAAACTCGCAGATGCGTTAAATGTCTTTGACGACTTATAATTACGTAAATTTGATTTTGCAGGAGGCACCGTAATTTATGTCATCATTTGACTACATCAAGACCGCAATCCGCCAGAAGGGCTGCACGCTGCAGCAGGTGGCGGACGCCAGCGGCATGACCAAAGGCTACCTGAGCCAGCTGCTGAACGCCAAAATCAAAAGCCCCAGCGCGCAGAAGCTCGAAGCGCTGCACCGCTTTCTGGGGCTGGAATTCCCGCGTATGCAAAAGAACATCGGCGTGGTGTTCGGTAAGTTTTACCCGCTGCATACCGGGCATATCTATCTGATCCAGCGCGCCTGTAGCCAGGTTGACGAGCTGCACATCATCATGGGCTACGACGAAACCCGCGACCGCCAGCTGTTCGAAGACAGCGCCATGTCGCAGCAGCCCACGGTGTCAGACCGCCTGCGCTGGCTGCTCCAGACCTTTAAGTATCAGAAAAACATTCGTATTCATGCCTTTAACGAAGAGGGCATGGAGCCGTATCCGCACGGCTGGGACGTGTGGAGCAACGGTGTAAAAACCTTTATGGAAGACAAGGGGATTGCGCCGAACTGGATCTACACCTCTGAAGAGTCCGACGCGCCGCAGTTCCGCGAGCATCTGGGCATCGAGACGGTGCTGATCGATCCGAAACGCACCTTTATGAACATCAGCGGGGCGCAGATCCGCGAAAACCCGTTCCGCTACTGGGATTACATTCCGACCGAAGTGAAGCCGTTCTTCGTGCGCACGGTAGCTATTCTGGGCGGCGAGTCGAGCGGTAAATCAACGCTGGTCAACAAGCTGGCGAACATCTTCAATACCACCAGCGCGTGGGAGTATGGCCGCGATTATGTCTTCTCGCACCTTGGCGGTGACGAGATGGCGCTGCAGTATTCCGACTATGACAAAATTGCGCTCGGACACGCCCAGTACATTGATTTTGCGGTGAAATACGCCAACAAAGTGGCGTTTATCGATACCGACTTCGTCACCACGCAGGCGTTCTGTAAAAAATACGAAGGGCGCGAGCACCCGTTCGTGCAGGCGCTGATTGACGAATACCGCTTTGACCTGGTGATCCTGCTGGAGAACAACACCCCGTGGGTGGCTGACGGCATGCGCAGCCTCGGCAGCTCCGTGGACAGGCGAGAGTTTCAGACCATGCTGGTGGAGATGCTCAATGAGAACAACGTTGAGTTTGTGCATGTGGAAGAGTCGGACTACGACTCCCGCTTCCTGCGCTGCGTCGAGTTGGTGAAGGAGATGATGGGGGAGCAGGGGTAGGCGTTAACCTCCCTCTCCCTGTGGGAGAGGGCCGGGGTGAGGGCATCAAACCACTCAGAACTCAACCACCACTTTCCCCCGCATATGCCCCTCCAGCACCTTACGGTGCGCCTCGGTAATGCTTTCCACGCTCAGCCCGTGCAGCGTTTCACTCAGCGAACTTTCCACCACGCCGTTATCCACCAGCTTCGCCACCTCATCTAAGATCTCCCCCTGACGCGCCATATCTGCCGTCTGGTACATGCTGCGGGTATACATAAACTCCCAGTGCAGGGCGGCGGATTTGGACTTCAGCTTGTCCTGGTTCAGCGGACGTTCATTCTCGACGATAGAGCAGATATGCCCCTGCGGCGCAATCAGTTCGCTGACCGCATCCCAGTGCCCGTCGGTGTCGTTGAGGATGAAAATATAATCCACAAAGGTGAGCCCGTGTTTCGCCAGCTCGCCTTTCAGGTCGCGGTAGTTGACGACAACGTCAGCCCCGCGATCGCGGCACCACCGGGCGGAATCTTCTCGGGAAGCGGTTGCGACGATCTTCACCTTGCTGTTGTGCTTCGCAAACGGGATCGCCAGCGATCCCACGCCGCCCGCGCCGCCGATGATCAGCAGCGTTTTGTCCGCCCCGGCATCCTGAATATTCAGCCGTTCAAACAGACCTTCCCACGCGGTGAGCGCGGTCAAGGGCAGTGCAGCGGCAGCCGCCCAGCCGAGGCTGGCAGGCTTGTGCCCGACAATCCGCGCATCGATCAGCTGATGCGTGGTATTGCTGCCCGGGCGGGTGATGTCGCCCGCGTACCACACTTCATCCCCCGGTTTGAATCCGGTGACGCCAGCCCCAACGGCTTTGACGATCCCGCTGGCATCCCACCCGAGAATGCGCGGCGCGTTCAGCCCGTTTTTAGCAACGCCCGCGTGGACTTTGGTATCGACCGGGTTAACGGAGACGGCCTTCACCTCTACCAGCAGATCGTGCTCGCCGGGCTGCGGCATCGGCGGGGTGATTTCAATGAAGGTGGACGGATTTTCTGGGTTAACGGCGATGGCTTTAACAGACATGGTGTGCTCCTCAATGGAATGCGTTTTGTTGAGGCTAGTCTATAAAGTGGACAGCTGCGTGATAAGATGGACAATCAAGAACTCAGCGTTCGTACAGGATGAACAATCATGTTTAAACAGCTGCAGGATATGGCGCTGTTCGCGCTGGTGGCGGAGATGGGCAGCTTTACCGCGGCGGCGCAGAAGGCGGAACTGCCGAAATCCAGCGTTAGCCAGCGAATTAGCCAGCTGGAGCAGCAGGTGGGGATCCGTCTGCTCAACCGCACCACGCGCAGGATCAGCCTGACATTTGCGGGCGAGCACTATCTGGTGCACTGTCGTGAGATGCTGGCGGCCAGCGAGCGGGCGGAGTACGCCATTCAGCGGCTGCGCGAAAACCCGAGCGGGCGGCTGCGGATCACCTGCCCGGCGGGGATAGGGGCGACGCTGCTGGCGCATATGAATGCCGAGTTCCAGCTTCGCTATCCTGACGTGTCGCTGGACGTGTCGATCTCTGATGACGTGGTGGATCTGGTCGAGGCCGGGTTTGACGTGGCGCTGCGTACCGGCAAGCCGCAGGACTCCTCCCTGATTGGCCGGATGATCGGGCACTGCCCGCGCTACATGCTGGCCTCGCCGGACTATCTGGCGCGTCGGGAATCGTTAATTCATCCCCGTCAGCTGGTGGAACACCGCTGCATTACGCACCGGGCATGGTCGGAGTGGCTTCTGCGAAGCGAAAGCGAGGATTACCGCTACCTGCCGGATAACGCACACATGACCGATAATCTGGTATACGCCCGCGAGTGTGCGATTGCCGGTGCGGGGATCACGCTGTTACCCGCGTTTCTGCTGGAGGATAAGATCGAAAAGGGTGCGCTGGTTCAGGTGCTGCCGGAGTGGAATGTTGAAGGTAACGATCTTTGGCTGGCGTACCCAAGCCGCAAGCTGAACTCGCCCGCGCTGATGAGCTATATCGAGTTTGCGATGCAGTTCGATGAGGTGAAGCGGTATTACGTGGGTGGGTGATTTTGTGCGGCCTGATGCCCTCACCCTGACCCTCTCCCACGGGGAGAGGGTACAAACATAAAAAACGGCAACCGAAGTTGCCGTTTTGCTTTTATTTCGCAATACGCTTGTACTTAATACGCTTCGGCTCCAGCGCGTCGGCGCCCAGCGTGCGTTTCTTGTACTCTTCGTATTCGGTGAAGTTACCTTCGAAGAACTCCACTTTACCTTCGTCCTGGTAGTCCAGGATGTGGGTCGCGATACGGTCCAGGAACCAGCGGTCGTGCGAGATAACCATCGCGCAGCCCGGGAACTCCAGCAGGGCGTTTTCCAGCGCGCGCAGAGTTTCAATGTCCAGGTCGTTTGTTGGTTCATCGAGCAGCAGAACGTTACCGCCAACCTGCAGCAGCTTCGCCAGGTGCAGACGACCGCGCTCGCCGCCGGACAGCTCGCCCACGCGTTTGCCCTGGTCGGTGCCTTTGAAGTTGAAGCGGCCAACATAGGCGCGGCTTGGCATCTCGGTGTTGCCGATACGCATGATATCAAGACCGCCGGAGACTTCTTCCCACACGGTTTTGCTGTTATCCATCGCGTCACGGAACTGGTCAACGGAGGCCAGCTTCACGGTTTCACCCAGGGTGATAGAGCCGCTGTCAGGCTGTTCCTGACCGGACATCATGCGGAACAGGGTCGATTTACCCGCGCCGTTCGGACCGATGATCCCGACAATAGCGCCTTTCGGTACGGAGAAGCTCAGGTCGTCGATCAGCAGGCGGTCGCCGTAAGACTTGCGCAGGTTGGTAACTTCAACCACTTTATCCCCCAGACGTGCTCCAGGCGGAATAAACAGTTCGTTGGTTTCGTTACGTTTCTGGTATTCGGTGTTGTTCAGCTCTTCGAAGCGTGCCAGACGGGCTTTGCCCTTAGACTGACGGCCTTTCGCGCCCTGACGAACCCACTCCAGCTCTTTCTCAATAGACTTGCGACGCGCCGCTTCCTGAGAAGCTTCCTGCGCCAGACGCTGATCTTTCTGCTCCAGCCAGGAGGAGTAGTTGCCTTCCCACGGAATACCTTCGCCGCGGTCCAGCTCCAGGATCCAGCCAGCGACGTTGTCGAGGAAGTAACGGTCGTGGGTGATCGCCACAACGGTGCCTTCGAAGTCGTGCAGGAAGCGCTCCAGCCACGCCACGGATTCCGCATCCAGGTGGTTGGTTGGTTCGTCGAGCAGCAGCATGTCTGGTTTTTCCAGCAGCAGGCGGCACAGCGCCACGCGGCGGCGTTCACCCCCGGAGAGCTTCTCAACTTTCGCATCCCAGTCCGGCAGACGCAGGGCGTCAGCCGCGCGCTCCAGCTGCACGTTCAGGTTGTGACCGTCGTGCGCCTGGATGATCTCTTCATACTTGCCCTGCTGCGCGGCCAGCTTGTCGAAGTCCGCATCTGGTTCGGCGTATTTGGCATACACTTCATCCAGACCTTTCAGCGCGTTAACCACTTCGGAAACCGCTTCTTCAACGGATTCGCGAACGGTGTGTTCCGGGTTCAGCTGAGGTTCCTGCGGCAGGTAGCCAATCTTGATGCCAGGCTGCGGACGGGCTTCACCTTCGATGTCTGTATCGATGCCCGCCATGATGCGCAGCAGGGTGGACTTACCGGCACCGTTGAGACCCAGAACACCAATTTTTGCGCCCGGGAAGAAGCTCAGCGAGATATTTTTAAGAATATGACGTTTCGGCGGGACAACTTTGCCGACACGATGCATGGTATAAACGAATTGAGCCACGTTGGACTTCGCCTCTTTTATCGTAATGAGAAGGAATTTCAGCCTCGAAGTGTAGCCTTTTTCACGTCCTAATCCCAGCCAGGAACGTCGGGAGTGTTAAAACGCGCAAGAAAGGTAAAAAAGTGTCCATGACGTGGCGCGTTGAAGGATGCCTGGTTAGCATAAGTTAATTAGACTTTGACGTGGCAAGACGCTGCAATTGACGAAAAAACAATGAGGAAGAGCTTGTGGAAAAAGCCAAACGGGTGGTCTGGCGTCTGCTGGCTGCCAGCGTATGCGTAATGGCGGTAAGCCAGGCGGTGCATGCCGATTCACTGGATGAACAACGTAACCGCTACGCCCAGATTAAACAGGCGTGGGACAACAAGCAGATGGATACCGTGCAGGCGCTGATGCCGACGCTAAAGGATTATCCGCTGTATCCGTATCTGGAGTATCGCCAGATAACCGACGATCTGATGAACCAGCCTACCGTCACCGTGAATAACTTCATTCAGGCGAACCCGACCCTGCCGCCTGCCCGAAATCTCCAGTCTCGTTTTGTGAATGAGCTGGCGCGCCGCGAAGACTGGCGCGGACTGCTGGCGTTTAGCCCTGAAAAGCCGAACGCCACCGAAGCCCAGTGTAACTATTACTACGCGAAATGGGCGACCGGCCAGCAGGAAGAGGCCTGGGCCGGGGCGAAAGAGCTCTGGCTGACCGGTAAAAACCAGCCGAACGCCTGTGATTCCCTGTTCGGCGCATGGCGCGCTTCCGGCAAGCAGGATCCGCTGTCCTACCTTGAGCGCATCCGTCTGGCGATGAAAGCCGGTAACACGCGTCTGGTGACCACGCTGGCGGGGCAGATGCCGTCCGATTACCAGACGATCTCTACCGCGGTTATCTCGCTGGCAAACGATCCGAACAGCGTGCTGACCTTTGCCCGCAGTACGGGCGCGACCGATTTTACCCGCCAGATGGCTGCGGTGGCCTTTGCCAGCGTGGCGCGTGACGACGTGGAAAACGCGCGGCTGATGATCCCGCAGCTGGTGCAGGCGCAGCAGCTCAATGAGGAGCAAACCCAGGAGCTGCGCGACATCGTGGCGTGGCGACTGATGGGCACCGATGTGACCGATGAACAGGCGCGCTGGCGTGACGATGCCATTATGCGTTCGAACTCCACGTCGCTGGTGGAACGCCGCGTGCGCATGGCGCTGGGCACGGGCGATCGCCGTGGGCTGAATACCTGGCTCGCACGGTTGCCGATGGAGGCCAAAGAGAAAGACGAATGGCGCTACTGGCAGGCCGATCTGCTGATGGAGCGCGGTCGTGATGATGAAGCTAAAGAGATCCTCCATACGCTGATGCAGCAGCGCGGGTTTTACCCGATGGCCGCCGCGCAGCGTCTGGGCGAGGAGTATACCTTCCGCATTGATAAAGCGCCCGCTAACGCGAACCCGGCGCTGACGCAGGGGCCAGAAATGGCGCGCGTTCGCGAGCTGATGTACTGGAATATGGATAACACCGCGCGCAGCGAGTGGGCGAATCTGGTGACCAGCCGTACCACCGACGAGAAAGCCCAGCTTGCCCGCTATGCGTTTGATAATCACTGGTGGGATCTCAGCGTGCAGGCGACGATCGCCGGCAAGCTCTGGGATCATCTCGAAGAGCGTTTCCCGCTGGCGTATAAAGATCTTTTCGATCGCTATACCAGCGGCAAAGATATCCCGCAAAGCTACGCGATGGCGATCGCTCGTCAGGAGAGCGCCTGGAACCCGAAAGTCCGTTCCCCGGTGGGTGCCAGCGGTCTGATGCAGATTATGCCGGGCACGGCGACGCACACGGTGAAGATGTTTAATATTCCGGGGTACAGCAGCCCGTCACAGCTCCTGGATCCGGATACCAATATCAACATCGGTACCAGCTATCTCCAGTACGTGTATCAGCAGTTCGGCAATAACCGCATCTTCTCTTCGGCGGCGTATAACGCGGGGCCTGGACGCGTGCGTACCTGGCTTGGCAACAGCGCCGGACGCATCGACGCCGTAGCGTTTGTCGAGAGCATCCCGTTCTCGGAAACGCGCGGCTACGTGAAGAACGTGCTGGCCTATGACGCCTACTATCGCTACTTCATGGGGCAGAAAGATACCCTGATGAGCGATGCCGAGTGGCAGAGACGTTACTGATCGGCGTGGGTTGTGTTATGCTGTACTCGCTAATGAGTACAAGAGGCAGCATAACATGACCCAGCATTCCCCGTATTCCTCGGCAATGGCCGAACAACGTCATCAGGAGTGGCTTCGTTTTGTGGAGCTGCTTCGCCAGTCTTACGAGCAGGATCTGCACTTGCCCCTCATGCAGCTGATGCTCACGCCGGACGAGCGTGAGGCGCTGGGCACGCGCGTGCGGATCATTGAGGAGCTGCTGCGCGGCGAGATGAGCCAGCGCGAGCTGAAAAACGAGCTCGGCGCGGGTATCGCAACGATCACCCGCGGCTCGAACAGCCTGAAGTCGGCACCGGTTGAGCTGCGCCAGTGGCTGGAAGCGGTATTGCTGAAAAACGCCGGATGACGGCTACGCCTTATCCGGCCTACAAACTTACCGATAAATCGCGTTATGGAACGGGCTTAACGCCAGAATCACCGCCTGGTGGTAAACGCCTGAACGCGTCAGCGCGCCTGCGGTAAAGACGCCAATCGCTCCTTCTTTACGACCAATCTCATCAATGCCGGTGTACTGCGACATCACCGGCCCGAGCGCTTCACCCGCACGGACTTTTTCCAGAATGATCTCCGGCAGCGGCAGGGTGGCCGAACGCGCTTCACCGCGCTGCTCGCGGCTTTCGATGACCACCCAGCTAAAGGTTGCGCCTTCGTCGATACCTGCTTCAATCGCTACCCAAAAGTCAGCATTCGGTGCCGCGGCCTTAGCGTTTGCCACGCGATTTCGTGCGCCAGCGCGCGTTTCCTCGCTGCCAAAGGGCTGTTCAGGTACGCCGCTCTCGACGCCGATGGCCTCAATATGGCAGGATCCTGCGCCGAAGATCTCGTCAAATGCCCTTAGAATTGCCTGAATTTTGGCAGGATTAGTGGTAGCAGAGACAACATGGTGCATAATTAAGCTCGATTCAAAAAAAACTCATCGCAGTATAACGGAAAAAAAGCATGTTACAGGTATACCTTGTTCGCCACGGTGAAACGCAGTGGAACGCCGAGCGACGTATTCAAGGCCAGTCAGACAGTCCTCTCACTGAGAAGGGTGTGCAGCAAGCGTGGCAGGTGGCGGAACGCGCCAGAACGCTGGGGATTACCCACGTGATTACCAGCGATTTAGGTCGCACACAGCAGACGGCGCGCATCATCGCAGATGCCTGCGGCTGTGACGTCATGCTGGAGCCGCGCCTGCGCGAGCTGGATATGGGCGTGCTGGAAAAACGCCATATCGATACGCTGACGGAAGCGGAAGAGGGCTGGCGCCGCACGCTGGTGAACGGTACCGAAGATGGCCGTATTCCTGAAGGCGAATCCATGCAGGAGCTCAGCGTACGCATGCATGCCGCACTGGCGGAATGCCTGAAGCTTCCGGCGGGAAGCCGTCCGCTGCTGGTGAGTCACGGGATTGCGTTGGGTTGCCTGGTGAGCACCATTCTGGGGTTACCGGCTTACGCTGAGCGCCGTTTGCGTCTGCGCAACTGCTCCATTTCCCGAATTGACTATCAGGAAAGCGCGTGGCTGGCCTCGGGCTGGGTAGTGGAGATGGCAGGGGACATTTCGCATCTTGATGCCCCTGCGCTTGACGAACTGCAGCGTTAACGACGTATCGGAATCAAGAATTCCATACGCAGATTGATTGGGCCTTCTTCCGGTTTGGCATCCTGCGCCGGGTAGTAGCGCTCAATGTCCTGACCCTTACGGCGATTCAGATTCAGCATCGGCATGCAGGTTCCGTAAACGGTCAGGATAAACTCCTGAACCCCCGTTCCCAGCCCTTCATAGGCGAACATCACGTATTCGCCGCCTTCCAGCACGACAGGCTTCGAACCCTGAATATACCCATTGGCCATCTCTGGCGTCAGCGCGGTGGTGTAGAACACCTCCTGCTCGTCGTCTTTTTCCTGGCTTGGGTGCGTTTCGTTGAGGCCATACAGAATTGGCGGGATCGCCGGTGCGTGGCTCAGGAAGTCGCGCCAGAACTGGACGCGCATCTGATGACGGAACTCAGAAATCTGCTCCAGTGAACAGGAGTAGCTCTGGGTTGTGCCGATCAGATGGGTTTCCGGCAGCGCGACAATTTCATATTTCGGCATTGCGAACTCGCCCAGACGCAGCGGCGGACGCATGCCAAACGAGCTCCAGTCAGGCGAGCGACGATAAAGCGCTGGCGTCAACGAGAACTGTTTTTTAAAGGCGCGGGTGAAGGTCTGCTGCGAATCGAAACGATATTGCAGGGCAATATCCAGAATCGGCCGCGCGGTCAGGCGCAGTGCCACAGCAGATTTTGATAAACGACGTGCGCGAATATAGGCCCCGATAGCATGACCGGTGACATCCTTGAACATCCTTTGCAGATGCCACTTGGAATAGCCTGCTTTAGCCGCCACATTATCCAGTGACAAAGGCTGGTCGAGATGACCTTCCAGCCAGGTGAGCAGGTCGCGAATAATTCCAGCCTGATCCATATACTATCCTCATCCTTAAAACAGCAGGTGCCTGATAACAGGTTAGCGGATAATAGCATTTTTTGATGTTTTAGCATTCAGTGTTTTTTTTGCGCATTCATGCTTTTTAGAGCACATTACAGGCAGATATATTCTAATCCTGTGATCTTGCTACATTTTTGTCTAAAGTGTTGAATAATCGCTCAGTGTAATTTTAAAGAATGGTAACAATATGAAATACAAGACTTTGATCTTCACCGCGTTGATGCTGATGGTTGGGCGCGCGGCGCAGGCAGAACAGATTGGCTCCGTTGATACCGTGTTCAAAATGTTTGGCCCGGACCACAAAATCGTGGTGGAGGCGTTTGACGATCCGGACGTGAAAAACGTCACCTGCTACGTCAGCCGTGCGAAAACGGGCGGTATCAAAGGCGGGCTGGGGCTGGCGGAAGATACCTCCGATGCGGCGATTTCCTGTCAGCAGGTGGGGCCGGTTGAGTTGAGCGATAAAATTAAAAACGGTAAAGCGCAGGGCGACGTGGTATTCCAGAAACGGACCTCGCTGGTGTTTAAAAAGCTGCAGGTGGTGCGTTTCTATGATGCCAAACGCAACACCCTGGCTTACCTTGCCTATTCTGACAAAGTGGTGGAAGGCTCGCCGAAAAACGCGATCAGCGCGGTGCCGATTATGCCGTGGCATTAATTCAGGGATGAACCATGCAACAACCTGTGGTCTGGCTGGTTGAAGACGAAACCAGTATCGCCGATACGCTGATCTACATGCTTCAGCAGGAAGGATTCGCGGTAAAGGCGTTTGAACGCGGTTTACCCGTGCTGGAGGCGGCGCGGCGGCAGGCTCCGGCGCTCGCCATTCTGGACGTCGGGCTGCCGGACATCAGTGGATTTGAGCTTTGCCGCCAGCTGCTGGCGCAGCATCCCTCGCTGCCCGTGCTGTTTCTGACGGCGCGAAGTGATGAGGTAGACAAGCTGCTTGGCCTGGAAATGGGCGCTGATGACTACGTTGCGAAACCTTTTTCACCTCGTGAAGTCTGCGCCCGGGTGCGGACGATTTTACGGCGCATGCAAAAATCCGCCGCGCCAGCAGAAACGTTGCGCATCGGGCAGTTTGAACTGAACGAGCCTGCCGCGCGAATTAGCTGGTGCGGGGAAGCATTGCCCCTAACCCGCTACGAGTTTTTGCTGCTCAAAACCTTGTTGCAGGCTCCCGGGCGGGTCTTTTCTCGTCAGCAGCTCATGGACAAGGTGTGGGGTGAAGACGGCGACAGCTTCGATCGTACCGTGGACACCCACATCAAAACCCTGCGCGCCAAGCTGCGGGCGGTGAACGAGGAACTGTCACCCATCAGCACCCATCGCGGTATGGGCTACAGTCTGGGCCTTTACTGATGCGCATTGGGATGCGGCTATTGCTGGGGTATTTTCTGATCGTGGCCATCGCCGCGTGGTTTGTGCTGTCGATCTTTGTTCAGGAAGTAAAGCCCGGCGTGCGCAGGGCAACCGAGGGCACGTTGATCGACACCGCGACCCTGTTGGCGGAAATTGGACGTGACGATTTGCTTTCGGGTCATGCGCAGCAGGGTAAACTGGCGCAGGCCTTTTCTCAGCTTCATCAGCGCCCTTTCCGCGCCAATATCGGCGGGATTCATAAAGTGCGTAACGAGTACCACGTCTACATGACCGATGCGCAGGGCCGCGTCGTGTTTGATTCCGCCGGTCTGGCCGTGGGGCAAGATTACTCGCGCTGGAACGATGTCTGGCTGACGCTTCGCGGTGAATACGGCGCGCGGAGTACCCAGAGCCATCCTGACGATCCGGAGAGCACGGTGATGTATGTTGCCGCGCCGGTTGTGGATCAGGGCAAGATTATCGGCGTGCTGTCGGTCGGGAAACCTAACAGCGCGATGGCCCCGGTTATCCATCGCAGCGAGCGGCGGATCCTGTGGGCAGGCGGGGCGCTGCTCGGCATTGCCCTGCTGATCGGTCTTCTCGTCGCCTGGTGGATCAATCGTTCTATCAGTACGTTATCGCGCTATGCCGACTCGGTAACCACGGATACGCCTCTCCCGCTGCCTAATCCTGGCAGCAACGAACTGCACAAGCTGGCCCTGGCGCTGGAGAATATGCGCATTCGCCTGGAAGGGAAAAACTACATTGAACACTATGTCCATGCGCTGACCCACGAGCTGAAAAGCCCCATCGCCGCTATACGCGGCGCGGCGGAAATTCTCGCCGAGCAGCCGCCGCCGCAGGTGGCCGCGCGGTTTATCGATAATATTCTGGTGCAAAACGCGCGCATGCAGTCGCTGGTTGAAAAACTGCTCACCCAGGCGCGGCTTGAAAATCGGGTCGAGATTACGCCTCAGACCGTCCGCGTCGACCTGCTGTTTACGCGTCTTGCCGACGCCCGCTCGGCGGGGCTGGCGGCAAAAGAGATTGGGCTGACACTCCAGCCCGCTTCGCTTCATGTTGAAGGCGATCCCGACCTGCTCGAGCAGGCGCTCGGTAATTTGCTGGATAACGCTATCGATTTTACGCCGCAGGGTGGCGCCATTGAACTGGCGGCCCGGGAAGAGCAGGGGCAGATACAGCTTCTCGTCACCGACAGCGGAAGTGGGATCCCGGATTACGCGCTGGCGCGTATTTTTGAACGCTTCTATTCCCTGCCGCGCGAGAACGGCTTGAAGAGCAGCGGACTCGGGCTGGCCTTTGTCCAGGAGGTGGCGCGTCTGCACCAGGGAGAGATTACGTTGCGTAATCGTGATGAAGGCGGCGTGAGGGCCACGCTGACGCTTCACCGTCCCTTCACATAACTTCAAACTGACCCCAC
Source organism: Enterobacter sp. N5-15 (assembly GCF_057221635.1). Taxonomy (NCBI): domain Bacteria; kingdom Pseudomonadati; phylum Pseudomonadota; class Gammaproteobacteria; order Enterobacterales; family Enterobacteriaceae; genus Enterobacter; species Enterobacter sp. N5-15. Next base: position 696,171 of record NZ_CM170150.1, read on the forward strand.
ACGGCCTGGTTACGCTCTCCTCATCACAAAGGAGACGTAATGATGAAATCCCCCCTGTTCTGGAAAGTAAGCACCCTGCTGGGGTGCATCCTGCTGCTGTTAGTCCCGCTTTTTATGGTCAGTAACCTGATATCAGAGCGGGAGAGCTACCGCAACGATGTTGAAAATACGCTTCGTCAGAGCACCAGCGGACCGCAAAAGCTGGTCGGTCCGATGATTGCGATTCCGATGACGGAGATCTTTTACAAGATAGAGGACGAGAAGAAGGTCGAATACAAGAAAAGCTATATGCATTTCATTCTGCCGGAATCTCTGGTTGTGGAAGGGAACCAGCGCGTGGAGTCCCGCAATATTGGCATCTACGACGGGCAAATCTGGAACACTGACCTGAAGATAAAAGCGCAGTTTAATACCGAAGAGCTGAAGCAGCTGAAAGGGGAAACGATCGCGACAGGGCAGCCGTTTATCGTGACGGGCGTTGGCGACGCGCGGGGCATTGGCACGGTCAGTATCTCTAAAATCAACGGTGAGACGCTAAGCGTGGAGCCCGGCTCAGGCGTCTACGGGGCGCTTGCAGGGATCCACATCCCGCTGACCGACAAAGCGCTGGAAGCCAAAACGTTTGCGCTTGAGATGTCCCTCAGCCTGGCGGGAACCGGCAGTTTTGCGGTGGTGCCGGTAGGGCGTAATAGCGAAATGACGCTCAACAGCAACTGGCCGCATCCGGGTTTTATGGGCGATTATCTCCCTGTTAAGCATCAGATAGGCGAGTCTGGTTTCCAGGCGAACTGGCAGAGCAGCTGGTTTGCAAATAACCTTGAAAGCTGGTTCTACGACAAGGAGTCGCCGGAGTGGGAGGCGCTTCCGGCCTTTAGCGTCACGGTAGCCACGCCCGCCGACCAGTATCAGCTGACCGACCGTGCGATCAAGTACGCCATTTTGCTGATTGCGCTGACGTTTATGGCCTTCTTTGTCTTCGAAACCTTAACCGGATTGCGCCTTCACCCGATGCAGTATCTGCTGGTGGGGCTGTCGCTGGTCCTGTTCTATCTGGTGCTGCTGGCGCTGTCAGAACACGTCGGGTTTACGCCAGCCTGGGTTGTTGCAAGCCTGGTTGGCGCAGCGATGAACGGAATGTATCTGCAGGCCGTGCTGAAAAGCTGGAAGCGCAGCGGGCTGTTTGTGCTGGCGCTGCTCGGGCTGGACGTGGTGATGTGGTTCCTGCTGCGCTCGGAGGACAGCGCGCTGCTGTTGGGTTCAGCGGTTCTCGCGCTGGCGCTGTTCGCCGTGATGTACCTGACCCGGCATTTCGACTGGTACTCGCTCTCTCAGCCGAAGCGACCTGAGCCACCCGCCGCACCGGATGACGATACGATGCGGATCTGGAAATAAAAAAAACGGCGCAAATGCGCCGTTTTTTAATGCGTAGACTGCGGGATTACTCCTGCAGATCGCCGCAGAAACGGTACCCTTCGCCGTGGATCGTGGCGATGATTTCCGGCGTATCCGGTGTAGATTCGAAATGCTTACGAATACGACGGATGGTCACGTCTACGGTACGGTCGTGCGGTTTCAGCTCACGGCCGGTCATTTTCTTCAGCAGCTCTGCACGGGACTGAATTTTGCCCGGGTTTTCGCAGAAGTGCAGCATCGCGCGGAATTCACTGCGCGGCAGTTTATACTGCTCACCGTTCGGGCTAATCAGCGAACGGCTATTGATATCAAGTTCCCAGCCGTTGAATTTGTAGCTGTCTACGCTACGACGCTCTTCGCTGACCGTACCCAGGTTCATGGTGCGGGACAGCAGGTTGCGCGCACGAATGGTTAACTCGCGTGGATTAAACGGTTTGGTGATGTAGTCATCCGCACCGATTTCCAGGCCAAGAATTTTATCAACTTCGTTATCACGGCCCGTCAGGAACATTAACGCGACGTTCGCCTGCTCGCGCAGTTCGCGCGCCAGAAGAAGACCGTTTTTGCCCGGCAGGTTAATATCCATGATCACCAGGTTGATATCATTTTCAGAAAGGATCTGATGCATCTCTGCGCCATCGGTCGCTTCAAAGACATCGTAGCCTTCTGCTTCGAAAATGCTCTTTAACGTGTTGCGTGTTACCAACTCGTCTTCAACGATAAGAATGTGCGGGGTCTGCATGTTTGCTACCTAAATTGCCAACTAAATCGAAACAGGAAGTACAAAAGTCCCTGACCTGCCTGATGCATGTCGCAAATTAACATGATCGGCTTAACGTGACTAAAGTACGTAATTGCGTTCTTGATGCACTTTCCATCAACGTCAACAACATCATTAGCTTGGTCTTGGGTACTTTCCCTTTGGACCCGACAGTGTCAAAAACGGCTGTCATCCTAACCATTTTAACAGCAACATAACAGGCTAAGTGACACCAGACACCCAATAAAACTACGCTTCGTTGACATATATCAAGTTCAATTGTAGCACGTTAACAGTTTGATGAAATCATCGTAGCCGAATGCTAGCCTTTGTCACAATTTTTCAATAAACCAACTAGTTGCGGACATTGATTTATAAACGAAGCGAATCCAATCAGAATAGGGTATTCATGTCGCTATTATCATTATAAAACATAGGGATAATAGTGTTCTGTTAACATTCTAACTGATTGTTCAGACAAGGAATAGTTTAGCGTTTTTAATTTGTTATGAAACGCTATTTCGGTGATTTGTGTTGCAATTTTGTAAATTCGCGCTGCGTAATATGTTGAGGCGCATCACATTTTTACCCGCTAACTGATTAAAAAGAGAGCATAAATGCATCTGTCGATTGTACTGGTTGCCCCAGCCAGAGCAGAAAATATAGGCGCTGCCGCGCGTGCCATGAAGACCATGGGTTTTACCGATTTACGTATTGTGGACAGCACGGCCCACCTGGAGCCTGCGGCACGTTGGGTGGCACATGGTTCAGGCGATATTCTCGATAATATAACCACTTACGCGACGCTGGCTGATGCGCTGCACGACATTTCATTTACCGTTGCAACCACCGCGCGCAGCCGGGCGAAGTTCCACTACTACGCCACCCCGGCTGAACTGGTGCCGATGCTGAGCGAGAAAAGCCAGTGGCTGGATAAAGCCGCACTGGTGTTTGGTCGCGAGGATTCCGGATTAACCAACGAAGAGCTGGAGCTGGCGGACGTTCTTACCGGTGCGCCGATGGTAGCCGATTACCCCTCCCTGAATTTAGGCCAGGCGGTTATGGTCTACTGCTATCAATTAGCCTCCTTAATACAAATCCCCCAGCCTCCGGCAGAAGGGGCAAATGAAAATCAGCTGGCTGCGCTGCGGGCGCGCGTTGAGCAGCTGTTATCTCAGCTGGGGGTGACGGACGATCAAAAAATGGCTGACTGGCTGCAGCAGCGGTTGGGGCGTCTTGAGCAGCGGGACACCGCAATGCTGCACCGTTTGCTGCACGATATTGAAAAAAAATTGACCGAATAAAATACTGCCATAAGTTTTTACTATGGCGAATAAGTCTGTCCAGAAGGGTTGCACTTGGGCGAATGAGATGAAAATAAATCTGCAAGCAGCGGGACGTGAGAGTCTCCCGAATTGTGACCAAATTAAAAATTCGTTGACTTAAGGTGCCCGATCCTTTAACCCTAAAAGAATACAGCACAGACAGATAATAATGACAGAGTACACAACATCCATGAAACGCATCAGCATCACCACCATTACTACAACCATCATCATTACCACAGGTAACGATGCGGGCTGACGCGTACAGGAAAAACAAAAAAAAGCCCGCACCTAGACAGTGCGGGCTTTTTTTTCGGCTAAAGGAAACGAGGTAGAACCATGCGAGTGTTGAAGTTCGGCGGTACATCAGTGGCAAATGCAGAACGTTTTCTGCGTGTTGCCGATATCCTGGAAAGCAACGCCAGGCAGGGGCAGGTTGCGACCGTGCTCTCTGCCCCGGCAAAAATCACGAACCATCTGGTGGCGATGATTGAAAAAACCATCGGTGGCCAGGATGCACTCCCGAACATCAGCGACGCAGAGCGTATCTTTGCTGACTTACTGCAAGGGCTGGCAGAGGCGCTGCCTGGCTTCCCGCACGCTCAGCTGAAGTCCTTCGTTGAGCAGGAATTCGCGCAAATCAAACACGTCCTGCACGGCATCAGCCTCCTCGGCCAGTGCCCGGACAGCATCAACGCGGCGCTGATCTGCCGGGGCGAAAAACTCTCAATCGCCATCATGGCGGGCGTGCTGGAAGCGCGCGGCCATAGCGTGACCGTAATTGACCCGGTTGAAAAACTGCTGGCGGTGGGCCACTACCTCGAATCCACCGTTGATATTGCCGAATCAACCCGCCGTATCGCCGCAAGCAAAATTCCCGCTGACCACATGATCCTGATGGCAGGCTTCACCGCCGGCAACGAGAAGGGCGAGCTGGTGGTGCTGGGCCGTAACGGCTCCGATTACTCCGCCGCCGTGCTGGCCGCCTGTTTACGCGCGGACTGTTGTGAGATTTGGACTGACGTCGACGGCGTCTATACCTGCGACCCGCGCCAGGTTCCGGACGCCAGGCTGCTGAAGTCGATGTCGTACCAGGAAGCGATGGAGCTTTCCTACTTCGGCGCCAAAGTGCTTCACCCGCGTACCATCTCCCCGATTGCCCAGTTCCAGATCCCTTGCCTGATTAAAAATACCGGTAACCCGCAGGCGCCGGGTACGCTGATTGGCGCGAGCACCGATGAGGACGGTCTGCCGGTGAAAGGCATCTCCAACCTCAACAACATGGCGATGTTCAGCGTCTCCGGCCCGGGGATGAAGGGGATGGTCGGCATGGCGGCGCGCGTGTTTGCGGCCATGTCCCGCAACGGTATCTCGGTGGTGCTGATCACCCAGTCCTCTTCCGAGTACAGCATCAGCTTCTGCGTGCCGCAGGGAGACTGCCTACGCGCCCGCCGCGCGCTGGAGGAAGAGTTCTATCTGGAGCTGAAAGAAGAGCTGCTGGAGCCGCTCTCCATTCAGGAGCGTCTGGCGATCATCTCTGTGGTCGGCGACGGCATGCGCACGCTGCGAGGTATCTCCGCCAAGTTCTTTGCCGCGCTGGCGCGCGCCAATATCAATATCGTGGCGATTGCCCAGGGCTCGTCTGAGCGTTCAATTTCTGTTGTCGTGGACAACGATGACGCGACCACCGGCGTACGCGTGGTTCACCAGATGCTGTTCAACACCGATCAGGTCATCGAGCTGTTCCTGATTGGCGTGGGCGGCGTGGGCGGCGCGCTGCTGGAGCAGGTGAAGCGTCAGCAGGAGTGGCTGAAGAAGAAACATATCGATCTGCGCGTCTGCGGAATTGCCAACTCCAGAGCGCTACTCACCAACGTTCACGGTCTGAACCTGGAGAACTGGCAGGCCGAGATGAACGAGGCGAAAGAGCCGTTCAACCTGGGCCGCCTGATCCGTCTGGTGAAAGAGTACCACCTGCTTAACCCGGTGATCGTCGACTGTACCTCCAACCAGGCGGTGGCCGATCAGTACGCCGACTTCCTGCGCGAAGGTTTCCACGTGGTGACGCCGAACAAAAAGGCCAACACCTCGTCGATGGATTACTATCACCAGCTGCGTCTGGCGGCGAGCAAGTCGCGCCGCAAGTTCCTGTACGACACCAACGTGGGCGCGGGGCTGCCGGTTATCGAGAACCTGCAAAACCTGCTGAACGCGGGCGACGAACTGCAGCGTTTCTCCGGCATTCTCTCCGGCTCGCTGTCGTTTATCTTCGGCAAGCTGGATGAAGGGATGAGCCTGTCGGAAGCCACCCGCGCCGCGCGCGAGCTGGGCTATACCGAGCCGGATCCGCGCGACGACCTTTCCGGGATGGACGTGGCGCGCAAGCTGCTGATCCTCGCGCGTGAAACGGGCCGCGAGCTTGAGCTTTCGGATATCGTGATTGAACCTGTCCTGCCGGCAGAATTTGATGACGGCGGTGACGTCAGCGCCTTTATGGCGAATTTGCCACAGCTTGACGACGCTTTTGCCGCGCGCGTTGCGAAAGCCCGTGATGAAGGTAAGGTATTGCGCTATGTTGGCAACATTGAAGAAGATGGCGTGTGCCGGGTGAAGATTGCCGAAGTGGATGGCAACGACCCGCTGTACAAAGTCAAAAACGGCGAAAACGCCCTCGCGTTTTACAGCCACTATTATCAGCCATTGCCGCTGGTGCTTCGCGGCTATGGCGCAGGGAACGATGTTACGGCGGCGGGTGTGTTTGCCGATCTGCTGCGTACCCTGTCATGGAAGTTAGGAGTTTAACATGGTCAAAGTTTATGCCCCGGCTTCCAGCGCGAATATGAGCGTCGGATTTGACGTGCTGGGTGCGGCGGTGACGCCGGTGGATGGTTCGCTGCTGGGCGATACGGTCACGGTGGAAGCGGCGGATAGCTTCAGCCTGAATAACGTGGGCCGCTTCGCCAGCAAACTGCCGTCTGAGCCGCGCGAAAATATCGTCTATCAGTGCTGGGAACGCTTCTGTCAGGAGATCGGCAAAAACGTGCCGGTCGCCATGACGCTGGAAAAAAGCATGCCGATTGGCTCGGGACTGGGTTCCAGCGCCTGCTCGGTGGTCGCCGCGCTGGTGGCGATGAACGAGCACTGCGGCAAGCCGCTGAACAACAACCGTCTGCTGGGGTTAATGGGCGAGCTGGAAGGGCGCATCTCCGGCAGCATTCACTATGACAACGTGGCGCCGTGCTTCCTCGGCGGCATGCAGCTGATGATCGAAGAAAATGGCATCATCAGCCAGCAGGTGCCAGGGTTTGATGAGTGGCTGTGGGTGCTGGCCTATCCGGGCATTAAGGTTTCTACCGCGGAAGCGCGTGCGATCCTGCCCGCGCAGTATCGTCGTCAGGACTGTATCGCCCACGGGCGTCATCTGGCGGGCTTTATTCACGCCTGCTACACCCGTCAGCCGCAGCTGGCGGCGAAGCTGATGAAAGACGTCATTGCCGAGCCGTACCGCACGAAGCTGCTGCCCGGCTTTAACGAAGCGCGACAGGCATCGATGGATATCGGCGCGCAGGCGTGCGGCATTTCCGGCTCCGGCCCGACGCTGTTCGCCCTTTGCGACAAGCCTGACACCGCGCAGCGCGTGGCGGACTGGCTCTCTAAACACTACCTGCAAAATCAGGAAGGCTTTGTTCATATTTGCCGTCTGGACACGGCTGGCGCACGAGTACTGGGATAATCAATGAAACTCTACAACCTTAAAGATCATAACGAGCAGGTCAGCTTCGCGCAGGCGGTAACTCAGGGGCTGGGCAAAAACCAGGGGCTGTTTTTCCCGCATGACCTGCCGGAATTTCAGCTGACCGACATCGACGAGCTGCTGAAGCAGGACTTTGTTACCCGCAGCACCAAAATTCTCTCGGCGTTTATCGGCGATGAAATCCCGCAGGAACTGCTGGAAGAGCGCGTGCGTGCGGCGTTCGCTTTCCCGGCGCCGGTGAAGCAGGTTGAGCCTGACGTTGGCTGCCTGGAGCTGTTCCACGGCCCGACCCTGGCGTTTAAAGACTTCGGCGGCCGCTTTATGGCGCAGATGCTGACCCACATCAGCGGCGACAAACCGGTGACCATCCTGACCGCAACCTCCGGCGATACCGGTGCGGCGGTGGCGCACGCGTTCTACGGCCTGAAAAACGTCCGCGTGGTGATCCTCTATCCGAAAGGCAAAATCAGCCCGCTGCAGGAAAAACTGTTCTGTACGCTCGGCGGCAACATTGAAACCGTGGCAATTGACGGCGATTTCGATGCCTGCCAGGCGCTGGTCAAGCAGGCCTTCGACGACGAAGAGTTGAAGGTGGCCCTGGGTCTGAACTCCGCCAACTCTATCAACATCAGCCGTCTTCTGGCACAGATCTGCTACTACTTCGAAGCGGTGGCGCAGCTGCCGCAGGAAGCGCGCAACCAGCTGGTGATCTCCGTGCCTAGCGGTAACTTCGGTGACCTGACTGCTGGCCTGCTGGCGAAATCCCTGGGTCTGCCGGTGAAACGCTTTATCGCCGCCACCAACGCCAACGACACCGTGCCGCGCTTTCTGAAAGACGGGAAGTGGGCGCCGAACGCCACGCAGGCAACGCTCTCTAATGCGATGGATGTGTCGCAGCCGAACAACTGGCCGCGCGTGGAAGAGCTGTTCCGTCGTAAGATCTGGCGTCTGGGTGACCTGGGCTACGCCGCGGTGACGGATGAAACCACCAAAGCGACCATGCGCGAGCTGAAGGCGGTGGGGTATACCTCTGAACCGCATGCGGCGATTGCCTACCGCGCGCTGCGCGACCAGCTTAACCCGGGTGAATACGGCCTGTTCCTGGGCACCGCGCATCCGGCGAAGTTCAAAGAGAGCGTGGAAGCGATCTTGGGCGAAACGCTGTCGCTGCCGAAAGAGCTGGCCGAGCGTGCCGACCTGCCGCTGCTGTCTCATGAACTGCCGGCAGATTTTGCCGCGCTGCGTAAGCTGATGATGGTCCGCGCGTGATTTGTGTCGGGTGGCGGCTACGCCTTACCCGACCTACAACGGCTCAGAACGTAGGCCGGGTAAGGCGAAGCCGCCACCCGGCTTTTTTGTGAAGAAATTAAGGAGAAATAAAGCAGGAAAAAAGCAGAAATTCCCAATAAATGCGGTCACTTAGCGTTTAGGATTGCAGAGAATAACATCCCCCGTTCCCCTCGCGTAATCTCCTTACATCGGCCCACGTTGGGCAAGAAGAATAAGGAGTCACCTGTGTCTACACTGAAACCTGCACTCATCGCGCTTTCACTGGTGCTGGCCGCCCCCATGGCGGTTCAGGCATCTGAAATTACCCTCGTACCAGCGGTAAAACTGCAGATTGGCGACCAGGATAACAACGGGCACTACTGGGACGGCGGCCGCTGGCGAGACCACGACTGGTGGAAAGCGCACTATGACTGGCGTGATAACCACTGGCGTCCACATGATGAGCATCATAAACATGACGATCGCCATGATGACCATCACCACGATGACCACCGTGACGATCGCGGCCCGGACTGGAAACACCATTAATGCAAAACCCCGCCATCTGGCGGGGGTTGTTTTTACTGCTCGTGGCGCTTAAACACCAGCTCGCCTCTCCCCGACGACGCCTCGTCAAAGAAATAGCCTTCGCTGTTAAAGGCGGTCAGCTGCTCCGGCTTCGTCAGGCGGTTCTGGATGATGTAGCGGCTCATCAGACCGCGCGCTTTCTTAGCGTAGAAGCTGATCACCTTGAACTTGCCGTTCTTCTCGTCGAGGAACACCGGTTTGATAATCTCTGCATCCAGCTTTTTCGGTTTCACCGACTTGTAGTACTCATCGGATGCCAGGTTAATCACCACGTTATCGCCCTGAGCGCGCAGCGCCGCGTTCAGCTTGTCGGTAATGATATCGCCCCAGAAATGGTACAGGTCTTTGCCTTTGGCATTTTCCAGGCGAATCCCCATCTCCAGACGATACGGCTGCATCAGGTCCAGCGGGCGCAGTACGCCGTACAGACCCGACAGCATGCGCAGATGCTGCTGGGCAAAATCGAAATCGGCTTCGCTAAAATCTTCCGCCTGCAGGCCGGTATAGACATCGCCTTTAAAGGCCAGAATCGCCTGGCGAGCGTTCGCCGGGGTGAAATCCGGGTGCCACTCGTGAAAGCGGGTCGCGTTAAGATCGGCCAGCTTGTCGCTGATGCTCATCAGCGAGGCGATTTGCGGCGCAGAGAGCTTACGCGCTTCGCGGATCAGCTGTTGCGAGTAGTCCAGCAGTTCAGGCTGGGTATAGCGCTCGGTGGCGAGCGGGCTCTGGTAGTCGAGCGTTTTTGCAGGTGAAATCAGAATCAGCATATCCAGTCCTTGCAGGAAATTTAGAGCGACTTTAGCAAAAAATCGCCCTGAATTGATCGATAGCTGTTATTGCCGCGGCAAATCATCCCACGTGCCGGGGGCAAGCTGCGCCTTAATGTCGGGATAGCGGGCGGGATCAAATACCGGTGGCACGCCGAGTTTGCGCTGGCGCAGATAGTCTCTGGCAATCAGGGTCACAACGGGCGAGAGCAGCAGGATCGCCGTGAGGTTAGTGATCGCCATCAGCGCCATAATAATATCGGCCAGCTGCCAGACCAGCGGCATACTGAGCAGGGAGCCTGCTATCACCATCAGTATGACCCCCAGGCGCAGGGTTCCGATTGCGGCGCGGGAGTCGAGTTTCAGGAAAATAAGGTTATTTTCGGCGTAGAGGTAATTCACCACAATCGAGCTGAAGGCAAACAGGATCAGGATGAGCGAGACAAACCCTGCACCCCAGCCGCCGGTCAGGTTCACCAGCGCCTGCTGGAGAAGCTGTATCCCGGCGGTTCCCGACGAATGCGGTACGGGGCCTGCCAGCAGCAAAATCATGGCGCTGGCGGAACAGATGATAATGGTATCGGTAAAGACGCCAATCATCTGCACAATGCCCTGTGCGGCCGGGTGCGGCGGCCAGGAAGAGGCGGCGGCTGCCGCGTTGGGGGTTGATCCCATACCGGCTTCGTTGGAGAACATTCCCCGCTGAAAACCCGCCATCAGCGCCTGGCTGAAGGTGTAGCCCAGCGCCCCGGAGGCCACCTCGCGCCAGCCAAAGGCGCTTTTGAAGATGGTCGCAATCACGCCCGGAACCAGGTCGATATGCAGTGCGGCGACGAACAGACTCGCCACAACCCAGAGCAGCGCCATAATGGGAACCAGCCACTGCATCAGGCGGGCGATGCCCTTAAGACCGGCAGAAATGGTGAGCAGAACGACGAGGGCTAAAGCGATACCGGCGACCCACTCCGGGCAGGAGAAGGCGTAGCTCAGGGCATTGGCGACAGAATTTGCCTGGACGGTATTAAAAATAAGACCGTACGCGAGCAGTAAAAAAAGCGAGAACAGGACGCCCATCCAGCGCATCCCCAGGCCACGCGCCATGTACCAGGCAGGACCACCGCGAAACTGGCCGTTTTTATCTTTCTCTTTATAAAGCTGGGCGAGCGAACTTTCGGCAAAGGAGGTGGCCATTCCGAGTAGCGCCGTCACCCACATCCAGAAGACCGCGCCTGGCCCGCCCGCGCTGATGGCCAGCGCAACGCCCGCCAGATTACCGCTGCCGAGCCGTGCCGCCAGGCTGGTACAGAGTGCCTGGAACGACGTTAGTCCGCCCGGCTGGGGCGTAACGCTGTTTTTCAGACTTCTGCCAAACTTGCGAATATAACGAAACTGGATGAACCCACTGCGTAGCGTAAACCAAATACCTGCTCCCAGAAGCAGGTAAATCATTATCGAACCCCAGAGGACTTCGTTAATAAAGAAAAAGAAATCAGGCATTAACGTCCCTCTTGTTGATGCCAATGTGAATATGTAAGCGCTACCACTGATTGGGCATGCTGTTACTTAGCAGCCTGTTAATCTTCCCAGTTTACCATACTCTGCCTAAGCGCACTGTCTGCGGTTGCGCTACCCCTCCGTCGTGTTATCATCAGGGCAGACCGGTTACATCCCCCTAACAAGTAAACCTGTCATTTTTCCGCTGCAGGCATGCTGTCGGTAGCGTGAATTATCCAGGGCACGTTAAAAGAGAAACACTATCATGACGGATAAATTGACCTCCCTTCGTCAGTTCACCACTGTCGTAGCTGACACCGGAGATATCGCGGCAATGAAGCTGTACCAGCCGCAGGATGCCACAACTAACCCTTCTCTGATCCTTAACGCCGCACAGATCCCTGAGTATCGCAAACTGATTGACGACGCAGTGACCTGGGCGAAAGCACAGAGCAACGACCGCGCGCAGCAGGTTGTGGATGCCACCGACAAGCTGGCAGTGAACATCGGTCTGGAAATCCTGAAGCTGGTTCCTGGCCGTATCTCTACCGAAGTGGATGCGCGTCTCTCCTACGACACCGAAGCGTCTATCGCCAAAGCGAAACGCCTGATCAAAATGTACAACGACGCTGGCATCAGCAACGACCGTATCCTGATCAAACTGGCTTCCACCTGGCAGGGTATTCGCGCGGCAGAGCAGCTGGAAAAAGACGGTATCAACTGTAACCTGACCCTGCTGTTCTCCTTCGCGCAGGCGCGTGCATGTGCGGAAGCGGGCGTATACCTGATTTCTCCGTTCGTGGGCCGTATTCTGGACTGGTACAAAGCCAACACCGATAAGAAAGAGTACGCACCGGCTGAAGATCCAGGCGTGGTTTCTGTTACTGAAATCTACGAATACTACAAACAGCACGGCTATGAGACTGTGGTTATGGGCGCAAGCTTCCGTAACGTCGGTGAAATCATCGAGCTGGCTGGCTGTGACCGCCTGACCATCGCGCCTGCCCTGCTGAAAGAGCTGGCTGAAAGCGAAGGTACTCTGGAGCGTAAACTGTCCTACACCGGTGAAGTGAAAGCACGCCCAGAGCGCATCACTGAATCCGAGTTCCTGTGGCAGCACAACCAGGATCCAATGGCTGTAGACAAACTGGCGGACGGTATCCGTAAGTTTGCTGTTGACCAGGGCAAACTGGAAAAAATGATCGGCGACCTGCTGTAATCATTCTGCGTGACCGGGCTTCCGGTCACGCGTCTTACCCCCGCCTCTGTCTGAATTTCCTCTCTGCGTGTATCATTCCCTTTAATCAGTACTCTTTGAATGGAATGGATATGAATACCTTACGCATCGGCTTAGTGTCGATTTCTGACCGCGCCTCCAGCGGCGTTTACCAGGATAAAGGCATCCCCGCTCTGGAAGAGTGGCTTGGCAGCGCGCTGACCACCCCCTTTGACATTCAGACCCGCCTGATCCCTGACGAACAGCCGATCATCGAGCAGACGCTCTGCGAGCTGGTGGATGAGATGAGTTGCCACCTTGTTCTGACGACGGGCGGAACCGGCCCCGCGCGCCGCGACGTGACGCCGGACGCAACGCTGGCGATTGCCGATCGTGAAATGCCGGGCTTCGGCGAGCAGATGCGCCAGATAAGTCTACACTTTGTCCCGACGGCCATTCTTTCCCGCCAGGTGGGGGTAATCCGCAAGCAGGCGTTGATCCTTAACCTGCCGGGCCAGCCGAAGTCGATTAAAGAGACGCTGGAAGGGCTGAAATCAGAAGATGGCAGTGTCCTCGTTCACGGCATCTTTGCAAGTGTACCGTATTGTATACAGCTGCTTGACGGTCCCTATGTGGAAACCGATGAGAAAGTGGTAGCAGCTTTTCGTCCGAAAAACGCACGTCGCGAAACAATCTCCTGAAATTAATCAATATGTGACATTAGCTGAAGCGGCGATAGCGTGGTAAAGCTTTTACGGTATAGTAATTTTTTCTTTACGATTGCTGTAAAAATAAATCCACAATAAACGCATAATGGTTCGCTATGTCACATAACACCCGACCTCTGAATCGACAGGACTACAAAACCCTCACGCTCGCGGCCTTAGGCGGCGCGCTGGAGTTTTACGACTTTATCATCTTCGTCTTCTTCGCCGCCGTGGTGGGAGAACTCTTCTTCCCGGCGGATATTCCTGAATGGCTGCGTCAGGTGCAAACCTTCGGCATTTTTGCCGCCGGGTATCTGGCGCGTCCGCTGGGCGGCATTATCATGGCCCACTTTGGCGATCTGGTCGGGCGCAAGAAGATGTTTACCCTTAGCATCCTGCTGATGGCCGTACCCACGCTGGCCATTGGTCTGCTGCCCACCTATGCCTCGATGGGCATCCTTGCTCCGTTGCTGCTGTTGCTGATGCGCGTCCTTCAGGGCGCGGCGATTGGCGGTGAAGTGCCGGGCGCGTGGGTGTTTGTCGCGGAGCATGTTCCGGCGCGCCGCATTGGTATCGCCTGCGGAACCTTAACGGCGGGGCTGACCGTCGGAATCCTGCTCGGTTCGGTGGTTGCAACGATTGTTAACACCAGCATGACGCAGCAGGCCGTGCACGACTGGGGCTGGCGTATTCCGTTCCTGCTGGGCGGGGCGTTTGGTCTGGTCGCGATGTACCTGCGCCGCTGGCTGCAGGAGACGCCGATTTTCCTCGAGATGCAGCAGCGCAAAGCGCTGGCGCAGGAGCTGCCGGTGAAGGCGGTCGTGGTACGCCATAAAAAAGCGGTGGTGGTGTCGATGCTGCTCACCTGGCTGCTTTCGGCGGGCATTGTTGTGGTGATATTGATGTCCCCGGTGTGGCTGCAAAAGCAGTACGGCTTCGCCCCTGCCGTGACGCTACAGGCGAACAGTATCGCGACAATCATGCTCTGCTTTGGCTGTCTGGCCGCCGGGCTGGCGGCAGATCGTTTCGGTGCCAGCGTTACCTTTATCGTCGGCAGCCTGTTACTGGCCGCATCAAGCTGGGCGTTTTACCATCTGGCGGGCAGCCATCCTGAACAGCTGTTTTTGCTGTACGGCGTGGTAGGGCTGTGCGTGGGCGTAGTGGGTGCTGTGCCTTACGTCCTGGTGCGAGCTTTCCCGCCGGAAGTACGATTTACCGGGATCTCATTTTCCTACAACGTGTCGTATGCCATTTTCGGCGGGCTGACGCCTATTGCCGTCACCGTGCTGATGGGCGTGTCGCCGATGGCGCCAGCCTGGTATGTACTCGCGCTCTCGCTGATGGGGCTGGTATTAGGATTTTGGCTGCGTCAGGCGGGGGGATGTCGTGCCCGCGAGGCGGGCACGACAGAGGGATCAGTGTTTTTCACCAATCGGTAGAATGGTGCGGTCAAACTGCTCGTTCAGCACTTCACCCATTGCGAGGTAGATAGCGCTTGCGCCGCAAACCAGACCAATCCAGCCTGCAACATGAACGATGCCTTCGTTATCCACCAGGTGACCAATCGCCAGCAGGGCGAACAGCACGGTCAGGCTCAGGAAAACGAACTGCAGCATGCGGTTACCTTTCAGGGTACCGAAGAACATGAACAGGGTGAAGACGCCCCACAGGCCCAGGTAAACGCCCAGGAAATGGGCGTTTGCCGCGTCCGCCATGCCCATTTTAGGCAGCAGCAGAATGGCAACAAGGGTCAGCCAGAAAGAACCGTAAGAGGTGAAGGCGGTTAAGCCGAAGGTATTGCCTTTCTTATATTCCAGCAGGCCTGCGAAGATTTGCGCGATACCGCCGTAAAAAATGCCCATCGCCAGGATGATGCCATCCATCGGGAACATCCCGATATTGTGCAGGTTCAGCAGGATAGTGGTCATGCCAAAACCCATCAGGCCCAGCGGAGCCGGATTAGCCAACTTAGTGTTGCCCATAAGTCCTCAAAAAAATCATCATTAATATGGTGAAATGGTTAAACCCGCGTCAGTTCTCCCTGACTGGGCGCGGCATCATAATGGGCGCAATCGATGGCGTCTATGATCTCATCAGGGTGAAATTAAAATTTTTTTTATGCTTGCCCCTTGATGGATGCCGTCGCGACCCCATCTTGTAGTCAACCGCAGTGTGTGGACCTGAAAAAAATCAAATCTGGGCAGTTGAAAAAGCACGTTCTGCCCTTATTACAGGTACACAACCACATGTTGACTGAATTTTTAGTGGAGACGTTTAGATGGGTAAAATTATTGGTATCGACCTGGGTACTACCAACTCTTGTGTAGCGATTATGGATGGCACTACTGCACGCGTGCTGGAGAACGCCGAGGGCGATCGCACCACGCCTTCTATCATTGCTTATACCCAGGATGGTGAAACTCTGGTTGGTCAGCCGGCTAAACGTCAGGCAGTGACAAACCCGCAAAACACCCTGTTTGCGATTAAACGCCTGATCGGTCGCCGCTTCCAGGACGAAGAAGTTCAGCGTGACGTTTCCATCATGCCTTACAAAATCATCGCTGCAGATAACGGCGATGCGTGGCTTGATGTGAAAGGCGCTAAAACTGCACCACCGCAGATTTCTGCTGAAGTGCTGAAAAAAATGAAGAAAACCGCCGAAGATTACCTGGGTGAGCCGGTAACTGAAGCTGTTATCACCGTACCTGCCTACTTCAACGATGCTCAGCGTCAGGCAACCAAAGATGCTGGCCGTATCGCAGGTCTGGAAGTAAAACGTATCATCAACGAACCAACCGCTGCTGCACTGGCTTATGGTCTGGATAAAGAAGTTGGCAACCGTACTATCGCGGTTTACGACCTGGGTGGTGGTACCTTCGATATCTCTATTATCGAAATCGACGAAGTTGACGGCGAAAAAACCTTCGAAGTTCTGGCAACCAACGGTGATACCCACCTGGGTGGTGAAGACTTCGATACCCGTCTGATCAACTACCTCGTTGACGAGTTCAAGAAAGATCAGGGCATTGACCTGCGTAACGACCCGCTGGCGATGCAGCGCCTGAAAGAAGCCGCTGAGAAAGCGAAGATCGAGCTGTCTTCCGCTCAGCAGACCGACGTGAACCTGCCGTACATCACTGCAGACGCGACCGGTCCTAAACACATGAACATCAAAGTGACCCGTGCGAAACTGGAAAGCCTGGTAGAAGACCTGGTGAACCGTTCAATCGAGCCGCTGAAAGTTGCTCTGCAGGACGCTGGCCTGTCCGTATCCGATATCCAGGACGTTATCCTGGTCGGTGGTCAGACCCGCATGCCAATGGTTCAGAAGAAAGTGGCTGAGTTCTTTGGTAAAGAGCCACGTAAAGACGTTAACCCGGACGAAGCGGTTGCAATCGGTGCTGCGGTTCAGGGTGGCGTACTGACCGGTGAAGTTAAAGACGTACTGCTGCTGGACGTTACCCCGCTGTCTCTGGGGATCGAAACCATGGGCGGTGTGATGACTGCGCTCATCAACAAAAACACCACCATCCCAACGAAACACAGCCAGGTGTTCTCTACCGCTGAAGACAACCAGTCTGCGGTAACCATCCATGTGATTCAGGGTGAGCGTAAGCGTGCGGCGGATAACAAATCTCTGGGTCAGTTCAACCTGGACGGTATTAACCCGGCACCGCGCGGCATGCCGCAGATCGAAGTGACCTTCGACATCGATGCTGACGGTATCCTGCACGTGTCTGCGAAAGACAAAAACAGCGGTAAAGAGCAGAAGATCACCATCAAGGCATCTTCTGGCCTGAACGAAGCGGAAATCGAAAAAATGGTTCGCGATGCCGAAGCTAACGCGGAATCAGACCGTAAGTTCGAAGAGCTGGTTCAGACCCGCAACCAGGGCGACCATCTGCTGCACAGCACCCGTAAGCAGGTTGAAGAAGCAGGCGATAAACTGCCAGCGGAAGACAAGACTGCTATCGAAGCTGCACTGAGTGCGCTGGAATCCTCACTGAAAGGTGAAGACAAAGCGGACATCGAAGCGAAGATGCAGGAACTGGCGCAGGCTTCTCAGAAGCTGATGGAAATCGCTCAGCAGCAGCACGCTCAACAGCAGGCGGGCGCTGACGCTTCAGCGAACAACGCGAAAGACGACGACGTTGTCGACGCTGAGTTCGAAGAAGTTAAAGATAAAAAATAATCGCCCTGATGCAGGGTAATTAATCGGCACGGGCGTAGGAGAACTCTCCACGCCCGTGCTCGCATGTTAAGGGGCTTAAAAAAACCAATGGCAAAGCAAGACTATTACGAGATTTTAGGCGTTCCGAAAACTGCGGAAGAGCGTGAAATCAAAAAGGCGTATAAGCGCCTGGCCATGAAATTCCACCCGGACCGTAACCAGGGTGACAAAGAGGCTGAAGCCAAATTTAAAGAGATCAAAGAAGCCTACGAAGTCCTGACCGATGCACAAAAACGTGCGGCCTATGACCAGTACGGTCACGCAGCCTTTGAACAGGGCGGCATGGGCGGCGGTGGATTCGGTGGCGGCGGCTTTGGCGGCGGCGCTGACTTCAGCGATATCTTTGGCGATGTATTTGGCGACATCTTCGGCGGCGGTCGTGGTCGTCAGCGCGCGGCGCGCGGCGCGGACCTGCGCTACAACATGGAGCTGACGCTGGAAGAGGCCGTTCGCGGTGTCACCAAAGAGATCCGTATCCCGACGCTGGAAGAGTGTGACGTTTGCCACGGCAGCGGCGCGAAAGCGGGTACGCAGCCTCAGACCTGTCCAACCTGTCACGGCTCTGGTCAGGTACAGATGCGTCAGGGCTTCTTCGCGGTACAGCAGGCCTGTCCGCACTGTCACGGTCGCGGTACGCTGATTAAAGATCCGTGCACCAAATGCCACGGCCACGGTCGCGTTGAGAAAACCAAGACCCTGTCCGTTAAAATCCCGGCTGGCGTCGATACGGGCGACCGCATCCGTCTGGCAGGTGAGGGCGAAGCAGGCGAGCACGGCGCACCGGCAGGCGATCTGTACGTTCAGGTGCAGGTGAAACAGCACGCCATCTTCGAGCGTGAAGGTAATAACCTGTACTGCGAAGTGCCGATCAACTTCGCGATGGCGGCACTGGGCGGTGAAATCGAAGTACCGACGCTGGATGGTCGCGTGAACCTGAAAGTGCCAGGCGAAACCCAGACCGGCAAGCTGTTCCGCATGCGCGGGAAAGGCGTTAAATCCGTTCGCGGTGGTGCGCAGGGCGACCTGCTGTGCCGCGTCGTTGTGGAAACGCCGGTTGGCCTGAACGACAAGCAGAAACAGCTGCTGAAAGAGTTGCAGGAGAGCTTTGGCGGCCCGACGGGTGAGAAAAACAGCCCGCGTTCCAAAAGCTTCTTCGATGGCGTCAAAAAATTCTTCGATGATTTGACCCGTTAATCTGTTCTCAGGTTTTCATCCGTAAAGGCCCGGAAGCGATTCCGGGCTTTTTCTATTTATGGGTATTGCTCGGTAAAACTGAATCTATACTCAATATTAATCTGTTTTTGCCGAGCTATCCGGCTTGGTATTATGGTTTTATCGAGGTATTGTTGTAACAGAGAGAATTAAAGTGAAATTACTACACCGTTTTTTTAGCAGTGAGGCGTCCGGCGGCGTGATCCTGATTATTGCCGCTGCGGCCGCGATGGTGCTGGCTAACCTTGGCATCACGCAGGGACTCTACCATGCATTTCTGGAAACGCCCGTTGAGCTGAAGGTCGGGGCGCTCGAAATTAAAAAGAACATGCTGCTGTGGATCAACGATGCGCTAATGGCGGTGTTCTTCCTGCTCGTCGGGCTTGAGGTTAAGCGTGAGCTGGTTCTGGGCTCGCTTGCCAGCCGCCAGCGCGCGGCGTTTCCGGTGATTGCCGCGCTCGGCGGGATGGTGGTGCCGGCGCTGCTCTTCCTGGCGTTCACCTGGCAGGATCCGATTGCACGTCACGGCTGGGCGATCCCGGCTGCGACGGATATCGCCTTTGCGCTCGGGGTGCTGGCACTGCTGGGAAGCCGCGTGCCGGTGGCCCTGAAAATCTTCCTGATGGCGCTGGCGATCATCGATGACCTGGGCGCCATTGTGATTATCGCGCTGTTCTACACCAGCGATCTGTCTATCCTGTCCCTGAGCGTCGCCGCCGGGGCGATTGCGGTGCTGGCGCTGCTGAACCTCTTCAATGTTCGCCGCATCGGTATCTATATCCTGGTGGGAATGGTGCTGTGGACGGCGGTGCTGAAATCGGGCGTGCACGCGACGCTGGCAGGTGTAATTGTCGGCTTCCTCGTGCCGCTTAAGCCGCAGGACGGTAAGTCGCCTGCCAAACAGCTGGAGCACGTGCTGCACCCGTGGGTCGCCTTTATGATCCTGCCGCTGTTTGCGTTTGCCAACGCGGGCGTTTCCCTCGGCGGCGTGACGCTGGACGGGCTGACGTCCGTGCTGCCGCTGGGCATCATTGCCGGGCTGTTTATCGGTAAGCCGCTGGGCATTAGCCTCTTCTGCTGGCTGGCGACGAAGCTGAAGCTGGCGTCTTTGCCGCACGGCACCACGTTTAAGCAGATTATGGCCGTCGGCGTGCTGTGTGGCATCGGGTTTACGATGTCGATCTTTATCTCGACGCTGGCGTTTGGTGCGCATGCGCCTGAGCTTATCGTCTGGGCTAAACTCGGCATTCTCATCGGGTCATTACTGGCCGCGGTAATCGGTTATACCTTGTTGAAGGTGAAATTGTCCGGACAGGCCGTCCAGGCATAACGGAACACCGGGAGGAGGCGATCCTTCTCCCGATACACACTCAGGGAGAGAAGACGCGATGTCTCATTTAAATTACAACCATCTGTACTACTTCTGGCACGTCTATAAACAGGGCTCGGTGGTGGGGGCGGCAGAGGCGCTCTACCTGACGCCGCAAACCATCACCGGGCAAATCAAGGCCCTGGAAGAGCGCCTGCAGGGCAAGCTGTTCAAGCGTAAAGGGCGTGGGATTGAACCCAGCGAACTGGGCGAACTGGTTTTCCGCTATGCGGACAAAATGTTCACCCTGAGCCAGGAGATGCTGGATATCGTCAACTACCGCAAAGAGTCGAACCTGCTCTTTGACGTGGGCGTGGCGGATGCGCTGTCCAAGCGGCTGGTGAGCGGCGTGCTGGATGCGGCGGTGGTGGAAGATGAGCAAATCCATCTGCGCTGCTTTGAATCCACCCACGAGATGCTGCTGGAACAGCTGAGCCAGCACAAGCTGGACATGATTATCTCGGACTGCCCGATCGACTCCACCCAGCAGGAAGGGCTGTTCTCGGTGAAGATTGGCGAATGCGGCGTCAGCTTCTGGTGCATTAACCCGCCGCCGGAAAAACCGTTCCCCGCGTGCCTTGAAGAGCGCCGCCTGCTGGTGCCGGGAAGACGTTCCATGCTCGGACGCAAGCTGCTGAACTGGTTTAACTCGCAGGGGCTAAAGGTAGAAATCCTCGGTGAGTTCGACGATGCGGCGCTGATGAAAGCCTTTGGCGAAGCGCATAACGCGATCTTCGTTGCGCCGACGCTGTATGCGCACGATCTCTATTCGGACGATAAGATTACGGAGATAGGCAGAGTGGATAACGTGATGGAGGAGTATCACGCCATATTTGCCGAACGGATGATTCAGCACCCGGCGGTACAGCGAATCTGTAACCGTGACTACGCGGCGCTGTTTACACCACCGGCAATCTGAAGGCATAAAAAAACCCGCGTTAAGCGGGTTCTTTAAACAAGCAACAACAAGTAGCGATTAAGCCAGTTTGTTGATCTGCGCGGTCAGGTTTGCTTTATGACGCGCTGCTTTGTTTTTGTGGATCAGACCTTTAGCAGCCTGACGATCCACGATTGGTTGCATTTCGTTAAATGCGTTCTGCGCTGCAGCTTTGTCGCCTGCTTCGATTGCTGCGTATACTTTCTTGATGAAAGTACGCATCATAGAGCGACGGCTTGCGTTGTGCTTACGAGCCTTTTCAGACTGAACGGCACGTTTCTTAGCTGATTTGATATTAGCCAAGTCCAACTCCCAAATATGTTCTATGTGGACAATTCAAAGGCCGAGGAATATGCCCTCTTTGCCTTCTTTTGTCAATGGATTTGTGCAAATAAGCGCCGTTAATTAGCGACGCTACGTTACGTAGTGATGGCGCAGGATTCTACCAGCTTGTCTTCCCTGAATACAGCCTTTCGGCATAAAAATCGCAGTTCACGAGCAGATTTTTTCGCTGCGAAAGGTCAGCCTGATGAAATCATTACGGCTTTCTGTTTTGCGCGAACAATCGCCGGTTAACCTTAACCGCTGTACAAGGTATACTTTGGCGATTTTCACTGTTTTGAGCCAGACATGAAGCTGATACGCGGCATACATAATCTCAGCAGCGCGCCACACGGGTGCGTGCTGACCATTGGTAATTTCGACGGCGTGCATCGTGGTCATCAGGCGCTGTTGCAGGGATTGCGTAAAGAAGGGGAGGCCCGTGGCCTGCCCGTTGTAGTGATGATTTTCGAGCCGCAGCCGCTGGAGCTGTTCGCGGGCGATAAATCTCCCGCCCGCCTCACTCGCCTGCGCGAGAAGCTGCGCTATCTGGCGGAGTCCGGCGTGGACTATGTATTGTGTGTGCGTTTCGATCGCCGCTTTGCCGCACTGACAGCACAAAATTTCGTCAGCGACCTGCTGGTTAAACGTCTTGGCGTGCAGTTTCTCGCCGTGGGCGATGATTTCCGCTTTGGCGCTGGTCGTCAGGGCGATTTCTTGCTATTACAGAAGGCTGGTCTGGAGTACGGATTTGACGTCACCAGCGCGATGACCTTCTGCGAAGGCGGCGTGCGCGTCAGCAGCACGGCGGTTCGCCGGGCACTGGCCGATGACGAACTGGATACGGCGGAAACCCTGCTGGGGCATCCGTTCACTATCTCTGGCCGCGTGGTCCATGGCGATGCGCTGGGCCGCACGATAGGCTTCCCGACGGCGAATATACCGCTGCGTCGTCAGGTTTCCCCGGTTAAAGGGGTGTATGCGGTGGAAGTGGCAGGACTGGGCGATAAGCCGTTTTACGGCGTCGCCAACATTGGCACGCGTCCGACCGTCGCCGGTGTGCGTCAACAGTTAGAAGTGCACCTGCTGGACGTTGTAATGGACCTCTATGGTCGCCATATAGATGTGATACTGCGTAAAAAAATACGCAACGAGCAGCGATTTGGTTCGCTGGATGAACTAAAAGCGCAAATTGCGCGAGATGAATTGACGGCCCGCGAGTTTTTTGGGCTTTGAACCCGGCTTAACTGCCTACGTGATAAATACGGAACCGAGAATCTGATGAGTGACTATAAATCAACCCTGAATTTGCCGGAAACAGGGTTCCCGATGCGCGGCGATCTCGCCAAGCGCGAACCGGGAATGCTGGCGCGTTGGACCGATGATGACCTGTACGGCATCATTCGTGCAGCCAAAAAAGGCAAAAAATCCTTCATTCTGCATGATGGCCCTCCATATGCGAATGGCAGCATTCATATTGGTCACTCGGTTAACAAGATTCTGAAAGACATTATCGTGAAGTCCAAAGGCCTCACGGGATATGACTCGCCTTACGTTCCGGGCTGGGACTGCCACGGTCTGCCGATCGAGCTGAAAGTAGAGCAAGAGTTTGGCAAGCCGGGTGAGAAGTTCACCGCCGCCGAGTTCCGTGCGAAGTGCCGCGAATACGCCGCTACGCAGGTTGACGGTCAGCGCGCTGACTTCATCCGTCTGGGCGTGCTGGGCGACTGGTCGCACCCGTACCTGACCATGGACTTCAAAACTGAAGCCAACATCATCCGTGCGCTGGGTAAAATCATCGGTAACGGCCACCTGCACAAAGGCGCTAAGCCAGTGCACTGGTGCGTGGACTGCCGCTCTGCGCTGGCAGAAGCGGAAGTGGAGTATTACGACAAAACCTCTCCTTCTATTGACGTGGCATTCCATGCCGTCGATCAGGATGCGGTGAAAGCCAAATTTGGCGTGTCGTCCGTTAACGGCCCAATCTCTTTGGTTATCTGGACCACCACCCCGTGGACCCTGCCAGCCAACCGCGCGATCTCCCTGTCCGGTGAGTTCGAATACGCGCTGGTTCAGGTTGAAGGTCAGGCGGTTATCCTGGCGAAAGATCTGGTTGAGAGCGTGCTGAAGCGCGCGCATATCATCGACTACACCGTGCTGGGCACCGTGAAAGGTGACGCGCTGGAGCTGATGCGCTTCAAACACCCGTTCCTGGACTTCGACGTTCCGGCGATCCTGGGCGACCACGTGACGCTGGATGCGGGTACCGGTGCGGTGCATACCGCCGGTGGCCACGGTCCTGACGACTACAACATCAGCCTGAAGTACGGTCTGGAAATCGCTAACCCGGTTGGCCCGGACGGCTCTTACCTGCCTGGCACCTACCCGGCGCTGGACGGTATCAACGTCTTCAAAGCGAACGACATCATCGTCGACATGCTGCGCACCAGCGGCGCGCTGCTGCACGTTGAAAAAATGCAGCACAGCTATCCGTGCTGCTGGCGTCACAAGACTCCGATCATCTTCCGTGCGACCCCGCAGTGGTTCGTCAGCATGGATCAGAAAGGTCTGCGCGAGCAGTCTCTGAAAGAGATCAAAGGCGTGCAGTGGATCCCTGACTGGGGCCAGGCGCGTATCGAATCCATGGTGGCTAACCGTCCTGACTGGTGTATCTCCCGTCAGCGTACCTGGGGCGTGCCGATGTCTCTGTTCGTACATAAAGAGACGCAGGAGCTGCACCCGAACACCCTGGAACTGATGGAAGAAGTGGCGAAGCGCGTCGAAGTTGACGGCATTCAGGCGTGGTGGGATCTCGACTCCCGCGACATCCTGGGCGCTGACGCAGACAGCTACGAGAAAGTGCCGGATACCCTGGACGTGTGGTTCGATTCCGGGTCTACCCACTCCTCCGTGGTTGACGTGCGTCCGGAGTTTGCCGGTCACGCTGCCGATATGTATCTGGAAGGGTCTGACCAACACCGCGGCTGGTTCATGTCATCGCTGATGATCTCCACCGCCATGAAGGGTAAAGCACCTTACCGTCAGGTTCTGACTCACGGCTTCACCGTGGATGGTCAGGGCCGTAAGATGTCCAAATCTATCGGTAACACCGTTTCTCCGCAGGATGTGATGAACAAGCTGGGCGCAGACATTCTGCGTCTGTGGGTGGCCTCTACCGACTACACCGGCGAAATGGCGGTGTCCGACGAGATCCTGAAGCGCGCCGCCGACAGCTATCGTCGTATCCGTAACACCGCGCGCTTCCTGCTGGCGAACCTGAACGGGTTCGATCCGGCAAAAGACATGGTGAAACCGGAAGAGATGGTGGTGCTGGACCGCTGGGCGGTAGGCTGCGCGAAAGCGGCGCAGGACGATATCCTGAAAGCCTATGAGTCTTACGACTTCCACGAAGTGGTGCAGCGCCTGATGCGCTTCTGTTCCATCGAGATGGGCTCGTTCTACCTCGACATCATCAAAGACCGCCAGTACACCGCGAAAGCGGACAGCGTGGCGCGTCGTAGCTGCCAGACCGCGCTGTTCCACATCGCAGAAGCGCTGGTACGCTGGATGGCGCCGATCATGTCCTTCACCGCGGATGAAATCTGGGGCTATCTGCCGGGCGACCGTGAGAAGTATGTCTTCACCGGCGAGTGGTACGAAGGCCTGTTCGATCTCTCCAGCACCGAAGCAATGAACGATGCCTTCTGGGACGAGCTGCTGAAAGTGCGTGGCGAAGTGAACAAGGTTATCGAGCAGGCGCGTGCAGACAAGAAAGTCGGCGGCTCTCTGGAAGCGGCAGTGACCCTTTACGCCGAACCGGAGCTGGCGGCGAAGCTGACGGCGCTGGGCGATGAATTACGATTTGTCCTGTTGACCTCCGGTGCGAAAGTTGCGGATTATGCCGAAGCTACTGCTGATGCTCAGCAGAGCGAACTGCTCAAAGGACTGAAAGTCGCGCTGAGCAAAGCCGACGGTGAGAAATGCCCGCGCTGCTGGCATTACACCACCGATGTTGGCCAGGTGGCGGAACACGCAGATATCTGCGGACGCTGTGTAAGCAACGTCGCCGGTGACGGCGAAAAACGTAAGTTTGCCTGATGAGTAAAACTCTCTGTTCAACAGGGCTGCGCTGGCTGTGGCTGGTTGTGGTGGTGCTGATTATCGATCTGGGCAGCAAGTTCCTGATCCTCCAGAATTTCGCTCTGGGGGAGACGGTCCCGCTGTTCC
This sequence comes from Enterobacter sp. N5-15, assembly GCF_057221635.1. Taxonomy (NCBI): domain Bacteria; kingdom Pseudomonadati; phylum Pseudomonadota; class Gammaproteobacteria; order Enterobacterales; family Enterobacteriaceae; genus Enterobacter; species Enterobacter sp. N5-15. The sequence continues at coordinate 721,761 of NZ_CM170150.1, forward strand.
CGTCGCTTAACCTGCACTACGCGCGTAACTACGGCGCAGCGTTTAGTTTCCTTGCCGACAGCGGTGGCTGGCAGCGCTGGTTCTTTGCGGGTATCGCTCTCGGTATCTGCGTGATCCTGGCGGTGCTGATGTACCGCTCGAAGGCCACGCAAAAGCTGAATAACATCGCCTACGCGCTGATCATTGGCGGCGCCCTGGGTAACCTGTTTGACCGCCTGTGGCACGGCTTTGTGGTCGATATGATCGACTTCTACGTCGGCGACTGGCACTTCGCGACCTTTAACCTCGCCGATAGCGCAATTTGCATCGGTGCGGCGTTAATCGTGCTGGAAGGCTTCTTGCCAAAACCGGCCGCGAAAGAGCAGGCTTAATTGTCAATGCCGGGTGGCGCTGCGCTTACCCGGCCTACAGAATTTGTGGCCTCCCGTAGGCCCGGTAAGCGCAGCGCCACCGGGCAACAGGTGACCCAAAACAAGCGAGCAATTTGCATGTCTAAATCCGTACAGAGCAACAGCGCGGTTCTCGTTCACTTCACGCTGAAGCTGGATGACGGCTCCACGGCTGAATCCACCCGCAACAACGGCAAACCGGCCCTGTTTCGTCTTGGCGATACCTCACTTTCTGAAGGTCTTGAGCAGCAGCTTCTCGGTCTGAAAGAGGGTGAGAAAAAAGCCTTTTCGCTGGAGCCGGATGCCGCGTTTGGCGTACCGAGTCCGGACCTGATCCAGTATTTCTCGCGCCGTGAGTTCATGGACGCGGGTGAACCGGAAATCGGGGCGATTATGCTCTTTACCGCTATGGACGGCAGCGAAATGCCTGGCGTGATCCGCGAAATCAACGGCGACTCTATTACCGTTGATTTCAACCATCCGCTTGCCGGGCGTACCGTTCATTTTGATGTTGAAGTGCTGGAAATCGATCCTGCACTGGAGGCCTGAAATGCAGATCCTGTTGGCTAACCCGCGCGGCTTCTGCGCCGGTGTAGACCGCGCTATCAGCATTGTTGAAAACGCGCTGGAGATTTACGGCGCGCCGATTTATGTGCGTCACGAAGTGGTGCATAACCGCTACGTGGTCGACAGCCTGCGCGAGCGCGGCGCAATCTTTATTGAGCAGATCAGCGAAGTACCGGACGGTGCGATCCTGATCTTCTCCGCGCACGGCGTCTCGCAGGCGGTACGCAACGAGGCGAAAAGCCGCGACCTGACCGTATTCGATGCCACCTGTCCGCTGGTGACAAAAGTGCATATGGAAGTGGCGCGCGCCAGCCGTCGTGGTGAAGAGTCGATTCTGATTGGCCATGCCGGGCATCCGGAAGTCGAAGGCACCATGGGCCAGTACAGCAACCCGGAAGGGGGGATGTATCTGGTCGAGTCGCCGGAAGATGTCTTTACGCTAAACGTGAAAAATGAAGACCGTCTGTCGTTTATGACCCAGACGACGCTCTCCGTAGACGATACCTCAGACGTGATTGACGCCCTGCGCCAGCGCTTCCCGAAAATCGTCGGTCCGCGTAAGGATGATATCTGCTACGCGACCACTAACCGTCAGGAAGCGGTGCGCGCACTGGCTGAACAGGCGGATGTGGTGCTGGTGGTCGGCTCCAAAAACTCGTCTAACTCCAACCGTCTGGCCGAACTGGCACAGCGCATGGGGAAAATGGCTTTCCTGATTGATGACGCGTCGGATATTCAGGAAGCGTGGGTTAAGCACGCGGCCTGTGTCGGCGTGACGGCCGGGGCGTCTGCGCCAGATATTCTGGTACAGAACGTCATTTCCCGTCTGCAGGAGCTGGGCGGAGGCGAAGCGGTGCCGCTGGAAGGACGTGAAGAGAACATCGTTTTCGAAGTCCCGAAAGAACTGCGCATCGACGCCCGCGAAGTCGAATAGTCCTTTTTCTGATGAAAGGCCAGCACCTCCTGTGCTGGCCTTTTTTTTACCCGTTACTTTATCGTGACGACAAAATCATGTCTTTTACTGATATTTAAGTCGGTTTCACGTTAAATTCTAATTATTGGTGTTTTCAGTTGGCAGTGCTTCTCAAGGCTGGTTAATCTGAAAACGGTTTACATCATTTTAACGTAAGAGAATAACTATGCATGATGCACAGATCCGTGTCGCCATTGCGGGCGCGGGTGGACGTATGGGCCGGCAGCTTATTCAGGCGGCACTTCAGATGGATGGCGTCGCGCTTGGCGCGGCTCTGGAGCGTGAAGGTTCTTCGCTTCTGGGGACCGATGCCGGCGAGCTGGCGGGCGCAGGCCACACGGGCGTTACCGTGCAAAGCAGCCTGGAGGCGGTAAAAGAGGACTTCGATGTGTTCATCGATTTTACCCGCCCGGAAGGGACGCTCGCGCATCTGGCGTTTTGTCGCCAGCACGGCAAGGGGATGGTGATCGGCACCACCGGTTTTGACGATGCGGGTAAGCAGGCTATCCAGGATGCATCAAAAGAGATTGCGATCGTCTTCGCCGCAAACTTCAGCGTGGGCGTTAACGTCATGCTGAAGCTGCTGGAGAAGGCCGCGAAGGTGATGGGCAACTACACGGATATTGAGATCGTAGAAGCTCACCACCGTTACAAAGTTGATGCGCCATCAGGTACGGCGCTGGCGATGGGCGAAGCGATTGCTCATGCACTCGATAAAGATTTAAAAGACTGCGCGGTCTACACCCGCGAAGGTTACACCGGCGAACGCGTGCCGGGCACCATTGGTTTTGCAACCGTGCGGGCGGGTGATATCGTCGGCGAACACACGGCGATGTTCGCCGATATTGGTGAACGCGTCGAAATTACGCATAAAGCCTCCAGCCGAATGACGTTCGCCAACGGTGCGGTACGTTCCGCTTTGTGGCTTAAAAACAAGAAAGATGGTCTTTTTGATATGCGAGACGTGCTCGATCTCAACAATTTATAAGCATTATTACCCATCGTGATGTGGTTATTGCAGTCGTAATTGTTTGATTGCATAGGGCAATATTTTATTGCCCTTTTATTTTGCCTGTTTCATGTTATCTTTTTATTTAAAGACATAAATGTCTATCTATTCTTGCATTTTAACGTTACTGAAATGTAAATTTTGACCATTTGGTCCACTTTATTATGCTCTATCGCGTTATTTTTTATTAAACCAGGCGCGCAAGCGTTTTCTGCTGTGATTTACCTGATCTTTTTGTCGCTTAAGCCGCATTCCTCTCGCCAGGCCTGCAAAAGACTAAACAAAATATCCGTTTTAAGTTGACTTTTACCCACCAAATCCCCAGAATGCCGCCGTTTGCCAAAAATCCGCTGGCAACACATTTGCATTGATCCATGACATGCTATGAATTAATATGCAAATAAAGTGAGTGAATATTCTCTGGAGGGTGTTTTGATTAAGTCAGCGCTATTGGTTCTGGAAGACGGAACCCAGTTTATCGGTCGGGCCATAGGGGCAACGGGTTCGGCGGTTGGGGAAGTCGTTTTCAATACTTCAATGACCGGTTATCAAGAAATCCTCACTGATCCTTCCTATTCTCGCCAAATCGTTACTCTTACTTATCCTCATATCGGCAATGTCGGCACCAATGCGGCTGACGAAGAATCTTCTCAGGTACATGCGCAAGGCCTGGTCATCCGCGACCTGCCGCTGATTGCCAGCAACTTCCGCAATACCGAAGACCTCTCTTCTTACCTGAAGCGCCATAACATCGTGGCGATTGCCGATATCGATACCCGTAAGTTAACGCGTCTGCTGCGCGAGAAGGGTGCACAGAACGGCTGCATCATCGCGGGTGATAACCTCGATGCGACGCTGGCGCTGGAAAAAGCGAAAGCCTTCCCGGGCCTGAACGGCATGGACCTGGCGAAAGAAGTGACGACCGCTGAAGCCTACAGCTGGACCCAGGGTAGCTGGACGCTGGAAGGCGACCTGCCGGAAGCGAAAAAAGAGAGCGAGCTGCCGTTCCACGTGGTGGCCTACGATTTCGGCGCCAAGCGCAACATCCTGCGCATGCTGGTTGACCGCGGCTGCCGCCTGACGGTGGTTCCGGCACAAACGTCTGCCGAAGACGTGCTGAAGATGAATCCGGACGGTATTTTCCTGTCCAACGGCCCTGGCGACCCGGCGCCGTGCGATTACGCTATCGCCGCCATCAAGTCCTTCCTGGAAACCGACATCCCGGTATTCGGCATCTGCCTCGGCCATCAGCTGCTGGCGCTGGCGAGCGGTGCGAACACCGTTAAGATGAAGTTCGGCCACCACGGTGGCAACCACCCGGTGAAAGACATCGATAACAACACGGTGATGATCACCGCGCAGAACCACGGCTTTGCCGTCGATGAAGCCTCGATGCCGGCTAACCTGCGCGTGACCCATAAGTCGCTGTTCGATGGCACCCTGCAGGGGATTCATCGCACCGATAAGCCAGCATTCAGCTTCCAGGGGCACCCGGAAGCCAGCCCGGGCCCACACGACGCCGCGCCGCTGTTCGATCACTTCATCGAACTTATCGAGCAATACCGTAAGACCGCTAAATAATCAGGAGCCGAGAAGACAATGCCAAAACGTACAGATATAAAAAGCATCCTGATCCTTGGCGCTGGCCCGATCGTCATCGGCCAGGCCTGCGAATTCGACTACTCCGGCGCGCAGGCGTGTAAAGCCCTGCGTGAAGAGGGTTACCGCGTTATCCTGGTGAACTCTAACCCGGCAACCATCATGACCGACCCGGAAATGGCCGATGCAACCTACATCGAGCCGATTCACTGGGAAGTGGTGCGTAAAATCATCGAGAAAGAGCGTCCGGACGCGGTGCTGCCAACCATGGGCGGCCAGACGGCGCTGAACTGTGCGCTGGAGCTGGAGCGTCAGGGCGTGCTGGCCGAGTTCGGCGTGACCATGATTGGTGCGACCGCCGACGCGATTGATAAAGCAGAAGACCGTCGACGCTTCGACGTGGCGATGAAGAAAATCGGCCTCGACACCGCGCGTTCCGGTATCGCACACAACATGGAAGAAGCGCTGGCCGTCGCGGCTGACGTGGGCTATCCGTGCATCATCCGTCCATCGTTCACCATGGGCGGCACCGGCGGCGGCATCGCCTACAACCGCGAAGAGTTCGAAGAGATTTGCGAACGCGGTCTGGATCTCTCCCCAACCAAAGAGCTGCTGATTGATGAATCGCTGATTGGCTGGAAAGAGTACGAGATGGAAGTGGTGCGTGATAAAAACGACAACTGCATCATCGTCTGCTCTATCGAAAACTTCGATGCGATGGGTATCCACACCGGCGACTCCATCACCGTTGCGCCAGCCCAGACCCTGACCGACAAAGAGTATCAAATCATGCGTAACGCCTCGATGGCGGTACTGCGTGAAATCGGCGTGGAAACCGGCGGTTCTAACGTGCAGTTCTCCGTTAACCCGAAAACCGGCCGTCTGATTGTTATCGAAATGAACCCGCGCGTGTCCCGTTCCTCCGCGCTGGCCTCTAAAGCGACCGGCTTCCCGATTGCGAAAGTGGCGGCGAAGCTGGCGGTGGGTTACACCCTCGACGAGCTGATGAACGACATCACCGGTGGCCGCACGCCTGCGTCCTTCGAGCCGTCCATCGACTATGTTGTCACCAAAATTCCACGCTTCAACTTCGAGAAATTCGCAGGCGCGAACGACCGTCTGACTACCCAGATGAAATCTGTCGGTGAAGTGATGGCGATTGGCCGCACGCAGCAGGAATCCCTGCAGAAAGCGCTGCGCGGCCTCGAAGTGGGCGCGACCGGCTTCGATCCGAAAGTGAGCCTGGACGACCCGGAAGCGCTGACGAAAATTCGTCGCGAGCTGAAAGACGCGGGCGCAGAACGTATCTGGTACATCGCCGATGCCTTCCGTGCGGGCCTGTCCGTCGACGGCGTGTTCAACCTGACCAACATCGACCGCTGGTTCCTGGTGCAGATTGAAGAGCTGGTGCGTCTGGAAGAGCAGGTGGCTGAGCTGGGCATCACCGGCCTGGACGCTGACTTCCTGCGCGTGCTGAAGCGTAAAGGCTTCGCCGATGCGCGTCTGGCTAAGCTGGCGGGCGTGCGCGAAGCGGAAATCCGCAAGCTGCGCGACCAGTACGACCTGCACCCGGTCTACAAGCGCGTGGACACCTGTGCGGCTGAATTCTCGACCGACACCGCCTACATGTACTCCACCTATGAAGACGAGTGCGAAGCGAACCCGTCCGTCGACCGCGACAAGATTATGGTGCTGGGCGGCGGTCCAAACCGTATCGGGCAGGGCATCGAGTTCGACTACTGCTGCGTACACGCCTCCCTGGCGCTGCGTGAAGACGGTTACGAGACCATCATGGTCAACTGTAACCCGGAAACCGTATCGACCGACTACGACACCTCTGACCGCCTCTACTTCGAGCCGGTGACGCTGGAAGACGTGCTGGAAATCGTGCGCATCGAGAAGCCAAAAGGCGTTATCGTGCAGTACGGCGGCCAGACCCCGCTGAAGCTGGCGCGCGCGCTGGAAGCAGCAGGCGTGCCGGTTATCGGCACCAGCCCGGACGCGATTGACCGTGCGGAAGACCGCGAGCGTTTCCAGCAGGCGGTTGACCGTCTGAAGCTAAAACAGCCGGCGAACGCCACCGTCACCGCCATCGAAATGGCCGTTGAGAAGGCGAAAGAGATTGGCTACCCGCTGGTGGTGCGTCCTTCGTACGTGCTGGGCGGCCGCGCGATGGAAATCGTGTATGACGAAGCCGACCTGCGCCGCTACTTCCAGACCGCGGTAAGCGTCTCCAACGATGCGCCAGTGCTGCTCGACCGCTTCCTCGACGACGCGGTGGAAGTGGACGTTGACGCCATCTGCGACGGCGAAATGGTGCTGATTGGCGGCATCATGGAGCACATCGAGCAGGCGGGCGTGCACTCCGGTGACTCAGCCTGTTCTCTGCCAGCGTACACCCTGAGCCAGGAGATCCAGGACGTGATGCGCCAGCAGGTGCAGAAGCTGGCCTTCGAGCTGCAGGTTCGCGGCCTGATGAACGTCCAGTTCGCGGTGAAAGACAACGAAGTCTACCTGATTGAAGTGAACCCGCGTGCGGCGCGTACCGTACCGTTCGTCTCCAAAGCCACCGGTGTACCGCTGGCGAAAGTGGCGGCGCGCGTGATGGCGGGTCAGACGCTGGCGCAGCAGGGCGTGACCAAAGAGATCATTCCACCGTACTACTCTGTGAAAGAAGTGGTGCTGCCGTTCAACAAATTCCCGGGCGTTGACCCGCTGTTAGGGCCAGAAATGCGCTCTACCGGGGAAGTGATGGGCGTGGGCCGCACCTTCGCAGAAGCGTTTGCGAAGGCGCAGCTGGGCAGTAGCTCCACCATGAGAAAATCAGGCCGTGCGCTGCTCTCCGTTCGTGAAGGCGACAAAGAGCGCGTGGTTGACCTGGCCGCTAAGCTCCTGAAACAGGGCTTCGAGCTGGATGCAACCCACGGTACGGCGATTGTGCTGGGCGAAGCCGGCATCAACCCGCGTCTGGTGAACAAGGTGCATGAAGGTCGTCCGCACATTCAGGATCGTATCAAGAATGGCGAATACACCTACATCATCAACACCACCGCAGGCCGCCAGGCGATTGAAGACTCCAAGCTGATTCGCCGCAGCGCGCTGCAGTACAAAGTGCACTACGACACCACCCTGAACGGCGGTTTCGCAACGGCCATGGCGCTGAACGCGGATGCCACCGAGAAGGTGATTTCAGTGCAGGAAATGCACGCGCAGATTAGCAAGTAAGTCAAAATGCCCGGTGCCGTTCGGTTGCCGGGCATTCTCCCCATCTTCAGAACCTTCTGGTTTTTCATCCGCTTTCAGTCAGTTAGCCTAAAATGGTTAGGTCGATAACGAAATTCAACTGAGAGCAGGGGAAAACACCATGCAAAATAAATTACTGATCGCTTCCGTTCTGGCTGCCACGACAATGTTTACCGTTGCGGGCTGTTCGTCTAATCAGGCCGTAAAAACCACCGATGGCAAAACCATTGTCACCGACGGCAAACCGCAGGTGGATGACGATACCGGTCTGGTGTCGTACAAAAACGCCGAAACCGGTCAAACCGAGCAGATCAACCGTGACCAGGTGAAATCCATGGGCGAGCTGGATAACTAATTCAGAATTCTGACGTAAGCCCGTCAATAATATTCACTATTAGCCTGTTGAATTACTGACTACACTCTTTTGTTAAAAGAAAGCAGTAACAACAGGCTAATCAATGATTCTGATAATTTATGCCCATCCATATCCGCAGCACTCGCATGCGAATAAGCGGATGCTTGAGCAGGTAAGGACGCTTGATAACGTAGAGATACGTTCCCTCTATCAACTCTATCCCGATTTTAATATCGATATCGCCGCCGAGCAGGAGGCGCTTTCCCGTGCCGATCTGATTGTCTGGCAGCATCCCATGCAGTGGTACAGCACGCCCCCGCTCCTGAAGCTGTGGATTGATAAAGTCTTCTCCCACGGCTGGGCGTACGGCCACAACGGCAATGCGCTAAAAGGAAAAAGCCTGATGTGGGCGGTCACTACCGGCGGAGGGGAAAGCCACTTTGATATCGGTTCCTTCCCGGGGTTTGACGTCCTGGCGCAGCCGCTGCAGGCGACTGCGCTCTATTGCGGCCTGAACTGGCTCCCGCCGTTTGCGATGCACTGCACGTTCGTTTGCGACGATGAAACGCTGCAGGCGCAGGCTCGCCATTATAAACAACGCTTACTTGAGTGGCAGGAGGCGCACCTTGGATAGCCATACGCTGATACAGGCGCTGATTTACCTCGGCGCGGCGGCGCTGATTGTGCCCGTGGCGGTACGCCTGGGGCTGGGCTCTGTTCTCGGCTACCTGATTGCGGGCTGCGTCATTGGGCCGTGGGGCTTTCGTTTAGTTACCGATGCCGAAGCGATACTGCATTTCGCTGAAATTGGCGTGGTGCTGATGCTGTTTGTGATTGGCCTGGAGCTTGACCCGCAGCGGCTGTGGAAGCTTCGCGCCTCGGTATTTGGCGGTGGGGCACTGCAGATGGTGGCCTGCGGCCTGCTGTTGGGCGGGTTCTGCATCCTGTTGGGTATGGACTGGAAAGTGGCAGAGCTCATCGGCATGACGCTGGCGCTCTCCTCAACGGCCATTGCCATGCAGGCGATGAACGAGCGAAATCTGACGGTATCCCAGATGGGACGCAGCGCGTTCTCGGTGCTTCTGTTCCAGGACATTGCCGCTATCCCGCTGGTGGCGATGATCCCGCTGCTGGCGGCCAGCGGTTCCTCTACCACGCTGGGTGCTTTCGCGCTGTCGGCGCTGAAGGTGGCGGGCGCACTGGCGCTGGTGGTGCTGCTTGGCCGCTACGTGACCCGCCCGCTGTTGAGGTTTGTTGCCCGTTCTGGCCTGCGCGAAGTGTTCAGCGCCGTGGCGCTGTTCCTGGTGTTTGGCTTCGGTCTGCTGCTGGAAGAGGCTGGGCTGTCGATGGCGATGGGGGCGTTCCTCGCAGGCGTTCTGCTGGCGAGCTCTGAATACCGTCACGCGCTGGAAAGCGATATCGAGCCGTTCAAAGGGTTGCTGCTGGGGCTGTTTTTCATCGGCGTCGGGATGTCCGTCGACTTCGGCACGCTGGTGACGCACCCGCTGCGGATCGTCATCCTGCTCGTCGGCTTCCTGGTCATTAAAATGGTGATGCTGTGGCTGATTGCGCGTCCATTGAACGTGCCGGGCAGGCAGCGCCGCTGGTTTGCCGTGCTGCTGGGGCAGGGGAGTGAATTTGCGTTCGTGGTCTTTGGCGCCGCGCAGATGGCTAACGTGCTCGATCCCGAGTGGGCGAAAGCGCTGACGCTGGCGGTCGCACTGTCGATGGCGGCGACGCCTGTGCTGCTGGTGATGCTGACGCGCCTGGAAAAATCGGACAGCGAGCAGGAGCGCGAAGCCGATGAGATTGACGAGGAGCAGCCGCGCGTCATCATCGCCGGATTTGGTCGCTACGGGCAGATCGTGGGGCGTTTATTGCTCTCCAGCGGGGTGAAAATGGTCATCCTCGATCACGATCCCGACCATGTCGATACCCTGCGTAAATTTGATATGAAGGTGTTCTACGGGGATGCGACTCGTGTCGATCTGCTGGAATCCGCCGGGGCGGCAAAAGCCGAGGTATTGATTAACGCCATTGACGATCCGGAAACCAGCATGCAGATGGTGGAGATGGTAAAAGAACATTTCCCGGCGCTGACTATTATTTCCCGCGCGCGCGATGTGGATCACTACATCCGGCTGCGGCAGGCGGGCGTAGACGCGCCGGAGCGTGAAACGTTTGAAGGTGCGCTGAAGTCTGGCCGTATGGCGTTGGAAAACCTCGGGCTCGGCGCGTATGAAGCGCGCGAGCGGGCGGACCTGTTCCGCCGCTTTAATACCGAGATGGTTGAAGAGATGGCGGCGATGGCCGGCAGTACGGCCACCGAGCGCGCGGCGGTGTTTAAACGCACCAGCACGATGCTGACGGAAATCATTAACGAGGACCGTAACCACCTGTCGCTTACCCAGCGCCATGGCTGGCAGGGCACGGAAGAGGGCAAGCATACCGGCGATCCGGCTGACGAGCCCGAGAGTAAACCTTCCGCGTGAAGTGGAGTTGCCAGCAATATTAAAAAATTTCTTTATCTTTACCCTGCCGCCAGTCGACGAAAGATTAAGCTTTCCGTATAGTGGCGGCAATTTTTTGCATCCGGGAAATTTTCAATGATCAGTCTGATTGCAGCGCTGGCGGTGGACCGCGTTATCGGTATGGAAAATGCCATGCCGTGGAACCTGCCTGCCGATCTCGCATGGTTTAAACGTACTACGTTAAACAAGCCGGTAGTGATGGGCCGCCTGACCTGGGAGTCGATTGGTCGTCCATTGCCGGGCCGTAAGAATATCGTTATCAGCAGCCAGCCGGGCACTGACGATCGCGTCGAATGGGTAAAATCAGTAGACGAGGCGATTGCTGCATGCGGCAATGCCGAAGAGATCATGGTGATTGGCGGTGGGCGCGTGTACGAGCAGTTCCTGCCAAAAGCGCAGAAGCTGTATCTGACTCACATTGATGCAGAAGTGGAAGGGGATACCCATTTCCCGGACTACGATCCGGACGAGTGGGAATCGGTATTCAGCGAATTCCACGACGCGGATGCACAGAACTCCCACAGCTACTGCTTCGAGATTCTGGAACGTCGTTAAGTGATTGTCCCTCTCCCGGCCGGGAGAGGGAATAGCGTATCAGGAGGCAACGGCCTCACTTTCACCTAAGTCCAGCTGTCGGTTGGACGGCTGCACAAAGTAAGCTTTATCTTCCCAGCGTAAGCAGGTCAACTCTCCGCCCCAGCAGCATCCGGTATCCAGACCGTAAATCCCTTCCGGTGTTCCTTTTCCTTCCAGCGCAGCCCAGTGACCAAAGACCACGCTGTACTCGCTGGTCACCGGTCCCGGAATGGCAAACCACGGTTTCAGCGGGGCGGGCGCGCTTTCCGGCGTCTCTTTGGAATACATGTCCAGCTGCCCGTTCGGGAAGCAGAAACGCATGCGGGTGAACGCGTTGGTGATAAAGCGCAGGCGTGCCAGACCGCTGAGTTCTTCGCTCCAGTGGTTCGGCATATCGCCGTACATGGCATCGAGGAAGAAAGGATAGGAGTCGCTCGCCAGCACCGCCTCAACGTCACGCGCGCAGGTTTTCGCCGTCTCAAGATCCCATTGTGGCGTGATCCCGGCATGCGCCATGACCAGCTTTTTCTCTTCGTCGATCTGCAGCAGGGGCTGACGGCGTAGCCAGTTAATCAGATCGTCCGCGTCCGGCGCTTCCAGCAGTGGGGTGAGGCGATCTTTAGGTTTGTTGCGGCTGATCCCGGCGAAAACCGCCAGCAGATGCAGATCGTGATTACCCAGCACCATGCGCACGCTGTCGCCCAGCGATTTGACGAAACGTAATACTTCAAGGGAGCCGGGGCCACGCGCGACTAAATCGCCCGTCAGCCAGAGCGTGTCCTGACCTGGCGTAAAGTCGACCTGTTTTAATAATGCGATCAGTTCATCGTAGCAACCGTGAACGTCGCCAATCAGATATGTAGACATTAGATTAATGAATGAATGTGGTTACGGCGAGACGGAACACAGGAATGGCAACGCGGAATCCATTGCCATCGACGTCGACCATTTCATAATGGCCTTGCATGGTACCCATCGGCGTTTCAATCACCGCGCCGCTGGTGTACTGGTACTCTTCGCCAGGGGCGATGTGGGGCTGTTCACCGACCACACCTTCGCCCTGAACTTCGATTTCGCGGCCATTGCCGTTAGTGATAAGCCAGTAGCGCCCGCGCAGCTGCACGGGCATCCGCCCCAGATTGCGAATGGTCACGGTGTAAGCGAAAACAAAACGTTCTTCGTCCGGGGAGGACTGTGATTCAACATAGACGCTTTGTACATGGACACATACGCGGGGCGAATCAATCATGGCTTAACTCTCCTTCGGCGGCGCATTATCGCTGATGTAATTAGCCAGCTTGCAGTACTGCTCTACGGAAACGTTCTCCGCACGCATTGCCGGGTCGATCCCCAGCTCGGCTAATACCTCAACGGTAAACGAATTGCTCAGGCTGTTACGGATCGTTTTACGGCGCTGGTTAAAGGCTTCTGTGGTAATGCGGCTCAGTACGCGCAGATCTTTAACCGGATACGGTTTCGTTTTGTGCGGCACAAGGCGCACAACCGCTGAATCCACTTTCGGTGGTGGTGTGAACGCTGACGGCGGTACTTCGAGTACCGGGATCACGTTGCAGTAATACTGTGCCATCACGCTTAAACGACCATACGCTTTACTGTTCGGACCTGCAACCAGACGGTTAACAACCTCTTTTTGCAACATGAAGTGCATGTCGGCAATGGCATCAGTATAGCTAAAGAGGTGGAACATGAGCGGCGTGGAGATGTTGTACGGCAGGTTGCCGAAGACGCGCAGCGGCTGGCCCATTTTTTCCGACAGCTCGCCAAAGTTCATGGTCATGGCGTCCTGCTGATAGATGGTCAGCTTCGGCCCGAGGAACGGGTGCGTTTGCAGGCGTGCGGCCAGATCGCGGTCCAGTTCGATGACGGTCAGCTCGTCGAGGCGTTCGCCTACCGGCTCGGTCAGCGCGGCAAGGCCCGGGCCGATTTCGACCATCGCCTGACCTTTTTGCGGATTAATAGCCGAGACAATGCTTTCGATCACGAACTGATCGTTAAGGAAGTTTTGCCCGAAACGTTTACGGGCTAAGTGGCCCTGATGGACTCGATTAGTCATTGAGTATTAACAATCATTTTGATGGCGAGATTAAGCGCCGTAATAAAACTGCCGACATCCGCTTTCCCCTGGCCTGCCAGATCCAGCGCAGTACCGTGGTCAACGGACGTTCGAATAAAGGGTAAACCGAGGGTGATATTCACCCCGCGGCCAAAGCCCTGGTATTTTAGCACGGGCAGGCCCTGATCGTGGTACATCGCGAGCACGGCGTCGGCATTATCCAGGTATTTCGGCTGGAAAAGGGTATCCGCAGGCAGCGGCCCGCTGAGATTCATCCCTTTCGCCCGCATTTCATTGAGCACCGGAATAATGGTGTCGATCTCTTCGGTGCCCATGTGCCCGCCTTCTCCGGCGTGCGGATTCAGGCCGCAGACCAGCACGTGCGGCTGCGGGATCCCGAATTTTGTCTGCAGATCGTGGTGCAAAATCCCGATGATCTCGCGCAGGAGTTCAGGGGTGATCGCATCAGGAATGGCTTTGATCGGCAGATGGGTTGTCACCAGCGCAACGCGCATCTCCTCCGTCGCCAGCATCATCACCACTTTCGGGCTGTGCGAGCGCTCTTCGAAGAACTCCGTATGCCCGGTAAACGGTATGCCCGCTTCGTTGATGACGCCTTTGTGGACGGGGCCGGTAATCAGGGCGGCGAATTCGCCCTTCAGGCAACCGTCGCAGGCGCGCGCAAGGGTTTCAACGACATAGTGGCCGTTTTCCGTGCTGAGCTGGCCCGGGATGACCGGCGTACGAAGGGGAACTGAAAGAAGGGTGAGCGTACCGGCTTGCTGCGGTGCAGGCTGTTGGCCTTCAACGTAGGGGATGAGCGTTAAAGGCAGACCGAGCAGCGTTGCCCGGTCTTGTAACAGTGTTGCATCGGCGCAGACAACCAGTTCTACCGGCCAGCTGCGCTGGGCGAGCTGGACAACGAGGTCAGGCCCAATCCCGGCGGGTTCGCCGGGCGTGATAACAACACGATGCTGTTTCATTAGTTACTCAGAACTTTCACGTAAGCACTGGCGCGTTGTTCCTGCATCCAGGTTGCTGCTTCTTCAGAGAACTTACGGTTAAACAGCATACGATAGGCTCTGTCTTTCTGTGCCGCATCCGTTTTATCAACGTTACGGGTGTCCATCAGCTCGATCAGATGCCAGCCAAACGAAGAGTGGACGGGCGTGCTGATCTGGCCTTTGTTCAGCTTCATCAACGCGTCGCGGAAGGCAGGATCGTAAATATCCGCAGCCGCCCAGCCCAGATCGCCGCCCTGGTTAGCAGAGCCTGGATCCTGAGAGAACTCTTTTGCAGCCTTCGCAAACGAGGTTTTGCCGCTCTTAATGTCTGCTGCGATCTGTTCCAGCTTCGCACGCGCCTGATCGTCAGTCATGATAGGTGACGGTTTCAGAAGAATGTGGCGAGCGTGAACTTCGGTGACGGAGATATTTTGGCTCTGGCCGCGCAGATCGTTCACCTTCAGAATGTGGAAGCCCACGCCTGAACGGATAGGACCAACGATATCCCCTTTCTTCGCCGTGCTCAGCGCCTGGGCAAAGATGGATGGCAGCTCCTGAATACGTCCCCAGCCCATCTGGCCGCCTTTCAGCGCCTGTTGGTCAGCGGAGTAGGTGATTGCCAGCTTGCCAAAGTCGCCGCCGTTACGCGCCTGTTCAACGATAGAACGCGCCTGGCTTTCTGCTTCCGCAGCCTGATCGGACGTTGGGTTCTCTGGCAGTGGGATCAGAATGTGGCTCAGGTTCAGCTCTGTGCTCGCATCGTTCTGGTTACCCACCTGTTTTGCCAGCGCGTCCACTTCCTGAGGCAGGATCGTGACGCGGCGACGCACTTCGTTGTTACGCACTTCCGAAATCAGCATCTCTTTACGGATCTGGTTACGGTAGGTGGCGTAGCTGATGCCGTCATAGGCCAGACGGCTGCGCATCTGGTCTAAAGACATATTGTTCTGCTTCGCGATGTTAGCGATCGCCTGATCGAGCTGCTCGTCAGTGACCTTCACACCCATTTTCTGCCCCATCTGCAGAACGATCTGATCCATGATCAGACGCTCCAGGATCTGGTGGCGCAGCGTGGCATCATCCGGAAGCTGTTGACCGGCTTCGCCCGAATTGAGCTTCACCGATTTCATCAGACCGTCAACGTCACTTTCAAGCACGACGCCGTTGTTAACCACAGCAGCGACTTTATCAACAACCTGGGGGGCCGCGAAGCTGGTATTCGCAACCATAGCGACACCGAGCAGCAGCGTTTTCCAGTTCTTCATACTTTTTCCATTTCAATTAACCGCAAAGCGGATTACGTTGCAAATCAAGCACATTACAAGGCGCTACTGTACGGCAGAATATTCGAGCGCAGCATTTTCTGCGTACCCAGACCGTAGTTGGAACTCAGGCCACGTAACTCGAAGTTAAAGCCAATCACGTTATCGTATTTGCTCTGATTGTTTTCCCAGCCGTTAAGCTTACGTTCGTAACCGACACGCAGCGCGTAACAGCAGGAGTTATATTGCAGACCTACCATCTGGTCAGCAGCTTTATTGGCGTTAGTGTCGAAGTAGTACGCGCCTACGATTGACCAGCGGTCGGCGATTGGCCAACTCGCTGCGCCACCCACCTGCGAAATACCGTCTTTATACTGCTCTGCAGTACCATAGTTTGGTAACGTCGCCTGAATATATTCCGGGCTGGCATAACGATAGGTCAACTGCAACATACGATCTTCATCCCGACGATACTCAATGGACGCCGTACTGTTGGCGATATTGTCGAGACGGGTGTCATATTGCACGCCACCGCGCAGACCCCAACGATCGGTCATGCGCCAGTAGGTATCACCAGCCCAAATCAGCGAACCTGTCTTGTTATCTTTCTCCCACTTAATATTGTCATCGCCCGTGCGAGACTCGGTGAAATAGTAGATTTGACCAACAGAAACGTTAAAACGTTCAACGGCAGCGTCATCATAAACGCGCGATGTGACCCCGGTCGTTAACTGGTTCGCTGAGGCGATGCGGTCAAGACCACCGTAGGTACGGTCGCGGAACAGGCCGCTGTAGTCAGATTGCAGTAACGAGGAGTCGTAGTTATTGATGTTGCTCTGGTCGCGATAAGGCACGTACAGGTACTGCATACGTGGCTCAAGCGTCTGGGTATAGCCATCCGCCAGAAGTTCCATATTGCGTTCGAAGATCAGCTTACCGTCCATTTTGAACTGCGGAAGCGTACGGTTTACGGATTCCTCAAGATGGGCGTTATTGCTGGTATTGTAATCATCAATATTTTTTTGCTGATAGTGTGTCGCCATCAGCTTGGCTTCCGTGTTCAGGCTTGCCCAGTCATTCGACCATGGCAAGTTGATGACGGGCTCCAGGTGAACTCGGGTGGCTTCCGGCATACTGGAATTGGTGTTTACAAAATGCACCGCCTGACCATAAATACGGGTGTCGAACGGACCCACGTCATTCTGGTACCAGTTAACGTCCAGCTGCGGCTCGGCACCATAGGTACTCGCGGTCTGGCTGGAGAACACCTGGAACTGCTTGTTGGTTACCGTCGCATCGAAGTTCTGCACCGCATAGCCAACGCTGAAGATCTGTGTGGCGTAACCGTCGGTGCTTGAACCGTATTTTGACGAGAAATCGTTGAAGTAGTTCGGGTCACTGACCTTGGTGTAGTTGACGTTGAAACGCCAGACCTGATCCATCACCCCAGAATGCTGCCAGAAATACATCCAGCGGTGCTTGTCGCCTTCAGTCGGATGCTCGTCCTGGAAGACTTTATCCGACGGCAGATAATCCAGCTCCATCAGACCCGCACCGGCGTGGGTCAGATAGCGGAACTCGTTCTCCCACATGATGTTGCCGCGCTTGTGGATATAGTGCGGCGTGATCGTCGCATCCATGTTTGGCGCGATGTTCCAGTAATACGGCAGTTGGAACTCAAAGTAGTTCGTGGTGCTGTATTTGGCATTCGGGATCAGGAAACCGGAGCGACGTTTGTCACCCACGGGAAGCTGCAGATAAGGGCTGTAAAATATCGGCACCGGACCCAGCTTGAAGCGGGCGTTCCAGATCTCTGCGACCTGTTCTTCGCGGTCATGGATAACCTCGCTCCCGACCACGCTCCAGGTATTCGAACCCGGCAGACATGACGTGAACGTACCGTTTTCCAGGATCGTATAGCGGTTTTCACCGCGCTGTTTCATCAGGTCCGCGTCACCGCGCCCCTGGCGACCCACCATCTGGTAATCACCTTCCCAGACGTTAGTATCTTTCGTATTCAGGTTTGACCAGGCTTTCGGACCTTTCAGGATGACCTGATTGTCGTCGTAGTGCACATTACCCAGCGCATCCACCGTTCGTACCGGCTCGGCCGCACCTTCCGGCTGCTTCTGGTGCAACTGCACTTCATCTGCCTGCAGGCGGCTATTACCCTGGTTAATATCAACATTGCCCGTAAACGTGGCATTGTCAGGGTAAGTCCCTTTCGAACTGTCGGCAGTAATGGTTACCGGCAAGCTATTTGTATCGCCACTCACCAGTGGGCGATTATAACTTGGGACGCCAAGCATACACTGCGAGGCGAGATCGGCCGCCAGCCCCTGTTGACTGTACAGGGCGGTGCCAATCATTGTGGCCAGGAGGGTGGGGATACGTTTTTTCATACGTTGTATTTTATTGTTCCGTCATCAGTGGCTACGGCTTACAAACGCTCAGAGACTATCTTACTCATCTGCGCAGTACCAGCGTTAATCCTGCCCGTTTGCGTGCCAGAGTGTTAGGCTCGCTATCGAATGACGAGTATGATAAAGCAAATTATAGGCGATGTCCTTCAATTGACCGTGACTTGAACACAGTGATGATGACGTTGCGTCGGCCAGGAATATGACTATCCGGGGAGTATATGCAGTATTGGGGTAAAATAATCGGCGTTGCGTTCGCCATCATCATGGGTGCCGGGTTCTGGGGGATTGTGCTTGGGCTTATTATCGGCCATATGTTTGATAAGGCGCGCAGCCGCAAAATGGCCTGGTTTGCCAATCAGCGCGAGCGTCAGTCACTCTTTTTCTCCACCACCTTTGAGGTGATGGGGCACTTAACCAAATCCAAAGGGCGTGTCACAGAAGCCGACATTCAGATTGCCAGCGTCTTTATGGATCGCATGAACCTGCACGGCGACTCCCGTCTGGCAGCGCAAAATGCGTTTCGCATCGGTAAATCGGATAATTATCCGCTTCGCGAGAAAATGCGTCAGTTCCGCAGCATCTGTTTTGGACGTTTTGATTTAATTCGGATGTTTCTGGAAATTCAAATCCAGGCGGCCTTCGCCGACGGTTCGCTTCACCCTAATGAACGTGATGTGCTGTACGTCATTGCGGAAGAGCTGGGCATCTCCCGCATGCAGTTCGACCAGTTCCTGCGCATGATGCAGGGCGGGGCGCAGTTTGGCGGCGGCTATCACCAGCAGTCGTCCGGCGGAGCCTGGCAGCAGGCGCAGCGTGGTCCGACGCTGGAAGATGCCTGCAACGTGCTTGGCGTAAAGCCCTCTGACGATCAGACCACGATTAAACGTGCCTATCGTAAGCTCATGAGCGAGCATCATCCGGACAAACTGGTCGCGAAAGGCCTACCGTCAGAAATGATGGAGATGGCGAAGCAAAAAGCGCAGGAAATCCAGAAGGCGTACGAGCTCATTAAAGAGAAGAAAGGTTTCAAATAAGAAAAAGCCCGACGGTGTCGGGCTTTTTTTTTAGAAGTCCACCGGGGCTTTAAACGTCATCGCGTTACCGAAGGCCGGATGGGTGATGGTGAGCGTCTGCGCGTGCAGCTGCAGACGTGGCGCTAAGGCCAGCGCTTCAGGCGGCGCGTAGAAGCGGTCGCCCAGAATCGGATGACCCAGGGCGAGCATATGCACGCGCAGCTGGTGTGAACGTCCGGTAATCGGCTTAAGCAGGACGCGCGCGGTATTATCCGGCGCGTACTCCAGCACTTCATACTCGGTCTGCGCGGCCTTGCCGGTTTCATAACACACCTTCTGCTTTGGCCGGTTCGGCCAGTCGCAGATCAGCGGTAAATCCACCAGCCCTTCCGCCTGCGCGGGGTGGCCCCAGACGCGGGCGACATACTGCTTTTTCGGCTCGCGCTCGCGGAACTGGCGCTTTAATTCGCGTTCCGCGGCTTTATTCAGCGCCACCACAATCACGCCGCTGGTGGCCATATCAAGGCGATGGACGGACTCCGCCTGCGGGTAATCGCGCTGAATGCGCGTCATCACGCTGTCTTTGTGTTCGTCCAGACGCCCCGGCACGGACAACAGGCCGCTGGGCTTGTTGACCACCATAATGTGTTCATCCTGATACAGAATGACCAGCCAGGGATCCTGCGGCGGATTGTAAGGCTCCATCACCATCTTGCGCTCCGTTTACTGATGTGTCACAACGATAAGACGCAGGGCATCCAGACGCCAGCTCGCCTGATTCAGGCTTTCCAGCACCTGCTGACGGTTGCTTTCAATCGCCGCCAGCTCGTCGTCACGGATGTTCGGGTTAACGGCTTTTAACGCTTCCAGACGGGATAGCTCCGCAGACAGTTTGTCGTCGGCTTCGCTGCGCGCGGCGTCAATCAGCGCTCTGGCCGCTTTTTCAATCTGGGTTTCACCCAGTTGCAGAATGGCGTGCACGTCCTGCTGTACCGCGTTCACCAGCTTGCTGCCCGTATGGCGGTTTACCGCGCTCAGCTGTCGGTTGAAACTCTCGAATTCCACCTGTCCCGCAAGGTTCGTGCCGTTTTTGTCCAGCAGCAGGCGGACGGGCGTTGGCGGCAGGAAGCGGGTGAGCTGCAGCTGTTTCGGCGCCTGCGCTTCCACAACGTAGATCAGCTCCACCAGCAGGGTGCCCACCGGCAGCGCCTTGTTTTTCAACAGGGAGATGGTGCTGCTGCCGGTATCGCCGGACAGGATCAGATCCAGACCGTTGCGGATCAGCGGGTGTTCCCAGGTAATAAACTGGGCATCTTCGCGGGACAGCGCCACATCACGCTCAAAGGTGATGGTACAGCCATCTTCCGGCAGCCCCGGGAAATCCGGAACCAGCATGTGATCGGACGGGGTCAGGACAATCAGGTTCTCGCCACGGTCGTCCTGGTTGATGCCGACGATGTCGAACAGGTTCATGGAGAAGCCGATCAGACTGGTGTCATCATCTTGTTCTTCAATGCTTTCGGCAAGCGCCTGCGCTTTTTCACCGCCGTTGGAGTGGATCTCCAGCAGGCGGTCGCGGCCCTGCTCCAGCTGCGCCTTCAGCGCATCGTGCTTCTCACGGCAGGACTTGATCAGCTCATCAAACCCTTCCACGTTTTCCGGCGCGGCCAGGTAGCC
Organism: Enterobacter sp. N5-15; assembly: GCF_057221635.1. Classification (NCBI taxonomy): domain Bacteria; kingdom Pseudomonadati; phylum Pseudomonadota; class Gammaproteobacteria; order Enterobacterales; family Enterobacteriaceae; genus Enterobacter; species Enterobacter sp. N5-15. The sequence continues at coordinate 742,456 of NZ_CM170150.1, forward strand.
GATCAGATCGCCATGCACTTGATCATAAATGGTTCGGCCCGTCGGGCAGGTATGTTCAAACGCGTCCAGACCTTCGTGGAACCAGCGCACCAGCACGGACTGCGCGGTTTTTTCCAAATATGGCACGTGGATCTGAATATCATGCGCCTGACCGATACGATCCAGACGGCCGATACGCTGCTCCAGCAGATCCGGGTTAAACGGCAGATCGAACATCACCAGGTTGCTGGCGAACTGGAAGTTACGGCCTTCAGAGCCAATTTCCGAGCACAGCAGAACCTGTGCGCCGCTGTCCTCTTCCCCGAACCACGCCGCGGCGCGGTCGCGCTCGACGATGGACATGCCTTCGTGGAACACGGCGGCACGAATACCTTCGCGCTCGCGCAGGACCTGCTCCAGCTGCAGCGCGGTGGCCGCTTTGGCGCAGATCACCAGCACTTTCTGGGAGCGGTGCGCGGTCAGGTAGCCCATCAGCCACTCCACGCGCGGATCGAAGTTCCACCAGGTGCCGGTATCGCCTTCAAACTCCTGGTAGATTTGTTCCGGATAAAGCATGTCGCGGGCGCGCTCTTCCTGAGTTTTGCGCGCACCCATAATGCCGGAGACTTTAATCGCCGTTTGATACTGCGTCGGCAGCGGCAGCTTGATGGTGTGCAGCTCGCGTTTCGGGAAGCCTTTGACGCCGTTACGGGTATTTCGGAACAGCACGCGGCTGGTGCCGTGGCGGTCCATCAGCATGTCGATCAGCTCTTTACGCGCGGATTCCGCGTTGTCGCTCTCGCTGTTCGCAGCCTGCAAAAGCGGCTCGATGTCCTGCTCGCCAATCAGATCGCTCAGGGTGTTGAGTTCGTCATTTGAAAGACGCTTGCCCGCCAGCAGCATAGCGACGGCATCCGCGACCGGACGGTAGTTATTCTGTTCCTCCACGAACTGCTCAAAGTCGTGGAAACGGTTTGGATCGAGCAGGCGCAAGCGGGCGAAATGGCTTTCCAGACCCAGCTGCTCCGGCGTTGCGGTCAGCAGCAGAACGCCAGGCACGCGCTCGGCAAGCTGCTCGATAGCCAGGTATTCGCGGCTCGGCGCGTCTTCGCTCCAGACCAGATGGTGCGCTTCGTCAACGACCATAATGTCCCACTCGGCATCGCACAGGTGCTCAAGGCGCTGCTTGCTGCGGCGCACAAAGTCCAGGGAGCAAATGACCAGCTGTTCGGTTTCAAACGGGTTGTCGGCGTCGTGTTGCGCTTCGGCATAGCGTTCGTCGTCGAACAGGGAGAAACGCAGGTTAAAGCGGCGCAGCATCTCAACCAGCCACTGGTGCTGCAGGGTTTCTGGCACCACAATCAGCACGCGTTCGGCAGCGCCGGAAAGCAGCTGCTGGTGCAGGATCATGCCCGCTTCGATGGTTTTACCCAGACCCACTTCATCTGCCAGCAGCACGCGCGGCGCGTGGCGACGGCCCACGTCATGGGCGATGTTCAGCTGGTGGGGGATCAGGCTGGTACGCTGGCCGCGCAGGCCGCTCCACGGCATGCGGTACTGTTCACTCTGGAACTTACGCGCGCGATAGCGCAGGGAGAAGCGATCCATACGGTCGATTTGCCCGGCAAACAGGCGGTCCTGCGGCTTACTGAACACCAGCTTGCTGTCGAGCAGCACTTCACGCAGGATGACATTGGCCTCGTCGGTGTCCAGGCGAGTCCCGATGTAGGCGAGCAGTCCATTCTCTTCTTTTACGTCTTCAATCTTGAGCTGCCAGCCGTCATGGCTGGTCACGGTGTCACCCGGATTAAACATCACGCGGGTTACAGGGGAGTCATTGCGAGCGTACAGACGGTTTTCACCGGTGGCTGGGAAGAGGAGGGTAACCATACGCGTATCGATTGCTACGACGGTTCCTAATCCAAGTTCGCTTTCTGTATCGCTGATCCAGCGTTGACCAAGTGTAAAAGGCATAGTTGTTCGGCTCTAATCTTTAATTGCAGGCAATAGTTCGACCCCCGTCAAAAAAGACGGTCATCGAAAAATGGGTCCGGGAATGGAAAGGGCGCTATGGTACTGGATGGCAGCCATTTCGTCACGCGTCAAAATAGGCCAAGTTGCCCTGTCACTAGTGTAGCAAAATCATCGTCGATGAAGGGCAAAATTCCGTCGGCAACCGGCTGAAGCTGGCGCGTCAGATAGTGTTCGTAATCCAGAGGAGAATGCTGATAATCCACGGGTTCCGGGCCGCTAGTGGTCCAGACGTATTTGATGGTTCCCCGGTTTTGATACTGCGGCGCGCGGCCACGGCGTACGTTTTCTTCATCCGCCAGGCGCGCGGCGCGTACGTGCGGAGGAACGTTACGCTGGTACTCCGCCAGCGGGCGGCGCAGGCGCTTGCGGTACACCAGCTGCGCGTCAAGTTCGCCCGCCATCAGGCTGGCTATCGTCTCGCGCACGTAGTCCTGATATGGCTCATTGCGGAACACCCGCAGATAGAGCGTCTGCTGGAACTGCTGCGCCAACGGGGTCCAGTCGGTACGCACCGTTTCCAGCCCTTTAAAAACCATCCTCTGCGCATCGCCTTCCTGGATCAGCCCGGCATAGCGCTTCTTGCTGCCCTGATCGGTACCGCGAATGGTGGGCATTAAAAAGCGGGCGAAATGGGTTTCAAATTCCAGCTCCAGCGAGCTGGTTAACCGCTCTTTCTGCAAATGTTCCTGCCACCAGTCGTTCACGAAGGCGACCAGCGCTTTGCCGATTTGCGCGGCGTCGTCTTCTGAATGCGTGCCCTTAAGCCACACAAAGGTGGAGTCCGTGTCGCCGTAGATGACGTCATAGCCCCGGGATTCAATCAGCGCTTTAGTCTGGCGCATAATCTCGTGCCCGCGCATGGTGATCGAGGAGGCGAGGCGCGGGTCAAAGAAGCGGCACGCGCTGGTGCCCAGCACGCCGTAAAAGGCGTTCATGATGATTTTCAGCGCCTGAGAAAGGGGTTTGTTACCGTGGCGCTTGGCCTCGTCGCGGCCGTTCCAGATGTTTCCCACGATTTCAGGCAGACAGTGTTTTTCCCGCGAGAAGCGTGCGCCGAGGAAGCCTTCGGTGCTGTGCTCATCATCCGGCTGGGCCATGCCCTCAACCAGCCCGACGGGATCGATCAGGAAGGTGCGGATAATCGACGGGTACAGGCTTTTGTAATCCAGGACCAGAACGGAGTCATACAATCCTGGTCGGGAGTCCATGACGTAGCCGCCGGGGCTGGCCTGCGGCGGCACGTCCCCAAGGTTGGGGGCGACATATCCCACGCGGTGCATGCGGGGAATATAAAGATGGCCGAACGCGGCTACCGAACCGCCGTGCCTGTCGACAGCCAGTCCGTTCACCGTCGCGCGCTCCAGCAAGAACGGCATGATCTCGGTTTTGTGGAATATCTGCGTGACCAGCTCGCAGTCTTTCAGGTTATAGGTGGCGAGCGCGGGTTTATCTTCGTTAAAGCGCCGGTCGATCTCGTCCATTCTGTCCCATGGATTGTCGATGGATTTGCCTTCGCCAAGCAGCTCCTGCGCGACGGCTTCGAGGGAGAATGAAGAGAAGTTCCAGAAGGCGGATTTTAGCGCCTCTATGCCGTCGATAATCAGGCGACCGTTAGCCTGCGCAAAGAAAACGCCGTTCTTAAAACCGTGTTCGCGCCATTCCAGCTCGCTGTTTCCGCGCCCCAGCATCAGCGGGATGCGGTAGAGCTCGGCGTGCTTTTGCAGCACGCGCAGGTCGAACTGCACCACGTTCCAGCCGATCAGAACATCGGGATTGTAGTCGGCAAACCACTGGTTAAGCTTCTCCAGCAGCTGTGGGCGGCTGTTGACGTACTCAAGCCGGAAATCCAGCGCGGTAGCATCACCATTCGGCGGCCCAAGCATGTAGACGACCCGATCGCCGCAGCCTTCCAGGCCAATGCAGTACAGCTCGCCGTGGCGGGTGGTTTCGATATCCAGCGATACCCACTTCAGCGGTGGGCGATAGTGTGGGTTAGGCTTCAGGCGCGCGTTAACGACGCCGCCGTTTTGTTCGATGCCATCCACCCAGACGGGGGCGGTGATGAACCGCTCCATCAGAAAGCGTTCCGGTGGGCGGATATCCGCTTCGTAGAGCGTCACGCCCGCCTCGCGGAGCAGTTTTTCATAGCGCATCAGCTGGCGATGGGCGCGACAGTAGAGGCCGTAAACCGGCTGGCGGTGGAAATCTTTCAGTCCAAGTGAAGTAATACGCCAGCCGTTTTCGCCGCGCAGCAGCTGCTTCACCTTCTCGACGTGGGATTCAGGAATAAAGGCCACGGATTCCTGCGGGGGTAGCGTAACGTGTAGCGGGCCGTTATCGGTTGCCAGCCAGAACGCAACCTCGGTGCCCTGAGGGGTATCCCGCCAGTGTCGGGTCAGTAAAAAGCCTTCTTGCGCCTGCGCCACGCCGTTATCCCATAAAACAAAACCAGGCCTGATTATAGCCTGGTTAAGGTGGGTTTGCTGGGGTTTTATACAGTGCCTTTTTGCCGGATGGCGCTGCGCTTATCCGGCCTACAGGCTACTGCCCGTAATACGCCTTCGCGCCGTGCTTGCGCAGGTAATGCTTATCCAGCAGGGTTTGCTGCATATCCGGCAGCTGCGGCGCCAGCTGGCGACAGAAGATCCCCATATAGGCGACCTCTTCCAGCACGATGGCGTTATGCACCGCGTCTTCTGCGTTTTTCCCCCAGGCGAACGGGCCGTGGGAATGGACCAGCACGCCGGGCATTTGCGCCGCGTCGATCCCGTGTTTTTCAAAGGTTTCAACAATCACGTTACCCGTTTCCCACTCGTACTCACCGTTAATCTCCGCATCGGTCATCAGACGCGTGCAGGGAATGGTGCCGTAAAAGTAGTCCGCGTGGGTGGTGCCGGTCGCCGGGATGGACTGGCCCGCCTGCGCCCAGATGGTGGCGTGGCGCGAATGGGTATGCACAATGCCGCCGATGGTCGGGAATGAGCGGTATAGCAGTCGGTGAGTCGGGGTATCGGAGGAGGGTTTTTTGTTGCCTTCCACCACTTCGCCGGTCTCGAGGCTGACAACGACCATATCGTCTGCGGTCATTACCGTGTAGTCCACGCCGGAGGGCTTAATCACGAACACGCCTTTTTCCCGGTCAACGGCGCTGACGTTGCCCCAGGTCAGGGTCACCAGATTATGTTTCGGCAGCGCCAGGTTGGCTTCGAGCACCTGACGTTTGAGATCTTCTAACATCGTTATCTCCCTGCCCGGTGAGCGTAGCGTCACCGGGCATTCCGTACTTAGCGTTTTGAACCGTAATAGACTTCGTTCCAGCGCAGCGCGTCTTTGAAGGCGGGCAGGCGCGTGTCGTTATCAATCACGGTCAGTTCGATGTCGTGCAGCTCGGCGAACTGACGCATGTCGTTGAGATCCAGCGCGTGGCTGAACACCGTATGGTGCGCGCCGCCGGCCAGGATCCAGGCCTCTGAGGCGGTTGGCAGGTCAGGCTGCGCTTTCCACAGGGCGTTGGCGACCGGCAGTTTCGGCAGGGAGTGCGGCGTTTCAACCGCATCGACGCAGTTCACCAGCAGGCGGAAACGATCGCCCAGGTCGATCAGGCTGGCGTTGATGGCCGGGCCCGTACGGGTGTTGAAGATCAGCCGCGCCGGATCGGCTTTACCGCCGATGCCGAGATACTGCACGTCGAGGATCGGTTTCTCTTCGACGGCGATTGTCGGACACACTTCCAGCATGTGGGAGCCGAGCACCAGGTCATTGCCGTTTTCGAAGTGGTAGGTGTAGTCCTCCATAAAGGAGGTGCCGCCCTGCAGACCGGTCGACATCACCTTCATGATGCGAAGCAGAGCGGCAGTTTTCCAGTCGCCCTCGCCCGCAAAGCCATAGCCCTGCTGCATCAGACGCTGTACCGCCAGGCCCGGCAGCTGTTTCAGGCCGTGGAGGTCTTCAAAGGTGGTGGTAAAAGCGTGGAAGCCGCCCTGTTCCAGGAAGCGCTTCATGCCCAGCTCGATGCGCGCCGCGTCCAGCACGTTCTGGCGCTTGTCGCCGTTGATTTGTGCCGCAGGCGTCAGGCGATAGCTGCTTTCGTATTCGTCCACCAGCGCGCTCACGTCGCCGTCGCTGATTTCATTCACCACCTGCACCAGGTCGCCCACGGCCCAGGTATTCACGGAGAAGCCGAACTTGATCTGCGCGGCCACTTTGTCGCCGTCGGTGACCGCCACTTCACGCATGTTGTCGCCGAAACGCACCACTTTCAGGTGACGGGTGTCCTGCTTAGAGACCGCCTGGCGCATCCATGAGCCGATACGTTGTTGCGCCTTGCCATCCTGCCAGTGGCCGGTGACCACCGCGTGCTGCTGACGCATACGCGCGCCGATAAAGCCGAACTCGCGGCCGCCGTGCGCGGTCTGGTTCAGGTTCATAAAGTCCATGTCGATGCTGTCCCACGGCAGGGAGGCGTTGAACTGGGTATGGAACTGCAGCAGCGGTTTGTTGAGGATAGACAGACCGTTGATCCACATTTTTGCTGGCGAGAAGGTGTGCAGCCACACCACCAGACCGGCGCATTTATCGTCGTAGTTGGCGTCGCGGCAGATGTGGGTAATTTCGTCAGGCGTGGTGCCCAGCGGTTTTAGCACCAGTTTGCACGGCAGTTTAGCTTCCGCGTTCAGCGCGTTAACGACGTGCTCCGCGTGTTTCGTCACCTGCTGCAGCGCTTCCGGTCCGTACAGATGCTGGCTGCCAATCACAAACCACACTTCATAATTATTAAAAATGGTCATCATCGTGTCCTTAATGGGTCAGGGTTGCCGTAGTGTCCGCGGTGCTTTTGGCTGGGGCGGCGACAGGGAGATAGTGAAGTTCGGCGCTTTTTGCCCATTGCTGGTAGCGCTGATAAAGCTGTTCAAAGCGTTGTGCCTGCTGGGCGCGCGGCTGAAGCGTGTTTTCGACGGCGCTCGCCATATGCTGCTGCGCGGTCGGAATGTCGGCGTGAACGCCTGCCGCCACGGCGGCGAAAATCGCCGCGCCCAGCGCGCAGCACTGATCGGAGGCCACAATCTGCAGCGGACGGTTCAGCACGTCGCAGCAGGCCTGCATGATCACCGGGTTTTTACGGGCGATGCCGCCCAGCGCCATCACGTTGTTCACGTCGATGCCCTGCTCGGTGAAGCACTCCATAATGGCGCGGGCACCGAAGGCCGTTGCGGCAATCAGACCGCCGAACAGCGCAGGCGCGTCGGTCGCCAGGTTGAGATCGGTTATCACCCCTTTCAGACGCTGGTTGGCAAACGGCGTGCGGCGCCCGTTAAACCAGTCCAGCACCACCGGCAGGTGTTCGAGAGACGGATTTTTTGCCCAGGCTTCGGTGAGCTGTGGCAGAAGCTGCTTTTTGCTCTCGGCGATCTGGGTTTTCAGTTCAGGATGCGCCGCCGCGAGCCGATCCAGCGGCCAGCCGAGCACGCGACCAAACCAGGCGTAGATATCGCCAAACGCGGACTGACCGGCTTCCAGACCGATGAAGTCAGGCACCACGCTGCCGTCAACCTGGCCGCAGATGCCTTTCACCGCGCGGTCGCCGACGGTGGCTTTATCCGCCGTCAGGATGTCGCAGGTGGAGGTGCCGATAACTTTGACCAGCGTGTTTGGCTGCGCGCCCGCGCCCACGGCGCCCATATGGCAGTCAAAGGCGCCGCCTGAGATGGCCACGTTTTGCGGAAGCCCCAGGCGTTTTGCCCACTCTTCGCAGAGGGTGCCGACCGGAATATCGGCAGTGAAGGTGTCGGTAAACAGCGGATACGTCAGGCTCTTGTTGAGGATCGGGTCGAGCTCATCGAAGAACGCGGCCGGAGGCAGGCCGCCCCAGCTTTCATGCCACAGGGATTTATGCCCGGCGCTGCAGCGACCGCGGCGGATATCCTGCGGGCGCGTGGTGCCGGAGAGCAGGGCAGGCACCCAGTCGCACAGCTCAACCCATGACGCCGCAGCCTGTGCGACGGCGGCGTCGGCACGGGTGACGTGGAGGATCTTGGCCCAGAACCATTCGCTGGAATAAATCCCGCCGATGTAGCGCGAGTAGTCTGTTTTGCCCGGCTGATGGCACAGGTGCGTAATGGCTTCAGCCTCTTCCACAGCGGTATGGTCTTTCCACAGCACGAACATGGCGTTCGGGTTGTCTGCGAACTCCGGGCGCAGCGCCAGCACGCGGCCTTCGGCATCCACGGGGGCTGGCGTGGAGCCGGTGCTGTCGACGCCAATGCCGACAATCTCAGCCCGCTGGGCGTCAGTCAGTTCAGCCAGGACGGTTTTGATCGCCGCTTCCATCGACTCGATATAGTCACGCGGGTGGTGGCGGAACTGGTTGTTTGGCGCATCACAGTAGCGCCCCTCTTGCCAGCGCGGGTACCACTCAACGCTGGTTGCTATCTCCTGGCCGGACGTACAGTCCACTGCCAGCGCGCGAACTGAATCGCTGCCAAAATCGAGGCCAATCGCAATTGCCATGGTGTTGCTCCATCGAAAAAACAGGTATGGAAGAACATTAGAGACTGGGGACAAAAGTCGTCAGGCAGGATCCGCTAATCTTATGGACTAAATTGCTGTTACAACGGAAAGTGTGACGCCGTGCAAATATTCAATGTGGACATTTCTGCCGCACTTATAGACACTTTTGTTACTGGTTATCTGCCTGCCCTGGCGGAGAAATCAGGGGGAAAGGCTGAAACATGGCGGACGTAAAAGCGGCGTGATGCTTTTTGGATCTTTTCGCGGGCCATTTTTAACCTGCTTTTAGTGATATGGACAATTGGTTTCCTTCAGGACCCTTGGGAGAACTGAATCTATGGCCGAAACGCAAAACGATCCCCTGCTGCCGGGATACTCGTTTAACGCGCACCTTGTGGCGGGACTGACCCCTATCGAGGCTGAGGGATATCTCGACTTTTACGTCGACCGACCGCTCGGGATGAAAGGGTATATCCTCAACCTGACCGTGCGAGGGGAAGGGATCATCAAGAACGGCGACCAGCAGTTTGTCTGCCGCCCCGGCGATATCCTGCTGTTCCCGCCGGGGGAGATCCACCACTATGGCCGTCATCCGGATGCCAAAGAGTGGTATCACCAGTGGGTCTACTTCCGTCCGCGCGCCTACTGGCAGGAGTGGCTTTCCTGGCCGGCTATTTTTGCGCACACCGGTTTTTATCGCCCGGATGAGGTTCATCTGGCGCAGTTTCGCGAGCTTTTTGCGCAGATTATTGAGGCAGGACAGGCCGGTGGGCGCTACGCTGAACTGCTGGCGATTAACCTGCTCGAACAGCTGCTGCTGCGACGGATGGAGGCGATAAACGAGTCGCTTAACCCGCCGCTGGATAACCGCGTGCGCGACGCCTGCCAGTACATCAGCGACCACCTGGCCGATAGCCAGTTTGATATCGCCAGCGTTGCCCAGCACGTCTGCCTGTCGCCGTCGCGGCTGTCGCATCTGTTTCGCCAGCAGCTGGGCGTCAGCGTATTGAGCTGGCGCGAGGATCAGCGCATCAGCCAGGCGAAGCTGCTGCTCAGCACCACCCGGATGCCGATCGCCACCGTGGGGCGCAACGTGGGCTTTGAGGATCAGCTCTATTTCTCCCGCGTGTTTAAAAAATGTACCGGTGCCAGCCCGAGTGAATTCCGCGCGGGATGTGAATAAACGGTAAAAAAAGATAAACAAACAGGTGAATGCGGAAAGCAACCTGTAAACTATTCAGACAATTGTTGCCTTGACGCGGTGCGGGGCGCTAAGCAGAATCGCTGATTCGTTTTCTGACCGGAATAGTTATGCAGGCATTGCTGGAACACTTTATTACCCAGTCCGTTATGTACTCGCTCATCGCCGTGGCGCTGGTGGCGTTTCTGGAATCGCTGGCCCTGGTTGGGCTGATCCTGCCCGGCACCGTGATGATGGCAGGGCTTGGGGCGCTGATTGGCAGCGGCGAGGTTAATTTCTGGCAGGCGTGGCTGGCCGGGATTATCGGCTGCCTGCTGGGCGACTGGATCTCCTTCTGGCTGGGCTGGCGCTTTAAGAAGCCGCTGCACCGCTGGTCGTTCATGAAAAAGAACAAAGCCCTGCTGGATAAAACCGAGCATGCGCTGCATCAGCACAGCATGTTTACTATCCTCGTCGGCCGCTTTGTCGGGCCAACGCGTCCGCTGGTGCCGATGGTGGCGGGAATGCTGGATCTGCCCGTCGCGAAATTCGTGGTGCCGAACATCATCGGCTGCGTCTTCTGGCCGCCGTTCTACTTCCTGCCGGGGATCCTCGCGGGTGCTGCGATTGATATTCCTGACGGTATGCAAAGCGGCGAGTTTAGGTGGCTGCTGCTGGGCACGGCTGTGCTGCTGTGGCTGGCGGCATGGCTCTGCTGGCGGTTGTGGCGCAGCGGGAAAGCGAATATCGATCGCCTGACGCGCTACCTCCCGCGTACTCGTCTGCTCTGGCTGGCCCCGCTGACGCTGGGTGTGGCCGTGGTAACCCTGGTCGCGCTGATTCGTCACCCGCTGATGCCGGTGTACGGCGAGATTTTATTAAAAGTGGTCAGCCGTTAAGGACTTTTTCCCTCTCCCCGTGGGAGAGGGTCAGGGCGAGGGCATCAGACCGCACAAGGTAAAAGCAAAACGGCAACCAGAGTTGCCGTTTTTGATGTTTGTACCCTCTCCCCGTGGGAGAGGGCCAGGGTGAGGGCATCAGACCGCACGAATGCCCAACAGCGAAGACGCCCCCGCTTTACCACTCAGCAGTTCTTCTGTTTTTCCATCCCACAAAATACGCCCTTCGGCAATCACCACCGATCGCGGCGCAATGCGAGCGGCATCTTCGATACTGTGCGACACCATCAGCATCGTCAGCTGCTGGCGCTGACAGACGTCCTGCACCAGCGCCAGCATCTCCTGACGCAGCGCGGGATCGAGCGCCGAGAACGGCTCATCCAGCAGCAGGATCGGCTGCTCGCGCACCAGACAACGCGCCAGCGCCACGCGCTGACGCTGGCCGCCGGAAAGCTCGCCCGGCAGCCTGTCGATGAACTCAGCGATCCCCATCTGTGCGGCGATAATCTCCAGCTTCTGGCGCTGGGCATCGTTCAGCCTGAGTCCCGGATGCATTCCCAGCGCGATGTTTTGCCGCACCGTCAGGTGGGTAAACAGGTTGTTTTCCTGAAACAGCATTGAGACCGGACGTTTTGCGGGCGGCGTGTAGGTATGATCGTGATTTTCAATGACGATCGCGCCGCTTGCCGGCTGCAGAAAACCCGCAATCAAATTAAGCAGCGTGCTTTTTCCCGCGCCGCTTGGGCCAAGTACGGCGATCATCTCCCCTTGACGCACGGAGAGCGTGAAGCGCATCGGCAGATGCTGGTAAAGCCAGGTTACATCAGTCAGTTTTAACATCACGCCCCGGAAGTTTTTCGATAGCGGTAAATAAGGCAAAGCACAGCAGCAGCAGTAACAGCGCGGTGACCGCGCCGTCCTGACTGCGATAAGAGCCGATTTGCTGATAGAGCCAGTATGGCAGCGTGCGGAAATCGTCATTGCCAAAGAGAGCCACCACGCCAAAATCCCCAATCGACAGCACGCAGGCAAACGCCAGCGCCTGCGCCAGCGGGCGTTTTAGCGCGCGCAGTTCAACCACCTTCAGCCGCTGCCAGCCCTGCATGCCCAGCGACTGGCACAGCAAACCGTAGCGGCTGTTGACGTCGCGCATCGGGTTTTCCAGCACTTTGAGCGCGTAGGGAATGGCCATCAGGGCGTTGGTGAAAATCACAATGCCATCGGCTCTTTCCGGCAGGCCGATGGTGCTGTTGAACAGTAAAAAGAAGCCCGTCGCCAGCACGATGCCCGGCATCGCCAGAATCAGCATGCCCGTCAGCTCTAACGCCTGTCCGGCCTTTTGGGCCTGCCGGGCATAGAGTTCACGGCTGCTCCACAGCAGCATCATGGTCAGCATGACGCACAGTAACCCAGCCGCCAGGGCGATACGCAGCGAGGTCCAGGTGGCCTGCCAGAGGACGGGCTGTTGCAGGACGGATATGAGATTGCGGTTCAGTCCGTCAACGATAACGGCCATCAGCGGCGGCAGCAGAAGCAGGAGCGCCAGCGCAATCAGGATAAAATCGGTGACGCGGCTGTGCAGGCTGTCCTGCGGATCGCGCCAGCCGGTTATTTGATTGCTGCCAGCGGGAATGGCTTTACTCAGCCGCTGGCTCAGCAGCACCAGCGCAAGGCAGCACGCCATCTGCACCATCGCCAGCAGCGCGGCGCGACCGGGATCGTAGTCGTAACTCAGCGCCTGGTAAATCGCCAGCTCAATGGTGGTGGCCTGCGGCCCGCCGCCGAGCGACAGCACGGTGGCAAAGCTGGCAAAACAGAGCATGAAGATTAACGCCGCGACGGGCGGGATCTGGCGGCGCAGCCACGGCCATTCGACAAAGCGAAAGAATGACCAGCCGCGCATGCCGAGCTGGGCGGCAACCTGACGCTGTTCGCCGGGAATGTTTTCCAGCGCCTGCAAGAAGAGGCGCGTTGCCATCGGCATATTGAAAAAGACGTGCGCCAGCAGAATGCCCCGCAGTCCGTAAGGCGAGAATGACCATTCCAGACCAAGCTGGCCGAACAGCGAAGCCAGCCAGCCCTGGCGTCCGTAAACGCTCAGAATACCAAATACCGCCACCAGCACGGGCAGGATCAGCGTCATGGCGCACAGGCGCAGCAGTGCCAGCCTGCCGGGAAAACGCCGCCGATACAGGGCACGCGCCAGAAAAATGGCCGGGATCGCCGACAGCAGAGCAGAGAGAGACGCCTGCCAGAAGGAGAACCGGATAACGTGCCAGAGGTAGCTGTCGTGCCAGAGGGCGAGCAGGTCGCTCTCTGGCGCGTTGAACCACAGTGCAAGAAAAGCTCCCAGGCTGACCACTACCATCACTATGGCGGCGAGCAGCCCGGGAAGTAACCAGCCGGGAATCAACGGCTGACGGCGCGTTGCCATTCACTTACCCATGCTGCACGCTGCGCGGCGACCTGCTGCGGCGTAAACTCCAGCGAGGCTGTTGGTTTGGTCAACTGCTCGAAACCTGCGGGCAGGGCAACGTTAGTGACCGGATACATCCAGTTGCCTGCGGGAATCGCATTCTGGAACGCCGGTGAAACCATGAACTTCAGGAACTTCTCGGCCAGCTCCGGCTGTTTGCTGGCGGCGGTACGCGCGGCGACTTCCACCTGCAGATAGTGCCCTTCAGCAAAATTAGCGGCAGCGTAGTTATCTTTCTTCTCGGCGATGATGTGGTAGGCCGGAGAGGTGGTATAGCTCAGCACCAGGTCGCTTTCGCCTTTCAGGAACAGGCCATAGGCTTCGCTCCAGCCCTTGGTCACGGTGACGGTTTTGGCGGCCAGTTTCTGCCACGCTTCCGGCGCTTTATCCCCGTAGACCTTCTGCATCCACAGCAGCAGGCCCAGACCCGGCGTGCTGGTACGCGGATCTTCATAAATCACGCGCCACTTCTGGTCACTTTCAACCAGCTCTTTCAGGCTCTTCGGCGGGTTTTTCAGCTTGTTTTTGTCATACACGAACGCAAAGTAGCCGTAGTCGAACGGCACAAAGGTGTCGTTTTTCCAGCCGCCCGGCACGTTAACGGCATCTGCCGCAACGCCGCTTTTGGCAAACAGTTTGGTTTGCGAGGCGGCTTCCAGCAGGTTGTTATCCAGACCGAGCACCACGTCGGCCTTGCTGTTTTTGCCTTCCATGCGCAGACGGTTGAGCAGCGACACGCCATCTTCCAGTGCCACGAACTTCAGCTCGCAGTTACAGTCCGCTTCGAAGGCTTTTTTGACTACCGGGCCAGGGCCCCAGTCGGCAGAGAAGGAGTCATAGGTATAGACCGTCAGGACGGGCTTGGCAAAAGCAGGCAACGCCAGCAGCGCCAGCAGGGGGAGAACTTTTTTTAACACTTTGCACCTCAAAGTTGAGTGGCAAAGGATTTTGAGCGACAGCCTCAAATCCCTTCGCCGGCGTTATCCGGATCAGGTTCGACGGGTATTATCTCAGCGCACATCTGTGATGCAGCACCCCGTTGAGAACGGCGCTATTGTAATGATTTGGTGAATATTACGAAAGCGTTATGGCTCCGGCGGTGCAAACCAGGCGGATTTAAAATCAAACCAGCCCAGGGTATTCATCCGCAGGCCGCGCATGCTGCGCTGGCCCTGGATCATCAGCCAGTGGTGGATCAACGGTACGATCGCCTGCTCGGCCAGAAGCTGCTGGCACCACGCAGCAAGATTCATTTCTCCCGCACGCCACTGGGCGGCATCCTGCTGCCAGTCACGGTCGATGCAGTGCTGGATGAGAGGAACTTCATACAGATGCGAGAAAAGGGAAAAATCGAGCGGCAGGGTAAAGTTGGCGCTGTTGAGCCAGATATCACTGGCGATCTCACCCTGATGCCATTCGTCATAGTCCACTTCCCTGACGTCTAACGTGACCCCCTCGGCTGCCAGCAGTCGGGTCATGATTCTGGCGATAAAACGATGCTCCACGTGCTCGCGGTAGTAGGTCAGGGTGATGGACTCCAGCCCGGCGGGTTTGTCGCAGTGCACCGGGCGGGCGTGGTGCCAGCGCGGAAGCAGGCCGTACGCCGGGAACCAGTATGTCTGGTACTGCTCTTCCGCATGGTAGATCAGATTGGAAGGAGACAAAACGTGGCTGATCCACTTGCGCACGGCCTGATTTGCCCCACGGTGGGTGCGGCGGTCAAAGAGGAGATAGTAACATCCCTCTTCCAGGCGACTCTCCACGGCCTTTTCTCCCGTGGTGGGGCCTTCAAGCGTTAGTCCGGCGCTCAGCTCTTCATTGAGATCCGGTAATACCCACACGTTCACTTCGTCGATCAGCGCCCGATAGCCAAAGTAGTCATCGAACGCGCGGATTTTCAGCTGGTTGCTGTTATTGCGGGACACGGAGTAGGGGCCGGTGCCAATCGGCTGGCTGGCAAAGTTGTTCAACGATTCCCACTCACCGGGCAAAATCATCGACGGCACATAGCCCAGCAGCCAGGGAAGCCACTTATCCAGCTGCGACAGCTCGATATCCAGCGTCCAGGCCGTGGGGGAGTGGACGCGGGAGATATGGGAGTAGAGCGGGAGCTTGCGGACGCGTTCCAGAGAGGCGATGACGTCGTGCATTTCCAGCTCGCGGCCGTGGTGAAAGTGGATGCCGGGGCGTAAGAAGAAGCGCCAGTGAAGCGGGGAAACCTGCTGCCAGTGGTGCGCGATATCCGCTTCCAGTTCCCCGTTTTCCTCATTTATGCGCGTCAGGCCGCTGAAGATTTGCCGGGCCATGTGGGTTTCAGAGCGGCGTAAGGCCGTGCCGGGCAACAGATTTTTCATTGGGCGATAGTAGAGCACCCGCAGGATGTGTCGGCCCTGACGAAAGCTGCGTCCGAGATGGGAAACCAGCATCTGGCGCACGGCGGCTTTGTCGCCCACCAGCTGTACCAGCTGATCGATGCGGTCCTGCTCCAGCAGGTCTTCCGCGCGCTGCTGCTGCAACGCCAGCCCGGTATAGAGAAAGGTCAGTCGCGAGCGTTTGCCGCGTCCCGCCTCCGCTTCCCAGCTTAACCATCCCTGCTGCTGCATGGTGTTGAGCAGCGTGCGCATATGGCGGCGGGAACAGCTAAGCAGGTCAGCCAGCTCGTTGAGCGTGGTCTCCTGCGATTGCCCCTCGCAGCACTGCCAGAGGCGGATAAACTGTTGTTGCAGACGACCGGAAGGCATAAAAGGGGAACTCCTGACAAAAAACCAGCAATTTATTTATCCCTATATTAGGCCAATAATTCTCCTCGATGAAGCGAGGAGGTAAATTATGAAGAGGTCTACCGCACGTCAGTTTTATCAGCAGTACTTTTCAGCGACAAAGGGATCGTCCTGGCTGGCCCGCCGGTGTGCAGAGCAACGGCTGAAAACGTTAGAAGAATTGATGCAGTGGGACGTTACAACACCGACCTCTTCCCGCTAACTCGCCTCGATCATGTGTGACTGAGTATTGGTGCTAATCACCCGCCAGCAAAATGTTTTTGCTGGCTTTTTTCGTTTATTCTTTCACCCGGTTTCGATTTGCTTTCACAAGGACTTGCGCATGCTGTGGTTGATGACGATGGGGCGGCGCCTGAACGGCGTGTATGCCGCTTTTATGCTGGTGGCCTTTATGATGGGCGTGGCGGGTGCGCTGCAGGCGCCGACGCTGAGCCTGTTTCTCAGCCGCGAGGTGGGGGCACAGCCGTTTTGGGTCGGCCTGTTTTATACCGTCAACGCCATTGCCGGGATCCTGGTCAGCCTCGCGCTGGCGAAACGATCGGACAGCCAGGGCGATCGCCGCAGGCTGATCCTCTTTTGCTGCGCCATGGCCGTGGGCAACGCGCTGCTCTTTGCCTTCAACCGTCATTATCTGACGCTGATTACCTGCGGCGTGCTGCTGGCGTCGCTGGCGAACACCGCCATGCCGCAGCTGTTCGCGCTGGCCCGTGAATATGCGGATAATTCGGCGCGGGAAGTGGTGATGTTCAGCTCGGTGATGCGTGCCCAGCTCTCGCTGGCGTGGGTCATTGGGCCGCCGCTGGCCTTCATGCTGGCGTTGAACTACGGCTTTACCGCCATGTTCTCCATCGCCGCCGGGATTTTTGTCATCAGCCTGGTATTGATTGCCTTCGCGCTGCCGTCCGTGGCGCGCGTCGAACAGGCGACGGATAAACCTGTCACCCAGGTGAGCGGCTGGCAGGACAAAAACGTCCGCATGCTGTTTATTGCCTCCACGCTGATGTGGACCTGCAACACCATGTACATCATCGATATGCCGCTGTGGATCAGCAGCGATCTGGGTTTACCGGATAAACTCGCGGGGATCTTAATGGGGACCGCCGCCGGGCTGGAAATTCCGGCGATGATTCTGGCGGGTTACTACGTTAAGCGCTTTGGAAAGCGTCGGATGATGATCGTCGCCGTGGCGGCCGGGGTGCTGTTCTACGCGGGGCTGATCCTTTTCCATTCGCGTGAAGCGTTGCTGGCGCTGCAGCTGTTTAACGCCGTGTTTATCGGGATTGTTGCCGGGATCGGCATGCTCTGGTTTCAGGATCTCATGCCCGGTCGTGCAGGCTCGGCGACCACGCTTTTTACCAACAGTATTTCAACCGGGGTGATTCTGGCAGGCGTGATTCAGGGGGCGCTGGCGCAAAGCTATGGGCATGCGTCTGTTTACTGGATGATTGCGGCGATCTCTGTCGTGACGCTTCTGCTGACCTGCCGCGTGAAAGACGTGTGATTGGATCAATGAAACGGAGCCCGGAAATGCCGGGCTCTGCGAACCGTTTACTCTGAATACTGATATTTACGCTGCGCGCGTAGCGTCAGGTACATATGGACGAGGCCCATGAAACCGTGTGCCCAGAAATATGTCTCAATAAAGACCGTCAGGAATTTATGCAAATTTAAGGCGGATTCCGTGATGGACGACACGGGCCCGAGCGTGGCGTTCAGCACGAACCAGGCCGCGCCGCAGAGTGCAACGCCCAGCAGCGCCAGCACGCCCAGACCTTGCACCGTTGCCGCCATGCCGCCGGCATGCGCGTCAGGAAGCTGACGCTGCGTGAGGGTGCGAATATCGTCAATGATTCCACGAAAATCCAGCACCAGCCAGGCGAAGTAATATTTAAATCCGCGCTGGGTTAACATCCATGCCATCATGGCAATGCCACAAAAAATTAAACCAAATCCGGAGATAATATGCATCCAGGTGACAATTCCGTTCAGTCCGGATTCGTGAAGGGCTTCACTTTCGGTGAAATTAGAATTGATAATCTGGACCAGCACCAGAACGGCCACAAGAATGTGCAGTACGCGAAGAAAAGGCGTTTCTTTATGGGGAAGCGCATTGCGTAGCGTTGGGTTCATCGCTTTTTACCTCAATAATGAGAGAGCTGATGCGATGCAGTGTGACGCAGATTAATTAACGAAACCTTAACGATGGATTGCGTCACACTGTATTTATGCGTTCTGATTAGCGGGCAGGATCAATATGCGTCATCACGTTCAGCACGTTGAATTTTTGCATCACGTTGTTTCTGGCATTGACGGCAATCTGATGCCCTTCTTTTACGCTTAATTCGCCGTTCACTTCCAGATGGACATCGACAAGGGCTAAATCGCCCATCTTGCGGGTTTTTAAATCATGGAGTCCGGTAACGCCCTCGGTTGAGAGAAGACAGGTTTTGATGTCGTGCTCCAGCTCGGGCTCAAGCGAACGGTCCATCAGGTCGTGCAGGGCATCGGCTGAGAATTTGTAGCCCATATGGGCGATAAATATCCCAACAATCAGGGCCGCAATCAGGTCCATCGCGTGAAAACCCACTAAATTCCCGGCAATCCCGATGGCGACAACCACTGACGAGGCGGCGTCAGAACGGGCATGCCAGGCATTGGCTATCAGCAGCGAGGACTGAATACGTTTTCCCGTGGCAAACATGTATCTGAACAGGCTTTCCTTCACGACCAGCGCCAGTATCGCCACCCACAAAGCGGCCCCTTTCACCAGCTGATGCGTCTCGGGGTGAAGCAGTTTATTCCCTGCGGACCAGAGCATCCCGACGCCAACAAGCAGCAGAATAGCGCCAATAATGAGCTTTGCACCGTTTTCGAAACGCAGATGACCGTAATGATGATCGATATCAGAGGCTTTCTGACTCTTTTTATTCGCAATCAAAACGACAAAATCAGAGGATAAATCGGAAAGAGAATGAATCCCATCAGCAATTAATCCCTGTGAGCCGGAGAATATACCTGCAACTATCTGAAAGCCGGTGAGTAAACTATTTGTTATCACGCTCACTATTGTGCATTTTTGTATTTCTTGAGAACGGAGGTGAGACTCATTGCCATTTTTCTTTTCCATGATAATTTCCGCTGCCAGCTAATTGAGAGATTATTCTGCGCAGGGAACATTAAATTGACATTAAATGTAACGTCATTATTGGCTGGGTTTGCGAAGTATTTACAGAAGGAGGATTGGGGATCGGGATAAAACGCGGCCTGCAGAGTGCGCTGCAGGCCGGAGGATTATTTCATAAATGCGGGTTGTTTTTGTTCGTAAGTGGCAATTGCCGCTTCGTGCTGGAGTGTTAAACCAATGCTGTCCAGACCGTTCAGCATGCAGTGACGGCGGAAGGCATCAATGCTGAAGCTGTAGGTCTTATCCCCGGCTTTCACCACTTCGGCTTCCAGATCCACTTCAAACGAAATGCCCGGATTCGCCTTAACCAGCGCGAACAATTCATCGACCTGTTCATCGCTCAGCGTCACCGGCAGCAGCTGGTTGTTGAAGCTGTTACCGTAGAAGATATCCGCGAAGCTTGGGGCAATGACCACTTTAAAGCCGTAGTCGGTGAGCGCCCACGGCGCGTGTTCACGGGATGAGCCGCAGCCAAAGTTTTCCCGCGCCAGCAAAATGGAGGCGCCTTTGTATTCCGGGAAGTTCAGAACGAATTCCGGATTAGGCACTTCGCCCTTATCGTCGAGGAATCGCCAGTCGTTAAACAGATGTGCGCCGAAACCGGTACGCGTCACCTTCTGCAGAAACTGTTTCGGAATAATAGCGTCAGTATCGACGTTGGCGGCGTCCAGCGGGACAACACGGCCCGTATGTTGGGTAAATTTCTCTGCCATGATTGTCTCCTTATTTCAGGCTGCGAATATCGGCGAAATGGCCGGTGACTGCCGCAGCGGCGGCCATTGCCGGGCTGACCAGATGGGTGCGCCCACCGCGGCCCTGACGGCCTTCAAAGTTACGGTTGCTGGTAGAGGCGCAGCGCTCACCCGGATTCAGGCGATCGTTGTTCATGGCCAGACACATGGAGCAGCCAGGCAGACGCCACTCGAAGCCCGCTTCGATAAAGATCTTATCCAGACCTTCGGCTTCCGCCTGGGCCTTCACCGGACCGGAGCCAGGTACCACCAGCGCCTGCACGCCCGGTGCCACTTTGCGGCCTTTGGCAATCTCGGCGGCGGCACGTAAATCTTCGATACGGGAGTTGGTGCAGGAACCGATAAAGACCTTATCAATGGTTACGTCGGTCAACGGCACGCCGGGCTTCAGCCCCATATAGGCCAGCGCTTTTTCCGCACTGGCGCGCTCGACCGGATCGGCGAAGGAGGCCGGATCGGGAATGGCGTCATTGACGGAAATCACCTGACCCGGGTTGGTGCCCCAGGTCACCTGAGGCGCAATCTCTTCTGCCTGCAGCGTGACAACGGTATCAAACGTTGCGCCATCGTCGGTTTTCAGGGTTTTCCAGTACGCGACCGCGTCGTCAAAATTCTGACCTTTCGGCGCGTGCAGACGACCCTTCACATAGTTAAAGGTGGTGTCGTCCGGGGCGACCAGACCGGCTTTTGCGCCCATCTCAATGGCCATATTGCACAGGGTCATGCGTCCCTCCATGCTCAGCGCCTGGATGGCTTCACCACAGAATTCAACAACATGACCGGTGCCGCCCGCGCTGCCGGTTTTACCGATGATGGCCAGCACGATGTCTTTTGCGGTAATACCCGGTGCGGCTTTACCCTTCACTTCAATCTTCATGGTTTTGGCGCGGCCCTGTTTCAGGGTCTGCGTTGCCAGCACATGTTCCACTTCGGACGTGCCGATACCGAACGCCAGCGCGCCAAACGCGCCGTGGGTCGCGGTATGGGAGTCACCGCAGACGATGGTCATGCCCGGCAGGGTGATCCCTTGCTCAGGCCCCATCACGTGGACGATGCCCTGATACGGATGGTTCAGGTCGTACAGCTCAACGCCAAACTCGTTGCAGTTCTTAATCAGCTCCTGCATCTGGATACGCGCCATCTCACCCGAGGCATTAATGTCTTTGGTCTGGGTGGAAACGTTGTGATCCATCGTCGCGAAGGTTTTACCCGGCTGACGTACCGGGCGCTTGTGCGCGCGCAGGCCGTCAAATGCCTGAGGTGAGGTCACTTCGTGTACCAGATGACGATCAATGTACAGCAGCGGGGTTTCGTTTGGCGCCTCGTAAACAACGTGCGCATCAAACAACTTTTCATATAACGTCTTAGCCATGATTACACCCCTTCAGCGACATAGCGGGCAATGATGTCGCCCATTTCATCGGTACTGACTGCCGCCGTGCCGCGTGATAAATCGCCGGTACGGACGCCTTCTTCTAACGCCCGGTTAATGGCGTTCTCAATTGCGGTTGCCGCATCGCCTGCATCCAGGCTGTAGCGCAGCAGCAGGGCCAGGGAGAGGATCTGCGCAATCGGGTTGGCAATGTTCTTGCCTGCGATATCCGGCGCGGAGCCGCCCGCAGGCTCGTACAGGCCAAAGCCTTCTTCATTCAGACTTGCGGAGGGCAGCATGCCCATGGAGCCGGTGATCATCGCGCACTCGTCAGAGAGGATATCGCCGAACAGGTTGGAGCACAGCAGCACGTCAAACTGGGACGGATCCTTAATCAACTGCATGGTCGCGTTGTCGATGTACATGTGCGACAGCGCGACGTCCGGGTACTGCTTAGCCACTTCACTGACTATCTCACGCCACAAAATGGAGGACTGCAGCACGTTCGCTTTATCTATAGAGGTCACTTTATGGCGGCGTTTGCGCGCCGACTCGAACGCGATGTGGGCGATACGTTCGATTTCGAAACGGTGATACACCTCGGTGTCGAACGCTTTCTCGTGTTGTCCGCTGCCTTCGCGCCCTTTTGGCTGACCGAAATAGATCCCGCCGGTCAGTTCACGCACGCACAGAATGTCGAAACCGTTGGCGGCGATATCCGCGCGCAGCGGGCAGAACTCTTCCAGACCCTGATACAGCTTCGCCGGACGCAGGTTGCTGAACAGCTTGAAATGTTTACGCAGCGGCAGCAGCGCGCCGCGCTCTGGCTGCTCTGCCGGCGGCAGGTGTTCCCATTTCGGGCCACCGACGGAACCAAACAGCACGGCATCGGCATTTTCGCAGCCTTCAACGGTCGCTTTTGGCAGCGGCGTACCGTGGTTATCAATCGCAATACCGCCCACGTCGTAGTGGCTGGTGGTGATTTTCATCGCAAAACGCGCGCGAACGGCTTCCAGTACTTTCAGCGCCTGTGCCATCACTTCCGGACCAATACCGTCGCCCGGTAACACAGCAATATGGTAATTCTTCGACATTACACGGTTTCCTTGTTGTTCTCTTTATTCTGAGCTTTGCGTTGCAACTCTTTTTCGACTTCGGCGGCGCGCCAGATGTTGTTCAGAACGTGCACCATCGCTTTCGCGGAGGATTCAACGATATCGGTCGCCAGGCCCACGCCGTGGAAGCGGCGGCCGTTGTGGGTAACAACAATGTCGACCTGACCCAGTGCATCTTTGCCGTGGCCCTTGGCCGTCAGGTCATACTTCACCAGCTCAACGTCGTACTCGGTGACGCGGTTAATCGCCTGGTAGATGGCATCGACAGGGCCGTTACCGTTCGCGGCCTCTGCTTTAATTTCATCACCGCAGGCCAGTTTGACCGAGGCGGTGGCGATGTTGCTGGAGCCGGACTGCACGTTGAAGTAATCCAGACGGAAGTGCTCGGGCTCTTCCTGCTGCTTGTTAATAAAGGCCAGCGCTTCCAGGTCATAGTCGAATACCTGACCTTTTTTGTCGGCCAGCTTCAGGAACGCGTCGTACAGCTGATCCATGTTGTAATCGCTGTCCTGATAACCCATCTCTTCCATACGGTGCTTAACCGCCGCGCGGCCGGAACGGGAGGTCAGGTTCAGCTGCACCTGATTCAGGCCGATGGATTCCGGGGTCATGATTTCGTAGTTTTCGCGGTTCTTCAGGACGCCATCCTGGTGAATACCGGAGGAGTGTGCGAAGGCACCGGTGCCGACAATCGCTTTGTTAGCGGGAATGGGCATGTTGCAAATCTGGCTGACGGTCTGGCTGGTGCGCCAGATTTCGTTGTGATTGATGCGGGTGTGCACGTCCATGATGTCTTTGCGCACTTTGATCGCCATGATCACTTCTTCCAGCGAACAGTTGCCCGCGCGTTCGCCGATACCGTTCATCGCGCCTTCTACCTGGCGCGCCCCGGCGTGGACGGCGGCGATGGCGTTGCCCACGGCCAGACCCAAATCATCGTGGGTGTGGACGGAGATAATTGCCTTATCAATATTCGGTACGCGGTCATACAGGCCGGTGATGATGTTGGAGAACTCAAACGGCATGGTGTAGCCGACGGTGTCCGGGATGTTGATGGTTTTCGCGCCCGCGTTGATGGCGGCTTCCACAACGCGCGCCAGGTCTTCGATTGGCGTACGGCCCGCATCTTCACAGGAGAATTCAACGTCATCGGTATAGTTGCGTGCGCGTTTAACCATGTAAACCGCGCGCTCAATCACCTCATCCAGCGTGCTGCGCAGCTTGGTTGCGATGTGCATAGGCGAGGTCGCAATAAAGGTGTGGATACGGAACGCTTCGGCGACTTTCAATGACTCGGCAGCAACGTCGATGTCTTTCTCTACGCAGCGCGCCAGGGCACACACGCGGCTGTTTTTAATGGTGCGAGCGATAGTCTGGACGGATTCGAAATCACCCGGAGACGAGACCGGGAAACCGACCTCCATCACGTCGACACCCATACGTTCGAGAGCCAGCGCGATCTGCAGTTTCTCTTTTACACTCAGGCTTGCCTGTAATGCCTGTTCACCGTCACGTAAAGTAGTATCGAAAATAATGACTTGCTGGCTCATGGGTTAGGTCCTTGTCAGTCTTAGGGCGCCTTGCTACGAGCATAAAAAAACCCGCGCAGTGGCGCGGGTTTTTAGTCTTACTGGTGACGATTCAACGCTGAATTTCGCCCGCCAGTCTACCGCGCACAGTGAATGCGTTTAGTAGTAGTAGACCGGTGAAACGAATGGTGCGAATCATGAATCGTGCTCCGTTAAATTCAATATGCTTTTAGTGGTACTGGATACGGCCGTTCATGTCAACCCCTGACGATGAAAACGGGCCCGGCAGACGGAATCTACCGGGTATTCACTTTAGCTAATTGTGCTGGTTTGAGCTTTCTCTACCCGACTAATTGTCTAATTTTGGACTTAAGAAAAGAGTTGCAGAAATAAATAAATATAATTGTTTAAAATGAGTGAAATGTCCTGAAGAGGATGCCTTCTGATTAAAAGGTTTTGATATCATTAAGTTATAAATGCTGTGAATCTATTTCATAATGTTGAAAAGCGAACAGAGATAACAGGTTGTTAACTAACTGTAGGGCGATAGCATTAACAGTTTAATAATACTTAAGTCATCATTAACCTGATGCCAATTGTATATTTGTTTGGTTTATGGTTTCATTCAAATCCTAAAGTCAAACATATCATTTGCGCTCATTAATTTTCGTTTATATAGAGTCTTTATATATTCCGAATTTTAAATAATTCTCTTTCGCTGATCGTATTTGCATGATAAATCATATTTTTCGAGATTATTACCGTACGATGGCAAAGGGAGTGTAGCGTGACAGTGGAGTCAGAAGTGCCAGAAAATAATATTAAACAACCTCAAGCTACTGATGGGATTAAACCGCAGTTACGCACGGTGGATCTTAATCTTCTGACGGTGTTTGATGCTGTCATGCAGGAACAGAATATCACCCGCGCGGCCCAATCGCTGGGGATGTCACAACCTGCCGTGAGTAATGCCGTTGCCAGACTTAAGGTCATGTTTAACGACGAATTATTTGTTCGCTACGGGAGGGGGATCCAGCCTACAGCCCGTGCATTCCAGCTGTTTGGCTCCATCCGCCAGGCGTTGCAACTGGTCCAAAACGAGCTGCCGGGCTCGGGCTTTGAACCCTTAAGCAGCGAGCGCGTATTCCATCTTTGCGTCTGTAGCCCACTGGATAATTATTTAACGTCGATTATTTATAATAAAGTTGAAGAGATCGCACCCAATATCAATCTTGTTTTTAAATCATCCCTAAATCAAAACACGGAACATCAGTTACGCTATCAGGAAATCGAATTCGTTCTGGGATATGAAGAGTTTCGTCGTCCAGAATTTTCCTGCGTGCCGCTGTTTAAAGATGAAATGGTTCTGGTCGCCAGTAAAAAGCATCCGCGCCTGAACTCTCCGCTGCGAGAGAGCGATGTTTATAACGAGCAGCACGCCGTTGTAGCACTCGACAGATATGCGTCCTTTAGCCTGCCGTGGTATGACACTGCGGATAAACAGGCGAGCGTGGCTTATCAGGGCATGGCCATGGTTAGCGTATTAAACGTGGTCTCCCAGACGCAGCTGGTGGCGATTGCGCCGCGCTGGCTGGCAGAAGAGTTTTCTGACCCTTTAAATCTGCAAATTTTGCCTCTGCCGCTCAAGCTAAATAGCCGTACCTGTTATCTTTCCTGGCATGAAGCGGCGGGTCGGGATAAAGGACATCAGTGGATGGAAGAGCTGCTGGTTGGCATCTGTCGCCGGTAAACGCATCAGGGTAAATCGCATCGGTTCATGTGATTTATCCTGAATTTTTTTAGATAATTGCTATTTTGTTCTGTGGTACTTTTTTTCGGGCTGCTCTGCGGCACGCAAAAATAGATGATTTCCTGCATTGTCGCGCTTTTCAGCGATGATTTATCACCCCATCCTCTATTCCCAGAGGAATTAACCATATCTTCTGTTAACGGCTGCTTTTTCTGCTTTACGCGCCGTTTATCTCCCTGGGTTTGCTAATTGCCTGCCTCATAACGAGCGGTTAAGGTAAAGAACACTCTGCAATATATAAGATTGGTTTATCCCAATCGTAAGACGGTGCGGAAATGAATTCGGCAGTCCGTCTATAACAAAATGCCTGGAGGCAAAGCATGGAGATGTTGTCTGGCGCGGAAATGGTCGTTCGGTCGCTGATCGATCAGGGCGTAAAGCAAGTGTTCGGCTACCCTGGCGGTGCGGTCCTCGATATTTATGATGCGCTGCATACGGTAGGGGGCATTGACCATGTTCTGGTACGTCACGAGCAGGCGGCGGTGCACATGGCTGATGGCCTGGCGCGTGCGACGGGGGAAGTGGGCGTGGTGTTAGTCACGTCCGGCCCCGGCGCGACAAACGCCATTACCGGCATTGCGACGGCCTACATGGACTCTATCCCGCTGGTGATCCTCTCCGGGCAGGTGGCAACCTCACTGATTGGCTACGATGCGTTTCAGGAGTGCGACATGGTCGGGATTTCGCGTCCCGTTGTGAAGCACAGCTTCCTGGTCAAGCAAACAGAAGACATTCCCGGCGTACTGAAAAAAGCCTTCTGGCTGGCGGCGAGCGGACGTCCCGGACCGGTGGTGGTCGATCTGCCAAAAGATATCCTGAACCCGGCAAACAAGCTGCCCTATGTCTGGCCGGAATCGGTCAGCATGCGCTCTTATAACCCAACAACGCAGGGGCATAAAGGCCAGATCAAGCGAGCGTTGCAAACGCTGCTGGCAGCCAAAAAACCGGTGGTCTATGTCGGTGGCGGGGCGATCAACTCCGCCTGCGAAGTCCAGCTTCGTGAACTGATTGAAAAGCTTAACCTTCCCGTTGCGTCGTCACTGATGGGGCTGGGGGCGTTTCCTGCCACCCATCGTCAGGCGTTGGGGATGCTGGGTATGCACGGTACCTATGAAGCCAACATGACGATGCATCATTCCGATGTCATCTTTGCCGTCGGCGTGCGCTTTGACGATCGCACCACCAACAACCTGGCGAAGTATTGCCCGAACGCCACCGTGCTGCACATTGATATCGATCCGACGTCAATTTCAAAAACGGTGTCGGCTGATGTGCCGATCGTCGGCGATGCCCGTCAGGTTCTGGAGCAAATGCTGGACCTGCTGGCCCAGGAGAGTGCAACCCAGCCGCTGGATGAGATCCGCGACTGGTGGCAGCAGATTGAACAGTGGCGCGCGCGTCAGTGCCTGAAATATGACACGCAAAGTGAAAACATTAAGCCGCAGGCGGTCATTGAAGCGGTGTGGCGACTGACGAAAGGTGAGGCTTACGTGACCTCAGACGTGGGGCAGCACCAGATGTTTGCCGCCCTGTATTATCCGTTTGATAAACCGCGACACTGGATCAACTCCGGTGGTTTAGGAACCATGGGCTTTGGTCTGCCTGCCGCGCTGGGCGTGAAGCTGGCGCTGCCGAATGAAACCGTCGTCTGCGTGACGGGAGATGGCAGTATTCAGATGAACATTCAGGAGCTGTCTACCGCGCTGCAGTATGAACTGCCGGTACTGGTGCTGAACCTGAATAACGGGTATCTCGGTATGGTGAAGCAGTGGCAGGACATGATCTACTCTGGTCGTCATTCTCAGTCCTACATGAAATCGCTTCCGGACTTTGTTCGTCTTGCTGAAGCTTACGGCCATGTAGGCATGCGGGTGACCGATCCGGCCGAGCTGGAAACGAAGCTCGCACAGGCGCTTGAGCACGTTAAAAACAACCGCCTCGTCTTTATGGATGTGATTGTTGATGGAACCGAGCACGTTTATCCGATGCATATTCGTGGTGGTGGTATGGATGAAATGTGGTTAAGCAAAACGGAGAGAACCTGATATGCGCCGGATATTATCTGTTTTACTGGAAAACGAGTCTGGCGCACTGTCGCGCGTCATTGGCCTTTTTGCGCAGCGCGGCTATAACATTGAAAGCCTGACCGTTGCCCCGACGGAAGACCCTACGCTGTCGCGCATGACGATCCAAACCGTCGGCGATGCCAAAGTGCTTGAGCAGATTGAGAAACAGCTGCATAAGCTGGTCGACGTCCTGCGCGTGAGCGAGCTGGGGCAGGGTGCCTACGTTGAACGTGAGGTCATGCTGGTGAAAATTCAGGCCAGCGGCTACGGGCGTGAGGAAGTCAAACGCAATGCGGATATTTTCCGCGGACAGATTATCGACGTCACGCCTTCTCTTTATACGGTTCAGCTGGTCGGGACAAGCGACAAGCTGGATGCTTTCCTGGCGTCCGTGCGGGACGTCGCAAAAATTGTCGAGGTGGCGAGATCGGGTGTAGTAGGCCTGTCACGCGGCGAGAAAATCATGCGTTAGTTGTCAAAAAGGTTCGCCTCTTTCTGCCCGGTCACCAAAGCCGGGCTTTTTTTTGCGTAATCAGCCGACAACGCAGATAAAAGCGGTTGCCGCGAAGGCTTTTCTGCGTTTAGATGTTAAAAGATTTAACCATAACCTTGACAGGGCCATGGACTCTTTTCTTTTTTTAAGGGGCAATTGTGAAACTGGATGAAATCGCCCGGCTAGCCGGCGTGTCACGAACAACGGCCAGCTATGTGATTAACGGTAAAGCAAAGCAGTACCGTGTCAGCGACAAGACCGTTGAAAAAGTTATGGCGGTCGTTCGTGAGCATAACTACCATCCGAATGCTGTCGCAGCCGGTCTGCGTGCCGGGCGAACCCGCTCTATTGGTCTGGTGATCCCTGACCTGGAAAACACCAGCTATACCCGTATCGCCAACTATCTTGAACGTCAGGCGCGCCAGCGCGGCTATCAACTGCTGATTGCCTGCTCGGAAGACCAGCCCGACAACGAGATGCGCTGCATTGAGCATCTTCTCCAGCGCCAGGTGGATGCCATCATCGTGTCGACCTCCTTGCCGCCAGAGCATCCGTTCTACCAGCGCTGGGCGAACGACCCGTTCCCAATCGTTGCGCTGGATCGCGCGCTCGATCGCGAGCATTTCACCAGCGTCGTGGGTGCGGATCAGGATGATGCAGAAATGCTGGCCGCAGAGCTGAGAACATTCCCCGCAGAAACGGTGCTGTATCTTGGCGCGCTGCCCGAGCTTTCCGTGAGCTTCCTGCGTGAGCAGGGGTTCAGAACCGCCTGGAAAGACGATCCGCGCGAGGTTCACTACCTCTATGCCAATAGCTACGAGCGTGAAGCCGCGGCGCAGCTGTTCGAGAAATGGCTGGAAACGAATCCTATGCCTCAGGCGCTGTTCACCACGTCGTTCGCGCTGTTGCAGGGCGTCATGGATGTGACCTTACGCCGTGAAGGTAAACTGCCTTCCGACCTGGCGATTGCCACGTTCGGGGATAACGAGCTGCTCGACTTCCTCCAGTGCCCGGTGCTGGCGGTAGCACAGCGTCACCGCGATGTCGCTGAACGTGTGCTTGAGATTGTGCTGGCAAGCCTGGATGAGCCGCGCAAGCCGAAGCCGGGCCTGACGCGTATCAAACGTAATCTCTACCATCGCGGAATTTTAAGCCGCCAAAAATGAAATGACCGGGGCGGCGAAATCTGCCCCATTTTGTTGCGATAATTCGTGCAGATAATTCCCGGAGAGAAATTAGGATAATTCTTGAGGGATCATAATCACCTATTTTTCTTAATTCATTCTGGCTTTTAAATTGTCCTTTTAAAGAACATCCGGGCGATTTTAAACAGCACTCTTTGTATTATTTTGTTACAAACCCTCTTCGGTCGATGAATATTCAGACGTTTTTCCTCCTCCTTTGCCAGCTTACGTGGCAACCGCCGCGCTTACCGTGTGCCTGGGTGAATCTGGCGCTGTTATCCCCTGAGAATCTGTCATAAAATGCTGCCCGCGTCGCAAACTGACACTTTATATTTATCTGCGATGATATTGAGTGAGCTTTAACGCTAGTGTGCATATTCGGTTTTTTTCTTACAAATATTCATAACGTTAATTTTGCCTCGCCAGTTGTGCAGTTATTAACCAGGACTGTTTATCTCTGTAAATAGAGGGCTTTCGAGTCCTTATAGGGAGAGTCCTGGCTTGACAAGCTTTTCCCTCGCTCCGTAAACTCCTTTAGGTGGGAATTTGTGGGTTAAAGTGGTGAGGAGGGGTGAGACTGGCATGTTCCGTGGAGCTACGTTAGTCAATCTCGACAGCAAAGGGCGTTTATCGGTACCAACCCGATACCGCGACCAGCTGATTGAGAACGCTGCGGGTCAAATGGTTTGCACCATTGACATTAACTCCCCCTGCCTGCTGCTTTACCCCTTGCCTGAATGGGAAATTATTGAGCAAAAGCTGTCGCGACTGTCGAGCATGAACCCGCAGGAACGCCGCGTGCAGCGGCTGTTATTGGGACATGCCAGTGAATGTCAGATGGATAACGCAGG
Source organism: Enterobacter sp. N5-15 (assembly GCF_057221635.1). NCBI lineage: Bacteria > Pseudomonadati > Pseudomonadota > Gammaproteobacteria > Enterobacterales > Enterobacteriaceae > Enterobacter > Enterobacter sp. N5-15. Next base: position 772,667 of record NZ_CM170150.1, read on the forward strand.
GCGATTACTGATTGCCCCTGTGTTGCGGCAACATGCCGGTCTGACCAAAGAAGTGATGCTGGTCGGGCAGTTCAACAAGTTTGAACTGTGGGATGAAACGACCTGGTATCAACAGGTCAAGGAAGATATCGACGCTGAGCAGTCTGATTCCGCGACATTATCGGAACGGCTGCAGGACTTGTCTCTATAAATATGATGGAAAATTATAAACATAAAACGGTGTTACTGGACGAGGCCGTTAACGGCCTGAATATTCGTCCGGATGGCATCTACATTGATGGCACGTTTGGTCGCGGTGGTCACTCGCGTTTGATTCTCTCCCAGCTTGGAGAGGAAGGACGCCTGCTGGCAATCGATCGCGATCCGCAGGCTATTGCCGTTGCACAGACCATCAATGACCCACGCTTTTCCATCGTGCATGGACCTTTCTCTGCGCTCGCGGATTATGTCGCTGAGCGCGGCCTGACGGGCAAGATCGACGGGATTCTTCTCGATCTTGGCGTCTCTTCACCCCAACTTGATGATGCTGAACGTGGTTTCTCCTTTATGCGTGACGGTCCGCTGGACATGCGGATGGACCCGACGCGCGGTCAGTCTGCCGCTGAGTGGTTACAGACCGCTGACGAAGCCGATATTGCATGGGTCATCAAAACGTTCGGCGAAGAGCGCTTTGGCAAACGTATTGCGCGCGCCATCGTTGAGCGCAATCGCATTGAGCCAATGACCCGCACCAAAGAGTTGGCCGAAGTGATCGCGGCGGCGACGCCGGTGAAGGATAAGCACAAACATCCCGCGACCCGTACCTTCCAGGCGGTTCGCATCTGGGTAAACAGTGAACTGGAGGAAATAGAGCTGGCGCTAAAAAGCTCGCTCGACGTGCTGGCCCCGGGTGGGCGGTTATCCATCATCAGCTTCCATTCGCTGGAAGACCGTATTGTGAAACGCTTTATGCGTGAACAAAGCCGCGGTCCACAAGTGCCTGCGGGGCTGCCGATGACGGAAGAACAACTCAGGAAGCTGGGTGGCCGTCAGTTGCGAGCATTAGGCAAGTTGATGCCGGGCGAAGAAGAAGTGGCAGAGAATCCACGCGCCCGTAGTTCAGTGCTGCGTGTTGCAGAGAGGACGAACGCATGATCGGCAGAGTGACAGAGACCCTAAGCAAAGTTAAGGATTCGTTAGGAAGCAACGAGCGCCATGCCTTGCCTGGCGTGATCGGCGACGATCTTTTGCGGTTTGGGAAACTGCCACTCTGTCTGTTCATTTGCATCATTGTCACGGCAGTTACGGTGGTGACCACCGCCCACCATACGCGTTTATTGACTGCGCAACGCGAGCAGATGGTACTGGAACGCGATGCGCTGGATATTGAATGGCGAAATTTGATCCTTGAAGAAAACGCGCTCGGCGATCACAGCCGGGTTGAACGGATCGCAACGGAAAAGCTGCAGCTGCAGCATGTTGATCCTTCGCAGGAAAATATCGTAGTACAAAAATAAGGGAAAACGCGACGCATGAAAGCAGCGGCAAAAACGCTAAAACCAAAACGTCAGGAAGAACAGGCCAACTTTATCAGTTGGCGTTTTGCGTTGCTTTGCGGCTGCATTTTACTGGCGCTGGGTTTCCTGCTGGGACGCGTGGCCTGGCTACAAATCGTCGCCCCTGACATGCTGGTACGCCAGGGCGATATGCGCTCTCTGCGCGTCCAGGAAGTGTCGACATCCCGTGGGATGATCACCGACCGCTCGGGTCGTCCGCTGGCGGTGAGCGTGCCGGTGAAGGCTATCTGGGCCGATCCGAAAGAACTGCATGATGCTGGCGGTATCACGCTTGATAACCGCTGGAAGGCGCTTGCGGACGCGCTGAAGATGCCGCTGGACCAGTTAGCATCACGCGTGAATACCAACCCGAGAGGGCGTTTTATCTATCTGGCGCGTCAGGTGAACCCTGACATGGCGGACTACATCAAGAAGTTGAAGCTGCCGGGGATCCACCTGCGTGAAGAATCGCGCCGTTACTATCCATCCGGCGAAGTGACCGCTCACCTCATTGGTTTCACCAACGTGGATAGCCAGGGGATTGAGGGCGTTGAAAAAAGCTTTGATAAATGGCTGACCGGCCAGCCCGGCGAGCGCATTGTGCGTAAAGACCGCTACGGTCGCGTGATCGAGGATATTTCCTCAACGGACAGCCAGGCCGCACACAACCTTGCGCTGAGTATCGATGAGCGCTTACAGGCGCTGGTTTACCGCGAGCTGAACAACGCCGTGGCCTTTAACAAAGCGGAATCGGGCAGTGCCGTGTTAGTTGATGTCAGCACGGGTGAAGTGCTGGCGATGGCCAATAGCCCGTCCTACAACCCTAACAATCTTACCGGTACGCAGAAGGATGTTATGCGTAACCGCACCATCACCGACGTGTTCGAACCGGGTTCGACCGTTAAGCCGATGGTGGTCATGACTGCACTTCAGCGCGGTATCGTCAATGAAAACACCGTACTGAATACCATTCCTTACCGAATTAACGGTCACGAAATCAAAGACGTGGCGCGCTACAGCGAATTGACCCTGACCGGGGTGTTACAGAAGTCGAGTAACGTCGGTGTTTCAAAGCTGGCGTTAGCGATGCCGTCCTCAGCGTTAGTAGAGACTTACTCACGTTTTGGGCTTGGAAAGGCGACCAATTTGGGGTTGGTCGGAGAACGCAGTGGCTTATATCCTCAAAAACAACGGTGGTCTGACATAGAGAGGGCCACCTTCTCTTTCGGCTACGGGCTAATGGTGACACCGTTACAGTTAGCGCGAGTCTACGCAACGATCGGCAGCTATGGCGTTTATCGTCCGCTGTCGATTACCAAAGTTGATCCACCGGTTCCCGGCGAGCGTATTTTCCCGGAATCTACCGTCCGTACTGTTGTTCATATGATGGAAAGCGTGGCGCTGCCCGGCGGCGGCGGCGTGAAGGCGGCAATCAAAGGTTATCGCATCGCCATCAAGACCGGTACGGCGAAAAAAGTGGGGCCGGACGGCCGCTATATCAACAAATACATTGCCTATACCGCAGGCGTTGCGCCTGCAAGCAATCCGCGTTTTGCGCTGGTGGTCGTGATAAACGATCCACAGGCGGGTAAATACTACGGCGGCGCCGTCTCCGCGCCTGTGTTCGGGGCTATCATGGGCGGCGTGTTACGCACCATGAACATTGAACCGGATGCGCTGGCGACGGGCGAAAAAAGTGAATTTGTAATTAATCAAGGCGAGGGTACAGGTGGCAGATCGTAATTTGCGCGACCTTCTCGCTCCGTGGGTGCCAAATGCACCGGAGCGAGCACTGCGAGAGATGGTACTGGACAGCCGCGTGGCTGCTTCTGGCGATCTTTTTGTGGCGGTGGTCGGTCATCAGGCGGACGGGCGTCGTTATATCCCGCAGGCGATTGCGCAAGGTGTGGCTGCCATTATTGCTGAGGCCAAAGATGAGGCAACCGACGGTGAGAACCGTGAAATGCACGGGGTGCCGGTTATCTATCTCAGCCAGTTAAACGAGCGTCTTTCCGCGCTGGCGGGACGTTTTTATCACGAACCTTCCGACCAGCTGCGCCTGGTTGGCGTGACGGGTACCAACGGTAAAACCACCACCACGCAGCTGATGGCGCAGTGGGCCCAGCTGCTGGGCGAAACCGGTGCGGTGATGGGGACCGTGGGTAACGGCCTGCTGGGCAAAGTGAGCCCGACGGAAAACACCACCGGCTCGGCGGTAGACGTACAGCATGTGCTTGCCGGTCTGGCAGGGCAGGGGGCAACCTTTGCTGCAATCGAAGTTTCTTCGCACGGTCTGGTGCAGCACCGCGTCGCGGCGCTGAAATTTGCCGCTTCAGTGTTTACCAATCTGAGCCGCGATCATCTTGATTATCATGGTGATATGGAGCATTACGAAGCCGCTAAATGGCTGCTGTTCTCTACTCACCATTACGGACAAGCCATCATCAACGCCGACGACGAAGTGGGCCGCCGCTGGCTGGCGAAGCTGCCGGATGCGGTTGCGGTGTCGATGGAAGACCATATCAATCCGAACTGCCACGGCCGCTGGCTGAAGGCGGTTGCGGTGAATTACCACGACAGCGGGGCGACAATCCGCTTTGCCTCTTCCTGGGGTGAAGGCGAAATTGAAAGCCGCCTGATGGGCGCCTTTAACGTCAGCAACCTGCTGCTGGCGCTGGCGACGCTGCTGGCGCTGGGTTATCCGATGGCTGAACTGCTGAAAACCTCAGCGCGTCTGCAGCCGGTTTGCGGCCGTATGGAAGTGTTCAGCGCGCCGGGCAAGCCGACCGTTGTGGTTGATTATGCCCACACGCCGGATGCACTGGAAAAAGCGCTGGAGGCGGCGCGCCTGCACTGCACAGGGAAGCTCTGGTGCGTGTTTGGCTGCGGCGGCGATCGCGATAAAGGCAAACGCCCGCTGATGGGGGCTATTGCTGAGCAGTTCGCAGATATTCCGGTAGTCACCGATGACAACCCGCGTACGGAAGAGCCGCGCGCCATCATCAATGACATTCTGGCGGGCATGCTGGACGCGGGCCGCGCTCGTGTGGTGGAAGGCCGTGCGGAAGCTGTGACGAACACCATCATGCAGGCGCGGGAGAATGATGTTGTCCTGCTGGCGGGTAAAGGCCATGAAGATTATCAGATCGTTGGCAATCGCCGTCTGGACTACTCGGACCGCGTAACGGCAGCTCGTCTGCTGGGAGTCGTGGCATGATTAGCATCACCTTAAGCCAGGCCGCTGCCATCCTGCAGGGCGACCTGCAAGGGCAAGACCTGACGATTGATGCCGTAACGACGGACACCCGCAAAATCACCGCAGGCTGTCTGTTTGTGGCGCTGAAAGGCGAGCGTTTTGACGCGCATGATTTTGCTGAACAGGCCAAAGAGAACGGCGCCGGTGCGCTGCTGGTCAGCCGCAGGCTCGAAATCGATCTGCCGCAAATTGTGGTGAAAGATACGCGTCTCGCGTTCGGTGAGCTGGCCGCCTGGGTTCGTCAGCAGGTCCCTACGCGCGTTGTCGCCTTGACCGGATCATCAGGCAAAACGTCGGTGAAAGAGATGACGGCGGCGATCCTGAGCCAGTGCGGCAATACGCTTTATACCGCGGGCAACCTCAATAATGACATCGGCGTGCCGATGACATTACTCCGCCTGACCAAAGAACATGAATTTGCGGTGATCGAGTTAGGGGCAAACCACCAGGGCGAAATCGCCTGGACCGTGAGCCTGACTCGCCCGGAAGCTGCGCTGGTAAATAACCTCGCGGCTGCGCATCTGGAAGGCTTTGGCTCGCTGGAAGGCGTAGCGAAAGCCAAAGGCGAGATTTACACCGGTCTGCCGGATGACGGTATCGCCATCCTGAACGCCGACAACAACGACTGGCTGAACTGGCAGAGCATTATTGGTTCGCGTAAAACCTGGCGCTTCTCGCCGAATGCGGCCAACAGTGATTTTACCGCGACCAATATCCATGTGACGTCGCACGGCACGGAGTTCACCCTCACCACCCCAACGGGTGGCGTCGATGTGCTGCTGCCGCTGCCGGGTCGCCATAACATCGCCAATGCGCTTGCGGCGGCGGCGCTGTCGACGGCGGTGGGTGCGTCGCATGAAGCGATTAAAACCGGGCTGGCGAACCTGAAAGCCGTACCGGGACGCCTGTTCCCGATTCAGCTGTCGGAAAACAAGCTGCTGCTGGATGACTCCTACAACGCGAACGTTGGCTCGATGACGGCGGCGGTGCAGGTGTTATCTGAAATGCCGGGCTATCGCATCATGGTGGTTGGCGATATGGCAGAGCTGGGCGACGAAAGCGAAGCCTGTCATACCCAGGTCGGTGAAGCGGCGAAAGCGGCGGGGCTGGACTGCGTGCTGAGCGCGGGAAAACTGAGCCAGGCGATTAGCCATGCCAGCGGCGTTGGCGAGCATTTTGCTGACAAAGCCGCGTTGATAGAGCGCCTTAAGGCGCTGATGACAGAAAAACAAATTGTGACTGTGTTAGTGAAAGGTTCACGTAGTGCCGCCATGGAAGAGGTTGTGCACGCATTACAGGAGAACGGGACATGTTAGTTTGGCTGGCCGAACATTTGGTCAAATATTATTCAGGCTTTAACGTCTTTTCCTATCTGACGTTTCGCGCCATCGTCAGCCTGCTGACTGCGCTGTTCATCTCGCTGTGGATGGGCCCGCGCATGATTGCCCGTCTGCAAAAACTCTCTTTCGGCCAGGTTGTACGTAACGACGGTCCGGAATCGCACTTCAGCAAGCGCGGCACGCCGACCATGGGCGGGATCATGATCCTGACCGCCATCGTCGTTTCCGTGCTGCTGTGGGCGTATCCCTCCAACCCGTACGTCTGGTGCGTTCTGACGGTACTGGTGGGGTACGGGATCATCGGTTTTGTTGATGATTACCGCAAAGTCGTTCGTAAAGATACTAAGGGCCTGATCGCGCGCTGGAAATATTTCTGGATGTCGGTGATCGCGCTGGGCGTGGCCTTCGCGCTGTATCTGGCCGGGAAAGATACGCCAGCCACCGAGCTGGTTGTGCCGTTCTTTAAGGACGTGATGCCACAGCTGGGGCTGTTCTACATCCTGCTGGCCTACTTTGTGATTGTCGGTACCGGCAACGCCGTTAACCTGACCGACGGTCTGGATGGCCTGGCCATTATGCCAACCGTCTTTGTGGCCGCTGGTTTTGCGCTGGTGGCATGGGCGACAGGTAACATGAACTTTGCGAACTACCTGCACATCCCTTATCTGCGCCACGCGGGTGAGCTGGTGATCGTCTGTACGGCGATAGTCGGCGCGGGGCTGGGCTTCCTGTGGTTCAACACCTATCCGGCTCAGGTCTTTATGGGTGACGTCGGTTCTCTGGCTTTGGGCGGTGCGCTCGGCATTATCGCCGTACTGCTGCGTCAGGAGTTCCTGCTGGTGATCATGGGCGGCGTGTTTGTGGTTGAAACCCTGTCGGTGATTTTGCAGGTCGGTTCCTTCAAGCTGCGCGGTCAGCGCATCTTCCGTATGGCGCCGATTCACCACCACTATGAACTGAAAGGCTGGCCGGAGCCGCGCGTGATTGTGCGCTTCTGGATTATTTCGCTGATGCTGGTGCTGATTGGCCTGGCAACGCTGAAGGTACGTTAATCATGGCAGATTACCAGGGCAAAAAAGTCGTTATCATCGGGTTGGGCCTCACGGGGCTCTCCTGCGTGGACTTTTTCCTCGCGCGCGGCGTGACGCCACGCGTGATGGATACGCGTGTCTCTCCGCCGGGTCTGGACAAACTGCCGGAACAGGTTGAACGCCACCTTGGTGGTCTGAATGATGACTGGCTGCTGGCAGCCGATCTGATTGTCGCCAGCCCAGGTATGGCGCTGGCGCACCCTTCGCTGAGCGCTGCCGCGGATGCGGGCGTTGAGATTGTCGGCGATATCGAGCTGTTCTGCCGCGAAGCGCAGGCGCCCGTTATCGCCATTACCGGTTCTAACGGTAAAAGCACCGTCACTACCCTGGTGGGTGAAATGGCGAAAGCGGCGGGCATGAACGTCGGCGTTGGCGGTAACATTGGTTTACCCGCTCTGATGCTGCTGGACAAAGGCTGTGAGCTGTATGTTCTCGAGCTTTCCAGCTTCCAGCTGGAAACGACCTCCAGCCTGCACGCTGCGGCTGCGACGATCCTCAACGTGACTGAAGATCATATGGACAGGTATCCATTTGGCCTGCAGCAGTACCGTGCCGCCAAGCTGCGCGTTTATGAAAATGCCAAAGTCTGCGTTGTAAACGCCGATGACGCGCTGACCATGCCGGTGCGCGGTGCAGACGATCGCTGTATCAGCTTCGGTATCACGATGGGGGATTACCACCTGAACCGCCAGCTGGGCGAAACCTGGCTGCGCGTGAAGGGTGAGAAAGTGCTGAACGTGAAAGAGATGAAGCTCACTGGTCAGCACAACTATACCAATGCCCTGGCGGCGCTGGCGCTGGCGGATGCAGTAGGGCTGCCGCGCTCCTCCAGCCTGAAAGCGTTAACCACGTTTTCTGGCCTGGCACACCGCTTCCAGCTGGCGCTGGAGCACAACGGCGTACGCTGGATCAACGACTCCAAAGCCACCAACGTGGGAAGCACGGAGGCCGCGCTGAACGGTCTGCACGTTGACGGCACGCTGCATTTGCTGCTGGGCGGCGACGGTAAATCAGCTGATTTCTCCTCACTGAAGCCGTATCTCTCTGGAGATAACGTCCGTCTGTACTGCTTCGGCCGTGACGGCAGCGAGCTGGCTGAACTGCGCCCTGAGGTTGCCGAGCAAACCGAAACCATGGAACAGGCGATGCGGCTGATTGCTCCTCGCGTGAAGCCGGGCGATATGGTGCTGCTCTCTCCGGCCTGTGCCAGTCTCGATCAATTCAAGAATTTCGAACAGCGTGGTGATGTCTTTACCCGCCTGGCGAAGGAGTTAGGCTAATGCGTTTATCTCTCCCTCGCCTGAAAATGCCGCGCCTGCCAGGATTTGGGATCCTGGCATGGGTGTTTGCGGCGCTCAAAGGCTGGGTGATGGGCTCTCGTCAAAAAGATAACGACAGCCTGGTCATGTACGATCGCACGCTGTTCTGGCTCACGATGGGGCTGGCGGCGGTCGGATTTATTATGGTGACGTCAGCCTCAATGCCTGTCGGCCAGCGTCTGGCGAACGATCCTTTCCTGTTTGCCAAGCGTGATGGTCTTTACATCATCCTGGCGTTCTGTCTGGCGCTGGTGACCTTGCGTCTGCCGATGGAGTTCTGGCAGCGGCACAGTACGGCGATGCTGATCGCCTCGATTATTATGCTGCTGATCGTACTGGTGGTGGGGAGCTCTGTTAACGGGGCATCGCGCTGGATCGCCTTTGGCCCGCTGCGTATTCAGCCTGCGGAATTTACCAAGCTCTCCCTGTTCTGCTACCTGGCTAACTACCTGGTGCGTAAGGTAGACGAAGTGCGTAACAACCTGCGCGGCTTCTTAAAACCGATGGGCGTGATTCTGGTGCTGGCGGTATTACTGCTGGCGCAGCCTGACCTCGGTACCGTTGTCGTGCTGTTCGTTACCACTCTGGCCATGCTGTTCCTGGCGGGCGCGAAGCTGTGGCAGTTCATCGCTATTATCGGGATGGGGATTTCGGCGGTTGTGCTGCTGATCCTCGCCGAGCCTTACCGTATTCGCCGTGTAACCTCGTTCTGGAACCCGTGGGAAGATCCGTTCGGCAGCGGTTACCAGCTGACGCAGTCGCTGATGGCCTTTGGTCGCGGTGAAGTCTGGGGACAGGGTCTGGGGAACTCGGTACAGAAACTGGAGTATTTACCGGAAGCGCACACTGACTTCATCTTCTCCATTATTGCGGAAGAACTGGGTTATATCGGTGTGGTATTAGCGCTATTAATGGTATTCTTCGTCGCTTTCCGCGCCATGTCCATCGGCCGGAAAGCGCTGGAGATCGATCACCGCTTCTCAGGATTCTTAGCCTGCTCAATTGGTATCTGGTTTAGCTTCCAGGCATTGGTTAACGTCGGGGCCGCAGCGGGTATGCTGCCGACCAAAGGTCTGACGTTGCCGTTGATCAGTTATGGTGGTTCCAGTCTGTTGATTATGTCGACGGCCATCATGTTTTTGTTGCGCATAGATTATGAGACGCGTCTGGAAAAAGCCCAGGCGTTTACACGAGGTTCACGATGAATCAACCGAAGCGGTTAATGGTGATGGCAGGCGGTACCGGCGGACACGTGTTCCCGGGACTGGCGGTTGCGCACCATTTAATGGATCAGGGCTGGCAGGTACGCTGGCTGGGAACCGCAGACCGCATGGAAGCCGATCTGGTACCGAAGCACGGTATCGAGATCGACTTTATTCGTATTTCCGGCCTTCGGGGCAAAGGCCTCAAGGCAATGCTGCTGGCACCGGTGCGTATTTTTAACGCCTGGCGTCAGGCGCGCACCATCATGAAGCGCTTTAAGCCAGATGTGGTGCTGGGCATGGGCGGCTATGTCTCGGGTCCTGGCGGGCTGGCGGCGTGGTCGTTAGGTATTCCCGTCGTGCTCCATGAGCAGAACGGTATTGCCGGTCTGACCAACAAGTGGCTGGCGAAAATTGCCACCAAAGTTATGCAGGCGTTTCCCGGCGCGTTCCCGAAAGCGGACGTGGTGGGTAACCCGGTGCGTGTAGACGTGCTGGCGCTGCCGCTGCCGGACGCTCGCCTGACGGGTCGTGAAGGGCCGGTTCGTGTACTGGTCGTCGGCGGCTCTCAGGGCGCGCGCATCTTAAACCAGACGATGCCGCAGGTAGCCGCAAAGCTCGGGGATACCGTGACGATCTGGCACCAGAGCGGAAAAGGTGCTCAGCAGACCGTTGAGCAGGCTTACGCAGACGAAGGTCAGCCGCAGCATAAAGTCACAGAGTTTATCGACGACATGGCGGCAGCGTATGCCTGGGCCGATGTCGTGGTCTGTCGTTCAGGCGCGCTGACGGTGAGCGAGATCGCCGCCGCCGGTCTGCCGGCCCTGTTTGTGCCGTTCCAGCACAAAGACAGACAACAGTACTGGAATGCGCTGCCGCTTGAGAAAGCCGGTGCCGCGAAGATATTTGAGCAGCCACAATTTACCGCCGACGCGGTCGCCACCACCCTGGCGGGCTGGAACAGAGACGCACTGCTGGAGATGGCGCAACGCGCGCGCGCGGCCGCTATCCCTGATGCGACGGAACGGGTGGCAAAAGAAGTGAGCCTGGCAGCCCAGGCTTAACCCTCGCAGCGCGTGTTGCGCTGCACGAATTTTAAGTAGTCGATGGCGTTTAGAGAATGAATACACAACAACTGGCAAAACTGCGTTCAATCGTGCCCGAGATGCGTCGCGTCCGGCACATTCACTTTGTTGGCATCGGTGGTGCTGGCATGGGCGGTATTGCCGAAGTGTTAGCTAACGAAGGCTATCAGATCAGCGGGTCTGACCTGGCGCCAAACCCTGTTACGCAGCAGCTGGCGTCGCTTGGGGCGACTATCTATTTCAATCATCGTCCGGAAAACGTGCGCGATGCGAGCGTGGTGGTGGTCTCGAGCGCCATCTCCTCTGACAACCCGGAAATCGTTGCCGCGCACGAAGCGCGCATTCCGGTGATCCGCCGCGCAGAAATGCTGGCGGAACTGATGCGTTTCCGTCATGGCATCGCCATTGCCGGTACCCACGGTAAAACCACGACCACGGCGATGGTCTCCAGTATTTATGCGGAAGCGGGTCTCGATCCGACGTTCGTCAACGGCGGTCTGGTCAAAGCCGCAGGCGTACATGCGCGTCTGGGCCACAGCCGTTATCTGATTGCAGAAGCGGATGAGAGCGACGCGTCGTTCCTGCACCTGCAGCCAATGGTGGCGATTGTCACTAACATCGAAGCTGACCATATGGATACCTACCAGGGTGACTTCGAGAACTTAAAGCAGACCTTCATCAATTTCCTGCACAACCTGCCGTTCTATGGACGCGCGGTGATGTGCGTAGACGATCCGGTGATCCGCGAGCTGCTGCCGCGCGTGGGTCGTCAAATCACCACTTACGGCTTCAGCGAAGACGCTGACGTCCGCGTGGAAGAGTACAAACAGATTGGTGCGCAGGGGCATTTCACTCTGGCGCGTCAGGACAAAGAGCTGCTGCACGTCACGCTGAATGCGCCAGGGCGCCATAACGCCCTCAATGCCGCAGCGGCAGTGGCCGTTGCGACGGAAGAAGGCATTGATGATGATGCGATTCTGCGCGCGCTGGAAAGCTTCCAGGGCACCGGCCGCCGTTTCGACTTCCTCGGTGAATTCCCGCTGGACGCCGTTAACGGTAAAGCCGGCTCAGCGATGCTGGTAGACGACTACGGCCACCATCCGACCGAAGTGGACGCCACCATTAAAGCCGCGCGTGCAGGATGGCCTGACAAGAATCTGGTGATGATCTTCCAGCCGCACCGCTTCACGCGTACGCGCGATCTGTACGACGATTTCGCCAGCGTCCTGTCACAGGTAGACACCCTGTTAATGCTGGATGTGTACGCCGCAGGCGAGACGCCGATTCCAGGGGCCGACAGCCGTTCTCTGTGCCGTACCATTCGTGGGCGCGGGAAAGTTGACCCTATTCTGGTTTCTGATCCTGCACAGGTGGCGGAAATTCTGGCACCGGTCCTGACAGGTAACGATCTGATTCTGATTCAGGGTGCGGGAAATATCGGCAAAATCGCCCGTACCTTAGCTGAAATCAAACTGAAGCCGCAAACCCAGGAGGATGAGCATCATGGCTGATAAGATTGCTGTCCTGTCTGGCGGCACCTCCGCCGAGCGTGAGGTTTCCCTGAATTCAGGCGCTGCTGTGCTGGCGGGCCTGCGTGAAGGTGGCGTCAATGCGCACCTGGTTGACCCAAAAGAGGTCGACGTGACGCAATTAAAAGCCATGGGCTTCGATAAAGTCTTTATCGCTTTGCATGGTCGTGGCGGTGAAGACGGCACCCTGCAGGGGCTTCTGGATCTGATCGGCATGCCGTACACCGGCAGCGGCGTGATGGCCTCCGCTATCTCTATGGATAAACTGCGCAGCAAACTTCTGTGGCAGGGCGCGGGGTTACCCGTTGCGCCATGGGTTGCGCTGACGCGTCGCGAATTTGAATTGGGCCTGCCGGATAGCGTTAATGCACGCATTGCTGAACTGGGCTTACCGGTTATTGTAAAGCCCAGCCGGGAAGGCTCCAGCGTGGGAATGTCCAAAGTCGACAAAGCTGAAGATCTTTCGTCCGCTTTAGCACTGGCATTTCAACATGATGAAGAAGTTCTGATTGAAAAATGGCTCAGCGGGCCGGAATTTACCGTCGCGATGCTTGGCGAAGAAATTTTACCGTCAATCCGTATCCAACCGGCCGGAACCTTCTATGATTATGAGGCGAAGTATCTCTCTGATGAGACGCAATATTTCTGCCCTTGTGGTCTTGAAGCTGAGCGTGAAGCAGATTTACAGTCCCTGGTGCTTAAAGCCTGGCATGTTCTGGGTTGCCGCGGCTGGGGACGCATCGACGTGATGCAGGACAGTGATGGACAATTTTATTTGCTGGAAGCCAATACCTCTCCGGGAATGACCAGCCACAGCCTTGTGCCGATGGCCGCGCGTCAGGCGGGGATGAGTTTCTCGCAGTTAGTCGTACGCATTCTGGACCAGGCGGGCTGATATGTCTCAGGCTGCATTGAACACGCGCAACCGCGATGACGAGGACGAATACGCCTCTTCACGCCGCAGTAATGGAACGCGTCTTGCAGGCATCATTTTCCTGCTCGGGGTGCTGTGCACCGTGTTTATCAGCGGCTGGATGGTCCTGGGCTGGATGGAAGATGCGCAGCGGTTGCCGCTTTCTAAGCTGGTGGTTACCGGTGAGCGTCACTACACGCGTAACGATGATATTCGTCAGTCAATACTGGCGCTGGGCTCGCCTGGAACCTTTATGACGCAGGACGTCAATATTATCCAAAGCCAGATAGAACGCCTGCCATGGATAAAACAGGCGAGCGTAAGAAAGCAATGGCCTGATGAATTGAAGATTCATCTGGTTGAATATGTGCCCATTGCGCGTTGGAATGATCAGCACATGGTTGACGTAGACGGAAATTCCTTCAGCGTCCCGGCCGATCGTGTCAACAAGCAAAATTTACCGATGTTGTATGGCCCTGAAGGCAGCGAAAACGAGGTGTTACAAGGTTTTCGCGAAATGGGTCAGGTGCTGGCGAAGGACAGGTTTACGTTAAAAGATGCAGCCATGACGGCGCGCCGTTCCTGGCAGCTGACGTTAACGAACGGCATTAAGCTCAACCTGGGACGCGGAGACACAATGAAGCGTCTGGCGCGTTTTGTCGAACTTTACCCGGTTTTACAGCAGCAGGCACAGACTGACGGCAAACGGATAAGCTACGTTGATTTGCGCTATGACTCAGGCGCAGCAGTCGGTTGGGTACCGGCTCCGGTCGAGGAACCTAATCAGCAACAGAATCAGGCACAGGTACAGGCAGAACAACAATGATCAAGGCGACGGACAGAAAACTGGTAGTTGGACTGGAGATTGGCACCGCGAAGGTTGCCGCTTTAGTAGGGGAAGTTCTGCCCGACGGTATGGTCAATATCATTGGCGTAGGCAGTTGCCCGTCCCGTGGTATGGATAAAGGTGGGGTTAACGATCTTGAATCGGTGGTGAAATGCGTTCAGCGCGCCATCGATCAGGCTGAATTGATGGCAGATTGCCAGATTTCTTCTGTCTATCTGGCCCTTTCTGGTAAGCACATTAGCTGCCAGAACGAAATTGGTATGGTGCCGATTTCCGAAGAAGAAGTGACGCAGGAAGACGTTGAAAACGTCGTGCACACGGCGAAATCCGTGCGTGTCCGCGACGAACATCGCGTGCTGCATGTCATTCCGCAGGAATATGCGATTGACTACCAGGAAGGGATCAAGAACCCGGTCGGCCTTTCTGGCGTACGTATGCAGGCAAAAGTGCACCTGATCACATGTCACAACGATATGGCGAAGAACATTGTAAAAGCCGTTGAACGTTGTGGCCTGAAAGTTGACCAACTTATTTTCGCGGGTCTGGCGGCAAGTTATTCCGTGCTGACCGAAGATGAACGTGAACTGGGTGTCTGTGTGGTCGATATTGGTGGTGGTACAATGGATATCGCCGTGTATACCGGCGGTGCGTTGCGCCACACTAAAGTGATCCCTTATGCCGGGAACGTTGTGACCAGCGATATTGCTTACGCTTTTGGTACGCCGCCGAGCGATGCAGAAGCGATTAAAGTGCGCCACGGCTGTGCGCTGGGGTCTATCGTTGGCAAAGATGAGAGCGTTGAAGTGCCGAGCGTCGGTGGTCGTCCACCGCGTAGCCTGCAGCGCCAGACGTTGGCAGAGGTGATTGAGCCGCGCTATACCGAGCTGCTCAACCTGGTCAACGAAGAGATTTTACAGTTACAGGAACAGCTTCGTCAGCAGGGCGTTAAACATCATCTTGCGGCGGGGATTGTATTAACCGGCGGTGCAGCGCAAATTGAAGGTCTTGCGGCCTGTGCTCAGCGCGTGTTCCATACGCAGGTGCGTATAGGTGCTCCGCTGAATATCACCGGTTTAACGGATTATGCTCAGGAGCCGTATTATTCAACGGCTGTGGGCCTGCTCCACTACGGGAAGGAATCTCATCTCAGTGGTGAAGCAGAAGTGGAAAAACGCGTCTCAGTGGGGTCGTGGGTCAAACGACTGAACAACTGGTTGCGAAAAGAGTTTTAATTTTTTTAAGAGACCGGAGAGAATTAGCGGTCTCGGGCGACAGGCACAACGGAGAGAGAAATTATGTTTGAACCTATGGAACTGACCAACGACGCGGTGATTAAAGTCATCGGCGTCGGTGGCGGCGGCGGTAACGCCGTAGAGCATATGGTGCGTGAACGCATTGAAGGTGTTGAATTCTTCGCAGTTAACACCGATGCACAGGCACTGCGTAAAACGGCTGTAGGCCAGACTATCCAGATCGGCGGTGGTATCACCAAAGGGCTGGGAGCAGGGGCTAATCCGGAAGTGGGTCGCAATGCGGCTGAAGAAGATCGTGAAGCGCTGCGCGCTGCACTGGAAGGTGCGGACATGGTCTTCATCGCAGCAGGCATGGGTGGCGGTACCGGTACCGGCGCAGCACCTGTTGTGGCTGAAGTGGCAAAAGATTTAGGTATCCTGACCGTTGCTGTCGTGACCAAGCCTTTCAACTTTGAAGGCAAGAAGCGTATGGCGTTCGCGGAGCAGGGTATCACCGAGCTGTCCAAGCATGTGGACTCGCTGATCACCATCCCGAACGACAAGCTGTTGAAAGTTCTGGGTCGCGGTATCTCTCTGCTGGACGCATTCGGTGCAGCAAACGACGTGCTGAAAGGCGCTGTTCAGGGTATCGCTGAACTGATTACCCGTCCTGGCCTGATGAACGTTGACTTTGCAGACGTTCGCACCGTGATGTCCGAAATGGGCTACGCGATGATGGGCTCTGGCGTGGCGAGCGGTGAAGACCGTGCAGAAGAAGCGGCTGAAATGGCTATCTCTTCTCCACTGCTGGAAGATATCGATCTGTCTGGTGCGCGCGGCGTGCTGGTCAACATTACCGCTGGCTTTGACCTGCGTCTGGATGAGTTCGAAACCGTGGGTAACACTATCCGTGCGTTCGCCTCTGACAACGCTACCGTGGTAATCGGTACTTCCCTTGACCCTGAAATGAATGACGAGCTGCGTGTGACGGTTGTTGCGACCGGTATCGGTATGGACAAACGTCCTGAGATCACCTTAGTGACCAACAAGCAGACTCAGCAACCGGTAATGGATCGTTACCAGCAGCACGGTATGTCTCCTCTGACTCAGGAGCAGAAACCGGCCGCAAAAGTGGTGAACGACCCAACGCCGCAAACGGCGAAAGAGCCAGATTATCTGGATATCCCGGCGTTCCTGCGTAAGCAAGCTGACTAAGAATTGGCTGGAATTAGGGGATTTGCGCTCTTTGTGCTAAACTGGCCCACCGTTAGTGATATACACTCTCGGTTGGATAGTTAATTTGGCGAGATTATACGATGATCAAACAAAGGACACTTAAACGTATCGTTCAGGCGACTGGTGTCGGTTTACATACCGGCAAGAAAGTCACGCTGACGTTACGCCCTGCGCCGGCCAATACCGGGGTCATCTATCGTCGCACCGACTTGAATCCACCGGTAGATTTTCCGGCCGATGCCAAATCTGTGCGTGATACTATGCTCTGTACTTGTCTGGTGAACGAGCATGACGTGCGGATTTCTACCGTAGAGCACCTGAACGCCGCCCTGGCGGGTCTGGGTATCGACAACATTATTGTTGAAGTCGATGCGCCAGAAATCCCGATTATGGATGGCAGTGCTGCACCGTTCGTCTATCTGTTGCTGGATGCCGGCATCGAAGAACTGAACTGCGCGAAGAAATTTGTACGCATCAAAGAGACCGTTCGCGTCGAAGATGGCGACAAGTGGGCTGAATTCAAACCGTATAATGGTTTCTCGTTGGACTTTACCATCGACTTTAACCATCCGGCGATTGACTCCAGCACCCAACGCTATGCGATGAACTTCTCTGCCGATGCGTTTATGCGCCAGATCAGCCGAGCCCGTACATTTGGCTTCATGCGTGATATCGAATATCTGCAGTCCCGTGGCCTGTGCCTGGGCGGCAGCTTCGATTGTGCCATCGTTGTTGACGATTATCGCGTACTGAATGAAGACGGCCTGCGTTTCGAAGATGAATTCGTTCGTCACAAAATGCTGGATGCTATCGGCGACCTGTTCATGTGTGGTCACAACATCATTGGTGCATTTACCGCGTTCAAATCCGGTCATGCGCTGAACAACAAACTGTTGCAGGCCGTCCTGGCAAAACAGGAAGCCTGGGAATATGTGACCTTCGAAGACGAAGCTGAACTGCCGCTGGCTTTCAAAGCACCAAGCATGGTTCTGGCGTAACGGTTCAAACCGTTTCGTAAAAAAATCGACTGGTTAACCTGGTACTCTCTCCGACCAGGAAGACCAGTCGTTTTTATTTTTACCCTTCTTCGTTTGCCCCAGCGTTATCTCTCGTTTGTCTTACGCAGAAAATGTGTGCGTTAGCTGCATTCTTGACCGTTTTTCCCCGCGGCGGCACCTCATTCCTGCTGATGTATATTGGCTTTAGTGATACTATCTGGGCGCTAAAAAGAATAACTGAACTCAGCCTCTGCAAGGCTGGCTTATTGGGTGGAGCAGGTGAGCGGAATACTGACGCGCTGGCGACAATTTGGCAGACGTTACTTCTGGCCGCATCTCTTATTAGGGATGGTCGCGGCGAGTTTCGGCTTGCCTGCGCTCTGCAACACTGCCGAAGCGGCGACGCCCGCAAAAACGTCTACCACCAAACACGATCTCAACACGCGGGTTAACTTTACTAACCTCGCGTGGCTTGAAGCCAACCGCCGCCCAAACTTCTCCGTTGATTACTGGCACCAGCACGCTATCCGCACGGTTATCCGCCATCTGTCCTTCGCGATGGCGCCGCAGGCCATGCCTGTTGCGGAAGAGACGCTGCCGGTGCAGGCTCAGCATCTTGCCCTGCTGGACACGCTCAACGCGCTGCTCACGCAGGACAGCCAGCCGCCGGTCATGGTTCGCCAGACGACGCAACGTGCGTTGGTTTCACCGGTTTCATTCTCTGTTTCAACCTGGATTAGCCAGGCCCACGGCATTCGCGCCGGGCCGCAACGCCTCAGCTAAATTAACTTTTTCAATACCTTAATTTATCTGCCCACACTGGGGCGTTTGAGAATTTATTATGCTAATCAAATTGTTAACTAAAGTTTTTGGTAGTCGTAACGATCGTACCCTGCGCCGTATGCGTAAAGCTGTTACCGTCATCAACGGTATGGAACCGGCGATGGAGAAGCTCTCTGATGACGAGCTGAAAGCGAAAACGGCGGAATTCCGCGCGCGTCTGGAAAAAGGCGAAACCTTAGAAAGCCTGATCCCGGAAGCGTTTGCTGTCGTGCGTGAAGCAAGTAAGCGCGTATTCGGCATGCGTCACTTCGACGTTCAGCTGCTGGGTGGTATGGTGCTTAACGAGCGCTGCATCGCGGAAATGCGTACCGGTGAAGGTAAAACCCTGACCGCAACGCTGCCGGCTTACCTGAACGCGCTGACCGGTAAAGGCGTTCACGTCGTTACCGTCAACGACTATCTGGCGCAGCGTGACGCCGAAAACAACCGTCCACTGTTCGAATTCCTCGGTATGACCGTCGGCATCAACATGTCCGGCCTGCCTGCGCCAGCCAAGCGCGAAGCGTATAACGCGGACATCACCTACGGCACCAACAACGAATACGGCTTCGACTACCTGCGTGACAACATGGCGTTCAGCCCGGAAGAGCGCGTACAGCGTAAACTGCACTATGCGCTGGTGGATGAGGTGGACTCCATCCTGATCGATGAAGCGCGTACCCCGCTGATCATCTCCGGCCCGGCTGAAGACAGCTCCGAGATGTACCGTAAAGTCGACAAAATCATTCCACACCTGCTGCGTCAGGAGAAAGAGGACTCGGATACCTTCCAGGGTGAAGGCCACTTCTCCGTTGATGAAAAAGCGCGCCAGGTGAACCTGACCGAACGCGGTCTGGTGAAAATTGAAGAGCTGCTGGTCGCTGAAGGCATCATGGAAGAGGGCGAGTCCCTGTACTCCCCAAGCAACATCATGCTGATGCACCACGTGACCGCTGCGCTGCGCGCCCACGCGCTGTTCACCCGCGACGTCGATTACATCGTAAAAGACGGTGAAGTGATCATCGTCGATGAACATACCGGCCGTACCATGCAGGGACGTCGCTGGTCTGACGGTCTGCACCAGGCTGTGGAAGCCAAAGAAGGTGTGGATATTCAGAATGAAAACCAGACGCTGGCGTCTATCACCTTCCAGAACTACTTCCGTCTGTACGAGAAGCTGGCGGGGATGACCGGTACTGCTGATACCGAAGCGTTTGAATTCAGCTCTATCTACAAGCTGGATACCGTGGTTGTTCCAACCAACCGTCCGATGATCCGTAAGGATATGCCGGACCTGGTGTACATGACCGAAGCGGAAAAAATTCAGGCGATCATCGAAGATATTCGCGATCGTACTGCCAATGGCCAGCCGGTTCTGGTGGGGACCATCTCCATCGAGAAATCCGAAGTGGTTTCTCATGAGCTGACCAAAGCGGGTATCAAGCACAACGTTCTTAACGCCAAATTCCACGCCAAAGAAGCGGACATTGTTGCGCAGGCGGGTTATCCGGCTGCCGTGACCATCGCCACCAACATGGCGGGTCGTGGTACCGATATTATGCTGGGCGGTAGCTGGCAGGCTGAAGTGGCGGAGCTGGAAAACCCAACGCCAGAACAGATTGCTCAGATCAAAGCCGACTGGCAGGTTCGTCATGACGCCGTTCTGGCTTCCGGCGGTCTGCACATTATCGGTACAGAGCGTCATGAATCCCGTCGTATCGATAACCAGCTGCGTGGCCGTGCGGGTCGTCAGGGTGATGCCGGTTCATCCCGCTTCTACCTGTCTATGGAAGATGCGCTGATGCGTATTTTCGCCTCCGACCGCGTGTCCGGCATGATGCGTAAGCTGGGTATGAAGCCTGGCGAAGCGATTGAGCACCCGTGGGTCACTAAAGCGATTGCTAACGCGCAGCGTAAAGTGGAAAGCCGCAACTTTGATATTCGTAAGCAGCTGCTGGAATATGATGATGTGGCTAACGATCAGCGTCGTGCGATCTACACCCAGCGTAACGAACTGCTGGACGTGTCCGACGTGAGCGAAACCATCAACAGCATTCGTGAAGATGTGTTTAAAGCCACCATCGACGCGCATATTCCACCGCAGTCTCTGGAAGAGATGTGGGATATCGAAGGCCTGCAGGAACGTCTGAAAAATGACTTTGACCTCGATCTGCCAATCAAAGAGTGGCTGGACAAAGAGCCTGAGCTGCACGAAGAGACCCTGCGTGAACGTATCTTCGAAACCGCGCTGGACGTTTACAAGCGTAAGGAAGAAGTCGTAGGCGCAGAGATGATGCGTCACTTCGAAAAAGGCGTGATGCTGCAGACGCTGGACTCCCTGTGGAAAGAGCACCTGGCGGCGATGGACTACCTGCGTCAGGGTATCCACCTGCGTGGCTATGCGCAGAAAGATCCGAAGCAGGAATACAAGCGTGAATCCTTCTCCATGTTTGCGTCTATGCTGGAGTCACTGAAGTACGAAGTGATCAGCACCCTGAGCAAGGTTCAGGTGCGTATGCCGGAAGAAGTGGAAGCGATGGAGCAGCAGCGTCGTGAAGAAGCCGAGCGCCTGGCACAAATGCAGCAGCTGAGTCATCAGACCGACGACAGCGAAGCCGCAGCGGCGATCGCCGCACAGACCGGCGATCGTAAAGTGGGTCGTAACGATCCGTGCCCGTGTGGTTCCGGTAAAAAGTACAAGGCGTGCCACGGCCGTCTGAGCTAAGTTCATAAAAAAACAAAAAGGCGCAGATATCTGCGCCTTTTTTATGGAAGTGACAATATGAAAATACTGCAAATTGCCGTCGGGATTATTCGCAACCCGCAAAACCAAATCTTTATCACCCAGCGCGCTGCCGACGCCCATATGGCGAACAAGTGGGAGTTTCCGGGCGGTAAAATCGAGTCAGGTGAAACGCCGGAAGAGGCGCTGGTTCGGGAGCTTCAGGAAGAGGTGGGGATCACCCCGCTTGGCGCAACGCTGTTTGATAAGCTTGAGTACCAGTTTCCGGACAGGCACATCACGCTGTGGTTCTGGCTGGTGGAAAACTGGGAAGGTGAACCCTGGGGAAAAGAGGGACAGCCGGGTAACTGGGTAGAGCTTCAGGCAAGTGATGCCGAAAAATTCCCGCCAGCCAATGAGCCCGTGATCCTGCGGTTAGTCGCACAACCGTAGGCCTGCTGAGCGAAGCGCCAGCAGGCTTTACAGATTACTGCTGGGTTTCACTCCAGTCATCGCTGTCCGAGAGATCGCCTTCGCTTGGAATGCGTTTCTCTTCCGCCGCCCATTCGCCCAGGTCAATAAGCTGACAGCGTTTGCAGCAGAATGGGCGGAACGGACTCACTTCGCCCCAGACAACGGTTTTGCCACAGGTTGGGCAGCTTACGGTGGTGACATCAGACATCGGCACTCCTTAACAACAGGCCAGTTCAAAATCGAGACGTTCCGGCACGGTGCCATTTTCACTGTCCAGCGGCATAAAGCGAATCGCAAAGCGGCTCTTATGCCCGGAAATCTGCGGGTAAAGCTGTTCGCCAAGAGACAGATTGAGACGCAGAAGATCGGCATCATCACCGTTATCCTGGAAGAAACCATTCAGGCTGGTTTGCTTGCGGAACGGCGCAGAGTTACGGATCAGATCGAGGATCAGCGACAGCGTCTGGTGCATTGGCTCCAGGCTTGCCAGCCAGCTGTTCACCTGCGCGTCACGCTGCGCCTGTGGCATATGTAGCCACATGTGCAGCGTCGGCAGGTCGAAGCTACAGCAGCCGCCAGGGATGCTCAGGCGCTGGCGCACCAGGCCAATCAGGCGGTCTTCGCGCAAAAACTGCCCGACGCGCGGCGCGGCCATCAGGACGGCGCTACTGCTTTTCAACTGCTGGCGGAGCGCGTCGATACGGCTCTGATCTACGCCGGGGACCTCTGTCCATGCCTGCAATTTACGCTGCTGGCGCTCCAGCTCTTTGAGTAATTCTGTGCGGACATCGCCGCGTTCAATCACATCCAGCAGATCGCCTACGTTGCGGAAGAAGTGCAGCGCCGTGGCATGATCGTTAACAGGCAGATGTTGTGAAAGCTGTTGAATAAGAAATTCGATGCGCAGCCAGGTGCGCATTTTTTCGTTGAGCGGATGCTCAAAAAGGATGTGTGTCGACATTATGGTTTTTCCTGTGCAACGGCCTGCGCGGCGAACGTCAGATACTGCGCGTGCAGACGGGCAACATCCGATGCAATGGCATCTGGTGCGCCGTTATTATCAATGACATCATCCGCCACGGCAAGGCGCTGAGCGCGCGTAGCCTGAGCGGCAAGAATTTGTTCAGCATGCTCCCGCGAGACGCGATCGCGCGTCATGGTTCGCCGGATTTGCGTTTCGGGAGAGACATCAATCACCAGCACCCGATCGGCTTTCATATGCAGCTGATTTTCAACCAGTAGCGGAACCACCCACAAGACATAGGGCGAGCGGGCTGCGGCTATCTGACGCTGAGTTTCCTGGTGGATGATGGGGTGGAGCAGGGCATTAAGCCAGACTTTTTCCGCAGAATCGGAAAAAATGCATTCGCGAAGCTGACGGCGATTCAGTGTGCCATCGGCATTGATGATGGCCTGACCAAAATGTTCTGCGATGGCCTTTAGCGCGGGTGTATTGGGCTCTACCACCAGGCGGGCAATGATATCGGCATCAATAATCGTGATACCCAAACGAGAGAACGCGTCCGCAACGGTACTTTTGCCACTACCGATGCCGCCGGTTAATGCGACGATATACCCCATTAAATCAAATCCTGGGAATTATTCATTATTAAAATCAGTTGATTAAAACTCTTAGGCGCGCCAGCAACTGTTTAGCCCCGTTTACCGGCTTTTTACCAGGTAAATTTATAGGATTGTAGCGTAAAAAAAGAGAATTTCGCAGTCTTGCGGAGCAGGTATTAGTGCGTATGATAACGTCACTGGAGTTGTGCTTTTAACATATTTGCCTCTAACCCCAGGAATCCGCACATGCGTATCGAAGAAGATCTGAAGTTAGGTTTCAAAGACGTTCTTATCCGCCCTAAACGCTCTACACTGAAAAGTCGCTCAGACGTTGAACTCGAACGTCAATTCACCTTTAAGCATTCCGGTCAGACCTGGTCTGGCGTGCCGATCATCGCTGCCAACATGGATACTGTGGGAACCTTTGAGATGGCAACCGCCCTGGCACAGTTCGACATTCTCACCGCCGTGCACAAACATTACAGCCCTGAAGAGTGGAATGCGTTTGTTGCGTCCGCGTCTGCTGACGTGGTGAAGCATGTGATGGTCTCCACCGGTACCTCCGATGCGGATTTCGAGAAGACCAAACAGATCCTGAACGCTAACCCGGCGCTCAACTTCGTCTGTATTGACGTGGCGAACGGTTACTCCGAGCACTTTGTGCAGTTCGTCAGCAAGGCGCGCGAGGCCTGGCCGACGAAAACCATCATCGCGGGCAACGTGGTGACTGGTGAAATGTGTGAAGAGCTGATCCTTTCCGGCGCAGATATCGTGAAAGTAGGTATTGGCCCAGGCTCCGTGTGCACGACACGCGTCAAAACCGGCGTCGGTTATCCTCAGCTCTCCGCAGTCATTGAATGTGCCGACGCGGCGCACGGTCTGGGCGGCCAGATCATCAGCGATGGCGGCTGTACCACGCCGGGCGATGTTGCGAAAGCCTTCGGCGGCGGCGCGGACTTCGTGATGCTGGGCGGTATGCTGGCAGGCCACGAAGAGAGCGGTGGTACCGTTGTTGAAGAGAACGGCGAGAAATTTATGCTGTTCTACGGCATGAGCTCTGAATCCGCGATGACCCGTCACGTCGGTGGCGTGGCAAAATACCGTGCGGCAGAAGGCAAAACCGTGAAGCTGCCTCTGCGCGGCCCGGTTGAATACACCGCGCGCGATATCCTCGGCGGCCTGCGCTCGGCCTGCACCTACGTTGGGGCATCCCGCCTGAAAGAGCTGACGAAACGTACAACGTTTATTCGCGTTCAGGAACAGGAAAACCGCGTATTCAATAGCCTGTAATGGCTTCGGCTGGCGCATGCCCGTGCGCCAGCACTGTTCTCTGCACTAGCCCGCGCTCATCGCATCTCCCAGATGGAAAATCGGCAGGTACATTGCCACTACCAGCGTGCCGATGATGATCCCTGTCACAATCAGAAGCATCGGCTCAAGAAGTGCCGCCAGATTATCTGCCCGTTGAAAGGTCTGTTCCGTGTGGTGTCGGGCGAGGTTTGCCAGCATGACGTCCAGCGCGCCTGACATTTCGCCGGTGCGTAAAAGCTGAATACACAGCGGGGTGAAGATGGCCGCTTTCTGAAAGGATGACCAGACGGGGAGGCCTTTTTCAATCTCCTCCCGAACGCTGCGGAGTATTTCTCGCCAGTAGCGACTTTCAACGGTCTCCTCCGCACTTTCAAGGCCCTGTAAAAAGGGGATACCGGCCCGCTGCGTGAGTGACAGCACGGTAAAGATGTGCCCCAGTTTTTGACCTTTTGCCAGTGCGCCCAACACGGGCGCGTGCATCAGCATGCCCTGCCAGCGAGGGTTCTGCCGCAGAGCCCAGGCGGTGGCAAAGGGCGCTAATAACGCGGCGAACAACGCAAGGGCATATGACCGCATAAATGCGGCCATCCCCATGACCATTTGCGTCAGCAGCGGAAGCGGAGTGTTAAACGTTTTGTAGATCGCGGCAAACTCGGGCAAGACCAGGGTGACCATCGCCAGCACCACCAGTACGGCCAGCGTCAGGACGATCGCCGGGTAGCGCAGCGCCTTTCTCACTTTCGCACTGAGCTGCTGCTGCGCTTTTTGCTGCTGCGCAAGCTGGCGACAGCACTCCTCCAGCTTTCCTGTGAGCTCACCGGTTTTCACCATCGAGACATGCAGTGGGCTAAAAACGGCTGGCCACTTTTTTAGCGACTCAGAAAAGGGAGCTCCCTCACTGAGCTCATCGGCAATGCTTTGCAGCAGCGCCTGCCAGGGTTTTAACGGATGTTGCTCTGCCAGCATCTGCAGGCTGTGGGACAATGTCAGCCCGGCCTGCAGAAGCGTTGCGAGCTGGCGAAACATCTCGTAGCAGTGATGCGGCCGCCAGCGGTGTCGCTGAGCGCATCGGGTCAGCGTCAGAGGATGGAGGTTGCTGCGCATCAGCCTGGTGAAGGCGGCATTGCGGTCTATGGCCCAGAGCGTCCCGCTTCGGGGTTCTCCTTCCTGGGTGAGCGCTCGCCAGCGCCAGAGCTGATTAGCAGCCATCGGGCATGCCCAGGACGCGCACCAGCTCTTCGAGCGTGGTCAGGCCTTGTTCGACGGCCATGCAGCCGTGCTCAAAAAGAGAAATCATTCCCGCCTGCCGGGCGCTTGCCTCTATTACTTCTGTTCCCGCCCCGCTGGCAATGGCCTGCCGCAGGGCATTGTCGATCGCGAGTACCTCAAAAATGGCCACGCGGCCATAAAAACCGTGATAGCAACGATCGCAGCCGGTGGGCTGCCAGCGTGGAAGCGGTCTGGACCATATGGCGCGCGGTAGTTCAGCATGCTCGCTGGCTTCCCGACGACAGTGTGGGCATAAACGCCGGACCAGCCGCTGGGCAATCACCATCGACAGCGCGGAAGATATCATCCAGCGGGCGACGCCCATCTGCTCCAGGCGAATGAGCGTTTCCGTCGTCGAGTTGGTGTGCAGCGTCGACAGCACCAGATGCCCGGTCTGGGCGGCATTAATAGCAATGTCTGCCGTTTCGCCGTCACGGATTTCGCCGACCATAATGATGTCTGGATCCTGACGCAGCAGCGCCCGCAGTACGCTCTGGAATGTTAAACCCGCCCGGGGATTAATCTGCGTCTGGTTTAATCCCGCAAGGGGGATCTCAATGGGATCCTCCACGCTACAGATGTTGACGTCAGGGGTGTTACGCGCCTGCAGCGCGCTATACAGCGTCACGGTTTTGCCGCTGCCGGTAGGGCCGGTGACCAGAATCAGCCCCTGCGGCTGGTGGAGGACCTCATTAAAACAGGCCAGCTGTTCAGCACTCATGCCAAGCGCGCTTGGCTCGAGGGCCTGCTGAACCTGATGCAGGAGACGCAGCACAATTTTCTCGCCACCGCTGCAGGGAAGCGTCGCGATTCGAAATGAGACCGGCGCGTTTGCCAGCTCAATCGTAAACTGGCCGTCCTGAGGCAAACGACGTTCTGCAATATCCAGGTTACCCAGCACTTTTAAACGTGCGCTGAACAGGCTTGCCAGCGAGGCGGAAAGCGGAGGCTGGGGGCAAAGAACCCCGTCGATGCGTAAACGGATCTGGCACGCGTGCTCCATCGGTTCGATATGAATGTCGGAGGCGCGCTGGTTGATTGCCTGCTGCAGCGTGTGGTTGAGAATATCCACCGTTGAGTGCGTTTGTGAAACAACGGGCAGAGGCGATTGTGACGTTAGCTGCCGGTGTTTTTCCATGCGCTCGGCGCTCCAGCACTCAATATCAATCCGTTTCTGGGTCGCGAAGCGCAGCGCCTCCATCAGTTCAGCCGCGGGGCTGCCCACGACGGCGATGCTGACCATGTCACTGTCGCTGGTGAGCAGCAGAGCGTGATGGCGCAGGCAAAGCGCCACGAGTTGTTCGGTATTCATTATCCGCTCCTCAGTTGTTGTCGAAGCGGAAAACGTCTTCGCAGGCCTGTTTCAGGGGGCTGTCAGCACCGATGCTGCAGTCGCGCGTCCAGCCCGTCATACCGTTGCCGTCGCTCCACCGTGGCGTCATGGTTACCGTCAGCCCGTTAAGACTCTCCTGTCCTGTTAAGGTCACGATCCCTTTCGCCACGCTCATTCCTGAAACGTAGCGTGTCGTGGTGGGGGAAGGGATACCGTTACTGCCGGCATCGCAGCTCTCCACGCCACCGTGATCCAGCGCGCAAAGCTCGATGGCCGTACGGTAGGGAACGAAGGTTTGCAGCATATCGGTCAGCGCCGCCTTGCGCAGGTAGTTCTGATAGGCGGGAACGCCGATGGCGCTCAGAATCGCAATGATGCCAATGACCACCATCAGCTCAATGAGTGTGAAGCCTTGTTGTCTGTCCATATCTGCTCCTTATGCAAAGTGGCGCTACTTTGTCAGCGGGAAAGAGCAGAAACGAGAGGCAAGAAAGGGAACGGGAAGGGGTCTTCAGAGAATTTATTCAGTGTTGCAGGGAAGAACAGCGGATCTGCGAGCGGGGCTGAAATTCCCCTCTCCACCCGGAGAGGGGAGAAGGCGTTATTTGAAGCGCATTGAGAGGTCGAGAGCGCGAACGTGTTTGGTCAGCGCGCCGACGGAGATGTAATCCACGCCGGTTTCGGCGAATTCACGGATCGTTTCGAAAGTGACGTTCCCGGACACTTCAAGCTGGGCCCGGCCGTTTGTCAGTTTTACCGCCTCGCGCATCTGCTCTGTTTCGAAGTTATCGAGCATGATGATATCGGCCCCGGCCTTAATCGCCTGCTCCAGCTCTTCCAGGCTTTCGACTTCCACCTCAACAGGCACGTCCGGGTGCAGCCAGAAGGCTTTCTCAACCGCCTGACGCACGGAGCCAGAGGCAATAATGTGGTTCTCTTTAATCAGAAAGGCGTCGGATAAGCCCAGACGATGGTTTGCGCCGCCGCCGCAGAGCACGGCATACTTCAGCGCGGTGCGCAGGCCCGGCAGCGTTTTGCGGGTATCCAGCAGCTGGGTTCGGGTACCGGCCAGCAGGTCAACGTAGCGACGCACTTCACTGGCCACGCCTGAGAGCGTTTGTACAAAATTGAGCGCGGTACGTTCGCCGGTCAGCAAGACGCGGGAAGGACCGTCCAGTTCGAACAGCGGCTGGTTGGCCGTGACTGCATCGCCGTCTTCAACATGCCAGGTCACCTGCACATCATCGCCCGCCAGCTGGGTAAAGACCTCTTCAACCCAACGCTTGCCGCAAAAGACGCCGTCTTCACGGGTGATAATGACCGCGTGGGAGCGTGTCTCTTTTGGCAATAATTGTGCGGTAATATCCTTATCAGCGTTAACGTCACCGCCCAGATCTTCTTTCAAAGCATGGGAGACGCTTGCCGGAATATCCATATTAATACGTTCCAGAAGCGCTTCACGTCGGTGGTCGGGGTTGTAGCGGCGAGGCGGCATGATAAAACTCCAAATTGGTAACGAATCATAATATTGAAACATGCTACTCTGAACCGAGTCATTGCACCATACAGAAGGAGTTCCAGCATGTTGTTAGAAAACGGATGGCTGGTGGATGCGCGGCACGTGCCCTCGCCGCACCACGATTGCCGCCCGGAGGATGAAAAACCCACATTGCTGGTGGTTCATAATATTAGTCTCCCGCCGGGTGAATTTGGCGGCCCGTGGATCGATGCGTTATTCACGGGAACGATTGATCCCGATGCTCATCCCTTCTTTGCTGAGATTGCACATCTGCGCGTATCGGCTCACTGCCTGATTCGTCGCGATGGTGAAGTGGTTCAGTATGTTCCCTTTGATAAGCGCGCCTGGCATGCCGGGGTGTCGATGTATCACGGGCGCGAACGGTGCAACGATTTTTCTATCGGGATTGAACTGGAAGGCACGGATACGACGCCCTACACCGATTCACAGTATCAACAGCTAGCGGCTGTGACCCACACGCTAATTGGACTCTACCCGGCTATCGCCGAAAATATCACGGGACACAGTGATATAGCCCCGGAGAGAAAAACCGATCCCGGTCCGGCCTTTGACTGGCCCCGGTTTCGCGCCATGCTCGCCGCGTCGTCAGAATAAGGAGATACCATGACGTTGTTTACCATGCTGCTGGTTATCATCGCTGAACGCCTGTTCAAGCTCGGTGAGCACTGGCATCTGGATCACCGGCTGGAGGTGTTATTCCGCCGGATTAAGCACTTTTCTATGCTGCGCACGCTGCTGATGATGGCAGGGGTGATGGTCATAACGTTCCTGCTCCTGCGCTCGCTGTACGGACTCTTTTTCAACGTGCCGCTGCTGGTGGTGTGGATCCTGCTTGGGGTGCTGTGCATTGGTGCGGGAAAGGTGCGTTTGCACTATCACGCATACCTGAAAGCCGCCTCCCGTGACGATGCCCATGCGCGCGGTGCCATGGCGAGCGAACTGACCATGATCCACGGCGTGCCGCCGGACTGCGACGAGCGCGAATTTCTGCGCGAGCTGCAAAACGCGCTGCTGTGGATTAACTTCCGCTACTACCTGGCACCGCTGTTCTGGTTCGTGGTGGGCGGCCCGTGGGGGCCGGTACTGCTGATGGGGTATGCGTTTCTGCGCGCCTGGCAGACCTGGCTTGCCCGTTATCTGACGCCGCATGAACGCCTGCAGTCCGGCATTGATGCCATCCTGCACGTGCTCGACTGGCTTCCGGTGCGTCTGGTGGGCGTGGTGTACGCGTTAATTGGTCACGGTGAAAAAGCGCTGCCCGCTTGGTTCGCGTCTCTTGCCGATCGCCATACGTCGCAGTACCAGGTGCTAACGCGTCTGGCGCAGTTCTCGCTGGCGCGTGAGCCGCATACGGACAAGATTGTAACGCCGAAAGCCGCTGTCTCCATGGCGAAGAAAACCTCGTTTGTGGTGGTGGTGATCGTGGCGCTGCTGACGATTTACGGCACGCTGGTGTAGGCCAGCGCGCCGCAAAGACTAAAGCGTATCCGCGGGCGGGATGCCGAAATCAGGCATCCCGTTTTCATTCCAGCGGACGAGCTTCAGGCGGGTATGGCGGTTCGGATCGTACAGCGGGTCGCCCTCAATTTCGGTGTAGTTACGCGCGTGATAAACCAGCACATCTTCCCCTTCGGGCGTTTGCGTAAAGCTGTTGTGTCCCGGGCCGAACTGGCGGTTCTCATAGCTGGTAACGAACACCGGACGCGGGGATTTGTGCCAGTTTGCCGGGTTTTGCGGATCGGCATTCAGGTCTATCCACAGTAGCCCCATGCAGTAGTTCTCGTCGGTGGCGCTGGCGGAATAGCTGATAAACAGCTTATCGCCGTGAATCAGCACCGCCGGGCCTTCGTTGACCCAAAAACCGCGACACTCCCAGTCATACTCCGGCTTGCTGAGCATCACCGGCTCGCCTTTCAGCGTCCAGGGATTCTCCATTTCGCACAGATAAAGATTGGAGTTTCCGCTGATATCCGGCGCTTTTTGCGCCCACAGATACCAGCGTTTACCCTGATGAACAAAGGTGGTGGCGTCCAGGGCGAAGGTATCGAAAGGCGTTTTGATCTGCCCTTTTTCCACCCACGCGCCGGTGAGCGGATCGCCATCAGCACATTCAATGGCGAACATACGGTGCTGGAACATCCCGAGCGCGTCGAGCGCCTGGGTGTGCGTCGCGGCAAAATAGATGTACCACTTCCCGTCAATGTGATGCAGTTCCGGCGCCCAGATCAGCTGGCTCATCGGGCCGGTCTCGGGTTTGCGCCAGACCACCACTTCTTCAGCATTACGTAAGCCTTCCAGCGACTCTGCGCGGCGGATCGCCAGCCTGTCGTACTGCGGCACGGAGGCGATGAAATAGTACTTCCCCTCATGGCGTAAAATGTACGGGTCGGCACGTTGTTCGATAAACGGGTTTGGCCAGGTTTGCATTCGGCTTTCCTTATTTTGTCTCTGCGGCTTTCAGTTCCTGATAGTCGTTCAGCTCGCGATAGTTGCTGCGGCGTTTTTCCAGATCGAGCTGGATCTGCTTCATGGTTTCGCGGTCCACTTTCAGCAGGCGTACCACGCCAGCGGTAATTAAGTATCCAACGCCGGGAATAACGGTAAACAGCAGCACGATCCCGTTAATGGCGTCCGCGCTTTGCGCTTTTGCGCCCGCGTCATAGCCGTACCAGGATAGCAGGAAGCCGACCATCGCCCCGGCAATCGCCAGCCCCAGCTTCAGGAAGAAGATGTTGCCGGAGAAGCTGATCCCGGTAATGCGCTTACCGGTCTTCCACTCGCCGTAGTCATCCACGTCGGCCATGAGCGACCAGTGCAGCGGAGACGGGATCTGGTGCAGGATGTTCAGCAGGAAGTAGAGCACCACGATGGTGACGGTGGCTTTCGGGTCGAAGAAATAAAAGGCGGTTGAGAAAATCGCCAGCACGATATTGGTCCAGAAGAAGACCTTCAGCTTACACCAGCGGTCGGTCAGCACTTTTGCCAGCACGCTGCCGAGCATCATGCCGACTACGCCCAGGCTGATAAACAGCGTGGCGAAGTGGGTGCTCTGGCCCATCACCCAGGTGACGTAATACATGGTGGCGGCCATGCGGATAAAGCCCGGGCAGACGTTGCAAAGGGTCAGGAGCAGAATGCGTACCCATTGGTCGTTCTTCCACACGTCTTTCAGATCGTTTTTCAACTCGTCGTTGGTCTGTACCGCCGGGCGCACGCGCTCGCGCACGGTGGCGAAGCAGAACAGGAACATGCAGGTTCCAATCAGCGCCAGCACGGTCATCGCCATCTGATAGCCTTTGGCTTTGTTATCCCCGCCAAACCAGTCGGCCATCGGCAGCAGCGTTAATGAGAGCAGCAGCGTGGCGATCCCGACCAGCACGAAGCGATACGACTGGCAGGCCACGCGTTCTTTTGGATCGTTGGTGATCACCCCGCCCAGCGAGCAGTAGGGAATGTTGATGGCCGTATAGGTCAAAGAGAGCAGGAAGTAGGTGACAAACGCATAGATAACTTTGCTGTTATAGCTCCACTCCGGCGTGGTGAACATCAGGATGCTGAACAGCGCGTAGGGGAAGGCGATCCACAGCAGCCATGGACGAAACCGGCCATATTTACTGCGGGTACGGTCGGCAATCGCCCCCATGATCGGGTCCGTTACGGCGTCAATTACGCGGACGGACAGCAGCAGTACGCCGACCAGCGCAGGCGCCAGGCCAAAAATATCCGTATAAAAATAGTTAACAAACAGCATGATGGCGCCGAAGATGATGTTGCATCCCGCGTCGCCCATCCCATAGCCGATCTTTTCTTTTACTGACAGTGTGTTGTTATCCATCGACAGCTCTCCGGTTTACGGTATGGAGAGAATTATTCGCTGGCGAAGGAATATATGCGTTGCAGTATCAGGGCGGTGATATGGATAAATGCGCTGTGGGCGCGAAAGTGTGAGGAAGGTAACAACGCGCGGCACCCGCAAAAGCAGGTGCCGCGGAGAAGGGCTTAGTGGGCCTTCATGGCATTACGGCTTTTCTGACTGAAGAGATAGCCCACGCCAAGGATCGCAATCCAGACCGGGATCAGGTAGACGGAAATCGCCATGCCCGGCGTGATCAGCATGATCACCAGCACGGCCGCCATGAACACCAGGCACACCCAGTTGCCCAGCGGGTAAAGCAGGGCAGGGAAGCGGGTGGTAACGCCCTGCTGCTGCTTGGCGCGGCGGAACTTGATGTGCGCCAGGCTGATCATCGCCCAGTTGATGACCAGAGCAGAGACCACCAGCGCCATCAGCAGGCCAAACGCCGATTCCGGTGCCAGATAGTTAATGAGCACGCACAGCGCGGTCACGACCGCCGAAACAAGAATCGTGTTTACCGGCACGCCGCGCTTATCGACGTTGAGCAGCGCTTTTGGCGCGTTACCCTGCTGGGCCAGGCCGAACAGCATGCGGCTGTTGCAGTATACGCAGCTGTTGTAAACGGAGAGCGCAGCGGTCAGAACAACCACGTTGAGTGCGTTTGCTACAAAGGTATCGCCCAGCTCGTGGAAGATCAGCACAAACGGGCTGGTGTCAGCGGTCACGCGGGTCCACGGCAGCAGGGAGAGCAGCACGGCCAGCGAGCCCACATAGAAGATCAGGATGCGGTAGATAACCTGGTTAGTGGCTTTTGGAATGCTCTGCTCCGGGTTGTCGGCTTCTGCGGCGGTGATGCCCACCAGCTCGAGGCCGCCGAAGGAGAACATAATGATAGCCATCATCATCACCAGACCGGTCATGCCGTGAGGCAGGAATCCGCCCTGTTCCCAAAGGTTGCGCACGGTTGCCTGCGGGCCACCGTTTCCGCTGAACAGCAGCCAGCCGCCAAAGATAATCATCGCCACTACGGCAATGACCTTGATGATGGCAAACCAGAACTCCATTTCACCGAACACTTTTACGTTGGTCAGGTTAATGGCGTTAATAATGACGAAGAAAGCCGCTGCGGAGGCCCAGGTTGGGATCTCGGGATACCAGAACTGAATGTATTTCCCGACGGCGGTAAGCTCAGCCATGGCAACCAGAACGTACAGCACCCAGTAGTTCCAGCCCGATGCAAAACCGGCAAAGCTGCCCCAGTATTTATAGGCAAAGTGGCTGAAGGAGCCTGCGACCGGCTCTTCAACGACCATTTCCCCTAACTGGCGCATGATCAGAAAAGCAATGAAACCTGCAATCGCGTAACCCAAAATAATGCCGGGACCGGCTGACTGGATAACGGATGCGCTGCCCAGAAACAGGCCGGTACCAATCGCACCGCCCAGTGCGATGAGCTGTATATGGCGGTTTTTAAGCCCGCGCTTTAGCTGATCGCCGTGCTGTTGAGCTTCCATTTGAAACCTCGTGTGTGGTTGTTATGTTCACGCTGTGCGTGTGTAATTATGAAAATCCATATTCTGTATTTATTTCTTTACGGTTAACGAGACCGAAAAAAGCGGAGATGACTTCCGTAAGCGCAAGAATAGTGGTAAGCGCCTGCGAATGCACCTGCTTTATGAAAGGGTGATGACGACTTGAATAAAAAGAAAGCATTTGTAAATCGGCCCGCTTATTCGTACTAACCCAACCTATAGAATAGAAATGCTCCATAAGTGGGCGAATTTTCATTATTTGCGTTGTTGAATCGCTTCAGATTGCAAAAACCCTCGTTTCATTATGGTTAAAACCCCCACTTAAGGAGTAATCAACTCATTTGTGCAAAGTTACATTTCTGAAACGTTATTTCTGTAAGGTTGTTAAAATGTGCAGGGTTTACTGATTTCAATCAAAACCAATATGGACAGAAGGTGAATACTTTGTTACTTTAGCGATACGAAATAGAAATTGGTAAGACCAATTGACTCCGGGCAAAAAGGCGTAAGACAGGGAATATGGCCTACAGCAAAATTCGCCAACCAAAACTATCTGATGTGATTGAGCAGCAGCTGGAGTTTTTAATCCTCGAAGGGACTCTGCGCCCGGGTGAGAAACTTCCGCCAGAACGCGAGCTGGCAAAACAGTTCGACGTTTCACGTCCCTCTCTGCGTGAGGCGATTCAACGTCTCGAAGCAAAGGGCTTGCTGCTTCGTCGCCAGGGCGGCGGAACCTTTGTGCAAAACAGCCTGTGGCAGAGCTTCAGCGACCCGCTGGTAGAACTTCTCTCTGACCACCCAGAATCCCAGTTTGATCTGCTTGAGACCCGTCACGCGCTTGAAGGTATTGCGGCCTATTACGCCGCCCTTCGCAGCACTGATGAAGATCGCGTGCGTATCCGCGAGCTGCATCAGGCCATTGAACGGGCACAGCAGTCCGGCGACTTAGACGCCGAGTCCAGTGCCGTTGTCCAGTATCAAATTGCCGTCACCGAAGCGGCCCACAACGTGGTGCTCCTCCATCTGCTACGCTGCATGGAGCCCATGCTGGCCCAGAACGTTCGTCAGAATTTTGAATTGTTGTATGCCCGTCGGGACATGCTCCCACTGGTAAGCAACCATCGCACCCGAGTATTCGAGGCGATAATGGCCGGGGAACCGGAGCAGGCGCGCGAAGCGTCGCACCGCCATCTGGCTTTCATTGAGGAAATCTTGCTGGACCGCAGCCGTGAACAATCGCGTCGCGAACGTTCATTACGCCGCATACAGCAACGAAAGGATTAAGCGCCAGGTACTTTTAGAGCGCGGCAACTAAACGCAGAACCTGTCTTATTGTGTTCTTACCCAAGAGCACAATGGGACAGGTTCCAGACAAATCAACGTATTAGATAGATAAGGAATACCCCCATGTCAGAACGTCTCCAAAATGACGTGGATCCGATCGAAACTCGCGACTGGCTACAGGCGATCGAATCGGTCATCCGTGAAGAAGGTGTTGAGCGCGCTCAGTATCTGATTGATCAGCTGCTTTCTGAAGCCCGCAAAGGCGGTGTGAAGGTTGCTTCAGGTGCAGGGGCTAGCAACTACGTAAACACGATTGCCGTCGAAGACGAACCGGAATACCCGGGCAATCTGGATCTGGAACGTCGTATCCGTTCTGCAATCCGCTGGAACGCCATCATGACCGTTCTGCGCGCATCCAAGAAAGACCTGGAACTGGGTGGCCACATGGCGTCCTTCCAGTCTTCTGCAACCGTTTACGAAGTGTGCTTCAACCACTTCTTCCGTGCAGCGAACGAGAAAGACGGCGGCGATCTGGTGTACTTCCAGGGCCACATCTCTCCGGGCATCTATGCACGTGCATTCCTGGAAGGTCGTCTGACTGAAGAGCAGATGAACAACTTCCGTCAGGAAGTTCACGGTAAAGGTCTGTCTTCTTACCCGCACCCTAAACTGATGCCTGAATTCTGGCAGTTCCCGACCGTATCTATGGGTCTGGGCCCAATCGGTGCGATTTATCAGGCTAAATTCCTGAAATACCTGGAACACCGTGGTCTGAAAGACACCTCTGAGCAGACCGTTTACGCCTTCCTGGGCGACGGCGAAATGGATGAGCCAGAATCCAAAGGTGCGATCACCATCGCAACCCGTGAGAAGCTGGACAACCTGTGCTTCATCATCAACTGTAACCTGCAGCGTCTGGATGGTCCGGTAACCGGTAACGGCAAGATCATCAACGAACTGGAAGGCATCTTCGCAGGTGCTGGCTGGAACGTGATCAAGGTCATGTGGGGCGGTCGTTGGGATGAGCTGCTGCGTAAAGATACCAGCGGTAAACTGATCCAGCTGATGAACGAAACCGTTGACGGTGACTACCAGACCTTCAAATCCAAAGACGGCGCCTACGTTCGTGAGCACTTCTTCGGTAAATATCCTGAAACCGCAGCACTGGTTGC
Source organism: Enterobacter sp. N5-15 (assembly GCF_057221635.1). Taxonomy (NCBI): domain Bacteria; kingdom Pseudomonadati; phylum Pseudomonadota; class Gammaproteobacteria; order Enterobacterales; family Enterobacteriaceae; genus Enterobacter; species Enterobacter sp. N5-15. Next base: position 809,128 of record NZ_CM170150.1, read on the forward strand.
AGACTGGACTGATGAGCAGATCTGGGCCCTGAACCGCGGTGGTCACGATCCGAAGAAAGTCTACGCTGCACTGAAAAAAGCGCAGGAAACCAAAGGTAAAGCGACTGTAATCCTGGCCCATACCATCAAAGGTTACGGCATGGGTGATACCGCAGAAGGTAAAAACATCGCTCACCAGGTTAAGAAAATGAACATGGACGGCGTGCGTTATATCCGCGACCGTTTCAACGTTCCAGTGACCGATGAGCAGGTAGAAAACCTGTCTTACATCACCTTCCCGGAAGGTTCTGAAGAGCACAAGTACCTGCACGAACGTCGTCAGGCGCTGAAAGGCTACCTGCCAGCTCGTCAGCCAAACTTCACCGAGAAGCTGGAACTGCCAGCGCTTGAAGACTTCTCTCAGCTGCTGGAAGAGCAGAACAAAGAGATCTCTACCACTATCGCTTTCGTTCGTGCCCTGAACGTGATGCTGAAGAACAAGTCGATCAAAGATCGTCTGGTTCCAATCATCGCCGACGAAGCGCGTACTTTCGGTATGGAAGGTCTGTTCCGTCAGATCGGTATCTACAGCCCGAACGGCCAGCAGTACACCCCGCAGGACCGTGAGCAGGTTGCATACTACAAAGAAGACGAGAAAGGTCAGATCCTGCAGGAAGGTATCAACGAGCTGGGCGCAGGCGCATCCTGGCTGGCTGCTGCGACCTCTTACAGCACCAACAACCTGCCGATGATCCCGTTCTACATTTACTACTCCATGTTCGGGTTCCAGCGTATCGGTGACCTGTGCTGGCAGGCAGGCGACCAGCAGGCTCGCGGCTTCCTGGTAGGCGGTACCTCAGGTCGTACGACCCTGAACGGTGAAGGTCTGCAGCACGAAGATGGCCACAGCCACATTCAGTCTCTGACTATCCCTAACTGTATCTCTTACGACCCGTCTTACGCGTATGAAGTGGCAGTCATCATGCATGACGGTCTGACCCGTATGTACGGTGAAGCGCAAGAGAACATTTACTACTACATCACCACCCTGAACGAAAACTACCACATGCCAGCAATGCCAGCAGGTGCCGAGGAAGGTATCCGTAAAGGTATCTACAAACTCGAAACCCTCGAAGGTAGCAAAGGTAAAGTTCAGCTGCTGGGCTCCGGCTCTATCCTGCGTCACGTACGTGAAGCAGCGCAGATCCTGGCGAAAGACTACGGTGTGGGTTCCGACGTGTACTCTGTGACTTCCTTCACTGAACTGGCGCGTGATGGCCAGGATTGTGAGCGTTGGAACATGCTGCACCCAATGGAAACCCCACGCGTTCCGTACATCGCTCAGGTGATGAACGACGCGCCAGCGGTGGCGTCTACTGACTATATGAAACTGTTCGCTGAGCAGGTTCGTACTTACGTTCCAGCTGATGATTATCGCGTTCTGGGTACTGACGGCTTCGGTCGTTCTGACAGCCGCGAAAACCTGCGTCACCACTTCGAAGTTGATGCTTCTTACGTGGTTGTAGCAGCACTGGGCGAACTGGCTAAACGTGGCGAAATCGATAAGAAAGTGGTTGCGGACGCAATCACCAAATTCAATATCGATGCAGAAAAAGTTAACCCGCGTCTGGCGTAAGAGGTAAAAGAATAATGGCTATCGAAATCAATGTACCGGACATCGGGGCTGATGAAGTTGAAATCACCGAGATCCTGGTCAAAGTAGGCGACAAAGTTGAAGCTGAACAGTCGCTGATCACCGTAGAAGGCGACAAAGCCTCTATGGAAGTCCCGTCTCCTCAGGCTGGCATCGTTAAAGAGATCAAAGTCTCTGTTGGCGATAAAACCGAGACCGGCAAACTGATCATGATTTTCGATTCCGCCGACGGTGCAGCTGCTGCTGCACCTGCGCAGGAAGAGAAGAAAGCCGCTCCGGCCGCCGCTGCTCCAGCAGCTGCCGCGAGCGCGAAAGAAGTCAACGTGCCTGACATCGGCGGTGACGAAGTTGAAGTCACTGAAATCCTGGTGAAAGTGGGCGACACCGTTGCGGCCGAGCAGTCACTGATCACCGTAGAAGGCGACAAAGCCTCTATGGAAGTGCCAGCTCCGTTTGCCGGTACCGTTAAAGAGATCAAGATCAACACCGGTGACAAAGTGTCTACCGGGTCGCTTATCATGATCTTCGAAGTGGCGGGTGCTGCACCTGCTGCAGCGCCTGCGCAGGCCGCTGCTCCGGCTCCGGCTGCTGCACCAGCGGCTGCTGGCGGCGCGAAAGACGTTAACGTACCGGACATCGGCGGTGACGAAGTTGAAGTCACCGAAGTGATGGTGAAAGTGGGCGACAAAGTTGCCGCTGAACAGTCACTGATCACCGTTGAAGGCGACAAGGCTTCTATGGAAGTGCCAGCGCCGTTCGCGGGTACCGTTAAAGAGATCAAAATCAGCACCGGCGACAAAGTGTCTACCGGCTCTCTGATCATGGTCTTCGAAGTGGAAGGCGCTGCGCCTGCCGCAGCTCCGGCTGCCGCGGCTGCTCCAGCCCCTGCTGCTGCACCGGCTCAGGCTGCTAAACCAGCCGCTGCCCCTGCTGCTAAAGCAGAAAAATCTGAGTTCGCTGAAAACGACGCTTACGTCCACGCGACCCCGCTGATTCGTCGCCTGGCGCGCGAATTCGGTGTGAACCTGGCGAAAGTGAAAGGAACCGGCCGTAAGGGTCGTATCCTGCGCGAAGACGTTCAGACCTACGTGAAAGACGCGGTGAAACGCGCCGAAGCTGCACCTGCTGCAGCCGCCGGCGGCGGTATCCCGGGCATGCTGCCATGGCCGAAAGTGGACTTCAGCAAGTTCGGCGAAATCGAAGAAGTGGAGCTGGGCCGCATCCAGAAAATCTCTGGTGCTAACCTGAGCCGTAACTGGGTGATGATCCCGCACGTTACGCACTTCGATAAGACCGATATCACCGATCTGGAAGCGTTCCGTAAACAGCAGAACGCCGAAGCTGAGAAGCGCAAACTGGACGTGAAATTCACCCCAGTGGTCTTCATCATGAAAGCCGTTGCCGCTGCCCTTGAGCAGATGCCACGCTTCAACAGCTCCCTGTCCGAAGACGGTCAGAAGCTGACGCTGAAGAAATACATCAACATCGGTGTTGCGGTTGATACGCCAAATGGTCTGGTTGTTCCGGTCTTCAAAGACGTGAACAAGAAGAGCATCACTGAGCTGTCCCGTGAACTGACCGTGATCTCCAAGAAAGCGCGTGATGGTAAGCTGACTGCCGGCGAAATGCAGGGCGGCTGCTTCACCATCTCCAGCATCGGCGGCCTGGGTACCACCCACTTCGCGCCGATCGTGAACGCGCCGGAAGTGGCTATCCTCGGTGTGTCTAAATCCGCGATGGAGCCGGTGTGGAATGGCAAAGAGTTCGTGCCGCGTCTGATGATGCCAATCTCTCTGTCCTTCGACCACCGCGTGATCGACGGTGCTGATGGTGCGCGCTTCATCACCATCATCAACAACACCCTGAGCGACATTCGCCGCCTGGTGATGTAATCGAAAAGCCGGCCAGTCGGCCGGCTTTTTTCTGATAATCTCATGGTGTTTGTGAGGTTATTGGCGAAAGCGACAATTCGTGAGCCGTTTGTTGTTTCAAAATTGTTAACAATTTTGTAAACTGCGGGCGGATAGAACGACCCGGTGGACGACGGGTATAAATTAAGAGGTCATGATGAGCACAGAAATCAAAACTCAGGTCGTAGTACTTGGGGCAGGCCCGGCAGGTTACTCCGCAGCATTCCGTGCAGCGGATTTAGGTCTGGAAACCGTCATCGTAGAACGTTACAGCACCCTCGGCGGTGTTTGTCTGAACGTCGGCTGTATCCCTTCTAAAGCGCTGCTGCACGTAGCGAAAGTTATCGAAGAAGCCAAAGCGCTGGCTGAACACGGTATCGTCTTCGGCGAGCCGAAAACCGATATCGACAAAATTCGTACCTGGAAAGAGAAAGTTATCACTCAGCTGACCGGCGGTCTGGCGGGTATGGCCAAAGGCCGTAAGGTGAAAGTGGTAAACGGTCTGGGTAAATTCACCGGTGCGAACACCCTGGAAGTGGAAGGCGAAAACGGCAAAACCGTGATCAACTTCGACAACGCGATCATCGCGGCAGGCTCTCGCCCAATCGAACTGCCATTCATTCCGCATGAAGATCCACGCGTGTGGGATTCCACCGATGCGCTGGAGCTGAAAACCGTTCCTAAGCGTCTGCTGGTCATGGGCGGCGGTATCATCGGTCTGGAAATGGGTACCGTGTACCATGCGCTGGGTTCAGAGATCGATGTGGTTGAAATGTTCGACCAGGTTATCCCGGCTGCCGACAAAGACATCGTTAAAGTCTTCACCAAACGCATCAGCAAGAAATTCAACCTGATGCTGGAAACCAAAGTGACTGCCGTTGAAGCGAAAGAAGACGGTATTTACGTTTCCATGGAAGGCAAAAAAGCCCCATCCGAACCACAGCGTTACGACGCCGTGCTGGTGGCTATCGGCCGTGTGCCGAACGGTAAAAACCTCGATGCGGGCAAAGCTGGCGTGGAAGTGGACGACCGTGGCTTTATCCGCGTTGACAAACAGCTGCGCACTAACGTGCCGCACATCTTTGCTATCGGCGATATCGTCGGTCAGCCAATGCTGGCGCACAAAGGTGTTCACGAAGGTCACGTTGCCGCTGAAGTTATCGCCGGCATGAAGCACTACTTCGATCCGAAAGTCATCCCATCTATCGCGTACACCGAGCCAGAAGTGGCATGGGTGGGTCTGACCGAGAAAGAAGCGAAAGAGAAAGGCATGAGCTACGAAACCGCCACCTTCCCGTGGGCTGCTTCTGGCCGTGCTATCGCGTCCGACTGCGCTGACGGTATGACCAAACTGATCTTCGACAAAGAGACTCACCGCGTGATCGGTGGTGCGATTGTCGGTACCAACGGCGGCGAGCTGCTGGGTGAAATCGGTCTGGCTATCGAAATGGGCTGTGACGCTGAAGACATCGCGCTGACCATCCACGCTCACCCGACTCTGCACGAGTCCGTGGGTCTGGCGGCAGAAGTGTTTGAAGGCAGCATCACCGATCTGCCAAACGCGAAAGCGAAGAAGAAATAAGTTTCTTCAGATGAAAAAAAGCGGCCAATGGCCGCTTTTTTTATGCGCTGCGTTTAGGGCGCCACCGGCTGCCAGGTTTTATCAGGGCCATAGGCGGTTAACGCCCGGGCTTTCTGCTCCGAATCGCTGCCGAGGTCTGACTGATAAACCTTGTCGTCCTGATTTATCACAAAGCTCATTACGCCCGTCTGACCATAGCTGACCGGCCAGGCAACCATCGCGAAACCGTGATTATCCGGCAGAATGCGGAAACGATAGCCGTGATAGCCGGTACCCGGCTCTTTCGGACTAAATGCCGGGCCGAGCGGGCTGGGCGCTTCGCCGGGCGAGGCTGGCCAGTACAAACCGTCTTTTTTCCCTTTCGAGCTGACAATCTTCTGCGCGTATTTCTGGTTCATAGCAAAATAGCTTTGCTGCGCATCAACATAGGCATGTAAGGCTTCAATGGCGGCGAGCTCGTTACGCCCGATTTCGCGGGTCAGGATCTCCTCAGCCCCTTCTTTGATATCGAACTGCCAGCCGGCAGAGGTTTTGATCACCGGGATGGGGAGCTGCCAGCCGCTGTCTCCGACAACCAGATGCGCCGTATCCCCTTCGACAACCGTGTTGTGACGGACGTTCCAGTCGCGCAGGAAGCGATCGACAGCATCCGGATCAACGCCTTCGGGGGGCAGAAAATCGCGCCAGTTCTCTCCGAGCAGGTCGGTCATCGCGCTCTCATTTTGCTCACTGATGGCTTTGGTCAGCGCATCGGTTGCCTGAGCGGGTGTGCTAAAAGACTGCTGCGCCATCACCGAGGCCGAAAGCATGAACAACACCATTCCACTGAGTAGTTTACTTTTCATGTCGGTTCCCTTAGCGATGTCGAATTTCACGGCGTTCAGCACGTCCACCAGACGCCTGACGCGGCTGCTGCTGGCGAGCAGCAAGCTGCCTGCTTTGCGCACCGCGCTGCTGCTGCGCCTGCCAGTTCGCGGAGCGGCTGTCGTTACCGCTCAGCGCATTGGCCCGCGGCTGGCTGTTTCGCTGCTGGAGAGCGCGTTGCTGCGCGGGCTGCGAAGCCCGCTTCTCTTGTCTCTGCGCGGTGGTCTGGCGGTTTTCTCGCTGCTGCGCGGTGCTCCGCTTCGCCGTCTGCGGTTTGGTGTCGTAGCCACGGTAGTTATTGCGCTGCGAAATCTGCTTCAGCTGTTCGCTTGAGGCCTGACGCTGCACATCTTTCGTTCCGGTTCGCGCCGTTTGGGGGAAGGTTTTGCCCGTAGATTTCTCCATCTGGCTCAGCGCGGCCTGACGCTGGCTATCGCGGTTAACCGGTTTTTGCTGCGCTGAGCTGAGCCCTGTCGCCGTGCTGGTGGAGTGGAAGCGAGTGTTGAGCTGGTTAGTCGGATAGGGCACCCCTTCCCGATAGGCGGGGTTGTGCTGCCAGGTGCGGTTGGCGTCCGTCAGACGCTGTCCGCTGATTTTATTGAAGTTCTCAACGTTGATATTGATATTGTTATCACCGTTGCGGTTATAGCCGCCGTGATTATCCCAGTCGCCATGGTGATGATCCCAGTCATCGTCATCATCCCAGTCGATGTTGCTGAAGATGGCATAGGTTGTGGCGACGCCCAGGCTGAAGCCTAAACCGTTTACAAAGCTGTTGCCAAACTGCTCCCCGGGTGTAGGCGGGAGATAGGTGGGCGGATAGGCGGTGTTTGGCCAGGCCCCGTAAACCGTATTGGGGTTATAGGTAGGGACGTAAACAACCTGCGGATCGGCAGATTCAATTTTGATTACCGTTGGGGCGGGCGCGGACGTCGTGGCTGTCGTTGTCTCAGTGGCGCTGGTTTTCGCTGGCGTCGGTTTTGTCACGGTGGTGACCGTCTGCTGAGGCGTGGATTGTAAAGCGCCGGTTTTCTGCGCCAGCGTGCGCAGGCGCTGAACGGAATCCATCACGTCCTTCGGCTGCGCGAGAAACGCATCACCCAGATTTTGTACCCACGGCGGGTTTTCACCCATCAAGGACATAAGCTGAGGAAACGCGACCAGCGATTTTACGCTGGGATCCCAGGGCTGGCTGGCAACGGCCTGAATCGCGGCGTCCCCTTCCATTTTAGGGTTGTCTTTGGACCACTGCGCCGCCTGGATCACGTTGGCCGGATAGGTCGACGCCATTAAAATTTGCGACAGCAGGGCATCCGGGTAGAGCGCGATGGGAGCAACCCATTGATCGATTTGCGCGGCAGTGTAGGTTGGTGCGACAACAGGGGCGGGCTGGGCTGCGGCAGGCGCAGGTGCGGCCGGCTGTTGTGCGACGGGAGCCGGCGCAGCGGGCTCCGTGGCGCGACCTTTGACAAACATGACGCCTGAGGCGGCAAACAGCCCGGCACTGCACAGAAGGATGAGCAGATGTGGCTTAAAGGGCAACTTCATAAAATGACTCCAACGAGACAAGCGCTGTGCCGTGAGGCGTTACGGTTGGCGTGAGTATTATTCACCCGTCTTTTACTGTTTTGACTTTTATTGGGAAGCGTCCGGTACATCCGGATAAAGAGTGTGTGCATTTATTACACAATTATATGCGATGCGGGAAAAACCGCAGGGGATTCAGAAGGCCGCTCTTGCGAGCGGCCAGCAGCTAGTTGCCGAGGTTGACGACAAACAGCACCGTGATGTCGGATATGTTCCAGCCACCGTGCAGCGCGGTTAGCAGTAAACCGGTCACAACGATCAGCGCAGTGATTCGCATCTCCATTGCGTGCGTTCCTGTACAGACTACGCGGGTTCATTCTTCACCGGGAAAGGCAGAACCAGGCAAATGAGTACATTGCCGCGTAGGTTACGGAACTGCTTCCGGGCCCGGTGACTGGTTGCTACACCAGCGAAGCAGGCCGGGGGCAACAGTATTACAGCCGAAATGGACTGAAAAGAGGTGAAATGCAGTTTCATCCTTTTTCGTTCGAAACTGGATGGAGGCTCGTAAACACAAAATATGTGCTTGCGGATCCGCATACTCAGGAGCATTATTTATGCCGAGTGCATTGCCGCAAATCTGCCAACACGGTGTGCTACCACCGCAAGGCAACAAATAAACCGCTATCAGGCGGTTTTTTTGTACCCAAAATTCGTCTTGTCTCCCCGCTACACCATGCTTAACGATTCAGCAAATTTTTTAATGTTGCTTTTTTGTAAACGGATTAACACTGTGTAGAAATCCTGCTATGCTGCCCGACGCGGTATCGGGCATTTACCCTACAAACTGCTGTCTCACAGGAGCGTGAAGAGAACGCCCGCCGCATATGACAATGAGAGCGAGGAGAACCGTCGTGCTAGAAGAATACCGTAAGCACGTAGCAGAACGTGCCGCCGAGGGAATTGTACCCAAACCTTTAGATGCAACCCAAATGGCCGCGCTCGTCGAGCTGCTGAAGAACCCGCCCAAGGGCGAAGAAGAATTCCTGTTAGATCTGCTGATCAACCGCGTACCGCCTGGCGTAGATGAAGCTGCCTACGTAAAAGCCGGATTCCTTGCTGCTATCGCCAAAGGCGAAGCCACCTCCCCACTGGTTACTCCTGAAAAAGCCATTGAACTGCTCGGCACCATGCAGGGTGGTTACAACATTCATCCGCTGATTGACGCGCTGGATAACGACAAGCTGGCACCGATTGCCGCTAAAGCGCTCTCTTCCACGCTGCTGATGTTCGATAACTTCTACGACGTAGAAGAAAAAGCCAAAGCAGGCAACGTCTATGCGAAGCAGGTGATGCAGTCCTGGGCTGATGCCGAATGGTTCCTGAACCGTCCTGCTCTGGCTGAAAAAATCACCGTTACCGTCTTTAAAGTGACCGGTGAAACCAACACCGATGACCTCTCTCCGGCACCGGACGCGTGGTCTCGCCCGGATATCCCTCTGCACGCCCTGGCGATGCTGAAAAACGCCCGTGAAGGCATTGAGCCGGATCAGCCGGGCAGCGTCGGCCCGATCAAACAGATCGAAGCCCTGCAGGAGAAAGGTTACCCGCTGGCCTACGTGGGCGACGTTGTGGGTACCGGTTCTTCCCGTAAATCCGCAACCAACTCCGTGCTGTGGTTCATGGGCGACGATATCCCTCACGTGCCAAACAAGCGCGGCGGTGGCCTGTGCCTCGGCGGTAAAATTGCACCGATCTTCTTCAACACCATGGAAGATGCGGGCGCACTGCCAATCGAAGTTGACGTGAATAACCTGAACATGGGCGACGTGATTGACGTCTATCCGTTCAAAGGCGAAGTGCGTAACCACGAGACCAACGAGCTGCTGGCAAGCTTTGAGCTGAAAACCGACGTGCTGATCGACGAAGTGCGCGCCGGTGGCCGTATCCCGCTGATCATCGGTCGTGGCCTGACCACCAAAGCGCGTGAAGCGCTCGGTCTGCCGCACTCAGACGTGTTCCGTCAGGCGAAAGATGTGGCGGAAAGCGACCGCGGCTACTCGCTGGCGCAGAAAATGGTCGGTCGCGCGTGCGGCGTAGCGGGTGTTCGTCCGGGCGCGTACTGCGAGCCTAAGATGACCTCCGTGGGCTCTCAGGATACCACTGGCCCAATGACCCGTGATGAACTGAAAGACCTGGCGTGCCTGGGCTTCTCTTCTGACCTGGTAATGCAGTCCTTCTGCCACACGGCGGCCTATCCGAAGCCGGTCGACGTAACCACGCACCATACGCTGCCAGACTTCATCATGAACCGCGGCGGCGTTTCTCTGCGTCCGGGTGACGGCGTCATCCACTCCTGGCTGAACCGCATGCTGCTGCCGGATACCGTGGGTACCGGCGGTGACTCCCATACCCGTTTCCCTATCGGTATCTCCTTCCCGGCGGGCTCTGGTCTGGTGGCGTTTGCTGCTGCGACCGGCGTGATGCCGCTGGATATGCCGGAATCGGTGCTGGTGCGCTTCAAAGGTAAAATGCAGCCGGGTATCACCCTGCGCGACCTGGTTCACGCGATCCCGCTGTATGCGATTAAACAGGGCCTGCTGACCGTTGAGAAGAAAGGGAAGAAAAACATCTTCTCTGGCCGCATCCTGGAAATTGAAGGTCTGCCGGATCTGAAAGTTGAGCAGGCGTTCGAGCTGACCGATGCTTCCGCCGAGCGTTCTGCGGCGGGCTGTACCATCAAGCTGAACAAAGAGCCGATTATTGAGTATCTTAACTCTAACATCGTGCTGCTGAAGTGGATGATTGCAGAAGGCTACGGTGACCGTCGTACGCTGGAGCGCCGTATCCAGGGCATGGAAAAATGGCTGGCCGATCCGCAGCTGCTGGAAGCCGATGCTGACGCAGAGTACGCGGCGGTGATCGACATCGATCTGGCGGATATCAAAGAGCCAATCCTGTGTGCACCGAACGATCCGGACGACGCGCGTCCGCTGTCTGAAGTGCAGGGCGAGAAGATCGACGAAGTGTTTATCGGTTCCTGCATGACCAACATCGGTCACTTCCGTGCAGCCGGTAAGCTTCTGGATACCCACAAAGGCCAGCTGCCAACCCGTCTGTGGGTGGCGCCGCCAACCCGTATGGACGCGGCTCAGCTGACCGAAGAGGGCTACTACAGCGTGTTTGGTAAGAGCGGTGCGCGTATCGAAATCCCTGGCTGTTCCCTGTGCATGGGCAACCAGGCGCGCGTTGCCGACGGTGCGACGGTGGTCTCCACCTCTACCCGTAACTTCCCGAACCGTTTAGGTACCGGTGCAAACGTCTTCCTGGCCTCTGCGGAGCTGGCGGCGGTTGCGGCGCTGATTGGCAAACTGCCAACGCCGGAAGAGTACCAGACCTTTGTGGCTCAGGTGGATAAGACCGCGGTGGATACCTATCGCTATCTGAACTTCGACCAGCTCTCTCAGTACACCGAGAAGGCCGACGGGGTTATCTTCCAGACGGCAGTATAAACAGCAAAACCGTCTCTACGAGACGGTTTTTAGTGTTTGCACCCTCTCCCGTGGGAGAGGGACGGGGTGAGGGCATCAGGCCGCAGGGTCTTGCTCTCACCTTTTTATTTTCATTCCTCCCACCTCTCACGCTTTTTTTCTTCCTCGCTGCTGCGATAATTACCTTAATGGCTTTGCAGAGGAAAACACTATGGATTACGAATTTCTGCGCGACATCACCGGAGTGGTGAAAGTGCGTATGTCGATGGGCCACGAAGCCGTTGGACACTGGTTTAACGAAGAGGTGAAAGAAAATCTCGCACTTCTTGATGAGGTTGAACAGGCGGCAAATACGGTGAAAGGCAGTGAACGCTCCTGGCAGCGCGCCGGGCATGAATACACCCTGTGGATGGACGGTGAAGAGGTGATGGTGCGTGCCAACCAGCTCGAGTTTTCAGGCGATGAGATGGAAGAGGGGATGAGCTACTACGACGAAGAGAGCCTGTCGATGTGCGGCGTTGAGGATTTCCTTCAGGTGGTAAATGCCTACCGCGACTTCATGAAACAGAAATAACAGACCGGAGCATCCCTGCTCCGGTTTACTTTTACACGGCCGGAATATTGCGGCCGTAGTAGATCTCGCGCATCTCTTTCCAGAGCAGGTCAGTAATCGCCTTACGCTCTTCTTCGCTCAAATCTTCCGGCTTCGTGTGGAACATATAGTGCTTAAGGTCGAATTCCTTCAGTAACATCTTGGTATGGAAGATGTTTTCCTGGTACACGTTCACGTCCATCATGTCGTACAGCGATTTCATGTCGTCGGACATAAAGTTCTGAATAGAATTAATCTCGTGGTCGATGAAGTGCTTCATTCCGTTGATATCACGGGTAAAACCGCGCACGCGATAGTCAATGGTGACGATGTCCGATTCCAGCTGGTGAATTAAATAGTTCAGCGCGTTCAGCGGGGAAATCACGCCGCAGGTCGACACTTCGATATCGGCGCGGAACGTACACAGCCCACCTTCCGGGTGACTCTCCGGGTAGGTATGTACGCAGATATGGCTTTTATCAAGGTGGGCTACAACCACTTCCGGCAGCGGGCCCGGATGTTCCGTTTTGTCGATAAGCTTAGGGTCGACCGGCTCTTCGCTGACCAGTATGGTCACGCTGGCGCCCTGGGGCTCATAATCCTGTCGGGCGATGTTCAGGATGTTTGCGCCGATAATGGAACAGGTTTCTGACAGGATCTCGGTCAGACGGTTGGCGTTGTAGAGTTCATCGATATAGGCGATGTAACCATCGCGTTCTTCCGCTGTTTTGGCATAGCAGATATCGTAAATACAAAAACTCAGGCTTTTCGTCAGGTTGTTAAAGCCATGCAGTTTAAGCTTTTTCAATTAGCTCACCCCCTTAGTGGATAATGCGTCCTGCAGGTACTGCGGCAGGGCAAACGCTGCGGTGTGAATTGCCGGATTGTAGTATCGGCACTGAAGACCGGCCTGATGGAAGCGGGCCTGAATAATTTCGGTGGAGAGATGGCGTAATACGTCGTTATCCGTCGCCCAGGCAAAGGTCATGATCCCGCCGTAGTACGTCGGAATGGCCGCCTGATAGAAGCTGACATCATCGAAATAGGTGCTGAGCTTACGATGGCTGTCGAGCGCTTCATCCTGCTGCAGGAAGCAGACGCCATTTTGTGCGACGAAGATCCCGCCCGGGTTCAGGCAGCGCTTGCAGCCTTCGTAGAAGGAGGATGTAAACAGCGACGCGCCGGGGCCGATAGGGTCGGTGCAGTCGGAGATAATAACGTCAAAGGTCTGCGAGGTCTGGTTAACAAAGTTAACGCCGTCGTCAATCACCAGGCTAAAGCGCGGATCGTCATAGCTACCGGCATTGTGGTTGGGCAGATACTGACGGCAGAAAGAGACGACGCCCGCATCGATTTCCACCATGGTGATGGTTTCAATGGAACGATGGCGGGATACTTCACGCAGCATTGCGCCGTCGCCGCCGCCGATAATCAGGACATGCTTCGCGTGGCCGTGCGCCAGCAGCGGGACGTGGGTCATCATCTCATGATAGATAAACTCATCTCGCTCGGTCGTTTGCACGACGCCGTCCAGCGCCATGACGCGGCCAAAGGCGGCATTCTCGAAGATGATCAGATCCTGGTGATCGGTTTTCTCATGATAGAGCACGTTATCAACGGCAAAGTACTGACCAAACTGGTCATGCAGTGTTTCATGCCACAACGTGTGGTCGGCCATAGCGAACTCCTCCTGTGTAAACATCCATTACGCTCACCAAAAATGAGCGAAACATGATAGCTAACTCTAACCGTGGTTGCACGGCCAGAGGTTCAACAGGGGGCGTCGGGAAGGTTATTTCACGTAGGCGAGCAGGCTGAGTGAATCACGAGCCAGCGCTTTGCATTTTTTGGCAGTGGGAATACCAATACCGCTTAGGTCACGGTAGCTGTCTTCGCCGAGCGCCTTCATGTCGAAGCTGTCGTAGTTACTGAGATCCCACTGGTTTTGCTGGGCAAAAAAGACCAGCGCGCGGCGAATTTGCCCGTTGGGTAAATTCTGGTAGCCACAATCATTTTTCAGGAATACAAAAACCGCCGTTAAATCGGCCATATCTTCCGCTTCATTTTCACTTAGCGCATAGCTGTTCGCACACATTGCCATCAGGCTACCGAACAAAATTGTCCTGAAAAACATCTTCATTGCTTCTACCACTTCTTCACGGAAAATTAACGTTAGCATACTTGATGCCGGTGCGACGATCTTTATTATTGCCGCTTGACTTGACCTTCCGGTAAGGGGAGGGTTTATGCTCAAAAGATCGCCTGCTGGAAATAAGGAAATGAACATGCAACGTCGTGATTTTTTAAAATATTCCGCTGTGCTGGGGGCTGCCAGCGCATTACCTCTCTGGAGCCGCGCGGTTTTCGCGGCTGACAGGCCTGCCTTACCCATCCCTGACTTACTGACCGCTGACGCGCGAAGCCGTATCCAGCTTGTGGTTCAGGCCGGTAAAACGACGTTCGGCGAGCATAGCGCCACGACGTGGGGCTATAACGGCAATTTGCTCGGTCCGGCGCTTCAGCTACGTAAAGGGAAAGCGGTGACGGTGGATATTCACAACACCCTCGCCGAAGAGACGACGCTGCACTGGCACGGGCTGGAAGTGCCGGGCGAGGTAGACGGCGGGCCGCAGGGCGTCATCAAAGCGGGCGGCACGCGCAGCGTCACCTTTACGCCTGACCAGCGCGCGGCGACCTGCTGGTTCCACCCGCATCAGCATGGCAAGACGGGTCGTCAGGTAGCGATGGGGCTGGCGGGGCTGGTGCTGATTGAAGACGACGAAAGCCGCCTGCTGCGCCTGCCGAAACAGTGGGGCATCGACGACGTACCGGTGATTGTGCAGGACAAGAAATTCAACGCTGACGGGCAAATTGACTACCAGCTGGACGTGATGAGCGCGGCGGTAGGCTGGTTTGGCGACACGCTGCTGACCAACGGCGCCATTTACCCGCAGCATGCCGCGCCGAAAGGCTGGCTGCGCCTGCGCCTGCTCAACGGCTGTAACGCTCGCTCGCTAAATTTCGCCGCTAGCGATAAACGCCCGCTGTACGTGGTGGCGAGTGACGGCGGCCTGCTGCTGGAGCCGGTGAAAGTGAGCGAGCTGCCGATGCTCATGGGTGAACGCTTTGAGGTGCTGGTGGACATCAGCGACGGCAAGCCGTTTGACCTCGTAACCCTGCCGGTTAGTCAGATGGGGATGGCGGTCGCACCGTTTGATAAGCCGCATCCGGTGCTGCGTATTCAGCCATTGCTGGTGGCCGCTTCCGGCACGCTGCCTGATACGTTAACCACGCTGCCAGCACTCCCGTCGCTTGACGGGCTTACGCAGCGCAAGCTGCAGCTCTCCATGAACCCGATGCTCGACATGATGGGCATGCAGGCGCTGATGGCGAAATATGGCGATAAGGCGATGGCGGGGATGCACCACGGGCAGATGATGGGCCACATGAATATGGACCACGGCAAAATGGGCGGCATGGGGAACATGAATCACGGCGACCACGGCTTTGATTTCCACAACGCCAATATGATCAACGGCAAAGCGTTCGATATGAATACGCCGATGTTTGCTGCGACAAAGGGTCAGTTTGAGCGCTGGGTGATTTCAGGCGAAGGGGACATGATGCTGCATCCGTTCCACATCCACGGCACCCAGTTCCGCATTCTTTCAGAGAACGGCAAAGCGCCGGATGCGCATCGCGCGGGCTGGAAAGATACGGTGAGAGTGGAAGGCGGCGTCAGCGAGGTGCTGGTGAAGTTTGACCACGATGCGCCGAAGGAGTTTGCCTATATGGCGCACTGCCACCTGCTGGAGCATGAGGATACGGGGATGATGCTCGGCTTTACCGTATAAAAAAGCCGGGTGGCGGCTTCGCCTTACCCGGCCTACATAGGGCACCCGTAGGCCCGGTAAGCGTAGCGCCACCGGGCTTTTCAGTTACTTGTTTTCGTCCGGCAGTGCATACGCGACGATATAGTCGCCCATCTTCGTGCCAAACGAACCGTGACCCCCGGCAGAGATGACAACGTACTGCTTGCCATTCACTTCATAGGTCATCGGCGTAGCCTGTCCACCTGCCGGCAGACGACCTTGCCACAGTTTTTCACCGTTGGTCATGTTGTACGCGCGCAGGTAGTTATCTGCGGTTGCCGCGATGAACAGTACGTTACCGGCGGTAGAAATTGGGCCACCCAGCATCGGCATACCCATATTGAACGGCACCGGAACCGGCATCGGGAACGGCATGCTGTCCTGTGGTGTACCAATACGTTTTTTCCACACGATCTGGTTAGTTTTCAGATCCAGACCGGAGATATAACCCCAGGCAGGCTGTTTACACGGCAGACCAAACGGAGACAGGAACGGGTTCAGCGTTACGCCAAACGGTACGCCGTACTGCGGCTGGATGCCGGCTTCGGTCCCGCTGCCTTTCGCGTCTTTCGGCTGCTCCATTGGGTTGCCCGGACCGCGTGGGATCAGACGTGAAACGAACGGCAGCGCCATCGGGTTGGCAATCGCCACCTGACGGTTCGGGTCGACGGAGATCCCGCCCCACTCGAACATCCCCAGGTTACCCGGGAAGACCAGCGTGCCCTGCTCAGACGGAGGCGTGAAAATGCCTTCGTAGCGCAGCTGGTGGAACATCACGCGGCACACCAGCTGGTCAAACATGGTGGCACCCCACATGTCTGCACCGCTGAGGTCTTTCTTCGGACGGAAGCTCAGGTCAGAGAACGGCTGGGTTTTGCTGACGTAGTCGCCTTTCGCCGCGCCCTGCGGAACCGGTTTTTCCGGTGCAGGCACAACCAGCTTACCGTTGCTGCGATCCAGGACGAAGATGTTACCCGTCTTGGCCGGAGCGTAAATCACCGGCACGGTTTTGCCGTCAACGGTAATGTCCGCCAGCGTCGGCTGGGACGGCATATCCATATCCCACAGATCGTGGTGAACGGTCTGGTAGCTCCACGCCAGCTTACCGGTGGTCGCGTTCAGCGCCACGATAGCGCTCGCGTAACGCTCCTGCTCCGGCGTGCGGTTACCGCCCCAGATATCTGGCGTGGTTACACCCATTGGCAGGTAGACCAGGTCCAGCTTCGCGTCATACGCCGCCGGCGCCCAGGAGTTTGGCGAGTTAAAGGTAAAGGTGTGCTCGTCCGACGGGATCGCGTTTGGATCTTTCGCGCCCGGGTCGAACGCCCACAGCAGTTTACCGGTGTTCACGTCGAAACCACGGATAACGCCGGAGGTTTCACGCGTGGAGAAGTTGTCCGTTACCGAACCGGCAATCACGATAGTTTTATCGGTAATGATTGGCGGTGAGGTGGGCTCATACAGACCCGGCGTGGTGTCAGGCATGTTGGTCTGCAGGTTCAGGATACCTTTGTTGGCAAAGGTTTCGCACAGCTTGCCCGTTTCGGCATTGATGGCGAACAGACGGCCATCGTTCACCGGCAGCATAATGCGGCGAGGACAGTCAGCAATGACCTCCGGGCTGGCATTATCGGCACGCGCTTCGTGGTAAGAGACGCCGCGACAGGTGACGTGCTGGAAGGACGGGTTGGAGTTCAGCTGCGGATCGAAGTGCCATTTCTCTTTACCGGTGGCCGCGTCGAGCGCGAACAGACGCTGGTGCGCCGTACACAGATAAAGCATGTTGCCAACCTTAATTGGCGTCACTTCGTTGGTCAGCTCGCCCGGATCGTTCGGCATCTTCACATCGCCGGTGCGGAATACCCAGGCTTCTTTCAGGTTCTTCACGTTGTCCGCGTTGATCTGCTTCAGCGGAGAGTAGCGTTGACCTTCCTGGTTACGACCATACGCAGGCCAGTCGCCGTCCGCCACCTGAGAGATAGCCGCAGCAGGCGTGGATTCCGCGTTCAGCGTACCGTTGATCTCCTGTGGGTCGTTAAAACCTGCCCATGTCAGGATGCCGCCGGTAATCAGCAGGGCAACAACCAGGCCCGCCACCGCACCGCTAGAAGGCACAATCAGGCGACGCCACACGAACGGCAGGATCAGCCAGATGCCGAAGAAGACCAGGATGTCGCTGCGCGGCGTCAGCGCCCAGAAGTCGAACCCGACTTCCCAGACGCCCCAGATCATGGTGGCAAGAAGGAGGGCGGCATACAGCCACAGTGCAGATTGTTTTCTACGCAACAGCAGGACGGTTACGGCAACCATAACCAGACCCGCAATCGGGTAGTACCAGGAGCCGCCTAAAGCGACCAGCCAGACGCCACCGATTAACAGATACAGCGCGCAGAAGGCTGCGAACGCGGCTGTTAATGTCACCAGTAGACGCGGCTGTTTAGAGTTTGTTTCAGCCATAGAAAGTGTACTCGTCAGTTTTTGTTAATAATTTGCTAGCAACTAATTATAGGTATTAACAAGTGTGATCGGAATCACAATATTTGCTTTTTATAACTCATACGCCAGGGTTATCCATTTGCTGATATAATGGCGGGCTTGCGTATCGATGCCGGATTTACATTCACCTGCATTGAGAGATTTTCATTAAAATCATTTGGTTAGTAATATGAAACATACTGTTGAAGTGATGATCCCGGAAGCCGAGATCAAAGCGCGTATCGCCGAACTGGGTCGTCAAATCACCGAACAATACAAGGACAGCGGCAGCGAAATGGTGCTGGTCGGTCTGTTGCGCGGCTCTTTCATGTTCATGGCAGACCTGTGCCGTGAAGTGCATGTGCCCCATGAGGTCGATTTTATGACCGCCTCCAGCTACGGCAGCGGCATGTCCACCACCCGTGATGTGAAAATCCTGAAAGATCTGGATGAAGATATTCGTGGCAAAGATGTGTTGATCGTTGAGGACATTATTGACTCCGGCAACACGCTGTCAAAAGTACGCGAGATCCTGAGCCTGCGTGAGCCAAAATCTCTGGCGATTTGTACGCTGCTGGATAAACCTGACCGCCGTGAAGTGCAGGTGCCGGTAGAGTTCGTGGGCTTCTCGATTCCGGACGAATTCGTCGTCGGTTACGGCATTGACTACGCGCAGCGTTATCGTCATCTGCCGTATGTTGGGAAAGTGGTATTGCTGGACGAGTAGTTGCGGCCTGATGCCCTCACCCCGGCCCTCTCCCACAGGGAGAGGGAGTAAACCCCGGCTTTATTTATGGTTCACATGCTTAAGCTGAAGGTTTGCAATCCCCGAACGGTAGCGCTGCTCCAGCGTTTCGCGGTTGGTGGCGGTCACTTCAAGATTGCGCAGCAGACCATCGTGAATACCGTAAGCCCAGCCGTGGATAGAGACCTTCTGCCCGCGTTTCCACGCTGATTGCATGATTGTTGAGTGGCCCAGGTTATACACCTGCTCCATCACGTTGAGTTCGCAAAGGGTATCCATGCGACGCTCCTGCGGCATTTCGCCCAGCAGTGAGCTATGTTTGAACCAGATATCGCGGATGTGCAGCAGCCAGTTATCAATGAGCCCCAGCTCCGTGTTTTCAACCGCCGCCTGCACGCCGCCGCAGCCATAATGGCCGCAAATGATGATGTGCTCGACTTGCAGAACGTCCACGGCATACTGAACAACAGAAAGACAGTTGAGATCGGTGTGAATCACGAGATTGGCGACGTTACGGTGAACAAACAGTTCGCCGGGTTCAAGGCCGGTCAGGCGCTCCGCCGGTACGCGGCTGTCGGAACATCCAATCCAGAGAAAGCGTGGGTTCTGAGCCTGCGCGAGTTTTCCAAAAAATCCGGGGTCTTCCTCCACCAGCATTTTTGACCATAGTGCATTGTTGCTGATGAGTGTATCTATGTTGTTCATGGAGGTTAGCGACCTGTAACCGAGTTATTGCGTTGCGCTACTATAGGGTAACCCGACTTTTAATGAAACCACACAACGTGTGTAAGAACTGAAGGTAAGTTAATTTCATGGCAATTGCACTGGAGCTTGAGCAGCTAAAAAAAACCTATTCGGGTGGCGTTCAGGCGCTACGCGGAATAGATCTTAAAGTAGAGGCCGGCGATTTTTACGCGCTTCTGGGGCCGAACGGGGCGGGGAAATCGACCACCATTGGGATTATCAGCTCGCTGGTCAATAAAACGTCCGGCCGGGTGAGCGTCTTTGGGTACGACCTGCAAAAAGATGTGGTGAACGCCAAGCGCCAGCTGGGGCTGGTTCCGCAGGAGTTCAACTTCAACCCGTTCGAGACGGTGCAGCAAATTGTCGTTAACCAGGCGGGGTATTACGGCGTTGAGCGCAAAGAAGCCCTGGAGCGTAGCGAAAAATACCTCAAGCAGCTCGACCTGTGGGAAAAGCGAAACGAACGTGCGCGCATGTTGTCCGGCGGGATGAAGCGCCGCCTGATGATCGCCCGCGCGCTGATGCACGAGCCAAAGCTGCTGATCCTCGATGAACCGACTGCGGGTGTCGATATCGAACTTCGCCGTTCCATGTGGGGCTTCCTGAAGGATCTCAACGACAAAGGCACCACCATTATTCTGACCACCCACTACCTTGAAGAGGCTGAAATGCTGTGCCGCAACATCGGCATCATTCAGCACGGTGAGCTGGTGGAAAACACCTCGATGAAGAATCTGCTCTCCAAGCTGAAATCCGAAACCTTCATTCTCGATCTGGCGGCGAAAAGCGCGCTGCCAAAACTTGAAGGTTACAACTATCGTCTGGTGGATACCTCGACGCTGGAAGTGGAAGTACTGCGCGAGCAGGGTATTAACAGCGTGTTCTCGCAGCTGAGCGCGCAGGGGATTCAGGTCTTAAGTATGCGTAACAAAGCGAACCGACTGGAAGAGCTGTTTGTCTCTCTGGTACATGACAAACAAGGAGACAAGGCATGACGCATCTTTACTGGGTCGCGCTGAAAAGTATCTGGGCGAAAGAGATCAACCGCTTTATGCGTATCTGGGTGCAAACCCTGGTGCCGCCGGTCATCACGATGACGCTCTATTTCATTATCTTCGGTAACCTGATTGGTTCCCGGATTGGTGAGATGCACGGCTTTACCTATATGCAGTTTATCGTGCCGGGCCTGATTATGATGGCGGTGATCACCAACGCCTATGCCAACGTGGCGTCGTCATTCTTCAGCGCCAAGTTCCAGCGCAATATTGAAGAGCTGCTGGTGGCCCCGGTGCCGACGCACGTCATTATCGCGGGATATGTCGGCGGCGGCGTGGCGCGCGGGCTCTGCGTGGGGATCCTGGTCACGGCGATTTCGCTGTTCTTCGTGCCGTTCCAGGTCCACTCGTGGCTGTTTGTCGCGCTGACGCTGCTTCTGACGGCGATCCTGTTCTCGCTGGCCGGTCTGCTGAACGCCGTGTTCGCCAAAACGTTTGACGACATCAGCCTGATCCCAACCTTCGTGCTGACGCCGCTGACCTATCTCGGCGGGGTGTTCTACTCCCTGACGCTGCTGCCACCGTTCTGGCAGGCGCTGTCGCACCTGAACCCGATTGTCTACATGATCAGCGGCTTCCGCTTTGGCTTCCTCGGCATCACTGACGTGCCGCTGTTTACCACGGTGGCGGTGCTGGTGGTGTTTATCATCGCCTTCTACCTGCTGTGCTGGTATCTGATCCAGCGCGGACGCGGTCTGCGCAGCTAATCTTCTGCCCGGCGACGTTCTGTTTGCCGGGCACTTTCTTTGACAGTTATCACCGAAAGCTAACCTTCACTCCGCTAAACTACTTGCCTGCTAAGGAGAGAGTTATGCTGGGATGGGTTATCACCTGCCACGATGAACAGGCGCAGGAAATGCTGGATAAGCTTGAAGCCAAATTTGGCCCGCTGGCGCAGTGCCGGGCGGTAAACTACTGGCGCGGGCTGAGCACCAACATGCTGAGCCGCATGATGTGCGATGCCCTGCATGAAACGGACACCGGCGATGGCGTGATTTTTTTGACCGATAAATCGGGCGCGGCACCTTACCGCGCAGCCGCGTTGCTGAGCCATAAGCATGCGTGCTGTGAAGTCATCTCGGGGATCAACTTCGCCCTGCTGGCGTTAATGTATCCACAGCGTGAATCATTAAGCAGCGCTGAGTTTCGCCATGCCATCGTGGCGCAGGGCGTTCCGGGCGTCAGCAGCTTGTGGCATCAGCAGCAAAAAAATCCTCCCTTCGTCCTGCTCCATGACCTGTATAAGAATTAAACGTTGGTATTGATGTCTCATTTGTTACAATAGCGGCAGTTTCCCGCACCGATTAAGACACCATGGTACCGCGTATTCTTTTCCTGCTATTGATGCTCATTTCCGGCGTCAGCTCAGCCAGTTTACTCAGCCAGCAAACGCTGCCTGCCCAGTATATGCAAACCACCGAAGACGCGGCGATCTGGGCGCAGGTGGGGAACAGCGTTATCAACGTGGGTAACGTGCGCGCCGGGCAGATCCTGGCCGTTGTGCCCGCGGCGGCGGACTACTACGAATTTCGCTTCGGTTTTGGTACGGGGTTTATCGACAAGGGGCACCTGGAGCCGGTTCAGGGGAAACAGCGCGTCGAGGACAGCCTCGGGGATCTCAATAAACCCCTGAGCAACCAGAACCTGATTACCTGGAAAGACACGCCGGTGTATAACGCGCCTTCCAGCGGCAGCGCACCGTTCGGCACGTTAAGCGCCAATCTGCGCTATCCGATACTGAGCAAACTGAAAGACCGTCTGAATCAGACCTGGTTCCAGATCCGCATCGGCAACCGTCTGGCGTGGATCAGCAGCCTGGATGCGCAGGAAGATAACGGACTTCCGATTCTGACCTACCATCATATTCTGCGTGATGAAGAGAACACGCGCTTTCGACATACGTCCACGACGACCAGCGTGCGCGCGTTCAACAACCAGATGGCCTGGTTACGCGATCAGGGCTATACCACCCTGACGATGTACCAGCTGGAAGGGTACGTGCGAAACAAAATGAACCTGCCTGCAAAATCTGTGGTGATTACCTTTGACGACGGCCTGAAATCGGTCAGCCGCTATGCCTATCCTGTGCTGAAAGAGTACGGCTTCAAGGCCACGGCGTTTATTATCTCTTCCCGCATAAAAGGCCATCCGCAGAAGTGGGACCCGAAATCACTGCAGTTTATGAGCGTGCAGGAGATTAAGGGCATTCAGGACGTGTTCGATATTCAGTCCCACACCCATTTCCTGCATCGCGTGGATGGATACAAACACCCGATCTTACTGAGCCGCAGCTATCACGTGATCCTGTTTGATTTTGAACGCTCGCGACGCGCGCTGGCGCAGTTTAATCCTCGCGTGCTCTATCTTTCCTATCCGTTTGGCGGCTACGACAATAAAGCGATAAAGGCGGCGAATGACGCCGGTTTCCATCTGGCGGTGACGACGGTGAAGGGGAAGGTGAAGCCGGGGGATAATCCGTTCTTATTGAAGCGCCTGTATATTCTAAGAACGGATTCGCTGGAGACCATGTCGCGGCTGATCAGCAATCAGCCGCAGGGGTAAGTTAGTAGTAGTTCATCGTAAAGGTGGCCTGACCCTTAAAATTGCCCGCTTTAACCGTTTCTCCATTTTTTACGAGCTGGGCATCAAACGACAGCGCGCCGATACCCGCGCCTGCACTCGTGTCGATATCGTACATCGTGTACGCTAAAGCGTTAGGTTTGATTTGTTGACCCCGCAGTGTTGCCATGAGCTTGACGCCGACGCCCTGCGCGGCTCCCGAGCCCGTGAGCGTATTGGCTAACAGGCTGCTGTCTGAGCCGGTAACTTTTTGCGCGTTCATTTTAAAATTAACGGCAAACACGTTATCACACCCGAGCAGCTGCACTGCAAACGACGTGCTTCGCGGCGAGGCGTTAAAATCAGATATCATATATTCGCCAAGATCAACGTTGCTTCCTCCCGAACTCAACTGAGCCGTCTGGCAGGTTGTCGTAATAATAGGAATTCTGAAGCTGGATGGCGTAATGGTAAATGTCCAGGGTTTATTGTCACTGTCGCTTGGATCGCCGATACCCATTTGACCGAGTGTAAAACTTCCTGAAGGCGTAAGGTACGTCAAACCGCTGGTATTGCCTGCGAAATCAAAGTCGAATTGATAGATTTCGATATGGGCTTTCCAGCGCTTGCCTGCCCACCGTTCGCCACCTCCCGCATCGATAGTGGTCCATTCTGACTGGGTTGTCTCAAAATACCCACCCCCGGCATCAGAGTAAATTTTTACCGAAAATCCAATGCCGGGAATATTGGTGTTATATGTCGCGGTATAATCAGAGATGCCAATATTACGGTAAACACCAGCGTAATTTATTTTTGCTATCAGCTGTTCACCGTCATTCCCTGAGTCGCAATCAGATTCCAGCCAGGGATCCAAATCCATCTCTGCGGTTGCAAGCAAATGCGATGTGGTATTATTTTTAGGTCCATCAGAACGCGCCCAGCGGATGCTGTTGGAATATGATGACATGACCAAATTCGACGTTCCGCCTTCCGTACCACGGATGCCCATATGGCATTCGGTTGCATAGCTGAACGGTGTTAACACCAGGAGTATAAAGGCGCTAAATAGCGTATATTTCATATTCTTCAGATAATTCCATTTTATCATTAGAGTATCCTTGATTAGGTGACTGTTATTCATACGTCGCGTTAACCAGCACCTGGCTGGTTATTTTCCCAACGGAGACGGCACCCGTATTTTGTAAGCGAGCATAGAATTCATATTCCCCGGCCAATTGCGTTTGAGGTTCAACGGCGACGCTGGAACTGCCATCAGAATTCAGTACGTTAGTATTCAGTGCCGATGAAAATATGACGATGCCAGTGTTGGCTGCACCACCTGCCGTCGCCGCTGTTTCGTTGATAAAGACCTGATGCGTACCGCTCGGCCACTGTTTTGACTGTGGCTGGAAGCTGAAATTAAGGCGATTGATATTGGCGCCAGGACAGCTGTCCACTTTGACGTTGAAAACCGTGCCTGTGGCGGCGTCCGTTGGCTGAAGACGTGAGCTCCCGTCACTGTTGTAGAACCAACTCTTACTGACCGTCGGCAGATGCACTTTGCCGTTATCAGAAAGGGAAATCTGGCAGGTATTTTCAATAATCCTGGCATTCAGGGTGACATCCATACCTGTCTCTATTGACAGGCATGGGGCAGTCCAGAGCCAGCTTATCAACCCGGTCAGAAGCGCTAATTGACCGTTCGTGCCTGGTAATAATGGTTGCGACATATCTGTTCTGCCCCCGCTTAACATTACTGGTAAGTAACGATAAAGGTTACAGGCGCGCTGACATCGCCAGTGGTGACATCAGCAATCGTTCTGTCTTTTGCGATGACAATACGGGCAGCCATATCAACGGTGGTCGTTGCGCCGCTGATGGCGACCGTTTGAGTGGGTTTGGTAATACAGCTCAGCAATGTTCCTGAGCTGGCTTCACCTTTCCACACTTCAAACCCTGTTGCTCTCCCTGCGGAGAAAGAGTCTCCGTTTGATGAAGGGCCAGAACAGCCGTTGCCCACTCCCGGCGTTGCCTGCAGAGTGGCAGATTTGACCCCTGCGCATCCGCTGAAGGCCACTTTGAACGGCTCACTGCGGCTCTGATTGACGAGGTCAGATTTAAACACATCGCCAAATGCGAGGGTGTCGATAGCCTGCCCGCTGGCGTTTTGAATTTGCGCCGTGCAGGTGCCCGCCTCAATGGTTGAGGTAAAGGTTGCCTGTACGCTGGTTGTCCCTGTAATCGCGCTAGCATTAGCGGACATAAGCCCGGCGGAGATGGCCAACGCAATGAGGGGTAAATTCAAGTTTGTTTTCATTATGCGTATCCTTCCGCTTACTCGTAGACAAAATTAAAGGTGGCAATGGCGCTAAAGCTGCCTGTTGTTGCCTGTCCCGTTTTGGTTTCAACCAGGCGGGCGATTAAAGGCACTTCTTTGCCGCTAATTTCACCTGCAGTCCAGACCAAACGTTTGGCATCTTCTGTTGCGTTGATGGTGAAAGGTGTCGCCGGCGCCGATACGCGAGCAATCGTGACCCCCATATTGGACGCAGGTGAATCCGTTGCTGCGTTTGCGATAGCGGTCAACACGTCAGTTGACTGCGTGCCGGTAATCGTTGTTTTCAACCCGCTCAGGCTGGAAGGGCATTCGGTGATCAGCAGCTTAAACGTCGTGCTGGCGGCATCGTTACCAGCAGCAATATCCGACAGAGAGGTTTTGCCACTGGTGCCAATCGGTATCGTGTTTTTTGAACCATCCCCGGTCCCGCCCTGAATTTTCATGTCGCAGGTGGTTTCACGCAGCGTTGCCGTGAAGGTGACATCAAGGTTTTTCGTTTCCGCCATAGCCTGCGCACTCAATACGAGGGCAAAGAGCGCGCTGATGCGCGTGTGTAATAATGTTTTTCTCATGCAAATTAACTCCCTGTTAAAAGTCATTTCATCTGGCACAACTGGTTAGTGAGCAGGGTTGTCAGGCCCACTTTTTTTGCCAATGCAGTAATACGATAGGTAACGGAACACGAACCGTTGGCGTCATTACCCCAGACCACGCGTAGCGTTCCGCTCTCCTCTACGCCACGAACGTAAGCCTGGCCCGCCTGTCCTACGGAACCGACCGAAATGCCTTTCTCATTAACAACGTCGGCGCCAAGCGGAATGAAGCTGTTGTCAGAGCGGTGGAGATCCAGAAGCAGCGAGCGGCCCTGATCGGTTTCGAAGTCAACGCGCAGAATTGCACCGCTGCGAGGAACGGCAATGGTGCTGGTGTTTTTGACTTCTACGTCGGATTCGAGGTTGGCAATATCAATACCGACGGTGTTCTGTCGGTAAGCCGACAGATACGGCATGATGGCGTAGCCTGAGCTGCCGATGACGGCGTCACCCACGCTCAAATGCGCGCCTTTGGCACCGGGGGCACTGACGAGAGCCAGCGTGTCGGTATCGCCGATACTGCCAGGTGCCAGCGTAATACCACCGGAATGAAGCAGCATGCCGCCGCTGTAGCTCATCGAGTATTGACGACTGTCGTCGTCAGACGCCGATGCCGACAGGTTCAGAGGGCCGTAAGCGCTGTTATAGCTGCCATATCCGCCAATCTGGTTGATGTTGCTGCTGTCTGCATGGGTGGTGCTGGTGTTCACGCTGTAGCTAAAGCGATAGTCGTCCGTATTTCCGTTGGCACTGGTGTTGAATGCCGTGTTGTGTTTGAAATCGGAGTTGACGCTCATGTTTATGGTGGAGAAACCGGCCGGGCGTTTCTTATAACCCAGGAGATTTTCCAGGGGGATGCTCAGGCTGAGGTAGATGCTGTCGTCTTTCTCACCAAATTCATCATAACTGCGTTGTAACGATACGCTGTAGCTACCGAGCCAGAATGAATTGTTGTAGCCCATTGAATATTGAGAGGTTGAGCTGGAGTTATTCCAGTAATCCTGCCAGCTGCCGGTCAGGTAAAGTGAGCCGTAATCTTTACCGTCAGTTGAAAGGGGCTGGCTGACGTTCAGCTGAATCTGATTTTTCATACGCTGGAAGCTGTTATAGACGTCTTCATCCGTATGGTTTGGATTACGTGAGGTATCCCGGTACTTTACATCCTCTGAAAGCGACGCTGCGTCGCTCAGCGTCAGGTAGTTTTCAGTAGAGAATCGATACGCGGCGACGTTGAAAGAGGTATTCGTCTCTTCAAGGAGCTTGCTCCAGGAAAGCCGGTAACTCTGCCCCGTAAGATTACCCAGACCGTCGATATCGGCATCAGAGTGGGTGACATCAAGCGCAAAGGCGCCAATACCGGTGTTCATGGCAAGACCCAGCAAGCCGGATACGTAGCCTGTATCCATATACTGCAGCCCGGCATACCCGGTGAAGGTATTGCTTAAACCGTAGTAACCGGTCGCATAACCCAGACGCGGTTTGTCGCGCAGACCACTATCATTTAGCTCTCCTGCCCCCACGTCCCAACGGCTATAGCCCGGTCGCAGCATCTGGCTGACGGAAGAGTAGGGCACGGAGAAGGTACGCGTGCTGCCATCAGACTCTTCGACGGTCACGATCAAATCGCTGCCATAGCCAGTGGTGCTGAGGTCGTCGATCTCAAATGCGCCCGGTGGGACGGTGCTTTCGTAAATCTTATTCCCACTCTGGGTGATAGAGACTTTTGCGTTACTCTTCGCCACGCCCCGAATTACGGGGGCATAAGTTGAAATACCGCCCGGCAGCATGCGGTCATCGTTATAGAGGCGAACACCGCGAAGGTTAATTGAGTTAAAGGTATCGCCACGCGTGTACGAATCACCTAACAGCAATTGAGAACGTATGGCGGTGATATCTCTCTGCAGATAAATATCCTGGCTGGAATAGCTCGAACCGTCGTCTTTATCCCAGTTCAGCGTGCCGCGAGACCGCAAACGCCATGGCCCCATATTCAGACCATACTTTAACCCGGCATAGGCGGTGTCCTGCCCACCTGAAGCGCTGTCTGAATGCCAGGCATTGAGGTCATAAGAGAGCATCGCCGCAGTAATACCCTCTTCCCAGAGAGAAGGATCGACGTAACCCCCCGGGCGTCGTTCAATGTATATTTGCGGCACCGCGAGGCTTAATTCCTGCGTTCCAGAATCATATTCCCAGGATGCGCCGTTTAGTGAATGGTTAATATCGATGCAGCTATTTTCGTCGCCCACGTCTTCAGGCTTTATTTGTAAGGCATCTTTTTTAATGCCGATCTGCATTAATATTTTGGAGGTAAAGCAAGGCGTGGCACGAGACGTGCCGTTATCTTTGAACGTAAACTCTGTCAGGATCTTTCTCTGACCATTCAGCAGAATTTGAGTTTTATAAGTACCAGGAACGACAGGGTTCCCTTTAGAAAATCGGCTAACGTCGACCGGTGTCCCCGTATTAAACAGAAACTGATCGTTGAATTCGACCTCTTCACTACCGAAGGTTGGCGCAGCCGTTTTCTCCGCAGCAAACGCTGCAGACTGAAATACGGCACAAAGGGCAAGATATAGAAATGAGTGGCGAAGTAACATTGCTATCACTAATCCGTTAGCGTCTAATAATTAAAGTTGTGTTTGGAGAGATCAATTAACTGAGGATTCGTGAGCCTCTGCGCCACCAAAATCATTGATTGCGGTGTATGTTAATTTTTCGACGCGTGCTGAAACGGCCGTTTTCATATCGAATGACTGGCTGGCAAAAGGCTCAACATAGTGCGGATCAATAGTCACTTTTTTACCATTTACATTCGCTTCTATCTTTGCGACAGAAACAAAGTAAGGAGAGTCGTTGCGGGCGGTGAGCTTATTATTTTGCTGTGACCACTTTAATTGACCCGCGGCAACGGCAGGGTCACCTTTTAATCCATCCGGGCGGAAAAACATTTTGATTCGGGTCCGGAATGCCAGCTGCAGAACGTTTTGCTCGTCTGCGTTTTTACCTTTAGGCGGGACCTCCAGCACATTGAACCAGTACATTGTCTCTTTATCTTGTGGCATGTTCTGGCCTAGCCAGGTAATACGCACCGTTTGGCCTTTAGAGGGATCAACGCGGGAAACAGGTGGCGTGACAATAAACGGAAGTTTCAGCTCTTGTGGGTTCGTGGTATCACGGCCATCATCAAGCCAGGTTTGCACCAGCAAAGGTTTATTACCGCGGTTTTCCATATTCACGGTGACATCTTTTGCTGATTGCGGGTAGATCACGCGAGTGCCAGAAATAACGATATCGGCTAATGCGGATTGGGTAAAAGTAAACCCAACGCTCATTAAAATGGCGGTGGTACTGATTTTAAAAAGGCGCATATTATTCATCCATTAAACAAAAATGCGCCCACCTCATCCGTGAGCGCATGAATTTAATCAGCCGATTATTCGTAGCTCATGGTGAAGGTGACGTTGCTGCTGACTTTACCAGAGGCAATGTCATTGGTGCCTTTCACCCAGTCGGCGCTTGGAACGTAAGCAACACGGTACGCCAGGGTACCTTCGCCTGACGTAAGCGCAGCGACTTGAGTATTGTTATCTGGCTGACCAATCAGAACGCGATCGGAGCTTGCTGCGGTGTTGTTGTACAGCGCCAGACCCACGTTGTCAGCATGGCCCGTTACGGTTGGGTCCGCTTTCAGGGTGCCGTTTGACAGATCAGCGAACTGCTGCGAAGAGAAGCTTGCAGAGGCTTTAGTCAGGGCGGCTGGACACTTGCTCAGGTGCAATTCGAACTCTTTAGAACCTACGCCTTTATCAACGGTCGTTCCTTCTACATCTGACTTTTTAACTACTGGCAGAGTAACGGTAACGTTGTTTGCTTCCACGCCGTTGTTAGTGGTGATAACGCAGGTGGTATCTGTTACCGCGCCATCAAAGGTGATCAGGCCAACATCCGCCGCCATTGCTGATACAGAACCCATTGCCATTACGGCTACAGTCGTAGCCAGAATTGTTTTCTTAAACATCGTTAATCCATTTTGTATATAAAAGAAGTCATTAATGAAAATAGTGTTTCAATGAAACGAGGTAACTATATTTCCTTTTTATTTTCTGTATAACGACTTGTCTTTAATTGATATTGTAAAAGAAATAATTACCTAAATAAATGATTGTAAAACAATGGGTTATGGCCATTAGTGGCTGGGAGTGAAAAGTCTGTTACTGGACTAAATAATCTCTTCGAGATATACTTATTACACTTCGGAAGAAGCTAATAAATAATATTATTTATTTTAAAAGCTATGGTGAGAGGGTAATAAATACTCTCGGGCGTACGTGTGAGAACGTAAAGGGTAATTGTGAGTTTGGCGTTGTGGGGGGAGTTATTAAAGGAGAAAGGAATAAATAAATAAGGGAATAGCAGAGAAGGGGGGCGTTCAATCAGCCCCCCGGGAAAGATTAAGCCACCTGAACCGGAATCGCCTTCGCGGTACGTTTCATGTCGTTGTCGCCTTCGAAGTAGGCGACTTTTGGCTGCCAGCGGCGTGCTTCTTCGTCAGACATCATCACGAAGCTGGCGATAATCACAATATCACCCACGTCCGCGCAGTGCGCTGCCGCGCCGTTAACGGAGATGATTTTAGACCCGCGCTCGGCGGCAATGGCGTAGGTTGAGAAACGTTTGCCGTTATTCACGTTCCAGATATCAATCGCTTCGTTTTCAAGGATCCCCGCAGCATCGAGGAAATCCTGGTCAATGGCGCAGGAGCCTTCATAGTGCAGGTCGGCCTGGGTGACTTTTACACGGTGAAGCTTACCTTGCAGCATTTTGCGAATCATTACGTTTACCTTTCATTATCAAGGGCGAGAACTACGCCAGCTCAACCACTTTATTATCAATCAGACGAGCCTGGCCAAGCCATGCCGCTACCAGGATCACCGCACGCTTGCTGGTTTCAGTAAATTCCAGCAGCGTATCGGCATCGCGAATTTGTACGTCGTCAGCGCGGAGACCTTTATCGTTCAGCGCCTGTTCGGCGAGGGCGACGATCTCTTCGACGGTCAACTCTTTTGCCAGAACCTGCTCCGCCATGGCGTTCATGACCTTGCTTAAGCCCGGCGCGATTTTACGCTGTTCAGCGGTCAGGTAGCCATTTCGCGAGCTGAGCGCCAGACCGTCTTTGGCACGTACAATCGGCACGCCGACAATCTCAATATCGTAACCCATATCCGCAACCATTTTGCGGATCAGCGCCAGCTGCTGGAAATCTTTCTCACCGAAGCAGGCAACGTCTGGCTGCACCAGGTTGAACAGCTTGCTGACGATGGTCGACACGCCGCGGAAATGACCCGGGCGGCTTGCACCTTCCAGCATGGTGGAAATGCCCGGTACATCAACGTAAGTGGCCTCTTCCGTACCCTGCGGATACACGTCCGCCGGCGCCGGAGAGAAGACAATATCCGCATGGCGTTTTTTGAGCTTCTCGCAATCTTCCTGCAGGGTGCGCGGATAGCGTGCCAGATCGTCGGCGCGGTCAAACTGCATTGGGTTAACGAAGATACTGACCACCACGATATCTGCACGGGCTCTTGCTTCATCGACCAGCTTCATATGGCCGTCATGCAGGTTGCCCATGGTCGGGACCAGTGCGATACGTTTACCTTCCTGACGCGCACGACGAATATGCTGGCGCAGCAGCGGCAGGGTTTCAATGATTAGCACAACGAGACTCCTTAATGGAAACTGTGTTCTTCACCCGGGTAAACACCGGATTCAACGTCGGCAATATACTGCCTGACCGCAGCGCGCATGTCGCCCGCTTCGGTGAGGAAATTTTTGGCAAACTTCGGAATATGCCCGCCGGTGATGCCAAAGGCGTCGTGCATCACCAGAATCTGACCGTCGGTCACGTTGCCCGCGCCAATACCGATCACCGGAATCGACAGTGCTTCAGTAATACGCTTCGCCAGCTCAACCGGCACGCACTCCAGCACCAGCAGCTGCGCGCCTGCGGCTTCCAGCGCCAGGGCATCATCAAACAGCGTCTGGGCGGCGTCACCGCGGCCCTGCACCTTATAGCCACCAAAGATGTTGACGGACTGCGGCGTCAGACCCAAATGGCCGCACACCGGCACGGCGCGTTCGGTGAGCATCTTCACCGTCTCCACCAGCCAGGCGCCGCCTTCAATTTTGACCATATTGGCCCCGGCGCGCATCACCGCTGCCGCGTTTTCGAATGCCTGCTCCGGCGTGGCGTAGGCCATAAACGGCAGATCGGAGAGCAGCAGGCAGGCTGGGGCACCACGGCGCACGGCGCGGGTATGGTAAGCGATATCCTCAACCGTGACCGGCAGGGTGGAATCATGTCCTTGTACCGTCATCCCTAACGAATCTCCGACCAGCATGACGTTGATACCCTCTTCGGCAAAGAGTTTGGCGAAGCTGTAGTCATACGCGGTGATGGTGGCGAAGCGTTTTTTTTCCTGTTTGCATTTCTGCAGTAAGGAGATGGTGGTTGGTTTCATACTGTTTCCTGATAGCCCAAAAGCGAATCTTTGCGCATTCTAACAGTAACATTCGAGGGAACAATGATTTTAGGTAACCGATTAGCCACAATTATTTTGAGGCTAATCGGCAGGGGAACCGGATCACCAGCAGGCGGGTCTTTCCGCGTTGAGGCCGTCCAGAATGGACTTAAGTGGGGTGCCGTCCGGGAAGAGGAGATCGGGGGCGACTTCAAACAGCGGCCAGAGCATAAACCCGCGATTTTTCATGTCGTAATGCGGAACGGTGAGACGTTCAGTGTTAATGGTCTCGTGACCAAACAGCATAATGTCGAGGTCCAGCGTGCGCGGTCCCCAGCGTTCTTCTTTGCGTACGCGGCCCTGCTGCAGTTCGATGCGCTGGGTATTGTCCAGCAGCGTTTCGGCACTAAGAGCGGTTTCAAGCACCACGGCGGCATTGAGGTAATCAGGCTGATCCTGCGGACCCAGCGGCGGGGTACGGTAGAAAGAGGAGACCGCCACGACCCGGCTCTGAGGGATCTCGCCCAGCGCCTGTACGGCAGCGTTAACCTGCTCCAGCGGAGAGGCTAAATTACTGCCGACGGCGATGTACGCGAGGGTCATGCCGTCCCTTCACGACGCGGCGCGCGCTTACGCGGACGACGATGGCGGCGACGCGGTTCCGGCTCTTCATCCAGCCCGGTGAGCATATCTTTCTGCTCCGGCGGGGCGGAAACCTGGAATTCGGCCCACCACTGGGACAGGCGCTGCAGCTCCTGATTGCGTTCAATTTCAGCACGCAGCGACAGCAGATCGAAGGCGGCGCGGAATTTTGGATGCTCCATCAGCTTCCAGGCGCGTTTGCCCTGACGACGGGACATGCGCAGCTGAAGCTGCCAGATGTCCCGCACCAGCGTGGTAATACGTTTCGGAATAGCGAGCGTACGGCACCCTTCGTCCAGCACGTCGTTTGCGGCCAGCGCGAAGGCATCATAGTAGGCGAGCCCGCTCTCCTGGGTAATGCGCTGGGCCGTTTCCAGCAGCGGATACCAGAACATCGCCGCAAACAGGAACGCCGGATTGACGCGCATGTCGTTGCGAATACGGGTATCGGTATTTTTCAGCACCTGCGCAATCATCCGCTCCATTGGGCTGTCACCGCTTTCGGTGAAGTAGCGGGTAATGGTCGGGAACAGCGGCTGGAACAGGTTGTATTCACGCAGCAGTTTATAGGTTTCAAAGCCGTGGCCAGCCTGCAGCAGCTTCAGCGCCTCTTCGAACAGGCGGGCTGGCGGCACGTCGTTAATCAGCGTCGCCAGACGCGGAATCGGCTCTGCCGTTTCCGGGCTGATGCGCATATCCAGCTTGGCGGCGAAACGCACGGCGCGCAGCATACGCACGGGATCTTCACGATAGCGCGTTTCCGGCGTGCCGATCAGACGGATCAGACCTTCTTTCAGGTCCTGCATGCCGCCGACGTAATCGCGTACGGTAAAATCCGCCACGCTGTAGTAAAGGCTGTTGATGGTGAAATCGCGGCGCTGGGCATCTTCTTCGATAGAGCCGAAGATGTTATCACGCAGCAGCATGCCGTTCTGGCCCTGCTGTGACGTCGTGCGATCCGATACGCCCGCTTCGTGATGGCCGCGGAAGGTCGCCACTTCGATAATTTCCGGCCCAAACATCACGTGAGCCAGACGGAAACGGCGGCCAACAAGACGGCAGTTACGGAATAATTTGCGCACCTGCTCAGGCGTGGCGCTGGTCGTCACGTCGAAATCTTTTGGTTTTTTGCCCAACAGTAAATCACGCACTCCACCGCCCACGAGGTAGGCCTCGTAGCCCGCTTTATTCAGACGATAGAGCACCTTGAGGGCATTTTCACTGATATCTTTGCGGGAAATAGTGTGCTGCTCACGCGGAATAACCGACATGTGTGGCTGTGCAATAGCATCGTTCGCCATGCTCTCTTCGCGGCTTAGCACTTTACGGCAAAAATTAGCGACTCGGGTAAAAATGGTACACCTCGTAGTGTGTTTTGTTATGAAAAAAGCGGCTAATCATAGCTCAGCGCAACGCATTTGAGAATGCTGGATTTTTGGCACTGCCGCGAGCGTCCAATTGGCAACGGCCATTTTCAGCAGTTCGTCAATACGCAGATCCTGCCATTCGTTGGTTACATTCTGGTTGAGAAATCGCAGCGCGTCGATCAAAACAGGACGCGGATCGCCGTCTGGCAGGGCCGGAGCGTGGTTCTGCTTTGACAATTTAAAGCCCTGCGCATTGACCGCCAGCGGCAGATGAATGTAGTCCGGTGCCGTCCAGCCAAACTGATGATAGAGCGATATTTGTCGCACGGTCGGTTCGACCAGGTCTGCTCCGCGCACAATTTCCGTCACGCCCTGGAAACGATCGTCGACGACCACCGCCAGGTTATAGGCAAACAGGCCGTCACGGCGGTGAATAATAAAATCCTCACGCGCCAGACGTTCATCGGCATGAACCTCACCGGAGAGGAGATCGGTAAAGTGCGTTACCGGGGCACGCTGCTTTATACGTACGGCGGCATTTTCCTGGGGAAGATTAAGCGTGCGGCAGTGGCCGTCATAAACGCCACCCACGCTCTGGATACGCGCGCGGGTGCAGGTGCAGTTATAGGAAAGCCCCCGATCGCGAAGCCAGGCCAGACGTTCCCGATAAGCCTCGTGACGTTTTGACTGCCAGAGCACCTCGTCATCCCAGTGAAGACCGTAATGTTCCAGCTGACGCAGAATCGTCTCTGCAGCACCGGGAACTTCACGTGGAGGGTCAATATCTTCAATGCGTACGAGCCATTTTCCCAGGCGGGCGCGAGCCTGCAGGTAGCTGCCGAGCGCGGCAATTAATGAGCCGAAGTGTAATTCACCGGAAGGAGATGGCGCGAAGCGCCCAATATAGTGTGATTCAGACATATCAACAGTAACAAGGCGGGAGAGACTCCCGCCTTTGAAGTGTGTAAACAGCGCTGGTATTAACCGGCCATCTGTTTTTCGCGGATTTCGGCCAGCGTTTTACAGTCGATGCACAGATCGGCGGTTGGACGCGCTTCCAGGCGACGAATACCGATTTCAACACCGCAGGATTCGCAGTAGCCAAAATCTTCGTCTTCGACTTTTTTCAGCGTTTTCTCGATCTTTTTGATCAGTTTGCGTTCGCGGTCACGGTTACGCAGTTCGAGGCTGAACTCTTCTTCCTGAGCGGCACGGTCTACCGGATCCGGGAAGTTAGCAGCTTCATCCTGCATATGAGTAACGGTGCGATCGACTTCATCCCTGAGTTGATTACGCCATGCTTCAAGAATACGCTTGAAGTGCGACAGCTGGGCTTCGTTCATATACTCTTCGCCCGGCTTCTCTTGATACGGCTCCACCCCAGCGATGGCGAGAATACTCAGGGACGATGTTTTACGGTTTTGCCCTTCTTGCATGTTGCTTCTCCTTAACACGCACTATCGATCCCCGTGTTGGGGGAAAAATCAGGTCGCTATAAATAGCAGATGCTTTTCCGGATGGCAATTATCTAAACGTAACACTTGACAAGCCTGTGAGGAAAAGCGTATTTGCGCACGCGGCCAGAACACTTAATCGTCAATCGTCTAATCCCTTATAAGACAATGGGAAGAGAGGATATCAGAGTCATATTATCGGCAGAAAGTTCCGCTTTATAAGCGAAAACCTCTACCCCCTGCTTTTGTGCCTCATTCAACAATTGCGCGTATTTAGGATCAATATGGCGGGCAGGGGAGAAACGTTCAATGGCTGAGTGCAACACTGCAAACAGCAATACGGCGCGTTTGCCCGCCGCCGCAACACTCATTAGCTCTCGCAGATGCTTCTGGCCACGTAGCGTTACCGCATCCGGGAAGTAGCCATTTTCCTGTTCCGCTAACGTC
Organism: Enterobacter sp. N5-15; assembly: GCF_057221635.1. Taxonomy (NCBI): domain Bacteria; kingdom Pseudomonadati; phylum Pseudomonadota; class Gammaproteobacteria; order Enterobacterales; family Enterobacteriaceae; genus Enterobacter; species Enterobacter sp. N5-15. The sequence continues at coordinate 845,539 of NZ_CM170150.1, forward strand.
ACTGATTTCACTTCAATATAGCACTCCGGCCTGTCTTCCGCCTGTAACATGAAGTCAATTCTGCTGCCTTCATCGCCATATTTCACTTCACTTTTATGCGTGCCGTATCCTACCAGTTCAGGAATTGTGCCGTGGGTCAGCGCTTCCTTAACCAGCTGATTTGCGCGCAGGGTGTTAACGCAAATAAATGCCCCATTTTGGGTTTCGGTCATTTCCCAGGTATGGGCATATTTGCGTTTAGTATTTTCTGATGTGGAATACCAGACCCTGTCACCCGGCGTCGCACAGCCCGTCATAGCACCGGTATTGGGGCAGTGCAGGGTGAGTTGTACCCCTTCGGGGGTGATCACGTCGGCGAGGAAGCGTTTGTAGCGTTGGATAAGCGTAGCGTGCTGCAGGGGAGGACTAAACTTCATCAGAATTCCTTTCGGTGTTGCCCAGCGTCCAGCGCTGTAGCGGCGTATAGCGGGTGCGTCCCTGTGCAAAGACGGATTCGTAAAGCGCGAATCCGTTGACCGGAAAGGCCCAGTGAAAACCCGGCGGCGGGATGGCAACGGCCTGACCGGCATCGCGCAGCAGCGTGATATGGGGATGAAACGGCTGTGGGCTCTGATAACAGCCGCTGCGAGCCGCCTGCGCGCGCAGCATATTCGCCAGCTGCAATAATCCGCGCGGTGGCTGGCGCGTGCCCAGCCAGACCACGCGCGAACGCAGCCACTGTCCCGCGTCGTCGAGGTGCAGCGTAAATTCCGGCTGGGCAATACGCCCGGCCATTGCGGCTAACGCCCGCTGCTTTTCGGCACTGACGTCGCCCAAAAAGGCCAGCGTCAAGTGCAGGTTGGCCGCCGCGACAGGGCGGCCTGCCTCCGGCGGGAAGCAATCGGCGCGCCAGCGGACAATTTGACGCTGTATCGCGGTGGGCAATTCAATGGCAAAAAACAGCCGTTTCGACTCAGGCATACGGAGGACTCGGTAATGATATGCGCCGATGCTACAATGTACGCCGACTAATGTTAACCCTCTGGAGCTGTTAGTGTCCTCATTGCCGGTCGCCGTCATTCTTCCTGAGCTTCTCGCTGCCTTACACCATGCCCCGCAGGTTTTGCTGAATGCCCCTACGGGCGCGGGGAAGTCCACCTGGCTGCCGCTGCAGATTCTGAAAGACGGAAACATCAGCGGGAAAATTATCCTGCTGGAGCCGCGCAGGCTGGCCGCGCGCAACGTGGCGCAGCGTTTGGCGGAACTGCTGAATGAAAAACCGGGCGAAACGGTAGGTTACAGGATGCGTGCCGAGACCTGCGTTGGCCCGACCACGCGTCTTGAAGTGGTCACCGAGGGTATTCTCACCCGCATGCTGCAAAACGATCCGGAGCTGAACGGCGTCGGGCTGGTGATCCTGGATGAGTTCCACGAGCGCAGCCTGCAGGCGGATCTGGCCCTCGCGCTGTTGCTGGATGTGCAGCAGGGGCTGCGCGACGATCTCCGGCTGCTTATTATGTCGGCCACGCTGGATAACGAGCGGCTACGACAGGCATTACCCGATGCGCCGGTCATCAGCTCGGAAGGGCGGGCGTTTCCGGTTGAACGCCGCTATCAACCGCTTCCTTCACACCAGCGTTTTGACGAGGCCGTCGCTATTGCCACCGCTGAGCTGCTGCGCCAGGAGCCCGGTTCCCTGCTGCTATTTTTGCCGGGCGTCGGTGAAATCCAGCGCGTGCAGGAGCTGCTTTCTACCCGCGTAGGCGGCGAGGTGCTGCTTTGCCCGCTCTACGGCGCGTTGTCGCTACAGGATCAGCGTAAAGCCATCCTTCCGGCCCCGGTGGGGCAGCGCAAGGTGGTGCTGGCAACCAACATTGCTGAAACCAGTTTGACCATTGAAGGCATTCGTCTGGTGGTGGATAGCGCGCAGGAGAGGGTGGCAAGCTTTGACCCGCGTACCGGGCTGACTAAACTCCTGACGCAGCGCATTAGCCAGGCGTCGATGGTGCAGCGCGCGGGCCGTGCGGGGCGTCTTGAGCCGGGTATCTGCCTGCATTTGACCAGCGCGGAACAGGCTGAACGCGCTGCACAGCAAAGCACCCCGGAAATTTTACAAAGCGATTTGTCTGGCCTGGTGATGGATCTGCTTCAGTGGGGCTGCCCGAACCCTGAGCAGCTTACCTGGCTTAATCCTCCCCCTGTCGTAAACCTCACCGCTGCGCGCACGTTGCTGACCCAGCTCGGCGCGCTGGAAGGCGAGCGTCTGACGGCGCGCGGCCAGAAAATGGCGGCGCTGGGCAACGATCCGCGTCTGGCCGCGATGCTGGTGGCCGCGCAAGGGGATGATGAAATTGCCACGGCGGCAAAACTGGCGGCTATTCTTGAGGAGCCGCCTCGCGGTGGCAGCAGCGATCTGGGGCAGGCGTTTTCGCGCAGTCAGGGGAACTGGCAGCAGCGGGCGCAGCAGCTGAGCAAACGTCTGAATAGCCGGGGAGGATCGCCTGACAGCGATAAGATTGGCTTCCTGCTGGCACAGGCCTTCCCGGACAGGATCGCGCGTCGGCGCGGGCTGGACGGTCGCTACCAGCTGGCAAACGGCATGGGGGCGATGCTGGACAGCGATGATGCGCTGACGCGTCACGAATGGCTGATCGCCCCGCTGTTGCTTCAGGGTAGCCATTCTCCGGATGCGCGTATCCTGCAGGCGATTGCCGTAGAGATTGACGCCCTGACGCGCGCCTGCCCGCAGCTGCTTCAGCAATCTGATACCGTGGAATGGGATGACGCCCAGGGCACGCTGAAGGCGCTTCGTCGCAGCCAGATTGGTAAGTTGACGCTAGGGACGAAGCCGCTGGCAAAGCCGTCGGAAGAAGAGCTTCATCAGGCCATGCTGAACGGCATTCGGGAAAAAGGGCTGAGCGCCCTGAACTGGACGCCGGAAGCCGGGCAGTACCGCATTCGCCTGCACTGCGCCGCGAAGTGGCTACCGGAATACGGTTGGCCCGCGGTGGATGACGAGACGCTGCTTGCTTCGCTTGAGCACTGGCTACTGCCGCAAATGAGCGGCGTGCACTCCCTGCGAGCCCTTAAGGCGCTTGATGTTAAGACAGCGTTACAGAATTTACTGGACTGGTCATTACGTCAACGTCTGGATAGTGAACTGCCAGGGCATTACACTGTGCCGACCGGAAGCCGGATTTCCATCCGTTATCATGAGGATAATCCGCCGGCGCTGGCGGTTCGGATGCAGGAGATGTTTGGTGAGGCCACCACGCCGTCCATTGCGGAAGGGCGCGTGCCGTTAGTGCTTGAGCTGCTGTCGCCTGCGCATCGTCCATTACAAATCACCCGAGATTTGGGGGCGTTCTGGGCGGGAAGCTACCGTGAAGTGCAGAAAGAGATGAAGGGGCGATACCCCAAACATGTCTGGCCGGACGATCCGGCGAATACGGCGCCGACGCGGCGAACGAAGAAATATTCGTAAGTTAGGTGAAAGAGGGGAGTGCGGCCTGAAAAGTGCAGCCTGATGCCCTCACCCCAGCCCTCTCCCACGGGGAGAGGGAGAAAACAAATTTTGAGAGATTTCTTCTTTCACAGGCCTGTGAAAGAAAAGAAAATCTGGCCTTTGCGCCTGAAAGTTGCGGAGAAAAAGCATGGCGGGGAATGACCGCGAGCCAATAGGACGTAAGGGAAAACCAACGCGTCCGGCGAAAGAAAAGGTAAGCCGTCGTCGCCTCAGAGATGAGGACTATGACGATGACTATGAAGACGATTATGAGGATGAAGAACCGATGCCGCGTAATGGAAAAGGCAAAGGGCGTAAGCCTCGGGGCAAGCGCGGCTGGTTCTGGCTGCTGCTGAAGCTGTTTATTGTTTTTGTCGTGCTGATGGCGATTTACGGCGTGTATCTGGATCAGAAGATCCGCAGCCGTATCGACGGTAAAGTCTGGCAGCTACCTGCGGCAGTGTATGGCCGTATGGTGAACCTTGAGCCAGATATGTCCATCACTAAGAACGAGATGGTTAAACTGCTGGAAGCCACCCAGTATCGTCAGGTGTCAAAAATGACGCGGCCTGGCGAATTTACCGTGCAGTCCAACAGCATTGAGATGATCCGTCGTCCGTTTGATTTCCCGGACAGCAAAGAGGGGCAGGTGCGCGCGCGTCTGACCTTTGACGGCGATCGTCTGGACACCATCGAGAACATGGATAACAACCGTCAGTTCGGTTTCTTCCGTCTCGATCCGCGCCTGATCACCATGCTTTCGTCGGCAAACGGCGAGCAGCGCCTGTTCGTGGCGCGTAACGGCTTCCCGGATCTGCTGGTCGATACTCTGCTGGCAACCGAAGACCGTCACTTCTACGAGCACGATGGCATCAGCCTCTACTCGATTGGTCGTGCGGTGCTGGCTAACCTGACTGCCGGTCGCACCGTGCAGGGGGCGAGTACGCTGACTCAGCAACTGGTGAAGAACCTGTTCCTCTCCAGCGAACGCTCTTACTGGCGTAAAGCGAACGAAGCCTACATGGCCGTGCTGATGGATGCGCGCTACAGCAAGGATCGTATCCTTGAGCTGTACATGAACGAGGTGTACCTCGGTCAGAGCGGCGATAACGAAATCCGCGGCTTCCCGCTGGCGAGCCTGTACTACTTTGGCCGTCCGGTGGAAGAGCTGAGCCTGGACCAGCAGGCGCTGCTGGTGGGCATGGTGAAAGGGGCGTCCATTTATAACCCGTGGCGTAACCCGAAACTGGCGCTGGAGCGTCGTAACCTCGTTCTGCGTCTGCTGCAACAGCAGCAGGTGATTGACCAGGAGCTGTACGACATGCTGAGCGCGCGTCCGCTCGGCGTTCAGCCGCGCGGCGGCGTGATTTCGCCTCAGCCTGCGTTTATGCAGCTGGTGCGTCAGGAGCTGCAAAGCAAGCTTGGTGATAAGGTCAAAGATCTCTCCGGCGTGAAGATCTTCACCACCTTTGATTCCGTGGCGCAGGATGCGGCAGAAAAAGCGGCGGTGGAAGGCATTCCGGCGCTGAAGAAGCAGCGTAAGCTCTCCGATCTTGAAACCGCGATGGTGGTGGTTGACCGTAACTCCGGCGAAGTTCGCGCCATGGTGGGCGGTGCCGAGCCGCAGTATGCGGGCTACAACCGCGCCATGCAGGCGCGTCGCTCAATCGGCTCTCTGGCAAAACCGGCAACCTACCTCACTGCCCTGAGTCAGCCAAATCAGTATCGCCTGAATACCTGGATTGCGGATGCGCCGATCTCCCTGCGCCAGCCTAACGGCCAGGTCTGGTCGCCGCAGAACGATGATAAACAGTTCAGCGGTCAGGTCATGCTGGTGGATGCGTTAACGCGTTCCATGAACGTGCCAACGGTAAACCTGGGCATGTCGCTGGGACTGCCAGCGATTGTCGATACCTGGCAAAAACTGGGCGTGCCGAAAGATCAGCTGCACCCGGTGCCGGCGATGATCCTCGGTGCGCTTAACCTGACGCCGATCGAAGTGGCGCAGGCATTCCAGACCATTGCCAGCGGGGGCAACCGCGCACCGCTGTCAGCCCTGCGTTCGGTGATTGCCGAAGATGGCTCCGTGCTGTATCAGAGCTTCCCGCAGGCGGAGCGTGCCGTTCCTGCTCAGGCCGCCTATATGACGCTGTGGACGATGCAGCAGGTTGTGCAGCGCGGTACCGGACGTCAGCTGGGTGCGAAGTATCCGGGTCTGCATCTGGCGGGTAAAACCGGGACCACCAACAACAACGTCGATACCTGGTTTGCCGGTATCGATGGTCGTGAAGTGGTGATCACCTGGGTAGGCCGCGACAACAACCAGCCGACCAAACTGTACGGGGCGAGCGGGGCGATGTCGATTTACCAGCGCTATCTGGCTAATCAGTCTCCGGTTCCGCTGAATCTGGTTGCGCCGGAAGATATCGTGGATATGGGCGTGGACAGTTCCGGTAACTTTGTCTGCGGCGGCGGGATGCGTACCCTGCCGGTCTGGACGGCCAACCCGGACTCGCTGTGCCAGCAAAGCCAGCCTGAACAGCCGACGGGCAACCCGTTCGACCAGTCTTCTCAGCCACAGCAGCCGCAGCAGCAACAGCCGCAGCAGCAGAATGAGAAGAAAGACAGCGATGGCGTAGCCGGCTGGATTAAGGACATGTTTGGCGGGAACTAATTAGTTTCCTGAATAAAAAGCCGCTTTAATATAAAGCGGCTTTTTTGTTTTTTACATTTATTAATATTTTAAAATTATTAAAATCAGAATTAAGAATTATTAAGTGCTTGGTTTTATCATTTAAAACATAAGCTTGGGGTGGTTTTTATTTGGTCTGTTATTTTGCACTCTGGACACGTGCAAGAATAATCTGATGTAATCTCCTCAACAAATCCACCGGCCTCATAGAATATTTCATTGGTAGATATTTGGTCGTGATTGGCGTGAAAACTTGCATAACATTCTGACGCTCGTTTTTTTGCGGGAATGGATGTCTACATCGATATATATAAGGATATTATCATGAATAAATATGTTGTTTCTTCGTTCCTGGCCGGAAGCCTTATGGCTGCGGTGTCTCTGCCTGTCTTCGCATCGAACGATTCCGGTACGGTGAACTTCGCCGGAAAAATTGTTGCCGATACCTGCGAAATTAACGTTGATGGCTCAGGTACCAACGCATCAACCGTCACATTCGCGGATACCTATCCTTCGGACTTTGGCGCTGACGGTACCGTGGGAACATCCAAGGCCTTCAAGATTGAAGTGAAAAAATGTGACCCGCTGGTCGCCAAACTGAACCTCAAGTTCAGCGGCACAACGACAGATGCAGCGTACAAGCGTTTGAAGAACGATCTCTCCGGCGCAGGCAATGCCACTAACGTTGGCATCACTGTCAGCAATGAAAACGGCGGCAAAGGCGATGTGCTCTTTGACGGTTCAGTACCGGATGCAGGCACCGACGTGGCTAACGATGCGACCGGCGCAGCGGCTTCTGTCTTTAACTACACCGCGAAAGTAATTCAGGTCGGTGATACCGCGCCAACCGCGGGTCATTACTCCTCCTCAGCCACATTTGAGGTTGTCTATCGCTAAACAATGACTGGCAGCCTGAAAGGCTGCCTTCTGGAACGCTGTATGAAGACGTTATTTAAATTGTTATGTGGTTGTTTAATTATTTCTTGCTGTTCAGTGCAGGCAAGCGTTGTTCTCGGTGGTACGCGAATTATTTATCCATCGAATAAATCTGAAGTACAAATCGCACTTAAAAATAAAGATCCTCATACGCGTTATCTGGTGCAAAGCTGGGTCAGTTATCCCAATGATGCAAAGGCTCCCTTTATTATTACGCCGCCTGTCTATAAGTTGCAGGAAAATCGTCAGACGCTGTTACACGTTATTTTTACCGGCGATAAAAACAGCCTGCCGGCAGACCGCGAATCACTGTTTCTGGCGAACGTGAAATCCGTCTCTGCTCTGTCTCCCGATCTGAAAGAGAAAAACACGCTGCAGTTCGCAATGAAAACGCGCCTGAAGCTTTTCTGGCGTCCCGCTCAGCTGAAGGAAGCCGATGCGCTGGGGGCCTATGAAAAAATCACGTTCCATCGTCAGGGTGAGACGCTAATTGCAAACAACCCTACGCCTTTTTACGTCTCTTTTGGCGAACTGGCCGTTGGCGGGAAAAGCGTACCGGTGAAAGAGACCAAAACCACGCCGGGTGCCATTTCAATGATGGTTGCACCGTTTAGCAAGCAGAGTTTCGCGCTACCAAAAGCGGCAAATGGCCCGGTGACCTGGACGGCTATTAATGATTTCGGCGCCCAGACTCCTCAACGCAAGCAGGCTCTTTAAATCGATCATGTTGGTACGTTATGTCGTCATCTTTACTTCACAAACAGGTACTGTCCGGGATCGCGCTGGCGCTGCTCGCCGCGATCCAGCCTGCAAGTGCGGATGACGAATTCAACCTGCGGATCCTTGAACTGGATACCCCTCTCGAAAATACCTCCACGCTCAAAAACTTCATCAATGATAATGGCTTACTTGCAGGAAGCTACCCCACGACGATTATGTGGGATCGGGACGTGCTGGATACACGTACGCTCACCTATGTGCTTTCTGACGACAAACAGCATCTGCTGCCGGAGCTGACCAAAGCGGACCTGCGCGAATACGGCGTGAAAGTCGACACGATCCCGGATTTAAAGGCGCTGGACGACGGGGCTTACGTCCGGGACATCTCTCATTTCATTGAAAACGCACGCTACGATTACGATCAGGATAATCAGACCCTGAAGCTGGTCATTCCGCAGATCTACCGCGATCGGGCCGTCGCTGGCGCGATAAACCCGAAATTCTGGGATGACGGCGCACCTGCCGCCTGGACAAGCTATCAGCTCAGCGGCTCTCAGCAACACTACAGCTCGGGCAACACCTCTTCGACCTGGCTGGGTCTGGAGTCTGGAATGAATCTTGGCGCGTGGCGACTGCGCAATAACAGCACCTGGAGCAATGCGTCCGGCTGGGAGGCCATCGCCAGCACTTTGCAGCGTGACATTAAAGTGTTGAAAAGCCAGCTTGAGATGGGGCAGACGTATACCAATGGCGAGCTTTTTGACAGCGTCCAGATGACCGGCGTGAAGCTGGAAACGGATACCGCTATGCTGCCCGTCAGCCAGCAAGGCTTTGCGCCCGTTGTGCGGGGTATTGCGAATAGCGACGCGAAGGTCACCATCAAGCAAAACGGCTACACCATCTATCAGACAAACGTCTCGCCAGGGCCTTTTGAGATCCGCGATTTGAGCCAGGTGACTTCCGGAGCCGATCTGGAAGTGACCGTCGAAGAGGCGGATGGCAGCGAGCACAGCTTCATTCAGGCCAGCGCGTCGGTGCCGGTGCTACAGCGAGAAGGCGGTTTTAAGTACTCGCTGGCAGCAGGGCGCTATCGCGGTAACGAAGGGGAAGATGAACCCACCTTTGCGCAGGGTACGGCAATCTATGGTCTGCCTTACGGCGTCACGGCCTATACCGGCGCGCTGGGTGCGTCACTGTATCATGCGCTGCTGCTGGGGCTTGGTGCCGACCTGGGGCAATTCGGCTCCGCATCTGTCGACCTGACCGCTGCGCGTACCGCGTTTGATGACGGGAGTGACGATGCCAGCGGTTTATCGTGGCGGGCCCAGTACTCAAAAGATATCCCTGACACCGATACGACCGTCACGCTTGCCAGCTACCGCTACTCCACCTCGGGGTTTTATACCTTTCAGGAGGCTATCGATCGGCGGGACAGCAATATCGATGACGGTATCTATACCTACCGCAGAACCAACAACCGCCGTAGCCGCATGCAGCTAAACCTTTCCCAGCGCATTTCAGACTGGGGCTCGGCTTATCTCAACGGCTATCAGCAGGATTACTGGGACATGGACGGCCATGAGCGTAGCGTCAGCGCGGGGCTGAGCTCCAGCTGGCGCGATATTACCTGGTCGATAAGCTACAACCTGACCCGCACGCCGGACGCCGATACCGACCGGCAGATGGCGTTGACGGTCAACATTCCATTCTCAAAGTGGCTGCCTGACTCCTGGGCAACCTACAGCGCTAACACCGCCAGCGGTGGATATGTTTCGCATCAGGTCGGGCTCGGCGGTACCGCGCTGGAGGACAATAAGCTGAGCTACAACCTGCAGCAGAGCTATGCCAATCAGAATACCGGCTACGGCGGCAGCCTGTCCGGACGTTACCGTGGCGCTTCCGGTGAGGTCGGGATGGGGTACAGCTACGGCGGTGATAATCGGCAGTGGAACTACAGCGCGCAGGGATCAATCGTTGCCCACGAGCATGGCGTGACGCTGGGGCAACCCGTACGCGACGCGTTCGCCATTGTGCACATTAAGGATGGCGATAACGTCAAAGTGCAAAACGGGCGGGGCATCTCTACAGACCGTTTTGGTAACGCCATTGTGCCCTCCCTGACGGCCTATCGGCACAACGTCATTACCGTAAATACCCAGGATCGGGAGGATATTGATATCGATGCGGCAACGCTAGATCTCGTGCCGACGAAAGGGGCAGCGCTGCACGCCACGTTCGATGCTCGCGTTGGCCGACGCGCGCTGGTGACCTTGCTCTATGCGGGTAAGCCCGTTCCGTTTGGGGCTGTGGTGGCGCTGGAGAGCACCTCCGCCATCGTCGGGGATGACGGTGAGGTTTACCTCACGGGGCTGTCCGGCAAAACAACGTTTAGCGTGCAGTGGGGGGAAGAACGCGATCGTCAGTGTCAGGGAGTACTGGATCTTCCCTCGCAGGGCTCAGCAGGGATCGTGAAAGCTACGGTCAACTGCCATTAACAGAGGTATTTCATGCGTCAATGTTGTTCAGTCAAAACGTTTCTTTCGCCACTGCTGCTCTTGCTGGCGGGCACCTTTTTCCATTCAGCCTGGGCTGACTGTACTTTTAACGGCAGCTCTGACGTGGACGCGGTGGTCACATTTCAACTTCCGCCGCTGATTGTTGTTGCCCCCGATACGCCCGTCGGCACCGTGATTTATGACGTCAGCGTCGAGAGTAAGGAAGTCACGGTGGAGTGTTATGGTGACGCGCAAATCAGACGCGGATATCTTTATCTTGCGGATACTGATGCACGCGAAAGTGTTCTGCCTGGGGTTTATCAAACTAACGTGCCGGGTATTGGTATCCGAGCGGCTTCCTCGAACGAACGTCTTCCCAGCTATAACGAAGAGAACCTCTTTCGGGCTATCCATTATCTGGGGTCTATTCATGGCTCTTCGCATAAAAAATCTACGTTTCGCGCCGCTGCACAGCTGGTAGTAACAGGCGATATCCAGGAGGGGGATCTGGATACTTCGCAATTAACGGCTGTGGATATGCTGGGTAACGCGGTAATCGGTGAAATGCGGTTTTCTCCTGCCAGCGTTCACATTACGACCAACACCTGTAATCTGGTCGACCGCAACATTTATGTGCCCCTTAAAACGGTTAACGTTCAGGATTTTGACGGGCAATACTCAGACATTCTTACCGACGGCAGTTTTAAGATTGAAATCACCGACTGCGCGGCGGGGACAAAGGTCGATTATCAGTTCACCAGCGCGGGATCGACGGGCGTGACGAACGGCAATATCCTTGGCATCGCAGCCGGAGATTCCGCCGCCGCGGGTGTCGGCATCCAAATTCTCGACAAGAACAATACGGTGCTGCAGTTTGACCAGAACTACACGGCGATAACCAGTACGCAGGACAAGGTCCCCGTTGAAATCCCCCTCAAGGCGCGCTACGTCAAAACGGGGGAGGTAAAAGCGGGCAAAGTCGACTCCGTCGCCACGTTCGAGGTGTTTTACCGTTAATCCTCTCTGCCCGTTTCGGCGGGCTTTAGCGATCATTTCGCTAACCTCATTAACCCTCTCTTTTCATCTGGTTAATTCTTAAACCCTTAAATCTTGTAGGGCCGCTTACTGCTTGCTATGCAACCAGCGTTTCGCATATTATTCTGGCGCTCATAATAATAATTCTCGTTTACGTTATCATTCACTTTTCCATCAGAGAACAACATGGCGCTTTTCAATACAGCTCAGCCTATTAACACGTCGCGACGTAAAATCGCGGTCGTTGTCGCCACAGCGGTTGCCGGCATGTCTGCTTATGCGCATGCGGCCGAAGCCCCGAAAAAAGAAGAAACCATTACGGTAACAGCAGCACCTGCGGCACAGGAAAGTGCCTGGGGGCCTGCTGCGACCATCGCCGCAAGGCAATCCGCGACCGGGACCAAAACGGATACCCCGATTCAGAAGGTTCCTCAGTCTATTTCTGTGGTCACGGCCGAAGAGATGGCGCTGCATCAGCCGCGCTCGGTGAAAGAAGCCCTGAGCTACACGCCGGGCGTTGCGGTAGGCACGCGCGGCGCGTCTAACACCTATGACTATTTGATTATTCGCGGCTTCGCGGCCGATGGTCAGACGCAGAATAACTACCTCGACGGCATGAAAATGCAGGGGAACTTCTATAACGACGCGGTGATTGATCCTTATATGCTGGAGCGCGCCGAGATCTTGCGCGGTCCGGTTTCCGTTCTGTACGGCAAAAGCAGCCCAGGCGGGTTGCTGAACATGGTAAGCAAGCGCCCAACAACCGAGCCGCTGAAAGAGATCCAGTTCAAAGTCGGCACGGATAGCCTGTTCCAGACCGGGTTCGACTTTAGCGATGCAATCGACGATGACGGCGTTTACTCTTACCGCTTAACGGGCGTGGCGCGTTCGAATAATTCCCAGCAGGAAGGTAAAGGCGAGCAGCGTTACGCCATCGCGCCATCTTTCTCCTGGCGTCCGGATGATAAAACCACCTTCACGTTCCTCTCCTACTTCCAGAACGAGCCTGAAACGGGCTATTACGGCTGGCTGCCAAAAGAGGGGACGGTTGATCCGCTGCCGAACGGCGATCGTCTGCCGACGAACTTCAACGAAGGTGCGAAGAACAATACCTATTCCCGTAACCAGAAAATGGTGGGATACAGCGTCGATCACGAATTCAACGACACCTTTACCGTGCGTCAGAACCTGCGCTATGCGCAGAATAAGACCTCGCAAAACAGCGTTTACGGCTACGGTATGTGTTCCGATCCGCTCTATTCGAGTAATCCGGCATCCAGCCCTTGCGCGAGCGTTCCTCAGTCGCAGTGGGGCCATACGCTGACTCGTCAGTATGTTATTGATAACGAGAAGCTGGAAAACTTCACTGTTGATACGCAGCTGCAAAGCAAGTTCGCGACGGGCTCACTCGATCATACTCTGCTGACGGGTGTGGATTTCATGCGCATGCGTAATGACATCGACTCGTGGTTCGGCTATGCCGGTTCCGTTGCGCCATCTGATATCTATAACCTCGATCGCAGCGATTTCGATTTCGGTTCACATCCTGGACCGTCAGGTGCCTATCAGGTGCTGAACAAGCAAAAACAGACCGGCGTTTACGCTCAGGATCAAATTGAGTGGGACAAAGTCCTGGTAACCCTGGGCGGTCGTTATGACTGGGCCGATCAGGAATCCTACAACCGCGTGACGAACACCACCTCCAAACGTGATGATACCCAGTTCACCTGGCGCGGTGGCGTTAACTATCTGTTTGATAACGGCGTAACTCCGTACTTTAGCTACAGCGAATCGTTTGAACCGGCTTCGCAGAGCGATGCCCAGGGCAAGCTGTTCGCGCCGTCTAAAGGCAAACAGTACGAAGCGGGCGTGAAATACGTGCCGAACGATCGTCCGATCGTCGTTACCGGCGCGTTGTACCAGCTGACCAAAACCAACAACCTGATGGCGGACCCGGCGGGCTCCTTCTTCTCGGTTCAGGGCGGTGAAATCCGCGCGCGTGGCGTAGAGGTGGAAGCGAAAGCGGCCCTGTCTGCGAGCGTTAACCTGGTGGGTTCTTATACCTATACCGATGCGGAATACACCACGGACACCACCTACAAAGGCAACACGCCAGCTCAGGTGCCAAAACACATGGCATCGTTGTGGGGCGATTACACCCTGTTTGACGGTGCGCTGTCTGGCCTGACGCTGGGTACCGGCGTGCGTTACACCGGCTCAAGCTATGGCGATCCGGCGAACTCCTTCAAGGTGGGCAGCTACACCGTTGTCGATGCGCTGGTCAGATACGATCTGGCACGCGTTGGCATGGCGGGCTCAAACGTGGCGCTGCACGTGAACAACCTGTTCGATCGCGAGTACGTTGCCAGCTGCTTCAATACCTACGGCTGCTTCTGGGGTGCTGAACGTCAGGTTGTTGCCACCGCGACCTTCCGCTTCTAATCTCTCTTCGGGCACGGTTCGCCGTGCCCTTTTTATTTAAGTTGGCTGATATGCAGGATATTCAAACGCAACCCGACACCACCTTTACGCTCAACCATCTCTCCTTTCGCGTACCCGGGCGCACGCTGCTGCATCCGCTCTCTCTGACGTTCCCTGCTGGTAAAGTGACGGGCCTGATTGGTCACAACGGCTCCGGTAAATCCACGCTGCTCAAGATGCTGGGGCGCCATCAGCCGCCTTCAGAGGGCGATATTCTGCTGGATGACCAACCGCTGGAGAGCTGGAGCAGTAAAGCCTTTGCCCGCAAAGTGGCCTATCTGCCGCAGCAGCTGCCGCAGGCGGAAGGGATGACGGTGCGTGAGCTGGTGGCGATTGGGCGTTATCCGTGGCACGGGGCGCTTGGGCGCTTCGGCGTCGCCGACAGAGAGAAGGTGGAAGAGGCGATTGCGCTGGTCGGGCTAAAACCGCTGGCGCACCGTCTGGTGGATAGCCTGTCCGGCGGCGAACGTCAGCGCGCGTGGATTGCGATGCTGGTGGCGCAGGACAGCCGCTGTCTGCTGCTGGATGAACCAACCTCTGCGCTGGATATTGCGCATCAGGTCGACGTCCTGGCGCTGGTGCATCGCCTGAGCCAGCAGCGTGGTCTGACGGTCATTGCGGTCCTGCACGATATCAACATGGCCGCGCGTTATTGTGACTACCTCGTCGCGCTGCGCGGGGGCGAGATGATTGCCCAGGGCACGCCGGCAGAGCTGATGCGCAGCGAGACGCTGGAACATATTTACGGTATTCCGATGGGTATTCTGCCTCACCCTGCCGGGGCTGCACCGGTGAGCTTTGTCTACTGATGCTGGATAACACACGCATTAGCCGCCGTCGTCTGCTGACGGCGATGGCGCTCTCACCGCTGCTGTTAAAAATGAATACGGCGCGTGCCGCCGCCGTCGATCCGCACCGTATTGTGGCCCTGGAGTGGCTGCCGGTCGAGCTGATGATGGCGCTTGGCGTCACGCCCTATGGCGTGGCGGACATTCCTAACTATAACCTCTGGGTGAACGAGCCGAAGCTGCCGGACTCGGTGATCGACATCGGCCTGCGTACGGAGCCAAACCTTGAACTGCTCACCCAGATGAAGCCCTCGTTCATGTTCTGGTCAGCGGGCTACGGTCCGTCAGAGGAGATCATGGCGCGCATTGCGCCAGGACGTGGATTCGCCTTCAGCGACGGTAAAAAACCGCTGGCCATGGCGAAAAACTCGATTAACGAGATGGCGCATTTCCTCAACCGCGAGGTCGAGGCCAAACAACATCTCGACGACTTTGATGCCCTGATCGACTCCCTGAAGCCGCGCTTTGCCAACCGGGGCGATCGTCCGCTGCTGATGGTGACGCTGCTGGATGCCCGCCATATGCTGGTCTTCGGTAAAAACTGCCTGTTCCAGGAAGTGCTCGACAGCTTCGGCATTCGCAATGCCTGGGAAGGGGAGATGACGTTCTGGGGCAGTACCGCCGTGGGGATCGATCGTCTGGCGGCGTTTCGCGATGTCGACGTGCTGTGCTTCGACCACGGCAACGAACGCGCCATGCAAACCCTGATGGCGACTCCGCTCTGGCAGGCGATGCCGTTTGTGCGCGAGCAACGCTTCCAGCGCGCCCCGGCGGTCTGGTTCTACGGCGCGACGCTGTCGGCCATGCATTTTGCCCGCGTGCTGGATAACTCCCTGGGAGGTAAAGCATGAGTACGCGTATCGCCCGCTTCCCGGCGCTGCTGCTATCCCTGCTTTTTCTGGTTGCGCTGGTATTAACCGGGTTCAACCTCTCGACGGCGTTACCCCGCGCGCAGTGGGGGGCCGCTCTGGCCTCGCCGGATATCGACAATATTCAGCAGATGCTGTTCCACTACAGCCTGCTGCCGCGTCTGGCGATCTCCCTTTTAGCCGGCGCCGGTTTAGGGCTGGTGGGCGTGCTGTTCCAGCAGGTTTTGCGTAACCCGCTGGCAGAGCCAACCACGCTCGGCGTCGCGACCGGCGCGCAGCTTGGGATCACCGTCACCACGCTGTGGGCGCTGCCGGGAGCGTTAACCTCGCAGTTTGCGGCACTCGCGGGGGCGTGCGTGGTGGGCGCGCTGGTCTTTGGCGTGGCCTGGGGCAAGCGCCTTTCTCCGGTAACGCTTATTCTGGCCGGGCTGGTGGTGAGCCTCTACTGTGGCGCGATTAACCAGCTGCTGGTGCTGTTCCACCACGATCAGCTGCAAAGCATGTTCCTGTGGAGTACCGGCACGCTCACCCAAACCGACTGGAGCATTGTGCAGCGCCTGTGGCCGCAGCTGGCTGGCGGTGTTGTGCTGACGCTGCTGCTCCTGCGTCCTCTGACGCTCATGGGGCTGGATGATGGCGTGCGCGTAACCTGGGGCTGGCGCTGTCGCTGGCTCGCCTGGCGGCGCTGACGCTGGCGATTGTATTAAGTGCCCTGCTGGTGAACGCGGTCGGCATCATCGGGTTTATCGGCCTGTTTGCGCCCCTGCTGGCGAAAATGCTCGGGGCGCGTCGTTTACTGACGCGTCTGATGCTGGCGCCGCTGATTGGGGCGCTGATCCTCTGGCTTTCCGATCAGCTTATTCTCTGGCTGGCGCAGGTCTGGAGGGAAGTATCCACCGGCTCTGTGACCGCGCTTATCGGGGCGCCGCTGCTGCTGTGGCTGCTCCCGCGCCTGCGCAGCATGAGCGCGCCGGCGATGGACGCGGGCGATAAAGTCTACGCTGAACGTCAGTCGGTGCTGTGGTTTAGCCTTGCCGGTCTGGCGGTGCTGATTATCGCCTCGTTCGCGGCGCTCTCATTCGGACGCGATGCCTCGGGCTGGCACTGGGCAACGGGTGATTTACTCAATGAACTGCTGCAGTGGCGCTGGCCGCGTATCTTCGCTGCGCTGATAGCAGGGGTAATGCTGGCGGTGGCGGGGTGCATAATTCAGCGTCTGACCGGCAACCCGATGGCGAGCCCTGAAGTGCTTGGGATCAGCTCTGGCGCCGCCTTTGGCGTGGTGCTGATGCTGTTCTTTGTGCCGGGCAATGCGTTTGGCTGGCTGATGCCTGCCGGCAGTATCGGCGCGGCAGCCACGCTGATGATTATCCTGATTGCCGCCGGTCGCGGCGGGTTTTCACCGCACCGCATGCTGCTGGCCGGGATGGCGCTCAGTACCGCATTTACGATGCTGCTGATGATGCTGCAAGCCAGCGGGGATCCGCGTATGGCGAAGATCCTGACCTGGATTTCCGGCTCGACGTACAACGCCACCGGCAGCCAGGTAATCTGGTCCGGGATGGTGATGCTCGTGCTGCTGGCGATGGTGCCGCTGTGCCGCCGCTGGATGACCATTCTGCCGCTCGGCGGCGAAACCGCGCGTGCGGTGGGAATGGCGCTGACGCCAGCGCGCGTGGCCTTGCTGCTGCTGGCGGCGTGCCTGACGGCTGTGGCAACCCTGACGATTGGACCGCTGAGTTTTGTCGGATTAATGGCGCCGCACATTGCCAGAATGATGGGATTCCGCCGGACGATGCCGCATATCGTGATGTCGGCCCTGACGGGCGGGGTGATGCTGGTGTTCGCGGACTGGTGCGGAAGAATGGTGCTGTTCCCTTATCAGATCCCGGCGGGTCTGCTGTCGACCTTTATCGGTGCGCCGTACTTTATTTATCTGTTGAGAAAGCAGAGCCGGTAGTCAGGTGCGGCCTGATGCCCTCACCCCGGCCCTCTCCCACGGGGAGAGGGAGAACATCGTAGGCCGGGTAAGCGTTAGCGCCACCCGGCAATGCCCTTACAGCTTCGCAAACACCTTACGCGCCGCGTCGATGGTGTTATTAATATCTTCTTCGCTGTGCGCCACGGACATAAAGCCCGCTTCGAATGCGGACGGTGCCAGGTACACGCCTTCTTCCAGCATCAGGTGGAAGAAGCGCTTGAAGCGTTCAACGTCGCACTTCACCACGTCCTGATAGCTGGTCACGGTTTTCGCATCGGTGAAGAAAATCCCGAACATGCCGCCCACGTGGTTAACCACCAGAGGGATACCGGTCTCTTCTGCGGCTTCCAGCAGACCGTTTGCCAGCTGCGTGGTCAGGTCGGTCAGGGTTTCGTGAATGCCAGGCTGAGCCACCTCGGTCAGGCAGGCAAAGCCCGCCGCCATGGCGATAGGGTTACCGGAGAGCGTGCCCGCCTGGTAAACCGGACCGGTTGGTGCCAGGGCTTCCATCACGTCCTTACGCCCACCGAATGCACCGACCGGCATGCCGCCGCCGATGATTTTGCCGAGGCAGGTCAGGTCCGGCTCGACGCCGTAGTAAGACTGGGCACCCGCCAGCGCTACGCGGAAGCCGGTCATGACTTCATCAATGATCAGCAGCGCGCCGAACTCGTCGCACAGGGCGCGCAGGCCCGGCAGGAACTCAGGCTGCGGTGGGATGCAGTTCATGTTGCCCGCAACCGGCTCAACGATGATGCAGGCGATCTCCTGCGGATACTGCTCGAACGCCGCGCGAACGGTAGCAAGATCGTTGTAGGTGCAGGTCAGGGTGTGCTTCGCGAAATCCGCCGGTACGCCAGGCGAGTTTGGCTGGCCGAACGTCAGCGCGCCGGAACCGGCTTTCACCAGCAGGCAGTCGGCGTGGCCGTGGTAGCAGCCTTCGAATTTGATGATTTTATCGCGACCGGTAAAACCGCGTGCCAGGCGGATGGCGCTCATGGTGGCTTCGGTGCCGGAGTTCACCATGCGCACCATGTCCATGGTGGGCACCAGTTCGGTCACCAGCTCCGCCATTTTCACTTCCATTTCGGTTGGCGCGCCGAAGCTCAGGCCGCGCTGGGCGGCTTCGATTACCGCGTTACGAATCGCCGGGTGGTTGTGCCCCAGCACCATCGGCCCCCAGGAACCCACATAATCGATATAGGCTTTGCCATCGACATCATACAGATACGCGCCGTCAGCACGTTCGATAAACAGCGGCGTACCGCCCACGCCGGTGAAGGCGCGCACGGGTGAGTTCACGCCACCCGGAATAAGCTCGCGGGCTGCACTGTAGAGGTTTTCAGACTTGCTCATGGCGTCGTTCCTGGTTCGTATAAAATGATTAAGCCCACTATTCTAAGTGATTCGGGGAAGGTTATGAAATTTTTAGCCGGGTAATGCTTTAAGATTTGTTAAGTAATTTTCAGGAGACGGTAGGGCAGTCTCTGGTAAAATCCTCGCGGCTTTTTGTATGACGAATAAGAACAGGACATGAAATCAGATTCTCCGTCTTTTGAAGAACAACAGTTTACGCGCGCCCAGCACCGAGTCAGTATTCGGCGGCTGCTCAATCGCGATAAAACGCCGCTGGCGATCCTGCTGGCCGCAGCCGTGGTGGGGACTCTCGCGGGGCTGATTGGCGTGGCGTTTGAAAAAGCGGTTAATGCCGTACTCAACTGGCGAGTGGGCACCGTGGCCGGTTTCGCCGACAGCGAATGGCTGGTCTGGGTTTGGGCATTCGGGCTGTCTGCGCTGTTTGCCATGGTGGGGTATTTTCTGGTGCGTAAATTCGCGCCGGAGGCGGGCGGATCGGGCATCCCGGAAATTGAAGGTGCGCTGGAGGAGCTGCGTCCGGTGCGCTGGTGGCGGGTGATTCCGGTTAAATTCATCGGCGGCATGGGGACCCTGGGCGCAGGCATGGTGCTTGGCCGGGAAGGGCCCACGGTACAGCTGGGGGGGAACGTCGGCCGCATGGTGGGCGATCTGTTTCGGATGCGAAGCGCCGAAGCGCGCCATACGCTGCTGGCAACCGGCGCGGCGGCGGGGCTTTCCGCCGCGTTTAACGCGCCGCTGGCGGGCATTTTGTTCATTATCGAAGAGATGCGCGCGCAGTTTCGCTACAACCTGATCTCGATTAAAGCGGTGTTTACCGGCGTTATTATGTCGAGCATTGTCTTTCGCATCTTTAATGGCGAGGGCGCGGTTATTGAGGTGGGTAAACTGACCAACGCGCCGGTCAACACCCTGTGGCTTTATCTGATCCTCGGCATGATTTTTGGCGTGGTGGGACCGCTGTTTAACACCTTTATCCTGCGCGCTCAGGATATGTTCCAGCGCATTCACGGCGGGAACACCATGAAATGGGTGCTGATGGGCGGTCTGCTGGGCGGAATGTGTGGCGTACTCGGGTTTATTGAGCCGAATGCCGCAGGCGGCGGGTTCGGGCTGATTCCCATTGCGGCGGCGGGGAATTTCAGCGTGGGTCTGCTGCTGTTTATGTTTATTTCAAGAGTCATCACGACGGTGCTGTGCTTCTCCTCCGGCGCGCCCGGCGGGATTTTTGCCCCGATGCTGGCGCTAGGTACGCTGCTCGGCACCGCGTTTGGTATGGCGGCTGAAGCGGGGTTTCCCGCCTATCATCTTGACGCCGGGACCTTTGCCATCGCCGGAATGGGGGCGCTGCTGGCCGCGTCCCTGCGTGCGCCGTTGACCGGGATCGTGCTGGTGCTGGAGATGACGGACAATTACCAGCTCATTTTGCCAATGATCATTACCTGTCTCGGCGCGACACTATTGGCCCAGTTCCTGGGTGGAAAACCGCTATACTCCACCATCCTTGCGCGTACCCTGGCAAAACAAGAGGCTGAGCGGGCCGCCACGCAGAATACTTGAATGAATTACCAGGGTATTAGATAATGAGATAAAGAATTGGGTGAATTTTACCCAATAGCAGTATTCATGGGAGCATAAGATGAGTGATGACGTAGTAGCTGTACCGCTCGAATTTACCGAAGCAGCAGCCAAAAAAGTGAAAGTCCTGATTGCCGACGAAGACAATCCGGATCTGAAACTGCGTGTCTATATTACCGGTGGCGGCTGCAGCGGCTTCCAGTATGGTTTTACCTTTGACGATCAGGTTAACGATGGCGATATGACTATCGAGAAACAGGGCGTCGCGCTGGTGGTTGACCCGATGAGCCTGCAATATCTGGTGGGTGGTTCGGTGGATTACACCGAAGGTCTGGAAGGTTCGCGCTTTGTGGTCACTAACCCGAATGCGACAAGCACCTGCGGGTGTGGTTCTTCGTTCAGTATTTAAGAAGGTGCGGGCTGATGCCCTCACCCCGGCAAAACGCTAAAAACGGTAACCTGGTGGTTACCGTTTTGCATTTACCTGCCATTCTCATCCAGCGCAAACGTCGGCAGCTTCAGGTGCCAGCGTATCGCCGCTAAACGTATCACCAGCGTCACGACCATCCCCAGCATCGCGGCATTTTCCAGCGGGAGGGCAAAGGTGTAGTACGCGGTCGCGTGAACAATCCCGCCCACAATGCAGGCCGTTGCGTAAATTTCAGTACGCAGGATCATCGGCACTTCACGCGCCAGAATGTCGCGAATGATCCCACCGCCCACGCCGGTTAGTACGCCCATACAGATTGCCACCATTGGACCGGTACCCGCATTAAACGCCTTATTGACGCCAATACCGACAAACACGGCCAGACCGACGGCATCCAGTACCGGCAATATCCATTTTGGTAATCTGCGGGGCTGGCGAACCAGCACAATGGTTAACAGGCAGGTGACCATCGCGACCACCAGATCGGTAGGATCTTTCACCCAAAACACCGGGCCATTTGCCAGCGCCATATCGCGGATAGTCCCGCCGCCGACGGCGGTCACGACGCCAAGCACCAGCACGCCAAACGGATCCATGCGTAGTTTTCCGGCGAGCAGGACGCCGGAGATAGCAAAAACGGCTGTGCCAAGAATATCCAGCCAATAAACGAGCATCGTTAAATCCTCGAAAAGGGTCTTATGTTAATGACTCTCTGCCAGCGCGGCACAGAGCTGTTTTGCGGCGAGGATAATACGCGGGCTGGCGCGTTCAAACCAGTCGCTGTTGAGGGGTATTACCGGTATTTTTAGCTGCTTTTGCCAGAATTGCTCAATTTTGGGAATTTCACTCGCATTTCCGACCACGACGATGGCCTGCGGCTGGCGCGCCAGAACCTGTTCACGGCTGACCTGAGGCCACGGCACCCGGCTGGCAGCAAAGATATTTTCACCGCCACAGACTTCCAGCACCTGGTTCTGAATCGACCCTTTTCCGGTGGTGAACAGCGGCTGGCTGCCAAACTGCAGGAAGATGCGCTTTTTCACAGGGGTATCGTATCGGGATTTCAGCGCGGCATAGTCGCTCAGCATCTGTTTCGCCGCAGCCTCGGCTTTTTTGGGCGTAGGGCTATAGGGTGCCAGGGCGCGTAGCGCCTGAGCGACCTGCTCAATGCTGACGGCATCAATCCACATCACTTTTATGCCAAGCGAGGTGAGCTGGTTGACCTGCCGCTCGGCGTTGCCGCCGCGCCAGGCCAGCACGAGATCCGGTTTAAGCGCCACGATGCGCTCAAGGTTCATCCCCTGCCAGGTTGCCACTTGTTCAATATCCGCAGCTTGCGGTGGGTAATCCGAATAGCTACTCACGCCAACGGGCGTGATTCCGGCGGCAAACGCCAGTTCCGTATTCGCGGGAGAGAGCGTAATCACACGCGGTACAGCATAGAGCCACAGCGGTGCGAGAAGAAGCAGGGCGGCCAGCGCCCTGACGGTATGTTTAGCCACGTGCCAGATTCTGCACCAGGCGTTCCACCATCACGGTGGACTGTTTTGCCGCAACGGTCAGGAACTCGTCGAAGCTGATGTGGGACTGCTGGTCTGCCACGTCAGAGATGGCGCGAACCACCACGAACGGAACGCTGAAGTTATGGCAAACATGAGCGATAGCGGTCGCTTCCATCTCAACGGCCACCGCCTGAGGGAAGTTATGGCGGATTTTCGCCAGCCCAACGGAGCCGTTGATGAAGGCATCACCGCTGACAATCAGACCGCGTACCGCGTTGAGGTTGAGTTCTGCGATGCAGGTCTCTGCTGCCGCAATCAGCTTGTCGTCAGCTTTAAAGCCAGCAGGGCAGCCCGGAAGCTGACCGTACTCGTAACCGAACGCGGTGACGTCGGCGTCGTGGTAACGCGCTTCGTCGGAGACAACGATATCACCCACTTTCAGCGTCGGCGCCAGGCCGCCCGCAGAGCCGGTATTCACGATCACGTCGGGCTTGCAGCGCTCAAGCAGCAGGGTTGCACCCAGCGCAGCAGCCACTTTACCGATGCCTGATTTCAGCAGAGCCACGTCAACGCCGTTCAGCTGGCCGGTGTAGATCTCACAACCACCCAGGGAGAGCGTCTGACGGTTCTCAATTTTGTCACGCAGCAGCGTAACTTCTTCTTCCATTGCACCAATAATGCCGATTTTCATAGATTTACTCGCGATGTGCCTTGTTAAGATGCATAGTCTATCATGCGGTTAAGGGGAAACGCATTCTCACGCGGGGGAGCACATGGCACCAATCGATTTTCGCACCAAAATTAACTGGCACCGACGTTTCCGTTCGCCGCAGGGCGACAAGAGCGAACATGAGATCCTGCGTATCTTCGAAAGCGATCGCGGGAGGATCATTAACTCGCCCGCTATCCGGCGCTTGCAGCAAAAGACCCAGGTATTCCCGCTGGAGCGTAACGCCGCGGTGCGCACCCGTTTAACCCACTCCATGGAAGTGCAGCAGGTCGGGCGCTACATTGCCAAAGAGATTTTGAGCCGTCTCAAAGAGCAGCGTCTACTGGAAACCTATGGTCTGGATGAGCTGACGGGGCCCTTCGAGAGCATCGTGGAGATGGCCTGCCTGATGCATGACATCGGCAACCCGCCTTTCGGCCATTTTGGTGAGGCGGCGATCAACGACTGGTTTAAGCAGCGGCTTTATCCTACGGATGCGGTAAGCCAGCCCCTCAGCGATGACCGCTGCATCGTACGCGATTTACGCCTGCGTGAAGGTGAAGAGGGGCTGAACGATCTGCGTCGCAAAGTGCGCCAGGATTTGTGTCACTTCGAGGGCAACGCGCAGGGGATCCGGCTGGTCCATTCCCTGATGCGCATGAACCTGACCTGGGCGCAGGTCGGCTGCATTCTGAAATATACCCGCCCCGCGTGGTGGATGGGGGAGACGCCCGCGTCCCACAGTTATTTAATGAAAAAACCGGGCTATTACCTTTCCGAAGAGGCCTATATTGAACGGCTACGTAAAGAACTTTCATTGACGCCAAACGGCCGCTTTCCATTGACCTGGATTATGGAAGCCGCCGATGATATTTCCTATTGCGTGGCCGATCTGGAAGATGCCGTTGAGAAAAGAATCTTCAGCGTCGAGGAGCTTTATCAGCATCTTCATGCGGCCTGGGGTGCCCATGAAAAAGGCTCGCTGTTTGCGCAGGTTGTCGAAAATGCCTGGGAAAAATCGCGCTCAAATACATTAAGCCGCAGTACGGAAGACCAGTTCTTTATGTATTTGCGGGTCAATACATTAAATAAACTGGTGCCGTATGCGGCGTCGCGCTTTATTGATAATTTGCCGCTAATCTTCAGCGGGGAATTCAACCACGCGCTGCTGGAAGATGACAGCAGCTTCAGTCAACTCCTTGAGCTTTATAAACATGTGGCGATGCGGCATGTATTTAGCCATCCGGATGTCGAGCAGCTGGAACTGCAGGGCTACCGGGTAATCAGTGGGTTACTGGAAATTTATTCTCCGTTGCTCCAGCTGTCGGTCGACGAGTTCAGCGAGCTGGTGGAACACGAGCGCGTGCGCAGAATACCTATCGAATCGCGGCTTTATCAGAAACTCTCGACCCGGCATCGTCTGGCGTATGTTGAAGCGATTGGCAAGCTTGATCGCCACTCTTCCCAATGGCCGGTGATGGAATATTATTATCGCTGCCGTCTTATCCAGGACTATATCAGCGGCATGACGGATTTGTATGCCTGGGATGAATACCGCAAGCTGATGGCGGTGGAATAATCCCGGAGTTTTGTAAAGACGGCCAATAAATTTTTACCTTTTCCATAAACTTATCGCCGGAACTAAGCGGTATAAAACGAATCTGAGTTACACAGCAATTTTGCGTTACCTGTAAATCGAGATTGAGAAACATGAAAAAAACCACATTAGCAATGAGTGCACTGGCTCTGAGTTTAGGTTTAGCGCTGTCTCCTCTGACTGCTACTGCAGCCGAGACCGCGTCGTCGGCAGCAACCGCGCAGCAGATGCCAAGCCTGGCACCGATGCTCGAAAAAGTGATGCCATCGGTGGTGAGTATTAACGTTGAGGGCAGTACGACCGTCAATACGCCGCGTATGCCGCGTAACTTCCAGCAGTTCTTCGGCGACAACTCGCCGTTTTGCCAGGACGGTTCGCCATTCCAGAGTTCACCGTTCTGTCAGGGCGGTGGTGCAGGGGATGACAGCCAGGGCGGCGGCCAGCAGCAGAAATTCATGGCGCTTGGCTCGGGTGTAATTATTGATGCGGCGAAAGGCTATGTCGTCACCAACAACCACGTTGTCGATAACGCTAACAGCATTAAGGTTCAGCTGAGCGATGGCCGCAAGTTCGATGCGAAAGTGGTGGGTAAAGACCCGCGCTCCGACATCGCGCTGATCCAGATCCAGGATCCGAAAAACCTGACGGCGATTAAAATTGCCGACTCCGACGCGCTGCGCGTGGGCGACTACACCGTGGCGATCGGTAACCCGTTCGGTCTGGGTGAAACCGTGACATCCGGTATCGTCTCTGCGCTGGGTCGTAGCGGCCTGAACGCGGAAAACTACGAAAACTTCATCCAGACGGATGCGGCGATCAACCGCGGTAACTCCGGCGGTGCGCTGGTGAACCTGAACGGTGAGCTGATCGGTATTAACACAGCGATCCTGGCACCGGACGGCGGCAACATCGGGATCGGCTTTGCTATCCCAAGCAACATGGTGAAAAACCTGACCGCGCAGATGGTGCAGTATGGCCAGGTGAAACGCGGCGAGCTGGGTATCCTCGGGACTGAGCTGAACTCCGAGCTGGCTAAGGCGATGAAAGTTGACGCCCAGCGCGGGGCATTCGTCAGCCAGGTGATGCCGAATTCCTCCGCGGCGAAAGCGGGCATTAAAGCGGGGGATGTGATCACCTCCCTGAACGGTAAGCCGATCAGCAGCTTTGCCGCCCTGCGTGCCGAAGTGGGCTCAATGCCGATTGGCAGCAAAGTGACCCTCGGCCTGCTGCGCGACGGTAAGCCGGTTAACGTGAGCCTGGAGCTGCAGCAGAGCAGCCAGAATCAGGTGGATTCCAGCACGATCTTCAGCGGCATTGAAGGTGCCGAGATGAGCAATAAAGGCGCAGATAAAGGCGTGGTGGTGAACAACGTGAAAGCGAATTCACCGGCAGCCCGTATCGGCCTGAAAAAAGGCGATGTGATCATGGGCGCTAACCAGCAGCCGGTGAAAAATATCGCTGAACTGCGCAAGATCCTCGACAGCAAGCCTTCCGTGCTGGCGCTGAATATCCAGCGTGGTGACACCTCGCTTTATCTGCTGATGCAGTAATCCTCTAAAGCCCCTGTTCGCAGGGGCTTTCTCTTTTCTGTGATTCTTGCCACAACTCCATACTTCTCCCTCTCTCTTTGTGCATTCGCACAATGCAGCCGTCGCTGAACTTCCCTATGCTTGAGCTCTGCTCACGGGAGGGTTCTATGGCTGGCTGGCATCTTGATACCAAAATGGCACAGGATATCGTGGCGCGCACCATGCGCATCATTGATACCAATATCAACGTGATGGATGCACGCGGGCGCATTATTGGCAGCGGCGATCGCGAGCGTATTGGGGAATTGCACGAAGGTGCGCTGCTGGTGCTTTCCCAGGGGCGGGTGGTGGATATCGACGATGCGGTAGCGAAACACCTGCACGGCGTCCGTCAGGGCATCAATTTACCGCTGCGCCTTGAAGGCGAGATTGTGGGGGTAATCGGCCTGACCGGCGAGCCGGAGTCACTGCGTAAATACGGCGAGCTGGTCTGTATGACGGCAGAGATGATGCTGGAGCAGTCGCGCCTGATGCACCTGCTCGCCCAGGACAGCCGCCTGCGTGAAGAGCTGGTGATGAACCTTATTCAGGCGGAAGAGCATACGCCTGCGCTCAGCGAATGGGCGCAGCGTCTGGGGATCGATCTGAACCAGCCGCGCGTGGTGGCGGTCATTGAGGTCGATAGCGGCCAGCTTGGCGTAGACAGCGCGATGGCCGAACTGCAGCAGCTGCAAAATGCGCTGGCGACGCCGGAGCGCGATAACCTGGTGGCGATCGTATCTCTGACGGAAATGGTGGTGCTCAAACCGGCGCTCAACGCGTTCGGCCGCTGGGATGCGGAAGATCATCGTCGTCGCGTTGATCTGCTTATCTCCCGGATGAAGGAGAATGGTCAGCTGCGTTTTCGCGTTGCGCTGGGCAACTACTTTACCGGGCCGGGCAGTATCGCCCGCTCCTGGCGTACCGCGCGCACCACCATGATGGTGGGCAAGCAGCGGATGCCGGAGAGCCGCAGTTATTTCTATCAGGATTTGATGCTGCCGGTGCTGCTCGACAGCCTGCGCGGAGGCTGGCAGGCCAATGAGCTGGCGCGGCCATTAGCGCGTCTGAAAGCCATGGACAACAACGGCCTGCTGCGCCGGACGCTGCAGGCGTGGTTCCGCCATAACGTGCAGCCGCTGGCGACCTCGAAGGCGCTGTTTATTCACCGCAATACTCTGGAGTATCGGTTAAACCGGATTTCGGAGCTGACGGGGCTGGACCTGGGGAATTTCGACGACAGGCTGCTGCTGTATGTGGCGCTGCAGCTGGACGAGCAGAGATGACTGAGTGCGGTCTGGTGCCCTCACCCCATCCCTCTTCCTGTACGGTCCGGGGACATAGTGAACACTTGTTCGGGGACATGGTAGACACTTACAACTAAGGCATAAGAACCCGTTTATGGAGTCGCTTATGCCCTGGGATGCGAGAGATACCATGTCATTACGTACCGAGTTTGTTTTGTTCGCCTCGCAGGACGGGGCGAACATTCGTTCCCTCTGCCGTCACTACGGTATTTCACCTGCCACAGGCTACAAGTGGCTTCGCCGCTGGGCTCAGGAAGGTGCCGCCGGCCTTCAGGACCGCCCGCGCATACCGCACCATTCCCCGAACCGCTCATCTGACGACATCACAGCCCTGCTGCGCATGGCGCATGACCGCCATGAGCGCTGGGGCGCACGCAAGATAAAGCGCTGGCTCGAGGACCAGGGGCACCGCATGCCCGCCTTCAGCACCGTCCATAGCCTGATGGCCCGCCATGGTCTGCTGCCGGGCGCTTCACCGGGCATTCCCCCCACGGGACGGTTCGAACATGACGCGCCGAACCGCCTCTGGCAGATGGATTTTAAGGGCCACTTTCCCTTTGGCGGCGGCCGCTGCCATCCGCTCACCCTGCTGGACGACCACTCCCGTTTTTCCCTGTGCCTGGCGCACTGTACCGATGAACGGCGCGAGACCGTGCAGCAGCAGCTGGTCAGCGTGTTTGAGCGTTACGGCCTGCCGGACCGGATGACGATGGACAACGGCTCACCGTGGGGCGACACCACCGGCACCTGGACGGCGCTGGAGCTGTGGCTGATGCGCCACGGTATCCGGGTGGGGCACTCCCGGCCTTATCATCCGCAGACGCAGGGCAAGCTGGAGCGTTTTCACCGCAGCCTGAAGGCGGAAGTACTGCAGGGAAAATGGTTCGCAGACAGCGGTGAGCTGCAGCGCGCCTTCGACCACTGGCGGACGGTCTATAACCTTGAACGCCCGCACGAGGCGCTGGATATGGCGGTACCGGGCTCGCGGTATCAGCCGTCAGCGCGGCAGTACAGCTGCACCACAACGCCCCCGGAATACGACGAGGGCGTGATGGTCAGGAAGGTGGATATCAGCGGAAAGCTGAGCGTGAAAGGGGTAAGTCTGAAGGCAGGCAAGGCGTTCAGGGGAGAACGGGTCGGGCTGAAGGAGATGCAGGAAGACGGCAGCTACGAGGTGTGGTGGTACAGCACGAAAGTGGGGGTGATCGACCTGAAGAAAAAGTCGATCACCATGGGTAAAGGATGATAAAAAGTGTTCACCATGTCCCCGAACACCTGTCTACCATGTCCCCGGACTGTACACTTCCACGGGGAGAGGGCGCAAACACTAAAAACGGCAATCAAGGATTGCCGTTTTGCTTTTATTTCCGCGTTAATTTCTCAAGATCCGCTTCAATCTCGCTGATCTTATTCGTTACAACGCTTTCAAGGTGACGCAGATCGTCAAGGATCTTACGCTTGAGATCGACTTCGGTGCGGTCGCGCTGGCAGATCTGATCGAGTTCATCGATCACATAGCGCAGGTTAGGGCTGATTTCCTGTACTTCTTTGTATCCCTGTCCTACACCGTCAGCGACAACGGTCTTACGCTGGCGTGGATATTTAAACTTCACGCTTTTGGCGAAAAACTCTCCTTTGTCCTTGTGAAAATAGATTTTCAGAATATCGTTATTGGCTTCCTGACGGAGGCTGTAACGATCAATTTCATCAGGATTGGTAATGCCCAGACTTTTCAGATTATCGTACATAGCGGTACCCTTGATCTCAACATAACCTTTGAATAATTAACGAAAAAATCTATTTTCGCCACCCTCAGATATAAAAAAAGCGGGGTTGCCCCCGCTTTTTGTTATACCCGATTAATCGATGGTGCGCAGCAATTCGTTGATGCCCACTTTACCGCGCGTTTTCGCATCCACCTTCTTCACGATAACCGCACAGTACAGGCTGTATTTGCCATCTTTTGACGGCAGGTTGCCGGAAACCACCACGGAGCCCGCCGGAACGCGACCGTAGTGAACTTCGCCGGTTTCACGGTCGTAAATACGGGTGCTCTGACCGATGTAAACGCCCATGGAGATCACGGAGCCTTCTTCAACGATCACGCCTTCAACCACTTCAGAGCGCGCGCCGATGAAGCAGTTGTCTTCGATGATGGTCGGGTTGGCCTGCAGTGGCTCCAGAACACCACCGATGCCCACGCCGCCGGACAGGTGAACGTTTTTACCGATCTGCGCGCATGAACCGACCGTCGCCCAGGTGTCAACCATGGTGCCTTCGTCAACGTAGGCACCGATGTTCACGTAGGATGGCATCAGCACGGTGTTGCGCGCGATGAATGCGCCCTGACGCACTGCCGCAGGCGGAACCACGCGGAAGCCTTCTTTCTGGAAACGCGCTTCGTCGTAGTCAGCGAATTTCATAGGGACTTTATCGAAGTAGCGGCTTTCAGCTCCGTCGATAACCTGGTTATCGTTGATACGGAAAGAGAGCAGCACGGCTTTCTTCAGCCATTGATGAGTGACCCACTGACCGTCGATTTTTTCTGCCACGCGCAGCGCGCCGGAATCCAGAAGGGAAATCACCTGGTTTACCGCTTCACGGGTCACGGTATCCACATTTGCCGGGGTAATGTCGGCGCGACGCTCAAAAGCGGACTCAATAACGTTCTGTAACTGCTGCATTGTTTACTCTTTCCATTTCACTAAAAAACATATCACCCTTTATCGTTTGGATTGAGGGCTGCTGTCAACCGTTGTTGCACTTCAAGCTGCAGGGCATTATTAAGGGCACGCCGGTCCGCCGTCGCGATTATAAATAAATCTTCTACTCGCTCGCCAATCGTTGTAATTCGGGCCCCATGGAGCGAAATTCCCAGATCGGCAAAAACCTGGCCGACGCGGGCGAGCAGCCCCGGCTGGTCGAGCGCGATCAGCTCCAGGAACGATTTACGGTCGGTGTGGGTCGGCAGGAAATTGACCTCGGTATCGACGGTGAAGTGGCGCAGTTTCGCCGGCTGGCGACGCGGCTGCGGGGGCTGCCAGCTGCGCTGGGTAATCGCCTGTTCCAGACCAAAACGTATCCCTTCATGCCTGTCCGACGAGAGCGGGCTGCCGTCCGGCTCAAGCACGATAAAGGTATCCATCGCCATACCGTCGCGGGTAGTGAAAATCTGCGCGTCGTGTACGCTCAGGTTACGCCTGTCCAGCTCGGCGCAGACCGCAGCAAACAGATAAGGCCGGTCAGGGCTCCAGATGAAAATCTCCGTCCCGCCGCGGGTGGCCTGCGGGCTCAGGAGGATCATCGGCTGGGACAGATCGTGCTTCAGCAGGTGCCGCGCGTGCCACGCAAGCTGGTTTGGGCTGTGGCGGACAAAATAGTTGGCGCGGCAGCGGGCCCAAATCTGATGCAGCGCCTCTTCATCAATGTTGTCCATCCGCAGCAGCGCCAGCGCCTGCAGCTGGTGATGACGCACGCGCTCGCGCATGTCCGGGGTGTTTTGCATCCCGCGACGCAGCTGTTTTTCGGTAGCGAAGTACAGCTCGCGCAGCAGGCTCTGCTTCCAGCTGTTCCACAGCGTTTCGTTGGTGGCGCAGATATCGGCCACCGTCAGGCAGACCAGATAGCGCAGACGGTTTTCCGTCTGAACCACTTCCGCGAACTGCTTGATCACCTCAGGATCCTGAATGTCACGACGCTGTGCGGTGACCGACATCAGCAGGTGATGGCGTACCAACCAGGCCACCAGCTGCGTTTCACGCGAGTTCAGACCGTGCAGCTCGGCAAATTTCAGCACGTCCTGCGCGCCCAGCACCGAATGGTCACCGCCGCGACCTTTGGCGATATCGTGGAACAGGGCGGCAATCAGGATCAATTCCGGATGGGTCAGGCGTGGCCACAGCTCTACGCACAGCGGGTGGCGGGAGCGCGTCTCTTCTTTCGCAAAGCTTTCCAGCTTGAGCATCACCCGGATCGTGTGTTCATCCACCGTGTAGGCGTGGAACAGATCGAACTGCATTTGCCCGACAATGTGCGACCACTGCGGCATATAGGCCCACAGCACGCTGTGGCGGTGCATCGGCAGCAGCCCGCGGCTGACGGCGCCCGGATGGCGGAGCATGCTCAGGAACAGCGAGCGCGCTTCCGGGATATAGCACAGCGGCTGCGTCAGATGACGGCGCGCATGGCGCAGATGGCGCAGGGTGGTGGAGTAGATCCCGGTGATGGTGCTGTTGCGCACCATGGTATAGAACATCCGCAGAATCGCTTCCGGCTCGCGGATAAACAGCGTTTCGTCGCGCAGATCGATAAGCGTGCCGCGCAGCTGGAATTCGTCATCAATCGGGCGCGGTTTCTCATCCGCCGTCAGGGCCAGAATGGCCTCGTCGAACAGCTGCAACAGCATCTGGTTCAGCTCGGTCACCCGGCGGGTGACGCGGAAGAAATCCTTCATCATGTGTTCAACCGGCTCGTTGCCTTCGCCCTGATAATTCAGGCGCTGCGCCACGCTGAGCTGGCGGTCAAACAGCAGACGGTTATCGTAGCGGGTGACTTCCAGATGCAGGGCAAATCGGATGCGCCACAGCAGATGCAGGCACTCGTTAAGCTCGTTACGCTCTGCCTCGGTTAAGAAGCCGAAGCCGACCATCTCGTCCATCGAGGTGGCGCCAAAATGGCGGCGGGCGACCCACTGCAGGGTGTGGATGTCGCGCAGGCCGCCGGGGCTGCTTTTTATATCGGGCTCAAGATTATAGCTGGTGCCGTGATAGCGCTGGTGGCGCTGGTTTTGCTCCTCGACCTTCGCGGCGAAGAACTTTTCTGACGGCCAGAAGCCGTCGCTGAAGATGTGCTTTTGCAGCTCCAGAAACAGCGCGACGTCGCCAATCAGGAGGCGAGTTTCAATCAGGTTGGTGGCGACGGTCAGGTCCGATAACCCTTCCAGCAGACACTCTTCCAGGGTGCGCACGCTGTGGCCGACCTCCAGCTTCACGTCCCAGAGCAGCGTCAGCAGTTCGCCAATTTTTTGCGCCTGTTCGTCCGGCAGCTTTTTGCGGCTTAAGATCAGCAGATCGATATCGGAAAGCGGATGCAGCTCGCCGCGGCCATAGCCCCCGACGGCAACCAGCGCAACATCACTGATTTGCCCAAACCCGTAATCGATCCACAGGCGCTGCAGCAGCTGGTCGATAAATTCGGTGCGCGCTTCAATGAGCTGCTCGGCCGACACGCCCGCGTCGAACGCGCTGCCCAGCCAGCGATGGAAAACATCCATATGGGCTTTAATATGCGCGCAGGTCAGCTCGTGCGACGGCCAGACGCCCGGGTTATCGGGCTGGTCGGGAAGGGTGGGAAGTGCTGTGTTAGCATACTGTTCGGGTAAAAGATTACTCATCGTGCGCCACCCATAAGAAAAAGCTATAGCCATTAAAAAAGCCGGCATTTGCCGGCTTTTTTATCATTCATCGTGCGTCAGTATCGCCGGGATGGTGTCATCCTTGCGCAACGTCATAATTTCGCAGCCGTTGTCTGTTACCACAATAGTATGCTCGTACTGCGCAGACAAGCTTCTGTCTTTGGTTTTCACCGTCCAGCCGTCTTTCATGGTACGGATGCGGTAATCACCCGCGTTGACCATCGGCTCAATGGTAAAGGTCATGCCTTTTTGCAGCACCACGCCGCCGTCATCTGCATCATAGTGCAGGACCTGCGGTTCTTCATGGAAGACGCGACCAATGCCGTGACCGCAGTACTCGCGCACCACGGAGAAACCTTCTGCTTCCACAAACTTCTGGATTGCCGCACCGATGGTTCGCAGGCGAATACCCGGTTTAACCATTTTCAGCGCCAGGTAGAGGCTCTCTTGCGTCACTTTGCACAGACGCTCGCCGAGAATAGTCGGCTTGCCAACGATGAACATTTTTGAGGTGTCACCGTGGTACTCGTCTTTAATGACGGTCACGTCGATGTTGACGATGTCGCCATCTTTCAGCAGTTTTTCATCGTCCGGGATGCCGTGGCAAACCACTTCATTAATAGAGATGCAGACGGATTTCGGGAAACCGTGGTAGCCGAGGCAGGCGGAAACCGCGTGCTGCTCGTTCACGATATAGTCGTTACAGATACGATCCAGTTCACCGGTGCTGACGCCCGGCTTCACGAACGGTTCGATCATTTCCAGCACTTCCGCGGCCAGACGACCGGCGACGCGCATCTTTTCAATTTCTTCAGGTGTCTTAATAGAGATAGCCATGTAATCTGTCCATCGGTGTCGATTTTTTCGACAATACTAGTCTAAGTGTCGTCAATGGTATCAGTCAGGCACACCCCGTGCCAAATTGAGAATCATTAACAGCACACTCCGCCAACAACTGTTGGTTTCTGGTCGTGTTTTGTGGTATAAAGCGCGCCGGACTTCCGATCCATTTCATATACACAGAATGGACGGAGGCGACAAATCTCACTTTGTGTAACAACACACACGTATCGGCACATATTCCGGGGTGCCCTTCGGGGTCGGTAATATGGGATACGTGGAGGCATAACCCCAACTTTCAATATAGAGGTTTTAAACATGGCAACTGTTTCCATGCGCGACATGCTCAAGGCTGGTGTTCACTTTGGTCACCAGACCCGTTACTGGAACCCGAAAATGAAGCCTTTCATCTTCGGCGCACGTAACAAAGTTCACATCATCAACCTTGAGAAAACTGTACCAATGTTCAACGAAGCCCTGGCTGAGCTGAACAAGATCTCTTCCCGTAAAGGTAAGATTCTGTTCGTTGGTACTAAGCGCGCTGCAAGCGAAGCTGTGAAAGATGCTGCTAACAGCTGCGACCAGTTCTTCGTGAACCATCGCTGGTTGGGCGGCATGCTGACCAACTGGAAAACTGTTCGTCAGTCCATCAAACGCCTGAAAGATCTGGAAACCCAGTCTCAGGACGGTACTTTCGACAAGCTGACTAAGAAAGAAGCGCTGATGCGCACTCGTGAACTGGACAAGCTGGAAAACAGCCTGGGCGGTATCAAAGATATGGGCGGCCTGCCAGACGCGCTGTTCGTAATCGATGCAGACCACGAGCACATCGCAATCAAAGAAGCTAACAACCTGGGTATCCCGGTATTCGCTATCGTTGATACCAACTCCGATCCGGACGGTGTTGACTTCGTTATCCCGGGTAACGACGACGCAATCCGTGCTGTTAGCCTGTACCTGAGCGCTGTAGCTGCTACCGTTCGTGAAGGCCGTTCCCAGGATCTGGCTTCTCAGGCGGAAGAAAGCTTCGTAGAAGCTGAATAATAAGGTTTTACCCCTTATTAGTACCGTGTATGAATAGGGGCCCATTACCGGCCCCTTTTTCAATTTACACTGTTTGGCCCCCGGCCGGGCAGTTCACATCTCCCGAGGATTTAAGAATGGCTGAAATTACCGCATCCCTGGTAAAAGAGCTGCGCGAGCGTACTGGCGCAGGCATGATGGATTGCAAAAAAGCGCTGACTGAAGCGAACGGCGACATCGAGCTGGCAATCGAAAACATGCGTAAATCCGGTGCGATCAAAGCAGCTAAAAAAGCAGGCAACGTTGCTGCTGACGGCGTGATCATCACTAAGATCGACGGCAACTACGGCATCATTCTGGAAGTTAACTGCCAGACTGACTTCGTTGCTAAAGATGGCGGTTTCCAGGCATTTGCTAACAAAGTTCTGGACGCAGCTGTTGCTGGTAAAATCACTGACGTTGAAGTTCTGAAAGCACAGTTCGAAGAAGAACGTGTTGCGCTGGTTGCTAAAATCGGTGAGAACATCAACATCCGTCGCGTATCTTCTCTGGAAGGCGACGTTCTGGGCTCTTACCAGCACGGTGCACGTATCGGTGTTCTGGTTGCGGCTAAAGGCGCTGACGAAGAGCTGGTTAAACAGCTGGCTATGCACATCGCTGCAAGCAAACCAGAATTCGTTAAGCCAGAAGACGTGTCTGCTGAAGTGGTAGAGAAAGAGTACCAGGTTCAGCTGGACATCGCGATGCAGTCTGGTAAGCCAAAAGAAATCGCAGAGAAAATGGTTGAAGGCCGCATGAAGAAATTCACCGGCGAAGTTTCTCTGACTGGCCAGCCATTCGTAATGGACCCAAGCAAGTCTGTTGCTCAGCTGCTGAAAGAGCACAACGCTGACGTAACTGGCTTCATCCGCTTCGAAGTGGGCGAAGGCATCGAGAAAGTTGAGACTGACTTCGCAGCAGAAGTTGCTGCAATGTCCAAGCAGTCTTAATGATTGAAAAGGAGCCGCCTGAGGGCGGCTTCTTTTTGTCACCCGTCACAGGAAATCAGACAGGCTCCAGTATCGCTGTGCTGATTTGCGGCATATCATGTCGCCAGAATTAACCCCCATCTTAATCGTTGACAGTCTCAGGAAAGAAACATGGCTACCAATGCAAAACCCGTGTACAAACGCATTCTGCTTAAGCTGAGTGGCGAAGCGCTGCAGGGATCGGAAGGCTTCGGTATTGACGCAAGCATCCTTGATCGCATGGCACAGGAAATCAAAGAACTGGTCGAACTGGGTATCCAGGTTGGCGTGGTCATTGGCGGTGGCAACCTTTTCCGTGGTGCTGGTCTGGCGAAAGCGGGGATGAACCGCGTTGTGGGCGACCACATGGGTATGCTGGCAACCGTCATGAATGGCCTGGCAATGCGTGATGCACTGCACCGCGCCTATGTGAATGCCCGCCTGATGTCCGCGATTCCGCTGAATGGCGTTTGCGATAATTACAGCTGGGCAGAAGCCATCAGCCTGCTGCGCAACAACCGCGTGGTGATCCTCTCCGCCGGTACGGGTAACCCGTTCTTTACAACCGATTCCGCTGCCTGCCTGCGCGGTATCGAGATCGAAGCCGATGTGGTACTGAAAGCGACCAAAGTAGACGGTGTGTTTACTGCCGACCCGGCAAAAGATCCTTCTGCCACCATGTACGATCAGCTGAGCTACAACGAAGTGCTGGATAAAGAGCTGAAAGTGATGGATCTTGCCGCCTTCACGCTGGCTCGCGACCACAAACTGCCGATCCGTGTCTTCAACATGAACAAGCCTGGCGCACTGCGTCGCGTGGTCATGGGCGAAAAAGAAGGCACTTTGATCACGGAATAATTTCCGTTGACGACAAATACAGGTAAGATTCCGCTTTATTTTGTAGTGGTATCTTACCCGGGCGCGCCTTTGGCGTTGTCATGAATTAAACGCGACTATACTTAGCACACCTGTAGCGCTGTGCTGGCGGATAGTCTGCCTGAGACAAGTTTTCAAGGATTCGTAACGTGATTAACGACATCAGAAAAGATGCTGAAGTACGCATGGAAAAATGCGTAGAAGCGTTCAAAACCCAAATCAGCAAAATCCGTACTGGCCGTGCTTCCCCAAGCCTGCTGGATGGCATCATCGTAGAATACTACGGTACGCCAACCCCTCTGCGTCAGCTGGCGAGCGTAACGGTAGAAGATACCCGTACGCTGAAAATCAACGTGTTCGATCGTTCTATGAGCCCGGCCGTTGAGAAAGCGATCATGGCCTCTGACCTCGGACTGAACCCAAGCTCTGCGGGCGCTGACATCCGCGTTCCACTGCCTCCACTGACGGAAGAGCGTCGTAAAGATCTGATCAAAGTGGTTCGTGGCGAAGCTGAGCAGGGTCGTGTATCCGTGCGTAACGTCCGTCGCGACGCGAACGATAAAGTAAAAGCGCTGCTGAAAGAAAAAGAGATCAGTGAAGATGACGATCGTCGTTCTCAGGACGACATTCAGAAAATGACCGACGCTGCCATCAAGAAAATTGATGCGGCGCTCGCAGATAAAGAAGCGGAACTGATGCAGTTCTGATTTCTGTCGTACACTGATAAACGCCGTTCAGAGGGACTTCGGGTCTTGCTGGCGGCGTTTTGCTTTTATCTGGTCTAACTTTTTTCGGGCATCTCATGAAGCATTTAACACTCCTCGGCTCAACCGGCTCTATCGGTTGCAGCACTCTCGACGTTGTTCGCCATAATCCTGAACTTTACACCGTGACAGCGCTGGTGGCCGGTAAGAATGTGCAGCGAATGGTCGAGCAGTGCCTGGAGTTTGCGCCCCGCTATGCGGTAATGGATGACGAAGAGAGCGCGCGTCTGCTGAAAGCACAGCTGCGTGAACAGGGCAGCCGAACCGAGGTGCTGAGTGGCCAACAGGCGGCCTGCCAGATGGCGGCGCTGGATGAGGTGGATCAGGTGATGGCGGCTATCGTCGGGGCGGCAGGATTATTGCCCACGCTTGCCGCGATTGATGCCGGTAAGGATGTTCTGCTGGCCAACAAAGAGTCGCTGGTCACCTGCGGACGTCTGTTTATGGACGCGGTGAAGCAGCGCGGCGCGCGTCTTTTGCCGGTCGACAGCGAGCACAACGCGATTTTTCAGAGTTTACCGCAACCTTTTCAACAGAACCTGGGGTACGCTGACCTGGAGCAGAATGGCGTAGTGTCTATTCTGCTTACCGGGTCTGGTGGCCCGTTCCGTGAAACGCCACTGTCTGAACTGCGCGCCATGACGCCGGATCAGGCGTGCCGTCATCCGAACTGGTCGATGGGGCGTAAAATCTCCGTTGACTCAGCCACCATGATGAACAAAGGTCTGGAATACATTGAAGCGCGCTGGCTGTTTAATGCGTCAGCGAAACAGATGGAAGTACTGATTCACCCGCAATCGGTGATTCACTCGATGGTGCGTTATCAGGATGGCAGCGTGCTGGCACAGCTGGGCGAGCCGGATATGCGTACGCCGATTGCCCATTCAATGGCGTGGCCAAATCGAGTGAAATCCGGCGTGAAGCCGCTTGATTTCTGCAAGCTAAGTTCCCTGACGTTCAGTGAACCAGACTACGACCGCTATCCATGTCTGAAGCTTGCGATGAATGCCTTTGACCAGGGGCAGGCGGCGACGACGGCACTTAATGCAGCCAATGAAATTACCGTAGAGGCATTTCTGAATCAGCAAATTCGTTTTACCGATATCGCGTCGTTAAATTTATCGGTACTGGAGATGATGGATTTGCGCGAACCACAAAGCGTGGAAGAGGTGCTGGCGGTGGATGCAGCTGCGCGTAATATTGCGCGCCAACAGGTGACACGTCTCGCAAGCTGGTGATAAAGCAAGCACTAGTCGTCGTGCTATTTGTTAGCGTTGGGCTTCAGTGATATAGTCTGCGCCACCTGATCGCAGGTATTTGACTTAATGTGGTCAGGTGAGCCGTGGTTTGACACGGCTTTTTTATGTATAGGCTTCAGTATTCCTGAGTACCGTTAAATCCTTTTCAGGGACAAAAAACGCGTTATGTTGTCTGCGAATCAACCAATAAGCGAAAATTTGCCAGCTCATGGCTGCCGTCATGTAGCAATCATTATGGATGGCAATGGCCGCTGGGCGAAAAGACAAGGGAAGATACGAGCCTTTGGGCATAAAGCGGGGGCGAAATCCGTTCGTCGCGCCGTTTCTTTTGCCGCCAACAACGGCATTGATGCGTTAACGCTCTATGCTTTTAGCAGTGAAAACTGGAATCGACCTCTGCAGGAAGTGACTGCGTTGATGGAATTGTTTGTGTGGGCGCTAGACAGCGAAGTAAAAAGCCTGCACCGCCACAACGTCCGCCTGCGTATCATTGGCGATACCAGTCGTTTTAACTCACGTTTGCAGGAACGGATTCGCAAAGCAGAAGCGCTGACGGAAAATAACACCGGTCTGACGCTGAATATTGCGGCGAATTACGGCGGACGCTGGGATATTATCCAGGGCGTTCGGCATCTGGCCGAACAGGTTCAGGAAGGGCTGTTGAGACCCGACCAAATTGATGAAGAGGCGCTGAGCAAGCAAATCTGCATGAATGAACAGGCGCCTGTGGATTTGGTAATTAGGACAGGGGGGGAACATCGCATAAGTAACTTTTTGATATGGCAAATTGCCTATGCTGAACTTTACTTTACGGATGTTCTTTGGCCCGATTTTGATGAACAAGACTTTGAAGGTGCGCTGCATGCCTTTGCCAATCGAGAGCGTCGTTTCGGCGGCACCGAGCCTGGTGGCGACAAAGCCTGATGGGGGTAGCTTTTGCTGAAGTATCGCCTGATTTCCGCTTTTGTATTAATACCCATTGTCATTGCGGCGCTGTTTTTACTGCCCCCGGTGGGATTCGCTATTGTCACGCTGGTGGTGTGCATGCTCGCCGCGTGGGAATGGGGACAGTTTAGCGGCTTTACCTCGCGCACTCAGCGAGTATGGCTTGCGGTACTTTGTGGCTTTATCCTGGCCATAATGCTGTTTACGTTGCCTGAATATCACCATGATATTCATCAGCCTCTGGTTGCCGGTTCCTTGTGGATATCGTTGGCCTGGTGGGTTGCCGCGCTGTTGCTGGTTCTTTTTTATCCAGGCTCCGCGGCACTGTGGCGCAATTCAAAAGTGCTGCGACTGATTTTTGGTTTGCTCACAATTATTCCTTTTTTCTGGGGTATGGTTGCGCTGCGAGCCTGGCACTACGACGAAAACCACTACAGCGGTGCGATCTGGCTGCTTTATGTGATGATTCTGGTCTGGGGGGCTGACTCCGGGGCCTATATGTTTGGTAAACTGTTTGGCAAACATAAGCTGGCACCGAAGGTTTCCCCGGGCAAAACCTGGCAAGGATTCATCGGCGGCCTGTTTACGGCAGCGATCATCTCCTGGGGCTACGGCGTCTGGGCGAATCTTGAAGTGGCACCGTCAATACTGCTGGTGTGCTCGATTTTTGCTGCGCTTGCCTCCGTGCTCGGTGATTTAACCGAAAGTATGTTTAAGCGTGAAGCAGGGATTAAGGACAGCGGACACCTGATTCCAGGGCATGGCGGTATACTGGATCGCATTGATAGCCTGACAGCGGCTGTTCCAGTGTTTGCGTGTTTGCTTTTACTGGTATTCGGGACGATTTAACGGAAGGTTTTATGCTGAGCATTCTCTGGAATCTGGCGGCGTTCATTGTTGCACTGGGTGTACTGATTACCGTGCATGAATTTGGCCATTTCTGGGTTGCTCGCCGCTGTGGCGTGCGCGTAGAGCGGTTTTCCATCGGTTTTGGTAAATCACTCTGGACGCGCACCGACCGTCACGGCACGGAATTTGTCATCGCCCTTATCCCGCTGGGCGGCTACGTCAAAATGCTCGACGAACGCGTCGAGCCTGTCGCTCCTGAGCTGCGACACAGCGCATTCAACAATAAAACCGTTGGACAACGCGCTGCCATCATTGCTGCCGGACCGGTAGCCAACTTCATCTTTGCGATTTTCGCTTACTGGCTGGTGTTTATCATCGGCGTCCCTGGCGTGCGTCCGGTGGTGGGTGAAATTGCCCCCAACTCCATCGCGGCGAGTGCGCAAATTGCATCCGGGATGGAACTTAAAGCGATTGATGGCATCGAAACCCCTGATTGGGATGCCGTGCGACTGCAGCTGGTAGCTAAAATCGGCGATCCGCAGACCACCATCAGCGTATCGCCGTTTGGTTCAGATACGCGTCAGGACAAAGTACTCGATTTACGTCACTGGCGTTTCGAGCCAGACAAAGAAGATCCCGTCGCTGCGCTGGGCATTCGTCCACGCGGCGCGCAGATCGAGCCGGTATTGGCCGAAGTACAGGCAAATTCGGCGGCGAGCAAAGCGGGTTTGCAAGCGGGCGACAGGATCGTTAAAGTCGATGGTCAACCATTAACAGAGTGGATGACCTTTGTTACTCTGGTGCGCGATAATCCGGGAACGTCTCTCGCGCTGGAAGTTGAAAGGCAAGGCAGTCCGCTTTCGCTGACGCTGATCCCGGATACGAAGTCGGTCGGCAAAAAGGCAGAAGGGTTCGCAGGCGTTGTGCCAAAAGTGATCCCGCTGCCAGATGAGTACAAGACAATACGCCAGTATGGGCCGTTCAGCGCCATCCTTGAAGCCACGGATAAAACATGGCAACTGATGAAGCTGACGGTCAACATGTTGGGGAAATTGATAACCGGTGATGTGAAACTGAACAACCTCAGTGGGCCAATTTCGATTGCTCAGGGGGCTGGGATGTCAGCGGAATTCGGGGGGATTTACTATCTCATGTTCCTCGCGCTCATTAGCGTGAACCTTGGGATAATCAACCTGTTCCCGCTTCCCGTTTTAGACGGGGGTCATCTGCTGTTTTTGGCGATTGAAAAGCTAAAAGGCGGACCGGTATCCGAGCGAGTTCAAGACTTTAGTTATCGCATTGGCTCGATTTTGCTGGTGCTGTTAATGGGGCTTGCACTTTTCAATGATTTCTCTCGGTTGTAAGAGAGTGTTAGGAAGAACGCATAATAACGATGGCGATGAAAAAGTTGCTCATAGCGTCGCTGCTGTTTAGCAGCGCCACCGTATACGGTGCTGACGGGTTCGTAGTGAAAGACATTCATTTCGAAGGCCTCCAGCGTGTCGCCGTTGGTGCGGCCCTCCTCAGTATGCCTGTACGCCCCGGCGATACGGTTAATGATGATGATATCAGTAACACCATCCGTGCTCTGTTTGCCACCGGCAACTTTGAGGACGTTCGCGTCCTGCGCGATGGTGATACGCTGCTGGTACAGGTAAAAGAACGTCCAACGATTGCCAGTATCACTTTCTCCGGTAACAAATCGGTGAAAGATGACATGCTCAAGCAGAACCTTGAAGCATCCGGTGTTCGTGTGGGTGAATCCCTGGACCGCACAACCCTTTCAGACATTGAAAAAGGTCTGGAAGACTTCTACTACAGCGTCGGTAAATACAGTGCCAGCGTCAAAGCGGTTGTCACTCCGCTGCCGCGCAACCGTGTTGACCTGAAGCTGGTCTTCCAGGAAGGTGTTTCTGCGAAGATCCAGCAGATCAACATTGTCGGCAACCACGCGTTCAGCACCGACGAACTGATCTCCACCTTCCAGCTGCGCGATGAAGTGCCATGGTGGAACGTGGTAGGCGATCGTAAATACCAGAAACAGAAACTGGCGGGCGACCTTGAAACCCTGCGCAGCTACTATCTCGACCGTGGCTATGCGCGTTTCAACATCGACTCGACTCAGGTAAGCCTGACGCCGGACAAGAAAGGGATCTACATTACGGTCAACATCACTGAAGGCGAGCAGTACAAGCTTTCGGGTGTTGAGGTGAGTGGTAACCTTGCGGGGCATTCTGCTGAAATCGAGTCGCTGACCAAAATTCAGCCAGGCGACCTGTATAGCGGTTCCAAGGTAACCAAAATGGAAGACAGCATTAAGAAGCTGCTCGGCCGCTATGGTTATGCCTATCCGCGCGTACAGACTCAGCCGGAAATCAACGATGCGGATAAAACCGTTAAGCTGCACGTGAATGTTGATGCGGGCAACCGTTTCTACGTGCGTAAGATCCGCTTCGTCGGTAACGACACCTCCAAAGATTCCGTTCTGCGCCGCGAAATGCGTCAGATGGAAGGCGCATGGTTGGGTAGCGATCTCGTTGATCAGGGTAAAGAGCGTCTGAACCGTCTGGGCTATTTTGAAACGGTGGATACCGATACCCAGCGCGTACCGGGCAGCCCGGATCAGGTTGATGTCGTTTATAAAGTGAAAGAGCGCAACACCGGTAGCTTCAACTTCGGTGTGGGCTACGGTACTGAAAGCGGCGTTAGCTTCCAGGTCGGCGTGCAGCAGGATAACTGGCTGGGTACGGGTTACTCTGTCGGTATTAACGGCACCAAAAACGACTACCAGACCTACTCTGAGTTCTCTGTGACTAACCCATACTTCACCGTAGACGGTGTGAGCCTGGGCGGTCGTATCTTCTATAACGACTTTAAAGCAGACGACGCGGACCTGTCTTCATACACCAACAAGAGTTACGGTGTAGACGGTACGCTTGGCTTCCCGGTTAACGAATACAACACCCTGCGTGCGGGCTTAGGGTACGTGCATAACGACCTGTCCAACATGCAACCGCAGGTGGCGATGTGGCGTTATCTGGACTCTATCGGCCAGTCAACCAGCAAAAGTGGTCATGACAATGGCTTCGCGGCGGATGACTTCACCTTTAACTACGGCTGGACCTATAACCGTCTCGACCGTGGTTACTTCCCAACGGAAGGTTCTCGCGTCAACCTGAACGGTAAAGTGACCGTGCCGGGTTCCGATAACGAGTTCTATAAGGTCACGCTGGATACCGCATCCTACTTCCCGATCGATGACGATCATAAGTGGGTGGTTCTGGGTCGTACCCGTTGGGGCTATGGCGATGGTCTGGGTGGCAAAGAACTGCCGTTCTATGAAAACTTCTATGCGGGTGGCTCCAGCACCGTTCGTGGTTTCCAGTCCAACAACATTGGTCCGAAAGCGGTTTACTACGGCGGGAACGACAAAGATAACTGTAATAAGACTTCCTCTTCCGAAGTCTGTAGCTCCAATGACGCGGTGGGCGGTAACGCCATGGCCGTTGCCAGCCTGGAGTTCATTACGCCAACGCCGTTTATCAGTGATAAATACGCAAACTCGGTCCGTACGTCCTTCTTCTGGGATGCGGGTACCGTGTGGGATACCAACTGGCAGAATACTGCCCAGATGCGCGCTGAAGGCATTCCTGACTACAGCGATCCGAGCAATATTCGCATGTCTGCCGGTATCGCATTACAATGGATGTCACCGCTGGG
Organism: Enterobacter sp. N5-15; assembly: GCF_057221635.1. NCBI lineage: Bacteria > Pseudomonadati > Pseudomonadota > Gammaproteobacteria > Enterobacterales > Enterobacteriaceae > Enterobacter > Enterobacter sp. N5-15. The sequence continues at coordinate 889,841 of NZ_CM170150.1, forward strand.
GCCGTTGGTCTTCTCTTACGCCCAGCCGTTTAAGAAATACGATGGAGACAAAGCGGAGCAATTCCAGTTTAACATTGGTAAAACCTGGTAATAATCCGCTGCAAAGGAATGCGTTGGCAGTGTAGCGCTGACAACTGGCGATCGGTAACACGGTCGCCTTGCCACGCAAAGAACGGTACCTTCTGGTGCCAATGGGATGGTAAGGAGTTAATTGTGAAAAAGTGGTTATTAGCTGCAGGTCTCGGTTTAGCGATGGCAACTTCTGCTCAGGCAGCAGACAAAATTGCAATCGTCAACATGGGTAATTTGTTCCAGCAGGTTGCACAGAAAACAGGTGTTTCTGCGACTCTGGAAAACGAATTCAAAGGCCGTGCAAGCGAACTGCAGGGTATGGAAAACGATCTTCAGTCCAAAATGCAGCGTCTGCAGCGTGATGGTTCTACCATGAAAGCAAGCGACCGTAGCAAGCTGGAAAAAGACGTAATGGCTCAGCGCCAGACGTTCTCCCAGAAAGCGCAGGCTTTCGAGCAGGATCGTCAGCGTCGTTCTAACGAAGAACGCGGCAAGCTGGTAACTCGCATTCAGACTGCTGTTAAAGCAGTGGCTGCCGATCAGAGCATCGATCTGGTTGTAGATGCGAACGCCGTTGCTTTTAACAGCAAAGATGTTAAAGACATCACTGCTGATGTTCTGAAACAGGTTAAATAAGTAATGCCTTCAATTCGACTGGCTGATTTAGCTCAGCAGTTGGATGCAGAATTACACGGTGATGGCGATATCGTCATCACCGCTGTTGCGTCCATGCAATCTGCTAAAGCTGGCACGATTACCTTCATGGTAAGCCCTAAGTACCGTGAGCAACTGGCTCAATGCCAGGCGTCAGCTGTTGTACTGACGCAGGACGATCTTCCATTTGCCACTGTAAGCGCGCTGGTAGTGAAAAACCCCTACCTGACGTATGCACGCATGGCTCAAATTCTCGATACCACGCCGCAGCCGGCCCAGAACATTGCTGCCAGTGCAGCGATTGATGCGACGGCCCGGCTTGGTAACAACGTCGCCGTTGGCGCGAATGCGGTTATCGAATCCGGCGTTGTGCTGGGCGATAACGTCGTCATTGGCCCTAGTTGCTTCGTTGGGAAAAATACGAAAATCGGCGCCGGGACCCGTTTATGGGCCAACGTGTCCGTTTATCATGACGTTGAAATTGGCGAAAATTGCCTCGTCCAGTCCAGCACCGTGATTGGTTCTGATGGCTTTGGTTACGCTAACGATCGCGGTAACTGGGTGAAGATCCCGCAGCTTGGTCGCGTTATTATTGGCGATCGCGTGGAGATCGGTGCCTGTACCACCATTGACCGTGGCGCGCTTGACGACACGATCATTGGTAATGGTGTTATCATCGATAACCAGTGCCAGATTGCGCATAACGTTGTGATTGGCGACAATACCGCAGTTGCGGGTGGCGTCATCATGGCAGGCAGTCTGAAAATTGGCCGTTATTGCATGATTGGCGGCGCGAGCGTGATTAATGGCCATATGGAAATATGCGACAAGGTCACCGTGACGGGAATGGGCATGGTAATGCGTCCTATCACTGAACCTGGCGTCTATTCCTCAGGCATTCCGCTACAACCCAACAAGGTATGGCGTAAAACAGCAGCTCTGGTGATGAACATTGATGATATGAGCAAGCGCCTCAAGTCTCTTGAGCGTAAGATCGATCAACAAGATTAAGCGTCATCCGTTTAACGCTATTTTTCCCGGCCTGTCGGCTTTCTAATAAACCGGCAGGCCGTGTTATTATTGTTATCAGTACATTTTGACAGGAAGAGTATTTTGACTACTGACACTCATACTCTGCATATTGAAGAGATTTTAGAACTTCTGCCGCACCGCTCCCCGTTTCTGCTGGTAGACCGTGTGCTGGATTTTGAAGAAGGTCGTTTTCTGCGCGCAGTGAAAAATGTTTCCGTGAACGAGCCGTTCTTCCAGGGGCACTTCCCTGGTAAGCCTATCTTCCCGGGTGTGTTGATTCTGGAAGCGATGGCTCAGGCTACCGGTATTCTGGCGTTTAAAAGCGTCGGCAAACTGGAGCCAGGTGAGCTGTATTACTTCGCAGGTATTGATGAAGCGCGCTTTAAGCGTCCTGTCGTGCCTGGTGATCAGATGATCATGGAAGTCACTTTTGAAAAAACGCGTCGTGGCCTGACTCGCTTCAAAGGCGTAGCGCTGGTCGACGGCAAAGTTGTTTGCGAAGCGACGATGATGTGTGCTCGTAGCCGGGAGTCCTGATACGTGATTGATAAATCCGCCTTTATTCATCCTACTGCTATTGTGGAAACCGGTGCCATCATTGGCGCTAACGTCCACATTGGCCCGTTTTGTATTGTTGGACCCCATGTCGAAATTGGTGAGGGTACAGTACTGAAATCTCACGTTGTGGTGAATGGTCACACGACCATTGGCTGCAATAACGAGATCTATCAGTTCGCCTCCATCGGCGAAGTTAACCAGGATCTGAAATATGCTGGTGAGTCGACCCGTCTGGAAATTGGCGATCGTAACCGTATTCGCGAAAGCGTCACCATTCATCGTGGAACAGTACAAGGTGGTGGGTTGACGAAGGTGGGCAGCGATAACCTGTTTATGGTTAATGCGCATATCGCGCACGACTGTACCGTGGGTGACCGCTGTATTCTTGCCAACAACGCAACGCTGGCAGGACACGTATCGGTTGATGACTTCGCAATTATTGGCGGCATGACCGCAGTCCATCAGTTCTGCATCATTGGTGCGCACGTGATGGTTGGCGGATGCTCCGGTGTGGCGCAGGACGTTCCACCGTATGTGATTGCGCAGGGCAACCATGCCACGCCGTTTGGCGTGAACATCGAAGGCCTCAAGCGTCGTGGTTTTAGTCGCGAAGCGATTACTGCCATCCGCAACGCGTACAAACTGCTGTACCGTAGCGGTAAAACGCTGGAAGAGGCGAAGCCGGAAATTGCCGAGCTGGCGAATAAGCACCCGGAAGTGAACGCGTTCATGGAATTCTTTGACCGTTCAACAAGGGGTCTGATTCGTTAATGGTCGACAGTCGTCCGCTTACGATAGCCCTGGTCGCCGGAGAAACCTCCGGCGATATTCTTGGTGCCGGTCTCATCCGCGCGCTTAAGGCGCGTATACCCAATGCTCGCTTTGTCGGTGTTGCTGGCCCGCTGATGCAGGCCGAAGGCTGTGAAGCCTGGTATGAAATGGAAGAGCTCGCCGTGATGGGCATCGTTGAGGTGCTGGGACGGCTACGCCGTTTGCTGCACATCCGTGCCGATCTCACCCGCCGCTTTACCGAACTCAAACCCGATGTGTTTGTCGGTATTGATGCACCTGATTTCAACATTACCCTCGAAGGGAATCTGAAAAAGCAGGGCATTAAAACCATTCACTACGTCAGTCCGTCCGTCTGGGCGTGGCGACAGAAACGTGTTTTCAAAATCGGACGGTCCACCAACCTGGTGCTGGCTTTCCTGCCTTTCGAAAAAGCGTTTTACGACAGATTTAATGTGCCGTGCCGTTTTATCGGTCATACCATGGCGGATGCGATGCCATTGGATCCGGATAAAAACGCGGCGCGCGACGCGCTGGGCATCCCGCATGATGTGCACTGTCTGGCACTGCTGCCAGGCAGCCGTGGTGCCGAAGTGGAGATGCTGAGCGCCGATTTTCTCAAAACAGCGCAAATTCTTCGCCAGACCTATCCCGACCTTGAAGTGGTTGTTCCGCTGGTGAATGCCAAACGCCGCGAGCAGTTTGAGCGCATCAAAGCGGAAGTCGCCCCGGATCTTCACGTCCGTCTTCTGGACGGGAAAGGGCGGGAAGCGATGTATGCGAGCGATGCCGCGCTGCTGGCCTCCGGCACGGCGGCGCTGGAATGTATGCTGGCGAAATGCCCAATGGTGGTCGGTTATCGCATGAAGCCGTTCACCTTCTGGCTGGCAAAACGTCTGGTGAAAACGGATTATGTCTCCCTGCCAAACCTGCTTGCCGGGCGCGAGCTGGTGAAAGAGCTGTTGCAGGATGAGTGCCAGCCGCAGGCGCTTGCCGATGCACTGCTGCCGCTGCTCGCCGACGGTAAGACCAGCCACCAGATGCACGATACCTTCCGCGAACTGCATCAACTGATCCGCTGTAATGCCGATGAGCAAGCGGCGGATGCGGTGCTGGAGCTAGCAAAATGATGGAATTTGTTTATCCTCACACTCGTCTTGTGGCGGGCGTGGACGAAGTGGGCCGTGGCCCGTTAGTCGGGGCCGTGGTGACCGCCGCGGTGATCCTCGATCCGGCTCGCCCGATTATCGGGCTGAACGACTCGAAAAAATTGTCTGAAAAGCGCCGGCTGGCGCTGTTTGGTGAGATTCAGGAGAAGGCGCTGGCCTGGAGCCTGGGGCGCGCTGAACCGCATGAAATAGACGAGCTGAATATTTTGCATGCCACGATGCTGGCGATGCAGCGTGCGGTAGCGGGTTTGAAAATTTCCCCGGAATATGTCCTGATTGACGGCAACCGCTGTCCTGCATTGCCCATGCCTTCAATGGCGGTCGTCAAAGGCGATAGTCGGGTCGCAGAAATTAGCGCAGCTTCTATTATTGCCAAAGTGACGCGCGACGCTGAAATGGCCGCGCTGGACCTCACTTACCCTCAGTATGGTTTCGCCCAGCATAAGGGGTATCCCACACCTTTCCATCTGGAAAGGCTGGCTGAACATGGCGCAACCGAACACCACCGTCGCAGCTTTGGCCCGGTGAAGCGCGCGCTGGGACGGGTGTCCTGAATCAATACGCAAGCAATTAAGTAACGCGGAATCTGAAGATGGCTGAACCACGTTTCGTACACCTGCGGGTGCATAGCGACTACTCCATGATCGATGGGCTGGCGAAGACCGGGCCGCTGGTAAAAAAGGCGGCCTCCCTTGGCATGCCCGCGCTGGCGATCACCGATTTTACCAACCTGTGTGGCCTGGTGAAGTTCTACGGAACGGCGCACGGCGCGGGGATGAAGCCTATCGTCGGCGCAGATTTTCATGTGCAAAGCGATCTCGTCGGCGATGAAATGACGCAAATCTCCGTGCTGGCGATGAACAACACGGGCTATCAAAACCTCACTCTGCTTATCTCAAAAGCCTATCAGCGCGGATACGGTGCGCTGGGCCCGTGGATCGACAGGGACTGGCTGGCTGAGCTGAACGAAGGGCTGCTGCTGATCTCTGGCGGCCGTATGGGGGATGTCGGCAAATGCCTGCTGCGCGGCAATAGCGCGCTGGTGGATCAGTGCGTCTCGTTCTATGAAGAGTATTTCCCGGATCGTTATTATCTGGAGCTGATCCGCACCGGTCGCCAGGACGAAGAGAGCTATCTGCACGCGGCGGTCGCACTTGCGGAAGAACGCGGGCTGCCCGTCGTCGCGACAAACGATGTGCGGTTCCTCGAGCCGGGGGATTTTGACGCTCACGAAATTCGCGTGGCGATCCACGATGGCTTCACGCTGGACGATCCCAAACGGCCGCGTAATTACTCCGCTCAACAGTACATGCGCAGCGAGGAGGAGATGTGTGAACTCTTCTCCGATATCCCTGAAGCGCTGGAAAACAGCGTAGAGATCGCCAAGCGCTGTAACGTCACCGTCCGCCTCGGCGAATACTTCCTGCCGCAGTTCCCGACGGGTGATATGACCACGGAAGATTTCCTGGTCGTGAAATCAAAAGAAGGTCTTGAAGAGCGTCTGGAATTCCTGTTCCCGGATGAGGCCGTTCGCAAAGAGAAGCGGCCGCCGTACGATGAACGTCTGGATATTGAACTCCAGGTCATCAACCAGATGGGTTTCCCCGGCTACTTCCTGATCGTCATGGAGTTTATCCAGTGGTCGAAGGATAACGGCGTACCTGTCGGACCGGGGCGTGGCTCCGGTGCAGGATCGCTTGTGGCCTATGCGCTTAAAATTACCGACCTCGATCCGCTGGAATTCGACCTGCTGTTCGAACGTTTCCTCAACCCGGAACGTGTTTCCATGCCCGACTTTGACGTCGACTTCTGCATGGAGAAACGCGACCAGGTGATCGAGCACGTCGCCGATATGTACGGCCGTGATGCGGTATCGCAGATTATTACGTTCGGTACGATGGCGGCAAAAGCGGTAATCCGTGACGTTGGCCGCGTGCTGGGCCACCCGTACGGCTTTGTCGATCGTATTTCTAAGCTGGTGCCGCCCGATCCGGGCATGACGCTGGCAAAAGCGTTTGAAGCTGAGCCTCAGCTGCCGGAAATCTACGAAGCCGACGAAGAAGTTAAAGCGCTGATCGACATGGCGCGCAAGCTGGAAGGCGTCACGCGTAACGCCGGTAAGCATGCGGGGGGCGTGGTTATCGCGCCGACCAAAATTACCGACTTCGCGCCGCTCTACTGCGATGAAGCGGGTGAGCATCCGGTTACTCAGTTTGATAAGAACGACGTGGAATACGCCGGGCTGGTGAAGTTTGACTTCCTCGGCCTGCGTACGCTGACGATCATCGACTGGGCGCTGAAGATGATCAACCCGCGCCGGGAGAAGCAGGGCCTTGAGCCGATAGACATTGCCGCCATCCCGCTGGATGACAAGAAAAGTTTCGACATGCTGCAGCGCTCGGAGACCACCGCGGTCTTCCAGCTTGAATCGCGCGGCATGAAAGATCTGATTAAACGTCTGCAGCCCGACTGCTTCGAAGATATGATCGCACTGGTTGCCCTGTTCCGTCCGGGCCCGCTGCAGTCAGGGATGGTAGATAACTTTATCGACCGTAAGCACGGGCGCGAAGAGATTTCTTACCCGGACGTTCAGTGGCAGCATGAAAGCCTGAAGCCGGTACTGGAGCCAACCTACGGCATCATCCTGTATCAGGAACAGGTCATGCAGATTGCCCAGGTGCTTTCCGGCTATACCCTCGGCGGCGCGGACATGCTGCGTCGTGCGATGGGTAAGAAAAAGCCGGAAGAGATGGCCAAGCAGCGAGGCACTTTCGAAGAAGGCGCGAGAAAAAACGGCGTTGACGGTGAGCTGGCGATTAAGATCTTCGACCTGGTGGAGAAATTCGCCGGGTACGGATTTAACAAATCCCACTCCGCCGCCTATGCTTTGGTGTCGTATCAAACGCTGTGGCTGAAAGCGCACTATCCTGCTGAATTTATGGCGGCGGTAATGACGGCCGATATGGACAACACCGAGAAGGTGGTGGGCCTGGTGGACGAGTGCTGGCGCATGGGGCTTAAGATCCTGCCGCCGGATATTAACTCAGGGCTCTACCATTTCCACGTTAACGACGACGGAGAGATCGTTTACGGGATCGGCGCAATCAAAGGCGTGGGTGAAGGTCCGATCGAGGCGATCATCGAAGCGCGTAACAACGGCGGGTATTTCCGCGAGCTGTTCGATCTTTGCGCCCGTACCGACACCAAAAAACTGAACCGTCGCGTGCTGGAAAAACTGATCATGTCCGGCGCGTTTGACAGGCTGGGGCCGCACCGCGCCGCGCTGATGAACTCGCTGGGCGACGCGCTGAAAGCGGCGGATCAGCATGCAAAAGCGGAAGCCATTGGTCAGGCGGATATGTTCGGGGTGCTGGCGGAAGAGCCGGAGCAGATCGAGCAGTCTTATTCCAACTGCCAGCCGTGGCCAGAACAGGTGGTACTGGATGGGGAGCGTGAGACGTTAGGCTTGTACCTGACGGGGCACCCGATCAACCAGTACATTAAAGAAATTGAGCGCTATGTCGGCGGCCACAGGCTTAAAGACATGCATCCGACAGAACGTGGTAAAATCACCACGGCTGCGGGGCTCGTGATTGCCGCAAGGGTTATGGTCACCAAGCGCGGCAATCGTATTGGCATCTGTACGTTGGATGACCGTTCCGGGCGTCTGGAGGTGATGTTGTTCACCGACGCGCTGGATAAATACCAGCAATTGCTGGAAAAAGACCGCATACTTATCGTCAGCGGACAGGTCAGCTTTGATGACTTCAGCGGGGGGCTTAAAATGACCGCCCGCGAAGTGATGGACATTGACGAAGCCCGGGAAAAATATGCTCGCGGGCTTGCTATCTCGCTGACGGACAGGCAAATTGATGACCAGCTTTTAAACCGACTCCGTCAGTCTCTGGAACCCCACCGCTCGGGGACAATTCCAGTACATCTCTACTATCAGAGGGCGGATGCACGTGCGCGGTTGCGCTTTGGTGCAACGTGGCGTGTTTCTCCGAGCGATCGTTTACTGAACGATCTCCGTGGCCTCATTGGTTCGGAGCAGGTGGAACTGGAGTTTGACTAATACAGGAATACTATGAGTCTGAATTTCCTTGATTTCGAACAGCCGATTGCTGAGCTGGAAGCGAAAATCGATTCTCTGACAGCGGTAAGCCGTCAGGATGAAAAACTGGATATTAACATCGACGAAGAAGTGCATCGTCTGCGCGAGAAAAGCGTAGAGCTGACGCGCAAAATCTTTGCCGATCTCGGCGCATGGCAGGTGGCCCAGCTGGCTCGCCATCCACAGCGTCCGTACACCCTGGATTATGTCCGCCTGGCGTTTGACGAATTTGACGAACTGGCAGGCGATCGCGCATATGCTGACGATAAAGCTATCGTTGGCGGTATCGCGCGTCTGGACGGACGCCCGGTGATGATCATTGGTCATCAGAAAGGTCGTGAAACCAAAGAGAAAATCCGTCGTAACTTTGGTATGCCAGCACCAGAAGGCTACCGTAAAGCCCTGCGCCTGATGGAGATGGCTGAGCGTTTCAACATGCCAATCATCACCTTCATCGACACCCCGGGTGCATACCCTGGCGTGGGCGCGGAAGAGCGCGGTCAGTCTGAGGCCATCGCGCGCAACCTGCGCGAGATGTCTCGTCTGAAGGTGCCGGTCATCTGTACCGTTATCGGCGAGGGTGGTTCCGGCGGTGCGCTGGCGATTGGCGTGGGCGATAAAGTGAATATGCTGCAGTACAGCACCTATTCCGTTATCTCCCCGGAAGGCTGCGCGTCCATTCTGTGGAAAAGCGCCGACAAAGCGCCGCTGGCTGCAGAAGCAATGGGCATCATTGCGCCACGCCTGAAAGAGCTTAAGCTGATCGATTCCATTATCCCGGAACCGCTGGGTGGTGCGCATCGTAAGCCGGAAGTGATGGCGGCTTCCCTGAAAGCGCAGCTGCTGGCTGACCTGGCGGATCTGGACGTGCTGAGCAAAGACGATCTGCTCAACCGCCGCTACCAGCGTCTGATGACCTACGGTTACGCGTAAGCTTCACAATTATCTGAAAAGCCGCACACTGTTGCGGCTTTTTTTATACCTGCGGTTTAGCCGGACTATGCTTAGCTAATGTTTTTTAAGGAGGAAGCCCATGAATATCATTGCCATAATGGGGCCGCACGGCGTCTTTTATAAAGATGAGCCAATTAAGGAGCTGGAGCAATCCCTGCAGTCGCGCGGGTATCAGCTAATCTGGCCGCACAACAGCGCCGACCTGCTGAAGTTCATCGAGCATAACCCGCGTATCTGCGGCGTGATCTTCGACTGGGACGAATACGATCTCGAACTGTGCAGCGATATCAACAAGCTGAACGAATACCTCCCGCTGTACGCGTTTATTAATACCCATTCCACCATGGACGTCAGCGCCAACGATATGCGTATGGCGCTGTGGTTTTTTGAATATTCCCTCGGCGTGGCGGATGATATTGCGACCCGCATTCAGCAATATACCGGTGAGTACCTCGACAACATTACGCCGCCGTTTACCCGCGCGCTCTTCACCTACGTGAAGGAGGGTAAATATACCTTCTGTACGCCGGGTCATATGGCGGGAACGGCTTATCAAAAAAGCCCGGTGGGCTGCCTGTTCTATGATTTTTTTGGTGGCAACACCCTGAAAGCGGACGTGTCGATTTCAGTCACCGAACTAGGCTCTCTGCTGGATCACACCGGCCCGCATCTGGAAGCCGAAGAGTATATCGCTCGCACCTTTGGCGCCGAGCAGAGCTATATGGTGACCAACGGCACCTCGACCTCGAACAAAATCGTCGGGATGTACGCTGCGCCCGCTGGCAGCACCTTGCTGATTGACCGTAACTGCCATAAATCACTGGCACACCTGCTGATGATGAGCGACGTCGTACCGATCTGGCTGTCGCCCACGCGTAACGCGCTCGGTATTCTTGGGGGGATTCCGCGCCGGGAGTTCACCCATGACGCGATTGAAAGTAAGGTCGCGGCAATTCCTGGCGCAAGCTGGCCTGTTCATGCGGTCATCACCAACTCGACCTACGACGGTCTGCTGTACAACACGAACTGGATCAAAAAGACGCTCGACGTGCCGTCGATCCACTTCGATTCCGCATGGGTGCCATACACCAATTTCCATCCGATTTACGCCGGTAAAAGCGGCATGAGCGGTGAACGCGTGCCGGGTAAAGTGTTCTTCGAAACGCAGTCGACGCATAAAATGCTGGCGGCGTTTTCCCAGGCTTCGCTCATTCACATCAAAGGCGAGTATGACGAAGACACGTTCAACGAAGCCTTTATGATGCATACCACCACCTCACCGAGCTATCCGCTGGTGGCCTCCATTGAAACGGCCGCGGCGATGCTGCGCGGCAATCCGGGCAAACGCCTCATCAATCGTTCGGTGGAGCGCGCGCTGCATTTCCGCAAAGAGGTTCAGCGGCTGAAAGATGAAGCCGACGGCTGGTTCTTTGATATCTGGCAGCCGGAAGAGATTGATGAAGCCGAATGCTGGCCCGTCTCGCCCGGCGAAGACTGGCATGGATTCCGGGATGCCGATAGCGACCATATGTTCCTCGACCCGGTCAAAGTGACGATCCTGACGCCGGGCATGGATGAGCAGGGCAGGATGGGCGATGAAGGTATTCCGGCCGCGCTGGTGGCGAAATTCCTTGATGAACGTGGCGTGGTGGTGGAGAAAACCGGTCCTTATAACCTGCTGTTCCTGTTCAGCATTGGCATTGATAAAACCCGGGCGATGGGGTTGTTGCGCGGCCTGATGGAGTTTAAGCGCGCCTACGATCTCAACCTGCGGGTGAAGAATATGCTCCCGGATCTCTACGCGGAGGATCCTGACTTCTATCGAAATATGCGCATTCAGGATCTGGCCCAGGGGATCCACAGGCTGATCCGTCAGCACGATCTGCCGCGTCTGATGCTTCAGGCGTTCGATGTATTACCGGAGATGAAGTTTACCCCGCACAAGGCGTGGCAGCGCCAGGTGAAAGGGGAGATCGAAACCGTCGAGCTGGAAAACCTGGTCGGACGCGTATCGGCCAACATGATCCTGCCTTATCCGCCGGGCGTACCGCTCCTGATGCCGGGAGAGATGATCACCGAAGAGAGTCGGGCCGTGCTCGATTTCCTGCTGATGCTCTGCTCTGTCGGGCGCCATTATCCGGGCTTTGAGACGGATATCCACGGTGCGAAGCGCGACGAGAACGGCGTTTACTGGGTGCGAGTCCTAAAATAAGGGTGACCGCTTGCCAGGCGCGGGTTTTCGGTTGTAACGTTCAGGCATCATAAAAAGGAGAAGCTATGCTGGGTTTAAAAGCTGTTCATCATATTGCGATCATTGCGACCGATTACGCGAAAAGTAAGGCCTTCTACTGCGACATCCTGGGCTTTACGCTCATGAGCGAGGCCTACCGCGAGGAGCGTGACTCCTGGAAGGGCGACCTGGCGTTAAACGGGCAATATGTGATTGAGCTGTTCTCTTTTCCTTTTCCGCCTGCGCGTCCGTCCCGCCCGGAAGCCTGTGGCCTGCGTCATCTTGCCTTCAGCGTCGATGACCTGGATAGCGCCGTCAAACATCTGGAAGCACACGGCGTGACGTGCGAAGCGATTCGCGTCGATCCCTTCACCGACAAGCGCTTTACCTTTTTCAACGACCCGGACGGCCTGCCGCTGGAGCTTTATCAGCAGTAATGGTTGTCCTGTGTGATAATGCCCGCTCAGTTCGGGCATTTTTTATGTGTAATCTCCTATGACCTTACCCGCTATCGCAAAAGCCGTTTCACCGTACCGCCAGCTGCTGGTGGGGTTTAGCGGTGGCCTGGATTCCACCGTGTTGCTGCATCGCCTTAAGTGCTGGCGCGATCGGGAACCTGACGTCCAGCTTCGGGCGATGCATATTCACCACGGATTAAGTCCTCACGCAGAGGAGTGGGTGGCGCACTGCGAAGCCTTATGTGCGTCCTGGGCGATCCCGCTCATTGTTGAGCGCGTCACGCTTGCGGAGGAAGGGCTGGGCATCGAGGCGCAGGCGCGTAAAGCCCGCTATGCCGCGTTTGCCTCGGCATTACGTACTGGAGAAGCGCTGGTCACGGCCCAGCATCTGGACGATCAGTGTGAAACCTTTCTGCTGGCGCTTAAGCGGGGCAGCGGGCCGGCGGGGCTTTCTGCCATGCCGGCGCGTTCTGAATTTGCCGGCACAACGCTACTGCGTCCGCTGCTTGGCGAGACGCGTGCCTCACTGGAAGCCTGGGCGCGAGAACATCAGCTGAACTGGATCGAAGATGAGAGTAACCAGGATGACGGCTATGACCGTAACTTCCTGCGTCTGCGCGTCCTCCCGCTTTTAGGCGAGCGCTGGCCGCATTTCGCCGACGCGACGGCAAGAAGCGCCATGCTGTGCGCCGAACAGGAGTCGTTGCTGGATGAGCTGCTGAGCGACGAGCTGGCTGGACTCATTTCTGCCGACGGGGCGTTGGCGATCGCACCGATGAAAGCGATGAGCCCGGTACGTCGCGCCGCGCTGTTACGACGCTGGCTGGCCTTTCATCGCGCCGCGATGCCGTCGCGGACAATGCTGATCCGTATCTGGGACGAAGTCGCCCTGGCGCGGGATGATGCTTCCCCGTGCGTCCATCTGAACGGTTTTGAGGTGAGACGCTATAAAGGCGAACTCTGGTGGATAAAATCCACGCCCTCACTGACCGATGTGGTGCTCGACTGGCTTTCTCCTGACGCACCGCTGATATTGCCCTGTGAGGCAGGACGCGTCTCTCTCCTGCCGTCTGGTCACGTGCGGCTGCCGAAGCCCGGTGAATCGGTCACCGTGCGCTTTAAGGCTGGCGGCATGCTGCATATCGTCGGGCGCAACGGGGGGCGGAAGCTGAAGAAAATATGGCAAGAGTGTAACGTGCCGCCGTGGCTGCGCGACACCACGCCGCTACTGTTCTACGGTGAAACGCTTATCGCTGCGGCAGGGGTTTTCATCACGGAAGAGGGGTGGTCAGAAGAGGGTGTCCGTTTTGAGTGGCAGAAAGCGTAACGGGCAGCCAGGCTGCCCGTTAGTGTCATCAGGATTCGCTCACCACGACGGTGCCGATTTGCGGGTGGCTGAAGCTGGCTATTTTGTCCAGACGCAGCTCACGCGTCGCACCGGCGTCTTCCACTATCAGATATTCCACATTCTTTCGTGAAACCAGATCGCTGGCTTTCGCCTTCAACACTTCGCCATCTTTTAGCTCCAGCGTCAGTAATAAATGATGCTGGCAGGCGAGTTCGAGGTTGTCATAGTCATCACAATTGATGGGTTGATAAGTATCATTCATCGACATAATCGCTCACCAGTAAATTCGCCGCAGCATACGCTGCTTTTTCCCTGACCGACTCTGAAAGGCTCTCATCAGAGGCCACTTCATTAAGCACCTTCAATACACAGCCCAGCGCGTCCGGGATATACCCCAGATCTCCGCTGGCGATTTCCGCATACCGTTTGCGAATTAACTCACAATAATTATTCACATCCCCTCCCGCCAGCGCACTGACTTACTGTGAGATCTCATTAAGCCTACGAAGATAAACTCGGTTTAGCAAGGTGACTATACCATACTCATTTAAGCAATATCAGAGCCTTGATAGTGGTGTATTTAACACCCTGTAACAGCCTTTTGCCGCGGTTTTCGCTACAATGTGCGCCTGATTCGAATGGAGTTCTCTCATGGCGCTGAAAGCGACAATTTATAAAGCAGTGGTCAATGTGGCCGATCTGGATCGCAACCAGTTCCTGGACGCGTCGCTTACTCTGGCACGCCACCCCTCTGAAACCCAGGAGCGCATGATGCTGCGCCTGCTGGCGTGGATTAAGTATGCCGACGAGCGTCTGCAGTTTACCCGTGGATTAAGCGCAGAAGACGAGCCTGAAGCCTGGCTGCGCAACGATCATCTGGGTATCGATTTGTGGATCGAACTCGGACTGCCGGACGAGCGCAGAATTAAGAAGGCCTGCACCCAGTCCGCTAAAGTGGCCTTATTCGCGTATAATCAGCGCGCTGCGGAGATCTGGTGGCAGCAAAACAAGAGCAAGTGCGGACAGTTTAAAAATCTCACGGTCTGGTATCTGGATGATGAGCAGCTGGCGCAGTTGAGCGAGTTTGCCAGCCGGACCATGGTTTTGCAGGCGACGATTCAGGACGGCGCCATCTGGCTCTCTGATTCTCAGAATAATCTGGAAATTCATTTAACGGCGTGGCAACCCGCGTCATGATCGTCTTGTCCCGAAACGTCTGCATTCCTGACAACGAGCTGGAGATCACCGCCATTCGTGCGCAGGGGGCTGGTGGGCAGCACGTCAACAAGGCGTCGACGGCTATCCATTTGCGTTTTGACATTCGGGCCTCAAGCCTGCCAGAGTATTATAAAGAAAGCCTGCTTGCCGCCAGCCATCACCTGATCACCAGCGATGGCGTGATTGTGATCAAAGCCCAGGAGTACCGTAGCCAGGAGCTCAACCGGGAAGCGGCAATAGCCAGGCTGGTGGCGGTCATCAAAGAGTTAACGGCAGTACAAAAAAGCCGCCGGGCAACGCGGCCAACCCGCGCATCGAAAGAGCGTCGGTTGTCCTCGAAGGCCCAAAAATCCACAGTGAAAGCACTACGCGGTAAAGTTCGTCGCCCGACAGAGTGACGAAAGGGAACACACTTTTCATAAGGAATTCATTGTGAAAAAAGTATTATGGTCAGCGCTGGCAGCGAGTACGCTGTTTGCGCTTTTCGGGTGTAACAACCGCTCCGAAACGCAGGTTTTACAACCCACGCAAACGGAAGAATTAAAACCAATGCAGCAAAGCTGGCGCGGCGTATTGCCTTGCGCGGACTGCGAAGGTATTGAAACGTCTCTGTTCCTGCAAAAAGACGGCACCTGGGTGATGAACCAGCGCTATCAGGGCGCAAAAGAGCCTTCTTCTTTTGCAACTTATGGAACATGGGCGCGCACGGCTGAGAAGCTGGTCCTGACGGATACCACCGGTGAGAAAACCTTTTTCCGCGCCAAAGGTGAGGGGATGGAGATGCTTGACCGCGAAGGCAACCCGATTGAATCTCAGTTCAACTACACGCTTGCGCCGGTAAAAGCGGCTCTGCCTGCCACGCCGATGGCAATGCGGGGGATGTACTTCTATATGGCGGATGCGGCGATCTTTACCGACTGCGCAACCGGCAGGAAGGTCAGCGTGGCAAACAATGCGCAGCTTGAACGTGATTACGCTGTGGCACGCGGCAATGACAGCAAGCCGGTACTGCTGACGGTTGACGGCCACTTTACGCTGGAGCCAAACCCGGATAGCGGAGAGATGGTGAAAACGCTGGTGGCAGATAAAGACGCGAAGTTTGTCGCGGGTAAAGACTGTAACAGTAAATAAGCTGACGTTGAGCCATTAAAAAACCCCGCCTGAGCGGGGTTTTTTGTTTAGCCTTTGATGGCTTTCACCAGGTAATCAAGAATGTCGCCGGTCTTGATCATCTGTTTTTCGCCGCTGCGACGGTATTTGTATTCAATCTCATCGCTGTCGAGGTTGCGGTCACCGATGACGACGGTGTGCGGGATACCGATCAGTTCCATATCGGCAAACATCACGCCCGGACGCTCTTTACGGTCATCCATCAGCACTTCGATACCCTGAGCGCGCAGCTCGGCATACAGCTTCTCGGCCAGCTCCTGTACGCGGTAAGACTTGTGCATGTTCATTGGCAAAATAGCCACCTGGAACGGCGCGATATTGTCCGGCCAGACGATGCCGCGCTCGTCGTAGTTCTGCTCAATTGCCGCAGCCACCACGCGCGTCACCCCGATACCGTAACAACCCATGGTCAGGATCTGGTTACGGCCATCTTCACCCTGAACAGCGGCGTTCAGCGCGCGAGAGTATTTATCGCCCAGCTGGAAGATGTGACCGACTTCGATGCCGCGCTTAATCATCAGGGTACCCTGACCGTCCGGGCTTGGATCGCCTGCAACCACGTTACGGATGTCAGCCACTTCCGGCGTCGCCACGTCGCGATCCCAGTTGATGCCGAAGTAGTGTTTACCGTCGATGTTCGCACCTGCAGAGAAGTCGCTCATTGCAGCAACCGTGCGGTCAATAACAACCGGCACCGGCAGGTTGACTGGACCCAGTGAACCTGGACCCGCATTCACAACTGCGCGGATTTCCGCTTCCGTTGCGAACGTCAGCGGGCTGGCTACCTGCGGCAGCTTCTCGGCTTTCACTTCGTTCAGCTCGTGATCGCCACGCACCAGCAGGGCAACCAGCGGGTAAGCGCTACCTTCGGTGGATTTCACCAGCAGCGTTTTCACGGTTTTTTCGACTGGCAGATTGAACTGCTCAACCAGCTCGGCGATGGTTTTCGCGTTTGGCGTATCAACCAGCGTCATCTCTTGCGTTGCCGCGCCGCGTGGTTCTTTTGGTGCCAGCGCTTCTGCAAATTCGATGTTGGCCGCGTAGTCTGAAGAGTCAGAGAAGATCACGTCGTCTTCACCGCTCTGCGCCAGTACCTGGAACTCATGGGATGCGCTACCGCCGATGGAGCCGGTATCAGCCTGCACAGCACGGAAATCCAGACCCATGCGGGAGAAGATTTTGCTGTATGCCGCGTACATTGCGTCGTAAGTCTCTTGCAGTGATTCCTGAGAGGTATGGAAAGAGTAGGCATCTTTCATCAGGAATTCGCGAGAGCGCATGACGCCGAAACGTGGGCGAACTTCGTCACGGAACTTGGTCTGGATCTGGAAGAAGTTCAGCGGCAGCTGTTTGTAAGAGCTCAGCTCATTACGAATCAGGTCGGTAATAACTTCTTCATGCGTTGGGCCGAGAACGAACGGACGCTCGCCGCGATCGACGAAGCGCAGCAGTTCAGGACCATATTGTTCCCAACGTCCACTCTCCTGCCACAGGTCAGCGGGCTGAACCACAGGCATGGACACCTCGATAGCACCGGCGTTGTTCATCTCTTCACGCACGATGTTTTCGACTTTTTTCAGGACGCGCACGCCGGTCGGCAGCCAGGTATATAACCCGGAGGCCAGCTTGCGGATCATCCCGGCGCGCAGCATCAGCTGATGGCTGATCACTTCGGCGTCGGCAGGCGTCTCCTTCAGAGTGGAGAGCAGATATTGGCTAGTACGCATGTTGTTACGGTTCCATTTCGACGATTGGAACAGGCTGAAACACCAGCCTGACACAAAAAAAGTGGTTTAGTTTACCAGTGTGGCAAAGATGCCAAAAGAGAGGAGAACAAAATTACCTGGGTTCAAGGGCAAACACTTCAAAACCTGCCCCGGTGACGCGCCAGCGAACGTTAAAATCCAGCAGCCAGACGGCGTACGTTTTTCCTGCTTCCTCTTCTTTACGGTAGGCCGGACGAGGGTCCTGTGCCAGAACTTCAGTGATGAAATCCCGTAAGCGAGGATAGCGTTTCTCCAGTTGACCGAGCTGCGCGGTTATCTCGGGCGTAAAATAAACAGGCATGTCCGCCTGCGGCGCGTCCTGAGCATAGCTTGCACGCGCGTCCGGGAGGGCTTCGGCGAAGGGCAAATAGGGTTTGATGTCGATTACCGGCGTGCCGTCTACCAGGTCCAGGCTACCTAACTCCAGTATCACCCGATCTTTCTGGCAGCGTATGCCTTTCAGTTCAACCAGCGACATGCCAACCGGGTTTGGGCGGAAGGTCGAGCGAGTCGCAAACACGCCCATTCTCGCATTTCCGCCAAGACGAGGAGGGCGCACGGTCGGACGCCAGCCGCCTTCCATCGTCTGGTGAAACACGAACACCACCCATAAATGGCTGAAAGCCTCGAGCCCGCGTACCGCATCGGCCTGATTGTAAGGCGCAATCAGGTGAAGCTCACCGCTTCCGCTGGTCACAAGACCGGGCTGGCGGGGGACGGCGAACTTCTCTTTATAAGGAGAGTGGATAACGCCTATCTGCTCGAACTGAAATGCACTCATTTCGCCGTGATGTTCAGCGCAGAACCGATGCAAACCGCCTGACGGTAGCAGCCCGGCGTGCCGCTGGTGACTTCACAGCTGTGCAGCAGGACCGCGTTGGCTTTCATTTTTGCGGCATTAATCTGCATACGTTTACGCGCTGTCGGAATATTCGGTGGTGAGTCCTGATTGGTCGCCTGACAGGATTCGCCGCTCACTTCGCCCAGTTCACGGAACGGTTTACCGACGAGTTCGTCTGCTTTCGTGATAATGCGAACCGGCGCAGGGCGAACCACTTTCGGTTTCGCAGGCTCGGTTTTTGGCGGGGTTGCCGTGCTTTGAACAGGTTCAACGGGAGATCTGCTTAGCATAGAACAGCCGCTCAGCATGAGTGCTAAAAGACAGATCGGTAAAGCACGCATAATATTTCCTCAATGGATAATCAAAACGTCAGATATTGAATCAGTTGACTGCACAAATGACAAGACGGGCATAAGCCCGTCCTGATGATATTACACTGAGGTGAGATTACCAGCCTTTAACAGCGCCGCCGTTAAACACTTTGTTGGCTTCCTGGTAAACTTCATCAGACTGATAAGCCTGAACGAATTTCTTCACGTTTTCCGCGTCTTTGTTGTCTTCGCGAGTCACGATCAGGTTAACGTACGGAGAGTCTTTATCTTCAACGAAGATACCGTCTTTGGCTGGCGTCAGGCCAATCTGGCTGGCGTAAGTGGTGTTGATCACGGCCAGGGCAATCTGTGCATCGTCCAGAGAACGTGGCAGCTGCGGTGCTTCCAGTTCAACAATTTTCAGATTTTTCGGGTTTTCGGTGACATCCAGAACGGTTGGCAGCAGGCCAACACCGTCTTTCAGTTTGATCAGGCCCACTTTCTGCAGCAGCAGCAGGGAACGACCAAGGTTGGTTGGGTCGTTAGGCACGGCCACCTGAGAGCCCGGCTGCAGTTCGTCCAGCGATTTAATTTTCTTGGAGTAACCGGCAATTGGATAAACGAAGGTGTTACCGATACCCACCAGTTTATAGCCACGATCTTTGATCTGCTGATCCAGATATGGTTTATGCTGGAAGGCGTTAGCGTCGATATCGCCTTTGCTCAGCGCTTCGTTCGGCAGAACGTAATCGTTGAAGGTCACCAGCTCAACGTCCAGGCCATACTTCTCTTTTGCCACTTTCTGAGCAACTTCTGCAACCTGTTGTTCTGCACCCACGATAACGCCCACTTTAATGTGGTTTGGATCTTTTTCGTCCTGACCGCAACCCACCAGTGCCAGAGAGCCGATCAGCGCGCCTACTGCTGCAAAGGTCTTTAATTTAAACGCCATGTTTTATCCTTAACTCGTAGAGTTTGTGTTGTGTGTAACGTTATTTGTGAGTAACGGTCCGGACGATGCGATCGCCAGAGAACTGGATTAAATAAACCAGAACAACCAGCAATACCAGAACGGTATTCATCACGGTAGCGTTATATCCAATATAGCCGTACTGGTAACCAATCTGACCTAAACCGCCAGCGCCAACGGCACCGCCCATTGCGGAATACCCGACCAGCGTGATAAGCGTGATGGTTGCCGCGTTCACCAGGCCCGGCAGTGCTTCCGGGAGCAGGACTTTGCGCACGATCTGCATTGGCGTTGCTCCCATTGCGCGGGAAGCCTCAATCAGACCTGTCGGGATTTCTAGCAGGGCGTTTTCCACCATACGGGCGATAAACGGCGCTGCGCCTACGGTCAGCGGAACGATGGCCGCCTGCAGACCGATGGACGTTCCGACGATCACGCGGGTAAACGGAATCATCCACACCAGCAGGATAATGAAGGGAATAGAACGGAAGATGTTCACCAGCGCAGAGAGCGTACGGTACAGCTTCGCGTTCTCAATGATTTGACCCGGACGCGTCACGTACAGCAATACGCCGACCGGCAGGCCAATCACAAATCCAAAGAAGCCAGAGACAAAGGTCATTGCCAGCGTTTCCCAAACGCCGCGAACCAGCAGCCACATCATCGGCTCAGACATAACCCAGTACCTCTACTTTTACGTGGTGTTCTTGCAGCCAGGCAATCGCGGCCTGGGTTTCTTCTTGGGTGCCGTGCATTTCTGTCAGCATGATGCCGAACTTCACGCCACCGGCGTAATCCATCTGCGCGCTGATAATGTTGTTGTTCACGTTAAAGCGACGCGCGGTTTCGGAAAGCAGGGGAGCGTCAACGGACTGACCGGTGAACTCCATGCGCAGCATCGGGACGCTGTCTGCTGCGGGTTCGGTTTTCAAACGCTCCAGATAATCTTCCGGGATATCCAGATGCAGGGTTGACTGGATGAACTGCTGCGCCAGCGGCGTCTTCGGATGCGAGAACACTTCACTTACCGTGTCCTGCTCGATCAGCTCACCGTTGCTGATGACCGCCACGCAGTCGCAGATGCGTTTCACCACGTCCATCTCGTGCGTAATAAGGAGGATCGTCAGGCCCAGGCGACGGTTAATGTCTTTCAGCAGTTCCAGAATCGAACGCGTGGTTGCCGGATCCAGTGCGCTGGTGGCTTCATCACACAGCAGTACCTTAGGATTGCTTGCCAGCGCGCGGGCAATGGCCACACGCTGTTTTTGCCCACCGGACAGGTTTGCCGGGTAGCTATCATGTTTGTCGCCCAGACCCACGAGGTCGAGCAGCTCGGTGACGCGACGCTTCACTTCTTCTTTTGGCGTGTTATCCAGCTCAAGCGGTAAGGCAACGTTGCCGAACACGGTGCGGGAGGCCAGCAGGTTAAAGTGCTGGAAGATCATGCCAATCTGACGACGCGCTTTGGTGAGTTCTTTCTCTGAGAGGGCGGTAAGTTCCTGGCCGCCAACTTCTACGTTGCCCTCAGTTGGGCGCTCAAGCAGGTTAACACAACGAATCAGCGTGCTTTTACCTGCACCCGATGCGCCAATGACGCCATAAATTTGACCAGCAGGAACATGCAGGCTGACGTTGTTCAGCGCCTGAATGGTTCGGTTCCCCTGCTGGAACACTTTGGTGATATTGGAAAGTTTAATCATTAGATTATTTTTATCGTATGTAAGTTAGCCGTGGCATTTTCTTCTGCCAGATACGGGTGATGACCGTAAACAAAACGGATGTTAAGGCATCCAGACGTCTAAATCAATCCAACTCTGTACGATGAGCACTTTATTGCGCTGCGATTCATGAGATACTAGTCGAACATGCCTTTTTCAGGAGCAAACCGGTGGCAAAATCAGTACCCGCAATTTTTCTCGATCGTGACGGCACTATTAATGTGGATCACGGTTATGTCCATGAGATTGATGAGTTCGAGTTTATCGAGGGCGTAATAGATGCCATGCGCCAGCTGAAAGAGATGGGCTATGCGCTGGTGGTGGTGACGAACCAGTCCGGTATTGCACGCGGTAAATTCACCGAAGCGCAGTTCGAAACGCTAACGGAATGGATGGACTGGTCGCTGGCCGATCGCGGCGTGGATCTCGACGGCATCTACTATTGTCCGCACCACCCGCAGGGAACGGTAGAAGCGTATCGCCAGACCTGTGACTGCCGTAAGCCGCATCCGGGGATGTTCATCTCTGCGCAGGAGTTCCTGCACATTGATATGTCCGCTTCTTATATGGTGGGCGATAAACTGGAAGATATGCAGGCAGCAGCAGCAGCGGGTGTAGGGACCAAAATATTAGTTCGCACCGGTAAGCCGGTGACGCCAGAAGCAGAAAATGCAGCGGATTGGGTGATTAATAGTCTGGCCGATCTGCCAAAAGAGATTAAAAAGCACCAAAAATAGCCTTTTTGGCGAAAAGATGAGCGGTTGAAATAAAAATGCATTTTTCCGCTTGTCATTCCTCGGCGGCCCCCTATAATGCGCCTCCATCGACACGGCGGATGTGAATCACTTCACAAACAACCCGGTCGGTTGAAGAGAAAAAATCCTGAAATAACGGGTTGACTCTGAAAGAGGAAAGCGTAATATACGCCACCTCGCAACGGTGAGCGAAAGCCGCGTTGCACTGCTCTTTAACAATTTATCAGACAATCTGTGTGGGCACTCAAAGTGACATGGATTCTTAATGTCTTCGGACAATAAATGAATACCAAGTCTCTGAGTGAACATACGTAATTCATTACGAAGTTTAATTCACGAGCATCAAACTTAAATTGAAGAGTTTGATCATGGCTCAGATTGAACGCTGGCGGCAGGCCTAACACATGCAAGTCGAGCGGTAGCACAGGGAGCTTGCTCCTGGGTGACGAGCGGCGGACGGGTGAGTAATGTCTGGGAAACTGCCTGATGGAGGGGGATAACTACTGGAAACGGTAGCTAATACCGCATAACGTCGCAAGACCAAAGAGGGGGACCTTCGGGCCTCTTGCCATCAGATGTGCCCAGATGGGATTAGCTAGTAGGTGGGGTAACGGCTCACCTAGGCGACGATCCCTAGCTGGTCTGAGAGGATGACCAGCCACACTGGAACTGAGACACGGTCCAGACTCCTACGGGAGGCAGCAGTGGGGAATATTGCACAATGGGCGCAAGCCTGATGCAGCCATGCCGCGTGTATGAAGAAGGCCTTCGGGTTGTAAAGTACTTTCAGCGGGGAGGAAGGCGATAAGGTTAATAACCTTGTCGATTGACGTTACCCGCAGAAGAAGCACCGGCTAACTCCGTGCCAGCAGCCGCGGTAATACGGAGGGTGCAAGCGTTAATCGGAATTACTGGGCGTAAAGCGCACGCAGGCGGTCTGTCAAGTCGGATGTGAAATCCCCGGGCTCAACCTGGGAACTGCATTCGAAACTGGCAGGCTAGAGTCTTGTAGAGGGGGGTAGAATTCCAGGTGTAGCGGTGAAATGCGTAGAGATCTGGAGGAATACCGGTGGCGAAGGCGGCCCCCTGGACAAAGACTGACGCTCAGGTGCGAAAGCGTGGGGAGCAAACAGGATTAGATACCCTGGTAGTCCACGCCGTAAACGATGTCGACTTGGAGGTTGTTCCCTTGAGGAGTGGCTTCCGGAGCTAACGCGTTAAGTCGACCGCCTGGGGAGTACGGCCGCAAGGTTAAAACTCAAATGAATTGACGGGGGCCCGCACAAGCGGTGGAGCATGTGGTTTAATTCGATGCAACGCGAAGAACCTTACCTACTCTTGACATCCAGAGAACTTAGCAGAGATGCTTTGGTGCCTTCGGGAACTCTGAGACAGGTGCTGCATGGCTGTCGTCAGCTCGTGTTGTGAAATGTTGGGTTAAGTCCCGCAACGAGCGCAACCCTTATCCTTTGTTGCCAGCGGTTCGGCCGGGAACTCAAAGGAGACTGCCAGTGATAAACTGGAGGAAGGTGGGGATGACGTCAAGTCATCATGGCCCTTACGAGTAGGGCTACACACGTGCTACAATGGCGCATACAAAGAGAAGCGACCTCGCGAGAGCAAGCGGACCTCATAAAGTGCGTCGTAGTCCGGATTGGAGTCTGCAACTCGACTCCATGAAGTCGGAATCGCTAGTAATCGTAGATCAGAATGCTACGGTGAATACGTTCCCGGGCCTTGTACACACCGCCCGTCACACCATGGGAGTGGGTTGCAAAAGAAGTAGGTAGCTTAACCTTCGGGAGGGCGCTTACCACTTTGTGATTCATGACTGGGGTGAAGTCGTAACAAGGTAACCGTAGGGGAACCTGCGGTTGGATCACCTCCTTACCTTAAAGAACCTGCCTTTGTAGTGCTCACACAGATTGTCTGATGAAAAACAGCAGTAAAAATCTCTGCAGGCTTGTAGCTCAGGTGGTTAGAGCGCACCCCTGATAAGGGTGAGGTCGGTGGTTCAAGTCCACTCAGGCCTACCAAACTCCTTTTAAAGGATGAGCGGTACAGAGATTAAAAACGATGGGGCTATAGCTCAGCTGGGAGAGCGCCTGCTTTGCACGCAGGAGGTCTGCGGTTCGATCCCGCATAGCTCCACCATCTTTTACTGCGAACACAAGAAAACTTCAGAGTGAACCTGAAAAGGTGCACTGCGAAGTTTTGCTCTTTAAAAATCTGGATCAAGCTGAAAATTGAAACGACACACATGTTATGTGTGTTCGAGTCTCTCAAATTTTCGCAAGTCGGTGATGAATCGAAAGAAACATCTTCGGGTTGTGAGGTTAAGCGACTAAGCGTACACGGTGGATGCCCTGGCAGTCAGAGGCGATGAAGGACGTGCTAATCTGCGAAAAGCGCCGGCGAGGTGATATGAACCTTTGACCCGGCGATGTCCGAATGGGGAAACCCAGTGTGATTCGTCACACTATCGTTAACTGAATACATAGGTTAACGAGGCGAACCGGGGGAACTGAAACATCTAAGTACCCCGAGGAAAAGAAATCAACCGAGATTCCCCCAGTAGCGGCGAGCGAACGGGGAGCAGCCCAGAGTCTGAATCAGCTTGTGTGTTAGTGGAACGGTCTGGAAAGTCCGGCGATACAGGGTGATAGCCCCGTACACGAAAGCACACAGGTTGTGAACTCGAAGAGTAGGGCGGGACACGTGGTATCCTGTCTGAATATGGGGGGACCATCCTCCAAGGCTAAATACTCCTGACTGACCGATAGTGAACCAGTACCGTGAGGGAAAGGCGAAAAGAACCCCGGCGAGGGGAGTGAAAAAGAACCTGAAACCGTGTACGTACAAGCAGTGGGAGCACCTTCGTGGTGTGACTGCGTACCTTTTGTATAATGGGTCAGCGACTTATATTCTGTAGCAAGGTTAACCGTATAGGGGAGCCGAAGGGAAACCGAGTCTTAACTGGGCGTTAAGTTGCAGGGTATAGACCCGAAACCCGGTGATCTAGCCATGGGCAGGTTGAAGGTTGGGTAACACTAACTGGAGGACCGAACCGACTAATGTTGAAAAATTAGCGGATGACTTGTGGCTGGGGGTGAAAGGCCAATCAAACCGGGAGATAGCTGGTTCTCCCCGAAAGCTATTTAGGTAGCGCCTCGTGAACTCATCTTCGGGGGTAGAGCACTGTTTCGGCTAGGGGGCCATCCCGGCTTACCAACCCGATGCAAACTACGAATACCGAAGAATGTTATCACGGGAACACACGGCGGGTGCTAACGTCCGTCGTGAAGAGGGAAACAACCCAGACCGCCAGCTAAGGTCCCAAAGTCATGGTTAAGTGGGAAACGATGTGGGAAGGCACAGACAGCCAGGATGTTGGCTTAGAAGCAGCCATCATTTAAAGAAAGCGTAATAGCTCACTGGTCGAGTCGGCCTGCGCGGAAGATGTAACGGGGCTAAACCATGCACCGAAGCTGCGGCAGCGACACTTAGGTGTTGTTGGGTAGGGGAGCGTTCTGTAAGCCGTTGAAGGTGTCCTGTGAGGGGTGCTGGAGGTATCAGAAGTGCGAATGCTGACATAAGTAACGATAATGCGGGTGAAAAGCCCGCACGCCGGAAGACCAAGGGTTCCTGTCCAACGTTAATCGGGGCAGGGTGAGTCGACCCCTAAGGCGAGGCCGAAAGGCGTAGTCGATGGGAAACAGGTTAATATTCCTGTACTTGGTGTTACTGCGAAGGGGGGACGGAGAAGGCTATGTTAGCCGGGCGACGGTTGTCCCGGTTTAAGCATGTAGGCGGAGGTTCCAGGTAAATCCGGTACCTTATTAACGCTGAGGTGTGATGACGAGGCACTACGGTGCTGAAGTAACAAATGCCCTGCTTCCAGGAAAAGCCTCTAAGCATCAGGTAACATCAAATCGTACCCCAAACCGACACAGGTGGTCAGGTAGAGAATACCAAGGCGCTTGAGAGAACTCGGGTGAAGGAACTAGGCAAAATGGTGCCGTAACTTCGGGAGAAGGCACGCTGATGTGTAGGTGAAGCCCCTGCGGGTGGAGCTGAAATCAGTCGAAGATACCAGCTGGCTGCAACTGTTTATTAAAAACACAGCACTGTGCAAACACGAAAGTGGACGTATACGGTGTGACGCCTGCCCGGTGCCGGAAGGTTAATTGATGGGGTTAGCGGCAACGCGAAGCTCTTGATCGAAGCCCCGGTAAACGGCGGCCGTAACTATAACGGTCCTAAGGTAGCGAAATTCCTTGTCGGGTAAGTTCCGACCTGCACGAATGGCGTAATGATGGCCAGGCTGTCTCCACCCGAGACTCAGTGAAATTGAACTCGCTGTGAAGATGCAGTGTACCCGCGGCAAGACGGAAAGACCCCGTGAACCTTTACTATAGCTTGACACTGAACACTGGTCCTTGATGTGTAGGATAGGTGGGAGGCTTTGAAGCGTGGACGCCAGTCTGCGTGGAGCCGACCTTGAAATACCACCCTTTAATGGCTGGTGTTCTAACGTAGACCCGTAATCCGGGTTGCGGACAGTGTCTGGTGGGTAGTTTGACTGGGGCGGTCTCCTCCCAAAGAGTAACGGAGGAGCACGAAGGTTAGCTAATCCTGGTCGGACATCAGGAGGTTAGTGCAATGGCATAAGCTAGCTTGACTGCGAGAGTGACGGCTCGAGCAGGTGCGAAAGCAGGTCATAGTGATCCGGTGGTTCTGAATGGAAGGGCCATCGCTCAACGGATAAAAGGTACTCCGGGGATAACAGGCTGATACCGCCCAAGAGTTCATATCGACGGCGGTGTTTGGCACCTCGATGTCGGCTCATCACATCCTGGGGCTGAAGTAGGTCCCAAGGGTATGGCTGTTCGCCATTTAAAGTGGTACGCGAGCTGGGTTTAGAACGTCGTGAGACAGTTCGGTCCCTATCTGCCGTGGGCGCTGGAGAATTGAGGGGGGCTGCTCCTAGTACGAGAGGACCGGAGTGGACGCATCACTGGTGTTCGGGTTGTCATGCCAATGGCATTGCCCGGTAGCTAAATGCGGAAAAGATAAGTGCTGAAAGCATCTAAGCACGAAACTTGCCCCGAGATGAGTTCTCCCTGACCCTTTAAGGGTCCTGAAGGAACGTTGAAGACTACGACGTTGATAGGTCGGGTGTGTAAGCGCAGCGATGCGTTGAGCTAACCGATACTAATGAACCGTGAGGCTTAACCTTACAACGCCGAAGCTGTTTCGGCGAAGAGACGACACATTCAACTCAGCTTGATACAGATTAACAGAATTTGCCTGGCGGCTTTAGCGCGGTGGTCCCACCTGACCCCATGCCGAACTCAGAAGTGAAACGCCGTAGCGCCGATGGTAGTGTGGGGTCTCCCCATGTGAGAGTAGGGAACTGCCAGGCATCAAATTAAGTAGTAAGCCGGTGCATAAATCCGGTGGTTACAAGCAGTCTTCGGTGGAGCGGTAGTTCAGTCGGTTAGAATACCTGCCTGTCACGCAGGGGGTCGCGGGTTCGAGTCCCGTCCGTTCCGCCACTTATTAAAAGCCCTGAGCTAACGCTCAGGGCTTTTTTCTTATCTGACGTTTAATTATTGCGAAATTAGCAAAAATCCTCTGCGTTTTGCGATCTTTTTCTCTATAACAAGGCCAGCGATAATCTTCCTCAGTTTACGAACATAACGATTGAGGAATATTATGACTCTCCCTGCATTTGGTCTGGGCACCTTCCGCCTGAAAGACGACGTTGTTATCGCATCAGTTAAAACTGCACTCGAACTGGGCTATCGTGCAGTTGATACGGCACAGATCTATGAAAACGAAGCTGCCGTTGGACAAGCTCTCGAAGAGAGTGGTGTGCCGCGTAATGAACTGTTTATCACCACGAAAATCTGGATTGAGAATCTCAGCAAAGATAAGCTGATCCCTAGCCTGAAAGAGAGCCTGAAAAAACTGCGTACTGACTACGTAGATCTGACGCTGATCCACTGGCCATCACCGAATGATGCCGTCTCAGTAGAAGAATTCATGCAGGCGCTGCTGGAAGCGAAAAAGCAGGGCTTAACCCGCGAAATTGGGATCTCCAACTTCACCATCCCGCTGATGGAAAAAGCCATTGCCGCTGTTGGCGCAGAAAATATTGCGACCAACCAGATTGAGCTGTCTCCCTACCTGCAAAACCGCAAAGTCGTGGACTGGGCAAAACAGCACGGGATCCACATCACCTCATACATGACGCTGGCCTACGGTAAGGCACTGAAAGATGAAGTGATTACGCGTATCGCAGAGAAACATAACGCCACTGCTGCGCAGGTGATTCTGGCATGGGCAATGGGTGAAGGTTATGCCGTGATCCCATCATCAACTAAGCGTGAAAACCTGGCCAGCAACCTGTTGGCAACGGATCTTCATCTGGATGCTGACGATAAAAAAGCGATCGCAGCACTGGAGTGCAACGATCGTCTGGTTAGCCCGGAAGGTTTAGCGCCTGACTGGGATTAAGTTTGACCCACCCTCTGTAACCTGAACCCTCACACAGCTCCTCCGGGAGCTGTTTTTATATGTTCACTCAGGAAGTCAATAAAGGCACGAATGCGCGTACTCACCGCTCTGTCACTGTAATACACCGCGCTAAAAGGCATCTCTACCGGCAGACGCTTATCGGCCATTAACTCCACGAGCTCACCGCGCGCAATTTCTTTATCAATCATGTAATCCGACAAACAGGCGATGCCATTCCCGGTAAGGCACAGCTGCTTCAGCGTTTCGCCGCTGTTTGAGGATAATCCGCAGGTAATTTCATGAAGTTGACCATCATGACAGGCGACAGGCCAGGTGTTTAGCGACACCGGCTCCGTAAAGCCCAGGCACAGATGCTGCTTCAATTCTTCAACCGTCTCCGGTTTACCATGCTCGGCAATATACTCTGGTGATGCGATAATTTTGCGGTAGCTGGCAAACAGAGGTCGGGCACGCAGGCTTGAATCTGTCAGGGTTCCCGCGCGGATGGCCACATCCACTTTACGCTCGATGAGGTTGATAAACGTCTCTGAGGAGACCAGCGAGAGCGTCATCTCCGGATAGCGCTCGCGGAAAGGTTTGATCAGCGGCATCAGAAAGTGAAGCACCACCGGCGTGGCCGCATCAATGCGCAGCAATCCACGCGGCGTGCTTCGGGTCTCCATAATCTCCGTCTCCGCTGCAGCCATCTCCTGCAGTACCGACTGCACGCGGCGGAAGTAACGCTCTCCTTCTTCCGTCAGGCTCAGCTGTCGCGTCGTTCGGTTGAGCAGACTCACCCCAAGCTTCATCTCCAGTTTTTTTACCGAACGGCTGATGGCCGAATTAGCCTGACCCAGCTGTTCGGCCGCACGGCTAAAGCTGCCGCTTTCTACGACGGCGACGAAGATTGTCAGCTCTTCTGATGTTGCTTTCATTGTTGCACCACCTGCAAAATTCTATTGATATTTTGACCATTTTTGTTATTTAAGCACTGGCGCATACTGCCTGTCATCTTAATCCTGATGATACGGAGTATTTTATGCCACTGGCGCTACTTGCCCTGACGATCAGTGCCTTTGCAATTGGCACGACCGAATTTGTTATCGTGGGACTGGTTCCTACCATTGCTAACCAGCTTGCGATCTCGTTGCCTTCAGCCGGGCTGTTGGTGTCTATTTACGCCTTGGGCGTCGCCGTCGGTGCGCCAGTCCTGACGGCCCTGACCGGACGCTTCCCACGTAAGCAGCTGTTAGTCGCGCTGATGGTGCTGTTCACCGCCGGCAACATTCTGGCCTGGCAGGCACCGGACTACACCACGCTGGTAATTGCCCGTCTGTTGACCGGCCTTGCACACGGTGTCTTCTTCTCGATTGGTTCCACTATTGCAACCAGCCTGGTACCCAAAGAGAAAGCGGCTTCAGCCATTGCGATCATGTTTGGTGGGCTGACCGTCGCACTCGTTACGGGCGTACCGTTGGGAACGTTTATCGGACAACACTTCGGCTGGCGCGAAACGTTCCTTGCCGTCTCCTTGCTGGGTGTCATCGCCCTGGTGACCAGCCTGCTGCTGGTACCGTCGAATATTCCGGGCCGGGCGAGCGCGAGCCTGCGCGATCAGCTGAAGGTGCTCACGCATCCGCGTTTGCTGATCATCTACGCGGTTACGGCACTGGGCTATGGCGGCGTATTCACCGCTTTTACCTTCCTGGCGCCGATGATGCAGGACCTGGCGGGCTTTTCCCCCAATGCCGTGAGCTGGATTTTGCTGGGATACGGTATTTCCGTTGCCATTGGCAATATCTGGGGCGGCAAGCTTGCAGATAAGCATGGGGCGGTACCGGCGCTGAAATTCATCTTCGCCGCCCTGGTTGTTCTGCTGATGATTTTCCAGTTCACGGCTTCAGTACACTACGCCGCGCTGGTCACGGTGCTGGTCATGGGGATCTTTGCCTTTGGTAATGTGCCCGGGCTTCAGGTTTACGTTGTCCAGAAAGCCGAGCTCTATACGCCAAATGCGGTGGATGTGGCATCGGGTCTGAACATTGCCGCATTTAATATTGGCATCGCGCTGGGCTCCATCATTGGCGGACAAACCGTAGCGCATGTTGGGTTAACCCAGACCCCGTGGATTGGCGCCGTGATTGTCCTGGTGGCCTTCCTGCTGATTGGCCTGAGCGGGCGCCTTGATAAACCTGCTCGCGTCGCGCTGGGTTAACATCAGTAAGTGCTTGCTTACAAAACTGGAAAGCGGTTTCTCAGAAATTGCGTTGAAAGTATGACCTAAAGTCCCTATAACATTAGAACCAGTCCGTTTTCCGGGCTGGTTCATGTTACAGAGGCTGTTTCCAAAAGTGCGAAAAAATACCTATGCTATGCGTTATGTTGCCGGAATGCCCGCGGAGAGGATCTTGCCTCCGGGGTCATTTGCGAGCATAAGCCAGGCATTACCCGCCGGCACACCGTTAAGCAGCGATGAGAAAATCCGTGTACTGGTGTGGAATATCTTTAAGCAGCAGCGTGCCGAGTGGTTATCGGTACTCAAGAATTTTGGAAAAGATGCCCACCTGGTTCTGCTCCAGGAGGCGCAAACTACCCCTGAGCTGGTACGGTTTGCCACCACGAACTATCTTGCCGCCGACCAGGTGCCTGCATTTGTCCTGCCACAACACCCCTCAGGTGTGATGACACTTTCAGCAGCACATCCGGTCTATTGCTGTCCTCTGCGTGAACGTGAGCCTATCCTGCGTCTGGCGAAATCGGCGCTGGTGACGGTCTATCCGCTGCCGGATACCCGAATGCTGATGGTCGTGAACATCCATGCGGTCAATTTCAGCCTGGGCGTGGATGTCTACAGTAAGCAGTTACTTCCGATTGGCGATCAGATTGCCCATCACAGCGGCCCCATCATTATGGCAGGCGATTTCAATGCCTGGAGTCGTCCGCGCATGAATGCGCTGTATCGATTTGCGCGCGAAATGTCGCTGCGTGAAGTTCGTTTTAGCGATGACCAGCGCAAAAAAGCCTTTGGTCGTCCTCTCGATTTTGTCTTCTATCGTGGTTTGAGCGTGCATGACGCCTCTGTTCTGGTGACGCGCGCCTCCGATCACAATCCTCTACTAGTTGAATTCAGTCCCGGCAAACCTGATAAATAATGGTGTGTCAGGTCTGCCGTGGGGCAGACCTGCGCGGGTGCTGCCCTTTTATTTTTAACCAACAAAGGACAGTACGATGACAACAACACACTCCCATCATGACAACGTAGAAAAACAGTTTGGTTCTCAGGCAAGTGCCTATCTGAGCAGCGCCGTGCATGCCTCTGGCCGCGATCTGGTGCGTCTCGGTGAGCGTCTGGCAGCGTTCCCGCAGGCGCACGTGCTGGATTTAGGCTGCGGGGCAGGGCATGCCAGCTTTGCGGCTGCGCAGCAGGTCGCGCACGTTACCGCGTATGACTTATCCAGCCAGATGCTGGACGTCGTTGCCGAGGCGGCGAAAGCGAAGGGGCTGGACAACATTGATACGCGCCAGGGCTATGCCGAATCCTTACCTTTTGATGATGCGTCGTTTGAGGTGGTTATCAGCCGTTACTCCGCGCACCACTGGCATGATGTCGGCCAGGCATTACGCGAAGTCAAACGTGTTCTGAAGCCGGGTGGCGTCTTCATTATTATGGATGTGATGTCCCCTGGACATCCGGTGCGCAATATCTGGCTGCAGACGGTCGAAGCGCTGCGCGATACCTCGCACGTGCAAAACTACGCCAGCGGAGAGTGGTTGTCATTTATTACTGAAGCGGGACTGATCGCGCGCGCGTTGATTACAGACCGCTTACCGCTGGAGTTCAGCTCGTGGATCGCGCGTATGCGCACCCCGGAAGCATTAAGCCAGGCGATCAGGCTGTATCAGGAGAGTGCGTCCGAGGAGGTAAAGGCATACTTTGAACTGCAGGACGATGGCTCGTTTACCAGCGATACCATCATGGCTGAAGCCCAAAAAGCGGGATAAACAAAAAAGGCACCGAGGGGAATCGGTGCCTTTTTATCTTTCGATCGTGCTATCAGGAGTCTGGCGTAGCGCTGTTCTTCACAAACAGCGTCAGCTGGTCGCCTGGTTTCAGATTGTCAGTATCATTGTTCCAGCGCATCACATCCTTGATGTTTACGCCGTGTCGTTTTGCGATACTGGACAGTGAATCACCCTTGCGCACGCGATAGGTAATGCTATCGCTGTTGCTGGCGAGACGCTGTGCGCTGCTACCTGCACCTACCGTCAGAGTCTGACCCACTTTCAAGCCGGAGCTGCGCAGATTATTCCACTGCTGCAGATCTTTCGCATTCACGCCAAGACGTGAAGCAATGCCCGAAAGCGTATCACCTGAACGAACCTTATAGCTGCGGCTGTTAACTGATGATGCATCCGCGATCAGCGTTGACTGAACGGCGGCGATTTCACCAGAAGCTAAAGACTCACGTAACTGTTCAGCATGTTTCTGCGGAACCATTACATACTGCGGGCCACTTGCCCCCAGGGTTGAGCCTTTAACGCCAGCATTAAAGGTTTTCAATTTACTTACCGACATACCCGTCATATCAGCGACCCGTTGAATATCAACCGGGTTGCTGAGGCGAACACGCGCCAGTGCACGACTTTCGTCTGGTGTTGGCAGTTGTACACCGTAACGCTTGCTGTTCTTGAGAATATCGCTCAATGCCAGCATTTTCGGTACGTAAATCTTTGTTTCCTGTGGCAGTGAGAGCGACCAAAAATCGGTGGATTTACCCCGTGCTTTATTCGCTTTCATTGCCTTCAGTACACGACCTTCGCCACTATTATACGCTGCGACCGTTAACAGCCAGTCGCCGTCAAACATCTTGTTCAGACGTTGCATCATGTCGAGAGCGGCTGTCGTTGAAGCGACAACATCGCGACGCGCATCATAGTTACGGGTCTGTTTCAGACCATAGTTTCGCCCGGTGCTCGGAATGATCTGCCAAATGCCTGCGGCATTGGCGCCAGACGTCGCGTGTGGGTCAAAAGCGCTCTCCACTATGGGTAGGAGTACCAGCTCCATAGGCATGTTACGTTTCTTAACTTGCCCGGCTATCCAGTACATATACGGCTCTGCCCGTAACGTTACATCGTGGAGATAGCTCTTATTACTTAAATACTTCTGTTTCTGTTCGCGAATCCGGGTATTTTCCGGAATTCCCATCTTTAGCTCGTCGCCAATAGAGGTCCACAAGTCTTGATCCTGCGCGAAAGATGTTCCATCGTCCATCCAGCGCGCCGAACTTGCAAACTTCCCTGCTTCCCCTTGACCAGCTGCAGAAAGGCTCTGTGCGTGCTGTTGTACGTTGCTGCCGTTTTGCGACTGGCAACCTACAAGCAGGACAGAGGCGAGTAATATCGCTTTTGCCTTCATGTGTGTGTCAATAGTTGCTTAAAAGACGAGCGATGATAACGGCGAAATTTTGAAAAGGCAACCCGCAATTATCTGAAGTTATCTTTCTTTGACCTTAACCATGCAAATCGCTGTTCTGGTTGTTGCAAATTTGTTTCTTGGTTAATTTTATTAATTAAATCAATATCATCTGTTCGTAAAAATAAATTAATTTGGCGCTCATTTTTCAGAATTACGGGTAGTGTTTTTTGGTTTTTTGCACGTAACTCCTTCACTTTGTGATAATAATCCTGAATCGCCCGATCCTCCGGTAAGAGGCTCACGGCAAACTTCAAATTTCCTAATGTATACTCATGGGCGCAACAAATGATTGTTTCGTCGGGTAGAGCGTTAATCTTCTGTAAAGACTGGTGCATTTGAGCGGGCGTGCCTTCAAACAGTCTTCCGCAGCCTCCGGAGAACAGCGTGTCGCCGCAAAAAAGATAAGGTTTACTGTAGAAACACAGATGTCCCAAAGTGTGACCTGGTGTAGCAAATACGGAAAACTCCCACTCGCGTATGAGGATAGTTTCGCCTTCTTCGACTACTTGCGTGATGCCCTTATCTTGTGCCTCTGCCGGTCCGTAAACCACCAGATGCGGGAAATGAGCGCGCAGTTCAGGCACGCCGCCAGTATGATCGTGATGGTGATGCGTCAACAGAATGGCTTCTGGCTGCCAGCCGTTCTCTTTTATGGCGCGCAGAACAGGGGCCGATTCGCCGGGATCGACAATGACGCATCGACGATCGTCGTCAACCAAAACCCAGATGTAATTGTCCTCAAAGGCTGGAATACTGATAAGATTCATACATTACCTCTT
Organism: Enterobacter sp. N5-15; assembly: GCF_057221635.1. Lineage (NCBI taxonomy): Bacteria > Pseudomonadati > Pseudomonadota > Gammaproteobacteria > Enterobacterales > Enterobacteriaceae > Enterobacter > Enterobacter sp. N5-15. The sequence continues at coordinate 924,748 of NZ_CM170150.1, forward strand.
ATAGCGTGGCGGGTGTTTTGATGAAACCGGCAAGGATACCTCAGACTGTCGCAGCACCGGAACGTTGGGCGGAATTGCCCTGGGGTGAATACTATCGCGAAGCGTTAGAACAACAGCTGAAGCCCTGGCTCGCGAAAATGTATGGCTTTCACCTGCTTAAGATTGGCAATCTCAGCGCGGAAATCAATACCGAAAGCTGCGCTATCTCGCATCAGGTCAACGTCTCTCTCGGCGGATCGCCGGTTCAGGTAAAAGCAGACCCGTTGCATCTGCCGTTTGCGGAAAAATCCGTCGATGCGTGTTTGCTCGCACACACGCTGCCCTGGTGCAGCGATCCGCATCGTCTGCTTCGCGAAGCCGATCGCGTGCTGATTGATGACGGCTGGCTGGTACTTAGCGGATTCAATCCGCTAAGCCTGATGGGCCTGCGTAAGCTGGTGCCGGTGCTACGCCGGACTCCACCTTACAACAGCCGGATGTTCACCATGATGCGCCAGCTCGACTGGCTTTCGCTGCTGAACTTTGAGGTGCTCTGCTACGGAGGTTTTCAGGTGCTGCCCTGGGCGCGGCAGGGGGGCGTCGTGTTGAGCACCCATCTCCCGGCGTTGGGCTGTTTGCAGTTTATCGTCGCGCGTAAGCGAACCATTCCCCTTACGCTCAACCCCATGAAGCAGAGCAAGTCGAAAACGCCCATTCGCCAGACCGTGGGTGCCACGCGGCAGTACAAAAAAACCGATTAGGCGTCGGGCTGATAGCCCGCATCTTCATGAGCGGGATTGGATGCCGCAGCACGCGCCAGTTCGTCGCAGCGTTCGTTTTCCGGGTGGCCTGCGTGGCCTTTAACCCACTCCCACTTAATCTGATGCTGGCCCAGCGCAGCATCAAGACGTTTCCAGAGATCGACGTTCTTGACCGGCTTCTTATCGGCGGTTTTCCAGCCGCGTTTTTTCCAGTTATGGATCCACTGGGTGATCCCCTGACGCACGTACTGGCTGTCGGTGCTTAACACCACGTCACAATGTTCTTTTAACGCCTCCAGCGCCACGATGGCCGCCATCAACTCCATCCGGTTGTTGGTGGTCAGAAAATAGCCTTCGCTAAAAGTTTTTTCGTGCTGGCGATAGCGCATAATCGCGCCGTAGCCGCCGGGTCCTGGGTTACCGAGACAAGATCCATCGGTGAAAATTTCTACCTGTTTACGCATCTCTGGTAGACTTCCTGTATTCGAAACGTTCAGTTAAACGATAAGTCTGACATAAATGACCGCTATGAGCACTGCAATTACTCGCCAGATTGTCCTCGATACCGAAACCACCGGTATGAACCAGATCGGCGCGCACTACGAAGGGCATAAGATCATCGAGATCGGCGCCGTTGAAGTGGTGAACCGTCGTCTTACGGGGAACAACTTCCACGTCTACCTCAAACCCGATCGGCTGGTGGATCCGGAAGCGTTCGGCGTTCACGGGATCGCCGATGAGTTCTTGCTGGATAAGCCGACTTTTGCTGATGTCGCTGACGAGTTCCTGGAATATATCAAGGGCGCCGAGCTTGTCATCCATAACGCATCGTTCGATATCGGCTTTATGGATTATGAGTTCAGCAAGCTAAATCGTGATATCCCGAAGACGAACACCTTCTGTAAGGTGACGGACAGCCTGGCGCTGGCAAGGAAGATGTTTCCCGGCAAGCGTAACAGCCTTGATGCGCTCTGCTCGCGCTACGAGATAGACAATACCAAGCGAACGCTCCACGGGGCGTTGCTCGATGCCCAGATCCTGGCGGATGTCTATCTGACGATGACCGGCGGGCAGACGTCAATGAAGTTCAGTATGGAAAATGAATCCCAGCAGACGCAAGGCGAAGCGGGCATTCAGCGTGTTGTCCGCCAGGCAAGCCGGTTGCGGGTTGTTTTAGCCAGTGATGAAGAGCTCCTTAACCACGAATCCCGGCTTGATCTGGTCCAGAAGAAGGGCGGCAGCTGTATGTGGCGCGCCTGAAAAAACGCCGGAATGCCTGTAAAATCATCGTTTGGGCGATTTTTGCAGCAAACGATTCAAAACGTGAGAAAAAGCGTTGACGAGATCGGAGGCGCACCGTAATATGCGCCTCGTTCCCCAAACGGGAACAGTGGAGCGGTAGTTCAGTCGGTTAGAATACCTGCCTGTCACGCAGGGGGTCGCGGGTTCGAGTCCCGTCCGTTCCGCCACTATTCAGAAGGCCTGAATCAGAAATGATTCAGGCCTTCGTCGTTTCAGCATTGTGTAATCTCAATCCCCCCTACCGTTAACAAAAAGTTAATATACATGGTGCAATTAATTAACAATTGCACGGTTGTAGTGCGCTATTTGCACTGATATTGTGCATTTCACCACCACACCTCTCTTCAGACCTCAGTCAGAATGTTTCTTTCTGTAAAAATAATTCACGCAGAATCATTTGGTTATCTCCCGCTTTCCAAAAAAACACCGAACCAATTGCGTATTGGTTTGGTTATTGCTTAATCATTAGCACGATAAGCTTCATTCCATATCAATAACTTATCGTTAATAAAAATAAAGCAATGATGAAAGCGAGCGAACCAATATGGAAAAACCGTCACGGTTTCTGGCAAATTCCAGCACCGCGCTTGAGCAGCTGCGCGGGCTTATCAACCAGCATGAGTCAACACCAGGCATACCGCTGCCCACGGAACGTGAGCTGTCGGATACTCTCGGCGTAGGACGACGTGAAGTGCGTCGTGCGCTGGACGTGCTGGAAGAAGAGGGGCGCATCTGGCGTAAGCAGGGCAAAGGGACCTTTATTGGCCCGGCGGCACCTGTTGAACCGCTGGCCCTTCAGGGATTGGTTCAGCAGACCAACCTTCTGGAAGTGATGGAAGCTCGTCTACAGCTCGAACCCGGCTTAGCCCGGCTTGCGGCACTGCGTGCCACCAGGGAAAACCTCGCGCTCATGCAGCGCATGCTGGAACGCATCGATAAGGTCAGCCCGGATGACCGCGATCTCAACGAACTCTGGGATAGCGCCTTTCACCGGGCGATTGCCGAGGCGGCGGGCAACCGTCTGATGCTTGGCCTGTTTGATGCCATTGATGCCGTGCGGCGTGAACCGGGCTGGCAGCATCTGCGCGAGCTGGCGCGCACCCCCGAACGTGTCGACAGCTATAACGACCATCACCATAAGATCATGTCTGCGATTATCCATCGCCAGCCTAATGAAGCCGCGGCCGCCATGCGCGAACACCTGCTCAGCCTGCAAACCGCCCTGATTCAGGCGATCCACCTCGAGGACGACTTCACGCCATGACGACAATACCCTTTAAGGACGCCACGCCCGTATTGCGAGTGCAAAACCTCAACGTTACGTTTGCTGGCTCGCCGGTTAGCGTGCTGGATGGTATTTCTCTGACCGTCAGGGCGGGCGAAACGCTGGCGCTGGTGGGGGAGTCAGGCTGCGGGAAAAGTATCACTTCACTGGCGCTGATGGGGTTACTGCCCGCCAGCGCGCAGATTGTCAGCGGTGAGATGCAGTTTCGCCGCCACGATCTGCGAAAGCTCTCACCGCGCGAATATGCCGATCTGCGCGGCAGCGAGCTGGCGATGATTTTCCAGGAGCCGATGACCTCGCTCAATCCGGCGTTTACGCTGGGCGATCAGCTTAGCGAAGCGGTTATGCGACACCAGAACGCCTCGCGCGCAGAGGCGATGAAGGTCGCGCTGCAGATCCTCGAGAAGGTACAGATCCCGGCGGCAGAGATGCGCCTGAAAGCGTATCCCCACCAGCTTTCCGGCGGTATGCGCCAGCGCGTGATGATTGCGATGGCGCTGATTAACCATCCCAAACTGCTGATTGCTGATGAACCTACCACCGCGCTCGACGTCACCATCCAGGCGCAAATCCTCGCCTTGCTCAACACCTTAAAAGAGGAAACCGGCACGGCGGTGCTGATGATCACCCACGATTTAGGCGTGGTGGCGGAAGTCGCCCAGCAGGTCGCCGTGATGTATGCCGGGCAGGTGGTGGAGCAGGGGGGCGTGGAGGCGATATTCGCCGACCCGCAGCACCCGTACACCATCGGCCTGATGGGCTCGATTCCTTCTCTTGGCGCACGCAAGGGCCAGCTCTCCACCATTCCCGGATCGGTCCCGCTCCCGGAATCTATGCCGAAAGGCTGCCGTTTTGCCACCCGCTGTCCGTTTGCGCAGCCGCGCTGCCATGATGAAAAACCGCAGCTCGCCACGCTCGGCGCGGGCCATCAGGTTGCCTGCTTCCGCGTGCCGCTCGAACAGCACATTGCCCTGGGAGAAATCGCATGACCACGCCCATTCTTGAAGCCCGTGACCTCAGCAAGCTTTTCCCCGGCCCCAAAAAACTCTTTACTCCGGCACGGTTTGTCACGGCGGTCGATCGCGTTTCGCTTGCCGTGATGCCGGGCGAAACGCTGGCGATCGTCGGCGAGTCCGGCTCCGGGAAATCTACCCTCGGTCGACTGCTGCTGCGCCTGCTGGCCGCCAGCGAAGGGCGCGTGTTTTACCTGGGGGAGGAGATCACCGACGCCTCCGGTGCCCGTCTGAACCAGCTCCGGCGGGAGCTGCAGATTATTTTTCAGGATCCCTTCGCCTCGCTCAACCCGCGCATGACGGTGGAGCAGATCGTCGGTGAGCCGCTGTGGCTGCATCAGAACATGAAAAAGGCGGATCGCCAGTACCGCGTTGCCGAGCTGCTTAAAACCGTTGGCCTGCCTGCCGCCTGGGCCGGACGCTATCCGCACGAGTTTTCCGGCGGGCAGCGCCAGCGTATCGGCATTGCGCGCGCGCTGGCCTCGGGACCGAAGCTGCTGCTGGGGGATGAACCGGTATCCGCGCTGGACGTGTCCGTTCAGGCGCAGGTGGTCAACCTGCTGGAAAGCCTGAAGCATCAGCTTGGGCTGACGATGGTGATTGTCGCCCACGGTCTGGCGGTGATCCGCCATATGAGCGACCGCGTGGCGGTCATGTACCTCGGGCAAATCGTCGAGCTTGCCACCGTCGACGAGATCTTCGACGCGCCGCTGCACCCCTATACCCAGGCGCTGATCGCCTCGGCGCCGCAGATGCAGCCGGGCGTTGAGCGAGATGCGCCGCTGCTGCAGGGGGATCTGCCCAACCCGGCCAGCCCGCCGTCCGGCTGCCGTTTCCACACCCGCTGCCCGTACGTTACCGATGAATGCCGCCAGGTCGAGCCGATCAATCAGGTGCTCGACGGCGGGCGTCAGGTTGCCTGCCATCGCTGGCAGGAGATCAACCGCGATCGCGGCGTTATCCAGATCGCACCGCCATCCGCCGCTTTTCTGCGCCGCCGCGCGCTGTTTGAACACGCGGCCACTCACTCGTCCCTTCCTTCAAGGAACTCATGATAATGACAATGCGTAATTCTCTTTTGACCGTACTGGGAAGTGTTATGTTGCTTGGCGCGGCGCTGCCCGCCCATTCTGAAAGCGTGCTGCGAATCGGTCTCGGCGCTGACCCGGACATGCTCGACCCGCATCTGGCGCGCACCTACTATGGCCGCTTCGTGTTTGCCTCCCTGTGCGACAGGCTGGTGGACGTGGATGAAAATCTGAAGGTTGTCCCCGGTCTGGCTAAAGACTGGGCGTGGAGTGAGGACGGTAAAACCCTGACGCTCAATCTGCGCGAAGGCGTCACCTTCCACGACGGTGAGAAATTCGATGCCGCCGCGGCAAAATACAACCTCGACCGCGCCCTGACCCTGAAAGGCTCCCTGCGTAAGAGCGAGATCTCCTCCGTTGAATCGGTCGAGGTCACCGGCCCGATGCAGATTGCCCTGCACCTGAAAACGCCAGATGCCGCGCTGCTGATGCAGCTCACCGACCGCGCGGGCGCAATGATGGCCCCTGAGGCGGCGAAAAAGCCTGACTTTGCCGCCCACCCGGTCTGCTCCGGCCCGTATAAATTCGACAGCCGCGTGTCCCAGGACCGCATCGTTCTGACCCGCTTCGACAACTACTGGAACAAAGACGCCTACCACTTCGACAAGATCATCTATCTGCCGATCCCGGATGCCTCCGTGCGCCTCGCGAACCTGCGCGCGGGCGATCTTGACCTGACCGAAGGTATCGCCGCCAGCGACGTTAAAACCGTCGAAGCCGACAGCAAGCTGGCTCTGGCGAAGGTGACGGGCCTGGGCTATCAAGGCATCACCTTCAACATCAACAACGGCAAGGTACCGGCGAACGATCCGTTCAAGGACACCCGCGTGCGCGAGGCATTTTCTCAGGCCATCGACCGCGATGCGTTAAACCAGGTGGTCTTTGAAGGGCTCTACACCCCGGCCAACCAGGCGTTTTCACCTGTCAGCCCGTATCACGTTAACCTGCCGGTCCCGCCGCGTGACGTCGACAAAGCCAAAGCGCTGCTGAAAGCGGCAGGCGTCACCGCGCCGCTGACCGTCAACCTGCTGGTGCCGAACAACCCAACCTCGCAGCAGGTGGGCCAGGTATTGCAGGCGATGGTCGCTGAGGCCGGATTTAACCTGAACCTGCAGATGACCGAATTCGCTACGCTGCTCGATCGCCAGCAGAGCGGTGACTATCAGCTGAGCTTCTCCGGCTGGTCGGGACGCCCGGATCCGGACGGCAGCATCTACGGCTTTATCAACAGCAAAGGCACGCTTAACGACGGCCGCTACAGCAACGCGCAGGTTGACGAATGGCTGACCCAGGCGCGCCAGAGCACCGACCAGGCCGCACGCCAGCCGCTGTACGACAAGGTGGTGAAACAGCTGCAAACCGACATGCCGATTGCCTACCTCTACTTCGAGCCGCGTATTTTCGGTCTGAACAAAAGCGTGCAGGGCTTTAAGCCGTACCCGGACGGCATCGTGCGTCTGGCGGGTTTGACGCTGGCGAAATAAACGTCCTGAGGAGAACCCATGCTGGAACTGATTTGCAAACGTCTGCTGCTAGCCGTCCCGACGCTATTGCTGGTGAGCATGATGGTGTTCGGGCTGCAAAAGCTGCTGCCCGGCGACCCGCTGATCGCCATGGCAGGCGAGGAGCGCGATCCGGCGGTCATCGCCCAGCTGCGCGCGGAGCTGAACCTCGATGCGCCGATCCCCGTACAGTATTTCCACTGGCTGACGCGGGCGCTGCAGGGCGATCTGGGCGTCTCCTTACGCACGCACGAACCGGTAACGCAGCTGATTGCCAGCAAGCTGCCGGTCACGCTGGAGCTGTCGCTGCTGGCGATGATTATCGCGCTGGTGTTTGGTATCAGCATGGGGATCCTCGCGGCGGTGAACAAAAACAGCTGGGTCGATCACGGGGCGAACTTCGTGGCGATCTCGGGGATCTCGATCCCGCACTTCTGGCTGGGGATCCTGCTGATTCTGGTCTTTTCGGTGAACCTGCAGTGGCTGCCCGCCTCCGGGTACGTGCCGTTCAGTGAAGATCCGCTCCAGAACCTGCGCACGCTGCTGCTGCCTGCGTCCGTGCTCGGAACCGGCCTCGCGGCGACGCTGATGCGCCACACCCGCGCCTCGATGATTGCGGTCCTGAAGGCGGATTACATCCGTACCGCGCGGGCTAAGGGGCTACTGCCAAAAGCGGTGATCCTGAAGCACGCGTTTCGCAACGCGTTGGTGCCGGTAATCACTCTCACCACGCTGCTGTTTGGCGAGCTTCTGGGCGGCGCGGTGCTGACCGAGCAGGTCTTCACCATTCCGGGCTTCGGCAAGATGATCGTCGACTCGGTATTCAACCGTGACTACGCGGTGGTGCAGGGCGTGGTGCTGATCGTGGCGATTGGCTTCCTGATGCTCAACCTGCTGGCCGACGTGCTCTACGTCCTTATCAACCCGAAAATGCGAGGTTAACCATGGCGGAACTGACGACGCAAACCGTTACGCCCGCGCTGCCGCGCGCGCAGAACCGGGTGCTGAAGAAATTCCTCGCCAATAAAAGCGCGGTCATTGGCGCGGTGGTGGTGGGCTTCTTTGTGCTGGTGGCGCTGCTGGCGCCGTGGATCGCCCCGTTCGACCCGGTGAAAGCCAACTTCCTGGCGGTGCGAAAAGCGCCGTCGGCGATGTACTGGTTCGGCACCGACGAGCTGGGGCGCGACATATTATCCCGCATTATCTGGGGCGCTCGCACCTCGCTGATGGCGGGCTGTATGTCGGTCGTTATCGCGGTGGTTATCGGCGTGCCGCTGGGGCTGGTGGCGGGCTACTTCCAGAAGATGTGGGACGGGGTGATCTCGCGCTTTATTGAGGCGCTGCTGGCCTGTCCGTTCCTGATCATGGCGATCGCGCTGGGGGCATTTTTGGGCCCAAGCCTGACCAACGCAATGATCGCCATCGGTCTTTCGGCGATGCCGATCTTCGCCCGCCTGACGCGCGGGCAGGTGATCGCCATTCGCAACGAAGAGTATATCGACGGCGCGCGGGCGATTGGCCTGCCGGATCGCTGGATCATCATTAAATACGTCCTGCCAAACGTGATGTCGCCGATCCTGGTGCAGGCCACGCTGGCGATTGCCTCGGCGATTATCGCTGAAGCCAGCCTGTCGTTTTTAGGGCTGGGGCAGCAGCCGCCCAATCCGTCCTGGGGCTCCATGCTCAACACCGCGAAAGGGTTTCTGGAGCAGGCGCCGTGGATGTCCGTTTTCCCCGGCGTGGCGATTTTCCTCGCCGTGCAGGGCTTTAATTTACTCGGCGACGGGCTGCGCGATGCGCTCGATCCGCGCCACGACTAAGGAGTCATGATGACCAAAGCGCTTGATTTTACGTCCGGTTATGATTCACGCCGCCCGCCGATGATGGGCCATAACGCCGTGGCGACCTCACAGCCGCTGGCGGCGCAGGCAGGCATGAAAATGCTGCAGCTGGGCGGGAATGCCGTGGATGCGGCCATTGCCACCGCGATGGCGCTAACGGTGGTTGAGCCGACCGGCAACGGGATCGGCAGCGACGCCTTTGCCATTGTCTGGGACGGTGAAAAGCTTCACGGTCTGAACGCGTCCGGCCGTTCGCCTGCGAGCTGGCATGCGGATCTGTTTGCCGGTAAAACGGCGGTGCCGGAAATCGGCTGGGACGCGGTGACCGTGCCGGGTGCGGTATCCGGCTGGGTGGCGCTGGCGGAACGCTTCGGCACGCTGCCGCTGACCACGCTGGCGCAGCCTGCCATAGACTACGCGCGCAACGGTTTCCCGGTCTCCCCGCTGATCGGCCATCTCTGGCAGCGCGGCTACAGCAAGCTGAAAGATCAGCCGGGCTTTAGCGCCTGCTTCGCGCCGGAAGGCCGCGCCCCACGCGTGGGGGAAATCTTCCGTAACCCGGCGCAGGCAAACTCGCTGGAGCTGATTGCTAAAACTAACGGCGACGCCTTTTACCGCGGCGAGCTGGCGCAGAAAATCGCTGCTTTTGCCAAAGAACACGGCGCGCACCTGACGGCTGAAGATCTGGCAAACCACCGCGTGGACTGGGTAGAACTGCTGTCGCGAGACTTCGCGGGCGGTTCGGTGCAGGAGCTGCCGCCAAACGGCCAGGGGATCGCCACGCTGATTGCGCTCGGCATTCTGGAGCAGTGCGGTATTGAGAAGCATCACCCGGATTCCGTGCAGTCCCTGCACCTGTCCATCGAGGCGATGAAGCTGGCGCTGGCGGATCTCGACCGCTACGTGGCGGATGAAGAACACATGGCGTTCGCGGCGAAAGAGCTGCTGAGCGACCCTTATCTGAAGTCGCGCGCGGCGCTTATTGACCATGATAAAGCCTCAGACTTCGTTTACGGATCGCCGACGCAGAGCGGCACGGTCTACATCAGCACCGCCGACGCCAGCGGGATGATGGTCTCGTTTATTCAGTCCAACTATATGGGTTTCGGTTCAGGCATCGTGGTGCCGGATACGGGGATCAGCCTGCAAAACCGGGGCTGCGGGTTCGTGCTGGATCCCAATCATCCGAACGCGCTGGCGGGCAGCAAGCGTCCGTTCCACACCATCATTCCGGGCTTTGCGATGGACGGCAACGGCCAGCCGCTGATGTCCTTCGGCGTGATGGGCGGCCCGATGCAGGCGCAGGGGCACATGCAGATGGCGCTGCGCATTATGCTGCACGGGCAAAACCCGCAGGCGGCAATCGACGCCCCGCGCTGGCGCGTGGTGCAGGGCAGGGAGGTGATCGTGGAATCGACGTTCGATCGCAATACCATCGCCGCGCTGCGCGAGCGCGGGCATCAGATCGTGGTGGAAGATCCGCTGCAGGATTACAACTTCGGCGGGGCGCAGGTGATTTACCGCCTGCCGGAAGGGCACTACGTGGCCGCGACGGAGAGCCGCAAAGACGGGCAGGCGCTGGTGAGTTAATGTTTTATCCTCCCTCTCCCTTTGGGAGTGTACGGTCCGGGGACATAGTGAACACTTGTTCGGGGACATGGTAGACACTTACAACTAAGGCATAAGAACCCGTTTATGGAGTCGCTTATGCCCTGGGATGCGAGAGATACCATGTCATTACGTACCGAGTTTGTTTTGTTCGCCTCGCAGGACGGGGCGAACATCCGTTCCCTCTGCCGTCGCTTCGGCATTTCACCTGCCACCGCCTACAAGTGGCTTCGCCGCTGGGCGGAGGAAGGTGCCGCCGGCCTTCAGGACCGGCCCCGCATACCGCACCATTCCCCGAACCGCTCATCTGACGACATCACAGCCCTGCTGCGCATGGCACATGACCGCCATGAGCGCTGGGGCGCACGCAAGATAAAGCGCTGGCTCGAGGACCAGGGGCACCGCATGCCCGCCTTCAGCACCGTCCATAACCTGATGGCCCGCCATGGCATGCTGCCGGGCGTTTCACCGGGCATTCCCCCCACGGGACGGTTCGAACATGACGCGCCGAACCGCCTCTGGCAGATGGATTTTAAGGGCCACTTTCCCTTTGGCGGCGGCCGCTGCCATCCGCTCACCCTGCTGGACGACCACTCCCGTTTTTCCCTGTGCCTGGCGCACTGTACCGATGAACGGCGCGAGACCGTGCAGCAGCAGCTGGTCAGCGTGTTTGAGCGTTACGGCCTGCCGGACCGGATGACGATGGACAACGGCTCACCGTGGGGAGACACCACCGGCACCTGGACGGCGCTGGAGCTGTGGCTGATGCGCCACGGTATCCGGGTGGGGCACTCCCGGCCTTATCATCCGCAGACGCAGGGCAAGCTGGAGCGTTTTCACCGCAGCCTGAAGGCGGAAGTACTCCAGGGGAAGTGGTTCGCAGACAGCGGTGAGCTGCAGCGCGCCTTCGACCACTGGCGCACGGTGTACAACCTTGAACGCCCGCACGAGGCGCTGGATATGGCGGTACCGGGCTCGCGGTATCAGCCGTCAGCGCGGCAGTACAGCGGCACCACAACGCCCCCGGAATACGACGAGGGCGTGATGGTCAGGAAGGTGGATATCAGCGGAAAGCTGAGCGTGAAAGGGGTAAGTCTGAAGGCAGGCAATGCGTTCAGGGGAGAGCGGGTCGGGCTGAAGGAGATGCAGGAGGACGGCCGCTACGAGGTGTGGTGGTACAGCACGAAAGTGGGGGTGATCGACCTGAAGAAAAAGTCGATCACCATGGGTAAAGGATGTTAAAAAGTGTTCACCATGTCCCCGAACACCTGTCTACCATGTCCCCGGACTGTACAGGGAGAGGGGCGGGGTGAGGGGAAAGTTTCACCCAATGCTAAACGGATCCGCATCCTGCCACGCCGGAAACTTCTCCCGGTACTCCTTCAGCGCCGTCAACGACAGCTCCGCATCAATGCGCGTCGCCTGATGCGGCTCGGCGGTGGCAATTATCTCGCCCTGCGGATTCACCACCCGGCTGTCGCCGCGGTAGTGATGTCCGTTGCCGTCCGTTCCCACGCGGTTACAGCCCACCACGTACGCCTGGTTCTCAATCGCGCGCGCCACCAGCAGCGACTGCCAGTGCAGGGAGCGCGGCGCAGGCCAGTTGGCGACATACAGCGCCAGATCGTAATCGTTGCGGTTGCGCGACCACACCGGGAAGCGCAGGTCGTAGCAGACCAGCGGCAGAATACGCCAGCCGCGCCACTCGAACACCACGCGCTCGTGACCCGCTTCATAGTGATGATGCTCATCCGCCATGCGGAACAGGTGGCGCTTATCGTAAAAGTGCACTTTCCCTTCCGGCTCCACCAGCAGGAAGCGGTTCACCGGCCCGCGCTCCGTTTGCAGCGCAGCGCTACCCGCAATCAGCGCGTTGGTCTGCTGCGCTTTGGCATGCATCCAGGCGACCACCTCATCCTGCGGCATTGACTGTTGTGCCGCTTCCATGGCGAAGCCGGTGGTGAACATCTCCGGCAGGACAATCACATCACGCCCGGTAATCTCTTCCAGTTGACGATCAAAGTGGCGCAGGTTGGCGGGGCCATCCATCCACACTAAAGGTTGCTGCAAAATCGAAATCTTCAAACCAGGCACGATACAGACTCCTCAAAAGACCGCTTTTTGACACTGTAGCACGTCATTACGAGAAAATGTGGCAATAAAAAACCCCGCTCAGGGCGGGGTTTGTACAAGCGAAACGCGTTACGCCGCTTCAGGCTTGCGGTGCTTCTCCGGGAGCTTTACCGGCTGCGTCGCCAGCTCGTCCGGTTCGAAATCATCCACGTTAATACTGCGCAGACGGCTCTCTTCGGCTTTCACCAGCAGCGCGGCTTCATCTTTATTGATGATGCCACCGGCCAGCGCCTGTTTTGCCAGTTCGTCCAGACGGGTAAACGGCAGGTTTTTGCCCAGCTGTTTACAGATCTTCTGGTGAATCGGATCGGCGGCCATCACGTCAAGCAGCGCCTCTTCCAGCAGACCCACCGGGTTATGCGGCGTCGGCGTCAGATACTGACCACGACCGATACGGGAGCGGGTTGCGCTCGGTACCTGCAGGATCTTCGCCACCTTGTGGTCCAGCTTGTCGGACGGCGCCAGGTGGTGACGACCGGTCGGGAAGATCACCGCGCGCAGAGCGCCCGCCACGAAGCGGTTCGGGAAGTTCGCCAGCAGGTCGTCAATCGCCTGTTCAGCCTGATACATCGCATCCTGAACGCCCCAGTGCACCAGCGGCAGATCCGCTTCCTGACGGCCTTCGTCGTCGTAGCGCTTCAGGACCGCAGAGGCCAGGAAGATCTGGCTCAGCACATCGCCCAGACGAGCAGAGATACGCTCGCGACGCTTCAGGCTGCCGCCCAGCACCGCCATGGAAACATCTGACAGCAGAGCCAGGTTGGCGCTCAGTCGGTTCAGATGCTGGTAGTAACGTTTGGTCGCATCGCCGGTCGGCGTCGCGCTGGTAAGACCGCGCGTCAGGCCCAGCCAGAAGCTGCGCACCTTGTTGCTGCCCACGTGACCGATATGTTTGAACAGCAGCTTATCGAAGGCATCCACGTCGTTGTTCTGCGCGGCGGCCATCTCTTCCAGCACGTATGGATGGCAGCGAATTGCGCCCTGACCGAAGATCATCATGCTGCGGGTCAGAATGTTTGCCCCTTCCACGGTGATGGCAATCGGTGCGCCCTGATAGCCGCGCGCCAGGAAGTTGCCTTCGCCGAGCATAATGCCTTTACCGCCTGCGATATCCATTGCGTCAATGATCGACTGCTGGGCGCGGTGGGTACAGTGGTACTTCACAATCGCGGACAGCACGGCCGGTTTTTCGCCCAGCATGATGCCGTAGGTAATCAGAGAAGCAGCGGCATCCATCACGTAGGCGTTGCCCGCGATACGCGCCAGCGGCTCTTCGATACCTTCCATCTTGCCGATGGAGATTTTGAACTGACGGCGGATGTGGGCGTACGCACCAATCCCCATCGCGACCGACTTCAGACCGCCGGTTGAGTTCGACGGCAGGGTAATGCCGCGGCCCACGGACAGACATTCCACCAGCATACGCCAGCCCTGACCGGCCATTTTCGGGCCGCCGATGATGTAGTCAATCGGCACAAAGATGTCCTGACCGCGGGTCGGACCGTTCTGGAACGGCACGTTCAGCGGGAAGTGACGGCGACCAATTTCAACGCCTGGGGTAGAGGTTGGGATCAGCGCACAGGTAATGCCCAGATCTTCTTCACCGCCCAGCAGTTTTTCCGGGTCAGAGAGCTTAAAGGCCAGACCCAGCACGGTGGCGATAGGCGCCAGGGTGATATAACGCTTGTTCCAGGTCAGGCGCATGCCCAGTACCTGTTCGCCCTGCCATTCACCCATGCAGACCACGCCGGTATCCGGGATCGCACCCGCATCGGAGCCCGCTTCCGGGCTGGTCAGCGCGAAGCAAGGGATTTCCTGACCGCGTGCCAGACGCGGCAGGTAGTGATCTTTCTGCTCTTCGGTACCGTAATGCTGCAGCAGTTCGCCCGGGCCTAAGGAGTTAGGCACGCCAACGGTAATCGCCAGGATCCCGGAGACGCCTGCCAGCTTTTGCAGAACGCGAGCCTGAGCGTAAGCGGAGAACTCCAGACCGCCGTACTCTTTCTTGATGATCATCGCGAAGAAGCGATGTTCTTTCAGATACGCCCACAGCTCTGGCGGCAGGTCGGCCATTTCATGGGTGATGGCAAAGTCATTGGCCATGCGGCACGCTTCTTCCACCGGGCCGTCAATAAATGCCTGTTCTTCTGCGGTCAGTCGCGGCTGCGGATAGTTGTGCAGCTTTTTCCAGTCCGGGTTGCCCTGGAACAGGTCGCCTTCCCACCAGGTGGTGCCCGCATCAATCGCTTCTTTCTCGGTACGCGACATGGGCGGCATCACTTTGCGGAAGCCTTTGAACACCGGCGCAGAGATCATGGATTTACGCATCGGCGCCAGGTTAAACGGCAGAAGAATGATGGCAAGAGGGACTAAAAGCCAGATATTCCAGAGACCTGCGACGCCAAGTGCAGCCGTCCAGGCCAGAAGAATCAGGCTGCTCAGGAATAAACTTACGCGGTGATAGAACAACACACCGAGCAGAACAACGGTTGCGAGAATGCTCAAAATCATCATAAAGAAAAGCTCCCTTGCTTGTAGGAGGTCTGACCACTTGTGATGATATGGTTGTAGTTGATGTAAATTCCTTTAGCAATGTGTTTACAAAATAATTACAACCTGGTTCACATTGTTCGTGTTTTAGCCGGCACAAAAAATCAAAACGCCGGACGATTCGCATGGCTTTAGCTTCTCGCTTTTCCCGCTATCCGGTACACTCCACTGTGTTATTTCATCAATACTGAAGGATTATCCTCATGTACCAGGATCTTATTCGTAACGAACTGAACGAAGCGGCGGAAACGCTGGCGAACTTTCTGAAAGATGATGCCAATATTCACGCTATTCAGCGCGCAGCGGTCCTGCTGGCCGACAGCTTTAAAGCCGGTGGCAAAGTGCTCTCCTGCGGTAACGGCGGTTCCCACTGTGACGCTATGCACTTCGCAGAAGAGCTGACCGGACGCTATCGCGAAAACCGCCCGGGCTACCCGGCGATTGCGATTTCCGACGTGAGCCACATCTCCTGCGTAGGCAACGACTTCGGTTACGACCACATCTTCTCCCGCTACGTTGAAGCGGTAGGCCGCGAAGGCGACGTGCTGCTAGGGATTTCTACCTCCGGCAACTCCGGCAACGTGATCAAAGCGATCGCCGCCGCGCGTGAAAAAGGGATGAAAGTCATCACCCTGACCGGTAAAGATGGCGGTAAGATGGACGGTACAGCGGATGTCGAAATTCGCGTTCCGCACTTCGGTTATGCTGACCGTATTCAGGAAATTCACATCAAAGTGATCCACATCCTGATCCAGCTGATCGAAAAAGAGATGGTTAAGTAAGACTTCGCTGGGGGCACTCTTGCCCCCGCTGTTGTGGAGGTGACGTATGTGCGAACTGCTCGGGATGAGCGCCAATGTGCCAACCGATATCTGCTTTAGTTTCACCGGGCTGGTTCAGCGCGGTGGAGGAACCGGGCCGCATAAAGACGGCTGGGGCATCACCTTCTACGAAGGCAAAGGGTGTCGCACGTTCAAAGATCCACAGCCCAGCTTTAACTCACCGATTGCCAAACTGGTGCAGGACTACCCCATCAAGTCCCGCTCGGTGATCGCCCACATCCGTCAGGCAAACCGCGGCGAAGTGGCGCTGGAAAATACCCATCCGTTTACCCGCGAGCTGTGGGGCCGTAACTGGACCTACGCGCACAATGGGCAGCTTACGGGCTATAAGTCGCTGGAGACGGGCAATTTCCGCCCGGTCGGCGAAACGGACAGCGAAAAAGCCTTCTGCTGGCTGCTGCACAAGCTGACGGAGCGCTATCCCCGCACGCCCGGCAACATGGCCGCCGTATTCAAATACATCGCGACGCTGGCGTCTGAACTGCGTGAAAAAGGCGTGTTCAACATGCTGCTCTCTGACGGCCGCTATGTGATGGCGTTCTGCTCGACGAATCTGTTCTGGATCACCCGCCGCGCACCGTTTGGCGTTGCGACGCTGCTGGATCAGGATGTGGAAATAGACTTTCAGAAGGAGACCACACCGAACGATGTGGTCACTGTGATCGCAACGCAGCCGCTGACGGGCAACGAAACCTGGCAAAAGATTATGCCAGGCGAGTGGGTGCTATTTTGTCTCGGGGACCGTGTAATTTGACGCCAGCTGTGGATGGACGACTTCGTGGCTCAGCGGTTTGCTGACCACGTAACGGCCATCTACGATAGAAACCACAGGTGGCTTGTGGGTCTGCTCAAAGTAGTCGTAACCTGGCTTCAGCTGTTTCCAGAAATCCGCATAGAATGAGTACTTGTGACGCGTCATGTTGGCGTCCGTCATGCGGAACGGATAGATGCTGACCTGTACGTTAGGCTGCCCAAAGACCAGCGCGCCCGTCACGAACTGGAAAATCTCATCAATGCCGGAGTCGGTCATCGCATAACAGCCGATAGACACGCAGGCACCGTGGATCATCAGATATTTACCTTCATAACCGTGTGCACGGTCATAGGCATTCGGGAAACCGATGTTAATGGCTTTATAGAAGCGGCTGTCAGGCTTGAGCTGGCTGCGCTGAACGTTGTAGAACCCTTCCGGACTTTTGAAATCGCCCTGACGCTGTTTTGGCCCCAGCCCGCCGGAGTAGTTACAAATTTTGTAGCTATCAAGCAGCTGATATGTCTCGCCCATTTTCACAAACAGATCGAGCGTGCGTTCTTCCTTGAAGATTTGAATATAAACCGGTGATCCCATTAACTGCTGTTTATATTCCTTGCTGACCGGCGTCGTTGAGCTATTACTGCTGAGCAGTCCGGCAAACGACATGCACGGAATCAGAAGCATCGCAATGAACAATGCGATTTTACGCATACTACTAGTTCCTTGATAAAACCATGACCAACTTGCCAGGACGGCAAAAGAGACCCGAAATCAGATTATTCTGTTAGGAGCGCTCACATTAGCACCGCCATAGATTTTCGCAAGAGCCGGGCGGTGAGTTTACAAATTAGTTTTACTTTATAAACCATCAAAATTGCGATGGCTCCAGGAACTTTGCGCATTAGCTCGCAATTTGGCGCGCGCAACGGCGGATTCCCTGCCCGCGAGAAGGGGAAAATGCTACACTTCGCGCCCACTGGATTGTTGTTCATGGAAACCTGCTAACCACATGTTTAAAATCAAAAAAGGACTTAATCTGCCGATTGCAGGCGTGCCAGCGCAGCACGTTTCGACAGGCGCAATCGTCCGTCATGTCGCCATTTTGGGCGACGACTACCTGGGAATGCGTCCTTCAATGCTGGTACAGGAGGGCGATCGCGTTATCAAAGGACAGGCGCTCTTCGAGGACAAAAAAAATCCCGGCGTGATGTTCACGGCACCCGCGAGCGGCACCGTTGTGGCGATCAACCGCGGCGAACGGCGCGTTCTACAGTCGGTGGTTATCCGCATAGAAGGCGATGAACAGCGAGAGTTTGCCCATTACGACGCCGCAGAGCTCGCGTCGCTGAACCGCGACGCCGTTCAGGCTCAACTGCTGGCCTCCGGTTTATGGACCGCGCTTCGTACACGTCCCTTCAGCAAATCCCCTGTTCCGGGCACGGAACCGGCCGCGATTTTCGTCACTGCAATCGACACCAACCCCCTTAGCGTGGACCCGCAGCCGGTTATCCTGGCACAGCGGAAAGCCTTCGATGCCGGACTGACCGTTTTAACCCGCCTCACGTCCGGGAAAGTCCACGTTTGCCAGGCCAGCGGCGGCAAGCTTGGCGGGCATCCGCAGGGGCAGGTCACGTTTAATGAGTTTGCTGGCCCACATCCGGCGGGTCTGGTCGGAACGCACATCCATTTCCTTGAGCCGGTGAGCCTGACGAAGCGGGTCTGGCATCTGAATTATCAGGACGTTATCGCCATCGGTAAGCTTTTTACTACGGGTGAACTCTGCGCTGAACGGATCGTCGCCGTCGGTGGGCCGCAGGCCGCAAACCCGCGCCTGGTAAAAACGCTGCTGGGCGCAGACATCACTGAACTGCTGGTGGGGGAAACGAAAGAGGGTGAAAACCGCCTGATTTCCGGTTCGGTCCTCAGCGGACGCCGTGCTGCCAATGCGCACGCGTACCTGGGGCGTTTCCATTTGCAGGTGAGCATTGTGCAGGAGGGGCGTGAGAAAGAGCTGTTCGGCTGGGTTCTGCCCGGTGCGGAAAAATACTCCGTCACACGGACCACGCTGGGCCATTTCCTGCGTAATAAGCTGTTTAGCTTCTCGACCAGTACGCACGGCGGTGAGCGCGCCATGGTCCCGATTGGTAACTACGAGCGCGTTATGCCCCTGGATATTCTGCCGACCATGCTGCTGCGCGATCTCCTTGCAGGCGACACCGACAGCGCGCAGGCGCTGGGCTGTCTGGAGCTGGATGAAGAAGATCTGGCGCTCTGTACCTATGTCTGTCCGGGCAAATACGAATATGGACCGGTATTGCGCGAGGTGTTAACCCGCATTGAGCAGGAAGGATAACCGATGGGCTTAAAACACCTCTTTGAAAAAATTGAGCCGCACTTTACCGAAGGGAAGCTCAAAAAGTACTACCCGCTGTATGAAGCAACGGCGACCATTTTTTACACGCCGGGGCTGGTGACGAAGGGGGCGGCGCACGTTCGTGACGCCATCGACCTTAAGCGGATGATGATCCTGGTGTGGTTTGCGGTCTTCCCGGCGATGTTCTGGGGAATGTACAACGTCGGCCAGCAGACCCTTCCGGCGCTGCACCATATGTACGATGCACAGCAGCTGGCGCAGGTCATCCAGTCTGACTGGCACTACCGTCTGGCCCAGTCGTTAGGGGTGAGCTTCGCAGCAGACGCGGGCTGGCTGAGCATGATGACGCTGGGCGCGGTTTTCTTCCTGCCGATTTACATCACGGTCTTTATCGTGGGCGGCTTCTGGGAAGTGCTGTTTGCCATCATCCGTAAACATGAGATCAACGAAGGCTTCTTCGTGACCTCTATTCTGTTTGCCCTGATTGTTCCCCCGACGCTGCCGCTCTGGCAGGCGGCGCTGGGCATCAGTTTTGGCGTGGTGATTGCCAAAGAGATCTTCGGCGGCACCGGACGGAACTTCCTTAATCCGGCGCTGGCGGGACGTGCGTTCCTGTTCTTTGCGTATCCGGCGCAAATCTCGGGCGACCTGGTCTGGACGGCGGCAGACGGTTTTTCCGGCGCGACGCCGCTTTCACAGTGGGCGGCACACGGCGGCGAAACGCTGGTTAACAACGTGACGGGTCTGCCTGTGACTTGGTTTGATGCGTTTATTGGCAACATACCGGGCTCCATCGGGGAAGTCTCTACGCTGATGATTTTGCTTGGCGGGGCGATCATTCTTTTCGGTCGCGTGGCCTCCTGGCGGATTGTTGCGGGCGTGATGATCGGCATGGTGCTGACCGCCACCCTGTTCAACGTTATCGGTTCGAGCACCAATCCGATGTTCTCCATGCCCTGGTACTGGCATCTGGTGCTGGGTGGCTTCGCGTTCGGCATGATGTTCATGGCGACGGACCCCGTCTCGGCCTCGTTTACTGACAAAGGTAAATGGAGCTATGGCGTGCTCATTGGCGCGATGTGCGTCCTGATCCGCGTGGTCAACCCGGCGTATCCGGAAGGGATGATGTTGGCCATTCTGTTTGCCAACCTGTTTGCGCCGCTCTTCGATTACCTGGTGGTGCGGGCCAATATCAAACGGAGGAAGGCGCGTGGCTGAGGTTAAAAATAACGACAGCATCGGCAAAACGCTGCTGGTGGTGCTGGTGCTCTGTCTGGTCTGTTCCATCGTCGTCGCCGGTTCTGCCGTGGGGTTAAAACCCCGGCAGCAGGAGCAACGCGCGCTGGATAAACAGCGCAACATCCTGGCCGTGGCCGGGCTGATGCAGGAAGGAATGAGCGCAGACGACGTTTCGGCCGTCTTTGCTGAACGTATTTCGGCGCGTCTGGTGGATTTAAAAACGGGTGAACTGCTGGATAAAGACCCGGCAACATTCAACCAGGCGCTGGCGCTGAAAGATCCGCAGATGAGCGTGACGCTGGAGGCATCGCAAGATCCCGCCGGGATTAAGCGTCGTAGCAACCTTGCTGAAATCTATCTGGTTCGCGATCCCCAAAAACGCATTCAGGAAATGGTACTGCCTGTTTACGGTAACGGGCTGTGGTCAATGATGTACGCCTTTGTGGCACTGGATACCGATGGCCGCACGGTCAAAGGCATTACGTATTACGACCAGGGCGAAACGCCGGGGCTGGGTGGCGAAGTTGAGAACCCTAACTGGCGGGCACAGTTTGTCGGCAAGAAAGTGCTCGACGATAGCGGTCTGCCTGCGCTGAAGGTGATGAAAGGGGCGGCACGTCCCGGTGACGACTATGCCGTAGACGGGCTCTCCGGCGCCACGCTCACCTCAAAAGGCGTGCAGCACAGTTTTGATTTCTGGATGGGCGAGCTGGGCTTTGGTCCCTTCCTGAAAAACGTACGTGAAGGAGCGCTGAACAATGGCTGATACCGGTGAACTGAAAGAAGTTAAAAAGGTACTCATTGGCCCGCTGCTCGCCAATAACCCGATCACGCTGCAGGTGCTGGGCGTCTGTTCGGCCCTGGCGGTGACGACCAAGCTGGAAACGGCGGTGGTAATGACGCTGGCGGTAACGCTGGTCACGGCGTTCTCCAGCATGTTTATCTCGATGATCCGCCACCACATTCCCAACAGCGTGAGGATCATCGTGCAGATGGCGATCATCGCTTCGCTGGTGATCGTGGTCGATCAGCTGCTGCGCGCCTTCGCCTATGAAACCTCCAAACAGCTCTCGGTGTTTGTCGGTCTGATTATCACCAACTGTATCGTCATGGGGCGTGCGGAAGCCTACGCCATGAAAATGCCGCCGCTGGCGAGCTTTATGGACGGTATCGGCAACGGCCTGGGCTACGGCGCGATCCTGCTGACCGTGGGGTTCCTGCGAGAGCTGATTGGCAGCGGCAAGCTGTTTGGCATCACGGTGCTGGACACGGTGCAGAACGGCGGCTGGTATCTGCCAAACGGCCTGTTCCTGCTGGCCCCTAGCGCATTTTTCATTATCGGTTTGTTGATCTGGCTGATTCGTACGTTGAGACCAGAACAGCAGGAAAAGGAGTAACCGACGATGGCTCATTACCTGAGTTTGTTTGTGCGCGCGGTGTTTGTTGAAAACATGGCGCTCGCGTTTTTCCTCGGCATGTGTACGTTCCTTGCCGTGTCTAAAAAGGTCTCCACGGCATTTGGCCTGGGCGTGGCGGTTACCGTGGTGCTCGGCTTGTCTGTACCGATTAACAATCTGGTGTACAACTTTGTGCTGCGGGACGGCGCGCTGGTGGAAGGGGTTGATCTCAGCTTCCTGAACTTCATCACCTTTATCGGGGTGATCGCGGCGCTGGTGCAAATCCTCGAGATGATCCTCGATAAGTATTTCCCGTCGCTGTACAACGCGCTGGGGATCTTCCTGCCGCTGATCGCGGTGAACTGCGCCATTTTTGGCGGCGTCTCGTTTATGGTTCAGCGTGATTACAACTTCAGTGAATCCGTGGTGTACGGTTTTGGTTCCGGTATCGGCTGGATGCTGGCGATTGTCACCATGGCGGGGATCCGCGAGAAAATGAAATATGCCAACGTGCCTGCGGGTCTGCGTGGCTTAGGGATCACCTTTATCACCACCGGGCTGATGGCGCTGGGCTTTATGTCCTTCTCCGGTGTGCAGCTATAAGGGCTAACAGATGGAAATTATCCTTGGCGTGGTGATGTTCACGCTGATTGTACTGGTGCTGTCAGGATTAATTCTGGCGGCGCGCGCGAAGCTGGTGAATTCCGGCGACGTGGTGATTGATATTAACGACGACCCGCAGAACCAGATCCGCACGCCAGCGGGGGACAAGCTGCTCAACACGCTCTCCGGTAACGGCATTTTTGTCTCCTCGGCCTGCGGCGGCGGCGGCTCCTGCGGGCAGTGCCGCGTGACGATAAAAGAGGGCGGTGGCGATATCCTTCCCACCGAGCTGGCGCACATCACGAAACGCGAGGCAAAAGAGGGCTGCCGTCTGGCCTGTCAGGTTGCCGTGCGCCAGAATATGAAGATTGAGCTGCCGGAAGAGATCTTCGGCGTCAAAAAATGGGAGTGCGAGGTTATCTCCAATGATAACAAAGCCACCTTTATTAAAGAGCTGAAGCTGCGGGTGCCGGAAGGGGAAGATGTTCCGTTCCGCGCCGGGGGATACATTCAGATTGAGTGTCCTGAGCATACCGTGGCCTATGCGGACTTCGACGTGCCGGATGAATACCGCGCCGACTGGGACAAATTCAACCTCTTCCGCTTTGTCTCTGAGGTAAAAGAGCCGACGCTGCGCGCCTACTCGATGGCCAACTACCCGGAAGAGAAGGGCATTATCATGCTCAACGTGCGTATCGCCACGCCGCCACCGAATGTGCCGGACGCGCCGCCGGGCGTGATGTCGTCATACATCTGGTCTCTGAAGCCGGGAGATAAGGTGACCATCTCCGGTCCGTTTGGGGAGTTTTTCGCGAAAGATACCGACGCGGAAATGGTCTTTATCGGCGGCGGTGCCGGTATGGCCCCGATGCGCTCGCACATCTTTGACCAGCTCAAGCGGTTGGGGAGCCAGCGTAAGATCAGCTTCTGGTACGGGGCGCGCTCGCTGCGCGAGATGTTCTATGATGATGAGTTTGAACAGCTGGCGCGTGAAAACCCGAATTTTACCTTCCACGTTGCGCTTTCCGATCCGCAGCCGGAAGATCACTGGACGGGCTACACGGGGTTCATCCACAACGTGCTGTATGAAAACTACCTCAAGCAGCACCCGGCCCCCGAGGATTGCGAGTTCTATATGTGTGGTCCGCCGATGATGAACGCCGCCGTGATTAAGATGCTGAAAGATCTCGGCGTTGAAGATGAGAACATCATGCTCGATGATTTTGGAGGCTGATGATGCTGACGTTTCTGGCAACCTTTGTGGTGTTTATGCTTGTTATTTTCGGCATGTCGTTAGGCTGGATCGTTAAGCGGAAAAGCATTCAGGGCAGCTGCGGGGGGATTTCCTCCATTGGGATGGAAAAGGTCTGCGACTGCCCGGAGCCGTGCGATGCGCGGAAAAAAAGAATGGCCCGCGAGCAGCAGCGCATTATTTAAGTTTTTGCAGGCCGGGTAAGGCAAAGCCTCTACCCGGCGTTCTCACATCTGCTTCTCAATCCTCATTTGTTTACTGTATACTTATCCAGTGATGAGTGAGGGCTTACTATGCGCAAAATAATCCATGTCGATATGGACTGCTTTTTTGCCGCAGTGGAGATGCGTGACAACCCGGCGCTGCGGGATATTCCCATCGCCATTGGCGGCAGCCGCGTTCAGCGTGGTGTCATCAGCACCGCCAACTATCCTGCACGCAAATTTGGCGTGCGCAGCGCGATGCCGACGGCGATGGCCTTAAAGCTTTGCCCTCATCTCACGCTTCTGCCCGGCCGGTTTGAAGCCTATAAAGAGGCTTCCCTTCATATTCGGGAAATATTCTCCCGCTATACCTCTCTGATAGAGCCGCTGTCGCTGGACGAAGCCTATCTGGATGTCACCGACAGCGTGCACTGCCACGGCTCCGCCACGCTGATGGCTCAGGAGATCCGCCAGACGATTTTCAACGAGCTGAATCTGACGGCGTCTGCGGGCGTGGCACCCGTTAAATTCCTCGCCAAAATTGCCTCCGATTTAAATAAGCCCAACGGCCAGTACGTCATCACGCCGGAAGAGGTGCCTGCGTTTTTGAAAACGCTGCCGCTCGGCAAAATCCCCGGAGTAGGAAAAGTTTCCGCCGCAAAGCTGGAAAGCATGGGGTTACGGACCTGCGAAGACGTGCAGCGAAGCGATCTCGCCATGCTGCTTAAGCGCTTCGGGAAGTTTGGCCGCGTGCTGTGGGAGCGCAGTCAGGGGATTGACGATCGCGATGTGAACAGCGAACGGCTACGTAAATCCGTCGGCGTTGAGCGCACCCTCATTGAAGATATTCATGACTGGTCCGAATGCGAAACCATTATCACGGAACAGCTTTACCCCGAGCTGGAAAGACGCTTAATCAAGGTGAAGCCGGACCTGCTGATTGCCCGTCAGGGTATCAAATTAAAATTCAACGACTTCCAGCAGACCACGCAGGAACACGTCTGGCCGCGTCTGAATAAAGACGATCTTATCGCGACGGCGAAAAAGGCATGGGAAGAGCGCCGGGGCGGGCGAGGGGTGAGGCTGGTGGGATTGCACGTCACGCTGCTGGATCCGCAGTTAGAGCGACAGCTGGTATTAGGGCTGTAGAGTGCTTTAATCGTAGGCCCGGTAAGCGAAGTGTATGACCGGATACATAGGTGACAGATCAGACCGGGAACATAGGTAACACTTTTTAGTCTATCCGGAGCACACTCTGGGTTTTTCGGTCATAGTACGCAAGCGTTATTCCGTTAAAGATGATGGCCTCAAGGCCATCATCCTGTTCTTCCAGCATGATGTACTCATCAGTCAGCGCTTCACTCAGGAACACCGTCCCCTTTTTCCCCATATAGAGTGTCCCCCTCGATTTCACCCTGTAGACCGTCCCTCCTTCCGGATAAGCATATTCAGGAACCCTGCCATCCCAGTGCCGGCCTGAGGGCTTCCACACCGTTCCGGGCGTTGCACCCGCCAGGGCTTCATGCGGCCTTTCGTGGTTAAACTCTTCCCGGTAGTCACTGAACCACCGCTGTTGTTCTTCCATCGTCATGAAGGTGTTGCCCTGTTTCACTGCACTTTTCAGCGAGCGGTGCATTCGCTCATGACGGCCGTTTTCTTCCGGATGCCCCTTTCTGATACGTTCCGGTCTGATGCCCAGCTTTATCAGCCAGACGGCAAGGCGACTTAATCCGGCGATACCTGTTCCCGCGAACGGCTGACCATTATCCGTTCTCAGGACTTCCGGCAGACCGTACTCCAGGAACGCATCCGTCAGGCACTGCCTGACGAAGGGCTCGCTCTCCCGGTCCGTTCCCCGGCAGCTCAGAAGATACCGGCTGTGATTGTCGGTCAGGGTGAAGGGATGGCAGTACTCTCTGCTCAGCAGCCTGAACTTGCCTTTAAAATCCGCGCTCCAGACCTGATTGTTCTCACTGATGGTGGTCAGGGGCTGGCGATTGCCCGGGGTTCTGCGTTTTCGCTTTTTATCCGGAACCAGGCCTTCACGCTTGAGGATATCGCCGATAGTGCTGGCAGCAGGGACGGTAAAATCGACGTGATGATTGAGCAGCCACATCCGCAGTTTTTTGGGACCCCAGTCAGGGTGTTTTTGCCTCAGGGCCGTAAGCTGTCCGGCGATATCATCAGGAACCGTCCGGGAGTGGGAGCGTGGCGCGCGCGACCGGTCAGAGAGAGATGACAGGTCAGAGGGGTCAAAACGCTGAAGCCATTTATAGCCGGTTTTACGGCTGATGCCAAAAAGACGGCAAAGAGCGGAGAAGGAGTCCGTACCTGCATGGCAGGCACGGATAAAATCAAGGCGTTGCATAGGTCGGGTCTCAGTCCAGGGCATAGCGAGTCTCCTCTTCTATGCCAGTTATAACTGTTACCCATGTTTCCGGTTCATACCGAAGCGCCACCGGGCATCAAACGGCTAATTACTTAACGGGGATCGCTTTCAGCAGTTCAGTCAGCAGCGTCCAGTAGTGACCGACGCTTTCGATATGAACCTGCTCATCCGGCGAGTGCGGACCGGTAATGGTTGGCCCGATGGACACCATATCCATATCCGGATACGGTTTCTTGAACAGACCACATTCCAGACCTGCGTGGATCACCTGGATGTTCGGGGTGCTGTTGAACAGACGCTGATAGGTTTCACGCACCAGCGCCATCACCGGAGAACTTGCATCCGGCTGCCAGCCCGGGTAGCTGCCTTTTGCAGACGTTTTCGCGCCCGCCAGCGTGCCCAGAGATTCCAGCATGCTCACCACGTACTCTTTACCGCTGTCGATCAGGGAACGGATCAGGCAGATGATTTCCGCGCTGTCGTCGCTCATGGTCACCACGCCCACGTTCAGTGAGGTTTCCACCACGCCTTTCGCCACGTCAGAGTTGCGGATCACGCCGTTTGGCGTCGCGTTCAGCAGCTGAACGAAGGTGTCACGAGACTGCGCGGTCAGCGCGGCTTTATCCGTAGATACGGATTCCAGCACCACGGTCAGGTTTTTCTCTTTCGCCGACAGTTCGTTTTTCAGAATATCCAGGTATACGCTGGAGAGTTTTTTCAGCTCGTCCGCTTTTGCCGCCGGTACTGCCACGGTAGTGAACGCTTCGCGCGGGATCGCGTTGCGCAGGGTACCGCCGTTGAAGTCTACCAGACGCAGATCCAGCTCGGCCGCATGGCCTGCCAGGAAGCGTGCCAGCAGCTTGTTGGCGTTACCCAGACCCAGGTGAATATCGCCGCCGGAGTGGCCACCTTTCAGCCCTTTCAGCGTCAGCTTGAAGGTCTGGAAGCCTGCAGGGATCGCTTCGCGCGACAGCGGCAGGGTAGAGATGAAATCAATCCCGCCCGCGCAGCCCATGTAGATCTCACCTTCTTCTTCAGAGTCGGTGTTGATCAGGATGTCCGCCTGCAGCCAGTTCGCCTGCAGACCGAACGCGCCGTCCATGCCCGCTTCTTCGGTCATGGTCAGCAGCACTTCCAGTGGACCGTGCTCAACGCTGTCGTCGGCCAGCACCGCCAGCGCAGAGGCCATACCGATGCCGTTATCCGCGCCCAGGGTAGTGCCGCGTGCTTTCACCCAGTCGCCGTCGATGTACGGCTGAATTGGGTCTTTGGTGAAGTCGTGAACGGTGTCGTTATTCTTCTGTGGCACCATGTCCAGGTGCGCCTGCAGCACAACCGGTTTGCGGTTTTCCATGCCTGCGGTGGCGGGTTTGCGGATCAGAATGTTGCCAACCTGGTCGCGTTCAGCATGCAGACCTTTTTCCTTCGCCCAGCCCATAATGTGTTCGGCAAGCTGTTCTTCATGGTAGGAAGGGTGTGGAATGGAGCAGATTTTTGCAAAAATATCCCACAGCGGCTGCGGAGATAATTGAGACAGTTCAGACACGATAAGTCTCCTTGTCGAGGCGCTGCAAACAGGGTTGCAGGTCACAGGGTTAGCAGGTTAATAGTTACCACAAGTCAGGCTTGCGAGATGAAACTGAGAATACCACTTTCTCTGCTGGCTGGTAGCATAAAGCATGTAAAAACTCAGGCAGAGGGCGCTAAACACTGGTTTTTAGTGCGTCAGATCTCTATAATCTCGCGCAACCTATTTCCCCCTCGAACACTTTTTAAGCCGTATAAAAACAGGCTGGGACACTTCACATGAGCGAAAAATACGTCGTCACCTGGGACATGTTGCAGATTCACGCACGCAAACTGGCTGCGCGTCTGATGCCTTCCGAACAGTGGAAAGGCATTATTGCCGTCAGCCGTGGCGGTCTGGTGCCGGGGGCGCTGCTGGCACGTGAGCTGGGTATTCGTCATGTCGATACCGTTTGCATCTCCAGCTATGACCATGACAACCAGCGCGAGCTGACCGTGCTGAAACGTGCGGAAGGCGACGGTGAAGGCTTCATCGTTATTGATGACCTGGTAGATACCGGCGGTACTGCGGTTGCTATCCGCGAAATGTATCCGAAAGCACATTTCGTCACTATCTTCGCGAAACCTGCTGGCCGCCCGCTGGTTGACGATTACGTGATTGATATCCCGCAGGATACCTGGATTGAACAGCCATGGGATATGGGCGTGGTCTTCGTACCGCCTATTTCAGGCCGTTAATACCAGTACGTAACTTTACACGCCCGGCTATGTCGGGCGTTGTTCTTTTTGGCCTGCCACGCGTTACAATAGTCTTCATATGACGTATTCATGGAGGCAACGCAATGACGCAGGCGAATCTCACCGAGACTCTCTTCAAACCCCGTTTCAAACACCCTGAAACCTCGACGCTGGTGCGTCGCTTTAATCCGGGTACCCAGCCTGCCGTCCAGTCCGCGTTAGACGGCAAAAACGTGCCTCACTGGTATCGCATGATTAACCGCCTGATGTGGATCTGGCGCGGTATTGATCCCCGTGAAATCCTAGATGTGCAGGCACGTATCGTGATGAGCGAATCTGAACGGACCGACAGCGAGCTTTACGATACGGTGGTGGGCTACCGTGGCGGCAACTGGATCTATGAGTGGTCGAAACAGGCGATGCTCTGGCAGCAAAAAGCCAGCCAGGAAGAGGACGCCACGCGCAGCGGCAAGCACTGGCTGCATGCGGCCAATCTCTACGCCATTGCCGCGTATCCACATCTGAAAGGTGATGAGCTGGCGGAGCAGGCCCAGGCGCTGGCGAACCGTGCTTATGAAGAGGCGGCGCAGCGTTTGCCGGGCCAAATGCGCGAGCTTGAGTTCAGCATTCCAGGCGGTGCACCCGTCACCGGGTTCCTGCATATGCCGGAAGGTGACGGCCCGTTCCCGACCGTACTGATGTGCGGTGGGCTGGATTCCCTGCAAATCGATTACTACAGCCTCTTTGAGCGCTACTTCGCACCAAAAGGGATCGCGATGCTGACGCTTGATATGCCCTCAATCGGTTTCTCATCCAAATGGAAACTGACGCAGGATTCCAGCCTGCTGCACCAGCATGCGCTAAAAGCGCTGGAAAACATTCCGTGGATTGACCACACCCGCGTGGCGGCATTCGGCTTCCGTTTTGGCGCGAACGTCGCGGTGCGTCTGGCCTACCTTGAATCGTCTCGTCTGAAAGCCGTCGCCTGCCTTGGTCCGGTCGTTCACGCCCTGCTCAGCGATCCTGCACGTCAGGGGAGCGTACCTGAAATGTACCTTGATGTGCTGGCCAGCCGTCTTGGCATGCATGATGCATCAGACGAAGCGCTGCGTATTGAGCTCAATCGCTACTCGTTAAAAACGCAAGGGCTGCTGGGACGTCGCTGCCCAACGCCGATGCTGTCGGGGTTCTGGAAAAACGATCCGTTCAGCCCGGAAGAAGAGTCGCGCTTAATCACGTCGTCATCTGCGGATGGCAAATTGCTTGAAGTGCCGTTCAGCCCGGTCTATCAGAATTTCGACAAAGCGCTGAAAGAGATTACGCGCTGGATCGCTCAGAGATTGTGTTAATAGATTGCTAAATTTCGCTGGTTTGGTAAAACAGTGGCTTCACAAAAGGAGATCGCAATGACGTTACCGAGTGGACACCCGAAAAGTAGACTGATTAAGAAGTTTATGGCTCTCGGCCCGTATATTCGAGAAGAGCAGTGTGAAGAGAATCGCTTTTTTTTCGACTGCCTGGCTGTATGCGTCAACGTGAAGCCTGCACCCGAAAAACGTGAATTCTGGGGCTGGTGGATGGAAATGGAAGCAGAGGAAAAACGTTTTACGTATAGCTACCAGTTTGGCCTGTTTAATAAAGACGGCAACTGGCAGGCCACCTCTATTAAAGATCAGGAAGTGATTGACCGCCTGGAATATACGCTAAAAGAGTTCCACGATAAGGCTCGCGCACTGCTGGCTACTCTGGATCTCAAGTTCGAACCCGCGGATG
Source organism: Enterobacter sp. N5-15 (assembly GCF_057221635.1). Taxonomy (NCBI): domain Bacteria; kingdom Pseudomonadati; phylum Pseudomonadota; class Gammaproteobacteria; order Enterobacterales; family Enterobacteriaceae; genus Enterobacter; species Enterobacter sp. N5-15. The sequence continues at coordinate 954,901 of NZ_CM170150.1, forward strand.
ACTTTTCCAGCGAAGCGGTGAAGCTGACTGCCTGATGGTGTCACAGCGCCGGGTGGCGGCTTCGCCTTACCCGGCCTACAAAAACTGATGGTTTTCTCCCTCTCCCCGTGAGAGAGGGCCGGGATGAGGGCACCAGACCGCATTAATCCCCGACAAAAAAAACCGGCATCAAGCCGGTTTTTTTATTCCGCATCATCAGAACTGGTAGGTCATACCCACGGCAACGATGTCATCGCTGCTCACGCCCAGTTTATTTTTGTCGTCAATCTGGTTGATTTTATAATCAACAAAGGTGGACATATTTTTGTTGAAGTAATAGGTCGCGCCAACGTCAATATATTTCACCAGATCTTCGTCACCAATACCTTCGATATCTTTGCCTTTAGACTGGACATAACCCAGGGACGGGCGCAGACCAAAGTCGAACTGATATTGTGCGACAACTTCAAAGTTCTGCGCTTTATTAGCAAACCCGCCGGAAATTGGCGTCATATTGCGGGTTTCAGAATACATTGCGGCAAGATAAATATCGTTTGCATCATATTTCAGACCGGTTGCCCAGGCTTCTGCTTTCTGACCCTGGCCACGCGCCAGCAGGTTCTGAGCATTGGTGCGGTCAGAGTTGGTGTAGGCGCCGCTGACGGCGAAATCGCTGCCGCCGAAGTCATAGGTCAGAGAGGTACCAAAACCGTCACCGTTCTGCTTCTTGGCGTCACGGTTTTCGTTTTTCCCCTGGTACTGCAGCGTCATGTCCAGACCGTCAACCGCGCCGAAGAAGTCGGTGTTGCGGTAGGTCGCAAGGCCAGTGGCACGCTTGGTCATGAAGTTATCGGTTTGCGCGGAAGAGTCTCCGCCGAACTCAGGGAACATATCGGTCCATGCTTCGACGTCATACAGGGCACCCAGGTTACGACCGTAATCCAGTGAACCAAAGTTTTTCAGCTTCAGACCAGCGAACGCCAGACGCGTCTTCTGAGAGGAGTCGCTCTCAGCTTTGTTACCTGCAAATTCAGATTCCCAACGGCCATAGCCCGTCAGCTGATCGTTAATCTGAGTTTCGCCTTTAAAACCGAAACGAACGTAAGTCTGATCGCCATCTTTGGTGGCATCATCACTGATGTAGTGCATGGCTTTCACTTTGCCGTACACGTCCAGTTTATTACCATCTTTATTATAAACTTCAGCTGCGTGAACGGATGCAGAAGCTACTACGCCCATAACCATTAATGCCAGAGTGCTCTTTTTCATTTTCGATCCTGTCTTATAAACGCGCTAAAAAAATTCGCTGGACGATAAGCTCATGCTTAAGTCCCGTGAAAAAACAGAAAGGGTTTTATCGTTCTGGAATGAAACTTTTATGACAAACTAAGAATAATTTTAAAAAACTGTGATTTATTATTTCGGTAATAAAATTGTCAAACTTTCCCGCTAGGCTTCCTGATCCCGCGCAACAAAGTGTTTCACGATGTGCTAAGGCAGTTGGCAACGGGGCTGACTCCTGTTAAAACGTTCGTTCGACATTACTTTCCCTTATCGTTGAACGGCAGAGAATCATGAGTGACAGCCAGACGCTGGTGGTAAAACTCGGTACCAGTGTTTTAACAGGCGGATCGCGCCGCCTAAATCGCGCCCACATTGTTGAGCTTGTACGTCAGTGCGCTCAGCTACATGCCGCAGGGCATCGTATTGTGATTGTGACCTCCGGGGCGATTGCCGCCGGGCGTGAACACCTGGGTTACCCCGAACTCCCCGCGACGATCGCTTCCAAGCAGCTGCTGGCCGCCGTGGGGCAAAGCCGACTCATTCAACTCTGGGAACAGCTGTTCTCTATCTATGGCATCCACGTCGGGCAGATGCTGCTGACGCGTGCGGATATGGAAGACAGAGAGCGCTTCCTGAACGCCCGCGATACCCTGCGCGCGCTGCTGGACAACAATATTGTTCCGGTCATTAACGAGAACGACGCCGTTGCTACCGCTGAAATCAAAGTGGGTGATAACGATAACCTCTCGGCGCTGGCCGCGATTCTGGCCGGTGCCGATAAATTACTCCTTCTGACCGATCAGCAGGGGCTGTTCACCGCCGATCCGCGCTCCAATCCGGAAGCCGAGCTGATTACCGACGTTCACGGTATCGACGATGCGCTGCGCGCCATCGCCGGTGACAGCGTTTCAGGCCTCGGAACGGGCGGTATGGGGACCAAGCTGCAGGCCGCTGACGTCGCATGCCGCGCCGGTATCGACACCATCATTGCGGCGGGCAGCCGCCCAGGCGTGATTGGTGACGTGATGGAAGGCATCTCCGTCGGTACCCGCTTCCACGCCCAGGAATCCCCGCTGGAAAACCGCAAGCGCTGGATATTTGGCGCGCCTCCTGCTGGCGAACTCGTCGTCGATGAAGGGGCAACCGCCGCGATTCTGGAACGAGGAAGTTCATTACTTCCTAAAGGAATTAAAAGCGTGACAGGCAACTTCTCCCGTGGTGAAGTGATCCGTATCCGTAACCTCGAAGGCCGCGACATCGCCCACGGCGTAAGCCGTTATAACAGCGATGCCCTGCGCCGCATCGCGGGTCACCACTCGCAGCAGATCGACGCCATTCTGGGCTATGAATATGGTCCGGTTGCCGTGCATCGCGATGACATGATTATTCGTTAAGGAGCCAGAACATGCTGGAACAAATGGGCGCAGCCGCGAAGGCCGCCTCTTACAAACTGGCGCTCCTTTCCAGCCGCGAGAAAAACCGCGTGCTGGAAAAAATCGCTGATTATCTGGAATCACAGTCCCAGGAGATTTTGCTCGCTAACGAGCAGGATTTACTGGAAGCGCGTCGTAACGGTTTGAGCGAAGCGATGCTCGACCGTCTGGCGCTGACGCCGGCACGCCTGAAAGGCATCGCCGACGATGTGCGTCAGGTCTGCAATCTGGCTGACCCGGTAGGACAGGTCATCGACGGCGGGCTGCTCGACAGCGGTTTACGCCTGGAGCGCCGCCGCGTGCCTCTCGGCGTTATCGGCGTTATTTATGAAGCTCGTCCAAACGTGACGGTGGATGTCGCCTCCCTGTGCCTGAAAACCGGTAACGCCGCTATTCTGCGCGGTGGGAAAGAGACATGGCGAACCAACGCCGCGACGGTGAAAGTCATTCAGCAGGCGCTGGAAGAGTGTGGCTTACCGGCGGGTGCCGTACAGGCGATTGAGAGCCCAGACCGCGCGCTGGTCAACGAAATGCTGCGCATGGACAAATACATCGACATGCTGATCCCACGCGGCGGCGCGGGCCTGCACAAGCTGTGCCGCGAGCAGTCGACGATTCCGGTGATCACCGGCGGTATCGGCGTGTGTCATATCGTTGTCGACGACAGCGCTGAGATTGAACCAGCGCTGAAGATTATCGTTAACGCGAAAACCCAGCGTCCAAGCACCTGTAACACCGTAGAAACGCTGCTGGTGCATCAGGATATTGCGAACATCTTCCTGCCGGCCCTGAGCAAACAGATGGCAGAGAGCGGCGTGACGCTGCATGCTGACGCCAACGCGCTCGCACTGCTTCAGGAAGGCCCGGCTAACGTTGTTCCCGTAAAAGCGGAGCAGTACGACGATGAGTTCCTGTCACTGGATCTGAACGTGAAAATCGTTACCGATCTCGACGACGCCATTGCGCACATCCGTGAACACGGCACGCAGCATTCTGACGCGATCCTGACGCGCACCCTGCGCAATGCCGATCGCTTTGTGAACGAAGTGGATTCCTCTGCGGTGTATGTGAATGCCTCCACCCGCTTCACCGACGGCGGCCAGTTTGGCCTCGGCGCTGAGGTGGCGGTTAGCACGCAGAAACTGCACGCGCGCGGTCCGATGGGGCTGGAAGCGCTGACCACGTACAAGTGGATCGGCTTCGGTGACGATACGATTCGTGCGTAAATAATCACGGGTGATGCAAAAGTAGCCGTTTGATTCAAAAGGGCATTGACGCATCACCCGGATAGATCTAACCTTTTGCCCCGTGGTTACCCTCGTAACCGGCCTCTCAGGGCCGATATAGCTCAGTTGGTAGAGCAGCGCATTCGTAATGCGAAGGTCGTAGGTTCGACTCCTATTATCGGCACCATCTTTTTCAGATAATTACTTCACATTCAAGTTAACGACGTTCTCTTCTTGTGCCGTATTTGAGAAATTGCGACCAATAATCGTGTCAATTTGCTCGTGTGTTCTGTCAGATGGTCAATTGATAAATGAGCGTATCGTTGACCGCCACGGTAAACCATTACCACATTGGCTCGTATAATAGGTCACACGCTATAGTGTTTAACACTGATCCTGATGGTCTATTGCGGTTACCAATTAATCAATCTTCGTAATGTTAATAATTAATTCAACCTGCTGTGGCGTTTTTTATCTCTGCATTTACAACACATCTTGCGGAGATGTTCAGCAACAGGTTTTGGCTTTGAAATAAACCTAATAATCTTTTTAGTGCAAAAAATTGAGCAGTTAAGTCCCTTTTAAAATGTTCTCAAAATCAGCGCCGCTTAGATCCGGTGTAGAGCACAGCATATCTCTGGCCAATGCCCGGCGACGCTGAAGGAGTTCGTCTAACGTTTCTTCAAACGTGGTGATTTCTGAGTCCATTACCGTTGGATAATATACATAAACATCCTTTGTCTGGCCGATACGGTAAGCACGGTCAGTTGCCTGATCTTCTTTTGCCGGATTCCAGCAGCGGGTGAAATGAATAACGTGGTTGGCTTTCTGAACGTTAACTCCAAAGCCAACGGCGACGGTGGAGAGAATAATCACGCCAAAGCCAGGTTGAGCCTGGAAATCATCAATCAATCGCTGACGGCTATTTTGACTCTGACTTTTAGTGCTGGTATCGCCATTGATGATGACCGGACGGAAACCGAATCGTTGCTGAACAGCATGCTGTATCTCGCGCTGGAGATCGCGCAGCTCCGTAAAGATAATCACCTTGTCTTTACGGGTGTGCTTAATTTCGTCCAGTGTTTTCAACATCCAGTTAAGTTTTGGCGACCCTTCCCGATATCGAGGCTCTGGGTTAACAACTGCCGGATGCGCGCAAATGAGTTTAAGGCGATGTAATAACCCTAACATCCCCGCACCTGCCTGCTGCATGCCCTCACTCAGTGCTTGCTGTTGTTGCCAGTTAGCGATTGAAGAAAGATACAGTTGCTTTTGTGGGCTAGAAAGCGGCAGCTGCTTACAGCTGGTAACTTCGATTTTTTGCGGCAAATCACGCGCGACTTCTTCTTTAGTTCGGCGTAATGTCTGGGGTTCAATTAGAGCTCGTAAACTTTCAAGCCGCCCTGTATCACGACCCGCTTCGTTCTCGATAGGGCGAACATAGTGTTTGCCAAATTCATTGAGTGCGCCTAACAGACCCGGCTGAGCGAAATCAAAGAGGCTCCACAGGTCTACAAGCGTGTTTTCCACAGGCGTGCCGGTACATGCCACTTTGAATCTTGCTTGAATCGCATTGGCTGCATGAGTGATTAATGCTGCCGGGTTTTTTATTTTTTGTGCCTCGTCGCAGACCATGATGGACCATGGCTGGCGCGCCAGTGAAAACTCCTGATCGCGAAGCGTTTCGTAGGTTGTTAGAATGATTTTCGCCTCCCCCTGCCAGCCGGGTTTGAGCAGATTTTTGATCCCCTGAGACTGCAGATGATCAGGAATAGCCTGTTTCGGGTATTTCAACGCTTTAATGGTGTCACCATACAATTTCATCACAGGAATTCCGGCGGTGTAGAAGAAATTGTCGAGTTCACGCTCCCAGTTATCCAAAAGCGAAACGGGGGCAACAATGAGGCTTGGTGGCTCGTCAGGGAATTTTTCAATAAACCAGACCAGGAAGCTCAGGATCTGCAGCGTTTTCCCCAACCCCATATCATCCGCTAGCAGGCAACCTGCTGTTTCCTGAGGTGAACGGAGGAAAAGTTGCTGAAGCCAGGCCACGCCTTCGCGCTGATGGTCTTTGAGCTGGATATGCTCTTTCAGGCTCAGTGGAATTTCAGGTTCAGCATGGCGCGCATTGAGGAGTGAGTCTCGGCGCTTTTTAATGTAAACAGCTTCTTCAATATTCTGTTCAATTTTGAGCACTGCCCGGGCCGCTTTTTCAACAACATTGCCCTCTGATTCTTGTGCTGCATTTTGCTGTTTTTCCCAGTTCTTACTGAAAGTTTTAGCTGCATCCAGTGGCAGTTCAGTCTCATTCCAGGGGGCGATAATATGCGTTTCGCCAGTTTCTTCTGCCTGGGTGATTCTCTCCTGCAGCTCGTTGAAATGCTGAAGGTTATCAGGTTGCCAACCATCCAGTGTTTCTACCGAAAATTCGGAGAAGTCGATGCCATCAGGAAGCCAGTTTTCACTTTGCGCCTTGGTCAGCCAGGGAGAGGATATTTTTTCAAACTCACCGATGCCAATGACGCGATCGCCATATTTACCAAGATCCAGAACATCATTAAATTCTTTACCTTCGACTTCCTGTTGCCAGCGCGACAACAGCGACTGGCAATCATGCCATTGCTGTTCAGTGAATTGGCTCAGTTCCAGCTCGTAACCCTGCCAGGAACCTGCTGGCATTTGCGCGGCAACACTTATCCCTACGGCCTGAACAAATTTTTCCAGTTCCCATGGAGCCGAGAACAGGAATAACACCTCCGGTTGCGGCAACGGTGAGACAGGCTCCAGCACCAGCGTAATACTCTCTATCTTATTCTCATCATTGATCTGGGGTTGAAGCCTGAAGTGATGAAAGAAAATATGGGCATCAACCAATGCCTGTTCGTGTTCCTCGGGGGCAATAACTCTGGCGGCATCTTCACCCAGGAAAGTATAGGGATTGCGAACAAAGGAAAGCGCTTCACTACCGGCAACCCGGCGACCGGGAATTGAGTGTATTGAATTCAGGACTTCTTTTACTTCAGGTGGGATGATGACATGGCTGAGCTCGCCGTTCTCTCCGGGGATACGATAGCTATCGTGGACCTGTGAGTTCTTGTCAAAGCTGCCGAGCCAGTTAGCGGGTTGGTCCTCAAAGTGGGGTTCAATCTCGATAACGGCAGTATCAGCAACTGTCGCCTTACGCAGGCGTAACGACAATGAAGTGGGTTTGATGACGTGCGTTTTTTCTAAATAATCATCAAATTTTGCAGCGGCCTGTTTCGCGCATTTGCGAATTGCAGCCCATCCCAGTTGGTTGGTGGTCTCGCCGGGAGCCTGAGTTTGCTGCATGCTTAGCTGCTCGGTTGCCTGCAAAAGCGTCCAGTTTTCTCGTGATAACAGGTGCTGCTGGTTTTCATGAGTAAAAATAGCCCCGGTGCGGCGAAGACGGATCGATTGACGCATGGGAAACGTAGCCCATTCAGCAATCCAGACGCGGAAATCATTATCGCTTAAGGCTCCTCGCGAACTTAAACTTGCACGTAGGGGCAAAACCTCAGGCACGCCAATCAAAGGTAGGCTGCTGGCATGTTCTTCATCTTCCAGCAGGCGATACAGCGATTCCCAGCTCAACAACCATCGGTCTGTTAGTGATATCAAATAGTCTTCTTCAGCCAGTTGCTCAAGCCAGGATGCCAGAGCCCAAAGCTCTGGGTCATCAACCAACGATTGCGGAAAACTGAGCCCGTTTTCTTCAGCCTGATACTGATTTTTCAGGTGGCGTTCTATCTGCTGACGGTTTCCCGTCAGCTTACTTAACAGACGTTTCAGCATTATTTAATCCAATAGCGATGCGGTTCTTTAGTCACAGGGGTGAACCCAAGTCGAAGCAACTCTCTTTCTGTTATATCGTCAGGTGCTTTGAGCTGGACGGACAGCACGCCACCTTTTTGTCGGTTATCACTGACGATGCATGAGGTATTTTCAACCAGGCGCTGTATTGCTGTATCCCGCAATGGATTGATGATTTTGATGTCAGATACTGAGGCGGGTGAGGGCGCTTTTTTATCTACAAATTTGACAGGCTCTTCAGCCATCCAGCGAATACCTAGCTTACGTAATTCATCGTCATATTTCAGCATCCAGCCAGTGATGCGGATTTTATTATAGCCTTCAGCGCGTGGCATATGCTTGAGAGGATCCGGACATAATCCTCTGTCCTTTAATTGTATTTTTATATCAAGCGACTCAGATTCTGGATTAAATGGAGCCTGATTCACTCGGTAGTAATACATCGCGTTTCCCGTCCCGGAAAATTCAACGAAGATATAATCGTTAATCTGCATGATCATCGCGTTATCAAAACTACGTCCACCGCGTAGATGGCTTAGCCTCCCACGATTCTCCTCGCGGAATTTCACAAAATCGCTTCCACGATCTTGCCAGGCATCTGGCCCCATCACGATACGGGTGAATCCCATCTGATTCGCGAAACGTAGCCAATAGTGCAGCCTTGCCTGATCGACATCGCCATTACCGCGAAGCAGTTCAAAGAAGTGCATCAGGTCCTGTTTTGCTAACCAGCCACGCACCATTGCAGCGACAGGTTCAGAAACATACTGATGCCACTTATTCTGCTGACTCTTGAGCTGAGGGTTATCCCAGTATTCCAGGGCGGCCTGTTTCAGGGCGGAATGCGCTTGATCGCGATAGATTGAATGATAGTAACGGGTTAATGTTGCCGTCATGATGTCATCGCGAAAACGTACCCACTGCGCCGCCAGGCCCAATAGCCAACTGATTTTGTCCAGATAGTGAGGATCGTCCAGAGTATCAAGCTGCGCTAACAGCACTGTGAAAATACGTTTCCACAACCAGCTGCTATCGGGGATTTGCGCTATTTTTTCTAATGATGATAAAGAGTTACTTTCACCGGAAAGCAACTGTTGGGATATCACACCGCCAGCCTGAGGCGTAAAAATGTCGTGATAAAACTCAATGGTTTTCATCCACGACTTTTCTCTGCGGATAGCGGCTTTTACTACGGGGTACCCCCTGGCGATATGACCACGCAGTAAACACCAGTGCGGGTTTATTTCTGGCGATTCGTGTTTGTAGGCAAAATAACTTGAACAGAGTGCAGCCCAGTCCTTGCGTTTTAGTGTCCTGGATTCAATCTGTTTTTTGATAACACTATCGACATGGGGAAAGAATGTATCATCCTCCAGTAATACTGGCCTGTCAGGGTAGAGCGGATCGGTATCGGCGAGGCCATAAAACACCATTCGCCACTCACGTTCGGTCAGTTCTTCTGCAAGACGAAAACGACGCAGCGCCGCCAGCCGCATTTCATGTGGCGGGGTGGGGATTTTCTCTGCTTTATCAAATCGCTTTTCCATCTCGCGGCCAGCAGAAGCCAGCGCGTGGAAATCATTGCGCAGATAATGCTCCTCCTGCTGGCTGGAAGAGAGCTTCGCTGCGATGCGCTGCGATAGAGAACTCAACGCGGGCGTCATTGCGGCATTACCAACTGGCAAACTTCTTTATTCACAACAGGCGGGAAATCCACCTCGTCTGCGGCAGCATGCTTATCTTTCAGCCCGAAAAACTGCATACGCAACTCGACGCGGCGGCTGGCTTCTTTGCTCTCTTTCGCGTTATTAAATGAGACGCCCCCCGCAAGGAAAAGCTTACGGATTTGGATCTGCTGTTCTGCAGAGATGCTTTTTTGCAGAGGGCTGCGGCTATCGAGCAAACTGCACATCACCCACTCAGAGCGCTGCAGGGAGAGATGCAGGTTGTAAAGATACGAGCCGTCGGTATCGGTAAACCCTTCAATGACGATCTGCTTAAACCACTTTTTGCCTTCGTCACTGTCTGATGCCTCCAGCACAAGTGGAACGACATCCTGTAATGCTTTTTGCCCTTCAGCATTCAGGAAAAAACGGTTGTGGTCGAAACGACCAGCTTCACCAAAGCTGATGCGGTTATCGTGGCAATCCACCACGATGGTTTTGTTAACACTGCGGGCATGCAGTTCCAGGCGCTCACATAATCTGGCGATGTCCTGCCCCCTGACTTTTTCCCCTTGCTCCGCGCGTTGAATGCGTTGTGTAACGGAGCTTAGCGACGCGACCATCACCACCAGAAATAACACCATCATGGCGGTCATCAGATCGGCGTAAGAAATCCAGAAGGGCTTCTCAGCTTCATCACTGCGGCGCTTTTTAACGCCAAATGCATTCCCAAACATCAGCTGTCACCCCCTCAGGCACGCACGCGAGATAGAACATCATCAAGCTCGCTGACGCTTTCACCGATCTGTTCGACGGAGCCCGCAAGCAGATTAGAGGCTTTCGCCATTTCGACGTCCAGTTTGCCCAGCGTCTTGTCGAGACTGCGTGAAACACCTTCTGAGAAGTCTTCAAAGCCCTTCCCAAGCACATCGCTGACATTTTCCATAAAGGTCTGCGCTTCACGGTTATAGCTCTGTAAGCGCTCTGCGTGCTGCTTAAGATCGGTGATGAACTGACTACGGGTGGTTTGTTCTGACTGGGTATTTGCTGCGAGCAATTCGAGCATGGCAATGGATTTGCTGACGGCTTCTCGATTGTTACGATAATCGCTCACTACTGAAGTGAGTTCACTGGTGGCAAGGGAGAGCGATGAACCCGCCGATTGCGCTTTATTCAGTACATCAGCCGTCAGGTGATTCGCCTCCGACACCTTATCGCCTGCGTGTTCAAAACGCTCGGCGGCAACACGCATTTTATCCGCGCCGCTTTGCATATCCTGAATCTGTCGGTTGGTCTGTTCTGCGAATTTGTTCAGCGTTTCGGTGGTTGCCTGATGCTGACTAGCAACGGTTTCAATCAGCTGTTTGATCTGATCGTCTACTTCACTCATCACACGCTGCGTCTGTTCGTGCAGAGACTGCTGGTTAGCCTGCTGGTTCGCTGATATCTGTTGCTGACCCTTATCTATCTGGCCAAACAGACTGCCCAACTGCTCCCCGAGTGCTTCGACTGAGGCCGCCATTTTTTCCATGGTTGCGCTTTGTCCCTGCTGCACTGAATTCTGAATGGCTTCAATAAAGGCGGACATATGTTCTGCCTGGGCTTTTTCCCGCGCTTCGCTATCGGCAAACATTTTCTCAAGCTGTCGTGCCATGCGCTCACCGGCACCTTCACCCTCAGCGCCAATTTTCGCAACAGAGGCTTGTAAACTGGTCAGCATGTCATTCATGCCAGCCTGCATGGCCTGCTGGCCCGATTTCATTTCAGAGAGGAGTTGTTCAATTAACTGCGCGCTACCCTGGCGGGAATCGTCGCTGACCTGACGCATATCCTGCAGCAGAGCGGAGAAGCCGCTTTGCATCGTCTGGATAGCCCCGACGGTTTGTCCCATCATCTCGTTAAGGTTGGTAAACTGCTGGCCAAAGGTGGTATCGAGCTTCGCCATAAATGCGGTCAGCACATCCTGCAGCATGTTCTGCACCATGCCGCTTTGATCGCCGCTGGCGGTCTGAACCGCACCCGCAATTTTATCCAGCGGTGACTTCAGGCTATTCTCGATCGCACCACTCACCTGATCAGCAAACTGTGCGCCAGATTCTCGGTAGGTGTTGCTTAATGTATTCGCGAGGCGTTCATTTTCAACTTTCTGGCTTTCGGCAAGATGCAGCAGCATATCGCGAAGATCGGTGACCAGGCTTTCTTTCAGGTGGCGCGCCTGGGTAGCGCTTTCGTTGCTGGATTTCACCAGCGAGGCGAGGTATTCCTCGCCCACACCGCTAACGTAGAGCTTGTCGATAGCGGCGGTAAATTTTTCGAGATACTTATAGCACTTGGCGATGGACAGTTTTTCCAGCCAGGTGACGAAAATAGAGGCGGCAATAGCCACGGCAGAGCCAAGGAATGCGTACAACACATCGTGCAGCAAATTATTGACGCTGCTGGTCACCTGCTCGGGAGTACTGGGGTCGAAGTGGTTAAGGCCAATCATCAGGCCGTAAAACGTACCGATAATCCCCACGCCGGTCAGAATACCGGGCAGGTGTTTGAAGAATTCAGTATTGAGTGGAATATCGACTAACTGTTGCTCAGAGAAGTAGCTCGAGCTTGGCGCCGTGGCACGAATGCGGACGATTTTTTCTTCCCCACCTTCCAGCTCACTCTGCGGGTGTAACGACTCTTCAAACTCATTCCACGCGTGTTTGAGTTCAGGGCGCTTAAAGAGATTTTGAAGATGGGCAAGCTGTTCCTCTGGGGAATTGCTTTCAATGCTATTAATTGATTGGGTGTATTTTTTCAGGCTGTTAACAATGTTAATGGCCCGGAATAAATAAAAGAAAATAAAGCAGGCAACGGCCAGGCTCACGATGCTGATTACGGTGAAGGGCACATTATGGGGCTCTACAGATGTAAGCGTCACTAAAAATGAATTAAGCCAGGACATATTTTTACCCGTTGAATATATTAATCAGCATTTAAATTACCATCGACAACAATTTGATTACCTTTAATCAAAATTTCTTTGTTGTGATAGCCATCGCCGCGCCGCGATCCGCAAACAACCCCACCCGTTCATGGGATGAGCGGTACACGCAGGGAGATTTAATGGAATGGCGGTTTAGTTTCCTATTATTTAGCGATCAAAAGCAAATTTCTTTACGTTGTTTCGTTTGTAATCATTAACGTTCCGGGTATCATTTTGCGAACTGCATTCCAAAACTGAATTTGCGATAAGGCATTTTTGCGCTTTCGCTGCGATCGACCTCGAGGATTTTCATGAACAACGCCGAACAACAGTTCCTGAACGAGCTGGATAATAAATTCTGGAAGGCCGCCGACAAGCTGCGCGCCAATATGGATGCCGCCAACTACAAGCATGTGGTACTGGGGCTCATCTTCCTGAAGTATGTGTCCGATGCCTTTGAGGCCCGTCAGCAGGAGCTCATCACCCTGTTCCGCGATGTCGGTAACCCGGACAACATCTACGCCATGTCGCGGGAGGATTATGAGTCCGACGAAGAGTACGCACAGGCGATTGCCGATGAACTGGAGGTGGAAGATTACTACACCGAAAAGAACATCTTCTGGGTACCGAAAGCTGCGCGCTGGGACACACTGAAAAACAAAGCCATGCTGCCAACCGGCACCGTGCTGTGGGTAGATGAAACCACCGGAAAGGATGTGACGTTGCGTTCCGTGTCTTGGTTGGTGGATAACGCGCTCGATGAAATCGAAAAAACCAACCCGAAGCTGAAAGGCATTTTGAACCGCATCAGCCAGTATCAGTTGGGCAACGAGGTGTTAACCGGGCTGATTAATACCTTCTCTGATGCCAACTTCAGCAATCCGGAATATAACGGCGAGAAGCTCAACTTAAAGAGCAAAGATATTCTCGGCCACGTCTACGAATATTTCCTCGGTCAGTTCGCGCTGGCGGAAGGCAAACAAGGCGGCCAGTATTACACGCCAAAAAGCATCGTTACCCTGATTGTCGAAATGCTCCAGCCTTACAACGGCCGTGTATATGACCCGGCGATGGGCTCAGGTGGATTTTTCGTATCCAGCGACCGCTTTATTGAAGAGCACGCGGGCGAAAAACAGTACAACGCCGCCGAGCAGAAACAGAAAATCTCCGTCTACGGCCAGGAATCCAACCCGACCACCTGGAAACTGGCGGCGATGAACATGGCAATCCGTGGCATCGACTTTAACTTCGGCAGCAAAAACGCCGATACCCTGCTGGACGACCAGCACCCGGATCTGCGCGCCGACTTCGTGATGGCTAACCCGCCGTTCAACATGAAGGAGTGGTGGAGCGCGAAGCTTGAAAACGACGTGCGCTGGAAATACGGCACTCCGCCGCAGGGTAACGCCAACTTTGCGTGGATGCAGCACATGATCCACCACCTGGCCCCGAAAGGTTCGATGGCGCTGCTGCTGGCTAACGGCTCGATGAGTTCCAGCACCAACAACGAAGGTGAGATCCGCCGCAACCTGATCGAAGCCGATCTGGTGGAGTGTATGGTGGCGTTACCTGGGCAACTCTTTACCAACACCCAAATTCCGGCCTGCATCTGGTTCCTGACCAAAGACAAAACCGGCGGTAATGGCAAAGCGCACCGCAAAGGCGAAGTGTTGTTTATCGATGCCCGCCAGATTGGCTTTATGAAAGATCGCGTGCTGCGTGATTTCAGCCGCGAAGATATCGCCAGAATCTCCGATACCTTCCACGCCTGGCAGACGGATAAAGAGTACGAAGACGAAGCCGGATTCTGCTTCTCCGCAACGCTGGAAGATATTCAGAAAAACGACTTTGTGCTGACCCCTGGGCGCTATGTCGGTGCCGCAGAGCAAGATGAAGACGATGAACCCTTTGCCGAGAAGATGGCGCGACTGACGGCACAGCTGAAAGATCAACTGGAAGAGAGCGCGAAGCTGGAAGTGCAGATTAAGGCGAATCTGGGGGGACTGGGTTATGGAGAATAAAAGAGAATTATTCAAGCTAAACGAAATTGTACAACTTCGTAATGGTGCTGCAATAAAGCAAATGTTTTTTACGGATTCTAAATCTGGGGTGGATTTAATAAAAGTTTCAAATTTTACTGATGATTCTATAGATGTTTTTGGCGTTACAAAAGTTGATGCTGAACATGCTATTAAATGGCGAACTCATCAATTAAAAGTTCATGATATTTTAATAGCTACAGTTGGATCTTGGCCCCCGAATTGGTCATCAGTTGTCGGTAAAGTTGTCAGAGCACCTATGAGTGCTCATGGCGCGATTCAAAACCAAAATACATGTTGCATTATACCTGGTGATAAGGTAGAACAAAATTACCTTTACTATTTACTGAAGACGAAATCCTTTTCCGAATGGGTTGTTAATGTTGCTCAAGGAAGTGCTAATCAGGCTCGAGTTCCCGTTAAAAATATTGGGGAGTTCATTGTTGACTTACCTCCATTAGACGAACAAAAAAGAATTTCTGATATTCTAAATTCACTAGATGCTAAAATTAGCGTAAATCGTAAACTTAACCAAACCCTGGAACAAATGGCGCAAGCCCTTTTCAAAAGCTGGTTTGTTGATTTTGAACCTGTAAAAGCCAAAATGTCAGTACTGGAAGCGGGAGGTTCGCAGGAAGACGCGACGCTTGCCGCTATGACGGCGATTTCCGGGAAAGAGGCTGATGCGCTGGTGGTTTTTGAGCGTGAACACCCTGAGCAATATGCCGAGTTAAAAGCCACGGCAGAGCTGTTTCCGTATGTTATGCAGGATAGTGAGTTGGGGGGGATTCCTGAGGGATGGAATTCACAGCGATTGTCTAATATCGCAACACTTCATTACGGAAAAGCGCTTAAAAAAACAGAACGTATAGAAGGACCTTATTCAGTTTATGGTTCAGGTGGCATCACTGGCTCACACATCAGTTATCTCGTTGAAGGTCCAAGCATTATAGTTGGCAGAAAAGGCTCTATCGGTACTCTGTATTGGGAGGATGGAAAGTTCCATCCAATTGATACTGTTTATTACGTTTCTAATAAAGATGATGTCCCACTAAGTTACCTATATTATCTTATGAAAACGTTAAATCTTTCAAGTATGAATACTGATGCGGCAGTGCCTGGATTAAACCGAGATAATGTCTATCGACTAGAAGTACTGAAACCGATTCAATCCATTTTGAATAAATTCAATAATCATATTTTGACTATCAGGAATATGATTCAGAAAAATAATTTGTCAACAGCAACGTTGACTACAATCCGCGACACCCTTCTCCCCAAACTCCTTTCCGGTGAAATCACCCTGCCGGAAGCCGAGCAGGCGGTAAGCGAGGCGGAAAATGTATAAAGTCGATACGCCGACCAACAGCCTGCACTCCCTGCAAGAAGTATCGTTCAGCAGCCTCGGCTTTCGAGAGCGCGATCATTTGCAGGAGTGGCTGGCAAAGAATCCGCAGGCGTTAACCCGTGAAAGCCATGATGAACTGCTGATTATCCAGAAAGAGTTCGCCGGCTTTGACGACACCAAAGAGCGCCTCGATCTCCTGGCACTCGATAAAAAAGGCAACCTGGTGATCATCGAGAACAAGCTCGATGATTCCGGGCGTGACGTCGTCTGGCAGGCCCTGAAATATGCCGGCTACTGCGCTAACCTACGCCAGGAGAGTGTAGTTGAGATCTTCCAGCTCTATCTTGACCAATATGAGCCCAACGAGAACCGTCAGGCGGCAGAGGTCATCGCCGAATTTATGGGCTGGGAAAGCCTGAAAGAAGGGGTTCTCAACCGTAAAGGCACCCAGCGCGTCATCATGGTCGCGGCCAATTTCCGCAAAGAGGTCACCAATACCGCGCTGTGGCTGATGCAGTTTGGTATCCGGGTTCAGTGCTTCAAAGTCACGCCGTATCGTTTCGGTGAAGATGTGTTTGTCGATATCCGCCAGGTTATCCCAACCCCTGAAGCGGAGTCGTACATGATCGGCATGGCGCAGAAAGAGGCGGAAGAACAGTCCACTTCCAGCAGTAGCGAACTGCAGCAGCGCCATTATCTGCGCCGCGAGTTCTGGACGATGGCGCTGGAAAAATTCCGCATCAGCCCTTGTTCACTGTTTAACAACCGCGCACCCTCAACCGATCACTGGCTGGCTGCCGGGTCGGGCGTTAGCGGCGTGCCGTTTGAACTGATCTTTTCCCAGAAAGACGCTCGTGTGCAGCTCAATATTTCTCGCGGGGATGCGCTGGAAAATACCTGGTTATTTGAACGACTTCAGGAACGCAAAACGCACATTGAATTGCTGTTTGGCGAGCCGCTTGACTGGCGTTTACTGCCAGAGCGAAAAAGCTGCCAGATCGTCTGTTCAAAGGCGTT
Organism: Enterobacter sp. N5-15; assembly: GCF_057221635.1. Classification (NCBI taxonomy): domain Bacteria; kingdom Pseudomonadati; phylum Pseudomonadota; class Gammaproteobacteria; order Enterobacterales; family Enterobacteriaceae; genus Enterobacter; species Enterobacter sp. N5-15. The sequence goes on from NZ_CM170150.1 coordinate 971,684, forward strand.
TGACGGCGGCAATAAAGAGATCTGGCCTGCCATTATCGACTGGATGATGGATAGCATGAACCGTCTGGAAAAAGCGATCCGTCCGAGCCTGCTGGAACTGGCGATTGAGCTGAAACAGACCGGTATGATCACCGAGGGAGAGGAAGAGTAATGCTGAGCGAAGACGATTTAGAACAGCAATGCCTGAAATGGTTTGCTGAACAGGATTGGGAAGTGCTGCACGGGCCCGATATCGCGCCGGATGGCGACAACCCGCTGCGTGCCTCATTTCATGATGTGTTTCTGCGTCCGGTGATGCTGGAGCAGCTGCAAACCATCAATCCCCATCTCCCTGTTTCCGTGCTGGAAGAGGTGATACTGCGTATTACCCGCCCCGAAAGCCCGGATCTGGTCGTCAGCAATAAAGCATTCCATCACCTGCTGCTCGACGGTGTGCCCGTCGAGTACAAGCGCGAAGATAAGACGGTTCATGACAAAGCGCTGCTGATGGATTTCAACCATCCCGGCAATAACCGCTTTATGGTTGTGAATCAGGTGGCTATTCAGGGGATAAAACAGGTTCGTCGTCCGGATATTATTGGTTATATCAACGGCCTGCCGGTGGCGGTGATTGAGCTTAAAAGCCCAATTGATGCCAATGCCGATATCTGGGCCGCGTTTAACCAGCTGCAAACCTATAAAAACGAACTCAGCGACCTGTTTATCTGCAACGAAGCGCTGGTGGTGAGCGATGGGCAGAATGCGCGTATCGGCTCGCTGACCGCTGATGAAGAGCGCTTCCTGCCATGGAAAACCGTCGCTAACGAAGACGATAAGCCACAGTTTGACTGGCAGTTGCAAACCGTCGTGAAGGGCTTCTTTAACCGTGCGCTTCTGCTCGATTACATTCGCTACTTTGTTCTGTTTGAGTCTGACGGCAAACGGCTGATCAAGAAGATTGCCGCCTACCATCAGTTCCACGCGGTGCGTGAGGCGGTTGCGGCCACGATTGTGGCGTCTACCGGCAAACATCTGCCGTTGCGCAGCAACATTACCCCCGGAAGTAAAAAAGCAGGCGTGGTATGGCATACCCAGGGTTCCGGCAAAAGTATCTCCATGTGCTGCTACGCTGGAAAGCTGCTTCAACAGGCGGAAATGAACAACCCGACCATCGTGGTGGTGACGGATCGTAACGATCTGGATGGGCAGCTTTACGCGACTTTCTGCCAGGCGCAGGATTTACTGAAGCAAACGCCTTTACAGGCTAACGACCGCGACGAGCTGCGCGAGCTCCTCAATGCCCGTGAATCCGGCGGTATAATCTTTACCACCGTGCAAAAGTTTGCGCCGCTGGACAACGAGCAGAGCCATCCGGCCCTCAACCTGCGCAGCAATATCGTGGTGATTTCCGATGAAGCGCACCGCAGCCAGTATGGCCTGAGCGCCACGCTGGACCGCGAAACCGGGGCCTACAAATACGGTTACGCCAAACACATGCGCGACGCGCTGCCGAACGCTTCGTTTATGGGCTTTACCGGCACGCCGATTGCGTCTGAAGATAAAGATACCCGTGCCGTGTTCGGTGATTACGTCTCTATCTACGACATTCAGGATGCGGTCGATGACGGCGCGACGGTACCGATTTATTACGAATCCCGTCTGGCAAAACTCGACCTGAACCATGAGGAGCTGGAAACGCTCTCCGACCAGGTGGATGAGCTGGTGGAAGATGAAGAGACGGGCCAGCAGGAGAAAACTAAAGGTGACTGGAGCCGTCTGGAAAAGCTGGTAGGTTCAGAGCCTCGCATCAAACAGGTTGCTGCCGATCTGGTTCAGCACTTTGAAACGCGCAATGCGGCCATGAACGGTAAAGCGATGATTGTCGCTATGAGCCGTGATATCTGCGTGAAGCTCTACAACGCCATCACAGAGATCCGTCCGGACTGGCACAGCACGGATGTTGAACAAGGCGCGATCAAAGTCATCATGACCGGCTCGGCATCTGATAAAGATCATCTCCAGCCGCACATCTATAACAAGCAGACCAAAAAGCGTCTTGAAGCTCGCTTTAAGGATTTGAACGATCCGCTGAAGCTGGTGATTGTTCGTGATATGTGGCTGACCGGGTTTGATGCACCGTGCTGCCACACCATGTATATCGACAAGCCGATGCGCGGTCACAACCTGATGCAGGCCATTGCGCGCGTTAACCGCGTGTTCCGCGATAAGCCTGGCGGGCTGGTGGTGGATTACATCGGTATTGCCAACGAACTGAAGCAGGCGCTAAAAACCTACACGGATTCGAAAGGGAAAGGGCAGACTACGGTGGATGCCCGCGAAGCCTTTGCCATTCTATTGGAAAAAATCGACGTCATTCATGGGATGTTCGCACCCTCAGCAGGAAAACCCGGCTTTTGCTATGAAGGCTTTTCGCGCGATCCATTAGCGTTTTTACGCGATGCAGTGAACTACATTCTGGGTCTGGATGACGGTAAAAAACGCTACCTCGACGTTTCACTGGCGATGAGTAAAGCCTGGTCGCTCTGTAACACCCTTGATGAAGCCGAAGCCTTACAGGAGGAGTTCGCGTTCCTTTCGGCGGTCAGAGTGGGGCTTATCAAACTTGATCCGAAGGCAAAATTTAGCCAGTCAGAGAAAAACTCACTCTTGAGCAAGATCCTGGATAACGCGGTTGTCGCTACAGGTGTTGAGGATGTTTTTGCCCTGGCCGGGTTAGATAAACCCAATATCGGTTTGCTGTCCGATGAATTCCTGGAGGAAGTGCGGGAGATGCCGCAGCGTAACCTGGCAGTGGAATTGCTGGAAAAACTTCTGAATGACGGCATTCATGCACGTTCAGGTAATAACGTGGTGCAGCAGAAGAAATACTCCGACCGCCTAAAAGCCGTGCTGCTCAAATACAATAACCGGGCGATTGAAACCGCACAGGTGATTGAAGAGCTGATCCAGATGGCGAAAGCGTTCCAGGAAGCGATGGCACGCGATGATGCGCTTGGCCTAAACCCGGATGAAATCGCCTTCTACGATGCGTTGGCGGAAAACGAAAGTGCGGTGCGTGAACTGGGCGATGAAACGCTCAGAAAGCTGGCTATTGAGGTGACGCGGCAACTGCGTAAATCCACCACCGTAGACTGGCAGGTACGTGAAAGCGTGCGTGCGCGGCTGCGTATTCTGGTGCGCCAGACGCTGCGTAAATACAAATATCCGCCGGATAAAACCGCGGGCGCTGTGGAGCTCATTTTGAAGCAGGCGGAAGTGGTGTCGAACAGTTGGACGTCATAGCGATGTATCTCCCTCCGTTAAACCTGAAGCGTGAAATTGTTCCAAACGACATACCTAATAAAAGACCGGCAACAGCCGGTCTTTTATATTTTTACCTGTCCACCACATCAAAGTGAGTAATTCAATGCTCACTCCCTATAAAAGGAAGTTTTCACCATTCCTGGCGTATTAACCATTAAGTTCCTCTGACAGCCCCGACAAACCATCACACATCTCCTGCAACTCATTAAACATCCTTGCCACATGGAAACCATCGCACACCGAGTGATGGACCTGCACCGCCACAGGCAACAACACTTTCCCGTCCTGCTCGTAGTATTTTCCAAACGTGAACATAGGTGAAAAGAAGTTCTTCATGTGCGCAATGTTCATCGTAAAGTTCGTAAACGTTACCCAGGGAATAGACGAGACGAAAAAGATATTTTCTCGGGACTCTTCCTTCGGCCAGTAAGAAAGGTTATTGCCATAGCGTGCAACATCTTCTGCATACGTATTCTGGAAGTGCTGAATATTGCCGTCGAAGTGGCTCCACAGTGACGAAAACGTCTCCGTTTCAGGATGGAAAATGGTATAGCTTGGATGGATTTCATTCCATACGACAAGCTCATTGTCCTTCATGGCCATACGGAATTCCGGATGCCGGTTCATGATTTTAGAAAGGAGGAAAATAATCGTCGGGTAAAACTTCCAGCCGACCTCTTTGATATGTTTTCGCAGCGCGGTAATGTCGATCAAAACCGTTTGGTTAATTGTACACTCAGCGAATGACTGGAATACCTCAAAATGCTCTTTCCTTGGCCAACGAGATAAATCAACAGGCGTGTAGTCCGGGACTGTTTTTTTCATTTTATAACCTTTGATTATCAATCGCCTAAAGGGTTTTGGGCCAGCAAAAGCCGCGCAACCATTTCAACCGTATCTAATCTTCCTGTCAATCTCAGCCTGTGGTTTTCCGAACAGGTATCCCTGCACGAGATCGCAGCCAAGCGCCTGAAGACGTTCAAGCTGCGCTTCGGTTTCAACACCTTCCGCAATGACCCTCATATTGAGGCTCTTCGCCATGCCGGTTATCAATTTAACGATATTGAGGGCATCATCCTGCGTGGATATCGGGTTCACAAAGGATTTGTCGATTTTAATTTTATCAAAATTCAGTTCACTCAGTCGTGAGAGCGACGAATAACCCGTTCCGAAATCATCGATAGAAATTTTTACACCCAGCGTTCTGAGCTTTTTGAGAATAGTGAGCGGCGTATTGCTGTCACTGAAGAGCGAAGACTCCGTAACTTCTAACTCAAGTCGGCTGGCCGGAAGTCCTGTCTCCTTCAGGATGGACTGTACCATCGTCGTAAATGATTTCGTGCCCAGCTGAATGGGTGAGACGTTCACAGAGATCCTTGCCGGAACGGCCCAGGAAACCGCTTCCCGGCAGGCAAGCTCAAGCACATTTTTGCCGATCTGATTAATCATCCCCGTTTTTTCAGCGACAGAAATAAAGTAATCAGGTGACAGTATCCCCTTCACCGGGTGTATCCAGCGAATAAGCGCTTCATAGCCGTAAATTTCATTGCTGAATGAATCGACAATAGGCTGGTAATAAACAACGAATTCATGGTTATCGATCGCCAGTGCCATATCATGTTCAAGGGTTCTGCTTTCCTGCAACTTTTGCAGCATCCACTGACGGAAGACTTTTATCTGCTGTGAACCCTCTTTTTTGGCTTCGTAGAGCGCCAGATCGGCAAATTTATAAAGATAATCAGAGCGCCGTTCATTATCAGATAACACGATACCCACACAGGTGGCGATTTTTATCAGCTGGTTATTAATCGTATAGGGCTGGCTGATGTGTTCGCTGATTTCTTTGGCGCGCGAAACGGCTGCTGTTTCGGTGAGGCCACTGGACAGAAGGGCAAACTCGTCTCCGCCCAAACGGTAAAATGTATCCGTGGCGCTGCTCATTGAGGTGAGTCGTCTGGATACCTGATTCAACAGCAAATCGCCGGCATCATGGCCATAGGTATCGTTGACCTCTTTGAACCGGTCTAAATCAAATAACATCACCGTGACGGGGATGTGGTTTTTATCTGCCTGAAGATTAATTTTGTTGAGATCGTCCCAGAAGAAAAGACGGTTTTTCATGCCGGTGAGGGAGTCATGATAAACATCATACTCCAGCTTCGAGTTCTGAATTTGCAGCTTTTCTTTTGATATCTGAAGCTCGTCAGCAAGGCTTTTAACCTGCATGTGTGCTTTGAGAATGTTTTTATTCTGGTAGATCATTAAGAAGCCAAGAATAAAGCTTAATATCACCAAAAGTAATGAAAGTGCGGAATAAATATAGTAAAGGATCTGTATTTTATGGTTGGATTCATTAACCGTGTTAATATCTTTCGTTAATGCTGTTGCAGAGAGCTGGCTCAGCGGTGCATCGAGAGCATGCATATTTGTCAGGTATGCCTGTAACTCAGGATGGCTCATGTTTTCAAGATGGCTATCCAGATAGGTCAGTATTTGCTCTAAGCGTAAAGCGAGCTCCTGATGCGTTTTATCGCTGTTAATATAGCGACCTAAATCGCCCCCCTTCATTAAATCGCCCTGGCTGAGCATAATTTCGAGACGCATGCGGACCTGGTCTATCGTAACGTCATCGGTATCGGTTGCGTATAGACCAAGCCATGATTCAAAACGGTAATACTCTGATACCAGTTGTGCCACGGACCAGGACTCAGTGTATTGAGTCAGTTTTTGCAATTCCTGCTGACGATCGTAAACAAGAAATGCAATATATCCTGTCGTGATAAAAAGAGAAAAAATGATACCAACCAGTATCCTGTTCATTATGTTCTCCTGAACGGCTACTCAATCTTCATTTTGCTAACCTGCCATGCTGATCGCGAGTAATAAATCTGATTATTCAACTCAGGAAGACTGTCATAGGGGTATACAATGAATGATGGACCTTTATCGCGGATGCGCATATATTCGCCATTGACCTTTAAGGCAAGTATGGCGTTGTATTTTTTGAAGTCACTGAGAGGGATCACGGTAGAGTAATCATTGAGCGCAATAACATTAATGTTAGTACCCTTCGCACCCACATAATCCATGAGTTTGTTCATTGGAACACCCTCAAACTTAGTACGTCCATTATACCAGGGGGATGTAGTCTCGAAACTCACCATGCCCAGTTTTTCAAGGCTGGCGAGATCAAACACTGCTTTTCCATTTTCATTCGTATTTTCTATATTACCGTAAATCGTTAAAATGGGTTTACCAACTGGTTTTGGCAGATCGCCAGCCCAGGTTACACTTTGTACCAGACAGCATAACAGCAGTAGGGTTAATCGCATTTTGGCCTCCACTTTTTAACAGAAGTATAAGAATTATAATTTAGATATCACACTAGTTTATATATTTTGTTGAACAGCAAGGCCTTTTATAGTTTTTATTGATATAAATTCAATAAAATCAGTATGTTGGGTCGTTGTGATGCCAGCGTGTTTGGCGGTCTAAGGACGCTCAAATTTTTGAGAAAAGCTAAAGCTGCTTGCATAACCTCTCTTGTGTTTAAAAAACGATCGCTTTTATTGATTGTTATTATCTCATACCACTGATTTTACCGATGATGAAAACGGCCAGCGTGCAAACGCTCAGCGTCAGCCCTTAGCGGGTTTAACCCTGGCGGAAGTGACGCTGCCGGTACTGTCTGTCTGTGCAAAATTTGCTCATCTTGAGCGAGGAGGCATAGGCTACGCTATGCCTGAATGGACGAATACTGTTCTGCCGTTTTGCCCAGGCCACCAAACGCGCTAAAAAGGTGACCGCCTGCGGGCTGAGTTTTTTCTTATGCGATGGCAGAAAATGTAAATAATGAACAGAAGGGGTTGTGAGATATTATCGATGAGATCGTCAGTTTACGGTTTCAATCTGTGTCTGAATAATTGCCTGTTTTTGGATGCTTCTTCCACTGAGAAGCGTCCACTTTTTTCTTTCCTTCAACCTGCTATTTTCCGGTATCTCGCTAATTATATCACTCACCTGGTATGTTCAAAGCAGGAAGCCCGTCAGCCATGTTCGGTCAGGGTGATTCTCAGGTAATTGTTCAAGGATATGAACTAACGTATTCTGGTTGTCCTGTCCACTGTTGACAAATCTAAAGAAGTTGCTGTCACATTTATTTTTGTGATATTGCATTGTAGAGAACTCTTTTTTCCTTAACAAAGTGCGTTCTAACCAGCTGAACTTTTTAATTTCTCTTTCAAGGTATTTCATTTCGGAAATTGAAAGGAATATTTTCTTATACAGAATATCCCGGCTGCCCGGCGTGTATGATTTACTGTCCATCAGATTTTCTCTGTTTTTATGATACTCACGTCCTTGTGCTGAATAAATATTAGTGTCCTACAGAAGCGGCATCGACTACGCGCGAAGGTTTCGGTGCTAATGCAATCGCAAATGCAGCGATAAAAAATATCACGCCAATCGACATCATCAGATTATTGGTCGAAAGCATCATGCTCTGGCTGTTAACCATCTTGTCAAAAAGCTCGCGCACAAATTGCCCACCTTGCTGAGGCGCTGAACTGATGTAATGCGAAAGATCGCCAGTTGGGTCGACGACGGACGCCAGTTTGTCATGTGCTATATAGCGCTGGTCCTGCCATGACGTCGTCACGAGCGATGTAGCAAACGCACCCGATAACGTTCGAACAAAGTTCATTAAGCCCGCTGCTGAAGCCATTTCCGTTTCATCTACAGAGCCCATTGCAAGCCCCGTAATCGGGACGTAGTACAACGGCATGCCAACGCCCATGAATAGCAAAGGAACACAGATGGACCAGTAGTCCATATCGGTCGTCGCATAGGATCGCCAGAAGGTATCGAGACCTAGCCAGGCGCAGCCAAAGAAAATAAGAATGCGCGGATCGATTTTGTTGGAGAGGTTAGCGGCAACCGGAGAAAATACCACCTGCAGAAGCCCGCCCCAGGCAACCACAATCCCTGCCCATGTTGTTGTATACCCTAAGTTATATTGTAGCCACAACGGCGTGAGGACATTCAGACCAAAAAAACATCCAAACGCGAGTGCGAGAACAAACATGCTGGCCGAAAAACCGCGATGGCGAAAAACTCTGATATCGACAATCGGATGCTCAGCGGTCAGCTCCCAGATGCAGAAACTTAAAAAGCCGATACAGGCCACAATCGCCAGAACCCAAATTTCTTCTGAGGCAAACCAGTCAAGGTCTTTCCCTTCATCCAGCATGATCTGCAGGGCACCCACCCAGATAACCAATAAAATAAACCCAACGATATCAATAGAGTTATTAACCAGCGTATCTTCGAAGATTTTCAGTACTGACCACGCGACCAATGCGAAAGCGATGGCCATCGGAACGTTGATGATAAACACCCACGACCAGCTGTAATGATCGCAAATCCATCCGCCCAGAACCGGGCCTATTACGGGCGCCAGCAATGTTGTCATCGCCCATAATCCCGTCGCCTGCATGGATTTTTCTTTCGGGAAAATACGCAGCAGTAGCGTTTGTGATAAGGCCATCAGGGGGCCTCCCGCCATGCCCTGAAAAACCCTCATCAGCAGCAGCATTCCCAGCGAGGTGGAAAGGCCACAGAGCAACGAGAAAACGCCAAACATGAACACGGAAACGCAGAAAACGCGCACGCCGCCGAACCGTGTGGTTAACCATCCTGATAGCGGCACCGTAATGGCTTCAGCCACGGCATAGGCCGTGATGATCCAGGTTCCCTGGCTGGTTCCTGCGCCCAGGGCGCCAGCCATGTTGGGTTGAGTGACGTTTGCAATGGTCATGTTGAGCACAGCTAAAAAGTTAGCCATTGCAAGTACCAGGGCACCAATCCATAACATACCGCCTTTCAGCGAAGGCGGCTCATTATCGATAACTAATGTAGACATGGCCTGGCTTCCGTTATTCACTTTTTAAGTTAACTGTCGCTTTCATGGACAGACCAACCCGCAACGGATGTGCAGCAAGCTCATCAGCATTGAGTTTGATGCGTACGGGTAAACGCTGAACAACCTTAATCCAGTTACCCGTTGCGTTCTGCGCAGGAATAATTGAAAACGCTGCGCCGGTGCCGCCATCAAAGCCTTCAACGGTTCCATGGAATGGGACGTTGTCGCCATACAGATCGCTCACCAGTTCCACCTTCTGTCCCACTTTCACATGCTGGAGCTGAACTTCCTTGAAGTTGGCATTGACGTGAATTTGCTGCACCGGCACCACGGACAATAACGGCGTGGAAGGCTGGACACGCTGTCCAAGCTCGACCTGGCGACGAGCAACCACGCCATCGACTGGCGAACGGATCACGGTTCTTTCCAGATCCAGTCTGGCCTGATCGCGCTTCGCTCTGGCGAGAGCAACTTCAGGGTTGGTCTCGGTATTTGCATCCTCAATCATCACGGCATTCGCCTGTCTTGCACCCACCGCCGCCTGTCTCGCGGCATCAGCTTGCGCCACGGCGGCTTTAGCGGCATTCAGGTTTGCCAGTGCGGAAGCATAAACGTTTTGAATACGCGTCAGTTCGTCGCCTGAAATCGCGCCCGTCTGCATTAACGCCTCGCGTCGCTTGAGGTCAACCGTCGCGCGCTGGAAGTCAGCGTTTGCGGCATCAACCTGGGCCAGCAGGCGTTTTTGCTCTTTTTCATTCGCGACAACTTCTGCGCCGAGTTTTGTGTCGGTGGCCTTATATCCATTTACCCGCCGGATGGACAGGTTCAGGTTTGCTTCCGCCTGATTAAGGGCCAACTCTGCGTCAGTAGGATCCAGCTGGATCAGAACATCGCCTTTTTTTACCACCTGAGAATCCGTGACCAGGATGGCACTGACCGTACCGGTGATCGCGGAAGAGAGCTGAGCGGACTCAACATCGGTATAGGCGTTATCGGTTTCAACATATCGGGAACCCACTAATTCCCAATAGACGAACGAGCCTGCGCCAGCCAGCGCGATGCTTAATGCAAGATAAGAGAATAAACGTTTTCTTTTTTTCTTTTTGATATCGGATGATTCAATATTTTGATTTTCAATAGCTGCAGAATGACTCATTTTATTTCCTTTCTTTCCACTATTTAGTTATTAACCTGGTGTTAAAAAATCACTGTTTGCTCGAGGTATATCCGCCGCCCAATGCACGCGCTAATGCGACGTCAATCGTAAAGGCACGGGAATTTACATCGGCTAATTTTCTGCGGGCCGCGACCAGCTCATCTTCCGAAGACAAGACGTCGAGATAGTCAGCAACCTTTCCTTCATATCTTTGTTTGGTGAGCGAATATGCTTTTTCTGCCGACGTGACTGCACCCTGAGAATAAAGCATCTCGTCTTTCAGTGAGGTTCTGCTGGTGAGCGCATCGCTCACTTCCCGAAGTGCATTCGTTAACGTGTCGTTATAAACCTGCACCGCAATGTCATATTCACCGCTGGCGTATTTCAAATCACCCTGTAGCTTTTGCGTATTAAATATTGGCAGCGATATGGCCGGGCCAAAACTACCAATTGCTGAGCCACTCCGGGTAAGGTTATTAATTCCCAGTGACTGGAACCCGGCAAAGGCAACCAGATTAACGCTGGGGTAAAAACCGGCTTTTTTCTGTTTGATTTGCTCTGCTGCAGCCTCTGCGCGTAAACGTGCTGCGACAATATCAGGACGTCGACCAATCAGATCCAGCGCAATATTGGGAGGAAGTTCCTCATGCGCTAAAAGCGTTGCCTTAGGCGCGGTTATCGCCAGCGATCTATCAGGTCCATCACCGACCAGCGCAGCGAGCTCATGTTTTTTGATCGCAATAGCTTCATCTATTGCCACCAGATTTGCTTTTGCGTTGAGTTGACGCGTCTCAACCTGTTGAAGGCTGGATAAATCTTCAAGCCCTGCGTCATGTCGTTGCTGGAACAACGCGAGCGTACTGGTTCGTATAGTGAGGGTATCGTTAAGCGTCTCGCGTACGGTGTATAAATGCGCCAGCTCCGCGTAAACGGTAACAATAGAAGAAGAGAGCACCAGTCTTGTTTGTGCTTCTTCCGCTACAGCCGCCATTTCACCTGACGTTGCAGCCGCGAGCGCGGCGCGGTTTTTACCCCAAAAATCAATTTCCCAGCTCATATCAAGCGTGGTGCGCCCGTAGCTGTTCCAGTTTTGAGGCGTTGCGCTTTCAGGCGTCACATAGTTGTAACTCATTTTGTCCCGCATAAAGCTGGCGTTTGCGGTGACCTCCGGGAAAAGCGAACCGCTCGCACTTTGCGTCATCGCCTGCGCTTGTTTCACGCGAGCTTCGGCGATGTTAAGCGTGGGGGAATTTTTAAGCGCGTCATCAATCAGCCCGTTGAGCTGCTCGTCACCGTATTTCTTCCACCAGTAATCTTTCGGCCACTGGCCGTTCTGATGAGGGAAGCTTTGATCGCTTTTAAGTTGTGAGACCGTCTTCATAGACGGTGGGGTGCCAAGATCGGGGATTATGGCGCATCCGCTCATACTGATGGCGGAAATGACAACACAGCCCATCACTATGCTGGACCGGGTTAAACCGGAAATACGACACCTCGGGAGTGTCTCCTGAAAACCTTTCATCAGTACGCTCGTCATGCTGTTCATAGAGAAGTCCAAATACAGTACCGTACGGTACGGTACACTTTATATCTTGACTTCTGAGCGCCGTCAAATGAAAATGTACTCGTCAGTACGATTACGAACCCTACTACCAGACGTGATTCCGAAATCAGAGAACAATAAGTGTTGGCTCCGGCCAGACACCTAAACTAACGAGGAAACATATGGATAAAAGAGCGCTTAAACGGCAACAGATCCTGGAGGTCGCATCCGGGCTGTTTCGACAAAAGGGATTTGATGCCACGTCTATCTCGGAGATTAACGCGATTGTTGGTGGCTCAAAATCGACAATTTACAGTCACTTTTCTTCGAAAGAAGAGCTATTTGTAGAATGCATGTCTTCAGAAACTGAACAGTATATAAAAAGCATGACTATTGAAACTGCAGGGCAGGTGCGCCTTTTCAGAAAATCACCACAGCTGGTTATCGAGCAATTTGCCGTTGCCTTTTTACGTTATATTTGCTCTCCGGATATTGTGGACTTGCAAAGATTAATGATTTCCGAGGCCGGAAGATCGGGTATCGGAGAATTATATTATGCGCGAATGCAAAAACTGCGTTCAAATGTTTCGGCGCTTTTTACCGATTTAATGAATCAAAACATCTTAAGAAAAGATGATCCTGTGCTGGCGGCTGAGTATTTTCGTTCTCTTCTCCAGGCCGACATACTGGAGCCTTTGCTTTTAAAAGCAAGAAAGGATCAGCCTGAAGAAAGTGAAATCGTCATGAAAGCGCAGGCCTCCGTTAATGCGTTTATGAAACTGTATGGTCCTGAAAAAAGTGAGGATGTTGCAAAGACATCTTTCTAAAATACAGTAAGCGTTCCTTCACCCTATTATTAGGGTGAATTTTCTTTTGGGAAATATTTATTTTCAATCGTCATTGGATGACTTTGCCAGCGGCCTTCTTGTAAATAAAATTTCGTGGATACTTATGTGTATAAAGTTTACTCTCTTAAAAGATCGTGAAGCTGTAATTAAGTCCCTTACTCACTGGATTGACTCGAATTTATACCGGCCCATTACCGTTTTAGATGTGGCACGGAAATCCGGTTATTCATTGGCTTACATTCAGCGGAACTTTCGCCAGGAGTGTGGCATAAGTATAGGTCTCTATATTCGAAGCCGGAAGCTTGAAAAAGCCGCGCATATGCTCAGACATACGCAGCTCTCTGTTTCAGATATATTCACGATGTTAGGCTACGAGGAGCCGTCAACGTTCAGCAGAGCGTTCTCGAATCAATATGGACTCTCCCCAACCAAATACCGCGAGCAGGCTAAAAAAAGTCACTACATGAATGGATTGTCGATGTTGATTACTGAGGTAACGCGCGAGTAAAGCGATAATCCGCTAACCCGCCTCCAGCATCCCAAAACTCACAATCCGCGCGCGGCCCAGCTCTTTCGCCCGGTACAGGGCCACATCCGCGGCGCGCAGCAGGTTGTCAGTCTGGGCATGTTGCGGGTAGCTGGCAATGCCAATCGACACGTCCACCGGCCCAATCTCGGTCAGCCCGTAGCGAAGCGACAGCTCATGCACGCCGTTGTAAATCTTCTGGGCGCAGGCGTACGCGCCTGCTTCATCGGCACCGGAAAGCAGCACCAGAAACTCCTCGCCCCCGTAGCGGAATGCCAGTCCGTTGTCATGGGCGGCCCGCTGAACAATCGACGCCACGCTTTTAATCACCAGATCGCCCGCTTCATGACCAAACCGGTCGTTAATGCTCTTGAAGTGGTCGATATCGATCATCATGCAGCTTAACGGTACGCCGGTGCGCGTCGCCTGTGCCGTTTGGGTTTGCAGGGTATCTTCCAGATGATGACGATTACGCAGGCCGGTGAGCGGGTCGAACAAGGCTTTCTCCAGCAGCGCGTCGCGCAGGCGTTGGTTAGCCAGCGCCAGCCCGAGCGCTTCGGCCATCAGTTCCAGATACGCGCGGGAAGGGGCGTTGTCCGCCGTGATGTTCTGGAAGGAGAGCAGGCCAATGGCCTCGCCCTGGGCGATAAGCGGCACGCACAGGGAACTTTCCGCCTGGGAGGCCGGAAGATGGTAGCAGGCGATATCCGGCTCACCGTTTACCGGCGGGTGACTCTGCCCACGGCGCACGGCCCAGCACTCGTCCGGATGGAACGTCGTCTCTTCACCGATGGGTGAAAGCCATTGCGCGACGCTGCGCATCTGCCACGGATCGCGGTCAAGAATGTAGAGCCGACCCGCGATCCCCGGCGCGATATTGGGGGCAAACAGCTCCGCCACGTTAATCACATCGTTAAAGTTCTCACACCCCTGCAGCCGCTGGGTCATGCGTGCCAGCAGCTCGCGGATGGCCCAGTCGGCATCGCGCTCTCTTTCCAGACGCTGTCGCGCAAGGCCGTTTTCACGGAAGATGCGGATGGCCTGCGCCATATCGCCAATCTCATCAATCTGGTTGAAATTAGGCGTTTCAACCGCGTAATCCTGGGACGCCAGACGGTGTACCACGTCGCTCAGGCGCACCACGGGGCGCAGCACGCGGCGCTTTAATATAAAACCGAGAACAAACAGGAACAGCAGGGCGGTCAGGCCGACCATTAGCTCAGAGGCCGTACGCAGCGCTTTCGATTTTTTTGTCGCCTCCTGAACGGAGGCGATGACGCGCTTGTCGAGTATCTGGCGAAAATGATCGATCTGGTTCTGCGCGCGCTCCAGCTCTTGCTCATAGGGCGCACCGTAGAGCAGGGCAACGGCCTGTGCGTCTTCTCCTCGTTCAAGGCTGGAGAGGGCGGTCTGCTGTTCGTCCTGCAGTTCATCAATGATTTTTATGCCTTCGCGCAGCAGGGACAGCTCATCATCCGACGCGCCGTTATCCCGCAGTTTTTCAAGCCGGAGTTCAACGCTCTTCAGGCTGTTCTCTGACTGGCTATATTCCTTTAACGTTTGCGGATCTTTTTTGATGACGTAGAGGCGCGCTAAATCGGACTGAGCCCAGGCATCGGTTTCTATATCTTCAGTAAGCGCATCAAAACGCTGGCGTTGTTCAACGGCCTGACGTTCAGCAGTGTCAGCACTGGACGCCATCAGCATGATGATGCCGGAGGCGATGGTCAGGCAGACCGTGGCACCATAGGCCCAGTTTGTTATCGTCGCGATTCGCACCTGATGATCCTTTTACGACATGAGTAGGATGGCGTTCTTTCAAATTATAGAAAACGTTTGATTTAAGGCGAAAAAAAAGGCGGCACAGCGCCGCCTGGTGTGGTCTTTATCGTCACATCCTCACAATTCTGGAGGATTTTTTCCTTCTTCGATGAAGTCGGGGTCCAGCTCTTCGGCGTTACCTTCGTGATCGCGCCCTGAGAAGAGGTTCCAGCAGGCGATAAACAGCGCGGCAATGAGCGGCCCAATCACAAAGCCGTTAATGCCGTACAGCTCCATGCCGCCGAGGGTGGAGATCAGAATCAGGTAGTCCGGCATTTTGGTGTCTTTGCCTACCAGCAGCGGACGCAGAATGTTGTCCACCAGCCCGACGATAATCACGAAGAAGCCGACAATAAACAGCCCCTGCCACAGCTGATGGGTGGCGAACAGGAAGATGGCGGCGGGCACCCAGACAATCGCCGAGCCGATGGCGGGCACCAGCGAGAGGAAGGCCATCAGCGCGCCCCAGAGCACGCTGCCGTCAATACCCGCAATCGCAAACGCAATCCCGCCGAGGATGCCCTGAACCACCGCTACCGCCGCCGTACCTTTTACCGTGGCACGCGACACGCCGACGAATTTGGCGAACAGGTGCTGCTTGGCGAAATCAGACAGCGGCAGGGAGTCGAGGATTTGGCGCACCAGATACGGGCCGTCTTTTAGCAGGAAGAACAGCAGATAAAGCATGATGCCGAAGCTAATCGCAAAGCCAAACGTTCCCTTGCCAATCAGAAACGCGCTGCCGGCGAGATACTGTCCGCCCTGCAGAGCGACGTCGGAGAGTTTTTTCTGGATCTGCGCCGCGTTGGTCAGGTTGTGATCCGCCAGGAAGCCGCTGGCCCAGTCAGGAAGATGGTTGAAGATGCTCGCCACCACTTCCGGAAACTGGGTGTTGTTCTCCTGGAGCTTCGTGTACACCATGTTCAGCTCAATGGCGAGCGAGGAGAGGATCACCATCAACGGGATAAAGACGATCAGGCAGATAATGCCAATGGTCAACAGCGAGGCAAGCCCGTTGCGATCCCCCAGCGCGGCGCGCAGCCTGTTTTTTACCGGGTTGAAGATGACGGTCAGAATAGCGGCCCACAGTATCGCGGAGAAGTAGGGCGACAGCACGTCGAAGAAGGCCCAGGTCACAAGGGCAAGAATAAAGATAAAGAAACCTTTGGTCAGTCCGTTAAATCGCATCAGTCAGTCCTGGTTACTAAGAAACTGTGTCGACTATAGAACTGATTGTGAGAATTACCAACCCTTCCGCCGGGTGGCGGCTGCGCCTTACCCGTCCTGTGGACGGTGTTGCGGTATGAATCCGCTCTTCACGGATACCACTTTCGACTGACCGAAGATCGCCTCTTCCCGCACCATGCTGTAAGTATCTGCTTGCGGAGGTACTTATGGCCTGGCGTCCGATTCTCTACGTGATCCTCACAACCCACCCCAGACTCAGCGCGCGGCGCGCCCGTCTGCGTCTGGTCATCTAGCTTTTTATTAACAATCGCGGTATAACACACCTTCTTTGGATGTTTAGATGTCCATACGTATAGAAGGTAATATGCAAACACAACAAGAAAATGGGCAGCTTAAGCGCACCATGAAAACACGCCACCTGATTATGCTCTCGCTGGGTGGCGTGATTGGGACAGGGTTATTCTTCAATACCGGCTACATCATTTCCACGACCGGGGCGGCGGGCACGCTGCTGGCGTACCTGATAGGCGCGCTGGTGGTCTGGCTGGTGATGCAGTGTCTGGGCGAGCTTTCCGTGGCGATGCCGGAAACCGGCGCGTTCCACGTCTATGCCGCCCGCTACCTTGGCCCGGCGACGGGCTACACCGTGGCGTGGCTCTACTGGCTCACCTGGACGGTGGCGCTCGGCTCGAGCTTTACTGCCGCCGGGTTCTGTATGCAGTACTGGTTCCCGCAGGTGCCCGTCTGGGCCTGGTGCGTGATCTTCTGCGCGGTGATTTTTGGCCTGAACGTCATCTCGACGCGCTTTTTTGCTGAAGGCGAGTTCTGGTTCTCCCTGGTGAAAGTCATCACCATTATTGCCTTTATTATCCTTGGCGGCGCGGCGGTCTTTGGCTTTATCCCGATGCAGGACGGGTCACCCGCGCCGGGCTTAAGCAATATCACCGCCGAAGGCTGGTTCCCGCACGGCGGCCTGCCGATCCTGATGACCATGGTGGCGGTGAACTTTGCCTTCTCCGGTACCGAGCTTATCGGCATCGCGGCGGGGGAAACGGAAAATCCGCACAAGGTGATTCCGGTTGCTATCCGCACTACCATCGCTCGCCTGATTATTTTCTTTATCGGCACCGTGTTCGTGCTGGCGGCGCTGATCCCGATGCAGCAGGCGGGCGTGGAAAAGAGCCCGTTCGTGCTGGTGTTTGAAAAGGTCGGTATTCCTTACGCGGCTGATATCGTTAACTTCGTGATCCTGACGGCGATCCTCTCGGCGGCGAACTCGGGTCTGTATGCCTCCGGGCGTATGCTGTGGTCGCTTTCGAATGAGAAAACGCTGCCGCGCTGCTTTGCCCGCGTGAACAAAAACGGCGTGCCGCTGACGGCGCTTTCGGTCTCTATGCTCGGCGGCGTGCTGGCGCTGTTCTCTAGCGTCGTGGCGCCGGACACGGTGTTTGTCGCGCTCTCGGCGATTTCTGGCTTTGCGGTGGTGGCGGTCTGGATCAGCATCTGCGCGTCGCACTTCGTTTTCCGTCGCCGCCATCTGCAGTCCGGCCAGCCGCTCTCTGCGCTGCAGTATCGTGCGCCGTGGTATCCGCTGGTACCGGTGCTCGGGTTTATCCTCTGCGTGGTGGCCTGTGTCGGCCTGTGGTTTGACCCAAGCCAGCGCATTGCCCTTTATTGCGGGCTTCCGTTTGTCGCCCTGTGTTATGGTGCGTACTACCTGACCCGAAATATGACATCGCAGGAGCCTGAACATGTCGCAGAATAACCCGCTTACCGCCATCCTTGAAAAGCAGCCGTTTGTGGTGCTGGATGGCGCGATGGCGACGGAGCTGGAAGCGCGCGGCTGTAACCTGGCAGACAGCCTCTGGTCTGCCAAAGTACTGATGGAAAACCCGGAACTCATCCGTGAAGTGCATCTTGATTACTATCGCGCGGGCGCGCAGGTGGCGATCACCGCCAGCTATCAGGCTACGCCTGCGGGGTTTGCGGCGCGCGGTCTGGACGAAGCACAGTCCCGCGCGCTGATCGGCAAAAGCGTGGAGCTGGCGCGTAAGGCGCGCGAAGCGTATCTGGCTGAAAACCCGCATGCGGGCACGCTGCTGGTGGCGGGCTCCGTTGGGCCGTTCGGCGCGTATCTGGCGGATGGCTCAGAGTATCGCGGCGACTACGTGCGCAGTGCGGAAGAATTCACCACTTTCCACCGCCCGCGCGTGGAAGCGCTGCTGGATGCGGGCGCTGACCTGCTGGCCTGCGAAACGCTGCCCTCGTTTGTAGAGATTAAGGCGCTGGCGACGCTGCTGTCTGAATATCCCCGCGCCCGGGCGTGGTTCTCGTTTACCCTACGCGACAGCGAGCACCTGAGCGACGGTACGCCGCTGCGTGAGGCGGTCAGCGTGCTGGCAAACTCGCCGCACATCGTTGCGCTGGGCATTAACTGCATCGCCCTGGAAAGCACCACGGCGGCGCTGAAGCATCTGCAAAGCCTGACGTCGCTGCCGCTGGTGGTTTATCCGAACTCGGGCGAGCATTATGACGCGGTAACCAAAACCTGGCACCACCACGGGGAAGCGTGCGAGACGCTGGCGGGGTATCTGCCGCAGTGGCTGGCTGCCGGAGCTAAGCTGATTGGCGGATGCTGTCGCACCACGCCGAAAGACATTGCTGAGCTGAACGCGCAGCGCTGAGTGCTTTGCCGGGTGGCGGCTACGCCTTACCCGGCCTACCTCTGAGATTTCGTGCGGCCTGATGCCCTCACCCTGACCCTCTCCCACGGGGAGAGGGAAAAAAATGAACCGCACAAAATTCACTATCCTTTCCCGCTTTTTATCTAAAAACGAATCGTTATGAGCGATTCATTTTTATTCCTTTATCAAAATTCCCGCGCCGGAAATACTGCCCTCATAACAACAAGGGGAGCAGGTACTATGGCAATTTCATCGCGAATCACACTTCTCGGCGCACTGGCGCTGTGGGCATTTCAGGCGCAGGCGGTGGACGTCACCGTCGCGTATCAAACCTCTGCGGAACCGGCGAAAGTCGCGCAGGCGGACAACACCTTTGCCAAAGAGAGCGGCGCAAAAGTCGACTGGCGCAAGTTCGACAGCGGGGCGTCCGTCGTGCGTGCGTTAGCCTCCGGCGACGTGCAGATCGGCAATATCGGATCCAGCCCGCTGGCGGTTGCGGCCAGCCAGCAGGTGCCGATTGAGGTTTTCCTGCTCGCCTCGCAGCTCGGTAACTCAGAAGCGCTGGTGGTGAAGAAAAACATCACCAAACCGGAAGATCTGATCGGCAAACGCATCGCCGTGCCGTTTATCTCCACCACCCACTACAGCCTGCTGGCGGCGCTGAAACACTGGGGCATCAAGCCGGGTCAGGTACAAATCATCAACCTGCAGCCGCCGGCGATTATCGCCGCCTGGCAGCGCGGCGATATTGACGGGGCCTACGTGTGGGCACCGGCAGTGAACGAACTGGAAAAAGACGGCACCGTGCTGACCGACTCTGAAAAAGTGGGCCAGTGGGGCGCGCCAACCCTCGACGTGTGGGTCGTGCGCAAAGACTTCGCCGAGAAACATCCTGAGGTGGTGAAAGCCTTCGCCAAAAGCGCGATTGACGCCCAGCAGCCGTACATCTCTAACCCGGATGAATGGCTGAAGCAGCCCACCAACCTGGAAAAACTCTCCCGCCTGAGCGGCGTGCCGGAAGCGGACGTGCCGGGGCTGGTGAAAGGCAATACCTATCTGACGCCCGCGCAGCAGGTGCAGCAGCTGACCGGCCCGGTGAACAAAGCGATTGTTGATACCGCCACCTTCCTCAAAGAGCAGGGCAAAGTGCCCGCGGTGGCAGCGGATTACAGCCAGTACGTGACCGATCGTTTTGTGAAATAAGGAGTCCGCCATGCTGAATATTACGAACCTGTACGCCGATTACGGTGGTAAGCCCGCGCTGGAGGACATCAACCTGACGCTGGACAGCGGTGAACTGCTGGTGGTGCTGGGCCCGTCCGGGTGCGGAAAAACCACGCTGCTGAATCTGATCGCCGGGTTTGTCCCTTATCAGCATGGCACCATTCAACTGGAAGGTAAAAAGGTGGAAGGCCCGGGGGCCGAGCGCGGCGTGGTCTTCCAGAACGAAGGATTGCTTCCCTGGCGCAACGTGCAGGAAAACGTGGCGTTTGGGCTACAGCTTGCGGGCATCAACCGCGAACAGCGGCTGGAAACGGCACGAACGATGCTGAAAAAAGTGGGGCTGGAAGGGGCGGAAAAACGCTTTATCTGGCAGCTTTCCGGCGGCCAGCGGCAGCGTGTAGGTATTGCCCGCGCGCTGGCCGCGAATCCGCAGCTGTTGCTGCTGGACGAGCCGTTCGGGGCGCTGGATGCCTTTACCCGCGAGCAGATGCAAACTCTGCTGCTGCGCCTGTGGCATGAGACGGGCAAGCAGGTGCTGTTGATTACCCACGATATCGAAGAGGCGGTGTTTATGGCGACGGAGCTGGTGCTGCTCTCGCCGGGGCCGGGTCGCGTGCTTGAGCGGTTGCCGCTGGATTTCGCCCGCCGCTACGTCGCGGGAGAACCCGCGCGCAGCATCAAATCCGATCCGCTGTTTATCGAACAGCGTGAATACGTCTTAAGCCGCGTGTTTGAACAACGGGAGGCCTTCTCATGAGCATCGTCTTCAGTGAAAAAACGCGCCGCGCGCGTCTGGCGCTGCGCTGGCCTTTCTCGCGCCAAATCACGTTGAGCGTCGGTACGCTGCTGGTGCTGCTGGCGGTGTGGTGGGCGGTTGCTGCCCAGCAGTGGGTCAGCCCGCTATTTCTGCCGCCGCCGGGACAGGTGCTGACCAAACTCATTACCATCGCCGGGCCACAGGGCTTTATGGATGCCACGCTCTGGCAGCACTTAGGTGCAAGTCTGGCGCGTATTCTGGTGGCGCTTCTGGCTGCCGTCATCATCGGCATTCCCGTGGGCATTGCGATGGGGCTGAGCCCGACGGTGCGCGGCATCCTCGACCCGCTGATTGAGCTTTACCGACCGGTGCCGCCGCTGGCCTATCTGCCGCTGATGGTTATTTGGTTCGGCATCGGTGAAACGTCAAAAATCCTGCTGATTTATCTGGCGATTTTCGCCCCGGTTGCCATGTCGGCGCTGGCGGGCGTGAAGAGTGCCCAGCAGGTGCGGATCCGCGCGGCGCAGTCGCTGGGAGCCAGCCGCACGCAGGTGCTGCTGTTCGTGATTTTACCGGGCGCGCTGCCGGAGATTTTAACCGGGCTGCGCATCGGCCTCGGCGTAGGCTGGTCCACGCTGGTGGCGGCAGAGCTGATTGCAGCCACGCGTGGCCTTGGGTTTATGGTGCAGTCGGCGGGAGAGTTCCTGGCGACTGACGTGGTGCTGGCAGGGATCGCGGTGATCGCCGCGATCGCCTTTGGATTAGAACTGGGGCTGCGCGCGTTACAGCGCCGCCTGACGCCCTGGCATGGAGAAATACAATGAGTGAACGTCTGACCATTACCCCGCTGGGGCCGTACATTGGCGCGCAGGTGTCGGGCCTGGATGTGACCCGTCCGTTGAGCGATAACCAGTTCGAGCAGCTGTACCACGCGGTGCTGCGCCATCAGGTCGTTTTCCTGCGCGAACAGGCGATCACCCCGCAGCAGCAGCGCGCGCTGGCCCTGCGCTTTGGCGATCTGCATATCCACCCCGTCTATCCGCATGCGGAAGGGGTGGAGGAGATTATCGTTCTGGACACCCACAACGATAACCCGCCGGATAACGACAACTGGCACACCGACGTGACCTTTATCGAGACGCCGCCCGCCGGGGCGATTCTGGCGGCGAAGCTGCTGCCGGAAACCGGCGGCGATACGCTGTGGGCTAGCGGGATAGCGGCGTATGAGGCGCTCTCCGCGCCGTTCCGGACGCTGCTGAGCGGGCTGCGGGCGGAGCACGACTTCAAAAAATCGTTCCAGGAGTACAAGTACCGTAAAACGGAAGAGGAACATCAGCGCTGGCAGGAAGCTGTGGCGAAGCATCCTCCGCTGCTGCACCCGGTGGTGCGCACCCATCCGGTCACGGGCAAGCAGGCGCTGTTCGTAAACGAAGGGTTCACGACGCGCATTGTGGACGTGTCCGAAAAAGAGAGTGAGGCGCTGCTGGGATTCCTGTTCGCGCATATCACCAAGCCGGAGTTTCAGGTGCGCTGGCGCTGGCAGGAGAACGACCTGGCGATCTGGGATAACCGCGTAACGCAGCACTATGCCAATGCGGACTATCTTCCGCAGCGCAGGATTATGCAGCGGGCGACGATTTTGGGGGATAAGCCGTTTTACCGTGCGCCTTGATTGCCGGGTGGCGGCGTTGCCTTACCCGGCCTACGTTCCATTGTAGGCCCGGTAAGCGTAGCGCCACCGGGCAACGGGGTTAAAGGTGCGCCTCAATATACCGCTGATAGCGGTTCGCCTTCAGGTAACACAAATCCACCAGCACCAGCCCGTCGACGCAGTCGTTAAACGCCGGGTCGCTGCCAAAATCAATAAACTGCACGCCGCCGGGCTCGCAAAGCTCGGAATACTGCTTGTAGAGCGGCGGAATGCCGCAGCCCAGATTGCCGAGCAGGGATTTCAGCTTTGTCAGATCGTCCACGTAATCCACGCCGCCAAACTGCGCGAGCACGTCCGGCAGCGATGCGGGATACGGCTGACGTGACGCGGCCAGCGGATGCGTTGCCGGGAACCAAAGGCGGTAAAATGCCACCAGCAGATCCCGCGCGGCAGGCGGTAAGCCGCCGGAGATCGAGACCGGGCCAAACAGGTAGCGGTAGTGCGGATAGCGGGCGAGATAGGCACCAATCCCAGACCATAAATAATCCAGGCCGCGGCGTCCCCAGTAGCGCGGCTGAATAAAGCTGCGCCCCAGTTCAATGCCGTGTTCCAGCACGTCCTGCATTTTGTCGTCGTAGTGGAACAGGCTATAGCTGTACAACCCTTCCAGACCGCGACGTTCAACCTGGCTGGCGGTCGGCATAAAGCGGTACGCGCCGACGATCTCCAGATCCGCATCATCCCACAGGATCAGGTGCAGATAATCATCATCGTAGCAGTCGGTGTCCCGGCGCTTGCCGCTCCCTTCCTCCACCGCGCGAAAGGCAATCTCGCGCAGGCGGCCCAGCTCGCGTAGCAGCGGGGCGTCTTCCTGACCGTTGCGCTGCCAAAGATAGATGGTTTTACCGTCGCTGGTATTGCCCAGACATTCGGCCTGCGCCAGCGCGCGTTTCAGGGTGGCCCGGTCTTCCGGGCGGGCAATGGCGCACTGGGTTTTAAAGACGCCTGGCACTCCCTTGCCAAGACGCATCACGTGCTGACGGCACTGCTCGGCCATCTCTCGCGACGAAAGGGTAGCGCTATGCCAGTGATGCCAGGCGATCTGCTGGCCGATTTTAATCGGCAGCTGGCTATGGCGGCGGCGAAACATCTGCTGCATCAGCAGCAGCATCGACAGCGTTGGGGAGACCAGCGTGCTGGCATAGAAGAGCAGGCTGTTATGCGCCTGAATATGCACCGGCAGCAGCGGAGCGCGCAGCTTGCTGGCGAGTTTGATAAAGCCAGAGTGCCACTTTTTGTCGCGAATGCCTTTGCGCGTGGGGCGGGAAACTTCTCCGGCCGGGAAGAAGATCAGCACGCCCGCGTTTTGCAGATGCTGTTCCATCTGCACCAGCGACGATTTCGCCGTCCTGCCGCCCATATTGTCCACCGGAATAAACAGCGAGCTGAGGGGCTCAAGGTGCGTCAGCATCCGGTTGGTCACGACTTTAACGTCGCGTCTCACGCGGGAGACGGCGTACATCAGCGCCAGCCCGTCCAGCGTGCCCGTCGGGTGGTTGGCAATAATGACCAGCGGGCCATGTTCGGGGATTTGTTCGAGATCGCGGGCGGAAACGGTGCAGAGAATATCAAGGTGTTCCAGAACTTGCTCCACCATATCCAGTCCTTTCAGGTGGCGGTGTGCTGCGGCAAATTGCTGAAATTCGTCTTCGTAAAACAGTCTTTTTAACAGACTTTTTTGCCAGGGTGCAGGCCTCGCCTGAGGCCAAAGATCGTCGAGAACGCTATCGAGGCTAAACATGGTTACTCCTCCTGCCGTCTTGCGAAGACAGTAGAAGGAGCAGATGTCGGTTGTATTGCAGTTTGGTGAAGATTAGCGGAGGATTTTTTTCTCAGCCAGATCCAGCGCGAAGTAGCTGAAGATCAGGTCCGCGCCTGCGCGTTTGATGGCGCCAAGGCTTTCGAGGACCACTTTCTCTTCGTCAATCGCACCCGCCAGCGCGGCGAATTTGATCATCGCGTACTCGCCGCTGACCTGGTAAGCGCCCAGCGGCAGCTCGGTGCGCTCGCGGATGTCGCGCAGGATATCGAGATACGCGCCAGCCGGTTTCACCATCAGGCAGTCTGCGCCCTGGGCTTCATCAAGCAGGGATTCACGAATCGCTTCCCGACGGTTAAGCGGGTTCATCTGATAGGTTTTACGATCGCCCTTCAGCGCCGTGCCCGCCGCTTCACGGAACGGGCCGTAGAAGGAGGAGGCGAATTTGGTGGAGTAAGACATGATGGCGGTGTCGGTAAAGCCCGCCGCGTCCAGCGCCTGACGAATCGCCTGAACCTGTCCGTCCATTGCCGCAGATGGGGCGATGAAGTCCGCACCGGCAGCGGCAGCGACCACAGCCTGCTTGCCAAGGTTCAGCAGGGTGGCATCGTTATCCACGCCGTGATCGCACAGCACGCCGCAGTGGCCGTGAGAGGTGTATTCGCAGAAACAGGTATCGGACATGACGATCATTTCCGGCACGGTCTCTTTGCAGATGCGGGACATGCGGGCGACGAGACCATCTTCTTTCCACGCGTCGCTGCCGGTGGCGTCGGTATGGTGTGAGATGCCGAAGGTCATCACCGAGCGGATCCCCGCGTTGGCGATGCGTTCAATCTCACGCGCCAGGTACTTCTCCGGAATGCGCATGACGCCCGGCATGGCTTCGATGGCTTTGTAGTCATCGATCTCTTCTTCGACAAAAATCGGCAACACCAGATCGTTTAAGGTCAGGGTTGTCTCTTCAAACATAGCGCGCAGTGCAGGTGACTTGCGCAGGCGGCGGGGGCGTGCAATTAAATCGGTCATGGTATGCCTGATGTTTGTGGAACAAAGAGGGCTAGTGTACCTCAAAGTGAAGTCAGGTGTTTTACTAAAGTGGGCATTTTGTTTTTTGCGAAATGCGGCAGGTCAAGTTTCATATCAGCAATATATAATGCAGGTCTGTATATTGCTAAAAGGGGGACAAGATATTCGTGTTGTTTCTATATTAAGGGGAATACATCATTTAAAATGATCTATTATTTGTTGTTATATGTTTTGTATTGCCGTGCCTGTATTTTAACGTTTTGTTTTTATAATATTTATCTCAAGTGACCCTTATGCGTGTCGTTTTTGAAGTGTTATTGGTCTGGATACGGACTTAATAGAAACATTCATTGAACCTTTTCGAAATGAAAATGCATAATTCCCTCCGCAATAAAATATTGCCAAATGATTTGATGGACAAACTTGCTTACGTCCCTGAGGAGGGATGACCCAATGCAAACATGGAAAAAGAAACTAGTTGTATCTCAACTTGCATTAGCCTGCACCCTGGCTATCGCTTCTCAGGCCAATGCGAAGGATATTTCCGGTACAACGTATAATACCTTCGGATACGATAATACCGCTTCCACCCCCTGGTATTATGGCTATGCCGACTGGGATTACTCAGACGCTACCCACGACGGTGATATTTATCCCGTGATGAATAAATCGATCGTGAATGGGGTTATTTCAACATACTTTCTGGAAGACGGTGTAAATGGTCGGGCGAATGCGTTGAGCATTTCCAATAGCACCATTAATGGCATGATCACCTCTGAATGTATGACCACCTCGTGTGCTGACGGCCTGGATACCGACGGCACGACCCATTCACAGTACGATCGTTTTAGTCTGACCGTTGATCACTCCACCATCAACGACACCTATGAGCATTATGCTTACGACGTTGTAGATGGTGACAACACCGAAGCCCATTATCTGAATACGTATGCGCTGGGTAATGCAATTACGCTGGACGTGGAGTCTGATATCGTTATTCAGAATAACTCCCACGTAGCGGGTATTACGCTAACGCAGGGTTATCAGGAACTCGACAACACCCCGTATGACGGTGTTGAAGGTGTCGCCAACAGCAGCAATGTCTTTACCGACACGCTGCTGGTGAAAGATTCTGTACTGACCTCGGGTGCGTACAGCGATCTGGGTAACAGTGGATTCTACGGTCAAACCGCGAAGCCAAGCGACTATGGCGAAACTAACGCGACAGCGGCGGATGATGCGGCGCTGATTGTAGCAGCCAGCGCGTCGGATAACGCGATGCAGACGTCTGCCACGTTCGATCACTCCACCGTTACTGGCGACATTCTTTTCTCCAGTACCTTCGACAACAACTTCTACCCGAACGGCGATCCGGCAACGGATACCAGTGCAGACGGTGTCTATAACCCAACCACCAACGGCTGGGACGGTACTGATAAGCTGGACGTTACTCTGACCAATGGCAGCAAATGGGTTGGTGCAGCCCAGTCGAGCGTCGAGGCTATCGGCACGGCGCAGATGTATGGCCTGGGCTACAGCAGCGTAGACTGGAGCACTCTGTCCCCTAACAGCATTTGGCCGGATTCCACCTATGACAGCAACGACCACGTTGCGGGTAAAGAGGTGTATCAGAGCGGTCTGTTTAACATCGCGCTGGATAACGGCTCCGAGTGGGATACCCGCAAGGTTTCTAACATCGACGCGCTGACGGTAAACAACCAGTCTCAGGTCAATGTTGAAAACTCTGGCCTGCTGGCGGATACCATCACCCTGACCAATGCCTCATCGTTGAATATCGGTGACAGCGGTGGTGTGGCAACCGACCATCTGTATCTGGACAGCTATAGCCGTGCGGCACTGACGGAAGAAACGGCCGATCTGTATGCCAACACCATCACCGTGGATAACGGTGCTGAGCTGGCGCTGGGGCTGGGTCAGGTTGATACGCACAATATGGTACTGACCGATGGTGGTGTGCTGAACGTTGCCAGCCGTGATTACGTGCTGAACAGCGATCTCAACAACGCACGCTATATCACCAACGATAAGTACAATGCCGATTACGACTACGGCGTTGTGGCGATTAATTCTGATGGCCATCTGTCAGTGAACGGTGACGTTGCAGGTAACTACAAGGTGCGCATCGATGATGCGACCGGTGCCGGTTCCGTTGCCGATTACAAAAATAAAGAGATCGTCCGCATCTATGACAATAACGCGGATACCACAGCCAGCTTTACTGCTGCAAACAAAGCCGATTTAGGTGCTTACACCTACCAGGCGCAGCAGCAGGGTGACGCCGTTGTCCTCCAGCAGAAAGCGCTGACCGACTACGCCAATATGGCGCTGAGCATCCCATCTGCCAACACCAATATCTGGAATCTGCAGCAGGATACCGTCGGTACGCGTCTGACCAACAGCCGTCACGGCCTGGCGGATAACGGCGGAGCGTGGGTAAGCTACTTCGGTGGTAACTTCGACGGCGACAATGGCGTTATTAGCTACGATCAGGACGTGAGCGGCATTATGGTTGGTCTGGATACGCAGATTGACGGTAACAATGCGAAGTGGATCGTCGGTGGTGCGGCAGGTTTCGCGAAGGGTGATATCAGCGATCGTACCGGCCAGGTCGATCAGGACAGCCAGACGGCGATGATCTACGCGTCGGCGAAGTTCATGAACGATCTGTTCCTCGACAGCTCCCTGAGCTACACCCGCTTCAACAGCGATCTCTCTGCGAACATGAGCAACGGTCAGTATGTTGACGGCAACACCACCAATGACGCAGTTGGTTTTGGGCTGAAACTGGGCTATGACTGGAAGCCAAACCTGTCAGGCTATGTCACACCATACGCAGCCGTGTCTGGCCTGTTCCAGTCTGGCGATGATTATCGTCTCAGCAATGACATGCGCATGGACGGGCAATCTTACGATAGCCTGCGCTATGAACTCGGTGTTGATGCGGGTTACACCTTCAACTACGGCGGCGATCAGGCTCTGACGCCTTACTTCAAACTGGCCTACGTTTATGACGATGCCGATAACAATGCCGACATTAATGGTGACAGCATTGATAACGGCGTGAAAGGCTCCGCTGTGCGGGTTGGGCTGGGCACCCAGTTCAGCTTCACGAAGAACTTCAGTGCGTATACTGATGCCACTTATCTGGGCGGCGGCGACGTTGACCAGAACTGGGGCGCAAATCTGGGTGTGAAATATACCTGGTAATGAATAAAGCGGGGGGAGTCATATCCCCCGCTTTTTATATACATAGCTAAAAATAATATTGAACCGACAAATACGGATGCCTTGAGGTCTGCATGAACGTTAATGCGAAACCGCTTTCTGAATTAAGCCGGCTCGAACAGTGTTTGAAATCAGCCAGTACTCCTTTTAAATGTGCTCCACAACAGTTGATTACATCAGGTGAGTGTCATGATCCCCGCACGACCGTATTACAGACCGGTATAATCGAAATCTATCGTTGTTCAGATGAGCTGCTTGTGGGCATCGCAACAGCGCCTTTTATTTTGGGGCTGTCCACTGTGATGATTAATCATAGTCTGGAATATAGAGTGGTAGCCAAAACATCCTGCACGGGCTTTTATTTGCCCACTGAAACCACTCGTCAACTTATACAACAGAACGCGCTATGGAAAGAGGCCTTCGGCTGGTTATCCTGGATAAACTACATTCTTGAGAAACGCGACATGCAGCTGGTGGGAAATAATTCCTATCATCAGATCCGCGCCATGCTGCTGAATATGGCGGAGTGGGATGAAACGCTGCGCTCAAAAATTGGTGTGATGAATCATATTCAACAAAGTACGCGTATTTCACGTTCAGTGGTTGCTGAGGTTCTCGCTGCCCTGCGGCAAGGTAACTACATCAATATGAGCCGGGGCAAGCTGGTCAGCATCAACCGCTTGCCCACGGAATATTAATATCAGTTAGACGCGGTGAGCACCTGGGCTTTATTGGCGCTCAGTTCTGCCACCAGGTTATTAATCCCGTCACTCATATTGACGAAACGCGTATGCGGGGAGCGGGTGACCACCACAAACGCACCCACGTTTGACTGCGGGATCATGGCCATATAGGTGATGAATCCACCCCCACCGCCGGTTTTCTGGATAATACCCGGACGGCCATTTTTTGGCGCCATATAGACCCACCCCATGCCGAGCGCATCGGCTTTACCCGGCACGTCCATCCCGATGACACGATGCAGCTGAGTACGCTGATAAATCAGGGTCTGCATGCGATCGGCCTGGCTGGTGCGCGCGTAGAAATCTGAGGAAAGGAACTGCTGCATCCAGCGCATCATGTCGCCAGGCGTGGAGTAGACCCCGCCGCTGCCCACGGCCGCGAGGGTGTTATTACAGGGGCTGGCGCCTTTCTCCGCCACCATCAGGCGACGGCACTGATCCGGGGACGGGGTAAAGGTGGTGTCTTTCATACCCAGCGGACGGGTTATCTGCTCTTCAAACAGCTGCGTGTAGGGTTTACCCGCCGCCGTTGAGAGGGCGTCCGCCAGCAGGTCAAACGCCAGGTTTGAATAAGAGGCCTGAGTACCCGGAGCCGCCTTCAGCGTGGCGGTACTCAGGTAGTTCCAGCGCTGGTCGCGCGTTGGCCAGACAAATACGTCACGATGCGCCGCGCCGCCTGGCTGCTCACGCGGCAGGGCGCTGGTGTGGGTGGCGAGGTTCACAAGCCGGATCGGCGTACCCTGCCAGGTTGGAACCCGGGCGCCTGGAGGCGCGTATTTGCTGAGCGGGTCGTCGAGTTTCACCACGCTCTGGTCGAGCAGTTTCACCAGCATTTCGCTGGTCATCAGCTTGGTTAAGGACGCGATGCGGATTACGGAATCCAGCTGCGGATGAACGTTATTTCCTGGGCGCGTTTCGCCAAAGCTGCGGAACACACGCTGGTTGCCGTCGATGACGACCATCGCCATCCCGGTCGCGCCGCTGCCGTAATAGATAAGGTTCGCGTAGCGATCGGCAATATCTGAAGCTAAAACGGGTGCCGTCAGCGGTTGGGCTGCCTGGGCGGTAGAAAAGCTCACCGCACACAGCGCGGCAAAAGAGAGCAGACAACGTTTCAACGAAAAGCATCCATGAAGTGAATGAGGAAAGTAATGGGTATTTATACTACTAATCGGAACCGCGCAATGCCCCGAATTGCATAACGATAGCGAGAAAAACGTAACCATGGGTAAATATGAACAATTTACTTACGAGCCATCTCCCATTTTGTGACATCGGGCTTATGATAGACGCCAGTGTCACTCAATCTTACGGAGAACGGTATGTCTGAGAAGCGTGTGGTTATGGTTGTCGATATGCAGAACGGGGTATTTGAAACCCCTCGTCATCAGCGCGAAAAGTGTGTCTCTCTGATCAACCAGCTTACGCAGGCAGCCGACAAGGTGATTTTTATTCAGCACACCGAGGCCGGGGGCCTGGAAGAGGGAAGTGAAGGGTTTACGCTGCTGCCTGAACTCCATCAGCCTGCTGACGCGCTTTACGTGACCAAAACCGCCTGCGATGCCTTCTATAACACCGCGCTTGAGGCGCTGCTGCGTGAGCAGGGCATTCGCGAGTTTGTCATCTGCGGCTGCGCCACCGATTACTGCGTCGATGCGACGGTTAAGAACGGCGTCAGCCGGGGTTATCACATCACCGTGGCGGAAGATGCCCATACTACCGCCAATCGCCCGGCGGCAGATGCGCAGATCGTGATTAACCACCACAACGACGTGTGGCGTAACTTCATCGCGCCGGCGAATCCTCTTGCAGTGAAACGCACCGAAACAATTCTCGAAAACTGGAAAGCGAACTAATAATTAACCCTCGGGTCTGACCTTTTTGCCCGGGCCGGGAGGCTGGCTCGGGCAGGTTTTTCGTGTGGTAACGTGTTGTGCACAGCAACAGCCATAACAACAAGAAGGAAGCATCATGTTTAAGTCTTTTTTCCCAAAGCCGGGGCCTTTTTTCCTGTCGGCATTTATTTGGGCACTCATCGCTGTCATTTTCTGGCAGGCGGGCGGCGGCGCATGGCTGACGCGCATCGCGGGAGCAACGGGCGAGGTGCCGATTAGCGCGGCGCGCTTCTGGTCGCTGAGCTATCTGCTGTTTTACGCCTACTACGCGGTGTGCGTAGGGCTGTTTGCGCTGTTCTGGTTTATGTATTCTCCGCACCGCTGGCAGTACTGGTCGATCCTCGGTACATCGCTAATTATCTTTGTCACCTGGTTCCTCGTGGAAGTGGGCGTGGCGGTGAACGCCTGGTATGCGCCGTTCTACGATTTGATCCAGACCGCGCTGAGCTCGCCGCATAAGGTGACCATCAACCAGTTCTACCATGAGGTTGGCGTCTTCCTTGGTATCGCCCTTATTGCGGTAATCATCGGCGTGATGAACAACTTCTTCGTCAGCCACTACGTTTTCCGCTGGCGTACCGCAATGAACGAACATTACATGGCGCACTGGCAGCACCTGCGCCATATCGAAGGCGCCGCGCAGCGTGTGCAGGAAGACACCATGCGTTTTGCCTCCACCCTTGAAGACATGGGCGTAAGCTTTATCAACGCCATCATGACGCTGATTGCCTTCCTGCCCGTGCTGGTGACGCTCTCGGCGCACGTGCCGGATCTGCCGATTGTTGGCCATCTTCCATATGGTCTGGTGATTGCCGCGATCGTCTGGTCGCTGATGGGGACGGGCCTGCTGGCGGTGGTGGGGATCAAACTGCCGGGCCTGGAGTTTAAAAATCAGCGCGTGGAAGCCGCTTACCGTAAAGAGCTGGTTTACGGTGAAGATGATGCCAACCGCGCCTCACCGCCGACCGTCCGCGAGCTGTTTGGCGCCGTGCGCCGTAACTACTTCCGACTCTACTTCCACTATATGTATTTCAACATTGCCCGTATTTTGTACCTGCAGGTGGACAATGTTTTCGGTTTGTTCCTGCTGTTCCCGTCGATTGTTGCGGGTACGATTACGCTCGGTCTGATGACGCAGATCACCAACGTTTTCGGTCAGGTTCGTGGGTCGTTCCAGTACCTGATCAGCTCCTGGACCACCCTGGTAGAACTGATGTCCATCTATAAACGTTTACGCAGTTTTGAACGTGAGCTGGACGATCGTGACCTGCAGGAAGTCACCAACACATTTAGCTAATACAGGAAGTTGCTATGTCTTTTGCCGTACCGCGCGCGTTACCGTTGTCCTTGCTGGCCGCTCTTGTGCTGGCAGGCTGTGCCGAAAAAGGGGCCGCTCCGCTCAAAAAGGGGGAGAAGCCCGTCGATGTGGCGAGCGTTGTGCGGCAGAAAATGCCCGCCAGCGTGAAGGATCGCAACGCGTGGGCAGATGCGCTGGCAAAAACCTTTGAAAGCCAAAAGATCGCGCCGACCGAGGAGAATATCTGCTCGGTGCTCGCGGTGGCGCAGCAGGAGTCAATGTACCAGTCAGACCCGGTGGTGCCGGGTCTGAACAAAATTGCCTGGAAAGAGATCGACCGCCGCGCGGAATCTATGCATATCCCGGTGTTTCTCGTGCATACCGCGCTTAAAATCACCTCACCGAACGGCAAAAGCTACAGCGAACGGCTGGATGCGGTGAAAACCGAAAAACAGCTTAGCGCCATCTTTGATGATTTCATCAGTATGGTCCCGATGGGGCAGAAGCTGTTTGGCTCACTGAATCCGGTACACACCGGTGGCCCGATGCAGGTGAGCATTGCGTTCGCGGAGAAGCATACCGACGGCTACCCGTGGAAAATCGACGGTACGGTGCGCCAGGAGGTCTTCTCCCTGCGCGGTGGGCTGTGGTTCGGCACGTATCATCTGCTGAACTATCCGGCGAACTATGATGAGCCGCTGTACCGCTTTGCCGACTTTAACGCGGGCTGGTATGCCAGCCGTAACGCGGCATTCCAGAGTGCGGTCAGCCGCGCAAGCGGCGTCAAGCTGGCGCTGGACGGCGATCTCATCGCTTACGGCAGCAGCGAGGCGGGAAGCACCGAGCTGGCAGTACGGAAACTGTCGACCACGCTTGGCTTAAGCAACAGCGACATTCGCCGTCAGCTTGAGAAAGGCGACAGCCTGGCATTTGAGAAAACGGATCTGTACAAGAAGGTGTTTGCGCTTGCAGAGCAGAAAAGCGGGAAAGCATTACCGAGGGCTATCCTGCCGGGGATCCAGCTGGAAAGCCCGAAGATCACGCGTAACCTGACCACTGCATGGTTCGCAAAACGCGTGGACGATCGCCGGGCTCGCTGTATGGGGCTTTAACGGCGACGGCGAAAGCGCAACACTAACGCCACAACGCCCAGAATCATACATCCCGCGAGGAAGGGGATCAGGCCGAACAGGGTGCTGACACCAAAGCCAATCTCAACTCGCGGGCGTCCGTTATCCTGTACCTGCATCAGGTGTTCATAAACGCCTGGCGCATGGACCAGCATATTGAGCAGCTGTGAGCCGGCCCAGAAGCAGAAGAGGACAAACAGGGCATAAGCAATATTACCCGCCGTGGAGGTTTTTGGTTTGCCGCCAAAAATCGGTTTCGACAATGTAAAGTCAGCCATGTTGACCTCCCGTGGTATCACTCTGTATTAATACGCGTCTTACGGGGTGAGTTTGACAGGTCATCGCATTTGTCAATATCAGAATCGTGGTAATTTACGCGCCGGAATCCTCCTGGATTGTCGATTTCTGCAGCACATCACAATTTCATCACTTAAGTGAAATTGCGTCGCGTTTCAGAATTTCCGTATCTGCCACAGACCTGGCCGAAAAACTGTGAGAGGATGTCTTTTTTTCCTGCCGGAGTTGTTATGAAGCTCACGTCCAAACTACGCCGTGACTGGCACTACTACGCCTTTGCTATCGGGCTGATCTTTATTCTTAACGGTGTCGTGGGCCTGCTGGGGTTTGAAGCAAAAGGGTGGCAAACGTATGCCGTCGGGCTGGTGACCTGGGTGATAAGTTTCTGGCTGGCGGGGCTGATTATCCGCCGTCGTCCTGAAGAGACGACAGCGGATGAGGCGGAACCGGCGAAGCGCGCCGATTAACCGTTTACGGAACTTTTAAGCGCGCTGTCGGCGGCGTGGCGCTCCAGCGCCAGTTCGATCAGGCGGGTGATCAATTCCGGGTAGCTCAGGCCGCTCGCCTGCCACAGTTTCGGATACATGCTGATGTTAGTGAACCCCGGCAGCGTGTTGATTTCATTGATCACCACCTCGTTTTCCGGCGTCAGGAACACATCCACGCGCGCCATGCCGCAGCAGCCGAGCGTCTGATAAGCGCGAATGGCGATCGCCCGGATCTTATCGTTAATCGCCGGATCGATATCCGCAGGAACGACAACCTGCGCGCCTTTGTCATCAATGTATTTGGTGTCGTACGAGTAGAAATCGCTGTTTAACACCACTTCGCCGCAGGTGCTTGCCTGTGGAAAATCGTTGCCCAGCACGGCGCACTCAATTTCACGGCCTTTAATACCCTGCTCAACCACCACTTTATGGTCGAACTCGAACGCCAGACGGACGGCCTGCGTGAACTCTGCTTCGCTGGTGACTTTGCTAACGCCCACGGAGGAGCCCTGATTTGCCGGCTTCACAAACAGCGGCAGACCGAGCTCTCCGCTAATTTGCGCGAAGCTGTGCTTGTCGCGGTTGGCGCGGGTGAGGGTCACGAATGGCGCAATGTTCAGCCCGGCATCGCGCAGCAGGCGTTTGGTGACGTCTTTGTCCATGCACGCGGCAGAGCCGAGGACGTCCGAGCCGACGAACGGCAGGTTGGCCATGCGCAGCATTCCCTGCAGGGAACCATCTTCCCCCAGAGTGCCGTGAACGATGGGGAAGACAACGTCGATCTGGGCGAGTGCCTGCGCGTTGCCGGCGTCGATGAGCTGCCCCTTCACGACGCCGGGTACGGTGGCGACGCTCACTTCTGAAGGATTAAGGGCGATGTGTGCCGGATCGTGAGCATTCAGCAGATACTGGCTGGCATCGTTAACGTGCCACTGGCCCTGTTTATCAATGCCCAGCAGCACCACGTCGAAGCGGCTTTTATCGATCGCATCAACGATATTCTTGGCCGATTGCAATGACACTTCGTGCTCAGCTGATTTTCCCCCAAAGACAATACCTACGCGCTGCTTAGCCATCTCACTCTCTTCCAGTCTGACGAAAAGCCAATAACATACCACGATGCCCGGCGGGTTTCGCGGCCTTCTGCCATAATGTTTTGGGGAATGTTGAGGGGGGAGAGTGAAAGGAAAAACGCTGCTGACCGTTTTGATTATTGTGGCCGTTGCAACGGCGGGTTACCGCTGGTTGCCGTCTTACTACAACCCTTTCATGCCGCTTACCCTTGACGACCCGCCGGGCCTAATCACCCAGTATAAGCTTCGGCGCCTAACCCCCGAGGCGTGCGCGAGCCTGCTTTCGCAGGCTAACCAAAGAGACTTCATCCGCACCCAGCCGGTGGCTGACAGCGGCGGCGCGTGTCCTCTTAACAACGTCGTGCGCGTGCGTGACTTCGGCCCGGTCGGCCTCAACAGCAGCTTTCTTGCCAGCTGTCCGCTGGCGCTCGGCTCTGCGCTGTTTATCAGCCAGCAGGCCCGGCCGCTGACAAAACGCTATACGGGCAGCGACCTGGCGCGTATCGATCACCTCGGCAGCTTTGCCTGCCGCAATATTTACCACCGCCCTGACGCGCGACGCAGTGAACATGCCACGGCTGAGGCGCTGGATATCGCCGCTTTTCGGCTGGCGAACGGGGAACGCGTCACGGTGCTGAAAGGCTGGAAGGCGGCAACAACGCAGCCATGGCTGAAGGCCATGCTGGCGGCAAGCTGCGACTACTACGGAAACGGCCTGGGGCCGGAGTATAACGCGGCGCATGCCAACCACTTTCATCTGGGGATGCGCGGTTTCGGACTCTGTCGATGAAGCATAATATTCCGCCAGAAAATGGATGAATTGTGACTTATTTCACAAATATGATGACTGGGGAGATAAAACACCAAAGTCAGTCAGGCCGCATCTCTGGTGCGACGTCAAAACGCGTAACTTGCTAATCTGTAGGCGAATTCGCCTAAAAATGAAGACTATTTCTTTATGGAATCCTGGAAAGTTAATCTCATCTCGGTCTGGTTCGGCTGTTTCTTCACCGGGCTGGCCATCAGCCAGATCCTGCCGTTCCTGCCGCTGTACGTCTCGCAGCTGGGGGTGACTTCGCATGAAGCGCTCTCCATGTGGTCCGGCCTGACGTTCAGCGTCACGTTTCTGGTCTCCGCCATTGTGTCACCGATGTGGGGCAGCCTGGCGGATCGGAAAGGCCGAAAACTGATGCTGCTGCGCGCCTCGCTCGGGATGGCGATTGCCATTCTGCTGCAGGCTTTCGCCACCAACGTCTGGCAGCTGTTTTTCCTGCGCGCGGTGATGGGGCTGACGTCCGGGTACATTCCGAATGCCATGGCGCTGGTCGCCTCTCAGGTGCCGCGCGAGCGTAGCGGCTGGGCGCTGAGTACGCTCTCCACGGCGCAGATCAGCGGCGTCATCGGCGGTCCGCTGCTGGGCGGCTTTCTGGCGGACCACGTCGGGCTGCGTGCGGTATTTATCATCACCGCGATCCTGCTGGTGGTCAGTTTTCTGGTCACGCTCTTTCTTATCAAAGAGGGGGGCCGCCCGGTTATCAGTAAATCTGAACGCCTGAGCGGCAGAGCCGTCTTCGCCTCGCTGCCCTATCCGGGACTGATGATCAGCCTGTTTGTGACCACCATGGTGATCCAGCTCTGTAACGGTTCGGTCGGTCCGATTCTGGCGCTGTTTATCAAGTCGATGGAGCCGGAAAGTACAAATATCGCTTTTCTGAGCGGCATGATTGCCGCCGTGCCGGGCGTATCCGCCCTGATTTCCGCACCGCGTCTGGGAAAACTGGGTGACAGGATCGGCACGGCGCGCATCCTGATGGCGACGCTGATCTTTGCGGTCGTGCTCTTCTTCGCGATGTCGTTTGTCACCTCTCCGCTTCAGCTTGGCGTATTGCGATTTCTGCTCGGGTTTGCTGATGGCGCAATGTTGCCTGCGGTACAGACCCTGCTGGTTAAATATTCCAGCGACCAGGTGACGGGGCGAATCTTTGGATATAACCAGTCATTTATGTATCTGGGGAATGTTGCCGGTCCGCTTATTGGCGCATCCGTTTCGGCGATGGCCGGTTTTCGTTGGGTATTTGCGGCCACGGCGATTGTCGTTTTAATCAATATTATCCAGCTGGCTATTGCGCTGCGTCGCCGCAGACAAATGGCGGAAGCGAAATCGTCGAGATAATCGTTTCGCTGATGTATTATATATTCTTATAGTAGCCGCATTTTTATATAACGAAATGCGGCGTTTTTTTATAGAAAAACGTTTCGCTCACCGCGACGGTCCGTTATTTTCATTCCTGCGTCACTTTTGCATACTCTAATAAATTTCTT
The DNA here is from genome assembly GCF_057221635.1 of Enterobacter sp. N5-15. NCBI lineage: Bacteria > Pseudomonadati > Pseudomonadota > Gammaproteobacteria > Enterobacterales > Enterobacteriaceae > Enterobacter > Enterobacter sp. N5-15. Next base: position 1,009,644 of record NZ_CM170150.1, read on the forward strand.
CTCTTTGCATTATGGATTCAGAATGCTAACTTCAGACAAAACTGAAAAAGGAACTGGCACGATGAAAAATCTCATTGCTGAATTGCTGGTCAAGCTGGCACAAAAGGAAGAAGAGTCAAAAGAGCTGGTTGCCCAGGTCGAAGCGCTGGAAATTGTGGTCACCGCGCTGCTGCGACAAATGGCGAAAACCGATCAACAGGCGTTGATTGAGAGCGTGGAAGGCGCGCTGGACAGCGTCAGGCCTGAATCGCAGGTTCCGGTTGAGGATGCCGAAATGCTCCACCAGTACGTAAAGAAGCTGTTAAGGCATCCGCGCAGCTAAACCGTCACCGGACGTAACGACGTGTCATAGAATTGTCATGCAGGATGCCTATAGTCGCTCTGTTTTTATTTTTATGTATTTGTACATGGAGAAAATAAATTGAAACAGAGCGCACTTTTCATCGCATTACTTCCCCTGTTAATTACCCCTGCCGTTTATGCCGATACTGCCCAAACCAGCGTGCTGGATAATCGTGCGGCAAAAGGGGATATCACCCAGCCTGGCGGCGCGCGCCGTTTATCAGAAGATCAAACTGCCGCTATTCGCGCTTCGCTGAATGACAAGCCGGCAAAAAATATTATTCTGCTGATTGGCGATGGAATGGGCGATTCCGAAATCACGGCGGCGCGAAATTACGCCGAGGGTGCGGGCGGCTTTTTTAAAGGTATCGACGCATTGCCGCTGACCGGACAATATACCCATTACGCGCTGGATAAAAAAACCGGTAAACCGGATTACGTAACGGACTCCGCGGCCTCTGCCACGGCGTGGTCCACCGGCGTGAAAACCTATAATGGTGCGCTGGGTGTGGATATTCACGAACAAGATCATCAAACCCTTCTGGAGATGGCAAAAGCGGCGGGTCTGGCGACCGGCAACGTCTCCACTGCTGAACTTCAGGATGCGACGCCCGCGGCGCTGGTGGCGCACGTGACCTCGCGTAAATGCTACGGCCCGTCAGTGACCAGCGAAAAATGCCCAACGAACGCGCTGGAAAAAGGCGGCAAAGGATCGATTACGGAACAGCTGCTGAATGCACGTCCTGACGTGACCCTGGGCGGCGGCGCGAAAACCTTCGCAGAAACCGCGACGGCGGGCGAGTGGCAGGGCAAAACGCTGCGCGAGCAGGCGCAGACCCGCGGCTATCAGCTGGTGAATGACGCCAGTTCTCTGGCAGCAATTACCGACGCGAACCAGGACAAACCGCTGCTGGGGCTATTCTCTGACGGCAACATGCCCGTGCGCTGGGAAGGACCAAAAGCCTCATATCACGGCAATATCGATAAACCTGCCGTAACCTGTACGCCTAACCCGAAACGCACTGACAGCGTACCGACGCTGGCGGCGATGACCGATAAAGCGATCTCTCTGCTGAGCAAGAGCGAAAAAGGGTTCTTCCTGCAGGTAGAAGGCGCGTCGATCGATAAGCAGGATCATGCGGCGAATCCGTGCGGTCAGATTGGCGAAACCGTCGATCTGGACGAAGCGGTGCAGAAGGCGCTTGAGTTCGCGAAAAAAGACGGCAACACCCTGGTGATCGTCACCGCGGACCATGCGCACGCCAGCCAGATCATTCCGGCAGATACCAAAGCCCCTGGCCTGACGCAGGCGCTGAATACCAAAGATGGCGCCGTTATGGTGTTGAGCTACGGCAACTCGGAAGAAGAGTCTATGGAGCACACTGGCACCCAGCTGCGCATTGCAGCCTACGGTCCGCACGCGGCAAACGTGGTTGGCCTGACCGATCAAACGGATCTGTTCTACACCATGAAGGCGGCGCTGGGTCTTAAATGATAAAATCCCGGCAGAAATCACATCTGCCGGGTGGTTTTTTTCCTGTCACGAACCAGACTTACAGGGAATGTTCACAAAAGGATGGTGCAATGAAAACAACATTACTGGTTACTCTGCTCTCTGGCCTGTTCCTGATCGCATCGGCGAACGCGGAAGAGAAAACGCTAACGCCGCAACAACAGCGTATGACCACCTGTAATCAACAGGCGACGTCTCAGAGTCTGAAGGGAGATGCCCGCAAGACCTACATGAGCGACTGCCTCAAAAATGGCGCCTCGAAGCCGGCTGAAAAAAGCCTGACGCCGCAGCAGCAAAAAATGCGCGAGTGTAATGCGAAAGCAACCGAGCAGTCCCTGAAAGGGGACGACCGCAGCAAGTTCATGAGTGCCTGCCTGAAGAAAAAAGTGTAGTTCTAACGGGTGAGCGGCTTCGGCGGCTCACCCGAAATTTCATACTTTCCCCGCAGACCCCCTCTCTATAATTTGGGAAATTGTTTCAGAATATTCCCAAAAATGATGAATGATGAAACGTATTACAACAAAAAGCGCATTCGGGAAGAGTGGAATTTAACCCTTTCTCAGGATGACCCTTACCGTGCCGGCATTCAGTTTTCCCGGCGAGTTCGGCTGGCGCGCGCCGTCGGGCTGGCGGCGATGTTTTTTCCGATTGCAGGGATGCTGGTCACCCATTTTTTACCCGGTGGCTGGTGGCTTTTACTGGTGGGGTGGGCGTTCGTCTGGCCCCATTTCGCCTGGCAGCTATCCTGTCGTGCCGCTTCACCTCATCAGCAGGAAATTTTTAATCTTAAAATCGATGCCATTATTGCCGGGCTCTGGATCGGCGTGATGGGGATGAATGCGTTACCCACGGCAGCGCTGGTGATGATGGTGGGGATGAATATGATGGGCTCCGGCGGCTGTCGTCTGTTCATCCCGGGGATCGCGTTGACGCTGCTCTCGGCGCTGGTGACCCTGCCGCTCGTCGGGAAGGTGGCCGTCTTCAACCCCGACCCCGTGGAGTGGGGCTTAACGCTGCCCGTACTCATGCTTTATCCCATGCTGTTTGCCTGGCTCAGCCACCGCACCGCCGTCAGGCTTGCGGAGCACAAGCGGCGGCTGGAAATGATGAGCACCCGCGACGGCATGACCGGGGTCTTTAACCGCCGACACTGGGAAATGCTGCTGCGAAATGAATTTGAGCACTGTCGGCGCGACCACAGCACCGCCACGATACTGCTGATTGATATCGACCACTTTAAAAACATCAACGACACCTGGGGGCACGACGTGGGCGACGAGGCGATCGTGGCGATTACGCGTCAGCTCCAGCGGTCAGTGCGGTCAGGCGATGCTATCGGCCGGTTTGGCGGGGATGAGTTTGCGGTGATCATGTCGCAGACGGCGGCGGAAAGCGCCATCGCCGTGATGTCGCGGCTGCATGAGCGGCTGGAAAAGCTGACGTTACCGTGCGCGCCAAAAGAAGCGCTGCGCATCAGCGTAGGCGTTGCCCCCTGGGGACCGCAGTTTGGACACTATCGGGAATGGCTGAAGGCGGCTGACGTGGCGCTGTACAAGGCGAAAAATGCCGGGCGCGGCCGCACCGAAGTGGCGGCCTGACGCCCGACGGCGATTATCAGGATTTACTCAGCTTCTCTGATTTTTCCATGCATTTTGCCATCGCTTCAATGACCGCCGAGCGGAACCCGCGCTCTTCCAGCACCCGCACCGCTTCGATGGTGGTACCGCCCGGGGAGCAGACCATATCCTTCAGCTCGCCCGGGTGTTTGCCGGTTTCCAGCACCATTTTGGCGGAACCCATGACGGCCTGCGCGGCGAACTTATACGCCTGCGCGCGCGGCATTCCGCCAAGCACGGCGGCATCCGCCATCGCTTCTAAAAACATGAAAACATAGGCAGGGGCTGAGCCACTCACGCCGACCACCGGATGGATCATCGATTCGGCAATCACTTCAGCCTCACCGAAGCAGCGGAAAATGTTCAGCACATCGGCCACTTCTTCCGTGGTCACCAGCGCGTTAGGCGTGACGGAGGTCATGCCGGCGTTGACCAGCGACGGTGTGTTCGGCATCGCGCGGACGATTTTACGATCGTGACCCAGCGCGCGCGCCAGCTGATCGAGCGTGACGCCCGCTGCAATCGACACGACCAGCGTCTCTTTATTCAGGCTGGAGGTGATATCGCTCAGCACTTTGATCATGATGTTCGGCTTGACGGCGCCAAAGACGATATCGGCGACCTGGGCCACTTCCTGCGCGCTTTCGGCAGCGTTGATCCCGTATTGATCGCGCAACGCGGCGACCTTGTCCGGTGACGGGGTATAGACCCAAATCTGACCCGGCAGCACCTGCCCGCTGGCGATCAGACCGCCCAGGATGGCTTTGCCCATGTTACCGCAGCCGATAAACCCGATTTTCTTGTCCATCACGATTCTCCGTCATTATGCGTTGTTTTCTCTGATTGATAGCTTAACAACGAAATGCAGGCGACAATAGTCGACAGAGTCATTATGGGGAGACAATATGGCGATTTGGGTTGATGCGGACGCGTGTCCGAATGTGATTAAAGAGATTTTATTTCGCGCCGCCGAGCGCGTTCAGATGTCGCTGACGCTGGTGGCAAACCAGAATATTCGCGTACCGCCCTCGCGGTTCATCCGCTCCTTGCGCGTGCCGGCCGGGTTCGACGTGGCGGATAACGAAATTGTTCGCCTGTGTAGCGCGGAGGATCTGGTGATCACGGCGGATATTCCGCTGGCCGCTGAAGTGCTGGAGAAAGGGGCGGCGGCGCTCAATCCGCGCGGGGAGCGTTATTCGCCTTCGACCATTCGCGAAAAGCTCACCATGCGCGATTTTATGGATACGATGCGGGCCAGCGGCGTGCAGACCGGTGGGCCGGACAGCCTGTCCCAGCGCGATCGCCAGCAGTTTGCTGCCGAGCTGGATAAATGGCTGCTGGAAGTGAAGCGCCGCACAGCGTAATGATAATTATTGTCAATTTGTGGTACAGTGTGGCCTCCACAGGGTTGTCATCCCGTACCGCTTTGCAGTAAAGTAATCGCAACATCTTCTGCAATTATTTCTTTACACTCTTCAGCCATTCGGCATCAAGGGGAACACCTGGCATGACCCAACCCATCTTTTTAGTTGGCCCCCGCGGCTGTGGGAAAACCACCGTTGGCCTGGAGCTGGCACGCGTGTGTCATCGCCAGTTTGTTGATACCGACCACTGGCTGCAAACCGAGGCCGGAAAAACCATCGCTGAGATCGTTGAGCAAGAGGGATGGGAGAGCTTTCGCGCACGCGAAACCGCCGCGCTGAAAGCGGTCACTACCCCATCTGCCGTGATCGCGACCGGGGGTGGCATTGTTCTGGCGGAGTGTAATCGTCACTTTATGCGCGAAAAGGGGATTGTGATTTATCTCAGCGCGCCGGTGTCGGCTCTGGTAGGGCGTCTGGAAGCTTTTCCGGAAGAGGGGCAACGCCCCGCGCTGACCTCCAGGCCGCTCAACGAAGAGGTGAGTGAAGTGCTGGCCGAACGCGATGCGCTATACCGCGAAGCGGCTCACCACGTGGTGGATGCGTCAGCGTCTCCCGAAGACGTTGTGATTCAGATTATTACCGCCCTGCGTTTGGCTTGTGCCAGCTAACCGGCGTCTATACTTATAGCTCAGACATAAAAAAAGGATGAGCTATGCCAACCAGACCTCCCTATCCGCGTGAAGCGCGCATTGTTACCGTTGAAAAAGGCCATACGGGTCATACCGTGACCTGGTATCAACTGCGTGCCGATCACCCCAAACCGGACTCGCTGATCAGTGAACACGAGACTGAACAGGAAGCGCTGGACGCGAAACGGCGCTACGAAGATCCCGATATAACCTGAATGTTTTCCTAAACGCTCCAATATCGTGCCTGAATCACACTTTTTACTCATCGGGAAAGTTAAGCAGGAGTTAATATTTAGTTATTACAAGTAACTCCGGTATCGGCAGGCGATCTTTACATTTCGATGTCGGGATCACCTGCTACGCTATGTGCTGTTTTGTTGAAAAAATGAACTGTGCAGCGTAGTGAGCCTGTACCTGTGTACACGATGTTGGAGTAATGGAAGGCGATAAAAATGAAGGCAACGTTGGCGATCCTCACCATTGGTGTGGTCCCTGTAAGCGAAGTGTTACCGCTCTTAACCGAGCATGTATCTGAACAACAGATAACGCATCTCAGCCTGCTGGGGAAGATGAGTCGGGAAGAGGTCATGGAAGACTACGCTGTCGAGGCGGGGGAGGAACCCCTGGCGACGTTATTAAGTGACGGTAAACTGGCGCACGTTTCACGCCAGAAAATCGAGCGCTCGCTGCAGGGCGTGATAGAAGTGCTCGATAATCAAGGTTACGACGTTATTTTGCTGATGAGTACCGCACCCATTAAGGGGCTTACGGCGCGTAATGCGATTTTGCTGGAGCCGATGCGGATCATTCCACCGCTGGTGGCCTCTATCGTTGACGGGCATCAGGTGGGGGTGATTGTTCCCATTGAGGAGCTCATGGATAACCAGGAGGCAAAATGGCAGGTGCTGGAAAAAGTGCCCTTGTACGCGCTGGCAAATCCGTTCTGGGACAGTGAGGCCAAGCTCATTGCTGCCGGGAAGGAACTGCTTGAGAGAGGGGCGGACGTCTTGATCCTGGACTGCCTGGGTTTCCACCAGCATCATCGTGACCTGCTGCAAAAAGCGCTGGATGTGCCCGTGCTGTTATCCAACGTTCTGATGGCTCGTCTGGCCTCGGAACTCCTCATGTAATGATTTTGCGTGACAGGTGATGAGCATGGCCCCTATAGTGAATTTTTATCTATAAATATAAGGGCCAGTTCATGCTTCAAAGTAACGAATACTTTTCCGGTAAAGTGAAATCCATTGGTTTTACCAGCAGCAGCACTGGTCGCGCCAGTGTCGGCGTAATGGCGGAAGGGGAATACACCTTTGGCACGGCGGAAGCTGAAGAAATGACGGTCGTCAGCGGGGCGCTGAACGTCTTACTGCCGGGTGAAACGGAATGGAAAGTTTACGCTGCCGGGCAAGTTTTCAACGTCCCTGGCCACAGCGAATTTCATTTGCAGGTGGCTGAACCCACCTCTTATCTGTGCCGCTACCTGAAATAAAAAATAAGCCGGGTGGCGCTAACGCTTACCCGGCCTACGTTTTGCCTGTTATCTCTGCGCTTCGCCGCCGAGACCTTCCACCAGATTCTGAATCAACGCGGCCAGCTCGCCGGTCATCAGGATGAAGTCCGCGTCAAAACGCTGGGCGTAATCTTCCCTGTCGATATCTTCGTTCTGATCGCGCAGCTCGTCGCAGAACTTCAGACGCTTCACGGAGCCGTCGTCGCACATCACGAACTGAATACGCTGCTGCCAGTCGAGCGCCAGTTTAGTGACCACTTTACCCGCTTCAATGTGTACGGCGATCTCGTCGCTCACCAGATCCTGCTTCTTCGCGCGGATCACGCCGCCATCTTCCAGCAGGGCTTTCAGCTCGGCTTCATCAAGGATCTGGAAACCCTGCGCCGCTGCGCCGCTGCGTACCCATTCGGTCAGCGTCAGCTCGATCGGCGTTTCAAGCGCCAGCGGAACGACCGGTAAAGAGCCGATGCTTTTGCGCAGCAGGGCCAGCGTATCTTCTGCTTTCTTGGCGCTTGCGCAGTCCACCATGATCAACCCGTTGACGGTGTCGATCCACATCATGGTCTGGCTGAAGCGGCTGAAGGCGCGCGGCAGCAGGGAGTGCAGCACTTCGTCTTTCAGCGAATCTTTTTCGGTCTTTTTCAGCTTGCGGCCCTGTTCGGCTTCCAGCTTGAAAATTTTCGCTTCGAGCGCCTGCTTAACCACCGGCGTCGGCAGGATTTTCTCTTCTTTACGGGCGCAGACGATGATTTGACCCGTGCTGCTGGCGTGGGTCAGTGCATCGCTTTGTGAACCCATTGGCGGAACCCAACCGGTTTTCGCCATATCCTGGCTACCGCAAGGGGAAAAGGTATAAGCGGCTAACTGTTTTTCCATCTCTTCTGCACGCAGCGAAACGTCGCGGCTGAGACGGTAAACCATCAAATTTTTGAACCACAGCATGATAATTTCCACGGCCTTGTCGTTAAATCAGCGGGCATGATAACGAATTGTCGCATCGCTTGCATTGCTAATCGGGAAGCGTGCTTCTACTCTGTTGATAATCAAAATAATGAGGAGAGTCTTGTGCGTATTGGGATCGATTTGGGCGGCACCAAAACAGAAGTCATCGCACTGAGCGAGCAGGGGGAGCAGCTGTTTCGCCATCGTCTGCCGACGCCGCGCGATGATTATCACCAGACTATCGAGACGATTGCCAGACTGGTTGAGATGGCCGAGCAGGCGACAGGGCAAACCGGCAGCGTCGGGATGGGGATCCCGGGGTCGATCTCGCCGTATACCGGAGTGGTTAAAAATGCTAACTCCACCTGGCTCAACGGTCAGCCGTTTGATAAGGATTTGAGCCAGCGTCTGAAACGGGAAGTGCGTCTGGCCAACGACGCCAACTGCCTGGCGGTCTCTGAGGCCATCGACGGCGCGGCGGCCGGTGCCCAGACCGTGTTTGCCGTTATCATCGGTACCGGCTGCGGCGCGGGCGTGGCGTTCGGCGGGCGCGCCCATATCGGCGGCAACGGTACCGCGGGCGAGTGGGGACACAACCCGCTGCCGTGGATGGATGAAGATGAGCTTAAATACCGCGCTGAGGTGCCGTGCTACTGCGGAAAGCAAGGCTGTATTGAGACGTTTATCTCCGGCACCGGGTTTTCGACCGACTACCACCGTCTGAGCGGCCAGCCGCTCAAGGGCAACGAAATCATGCGTCTGGTCGAAGAACAGGATCCGGTCGCCGAGCTGGCCCTTAGCCGCTACGAAATGCGGCTGGCGAAATCCCTGGCGCACGTGGTGAATATTCTCGATCCGGACGTGATTGTTCTCGGCGGCGGCATGAGCAACGTCGACCGGCTGTACGCCACGGTACCGAACCTGGTGAAACAGTGGGTGTTTGGCGGCGAGTGTGAAACCCCGATCCGCAAAGCTGTCCACGGTGACTCCAGCGGCGTGCGCGGCGCGGCGTGGTTGTGGCCGGAATAAACGCAAAACGGCAACTTGCGTTGCCGTTTTTAATGTTTGTACCCTCTCCCTGTGGAAGAGGGTCAGGGTGAGGCAAGGTAAAAGCAAAACAGCAACGCAAGTTGCTGTTTTTGGTGTTTGTACCCTCTCCCTGTGGGAGAGGGCTAGGGTGAGGGCATCAGACCGCACCCACCCCCACCCCCATTTATTCCACCGCAAACACCTTATCCAGCCTGCTATACCCCAGCCCGTTAATCTTCTTCACCTTGATCTGCACCGGAATGCGCTCTTTCATCGCCTCTACGTGGCTGATCACGCCGATGGTTTTCCCGGTGGCGTTCAGCGCGTCGAGCGCATCCAGCGCGGTATCCAGCGTTTCGCTGTCGAGCGTGCCGAACCCTTCATCCAGGAACAGGGAATCGATCCGCGTCTTATGACTCACCAGGTCGGAAAGGGCCAGCGCCAGCGCCAGGCTGACCAGGAAGCTCTCGCCGCCGGAGAGCGTGCGGGTATCGCGCACCGCGTCCGCCTGCCACGTATCGACCACTTCCAGCTCCAGCGCGTCGCTGGCCTTACGCTGCAGCAGATAACGCCCGTGCAGACGGTTAAGCTGCTGGTTAGCAAGCCAGACAAGATTGTCCAGCGTCAGCCCCTGCGCGAACTTACGGAACTTGTCGCCGGTGCTGGAGCCGATCAGCGCGTTCAGATAACCCCAGTCGTCCGCCTGGCGCGCGGCCTCATCAATTTGCTGCATCAACGCCAGCTGGTGCTGACGGTTATCGCTGTCCTGCTTAAGCTGCTGGCGGATCTCGCCCTGATGCGTCGTATTCTCGCGAAGCCGTTGCGCCAGCTGCTGCAGCTGGCTTTGCAGCGCAGGAGCATCGGCGTCGAGCCCTTCCGGCCGCAGCGCCAGATGAGCCTGCAGCTGCTGGTTAGCCTGGCCGGAGAGGGCCGCGGCCTGCTGTATCTGGCTTTCCAGCGACTGTTTCAGCTGTTCGAGGTGGCGAATAGTGTCGTCATCCAGCAGCGCGGCAAGGAACGCGTCCCGATCGGCAAAGCAGCTCGCTGAGAGCGCCGCGGTGAACTGCGTCTGCGTCTGCTGCAGGCGCTCTTGCTCCAGCTTTTCCTGCTGCTGCTGCGCGGTGAGCTGGCTCTGTAGCGACACGCATTCGTCGTGCACGTCGCGCCAGCCGTCCGGAATGGCCGGTTCGGCCTCTTCGCTGTGCGTTTCCGGAAGCGTGTCGAGCAGCGGTTTGAGAGCGTTTATGCGTTCCAGAAGCACGCCGTGCTGCGTTTGTTTCTCCTGCCACTGCGCGAATTCCGCTTCGCGGGCGTGCAGCCAGGCGGCTTCATGACCGTCTTCAGGTACGTTAAGCGATAGCGAGAGCAGGGTGTGTTCCAGCGCCTGGCGCGCGGCCGTCAACTGCTGCTGATATTGTCGCTCCTGCACTTCCTGCTCGTTCAACTGGTTTTGCAGGGTCAGACGCTGGCTGAGCTGATAGAGCTGGTGCTCGTACTGTTCCTGCTCGTTCATCCATGGCGTGATATCTTCCTGAATATTCAACGCGATGTTCAGGGAAGCACAGGCTTCCATCCACTCTTTAGTGAGTGCTTGCTCTTCCTGAGAGAGAGTCTGCGCTTCGTCCGTCTCGCGCTGGATCTGCTGACTCAGGGCATTAACCTGTCCCAGCACCAGCAGGCCTTCCTCTTTAAGCGCGGCGACCTCTTTTTCCAGAGCATCACGGCGGCGCTGGTTATCCGTCAGCTCAAGCGACTGGTATTGCGCAACGGCGGGATGCTCGCTGGAGCCGCACAGCGGACAGGGTTTGCCTGCCTCAAGCCGGGAACGATAGCTTTCCAGGTCTTTAATCGTCGCTTCACGTTCGCACAGGGCCTTCAGGTCCAGATAGTGCTGATGTTTCTCTTTGTACTGCTGGCGGCGCAGCGTCAGCGTTTCATTGAGTTTATTTTGATCGGCCTGGGCCTTCTGCACGCTTTCACCGCTCTGGCGCAGGCGCTTTTGCAGCGGCTGATAGCGGGCATGCAGCGACGTTAGCCGCTGGTGCAGCGTGCGTGACCGGGACTGCTGCTCCATGGCCGCGCTGACCTCATCCGCCGTCAGCGTCAGCGCATTTTCCGGCATCTCAGCCAGCCTGTTGCGTAATTCGCTCATCTTCGCAGCAAGCGAGGCTAACTGCGTTTTATCGCGGTTAAGCTGCGAGAGCTGAGCACGCCAGCCGGCTATCTCCTGCCCCAGCAGGCGATAGCGCTCGTGCTCCGCCAGCCACTGCGCCAGCGCCGTCAGCTCGGTCTGAAGCTGCTCATGATTCCGCTGGGCGGTATGACGGATCCGCGCGCGCAGTGCGGTTTTGGCTTGTAAGCGAATATTTACTTCGATAATTCGCTGTTGGGTTTGCGTCAGACGCGCGGTTTGATCCTGCTGATGCTCCCAAAGCGGTCGAAGCTGGGCGGCGGGCAGAGCGAGCTGGAGCTTGGCCAGCTCCGGCGCAGCGTTCGTCAGCGCCTGTTGCGCCTGCTGCTGCATCGCGGTGACGCGCTGTTGCTCAAGCACGAGCTCGTCATGGCGCGTAAGCCACTGAAAATCTTTCTGCTGGCTTTGCTGCTGAACCAGCAGGGTTTTCTCTTCGTCAGTAAGTGCCTGCAAACTTTGCTGTAACTGCTGCTGTTGCTCTTCGCTCAACAGCACGACGCCCGCCGCCTGCGCCTCGCATTTTTCAAGCACGCTGCGGGCGGCTTTGTGTTTTTCAAACACCATGGCGGAAATCTGGCCGTAGATCTCGGTGCCGGTCAGCTCTTCCAGCAGCTCGGCGCGATCGCTCGGCCTGGCATTAAGAAAGGCGGCAAACTGCCCCTGTGAGAGCAGCATGGAGCGGGTAAAGCGGCCATAGTCCAGCCCGGTGAGCGCAGCGGTTTGCTCCAGTTTATCCGTTACTTTGTCCGCCAGGATTTTGCCATCTTCGCAGCGCGCCAGCTCCACGCGCGGCGCCTGCAGGTTTCCGTCCGGCTGGTTGCGCGCGCGGTTCTGGCTCCAGAAGGCGCGGTAGGCGGTGCCTTTTACCTCGAACTCCACTTCCGCCAGGCACTCGGCGGTGTCGCGCGTCATCAGGTCGTTTTGTGCCTGAGAAACCTTCTGCAGTCGCGGCGTTTCGTGATAAAGCGCCAGGCAGATGGCGTCGAGCAGGGTGGTTTTACCAGCCCCGGTCGCGCCGGTGATGGCAAACAGACCGTTGCTGGCAAACGGCTCCGCGGTAAAGTCAATTTTCCACTCGCCCTTGAGGGAGTTGAGATTTTTCAGGCGCAGGCTCAAAATTTTCATGCGTTTTCTTCCTCATCATTGAGCGCATGCAGGGTATGGCTGAACAGTTCGCTGAGTCTTGCGCGCTTCGCGTCGTCAATTTCCTCCTGCGAGAGCCTGCGTTCAAACACCTCTTCAACCCGAAGCTCACTGAGCGTTTCGCGTTGAGCGCTTAACAGAATTTTCTCGCGCTGCTCGCGGCTGCGGCGTACCAGTAAGACTTCGACGGGCAAATCTTCCGTCAGCGCCTGAATTTTACGCTGCATATCGTGCAGGTAGTCATCGGTGGTGATTTCGATATCCAGCCAGACGGGCGGGTTAAGCGCTTTTCCGCGCCACTGCTCAAGCTGGGCGGTAATGGCGTCGAGATCGCCCTTAAGCACCGCCAGCGGCTGGGTGACGGGCACCTCCAGCGTCTCAACGGCGCGGAGTTTGCCCCCGGAGAAGCTCACCAGATGGACGGATTTGGCCTTGCCCGTCTCGTCAAAGCTGAGCGAAACAGGCGAGCCGCAGTAGCGGATGTGCTCGCTGCCGCCGACGATCTGCGCCCGGTGAATGTGTCCGAGCGCAATGTAGTCGGCTGGCGGGAAGTTCTGCGCCGGAAAGGCGTCCAGCGTACCGATATAGATGTCACGTACGGCGTCACTTTTACTGGCCCCGACGGTGGTGAGATGCCCGGTCGCAATCACCGGAATCGGCTGGTCGCCGCGCAGGGCGCAGGCATCGGCGTGCTGCTGGTGATAATAGTCGGTGATGGCCTGTAACAGATGCTGTTGCTTTTCGCCGCCGGAAAGTCCCGCCTGGCTTTGCACAATATCGCGCGGACGCAAAAACGGAATGGGGCACAGCACCGCCCCCGGCGTGCCGTCGCGTTTTTTCAGGATCTGCGGGGCGTGCCCGGCGCTGGCGACGACGGTAGTATTGAGAAATGCCAGGATGTCGCGGGATTCATTCAGCGTCGCGACGGAATCGTGGTTACCGGCGACAATCACCAGATGACAGCCGGTTTGCTGCAGATTCACCACGAAGCGGTTGTACAGTTCACGCGCATAGCTGGGGGGCGAGCCGGTATCAAAGATGTCACCCGCCACAATAATCGCGTCCACCTCGTGCGTCCTGGCCGTTTCCAGCAGCCAGTTCAGGAAGGCTTCATGTTCAGCCGCACGGCTTTTGCTGTAAAAATTTTGACCCAGATGCCAGTCCGAAGTGTGAAGTATGCGCATAGCTGATCCGTGGCAAAAAAGAGAAAGCAGGATTATAAACGTTCAGAGACGGGAAAATAACCGCTGTAATAAAACAACGGTTTGCCCGTTATCGTGGTACTGTTTTTCATAAATCTGTCATAAATCTGACGCATAATGGCGCCGAATTACAAACTTGTAACTTAAATAAGATAAGACAGGGCAAAGTATGGCGAGACGTATTCTGGTCGTAGAAGATGAAGCTCCAATTCGTGAAATGGTGTGCTTCGTGCTCGAGCAAAACGGCTTCCAGCCGGTTGAAGCGGAAGATTATGACAGCGCAGTGAACCAGCTGAATGAACCCTGGCCCGATCTGATTCTGCTGGACTGGATGTTGCCCGGCGGCTCCGGACTGCAGTTTATCAAACACCTGAAGCGCGAGGCGCTGACCCGCGACATCCCGGTTGTGATGCTCACGGCGCGCGGAGAAGAAGAGGATCGCGTTCGCGGTCTGGAAACCGGCGCGGACGATTACATTACTAAACCGTTCTCCCCAAAAGAGCTGGTTGCCCGCATTAAAGCCGTGATGCGCCGTATTTCGCCGATGGCGGTGGAAGAGGTGATTGAGATGCAGGGGCTAAGCCTTGACCCCACCTCACACCGCGTGATGACCGGTGAAAATCCCCTCGACATGGGGCCTACCGAATTTAAACTCCTGCACTTCTTTATGACCCACCCGGAACGCGTGTACAGCCGCGAGCAGTTGCTGAATAACGTCTGGGGAACTAACGTGTATGTCGAAGACCGGACGGTTGACGTACATATTCGCCGCCTGCGAAAAGCACTGGAACTGAGCGGCCACGATCGCATGGTGCAGACGGTCCGCGGCACGGGTTATCGTTTTTCTACCCGTTTCTGAACAATGACAGGAGTGTGACGCGTGCTGGAACGTCTGTCATGGAAAAGGCTCGTCTTTGAACTGATCTTATGCTGTATTCCGGCCTTCCTTCTGGGGGCCTTTCTTGGACACCTGCCGTGGTTTCTGCTGGCGTCGGTCACCGGGCTGCTGATCTGGCATTTCTGGAACCTCCTGCGCCTCTCCTGGTGGCTGTGGGTTGACCGAAGTATGACGCCGCCGCCGGGAAGCGGCAGCTGGGAGCCGCTGCTGTACGGTCTGCATCAGATGCAGATGCGTAATAAAAAGCGTCGCCGCGAACTGGGAAGCCTGATTAAGCGTTTTCGCAGCGGTGCAGAGTCGCTGCCCGATGCCGTTATTCTGACGACCGAAGAAGGGACAATCTTCTGGTGTAACGGCCTTGCACAACAGCTGCTGGGCCTGCGCTGGCCCGACGATAATGGTCAGAATATCCTCAACCTTCTGCGCTATCCCGAGTTCACGCAGTATCTGAAAACGCGTGATTTTACCCGCCCGCATAATCTGAAGCTCAATAATGGTCGCCATCTGGAAATCCGCGTGATGCCCTACAGCGATAAGCAGTGGCTGATGGTGGCGCGCGATGTCACCCAGATGCACCAGCTGGAAGGGGCGCGTCGCAACTTCTTCGCCAACGTCAGTCACGAACTGCGTACCCCGTTGACCGTGCTTCAGGGCTACCTGGAGATGATGCAGGAGCAAACGCTTGAAGGCGCGCCGCGTGAAAAAGCGCTGCACACCATGCGGGAGCAAACGCACCGGATGGAAGGGCTGGTGAAGCAGCTGCTGACGCTATCGAAGATTGAAGCGGCGCCAACGCTTGCGCTAAATGAGACCATTGATGTCCCGATGATGCTGCGGGTCGTTGAGCGTGAAGCGCAGACGTTAAGCCACAAAAAGCATCACCTGACCTTTGAGGTCGACAATACGCTGAAGGTGCTGGGCAGCGAAGATCAACTGCGTAGCGCCATTTCCAACCTGGTGTATAACGCGGTGAATCATACGCCGGAGGGGACGGATATCGTGGTGCGCTGGCACCATGCCCCAACGGGGGCGGAGTTTAGCGTGGAAGACAACGGGCCGGGGATCGCGCCTGAGCATATTCCGCGTCTGACCGAGCGTTTTTACCGTGTGGATAAAGCGCGATCCCGGCAGACAGGCGGAAGCGGCCTGGGGCTGGCAATTGTGAAACACGCGGTGAATCACCATGAAAGCCGTCTCGATATTCAGAGTACGCTGGGTAAAGGAACACGCTTCAGCTTCGTGATCCCGGAACGATTAATTGCCAAAAAGATCGCCTGACGGCAGGTGTGTCATTTTACCTTTCCACGGGTCAGCCTCTGCTGGCCCGTTTGCTTTGCAGTCAAGCGAAACGCGGATGAATTATATACGGCTGACTGTTTTTTGTTCGCATGATTAGCCATGGGTTTTTCTTATAAATAGCGTATTATTCTAACGTGTATTTTCATGCTGGCATATTGTTCTGGTTTTGCGATCCCTCCTTGCCTTTAAACGTTATAAGCGTTTAAATTGCGCCCCAGATACTGTCAGACCGACTGTATTTGCGTGGTAAATCGAAAAACTATTCTTCTCCACGCCAGGACGGGAGCATTTCCCGCTGAAATTGAGCAAATTTTCGGCTGTATCGTCCCGTCAGGGATATCGAAAATCTCAATGTTTTCAACACCACATCCACAGGCAGTAAGGTTTTATGACCCATCACTTAAAATCGCGTGACATCATCGCGCTGGGCTTTATGACATTTGCGCTGTTCGTTGGCGCAGGCAACATCATTTTCCCTCCAATGGTTGGCCTTCAGGCGGGTGAACACGTCTGGACCGCCGCGTTTGGTTTCCTGATTACTGCCGTGGGTCTGCCGGTTCTGACCGTCGTCGCGCTGGCGAAAGTCGGCGGCGGCGTGGATAGCCTCAGCACCCCGATTGGCAAAGTAGCGGGCGTTCTGCTGGCAACCGTCTGCTATCTCGCCGTTGGCCCGCTGTTTGCGACCCCGCGTACGGCAACCGTGTCCTTCGAAGTGGGTATTGCTCCCCTGACCGGTGACGGTGCGATGCCGCTGTTTATCTACAGCCTGATCTACTTCGCGATCGTAATTCTGGTTTCCCTCTATCCGGGCAAGCTGCTGGATACCGTGGGTAACTTCCTGGCTCCGCTGAAAATTGTGGCGCTGATTGTTCTGGCGGTAGCGGCCATCGTCTGGCCAGCAGGCCCGATTAGCGACGCGATGGACGCCTATAAAAACGCCGCGTTCTCTAACGGCTTTGTGAACGGCTACCTGACGATGGATACGCTGGGCGCCATGGTCTTTGGTATCGTTATTGTTAACGCCGCGCGTTCCCGCGGTGTGACCGAAGCGCGTCTGCTGACCCGCTATACCATCTGGGCTGGCCTGATGGCCGGCGTGGGTCTGACGCTGCTGTATCTGGCACTGTTCCGTCTGGGATCTGACAGCGCCATGCTGGTCGATCAGAACGCTAACGGTGCGGCTATCCTGCACGCCTACGTTCAGCACACCTTCGGCGGTGCGGGCAGTATGCTGCTGGCGGCGCTCATCTTCCTGGCCTGTCTGGTCACCGCGGTTGGCCTGACCTGCGCCTGCGCAGAGTTCTTTGCGCAGTATCTGCCGCTCTCTTACCGCACCCTGGTGTTTATCCTCGGCATCTTCTCTATGGCGGTGTCCAACCTCGGTCTGAGCCACCTGATTCAGGTCTCGATTCCGGTGCTGACGGCGATTTACCCGCCGTGTATTGTGCTGGTGGTGCTGAGCTTTACTCGCCCGTGGTGGAACAACTCTTCACGAATTATTGCGCCAGCCATGTTTATCAGCCTGATTTTTGGTATCCTTGACGGGATTAAAGCATCAGCTTTCGCGCACATACTGCCGGCATGGACACAGCGTCTGCCGCTGTCCGAGCAGGGTCTGGCCTGGCTGATGCCTACCGTTGTTGCACTGGTTCTGGCCATTATCTGGGACCGTGCTGCAGGGCGTCAGGTCGCATCGAACGCTCATTAATCAACGGCAACAAACTGTTTAACCACGGGGCTTAAGGCCCCGTGGTTTTTTGTTTTTTTCGTGTTGAATGGCAAGATTTAAATGGAAAGCACTAACAAACTTAAACGTGGATTGAGCACGCGCCACATCCGCTTTATGGCGCTGGGCTCTGCTATCGGCACCGGTCTTTTTTATGGCTCGGCAGATGCCATCAAAATGGCCGGTCCCAGCGTTCTGCTGGCGTACATCATCGGCGGCGTGGCGGCGTATATCATCATGCGCGCCCTCGGCGAAATGTCGGTTCACAACCCGTCCGCCAGCTCCTTCTCCCGCTACGCGCAGGAAAACCTCGGCCCGCTGGCCGGGTTTATCACCGGCTGGACCTACTGCTTTGAAATCCTGATCGTGGCGATTGCCGACGTGACGGCGTTTGGCATCTATATGGGCGTCTGGTTCCCGGCGGTGCCGCACTGGATTTGGGTGCTGAGCGTGGTGCTGATCATCTGCGCCGTCAACCTGATGAGCGTGAAGGTGTTTGGCGAGCTGGAGTTCTGGTTCTCCTTCTTTAAAGTCGCGACCATTATCATCATGATCCTCGCCGGTTTCGGCATCATCATCTGGGGAATTGGCAACGGCGGTCAGCCGACCGGCATCCATAACCTCTGGAGCAACGGGGGCTTCTTCAGCAACGGCTGGCTCGGAATGGTCATGTCGCTGCAGATGGTGATGTTTGCCTACGGCGGCATCGAGATTATCGGTATCACCGCCGGGGAAGCGAAAGATCCGGAGAAGTCCATTCCGCGCGCCATCAACTCGGTGCCGATGCGTATTCTGGTGTTCTACGTGGGTACGCTGTTCGTGATTATGTCCATCTACCCGTGGAATCAGGTGGGTACCAACGGTAGCCCGTTTGTTCTGACCTTCCAGCATATGGGCATTGCCTTTGCGGCCAGCATTCTTAACTTTGTGGTCCTGACCGCGTCGCTTTCCGCGATTAACAGTGACGTGTTTGGCGTGGGCCGTATGCTCCACGGCATGGCGGAGCAGGGCAGCGCGCCGAAGGTGTTCGCCAAAACCTCACGCCGCGGCACGCCGTGGGTGACGGTAGTGGTCATGACCGTGGCGCTGCTGTTTTCGGTTTACCTGAACTACATCATGCCGGAGAACGTCTTCCTGGTGATTGCATCGCTGGCGACCTTCGCGACGGTGTGGGTGTGGATCATGATCCTGCTGTCGCAGATTGCCTTCCGCCGTCGTCTGTCGCCGGATGAGGCGAAAGCGCTGAAGTTCAAAGTACCGGGCGGCGTTGCGACGACCGTCGTCGGGCTGATCTTCCTGGTGTTTATCATTGGCCTGATTGGCTACCATCCGGATACCCGCATTTCCCTGTACGTGGGCTTCGCGTGGATTATCCTGCTGCTGGTGGGCTGGGCGTTTAAATGCCGCCGCGACCGTCAGCTGGCGGAAGCACAGTAATCTTCTTTCTCCCTCTCCCGTGGGAGAGGGTTGGGGTGAGGGCATCAGGCCGCACTGATGCCTCCTCCTCCTTTCTCCTCCCCCAATAATCCCGAACGTGATGAGCTATCCTTAACCACCCTGTGGCAAGGTGACGTCAATTTCATCAAAGGGGATTCGTGATGTTAAATGCCTGGCACCTTCCGGTTGCCCCATTTGTTAAGCAAAACAAAGACAACCTTGTGATTACGCTCTGGCTGGCGGGGGAAAATCAGCCTGAACGCGTGACGCTCCGCGCCGAAATAGATAACGAAGAGGCCGGGCTGAAAATGCACAAGCTGCGCAGCCAGCCGCAGCCGGGGATCACGGCGTGGCGGGCGAATATCGACCTGAGCAGCGGGCAGCCGCGTCGCCGTTATAGCTTCAAACTGCTGTGGAATAACCGCCAGCTGTGGTTTACCCCGCAGGGGTTTAGCCGTTTCCCGCCCGCACGCCTGGAGCAGTTTGCGGTCGATTACCCGGATAACGGCCCGCAGTGGGTTAACGATCAGGTCTTTTACCAGATTTTCCCGGACCGTTTTGCGCGCAGCGAAAAGCGCACCGCGCAGCAGGATAAGGTTTATTACCACCACGCGGCGGGTCACGACGTCATTATGAAAGCGTGGGATGACCCGGTGACGGCGCAGGCTGGGGGATCGACCTTTTACGGCGGCGATCTCGACGGCATCAGCGAAAAGCTGCCGTACCTGAAAAATCTCGGCGTGACGGCGCTGTATCTCAACCCGGTGTTTAAAGCCCCGAGCGTGCACAAATACGATACCGAAGATTATCGCCACGTTGACGCGCAGTTTGGCGGTGACGAGGCGCTGCTGCGCCTGCGCAAGAACACCCAAAACGAAGGCATGCGCCTGATTCTGGACGGCGTGTTCAACCACAGCGGCGATTCGCACGCCTGGTTTGATCGCCATAATCAGTCGATGGGCGGGGCATGTCATAACCCGGACTCGCCGCAGCGCGACTGGTACAGCTTTAACGAGGAGGGGCGCGCGCTGGACTGGCTGGGCTACGCGAGCCTGCCGAAGCTGGATTTCCAGTCGCCAACGCTCGTGAATGAAATCTACGGCGGCGAAGACAGCATCGTCCGAAACTGGCTGAAAGCGCCGTGGAATATGGACGGCTGGCGTCTGGACGTGGTGCATATGCTCGGTGAAGCGGGCGGGGCGCGGAATAACCTTCAGCACGTCACCGGGATTACGCGCTCGGCAAAAGCGGCCCAGCCGGAGGCGTTCGTCTTTGGCGAGCACTTTGGCGACGCGCGCCAGTGGCTGCAGAACGATGCGGAAGATGCGGCGATGAACTATCGCGGCTTTACCTTCCCGCTGTGGGGATTCCTCGCGAACACCGATATCTCCTACGATCCGAACCATATCGACGCTGAAACCTGCATGGCGTGGATGGAGAACTATCGCGCCGGTCTGTCTCATCAGCAGCAGCTGCGGATGTTTAACCAGCTCGATAGCCACGATACCGCCCGCTTTAAATCGCTGCTCGGCAAGGATGTGGCGCGTCTGCCGCTGGCGGTGGCCTGGCTCTTCACCTGGCCGGGCGTGCCGTGCATCTATTACGGCGACGAAGTGGGGCTGGACGGCAACAACGATCCGTTCTGCCGCAAAACCTTCCCGTGGGAGCCAGCGAAACAGGACAAGGTGCTGTTCAGCCTGTATCAGCGGCTGGCGAAGCTGCGCAAGCAGAGTCTCGCCCTGCGCTACGGCGGCTGTCAGGTGGTGTACGCCCACGATAACGTGGTGGTGTTTGCTCGCGTCTATAACCAGCAGCGCGTGCTGGTGGCGATTAACCGGGGCGAAGCCTGCGAAGTGGTGCTGGATGATTCACCGCTGCTGAAGGTGGCTATGTGGAAGAATAAAGAGGGCAAGGCGACGATACAGGACGGCGTGCTGGCGCTGCCTGCGGTATCCGCGACGATCTGGTCCGGCAGCTAAGACCTGCTAATGTTTCCACCTTTTAAGATGGCGCAAATGCAACTATTTGTGTCAATCTTAACGGATCGTTTACGGTGAAGGTGGAAACATGGACGAGCTTTACATCCTTGGCTGTTTGTTCCTGGTTTTTGCGCTGGTGGTGGCACCCGTGCTTGCGGTTATAGGCTTTAATCGAAGTACGGCGGCGCGACAGGAAATCGCCCGGCTACGCCAGCGCATTGAGGCGCTTGAGCAGCGCGGCGTGCCTGAAAGCGCGCCGGGGCCGGTGCAGGCAACCGCGCCGGTGGCTGCGACCGCGCCTGCGGTTGAGGACGCTCCCGCGCCTGTCGACCCCTGGCGCCCCGATACTCCCGCTGCCGTGGCAGAGCCCGCCCCGGCCCCGGTGCCTGCGGCAAAACAGCCTTCTGCCTTTGGCGGCATACTGACGTCGCTGGTGCGCTGGTTTATGCAGGGTAACCCGCTGGCGAAGCTTGGGATCCTGCTGCTCTTCCTCGGTCTTTCATTCCTGCTGCGCTATACCGTTGAACATTCCCTGTTCCCGCTTGAGCTGCGCCTGGTGGCAACGGCGCTGTTTGCCATCGTTCTGCTGGCGGTCGGGTGGCGGCTGCGGCACAGGCAGCGTGTCTATGCGCTAATCCTCCAGGGCGGGGCGACCGGCGTGCTCTACCTGACGGTGTTTGGCGCATTCCGGCTCTGGCAAATGCTGCCGATGACGCTGGCTTTTGCGCTTCTGGTGGTGATATGCGCGGCAAGCGTCGGGCTGGCGGTGCTGCAGAAGGCGCTGAGCCTTGCCATGCTGGCGAGCCTCGGTGGGTATCTTGCGCCGCTGCTCTTGTCTACCGGGGGCGGTAGCTTTGTGGCGCTGTTCTCTTTCTATCTCCTGCTTTCCATCGGCATTCTCGCTATCAGCATCTGGCAGCACTGGCGCGAGCTGAACCTGCTCGGGCTGCTGTTTACGTTCGGCGTGGGCGGCCTGTGGGGGCTGAATGACTACCAGCCTGAAGACTATGGGGTCTGCCAGCTGTTCCTGATTGCCAATACGCTGATATTCGGCGTCCTGAGCGTGGCGCTGTCGCTGCGGGCGCAGGAGAAAGGGAAGCAAATTATTGACGGCGTGCTGCTGTTTGCTCCGCCGCTGATCGGTTTCGGGATGCAGTACGGCATGACCCGGCACTGGGAATATGGCCCGGCCCTGAGCGCGCTGGGATACGGCGCATTTTATCTTACCCTCGCGTTCCTTGCGCTGCGGCGCTATCCCTCCATCGGAAGACCGCTGGTCCTGGCCGCGCTGGCCATCGGCGGCGGGTTCGCGACCCTCGCCATTCCGCTGGCGCTGTCGGCGCGCTGGACGGCGATGGCCTGGGCGCTGGAAGGGCTGGGTATCCTCTGGCTGGGCGTGCAGCAGAACCAGCGTCGCATGAGCTATAGCGGGACGGCGCTGCTGGTGCTGGCGCTCGGCAGCGCGCTGTGGGCGCAAACGAACGGCGTTACGTCGCTGAGCCTGCTGCTGATCTTCACCATCCTCAGCCTTTGCTGGCTGGCTGCGGCCCGGCTGTGGCGGACTCTCTTTCTGCCGGTCAGTTGGGCGCTGCTGGCAGGCGGGCTGCTGTTCTGGCTCGTGGCGCTATTGGGCGCGTCGCGGCTGGTGCTGACGAAGGAATTACCCATTCTGGCGGGCGTGCTGGCGCTGACGGCGGCATCAGTCTGGGGCTGGCGGCAGGTGGCTGCTCGTCTGGCGTGGCGGGAGCTGGATGCCAGCAAATGGCTGCTGTGGCCGGTTATGCTGCTGATGGTGGGGTATCAGCTCTGGCACCAGCAGATCGTTGCCGCCGGCTGGTCAAATCTGGCCTGGTGCGTTGCGCTTCCTGCCGCGCTGATGCTGTTGCGGCGCGATGGTGAAAGACTCCTGCCGCGCATCGCGATGGGGCTGCATTTGTCGCTGTTCTGGATGATTTTGCTGGCGCTGGCCGCTGAGCTCTACTGGTTTGCCCGGTCGTTGCCGTGGGGCATGGCGGCCTGGGGCAGCGGTTTAGCGATGGCAGCAGGCGGCGGGGTAATTATGGGGCTATCTGCGGCCGTACGGCGTCGCGGATGGCCGTTCCGGGAGTGGCCTGCGCTCTACGCCTGCCTGGCACCGATCCCCGCGGTCGTGGCGCTGCTGGTATTGCTGGTGGTGACCAATTTCCAGGACGGCGTGGTCTATCGTCAGACCTGGCTGCCGCTGGTAAACCCGCTTGAGGAAGGCGCGGCGTTCGCGCTGCTGGGGCTGGTCGTCTTTTATCGGGCTGTGGATCGCTACTACCCGGCGTGGCTCTCGCAGGCCCGACCGTGGCCTGCCGTCGCGATTATGGCGTTTGGCTTCTGGTGGCTGAACGGCGCGCTGATGCGCACCCTGGCCTGGTACGGCGACGTGGCCTGGAATATGGCATCGCTGTGGGATTCGCGGCTTATCCAGACCAGTTTTGCCCTGTTCTGGATGCTGAGCGCGCTGGTGGTCATGATCCATGCCACCCGTCGGGCTTCCCGGCAGGAGTGGCTCTGCGGCGCCGCGCTGCTGGGCGTGGTGATGGTTAAACTGATGCTGGTGGACAGCGCGGGCGGAGGCGGTTTGTCGCGCGCGGTGGCGTTTATCGGCGTGGCGATACTGGTTCTGATCGTGGGGTATTTCTCACCGCTACCGCCCAAAACAGGAGATGAAAAATGAAATGGATGAAAGCGGTAGCCTGTACCGCGCTGCTGGCGCTTTCCGGCCCGGCGTTTTGCGACGAGGGACAAGCGGAATCGCCCCGGGACTATGCTTTTGGTCTTTCACTCGATACGTCTGTTCCTTCCCAGTGGTATCGGGTGATGCTGCCGCTCGCCGTCTATGAGCAAAGCACGTCTCCGGATCTGCATGATGTCCGCGTCTTTAACCAGTCGGGCGAGCCGGTTCCCTTCAGCCTGGTCAGCGCGACGCGTCCGCAGGCGCCAGTACAATCCACTGCGCTGCGCCTCTTCCCGCTGGACGCCTCGTCGCTTGCGGCTTCGCAAGGATCCGGTGACAGCGATAAGATCCTGCTTCGTTCCCGAAACGGCGTTGAGATTGTGCTGGAGGGGCAAAAAGCCGCCGCAGCCGGGCAACATTATCTGCTGACCCTGCCGGAGCAGGCGACGGGGGAGATGGCCATATCCCAGCTGCAGCTGCTCTGGAATACCCCTCAGACGCCGTGGCAGGGAACGGCGTCGGTCTATTACAGCGAGGATCTTAAGCGCTGGTATACCCTGCGCGAGGATATGCCCGTGCTGGACGTCGTCAGCGGCCAGGATCGTCTTAAGCTCGATCGGATCGATACCGATACGGTTTTATCTCCCGATGCGAATCGCTATCTCATGGTGGTGCTGAACGCGCAGAGCCAGGGGATAACCTTGACCGGCGTAAACGCAATCAGCGCACCTGCCCAGGCGGCCCCGGAAGCGGTCGATCTTGAGGGGGAAGGGGAGCAGCTATCGGCAAGCGAAGCGCAGTGGCACTGGGCGCGCCCGCAGCCGCTGAGTGCTGTCAGCATCTCGCTAAATGGCGACGGCGTCCTTCCCGTGGAGATAGCGTGGCGGAGTACGGTAAAAGACGCATGGCACCCCCTGAAGAAAGAGGTCCTTTACCGTCTTGAGGGAAAAACGTCGCCACCGGTTTCGCTTAACGGGGGCCTGGTGCAGGCCGTGAAAATCACGACGCTGAATGCGCGTCTGCCAGAATACCTGCCGAGCGTCACGGGACATCGCGACCGCTACGATCTGGTGTTCAACGCGCAGGGGAAAGCGCCGTATGTGCTCGCCTGGGGCAACGGCGCCGCAAAGCCTGCCAGCGTGGAGCCAGGCATGCTGATCCCAGCCGACCTGCGCAAGACCTATGATGTGGCAAACCTGCCGCAGGCCGACATTCTGGATAATGTCGCATTAGGCGGCGAGGGGCGTCTGACCGCTACCTCTGCGGCCGAACGGGAGAGCAGGATGAACACGCTGCTGGTATGGGGCGTGCTGATTGCGGGCGTGATTCTGCTGGCGGGCATGGCCTGGCGCATCTGGCGAGAGACGCAGCGTAAGGCATAAAAAAAGGCCCGCATAAGCGGGCCTTTTTCGTAAACCGTGCCGATTACAGGCTGGATACGTTCTCAGACAGGTATTTAGCCACGCCGTCCGGAGACGCGTTCATGCCTTCTTTACCTTTTTCCCACTGAGCCGGGCACACTTCGCCGTGCTCTTCGTGGAACTGCAGCGCGTCAACCATGCGCAGCATTTCGTCGATGTTACGACCCAGCGGCAGATCGTTCACAACCTGGTGACGAACGATGCCGTTTGCGTCGATCAGGAAGGAACCACGCAGCGCAACGCCAGCGTCCGGATGTTCGATACCGTAAGCCTGCTGGATTTCGCGTTTGATGTCCGCAACCATTGCGTATTTCACCGCACCGATGCCGCCTTTGTCGACAGGGGTGTTACGCCATGCGTTGTGTACAAATTCAGAGTCGAAGGAGACGCCAACAACTTCTACGCCACGCTTCTGGAATTCTTCATAACGTTTGTCGAATGCGATCAGCTCAGACGGGCAAACGAAAGTGAAGTCCATTGGCCAGAAGAACAGAACGGTCGCTTTACCGTTGGTGTGCTGTTTGAAGTTGAAGTTTTCAACGATTTCACCGTTGCCCAGAACTGCTGCAGCTGTAAAATCCGGAGCCGGACGAGTTACCAGAACCATATGATTCTCCTGTAGATACTAAGGTTATTTGGAACGCAACGCGAGCCAGTATAGAGAGTGTTCATGGATAAGACAAAGAGGTGGTGACAATCGTTCCGCCAGCTTTTACCTATCAATGAGAAATCTGTCAGAGTTGTTTACTTTTCGCTTGGGTCATCATGCGCGGGTAAAACTGCCAGAATCGGGCTTCCAGCGCGTCGTAATGTTCATCCAGGTCATACCAGGAGTCGCGCAGCGCATCCAGCCGCGGGCGACGGCTTGCCATCCCGTTCAGCACGTTCTGGATGAAGTCCATCTCGCGATAGCGTTCCAGCCAGCGTTCCGACCACAGGTAGTTATTCAGATTCACAAAGCGCGGCGGCGAGTCGGGCAGAATGATCGACACCTGCTGGTGGGCATAGCGCACAAAATCCGGCAAGGGCATCTCCGGCGACAGCTGTTCCCAGTGGCGCGACAGAAAGTGGTCCCACATCACGTCGAGCGTGATCGGCGCAACGCGGCGCGTTTCAGGGCGAAACCACGCTTTGGCTTCCGTCACTTCCGGCAGCTTATCAGTCAGCACGTCGATGCGGCGGTGCATGAAAATGCCGTCGACAACCTCAGGGGAATAGTCCTCAGCGGGGTTGCCGCGTACGAAATCGGCCAGCAAATTGCCGGACAGGGAGCTGTTAGCGAGGTGAGCGAGATGCAGGTGAGCGAGAAAATTCATGCGTTTTATTTGTCCGGGGGCGGCTAGTTGTTGCAGCAAAAGGGTGTGAGCACTAGACTATGCCGCCTGTTTTTAAGTCACGAGTATACGTCATGCGCGTCGCCGATTTCTCCTTTGAACTACCTGAATCCCTGATTGCTCACTATCCCATGCCTGAGCGCAGCAGCTGTCGCTTACTGTCACTGGATGGGCCAACGGGCGAGCTGACGCACGGTACTTTCACCGATTTGCTCGACAAGCTCAACCCTGGCGATCTGCTGGTCTTTAACAATACCCGCGTGATCCCGGCGCGCCTGTTTGGCCGTAAAGCCAGCGGCGGCAAGATTGAAGTGCTGGTCGAACGTATGCTCGATGATAAACGTATTCTGGCACATATTCGCGCTTCTAAGGCGCCGAAGCCGGGCGCTGAGCTGCTGCTGGGCGATGACGAGAGCATCAAAGCGACCATGACCGCGCGCCACGATGCGCTGTTTGAGGTGGCGTTCGACGACGAGCGCACGGTGCTCGATATCCTGAACGCCATCGGCCACATGCCGCTGCCGCCGTATATTGAGCGCCCGGACGAAGAGGCCGACCGCGAGCTGTATCAGACCGTCTACAGCCAGAAGCCGGGTGCCGTCGCTGCGCCGACCGCGGGCCTGCATTTTGATGAGCCGCTGCTGGAGAAACTGCGTGCGAAGGGCGTGGAGATGGCTTTCGTGACGCTGCACGTCGGCGCGGGGACCTTCCAGCCGGTGCGCGTGGACAGCATTGAAGATCACATCATGCACTCTGAGTATGCCGAAGTGCCTCAGGATGTGGTGGACGCGGTGCTGGCGGCGAAAGCGCGCGGTAGCCGCGTCGTGGCGGTCGGTACGACGTCCGTACGCTCACTCGAGAGCGCCGCGCAGGCGGCGAAAAACGATCTTATCGAGCCGTTCTTTGGCGATACGCAGATCTTTATCTACCCGGGCTATCAGTACAAAGTGATTGACGCGCTGGTGACCAACTTCCATCTGCCTGAATCCACGCTGATTATGCTCGTGTCCGCGTTTGCCGGTTATCAGCATACGATGAACGCCTACAAGTCTGCGGTAGAACAAAAATATCGCTTTTTTAGCTACGGGGACGCGATGTTTATCACGTACAATCCGCTGGCTTTGAATGAGCGTGTCGGGGAATAAGTCCGCGGCACCGTTTTACAACGTTGGACTGTTTTTCTGACGTCGGAGAAAAAATGAAATTTGAACTCGATACCACCGATGGCCGCGCGCGTCGCGGTCGCCTGGTGTTTGATCGCGGCGTGGTGGAAACCCCCGCGTTTATGCCTGTGGGCACGTACGGCACCGTAAAAGGGATGACGCCGGAAGAAGTAGAAGCCACTGGCGCACAGATTATCCTCGGCAACACCTTCCACCTGTGGCTGCGTCCGGGTCAGGAGATCATGAAGCTCCACGGCGACCTGCACGATTTCATGCAGTGGAAAGGCCCCATCCTGACCGATTCCGGCGGCTTCCAGGTCTTCAGCCTGGGCGATATCCGCAAGATCACCGAGCAGGGCGTACACTTCCGTAACCCGATCAACGGCGATCCGATTTTCCTCGATCCCGAAAAATCGATGGAGATCCAGTACGACCTTGGCTCTGACATCGTAATGATCTTCGACGAATGTACGCCGTACCCGGCGGACTGGGACTACGCAAAACGCTCCATGGAGATGTCCCTGCGCTGGGCGAAGCGTAGCCGTGACCGTTTTGACTCCCTGCAGAACAAAAATGCGCTGTTCGGCATTATCCAGGGCAGCGTTTACGAAGATTTACGCGATATCTCTGTTAAAGGTCTGGTAGAGATAGGTTTTGATGGCTACGCTGTCGGCGGTTTGGCTGTGGGTGAGCCGAAGGAAGACATGCACCGCATTCTGGAGCATGTCTGCCCGCAAATCCCGGCGGATAAACCACGATACCTGATGGGCGTGGGTAAACCAGAAGATCTGGTTGAAGGCGTACGCCGCGGCATTGATATGTTCGACTGCGTCATGCCAACCCGCAACGCGCGTAACGGCCATTTGTTCGTTACCGATGGCGTGGTGAAAATCCGTAACGCGAAGCATAAGAGTGACACCAGCCCGCTCGATTCCGAGTGCGATTGCTATACCTGTCGCAATTATTCTCGCGCGTATCTGCATCATCTCGATCGTTGCAACGAGATTTTGGGCGCGCGTCTCAATACCATTCATAATCTTCGTTATTATCAGCGCTTAATGGCTGGTTTACGTAAGGCTATCGAAGAGGGTAAATTAGAGAGCTTCGTGACCGATTTCTACCAACGTCAGGGCCGGGATGTCCCACCTTTGAACGTTGATTAATTTTAAAAATGAGGGAATTTGAATGAGCTTTTTTATTTCTGATGCGGTAGCAGCAACTGGCGCGCCTTCTCAGGGCAGCCCGATGTCTCTGATTCTGATGCTGGTTGTGTTCGGTCTGATCTTCTACTTCATGATCCTGCGTCCACAGCAGAAGCGCACCAAAGAGCACAAAAACCTGATGAACTCTATCGCGAAAGGCGATGAAGTGCTGACCAACGGTGGCCTGGTGGGTCGCGTGACCAAAGTAGCGGAAAGCGGCTACATTGCTATCGCCCTGAATGACACCACTGAAGTGGTTATCAAACGTGACTTCGTAGCTGCCGTTCTGCCGAAAGGCACCATGAAGGCGCTGTAATCCCAACTTTTCCCAAAGGGAACTGCCGTGTTAAACCGTTATCCTTTGTGGAAGTACATCATGCTGGTCGTCGTGATTATCGTCGGCCTGCTGTACGCGCTTCCCAACCTGTATGGTGAGGATCCGGCCGTTCAAATCACTGGCGCGCGCGGTGTCGCCGCCAGTGAGCAAACGCTGATCCAGGTCCAGAAAACGTTACAAGAAGAAAAAATTACCGCTAAGTCTGTGGCACTGGAAGAGGGCGCTATTCTTGCTCGCTTCGACACCACCGACACGCAGCTCCGCGCTCGCGAAGCGCTGATGGGCGTGCTGGGTGATAAATACGTCGTGGCGCTTAACCTTGCTCCTGCAACTCCGCGTTGGCTGGCTGCTCTGAATGCAGAGCCAATGAAACTGGGTCTTGACCTGCGTGGCGGCGTTCACTTCCTGATGGAAGTGGATATGGATACCGCGCTTGGCAAGCTGCAGGAACAGAATATCGACAGCCTGCGCAGCGATCTGCGTGAGAAAGGCATCGCCTATACCACCGTGCGTAAAGAAGATAACTACGGCTTGAGCATCACGTTCCGCGACAGCGCGGCACGCGATCAGGCTGTAACTTACCTGTCTCAGCGTCATCGCGATCTGGTGATTACCTCTCAGGGCAGCAACCAGCTGCGTGCGGTAATGACGGATGCACGTCTGAGCGAAGCGCGCGAATACGCCGTTCAGCAGAACATCAACATTCTGCGTAACCGTGTAAACCAGCTGGGCGTGGCTGAGCCGCTGGTACAGCGTCAGGGTGCTGACCGTATCGTGGTAGAACTGCCGGGTATCCAGGACACTGCGCGTGCGAAAGAGATTCTGGGTGCAACCGCGACTCTGGAATTCCGTCTGGTTAACTCTAATGTCGATCAGTCCGCTGCTGCCGCTGGCCGTATTCCGGGTGATTCCGAAGTGAAACAGACCCGCGAAGGTCAGCCGGTTGTGCTGTACAAACGCGTGATCCTGACCGGTGACCATATCACCGACTCCACTTCCAGCCAGGACGAATACAACCAGCCGCAGGTTAACATCTCGCTCGATAGCGCGGGTGGTAACATCATGTCCAACTTCACCAAGGACAACATCGGCAAACCGATGGCGACCCTGTTCGTGGAGTACAAAGACAGCGGTAAGAAAGATGCAAACGGTCGTGCGGTACTGGTGAAAGAGGAAGAGGTGATTAACATCGCCAATATCCAGTCTCGTCTGGGTAACAGCTTCCGTATTACCGGTATTAACAACCCGAATGAAGCGCGTCAGCTCTCTCTGCTGCTGCGTGCCGGTGCGCTGATTGCGCCAATTCAGATTGTTGAAGAACGTACCATTGGTCCTACTCTGGGTATGCAAAACATCCAGCAGGGTCTGGAAGCGTGTCTGGCAGGTCTGGTTGTCTCCATCCTCTTCATGATCTTCTTCTATAAGAAGTTTGGTCTGATTGCGACGTCCGCTCTGCTGGCTAACCTGGTGCTGATCATCGGCATCATGTCCCTGCTGCCGGGCGCGACGCTGACCATGCCGGGGATTGCGGGTATCGTTCTGACCCTTGCGGTGGCGGTCGACGCCAACGTACTGATAAACGAACGTATCAAAGAAGAGTTGAGCAACGGTCGCTCTGTGCAACAGGCGATTGAAGAAGGCTACAAAGGGGCGTTCAGCTCCATCTTCGATGCGAACGTAACAACACTGATTAAGGTTCTTATCCTGTATGCAGTGGGTACTGGCGCGATCAAAGGCTTTGCGATTACAACCGGTATCGGTGTTGCAACGTCGATGTTTACCGCTATTGTCGGCACCCGTGCCATCGTGAACCTGCTGTACGGCGGCAAGCGCGTCAAAAAGCTGTCTATCTGAGGAGTGCGTTGTGGTACAGGAATATACTGTTGAACAATTAAACCACGGCCGTAAAGTCTGGGACTTTATGCGCTGGGACTACTGGGCCTTTGGCATTTCAGGTTTTCTGCTGATTCTGTCCATCGTCATTATGGGCGTGAAAGGCTTTAACTGGGGTCTCGATTTTACCGGTGGTACGGTAATTGAAATCTCCCTGGAAAAACCGATCGATATGGACCAGATGCGCGAATCGCTGCAGAAAGCGGGCTTTGAAGAGCCGCTGCTGCAAAACTTCGGCAGCAGTCGCGATATCATGGTGCGTATGCCGCCGGTACACGATGCCAACGGCAGCCAGGAGCTGGGTAGCAAGGTTCTGAACGTCATCAATGAATCGACCAGCCAGAATGCGGCGGTGAAGCGTATTGAGTTCGTTGGCCCGAGTGTGGGCGCGGATCTGGCGCAAACCGGTGCGATGGCGCTGATGGTGGCGCTGATCTCCATCCTGGTGTACGTCGGTTTCCGCTTCGAGTGGCGCCTGGCGGCAGGTGTGGTTATCGCTCTTGCGCACGACGTGGTGATCACCATGGGCGTACTGTCGCTGTTCCACATTGAGATTGACCTGACGATTGTGGCATCCCTGATGTCCGTTATCGGTTACTCTCTGAACGACAGTATCGTGGTATCTGACCGTATTCGTGAAAACTTCCGTAAGATCCGTCGCGGTACGCCGTACGAAATCTTTAACGTGTCGTTGACCCAGACGCTGCACCGTACCTTGATCACATCCGGAACGACCTTAATGGTTATCCTGATGCTCTATCTCTTCGGTGGCCCGGTACTGGAAGGCTTCTCGCTGACCATGCTGATTGGTGTCACCATCGGTACGGCGTCTTCTATCTACGTCGCGTCCGCACTGGCACTGAAACTCGGCATGAAGCGCGAGCACCTGCTCCAGCAGAAAGTCGAGAAAGAAGGGGCGGATCAGCCGTCCATTCTGCCGTAAGACGACGTTTAGCGCGTTATCGAAATCCCGGTCGGTTGACCGGGATTTTTTTTATCTGCTCCTGACAAACACTCCTGACAGTATGCTGTCAGGAGCCCTGTCGTAGACTCCTTCTGAACCCAAACAACAGTCAGGAGGATGTATGAAAAGCGTCATTAACTGGTTTGAAATTCCGGTCGCGGATATGGATCGCGCCATCAAATTTTATGAGCCAGTGATGCAGCTCGCGCTGCGTCGCGAGAAAATGGACTGCGCGGAGCTGGCCGTTTTCCCGCATGAGGATCCGTATACCGGCGGGGCGCTGGCAAAATTTGACGGCGTTACACCGTCTTTGCAGGGCGCTATTATTTACCTGCATACTGACAATCTGGCGGCCACGCTCGATCGCATCGCCTCTGCCGGCGGCGAGTGCGTGTTTGGCCCGCTGGAACTGCCGCATGGCATTGGCACGATCGCATTGTTTACCGACAGCGAGGGTAACCGCGTCGGCCTCCATCAACCTGCCTGAGAGCGGAATACGATATGACCCGACGCGCTGACCGTTTGTTTCAGATTGTGCAGATCCTGCGGGGCAGGCGTCTGACAACGGCAGCGCATCTGGCGGACCGGCTTGGCGTATCCGAGCGCACGGTCTACCGCGATATCCGCGACCTGTCGCTTTCCGGCGTGCCGGTGGAAGGTGAGGCGGGGAGCGGATATCGGCTAATGTCGGGTTTTGACCTGCCGCCGCTGATGCTGACAAATAAGGAGTCAGAGGCGCTGATCGTCGCGATTCGCCTGCTCAAAACCTGGGGAGGGGAATCGCTGTCGCGCGAGCTGGAGTCGGCTCAGGAGAAGGTGCTGGCTATCCTGCCCGAGGAGAGTCGTCGGAAGGCGGAGCAGACGCGGATCTACGCCCCGGATTTTTGCATGCAAAGCCACTCCCGCAGCGATTTTGACAGGATCCATCAGGCGATTTCCGCCCAGCGCGTGCTGGCGCTGCATTACCGTGATGAAGCCGGGCAGCTCTCAAAGCGCGAGGTTCAGCCGCTGGGCTTGTTCTTCTGGGGGGAGCGCTGGCTGCTGGCGGCCTGGTGCGAACGGCGCGATGACTATCGCTGTTTCCGGCTCGACCGATGCCTCAATATTGTGCAGACGGAGAGGCGGTTTAGCGAGAGTGCGGACAGGTCTCTGGCAGATTTTTTGCGGAAGGTTAAGCAGTAAAAAGCCGGGCGGCGAGGTAAAAGCAAAACGGCAACGTGTGTTGCCGTTTTTAGTGTTTGTTCCCTCTCCCTGTGGGTGTACAGTCCGGGGACATGGTAGACAGGTGTTCGGGGACATGGTGAACACTTTTTATCATCCTTTACCCATGGTGATCGACTTTTTCTTCAGGTCGATCACCCCCACTTTCGTGCTGTACCACCACACCTCGTAGCTGCCGTCTTCCTGCATCTCCTTCAGCCCGACCCGTTCTCCCCTGAACGCCTTGCCTGCCTTCAGACTTACCCCTTTCACGCTCAGCTTTCCGCTGATATCCACCTTCCTGACCATCACGCCCTCGTCGTATTCCGGGGGCGTTGTGGTGCAGCTGTACTGCCGCGCTGACGGCTGATACCGCGAGCCCGGTACCGCCATATCCAGCGCCTCGTGCGGGCGTTCAAGGTTATAGACCGTCCGCCAGTGGTCGAAGGCGCGCTGCAGCTCACCGCTGTCTGCGAACCATTTTCCCTGCAGTACTTCCGCCTTCAGGCTGCGGTGAAAACGCTCCAGCTTGCCCTGCGTCTGCGGATGATAAGGCCGGGAGTGCCCCACCCGGATACCGTGGCGCATCAGCCACAGCTCCAGCGCCGTCCAGGTGCCGGTGGTGTCGCCCCACGGTGAGCCGTTGTCCATCGTCATCCGGTCCGGCAGGCCGTAACGCTCAAACACGCTGACCAGCTGCTGCTGCACGGTCTCGCGCCGTTCATCGGTACAGTGCGCCAGGCACAGGGAAAAACGGGAGTGGTCGTCCAGCAGGGTGAGCGGATGGCAGCGGCCGCCGCCAAAGGGAAAGTGGCCCTTAAAATCCATCTGCCAGAGGCGGTTCGGCGCGTCATGTTCGAACCGTCCCGTGGGGGGAATGCCCGGTGAAGCGCCCGGCAGCAGACCATGGCGGGCCATCAGGCTATGGACGGTGCTGAAGGCGGGCATGCGGTGCCCCTGGTCCTCGAGCCAGCGCTTTATCTTGCGTGCGCCCCAGCGCTCATGGCGGTCATGCGCCATGCGCAGCAGGGCTGTGATGTCGTCAGATGAGCGGTTCGGGG
The DNA here is from genome assembly GCF_057221635.1 of Enterobacter sp. N5-15. NCBI lineage: Bacteria > Pseudomonadati > Pseudomonadota > Gammaproteobacteria > Enterobacterales > Enterobacteriaceae > Enterobacter > Enterobacter sp. N5-15. Next base: position 1,043,803 of record NZ_CM170150.1, read on the forward strand.
AATGGTGCGGTATGCGCGGGCGGTCCTGAAGGCCGGCGGCACCTTCCTGAGCCCAGCGGCGAAGCCACTTGTAGCCTGTGGCAGGTGAAATACCGTAGTGACGGCAGAGGGAACGAATGTTCGCCCCGTCCTGCGAGGCGAACAAAACAAACTCGGTACGTAATGACATGGTATCTCTCGCATCCCAGGGCATAAGCGACTCCATAAACGGGTTCTTATGCCTTAGTTGTAAGTGTCTACCATGTCCCCGAACAAGTGTTCACTATGTCCCCGGACCGTACAGTGGGAGAGGGTCAGGGTGAGGGCATCAGCCCGCACTGTCCCGCACTGATTAGAAGTTATAACCCACAACCAGGTAACCACCCCAGCCGGTAGAGCGGACGTTTTCGTTCATCCACACCAGTTTCGCGTCGTCGTTCCACTGGCCGCCGTTGTGCCAGTAACGTGCCACTACAGAGTAGTGCCAGTGATCGTAGTTCAGCGCCAGAATGTGGCTGGAAGCGATGGAATTGTTGGTACGCTGCTTGATGCCGTTTTCAGCGTAACCGCTCTTATCGCCCAGATCTGAACCCCAGTCGAAGTTGGTGAAGCCGATGTAGCTCAGGTTACCGCCCCACAGCTGAGTGATTGGCACAAAGTATTTCACTTTGAAACGATAGCCGTCCCACTCATTCTGGTTTTCAGCACCATAGTTCTGCCACTGGTATTTAGCATAGACGTTCATGGACAGGCTCATTGGCAGGCCAGTGTCGATGTCCGTACCCAGACCCATATACCAGGTGCTCTGACGACCGGACTCGTTGCGGCCCATGTCGTAGATATAGTTGTTCGCGAAGTACCACTCTTTGAACGGACCGAAGCTCAGGTCGGTACCGGTCAGCTTGTCGATGGAGAAGCGCGGCTCGATCTCCATGAACAGAGGAGAACCGTGGTTCCAGATACCTTTTGCCTGAGAGTTACCACCAAAGAAGACCGGGGCATCCATATAGCCATAGAAATCAAACCAGTCTTTCTTGGCGAATGCTTCGTACTCCAGGTAGGTATCGTTGCGGATCTGAGGTCCGAAACGGGTGTGGTAGCTGCCAACCACGTTAACGCTCTGGTGCCACCAGTCGGAGAGGTATTGTGGTTTATCGTTTTCCGCTGCGTTAACAGTGAAAGAGGAGGAGAGTGCCAGTACAGCGCCAGCTGCGAGTAATGTTTTTTTCATAATCATGCCACTGATTGAAATTCCCTTCCGGGAGTGAAAAATGCGCGATTTGCGTATCAAAATATTTCGTGTTTCTGCGGAGCCTATTATAGGAATCCTTGCTCACAAAAATATGTGTTGTTTCACATATCTCTCACATGCGTAATCGATTGCGTTCACGTTTGCGTACTTTAAACGGCCGGGATTGTAGCGGCAATCATTTATGTTGCCAATCCATACGAAATGTAAATGTTAGCGGAGTGACATTGCACTCCGCTAAAAGAGGGGTTACTGCGCGGCGGGCTGGATATCGTGAATGCGGATGAAACCTAACTGATCCGGAGTGAGTCCGTTAAGCTGCAGCGGAATGTCAACATCGCTTGGAGCCAGCACGCTGGCCGGTGCGGTGAACAGCTGACTGTTAACATTCACCTCCTGGTAGCTCTCAGTGGTGCCCTGGATCTGCCCCCATTCGACGGTGCCGCTGAAAGCTGGCAACGGATCGTTGGACTCGCCCTGAATGCGTAATGTTGCGCGAGTACCATTTGCATTCGCCGCCACGTTCACCAGTGACATTTTCAGCGTGCCAATCTGGCTATTGAGCCGCGCGGGCGTATTCGCTCCCGGCAGGAGATAAACCCCGCTGCTGGATTTGGCATTCAGCGCGTTTTGCTGGGTGATCTTCACCGTTTCTTTATTCAGTTTGTCCAGCGCCGTATTGAGCGTATTCACGCTCTGTTTCATCTGGCGGACTTCGGTTTGCTGTGCACAGGCGCTAAGGGTGAAGAGGCTCCCCACCAGCAAAATTTTCAGGTAACGTCTTGTCATTGCGTTTATTTCCTTGAAATAACGGATCGTCCTAATGGTAGCCATCATCATCGTGTCAGACATAGATCCTTTGTCTCAAAAAGCTCTTCCTTTGTTGTCAGGCCAGATCAGGGTAAAATGAAAATCAGTTAACCGGATAACAGGGATACCGTATGCATTGCCCATTCTGCTCCGCTGTGGATACCAAAGTCATCGACTCTCGTCTTGTGGGCGAAGGGTCATCCGTACGCCGTCGTCGGCAGTGTCTGGTGTGCAACGAGCGTTTCACGACCTTTGAGGTTGCAGAGCTGGTAATGCCGCGCGTGGTAAAAAGTAACGACGTGCGCGAGCCGTTTAACGAAGAGAAACTGCGCAGCGGGATGCTGAAGGCCCTCGAGAAACGTCCCGTCAGCGCGGACGACGTTGAGATGGCGTTAAACCACATAAAATCTTACCTTCGTGGTTTGGGCGAGCGTGAAGTGCCGAGCAAAATGATCGGCAACCTGGTGATGGAGCAGCTGAAAAAGCTCGATAAGGTCGCCTATATCCGCTTCGCCTCGGTCTACCGCAGCTTCGAAGACATCAAAGAGTTTGGCGAAGAGATCGCCCGCTTACAGGATTAAGCTCATGCAGGATGAGATTTACATGGCGAGAGCCATGAAGCTGGCGCAGCGCGGTCGTTTTACTACCCATCCCAACCCGAACGTCGGGTGCGTTATCGTTAAAGATGGCGAGATCGTGGGGGAGGGGTTTCACTATCGTGCCGGTGAGCCGCATGCCGAGGTTCATGCGCTGCGCATGGCCGGTGAGAAGGCGCGCGGTGCCACAGCCTACGTCACGCTGGAGCCCTGCAGCCATCACGGGCGCACGCCGCCGTGCTGCGAAGCGCTGATCGCGGCAGGCGTTTCACGCGTGGTCGCATCGATGCAGGACCCGAATCCGCAGGTGGCGGGACGCGGCCTGTATCGCCTGCAGCAGGAAGGCATTGACGTCAGCCATGGGCTGATGATGCAGGACGCGGAAGCGATCAACAAAGGCTTTCTGAAGCGCATGCGCACGGGGTTCCCGTATATTCAGCTCAAGCTGGGTGCCTCGCTGGACGGTCGTACGGCGATGGCAAACGGCGAAAGCCAGTGGGTAACCTCGCCGCAGGCAAGGCGCGATGTGCAACGTCTGCGCGCGCAAAGCCATGCTATCCTCACCAGCAGTGAAACCGTTCTGGCTGACGATCCGGCCATGACCGTGCGCTGGGACGAACTGAATGCCGATACCCAGGCGCTTTACCCGCAGGAGAACCTGCGTCAGCCGCTGCGTATTGTCATTGATAGCCACAACCGGGTGACGCCGGAGCACCGCATCGTCCAGCAGCCCGGTGAAACCTGGATTGCCCGCACTAAAGAAGATACGCGCGAATGGCCGGAAGGCGTGCGCAGCATTATGGTGCCGGAGCATAACGGTCATCTGGATCTGGTTGTGCTGATGATGCTGCTCGGCAAGCAGCAGGTGAACAGCCTCTGGGTCGAAGCCGGGCCAACGCTCGCCGGTGCGCTCTTACAGGCCGGACTGGTGGATGAACTGATTGTTTACGTTGCGCCTAAACTGTTAGGTCACGACGCGCGCGGCCTGTTTGTGCTGCCCGGCCTTGAAAAACTGGCCGACGCACCGCAACTCAAATTTAGCGAGATTCGTCCGGTAGGTCCGGATGTCTGCCTCCACTTAACGACAGCGTAATTGCTCCTGAAATAGGGAAGCAGTGCGCAAAGTATTATGATAAAATCCGCCCCCCTGCGGGGCCAAATGAACCCGTAAAGGAAGAGTATGAACATTATTGAAGCTGCTGTAGCTACCCCGGACGCTCGCGTCGCCATCACCATTGCGCGTTTCAACAACTTCATCAACGACAGCCTGCTGGAAGGTGCGATTGACGCCCTGAAACGCATCGGCCAGGTTAAAGATGACAACATTACCGTTGTTTGGGTTCCAGGCGCTTACGAACTGCCACTGGCGGCGGGCGCGCTGGCGAAAACCGGTAAATACGACGCGGTGATTGCGCTGGGTACCGTTATTCGTGGCGGCACTGCGCACTTCGAATACGTTGCGGGCGGTGCAAGCAACGGTCTGGCACACGTTGCGCAGGATGCTGAAATTCCTGTCGCGTTCGGCGTGCTGACCACCGAAAGTATTGAACAAGCCATCGAACGTGCTGGCACCAAAGCCGGTAACAAAGGTGCAGAAGCTGCACTGACCGCGCTTGAAATGATCAATGTATTGAAAGCCATCAAGGCCTGATTTTTTTGTAAGGGGAATTCCGTGAAACCTGCTGCTCGTCGCCGCGCCCGTGAATGTGCCGTCCAGGCACTTTACTCCTGGCAGTTGTCCCAGAACGACATCGCTGATGTTGAATACCAGTTCCTGTCAGAACAGGACGTGAAAGACGTTGACGTTCTGTACTTCCGTGAACTGCTGTCGGGAGTGGCGACTAATAGCGCGTATCTCGATGGTCTGATGAAGCCTTACCTGTCCCGTCTGCTCGAAGAGCTGGGCCAGGTAGAAAAAGCAGTGTTGCGTATCGCGCTGTTTGAGCTGTCTAAACGTGATGATGTGCCGTACAAAGTGGCCATCAACGAAGCGATCGAACTGGCGAAAACCTTCGGCGCTGAAGATAGCCACAAGTTTGTAAACGGCGTACTTGATAAAGCAGCACCTGCGATCCGTCCCCACAAAAAGTGATCCGCAAACCGGAGTCCTGCATTGCCTGACGGGCAGTGCGGCTCCGGTTTTTTCTTTTATTTGCTGAGGCATAACGTATGGCATGCGGCGAATTCTCCCTGATTGCCCGTTATTTCGACCGTGTCAGAACCTCTCGTCTTGATGTTGAAACCGGCATTGGCGATGACTGTGCACTTCTCAATATTCCCGAAAAACAGACGCTGGCAATCAGCACCGACACCCTGGTGTGCGGACGTCATTTCTTACCGGATATCGATCCTGCCGATCTGGCGTATAAAGCGCTGGCGGTTAACGTCAGCGATCTGGCGGCGATGGGCGCCGATCCCGCGTGGCTGACGCTGGCCCTGACTCTGCCAGAGGTGGATGAAGCCTGGCTGGAAGCTTTTAGCGACGCGCTGTTTGAACAGCTGAATTATTACGATATGCAGCTGATTGGCGGTGATACCACTGCCGGGCCGCTGTCGATGACGCTGGCGATCCACGGCTACGTGCCGCTTGGCCGCGCGCTGAAGCGCTCAGGCGCAAAACCCGGCGACTGGATCTACGTGACCGGTACGCCGGGCGACAGCGCGGCTGGGCTGGCGATCCTTCAGGACCGTTTAACGGTTGAAGATGCTGACGATGCGGCGTATCTGGTGAAACGCCACCTGAGGCCAACGCCGCGTATTTTGCACGGCCAGGCGCTGCGCGAGCGGGCAAGCTCGGCTATCGATCTCTCTGACGGTCTCATCTCCGATCTCGGCCATATCCTGAAGGCCAGCGGCGTGGGTGCGCGCGTTGACCTGGATCTCTTCCCGCTGTCTGAGCAGCTGCTTCGCCATGTTGAACCTGAGCAGGCCCTGCGTTGGGCGCTCTCCGGCGGTGAAGACTACGAACTGTGCTTCACGGTGCCTGAGCTCAACCGTGGAACGCTAGACGTGGCGTTAGCGCATCTCGGCGCGAAATTTACCTGCATCGGTCAGATTATGCCGGAGAGCGAAGGGCTGAAGTTTGTGAAAGACGGTGTGCCCGTTACGCTGGACTGGAAAGGGTACGATCACTTCGCGTGAGTTTGTGCGCTCTGTATTGCCGGGTGGCGGCTTCGCCTTACCCGGCCTACGTGGGTAGGGCTTACTTGAACCCCACTACCGGATGCTGCTGATACGGCGTCTCCAGCTCGGCAACCTGCTCCGGCGTCAGCGTGATATCTACCGCATTCAGCAGCTCATCCAGCTGTTCTTCCCGCGACGTTCCAATAATCGGCGACGCGACCCCGCGCTTGCCCAGCAGCCACGCCAGCGCTACCTGGGCGCGGGTGGCACCGGTATCGTCGGCAATTCCGGCTAAGCGTTCGGCAATCAACGCATCGCTGGCTTCTGTACCGGAATAAAGATTTTTTCCCACTTCATCCGATACCAGGCGAGCCGTGGTTTCCCCCCACGGGCGGGTCAGGCGGCCGCGCGCCAGCGGGCTCCACGGGATCACCGCCACACCCTCCTGATGGCACAGCGGCAGCATCTCGCGCTCTTCTTCACGATAGATCAGATTGTAGTGATCCTGCATGGTGACAAAGCGCGCCCAGCCGTGCTGCGCCTGGAGATCCAGCGCCTGGGCAAACTGCGACGCGTGCATAGACGACGCGCCGATGTAGCGTGCTTTACCGGCTTTGACCACGTCGTTCAGTGCTTCAAGCGTCTCCTCGACTGGCGTGTTGTAATCCCAGCGGTGAATCTGCAGCAGGTCGACGTAATCCATGTTCAGGCGTCTGAGGCTGTCATCAATGGAGCGCATGATCTGCGCGCGCGAAAGGCCCTCAGCCAGGTCGCCCACCGGATAGTAGACCTTGGTGGCGACGACGATGTCATCACGACGGGCAAAATCGCGCAGGGCGCGGCCGACAATCTCTTCGCTGCTGCCGTCGGAGTAGCTGTTGGCGGTGTCAAAGAAGTTAATGCCGCCCTCGATGGCGCGTTTGATGATTGGACGACTGCTCTCTTCCGGCAGCGTCCAGGCGTGATTACCCCGGTCGGGCTCGCCAAAGGTCATGCATCCCAGACAAAGTCGGGAAACCTTAAGGTCCGTTTTTCCTAATGTTGTGTATTGCACGGTTCCGCTCCTGCTGTTTAAACACCAGGTTTAAGCATAGCAGGAGCGGAAAGGGGGGAAGGGGTCAGTCCAGCCAGGCGCGGATTTTGGCTTCGATACCGGCGGCGTCCAGGCCAATAGCCGCACGGGCTTCATCCTGGGTACCCTGAGGAATGAAATGATCCGGCAGGCCGAGGTTCAGCACCGGCACGGCTTTACGATTTGCCATCAGTACCTCGTTCACGCCGCTGCCCGCGCCGCCCATGATGGCGTTTTCTTCCAGCGTGACCAGCACGTCATGCGTCTCAGCCATACTCAGGATCAGAGCGTCGTCGAGCGGCTTCACAAAGCGCATGTCCACCAGGGTGGCATTCAGCGCTTCAGCCGCTTTCGCCGCCTCTGGCATCAGCGTGCCGAAGTTGAGGATCGCCACTTTTTCACCGCGACGCTTCACCAGACCTTTACCGATCGGCAGTTTTTCCAGCGGCTGGAGCTCAACGCCTACCGCATTGCCGCGCGGGTAGCGAACGGCGCTTGGGCCATCCTGATAGTGGTAGCCGGTAAACAGCATCTGACGACATTCGTTCTCGTCGCTTGGCGTCATGACAACCATATCCGGAATACAGCGCAGGAACGACAGGTCAAACGCGCCCTGGTGCGTCTGGCCGTCGGCACCGACGATGCCTGCACGATCGATAGCAAACAGTACAGGCAGCTTCTGAATCGCCACGTCGTGGATCACCTGATCGTAGGCGCGCTGCAGGAAGGTGGAATAGATAGCGACAACCGGCTTGTAGCCGCCAATTGCCAGGCCCGCTGCAAACGTCACCGCATGCTGCTCGGCAATGGCAACGTCAAAATACTGGTCAGGGTATTTTCTGGAGAAATCCACCATGCCGGAGCCTTCACGCATGGCAGGTGTCACCGCCATCAGCTTGTTGTCTTTCGCTGCGGTTTCGCACAGCCAGTCGCCGAAGATTTTTGAATAGCTCGGCATGCCGCCGCTGCTTTTTGGCAGACAGCCGCTGGACGGGTCAAATTTCGGTACCGCGTGGAAGGTGATCGGATCTTTTTCCGCCGGTTCGTAGCCACGCCCTTTTTTGGTCATGATGTGCAGGAACTGCGGGCCTTTCAGGTCGCGCATGTTCTTGAGCGTGGTCACCAGACCCAGCACGTCATGGCCGTCAACCGGGCCAATATAGTTAAAGCCCAGCTCTTCAAACAGGGTGCCCGGCACGACCATGCCTTTGATGTGTTCTTCGGTACGCTTGAGCAGCTCTTTAATCGGCGGTACGCCGGAGAAGACTTTCTTGCCGCCTTCACGCAGTGAGGAGTAAAGCTTGCCGGAGAGCAGCTGGGCCAGATGGTTGTTCAGCGCGCCGACGTTCTCGGAGATCGACATTTCGTTATCGTTAAGGATAACCAGCATGTCCGGCTTGATATCGCCCGCGTGGTTCATGGCTTCGAAGGCCATCCCTGCGGTGATGGCACCGTCGCCAATCACGCAGACGGTGCGGCGCTGCTTGTTCTCTTTTTCGGCGGCAACGGCAATACCGATGCCCGCTGAAATGGAGGTAGAGGAGTGGCCGACGCTCAGCACGTCGTACTCGCTCTCACCGCGCCACGGGAACGGGTGCAGGCCGCCTTTCTGGCGAATGGTGCCAATTTTATCGCGACGTCCGGTCAGAATTTTGTGCGGATAAGCCTGGTGGCCCACGTCCCAGATGAGCTGATCGAACGGCGTGTTATAGACGTAATGCAGCGCCACGGTCAGCTCAACCGTGCCAAGCCCGGAGGCGAAATGGCCGCTGGAGCGGCTAACGCTGTCGAGCAGGTAGCGACGCAGCTCGTCGCACAGCTTCGGCAGGCTCTCTTTCGGCAGCAGACGTAACTCCTGGGTGGAGTCAACTAACGCCAGTGTCGGGTATTTGGCAATATCAAAACTCATCAAAGGCTCATCGAGATATATAGTTTATTTATCACGCTGGATTATATAGTCCGCTAGCGCTTCCAGTGCCGAGGTATCCAGCGATTGCGCGGCCAGTTCATTTAGCGACTGGCGGGCATCGTCAATCAGATCCCGGGCTTTACGTTGGGCTTGCTCAAGGCCCAGCAGGGCGGGGTAGGTACTTTTGCCAAGCTGCTGGTCCGCACCCTGACGTTTACCCAATGTTGCAGTATCGCCCACCACATCCAGAATGTCATCCTGAACCTGGAACGCAAGACCGATACTTTCTGCGTATCTGTCCAGAATCGGCAGGGCTTTGCGCCCTTGTTCACCCGCGCTCAGCGCGCCCAGGCGAACCGCTGAACGAATCAACGCCCCGGTTTTATGGCGGTGAATACGCTCCAGCTGTTCCAGATTAACCTGACGTCCTTCCGCTTCAAGATCCAGCGCCTGTCCGCCGCACATGCCGGCCACGCCGCTGGCCATGGCCAGCTCGGAGATCATCGCCAGGCGGTCGCGGTCGGCCACCTCCGCCATCGGCGCGTCGCTCAGAATCGAGAACGCCAGCGTTTGCAGGGCATCACCCGCCAGAATGGCATTCGCCTCGCCAAACTTGATATGGCAGGTGGGTTGACCCCGACGCAAATCGTCGTCGTCCATGGCAGGGAGATCGTCGTGGATCAGCGAGTAGGCATGGATGCACTCCACGGCGGCTGCCGGGGCGTCCAGCGTGTTATCGCTGATACCAAACATATTGCCCGTGGCGTACACCAGGAACGGGCGCAGGCGCTTTCCACCCAAGAGTGCGCCATAGTGCATGGCTTCAACCAGTGGAGTGTTCTGAAAAGGTTGTGGCGCAATAAAACGGCGCAGGGCGTCGTTGGCGCGTACGACACGCGCCTGAAGCTCGTTGGAAAAATCCATTTACTCGGCGTCCGGTGTAAAAGGCGTGGTTTTCGCGTCTTCGCTGTCGGAAAGCAGGATCTGCACGCGCTGCTCGGCCTGCTGCAGTTTGACCTGCCCCTGGCGCGCCAGCTGCACGCCACGCTCGAATTCGTTGAGCGCCTCTTCCAGCGGGAGATCGCCGCTCTCAAGACGGGTAACGATTTGCTCCAGTTCATTCAGCGCAGTTTCGAAACTGGCCGGTGCGTCGTTCTTCTTCGGCATAGTGAATTGACTCTTATATTCTCAGCCCCGACATGGTAACGGACTCAGGGCAATTATCAAATAACGCGCAATGTGCACAGGAGCGGCGCGATGGTGGTATACTTGCGCGCCTGGATGCAGCCACGGGTGTGGGCTGCTGTACTCTTTCCATTACAAGCCTTAATACGCTTGCCTAAGAAACATTGCCGCCATGAAGTTTATCATTAAATTGTTCCCTGAAATCACCATCAAAAGCCAATCTGTGCGTTTGCGCTTTATTAAAATTCTCACCGGGAACATTCGTAACGTATTAAAGCACTACGACGAAACCCTCGCCGTGGTGCGCCACTGGGACCACGTTGAGGTCCGTGCGAAAGACGAAAACAAACGTCAGGATATTCGCGACGCGCTGACCCGTATACCGGGGATCCACCATATCCTGGAAGTGGAAGATGTTCCGTTCAGCGATATGCACGACATCTTCGAGAAAGCGCTGGTCCAGTACCGCGATCAGATCGAAGGCAAAACCTTCTGCGTGCGCGTGAAGCGTCGCGGCAAGCACGAGTTCAGCTCCATTGAAGTGGAACGTTACGTTGGAGGCGGTTTGAACCAGCACGTTGAAACGGCGCGCGTACGTCTGACCAACCCTGACGTGACCGTCAATCTGGAGATCGAAAACGATCGCCTGCTGCTGGTGAAAGGTCGCTATGAAGGTATCGGCGGCTTCCCTATTGGCACCCAGGAAGACGTATTGTCCCTGATCTCCGGAGGCTTCGACTCCGGCGTCTCCAGCTATATGCTGATGCGCCGCGGCTGCCGTGTGCACTACTGCTTCTTCAACCTGGGCGGCGCGGCGCATGAAATCGGCGTTCGTCAGGTCGCGCATTACCTGTGGAACCGCTTCGGCAGCTCCCACCGCGTGCGTTTTGTGGCGATCAACTTCGAACCTGTGGTCGGCGAAATCCTTGAGAAAGTAGACGACGGCCAGATGGGCGTGGTGCTGAAGCGCATGATGGTGCGCGCGGCGTCCAAAGTGGCGGAACGCTACGGCGTGCAGGCGCTGGTCACCGGCGAAGCGCTGGGCCAGGTCTCCAGCCAGACGCTGACCAACCTGCGTCTGATCGACAACGTGTCTGATACGCTGATCCTGCGTCCGCTGATCTCCCACGACAAAGAGCACATCATCGATCTGGCGCGTGAAATCGGCACCGAAGATTTTGCCCGCACCATGCCGGAATACTGCGGCGTGATCTCAAAAAGCCCAACGGTGAAAGCGGTGAAGGCGAAGATCGAAGCGGAAGAAGAGAACTTCGATTTTGCCATTCTGGACAAAGTGGTGGAGGAAGCCTCCAACATTGATATCCGTGAGATTGCCCAGCAGACCGAGCAGAAAGTCGTTGAAGTTGAAACCGTCAGCGGTTTTGGTGCCAGCGATGTGATTGTGGATATTCGTTCGATTGATGAGCAGGATGCCAGCCCGCTGAACGTCGAAGGCGTTGAGGTGGTTTCTCTGCCGTTCTACAAGCTGAGCACGAAATTTGGCGATCTCGACAAGAGCAAAACCTATCTGCTGTGGTGCGAGCGCGGGGTGATGAGCCGCCTGCAGGCGCTGTATCTGCGCGAGCAGGGCTTTGCGAATGTTAAGGTGTATCGCCCGTAGTTTCTAGCCGGGGAGTGCGGCCTGATGCCCTCACCCCGGCCCTCTCCCACAGGGAGAGGGAGAACACCTATTCGTAATAATTATAAATCCCCGCCGGCATCACCAGCGACGATGCCACTTCGTACGCCTTCTCGCGCCCGACCAGCAGGTCAATAATCTTTAAGCCAAAATCGATCGCGGTGCCGGGCCCCTGGCTGGTCAGCAGGTTGACGCGCGGGTCCCAGACGACGCGTTTATCCACCCAATGCTCTTCCGGGATCGTATCCTTAAGCCCCGGGAAGCCGGTCATGTTGCCGATGGGGAAGATATCGTGCGGAATCAGAACCGTTCCGGCGGCGGCACAGATTGCCGCGACGATGCGGCCGGATAAATGAAACTGACGCACGGTCTCGACCAGCAGCGGGCTGTCGCGAAAACATTCCGCGCCTTTCAAGCCGCCGGGCAGCACGATGATGTCGTAATCTCCATCAGCCACCTGAACAAGGGGGGCATCCGCGAGGATTTTCACCCCGCGCGAGCAGGTGATTGCCAGACTGCCGTCGCTGGCGACGCTGGCGGTGGTAACCTTAATGCCGCCGCGCACCATCAAATCAATGGTGGTGACCGCTTCCATCTCTTCGCTACCAGGGGCGAGGCAGATCAGGGCTGACGCGCTCATATTCACTCTCCTTACGTTTAACCAGGTCATACAGACGGGCGTTTTCCGGCACGGCGATGCCGTGCGCGCGGGCGCGTTTTAGCAGATAGCCAGTGATGTAGTCGATCTCCGTGTGGCGTAATGCCCGAACATCCTGCAGCATCGAGGAGATGTTTTCTGCCGTGCTCTCAATGACCTGCTCGACGTAGCAGTGCAAATCGTCTGCCGAGGTATGCAGGCCTTCCCGCTCAACGACCGCCGCGACTTCCGCGCACAAAATCGCAACGTCCTGCGGATGATTTTTCAGCTCCCCGTTCGGGCAGTCCCACAGCGCCGTCAGCGGATTGATCACGCAGTTCACCGCAAGCTTACGCCACAGTTGAGGGCGAATGTTGTTGTGCCAGGCCACGTCCGGCAGCACCTTTTGAAGCACATCGGCCAGATAGCTATAGTCGCCATCCTGCGTTCTGGCCGGGCCGATATGCGTTACGCCGCTGGCGACATGCACGATGATGTTGCCGTCGCGACGTGCAGCGTGCGTGGTTGTCGCCATCAGCAGGGGCTGCGGGACGCTTTTCAGCTCATCAAGGGTCCCCATGCCGTTATGCAGCAGCAGTATGGGCGAAGTGGGGGGGAGCTGCGCGGCCAGCGTTTTTACCGCGTCTGAGACCTGCCACGCTTTGAGCGTCACCAGTAAAAGGTCGCTTTGCGCCAGGAAGTCAGGATCGTTCGCGGTGAGGGATTCGTTAAAGATGCTTCCGTCTTCACCAATCAGGTTTACACTGCAATAGGGCTGGGGCACGCGCAGCCAGCCCTGAACCTCATGTCCGTGCTTGCACAGCGCGGTCAGCCACAGCTGACCAAGCGCTCCGCATCCGAGCACCGTAATTTTCATTGTTCCTCCTCACCTGCAACTGCGCCAGGTGTTACAGCTTAATTATACAGCTAAGCTTCTGTTGAGTTATGCCTCGTAGCGGGTATTATGCAACGCAACAAAAGTGAAGGGAGAAGAAAAGATGCCATCTTTCGATATTGTTTCCGAAGTTGATATCCAGGAAGTTCGCAACGGCGTTGAGAACGCAACCCGCGAAGTTGAGTCACGTTTCGATTTTCGTGGCGTTGAGGCGTCGTTTGAGCTGAACGACGCAAATAAGACCATTAAGGTGCTGAGCGAGTCTGATTTCCAGGTGAATCAGCTGCTCGACATTCTGCGCGCCAAGCTGTTAAAGCGCGGCATTGAAGGGACGTCTCTGGACGTGCCGGAAGAGTTTGTGCACAGCGGTAAGAACTGGTTTGTTGAAGCCAAGCTTAAGCAGGGCATTGAGAGCGCGGTGCAGAAGAAGATCGTTAAGCTCATTAAAGACAGCAAGCTGAAGGTGCAGGCGCAGATCCAGGGCGAAGAGATTCGCGTGACGGGTAAATCCCGTGACGACCTGCAGGGCGTGATGGCGCTGATCCGCGGCGGCGATCTGGGACAGCCGTTCCAGTTTAAAAACTTCCGCGATTAATATAAAAAAGCCCGGTATAACCGGGCTTTTTTTTACGCTTTGAGCGCCTGCTCGACTTCGAAGCGGTTGGTCACTTTACTGTCTATTTTGACGTAAGCGCTGCGCTCTTCCGGGACGATGAGCACATCCGTCACGCCCTCTTTGGCTTCCAGACGCTGTTTCAGCGCATCGCTAATCTCCACATCATCCGGAATTTCTACGCGCAGGCTGCTCACGTAGCGCGGCTCTTTCATGGTGCTGGCGACCAGCAGCCAGACTGTCGCCAATAGCGCACCGGCGAGAAACACGGTTTGTGAATCAAACAGGCCGTCCACCCAGCCGCCGAGCGAGCCGCCGATCGCCACGCCGAGAAACTGGCTGGTGGAGTAGATACCCATCGCCGTACCTTTATACCCGGCGGGGGACTCTTTGCTGATCAGCGACGGGAGCAGCGCTTCCATCAGGTTAAAGGCCAGGAAGAACAGCTGTACGCCGGCAATCAGCTCCCAGAAGTGCGGACCGGCACCCCAGAGCACAATTTCGGCAATCAGCAGCAACGCCACGCAGCCCACGAAGACGCGCTTCATTTTGCGCTTCACTTCGGCGTAGATGATGAACGGCACGACGGAGACAAACGAAATCAGCATCGTGACCAGATAGATTTTCCAGTGCTCAGCCGCCGGGAAACCCGCCGCGGCAAGCTGGCCGGGCAGGGCGACAAAGGTCGACATCAGCAGGATGTGCAGGCACATAATGCCAAAATTGAGCTTCAGCAGGCGCGGCTCGACAATCACTTTGCTGAAGCAGCCTTTTACCATCCCCGACTCACGGTTCAGGACGTGGTTCTTGCTGTCCGGCACGACCCACAGGGTTAAGGCAATACCGATGGTCGCCAGCACGGCAATCATCCAGAACAGGGCGTGCAGACCCAACGTGTGGGTAATGATGGGGCCCAGCACCATCGCAATCGCAAACGTCACGCCAAAGCTCACGCCGATGAACGCCATCGCTTTGGTGCGGTTCTGCTCGCGGGTTAAGTCTGACAGCAGCGCCATCACCGCGGCGGCAATCGCGCCGGAACCCTGCAGGGCGCGGCCGAGAATAATCCCCCAGATGGAGTGGGAGAGGGCGGCGATAATGCTTCCGAGCACAAAGACCAGCAGCCCGCCGACGATCAGCGGCTTTCGACCTACCCGGTCAGAGAGCAGGCCAAACGGGATCTGGAATACCGCCTGCGCCAGGCCGTAGATGCCGATCGCGAGCCCAATCAGCGCCTCGCTGGCCCCCTGCAGCGCCATACCGTACGTGGTCAGAACAGGCAGGACCATAAACATGCCAAGCATCCGTAGCGAGAAGACAGTCCCTAAGCCCCAGGTCGCGCGTAGCTCGCCTGGCGTCATTTTATAATCGTTCATTACCACCTCAGTTCAAAAGCAGGCCATAGTGTAGTGCGGGGAAGGGGCGGGGTAAATAAAGGGTTATTTAACAAATATTACATGCATTATTAATAAATTCAGTGAATAAAAAAGGGTGCCGAAGCACCCCTTTATTCACCTGTTTTGGCTTACCAGACGTAAGTCAGCAGGTTGTGTGAATCTGGCACCATGAAGTCCACGGACATCATCACGGACAGCGAGGTGATGGCCACAATCGAGAACACAAACAGTTTGCGCGCCCAGACTTTGTCATCTTCCACTTTGTAACCGCGCAGCGCCATACCGAGCCACCAGACGCTCACCGCAGCGGCTACCGCCAGATATTTGTATCCGGCGTAACCACCCAGAGAGAGCATCAGCGTTGCTACAGCAAAGGCGATGATGTACAGCGTGATGTGGTTCTTGGCAACCGAAATGCCTTTCACGACCGGCAGAACCGGGATGTTCGCTGCCTGATAATCCTTAAAGCGGAAAATCGCGATGGCATAGGAGTGCGGCATCTGCCACAGGCTAAAGATAGCCAGCAGGATCAGCGCACCGCTGTCGAACTCGTTCGTGACCGCGCAGTAGCCAATCACCGGCGGCGCAGCGCCGGAGAGAGAACCAATCAGCGTGCCGTAGACGGAGTGGCGTTTCATATACAGGCTGTAGACGCCCACATACACCACGAACCCCATCACCCCCAGCCAGCAGGCCAGCGGGTTAGCACCAAACCACAGCAGCATAAAGCCAGCAATACCCAGCAAGGTGGCGTACACCAGCGAGACGGAAGGGGCGATCAGGCCTTTCACCAGCACCCGATTTTTGGTCCTTTCCATCTTCTTGTCGATATCCATGTCGATGTAGTTGTTAAATACACAACCGGACGCAACAACCAGTGACACACCGACCAGCGTGTAGATAAAGAGGGTGTAATCGATGCTGCCCTTAGAGGCCAGCAGGAACCCTCCGATCACGGAGATCAGGTTGCCAAAGATGATGCCTGGTTTCGTTACTTGCAGGTATTGCTTAAACATACTCGCCGCTCTTAGTGAACCATCATGTTGTAGTTGAGGTTCCACATAATCCAGATGGAACCGACTACCAGGATAGCGATGATAATCACGGTAAAGATAAAGGCGGTCATATTCCAGCCTTCATCGGACTTGGTGTTCATGTGCAGGAAGCAAACCAGATGCACCAGAATCTGAATCACCGCGGTCACCAGGATTGCACCCAGAATAACCGGTTTAGACGCAGAACCGCTCATCACCATCCAGAACGGGATCACCGTCAGGATGATCGACAGGATGAAACCTGTCATGTAGGTTTTTACGCTACCGTGGGAAGCGCCATGATCGTTTGAATGACTCATTACATCGCCCCCATCAGATATACAACAGAGAACACACAGATCCACACCACGTCCAGGAAGTGCCAGAACAGACTCAGGCACATGATACGGGTACGGTTAGTGCTGGTCAGGCCGCGACGGGATACCTGGAACATCAGTACCGCCATCCAGATCAGACCAGAGGTGACGTGCAGACCGTGGGTACCGACCAGCGCGAAGAACGCGGACAGGAAGCCACTGCGATCCGGACCGAAACCTTCCAGAATCAGGTGATGGAATTCATAGATTTCCATCCCGATAAATCCAGCACCAAACAGCCAGGTCAACGCCAGCCAGGAAACAACCTGGCTCTTGTTGTTTTTGTACATGGCGATAGCCGCCATGCCGTAGGTGATAGAGCTGAATAACAGCAGTGCGGTTTCAACCAGAACGAACGGCAGTTCAAAGATATCCTTGCCAGCCGGGCCGCCCGCCGTGCCGTTCACCAGAACGGCATAGGTCGCGAACAGACAGCAGAACAGAATGCAGTCGCTCATCAGGTAGATCCAGAAACCGAAGACTTTGGTCGGTCCTGTATCGTGGTGCGCATGCTCATGCGCGTGGGCAGTTGAGTGCGCCAGAGTATCAGTTGCCATTTTTCAGCCCCGCTTTAGAAATCTCGTCGAAATGCTGATTTTCCAGCTTCTCAACTTCACGGACTGGTACGTAGTAGTCCACGTCCTCGTCAAAGCTCTTCACAATCCAGCTGATTACGATGCCGGCGAAGCCAACAATCGCCATCCACCAGATGTGCCAGATCATTGCGAAACCAAATACCGTTGCGAAGGCGGCAATGACAATGCCCGCACCGCTGTTTTTCGGCATGTGGATCTCTTCGTAATGAGCAGGTTGCTTGTACGCTTCACCTTTCTCTTTCATTTCCCAGAATGCGTCGCGTTCATGAACCTGCGGCACGATGGCAAAGTTATAGAAAGGAGGTGGAGAAGAGGTTGCCCACTCCAGCGTACGGCCACCCCATGGGTCACCGGTCAGGTCACGGTTCTGGTCGCGGTCGCGAATAGACACGTAGAACTGAATCAGCTGGGACGCGATACCACAGGCAATCAGCACGGCGCCGCCCGCTGCAACCATCAGCATTGGGTGGAACTGCGGATCGATCTGCTGGCTCAGACGACGGGTCATACCCATGAAGCCCAGCACGTACAGCGGCATAAATGCGACGAAGAAGCCGATGATCCAGAACCAGAACGCGCGTTTACCCCATTTTTCGTTCAGCGTGAAGCCGAACGCTTTTGGCCACCAGTAGGTTACGCCAGCGAAGCAGCCGAAGACCACGCCACCGATGATAACGTTATGGAAGTGCGCAATCAGGAACAGACTGTTGTGCAGAACGAAGTCAGCACCTGGTACCGCCAGCAGTACGCCGGTCATCCCACCTACGGAGAAGGTCACGATGAAGCCGATGGTCCACAGCATCGCTGAGTGGAACACGATACGGCCCTGATACATGGTGAACAGCCAGTTGAAGATCTTCACCCCGGTAGGGATGGCGATAATCATGGTGGTGATACCGAAGAAGGCGTTTACGTTCGCGCCCGCACCCATGGTGAAGAAGTGGTGCAGCCAAACGATGAACGACAGAACGGTAATACACACGGTTGCCCACACCAGAGAGGTGTAGCCAAACAGACGTTTACGCGAGAAGGTTGCCGCGATTTCGGAGAACACACCGAACACAGGCAGAACCAGAATGTACACTTCCGGGTGACCCCAGGCCCAAATCAGGTTGATGTACATCATCATGTTGCCACCCATATCATTCGTGAAGAAATGGGTGCCCAGGTAGCGGTCCAGGGTCAGCAGCGCGACGGTGACGGTCAGAATTGGGAAGGAGGCAATAATCAGGATGTTGGCGCACAGAGATGCCCAGGTAAATACCGGCATCTTGAACATGGTCATGCCAGGGGCACGCATCTTGATAATGGTCACGAAGAAGTTGATACCGGTCAGGGTAGTACCGACACCGGAGAGCTGAAGCGCCCAAATCCAGTAGTCGACGCCAACGCCCGGACTGTACTCAATTCCTGACAGCGGCGGGTAAGCCAGCCAGCCGGTCTGCGCGAATTCGCCCACACCCAGTGACAGGTTAACCAGGATAACGCCGACAACCGTGAACCAGAAGCTCAGGTTGTTCAGGAACGGGAACGCCACGTCGCGCGCGCCGATTTGCAGCGGAACGACAACGTTCATCAGACCGATAACCAGCGGCATCGCCACGAAGAAGATCATGATAACGCCGTGGGCGGTAAAGATCTGATCGTAGTGGTGCGGCGGCAGGAAGCCAGCCTCACCCGCAGAAGCGAGAGCCTGCTGGCTACGCATCATGATCGCATCCGCAAAGCCACGAATTAACATGACGATACCGACGATGCAGTACATGATACCGAGTTTTTTGTGGTCAACCGAAGTCAGCCACTCGTTCCACAGGTAGCTCCACTTACCGAAGTAAGTGATCAGGGCCAGTAAGGCCGCGCCACCAATGATAATTGCAGCCACCGTAATCACGATAATCGGTTCGTGATACGGCACTGCATCCAGTGTCAATTTTCCGAACATTTTCTTCCTCGGCCCCTTAGTGAGCGGTTTCCGCGTGGCTCATGTCCATGCCTTCCATACCTTCATGCGCGCTGTGCTCGCCTTCAGGCTGGGTCATGTCCATGCTCTTACCGTGATCCATAAATTTGCCAACAACCTCTTTGAACAAATCGGGTTTCACGTTAGAGAAGTACTCCACCTTGTTGTATTCGCTAGGTGCAGCCACTTTATCGAACGCCGCCATGTCAGACATGGTGTTTGGAGACTGCTTCGCTTTTTCAACCCATTGGTCGAAAGCGGCACGGTCCGGCGTCGCAATAGCTTTGAACTTCATACCTGAGAAGCCCGGGCCGCTATAGCTGGCGGAGATACCATCATAGGTGCCTGCTTCATTCGCGATCAGGTGCAGGTTAGTCTGCATACCGGCCATCGCGTAAATCTGGCTACCCAGACGTGGGATGAAGAAGGAGTTCATTACGGAGTTGGAGGTCACTTTGAACTGAACCGGAGTGTTCGCCGGGAAGGCGATTTCATTCACGGTAGCAATACCCTGCTCTGGATAGATGAAGAACCATTTCCAGTCCATGGAGACCACTTCAATGGTAATAGGTTTCTCATCGTGAACCAGCGGTTTGCTTGGCTCAAGTGCGTGAGTGGTTTTCCAGGTCAGTACGGCAAGGAACAGGATGATCAGAATAGGTACCGTCCAGACCACAGCTTCCACTTTATTGGAGTGTGACCAGTTAGGGCTATACTTCGCATCTTTATTGCTCGCACGATACTTCCAGGCGAAACCAACAGCCATCAAAATGGCAGGAATAACCACAATCAACATCAGGCCAAAAGCCGTCAATATCAGTGAACGTTGTTCCAGTCCAATCTGTCCTTTGGGGTCTAGTAGTGCAGAATCGCAGCCACTGAGTAATACAGTGCCCGCGAATAATGACAACCATCCCAAACTTTTATTGTATTTCCCGAGTCTCATTTAACGACCTCAATTCCACGGAGTCTGGTGGCGTTTAAAGTGTGCGGGCATTTTACGGGAAGGTTACATTACTGTAAACATCATTAGGCCTGTGTCAGGAAGGTGTTACCGGGTTCTGCCGCACGTGTCACAAGTGTTGCAAATTATGTCGGTTTTTATGAGCGAAGCCGCATGGCGTGGGCTTTATAACGAAAGGACCCCCAAGCATACCCTAAAAGGGACAATTGGTATAACCATTGTTGAAAATAAACAAAAAATTAACAATTAATTATCAATAAAAAGACATCTAAAAAACGAAAAATCAAACTCTCGCATGCTGAATCGTTTAATGAAAAATAGCGTTTTGGAATGGGAGTCAATAATTTCCAAATCCTATCCCGCACAAAACAACAAATATTTTTTTTAGCGGCTGGTGGCTATTTCGCCGTTATAATTTCGCTTAGTGATTACAACGGGAAATAACCTTTCGCATTTTTCTTCAGGTCATCTGCGTTTTACGCAACGCCATGAAATCGAGCAGACCCCCGGTCAGGATCCCGGCGATAGCCAGCAGGGCGCCTGCGTCCAGCAGAAGGGCTTCGAAGGGGAGTGCCAGTGACGTGCTGGCATTAATAATGAGCACCACCAGCCAGAGTGCGAGAGCCGCGCAGCCCACCATTAACAGACGTAACGCAAATCGGTAGGCGCGGTGATATTCGGTGCGCGGCATAAAGTGTTCTGTCCGCTGGGTATATTCCAGCGTCTGACGGCAGACCAGCAGCAATAAAATTCCCGGCACGGCAGCCACGACCGAGAAGAGATAAAATGTTGGCCAGCCGTGGGCTTCCACGAACCAGCCGGCAATCGGGCCAACGTACACCCGGCCAACGGCGGAGAGCGCCGAGAGCAGCGCGAACTGGGTAGCGGAAAACGACTTGTTGCACAGGGTCATCAGCAGGGCGACAAACGCCGCTGTGCCCATACCGCCGCAGAGGTTTTCGAAGAACACCGCCGCGGCCATGCTGATCGTATGTTTGTCGGTAATCGACAGCAGCCAGTAGCCTGCGTTAGAGGCACCCTGAAGGATGCCAAAAATCAGCAGCGCGCGAAACAGCGTCAGGCGCTGCATCAGTACGCCGCCATAAAGCGCGCCGACGATGGTCGCAAACAGCCCCAGCGTTTTATTCACCACGCCGACTTCACCGGCGTCAAAACCGACGCCCCGGATCAGGAAGGTGGTGGTCAGGCTCATGGCAAAGGCATCGCCCAGCTTATAAAGGACGATAAGCAACAGGATCAGCCAGGCGTTGTTGCGGCCAAAGAAGTCGCGAAGCGGTTCGGCGACGGCCTGCTCCAGCGAGCGGGGAACCGGGATGACGTCACTCGGTTCGGGCGCGAACAGCGTCGCGATAATGCAGGGGATCAGCAGGGCGGCCATCAGCCAGTACATGCCCTGCCAGCCGAGGTAACGGTCGGCGAGCCACAGCGCCAGCCCGCCGGAGACCAGCATCCCGAGGCGATAGCCCAGCACGCTGATTGCCGCACCGGCGCCGCGCTCTTCCGCAGGTAACACGTCCGTCTTCCAGGCATCGAACACGATATCCTGAGAGGCGGAGCAGAAGGCAATCACTACCGCAAGCGCCGCCATCCAGCGAAGCTGCGTGGTGGGTTCAAGAAAACCCATCGCCGCAATGGCCAGCAGCAGCAGGATCTGCGTCATCACTAACCAGCCGCGTCGACGCCCGAGGAAAGGCGGCGTATAGCGATCCATGACCGGAGACCACAGGAACTTAAAGACATAGGCCTGGCCCACAAGCGAGAAGAAACCAATCGTTTTAAGATCGATGTTCTCAACCGTCATCCATGCCTGAAGCGTGCCGGAAGTGAGTGCGAGGGGTAAACCCGAGGCGAAGCCGAGGATCAGCAGGATAGCTGATTTCGGTTGCTGGAAAATGCGTAAGTAATGGCTGGACATGTTCTTATAAAACTGACCCGGTGTTACACCGGGTCAGCGAGCGGGATTAACGCGCGTTCTGCTTGATGAAGTCGTGAATGCTGGTGTCCTGCGCCATATCGGCGATGGTGTCGGTCAGCACGCTATTAACGGCGTTAGCAATGTTCTGGTTAGAGGCCTGGAACGCACCTTCAACAGAGTAGCTGGCGCGGTAGTTTTTGGTCATCTTGTTGCCATTCTTCGCGGTAGCAATGATGGCGATATCCGCTTTGGTCGCGATGTTGTAGCGCACGTTGCCCTGAGACACGTCAGCGTACAGGTTGTTCACGATGATCTGCAGATCGACCGCGCCGCTTGGGCCAATCATGTAGCCGCGAGCGGTCATCTGTTTCTCCAGCACTTCCTGGAGCAGGAAGCGCAGGTCGCGGGATGCGGTGAGGGTAACCTGCTGGTTGTCGCGGGTCACTTTTGCCAGCGCCTGGTCCTGACGCTGATCGGCACCGTTAATGCTCACGGTGACGCCCATCAGGCTTGGGTCCTGCTGAGGCAGGGTGATTTTTGGTGAGACATCAATAGTGGTAGGCGGAGTAGCGCAGCCTGCCAGCATAAAAAGGGCTACCAACGGAAAGAAGAGTTTTTTTAACATTTTCGGGTTCTCAACGAATCGTAAGCATATAAAGAGAAAAATTGCCGCCATCATAACATCGCCAACGGCGAGGGGAAGTGGTCAACGCATGTAAATTCATCGCCTTGTCCGAAAACTGACCAGTTCACCGTTTTTCCCAATCCGTGTATGACAAAACGTATGAGTCCCACAGTGAACTTCATTCGTTTGAATGAGAAAATCAGACGAAAGCTAAATATTTGTTGTCAAGGTGTAATGGAAACGGTAAAAGCGGCTAACATTTAAAGGGATGGGTGACATCCTGGCGTTGTCGGAGGAGTAATTTCATGATGATACGTGAGCATATAGAAGATAAATTAAGGGCAGCGTTCAACCCTGTGTTCCTCGAAGTCGTCGACGAAAGCTATCGTCATAACGTGCCGGCAGGTTCTGAAAGCCACTTTAAAGTGGTTCTGGTTAGCGATCGCTTCACGGGAGAACGTTTCCTGAATCGACACCGCTTGATCTACAGCACCTTGACGGAAGAACTCTCCACGACCGTGCATGCGCTGGCACTGCATACCTATACCATTAAGGAATGGGAAGGCTTGCAGGATACGGTTTTCGCATCGCCGCCCTGTCGCGGTGCAGGCACTATCGCCTGATAAATCGGATTTGCAACGGCTGGAGCTTTTCCAGTATGTTGCTTACAGATTTCCTCAAAACGGCCTCCGGGCCGTTTTGTTTTGTCTGAGTTTTGAGCGGATGGTGCGATTTTAAGGCTAAAAATAGCCTTAAAGTGTGAAAAAAGCCGCAGCAACATGCCCCAACCGTTCTCGACTCACCTAAGTGATGCCGCTATAATGCCGCGTCTTATTGAATGTCTTCGGGATGATTCTGGCGACAGGGAATGTGAATCTGCACTAAGAGAGCATCCCGGTATAACAGACAGATTCAGAGTTGACCGAGCACTGTGATTTTTTTGAGGTAACAAGATGCAAGTTTCAGTTGAAACCACTCAAGGCCTTGGCCGCCGTGTAACGATTACTATCGCTGCTGACAGCATCGAAACTGCTGTGAAAAGCGAGCTGGTCAACGTAGCAAAAAAAGTACGTATTGACGGCTTCCGCAAGGGCAAAGTACCAATGAATGTTGTTGCTCAGCGTTATGGCGCTTCCGTGCGTCAGGATGTGCTGGGTGAACTGATGAGCCGTAACTTTATTGATGCGATCATCAAAGAAAAAATCAATCCGGCCGGCGCGCCGAACTACGTTCCAGGCGAATACAAACTGGGCGAAGACTTCACCTACTCCGTAGAGTTCGAAGTGTACCCGGAAGTTGAGCTGAAAGGTCTGGAATCTATCGAAGTTGAAAAACCAGTTGTTTCCGTGACTGACGAAGACGTTGACGGCATGCTGGATACCCTGCGCAAGCAGCAGGCGAACTGGAAAGAGAAAGAAGGCGCTGTTGACGCTGAAGACCGTGTCACCATCGACTTCACCGGTTCTGTAGACGGCGAAGAGTTCGAAGGCGGCAAAGCGTCTGACTTCGTACTGGCTATGGGCCAGGGTCGTATGATCCCAGGCTTCGAAGACGGTATCAAAGGCCACAAGGCTGGCGAAGAGTTCACCATCGACGTGACCTTCCCGGAAGAGTACCACGCTGAAAACCTGAAAGGGAAAGCAGCGAAGTTCGCTATCAACCTGAAGAAAGTTGAAGAGCGCGAACTGCCAGAACTGACTGAAGAATTCATCAAGCGTTTCGGCGTGGAAGATGGTTCCGTAGCGGGTCTGCGTACCGAAGTGCGTAAGAACATGGAACGCGAACTGAACGGCGCGGTGCGTAACCGTGTGAAATCTCAGGCGATCGAAGGTCTGGTGAAAGCCAACGAAATCGACGTTCCAGCTGCCCTGATCGACAGCGAAATCGACGTTCTGCGCCGTCAGGCTGCACAGCGTTTCGGTGGCAACCAGCAGCAAGCGATGGAACTGCCACGCGAGCTGTTCGAAGAGCAAGCGAAACGCCGCGTTGTTGTTGGCCTGCTGCTGGGCGAAGTGATTCGTACCCACGAGCTGAAAGCTGACGAAGAGCGTGTGAAAGGCCTGATCGAAGAGATGGCTTCTGCATACGAAGATCCATCAGAAGTTGTTGAGTTCTACGGTAAGAACAAAGAGCTGATGGACAACATGCGCAACGTTGCCCTGGAAGAGCAGGCTGTTGAAGCGGTACTGGCGAAAGCGAAAGTGACCGAAAAAGCGACCTCTTTCAACGAACTGATGAACCAGCAGGCGTAATTTCGCCCCAAAGGTTTAAAGTTTGAACAGAAAACCCGTTGCCTTGCGGCAGCGGGTTTTTTTTATCACAGCGATAGCCCAGGAAGAGTGCTAAAACGCCCTTTCGGTGTTAGCGTAACAACAAAAGGTTGTTATGCTTGAAATAGGGCACTGTAAACCCCATAAGTACGTAATCACGATGAATGAGACTGGCTGATAATCCGTCCGTAAGGTTACAATCAGTACAGCAGGTGTTTTCAATTTTGATCCAGGAGACGGAAATGTCATACAGTGGCGAACGAGATAACTTTGCACCCCATATGGCTCTGGTGCCAATGGTTATTGAACAGACCTCACGTGGTGAGCGTTCTTTTGATATCTATTCCCGTCTGCTCAAGGAACGCGTTATCTTTCTGACCGGCCAGGTGGAAGACCACATGGCTAACCTGATCGTGGCGCAGATGCTGTTTCTGGAAGCGGAAAACCCGGAAAAAGACATTTACCTGTACATCAACTCCCCGGGTGGCGTGATTACAGCAGGGATGTCCATTTATGACACCATGCAATTCATCAAGCCAGATGTAAGCACTATCTGTATGGGTCAGGCTGCATCGATGGGCGCGTTCCTGTTAACAGCAGGGGCGAAAGGTAAGCGTTTCTGCTTGCCAAATTCCCGCGTGATGATTCACCAGCCGCTGGGCGGTTACCAGGGGCAGGCGACGGATATCGAAATCCACGCCCGCGAAATTCTGAAAGTAAAAGCGCGCATGAATGAACTTATGGCGCAGCATACGGGTCAACCACTCGAGCAGATCGAGCGCGATACCGAGCGCGATCGCTTCCTCTCTGCTCCAGAGGCAGTTGAGTACGGCTTAGTCGACTCCGTGTTGACCCATCGTAATTGATGCCCGCGACGCGAGTGTGCCGCTATACTAAGGTAGGGCGGCACGCTGCTTATTGCAGCTTGCGTCTTAGAATGGCATTTGCGTCGTCATGTGCGGCACAAAGAACTTAAAAAGAGGTTTGGACTCATGACAGATAAACGCAAAGATGGTTCGGGCAAACTGCTGTACTGCTCTTTTTGCGGCAAAAGCCAGCATGAAGTGCGTAAACTGATTGCCGGGCCGTCCGTGTATATCTGCGACGAATGTGTCGATTTATGTAACGACATCATTCGCGAAGAGATTAAAGAAGTCGCACCGCACCGTGAGCGCAGCGCGCTGCCAACGCCGCATGAAATTCGTCATCACCTTGACGACTACGTCATCGGACAGGAGCAGGCCAAGAAAGTGCTGGCGGTAGCGGTCTATAACCACTACAAACGTCTGCGTAACGGCGACACCAGCAATGGCGTAGAACTGGGTAAAAGTAACATTCTGCTTATCGGCCCAACCGGTTCCGGTAAAACGCTGCTGGCTGAAACCCTGGCGCGCCTGCTTGATGTTCCGTTCACGATGGCGGATGCCACCACCCTGACCGAGGCCGGTTATGTGGGTGAGGACGTCGAAAACATCATCCAGAAACTGCTGCAGAAGTGCGATTACGACGTACAGAAAGCCCAGCGCGGGATTGTTTACATCGATGAGATCGACAAGATCTCCCGTAAATCAGACAACCCGTCCATTACCCGTGACGTATCGGGTGAAGGCGTACAGCAGGCACTGCTGAAGCTGATCGAAGGTACGGTTGCCGCGGTTCCGCCACAGGGGGGTCGTAAACATCCGCAGCAGGAGTTCCTGCAGGTTGATACCTCCAAGATCCTGTTCATCTGTGGCGGTGCGTTTGCTGGTCTGGACAAAGTGATCTCCCACCGTGTTGAAACCGGCTCCGGCATTGGTTTTGGCGCAACGGTGAAAGCAACGTCTGAAAAACCGAATGAAGGCGAACTGCTGTCTCAGGTTGAACCGGAAGATCTGATCAAATTCGGTCTGATCCCTGAATTCATCGGCCGTCTGCCGGTTGTGGCAACGCTGAACGAGCTGAGCGAAGACGCGCTGATTCAGATCCTGAAAGAGCCGAAAAATGCGCTGACCAAGCAGTATCAGGCGCTGTTCAATCTGGAAGGCGTTGATCTGGAATTCCGCGACGAAGCGCTGGATGCCATTGCCAAGAAAGCGATGATCCGTAAAACCGGTGCCCGTGGTCTGCGTTCAATTGTTGAAGCGGCACTGCTCGACACCATGTACGATCTGCCGTCGATGGAAGACGTTGAAAAAGTGGTGATTGACGAGTCCGTCATTAGCGGCCAAACCAAGCCGCTGCTGATTTACGGCAAACCGGAAGCACAGCAGGCATCTGGCGAATAATTCACCAAATCATACAAGCAGTTAATCAAAAAGGGGGGATTTTATCTCCCCTTTACTTTTTCCGTATTCATAGCGTTGAATGTGTGGCAAACATCCCCATATACTGGATACATGTTAATGGTTATGTGAAGCACAGCGACATGACCAGCTTACCTGGCGGACACTAACTAAGAGAGAGCTCTATGAATCCTGAGCGTTCTGAACGCATTGAAATCCCCGTATTGCCGTTGCGCGATGTGGTGGTTTATCCGCACATGGTCATACCCTTATTTGTAGGGCGGGAAAAATCTATCCGTTGCCTCGAAGCCGCCATGGATCATGATAAAAAAATCATGCTGGTGGCGCAGAAAGAAGCATCAACGGATGAGCCGGGTGTAAACGATCTTTTCACCGTCGGGACCGTGGCCTCTATTTTGCAGATGCTGAAGCTGCCTGACGGCACCGTGAAGGTGCTGGTAGAAGGCCTGCAGCGTGCGCGTATTACCACTCTGTCAGACGATGGCGAGCACTTCTCTGCGAAGGCAGAGTACCTTGATTCGCCTGAGCTTGATGAGCGCGAGCAGGAAGTGCTGGTGCGCACCGCGATTAGCCAGTTTGAAGGCTATATCAAGCTGAACAAGAAAATCCCACCAGAAGTGCTGACGTCGCTGAACAGCATCGACGATCCTGCGCGTCTGGCGGACACCATCGCTGCCCATATGCCGCTGAAGCTGGCTGACAAACAGTCCGTGCTGGAAATGTCCGACGTTAACGAACGTCTGGAATACCTGATGGCGATGATGGAGTCTGAAATCGATCTGCTGCAGGTTGAGAAGCGTATCCGCAACCGCGTGAAAAAGCAGATGGAGAAATCTCAGCGTGAGTACTATCTGAATGAGCAAATGAAGGCCATTCAGAAAGAACTGGGCGAGATGGACGATGCGCCGGACGAAAACGAAGCGCTGAAGCGTAAGATCGACGCGGCGAAGATGCCGAAAGAGGCGAAAGAGAAAGCCGAAGCAGAACTGCAGAAGCTGAAAATGATGTCTCCAATGTCGGCTGAAGCGACCGTTGTACGCGGCTACATTGAGTGGATGGTGCAGGTTCCGTGGAACGCCCGAAGCAAGGTCAAAAAAGACCTGCGTCAGGCGCAGGAAATCCTGGATACCGATCACTACGGCCTGGAACGCGTGAAAGACCGCATTCTTGAGTACCTCGCGGTACAAAGCCGTGTAAACAAAATCAAAGGCCCAATTCTGTGCCTGGTAGGACCGCCGGGGGTGGGTAAAACCTCTCTGGGTCAGTCCATCGCCAAAGCGACCGGACGCAAGTATATCCGTATGGCGCTGGGTGGCGTACGCGATGAAGCGGAAATCCGCGGTCACCGCCGTACCTACATCGGTTCTATGCCGGGTAAACTGATCCAGAAGATGGCGAAGGTGGGGGTTAAAAACCCGCTGTTCCTGCTTGATGAGATCGACAAGATGTCGTCGGACATGCGTGGCGACCCTGCGTCTGCACTGCTGGAAGTGCTTGATCCAGAACAGAACGTGGCGTTCAGCGATCACTACCTGGAAGTGGACTACGACCTGAGCGATGTGATGTTCGTGGCGACCTCCAACTCCATGAACATTCCGGCCCCGCTGCTGGACCGTATGGAAGTGATCCGTCTCTCCGGTTATACCGAAGATGAGAAGCTGAACATCGCTAAGCAGCACCTGCTGCCGAAACAGATTGAGCGTAACGCGCTGAAAGCCAACGAGCTGACCGTCGAGGACAGCGCGATTATCGGCATCATTCGCTACTACACCCGTGAAGCGGGCGTGCGTAGCCTTGAGCGTGAAATCTCCAAACTGTGTCGTAAAGCGGTGAAACAGCTGCTGCTGGATAAGAGCCTGAAACACATTGTGATTAACGGCGACAATCTGCATGCGTACCTGGGCGTTCAGCGCTTTGACTACGGTCGCGCGGACAACGAAAACCGCGTTGGTCAGGTGACTGGCCTGGCATGGACGGAAGTGGGCGGCGATCTGCTGACCATCGAAACCGCCTGTGTGCCGGGCAAAGGCAAGCTGACCTACACCGGCTCGCTGGGTGAAGTAATGCAGGAATCCATCCAGGCGGCGCTGACCGTGGTGCGCGCGCGCGCGGAGAAACTGGGTATCAACACTGATTTCTACGAAAAACGCGACATCCACGTGCACGTTCCGGAAGGGGCGACGCCGAAAGATGGCCCAAGCGCGGGTATTGCCATGTGTACCGCTCTGGTTTCCTGCCTGACAGGGAACCCGGTGCGTGCCGATGTGGCTATGACCGGTGAAATCACGCTGCGTGGCCAGGTTCTGCCGATTGGTGGTTTAAAAGAAAAACTGCTGGCGGCACACCGCGGGGGGATCAAAACCGTATTGATCCCTTACGAAAATAAACGCGATCTGGAAGAGATTCCGGACAACGTGATTGCCGATCTGCAGATCCATCCTGTGAAGCGAATTGAGGAAGTTCTCAGTCTCGCATTGCAGAATGAACCCTCCGGAATGCAGGTTGTAACCGCAAAATAGTGACCTCGCGCAAAGAGCGTCAATAAAAACAAGGCTGGTAAGTCATTTCGCACTTGCCAGCCTTTTTTTGTATAGCTAATTTAGATTGCTGATTAGGTCAGCCATCAACAACGGGTGTTGTAAGGTCATGGCAGGCCTGATATAACTGCTGCGCGGTCGCGTTGTGAAGGATTCAGGCGCGATATAAATTATAAAGAGAGGAAGAGAACAGTGAATAAATCTCAACTGATTGACAAAATTGCTGCTGGTGCTGATATTTCTAAAGCTGCAGCTGGACGTGCGTTAGATGCATTAATTGCTTCTGTTACTGAATCTCTGCAGGCTGGGGACGACGTTGCACTGGTAGGCTTCGGTACTTTTGCTGTTAAAGAGCGTGCTGCCCGTACTGGCCGCAACCCTCAGACCGGTAAAGAGATCACCATTGCTGCTGCTAAAGTGCCGGGTTTCCGTGCAGGTAAAGCGCTGAAAGACGCAGTAAACTGATTGCTTTCCCGTTTCAGGGAAGCCGGAAAGTACAAGGGCGCATCATTTGATGTGCCTTTTTTGTTTGTCCAGACCTGATTTGTGCGAGTTTATGCGAGTTGTGGGCTGACAATCGCCCCGTTTTCTTGTCACAATACGCCTTCACGCGCGACGGGCAGGATTTTCCGTCAGCGTCAGGTAACCAGTCACCTACAGCGGAGTGTTGTTACACCATGATGGACAGCTTACGCACGGCTGCTAACAGTCTCGTGCTCAAGATTATTTTCGGTATCATTATCGTGTCGTTCATATTGACCGGCGTGAGCAGTTACCTTATTGGCGGTGGCGCAAACTATGCCGCAAAAGTGAATGGCCAGGAAATCAGCCGTGGTCAGTTCGAGAATGCTTTTGCCGGTGAACGTAACCGTATGCAGCAACAGCTGGGCGACCAATTCTCTGAACTGGCAGCGAACGAAGGGTACATGAAGACCCTGCGCCAACAGACACTGAACCGTCTTATCGACGAAGCGCTGCTCGATCAGTACGCCAAAAAACTGGGCCTTGGCATCAGTGATGAGCAGGTGAAAAAAGCCATCTTCTCCACCCAGGCCTTCCAGTCTAACGGTAAATTTGACAACGCGCGTTACAACAGTATCGTCAACCAGATGGGGATGACGGCCGATCAGTACGCTCAGGCGCTGCGTAACCAGCTGACCACCCAGCAGCTCATCAATGCCGTTGTGGGCACCGATTTCATGCTCAAAGGTGAAACGGACGAACTGGCCGCGCTGGTGGCGCAGCAGCGCGTTGTACGCGAAGCGACCATTGATGTGAACGCCCTGGCGGCGAAACAGCAGGTGAGCGACGCTGACGTTAACGCTTACTACGAGCAGAACAAGAATTCCTTTGTTTCTCCAGAGCAGTTCCGTGTGAGCTACATTAAGCTGGATGCAGCCGCGCTGCAGGAAACTGCGTCTGATGCAGAAATCCAGTCTTACTACGACCAGCATCAGGATCAGTTCACTCAGCCGCAGCGTAACCGCTACAGCGTGATTCAGACGAAGACCGAGGCTGATGCCAAAGCGGTACTGGATGAGCTGAACAAAGGCGCTGATTTCGCGACCGTTGCGAAAGCGAAATCCACCGACATTATCTCTGCGAAAAACGGCGGTGATATGGGCTGGCTGGAAGACGCGACCACGCCGGACGAGCTGAAAAATGCCGGTCTGAAAGAGAAAGGCCAGCTTTCAGGCGTCATTAAGTCTTCCGTTGGTTTCCTGGTTGTGCGTCTGGACGACATCACCGCGGCGAAAACCAAGCCGCTGGCTGACGTTCGCGAAGATATCGCGGCGAAAGTGAAACAGGAAAAAGCGCTGGATGCCTACTACGCGCTGCAGCAGAAGGTGAGCGATGCTGCCAGCAACGATAACGAATCTCTGGCTGGTGCAGAGCAGGCGGCGGGTGTGAAGGCGGTTGAGACGGGCTGGTTTGGTCGTGACAACCTGCCGGAAGAGCTGAACTTCAAACCGGTATCTGATGCCATCTTCAACGGCGGTCTGGTGGGCGAGAACGGCACGCCGGGCAGTAACTCTGACATCATTACCGTCGACGGCGATCGTGCGTTTGTGTTGCGCGTCAGCGAGCACAAGCCAGAAGCGGTCAAACCGCTGGCGGAAGTGAAGGATCAGGTTGTCGCTCAGGTTAAGCACAACAAAGCGGAACAGCAGGCGAAACTGGATGCTGAGAAGATTCTGTCCGATCTGAAAGCGGGTAAAGAAGACGCGCTGAAAGCGGCTGGCCTGAGCTTCGGTGAAGCGAAAACGCTGAGCCGTACCGGGCAGGACCCAATCAGCCAGGCCGCGTTTGGTCTGACTCTGCCTGCGAAGGACAAGCCAAGCTTCGGTACCACCACCGATACGCAGGGCAACGTCGTTCTGCTGGCGCTGGATGAAGTGAAAGCCGGTACCCTGCCAGAAGCGCAGAAGAAAGCGATGGTTCAGGGGATTACCCAGAACAATGCTCAGATTGCCTTCGAAGCCATGATGAGCAACCTGCGTAAAGAAGCCAAAATCAAGCTGGGTGATGTGATGACTCAGCAGCAGTAATTACGTGTCTGCTCGCAGATTTTCGTAACGCTCTGCAAAAACTAAAGGCCGCTTTCGCGGCCTTTTCCATATCTGCAATCTGCTGTTTGTACCGAGTTTATCTGGCGGCTATCGTGACGTGGCTGTCAACAAACAAGGAGATAACAGCATGAAATGTGGAATCAAAGCACTGTTAATTACGCTGGCTATTGCCACCACCGGGATGAGCGCGGGCGCGCTGTCGGCGACGCCCGCCGCCAAAGCACAGGCTACGCAGAGCAAGTCCGATGCGGCAGCGCCGGTGCAAGGGCAAACCAAAGCGACTGACGCCGGTAAAAATGCGGATGATGACGGTACGCGGGTCAGTATCAATTCGGCCTCTGCGGAAGATCTGGCTCGCGCGATGAATGGTGTCGGCCTGAAAAAAGCGCAGGCCATCGTCAGCTACCGCGAAGAGTATGGTCCTTTCAAGACGGTCGACGATCTCAAACAGGTGCCGGGCATGGGCAGCGCGCTGGTTGAGCGCAACCTCTCACACCTGACGTTGTAATTACGCAATTTCTTGCACTGCGGCAAAATTTTGCCAGGATAAAGAGGTCATACCAGTTATGACCTCTCATCCTACAATAACAGTAAAGGCTATTGCGCTATGCAGACAAAAATCAAAGTACGCGGTTTTCATCTCGACGTTTACCAGCATGTGAACAACGCTCGCTATCTTGAGTTTCTTGAAGAAGCGCGCTGGGACGGGCTGGAAAACAGCGAAAGCTTTCAGTGGCTGACCGCGCACAACATCGCGTTCGTAGTCGTCAATATCAACATCAACTACCGCCGTCCGGCCGTGCTGGGCGATGTGCTCACGGTGACCAGCCAGGTACAACAGATCAATGGCAAAAGCGGGGTGTTAAGCCAGGTGGTGACGCTCGATCCAGAAGGGCAGGTGGTGGCTGATGCGTTGATCACCTTTGTCTGTATCGATCTGAAAACGCAGAAAGCGCTGCCGCTGGAAGGGGAGCTGCGGGAAAAGCTGGAGTTGATGATCGCTTAGAAATTTTGTCTTTTATAAAAGACAAAAGGATTTTTCAGGGATAGAATAATGGACAGGGACTACGTTGTTGAACGTTACCGGACCCGTGACGGAAAAGTACCGTTTGAGGAGTGGGTTGCCAGAATGAATCGAAAGGATCCGGATATGGTTTTCCGGATCCTTATGCGGATTAACCGTGCGATAAAACGTAATTTTGGCGATTACAGGTATCTCAGGGAAGGTGTTTGGGAGATGCGAGTCGACAGTGGCCCCGGCTACAGAATCTATTTTTCAGTAGAGAATCGGCAGGTTTTATTGTTACTGATCGGTGGTGACAAAAAGAGCCAAAAAGCAGATATCAAACTGGCAATAGATTACTGGAAAGATCATCAAACAAAAGGACATTCCAATGAGCGCCGCTGAACGAAAATATTCGAGCTCTGTTAGCCACCATGATGCTGTTGTGAAAATGCTGCGAGAGAATCCTTCCTACGCTCAGCGTTATCTCCAGACAGCCCTGGAAGAGATCTATGAAGACCAGGGGATCCCTGCCTATCTCATTGCACTCCGTCAGGTCATCGAAGCGCGAGGCGGTATCGGAGAAATTTCTACCAAAGCAGGTCTGTCCCGTCAGCAGCTATACCGAACCTTATCAGACAACGGCAACCCAACGCTGACAACGCTGATGAAAGTCACCCGTGCTGCCGGTGTGAAACTGTTCGACAGCACGGTCAAGTAGCCTTATTTAAGCCCGGTCTTTTTCTGCATCGCGGCCATCACGCTGACTTTATCGGCAAGATAGTGGTTCAGCCCGTTAGTGCGAAGATTACAGGCCGCGCACTGGCCGCAACCGTCGCCTTTGATACCGTTATAGCAGGTGAGCGTTTCGCTGCGAACAAGATCCAGCTTGCCCCAGTAGTCCGCCAGCGCCCAGGTTTCGGCTTTATCCAGCCACATGAGCGGGGTTTCAAAGCGCGTTTCTTTCGCCATCCCCAGATTGACGGCGTGGTTTAACGCTTTCACGAACTCATCACGACAGTCCGGGTAGCCGGAGAAGTCGGTCTCGCACACGCCCGTGATCACCGCTTCGGCCTTTACCTGGTAGGCGTAGATCGCCGTCAGGGTCAGGAAGAGGATATTACGGCCCGGCACGAAGGTATTCGGAATGCCGCTGGCATCGGGTTCGTAGTCAGGTACCGGGATACTGTCCCGGGTGAGGCTGCTCACGGCCAGTTCATTTAACAGCGTAACGTCCAGCACCTTGTGCGCGCGTGCGCCCAGTTTCAGGGCAAGTTCACGGGCAACGTCGATTTCAGCGCGGTGACGCTGACCATAATCGAAAGTAACACAGTGAACTTCATCGTACTGATGAAGGGCCTGGACCAGGCAGGTAGTAGAGTCTTGTCCTCCGCTGAACACGACGACGGCACGTTTCATAAATCATCTCGACTGTTACGGTAAAAGCGTTATGTTACCGTTTGACCACGACGGCGACCAGCTTCTTCACGATTTAGGGGCGGGCAGCCAGGCTTCGGTAAAGTCAAACCAGCCGCGGGTGTTGAGACTTATACCGTTGACCCCCGGCGGGGCGCTGACCTGGTATTGATAATTGAACAGCGGCGTTATCACCGCCTTTTCCATGAGCCGGGAGAAAATGGCCCTTAGCCCGGCACGTCTGGCCTGTTCGTCGGCCTGGGTCTGTACCGCATCCAGGGTGGCCTGCAGATGAGCATATTGCGGTGCGCTAAGCACGTGTGGCCAGAGGGCATCACAGCGCAGCCACTGTTCAAGCGTATATTCCGGCGCTTCGCCAATCAGCCTGTCGCCCATCATGATGTCCGCTTCCGCCAGTTGGTGGCACCCGTCCCAGGTTTTCGCATCGTAAAAGATCGCCGTAAGCTCGCAGTCGTGTTTTGCAAGGTACTCTTTTAGCTGGCGCGCCATCGTGTGTAACTCAACCGGTAAATGATAAATCAGGGTTAATTTCTTCGGCAGAGGGACATGTGTTAAATCCGACCACTGAGGGATCGCCCAGCCGGGGAGCAACTCCTCTGTCGGGGTAATCAGCCCTTCATTGAGCGGAAGCGTATGCAGAAGCGTCGAGAGATGAATGATGTTGATGAGTCGCCGAGCCTGCATTTCGCTCAGGCGCGGGCTTTGCTTCAGGGTGAGATAACAAAAGCCCAGGCTGGTGCTGTTCGTCACCAGGCGCAGACTCTCCAGTTCATCCGGCTCGCCAATGGCGATCTGCACCGGATGGCGACAGCTGGTCCCTAACCCATAGTCAAACAGCGACGGTGTGATCCAGTACTCAATAGCCTTAAGCAGCGGATGGCTGAGATGGTACTGTTCGTGGCTTTCCAGACGAACCAGATCCGGCTCATACACGCTGACTCTGAAGGGGCCGCTGCCCGTCATGGGCTGTTCGGGATGTGCGAGCCGACTACAGTAGGTGGCCAGGCGGTGCGCCAGCCAGTAATCCGGCTGGTGCAGCGTAAAGGTCAGACACTGAGGATGGGTAACGTCAACGCGAAGAACGCTCTGGAACAGTTTACGCAGGGCAGGCAAGGCGAAAAGCGCATCCAGGCTTTGCTGAAGCTGTCCGGTTTCGATTTTATCGCCGTTATGCCAGTGCAGAGTGGAGCGAATGTAGAAATGCCAGCGCAAACCGTCCTTCGACACTTCCCAGTGATGAGCGAGATCGCCCGTGGGTTCACTGCTGTTGCCGTGAAAACGCGTTAAACCTGAGAAAACCTGTCCCGCCAGATGCTGCTCCGCCCGGCCAGGTAAAAACCCCGGCTGAAGCGGATCCAGCGAGCGGTAATAGGGGATGCGCAGCGTCGGCGTGTCGTTTTGCCACTGCCCGCCCAAAAACGGATGCAGCAACGATCGTAATTCTGCGGGGGCAAGCTGGGCCAGTTCCAGCGCGTTATGCTGCTGCCCGCTCTTCAGCGCCTCCTCCATCATCGCATTGCGCAGTGACTCCGGCGCGACATGGAACGTCAGCTCACCCCGCTTACCGCGGCCAGACTGCGCTCGCCAGCTCAGCCAGCCCGCCTCCTGGGCCTGACGCAGCAGCGTTCGGACATGCCGCTCGCTGCAAAAACAGCGGGCGGCAAGCTCGCCGATGGTGACCTGCTGCGTTGCACCCAGGGAAGGCTGCCACAGGCGGTGATACTGGTTGAGTCGATTGAGCTGGCGCATAAGAAACCCGGAACAATAATTATCATCTATTCACTATTACTTCCGTATATCTCACACG
The DNA here is from genome assembly GCF_057221635.1 of Enterobacter sp. N5-15. Lineage (NCBI taxonomy): Bacteria > Pseudomonadati > Pseudomonadota > Gammaproteobacteria > Enterobacterales > Enterobacteriaceae > Enterobacter > Enterobacter sp. N5-15. The sequence continues at coordinate 1,080,308 of NZ_CM170150.1, forward strand.
ATACTGATGCACAAGTTAACCGCATCACATTTCGGGAGTAATCATGGCTCGGCTCGCTGCATTTGATATGGACGGTACGCTGTTAATGCCGGATCACCGTTTGGGGGAGAAAACCCTGAACACGCTGAAGCGCCTGCACGAGCGTAATGTCACCCTGACGTTTGCCACCGGGCGTCATGTGCTGGAAATGCGCCATTTGCTGGGGGCGTTTTCCCTCGACGCTTTTCTGATCACCGGCAACGGGACGCGCATTCACTCCGTAGAAGGCGATGTGCTACACCGACAGGATCTTAACCCGGAAGTGGCGGATATCGTGCTGCACAGCACCTGGGACACGCAGGCCAGCGTCCACGTCTTTAACGATCGGGGCTGGTTTACCGGAAGCGAAATCCCGGAATTATTGCACGCGCATGTTTACAGCGGCTTTAAATACCAGCTTATCGATCTGCGTCGGATCCCCGCCCATGCGGTAACTAAGATCTGCTTCTGCGGCGATCATGACGATCTGTGCCGCTTAAGGATTCAACTGAATGAGGCGCTGGGCGACCGGGCGCACCTGACCTTCTCGGCGGTGGATTGTCTGGAAGTGCTGCCGGTGGGCTGTAACAAAGGTTCCGCTCTGGCGGTACTGAGCGACCACCTGGGCTTAACGCTGCAGGAGTGCATGGCGTTTGGTGACGCCATGAACGACCGCGAAATGCTGGGTAGCGTGGGTCGCGGTCTGATCATGGGGAATGCGATGGCGCAGCTGAAAGCAGAACTTCCCCATCTGCCGGTTATTGGCCACTGCCGCAATGAAGCAGTGTCCCATTTTTTGACGCATTGGCTGGACAACAACAACCTCCCGTATTCCCCCGAATAGTGAGACCCTTCCAGCAAGCCAGACTTCGGTCTGGCTTTTTTTTATTTCACAAGCTGTGCAATCTGCGCTTTCCACGGGGCGATATCGCCGATGTTGGCCTGTACCCACTCCGCGTTGTAGTAGGTATCAAGATAACGCTCGCCGCTGTCGCACAGCAGCGTGACGATGGAGCCGGTGCGGCCCTCTTCGCGCATACGTGCGGCAAGCTGCAGTGCGCCCCACATGTTGGTACCCGTCGATGCGCCCACTTTGCGGCCCAGTTGCGTCTCCAGCCAGTGCGCCGTTGCCACGCTGGCGGCATCCGGCACGCGCATCATCTCATCCACAACGTCGGGGATGAAAGAGGGCTCCACGCGCGGGCGGCCAATCCCTTCAATTTTACTGCCCACCGGGCTGCGCAGACCGGCATCGCGGTTTTGCCAGTAGTCGAGAAACACGGAGTTCTGCGGGTCAACCACCATCAGTTGGGTATCGTAGCCCTGACAGCGGATGTAGCGCCCAATCGTGGCTGACGTGCCGCCGGTACCGGCGCTCATGACGATGTACGATGGAACCGGATGCGGTTCGTGGGTCATCTGGCGGAAAATACTGTCGGCAATGTTGTTATTGCCGCGCCAGTCCGTCGCGCGCTCGGCGAAGGTGAACTGGTCCATATAGTGGCCGTTCAGCTCGCGGGCCAGCATTTCGGAGGCGGCGTAGATTTCGCAGGCGCTTTCCACAAAGTGGCAGCGACCGCCGTAAAATTCGATCTGCTCGATTTTGCGTTTTGCGGTGCAGGACGGCATCACCGCGATAAACGGCAGGCCCAGCAGGCGGGCAAAATAGGCTTCGGACACCGCCGTTGAACCGGATGAGGATTCTATGATGGTGGTGCCTTCTTTGATCCAGCCGTTACATAAACCGTATAAAAACAGCGAGCGCGCCAGGCGATGCTTCAGGCTACCGGTAGGATGGGTGCTTTCGTCTTTCAGATAGAGCTGAATGCCGTCAAATCCCGGCAGGGAAAGGCGAATCAGGTGCGTATCCGCCGAGCGCTGATAGTCGGCATTGATTTCGCTGATCGCATGTTTAACCCAGGTGCTATTCATCGTCGTTATCCGTTTGTCATTTTGTGCCTAGCATAGCGAAAAGCACAGAAAAAATTGTTGCTATCTGGCCTTTAAAATAGAATGAAGGGAGAAAATTTTTCTCTGCGAGGTGGGTATGCTAGATAAAATTGACCGCAAGCTCCTTTCATTGCTGCAAAATGACTGTACCCTCTCTTTGCAGGCGCTGGCGGATGCCGTTAATCTGACCACCACCCCGTGCTGGAAGCGCCTTAAGAAGCTGGAAGATGACGGCATTCTTCTGGGGCGCGTCGCGTTGTTAGATCCCGAAAAGCTGGGTCTTGGGCTGACGGCGTTTGTGCTGATAAAAACCCAGCATCACAGCAGCGACTGGTATTGCCGCTTCGTCACCCAGGTGTCGGAGATGCCCGAGGTGCTCGGTTTCTGGCGAATGGCCGGAGAGTACGATTACCTGATGCGCGTCCAGGTGGCCGACATGAAGCGCTATGATGATTTCTACAAGCGGCTGGTGAACAGCGTACCGGGTTTGTCGGACGTCACCTCAAGCTTCGCCATGGAACAGATTAAATACACCACAGCATTACCTATTGAATAACTTCGTAAAATACCTTCAGGAACAAACCGCGTGCGATTATTTGCCCAACTAAGCTGGTACTTTCGTCGGGAGTGGCAACGCTACCTCGGCGCAGTATTCCTGCTTATTATCATTGCCATCCTGCAGCTGATCCCACCCAAAGTGGTGGGGTACGTCGTGGATGGCGTCACCGAACAGCATTACACCACCGCACGGGTGTTGATGTGGGTCGGCACGCTGGTGCTGACGGCCGTCATTGTTTATCTGCTGCGCTACGTCTGGCGCGTGCTGCTGTTCGGTGCGTCCTATCAGCTGGCCGTTGAGCTGCGTGAAGATTTTTACCGCCAGCTGAGCCGACAGCATCCCGAATTTTATCTGCGCCATCGCACCGGGGATCTCATCGCCCGTGCGACTAACGACGTCGATCGCGTGGTCTTTGCCGCCGGGGAAGGGGTGCTGACGCTGGTGGACTCGCTGGTGATGGGCTGTGCGGTGCTGATCGTGATGTCCACGCAGATCAGCTGGCAGTTGACCCTGCTTGCCCTGCTGCCGATGCCGATCATGGCGCTTGCGATCAATCGCTACGGCGAACAGCTGCACGAGCGCTTTAAGCTGGCGCAGGCGGCGTTTTCGTCTCTGAACGATCGCACCCAGGAGAGCATGACCAGCATCCGCATGATCAAAGCGTTTGGCCTGGAAGACCGACAGTCTGCGCTGTTTGCCGCTGATGCGGCGGACACGGGGGCGAAGAACATGCGCGTCGCGCGTATCGACGCCCGGTTTGACCCGACGATTTATATCGCGATTGGCATGGCAAACCTGCTGGCGATTGGCGGCGGAAGCTGGATGGTGGTGCAGGGCTCGTTGACCCTGGGGCAATTGACCAGCTTTGCGATGTATCTGGGGCTCATGATCTGGCCGATGCTGGCGCTGGCCTGGATGTTTAACATCGTTGAGCGCGGCAGCGCCGCCTATAGCCGCATTCGCGCCATGCTGGCCGAAGCGCCGGTGGTCATTGACGGTAGCGAAGCCGTACCGGAAGGGCGCGGCGTCATGACCGTCGACGTCCGGCAGTTTATCTATCCGCATACGGAGCATCCGGTACTGGAAAACGTCAGCTTTACCCTGCAGCCAGGGCAGATGCTGGGCATCTGCGGCCCGACGGGATCCGGCAAAAGTACCGTGCTCTCTCTGCTTCAGCGCCACTTTGACGTCACCGAGGGCGATATCCGCTTCCACAATATTCCCCTGACCAGACTGCTGCTGGATGAGTGGCGCGGTCGCCTGGCGGTCGTCAGCCAGACGCCGTTCTTATTTTCGGACACCGTGGCAAACAACATTGCCCTGGGACGCCCTGCGGCAACGCAGGAAGAAATTGAACATGTGGCGCGTTTGGCCAGCGTTCATGATGACATTTTGCGTCTGCCGCAGGGCTACGAAACGGAAGTCGGGGAGCGCGGCGTCATGCTGTCCGGCGGGCAAAAGCAGCGTATCTCCATTGCCCGCGCCCTGCTGCTGAATGCTGAAATCCTGATCCTGGATGATGCGCTTTCCGCCGTGGACGGCCGTACCGAGCATCAAATTCTGCATAACCTGCGCCAGTGGGGCGACGGACGCACGGTCATTATCAGCGCCCACCGTTTGTCAGCGCTCACTGAGGCCAGCGAAATTCTGGTATTGCAGCACGGGCACATTGCCCAGCGCGGACAGCATGAAACGCTTGCCGAGCAGCCGGGCTGGTATCGAGATATGTACCGCTATCAACAGCTTGAGGCGGCGCTGGACGATGCGCCGGAGCAGAATGAGGAGGCCGCCAATGCGTAAGCTTGGAACGATGTGGCCGACGCTCAAACGTCTGCTGGCCTACGGCTCGCCGTGGCGTAAACCGCTCTCCGTGGCCGTGCTTTTACTCTGGATTGCGGCGATTGCTGAGGTGAGCGGTCCGCTCCTCATCAGCTATTTTATCGACAACATGGTCGCCAAAAGCTATCTGCCGCTGGGGCTGGTGGCGGGCTTAGGCGTGGCCTACGTTGGCTTACAGCTGACGGCAGCAGGCTTGCACTATGCTCAGTCGCTGCTGTTTAACCGTGCAGCCGTGGGCGTTGTTCAGCAGCTGCGTACGGATGTGATGGACGCGGCGCTTCGCCAGCCGCTCAGCGAGTTTGATATCCAGCCGGTCGGGCAGGTGATTTCTCGCGTGACCAACGATACCGAGGTGATCCGCGATCTGTACGTCACCGTGGTGGCAACCGTACTGCGCAGCGCAGCGCTGATTGGCGCGATGCTGGTCGCGATGTTCAGCCTCAACTGGCGGATGGCGCTGGTGGCGATCGCTATCTTCCCGGCGGTGCTGATCGTTATGATCATCTACCAGCGATACAGCACGCCGATTGTGCGTCGGGTGCGCGCTTACCTGGCCGACATCAACGATGGCTTCAACGAAGTGATCAACGGCATGAGCGTCATTCAGCAGTTCCGCCAGCAGGCGCGCTTTGGCGAGCGTATGGGCGAAGCCAGCCGTTCGCACTATATGGCGCGTATGCAGACGCTGCGCCTCGACGGTTTCCTGCTGCGTCCGCTGCTGAGCCTTTTCTCTGCACTGGTGCTTTGCGGGCTGCTGATGCTCTTTGGCCTGAGCTCAAACGGTACGATTGAAGTGGGCGTGCTGTACGCCTTTATTAGCTATCTGGGACGCCTTAACGAGCCGCTGATCGAGCTCACCACCCAGCAATCGATGCTGCAACAGGCGGTAGTTGCCGGTGAACGCGTGTTTGAGCTGATGGACAGGCCGCGCCAGGCCTACGGCAATGATGAGCGACCTCTGCAAAGCGGGACTATCGCCTTTGATAACGTCTCGTTTGCCTATCGCGAAGACCGGCTGGTGTTGCAGGACATCACGCTTGACGTTCCATCACGCGGTTTCGTGGCGCTGGTGGGGCATACCGGCAGCGGTAAGAGCACGCTTGCCAGCCTGTTGATGGGCTATTACCCGGTCACGCAAGGTGAAATCCGCCTCGACGGGCGCCCGCTCGCGTCTCTCAGCCACACTGTGTTACGCAAAGGCGTTGCGATGGTGCAGCAGGATCCGGTCGTGCTGGCCGATACCTTCTATGCCAACGTGACCCTGGGGCGAGACTACTCCCAGGAGCAGGTCTGGGACGTGCTGGAAAAAGTGCAGCTGGCAGGGCTGGCGCGCGGGTTTAGCGAGGGGATCAATACCAAACTGGGCGAGCAGGGGAATAATCTCTCCGTCGGGCAAAAGCAGCTCCTGGCGCTGGCGCGGGTGCTGATTGAAACGCCGCAGATACTGATTCTGGATGAAGCGACGGCCAGTATTGACTCCGGCACCGAGCAGGCCATCCAGCAGGCGCTGGACGCGGTACGCGACCATACGACGCTGGTGGTGATTGCCCACCGTCTTTCCACCATCGTCGATGCCGATACCATTCTGGTGCTACATCGCGGACAGGCCGTTGAACGCGGTACGCACCGTGAACTGCTGGAAGCAAAAGGGCGCTACTGGCAGATGTACCAGCTGCAGCTGGCGGGCGAAGAGCTGGCGGCCAGCGTGCGCGATGAAGAGTCGCTTAGCGCCTGATGCACTAAAATGAGGCGACGCGCTAACAGTCATTCCTGTTGGTGCAAAACTGAAACGCACCCTGCACCGGCATGGTGCGTTTTTTTTCACCTGCGCGTTTAGCAGAACCGCGTAACGCTCATCGCACCGTTGTTCCCCCTCGTTTTCATTTCTGGCACACCCCTTGCAATACCTTCTGCGTAAGCTACGGCCATTACCGAATTCTGACTGGAGGGGATCTATGAAGCTGGTTACGGTTGTAATCAAACCATTCAAACTCGAAGACGTGCGTGAAGCGTTGTCTTCAATGGGTATTCAGGGACTGACTGTCACCGAAGTGAAAGGCTTTGGTCGTCAGAAGGGTCATGCCGAGCTTTATCGCGGGGCGGAATACAGCGTTAACTTCCTGCCAAAAGTAAAAATTGATGTCGCAATTGCTGACGATCAGCTTGATGAAGTTATTGATGTCATTAGCAAAGCGGCCTATACCGGCAAAATTGGCGACGGCAAAATTTTCGTTGCCGAACTGCAGCGCGTCATTCGCATTCGTACCGGCGAATCTGACGAAGCGGCTCTGTAAGTAACTCCTGGCACACAGTGATAGGGATCGAGAAAATGAAGATAGCAACACTCAAAACGGGTCTGGGTTCGCTGGCGCTGCTGCCGGGCCTGGCGCTGGCTGCTACCCCTGCGGTGGTCGACAAAGCCGATAACGCCTTTATGATGATCAGCACCGCGCTGGTGCTGTTCATGTCCATTCCGGGCATTGCGCTGTTCTACGGCGGCCTGATCCGTGGCAAAAACGTTCTCTCCATGCTGACGCAGGTTGCCGTGACGTTCGCACTGGTCTGCGTGCTGTGGGTGGTTTACGGTTACTCGCTGGCGTTCGGCACGGGCAACGCGTTCTTTGGTAACTTCGACTGGGTGATGCTGAAAAATATTGAGCTGACCGCGCTGATGGGCAGTTTCTATCAGTATATCCACGTTGCGTTCCAGGGCTCCTTCGCCTGTATTACCGTCGGGCTGATTGTGGGCGCGCTCGCCGAGCGTATTCGTTTCTCTGCCGTCCTGATCTTCGTGGTGGTCTGGCTGACGCTCTCCTATGTGCCGATTGCGCACATGGTCTGGGGTGGCGGTCTGCTGGCAACGCACGGTGCGCTGGACTTCGCGGGCGGTACCGTTGTACACATCAACGCCGCGGTAGCGGGTCTGGTTGGCGCATACCTGATTGGAAAACGCGTGGGCTTTGGTAAAGAAGCGTTTAAACCGCACAACCTGCCGATGGTCTTTACCGGTACGGCTATCCTCTACTTTGGCTGGTTTGGCTTCAACGCCGGCTCAGCGAGTGCAGCAAACGAAATCGCCGCGCTGGCCTTCGTGAACACCGTTGTGGCCACGGCGGGTGCAATCCTCTCCTGGGTGTTTGGCGAGTGGGCGGTACGCGGTAAACCTTCTCTGCTGGGGGCCTGTTCGGGTGCCATTGCCGGTCTGGTTGGCATCACCCCGGCGTGTGGTTATGTCGGCGTAGGCGGCGCGCTGCTGGTCGGCCTGGTGTCAGGTCTGGCGGGTCTGTGGGGCGTTACCGCACTGAAACGCGTGCTGCGCGTTGACGACCCATGCGATGTGTTTGGCGTGCACGGCGTGTGCGGCATCGTCGGCTGTATCATGACCGGTATCTTCGCTGCCAAATCGCTGGGCGGTGTAGGCTACGCTGAAGGCGTCACCATGGTTCATCAGCTGCTGGTACAGCTGGAAAGTATTGCTCTCACCGTTGTGTGGTCTGCCGTTGTCGCTTTCATTGGCTACAAACTGGCGGACATGACGGTCGGTCTGCGTGTCCCTGAAGAGCAGGAACGAGAAGGTCTGGACGTCAACAGCCACGGCGAGAATGCGTATAACGCGTAATAAACAGCAAAACGGCAACCTTAGGTTGCCGTTTTTAGTGTGTATTCCCTCTCCCCGTGGGAGAGGGTCAGGGTGAGGGCATCAGGCCGCACAAGGTAAAAGCAAAACGGCAACCTATGGTTGCCGTTTTTAATGTGTATTCCCTCTCCCCGTGGGAGAGGGTCAGGGTGAGGGCATCAGGCCGCACAACATCAACCTCGGTTACGCATCACCCCTTCCTGCACCGTAGAAGCCACCAGCGCGCCGTCCTGCGTATAAAACTCCCCGCGCACAAACCCGCGAGCGCTTGACGCTGACGTACTCTCCACGCTGTAGAGCAGCCACTCATTCATGTTGAAGGGACGGTGGAACCACATGGAGTGATCGATCGTCGCGACCTGCATCCCTTTTTCAAGGAACCCGACGCCGTGCGGCTGCAGCGCCACCGGCAGGAAGTTGAAATCTGACGCATAGCCCAGCAGATACTGATGAACGCGGAAGTCCTCAGCCACGGTGCCGTTAGCTCGGATCCAGACCTGGCGCTTCGGCTCGGCGGGGTGGCCTTTCATCGGGTTATGGAACTCTACCGGGCGGATCTCCAGCGGTTTATCGCAGAGAAACTTCTCTTTGACCTGCGGCGGAAGCAGATGCGCCAGCGCACGGGCGATATCGGTCTCTGATTTGAGATCGTCTGGCGCGGGTGCCGGCGGCATCACTTTTTGATGCTCGTAGCCGGGTTCCGGCGCCTGGAAAGAGGCGGTCATGTAAAAGATTGGCTTGCCGTTCTGAATGGCCGCTACGCGGCGAGCGCTGAAGCTGTTGCCGTCTCTCAGGACCTCAACGTCATACACGATTGGTTTCGCGCTATCGCCAGGGCGTAAGAAATAGCTGTGGAACGAATGCACCAGACGGTCTGCCGGGACAGTCTCCTTTGCTGCGTACAGTGCCTGTCCGACGACTTGCCCCCCGAAGACCTGGCGTAAGCCTAAATCTTCGCTCTGTCCGCGAAAGAGTCCTTCCTCAATTTTTTCCAGATTCAGTAATGTCAGCAGATTGTTCAGTGCCTGACTCATAGTTGTCCTCAATAAACGCCGTAGCGAAAGATAGCCAGAGTATAACGCAGAAATGAAAGTGGTCCGATGGGTAGAATAATCTGAATATCGGCACGTTTTCAGGCATAAATGGGTGATCTGTGCCACACTTAAATACGTTATGTGATTGAAACGACATCGGATGGGATCGATCCCGCTGGTGCATTGATAAGGAGACTTCGATGAAACTCGTGCCCATGCTAAGTGGTGTAGCTATTGCGGTGGCGTTGTCCGCCTGTGCCGGTAAGAGCGCCCAGGTGCCAGTGCCAGCAGCAGACCCGAACGGGATTAATACCCTTTCGCAGCAATCCATTCAGCAGCCTAACGTTTCCGGTACCATCTGGATTAAACAGAAAGTTGCGCTGCCGCCGGATGCGGTATTAACCGTGACGCTGTCTGATGCTTCTCTGGCCGACGCGCCGTCGAAAGTCGTGGCTCAGCGCGCCGTTCGTACTGAAGGCAAGCAGGCGCCGTTTAGCTTCGTGTTGCCGTATAACCCGTCGGACGTGCAGCCTAACGCCCGTATCCTGCTGAGCGCAGCGGTAACCATCAACGGTAAGCTGGTCTTTATCACCGATACGGTCCAGGAAGCGATTAACAACGGCGGGACCAAAGTCGACCTGAACCTGGTGCCGGTGCAGCAGACCGAAGTACCGGTCGCACCGCAGACCAATCAGCCGTCCCTGCCAACCCCACCGACTCAGATGTAATGTTTGCATTGCCCCTCTCCTCCGGGAGAGGGGTCAATATACCCAGCGAAATTTCTGCAAATCGATCTGACCCGACCCTGACACCTGCACCCCTTCTGAAAGTAACGCCTGACGCTGACGCTGGAGATCCGGCCCGGTGAGCGAAATGACGCCATGACGATTCACCACCCGATGCCAGGGCAACGTACTTCCTTCCGGCAGTCGTTTCAGGACGCCGCCAACCTGTCGCGCCGCGCGCGGGGAACCCGCCAGACGTGCGATATCACCATAGGTGGTGACGTAGCCTTCCGGGATTGAGGCCACGATTTGCCATACGCGCTGTGGAAAGGAGTCGTGTTCGTCCATACCTTCACCTGTGGGGAGTTTCTGGAAAGCTATGGTAAACGAAGATCTTCATGATTGCTGCGCCTGTTTGCGCAAGAAACCAGCATCCGGTTCCTTGTCGCTTGCAATTGGGCCTTAGCACAGGGATAATGCGCCAGCGCGTTGGTTATCAACGCTCTCAATGGGGGCTCTGTTGGTTCTCCCGCAACGCTACTCTGTTCACCAGGTCAGGTCCGGAAGGAAGCAGCCAGGGCAGACGACGTGTGTGCCGGGATGTAGCTGGCAGGGCCCCCACCCATTTCTGCCCTCATAGAATCTTCCAGCTTCACCTCTCCACTTGAATCGCTATTCCACAATAAGATTGTGCCTATATCGTGTAATATATATTTCATTGTACTGAAATATTATTGTCATAAACCTGTAATAATAGACTGTCATTTTATAATTGGACGGTTATTTTCTTCCATAACTCAAAAAAATATATATCTGGATAACATTGTTAACTTCGTGTATTAAATAAAGTACTTGTTCCGAAGGGAAGTGACAAACATGGCTACAGCGGTATTAAACGTTAAGATTGATGACGCGCTAAAAGAAAGGCTTCGCCACTATGCGGAAGTCAATAACGAGAATTTAAGCGTGACGACAGAGAAACTGCTGCTGCTGGCGTTCGAAGCAGTAGAAGAGGCGGGAGTATCGGAAGAGGATATTGATAATCAGCATACGGAAGAAGAGAGTGTTTCTCCTTTTACTCCTAAAGAAATCAAAGCTCTACGCAAACTTCTGAAGAAGAGAAAATGAAACAACAACTGTCAACTGCCAGTGACTACAAAGAGGCCTGCGATCTGTTGCGTTCAGGCTACGTGAAGCATGTACGTCTTGGCTGGAATGTCGGAAGTGATGAGTTCTTTCGTATTGCGTCTGACTGGTGTGATACCGGCGCAAAAATAAAGAAAGACGGTGAAAGCTTCGTTATTTCACTGAAAGGTTTTCCTATTCCTGCTCAGCATTAACTTCTGACCGGTGAAAACTGCTGACTGCCTTCGTGACAGTCAGCAGTTTTTATTTTTTATGATCTGCTTCAAAAATTTTAATATTAGATCACGCTGCGTTTTAACGATGGCACGTTTTTATTCAGGGCGAGCCATAGCGGTTTGATCCTCAGCAACGCCTGCTCAAGCTCTGTCGATTCGAGCGAGAAGGGCATCCGTAAATAGCGGTCAAACGCGCCAGATAAACCAAACCGCGTACCGGTCCCTAGGTTGATTCCCAGAATCTCAGCCCGCGCGGCAAGCTGTGTCGCCAGCATGCCCGGGAGTTCTATCCAGTAAGAGAGCCCGCCTTCCGCTTCATGAAATTTCCAGTCCGGGAAATGTTCGCGCAACAGTTCACCGCATCGATCGCGTCGTTCCGCCAGCATCTTCCGGCGCGCGGGCAGAAACGTCTCGCTGTTGTTAATAAGCCACTCCATCGCCAGCTGTTCCAGCAGCGGCGAGCCTAAATCCAGGGTATCCCGCGTCTGGGCAAGCGTGGCGATAGTGCGTGAGGAGGCGCGGATCCAGCCGAGACGCAGCCCTCCCCAGAAGCTTTTACCGGCAGAGCCTAAGGTGATGACGGTGGCCTGCGGGTTAAAGGCGGCCAGCGGTGGCGGGGGAGGCGCATCAAACCAGAGATCCACCATCGTTTCATCCACCACCAGCGCCGTGCGGGTTTGGGCTGCGATATCCGTGATGGCCCGACGGGTGGCGATATCCATACAGCGCCCGGTGGGGTTATGAAAATCAGGCATCAGATACGCCAGGCGCGGCGCCGTCTGGGCAAGCGTTGCCGCGAAGCCATCCGTATCCCAGCCGGTTTCCGGCAGCGACACCCCCACGGGCCGACACTGCGCGCCTTGAATAGCGGCAATCGCCAGCGGATAGGTGGGGTGATCGACCACGACGCGGTCCCCCGGCCCGGTCATCATCCGCAGTACCAGCGCAAAGCCGCTGACGGCGCCATTGACCACCATCACTTCGTCTGCGCGGGTGGGAAGACCCCGCGCGGTATAGCGCGCAGCGATGGCCTCCCGCAGCGTCGGCAGCCCAAGCTGATCGTAGCCCGTCAGCGAGAGATGCTGCGTAATGGCCGTGAGCGCATGGGCATAAGCCTGATGGATCTCCGGCCCGGCATTGAGGGCGGCAGTGGAGAGATCCAGTGCGGCACTTGCCGCTGAAAGGGTGGGAACGGCGCGCGTATCCGGGAGGAGCACGCGTGACCCGCTGCCGTGGCGGCTTTCAAGATAACCCTCTTCTCGCAGGTGGGCGAGGGCGCTGCTGATGGTGGTCCTGCTCACGTCCAGCGCGGAGGCCAGCTCACGCTCGCCCGGGAGACGCGTATTCAAAGCCAGACGCCCATCAAGGATTAACAGACGCAGCGCGTCGGCCAGCTGTCGCCAGAGCGGGGTGCGGGATGAGGCTTGCTGCCAGTGGCCTAAAAGGCGTACCAGAGACTGGCTTCCGAAGCGACGTGATGACATATGCAGTCCACTATTTGAAAACTGGACATTAATCATAGTGCCATTTTAGGTCAGGATGAAAGCCTGGTTCACTGGAGAAGATAAAAATGATACGTCGTCTGCTACAACTTTATGTCGGTTTAGGACTGTATGGCCTTTCCACCGCAATGTTTATTCGCTCCGATTTGGGTGTCGATCCCTGGGATGTTTTTCACCTTGGGGTGGGGATGCAGCTGGGGATGACTATCGGGACGGTGATCATTGTGACCGGCGCTGCGGTGCTGCTGCTGTGGATCCCGCTGCGCCAGATGCCGGGCCTTGGCACGATCAGTAACGTGATTTGTATCGGTCTGGCCGCGGACGCCAGCATGGCGCTTATCCCGGAACTGGATTCGTTACCCGTTCGAATCGCTTTCCTGGTGTCGGGCATCGTGATGAACGCGATTGCGACCAGCATGTACATCGGTGCCGGTTTCGGGCCCGGCCCGCGCGACGGTCTGATGACCGGCATTCATGCTCGTCTGGGGTGGTCCATTCGCAGCGTGCGCACCTCAATTGAGGTGTCCGTCCTGCTGATTGGGTGCGTGCTTGGCGGCACGTTTGGGGTGGGAACCGTACTGTATGCCCTGACCATTGGCCCGCTTATTCAGCTCTGTCTGCCCTGGTTCCGCCAGAAGCCGCGCATTGAGGAAATACCCCAGCCGGAGCGGGTTGTTTAATTTTGCGAAGCGCTCACATGTTTTAACGGCGTCGCTGTGCCAGAATAGGGGCACGTTAAACGCGATGCCAGAATGCATGAAAGCTATCACTCTCTATGATGTCGCCCTCCTTGCGGGGGTTTCTTATCAGACCGTTTCCCGCGTCATTAACAACGCGGAACATGTGTCTGCCCGCACGCGAGAAAAGGTGCAGCTGGCGATGGCGGAGCTGCACTACGTTCCAAACCTTCGGGCACAGCAGCTGGCGGGTAAACGCACCCGTACGCTGGGCCTCATCACTACCGACCTGGCCCTGCATGCGCCTTCACAAATTGTGTCGGCGGTAAAAACGCGCGCGGCGGAACAGGGGGCGAGCGTCCTTATCTCCATGGTGGAGCAACCCCGGCAGTGTCAGGCCGCGCTTCAGGCGCTGCTGGCACAGCGGGTGGAGGCGCTGCTGGTGAATGTGCCGCTGGACGATCCGCACGCTGAAGAGCTCAGGGCGCTGGCGTCGCCTGTTCCGGTGCTGTTTCTCGATGTATCACCCTCAGCGCAGGTACACAGCCTCGTGTTTAACGCAGAGCAGGGGGCGCATCTGGGCGTTGAGCATCTGCTGTCGCTGGGACATCAGCGCATTGCTCTGCTGAGCGGGCCGGAAAGCTCGGTCTCTGCACGGGCACGCCTGGCGGGATGGAAAGCCGCTCTGGCATTCGCGGGGCTTGAAGCCGCTGCGGTGGCCTGCGGTGACTGGAGCGCGGCCAGCGGATATGAGAAGGGGCATTTGCTGTTATCTGCGTCGACATTGCCGGACGCGATTCTGGTGGCGAACGATCAAATGGCGCTCGGAGTGATGCGCGCCTGCGCGGAAAAAGGGGTAGCGGTTCCGGGCCAGATATCGGTGGTTGGGTTCGACGATACGGCTGACAGCGCCTGGTTTTCTCCGCCGCTGACGACCATTCGGCAGGCGTTTCGCGAGGCGGGCGAACGCAGCGTGGAGTGGCTGCTGGCCCCCTCCGGGGACGAGGCGTGCTGGCAGGTTCAGCTGCCGGTGACGCTGGTTACCCGTCATTCCAGCGCCCGCCGCGCGCCGCAGCAGGCCGAACGCGAGGATCTGGCGCAGCAGCTCAGAAGCCTGGCACTCCTGGCCGAGCAGCTTGCCCGCAAATAAGACTTTTGTGATCTGACTCGCTACACTGCGATCGCGTGCTTTACCGTCGCAGGGTGCCAGGGCATGTTAACCAAAATTGTGAGCGCTTCGCAAAGAGGTTAACATGTCTGACACTCCCTCGCTGACCCTCAGCGCCCTCCTGGCCCGTCGGGACTGGGAAAACCCCGTAGTTACCCAGTGGAACCGTCTGGCCGCACACGCGCCGTTGCACAGCTGGCGCAATGAGCCTTCGGCCAGAGATGACGCCGGATCCGCCAGCAGGCAAACTCTCAACGGGCTATGGCGGTTTAGCTATTTTACCGCGCCGGAGCAGGTTCCTCAGTCATGGGTAACCGAAGATTGCGCGGATGCCGTTGCGATGCCCGTGCCGTCTAACTGGCAGATGCAGGGGTTCGATACGCCCATCTATACCAATGTCACCTATCCCATCCCCGTTAACCCACCTTTTGTGCCGCAGGAAAACCCGACCGGCTGTTACTCGCTCACATTTGAGGTGAATGACGCCTGGCTTCAGAGCGGGCAGACCCGCATCATCTTTGACGGCGTGAACTCGGCGTTCCATCTCTGGTGCAACGGGCAGTGGATAGGCTATTCCCAGGACAGCCGGTTGCCCGCCGAATTTGACCTCTCGGCGGCATTACGCCCCGGGCAGAACCGTCTGGCGGTCATGGTATTGCGCTGGTGCGACGGCAGCTATCTGGAAGATCAGGACATGTGGCGCATGAGCGGCATCTTCCGCGATGTGACCTTGCTGCATAAACCCAAGACGCAGATTGCCGATTATCACGTCGTGACGGATCTGAATGCGGAGCTGGACCGCGCGGTGCTGAAGGTGGATGTCACGCTGGCAGGCGATGGCTTTGCGGACGGCGAGGTGGTCTTTACCCTGTGGTGCAAGGGGGAGAAATGCGCCAGCGTCTCCCGACAGCCGGGATCTGCCATTGTTGACGAGCGCGGCAGCTGGGCCGAGCGCTTAACGGTAACGATCCCCGTTGAGACACCTGCGCTCTGGAGTGCGGAAACGCCGGAGCTGTATCGCCTGACGATGGCGCTTCTTAGCCCGCAGGGGGAGATTCTGGAGATTGAGGCGTGCGACGTGGGCTTCCGCCGCGTTGAAATCAGCAACGGCCTGCTGAAGCTCAACGGTAAACCGCTGCTGATCCGCGGGGTTAATCGGCACGAGCATCACCCGGAAAACGGCCAGGTGATGGACGAAGCGACCATGCGTCGCGATATCGAAATCATGAAGCAGCACAGCTTCAACGCCGTGCGCTGTTCGCACTACCCGAACCATCCGCTGTGGTACCGGCTTTGCGATCGCTACGGGCTGTACGTCGTTGACGAAGCCAATATCGAAACGCACGGCATGGTACCGATGAGCCGTCTTGCTGACGATCCGCGCTGGCTGCCCGCCATGAGCGAGCGCGTGACCCGCATGGTGCAGCGCGATCGTAATCACCCCTCAATTATCATCTGGTCCCTGGGCAATGAGTCGGGCCACGGCGCGAATCACGATGCGCTGTACCGCTGGCTGAAAACCACCGATCCGACGCGGCCTGTGCAGTATGAAGGCGGCGGCGCGAACACGGCGGCGACCGATATTGTTTGTCCTATGTACGCCCGGGTCGATCGGGATCAGCCGTTCCCGGCAGTGCCTAAATGGTCAATCAAGAAATGGATCGGCATGCCGGACGAAACGCGTCCGCTGATCCTCTGTGAATACGCCCACGCGATGGGAAATAGCTTCGGCGGGTTCGCGAAATATTGGGAGGCGTTTCGCAGCCATCCTCGCCTGCAGGGTGGGTTTGTCTGGGACTGGGTCGATCAGGCCCTGACGAAACAGGATGAAGAGGGTAATACGTTCTGGGCGTACGGCGGAGATTTTGGCGATAAGCCGAACGATCGGCAGTTCTGTCTTAACGGACTGGTATTCCCCGATCGCACGCCGCACCCGGCGCTATACGAGGCGCAGCGCGCCCAGCAGTTCTTTACCTTTACGCGGGTCAGCACCTCTCCGCTGGTGATTGAGGTGCAAAGCGGCTACCTGTTCCGCCACACCGATAACGAAGTGCTGAACTGGACGGTTGCCCGTGACGGAGAGGTGCTGGCTTCGGGCGAGGTGACGCTGGCAATAGCCCCTGAAGGCGCTCAGCGTCTGGAGATCGCTCTGCCGGAATGGCAAAACGAACCGGGGGAAGTCTGGCTGAATGTTGAAGTGCGCCAGCCGAGGGCAACGCCGTGGTCACCGGCAGGCCATCGCTGCGCGTGGGAGCAGTGGCCGCTTCCGGATCCGCTCTTTATTGCTCCGCCAGCTCCGGCGGGCGAGCCGCCGGTGTTAACGCAAAGCGACCGCATCCTGGAGGTCACCCATCGCCAACAGCGCTGGCAGTTCGATCGCGCATCCGGAAACCTGACCCAATGGTGGCGAAATGGCGTTGAAACGCTGCTTTCACCTCTGACGGATAACGTCAGCCGCGCGCCGCTGGACAACGACATTGGCGTGAGCGAAGCGACGCAGATCGATCCGAATGCCTGGGTTGAACGCTGGAAAGCGGCGGGCATGTACGATCTCAACCCGCGCGTGCTGCACTGTGAGGCTGAGCAGCACGCAGGCGAAGTGGTGGTCACAACCCAGCATGTCCTTGAGTATCGCGGCAAGGCGCTGTTCCTGAGTCGTAAAGTCTGGCGCGTAGACGATCGGGGCGCTCTGCATGGCGATATTCAGGTCAACATCGCGTCTGATATCCCTGAGCCTGCGCGGATTGGCCTGAGCGTTCATCTCGCCGAAACGCCGGAAAACGTTCACTGGCTGGGGCTGGGGCCGCATGAAAACTACCCGGACAGAAAGCTGGCGGCGCAGCAGGGGCGCTGGACGTTACCTCTCGAGGCCATGCACACGCCGTATATCTTCCCGACGGAAAATGGTTTGCGCTGCAATACCCGCAAACTGATGCTGGGTGCGCATCAGCTGAACGGCCATTTCCATTTCTCGGTGAGCCGCTATAGCCAGCAGCAGCTGCGAGAGACAACCCATCATCACCTGCTGCGGGAAGAGCCGGGATGCTGGCTCAACCTCGATGCATTCCATATGGGCGTGGGCGGCGACGACTCCTGGAGCCCCAGCGTCTCGCCGGAATTCATCCTGCAGACACGTCAGCTTCGCTATACCTTCAGCTGGCAGCAGAACCCTTAACTGACCAGAAGATGCGGCCACAGAGCGTGGCCGCACGCTTACCCCAGAATGCCGTTCAGGCCATGCAGGCTCATATAAATTCCTACTACGGTAATCAGCGCTGCGGAGATCCACGGCGCTTTACGGGAGAATTCGCTAAACCCGGGCCAGCGTTTTGTCGCATGTTTGAGGCTTAAGGCGGCAATCGCGCCGGAAGCGACCAGCGTTAACGCCAGACCGATGCTGAAGCTAAATACCAGCGTCGCGCCGAGGGCAAAATGCTTTAGCTGAAGGCAGATCAGCAGAACGGTGATGGACGCCGGGCAGGGGATAAGCCCGCCGGTCAGGCCAAACATCACGATCTGTCCGGTGGTGACGTTTTGACCGCTGAAGCGGCGGTTAATATCCTGCGCGTGCGCGCGCTGGTGGGCATCCTGCCACTCTTCGTCAATCAGCGTGTGCTCGTGGTGATGATGATCATGATGGTGGTCATGGTCATGGTGGTGATCATGGTCGTGATGATGATCGTGCGGCTGGCTCTCTTTCCAGGTTCGCCACGCCATCCACAGGGCGATCGCAACGATCAACACCCCGGAGATCAGCTGGAACCAGGGTTCGGACGTATGCGCATCCCAGCCCCGACCAAACCATAATCCCGCCATGGCAACGAGCCAGACCACCGCCGTATGGGAGAGCGTGGCCGCCAGGCCGAGCAGTACTGCCTGTTTCAGCGTGCCTCGGATGGCCACGATAAAGGCGGCCATCATTGTTTTTGAGTGGCCCGGCTCCAGGCCATGTAGCGCACCGAGCAGGATAGCGCTGGGAACAAACAGCCAGGCATTGCCCTGCTGAAGGAGTGAAGCAAAATCGGTCATGGGAAATTCCGGAGTGGAAAGCGTGCGAAGATACTACTCCCCCCCAGTAGTTTAATACTACCCCCCAGTAGAAAAATACTCAGGGGGAGTAGAGCGTGATATGCTTTAAAAGCTAAAAACAAGGGATACAGAGATGTCACATACCGTTCGCGACAAGAAAATGTTACTGACTCGCCTGAAGAAAATTCAGGGGCAGAGTAATGCTCTGGAAAAAATGCTCAACAGCGATCACGAATGCGCCGAGGTGTTACAGCAGCTGGCGGCGATCCGTGGAGCGGTCAATGGCATGATGATGCAGGTGATCGAAGGGCATTTAACCGATCATGTGGTGAAAGAGCCTGAAGAAGCGCAGCGTGAAGCCGATCTTGGCGTGGTATTGCGGGTGATGAAATCCTATCTCAAGTAGCGTGCGTGCCGAGGTTATTTTCTGCCCAGAGAATAAATTCCGTTTTTGGCAGCGCTTTGCTGTAGTACCACCCCTGCCCGTACTGCACGCCGTGTTGGTGCAGCCAGGCGAGCTGCCCTGCGGTTTCGACACCCTCCGCCACCATCGCCAGCTTCAGCGACTTCGCTATTTCAATGATGTGTGGCGTCACGTTTTTATATTCCAGCGCATCCACGAACGACTTATCGATTTTTAGCGTGTCGACGTCCAGATCCTGCAGATAGCTCAGGCTGGAATAGCCCGTGCCAAAATCATCAATATAGACAGGGTGACCCGAACGACGGAAAGCGGCGATAGCCGGTGCGCTAATTTTGGGATCGGCAAAACCGCGCTCGGTGAGCTCAAGGGCGATCTGTCGGGGATGGATTTGCCATTTATTCAGTAGCTGACTCAGCAGAGGCGGCAGGATGCCGGAGGTTAAGTCGGCAGGCGCGAGGTTGATGGAGATATGCTGATCCGGATGGCGCTGTAGCCAGTGGCCCATATCTTCAAACACCTTTTCGATGACGAGCTGCGTGAGCTGCGAGATGAGCCCCGTTTGCTCGGCAAGAGGAACAAAAATATCTGGCGACAGACTGCTTCCGTCCGGCTGGGGCCAGCGCGTCAGCGCTTCTGCACCCACGATTTTTCCGCTGCACAGCGCCACGATGGGCTGATAGTGAACCACAAAATCGCGGCTGTTAATGGCGTCAAGCAGGCGATTGCGCGGCGACTGGATACGGCGCAGTATCCTCAGGACAAAGAGCGCGGCAAGCAGGCTCATCAACATGCCGAACGGTAACCAGAAAAGAAGCTGCCGGTGCCAGGTTTCAGCCAGCGGTTTAAGCGTTGCCCATGCGACGACGGTAAACCCCAGTTCAGGCACAGACTTCATGACGTACATTGACCCGTTGTACTGAACGCTGGTCACACCCCGCTCCTGAATCATGTCGCGGATGTGGGAATCGAGCTTATTGCTGCTGGCGAATATGCGGTGCGTTGTGCTTCCTACCAGGGCTGCATCAATCGCTATCTCACCGAAAGGGATCACGTCCACCAGCGAGGCAGGATCGACCATCACAAGGTAGTGGCCTTTACCCAGCACCGCCATGTAGCGGTTAAACCCAAGATCGTTCTGCGTGGTCAGCCAGGCGCTGTAACCATCTTCGGTAATACGCATCGGAGGGGGGAAAGGGGCCGAATGACTGGTTTGCTCCAGGGAGGAGCAGAGCGGGCGAAGGTTATCGATATAAATCACTTCCTGGACATATCGCCACGAGAAAGCAACCCGGCGCATCTCCCTTAATTGCAAAGGGCTACACGGCACGCCCTCAAAGGCCTGCAGGTGATCGAGCGCTTCCTTTGCCTGATCCACAACCCGGTCGGTTCGTACCAGCACGCGTGAGGCATAGTTTTCCAGCGCATCGACAAATTTATCTTCCGCCTGGCGATGTGCCAGCCAGATGCTGAGGCAAATGGGGACCAGTACAGAAAAGATAAGTACGCCAGTCACCAGACTGACCAGATGTCGGGTTTTCATGCTGTCGTGTCCTTCCTCGTATACCCGTTCCTGGGCGCTGAGTTCCCTGCCTGAAGAGAAAGATTTTACCGCGAAATGATATAGTTATAGCACGTGGGTGGCATGCTTTTCATTTTATCTAAGGTAAACCAGAAAATTACGTCAGAAGAGAGGGGTTGTTTTTTCCACCTGGCCTGGATATTATTTTGTTATGTTATAACAAAACATAAAGGATTTACGATGAAACCCGATATCCACCCAGCCTATCGCACCGTGGTATTCCACGACACCAGCGCGAACGAATACTTCAAGGTCGGCTCAACCATTAAGACCGACCGCGAAATTGAACTCGACGGTGAAACATATCCGTACATCACCATCGAGGTTTCCTCAAAATCGCACCCGTTTTATACCGGTAAGCAGAAAACGTTCTCCACGGACGGCAGCGCAGCGCGCTTCCGCAAGCGTTTTGGCGGCTTTCTCAATGCGAAGCGGGGCTAACCATGCAGGTTCTTAACTCATTACGCAGTGCAAAGCAGCGTCACCCGGATTGCCAGATAGTCAAACGCAAGGGACGCTTATACGTGATTTGCAAATCCAATCCGCGCTTTAAGGCGGTTCAGGGACGTAAAAAAAGGCGCTAGACGCGTGTTTCTCGCCAGCTTTCCAGGGATCTTTTCTGTTTGCCATCGGCAGTAAAATTGTCGGTGGCAAGCCAGCTTTCAAAGGCGCTCGCCAGCGCAGGCCACTCTTTGTCGAGTATCGAAAACCAGTCGGTATCCCGGTTGTGGCCTTTTATGACCAGCGCCTGGCGAAAGCGCCCCTCAAACTGAAAGCCCAGACGCAGTGCCGCCTTGCGGGAAGGTTCGTTCAGGCTATTGCACTTCCATTCATAACGCCGATAGCCCAGGGTATCGAACACGTACCGCATCAGCAGATACTGCGCTTCTGTCGACATGGGCGTGCGGCTTAAAAGAGGAGAGAAGTGAACGTGCCCCACTTCCACGACCCCGTTTTTAGGATCGATCCGCATCAGGGACAGCGTCCCGACGGGGGACTGGGTCCGGTTATCCATAACGGTAAAGTGAATGGGATCGGATAATTCACTTACGCTCGCCACCCATTCGGCAAACTCCTCTGCGGTGGCATCGGGTTCACGCAGCAGCCACGTCCAGCTGCGGGTATCTTCGGCCAGGGAATACGCAGAGAACAGCGCGTGGGCATGCTCCACGCGCAGCGGCTCAAGCCGACAATAGTGACCCTGAAGGACCACCCGGGACGGGTGCTGACGGGGTTGCCAGTCGGTAAGCGCTTCGCCCACCGGCTGTCCGAACTGATTGAATGTCTTCATCTTAATTTCCGTGACGTTGAAAAGAGCTTCAGACTAGTGAATTGCTGGTTCCTTAAAAAGAACCACTGCGCTATGTTTTGATGGTGCCACGAGGAGGCGAGATGAATATACCGGGTGATGAATTTTATACCTTGCTCCATGCAGCCCTGAAAACACGCGGGGAAGAGACGCTCCAGCGCGCGCTCTACCTTGCTTTGCGGGAGGCCGTACTGTGCGGAAGGCTACGATCCGGCAGCCAGCTTTCCGGTTCGCGAACGCTGGCCCAGCAGCTCTCCCTTTCCCGGAATACCGTCAATGCGGCGCTGGACCAGCTCACCCTCGAAGGGTATTTGCAGCGTAATCGCCAGGGAACGCGGGTGGCACAGCTAGCTCACCGTTCCGTCACCCGAACAATGCCGGACCCTGCCATCACGCTCGCAAAACGGGTCGGGCTGCTGCCCGCGCCAGTGCCCCGGGACACGCCGGTTCTGGCATTTACCCCAGGCACCCCGGCCATCAACTATTTTCCTCTGCCGCTGTGGCGGCGATTGTACGACCGGGTGATGCGGGAGGAGGGAAATGCTCTGTTAGGGTATGGCGACCCGGCCGGCGAGCCGTCGCTGCGGGCCGCGATTGCCCGGCATCTCGCCCTGTCCCGCGGTATTGACTGCGACGCCAGCCAGATTGCGATCACGGAAGGCGCGCTTGAGGGCGTCAATCTCTGCACGATGCTGTTAAGCGAGCCTGGCGATGTCGCCTGGGTGGAAAACCCCGGCTATAGCGGGGCAAAGAGTGCGTTTGTTAAAACCGGCCTGGCAATGACGGGAATACCGGTTGATGACGAGGGAATGTGCTGGGAAGGGCTGGATGCGCCAGCACCCTCGCTGATTTTTACCTCACCTTCGCACCAGTTCCCTTACGGGAGCGTGCTCAGCGCGCGGCGGCGGCTGGCGCTGCTGGAACTGGCCCGGCAGCACAACGCGTGGATCATTGAAGATGATTACGACAGCGAGTTCCGCTATGCCGGTGAGCCCGTACCGGCGATGCTGGGAATGGTCAACAATGCGCCCGTTGTGTATCTGGGAACGTTCAGTAAAACGCTGTTTCCGTCGCTCAGAATGGGGTTCATGGTGTTGCCGCCAGCGCTGGCGACAGCGGCTCGCCCGGCCATCGGCTCGCTGTTGCGCGGCGGGCATCGTGCGGAGCAGCGCACCCTGGCTCTGTTCATTGAGGAAGGTCATTACGCCCGCCATCTTGCCGCCATGCGTCGGCTCTACCGTAAACGCTACCGCCAGCTGCGGGAGGTGCTGAGCGCAGAGCTTCATTCTCCGCACCGCATTCTGGCAGGCGAAGGGGGGATGCATCTGACGCTGGCGATAGACGGTATTGACGACCAGAGGCTGGTGGAGCAGGCGAGGGCGTTTCAGCTGGCACCCGCTGCACTGAGCGGGTACTACCTGGAGGCGAAGCAGGGGCAAACCGGTCTGGTTTTAGGCTACGGCAATACCTCTGCTTCTCAGTTTACGCCGGGGATCCGACGCCTGCAGGCGTTAATTACGCAGCAGCAGGGCGGGAAAGGGTAAAGACATCATAGAAAGAGAGCTGACCTTTGGTGGAGACCATTTTCTGCAGCTTCTCTTTTTGCCCGGCTTCAACCGCCGGAGAGTGCATGATGTTTTCGATCAGCTCTTCTGGCACGTAACGCGTGTTGTACCATTCGCCGTTGTAGCAGACCCGGAAATCGAGCACGTCGATATCTTCGTAACGGTAGCGCGGATTCACGTCGAAAAAGAAAAAGGCGTTAAAGACGACAAACAGTACAACCAGCAGCCAGACGGAGTCCACCAGCGTTTCAGATGTCAGCATCACAACAAGCGTCGCCAGCCAGGCGGCATACATGGCGACAAACAGTCCAGGATGTTTGCGAATAAAGCTAATGCTAAAGCGCGGGCGATTGTCGCGCTTTTCGCGGAGGTTAAGATCGTCGATGGTGGCGGTAAGCAGGCGCTGTATCTCGGTCATTATTTGCCTTCATGAGAGTTGACAATACAGGGTGTCTGCCAATTTTAGGGGAGCCATCAGGCTGAAAAAAGTAACAGTCTGGCGCTAAAAGACCATAACAGTTGGCTCCCCGGAACCTCACAGCGTTTTGATGATCTTTGCCGGGTTGCCGCCAACGACGACGTTAGCCGGGACGTCTTTCGTCACGACGGCGCCGGAGGCCACCACGACATTATCACCAATGGTGACGCCAGGGTTAATGACCGCCCGGCCGCCAATCCAGACGTTATTGCCAATGCTGACGGGTTTTCCAAACTCCACGCCGCTATTCCGTTCTTCTGCGTCAAGTGGGTGGGTGGCCGTATAAATATGAACACCCGGCGCGAGCATGCAGTTATCGCCAATATGAACAGGGCAGACATCCAGCATTACGCAGTCGAAGTTAGCGTAAAAGTTTTTGCCCAGATAAATGTTATATCCATAGTCGCAGCGGAAGCTCGGTTCTATATATGATCCTTCGCTTTGTCCCAGAAGTTCCGCCAGAATGTTCTGGCGTTCTGTTTTATCATCAGGCGTGGTGTGGTTATAGCGATATACCAGATGGCGGGCGCGCAGTCGGTCGGCCCGTAACGTCTCATCGCCGGGGCGGTAATGTTCACCGGCAATCATTTTCTGTTTTTCTAAGCTCATTGGAAACCTCGCTGGATGTGATTACCGCAGGGTAATCGGTACAGGCCAGGAGGGGAACGTTCCCGAAAAGCCGATGTGACTGTCGTCACAACATTGTTGCTGCTGAACACGTTTTACACGGAGACCTGGCTTACGCACAGGGAGCATAACGGGATAGGTAAATACTGAGAACGAGGCGTAGAACTCTACAGACACCCTTCAAAGATTAACGGACAAATTTCCACACAGAAGTAGGGATTTTGTCATACAGCTTATTCATCGTCAGCTCGGCAAGACGATGGTCAGCGGCTGAATAAAATACCGCCAGTTCATTATCCGAAAGCTCGTATTTATTCTTTTCAATGACGCGCTCAAGGGTGTCAATTGACTGACAGCGACGTAAGCGCATCAAATAATCGACCTTTGTGAGTGGTTTATCAGACATAAATTCACCTTAGTAATTGTAATAATTTTAACAGGAAAGACTAACCGGGTTAGCTCTGCTCACGTTGACGAAACAGCGGAATAGCCGGTTTCCCGATTTACGCCATTTTTGCAAATCCTGGGCGTTAATGCCGTAACTGCTGAACAACATAAAGGTGTCGTCCAGGTATTCATCAATTTGCTCAATGAGCTTATTATCTTCATTGTACTTAATTTTATAATTAAGTGCGAAGGTTGCGATATGTTCTATCAGCTCATTCAACTGTAAATTGATGGCAGACGTTGGGTCGTTTACCCAGCCATGGTTGCTTTCATCAAGGTTGGCAAGGCAGTCATGGTACAAGGATTCGCAGAGAAATTTCAACTGCGCGATATCATGCCTTTTTGGCGAGTACTCGTCCATAGCGCATCCCCTTCTGAGTGATTTCTTACTCACCGAACATCATTGTCGGGATGGATACAACTGACTTAGCTACATGAGTGCTGTGTTCCTGATAACCTAACTATAAGCCACTCCTTGCTGGATTTCATCGCGCTATTACGAAAAATTACAAATAAAACCGCAGACTGCGAGCATCTACGCAAAGGGGCGTCCTGGACTCAACTTTTTTATCCAAATTAACAAAGGTGTTTTATCGCTTCCTTACGTTTCATTGGTTTAGCAAAAATGATGAGAAAAGTTCAGATTCAGACTTATCTTTGTAAGAACTTCTTATTAGGAATATTCCTAATAACTTAAGCGGAGAAATGAAATTAAAAAAATCCTGAATTCACCGATTAAGTTATCAGTTAATTATGATATGTCTATTTAAGATGGCAGAAAATAAATAGAACCACAATAAGCGTAATTTATGATTTTTTCTGAAAATGAAAAAGGCCGCTAATGCGGCCTTTTTATCATGTGAAACCGGTATCAGTGAGGTTCTACCGAATGACTGTGTTCAACATCTTCATTCTTTCGGCTAAAGCGGCGGCGAACCACCACGAAGAACACCGGTACGAAGAAGATAGCCAGTACGGTCGCGGTAACCATACCGCCCATCACGCCTGTACCTACTGCGTTTTGCGCGCCGGAGCCCGCACCGGAGCTGATAACCAGCGGCAGTACGCCGAGGATAAACGCCAGTGACGTCATCAGGATTGGGCGCAGACGCATACGAACCGCCTCAAGCGTCGCCTCAATAAGGCCTTTGCCTTCTTTCTCCATCAGATCTTTGGCGAATTCAACGATAAGTATCGCGTTCTTCGCCGACAAGCCAATGGTTGTCAGCAGGCCTACCTGGAAGTAAACGTCGTTGGTCAGTCCACGGAACGTTGCCGCAAGCAGCGCACCGATAACCCCGAGTGGAACCACCAGCATAACGGAGAACGGAATCGACCAGCTCTCGTACAGTGCCGCCAGGCACAGGAAGACCACAATCAGTGAAATGGCGTACAGAGCAGGAGCCTGGTTACCGGACAGACGTTCCTGATAGGACATACCGGTCCAGTCATAGCCGATACCCGCAGGCAGTTTGCTCGCCAGCTCTTCCATCAGGTTCATGGCTTCACCGGTGCTTCGGCCCGGCGCAGCCTGACCCAGGATCTCCATAGACGGCAGACCGTTATAGCGTTCCAGACGCGGTGAACCGTATTCCCAGCGTGACGTTGAGAACGCCGAGAACGGAACCATCTGACCATTGCTGCCGCGCACGAACCAGTTGTTGATATCGTTAGGCAACATACGGTACTGCGCCTCTGACATCACGTACACTTTCTTCACGCGACCGCGGTCGATGAAGTCGTTAACGTAGCTACCGCCCCAGGCTGCGCCCAGCGTGGTGTTGATGTCACTGATGGATACGCCCAGCGCCTGGGCTTTCTCCTGGTCGATATCGATCTTGTACTGCGGCGTATCTTCCAGGCCGTTTGGACGCACGCCGACCAGCAGGTCAGGGTGTTTAGCGACTTCACCAAACAGCTGGTTACGCGCCTGCGTCAGTTTTTCGTGGCCCAGGCCGCCCTGGTCAATCAGCTGGAAGTCGAAGCCGGTCGCGGTACCCAGTTCAACAATCGCTGGCAGGTTAAAGGCGAAGACCATCGCATCTTTAATCTGCGAGAAGGTGCCCATTGCACGGCCGGTGATGGCTTCAACCTTGTTCTTTTCGCCCGGACGTTCAGACCAGTCTTTCAGAGAAACGAAGGCAATACCGGTGTTCTGACCACGACCCGCAAAGCCAAAGCCGTTAACCGCGAACACGGATTCAACGTTGTCTTTCTCTTTGGTGAGGTAGTAATCCGTCACTTCATCCAGCACTTTCTGGGTACGCTCTTGCGAGGCACCCGCCGGAAGCTGCGCCATCGTCAGGAACACGCCCTGGTCTTCATCTGGCAGGAACGAACTTGGCAGACGAACGAACAGGAAAGCCATGCCCACCACGATGATGATATAGAGCAGCAGGTAACGACCGGTGCTGCGCAGGATGTTACCCACGCTGTCGGTGTAGTGGTGCGTGCTCTTATCGAACATGCGGTTAAACCAGCCGAAGAACCCTTTATGCTCGCCGTGGCCGCCTTTCTGAATTGGCTTCAGCATGGTGGCACACAGGGCAGGGGTCAGGATCAACGCCACCAGCACCGACAGCGCCATCGCGGAAACGATGGTAATAGAGAACTGACGGTAGATTGCACCGGTAGAGCCCCCGAAGAAGGCCATCGGGATAAATACCGCAGACAGCACCATCGCGATACCGACCAGCGCGCCCTGGATCTGACCCATTGATTTACGGGTCGCTTCCTTCGGCGGCAGTCCTTCTTCCGCCATGACGCGCTCGACGTTCTCCACGACCACGATGGCGTCATCCACCAGCAGGCCGATGGCGAGCACCATCCCGAACATCGTCAGGGTGTTTATCGAGTAGCCAAATATCGACAGGATCGCAAAGGTCCCGAGCAGAACAACCGGCACGGCAATCGTTGGGATAAGCGTCGCGCGGAAGTTTTGCAGGAACAGGTACATCACCAGGAAGACCAGGATGATCGCCTCAACCAGCGTCTTAACCACTTCGTGAATCGAGATTTTGACGAACGGCGTGGTGTCGTATGGGTAAACGATTTTCAGACCTGACGGGAAGAACGGTTCCATCTTCTTCAGCTCTGCGCGGATCGCCGTGGCGGTGTCCAGGGCGTTAGCGCCTGTCGCCAGTTTGATACCCAGACCGGAAGCCGGTTTACCGTTGAACTTCGCGATGATGTCGTAGTTCTCACCGCCCAGCTCCACTTTCGCCACGTCGCGCAGGCGAACCTGCGAACCGTCCTGATTCACTTTCAGCAGAATTTTGCTGAACTCATCGGCAGAGGTCAGACGGGTCTGCGCGATGATCGAGGCGTTAAGCTGCTGGCCTTTCACCGGCGGCGTACCGCCTAACTGACCGGCCGCTACCTGGGCGTTCTGCGCTTTAATCGCGCTGATCACGTCAACCGGCGTCAGCTGGAAGTTGTTCAGCTTGTTCGGATCCATCCAGATACGCATCGCGTACTGGGAACCGAACAGCTGCACGTCACCCACACCGGAAGTACGGCTGATGGCGTCCTTCATGTTGGCGCCCACGTAGTCGGAAATATCCTCCTGCGTCATGGTGCCGTTGGTGTTGATAACGCCGACAACCATCAGGAAGCTACTGGACGATTTCTCGACGCTCACACCCTGCTGTTGTACTTCCTGCGGCAGCAATGGCATTGCCAGCTGCAGTTTGTTCTGCACCTGAACCTGCGCAATGTCAGCATCCGTACCTGACTGGAAGGTCAGGGTGATCTGCACTGTACCGGTGGAGTCACTGTTTGAGGACATGTACATCAGGTTATCGATACCGTTCATGTTCTGTTCGATAACCTGGGTAACGGTGTCCTGCACCGTTTTCGCATCAGCCCCCGGGTAGGTTGCGGAAATTGTCACCGCCGGTGGCGCAATCGTTGGATATTGCGCGACAGGCAGCTTCAGGATCGCAAGTCCCCCGGCCAGCATGATGATAATGGCGATCACCCACGCAAATATGGGGCGATCGATAAAGAAATTAGGCATGTCTTAACGGCTCCTGTTTAAGTTAAGACTTGGTTTGTTCTGACTGGCCAGCGGCCGAAGCTTGTTGTTTATCGTCAGATTTCACTTCCTGTGCTTTAACCTGCGCGCCAGGACGAACTTTTTGCAAACCAGTAACAATCACGCGATCGCCATCTTTCAGACCTTCCGTCACCAGCCATTTATCGCCAATCGCCTGGGTGGCGGTGATATTGCGCGTTTCGACTTTGTCATCAGCCCCAACAACCAGCGCGCTCGCATCGCCGCGTGGCGTACGGGTCACACCCTGCTGTGGAACCAGAAGTGCGGTTGGATTCGTTCCTTCTTCCAGACGTGCGCGAACGAACATACCTGGCAGCAGATTTTTGTCAGGGTTCGGGAAAATCGCACGTAAGGTGATGGAACCGGTGGTCTGGTCGACCGTCACGTCAGAGAATTCCAGCGTACCTTCCTGCGGGAACTTGATACCGTCGTTGGTAATCAGCTCCACTTTGGCTTTGCCGTTTTCCTGTTTCAGGGTGCCGTTAGCCAGCTCCTGTTTCAGGCGCAGGAAATCATTGCTGGACTGCGTCACGTCAACGTAGATCGGATCGAGCTGCTGCACGGTCGCCAGCGCAGTGGTCTGACCGTTCTGCACCAGTGCCCCTTCCGTGACGGAAGACTTACCAATACGACCGCTGATAGGGGAGGTCACTTTGGTATAGGCCAGGTTAATGCGCGCGGTTTCGACAGCCGCTTTGGCTGCCACCACGGCCGCGTTAGCCTGCTGTGCATCTGCCAGGGCAGTATCGTAATCCTGTTGGCTGATGTACTTAGTGCCGAGCAGTTTTTGGTAGCGGTTCAGCGTCAGCTGGGCGATTTTGGCTGCGGCTTGTGCTTTTGCCAGGTCGCCTTTCGCGCTTTCATACGATGCCTGATAGGTTGCTGGATCAATCTGATACAGAGACTCACCGGCTTTCACATCACCACCTTCGGTGAAGTTACGCTTCAGGATAATGCCGCTAACCTGAGGACGCACTTCCGCAATGCGGTAAGCATTTGTACGGCCTGGTAATTCGGTGGTGATTTGTAGAGGTTCAGATTTGAGCGTCACGACGCCTACTTCTGGCGCCTGCTGAGCTCCTTGTTGAGCTGGTTTGTCGTCACATCCTGTAAGCGCTAAGCTGCCTGAGAGCATCAGAACGACCGCCAGAGGCGTTAACCCTCTGTTTTTGTTCATATGTAAACCTCGAGTGTCCGATTTCAAATTGATCAAGGGTCCTGAGTCTAAAACCCGTTGCTGCGTTTATATTATCGTCATGCTATGGTACATACATTCACAAATGTATGTAAATCTGACTCCTGTAAATTCACCCACCTATGGCACGAAAAACTAAACAACAAGCGCTGGAAACCCGACAACACATACTGGATGTGGCAATACGTTTGTTCTCTCAGCGGGGTGTTTCATCCACATCGCTGGCACAAATTGCTCAGGCTGCCGGTGTGACGCGAGGAGCGATTTACTGGCATTTTAAAGACAAGTCAGATCTGTTCGGTGAAATCTGGGAGCTTTCAGAGTCCAGCATTAGCGATCTTGAGAGTGAGTATCGGGCAAAATTCCCCGACGATCCACTCTCAGTATTGAGAGAAATATTAGTATATATCCTTGAAGCGACGGTAGTTGAAGAACGTCGCAGATTAATGATGGAAATAATTTATCATAAATGCGAGTTCGTCGGCGAAATGGCGGTGGTGCAGCAGGCGCAGCGCAGCCTCAGCCTCGAGAGCTATGACCGTATTGAGCAGAACCTGAACCTGTGCATGCAGGCAAAGCTGTTACCGGCCAACCTCTTGACCCGCCGGGCGGCTATCCTGATGCGCGGCTACATCTCCGGTCTGATGGAAAACTGGCTTTTTGCGCCGCAATCCTTTGACCTCAAAGAGGAAGCCCGCAGCTACGTGGCGATTTTACTGGAAATGCTACAGCTCTGCCCCACGCTGCGCAGCGACGCGCCTTCGCTAACGGCCTGATCCCTTACCAGGATTTCTCTCAGAGGATAACGTTCGCGCTATTCTGCTTCCGGCGAGCGTGATATTCTTCACGCCGGACTATTTTCGGTCATCTTCTGACATCATTCACAACTATGCTGCCCATCAATCGCTCGCAACATCCTGTTTTTGCATTGCTCTTTGCGATGCTGTTTTTCTTCGCCACGGCGCCGCTGACCTGGGCCCGCGCCGATAACAGCAACGATATTCCCTCGCGCGGCGATGTTCAGTCGCAGCTCGACGCGCTGAACAAACAAAAAGAGCTCTCTCCTCAGGATAAGCTCATCCAGCAGGATCTGACGGAAACGCTGGAAACGCTGGATAAAATTGAACGCGTCAAAGCAGAAACCGCCCAGCTTCGGCAAAAGGTGGCGCAGGCCCCTGAAAATATGCGCAAGGCGACGGAGTCGCTGAACGCCCTGAGCGACGTCGATAACGATACCGAAACGCGCAAGACGCTCTCCACGCTCTCTTTACGCCAGCTGGAGTCGCGCGTCGCGCAACTGCTCGACGACCTGCAAACCGCGCAGTCCGACCTCGCGACCTATAACAGCCAGCTTGTCTCCCTGCAAACCCAGCCGGAACGCGTGCAAAACTTGATGTACTCCGCGTCTCAGCAGCTGCAGCAGATCCGCAACCGCCTGAACGGCACAACGGTGGGTGAGGGCACGCTGCGCCCGACGCAGCAAACCCTGCTGCTGGTTCAGCAGACCTTGCTCAACGCGCAGATTGAACAGCAGCGTAAAAGCCTGGAAGGGAATACGGTGCTGCAGGACACGCTTCAGAAACAGCGTGATTACGTCACCGCGAACATTAATCGCCTGGAACACCAGCTTCAGCTGTTGCAGGAGGCGGTAAACAGCAAGCGCCTGACCCTGACGGAAAAAACCGCCCAGGAGGCCGTATCCCCAGACGAGACCGCCCGCATTCAGGCGAATCCGCTGGTGAAACAGGAGCTCGAGGCCAACCACCAGCTTAGCCAGCGCCTGATACTGGCGACGGAAAACGGTAACTCGCTGGTTCAGCAAAATATCAAAGTGAAGAACTGGCTGGATCGCGCGCTGCAGGCCGAGCGCAACATCAAAGAGCAGATCGCGGTCCTGAAGGGCAGCCTCCTGCTGTCGCGTATTCTCTACCAGCAGCAGCAGACGCTTCCGTCCGCCGATGAGCTGGAGGACATGACCAACCGCATTGCGGATTTACGTCTGGAACAGTTTGACGTCAACCAGCAGCGCGATGCCCTTTTCCAGAGCGATACCTTTGTCGCCAAAATTGAAGAGGGGCATTCCAGCGACGTGAACCCGGAAGTGCACGACGCGCTGCTCCAGGTCGTCGATATGCGTCGCGAGCTGCTGGACCAGCTCAACAAACAGCTGGGTAACCAGCTGATGATGGCCATTAACCTGCAAATCAACCAGCAGCAGCTGGTGAGCGTCTCGAAAAGCCTGCAGGAGATCCTGACCCAGCAGATTTTCTGGGTGAACAGCAACAAGCCGATGGACTGGGATTGGATTAAATCCTTCCCTGAGACGCTGAAAACGCAGATCAAGAGCATGAAGATCACCGTAAACTGGGAGAAAGCCTGGCCTGCGGTGACGATTGCCTTGCTGGCGGGATTACCGCTGCTGCTGATTGCAGGCCTGATCCGCTGGCGTCTGGGCTGGCTGAAAAAATACCAGGCGAAGCTGGCGTCCGAAGTGGGGCAGCTGCGCAACGATAGCCAGCTCCATACGCCAAAAGCGATTCTGATCGATCTCATCCGCGCCCTGCCGGTGTGCCTGATTATTCTGGCCGTGGGCCTGATTCTGCTTACCATGCAGCTCAACGTCAGCGATCTGCTGTGGGCGTTCAGTAAAAAACTGGCGCTGTTCTGGCTGGTGTTTGGCGTGTGCTGGAAGGTGCTGGAAAAAGACGGCGTGGCGGTGCGTCATTTCAACATGCCTGCGCAGCTGACCAGCCACTGGCGTCGTCAGATTGTGCGCATCAGCCTGGCGCTCCTGCCGCTGCACTTCTGGTCGGTTGTCTCTGAGCTTTCCCCGCTGCATCTGATGGATGACGTGCTGGGCCAGCTGGTCATCCTGCTGAACCTGCTGCTGATTGCGATCCTGATGTGGCCGATGTGCCGCGACAGCTGGCGTGATAAAGAGTCCCACAATATTCGCCTGGCCACCGTGACGGTGCTGGCGATCATTCCGCTGGCGCTGATGGTGCTGACGGCAACGGGCTACTTCTATACCACGCTGCGCCTGTCCGGGCGCTGGATTGAAACGGTCTATCTGGTGATCGTCTGGAACCTGCTCTATCAGACCGTGCTGCGCGGCCTGAGCGTAGCGGCCCGCCGCATCGCCTATCGCCGTGCCATTGCGCGTCGTCAGCATCAGGTGAAAGAGGGGGCCGAAGGCGCGGAGCCGCAGGAAGAGCCGACCATTGCCCTGGAGCAGGTTAACCAGCAGACGCTGCGTATTACCATGCTGGTAATGATCGCCCTGTTTGCGGTGATGTTCTGGGCTATCTGGTCCGATCTTATTACCGTTTTCGCCTATCTCGACAGTATTACTCTCTGGCAATACAACGGTACCGAAGCGGGCGCTGCGGTCATGAAAAGCGTGACCATGGGCAGCCTGCTGTTTGCGCTGGTGTCGTCGGTGGTGGCCTGGGCGTTGATTCGCAACCTGCCAGGCCTGCTGGAAGTGCTGCTCCTGTCACGTCTTAATCTTCGCCAGGGGGCTTCCTACGCCATTACCACGATCCTCAACTACGTAATCATTATTGTTGGGGCGATGACGGTCTTTGGCTCGCTTGGCGTCTCGTGGGATAAACTGCAGTGGCTGGCGGCCGCTCTCTCGGTCGGTCTTGGTTTTGGCCTGCAGGAGATCTTCGGTAACTTTGTGTCCGGCCTGATTATCCTGTTCGAACGCCCGGTACGAATCGGCGATACCGTCACCATCGGCACCTTCTCTGGGACGGTCAGCAAGATCCGTATTCGTGCCACCACCATTACCGACTTCGATCGCAAAGAGGTGATCATCCCGAACAAGGCGTTCGTGACCGAGCGTCTGATCAACTGGTCGCTTTCCGATACGGTGACACGCGTGGTGATCCGCCTGGGCGTAGCCTATGGATCGGATCTGGAGAAGGTGAAAGAGGTGCTGCTCAAGGCGGCGTCAGAACATCCGAAAGTGATGCACGATCCGGCTCCGGCGGTCTTCTTCACCACCTTTGGGCCGAGCACGCTGGATCACGAGCTGCGTTTATACGTGCGCGAGCTGCGCGACCGCAGCTACACGGTGGATGAGCTTAACCGGTCTATCGATCGTCTGTGTCGTGAAAACGATATTAATATCGCCTTCAACCAGCTTGAGGTTCACCTGCGTAACGAGAAAGGTGATGAGCATACGGAAGTGAAGCGCGAGATTAAGGGTGACGATCCGACTCCGGCTTAATCTATTATTTTCCCTCTGCCTGTGGGAGAGGGTTAGGGTGAGGGCAACAGGCCTTCACCTTTCCCTCAAAATCCCGCCGTACAATCTCCAGCGCCTTAAGCACCGTTTCGGCGGGGATCTCATGATTCTCCAGCAGCATAATCAAATCGACGGCCAGCTTGACCTCATCGGGTGCATTTTCCAGTGACATGGGTGTGGCTCCTGTTAACGGGTCAAACGTTCAATGACGCGCTCAATCTCATCCCGCGCCTGACGGCAGCGGACGATGCGTCCTTCCAGCGCGCTAATCTCGCGCATCAATAGCTGCTGCTCTTCCAGCGTTTCGCTGTTGTTCAGCCGCACTTCGCGTTCGCGCTTCATCTCAAACAGCCGGCGCTCAAACTCCTGGTTCTCCAGCCGCTTGCGCTGCCATTTACCGAGCCCCGGCGAGGCGCTGTCCCAGGCGCGCAGCGGCCAGGCGGCGATTTCGCGATGCAGAGCGGTGATCTGCTCAGTGAGATGCTCCGCAAGCCACGCCACCTGCTCCTGCTGTTCACTCTCAACCGCATGGCGAAGCTCGTCGAGGTTCGTCTGCGCTTCCGCCAGGTAATCCTGAATGACGGTGCTGCGGGTACGAAAAAGCTGTCGGTCAAAGCGCGGCTTCAGCGTGGCGTGCCCCATTAGCGGTGTAGCCTGCTCCCGCAGAGCAATCAGCTGATTTTGCAGCCTCTCAAGAAGCAGTGCTGTTTTCAAGGCGCTCTCCAGTGGTAAAGTAGCCGTTCAGTTTGATAACGATTCGCATTATGAAGCGTACTATTTTAATCATCATTGGCTGGCTCGCGGTAGTGCTTGGCACGCTGGGTGTGTTTTTACCCTTACTGCCGACCACGCCGTTTATCCTGCTGGCGGCCTGGTGCTTCGCCCGCTCGTCGCCGCGTTTTCACCACTGGCTGCTCTACCGCTCATGGTTTGGCGGCTATCTGCGGCACTGGCAAAAACACCGAGCCATGCCGCCCGGCGCGAAGCCGCGCGCGATCGCAGTGATCCTCATCACCTTCGCTATTTCATTATGGCTGGTGAAAATGATGTGGGTACGCATTCTGCTGCTGGCGATCCTGACCTGCCTGCTTTTCTTTATGTGGCGGATCCCCGTGGTTGATGAAAAGCAACAAAAGCACTGAAGCCTCATCATGGCTGTTGCAATTATCGCGTACAGCCAGTAAATTCGACCGTTTTCGAGCACAGGTGCGCCTGGTCAAAGGTTAAACAATTGTTGCCTTGACCGACTCGTTGCGCGCTGTGAGTAACACTGTTTCATTTAGGCAAAACCGATGACCGCAACTGCACAGCAGCTTGAATATCTGAAAAACAGCATCAAAAGCATCCAGGACTATCCAAAGCCTGGCATTCTTTTCCGTGATGTCACCAGCTTGCTGGAAGACCCGAAAGCGTACGCGCTCAGCATTGAACTGCTGGTCGAGCGTTATAAAAACGCCGGGATCACCAAAGTAGTAGGTACCGAAGCCCGTGGCTTCCTGTTTGGCGCACCGGTTGCGCTGGCAATGGGCGTGGGTTTTGTGCCGGTGCGTAAGCCGCGCAAACTGCCGCGTGAAACCATAGCTGAGAGCTACGAGCTGGAGTACGGCACCGATCAGCTGGAGATCCACGTTGATGCGATCAAGCCTGGCGACAAAGTGCTGGTGGTCGACGACCTGCTGGCAACCGGCGGTACCATTGAAGCGACCGTGAAGCTGATCCGTCGTCTGGGTGGTGAAGTGACCGACGCGGCATTCATCATCAACCTGTTCGATCTCGGCGGTGAACAGCGCCTGGAAAAACAGGGTATTACCAGCTACAGCCTGGTGCCTTTCCCGGGTCATTAATCCCGGTTTTCACAACCTCGCTCAATGGGTGAGGTTGTGATAGCATTCCCCTCCATAAATTCACCTTCCAGCGTTGCAGAGCCTGCCCATGAGTTATCAGGTGTTAGCCCGTAAATGGCGACCACAAACCTTTGCTGACGTTGTCGGTCAGGAACATGTGCTGACGGCCCTGGCGAACGGCTTGTCGCTAGGTCGCATCCATCACGCCTATCTTTTCTCCGGCACCCGCGGCGTCGGTAAGACCTCTATTGCCCGTTTGCTGGCAAAAGGTCTTAACTGCGAAACCGGGATCACCGCCACGCCGTGCGGCGTGTGTGATAACTGCCGGGAGATCGAGCAGGGGCGTTTTGTCGATCTGATCGAGATCGACGCTGCCTCGCGCACCAAAGTGGAAGATACCCGCGATCTGCTCGATAACGTGCAGTACGCCCCGGCGCGCGGCCGCTTCAAGGTCTACCTGATCGATGAAGTGCACATGCTGTCGCGCCACAGCTTCAACGCCCTGCTGAAAACGCTGGAAGAGCCGCCCGCGCACGTGAAGTTCCTGCTGGCGACCACCGATCCGCAAAAGCTGCCGGTCACCATCCTGTCGCGCTGCCTGCAGTTCCATCTGAAGGCGCTCGACGTTGAGCAGATCCGCGCGCAGCTTGAGCACATTCTTGATGAAGAGAAGATCGTTCACGAGCCGCGCGCCCTGCAGCTGCTGGCCCGCGCCGCGGACGGCAGCCTGCGTGATGCGCTAAGCCTGACCGACCAGGCGATTGCCAGCGGTGACGGCAAGCTCTCCACCGAGGCGGTCAGCACCATGCTCGGCACGCTGGATGACGATCAGGCGCTGTCGCTTATCGAAGCGATGATTGCCGCCAACGGCGAACGCGTGATGTCGCAGGTGAATGCCGCCGCGGCCCGGGGTATTGAATGGGAAGGGCTGCTGGTTGAGATGCTCAGCCTGCTGCACCGCGTGGCGATGCTGCAGCTTTCTCCGTCCGCCATCGGTGCGGATATGGCCGCCATTGAACAGCGGATGCGTGAACTTGCCCGCACCGTGCCGCCTGCCGACGTGCAGCTGTATTACCAGACGCTGCTGATTGGCCGCAAAGAGTTACCGTTCGCGCCGGACCCCAGGATGGGCGTTGAAATGACGCTGCTGCGCGCGCTGGCGTTCCACCCGCGCATGCCATTGCCTGAGCCGGAAGTGCCGCGGCAGTCTTTCGCGCCGGTCGCCCCTACGGCGGTGATGTCGCCGCAGCAGGTGCCACCGCAGCCGACACCGCCGCCGCAGCAAAACGTGCCGCTGTCGGATGCCACCAGTTCGGTGCTTGCCGCGCGCAGCCAGCTGCAGCGTGCGCAGGGAGTAACCAAACCAAAAAAGAGTGAACCGGCAGCGCCAGGAAGAGCGCGGCCGGTGAACAACGCCGCGCTTGAACGACTGGCCTCGGTAACGGAGCGCGTACAGTCGCGTCCGGCACCGTCCGCGCTCGAGCAGAAAGCCCCGGTGAAAGAAGAGGCTTACCGCTGGAAGGCAACCACCATCACTGAAACGGTGAAGGAAGAGGTCGCCACACCGAAAGCGCTGAAAAAGGCGCTGGAGCATGAGAAAACGCCGGAGCTTTCCGCGAAGCTTGCCGAAGAGTCCATTGCGCGCGACGCCTGGGCCGCCGAGGTCAGCAAACTCCAGCTGCCGAAGCTGGTCGAGCAGGTCGCGCTGAATGCCTGGAAAGAGCAGGACGGCAATCAGGTGCGTCTGCACTTGCGTCCGGGTCAGCGGCACCTCAATTCCCCTGGCGCGCAAAAGGCGCTGGCCGAGGCGCTCGCCGCATTACAGGGCGCGCCGGTTGAATTGACTATCATTGAAGATGATAATCCGGCAGTGAAAACGCCGCTCGAGTGGCGCCAGGCCATTTATGAAGAAAAGCTCGCGCAGGCGCGCGAGGCGATTATTGCGGATAACAACATTCAGACCCTGCGCCGGTTCTTCGACGCCGATCTGGATGAAGAGAGTATTCGCCCCATTTGATCGTGAGTCTGACTTACGGTTGTAATCCTTAAACGTGAAAAAGAGAGAAGCCTATGTTTGGTGGAAAAGGCGGTCTGGGTGGCCTGATGAAGCAGGCTCAGCAGATGCAGGAAAAAATGCAGAAGATGCAGGAAGAGATCGCTCAGCTGGAAGTCACGGGTGAGTCCGGTGCCGGTCTGGTCAAAGTGACCATCAACGGTGCGCACAACTGCCGTCGCGTGGAAATCGACCCGAGCCTGCTCGAAGACGACAAAGAGATGCTGGAAGATCTGGTTGCAGCCGCGTTTAACGATGCCGCTCGCCGTATCGACGAAACTCAGAAAGAGAAAATGGCCTCTGTTTCCAGCGGTATGCAGCTGCCGCCTGGCTTCAAGATGCCATTCTGATGCAAACCAGTCCGCTGCTCACGCAGTTAATGGAAGCACTGCGCTGCCTGCCGGGCGTTGGCCCGAAGTCGGCGCAGCGCATGGCGTTTACGCTATTGCAGCGCGACCGCAGCGGCGGGATGCGCCTGGCGCAGGCTTTAACCCGCGCCATGTCAGAAATTGGTCACTGTGCGGATTGCCGCACCTTTACCGAGCAGGACGTGTGTAACATCTGTACGAACCCGCGTCGTCAGGAAAACGGTCAGATTTGCGTGGTGGAGAGTCCTGCGGACATTTACGCCATCGAACAAACCGGGCAGTTTTCCGGCCGCTACTTCGTGCTGATGGGGCATCTCTCCCCGCTCGACGGCATTGGCCCGGATGATATCGGTCTTGATCGCCTTGAACAGCGTCTTGAGTCCGAAACCATCAAAGAGGTGATCCTCGCCACCAACCCGACGGTGGAAGGGGAGGCAACCGCCAACTACATCGCCGAACTGTGCTCGCAGTATGGCGTTGACGCCAGCCGCATCGCCCACGGCGTGCCGGTGGGCGGCGAGCTGGAAATGGTGGACGGCACCACGCTGTCACACTCTCTGGCCGGGCGCCACAAGATTATTTTCTGACCAAACGGAGGCTGCGCGCGCGGCCTCCGCTTGAAAATTCCCCCCCTTATCCCCATCTCTCACTCAACGTTTTACAACCCCATTAAATGGCATTGTTGAGGTCGACTTAGATGAAAGGACAAGAAACCCGTGGTTTCCAGTCAGAAGTAAAACAGCTTCTGCACCTGATGATCCATTCCCTGTATTCCAACAAAGAAATTTTCCTGCGTGAGCTGATTTCCAACGCCTCGGACGCGGCGGATAAGCTGCGCTTCCGCGCGCTGTCCAACCCGGATCTGTACGAAGGCGACGGCGAGCTGCGCGTGCGCGTCTCGTTCAATAAAGAGAACCGCACCCTGACCATCGCCGATAACGGCATTGGGATGAACCGCGACGAGGTGATCGACCACCTCGGCACCATCGCCAAATCCGGCACCAAAGCGTTCCTCGAGTCCATGGGCTCTGACCAGGCGAAAGACAGCCAGCTCATCGGCCAGTTCGGCGTCGGTTTCTACTCGGCGTTTATCGTGGCCGACAAAGTTACCGTCCGTACCCGTGCGGCAGGCGACAGCGCCGAGAACGGCGTGCTGTGGGAATCCAAAGGGGAAGGCGAATACACCGTTGGTGACATCACCAAGGCGGATCGCGGGACCGAAATCACCCTGCACCTGCGCGAAGGCGAAGACGATTTCCTGAACGACTGGCGCGTGCGCTCCATCATCAGTAAATATTCCGATCACATCGCCCTGCCGGTAGAGATTGAAAAACAGGAAGAGAAAGACGGCGAAACCGTGGTTTCCTGGGAGAAGATCAACAAGGCGCAGGCGCTGTGGACGCGCAACAAGTCTGAAATTAAAGACGACGAGTACAACGAGTTCTACAAGCATATCGCCCACGACTTTACCGACCCGCTGACCTGGAGCCACAACCGTGTGGAAGGGAAGCAGGAGTACACCAGCCTGCTGTACATCCCGGCACAGGCGCCGTGGGACATGTGGAACCGCGATCACAAGCACGGCCTGAAGCTGTACGTGCAGCGCGTGTTCATCATGGACGACGCCGAGCAGTTCATGCCGAACTACCTGCGCTTTGTGCGCGGTCTGATAGATTCCAACGATCTGCCGCTCAACGTCTCGCGTGAAATTCTGCAGGACAGCACCGTCACCCGTAACCTGCGCAACGCCCTGACCAAACGTGCGCTGCAGATGCTGGAAAAACTGGCGAAAGACGATGCGGAAAAATATCAGACCTTCTGGAAACAGTTCGGCCTGGTGCTGAAAGAAGGCCCGGCAGAAGACACCGCGAACGTCGAAACCATCGCCAAGCTGCTGCGCTTCGCCTCTACGCATACCGACTCCTCCGCGCAGACCGTGTCGCTGGAAGAGTACGTCTCCCGCATGAAAGAAGGGCAGGAGAAGATCTACTACATCACCGCCGACAGCTACGCGGCGGCGAAGAGCAGCCCGCACCTGGAGCTGCTGCGTAAGAAAGGCATCGAAGTGCTGCTGCTTTCTGACCGCATCGACGAGTGGATGATGAACTACCTGACCGAGTTCGACGGTAAATCCTTCCAGTCTGTCGCCAAAGCGGACGAATCCATCGACAAGCTGGCGGATGAAGTGGACGAAAGCGCGAAAGAAGCCGAGAAGGCGCTGGAGCCGTTCGTTGAGCGCGTGAAAACCCTGCTGGGCGAGCGCGTGAAAGAGGTGCGCTTCACGCACCGTCTGACCGATACTCCGGCTATTGTCACCACCGATGCCGACGAAATGGGCACCCAGATGGCGAAACTGTTCGCGGCGGCGGGCCAGGCGATGCCGGAAGTGAAATATATCTTTGAGCTTAATCCGGATCATCCGCTGGTGAAACGCGCGGCGGATACCCAGGACGACGCTCGCTTTGCCGAGTGGGTTGAACTGCTGCTGGATCAGTCCCTGCTGGCCGAGCGCGGCACGCTGGAAGATCCTAACCTGTTCATTAAACGTGTGAATGCGCTGCTGCTGGCGTAATTGACCGCGCCTCCCCTGGTCTTCTCCCTCTCCCGTGGGAGAGGGCCGGGGTGAGGGCACCAGACCGCACCCTCCCAAATAATCTCCCCCCGTTAACCGTTTCAGCCTTCCCGCCTTCCTTGAGCGATGCCCGTTCTGGTGGTATTGTTTAGCGCTTTTGAAAAATTGAAACGACTTTTGAGGGGATTTTCGCAATGCGTATTATTCTGCTTGGCGCTCCGGGCGCGGGTAAAGGAACTCAGGCTCAGTTCATCATGGAGAAATACGGTATTCCGCAAATCTCCACCGGTGACATGCTGCGCGCCGCTGTTAAATCTGGCTCCGAGCTGGGTAAACAAGCGAAAGACATCATGGACGCAGGCAAGCTGGTGACCGACGAGCTGGTTATTGCTCTGGTCAAAGAGCGCATTGCTCAGGAAGACTGCCGTAACGGTTTCCTGCTGGACGGCTTCCCACGCACCATTCCTCAGGCTGACGCCATGAAAGAAGCGGGCATCAACGTGGACTACGTTCTGGAGTTCGACGTGCCGGACGAGCTGATCGTTGACCGTATCGTTGGTCGTCGCGTACACGCTGCTTCTGGCCGCGTTTACCACATTAAATTCAACCCACCTAAGGTTGAAGGTAAAGACGACGTGACCGGCGAAGAGCTGACCACCCGTAAAGACGATCAGGAAGAGACCGTGCGTAAACGCCTGGTGGAATACCATCAGATGACCGCGCCGCTGATCGGCTACTACACCAAAGAAGCGCAGGCGGGTAACACCAAATACGCGAAAGTTGACGGCACCAAAGCCGTGGCTGACGTACGTGCAGAGCTGGAAAAAATCCTCGGCTAATCGCGCGCCTCTCACCCGGGCTCCCGGGTGAGAAATATTCTCATCTTACCTATTACAGCAATGGGTTTCGTTTAAACGCATTTCCGCTACAATTGACAACCTATCAAATGGTTAAGAGGCGTGAATGAGTCAGGCGAAAACCGGCATCCTGCTTGCCAATCTGGGCACTCCAGAAGCACCTACATCAGACGCGGTAAAACGCTACCTGCGACAATTTTTAAGCGACAC
Organism: Enterobacter sp. N5-15; assembly: GCF_057221635.1. Classification (NCBI taxonomy): domain Bacteria; kingdom Pseudomonadati; phylum Pseudomonadota; class Gammaproteobacteria; order Enterobacterales; family Enterobacteriaceae; genus Enterobacter; species Enterobacter sp. N5-15. The sequence continues at coordinate 1,122,647 of NZ_CM170150.1, forward strand.
GCGCGTCGTGGATTTCCCGAGACTGCTGTGGTGGCCGCTGCTGCGTGGCGTCATTCTGCCGATTCGTTCTCCGCGCGTCGCCAAACTCTATCAGTCCGTCTGGATGGAAGAGGGCTCGCCGCTGATGGTTTACAGCCGTCGCCAGGAAAAAGCGCTGGCCGCCCGCCTGCCGGATATGCCCGTCGCGCTCGGCATGAGCTACGGAAAACCGTCCCTGAAAAGCGCGGTGGAATCACTGCTGGCGCAGGGCGTGGACCACATCGTCGTGCTGGCGCTCTACCCGCAGTATTCCTGCTCGACGGTGGCCGCCGTCTGGGACGAGCTGGCCCGCATTCTGGCGACCCGCCGCCGCATTCCGGGCGTGACCTTTATTCGCGACTACGCGGATAACGATCTCTACATCCAGGCGCTTGCCAACAGCGCGCGCGCGTCGTTTGAAAAGCACGGCGAGCCGGATCTGCTGCTGCTTTCCTATCACGGGATCCCGCAGCGTTTCGCCAACGAAGGGGATGATTACCCGCAGCGCTGCCGCGATACCACGCGCGAGCTGGTCTCCGCTCTTGGCCTGCCGCCGGAGAAGGTGATGATGACCTTCCAGTCGCGCTTCGGCCGCGAGCCGTGGCTGACGCCGTACACCGATGAAACCCTCAAAATGCTGGGCGAGAAGGGCGTGAAGCACATTCAGGTGATGTCGCCGGGCTTCTCGGCCGACTGTCTGGAAACGCTGGAGGAGATCGCGGTACAAAACCGGGAATTTTTCCTGGAAGCTGGCGGCGAAAAGTACGAGTACATTCCGGCGCTTAACGACTCCCCTGAGCATATCGACATGATGGTCTCGCTGGTGACGAAAAGCCACTGATCGCGCTTGAGGCCGGGTTTGTGCTACCATTCCCGGCTTCGATTCCTTGCACAGTTCAGACCATGAAATTTCCCGGTAAACGTAAATCAAAACACTACTTCCCCGTTAACGCTCGCGATCCGCTCCTGCAGCAAATCCAGCCTGAAAATGAAACCAGTGCCGCATGGGTGGTGGGTATCGATCAGACGCTGGTGGATATTGAAGCCAAAGTGGATGATGCGTTTGTTGCGCGTTACGGTCTGAGCGCCGGGCATTCGCTGGTGATTGAAGACGACGTTGCCGAAGCGCTGTATCAGGAGCTGGTGCGCGAAAACCTGATTACCCATCAGTTTGCCGGTGGCACCATCGGCAATACCATGCACAACTACTCCGTCCTGGCAGACGACCGCTCGGTGCTGCTCGGCGTGATGTGCAGCAATATCGAAATCGGTGGCTATGCCTACCGCTATCTCTGCAACACTTCCAGCCGTACCGATCTGAACTACCTGCAGGGCGTTGACGGGCCGATTGGCCGCTGCTTTACCCTCATTGGTGAGTCCGGCGAGCGTACCTTTGCCATCAGCCCTGGCCACATGAACAAGCTGTGCGCCGAGAGTATTCCTGAAGAGGTGATCGCGGGCGCCTCGGCGCTAGTGCTGACGTCGTATCTGGTGCGCTGCAAGCCGGGCGAGCCGATGCCGGAAGCGACCATGAAGGCGATCGAGTACGCGAAGAAGTACGATGTCCCGGTCGTCCTGACGCTGGGGACCAAATTCGTTATCGCCGATAATCCGGAGTGGTGGCAGGCCTTCCTGAAAGAGCACGTTTCGATTCTGGCGATGAACGAAGAAGAGGCCGAAGCGCTGACCGGCGAAAGCGATCCGCTGCTGGCGTCCGATAAAGCGCTGGACTGGGTGGATCTGGTGCTCTGCACTGCCGGACCTGTCGGGCTGTATATGGCCGGCTTTACGGAAGAAGAGAGCAAGCGCAAAACCCAGCACCCGCTGCTGCCCGGTGCGATTGCCGAGTTCAACCAGTACGAGTTCAGCCGCGGCATGCGCCATAAAGACTGCACCAACCCGCTGCGTATCTACTCCCACATCGCGCCTTATATGGGCGGGCCGGAGAAGATCATGAACACCAACGGTGCGGGCGACGGCGCGCTGGCCGCGCTGCTGCACGACATCACCGCTAACGCCTACCACAAAACCAACGTGCCGAACTCCAGCAAGCACAAGTTCAGCTGGCTGACCTATTCGTCGCTGGCGCAGGTGTGTAAATATGCCAACCGCGTGAGCTATCAGGTGCTGAACCAGCACTCTCCGCGCTTAACGCGTGGGCTGCCGGAACGGGAAGACAGCCTCGAAGAGGCGTACTGGGACAGGTAAAAGCAAAACGGCAACCTGTGGTTGCCGTTTTTAGTGTTTGTTCCCTCTCCCTGTGGGAGAGGGTTAGGGTGAGGGCATCAGGCCGCACCAAATTAACCCGTCACAGCCTCTTCAACCGGCGGTTTCTCCAGCAGCGTCAGCATGGTATTCGCAATCTCGCGTTCGCCCATTACCACCTTATTCGCACCGCGCTCGGTAATGTACTCCACCTCGTCGTCATAATGCGCCCGGGCGATAATCTCAATCGTTGGGCACTTCTCGCGCGCCGAAGCTACAATCTCACCCGCTTCATAGCCGTTAGGTATGGTCAGCAGCAGCCAGCGCGCGCAGTCCAGGTGCGCCAGATTCATGATCTCTTCGTTTGCCGCATTGCCCAGCACCGCACGAATACCGCGCTCGCGCAGCTCGTCGACGCGGGTGCGTGAGGTCTCAATCACCACCAGCGGAATGCCCTGCGCCATCAGCTTCTCACCGAGCAGGCTGCCCACGCGGCCAAAGCCGACCAGCAGGGCGTGATTGCAAATATCCACCGGGATCTGCTTCTCTTCTTCGATGGCCTCTTCGAGCGTCTGTTCTTCCAGGGTTTCGGTTTTATCGAGGTATTTTTCCAGCAGGGCAAACAGCACCGGGTTCAGCATAATCGACAGAATCGCCCCCGCCAGCACCAGGTTCTGCCCCGCCTGCGGCAGCAGGTTCAGGGCCATGCCCAGACCGGCCAGAATAAAGGCGAACTCACCAATCTGCGCCAGGCTGGCGGCGATGGTCAGCGCCGTGCGCGGGGAGTGGCCAAACATCCGTACCAGGAAGAAGGCGGCAAGCGACTTACCAAAGATGATGATCGCCAGCGTGCCCAGCACGGCCAGCGGCTGGTGAATCAGAACCATCGGATCAAACAGCATCCCGACGGAGACGAAGAACAGCACGGCGAAGGCGTCGCGCAGCGGCAGAGTATCGTGCGCCGCGCGGTGGCTCAGCTCGGACTCGTTCAGCACCATGCCGGCGAAGAACGCGCCCAGGGCAAATGAAACATCAAACAGCTCAACGGCACCAAACGCGATTCCCAGCGCCAGCGCCAGCACGGAGAGGGTAAACAGCTCGCGCGAGCCGGTTGCCGCGCTGCGGGACATGATCCACGGTACCAGACGGCGGCCCACCAGCATCATGATGGCGATAAACGCCACCACCTTACCGATGGTGATGCCCATATCCAGCGCCAGCGAGGCAAAGCCGACGTTGTCTTTTTCCATCATCCCGGCGACGGCAGGCAGCAGCACCAGCGTCAGTACCATCACCAGATCTTCCACAATCAGCCAGCCGATCGCGATTTGCCCGCGCTGGCTGTCTATTAGCTGTCTCTCTTCAAGCGCGCGCAGCAGCACCACGGTACTGGCGGTTGAGAGACACAGCCCAAAAACGATACCGGTCATTAACGACCAGCCCAGCACCGCCGAAAGCGCCATCCCCAGCAGCGTCGCCACCCCTATCTGGGCGATCGCTCCCGGTATGGCAATCGACTTTACCGCCATCAAATCCTTCAGGGAGAAGTGCAGGCCGACGCCAAACATCAGCAGAATCACGCCCAATTCCGCTAGCTCAGGGGCCAGTTTGGTATCCGCCACAAAGCCTGGCGTAAACGGCCCCGCCAGTACACCCGCTAACAGATAGCCGACAAGAGGAGAAATACGCAGTTTATTGGCAATCATGCCGAGGATAAAAGCGAGCACAAGTCCACCAACAATGGTGGTGATAAGCGGTGTGGCGTGGTGCATTCCGTCTCCTTTCGTTGTGGGTGTTCCTTTTTGGCGAAAACCAAAAAACCGAGTAATAGTTTATGACAATTTTTACCCTTATGTTTATGAATAATTGTTGAAGTTTGAATAAAACAGCAATATGCACGTAAAAAAGCGCATTTTGATAAATTCAGCGAGGGGATGAAGAAGAAACCCTTATGGCATCAGGGTATCAGGTAGCCAAAGTCAAACTTTGGCTACCCGTAATTCAGGCTTTATGACGGTTATCAGGCAGGAATATGGTTAACATCCCAAGAAGCGGCAGGAAAGCGCAGATTTTATAAACCAGGAAGATGCTGGTGTGATCCGCAACCATCCCTAACACCGCTGCGCCAAGCCCTCCCATGCCGAAGGCGAAACCGAAAAAGAGTCCGGAAACCATACCGATACGGCCAGGCAGCAGCTCCTGGGCATAAACCAGAATGGCGGAAAAGGCGGAAGCGAGGATAAAACCAATAATCACGGTTAAAATCCCCGTCCATTCAAGGCTCGCGTAGGGCAAAATAAGGGTAAACGGTGCCACGCCGAGGATAGAGCCCCAAATGACATATTTACGCCCAATCTTATCCCCCACAGGCCCGCCAATGACCGTACCGGCCGCAACGGCGAACAGGAAGGCAAACAGGTGGATCTGCGCATTCTGTACCGATAATCCGAATTTTTGCATCAGATAAAAGGTGTAATAGCTGCTGATGCTCGCCATATAGAAGTATTTCGAGAAAATCAGCACCAGCAGCACAGAGACGGCCAGGATAACCTTATTTCGCGGCAGGGGATTGATAACCTTCGCTTTAGGTTTCCCTTTGTTCACGCGATGCTGAGCGGCATACCAGCGGCTGATCTGCGCCAGCACGATAATCGCCAGCAGCGCGGCCAGCACAAACCATGCCACGTTGCCTTTACCGTAAGGGGCAATAATCACCGCGGCCAGCAGCGGGCCGAGAGAGCTACCAAAGTTGCCGCCCACCTGGAAGAGGGACTGCGCCAGCCCGTGACGCCCCCCTGAAGCCATACGCGCCACGCGCGAGGACTCCGGATGGAAGACGGACGACCCGGTACCCACCAGCGCGGCGGCAACCAACACCGCTTCAAAACTCCCCGCCATGGCCAGCAGCACCAGCCCGCTTAAGGTAAAGCACATGCCGATCGGCAGCGACCACGGCATCGGGTATTTATCCGTCCAGTAGCCCACCACCGGCTGCAGCAGTGAGGAAGCCAGCTGGAAGGTCAGGGTGATCATCCCGATCTGCACGAAGGTAAGTGAGAACTCGGACTGCAGCAACGGATAAATGGCCAGAATCAACGACTGGATCATATCGTTGAGCAGGTGCGAGAGACTGATTGCGCCTAAGACTTTAAAGGAGGTGCGCGACGCCGGCGCGCCCGGAACGGGCTGGGTTGATTCACTGATTGCCATAGAGAGAAGTACCACGTCTTTAGTTATTAGAGATGCAGGGTGTAATTATTATCCGACTAACATACCCGCCCGGGACATTTGAAGAAAGTCGCAATTCTGAAAACTTATTTGTCTATTCTTGTTAGTCACTGTAATTTTTGCCTTTGTCTATTGGTCAGGGAGAGAGAAGATGAAGTTAATGAAGCGGGGCGTCGCGCTGGCGCTCATCGCCGCATGGGGCCTGGTAAGCCTGCCCGCGCAGGCGTATGAAAAAGATAAAACCTATAGAATCACCATTCTGCATACCAACGATCACCACGGTCATTTCTGGCGCAGTGAATACGGCGAATATGGCCTGTCGGCACAAAAAACGCTGGTGGACGGCATCCGCAAAGAGGTGGCGGCCCAGGGTGGCAGCGTGCTGCTGCTGTCGGGGGGCGATATCAATACCGGCATGCCGGAATCCGATTTACAGGACGCGGAACCTGATTTTCGCGGCATGAACCTGATTGGCTACGACGCGATGGCCGTGGGTAACCATGAGTTTGATAATCCCCTGACCGTGCTGCGTCAGCAGGAAAAATGGGCCAAATTCCCCTTCCTCTCCGCCAATATTTACCAGAAAAGCACCGGCGAACGCCTGTTTAAGCCGTGGGCGCTGTTTAAGCGTCAGGATCTGAAGATCGCGGTCATCGGCTTAACCACCGACGATACGGCGAAAATTGGTAACCCCGAGTTCTTTACCGATATCGAATTCCGCAAACCGGCAGACGAAGCGAAGCTGGTGATTCAGGAGCTGCAGCAAAACGAAAAGCCGGACGTGATTATCGCCACCACGCACATGGGGCACTACGACAACGGCGAGCACGGCTCCAATGCTCCCGGCGACGTGGAGATGGCGCGCAGCCTGCCCGCGGGCTCGCTGGCGATGATTGTGGGTGGTCACTCACAGGATCCGGTGTGCATGGCCTCGGAGAACAAAAAGCAGGTGGACTACGTTCCGGGCACGCCGTGCGCGCCGGACCGTCAGAACGGTATCTGGATAGTGCAGGCGCACGAGTGGGGCAAATACGTGGGCCGGGCGGATTTCGAGTTCCGTAACGGCGAGATGAAGCTGGTTCACTATCAGCTCATCCCGGTCAACCTGAAGAAGAAAGTCACCTACCCGGACGGGAAAAGTGAGCGCGTACTTTACACGCCAGAGATCGCAGAAAACCAGCAGATGCTCTCTCTGCTGACGCCGTTCCAGAACAAAGGCAAGGCGCAGCTGGACGTGAAAATCGGCACGCTGAACGGTCGTCTGGAGGGGGACCGCAGTAAAGTTCGCTTCGTGCAGACCAACATGGGCCACCTGGTGCTGGCGGCGCAAATGGCGCGTACCGGTGCGGACTTTGGCGTAATGAGCGGCGGCGGTATTCGTGATTCCATCGAAGGTGGAAACATTACCTATAAAGACGTCCTGAAGGTACAGCCGTTCGGCAACGTGGTGGTCTATGCGGACATGAGCGGGAAAGAGGTGATTGACTACCTGACCGCCGTGGCGCAGATGAAGCCGGATTCCGGGGCCTATCCGCAGTTTGCGAACGTCAGCTTCGTCGCGAAAGACGGCAAGCTTAGCGACCTGAAGATCAAAGGCGAACCGGTTGATCCGGCTAAAACGTACCGTCTGGCAACGTTAAGCTTTAACGCCACCGGCGGCGACGGCTATCCGCATATTGATAATAAACCGGGTTACGTGAATACCGGCTTTATCGATGCGGAAGTGCTGAAGCAGTTCATCGAGCAGAATTCACCGATTGATGTGAATGCGTATGAGCCGAAGGGTGAGGTGAGCTGGCAGTAGTGGTGTGCGGCCTGATGCCCTCACCCCAACCCTCTCCCACCGGGAGAGGGTGCGAACACAAAAAACGGTAACGCCTGTTACCGTTTTGCTTTTACCTCGTAGCCGCCACCCGGCTTTTTCTTTTACTCCCGGCGCGCAATATCCGCAAACTTCGCGTCCAGCATTTTCGCCAGATCGCCCGCCGCCAGCTCGATATCCAGCCCGCGTTTGCCGCCTGATATAAAGATGGTGTCAAACTCCTGTGAAGGCGCGTCGATCAGCGTCGGCAGGCGTTTTTTCTGCCCGAGCGGACTGATCCCGCCCACCAGATATCCGGTAGTGCGTTGCGCCACCATCGGATCCGCCATATCCACCTTCTTCGCCCCCAGCGCTTTGGCGACTTTCTTCAGATCCAGCTGTCCCGCCACCGGGGTAACCGCGACGGCGAGGTGTTTCATATCACCGTTTACCGCAACCAGCAGCGTTTTGTAAACCTGGTCCGCGTTCAGCCCCAGCTTGCGCACCACTTCATCACCAAAGTTAGTCTCATTCGGATCGTGATCGTAAGTGTGGATCCGGAAAGAAATGTTGTTTTTTTCGAGTAATTTAACGGCGGGAGTCATAGCTATCCTTCTTACGACAGACAAATCATGCCAACAGCATACGCCTGACGTTTGTCTAAAAAATAGCACCATCTTGCGCAATAGTATTGGCAGTGATGGTCACTTTGAGCGACAATCGGCTCAACCGAAGGTCTCCTTCGGCATAATAAAAACGATGAAATTCCTCTTTGACGGGCCAATAGAAATATTGGCCATTTTTTTATTTTAACAGTGACGGCAAATTCCCTTCTCCGTACAAATGTAACGCCCCAACCGCCACCACGTAATGCCCCGCAGGTAACGCATGCAGCGTCTGCCGCCAGGCTTTGTTGCGCGCGTTCATCAGCACATCATACAGCGATTCGCTGAACGTCGACGGTAAGGCCAGCTTACCGTCCTCAGGCGGCGCATCCAGCCACCAGCCAATCATGGTCTGCAGCAGGCGCGCGTTGGTGTGCCAGTGGGTCAACGTATCATCCAGCAGCATCAGACCGTCGTCGGGAAGCTGGCGCAGAAGCGCAATCTGGCTGTCCGTCCCTTCCAGCTCGATGATGGGCAGGCTGCGCGCCCTTGCCACGTTCAGCAACTGGTAATCAATGCCGTAGTCACCGCGCAGTCCCAGACGCTGGGCCTGCGTGGCCTGCAGCACCATCGCAATTTGCCAGAGCGGCAGGGTGTCAATCATGGAGAGCGACACGCCGGTTTCATCCGCGACGCGCGTCAGTTCCGCAAGCTGGGCATCATCCAGACGTTCCGCCAGGGTGAGATCGCTCTCGAGCCCGGCAAACGGTGACTCCTGACCCGAAATGTCCGCCTCAACGACCAGCGCGTCGGCGCGTTTCAGCAGTTTTATCAGGCCGGGTGGCAGGGGAGACATATCCTGCGTACCCATATGGATGCTGCCGACCAGGTGCAGGTGTTGCCCGCCGGGAAGAGAGATATCCAGACCGGGCCAGGCGTAACGGCGAGGAAAGAGGGCGCGAAACGATGCTTTTATACGATTAAACAGACCCATACGCGCTCCATGAATGGAAAAGTTCATGCTAGCGCGTACGGGTACAAGGTTCAATCCTTCGGTTTAAAGCGCAGCAGCCGGTTGGCGTTGCTTACCACGGTAATGGAGGAGAGCGCCATCGCCGCGCCCGCGACCACCGGATTAAGCAGCGTGCCGGTCAGCGGCCACAAAATACCGGCCGCGATCGGGATACCGAGCGAGTTATAGATAAATGCCCCCAGCAGGTTCTGCTTCATGTTGCGCAGCGTGGCTTTTGAAATGGCCAGCGCGTCGGCAACCCCCATCAGGCTATGGCGCATCAGCGTAATAGCAGCGGTTTCAATGGCGACATCGCTCCCGCCGCCCATGGCAATCCCCACGTCCGCCTGGGCCAGCGCCGGGGCATCGTTGATGCCGTCGCCGACCATCGCCACCTGACGACCCTGACTTTGCAGTTTCTTGATGGCGTCCGCTTTACCGTCCGGCAGTACGCCTGCAATCACCTCATCAATTCCGGCTTCTTTCGCGATGGCGTTGGCGGTGGTCGGGTTATCCCCGGTCAGCATCACCAGACGGTAGCCGGCGCGGTGCAGGCGCTGCAGGGCATCCACGCTGTCCTGACGAAGCGGATCGCGCACGGCCAGCAGCGCGGCGGCTTTGCCATCCACCGCCAGCAGAACCGGTGTGGCGCCCTGAGACGCCTGCGCTTTCAGCTCGCTTTCCAGCGCGGCGGTATCAATACCGTTTTCATTGAGCAATGCCTGGTTGCCCAGCAGCAGCGCGTGGCCTTCTGCTTCACCGCTGACGCCGAGCCCGCGCAGGGTGCGGAAATTGCTGACCTGAGGCAGGGCAGAAGCATTTGCTTTATCGAGGATAGCGCGCGCCAGCGGATGGCTGGAACCTTGCTCCAGCGCAGCGGCGAGACGCAGCGCGTCCTCTTGCGCAATGCCTGCGGTAGTGACGGCCACCACCTGCGGTTTGCCTTCGGTCAGCGTGCCGGTTTTATCAAACACCAGCGTGTCGAGGGTGCTGGCCCGCTGCAGCGCGTCTGCATCCCGTACCAGTACGCCAAATTCGGCCGCGCGGCCTACGCCGGAGATAATCGACATTGGGGTCGCCAGGCCAAGGGCGCAAGGACAGGCGATGATCAGCACCGTGGTGGCGATCACCAGGGTGTAAACAATCTGCGGTGCGGGGCCGAAGAAATACCAGATAGCCGCGCTCAGCAGGGCAATACCGACCACCACCGGCACAAAAATGGCCGAGATTCTGTCAGCAAGCTGGCCAATTTCCGGCTTGCTGCTCTGGGCCTGGCGCACCATGCGGATGATACGCGACAGCGTCGTGTGGCTGCCGACGGCGTTGGCGGTAAACAGCACGCTGCCGTCCTGCACCACCGTACCGGCATGAACGGCGTCGCCGTCTGATTTCTGCTGAGGGATAGGCTCGCCGGTCAGCATCGCTTCATCCAGCCAGGCTTCGCCCTGGGTTATCTTACCGTCAACGGGAACGCGATCGCCCGTCGTCAGGCGCAGCGTCATGCCGGGCTGAACTTCCGCCAGCGGGACGCTTTTCTCCCCCTCGTCCGTGACCACGCGGGCCGTCGGCGGGGTTAAATCAAGCAATCTTTCCAGCGCTTTCGAGGAGCGCTGACGGGCGCGGGCTTCCAGCATATGGCCCAGGTTAATCAGGCCGATAATCATCGCGCTCGCTTCATAGTAGAGATGGCGCGCCTCCATCGGGAACCACTGGGGCCAGGCGTTCACGCTCATCGAATAGAGCCACGCCGCGCCGGTACCGAGCGCCACCAGCGTATCCATCGTCGCGGTGCGGTTTTTCAGGCTCTTCCAGGCGCTGGTATAGAAATGGCCCCCCGCGAAGATCATCACGCCCAGGGTAATGACACCAATCACCAGCCACAGCGTGCGGTTGTCGTCGGTGACCATCATGTTGTCGCCGATCATCCCCCACACCATGACCGGCACCCCGACCAGCAGAGCGACAATCGCCTGCCAGCGGAAGCGTTTCATGGTGGCAATAGCCGTTTCCTGCTGGCGCTCGCGGCGCTCGGCGTCATCTTCGATGGCCTCCGCCCCGTAGCCCGCTTTCTCTACGGCCTGCACTAAATCTGCTGCGGAGGCGCTGCCCATCACCAGCGCAGTGCGCTCCGCGAGGTTGACCCGTGCCTGCGCGACGCCCGGTACCGCCTGTAAGGCGTTTTGTACCCGGGAGACGCAGCTGGCGCAGCTCATGCCGTTGATCAGCAGCTGTTGGCTGTCGTCAATATCATCAGCTGCCGGAAGCTCAGGAGTGGCCGCTGTCAGCGCTTCCGACGGGGATGATGACTCTGCCAGCGGTTTAGCCTTTGGGTGGCTTAACTCCGCCCCGTAACCGGCCTGCTTGATGGTATCGATTAGCGCATCCGCGCTGGCGCTGCCGGTCACGGCGGCACGATCGATAGTCACATCAGCGCTTTCAACGTCAGGGCGCTGTTCCAGGCTTTCTTTAACGCGTTTGACACAGTGGCCGCATGAGAGGCCGTCCAGCGTCAGGTCGATAGTGTGAGACATAACAAAACTCCCGTATAATGAACTGGTCAGTAGTTGACCGGAGTAACGCTTTTCGCTAACTGTTATGAAGGTTAAACCTTCCATCAAGGGGAAGGTCAAGCTCAAAAGTTGCTTAATGAGTTAGGCTTTTTTCATTGCCAGTGAAAAAGAAGGTTCATCGTCTGAAATTGGTTTTACGTATTTGCACAAAGTTATAGCTACAAGTCTTCTAAGTTATTGTATTACAATGGATGACTTGCTCCGAATTGGGATGTGTCAGATAGCGGAGTAAGCAGTGTTGTCTTCGTTTCTAATAAGCTTCGTGATGGCGATGAGATAGCTTTATGATGAGCTGTTGTTACATGAGCATAACAAATGAAATTAAATAATCTGTAGAGGAATGTGAGGCTATTTACCCTAACGGAAAGGCGAAAGTGGGTCAAAGAAAGGCTTGTTAGCATCTAAAAAACCATTACCTCATGAACTCAAAAAAACTTAAGTGAACGGTGTAACGGGCTACGGGCATTTTCTTAGCCACTAAACAGAGCTACCCTACTGATCATTATTACACTTTAGTACGTGAGCCGCTTAACTTTTCGTAAAAAAAATCAACAAATTATAATGGTTTGTGTTACTTAGGCTCATTCGTTTCGTCACCTTTCCAGCACATAATCCTCAACTTTTTAGTCAATCGCAACGCGTATAGCAGTATGTGATGCATCTGAGGTCGATATCGTGAAGGAAGCGCAAAGCCATTTTAATTTTTGCATGTCTTTGGTGGGGATAAACTTTGCGTATTTTTGTATTGGTATTTACTATAGTGAAGAATGGTCTACACATACTCTACTCCAACTGTATTGGTATAAACATACACAAATATTTTTGCCAAGGATAACGACTGAGAATGGCTAAGCTACCTTTTACAAAACAAGAGCTCACGCGAGCCTGGAGAGAAGCAACTGCTGTTTCTGATGTTGAGCCACGACAAAACCCGCACAGACTGCTTCTTTTTTATGCTGTTGAATGTGGTTTGAAAGCGGTGTTTCTCACACAAAGAAATTTAGACATCATTGATGAAGAGAATGCTGGCTTACTCTCACATGACTTAAATAAAATCGCTAATCTTGTTCTTCTGCCAAAGGCTCAATTGCTTCCTGAGGGGGTTTCGATGAAAAATTGTACCATCAATAGGACATCAACACCCAGAAACTGCCACGTCAGCCAGTTAAATCAAGTATGGCGTTATGGTGGAAAGTTGAATGGCCCCGGAGTTATTTCAGATCTCATTTTAGAACAGAAGCTTTTGCAGATAAATGCTTGGATTAATAAGGAATTATGATATGAATGGAAAATTAATAACCTGGTTAGATGTCGAAAGACAACTAAAGAGAGTTAGCAATAATAAAACACAATATCCTGATTATATTCATGCAATTTATTGCTATAGCTCTGGAATGGAAATTGAATACTCAGGTGAGCTTTTACCTACATTAGAGTGGTTAGGGAATACTTTTGGGAAAAACATTGCATTTGTCGAAGAACCTCATATCCTCTTTGATTTGAATAAAGAAATCTATCCCATAGAATTTATATCAACTGATAATGGTCAAAAGAATAAAAAACCTATTTATCCACTTTGGAAAGAACATGTTTACAATCCCGGAGTAGGTATGAATACCCCCGAAGAGTGGAGAGAAGGGCCTCATATGGCTGCGTTTCACTCATTCAAAGGAGGTGTTGGTAGAACTACATCGTTGATGACATATGCAACAGCTGTGCTCAATTCAAAAGATCAAGCAAAGATTTTGCTAATCGATGCTGATTTAGAAGCACCTGGCATAAGTTTTTGGCTGGATGACGAAAATAAACCTACGGTATCATTTATAAACTATGTCGAAGCAATACATTATTCGCCTAGTTCGCAAGAAGAAATTATAAATTACTTTGCAAACGAACTCAGAAAAACGTCTATTAATATTGATGGGCCAAGTAAAGAGATCTTTGTATTGCCTTCATCTCATGACCTTACTGCGGTAATGGACATGCCAGTTACACCTGAGCATTTATCTAAAAATCTAGATAATCCATGGGTACTGAGTGAGTATCTAATGAGGTTAGGACAAGCTTTAGATGTAGATGCTGTTTTGATTGATTTGAGGGCTGGCCTCAGCGAACTTGCAAGCCCGATTATTTTTGACCCGCGTATTGAACATTATTTTGTTACCACTGTCGCTCCACAGTCTGTTAAAGGTATGTCTGAAATATTATCGCGCTTACACAATTCACAGGCTATTCAGAATCCTTTAATGTCTGAGAAGGAAAAACCGTCGGTGGTTGTTAGCCTTTTAACAGATCAACTCAGAAAATTACCAGCATATACGACCGCTACCGAAATGTTAAACTCCGCCTACCCAGCTGACGATTCAGACGTCTTGGGGCAAGGAATTGAATGGCTTGAAGTTGATTTTAATCAGTCGCTAATGAGTCTTTCCTCAATAAGAGATGCATATGAAGCGTTATCACAATCTACGCTTTATAACTCAGCTAAAGATTGGGCGAGTTCATTACAATCATCTGAAAAGGATTTAGCTGCGCCAGTTGTTAGTAGTCAAAATACTAAAAACACATCAGAGGCACAAAAGTTATACGATACATGTAGTAAGTTTCAATTTGCAGAAAATATAGATGCAAATGACATGCTTGTTACGGATCCTCTCCGAAATCTCGCAAAACATTATACAGACACCATTCCTAATGCTGTATCTATAGGTGCAAAAGGTGCTGGCAAAACATTTACTTATATCCAGATTTGTCTTTCTGGAAGTTGGGGTGAATTCCATAGAAAGATAAATACAGGTGTTACTTCTACCGCTGATGCAGTTGTTTTTCCTCTGCTGGCCTCAACAAACCTCGATGCCGCAGGAGAAAAGGTTCGTTCAATCAGGAGAGAGTCATTATTTACTCTAGGGTTTGGGTCTGAAACAAATCTTGATGCAGCAGCAAAAAAAGTTAAAGCGGCCTTAGATGTACCAAATACTAATTGGGATGAATTTTGGATTGAATTTCTGTTGTCAGAACTTGGAGGTGAGGCAAAATCTCTTCAAGAACTAAATGATATACTTTCTCTAAAAGAAAAATCATTACTTTTATTAGTGGATGGAGTTGAAGATTTATTTGACTCACCTGATAAAAATGAAGTGCAAAGAAATGCTATTAAGGCACTGCTACAATTGCCAAATGCGCTCGCAGAAATAACCGATAGGAGACTTGGGCTTATATGTTTTATTCGAGCGGATTATGTTCAAACTGTAATTAAACAAAACTTCTCACAGTTTGTCTCAAGATATCAACCATTCAGACTTGAGTGGACGCCAGAATCATTTCTTCGTTTAGCATACTGGGTTGCTGGAAAATCATCCATTATTGATGCCAATCCCCATGCAGCGGATAAATTAAATAGTGACAATCTCTTGAGTGCGCTTGAAAAACTGTGGGGGAAAAAATTAGGCAGAGATAACTCTAAAGAAGCTAATACGGCCAGATGGGTTTTCGCTGCAATTTGTGATTTAAATGGAAAATTGCAAGCAAGAGATATTGTTAGATTCCTTAAGTTTTCTGCGGAAGCTATGCTGCAAACACAAAGTATAGGAATCAAAAATGAACTCTGGTCTGATCGTGTTCTTGCACCAGAAGCTATTCGAAAATCTTTGCCAGCATGTAGTGCAGAGAAGGTATCAGAAACGGCAAGCGAAATAAAATCGTTGAATGACTGGCGTACAACGCTTGAAGAAATACCTAAGGAAGTGAAAAAAGTGCCATTTAATCCATTAGATGTTGGATTATCATTAGAGCTTTTAAACTCACTAAAAGAACTCGGAATTATTTATGAAGATAAAGATCAAAACTCAGATGATAGATATTTCTTGCCAGAAATATATAGGTGGGGCCTAAACTTTACATCTGCCGGTGGTGGAAGACCGCGAGTTCAAGCTTTGTTGAAAAGAAACTTAGGGGGTATTCCCTTTTAATTTTTCTTGGAATGAGTTGAGTAAATAATTATGACCATCACGCTTGCATCGTGATGGTCATGCTAATTTCGCACAGAAAAGAAGACAGTATTTATAATTTTAAGTTTTTTTTAATGAATAATTTTTCTTTAAATCTATGATTTTTTCGGACATAAAACAGATTCAAGATGATGTGAAATAATGCACAATAATTGATGCCACCTATTATCTTCATGAATCTTTTTATAATAATAAGCGCGGGAAGTATCACGTCATGCATGAAAAATAAACACTTAGAGCTCGTTCAAAAGTCTGCGTTTTTTCCTGAGTTTCTTCTTATTCTTCGTCCATTACTGAACAGGTAGCGCCAGATCAGTTATTGCTGGAAGTAAATGACACTTGCTAAGCATGAAAAATAGATAACTTTTTACCTTCTTGATATTATATTCCGAGGCCGCCGTTGCTGCTGATGATGCTAGTCCCCAGAAACTCAAACTCTTAAGCGGGCTATTTCTGCCGCTGCGGTATGTGGTTATGAACTTTCTAACATTCATATCCACGCTATTCATGGCTCAACCTACTAATTCAAATTTTTCCGACCTTTCGCGTACATTATATACTGATATCTATTACTGTGATTCGGATGATGAAGTTGTTTTTAGTCTAAATGTAGTTTTGACATTAGCTCATGAAGTCGCAGACGCATCCTTAAGGTCAAACACTTTATCGGAGTGGTCTGAATAGCTGGGCTTCATTTTCCCTATCAGATAGTATACAACAGGTATTCTCAACCAAACTTTTGCGGAACGCTTTAAGCTATAATCCGCTTTAAGTAACATCTACACTATGTCCACACTCTGTAGGAAATACTGGGAATTTGAGGTCAAGCTAAGTATTTAACAAATAGGCTTAATATAGTAAATTACCGTGGCGCTTGTCAGAATCCCGCCATCAAGGGGAAGGTCAAGGGGGAAATGTGAATATCAGTGACGTGGCAAAAAAAACCGGCTTAACCAGCAAGGCAATCCGCTTTTATGAAGAGAAGGGGCTGGTGACGCCACCGCTGCGCAGCGAAAACGGCTACCGCAGCTATACGAAACTGCATATTGATGAGCTGACGCTGCTGCGCCAGGCAAGGCAGGTCGGTTTTAATCTGGAAGAGTGCGGCGAGCTGGTTAACCTGTTTAACGATCCGAAGCGTCACAGCGCCGACGTGAAAAAACGCACGCTGGAAAAAGTGGCCGAGATCGAACGCCACATCATCGAGCTGCAGGCGATGCGCGAACAGCTGCTGCAGCTCGCGGAATCCTGTCCGGGAGATGACGGCGCCGACTGCCCGATTATCGACAATCTTGCCGGCTGCTGTCATCGTAAGGCTTCTGCTTAGCAGGCTTTCACCCGCAGGGTAATGCCTTCTACCGCAATGACCTCAACCCGCGTGCCGGCGCTGAGGTCGTCGTCGGCGACCACCGGCCACGAGCTGTCGCCCACGCGCATATGCCCGCGCCCGTTCACCAGCGCGGTGTCGAGCGTAAAACGCTTGCCGACAATCTGCTGTCCGCGCTGGTTAAGGTGCGCGTCCAGCGGCTTCTGCTCCTTAACCCGCCGGTTTAGCCAGCGCCACCACAGCCACGCGGCCACCAGCGTGAGCACGGCAAACAGCGCGCCCTGCCACGCCCAGTCCAGCGGAAGGATCCAGACCAGAAGGCCAGTAATGACAGCGGCAACACCGCTCCAGAGCAGGTAGCCGTTGCCGCCCAGCATCTCCGCCGCCAGCAGTAAGCCACCGAGGCTTAGCCAGAAGGCGTGAGGATGTGCAACGATCGGCTCAATCATTTTTTACGCTCGTTTCCGCTATCTTTAATCAGCTCGGCAATACCGGCGATAGAGCCCATCAGGCTGCTGGCATCCAGCGGCATCATCACCACCTTGCTGTTGTTCGCGGAGCCGATCTCTTTCAGCGCGTCGGTATATTTTTGCGCGACGAAGTAGTTCACGGCCTGGATATCACCGGCGGCAATCGCCTCAGACACCATCTGGGTCGCACGGGCTTCCGCTTCTGCCGAACGTTCACGCGCTTCCGCCTGTAAGAATGCGGACTGACGTTCGCCCTCGGCTTTCAGGATCTGCGACTGTTTTTCACCTTCCGCTTTGAGGATCTCCGCCTGACGCACCCCTTCGGCTTCCAGAATGTAGGCGCGCTTGGTTCGCTCGGCCTTCATCTGGGCGTTCATGGAGGCGATCAGCTCCGCCGGTGGGCGCACGTCGCGGATCTCAATACGGGTAACTTTGATCCCCCACGGGTTCGTTGCCTCATCGACGATGTGCAGCAGGCGGGTATTGATGCTGTCGCGCTGGGAAAGCATCTCGTCCAGCTCCATCGAGCCGAGCACGGTACGGATGTTGGTCATCGTCAGGTTGACGATCGCCAGCTCCAGGTTGCTGACCTCATACGCCGCTTTCGGCGCATCAATCACCTGAATAAAGCAGACGGCGTCGATGGTGACGTTGGCGTTATCCTTGGAGATGATCTCCTGAGAAGGAATGTCCAGCACCTGTTCCATCATGTTGATCTTGCGACCAATTCTGTCCATGAACGGAACAATCAGGCTTAAGCCCGGCTGGAGCGTGTTGGTGTATCGACCGAAACGCTCAACGGTCCACTGATAACCCTGAGGGACAATTTTGACGCCTGCGCCCACAATAACCAGCGCAACGAAAATAAGGACAGGAACAACGATAAGCATAAAAACCTCCTGTTTTGCATGCTGTGACGAGAGATGTGTGTGTTTATTGCTCGTAAGTATAGGTAAAGTCAGAGATGAAGCCATCACCCGCTTCGGCAATGGCTTTGGATAATCCCTGGTAGTACTTCTCCAGCCCCAGCGCTTCAATACGCTGGATCTGTTCGCGGATAGGGGCGCAGAACAGAACGGCATTCCCCGCTTCTACGCGCTTGTTATTGGGGGGAAGGTCGCCCGCGATGGCTTTGAACCACGTTCTGATACCTTGCTTTAAATTATGCGGCGCTTTTGTCAGATTATCCATGCCCGTCAGAACCTGCAGGGTGGGGAACTCGTCGGCCAGCACTGCGGTTTTCATGCGTGCAAAGAACTGGCTGAACAATTCAAACGATCCCAGATCGGTCACGCGCGGTTTGGTTGTTTTACCGTTTTTATTGCCGATTTTCCCTGCGGCTGACGCTGCGGCCGGAACCGCATTCAGCTTTTCCAGCTCCAGCCCGAATAACAAATTACAGTGCGCGCGGCGCTCTTTCAGCGGGTAGGACATCAGCACGTCAATGAACCGGGTAGCCTTTACATCCGCAAGACTGTGGTTGATAAGCCACTGGGTACGGGAAAATTCAGCCGGAGAGATAAACCAGTCGGGTACCTCATTGAAGCGTTTTGATTTTCCCTTGCCGTCAAATTCCAGGAAGTGTGTCCCGTTGTCGAAGGCGAAATAGCAGTTTTTGAAACTGCCGATCGTGGTGTTCACGATAAGCGCCTTCTTAACAAAATCCACCACCTCTGCACCAATGACAAAACGCGTGAGTTCCGACGATTTGATGACTTCCATTAATGTTTCGACATCAGGAACACCAGGCTTCAGGGAAGGAAACTCATAAAAGATATGTGCCATGTCGCATACTTCCTGTAGTGATGGTGGTGACAAATAACAAACAAAAAGTTTAGCACTTGCTTAAGCGTGAGGCTATTCGCTCTGTGCGGACGAAAGGATTATGCTACAGACGGTTATTACACGAAGCGGTTAACGGAAGCGCAATGAACGACAACAAAAAACGATTAGAACTCAGGGATATCGGATTTCGTGTCGGGGAAAACATTATTCTTCAACACGTCGGATTTAGCCTGTCGCCGGGCGAGTTTAAACTCATCACGGGCCCCTCAGGCTGCGGTAAAAGCACGCTGCTGAAGATTGTGGCTTCCCTCCTCAGCCCGACGGAGGGAACCATTCTGTTTGAAGGAGAGGATATCGCAACGCTGTCCCCGGAAAGTTATCGCCAGCAGGTCTCCTACTGCGTGCAAACCCCCGCGCTTTTTGGCGATACGGTTTACGACAACCTGATTTTCCCATGGCAAATCCGCAATAAAACGCCGGAGCCGGAAAAATTTATCAGCGATCTGGCCCGCTTTGGCCTGGCGCAGGAGACGTTAACCAAATCTGTCACTGCGCTGTCGGGGGGAGAAAAGCAGCGCGTCTCGCTGATCCGTAATCTTCAGTTTTTACCGAAGGTGCTTTTGCTGGACGAAATTACCAGCGCGCTCGATGACGCCAACAAACGCAACGTCAACGAGATTATTCATCGCTACGCCCGGGAGCAGAATATTGCCGTGCTGTGGGTGACGCACGACGCTAACGAAATTACCCATGCGGATGACGTGATTACGCTTCAGCCGCACGGCGGGAAAATGCAGGAGGCAAACCGTGGGTGAGCATAACATTACCAATGAATCGCTGGCGTTTTCGATGGTGCTGGTATTGATTGCGATTGTGGTCAGCTACCGGGAAAAGCTGGGGCTGGAAAAAGATATAGTGTGGAGTATCTGCCGCGCGGTAATTCAGCTCATCATCGTTGGCTATGTGCTGAAGTATATATTCAACGTCAACCACGCGGTGCTGACGCTGCTGATGGTGCTCTTTATCTGTTTCAACGCGGCGTGGAATGCGAAAAAGCGCAGTAAATACATTGATAAGGCGTTTATCTCGTCGTTTATCGCCATTACCACCGGGACGGCGCTCACCCTGGCGGTGCTGGTGCTCTCCGGCTCGATTACGTTTACGCCGATGCAGGTTATCCCTATCTCCGGGATGATTGCGGGGAACGCCATGGTGGCCGTTGGGCTGTGTTATAACAATCTCGGCCAGCGATTCAGCAGTGAACAGCAGCAGCTGCAGGAGAAATTAAGCCTGGGGGCGACGCCTAAGGTAGCCTCGGCGCGGCTGATTCGTGAGAGCATTCGCTCATCGCTGATCCCAACGGTAGATTCAGCCAAAACGGTGGGGCTGGTGAGCCTGCCGGGCATGATGTCGGGGCTGATTTTTGCCGGTATCGATCCGGTAAAAGCGATTAAGTATCAGATCATGGTGACGTTTATGCTGCTCTCCACGGCAAGCCTGTCAACCATCATTGCCTGCTACCTGACCTATCGGAAGTTCTACAACGCGCGCCACCAGCTGGTGGTGACGCAGTTGAAAAACGTGCGCTGATTGTGCCGGGCGGCACTGCGTTTGCCCGGCCTACGATTCGTGCTTTTGTAGGCCCGGTAAGGCGAAGCCGCCACCGGGCTTTTTTGTCAGTACAGCAGGGCGTACAGCTGACGACGATACTTCGACGCCAGCGCGTCTCCGGTGCCCAGCGCGGCCAGGATCTCCTGGAACATCTTACGCGCCTGACCGTCTGCGGCGGCCAGGTCTTTTTGCAGATGGCTGAACAGCAACTCCAGCGCCTCTTCGTTACGGCCCACCTGATGCAGCTGCAGCGCCAGCTGGCTTGCCAGCGCGGCGTCGGCCGGGTTATCGGCGACCTGCTGCTGCAGCTGCTGAATTTCCGGGGTGTCCGCGGCCTGTTTCAGCAGCTCAATTTGTGCGACCAGCCCCTGATAGCGGGTGTCCTGATCCTGCAGCGGAACCGTTTTGAGCACCGCTTCCGCGTCTTCTGAACGGTGCAGGGCGATCTGCGTTTCCGCCAGCAGCAGGCCAATCTGGCTGTTCTGATTCGACAGCTGCCACGCGTCTTTGAGTAGCGGCAGCGCCTCGTCGTATTTGCCTTCCTGCATCAGCGCCATACCTTCCTGCGCTTTCAGCTCTTCTTCGCGCGGCAGCACTTTATCCAGCAGGGCGCGGATAGCCTCTTCCGGCTGCGGCCCCTGGAAGCCGTCAACAGGCTGTCCGTTCTGGAACAGATAGACCGTAGGAATGGCGCGCAGACCAAATTGGGACGCGACCATCGGCTCTGCGTCACAGTCCAGCTTAGCGAGAATGAACTGACCGTTGTACTGGGCGGCAAGGCTCTCCAGCACCGGCGTCAGCTGCAGGCAGTGTTGGCTGCGTTCAGACCAGAAGTAGAACAGGACCGGTTTGGTCATCGACTGTTCAAGGGTCTGTTGCAGGTTAGCTTCTGTAATATTGACGATATTCTGTACGGACATGCGGCTTTCTCTTTTGTCGGTTTGTTCTTTACATGGGGATGCGCGTCGTCGCTTCAACTCAGCCGTGTAAAATTTTGTCCATCATTCGGCCCGGCAGCAGGCGTTTTAACCAGCCTACGGCGTGGGTGACCAGCGTCACCGGATAGCGCATTTTGGGATGTTCGCTCTCAAAAGCATGGCGCACTTTGGCCACAACCGCTTCTGGCCCGAGGGTAAAACGTGCGGCAATGCCGGGGTTCTCGACCGGTTTATCCGCCTGCGTCTGGTTCACGTTTTCGGTAAAGCGGGTGCGGATCGGGCCGGGTTCAATCAGGCTGACCTTAATGCCGCTGTGGCGTAGCTCCATGCGCAGGGCGTCGGACCAGGCCTCCAGCGCATATTTGCTGGCGGCGTAGGCGCCGCGGCCCGGGGTGGAAATCAGCCCCATCACTGACGATGTCATCACGATGCGCCCTTCACCGTGGGGCAGCATCGCGGGGAGCAGACGCATGGTGAGCTGATGCACGCCGAAGAAATTGGTCGAAAACTGTTTCTCCAGCGTTTCGCGGGAGAGCGTATCCAGCGGACCATACACGCCGTAGCCGGCATTGTTAAAGAGCCCGTACAGACGATTGTCGGTCAGCGCGATCACTTCATCGGCGGCGCGTTCAACGCTCTCCGGCGAGTCCATATCCAGCAGCACGCCGGTAAAGCCCAGCCCGTTCATGCGTTCGACATCGTCGGGTTTGCGACAGGCCGCCAGGACCCGAAACCCCTGGCGCTTCAGTTCGAGCGCGCTTTCCAGGCCGATTCCACTGGAACATCCTGTAATTAAGACCGATTTTTGCATAACTTTACCTGTCAGGATCTCCGCTTAATCAGGAGTCATGTTTAACTAAAGGAGCCAGCCGCGTTGCCATCCAGTCGGCAATAAACGGCTGCGCATCGCGATTGGGGTGGATCCCGTCGTCTTGCATCCACTGGGGTTTGAGATAGACCTCTTCCATGAAAAATGGCAGCAGCGGAATATCAAACTCTTTGGCAAGCTTAGGGTAGATCGCGCTAAAGGCCTCATTATACCGACGACCGTAGTTGGCGGGCAGGCGAATTTGCATCAGCAGCGGCTGGGCGTTTGCCGCCTTGATGTCCTGCAAAATGGTGCGCAGCGTTTGCTCGGTTTGCTGAGGCTGGAAACCGCGCAGTCCATCATTGCCGCCAAGCTCCACCAGCACCCAGCGCGGCTGGTGCTGTTTGAGCAGCGCAGGCAGGCGCGACAGGCCCTGCTGCGAGGTATCACCGCTGATGCTGGCGTTGATTACAGCGGTTTTGCTCTGCCATTTGTCATTGAGCAGGGCGGGCCAGGCCGCGCTGGCCGCCATGCGATAGCCTGCGCTCAGGCTGTCGCCGAAAACCAGTAACGTGTCCGCTGCCGCCGAGCGGAAGGTCATCAGAATCAAAAACAGGAAGGGCAAATGCCAGCGGAAAACAGTGTTGAAGTTCATCATCTTAAGAAGTCCGTCGGTCAGGGGGAACACGAGCTTTCCATCCTTACTGGAGTTGAACTCGTTGTCAAACGCGCTGAAACCATCGCGCTGATTGGCGAATCCGGTTCCGGTAAGTCCACGCTGCTGGCGATTTTAGCCGGCCTGGACGACGGCAGCAGCGGCGAGGTCCACCTTGTCGGACAGCCGCTGCATCAGCTTGATGAAGAGGCGCGGGCCGCGCTGCGCGCGCGTCACGTTGGTTTTGTCTTCCAGTCCTTCATGCTGATCCCGACCCTGAACGCGCTGGAAAACGTCGAACTCCCGGCGCTGTTGCGCGGTGAAAATAGCCGTGAAAGCCGCACGCATGCGAAGGCGCTGCTGGAACAGCTCGGTCTGGGGAAACGTCTCGACCATCTTCCCGCGCAGCTTTCCGGCGGCGAGCAGCAGCGCGTGGCGCTGGCGCGGGCGTTCAACGGCCGTCCCGAAGTCCTGTTTGCCGATGAGCCCACCGGTAACCTTGACCGTAAAACCGGAGACAGGATTGCCGACCTGCTGTTTTCGCTCAACCGCGAGCACGGCACCACCCTGATCCTCGTGACCCACGATCCTCAGCTCGCCGCCCGCTGCGACCGTCGCCTGCGGCTGGTCAACGGTATTCTTCAGGAGGAGGCATGATTACCCGCTGGTTCTGGCGCGAGTGGCGTTCCCCCTCGCTGCTGATTGTCTGGCTGGCGCTCAGCCTGGCGGTGGCCTGCGTGCTGGCGCTCGGCAGCGTCAGCGACCGCATGGAAAAAGGGCTTAGCCAGCAGAGCCGGGAGTTTATGGCGGGGGACAGGACGCTGCAAAGCTCCCGCCCGGTACCGTCGGGCTGGATTGAAGAAGCGCGCAAAGAAGGGCTGAAGGTGGGGGAGCAGATAACCTTCCAGACCATGACCTTTGCGGGCGACACGCCGCAGCTTGCCAGCGTGAAGGCCGTGGATGACATCTACCCGATGTACGGTGCCTTACAAACCAGCCCGCCGGGGTTAAAGCCGACGCCTGGTACGGTGCTGCTGGCATCACGACTGATGGCGCTTCTGAACCTGAAACCCGGCGACAGTATCGACGTCGGCGACGCCACCCTCAAAATTGCCGGGGACGTGGTGCAGGAGCCCGACGGCGGTTTTAACCCCTTCCAGCTTGCGCCCCGCCTGCTGATGAACACCGCGGATGTCGCGGCAACCCATGCGGTGCAGCCGGGCAGCCGCGTCACCTGGCGCTACAAGTTTGGCGGTACGCCTGCCCAGCTTGACGCGTATGAAAAATGGCTTCTGCCGCAGTTAAAACCGGAACACCGCTGGTACGGGCTGGAGCAGGACGAAGGGGCACTCGGTAAATCTCTCGAGCGTTCTCAGCAGTTCCTGCTGCTGTCGGCATTGTTGACCCTGCTGCTGGCGGTGGCGGCGGTTGCCGTGGCGATGGGGCACTACTGCCGCAGCCGCTACGACCTGGTGGCGATCCTCAAAACTCTGGGGGCGGGCAGGGCGCAGCTGCGCAAGCTGATCGTCGGCCAGTGGCTGATGCTGCTGGCCCTCTCTGCGATTACTGGCGGAATAATCGGGCTGCTGTTTGAAAAACTGCTGATGGTGATGCTCAAACCGGTGCTCCCGGCCGCATTGCCGCCGGCCAGCCTCTGGCCGTGGCTATGGGCAATCGGCGCGATGACGGTGATTTCGCTGCTGGTAGGGCTACGCCCGTACCGCCTGCTGCTCGCGACGCAGCCGCTGCGCGTGCTCCGCAACGATGTGGTGGCGAACGTCTGGCCGCTGAAGTTCTACCTTCCGGTGATTATTGCGGTGGCGGTGGGACTGCTGGCGTGGCTGATGGGGGGCAGCACGCTGCTGTGGGCGGTACTGGCCGGGGCGGTTGTGCTGGCGCTGCTGTGCGGTGTGCTGGGCTGGATACTGCTCAACGTCCTGAAGAGGCTGACGGTAAAATCTCTGCCCGTGCGCCTGGCGGTCAACCGCCTGCTGCATCAGCCGTGGTCAACGCTCAGCCAGCTGTCGGCCTTTTCGCTGTCGTTTATGCTGCTGGCGCTGCTTTTAGTGCTGCGCGGCGATCTGCTCGATCGCTGGCAGCAGCAGCTTCCGCCGGAAAGCCCGAACTATTTCCTGATCAACATTGCCCCAGAACAGGTCACGCCGCTGAAGGGCTTCCTGTCTGAGCATCACATTATCCCTGAGTCGTTCTATCCTATCGTTCGCGCGCGTCTGACGCAGATCAACGGTCAGCCAACGGAGGGGAGCAAGGACGAGTCGCTGAACCGCGAGCTGAACCTGACCTGGCAGGAGAAACGCCCTGACCACAACCCGATAACCGCTGGCACCTGGCCGCCAAAAGCGGGCGAAGTGTCGATGGAGGAGGGGCTGGCGACGCGCCTGAACGTGAAGCTCGGGGACAGCGTGACCTTTACCGGCGATACCCAGGACTTCAGCGCCAAAGTCACCAGCCTGCGTAAAGTGGACTGGGAAAGCCTGCGGCCAAACTTCTTCTTTATCTTCCCGCCTGGCACGCTGGACGGCCAGCCGCAGAGCTGGCTGACCAGCTTCCGCTGGGAAAACGGCAACGGCATGCTAACCCAGCTTAACCGGGAGTTTCCGACGGTCAGCCTGCTGGATATTGGGGCGATCCTGAAGCAGGTCGGGCAGGTTCTGGAGCAGGTGAGCCGCGCGCTGGAGGTGATGGTGGTGCTGGTGACGATCTGCGGCGTGCTGCTGTTGCTGGCGCAGGTGCAGGTGGGTATGCGCCAGCGCCATCAGGAGCTGGTGGTTTACCGCACGCTGGGGGCCGGAAAGCGGCTGCTGCGAATGACGCTCTGGAGCGAGTTTGCGCTGCTGGGGCTGGTGGCAGGCCTGGTGGCGGCCATTGGCGCAGAGACGGCGCTGGCGGTGCTTCAGACAAAGGTCTTCGACTTCCCGTGGGAGCCTGACTGGCGCCTCTGGTTGATCCTGCCTCTCTGTGGCGCGGTGCTGCTTTCTCTCTGCGGAGGCTGGCTCGGCACGCGGCTGTTAAAGGGGAAAGCCCTGTTCCGTCAGTTCGCGAGTTGATTTAGCATTGTGATAGTTGCGCACCGGGTTTTGATGCCGGTGCGCAGTGTTTAAATAGCACAAAGTGATAATACCCACTCATTTAGTAGCACAAAACATTAAAAACCCGACCACACAGCCCGATTATTTCCAGTTAATATTCACCCGCTAAATATTTAGCAGCGTGTCTATTAAGGAAAAATAATGACTATAAAAAAATCAGCGCTGGCGGCAACGATCGGCGCGGCAGTGGCATTGACTACCTTCGCTTCTCAGGCGGAAATCACCGTTCTTAAGCAGGATCCTCAGGCGGGTAACCCGCTGAGCCGCCTGAACTTCACCGTTGGCGGCAGTATTCGTCCTCAGTTCCAGAACATGACCGGCGACGACGGTAAAAACAGCTATAAGCGTAACGGCTTTGACGGCGGCACCCGTTTCCGTTTCGCGGCTGATTACTACCTGTTTGATGACATCAGCTGGATCAGCTACTACGAGCTGGGTGTCAATATTCCCGCGCAGTTTAACTGGGATCACCACTACGCCGACGGCGCACACGACACCACGCGTCGTATGCTTTATACCGGTCTGAAGAGCGACACCTGGGGTACGCTGACCTTCGGTCAACAGAACAGCGTTTACTATGATGTGGTGGGCGCGAAAACCGATATCTGGGACTACGACATGATCGGCCAGGCTCCGGGTAACGGTATCAACGGCGATTACGACGGTTCTTACCGTTCACGCCAGATGCTGAAATATAAGAAAACCGTGGGCGATGCCGACATCTACGCATCTTACCTGTTTGAAGACAGTGAATACCTGCCGGGCAACGGCCTGCGCTACAAGCGTAAAGGCGGCGGCTCGCTGGGTCTGGATTACCATCTGACCACCGATCTGACCTGGGGCGCAGCGTGGAACTACACCCGCGCGGACATGCGTAACCCGGACAACGGCGACAGCAAAACCTACGACCAGAACATCCTCGGTACCGCGCTGAGCTGGACGCCGGACAACTGGACCTTCTCCGCGGGTGGTGGCTGGTACCAGAACTTCCTGACCACCAAAAAAGTGTCGGTTAACGACTACTTCGCCGGTGATGCATGGGGTATTGAATACTTTGCGGGCTACAAGTTCCCAATCGGTCAGTACGCGGTTAAATCCATCCAGCCTTACTTCATGGGCGACCGCATTCAGTACGTGAACGGCCGCAACTACCAGCGCATCGACAACGGCGTGGGTATCAGCTTCCAGCTGGATTACGGTTTCCGCGTGGATTACGAACACGTGTTCACTTCCAGCACCGACAACCTGGGCGACATGAACCTGGTGCGTCTGCGCTACGACTTCTAAGTCGTCTTGTAGGGTGCGGCCTGATGCCCTCACCCTGACCCTCTCCCACGGGGAGAGGGAACAAACATTAAAAACGGCAACCCTGGTTGCCGTTTTGCTTTTACCTCGCCACCCGGCTTTATTTTTCAGCGATTAAGCCAGTCAGCGACCTCGACATACGTCCCGCGATAGACAATCTTCTCCGCCTTTTTCTCCAGCTGATAGCCGTACATCGGGTCGTAATAATCCTTCAGCAGCGGTGCAAGCCAGCTAAAGTGCGCGTCCGTGCTGCCAGAGCGCTGCTGTTCCAGCAGCGCGGAATCTAACAGCGCGGTGAATTCTGCATACCGCTGCAGCCCCAGACGGCGGCGAATGGCGAACAGGCCGTGGTGCAGGTACTCGCTGTACTCTTTCCAGCCCGCTTCCTCGCCGTAGGCAGCAGAAAAATCGGCCCACATATGGTCGAAATACTCTTCGCGCAGGCGTTCAAGACGAATTTCAAACGGGTCTTCGACGACAACGATAGGGGCTTCAACCATGCGGTCGCGCAGGCACTCCGGCAGGTGGTTGGAGCCAATCATCCGGCCTTCATCTTCCAGCACCCAGCGCGCGGCGTCTTTTTTCAATAGCTCAACCGCAAGGTGGTTTTCAAAGCTCGCCTGGGAAAGCTGCGGCGTGAGCGTGCGGCCAAATGACGAACCGCGGTGGTGCGCCAGCCCTTCCAGATCGATGCCCTGTGCGTGCTGCTTCACCAGCAGGGTTTTACCGTTTCCGGTACAGCCGCCGATAAGCACCATCGGCTTTTGTGACTGCTCAATCGTCACCTGAATCGCCGTCTGACGCAGGGCCTTATAGCCGCCGCGGATCAGCGGGTAGTCGACGCCCGCCTCTTTCAGCCAGGCCTGCGAGATATGCGAGCGCTGGCCGCCGCGCGCACAGCAGAGAAAGCCCTCCGGGTGCGCAAGGCTCGCTTCGCGCCAGGCGTTGAGGCGTGCCTCACGCGTCTCGCCGCTCACCAGACTATGGCCGAGCGCCAGCGCGGCGTCCGGTCCCTGACGCTTATAGCAGGTGCCGACGGCGGCACGTTCGTCGTCGTTCATTAAGGGCAGGTTAACAGCCGCAGGCATCGCGCCCTGGGCAAATTCGATCGGCGCGCGAACGTCGATTAAAGGGGTATCAGACGCGAGGATCGCGCGATAGTCCGTTCCATCGTTCATGGTTATTCCAGAAGAAAACTCAGCAGCAATGGGCGGGGATTGTACGCCGGGGAAGGGGAAGGTCAACTCCCCGGCGCAGATGTCTTACCTGAGCTTTGACTGTGCCCAGACAATACCGCTCGCGTATTCCGGCGGCAGGAGCGGGATTATGGCTTCCAGGGTGGCGCTCAGGCGGCCCGTGTCGCTGTCGTTCAGGTTCAGGTGACCGACCTTACGACCTGCGCGAACCTCTTTGTCATACCAGTGCAGATGCACCAGCGGCAGCTTCAGCCAGTCGTAGTTCAGATCGGTGCCGATCAGGTTGATCATCACCGACGGGCTGTCCACCACCGGCTGCGGCAGCGGCAGGTCGGTAATTGCGCGCAGGTGCAGCTCGAACTGGCTGATGGACGCGCCGTTTTGCGTCCAGTGGCCGCTGTTGTGCACGCGCGGCGCAAGTTCGTTGATCAGCAGGCCGGACGGGGTGATAAAGCACTCCATCGCCATGACGCCCACATAGCCCAGCTCGTGCATGATGGCTGAGAGCATATCTTCCGCCTGCGCCTGCTGGTCAGCATTGGCGTGCGGGAAGGCGACGCTGGTGCGCAGAATGCCGTCCTGGTGCAGGTTATGCGTCAGCGGATAAAAGACGGTGTGCCCGTCGTGCCCGCGCGCGCCAACCAGCGACACTTCGCCGCTAAAGTTGATGCCCTGCTCAACGATGCATTCACCGTAGCAGTCGTCCGGCAGCTCGGCGGTGTCGTCTGCGCGCAGACGCCACTGGCCGCGGCCGTCGTAGCCGCCCACGCGGCGCTTCACGATTGCCAGCTCGCCCAGCATCGCGAAGACATCATTCCACTCGCTTTTATCGGACAGGAGCTGCCACGGCGCGGTCGGCAGACCGAGCTTGTCGAACAGCTGCTTTTGCGTCAGACGGTCGGCAATGATCGGGAACACGTCGCGGTTAACGAAGGCGTTATGACGCGCCAGCTCGCGGGTCAGCGCGGTTTCCGGCCAGCGTTCGATCTCGGCGGTAATCACGCTCTGGTGGAACGGTACGGCTTCAGGTTCAGCATCCAGCCCGACGGGCCAGACGGCAATACCCAGCGGCTCACCGGCCTGACGCAGCATGCGGCCTAGCTGGCCGTTACCGAGGACGCAAACCTGCTTCATGCCGCACCCCGCGGGTCCGGATTGTCCAGCACTTCGTCGGTCTGGGCTTTACGCCACTCCGCCAGACGCTGATGCAATGCTTTATCGTGCGTCGCAAGAATTTGCGCCGCCAGCAGGGCTGCGTTCGCTGCGCCCGCTTTACCAATCGCCAGCGTGCCGACAGGAATACCGCGCGGCATCTGGACGATGGAGTAGAGGCTATCCACACCGCTTAACGCGGCGCTTTGTACCGGGACGCCCAGAACCGGCACCAGGGTTTTGGCGGCAATCATGCCCGGCAGATGTGCTGCGCCGCCCGCGCCGGCAACGATCACCTCATAACCGTTCTCCTCGGCGCTTTCGGCGAAGCTGAACAGTTTGTCCGGTGTACGGTGCGCGGAGACCACTTCAACGTGGTGCGGGACATTCAGGATTTCAAAGATTTCGGCGGCGAACTGCATGGTAGCCCAGTCGCTTTTGGACCCCATCACGATGGCGACACGCGCCGGATTATTGCGGGAAGACATGCGTCTTAAAACTCCTGTGGTGCGAAACACACTGCTTTCGAGGGCACAGAGAATAGCATGTTATACGGGCAAGGAAAACGGTTGCGCGGTTAAATCTTGAGCCGTTGTTGCCATCAATTCATAACAAAACAGACCGCGTTCTGGCGGTCTGTTTTCGTCAATCGGCAATGATTATTTAGTCAGTTCTGCGGTCATGTACACGCGGTTGTCGACCTTCGCGCTCGTAATTTTATAAGAGGCACCCTGTTCGGCGGCCTGCGCGGCAATTTTCGCTTCTGCGCGGTCAAGGGTAGAGGCGGTTGCGCTCACGCTCTGCGCGAAAGAACCGAAAGAAACCAGGGAGAGAGCAGCAACTGCAACGAAAGTTTTGATGGATTTCATGGTCGTATTCCTTAAGTATTTTGTCTGGGATAGGGCGTGTTGCCCTGATGTGATAAATAATAGGCCGACCACGGGCTGATTAAAATCGAAACAATTTGCCGATATTGTTCAAAAAAATAGAATGAATCTTGAGAAGGGATTAAAACGGAAACGCGATCAGCTCCACGCCCTCAGGCGTGACTTTGACCATGGAACCTTCGGCATGCCAGGCACCTAATACCACGCGATGGGCCGGTTCGCCGTTGGCGATAAGGGAATGCACGTCAGGGCGATGGGTATGACCGTGGATCAACCACTGGACGCCATGCTTTTCCATCACGCTCACCACGGCCTGCGGGTTCACGTCCATGATGGTCATGGATTTGCTGCTGTTGGCGGCTTTACTGCCCGCGCGCATTCTTGCGGCGATGCGGTTGCGGATAAACAGCGGCAGAGCAAGAAACGCCTTTTGGATCCACGGGGTGTGGACTTTGGCGCGAAACGCCAGGTAGCCGGTATCGTCGGTGCAGAGCGTGTCGCCGTGCATGATCAGGACCTTGCGGCCATAGAGGTCGAGCACCTGCTCTTCCGGCAGCAGCGTCATGCCGCTTTCGCGGGCGTAGCGCTTGCCGATCAGAAAATCACGGTTGCCGTGAATGAAGTAGCAGGGAACGCCGGAATCTACCAGCGCGTGAATGGCGGCGGCCATTTCACGGTGCAGCGGGTTAGGGTCGTCGTCGCCAATCCAGGCCTCAAAGAGGTCGCCCAGGATGTACAGCGCATCGGCGCTTTTCGCTTCACCGCGTAAAAAACGCAGAAAACCGGCGGTTATCGCCGGTTCTTCCGTTTGCAGATGCAGATCCGCAATAAAGAGTGTCGCCACCAATTACTCGCTGACGGTCACGCTTGTAATCACAACGTCTTCTTTAGGAACGTCCTGGTGCATACCGCTGCGGCCAGTAGAGACGGCTTTGATCTTGTCAACCACGTCCATACCTTCAACCACTTCTGCGAATACGCAGTAGCCCCAACCCTGCAGGCTTTCGCCGGAGAAGTTCAGGAAGTCGTTGTCAGCCACGTTGATGAAGAACTGCGCGGTTGCAGAGTGTGGTGCCTGAGTACGCGCCATCGCCAGCGTGCCGCGGGTGTTTTTCAGGCCGTTGTTCGCTTCGTTTTTGATCGCTTCTTTGGTGGCTTTCTGGTTCATGCCAGGTTCGAAACCGCCGCCCTGGATCATAAAACCGTTGATCACGCGGTGGAAAATGGTGTTGTTGTAGAAACCTTCGCGGCAGTAGTCCAGGAAGTTTTTAACTGTTTCAGGCGCTTTGTCATCAAAGGTTTTGATTACGATATCGCCATGATTAGTGTGGAAAGTAACCATTTTTGCATCCTGTTCCGTTATTGTGGTACGTCGACCCGCGTTCGGGTCATCTATAGGGGCTTGTTATAGCATAACCACAGGATGCGATCACCTTGCATTGTGTGCTGCTTCGGGTTTGAATTACGGGTAGAATAGCCGGTTTTCAACCACACACGTGTTTACATGGAATCTTCGATGTTAAAAATCTTTAATACAATGACGCGCCAAAAAGAGGAATTTAAACCTATCCATGCCGGGGAAGTCGGCATGTACGTGTGTGGTATTACGGTTTACGATCTCTGTCACATCGGCCATGGCCGTACCTTTGTCGCTTTTGACGTGGTGTCACGCTACCTGCGTTTTCTGGGCTATACCCTGAAATACGTGCGTAATATCACCGACATCGACGATAAAATTATCAAGCGCGCTAATGAAAACGGCGAAAGCTTCGTTGCGCTGGTCGATCGCATGATCGTCGAGATGCACAAAGATTTCGACGCCCTGAATATTCTGCGTCCGGACAGCGAGCCGCGCGCAACCCACCATATTCATGAAATTATCGACATCACCGAGAAGCTGATCGCGCGCGGTCACGCCTACGTGGCCGAAAACGGCGACGTGATGTTCTCCGTGCCGACGGACCCAACCTACGGTTCGCTTTCCCGTCAGGATCTGGATCAGCTCCAGGCCGGCGCGCGCGTTGACGTGGTTGACGTGAAGCGTAACCCGATGGACTTCGTGCTGTGGAAAATGTCCAAAGAGGGCGAACCAAGCTGGCCATCCCCGTGGGGCGAAGGCCGCCCGGGCTGGCACATTGAATGTTCCGCAATGAACTGCAAACAGCTGGGCAAGCACTTCGACATTCACGGCGGCGGTTCGGACCTGATGTTCCCGCACCATGAAAACGAAATCGCGCAGTCTACCTGCGCACACGGCGGCGAGTACGTTAACTACTGGATGCACTCCGGGATGGTAATGGTTGACCGCGAGAAGATGTCTAAATCGCTGGGTAACTTCTTCACCGTGCGCGACGTGCTGAAGTATTACGATGCGGAAACCGTGCGCTACTTCCTGATGTCCGGCCACTATCGCAGCCAGCTGAACTACAGCGAAGAGAACCTGAAGCAGGCGCGCTCGGCGCTGGAGCGTCTGTACACCGCGCTGCGCGGGACCGACAGGTCTGTTCCTGCGGCAGGTGGCGAAGCGTTCGAAGCTCGCTTTGTTGAGGTGATGAACGACGACTTCAACACCCCGGAAGCCTACTCCGTGCTGTTCGACATGGCGCGCGAAGTGAACCGCCTGAAGTCAGAAGATTTGGCCGCGGCGAATGCGCTGGCGTCCCATCTGCGTAAGATCTCCTCCGTGCTCGGCCTGCTGGAGCAGGATCCGGACGTGTTCCTGCAGAGCGGTGCGCAGGCGGACGACGGTGAAGTGGCGGAAATTGAAGCGTTGATCAAAGCGCGTCTGGAAGCGCGTCAGGCGAAAGACTGGGCGGCGGCAGATGCGGCGCGTAACCGTCTGACCGAGATGGGCATCATTCTGGAAGATGGCCCACAGGGAACGACCTGGCGCCGTAAGTAAGTCTGGTGCGCGCTGATGCCCTCACCCCAGCCCTCTCCCACAGGGAGAGGGTGCAAACACTAAAAACGGCAACTTGAGTTGCCGTTTTGCTTTTACCTCCGTTTCCACCACAGCAACCCCATCAGCACTACCCCCGGCAGCCACACCCACAGCAGTTCTGAAACGATCACCTGATGCCCGTACGGCGTGGTATAGCGTGAGAGCGCAAACGGCGCGACCTTAATGACCTGCCACGGCGCAAAGAAGCGTTCATCTGACCATGGCCACAGCCAGCCGACGCCTTTCCCGCCCGTGGTAATCGAATCCAGCAGGCTGTGCGACAGCAGTGACACCGTTAAAAACAGCCAGCACCGCGTCAGGCTGGCCCGGAACCATCGTCGGCCAATCAGCACGCAAAGTATCGGCACCACAAAGGCGAACAGCAGGGAGTGGGTAAAGCCGCGATGGCCGAAAACATTGCCGTACGCGACGCCGAACTTGAACGCCAGCACGTCGGCATCCGGCAGCATGGCGAGGACAATTCCGGCAAACAGCAGGCGGGGAGGAATCACTTTGGTTCCCAGGCCTAAGCCCAGACAAAGCGGAACAGCAGCGTGCGTAATAACGGTAGGCATTGACATTATCCATGGCAAATCATGGAAATATAGCAGTAATCTCGCGCTAACAGACCTGTTCTACATTCTGATTTTACGCCGACTCGCGCGCGATAAGCTGCCCGGAAAGCGTAATGCGCTGGGTTTGCAGCGTCGGCTCCTTCAGTGTGCGGATAATCAGCCCGGCAGCCTGACGCCCCGTCTCTTCGCTGGCGGACGACACGTAGGTAAAAGACGGCGAGGTGAGGTTAACGTGCAGCATATCTTCGAAACCGACCAGCGCAACCTGCTGTGTCAAAAACACGTCTTTACCCACCGTTCGTCCTACCTGGTGAATACCGGAGATGGAGCCGATCATGGCATCCGGCGAGTGGCAGAGCAGGGCTGTGATGGTGTTGTTCTTTTCCAGCAGCTGGCGGGTGGCGAAACCCGCGGCCAGGGTGTCATCGCTGCAGGCCGGAGAGTATTCATCGCGCCAGACCAGCCCGTTTTGCGTCATCGCGCTGCGAAAACCGAGCAGGCGCTGCTCGCGGATAAGGCAGCCTTCACGTCCGCCAATGTAGGCGATATTGCGATGGCCGCGCTCGATAAGATAACGCACCGCCAGGTTTGCCGCCTGACGGTTGTCGCGCATCACCAGATTGCATTTTTCATCCAGCAGCGACTGAGAGACCACCACCAGCGGCAGCGGGCAGCGGCGAATCTGTTCCGGCAGGGTAGACGTGCGGGTATCCGAGGCCAGATAGATAACCCCGGCGACGCCCTGCTGCTTAAACGACAGCAGGCAGCGCTCAAGATGGTCATGATCGTTCTGGGGCTGGCCGAGAAAAACCATATACCCCTGTTTTTCAAGATCCTGGACGATACTCGCCATCACCTTGATGGAGAAGCTGTCGCTAAAGTCACGGAGGATCAGGCCAATCAGATTGGACGTATTGGCGCGGAGGTTGGCAGCGGCGACGTTATGAACATAGCCCAGCGTATTGATGGCAGCGTTGACCTTCTCGATCGTTGCCTCTGAGATTTTCCCTTTCTGGCGCAAAACCAGCGATACGGTTGAGACCGAAACGCCCGCGCGCTTTGCGACATCAATAATGCTGACTTTCTTCAAAACCGCTCCCTGAAATTTGCCGATTATCAGCCAGATAAAACACGTCTCCCAGCGTACAGGAGACGTGTCGCTCAGGCATCTTATTATTTGCCGATCATGGTGGACATGGTCTGGGCGATAAACTGTGCTCTGGCACCGAAAATCACCTGAATACCGTTGTCGCCGACGAA
Source organism: Enterobacter sp. N5-15 (assembly GCF_057221635.1). NCBI lineage: Bacteria > Pseudomonadati > Pseudomonadota > Gammaproteobacteria > Enterobacterales > Enterobacteriaceae > Enterobacter > Enterobacter sp. N5-15. The sequence goes on from NZ_CM170150.1 coordinate 1,158,113, forward strand.
GACCACGCCGCGCGCGCCGAGTCCGTTCAGGCCGTCTTTATCCACCACCTCGCTTTTTGCCACTTCCAGACGCAGACGGGTGATACAGGCGCCGACGGAATCGATGTTATGCGCCCCGCCCAGCAGGGAGATGATCTCGGTTGCGAGTTCTGAATCAGACTTATCATCCGCGTTGGCGGTCACTTCAGTGCGGCCCGGCGTTTTCACGTCGAAACGACGGATCACAAAGCGGAACGTGAAGTAATAGATCAGGCCCATAGGAATGCCGATGATAATGGCATTCAGGAAGTTGGTCTTGTAACCGTTAAAGGACGGCAGGATCCCGAATGACAGATAGTCGATAAAGCCCGCGGAGAATGACTTGGCGATATGCGCATGCAGCAGATACATGGTCATGTAGGCCAGACCCGCCATGATGGCGTTAAAGACGTACAGGATTGGCGCCACGAAGATAAAGGTAAACTCGACCGGCTCGGTGATCCCCGTCAGGAAGCAGGTCAGCGCCGCAGAGAACAGAATACCGGCCGCGATTTTCTTATTCTTCGTATGGGCTTCGTGATACATCGCCAGGCACGCTGCAGGCAGCGCGAACAGCATCAGCGGGAATTCACCCTGCATGAACTTACCGGCGTTCTGGTAGGTGTCGCTGCTGAAGGATTTCACCCCTTCTTCCAGCATCTTGAACCAGATAGTCTGGTCGCCGTGGATCACCTGGCCTGCCTGGGTGGTGTAATCCCCGAACGAATACCAGAAGGACGGGTACCAGATGTGGTGCAGACCGAGCGGGATCAGCGCGCGCTCCACCAGACCGAAGATAAAGGTCGACGCCGCCTGATTATCGCCGTTCACCACCACGGAGAGCGCGTCGATACCGGCCTGAATATGCTGCCAGACGTACGGCAGCAGCAGCCCCATCAGGAACGAGAGGAACGCCGTTGCAATGGCCACGAAGCGCTTACCGGAGAAGAAGCCCAGGAACTCCGGCAGCTGCATGGTGTGGAAGCGGTTATAGCACCAGGCCGCGAGAATACCGCAGATCAGGCCGCCGAAGACGCCCATCTGCAGCGTCGGGATACCGACCACCATGGCGTATTTCCCGCCCTGGGAGGCCATCTCCGGCGTGATGCTCAGCACGGTGCTGATGGTGATATTCGTAACAAACACCGAAACGGCCGCAGACAGCGCCGCAATACCGGATTCTGACGCCAGACCCACGGCGGAGCCAATGGCAAACAGCATCGGCAGGTTATCAAAAATAACCCCGCCCGCGTTCATCATCAGCGGCAGATGAAACTTATCGCCGAAGGCCAGCAGCAGGCCCGCAGCGGGAAGCAGTGAAATTGGCAGCATTAAGGCGCGACCAATCATCGATAACTTTGACAGCGATTTAACAAACCCTGATATCAGACCCATGCTGATTTCCCCCGAGTAGCGCTTTTTTTGGCGCTGTTATTGTAAGTAGAACGTTTTAGTAGAACGTTCTACTTATCGTGGGCAAAGAGTGAAAAACGCGCAACTGAATTTTCACGTTTCAACAGATGAAATAGTGATTATTTGAAGTCGATCGATAAATAACCGCGATGGGTGTGAGGGGATTGTGAGAGAAATTGCCGGGTGGCGGCTTCGCCTTACCCGGCCTACAAACGGAGACAGTACGTAGGCCCGGTAAGCGCAGCGCCACCGGGCATCAAACGGCTCAGGCCGTAACGGTTACGCTCTGTCCTTCAAAGCTCACGGTCTGCCCCGCGACAATCTTGCAGCGCTTGCGGGTTTCCACTACTCCGTCGACTTTCACCAGCCCGTCGGCGATAACGATTTTCGCCTGCGCGCCGCTTTCGCTCCAGCCTTCCAGCTTCAGCAGATCGCACAGCTCAACGTGCGGGTGTTTACCTAATGAAAAAGTCGCCATCTTACGCGTCCCCTACGTCGTGATATTCTTCGCACGCCTGCAAAGTATTCTGAATCAGCGTGGCTACGGTCATCGGGCCTACGCCGCCCGGTACTGGAGTAATGTAAGAGGCGCGAGCCGCGGCATCTTCATACACCACGTCACCGACCACTTTGCCGTTTTCCAGACGGTTAATCCCGACGTCCACAACGATCGCACCCTCTTTAATCCACTCGCCCGGAATAAAGCCCGGCTTGCCGACCGCGACGATCAGCAGATCGGCGTTCTCGACGTGGTGACGCAGGTTTTTGGTGAAGCGGTGGGTGACGGTGGTGGTGCAGCCGGCCAGCAGCAGCTCCATGCTCATCGGACGGCCCACGATGTTGGACGCGCCGATAACCACGGCGTTGAGTCCGTAGGTGTCAATGTTATAACGCTCCAGCAGCGTCACAATCCCGCGCGGCGTGCACGGTCGCAGACGCGGCGCGCGCTGGCACAGGCGGCCAACGTTGTACGGATGGAAACCGTCCACGTCTTTATCCGGCGCGATACGCTCCAGCACCTTCACGTTGTCGATACCCGCCGGCAGAGGCAGCTGAACCAGAATACCGTCGATTTCTTTATCGGCATTCAGGGTGTCAATAAGTTCCAGCAGTTCTGCTTCGCTGGTGGTTTCCGGCAAATCGTAAGAGCGGGAGACGAAGCCCACCTCTTCACACGCTTTGCGTTTGCTGCCGACATAAATCTGCGATGCAGGGTTGCTACCAACCAGCACAACGGCCAGCCCGGGGGCGCGTTTTCCGGCAGCTTTACGCGCCTTCACTTTTTCCGCGACCTCAGAGCGCACCTGCTGCGCAATCGTTTTACCGTCAATAATCTTTGCTGCCATCAGAGAGAAGATTCCGTCTGTAACGTTTGAAAGGGGGGATGGCGTGTATTTTGTCAGAAGCGAGCGTCGCTGTCAGTCACCCTTTACGCGTTTTTATCAGTGAGACGCAAAAACCCTTCTTAGTGGATGGTCAATTTCTTAGGCGGGATTAGGATGTGACCTGGCGAAATGGCAGCGTTTTGACATATTTAAAAATCGCTTCCTGAGCTACTTTGTCTCCTCCGAAATAAGCTTTCAATTACTCAATTGAACGTATTTCTTATTCCCGATTATTCGCGGGAAGGGTTATTTACATTTTAAAGGAATAGACATGAAACTCAGCAACATTGCTTCTACTGTTATTGCAACTTTGGCCCTGGTTGCGGGTGCCGCAAATGCAGCAGATCCTGCTGCGCCGGTTTCCGTAAATGGCGGTACCGTACATTTTAAAGGTGAGCTGGTTAATGCGGCTTGTTCAGTAAATACTGATTCTTCCGAGCAGACCGTTAATCTGGGTCAGTATCGCACCGCGAAATTTACCAAAGTGGGCGATACCACCTCTAATATTCCATTCAACATTGAACTGAATGATTGCGATCCGCTGGTTGCCAAAACTGCAGCTGTTGCGTTCACCGGTCAGATCGACCCAACCGACAAAACCCTGCTGGCTGTGACCTCCGGTAACAACGACAACACCGCGAAAGGCGTGGGTATCGAGATCCTCGACAGCAAATCCAGCGTTCTGACCCCAGACGGCGCGACCTTCTCTGCTGCGCAGACGCTGATCGAAGGGACCAACACCCTGAAGTTCACCGCGCGTTATAAATCAACGGCTGCCACCACCGAGCCGGGCCAGGCGAACGCTGACGCCACCTTCGTAATGAAATACGAGTAATTCCTCCGCACAGGGATGTTCAGGCCTCAGGGACGAGGCCCGTCATACGCAAATGCCAGGAACGAAGGATGACAAGGACTGGAACACTACTGCTGTTAACCCTTGCGATGGCTTGCCCGGCATCGGCGCATACCGTGGTGATCGAAGGTGGCAAGGTTCATCTCCGGGGTGAGCTGGTGAACGGCGGCTGCGCCGTGGCCCCCGACAGCCAGAATATGCGCATCGACATGGGGCAGTACCGAACCAATTCATTTTCCGGTGTGGGCAGTTTTTCCACGGTGAATGTGCCTTTCACCGTGCGGCTGCTGGACTGCAGCGTTGATGTTTCGCGCACCGTGGGGATCCAGTTTCAGGGCGTCACACCCGCAGAGGATCCGCAGGTCTTTCTGGCGACATCGCGGCCGGGTGAAACGCCCGTCAGCAGCGGCGTGGGGCTGGCGCTCTTTGACGAACAGCAGCGTCAGATTATCCCAAACGCCACGGCCGTCAGCTGGCTGCCGATCGAGACCCGCGAGCTCGCGTTCCATTTTAGCGCCCGCTATCGGGCTATTTCCGAACACCTCGAGCCAGGCAAAATTCAGTCGGATGTCTGGTTTACGTTGATTTATCCATAACACCTGCGAACACATTATTAAAGGTACGGTTGTGATGAATACCCTAATTAAACCAGGACTTTTTTTATCGTTTATTTTGATGATGGTTTCTGCCTGCGCAAATGCTTCCGGCGGTATTGCGCTGGGGGCCACGCGCGTTATTTATCCGGCAGAGGCGAAACAAACGTCGCTGGCGATCACCAACAGCAACAAACAGGAACGCTATTTAATTAACGCGTGGATCGAAAATGCGAGCGGGCAAAAAGAAAAAACCTTTGCCGTCACCCCGCCCCTGTTTGTTAGCGAGCCGAACAGTGAAAACACGCTGCGTATTATTTACGCCGGGCCGGCGCTGCCTGCCGATCGCGAATCGCTCTTTTACATGAACGTGAAGGCGATCCCGTCGGTGAACAAAGCGAAAACAGAAAACAATAACGTGCTGCAGCTGGCGATCCTCTCGCGCATCAAGCTGTTTGTGCGCCCGAACAACCTGGCGATGCAGCCGGAAGAGGCGCTTTCCCAGCTGCGGTTTGAGCGCGCGGGCAACCATCTCAAAGTCAGCAACGCTTCTCCGTATTACATCACCCTCGTCAATCTGAAGCTGGACGGGCAGCAGCTGGATAACCTGATGGTTGCGCCGAAAAGCTCGGCTCAGCAGGTGCTGCCAGCCGGTGCCAGCGGCACGCTTTCCTGGCAGAGCGTGAATGACTACGGTGCCATCACTCCGGCGCGTAGCGTCAACCTGTGAGCAGAGTCAGGGCGATGAAAAACCACCAGAGACGTTACTGCCCGGTTGCACTGGCGCTGATGGCTGCGCTCTGGCCGCAGGCTGGCTGGAGCGAAAGTTATTTCAACCCGGCCTTCTTGTCCGACGACGCCGCCAGCGTGGCGGATTTGTCGCGTTTTGAACAAGGACACCAGCAGGCACCCGGCGTTTATCGCGTGGATATCTGGCGTAACGATGAGTTTATCGGTACCCAGGACGTGCGTTTTGAGCAGGCCGAAAACACGCCGCCGGTGGCGGGCGGTTTATCGGCCTGCATTACGCGCGCGATGCTCGATCGCTTTGGCGTTAACGTCGCGGCGTTTCCCGAGCTGGCTAAGGTGCAGGGCGAGACCTGCGTTCCGCTGGCCACGGCTATACCCGGCAGCGAAACGGCATTCAACTTTGCCTCACAGCGTCTGGACGTCAGCCTGCCGCAGGTGGCGTTGCAAAACAGCGCCCGGGGCTACATTCCGCCCGAACAGTGGGATGAAGGCATTCCCGCCGCGCTGGTGAACTACAGCTTCACCGGTAACCGGGGAAGCGAAGACGACAGCTATTACCTCAACCTGCAGAGCGGGTTGAACTATGGCGCCTGGCGTTTACGTAACAACGGCGCATGGCGGTACACGCAGAATAACGGGCAGCGGCACAGCGAGTGGCAGAATATTGGCACCTGGGCGCAGCGCACCGTCATTCCGCTTAAAAGCGAACTGGTGCTGGGCGACAGCAATACCGGGAATGACGTTTTCGACAGCATGGGTTTTCGCGGCGGCCGGCTCTTCTCGTCTGACAGCATGTACCCGGACAGCCTGCAGGGCTACGCGCCGACCGTGCGCGGGATCGCCCGTACGCCCGCCAAAGTGGTGGTTCGCCAGAATGGCTACGTTATCTATCAAAGCTACGTCCAGCCGGGCGCATTTGCCATTACCGATCTTAACCCGACCTCCTCAAGCGGTGACCTGGAAGTCACGGTCGAAGAGAAAGACGGCACCCAGCAGCGCTATACCGTGCCGTACTCCACCGTGCCGCTCCTGCAGCGTGAAGGGCGCTGGAAGTACGACCTCGTCGCGGGGGATTACCGCAGCGGGAACAGCGATCAGGATACGCCGTTCTTCACCCAGGGCACCCTGATTACCGGTCTTGCCAACGGCTACACGCTCTACGGCGGGACACAGCTGGCGTCACGCTATACCGCGGTGGCCGTCGGGGCCGGGAAAAACCTGGGTGACTGGGGCGCGGTCTCGCTCGATATCACCCACGCCCGCAGCCAGCTCGCGGACGACAGCAAGCATGAAGGGCAGTCTCTGCGCTTCCTCTACGCGAAATCCCTTAACGGCTTCGGCACCAACTTCCAGCTGCTGGGCTATCGCTACTCCACAAAAGGGTTTTACACCCTCGACGATGTCGCCTGGCGTTCAATGGAGGGCTATCAGTATGCCGATAGCCAGAACGATAGCGATGTGCCGGACGTGCAGAGCTATCACAACCTGACGTGGAATAAAAAAGGCCGCTTCCAGCTCAACGTGTCTCAGTCGCTGGGGGACTATGGCTCGGTCTATATCTCCGGTAGCGAGCAGACCTACTGGGGAACGGACGAGACGAACCGCTGGTACCAGCTGGGCTACGCGGGAGGCGTGAAGGGGATCAACTACTCCGTCTCGTGGTCGTGGAACAAATCCGTTGGGATAGACGGTACCGATCGGATCGCGTCGTTTAACGTCTCCGTGCCGTTCAGTCTCTTTACCCGTCAGGGCTATCGCCGGGACAGCGCGATTGACCGCGCCTACGCTACGGCATCCGCCAGTCGAAACAGCGATGGCGACACAAGCTGGCAAACCGGCGTCAGCGGAACGCTGCTGGAGGACCGCAACCTGAACTATAGCGTGACCCAGGGGCACGCCAGCACCAACGGCTCAAGCGGAAGCGCCAGCGCCAACTGGCAGGCGACCTACGGCACGCTGGGCGTGGGCTACAACTATTCCCGCGACCAGCACGATCTCAACTGGCAGCTCTCCGGCGGGGTGGTCGGCCACGCCGACGGCGTGACTTTCAGCCAGCCGCTGGGCGACACCAACGTGCTGATCAAAGCGCCGGGGGCATCAGGCGTCAGTATTGAAAACCAGACCGGGGTGAAAACCGACTGGCGAGGCTACGCGGTGATGCCGTATGCCACCGTCTACCGCTACAACCGCGTGGCGCTGGATACCAACACCATGAGCAACAACACCGATATCGAAAACAACGTGAGCAGCGTGGTGCCGACCAAAGGCGCGCTGGTGCGCGCCAGCTTCGATACCCGCATTGGCGTGCGCGCCCTGCTGACGGTAATGCGCGGCAACCAGCCGGTGCCGTTCGGCGCGGTGGTGCGTGAGACCAAAAGCGGCGTCACCAGCATGGTGGGGGATGACGGACAAATTTACCTGAGTGGGCTGCCGCTGGAAGGCGAACTGCTGATCCAGTGGGGCGACGGGGCGCAGTCCCAGTGTCGCGCACCTTACAGCTTGTCTGAACAGAGCCTGCAACAGGCAATCACACTTAAGGGGATCGGCTGTGATTAAAACCCAAATCTTTGCCCTGTCGCTGCTGGCGTTACTGCCCGCGACAAACGCATTGGCGACCGTGTGCGTCAATGAAAAAGGCGTGCCGACGGAGGTGCATTACGACCTGACGGATAAATTCAATAGCTCGAATAACCAGGTCGGGCAGGTCGTGACGCTCAGCGAGAAGTCGCAGTGGGTAGGGGTGAATGCCGTCTGCCCGAAGGGCACCGTCGGGAATACCACCAAGCGCAGCTATGTGACGGATTACACGATCACCGGGACCAGCGATGGCTACCAGTATCTGAAGCTTAACGATTATCTGGACGGGGCCATGAAAATCACGGACAGCTATGCTGGCGTGTTTTATCCGCCAAAAAGCTATATCCAGATGGGGAGCCATCCTAACGTCTCCAAAAACAAACCGTTTGGCGTTCAGGACTCCAGCCTTGTCTTCCGTCTTAAGGTGACCCGTCGTTTTATCAACATGGTGGTGATCCCGCGTGCCACCATGTTCCGCGTCTACGTCACCACAACTTCATCCGATCCTTTAACCACGCCGGTCTATACCATCAGCTACAGCGGAACCATTCAGGTGCCGCAAAGCTGCGCCATTAATGCCGGTAACGTGGTGGAGTTTGATTTCGGTGACATTGGCGCCTCCTTGTTCAGCAAGGCGGGCGTGGGTAACAAGCCGGAGGGGGTCTCATCGCAAAGCAAAACCATTGCAATCAAATGCACCAACGTGGAGGCGAACGCCATGCTGACGATGCGCGTCGAGGCGGAAAAAGTCTCTGATAATGTGCTGGTGTCGGATAACCCGGACGTGGGGTTCATCATTGCCAACGAGAGCGGGGCGCCGCTCACGCCCAACAACCTGACGAGCAAAATTCCGTTCCGCCTCGACGACAGCGCGCAGGCGCAGGTGGGGATCCGGGTCTGGCCGGTGAGCGTGACGGGCAATAAGCCAGCGGAAGGGCGCTTCACCTCGCGCGGGTATCTGCGCGTGGATTACGACTAAGGAGCCAATATGCGAAACGGGATCCGTTTTATCACCGTGGCGCTCTTTGCGCTTTGCACACAGGCTCAGGCGGACACCGCGTTGGGCGAGATTAACATTCGGCTCTACGGCAATATCGTCGATTTTACCTGCGTTGCCGAGGGCAGCGACAGCGACAAGACCGTCACGCTGGGCACCTGGCCCACGAAGCAGCTCAGCACCACCGGGAGCCGCACGCAGCCCATGCCGTTTACGCTGAAGCTGACCGGCTGTCCGCCGGGCGCGGCGTCCATTACGTTTTCGGGTAAAGCCGACGGGAGCAATAGCGGCTTGCTGGCGCTGAATGACGCCAGTACAGCAAGTCACGTCGCCGTTGAGATCAGGGATGCGGATAAAACGCGTCTGGCTCTCCAGCAGGCCAGCCAGCCGGTCTCGGTTGATGCGCAGGGGAATGCGATTCTGTCGTTTTATGCCAATTATATTGCCACGGCCGATAACCCTCAGCCCGGACAGGCCGATGCGGATGCCACCTTCATGATTAATTATAATTAGCACTGACCGCACTCCCTGCAGCTCAGATAAGCTGCAGGGAGTGAATTCAGGTTATAGCAGTTCGTGGGCTTTGGCGTAATCAATTAATTCCACGATGCTTTGCACGCCCAGCTTGGAATAAATATTGGATTTATGCGCGCTAATGGTCTTGTTGCTTAATAGCAGCTGTTCAGCAATTTCCTTGTTGGATAATCCATTCGCCAGATACCGTAATACCGTAACCTCGCGATTCGATAATGGCATATCCACTGCCATCCCTTTCCCTGAACCCAAATGGTTTATAAAGTTCAGCGTTTCCGATGGGAAAAAAGAATAGCCCATCAGGATCATTTCTACGGCGTTGTAGATCTCCCCTAAATCTTTTCGTTTACTGACGAAGCCATTTGCCCCGGCGCGAATAGCGCGACCCGCGTAAAATAACTCTGATTTAGACGAGAGGAACAGAACCTTAATGTTTTTGTTTAAGTTTCTGATTCTCTTAAGTAAAGCGAAAGCATCCGTGCCCGTGAGTTCTATGTCAAGGATCACCAGATCGATAGGGTGATTGCGGATACAGTCAAGGACTTCATGGCTATCGCCAGACTTGAGCTTGACTGTGATATTCTTATTTTTCTGTAGCAGGACTTCTATCGACATTCTGACGATAGGATGTTCGTCCATAATGATAACGGATGCCGGTTTCATTTTTAATGCCTCAGATTGTTAAAAGCGTTATGCAGAGTTTGGTAAAACTCTCGAAATGCCGGAAGGATATAATGTGCAGATCCCTATACCGTAGTATTTCCCTGGAAAGAGCGAAAGCATCCTTGTTTACGTAATGAAAAGAACTATGCCTCAGCGCGGTCATCTCATTTGGCTGGTGTTGGCAAAAAGGTTTTTCTTATTCAAATTTGGTACGCATCTTATTATACAGGGTAAGTTTTTTCCGAAAACCCTGTAAATTAATATCCGCGTATGGGTTTGTATTATCTTCTGGATCTGAATCGCTATTTTTTTAAAATTAGCGGAAATATCCTATTATCTCATTTACCGCATATTTTCATCTTTATGTAATAACAAAAAATAACAGATATCTCTGTATGTTGATCAGTTGTTAACAAAAATAGACATCATTTCAGGGGGCTAACCCGCGACGGTAAGGTTAAAAATTGCCCTCGCAGCCCGTCAGACCTTCATCTGAAAGTGCTTGTGTTAAACCAGATAACGGCATCTGGTGTACAGGAGAACATGCTACCCGCTTCGCTTTTTACTCCCGGTAGGGGTCGCTAAGCTGCTTGTTTTTACATCATTATCATCTTGTTAACGCCTTCTGCATTCACTTAACGGATGGAGGAAAGTGCTGCCGTTCATTCAATTTATGGCATTTCACAAGGTTTACGCCCATAAATTAGGAATAGTTATAAATTCGATTTTATTGTTAAAAATTAACATTTATGCAACGCAATTGGTAAGTAAATTCCTAAACAGCTTTAGGAAATAAGGGGTTAGGACGTGAGTGAAAACGTGCAGTCTGAGAGGTTATTAAGAAGGTGCAGCAATTCCTGGCGATGGCTGAGCCCCAGCTTCAGCAGGATGCAGCTGAGACGATAGATAATGCGGCTATAGGGGCGATTCTGCATCAGGGCAATCTGACGCAGCGTCTTGCCCCGTGAGAGCTCCTGCAGGATGGGCCATTCATTGCGCGAGAACCAGTCTTTATCGGAACCCTGCGGAGGGGCGGTATCCAGCAGGCTGTGCTGGAGCGCGGCGGCGTTCAGCTGACGTTCGAGCACATGAAAGGGGCCTGCCGCTTTGCAGAAGAGGCGGGTGTCGTAATTATCGGCCCGAACCAACAGCCAGGGCGTCAGGAACGGAGGAAACAGGCTATGCCGTCTCAACTGGTCCAATCTCTCCAGCAGCCCCGTGGACCGGCTTTCTATATCCACGACCAGACGGGCTGAGGGCCACTGGGTCTGAGCGATAAGAGCGTCGTCCAGCGTGGCGTAGTCGCAGCAGCTGCTCAGGGGAAACTGCCCGTTGAGAAAACCGGTGCGCAGGTAGTGATCCTCCGTCACCAGAAGGATAAACGGGGCGTCTGTTTTGCGGGGCTGGCTGATGGACTGGCTCAAAAATTCGAGCCGGTCGAAAAAGGGGGGAGCAAAAGGTGAGCGCGTAAATCCCAGTGCATCACTTCCTGTACGCCGCCGCCGGTAACGGCGCACTGTCATTCGCATGGTCTCCCTCCTGGAAATGGCTTTTTAATCCTCCGGCCATGTCCAGGACGGCCAGTAATACCCCTGGCCGAGATCTGCGCCTGCCTGCAGTGCCCAGGTACGATCGCGTTCAGTCTCAATACCTTCGATAAGCACTTTCCCGGCCAGCTGAAAGCAACGGGAAACCAGTTGCCTCAGCGCAGGGGTGTCGCGTAAACGCCAGAATGCTTCCTTATCTATTTTGATGCCGCTTAACGGGAGTCGGCAGGATAAAAACGACTGCACTAAGACGTCATCCACGTCATCCAGCCAGATAGCGTGTCCCTGTCTGCTAAGCTGCTGCAGATTCTGAACCACGTGCTGCTTTTGCGCGACGGGCAGCGCCAAAAAGGACGCGAGGTCGACAATCTCAATATTGAGCGGCACGCCGGTCAACCGGATAAGTCGCTGAAAAGACGCAGGCTCTGTCAGGACGGTTATCGGCAGATTAATAAAAAGGTTATGACCGTGCGGCGGTTTTTTTAACGCGGCAAGCTGTGCTTCAAGCAGCGTTATCGACCAGTCTGCGGACCGATCGCAAAAAAAGTCCTCGCTGTGCCGCGTGTCGGACAGAACGCTTAATACCTCCACGCCAACCTGGCGCATGGAGGAAAGGGCGACGATGGGCTCTAGCTTAATGCCGACGATGTCCTGAGAAATGTACTGTAACCGGGGGGGCGTATCGATCGGGTTTTGCGCTGTCACTCCATTGTCCTGTTGTCTGTCAGCCTCCAGGCGGCCGGGATACCTGGCTCTAGTGTGACGAGCTGACGTTCAGGAAAACAGCAGGCGTTACTTAAATGCAACTAAGCCTTTTCGCAGCGCTAAATTTTACGGTGAAACAGGGGTAAATGTTGAGAAAATAGCCGTATTTACAATCGGCTAGCGGTAATTGCCGCGGAAAACGGAAAAGGCATTGACTCACCTGCCATTGACCGTATAATTCTTCGCGTTTCACCGCCGCGAAGTTCACGCTTCTCAGTGCGCCCTTAGCTCAGTTGGATAGAGCAACGGCCTTCTAAGCCGTAGGTCGTAGGTTCGAATCCTACAGGGCGTGCCATTTAGTCTCAGGTACTGACTTCTCTCCCTCTCCTTACTCTTTTCGAACGTTATTGCAGACAACGCGCATTTTATGCGTTTCGTACGGCGTGACTACGCTTGCATGGGCATGCAACGGTGAGAAATGTAGGCCGGGTAAGCGCAGCGCCACCCGGCAAGAAAGGCGCCTATATTATTAATGGCAGAGTTTGTCATCCGTTTCATTATTCTTCCCTGAACAGATAAATAACCGCGTAATAAATAGAAGCCTAATTAAAAGCCGTTATCACGAAGCCTAAGGTTTTCTTAATCTTTAATTAATCCGTTTTTTAAATCTGGATTTTTATCACTTCAAACCCAACGAAAATGAAATTTTACACTTTTACGCGTAAACTGGATTGATACTAATTATCATTAGCGTTGTTGTATGCTTTAATCCTGTCCCACAAAGCTATGAGTCGTTAATCCCGTTAGTCTATAAAGGATATGTTCATGAATTCTCGCCTGCTGTCCTGCTTCTCGCTTGCCTTGTTGTCTTCATCCCTTTTCCTTTCCACACAAGCGGTTGCCGCCGATAACAACGAAGGTATCGTTGTTTATAACGCGCAGCACGAAAACCTGGTGAAGTCGTGGGTTGACGGTTTTACTAAAGAAACCGGCATTAAAGTCACTCTGCGTAACGGCGATGACAGCGAGCTGGGTAACCAGCTGGTTCAGGAAGGCAGCGCGTCACCGGCCGACGTATTCCTGACGGAAAACTCACCGTCAATGGTGCTGGTGGATAATGCCAGCCTGTTTGCGCCGCTGGATGCAGGCACCCTGAAGCAGGTACCGGCAGAATATCGTCCGGCGCACGGCCGTTGGATCGGCATTGCCGCCCGCAGCACGGTGTTTGTGTATAACCCGGAAAAGCTGAACGAACAGCAGCTGCCTAAATCGCTGATGGATCTGGCAAAACCCGAGTGGAAAGGCCGCTGGGCGGCATCCCCGTCAGGTGCGGACTTCCAGGCCATCGTGAGCGCGATGCTGGCTCTGAAAGGCGAGAAGGCCACCCTGGAATGGCTCAAGGCGATGAAAGCCAACTTCGTTGCCTATAAAGGCAACAGCACCGTGATGAAAGCGGTTAATGCCGGTCAGATTGATGGCGGCGTGATTTATCACTACTACCGTTTTGTCGATCAGTCCAAAACCGGTGAAAACAGCAAAAACACCCAGCTCTACTACTTCAAACACCAGGATCCTGGCGCGTTCGTAAGCCTCTCCGGCGGCGGCGTGCTGGCGTCCAGCAAACACAAAGCGCAGGCGCAGGCCTTCATCAAATACATTACCGGTAAAGAAGGGCAGGAAAGTCTGCGTACCAACAATGCCTTTGAGTATGCGGTGGGCGTGAACGCGGCCTCAAACCCGAAACTGGTTCCGCTGAAAGATCTTGATGCGCCGAAAGTTGAACCTTCAACGCTCAACAGTAAAAAAGTTATCGAGCTGATGACGCAAGCCGGTCTGCTGTGATCCTGAGAGTGAAGTGAACGCCTTATGTCTGGTCTGAGTCTCGACATCGGAAAAAACAGAGTGCAGGAGCCTGCCCGCAGGCGTCCTGCGCTGCCGATGGTTGCGTTAGCTGTATGGTTTTCATTGATGGCGCTTCTGCCTTTGGGTTTTATCATTGCCATTGGCATTGAGACCGGCTGGGAAACCATTAAGGCGCTGGTGTTTCGCCCGCGCGTGGCTGAACTGCTCAGCAACACGCTGTGGCTGACGGCTTTAGCGGTTCCGCTGTGTATCGTGACGGGCGTGGCAATCGCCTGGCTCACAGAGCGCACGCAGCTTGCCGGGCGGGGGATCTGGTCTGCGCTGGCGGTCGCCCCGCTGGCGATCCCCGCGTTTGTGCAAAGCTATGCCTGGGTGAGCGTTGTCCCGTCCATGCACGGGCTCTCCGCGGGCGTGTTCCTCTCCGTTCTTGCCTACTATCCGTTTATCTATATGCCGGTTGCGGCGGTACTGCGTCGTCTTGACCCGACGCTTGAAGATGTCGCCGCTTCGCTGGGAACGCCGCCGTGGCGGGTCTTTTTCCGCGTGGTGCTGCCCCAGCTCAAGCTGGCTATCTGCGGCGGCGCGCTGCTGGTGGCGCTGCACCTGCTGGCGGAATACGGCCTGTACGTGATGATCCGCTTTGATACCTTCACCACGGCAATTTATGACCAGTTCCAGTCTACCTTCAGCGGCCCGGCGGCGAACATGCTGGCGGGCGTGCTGGCCTTGTGCTGTCTGGCTATCCTGATGCTGGAAGGCGTAACGCGCGGCAAAGCACGCTACGCGCGCATTGGCGCCGGGGCCGCGCGTGAACAGAAACGCTGGCCGCTGAAGCCTGCGGCTGCCGCGCTGGGCCAGCTGTTTTTCATCGTGCTGATCGTGCTGGCGCTAGGCGTGCCGCTAATTGTCCTGTGCCGCTGGATTTGGCTCGGCGGCGTGCAAAACTGGATGAGCGCCGATCTCTGGCACTCTCTGCGCCAGACGCTAATGCTCGGCGTGGGCGGAGCGCTCCTGACGACGGCGTGCGTGATCCCCATCGCGTGGCTCGGTATCCGCTATCCGCACCGTATCTTCCGGATGCTGGAAGGGTGCATCTATATCACCAGTTCACTGCCGGGAATCGTCACTGCCCTGGCGCTGGTCACCGTCACCATTCATTACGCCCGCCCCATTTATCAAACGGAAATTACCCTGTTCCTGGCCTACCTGCTGATGTTTATGCCCCGCGCGCTCATCAACCTGCGGGCGGGGATTGCGCAGGCGCCGGTCGAGCTGGAAAACGTGGCGCGCAGCCTGGGCAGCACGCCCGCGAAGGCGCTCTGGAGCGTCACGATGCGGCTGGCCGCGCCGGGTGCGGCGGCGGGGGCCGCACTGGTTTTCCTCGGCGTCAGCAACGAGTTGACCGCCACGCTGCTGCTCTCTCCGCTGGGCACGCGCACGCTTTCCACCGGATTCTGGGCGCTGACCAGCGAGATTGACTATGTGGCCGCCGCGCCTTACGCGATGCTGATGATCCTGATTTCACTCCCGCTGACCGCCATTCTCTATATGCAGTCGAAAAAAATTGCAGGGCTATGACATGCTTGAATTAACCGCCATTTCTAAATCGTTTTCTGATGTGCAGGTGCTCGACAGCTTAAACCTGAGCGTTGCGCCGGGCAGCAGGACGGCGATTGTCGGGCCGTCCGGGTCGGGGAAAACCACGCTGCTGCGTATTCTTGCCGGGTTCGAAACGCCTGACACCGGGCGCATTGTCATGCAGGGGAGAGCGCTGTTTGATGAAAACAGTTTTGTTCCCGCCCACCTGCGCCGAATCGGTTTCGTGCCTCAGGAGGGCGCGCTGTTCCCGCACCTCAACGTGGCAGACAACATCGCCTGGGGGCTGGACGGCACCCGCCACGAGAAGCGCCAGCGCGTTGAGGCGCTGATGGAGATGGTTTCTCTGGACAGGCAGCTCGCAACGCACTGGCCCCACGAGATTTCCGGCGGACAGCAGCAGCGCGTGGCGCTTGCCCGCGCGCTGGCCCAGCGTCCTTCCCTGATGCTGCTGGATGAACCGTTCTCGGCGCTGGACACCGGCCTGCGCGCCATGACGCGTAAGGCAACGGCCGATCTGCTGGCCGAAGCGGGCGTGGCCTCGATTCTGGTCACCCACGATCAGAACGAAGCATTGTCCTTTGCCACGCAGGTTGCCGTGATGCGCTCCGGACGCTTCATGCAGGTCGGCACGCCTTATGACGTCTACACCCGTCCCGTTGACGAAGAGACGGCGCTGTTTCTGGGCGATGCCGTGATCCTGCCTGCTCGGCTCGCTGCCGGGTATGCGGTGTGCGCGCTGGGTGAAGTGCCGACGGACAACGCGCAGGCGACAGGAGAGGGCAGGGTAATGATGCGCCCTGAACAATTACGCGTGACGGCGTGTGCAGCGCATGAAAGCCCGATCTCGATTCTTGATGTGGACTTCACCGGACAGCTGTCGACGCTCACCCTGGGATTAGCCGGGCAGAAGCAGCCCGTGATTCTGAAGACCGTAAGCCAGCCAGGATGGAACCCGGGCACGGCGGTACGCATTGATATTGCTGGCACCGCGCGGGTATTCGAATATTCTTAATACTCGTTAGTAATTTCATGCAACGGGTTGTTATAAAAGAATTTTCCTGAACATATGGCATTTCCTGAGATTCTCTACCATGCTCATAAAACCTCACCACACTGCGTGAGGTTTTTCGTAGTTGCTGATTAATCTCAAGGAAAAAGGTTATGAAAAAGACGACTGCTATTTTGTTGGGAACGGCGTTACTGTTTACAACCAATGCTTTTGCTGCTCAGCTGCTGACTAAAAGCGAGTTCAAAAAAGTTGCATCTCAATATAAAAAAATCGGTACGGTAAACACCTCGAATGAAGTATCGGTTGATGATGCAAAAAAAGAACTGATTGAGAAAGCCGATAAGAAAGGCGCGGATGTCCTGGTGCTCACGTCAGGTAACACCAACAATAAAATTCACGGTACGGCCAATATCTACAAGAAAAAATAATAGCTTTGCAGCCACCCCCGAAACGGGGTGGTTGTTCCCCTCTTTTTTCGCCAAACCTCCTCATGAACGCGGTTACACTTGCTAACACATAGATAATGCGTATAGTTCTCATTTGCATTGCACCCAATACATTCTAAGGCCCGACAACGGGTCATTTTTGCGCGCACTTTAAAATGAGTTAACTATGAACAACACCATCATGCACAAGACGCTGCTGGCGCTTGCCGTTAGCGCGGTGACCCATTCCGCCTTCGCGGCGGACGATCAAAAAGAGGACACCCTCGTTGTCCAGGCTGCACCAGCCAGCGATTTCAAACCCGGCGGCGACCAGCTGGTACCGGCCTTCCTTGACGGACAGGTCGCGAACGGTGGGCGCATGGGGATGCTGGGCCAGCAGAACGCCATGGACGTGCCGTTCAACATCATCAGCTACACCTCGAAGCTGGTGGAAGATCAGCAGGCGAAAACCATTGCCGATGTCGTCGCGAACGACGCGGGCGTGCAGTTCGTTCAGGGGTACGGCAACAGCGCGGAGACCTACCGCATCCGTGGCCTGAAGTTTGACGGCGACGACATGACCTTCGGTGGCCTGTCCGGCGTGCTGCCGCGCCAGGTGGTGGATACCCAGATGGTTGACCGCATAGAGATCTTCAAAGGGGCCAACTCGCTGATGAACGGCGCGGCAAGCTCCGGCGTGGGCGGGATGATCAACCTTGAGCCAAAACACGCGGGCGAACTCCCGCAGGCGAAGGTCGGCGTGGACTACACCTCGGATTCCCAGTTTGGCACCACGCTCGACGCGGGCCGTCGCTACGGCGACAGCGACCAGTTTGGCGCGCGGGTGAACCTGGTCCATCGCGAAGGGGAAACCGGCATTGCGAACGATCGCCGCCGCACCACGCTGCTCTCTACCGGCCTGGATTACACCGGTGACCGCTTCCGCACCTCGCTGGATCTCGGCTATCAGAAGAAAACCTTCCACGGCAGCCCGACCAGCGTCAATATTTCCGCGGTGGATTTCGTGCCCGAGCCGCCGAAAAACGATCGTAACTTCTCGCAGAAGTGGGCTTACAGCAACATCGAAAACGAATTTGGGATGTGGCGCAGCGAGTACGACATCGCCGACGGCTGGACCGCCTATACCGGTCTGGGCGCGCAGCACGCGCATGAGGAAGGCATCTACAGCGCGCCGAAGCTGGTGGATAAAAGCGGCAAGGCAACGGTCAGCCGTCTGGATACCAACCGCATCAGCGATTCCGTCAGCGGCATGGCGGGCGTTCGCGGTAACTTCACTACGGGCTTCGTCTCGCACAAGGTCAACGTCGGCTATTCGGCGATGACCAAAAACGAAAAAATCGCGTGGAAAATGTCGGCGGCGAAGGATAACCCGACCACCAACATCTATCACAATACCGGCGTCGATATGCCGGACAGCACCAACTTCAACGGCTCCGGCGGGAAGTACAGCGATCCGCTGACCAGCGGGCGCACCCGTACGCAGGGCTGGCTGCTGAGCGATACGCTGGGCGTGCTGGACGACAAACTGCTGTTCACCGCGGGCGCGCGCCATCAGAAGGTGGTCATTCGCGGGTATAACAAAGTCACCGGTGCGGAAAACGCGGCGGACGGCTTCGACGGCAGCCGCTGGATGCCCACCTACGGCGTGGTCTACAAGCCGTGGGAGGCGATCTCCCTCTATGCTAACCACACCGAAGCGCTGCAGCCGGGCAAAACCGCGCCTAACACCGCCACCAACTACGGCCAGAGCACCGGAATCGTTCACTCCAGGCAGAACGAAGTGGGCGTGAAGGCGGACTTTGGCCGCGTGGGCGGATCGCTTGCGCTGTTCGAAATCAAAATGCCGTCGGCGATCCTCGACGACAGCGGCCACTACGGCCTTGACGCTGAACAGCGTAACCGTGGCGTGGAGCTGAACGTCTTCGGCGAGCCAATGCTGGGCATGCGTCTGAACGCCAGCGCCACCTGGCTGCAGGCCGAGCTGACCAAAACCAAAAATGGTGTGAATCAGGGCAACGATGCGATCGGTATTCCGAACTTTTACGCCGTGCTGGGCGCAGAGTATGACATCAAGCCGATTGACGGCCTGACCGCCACCGCCCGCGTGAACCACTCCGGCGCGCAGTACGCTGACCTGGCAAACACCAAAAAGCTGGACAGCTACACCACGCTGGATCTGGGAATGCGCTATCGCTTCGCGGTGAACCACAATGAAAACCAGATGACGGTTCGCGCGGGCATCGACAACGTGACCAATGAAAACTACTGGGCCAGCGTGGACGATTCCGGTACCTATATTACGCAGGGCGAACCGCGCACCTTTAAGGTCTCGGTTGGCTACGCGTTTTAAGCGTTCCATCTCGTTATCCGGGGCAGGGATGCCCCAATCCCTTGCTACCTCCAGCATGAAGTGTTAAAACGTGCCCCTTCTAAAAAAGAGACAGGGGTAGGACGTGAAAGACGCGTCATCCGCTTCAGGCCATGGTAGCGCTGAAGCCTCGTCGGATCAGAATCCGACGCTGCAACGTGGTTTGCAAAATCGACATATTCAGTTAATTGCCCTTGGCGGCGCGATCGGTACCGGGCTGTTTCTCGGCATCGGCCCCGCTATTCAAATGGCTGGCCCGGCGGTTCTGCTGGGTTACGGTATCGCCGGGATTATAGCCTTCCTGATCATGCGCCAGCTTGGCGAGATGGTCGTGGAAGAGCCGGTTTCAGGCTCCTTCGCGCACTTTGCTTATAAATACTGGGGCCCGTTTGCAGGCTTCCTGTCCGGCTGGAACTACTGGGTCATGTTCGTGCTGGTGGGGATGGCGGAGCTGACCGCCGCGGGCATTTACATGCAGTACTGGCTGCCGGATGTCCCGACGTGGATCTGGGCGGCGGCCTTCTTCATCATTATCAACGCCGTTAACCTCGTCAACGTGCGCCTGTATGGCGAAACCGAGTTCTGGTTTGCGCTGATTAAGGTGCTGGCGATTATCGGGATGATCGGCTTTGGCCTGTGGCTGCTGTTCTCCGGCCACGGCGGCGAGCGCGCCACTATCGACAACCTGTGGCAGCACGGCGGCTTCCTCGCCACCGGCTGGAAAGGGCTGATTCTCTCCCTGGCGGTGATCATGTTCTCCTTCGGTGGACTAGAGCTGATTGGCATTACCGCCGCGGAAGCGCGCGACCCGCATAAAAGCATTCCAAAAGCGGTCAACCAGGTGGTGTACCGGATTCTGCTGTTCTACATCGGCTCGCTGGTGGTGCTGCTGGCGCTCTATCCGTGGGTGGAAGTGAAATCCGACAGCAGTCCGTTCGTGATGATTTTCCACGATATGAACAGCAACCTGGTGGCCTCGGCGCTGAACTTCGTCATTCTGGTGGCGTCTCTGTCGGTGTATAACAGCGGCGTTTACTCCAACAGCCGCATGCTGTTTGGCCTCTCCGTGCAGGGCAACGCGCCGAAGTTCCTCACCCGCGTCAGCCGTCGCGGCGTGCCGGTGAATTCCTTGTTCCTCTCCGGCGCTATCACCTCGCTAGTGGTGCTGATTAACTATCTGCTGCCGAAGGAGGCCTTTGGCCTGCTGATGGCGCTGGTTGTCGCCACGCTGCTGCTGAACTGGATCATGATTTGCCTGGCGCACCTGCGCTTTCGCGCCGCGATGCGCCGCAAGGGACGCGAGACGCAGTTCAAAGCGCTGCTTTATCCTGCGGGGAACTACATCTGTATCGCGTTCCTGGGGCTGATTCTGGTGCTGATGTGCACCATGGATGAGATGCGCCTTTCGGCGATGCTGCTGCCGGTGTGGGTGGTGTTCCTGTTTATTGCCTTTAAGCTCTCGCGAAGGTAAAAGCAAAACGGCAACCTGGTTGCCGTTTTTAGTGTTTGCACCCTCTCCCTGTGGGAGAGGGCCGGGGTGAGGGCACCAGACCGCACCTGCCTTCACGCCCGGTGGCGCTTCGCTTACCGGGCCTACAAACGGATTAATTGGCGATGACGCCCGCCAGGGAGCGAATATCGTTCCCGGTTGGCGACTGGTGAATACGCAGCCCAAATTCATCCACCACCGCGAAAATATGGTCGAAGATGTCCGCCTGAATATCCTCATATTCTGCCCAGACCACCGTGTTGGTGAAGGCATATATTTCAATCGGCAAACCATTCGTATCAGGCGCTAGCTGGCGCACCATTAGCGTCATATCTTTGCGAATACGGGGATGGTTGCGCAGATATTCATTCAGGTAGGCGCGGAAGGTGCCGATATTGGTCATCTTACGCAGGTTTAATACCGACTCCCCTTCACCGTTCTTCTGATTCCACAGGTTAATTTCCTCATGTCGCGCGGCCAGATAGGGCTTCAGCAGTTTCGCCTGAATGAGTTTCTGCTGCTCCTGCTCGTCGAGGAAATGAATGCTGGTGGTATCGATATTCAGGCTGCGCTTAATGCGTCGCCCGCCGGAGGCAGACATGCCGCTCCAGTTAATAAAGGCGTCAGAGACCAGAGCCCACGTCGGAATGGTCGTAATCGTATTATCGAAGTTGCGTACTTTAACGGTGGTCAGACCGATGTCGGTCACCGTACCGTTGGCACCGTATTTCGGCATCTCCAGCCAGTCGCCGAGCTTGAGCATGTCGTTGGCGGAAAGCTGAATGCCCGCCACCAGTCCGAGTATCGGGTCTTTAAACACCAGCATCAGAACGGCGGCCATGGCGCCCAGGCCGCTTATCAGAATCGCCGGGGACTGGCCGATAAGCAGGGAGATAATCAATATCCCCACCAGGATGGCACTCACCAGCTTGATGCCCTGGAAGATCCCTTTCAGCGGCAGCTGTGATGCGGTGGCCATTTTCTGCGACAGATTAAAAATCACGTCCAGCAGCGAGAAGAAGGAGAGCAGGGCATACACCATGACCCACAGCTTTGCGCATGTCGTGAGAATTTCCGCCGCTTCGCTGCCCTTTTGCAGCCACAGTACCGCCTGGACGTTGACGATTATCCCCTGAAGGGTGAAGGCCAGACGGTGAAATAATTTATTCTGGGTAATGATCTGCAGCCACAAATGGCTGCTGGCCTGCGCGCGTTTTTCGAACGCGCGAAGCACCACTTTGTGCAGAATAAAATGAACGATGATGGCGGTAAGAAAAATAATACCAAAGATAATCACTAAAGAGGTGGTGTGATTAATTTCAATGCCTAACTCTTCAACCTGAGCAATTAATTCCTGCATAATGTCTCCTTTATTGATGCAGCCCCATAATGGCGGCTGCGGATCTATTATGCAAATTCACGGGCTTATTTGGTGGCCTGGCAGACCTTCACCACCGGCAGGCACAGGCTATGGCGGATGCGCAGCGTCGCCAGGGCGAGCACCACCATCATGACCGTTTCCACCATCAGGAAGACGTTCACCGCCTGGGTGTAATCTCCGTGGTGGTTCTGCAGCGCGTGCAGCAAAATCGCGCCAAAAATGGCCGGGCCAAGCCCCAGTGCGGCCTGCTGCAGCGTGCTGAGAATGGCGCTCGCGGCCCCGGCGTCGTCAGGCTGAATATCGCGCATCCCGATGCGGTAGAAGCTGTTCACGATCAGCGCCTGCCCGTAGCCGACCAGCCCGGTCGCAGGCGCCAGCGTCAGCGCGGTATTTTCCATTCCCCAGACGCGGAACGTGGCGATCAGCGCCAGCAGGCCGGCAATCTGGATCGCCAGACCGGTCAGCAGAATGGTACTGGTGCTGTAGCGAGCAATCAGACGCGGCGCGAACCACGCGGAGATAAAATAAGTCACCCCAAGGGCGATGAAACTGTTCCCCGACTGCCACGGTGCCATCCCCAGACCGGTTTGCATGGTCAGCGCCATACAGAACATAAACCCGGACCAGACGCTGAAAAAGAGCATCGCAATCAGTATGCCAAAGCGAACGCTGCGAAGCTGCAGCAGGCGCGGCGGGATCAGCGGGTGGGCATTCTCACGCTCCTTTTTGCGCGCATTCAGCGCCATCAGCCAGGCCAGCGGGATAATGGCGAGCAGCATAACCTTCAGCGGCCACGACCAGTGCCACTGGGGGCCGAGCGCCATCGGGAACAGCAGGCAGCAAAGCACGATCGCCAGCAGCACGGTGCCCGGCCAGTCGATGCGTGACGGCGTCTCGCGGCGGGTCTCCGGCACGTAGCGGTGGCTTAGCGCCAGTACCACCAGACAGATCGGCACGTTGATAAAGAAGGCGTTACGCCAGCCCAGACCGGCGATGTCCGCCGATACCAGCCAGCCGCCGCCCATTTGCCCGACGATAAACGCAATTCCACCGATGCCGCCAAACAGGCTGATGGCTTTTGCGTGGGCGGTACCTTTCAGCGTCACGTGCAGCGTGGCAAGAATTTGCGGCATGATCAGTGCCGCTCCTGCTCCCTGAACGATGCGCGCGGCCAGCAGCTGTTCAATGTTCCCCGCCATCCCGCACAGCAGTGAGGCGAGGCCAAAGCTCGCGACGCCCCACATAAACAGGCGTCGACGGCCAAGGTTATCCCCCAGCTTGCTGCCGAGCGCCAGGCAGACGGCGAAGGCCACGCCGTAGAGGGCGACAATCAGCTCCAGCTCGGTGGCGGTGGCGTGCAGCGAGTGGGTGATGGCGTCCAGCGCCACGTTGGTGATTGAGGTATCAATCATCGGCAGCATCTGGCCGGTTAGCAGCAGTATCAGGCCAGCGCGGCCCGGTGAAACAACTGACGTATTCATGGTAACTCCATTGCGTCATTCATCAGATGGTCGTAGCATCAACCATCTGATAAACGGGTACCAGTTCTTGCTTATACTGGTACTGGCACTACCATGCAGGGGGATTTATGGCCTTGATGTCTGAACCCGTCGTCTCACTTCAGGATGACACCCGAAAACAGCTGGGGGCATTTTTACGCGCGCGACGCGAAAGCCTCGATCCGCAGCGTCTCGGCCTGCCGCGCAGCGGTCGTCGCCGCACGCCGGGCCTGCGCCGGGAAGAGGTGGCGATGCTGGCTGACGTAGGCGTGACCTGGTACACCTGGCTGGAGCAGGGCAGGGACGTCAATCCGTCGAGCGCGGTGATGGCGGCCGTGGCGAAAGCCTTGCAGTGTACGCCGACCGAAGCCCGGCACGTTTTCGTGCTCGCCGGTCTGCCGCCGGGCGAAGCGCCGCAGGCGGTCTGCTGCGAGGGGATCAGCGAAGGCACGCGCCGCCTGCTGGATACGCTGATGCCAAAACCTGCCAGCATCCAGAAGCCCAACTTCGACATCGTGGCGTGGAACGACAGCTTTGGCCACCTGATGGGCGTCGATTTCAATGAAATCCCGCCGGAAGATCGCAACTGTATTTACCTGTTCCTCACCCATCCCGCGTGGCGCGCGCGGCTCGGCAGGCGCGACGACGTGCTGCCGATATTTGTCTCATACTTCCGCGCGGCGATGGCCGAGCACCGGGGCGACCCGCTGTGGGAAGCGAAGCTGGCGCGCTTCTTTGCGGTGTCCGAAGAGTTCAAAACCCTGTGGCACCAGCGCAACGACGTGCGCGGCGTGGAGAACCAGCTCAAGCTGTTTACCCATCCCGAGCTGGGGGATTTTACGCTGCAGCAGATGTACTGGTACTCCGCGCCGCGAAACGGGTCGCGGCTGCTGGTGTATCTGCCGGTGGATGAGGTAGGGGAGAGGGCGATGGAATGGCTGGCGGCGCAGGGGAAATAAGTTTTTTGCGAGACGCTTTCAGAGAATCAAAGCGGATCCGGTTCTGCCTTTTTAAAACGGTTAGGGTAGGACACGAAAAGCTAAATTAGCCTTTAATGCAAATTGCCTTATATGCTAATATCATCAGGGATGAAATACCGTGTTCAGACTTATCGTTCATCAGGCGGTCAGGGAAGAGATTCTCTCACTGCCTGCTGGGGTCCAGGCGAAGCTGATTCGACAGCTTGATAAATTACGTAGTAACCCGACAGCACTAAGAGAACCTGACAGCAAACCCTTACCCTATGGTTTGTTTGAAATCAGAACCGTCGGGCTGATTCACACTCGTGGAATCTACGTATATCAGCGGGAAAAGACAATTTTTCTGCTGCGGGTGTTTATCAAGAAAACGCAAAAAACGCCCTCTGCTGAACTCCGTGTGGCATTGAAACGACAACAGGAGATGTTGGATGAGCAAAAAGATTATTGACTGGGATGAACTCAGAGCGGAGTTGTTAAGCAATTCAGAGGTACAGGCTTCATTTGATGCAGAAGAGCGCAAGGAGCGCCTGCGAGAGATGCTAGCGCAATGGCGCGACCATGCTGGTCTGACGCGCGCACAGGTGGCGGAGCGAATGGGCGTCAGCGCACCCACCGTATCAAGGATGGAAGCGAATATTACCCGGGCGAGCCTTGATACGTTAACGCGTTATGCACTGGTATGCGGGGTTAAACACCCGCAGATTACGCTTTATTGAAAACAGGCACGCCGGAACCCAGCGTGCCACTAAGAATTAGCACTCAGTCACAATCGTGCTCAGCGGCAGGCGAGATTTCGGCAGCGTGGCGTTGAAATCTTCCACGCTGTGGTGCCCAACCGGTACCACCACCAGGCTGGTGAAGCCTTTCTCTTTCAGGCCAAACTCTTCGTCGAGGATCGCCGCGTCAAAGCCTTCAATCGGCACTGCGTCCAGACCCATTGCGCCTACGCCCAGCAGGAAGTTACCGACGTTCAGGTAAACCTGCTTCGCCATCCACTGGTCGTCATCTTTCAGATCCACACGGTGCATGTCGGCGAAGTAGTGGCGGCCTTTATTGTTGGCGGCCTTGGCTTCCGGCGTGTTGAAACGGCCATCGGCCTCTTCCTGATCCACCACGCGCTCAAGCCAGGCATCGTCCATTGCGGTTTTCGCGCAGAACACCACCACGTGAGAAGCATCGAGCATTTTGCGTTCGTTGAACACATAGGTGCCCGCAGCGGATTTCGCTACGCGCGCTTTACCTTCCTCGGTGCTGGCCACAATGAAGTGCCACGGCTGGGAGTTGGTGCTGGACGGGCTGTACTGCAGCAGGGTTTTGATTTTTTCCGCTTCTTCCGCGGTCAGTTTTTTGCTTGCGTCGAACGCCTTGGTAGAGTGGCGTTTCAGGGCGACAGAAATGATATCCATAACAACTCCTGGTGATGAAATTCGCCCGCTCGCGGGCGCGAAAGGAAAGCAGATTACCGTGCGAAGCGGCAAAAGATAAGTGCAATTCGAGCGCTTAATCTGTTCGTCTCAGACGAACAATCAGACCGGCCTAATCCACTTCTGGTCTTTTTTCGGCAGCTTATCCACCACCAGATTCCAGGAATCATTAATGAGGTCGGTCACCAGCTCCGGCGTCACGTCGTCGGTGCCGTAAAGGGAAATCCAGTGCTTTTTACTCAGGTGGTAGCCAGGCTCTATCCCGCGATAGATCTGCTGATTGAGCAGTGATTTCTCCGGGTCTGACTTCAGGCTGACGTGCGGCCGTCCGTGTGCGACCGCGACGATCATGAAAATCTTTCCGCCCACTTTAAACACGTCAAACTCTGGCCCAAACGGCCAGCAGTGCTCGGTGAAGGGCAGCTCCAGTGCCACGCGCATGGCGTGCTCCTGTAAGGCCTTACTCTCCATTGGCTTCCTCATACGCAAGCCCGCGCCACATCACTTCAAAACCGAGCGCTTTAAAATCAACGGCGCGGGAAGGATCGCGGGTGGCAAATTCCATCGTGGATTCGGCCAGCGATAAGAAAAGCGCATCGCCGAACGTTTTAAATTCATCTGACATAAACACCGGGCGCACCGAGCGGCGGCACAGCTCATGGAGTTCGGGGAACATCTCCTTCACCGCCTGTTCCGTTTCGGCGTTCAGCTTTTCACTGACGCCAATCTGGCGGATAGCCGCATGAGAAACGGGGTTACGAATCCCCCAGTCGACGTAGCTGTTCCAGATATTGCGGGTATGCTCTTTGGGAAGCGTGATGGTGCGATCGAGGTTTGCCAGCATGGCCTGGCAGAGATCCTGCTTGAGGTGCAGATAGAGGGCATTCAGCAGATCGTCTTTAGTGGGAAAGTAGCGAAACAGGGTACCTTCGGCGACGCCCGCGTTACGGGCGATTAACGCCGTTGAGGCGGCGATACCTGACTGTGCAAATGCCGCCGTTGCGGCTTCCAGTAAGGCCTGCTTTTTATCTTCACTCTTCGGACGTGCCACTAAATATTTCCCCCTGTCAATTGTAAAAACCCTGATTGAAACACGTGCTTTGACACGCTGCAACGCGGAATGTCAAAGATCGAAAACGTCTTGACGACTTTATCATCATATCTATAATGAGTGCTTACTCACTCATAATCAAGTTTACCCCGCGCAAACTACCGGATAGGGCGCGTTTTCGGGTCTGGATATGAAAAAACCTCTCTTCATCTGCGTGGTGTTAATCATGATTATTGCTTCAGCTGCGAGTTTACCGTGTGTTCTCAATGCCGGATTCGGCCAACCACCGCAGGGTGAGCAGCTCACCGAAGTGGAGGCCTCCCCACAGTATCGCGAGGGAAAATTCCACAATACGCTGCCGACGCCGGGTTATAACGGCGACAAAAATATGCTGGTCGCGACGTGGGATTTTCTGACCAAAAAAACCGAAAACGCGCGCCCGGCCCAGCCGCTGCCGCTGGTGAAAACCGATCTTGCAAGCCTGCCGCTGGAGCAGGACACCCTGGTGTGGCTCGGTCACTCTTCGTGGTACCTGCAGCTCGCGGGTAAACGCATCCTGATTGACCCGGTGCTCGGCAACTACGCCGCACCGTTCTCGTTCCTGAATAAAGCCTTTGCCGGCGAGTATCCGTGGCGCGCTGAAAGCATGCCGGAAATCGACCTGCTGATTATTTCGCACGATCACTACGATCATCTGGATTACGCCACCATCAGGGCGCTGCTGCCGAAGGTGAAGCGCGTGGTGACGCCGCTGGGCGTGGGATCCCACCTGCGCTACTGGGGAATGAAGCCTGAGATTATTGACGAGCGCGACTGGAACCAGTCGGTACGCATCAGCGATGAATTGACGGTGCATGTTCTGCCGGCGCGCCACTTCTCCGGGCGCGGCATCAAACGCGATCGGACCTTGTGGGGCAGCTTTATGTTCGTCACGCCAGAGCAGAAGGTTTATTACAGCGGGGATTCCGGCTACGGCCCGCACTTTAAGGCCATCGGCGAACAGTTTGGCGAGGTGGATTTAGCCATCATGGAAAACGGCCAGTACGACCAGGACTGGAAGTACATCCACATGCTGCCGGAGGAAACGGCGCAGGCCTCGGCGGATCTCAACGCCAAAGCCGTGGTGCCTGGGCATAACGGACGCTTCGTGCTGGCGAAACACGCGTGGAACGACCCGCTGATCCAGCTGGCGCGCGCCAGCAAGGACAAAAATTATCGGCTGCTGACGCCGGAACTGGGTGAGCCCGTGCGGGTGAGTGATACCACTCAGGCATTTCGCGAGTGGTGGGAATAATGTTTAAGCGAGAAGCAGAGGGGGACAGCGGTATGACCATTTCCGCTCAAGTCATCGACACTATCGTCGAATGGATCGACGACAATCTGCACCAGCCATTACGTATAGAAGAGATTGCCCGCCACGCGGGTTACTCGAAGTGGCACCTGCAGCGGTTGTTTATGCAGTACAAAGGGGAGAGCCTGGGGCGCTATATCCGTGAACGCAAGCTGCTGCTGGCGGCGCGGGACCTGCGTGAATCCGACGCTCGGGTGTACGATATCTGCCTGCGCTACGGGTTTGACTCGCAGCAGACGTTTACCCGCATATTTACCCGCACCTTCAACCAGCCGCCGGGTGCGTACCGTAAAGAGAACCATAGCCAGACACATTAACATGTCGCGTGTAGGCCGGGTAAGGCGTAGCCGCCACCCGGCTTTTTTGGGGCACGGTGCCCGTAATTGCCCGGTGGCGCTGCGCTTACCGGGCCTACAAATAACTTACCAGCGATAATTCACCGTCGCCGTCACCGTCCGGCCAATCCCGTAAAAGCACGCCGTATCGCTTGCGCACGACGCCACATACTTCGTGTCCGCCACGTTATTGACGTTGAACTGCACGCTCGCCCCTTTCAGGCTGCGGTTCATCTCGCCCAGATCGTAGCTCAGCATCGCGTCATACAGATCCACCGACGGCACCTTGAAGGTGTTCTTCGCATCGCCGTAGCTGGTGCCGATGTAGCGCATCCCCACGCCCGCGGTCAGACTCTTCAGCGCGCCGCCCGGAACGGTATAGCTGGCAAACGCCGATGCCATATGCGCCGGAATGCGCGCAGGCGTTTTGCCTTCTGTTCCCGCCACCGTCGTGCTTTTGGTTTTCGCATCGGTGTAGGTATACGAGCCAATCAGGTTGATGTTGTCCATCAGCGTGGAGTGGATTTCCGCCTCAACGCCTTTCGAACGCACCTTGCCCGCGTTCTCGAACCAGCCTTCGGCGCTGTTATAGGTCGCCACGTTGTCCTGGGTTAAATCGTACAGCGCGAGGGTCATCAGCGTGCTGTCGACCGGCTGATACTTCAGGCCAATCTCGGTCTGCTCCCCGGTGGTTGGCTTGAAGGGGGCAACGCCCGGCGCGCGGTTGGTTTGCAGGTTCGGTTCAAACGAGGTGCTGTAGCTGACGTACGGTGACAGGCCAGAATCGAACGCGTACAGCAGTCCGGTTCGCCAGGTGAACTTGCTGTCGTTCTGCTGGGTAACGCTGCCGTCGGTGAAGTCGTTGGTTCGCACTTCGCTCCAGTCGTAGCGCCCGGAGACCAGCCATTCCCAGCTGTTCCAGCTCATCTGATCCTGCAAATACAGCCCCATCTGGTCGAGATTTTGCTGCTCGTCGGAGGCGGTTTTGAAGGTGCTTTCATCCACGTTCACGCCGTACACCGGGTTCGTCCAGTCGAGGTCATACTGTGAACCGCTCACGCGTGCCAGCAGCTGTTTATCTTTGCTGGTCTTGTAGTCGAACCCGCCGAGCAGGGTGTGGCTGACGCTGCCGGTCTCCAGCAGATACTCAAGCTGGTTATCCAGGCCAAATTCGTTGGTGGTGCGCTCTTCATGCTGCGCGCGTCGCGTTAATACCGTGCTGTTGGCCGCGCTGCTGGCGTAGACGAGGTAACGGTATTTCTGTTTGATGGCGGCGTAACGCGCGTTCTGGCGGAAGGTGAGGTCGTCGGCGAACTGATGTTCCAGCTCGTAGCCGATCGTCGTCTGCTCGCGCCAGGACTGATTGTAATTCGGATCGCTGACGTTAAAGTCGCGCGGGATGTATTTTCCGTCGACGCTTTTGACCGTGCCGTAGGCGGGCAGGAAGTTGCGGTAGCCCGCATCCGGATCCTTCTGGTAGCTGGTCAGCAGCGTAAAGCGGGTCAGGTCGTTCGGGTACCAGGTGATGGCAGGCGCAATCGCCATCCGCGTCTCTTTATAATCGTCCACCTGATTGTGCTGGGTACGGGCGATACCGTTGACGCGATACAGCACGCGGCCGTCGTCGCTCAGCCTGCCGCCGAAATCAAACGCGCCTTCTGCCAGATCGTTATTGCCGGTGCGGAACTGCACGTTATGGATGGATTCCGCGGTCGGCCGTTTGCTGGTCATGCTGATTAACCCGCCCGGATTGACCTGACCAAACAGGACCGACGCCGGGCCACGCACCAGCTCCACGCGCTCCAGCAGCCACGGGTCAATCGTACCCGTCTGGGACGAGGCCGTAGCGCCGAAGCTCAGGCCGTCGAGGAATTTCGGCACATAGCTAAAGCCGCGCACGAACACCTCGTCGTTACGGTTCGACGAGCCGCGGTACTCGGTAAACACGCCCGCCGAGTACCGTAGCGCCTGCGACACGGACGTCACGTCCTGCATGTTCATCTGATCGCGGGTGATCACCGATACCGACTGCGGCGTTTTCACGCTCTCCGCGCGGGTCTTGGTCGCGGAGAGCGTTTGGGTTGCCACAATCCCTTTTAGCGGGGCGGTAGGTTCTTCACCCATGCTCTGCGTCACCGTTATGGTTTCTTCTCTATTTTCAGCCTGAGCCGCCACGCTGGTCGTCGCCAGACTCAGCAGCCACAGCTGCATTATCTTATTATTCTTAAACATTTTTTCTACTCATCCTTGTTTGCTATCGCCATAAAAACACCGTTAAAACGCGGTAAATGATATTGCAAATTATTACCATTTGCATTAGCGTTGATAACAAATTTCGTCAGGGAACAAGCGGTAATGAAGAGGGTATGGAGCGGGTTATTACTCGGGATAGGTGTGCTGCCTGCGGTGGCGGCAACCTGCGAACACTCTTCCCGGCAGGGAGACGTCCAGGGGAAGTTTGATGCCAGCGGTGAGGTCTGTTTTATGCTGCCAGAGCTTGCTGAAAATTATGTCTCGGCCACGCTGCATGGCGTGACGGATGCCCGCCTGCTGGACGGGCAAAACCGCCGCATTCGTACGCTGATTGAAAATGGGCCCGCCGATGGCGAACACGCGCTGCTGTTTGCCCTGCCGGTAAAGCAGAGCACCTCGCTGGTCCTGCACGGCGAAGCGGGTAAACCCTGGCGTTTTCAGTGGCGGATGAAAGAGATATCTGCGTTACCGCGCGTACAGATGCTGGCGCCTGAAAGCCCGAC
This sequence comes from Enterobacter sp. N5-15, assembly GCF_057221635.1. NCBI lineage: Bacteria > Pseudomonadati > Pseudomonadota > Gammaproteobacteria > Enterobacterales > Enterobacteriaceae > Enterobacter > Enterobacter sp. N5-15. Next base: position 1,189,699 of record NZ_CM170150.1, read on the forward strand.
GCTTCAGGCGCTGGCAAAAGAGATTGCTGCCGGAAAGAGTACCGACGCGTTCTGGGAGACGCAGATTCGGCAGGGAACGCCGATGGTGGAGCCGGTAGACGCAGAACACAAGCGCGTCACCTTCCTGTGGCGCGGCGCGCGGGATAACGTCTTTATTCTTGGCTCACCGGCGGGGGATCACGATCCGCTGTTTCGTCTGGGCAACAGCGACGTCTGGTTCCGCAGCTATATGGTGCCCGCCGATACGGTGATGCAGTACAAGCTTGCGCCGGACGTGCCGATCGTCGAGGGTTCCGCACGCGATCAACGTCGCGCGATCCTGGTGAGCGCCCAGGCCGATCCGCTCAACCCGAACACCTTTGGTGAACAAAAGGCGGATCGCTGGAACCGCTATTCGCTGCTCGATCTCAGCCCGGCACGCTATTGCTCCGCGCAGGCCACGGCCCAGCCGCTGGTCCACGGATCGTTAAGCCGCCAGAGCATCACCAGCAAAATCCTCGGTAATTCCCGCGAGGTGATGATCTATAAACCGCGCGGAGCGCAGCCCGCGCGCTGGACGCTCATTCTCTTCGACGGGCAGATTTATCAGGACGAATACCGTTTCGCTAACGTGCTGGACGGTCTTATTGCCCGCCATCATCTTCCGCCGATTAACGTGGTATTTATCGACAGCCTCGACCACGCCCGACGCGGCAACGAGCTGCCGCCTAACCCGGACTTCGCCGACTTTATGGCGCACGAGCTGCTGCCTTGGCTGCGCGGGCAGGGCATCGCGATGCAGCGGCAGAAAACGGTGCTGGCGGGGTCGAGCTACGGTGGCATTGCCTCATCGTGGGTGGCGCTGCGCTATCCGCGCCTGTTTGGTAACGTGCTGAGCCTTTCAGGTTCGTACTGGTGGGCACCGAAAGACGAAGCGCCCGGCTGGCTGACGCGGCAGTATCAGCAGTCGCCGCCGTATCCGGTGCGCTTCTGGCTGCAGGCCGGAAAGTTCGAAACTTCGGGGCCGGGCGGGGGAATTTATCGCACTACGCAGGATTTCGAACGGGCGTTGAGGGAGAAAGGGTATCGCGTCAGCTTCCATCCCTCATCCAGCGGTCACGACTACGCGGCGTGGTGTGAAGCGCTGATCCACGGCATGCGCGATTTCACCGGCCTACGACGCCAGTGAAAACCACCGACGCCAGACGAAACGCAGCACGAAGAATTCGATGGCACCCAGCAGTAAAAACCACACGCAGAACAGAATGGTGTAGAGCTGGTTTAGATCGACCATGTGGAAGGTCTGAACCAGCTTCTGCGCCAGTACCAGACCCAGCGAAGGCGCAGGGAGCAGCAGGCACGAAAGCAGGGCCAGCAATAAAATGCCGCCTGCCGTGAGCAGCGATTCTAACGGGTGTTTCATCGTAATGTTAATCGTCAGTTAAAAATGGCATTGTCCGGCATTCTGTAACGTAAAGCAATATCAGCCCCTCAGGCCTTTTTGAATAAAACAAAGACATTATTACTGCGAATAAATAACAACATACGACCCGGCGTTTATATTAATACCGCGTTATGTAAATAAACGTCTTTATCAGGAAAATAATTTTACAAATGTATAGGTGCTATATCCAATTAACGTGGCAATAACAATGGCCGCGATAACGTATAACACCAGTCGGCGTCCGCGATAAATACCCCACATGGTTCCCCCCTCGTTTAATGTTGGTTTAGAAATATTTTGTAAAAATCAGCTCATCGAAATAGTTTAATCAGTTTTGAATAACCGAGAAGTCATTATATTGCGGTAGATCAATTTTACCCGCAAGACTTTAAAATGAATTTATTTAAGCCAGAAAGGAATTCAGGCTTCTGTTCACCGGATATTGAAGGAAAAATACGATGACCGAAAAAAAATTGTCCCCAAACATGCCGCCTTCCGGCGGGCTGGCATACCAGCAGACCGTCGAGCAGGTGCTTGCTCACACGCAGAGCCAGGCCAGCGGCCTGGATCGTGCAGAGGCGCAGGCGCGTCTGCAAAAATCAGGTCCGAACGCGCTGCCGGAGAAAAAAGGTAAACCCGCCTGGCTGCGTTTTTTAGCCCATTTTAATGATGTGCTGATTTATGTTCTGCTGGCCGCCGCCGTATTAACGGCAGTAATGGGCCACTGGGTGGATACGCTGGTTATTCTGGGCGTTGCGGTAATCAATGCCTTAATTGGCCATATTCAGGAAAGCAACGCGGAAAAATCCCTGAAGAGTATTCGCAATATGCTCTCCAGCGAGGCGCGCGTTATTCGTAACGGCAACCACGAAACGATACCCACCACTGAAATAGTCCCGGGCGATATTATCGTATTGCGCGCGGGGGATCGTATTCCGGCGGATATGCGTTTAATCGAGGCGCATAATTTACGCGTGGAAGAGGCGATTCTGACCGGTGAATCTACCGTGGTGGATAAGCACATTAATCCGCTGAGCGGCGAACTGCCGCTCGGCGACCGCACCAATATGGTCTTCTCCGGGACGACCGTAAGCGCGGGCGGCGGCGTCGGCCTGGTCACCGCGACCGGTAAGGATACGGAACTCGGCCACATCAACCAGATGATGGCGGGCATCGAAAAGCACCGCACGCCGCTGCTGGTGCAGATGGACAAGCTGGGTAAAGCGATCTTCGCCATTATCCTGGCAATGATGGCGGCGCTGTTCGTCTTCAGCCTGGTGTTCCGCGAAATCCCAATGGGCGAGCTGCTGCTCTCCCTGATTAGCCTGGCGGTAGCCTCCGTGCCGGAAGGTCTGCCGGCGATTATCTCCATCATCCTCTCGCTGGGCGTGCAGGCGATGGCGCGCAAGCGGGCGATTATCCGCAAGCTGCCGACGGTTGAAACCCTGGGCGCGATGACCGTGGTCTGCTCGGATAAAACCGGCACCCTGACCATGAACGAGATGACGGTCAAAGCCATCATCACCGCCGACGCCTGCTACCGCGTGGACGGCAACAGCTACGAGCCGGTGGGCAACATCTACCTGGAAGGCAGCGACGAGCCGGTGCAGATCCAGCCGGGCACCGTGCTGGAGCAGTACCTGCGCACCATCGACCTGTGTAACGACAGCCAGATGATTCAGGACGAGCGCGGCCTGTGGGGCATCACCGGTGGGCCGACCGAGGGCGCGCTGAAGGTGCTGGCGGCGAAGGCTAACCTCGAGCCTGTCATGACCACGCTGGTTAACAAGATCCCGTTCGACTCGCAGTACAAGTACATGAGTACCCACTACCAGATTGGCGGTGAGGAGCAGATCCTGATCACCGGCGCGCCGGACGTGATTTTCGCCCTCTGCGCCCAGCAGCAGACCCGTAACGGTGCGGAAGCGTTCAACCACGCATACTGGGAAAGCGAGATGGAGCGCTATGCGCGTCAGGGGCTGCGCATGGTTGCCGCGGCGTTTAAGCCAGCGAGCGGCGAGCAGGAACTGACCCACGACGACCTGAGCCACGGCCTGATCTTCCTCGGCATCGCCGGGATGATGGATCCGCCGCGTCCGGAAGCCATTGATGCGATTAACGCCTGCCAGCAGGCGGGGATCCGCGTGAAGATGATCACCGGGGATCACCCTCAGACGGCGATGAGCATCGGCCAGATGCTGGGGATCACCAACAGCGAGCAGGCTGTCACCGGCTACGAGCTGGAGAAGATGGACGACGCCGCGCTGGCGGAAGCCGCGGTGAAATATGACATCTTCGCCCGTACCAGCCCGGAGCATAAGCTGCGCCTGGTGAAAGCGCTGCAGGACAAAGGTGAAATCGTCGGCATGACCGGTGACGGCGTGAACGACGCCCCGGCGCTGCGTCAGGCTGACGTGGGCATCGCGATGGGCATCAAAGGGACGGAAGTGACCAAAGAGGCGGCGGACATGGTCCTGACGGACGATAACTTCGCCACCATCGCCAGCGCGGTGAAAGAGGGGCGTCGCGTTTACGACAACCTGAAGAAGACTATTCTGTTCATCATGCCGACCAACCTCGCGCAGGGTCTGCTGATTGTGATTGCGCTGCTGGCGGGGAACATCATTCCGCTGACGCCGGTGCTGATTCTGTGGATGAACATGGCCACCTCCGCCACGCTCTCCTTCGGCCTGGCCTTTGAGGCCGCCGAGCGCAACATCATGCGCCGTCCGCCGCGTCAGACCGGGCAGCACGTGATGGACGCCTACGCCGTCTGGCGCGTGGCCTTCGTCGGCACCATGATTGCCATCGCCGCCTTTGCGCTGGAGGCCTGGCTGGCCCCGCGCGGCCACAGCGCGGAGTTCATCCGCACCGTGCTGCTGCAGATGCTGGTCTGCGCCCAGTGGGTGTACATGATTAACTGCCGCAACACCGAAGGGTTCTCCCTGAACCGCGGCCTGCTGGCGAACAAAGGGATCTGGCTGGTGACGGGCGTGCTGTTCCTGCTCCAGGCGGCGATTATCTACCTGCCGTTTATGCAGATGCTGTTCGGCACTGAAGCGCTGCCGCTGCGCTACTGGTTTGTGACCCTGGCGGTGGCCGGCGTGATGTTCTTCGTCGTCGAAATCGAGAAGCGACTGACCCGCAGGTTCCGTAAGTCTGCATAACCTTTTGCCCTCACCCTAACCCTCTCCCAAAGGGAGAGGGGACTCTGACCTCCCTCTCCCTTTGGGAGAGGGCCGGGGTGAGGGGAACATATCTGAGGTACTGCCATGAAACTCCCACTCCTGTTCGCGCTCCTCGCCAGCACCCTGCAACCCGTATTCGCCGCCGCCATTCCCGTTCGCGTCGCCGCCGTGGAGCAGACCGCCCACGCCGCCGAGCGTCAGATCCCGGGCCGCATCGAAGCCATCCACACCGTTGAGCTGCGCGCGCGTACGGAAGGCGTGATCACCAAAATTCACTTCCGCGACGGGCAGTACGTGAAAAAAGGCGACGTGCTATTCGAGCTGGACGACGCCGAGCCGCGTGCCGCCCTGCGCCTGGCGCAGGCTGAGGTGAGAAGCGCCGAAGCCACGCTGCGTCAGGCGCAGCAGCAGCTTTCCCGCTTTGAAAGCCTGGGCAGCAGCAACGCTATCAGCCGTCACGACGTGGATAACGCCCGCATGCAGCGGGATGTCGCCAGCGCCGCGCTGGAGCAGGCCAAAGCCCGTCTCGACACCCGCAGCGTCACCCTGAACTACACCCGCATCGCCTCGCCGATTGACGGTCGCGTGGGGCACAGCCAGTTCCACGTCGGCAGCCTGGTCAACCCTGCCAGCGGCGTGCTGGTGGAGGTCGTGCAGCTCGACCCCATCCGCATCGCCTTTGCGCTGGAAGAGGGGGCGTTTGCGACCAAAGCCGGACAGCATGCGGATATCAGCGCCATGAAGCAGGCCTGGCAGGCGTTAATTGACAGCAACGGCCAGCGCGTCAGCGGTGAGCTGACGTCCGTGGACAATCGCATCGACCCGCGCACCGCCAGCGTGATGCTGCGCGCCGAGTTTGCCAACCCGCGCCATCAGCTCCTGCCCGGCGGCAACGTGAACGTGATCCTGCGCCCGGCCAGCGAGCAGCCGGTCCTGACCCTGCCCGCCGCCGCGGTACAGCAGAACGGCGACGGGTTCTTTGCCTGGGTGGTTAACGCCGACGGCAAAGCCGAAATGCGCCCGCTGAAAATTGCCGGGCAGATTGGCCAGCAGTTCCAGATTGCCTCCGGCGTGAAGCCCGGTGAGCGAGCGATTACTGACGGCGCGCAGCGCGTGCAGCCCGGCACCGCCGTCCAGATACTGAATTAAGGAGCCATCATGCTGACGTTTTTCATTAAACGCCCGCGCTTCGCGATGGTGATTGCGCTGGTCATTACCCTGCTGGGGGCCATCGCGCTGAGGATTATCCCGGTGGAGCAGTACCCGCAGATCACGCCGCCGGTGGTCAACGTGTCGGCCAGCTGGCCGGGCGCCAGCTCGGCTGACGTGGCGGAGGCCATCGCCACGCCGCTGGAGACCCAGTTGAACGGCGTGGATCACATGCTCTATATGGAGTCCACCAGCTCTGACGAAGGCACGTACAGCCTGAACATTACCTTTGCGGCGGGCACCGATCCGGACCTCGCCGCCATCGACGTGCAAAACCGCGTGGCGCAGGCCGTGGCGCAGCTCCCGACCGAGGCGCAGCAAAACGGCGTGCAGGTGCGCAAGCGCGCCACCAACCTGATGATGGGGGTAAGTCTTTACTCACCGAATAACACCCATACGCCGCTGTTCGTCAGCAACTACGCCAGCACCCAGGTGCGCGAGGCGCTGTCCCGCCTGCCGGGCGTCGGGCAGGTGCAGATGTTTGGCGCGCGCGACTACAGCATGCGCATCTGGCTGCGTCCGGACCGCATGAACGCCCTGAACGTCACCACCGACGACGTGGCGCAGGCGCTGCGCGAGCAGAATGTGCAGGGGGCGGCAGGCCAGGTCGGCACGCCGCCGGTGTTTAACGGCCAGCAGCAGACCCTGACCATCAACGGGCTGGGGCGCTTAAATCAGGCCGACGATTTTGCCGACATCATTATCCGCGCGGGCGAGATGGGCCAGCTGGTGCGCCTGAAGGACGTCGCCACCATCGAGCTCGGCTCGCGCAGCTACAGCTCCGGCGCGCAGCTGAACGGGCACGACTCCGCCTACCTCGGCATCTACCCGACGCCGTCCGCCAACGCCCTGCGCGTTGCCGACGCGGTGCGCGCGGAGCTGGAGCGCCTCTCTACGCGCTTCCCGGACGACCTGGTCTACGAGGTGAAGTTCGACACCACCTCCTTTGTTGCCGCCACCATTAAGGAGATCGGCGTCTCGCTGGCGCTCACCATGCTGGCGGTTGTGGTGGTCGTTTCCCTGTTCCTGCAAAGCTGGCGCGCGACGCTGATTGTGGCGCTCGCCATCCCGGTGTCGCTGGTGAGCACCTTCGCGGTGCTCTACGCGCTCGGCTACTCCGCCAACACCCTTAGCCTGTTTGCCATCATTCTGGCGCTGACCATGGTGGTGGATGACGCCATCGTGGTGGTGGAGAGCGTCGAAACCCTGATGGCGGAAGGGCAGAGCCGCACGGCGGCGACCGCGCTGGCGCTGCGCCAGATTGCCGGGCCGGTCATCGCGACGACGCTGGTGCTGCTGGCGGTATTTGTGCCGGTGGCGCTCCTGCCGGGGATTGTCGGCGAGCTGTACCGCCAGTTCGCGGTGACGCTCTCCACCGCCGTCACGCTCTCAAGCCTCGTGGCGCTGACCCTGACGCCCGCCCTGTGCGCGATGCTGCTGCGTCCGCGCCCGGAGAAGCCTGCGGCAGTCTATTGCGCCTTTAACCGCGGGCTGGACGCCACGCGCGGTTTCTACACCCGCATCGTGAACGTATTAAACCTGCGCCCGTGGCTGGCGCTGCTGGCCACCGCAGGTGCGGCGGCGGTGGTCGTGTTTAGCTTTATGTCGATGCCAAAGGGCTTCCTGCCGCAGGAAGATCAGGGCTACTTCTTCGCCAGCGTCCAGCTGCCGGAAGCGGCCTCGCTGGAGCGCACCGAAGCGGTGATGACCACGGCGCGCAAACTGATCGCTAAAAATCCGGCGGTTGAGGACGTCATTCAGGTGTCCGGGTTTAACATCCTCAACGGCACCAGCGCCTCCAACGGCGGGTTTATCTCCATCATGCTCAAAGACTGGAGCGAGCGCCCGCCGCTGGACGAGGTGATGGGCACCCTGCAGCGCCAGCTGCTTGCCCTGCCCGAGGCGACCATCATGACCTTCGCGCCGCCGACGCTGCCGGGCCTGGGCAACGCCTCCGGCTTCGACCTGCGCATTCAGGCGCAGGCGGGGCAGAGCCCGGCGGAGCTGGAGCGCGTCACGCGTGAGGTGCTGGCGAAAGCTAACCAGCATCCGCAGCTGAGCCGCGTGTTCACCACCTGGAGCAGCAACGTGCCGCAGCTGACGCTGACCGTTGACCGCGAGCGCGCCGCGCGCCTCGACGTGCCGGTGTCGCGCATCTTCAGCAGCCTGCAAACCGCCTTTGGCGGCACGCGCGCCGGGGATTTCAGCGTCAACAACCGCGTCTACCACGTGGTGATGCAAAACGAGATGCAGTGGCGCGAGCGCGCCGAGCAGATCAGCGAGCTGTTCGTGCGCAGCAACAGCGGCGAGCGGGTGCGCCTGAGCAATCTGGTCACCATTACGCCGAGCGTCGGCGCGCCGTTCCTGCAGCAGTACAACCAGTTCCCGTCCGTGTCGGTGAGCGGCTCGGCGGCGGAAGGAGTGAGCAGCAGCACCGCGATGGCGTCGATGGGCGAGATTCTGGCGGAAAACCTGCCAGCCGGGTACGACTATGCCTGGAGCGGCATGTCGTATCAGGAGCAGCAGACCGGCAATCAGGCGATATGGATCGTGCTGGCGGCGGTGGTGATGGCGTGGCTGTTCCTCGTCGCCCAGTACGAGAGCTGGACGCTCCCGGCGAGCGTGATGCTCTCGGTGCTGTTCGCCATCGGCGGGGCGCTGGTCTGGCTGTGGCTGGCGGGCTACGCCAACGACGTGTACGTGCAGATAGGTCTGGTACTGCTGATCGCGCTAGCGGCTAAAAACGCGATTCTTATCGTGGAGTTCGCCCGCGCGCGGCGCATGGACGGGATGGCGATTGTTGATGCCGCGCGGGAAGGGGCCTCGCGCCGCTTCCGCGCGGTGATGATGACCGCCGTGTCGTTCATTATCGGCGTCCTGCCCATGATGCTGGCGACCGGGGCAGGTGCCCAAAGCCGCCGCATCATCGGCACCACGGTGTTCAGCGGCATGCTGGTGGCGACCGTGGTGGGGATCCTGTTTATCCCGGCGCTGTTCGTGCTGTTCCAGCGGCTGCGCGAGTGGGGCCACGGCCTTACGGACTCGTCGCCCACAGCTCGCAGTGCTTCTGCACCAGAGAAATCAGCGAGCCGCCGTCGGCGATAAACTCCCGCATGCGCTGCGCCTCGCTCTTGCCCTGCTTTAACAGCAGGGCAATTTCATTAATTGCGCTCGTCGCGCCGAGCTTCTCGGCCGACGGCGCAACCTGCTCCAGCAGCCACGAAATGTCTTCCGCCACGGTTTTGTGCTCGCCGGTGTGCACGTCCGTCAGGATCCCCTCCAGCCCGTAGCGACAGGCCTGAAAACGGTTAAAGCGGTACAGCAGAAAATCTTTTTCCTGATGCTTATAGGGCCGCGCGGTCAGCAGCCAGTGGGACGTCGCCTGAATAAGCCCGGCGATGTTAATGGCGTGGCCGAGCGTCAGCGGGGTATCCATCACCCGCACCTCGACGGTGCCGAAGTGCGGGCTGGGGCGGATGTCCCAGTGCAGATCCTTAATGCTGTCGATCATGCTGGTCGAACTCAGGCGGCGGAACAGCCCCTCGAACTCCTGCCAGCTGTTGACCCACGGCATCTGGCCGTTATCCGGGAACCCCGAAAAAATGTTGAGTCGCGACGAGGAGAACTTCGTGTCCGTGCCCTGCATATACGGCGAGGCGGCCGCCAGGGCGATAAAGTGCGGTACGAAGCGCGACAGGCCGTGCAGCAGGTAAATCGCGTCGTCCCCGGTCCGGCAGCCGACGTGTACGTGCTGGCCGAACACCGTCGCCTGCAAAATCAGATAGCCAAAGCGCTCCAGCGTGACGTTATAGCGCTCGTCGTCGCACACCTCCTGACGCTGCCACTTCTGGAACGGGTGCGTCCCGCCGCCGCAGATCTGGATATGCTGCTCCGCCGCCGCGCGCAGGATGCTCTGCTGCATCACCGAGAACTGTGCCGCCGCCTGGTCGATGTTCTGGCACACGCCGGTGGCGATTTCGAGCATGCTTTCGGTGATGTCGTGTTTGACCTCGCCGCCTTTGATGTCGTCTTTGACGGCGGCGATGAGCGCGGAGGAGTCCTGGCTCAGATCGTAGCCCGGCGGGTTAACCACCTGCAGTTCGAGCTCGATGCCGAGGGTGAAAGGTTCAGAGGATTTGAAATCAGGTAAAGGCATGGCGCACTCCGTTGTCTGTTGTGTGTTGAGTATAGACAACGGGTGTGGCGCGCTCGTCTCAGGGTGGTATAACTGATAGCAGGCTTAGCAAAAGGGGGAGTGATTCATGTCTGACTATCCAACCATTGCGCTGATAGGACCTGGCGCAATTGGGACCACCATCGCCGCGGTGCTGCATGACGCGGGCCGTACGCCGCTATTGTGCGGACGCACCGCGCACCCGGAATTGCGCCTGCGCCACGACGAGGGTGAAACCGTGGTGCCCGGTCCGGTTTTAACCGATCCGGCCGTCATCACGCGCCCCGTCGATCTCGTTTTCGTGGCGGTAAAAACGACGCAAAATGCCGACAGCGCCGGATGGCTGCGGGCCCTGTGCGATGAAAACACCGTGGTCTGCGCGCTGCAAAACGGCGTGGAGCAAAAAGCCCAGCTGGAGCCGTGGGTCAACGGCGCGACGGTGCTGCCGTCGGTGGTCTGGTTCCCGGCCCAGCGCGAGCCGGATGCGTCCGTGTGGCTACGGGCGAAGCCGCGCCTGACGCTGCCGGACATGCCGCAGGCGCAGCGGGTGGTGGGGGCGCTTCGCGGTACGGGCTGTCAAGTTGAGCTCGCAACAGATTTCCCTACCGTCGCCTGGCGCAAGCTGCTGCAAAACGCGGTCGCCGGGCTGATGGTGCTGGCCAACCGCCGCGCCGGGATGTTCAGGCGCGAGGATATCAGCGAGCTTGCGCTGGCCTACCTGCGCGAGGGGCTTGCCGTCGCCCGCGCTGAAGGAGCGAAGCTGGACGATGCGGTGGCGCAGGAGATCCTGGCGAACTTCCAGCGTGCGCCAGTGGATTTGGGCACGTCGATCCTTGCCGACCGTCAGGCCGATCGTCCGATGGAGTGGGATATCCGCAACGGCGTGATCCAGCGCTACGGCCGAAAACACGGTATTGCGGTGCCCATCAGCGACGTGGTGGTGCCGCTGCTGGCGGCGGGGAGCGAGGGGCCGGGCTAACGGCCGCTGTTTTTCCGTTCGGCAAAGTAGTGGGCGGGCGTGCTGCCCATCGCTTTTCGGAACATGGTGATAAACGCATTCACGGATTCGTACCCGAGCGTTGTCGCCACGTTCTGGACGGGTACGCCGCTTGCCAGCTCCCGCAGGGCAATAATCAAATGCAGCTGCTGGCGCCATCGCCCGAAGCTCAGCCCGGTCTCGCGCTGCATCAGGCGGGCAAACGAACGCTCGCTGAGGGCGAGCCGTTTCGCCCAGTCCTTCAGGGTGCTTCTGTCCTCAGGGCGGGTAACCAGCGCGTCGGCCATGGCGCGAATTTTCGGATCGGTCGAGACCGGCAGGCTCAGCTTCTGCTGCGGCATGCTGGCGAGCTCGTCCAGCGTGACACGGGTCAGCCTCGCGACGTGGCCGTCGGCGGGATAATCCACGCCCTCGCGCGTCAGACGATCGACCAGCTCCTTAATCAGCGGCGAGATCGCCAGCGTGCAACACTTCTCCGGCAGCGCCGCCGCGCCGGGCTCAATGAACAGATAGTTGAGATGCGCGTTCCAGGTCGCTTTGGCGCTGTGCGGGATCCCGCCGGGGATCCAGACGGCGCAGTCCGGCGGCACGATCCAGATGTCATTCTCCGCGTAACAGCTGACCGCACCGTATCGGGCAATAATCAGCTGCCCCTTGCGGTGGGTATGTACCGGCACTTCCGCGGCGTAATCCACGAAGTCCAGATGACGCGCCACCGCCGGGCTGGCGGTAGAGTCAGGGTCATACAGCGTAGTAGCAGATTGAGGCTTCACGATTTTGGCAACATTTAGGTATTTTTTGACAGAATAGAGTATTTAAGCGGGTCTGCAAGCCGGTAATAATCCCGGCATGAAAAATATCTTCTCTCATCCCGTGCGTCTCCCCGCCGCGCTGCGAAACGATGCGGGCGCGCTGATCTACTCCGCGAAGAGTTTTGCCGCGGCGATGCTGGCTTATTACCTCGCGCTGTCGATCGGCCTCGAACGTCCCTCGTGGGCCATTATTACGGTTTACATCGTGTCGCAGACGTCGGTCGGGGCATCGCTGAGCAGAAGCCTCTACCGGCTGGCCGGTACCGCGGTAGGTGCCAGCGCGACCGTTTTGATTGTGCCCACCTTCGCGAATACGCCAGTCCTGTGCAGCGCGGTGCTGACGGGCTGGATCGCATTCTGCCTGTGGCTCTCCCTGCTGGAACGCACGCCCCGAGCCTATGCCTTCGTGCTGGCGGGCTTCACCGCGAGCCTGATTGGCTTTCCGGCAGTGTCCGATCCCGGCGGCATCTTTAACGTCGCCATTGTCCGCGTGCAGGAGATTTCGATTGGGATTTTCTGCGCGGCGCTGATTCACCGTTACGTGCTGCCCGCGCGCGTATCAGGGCTGTTCAACGCGAAATTATCCCAGACGCTACAGGCCGCGCGCGGGCGGGTGGCGGATACTTTAGCCGGTAAACCCGACGCGGCTTCCGGCCCGCTGCATCTGGCCCTGGCGCTGCAGTTCTTGCAGGGCATGAGCCACCATATTCCGTACGATTTTGCCCTCTCAGCCCCGGTGCGGCAGGCCAGAAAAGCGATCCACGATCGGCTGGCGCGGCTGGTTATCGTCAACTGTGAACTGCACGATCGCCTGCCAGCGATCGGAACCCTGCCCGCCGATGCGCAGACATTGCTGGAGGACGTTCAGGCCTGGCTTGCCGCTGAAGGCGCGGGGGCCAGCAGCACGGCAGAGGCGCTGCGGCTCCGCTGTGCGCTTCTCATCGATCGGTATGCCGCGCAGGCGCAGACGTTTGACGACGCGCTGCAGGTCAGTTTTATTCGCTATCTCTCGGAGGCTATCGCGCTTCTGCAGCAGTGCGAACGTCTTTCCGGGGCTATCCTCCACGCCAAACCCGTCTTTGGGGAGATGCAAACCCGCGCGGCGAAAGGCTACGTTTTCCACCGCGATCCTCTTACCGCAGCCCGCACGGCGCTGGGGGCTTACGCCATCATCCTGAGCGGCTGTCTGGTCTGGATCTTCTCAGCGTGGCCGGATGGCGGCACGGCGGTGTCTATCCTGGGGGTCTGCTGCACGCTGTTTGGCAGCTTCGACACCCCGGCACCGCACATCGTGAAATACATCATTGGCTCGTTCTGGGGCGTGGTCATTAGCCTGTTCTACAGCTTTGCGCTGCTGCCGCTGGTGAGCGATTTCCCGGTGCTGGTGGCGGTGCTTGCCCCGGCGTATCTGCTGGGCGGGTCGCTTCAGGCGCGTCCGCCGACCACGTTTATGGCGATGGGCATCACCCTGACGCTGCCCATTCTGTGCGAGCTGGGGGCACGCTACAGCGGAGATTTCGCCGTTGCGGCCAACACCGCCATCGCGCTCTTTGCCGCCACCGGCTATGCCGTCGTCAGCATGAGCCTGCTGCAAACCGTGCAGGCGGATGGCGCCATTACGCGTCTTCTGAACCTCTGCCAGCGCGACATTCGCCGCAGCCTGAAGGGCACGCTGCGGGTTGATGAAACGCACTGGATCAACCTGATGATGGACCGAACCGCCCTGGTGCTGCCGCGCCTGCAGCGCAGCGAGCGTGCGCCAGAGCAGGCGCTCGATCGGCTGTTACACGCGCTGCGTCTGGGGCTTTCGGTCATGCATTTACGCCGAAGTGACGCACCGCCCGGCAGTGAGGTTGACGCGCTTTTTCATCGGATAAACGCCGCAGACCGCCACGCCTTACGCGAACGCATCGTCACCCTTATCGAACGCCATCTGCCTGCGGCAGATGAACATACGCGCCAGTTGGTCTTCAGGCTGGTGGATCTGCACTGTGCATTACGGGGGCCTGACCATGGTTAACGATCTCAATATCGGCGGCGTTTTTATTCCGGGGCTGCTGACGGTCGCCCTCGCGGCGCTGGTCTGCACGCTGAGCCTCGTCGCGCTTTTCTCTCTCAGCAGGCTCTACCGGCGCTTGCCGTTTCGCCCGCTGATGGATGTTTCAACCTGGATTGTCACCTTTTTCCTGCTGATGCAGGGCCTGATCGCGTTGGGGTTATTGTCATGAAATCACTGCTCTCTTTACTGGCTCGCTATGCGCTGACGCTGAGCGTCGTCGCGGCGGCCACGCTTCTGGCGTTTATGATGTGGAAACACTACGCACAAACGCCGTGGACCCGCGACGGCCGAGTGCGGGCGGACGTGGTGCAGATAGCGCCGGACGTCTCCGGGCCGGTTATCAGCGTGGCCGTGCGGGACAATCAGTGGGTGAACCGGGGCGATGTGCTCTACACTATCGATCCGCGCTGGCTTAAGCTGGCGGTGGTCAGCGCGCAGGCGGACGTCGAGTCGAAACGCCATGAGATGCTGATGCGCCAGGACGCGGCCCACCGCCGCACGCTGATTAAAAACGCCATTTCGAGCGAGGATTTGCAGCAAACCGGCAGCGCGGCGAACGTCGCGGCGGCCAATTTTCACGGCGCGCTGGCCGCGCTGGATCTGGCAGAGCTTAATCTGGCGCACGCCACCGTCCGTGCGCCGGTCTCGGGATACGTTACGCACCTGCGGCTGCGGCCCGGAGACTACGCGACGGCGGGGGAGACAAAGGTCGCCATCGTCGATGCCCACAGCTTCTGGGTGGTGGGGTACTTTGAGGAGACCAAGCTGCGCCATATTCGCGTCGGGGATGCCGCGCAGGTGGTGCTGATGGGATACGAGCCGGTCATCGCGGGGCACGTGGAGAGCATCGGGCATGGGATCGGGGACAGCAACGATGAGACGGGCGGGCTGGGCCTGCCCGACGTCGAGCCCACCTTTAGCTGGGTGCGGCTGGCACAGCGCGTGCCGGTGCGCATTCATATCGACAGGTTGCCGGAGGGGGTTGAGCTGGTGGCGGGGCTGTCGGCGAGCGTGGCGGTGGGGCGATAGATGCGAGTATGAAGATCTGTTTTGTGCCAGAAGCGGACGTTTCCATCATCTATATGCACTAATCCGTGGAGAACAGAGCTAACTACATAGCCATGCAGGCATCATGAGCGGGGCAGGGTTTGGGCCGGGAAAACGCCCCATTCGCCGCAAAAGCGTGTTAGGGGCCTTTCTGGGCGGGCAAGGGTTATTATATTTAATTACGCTCTTCGCTCATAACGGTCCGAGAGATCTTGGTTTCGTCCTCTCCGTGTCAGGGGCAGTTTAGGATGCTATGAACTTGCTAGGAATCTATCAACGTATGCTTCAGCCATTATACAATTAGACCGACTTTAACTAACTGATTGCTCATCGGGTACGCGGAAATCAAGCAGAACATAAAGGGCATTACGTTCTTCAATATTTAATCCCATCCCTTTAGTGAAAAGCAAAGGGAACATTTTTTCATCATTTATATTATGGATAGCGTAAATAGGTACGCCATCCACTTCACGTGAAACGGTTGCAGCGTAATATGTATGCATACTCTCCAGAGCTTTATCCTCAGTTCTGAATTCAACTCGGGAACCTGGAAAATTCGTCTGAACAACATGTTTCGTTTTGGCTAGACGATAGAATGACTGAATATCACCTAGTGCATTACTAGGGTTGAATTCACCTTTCTTATTTACCTTTAAGATTCTTCGTGCATCACTGCATCCGTAAATTGATGCAACACAAATTGCAATGACAGGATGGCCTCGGCTTATTCCTAACGTTTCGGCGTAATCGGTTACCTTCTTGGCCAGAACAAGTAACTCCTCTCTTGCAGGGTCTGTCTTTATGCCTAGTGAATTATAAAAGTTAAGCAACTCAAGATAATCGATAAGTTTCAGCTCAGCTCTTTCTTCTATGCTGTAATTCTCATCCATGATTATATTAATGAGAGATTTAAGAGTTGCTGGTTTTTCTAACATGTTATTGCTGCCAATAAGGCCAACAATCATTCGGTAGTCATCCATAAATCTATCAACCATTTGCCGTGGAGTTAATTGATGTCTAACATCAGTTGCTTTTTCGATTATGGCAAGAATAAACGAAAATTTGTATCTACCTGACTTTGCTAGTGAGACAAGTTGACGCAGTCTTTCTTTTTTATTCTCATCGTCATTCCTCGGGATTTTCTCACGTTCTTTTATCAAACCGATAGTACAGATGTCCATAACAAGAATGGGCCGAAGTAAAAAAGATGCTGCGATGTGTGCCGAGTATAATTTATTCATAAAAATTTTCACTTATATATATCAATTTATATTTTACAAAGCTATGTACTATAGAACATATTGGGCTGATTGATGATCAAAAGACATATTGAATTCAATTATTTTGTGAACTGTTCTAGCCAATAGTCACTGCTAGCTGTTCTTGTAACGAGTTTTTCTAACCACCAAGTTTATTAAAGAAAAATAATTAGTTGATAGCAAACGGTATACATTAAGTCTGTGAGATTGGCAACTCCCTAAAATTAGGATAGTCTAAGATTTTTCGCGTCACCAACTTGGGGTGACTGACTTTGTTGAATACATCGAGTTTAAGCATGTCAGGCGTCATGTGATGGCTTAAGATATCCTGTAACTGATTGATTTCCGCCAAGCTATAGATCGCTTTTTGGGTGGACATCTGAACAAAAGTGAGTTGTTCAGCAACGCCGCTGTATGAATAACTTCCGCTCTTCGCTCTTAACAGACATTCAATAAACAACCTTGTATTTTGCATGAGGCCGAAACCCTGCACCTACCCAGCAATATTCCGGCCTCCCATCACCCGCCTCAGTGCGCCGTGATATACGGCTCCTTCACAAACTCCGCCAACAGCCAGACCATATCATGCAGCAGCCCGGTGAGTTCTTTCGCCACGCTCACAGGCAACGTCCCGCCCATCACCGCCAGCGTTAACGCCACGGCATAGTCCACTTGCAGCGTCGTCTCCTGCCAGCAGTCCGGCACGCAGGAGGTAATCTTTTCCCCTGCGATCAATTGTTCAACCAGATACGAAGGCAGTTCAGCATCGCAGCACTCCCGCAGTCGCTTAAGCGCAGCCAGCAATCGCTTACAAAGCGTGGTAAACGTCACTGCGTCGTCAGTTTCCACCAGCACGCTGACATACGCAGTACAGGCATCGGCCAGTTCGAAGAGATCCGCAGAATCGGAAATTGAATTGTTGATGAGTTGATGAACAGCGCTTTCTTCAGAGAGCGCGTAAGAAAATCCAGGAGTAGTCGCCATTTAGCATCCTCTTTGTCTAAAAAAACGTCATGTTATGCTAACGGGTTCCTACGCCCGGTTACGGATGTGCCGCAACGCAGGCACTTTACGACCGCAAAGAAGGGATGAAAAGGGATCCCCCTGAATTACATAAGGTTGCTTGCAGGTTTGCGAGGCGGCTTCCAGAAGGGCATTGCCGGGTGGCGGCTACGCCTTACCCGGCCTACAAAACCGAACCGTAGGCCCGCGCAAGCGCAGCGCCGCCGGGCACAGTTTGCACCATGGTTACTCCTTCACGCAGACCTTTTCATTTTGAGCAATCCTTCTAATAACGCCTGCGTCGCGCGGGAAGATTTGCCCGCCTGCGAACAAACCACCCCAAATTCCCGGCACAGCGAAGGTGCCACAGGCACGACGCACAGGCCGCGTAATTCTTCCGGCAGGGCGGATTCAGGTATCAGCGCGACGCCCATGCCTTCGCGCACCAGCAGGCAGGCGCTGATCCAGTCGCGGACGGTCACCCGCACGTCAGACAGCTGCAAGCCAGCCTGTTCCATCAGGCTTTTTCCATTGACGGCACAACCGCCCGTTGCGAGCACGAAGGGCTGGTCTGCCAGTTCCTCAAGGGTGATGCCGCGCGAATTCACATAACGAGCCTGCCGGTGGCTGGCTGGCAACACCGCGACCCACGCATCCTGCCCTAAGATCGCTTCAGCACGCCCGGGAACAGGGTTCATGACCACGCCCAGATCAACCGTATCTACCGCCAGCCACTCTTCGACCTCCTGGTCCGTCCCTTCGAGTACGACCACCTCGATTTCAGGATGCAGGCGCTTAAAGTCGCGCAGCAGCCCAGGCAAAAATGTGGATGTCACCGAAGGAAAACTGGCAAGACGAATGCGCCCGCCACTTAACCCCCGGCTCTCATCCGCCAGTGCACGGATGGCATCCAGCCGCGCGAGCATACTTCTTGCTTCTTTGACAACCCGCTCACCCAGCGACGTTACGCCGATGTGGCGCCGCTCTCGCGTGAATACCGCAAATCCTAATGAGGCCTCTAACTGAGCGATCGCCTGGCTGGCGCCGGACTGCGTCATGCCAACCTCTTCAGCGGCACGCGAAATATTACTGGCATCGGCCACGGCAACCAGCAGGCGCCAGTGTAAAAGATTCATCATGGGTATCAGTAGCTCAGCTAATAGCTAATTTATGAATCATTAATTTTACAGGGTGATTGGTTTTAAGCACAGTGAATGCAAACCGAATCTTCATCACACAGCCGCTTTAACGGAGAGATTATGAAACTCTATTACGCCCCGGACACCTGCTCGCTCTCACCCCATATCGTGCTTCGCGAACTGGCGATTGAGTTTGAACTGGTAAAAGTGGACAACAGGAGCAAGCTTACCGCTGACGGGCGCGACTTCCTGACCATTAACCCTAAAGGTTATGTCGCTGCGCTTGAACTGGATGACGGGAAAATCCTGACCGAGGGGCCAGCCATTTTGCAGTACCTGGCAGACCTCAAGCCAGAAAGTGGGCTGGCACCGCGTGCAGACAGCTGGGAGCGAGTGCGGCTTCAGGAATGGCTAAACTTTATCACCAGCGAAATACACGCAGGGTCAGCACCTCTTTTCAACCGCGTCCTGCCCGAAGAGGTCAAATCCATTTTTCGTGAGAAGCTGTTCAGGCGGTTCGATTTTCTTCAGGAGACGCTTTCCGTAAACGCATATCTGACAGGCTCTGCGTTTAGCGTGGCGGATGCCTATCTTTTCACCGTGCTGGGATGGTGCAAGTTCTTCTCCATTGAGCTGAGCCCCTGGCCTGCGTTGCTGGCGTACAGGGAAAAAATCAGTGCCCGTCCAGCGGTGCAGGCCGCATTAGGTGCGGAGGCGAAAGTCTAGCTCTGCGTATTCCGGCGCATGTATTAATGCCTGAAGCAGGAGGCGAGTGAGGATGTAGAACCAGGATGCGTTAGCATACTGTCACTCTGCATCTGATTGCCTGGCACTTTTCACTGCATCCTGCTTCCCCGGATTGCATTGCTGTTTTGTTCCGGGAAGATAAAATTTTCCCGACGAGTCCGGATCTGTTCCGCCCGGACAACCTGCGCGGCCCGGCGCTGAGACGGTGCCATCCGAACCGTTTCCTCCATCCGAACCATTTCCTCCATCCCCTCCATCCCCGCCATTACCGCCACCAGCTGCATTTACAGCAAATGCGCCGAGTATGAGCAAAAATGTAATAACTCGTATAGTCATCAAAACCTCCATTGTTCAGGGCATTTCACAGGAGCACCTCACTTCTGATTTTCAACACTCGACCTGACAGCCTCCAGCGTCCTTTTACGGATCCAGCCGCTCCCTGCGCGTATTGCCAGCCAGTAAGCCGTCATTTTTAACTGAGTGCTTCTGTCCGGACAAAAGACGAACGTTTCTGTACAAAGTTCATGTTGACCTGGCGCCAGTTCCGTTACCTGGTAGCGTAGCAACAGTTTTGCGCTGCCCGGCGCGGCTGGCGACTGAAAAGCAATGGCATCTGGTGCGTTTTCCAGACCGAAATCAGTCCGCCAGAATTGTCCTCTTAAGCCATAGCAGAGCTCAGATGCAGAGTTTTTCAAAAGCGTAAAACTGTGCAGGCCAAAGTTGTTGATTGAGCCAGCCTGCTGATTGCGCAGAAATTTTTGCGGTAATTGCCGCAAAGACATCAGCCGACGAATCACGGCATCTTGCCGGACGTCAAAGTTGGCAATCAGCGGCAGAATATTTTCTGGATGGGTAGTGTGAATGACCGCTTGATGTTTCTCATGGAACTGAAACTCGGGTAAAAAAGCAGGAACATCCCGCCACTGAGCAAGCGCTTTGCGGGTAACGAATCCGGGGTTCAGCATTTCACGTCCTTGTCATCCTTTGCACTCTGTCAGAGTAACAGATGGCATGCGGCAAACAATTACCAGGAAAACGTAGTTCCGGAGCGTATATCAATAAAACAGCAAAGTCCTGGATCCGACCCCGCGTTGCCTGCAACGACTTTCCAAACTGCACCCGATGCGTTTATGGTGTTGTTTCACCCTCACAGGGCATCAGGTGTCATATATGTCGAAGGCAAAAGCCAACAAAGACTGGGTCAGACTGGCGCAACAACCCGGTAAAATAGAGCGCATAGAGGCGTATTTCAGCGGGCATGGCTATGAGCCGCATCGTCACGACACTTATGCCATAGGCCGGACCTTATCCGGGGTGCAGAGTTTTCACTATCGGGGAAGTAAACAACATAGCCTGCCGGGCGGGACAATGATCCTGCACCCTGACGAAATACATGACGGAGAGGCGGGAACGAACGACGGATTCCAGTATCGGATGCTGTATATCGATCCGGCGTTAATTCAAAAAATCCTGGGCGGAAAGCCTTTGCCGTTTATTCCCGGCGGAATTTCATCCGATCCCCGGCTTTTTGCAGCGACCGAACCGCTGTTAAAAGCGCCACAAGAATCTTTTGATACGCTGGAAGAAGACGATGCGCTCTACGATCTCGCCCACACGCTGGCCGTCGTGGGAGGACAACGTTTTTGCCGGAATCGGGTGGATTATCTATCCGCAGAACGCGCGCGCGAATATATACACGCTGAATTCATTCACAATATTACGCTGGATACCTTATCCGCCGTCAGTGGCAGAGATCGCTGGAGCCTGAGTCGGGATTTTCGTGCGCTTTATGGCACGAGTCCTTATCGCTATGTGACCATGCGTCGACTTGAATACTGTCGACGCCTGATTCAGGCAGGCCTGTCGCTTGCTGAGGCTGCCGCTGCAGCGGGGTTTTCAGATCAAAGTCACATGACTCGTCAGTTCATCAAAACGTTGGGTATGTCGCCGGGGCGTTGGCAAAAATTCATCAAAGGTCATCCTGCCTGATTTGCACGATCGTTCAAGACCGGCACGCCGGCCTTATTCTATCCTGGACGCTTCTCAACCATAGGAAGTGTCGCAATGTATAGTCCTGTTAATTTAGACAATAAATTCTCTCTCTTCGACGCGCACTGGCAGCCGAAAGTCATCGCCCAGATGAACGACTATCAGTTTAAAATCGTCAAAATATCGGGTGATTTTATATGGCACGCGCACCCTGAAACCGATGAGGCATTCATCGTGGTCGAGGGCGTGCTACGTATTGATTTTCGTGACGGGCATGTGCTCGTCAATCCAGGGGAAATGTACGTTGTGCCGAAAGGCGTTGAACATAAAACGTCTGCTGAATCAACGGTAAAAATGATGATGATAGAACCTTGTGGGGTCCTGAATACCGGACACGAAGGCGGGGAGCGTACCGCAGAGAACGACGTCTGGATTTGACGACGGAGGCTATGTTGCCGGGTGGCGGCTGCGCCTTACCCGGCCTGCAAAACCCCTATAGGCCGCTATGACCCCTCGCTCATCATCGTCAAAAACCGCTTCACCGTCCGCGAGCGTTCAAAGCGCCGCCAGCACAGCGCGATATCGGTATAGAGCTCCGGTGAGCTCAGCGCGTGATAGGTCACGTTCGGCGGTGAAATAGCCGCCATGGATTTCGGCACCAGCGCGAACCCGCCGCCCGCGGAGACCATGCTCAGGGAGGAGGAGAGCTGCGACGACTGCAGCGCGTGCTGCACGTCAATCCCGGCGCGCTCGCAGCAGCCGTGAACGCGTTCGTACAGTCCCGGCGCGACCTCCTGCGGGAACAGCACCACCGGCGTATCCCGAAGCTGCTCTAACGCCAGCGAATCGCACGCCGCCAGCGGATGGTCGCGATGCAGCGCCACCACCATCGGCTCCCGGTCGAGAATTTTTAGCTCGAACGCCTTGCTGCTCTCGCACGGCAGGCGCACGAAGGCAATATCCAGTTCACCCTCCGCCAGCATCGTCGTCAGCGACGACATATTGGCTTCCACCTGGTGAACCTGCACCGCCATGTTCTGCACCTGAAACTGGCGAATCAGCGCGAAAATTTTGGGATGAAAAGCGTCGGAGCTGGTGATGCCAATCGACAGGTTGCCGTTCAGCCCGCGCGCGATGCCCCGGGCTTTCTCCAGCGCGGCATCGCTCAGCGCCAGGATCTTGCAGGCGTCCTCGTAGAAGGCTTCTCCCGCCTCGGTCAGCTCCACGCCCCGCGTCAGGCGTCTGAACAGCGGCGTGCCCACTTCCTCTTCGAGCCGTTTGATCTGCTGACTCAGTGGAGGCTGTGAAATACCCAGCGCTTCGGCCGCCCTGGTGAAGTGTCGCTCGCGTGCAACCGCGACAAAATACCGCAGATAACGAAGTTCCATATCTAAAACGTCTCAAACCAGCATGGTTTCTATATTGGAACTCTCTGCTGAATCGGGTCAACATTTATTTAACCTTTCTAAATAAAGTTGAAGAGGACGAGCACGATGATGCATTCATCTGCCTGCGACTGTGAGGCCAGCCTGTGCGAGACCCTGCGGGGGTTCTCCGCCCGGCATCCTGACAGCGTGATCTATCAGACATCGCTAATGAGCGCCCTGCTAAGCGGCGTGTACGAGGGGGAGACCACCATCGCCGATCTGCTGGCACACGGTGATTTTGGTTTGGGCACCTTCAACGAGCTGGACGGTGAAATGATTGCCTTCAGCAGCCAGGTGTACCAGCTGCGCGCCGACGGCAGCGCCCGGGCCGCGAAGCCGGAGCAGAAAACGCCGTTCGCGGTGATGACCTGGTTCCAGCCGCAGTATCGTATCACTTTCGATGCGCCGGTCAGCCGCCAGCAGATCCACGACGCGATCGACCAGCAGATCCCCTCCGATAACCTGTTCTGCGCGCTGCGCATTGACGGCAACTTCCGCCACGCCCACACCCGCACCGTACCGCGCCAGAAGCCGCCGTACCGCGCGATGACCGACGTGCTGGACGACCAGCCGGTGTTCCGCTTTAACCAGCGCGAAGGGGTGCTGGTCGGGTTCCGCACGCCGCAGCACATGCAGGGCATTAACGTAGCCGGCTATCACGAGCATTTCATCACCGACGACCGTCAGGGCGGGGGTCATCTGCTCGACTACCAGCTGGAGAGCGGCGTGCTCACCTTCGGTGAAATTCACAAGCTGATGATTGACCTGCCCGCCGACAGCGCGTTTTTACAGGCCAACCTTCACCCCAGCAATCTTGATGCAGCGATCCGTTCCGTCGAAAACTAACAGGAGAACTACCGTGAACAGTGAGAAACAGTCACGTCAGTGGGCGCACGGCGCCGATATGGTTGTCGGCCAGCTGGAAGCGCAGGGCGTGAAGCAGGTGTTCGGGATCCCGGGTGCGAAAATCGACAAGGTCTTTGACTCCCTGCTGGACTCCTCCATCGAGATCATTCCGGTACGCCATGAGGCCAACGCGGCGTTTATGGCGGCGGCGGTAGGGCGGCTAACCGGCAAGGCCGGGGTGGCGCTGGTCACCTCCGGGCCGGGCTGTTCCAACCTGATCACCGGCATTGCCACCGCCAACAGCGAAGGCGACCCTGTGGTCGCGCTGGGCGGGGCGGTGAAGCGGGCGGATAAAGCGAAGCTGGTGCACCAGAGCATGGACACCGTCGCCATGTTCAGCCCTGTCACCAAATACGCCGTGGAGGTCAGCTCACCGGACGCGATTGCCGAGGTGGTTTCCAACGCGTTTCGCGCCGCCGAGCACGGCAGGCCGGGGGGCGCGTTCGTCAGCCTGCCGCAGGATATTGTCGACCAGCCCGCGACGGGCGCGATTTTACCCGCCAGCGGCCCGGCGCTGATGGGCCCGGCACCGGAGTCGGCGATTAACGACGTGGCGAAGCTTATCGAAAACGCCAAAAACCCGGTCATCTTGCTCGGCCTGATGGCCAGCCAGCCCGCGAACAGCGCCGCGCTGCGCAAGCTGCTGGAGAAAAGCCGTATTCCGGTGACCAGCACCTATCAGGCCGCCGGGGCGGTAAACCAGGAGCACTTCACCCGCTTCGCCGGACGCGTCGGCCTGTTCAATAACCAGGCGGGCGACCGGCTGCTGCATCTGGCGGACCTGATCATCTGCATCGGCTACAGCCCGGTGGAGTACGAGCCGTCCATGTGGAACAGCGGCGACGCGACGCTGGTGCACATTGACGTGCTGCCTGCCTATGAAGAACGTAACTACGTGCCGGATCTGGAGCTGGTGGGGGATATCGCCGAGACGCTGAACCTGCTCGCTAACCGCATCGACCATAAGCTGGAGCTGAGCCAGCGTGCGTCAGAAATTCTGGTCGATCGCCAGCATCAGCGGGATTTGCTCGACCGCCGTGGCGCCTCGCTTAACCAGTTTGCCCTGCACCCGCTGCGCATCGTGCGCGCCATGCAGGACATTGTGAACAGCGACGTGACGCTCACCGTCGACATGGGCAGCTTCCACATCTGGATCGCCCGCTACCTCTACAGCTTCCGGGCGCGTCAGGTGATGATCTCCAACGGTCAGCAGACCATGGGCGTTGCCCTGCCGTGGGCGATTGGCGCGTGGCTGGTGAACCCGGGCCGCAAGGTGGTGTCGGTCTCCGGTGACGGCGGCTTCCTGCAGTCCAGCATGGAGCTGGAAACCGCGGTGCGCCTCAACGCCAACGTGCTGCACATCATCTGGGTGGATAACGCCTACAACATGGTGGCGATTCAGGAAGAGAAAAAATACCAGCGGCTTTCCGGCGTCGAGTTCGGCCCGGTCGATTTCAAAGCGTATGCCGACGCCTTCGGTGCGAAAGGCTTTGCCGTTGAGAGCGCCGAGGCGCTGGAACCCACGCTGCGTGCGGCGATGGATGTGGATGGCCCTGCCGTGGTGGCCATTCCCGTCGACTACAGCGATAACCCGCTGCTGATGGGCCAGCTCCATCTCAGCCAGATTTTGTGACTCACGATAAGGACAGAGAAATGCAAAAAGTTGCTCTCGTAACAGGCTCAGGCCAGGGGATTGGTAAAGCGATCGCGCTTCGCCTGGTGAAAGACGGCTTTGCCGTCGCCATCGCCGACTATAACGTTGAGACGGCAAGAGCCGTCGCCGATGAAATCATCCGTAACGGCGGCAACGCCGTTGCCGTGAAGGTCGATGTCTCTGACCGCGAACAGGTATTTGCGGCGGTGGAGAAAGCGCGCACCGCGCTGGGCGGCTTTAACGTTATCGTGAATAACGCCGGGATTGCGCCGTCTACCCCCATCGAATCCATCACGCCGGACATTGTCGACAAGGTCTACAACATCAACGTGAAAGGGGTGATCTGGGGGATCCAGGCCGCGATTGACGCCTTCCGCAAAGAGGGGCACGGCGGCAAGATCATCAACGCCTGCTCCCAGGCGGGCCACACCGGCAACCCTGAACTGGCGGTCTACAGTTCCAGTAAATTCGCGGTGCGCGGCTTAACCCAGACCGCCGCGCGGGATCTCGCGCCGCTGGGGATCACCGTTAACGCCTACTGCCCGGGCATTGTCAAAACGCCGATGTGGGCGGAAATCGACCGTCAGGTCTCCGAGGCGGCGGGTAAACCGCTCGGCTACGGGACGGAAACCTTTGCCAAACGCATTACGCTTGGCCGTTTGTCCGAGCCGGAAGATGTCGCCGCCTGCGTCTCATACCTGGCAAGCCCGGATTCCGACTACATGACCGGCCAGTCGCTCTTAATTGATGGTGGAATGGTGTTTAATTAAATTCTAATAAGCTCTGACATGAGTTTTCCCCTGCACCCGTGCAGGGGCTTTTTTTTGTCTCCTCCGTCATTGTGCATTACACTGCGCGCTGCAAAACTTTAGTCATTACGATCTGACAGGCGGTAACAGCGATGAACGGTACAATCACAACGTGGTTTAAAGATAAAGGCTTTGGATTTATCAAAGATGAAAACGGCGACAACCGCTATTTTCATGTGATTAAGGTCGCGAACCCCGATCTGATTAAGAAAGATGCCGCGGTGACCTTTGAGCCAACCACCAACAACAAAGGCCTTTCCGCCTATGCGGTGAAGGTGATCCCCGAAAGCAAACATCTCTTTATTGCGGGCGAGCGCGTGAAGCTCTCCTCCATCAAATCCTTCGTGGTGTTTAACGAAGAAGAGCCGGCTGATACCAAAATCGACAAAGAGAACGCGGTGCTGTCGGTGGGGCTGCTGATGAACAGCATCAAGCCGAAATCCGAGAAAAAGCCGGGCGAAATGCGCACGGTGAAGAAGCTGGCGATCACCACCTTCCAGAATACGACGCTGATCTTCACCGAAGATGAGATCGACATTGATGCCACGGTGAAGCTGCTGAAGTGATTTTTTGCCGGGTGGCGGTTACGCCTTACCCGGCCTACAAAAAAACCTCAACGCGGCACGAAACGTAGGCCCGGTAAGCGCAGCGCCACCGGGCACCGCCGCGCGCACTTACCCCATCCTGTGCTCGCCTCTTAACATCGCCTCGCGGTCAAACACCCTCTGGATCTCCCCGTGCGCCATAAACGCCGCCCGGTCGGACATATGCGCAATCACGTCCGCATCATGGCTCACCAGCAGGTAGGTCATGCCGTGCTCGGCTTTCAGGCGGTTGAGCAGGTTCAGGATCTCCGCCTGTACGGACATATCCAGCGCCGAGGTCGGCTCGTCCAGCAGCAGAAGCTGCGGGCGCAGCAGCAGCGCGCGGGCAATCGCCACGCGCTGGCGCTGGCCGCCGGAAAGCTGATGCGGATAACGCTTGCCCGCGTCGGCGGAAAGCCCCACCTGCTGCAGCGCATCCGCCACTTTGTCCGCAATCTGCGTTTCGCCGTGGATGTGTAACGGCTCCGACAGGGTGCGCGCAACGGTGTGGTTCGGGTGCAGCGACGCCCACGGATCCTGAAACACCATCTGCACGTTGCGGCGAAGCTCGCCTTCAAAACGCCGCCCAGGCCGTAGCGCGTCTCCCAGGATCGAAATGCGGCCGTTCCACTCGCGCTGCAGCCCCGCCAGCACGCGCAGAATAGTCGATTTCCCGCAGCCGGATTCGCCGATCAGGCTGAAGGTTTCACCTTTCTCGATGGCAAAGCTGGCGGCGGACACCGCCGTTTTCTCCCCGAAGCTCACCTGGAGATCCTTAACGTCAACGAGCGTCATTATCGGTCTCCTTCCACGGCTGCGAACGGTCCAGCGTCGGCAGCATCTGGCCGAAGGTGTTGGCGTTTGGACGGCAGGTCCACAGGGTGCGCGTATACGGATGCGTCGCCTGCGGCAGCCGGCTCGCCGCCATCTCATCGACCTTCTCGCCCTGATACATCACCAGCACGCGGTCGCAGTGTTCCGCCACCAGCGGCAGATCGTGGCTGATTAATAGCATCGCCATCCGGCGTTCTTCGCTCTGCTGCACCAGCAGCTCGAGGATCTGGTTGCGCAGCCGGGCATCCAGCGCGGAGGTGGGTTCGTCGGCAATCAGCACCTGCGGGTTGTTGATGAGCGCAATCGCAATCATCACCCGCTGGCCCATGCCCCCGGAGAGCTCGCCGGGGTAGCGCGTGAGGACATGTTCGTTAAGTCCGACGGCGCGGATGATGCCGTGAATGCGCGCCAGGCGCTCGGCGCGGGGCAGGCGCTGATGCAGGGTCAGCGCTTCATCAAGCTGAGCGGCGACGTTTTTCGCCGGGTTCAGCGCGTAGCGCGGGTCCTGCAGGACCATCGCAATCCCGTTACCGCGCAGCGCCTGCCAGCGGCGGGTGCTCAGGGTCTGCAGGTCGTTGCCGAGCACGTTTAGCCGGTTCGCGCTCACGATGCCGGGCTTGCGCACCAGCCCCATCAGGGCGCGGGCGGACATCGATTTGCCCGAGCCGGATTCCCCCACCAGCGCCAGCCGCTCGTTGCCCAGCGTGAAGCTCAGGCTGTTGACCACGCGCGCGGCGGGGTAGTCGATATTCAGCGCATCGACGATGACGCGTTGTTCAGTCATGCTGTGGCTCCAGTACGTCGCGCAGGCCATCGCCCAGCAGGTTAAAGGCGAGGCTGGCAAACAGAATCGCGCCGCCCGGAATGGCGGCAATCCACCACTGGTCGAAAATGACCTGCATGCCGTCGGCGATCATCGCGCCCCATTCGGCCATTGGAGGACGCGCGCCAAGGCCGAGGAAGCCCAGCCCGGCAGCCGCCAGAATAATCCCCGCCAGATCCAGCGCCAGCCGCACAATCGCGGACGGCAGACACAGGGGCAGAATATGCCCGACCAGCAGGCGCAGCCCGCGAATGCCCATCATCTCGGCGGCGGCGAGGTAGTCGCTGTGGCGCAGACGCTGAATTTCACTCCGCGCCTGACGCGCGTAGGCAGGCCAGGTGGTTAGGGCCAGCGCCAGCGCGCCGTTGACCAGCCCCGGGCCAAGCATCGCCACAAACGCGAAGGCGAGGATCAGGCGCGGCATCGACATCACCACGTCGGTAAAGCGCATCAGGATGCGCTCCATCCAGCCGCCGTAGTAGCCGGACAAAATCCCCACCAGCAGCCCGGCGGGCAGGGTGATAACGGTGACTAACGCCACCAGCCCGAGCGCCGGACGGGTGCCGTAAATCAGACGCGAGAGCAGGTCGCGCCCGTAGCTGTCGGTGCCCAGCCAGTGCTGGATATTGGGTGCCTGCAGGCGCGCGGCGGCGTCCTGCCAGTTCGGGTCAAGCGGCGCGAGCCACGGCGCGAACAGGGCGATAGCCACCAGCAACGCGATGGCAGCCAGCCCGCAAAACGCGGCGGGGGAGCGGCGCAGGCGGCGTAAGAAAAGATAAAACGGCATCAGCGCACCCTGGGATCGGTCGCCCGCACGAGCAGGTCGGTAAGGTTATTGATCAGCACAAAGCTCACGCCAATCAGCAGCGTGCCGCCCATGATGGCGGTGGTGTCTCCGGCGAACAGGGCGGTGGTGAGGTAGCGCCCGATGCCCGGCCAGGAGAAGACGGTTTCGGTCAGTACCGCGCCTTCCAGCATGCTGGTGTAGGCGAGGGCGATCACCGTCAGCAGGGTGCCGCGAATGTTCGGCAGCACGTGGCGCAGCAGAATGGCCATCTCCCCGGCTCCCTTGGCGCGGGCAAGCAGGATGTATTCTTTGTTCATCTCGCTCAGGCAGGCGGAGCGCGTCAGGCGGGTGATGCTCGCCAGCGAGTAATAGGCCAGCAGCAGCACCGGCAGCACCAGGTGGCTGAGGGCGTTGCGGAACGCCTCGCGGTCGCCGGAAAGCCAGGTATCCACCAGCGCAAAGCCGGTGCGCGGATCGACGGTGAACTGCCAGATATCGTCCAGCCTGCCGGGACCCGCGCTCCACTGCAGCTTCGCGTAGAACAGGGCCAGCATCAGCAGGCCGAGCCAGAAAATGGGCACCGAGTTGCCGAGCAGGGTGAGGGTTCTGATGGCGAGATCGAGCGGCGAACCGGCGTAGCGGGCGCACAGCACCCCGGCAATCACGCCGAGCGCGGCGCCGATGATTAACGCCAGCGTCGCCAGCTCAAGCGTGGCGGGGAACGCGTGGAGCAGGTCCTGCAGCACCGGCTGACCGGTGGCGCTGGCCGTGCCTAAATCACCGTGTGCAAGATTTTGCAGGTAGTGCCAGAACTGCACGGGCAGGGGGCGATCCAGCCCAAGCTGGTGGCGAACCTGATCGTAGGTTGACTGGCTCGCGTGATCGCCGACGATCTGCAGCACGCGATCGACCGGTGAAAACGCCGAGAGCGCAAACGTGACGAGCAGCAGCCCGAAGAGCGTGAGCAGCAGGGTCAGCAGGCCCTGGAGCACGCGGGTGGAAAGATGTGGCATGCGACAATCATTATCCTGAAAATATGCACGGACGACCCCCTCTCCCTGTGGGAGAGGGCGGGGGTGAGGGGGAACAGGCGGCTCTGTTGCGCGATGTTGCCCTCACCCCAACCCTCTCCCACGGGAGAGGGAGAAGGAGAAGGGCTACTTCGTGACGCGATCGTACCAGACCATATCCGCGTTCAGCCCCTGCTGATACCCCTTCACGTTATCGCGCACCACGATCTGGGTTTTACCCTGATCGACAAATACGTACGGCGAATTCTGCTGCAGCTGCTCCTGCATCTTCTTGTAGAGATCCAGACGCTTCGCCGGATCCGGTTCGGCTACCGCCGCCAGCGTGGCTTTGTTCAGCTCCGGGATTTTCCAGCCGTTCAGCCCGGCCACGGTGCTGGATTTGCCATCGTTCCACGCAAAGGCGCTGGCGTTAGAGTGCGCGTCGAAGTAGTCCGGGATCCACAGACGAATCGCCGCCTGATGCTGCTTTGCGCGCACGCGGGCATAGACCTGGCTCCCGGCGGCAGGCAGCAGATCGACCTTCACGCCGCCCTGGGCAAAGCTCGCCTGCATCGACTGGGCGATGGTGATAAACGGCGGCTTGTTCTCCACGTCCAGCGTGAAGTGCGCGTCTTTAATCCCCGCTTTGGCGAGGATCGCTTTCGCTTTTGCCGGGTCAAACGTAAATGGATTGTCTTCCAGCGCGCCCGGCAGCCCGACCGGCAGGAAGCTCTGGTGAACAAAGTACTGGCCTTTCAGCAGATTTTTGGTGATGCCTTCATAGTCCACCAGCCAGCGCGAGGCTTCCCAGAACGCCGGGTTGTTCAGCAGCGGGTTGGCGCTGTTGCCGGTGTTAAACACCAGGTAATTTTGCTCGGCGGACGGAATGCTCAGCACCTTCACGCCCGGCTTGCCGTTCAGGGCGCTTATCTGATCTGCACCCAGATCGCGCGCCACGTCCGCATCACCCTGCTGGATCAGCAGGCGGCGTGAAGCCGGGTCGGGGACGTTTTTAATGATGATGCTTTTGAGCTTCGGCGCGCCGCCGGGCGCTGACTCGTTGGCTTCCAGCACGATGGCCTGATGCGGCTGATAGACGCGCATTTTGAACGCGCCGCTGCCCGCCGAGTGCATTTTCAGCCAGGCGTTACCGAAGTCGTTATCCTTCACGTTCGCCGCGACCTGCTTTTCATCGACGATGGAGGCAATCGGCGTGGAGAGAATATTCAGCGCCACCGACGGGCTCACGTCCGCCGTCCAGTGAAGCGTGAGGGTGTGATCGTCCACCTTTTTCAGCAGGCTGGCGATGTTGCTCGCGTCCCAGCCCAGCACGTTCAGGATGAATGCCGGGGATTTGTTCAGCGTCACGGCGCGGGTGTAGGAGAAGATCACGTCTTCCGGGCGAAGCGGATTGCCGGACGCGAATTTGGCATCGGGCTTAAGTTTAATCGTGAGCGTTTTTGCTGCCGCGTCCGCTTCCCAGCTTTCCGCCAGAATCGGGGTGATTTTTTCCGGGTTATCGCGGTCCGGCTGTACCAGGCGCTGATAGAGGCTCGGCACGGTCTGGATGCTGGAAAGCTCGTTGGCTTCGGCCGGGTCGAGGCTTACGATGTCATCAAGCCCCTGGGCAACAACCAGCGTGTTGGGCGGAGTAGAGGCGTGGGCAGCGCTTGAGAGCGCAGCCAGCACCAGTAACGGCAACAGTTTTTTCGTCATAGCGATCCCTGAGAAGAATATATTGTGATTGTTTTATGCTCCGCTACGTTAGGTCGACTCTTACATTCCGCAAAGTCGAAATTCAGCTTTGCTTATGCCTTCCGGGAATATCGCATGCGCTTGGGCTATTAAAATGCGCTGCTTTTCGCCCGCTTTTTAACCTGCTATAACAAACTCCTTACCTTTCAGGGAGTCACCGCCGTGCCCGAAATCAATCAACATGGTCAAACCGTCAACGATATCGTTCCCGACTGGAAAGGCGCGCGCGTATTAACCCGCACGCCGTTGTTCGGCCAGTATTGCCGCCTGGAGCCGCTGGATGCCGATCGCCACGCGGCCGATCTCTACGAGGCCTACGCGCTGGGCGACGACAGCGACTGGACGTGGCTTGCCAGCACGCAGCCAACGAGCGTGGAAGCTACCGCGCACTGGATCATGGAGAAGGTCATGGACGATGAGCTGGTACCATTTGCCGTCATTGATTTACGCACCGAACGAGCGGTGGGGCTGGTGAGCTATATGGCAAACGAGCGGCTGCTGGGGTCGGTGGAAATTGGTCACGTGACCTGGTCGCGCAGGATGAAAGGGACCCGGATGGGCACCGAAACGATGTGGCTGCTGCTGAAAAATGCGTTTGAGCACGGCTACCGGCGCCTCGAGTGGAAGTGCGATTCCATGAACATTGCGTCACGCAGGGCGGCGGAGCGGCTGGGGTTTGTCTGGGAAGGACGCCTGCGCCAGAAGCTGGTGCGCAAAGGGCGCAACCGCGACAGCGATATGCTTTCTATTATTGACGGCGAATGGCCGCAAAGAGACGCCGAACTGCGCGCCTGGCTGGCGGCGGAAAATTTTGACGCACAAGGGCGGCAGATTAAAAGGCTTGAGGCATTTCGGTTATAGGAACGGTTATGTAGGGTACAGCGACATTCTGTGATTAATCTGCCGAAATCACGATTTCAATTAAGTTGGTTTTGCCGGATTGCAGCCCGTGAGCCACCGCCGTGGCGATGTCCGCCGCCTGGGTAACCCGGCAGCAGCGGATGCCCATGGCGCTGCCCAGCGACTGAAAATCGATGTGCGGGTTAACCAAATCCATTCCGATAAAGCGTCCCATCTGCGTCGAACTGTAGGCGGGCTGGCTCTTCATAAAGTTTTTCAGGACGTTGTACTCCAGGTTATTCATAACGATAAAGGTGACGGGAAGATTTTCGTGTGCCGCCGTCCAGAGCGCCTGCGGGGAATACAGTGAAGCGCCGTCGCCCATCAGGCACACTACCGGCTCGCGGCCCAGCCCCAGCGAGTGTCCCACCGCCGCAGGCATACCCCAGCCCAGACCGCCACCGCGCATAAAGTAGTAGCGCGGGTGCTGCTGGTCGGAAATAAACCGGCGAACGTGTCTGGCCGTTGCAATCGCCTCGTCGACAATCGTGGTGCCCGGCGGAACGGACTTTATCACCTCGTAGGCCGCGACCATCGGCGAAATCGCCGGGCGCAGCCGCTCGGCAGCCAGACGCTCTTCCTGCTGTTTCCACTCTTTTTCACGTTCAGCGTGTGCCGTTTTGAGCAGCCGCTGATGCGTCAATTTGCTTGCCACCCGGCGCTGCTCAAGCTTCGGTAACAGTTCCTTCAGGGAGAGTTTAATATCCCCCATCACCGAGAGGCGGGTGGCGTAGGTGCGGCCCAGCTCGTTCATGTCGGCTGAAAGCTGATAAACCGCGCACGTCCCCGGGATCGCGTCCCCTTCGCTGTACAGAATGGTGATCAGGCTTCTGCCGCCGATAATAAACACCGCGTCGTAGGCGTTAACGACGCTGGCAATTTCGCAGGCGGTGGTGGGCATGTTGCCGCGCCAGAGCGCGTGCTGCGTGGGAAAGGGGAGGTTCAACGGCCAGGAGGAGCCGTAAACGTGGGCACCGAGCGCTTCTGCAAGCTGGACAATCTCCTGCGTCGAGCCGCTGGAGTGAACCTCATCCCCCGCCACAATCATGATCCTGCCGGGCGTAACCTGGCTCAGCTTCTCCGCCAGCTCGTCCAGCGAGCCCGCCACGGTGTGATAGTTCACCTTAGAGGCCGTTTGTATCCCGGCGTCGCTGAGCTCTTCCATCACGTTCATTGGCAGAGAGAGCAGCACCGGACCCGCGGGAGGGTAGCTGGCGGCGTGAAAGGCGCGGCGCACAAGAACCGGGAGCTGATCGGCGCTGGTGACCTCCTGCGCCCATTTCACCACCGGCGATCCAATGGAGACAATGTCATCGTACAGGAGCGGGTCACGCACGTAGTGCCGCGTGTCCTGCTGCCCGACGGTGACAACCAGCGGCGTTTTCATGATCCGCGAGTTGATTAAGTTTCCCATCCCGTGTCCGAGGCCGCTGGCCGTGTGCAAATTGATAAAACCGGTCTTGCCGGAGGCTTTCGCATAGCCGTCGGCAATGGCGACCACGCTGCTCTCCTGGAGCGCCAGAATATAGTGAATGTTTTCATGCCGGAGCAGGGCGTCAATCAGCGGAAGTTCCGTCGTGCCGGGGTTGCCAAATATATATTCCACGCCTTCACTCTCAAGAACCTCAAGGAGAATATCGGCGCCAGAGCGCATATTTAAATCTGATAAGGACGTTAATGATTTAATCATAATGACACCTCATTCAGTGTTATTTAAGGCGTGCTAAAATTCTTCCTGCGTGGGGCGAACAACAATTTCATTAATATCAACGTCGCCTGGCTGTTCGATGGCAAATAAAACGGAACGGGCAATCGACTCTGCCGGAATAGCCTGCTTGTAAAATTCATGCAGGAACTGTTTGCTCGGGACATCAGAGCTACCAAACTGTAGTTCGCTTTCAACGGCACCGGGGGAAATAAGGGTAGTCCGAATGGTTTTCCCCGCCTCCTGACGTAACCCTTCACTCAGGGCGCGGACGGCGAATTTCGTGGCGCTGTACACTACGCCACCGGGGGCAAGGACCTTGATGCCCGCCACGGAGGCAACGTTAATAAAGTGTCCGCTTCCCTGACGCTGGAACACCGGGAATGCCGCCGCGATACCGTACAGCACGCCTTTGATATTGGTATCAATCATCCTGTCCCACTCGTCGGTTTTGAGTTCGCTGATGGGGGCAATAGCCATATAGCCCGCGTTGTTGATCAGTACATCGACGCGCTGGTATGCGGCGACGGCGGCGTTTATCGCCTTCTGTACCTCTTCCTGGCGTGTGACATCGGCCTTAACGGCAATCGCCTGCCCGCCCTGCTGAATAATTTGATCCACCAGGGCGTTGATTCTATCCAGACGGCGCGCGACCAGGACCAGCGAAAACGGTTTGTCGGCTAAATGAAGGGCAATGGCCTGACCGATACCGCTGCTGGCACCGGTGATAACCACAACTTTGTTTGCACTATTATTCATGATCTTATCTCACTGTTGTATGATTCAAAATAAATAAAAAGAAGGGAGAGGTTTAAGAATTATGAAAAATTCTTAAATGCTCGTTTTTGATATATTCTGTATCTGGAATGAAATAATACTCGCTTAAAACTTAATGGCGTGCGGAAGAGAATGTCAATAACGTTTTTCAATAATTAAATTAATTGCAGTCCTAATATTTAATTCTTATATGTAACAATCATATGAACAGAATGAAATTTGCCGATCCTCGCGGCCCTGCGGACAAGGCCTGAGAATTAAATTTTTCCACTGTAGAGCACGGGACCGGTGGGTTGACCGGTGGGGGATCCCCCCTCAGGTTCAAGGCTTATGGCTATCATCGCGTCAGGGGTAAGGGTGTTGTTTCTGAGAGCAACATGGGTCGGTATATCACTTTGCAGCAGCCCAAGGGATATCGGGGCCTTCCCGGCAGGAATAAGCCAAAGCTGCAGGCTGTTTTGCGCCGCGACAGCGTTCGGTCTGAGAGGGGTTATGCTCAGATACTGGCGGCGGCTGTCCGCGCTGACGATCCACTGTCCGTGCTGTTGGGCGTCGTTGAGCACCATCAGCGGTGCGAGTTCCGGCGTGCGGGTGGTATACCAGGCTACCGCGCTAACGGCGGCGATGCCGGCCGCGACCATCCAGCCGAGATAAGGCCGGCTTTGGCGCAAAGGCTTTTTCGGCGGCAGATCGAGGGCGATCTTCTTCCAGACCGTCTCGGGCGGGGTAACGGGCGCGAGATGACTGTCGAGCGTGCTGAACGTTTCCTGCCAGTACGCCACGCGGGCGGCCAGACCGGGCTCAGCGGCAAGTCTTTTCTGGAACTGAAGCCGCGCCCCTCCGCGCAGGGTGCCGAGGGCATATTCCGCAGCCAGCATGTCATCGCGTTTTTCGCTGTCATTCATAGGCCCACGCACTCCCGAAGATGATCCATCGCGCGGCGGATCCAGCTTTTTACCGAGCCCACGGGCTGCTGGAGCCAGTCGGCAATGTCGCTGTGGGACATGCCCTGATAGTAGGCGAGCGTAATACTCTGGCGCTGTTCATGACTCAAATGTTCCAGACAATGCCTGAGCCGCGCTGCCTGCGCGTCGTCGTGCCAGTTATTCTGCTCATCGCTGTCGCCCAGCAGAATATCTTCCGAATACGACTCCTCATGGGCGGCAGCGCGGGTTTGCCCGCTGCGCAGCCAGTCAATACAGCGGTTGCGAACAATATGCGTAAGCCAGGTCATCGGGGAGCTCAGGGCAGCGTTATAGGTTTCGGCTTTACTCCAGACGGTGACAAAACAGTCGTGAAGGATCTCTTCTGCCCAGGCGCGATGGCGCAGCATGCGCAGCGCGACGGCAAACAGGTGAGGCGATGTGAGTCGGTAAAGTTGTTCAAATGCGCGGCGATCGCCATTAGCGATCGCCTGCATTAATTTCAACTGCTGTTCAGCCAGCGCGTTATCCATGTTTTTCCCGGAAGGCAACGTCACACTTCCGAAGTATAGACAACTACTTAGGCATCAGGACGGTATCAATCACATCGATCACGCCGTTTTTCTGATGGACGTCGTAGGTGCTGATGTTCGCCACGTTGCCTTTACCATCCTTGAGCTGAATATTGTGCGGGCCGTTACTCATGATCCACAGCGGTTGCCCGTTAACGGTTTTCAGCTCCGCGTGGCCGCCGCCCTGTTTAATTTTCTGCTCCAGCGCTTTCATATCGTAATTACCCGCAACCACGTGATAGGTCAGAATGCTGGTGAGCAGCGCTTTATTTTCCGGCTTCACCAGATTGTCGACCGTACCCGCAGGCAATTTTGCAAACGCCGCATCGGTTGGCGCAAAAACGGTGAAGGGCCCTTTGCTCTGCAGCGTCTCCACCAGCCCGGCCGCTTTGACCGCCGCCACCAGCGTGGTGTGATCTTTTGAGTTCACGGCGTTTTCAACAATGTTTTTGCTCGGGAACATTTCCGCTCCGCCCACCATTACGGAGCCAGACGTCATGGCCGCTGATGCGCCTGCACAGAAGAGCAAGGCGCTGGATACGAATGCAACACTGAGTAGCTTTTTCATCATTTATCCTCGGATTAGGGAGCAAAGGCGTTGCTCACATACTCACATACGAGGGCAGGGGGGAAACTGGATGCAGTGAAATGAAAATAAATTTTTGAAGGGGTAGGTTAAACCCCTCTCCCCGGTGGGGAGAGGGGAAATGGTTTAGCGTCTTACCGGCGCCCCGTTCGCCACATAATACGCCGCCGTGCTCTTCGCCAGCGGCTCGCTTCCGCGAATGGCATCGGCAATCTTCTCGCCAATCATGATGGTGGTGGCGTTCAGGTTGCCGGTGATGATCTGCGGCATGATCGACGCATCCACCACGCGCAGCCCTTCCAGTCCGTGTACACGGCCTTCGCCGTCGACCACCGCCATTTCGTCATAGCCCATCTTGCAGGTGCCGCACGGGTGGAAGGCGGTTTCGGCGTGGTTGCGCACGAACTCGTCCAGCTGTTCGTCGGTCTGGCACTCGACGCCCGGGCTGATTTCACGACCGCGGTATTTGTCCAGCGCGGGCTGGTGCATGATCTCGCGGGTGATGCGAATCGCGTCGCGGAACTCCTGCCAGTCCTGCTCGTGGGACATATAGTTGAACAGGATCGCCGGATGCTGGTGCGGATCGCGGGACTTAATCCGCACGTGGCCGCGGCTCGGGGAGCGCATGGAGCCGACGTGGCACTGGAAGCCGTGCTCTTTTACCGCGTTCGAACCGTTGTAGTTAATCGCCACCGGCAGGAAGTGGTACTGAATGTTCGGCCATTCGAACTCTTCGCGGCTGCGGATAAACCCGCCCGCTTCGAAGTGGTTGCTCGCGCCCACGCCGGTGCCGCCAAACAGCCACTCGGCGCCAATCTTCGGCTGGTTCCACCACTGCAGAGCAGGGTAGAGAGAGACCGGCTCTTTGCATTCGTACTGAAGATACATCTCCAGGTGATCCTGCAGGTTCTCGCCCACGCCGGGCAGGTCGTGCACCAGCGGGATATCGAACTCGGCGAGCAGGTCTGCGCTGCCCACGCCGGAGCGCTGGAGGATCTGCGGGGAGGCAATGGCCCCTGCGCACAGCAGCACCTCTTTGTTCGCCGTCGCTCTGGACGGAATGGTGCTTTCGCCCTCCAGCCACTCGACGGCCACCGCACGCTTGCCGTCAAAAATAATGCGATCGGTCGTGGCGTGGGTGCGGATGGTCAGGTTCGGGCGCGGCTTCGCCTGGTCAAGATAGCCGCGCGCGGTGCTGGCGCGTCGGCCCTGCGGCGTGACCGTGCGGTCCATCGGGCCGAAGCCTTCCTGCTGGTAGCCGTTGAGATCCTCGGTGCGCGGATAGCCCGCCTGCACGCCCGCTTCCACCATCGCCTCAAACAGCGGGTTCACGCCCGGTTTCGAGGTGGTGACGCTCACCGGACCGTCGCCGCCGTGGTAGTCGTTCGGCCCCACGTCGCGCGTCTCTGCCTTGCGGTAGTAGGGCAGGCAGTTGAGGTAGCTCCAGTGCTCAAGGCCCGTTTCTTTCGCCCAGTTGTCGAGGTCCATCGCGTTACCGCGGATATAGCACATGCCGTTGATCAGCGACGAGCCGCCCAGCCCTTTGCCGCGTCCGCACTCCATGCGGCGGTTGTTCATGTAAGGCTCTGGCTCGGTTTCGTACGCCCAGTTGTAGCGCTTGCCCTGCAGCGGGAATGCCAGCGCGGCGGGCATCTGGGTGCGGAAGTCAAAGCGGTAATCCGGCCCGCCCGCCTCAAGCAGCAGGACGGTGGTGTTCGGATCTTCAGTCAGTCGCGTTGCCAGCACGTTGCCGGCAGAGCCGGCCCCGATAATGATGTAGTCAAATTGCAAATAAACCTCCCGGTTAAAATATGGACTGGAATTTACCCATCTCAACCTGGATGGACTTCACCTGGGTGTAGCTCTGCAGCGTCATCACGCCGTTCTCGCGGCCAATGCCGGAGTGTTTGTAGCCGCCGACCGGCATCTCTGCGGCGGATTCACCCCAGGTGTTGATCCAGCAGATGCCCGCTTCGAGCTGATGAATGGCGCCGTGCGCGCGGTTCAGGTCGGCAGTGACGATGCCCGCCGCCAGACCGTAGTCGGTGTCGTTGGCGCGGCGAATGGCTTCTTCTTCGCTTTCATAGGTGAGGATGGACATCACCGGGCCAAAGATCTCTTCGCGCACGATGGTCATCTCGTCGGTGCAGTCGGTGAACACGGTCGGGGCGACCCACGCGCCGTTGTCAAAACCTTCGCCCTTCAGCGCGTCGCCGCCGCACAGCACGCGCGCGCCTTCCTCTTTGCCTTTGGTGATGTAGCGCAGCACGCTGTCGCGGTGCGGGAAGCTGACCATCGGGCCAAAGTTGGTGCGTTCATCGAACAGATCGCCCGCGCGGATGCGGCCCACGCGCTCGACGATTTTCTGCTCAAACACGGCCTTAGATTTCGCGGGCACGAACACGCGGGTGCCGTTGGTGCACACCTGGCCGGAGCTGAAGAAGTTCGCCATCATCGCGATGTCCGCCGCGAGATCCAGATCCGCGTCGTCGAAAATAATCAGCGGGGATTTGCCGCCCAGCTCCATCGTCACCTCTTTCAGGGAGGAGGCAGCCGAGTTGGCCATCACCTTTTTGCCGCTGGCGACGCCGCCGGTGAAGGAGACTTTCGCGATGCCCGGATGCTCGGTCAGGTACTGGCCGGTCTCCGCGCCCACGCCCGGCAGGACGTTAAACACGCCGTCCGGCACGCCCGCTTCGGTGTAGATCTCGGCAAGCTTCAGAGCGGTGAGCGGGGTGACCTCGCTCGGCTTGAAGATCATCGCGTTGCCCGCCGCCAGCGCCGGGGCCGATTTCCACAGGGCGATCTGGATCGGGTAGTTCCACGCGCCGATGCCCGCCACCACGCCCAGCGGCTCGCGGCGGGTGTAGACGAACGAGGTGTCGCGCAGCGGGATCTGGCTGCCTTCCAGCGCCGGGATCAGCCCCGCGTAGTACTCCAGCACGTCCGCACCGGTGACGATGTCGACGGTGGAGGTTTCAGAAAACGCTTTACCGGTGTCGAGGGTTTCCAGCTTCGCCAGTTCGTCGTTGCGCTCGCGCAGGATATCGACGGCGCGACGCAGGATGCGCGAGCGCTCCATGGCGGTCATCGCCGCCCAGATTTTTTGCCCGCGTGTTGCGCTTTCCACGGCGCGATCGACGTCTTCTCTCCCGGCGGCCTGTACGCTCGCCAGAACTTCACCGTTGGCCGGGTTGATGGTCTCGAAGGTGCGACCGCTGGTGGCGGATGTATAACCACCATTGATATAAAGCTGCTGTTCTGCCATTCGGGACATAAATTCTCCTCGGTTATTCGGTCGGTAAATGCTGGCTGATAAAGTGGCTGGTGAGCGATTGCGCCAGGGTTTTATCCAGCGGCTTGCCGCTCAGCGCGGCGCGTAGCCACAGCCCGTCGATCAGCGCCGCCAGCCCGTAGCCCGCCTCCTGGGCCTGCTCGCGCGGCAGCTCGCGGCGGAACTCGTACACCAGGTTCGACAGCAGACGGCGGCTGCTCACCTGCTGCAGGCGGTAGAGCATCGGCTGGTGCATGCTGCTCGCCCAGAAGGCCAGCCAGGCCTTCATGGCCGCGCCGCTGGTCTGGGTTTCATCAAAATTGCCGCCGACAATCGCCTGCAGGCGCTGCTCCGCGCTGCCGTCCGGCAGGGCGCGTAAGCGGCTTACTACCGCGTCGCGCAGCTGGCCGGTGATGTCGCGCATGGTCGCTTCCAGCAGGCCGTTTTTGTCTTTGAAGTAGTGACTGATGATCCCCGTGGAAACGCCCGCCCGACGGGCGATCTGCGCGATCGTCGCGTCGTGCATTCCCACTTCATTTATTGCTTCCAGCGTGGCGTCGATAAGCTGCCTGCGCCGGATCGGCTGCATCCCCACTTTGGGCATTTTTGCCACTCCATTCATCAGCGTTAGTAATACATTAAAGCGGTTTTTGATTGGACGTTCAATATAAAATGTGTCTTAATTGTTGCGGATTTGGATTTTAATAGTTACAAAAATAGTGGGGATACTGGATGACAGACCTTTCACAGGACAGAGAAAAAGACAAAATCAACCCGGTCGTTTTTTATACTTCCGCCGGGCTGATTTTGTTGTTTTCCCTGACGACCATCTTCTTTCGTGATTTTTCTGCCGAGTGGATTGGGCGCACCCTCAATTGGGTGTCGAAGACCTTCGGCTGGTACTATCTGCTGGCTGCGACGCTCTATATCGTCTTCGTGGTCTGCATCGCCTGCTCGCGCTTCGGTTCGGTGAAGCTCGGGCCGGAGCAGTCCAAGCCCGAGTTCAGCCTGCTGAGCTGGGCCGCGATGCTGTTTGCCGCGGGCATCGGCATCGACCTGATGTTCTTCTCCGTGGCGGAACCGGTCACGCAGTATATGCAGCCGCCGGAAGGGGCAGGGCAGACGATGGAGGCCGCGCGCCAGGCGATGGTCTGGACGCTGTTCCACTACGGACTGACGGGCTGGTCGATGTACGCCCTGATGGGCATGGCGCTCGGATACTTTAGCTATCGTTATAATTTGCCCCTCACCATCCGCTCCGCGCTGTATCCGATTTTCGGTAAAAAAATTAACGGCCCGATTGGCCACAGCGTCGATATCGCTGCGGTGATCGGCACCATCTTCGGTATTGCGACGACGCTCGGGATTGGCGTGGTGCAGCTCAACTACGGGCTGAGCGTGCTGTTTGATATCCCGGATTCGATGGCGGCCAAAGCGGCGCTGATTGCGCTCTCAGTCATTATCGCCACCATCTCGGTGACGTCGGGCGTCGATAAGGGCATCCGCGTGCTCTCCGAGCTGAACGTGGCGCTGGCGCTGGGGCTGATCCTGTTCGTGCTGTTTATGGGCGATACCTCGTTCCTGCTCAATGCCTTAGTGCTGAACGTGGGCGACTACGTAAACCGCTTTATGGGCATGACGCTGAACAGCTTCGCCTTTGACCGCCCGGTAGAGTGGATGAACAACTGGACGCTGTTCTTCTGGGCGTGGTGGGTGGCGTGGTCGCCGTTTGTTGGCCTGTTCCTGGCGCGTATTTCACGTGGCCGCACCATCCGCCAGTTTGTGATGGGCACGCTGATTATCCCGTTCACCTTTACCCTGCTGTGGCTGTCGGTGTTCGGCAACAGCGCGCTCCATGAGATCATCCACGGCAATGCAACCTTCGCGCAGGAAGCGATGGCGCACCCGGAGCGCGGCTTCTATAGCCTGCTGGCGCAGTACCCGGCGTTCACCTTTAGCGCCTCCGTGGCGACCATCACCGGCCTGCTGTTTTACGTCACCTCGGCGGATTCCGGCGCGCTGGTGCTGGGCAACTTCACCTCGAAGCTCAAAGACATCAACAGCGACGCGCCGAACTGGCTGCGCATCTTCTGGTCTGTCGCCATCGGCCTGCTGACGCTCGGCATGCTGATGACCAACGGTATCTCTGCGCTGCAGAACACCACGGTGATCATGGGACTGCCGTTCAGCTTCGTTATCTTCTTTGTGATGGCCGGGCTGTATAAATCGCTCAAGGTGGAAGACTACCGCCGCGTCAGCGCCAGCCGCGACACCGCGCCGCGTCCGATGGGCGCGCAGGACAGGCTGAGCTGGAAAAAACGCCTCTCGCGCCTGATGAACTACCCGGGCACGCGCTACACCAAACAGATGATGGAGACGGTCTGCTTCCCGGCGATGGAAGAGGTCGCGCAGGAGCTGAGGCTGCGCGGCGCGTACGTGGAGCTGAAAAACCTGCCGCCGGAGGAGGGCGAGAACCTGGGGCACCTGGACCTGCTGGTACACATGGGCGACGAGCAGAACTTTGTCTATCAGATCTGGCCGCAGCAGTATTCGGTGCCCGGTTTTACCTACCGGGCGCGCAGCGGGAAGTCGACCTACTACCGTCTTGAGACCTTCCTGCTGGAAGGCAGCCAGGGGAATGATTTGATGGACTACAGCAAGGAGCAGGTGATTACGGACATTCTGGACCAGTATGAACGGCACCTGAACTTTATCCATCTGCACAGGGAAGCGCCGGGGAATAGCGTGATGTTCCCGGATGTCTAAACGGATTCTTAAAATACCCTTTTGCTGTATATAAACACAGTTATTCGGCGCAATATTACTCAAGGAAGAGTAACCATGCAGCAAAAGCCTGGTGCTGAAGCATTCAGGCTTTTGCTGCGTCCAGGGAAGGAACTATGGATGAGTCACGCAATAGAGTTTATCGAAACATCACTCTTTACCCGGCAGATTAAAAGCATTGCTACGGATGATGAATTAAAGGATCTCCAAAAGGAACTCATTGCCTGGCCTGATAAAGGCGACCTGATCCAACACACGGGTGGGTTACGGAAAATCAGGATGGCCGCAGGCTCAAAGGGAAAGAGAGGCGGTGCCAGAGTGATCTACTTTTTGGCCACGGAGGAGGTGATTTATTTCATCATGGCCTACCCAAAAAGCATGAAGGACAGCCTGACCGATCTAGAGAAAGCCGAACTCAAAAAGCTCACGTCTGTTCTCACAAATACCGCTTCCAGTTTCGTTAATTAAAGGTGTACTATGTACTCCATCAGGCAAAAGAGGCAGACAATGAGTATCTTCGATGAACTGAAGGCTTCGCTTGAAGAGGCAGCCGAAATCCAACGTGGTAAGAAAACGCCATCACGAGTAACTCGCTATGAGGTCGCGGACGTTCGGGCGATAAGAGAGCAGTTAAATGTCACTCAAAGCGAAATGGCGAAGGCTCTGGGTACAAGCGTTGACACGATTAAAAGCTGGGAGTCGAAACGGCGAAACCCAACGGGATTAGCGGCGAAAGTGCTGAATGTGATTAGAGATAATCCCGCGTTTTACAGAGCGCTTGCGGGGTAGTGAGCGCCGGGTGGCGCTGCGCTTACCCGGCTTACAAAACCGCTTTACCGTAGGCCTAATAAGCGCAGAGCCATCAGGCTTTTAGCAGCGTCCACACGTTCCCATCATTATGCTGCCAGACGAGGGTGAAGCGTTTACCCTCAGGATAGTCTCCAGCCGGGCGCGAAAGCGCCAGTGTGATTGTTTTTTCCGTTACCTCTGTGACTCTCGCCCACTCAAAACCCATGAAAATCTTCACCTGTGGGAAGAGGGCTTTAAACAAACTCTCTTTGGCGCTAAAAGCGAGCGTCAATGCTAGCGCAAAGGGGTAGCCCGAACGCATCAGGCACATCGCCTCCTGCGCATCAATAATGCCGTCCTGGATTTCACGGGCTTCACGCTCCGCAAGAATGGCTTCGCAATCAATACCCACCAGCGCATCTGGAAGACGAACGACAACCGCCATTGCCTGCGTGCCGCTGTGAGTGATGCTTCCCGAAACCCATTCCGGCCAGAGCGGTTCGCCGCTGGGGCCGATGCCGGGAATCGCGCGTTCATGTATCGCACCGAGCGCATGCGCGGCGGCGATGCGTCCGGCAAGATGCTCGGCTTTGCGTTTGCGCCCGGCGTTTGAAAGCTCAGCGTGGTGGGGGAGCCAAAGGAGATCGGTGTCGGTGAAGGTGGTTGGGTCGAAGGTGACGCGATGGACGGTGTGGCCGGCGAGAATGAACGTGCTGTGGGTGGTGTGCATGTTTTTCCTCTATCAGCAAATAGTGCGGCCTGATGCCCTCACCCCGGCCCTCTCCCACGGGGAGAGGGGGAGTTACTGCCTGTATCAGAAACGCGTATTCACGCTCATGTACCAGGTGCGACCCGGTTCATTATACGTATACGCACCCGCACCGTACATATACGCACCGGTGGTGGTGTTTCCGGTTGTCTGGGCATTACCCGCGCGCCACTGGCGTTTGTCGAAGACGTTATCCACGCCGCCGGTCAGGCTGACGTTTTTGGTCA
Organism: Enterobacter sp. N5-15; assembly: GCF_057221635.1. NCBI lineage: Bacteria > Pseudomonadati > Pseudomonadota > Gammaproteobacteria > Enterobacterales > Enterobacteriaceae > Enterobacter > Enterobacter sp. N5-15. Next base: position 1,234,639 of record NZ_CM170150.1, read on the forward strand.
TGTCCCAGGTCGCGCTCAGGCCAACGATGCTGTACGGGCTAACCTCATCTTTCTCAGACCCGGTCACAGGCTGACCTTTGTAGTTGTACTTCTTCGGCTGCTGCTTGCCGTACCAGGTAAAGGTCGACTGGAGCGACACGTCCTGATGTACCTGCCAGCTCAGTGTCGAGTTCAGCGTGTACTCCGGAATGATCGACAGACGGTCGCCGGTCTCCTTGTTCTTGCTCTGCAGCATGTAGGTGATGTTGTTGGTCCAGTTAATCGTGTCGCTGACCGGCACGTTCAGGGAGCCTTCCAGCCCTTCGACCACCGCTTTCGGCACGTTTTCCCACTGGTAGATATCCGTCTGAACTTTACCGGAAGAGGTGTGACCGATCGGCGCGTAGCCCGCTTCAATCTTGTCGCGATAGTCGTTGCGGAACCAGGTCACGCCCGCCAGCCAGCCGTCGCGTTTCCACTCCAGACCAATCTCTTTGTTGATGCTGGTTTCCGCTTTCAGGTCGTCGTTGCCCATCATGTAGCAGCCCACGCCGTCACCGCTGGCGTAGCAGCCCTGGCCTTTGCTGTACAGCAGGTAGTTCGGGTTGGTCTGGTACAGGCTCGGCGCTTTATAGGCGCGCGCGATCCCCATCTTCAGCGTGAAGTCATCCCCCAGACCTTGCGACAGGTTCAGGGACGGGCTCCAGTTGTTGCCGACGATGGTGTGGTGGTCGAAGCGCAGCGCCGGGGTCAGCATGGTGCTGTCGGTCAGCTCCATGTTGTTTTCCGCGAACAGGGAGAAGATCTCCGCTGAGGTGTACGGGCTGCGATCGTTACTCATGCCCGGAATGGTGCCGCCCTGCTGGGTTTGCGTAAAGGAGGTTGAGTCCTTCATGCGCTGCTGGTTCCACTCGGTTCCCAGGGTCAGGTTCTGGTTGACGAGGAAATCAATCGGCAGGTTGATTTCGCTGTGCAGCATCACGTCGGCCAGGTCGGTGTCGGTGAATTTGTTGCTGTTGAACAGGCCTTCCAGCCCGCCCGCCAGCCCTTCGCCCAGGCGCGAGTTGCGGGTGTGTTCGTACTGCGCCCAGCTGCTGGTGGTGATGCCGTTATCCCAGCCGCCGTTCCAGGTGACCGCGAAGTTCTGACGATAAATACGGTTAGTTTCTTTGCCGTAGTTTTTCTTCACCAGCCCGCTGGAGCTGTTATCGTTGTTGGTGTTCTGGGTATCGCCCGCGTAGAGGTTGTTCTGACGGCTGTAGCCTGCTTCGAACTCCAGGGACTGCATTGGCGCAAAGTCCCAGCGCACCACGCCGTTGATATCTTTATTCTCCACACCCTCACGGCCCGCCGGCAGCGTGTCGGCGTAGGCACCGGTACGGTCAGACTGGTGACCCTGGTTAATGTCCCACGCGTCGGCCTGGGTTTTGTCCAGGTTACCGAACATGCGGAAGCTGAAGTCGCCGCCCAGCGGCCCGCTCAGGCTGAAGTTGGTGCGTTTGGTGGAACCTTCGTCCTTGTGTTCTGGCGCGTTCAGGTAGGTGTTCCAGGAGCCATGCCACTGGTCGTCGAATTTTTTGGTGATGATGTTTACCACGCCGCCTGCCGCACCGTTGCCATAGCGCGCGGCGGCCGGGCCGCGGATAACCTCGATGCGTTCGATCATCTCTGGCGGCACCCAGCCGGTATCACCGCGGGTGTCGCGCTCGCCGCGCCAGCCCAGACGGATGGAGTTACGGCTGGTCACCGGCTTGCCGTCGATCAGGATCAGCGTGTTTTCCGGGCCCATGCCGCGAATGTCAATCTGACGGTTGTTGCCGCGCTGGCCGCTGGTGGAGTTTCCGGTCAGGTTAACGCCCGGCATGGTGCGGATGATTTCAGCCACGTCCCGCGCGGGCGGGTTTTTACGGATCTCATCGGCGGTGATGGTTGACACGCCCGGCGCCTGTAAATTCTGTTCGGCGGCGGTGATCACCATCGTATCTTCGTGCTGCGCAGAGGCGGTCTTGTCGTCTGCCATGGCGGGCAGCGCAACACCATAAATCCCTAAATTGACCAGCAAGGCCAGAGAGTGAATCTTCTTATTCATTGTACGTCCCGCTTTTATGGTTATTTAATGAGCGCGCTTCCCACAGCGCGGGCATTACGCTATTGCAAATGCAAATAGTTATCAATAATATTATCAATAAAATTTGTCCTGAAGCAAAAAAGTCTGTTAAACATGAGGTTATAAGGGTGACGGCGTTAACAACCGGAAGTGAAGCCTGGTGGCAGTCGAAAAACGGGCCAGAATGGGAACGTCTGAGGGCGAGCTATCGCGTCACCTTCTGGTGGCGAGACCCGGCAGGAACGCAGAAGACGTCAGCAGTTAAACGCGTCTGGCTCTACATCACCGGCGTGACCGATCACCATCAACTTGCCCGCCCGCAGTCCCTCGAACGCATCCCGGATACCGACGTCTGGCAGTGGCAGGGCGAGTTCAGCCCCGAGTGGCGCGGGAGCTACTGTTTTATCCCTTCTGTGAATGAAAATGATTTTGCCGATACCGTGTTTGAAGGCGCACGGCCGGACCGCATGGCGCTGCGCGAAGGCTGGCGCAAGCTGCTGCCGCACGCGGTGTCCGACCCGCTGAATCCGCAGAGCTGGCGCGGCGGGCGCGGTCATGCCGTCTCGGCGCTTGAGATGCCGGACGCGCCCGTTCAGCCCGGCTGGGATCGTCCCGATACGCCGTATCAGCCGCCTGTCTGCATTGAGTGGAACAGCGCGCGTTTGAACAACCGCCGCCGCGTGTGGATTTTTGCCACCGGGGATGACGGCCCCGAGCGCCCGCTGGCGGTGCTGCTCGACGGGCAGTTCTGGGCCGAAAGCATGCCGGTCTGGCCCACGCTGGCCTCGCTCACCTCCGAGCGCAAACTGCCGTCTGCGGTCTACGTCTTAATTGATGCGATCGACACGGAACACCGCAGCCGGGAACTGCCCTGTAATCCCGATTTCTGGCTGGCGGTGCAGGAAGAACTTCTCCCTCTCGTACAAAATCTCGCGCCATTTAGCGACCGCGCCGACCGTACCGTGGTGGCGGGCCAGAGCTTTGGCGGACTCTCTTCGCTTTATGCTGGCCTCAACTGGCCGCAGCGTTTTGGCTGCGTGCTGAGCCAGTCCGGCTCGTACTGGTGGCCGCACCGCGGCGGGCAGCAGGACGGGTGCCTCATTGAACAGCTCAGAGCGGGTGAGCTAGCCGCGAGCGGGCTACGTATCGTCCTTGAGGCCGGGCGCAACGAGCCGCTGATTTTCAATGCCAATCAGGCGATTTACGCCGAACTACGCGCGCAGCAGCAGGTTACCTGGCGTCAGGTTGACGGCGGACACGATGCGCTTTGCTGGCGCGGTGGGCTGACGCAGGGGCTGATGACCCTCTGGCAGCCGCTCATTCAATAACGGAGTCTGTATGGAATTCAGCAATCCTTTCGATAATCCGCAGGGACAGTTCGCCATTTTGCAAAACGACCAGGGGCAGTACAGCCTGTGGCCGCAGCAGTGCGAACTGCCTGCGGGGTGGCGCGTGGTGTGCGAAGCGCAGTCTCAGGAGGCGTGCCAGCAGTGGCTGGCCGGGCACTGGCGCACGCTTGAACCGTCCCATTATGCGGAGGGGAGCGCATGAACCGTCTTCCTCTCGTCGCCGCCCAGCCGGGTATCTGGATGGCGGAACAGCTGTCCTCCCTGCCAAACGCCTGGAGCGTGGCGCACTACACCGAACTGAAAGGCGATATCGACGCGCCACTGCTGGCAAAAGCGATTGCGGAAGGCATGATGCAGGCCGATACCCTGCGGATGCGTTTTGCCGAAGAGAACGGCGAGGTGTGGCAGTGGGTGGATGACACCTTCATTCTGCCGGAGCCGTCCATCGTTCGCGTTGCCTCTCACGACGACGCCGTGGCGCTGATGGAGGCCGATCTCAATCAAAACCTGCGCGTCGACAGCGGTCAGCCGCTGGCGTTACATAAGCTGATTCAGGTAGGTGAAAACCGCTGGTACTGGTATCAGCGCTATCACCATCTGGTGGTGGATGGCTTCAGCTTCCCGGCGATTACCCGCCAGATCGCCGCTATCTATCGAGCATGGAAAAACGGCGAAAGCACGCCGGAATCGCCGTTCACGCCGTTTGCGGAAGTGGTTGAAGAGTATCAGCACTATCGCGACAGCGAGGCTTACGCGCGCGACGGTGCCTTCTGGGCGGAGCAGCGCAGGCAGCTTCCTTCTCCGGTCTCGCTCTCTTCCGCACCGCTGCCGGGACGCGCCGCCACTACCGATATCCTGCGCCTGAAAATCGCCGCTGACGGTCGCGCCTTTAGCCAGCTTGCACAGGCGGCAGGGCAGGCGCAGCGCACCGATCTGGCGCTTGCGCTGGTGGCGCTGTGGCTGGGCCGCCTGACCGGGCGGCTTGACTATGCCGCCGGGTTTATCTTTATGCGCCGCATGGGCTCGGCCGCGCTGACCGCGACCGGGCCGGTGCTCAACGTCCTGCCGCTGGCGGTGAATATCAACCCGCAGGAGAGCCTGCCGGAGCTGGCGCTGCGCCTGGCGAATCAGCTGAAAAAAATGCGCCGTCACCAGCGCTACGACGCCGAGCAAATCGTGCGCGACGGCGGGCGTGCCGCAGGCGACGAAGCGCTGTTTGGCCCGGTGCTGAACGTCAAGGTGTTCGATTATCAGCTGGATATCGACGGCGTGGAGGCCATCACCCACACGCTGGCAACCGGCCCGGTGAACGATCTCGAGCTGGCGCTGTTCCCGGACGAGCAGGGCGGATTGAGCATTGAGATCCTCGCCAATAAACAGCGTTACGATGAAGCGACGCTTTCCCGTCACGTCGCGCGTCTGAACGCGATGCTGATGCAGTTTGCGGCCAACCCTGACCTGCGCTGCGGCGAAGTGGAAACCGTTTCGGAGCAGGAATATCAGCAGCTGGCGCGCATCAACGATACCGGGCTGGCGCTGCCGTCCACAACGCTGGCGGATCTGGTGGCGGAGCAGGCGAGCAAAACGCCGGACGCCCCCGCGCTGGCGGACGCGCATATTGAGCTTAGCTATCGTCAGATGCGCGAGCAGGTGATCGCGCTGGCAAACCTGCTGCGCGCGCGCGGCGTGAAGCCGGGCGACAGCGTGGCGGTGGCCCTGCCGCGCTCGGTGTTCCTGACGCTGGCGCTGCACGGCATCGTCGAGGCCGGTGCCGCGTGGCTGCCGCTCGACACCGGCTACCCGGACGACCGTCTGCGGATGATGCTGGAAGATGCCAAACCTTCGTTGCTCATTACCACCGACGAACAGCGTTCGCGCTTTAGCGATCTGCCGATTAGTTCGTTTAGTTACAACACACTGTTACAGACCACGGATGCTGAACCGCTGCGGCTGGCGACGCCGGAGAAGACCGCGTACATCATCTTTACCTCCGGTTCGACGGGCCGCCCGAAAGGGGTCATGGTCGGCCATACCGCTATCGTTAACCGCCTGAAGTGGATGCAGGACCATTACCCGCTGGACGCGACGGACATGGTGGCGCAGAAAACGCCGTGCAGCTTTGACGTGTCGGTGTGGGAGTTCTGGTGGCCGTTTATCGCCGGAGCGAAGCTGGTGATGGCCGAGCCGGACGCGCACCGCGATCCGCAGGCGATGCAGAGCTTCTTTGCCCAGTACGGCGTGACCACTACCCACTTCGTGCCGTCGATGCTGGCGGCGTTTGTCGCCTCGCTGACGCCGGAAAATGCGGCGTGCTGCAAAACCCTTAAGCAGGTGTTCTGCAGCGGCGAAGCGCTGCCGACCGAGCTGTGCCGCGAGTGGGAGCAGCTCACCCGTGCGCCGCTGCATAACCTCTATGGCCCAACCGAAGCGGCGGTGGACGTGAGCTGGTATCCGGCGTTTGGTCCCGAGCTGGCGGCCGTGGAAGGCAACAGCGTGCCGATCGGCTTCCCGGTGTGGAACACGGGGCTGCGCATTCTGGACGCGATGATGCGCCCGGTGCCGTTCGGCGTGGCGGGGGATCTGTATCTCACCGGCATTCAGCTGGCGCAGGGGTATCTGGGCCGTCCGGACCTCACCGCCAGCCGCTTTATTGCCGACCCGTTTGCCCCCGGCGAGCGGATGTACCGCACCGGCGACGTTGCCCGCTGGCTGGACAACGGGGCGGTGGAATATCTCGGCCGCAGCGACGATCAGCTAAAAATTCGCGGCCAGCGCATCGAGCTGGGTGAAATCGACCGGGCGATGCTGTCGCTGCCGGACGTGGCTCAGGCCGTGGCGCACGCCTGCGTGTTCAACCAGGCGGCGGCCACCGGCGGCGATGCCCGCCAGCTGGTGGGATACATGGTCTCTGAATCCGGCTTACCGCTGGATCGCGACGCGCTGCTGGAGTCGCTCAAAGCGCAGCTGCCGCCGCACATGGTGCCGGTGGTGCTGCTGCAAATCAGCGCGCTGCCGCTCAGCGCGAACGGCAAGCTCGACCGCAAGGCGCTGCCGCTGCCGGAGCTGACCAGCAAAACATCCGGCCGCGCGCCGGAGACGGAAACCGAAGCCGCCGTCGCGCAGGCGTTTTCCGCCCTACTGGGCTGCGAGGTGAACGACGTTGAGGCCGACTTCTTTGCCCTCGGCGGACATTCACTGCTGGCGATGCGCCTGGCGGCACAGCTTAGCCGCGCGTTCGAGCGCAAGGTTACGCCGGGGCAGATTATGGTCGCCTCGACGGTGAGCAAGCTCAGCGCGCTGCTGGACTCGCAGATGAGCGACGAGCAGGCGCAGCGGCTGGGGTATGAAACACTTCTTCCGCTGAGGGAAGGCGACGGCCCGACGCTGTTCTGCTTCCATCCGGCGTCCGGCTTTGCCTGGCAGTTTAGCGTGCTGGCGCGCTATCTCAGCCCGCGCTGGTCGATCACCGGCATTCAGTCGCCGCGCCCGGACGGCCCGATGCAGCAGCGTGCGGATCTGGATGGAGTCATTGAGCACCACCTGGCTACGCTGCGTCAGCAGCAGCCGCAGGGGCCGTATTATCTGTTCGGCTATTCCCTCGGCGGTACGCTGGCGCAGGGAATTGCCGCCCGTCTGCGCGAGCTGGATGAAGAGGTGGCCTTCCTCGGCCTGCTGGATACCTGGCCGCCGGAAACCCAGAACTGGGCGGAGAAAGAGGCCAACGGCCTCGACCCGGAAGTGCTGGCGGAAATCGAGCGCGAGCGTCAGGCGTTTATCGCCGCTCAGCAGGGGCAGGGCTCCAGCGAGCTGTTTAACGCTATCGAGGGCAACTACGCCGACGCGGTGCGGTTACTCACCACGGCGCACAGCGCGCGCTTTGGCGGAAAAGCGACGCTGTTTGTCGCCGAGCGTACGCGAACGATGGATCCTCAGGTTGCGTGGGCGCCGTGGGTGGCGGAGCTTGAGGTGTACAGCCAGGACTGCGCCCACGTGGATATCATTTCACCGCAGGCGTTTGAGAAGATCGGACCGGTGTTGAATGAGATATTGGGGTAACGTCAAAAGCGCCGGGCGGCGGCTACGCCTTACCCGGCCTACGGATCCGTGGTTGATGTTTGTTGGGTTTGCGCCCTCTCCCTGTGGGAGAGGGCTGGGGTGAGGGCATCAGACCGCACGTTTGCCCAACGGCACAACCAGCGGCGTACCCGCCACCGGATCGTCAATAATCATGCAGCGCATGCCGTAGATCCGCTCGATCAGCTCCGGCGTCACAATCTCTTTCGGCGCGCCCTGCGCCACAATCTCACCGTCTCGCAAGGCAATAAGGTGCGTAGCGTAGCGGCACGCCTGGTTTAAATCGTGCAGCACCGCCGCCAGGGTATACCCCTGCGTGCGGTTCAGCTCGCTCAGCAGCTCCAGCAGATCAATCTGATGGCTGATGTCGAGCCAGGTCGTCGGCTCGTCCAGCAGCATGATGGAGGTCTCCTGCGCCAGCACCATCGCGATCCACGCGCGCTGACGCTGCCCGCCGGAGAGGGTGTCCACGCTCTGCTGGGCCAGATCGGTAATCCCCGTTGCTACCATCGCGCGGCTGACCGCCTCGTCGTCCTCTTTGCGCCAGCGGGTAAACAGCGGCTGGTGCGGATAGCGCCCGCGCGAGACCAGCTCCTGCACCGTGATGTCTCCAGGCGTGGTGGCGTTTTGCGCCAGTAGCCCAATGCGCCTCGCCACCTCTTTGCTGGCAAAGCGCTGGATCTGCTCCTCGTCGAGGAACACGCTGCCCTCAGCCGGCGTCATCAGGCGGCTCAGGGTGCGCAGCAGGGTCGATTTGCCGCAGCCGTTCGGCCCGATGATTGCCGTAAAATGGCCGTCCGGAATGGCGACGGATAAGTCACGGGCAATGATTTTTTTGCCGTAGCCGAGAGTGAGGTTTTCGCCGCGCAAGCGAGTTGTAGAATCTGTCATTTCCTGCGTGACTCCTGAACGAGCAAGACGATGAGGTAAATCCCGCCGAGGCTGACGGTCACCACGCCCACCGGCAGTTGATAAGGCATAAACAGCCGCTGGGCGCAGAGATCGGCGGCCAGCAGCAGCAGCGCGCCGCACAGCGCCGCCTGGGTTAAGCCCCAGCGCGCCGTCCCGCTAAGGCGGCGGGCGATGTGCGGTGCCACGAGGGCGATAAACGAGATCGGCCCGGCAATCGCGGTAGAGGCGGCGGTCAGCAGTACGGCGACCAGCATCAGCATCAGGCGCGAGCGCTCGACGCCCACGCCCAGCGCGCAGGCGCTGTCGTCGCCCATCTCCAGCAGACGCATACGCCGCACCAGCAGCAGCGCGCCGATAAACATCAGCAAAATCAGCGGCGCGGCGGGCCAGGTTTTGCCCCACGTCAGGCCGTTGAGGGAACCGGCGTACCACAGCCCGGCAGAGAGCGCGGTTTCCAGCGAGGCCTGCAGTAAAAGCCAGGTGTTAAAGGCCATCAGCATGGCGCGGATGCCGATCCCGATGATGATAAGGCGGAAGGTGTCGATGCCGTTGCGCCAGGCCAGCGCCCAGATAAGCAGGGAGGTGAGAATGCCGCCCGCCATCGCCGTAAAGGTAATCGCCGTCAGGTGCTGGCCGAACAGTACCATCGCCACCAGCACGCCGCTCCAGGCCCCGGTGTTGAGGCCCATCACGTCCGGGCTGCCGAGCGGGTTACGCATCAGCGACTGGAATATCGCACCGCTCACGCCGAGCGCCGCGCCGACCAGAATCGCCATCGCCACGCGCGGCAGTCGCCACTCCGTCACCACCATGGTGATGTTGCGCGGCGCGCTGCCGAGCAGGGCGTTAAACACCTGCGCAAGATCGAGCGTCACCGCGCCGCTGCGCAGGCTCCAGACCGCCAGCAGCAGAATGGCGATAAGCAGCAGCGAGACGCTGGTGAGTAAACGACGGGACGGGGCCATCATGCGCCACCTCCATGTTTACGACGAACCAGGAAGATCAGCACCGGCGCGCCGATAAAGGCGCTGACCACCGAGACGCGCAGCTCGCCGGGCACCAGCAGGCGGCCCAGCACGTCGGCAAACAGCAGCAGAGCAGGGGTGGCCAGCAGCGTCACCGGCAGCGACCAGCGGTGATCCGCCCCCACCAGCCAGCGCGCCATGTGCGGCATCATCAGGCCAATAAAGGCGATCGGGCCGACCACCGCGGTCGCGCTACCGCACAGTACGGTGATGGCGAGCAGACCAATCAGCTGCGTGCGCGCTACCCTATTGCCGAGGGCGGTCGCGGTGTCGCTGCCGAGGCTCAGGCTGTTGAGCGCCCGGCTTAAAAACAGCGCCACGGCGGCGGCGATAATGACCGGGATCGCCACCACTTTTAGGGTTTCAAGGGTGCGGATATCCAGCGAACCGGCCTGCCAGAAGCGCAGCTGGTCGTAAACGTCCGGGTTGAGCAGGGCGATGCCGTTGGATAGGCCCTCCAGCACCGCCGCGAGCGCCACGCCCGCAAGCGTTAAACGTACCGGACTCAGCTGCCCGCCGCCCTGGCTGCCGGTAAACGCGACCACCAGCGAGGCGGCCAGCGCGCCGCAGAAGGCCATGACCAGCTGCTCGGAGGGCGAGGTCAACCCGAAAAGCGCCGCGCCGAGCACGATGGCAAAGCTGGCGCCGGAGTTAACGCCGAGAATGCCGGGGTCTGCCAGCGGGTTACGGGTAAGGGTTTGCATCAGGGCACCGGCAAGGCCGAGCGCGCCACCCGCCAGCAGTCCGGCAAGCGTGCGGGGCAGTCGGGCGTCGAGCACGATAATACAGTCGGCGCTCTGGCAGGTGCCGGAGAGCGCATCAACGATAACGGACGCGGGCAGCGGCTTCGCGCCGACCAGCAGGCTGAGTGCTACCGCAAGGCTCAGGAGCAGCAGTAAAACGGGCACGGCAACGGCGCGCACCGCAGAAGAGGAAAACGACATAGCAACATCCATGATTTGATAATGATAGTGATTATCGTTATCTATCTTATTTGGCTATGTTAGCATGTGCGCCCATGGAAAGGGTAGAAATAGACTCAAGGCTTTGTCATGAATCAAAAATCCTGGCTGCTTAACCTCAGCCTGCTGAAAACGCACCCGGCGTATCGCGCTGTTTTTATCGCTCGCTTTATCTCCATTTTGTCCCTCGGCCTGCTCGGCGTGGCCGTGCCGGTACAGATCCAGACCATGACGCACTCCAGCTGGCTGGTGGGGTTATCCGTCACCTTAACCGGCGGGGCGATGTTCATCGGCCTGATGGTGGGCGGCGTGCTGGCGGACCGCTACGAGCGTAAGAAGCTGATCCTGCTGGCGCGCGGCACATGCGGCGTGGGCTTTATCGGGCTGTGTCTGAACGCGATGCTGCCGGAGCCGTCGCTGATCGCGATTTATGCCCTGGGGCTGTGGGACGGCTTTTTTGCCTCGCTGGGCGTGACGGCGCTGCTGGCGGCAACGCCCGCGCTGGTCGGGCGCGAGAACCTGATGCAGGCGGGAGCGATCACCATGCTCACCGTGCGCCTCGGCTCGGTGATTTCGCCGATGGTGGGCGGCCTGCTGCTGGCGACCGGCAACGTGGCGTGGAACTACGGCCTGGCGGCGGCGGGGACCTTCATTACCACCCTGACGCTGCTGCGCCTGCCGCTGCTGCCTCCTCCGCCGCAGCCGCGCGAGCATCCGCTGAAATCGCTGATGGCCGCGATTCGTTTCCTGTTCAACAACTCGCTGATTGGCGGCATTGCGCTGCTCGGCGGCCTGCTGACGATGGCGAGCGCCGTGCGCGTGCTGTACCCGGCGCTGGCGGGAGAGTGGCAGATGAGCGCCTCGGAGATTGGCATTCTCTACGCCGCCATTCCGCTCGGCGCGGCGTGCGGGGCGCTGACCAGCGGGAACCTGGCGCAGAGCGCGCGTCCGGGGCTGATTATGCTGCTTGCCACGCTGGCGTCGTTTATCGCCATCGGCTTCTTCAGCCTGATGCCGGTGTGGGCGCTGGGCGTGTTGTGCCTGGTGATCTTCGGCTGGCTGAGCGCCATCAGCTCGCTGCTGCAGTACACCCTGATCCAGACCCAGACGCCGGAAGGCATGCTCGGGCGCATTAACGGCCTGTGGACGGCGCAAAACGTCACGGGGGATGCGATTGGCGCAGCGATCCTCGGCGGGCTGGGAGCGATGATGACTCCGGTGGCCTCGGCGAGCAGCAGCGGGTTTGCGTTAGCGATGGTTGGCGTGATTTTGTTAGTGGCGTTGGTGGAATTGCGGCGGTTCAGGCAGGAGAGTGTGTTGAACGACGGTGCGGCCTGATGCCCTCACCCCGGCCCTCTCCCACGGGGAGAGGGAGGGAAAATGCCTACTTAAACAACGCATTCAATCTGTTTAATACCAACATCGCGCTGTAATAATCGAGGCGGAACGTCTCCGTTCCCAATGCCCAAACCCGTTTGTTTTTCACCGACGGCAAATGCGCCAGCAGCGGGTTGGCGTAAATCGCATCCACGTCTTTCTGGTCGCCGGCAAACACAAACAGCCCTTCGCCGTTCAGCCCCGTCGCCAGGTTTTCCCCTCCCAGCTGAATAATGTCGTGGCGTTTGCCCTGGCTTTTGGAGGTCTGCAGCCCGGCGGGCAGCTCCGCCAGCGTAAAGCCCAGCTGGTGCAGCAGCTTGCCCTGCGCGGATTCAGCGGTCCACAGGTTGGCGCTGTGCGCGGCGGCGGTGTAGACGATGGCGTTCACCGGCTGCGGCGGCAGCTTCATCTGCTGTTTTACCTGCGCGAGCTGTTTATCAAACGCGGCAATGCGCTCTGCAGCCTGTTTTTCCTGTCCGGTGATGCTGCCCAGCTGGGTCAGCAGCGCCTGCCAGCTCTTGTCGTCGTAGTTGATGATAAGCGTTGGGGCGATGGCGGAGAGCTGATCGTACAGCGCCAGCGCGGAATCCCCGCCGGTGGCGCCGATCAAAATCAGATCCGGCATCTGGGCCGCTACCGCTTCGGCGCTCGGCTCGCCGATGTACAGCCGCGCAACCTTGCGCTGTTTTGCGATATCTCCCCACTGACGCAGGAAACCCTGCCCATCCGCCACGCGGTTGTTCGGCGTGGTCGCGCCGCTGGCAATGACCGGGGCGTCAATCGCCAGCAGGGAGCCGGTTAAGGTCACGCTGGTGGAGACAATGCGCGTCGGTTTGCTCTCAAGCGTGTGAACGCCGCGGCTGTCGGTCACCTGACGCGGCCAGTCGGCGGCAGCGGCTGAGGCAAGTCCTAAAACAAAAAGTCCAGGTAAAAGCAGGGTATTACGGAATAGGGCAGGGAATTTCACAGCGCGACATCCTGTTTTTGTTGAAGATAATGCTTCTCATTTTCATGGCTACCGCGAAGGGATGCAAGCTTTTGTCGCACAAGTTGTTTGCCCGACGGTTGACAGCGAAGCGATGTGGGATTAGGTTAGCCGACGAAAATATAAATGATAATCATTATTGCTTCTTTTATCATTTTGAGGAGGATGATATGGATACGTCCCTGGCTGAGGAAGTTCAGCACACCGCAACCACGCTGGAATCAGACCGCTTTTTCTTTATGTCGCCCTACCGCAGCTTTACCACGTCCGGCTGCTTTGCCCGCTTCAGTGAATCCGCCGTTGGCGGCGACGATCCGACGGGACACTTCCAGCAAAAATTAGCCCAGGCCTTCCGGAATGCGAAAGCCAGCGGTATCGCTCATCCGGTGATGGTAGGGGCTATCCCCTTCGATACCCGCAAGCCGTCGTCGCTGTTTATTCCCGAACGCTGGCAGACGTTTTCTCGCCCGGCGCGTCAGCAGTCTTCACGCTATTTCTCCGGTGCGCAGTCACTGAATATCGAAAAACGTACCGAGATCCCCCCGCAGCCCGTGTTCGAAGAGATGGTCGCGCGCGCCGCGTCGCTGACCGCCACGCCGCAGGTGAACAAGGTCGTGCTGTCGCGCCTGATTGATATCGCGACCGACAAAAACATGGATAGCGGTGCGCTGATGGAGCGCCTGATCGCCCAGAACCCGGCGAGCTTTAACTTCCACGTGCCGCTGGAAGACGGCGGCGTGCTGTTGGGCGCAAGCCCGGAACTGCTGCTTCGCAAAGAGGGCACGCACTTTAGCTCGCTGCCGCTGGCAGGCTCGGCGCGTCGTCAGCCCGACGACGTGCTGGATCGCGAAGCGGGCAATAAGCTGCTGGCCTCCGAAAAAGACCGTCACGAGCACGACCTGGTGACCCAGGCGATGAAGGCCATTCTGGCACCGCGCAGCCACCGTCTCAGCATGCCGGATTCTCCTCAGCTGATTACCACGCCGACGCTGTGGCATCTGGCAACGCCGGTAGAAGGCGAGGCGCGTGAAAATGAAAACGCCCTGACGCTGGCCTGCCTGCTGCACCCGACGCCGGCGCTGAGCGGTTTCCCGCACCAGGCGGCGAAAGAACTGATCGCCGAGCTGGAGCCGTTCGACCGCGAGCTGTTCGGCGGTATCGTCGGCTGGTGCGACAGCGAAGGCAACGGCGAGTGGGTGGTGACCATCCGCTGCGCGCGTCTGCATAAAAATACCGTTCGCCTGTTTGCCGGTGCGGGCATTGTGCCCGCCTCCTCGCCGGTGGGCGAATGGCGCGAAACGGGCGTGAAGCTCTCCACCATGCTCAACGTGTTTGGTTTGCACTAAGGAAGACTCATGACCATCCCTTTTACCCGCTGGCCTGAGGCGTTTGCCCGCCGCTACCGCGAAAAAGGCTACTGGCAGGATCTGCCGCTGACCCACATCCTGACGGATCGCGCGGACAGCGATGCCGTGGCGATAATCGACGGCGAGCGGCACATCACCTACCGCGCGTTTAATCAGGCGGTGAACAACCTCGCGTCCACCCTTCAGGCGCAGGGGCTGCACTGCGGCGAGACAGCGCTGGTGCAGCTCGGCAACGTGGCCGAGTTCTACATCACCTTCTTCGCGCTGCTGCAAATCGGCGTCGCGCCGGTCAATGCGCTCTTCAGCCATCAGAGCAGCGAGCTGAACGCCTACGCGGAGCAGATCAAACCCGCCGTGCTGATTGCCGATCGCGACCACGCGCTGTTCGCGGGCGATGACTTCCTCAACGCCTTTGTGGATGCGCACCGCTCGGCACGCGTCGTACTCCTGCGCGGCGATAAGGCTGACCACGCCCTGGAAGCGGCGATTGCGCGTCCGGCGGACAACTTCATCCCGAACCCGACGCCCGCCGACGAGGTGGCCTTCTTCCAGCTTTCCGGCGGCAGTACCGGCACGCCGAAGCTGATCCCGCGAACGCACAACGATTACGACTACAGCATTCGCCGCAGCAACGAGATCTGCGGCATTACCGCCGAAACGCGTTATCTGAACGCGCTGCCCGCGGCGCATAACTACGCCATGAGCTCGCCGGGATCGTTAGGCGTCTTCACCGCGGGCGGCTGCGTGGTGCTGGCGAACGATCCGAGCGCGACGCTCTGCTTCCAGCTGATTGAACGGCATCAGATTAGCGTCACCTCGCTGGTCCCTCCGGCGGTGAGCCTGTGGCTGCAGGCGATTGCCGACGGCGCGGGGAACGCGCAGCTCACATCCCTCAAGCTGCTGCAGGTGGGGGGCGCACGCCTCTCCGCCACGCTCGCGGCGCGCATTCCGGCGGAAATCGGCTGCCAGCTTCAGCAGGTGTTCGGCATGGCGGAAGGGCTGGTGAACTACACCGCGCTTGACGACGCGCCGGAACGCATCATCAACACCCAGGGCCGCCCGATGTGCCCGGACGACGAAGTGTGGGTGGCGGACGAGCACGGCAACCCGCTGCCGCGCGGTGAGGTTGGGCGTCTGATGACGCGCGGGCCGTATACCTTCCGCGGCTATTTCAACAGCCCGGAACACAACGCCAGCGCCTTTGACGCCGACGGCTTTTACTGCTCCGGCGATCTGATTGCCATTGACGAGCAGGGCTACATCACCGTGCAGGGGCGCGAGAAGGATCAGATCAACCGCGGCGGCGAGAAGATCGCCGCCGAAGAGATCGAAAACCTGCTGCTGCGCCATGAGGCGGTGATCCACGCCGCGCTGGTGAGCATGGAGGACAGCCTGCTGGGCGAAAAAAGCTGCGCGTATCTGGTGGTGAAACAGCCGCTGCGCGCGGTCGAGGTGCGTCGCTTCCTCCGCGAGCAGGGCGTTGCCGAATTTAAGCTGCCGGACCGCGTGGAGAGCGTGGATGCGCTCCCGCTGACGCCTGTCGGCAAAGTCGATAAGAAACAGTTGCGCCTGTGGCTCGCTGAACGCGCCCGGGGCTGAGGAACAGAGTATGGCCATTCCAAAATTAACCGCTTACGCGCTGCCGACCGCCGCAGAGCTGCCGACCAACAAGGTGAACTGGAGCTTTGAGCCGGAGCGCGCCGCGCTGTTGATCCACGATATGCAGGAGTATTTCCTGAACTTCTGGGGCGAAAACAGCGCGATGATGCAGCAGGTGGTGGCGAATATCGCCAGACTGCGCGCTTACTGCAAAGCGCACCATATTCCGGTCTACTACACCGCGCAGCCGAAAGAGCAGAGTGATGAAGACCGCGCCCTGCTGAACGACATGTGGGGGCCGGGCCTGACCCGCTCGCCTGAGCAGCAGCGTATCGTCGCTGAACTGACGCCGGACGAAGCCGACACGGTGCTGGTGAAGTGGCGCTACAGCGCGTTCCACCGCTCGCCGCTGGAGCAGATGCTGAAAGAGACGGGCCGCAACCAGCTGCTGATTACCGGCGTCTACGCCCATATCGGCTGCATGACCACCGCCACCGATGCCTTTATGCGCGACATCAAGCCGTTCTTTATCGCCGACGCGCTGGCGGATTTCACCCGCGACGAGCACCTGATGTCGCTGAACTACGTGGCCGGACGCTCGGGCCGCGTGGTGATGACCGACGAGCTGCTGCCGTCCGTTCCGGCGACTAAAGCCGCGCTGCGCGAGCTGATCCTGCCGCTGCTGGATGAGTCCGACGAGCCAATGGATGAAGAAAACCTGATCGACTACGGCCTGGACTCGGTGCGCATGATGGCGCTGGCCGCCCGCTGGCGCAAAGTGCACGGCGATATTGATTTCGTGATGCTGGCAAAAAATCCAACAATCGACGCCTGGTGGGCGCTGCTCTCCCGCGAGGTGAAGTGATGGGTTTTGATTTTACCGGCAAGACCGTCTGGGTGACGGGCGCGGGGAAGGGGATTGGCTACGCGACGGCGCTGGCCTTTGTGGAGGCAGGCGCACAGGTGACCGGCTTCGATCTGGCGTTTCCGCTGGGTGATTATCCTTTCGCCACCGAAACGCTGGACGTGGCGGATTTTGCTCAGGTCAGCGATGCGTGTGGCCGTTTGCTTAATACCCTTGAGCGACTGGACGTGCTGGTCAACGCGGCGGGCATTCTGCGCATGGGGGCGACGGATCGGCTCTCGCAGGAGGACTGGCAGCAGACCTTTGCGGTCAACGTCGGCGGCGCGTTCAACCTGTTCCAGCAGACGATGGGCCAGTTCCGCCGTCAGCAGGGCGGGGCGATAGTCACCGTGGCGTCCGACGCGGCGCACACGCCGCGCATCGGCATGAGCGCCTACGGTGCCTCGAAGGCGGCGCTGAAAAGCCTGGCCCTGACCGTCGGGCTGGAGCTGGCGGGCAGCGGCGTGCGCTGTAACCTGGTGTCGCCGGGCTCGACGGACACCGATATGCAGCGCACCCTGTGGAAAAGCGACGACGCGGAGCAGCGGCGTATTCGCGGCTTTGGCGAGCAGTTTAAGCTCGGCATTCCGCTGGGCAAAATCGCCCGTCCGCAGGAGATTGCCAGCACGGTACTGTTCCTGGCGTCCGATGCCGCCAGCCATATCACCCTGCAGGATATCGTGGTGGACGGCGGCTCCACGCTGGGAGCGTAAAATGATCTGGAAACGTCATTTACCGCTCGAGGAGCTGAACGCAACCAGCCTGAACACCCTGGTGGCGCATCTCGGCATCGTCTATACCCGTATCGGCGACGACACGCTGGAAGCGGAGATGCCGGTGGATGCGCGCACCCATCAGCCGTTTGGCCTGCTGCACGGCGGCGCGTCGGCGGCGCTGGCGGAAACGCTGGGCTCAATGGCCGGTTTTCTGATGACCCGCGACGGGCAGAGCGTGGTGGGAACGGAGCTGAACGCCACGCACCATCGTGCGGTCTCTCACGGTAAGGTGCGCGGGGTGTGCCAGCCGCTGCATCTGGGCCGCTCCACCCAGAGCTGGGAGATTGTGGTATTCGACGAGCAGGGGCGGCGGTGCTGCACCTGCCGGTTGAGTACGATGGTGTTGGGTTGATTCTGTGCGGTCTGTTGCCCTCACCCTAACCCTCTCCCTGTACGGTCCGGGGACATAGTGAACACTTGTTCGGGGACATGGTAGACACTTACAACTAAGGCATAAGAACCCGTTTATGGAGTCGCTTATGCCCTGGGATGCGAGAGATACCATGTCATTACGTACCGAGTTTGTTTTGTTCGCCTCGCAGGACGGGGCGAACATTCGTTCCCTCTGCCGTCACTACGGTATTTCACCTGCCACAGGCTACAAGTGGCTTCGCCGCTGGGCTCAGGAAGGTGCCGCCGGCCTTCAGGACCGCCCGCGCATACCGCACCATTCCCCGAACCGCTCATCTGACGACATCACAGCCCTGCTGCGCATGGCGCATGACCGCCATGAGCGCTGGGGCGCACGCAAGATAAAGCGCTGGCTCGAGGACCAGGGGCACCGCATGCCCGCCTTCAGCACCGTCCATAGCCTGATGGCCCGCCATGGTCTGCTGCCGGGCGCTTCACCGGGCATTCCCCCCACGGGACGGTTCGAACATGACGCGCCGAACCGCCTCTGGCAGATGGATTTTAAGGGCCACTTTCCCTTTGGCGGCGGCCGCTGCCATCCGCTCACCCTGCTGGACGACCACTCCCGTTTTTCCCTGTGCCTGGCGCACTGTACCGATGAACGGCGCGAGACCGTGCAGCAGCAGCTGGTCAGCGTGTTTGAGCGTTACGGCCTGCCGGACCGGATGACGATGGACAACGGCTCACCGTGGGGAGACACCACCGGCACCTGGACGGCGCTGGAGCTGTGGCTGATGCGCCACGGTATCCGGGTGGGGCACTCCCGGCCTTATCATCCGCAGACGCAGGGCAAGCTGGAGCGTTTTCACCGCAGCCTGAAGGCGGAAGTACTCCAGGGGAAGTGGTTCGCAGACAGCGGTGAGCTGCAGCGCGCCTTCGACCACTGGCGCACGGTGTACAACCTTGAACGCCCGCACGAGGCGCTGGATATGGCGGTACCGGGCTCGCGGTATCAGCCGTCAGCGCGGCAGTACAGCGGCACCACAACGCCCCCGGAATACGACGAGGGCGTGATGGTCAGGAAGGTGGATATCAGCGGAAAGCTGAGCGTGAAAGGGGTAAGTCTGAAGGCAGGCAATGCGTTCAGGGGAGAGCGGGTCGGGCTGAAGGAGATGCAGGAGGACGGCCGCTACGAGGTGTGGTGGTACAGCACGAAAGTGGGGGTGATCGACCTGAAGAAAAAGTCGATCACCATGGGTAAAGGATGTTAAAAAGTGTTCACCATGTCCCCGAACACCTGTCTACCATGTCCCCGGACTGTACACTCCCACAGGGAGAGGGGACGGTTTAGTGCAAAATTAAAGCATGGAGACTACGCGTCTGAGTAATCGAATTCTCGGTTCAATCGACGCTTTATCCAGCCATTCCGCGGGGCTGTGGAACCCGGCGCCAATCGGCCCCAGGCCGTCGAGCGTCGGGATGCCCAGCGCGGCGGTGTGGTTGGCGTCGCTGCCGCCGCCGACCGCCTGCCAGGTGATGTCGATACCCTCCGCTTTTCCTGCCGCTTCAACCTGCTGCATCAGGGCCTGAGTCGCAACGCTGGCTGCCATCGCCGGTTTGTGATTCACCCGCGCAAGCGTCGTGGTCACGCCGTCTAAAAAGCCTTTTTCACATAACGCCTCCAGCGCCTGATTCACCCGGTCGTACTCGTCGTTTTCCCAGAAGCGCACGTCGAGTTCGGCTACGGCGTTATCCGCCACCACGTTGGCCGCGCTGCCGCCGTTAATCACCCCGACGTTGAGCGTAGTGCCGCGATCCCAGTCGGTTAGCGCATTAATGGCGATAACGCTGTTGGCCAGGGCGGTAATCGCCGAGCGGCCTTTCTCCGGGTCGTTGCCCGCGTGTGCCGCCACGCCGCTGAAGGTGAGGTGATAGCCCGCCATCCCTTTACGCGCTTTCACCAGCGAACCGTCGGCGCGGGCGGCCTCGCAGACCAGCACGCAGCGGGAACGCTTAGCCAGCTCGCCGATCCATTCGTGGGAGTGCACCGAGCCGGTCTCTTCGTCCGGGTTCATCGCCACGGCAATCGCGAGACGATCTTTGTCCGCAGCGTCGAGCCCGCGCATCGCCCACAAAATATTCAGAAGTCCGCTCTTCATATCCGAGACGCCGGGACCGTACAGGCGGGTATCGTCCTCGCTCATCGGACGTTCGGCGACGGTGCCGGGGGCAAACACGGTATCCAGGTGCCCGACCAGCAGCACGTCAAAGCGTTCCGCCTGCGGTTTGTTGCTGACGAACACGCCGGGGCCTACCTTATCGCCCAGATTCACCCGCTCGGTGTGCCACCCCTCGCGCTGCCAGAGCTGCTGCATAATGCCTGCCACGGCGGCAACGCCCGTAATGGTCTGGGTGCCGCAGTCCACGTTCACCAGGGTTTTCAGCTCTTCAATATAGTGGTCAAGATTCATATTCACGTCCTGTTCAGAGAATAATGCGCATCAGCAGCATGGCTAAAAACGCGTTGACTACCGAGATGGCGATCATCAGCGGGATACGTTTGGCGCGGGTGCCGATCACGCCCAGAATGCGGCCCAGATACTGCACCTGCGAGCCCATCAGGTAGATGGCGGGTGCCAGGATCGCCAGGTGCTCGCCGGTGATAATGCCTTTATCAAACAGGCCGATGGCGACGCCGATCCCGCCGCCCATCGACATCCAGCCGCCAATCAGCACGGCGGCGGCCTCACCCGGCAGGCCGAACAGGCCCATCAATGGGGCGAAGATCATGCCCAGCCCTTTCAGGGCACCGGTAATTTCCAGCGCTTTGATGATGATAAACGCCATCACCACGTTGGGCAGGGTGCTGCCGGTGGCAATGCTCCAGCCCTTGCGAGCGCCTTCGACGAAGACATCGGTAATCACGGGGTTAGACTGTGGGGCACTCATGCGGCGTCTCCTTTACGGGTGAAGGACAGGATCAAGCGCAGCAGATTTGCGCCCACGATTTTCATGATGAACATGACGGCGATACAGGCTCCGATGGACGTGGGAACCGCCGCCGTGCCGTCAACGGCAACCAGCGTGAAGAGGATCGCCCCGGAAGAGAAAAAGTTGGTGATCATCGCCCCGGCGGAAAACTGGAACATGGCGAAAACGTCCTTCTCTTTTTCGCTGATTTGCCCTTCGTCTGACAGATTGCGGGTCAGCGACGCGCCCACGTCGGTGCTTTGCAGGCTGCCAATCAGCGCGAGCCCGGTGGTGCCGGGAATGCCCAGCAGCGGGCGCAGCAGCGGGGTTAAGAGCTTGCGGGCGGCACGCAGCGCGCCGTAGTGCTCCAGCACGTTGATCATTCCCAGCGCGAACATCACCGCGGGAATTAAACCGAGCGCGAAGAGAAACCCGTCCATCGCGCCGCTGCCGCCGGTGCCGCGAAAGGCGCTGCTGGCTGTCGTCAGGGTGCCGTCATCCAGGCTGGCTTTACTGACCACTTTGCCAAACGCACCGTTGAGGGTGGTGAAATCAAAGACGCCGTACCACTCTTTTCCGCCTAACAGGCCGGAGAAGAAAACGGCTGCAAACGCCAGGGCGAAGTACGCGCCCGGCCCGACCTTATGATCCTGAGGTACAGAACTGTTCATATCCTTTTCCTTGTAAGCGCGCGATTGCGCAGGATCATTCTGGCGAGGTTATGAGCAAAAAAAATGATACAAATCATTCCGTAAGGCCGCGTCTGGCTGAAAAAGGCAAAAGTGTGACCGAGGACATCGCGAAAGTGATCGGCTTAACAATGTGGTGTAAATGTCTGGTTTGACCACGCATTATTGCGTTTCAAAGTTGTTAAATTTTTTCGGTTGTTCTAGAAACAAAATGTAACATCTCACTGTTTCACAACAACGGATAACCACTATGAACAACTCAGGGAAATACCTTACATGGGCAGGGCTCTCCGTTGTGGGAGCCTTTGCCCTGGGCTATATCGCCCTCAATCGGGGGGAACAGATCAACGCGCTCTGGATCGTCGTCGCCTCCGTCTGCATTTATCTGATCGCGTACCGTTTTTATGGCCGCTATATCGCGAAGAACGTATTAGGCGTTGACGCGACGCGCATGACGCCTGCCGTCCGCCACAACGACGGGCTGGACTACGTGCCGACGGATAAAAAAGTGCTGTTTGGCCACCACTTTGCGGCAATTGCCGGAGCGGGCCCGCTGGTGGGGCCGGTGCTGGCGGCGCAGATGGGGTACCTGCCTGGGATGATCTGGATCCTCGCGGGCGTGGTGCTGGCGGGCGCGGTGCAGGACTTTATGGTGCTGTTCGTCTCCACCCGCCGCGACGGACGTTCGCTGGGTGAGCTGGTGAAAGAGGAGATGGGGGCAACCGCCGGGGTGATTGCGCTGGTGGCGACCTTTATGATCATGGTGATCATCCTCGCGGTGCTGGCGATGATCGTGGTGAAAGCGCTGACCCACAGCCCGTGGGGAACCTACACCGTTGCCTTCACCATTCCGCTGGCGCTGTTTATGGGGGTCTACATTCGCTACCTGCGCCCGGGGCGCATTGGTGAAGTGTCGGTGATTGGTCTGGTATTCCTGGTGTTCGCCATTATCTCCGGCGGCTGGGTGGCGGAAAGCCCGACATGGGCACCGTTCTTCGACTTTACCGGCGTACAATTGACCTGGATGCTGGTGGGCTACGGCTTTGTGGCGGCGGTGCTGCCGGTGTGGCTGCTGCTGGCCCCGCGTGACTACCTCTCCACCTTCCTGAAAATCGGCACCATCATCGGGCTGGCGATCGGCATTCTGATTATGCGCCCGACCCTGACCATGCCCGCGTTAACCAAATTCATCGACGGTACCGGCCCGGTCTGGACCGGTAACCTGTTCCCGTTCCTGTTTATCACCATTGCCTGCGGTGCGGTGTCCGGCTTCCACGCGCTGATTGCCTCCGGCACCACGCCGAAGATGCTGGCGAATGAAAATCAGGCCTGCCTGATTGGCTACGGCGGCATGCTGATGGAGTCCTTTGTTGCCATCATGGCGCTGGTCTCGGCCTGTATCATCGACCCGGGCGTGTACTTCGCGATGAACAGCCCGATGGCGGTGCTGGCGCCTGCCGGAACCGTTGACGTGGTGGCATCCGCCGCGCAGGTGGTAAGCGGCTGGGGCTTTGCGATTACCCCTGATACGTTGACGAGCATCGCCAGTGAAGTGGGCGAGCAGTCGATTATCTCCCGTGCGGGCGGGGCGCCGACGCTGGCAGTGGGGATGGCCTACATCCTGCACGGCGCGCTGGGCGGGCTGATGGACGTCTCCTTCTGGTATCACTTCGCCATCCTGTTCGAGGCGCTGTTTATCCTGACGGCGGTGGATGCGGGAACCCGCGCGGCGCGCTTTATGCTCCAGGATCTGCTGGGCGTGATCTCCCCGAACCTGAAGCGTACCGATTCGCTCCCGGCGAACCTGCTGGCAACGGCGCTGTGCGTGCTGGCGTGGGGATACTTCCTGCACCAGGGCGTGGTCGATCCGCTGGGCGGGATTAACACCCTGTGGCCGCTGTTCGGTATCGCCAACCAGATGCTGGCGGGCATGGCGCTGATGCTCTGCGCGGTGGTGCTGTTCAAGATGAAGCGCCAGCGTTACGCCTGGGTGGCATTAGTGCCAACCGCATGGCTGCTGATCTGTACCCTGACGGCGGGCTGGCAGAAAGCCTTCAGCCCGGACAACAAGGTGGGCTTCCTGGCGATCGCCAACAAGTTCCAGGCGATGATCGACAGCGGTAAGATCCCGGCGCAGTACACCGAGTCGCAGCTGTCGCAGCTGGTGTTCAACAACCGTCTGGACGCCGGGCTGACCATCTTCTTTATGGTGGTGGTTGTGGTGCTGGCGTTGTATTCTCTCAAGACCGCGCTGGCGGCGTTGAAAAACGATAAGCCAACGGCGAAAGAGACGCCGTACGAGCCGATGCCTGAAAACCTGGAAGAGATTGTAACCCAGGCCAAAGGGGCGCATTAACCTGTGTGCCGGGTGGCGCTAGCGCTTACCCGGCCTACTTTTCTTATCCTCCCTCTCCCTTTGGGAGAGGGCCGGGGTGAGGGAAACAAACGAGAAATGACTTATGTTCGACACCCTTTCCAAAGCAGGTAAGTACCTGGGCCAGGCTGCCAAAATGATGATTGGCGTGCCGGACTACGACAATTACGTCGAGCATATGCGCGTCAACCATCCGGACCAGACGCCCATGACCTACGAAGAATTTTTCCGCGACCGTCAGGACGCCCGCTACGGCGGCAAGGGCGGGGCGAAGTGCTGTTAACCCTCTTTCGGTAAATAGAGGCTGATCTGCTCCTGCTTGCAGCCATAAATTGCCGCCAGCTTTTCGCGGGTGCGCTTTTGCGGACGGGAGTCCAGCGCTTCAAGCTGTGACACGGCGGACTGGGTGATGCCGAGTTTTTCCGCCACCTCCTGCTGGGACATGCCGCGCAGAATACGCCACGCGGCCTGCAGGCTGACGTTCTGCCAGGTCATGATGCTGCATACTTCCCCAGGCAATTCCACGTCATCCAGGCTATCGTGTTCGACCTCAATATCCTCCAGATCGTCGTCGGTTTCGTCGTCAATTTCTGCCATCTGTAAGAGCATACGAAAATATTCGTGATAGGGAATAACGACGTACTGCGTTTTCCCGTTATCGTCCTTGATTAGCTGTACAGCCATAGTTGGCACTCTCCTCATGCAGGTAAGTCGTTGAAGTTCTGCGCTTGACGGCCAAAACAAAACAATGGTCATCGGGATCGTCCCGAAGCGTATAGATGATGCGGTAATCGCCTACGCGTAGCCGGAAACGATCTTCTGTCGCCGATATTTTTTTGATATCGGGCCGGGGAGCCGAGCGGTCATCCAGCTCAGCAAGCTTTACCTCAATGCGACGCTGATACCGCTCGTCAATCTTTGAAAACGCCTTCTTTGCACCATTGGACCAGACAATCTTCATCCGTACCTCCACTGTACGCCCACACAAAATATAAGGAAATAATAAGACTATTAGATAAATTCCGAATTTCTTATGGGGAACTGTAGAGCGGAGAAAAAACGGGAGAAAGCGGCAAAACGCGAACCCTCGAGGGTGCTCGGAAACGCCTCTGCCGGGCGACAGAGGCTTGCAGGGAATATGCGATCAGGCGTTCAAACCGCCGTCCACGTCCAGACCGGTACCGGAGATCTGCCCGGCAAGCGGGCTGGCGAGAAACGTGACCGCCGCCGCGACGTCTTCCGGCTGGCCGTAATGACCCAGCGCAATAAGCTGACGCTGAGAGTCAGCCTGTTCGCCGTCTTCCGGGTTCATATCGCTGTTGGTGGGGCCGGGGTGGACCAGGTTAACGGTAATGCCGCGCGGCCCTAAATCACGGGCCAGTCCGCGGGTGAGGGAGTTAAGGGCCGATTTGGTCATCGAGTAAACCGCGATCCCCGGCTGCGCCACGCGGTTCGCCAGACAGCTGCCGATGTTGATAATGCGCCCGCCGTCGGACATGTACACCAGCGCTTCCTGAATGGCGATTACCACGCCGCGAATGTTGACGTTGATAAGGGCGTCAATATCCGCCAGCGTCATGGATTCCAGCGGACCGCCGCGCGCGATCCCGGCGTTATTGACCAGAATATCCAGCCCGCCAAGGGAACGCGCCGCATGGGTGACGGCATCCTGAATCGCCTGCGCGCTGGCGCTGTCCGCCTGCACGGCTTCGCCGTGTCGTCCCAGCGCCTTAATCTCATCGGCGACCGCCTGGGCTTTATCGGCCGATTTTTCATACGTAATAATCACATCCGCACCGGCGCGCGCCAGCGAGAGTGCAATTGCCCGACCCAACCCGCGGCTGGCACCGGTAACCAGCGCCTTTTTACCTGTTAAATCGATCTGCATGATGACCTCGTTACGAGAGTGGTAAGAATCATCATTAGGTATAGACGGTCAGGGCGATTAACGGCTGAAGGATTCCACTTTCTCAAATGCGGCGCGCAGAACGTCAGGCGTTAACGCAACCGGCAGATAGTGAATCGACTCCACCGGGCGCAGGGTGTGGGCAATGACCTTATCCAGCGCTTCCCGGTTATTGATGTCGACGTCCAGCTCGCGAAGCGTGGTCGGCAGGTTAAAACGCTGGTATGCCGCCACCAGCTGCGCCAGCACGTCGTCCTGGCCGAGCAGGGCGCTCTGCACCAGAATGCCGTAGGCTACCTTGGTGCCGTGCAGGTATTTTTCCGTCTGCGGCAGCACGGTTAAGCCGTTGTGTACCGCATGCGCCGCCGCCACGCGCGTATAGCGTTCGCCCAGGCCGCCGACCATACCGCCACCGGCGATAATCGCATCTACCACGTCCCGGAACGCCTGCGTCTGGTCACCGCGCTGCTGGTCGGCCAGCGCCTCTTCGCTGCGTGCCAGCAGCACGTCGCGGATCGCCAGCGCGCCGTTGATGCCCAGCCGCACGGTCAGCGGCAGGTTCTCCGGCTCAGGTGCCAACACCACCGCTTCGTACCACTTCGCCAGCGTATCGCCGATGCCCGCGAGCAGATATTCCGCCGGGGCGTTAAGGACGATCTGCGGCTCCACCAGCACCAGGAAGTTAGCGTCGTCGAAGATCTCAAAATGCAGCGCCTGACCGGCATCGTTGTACCAGACGGAGAGCGGGGTCCACGCCGCGCAGGTGGCGGCAATGGTGGGGATGCCCACGAACGGCACCCCTAAACGGCGCGCCACGGCCTTGACGGTATCCATCACCGCACCGCCGCCGACGCCAATCACCACGCTGGCGTCGCTGCCGGATTCATTCACCAGATGGGTGACGTCGCGCTCGCTGCAGTGGCCTTTAAACAGCAGGCGTTTTGCCCCCGGCGCGTTAAAGCTCTCCGGCAGGAAAGGGCGCGCGCCTTCGATAGCGCGCTCGCCGTAGATCCACACCGCGCGGGAAAGCTGTTCCGGAGTAAAGAAGTTATCCAGCTGCGTCAGGCTTCCGGAATGTGAGAAGTAGTTCGCCGGGCCAGGCACGACGCGGATATCGGTGTTGCTCATGGTGTTGTCCTTTTTTTAGCAAGCGCTAACCCGATGTTATGTCTGGACATCCGGATGGCTAATAATATTTCGCTTTATCTTATGCCTTTTCCGTCGTTGTCAGTCAACCGGAGCTGTGAAAAATTCGATAAATCAGAAGAGTAATGAAGGATTTACGCGGATGGTTTCCAGTCGCCTTGAGATGCGCGGTATCAGCCTGGCCTTTTCCGGCTTTCAGGCGCTGTCGCGCGTGAATTTCACCTTAACCGGCGGATCCGTACATGCGCTGACCGGTGCCAACGGCGCGGGGAAATCGACCCTGATGGCGGTGCTGTGCGGCACGCACGACCACTATGAGGGTGAGATCAGCATTAACAACCAGCCGGTAACGATCCGCGAACCGCTTGACGCCAAACGGCTGGGGATCCACCTCGTACAGCAGGAGGTGGACGTGGCGCTGATCCCGGGGTTGAGCATTGCCGAAAACATCATGCTCGACCAGCTGGCGCAGCCGGGGCATCGCTTCAGCTGGCGCGCGATCCGCCAGCAGGCGAGACAGGCGCTGACGCAGCTGGATGTCCCTCTGGACGTGCGCCGTTCCATCGACAGCTGTTCGCTGGCCGAAAAGCAGCAGATTTTGCTGGCACGCGCCTTGTCCCATCACTGCCGTTTTTTGATTCTTGATGAACCCACCGCGCCGCTGGATGCGCACGAGAGCGAGCGCCTGTTTGCGGTGGTGAGACGTTTAAAGCAGCAGGGTATCGGCGTGGTGTTTATCTCCCACCGTATTCACGAGCTGAAGGCCATCTGCGACACCTTAACGGTGCTGCGCGACGGCAAGCTGATCGAGTCCGGCCCGATGGCCGATCTTAGCGGCGAAGCGATCGTCGAGAAGATGCTCGGCCACGTGCTGAGCGATATCTATCCGCCCGCGCGACCGCCGCACGGCGACGAAACGCTGCTGCGCGTTGAGGGGCTTCACGACGACGCGCTGCTAAAAGATATCTCCCTGCACCTGCGCAAAGGCGAAATTCTCGGGATTGCCGGGCTGGCGGGGGCGGGGAAAACCGAACTCTGCAAGGCGCTGTTTGGCGCCACCAAAAGCCGCGTGGCGCGCGGCGAGCTGAATCATCAGTCCTGGCAGCCGCGCGATCCGGCCGACTCCGTGCTGCGCGGTCTGGCGCTGGTGCCGGAGGAGCGCCGCAAAGAGGGCATTTTTATCGACGAGCCGGTGAGCATGAACCTTGCCGTGTGCGCGGATAACAGCTTCTCGCGCTGGAGCCTGTTTGGCCATCGTCAGGCGTGGCGCTGGGCGGAAGAGGTGATTGCCCGCGTCGGCGTGCGCGCCCGTGGGCCGGGGCAGGTGCTGCGCCGCTTATCCGGCGGCAACCAGCAGAAGGTCGCCATCGGTAAATGGCTGCGCAATGACGCTAGCGTGCTGATATTCGACGAGCCGACCAAAGGCGTGGACGTGAAGGCCAAAACCGACCTGTTCCAGCTGATTGACGGGCTGGCGCGCGAGGGCAAAGGGGTGATTTACGCCTCGGGCGAGTTTGCCGAGCTGGTCGGGCTGTGCGACCGCATCTGCGTGCTGTGGGACGGTCGCATCGTGGCGGAAATCGCCGGGGCCGAGGCCCGCGAAGAGACACTACTTTATTATTCAACCGGAGGAACGGCGTCGTGAGCAAGGCCCTTTCAGTGAACGCGGCGGCATCTGGCCGTCAGCAGATTTTCGATTTTCTCTACAGGTGGGGCATGCTGTTAACCGTCGTCGCGCTGGTGGCCGTCTTTGGCCTGGCGTCGGACAGCTTCCTCGATCCGAACAACATCATCAACATTCTGCGCTCGATTGCCATCGTGACGGTGATTGCCATTGGCGTGTCGATTTCATTGACCATCGGCGGGTTCGATCTCTCTGTCGGATCCACCGCCTCGCTGGCGAACGCGCTGGTGATTTCTCTTTTCGTCTGGCACGGCTTTGGTACCACTGAGTCGATTCTGATCACCCTCGCGCTCTGCACGCTGGTGGGGCTGTTTAACGCCTTCCTGATCGTCATCCTGCGTATTCCGGACATGCTCGCGACGCTTGCCAGCCTGTTTGTCATTCAGGGCGTGGCGATGACCTACAGCTACGGCGGATCGATTACCGAGAACATGGTGCTGCCGAGCGGCGACATGGCGGAAGGGACCATTCCGGCGGCGTTTAGCCTGCTGGGGCAGGTGCCGACCATTGTGATTGTCATGCTGGTGGTGACCGTGCTGGCGCAGCTTGGCCTCTCGCTGACCACGCACGGACGCCGGATGTACGCCATTGGCGGCAACCCCGAAGCGGCGCGTCTCTCCGGTATTCGCACCACGCGCTACAAGGTGGCGGCCTACGTGATCGCCTCGCTGCTGGCGGGCCTGGGCGGGATTTTGCTGGCGTCGCGCATCGGTTCGTCGCAGGTGAATGCGGGCGGCGGATACCTGATGGATGCGGTGGCGGCAGCGTGGATTGGCTTCTCGCTGGCCGGGTCCGGCAAGCCGAACGCGCTGGGAACCCTGGTCGGAGCGGTCATTCTCGGCGTGCTGTCGAACGGGCTGGTGATGCTCTCCGTGCCGTATTACGCCATGGACATTATAAAAGGGCTGGTGCTCGCGGTGGCACTGGCGATTACCTACATACAAAAACGCTGACAACACAACGGGATAAAAAATGAAAAAGATTGCACTCTCTTTGGTAGCACTTGGGTTGCTTACGGCTCTGCCAGGCTTCGCGGCTACGCCCGCGCCGCTTCCGGCTGCCATTGCCAACCATGACGGCCCGATCCGCATCGCGGTGATCCGTAACCTTGGCTCAGACGACAACACCACGCAGTTTATTGCCGGGGCAATTCAGGAAGGGAAAAAGCTCGGCTTTAAGGTCAGCACCTTTTTAAGCAACGGGGATGACGCCAAATTCCAGGACTTCGTTAACCAGGCGATCAGCCAGAAATATGACGGGATTATTCTCTCTCAGGGGCGCGATCCGTACTCCACCGCGCTGGTGAAGAAAGCGGTGGATGCCGGGATTAAAGTCGCCGTCTTTGATACCGCCGTTAACGGCGAGATCCCGGGCGTGACCGTCACCCAGCAGGATGATGCCTCGCTGACGAACCTCTCCTTCGGCCAGCTGGCGAAAGATTTCAACGGCAAGGCCAATATCGTCAAGCTGTGGGTGGCGGGCTTCCCGCCGATGGAGCGCCGTCAGGCAGCCTATAAAGCGCTGCAAAAGCAGTATCCGGACATCAAAGAGCTGGAGTCCATCGGCGCAGTGTCCTCTGACGTGCAGGGTGATACCGCCAACAAGGTAGGCGCGATCCTCGCGAAATACCCGAAAGGCAAAATCGACGCCATCTGGGGCACGTGGGACGCCTTCAGCCAGGGCGCGTATAAGGCGCTGAAGGAGAACGGTCGCACCGAGATCAAGCTCTACAGCATCGACATCTCCAACCAGGATCTGCAGCTGATGCGCGAACCGGGCAGTTCGTGGAAGGTGAGCGTGGCGGTGGATCCGAAGCTGATTGGCGCGACTAACGTGCGCCTGGTGGCGAATAAGATTGCCGGGGAAGCGACGCCTGCAACCTACGATTTCAAAGCGGCCGCCATTCCGCAGGCGCTGCTGACCGCCCAGCCGGGCGCGGTGAACGTGGCGTCTCTGGGGAAAATCATTCCGGGCTGGGGCCAGACGGAAGATTTTATCGCGCCGTGGTTTGCGACGCTGGAAGCGAAAAATAAATAACACCAAGCCGGGTGGCGTCAGGTGCGGCCTGATGCCCTCACCCCGGCCCTCTCCCACAGGGAGAGGGAGAAAACCAACAGGAGTTCAAGGTGACTTCTTTACCCCCTCCAGAATACAGCCGCAATATGCGGCTGATTGGCCATAGCGACCAGGGTGGTCGTCCGGACGGCGTGCAGCTGATGGTGCATCGCGGTTTCGCCTATATCGGCCATATGGTGTCGCAGGGCTTTTCGATTGTCGACGTGCGCGACCCGAAGAACCCGAAAACGGCAGGCTACGTGCCCGCGCCGCCCGGCACCTGGAACGTGCACCTGCAGGCGCATGACGACCTGCTGCTGGTGATTAACGCCCGGGATCTGTTTGCCGATGCCCGCTTTGCCGACGAGAAGGTCTACTACACCCGCCAGGTGGGGGAGACCGTCAGCGACGTGAAGGACAAAGGCTGGAGCGCCGGGCTGCGCGTGTTTGATATCTCCACGCCGGACAGGCCGCGCGAAATCGGCTTTCTGTCGCTGAGCGGCATCGGCATTCACCGCATCTGGTACGTCGGTGGCCGCTGGGCCTACGTGTCGGCGCTTATTGACGGCTTTACCGACTATATCTTCCTGACCATCGATCTTGCGGACCCGCGTAAGCCTGAAGTGGCGGGGCGCTGGTGGCTGCCGGGGATGAACCAGGCGGAAGGGGAGAAGCCGAACTGGCCGGAAGGGAAACGCTACGCGCTGCACCACGCGATTATCGCGGGCGACACCGCCTACGGCAGCTGGCGCGACGGAGGCCTGACGCTGCTGGACGTGAAGGACCGCACCCGGCCGAAGCTCATTAGCCACCGCAACTGGAGCCCGCCGTTTGGCGGAGGGACGCACACCGCGCTGCCGCTGCCGGACCGCGACCTGCTGGTGGTGCTGGACGAAGCGGTGCTGGACAATCAGGAAGACGGCGAGAAGCTCATCTGGCTGTTTGATATCCGCGAGCCGTCGAACCCGGTGAGCATCTCGACCTTCCCGCAGCCGGATGAAACCGACTACGTGGCGAAAGGGGCGCATTTCGGCCCGCACAACCTGCATGAGAACCGGCCGGGAAGCTTCGTCAGCTCGACGCTGATTTTTGCAACGTATCAGAACGCGGGCGTGCGCGCGTACGACATTTCCAATCCGTATCGCCCGGTGGAAACGGGGGCGCTGGTGCCCGCCGCGCCGGAGAGAATGATGGACACGCGGCCAAATCGCCCGCAGGTGATCCAGTCGTGCGACGTGTTTGTGGATGCGCAGGGGATTATTTACAGCACGGATTATAACGGCGGGTTATCGGTGATTGAGTATTTGGGGTAAGTGCAGTTTGATGCCCTCACCCCGGCCCTCTCCCACAGGGAGAGGGAGAAAATCAGCTGTACTGCCGCACTCGTGCCACCAGCTCTTCCGCGCTGTCGATGCGGTCGGCAATGACAATCAGCGCTTTACCGAGCGTTATCGCGTGGCGCAGGCATTCGTGGCGCATCGCCTCGTCCTGAATGGTGTCGATATCCGCGACGTGGGAAAGCCCAACGCTGCGGCGAATAAGCTCGGTGCCGCAGAACCCGATGGCGTCATGCCAGACCTTTTTCAGGAACGCGGAGGCATAGCCCGGTGCGCCGAGCGCGGCGTCGCGGGCTTTCTCGTTTGCCAGCGCCTGGAAGCGTTCCGCGAAGGTGTTCCACAGCTCCTGAATATCGGTCAGGCGCTGCTCGCGCGCGGCGGCGGCATCGCGAATGCCCAGGTGCCCCGGCAGGCCGCAGAAGTTCAGCAGCAGGTTGCCGATGGCGGTGCCAATATCAAAACCTATCGGCCCGAAATAGCCGAACTCGGCGTCGATGGCCTTCAGGCTGCCGTCGGCCACAAAAATCGACCCGCTGTGAATATCGCCGTGCAGCAGGGCTTCAGCCTGAGAAAAGAAACGGTGCTTCAGGGAGGCCACGGCAATTTTTAGCTGGGCATCGTCGCGCAGGGCCGCTACGTCATTTTCCAGCTCGGCCGGGTAGCTGTTGCGCTCGTGGATCTGGTACGGATCGTTGAAGAACAGATCCTCGGTGATCTCGCACATCTCCGGGTTGATGAATTTCGCCACCTGCGCTTTTTTCTCGTGCGGGTGCAGGTAGAAATCGCTGGTGTGGAACAGCGCGTGCGCGAGGTATTCGCCCAGCTGCTGCGCCGCCTGCGGGTAGTAAATGTTGCTGATCAGCTCGCCGCGCCAGATGCGATGGCTGGAGAGATCTTCCATCACCATTACCGCCAGCTCCGGGTCGAAATGGTGGATTTTCACGGTGTGCTGCGGGCTGTGCCGGTAGTGCTCGACCAGCGTTTGCGCCTCAAGACGGGCGCGGTCCAGCGTCAGCGGCCAGGATTCCCCGACGCAGCGCACGTAGGGCAGCGCCTGCTTGACGACGATGCGGCTCACGCCCGCGCTGTCGAAAATTTTAAAGACCAGATTGAGGTTGCCGTCGCCTACCTCCTGCGCCTCCACCAGCGATGATGGGTCATCAAGGCCGCCAAACTGCCTGGCATATTCCACGGCGTCCTGAGCGGTAAAGGTACGGTATTGCGACATGGCCTGTTCCTCACGGGTTTGCTAATAAAGACATGTAGACGTCTATACATCTGGATTTCATCCTGACACAATGTGCTACAACAACGCAACAGGGAATTAACGACATGCAGACATTACAGACGACCAGCCTGCGGGTGGCGAATAATCAGCTCTTTATTCTCGACCAGCAGGCGCTTCCGCAGGAGAAACGCTGGCTGGATGCCTCGACCGTAGAGGCGCTGGTTGGGCACATTCATGCCCTGCGGGTGCGCGGCGCGCCGCTGATTGGTCTCTCTGCAAGCCTGCTGCTGGCGCTGCTGGCGGAAAACGGTAAAAGCCGCGACGAGCTGGCGGCGGCGCTGGACATGCTGCGCGCGTCACGCCCGACGGCGGTGAACCTGATGAACAATCTCGACCGCATGAAGATTGCGCTGTGGCAGGAAGATTATGTTCCGGCGCTGGTTGCCGAAGCGCTGCGGCTGATTGACGAAGACAAACGGCTTTGCGACGCGATTGCGAAAGCCGGCAGCGCGCTGGTTAAGCCCGGCAGCCGCCTGCTGACCCACTGCAACACCGGCGGGCTGGCAACGGCGGGCGTTGGCACCGCATTGGGCGTGATTGCCCGCGCGCATCAGGACGGCAACGTCAGCTGCGTCTGGGTGGATGAAACCCGTCCGCTGCTGCAGGGCGGTAGACTGACCGCGTGGGAGCTTGGCGAGCTGGGCGTGCCGTACAAGCTGATTACCGACTCCATGGCCGCCAGCCTGATGGCGAAAGGGGAAGTGGACGCCGTGTGGGTGGGCGCAGATCGTATTGCCGCCAACGGCGACGTGGCGAATAAGATCGGCACCTATTCTCTGGCGGTGCTGGCGAAATTCCACGGCATTCCGTTCTACGTTGCCGCGCCGCAAACGACCCTCGATCCGGACTGCCCGAACGGTGACGCGATCCCGATTGAACAGCGCGCCGCCAGCGAGGTGACGGGCGTAGCCGGAAGCTTTGGCGCGGTGCAGTGGGCGCCGGAAAATGCGCAGGTCTATAACCCGGCGTTTGACGTTACGCCTGCCTCGCTAATTAGCGGCTGGGTGCTGGATACGGGCGTGGTCACGCCGGAAGCGGTGGCAAACGGGAAATTCGCCTGAGTCCGGCTATCCTTGTAAGGGGTTCCCCTGAGAGGACAACATCGTGACGCTCGATCCTGAAACAGACTTAAAACTGGAGCGCGTGGTGGACGCACCGCGCGACCTGCTGTGGCTCTGCTGGACTACGCCGGAGCACATCAAAAACTTCTTCATTCCTGCTCCCCATAAGGTGACCGAATGCGACC
This sequence comes from Enterobacter sp. N5-15, assembly GCF_057221635.1. NCBI lineage: Bacteria > Pseudomonadati > Pseudomonadota > Gammaproteobacteria > Enterobacterales > Enterobacteriaceae > Enterobacter > Enterobacter sp. N5-15. Next base: position 1,269,101 of record NZ_CM170150.1, read on the forward strand.
TCGACCTGCGCGTGGGCGGGCGGTTCAACACCGTATTTGAGGTGGACGGGCAGCGGATGGATAACCGGGGCGTATTTCTTGAAATCGATCCCGGTAAAAAGCTGGTCTTTACCGACGGTTACGGGGAAGACTGGAAACCTGCTGAGAAACCGTTTATGACGGCGATCCTGCTGCTGGAAGACGTAGGCGAGGGCAAAACCCGCTACACGGCGATAGCGCGCCATCCGACGAAGGAAATCCGCGAGCAGCATGAGCAGATGGGCTTCCACGAAGGGTGGGGGATTGTGCTGGATCAGCTGGTGGGGTATGTGAAGGGGCTTAATGCGTAGTGCGCGCTGATGCCCTCACCCCGGCCCTCTCCCACAGGGAGAGGGAGAAAAGATCATGCCAGCCTTGGATACGCATCCGCGATTGCATCGCCCGTAAACTGGGCCACCCAGCCTTCCGGATTATCGAAAATACGAATGGCGGTAAAGTTCGGCTCTGAGCCCATATCAAACCAGTGCGGTGTGCCCGCGGGAACGGAAATCAGGTCGTTTTTCTCACACAGCACCTGATACACCTCATCGCCAATGTGCAGGCAGAACAGCCCTGCGCCTTCCACGAAAAAGCGCACTTCGTCTTCGCCGTGGGTGTGTTCGTTCAGGAACTTCGCGCGCAGCGCCTCTTTCTGCGGGTTGTCGGCGCGCAGGCTGATCACGTCCCAGCTCTGATAGCCTTTCTCCGCCACCAGCTTGTCAATCGCATGTTGATACGCCTCGATCACGGCTTCGGGCGCGGGATCGTGTCCTAAATCGCGATCCGCAGCCCAGCGTTCAAACCGCACGCCTTTAGCGTTGAGCTGCTGGGCGATCTCGGCGGCGTCGGTGCTGTGCCACTGGTGTTGACTGGCGTCTTTATCGGAATAAATGGTCAATGCGCTCATGAAGGGATCTGCTCCGGATTAATCTCGTCAAACTGGTGAACCTGGTGGTGATGGCTTGCGCCGTCATCATCGCCGCGAATCAGCTGCAGGGTGCGACAACCTGCCTGTTCAGCCGCGTCCAGCTCCTGATGAATATCGGACAGGAACAGGATCTGCGACGGGGCGATGCCCGTTTGCGCCGCAATGTTTTGATAAGACTGCACCTCGCGCTTGGCGCCGATGTGGGTATCAAAATAGCCGCTGAACAGATGAGTAATATCACCTTCGTCGCTGTAGCCAAATAACAGTTTCTGCGCGGCGACGGAGCCAGAGGAATAAACATAGAGATCAATCCCTTGCGCTTTCCACTTTTCCAGCGCGGGCAGTACGTCCGGGTAGAGATGTCCGGTAAAGTCGCCGTTCACGTAGCCGTCATGCCAGATGATCCCCTGCAGGGCTTTGAGCGCCGTGGATTTGCGGTCTTCATCCATAAAGGCAAACAGGGCGTCGATAAGCTCGCTGACGCTGGCGTGCGGGTGGCCGATTTCATCACGCAGGTTGTCCAGAATGGATTTGACCGGCTCGGCGTACTGCTGCGCGGTCACGAAGGCCGCCAGCCGCTCACGCGCGTAGGGGAACAAAACATCATGGACAAAACGGATATCGCTGGTGGTGCCTTCAATATCCGTCACAATCGCGCGAATCATACTCTCTCCAGTTGTCGTAAACGCATTTCGCATTCAAATAAGAATTCTAATCCTTCCAGATGACGGCGGGCCTCGGCCACATCGCGTCCCCAGCAGGTTAAGCCATGACCGCGAAGAAGAAAACCATAATTAAGCGGGCGTTCCTGCGCGTAATGGGCGATTCGGGAGGCGAGGGCGTCGATGTCCTGGTCGTTATCAAAAACCGGGATAGCCACCGTATCCAGATGCGTGGTCTGCCCGGTGAGGGATTTTTGCATTTCAAAGCCGCTGATGTTGAGCTCGGCTTCTTTGACCAGACGCGACAGCACCGTGGCGTTGACGGTATGCACGTGCAGGACGGCGTTGGCCTCCGGGAACAGACGATAGATAAGGGTGTGCAATCCGGTCTCCGCCGACGGCCTGCGGCCAGAGGGCGCGCGGTTGGTGGCGATCTCCACCTGCAGAAAATCCTCCGTCGTCAGGCTGCCTTTGTCCTTGCCGGACTCGCTGAGCCAGCACAGGCGTTCGTCCTGACGCACCGACATGTTGCCGCCGGTGGCGGGGGCCCAGCCTTTGGCGCCAATCCAGCGGCAGGCGTCGACCAGATGTGTGAGTTGCAGGTTGTCTGTCATTTTACCCTCGCGGCCGGGAATATTTATATGGTATAGACGTCTAAGCGTCTTGATTGCCAAAGACTAACATCGTGTTATAGTGGCAGCAACATAAGTATTACAAGCAGGCACGACACAATGAGCAATAACGCATTGATTCCGCAGAGTAAGCTTCCCAATCTCGGGACCACCATCTTTACGCAGATGAGCGCCCTGGCGCAGCAGCACAACGCCATTAACCTTTCCCAGGGGTTCCCGGATTTCGACGGCCCGACCTATCTGCAGGAGCGTCTGGCGTACCACGTGGCGCAGGGGGCGAATCAGTACGCGCCGATGACGGGCGTGCAGGCGCTGCGTGAAGCCATTGCGGATAAAACGGCGGAGCTGTATGGCCATAAGCCAGATGCGAACAGCGAGATCACGGTGACGGCAGGAGCGACCGAAGCGCTGTATGCGGCCATCACCGCGCTGGTGCGCACGGGCGATGAGGTCATCTGCTTTGACCCGAGCTACGACAGCTATGCGCCTGCGGTTGAACTCTCCGGCGGCGTGGTGAAACGCGTGGCGTTACAGCCGCCGCATTTCCGTCCTGACTGGCAGGCATTTGCTGCGCTGCTGAGCGACAAAACCCGCCTGGTGATCCTGAATACGCCGCACAATCCGTCGGCGACGGTGTGGCAGAAAGCCGATTTCGCCGCGCTGTGGCAGGCGATTGCCGAACGTGAGATCTACGTGCTGAGCGATGAAGTCTACGAGCACATCTGCTTTGCAGAAGAGGGGCACGCCAGCGTGCTGGCCCATCCGCAGCTTCGCGAGCGCGCCATCGCCGTCTCGTCATTTGGTAAGACCTACCATATGACCGGCTGGAAAGTGGGCTACTGCGTGGCCCCGGCCGCTATCAGCGCCGAGCTGCGTAAAGTGCACCAGTACCTGACCTTTGCGGTGAACACGCCTGCCCAGCTGGCGCTGGCGGATATGCTGCGCGCCGAGCCGGAGCACTACCGCGAGCTGCCGGACTTCTATCGAAAACGCCGGGATCTGTTTGTGAACGCGCTGAGCAAAAGCCGCCTGGAGATTTTACCCTGTGAAGGGACCTACTTCCTGCTGGCCGACTACAGCGCGATTTCCGATCTCGACGACGTCAGCTTCTGCCAGTGGCTCACGAAAGAGGTGGGCGTGGCCGCCATTCCGCTGTCGGTATTCTGCGCCGATCCCTTCCCGCATAAGCTGATCCGTCTTTGTTTTGCGAAGCAGGAATCGACGCTGCTGGCGGCGGCAGAGCGTCTCAACACGCTCTGATTATTTTACCGTCCAGGCTTCTGAGTAGCGGCGGTCTGCAAACAGCTCCAGCAGACCGTTGATTTGCTTGAGGCGCAAGACTTCATCCCCGTCCATTCCCAGCTCCTTGCTTATTCTCTCGTCGTTCCAGCCAAGCTGCACCAGCTCGCGAACGATCTCCGACATGGCGTTAATCTGGTGCCGGCCCCGCGCCCGGTTGTGACGAATGGTTGCGGCCATACGGTCATGTTTATCCTGCCGGTCCTGACGCAGGCAGGTGATGGGGAGATACCCCTTGAGCTGATGCTTCAGCGCCGCCCGATTTTTACCGATTTCATGACGGTGAAAACCATCCACAATTTCGTAGTGCTGCGGTTCACTTTCTGTCACAACGATAGGTTGGGTGAATCCATCGAGTTCCAGCGACTTACTGAGCAGCCGTTTTTCTGGTGGGGCAACGTTATTGGGGTTGTAGTCGTTAGCGGTAATAGCGTCCTGTCTGATCCAGAGGACACAGTCGATCGGTTGCTCACGAAAAGGACTGTTTTTATGGATCGCTTCGCGAAAAGCATTTATGGCATTAATGCGATCCTCTTCGGGAAGTGACTGAAGGTACGTTTCCATCTCGGTAATTAGTCTTTGTCGCATAATATGCCCCACTCCTTGCGTTTCGCCTTCACTCTGTCGCTGTAGCGTTGATAATGTTTGGGTTTATTTGGGCTGAACGATAGCGCTCTGCACCAGTAGTCGTTATTAAGGATAACCTTACAAATACGGCGCCAGGAGGGAATGTCTTTGGCGCCGATATCGCCGTCCTGCGTATCGGGAATATCCTCTATGCCTCTCTTCTGATACCAGTGCAGATAAATGGCGATTTTATTGCGGTAATGCTCAGCGGTATTTTGCGGCATGCTGTCGAGGAGCAGCATGGCATATTCGCGCCAGCAGAGGTGTTCGGGTTTCAGGATTTTCCGGTGGCCGTAAAAATGGTTATCGTGCCCGGCGTAAATCCCCCCGCTGCGCACGCCGCTCACGCGCTCGCACATGGCCGCCCAGCGATCGGGCTCAACAACGTGGTAGAGCCATAGCCCCTGGCGTTGCTCCGGGCCAAAGGGCTCGCAAATACGCATATAGCGGGGCGGCACGCCGGCCTGGAACATCAGGTCATAGAGCGGGTTATAGCAACATCCCGATTTGGCGAACCAGGTCCAGATATCGGCAGTTTTCCAGTCGTAGAGGGGATAAACATACCAGGCATGCCCCCCCGGTGCGATGGTTGTCCAGGGCTTATCATCGGCAAACCGCTGCTTACGCGCCGACGCGATAGCCAGAAAACGGTTGTAAGACTCATCGGCGCGGATGCCAATCATCACCGCCGCCGGGCGATTGTGAGAGAACCAGTCGGAGAAGCTGCGGACAAAGGTTTCAAACGTCATGCCGGGCTGGTAGAAGGGAAAAAAAGCGGGATCGGTTATCGCATCGTCAGGAGGCTGGCGGACCCATCGGGTGCCGGGTTCCCAGCATTGCCATTCCGGCTGGAATTGCGACAGGGAATTTTGCGTGGTGAGGGGAAGCGCTACCCACCAGAAATGGCCGATAACATCGCTGTACAACTCGCGCATATGCTCAACATGGGTGATGGTATGGGAAAACTGCGCTTCCCAGTCGATAAAGAGGACATCTATTTTGGTTTTCATCAGCCGCGCCTGCCTGGCAACCAGATGCAGCATGACGGTGGAGTCTTTACCTCCTGAAAAAGAGACACAGGTCCTGGGTAAGTTTTCGAGAGTCCATTTAATACGTTCCCTCGCCGCAGTAAGAACATCCTGGTTTAAGGGGTATTTATAAATTGACATGCTTATTCTCATCCTGAGGAATAAATACCAGACGTTGGTGTCAATACTAGAGTGAGAATTATATCAGTCAATAATTTATGAGGTGTATAAAGTTTATGCTGAATGTTTCTATAACGATGGTGTATGTTTCTGGAAAAGGTGGCTCCCACTCTGTGCGAGAACCACGCTAACATCTCACGGTAAAGTTATTTCTTCAATAAAACTCGCGAATGCTGAGCTATTTAGCGCGGAGCGATTATACATCATGTAAATATCAATACTGGGAAATTGAATGTCTGTCTCCACTTTGCGCAGGTTAAGCGCTGGACCATATTGTTCAAAGGCCGGTGTGGGCGCTAACCCTATGAGGTCGGATGAACTGATCACCGACAGAAGGGAGATAAAAGAGTCGCTTCGATAAACGATATTTCTTTCTGTTAACAGGCTCTCGGCTTTTTCCTGGTAGTCTTTGACGCTGTTCTCATCGCTCAGGTAGGCGGTGAAGTTTTCATTCAGAATCTCTTCACGCGTCGGTTTTCCGCTCATGCGGGGATGATCCTCCCGACAAACGAGAACAAACGGAAGTTTATGAAACAGACTGCAGGCGATAGAGCGGCTGTTGGAGGAGGCAAAAGAAAATATCAGGTCGGCCTTTCGGTAAGCCAGGAGATCTTCTGCGGAATCAGGGGCGAGAAAAACATCATGTAATTCAACTGAATAATTATACTTGTTCATGAGCAATTTCATTGGCTCAAGCATCGTTTTGGTGCTCATAAACTGCGGGCAGTAAATGACAAAATTCTTCTTCAACCCGCTGCTGTGCATCATATTGATGGTCTGCTCAAGCTGGTTCAGGTTCTGTTCCAGATGATGATGCAGATTGACGCCGACGGTCGTGGGCGTGATCCCTTTACCGGAACGGATAAACAGAGGATCGTTGAGTTGTCCTCGCAGGCGTTGCAGCGACTGGCTCACGGCAGAGGGGGTGATATACAGCGTCTCGGCGGCTTTACTGATACTAAGATGTTGGTAAATGCACTCGAAAATGACTAACAGATTAAGATCGAATTTTTTAAGGTCGTAGAGGTTTGCCATGTTTCGTCCTGAGGATGCCGTGTTTGCTGTGGTTATCACATCACTGATAACTATAGTTTGAAGTTAACCATTTACAATCCTTTCGGTTAACTCTCTTAATTTTAAATTAAACTGTTCTTAATATATCACGACGTCAGATTATTGAAATAGCGCTTCAAAGGTGATTAAGATAATTTTATCTTAGAAGAGGGAATGAACGCTTTAAATGACAATTGTCATTTATATATTGCGATAGTTTTATAATAAAAATAAATTTATAACGCTCCGGAATGATGTTTGACACAACCTATCGCAGCTATAGGCAGGAATGCCGCTCTTATGGATTGCTCAATCCCTGCACGGGTGGTGTAATCAAACGGCTGTTACCGCCTTGATATAAAGGGTTGTAGAGCGCAACGCAACGCCAGCTTCGGCTGGCACTGAATCTACCTGCGGGGAATTCAGGTATCAGGGCCGCCCGTTGAGGCGGCCTTTTTACTTTCAGGCTTTCCTGTAAAAGGTTCACCTTGTTGTCTTGTCGACGTTGTAAGGTTTGGCTGATTGATTTGATAAAGCATACGCATTAGCCCCGATGAATAAAGTTGGTTACCTTACATCTCAACGAAAACACGGAGGAAGTACAGATGTCTTTGATTAATACCAAAATTAAACCTTTCAAAAACCAGGCGTTCAAAAACGGTGAGTTCATCGAAGTTACCGAGAAAGATACCGAAGGCCGCTGGAGCGTCTTCTTCTTCTATCCGGCTGACTTTACCTTCGTTTGCCCGACTGAACTGGGCGACGTGGCAGACCATTACGACGAACTGCAGAAGCTGGGCGTAGACGTTTACTCTGTCTCTACCGACACCCACTTCACCCACAAAGCATGGCACGGCAGCTCTGAAACCATCGCGAAAATCAAATACGCGATGATCGGTGACCCGACTGGCGCCCTGACCCGTAACTTCGAAAATATGCGTGAAGATGAAGGCCTGGCTGACCGCGCCACCTTCGTTGTTGACCCGCAGGGCATTATCCAGGCTATCGAAGTTACCGCTGAAGGTATCGGCCGTGATGCTTCTGACCTGCTGCGTAAAGTGAAAGCCGCTCAGTACGTGGCTTCTCACCCAGGCGAAGTGTGCCCGGCGAAATGGAAAGAAGGCGAAGCGACGCTGGCTCCATCTCTGGATCTGGTCGGCAAGATCTAAGTCTGTAAAGCCTGGCGGCGCTGCGCTTGCACAGGCCTACCGTATCGTAGGCCGGGTAAACGAAGTGCCACCCGGCAATCAATGGGCGCACCCGCGCCCATTTCATTCCAGCACCATGATGCAAGTTGCATTCAGGCCGCCCGTATAAGGCAGCTTGCATGATGACGTCTTAAGAGAGGGAAGAACAATGCTCGACACAAATATGAAAACCCAGCTCAAGGCCTACCTTGAGAAACTGACCAAACCCGTTGAGCTGATTGCTACGCTTGACGACAGCGCCAAATCGGCAGAAATCAAAGAACTGCTGGCGGAGATCGCCGAACTGTCTCCGAAAGTGACCTTCAAAGAAGACAACGCGCTGCCGGTCCGTAAGCCCTCTTTCCTGATTACCAACCCAGGCTCCGACCAGGGGCCGCGCTTTGCTGGCTCTCCGCTTGGTCACGAATTTACCTCACTGGTGCTGGCGCTGCTGTGGACCGGTGGTCATCCGTCAAAAGAGGCGCAGGCGCTGCTGGAGCAGATCCGCGATATCGACGGTGATTTCGAGTTTGAAACCTATTACTCGCTCTCCTGCCACAACTGCCCGGACGTGGTGCAGGCGCTGAACCTGATGTCAGTCCTGAACCCGCGCATTAAGCACACGGCGATTGACGGCGGTACCTTCCAGAATGAAATCACCGATCGCAACGTGATGGGCGTTCCGGCGGTCTACATGAACGGTAAAGAGTTCGGCCAGGGCCGCATGACGCTGACCGAAATCGTTGCCAAAGTGGATACCGGCGCAGAAAAACGTGCGGCGGAAGAGCTGAACAAACGCGATGCCTACGACGTGCTGATCGTCGGTTCCGGCCCTGCGGGTGCGGCGGCAGCGGTGTACTCCGCGCGTAAAGGTATTCGTACCGGCCTGATGGGCGAACGCTTCGGCGGTCAGGTGCTGGATACCGTAGACATCGAGAACTACATCTCCGTGCCTAAGACCGAAGGCCAGAAGCTGGCGGGGGCGCTGAAGGCGCACGTCAGCGACTACGACGTGGACGTGATCGACAGCCAGAGCGCCAGCAAGCTGGTTCCGGCAGCGGTCGAGGGTGGTTTACACCAGATTGAAACCGCGTCCGGCGCGGTGCTGAAAGCGCGCAGCATTATCATTGCCACCGGCGCGAAATGGCGCAACATGAACGTCCCGGGTGAAGATCAGTACCGTACCAAAGGCGTGACCTACTGTCCGCACTGCGACGGCCCGCTGTTTAAAGGCAAACGCGTGGCGGTGATCGGCGGCGGCAACTCCGGCGTGGAAGCGGCTATCGACCTGGCGGGGATTGTTGAACACGTTACGCTTCTGGAGTTCGCGCCAGAGATGAAGGCTGACCAGGTTCTGCAGGATAAAGTTCGCAGCCTGAAAAACGTCGATATCGTCCTGAACGCGCAAACCACGGAAGTGAAGGGCGACGGCAGCAAAGTGACCGGCCTGGAATACCGCGACCGCGTGAGCGGCGACGTGCACAGCGTTCAGCTGTCAGGGATTTTCGTGCAGATTGGTCTGCTGCCAAACACAACCTGGCTGGAAGGCGCGATTGAGCGCAACCGCATGGGCGAAATCATCATCGATGCGAAATGTGAAACCAGCGTGAAGGGCGTGTTTGCGGCAGGCGACTGCACCACCGTGCCGTACAAACAGATCATCATCGCCACGGGCGAAGGTGCGAAGGCGTCTCTGAGTTCGTTTGACTATCTGATTCGCACCAAAACCGCATAATAGAAGAAAGTAAGGCTACACCTGCAATAGCGAGAGGCCACCGAAAGGTGGCCTCTTTTTTTATCTTACGACCATCACCGGTATGTGGGTGTGGCGGATCACGCTGGAGGCGTTAGAGCCCAGCAGATGCGTGGTAATGGAAGGGTTGCGCGAACCGATGACCACCACGTCTGCTTTCAGCTCGTTCGCCAGTTCGTTTACCGCATCGCGTACGCTGCCGAATCTGACGTGCGTTTTAATCCGTGAAGGGTCGATGCTGAAGTGGCTGACCATGGTTTGCAGACGGGTTTCCGCTTCATGCTGCAAATGCTCCTCGAAGCGACGCACGTCGGCGGCAAAGCGGTGAAGGCTCAGGCTGGCGGAGCCCGGCAGTACGTGCAACAGATGGATGACTCCGTCCTGCTGCGCCAGGAACTCCGCATGGCGAACGGCCTTGTCGCTCAGCTCCATCTCAAAAACATCAACCGGCATAATGATTCTCTGATACATACCCGTTTCTCCTTGTTTATAAACGCTGAACTCATTTAACCATAAAATATAAATGGTTTCTGTAAGCGCTCCGTCAGTTTTCTTATCTCGCCAGGATAAATCTCAAAAGCCCCGTATTCCGGGGCAGACCTTGAGGGGTAGCTACCCTTATACACTTACCTGGAACCTTTCGGAGGTCGCATGAAAGCACTTACGTATCACGGTCCGCACCATGTTCGCGTCGAGAATGTCCCCGATCCCATCATCGAACAGCCCGACGATATCATTCTGCGCGTCACGGCCACGGCGATCTGCGGCTCCGATTTGCATCTCTATCGCGGAAAGATCCCGAAGGTGCAGCACGGCGACATTTTTGGCCATGAATTTATGGGGGAAATCGTCGAGTGCGGCGCAGAGGTGAAGAATTTGCAAAAAGGGGATCGGGTGGTGATCCCGTTTGTCATCGCCTGCGGGGACTGTTTCTTTTGCCGCCTGCAGCAATACGCGGCCTGTGAAAATACCAATGCCGGGCAGGGCGCCGCGCTGAACAAAAAGCAAATCCCCGCGCCGGCCGCGCTGTTTGGCTATAGCCATCTCTACGGCGGCGTGCCGGGGGGACAGGCAGAATATGTCCGCGTGCCAAAAGGTAACGTCGGGCCGTTTAAGGTCCCACAGCTCCTTTCCGATGACAAGGCGCTTTTCCTTTCCGATATCTTACCCACGGCCTGGCAGGCCGCAAAAAATGCGCAGATTGAAAAAGGCTCAAGCGTAGCGGTTTTCGGCGCCGGGCCGGTGGGGCTACTGACCATTGCCTGCGCGCGGCTGCTGGGAGCGGAGCAGATCTTTGTTATCGATCACCACCCGTACCGTTTGCGCTTTGCCGAGGCGCGTTACGGCGCAATCCCCATCAACTTTGATGATGATAACGACGCAGCGGAAAAAATCATCGAGCAGACCGCTGGCCAGCGCGGCGTTGACGCCGTGATTGATGCGGTAGGGTTCGAAGCGAAAGGCAGCACCACCGAAACGATCCTCAGCAATCTTAAAATTGAAGGCAGCAGCGGCAAAGCGTTGCGTCAGTGCATTGCTGCCGTTCGACGCGGTGGGGTGGTTAGCGTACCCGGCGTGTACGCCGGGTTTATTCATGGCTTCCTGTTTGGCGATGCCTTTGATAAGGGACTGACGTTTAAGATGGGCCAGACGCACGTCCATGCCTGGCTGGGTGAACTGCTACCGCTGATCGAAAAAGGGCTGCTTACGCCGGAAGAGATCGTGACCCATTATCTTCCCCTTGCTGATGCGGAACGCGCCTATCAGGTATTCGAAAAACGGGAGGAGGAGTGCCGGAAGGTGATTCTGGTCCCCGGAGCAGAAACGCCCGAGGCCGCAGAGCAGAAAGTGAAGGGCCTGGTGAACGCTTTTCCGGGTGGGGTTGCATGAGTGCTCGCTTACCTGTGGCGTTCAAGGTAGAGCACGGCCGTGACGATAATCGCCACAAATATCAGAAAAATAAGTGTGATAACCAGTATCTCACTCATGACCGTCCCCGCGGCACCAAAACAGATTAAGCGTGGATGAAGGCCGCTTTGCGCGATATAGGAAAATGGGGTGAATTTGCGGAAAGAGGATGCGGCTGCATCCTCTGTGCAACGCGGAGGCGCTTGTTCAGAAGAGGTTAACGCAGGTAATCGCCCGCGGCTTCTGGCTGGTACAGTAATGCCAGCACTTCAAGATGGGCAGAGGCGCCGCCCGGCAATTCCCAGTGGATGGTATCGCCCGTGCGTAGACCGAGCAGCGCGGCACCCACAGGCGCAAGCACGGAAAGCTGGGCGCTGCTGTCGGTCATCTGAGCCGGGTAAACCAGCGTGCGGGTCAGCTCTTCGCCGGTGGTCAGGTTGCGGAATTTTACCTGGCTGTTCATGGTGACCACGTCATGCGGCATCGACTCAGCCGTGCACATCTGCGCCCGGTCGAGCTCCTCATTCAGGGCGTCGGCCACGGGAAGTGAGGCAAACTCTGCTTTTTCCAGCAATCTGTCGATACGTTCTGCGTCGAGCTCATTGATGATAATTGTAGGTCTGGACATTTTTACTCCATGTCGTTAATGCTGCGTGTCACGCAGAAACCGATCCAAAAGAAAACCCTCGCCGTCTGGCAGCGAGGGTTTAACTCTCCCGATGATACTGGCTGAGCGCCCAAGTTTGAAGTGATGAAGGTCACATTCATGGTCCATATGAATTTTCGCTGAAATTTATTCAGTCTTCATTCCGGGAGGAATACGTTACGCTGAGATCCTGAACCAGGGCGTTGCCCACCAACGAGAGAGAACTATGTACTTCTACCAACCGTCTCAGGGTCACGGCCTGCCGCACGATCCGCTGAACGCCATTATTGGTCCACGTCCGATCGGCTGGATCTCCTCATGCGATAAGGCCGGTCAGCTGAACCTCGCGCCGTATAGCTTCTTTAACTGCTTTAACTATCGTCCGCCGATCATCGGCTTTTCCAGCAACGGCTGGAAGGACAGCGTGCGTAATATTACCGAAACAAAGGAATTTGTCTGGAACCTGGCGACGCGCGATCTCGCGCAGGCGATGAACCAAACCTCAGCAATGCTTCCCCACGATCGGGATGAATTTAGCTTCGCCGGGCTAACGCCAGCGGCAAGCCGGTTGGTTAACGCGCCCCGCGTCGCAGAAAGCCCGGTGAACTTTGAGTGCCGCCTGTCGCAGTGCATTCAGCTTACCGGTGCCGACGGCACGCCGGTCGATACCTGGCTGGTATTGGGGGAGGTGGTCGGTATCCATATCGCCGAAACGCTGCTGGAAGAGGGGATATACCAGACGGCAAAAGCGCAGCCCATCCTGCGTGCGGGTGGGCCGACGGCGTACTATGGCATCAGTGACGAAAACCGGTTTGATATGGTGCGCCCGACGGTAGATCAGTAACCGGCTTTATCAATCACGAACTGTTTTCCGCAGTTACCCGGATGTGGCTGCGGTGCAAATGACGCCGCTGAAAGCGGGTTGTTAATGGCGTCTGCCTTCAGGGAAATCTGCATTTCGGTCAGATACGCCGGATTACCGTTGCAGGTCAGCTTGATCGCTTTGATGTTCTCCTTGCCCCAGCTTTTGGCAACGGCACTGTCAAAGTCGCTGCGATTGACGGGTTTCCCGTAGTTGTCGGCGAGGAATTTACCGACCGCGCTGCTTTTAACTTCCTGATTCATCCGCACCATCGTGCCGAAATAGGCATCCGGATCGAAACCAAAGCAGACGCCATGTTTGGCATATTCGTAGCGTTCCAGGCAGGAGTTTCCGCCCGCGCCCGGCATCACGTCGTTGAGCTTGGCGGCAGTGGAAAGCGACAGTCCGGTTTCGGCGGCATCGCATTTGCGACTGGCCTTCACTTCCGGCATGTTCGGAATCGGACGTGTGGCACAGCCGAAACGCATCCATCGACGTTCATCCACGCCGCGCGCGGCAATAGATTTCGGCAGGCCGGGCCATAGCCCGTGAACGGTCAGAAAATCGGCTTTATTCTCGCGCTCTTTTTGCAGGCGACATTCGTCAGGTTCATTACGGTTGCGCTCGACCATGCTCTGGCAAAACCCGGTTTGCCAGGATAGCGCCAGCACATAGCGATCGAAATCGCCATACTGTGTTGCCTTCAGCGGTTCCGCCTGTGCGGAGAAGAGACAGAGTGCAAGCGCCATTGCGCCAGACGGGATGACGATATCCTTCCTGAACATATGATTTCCTGATCGAATGAGCACGATTAATTTCTGGAAGTTATTAAAGCACAAAAAGCGCCTGCAGGCGCTTTTTGGATATCCCTAATTTAGCTTAGGCCGCGCCGGGTACCAGCACTTCCGTGGCGATAATCACGATAATCAGGCCAACCATTACGGGCACTGAGGTGCGTTTGACGACTTCGAATGGCGAGATTTTCGCCATCCCGGCAACGGCAACGACCACGCCCGACACCGGAGAAATGGTACGGCCCAGGTTTGACGCCTGCAGCATGGGAATGGAGAGATAGGCCGGGTTAATACCGGATGAGTGGGCCAGTTTCGGGATCATCTCAACGAAAGCGTAGAAAGGCGCATTACCGGAACCGGTGGTCATGGCCGCCAGCATGGTGAGCACCACCAGAACCAGCATCAGGATAATACTGGCCGAGCCGAACGAGGTGGCGATAGAAATCAGGCTCTGGATAAAGCCGATTGTGCTCAGACCCTGGGCAAAAACGCCTGCCGCAACCAGCAGCATCACCACGCCAGCGAAGGCATCAGCCATACCGCGATACGCTACTTCCAGACCCGAGAAGACTTTTTGCGTGTTAAAACCGCGCACAAACTCCAGCACGGCGGCCAGCAGCATACAGATGACCAGAATGGTGATGATGTGCAGCTGTGGACCCCATTTGCCGTCAAAAATCAGCACCCCGATGATCGGGGTGAACGGCAGAATGGCATAGAACGCGGGAGCGGTGGTGGTGATTTCACTCACGTCCATCATTTCATGGCTGATGTTTTCTTTCTTGTCGAGATAGCGCTGCCAGAAGAAATGCGCGATACCCATGCCCACGATGGCAACAATCGAGATCGGTAACGTGGTTTTAAAGGCGAAGTCAATGAGGGACATCTCCGCCGCCTTTGCTGCCAGCACAACGTCGCCAGAGGTCGGGGAGAGAATAATGGCTGCCGGAGACGCGCAAATTGCCGCTGCCGCACCGCGGCTGATACCGACGTTCACCATGACCGGGAACAGCGTCGCCATGAGCAGTACGCCAAGTCCGGTAGCCGACGAAACGGCCAGCGACATCAGGCAGGCGAGGAAATAGGCCGCGACCATCAGCAAATACGGCGAGTTGATGTACTGCAGGGGTTTGGAGGCAAGCTTAACGACCATGTCGTTGGCGCCGATGTGGGTCATGTAGGCTGCAAAACCGCACAGCATCATGATCATCATGCCCAGATCGCCGCCGCGGCTCATGAGCAATATTTTAATGTATTCAACAATATCTGTAGCGGTGTAACCGGTGCTGGTCGCGCTGGCTGGTAACACCTGGTGCCCCATTATTGCGCTGATAATCAGCAGTGTTAAACCGCCAACAAATAATACGCCCGTGGCCGAGTAGCCTTTAATGATGTAGCGCGCGACGCCGACAATGACGACGACGCCAATAAGGAGCTCGAATAACGTAAGCATGATTTCCCCTGTATCTCTGCTGCAATGGAGCACAAAAAATCAATAAAAAAAAGAAGGATGAAATGTGCCGAATAATTGGCCTGTTCTTGCTGATTAAAATCAATAAACAGACGACTAGAGAACAGAACAACCGTGTTTTTGCCATGGCCCATACATTTATGTCATACGGCCCTTGACCGTCAGAAATAGCGCAACATGTCCCATTAATGATAACAAATTGTTAATGTTTTGTGTGGTTTTGCATGCCGTTGATTAACAAGGCTTAATGTGAAAAGTCACACCCCTTGTGGGCTTATTTGCATGTATCTCTCGCTTTCTTTAAGAATATTCCCGGAAAGAGACCGAATAATTAGGAATAACGCCGATGCAGTTAAGCCTTGATTCAACTATTTTATGGTAAACTTTGCCTCGAATACTAAGAATGGTAATTGCATTGTGATCGTACGTAATACATTTTTCTCTATTTTGTTGTTTATTTTTGGGCAGTTAACGTTTTCTTCTGTTGCACAGGCAGAAGGCAACGCGGCGGATAAAGGCTGGTTTTCAACCTTTACGGATAATGTTTCCCAGACATGGACGGCACCTGAACATTACGATCTCTATGTTCCGGCAATAACGTGGCATGCGCGTTTTGCTTATGACAAAGAGAAAACCGATAAATACAACGAGCGTCCGTGGGGCGCGGGTTTTGGCCAGTCTCGCTGGGATGAAAAGGGAAACTGGCATGGCATCTATCTGATGGCCTTCAAAGACTCGTTTAATAAATGGGAGCCGATTGGGGGGTATGGTTGGGAGAAAACCTGGCGTCCGCTGGCGGACGAGAACTTCCACGTCGGTTTGGGCTATACCGCCGGGGTCACTGCACGTGACAACTGGAACTACATCCCGATCCCGGTGCTGCTGCCGTTGGCCTCTATTGGCTATGGCCCCGCTACGTTCCAGATGACCTACATCCCGGGGACTTACAACAACGGAAACGTTTACTTCGCCTGGATGCGTTTTCAGTTTTAACTGACAAAACGTGAAATGGTGGTGAAAAAACGCGCAGGCGTTGATTCATAAGCGATAAAAATCTGTCAGTGAAAATTAACGCGACTTTAGTCACTTTTTATCAAAGATCCGCTGGACAAAAGGTCCCACAATTGATGTACTGATAACCGACACAGCATTTGTGTCGTTTTTTAATGTAAAGGTAATTTTGATGTCTAAGATTAAAGGTAACGTTAAGTGGTTTAATGAGTCCAAAGGATTCGGTTTCATTACTCCTGAAGATGGCAGCAAAGACGTGTTCGTACACTTCTCTGCAATCCAGACTAATGGTTTCAAAACTCTGGCTGAAGGTCAGCGTGTAGAGTTCGAAATCACTAACGGTGCCAAAGGCCCTTCTGCTGCTAACGTAATCGCTCTGTAATTCAGACGCGTCAGCAAGAATTTCAAAACCCGCTCACTGAGCGGGTTTTTTTTGTTTTTGAATCAGCCAAGCAGATACATTTTCAGGAAGCTGGCAACGATCAGCACGCTCAACAACACCATTCCTGCGCTCATCAGACTCTGTTTCATTCTGTCACCCTCGTTCAGTACTGCATCCAGAGTGACAGAGAAAAATTAAGCCAACATTAACGGTTCGGCTGTTAATGCGCGCTTGCGGAAGAAAATAGCCAAAATGCGATCCCCGTCATCGCAAAGGAGCCGAACATATTGATCGCCATATTCATCAGCGCCCAGCCGATACGGCCTTCCTGAAAGAGAAAAACCGTTTCCGCAGAAAAGGTCGAAAAGGTGGTTAACCCGCCGCAGAAACCCGTTGTAATCAGGACTTTCCACATCGGGTCGATGTGCGTCATTCGGTTAAACCAGGCCAGCCCCATGCCGATGATAAAGGCGCCGATCAGGTTAGCGGCAAGCGTCCCCATGGGAATCGCCTGATGCAGGGGGTTAAACCGCATACTCAGAAACCATCGCGCAACGCTACCCGTTCCCCCACCAATAAAAACGGCTAAAAGTAGTTGTAACACGCTAAATACCTGCTATTTGATGTGTAAGAGAAGCGAGTTTAACGCCGTTTATGATGAGGGGACAAATATGTATGTTGCGGTAGGGCAATTTGTGGTCACGCCTGACTGGCGTGAAAATGCGCTCACGTGCGTCGACCTGATGAAGCAGGCCCGGCAGAAAGGCGCGTCGCTGCTGGTTCTCCCCGAGGCGCTGCTGGCCAGGGATGATAATGACCCGGATTTATCCGTGAAGTCCGCGCAGCCGCTGGACGGCGAATTTTTGCAGCAGCTGCTCGCCCAGAGCGCGGGCAATACGATGACGACGATCTTAACGATCCATGTTCCCTCAGCGCCGGGTCGAGCAGTCAATACGCTTGTGGCTCTTCGTGGCGGGGCTATTGTCGCACGCTACGCCAAGCTTCATCTCTATGATGCGTTCAGCATTCAGGAGTCGCGTCGCGTTGATCCCGGAGACGATATCCCCCCGCTGCTGGAGATTGACGGATTTAAGATTGGGCTGATGACGTGCTATGACCTGCGTTTTCCCGAGCTGGCGCTCCATCTGGCGCTGCAGGGGGCGGACGTACTGGTACTGCCTGCCGCGTGGGTCAGAGGGCCGTTAAAAGAGCACCACTGGACAACGCTGCTTGCGGCGCGCGCGCTGGATACAACCTGCTACGTCGTTGCCGCAGGGGAATGTGGCACGAAAAACATCGGGCAAAGCAGGGTGGTTGATCCGCTGGGGGTGACGATCGCCGCCGCCGCTGAAGCCCCGCATTTGCTGGTGGCGGAGATAAACTTAGAGAGAATTGCGCTTGCGCGTCAGCAATTACCCGTTCTTCGCAATCGTCGGTTTGCGCCACCGCAATTATTGTGATGTTTTTTTCAACAATGCTTGATTCACCTTGTTACAGATTGCTATTGTGTGCACGCGCTAAATGACCGTTAATACAATCAGGTTTTGGCGCTGAATGCAGCCTGTTTTAAGTAAAGAAGGTATCTATGGGTGAGATTAGTATTACCAAACTGCTGGTGGTTGCCGCACTGGTCGTCCTGCTGTTTGGTACCAAGAAGTTACGCACGCTGGGTGGTGACCTGGGGGCTGCCATCAAAGGCTTTAAGAAAGCGATGAACGACGATGATGCAGCGGCGAAGAAAAGCGCCGAGGATGACGTCCCGGCAGACAAGCTTTCTCACAAAGAGTAACAGCAACGCCTGAGGGCTTGCGAAAAAAAACCGGCTCATGAGGCCGGTTTTTTTGTATTACTGTAAAAGAATATTACAGCATTATTTAACTTCTTCGCCTTTTGCCTGCATATCGGCATGGTATGAGGAGCGAACGAATGGGCCGCAGGCAGCATGGGTGAAGCCCATCGCCATCGCTTCGGCTTTCATTTCATCGAACTCGTCCGGGCTCACGTAGCGCTGTACCGGCAGGTGGTGACGGCTTGGCTGCAGATACTGTCCCAGGGTCAACATGGTCACACCGTGGCGGCGAAGATCGCGCATCACCTCAATGATTTCCTCATTGGTTTCACCCAGACCCACCATCAGACCAGACTTGGTCGGAATATGCGGATGCGCTTCTTTGAAACGCTCCAGCAGTTTCAGAGACCAGTTATAGTCAGCACCCGGGCGGACCTGACGGTAGATACGCGGCACGTTCTCCAGGTTGTGGTTAAACACATCTGGCGGCGTTGCGGTCAGGATATCCAGCGCGCGGTCCATACGGCCACGGAAGTCAGGTACCAGCGTCTCGATTTTGATGTTAGGGCTCTTCTCGCGAATGGCCGTAATGCAGTCGGCGAAGTGCTGAGCACCACCGTCACGCAGATCGTCACGGTCAACGGAGGTGATCACCACATAACGCAGCGCCATGTCGGCGATGGTCTGCGCCAGCTTCTGGGGTTCGTTAGCATCAGGTGCGACTGGACGGCCATGAGCAACATCGCAGAACGGGCAGCGGCGGGTGCAGATAGCACCCAGAATCATAAACGTCGCGGTACCGTGATTGAAACATTCAGCAAGGTTCGGACAAGAGGCTTCTTCACATACGGAGTGAAGGCCATTCTTGCGCATCGCCGCTTTGATCCCCTGGATACGCGAAGAGTCGGCCGGAAGTTTGATTTTCATCCATTCCGGTTTTCTTAACAGCGCCTCGCGCTCTGTAGCCACGTTTTTAACCGGGATAAGGGCCATTTTATCGGCATCGCGGTATTTAACACCGCGTTCCATCACAATGGGTTTACTCATAGCGTGCGTGTTCCAGTTGCGAATATCGAAGGAAAGCGTTTCAATTCAAGGGAATGTTGTATTTATCAACTATTTTTGAACGAACGACAGGCAGTATATCATTGAAACGGTCGTTAAAGCAGCCTGCCAGATCGCCAATTTGTAAAATAGTTGTTGTTTTGTGCCTTTTGCCCTGCCTGTTGCAGGGGCTTGTGCTGGCTAAACCTGTCAGAAGGCCTGACGGATAATGCGGATGACGTTTTCCAGGACCGGATCGCGCAAACTCAGCTTGTTGTAATGCAGTGAAATCTCGATAGATTCCGCATTAAGCTGACTGAGCGGAATGCTCTCCAGCGGCCAGCATTTTCGTAGCAGGCCATACAGGCGTGATGGCATAACGCACAGCATGTCGCTGCTGCCGATCAGGGATGCGGTGGTGAACATATTGTAACTGCTGAAGCTGATCTGACGTTCCGGGAAAATTTCATCAATACGCTGACGAAGCGCATGGTTTGACTGCCCTTCGGTCATGAAAGACGAGTGGTCGTAGTTGCGCAGGTTTTCGATGGTCAGCGGTTCGCTGAGAACCGGATGCTGCTGCCGGCAAACCAGCACCAGATTATCTGCATAGAGCACGTTCTGCCCCAGCGCTCTGGCACTGAAGCTGCCGCTTTCAATAATCAGGTCCGTCTGAAACTGCGCAAGCTGAATGTCAGGTTCATTGAGCGGCACGTTGCGAAGCAGGAGCTGCGGTGCATGTTCTTTCACGGCCTGAAAGATTGCCGGCATCACCAGCACACCCACAGAAGGGGAGCAGCCGATGGTGATGGTTCTCTGCTTATCATAGCTCCCGGTTAAATCCAGCGCGCCCAGAATCGACTCCAGCCCCTGGCTGATGTACTCGTGGAGATGCGTGGCGTAAGCCGTCGGCGTTACCCCCTGGCCCTTGCGGATAAATAACGGGTCAGGAAATATAGCGCGTAGCTTTTGGATTGACTGGCTTATTGCTGATGGCGTGAGATTAAGAATTTTCGCAGCGTTAACGATACCCTTATGGACATATACTGCCTCAAAAATAGTCAGTAAATTGAGATCAATATTACGTAAAGTCCGAAAAATTTGCGGCTTGTCTTCGCCACCAGGTTCATTCAGTCGTTTGGCTGGTAAATTATTATACTCCACGCTTTCACTCCGTATACATTCACAATATGAATGATAGTTGAATTTATTTATTATGCTTGTAGAGATTCGTAAAGTGTTGGTTCTGTTTCACTTGTTTATCAAAAGCAAACAGTTGTGTGATAATTGCTCACGTTACTTATGCCGTGTTTGCCGTGCTTGCTGGAGGCTAAATAATATGTAGCGGTAATATTCGGGCGCTTCGAAAATATAGAATCTGTGGATTATTGTAAAGTGCAAAAGCGGTAAATAAACAGCGGCCCGTCAAATTATCGAGCCCTGTTGTACGATATATTAAGCAGGGATATATTCGTGCGGGGGATTGTTAAGTAGCGCTAACACGTTCTTCAAAAGCACGGGACGAATATTTTCTGGCGTAGCGGTTTCGACCCACTGGCACATTTGCGTCATTTCCATGCCGGCGTAGCCGCAGGGGTTTATGCGCTGGAATGGCGCGAGGTCCATATTAATATTCAAGGCCAGGCCATGGAATGAGCAGCCTTTACGAATACGCAGCCCCAGGGAGCAGATCTTCATTTCCCCAACGTAGACGCCCGGCGCATCGGCGCGCGGATGCGCGTCAATACCATATTCCGCCAGCGTGTTGACGACAGTTTGTTCCAGCAGGGTCACCAGCTCACGCACGCCCAGCTTTCTGCGTTTCAGATTTAGCAGGACGTACATCACCTGCTGCCCGGGCCCATGGTAAGTGACCTGACCGCCGCGATCGCTCTGGATAACCGGGATATCTCCCGTCATTAATAGATGTTCTGCTTTACCCGCCTGACCCTGCGTAAATACCGGCAGGTGTTCGACCAGCCAGATTTCATCTGGGGTGCTGTCATCGCGTGAATCGGTGAAGTCATGCATGGCCTGGGAGACAGGCTCATAGGGTTGCAGCCCGAGGTGACGGACCAGAATTTTATCCTGATACAAAACTGCGTCTCCGAAGACGAGGGACAAAAGGTGTGGGGGAGTATATCACAGCGGGGAGAGGGGTTACCCGGCAAACCGGGTAACCGCAAAGGGACTACAGCACCATACGAACAATTTCGATATTGCCGAGCTCTTCGTACAGCGTTTCCACCTGCTCAATGTGTGTCGCAGTAATGGTAATCGAAACCGAGTGGTAGTTGCCCTTGCTGCTTGGTTTTACTGACGGAGAGTAGTCACCCGGCGCATGGCGCTGTACCACTTCAACCACCTGATCAACCAGCTCAGGTTTCGCCAGACCCATTACTTTGTAGGTAAATGAGGTAGGGAATTCAAGCAGTTCGTTAAGTTTGGTTTTCATGTCAGCTCCGGCGTAACGTCAAAAAATAATAACTCCCACGTCAGGTGGGAGTTATCAGGATACTTAGTATATGGGGATCAAAATCACACTTTCAAGTGTTCAATTTTTAACCAAACCAGTGGTGGAACATCAATTTAATGTAATCAATGATTTTGCCGAAGAAATTGCCTTCAGGAATTTCTTGCAGGACAACCAGCGGACGCTGATCGATCGTTTTTCCATCCAGCTGGAAGTTGATGGTGCCCACAACCTGGTTTTTCTGCAGCGGGGCATGCAGCTCGGTGCTGTTCAGCACGTAGCTGGCTTTCAGATCCTTCATACGACCGCGCGGAATGGTCAGGTAGAGGTCTTTATCAACGCCGAGAGAAGCACGGTCGTTGTCGCCGAACCAGACGGGTTCAGACGCAAACTCTTTGCCTGCTTTCAGTGGATTGACGGTTTCGAAGAAACGGAAGCCCCAGGTCAGCAGTTTCTTGCTTTCGGTTTCACGACCTTTAAAGGTGCGGCCGCCCATCACGGCAGAGATCAGACGCATCTGACCTTCAGTGGCAGAGGCCACCAGGTTGTAGCCCGCTTTGTCGGTGTGACCAGTTTTAATGCCGTCAACGTTCAGGCTGTTATCCCACAGCAGGCCGTTACGGTTGGTCTGACGAATACCGTTGAAGGTGAACTCTTTCTCTTTATAGATAGAGTATTCATTAGGGACATCGCGGATCAGCGCCTGACCAATCAGGGCCATATCACGTGCGGAGCTGTACTGACCGTCTGCGTCCAGGCCGTGAACGGTCTGGAAATGGCTGTTTTTAAGACCCAGCGCGGTAACGTAGCTGTTCATCAGACCTACGAAGGCATCCTGGCTACCGGCGGCGAAATCGGCCATCGCCACGCAGGCATCGTTACCCGACTGCAGGTTGATACCACGAATCAGCTGGGAAACAGGAACCTGCATACCCGGCTTCAGGAACATCAGAGAGGAACCTTTGAAGACAGGGTTCCCGGTTGCCCACGCATCGTTACCGATGGTGACCAGATCCGATTCTTTGAATTTACCTGCCTTCATCGCCTGGCCGATAACGTAGCTGGTCATCATTTTGGTCAGGCTGGCCGGGTCACGGCGGGCATCGGCATTCTGTTCTGCCAGCACTTTGCCAGAGTTGTAATCGATCAGGATGTAGGATTCCGCGTCGATTTGCGGAACGCCAGGGATCATGGTCTTGATATTCAGGTCATCGGCGTGAGCTGCAGAGAGCGCAGCAGCGCAAAGGGCCGTGGTCAGCGCCATGCGCTGCACAAAACGAGCAGAAAAAGTGGTCTTCATGGTCAGAACTACGACATCCGTGATGGAATTAAAAAAAGTGCCTTACTATAGCAAATGCTATTCAGGCAGGCATCCGACTTTAAGCATGAGTTTGTGAATGTATTTTACACTAACTGACAATTCGGATACCGCCGGTTCATTATTTCGCAACAGCGATAAATGACTGAAGTTGAGCTTCATTCTGCAGACGCTGCTGCAGGGATGCTGCCTGCGATTTGCTGGCAAACGGCCCCATCTGAATGCGCCAGACCGCGCCGTTCTGCTCAACGCGTCCTGGTACGCCAAACTGCTGGCTCAGACGCTGTTGATACTGTTTGGCCCGGGCCTGATCGCTCACTGCGCCTACCTGAACCACATAGCTGCCGCTGGCCGCTGCTGGAGCCGCCACCGCCGCACTTTGCGTGGCCGCTGGCGCCGTTACGGGAGCCGGCTGGGTGGCTGGCGCAGCTACGGGAGCAGGCGCTGGAGTGGGCTCACTGCCTTCCAGCACGCCCGAGGCTAAGGTCGTCGGTGCGCCAAGAAAGCCGCTACTCTTTACCGGCGCGCCGGTAGCATCCTCGCTTTGCAGCGTATCATTGCTGATCGGGCGTATTTCTCCTCCCGGCTGAGCAGGCTCTGCCGGAGACGAGACGCTTCCCATTCCGCCGTCAAGATTTGGGCGATCAGGAAGGGCATAGGTCTGTTTTGCCACCGTCGTACACGCGGTACCCGGCCCGGAGAGCGAACCATCCTGCGCGACGATAATCGGGTCAATACGGACTTTGGTATTGTTCGAGGTGTTCAGGCGATCGGCAGACGCGCGCGACAGGGAAATCACCCGGTCATTCCCGTAGGGGCCGCGGTCGTTGATACGCACGACGATCATGCGGCCGTTAGCCAGGTTGGTGATACGGGCGTAGCTCGGGATTGGCAGCGTTGGGTGTGCCGCGGTCAGCTGCATTGGGTCGAACGCTTCCCCGGAAGCCGTCAGGTTACTGCCCGGCTCGGCATCATAAATGGCGGCAAAGCCCGCCTGACTGAAACGGGAAGGGTCCTGAACAATTTTATAGCTTTTGCCGTCGCGCTGGTAATCCTGATTGGCACTGGCATTCAGCGGTTCATAAACGGGATCGGCACCGCTGATTTCAACGATCGGGCCATTACACACCGCAGGCTGCGGCGGCGCGACGGTTGCCTGTTGCTGACCATCATCACTTGTGCAGGCCGCAAGTAAACTTGCCGCGATGCAGATCCCCAGCCACTGCTTACGCATTCCGATCCCCTTATTTTTATACGCTTTTTGACAACATTTTTCTGTGGGTATGGATCGACATCACGATACCAAACCCGGCCATCAACACGATCAGTGCCGAGCCTCCGTAACTCACCAGCGGCAGCGGTACGCCTACCACCGGCAGAATACCACTCACCATACCAATATTTACGAAGACATAAACGAATAAAATCAGCATCAACCCGCCAGCCATGACGCGACCAAAGGTGGTTTGTGCGCGTGCTGCAATCCACAATCCTCGCATGATCAGCAGGACATACAGCGCCAGTAGTATCAGGATGCCCACTAGCCCCAGCTCTTCCGCCAGTACGGCGAAGATAAAGTCGGTGTGGCGTTCCGGTAAGAATTCCAGCTGCGACTGCGTGCCGTGCAGCCAGCCTTTACCGCGCAGCCCGCCGGAGCCAATCGCAATCTTGGACTGAATAATATGATAGCCCGCGCCCAGCGGATCGGTTTCCGGATCGAGCAGCATCATGACGCGCTGACGCTGGTAATCATGCATCAGGAAGAACCAGAGGATAGGAATGAACGCCGCAATCAGCACCACGGCGATACCAATCAGACGCCAGCTCAGTCCCGACAGGAAAAGGACAAACAGGCCGGAGAGGGCAATAAGGATTGAGGTACCGAGATCAGGCTGCGCCGCAACCAGCAGCGTCGGCAGGAAAATCAGCACCAGCGCGATGGCGGTATTTTTCAGAGACGGCGGACAGACGTCGCGGTTAATAAAGCGTGCCACCATCAATGGAACGGCGATTTTGGCAATTTCCGAAGGCTGGAAGCGGACAACGCCCAGATCCAGCCAGCGCTGCGCCCCTTTTGAAATGGCGCCAAACGCATCTACCGCAACCAGCAAAATAATACAGAATATGTAGAGATAGGGCGCCCAGCCTTCGTAGACGCGCGGCGGGATTTGCGCCATCACCACCATAATGATCAGACCCATGGCGATCTGGCCGATTTTACGCTCCATCATGCCGATGTCCTGGCCGCTGGCGCTCCAGATAACCAGGGCGCTGTAAACCAGCAGAGCCAGCAGGATCAGCAGCATGGCTGGGTCGATGTGGATTTTGTCCCACAGCGATTTTTTATTTGGATTATCCGTCATGATTATTGGTCCTCCGCCGCAGCGGCGGCCGGGTTTTCAGCCGGCAGTTCGGTGTTGTTATCACCCAGCATAATGTGGTCAAGGATCTGGCGCATGATGGTCCCTACTGCTGGCCCGGCACCGCCGTTCTCCAGAATCATCGCCACCGCGACCTGCGGGTTATCATAAGGGGCAAACGCCGTCATTAGCTTATGGTCACGCAGACGTTCAGCAATGCGGTGCGCGTTATAGGTTTCGTTGGCTTTCAGACCAAACACCTGTGCAGTACCGGATTTTGCGGCTACTTTATACGGCGTACCGGCGAAGTACTTGTGCGCGGTACCGTTCGGGCGGTTTGCCACGCCGTACATACCGTCTTTCGCAATTTCCCAGAAGCCGGAATGAATGTCACCCACCGGGGCCTCGTGCGGCTGGTTCCACGGCACTTTTTTGCCGTCTTCAACCGTGCTCTGCAGCAGATGAGGCACTTTTACCACGCCGTCATTGATGAGGATCATCATGGCTTTGTTCATCTGAATCGGCGTTGCCGTCCAGTAGCCCTGGCCGATACCCACCGGAATGGTGTCACCCTGATACCACGGTTTTTTAAAGCGCTTCAGCTTCCATTCACGCGTTGGCATGTTGCCAGAACGTTCTTCTGAAAGGTCAACGCCGGTGTAATGCCCGTAGCCGAATTTACTCATCCACTCTGACAGGCGGTCGATGCCCATGTCATACGCCACCTGATAGAAGAAGGTATCCGCAGATTCCTCCAGCGATTTGGTGACGTTCAGATGACCGTGGCCCCATTTTTTCCAGTCACGATAGCGCTTGTCTGAACCCGGCAGCTGCCACCAGCCCGGGTCAAACAGGCTGGTATTACGGTTGATAACGCCGGCACTCAGCGCAGAGACCGCCACGTAAGGTTTAACCGTTGATGCCGGCGGGTAAACCCCTTGCGTCGCGCGGTTCACCAGCGGCGTGTTCGGATCGTTCAGCAGGCCGGAATAGTCTTTACTGGAAATGCCGTCAACGAAGAGGTTCGGGTCATAGCTAGGCATGGAGACCATTGCCAGGATGCCGCCGGTACGAGGATCGGTGACCACAACGGCTGCACGGCTGCCCGCCAGCAGGGTTTCGATATACTGCTGAAGTTTAAGATCGAGCGTCAGATAGACGTCATGCCCCGCCTGAGGAGGCACTTCTTTCAGCTGGCGAATCACGCGGCCGCGGTTGTTAACCTCAACCTCTTCATAGCCGGTTTGCCCGTGCAGGACGTCTTCGTAGTAACGTTCGATCCCCAGCTTACCGATGTCATGCGTTGCAGCGTAGTTTGCCAGCTTGCCGTCTTTATCAAGGCGGTCGACGTCTTTGTCGTTAATCTTGGAGACGTAGCCAATCACATGCGTCAGCGCGGAGCCGTAGGGATAGTAGCGACGCTTATATCCCTTCACTTCCACGCCGGGGAAGCGGTACTGATTCACCGCAAAGCGGGCTACCTGGACTTCCGTCAGATTGGTTTTAACCGGAATGGAGGTGAAACGATGAGAGCGGGAGCGCTCTTTTTTGAAGGCCGCGATATCGTCATCGTTAAGGTCGACAACGCTTTTCAGCGCTTCAAGCGTATCCTGAACATTATCGACTTTTTCCGGCATCATCTCGATTTGATAGATGGTGCGGTTTAGCGCCAGCGGGGTGCCGTTACGATCGTAAATAATGCCGCGGCTGGGGGCGATAGGCACCAGCTTAATACGGTTTTCGTTTGAACGCGTCTGGTAGTCGGTAAAGCGGACAATTTGCAGATTATAAAGGTTGGCGATCAGCACGCCGGTAAGCAGCAAAATCCCGGTAAAGGCGACCAGCGCCCGGCGCACAAACAGCGCGGACTCAGCCGTATAGTCGCGAAAAGAATTCTGTAGTTTCATCCGCTGCTTAATCTACCCTGGTCAGTCATTACTCGCGGTGATAGGGGTGGTTGGTAGTAATGCTCCACGCGCGATACAGGCTTTCTGCCACCAGTACCCGGACGAGCGGGTGGGGAAGCGTCAGCGCGGAGAGGGACCAACTTTGTTCAGCCGCTGCTTTGCAGGCGGGGGATAACCCTTCTGGACCGCCAATCAACAGACTGACGTCACGGCCATCCTGCTTCCAGCGCTCCAGTTCGTGCGCCAGCTGCGGCGTATCCCAGGGTTTTCCTGGAATATCGAGGGTGACGATGCGGTTTTTGCCTGCGGCTGCCAGCATCAGTTCGCCCTCTTTATCGAGAATACGTTTGATATCCGCGTTCTTGCCGCGCTTACCGGCGGGAATTTCCACCAGTTCGAACGGCATGTCTTTTGGAAAGCGACGCAGATATTCAGTAAAACCGGTTTGTACCCAGTCCGGCATTTTGGTGCCGACAGCGACCAGCTGCAACTTCACGCATTAACCCCAGAGTTTTTCCAGCTCATACAGGCGACGGCTCTCGTCCTGCATGACGTGGACAATCACATCGCCGAGGTCGACCACCACCCAGTCAGCCGTCGCTTCACCTTCAACGCCCAGCGGCAATAGCCCTGCTGCACGCGATTCCTGAACCACGTGATCGGCAATCGAAACAACATGACGCGTCGATGTACCGGTGCAGATGATCATGCAATCGGTAATACTGGATTTACCCT
Source organism: Enterobacter sp. N5-15 (assembly GCF_057221635.1). Classification (NCBI taxonomy): domain Bacteria; kingdom Pseudomonadati; phylum Pseudomonadota; class Gammaproteobacteria; order Enterobacterales; family Enterobacteriaceae; genus Enterobacter; species Enterobacter sp. N5-15. Next base: position 1,297,168 of record NZ_CM170150.1, read on the forward strand.
TAACGTCGATAGCGATGATGTCCTGACCTTTCAGGTCATCAATTTTGTCAATAACAAAATCCTGGAGTGCTTTACCCTGCAAGTTTTCCCCCTGGGGTGAATAAGATTGTATAACTTTGAATTCGTAGCCAGACAGTATACCTGAACTCACGCCTGTGTCGGGACAAATGTCTCCGGCCGGGCTTTTGAAGGCGGGTATCATCCCACCCTCCGCCTGAGATTGCATCGCCATTTTTGTAAAACAATTTCTGTAAAGCAACGATCGGCGGGAAAGTCTGGCAGCGGAGAATAACAGTATGGCTTACCCTGTCAAGGCAGGATAAACAATAAGCCGCTTTTTATGCCCTCCGGCTATTCATCTGCGCTTTTCTGATACAAACCGTGCGTATGGATATAGGCCAGCACCGGGGTCGGCAGCAGATCGTCACACGCTAAACCCTGCTGTAAACGCTCACGAATGAGGGTCGCAGAGATATCGAACCACGGCGTTTCCGCCAGATAAATCTTCCCGGCAGGCTGATTGTGGAGATCTTCAACATTATCGGTGAGATGGTCTTCCAGCCACTGCTGGTACTGCTCTTCGCGCATGGTCAGCGGATAGCCGGGACGGCGGCAGACGAGCAGATGGCTGTTCTCCAGAATGGTTTCATACTGATGCCACGTGGGGAGATTCAGCAGAGAATCCTGGCCGATGATAAACGCCAGCGGCTGGTCTGGCCCTTGTTCGGCGCGCCACTCCTGAAGCGTCTGCGACGTCCAGGAGGGCGTGTTGCGACGCAGTTCGCGCTCATCAAGTCGGAAGAGCGGTTTATCTGCGATGGCAAGAGCCAGCATCTCTTTTCGCTGCTCGCTGGTCGCCTCGGGCTGAGGACGATGGGGCGGGACATTGTTGGGCATGATGGTGACGCGCTGAAGGCCGATCAGATTCGCCAGAATTTCAACCGGCTTCAGGTGCCCGTAATGTACCGGGTCGAAGGTGCCGCCATACAAGGCCTGTAATGAATGCATACTATCCATCAATAAAAACGTCTGCCAGCGCCTTGTGGCAGAGCAGCAGAGAAAGGCTTTCCAGCTCCGCCCAGACCGACTGGCCGTAATCTTGTTTTAACGTGAGCTCTGCGCGCATCAGAAGCTGTACAGCCTGACGAAGCTGTTCATGGCTCAGGCGGTTGACGGCCTCCGTGGTCAAAGCCCGGCGATTTTGCCACACGCGGTGTTTATCAAACAGCGAACGCAGCGGCGTATGGGCGGACTGACGCTTGAGCGTAATCAGCAGCAGTAATTCGCGCTGCAGCGTACGCAGCAGAATAACGGGTTCGCTCCCTTCAAGACGCAGCTGTTGCAGAATATGCAGGGCGCGTTTGCTCTTCGCCGACAGCAGCGCGTCCACCCAGTGGAAAGGCGTGAAGTGTGCCGCGTCATTAACGGCCTGCTCGACGCGCGGCAAGGTCAGCTTGCCATCCGGCCAGAGCAGCGAGAGTCTGTCCAGCGCCTGCGCCAGGGCCAGCAGGTTACCTTCATAGCAGTAGCAGAGCAGTTGATTCGCCGCATCATCCAGCTGAAGGTTGTTCTGCTTCGCTCTCGCGGCCACCCATTTGGGCAGATGCGCCTGCTCAGGCGTCTGGCAGGTGACCTGCACCGCGTGGGCTGCGAGCTGGGTAAACCACGCCGCGTTTTCCTGCGCTTTGGTGAGCTTGTTGCCCCGCACAATAATGAGCAGATCGCTGTGTAACAGGCTGACCAGCGTGGCGAGTTGCTCATTCATTGCCGCGTTAGGACCGTTCTCCGGCAGCAGGATCTGAATGGTCTGGCGCGATGCAAAAAGGCTCATTGCCTGACAAAGCGAGAAGAGGGCGTTCCAGTCGGTGTTATTGTCCAGCTGGACGGTGTGGTGTTCATCGAAGCCCTGAGCGGCGGCGGCATGCCGCACGGCATCCAGGCTTTCCTGAAGTAATAGCGGATCGTTTCCAAGGAGCAGATACGCCGCGCGCAGCCCTTCATTGAGCTGCGCGCGGAGTTGTTCAGGATACAGCCTGATCATCATTTACCCAGAGAGTTAGCAGCAGGAAGCGTGCCGGCAACCGGTTTTTCAACGATGTCAGATCCTTGTTTAGTCGACGCTGCAATACTTGGCAGTTTACGGATCAGCTGTTCCGCTGCCTTGTCGTACATTTCGTTGATGATAATCTGCTGCTCGGCATCTTTTGCCAGCGCCGTCTGCGGGTTATCGAAGAACGAACGGTACACTTTAGTGCTGATTGGGTAGATGTCTTTACCCGGGATCAGAACTGCCGCGTTGACCGTCAGCACCATCTGGTACTCTGCGGTACGCCCATCCTGGAAGATAGAGGCTGTATCTTTAGACAGACCGCCTCCTAATAGACGTAGGGACGGAACATCCTTGCGCAGCGTTTGTTTCTCAACAAGCTCAACGCCGTTCAGACGCAGCTGATTACGAATTGCCCGGCTGAGTGGGCCATTCGGATCTGATGAGTCGAACATCATCGTTTTCATCTCAGCGGGCACCGCCGTGGTATTGCGCAGGTGCCAGCCACAGCCAGCGGTGACAAGCACCGCCAGAGATAAGAATATTGTTGCCAGTTGTCGCACGTTTCCTCCCGCGCTTAGCCAACGACCAGATTGAGCAGTTTACCCGGTACGTAGATCACTTTACGCACGGTAACGCCCTCAAGATATTTTGCGACCAGAGTTTCCTGGCCCGCGCGCTCGCGAACCTGTTCTTCGGTTGCATCGACCGCCACGGTAATTTTACCGCGGACTTTGCCGTTTACCTGGACTACAACCAGCGTCGTGTTTTCCACCATTGCTGATTCGTCAGCCTGCGGCCACGGCGCGTTGTCGATATCGCCTTCGCCTTTCAGCTCCTGCCACAGGGTAAAGCTAACGTGCGGAGTGAACGGGTTCAGCATACGAACGACGGCTAGCAGAGCTTCACGCATGAGGGCACGATCCTGCTCGCCGTCCTGCGGAGCCTTCGCCAATTTGTTCATCAGTTCCATAATAGCCGCAATTGCGGTATTGAAGGTCTGACGACGACCAATATCATCGGTCACTTTCGCAATCGTTTTATGAACATCACGACGCAGCGCCTGCTGATCTTCAGTCAGTGCGGCGGCGTTCAGCGCCGGAGCATCGCCCAGTGCAGTGTGTTCGTAAACCAGTTTCCAGACGCGTTTCAGGAAGCGGTTCGCGCCTTCCACGCCGGACTCCTGCCATTCCAGGGTCATGTCGGCCGGAGAGGCAAACATCATGAACAGACGTACGGTATCCGCACCGTAACGCTCAACCATCACCTGCGGGTCGATACCGTTGTTTTTAGACTTGGACATCTTGCTCATGCCGGTGTAGACCAGCTCATGACCTTCGGCATCTTTCGCCTTAACGATACGGCCCTTCTCGTCGCGCTCAACGATCGCATCAACCGGAGAAACCCAGTTACGCTCGCCGTTGGCACCGACGTAATAGAACGCATCCGCCAGCACCATGCCCTGACACAGCAGCTGTTTTGCTGGTTCGTCAGAGTTCACCATGCCCGCATCGCGCATCAGCTTATGGAAGAAGCGGAAGTAGAGCAGGTGCATGATGGCGTGTTCGATGCCGCCAATGTAGATGTCTACCGGCAGCCAGTAGTTTGCCGCATCGGAATCGAGCATACCGTCCTGATACTGCGGGCAGGTGTAGCGCGCATAGTACCAGGATGACTCCATAAAGGTGTCAAAGGTGTCGGTTTCACGCAGCGCAGGCTGGCCGTTAACGGTGGTTTTTGCCCACTCGGGATCGGCTTTGATCGGGCTGGTGATGCCGTCCATGACCACGTCTTCCGGCAGGATCACCGGGAGCTGATCTTCTGGCGTTGGCATCACGGTGCCATCTTCCAGCGTCACCATCGGGATTGGCGCACCCCAGTAACGCTGACGGGACACGCCCCAGTCGCGCAGACGGAAGTTAACTTTACGCTCACCCACGCCCAGAGAGGCCAGCTTGTCGGCGATGGCGTTGAAGCCCTCTTCGAAGCTCAGACCGCTAAATTCACCGGAGTTGAACAGGGTACCTTTTTCAGTCAGCGCGTGTTCGGACAGGTCTGGTTCAGAACCATCGGCGGCCAGAATAACGGCTTTAATCGGCAGGCTGTATTTGGTGGCAAACTCATAGTCGCGCTGATCGTGGCCCGGTACGGCCATTACCGCGCCTGTACCGTACTCCATCAGAACGAAGTTCGCGGCCCAGACCGGGATCGCTTCGCCAGTCAGTGGATGCTTAGCATAGAAGCCCGTTGCAACGCCTTTTTTCTCCATCGTCGCCATGTCGGCTTCGGCCACTTTGGTGTTGCGGCACTCGTCGATGAAGCTAGCCAGTTCCGGATTGTTCTCTGCCGCTTTCTGCGCCAGCGGGTGACCAGCGGCCACGGCCAGGTAGGTCGCGCCCATGAAGGTGTCCGGACGGGTGGTGTAGACGGTCAGGGTCTGGTCGTAGTTCTCAACGTTGAAGGTAATTTCTACGCCTTCAGAACGGCCGATCCAGTTGCGCTGCATGGTCTTAACGGTATCTGGCCAGTGGTCCAGGTTATCCAGATCGTTCAGCAGCTCATCAGCGTAAGCGGTGATTTTGATAAACCACTGTGGGATCTCTTTACGCTCAACTTTGGTGTCGCAGCGCCAGCAGCAGCCGTCGATAACCTGTTCGTTCGCGAGAACGGTCTGGTCATTCGGGCACCAGTTAACGGCAGAGGTCTTCTTATACACCAGGCCTTTTTTGTACAGCTCGGTGAAGAACTTCTGCTCCCAGCGATAGTATTCCGGGGTACAGGTTGCCAGCTCGCGGCTCCAGTCATAGCCAAAGCCCAGCATTTTGAGCTGGTTTTTCATGTACGCGATGTTGTCGTACGTCCACGGCGCCGGTGCGGTGTTGTTTTTGACCGCCGCGCCTTCCGCAGGCAGACCGAACGCATCCCAGCCGATAGGCTGCAGAACGTTTTTGCCCAGCATGCGCTGGTAGCGTGCAATCACATCGCCGATGGTGTAGTTACGCACATGGCCCATGTGTAGTCGACCAGAAGGATAGGGAAGCATCGACAGGCAGTAATACTTCTCTTTGCTCTCGTCTTCGGTTACTTCAAAGGTGCGCTTCTCGTCCCAGTGTTGCTGGACTTTTGATTCTATCTCTTCCGGGCGGTATTGCTCTTGCATGGCAGCCAGTGGTCCTGTTTTCAATACAGCTACAAATGTAGCCAATGGATGTGGTAATTCAGATCCGCATAGCATAGCCCAAACGCCCGCGTCAAAACAGCCTTTCGCACAAATGCGCTTTGCAGGAATTTACCGGGTCTGTGCTTCACCTGACAAAGCGGCGATGAAATAAGGTCTATTATTAGAAATAGTTACTTACCCGGGAGGCAAAATGATGAACAAGGTTGCTCAATTTTACCGCGAACTGGTGGCGACACTGACGGAACGGCTGCGTAACGGCGAGCGAGATATCGACGCGCTGGTGGAGCAAGCGCGTGCCCGCGTGACGCAAACGGGTGAGTTAACGCGAACCGAAGTGGAAGAGGTGACGCGCGCCGTGCGTCGCGATCTGGAAGAGTTCGCGCGCAGCTACCAGGAGAGTCAGGAGGAGGTCACGGACAGCGTTTTTATGCGGGTGATTAAAGAGAGCTTATGGCAAGAGCTGGCCGATATCACGGATAAAACGCAGCTGGAGTGGCGCGAGGTTTTTCAGGATTTGAACCATCACGGTGTGTATCACAGTGGTGAGGTGGTCGGGTTGGGAAATCTGGTGTGCGAGAATTGCCACCACCATATTGCGGTGTATACGCCGGATGTCCTGCCGATGTGTCCGAAATGCGGCCACGATCAGTTCCAGCGTCGGCCGTTTGAGCCCTAGGTAAAAGCAAAACTGTTTGCTCACTCTCCCTGTGGGAGAGGGATGGGGTGAGGGCATCAGGCCGCAAAAGGTAAAAGCAAAACGGCAAACCTGTTGCCGTTTTTAGTGTTTGCTCCCTCTCCCCGTGGGAGTGTACAGTCCGGGGACATGGTAGACAGGTGTTCGGGGACATGGTGAACACTTTTTATCATCCTTTACCCATGGTGATCGACTTTTTCTTCAGGTCGATCACCCCCACTTTCGTGCTGTACCACCACACCTCGTAGCTGCCGTCTTCCTGCATCTCCTTCAGCCCGACCCGTTCTCCCCTGAACGCCTTGCCTGCCTTCAGACTTACCCCTTTCACGCTCAGCTTTCCGCTGATATCCACCTTCCTGACCATCACGCCCTCGTCGTATTCCGGGGGCGTTGTGGTGCCGCTGTACTGCCGCGCTGACGGCTGATACCGCGAGCCCGGTACCGCCATATCCAGCGCCTCGTGCGGGCGTTCAAGGTTATAGACCGTCCGCCAGTGGTCGAAGGCGCGCTGCAGCTCACCGCTGTCTGCGAACCATTTTCCCTGCAGTACTTCCGCCTTCAGGCTGCGGTGAAAACGCTCCAGCTTGCCCTGCGTCTGCGGATGATAAGGCCGGGAGTGCCCCACCCGGATACCGTGGCGCATCAGCCACAGCTCCAGCGCCGTCCAGGTGCCGGTGGTGTCTCCCCACGGTGAGCCGTTGTCCATCGTCATCCGGTCCGGCAGGCCGTAACGCTCAAACACGCTGACCAGCTGCTGCTGCACGGTCTCGCGCCGTTCATCGGTACAGTGCGCCAGGCACAGGGAAAAACGGGAGTGGTCGTCCAGCAGGGTGAGCGGATGGCAGCGGCCGCCGCCAAAGGGAAAGTGGCCCTTAAAATCCATCTGCCAGAGGCGGTTCGGCGCGTCATGTTCGAACCGTCCCGTGGGGGGAATGCCCGGTGAAGCGCCCGGCAGCAGACCATGGCGGGCCATCAGGCTATGGACGGTGCTGAAGGCGGGCATGCGGTGCCCCTGGTCCTCGAGCCAGCGCTTTATCTTGCGTGCGCCCCAGCGCTCATGGCGGTCATGCGCCATGCGCAGCAGGGCTGTGATGTCGTCAGATGAGCGGTTCGGGGAATGGTGCGGTATGCGCGGGCGGTCCTGAAGGCCGGCGGCACCTTCCTGAGCCCAGCGGCGAAGCCACTTGTAGCCTGTGGCAGGTGAAATACCGTAGTGACGGCAGAGGGAACGAATGTTCGCCCCGTCCTGCGAGGCGAACAAAACAAACTCGGTACGTAATGACATGGTATCTCTCGCATCCCAGGGCATAAGCGACTCCATAAACGGGTTCTTATGCCTTAGTTGTAAGTGTCTACCATGTCCCCGAACAAGTGTTCACTATGTCCCCGGACCGTACAGGGAGAGGGGGGGGGGGAGGGCATCAGGCCGCACTATAGTAAGCCAGCCTCTCCGCCAGCAAATCCACAAACGCCTCCCGGTCGATGTCCACCATCACCGTGGTATTCGGTTTATTGCCCGTCAGCGAGTAATAATCCACCACCGTCATTCCCTGGGTGTATTTTCCCTGCGTCTCGACGCCAACCCATCTGTCCACCGTGGTAAACATCTCAGGCTTCAGTAGCCAGGCGATGGTGCACGGATCGTGCAGGGGCGCGCCGTGGAAGCCCCACTTCTCGGCCTTGTGATACTCCATAAAGAAGTCGAGCAGTTCGGCCACGGTTGTCGCAACAGGGTTGCCCACCGAGCGAAAACGCTCAATATCGTCCGCCATAATCTGCGCGCGGTGGGTAACGTCCAGTCCCGCCATCACAATCGGTAAGCCGGACTGGAAGACAATCTCAGCGGCTTCCGGGTCGACAAAGATGTTGAACTCCGCCGCTGGCGTCCAGTTACCGAGCCCCATGGCGCCACCCATAATCACAATACGGGCAATTTTATTATGCAGCTCAGGATGGCTGTTCAGCAGCAGCGCAACGTTGGTTTGCGGTCCGGTTGCCACCAGCGTTACCGGTTCTTCGCTTTCGCGCAGCACCTTCGCCATCAGCTCGACGGCGGTACAGTTTTGCGGCGCGAAGCCCGGCTCCGGCAGTGCCGGACCGTCCAGCCCGCTTTCGCCATGAACGTTGTCGGCAATAATCAGCTCGCGCATCAGCGGCTTCACGGCCCCGCCGGCGACAGGAATATCGGTGCGTTTGAGCAGCGTGAGCATGCGCAGCACGTTGCGCAGGGTTTTTTCAGGGGTCTGGTTTCCGGCGGACGAGGTGACGGCTTTCACGTCGAGTTCAGGGGAGGCAAGTGCAAGGACGAGTGCGATCGCGTCATCATGACCCGGATCGCAATCGAGAATAATAGGCTGTGCCATAGCGTTCTCCATACGTAGCGTTATTTTGTGACAAGGTTAACGCTGCAATGTGACGCCGACGAGAGGAAGTGAGTGAAAGCGTGAAGCAGTGCGCAATCCGCAGATTGCGCACCGAGAAGATTAGTGCAGGATTTTCGCAAGGAAGTCTTTGGCGCGGTCGGATTTCGGGTTAGCGAAGAACTCTTCTTTCGGTGAATCTTCGACAATTTTCCCTTCGTCCATAAAGATCACGCGGTTGGCCACTTTACGGGCGAAGCCCATTTCGTGGGTCACCACCATCATGGTCATCCCTTCGTGCGCCAGCTCGACCATCACGTCCAGCACTTCGTTGATCATCTCTGGATCGAGCGCCGACGTTGGTTCATCAAACAGCATTGCCACCGGATCCATGCACAGCGCGCGGGCGATCGCCACGCGCTGCTGCTGGCCGCCAGAAAGCTGCGCCGGGAACTTATCGGCATGTGCCGAAAGCCCAACGCGTTCCAGGAGTTTCAGACCTTTCTCGCGCGACGCTTTTTTATCACGCTTAAGCACTTTTACCTGTGCCAGCGTCAGGTTCTCAATAATGGAGAGGTGAGGGAACAGCTCAAAATGCTGGAACACCATGCCAACGTGAGAGCGAAGCTGGGCGAGGTTGGTTTTCTTGTCGTTGACTTTGGTGCCGTTGACGACGATCTCACCCTGCTGCACCGGCTCCAGTCCGTTTACGGTTTTGATCAGCGTCGATTTACCGGAGCCGGACGGCCCACACACCACCACCACGTCGCCTTTTTTGACTTCAGTGGAGCAGTCGGTCAGCACCTGAAAGTGCCCATACCATTTAGAAACATTTTTCAGGGAAATCATTATACCGTCCTTTTCTTCAGCCAGCTGACCAACAGCGACGCGCTTAAACTAATCACAAAATAGACCGCACCCGCAAAGAGCACCATCTCGACCTGCGTACCATCACGTTCACCGATGGTTGACGCGGTACGGAAGAAGTCTGCCAGACTCAGCACATAGACCAGTGAGGTATCCTGGAACAGCACGATACCCTGAGTCAGCAGGAGCGGAACCATGGCGCGAAACGCCTGCGGCAGAATAATGAGCTGCATGGACTGCCAGTGCGTCATTCCCAGCGCCAGCGCGGCGCTGGATTGCCCGCGGGAGATACTCTGAATGCCCGCGCGGATAATCTCCGAGTAGTAAGCGGCCTCAAACATCGAGAACGCCACCATGGCGGAGATCAGACGGATATCGGTTTTCGGCGATAGCCCCAGCACGTTCTGCAGGAAGCCGGGCACAATCAGGTAAAACCACAGCAGCACCATCACCAGCGGGATGGAGCGGAACACGTTAACGTAGGCGGTTGCAAACCAGGCGAACGGCTTAAAGCTCGACAGGCGCATGACGGCCAGCAGGGTACCCCAGACGATACCAATGATGATGGCGATAACGGTGATTTTTAAGGTAATCACCAGGCCATCAAGCAGGTAAGGCATGGATGGAACGATAGAACTCCAGTCAAATTCGTACATTATTTGCCCCCCAGATTACCCGGCAGGCGGATTTTGCGTTCAACCAGGTTCATCACCAGCATGATGAAAGCGTTAATCAGAACATATGCGAGCGTGATCGCGGTGAAGGATTCCCACGCGTGTGCGGAGTAATCCAGCAGCTTGCCCGCCTGCGCGGCCATGTCGACCAGGCCGATAGTCGAGGCGATGGCCGAGTTTTTCACCAGGTTCATCATCTCAGAGGTCATCGGTGGAACGATAACGCGGTAGGCGTTAGGCAGCAGCACATAGCGGTAGGTTTGCGGCAGGGTCAACCCCATCGCCAGGCCCGCATTTTTTTGTCCACGGGGTAATGACTGAATGGCGGCACGCACCTGCTCGCAAACGCGCGCAGCGGTAAACAGCCCCAGACACATCATGGAGGAGACAAAGAACTGTACGTTCGGATCCAGTTCCGACTTGAACCACATGCCAATATTTTCCGGCAGCAGTTCCGGGATGACCAGATACCAGGTAAAGAATTGCACGATCAGCGGAACGTTACGGAACAGTTCCACATACAGGGTGCCAAGTGTTGAAAGAAAGCGGTTTGGGACGGTGCGCAGAATACCGAACAAAGAACCGACAAGAAACGCGATGATCCACGCCGTTATCGATAATGCCACGGTGACCTGAAAGCCGCTCCACAGCCAGCCAAGATAGGTTGTGTTGCCGAACGGGGCTTGTTGCAGGAATATGCCCCAGTTCCAGTCTATTGACATAATAAACTCCAGAAAAAAAAGGGTAGCAGCGCTACCCTCGAAGATTGGTGAGAAGCTCATTTTTCGCGCTGAGTGGGGAACGACCACTCAACGTATAGTCTGTCCATGCTTCCCGACAATCGAGAGGGCAGGAGATCCCGCCCCTGTTGTTCTAATTAGTTAAGAGCCTTGTCATTTGGAGATTTGAACAGCGCTTTCATGTCTTCAGACAGTTCAAAATTCATGTTCAGGTTTTTTGGTGGAATCGGGTTCTTGAACCACTTATCGAACCATTTTTCGGCTTCGCCGGAGGTCTGCACCTGAGCGATGGTGTCATCGATCAGCTTTTTGAACTGCGGATCGTCTTTACGCAGCATACAGCCGTAGGCTTCTTTAGACTGCGCGGTACCGACGATATCCCAGTTGTCTGGTTTTTTCGCTTTCGCACGTTCTCCCGCCAGCAGGGCGTCATCCATCATAAACGCGACGGCACGACCGCTTTCCAGGGTACGGAAGGAGTCGCCATGGTCTTTCGCGCTGATGATGCGCATATCCATTTTCTTCTCGTCGTTCAGCTTGTGCAGCAGCACTTCTGAAGTGGTACCGGAGGTCACAACAACCGCTTTGCCTTTCAGGTCAGCGAAGTCTTTGATCTCACCGCCTTTCTTCGTCAGCAGACGGGTGCCCACGACAAAGATGGTGTCAGAGAAGGCAGCCTGTTTTTGACGCTCGAGGTTGTTGGTGGTGGAGCCACACTCGAAGTCAAAGGTGCCGTTTTGCAGCAGTGGAATACGGTTCTGTGAAGTGATTGGGATCAGCTTCACCTGCAGGTCAGGTTTGTTCAGCTTTTTCTTCACAGCTTCAACGATGGCGTTGGAGTAATCCTGTGAATAGCCCACGACTTTTTGCGTGTTGTCGTAGTAAGAGAACGGGACAGAAGATTCACGGTGGCCGACCACGATGACGCCGTTTTTGGCAATCTTGTCGAGAGTGCTGCCTGCTGCCGGCGCATCTTCAGCGTGAACCACGCCAGCAGACATTCCCATAACCAGCATTGCTGTGGCCAGTTTACGTAATTGCATACCCAACTCCTTTTTTATCAGCGCCAGAGACGCTTTGATACCCATTGTGATGTTGTTATATCTCGCGCAATGCGAGTGCAGTGTTATGCAAGCTTGTTAACATTTAGTCTGGCTTAATGTAAAGATTTTGCTGCGTTATTGTTTATTTTTGCGAAGCGCGCCGCACCATTCAGAGGCAAATATCTCCCGTTGCACCATTTCGGTGCTACCGATGATCTACGCTGGTGCGACAAAGTTGCACGTTAAGCCAAACTGCGTTTACCTGAATAAACAAAGCAATAGGCGTGCCAGAATGGGCATTTAGAGGGAATTGTCGGGTGGCGGCTACGCCTTACCCGACCTACGGGAACGGAAATGTAGGCCGGGTAAGGCGTAGCCGCCACCCGGCAGGAAGAGGTGAGATTATCGACGACGCTGACGCAGGCTCATCAGCACCGCGCCAAAGCCGAACAGCACGGTCAAAATCCACAGCGGCCAGTTGCCGGTACGAGCGTATGGCGTCAGCCCCGTGGTTGGCGTGACTTTAGTGGTCAGTACCTCACGGGTAAACTGCGGGATCATCGCCTGAATTTCACCCTGTGGACCAATCACAGCGGTGATGCCGTTGTTGGTGCTGCGCAGCAGCGGACGCGCCAGCTCCAGGGAGCGCATACGTGCCATCTGGAAGTGCTGCCACGGGCCGATTGACTTACCAAACCAGGCGTCGTTGGAGATGGTCAGTAGATAGTCAGTATCCGGGCGGAAGTTATCACGCACCTGCTCCCCGAGAATGATTTCGTAGCAGATGGCCGCCGTCAGGGCAAAGCCGTGCGCGTGCAGTTGAGGCTGAACGTACGGTCCGCGGCTGAAAGAGGACATCGGCAGGTCAAAGAACGGGGCCAGCGGGCGCAGAATTGACTCCAGCGGGACAAATTCACCAAACGGCACCAGGTGGTTCTTATTGTACCGGTCAGTGGAGTGGTAGCTGTACTCGCTGTCTTTCCCGAGCGTAATGATGCTGTTGTAGGTGTCATAGCGGTTCTGCTGATTCAGACGCGCATCGACAATCCCGGTGATCAGCGTGCTGCCGCGCGCCAGCAGCAGGTCGTTCATCATGTTGAGGAACGGCTGCTGGTTAATTTCCAGATCGGGAATGGCAGATTCCGGCCAGATAATCAGCTGGGATTTACCCATCACCTCTTCGGTGGCGTTGGCGTAAATCTTCAGCGTATTCAGCAGCTCTTTCTCATCCCACTTCATGGACTGCGGGATATTCCCCTGCACCATGGAAACCTGCATGGCGCGATCGGGCTCGGGCGTGAACCACTGGATATAGCGCAGCGGGAAGGGCAGGGCGAACAGCACCAGCGCCACGGCCAGCGGTTTCCAGCAGCGCTGGACCAGCGCCAGGACCAGCAGGCCGCTCACCACCATCAACAGGAAGTTGATGGCTTCAACACCCATTACCGGCGCCAGGCCTTTCAGCGGGCCGTCAATCTGGCTGTAGCCGAACTGCAGCCACGGGAAGCCCGTCAGCACCCAGCCGCGCAGGAACTCGGTTATCTGCCAGACCACCGGCGCGGCAATAGCGACGCGCAGCCAGGTGGTTTTTGGCCACAGGCGAGAAAGTATGCCGGCGAACAGACCGGTATAGAGTGAGAGATACGCGGCGAGCAATACCACCAGGAAGACGTTTACCGGGCCAGGCATACCGCCAAACTGGGCTATGCTGACATAAACCCAGTTGATGCCTGAGCCAAACAGACCCAGCCCCCAGAAGTAACCGATGGCAGCAGCCTGTACCGGACGACGATTCAGGGTCAGGCCCTGAAGCCCCATCAGGGAGAGAATGGACGCAGGCCAGATATCGTAAGGAGAGAAAGCCAGCGTACCGCTGGCTCCAAGTAACAGCGCCAGCAGCAAACGGACGCGCTGGCGTTCAAGCAGTGGGGCAAATGCCATTTACATTAATCTTCCAGTTTTGGCACCGGTGAGTCGTCCGGCGTTCTGACGTGAACCTGTATAATACGTCGGCTGTCGGCCATTGCCACTTTGAACTGGTAACCGTCAATGTCAACGGTCTCACCGCGCGCCGGGAGGTGGCCAAAGGCCTGCATCACCAGCCCGCCAATGGTATCGACCTCTTCATCGCTGAAGTGGGTACCGAAGGCGTCGTTGAAGTCCTCAATCGAGGCCAGCGCACGCACGGTCCAGGTGTGGCGGCTAAGCTGACGGAAGTCGATATCTTCTTCTTCGTCGTACTCGTCTTCGATTTCGCCCACGATCAGCTCAAGAATATCCTCGATCGTGACCAGACCGGAAACGCCACCAAATTCATCAATAACAATCGCCATGTGGTAACGCTGAGAGCGAAACTCTTTCAGCATCCGATCCACACGTTTACTCTCCGGCACAACCACGGCCTGGCGTAACACTTTTTCCATGCTGAAGGCTTCGGCATCGCTGCGCATAAACGGCAGCAGATCTTTCGCCATCAAAATCCCTTCGATGTGATCTTTGTCTTCGCTGATGACCGGGAAACGCGAGTGGGCGGATTCGATGATCACATCGAGGCACTCGTCCAGCGTCTGGTTACGTTTCAGGGTGATCATCTGCGAGCGGGGGATCATGATATCGCGAACGCGCTGGTCGGCGATGTCCATAACCCCTTCGAGCATTTCGCGCGTATCTTCGTCGATAAGGTCGTTTTGCCCGGAATCACGAATCAGCTCCAGCAGTTCATCACGGTTTTTGGGTTCGCCGTGGAAAAGCTGGTTCAGAATGAGGGAGAAAAATCCCTTTTTACTGGTTGTCGTGTCGCTACTGTGTGAATTGTCGTCGCTCATGGCGTTTGTTAAGGGTTCTCTTGTTAGTTCAACGTTTACCGCCACGCGATGTCCTTTCGTGGCGGCATGTGAGTCAGTCAGGTGACGGACTATTCTTTCTCGGCAATGTACGGATCCTCATAGCCCAGAGCAAGCATTATCTCTGTCTCGAGGGACTCCATCTCTTCCGCTTCGTCATCTTCAATGTGATCGTAGCCGAGCAGGTGCAGGCTGCCGTGTACCACCATATGCGCCCAGTGGGCCTCAAGCGGCTTTTGCTGCTCTTTGGCTTCCTGCTCAACCACCTGACGGCAGATGATCAGATCGCCCAGCAGCGGCATCTCAATGCCCGGGGGGGCTTCGAACGGGAAAGAGAGCACGTTGGTCGGCTTATCTTTCCCGCGATAGGTCAGGTTAAGCTCATGGCTTTCCGCTTCATCCACCAGGCGAATCGTCACTTCTGATTCTTCCTGAAACTGAGGAATAACGGCATCCAGCCATTTCTGAAACTGTGCCTCATCTGGCATGCCGGAATTGTCTTCACAGGCCAGCTGTAAATCGAGGATCACCTGACTCATTTCTGTTCTTGCTCCTGCGCTTCGCGCTTACGTTCTGCGGCCAGTTCGGCCTTACGCTTCTGATCCGCCTCTTCCCAGGCTTCATAGGCGTTAACGATACGCGCGACCACCGGGTGGCGTACCACGTCTTCACTGTGGAAGAAGTTAAAGCTGATTTCGTCGACTTCGGCCAGCACTTCGATGGCGTGGCGCAGGCCGGATTTGGTGCTGCGCGGCAGGTCGATCTGGGTGACGTCACCGGTAATGACCGCTTTCGAGTTAAAGCCGATACGCGTCAGGAACATCTTCATCTGTTCGATGGTGGTGTTCTGGCTCTCATCAAGAATGATAAACGCATCGTTCAGCGTACGACCGCGCATGTAGGCGAGCGGGGCAACTTCGATAACGTTACGCTCAATGAGCTTCTCGACCTTCTCAAAGCCCAGCATTTCGAACAGCGCATCGTATAAAGGACGCAGATACGGATCGACCTTCTGGCTCAGATCGCCCGGCAGGAAGCCCAGCTTTTCGCCCGCTTCAACGGCCGGACGGGTCAGCAGAATTCGACGGATATCCTGGCGTTCCAGCGCATCTACCGCAGCGGCAACGGCCAGATAGGTTTTACCCGTACCCGCAGGGCCCACGCCGAAGGTGATGTCGTGGTCGAGAATATTGGCGATGTACTGCGCCTGGTTTGGCGTACGCGGCTTAATGACGCCACGTTTGGTCTTGATGTTAATGGCCTTGCCGTAGTCCGGCACGCTTTCCGCGCTCTGCTCAAGCACGCGCGCCTCTTTAATGGCGAGGTGGATCTGTTCCGGCTCGATATCCTGCGTTTCGCCGCGCATTGGGGCGGTATCAACATACAGGCTACGCAGAATATCCGCAGCGGCGTTGACGCAGATAGGGCGTCCGGTAAGTTTGAAATGATTATCGCGACGATTGATTTCGATACCCAGACGTCGCTCCAGTTGTTTGATGTTGTCATCAAACGGCCCGCACAGGCTCAGCAGGCGAGCGTTGTCTGCTGGCTCAAGGCTAATTTCACGCGTATCTATATTCAAACTGTTCCTCTTTAATTGGTTAACTGACCCATTGCGATAGGGCGTAATAAAACGGTCATTACCGAAATTATTCACGCCACAGAATAAAGGCGCAAGCGTTGCGGAAGATATTGGGGACAATGAGAGGAAATACAAGGCCTGCCGGAAAGGCAGGCCAGGAGGATTAAGGCTGGTAAATCCCAACGCCAGAATCGTTTTCTTTACGGGTGCGAGAGATCACGGATTCCGGTGACTCGGCAATACGCAGGCCCATTTCATCCTCGGTGCGTACCAGCTTCGCGCGCAGCGAGTTGGTCAGCACGTCGACGATCTCGACGTCCACGAATTTACCGATCATGTCCGGGGTGCCTTCAAAGTTCACCACGCGGTTGTTTTCGGTACGGCCGGAGAGTTCCATAATGCTCTTGCGCGAGGTACCTTCCACCAGAATACGCTGGACGGTGCCGAGCATACGGCGGCTCCACGCGTTGGCCTGCTGGTTAATACGCTCCTGCAGAATATACAGACGCTGCTTTTTCTCTTCTTCCGGCACATCGTCAACCATATCGGCCGCAGGTGTCCCAGGACGCGCAGAGAAGATGAAGCTGTAGCTGACGTCAAAATTCACTTCACCGATGAGCTTCATGGTGCGCTCGAAGTCATCAGCGGTTTCGCCAGGGAAACCGACGATAAAATCGGAGCTGATCTGGATATCCGGACGCGCTTCACGCAGCTTACGAATGGTGGATTTGTACTCCAGCACCGTATGCGGGCGGCCCATCAGGTTCAGCACGCGGTCAGAGCCACACTGAATCGGCAGGTGCAGGAAGCTCACCAGCTCTGGCGTATCGCGATACACGTCAATGATGTCGTCGGTAAACTCCATCGGATGGCTGGTGGTAAAGCGAATGCGGTCGATACCGTCAATCGCGGCCACCAGACGCAGCAGTTCGGCAAAGCTGCCGGTGGTGCCGTCGTAGTTCTCCCCGCGCCAGGCGTTAACGTTCTGGCCCAGCAGGTTCACTTCGCGAACGCCCTGCGCGGCAAGCTGGGCGATTTCAAACAGAATATCGTCTGCAGGACGGCTGACTTCTTCGCCGCGGGTATAAGGCACTACGCAGTAAGTGCAGTATTTGTTGCAGCCTTCCATGATGGAGACGAAGGCGGTTGGGCCATCGGCGCGCGGCTCCGGCAGACGGTCAAACTTTTCGATCTCCGGGAAGCTGACGTCAACGACCGGGCTGCGGTTGCCGCGAACCTGATTGATCATCTCTGGCAGGCGGTGCAGGGTCTGAGGACCAAAGACAATATCCACATACGGGGCTCTCTGGCGGATCAGCTTGCCTTCCTGCGACGCAACGCAGCCACCCACGCCGATGATCAGGTCCGGATTTTTTCGCTTGAGAAGCTTCCAGCGGCCTAACACGTGAAAGACTTTTTCCTGCGCTTTTTCACGAATCGAACAGGTGTTCAGCAGCAGCACGTCCGCTTCTTTCACATTTTCTGTCAGCTGGTATCCGTGGGTTGAATCCAGCAGATCGGCCATCTTGGATGAATCGTATTCGTTCATCTGACAGCCCCAGGTTTTTATATGGAGTTTTTTAGTCATCGACTTGCTCAGCTCAGGATTGCAAGCCGCGTATTGTAATGCTTTGGTGGGGTTGTGACCAGTATGAAGGTTATGTGTCTCAGGACCGCAAAAATCCGGTAAACTTAAGGGATTCTCCAATAAGGAAAATTGACCATGACACTCCTACACACCGAACTTGCCGTTGTCGGCGGCGGTATGGTCGGCGGCGCGCTGGCGCTGGGGCTGGCGCAGCAGGGATTTGAGGTAACGGTAATTGAACAGGCTGCTCCGCCGGCCTTCGATCCCGCCAGCAAACCGGATGTGCGCATTTCCGCGATCAGCGCGGCGTCTGTCGATCTGCTGCGCGGGCTGGGCGTCTGGGAGGCGGTGCTGGCGATGCGCGCCCATCCTTACAGTCGTCTTGAAACCTGGGAGTGGGAAAATGCCCACGTCGCGTTTGATGCCGCTGAGCTGAAGCTGCCGCGCCTGGGTTATATGGTGGAAAACAACGTGCTCCAGCTGGCGCTCTGGCAGGCGCTGGAGACGCATCCAAAGGTGACGCTGCGTGTTCCGGCGTCGCTTAAGGCACTGCATTCTCACGAGAGCGGCTATTTACTGACGCTCGACAGCGGCGATGAACTGGCCGTGAAGCTGGTCGTTGGGGCGGACGGCGCTAACTCGCAGGTCAGACAGATGGCGGGTATCGGGGTTCATGCCTGGCAGTATGAGCAGTCCTGCATGCTGATTACCGTCGAGTGCGAGAATGCGCCGGGAGAAAGCACCTGGCAGCACTTTACGCCGAACGGTCCGCACGCATTTTTACCGCTGTTTGATAACTGGGCGTCGCTGGTGTGGTATGACAAACCGGCGCGCATTCGCCAGCTGCAGGGGCTTTCAATGGAACAATTGCAGCGGGAAATCCGCCTGCACTTCCCGAGCCGTCTGGGCAACGTTACGCCGGTCGCTGCCGGGGCGTTTCCGCTCACGCGCCGTCACGCTTTGCAGTATGCCCGTGAAGGGCTGGCGCTGGTGGGCGATGCGGCACACACCATTCATCCGCTGGCCGGGCAGGGTGTTAACCTGGGGTATCGTGATGTCGATGCGTTACTGGATGTGCTGGGCAGCGCCCGCGGGCACGCGGAAAACTGGGCCAGCCATCAGGTCCTGAAGCGTTACCAGACGCGGCGCATGGCGGACAATTTCATCATGCAGTCGGGGATGGATCTGTTCTATGCAGGGTTCAGCAATGACTTAGCCCCGGTGCGCATTCTGCGTAATATTGGCTTGATGGCAGCGGAGCGTGCCGGTGGTCTGAAGCGCCAGGCGCTTAAATACGCTCTCGGACTCTAATCCTTTTTCCCTCTCCCCGTGGGAGAGGGTCAGGGCATCAGGCTGCACAATTCTGAGCAACAAAAACAAAAAAGCCCGCAGAGCGGGCTTTTTTGTTACTTAAGTGGCTGGGGTGCAGGGATTCGAACCCCGGAATGCTGGTATCAGAAACCAGAGCCTTACCGCTTGGCGACACCCCAATTGCGTTAAACAAACTGCTTAACGACTTTTTAAATTGGCTGGGGTACGAGGATTCGAACCTCGGAATGCTGGTATCAGAAACCAGAGCCTTACCGCTTGGCGATACCCCAACAATTTTTTCTAGTCTATCGAATAATTCGACAGATTACTAATTTGGTGGCTACGACGGGATTCGAACCTGTGACCCCATCATTATGAGTGATGTGCTCTAACCAACTGAGCTACGTAGCCAGTACTGCAATCTTCGATGGCTGGGGTACCTGGATTCGAACCAGGGAATGCCGGTATCAAAAACCGGTGCCTTACCGCTTGGCGATACCCCAATACCGCGGAGAACCGCAAAATCGAAGAAATATGGCTGGGGTACCTGGATTCGAACCAGGGAATGCCGGTATCAAAAACCGGTGCCTTACCGCTTGGCGATACCCCATCCGTGCAACGCTTACCTGGGAATGGTGCGGGAGGCGAGACTTGAACTCGCACACCTTGCGGCGCCAGAACCTAAATCTGGTGCGTCTACCAATTTCGCCACTCCCGCAAAAAAGATGGTGGCTACGACGGGATTCGAACCTGTGACCCCATCATTATGAGTGATGTGCTCTAACCAACTGAGCTACGTAGCCATCTTTTTTCGCGTTACCTTATCGGCGTTGCGGGGCGCATTATGCGTATAGACCCTTGCAGCGTCAACACCTTTTTCAACGAAAATAGCCGGAATGTGACTGTTTGGTTAGGTTGCGAACAGCGTGACCGAATATTCGGCAATTATTGGTTATTAATCAGATTTAGACGGTGAAATACGAGGCAAAAAAATCAGGCCCCTGAGGGGCCCGATTGCGATCTGAGTGATTATTTGTAGGCTGACTGGTGAACGCCTACCGCGCGTCCTGATGGATCGTTCATGGATTTGAAAGATTCATCCCATTCAATCGCTTTGGCAGAAGAGCAGGCGACGGACGGGCCACCCGGTACGCACTCCGCAGCACTCGGTACCGGGAACAGCTCTTCAAAAATTTCACGGTACAGATAGGCCTCTTTCGAGCCCGGCGTGTTGTACGGGAAGCGGAAGCTTGCGGTTTCCAGCTGTTGGTCAGAAATCTGTTTTGCCGCGACCTCTTTCAGGGTGTCGATCCAGCTATAACCTACGCCATCAGAGAACTGCTCTTTCTGACGCCATGCCACGCTCGCCGGCAGGTAGGATTCAAAACATTCGCGCAGGATATGTTTTTCCATTTTGCCGTTGCCGCACATTTTGTCCTGCGGGTTGATGCGCATCGCGACGTCGAGGAATTTTTTATCCAGGAACGGCACGCGCGCTTCCACGCCCCATGCGGACATCGCTTTGTTGGCACGCGCACAGTCAAACATATGCAGCGCCTGCAGTTTACGCACGGTCTCTTCGTGCAGCTCTTTGGCGTTCGGCGCCTTGTGGAAGTACAGGTAGCCGCCAAACACTTCGTCAGAACCTTCGCCGGAGAGCACCATCTTGATGCCCATCGCTTTGATCTTACGCGACATCAGGTACATCGGGGTCGAGGCGCGGATGGTGGTCACGTCATAGGTTTCAATGTGATAGATCACATCGCGGATCGCATCCAGACCTTCCTGCACGGTGAAATGAATCTCATGGTGCACGGTGCCGAGGTGGTTCGCCACTTCCTGCGCGGCTTTCAGATCCGGTGCGCCTTCCAGGCCGACGGCAAAAGAGTGCAGCTGTGGCCACCAGGCTTCTGAGCGCTCCTGATCTTCCACGCGACGGGCCGCGAATTTCTTGGTGATCGCGGAGATCACGGAGGAGTCCAGACCGCCGGAGAGCAGCACGCCGTACGGTACGTCGGACATCAGGTGGCTTTTCACAGAATCTTCCAGCGCCTGACGCAGCTCGGCTTTATCCGTGACGTTGTCTTTTACCGCGTCGAAATCGAACCAGTCACGCTGATAATACTGACGGATCTCGCCGTCTTTGCTCCACAGGTAGCTGCCCGCCGGGAATTCTTTGATGGTGCGGCAGACCGGTACCAGGGCTTTCATTTCAGAGGCCACATAGAAGTTGCCGTGCTCATCGTGGCCCATGTACAGCGGGATAATGCCGATATGGTCACGGCCAATCAGGTAAGCGTCTTTTTCGCTGTCGTACAGGGCGAAGGCGAACATGCCCTGCAGGTCGTCCAGGAACTCGGGCCCTTTCTCCTGATACAGCGCCAGGATCACTTCACAGTCAGAACCGGTCTGGAACGCGTAGCGGTCGCCGTATTCGGCGCGCAGCGCCTGGTGGTTGTAGATCTCACCGTTGACAGCCAGCGCGTGCGTTTTTTTCTCGTTATACAGCGGCTGTGCACCGGCGTTGACGTCAACAATAGACAGACGTTCGTGAGCCAGAATCGCTTTATCACTGGCGTAGACGCCTGACCAGTCTGGTCCGCGATGGCGCATCAGGCGGGACAGTTCGAGTGCCTTTTTACGCAGTTCGCCCGCGTCAGTTTTAATATCCAGTATGCCAAAAATTGAACACATAACCTTCTCCGTTAACCCTGTTGCTTTGTAATGTTGCTTGCTTATGAAAATGCCGCAAAGGGGCAGGGCGCGCAAGCGTTTTACGGGTGAAAACGGAAATAGTGCAATGGTGATTGTGGAATAGTGAAAAAAGAGTACGTCATGAAGTCTTTTATTGATGATTATGCAATAAAACGTGCCTTTTGTTAGATGAGGTTTTGTTTGTGTAGGCCATAAATGACAAACCACGCCCTGAGGCGTGGTTTGGTATCAGATAATGTCAATTTCATCGACGGAGGGGTAAATCCAGCTTGGCCGGAACGGCATCGAATCAATGTCATCAAGTTGAGAGACGCCGGAGAGGACCAGTATCGTCTCCAGACCCGCCTGGAAACCGGCCAGAATATCGGTGCGCAGGTTGTCGCCGACAATAACGGTTTCTTCAGAGTGGGCCTGCATTTTGTTCAGCGCGGCACGAATGATCCACGGGCTAGGTTTCCCGACCACAAACGGCTTACGACCGGAGATTTTCTCGATACCGGCGCAGAGCGCGCCGCAGGCCGGATAAAAACCACGGCCGTGCGTATCCGGGTTGGTGGCGATAAAGCGCGCGCCGCTGGCGACAAAGTATGCAGCTTTATGCATCATCTCCCAGTTAAAGGAGCGCGTTTCGCCGACAATCAC
Organism: Enterobacter sp. N5-15; assembly: GCF_057221635.1. Classification (NCBI taxonomy): domain Bacteria; kingdom Pseudomonadati; phylum Pseudomonadota; class Gammaproteobacteria; order Enterobacterales; family Enterobacteriaceae; genus Enterobacter; species Enterobacter sp. N5-15. The sequence continues at coordinate 1,319,455 of NZ_CM170150.1, forward strand.
AAAGTCCGGATTAACATCGGTGATGGTAAAACCCGCTTTGTACAGCTCGTGGATCAGCGCGCCTTCACCCACCACGTAGGCTTTTTTCCCTTCCTGACGCTTCAGAAAATCCGCCGTGGCCATCGCCGAGGTATAAAACACGCTGTCCGGGACGTCGACGCCCGCCGTGGCAAAGCGGTTTGCCAGATCCTGACCTGTTTGGGAAGGGTAGTTCGTGAGCAGAACCAGTGGCATTCCTTTGTCGATGATGCGGTGAAGAAACTCCGCAGCACCCGGCACGGCAACGTTGTCGTGCATCAGCACGCCGTCGATATCACAAATTACATTCTTAATGGTCATGGACAGTCCGACATCAAAAAAAGAAGGCGTTACTATAAGGTCCGATCAGCTTTCCAGCAAATGCTGCAGCAGAATTCCGTTGAGCATGGCGCGTTTGACCAGCGCGAACGCGCCAATCGCCGAGCGATGGTCAAGCTTTGAACGAACCACCGGGAGATTCTGGCGGAATGCTTTCAGCGCCTGGGTGTTAATACAGCCTTCAATGGCGGGGAGCAGCACCTTTTCCGCTTCCACAATTTCACCGGCGATCACCACTTTTTGTGGGTTAAACAGGTTGATGGCGATGGCGATGGTTTTCCCCAGGTGGCGTCCTACCTGCTCGATTACTTCGCAGGCCAGCGCGTCGCCCTTATTGGCGGCTTTGCAGATGGTGCCTATCTTGCAATCGTCCAGCGTGACGCGGCTTTGGTAACCCTGTTCAAGGAGATGGCGAACGCGCTGCTCGATGGCCGTGTTGGCGGCAATGGTTTCAAGACAACCGAAGTTGCCGCAGTGGCAGCGCTCCCCGAGGGGCTCAACCTGAATGTGGCCAATCTCGCCGACGTTGCCGTTGCGACCAATAAAAATTCGGCCGTTAGAGATAATACCCGCGCCCGTACCGCGGTGAACGCGCACCAGAATAGAGTCTTCACAGTCCTGGCTCGCACCAAAGTAGTGCTCTGCCAGCGCCAGCGAGCGAATGTCGTGACCCACAAAGCAGGTCACTTTAAAACGCTTTTCCAGCGCGTCGACCAGCCCCCAGTTTTCAACCTGAATGTGCGGCATATAGCGGATCACGCCGCTTTCCGGGTCAACCAGACCGGGCAGAATTACGGAGATGGCGATGAGTTCGCGGATCTTGCGCTGACAGCTTTCAATAAACTGCGCGATGGTATTGAGCAGCGCATGCTCCAGAGTCTCCTGGGTGCGCTCCGGAAGAGGGTAGTGTTCTTCCGCAATGGCTTTACTGCTCAGATCGTACAGCGTGAGCGTAGTGTCATGGCGGCCCAGACGGACGCCAATTGCCTGAAAATTGCGGGTTTCGGTGATAATGGAGATCGCGCGGCGGCCCCCGGTGGAGGCCTGCTGATCGACTTCTTTGATCAGACCGCGCTCAATGAGCTGACGGGTAATTTTTGTCACGCTGGCGGGAGCAAGCTGGCTTTGTTCGGCTATCTGAATTCGCGAGATTGGTCCGTGCTGGTCAATCAGGCGGTACACCGCCGCACTGTTAAGTTGTTTAACGAGATCGACATTACCGATTTGAGCTTGTCCGCCAGGTGTCATACTTTTACTTACTCAGTGACGACCTCGTTACCATTAACGATGGTCTTAATAATTTTATAATCGTGTGTGAATGCCGTCAGGTTTGCAACCATACCTGGTGCAATTCCGCCGAGCTGTTTATCCACGCCCATTGCGCGAGCCGGATAAAGGGTTGCCATACGCAGGACCTCATCAAGCGCAATCCCGCAATGTTCAACCAGGTTACGCACCCCTTCAATCATGGTCAAAGAGGAACCGCTCAGCGTACCGTTTTCATCCACACACAGTCCATTGCGGTAGTATATTGTTTTACCGGCAAAAATGAACTGCTCAATATTTGCACCTGCCGGTGCGGTGGCATCCGTCACCAGACAAAGCTTGTCACCTTTCAGCCGCTTAGCGTTGCGGATGTTGGTGTAATCGACATGCATACCGTCAGCAATAATGCCGCAGTAGACGTCTGGCTCATCCAGAATCGCCCCGACCAGACCCGGTTCACGGCCTGTGATATAAGGCATGGCGTTGTAAAGGTGCGTTGCGAAGGTAATGCCCGCGCGGAAACCGGCTTTCGCTTCTTTCAACGTCGCGTTTGAGTGGCCTGCTGAAACGATAATCCCGGCACCAGCCAGTTTGCTGATGACATCCGTACCCGCTATTTCAGGTGCCAGCGTCACTTTGGTGATCACATCGGCGTTCGCACACATGTAGTCAACCAGCTCTGCATCAGGTTTACGCACGTAATTCGGGTTATGCGTTCCTTTCTTGACCATATTCAGCCATGGCCCTTCAAGGTGCAGACCCAGCGCCTGATTAGGGTGTTTGGCCAGGTATTCGCGCATCACGCGGATACCCTGCTTCATGAGGTCATCACTGCTGGTGATGAGCGTTGGCAGATAGCTGGTGCAGCCCGATTTCTCGTTGGCTTTCTGCATGATCTCCAGCGTTTCGACCGTCACCGCATCCGCGGTATCATTGAACTGCACACCGCCGCAGCCGTTGAGCTGAACGTCGATGAAACCGGGGGAGATTACTGCTCCATTGAGTGAGCGCTGTTCAATCTCCGGCGGCAGTTCTGCCAGCGGGCAAACACGTTCAATCAGGCCATCAGCGATAACAATCGCATGGTCATCCAGAATTTCATGGCCGGTATAAATCCGACCGTGGGTTAAAGCGTACATAACGACCCCCGGTTAAAAAAAAGCGGCCGCCTCTTGATGAAGAGGCGGTTATTCAATTACAGACCTTTGATGTTCTCAGCTTCTAACTCGTTGAAGTATTTCAGCGTTTTTACCTTCAGCTCCATCGTGGACGGTTCGTCGCAGACGATGACTGATTTAGGATGCAGCTGCAGGCAGCTGATGGTCCACATATGGTTAACGTTGCCTTCAACGGCAGCCTGGAGCGCTTGCGCTTTCACACCGCCCAGCACCAGAATCATTACTTCTTCGGCATCCAGCAGGGTGCCTACGCCAACGGTCAGGGCGTATTTTGGAACCTGGTTAACATCGCCGTCAAAGAAGCGGGAGTTTGCCACGCGCGTGTCATGGGTCAGCGTTTTAATACGGGTGCGAGAAGCCAGAGATGACGCCGGTTCGTTGAACGCGATATGACCATCATTACCTACACCACCCATGAACAGGTGGATCTTACCGTAAGAACGGATTTTTTCTTCATACTGACGGCATTCTGCGTCAATATCAGGCGCGTTTCCATTCAGCAGGTTAATATTTTCAGATGGAATATCAACGTGATCAAAGAAATTGCGGTGCATAAAGCTGTGGTAGCTTTCCGGGTGGTCTTTCGGTAAGCCTACGTATTCATCCATATTGAAGGTCACAACATGTTTGAAGCTAACCTGGCCTGCTTTATGCATCTCAACCAGCGCCTTATAGGCGGTCAGCGGCGTGCCGCCTGTCGGAAGTCCAAGAACGAAAGGACGATCGGCGGTCGGTTTAAACGCGTTAATACGATTAACGATATGGCGAGCGGCCCATTTACCGACTTGTTCAGCAGTTGCCAGGGGAATCAGTCTCATTGTTCACCTCAAGAGTTAAAGTAGAAGAGTGGGCGGATGGCTATCGGAACCTGATATTTAAGCGTAACCTGGAAACTTTCAGGCCGGATCAATCCGTCTTGATTTTTTGAATGATAAAATAAGTTTTCGCTGTTAGCCAGTATGAGGGAGGGTAAATAACGATATTTGGTGACAAAAATCACAAAAAGTACGCGTTTAATTTGCGATACGAATTAATTTTTCACACACTCACAATGCCAGTGAAGCATCAACGGTATCTATCGTTCGTGACACAATAAAAAACAGAGCTGAGAACATGCCTTAAACGGGGTCTCATAGGGGGAAGAAAGTGAGTATTCTAGGTTATTTACAAAAGGTTGGTCGCGCACTGATGGTGCCGGTCGCCACGCTGCCTGCCGCAGCCATCCTGATGGGTGTCGGCTACTGGATCGACCCCAACGGCTGGGGTAATACCAGCGCGCTGGCGGCGTTCTTTATCAAGTCAGGCTCCGCCATTATCGACAACATGTCCGTGTTGTTCGCGATTGGTGTGGCTTACGGTATGTCCAAAGACAAAGACGGCGCCGCTGCGCTGACCGGTTTTGTCGGTTTCCTCGTGTTAACCACCCTCTGCTCGCCTGCAGCGGTGGCCATGATCCAAAAAATTCCGGCGGACCAGGTTCCGGCGGCATTCGGTAAGATCAGCAACCAGTTTGTCGGTATCCTTGTGGGTATCATCTCCGCTGAACTGTATAACCGCTTCAGCAGCGTGGAGCTGCCAAAAGCGCTCTCCTTCTTTAGCGGTCGCCGCCTGGTCCCCATCCTGACCTCGTTTGTGATGATCGTTGTCGCGTTCATCATGATGTACGTCTGGCCGATGATCTTCGACGGTCTGGTGAACTTCGGTGAGCACATCCAGAAGCTGGGTTCTGTCGGTGCGGGCGTGTACGCGTTCTTCAACCGTCTGCTGATCCCGGTCGGTCTGCACCATGCGCTGAACTCCGTATTCTGGTTCGACGTTGCCGGTATTAACGATATCCCTAACTTCCTGGGTGGCGCACAGTCCATCGAAGCAGGAAAAGCGGTTGTCGGTATCACCGGTCGTTACCAGGCTGGCTTCTTCCCGATCATGATGTTTGGTCTGCCGGGTGCTGCGCTGGCTATCTACCACTGCGCGCGTCCAGAGAATAAAGCGAAAGTGCTGGGTATCATGATGGCGGGGGCGTTCGCGGCCTTCTTCACCGGTATCACCGAGCCGCTGGAGTTCTCCTTCATGTTCGTGGCGCCGGTTCTGTATGTGATCCACGCCGTGCTGACCGGTATCTCCGTGTTCATCGCTGCCAGCATGCACTGGATTGCCGGTTTCGGCTTCAGCGCCGGTCTGGTGGATATGGTGCTGTCGTCCCGTAACCCGCTGGCGACCCACTGGTGGATGCTGATCCCGCAAGGTCTGGTGTTCTTCGCGATTTACTACATGGTGTTCCGTTTCACTATCACCAAATTCAACCTGATGACGCCGGGTCGCGAACTGGCTGTGGCCGGTAGCGAAGCGGATGGTCAGGATATGAACGTGAGCGGTGCTCAGGATCAGGACGTATCAGGTCTGGCGCGTCAGTACATCGCCGCTGTCGGCGGTTCTGACAACCTGACCGGTATCGACGCCTGTATCACTCGCCTGCGTCTGAACGTTAAAGACTCTTCCCTGGTGAACGAAGCGCTGGCCAAACGTCTGGGTGCTTCCGGCGTTATCCGCCTGAACAAAACCAGCGTGCAGATTATCGTTGGCTTCGTGGCAGAGAAAATTGCTAACGCCATGAAAACCACCGGTCCGGTAGCCGCAGCAGAAGCTTCTGCCGCACCTGCCGCCGCGCCAGCGGCTGCAAAACCGCAGGCGGTACCCAACGCCAAAACGGTAGCCGCGCTGGTTTCACCGGTAACCGGTGAAGTCGTTGCAATTGAGCAGGTACCTGATGAAGCGTTCGCCAGCAAAGCGGTCGGTGACGGTGTGGCGGTGAAACCAACGGAAAAAACCGTTGTGTCTCCGGCGGCCGGTACCATCGTGAAAATCTTCAACACCAACCACGCGTTCTGCCTCGAAACCGAAAATGGCGCGGAGATCGTTGTCCATATGGGTATCGATACCGTTGCGCTGAACGGTCAGGGCTTTACTCGCCTGGTGGAAGAGGGCGCTGAAGTGGTAGCCGGGCAGCCGATTCTGGAAATGGATCTGGACTTCCTGAACGCCAACGCGCGCTCCATGATAAGCCCGGTCGTTTGCAGCAACATCGATGACTTCAGTGGCCTGGTCATTCAGGCTAAAGGTCAGGTTGTTGCGGGTCAAACGCCGCTGTATGAGATTAAAGGCAAGTAATCGCTCCTGAGTAGAGTCATGCCTTAAGCGGCGGGGGATATCCTCCGCCGCTTTTTTTTGCAGCAAACGCCCCCATTATTTTCATCAGATACGTATTTTCCGTAACTAAGGGTTGTCACTACGTCCGGCTTATAAGATCATACGCCGTTATACGTTGTTTACGCTTTGAGGAATCCACGATGAGTGAGGCAGAAGCCCGCCCGAGTAACTTTATTCGTCAGATCATCGATGAAGATCTGGCCAGTGGTAAGCACACCACAGTTCATACCCGCTTTCCGCCGGAGCCGAACGGCTACCTGCATATCGGGCATGCGAAGTCCATTTGCCTGAACTTTGGCATTGCGCAAGACTACCAGGGACAGTGCAACCTGCGTTTCGATGACACCAACCCAGTAAAAGAAGACATCGAATACGTTGAGTCCATCAAAAATGACGTGCAATGGCTGGGCTTCAACTGGTCTGGCGATATCTGCTACTCCTCTGACTATTTCGATCAGCTGTACGCCTACGCGGTTGAGCTGATCAATAAAGGTCTGGCGTATGTTGACGAACTGTCTGCTGATGAAATCCGTGAATATCGCGGTACGCTGACCGCGCCGGGCAAAAACAGCCCGTTCCGCGATCGCAGCGTGGAAGAGAACCTGGCGCTGTTTGAAAAAATGCGTGCCGGCGGCTTCGAAGAAGGCAAAGCGTGCCTGCGTGCCAAAATCGACATGGCGTCTCCGTTCATCGTGATGCGCGATCCGGTGCTGTACCGCATCAAGTTCGCAGAACACCACCAGACCGGTAACAAGTGGTGCATCTACCCGATGTACGACTTCACCCACTGCATCAGCGATGCGCTGGAAGGCATTACGCACTCTCTGTGTACGCTGGAGTTCCAGGACAACCGTCGTCTGTACGACTGGGTGCTGGATAACATCACCATTCCTGTGCATCCGCGCCAGTACGAGTTCTCTCGTTTGAATCTGGAATACACCGTGATGTCCAAGCGTAAGCTGAACCTGCTGGTGACCGACAAGCACGTTGAAGGTTGGGATGACCCGCGTATGCCGACCATCTCCGGTCTGCGCCGTCGTGGTTATACCTCCGCGTCTATCCGCGAGTTCTGTAAACGTATTGGTGTCACCAAGCAGGACAATACCATTGAGATCGCTTCTCTGGAGTCCTGCATTCGTGAAGACCTGAACGAAAATGCCCCGCGCGCGATGGCCGTTATCGACCCGGTTAAGCTGGTTATCGAAAACTATCCGCAGGGCGAGAGCGAGCTGGTTGCAATGCCTAACCATCCGAGCAAGCCGGAGATGGGAACTCGCGACGTGCCGTTCAGCGGCGAAATCTGGATCGATCGTGCTGACTTCCGCGAAGAAGCCAACAAGCAGTACAAGCGTCTGGTGCTGGGTAAAGAAGTGCGTCTGCGTAACGCCTACGTCATCAAAGCCGAGCGCGTAGAGAAAGATGCAGAAGGGAATATCACCACCATCTTCTGTTCTTATGATGCTGACACCCTGAGCAAAGATCCTGCTGACGGCCGTAAAGTGAAGGGCGTTATTCACTGGGTGAGCGCTTCCCACGCGCTGCCGGTAGAAATTCGTCTGTACGATCGTCTGTTCAGCGTGCCTAACCCGGGTGCGGCGGAAGACTTCCTGGCGACCATCAACCCGGAATCTCTGGTGATCAAGCAGGGTTATGCGGAGCCTTCTCTGAAAGCCGCTGAAGCGGGCAAAGCGTTCCAGTTTGAACGTGAAGGTTACTTCTGCCTGGACAGCCGTTACAGTACGGCGGAAAAACCGGTATTTAACCGTACCGTCGGCCTGCGTGATACCTGGACGAAGATCGGCGAATAATATTGCTGCTCTGGTCAATGAGAGACAAACGCCGCACTATGCGGCGTTTTTTTATTTAACGATCAGGGTATTAAGCCAGGGCTTAAAGAGGTGCCATGAAAATATCAGGTCAATGAGGTGCTACTTATTTTTTTTAAAAAAGTTTGTGTCATTACGAAAATCAAAAAGGTGGTAAAAAAAGAAAGAGAACCCACGTCTAGCCACTGAAATACCTGATAATTCCCCGCCATTGCTCGCCTCTCTGCAAATGTTACAAATCACTACCAATTATGTGCACTTCGTCATAATCCTGACTTTTGTCCGCTAAAAAGCATTGATAATTCGCGTCGCGAAAAATAACCTAAAGACGGTAGTTAATTCGAGGGTATTTAAAACTACCCCTGACCATTTGGTCTTTTTTATTTACGCCGTTTCAGGCGTTTTAATTCGTCAAAGAGGAATAATCTATGCGTACGTTCAGTGGCAAACGTAGTGCGCTGGCGCTGGCTATTGCCGGTGTGACAGCAATGTCGGGCCTGGTGGTGACACCAGAGGCGAAAGCGGCAGGCTTCATCGACGATTCTACCCTCACGGGCGGTATTTATTACTGGCAGCGTGAACGTGACCGTAAAGACGTCACTGAAGATAAATATAAAACCAACCTTTCGCACTCCACCTGGAACGCCAACCTGGACTTCCAGTCAGGCTATGCCGCGGATATGTTCGGTCTGGATATCGCTGCGTTCACCGCGATTGAAATGGCGGAAAACGGCGACAGCGGCCACCCGAATGAAATCGCCTTCTCCTCCAGTAACAAAGCGTATAAAGAAGACTGGTCCGGCGATAAGAGCGGTATCAGCCTTTACAAAGCCGCTGCGAAATTTAAATACGGCCCGGTATGGGCGCGCGGTGGTTATATTCAGCCAACTGGCCAGACCCTGTTAGCGCCGCACTGGAGCTTTATGCCGGGTACCTATCAGGGTGCGGAAGCCGGGGCTAACTTTGACTACGGTGATGCGGGTGCGTTGAGCTTCTCCTATATGTGGACCAACGAGTACAAAGCGCCGTGGCACATCGAGATGGACAAGTTCTACCAGAACGATAAAAAAACCAAAGTCGATTACCTGCACTCGCTGGGCGCGAAGTACGATTTCAAAAACGATCTGGTGCTTGAAGCGGCATTTGGTCAGGCACAGGGCTATATCGATCAGTATTTTGCCAAGGCCAGCTATAAATTCGATGTCGCGGGTAGCCCGCTGAGCACCAGCTATCAGTTCTACGGTACGCGCGATAAAGTCAGTAACGGCGGCGTCAATGACATTTATGACGGCACCGCGTGGCTGCAGGCGTTAACCTTCGGCTACAAGGTCGGTCAGGTTGATTTGCGTCTGGAAGGCACATGGGTGAAGGCGGAAGGGCAGCAGGGCTACTTCCTGCAGCGTATGACGCCGACCTACGCCTCCTCCAACGGTCGTCTTGATATCTGGTGGGATAACCGTTCCGACTTCAACGCCGACGGCGAGAAAGCGGTCTTCTTCGGCGCAATGTATGATCTGAAAAACTGGAACCTGCCTGGCTGGGCGGTGGGCGCTTCTTACGCTTACGCCTGGGACGCAAAACCTGCCGATATGGCAACCCCGGACGCATACTACGATCCCAACTATCGCCTGAAAGAGTCTTCCTACAGCCTCGATGCTATCTATACCCTGCAGGATGGCCGCGCGAAAGGCACGATGTTCAAACTGCACTTCACCCAGTATGACAACCACTCCGATATCCCGAGCTATGCGGGCGGTTACGGCAACATCTTCCAGGATGAACGTGACGTGAAATTCATGGTTATCGCCCCATTCACCATCTTCTGATGAACGCACCGGCGGGCTGAGTCCCGCCGGTATGGAGACTGCACATGATGAAAAAAATCGTAATCGTCGCGTTGCTGGCATCAGGGCTGGTGGCGTGTGCTCAGACACAGGCGCCGAAAGAGGACACCCGTCTGAAGGAGGCGTATAGCGCCTGTATTAATACTGCGGAAGGTTCGCCGGAGAAGATTGAAGCCTGTCAGAGCGTGCTGAACGTGCTGAAGAAAGAGAAAGCGCACGAGCAGTTCGCTACGCAGGAGAACGTCCGCGTGATGGATTACCAGGCCTGCATTCAGGCGCGTAAAACCGGTAACGATCAGGAAGTGGCGAAGCGTTGCGATAAGATCTGGAACGAGATACGCAATAACAATAAATAAGTTGCTTTACGCCCGGTAAGCGCAGCGCCACCGGGCTTTTTTCAGGCAAAAAAAAGCCAACCTTGCGGCTGGCTCAGAGTATGAACGCTCGCTTATTTCGCGTCGTGCGCGTGGTCGTCTTCGCGGCAGTCGCCTTCAGCGCAGTGACCGTAAAGGTACAGGCTGTGGTTCGTCAGGCGGATGCCATGACGCGCCGCGATTTCACGCTGGCGTGATTCAATGGAATCATCGCTGAATTCAATGACCTTGCCGCAATCGAGGCAGATCAGATGATCGTGGTGCTGCTGCTGGGTCAGTTCGAAAACAGATTTACCGCCTTCGAAATTATGACGGGTAACAATGCCCGCGTCATCAAACTGGTTCAGCACGCGATAGACGGTAGCCAGCCCAATCTCTTCACCCATGTCGATAAGACGTTTATAGAGGTCTTCCGCACTGACATGGTGATTGTCTGGACCCTGAAGCACTTCAAGGATTTTTAACCGAGGAAGCGTAACTTTCAGGCCAGCCTTCTTTAATGCGGTATTGTTGTCAGTCATGCGGAATCTGTCCTGTTGCTAAACGATTCACTTCTGTAGGAAGTGACAGAAAATGCACCTGGGATAATGCGTCTCATTATAGAACTGCCATGGCTAAATGAAAACTGCAAGTCTCAGGCAAAATATGCTTATAAAAATGGGGTATCACCAACAAACTTGCTCAATGGAAAACCACACTTTATCAGGGAGACATTGTACAGGTCTGGGCGAAAAAGTTAAAAGATTGTAGCGATTAATTTAATCGGTTTGACCTGGAGCACGGGCGCAGCCGCCGCTGCGCCGCGATAAAAATCAGGCGTTCAGAATATCGTCCAGGTGCAGTTCCTCACGGATCTGCTTCACCCATTTCTCAACGCGCTCTGCCGTCAGCTCTGGCTGACGGTCTTCGTCAATAGCCAGACCCACGAAGTGATCGTCATCGGCCAGGCCTTTAGACGCTTCGAAGTGGTAACCGGCGGTCGGCCAGTGGCCTACGATAACCGCGCCATTCGGCTCAATGATATCGCGGATGGTACCCAGCGCGTCACAGAAGTATTCGGCGTAGTCTTCCTGATCGCCACAGCCAAACAGGGCCACCAGCTTACCGTTGAAGTCCACTTCTTCCAGCGTCGGGAAGAAATCATCCCAGTCGCACTGGGCTTCACCGTAGTACCAGGTTGGGATACCCAGCAGCAGAATGTCATAGCCTTCCAGATCTTCTTTGCTGCTCTTAGCGATGTCATGCACATCAGCAACGTCTTTACCGAGCTGTTTTTGAATGTTTTTTGCGATATTTTCGGTATTGCCGGTATCACTGCCAAAGAAAATGCCGATGATTGCCATGAGTAAAATAACCTCTTGAAACTTAATAGTATGGTGGCGCAATTCGGCCACGGATAAGGGCAATAATAGCAGAACTGGCAACCCTGCGGAAACAGCTATCGCGCAGGACTGCACTCTGTGCTACATGAAAAGGGCGATAAAGGGGATTTTCAGACTTATGCCTGGCTGCGTAACGTCTCAAGCTGGACGAGCAACATCTCTTCAATGAGCTCGCTGCGGCTGATATTTCGCGCGTCAGCCAGCTCGTTCAGCGCATCGACGGCGTCGGCGTTAAGCTTCAGTTCGACACGCTTAAGCCCACGATTTTTATCGCGTTTAAGCTGGTTGCGTTTATTGATACGCAGCTGTTCATCGCGCGAAAGCGGATTCGTCTTGGGTCGTCCCGGGCGACGCTCATTCGCGAACAGATCTAGTGTCGTACGGTCCGTTTGTTCTTTGGCCATGATTCAGAGACTTCGGGGGAAACACGCCGCCCTGCTAATGCCCGGGCGATAAGCGCGCCATCATACATCACCAAAAACGGCACGCCAACGACTGGAAGCCCACAGCCTTCCAGTCGCTTTCTTTTTAATCAATTTGCAGTATCAGCGAGATAGCGGCGAATGGCGCGCAGTACGGCATCCGGTTTTTCCGCATGCACCCAGTGCCCGGCACCGGCAATCACGTGGGCGCGAGCCTGCGGGAATTGGGCCAGCAGCGTGTCGCGGTACGCGTCGGTAACGTAAGGAGAGTTTCCGCCGCGAATAAAGAGGGTAGGGTGTGGCCAGGCGGGGACGGTTTCCCAGCCCACGATGTTGTTGTACTGGTCCCAGAGCACCGGCACGTTAAAACGCCATTGCCCGTCAACAAACGACTTCAGCAGGAACTGCACGACGCCTTCTTCATCAAGATGCTCACGCATGACGGCAGCCGCCTGTTGGCGTGTCGCGACACCCGCTTCTGTGACCGCATTAATGGCGGCAAAAATCTCGTCATGACGGCGGACATCGTAATCCACGGGCGCGACGTCAATCACCACCAGGCCGCTAATACGCTCCGGGGCCCGCGCCGTCAGGGCCATCACTGCTTTGCCACCCATTGAATGCCCGATCAGCGTTACCTTTTGCAGGCTATGTGCATCCAGCGTATCCAGCAGATCCCGCGCCATCGCCGCGTAGGTCATCTCGTCGGAACGCCCGGAAAGACCGTGATTGCGCATATCGACCTGTAAAATATCGTGGTCGGTAACCAGATCGCGCGCCAGCACGCCCAGGTTATCCAGGCTGCCAAAAAGCCCGTGAACCAGTACGATGGGAGAATTATTGTTCTGCGATTGTGCAGTTTGCGCTCGGGTATTCAATTTCATGGCAAAGTTCTTTTTTTACGTATGTCAGGTTAGGGTATCATGTTGACCATTCTGCCGCCCGGCTGCAAGGTTCCAGTTTAATCTGACTTTTGCCGCCAACCTGGTTTGACGCTATCCGCTGTTGGGATTTGACCTTATAATCCCAATGACTTGTATTCAGATAAGATATCGCACTGGATTAAGATGAAAACAATCGAAGTTGATGACGAACTCTATCAGTATATTGCCAGCCAGACGCGGCATATCGGGGAGAGCGCGTCCGACATTTTACGGCGCATGCTTAAAATTTCCGCCGCTTCACAGCCTGCTACCCCAGTCACCAAAGATGTCGTGTCTCAGCCAAGCGTTGTTGCGCAAGCAAAACCTGCCGTGACACCGGCAAAAGATAAAGTGCGCGCGATGCGCGAGCTGCTGCTCTCCGATGAATACGCGGAGCAGAAAAAGGCGGTTAACCGCTTTATGCTGGTGCTGTCTACACTTTATTCACTGGATAACAAAGCGTTTGCTGAAGCGACCGAGTCGCTTCACGGCCGTACTCGCGTCTATTTCGCGGGCGACGAGCAGACGCTGCTGCAAAATGGCAATCAAACCAAGCCCAAACATGTTCCTGGCACCCCGTACTGGGTGATCACCAATACCAATACGGGCCGCAAGTGCAGCATGATTGAACACATCATGCAGTCCATGCAGTTCCCGGCGGAATTGATTGAAAAGGTTTGCGGTACAATTTAACCCTTGCATCAGAAGGACCCGGTAATGGCAAATCACAGCCGTGCAGGCCAACCTGCACAACAAAGCGATTTGATTAACGTCGCTCAGCTGACCGCGCAGTATTACGTGCTGAAACCGGTCGTGGGCAACGCAGAACACGCAGTGAAGTTTGGTACATCCGGTCACCGCGGCAGCGCGGCGCGCCACAGCTTTAACGAACCGCACATTCTGGCCATTGCTCAGGCCATCGCGGAAGAGCGCGCTAAAAACGGCGTTACCGGTCCGTGCTACGTGGGGAAAGATACCCATGCCCTGTCTGAACCGGCGTTCATCTCTGTGGTGGAAGTGCTGGCGGCAAACGGCGTTGATGTGATTGTTCAGGAGAACAACGGCTTCACCCCAACGCCTGCGGTCTCTAACGCCATCCTGGTGCACAACAAAAAAGGTGGCGTGCTGGCTGACGGTATCGTTATCACGCCATCCCACAACCCGCCGGAAGACGGTGGTATCAAATACAACCCGCCTAACGGTGGCCCGGCCGACACTAACGTCACAAAAGTGGTGGAAGATCGTGCGAACGCCTTGCTGGCTGATGGTCTGAAAGGCGTGAAGCGCATTTCTCTGGATGCCGCCATGGCGTCCGGTCACGTGAAAGAGCAGGATCTGGTTCAGCCGTTCGTGGAAGGGCTGGCGGATATCGTTGATATGGCGGCCATCCAGAAAGCCGGCCTGAAGCTGGGCGTGGATCCGCTGGGCGGCTCCGGTATCGAATACTGGAAACGTATCGCCGAGCATTACAAGCTGGATCTGACCATCGTGAACGATCACGTCGATCAGACCTTCCGCTTTATGCACCTGGACAAAGACGGCGCGATCCGTATGGACTGCTCCTCCGAGTGCGCGATGGCGGGCCTTCTGGCGCTGCGTGATAAATTCGATCTGGCGTTTGCTAACGACCCGGATTATGACCGTCACGGTATCGTCACCCCTGCCGGGCTGATGAACCCGAACCACTATCTGGCCGTCGCGATTAACTACCTGTTCCAGCACCGTCCGCAGTGGGGCAAAGAGGTGGCTGTCGGTAAAACGCTGGTGTCCTCCGCGATGATCGACCGCGTGGTCGAGGCGCTGGGCCGCAAGCTGGTGGAAGTGCCGGTGGGCTTCAAATGGTTCGTTGATGGTCTGCACGACGGCAGCTTCGGTTTTGGTGGTGAAGAGAGCGCGGGGGCATCTTTCCTGCGTTTCGACGGCACGCCATGGTCAACCGATAAAGACGGCATCATCATGTGCCTGCTGGCGGCGGAAATCACCGCGGTCACCGGTAAGAACCCGCAGGAACATTACAATGACCTGGCGGCACGCTTTGGTGCACCAAGCTATAACCGTATTCAGGCTAGCGCGACGTCAGCTCAGAAAGCAGCCCTGTCCAAACTCTCTCCGGAGATGGTCAGCGCAAGCACCCTGGCGGGCGATCCGATCACTGCCCGTCTGACGGCAGCACCGGGCAACGGCGCATCCATTGGTGGTCTGAAAGTGATGACCGAGAACGGCTGGTTCGCCGCGCGTCCATCCGGTACGGAAGACGCGTATAAAATCTATTGCGAAAGCTTCCTCGGCGCTGAGCACCGTCAGCAGATTGAGAAAGAAGCGGTAGAGATTGTCAGCGAAGTGCTGAAAAACGCGTAAGTGGTGTTTGGTGCGGGCTGGTGCCCTCACCCCGGCCCTCTCCCACAGGGAGAGGGAGAAAACATTAAAAACGGCAACCTCAGGGTTGCCGTTTTGCTTTTACCTAACTGTGCTTGTTCTTCAATTCAAACCGTGGTGACACCAGACCGTACAGCGTCCAGCCCATAAAGGTCACCATCGCGCCATACAGCATCGCTTCCTGGCCGGATGAGTAGAGCGCATAGAAGCTGTAGATTGCCCCAATCAGCGCCACGATATTGGCCGCACGCGCTTTGCGTGGATCCACCTTCGCCACCTTCTGGATGATCACCAGCGCCGCCATCGACAGAATATACGGAATGATATTCGTCACCACCGCCAGGTTGACCAGGACGTTGAACTGGCTGTTCAGCGACGGGCTAATGGTCATCAGCGACAAACCGCTCTGGAAGATGACAATCGCCAGCATCCCCTGCACCGGCGCGTCGGCTTTGCTCACGCGGGAGAAGATTTTTGGGAAGTAACCTTCATCAGCCGAGGATTTAAACACCTGTGCGATGGTGAACTGCCAGCCGAGCAGCGAGCCGCAGCAGGACATGACCATCAGACCCATGATCACTTTCCCGACCTCAGGCGTGAACATCTGCGCGAAGGCCAGCCCGAACGGCGCCGTAGACTTAGCCAGATCCATATTCGGTACGATGCCCGCAATCACGTTAGTCGAGACGATATAGATCACCGCCGCGCCCAGCGTGCCGCCGAGGACCGCAATCGGCACGTTCTTTTCCGGATTCTCTACCACTTCCGCGTTCGCGCAAGCGGATTCCAGACCCAGGAAGGCCCACAGCGTCATGGCGATGGATGACCCAACAGCGGTAAAGAACGGCACATGGTGCGGGTTCCAGGAGTTGGCGTAGAGTGTCGGGCAGAACCAGAACCAGCCGATGATGCACAGGCCGACAACCGGAATAATCACGCCCCAGACGGTGATGCTGGAGAGCTGCCCGGTGATACGCGCGCCGCCAAAGTTAGCCACGGTGCAGATCCACAGAACCCCGATGGTCGCCAGCCCAATTTGTACCGGGCTGAGCGTCGCGCCAAACAGCTCCGTACCGTAACCCACCGCGGAGATGGCAATCGCCACGTTGGCAATCAGCAGCGACACGCCGTAGGTATAGTTGGCCATAAAGTTGCCCGACTTGCCAAAGGCGTACTCGGCATAGCCACCCATGCCGCCTGACTTACGGCTGAACATCCCGCACTTGGCGAATGCCCACGCCAGCGCCATGGAGCCGACTGCCGTCACCAGCCAGGAGATGATAGAGATGGTACCCACCTCTGCCAGTTTGGTGGGCAGCATGATAATCCCGGAGCCCATCATGTTTACCATGGTGAGGATGGTCAGCTGCACCACGCCCATCTTATTGGACTTACTCATAATTTCTCTCCTTTCAGCAGCGCGGGCTGAGCGGCGGGTTTTTTGATGACGTTGCAGCGAACCTGTTTGCGACCCTCACACTCTTCGACGTACACACCCTGCAGCTCCGGCGCGAAGCCCGGCAGAAGGTTGATACCTTCTTCCAGCGCGGCAAAGTAGCGCAGCACGGAACCGCCCCAGACTTCCCCTGGGACAACGCACAGCACCCCTGGCGGATAAGGGAGCGCGCCTTCGGCGGCGATGCGGCCTTCCGCGTCGCGCAGGGAGACCAGTTCAACTTCACCGCGCAGATAGGCGTAGTTCGCGTCCTGCGGGTTCATCATCACGCGTGGGAAGTGAGACTTGCGGAACATCTCTTTCTGCAGCTGCTTCACGTTGTGGCGGGCGTACAGGTCATGCATTTCCTGGCAGATCTGGCGCAGGGTGTAATCCGCGTAACGTTCCGGATGCTGTTTGTAGAGTGAAGGCAGGACGTCTTTTAGCGGAACATCGCTCTCGAGCAGTTTTTCGAAGCGCACCAGCTGCGCCACCAGCTGCTGCAGTTTGCCCATATCTTCCGCAGGCGTGAGCAGGAACAGGAT
The DNA here is from genome assembly GCF_057221635.1 of Enterobacter sp. N5-15. Classification (NCBI taxonomy): domain Bacteria; kingdom Pseudomonadati; phylum Pseudomonadota; class Gammaproteobacteria; order Enterobacterales; family Enterobacteriaceae; genus Enterobacter; species Enterobacter sp. N5-15. The sequence continues at coordinate 1,336,590 of NZ_CM170150.1, forward strand.
CGAGTTGAGATCGCATTTTTCCGGCACGATGCCGTTTTCGCGCAGGAAGTTGGCAAGGATAGTGGCGGGCACGCCGAAGTCCTCATACTCCCCGGTGCGGGCGTTGATGCCCGGCGTGGTCAGCAGGAGCTTGCACGGGTCGATAAAATACTGATGCTCAGCGTAGCCTTCAAAAGCGTGCCAGTTTTCACCCGGTACGAAGTGGAAGAAGCGCAGATCGGTCGCAATCTCCGCCGTGTCCCAGCTTTCCCACGGGCGGCCATCTACCGTTTCCGGCACGAAGGGGCGCAGATAGCGGCAGTTCTCCAGAATCAGCTTGCGCGCTTCGATACCGTTCACCACGCAGTCCATCCACATGTTGCGGCCGCTCTGGCCCTCATGCATACGGGCGTTAATGTCCAGCGCAGCGAACAGCGGATAAAACGGGCTGGTGGAGGCGTGCATCATAAAGGCATTATTCAGCCGCTTATGCGGGACATAGCGCGGTTGCCCTTTGATATGGCTGTCTTTCTTATGGATTTGCGAGGTCTGCGAGAAGCCGGCCTGCTGTTTATGCACGGACTGGGTGACCAGGATCCCCGGATCGTTTTCGTTCAGCTCCAGCAGCAGCGGAGAGCAGTCGGCCATCATCGGAATAAACTGCTCGTAACCCACCCAGGCCGAGTCAAACAGGATGTAATCACACAGGTGCCCAATCTTATCCACCACCTGACGGGCGTTATAGATGGTGCCATCGTAGGTACCGAGCTGGATCACCGCCAGACGGAACGGACGCGCATCGCGTGCACGGCCCGGCGCCACCTCTGTCACCTGCTCGCGCAGGTAGCTCTCTTCAAAGCAGTGGGCGTCAATGCCGCCAATAAAGCCGTACGGGTTGCGCGCGGTCTCCAGATAGACCGGCGTTGCGCCAGCCTGGAGGAGGGCACCGTGATGGTTAGATTTGTGGTTGTTACGGTCAAACAGTACCAGGTCGCCCGGGGTGAGCAGGGCGTTAAGCACCACTTTGTTGGATGACGAGGTGCCATTCAGCACGAAGTAGGTCTTATCGGCATTAAAGACTTTTGCCGCATGCTGCTGGGCGATGCATGGCGCGCCTTCGTGGATCAGCAGATCCCCCATCGCCACGTCGGCGTTGCACAGATCGGAGCGGAAAAGCGTCTCACCAAAGAAATCGACAAACTGATTACCGGCAGGATGGCGGCGGAAGAACTGGCCACCCTGATGCCCCGGGCAGTCAAACGCGCTGTTGCCCTGCTTAACATAGTCGACAAGCGCGCGGAAAAACGGCGGGCGCAGCTGGGTTTCATACTTCTGGGCTGCCGCTTCCAGCTGGCGTCCATAAAAGTCGTTGCTGGTGTCTGAATACTCAAATACGCCATGAATGCGCGATAAATAGTCTGCCGGGATGAACTCTTCTTTGTGCGTCGCGACAAATACAGGAATGCCAAAACCGGTGGCTTCTATTTCATCCAGGATACCGCTGGCAATATCCGTGACCGCCAGAACAATGGCGGCAACATCAATATAATCAGAAGCGCGGACATCCACCAGTTCACGCTGGGTAGTAAAGCAATCCGGACATGCACGGCTGGCTGCGATTTTTAAACTTTTCATCTTTCTCTCTTTATTTTAGGTAATAAGCGTCCCTCGATTTCTTGCAAGAAAGAAATCGATAATTTTCCGGAAAAAAAAGCAAAGGGTGGCCGCTGATTAAAATCAGTGAATTGCTTTTTTGATGATTGAAATTCAGTCCGCCCGGTGCGGATGAGTCTGAATCAAGATGAATGAGCGCACGAGTTCACAGGCAATAGCCTGTAAAATAAGGTGTTTCAGGATGACCTGTAAGCGAGTGCGCCAGAAGTCGAAGGACTACCGGGCATTAAAGAGATGAAAGTCAAAGCAGTTTCGGTGGGCAAACATCATGATATGTGTTGTCCGCCTTATATGGGGCATTAAGCGATTGTTGTTTTCCATGTTTCATTTTCCTTTCAGTAATTGAAAGCATGGTCATTTTATCCAGGAAAAGGCGATTAACCGTGAGATAGATCACCGTTAACCGATCAAATCAGAAATAAATATTCGTTTCAAATGAATATGGCAGATCAAAATTCTGATTTGTTGATGATGCGTTAACGGGTTGTTCCGTTAATGTTTTAAATGAGCGGGAATAACCCGAAAAAATAACGCGCGGGTTATTTGTGAAATATTTTCTGAAGAATTTATTTTTTATTTAATAATAAAATGAATAGTTATTCAAAGCATAAACCGATAACCGATACCGGTTTCAGTTAATAAATGGCGAGGGCGAGCGGGGTCGACTTCGAGTTTCTGACGAAGATGTCCCATATATATGCGTAAATAATGACTATGTTCCACAGCGTTGGGTCCCCACACCTGACTTAACAGCTGGCGTTGGGTGAGTACCTTGCCGTGGTTGTTGAGCAGCACGGCGAGCAGGCGAAATTCTATTGGCGTGAGGTGAATTTCCTCATCGCCGCGGACAATGCGCCGCGCGGCCAGGTCAACCCGGATATCCCCAAACGTGTAGGTTGGGTCAGCAGGCGTGGTTGCGCTGTGGCGACGCAGCGCCACGCGAAGGCGAGCCTGCAGTTCGCCGATACCAAAAGGTTTAATCAGATAGTCATCCGCACCGGCATCCAGCGCCGCGATTTTATCCGTCTCTTCAGTACGGGCGGAGAGCACGAGGATCGGCATCTGGCTCCACTGACGCACTTCCCGGATAAAGTCGATGCCGTCACCGTCCGGTAGACCAAGATCGAGGATCACCAGGTCCGGCTTGCGGGTAGCGGCTTCAATTAAACCCCGCTGAAGCGTACCCGCATCATGAACGCGCAGACCGTCTCCTTCCAGCGCAGCGCGCAGAAAACGGCTAATGGCGATCTCATCTTCAACAATCAGAACGTTGATCACAAATCCTCTGGTAATTCATTAAGTTCTGGCGGGGTTTCCAGAGGAAGTGTAACACAAAACCGCGCGCCGCCTTCCGGACGATTCTCTGCGGAAATGGACCCACCGTGGACGTCAATGATCGCCTGACAAATGGCCAGCCCCAGCCCGACGCCCGGAATGGCCGACTCCTTATTGCCGCGCGCGAACTTTTCGAAAATAGCCAGCTCCTGCCCGGCAGGAATGCCCGGCCCGGTATCCCAGACGTCAAGGCGAAGCGTGCTATCGTCCACCGTCGCATCCACCCCAATTTGGGCGCTGGCGCCCGCATATTTGCCGGCATTTTCCAGCAGGTTAATCAGCACCCGCTCAAACAGCGGACCATCGACATGAATTAACGTCAGGGGCTCGGGCATGTTCAGCGCGATATGTCGCCCACCCAGACCGGGTTCGAGCATTTTCAGGGCGCTGCCCACCACCTCTTCAAGCGTGAGCCACTCTTTTTTGAGGTTAAAACCGCCTGACTGGATACGCGCCATATCGAGCAGGTTATTCACCAGGCGCGTGGTATTCAGCACATGCTGGCGGATCTCGCTGGCCTGAAGGGCGTGTTTAGAGCCTTCCGCCGCCAGGTCCAGCGTCAGGATTTCTGACTGACCAAACAGGACGGTGAGCGGGGTCCGCAGATCGTGAGAGAGCGCCGCCAGCAGCGAGTTACGAATGCTTTCACGCTCGCTCGCCAGCCGGGCCTGCTCTTCGCTGGCGGTGAGGGCCAGCCGCTCCAGCGCGCTGGCAACCAGCAGCGTAAAGGTCTCCAGCAGTCGCTGCTGTTCGGGGATCATCAGCTGGCGCAGGTTGGAGGGCTCAACAATCACCAGCCCCTGATTTTTATCGGCACTGCGCAGCGGCAGAATTTGATAGGGCACGCCGGGCAGGGTGTCGGTCCCTGCGCCCGCAGGCAGCCCTTTATCAAAGCTCCAGCGCGCGATGGCTTCGTCCCAGGGCGTCATGCCTGAGGCGGACGTCAGCGGACGCAGCTTGCCGTGTTCGTCCGGGAGTAAAATCAGGTTGCTGGCATGAAACGTCGAGCGAATAAACTGCTCGCTGGTCTGCACAATATCCAGCGGCGTACGGCCCACCGCCAGCGATTTCGACATCTCATAGAGATGGCGCGTGCGCTGTTCGCGATAGCGGGCGATACGCGCCTGATAGCGAACGCCCGCCGTCAGGTTCCCAATCACCAGCCCGACGGTGAGCATCACGCCAAAGGTGAGAATGTACTGCACGTCGGACACGGCAAGGGTTCCGCGCGGGGCAATAAAGAACAGATCGAAGCTGATGACGTTGATGACCGTCGCCAGCACGGACGGCCAGCGTCCGTAGAAGAGCGCCACCACCACCACGCCGAGCAGGTAGATCATCACCAGGTTGGCGGCGTCGAAGGCGAACAGCCACTGGCTGGCAATCATGGTAATCAGGGCGCAGAGCACGACGGCGACAAGGCAGCCGCGGAGCTGAATGCGCCATTTATCGCTGAAGGTGCGGCTGTCCGGCGCGCGATTGGGTAAGGGCGTGGGTTTGTCGTCCAGCGCCACGATCACCAGATCCAGATCCGGCGCGCGGCGGGCCAGTTTGTCAGCAAACGATTCGCGGCTAAACCAGCGGCGATGCTGGCGACGGCCAATCACGATTTTCCCCAGATTGTGCTCACGGGCGTAGCGCAGAATGGCTTTATCTTCCTGAGGATCGGATAGGGTGGAGGTTTCGGCACCCAGCTCCTGCGCCAGGCGAAGCGAGCTCAGGATAGCGCGACGCTGGTTTTCGGGCAGAGCGTGCAGCTGCGGCGTTTCGACATATACCGCATGCCAGACGCTGCCAAATTTGGCCGCCAGGCGAGCGGCGGTGCGAACAAGCTTTTCATTGCCGCTGCCGTGGCCGACGCACAGCAGGATGGCATCCCGCGTATGCCAGACGCGTTCCTGGCCCTGCAGGTCACGCCAGGCGCGCATCTGATCGTCGACGCGATCGGCAGTACGACGCAGGGCCAGCTCGCGCAGGGCAATCAGGTTACCTTTTCGGAAGAAATGTTCGATGGCGCGCTCGGCCTGGCCGGCAATATAGACTTTGCCTTCGTGCAGGCGCTGGCGTAAATCATCGGGGGGCAGGTCGACCAGCACCACCTCGTCCGCGGAATCAAAGAAGGGATCGGGCACCGTCTCGCGCACCTGAATGCCGGTGACGCCGCTCACCACGTCGTTCAGGCTTTCAAGATGCTGAACGTTAACCGTCGTGAAAACGTCGATGCCGGCTTCAAGCAGCTCTTCAACATCCTGCCAGCGCTTTGGGTGGCGTGAGCCTGGCGCATTGCTGTGCGCCAGCTCGTCCATCAGGATAAGGGCGGGACGGCGGGCGAGGGCGGCATCAAGATCGAATTCGGTAACTAACCGACCGCGGTGGCTGATGCGGCGGGGCGGCTGGGTAGCCAGACCCTTCAGCAGCGATGCCGTCTCTTTACGTCCGTGGGTTTCAACCACGCCAATCAAAATATCGAGCCCCTGCGCCCGAAGCCGCTGGGCTTCCGTCAGCATGGCGAAGGTTTTCCCGACGCCTGCGCAGGCGCCAAAGAAAATTTTCAGTTTGCCGCGATGGGCTTCAGCCGTCTGTTCAAGCAGCCTGTCCGGATCCGGGCGCATGGGCTCGTCGGTCATTTAGTTTTTCCTTAGCGCGTCCAGCGCCAGATTCAGCTCAACAATATTCACCACGGGCATGCCGATAAAGCTGACCAGCGGCTTTTGCGTGTGCTCTGCAACCAGCTGGCTAACCTGTTCGACGGTCAGCTGACGGGCCGCGGCGACGCGCGGGATTTGCCATGCCGCTGCTGCCGGCGTCAGGCTGTAGTCCAGCCCGCTGGCAGAGGCGGTGACCAGCTCTACGGGAACGTCACGGCTGGCCTGCGGATTGGCGGCGCGCAGGGCTGCCACGCGCTCAGCAAGGGCTTTGTCCAGCTCAGGGTTGCTGCCCGCCAGGTTGCTGCCGCCGGATGCCATCGGATTATACGGGCTTTCGGCTGTGGCGGAAGGGCGTCCCTGGAAGTAACGGGCATCCGTAAAGTTCTGACCAATCAGGCGAGAACCGCGGTTTTCACCGCTTTGCATAATCAGCGAGCCGTTGGCCCGATCCTTAAACCACCACTGGCCCAGCGCGGTGGTCACCAGCGGATACAGTCCGCCGGTAATAAGAGACAGCAGAATAAACAGAAGTATAGCGGGGCGTAACATCGTCATTTGAATCACCTTTTAAACCAGGCCGAACAGCGTCAACAGCAGGTCGATAACCTTGATACCGATGAAGGGCACCACCAGCCCGCCCAGGCCGTAAATCCACAGGTTGCGGCGCAGCATGGCGGCGGCCGTGAGCGGCTTATAGCTCACGCCTTTCAGCGCCAGCGGGATCAGGAAGACAATAATCAGGGCGTTAAAGATCACCGCACTCAGAATGGCCGAGGACGGGGAGTGCAGGTGCATCACGTTCAGGGCGTTTAATTGCGGATAGGTCGCAGCAAACGCGGCCGGAATGATGGCGAAATACTTCGCCACGTCGTTGGCGATACTGAACGTGGTCAACGACCCGCGCGTCATCAGCATCTGCTTACCAATGTGCACCACTTCAATCAGCTTGGTCGGGTTAGAGTCGAGGTCGACCATATTGCCCGCCTCTTTTGCCGCCTGGGTACCGGAGTTCATTGCCACCGCCACGTCGGCCTGTGCCAGGGCAGGGGCATCGTTGGTACCGTCGCCCGTCATCGCCACCAGGCGGCCTTCCGCCTGATACTGACGAATCAGCGCCAGTTTCGCTTCCGGTGTGGCTTCAGAAAGAAAATCATCCACGCCCGCTTCGGCGGCAATCGCTGCGGCGGTAAGACGGTTATCCCCGGTGATCATCACCGTTTTGATCCCCATTTTACGCAACTGGGCAAAGCGCTCCTTGATGCCGCCTTTGACGATATCCTTCAGGGCAATCACCCCGAGCACGCGCGCGCCCTCGGCTACGACCAGCGGCGTCGCCCCCTGACGGGCCACGCTTTCGACCAGGCTGTCCACTTCCGGTGGGAAGTGGCCGTTGTTAGCCTCAATGTGGCGACGGATGGCGTCAACAGAGCCTTTACGGATCATGCGATCCTGAATGTTAATGCCGCTCATGCGGGTTTGCGCCGTGAAGGGCACGAAAGTGGCGTGCAGGCTCTGAACGTCGCGCTGGCGCAGGTTAAAGCGCTGCTTGGCGAGGATCACGATACTGCGGCCTTCCGGGGTTTCATCGGCAAGCGAAGAGAGCTGCGCGGCATCTGCCAGCGTTTTTTCATCCACGCCCGGCGCGGGTAAGAAATCTGACGCCTGGCGGTTACCGAGGGTAATAGTCCCGGTTTTATCCAGCAGTAAGACATCCACGTCACCGGCGGCTTCCACCGCACGTCCGCTGGTGGCGATGACGTTGGCACCGAGCATACGGCTCATGCCGGCCACGCCGATGGCAGACAGCAGGCCACCAATGGTGGTTGGGATCAGGCAGACCAGCAGCGCCACCAGCACCGTGATGGTGACCGCGGTGCCGCCGTAGGCGGAGAACGGCCACAGCGTCGCGGTCGCCAGCAGGAAGACGATGGTCAGGGCCACCAGCAGGATGGTCAGGGCAATCTCGTTCGGCGTTTTACGACGCTGCGCGCCTTCCACCATGGCGATCATCCGATCGAGGAACGTTTCCCCTGGGTTAACGCTACACTGGATCACCAGCCAGTCGGAGAGAATGCGCGTCCCGCCCGTCACGGAGGCGAAATCGCCGCCGGATTCACGGATAACCGGCGCGGATTCCCCGGTAATGGCGCTTTCATCCACCGATGCGCCCCCTTCGATAACTTCTCCATCGCAAGGGATAATGTCACCGGCCTCTACCAGCACCACATCGCCTTTACGCAGTTCATCCGCCGGAACGTGGTCCATCTGCGCGCCGTATTTCGGCTCACGTAGCTTGCGCGCGAAGGCGGTTTTTTTCACCCCTTTCAGGCTGTTGGCCTGGGCTTTACTCCGGCCTTCCGCCAGCGCTTCCGCAAAGTTGGCGAACAGCACGGTAAACCACAGCCACAGGCTGATGGCGCCGGTAAACATCGCATTCCCCGGCATGTGGCCCGTTCCCATGGCAATCGCCAGGGCGGTGGTCAGAACGCTTCCCGCCCAGACAATAAACATCACCGGGTTGTGCCACTGCACGCGCGGGCTCAGCTTTTTCACCGCATCCATGAGCGCCTGGCGAACTAATGACGGTTCGAACAGGGCCAGTTGTTTACGACTCATGACAATTTCTCCGCAAAATCAGCGTAAAGAGAGGTATTCCGCGACCGGGCCTAATGCGAGGGCGGGGATAAAGGTCAGGGCGCCGACCAGTAACACGGTGCCCGTCAGCAGGCCGATAAACAGCGCGCCGTGGGTCGGTAATGTCCCGGTGGTGGTCGGTTGAATTTTTTTATTCACCAGCGATCCGGCAATCGCCATAACCGGCACAATGATCCCGAAGCGGCCCACAAACATGCAGAACGCCAGCAGGCAGTTCCAGAACGGTGAGTTGGCGCTTAAGCCTGCAAAGGCGCTGCCGTTGTTGTTGGCGGCAGAGGAGACGGCATACAGCACTTCACTAAAACCGTGAATGCCGGGGTTAAAGATGCCGCTGCGTCCGGCCTCGGTCATCAGGGCCAGCGCGGTGCCGAGCAGCACAAGCGCCGGGGTGACCAGAATCGCCAGCGCGGTTAATTTCATCTCGCGCACGTCGATTTTTTTACCGAGGTATTCCGGGGTGCGGCCAATCATCAAACCGGCAATAAATACCGCCAGCAGTACGAACAGCAGCATGCCGTACAGACCCGAGCCCACGCCGCCAAACACCACTTCGCCAATCTGCATCAGCCACATCGGGATCATGCCACCCAGCGCCGTAAAGGAATCGTGCATGGCGTTGACCGCCCCGCACGAGGCTGCCGTGGTGACCACCGCATAGAGGCTGCTGGCGAGAATGCCAAAGCGGTTCTCTTTACCTTCCATGTTGATTGCGCTATCGGCACCCAGCGAGAGGAAGTGCGGATTACCCTGCCACTCGGCCCACATCACCAGCGCAGCGCAGACCACGAAGATAAGCGACATCGTCCAGAGCAGGGTGCGGCCCTGACGGCGATCGTTGACCACGTCGCCAAAGGCAAAGCAGAGCGCGGCGGGGATCAGGAAAATGGCCAGCATCTGCACAAAATTGGTCAACGCGGTAGGGTTTTCAAACGGATGCGACGAGTTGGCGTTGAAGAAGCCCCCGCCATTCGTCCCGAGCATTTTGATGGCTTCCTGTGACGCTACTGGCCCCATCGGCAGGAGCTGTTTTGCGCCTTCCAGCGAGGTATAAGGCGCGTAAGGCATCAGGTTTTGCAGGGTGCCCTGCTGAATAAAGAACAGCGCGATCAGCAGCGCAATCGGCAGCAGGATCCACAGCGTAATGCGCGTCAGATCCACCCAGGCGTTACCGAGCGTGCTTACTTTCTGGCGCGCGAACGCACGCGTCAGCGCGAAGAGCACCGCTATACCGCTCGCGGCAGAGAGGAAGTTCTGCACGGTTAACCCGACCATCTGGCTGAAGTAGCTGAGCGTGGTTTCGCCGGAATAGGACTGCCAGTTAGTGTTGGAGACAAAACTGACCGCCGTGTTCAGCGCAAGATGCCAGGACAGGCCCGGTAACTGTTGCGGATTCAGCGGCAGGATGCCCTGTAACATCAGCATGGCAAAAAGCGCAACGAGCCCAACGATATTCAGCAGCAGAATGGCGATCAGATATTCACGCCAGTTCATCTCCCGATCGTCTATTCCCAGTACGCGCCAGATCCCTTTTTCAACGCTTCCCGTGCCGGGCAGGGGGACGTTGTTGATCAATCGTGCCAGTCCTGTTCCCAGTGGTCTTGCCAGAACGAACAGTACCACTAAGAAGCTGGCAATAAGCAGAAACGCCTGAGCAGCCATCAGAAGGCCTCCGCATTAATCAGGGCATAGACCAGATAACCCAATAACAGGAACACCAGCACGATGCCGGCAATAAGACCTGCACTCACAATCCACCTCCGGGTGACTTTCATTGTTGTACTAACGGTAGGATTTCCGGCGCAAAGATTTCGCAAAAATGGGGAGGGCGGGTGTAAAAAAAGTATAAAAATGGCAAAGACCACAATTTAACTATTGATAAGTAAATCGTTAACTTTTTTGTAACTTAATTACGGCGTGAATGTAAATATTCACTAAATGGATAAAAATAAGTGGTCGGATGAGTAGTAAAATTACAAACAAAGCGATATTATTTTAGCCAGGTCACAGATTTTGAATTTTCCGGATGACGTTTCCGGCCAACTATAGGGGAGAAAATATGGATCTTTATAAAGAGTATCCGGCTCATATCGTGTTCATGCGTCGCACTTTCGCCGTAGTGGCTGGTGTGCTGGCGCTGCCGGTGATGCTGTTCTGGAAAGATCGTGCACGTTTTTACAGCTATCTGCACCGCGTCTGGGCTAAAACCAGCGAGAAGCCGGTGTGGATGGATCAGGCCGAGAAAGCGACCTGCGATTTCTACTGATACGAAGACTACACATAGCAATAAAAAAACCGCCACATTGCTGTTGGCGGTTTTTTTGTCCCTCAGGATTCGCGGTCCGTTGGGTGGTCTTCAAGCCCTCGTCAGAGGCTTACAAGAATATCTCGGGTCCTTAAGTAATCAAACGGCAAATCCCTAAATAGATTCTTAAAAATCATTTCAGTGGATTACCTTTTACGCGAGGGCCAACTACTATGCAGCGTCCCTTTCCGCCATCTCGCACATGGGCACCGGTCCCGGGAAAGGCGTCACCACAACCGTAAGTCAGGCTCTCGTCAGGGCTTGTGTCCACCGACTTATCACCGGTGGTGAACGGTGGAGCGGTTAGCTGCAGGGACCGCATAATGAAACGCTATTTTTGCATCGCGTTCATTGTCGCCAGCGTGCTCGTTGTAAAGAGCGATGAACCGAATGTGTTTGTCGCTTTAACCACGATAGCGCAGGACAAGTAGCGTTAAGGCCGCCTCGGGCGGCCTTTTTTATTTCATCCCGTCTACACTTCATGGCAAAGTAGTTCAATGCATGCTTTTTCCTTTTACGGCATGCCCTTATGGACATAATGGACAATAGCCTGGAGTTTTATGCCCACCCATCTGGTTTGGTTTCGCGCGGATCTGCGCGTACATGACAACATCGCACTCGCGGCGGCCTGTCGCGACAAAGACGCTAACGTACTGGCTCTGTTTATGGCCACGCCCGAGCAGTGGCGGCAGCACGATATGGCTCCCCGCCAGGCGGCCTTGCTGCGTGCGTATCTGAACGATCTGCAGCACTCGCTTGCCGGAAAAGGCATACCGCTTCTCTATAAAGAGGTGAGTGATTTTGCCGCACAGCTGCAGACGGTGCAGGAGATCTGTAAGCAGCACAACGTCACGCATCTTTTTTACAACTATCAGTACGAATTCAACGAGCAGCAGCGCGATCGTCAGCTGGAGAAGATGCTGGAAGGGGTGGTCTGCGAAGGTTTTGATGACAGCGTGATGCTGGCACCGGGCAGCGTGATGACCGGCAGCCACGAGATGTATAAAGTTTTTACGCCGTTCAAAAATGCCTTTATCAAACGTCTCAAAGAGGCGCTGCCGGAGTGCGTTGCCGCGCCTGCCGTGAGAGGTGAAGCCATAAAGGACCTGTCTGAACTGACGTTTGATTACCCTCAGCAGCCGTTTGATGAAACGCTGTTCCCCGCCGACGAGAAAGCGGCTATCGCCCAACTGCGCCAGTTCTGCAAACAGGACGCGGCCTGTTACGACGCGCGTCGGGATTTTCCCGCCATCGAGGGCACCAGCCGCCTGTCGGCCTGTCTGGCGCTGGGCGCGATCTCTCCTCGCCAGTGTTTACATCGCCTGCTGGCGGAGCAGCCGCAGGCGCTGGAGGGGGGCGCAGGGTCCGTCTGGTTGAATGAACTGATCTGGCGCGAGTTCTACCGCCATCTGATGACGTATCACCCTGATTTATGTAAACATCGACCCTTCATCAACTGGACGGAGAAGGTGGAGTGGCAAACGAACGATCGGCTGCTGAAAGCCTGGCAAACAGGGCAGACGGGTTATCCGATAGTCGATGCCGCCATGCGTCAGCTTAACGAGACGGGGTGGATGCACAACCGCCTGCGGATGATTACCGCCAGCTTTCTGGTGAAGGATCTGCTTATCGACTGGCGTATCGGAGAGCGCTATTTTATCTCTCAGCTGATCGATGGCGATCTCGCGGCGAATAACGGCGGCTGGCAGTGGGCGGCCTCCACCGGCACCGATGCGGCGCCCTATTTCCGGATTTTTAATCCGACCACTCAGGGACAAAAATTTGATGCGGACGGCGAGTTTATCCGCCGCTGGGTGCCTGAGCTTAACGGTATACCTGCTAAAGCGATCCACGAACCGTGGGCATGGGCGGATAAACAGCGTGTAAAGCTGGATTACCCTCGTCCGGTTGTCGACCATAAACAGGCGCGTGTCGCCACGCTGGCGGCGTACGAAGCTGCTCGCAAAGCATAAGAGAGTGATGATGAAAAACAGCGAACTGGAAAGCCTGATTAACGAAAAACTGAACAGCACGTCCTTCAGCGATTACGGCCCGAACGGGCTCCAGGTTGAGGGGCGCGAGACGGTGCAAAAAATTATTACCGGCGTGACGGCAAGCCAGGCGCTGCTGGACGAGGCTGTTCGTCAGGACGCTGACGCGGTGATTGTCCATCACGGTTACTTCTGGAAAAACGAATCGCCGATTATTCGCGGGATGAAGCGCAACCGCCTGAAAACGCTGCTGGCAAATGACATCAACCTGTACGGTTATCACCTGCCGCTGGATGCGCACCCGGAGCTCGGCAACAACGTCCAGCTGGCGCAGCTCCTGGGGATTACCGTGATGGGCGAAATTGAGCCGCTGGTGCCGTGGGGCGAACTGGCGATGCCGGTTCCAGGACTGGAGCTGGCATCCTGGATTGAAGCGCGCCTGGGGCGTCGCCCGCTGTGGAGCGGCGATACCGGTCCGGATACGGTGAAGCGTGTTGCCTGGTGTACCGGGGGCGGTCAGGGCTTTATCGACAGCGCCGCGCGTTTTGGCGTCGATGCTTTTATCACCGGCGAAGTTTCCGAGCAGACCATTCATTCGGCGCGTGAACAGGGACTGCATTTTTACGCGGCGGGCCATCATGCCACCGAGCGCGGCGGCATTCGCGCCCTCAGCGAGTGGCTGACGGAAAATACCGACCTGGATGTGACCTTTATTGATATCCCTAACCCGGCCTGATGAGAGGTGCCTGAGTGCAGCGAGCGCGTTGTTATCTACTGGGAGAAACGGCAGTGGTTCTGGAGCTCGAGCCGCCGGTGACCCTTGCCACGCAAAAGCGAATCTGGCGGCTAACGCAGCGTCTGGTCGAACTACCGGAGGTGGTTGAAGCCATTCCGGGGATGAATAACATTACCGTAGTGCTGCGTAGCCCGCATACGCTGGCGCTGGATGCCATCGAACGTTTGCAGCGCTGGTGGGAAGAGAGTGAGGCCCTGGAGCCGGAATCGCGTGCCATTGAGATCCCGGTCGTTTATGGCGGTACGGGTGGGCCGGATCTTAGCGTGGTGGCAGACCACTGCGGATTAACTGAAAAGCAGGTTGTTGAGCTGCACAGCTCGGTGGACTACGTGGTCTGGTTCCTGGGGTTTCAGCCCGGATTTCCGTATCTGGGGGGATTATCCCCTCAGCTGCATACGCCACGCCGTGCCGAACCGCGCCTGAGCGTACCGGCGGGGACGGTGGCTATCGGCGGCGAGCAGACCGGCGTTTATCCGCTGACATCGCCTGGCGGCTGGCAGCTTATTGGGCATACCGCCACACCGCTATTTGACCCGGGGCTGGAGACGCCAATACTCCTGCGTCCCGGCGATACCCTTCGCTTTATCCCGCAGAAGGAGGGGGTATGTTAACGCTTATTCGCGCCGGGCTTTATACCTCCGTACAGGATGCGGGCCGCTTTGGCATGCGCCAGTCTGGCGTGAGCTATTGTGGCGCGCTGGACAGGCCTGCGCTGGAGATTGCTAACGTGCTGGTGGGCAACCCCGGCAATACGGCCGCACTCGAAATTACGCTCGGCCAGTGCGTCATTGAGTTTAGTCAGGAGACCTGGTTTGCCTTAACCGGCGCAGGGTGTGACGCGACGCTGGACGGCAAAGCGGTGTGGACCGGCTGGCGGCTGCGGGCGAAAGCCGGACAGCGTCTGACCTTAAAGCGTCCTTTGCACGGGGTACGTAGCTATCTCGCGGTGGCGGGGGGCATCGACGTGCCGGAAGTGCTGGGCTCATCCAGTACCGATCAGAAAGCCGGGATCGGCGGGCACGAAGGACGCCTGCTGCGCGACGGCGATCGGCTGGCAATCAAGCCCTCCGCGCGCCATTTCTCCACCACGCAGGGCGTAAAACAGCTGCTGTGGGGAAACCAGATCCGCGCCTTACCGGGGCCGGAATATCATGAGTTTGACGAGGCTTCTAAAGAGTCCTTCTGGCGCTCACCGTGGAAGCTCAGCCCGCAGAGTAACCGTATGGGCTACCGTCTGCAGGGGCAGCCGCTGACCCGCACGACGGACCGGGAGCTGCTCTCCCACGGGTTATTGCCGGGTGTCATTCAGGTGCCGGGCAACGGTCAGCCCATCGTGTTAATGAACGACGCGCAAACTACCGGCGGTTACCCGCGCATTGCCTGCATCATTGAAGCCGATCGCTACCATCTGGCGCAAATTCCCCTCGGCCAGCCGATTCACTTCGTGCAGTGTTCGCTGGAGGAGGCGCTGAAGGCGCGGCAGGATCAGCAGCGTTATCTGGAGCAGCTGGCGTGGAGGCTTGATGGTAAAGATTGATTTGAATGCCGATCTGGGGGAGGGCAGCAGCGCCGATGCGGCGCTGATGACGCTGGTCACCTCGGTCAATATTGCCTGTGGCTTTCACGCGGGCGATGCGCAAACCATGCTGGAGAGCGTGCGTAATGCCATCAAAAACGGCGTCGCGATAGGCGTTCATCCGAGCTTCCCCGATCGGGAAAACTTTGGCCGCACGGCGATGGATCTGCCGCCTGAGACGGTCTACGCTCAGGTGCTCTACCAGATCGGCGCGCTGGAGGCGATGGTGCGCGCCGAGAACGGTGTGATGCGCCACGTGAAGCCGCACGGCATGCTCTATAACCAGGCGGCGAAAGATCCGGCGCTGGCGGAGGCCATTGCTCGCGCGGTGCGGGACTGTAATCCGCAGCTGATTCTGGTAGGCCTTGCGGGCAGCGAGCTTATTCGCGCCGGACAGCGGCTGGGCCTGATCACCCGTCAGGAAGTGTTTGCCGATCGGGGATACCTGCCGGACGGCAGCCTGGTTCCACGTACGCAGGCCGGGGCGCTGATTACCGACGAAGCTAAAGCGCTGGCGCAGACGCTGGAGATGGTGCGCGCCGGGCGGGTGACCGCCGTGGACGGAACACCGGCAAACGTGCAGGCCGATACGGTGTGTTTACACGGCGACGGCGAGCATGCGCTCCAGTTCGCGCGCCGCTTGCGGGCGGCGTTCTCTGAAGAGGGCATTCTGGTCAGCGCAGAATAATCATGAAAGGACAATAACATGCCTGAAGGTCCGGAAATCCGCCGCGCGGCGGATAGCCTGGAGGCGGCGATAAAGGGCAAACCGTTGACGGATGTCTGGTTTGCTTTTCCTCAGCTAAAACCGTTTGAATCACAGCTGGTGGGGCAGACGGTGACTAGTATTGAAACGCGCGGCAAAGCCTTGCTTACGCACTTTTCCCATAACCTGACGTTATATAGCCATAACCAGCTTTACGGCGTCTGGCGGGTTGTGGAGGCGGACGAGCAGCCGCAAACCACCCGCGTGCTGCGCGTCAGGCTGCAAACGGCGGATAAGGCGATCCTGCTCTATAGCGCGTCGGATATCGAAATGTTAACGCCGGAGCAGCTGCTGACGCACCCGTTTCTGCAGCGGGTCGGGCCGGACGTGCTGGACATGCGCCTGACGGCGAGCGACGTAAAGGCCCGGCTGTTATCACCTAAATTCCGTAACCGACAGTTTTCCGGTCTGTTCCTCGACCAGGCCTTTCTGGCCGGGCTGGGTAACTACCTGCGGGTAGAGATCCTCTGGGAAGTCGGGATGGCGGCGCAGCATAAAGCGTCTCAGCTGAATGATGAACAGCTGGAGGCGCTATCCCACGCGCTGCTGGATATTCCGCGGCTGTCGTACAACACGCGCGGCGTGGTGGATGAGAACAAGCATCACGGGGCGCTGTTCCGGTTCAAGGTGTTTCATCGGGCGGGGAAAAAGTGCGAGCGATGCGGCGGGATTATCGACAGGATTATGCTCTCTTCCAGACCTTTTTACTGGTGCCCGCACTGCCAGAAATAAAAGTAAAACGGTAACCCAAGGGTTACCGTTTTTAAGGTTTTCCCCCTCTCCCTGTGGGAGAGGGCCGGGGTGAGGGCATCAGGCCGCACCCAACTCCTGTTAGCGCTTAATATCAGACTTAAAATCACGCTGCTCGTAGCCGGTATACAGCTGACGAGGACGGGCGATTTTCATGCCTTCGCTGTGCATTTCGTTCCAGTGCGCAATCCAGCCTACGGTACGGGCCATGGCGAAGATTACGGTGAACATGGAAGACGGAATACCCATCGCTTTCAGAATAATGCCAGAGTAGAAATCGACGTTCGGGTAGAGTTTCTTCTCGATGAAGTACGGGTCGTTCAGCGCGATGTGTTCCAGCTCCATCGCCACTTCCAGCAGGTCATCTTTGGTACCCAGCTCTTTCAGCACTTCGTGGCAGGTCTCACGCATGACGGTAGCGCGCGGGTCGTAGTTTTTGTAAACACGGTGACCGAAGCCCATCAGGCGGAAGGAGTCATTCTTGTCTTTCGCGCGACGCACGAACTCAGGAATGTGCTCAACGGTGCTGATCTCTTCCAGCATCTTCAGTGCCGCTTCGTTCGCGCCGCCGTGCGCCGGTCCCCACAGGGAGGCGATGCCCGCAGCGATACAGGCGAACGGGTTCGCGCCTGAAGAGCCCGCGGTACGGACGGTAGAGGTAGAGGCGTTCTGTTCGTGGTCAGCGTGCAGGATCAGAATACGGTCCATCGCGCGTTCCAGCACCGGGTTCACTTCGTACTCTTCGCACGGCGTGGAGAACATCATGCGCAGGAAGTTACCCGCGTAGGAGAGATCGTTGCGCGGATACACAAACGGCTGGCCGATAGAGTATTTGTAGCACATCGCCGCCATGGTCGGCATTTTGGACAGCAGGCGGAACGCCGCGATATCACGGTGACGCGGGTTATTCACGTCAAGGGAGTCGTGGTAGAACGCCGCCAGCGCACCGGTAATCCCGCACATCACCGCCATTGGGTGAGAGTCACGGCGGAACGCATGGAACAGACGGGTGATCTGCTCATGGATCATGGTGTGACGGGTCACGGTGGTTTTGAATTCATCGTACTGTGCCTGCGTCGGTTTTTCGCCGTTCAGCAGGATGTAGCACACTTCCAGATAGTTGGATTCGGTGGCTAACTGATCGATGGGGAAGCCGCGATGGAGCAGGATACCTTCGTCACCGTCAATGTAGGTGATTTTGGATTCGCAAGATGCGGTAGAGGTAAATCCAGGGTCAAAGGTGAACATACCTTTAGAACCCAGCGTACGGATATCAATAACATCCTGACCGAGCGTGCCTTTTAGCACATCCAGTTCAATAGCAGTGTCACCATTTAGGGTGAGCGTTGCCTTTGTATCAGCCATTTACGGTCTCCTTAGCGCCTTATGCTTAAGACTGCGCTTCACCGGATTTGCTTTCAGCTGTAGATCACCGTTACCAGATTGTTATTTGGCTTACCGCTCAGCTCACGAGGACAAACCAGGGTACAGAGCTATGGCGCCTTGCAGGTAAACGAATGAAATATCAGTGAAACAACAGCAAATCAGCGTTTTTGCAGTCCGAATTATTCAAACCTGTATATCACTAATAACTGTCCTGATAACTTCGGTCAATACCATCACACTGTTACATAACTATTTGTCAGGTGAAAGTGAGACCTCATAACTTTTGCGCATTATATGCCTTTTCTGATGACGTTTGTAACAATATTGTTTAACATTTGTCAAATCAGATGATTAAAAATTAAAAAGATGTTGTTATCGTGACCCTGATCACTGTTCCAGAGAAAACCCGACAAACTGTATGTAGGTTAATTGTAATGATTTTGTGAACGGCCTATACTGCCGCCAGGTCTCCGGAACACCCTGCAATCCCGAGCCACCCAGCGTTGTAACGTGTCGTTTTAGCATCTGGAAGCAATGTTTTGCATGACGCGCAGTTATAGAAAAGGAACGCTGCTTGACCCGCATCGCAGTCCGGAGGAAGGAAACAATAAGAACAGCATGTGGGCGTTATTCATGATAAGAAATGTGAAAAAACAAAGACCTGTCAATCTGGATCTCAAAACGATCCGGTTCCCTGTAACAGCAATAGCGTCCATTTTGCACCGTGTATCCGGTGTGATTACGTTTGTGGCGGTCGGTATTCTGCTGTGGTTGCTGGGGACCAGCCTCTCTTCTCCTGAAGGATTCCTCCAGGCCTCTGCCATCATGAACAGCTTCTTCGTGAAATTCATCATGTGGGGCATTCTGACCGCGCTGGCGTACCACGTCGTCGTGGGTGTTCGCCATATGCTGATGGACTTTGGCTACCTGGAAGAGACTTTCGAAGCCGGGAAACGCTCCGCTAACATTTCATTTGTGATTACAGTCGTGCTTTCACTTCTCGCAGGAGTTCTCGTATGGTAAGCAACGCCTCCGCATTAGGACGCAACGGCGTACATGACTTCATCCTGGTCCGTGCTACCGCCATCGTTCTCACGCTTTACATCATCTATATGATCGGTTTCTTCGCGACCAGCGGCACGCTGACGTGGGAAATCTGGAGTGGGTTCTTCGGCTCCGCCTTCACCAAAGTGTTCACCCTGCTGGCTCTGTTCTCCATCCTTATTCATGCCTGGATTGGCATGTGGCAGGTGTTGACCGATTACGTTAAACCGCTGGCGATTCGCCTCCCGCTGCAGCTGGCCATTGTCGTTGCACTGGTGGTTTACGTTATTTATGGATTCGTTGTGGTGTGGGGTGTGTAATGAAACTGCCAGTCAGAGAATTTGATGCTGTTGTGATTGGTGCCGGTGGCGCAGGTATGCGTGCCGCACTGCAAATTTCCCAGAGCGGCCAGACCTGTGCGCTGCTCTCTAAAGTTTTCCCGACCCGTTCCCACACCGTGTCTGCGCAGGGCGGTATCACCGTTGCGCTGGGTAACTCCCATGAAGACAACTGGGAATGGCACATGTATGACACGGTAAAAGGTTCCGACTACATCGGCGACCAGGATGCCATCGAATATATGTGTAAAACCGGCCCGGAAGCGATTCTGGAGCTGGACCATATGGGTCTGCCGTTCTCCCGTCTGGAAAATGGCACTATCTATCAGCGTCCGTTTGGCGGCCAGTCGAAAAACTTCGGCGGCGAGCAGGCGGCACGCACCGCGGCGGCGGCTGACCGTACCGGTCACGCGCTGCTGCACACCCTGTACCAGCAGAACCTGAAAAACCACACCACTATCTTCTCCGAGTGGTATGCGCTGGATCTGGTGAAAAACGCCGATGGCGCAGTTGTCGGCTGTACCGCGCTGTGCATCGAAACCGGTGAAGTGGTTTACTTCAAAGCTCGCGCTACCGTGCTGGCGACCGGCGGCGCAGGCCGTATCTATCAGTCCACCACCAACGCCCACATCAACACCGGTGACGGTGTCGGTATGGCTATCCGCGCGGGCGTGCCGGTGCAGGATATGGAAATGTGGCAATTCCACCCAACCGGTATCGCCGGCGCGGGCGTTCTGGTGACGGAAGGCTGCCGTGGTGAAGGTGGTTACCTGCTGAACAAGCACGGCGAGCGCTTCATGGAGCGTTATGCCCCGAATGCGAAAGACCTGGCGGGTCGTGACGTGGTGGCGCGTTCCATCATGATCGAAATCCGTGAAGGCCGCGGCTGTGACGGCCCATGGGGTCCACACGCGAAGCTGAAGCTCGACCATCTGGGTAAAGAAGTTCTGGAATCCCGTCTGCCGGGCATCCTGGAACTGTCCCGCACCTTCGCACATGTCGACCCGGTGAAAGAGCCGATTCCGGTTATCCCAACCTGCCACTACATGATGGGCGGTATTCCGACCAAAGTGACCGGTCAGGCGCTGACCGTGAACGAGCAGGGCGAAGACGTGGTCATCCCGGGCCTGTTTGCGGTAGGCGAAATTGCCTGCGTATCCGTACACGGTGCAAACCGTCTGGGCGGCAACTCCCTGCTGGACCTGGTGGTGTTTGGTCGTGCAGTGGGTCTGCATCTGCAGGAATCCATTGCCGAGCAGGGCGCGCTGCGTGATGCGACCGACGACGAAATTGATGCCTCTCTTGAGCGCCTCAACCGCTGGAACGGTAACCGTAACGGCGAAGATCCGGTGGAAATCCGTAAAGCGCTGCAGGAATGTATGCAGCACAACTTCTCGGTATTCCGCGAAGGCGACGCGATGGCGAAAGGTCTTGAGCAGCTGAAAGCGATCCGCGAGCGTCTCAAAAATGCCCGTCTGGACGACACCTCCAGCGAGTTCAACACCCAGCGCGTTGAGTGCCTGGAGCTGGATAACCTGATGGAAACCGCGTTCGCGACCGCGATGTCGGCAAACTTCCGTACCGAAAGCCGTGGCGCGCACAGTCGCTTCGACTTCCCGGATCGTGATGACGAAAACTGGCTGTGCCATTCCCTGTATCTGCCAGAGTCGGAATCCATGACGCGTCGTAGCGTCAATATGGAACCGAAACTGCGTCCGGCGTTCCCGCCGAAGATTCGTACTTACTAATGCGGAGACAGGATAATGAAACTCGAATTCTCAGTTTATCGTTATAACCCCGATGTTGATGACGCTCCGCGTATGCAGGACTACACCCTGGAAGCGGAAGAAGGTCGCGACATGATGCTGCTGGATGCCTTAATCCAGCTGAAAGAAAAAGATCCAACGCTGTCGTTCCGCCGCTCCTGCCGTGAAGGGGTTTGTGGCTCTGACGGGGTGAACATGAACGGCAAAAATGGCCTGGCCTGCATCACGCCAATTTCAGCGCTGCAGCGTCCTGGTCAGAAAATTGTTATCCGTCCTCTGCCAGGCCTGCCGGTCGTGCGTGATTTGGTGGTAGACATGGGGCAATTCTATGCACAATATGAGAAGATTAAGCCTTACTTATTGAATAATGGGCAAAATCCACCCGCTCGCGAGCACTTACAGTCTCCTGAGCAGCGTGAAAAACTCGATGGATTGTACGAGTGTATTCTCTGCGCATGCTGTTCAACGTCCTGCCCGTCGTTCTGGTGGAACCCGGACAAGTTTATCGGCCCGGCCGGTCTGCTGGCTGCCTATCGCTTCCTGATCGATAGCCGCGACACCGAAACCGATAACCGTCTGGAAGGACTAAGTGACGCTTTCAGCGTATTCCGCTGCCATAGCATCATGAACTGCGTCAGTGTGTGTCCTAAGGGGCTGAACCCGACGCGCGCTATCGGCCATATTAAGTCGATGCTGCTGCAGCGCAGTGCGTAAGTAGTGAGAGGGGAGCGCTGTTCCCCTCACCCTAACCCTCTCCCTGTGGGAGAGGGAACAGATTGCAGGAAATCTTTAAAAACTGCCGACGACCTTCCCCCTCTCCCCACGGGAGAGGGTCGGGGTGAGGGGAAACCCTTAAGACAGTTTCTAAAGGTTCCTTCGCGGGCCAAATGAAAAGAGCTCGCAGGTGAACCCCGGCACGTACACGTGGTGTGCGTGGTAGTTTCTACGGCGAAAGTAAGCATAAAAATGCTTAAGGGATCACGATGCAGAACGGCGCAATGAAAGCCTGGCTGGACTCTTCTTTCCTTTCTGGTGCAAACCAGAGCTGGATTGAACAGCTCTATGAAGACTTCTTAACCGATCCTGACTCAGTGGACGCAAACTGGCGTTCCATGTTCCAGCAGTTGCCTGGCACAGGGGTCAAACCGGATCAATTCCATTCCAAAACACGTGATTATTTCCGTCGTCTGGCGAAGGATGCCTCACGTTACTCTTCTGCGATTTCCGACCCTGACACCAATGCGAAGCAGGTTAAAGTCCTGCAGCTTATCAACGCTTATCGCTTCCGCGGTCACCAGCATGCGAATCTCGATCCGCTGGGACTGTGGAAACAAGACCGTGTGGCCGATCTCGATCCGGCGTATCACGATCTGACCGAGGCCGATTTCCAGGAAAGCTTTAACGTAGGTTCCTTTGCCATCGGCAAAGACACGATGAAGCTGGGCGATCTGATTGACGCGCTCAAGCAAACCTACTGCGGCTCCATCGGCGCGGAATACATGCACATTACCTCTACCGAAGAGAAACGCTGGATCCAGCAGCGCATCGAATCCGTAGCGGGCCACGCGACCTTCTCGGCTGACGAGAAAAAACGCTTCCTGAACGAACTGACCGCAGCGGAAGGGCTTGAGCGCTATCTGGGCGCGAAATTCCCGGGCGCAAAACGCTTCTCGCTGGAAGGCGGCGACGCGCTGGTGCCGATGCTGAAAGAGCTGATTCGTCACGCAGGCAAGAGCGGCACCCGTGAAGTGGTACTGGGTATGGCGCACCGCGGTCGTCTGAACGTGCTGGTCAACGTGCTGGGTAAAAAACCGCAGGACCTGTTCGACGAATTCGCGGGCAAACATAAAGAACACCTCGGCACCGGTGACGTGAAGTACCACATGGGCTTCTCGTCGGATATCGAAACCGAAGGCGGTCTGGTTCACCTGGCGCTGGCGTTTAACCCGTCACACCTGGAAATCGTTAGCCCGGTGGTTATTGGTTCCGTGCGTGCGCGTCTGGATCGTCTGGACGAGCCGAGCAGCAACAAAGTTCTGCCAATCACCATTCACGGCGATGCGGCGATTACCGGTCAGGGCGTTGTTCAGGAAACCCTGAACATGTCGAAAGCGCGGGGTTACGAAGTGGGCGGTACCGTTCGCATCGTGATCAACAACCAGGTGGGCTTCACCACCTCTAACCCGCTTGACGCGCGTTCTACCCCGTACTGCACCGACATCGGTAAGATGGTGCAGGCACCAATCTTCCACGTGAATGCGGATGACCCGGAGGCGGTTGCTTTCGTTACCCGTCTGGCGCTCGACTTCCGTAACACCTTTAAACGCGACGTGCTGATCGACCTGTTCTGCTACCGCCGTCACGGCCACAACGAAGCGGACGAGCCAAGTGCAACCCAGCCGTTGATGTATCAGAAAATCAAAAAACACCCGACCCCGCGCAAAATCTATGCTGACAAGCTGGAAGCGGACAAAGTGGCGACGCTGGAAGATGCGACCGAGCTGGTCAACCTCTACCGCGACGCGCTGGATGCGGGTGAATGCGTGGTGAAAGAGCTGCGTCCAATGAACATGCACTCCTTTACCTGGTCGCCGTACCTCAACCACGAGTGGGATGAGAGCTACCCGAACAAGGTTGAGATGAAGCGCCTGCAGGAGCTGGCGAAACGCATCAGCACCGTACCGGACGCTATCGAGATGCAGTCTCGCGTGCAGAAAATCTACGCTGACCGTCAGTCCATGGCGGCAGGCGAGAAGCTGTTTGACTGGGGCGGTGCGGAAACGCTGGCCTACGCAACGCTGGTTGACGAAGGCATTCCTGTTCGTCTTTCCGGTGAAGATGCGGGCCGTGGTACCTTCTTCCACCGTCACGCGGTGGTTCACAACCAGTCCAACGGTTCAACCTACACCCCGCTGCAGCACGTGCACAACGGTCAGGGCCAGTTCAAGGTCTGGGACTCCGTGCTGTCTGAAGAAGCGGTGCTGGCTTTCGAATACGGTTACGCCACCGCTGAACCACGCACCCTGACCATCTGGGAAGCGCAGTTCGGTGACTTCGCCAACGGCGCTCAGGTGGTTATCGACCAGTTCATCTCCTCCGGCGAGCAGAAATGGGGCCGTATGTGTGGCCTGGTGATGCTGCTGCCGCACGGTTATGAAGGTCAGGGTCCGGAGCACTCCTCCGCGCGTCTGGAACGTTATCTGCAGCTCTGCGCCGAGCAGAACATGCAGGTTTGCGTGCCGTCCACCCCGGCTCAGGTATACCACATGTTGCGTCGTCAGGCGCTGCGCGGTATGCGCCGTCCGCTGGTGGTGATGTCGCCGAAATCCCTGCTGCGTCATCCGCTGGCGGTGTCCAGCCTGGAAGAACTGGCAAACGGTACCTTCCAGCCGGCCATCGGCGAAATTGACGAGCTGGATCCGCAGGCCGTGAAGCGTGTGGTGATGTGTTCTGGTAAGGTTTATTACGACCTGCTGGAACAGCGCCGCAAGAACGATCAGAAAGATGTCGCCATCGTGCGTATCGAACAGCTTTATCCGTTCCCGCATCAGGCGATGCAGGAAGTGCTGAAACAATATGCTCACGTACATGATTTTGTCTGGTGCCAGGAAGAGCCGCTCAACCAGGGCGCATGGTACTGCAGCCAGCATCATTTCCGTGAAGTGATTCCATTTGGGTCAGCCCTGCGCTATGCAGGTCGCCCGGCCTCCGCCTCTCCGGCGGTAGGGTATATGTCCGTTCACCAGAAGCAGCAACAAGATCTGGTCAATGACGCGCTGAACGTCGATTAATTAAAGGATACAAAATGAGTAGCGTAGATATTCTTGTTCCCGACCTGCCTGAATCCGTAGCAGATGCGACCGTCGCTACCTGGCACAAAAAACCAGGCGATGCCGTTAAGCGCGATGAAGTGCTGGTAGAAATCGAAACTGACAAAGTGGTACTGGAAGTACCGGCTTCGGCGGATGGCGTTCTGGACGCGGTGCTGGAAGATGAAGGTACCACCGTTACCTCTCGTCAAATCCTGGGTCGCCTGCGTGAAGGCAACAGCGCGGGCAAAGAGTCCAGCGCGAAATCTGAAGAGAAAGCCTCTACGCCAGCTCAGCGCCAGCAGGCTTCTCTGGAAGAACAGTCTAACGACGCTCTCAGCCCGGCGATCCGTCGCCTGCTGGCTGAGCACAGCCTTGACCCGGCGGCCATCAAAGGTACCGGTGTGGGCGGTCGTCTGACCCGCGAAGACATCGACAAGCACCTGGCGAAAGCGCCTGCTCAGGCAGAAGCGAAAGCCCCTGCGGCGGCACCGGCAGCACAGCCTGCTCTGGGCGCCCGCAGCGAAAAACGCGTGCCGATGACTCGCCTGCGTAAGCGCGTGGCCGAGCGTCTGCTGGAAGCGAAAAACTCCACCGCGATGCTGACCACCTTCAACGAAGTGAACATGAAGCCAATCATGGACCTGCGTAAGCAGTACGGTGACGCGTTTGAAAAACGTCACGGTATCCGTCTGGGCTTTATGTCCTTCTACGTGAAAGCGGTAGTTGAAGCGCTGAAACGCTACCCGGAAGTGAACGCGTCTATTGATGGCGATGACGTGGTTTACCACAACTATTTCGACGTCAGCATGGCGGTTTCTACCCCACGTGGCCTGGTAACCCCGGTTCTGCGTGATGTGGATACCCTGGGTATGGCTGACATCGAGAAAAATATTAAAGAACTGGCTGTTAAAGGCCGCGACGGCAAGCTGACCGTAGACGATCTGACCGGCGGTAACTTCACCATTACCAACGGCGGCGTATTCGGCTCGCTGATGTCTACCCCGATCATTAACCCGCCGCAGAGCGCGATCCTGGGTATGCATGCCATTAAAGATCGCCCGATGGCGGTAGACGGTAAAGTTGAGATCCTGCCAATGATGTACCTGGCGCTCTCTTACGACCACCGCCTGATCGACGGCCGCGAGTCCGTGGGCTTCCTGGTTGCGATTAAAGAGCTGCTGGAAGATCCAACGCGTCTGCTGCTGGACGTCTAGTGACTATTTAGCATCACCTGCCCTGTAGGCCGGATAAGCGTAGCGCCATCCGGCACACAGACTGCGCCGGTCTACAGGTTTGAAGATAACGATTACCCTGAAGGATGGATAGAACACATGAATTTACATGAATATCAGGCCAAACAGCTGTTTGCCCGGTATGGCTTACCGGCTCCGGTGGGTTATGCCTGTACTACCCCGCGTGAAGCAGAAGAAGCTGCATCTAAAATCGGTGCCGGCCCGTGGGTAGTTAAGTGTCAGGTTCACGCTGGTGGCCGTGGTAAAGCGGGCGGTGTGAAGGTTGTTAAGAGCAAAGAAGAAATTCGTGCGTTTGCTGAACATTGGCTCGGCAAGCGTCTGGTAACGTACCAGACAGACGCGAACGGCCAGCCGGTTAACCAGATCCTGGTTGAAGCGGCGACCGACATCGCGAAAGAACTGTACCTGGGCGCGGTTGTTGACCGTAGCTCCCGTCGCGTGGTGTTCATGGCGTCTACCGAAGGCGGCGTGGAAATCGAAAAAGTGGCGGAAGAGACCCCGCACCTGATCCACAAAGTGGCAATCGATCCGCTGGCGGGCCCAATGCCTTACCAGGGTCGCGAGCTGGCGTTCAAACTGGGTCTGGAAGGCAAGCTGGTCCAGCAGTTCACCAAGATCTTCATGGGTCTGGCGAACATCTTCCTGGAGCGCGACCTGGCGCTGATCGAGATCAACCCGCTGGTGATCACCACCCAGGGCGACCTGATCTGCCTCGACGGCAAGCTGGGCGCTGACGGCAACGCGCTGTTCCGCCAGTCCGATCTGCGCGAAATGCGCGATCAGTCTCAGGAAGACCCGCGTGAAGCGCAGGCTGCACAGTGGGAGCTGAACTACGTGGCGCTGGACGGTAACATCGGCTGTATGGTTAACGGTGCGGGCCTGGCAATGGGCACCATGGACATCGTTAAGCTGCACGGCGGTGAGCCAGCAAACTTCCTCGACGTAGGCGGTGGCGCAACCAAAGAGCGCGTAACCGAAGCGTTCAAAATCATCCTCTCTGACGACAACGTGAAGGCCGTTCTGGTGAACATCTTCGGCGGCATCGTCCGTTGCGACCTGATCGCCGACGGTATCATCGGTGCGGTAGAAGAAGTGGGTGTTAACGTTCCGGTTGTTGTGCGTCTGGAAGGTAACAACGCTGAACTCGGCGCGAAAAAACTGGCTGACAGCGGCCTGAATATTATTGCAGCGAAAAGTCTGACGGATGCAGCTCAGCAGGTTGTTGCCGCAGTGGAGGGGAAATAATGTCAGTTTTAATTAATAAAGATACCAAGGTTATCTGCCAGGGCTTCACCGGTAGCCAGGGGACTTTCCACTCCGAACAGGCGATTGCCTACGGCACGCAGATGGTTGGCGGCGTAACGCCAGGTAAAGGCGGCACCACGCACCTGGGCCTGCCGGTGTTCAACACCGTGCGTGAAGCGGTAGAAGCGACGGGCGCAACCGCGACCGTGATCTACGTTCCGGCTCCGTTCTGCAAAGACTCCATTCTGGAAGCGATCGATGCAGGCATCAAGCTGATCATCACCATCACTGAAGGCATTCCGACGCTGGATATGCTGACCGTGAAGGTGAAGCTGGATGAAGCAGGCGTGCGCATGATCGGCCCGAACTGCCCAGGCGTTATCACTCCGGGCGAATGCAAAATCGGCATCATGCCGGGCCACATTCACAAGCCGGGCAAAGTGGGCATCGTGTCCCGTTCCGGTACCCTGACCTATGAAGCCGTTAAGCAGACTACCGACTACGGCTTCGGCCAGTCCACCTGCGTGGGCATCGGCGGTGACCCGATCCCGGGCTCTAACTTCATCGACATCCTGAAGCTGTTCCAGGAAGATCCACAGACCGAAGCGATCGTAATGATCGGTGAGATCGGTGGTAGCGCGGAAGAAGAAGCGGCTGCTTACATCAAAGAACACGTGACCAAGCCGGTTGTGGGTTACATCGCGGGTGTGACCGCGCCGAAAGGCAAGCGTATGGGTCACGCAGGCGCGATCATCGCTGGTGGTAAAGGTACGGCTGATGAGAAATTCGCAGCGCTGGAAGCCGCAGGCGTGAAAACCGTTCGCAGCCTGGCGGATATCGGCGAAGCACTGAAATCCATCATTAAGTAAGTCCTCTCTGCTCCCCGAAAGGGGGGCGTTGAAGTATAAAAATGTCCGTTTCGACATGGTTGGCCGCTGTAAAGCGGCCTTTTTTATTGCCTGCCGGACGTCATGCTATAGTCACAAATAGGTGTTAATTAGAGAGGGTGTAAAAGTAAAATAATTGTTATTTATTTACCTTAAAGAGAGAAGATGGAAAAAAACGAAAAACCCACTAAAATTTATGTCCTGAATAAATGAGGCATTCAGACTGCTAGGTTAATAAAAATCACTTCTGTTTATATTCACCCGTCGATTCGATAACCTTAATTGTATTTTATATACATATCTTTAACATGGTCTTTACTATGTTCACCGCATCAAAACACAATTAACATAACGGATTGTTTTTGATTTAAATCAATGTTTAATCCTTGGAAAAACCCATCAAAAGGCGCTAAATTGTCCCCGATCAAAATGGCCGAAAAGTGGTAATTTTGCTATAAATTGATCACCGTCGAAAAACGTAAATGTGATTCAATAAAAACCTGTTTATTGTAAGGGTTTTGCAGCGTATTATATTTGCGGGATCAATTTGAGTTTTTTATTAACGTATTTGTAACCTCACGTCATCGTTTTTATCCTCCTTTAGGGTAATAACGACGACAAGGATGCGAATAATTTGTATTGGGGCATGCGTGTGGATCTCTCTCTGACGGGGTTCACTCTCGGAGTCTTCATGCGATGAGCAAGGAGTCATGATGTTAGATATAGTCGAACTGTCGCGCTTACAGTTTGCCTTGACCGCGATGTACCACTTCCTGTTTGTGCCACTGACGCTCGGTATGGCGTTCCTGCTGGCCATTATGGAAACGGTATACGTTCTCTCCGGCAAACAGATTTATAAAGATATGACCAAGTTCTGGGGCAAGTTGTTTGGTATCAACTTTGCACTGGGCGTGGCAACCGGTTTGACCATGGAGTTCCAGTTCGGGACTAACTGGTCTTACTATTCCCACTATGTAGGGGATATCTTCGGTGCGCCGCTGGCCATTGAAGGTCTGATGGCATTCTTCCTCGAATCCACCTTTGTAGGTCTGTTCTTCTTCGGTTGGGACCGTCTGGGTAAAGTCCAGCATATGGCGGTGACCTGGCTGGTGGCATTAGGTTCGAACCTGTCCGCGCTGTGGATCCTGGTGGCGAACGGCTGGATGCAGAACCCTATCGCGTCTGATTTCAACTTCGAAACCATGCGTATGGAGATGGTCAGCTTTGCCGAGCTGGTCCTGAACCCGGTTGCGCAGGTTAAATTCGTTCACACCGTCGCTTCTGGCTATGTGTGCGGCGCGATGTTTATCCTGGGTATCAGTTCTTACTACATGCTACGCGGTCGTGACTTCGCGTTTGCTAAGCGCTCCTTTGCTATCGCTGCAAGCTTCGGTATGGCTGCAATCCTCTCTGTTATCGTTCTGGGTGATGAATCCGGTTACGAAATGGGTGACGTGCAGAAAACCAAACTGGCCGCCATCGAAGCCGAATGGGAAACCCAACCGGCGCCTGCTGCCTTTACGCTGTTCGGTATTCCCGATCAGGACGCGCAGGAAAACCGCTTCGCTATTCAGATCCCTTACGCGCTGGGTATCATCGCCACCCGTTCTGTTGATAAGCAGGTGACCGGTCTGAAAGAGCTGATGGTTCAGCACGAAGAGCGTATCCGTAACGGTATGAAAGCCTACTCGCTGCTGGAACAGCTGCGTGCCGGTTCTACCGACCAGACCGTTCGCGACCAGTTCAACGACGTGAAGAAAGATCTGGGTTACGGTCTGCTCTTGAAACGCTATACCCCGAACGTTTCTGATGCGACAGAAGCGCAGATCCAGATGGCCACCAAAGACTCGATTCCACGCGTTGCGCCACTGTACTTCGCATTCCGTATCATGGTGGGCTGCGGCATCATCATGCTGCTGATCATTGCGGCGTCCTTCTGGTCCGTGATTCGCAACCGCATCGGCGAGAAAAAATGGCTGCTGCGCACCGCGCTGTACGGCATTCCACTGCCGTGGATCGCTATCGAATCCGGCTGGTTTGTTGCGGAGTATGGCCGTCAGCCATGGGCGATTGGTGAGGTACTGCCAACGGCGGTAGCGAACTCTTCCCTGACAGCGGGCGACCTGATCTTCTCCATGCTGCTGATTTGTGGTCTGTACACCCTGTTCCTGGTGGCTGAACTGTTCCTGATGTTCAAGTTCGCGCGCCTTGGCCCAAGCAGCCTGAAAACCGGTCGCTATCACTACGAGCAGTCCACCGCGACTACTCAGCCGGCACGCTAAGACAGGAGTCATCAAATGATCGATTATGAAGTATTGCGTTTTATCTGGTGGCTGTTGATCGGCGTTCTGCTGATCGGTTTCGCCGTCACGGATGGTTTCGACATGGGGGTGGGGATGCTCACCCGTTTCCTCGGTCGTAATGACACCGAGCGTCGAATCATGATCAACTCCATCGCCCCGCACTGGGACGGTAACCAGGTGTGGCTGATCACCGCAGGCGGCGCGCTGTTCGCTGCCTGGCCGATGGTCTACGCGGCTGCGTTCTCCGGTTTCTACGTGGCGATGATTCTGGTGCTGGCCTCTTTGTTCTTCCGTCCGGTCGGTTTCGACTACCGTTCTAAGATTGAAGACACCCGCTGGCGCAACATGTGGGACTGGGGCATCTTCATCGGTAGCTTCGTTCCACCGCTGGTGATCGGCGTGGCGTTCGGTAACCTGCTGCAGGGCGTACCGTTCCACCTGGACGAATACATGCGTCTTTACTACACCGGTAACTTCTTCCAGCTGCTGAACCCGTTTGGTCTGCTGGCAGGCGTGGTGAGCGTGGCGATGATCATCACTCAGGGTGCAACCTACCTACAGATGCGTACGGTTGGCGAACTGCACCTGCGTTCCCGTGCTACTGCTCAGGTTGCGGCACTGGTGACGCTGGTCTGCTTCGCGCTGGCCGGTGTGTGGGTGGTGTACGGCATTGATGGCTACGTGGTGACGTCTGCAATCAACCATACTGCGCCGTCTAATCCGCTGACCAAAGAAGTGGCGCGTCAGGCAGGTGCATGGCTGGTGAACTTTAACAATACCCCTGCGCTGTGGGCTATCCCGGCTCTGGGCGTATTGCTGCCGCTGCTGACCGTGTTGACGTCTCGTCTGGAGAAAGGCGCTCTGGCGTTCGTGTTCTCATCACTGACCCTGGCGTGCATCATCCTGACGGCGGGTATTGCGATGTTCCCATTCGTCATGCCATCCAGCACCATGCTGAATGCTAGCCTGACCATGTGGGATGCAACCTCCAGCCAGTTGACGCTGAACCTGATGACGTATGTTGCTTGCGTGTTCGTACCGATTATCCTGCTCTACACCACCTGGTGTTACTGGAAAATGTTCGGTCGCATCACGAAAGAACATATCGAAAGCAACACCCACTCTATGTATTAAGTAAGGAGCTGAATATGTGGTATTTCGCATGGATTTTAGGGACGCTTCTTGCCTGTGCATTTGGTGTCATCACTGCCCTGGCGCTTGAGCACGTCGAAGCGACCAAAGCGGGTGAAGAAAAACACTAATGAATATTATCGCAACGTTATATGCGGTAATGGATAAGCGCCCGTTACGGGCGCTTTCTTTAGTGATGGCATTACTGCTGGCAGGTTGTATCTTCTGGGACCCTTCGCGCTTTGCAGCGAAAACCAGCGAGCTTGAAATCTGGCACGGCTTTCTCATTATGTGGGCGGTGTGTGCAGGTGTGATCCACGGCGTGGGCTTTCGTCCGAAAGCCGTTCACTGGCAGGGAATTTTTTGCCCGCTGATTGCCGATCTGGTGCTTCTCGCCGGTTTGATTTTCTTCTTCTTCTGAATAAGAAATGTCCGTTAACGTTATGGGCTTACCCTAGCCCATAAAAATTTACTCTCCGTTTACTTTCTCCCATTCCCAACCCTCTTTCCCGCGCGTATAGTAGCG
This sequence comes from Enterobacter sp. N5-15, assembly GCF_057221635.1. Taxonomy (NCBI): domain Bacteria; kingdom Pseudomonadati; phylum Pseudomonadota; class Gammaproteobacteria; order Enterobacterales; family Enterobacteriaceae; genus Enterobacter; species Enterobacter sp. N5-15. The sequence goes on from NZ_CM170150.1 coordinate 1,368,753, forward strand.
AAGTTTAAAAGCATTAACTTTTGTTGCATTACCGGGATGTAAAGTGAATACAACGCTGTTTCGATGGCCGGTTCGTGTCTATTACGAAGATACCGATGCCGGTGGTGTGGTTTACCACGCCAGCTACGTTGCTTTTTATGAACGGGCACGCACAGAGATGCTGCGCCATCATCACTTTAGTCAACAGGTACTGTTGGCTGAGCGAGTTGCCTTCGTGGTTCGCAAGATGACGCTTGAGTATTTTGCGCCTGCCAGACTCGACGATATGCTCGAAGTCCAAACTGAAATTACATCAATGCGCGGGACCTCACTGGTTTTCACGCAGCGGATAGTCAACGCAGAGAATACCGTACTGAACTCAGCTGAAGTACTGATTGTTTGTGTTGATCCAACCATAATGAAGCCTCGTGCGCTTCCTAAGTCTATTGTCGCGGAGTTTAAGCAGTGACTGACATGAATATCCTTGATTTGTTCCTGAAGGCAAGCCTTCTGGTTAAACTTATCATGTTGATTTTGATTGGTTTTTCAATCGCATCCTGGGCCATCATCATCCAGAGAACGCGTATCCTCAATGCCGCTGGCCGTGAAGCCGAAGCCTTTGAAGATAAGTTCTGGTCGGGTATTGAGCTTTCTCGTCTGTATCAGGAAAGCCAGGGGCGCCGTGAAAACCTTACAGGCTCCGAGCAAATTTTTTATAGCGGTTTCAAAGAGTTTGCCCGTCTGCATCGTGCAAACAATCATGCGCCGGAAGCGGTAGTGGAAGGTGCCTCGCGTGCGATGCGCATCTCTATGAACCGCGAGCTGGAAAATCTCGAAACGCACATTCCATTCCTCGGCACTGTCGGTTCCATCAGCCCGTATATCGGCCTGTTTGGTACCGTGTGGGGGATCATGCACGCCTTTATCGCGCTGGGCGCGGTGAAGCAGGCGACGTTGCAGATGGTTGCACCGGGTATCGCTGAAGCACTGATTGCGACCGCTATCGGTCTGTTTGCGGCAATTCCGGCGGTTATGGCTTACAACCGTCTGAACCAGCGCGTGAACAAACTGGAACTGAACTACGACAACTTTATGGAAGAGTTCACTGCGATTCTGCACCGTCAGGCGTTTACCAGCACCGAGAGCAACAAGGGGTAAACCATGGCCAGATCGCGTGGACGAGGTCGTCGCGAGCTCAAGTCCGAAATCAATATCGTTCCACTGCTGGACGTCCTGTTGGTACTGCTGCTGATCTTTATGGCGACAGCGCCAATCATTACCCAGAGCGTGGAAGTGGATCTGCCGGATGCGACAGAATCACAGGCGGTGAGCACCAATGACGATCCTCCGGTTATCATTGAGGTTTCCGGCGTAGGGCAATACAGCGTCGTGGTAGAGAAAGATCGTATGGATCAGCTGCCGCCTGAGCAGGTGATTGCTGAAGCGCAGCGTCGCCTGGAGTCAAATCCGAAAACGGTCTTCTTAATCGGTGGCGCGAAAGACGTACCCTACGATGAAATTATTAAAGCGCTGAACTTGCTACATAGTGCGGGTGTTAAGTCAGTTGGCTTAATGACCCAACCTATTTGATCATCCGCGTAGTTTTTGGGAACCGATAGTGTCAAAGGCAACCGAACAGAACGACAAGCTTAAGCGAGCGATAATCGTCTCCGCAGTGCTGCACGTTATTCTCTTTGCAGCGCTGATCTGGAGTTCGTTCGACGAGCATATTGATGCATCAGCCGGCGGCGGTGGAGGGTCTTCCATTGACGCCGTGATGGTGGATCCCGGTGCGGTAGTACAGAACTATAATCGCGAACAGCAGCAGAAGGCGAGTGCCAAACGGGCTGAAGAGCAGCGTGAAAAACAGTCGCAACAGCAGGCGGAAGAACTGCGTGAAAAGCAGGCCGCAGAGCAGGAGCGTCTGAAGCAGCTTGAGAAAGAACGTTTGCAGGCGCAGGAAGCCGCAAAAGAGCAGGCGGAGCAGCAGAAACAAGCCGAAGAGGCCGCGAAGAAAGCCCAGGAACAGCAAAAGCAGGCGGAAGAGGCGGCAGCAAAAGCCGCAGCGGACGCGAAAGCACAGGCTGATGCCCAGGCAAAATTAGCGGCAGAAGCGGCGAAGAAAGCCGCTGCAGATGCTCAGAAGAAAGCTGAAGCCGAAGCTGCGAAGAAAGCCGCGGCTGATGCCCAGAAGAAAGCTGAAGCGGAAGCGGCGAAGAAAGCCGCTGCCGATGCTCAGAAGAAAGCCGAAGCGGAAGCTGCGAAGAAAGCCGCTGCTGATGCTCAGAAGAAAGCGGAAGCCGAAGCCGCGAAGAAAGCCGCTCAGGACGCAGAGAAGAAAGCTGCTGCCGAGGCCGCTAAGAAAGCGGCTGCTGCTGAGAAAGCGGCAGCAGAAAAAGCAGCCGCCGCAGAAAAAGCCGCTGCTGATAAAAAAGCTGCAGCTGAGAAGGCCGCTGCCGATAAGAAAGCAGCAGCAGAAAAAGCCGCTGCGAAGAAGGCTGCAGCCGCTGAAAAAGCTGCTGCCGCCGCAGGGGTTGACGATCTGCTGGGCGATTTGAGCTCCGGTAAGAATGCACCGAAAGCGGGCGGTGGGGCGAAAGGAAACAACGCAGCGCCGACCGGAAGTGGTAACACTAAGAGTAACGGTGCGAGCGGGGCTGAAATCAACGGTTATGCCGCGCAGATTAAATCCGCTATTGAAAGCCGATTCTATGATGCGTCTTCCTATACCGGTAAAACGTGTACGTTGCGTATAAAACTGGCTCCGGACGGCATGCTGCTGGATATTAAGTCTGAAGGTGGCGACCCGGCTTTATGTACTGCGGCCCTGGCTGCAGCGCGTCAGGCGAAGATGCCTAAACCGCCGTCTCAGGCCGTTTACGAAGTCTTTAAAAATGCGCCGCTGGACTTCAAACCTTAAGTTACATTTTCCCCGTGCAAACGGGGAAAAATAGACCAGGTTTAGTCACAGGGTTCTGGTAGTTTTGTCTAATTGAGTTTGTTAACATTCTGCTAAATTATCGTGGGTAAGGTTACTCAGATAAGGGAGATATGATGAAGCAGGCATTACGTGTAGCATTTGGTTTTTTAATGCTGTGGGCAGCAGTACTGCACGCAGAAGTACGTATCGAGATCACCCAGGGGGTGGACTCGGCACGCCCAATCGGTGTTGTTCCGTTCCAGTGGGCCGGTCCTGGCGCTGCACCTGAAGATGCCGGTGGCATCGTGGCGGCTGACCTGCGTAACAGCGGTAAATTCAACCCGTTAGATCGTTCTCGTCTGCCTCAGCAGCCGGGTAGCGCGCAGGAAGTACAGCCTGCGGCATGGTCTGCACTGGGTATTGATGCCGTGGTGGTGGGTCAGGTTACGCCTAACCCGGACGGCTCCTACAACGTGGCTTGGCAGCTGGTGGATACCGGCGGTGCACCGGGTACCGTTCTGGCACAGAACTCTTACAAGGTCACTAAGCAGTACCTGCGCTACGCGGCACACGCTGCCAGCGATGCGGTATTTGAAAAACTGACCGGTATTAAAGGGGCGTTCCGTACCCGTATTGCTTATGTGGTGCAGACCAACGGTGGTCAGTTCCCGTATGAGCTGCGCGTATCTGACTACGACGGCTACAACCAGTTCCTGGTGAAACGTTCTTCACAGCCGCTGATGTCTCCAGCCTGGTCTCCGGACGGTTCTAAACTGGCCTATGTGACCTTCGAAAGCGGCCGTTCAGCGCTGGTTATCCAGACGCTGGCAAACGGTGCTGTTCGTCAGGTTGCATCTTTCCCACGTCACAACGGTGCGCCTTCGTTCTCACCGGACGGGTCTAAACTGGCCTTTGCGCTGTCAAAAACCGGTAGCCTGAACCTGTACGTGATGGACATTGGCTCTGGCCAGATCCGTCAGGTGACCGACGGTCGCAGCAACAACACCGAACCTTCATGGTTCCCGGACAGTCAAAACCTGGCGTTTACCTCTGACCAGGCTGGCCGTCCACAAATCTATAAAGTCAACGTCAACGGCGGTGCTCCGCAGCGTATTACCTGGGAAGGTTCGCAGAACCAGAACTCAGACGTGAGCACCGACGGTAAATTTATGGTAATGGTGAGCTCCAACGGTGGGCAGCAGCACATTGCCAAACAAGATCTGGTAGCGGGTGGCGTTCAAGTTCTGTCGTCAACGTTCCTGGATGAAACGCCAAGTCTGGCACCTAACGGCACGATGGTAATCTACAGCTCTTCTCAGGGGATGGGATCTGTGCTGAATCTGGTTTCTACAGATGGGCGTTTCAAAGCGCGTATTCCGGCAACTGATGGACAGGTAAAATCACCTGCCTGGTCGCCGTATCTGTAAATAATAATTAATTGATTACTAAAGGAATCATAGAAATGCAACTGAACAAAGTGCTGAAGGGGCTGATGATCGCTCTGCCTGTAATGGCAATCGCAGCGTGTTCTTCTAACAAGAACGCAAGCAATGACCAGAGCGGCGAAGGCATGATGGGTGCCGGCACCGGTATGGACGCGAACGGCAATGGCAACATGTCTTCTGAAGAGCAAGCGCGTCTTCAGATGCAGCAGCTGCAGCAGAACAACATCGTTTACTTCGATCTGGATAAATACGACATCCGTTCTGACTTCGCTGCGATGCTGGATGCGCACGCTAACTTCCTGCGTAGCAACCCATCTTACAAAGTCACCGTAGAAGGTCACGCGGACGAACGTGGTACTCCAGAGTACAACATCTCCCTGGGTGAACGTCGTGCTAACGCTGTTAAAATGTACCTGCAGGGTAAAGGCGTTTCTGCTGACCAGATCTCCATCGTTTCTTACGGTAAAGAAAAACCTGCAGTACTGGGTCACGACGAAGCGGCTTACTCCAAAAACCGTCGTGCCGTACTGGTTTACTAAGAGAATTGCATGAGCAGTAACTTCAGACATCATCTGTTGAGTCTGTCGTTACTGGTTGGAATAGCGGCCCCCTGGGCCGCTTTTGCTCAGGCACCAATCAGTAGTGTCGGCTCAGGCTCGGTAGAAGACCGGGTCACTCAACTCGAGCGTATTTCTAACGCTCACAGCCAGCTTTTAACCCAACTCCAGCAACAGCTCTCCGATAACCAAAGCGATATTGACGCTCTCCGCGGCCAGATTCAGGAAAGCCAGTATCAGTTGAACCAGGTTGTGGAACGTCAGAAGCAGATTTTGCTGCAGATGGATAGCCTGAGCAGCGGTGGTGCAGCAGCACAAGCACAGCCAACTGCAGGCGATCAGAGCGGTGCGGCGACATCAGCTCCGGCAGCGGATGCTTCTGCTTCCACAGGGGCACCTGTACAGAGCGGTGACGCGAATACGGACTACAACGCGGCCATTGCCCTGGTGCAGGATCAATCTCGTCAGGATGACGCGCTTGCTGCGTTTCAGAACTTTGTTAAGAAATACCCTGATTCCACTTATCAGCCAAATGCGAATTACTGGCTCGGTCAGCTGAATTACAACAAGGGTAAAAAGGACGATGCGGCGTTTTATTTTGCCTCCGTGGTAAAAAATTACCCGAAATCGCCAAAAGCGCCTGATGCGATGTACAAAGTGGGCGTCATCATGCAGGACAAAGGCGACACTGCGAAAGCCAAAGCGGTTTATCAGCAGGTGGTCTCTAAATTCCCGGGTACCGAAGGTGCTAAGCAGGCGCAAAAACGTCTGAATTCGATGGGATGATTACCGCATGACCAGAAATCGCGTTATTTCTGGTCGTGCAGCATGATTCGTAAGCAGTTAAGTGATCTTCATCGAAATTTTTGTTGCGCTGAATTCTTAAATCAGTAATATATGCCGCCGTTGCCACGGGATATCAAACAACGTGAAAACAGCGTAAAAGTGGGTCGTTAGCTCAGTTGGTAGAGCAGTTGACTTTTAATCAATTGGTCGCAGGTTCGAATCCTGCACGACCCACCACTTAACGCATACCGGCAGTACAGAGTGGGTGATTAGCTCAGTTGGTAGAGCATCTCCTTTACACGGAGGGGGTCGGCGGTTCGAGCCCGTCATCACCCACCACTCGGGTCGTTAGCTCAGTTGGTAGAGCAGTTGACTTTTAATCAATTGGTCGCAGGTTCGAATCCTGCACGACCCACCACTCTCCGGTGGTACCGAGTAAAAATCTTCGAAGTCAGCACCCGAATGGGTCGTTAGCTCAGTTGGTAGAGCAGTTGACTTTTAATCAATTGGTCGCAGGTTCGAATCCTGCACGACCCACCACTTCGAAGAAAAAAATCCCGCAAGGGGTCGTTAGCTCAGTTGGTAGAGCAGTTGACTTTTAATCAATTGGTCGCAGGTTCGAATCCTGCACGACCCACCAGTGTAGAAAGGCGCCCTAAAGGCGCCTTTTTGCTATCTGCAGTTTTTGTAGGTCGGGTAAGGCGAAGCCGCCACCCGACAAATGCTATCCGCACCTATTTCCGGTGACTTTTCCGCTCATATTCGCTATCTTGTTTAGTATACAAAACACAATTGCCATGCGTTTTGCTATGTCATGCAAAAGAAAGGCAATATTGTTAAGCCCGTAAAACGAGAAGCCATAATGAGTGTGATGTTTGATCCTGAAGCTGCAATCTATCCGTTTCCGCCCAAGCCTGTCCCGCTGAGCCTGGATGAAAAGCAATTCTATCGCGAGAAGATCAAACGTCTTCTCAAAGAACGAGATGCGGTGATGGTGGCCCATTACTACACCGACCCGGAAATTCAGCAGCTGGCGGAAGAGACCGGGGGCTGTATTTCTGACTCACTGGAGATGGCACGCTTCGGTGCAAGACATCCCGCTTCCACGCTGCTGGTTGCTGGCGTGCGTTTTATGGGGGAAACGGCAAAGATCCTGAGCCCAGAAAAAACCATTCTGATGCCGACGCTTAACGCGGAGTGTTCGCTGGATCTCGGCTGCCCGATTGACGAATTCACGGCCTTCTGTGACGCCCACCCTGACCGGACCGTGGTAGTTTACGCCAACACCTCTGCGGCGGTAAAAGCGCGCGCAGACTGGGTTGTCACCTCCAGCATCGCCGTTGAGCTGATTGAACATCTGGACAGCCTGGGTGAGAAGATTATCTGGGCGCCTGACCGTCATCTTGGAAATTATGTCCAGAAGCAGACGGGGGCTGACGTTCTCTGCTGGCAGGGCGCCTGCATTGTGCACGACGAATTCAAAACCCAGGCGCTGGCGCGCATGAAGGCACTTTATCCTGGCGCCGCGATCCTTGTTCACCCTGAATCACCGCAGTCGATAGTCGACATGGCGGATGCCGTAGGCTCAACCAGCCAGCTTATCAACGCGGCCAGGACGTTGCCTCACAAGCAGCTCATCGTGGCGACCGATCGCGGTATCTTCTATAAGATGCAGCAGGCCGTGCCGGAGAAAGAGCTCCTTGAAGCGCCAACGGCGGGTGAGGGCGCAACGTGTCGCAGCTGTGCGCATTGCCCGTGGATGGCGATGAACGGCCTGAAGGCCATTGCCGAAGGGCTCGAGACAGGCGGTGCAGCACATGAAATCCATGTGGATGCCGCTCTGCGTGACGGTGCGTTGATTCCGCTTAACCGCATGCTGGATTTTGCGGCTACACTACGTACTTAATTCACAACGCCCCGGGGAAAAGATGGATTTTTTTAGCACGCAGAACATTCTGGTTCATATACCGATTGGTGCAGGTGGCTATGACCTGTCATGGATTGAGGCAGTTGGCACGCTGGCGGGGTTACTCTGTATCTGGCTGGCAAGCCTGGAGAAAATTAGCAACTATGCGTTCGGGCTGATTAACGTTACGCTGTTTGCGATTATCTTCTTCCAGATCCAGCTGTACGCCAGCCTGCTTTTGCAGCTGTTCTTCTTCGCCGCCAATATCTACGGCTGGTACGCGTGGTCGCGTCAGAACAGCCAGCAGGAGGCAGAGCTGCAGATCCGCTGGCTGCCCTTGCCGAAAGCCATCGCCTGGCTTGCCGCGTGCGTGGTCGCCATTGGCTTAATGACCGTCTATATCAACCCGGTGTTTGCGTTCCTGACCCGCGTTGCCGTTTCGGTCATGTCCGGTTTCGGCCTGAACGTGACGATGCCTGTCCTCCAGCCGGATGCCTTCCCGTTCTGGGATTCCTGCATGATGGTGCTGTCGATTGCGGCGATGATCCTGATGACCCGTAAATACGTTGAGAACTGGCTGCTGTGGGTCATCATCAACGTGATTAGCGTGGCGATCTTCGCCCTGCAGGGCGTCTATGCGATGTCGCTGGAATATCTGCTGCTGACCTTCATCGCGCTGAACGGCAGCCGGATGTGGATTAACAGCGCGCGTGAGCGAGGCTCTCACGCGCTTTCCAGCTAGTGGTGGTGATGATCTGAATGTCCGGACTGCGCCTCGTTAAGGTGGCAGTCCGGCCCGTTACAGGGCTGATACTCCATCTGGATGGTGGCGTGGCCAATTTCGTAGTGATGTTCAAGAAAATGCTGGATGCGTTCAAGCAGCGCATCGTGGTCGTGAGGCGGGATCACCTGGACGTGCAGCGTCATGACCGGTTTCTCCCCCACCAGCCAGACGTGAACATGATGAACGTTGCGTACTTCCGGGACTGAACGGCGCAGGTTGCGCTTCAGCTCGTCAATATCCATCGATGCCGGTGCCCCTTCAAGCAGTTCATTCACGCTCTCCTTCAGCAGCCGCCAGGCGCTGCGCAGGACCAGACACGACACCAGAACGGACAGAATCGGATCGACAGGCGTCCAGCCGGTGTAGAGGATCACCAGCGCGGCGACAATCGCCCCGACTGAGCCGAGCAAATCCCCCAGAACATGCAGAGCCGCGGCGCGTACGTTGAGGTTCTTCTCCCCGCTGCCGCGGTGCAAAATCCAGAAGGCCAGGATATTTGCCAGCAGCCCCGCCACGGCAATCAACATCATTGTCGCCCCGGCGATCGGCTGCGGGTGTCGGAAGCGCTGTACGGCCTCCCAGACGATAAGAACGGTAATGACCACCAGCGCAATGGCGTTAACAAACGCGGCCAGGGTTGTCAGCCTCAGCCAGCCGAAGGTATGGCGCGCATTCGGAGGACGACGCGCAAACTGCACCGCCAGCAGGGCGAAGAGCAGCGCTGCGGCATCGGTCAGCATGTGTCCGGCATCAGCCAGAAGCGCCAGAGAGCCGGATATCAGGCCGCCAATGACCTCGATAACCATAAACGTTGCCGTGACGCCAAAGGCCAGCATCAGTCGTTTAGCGTTGTCGTTGCCGGGAGAGTGTGAGTGGGAATGGGAGTGCGCCATGTCTGCTTTCCTGATGTGTTATTGTTTTTAGTGTAGCGTTTTTAATAGGTTACTCCAAAAAGAAAGGAGAGCCAGAGCTCTCCTTTTTCTTCCCGATCACAACCTGTTATTGGGTGGTGCCGTCGGTTTTAGTATTCGCGTCGTTTCCTACTTTGTCATTAGGATCGGGGCATTTGCCGTCCTTACACATCGAGTTCTTATGAACCTCATCCGAACTCATATTGTCATGATTCATGGTTCCGGAACCGCTGCCGTTAGGATGCAGCATCGTGCCGCCGGTGTTGGTGTTGCCGGTATTGATCTGGCTGTTGTCGACATTATTCGGGGCGATATTCTGTTTCGCATCAGGGGCGGGCTGGCCTGCTGCCGCAGCCGCATTCGCATCCCCGTTGCTGTCTGATGTGCCCGTTTCCGCGGCCAGGACGCTGCCGCTGGCCAGAGTGAGTGTGGCGGTCAGGAAGAGGGTTGCCAGTTTTGTCATTTTCATCATGGTGCTCCTGTTCTTGTCGTTACGCTGGATAACATTCTCCAACAGTGCATCTTTTTCAGAGGCGAAAGATTCCGCCTTACGGACTTACGTCAGTAGGGAATCGCGTTTAAGCATGTAAAATTGGTTGTTACAGTTAAAAAGCTTAGGTTAGATCTCATTTTTCGCTATTTTGTGGCGATTTTTAGGCGAATTCCAGGAATTATCTGCGTGAAGTGTAAAACCGTGTTTACACTTCCTGGTCGACAAGATAGATTGAAAGGATTGCTTTCATTACTAAAGATATGGCAGAGCTGGAAAGAAAATGAATTATCAGAACGACGATTTACGCATTAAAGAGATCAATGAGTTATTACCTCCTGTAGCGCTCCTTGAGAAATTCCCCGCCACTGAAAATGCCGCAAACACGGTTTCTCATGCTCGTAAAGCGATCCATAAGATCCTGAAAGGTAATGACGATCGTCTTCTGGTGGTGATTGGCCCGTGCTCCATTCACGATCCTGCAGCCGCGAAAGAGTACGCAGCCCGTCTGCTCACCCTCCGTGAAGAGCTGAAGGACGAGCTTGAAATCGTGATGCGCGTCTATTTTGAAAAACCGCGCACCACCGTGGGCTGGAAGGGGCTGATTAACGATCCGCATATGGATAACAGCTTCCAGATCAACGACGGTCTGCGCATTGCGCGCAAGCTGCTGCTGGAGATCAACGACAGCGGCCTGCCAGCGGCCGGTGAATTCCTGGACATGATTACGCCACAATACCTGGCAGACCTGATGAGCTGGGGCGCAATTGGTGCCCGCACAACAGAATCTCAGGTGCACCGCGAGCTGGCGTCCGGTCTCTCTTGCCCGGTGGGTTTCAAAAACGGCACTGACGGCACGATGAAGGTAGCTATTGATGCCATCAACGCAGCGGGCGCGCCGCACTGTTTTCTGTCGGTGACCAAATGGGGTCATTCCGCCATCGTTAACACCAGCGGCAACGGCGACTGCCATATCATTCTGCGCGGCGGCAAAGAGCCAAACTACAGCGCGAAACACGTGGCGGAAGTAAAGGTCGGGCTGGAAAAAGCCGGGCTGCCAGCACAGGTGATGATCGATTTCAGCCATGCCAACTCCAGCAAGCAGTTTAAAAAGCAGATGGAAGTGGGTGCCGACGTCTGTCAGCAGATTGCCGGCGGTGAGAAGGCGGTGATTGGGGTGATGATCGAAAGCCATCTGGTTGAAGGTAACCAGAACCTGGAAGGCAGCGAACCGCTGGTGTATGGCAAAAGCGTGACCGATGCCTGCATTGGCTGGGACGATACCGACACCATCCTGCGTCAGCTGGCGAATGCGGTAAAAGCGCGTCGCGGTTAATTCAAATGCAGAAATAAAAAAGCGCGGAAGGCTCCGCGCTTTTTTTATGTCTGGCGAAAATTACTTCGCTTTACCCTGGTTCGCGACAGCCGCTGCTTTCGCCGCGATCTCTTCTGCGTTACCCAGATAGTAGTGTTTGATTGGCTTGAAGTTTTCGTCGAACTCATACACCAGCGGTACGCCAGTTGGGATGTTCAGTTCGAGAATTTCGTCTTCACCCATGTTGTCCAGGTATTTCACCAGCGCGCGCAGGGAGTTACCGTGAGCAGCGATGATCACGCGCTCGCCGCTTTTCAGGCGTGGCAGAATGGTTTCGTTCCAGTAAGGCACAACGCGGTCGATGGTCAGCGCCAGGCTCTCGGTGGTTGGCAGCTCAGCGTCGGTCAGCTTCGCGTAACGCGGGTCGTGGCCCGGGTAGCGCTCGTCATCTTTGGTCAGCTCTGGTGGGGTGATTGCGAAGCCGCGACGCCACTGTTTAACCTGCTCGTCGCCATATTTCTCAGCGGTTTCCGCTTTGTTCAGGCCCTGCAGCGCACCGTAGTGACGTTCGTTCAGTTTCCAGGACTTCTCAACCGGCAGCCAGGCCTGATCCAGTTCGTCCAGCACGTTCCACAGGGTGTGGATGGCACGTTTCAGCACAGAGGTGTAAGCAAAATCAAAGCTGAAGCCTTCTTCCTTCAGCAGTTTACCTGCTGCTTTTGCTTCGCTTACGCCTTTCTCAGACAGATCAACGTCGTACCAACCGGTAAAGCGGTTTTCGTTGTTCCACTGGCTTTCGCCGTGACGCACCAGAACCAGCTTAGTAATAGCCATCTCTTACTCCTCAAGCATTTTTAGAATGATAACAATTCTCATTATATTGCCGTGGCGGTGCCACCAGCAACGCTTAACCCTAACCATAGCGAAAATAGTCTCTGAGTGTAAGATGCTTGTGAATCCAGGGTTATGATTTTGTCTGCGATCGGCGCTATTTTCAGCAAGGCGCGCAGAAAAAAGCCCTCGTTGTGAGGGCTGGCGTTTTTTGCCGGATGGCGCTTCGCTTATCCGGCCTACGGCCCGTGCAAGCGTAGCGCCGCCGGGCATTAAGCGCGCGGAATGAAATGATACTCGGTGACGCTCACGTACTCTTCACCCGGGTGCAGCACGCAGTCCGGCTGTGGCCATTCCGGATGGTTCGGGCTGTCTGGCAGGAACTCGCTCTCCAGCGCCAGGCCTTGCCAGTCGCTGTACTCATCGTGTTCGCGCGCCGTCGTGCCGCCGAGGTAGTTGCCTGAGTAAAACTGCAGGGCAGGGGCGGTGGTATAAACCGTCATCTGCAGCTTCTCATCCGCAGACCAGACCTGCGCAGCAGGTTGTTTCACATCGCCTTTGGCCTGCAGCAGGAAAGCGTGATCGTAGCCTTTCACCTTACGCTGATCCTCATCGCTCAGGAAATCCTGGGCGATGGATTTTGCGCTGCGGAAGTCAAAGCTGGTGCCGCTCACGTCTTTGAGGCCCTGATGCGGAATGCCCATCTCGTCAACCGGCAGATACGCATCCGCCAGGATCTGCAGCTTGTGCTCACGCACGTCGCACTGGTTACCGTCCAGATTAAAGTACGCGTGGTTGGTCAGGTTGACTGGACACGGCTTGTCGACCGTCGCACGGTATTCAATGGCGATACGGCTGTCGTCGGTAAGCGTAAAGCGCGCGGACGCGGTAAGGTTCCCCGGGAAGCCCTGATCGCCATCAAGCGAATCCAGCGAGAACAGCACTTCCCCGTCGTTTTGACGAACAATCTTCCAGCGGCGTTTATCAAACCCGTCCGGTCCGCCGTGCAGCTGGTTCTCCCCCTGGCTTGGAAGCAGGGTGTACTGCACGCCGTCGAGCTCAAAACGGCTCTTCGCGATGCGGTTAGCATAGCGCCCAACGGACGCGCCCAGATAGGCGGACTGATTGACGTACTGCTCAGGCGAGGCGCAGCCGAGCAGAGTTTCACGCACGCTGCCGTCCGGCATCGCTACGCGGGCAGAAAGAAGGGTTGCCCCCCAGTCCATCACCGTAACGACCATCCCCGCGCTGTTGCGCAGGGTTAACAGGCGATACGGCAGACCATCCGGTGCAAGGGTAGGTGTTTCGTTTAGCACTGTCCGGCTCCTTGTGATGCTTTGCAAACATAGAAGGTTTCTTTGATACCCGTTTTTGCTTCGTACTGCTTCGCCACGGCGTCCTGTACGGCAGGCACCAGCTCTTCAGGCACCAGCGCAACGATACAGCCGCCAAAGCCGCCGCCCGTCATGCGCACGCCACCTTTGTCGCCGATGGTGGCTTTGACGATGTCCACCAGGGTGTCGATCTGCGGAACGGTGATTTCAAAATCATCGCGCATGGAGGCGTGCGATTCCGCCATCAGCTCACCCATGCGTTTCAGATCGCCTTTCGCCAGCGCGGACGCGGCTTCGACGGTACGGGCATTTTCCGTCAGCACGTGACGAACGCGTTTGGCGACGACCGGATCAAGCTCGTGCGCCACTTTGTTAAATTCATTGAGCGTTACGTCGCGCAGGGCGGGCTGCTGGAAGAAGCGGGCGCCGGTTTCGCACTGTTGGCGGCGGGTGTTGTATTCGCTGCCCACCAGCGTGCGCTTAAAGTTGCTGTTGACGATCACCACAGCCGCGCCTTTTGGCAGGGGAACGGCTTTGGTACCCAGCGAGCGGCAATCAATTAACAGGGCATGCTCTTTTTTGCCCAGCGCGGAGATCAGCTGGTCCATAATGCCGCAGTTACAGCCCACGAACTGGTTTTCAGCTTCCTGACCGTTCAGGGCGATTTGCGCCCCATCCAGCGCTAAATGATAAAGCTGCTGGAACACGGTACCCACGGCGACTTCCAGAGACGCAGAGGAGCTTAAGCCCGCACCCTGCGGCACGTTGCCGCTGATGACTAAATCTGCGCCGCCAAAGTTCTTGTTACGCTTCTGGAGGTGTTTCACCACGCCGCGCACGTAGTTAGACCACTGCTGGCTGTCGTGCGTCACAATTGGGGCATCAAGGGAAAACTCGTCCGCCTCATTATCGTAATCCGCCGCAATCACGCGGACCTTACGGTCGTCGCGCTTCGCACAGCTGATGACGGTCTGGTAATCGATGGCGCACGGCAGCACGAAACCGTCGTTATAGTCGGTGTGTTCACCGATCAGGTTAACGCGGCCAGGTGCCTGGATAACGTGGGTGGCAGGGTAGCCAAATTTCTCAGCAAACAGGGATTGTGTTTTATCTTTCAGACTCATTTTTTAGACTCCTGATTCGCGATAGTGGACGTCGCTAACGGCACGCAGACGTTCTGCCGCCTGTTCCGCCGTCAGGTCACGCTGGGTTTCCGCCAGCATTTCATAGCCCACCATGAATTTACGCACCGTCGCAGAGCGCAGCAGCGGCGGATAGAAATGGGCGTGCAGCTGCCAGTGTTGATTCTCTTCGCCGTTAAACGGGGCGCCGTGCCAGCCCATGGAGTACGGGAAGGAACACTGGAACAGGTTGTCGTAACGGCTGGTCAGCTTTTTCAGCGCCAGGGCAAGGTCGTCGCGCTGCGCGTCGCTGAGATCGGTGATGCGCTGCACGTGCGCTTTCGGCAGCAGCAGCGTTTCAAACGGCCAGGCGGCCCAGTAAGGGACGACGGCCAGCCAGTGTTCGGTTTCCACCACGGTGCGGCTGCCGTCGGCCAGCTCGCGCTGGGTGTAATCCACCAGCATCGGCGAATCGTTTTCCGCGTAATACGCTTTCTGCAGACGGTCTTCACGCTCGGCTTCGTTAGGCAGGAAGCTGTTCGCCCAGACCTGGCCGTGCGGGTGCGGGTTAGAGCAGCCCATCGCCGCGCCTTTGTTTTCGAACACCTGCACCCACGGATAGCTCTGCCCCAGCTCTGCGGTTTGCGCCTGCCAGGTGCTGACGACCTCTTTCAGCGCGTCCACGCTCAGCTCCGGCAGCGTTTTGCTGTGATCGGGCGAGAAGCAGATCACGCGGCTGGTTCCGCGCGCGCTTTCGCAGCGCATCAGCGGATCGTGGCTTTCCGGCGCGTCCGGGGTGTCGGTCATCAGGGCGGCAAAATCGTTGGTGAAGACGAAGGTGCCTTTATAGTCCGGGTTTTTATCCCCGGTGACGCGCGTGTTGCCCGGACAAAGGAAGCAGTCCGGGTCGTGCAGTGGCAGCGTCTGTTTTGCAGGCGTCTCCTGCGCCCCCTGCCAGGGGCGCTTGGCGCGATGCGGAGAAACCAAAATCCATTGCCCGCTTAACGGGTTAAAACGACGATGCGGATGATCGACGGGATTAAATTGCGTCATGACGGATCCTTAGTCCGGATAGCCCTGCGGATGGCGTGACTGCCAGTGCCAGGTATCCTGTGCCATTTCATCAAGCGTGCGCGTCACACGCCAGTTAAGCTCTTTGTCGGCTTTGGTGGCATCGGCCCAGTAAGCAGGCAGGTCGCCATCACGACGCGGGGCGAAGTGGTAGCTCACCGGCTTACCGCAGGCTTTGCTGAAGGCGTTAACCACGTCCAGCACGCTGCTGCCGACTCCGGCGCCGAGGTTGTAAATATGCACGCCCGGCTTGTTGGCCAGCTGCTGCATCGCGGCAACGTGGCCGTCGGCCAGATCCATGACGTGGATGTAGTCGCGCACGCCGGTGCCGTCTTCGGTAGGGTAGTCATTGCCAAAAATTGCCAGCGAGTCGCGACGGCCCACGGCAACCTGGGCGATATACGGCATCAGGTTGTTCGGGATGCCCTGCGGATCTTCACCCATGTCTCCAGAAGGATGCGCGCCGACCGGGTTGAAGTAGCGCAGCAGCGCGATGCTCCACTCCGGCTGCGCTTTTTGCAGGTCGGTCAGGATCTGCTCCACCATCAGCTTGCTTTTGCCGTACGGGCTTTGCGGTGTACCGGTCGGGAAGCTTTCAACGTAAGGGATTTTGGGCTGATCGCCGTAGACGGTGGCGGAGGAGCTAAAGATGAAGTTTTTGACGTTGGCCGCACGCATGGCGGAGATGAGACGCAGGGTACCGTTGACGTTGTTGTCGTAATACTCGAGCGGTTTCGCAACGGATTCCCCAACCGCTTTCAGGCCCGCGAAGTGGATCACCGCTTCGATAGCGTGGTCGTGAAGGATCTCGGTCATCAGCGCTTCGTTGCGGATGTCGCCTTCCACGAAAGTGGGTTGTTTACCGCCAAGACGTTCAATCACAGGCAGCACGCTGCGCTTACTGTTGCACAGGTTGTCGAGAATGATGACGTCGTGACCGTTTTGCAGCAGTTGCACGCAGGTATGACTACCTATGTAACCGCTACCACCTGTTACCAGAACTCGCATAATTCGCTCCATTGGGCTTATGGTATGTAATAACCATAGCATAACAGAGACGCGAAAAGTGTGACATGGGATAAAATAGTGGAATCGTTTACACTGTTTTTAAAATCCGATTTTCAGCCGCTCTGGGGCATTGTAGATCAAAGGGATAGCGATGTCTTAGTGCAGGTTATCTGAAAAACGGAGGGCGGCGCCCTCCGGGGGTTAATCGATTTTGCTTTGCAGATAACGATAGTGCTCACCGTCCGGAACAAACTCCAGGCGATGCGTGATGCAGGAGGGGGCATCTTCGGCATGGTGCGAAACGAACAGCAGCTGCGTTTCACCTTCGCTAATCAGCACGTCCACAAAGCGGCGGACAAGCTGTCGATTCAGCGGATCGAGTCCCTGCAGCGGTTCGTCGAGGATCAGAAGCGTAGGGTGTTTCACCAGCGCGCGAACGATCAGGGCCAGACGCTGCTGCCCCCACGACAGACTATGAAACGGCGCGTCAGCGATCCGGGTGTCCATGCCCAGGATATCCAGCCACTGCTGGGCCAGCTTGTGCTGTTTGTCCGACACCGCCTGATAAATACCGATGGAATCAAAATAACCGGAAAGGATCGCGTTGCGTACCGTGGTACTGACCCGGTAATCCAGATGCAGGCTGCTGCTGACGTAGCCGATATGTTTTTTAATATCCCAGATGGTTTCGCCGCTGCCGCGACGCCGACCGAACAGCGTCAGATCGTTGCTATAGCCCTGCGGGTGATCGCCGGTTACCAGGCTCAGCAGCGTGGATTTTCCCGCGCCGTTAGGGCCGACAATCTGCCAGTGCTCGCCAGGATTGACCGTCCAGCTAAGACGGTTGAGGATCGGGCGATCGTCATAAGAGACCATCCCATCCCGCAGCACGATGCGCGGCTGGTGGGGATCAAGCGCGTGGCGGGCCGCAGGAGCGTCAGGTTCCGGAAGGGTTACACCGTCGAGTTGTTCACTGTGCGCGAGCTGGGCGATGAGCGCCTGCTCAAGCAGCGCTGTCTTTTCACCGGTCTCGGTCAGGTTACAGTCAGCCAGTACGCCTGCATGCTGGATAAAATCCGGAATTTCATCGAAGCGGTTTAGCACCAGCACCAGGGTATATCCCTGCTGATTAAGCGACTCCAGCAGGGCCGCCAGCTGCGCACGGGACTGCACGTCAAGGCCGTCAAACGGTTCGTCGAGGATAAGCAGCTCGGGCTCGCTCATCAGCGCCTGGCAGAGCAGCGTTTTCCGCGTCTCGCCGGTAGAAAGGTATTTAAAGCGCCGGTTCAGCAGGGCGGTGATGCCGAACCGTTCTGCCAGGCGCTGACAGCGGGCGGGATCTTTCACCTCATCCTGAATAATTTCCGCCGTCGTACGGCCGGTATCTTCTTCACCAGGGCTGAGTAAATCGGTGTTGTTGCGCTGCCACTCGTCGCTCACCAGCTTTTGCAGTTGTTCAAATGACAGGCGCGTCAGGCGCGTAAAGTCGCCCTGGCATTCGCCCTTGAGGAGAGGAAGCTCGCCGGCCAGCGCGCGGGCCAGCGCGGATTTACCGCTGCCGTTAGTGCCGACAAACGCCCAGCTTTCACCCGCGCGTATCGTCAAATCAGCAATCGCCAGCGTTCGGGTATCGCTAAGACGAAACGTGCCTTGCGAAATATGCAATGATGACATGATTTATCCCTGTTTTTGCAGCAACAGATATCAGGGATACGCACTGTCGGCGCGATTGTCAATGCGCTCAGCACAATGTGGCGATAATCACCCGGTCTGCGTTGAACCAGGCGGTGACCACCGTACCTTCTTCTAAACCCTCCGCTTCGCTGAGCGGTATCGTCGCGCAAAGCTGTTGCCCGTCTGCCAGGGTCATCAGCACTTCGCACTGCGCCTGGCCGCGTTCGATATGGCTAATTGCGCCCAGTAGCTGGTTATCGGCTGCCTTTGCGGTGTCGGGATCGCGCGTGATATTGACCCACGGTGCTTTCAGCAGCACCAGCACCTCTTTCCCTTCGTCCAGCTCAAGGCGCTCTGCGCTCTGCGCCGTGATTGCGGCTTTCAGACGGGTGGTGCCATCGGCAAGCAGGATCTCAATATGCTGCTGTACCTGGAGATTGTCGCGCGCCGTCACCGTTCCAAACCACTGGTTGCGGGCGCTGGTTTGTAACGAGAAGCGGGAAATGGCGGCCAGCAAGCTGTCCAGCGGAACGTTATCGTCGTCGCTCAATACGTCAAACGCCTTTTGCTGGATCTGGGCCAGCAGATCGTAAAGCTGAATAAGACGCTGGCCATAGCGCGTCACGATCGCACCGCCGCCGCCTTTGCCACCCGTGGCTCTGTCCACCAGCGGCTGTTCGCTCAGGGTGTTCATTTCGTTAATGGCGTCCCAGGCACTTTTGTAGCTG
Organism: Enterobacter sp. N5-15; assembly: GCF_057221635.1. Taxonomy (NCBI): domain Bacteria; kingdom Pseudomonadati; phylum Pseudomonadota; class Gammaproteobacteria; order Enterobacterales; family Enterobacteriaceae; genus Enterobacter; species Enterobacter sp. N5-15. The sequence goes on from NZ_CM170150.1 coordinate 1,387,613, forward strand.
ATGCCCGCGTTTTTCGCCCCTTGGCTAATCGAGCCCGTTTGTTCTATTTGTTTAAGCAGGGCGATACGTCGCGGATCGGCGAAAAGCTTTTGCTGAAGTCGTAGAGTAAGAAGAATTTCGGCCTGCATAACAGTGTCCTGGCAAAAAGAGTATTGTGGCCTAAATGGGGCAGGGCGCAAAGGGTACCGCACAAAAGGGGATGTTTTTCTCACTTGAAAGGGTAGAATAAGCTGTTCACAATATCTGGAGAAAACCATGTTAGAGTTGTTGAAAAGTCTGGTATTCGCCGTGATCATGGTACCAGTAGTGATGGCCATCATCCTCGGTGCCATCTACGGCCTGGGTGAAGTGTTCAACGTCTTTTCGAACATTGGTCACAGAGACCAGGCTAAAAAGCAGCATTGATTCCCCACAAAACGCCCGGCTAGCCCGGGCGTTTTGCTCTCAAGATTTTCTCGTTTTCGCCGATAATATTTAACGCATCACACCGATTTACCCCTTCAGCGGTACGATTAAACGCTGGGATCTCCCTGACGTTACCGTTATATTAATATGTATATAACGCTACTCACAGGAGTTACAGATGGCACGTTCATGGGTACGCCTTTTCGCAGGGGCAACGCTGACGCTTTCACTTACCGGACACGCGCTGGCGGACGAGGGTAAAATCACGGTCTTTGCGGCGGCGTCGCTGACCAACGCGCTGCAGGATATCGCGGCGGCGTATAAAAAAGAGAAAAACGTCGAGGTGGTCTCCTCTTTTGCCTCTTCCTCGACGCTGGCGCGCCAGATAGAAGCGGGCGCACCGGCGGATCTGTTTATCTCGGCTGACCAGAAGTGGATGGATTACGCGGCGGAGAAGAAATCGATTGATGCGACAACCCGCGAAACGCTGCTGGGTAATAGCCTGGTTGTCGTGGCGCCAAAAGCCAGCGCGCAGGCGGACATCACCATCAATAAAGAGACCAACTGGACGAGCCTGCTGAACGGTGGCCGTCTGGCGGTGGGCGACCCGGAACACGTTCCGGCCGGTATTTATGCCAAAGAAGCGCTGCAAAAGCTGGGCGCATGGGAGACATTGTCACCGAAGCTGGCCCCGGCGGAAGATGTACGCGGCGCGCTGGCGCTGGTTGAGCGCAACGAAGCCCCGCTGGGCATTGTGTATGGCTCTGATGCCATTGCCAGTAAAGGTGTAAAAGTGGTCGCAACGTTCCCGGAAGACTCCCACAAGAAAGTGGAATATCCTGTTGCGATTGTTGATGGACATAAAAATGCGACCGTGACGGCCTTCCGCGATTACCTGAAGGGCCCGGAGGCGTCCGCGATCTTTAAACGTTATGGATTTACGACTCACTGATGATATTGACCGATCCTGAATGGCAGGCTGTTCTGCTGAGCCTTAAAGTCTCTTCCCTGGCGGTTGCGCTGAGTTTGCCCTTTGGGATCTTCTTTGCCTGGCTACTGGTTCGCTGCCAGTTTCCCGGCAAAACGCTGCTCGACAGCGTGCTTCATCTTCCGCTCGTTTTGCCGCCCGTGGTGGTCGGTTACCTGCTGCTGATTTCGATGGGGCGACGCGGTTTTATCGGCGAGAAGCTCTACGACTGGTTTGGGCTGACGTTTGCGTTTAGCTGGCGCGGTGCGGTACTGGCGGCGGCGGTGATGTCATTCCCGCTGATGGTAAGGGCGATACGCCTCGCGCTGGAAGGCGTGGACATGAAGCTCGAACAGGCGGCCCGCACGCTGGGCGCAGGACGCTGGCGCGTCTTTTTCACCATCACGCTACCCCTGACGCTACCCGGCATTATTGTTGGTACGGTGCTGGCCTTCGCTCGCTCGCTGGGCGAGTTTGGCGCGACGATCACGTTTGTGTCGAACATCCCCGGCGAGACGCGAACCATCCCGTCGGCAATGTATACCCTGATTCAAACGCCGGGCGGTGAAGGCGCGGCGACGCGGCTGTGTATTATTTCAATTGTGCTGGCGCTGGCATCGCTAATGGTGTCTGAATGGCTGGCGCGGCTCAGCCGCGAGCGGATGGGGAAATAAGCATGCTGGAACTCCATTTTACCCAGACGCTGGGAAACCATACCCTGACGCTTAACGAAACGCTGCCGGCAAGCGGTATCACCGCCATCTTTGGCGTGTCGGGAGCGGGAAAAACGTCGCTGATTAATGCCATCAGCGGCTTGACCCGCCCGCAGTCTGGCCGTATTGTCCTGAATGACCGCGTCCTGAATGACGTAGAGAATAAGATTTACCTCTCGCCGGATAAACGCCGCATCGGCTATGTTTTCCAGGACGCGCGCCTGTTCCCGCACTACAGCGTGCGCGGCAACCTGCGTTACGGCATGGCGAAAAGCATGGCCGGGCAGTTTGATAAGCTGGTGACGCTTTTGGGCATTGAACCTCTGCTCGACAGGCTGCCCTCCTCGCTCTCCGGTGGAGAAAAACAGCGTGTGGCCATTGGCCGCGCGTTGCTGACCGCACCCGAACTGCTGCTGCTCGACGAACCGCTGGCCTCGCTCGATATTCCGCGTAAACGCGAACTTCTGCCTTATCTACAGCGCCTGACGCGAGAAATTAATATTCCGATGCTCTACGTCAGCCATTCGCTGGATGAGATCCTCCATCTGGCCGACAAGGTGCTGGTGCTGGAAGAGGGCAGCGTTAAGGCGTTTGGCAACCTGGAAGAGGTGTGGGGCAGCAGCGTCATGCACCCGTGGTTACCCAGGGAGCAGCAGAGCAGCATCCTGAAAGTGAGCGTTCTGGAACACCATCCACACTACGCGATGACCGCCCTGGCGCTGGGTGACCAGCATCTTTGGGTCAATAAGATCGACAAACCGTTGCAGTCCGCGCTGAGAATCCGCATCCAGGCGTCGGACGTCTCGCTGGTGCTGCAGCCGCCGCTGCAAACCAGTATTCGAAATATTCTGCGCGCCAAGGTCGCGGAGTGTTTTGATGATAACGGGCAGGTGGAAGTGAAGCTTGAAGTCGGCAGCAGGACGCTCTGGGCGCGCATCAGCCCGTGGGCCAGGGATGAGTTAGGGATCAAACCCGGCCTGTGGCTTTACGCGCAAATTAAGAGCGTCTCGATTACCGCCTGATTACAGCAGGTGGGTATAAATGTACTGCGCGATGCTGTCGGTGGTATTGTCGCCAATCACCACGTTGGCGCGGGCTTTGACCGCGTCGTCGGCATTGCCCATCGCCACGCCGGTACCGGCGGCTTCCAGCATGCTGATGTCGTTGTAGTTATCACCAAAGGCGACAACATCCTGCATCGACCAGCCTTTTGATTCCACAAACTGCGTCAGACGCTTGCCTTTGCTGTTGCCTTTACGGGCAATATCCACCTGGTCATGCCAGGACCATTCGCACTCCAGACCCAGCGTCTGCTCCACGTGTTTTGCGAAGGTGTTCAGTTTAGCGGTGTCTTCATCCGTCAGGGCGAATTTCCAGATAGCCTCAACGTCCTGGGCGGCCTGACGCAGGGAGGAAACCTGTGTAAAGACCGGACGCTGCGCTTCAGGCAGGGACAACGCCCAGTTGCTGGTGCGCACCACATGGCCTGTAGGGCGCTCGTACACCATCGCGTTATCCACGTACATCAGGCCGTGAACGGCATGCTCATCCAGCAGATCAATCAGTTGCAGCGCCTGGGGAACCGGCAGCGGGTCGGATGCTAAAACCTTTTTTGCCTGATAATCATACAAATAAGTGCCATTACAACAAATTGCAGGTGTATCTAACGCCAGTGCCTGATAAAAAGGGTGAATGGCAACGTGATGTCGACCCGTTACGATAAGGAGTTGATATCCCACTTCCTGCGCGCGTTTAAGCGCCTCAAGGGAGGAGGGGAGAAGGGTTTTTTGCGGCGTCAGTAAGGTACCGTCTAAATCCAGAGCAATCACACGCGAGGTCATCTGTTTTCCCGGGTTAATATTGAATTTACGTTTTGATGGGATGGTACACCGAGAGGCGAACGCTTCAAAATTCCTGTCGACAATTCAGCATTCACCGTCAAAAGTTAACTACTTTCATGCGCAGTGAGGAGTGAATATTCATGAAACAAACCGTTTATACCGCCAGTCCTGAAAGCCAGCAGATCCACGTCTGGCGTTTAAATACCGAAGGGACACTCACGCTGGTTCAGGTTGTTGACGTGCCAGGCCAGGTGCAGCCGATGGTCATCAGCCCGGATAAACGTTTCTTGTACGTGGGTGTGCGCCCGGAGTTCCGCGTGCTGGCCTATCGCATTTCTCCGGACGATGGCGCGCTGACGTACACTGCCGAAGCACCACTGCCGGGCAGCCCAACCCATATCTCTACCGATCGTAAAGGCAACTTTGTCTTCAGCGGCTCTTATAACGCGGGCTGCGTCAGCGTAACGCGTCTGGAAAATGGCATTCCGGTCGAAACCGTGGATGTGGTGGAAGGGCTTGAAGGCTGCCACTCGGCGAATATCACGCCGGATAACCGCACGCTGTGGGTGCCTGCGCTGAAGCAGGATCGTATCTGCCTGTTCACCCTGAGCGACGATGGTCACCTGGTGGCGCAGCATCCTGCCGAAGTGACTACCGTTGAAGGCGCGGGTCCGCGTCATATGGTCTTCCATCCGAACCAGCAGTACGCCTACGTGGTCAATGAACTGAACAGCTCTGTGGACGTATGGGAGCTGAAAGATCCTAACGGCCAGATTGAGTGCGTGCAGACGCTGGATATGATGCCGTCTGACTTCTCCGATACCCGCTGGGCGGCGGATATTCACATTACGCCAAATGGCCGCCATCTGTACGCCTGTGACCGTACCTCCAGCCTGATTAGCGTGTTTAGCGTCTCTGAAGACGGCAGCGTGCTGGCGATTGAAGGGTTCCAGCCAACGGAAACCCAGCCGCGCGGCTTTAATATCGATCACAGCGGTAAATACCTGATTGCGGCGGGGCAGAAATCCCACCACATCGCGCTGTATGAAATTAAAGGTGAGCAGGGGCTGCTGGAAGAGAAAGGACGTTACGCCGTCGGCCAGGGGCCAATGTGGGTCGTGGTAAACGCTCACTAAGCGGCTAAAAACAAAAAACCTCGCGAATGCGAGGTTTTTTATGCCCGGTGGTAGCCGGGTGTGCACATCAAAACGTAACCAACACGTCCATCATAATATTGGCTTAAGATGATGTAAATTCATCGTCAACGAAGAAAAGAGATTATGAGACGATGGTAGATATCAATATTTAATATAATCAGTGAGTTATTTGTATTCTCTTTATAAATTCCTAAACTCCCTTTAACTGTTTTTATGTACAGTAATGGTCTGATATCATTCCGTCCGTTGGTTTGATGTGTTGCAGTTCCGCAATTCAGGATCCTTTTTAAGTCCTGGCTGTCGGGTGGTGCCGACGGTGCCTAAACTGCGGAGCACATCAAAACATAACCAACACACCTCTGGTGACAGGCAGCGGAAAGGTAAATCAGAGGAGAAGTGCTCTATACCAAAGGAGTGGCGTATGAGCGGTGTGGAATGGGCAATTCTGTTCCTGCAACTCATGGTTGCGATTATGCAACTATTGGATGCGTATCTTAAGTTTGGTGCCTGACGTATCCAGTCGCAGTAAAAAGGGGGATTAACATCCCCCTTTTACTCTCATCTTACTGCTTCGGCTCTGCAACCACTTTGCTACCCAGACCGCGGTTGTTGTATTCCCACATGCGGTTGAAGTTAGCGTCGTTCAGGTTGCGCTGCACGTTCCCTTTATCATCCACCGCACCGGTATTGCCGGAGAAGGGACGTTTGGAGATCGCGGCATCAGCCCACGGCTTCGCCATGTTGAAGCCTTCGTTGATCACGCTGTCGCGGATCACGACCTGGCCGTTAGTCGCAGAGTCCACGTCCAGGGAGCGTCCCAGCTGCGCCACGCCGTCACCGGCAGCGTTAAAGCGGCTGTTCACGGCCAGGAAGCCGTAGAAGAGGTTAGACTGGGTTGCCGGAGCAAACACGTAGCCTTCCTGCTGAGTACGTGAATTCACCACGCGGAAATCGGTGTTATCAAATACCACCGCGCCGCGCCCGGACACCAGATCCACGTCACCTTCAACGTAGCTGTTGGTCACCAGGGTACGGGTCAGGCGGTTATTCTGCAGGGTGTTCTGCACGCCGCTGTTGGTCACAAAGAAGGTGTTCTGACGGCCCAAAATGTTGACGTTGTTAATCTGCACCTGGTCGCCATCGCTACGCAGCGCAACGGCCTGGTGGTTACCGGCATCAACGCTGTCGCCCAGGGTATTCTGAATGGTCAGGTTCTGCAGCTGCAGACCGTTATTCTGAGACCAGAACACCGCCGAGCACATCACGCCAATGGTGGCGGAACGCTTGCTCTGGCAGTTATCAAACATGTACCACGCCGGTTTACCCGGCATATATTTACCGGCCGGGTTCACCAGGTGACGCCAGGTGTTGCTGTCGATTTCGGAATCAATCGCCAGGCCAATTTTTACGTCGATCGCTTTTTCGCCCAGACCGTAAAGCGTAATGCTGCCTGGGGCCGCCGGAACATACACGGTGCCTTCATATTCACCCGGCAGGATCGCGATGTACTGGCGAGACGCGCTGTGTTTAGTGATGGCAGCATCAACCGCAGCCTGAATAGAGGTATGCGTTACGCCCTGCGCACCCGCCGGGCCAACCACGAAGTCAGGCTGTTTAGGCAGGTTAATAGACGACGGTGTCCACGGCGCAGCGTTAGGATCCATCGCTGAGAAGTAGTGTGCGCGGTCGAAGTTCTTCGCTTCATCAGCGGACAAAATCGGGCGGGAGGCGGTACCGGGCGCAGCCTGCTCAGAAGGTCGCTGATCCGGTGGAGTTGAACTGCATGCGGATAAGGTCACGCCAAAGGCGAGTGCTAACGCCAGACGGGAAATCCTGGAAATGTTCAAGGTGAAGCTCCTGGGTATGCAAGTCTTTACGGGATAGACGAAATAGCCTGCTTTTTTATACTAAGTTGAGCGAAACGGGAAGATAAAAAGGGTAAAAGTTGCATTTTTAGCCCCGGAGCGGTAGGTAAGTGATCACAAATAAATAACATTTTCCGCAAAGTCGGTTGACAGCAGACAACAGATGAAAATAAATGTCTATACAACCTATGACAAGTGGAATGCCCATGCAGCAGATTCATCCCGACGATGTAATATGGCGAAATGCGCGACTGGCAACGATGGTGCCGGACGTATCCGCGCCTTATGGACTGAAAGAGCAACATGCCCTGGTCGTGCGCGGCCACACCCTTCTGGCCGTGATCCCTGAATCTGACATTCCTGCCGGACACCCTCACTGTGTCGATCTCCAGGGGCGTCTGGTCACGCCTGGCCTGATTGACTGCCATACCCACCTGGTGTTTGGCGGCGATCGCGCGGCGGAGTGGGAGCAGCGTCTGAACGGCGTCTCTTATCAAACGATCAGCGCCCAGGGGGGCGGGATTAACGCTACCGTGACGGCGACGCGCGGCAGCTCGCCCGAAACCCTGCTTCAACTGGCGCAGAAGCGGCTTCAGCGACTGATGAATGAAGGCGTCACCACGGTTGAAATCAAGTCGGGATACGGTCTAAACCCCGAGGCCGAAGAGAAGATGCTGCAGGTCGCGCGCCAGCTGAGCCTCAATAATCCGATCGATATCAGCCCAACGCTGCTGGCCGCGCACGCGGTTCCGCCGGAATACCGGCAGGATCCCGATGCGTATCTCACGCTGGTCTGCGAGCAGATATTGCCCACGCTGTGGCAGAAAGAGTTATATGAAGCAGTAGACGTGTTTTGTGAAAACGTCGGCTTCACCCCGTCGCAAACCGAGCGCCTCTTCCAGGCTGCCACCGCGCTCGGTATTCCGGTGAAAGGGCACGTCGAGCAGCTGTCGAATCAGGGCGGCGCGGCGCTGGTCAGCCGATACAAGGGGCTTTCCGCCGATCATATTGAGTATCTCGACGACGCAGGCGTTCAGGCGATGGCGGAAAGCGGCACGGTTGCCGTCCTGCTCCCCGGCGCGTTCTATTTTCTTCAGGAGCGCCAGCGCCCGCCGGTGGAACGGCTCAGAAAACAGGGCGTGCCGATGGCCGTCGCCACCGACTATAACCCCGGCACCAGCCCGTTTGCCAGCCTGCACCTGGCGATGAACATGGCCTGCGTCCAGTTTGGTCTGACCCCTGAAGAAGCCTGGGCTGGCGTCACGCGGCATGCCGCGCAGGCGCTGGGCCGTGGCGCAACCCACGGACAGCTTAGAGCAGGGTTTGTCGCCGATTTTATCGTCTGGGATGCTCGCCATCCGGTTGAGATGGTCTACGAGCCGGGACGCAATCCGCTGTATCAACGTATTTTCCGTGGGGAGGCAGTATGAGGTTATGGCGGCCGGTAGCCGAAACGGTCTGGCAGGGGCGCGACGACAGCGCCGAGGCCAGCAATGCAACGCGCATTTTCCAGACGATAAAGCAGCAGGGACAGTTCACGCCGCTTGCATCCGGCATCGCGCTGATAGGCTTTGAATGTGATGAAGGGGTAAAACGCAATCAGGGCAGGCCCGGCGCCGTGCAGGCACCGGATATGCTGCGAAAAGCGCTGGCGAATATGGCAAGCCATCAGGGGCACGAACGGCTGGCGGATATGGGCTCGGTTTACGTTGAAGGCGACGAGCTGGAAGCGGCGCAGCAGACGTTAAGCGATGCCGTCACGGCCTGCCAGCAGTCCGGGATGCGCACGCTGGTCTTTGGCGGCGGGCACGAAACTGCCTGGGCGCACGGTCGGGGCGTTCTGGATGCGTTCCCTAACGAGCGCGTGGCGGTGATCAACCTTGATGCCCATCTTGACCTGCGCAAGGCCGACCGGGCGACGTCCGGCACCCCGTTTCGCCAGCTGGCGCATTACTGCGAAGAGCGCGGGCGGGAATTTCAGTACGCCTGCTTTGGCGTGAGCCGGGCGGCGAACACCCAGGCACTGTGGGATGAGGCCGAACGCCTGAACGTCACGCTGGTGGAAGATCTCCATTTCAGGTGCGATGCGCTATCCGCGCTGGAAAAGGTGCTGGCGCAGGCCGATCGTATCTATCTGACGATCGATCTGGACGTCCTGCCCGCCAGCGAAATGCCTGCCGTGTCCGCACCGGCCGCGTTAGGCATACCGGCGCTGGATCTTCTCCCGGTTATCGAACAAATCTGCCGCAGCGGTAAGCTACAGGCCGCCGATCTGGTAGAGTTTAACCCGCAGTACGATCGGGACGGACAGGGCGCAAAGCTTGCCGCCCGTCTGGCCTGGCAAATTGCTCACTGGTGGGCATAACACTATTCAAGGAGTCACGATGTTTTCACGCTCACCTCTGCCGCAGTCGAGCCCTCCCGCGCCTTTCTACGAAAAGGTGAAGCAGGCGATCAGCGAAAAAATCGCCACCGGCGTCTGGCGGCCGCACGACCGCATTCCCTCGGAGGCCGAGCTGGTGGCGCAGTTTGGTTTTAGCCGGATGACCGTCAACCGGGCGCTGCGCGAGCTGACCGATGAAGGGCTTCTGGTGCGCCTGCAGGGCGTGGGGACATTTGTGGCGGAACCGAAAGGGCAATCTGCCCTGTTTGAAATCCGCAGCATTGCCGATGAGATAACCTCGCGAAATCATCAGCACCGCTGTGAGGTACTGGTGCTCGAAGAGACCCAGGCCAGCGCCGAGCAGGCCGTAGAGCTGAATGTCAAAGAAGGCAGCCGTATCTTCCATTCCGTGATGGTGCATTTTGAGAACGACATTCCGGTGCAGATTGAAGATCGCTGCGTGAACGCTGAACGGATACCGGACTATCTGAATCAGGATTACACCCAGACCACGCCGCACGCCTATCTCTCGCTCGTCGCACCGCTGACGGAAGGGGAGCACATTGTGGAAGCCGTGCGCGCCACGCCGCAGGAGTGCGAGCGGCTGCGCATTAAAGAGCACGATCCGTGCCTGCTGATCCGCCGTCGGACCTGGTCCTCATCGCACATTGTGTCGCATGCCCGGCTGCTTTTCCCGGGTAACCGCTACCGGCTGCAGGGCCACTTTATGTCATAAGTTTAAAAAGCGTGATAGCTAACGCAATATAACAAAATTGTATCTTTTTTGTTAAATCTGACCTTGTGTGTGCTTGTCTATACAAGTATATCTAAATGCATCACTGTCCCGTATGAGGAGCACACAATGTCGTCAGGTAAATACCGCCAGCAGGATGTCCGCGCCGCGCGCGGCACCACTCTCACCGCCAAAAGCTGGCTCACCGAAGCCCCGCTGCGCATGTTGATGAACAACCTTGATCCTGAGGTAGCGGAGAACCCCCACGAGCTGGTGGTCTACGGCGGCATAGGCCGCGCCGCGCGCAACTGGGAATGCTATGACGCAATTGTAAAATCCCTGACCGAACTCGAACACGACGAAACCCTGCTGGTGCAGTCCGGCAAGCCGGTGGGCGTATTTAAAACGCACAAAAACGCGCCCCGCGTGCTGATCGCCAACTCTAACCTCGTGCCGCACTGGGCTACCTGGGAACACTTCAACGAGCTGGACGCGAAAGGGCTGGCGATGTATGGCCAGATGACCGCGGGTAGCTGGATCTACATCGGCAGCCAGGGGATCGTGCAGGGCACCTACGAAACCTTCGTCGAAGCCGGCCGTCAGCACTATAACGGCTCGCTGAAAGGCCGCTGGGTATTGACCGCGGGTCTTGGCGGTATGGGCGGCGCGCAGCCCCTGGCCGCCACGCTTGCCGGTGCCTGCTCGCTCAATATTGAGTGCCAGCAGAGCCGCATTGATTTCCGTCTGCGCACCCGCTACGTCGATGAACAGGCAACCGATCTGGACGATGCGCTGGCGCGCATCAAAAAATACACATCCGAAGGCAAAGCGGTGTCGATTGCCCTGTGCGGCAACGCGGCGGACATTCTCCCGCAGCTCGTCGCCCGCGGCGTGCGCCCGGATCTGGTCACCGACCAGACCAGCGCCCATGACCCGCTGCACGGTTACCTGCCAAAAGGCTGGACGTGGGAAGAATATCAGCAAAAAGCGGAAACCGACCCGGAAGGTACGGTACTCGCCGCGAAACGCGCCATGGCAGAACACGTCTCCGCCATGCTGGCCTTTAGCCAGATGGGCATTCCGACCTTTGACTACGGCAACAACATCCGCCAGATGGCGAAAGAGATGGGCGTGAATAACGCATTCGACTTCCCGGGATTCGTTCCTGCCTATATTCGCCCGCTGTTCTGCCGCGGCATCGGCCCGTTCCGCTGGGTTGCCCTGTCCGGTGACCCGGAGGATATCTACAAAACCGACGCCAAAGTGAAGGAGATCGTTGCCGATGACGAACACCTGCATCGCTGGCTGGACATGGCCCGCGAGCGCATTAACTTCCAGGGCCTGCCGGCGCGTATCTGCTGGGTAGGGCTGGAGTGGCGTCAAAAACTCGGCCTCGCCTTCAATGAAATGGTGCGCAGCGGTGAAGTCTCCGCGCCGATCGTCATTGGCCGAGACCACCTGGACTCCGGCTCCGTCGCCAGCCCGAACCGCGAAACCGAAGCCATGCGCGACGGCTCGGATGCGGTCTCCGACTGGCCGCTGCTGAATGCTCTGCTCAATACCGCCAGCGGCGCGACCTGGGTATCGCTGCACCACGGCGGCGGCGTGGGGATGGGCTTCTCCCAGCATTCCGGGATGGTCATCGTCTGCGACGGAACCGATGAAGCCGCCGCGCGTATCGCTCGCGTCCTGCACAACGACCCGGCAACCGGCGTGATGCGTCACGCGGATGCGGGTTATGAGATTGCCATTGACTGTGCCAAAGAGCAGGGCCTTAACCTGCCGATGATCCCTGCCACACAAGGAAAGCATTAATGAACGCGTTAACACTCACTCCCGGCTCGCTGACGCTCAAACAGCTGCGTAACGTCTGGCGTAAACCGGTCACTCTTTCGCTGGATGCAACGGCCCACGCCGCCATTAACGACAGCGTCGCCTGCGTCGAAGCCATCGTTGCCGAAGGGCGCACCGCCTACGGGATTAACACCGGCTTTGGGCTGCTGGCGCAGACCCGCATCGCGACGCACGATCTGGAAAACTTACAGCGCTCGCTGGTGCTGTCGCATGCCGCGGGCGTGGGTCAGCCGCTGGACGATGAGATTGTCCGTCTGATGATGGTCCTCAAAATCAACAGCCTGGCGCGCGGCTTTTCCGGCATTCGCCTGAGCGTGATTCAGGCGCTGATGGCGCTGGTTAATGCGGAAGTCTATCCGTGGATCCCGGCAAAAGGTTCCGTCGGTGCCTCCGGCGATCTTGCGCCGCTGGCGCACATGTCGCTGCTGCTGCTGGGCGAAGGCAAAGCGCGCTGGCAGGGCGAGTGGCTTCCTGCGAAAGAGGCGCTGAAAAAAGCCGGGTTAAATCCGATCACGCTGGCGGCGAAAGAGGGGCTGGCGCTGCTGAACGGCACGCAGGCATCGACCGCTTTCGCGCTGCGCGGCCTGTTTGAAGCGGAAGATCTGTTTGCCTCGGCGGTAGTGTGCGGTGCGCTGACCACCGAAGCCGTGCTGGGCTCGCGTCGCCCGTTCGATGCCCGCATCCACGAGGTGCGCGGCCAGCGCGGTCAAATTGATGCCGCCGCGATGTACCGTCACGTGCTTACCGATACCAGCGAAATTGCCGATTCACACCATAACTGCGAGAAGGTGCAGGATCCCTATTCCCTGCGCTGCCAGCCGCAGGTGATGGGCGCGTGCCTGACGCAGCTGCGTCAGGCGGCCGAGGTGCTGCTGGTCGAAGCCAACGCGGTGTCCGATAACCCGCTGGTGTTCGCCGAGGAAAACGAGGTGGTTTCCGGGGGCAACTTCCACGCCGAGCCGGTGGCAATGGCGGCGGATAATATCGCCCTGGCGATTGCCGAAGTTGGCGCGTTGTCCGAGCGCCGCATTGCGCTGATGATGGATAAACATATGTCCCAGCTGCCGCCGTTCCTGGTGCGTAACGGCGGGGTCAACTCGGGCTTTATGATTGCCCAGGTCACCGCGGCGGCGCTGGCGAGCGAGAACAAAGCCCTGTCGCACCCGCACAGCGTGGACAGCCTGCCAACGTCCGCGAACCAGGAAGATCACGTTTCGATGGCACCGGCTGCCGGACGTCGTCTCTGGGAAATGGCCTCCAACACCCGCGGCGTGCTGGCGGTGGAATGGCTGGCGGCAAGTCAGGGTATCGATCTGCGAGAAGGGCTAAAATCCAGCCCGCTGCTGGAGCAGGCGCGTCATGCGCTGCGCGAGCATGTATCGCACTACGATGACGATCGCTTCTTTGCGCCGGATATTGATAAGGCGATGCAGCTTCTGGAAGAAGGGCGGCTGGTGGGGCTGTTACCTTCGGTGCTGTGATATTTACCCTCACCCTAACCCTCTCCCACAGGGAGAGGGAACTGTCAGATTTTCTCCCTCTCCCTGTGGGAGAGGGCCGGGGTGAGGGCATCAGCCCGCACTATTACGAATACATCGCCGTAATCGACGCGCTCCCAAGCGAATGGAAATGCACGTTAAACCCTACCATCGCGCCGCTCGCCCCTTCATCGACCTCAATTTTCTCCACATCCAGCGCGTGCACCGTGAAGATATAGCGGTGGGTTTCCCCTTTTGGTGGAGCCGCGCCGCCGTAGCCCGCTTTACCAAAATCGGTGCGTGTCTGAATGGCGCCTTCAGGCAGGGCAACCAGGTCTGAACCGGAGCCCTGCGGCAGGACGCGCGTGTCGGCAGGCAGGTTCGCCACAATCCAGTGCCACCAGCCGGAGCCGGTAGGCGCATCCGGGTCGTAACAGGTCACGACAAAGCTTTTGGTTCCGGCCGGAACCTCGTCCCACGCCAGGTGCGGGGAGATATTGTCTCCCTGATACCCCATGCCGTTGAATACGTGGCGTTCCGGCAGTTTTTCACCGTCGCGCAGATCTTTACTGATGATTTTCATACGGTTTACCCTCGTTGATCGCTCGTTCAGCAAGTGTAATGCATAGGGTTACATCGTGAAATGCGCGGGAATGTTAACGGCTGTTACAACCGCGTCGGTTAATTTACGCAGCTGCTCTGGCGTAATGCTGTACGGCGGCATCAGGTAGATAAGCTTGCCGAAAGGCCGCACCCAGACGCCCTGCTCAACGAAGAAGCGCTGCAGCGCCGCCATATTCACCGGATGGGTGGTTTCAATCACCCCGATGGCGCCCAGCACGCGAACGTCCGCCACAAAATTCGCACCCGAGGCGGCGCTCAGCGCCTCTTTCAGCTGCGCCTCAATCGCCGCCACCTGCGTCTGCCACTCGCCGCCTTCCAGAATGGCCAGGCTTTCGCTTGCGACGGCGCAGGCGAGAGGATTACCCATAAACGTCGGGCCGTGCATAAAGCAGCCCGCCTCGCCGTCGCTGATGGTGTCGGCAACGTGACGGGTCGTGAGCGTGGCGGAGAGCGTCATGGTGCCGCCGGTCAGCGCCTTGCCCAGACACAGAATATCCGGGGCGATACCCGCATGCTCGCAGGCAAACAGCTTGCCGGTGCGGCCAAAGCCGGTGGCGATCTCATCGGCAATCAGCAGAATGCCCTCGCGGTCGCACATCCTGCGAATACGCCTCAGCCATTCCGGATGGTACATCCGCATTCCGCCTGCGCCCTGTACAATCGGCTCAAGGATCACGGCGGCGATGTCATGGCGGTGCGCCGCCATCTTCCGCGCGAAGCCGACCATGTCCATTTCATTCCACTCGCCGTCGAAGCGGCTCTGGGGGGCCGGGGCAAACAGGTTTTCCGGCAGGTAGCCCTTCCACAGGCTGTGCATGGAGTTGTCCGGATCGCACACCGACATCGCCCCGAAGGTATCCCCGTGATAGCCGTTGCGGAAGGTGAGGAACCGCTGGCGCGTTTCGCCCTTCGCGTGCCAGTACTGCAGCGCCATTTTCATCGCCACTTCCACCGCCACGGAGCCGGAATCGGCCAGGAACACGCACTCCAGCGATGCAGGCGTCATCGCCACCAGGCGACGGCATAAATCCACCGCGGGCTGGTGGGTGATTCCGCCAAACATCACGTGCGACATCCGGTCAATCTGCGCCTTCATCGCCGCATTCAGGCGCGGGTGGTTGTACCCGTGAATGGCCGCCCACCAGGAGGACATCCCGTCAACGAGCCGCTCGCCGCTGGCGAGGTGCAGCTCGCAGCCGTGGGCCGAGGCCACCGGATAGACGGGAAGGGGGCGGGTGGTGGAGGTGTAAGGGTGCCAGATATGCTGCTTGTCGAAGGCGAGATCGTCCTGGGTCATAATCGACTTGTAAACCATTTTGAAAAGTTTTAGGTTTACGAGTATAAACCGAACCGAAAATTAACAAAACCCTTTGGAGAAGCCCAATGGCTCACCACGCACGCTGGACGATGTCGCAAGTTACTGAATTATTTAATAAACCTTTCCTTGAGCTGATGTTTGAAGCCCAACAGGTGCATCGTCAGCACTTCGATCCCCGCCATGTTCAGGTCAGCACGCTGCTGTCGATCAAGACCGGTGCCTGTCCTGAAGACTGCAAATATTGCCCGCAGAGCGCGCGCTACAAAACCGGCCTGGAGCCCGAACGGCTGATGGAAGTGGAGCAGGTGCTCGACTCGGCGCGCAAGGCGAAAAACGCCGGCTCGACCCGCTTCTGCATGGGCGCGGCGTGGAAGAACCCGCACGACCGCGACATGCCGTATCTGGAGCAGATGGTGAAGGGCGTGAAGGAGATGGGCCTCGAAGCCTGTATGACGCTCGGCACGCTGAACGACGAGCAGGCGCAGCGCCTCTCCGCGGCGGGGCTGGACTACTACAACCACAACCTCGACACCTCGCCGGAGTTTTACGGCAACGTCATCACCACCCGTACCTATCAGGAGCGTCTGGATACCCTGGATAAGGTGCGTGACGCGGGGATCAAGGTCTGCTCCGGCGGTATCGTGGGCTTAGGCGAAACGGTGAGAGACCGCGCGGGCCTGCTGCTGCAGCTGGCGAACCTGCCGACTCCGCCGGAAAGCGTGCCGATCAACATGCTGGTGAAGGTCAAGGGCACGCCGATGGCGGACAACGACGACGTGGATGCGTTTGATTTTATCCGCACCATCGCGGTGGCGCGCATCATGATGCCGACCTCTTTCGTGCGCCTCTCCGCCGGTCGCGAGCAGATGAGTGAGCAAACTCAGGCCATGTGCTTTATGGCTGGAGCCAACTCCATCTTCTACGGCTGCAAGCTGCTGACCACGCCGAACCCGGAAGAGGACAAAGACGTTCAGCTGTTCCGCAAGCTGGGGCTTAACCCGCATCAGACCGAGGTGCTGACGGGCGATAACGAGCAACAGCAGCAGCTGGAGCAGCAGATTTTCAACGCCGACACCGACCAGTTCTACAACGCGGCAGCCGTATGACCTGGCAGGCACGAGTCAATACCGCGCTGGACGAACGCCGGGCGGCAGAGGCGTTTCGCGTTCGCAGGGTGGTGGAAAACGGCGCGGGCCGTCTTCTTACCCGCGACGGGCGGCAGTTTTGTAATTTCTCCAGCAACGACTATCTCGGGCTGAGCCAGCATCCGGCCATCGTCCGGGCCTGGCAGCAGGGGGCGGAGCGGTTTGGCGTGGGCAGCGGCGGCTCGGGACACGTCAGCGGATACACCACGGCGCATCAGGCGCTGGAAGAGGCGCTTGCCGACTGGCTGGGCTACCCGCGCGCGCTGCTGTTTATCTCCGGCTTTGCCGCCAATCAGGCGGTCATTACCGCCCTGATGGAAAAAGAGGACCGCATTGTTGCTGACCGCCTGAGCCACGCCTCGCTGCTGGAGGCGGCAAATTTAAGCCCGGCGCAGCTGCGCCGCTTCGCCCATAACGATGCGGGGCAGCTTGCTGTGCTGCTGGATAAACCCTGCGACGGACAGCAGCTGGCGGTCACGGAAGGGGTGTTCAGCATGGACGGCGACAGCGCACCGCTTGCCGCGCTGCACGAGGCCGCAAAGCGGCAAAACGCCTGGCTGCTGGTGGACGATGCCCACGGCATTGGCGTGATGGGCGACGAAGGTCGCGGCAGCGCGCATCAGCAAAACGTGAAGCCGGAACTGCTGATTGTCACCTTCGGCAAAGGCTTTGGCGTCAGCGGCGCCGCCGTGCTGTGCAGCGAGTCCGTCGCCGACTATCTGCTGCAGTTTGCCCGACACCTGATCTACAGCACCAGCATGCCCCCGGCGCAGGCCGTGGCGCTGTCTGCGTCGCTGTCGGTGATCCGCAGCGCAGAAGGGGATGAGCGTCGTCAGCGGCTGGCAGAGCATATCTCACGCTTCCGCCAGGGGCTAGCGGCGCTGCCCTTCCACAGTCCGGATTCGCAGAGCGCTATCCAGCCGGTGATTGTCGGCGAAAACGGCCGCGCGCTGGCGCTGGCACAGGCGCTGCGCGAGCGCGGGATGTGGGTGACCGCCATCCGCCCGCCAACGGTCCCGCCGGGTACCGCGCGGCTGCGCTTAACCCTGACGGCGGCGCATGAAGCACGGGATATCCAGACGCTGCTGGAGGCGCTCCATATTGCCGGTGAATAAACAGGCCGTTGCGGCGGCATTTGGCCGGGCCGCGCACAGCTATTCGCAGCACGACGAACTGCAGCGTCAGAGCGCGCAGGAGCTTCTGGCCGCGCTTGGCGAGAACCGCTTTCCGCAGGTGCTGGATGCCGGCTGTGGTCCCGGCAGCAACAGCCGCTACTGGCGCGGAGCGGGAAGCCAGGTCACGGCTATCGACCTCTCAGACCAGATGCTCGACGAGGCGCGTCAGCGGCAGGCAGCGGATCGCTATCTGCTGGCCGATATCGAGGCGATCCCGCTGGCGGATGCGCAGTTCGATCTGGTCTGGAGTCATCTGGCGGTCCAGTGGTGCAGCAGCCTGCCGCAGGCCCTGCGCGAGCTTTATCGCGTGGCGCGACCGGGCGGAAAGGTGGCCTTTACCACCCTGCTGGAAAGTTCGCTGCCGGAGCTGAATCAGGCGTGGAAAGCGGTGGATGAGCAGCCGCACGCTAACCGCTTTTTATCGCATGACCAGGTGACGCAGGCGCTGGCAGGCTGGCGCTACCGCAGCACGGTGCAGACCATCACCCTCAATTTTAGCGATGCGTTCAGCGCGATGCGCTCGCTGAAGGGCATCGGGGCCACGCACCTGCATGCCGGACGGGAGAGAAAACCGCTGACCCGGGGACAGCTGCAGCGTCTGGAGCTGGCCTGGCCGCAGCAGCGGGGGCATTTCCCGCTCTCTTATCAACTTTTTCATGGGATTATCGAACGTGACTGAACGTTATTTTGTTACCGGCACGGACACGGAAGTGGGCAAAACGGTTGCCAGCTCGGCGCTGCTGCAGGCGGCAAGGAAGCTTGGGAAAAACACCGCCGGATATAAGCCGGTTGCTTCCGGCAGCGAGATGACGCCGGAAGGGTTACGCAACACCGACGCGCTGGCGCTCCAGCGTAACAGCACGATTGAACTGGCCTATTCAGCGGTCAATCCGTACACCTTTGCCGAGCCGACCTCGCCGCACATCATCAGCGCTGACGAAGGTCGTCCGATTGATTTCGCGGTGCTGTCTGCCGGGTTACGGACGCTGGAAGGCCAGGCCGACTGGGTGCTGGTGGAAGGTGCAGGGGGCTGGTTTACGCCGCTTTCGGACGCGCAGACGTTTGCCGACTGGGTGCAGGCCGAGCAGCTTCCGGTCATTCTGGTCGTCGGCGTCAAGCTGGGCTGCATCAATCACGCCATGTTGACCGCGCAGGCCGTGCAGCAGGCCGGGCTGCGTCTGGCGGGCTGGATAGCCAACGACGTGGTTGCGCCGGGGAAACGACACCTGGAGTATCTGGCGACGCTCAGGCGCGTACTTTCCGCCCCGTGCCTCGGGGAAATTCCCTGGCTTGCTGACGGCGCGGAAAATGCCGAAACCGGGCGTTATCTCGATCTCAGCGTCTTGCTTCCCGCGACATCCAGTGCGCGATAAGCTCGTCATCCAGTTCGTTAACGTGGCCCTGCGCCACGTTACGCCCGCGATAGAGCATACAGAAACGGTCCGCAACCCGGCGGATAAACGACAGCTGCTGCTCCGCTAACAGCACCGTCATACCTAACTCCCGGTTTAAGCGCACCAGCAGCTGCCCCAGCTTCTGGGCGAAGCTGTGTCCTGCGCCGTGCAGGGGCTCATCGAGGATCAGCAGGTGCGGGCGGTTCACCAGCGCATTAGCCAGCGCCAGCTGGTACTGGTCGTCCGGAGAGAGCGTGTTGGCGCGGGTCTGTCGCAATGCGTAGAGCGCCGGAAACAGGTCGTAAACGTCACTTTTCGCTTCCGGGTTGGGTTTCCCCATCGCCCGCATGGCGATATGCAGATTCTCCTCAATCGTTAGCTGGGAGAAGATCCGCCTGTCCTGCGGGACATAGCCTATCCCCGGTCCTGAACGCTGTTCTGGCGGTAGGTTAAGCAAATCACGCGGCGGCGCGCCCGCCTCATGCCAGATGATGCTGCCGCTTTCGACGGGCACTCTCCCGGCGATGCAATTCATGAGGGTGGTTTTCCCCATTCCCGGCAGGCCAACGACGCCTGTACACATCCCTTGCGGAAAATCCAAATTCACGTTCCATAGCGTATGTTGGCTTCCGTAAAACTGATTCACAGCACGCAGACTCAACATCTTTCTCTCCTTAAAAATGTGTGTAGGTGAGGCTCGTGATTGAGTGTGCAAAACCCCTGCCAGAACCCGAAAAGTGTTTAAAAAAACGGCTTTTTTAGGAATAAGTCACCGGAGAGGGGCAGAGAAAAAAAGGGATTGCACATCGACGGTGCTGGCGGTGTTGAGTTGTGGTGCAGTGCCCGAAATGATGAAAATGTGAGCAAGATCTCATCAGTTGGTTATGAATGACACAACTGTTAATCATCAAAAAAGAGCTATAAAAATTTTTTACTGCCGTCTCGTGGGAAAATCCGGGAATTTGCCGAGCGCCACGCTGTATGGGCTGGAAGCAGTTATCCACTATTCCTGTGGATAACCATGTGCATTAGAGTTAGAAAACATGCGATAAGCGAGAGAAGACGCGGCTTACGCCCAAATTGACGCGAAACGCGGCTTTAGAAAATATCGTTTATTATTTAACTGCTTAGATAAAAGCAATTCCCGTCATGAAAGTGTCACCCGTTGCCACAAAACTATCATTACCTGGCTTGACAAATGTTAAAAAAGAAAAAGTTCTGGGGATAACCTGACCTGACTGGTGTTTTATATTGTCACAGCCCAAATTTTGGCCGTTATCGCACCAATCCTTCAGGCGCTATGCTAAATATCCTGACATGCCACTGGTTTTTCATCCAGTGTTTTTTACTGGCATTCCTGGCAACAACGAGTAAAATTACTCACCTGCCGCTTTTAACGTCATCAGGTTGTCGCCCATGAGTAAACCGTTCAAATTGAATTCTGCTTTCCGTCCATCTGGCGATCAGCCTGAGGCGATCCGTCGTCTGGAAGAGGGGCTGGAAGATGGGCTGGCGCACCAGACGCTATTAGGTGTGACGGGGTCAGGTAAAACCTTCACCATCGCCAACGTGATTGCGGATCTCCAGCGCCCAACGATGGTGCTGGCACCCAATAAAACCCTGGCCGCGCAGCTTTACGGCGAGATGAAAGAGTTCTTCCCGGAAAATGCGGTGGAGTATTTCGTCTCCTACTACGATTACTACCAGCCTGAAGCCTATGTGCCGAGCTCTGACACCTTCATCGAGAAGGACGCCTCGGTGAACGAACACATCGAGCAGATGCGACTGTCGGCCACTAAGGCGCTTCTGGAGCGTCGCGACGTGGTCGTCGTCGCGTCGGTTTCCGCGATCTACGGTCTGGGCGATCCGGATCTCTATCTCAAAATGATGCTGCACCTGACGCAGGGGATGATCATCGACCAGCGCGCCATCGTTCGTCGTCTGGCGGAGCTGCAGTATGCCCGTAACGATCAGGCGTTCCAGCGCGGGACGTTCCGCGTACGCGGTGAGGTGATCGACATCTTCCCGGCGGAATCGGACGATATGGCGCTGCGCGTCGAGCTGTTTGACGAAGAGGTTGAACGGCTGTCGCTCTTCGACCCCTTGACCGGACACATTGAGTCGGTGATCCAGCGCTTCACCATCTACCCGAAAACGCACTACGTGACGCCGCGCGAGCGTATCGTGCAGGCGATGGAAGAGATCAAAGTGGAGCTGGCCGAGCGCCGTAAGGTGCTGCTGGCGAACAATAAGCTGCTGGAAGAGCAGCGCCTCAGCCAGCGTACCCAGTTCGACCTTGAGATGATGAACGAGCTGGGCTACTGCTCCGGCATTGAAAACTACTCGCGCTTCCTCTCCGGGCGCGGGCCGGGCGAGCCGCCGCCGACGCTGTTTGACTATCTTCCGGCAGACGGTTTGCTGGTGATCGACGAGTCCCACGTCACGATCCCGCAGATCGGCGGGATGTACCGCGGTGACCGCGCGCGTAAAGAGACGCTGGTGGAGTACGGCTTCCGCCTGCCGTCGGCGCTGGATAACCGCCCGATGAAGTTTGAAGAGTTTGAGGCGCTCGCGCCGCAAACCATTTACGTCTCGGCCACGCCGGGCAACTACGAGCTGGAGAAATCCGGTGAAGACGTTGTCGATCAGGTTGTGCGTCCAACGGGTCTGCTTGACCCGATTATTGAAGTTCGTCCGGTGGCCACTCAGGTGGACGATCTGCTCTCTGAGATCCGTGCCCGTTCCGCCATCAACGAGCGCGTGCTGGTGACCACGCTCACCAAGCGCATGGCGGAAGACCTCACCGAGTATCTGGAAGAGCACGGCGAGAAGGTGCGCTATCTGCACTCGGATATCGATACCGTGGAGCGCATGGAGATTATCCGCGATCTGCGTCTGGGCGAGTTTGACGTGCTGGTGGGGATCAACCTGCTGCGAGAAGGCCTGGATATGCCGGAAGTCTCGCTGGTGGCGATTCTGGATGCGGACAAAGAGGGCTTCCTGCGTTCTGAGCGCTCCCTGATCCAGACCATCGGCCGTGCGGCGCGTAACGTCAACGGTAAAGCGATTCTGTACGGTGACAAAATCACCCCGTCGATGGCAAAAGCGATTGGCGAAACGGAGCGCCGCCGCGAGAAGCAGCAGCGCTACAACGAAGAGCACGGCATCACGCCGCAGGGGCTGAACAAGAAGGTGGTGGATATTCTGGCGCTGGGTCAGAACATCGCCAAAACCAAAGCGAAAGGCCGCGGCAAGGCGCGTTCAGTGGTGGAAGAAGATACCGTCGTGCTGACGCCGAAAGCGCTGCAGCAGAAAATCCACGAGCTGGAAGGGCAGATGATGCAGCACGCGCAGAATCTGGAGTTCGAAGAGGCGGCGCAGATCCGCGACCAGCTTCATCAGCTGCGGGATCTTTTCATCGCGGCATCGTGAGTAAAGCGTTGTTTTCTCCCTCTCCCCGTGGGAGAGGGCCGGGGTGAGGGCATCAGGCCGCACAAAACGAAACTAACCCAGCGCCTGAATCGCCTTCTCCAGCGCCTCGCGCAGCAGGTGACGGTCATGGCGATACTTGATATCGCTGGCCTCCAGCGGCTCCTGCACCACCAGACGATCGCCAATCCATGACACATCCACTTTTGGGCCCACGACTACGCCGTCAATGATTTTCTTGCCGACGTAATGCTCCATTACTTCAAGCTTGTCTGCCAGCGACAGGCTCGCCGCCGCCGGGCTCAGTTCACGTCCCAGGTTACCGATGTAAACCATCGGGGCAGGGGTGCGGCGCAGCGCCTGCGCCAGCTCTTTCACCAGCAGAATGGGCATCAGGCTGGTGTAAAAACTGCCTGGACCGATCAGGATAAGATCCGCTTCCCCGATGGCCTCCACCGCTTCTCGCGTGGCGGGTACGCTCGGATAGGTCATTAACTCCGTTGGCGGCAGGATGAGCTGGTCGATATTCACCTCGCCGTAAACTTCATGCCCTTCGGCGTCGATTGCCATCAAGTCAACCGGTTGTTCGGACATAGGGATCAGGAATGCATCCACTTTGAGCAGATTGCGGATTAAGTTGATGGCTTCCAGAGGCCTTACGCTCAGGTGATCAAGCGCCTTTAACATCAGATTTCCGAGGTTATGCCCGGAAAGTTCGCCATTTCCGCCAAAACGGTACTCAAACATCGCCGACGCGACGCTTGGCTCGGTAATTAACTGGTTCAGGCAGTTGCGCATGTCTCCCCAGGCAATGCCGCCTTCGGCACGACGAATGCGCCCGGTTGAGCCGCCGTTATCGGTGGTGGTCACTATCCCGGTCAGTCTTGAGCCGAGTGACGACAAAGAGGACATAACCCGGCCTAAGCCGTGTCCTCCGCCAAGAGCGACCACTCGGTCAAGATCCGCAAAAGTGCGATTGCGCATACGTATTCCTTATCACGTTCGATCGCGTAACAGTAACCTAACTACCCCTAAAAGACGATGCCTCACCCGACGCAAAATGACGTATATCAATGTGAAAATGCGGTTTTTAGGTATTCTGTAGCGAAAATGCAGGATTGAATCGCTATATAGATAATTATATAGCGAAAAGCGATAATGGCGTCGTCAGAATTTCCGCGCTACTATCGCCCTAACCACGTTTTCAAAATTGAAAACATACACTCTAGCCCTTGTGCCTGTGTCGAAAGATATGGCGCTCTGGCCGTGGCGAATTTGCCACCAGGGTACAGAAAGAAATGACTGTGCCTCCCGATCTGGAAAGGTGTACATGGCTTCACAACTTACTGATGCTTTCGCGCGTAAGTTTTATTACTTACGTCTGTCGATTACCGATGTGTGCAACTTCCGTTGCACCTACTGCCTGCCCGATGGCTACAAACCGGGCAGCGTCACCAATAACGGCTTTCTCTCCGTGGATGAAGTGCGCCGCGTCACGCGCGCCTTCTCTGAGCTCGGCACCGAAAAAGTGCGTCTGACCGGCGGTGAACCCTCTCTGCGCCGTGATTTTCCCGACATCATCGCCGCCGTGCGTGAAAACGAACGTATCCGCCAGATTGCCGTGACCACCAACGGTTACCGCATGGCGCGTGACGTGGCGAACTGGCGCGATGCGGGGCTGACGGCGATCAACGTCAGCGTCGATAGCCTGGACGCCCGTCAGTTCCACGCCATTACCGGCCAGGATAAATTTCAGCAGGTCATGGACGGTATCGACGCGGCATTTGCGGCCGGGTTCGAGAAGGTAAAAGTCAACACGGTGCTGATGCGTGATGTGAATCATCATCAGCTGGACACCTTCCTGGCGTGGATCAAATCCCGCCCTATACAGCTGCGTTTTATCGAGCTGATGGAAACCGGCGAGGGCAGCGAGCTGTTCCGTCGCCATCACATCTCCGGCATGGTGCTGCGCGACGCGCTGCTGAGACGCGGCTGGATCCACCAGATCCGCCAGCGCAGCGACGGTCCGGCGCAGGTCTTCTGCCACCCGGATTACGAAGGTGAGATTGGGCTTATCATGCCCTATGAGAAAGACTTCTGCGCCAGCTGCAACCGCCTGCGCGTCTCCTCCGTTGGCAAGCTCCATCTTTGCCTGTTTGGCGACGGCGGCGTAGACCTTCGCGATCTGCTTGAAGACGATGCGCAGCAGGACGCGCTTGAAGCACGTATTTCTGAAGCGCTGACGCATAAAAAACAGACCCACTTCCTGCATCAGGGCAATACCGGCATTACTCAGAACCTGTCCTACATCGGCGGGTAATCAGGCTTAAGAAGGAATCAGAATATGAGTCAGGTAAGCGCAGAATTTATCCCGACACGCATTGCTATCCTTACCGTTTCCGACCGCCGCGGCGAAGAGGATGATACCTCCGGCCACTGGCTGCGCGAGGCGGCTCATGACGCGGGGCATAGCATCGTCGATAAAGCGATCGTGAAGGAGAACCGCTACGCCATTCGCGCTCAGGTTTCGCAGTGGATTGCCAGCGATGAGGTGCAGGTGGTGCTGATTACTGGCGGCACCGGCTTTACCGCAGGCGATCAGGCCCCCGAAGCGCTTATCCCGCTGTTTGACCGCGAGGTGGAAGGCTTCGGCGAAGTGTTCCGCATGCTCTCCTTTGAAGAGATTGGTACCTCCACGCTTCAGTCGCGCGCCGTTGCCGGGGTGGCTAACAAAACCCTGATTTTTGCCATGCCGGGTTCGACCAAAGCCTGCCGCACCGCGTGGGAAAACATCATTGCCCCGCAGCTGGATGCCCGTACCCGTCCGTGTAATTTTCATCCCCATTTAAAGAAATAAGCTATGTCACAACTGACCCACATTAACGCCGCCGGTGAAGCGCATATGGTGGATGTTTCCGCCAAAGCCGAAACGGTGCGCGAGGCGCGCGCGGAAGCGTTCGTCACTATGCTGCCGGAGACCCTGGCGATGATTATCGACGGCAGCCACCATAAGGGCGACGTCTTTGCCACCGCGCGCATCGCGGGTATTCAGGCCGCCAAACGCACCTGGGATCTTATTCCGCTGTGCCATCCGCTGATGCTGAGCAAGGTGGAAGTGAGCCTGCAGGCGCAGCCGGAGCAGAGCCGCGTGCGCATTGAGTCACTCTGTCGCTTAACCGGCAAAACCGGCGTAGAGATGGAAGCGCTGACGGCGGCCTCAGTTGCCGCGCTGACCATTTATGACATGTGCAAAGCGGTGCAGAAAGATATGGTGATTGGCCCGGTTCGCCTGCTGGCAAAAAGCGGCGGCAAATCCGGTGATTTTAAGGTGGACAGCCATGATTAAGGTGCTCTTTTTTGCGCAGGTGCGCGAGCTGGTGAATACCGACAGCCTGACGCTGGATGCGTCCTTTGAAAACGTCGCTGCCCTGCGCGCGCATCTGGCGGCACAAAGCGACCGCTGGGCGCTGGCGCTGGACGAAGGCAAGCTGCTGGCCGCCGTTAACCAGACGCTGGTGGAGTTCACCCATCCGCTGAACGCAGGGGATGAAGTGGCCTTCTTCCCGCCGGTAACGGGGGGCTAAGATGGCTGAAACCCGAATTCTGGTGAGCCCCGAGCGTTTTAACGTGGGGACCGAATACAGCTGGCTGGCGGAACGCGATGAAGACGGCGCTGTCGTCACCTTCACCGGCAAGGTGCGCAATCACAACCTCGGCGACAGCGTGAAGGCACTGACGCTGGAGCACTATCCTGGGATGACCGAGAAATCGCTGGCGGAGATTGTCGACGAGGCGCGGGGTCGCTGGCCGCTTGGCCGCGTCACGGTGATTCACCGCATCGGCGAGATGTGGCCCGGCGAGGAGATTGTCTTCGTCGGGGTGACCAGCGCACACCGCGGCAGCGCGTTTGCGGCAGGGGAGTTCATTATGGATTACCTCAAAACCAAAGCGCCGTTCTGGAAGCGCGAAGCCACGCCGGAAGGTGACCGCTGGGTGGAATCGCGCGACAGCGATAAACAAGCCGCCAGCCGTTGGTAGTCGGTTTACATGGATGTGTTAATCTTAACGTGTGTGTCTACTTAATCTTAATCAGGAGTGAATCATGGACCGATTTCCGCGTTCCGATTCAATAGTACAGCAGACCCGTAGCGGCCTGCAGACGTATATGGCTCAGGTGTACGGCTGGATGACGGTTGGCCTGCTGCTTACCGCGTTTATCGCGTGGTATGCGGCGAACACGCCTGAACTGATGATGTTTATCTTCTCCAGCAAAATCACCTTCTTTGGGCTGATTATCGCGCAGCTGGCGCTGGTGTTTGTGCTTTCGGGTCTGGTGCAAAAGCTGAGTGCCGGAATGGCGACCACGCTGTTTATGCTCTATTCGGCGCTAACGGGGCTGACGCTTTCCAGTATTTTCATCGTCTACACCTACTCCTCCATCGCCAGCACCTTTGTGGTGACCGGCGGGATGTTCGGCGTGATGAGTCTCTACGGTTACACCACGAAGCGCGATCTGAGCGGTTTAGGCAGCATGCTGTTTATGGGGCTGATTGGGATTGTGCTGGCGTCGCTGGTAAACCTGTGGCTGAAGAGCGACGCGCTGATGTGGGCCGTGACCTACATCGGGGTGGTGATCTTCGTTGGGTTGACGGCGTATGACACCCAGAAGCTAAAAAACATCGGCGAGCAGATTGACGTACGCGACAGCTCAAACCTGCGCAAATACGCGATCCTGGGCGCGCTGACGCTGTATCTGGACTTCATCAACCTGTTCCTGATGCTGCTGCGGATTTTCGGCAACCGTCGCTAGGGTTGTTTTGCCGGGTGGGGTGCGGTCTGGTGCCCTCACCCTGACCCTCTCCCACGGGAGAGGGAACAAACACTAAAAACGGCAACAAGGTTGCCGTTTTTCTTTTATTTCGCCATTACCTTTTCGTTCTTCGCTCTCAGCTTCTTCGCCCGACTCTCCAGCACCAGATAACAGACCGTTGCCAGCGCCAGCGGCAGGAAGTAATACAGCATGCGGTATGCCAGCAGGGCCGCGATAATCGTGCCCTGAGAGACATGCTCCCCGGCCAGCAGGGCGATAAATACCGCTTCCAGCACGCCGATCCCCGCCGGAATATGCACAATCACGCCCGCAATACTGCTCACCAGCAGCACGCCCAGCACGAAGAAGTAGTTCACGTCCTCGCCAATCAGCAGCCAGATAATGGCCCCCATCGCCATCCAGTTGGCGCTGGAGACGGCCATCTGCAGCACCGCAAACTTCCATGAGGGCAGCACCAGCTTTTGCCCTTTAATGGTCATGTGACGGCGTCTGGCAAACGCGCAGGCCCACAGATAA
This sequence comes from Enterobacter sp. N5-15, assembly GCF_057221635.1. Lineage (NCBI taxonomy): Bacteria > Pseudomonadati > Pseudomonadota > Gammaproteobacteria > Enterobacterales > Enterobacteriaceae > Enterobacter > Enterobacter sp. N5-15. The sequence goes on from NZ_CM170150.1 coordinate 1,415,441, forward strand.
ACGGCGATGATCAGCAGCAGTACGATGCCCAGTATGCGCAGCGTGGCCTCGTCGATATACCAGTGCGCGGGCAGCTGCACCACGCCGATGGTGAAGATCACCCCGCCGAGCAGAATATAGCCCAGCCAGTTGGTGGTGATGCTTAACGAGAAAATGCGCGTGATGGTCCCGCCCGGCAGGCCGAGCCGCGAATAAAGGCGATAGCGCATGCCAATGCCGCCGACCCAGGTGCTCAGCGTCAGGTTAAAGGCATAGCAGATAAACGACACCAGCATAACCTGACGTTTGGCCAGCTTGTGGCCGCAGTAGGCGCGGCCCAGCAGGTCATAGCAGCCGTACATCAGGTAGCTCACGATAACCAGCCCTACAGCGCCCAGCAGCACCATCCGGTTATAGTTGCGGATGACCTTCCACACCTCTTCCCAGTCAACTTTCTGCGCGTAGACCACCAGCAGAACCGCGACCGCAATAAAAAACAGCCAGGTCAGGATCTTTTTTGCCAGCCGCCAGCGCGGATGCGATTTCGACATCAGGGTTTGCCTCCATCTTCCGCTTCAATACGGTCCTGGGTTTCCATTTCAGGTTGTACCGGCGGGTCCACCTGCGCAAGCTTAGGCGTATGCGCCGGCAGCCAGCCGACCATCGCCGGGAAATGACGCAGAAAGTGGAACACCACCACGCTGATGCCCAGGTTCCACCAGGTACGTTTGGGGACCATGGATTCGTCCACGCGCACGCTGTCGTTAACGATCAACGCCTGCAGGTTATCCCGCAGGGTCTGGTTAAACTGGCGATCGTGAATGATCAGGTTGGCTTCAAGGTTGAGCGATAAACTCAGCGGATCGAGGTTACTGGAGCCCACGGTTGCCCAGTGATCGTCCATCAGCGCCACTTTGCCGTGCAGCGGTCGGCGGCGATATTCGTAGATCTGTACGCCGCCCTTCACCAGATAGTTATACAGCAGCCGCGCGCCGACTTTGACTATCGGCATATCCGGCTCGCCCTGCACAATCAGCTTCACGCGTACCCCGCGACGGGCCGCATTGCGCATGGCGTGCAGCAGACGATAGCCCGGGAAAAAGTAGGCGTTAGCAATAATCACTTCGCGCTTCGCGTTGGCGAGCATCTTGAGATAATGACGTTCAATGTCGTCACGGTGCTCGCCGTTATCCCGCCAGACGAAAAGGGCCTGCGCTTCGCCGGGCTTCCGGTTCTCTTCCGGGCGATGGCGGCGTCTCCACCAGCGGCGAACGGCCTCTTTACCCGGCAGGTTCTCCAGCTCAAAGAGCAAAATGTCCTGCACCACCGGGCCTTCAATGCGAATGGCGTAGTCCTGCTTCGCCTCCGGGCCGTAGTCGGACATATGCTCAGCGGAGTAGTTAATGCCGCCGACAAACGCCACCGTCTCGTCCACCACCACAATTTTGCGGTGCATCCGGCGGAAAAGATTGGTACGCATGCCGAACAGGCGAGGGCCGGGATCGTAGTAGCGGAACACCACGCCCGCGGAGGTCAACTCATTGACAAACGCATCGCTGAGATCCGGCGAGCCATAGCCATCAAGCAGCACTTCAATTTTGACGCCGCGCCGGGCGGCGCGCAGCAGCACGCTGTGCAACTGCTTGCCCACATTGTCTTCGAACCAGATAAAGGTTTCGAGGATCACCTTCTGCTGCGCGTTATCAATCGCCTTAAACACGGCCGGGTAGTACTCGTCTCCGTTGACCAGCAGCGTGATCCGGTTGCCTTCCTGCCAGGAACATTTCATAGGTGGATCTCCGCGCTGAGCGGGGCATGGTCGGAAAGATGTCGCCAGTTAAGGAGCGCCAGGGCGGTCGGGCTGCTGGCGTGGGCATTTTTCACGTAGATGCGGTCAAGCCGAAGCAGCGGGAAACGGACCGGGAAGGTGCGCGCAGGCCTGCCGTTGGCGCGAGTAAAAATCTCCTCCAGTCCGGCATCCACTTTTAACGGATGGTTTGCCCGCTGTCGCCAGTCGTTGAAATCGCCGGCCACGACCACCGGTTCACCTTCGGGAAGCGCGTTGGCCCATTCGGCCAGCATTTTCAGCTGCGCCTGACGATGGGCTTCGCGAAGGCCCAGATGAACACAGCCGACATGCACAGGTCGCTCGAGGTCGGGCGGGGTAATGCGGCAGTAAAGCAGGCCGCGTTTTTCGCTTTCCCCGACGGAAACGTCGCGGTTTTCATAATGTTCAATGGGGTAGCGGGACAGCACCGCGTTCCCGTGATGCCCTTCCGGGTAGACCGCGTTGCGGCCATAGGCGTAATCACTCCACATGGTGTCGGCCAGAAATTCATAGTGCGGCGTGTCGGGCCAGTTCTCAAAGTGGAGCGGGTGCACTTCGTGTGCGCCCATCACCTCCTGGAGGCAGACAATATCCGCGCTGACGGTGCGAACCGCGTCGCGCAGCTCCGGTAAAATGAAGCGGCGATTAAATGCTGTGAAGCCCTTATGAATGTTTATCGTCAGCACCTTAAGCGAGAAATGCTGCATTTTTTGAGTCATAAGCTCCTTCCTGAGTGACTATCCCAATGAAAATAAAGTGTAGTCGGCGTCACAAAAAGATGCGGCGTTACGGAATTTTCCGTAAAGTGCGGTAGTCTGATTAAGCAGAGAAAAATCCTTCAGGAGAGAAGCCATGAAGTGGCAACAACGTGTTCGTGTCGCAACTGGCCTGAGTTGCTGGCAGATAATGTTGCATTTACTGGTCGTGGCCGTACTGGTGATGGGCTGGATGAGCGGCACGCTGGTGCGTGTTGGCCTGGGGCTATGCGTCCTTTATGGCGTCACCGTGCTGTCGATGCTGTTCTTACAGCGCCACCACGAAGCGCGCTGGCGCGAGGTGGGTGATGTGCTCGAAGAGCTCACCACCACCTGGTATTTTGGTGCCGCGATGATTGTGCTTTGGCTGCTGTCGCGCGTGCTGCAAAACAACCTGCTGCTGGCCCTGGCGGGTCTGGCAATCCTCGCAGGGCCTGCGGTCGTCTCGTTGCTGACCAAAGAGAAAAAGCTACGCAATGTTGCGTCTAAACATCGCGTACGCCACTGAGCCCGTCGTGGCCGCAATCACCAGCAGCGGCCACAAACTTCCCCAGACAATATCCAGACTCGCATCCTTCAGATAGATTTGCTTGGTGATGTCCGTAAAGTGCCGAATCGGATTTACCCACGTCAGATCCTGTAGCCATACCGGCATGTTCTCGACGGGAGAAACATAACCCGAGAGCAAAATCGCGGGCATCATAAAGACGAATACCCCGATAAACGCCTGCTGCTGCGTCGAGCAGAGCGCCGAGATCAGCAGTCCAAACCCCACCAGCGACAGCCCGTAAATCACCATCGTGAAGTAAAACAGCGCCAGCGAACCGGCGAACGGGATCTGGTAGGCCCAAATACCGACTCCCAGCACGATGGTGGCCTGGAACGTCGCGACAATCAGCGCCGGCACCGCTTTGCCGACGAAAATCTGCCAGGTGGCGAGCGGGGAGACCAGCAGCTGATCCAGCGTGCCCTGTTCGCGCTCGCGGGCGACGGACAGGGAGGTCACGATCATCACCCCGATGGTGGTGATCATGGCGATCAGCGACGGCACCACGAACCACTTATAGTCCAGGTTCGGGTTGTACCAGTTGCGTACCACCAGCTCGCTGTTGTTGGGCTTCGGTTTGCCCTCCATCAGCTCCTGCTGGTAATCCTTCACCACCTGCTGCAAGTAGTTGGCCGCTATCTGGGCGCTGTTGGAGTTGCGTCCGTCGAGGATCAGCTGCATCGGCGCGGTCTGGAAGGTATCCAGATTGCGGGAGAAATCCGCCGGGAACCGCACCAGCAGCAGCGCTTTTTGCGTGTCGATGGTGGGCTGGATCTCCTGTGGGCTTTTCAGCAGCAGGATGTGGGTAAAGGCTTTCGCACGGGCAAAGCGCTGCGTCAGCTCGACGGAATGTTTGCCGTTGTCTTCGTTGTAAATGGCGATGGTGGCGTTGGTCACCTCAAGGGTGGCGGCAAACGGGAACAGTAAAACCTGGATCAGCACCGGCAAGACCAGAATGGCGCGGGTTTGCGGCTCGCGCAGCAGGGATTGCAGCTCTTTGCGGATCAGTGTCCATAAACGGTGAAACATGCGCGCTCCTTAATCTAACCGCCGTTTGGTTTTCATCCACGTCAACCCGATAAACATCACCGCCGACGCCATCAAAAACAGGGTGTTGATAATCAGCACCACCGGAATATTCCCCGCCAGGAACAGGCTTTGCAGGGTGCTCACGAAGTAGCGCGCCGGGATGATGTAGGTCACGGCGCGGATCACCGCAGGCATACTGTCTATCTGGAAGATAAACCCGGACAGCATAATCGACGGCAGAAAAGCGGCGTTCAGCGCCACCTGCGCGGCGTTAAACTGGTTGCGGGTGATGGTGGAGATGAGCAGACCCATGCCCAGCGTGCTGAGTAAAAACAGGCTGGTGATAAAAAACAGCACGACCAGCGAGCCGCGATACGGCACGCCGAGGATAAAGACTGACACCAGCATGCAGAGCAGCATCGCCAGCATGCCGAGGAAATAGTAGGGGATGAGCTTGCACAGCAGCAGCTCGACGCGCGTCACTTCGGTAGAGAGCAGTGCCTCCATCGTGCCGCGCTCCCACTCGCGGGCAATCACCAGCGAGGTCAGTATCGCGCCGATTACCGTCATGATAATCGTCACCGCGCCCGGAATAATAAAGTGCTGGCTGATGGCGGCGGGGTTAAACCAGTAGCGCGTCTGCACGTCGATGAGCGGTTCAAACGTCTCGCCCCGGTCTTCCGCGCGCTGCATCTGCCAGAGCTGCCAGATCCCCTCCGCGTAGCCCTGCACGAAGTTGGCGGTGTTCGGCTCGCTGCCGTCGGTAATCACCTGGATCGGCGCATCGGTATTTGCCCGCGCCATATTGGCGGCGAAATCCACCGGAATGACGATCAGACCGCGAATTTTACCGGCCTGCATTTTCTGGATCAACTCCTGCCGGCTGTCGCTGATGGTGGCGTCAATGTAGGGCGAGCCGGTCATGGCGTGAGTGAAGTCCAGCGCCTCTTCGCTCTGCTGCTCCAGCAAAATCCCGACCCGGAGCTTGCTGGAGTCCAGGTTAATGCCGTAGCCAAAGATAAACAGCAGCAGCAGGGGGATCACCACCGCTATCAGCCAGCTGCTGGGGTCACGCACGATCTGCCGCGTCTCTTTAACGCACAGCGCGCGCACCCGGCGCCAGGAAAGGGCATTACTGCGCATGGGCATTCTCCTTATCCCAGTCGTGGATGAGGGTGATAAACGCCTGCTCCATGGTCGGGTCCGGGACCTCATCGTCGGCGGCCTGGTTTTTCAGGTCGTCCGGCGTGCCGTGGGCAATCAGCTTGCCGCGATAGACCAGCCCGATGCGGTCGCAGTACTCCGCCTCGTCCATGAAGTGGGTGGTCACCATCACGGTCACCCCTTTTTCCACCATGCTGTTGATGTGCAGCCAGAACTCGCGGCGGGTAATGGGATCAACCCCCGAGGTCGGTTCATCCAGAAACAGAATATCCGGCTCGTGCATCAGCGAGCAGGCCAGGGCCAGCCGCTGCTTAAAGCCGAGCGGCAGTTCGTCGGTGGCGTGGGAGGCGATGTTGGTTAACGCGAAGGCGTCGCTCATGCGGCGGATTTTCTCGTTCTGCGCGCGCCCGCGCAGGCCGTACACGCCGGAGAAAAAGCGCAGATTCTGCTCGACCGTCAGGTTGCCGTACAGGGAAAACTTCTGCGCCATATACCCCAGATGCTGGCGCGCCTTGCCGGAGCTGACCTTCAGATCCATGTCCAGCACCAGCGCCTTGCCGGACGTCGGTACCAGCAGGCCGCACATCATCTTGAAGGTGGTCGATTTTCCCGCGCCGTTCGGCCCGAGCAGGCCAAAAATCTCGCCGCGCTTCACCGCAAAATTGACGTTGTCAGTGGCGGCGAAATCCCCGAACTTTTTGGTGAGCGATTTCGCTTCAATGACCGTTTCGCCCGGCGTGCCTTCCACCGTATGCAGAATGGCGGCAAGCGGCGACTCTGACGTACCCGCGCCGCCCAGCAGGTCGATAAACGCGTCCTCAAAGCGCGGTGCGGTCTCTTCTATTTCGATCTCAGGCATCCCCTGCGCCTGGCGAACGTCGTCGGCGGTGGCCTCTTTTTTGAGGATAATACGCACCGAGCGGCCCTGGATCATCCCGTCGCTGACCTGCGGCAGCCTGAGCACCCGCTGCAGCAGCCTGCGGTTGGACTCCTGCGGGCTGTGCAGCAGGAAGCTGCGTCCGGCCATGCTCTGCGTCAGCGTCGTCGGCTCGCCCTGATAAAGCAGTTCGCCTTCGTTCATCAGCAGCACGTCCCGGCACTGTTCCGCTTCGTCGAGGTAGGAGGTGCTCCAGAGGATCAGCATCCCGTCGCCCGCCAGCTCGTGCACCATCTGCCACAGTTCACGACGCGAAATCGGGTCTACGCCGACGCCGGGCTCGTCCAGCAGCAGCACTTTCGGCTCGCCGACCAGCGTGCAGGCCAGCCCCAGCTTCTGCTTCATCCCGCCGGAGAGCTTGCCCGCCAGCCGGTCGGTGAACGGGCCGAGGGAGGTAAACTCCAGCAGGCGCGCGAAGGTTTTCTGCCGCGTTTCGCCGGTGACGCTGCGCAGGTCGGCGTACAGGTTCAGGTTTTCCATCACCGTCAGATCTTCGTACAGGCCAAACTTCTGCGGCATATAGCCGAGCATGGCGTGGAGCGCGCCGTCGTCCTCGATCGGGTCAAGACCAAGCACGCTGGCCGTGCCTTCATCCGGCTTGAGCAGCCCCGCCAGCATCCGCATCAGCGTAGTTTTCCCCGCGCCGTCCGGGCCGACCAGCCCGGTCACGTAGCCTTTCTGGATGGTGCAGTTCAGCGGCGCGACGGCCGGTTTGTCCATTCCCGCGAAGCGTTTGACCAGATTGTTGAGCTGAATAACCGCGTCATTCATGTCGTTCCCCGCTGTCTACTTTTACGGTGACGGGCATGCCCTGACGCAGCGCGTCGTCCGCATCGGTCACAATGATGCGCAGGCGATACACCAGGTCGGTACGCAGGTCCGGTGTTTCAACGGTTTTCGGCGTGAATTCGGCGGTAGGGGAGACAAAGCCCACCTTGCCGTGATACGGCTTGTCCGGGCGGCCGTCGGTATAGAGCAGCAGCTCGCGGCCCGGCTGCATCTGGCCGAGATTTGGCTCGTCAATGTAGGCGCGCACCCACACCGGGCGGGTCAGGGAGAGCGTCAAGACGGTGCTGCCCGCGCTGAGCATGCTGCCCGGCTCCACGGCGCGGGTCATCAGCGTGCCGTCAGACGGCGCGATTAAGGTGGTGTCGTGCAGATCCAGCTCAGCCTGAGCCAGCTGCGCCTGCGCCTGTTCAAGGCTGGCTTTCGCCTGGGCGATATCCTGCGCGCGGTTACCGGTGCGGTACTGGCTTAACTTATCCTGCGCGGACTTCAGCGTGGCCTGCGCCTGGTCGCGGGACGAGCGCGCATTTTCCAGGTCGTTGGCGGAAATGGTGCGGCTTTTCCACAGCCCCTGCTGGCGCGCGTAGAAGTTCTGCGCGTAGTCATAGGCGGCCTGCGCCTGTTTGACCGCGGCGGCGGCCTGGGCAATCTCTTCGTCGCGATAGCCTGCCAGCATCAGGTCATACTGCGCCTGGGCGACTGACACGCCCGCTTTGGCCTGCATCAGCGCATTCTCATAGGGCGCTTTGTCCAGCATCCCCAGCGTCTGCCCGCTTTTGATGGCATCGCCTTCGTCAACGTTCAGCGAGGCGAGACGTCCGCCCACGCGGAAGCTCATGTTCACCGTGCGAATATCCACGTTACCGTACAGCGTCAGGCCTTTATCCTGATGGCTCTGATACCACAGCCATCCACCGACTCCAGCGGCAAGCAAAACAACAACCACCAGAATGATGGCGACAGGTTTTTTCATGACTTCAGGCTCCTTTGCGTTAAGCCTTGCAGGATCAGATCGACGTGACAGGCGATCACCTTGCTAATCTGCGCGGCTTTATCCTCATCAAATTGTGTCCAGCCGGTGCGTAACAGGATGGTTTCCCTGCCCAGACGGAAGGCAAGGATTTCACCCAGCAGGGCGTGGGTATGCAAAACCGTCTCGGTATCACTGGCGTCCCGCCCGGTATAGGCGGCGATCAGCCGGGTCAGGTGCGAGTGCATTGGCTCAATTACCCGATCGTGTACCCGCTGGTAGGCGACCGTCGGGGAGAGCTGCTCCCGGGAGATAAACTTGCTCAGGTTGAGCGTATCGTCGTGCGTCAGCAGGCGGATCATATCGTGGCAGGCGTTGAGAATAAGCTGGCGAACGGCGGCGCGGTCGGGCGACGGCTGGCCGAGCAGCGCGGTGGCTTCCTCAACGTGCGGGTGAAACTGCGTGCCGATAAAATCGGCGATCCACTCGGCGCAGGCGAGGTATAAATCCTCTTTTGAGCCAAAATAGTAGGTAATCGCCGCAATGTTCTGCCCGGCCAGCGCGGCAATATCGCGCGTGGTCGCATGCAGCCCGTACTCACCAAACTGCGCCAGCGCGGCGGCGATAAGCTGATTTTTGGCCTGTTCACCTTTGGTTGTTGTGGGTGTTGTATTCATGGCGGCATTAAGAATTAATCAATCGATTGATTAAGATTATGCCTGATTTACGCTCACGTCGAGGGAATGCGGAGGGATATTTTATGCGCCACGTCACAAAAGCTGCTACACTCCGCTCCTTCGCGACATTGTGGTTTTTGTCCTCCCCTATTCGTTATATCTCCCTGAAAACTACACCTGTGATGGTCGGGGCGGTTCGGAGTTTTTATGTCTTTTGATTCCCTTGGCCTGAACCCGGAAATTCTGCGCGCGATCGCAGAGCAGGGCTACGTTGAGCCAACCCCAATCCAGCAGCAGGCTATTCCTGCCGTCCTGCAGGGCCGTGACCTGATGGCCAGCGCCCAGACCGGCACCGGTAAAACCGCGGGCTTTACGCTGCCGCTGTTAGAGCTGCTGGTAAAAAACCAGCAGCACGCGAAAGGCCGTCGTCCGGTTCGTGCCCTGATCCTGACCCCAACCCGCGAGCTGGCGGCGCAGATTGGTGAGAACGTGCGTGAGTACAGCCGCTATCTCAACATTCGCTCGCTGGTGGTCTTCGGCGGGGTCAGCATCAACCCGCAGATGATGAAGCTGCGCAGCGGCGTTGACGTTTTGGTTGCTACCCCAGGTCGCCTGCTGGACCTGGAGCATCAGAACGCGGTTAAGCTGGACCAGGTTGAAATTCTGGTGCTGGACGAAGCCGACCGCATGCTCGACATGGGCTTCATCCACGATATTCGTCGCGTGCTGGCCAAGCTGCCTGCGCGTCGTCAGAACCTGCTCTTCTCCGCGACCTTCTCCGACGAGATCAAGGCGCTGGCGGAAAAGCTGCTGCATAACCCGCTGGAAGTTGAGGTGGCGCGTCGCAACACCGCCTCTGAGCAGGTGACGCAGCACGTTCACTTTGTTGATAAAAAGCGCAAGCGGGAACTGCTCTCCCAGATGATCGGCCAGGGTAACTGGCAGCAGGTGCTGGTCTTTACCCGCACCAAGCACGGTGCCAACCACCTGGCGGAACAGCTGAATAAAGACGGCATCCGCAGCGCGGCGATCCACGGTAACAAGAGCCAGGGCGCGCGTACCCGTGCGCTGGCGGACTTCAAATCCGGCGACATCCGCGTGCTGGTGGCGACCGACATCGCTGCCCGTGGCCTCGACATTGAAGAGCTGCCGCACGTGGTGAACTACGAGCTGCCAAACGTGCCGGAAGATTACGTTCACCGTATCGGTCGTACCGGCCGCGCGGCGGCAACCGGTGAAGCGCTTTCTCTGGTCTGCGTGGATGAACACAAGCTGCTGCGCGACATCGAACGTCTGCTGAAGAAAGAGATCCCGCGCATCGAAACCCCGGGTTACGAAGTGGATCCGTCAATCAAAGCCGAGCCGATTCAGAACGGTCGTCAGGGCGGCGGTGGACGCGGTCAGGGCGGCGGCGGTCGCGGTCAGCAGCCGCGTCGTGCCGAAGGCGGCGCGCCGAAATCATCCGGCAAACCGCCGCGTCGCAACAACGACAGCAAACCGGCGGGTGAAAGCCCGTGGCGCAGCGGCGAAGGGAAACCGGCAGGGGAAGGGCAGCGTCGACGCCGCCCGCGTAAACCTGCTAACCCGCAGTAATCTGGAAGCCCGGTCGTAAAGCCGGGCTTTTCTTTTTGCGGGAGCGAAGAGAAAGTGCCACAATAGTGGCTGTTTATACAGTATTTCAGGTTTTCCAATGGCTTTAACCGCTGCGCTTAAGGCGCAAATTGGCGCATGGTACAAGGCGCTACAACAGCAGATCCCCGACTTTATCCCCCGAGCGCCGCAGCGGCAGATGATTGCTGACGTGGCCAAAACGCTCGCCGGGGACGACGGGCGACATCTGGCGATTGAAGCGCCGACCGGCGTCGGGAAAACCTTGTCGTATCTCATTCCCGGCATCGCGATTGCGCGGGAAGAGGACAAAACGCTGGTGGTCAGCACCGCCAACGTGGCGCTACAGGATCAGATCTTCAGTAAAGACTTACCGCTGCTGCGCAAAATCATCCCCGACCTGCGGTTTACGGCAGCCTTTGGGCGCGGGCGTTACGTGTGCCCGCGTAACCTGGCGGCGCTTGCCAGCAGCGAGCCGAATCAACAGGATCTGCTCGCGTTTCTGGATGACGAGCTAACGCCAAACAATAAGGCCGAGCAGGAGCAGTGTGCAAAACTCAAAGCCGAGCTCGACGGCTATAAGTGGGACGGCCTGCGGGATCACACCAGCCAGGCCATCAGCGACGACCTATGGCGCAGGCTCAGCACCGACAAAGCCAGCTGCCTGAACCGCAACTGTCACTACTACCGCGAGTGCCCGTTCTTTGTCGCCCGACGCGAAATTCAGGAGGCGGAGGTGGTTGTGGCAAACCACGCTCTGGTGATGGCCGCGCTTGAGAGCGAAGCGGTGCTGCCGGAGCCTAAAAACCTGCTGCTGGTGCTTGATGAAGGCCATCATCTACCGGACGTGGCGCGGGACGCGCTGGAGATGAGCGCCGAAATTACCGCCCCGTGGTTCCGCCTGCAGCTGGATCTCTTCTGCAAGCTGGTAGCGACCTGCATGGAGCAGTTCCGCCCGAAAACCACGCCGCCGCTGGCGGTGCCCGAGAGGCTGAGCGACCACTGCGAAGAGGTTTACGGCCTGATCTCATCGCTGAACAACATCCTGAATCTTTATCTCCCACAAACCCAGGAAGCCGAACACCGCTTTGCGATGGGAGAGCTACCGGAAGAGGTGATGGAGATCTGCCAGCAGCTGGCGAAGCATCTGGAAAAGCTGCGCGGGCTGGCGGAGATGTTCTTAAACGACCTGAGCGAGAAAACCGGCTCGCATGACGTGGTGCGTCTGCACCGCATTCTGCTGCAGATGAACCGCGCGCTGGGGATGTTCGAAGCGCAGAGCAAGCTCTGGCGGCTGGCCTCAATGGCGCAGGCGTCCGGCGCGCCGGTCACCAAATGGGCGACCCGCGACGTGCGCGACGGGCAGGTCCATCTCTTTTTCCACTGCGTGGGCATCCGCGTGGCCGATCAGCTGGAAAAGCTGATCTGGCGCAGCGTGCCGCACGTGGTTGTCACCTCTGCCACGCTGCGCTCCCTGAACAGTTTTTCTCGTTTGCAGGAGATGAGCGGGCTCAAAGAGAAAGCGGGCGACCGTTTTGTGGCGCTGGACTCGCCGTTTAACCACTGCGAGCAGGGCAAGCTGGTTATTCCGCGCATGACGTTTGAGCCGCTCATCGACAACGAGGAGCAGCACATTGCGGAGATGGCGGCCTACTTCCGCGAACAGGTCGAGAGTAAAAAGTACCCCGGCATGCTGGTGCTGTTTGCCAGCGGGCGGGCGATGCAGCGTTTCCTGGAGCACGTCACCGATCTGCGTTTACTCCTGCTGGTGCAGGGCGATCAGCCGCGCTACAGGCTGGTGGAAACCCACCGTAAGCGCATTGATAGCGGCGAGCGCAGCGTGCTGGTGGGGCTGCAGTCGTTTGCTGAAGGTCTGGATTTAAAAGGGGACTACCTGACGCAGGTGCATATCCATAAAATCGCCTTCCCGCCCATCGACAGCCCGGTGGTGATCACCGAAGGGGAGTGGCTGAAAAGCCTCAACCGCTATCCGTTTGAGGTGCAGAGTTTACCCGCGGCGTCGTTTAACCTGATTCAGCAGGTCGGGCGTCTGATTCGTAGCCACGGCTGCTGGGGAGAGGTGGTGATTTATGACAAACGTCTGCTCACCAAAAATTACGGCCAGCGGCTCCTGAACGCCCTGCCGATTTTCCCGATCGAACAGCCGGAGGTGCCGGAGGTAAAAAAACGCCCGGCAAAACTGGCCGCCGGGCGTAAGAAAAGCATCCGTGCTAAGGGGCGCGGTCCTACTGGTAAGTGAAGGTCACCTGAATCACGCTGCTGAACGTCCCGGCACTGACGGGCATAGAGGTGGCGTAATAGCGCGCGGAGAGGGGAAACGTCGCCGTGTGGTCACTCGGATTAATGGCGACGTTAAAGGCTGCCTGTGGGGCAATGAGGATCTTGTCCTGACGGTCAGCCAGCTCCAGCGCCAGCCCTTTCGCGCTGCCGGTATTGGCGAATTTTGTCGGGTGCGCGCTGTCTGCCTGGCCGTAGAAAAAGGCGGTGGCAAGCGCCAGCGTGGCCGGGCAGTGCGACACCGACAGGGAAAAGTCTTTCCACTCCCCGGTATCCCCCACGTCTTTAAAATTGCCCGACACCGCCTGGCCTAAATCCACCGTCAGGTTGCGGCTGGCGCTGTCGATGACGCAGGTGTTGGCGTAAATATTCCCCGTCATCTGAATCTGAATATCGTCGGCGCGTGCCTGAGCAATGAGCCCAAGCGCCAGGAGAGCAATGATTTTTTTCATATTGGTCACTTATAGGCGAGGGTGATGGTGGCAACGGTGTTGGCCGGTCCGGGCGTAACCATATCGCTGATCTGCTCGTAGCGAACGCTGAACGGAATGACCAGCGTTTCGTTGGCCACCGCTTCGCGTTGGGTGTTTACGTAGGTATCGAACGTGGCGATATTGTTGTCGAAAACCATTTGTACGCCGACGCCCGTTGCCATGCCGGTCTGCTGGGTGAGTTTCAGCACGCCTTCGAACGCCGTTTCATATCCGTTTGAGCTTGTCACTTTTACCTCGGGCTGCACGGTGGTGTCACAATTCACCGTGACGTCAAAATTTTGCGCCGGAGAAGAGAGTGCTCCCACGCTCACAAACGTACTGACCGGGAAATCGCCCAGATCAACCGTCAGATTTCTTGGCAGGACGGAGCAGGTGACCTGATGAAGAATGACGTTGCCGGAATACGCAATATCGTTTGGATTGCCAATCCCTTCATGGCCAAAAACGCCAATACCGAACCGGGTCTGGGCTTGTACCAGCGTGCCGGATGACACGGTATCGCTCGTTTTGACCAGCTCAAGCGTGACCTGAAAGCTAAACGACTGTGACCCGTCGGAAGAGACGTAGCCAATCGGCGTTCCGCGCGAATCGCACTGCACTCCGCCAGCGCCGCTAATACGTTGACCTTCTTCATTCATCAACGCCACGCCAATACCCGGCACGCCAGAATCGTATACGCCCTTCAGCCCCGGAATTTCCGCTCCCGAACCGTAATAGCAAGAGACAATCTCAAGACCTTTGTCGGCGCTTTGATCGCAATTACCGGCAACGTGAACGGTTTGCTCCGTCCCGGGGATGGTCTCACCAACGGCAAGCGTTGTCGGGACGGAGATCGAGGCCACGTTAATCATTTTCGGCATATCCGGCGAGGTGCAGGTCGCTTTGGCATGCGGCATAAATAACGCGGCGGTTCCGAGAACCAGTAAGAAAAAGCACTGTTTAATCATTTGCATAATGTTTCGCCTGAACGGTGGATCAGTGACACTGCGCGGCAGCGTTAATGATGCTGGTTTTCTCTTTCTCATCCGTTAGCGCATAGTCAGCGACGCAGTGCTCGCTCGCATCCTGTCCCCAGGAGACGGCAAGATGCCCTTGCTGTGGCAAACCTGAGAGGTAGGTCTGCCCGTCGTTACCGACAATAAACTCGCTGTCCTTATCGTCCGTGGTCACCGTTGCGCCGAAGGGCAGCGGTTTACCGTTGCGGGTGAGCGTCATCAGCACGCGACTGCCCACGCGGGTGCTAAAGCTGGCGCGCACCACGGCGCCGCGCGTTGGGGTCACCACCTGCGCCGCGTGCGTCACGTCGGCGTTGTCCGGCAGCGTTTCGGTATCCAGCGCAATCGTGTTGTGGCGATACGCGGTAACAAACGGCACGACGGTATAGCCGCGGAAATCGGTCTCCACGCCCGTCTGGTTAGCAATATGCGTTCCGTGCGTGCCGGGTGCTTTCACCAGCGCGATGGTTTCCCCCAGCGGCTGGCTCAGGGTGATGCCGTTCGCGTGGGCAACCACGCCGCCCTGCAGCCCGACATTCAGGGTTTGCTGATATTTGTCCTGGCTGACGCCGCCGCTCACTTCGCCGTAGGTGCCTTTGTAGTCGGCGTTCATGCTGGTCGAGTTACCGCTGCTGGTGCTGCTCAGCCCCTCCTGGATATTCCAGTTCAGGTTGTCTTCCTTCAGCGCCGTGCCGTTCAGGCCGATATTCTGCGTGGTGCCGTCTTTGGTATTGTTCAGGTTGTAGGTGGCCCAGGTGTTATGCATCCAGCGATCCAGCGGAACGGAGACGCTCAACGAGAACTGGTTGTCGTTCGTCACTTGATTACCGTCTTCATCGCTGTCGTTGGTGTTTTTGTTCATGCTGTAGCTCAGGCTGTAGCTCACCCCGTGCCAGCTGTTGTTGTAGCTGACGCTCATGGAGGTCATGTCCTGGTTCTGGCTCCAGTAAGTCTCTTTCACCATGCTCAGGGTGACGGATCCCCAGCCTTCAGGCAGCGTCTGGTCGACGGTGGCCTCGGCTCGGGCGCGGCGCTGCTGGGGGGCAGACCAGTCGTCAGAGCGGGTATATGACTCCATGGTGTCTTCCAGGGTGTAAAACCCTTTGCTGTTGTAGCGATAGCCCGCGAGCGAGAAGTTGGTGCCTGAACCGGCAAAATCTTTGCTGTAGCGCACGCGCCAGGACTGGCCCTTGCTGGACTGCTGCTTTTTCAGCAGGGCTTTCGCGCGGGTGACGTCGATGGAGAACGCCCCGAGATCGCCCATGTTTTTCCCGGCGCCGAGCGCCTGGGACTGATAGTGGCTGCTCTGCTGAACGCCGCCGTAGGCGGTGAAACCATAGGGCAGGCCGTAGATCGCGCTGCCCTGGGCAAACGGCGTCTTCTCGACGTCTTTGTCGTAAGAACGGTACCGCCCGGCGGTCACGCTGTAGCGCAGGTTTTTTTCACGCTGCAGTACCGGCACGGAGGCATACGGCACCACGAAATGGCTTTCGCTGCCGTCGGTCTCTTTCACGGTGACCTGCAGATCGCCGCTGCTGCCGGTAGGGTAGAGATCGTTAATTTCAAACGCGCCGGGGGCGACCGTGTTCTGATAAATGACGTAGCCGTTCTGGCGAACCATCACCAGCGCGTTGCTGTGTGCGGTGCCGCGAATGATCGGCGCATAGCCTTTCTCGCTGTCCGGCAGCATGTCGCTGTCGGATTTAAGCTCCACGCCGGTGTAGGGTACGCTGTCAAAAACATCAGAAGGCGAAGAGCTTTGCCCAACGGTGAGATCGCTCTTCATCGCCACGATATCGCGCTGGGCGTAGGTATAAACGGAGGAGAATTTTTGCTGCTCTTCCTTGCCCTGGGTGCTGCGATTCCACGTGGAGTAGTTGCGTACGCGCCAGGCACCGACGTTAAAACCGGGACGCAGGTTAACGTACTGGCTGCTGTTATCCTCCTCGCCCGGCTGACGCGCATGGCTCTGGCTGGCGGTCGCGCTGTAGTTGAGAATGCCTGCGGTGATCCCCTCGTCGAATTCTTTCGGGTCGATATAGCCGCGTGGAACCTGGCCCAGGGCCAGCTGTGGAATACTGAGCAGCAGCTGCTGATTGCGAACGTGAAACGACGCGGAGGCTGCCGGGATGGCGGTTAAATCAGCGCACTGGCCTTTTGCCATCAGCGCCGGATATTTTCGAGTTTTGATCCCAAGGCTTTTTAAATCGCTCAGGCTAAAGCAGGGCTGGAGCGAACTGCTGCCGTGTGAATCTTTTTGCAATGTGAACGTGACGTCGCGGGTATCAATTTTATTATTGTTAATAAAGATAGCGACCTGATATTTACCCGGTGCCTGCCCAGGCCCTTTTTCGTAAACCGACAGATCGGTCTTACCCTGCTGCGGATTATCAATATCCAGCAGCGCCGGGTTAAAATAATCATCAGCCATAGCCTGCTGCGCAAAAAAAATCATTGCCAGGCCACAGAGAATGACCAGCAGGGATGAAATTCGGCAGGTGAACGGCTTTTTATGGCTGTACATGATTATCGTAATTATCTGCGTGTGATATTAGTGGACTGATTTCGACCAGGTCTGGCTGATGCTGCCGTAATCCGTAATAATGGAATACGCGATGGTTGAACCGCTGGCGTTGCGCGGTAAGGCAAAATGCGTTTCCGTTTTCGGAATTGCCCAGGTGGCTTTATCCACTTTCTGGCCGTTCAGCGTCACCTTCTGGAAATTCATATAGAAAGGCGTCGGGTTATTAACGACCAGATCGTTACCCTCGCGATGCCACTCAAGTTTATTGGCGACATCTTCCGGTTTGTCTTTCACCGCCGATGGGCGATACAACAATTTAATACGCGTATTAATGGCTATTTGCAGGGTATTCATCCCGTCAACGTGCTTAGACGAAGGGATGGCTTTGATATTCAGCCAGTACAAGGATTCACGGTCTTCCGGTAAATTACCGCCGGTGCGCACCACGCGCAGAACGTTATCCTCTTTCGCATCCAGGCGAAAAAGCGGGGGGGTGATCAGGAAAGGGGCTTTGGCCAGGTTTTTACCGCCAGAGTCGACCCAGGACTGTACCAGATAATCCGTTGTATCCGGGTTTGAAAGACCAAGAGACGATTCCTTTTTATCTCCCTGGTAGACCAGACGTGTGCCATTAATAATGACACCTGCGTGTGCAGTGGCGGCCGCCAGTAAAAGCGTGCTCAGTAAATAAGCGTGGCGCATAAATATTTCTCAATAATAGAAGAGATATTAACGCGTATAAACGCGTTAATATCTCAGGATTGATAATATCAGTTATAGATAACGGTGAAGGTCGAAACGGAGTTAGCCGGACCTGCGGTAATCGCGGCCCCGGTTTGAATATAGCGGGCACCGAATATCAGGTCGTTAACCGCCGTACCGGAGGCTAACGGATATTGCTGAGAAGGGGTGTACAGACTCACCGGCTGCTCGGACGCGTCAACCAGCTGAATAGCTACACCCGTTGCCGCATCCACGTCCGGCGTTAATGCCAGCGTAGCGTTGTTATTCGCATCCGGCGTTCCGCCGAAGTTAATCGCGGCGGAGGTAACGGTTTCCGGACAGTCTTTTAACTGAATATCGAACTTCGTTAACGTGCTGGTGGAGCCTGCGCCGGTAAATACCGTTTTAGAGACTTTGCCTAACTGAACGTTTAACGGATTACTTAACCCATTAACCACCTGACACGCTGAATCAATAATTTCCCCGGTGAAGTTGATCTGACCTTCGCCGTTTGTTGCCGCAAATGCGGATGCAGAACACCCCACCGCTGCGGCGATGAATAAACCTAAAGCAACCTTGTTCATAGTGAATCCTGGTATGTTGCGGGTGCGAACGTTGCCTGGACGTTTTCACCGTTGACCTTTAATGACTTTCCGGTGGCTATTTAATCAAAAAATGTATGACTAAGAATCTTCTATAGAAATCACAAATAATTGAAAAATTGCTTGTGTTTATTTTTTTTCATTAAAACAGCGTGTTGGGTTCGGGGATAAAACACTAACGGCCAGGCAATCATCAGGGCTATATTGTTAACAAGATGATGCTGTCAGGAGAGATGTCGTGGATTATCGCAAAATTATCAAAGAGGTAGGGCGCGGGAAAAATCATGCCCGCGATCTGGACCATGAAACCGCGCGTGCGCTTTATACCCGCATGCTTGAGGGCGACGTCCCCGACCTGGAGATGGGGGGCATTCTGATCGCGCTGCGTATCAAAGGGGAAGGTGAGGCGGAGATGCGCGGGTTCTATGAAGCCATGCAGGCGCAAACGCTGCGCTTAACGCCGCCCGTGGCAAAGCCGATGCCGATCGTCATCCCGAGCTACAACGGCGCGCGCAAGCAGGCAAATTTAACCCCGCTGCTCGCTATCTTATTACACAAGCTGGGGTTCCCGGTGGTGGTGCACGGCGTAAGTGAAGATCCCACCCGCGTGCTGACGGAGACCATTTTCGGTATGCTGGGCATCGAGCCAACGCGTCATGCAGGTCAGGCGCAGGCGAAGCTGGATGGTCATCAGCCTGTTTATATCCCGGTCGGCACACTTTGCCCGCCGCTGGAAAAGCAGCTCGATATGCGCTGGCGCATGGGCGTGCGCAACAGCGCGCACACGCTGGCGAAACTGGCCACGCCGTTTGGCGAAGATGCCGCCCTGCGTCTCTCCAGCGTTTCGCACCCGGAATACGTGGCGCGCGTGGGGCAGTTCTTTGAGGCCATTGGCGGCAGGGCGTTGCTGATGCACGGCACGGAAGGCGAGGTTTATGCGAACCCGCAGCGCTGCCCGCAGGTGATGCTGATCGATTCTGCCGGTACGCGCGCCGTTCTGGAACGCGGGGAAGAGAATACCGGTGTGATATTGCCTGAGGCAAAAGATCCCCATACTACAGCCCACTGGATTGAGCAGTGCCTTGCCGGAAATGTTCCTGTTCCGCATTCGATCAAGCTGCAGATGGCCTGCTGTTTGCTGGCAACCGGAGAAGTGGAATCCGTCCAGGCCGGGCTTGAACGCGTGGCGCAGGCGTTTTAGACAAAAAAAAGCCCGTCCAGTGGCGGACGGGCAAGCAAGGGTAACAACAACAGGGTCAATGAGGGTGGAGCAGCTCACCAGAGGGTATGGCGAGGGTACAGCATTCATTCAGTCGATTATTTGTAGATAACCGCGGTACCGCTCAGCTTGTTATTGCCGTTAGCGGAGGTAATGGTGTATCCGCTTGCACCGGCAGCAGCGGCTTTCTCAGCCAGTTTGGCTTCCAGACCGTCCAGGGTGGTGGCGCCATCAGCACTGACCACACCGACTTTGTTCATGTTCTGTGCCTGAGTAGAAGAGACTGGCTCTACGGCGAAAGCGCCGAAAGACAGAGCGGACAGGGCAACAGCAGCTACAGCATATTTGATGGTTTTCATAATTAATCTCTCGCAGGTGTTTCTGTTAAGGGGACGATGTTCCGTCGATGTGATAAGTATCACGGTTTTTCGCGAGTGATAAAATCGAAGAGAATTGACGTGATTGCTCAAAAAAATTGAATGACAAATAACTTATTGAATATTAATAAATTCAAAGCACCGCTTTACACTTCTTGCGGATGCGCTTTACAGAAGCGAGATGAAGGGCACGTTTTGCTACGCGTCCGGCTAAAAACCGTGAGCGTAAAGGAACGCGCGGGCTCGGTTAACTTTGGTAAAGCAAAGTCAACGTAACTGGCTGTCTTTCGAACCTCTGCGATTATATCCCGAGTGTGATGCATTTTTTGAATCTTTATGCTGCTGGCACGTAATGCAAAGCCGCACGCCGGGAATGGCTTTTCGGCGCGCCTCCGGAATGGGTTCTCCGCATTCTTCGCATTCCGTTAAGCTTTCGCCGCGCGGAATTTCACCGCGGGCACGCGCAACCGCATCTTCAATTGTACTGTTGATCTGTTCGTTAACAGCGTCGTCATTTGCCCAGCCGGAAGCCATAGCGTCCTCCTGATATCGGTTTAGGCCATACGTTTACTATGGGGTTAAAAAATGAACAAACAAGGCGAAGGGAGAAGAGAACTGCACCCGTTGGGCAGATGCAGTCTTGTGGAAGAGACAGGTTATTTATAAATGGTCGCAGTGCCGTACATATGGTTATCTCCGCCAGCGGAGTTCACCACGAATCCTTTTGCACCTTCCTGACGGGCTTTTTCGGCGAGCTTAGCCTGCAGATCGTCAAGGTTACTGGCACGGCTTACCGAAACGGTGCCCGCAGGACGTAGCTGGCTAGTATCGGTACTCTGGGTCAGTGACTGAACGGCCATGGCAGAGAAGGACGCGGTCGCCAGGGCGGCTGCGATAACAGCAAGGGTCAGGTACTTTTTCATAATCACATCCTCATGAGGAAACAACAGGTGATTCCCTTTAAGTTTAGAAGCCTGACGAATGTGACTTAGCGCAAATATTTGATGATGATCTGCTTATTTTTTGAACGATATAAATTGACAATTCGCTGACGGATCATAGATATAAAGGTATTTGATTTATGGCGAGTTTTTGAGCGTCGCAGAGAAAGATTTACCGTTGGGCCTGCAAAGGGTATCTTACGCCGCTGTTTAAAGGAGAATGCCATGACTGCCCAAAAGCCGGGATTGCACCCGCGAAATCGCCACCGCAGCCGCTACGACATGAACGCGTTGTGCCTGAGCTGCCCGCCGCTGCAGGACTATCTTGTTCAGACCCCAGCGGGTGAACCCTCGGTCAATTTTGCTGACCCGCAGGCGGTTAAAATGCTGAACAAAGCCCTGCTGGCGCATTTTTACGGTGTGGCTCACTGGGATATTCCGGAAGGCTTTCTCTGTCCACCTGTACCGGGCCGCGCTGACTACGTTCATCACCTTGCCGACCTTCTTGCCGAAGGCAATGAGGGTGTCGTTCCACAGCAGGCTACCATTCTGGATATTGGCACCGGGGCGAACCTGATTTACCCGCTGATCGGCGCGCACGAATATCAGTGGCGTTTTACCGGAAGCGAAATCGGTGACGAGGCCTTTGCGAGTGCTCAGGCGATTATCAGCGCTAACCCGGGATTAAGCCGCGCCATTCGCCTGCGCCGTCAGAAAGACGCGGTGTCGATCTTCAACGGCATTATTCACAAAAACGAAAGCTATGACGCCACGATGTGCAATCCGCCGTTCCATGATTCGGCGGCATCGGCCCGTGCGGGCAGCGAGCGCAAGCGCCGTAACCTGGGCCAGGCCGAGGATGCCGCGCTGAACTTCGGCGGTCAGCAGCAGGAGCTCTGGTGTGAAGGGGGCGAAGTCGCGTTTATCCTGCGAATGATTGCGGAAAGCAAACAGTTTGGCCGTCAGGTGAAGTGGTTTACGACGCTGGTTTCCCGTGGAGATAACCTGCCACCGCTCTACCGCGCGCTGACCGAAGCGGGCGCCGTAAAAGTGGTGAAAAAAGAGATGGCGCAGGGCCAGAAACAGAGCCGCTTTATCGCCTGGACGTTCATGGACAATCACAAACGTCGTAAATAGCACTCCGTCGTAGGCCGGGTAAGGCGAAGCCGTCACCCGGCAACCAGGTTACAGCGTCGGCTCCTGCGGAGGGAGCGGCGATGCGGGCGGCGGCAATACCTGATAGGTCTGCACGGGCATCCGCACGTTTGCCAGATCAAAGTGTTTCTTCACCATGCTGTCGAGCGCAAAGCGCACCGTCCACTGCTTCAGCGGCTGGGTGGTGAACGACACGCGCAGGGTAAACGCCGTGTTCGTCAGCCCGACGATGCCGGCAAATGACGGCTCTCCGATCACCAGCCCGCGAATATCCTCCATCTCCATCAGTTCTTCTACCGCATCGCGCAGCGCCTGCTTCGCTTTGTCCGCATCCTCGTGGCGATCCACATCGTAGTTCGCCACAACGGAACCAATGCCGCGCACAAAGTTGGCGAAGGTGGTGATCGAAGACCAGGGAATGATGTGGTACGCCCCGGTGTCCTGGCGCACGCCAACCGAACGGATGGACATCCTCTCCACGGTGCCGGTTAACGGCCCGATGGTCACCAGATCGCCCGTGTTCATCCCGTTCTCAAACTGGATAAAGATGCCGGTAATAATATCCTTCACCAGCGTTTGCGAACCAAAGGAGATGGCCAGCCCCAGGGCACCGGCACCCGCCAGCAGCGGGGCGATATTCACGCCGATTTCCGACAGCACGATCATGATGGTGATGGTGCTGATAATCACCGCCAGCGCGTTGCGGAACAGCGTTAACAGCGTTCTTGCCCGCGCGCTGGGCAGGGGCCTGCCGTGAATATCCGAGACCAGACGGTTCTCAATAAGGCTCGCCAGCAGCGTCCAGCCGACGGCGGAGAAGAACAAAATCAGCGCGATGCGAATCAGGATATCGACCGTTTTTTCACCCGCACCGTTGTGCAGCCAGTTCCAGAAATCAAACAGGCTCCACGCATTCAGGAGCAGCATAATCGCCACGCAGACGGTAAGAATGCGCGCCACTTTGAGCGATACCGACATCCAGCCGTTTACCCGCTTTTGCAGTTCCGGGTAACTACGCTGGACCTGCGGCGACAGGGTGATGGTTTTCGAGATCCAGCGCGACAGCAGCCCCGACACAAAGGCCGCGATGCCGATAATGGCCAGGCTTTTGAACGTCGCCCCCATCATAAATTTCAGGCTATTGCCCGGGTCAAACAGCGAGAAGAAGCACAGTACGATGAAGTAAGCGCTTGCCAGCCAGTGCCACACCAGTGCGAACGCACGAATAAAGAGGCTAAAGAACGAGAGGGAGCGATCGGCCAGATTCAGCAGGCTTTGGGTAATAATTTTTTTATTGTGGAAGATAAGGTACAGCGACCAGACGGTAATGCAGATCATGATCAGCACGTTTGCCAGCGCGCCAAACTGGACGTTCACCTGGTTGGAGATGATCGGCACGGCAACCAGCAGACCGTAGCCAATCAGCCCGCTGAGCACGCTCAGGCGCAGCGCCCAGTACTTTGCGCTCGCATCCCGAATGGAGAATGGACGCAGCTCCGGCACGTGCGGACAAAAGAGTAACCGCAGCAGCGCCTTGAAGAACTCAATCAGGGCAAAGGCGTTCAGGAAAAGCGATTGCTGGAAGGCGATGGTTTTATTGCCTGCATTCAGCCTGTCGGCCAGCATCTGGCCTAAAAACAGCGTCAACGCCAGCAGCAGTAAATCGATGATAAACGCTGAGGCTATCATCAACGGCAGGTGCAGCCAGCTGCTTTTCTGCTGATTCTTCCTGCGTCCCCATTGCCCCATTTTGCGGTACAGCGGCCACGCGCACAGGCGCACCAGCCAGTAAAAAAGGAATACCGCACCCGCCAGCATCAGGAACTGCGTGGCGGCGGCGGTGAACGTTTGCGGATTAAATGCCTTATGCGGTGAGCCAATCAGGTTGCGGTAAAGCTGAGCGAAACGCGAGGAGAGGGCTTCCCCGTAGTGGCGGCTCACGTCGGTGACGTTTTCCAGCACCGTTTTTTGCTCCTCCACTTGTGGAGGTGTGAGGGTTGGCACCGACGCCTGCGGCGGTGTGGCGGCCACTTTCCGCAGCTGACCAATGAGTTCCTGTCGGGAGGTGTCGTTCTCGAGGACGTCAGCAAGCGCGCTGTAGGCCGCTTTTTTTTGTTCAACATCCGGCTCCGGAGGCGGCGTACTTTGCTGGCTGGCGGTTGTTCCGGTGGTCACACCGGGGATCGCGACGGCGAACGATGGCGCACTAAACAGGCTAATCAACAGCAACAGGATCCACGGCACGGCGTCCTCCGGTGAAAATGTCGAACAAAATGATAAGTATAGAGGTCGAGGCGAGGAGGGGGATTTTTGAGAACAATCTGGCGTAAAAAAGCCGGGCATGCCCGGCTTACGTGTGAAGCTAACGATCAGGAGACGTGCTGCAGGAACTCCTGCAAACGCTGGCTCGGCGGGTTCGCGATCAGCTCCTGTGGGTTACCGTCTTCCGCGATGCGGCCTTTATCAATAAAAATCAGGCGGGACGCCACTTTCTCAGCAAAGCCGATTTCGTGGGTCACGATCACCATCGTCATCCCTTCTTCTGCCAGATCCTGCATGACTTTCAGCACCTCGTGACGCAGCTCCGGGTCGAGTGCGGACGTAGGCTCATCAAACAGCATCATTTTCGGCTTGACCGCCAGGGCGCGGGCAATCGCCACACGCTGCTGTTGACCACCGGACAGCTCGGAAGGGTAGTGGTGCGCACGTTCTGCCAGGCCGACTTTTGCCAGCAGATCTTTTGCCAGCGCTTCCGCCGCCGCTTTGCTGGCACCGCGCACGCGCAGTGGGCCAAACATCACGTTTTCCAGCGCCGTCAGGTGCGGGAACAGGTAGAACTGCTGGAACACCATGCCCGCTTCCTGGCGAATCAGACGGTCATCCACTTTCGGGTCGTTCACCTTCAGGCCGTCGACGATCAGATCGCCGCTGGTGATCTCTTCCAGCTTGTTGATGCAGCGCAGCAGGGTGGATTTACCGGAGCCGGATGGCCCAATAATGACCACTACTTCACCCTGTTTAATGTTCAGATCGATATTGTGCAGCACCTGGGTTGGGCCAAAGTGCTTGGAAACGTTTTTAAATTCAATCACAGGATTTTCATCCTTCTTTCAAGACGACGCAGAACGAAGCTCAGAACCAGAGTAATGATCAGGTAGACAACGGCTACCGCACTCCAGATTTCCAGCGCGCGGAAGTTGCCAGCAATGATCTCCTGACCCTGACGGGTCAGCTCGGCCACGCCGATAACAATGAACAGCGACGTATCTTTAATGCTGATGATCCACTGGTTACCGAGCGGCGGCAGCATGCGGCGCAGCGCCAGCGGCAGAATAACGTGGCGGATCGTTTCGCGACGAGAAAGACCTAACGCCAGACCGGCTTCACTGAAACCTTTATGAATCGACAGCACCGCACCGCGGGTGATTTCCGCAATATAGGCGCCTGAGTTGATCATAATGGTGACGACGGCTGCGCTGAACGGGTCGATGCGCAGGTCATTGAATGCCATTGGCAGGGCGAAGTAGATGAACATGACTTGCACGACAATAGGGGTGCCGCGGATCACTTCGATGAAAACCAGTGCGATGTGGTTTGCAATCCAGCCGCCGTAGGTGCGAGCGAAACCGGCGACAAGACCGATAATCAACCCACCAACCAGACCCAGGACCGAAATCCACAGGGTCATTTTAGCGCCTTCAAGCAAGAGTGGAATGGCAGGCCAGATGGCGCTCCAGTCAAACTGCATGATAATTTCCTGTTACTGTTACCGTGTTTCAAAAATAGCAGGGGCGAAAGGTCGCCCCCGAGTGAACGTCATTTTTACGTCTTATTATTTAGGCTCGGTACCGAACCATTTTTTGTAGATTTCGTTATAGGTGCCGTTCTCTTTCAGCGTTTTCAGCGCGCCGTTAACTTTCGTGCGCAGGTCGTCGCTGCCTTTCGGGAACGCGATACCGTACTGCTGTGCTTCCAGAGACTCGCCAACGGCTTTGAACTTGCCGTTACCGGCTGTTTTGATGAAGTACAGGATGTTAGGGGTGTCGTGCAGAACAGCGTCAGCACGGTTGGTGCCGAGTTCCATGTACGCGTTGTCGATGTTCGGGAACTGACGCAGGTCTTTGGTTTTGATATTTGCTTTCGCGTAATCAACAGAACCGGTGCCGCTCTTCACTGCCACCACTTTGCCGTCGAGATCTTTCACGCTTTTTACGTCGTTATTATCGGCTTTGACCATGACCAGCAGGCCGCTTTTGTAGTAGCCGTCAGAGAAGTCGATCGCTTTTTTACGTTCATCGGTAATGGTGATGCCTGCCAGCGCCAGATCAACGTTCTTGGTTTGCAGTGCCGGGATGATGCCGCTGAAGTCCATCGGCTTCAGGGTGTAATCCAGCTTGAGTTCTTTTGCGACAGCGGCCCACAGATCCACATCAAAACCAACGTATTTATCACCCTGTTTGAATTCAAACGGAACGAACGCCGTGTCGGTCGCCACAACCAGTTTGTCGGCAGCCTGAGAGGACACTGCAAAAGCCAGGGTAAGTGCAGCCAGTGAAACTTTTAATACAGACTTCATAGCATTTCCTTTTATATCCACGGGGCGATCCCCTGCGAGAACAGGTGGCACAATGAAAAAATCGTGCCAACTTTACAAGCTGTTGTTTTGCAAAGGGGATGATGTCATGCATTGCACAATAAATGGGGCAATGAGGTTTTATTGCACCAAAGTGGAGCACTGTTTTGGTGCGCTTCGTTTGGCTCAACTGACGGGGAGATATTTAGCGTAAATTCTGACGAAAAAACAATCTTCCGTTAACGGTTGTGTGAAGTGATTATTACATTTCGTTCACTTTTGCAGGTGTGCAGACAAAAACTGTGCACCATAGATGTGCAAAACCCTCACCGGAGGGCGAGGGTTTGATAGCAAATTCGTATGAATTACTCGATGTTAGATTCGATAAACCACAGGAACTGATCCAGGTCGCGGGATGCGGCGGTGAAAATGTCTGCGGTATCTTCGTCTTTGGCTTCGCCAATCGCTTTGCGCACGTCATTGGCCACAATCGCGTAGCGGTCCGCCAGCTCTTTCAGGTGATCCTGAACGGTATGGATATCCAGCGGATAACTCTTCAGCGGCGTTTTGCTGTTGATCACCTGCGTGGTACCCAGCGCCACGCCGCCTAGCTGAACGGCACGTTCAGCCATCGTATCGAGGTGGGTAACCAGTGCTGTGCGGAAGCCATCTAGCATTTCATGAACGGCAATAAAGTTTGCACCGCGCATATTCCAGTGGGCCTGTTTGGTGATCAGCGAAAGATCGATGAACTGGATCACCTGGCGATTCAGCAACTCAATAGTCGCTTTTTTGTCGCTATCCGATACATCGTTACGGGTATAAAGCAGATTAGACGCTTTCGTTTTCACCAGTTTAGCGGTACTCATAATCTCATATCCTCTTGATGTTTATGTCCCAGGTAATTACGGACCTAAGTATAGCACCGGATTTTTTGCCTGCGGTTTGGCTGTGCCTATCGGTTTAATAGCGAGAAGGGTGTTGATAATTTAAGTTATTGAAATTGATAAATATTTTTTAAAATGATACAGATCAATCTTAATTGCTCGAGGGGGGCGTAAACGCAGAGGGATATTTCGAGAATAGTGCAAATTATGTAAAAAATTATAACGTTTGTCTTTCTGGCCTTTATTCTGCATGGCGTGGAAGCCATGCAGAATATATGGCCTTAGCTGATATCCACTTTCTCAACTTTAGGTTCAGGGCGCATGGTGAGCGTCGAGCCCATTGATGCCGCGATAATCGAGCAGAGCGCCAGCGTCTGGGTCAATGTGAGGGTTTCGCCGAGAAACACCATCCCGGAAATGGCGGCTAGCGCAGGCTCCATGCTCATCAGGGTGCCAAATATGCGTGTCGGCAGACGCGTAAGGGCAATCATCTCCAGAGAGTAGGGGAGTGCGGTAGAGAGAATCGCGACCGCCAGCCCGATGGGCATGACGGACCATTGCCAGATAGATTCGGTAGCCTGCGCCATGCCGATAGGCACAAAGACGATGGCAGCGATCAGTGACCCCAACGCGACGGTCGCCGGACCGTGCTCTTCTCCCGCACGCTGGCCCGTGAGTATATAGACGGCCCAGCAGGCGCCTGCACCCAGCGCCAGGGCTGCGCCCGTCAGATCAATCTCAGCGACGCTCTGGCCCAGGGGAAGCAGGAACCATAACCCCAGCACGGCTAACACGACCCAGATAAAATCGACCGCACGTCGCGAGGAGAAAAGCGCCACCGCCAGCGGGCCGGTAAACTCCAGCGCGACGGCGATCCCCAGCGGTATCGTCTGAATAGAGAGGTAGAACAGATAGTTCATTGCCCCCAGGGAGAGTCCATAAAACAGCAGGGGTAAACGCTGCTCCTTTTTGAAGCGCAGACGCCATGGTTTGAAAATGACCACCAGTATCGCCGTGCCCAGCACGATACGCAGGGCGGTGACCCCAGGCGCGCCAACCAGCGGGAAAAGCGATTTTGCAAGCGAAGCACCGCTTTGAATGGACAACATGGCAATGAGTATGACTGCGACCGGCAACCAGACCGACGACGTGCGGGATAACCCAGGCATCCTTTCTCCTGTCAGCTTATGTCAAATGAGGTAAAGGTTGCAGTGTAAAGGAAATAAGCGGCAACGGTTGAGGCGCTGTTGAAAAAAAACCATGTGAAATCCGTAAAATGGTTAAGCGTTGGTGGATTTATCGCCTGATAGATTAGGAATAATCTGGATGAATGTAACGGCGCGTACGCGCACTATGCGCATTTAGTAGTGAAAATTGCATGTGATTTGAAAGAGATAGCTGACGCTGGAAACGTTCTGTTACAGGAAAGGTTTCATTAGACATCACGAATCACAAAGAGTTTCGCAAATTTTTTTGATATATTTAAAACTTACGGACTTACTTGAAGCACATTTGAGGTGGTTATGAAAAAAATTGCATGTCTTTCAGCACTGGCCGCTGTACTGGCTGTTTCCGCAGGTACCGCTGTAGCTGCTACTTCTACTGTTACTGGTGGTTACGCTCAGAGCGACTATCAGGGCGTGATGAACAAAGCTAACGGTTTCAACCTGAAGTATCGCTACGAGCAGGATAACAACCCACTGGGCGTGATCGGTTCTTTCACCTACACCGAGAAAGATCGTTCTGAAAACGGCGCATACAACAAAGGCCAGTACTACGGTATCACCGCTGGTCCAGCTTACCGTCTGAATGACTGGGCGAGCATCTACGGTGTTGTAGGTGTTGGCTACGGTAAATTCCAGCAGACTGAAAACCAGAGCGAAAGCCGCACTGCAAGCAACAGCGACTACGGTTTCTCCTATGGCGCAGGCCTGCAGTTCAACCCAATCCAGGACGTTGCTCTGGACTTCTCCTATGAGCAGAGCCGTATCCGCAACGTTGACGTTGGCACCTGGATCGCGGGCGTAGGTTACCGCTTCTAATCACTCCGGTGATTAAATAAAAAATCCGCCCAATGTGGCGGATTTTTTTTTGAAGGTAAAAGCAAAACGGCAACCCCAGGTTGCCGTTTTTAGTGTTTGTTCCCTCTCCCCGTGGGAGAGGGCTAGGGTGAGGGCATCAGTCCGCACGAGACGGCAATTACTTACTCTTAATATCAAAAATATCCGTACCCAGATGGTTGTAGTCAACTTTCTGTAACTTGAAGTTGGTAACGTACACTGGGGGAGCTTTCTTGTTAGAGACAAACGGGTAAGCCGTTTTTATCTGCTCGGCCTTAATCCCCGTCCACTGCGAGAAGAACTGCAGGAAATCATTTGCCGAACGACGCGCTTTAATCACGCGATGCGTTTTATCATCACTCGACAGCACCATAAACGGCACCTGGAAGTTCTGCTGGAACTTGTCATCGTGTGCCAGGTACTGCACCTCTTTACCACGCTCTTTAAACGCCAGCCCGTGATCCGAGAAATAGACCATGGAGAAGCTGTCGCCCGTATTGCGTAGCTGATCGTACAGCTTGCTCAGCAGGTCGTCGGTTTGCGTCATGGTATAGAGATAGCAAGACGTCTCTTTGGACTGCACAAACTCCGCGTACTTCCCGCCGGTCCGATCGCAGGCCTGCGGGTGCGATCCCATGAGGTGCAGGACGATCAGCTGAGGCTGGGTGCGCGGCGTGGCGAAGACCTGGGCCGTCATTTTCAACAGCGCTTCGTCTTTGGTGTTTTTGTCGGCTTCAAAGTCGCCGTTCTTCAGGAACTGCACTTCGTCGGCACGTTTGGCGATACTGGCGATGGCCGTATCGTATTCGCCAATTTGCCCCTGATTGGAGAACCACCAGGTCTGATAACCCGCGCGGTTTGCCAGGGTGACAAAATTATCCTGATACTGAGGTTTGCCGTCGACGACGCGGTTAAGCGTCAGGCCGAGCGATTTCTGCGTCGAGCCGCTGGCCGCGACATAATCGGTAAACAGCGTGCCTTTGACCGAATTGGCAAACGGTGTGTTATCCCAGTGTCCGCCGAAGGCTCCCATTGCATCGCGACGTGCACTTTCGCCAATCACCACCACATAGGTGTGATATTTCGGCTTAACGGCCAGCACGTTCCAGGTGTCTTTCATATTGGAAAGCTCAGCCATGCGCGCCTGTTCGTCGAGAACCTCTTTATTATTTACAACGACGTCTTTCACGAAGCGGAAAACCGGATAGCCGATATTGATGAGCCTTAGCTTACCGTCCCAGGGAATATTCTGGATGGGGGCGACAAACGCCACGGCAATGCTGAACACCAGACAGAGTATTTCGATTTTACCCCAGGATTTTTTCTCGCCCGACTGACGGCGGATGGCGATAACGCCCAGCGCGAAAATAAAGATCCCGACCACGTAGCTGTACCACGGGAAGATCGTCAGGATCTCCGTCGACTCTTCCATATTGGTCGAGTGCAGCGCCAGCAGGGTATTAAAGTTTGGCGCGCCGTAAGCCTGACCAAACGGGAAATAGAGTGCAGCAACCAGCGAACAGATCCCGATTAACGCCTTTTGCACGCGCGGTGCGGCTCGCCACAGCACATGCAGAACGCAGGTGAACGCCACCGCGTAGAGCAGACTAAAGGGATAACCCAGCGCAAAGTTAATCAGTAATGACTGCAAAAAGTAAAAACCCGTCCACGGGCTTAAGGCCCGGCTGCGGGTCACAACGGTATCTATCAGGGTTACATTCATAGGTCACTATCATGGATGAAAACGCCATGTGCTCACCCTGGCGTCAAGGGTCATAACCTGCCTGACAGTGCGTGGAGAGGGAATGAGGGTCCGCTTCAGCGAGCCGCAAATTGTGCAGGGCTGCAAGAAGATAGTGCGAGCGCTAAATAATATCAACAGTTGCTAAGCAGATGTTTTGCGAAGGGGATTGCAAATCCGTAAAAAAGATCGGGAATAAGGCGGCTGGAAGCCAGTTTACAGCGAGATTGTGACGGGAAAATGAAGCGGCGTACCGCAACGCCGCTTAGTGGGAAGGTTTGTCGTCCTGATGCGGTTTGTTGTTAAACATATCGCACAGCATGTTCAACAGCATTAAGCGCACTTTAAAAGGAGAGTGGGTAAACACGGTCATGCACCTCTTGAATTCGTTCATAAGACCTCCTGAGTTTTGATCCCTTCGATCCGTGAAGGGTGACTGCATTACATACAGATATAGCACAGGCTATATTGTATAGCTATGGCTATTTCGTTAATTTTTTGTGCTTGCGGAGCTATGGTTTACAATGTGCGCTCTCCAAACCGGGCGCTGGAAGCGTCACCCCACTGAGGAAGTACAATGAACCGTCGCGCAGGTCATCCGACAATAAGGAAAACGACGCAACTGGTGAATGTTGAAGAACATGTCGAAGGTTTTCGCCAGGTCCGTGAAGCGCACCGGCGTGAACTGATTGATGATTATGTTGAACTCATTTCCGATCTGATCCGTGAGGTTGGTGAAGCGCGCCAGGTCGATATGGCCGCCAGGCTGGGGGTTTCACAGCCAACTGTCGCTAAAATGTTAAAACGCCTGGCCTCCGTGGGCTTAATTGAAATGATCCCATGGCGCGGTGTTTTTCTGACGCCGGAAGGGGAGAAGCTCGCGCAGGAGAGCCGCGAGCGTCATCAGCTCGTCGAGAATTTTTTACTGGTGCTGGGCGTCAGCCCGGAGATCGCCCGCCGGGATGCGGAAGGAATGGAACACCACGTTAGCGAAGAGACGCTGGTGAAGTTTCGTGAATTTACGCTTAAATATGGTCCCTCCGCTGAATGAAAATCCCTGGACTGCAGGCCCTGGCACGCGATCGTTTCTTCCATCTCTTATTAATTATTGGCGCAGCGTTAAGCCTCTTTGTGCCGTTTGCCCCACGGGCCTGGCCCGCCGCGATTGACTGGCGCACCATCATTACCCTGAGCGGCCTGATGATGCTCACCAAAGGGGTCGAGCTGAGCGGCTATTTTGACGTCCTGGGACGTAAAATGGTGCGCCGCTTTGCCACCGAACGCAGGCTGTCCCTGTTTATGGTGTTCTCCGCCGCGGTGCTGTCGACGTTTCTGACCAACGATGTGGCGCTGTTTATCATCGTGCCCCTCACGCTCACGCTGCGTAAGCTGTGCGAGATCCCGGTTAGCCGCTTGATCATCTTTGAAGCGCTGGCCGTCAATGCCGGCTCGCTTCTGACGCCAATCGGCAACCCGCAAAATATCCTTCTCTGGGGACGGTCCGGTCTGTCGTTCGCCGCCTTTACCTGGCAGATGACCCCTCTGGCGCTGGTGATGATGCTGTCGCTGATGGCGGTGTGCTGGTTTGCGTTTCCGGATAAAAAGCTGCAGTACCACAGCGGCACAACGGGCCCGCAGTGGCAGCCTCGTCTGGTGTGGAGCTGTCTCGGGTTATACATCGTCTTTCTGTTCGCGCTGGAGCTGAAGTATGAGCTGGCGGGCGTCCTGCTCGTTGCCGCGGGCTTTGTCGTCCTGGCGCGTCGCGTGCTGGTGAGCGTGGACTGGACGCTGCTGCTGGTCTTTATGGCGATGTTTATTGATGTGCATCTCCTTATCCAGCTTCCGGTGCTGCAAAACGTACTGCACAGCGTCAGCACGCTGTCTCAGCCGGGACTGTGGCTGACGTCGATTGGCCTGTCGCAGTTTATCAGCAACGTGCCGTCCACCATTCTGCTGCTCAACTATGTTCCGCCCGATAGGCTCCTGGCCTGGGCGGTGAACATCGGCGGGTTTGGGCTGCTGCCCGGTTCGCTGGCAAACCTGATTGCCCTGCGCATGGCAAACGACCGTCGTATCTGGTGGCGTTTCCACGTCTGGTCGATTCCGATGCTGGTTTGGGCCGCGGCGATCGGTTTCGGAATATTCCTTCTCATATAGTGCGCAATTTGTCAGTTTTTCCTGGCAAACGTATAGCAACGTCCTAGCTTTAGTGAACGGCATAGTGTGATGCCGCTCACTGACAGGACCGTTGCTGACCTATGGCTGAAGATCAAAACCCGCCTGCTGACGAGCAGGAAAAAAACAATAATGAGCGTAAGCGCCCGGGCAAGAAACCGATAATTATCCTCGGCATTGTCGTGGTGGTAATGGTCGTCGTGGCGCTGGTGTGGTGGTTTTTAACCCGTAACGAAGAGACGACCGACGACGCCTTTACCGACGGCGACGTGGTGACGATTGCCCCCAAGACGGCGGGCTACGTCACCGAGCTGCGCGTGCGCGATAACCAGCGCGTGAAGAGAGGGGATCTGCTGGTGGTTATCGATCCGCGTGATACCACGGCCCAGCGCGATCAGGCTCAGGCGCAGCTTGGGCTGGCGCTTGCTCAGCTGCATCAGGCGCAGGCGCAGCTGGCGCTCTCGAAGGTGCAATATCCCGCCCAGCGTGACGAAGCCAAAGCGCAGGTGCTGAAAGCGCAGGCCGATATGGCAAACGCGCAGGCGGAGTACCGCCGTCAGCGCGGCGTTGACCCGCGTGCGACCACTCAGCAAAGCATTGATTCCGCGAACGCTCAGCTGCGCAGCGCCCAGGCCGGACTGGCCAGCGCCCAGGCGCAGCTGGAAGTGGCGGAGCAGGTACAGCTGCAGATTCGCCAGCAGGAAACCAACGTTGAAGCGCGCGAGCGTCAGGTCGATCAGGCTAAAGCGCAGCTGGAAACCGCCAACCTTAACCTCTCTTACACCGAAGTCCGCGCCCCGTTCGACGGCGTTGTCACCAAACGCAACGTGCAGCCCGGCACGCTGGTGCAGGCGGGAACGGCGCTGTTCTCGCTGGTTTCCCCGAACGTGTGGGTGGTCGCGAACTTTAAAGAGTCGCAGCTTGAGCGCATGAAGCCGGGCGATAAAGTCACCGTGTCCGTCGACGCGTGGCCGGATATGGAGCTTGAGGGACACGTAGACAGTATTCAGCAGGGCAGCGGCTCACGCTTCTCCGCCTTCCCGGCAGAAAATGCCACCGGTAACTTCGTCAAAATTGTGCAGCGCGTGCCGGTCAAAATCGTGATTGATAAAGGCATCGATCCGAACAAACCGCTGCCGCTGGGGCTGTCGGTTGCACCGAAGGTGACGGTGGAATGACGGATCGCAGCCACGACAGCTGGAAACCCGCCAGTAATCCGTGGGCGGTGGCGATTGTCGTCACCCTGGCGGTGTTTATGGAAATTCTGGACACCACCATCGTCAACGTGGCGCTGCCCCACGTGGCCGGCTCGCTCTCGTCCAGCTATGACGAATCGACGTGGGTGTTAACCAGCTATCTGGTGGCGAACGGTATCGTGCTGCCCATCTCGGCGTTTCTGAGCCGGGTGTTTGGCCGCAAGCAGTTCTTCCTGATTTGCATCGTCATGTTCACCGTCTGCTCGTTCCTGTGCGGCATCGCCACGGAGCTGTGGCAGATCATCCTGTTCCGCGTGATGCAGGGCTTCTTTGGCGGCGGGCTGCAGCCCACGCAGCAGTCGGTGCTGCTCGACTACTTCAAACCCGAAGACAGGGGCAAAGCGTTTGGTCTGTCCTCCATTGCGATTATCGTTGCGCCGGTCCTCGGCCCGACGCTGGGGGGCTGGATCACCGATAACTACTCGTGGCGCTGGGTGTTCTTTATCAACATTCCGGTGGGGATTGTGACGGTGCTGGCGATCTACCAGCTGCTGGAAGATCCGCCGTGGGAGAGCAAATCAAAAGAGAAGCTGAGCATCGACTGGACGGGGATCGGCCTGATCGCGCTGGGGCTGGGCTGTCTGCAGGTGATGCTCGACCGGGGGGAAGATGAGGACTGGTTTAACTCGAACTTTACCCGCACTTTCGCGGTATTAACGCTGATCGGCATCATTGGTGCGATTTACTGGCTGATGTATGCCAAAAAGCCGGTGGTTGACCTTCATTGCATGAAGGATCGAAATTTTACCATCTCCAGCCTGCTGATGGCGGGGATGGCGATGATTTTGTACGGCAGCTCGGTGGTGATCCCGCAGCTGGCGCAGCAGGACCTGGGCTATACCGCCACCTGGTCCGGGCTGGTGCTGTCGCCCGGGGCGGTGCTGATTGTGTTAACCATTCCGCTGGTGCTGAAGCTGATGCCGGTGGTGCAGACGCGCTGGATTATTGCCTTTGGCTTTACCTGTCTGGCGGTGTCGTTCTTCTGGTCGCGCACGCTCACGCCGGATATCGACTTCGAAACCCTGGTGCTGTTCCGCAGCGCCCAGTCGATTGGGCTGGGGTTCCTGTTTGTGCCGCTGACTACCATTGCCTTTATTTCGATTCCGAGGCGGCTCAACGCCGATGCGGCAGCGCTGTTCACCATGTTCCGTAACGTCGCGGGATCGATTGGCATATCGCTCTCGACGGCGGCCATCACCGAGCGCTCGCAGGCGCACAGCGCCCATCTGGCGTACCACGCCTCGCCGTTTAACGAGCAGTTCCAGCTGGCGATACGCGAAGGCGCGCAGGCGATCCAGAACTTCACCACCCAGGTGGGCGATCCCACCGGCATTGCCACCGGACGCATGTACCAGACGATGATTGAGCAGTCGCGCATCCTGGCCTACATCGACGTCTTCACCATTCTGAGCGCGGTGGCCTTGTTACTGATTCCGTTTTGTTTGTTGCTCTCGCCGGTTAAGAGCGAGGGGAGTGCAGGAGCACATTGATGATACACAGACGTTTACACCCTCTGATGATAATGATGCTGCTGGCGGGCTGCGCCGTCGGGCCGGACTACCAGCAGCCCGCACCGCCCGCCGTTACGCACTGGAACGATAAGGGCGACAGCGCGGTGAAGTCGCAAACCACCTCAGCCGCGACCAACCCGCGCTGGTGGAAAACCTTCGGCTCACCGCAGCTCGACAGCCTGGTTGAACGCGCCATCGCCGGAAACCTGACGCTGCAGCAGACGGTGCTGCGCATCGCCGGGGCGCGTGAACAGATTAATCAGGCGGGCGGGGCGTTTTATCCGTCGGTGAACGGCAATCTGCAGGCGACGCGCCAGCAGCTCGGGCTGGAAGGGGAGCTGAAATCCCACGGCGTGTACGACCAGGTGGATAGCATCGATCCCAATCTGAAAGGCGCGCTGGGGCCGCTGACGCAGCCGATTAACCTCTACCAGGGCAGCTTCGACGCCCAGTGGGAAATCGACCTGTGGGGCAAGGTGCGTCGTCAGGTGGAAGCCGCCGAAGCGCAGCAGAAAGCGGCTATCGAGCAGCGTAACGACGCGCTGGTGTCGCTGGAAGCCGAAGTGGCGCGCGCGTGGCTCCAGCTGCGCGGGGCGCAGAGCATTATCGCCACGCTGAACACCCAGATTAAAAGCGCGCAGCAGACGCTGGATCTGACCGAAAGCCGCCAGCGGGGCGGGCTGTCGCCGCAGATGGATGTGGAAAACGCCCGGGCGCAGTTAGGCAACCTTGAAGCACAGCTTCCGCAATATCAGGCGCAGGAGCGGCAGGCGATGAACGGCCTGGCGATCCTGCTCGGCAAGCCGCCGGGGGCGCTGGATGCGGAATTGCAGAGCGTGCAGCCGATGCCTGCCCTGCCGGATATTGTGCAAACGGGCATTCCGTCCACGCTGGCGCGCCGTCGGCCGGACGTGCGCGAAGCGGAGGCTAACCTCCACGCCGCGACGGCGCAAATCGGCGTCTCGGTGGCGGAGCTGTTCCCGAGCTTTACGCTCTCCGGGCAGTTTGGCCTGCGCAATAGCGAAACCAACTGGCTGACCGACTGGAGCAGCCACTTCTACAGCTTCGGCCCGCAGGTCTCTATTCCCATCTTCCAGGGCGGTCGACTGGTCTCCAGCGTGAAGGTGGCGCGCGCGCAGCAGGGGGCGGCGGTGCTGGACTATCGCCAGACGGTGCTGACCGCGCTCGGGGATGTGGAAAACGCGCTGGTGAGCTATCGCACCGACCAGCAGCGTGAAGCGGGTCTCGCAAAAACGATCGACGCCCTGCAAAACGCCTTTGACCTGGCAAGCGACAGCTACCGGCAGGGGATTGCCAGCTTTATCGACGTGCTGGACGCTCAGCGTCAGCTGGCGCAGGCCCAGCAGCAGCGCGCACAGGCGCAGGTGCAGAGCGCGCTCGATCTGGTGGCGCTCTACAAGGCGCTCGGCGGCGGCTGGGAGCCGTATCAGCAGGTGCAGTTACCGGACTACAGCGTCTTTGGCGACGCCCCGCGCGGATAAATTCAGAGGATTGGGCAAGAAACGGACAGGAACGCCACATTCGCGATGGCTGAGGGGCGGGTATAACTATCGGGTACCCAATCGACATGCGAGGAATAACTTATGCGTTATCAAAAACTGGGCAACACCGGTCTGTTTGTTTCTGAACTGTGCCTCGGCACCATGACCTTCGGCGGTGAGGGCGGCATGTGGGGCAAGATTGGCCAGCTCCAGCAAAGTGAAGCCGAGCAGCTGGTGGGCCGCGCGCTGGATGCCGGGATCAACTTTATCGACACCGCGGACGTTTACTCGGAAGGGCGCTCGGAGGAGATCACCGGTCAGGCGCTGAAAAACCTGAAAATCCCGCGCGAGAACGTGGTGGTCGCCACGAAAGTGTTCGGCGAAACGGGAACGGCAGGGGTGAACTCGCGCGGCAGCTCGCGCTATCACATCATCAGCAGCGTGAAGGAGAGCCTGCGCCGCCTGCAGCTCGATCATATCGATCTCTACCAGCTTCACGGCTTCGACCCCGCAACGCCGATTGAAGAGATGCTCTATGCGCTGGATAACCTGGTGCAGCACGGCCACGTGCGCTACATCGGCGTCTCGAACTGGGCGGCGTGGCAGATTGCCAAAGCGCTCGGTATTTCTGAACGTCTTGGGCTGGCGCGTTTCGCGTCGTTGCAGGCGTATTACACCATTGCCGGGCGCGATCTGGAGCGCGAGCTGGTGCCGATGATGCAGAGCGAAGGCGTCGGGCTGATGGTCTGGAGCCCGCTGGCGGGCGGCCTGCTGAGCGGAAAATATGGCCGCGACGGGCAGAGTGAAGCCGGTGGTCGCCGCCTGGAGTTCGACTTCCCGCCGGTGAATAAAGATCGCGCCTTCGACTGCGTGGACGTAATGCGCACTATCGCCGAAAGCAAGGGCGTCTCCGTCGCGCAAATCGCGCTGGCCTGGCTGCTGCATCAAAAGGCCGTGACCAGCGTGATTATTGGTGCGAAACGCGTCGATCAGCTGGACGACAATATCGCAGCGACCGGGATCCGCTTAAGCGAAGACGAGCTTAAGCAGCTTGATGCGGTGAGCGCGCTGCCGCGCGAGTATCCGGGCTGGATGCTGGAGCGGCAGGGGGAGTATCGTCGTAATCAGCTAGCGCAGCAGTAACCCTCCTTTTCCCCGGTGGCGCTTCGCTTACCGGGGCTACTTTCCCTGGTCATTATTTCAATCCATCTCACAAAAAACGATCCTCCTCTTTGATCCAAATTTAATCTTCGCCTATATGACTAGTCATGAAATTTTAAATGACTAGTCATATAGGAAGAGACCATGAACAATTCACTGCCGACCAACTTTTTATGGGGCAACTCGGTGTCCAGCATGCAGACGGAAGGAGCCTGGAACGAGGGCGGGAAAGGCATGTCGGTATACGACATTCGCGAAGCCGGGGAGAATATCTCCGACTGGAAAGTCGCGACCGACTCCTACCACCGCTACCGGGAAGATTTCGACCTGATGCAGGATCTGGGCATGAACTGCTACCGCTTCCAGATTTCATGGAGCCGCGTCTGCCCGCAGGGCGACGGCGCGTTCAACGACGAAGGCATCGCGTTTTACGACCGTTTTATCGACGATCTGATCGCCCGCGGCATCGAGCCGATGGTTTGTCTTTACCATTTCGATATGCCGCTGGCGCTGGCGCAGGAATACAACGGCTTCAACGACCGCCGCGTGATGGACGCCTTTATCCGCTACGGCAAAAAGATGATCGACTGCTATGGCGACCGCGTGAAGTACTGGCTGACCTTCAACGAGCAGAACATTTTCCACATGCCGGAGGCGTTCCGCATTTCCGGGTATATGAAAGGCGAGAAAACCCTGCGCGAGCTGTACGAGCTGCAGCACCATACGATGGTGGCGCACATGGCGCTGACCGAGTATCTGCACCAGACCAGGCCGGGCCAGCTGATGGGCGGGATGCTGGCGCACCAGCTGATCTACCCGGCCACCTGCAAACCGCGCGATATCTTCTGCGCCCAGCAGTACGACGAGTTCCTCAACCAGAACCTGCTGCGCGTCTTTGCAGGCCAGGGCTACAGCCCGGCGGTGATGGCGGTGGTGGAGCAGGAGGGCTTTGGTGATATCTATCGCGCCGAGGATTTAGCGCTGCTGGCGCGCACCAGAAACGACTATATGGCCTTCAGCTACTACGCCAGCAAAACGCTGGACAGCGATGCGATTCCGGAAGGCACGCCTGTGAACTATTACCTGCTGCACGGCGAGAAAAACAACCCGTACCTGAAGGCCACCGAGTGGAACTGGCAGATCGATCCGCTGGGCTTTCGCACCATCATCACCCGCTACGCCAACGACTGGCGCCTGCCGGTATTCCCGATCGAGAACGGCATCGGGGTGATTGAGTCCTGGGACGGCGTGAACCCGATTGATGACGCCTACCGCATCGACTACCACCGGGCGCATATCGAGGCCATGAAGGAGGCGATGTTCGAGGACGGTGCGGAGGTCATTGGCTACCTCGGCTGGGGGTTGATCGACATTCTCAGCTCGCAGGGCGACATGCGTAAGCGCTACGGCGTGGTCTATGTCAACCGTGAAAACCACGACCTGAAAGACCTGAAGCGCGTGCCGAAGAAAAGCTACGCGTGGTTAAAACAGGTTATCCATACCAACGGGCGCGAGATGTAAGCCGTACGCTGCCGGGCCGTTTTTGTGACTGATTGATGGGAACTATCCGCTATGTCTGAAGCAAAAATAACACCGCACATGCAGTCCTTTGTCGATAAGTTTGTTGAGTTCTCGGCGCGCCTGGCAAACCAGGTGCACCTGCGCTCCCTGCGCGACGCCTTCGCCACGGTGATGCCCATTTTCATCCTCGCCGGTCTGGCGGTGCTGGTGAACAACGTGGTATTTCCGTGGGTTTTTCACGGCGACACGCTCGCGCAGTTTAAGGTGTGGGGTGAGGCGATAATCAACGGCACGCTGAACATCGCCGCGCTGCTGCTGGCCCCGATGATTGCCTGGTCGCTGGCGCGCAACAAAGATTTCGACAATCCGGTCTCGGCAGTGGTTATCGCCGTCAGCAGCTTCATCATCATGATGCCGATGCGCCTGCAGCTTACGCCCGTCGGCAGCGACGCCGCGGTGAACGTCACTCAGGTGCTGACGTTCGCCAATATTGGCTCAACCGGGATTTTCGCCGGGGTGCTGATCGGGCTGCTCTCAACGGAACTGTTTATCGCTATTTCGCGCCTGAAGGCGCTGCACATTTCCCTCGGGGAAAACGTGCCTCCGGCGGTGAGTAAATCTTTTACCGCGCTGATCCCGACCATCCTCACGCTCTCCCTGTTCGCGGTGCTGGCGGCCGTGCTGGCAAACGTGCTGCACACGGACCTGATCCATCTTATTACCACCTTTATCCAGCAGCCGCTGCGGCTGATCAACACCAGCCTGCCGGGGACGATCTTCATCTACAGCTTCGGTAACTTCCTGTTCACGCTCGGTATTCATCAGTCGGTGGTGAACAGCGTGGTGCTGGAGCCGTTCCTGCTGATCAACACCAACGAGAACATGCTGGCCTTCGCCAACGGACAGCCCATCCCGCACATCATCAACAACATCTTCGTGCCG
Organism: Enterobacter sp. N5-15; assembly: GCF_057221635.1. Taxonomy (NCBI): domain Bacteria; kingdom Pseudomonadati; phylum Pseudomonadota; class Gammaproteobacteria; order Enterobacterales; family Enterobacteriaceae; genus Enterobacter; species Enterobacter sp. N5-15. The sequence continues at coordinate 1,456,378 of NZ_CM170150.1, forward strand.
ACGTTTGGCATGGTCGGCGGCACGGGCAGCACGATCTCGCTGCTGATCGCCATCTTTATCTTCTCCCGTCAAAAATCGGCGAAGCAGGTGGCGCGTCTTTCGCTGGCGCCCGGTTTATTCAACATCAACGAGCCGGTGATCTTCGGCCTGCCGATCGTGTTTAACCTACCGCTGATGATCCCGTTTGTGCTGCTGCCCGCCATCGGCATTTACTTCGCCTGGCTCTGTACCACGCTGGGGTTAATGTCGCGCTGCGTGGTGATGATCCCCTGGACCACGCCGCCAATTCTCAGCGCCTGGCTGGCGACGGCGGGGGACTGGCGGGCGGTGGTGGTGCAGTTGGCAATCATTGTATTTGGTGTATTCTTCTACCTGCCTTTCCTCAAGATTGCCGAGAGAGTGGCGTTGAAAAACAGCGGGATAGAAAACTAACTGAAAGGAAGGACGATGGCGGCGAAGTACATCACCATAGCGCGGGAAATTAAGAAACGCATTATCAGCCAGCAGTACGCCGCCAACGAACCCCTGCCGGACCAGTTTGCGCTGGCGGCGGAGTTCAGCTCCAGCCGGATGACCATTCAGCAGGCGATGCGCCAGCTGATCGTCGAAGGTCTGGTCTATACCCGCCAGGGGCAGGGCACGTTCATCCGTAAAAATTTTCTCCAGCTCTCGCAGTGGGATCTTTCCGGCAGCGACTACTTCGGCGCGACCAAAACCTGGGAACATCTGGGCACGGTGACCAGCCGGGTGGTGCATTTCGAGCTGCGCTTTCCGAACGAAAAAGAGCAGGCGTCGCTGATGATTAACGCCGATGCGCCGATCTATGACTTCATTCGACTCCGTTTGCTGAACGGCGAACCCATGTCGCTGGATTCCACGGTGATGCCGATGAATCTGGTGCCGGGCCTGACAAAAAATCATCTTGAAGGTTCGGTGTTCCAGTACGTGCAGGAGACGCTGGGGCTGAAAATTATGGGGTCATACCGGGTGGTGCGGGCGCTTAAGCCCAACGCGCTGGACAGGGAGCATCTGGTCTGCGAGCAGACCGATCCCGTACTGGAAGTAGAGCAGGTGATTTATCTGGAGGATGGCACGCCGCTGGAGTATGCCCACTGCCACTATCGGTACGATCACGGCGGGATCGTGATCGTGAATAACGGATAAAAAAAAGCGGGCAACGAGGCCCGCTTTTTTAATGCTTCTTTATCAGTTCAAACGCACCGGCATACCGGAGCGGTTCTGCACGGCCTGGTCAACAATCGCCGTTTCTACGTCTGGCTGAGAGGTCACCGCCTGCACCGCGCTGTTCAGCGTAACAGGGACGATTTCGTTATTGTTGATCTGGTCTTCGCTGGTGGACAGCGGGTTGTGCACTTCGATGTAGCGGCTGCCGTCTGGCTCAGAGGTCGCTTTCACCGGTTCGTTGATGAACTGCACGCGCGTGCCGACCGGCACGTTTTCGAACAGGAATTTGATGTCGTCGTTACGCAGGCGCACGCAGCCGTGGCTTACGCGCAGGCCGATACCGAAGTTGGCGTTGGTACCGTGGATAGCGTACAGGCGGCCAATGTACAGCGCGTACAGACCCATTGGGTTATCCGGGCCTGCCGGCACAACGGCTGGCAGCGGTTCGCCCGCAGCGATGTATTCCGCGTGCATTTTGGCAGTCGGCGTCCAGGTTGGACCCGCTTTCTTACGCTCAACTTTGGTGGTCCAGTTCATCGGGGTGTCTTTACCCAGTTGGCCGATACCGATTGGCAGCACGATAACGGTGTTGGTGCCTTTCGGGTAGTAATACAGACGCATTTCGGCGCTGTTAATCACGATACCTTCATGAACGGTATCCGGCAGGATCAGCTGCTGAGGAATATTCAGCACGGTACCCGCTTTTGGCAGGTACGGGTCAACGCCCGGGTTCGCTTCCAGCATGTTAGAGAGGCCCAGCTGGTACTGCGCAGCGAAATACTCCAGTGGCTGAGCGTTACCTTCTGGTACCGTCACAACCTGGTTCTGGCCCACCAGACGGCTACCGTCTGTTGGCAGGGGATACGTCACCGCAGACGCGGTCTTACAAAAACCTACTACGGCTAACGCCGCCGCAAAAAGCGTTGTTAATTTCATGTTCATGTTGTGCGAGGTATCTAAGCCATTCTGGCGATGAGTTGATAAGTCTGAATCTGTGATGGGAGCGCATTATATGTGCATTCCCGCTCACAGGGAATTCAGATGTGTACGAAATCACATTTTTTTCGATTTTGTTAAAGTTTAGTGGATTGCCGCAACACGGGATCTCAATTCGGAATTGTGGCATAATGCCGTGTTTATCACACTTTTCGCAGGAATCTCCCCGTGTTAGTTACCAGCAACGTCACTATGCAGTTTGGCAGTAAGCCGCTGTTCGAAAACATTTCCGTCAAATTTGGCGGCGGCAACCGTTACGGCCTGATTGGTGCCAACGGTAGCGGAAAATCCACCTTTATGAAGATCCTCGGCGGTGACCTGGAGCCGACGCTCGGCAACGTATCGCTCGACCCTAACGAGCGTATCGGTAAGCTGCGTCAGGATCAGTTCGCCTTCGAAGAGTTCACCGTGCTCGACACCGTGATCATGGGGCATGGGGAACTGTGGGAAGTGAAGCAGGAGCGCGATCGCATCTACGCGCTGGCCGAAATGAGTGAAGAAGACGGCTATAAAGTGGCCGAGCTGGAAACGCAGTACGGCGAGATGGACGGCTACTCTGCAGAAGCGCGCGCGGGCGAGCTGCTGCTGGGCGTAGGCATTCCGGTTGAACAGCATTACGGTCCGATGAGCGAAGTTGCGCCAGGCTGGAAGCTGCGTGTGCTGCTGGCACAGGCGCTGTTCTCTAACCCGGACATCCTGCTGCTCGACGAACCGACGAACAACCTGGACATCGACACCATCCGCTGGCTGGAGCAGACGCTGAACGATCGCGACAGCACCATGATCATCATCTCGCACGACCGTCACTTCCTGAACATGGTCTGTACGCACATGGCGGATCTGGACTACGGCGAGCTGCGCGTTTATCCGGGCAACTACGACGAATACATGACGGCGGCCACCCAGGCGCGTGAACGTCTGCTGGCGGATAACGCCAAGAAGAAAGCACAGATTGCTGACCTGCAGTCCTTCGTCAGCCGCTTTAGCGCCAACGCCTCTAAGTCGCGTCAGGCGACCTCGCGTGCGCGTCAGATCGACAAAATCAAGCTGGACGAAGTCAAAGCCTCCAGCCGTCAGAACCCGTTCATCCGCTTCGAGCAGGACAAGAAACTGTTCCGTAACGCGCTGGAAGTGGAAGCCCTGGCAAAAGGCTTTGAGAACGGCCCGCTGTTTAAAAAATTCAACCTGCTGCTGGAAGTGGGCGAGAAGATTGCCATCCTCGGTGCCAACGGCGTGGGTAAATCCACCATGCTGAAAACTCTGGTCGGCGAACTGCAGCCGGACAACGGGACCGTGAAGTGGTCTGAAAACGCGCAGATTGGCTACTACGCGCAGGACCATGAATACGAGTTCGAAAACGATCTGACCGTCTTCGACTGGATGAGCCAGTGGAAGCAGGAAGGCGACGACGAGCAGGCGGTGCGCAGCATCCTGGGTCGTCTGCTGTTCAGCCAGGACGACATCAAAAAGCCGGCTAAAGTGCTCTCCGGTGGCGAGAAGGGCCGCATGCTGTTCGGCAAGCTGATGATGGAAAAACCAAACATCCTGGTGATGGACGAACCGACTAACCACCTGGACATGGAATCTATCGAATCCCTGAACATGGCGCTGGAGATGTATCAGGGCACCCTGATCTTCGTCTCACACGACCGCGAGTTCGTCAGCTCGCTGGCGACCCGCGTGATCGAAATTACGCCAGAGCGCGTAGTAGACTTTACCGGTAATTACGAAGATTACCTGCGCAGTAAAGGTATCGAGAACTAAAAAAAACCGGGTGGCGGCTTCGCCTTACCCGGCCTACGTTCTATTCCCTCTCCCCGTGGGAGAGGGTTAGGGTGAGGGCATCAGGCCGCACTACACCACCCACTCACCCCCTTCAGCCCCGTTCACCAGCAGCGTACGTTTTTCCCCTACAGGCAGCGACACCTTCAGCGCTTTCCACGCCGGACGATAATCCCCGCGCGCGTTGACCTTCAGGTTGATGGTTGCGCCATCGCATACCATTTCCCATTCCACCCACAGCGCATTGCCGTTCTGGTAGCCCCAGCTTTCGCCGTCGTCTTCAAACAGCATGCCGGTGGTCGTGCCGACGCCCTTCACCGGGAACAACTTCAGCTCGCGGGTGTTGTCTTTTTCAGCGGACACGTGGGTAATGCGTTCGCTCAGCGGAAGAGCGGCACCGGCGCGCACCAGCAGCGGCAGTTTTTCCAGCGGTGCGTCGAGAACGATTGACTGGCCGCCAGCGAACCACGCGTGGGTGTAAAAATCGTACCAGCCGGTGGCGTTATCCGGCAGCCAGACGCGGCGCTCGCGCTGCCCGGCTTCGACCACGCTGGCCACCAGCAGATCGCGGCCCAGCAGGAAGTCATCGCACTCCTCAAACGTCTGCGCATCGTGCTCGTGATCGAGGAAGGTCGGACGCAGCATTGGCTCGTCGTCGGCGTGCGCCTGCCAGAGCAGGGTGTAGAGGTACGGCAGCAGGCGGTAGCGCAGCTCAACCGCGCCGCGAATGGCCGGGGTGACGCCCGGGTACATCCACGGCTCGTTCACGGTGCGATCGTCATTCCATGAGTGAATGGTAAAGCGCGGGTGCATCACGCCGTTCTGCACCCAGCGCACGAACAGCTCGGCGTCCGGTTTGTCGCCGGAGAAACCGCCGACGTCGTGACCGACGTTGAACAGCCCGGACAGGCTCATGCCCAGCCCCATGCGGATGTTATAGCGCAGGGTCTCCCAGCTGGTGCGGTTATCACCGCTCCAGGTCTGAACGTAGCGCTGCATCCCGGCGCAGCCGGAGCGGGAGATGAGATACGGACGTTTTTCCGGCGCGAAACGCTGCTGCGCTTCCAGCGAGGCGCGCATCATCAGCAGCGGCATCACCGGTCGAATGTGCTTGATAGCGATCTCTTTGCCGAAGCCAAAGCAGCGCGCTTCCCCGTCCCACACTTCGTATTCGTTGTTGTCGTTCCAGGTAGAGTCGATGCCCATCTCCAGCAGCTGCGTGGTGACGCCGTTCTGCCACCACTGCACCGTCTGCGGGTTGGTAAAGTCGAGGTGCGAGCCTTCGTCATCCCAGAAGCTGGAACGTTCCGGCGCATCGGTTTCTGAATCGCGAATGAACAGGCCGCTTTCCGCCACTTCGTCATAGCGCGGATGATCCTGCAGCAGGCACGGCTTGATATTGGCCGCCAGCTTCAGCCCCGCGTCGTGGAACGCCTGGCTCATCACCTTCGGCTGCGGCACCTTGTCATAGTTCCAGTTAAAGACGTAGCGCTTGCCGTTGATGGAGGTATAGCCGGAGGAGAGCTGGAACGAGTCGCACGGAATGGCGTGTTCTTCGCACAGGCGAATGAAGTTCATCAGCTGGTTCTGTGCGTCCGGCGCGTCGGTGTAGTGCATGGTCGAGCCGCTGTAGCCCAGGCTCCATTTCGGTCCGAACAGCGTTTTCCCGGTCAGGCGCACGAAGGCTTTGGTGACGTCCAGCACGCGCTTGCCGGTAAAGATGTAGTAATCGATATCGCCCGCTTCCGCCTGCCAGCGACGATAGGCGGTGTGGTAGTTGTCGATTTCGTTGCCCAGATCCAGCCAGCAGCTGCTCAGGTTGTCGTAGAACAGGCCATAGCTGACGTCGTCGCGGCGGGCGATGGTGAACGGAATGTGCTTGTAGAGCGGGTCGGTGCTGGCCGCGTTGTACCCCATCGCGTCGAGGTTGCGCATCTCATAACGCTTACCGTTGCGCTGCAGATCGCCCGCTTTCTCGCCCAGGCCGTAGAAACGCTCGTCCTTACGACGGCTGAGGTAGTGCGCCACGCCGTCGCCGTGGGCGTTCAGCAGGTAGGCGCTGGTTGGACGGTCGTTGACCAGCGGCTGCCACTCGTCCGCCTCATTGCGGTAGTGCCACTCCAGCCACAGCGGCTGGTGGACCGTCACGCGCAGCCGTTCGGTTGCCACGGTGAGCGTCTCATCCTGCTGCGTCAGGGTCCAGGCCGGGCAGGAGAAACCGCTTATATCGTCACGACGGCGGCCTTCCCACGGCACGTCTTTTTCCGGCGCGATGCTCCAGGTGCGGTCCAGCGCCAGCTCGCCTTTGCGTTTGATCAGCACGCGGAACAGGTTCTCTTCCAGCACGTACAGGCACAGGCGGTGCTGGTTATCGACCAGCAGTTCCAGATGGTTTGCCGACTGCTTATCTACGGTCCAGTTTTTCAGGGTTTTCATATGCAATACATCCACTATCAGGCGCGCTTGGCGCGACGTTCAGCAATAAATGCTACCAGGAAGACGGCGCCAATCAGGTCAAAAAAGCCCATGGCGATAAAAAGCGGGTTAAAGCCGATTTTGTCGGCGGTCACACCGATTAACAGCGAGAACAGGAAGCTGGCGATCCACGCCGCCGAGCCGCGCATGCCGTTGACGGTCGCCATCTGGCCTTTGTCGAACGACTCCACGACCAGGGCGCTCAGCATGCAGGAGATGATCTGGTGCCCGAAGCCGCCGATGGAGATCAGCACGATGGTGATATATGGGTCGCGGGTAATGGCCACGATGCCGAGCGAGATCATCAGGAACGCGCCCGTCACGGAGCTGGCAACGACCGAGTTCACGCGCGAGCAGCCGAACAGACGGGTGTACAGGCGCGTCAGGTAGCCGCTCGCCACGCTGCCGAGGTCGGCGGCGAGGAACGGCAGCCAGGCAAACATCGCAATCTGCTTCAGATCCATGCCGTGCTCTTTGGCAAGGTACAGCGGCACCCAGAAGCTCAGCACCGCCCAGGCCGGTTCCGCCATAAAGGCCGGGATGGCGATACCGTAGAAGCGTTTGTTTTTCGAGACGGTTTTCAGCGCGGTCAGGAAGGGCAGTCTCACCGCTGGCGGTTCATTATCCTGCTTGATAAACGCCAGCTCGTCCTTGCTCAGGTTCGGGTGCTGCTCCGGGTTGTGGTAGAACGCCCACCAGAGGAGAACCCACAGCAGCGCCAGCACGCCGGTAAACATAAACGCGCCCTGCCAGCCGAACGACGCGTGAGCAAAGTAGATGATAGGCGGGGCCAGCATCGCGCCGATGGAGAAGCCCACGCCCGCCCAGCCGGCGGCAACGGGGCGTTCTGATTTCGGGAACCATTCGCCGATGGTTTTGGCGTTCGCCGGGGTCGCGGCGGCCTCAGAGGCACCCATAAAGAAGCGCAAAATAGCCAGGTGCAGCCAGCTTCCGGCGCCCGCGTGGAAGATACACATCAGCGCCCAGATCCCGGCGCAGACCATAAAGCCAATTTTGAGGCCGATGACGTCAATCAGCCAGCCGCACAGGGGCTGGAAAATGGTGTAGGCGATCTGGAACGCGCCGACGATCCAGGAGTATTGCTCGGTGGTGATCCCGAGGCTCTCTTTCAGTTCCGGGGCGAGGATCCCGAGTGAGTTTCGGGTGATGTAGTTAACGGTGACGCCAAGTAAGAACAGCACCAGCACGTACCAGCGCAGGTTCTTAATGACGCGACGGGTTTTGCTTGCCGCAACGGTGTTATTGATGTCCTGACTCATTTTACTCTCCACAAGACGGACGGTAAGGGGACGGAGGTTCAGGTGTCACACGGATTTTTATGCCTTTGATTTCTATCCGTTTAAAATGCTTAAGTTGGTATACAACTAGTATGGAAGTTGTGTGACAAGTTCACCTTAAGGAAGAAAATGAGTGGGCAAAAGTGGATTTTGTGCAAAATTTCTCATAACTGACATAAACCCTCTGGCATGATGGCCTTTATGTCAGCTATTGCCTGACCAATACGCTATGAAAATTTTTTCATTTGGCAAATGGAGCCAGATCACAAAATGGACAAAAGGCTAAAAATCACCGAAATCGCGGCCCGGACGCAGCTATCTATCAGCACCGTGTCGCGGGTGCTGGCGGGGAAAGCGAATACCAGTGAAAAAGCGCGCGCGAAGGTGCTGGCGTGCGCGCGGGAGCTGGGGGTGATGGACGGCATGGCGGCAGGGCGTCTGCTGCTCAATAGCCTGGTGGTTTTTGCCCCACAGCGGGCGTTTGACGAGCGGTCCGACATCTTTTACTACCGCGTGATCCAGAGCGTGAGTAAAGGCCTGGCCTCATACGATGTACGCCTTCGCTACTGCGCGCTGGAGGAGAACGACAGCGACGCCCAGCTGTTTCTGGCACGCATGAACGAAGCGGACACTCAGGCGGCAATCCTTCTTGGCATCGACGATCCCCATATCCACGATCTGGCAGTGGACGTCGGTAAACCCTGCATGCTGATTAACTGCCGCGACCGGCACATGCGTCTGCCTGCCGTCGCGCCGGATCATCGCGCCATCGGCGAGCGGGCGGCGGAATATCTGTTCGAAATGGGACACCGTGAGGTGATGAACGTGCTGTGCCTGCGTCGCTACACCATGGAGCTGCGCCTGGCGGGGATCCGCGACGCGTGGCAGTCTCACAACCTGAAATTCAACGATAAACGCGATCTGCTGGTGGTGCCCAGCTTCAGCGCGCGCGAAACGGAACAGATGGTCAGCGAGTGGCTTAACCAGCAGAAGGGAAAAGACCTGCCGACGGCGTTTCTGGTCGGCGGCGACTTTATGGCGGCGGGCACCATTAGCGCCTTACAAAACCACGGCCTGCGCGTGCCGCAGGACGTGTCGGTGATGAGCATTGACGGCTTTAACCTGGCGGCAATCCAGGATGTGCCTCTGACGGCCGTGCATGTTCCCCGCGATGAGCTGGGAACAGAAGCGGTTTATATGCTCCAGCAGCGGCTCATGCGCCCGGACGCGCCGGTGGGAACATTGCTGCTAAACGGCACGCTGGCCGTGCGGGAATCGGTACGGCGGATACGTCAGGGGAAACGACGCACCGCCGTGGAGCGGGAAGGGCTGTACGACAGTTAAGCCATGCCCAGCGCGCGCTTGCCGTGGATGTTGAGATCGTTCACGGTAAAGCGGTCCTGCCAGCTCTTTTCATAATCCTCGCGCGGGAAGTCTCCCGGCGACGCGCCGGTTTCCAGCGCTTCCTTGACCTTTTTCGCGTAGGCGAGGTTTTTCTCGCACATCGGCGCGGCAGGAATGTACATCACGTTGCCCCAGCCCTGCTGATTTTCCACCGGCGCGACGGAGTGGATCACATCGCAGTGCCACCACACGGAATCGCCCGCCTCGAGTGCCGGAATGCTGGTCAGCGCCTCGATCAGCAGCGGGTGCCACTTCTCGGAAACCGGCAGCACGCGCCCCGGCGCCACGCCGCACAGCTCGTCTTCCGGCACGTCGTCCAGCAGCGGACGCAGCAGAATATAGGCCATCGCTTCCGGGATTGGCACCACGTGCAGCAGCCCCTGTCCGGGGATCATATCCGACAGCGCCGTCCAGCCCTGGAAGGTCCGGAACACCGAGCATTTGGTAGTGTTATCGACGGTGTACTCTTCCACTTCGGTACGGTGCGCGGCGTTCCACGGATCGTACTTGTCGACGTTGCCGTCAAACACACGGGCAAAGACCTGCTGATAGGCCGGAAGCAGCCAGCGCTCCAGCGCGCCGGAGTCGGTATGCGCGCCCAGCCCTTTCGAGGTGGTTCCCGGCGGACGGCGGCGGATACGGTCCGGGTAAATCACGCTCACGTCCGGGTCGAACCACTGCTTGCCGTTGCTCTCGAATGTCCATAAACGGTTCAGGAACGACTGCACCTGCGCCATTTCTTCGCTCTGGCGCGCCTGCATCTGCGCCTGCGACCAGTAAATCGGGTAAATCTCCGGGCGGGAGGCCGTTAGGGTGCCGAAGAAGTTATCGCCTGGCCCTTTGTACACGTCGTCAAATTTGTTCAGATCGAGGTAGTCGAGCATCGACCGATCCCACGCCAGCGCCTGCTCGCGCGGGAAATGACCTTTAATCACCGCGCAGCCGCGGCGCTTAACGGCTTCGCGCTGTGCGTCGGTAATGGTGCCGTTTTTCACGTCCGCAAACGGGATCTCCGGCCAGACGGATTCGCCTTTGTTCTTAAGGGCGTTGATTTCCGCCACGCGGGTGGCAATTTTATCGCTGAGCTTATTAAACACCGCCTGCACGTCGCCGATCTGCGCGCGCAGCTCACGTTTCAACTGACGGATCGCCGCTTTGTGATCCGCTGGCAAAGTTTCACTGGTAAAGGTCATAACCGCCTCGCATCTTTCATTCGAAAGTAAAAATGTCTACAAGTGATACTTTAAGTTAAAAATAAGTTAATGCAAGTTTAAAAACTTGACGCAAGCCACAGGACGGAAAAAGAGTGAGAGGCCGGAGCGAGGCTCCGGCGAGGAGAGGATCAGGCGTCGAACGGGGAATGGTTGTCGAGCACGGCCTGAATGACGTTCAGCGCGCCCTGATGGTTGTTGTCGTCGGTGCTGTAGCGGCTGATTTCTTTGATGCTCTGCGCCGCGTTGCCCATCGCAAAGGAATATTTCACCAGCTTCAGCATCTCGGCATCGTTGCCGCTGTCGCCAATGGCCACGCACGCCTGCGGGGAGATTTTCCAGCGTTTCAGCAGGCGGCTGATGCCGTTGGCTTTGTGCAGGCCGGGGATAATTAAATCCACAAAGCCAAAGCCGCTGGTGACCGGCTTCATGATGCCGTCCAGCGAGACGTGCAGCTTATCCACCAGCGTCGGGATATCGCTGTCCGGCAGGTTCAGGGAGAACTTAAACAGCACGTCGTCAATGTCGCGGTAATCGCTGATGCGCTTTAAGCGGTGGTAGTGCTTTGACATCAGCGCCACAAATTCTTCAGGGGCCTGGTCGCTGACGTAGGCGCTCTCCAGCCCGCAGGCCACGAAGTTCAGCCCTTTGTCTTTCAGCAGTTCGCCAATCACGATCTGCGATTCATGCCGCGTCAGCTCGCCGTGGAAAATCTGTTCGCCGCGATCGAACACCAGCGCGCCGTTTTCCGCCACGAAGGAGATCCTGTCTTTCAGCTCCGGAAAGAAGGAGATGAGCTGGTAATACTGGTTGCCGCTGGCGACCACAAATTCAATGTCGCGGGCTTTAAGCTGTTCAAACTGTGCCTGGAAGCGGTCACGATCGTACTGCTTGGCATCATCAAGGAAAGTTCCGTCCATATCGGTGACGATAACTTTAACGGTCATACTGTGCTCCTGGGTCACTTCGTTTTGAAACATTCTAATAACAAGGTGACGGGGAGCACAAATTTAATTTCATTCGAAAGTAAAAGCAAAACGGCAACCTGGGTTGCCGTTTTTAGTGTTTTCTCCCTCTCCCCGTGGGAGAGGGTCGGGGTGAGGGCATCAGCGTGCGCATTTCCCCTTAAGGGACACACCGTTACAGCGTATGCTCAGTACGGGCGATAATATCGTCCTGCGCATCCGGCGACAGGGCGGTGAAGAACGCCGAGTAGCCCGCCACGCGCACCACCAGGTCACGATACTGGTCAGGATGTTTCTTCGCTTCCAGTAGCGTGTCGCGCGAAACGATGTTGTACTGAATATGCCAGCCTTTATGCACCTCGAAGAAGGTGCGCAGCAGCACCATCAGCTTCTGGCGATCGCTGTCGTTTTCCAGCGTTGACGGGTTCAGCTTCTGGTTCAGCAGCACGCCGCCGAGAATCGCCTCGGTAGGCAGTTTACCCACCGAGCCAATCACCGCCGTCGGGCCGAGGTGGTCCGTACCGGAAGCCGGGCTTGCCCCTTCCGCCAGCGGGGTGTGCGCCTTACGTCCGTCCGGGGTGGCCATTGTCGCCGCGCCAAACGGCACGTTTGCGGAAATCGAGGAGGTGCCAGCGTAGTAGTTACCGCCAATCGGGCCGCGGCCGTGGCGCGGGTTGTGGTACTGCTTCAGCTCTTCAATGTAGGTCTGGTAGGCGCGCGTCAGCAGCATATCCACGCTGTCGTCATCGTTGCCGTACTTCGGCGCGCCGTTGATCAGACGCTGGCGCAGCTGCTCGTGGGTCAGCCCGTCGAAGTCATCCGCCAGGGCGGCCGCCAGCTGCTGCTGACCGATAGTGCCCTGTTCGAACACCAGCTTTTTCACCGCCGCCAGGCTGTTGCCGAGGTTGGCGATGCCGACCTGCAGGCCGGAGACCCAGTCATACTTCGCGCCGCCCTGCTTGATGCTTTTCGCACGCTCGATGCAGTCGTCCACCAGCGCCGAGCAGAGAATATCGTGGACGTTCTCTTCCAGCATGGTGTCTACCACGTACTCAATCTCGATGGATTTGCGGGTGTAGTAGCGGATCTGGCTATCCCAGGCCGCCATCACCTCGTCGAAATTGTCGAAGTTACCGGCTGAGAGCGCTTTCTCCTGCGGCAGGAACACCTTGCCGCTGGTGGCGTCACGCCCGCCTTCCAGCGCGGCGAGCATCACGCGGGCGAAGTTGATAAAGCTCATGCCGGTGCAGCGATAGCCCCACTTGCCGCCCACCGCGGTTTCGATGCAGCCGATGGCCGCATAGTCGTAGGCATCGTCGCGCTCAACGCCGAGCTTGATGAATTCCGGAATGACGATTTCATCGTTGTTGAACGCGGGCATGCCGAAGCCGCAGCGGATCACCTGCACGCAGGCGTCGAGGAAGTCGTTGCTCATGCCCGCGTGGTAACGCACGCTCAGGTTCGGCTGGGTGGAGCGCAGGCGACCGCAGGATTCCAGAATCGCGTAGGAAAGCGGGTTCACCGCGTCCATCGGCTCACCGTTGACCAGCTTCTGGCCGCCGATGGTGACGTTCTGGTACAGCGGGCTACCGGCGGAAGCCTTGGAGTGCGAGCCGGAGCGGATCTTGTTTACTTCCAGCAGCTTCAGCCAGCAGCTGTGCAGCAGCTCGATGGCGTGTTCGCGATCCAGGCTCTGGTTCAGCTCCACGTCGCGGCGGTAGTACGGATAGAGATACTGGTCCATACGCGCGAAGGAGACGGAGTGGCCGTTGGACTCAATCTGCAGGATCAGCTGAATGAAGTAGCACAGCTGCAGCGCCTGCCAGAAGGTTTTTGGCGGCTCGTGGGCAATGATGTCGCAGTTTTCCGCCATCGCCAGCAGCTCGTCGCGGCGGCTTGCGCGGGTTTCGGCCGCGGCCATTTTACGCGCCAGATCGGCAAAGCGTTTGATGTGCAGGCTCACCGCTTCCAGCACGATATCAATCGCCTTCAGGAACTGGTCGCCGTGAAGGTCTTCCAGCACCGTCAGGTTGATGCGCGAGCGGCGCTCGGCCACTTTGGCGCGCAGGCCGTCGAGGCCTTTCTCCAGCACCAGCGGGAAGTTAACGGCCAGGTGCGCGTCGCCGGAGGTCATGTTGCCCTCGGCTTTGATAATGCCGGTTTCCAGCAGGCCTTTCTGCTCGTCGGTGAACATGCCGTAGCAGCGATCCTGCACCGTCTGGCCGCGCCACCACGGGCAGATCTCATGCAGCACGCGCTTGTTCTCTTCGCTCACCGCAAAGCCCGCGCCCGGGCGGTCCGCCAGATCGTCGATCTCTTTCTCAATCCAGGAGACGGTGTATTCCGGAAAAATCGGCGCGGCGCGCACTTCGCTTGCCTGGTTACCGATAATCAGCTCGTCGTGTTTGATCCAGATGGTGCGTTCAGCCAGGTGATGCGCCAGCGCCAGGGCGCGACGCACCGGGATCGGCTTGTCCATGTGCTGCTGGTACATTTCGGTGTAATGCTGCGCGCGCTCGGTACAGACCGGCGGCTTAACGATATGCACCAGTGCCGTTTTGTGCGCTTTAATGCGCTCGCTGAGGGTGTTGAGATTCATGGTTGTCATAGGTTTATCCTCGTAAGGTCGCGGTTAACCCTTTCTGGCAGGCGTACTGCTGCGCGAAGTCCAGCAGGGCAGGGTTATCCAGCGGTTTGTCAGGGGCAGAGTAGGGTTGGCCGAGCAGGGTGTATTTGTTCATGCCCAGCGTGTGATACGGCAGAAAATGAATATCCTCGACGCCAAGCTCGTCGGCGGCGAAGTTGGTGATGGCGGTTACGGACGCTTCATCGGCGTTAAAGCCCTGGATCAGCGGCACGCGGATGGTGATTTTTTTCCCGGCTGCGTCAAGGCGTTTCAGGTTGTCCAGGATCCGCTTAGCCGAACCGTCCGTCCACTGTTTGAACACCTCACCGTCGACGTGCTTCAGGTCGGCGAGGAACAGATCGACGTAGGGTAATGACGGCTCGATATAGTGCCACGGCACGTGAAGGCAGGTTTCGACGGCGGTGTGGATCCCCTGTGCGTGGCTGGCTTTAAACAGGGCGTGCGCCAGCTCAGGGTTCATAAACGGCTCGCCGCCGGAGAGGGTGATCCCGCCGCCGCTGCGGTCGTAGAAGGGTTTATCGCGCAGTACGGTCGCCATGATCTCCTCGACCTGCTGCTCTTCACCGCAGACGGTCAGCGCCTGCGTCGGGCAGCAGTCGGTAAGGGCAGCGAGCGTGGCTTCATCAAGCTTCTCACGATGAATGACCAGCCCGTTCAGCGCGCGTTCGATACAGCCCGGCGCCGCCTGCTGGCACAGGTCGCAGCCGTCCAGACACAGACGCGCATCAAAGAGCACGTCCCGGCTGCGGGAGCGGCTTTCCGGGTTCTGGCACCAGCGACAGCCCAGCGAGCAGCCTTTCAGGAACACCACGGTTCGAATACCGGGGCCATCATGGGTAGAGTAACGCTGAATATTGAAGATCATGATTTTGCCTCTCATCTTGCATATGAAGATTAAAGTACTTTCGAATGAAAGTTATCTTGATGCAGGTCAACTACTGAGCAGGTTTTGTCGTGATAGGGTAAGTGCAGGCTATTTTTGAGGGTGACATCATGGAACTTTATCTCGACACATCTGACGTTGCGGCAGTTAAAAAGCTGGCGCGTATCTTCCCGCTGGCGGGCGTGACCACCAACCCAAGCATTGTGGCGGCAGGTAAAACGCCGCTGGACGTGTTGCTGCCAGAGCTGCACGACGCGCTGGGCGGCAAAGGCCGTCTGTTCGCCCAGGTGATGGCGACCACCGCCGAAGGGATGGTGGATGACGCGCGCAAGCTGCGCGCCATCATTAACGACCTGGTGGTGAAAGTGCCGGTGACCGCAGAAGGGCTGGCGGCAATCAAGATGCTGAAAGCCGAAGGGATCCCGACGCTGGGCACGGCGGTGTACGGCGCCGCGCAGGGGATGCTGTCCGCGCTGGCGGGGGCAGAGTATGTGGCTCCTTACGTTAACCGCGTGGACGCGCAGGGCGGGGACGGGATCCAGACCGTGGTTGAACTGCAGCAGCTGCTGACGCTGCACGCCCCGCAGTCAAAGGTGCTGGCCGCGAGCTTTAAAACGCCGCGTCAGGCGCTGGACTGCCTGCTGGCAGGATGCGAGTCCATCACGCTGCCGCTGGACGTGGCGCAGCAGTTTATTACCTCTCCGGCCGTGGATGCGGCGATTGTGAAGTTTGAGCAGGACTGGCAGGGCGCGTTTGGACGGACGTCTATCTGACGGGTGCGGCCTGATGCCCTCACCCCAACCCTCTCCCACAGGGAGAGGGAGCAAACACTAAAACGGCAACCTGAAGGTTGCCGTTTGCTTTAACCTCCACAAACCTCACACCCCGGGTTACGCATCAGCTTCATCTCGCGGAACTGGCAGGTCATCGCGTCATACATTACGATTTTCCCCGCGGCAGGCGTGCCGTAGTGCGCCAGGACTTTGATCGCTTCCATCGCCTGCAGTGAGCCAATCACGCCGACCAGCGGCGCCATCACGCCCGCCTCAACGCAGGTCAGCGCGTTCTCGCCGAACAGGCGGCTCAGGCAGCGGTAGCAGGGTTCACCCTCAGCGTAGGTAAAAACAGTGATTTGCCCCTCCATGCGGATCGCCGCGCCGGAGACCAGCGGGATTTTGCGGGCAAAACAGCCTGCGTTCAGCTGGTTACGGACGGTGACGTTATCGGTGCAGTCCAGCACCAGGTCGTGCTGCGCAATCTGCGCGGACAACGCGTCGTCATCCAGCATTGCGTCAATCAGGGTGAACTGAACGTTGGGGTTGATGCGCGCCAGCGCCGTGCGGGCAGAGTCCACCTTCGGCTGGCCAACCGTCGCGTCGCTGTGCAACGTCTGGCGCTGCAGGTTGGACACCGATACGGTATCGAAATCCAGCAGCGTCATTCTGCCCACGCCCGCCGCCGCAAGGTACTGCGCGGCGGCGCAGCCCAGACCGCCCAGACCAACAACCAGCACGCTTGCTGCTTTAAGCGCTTCCTGGCCCTCGAAGTCAAACCCGCGCAGCACAATCTGGCGGTTGTAGCGCATCATCTCCGGGTCGCTCAGCTCCACCGTCATGTCAGCCTCCGAACAGGTGGTTAAAACGTTCTACCTCAACCCACTCGCCTGCTTCCACATTGCCGCGCTCGCGCTCCAGCACGATAAAGCAGTTGCCCTGGCTGAAGGAGCTGAAAATGTGCGAGCCCTGGTGCCCTGTGGTGCTCACTTCGAGCTCACCGTCCGCGTTGCGCGCCAGAATGCCGCGCTGGAAATCGAGACGGCCCGGTGATTTTTTCAGGCGCGTGGCGGCGCGCACGCGCTGGCGTTCGGGCAGCGGGCTGGCGCTGTTGCCGGAAAGCTTCGCCAGCAGCGGGATCGCCAGCTGGTAGAAGGTGAGTGCCGCCGAGACCGGGTTACCCGGCAGGCCACAGAACCAGCTGTGTTGCAGCTTGCCAAACGCGAACGGTTTGCCCGGCTTGATAGCCAGCTTCCAGAAGGCGATTTCGCCCAGCTCTTCAAGGATGGTTTTGGTGTAATCCGCTTCGCCCACGGAGACGCCGCCGGAGCTGATAACCACGTCGGCAGCGTTATCCGCTTCGATAAACGCGGCGCGCAGTTTTTCCGGATCGTCAGGAATAATGCCGAGGTTAATCACCTCACAGCCCAGCTGCTCCAGCATCAGGTGTACCGCCAGGCGGTTGGTATCGTAAATCTGGCCCTCCTGCAGCGGCTGGCCAGGAAGCTGCAGCTCGTCGCCAGTGGAGAAAACGGCGACGCGCACTTTACGGATAACGTCGATTTCAGCAACGCCAAGCGACGCCAGCACCGGCAGTTCACCTACCGTCAGCTTCTGTCCGGCGGCGAAGACCGTTGCGCCAAGCGTGATATCTTCGCCCGTGCGGCGGATGTTCTGGCCCGCTTTAACGTTCGCGGTAAAACGCACGCCGTCGTCGGTCTGTTCTGTCTCTTCCTGCATCACCACTGCGTCGCAGCCGGCAGGAACCGGCGCGCCGGTCATGATGCGTACGCAGGTGCCCGCAGGCCACTCACCGCTAAACGGCTGACCCGCAAAGGCTTTACCTGCCACCGGCAGGGCGTTACCCGTCTGGAGATCCGCCAGGCGTACCGCGTAACCGTCCATCGCGGAATTATCAAACCCCGGCACGTTAAGCGGAGAGACGATATCGCGCGCGGCAATACGGCCAAAACAGCGCACGAGGGGCAGCGTCTCAACGTCATGCAGCGGGGAAATTCGGTCAAGCATCTGCGTGAGTGCCGTCTCAAGCGGCATCAGTCCGGCGGTAAAATCCATGGTGGGCTCCTGCGGAGTAACAACGAAAGCGCTCATTATGGCAGAAAAGTGCGGCTAACTGTATGACCCGATGGGTGTACGCTTTACATCACAGTTACGTCTTTCTATATTCAAAAATCATCTGAAGTTTCATCGACGATAATGATATTTATAGAAAAAGCCGCAAATCAGGCTAACGGGTGATGCGAATGGTTAATGCGGTAATCGCAATTCATGGTGGCGCCGGGGCAATCACCCGAGCACAGCTCAGTCCCGAGCAGGAAAAGCGCTATATCGACGCGCTGTACGCCATTGTGGAAACGGGCCAGAGAATGCTGGAAGCGGGCGAAAGCGCGCTGGATGTGGTCACCGAGGCGGTGCGCCTGCTGGAAGAGTGCCCGTTATTTAATGCGGGTATCGGTTCGGTCTTTACCCGGGATGAAACGCACGAGCTGGATGCCTGCGTGATGGACGGTATTACCCTGAAAGCGGGCGCCGTGGCGGGCGTGAGTCATCTGCGCAATCCGGTGCTGGCCGCGCGTCTGGTGATGGAGGCGAGTCCGCACGTGCTGCTGACGGGGGCCGGGGCAGAGGCGTTTGCCTTCGAGCACGGAATGGAACCGGTATCGCCGGATCTGTTTTCCACCGAGGAGCGCTACCAGCAGCTGCTGGAAGCCCGTTCGGCGGGCATGATGCAGCTTGACCATAGTGCGCCGCTGGATGAAACCACCAAAATGGGCACGGTCGGCGCGGTGGCGCTCGATAAGGCCGGAAACCTCGCGGCGGCGACCTCAACGGGCGGGATGACCAACAAGCTGCCCGGGCGCGTCGGCGATAGCCCGCTGCCGGGCGCTGGCTGCTATGCCAATAACGCGACGGCGGCGGTGTCGTGTACCGGAACCGGGGAAGTGTTTATCCGCACCCTCGCGGCTTACGACATCACCGCGCTGATGGATTACGGCGGTTTAAGCCTCAGCGAAGCCTGCGAGCGGGTGGTGATGGAGAAACTGCCTGCGCTTGGCGGCGTCGGCGGGCTCATTGCGGTGGATCGTGAGGGCAACGTGGCTTTGCCGTTCAACAGCGAAGGCATGTATCGCGCCTGGGGTTATGCCGGTGATGAACCGAGCACGGGCATCTATCGTGAATAAGGGGGCAGCGCGTGCCGCACAGTGAAGAACTGGACAACCGCGAAGTGCTGGCTGTCCATCAGCTCAATATTGCGTTTCAGGAAGAGCGGCAGTTCATCCCCGCAGTACAGAATTTATCGTTCACGCTCAGGCGCGGCGAGACGCTGGCGATTGTTGGCGAGTCCGGCTCCGGTAAATCGGTCACCGCGCTGGCACTGATGCGCCTGCTGGAACAGACGGGCGGGCAAATCAGCAGCGAGAGAATGCTCCTGCGCCGCCGCAACCGTCAGGTCATTGATTTAACTGAGCTAAGCGGTTCGCAGATGCAGGGCGTGCGCGGGGCGGATATTGCGATGATCTTCCAGGAGCCGATGACCTCCCTGAACCCGGTTTTCCCGGTCGGGGAACAAATCGCCGAGTCCATCCGCCTGCATCAGGGGCTGAGCGGCGATGAAGCGCTCAACGAGGCCCGACGGATGCTGGAGCTGGTCCGTATTCCGGAGGCGCAGGCCATTCTGGGGCGCTACCCGCATCAGCTTTCCGGCGGCATGCGCCAGCGGGTGATGATTGCCATGGCGCTCTCCTGCCGTCCGGCGGTGCTGATTGCCGACGAACCGACGACGGCGCTGGACGTGACGATTCAGGCGCAGATCCTGCAGCTCATCAAAGTGCTGCAGCAGGAGATGGAGATGGGGGTGATTTTCATCACCCACGATATGGGCGTGGTCGCCGATATCGCCGATCGGGTGCTGGTAATGCACAAGGGCAGCGCGGTGGAAACCGGCCCGGTCGAGCAGATTTTTCACGCGCCCGTGCATCCTTACACCAAAGCGCTGCTGGCGGCGGTTCCGCGCCTGGGAGCGATGAACGGCAGCGATTTGCCGCGCCGCTTCCCTCTGATTTCTCTCGAGGCGTCCGAGCAGCAGGAGGATGAGCGCGAGCAGGACACCGTGGTGCCGGGTAAGCCCATTCTGGAAGTGCGCGATCTGGTCACCCGTTTTCCGCTGCGCAGCGGCGTGTTGAACCGCGTAAAGCGCGAAGTGCACGCGGTGGAAAACGTCAGCTTCGATCTCTGGCCGGGCGAAACGCTGGCGCTGGTGGGGGAGTCCGGCTGCGGTAAATCCACCACCGGGCGCGCGTTGCTCCGTCTGGTGGAATCACAGGAAGGCAGCATTACCTTTAACGGTGAGCGCATTGATACCCTTCCGGACAGCAGGCTGCAGGCGGTGCGGCGAGATATTCAGTTTATTTTCCAGGATCCGTATGCCTCCCTCGATCCGCGCCATACGGTGGGGTATTCGATCATGGAGCCGCTGCGGGTACATAACCTGCTCGACGGCGAAGCGGCACAGCGTCGCGTGGCCTGGCTGCTGGAGCGCGTCGGCCTGAAGCCGGAACACGCCTGGCGTTATCCGCACGAGTTTTCCGGCGGACAGCGGCAGCGTATCTGCATCGCCCGCGCGCTGGCACTAAACCCGAAAGTGGTGATTGCCGATGAGTCCGTCTCGGCACTGGATGTCTCTATCCGGGCGCAGATCATCAACTTATTGCTGGATTTACAGCGGGATATGGGCATTGCCTTCCTGTTTATCTCGCACGATATGGCCGTGGTTGAACGCATCAGCCATCGCGTGGCGGTGATGTTTATGGGGCAAATTGTGGAGATTGGGCCGCGAAGGGCGGTGTTTGAGAACCCGCAGCACCCGTATACCCGCAAGCTTATCGCGGCGGTCCCGGTTGCCGATCCCGCGCATCGTCACGGCCAGCGCGTGCTGCTGCAGGATGAAATGCCGAGCAATATTCGTAAACGCGGCGAGGCCGTAGAGCGCGTGACGCTGCGCGAGGTCGGTCCGGGGCATTTCGTCGCTCCCCCGCGTCAGGACAATGCGTTTTCGCGGTTATAACTTACAACAGGCAGGAGAACAGAATGGTTACATTTGTAGCGCGTAGATGGTTGTTAGCCGCGAGCGTGACGGCAGCCTTGGCCGCTGCCCCCGCGTTCGCTGCCAAAGATGTGGTGGTTGCCGTCGGCTCGAATTTCACCACGCTCGATCCGTATGACGCCAACGATACGCTCTCTCAGGCGGTGGCGAAATCGTTCTATCAGGGCCTTTTCGGCCTGGATAAAGAGATGAAGCTCAAAAACGTGCTGGCGGAGGGGTACACCGTGTCCGACGACGGGCTGGTGTATACCATTAAGCTCAGAACCGGCGTGAAGTTCCAGGATGGGACAGATTTCAATGCGGAGGCGGTGAAGGTTAACCTCGATCGCGCCAGCAATCCGGAAAATAGCCTCAAGCGCTATAACCTGTATAAAAATATCGCCAGCACCGAGGTGGTCGACCCGGCGACGGTAAAAATCACCCTGAAAGAGCCGTTCTCCGCGTTTATCAATATTCTGGCGCATCCGGCAACGGCGATGATTTCCCCTGCCGCGCTGAAGAAATACGGCAAGGAGATCGGCTTCCACCCTGTTGGCACCGGCCCTTACGAACTGCTCACCTGGAACCAGACCGATTTTGTGAAGGTGAAGAAATTCGCCGGATACTGGCAGCAGGGCTTGCCGAAGCTCGATACCATTACCTGGCGTCCGGTGGTGGACAACAACACCCGCGCGGCGATGCTGCAAACCGGCGAGGCGCAGTTTGCCTTCCCGATCCCATATGAGCAGGCCGCCATTTTGCAGAAAAACAGCAAGCTGGAGCTGGTCGCCAGCCCGTCGATCATGCAGCGCTACATCAGCATGAACGTCACGCAAAAGCCGTTCGATAACCCGAAGGTGCGTGAGGCCATCAACTACGCCATTAACCGTCAGGCATTGGTGAAGGTTGCCTTTGCGGGCTATGCCACCCCGGCGACCGGCGTGCTGCCGCCGGCAATCGCCTATGCGCAAAGCTATCAGCCGTGGCCGTACGATCCGGCCAAAGCGCGCGAGCTGCTGAAAGAGGCGGGCTTCCCGAACGGTTTCAGCACCACGCTGTGGTCGTCGCATAAGCACAGCACCGCCCAGAAGGTGCTGCAGTTTACCCAGCAGCAGCTGGCGCAGGTCGGCATCAAGGCGCAGGTGACCGCGATGGATGCCGGACAGCGTGCGGCAGAAGTGGAGGGGAAAGGGCAGAAAGAGAGCGGGGTGCGGATGTTCTATACCGGCTGGACGGCCTCGACCGGTGAAGCCGACTGGGCGCTGTCGCCGCTGTTCGCCTCGCAGAACTGGCCGCCAACCCTGTTCAACACCGCGTTTTACAGCAATCCGCAGGTGGACAAAGACCTGGCCGATGCCCTGAAAACCACCAAACCGGAAGAGAAAGCGCGCCTCTACAAAGACGCGCAGGATATTATCTGGAAAGAGTCACCGTGGGTGCCGCTGGTGGTGGAGAAACTGGTGTCAGCCCATAACAAAGCGTTGACCGGGTTCTACATCATGCCGGACACGGGCTTTAGCTTTGACGATGCGGATTTAAAATAAACCTCATGCTGAATTATGTTTGTAAACGCCTGCTGGGGCTTATTCCGACGCTGCTGATTGTGGCGGTCCTGGTATTTCTGTTTGTCCATATGCTGCCGGGCGATCCGGCGCGTCTGGTTGCCGGGCCTGAAGCGGATGCCACCGTTATTGACCTGGTGCGTAAGCAGCTTGGCCTCGACCAGCCGCTGTATATGCAGTTCATCCATTACATTTGCAACGTTCTGCAGGGCGATTTTGGTATTTCGATGGTGTCGCGCCGTCCGGTGTCGGAGGAGATTGCCAGCCGCTTTATGCCGACGTTCTGGTTAACGATCGCCAGCATGAGCTGGGCGGTGGTGTTTGGGCTTGGCGCCGGAATTGTCGCGGCCGTCTGGCGCAACCGCTGGCCGGACAAGCTCGGCATGGCGCTGGCGGTGACCGGCATCTCCTTCCCGGCGTTCGCGCTGGGGATGCTGCTGATGCAGATCTTCTCCGTCGAGCTGGGCTGGCTGCCGACCGTCGGGGCCGATACCTGGAAGCATTACATCCTGCCTTCCATGACGCTGGGGGCTGCCGTTTCGGCGGTGATGGCCCGCTTTACCCGCGCCTCGTTCGTTGACGTGCTGAGCGAAGATTATATTCGCACCGCGCGGGCGAAAGGGGTCAGCGAGAAGTGGGTCATTCTCAAGCACGGCTTTCGCAATGCGATGATTCCGGTGGTGACGATGATGGGGCTGCAGTTTGGCTTCCTGCTGGGCGGCTCTATCGTCGTGGAAAAGGTCTTCAACTGGCCGGGCCTGGGACGCCTGCTGGTCGATTCCGTCGAGATGCGCGACTACCCGGTGATTCAGGCGGAAGTCCTGCTTTTCTCGCTGGAGTTTATTCTTATCAACTTAGTGGTGGACGTGCTCTACGCCGCCATTAACCCGGCCATCAGGTACAAGTAAGATGCGATTGTTGAACTGGCGACGTCAGGCCGTTTTAAACGCGATGCCGGGGCTAAAACCGGACCACGTCCGCACCCCGTGGTCTGAATTCTGGCGGCGTTTTCGCCGCCAGCCGGTCGCGATGACCGCGGGGCTGTTTGTGCTGCTGCTGATTGCGGTGGCGGTGATTGCGCCGTGGGTGGCGCCGTTTGATGCGGAAAACTATTTTGACTACGACCGTCTGAACGACGGACCGTCGATGCTGCACTGGTTTGGCGTGGACTCCCTCGGGCGCGATATCTTTAGCCGCGTGCTGGTGGGGGCGCAGATCTCGCTTGCCGCCGGGGTGTTCGCGGTGCTGATCGGCGCGGCCATCGGCACCGTGCTGGGTCTCGTTGCCGGGTATTACGAAGGCTGGTGGGACCGCATCATCATGCGTATCTGCGACGTGCTGTTTGCTTTCCCCGGCATTTTGCTGGCGATTGCCGTGGTGGCGATCATGGGGAGCGGCATGGCGAACGTCATCATTGCGGTCGCGGTCTTTTCGATACCGGCGTTTGCTCGTCTGGTGCGCGGCAACACGCTGGTGCTGAAACAGCAGACCTTTATCGAATCCGCCCGCAGTATGGGAGCCAGCGACGCCACGATCCTGTTCAGCCATATTCTGCCGGGTACGGTGTCGTCCATCGTGGTCTATTTCACCATGCGCATCGGCGTGTCGATTATCTCGGCGGCCAGCCTGTCGTTTCTGGGGTTAGGGGCACAGCCGCCAACGCCGGAGTGGGGCGCGATGCTGAACGAGGCGAGGGCGGATATGGTAATTGCACCGCACGTGGCGATCTTCCCGAGTCTGGCGATTTTTCTGACCGTGCTGGCGTTTAACCTGCTGGGGGACGGGCTGCGCGACGCGCTGGATCCGAGGATTAAGGGGTAGTGCAGTGAAATGTGCCGGGCGGCGGCTACGCCTTACCCGGCCTACAAAAGCGGAGTGGGGGGATTAAACCCGGCTACCCCACAGGTCATACTCATCCGCGTTTTCAACCTTCACGCGAATAATATCACCCGGCTTAACGCTGGTTTCGCCGTTCAGGTACACCGCGCCGTCGATTTCAGGGGCGTCCGCCATGCTGCGGCCAATCGCGCCTTCTTCGTCCACTTCGTCAACGATCACCATGATCTCGCGGCCCACTTTTTCCTGCAGACGCTCGGCAGAGATCTGCTGCTGCAGCTGCATGAAGCGGTTCCAGCGCTCTTCTTTCACCTCTTCCGGCAACTGGTCCGCCAGCTCGTTGGCGGTAGCGCCTTCTACCGGGCTGTACTTGAAGCAGCCTACGCGGTCCAGACGGGCTTCTTTGAGGAAGTCGAGCAGCATCTGGAAGTCTTCTTCGGTTTCACCCGGGAAGCCGACGATGAAGGTGGAGCGCAGGGTCAGATCCGGACAGATCTCGCGCCACTGCTTGATGCGCGCCAGCTGGCGATCAACGGAGCCAGGACGCTTCATCAGCTTCAGGATACGCGGGCTGGCGTGCTGCAGCGGGATATCCAGGTACGGCAGAATTTTGCCTTCCGCCATCAGCGGGATCACATCGTCAACGTGCGGGTACGGGTAGACGTAGTGCAGACGCGTCCAGATACCGAGCTTGGACAGCTGCTCGCACAGGCCCACCATGCTGGTTTTCACCGGCTCGCCGTTGTGGAAACCGGAGCGGTGCTTAACGTCCACGCCGTAAGCTGAAGTGTCCTGGGAGATGACCAGCAGCTCCTTCACGCCCGCGTCGGCCAGACGTTTAGCTTCCGCCAGCACTTCGCCAATCGGACGGCTCACCAGATCGCCACGCATGGACGGGATGATGCAGAAGGTGCAGCGATGGTTGCAGCCTTCGGAAATTTTTAAGTAAGCGTAGTGGCGCGGCGTCAGCTTCACGCCCTGTTCCGGCACCAGGCTCAGGAACGGGTTGTGCTTTGGTTTTGGCACGTAGTGATGAACATGTTCCAGCACCTGCTCGTAGCTGTGCGGACCGGTGATCTCCAGCACCTTCGGGTGCACTTCGCGGATCTGGTCTTCTTTCGCGCCCAGACAGCCGGTAACAATCACTTTGCCGTTTTCCGTCAGGGCTTCACCGATGGCTTCCAGTGACTCCTGAACCGCGCTGTCGATAAACCCGCAGGTGTTAACGATCACCATATCGGCGTTGTCGTAGCTTGGCACCACGTCATAGCCCTCGGTGCGCAGTTCAGTCAGGATGCGTTCTGAATCCACCAGGTTTTTCGGGCAGCCCAGGGAGACGAAGCCGATTTTCGGCTGGTGCGTAACATTGCTCATAGGTTAAAAATTCATCAATTATGGAGTTATCAGGGCGGGATTTTACAGCGTATCGCGGGGGATTTATACACTCTTTGCAAGGCGGATGCGCCGGTCAGAGGTTGTAACATTGTAAATAATGTTAATCAGTTAATAAAAATTGATCCCAGGCATTAAACTGTACAAAAAATGTACTTATCCTGAATATGCACAATGGCTGACAGAGGAGGAAAGAGCATGACCGTTGACAGACTAAAACGCGATCTGCTTAACAAGCTGATCAACGCCCGAATCGACCTGGCCGCGTACCTGCAGTTGAGGAAGGCAAAAGGGTATATGTCAGTCAGCGAAAGCGAACATCTGCGTGATAACCTGTTTGAACTTTGCAATTTCATGCGTGAAAAAGCACCGACCCTGAAGGCGAAATACGGCGAAAGTGAGCTAATCGCCCTGCGCCGCGCCGCTGAGGTGCTCTCCATCGCTGGGGTATGTTTGATGAATGGACGCCACGACTGCCCGAATTTTATCGCTGTTAACGCGGAGAAGCTTGAAAACTGCCTGACCACGCTCTCTCTATGCATCATGTGCCTGAACGAGCACGAGAAGCTTGAACAGCACTGAGCCCAGGGGGAGGCAACTCCCCCTTCTGATTAAGCTTTTGTAAAAGTGGTAACACGCCCGGATGCAGTGGCTAACCTTTATGCCATATGCCGATAAAGGAGCGCGTTATGCCTCGATCCTCGCTAATTTCCCTGCCTGCGTTGTTCATTCCGTTTTCGCTTCTTGCTGCCCCAGAGGCGGTTAAGGTCGAGGTGCTGCAAAATAAACTCGATCACCCCTGGTCCCTGGCGTTTCTGCCGGACAATAAAGGCCTGCTGGTGACCCTGAAGGGCGGTCAGCTCAAACGCTGGCAGGCAGGAAAAGGGCTGTCCGATCCGATTGTCGGCGTGCCGAAGGTCTGGGCAAACGGTCAGGGAGGATTGCTGGACGTGGTCCTCGCCCCGGATTTTGAACAATCGCGCCGCATCTGGCTGAGCTTCGCCGAAGCAGGGAGCGACGGCAAGGCCGGAACGGCGGTGGGCTATGGCCGATTGAGCGACGATCTGACGCGGATTGAAGCCTTCCAGGTGGTGTTCCGCCAGATGCCGAAACTCTCGACCGGAAACCATTTTGGCGGGCGACTGGTGTTCGACGGCAAAGGCGCGCTCTTTATCGGACTCGGCGAGAACAACCAGCGTCCGACGGCGCAGGATCTGGATAAATTGCAGGGTAAAGTCGTGCGCCTCACCGAAGACGGGAAAGTGCCGCCGGATAACCCCTTTGTGAATACCCCCGGCGCGCGACCCGAAATCTGGTCCTACGGCATTCGCAACCCGCAGGGGATGGCGATGAACCCCTGGAGCGACACGCTGTGGCTGAACGAGCACGGCCCGCGCGGCGGGGATGAGATCAACATCCCGGAGAAAGGAAAGAACTACGGCTGGCCGCTGGCGACGCACGGCATTAACTACAGCGGTCTGAAAATTCCTGAAGCTAAAGGCGAGCACGTTGAGGGAACCGAAAAACCGCTGTTCGTCTGGAAAGTGTCCCCTGCCGTGAGCGGCATGGCGTTCTACAACAGCGACGCTTTCCCGCAGTGGAAAAACAAGCTGTTTATCGGGGCGCTGAAGGAAAAGGACGTGATCGTGCTGAGCGTGGAGGGCAATAAGGTGACGGAAGACGGGCGAATCCTGGGCGACCGGAATCAACGTATTCGTGATGTGCGGGTGGGGCCGGACGGCTATTTATATGTACTGACCGACGAGACGGACGGGCAGCTGTTAAAAGTCAGCCCGTCCGGTGCGTAATCAGGTGACCGGGATCATCACCACGTTGCGGTATGCCGGTCGATCGCTCAGCTGTTTTAGCCAGCGCTCAAGGTGAGGGCGCGGCGTCCACTTCAGGCCCATATTGGTCAGGTTCCAGACGAACGGCGCCACGGCGATATCGCCTGTACCGAAGGCCTCACCGGAGAACCAGGCGTGCTTCGCCAGTTCGTCATCCATCATCGCAAACAGGTTTTCGCACGCATCCTGAGCGGCATGAATGGCCGGATAGTCGCGCTCGGCTTCCGGCGTACGGATAAGCCCCATCAGGATCACGCGGTGGGTAGGCGAAAGCGTCTGGTTCGCCCAGTCCATCCACTTTTCGCCCTGAGCGCGCCGGGCCGGGCTCTCTACCCACAGGCGGCCCTGACCGTACTGGGCGGCGAGGTAACGGACAATGGTGTTGGACTCCCAAAGCGTCGCGTCTGTTTCATCATCGCGCAGCAGCGGCACCAGGCCGTTCGGGTTCATGGCCAGATAGTCGGCCTCTTTGTTTACGCCGAACGACATGCCAGCCATGATTTGATTGAACGGTAAATCCAGCTCCTCGAGCGTCCAGAGCACTTTCTTAACGTTGGTCGAGTTGTTCCTGCCCCAAAGCGTAATCATATTTACTCCTGATGAGATGTGAATCCGGGTCAGCTTTCGCCATGGTGAGATAAACCTAACAATTACGCAACAGAAGACAAAAAAATCGTCTGAATCAAAGCGTATCTGAATGTTATTGCATAAACTTTAATAACTTTACCCTCGTTGGGTTTCTTTAACCGTTTTAGTGCGCTATTACTCATCGCTTCTTGCGACACGGTGATGTGACGTAATTTTTGAATGGACACTCGGGTGGCATTTATGACGCGTAAAATGACTTCTCTGCGCAGCCTTGCGACAGGCTCTGCGCTCCTTTTCCTGTTTGCACCAACTCTCTATGCAGCTGAACAGGCTGCGCCCGAAGCGCCGCCTGTGGATGCGCGCGCCTGGATCCTGATGGACTATTCCAGCGGTAAAGTGCTGGCGGAAGGGAATGCGGATGAGAAACTCGATCCGGCAAGCCTGACCAAAATCATGACCAGCTACGTGGTAGGCCAGGCGCTGAAAGCGGGCAAGATCAAGCTGGACGATATGGTCACCATCGGGAAGGATGCCTGGGCCACCGGCAACCCGGCGCTGCGCGGGTCTTCCGTGATGTTCCTGAAGCCAGGGGATCAGGTCTCCGTTTCCGATCTGAACAAAGGGGTAATTATTCAGTCGGGAAATGATGCGTGCATCGCGCTGGCCGATTACGTTGCCGGCAGTCAGGATTCTTTCATTGGCTTGATGAATGGCTATGCGCAGAAGTTGGGCTTAACCAACACCACGTTCAAAACGGTTCACGGTCTGGATTCGCCGGGACAGTTCAGTACCGCGCGCGACATGGCGATGCTGGGGAAAGCGCTGATCCACGACGTGCCGGATGAATACGCCATCCATAAAGAGAAAGAGTTTACCTTCAATAAAATCCGCCAGCCGAACCGCAACCGCCTGCTGTGGAGCAGCAACGTTAACGTGGACGGAATGAAAACCGGCACCACGGCGGGCGCAGGCTATAACCTGGTGGCCTCCGCGACCCAGGGCGACATGCGCCTGATTTCGGTGGTGCTGGGCACCAAAACCGACCGTATTCGCTTTAATGAGTCAGAAAAACTGCTGACCTGGGGCTTCCGCTTCTATGAAACCGTGACGCCGATTAAACCGGATGCCACGTTCGTCAGCCAGCGCGTCTGGTTCGGTGACAAGAGCGAAGTGAATCTGGGCGCCGGTGAAGGCGGCTCTGTGACCATTCCGCGCGGTCAGCTGAAAAACCTGAAGGCCAGCTTTACCCTGACCGACCCGCAGCTCACGGCTCCGCTGAAAAAAGGCCAGGTGGTCGGGACGATTGATTTCCAGCTAAACGGTAAGTCGATTGAACAGCGTCCGCTGATTGTGATGGAAGCGGTGGAAGAGGGCGGCTTCTTCAGCCGGATGTGGGATTTCGTTATGATGAAATTCCACGGGTGGTTTGGCAGCTGGTTTAGCTAAACCTTATGGATTTTCTCCCTCTCCCTGTGGGAGAGGGCCGGGGTGAGGGCATCAGGCCGCACCCCTCTTAATACATCAACTTCACCTGCTGCGCCTTCGCATGGGCCACGATCTCGTCGTCCGGGCGGCAGTCGCTGACGATGGCATCGAACTGCGCCAGCTCGCCCATTCTCGCCGAACGCACCTTGCCAAACTTGCTGTGATCGACCACCAGCACATGATACTGCGCCGCGCTTAACGCCCAGTGCTTCACCGGCAGCTCTTCCAGATTAAAGCAGGTCGCGCCCTGACGCACGTTGACGCCTGCGGCGGAATAAAACGCGATATCCGGGCAGAGATTGCTGAGCGTGTCCTGCAGGTTAAGCGGCTTAAAGATGGCGTTGCTGGCGTGAAATTCACCGCCGCAGAGGATCACCCGGCACTCGGGTTTCTCCTGAAGCGCCAGAAAGGTGTTCAGGGAATAGCACACGGCGGTGAAAGGGATGCTGCTGTCGATGGCTTCGATAATCCACGGCGTGGTCGTTCCGCAGTCAAAAAACAGCGTCTGGTGCGGCTGTACCAGTGAGGCCGCAAGCCGTGCGGCTTTGCGTTTCTCTTCCACCAGGCGCGTCTTCTGGTCGCTGATCAGGTAATGGCTGGCGCTACGCGGCTCAAGCACAATATACCCGCCCAGCAGCACGACGGGCGCGCTTTCGCTGTTTAGATCCCGACGAATGGTCATCTCTGAGACGCCGAGGAGGTTGGCGGCTTCCTTAAGATGCAGCTTATCGCTGCGCTTCAGCGCCTGTAGCAGCTGAGCAATGCGGTCATCGCGACGTGTTTCCATAGTTCCTCGGGATAAAAAAGTGAACCCCCGCAGGGCGGGGGTTCAAGTGTAACCTGTCAGGTTGGGGTTAGTCACGTATCCAGCCTTTGCGGATCGGGATAGCGAAAATGGCGCGATAGAGTGAAGACAGCGTGCGGTAGAGCGCTTCACCGAAGAGGCTCCACAGGATAGCCGCGCTCACGCAGCCAATCAGCCCGACCAGGAAACCGCCCACCATATCCAGCGGCCAGTGAACGCCGAGGTAAATGCGAGACCAGGCGATTGCCAGGGCCGCCACCATCAGGACCGCACCGGACCACAGGCGATGCCAGAACAGGAACGCCAGCGCGAAGGTGAAGATCACCGTACCGTGATCGCTCGGGAACGAGTCATCCGGCGCGTGGTGCAGGAAGGTATAGCCCACGTGAGCCACAAAAGGACGGGGGTGTGGGAACACATGACCCAGTGCGAAACTGACCAGAATGCTCACGCCCAGCGCCATCGCCACTTTGATCACCAGCTGGCGGTGTGCCTTCACCTGGCTGCGGGGGCCCCACAGCCAGAGAATCGCAGCCAGTGCAGGCACGATACTAATCAGATCCTTTGCCAGGAAGGTAGCAAAATCGATCGTCCACTCAGGCGAGGCCGGCGTGGCGTTGATCAGATAAAACAGCTGATAATTCAGATTCTCTAACATAGCGTTATCACTCTTTAGCAAACCGGGTGGAAACAAGCCCGTAGACCACCACCTGGGAAAACCAGACCCACCACCCGGCCCACAGGTTGTGAGAGAAAAAATGCGCCCCGCGCATGACCTGGCCGTAGCCCATCGCCAGACCTAACACCACGCCCAGCGCGACGAAGCACCAGGCAAGACGCGGACGCTCGCGCCAGAAGGCAAAAAACAGCCCCATCACCATAAAGCCGCTGGAGGCGTGACCGCCGGGGAAACAGCGCCCCGGACCACTGTCAGCAGGGACGGCGCTGAACAGGGGATAAGACATAGCCTTACCGCCATATTCCACCAGATCCCACGGGCAGCTGTGATGGCTCACGCTTTTCAGCACGCCCACCACCAGCGCGCCAACGCCCATCAGCAGCGCCGCCGTGACCAGCCTTGCGTTACGCTTGTAGGCGCCGTAAAACAGCGCCACGGCGCCTAAGGCGATGGCAATGTATTTCGCCAGACGGTGGTTCAGTAGATCCAGCAGATGATCTTTCTGCAGCGGAAAGCTCTGCGTTGCCGCGTCATACCAAAAGCCGGTGATCCACCTGTCGAGCGCTTCATTGCGCGATAGCCACGTGAAAAGCACGGCAAGGGCGATCAGTACGAAAAGCTGATAACCATAAAAGCGGGTCGGCAAGCGGTAAAGTCGTTTTGTCTTATTTGTCTGTAAGTTAGACAATTCTGAACGGCTGGAGGTGAGTGCCATAATTTGGGGTCGTTGACGAGTAATGGGGGTATCATAAATCTGTCAAATTAAGGAAACCTTAAACGAAGACGATATGTGCTTTATTTCTGTTTACCCTCGATAAATCACTATCTCGGGCTGCGGCATTTCATTAAACTCGTCGCGATTTTGTCATTATTAAGAGATTGCATGTTAAACCGTTCTTCTTCTGGTTCACGTCTGGGTCGTCAGGCGTTGCTTTTCCCCCTGTGTCTGGTGCTCTACGAATTTTCTACCTATATCGGCAACGATATGATCCAGCCCGGTATGCTGACCGTTGTGGCGCAGTACAACGCGGGAATTGAGTGGGTACCGACCTCCATGACCGCCTATCTGGCCGGCGGCATGTTTTTACAGTGGCTGTTAGGGCCGCTGTCGGATCGTATTGGCCGCCGTCCGGTGATGCTGACGGGCGTGGTGTGGTTTATCGTCACCTGTCTCGCCACGCTGCTGGCGCAAAACATTGAACAATTTACCCTGCTGCGCTTCCTGCAGGGGGTGAGCCTGTGCTTTATCGGCGCCGTGGGGTATGCCGCCATTCAGGAGTCGTTTGAAGAGGCGGTGTGTATCAAGATTACCGCGCTGATGGCGAACGTGGCGCTGATCGCCCCCTTACTCGGGCCGCTGGTGGGGGCCGCGTGGGTGCACGTTGCGCCGTGGGAAGGGATGTTTGTGCTCTTTGCGCTTCTCGCCGCCTTCGCGTTCTTTGGCCTGCACCGTGCGATGCCGGAAACGGCCACCCGCATCGGAGAGAAACTCTCGCTGAAAGAGCTGGGTCGGGATTACAAAGAGGTGCTGAAGAATGGCCGCTTTGTGGCGGGCGCGCTGGCGACCGGGTTCGTTAGCCTGCCGCTGCTGGCGTGGATTGCGCAGTCGCCGGTCATTATCATCAGCGGTGAAAAGCTCAGCAGCTACGAGTATGGCCTGCTGCAGGTGCCGATCTTTGGCGCGCTGATTATCGGGAACCTGGTGCTGGCACGTTTGACGTCACGCCGCACCGTGCGTTCACTGATTATCATGGGCGGCTGGCCGATTGCGGCAGGGCTGATTTTGGCTGCGGTGGCGACCGTCGCGTCATCCCACGCTTATCTGTGGATGACGGCGGGGCTCAGCCTCTATGCCTTCGGAATTGGCGTGGCCAACGCCGGGCTGGTGCGCCTGACGCTGTTTGCCAGCGAGATGAGTAAAGGCACGGTGTCCGCGGCGATGGGGATGCTGCAGATGCTGATTTTTACCGTCGGTATCGAGGTGAGCAAGCATGCCTACGCGATGGGCGGCAACGGGCTGTTCAGCCTGTTTAACCTCGCCAACGGCGCGCTGTGGGTTGGACTGATGGTGGTGTTCCTGAAAGACAAGCGCGTCGGAAACGCCCTGCAACCTTAACCTGTTTATTCCCTCTCCCTGTGGGTGAGCTCGGGACGGTCCCCTCTCCCTGTGGGAGAGGGCCAGGGTGAGGGCACCAGACCGCACGGTATCAGTTAAACGGCGCTTCCCCGTTCAACACCTTCTCAATCACGTTTAAAACGCCTTCATCGTTATTGTGAGGCGCTTCAAAACGCGCCACCGCTTTAATATGCGGTCTGGCATTCGCCATCGCAAAGCTGAACCCGGACTGACGCAGCATCTCCACGTCGTTGCCGCTGTCGCCGAAGGCCACCACTTCGCTGTCGTCAATGCCCCAGCGCTTTTGCAGGATCCGCAGACCGTTGGCTTTATGCACGCCGGGGATGATCAGGTCGATACTGCCGTGACCGGTCGTGACGGGCACCATGATATCGCCTAGCCGTTCATGCAGCAGCGCCTGAATCCGCGGAATTTCATCGTCAGACACGTTAAGTCCGAACTTGAAGAAAATATCGTTCAGGTTGTCAAAATCGCTGACCATTTCGAGACGGTGATAGTACTTCGCCGCGATATCCTTAAAGCCCTCGTCATAGCATTTCAGCGTGTACGCGCTGCTTTTGCCGCAGGCGATGATCTCAATGCCCGGAACGTCGTTTAAGACGTTCGCGACGGTCTCGAAATGGGCTTTCGACAGTTCGCCATTAAAGACATCCTCACCTTCGCTCACGACCCAGCCGCCGTTTTCGGCGACGAAGGCAATTTCATGCGCAATCTCCGGGAAAAAGGAGATCAGCTGGTAGTACTGGTTGCCGCTGGCGACCACGAAGCGAATGCCTTGCGCCTTCATGCGGGCGTACTGCGCCAGAAAGCGCGGCCGATTATAGGTCTTGGCATCGCTCAGAAAAGTACCATCCATGTCGACGGCGATCAGTTTAACGCTCATATCCCTTCTCCAGTGTCGTTTGATTCGTTTCCGGCTTTGCCACCGCGCGCGCCACCAGCGCCGCGATAATGACTAACCCTAACACCACCAGCATGGCGCTGCGCAGCCCGTAGTGCTCGCCGAGGAAGCCGAGCAGCGGCGGCCCGACCAGGAAGGCGAGATAGCCCGTGGTTGCCACCACGCTGACGCGCGTCGGGGCATCCGGGCCGGTGTCGCTGGCGGCTGAAATGGTCAGCGGGAAGCCGAGCGACGCGCCCAGTCCCCAGAGGATCACCGAGACCCCGGCAATCCAGTCCACGTCGACAAAGATGATCATCGCAATACCCAGGCCGCCCAGCAGGGCGCTGGCGCGCACCACCGCCACGCGGCTGTAGCGGTCGATAAACCAGCCGCCGGTGAAGCGACCCACGGTCATCCCCAGCGTAAACCCGGCGTAAATCAGCGAGCCGGAGGTTGGGCTAAAGCCGTGACCGTCTACCATCAGCAGCGGCAGCCAGTCGTTGGCGGAACCTTCCGCGAACGCCATCGCCAGCACCACCACGCCGATCAGCATCAGCTGGAAGTCGCGGTAGAAGGGCAGCCCTTTTTCGGCTGAGTGCTGTTCGTCAGCGGAGTTCTTACCGGTGCCGTCCGGGATCGCCCGGATGCCGGTCAGAATCGGAACGATGCACACCAGCGCCGCCAGCAGGATATGCAGATTCGCGCTCACGCCGGTGGCCGTCAGCGCCATCCCCACGCCCGCACCGGCCAGCGTGCCGAGGCTGTAAAAACCGTGCATCATCGGCAGCACGGTTTTGTTCATCTCACGTTCGACCGCCGCCCCTTCAACGTTGATGGCAACTTCAGCCGAACCGAAGCTGCCGCCAAATACCGTCAGGCCCAGGGCGAACAGCAGCGGCGAGGCAAACCACAGCGCCACGCTCAGTATCCCCATCCCGAACACGGCAACACACATGGTGGTGCGGATCACCGCCCGCGTACCGAAGCGTTTTACCAGCCACGCGGAGCAGAGAATGCCGCTCATGGAGCCTATCGACAGGCCGAACAGCACGATGCCCATCTCAGCGGTAGAAACGGACAAAATATCGCGAATGGCGGGGGTGCGCGTGGCCCAGGAGGCCATCAGCAGACCGGGAATAAAGAAGAACATAAACAGCGCCCACATGCGTAGCTGCAGGGCTTTACGGGGAGAGGTCAGCGTCATTGGGGTAGCACCAGAAGTACAACAATAGCGACAACACTAGCAAGTTTGTGTACATTTGTACACAAACAACGTGAGGAATTTATGAGCAGACCACCGAACGATCCGCATCGGCGGGAGAAGATCCTGCAGGCAACGCTCGATACCATCGCCGAGCACGGTATTCACGCCGTCACGCACCGTAAAATCGCCACCTGCGCGGGCGTGCCGCTGGGGTCGATGACCTACTATTTCGACGGCATGGAGCCGCTGCTGGAGGAGGCCTTCACGTGGTTTACCCGGCAGATGTCGCAGCAGTACCGGGATTTCTTTGCCGGCGTCACCGGGCCGGAAATGGCGTGCGAATCTATCACCACGCTGATCCACAGCTCGCAGGTGACCACGCCGCACAACATGGCGCTGATGTATCAGCTCTACGCCTTTATGCACCGCAGCGCGGCGCTCAAAACGGTGATGCAGGACTGGATGAAGATGAGCCAGACCACGCTGGAGCAGTGGTTCGACCCGGTCACCACCCGCGCGCTGGACGCGTTTATCGAAGGGATGACGCTACACTATGTCACCGACCGGGCGCCGTTAACCCGCGAAGAGATCCGGGCGATGGTGGGCAGGATTGCGGGCGAGAGCGGCCGCTAGGTTGCGCCCGCGGTCATATTGACGGTGGTTCCCGTGATGGCGCCTGCCGCATCTGAGGCCAGAAACGTAATCGTGTCTGCCACCTGTGCCAGCGTAGGCAGGCTATGTGTCAGGGTACTTTGCGCGGCACCGCCGAGAAACTGCTCAACCGTAATCCCCATCGCCTGCGGCTTGGCGGCGAAAATGGTCCCCACATACGAACCCGCCTGCACCGCGTCGGCTATCGCGTGTGAACGCACGCACAGCACGCGAATATTGTGTGTCCCCAGCTCAGCCGCAAGGGCTCGGGTCAAGGCTTCCGTTCCCGCGCAGCCGACGATATGCCCGAGGTGGCCCGCCATTGTCATAGTGGCTGCGGGGGCGACGACGGTAATTATGGTCCCGCCATGCTCGCCGCCCATGCGGGGCGACGCGGCTTTTGCAATGTTAAAGTACGCGGCCAGGAAGGGGTCGAAACCCTGCCTGAACTCGCCGAGCGTTAACGCCTCAAGGCGTTTACCCTGATCGTGCATAAAGCCCGTGGCGTTGACGACGACATCAATGCGGGCAAGATCCGGGAGCTGCGAGGAGTCATCGAGCACATCGAAAATAAACGTGCTGGCAGACCCTCCGGCGGCGCGAATTCGGCTGGCGACCCGCTCCAGCCTGGCGTGGTCGCGCGCGGCGAGGTACACATCCGCCCCTTCACGCGCCAGAGCGTGCGCCGCTGAACTGCCGATGGCGCCGCTGCCGCCGAAGATGACGGCGGTTTTGTTTTTCAAGCCCATACCTGCATACCCTCACCAGGATTAACCCTCAAAAGTATGTGCCGGGTTTCGGCTGTTGCAACTCGGCAGGTGGGCGCGGTATGCGGTTGGCAGGCCTTACTGCGCCATTATCAACGGGTTACTTTGGCGAGATTTTTTTCCCGCTGGCGTCCACCACGGCTTCGCCATCCTCTTTCGTAAACGCCCCTTTCTGCGCATCGAGCAGGATGTCGAGGACGACTTCAGACGGGCGG
Organism: Enterobacter sp. N5-15; assembly: GCF_057221635.1. Lineage (NCBI taxonomy): Bacteria > Pseudomonadati > Pseudomonadota > Gammaproteobacteria > Enterobacterales > Enterobacteriaceae > Enterobacter > Enterobacter sp. N5-15. The sequence continues at coordinate 1,493,152 of NZ_CM170150.1, forward strand.
CACAGGCGGGTACCCAGCGGCGTTACCACGATCGGACGGTTAATCAGGATAGGGTGTTGCAGCATAAAATCGATAAGCTGGTCGTCGGTGAAGCTATCTTCAGCAAGGCCAAGCAGCTCATAGGGCTCCACGTTTTTACGCAGCAGGTCCCGCACCGAAATGCCCATATCGGCAATCAGGGTGGTCAGCTTATCGCGCGACGGCGGGGTTTCCAGATAGAGGATAATCTCTGGCTCCGTGCCGCTGTTGCGGATCATCTCCAGCGTGTTGCGCGAGGTTCCGCAGGCGGGGTTGTGGTAAATGGTGATGTGGCTCATATCATTGGCTCATTACAGTGTGAAGGAGAGACGTAGCGCCAGCGCGGCGAGCGTCACAAACAGGACCGGCAGCGTCATAACGATGCCCGTCCGGAAATAGTAGCCCCAGGTAATCGTCATGTTTTTCTGCGCCAGCACGTGGAGCCAGAGCAGGGTGGCGAGGCTGCCGATAGGCGTGATTTTCGGCCCCAGATCGCAGCCAATCACGTTGGCGTAAATCATCGCTTCCTTTATCAAGCCCGTCGCCGTGCTGCCATCAATGGAGAGCGCGCCAATCAGCACCGTGGGCATATTGTTCATTATGGATGACAGAAACGCGGAGATGAACCCGGTACCCAGCGTGGTGGCCCACAGCCCGTGTCCGGCCAGGCTATCCAGTACGCCTGAGAGATATTCCGTCAGCCCGGCATTGCGCAGGCCATACACCACCAGATACATCCCCAGCGAGAAGATAACGATCTGCCACGGCGCGCCGCGCAGCACTTTCCCGGTGTTTATCGCATGCCCGCGTTTTGCGACAGCGAATAAAATCAGGGCGCCGACGGTTGCTATGGCACTGACCGGAATGCCGAGAGGTTCAAGCACAAAGAAACCGACGAGCAGAAGCAGCAGGACGATCCAGCCCGTTCTGAACGTCGGGAGGTCGTGAATGGCCCGCGCGGGCTCGCGGAGTTTTGCCAGGTCATATTCCGGGGGAATTTCCTTACGGAAGAACAGATGCAGCATCACCAGCGTTGCGCCAATCGCGGCGATATCTACCGGGATCATCACTGAGGCGTATTCGCTGAACCCCAGCTTAAAGAAGTCTGCCGACACGATGTTGACCAGGTTAGACACAATCAGCGGCAGGCTGGCGGTATCGGCGATAAAACCCGCCGCCATTACAAACGCCAGCGTGGCCTGCTTGCTGAACCCCAGCGCCAGCAGCATGGCGATAACGATAGGCGTCAGGATCAGCGCCGCACCGTCATTGGCAAACAGCGCCGCCACGGCTGCGCCCAGCAGCACGATATACGTAAACAGCAATCGTCCACGACCGTTCCCCCAGCGGGCAACGTGCAGCGCCGCCCACTCGAAAAAGCCGGACTCATCCAGCAGCAGGCTGATGATGATGACGGCAATGAACGTTGCCGTGGCGTTCCAGACGATATTCCACACGACAGGTATATCGTTAATGTGAATCACGCCGCTGGCCAGCGCCAGCATGGCGCCAATGCTGGCGCTCCAGCCGATACTGAGCCCTTTGGGCTGCCAGATAACCAGCACCAGCGTAAACAGAAAAATAGCCCCTGCCAGAAACATCGCTTACTCCGTTATATCTGTTTTTGTGAATGTGTTGTTATCAGCACGAGCCTGAAAGTCGGTTTTTAAGCTTCATGCGCGTCTCTTCCCGCAGGCAGTTCCAGCTGGTGTCGATAACGGTTGCCGCCCACGCAGGCATGTTGGGAGAGAGACGGTAATGGACCCATTTCCCCTCGCGACGATCGATAACCAGCCCGGACTCGCGCAGCAGCGCCATGTGGCGTGAGACCTTAGGCTGCGACTCGGTGGTCGCGGCGCAGAGATCGCAGACGCACAGTTCGCCGGCTTCACGGAGCAGCATGACGATGGCGAGCCGCGTTTCGTCGGAGAGGGTTTTGAAGAGCTGGAGTGGGTGGAGCATGGGTGTTCCTGCAGGTGGAATAATTTATATATGTTTAATCATATATGTTCTGATTGCAGGATAGAAGCGGAGATGAGAGGTGAGGGAATTTCAGGCAACAAAAAACCCATCAACCTTGAACCAAAACGGCGGGGTTGATGGGCTCCACAAATTGGGGACATCAAAGAAAAGCAGTGGCACTAGTTATGACTGCCCCCTGATAAAAAAGTTCTGCGCGTAACGAAAATAATTTTCACCACGCGCAAACTTAGGAGTTATCCGAGTCCCGGCCAGATGATAATGATCAGCGTACCCGCCAGCGTGAGCAGCACGTTAGCGATAGCATAGGTGCCCGCATACCCCAGCGCCGGGATGTTGCTGCGCGCGGTATCGCTGATGATTTCCATCGCAGGCGCACAGGTACGCGCGCCCATCATTGCCCCGAAGAGCAGGGCGCGGTTCATGCGCAGCACGTAGGCGCCGAACAGGAAACAGATAACCACCGGCACCAGGCTGACGATAAGGCCGGAAACCAGCATCTGCCAGCCGACGGCGCCCAGGCTGTGGCCAATGCCGCTACCCGCGCTCAAGCCGACGCCCGCCATAAAGACCATCAGACCGAACTCTTTCACCATGTTCAGCGCGCCCTGGGGAATGTAGCCGAAGGTCGGGTGGTTCGCTCGCAGGAAGCCCAGCATAATCCCGGCAAACAGCAGCCCGGCGGCGTTACCGATGCCGAAGCTAAAGTTGCTGAACTGGAAGGTGATCATCCCGATCATCAGGCCAACGATAAAGAACGCGCAGAAGGCCAGCAGGTCGGTGACCTGGCTGTGAATGGAGATAAAGCCGATGCGGTCGGCAACGGTTTTCACGCGTCGCGCGTCGCCGCTCACCTGCAAAACGTCGCCTTTGTTGAGCACGACGTTGTCGTCGATAGGCATCTCAATCTGGCTGCGGATCACGCGGTTGAGGAAGCAGCCGTGATCGGTTAGCTTCAGCTGCGCCAGACGGCGGCCAACGGCGTTATGGTTTTTCACCACGATCTCTTCGGTGACGATACGCATGTCGAGCAGGTCCCGGTCGAACACCTCTTTGCCATTACGGAAGCTCGGGTCGAGACGGGCGTGGGCGTCCGGGTAACCCACCAGCGCGATGTCGTCGCCCATCTGCAGCACCGCGTCGCCGTCCGGGTTCGCCAGAATGCCGTTGCGGCGGATACGTTCGATATAGCAGCCCGTCTGGCGGTAAATCCCCAGCTCGCGCAGGTTTTTGCCGTCAGCCCATGCCACCAGCTCTGGCCCGACGCGATAGGCGCGGATCACCGGGAGATAGACTTTACGTTTGGAGTCGGTATCGAGACCGCGCTCGCGCGCGATTTGCTGGGCGCTGGTCTGCAGATCCTGGTGCTGCAGTTTTGGCAGGTAGCGTGCGCCAACGATCAGGCTCACCAGACCAATCAGATAGGTCAGGGCATAGCCCAGGCTCAGGTGGTCGAGCGCGGTAGAGAGCTGCGCGCCGGCCATGCCGGAATGGCGCAGGGTATCACCGGCACCCACCAGCACGGGGGTGGAGGTCATGGAGCCTGCCAGCATACCGGCCGTTAACCCGATATCCCAGCCAAACAGTTTACCCAGCCCTAACGCGATCAGCAGCGCGCTGCCGACCATCACCAGCGCCAGCATCAGATAATTTTTGCCGTCGCGGAAGAAAATTGAAAAAAAGTTCGGTCCTGCTTCCACGCCAACACAAAAAATAAACAGCATAAAACCTAAGTTGAGCGCGTCCGTGTTAATGCTGAAGTGCTGCTGGCCTAATAATAAGGAGACGACTAAAACGCCAATGGAATTACCAAGTTGAACTGAACCCAGGCGCAATTTACCCAGGCAAAGACCCAGCGCCAGTACCACAAATAATAACAGGATGTAATTCCCATTTAACAAGTCTGCGACGTTTATATTCACGGAGGCTAACTTCTTGTTTACCAGTAAGTTGTTGAATGAAAGGACTTTTTGGGCTACTGTTTTCTGGGTCAGGGAAAGGCGTTAACGCTCCCTGTTTCCTGCTTTATTCCCTAAAACATTAGCTGGCGTGTAGTTTAATCGCATTAGCTACTGACAGCTACTGATTATCGCATCACCCTGTGCGTACTTTGGCAAGGATTGCCGCACTGCTTTATCTGACTGGGCGTCTACCCGACGAAGGTATATTTGATAGAGATAAGTCAGGAGGATAGTTTGAACATTAAACGAAACTGGGCGGGGGTGATCAGCTGCTTTTTGCTGTTCACCGTCGTGTGCATGTCGCTCGCTTTTAATGTGAAAGGGGCATTCAGGGCGTCGGGCCATCCGGAGCTGGGGCTGCTCTTTTTTACGCTGCCGGGTGCCGCAGCCAGCTTTCTCTCCCGTAAAGGGGAGGTGGCGAAACCGCTGCTGGGCGCCATGCTGGCCGCACCGCTGTGTCTGCTGCTGATGCGCTTGCTGTATGTGTCGACGAGAAGTTTCTGGCAGGAGCTGGCGTGGTTGCTGAGCGGCGTCTTCTGGTGCGCCCTTGGCGCGCTGTGCTATTTGTTTGTGTGCAGTCTGATTAAGCATCGACGGCACCACAATTAAAAACGCCCTCAGGGTGAGGGCGTCTTAGCATTACTGAGCGGCAAACAGGCCCAGATGCTCTTTGGCGTAAGCTTCAAAGTCAGTGCAGCCGCCGATGTGTTTCTGATCGAGGAAGATCTGCGGTACGGTTTCAACCGGCTTGCCGACGGTTTTTTCGAGATCCGCTTTGGTGATGCCTTCCGCGTGGATATCCACGTAGCGGAAGTTGAAGTCATCGCGCTCTTCGGTCAGTTTCTCAGCCAGCTCTTTCGCGCGCACACAGTAAGGGCACCCTGGACGACCAAAAATTACTGCAAACATTTCTCTCTCCTCAAAAAACAAGCCTGACGGCGAATAGGACATATAGTGCCCGATAACCTGCCGCCATTAAAGAAGGTTTCGCCTGTCGCTTTGATACAGTCAGGCTATGTTTCGCCAATTACATCACGTAAATCATTGCCTATACTGGCTGGCATAAGGTTTAAGCAAGACAAAGAGAGACAAGATGACACCAACGATTGACCTGCTCCGTTCCCACCGTTCCATTCGCCACTTCACCGATGAGCCGATTACCGAGGCGCAGCGTGCCGCGATTATCGACAGCGCCAGGGCGACCTCCAGCTCCAGCTTTCTGCAGTGCAGTTCCATCATCCGCATCACTGACCCGGCCATGCGTGAACAGCTGGTCACGCTGACCGGCGGGCAGAAGCATGTGGCTCAGGCGGCGGAGTTCTGGGTGTTCTGCGCCGACTTTAACCGCCACCTGCAAATCTGCCCTGAAGCCGAGCTGGGGCTGGCCGAGCAGCTGCTGTTCGGCGTGGTAGATACCGCGCTGATGGCGCAAAATGCCTTTACGGCGGCGGAGTCGCTTGGGTTAGGCGGCGTTTATATCGGCGGCCTGCGTAACAACATCGAAAGCGTGACCGAGCTGCTGAAGCTGCCAAAACACGTGCTGCCGCTGTTCGGCCTGTGCCTCGGCTGGCCTGCGGATAACCCGGATCTCAAGCCGCGCATTCCTGCGGCGATGCTGGTGCACGAAAACCACTACCAGCCGGTCGATCAGGACGTCCTGAATCAATATGATGAAGAGCTGGCGAACTACTACATGACGCGCGGCAGCAATAACCGCCGTGATACCTGGACTGACCATATTCGTCGCACCATCATTAAAGAAAATCGCCCGTTTATTCTTGATTACCTCCACAAACAGGGATGGGCGACGCGATAGTCCATTCCTCCTGCGCTTGCCTGCGTATATGATACGCAGGCTTTTTCCATGTCTTCAGAGAGGTGCAGGGTGAAAATTGCCATATTGTCCCGGGATGGAACGCTCTATTCATGTAAGCGCCTGCGTGAGGCGGCGGCGAAACGCGGGCATCAGGTTGAGATCCTCGACCCGATGTCTTGCTATATGAACATCGACCCGGCAGCGTCGTCGATTCACTACAAAGGCCGCAAGCTGCCGCACTTTGATGCGGTGATCCCGCGCATCGGCTCCCAGATCACCTATTACGGCACCGCCGCGCTGCGCCAGTTCGAGATGCTGGGCAGCTATCCGCTCAACGAATCCGTCGCCATATCCCGCGCCCGCGACAAGCTGCGCTCGCTGCAGCTGCTCGCCCGTCAGGGGATCGATCTCCCCGTCACGGGTATTGCCCATTCACCGGACGACACCAGCGATCTTATCGACATGGTGGGCGGTGCGCCGCTGGTCATCAAGCTGGTGGAAGGTACGCAGGGCATTGGCGTGGTGCTGGCGGAGACGCGCCAGGCGGCGGAGAGCGTGATTGACGCCTTTCGGGGCCTCAATGCCCACATTCTGGTGCAGGAGTACATCGAAGAGGCGAAAGGGCGCGACATTCGCTGCTTCGTGGTCGGCAATGAAGTGGTGGCGGCCATTGAGCGGCAGGCGAAAGAGGGCGACTTCCGCTCTAATCTTCACCGCGGCGGCATTGCAAGAATTGCTGATATCAGCGACCGGGAGCGGGAAATTGCCGTCAAAGCGGCGCAAACCCTGGGGCTGGACGTGGCGGGCGTAGACCTTCTGCGGGCGACGCGCGGGCCGCTGGTCATGGAGGTAAATGCTTCGCCGGGGCTGGAAGGCGTGGAAAAAACCACAGGTGTCGATATTGCGGGTAAAATGATCTCATGGATCGAGCGTCATGCCACGCCGGGTTACTGTCTGAAAACGGGCGGTTAAATGGTATTGAACGCACTTTTTGCGTAATCTATGCGAAGTTTTTATTTAAGAGGCTGCACAGCGATGGATTTACAGGTCGTACCTACACTGGATACGTTACGTCAATGGCTTGATGATGCCGGAATTACGTTCTTCGAATGCGATTCCTGCCAGGCGCTGCATCTGCCTCATATGCAGAATTTCGACGGCATCTTCGATGCCAAAATCGATCTCATTAACGACGTGATCCTTTTCTCCGCGCTGGCCGAAGTGAAGCCGTCTGCGCTGCTGGCGCTGGCCTCCGACCTGTCAGCGATCAACGCCAGTTCTTTGACGGTGAAAGCATTTCTCGACATACAGGATGATAATCTGCCAAAACTGGTCGTTTGCCAGTCTTTATTCTCCGGTGCCGGGCTGTCATTCAAGCAGTTCTCCGCGTTTATGCGCTTGAGTGAAGAGCAAATTTCCATGGTCATGATGGAAGCCAATGCACACCATCTGCTGTATAGCGCGGAAGATGATGCAGAGAATAATGATGCATCTCCCAATTTTCTTCACTAAGCCTGTCTGACTTTTGCGCAGTCGCTGCCATAGCGGCTGCAGAAGGCCATTTTTTCTGCTGCTTTTAACCTTTCTTTAAAGAATTTTTCACCTCCCTGAAGGCCGTTTCGGCTTATCACGTAGACATAACCTGCATAAAAAATTGATAAAAGGCGTTTTTTCGTCTGGGCTATAGCCGGAGACACGGGCTACAGTTATTCTTGCGGTGCTTAAAAAAGCGAGCGGAAACTGCCGGGTAAAGAGGTTTCTTTTTATTTTGGGCAGAGCGACAAACTATGCATGATTATTGCATATCTTCAGATTGCACAGTTTTAGTTCGTTTGTTAACGAGCTTTCAGAAGGAATAAAGATATGATCGCCTTGAATAAAAAATGGTTATCGGGTCTGGTTGCGGGTGCTCTGATGGCCGTCTCTGCCGGCACGCTCGCTGCGGAACAAAAAACGCTGCACGTTTACAACTGGTCTGACTATATCGCGCCGGACACGGTGGCGAATTTTGAAAAAGAGACCGGCATTAAAGTGGTCTACGACGTTTTCGATTCCAACGAAGTGCTGGAAGGGAAACTGATGGCGGGCAGCACCGGGTTTGATCTCGTAGTGCCTTCTGCAAGCTTCCTGGAGCGTCAGCTGACGGCAGGCGTCTTCCAGCCGCTGGATAAGAGCAAGCTACCGAACTGGAAAAACCTCGATCCGGAAGTGCTGAAGCTGGTGGCTAAGCATGACCCGGACAACAAATACGCCATGCCTTACCTGTGGGCGACTACCGGCATCGGCTACAACGTTGATAAAGTCAAAGCGGTGCTGGGCCCGGACGTCAAGCTGGACAGCTGGGACGTGGTGCTGAAGCCGGAAAACCTTGAGAAGCTGAAAAGCTGCGGCGTCTCCTTCCTCGATGCGCCGGAAGAGATTTTCGCGACCGTGCTGAACTACCTGGGCAAAGACCCAAACAGCAGTAAAGCCGATGATTACACCGGCCCGGCGACCGATCTGCTGCTGAAGCTGCGTCCAAACATTCGTTACTTCCACTCGTCTCAGTACATCAACGACCTGGCGAACGGCGACATCTGCGTCGCGATCGGCTGGGCAGGGGACGTGTGGCAGGCGGCTAACCGCGCGAAAGAGGCGAAGAACGGCGTGAACGTCTCTTACTTCATTCCGAAAGAGGGGGCGCTGGCGTTCTTCGACGTCTTCGCGATGCCAGCTGATGCGAAAAACAAAGACGAAGCCTATCAGTTCCTCAACTACCTGATGCGTCCTGACGTGATCGCCCACATTAGCGACCACGTTTACTACGCGAACGGTAACAAGGCCTCCGTGCCGCTGGTAAGCGAAGAAATCCGTAACAACCCGGCTATCTATCCGCCGGCGGATGTGTTCGCCAAGCTCTTCATCCTGAAAGTTCAGGATCCAAAAATTGACCGCGTGCGTACCCGCGCGTGGACCAAGGTGAAAAGCGGTAAATAACGGCGTTGGGTATTGTTGCCCGGTGGCGCTAACGCTTACCGGGCCTCTACAACCCGTAGGCCGGGCAAGCGTTAGCGCCGCCCGGCGATGCGCACCCTGACGGTGCGTTTGCACCAGTATTGATCTATGCCGGAGAACACCCCGTGAATGACGCGATCCCCCGCCCGCAGGCGAAAGTCCGTAAAGCGCTGACCCCGCTTCTTGAAATTCGTAACCTCACCAAATCTTTCGATGGCCAGCATGCCGTGGACGACGTCAGCCTGACTATCTATAAAGGCGAAATTTTTGCCCTTCTGGGGGCTTCTGGCTGCGGTAAATCGACCCTGCTGCGTATGCTGGCCGGTTTTGAACAGCCCACCGCCGGGCAAATCATGCTCGATGGTGTGGATCTCTCCAGCGTGCCGCCGTATCAGCGCCCGATTAACATGATGTTCCAGTCCTACGCGCTGTTTCCCCACATGACGGTGGAGCAGAACATCGCCTTTGGCCTGAAGCAGGACAAGCTGCCGAAGGCCGAAATTACCGCGCGCGTGGCCGAAATGCTGAGCCTGGTGCACATGCAGGAGTTCGCGAAGCGTAAGCCGCACCAGCTCTCCGGCGGCCAGCGCCAGCGCGTGGCCCTGGCCCGCAGTCTGGCAAAACGGCCGAAATTATTGCTGCTCGATGAGCCGATGGGTGCGCTGGATAAAAAACTGCGCGACCGTATGCAGCTCGAAGTGGTGGATATCCTCGAGCGCGTGGGGGTGACCTGCGTGATGGTGACCCACGACCAGGAAGAAGCGATGACCATGGCCGGGCGTATTGCGATCATGAACCGCGGGAAGTTCGTGCAGATTGGCGAGCCGGAAGAGATTTATGAGCACCCGACCACCCGCTACAGCGCGGAGTTCATTGGCTCGGTTAACGTTTTCGAAGGGCTGCTGAAAGATCGTCAGGAGGATGGGCTGGTCATCGAATCGCCGGGGCTGCAGCATCCGCTTAAGGTCGATCCTGATAACTCGGTGGTGGATAACGTGCCGGTCTACGTCGCGCTGCGTCCGGAAAAGATCATGCTCTGCGAGGATCCGCCTGCCGATGGCTATAACTTTGCCGTGGGCGAAGTGGTGCACATTGCCTATCTGGGCGATCTGTCCATCTATCACGTGCGCCTGAAAAGCGGGCAGATGCTCAGCGCGCAGCTACAGAACGAACATCGCTATCGCAAGGGGCAGCCGACCTGGGGTGACGAAGTGCGCCTGTGCTGGGACGCTGACAGCTGCGTCGTGCTGACGGTATAAGGAGCGATCATGAGCACACTTGAACCTTCAGCTCGCGTAGAAAAGTCGGGCGGCTTTGCCGGTTTACTGACGCGCATGCAGATGAAACACGGCCGCAAGCTGGTGATCGCCATGCCGTACGTGTGGCTGATCCTGCTGTTCCTGCTGCCGTTCCTGATTGTTTTCAAGATAAGCCTAGCGGAAATGGCGCGGGCGATCCCGCCCTACACCAACCTGCTGGACTGGGCCGACGGGCAGCTGACGCTGACGCTCAATCTCGGCAACTTCCTGCAGCTCACCGACGATCCGCTCTATTTCGAAGCGTATCTGCAGTCGCTGCAGGTGGCGGCGATTTCGACGCTCTGCTGCCTGGTAATGGGCTACCCGCTGGCGTGGGCGGTGGCGCACAGCAAGCCGTCGACGCGTAACATCCTGCTGCTGCTGGTTATCCTGCCGTCGTGGACCTCGTTCCTGATCCGCGTTTACGCCTGGATGGGGATCCTAAAAAACAACGGCGTGCTGAATAACTTTCTCATGTGGCTCGGGGTTATCGATCAGCCGCTGACGATCCTGCACACCAACCTCGCGGTCTATATCGGCATTGTGTACGCCTATCTGCCGTTTATGGTGCTGCCGATCTACACGGCGCTGACGCGCATTGATTACTCGCTGGTGGAAGCGTCGCTCGATCTCGGTGCCCGCCCGTTAAAAACCTTCTTCAGCGTCATTGTCCCGCTGACCAAAGGCGGCATTATCGCCGGGTCAATGCTGGTCTTTATCCCGGCGGTCGGGGAGTTTGTGATCCCGGAACTGCTCGGCGGCCCGGACAGCATCATGATTGGCCGCGTGCTGTGGCAGGAGTTCTTCAATAACCGCGACTGGCCGGTGGCCTCGGCGGTGGCGATTGTGATGTTACTGCTGCTGATCGTGCCGATCATGTGGTTCCACAAGCATCAGCAGAAACAGATGGGAGATCACGGATGAACAACTTACCGGTAGTGCGCTCCCCGTGGCGAATTGCGATCCTCGTTGTCGGCTTTACCTTCCTGTATGCGCCGATGCTGATGCTGGTGATCTACTCCTTCAACAGCTCCAAGCTGGTGACGGTCTGGGCGGGCTGGTCGACGCGCTGGTACAGCGAGCTGTTCCACGATGATGCGATGATGAGCGCGGTAGGGCTGAGCCTGACCATTGCCGCCCTGGCGGCGACAATGGCGTCGGTGCTGGGCACGATCGCCGCGCTGGTGATGGTGCGCTTCGGCCGTTTTCGCGGCTCGAACGGGTTCGCCTTTATGATCACCGCGCCGCTGGTCATGCCGGACGTGATCACCGGTCTCGCGCTGCTGCTGCTGTTTGTGGCCCTGGCGCACGCCATCGGCTGGCCGGCGGATCGCGGCATGCTCACCATCTGGCTGGCGCACGTCACCTTCTGTACGGCCTACGTGGCGGTGGTGATCTCCTCGCGCCTGCGCGAGCTGGATCGCTCCATTGAAGAGGCGGCGATGGATCTTGGCGCGACGCCGCTGAAGGTCTTTTTCATCATCACCCTGCCGATGATTATGCCGGCGGTGATCTCCGGCTGGCTGCTGGCGTTTACGCTGTCGCTGGACGATCTGGTTATCGCCAGCTTCGTCTCCGGACCGGGCGCGACGACGCTGCCGATGCTGGTCTTTTCCAGCGTGCGCATGGGGGTCAACCCGGAGATCAACGCCCTGGCCTCTATCATCCTCGGCGTGGTCGGAATTGTCGGATTTATCGCCTGGTATTTGATGGCGCGCGCGGAAAAGCAGCGCGTGCGCGATATCCAGCGTGCAAGACGCGGCTGAAGGATTTAAAATTTCCAGTGATGTGCCGCGCATGACGCGGCACTGTTTTTCAGGGAAGTAAAACATTGGGATTATTAAAAAAATCACGTACTACGCACGCGCGGCCTAACGTACCTGCACTGGTTCAGGTGGCGGCGCTCGCCATTATTATGATCCGCTGCCTGGACGTGCTGATGATTCTGAACACCCTGGGCGTGCGCGGCATCGGTGAATTCATTCACCGCAGCGTACAGACGTGGAATCTGACGCTGGTCTTTTTGAGCAGCCTGGTGCTGGTGTTTATCGAGATCTACTGCGCGTTTTCGCTGGTCAAAGGGCGCAACTGGGCGCGCTGGGTCTATCTGCTGACGCAAATTACCGCCGCCAGCTATCTGTGGGCCGCCTCGCTGGGATACGGCTACCCGGAGCTGTTCAGCATTGCCGGTGAATCCAAACGCGAGATCCTGCGCGCGCTGTTTATGCAAAAACTCCCGGACATGCTGGTTCTGTTTCTGCTTTTTATCCCCGCCTCCAGTCGGCGGTTCTTCCGCCTGCAATAATGTGTATAATCGCAGCCCTCGTGATCCTTAAGGTTTTCATATGCAGTGCGCACTCTATGACGCCGGACGCTGCCGCTCCTGTCAGTGGATAGAACAGCCGGTCTCTCAACAACTCACCGCCAAAATGGCCGACCTGCAACAGCTGCTGGCAGCGCACGCGGTGGGCGAGTGGTGCGCACCCGTCAGCGGCCCGGAGCAGGGTTTCCGTAATAAAGCCAAAATGGTGGTCAGCGGCAGCGTTGAAAAACCGCTGCTGGGGATGCTGCACCGCGACGGCACGCCGGAAGACTTAACCGACTGCCCGCTGTATCCCGCCTCGTTTGAGCCCGTCTTTGCCGCACTGAAACCCTTTATTGCGCGTGCAGGGTTAACGCCTTACAACGTCGCCCGCAGGCGCGGCGAGCTGAAATACCTTCTGCTGACCGAAAGCCAGAAAGACGGCGGCATGATGCTGCGCTTCGTGCTGCGTTCGGAAGCCAAGCTCGAGCAGCTGCGCGCGGCGCTGCCGTGGCTTCAGGAACAGCTTCCGCAGCTTAAGGTCATTACGGCGAATATTCAGCCGGTGCATATGGCGATCATGGAAGGGGAGAAAGAGATTTTCTTCTCCGAGCAGCATGCGCTGGCCGAAAGCTTCAACGGCGTGCCGCTGTGGATCCGTCCGCAAAGCTTCTTCCAGACTAACCCGACCGTGGCAAGCAGCCTGTACGCTACCGCCCGCGACTGGGTCCGTGCGTTAAACATCCAGCATATGTGGGATCTCTTCTGCGGCGTGGGCGGCTTTGGCCTGCACTGCGCCACGCCAGAAATGCAGCTCACCGGAATTGAGATCTCTGCCGAAGCGATTGCCTGCGCGAAACAGTCCGCCGCCGAGCTGGGGTTAACGAATCTGCACTTCCAGGCGCTGGACTCCACGCAGTTTGCGACCGGCCAGGGCAACGTGCCGGAACTGGTGCTGGTCAACCCGCCGCGCCGCGGCATCGGGAACGCGCTGTGCGACTACCTGAGCCAGATGGCACCGGAGTACATCGTCTATTCCAGCTGTAACGCACAGACCATGGCGAAAGATATCGCCAGCCTGCCGGGCTACCGCATTGAACGCGTGCAGCTTTTCGATATGTTCCCGCATACCGCGCATTATGAAGTGTTGACGTTGTTAACCCGTAGGCCGGGTAAGGCGTAGCCGCCACCCGGCATGAACCCCGCACAATGTTCAACAAAATGTGAACTCTTCCCCCGCTCGAAATCAGGTAAGCTTACGTCATAAGACATGAATAAAGGCTTACCCATGAAGCAGATCCTGCTGGTGGAAGACGACCACGATATCGCGGCGCTTCTGCGACTCAATTTAGAAGACGAAGGCTACGCCATCACCCACGAGCCCGACGGGGGCAACGCCTTACTGCGCCTTGAAAAACAGCCGTGGGATGCGGTGATCCTCGACCTGATGCTGCCCAACGTTGACGGTCTGGAGATTTGCCGCCGCATCCGTCAGATGACGCGCTACCTGCCGGTGATCATCATCAGCGCCCGCAGCAGCGAAACCGACCGCATTACCGGGCTGGAAACCGGTGCCGATGATTATCTGGCTAAGCCGTTCTCCGTGCAGGAATTAATTGCGCGCATCAAGGCGCTGTTCCGCCGCCAGCAGGCGATGGGGCAGGCGCAAACCGACGGTCAAATTCAGGCCCACGGTCTGACCATCGATCCGCTGGCGCGCAGCGTGCTGCTTCACGGCCAGGTGGTGGATCTCACCCCGCGGGAGTTCGAGCTGCTCTACTTTTTTGCCCGTCATCCCGGCGAGGTCTTTTCGCGTCTGGCGCTGCTGGAGCAGGTCTGGGGCTACCAGCACGAAGGCTATGAGCACACCGTTAACACCCATATTAACCGCCTGCGCATCAAGATTGAGAAGGACGCCGCCGAGCCGGAGATTATTCGCACCGTCTGGGGCAAGGGCTATAAATTTGCGGAGCCAAATCATGATGCGCCGCTTTAGCCTGAGCCAGCGCCTGACGCTGCTGTTCATCCTGCTGATGATGCTCTGCGCCACCGTCGCCTGTGCGGTACAGCTCTACACCAGTACGCAGTACGGTAACGCGATGGTGCAGCGGCTGTCGGGCGGGCTGGCGCAGCAGATCGTTCAGCGTGAAGCGATTCTGGACGCGCAGGGCAGGGTCGATCGAACGGCTCTCAAGCCGCTGTTTGACCGGCTGATGACCTTTAATCCGAGCGTTGAGCTGTACGTCGTCTCCCCGGACGGCGATATCCTGGCCGATGCCGCACCGCCGGGGCATATTCAGCGGCAAAAAATCGACCTGGCGCCGGTTCAGACCTTCCTGAGCGGTACTGCCATACCGGTCCTGGGCGACGACCCGCGCAGTCAAAATAAAAAGGTCTTTAGCGCCACGCCGCTGCGGCAGGACGGCGAGCTAAAAGGCTACCTGTACATTATTTTGCAGGGCGAGGAGTCCAACGCGCTGGCGGAGATGGCCTGGCATAAGGCGCTGTGGAGCACGGTGCTGTGGTCATTGCTGTGGGTTGCGCTATTTGGCCTGCTGGCAGGTTTACTGGTCTGGTACTGGGTCACGCGCCCGGTAAAACAGCTGACGGTCGAAGTGGCCGGGCTGGAGCAGGACAGCATAAGCGCTATCAGGCAGTTGGCCGCTCAGCCGTCGGACGCGGCGGCAAAGGATGAAGTGGCTATCCTGCGCAACAGCTTTATCGAGCTGGCGCGCAAAATCACCCGCCAGTGGGACCAGCTGGCCGACAGCGATCGCCAGCGCCGGGAGTTTATCGCGAATATTTCGCACGATCTCCGTACGCCGCTAACCTCGCTGCTGGGCTATCTGGAAACCCTGTCGCTAAAATCCGCCACGCTGACGCCGCAGGAGCACCAGCAGTATCTCGCCACCGCGCTGCGTCAGGGGCAAAAAGTCCGCCATCTTTCGCAGCAGCTGTTTGAGCTGGCGCGCCTTGAGCACGGCGGCATTAAGCCGCAGCGCGAGCGTTTCGCGATGGGGGAGCTGATTTCCGACGTGGCGCAGAAGTTTGAGCTCACCGCCCGCACGCGGGAAGTGAATCTGCATATTGACGTGCCGGGACCGCTGCCGCTGATTAACGCCGATGTGTCGATGATCGAACGCGTGGTGACCAACCTGCTCGATAACGCGATGCGCCATACGCCAGGCGGCGGGGAAATTCGTCTGGCTGTCTGGCAGGAGAATGAACGGCTTCAGGTCGAAGTGGCGGACAGCGGAACGGGCGTGGACGCCTCGCTGCGCGACGATCTGTTCCAGCGGCCATCGGCGTTGAATACCCAGGCATCGCGGGAGAATCGCGGCGGGTTGGGGCTGTTAATCGTGAAACGCATGCTGGAGCTGCACGGCGGCGGGATCAGGCTGATGGAGTCGGCGAGCGGGGCGCGGTTCAGGTTCTTTGTGCCGCTGTGAGAGAGTGCCGGGTGGCGGCTTCGCCTTACCCGGCCTACAGACTACCACCCCCGTAGGCCGAGTCACCCGGCAAAAAACGTTACTGCGGGAACCACTGCTCGCTAATTTTCTGGTACGTACCGTCTGCTTTAATCGCTTTCAGCGCGCCGTTCAGTTTTTCCAGCAGGGCTTTGTTATCCGGGCGTACCGCGATGCCGAGGCCTGTACCAAAGTACTGTGGATCGGTCACTTTCTCGGTTGCGGTGCCCAGCTGCGGGTTGGTCTTCAGCCATTCATTCACCACCGCGGTATCGCCGAACACGCCGTCGATGCGGCCATTTTTCAGGTCGATAATCGCGTTCTGATAGCTGTCATAGGCTACGGTTTTCACTTCAGGATGCTTGTCCTGGAGATACTTCTGGTGCGTGGTGCCGTTTTCCATTCCGATGCGTTTGCCTTTCAGCTGATCGAAAGAGGTATAAGCGCCTTTCTTCGCAATCACGACCGCAGAGTTGGAGTAGTACGGGTCGGTAAACGCGACCTGCTTGCTGCGCTCAGGCGTGATGTCCATCCCGGAGATCACCGCATCGTATTTTTTAAATTTCAGCGACGGGATCAGGCTGTCGAAGGCATGGTTGGTAAAGGTGCAGTCGGCCTGCATTTGTTTGCACAGCGCTTTCGCCAGATCGATATCGAAACCCACGATCTGGTTGCTGGCATCCAGCGATTCAAACGGCGGATAGGTGGCGGACACGCCAAAATTGATTTTATCTGCTGCGGATGCGCCAGCGGCGAAGGTGGCGAGTAATGCGGCCAGAACTAACTTTTTCATTGTAATGCTCCCGTCTGTCTTATTTATGCGCCGTGTCTGCGGCATGGATGTACAATGCCAGTTAATGAATTTATATGCAATAAAAATGATTAAGTATTGTTGCGTGGCAAAAAAAAGCGGATAACCCATCAGGTTACCCGCTCCATAAATACCGTTTTATGCACTCGCGTAGTTAATTTCTGCGCTCAAACGCTAACGCTCTACGCTCGATCAGGCGCATCATCAGCGTCAACAGACCGTTAACCACCAGGTAAACCACGCCTGCCGCACCGAACACCATCACGTCATAGGTGCGTCCATAGAGCAGCTGTCCGTGACCCATCACCTCCATCAGGGTGATGGTGTAGGCCAGAGAGGTACTCTTGAACACCAGCACCACTTCGTTGGAGTAAGAGGAGAGCGCGCGCTTAAAGGCGTACGGCAGCAGGATCGCCAGCGTGTCTTTCTTGCTCATGCCCAGCGCCCCGCAGGACTGCCATTGTCCTTCAGGAATGGCGCGGATCGCCCCGTAGAACAGCTGGGTGGTATAGGCCGCACTGTTGAGCGAAAGGGCAATCAGGGCACACAGCCACGGTTCAGAGAGCAGATGCCAGATAACCGGATACTCCTGCAGCGACGGGAACTGGCCCGGGCCGTAGTAAATCAGGAAGATCTGCACCAGCAGCGGCGTACCGGTAAAGAGGGTGATGTAACCGCGCACAATCCACACCAGCACCGGCGTTTTCAGCGTCAGGATGATGGTGAAGATAAGGGCCAGGATCAGCGCCACGATAATGGACGCCACGGTCAGCGTCAGGCTGGTGTGCAGCCCTTTCATCAACTCGGGGAAATATTCAAGCATCAGCCTGGTCTCCGTTCAAAGCGCGTCGCACGCAGGTCAATACGCTTGAGGATGTACTGACTGAGCAACGTGATCACCAGGTAGATAGCCGCCGCCACAATGTACCAGGTAAAAGGCTCCTGGGTACGGGTGGCGATGCTTTTGGTTTGCAGCATCAGATCGTTAACGCTTATCAGGCTCACCAGCGCGGTATCTTTCAGCAGCACCAGCCACTGGTTGCCGAGGCCCGGCAGGGCATGGCGCCACATCTGCGGCATAACCAGACGGAAGAAGATGGCTGACTTCGACAGGCCTAACGCCTGACCCGACTCCCACTGACCCTGCGGCACGGCTTTCAGCGCACCGCGCAGCGTTTGCGACGCGTATGCGGAGTAGAGCAGGGAGAGGGCAATCACGCCGCACAGGAACGGGCTGACGTCGAAGTTTTCAATCTGCATCTGCACCGGGATCTGCGCAAAGCCAAGATTGAGGGTGAAGCCGTCAGACAGCGTGAGCAGCAGCTGCGAAGAGCCGAAATAGATAAACAGGACCACCAGAATTTCCGGTAGCCCACGCAGCACGGTGACCAGCGCGGAGCCTGTCCAGGCGACGGGGAACCATTTCGCGGATTCCCACACCGCAAAGAACATCGCCAGCACGAGGCCGATAATCAGTGCGCAAACGGCAAGGCCGACGGTCATCCCGGCGGCGCTTGCTAAAGGAAAAATTTCATTCATCAGGAATTACTTCTGGAACCATTTTTTGTAGATGGTTTCGTAGGTGCCGTCTTTCTTCACTTTTTCCAGCGCAGCGTTGAATTTCTGCTGCAGCTCAGTGTTGCCCTGACGAACGGCAATCCCCAGACCGGTACCGAAGTAATCCTTATCGGTCACTTTGTCGCCCACTGGCGCCAGCTTGTCGTTGGCTTTCAGCCACTCGGTCACGACCGCGGTATCACCAAATACGCCGTCGATACGGCCATTTTGCAGATCCAGCTTCGCGTTCTGGTAGCTGTCATACGGAACGGTGGTGATTTCCGGATGTTTATCCATGATGAATTTCTGGTGCGTGGTGCCGTTCTGCACGCCGACTTTTTTGCCTTTCAGCTGATCGACAGAGGTGAATTTCCCTTTCTGACCAATGAACAGGGCGGAGTTGTCGTAGTAAGGGGTGGTGAACAGCACCTGCTTTTCACGCTCCGGGGTGATGTCCATACCGGCCATCACGGCGTCGATACGGCGGAACTTCAGGCTTGGGATCAGGCTGTCGAACGCCTGGTTGCTGAAGGTACAGGTCGCGTCGATCTCTTTACACAGGGCGTTAGCCAGGTCCACGTCGAAGCCAACAATTTTATTGTTCGCATCAATCGACTCAAACGGAGGGTAAGAGGCTTCCGTGGCGAAACGAATGGTCTGGGCTGCGGTAGCAGAAAGGGTAACGCCAGCAAGCAGCACGGCAAGTAATACTTTTTTCATTATATTTCCCCTGACACAATCAATGAGATAAATAGTTTTTGAAGGCATCGGTTTGCGGGTTCGCGAAGCAGCCCGCATCACCTTGCTCAACGATATAACCGTTTTCCATGTAGACCACACGGCTGGCGGTTTTACGCGCCACTTCCACTTCGTGGGTGACGATAACCTGCGTAATATTGGTTTCCGCCAGCTCGCGAATGATGCTGACGATCTGGGCGGTGATTTCCGGATCCAGCGCCGCGGTGGGTTCATCAAACAGCAGTACCGCAGGCTCCATCATCAGCGCGCGGGCAATGGCCACGCGCTGCTGCTGACCGCCGGAAAGGTGCAGCGGATAGCGGTCGCTGTAAGGCTTGAGACGCAGACGATCCAGCAGCTTTTCGGCACGGGCGATCGCCTGATCCTTGCTTAACCCCAGCACGCGGCACGGCGCTTCAATCAGGTTTTGCAGGACGGTCAGATGCGGCCAGAGATTGTATTGCTGGAAGACCATGCCGACGTTTTGACGCAGTTCGCGAATCGCTTTATCAGACGGCGTTTTCGCGAAATCAAAATGGTTACCGGCAATCGCCAGCGTACCTGAACGGGGCATTTCAAGCAGATTAAGGACACGCAGAAGGGAGCTTTTGCCTGCACCGCTTGGGCCAAGCAAAACCAGCGTTTCGCCTTCTGGGCAGTTCAGCGTGATGTCAAACAGCGCCTGGTGTGCGCCGTAGAAGCAGTTAATGCCGTTTAGTTTAATACTCATCGGGGCAGTCTTTACTCATCCAGGCAATCTATAGCAATTGAGGCCGCAGATAGTACCGTTGACAGAATAGTTATGCAATATTTATGCGTTAAAAGTTAAATATAACCCGCGTTTCCTCTTAAACATAGCACAAAATAGCGAACGGTAAGGTCGGCGAGTATAAATGTCGGCATTCCGCATGAAATGCCGCACATTTTACGGGGGTAACCAGGTGGTATCGGCGGGTTTAGCGATTCTCAATCGACTGGCGAAGCGTGCCTGCCGGGGCATGAACGCTGCCGCCCACGTAGCGCACGTCGTCTACCGCCCAGCACTGTCCTTCACGGATCATCAGCACTTCATCCTGCCAGGTTTGGGTTCCCTGCGTCAGCTTCACGCGCAGCGGAATATTGCGGGCATCGGTATTCGGGATGGTTGACGCGCTGGCCACTTCGGCGCTGTCCGGCAGCGTGGCGCGGCTGGAGAACGGATCGGATTTCAGCAGGGCGTTGTGCTGCGCATCGCGGGTGGCGTCGTTAAGCAGTTTTGCCAGGCCGTCGCTCAGATACGGGCGCAGGCCGGTGAGATCGTTGCTGCGGTGCTGAATGCGATAATTATAGAACTGCTGCGCCACGGCGTCCGGGCCGCCCTCGATGCAGGGGCCGCTGCGGGTACCGATATCCTTAAAGGCTGGCGTGACCGTGGTGGTACAGGCGCTGAGCACCAGCGCGCAGGGCACGAAAAGTGTTAAAGCAGAATAGCGCATGTTGATTTCCTTATTTATTAACTATCCTTTCAATCATAGCGTAACGAACCGATAATGCTGTGCCTAAGGCATTGAACGCTAAAGAAGGAGAGAAACCATGCAGTTTTCAACAACGCCAACCCTGGAAGGGCAGACAATAACCGAGTATTGCGGTGTGGTTACCGGCGAAGCGATCCTCGGTGCCAATATCTTCCGTGACTTTTTTGCCGGTATCCGCGACATCGTTGGCGGCCGCTCGGGCGCATACGAAAAAGAGCTGCGTAAAGCGCGCGAAATCGCCTTTAAAGAGCTTGGCGAGCAGGCGGAAGCCCTCGGCGCCGATGCGGTCGTGGGGATTGATATCGACTACGAAACGGTCGGGAAAGACGCCAGCATGCTGATGGTGAGCGTAAGCGGTACGGCGGTGAAAACCCTCCGATGAGGCGTTCGCTTGCGACACTCCTGCTGGCGCTGCTGCTGGCAGGGTGTGCCACCGAAAAAGGGATCATCGACAAAGGCGCCTACGAGCTGGATACGCGTCATCAGGCGCAGGCGGCTTACCCGCGCATCAAGGTACTGGTTATCCACTACACCGCGGATGATTTTGACAGCTCGCTGGCCACGCTGACGGATAAGAACGTCAGCTCTCACTATTTGATCCCGGCTAAACCCCCGGCCCCGGACGGTAAGCCGCGCATCTGGCAGCTGGTGCCTGAAAGCGAACTGGCCTGGCATGCGGGCATCAGCTTCTGGCGCGGCACCAACCGCATCAACGATACGTCTGTCGGCATTGAGCTGGAGAACCGCGGCTGGCAAAAAACCTCCGGCGTTAAGCACTTTACCCCGTTTGAGCCTGCGCAAATTGCGGCGCTGGTGCCGCTCGCCAGAGACATTATTACCCGCTACAACATCAGGCCTGAAAACGTGGTGGCCCATTCGGACATCGCTCCGCAGCGCAAAGACGACCCCGGCCCGCTGTTCCCGTGGCACCAGCTTGCTCTGCAGGGCATTGGCGCGTGGCCCGATCAGGCGCGCGTCGCGTTCTATATAAACGGTCGTCCGCGCTATCAGCAGGTGGATACCGGAGCATTACTCGATCTCCTCGCGCGGTATGGCTATGAGGTGCCGGCTGACAGCACCCCGGCGCAGCAAAAGCGCGTTATCACGGCGTTCCAGATGCATTTCCGGCCTGACCTGTGGAACGGCGTCGCGGACGTCGAAACGATGGCCATTGCCGAAGCGCTACTAGAGAAGTACGGGCAGGGGTGATCCTTCGGACGCCCCCGAATGCCTTAGTTCATCCTGACCCTCTTCAGATTAATCTTAAGTACAAACTCAATTCATTTTTAGTTAATTGACTTAAAATTATCCGGATTTAAGATAGACACATAGCTTGCTAAGTAATGCAGCAAATAAATATATCGCATTTACTCTTTATTTTTCTCCTTGAGAACGCCATCAGGAAAATATTCGAGGGGTGAGGCTTATTTTTGCCTTGCGCCTGCATTTTTTAAAATTCACATCTTAAATCGGGTATAACAATGTTAAGCATCTATGCAAAAAAATTACGTCCGCAACATGAAATGGAAGCCATTATTTCGGCAACCTCAGGCTTTGAAGAAAAAACCTTAAAGAAATGGCAGAAAATATCCACGTCTGATTCACAATACATTCATATTATCGTCAGCGGCGAAGTTGAATTCCGACGCGAATCCGACGAACTGTGCATGTTCACGGTCACGGGCCAGTGCATTTTTGGTCTCTCGTCTATGTACTACAGCGCAACCCATATGTACGGCCTCGTTCGCGCCAACACCGTGGTGCGCTCGATTAAGAAAGAGGTCTTCGCCCAGCTGATGACCGATAAAAACTTATGGCCTGAGCTGACTAAAGTGCTCTCCTGGTACATCTGCATGCTGAGCAAACGTGACGATGTGCTGGTTGCCCGCAGCGCTTACGCCGTTGTGCGTGAATTCTTGTACGAGATTAATGAACTGATTGTTCATCATCAGCGCGATATTAATATTTACGATTATATTCAGGAATACACCAACCTGGCGCGCAGTACCATTATTAAAATCCTCTCCGATTTGAAAAAAGGTCAATATATTGTTGTGGAAAAAGGACGACTCCTTAACCTGACAACGTTGCCAGAAAAATATTAATTACTCCAGCCGGTCGCCTTTCTGACTCAAGGGCGATCGGTTATCTACCTTATGTAGCACCCTCGACTGTGAATTATCCTGCGTTTCGTCCACCGGCGGCGCGGGAATTTTGCCTTGCGAATAATCTTGCTCCTGTTCTTTTAACGCCTGCTTAAACAGCTCGGTTAACGAGGCATCCTCACTGCCTGCGCTGGCGGGAGCGACATCATGCGCTTCGGTGCCGGGTAACGTATCCCGCGACGTATCGTGCGGTTCGGCACCGTCGGGCGCCTGCTGCCAGTCGGCATCGTCGCTGTTAATCGGCAGATCCTGCATGGCGGGGACCTCGGCCTGCACCGGGGCCGGTTTCGGATGAGGATGCGGGAACGGCTTGCTCACATACACATAGTGCATATCGGAAAGCTGCGTTTCGGGTTTCGCGACGCTCGCTTTTTTTACCGGTTCCGGCGCAGGATGACGCAGGCTCCAGTAAGTATGCGCGTACACGCCGGCCATCAGCATGGCGCACAGGCCCAACGTCCATAAAAAGGCGTTGCCGAAGACTTTTCTCAGGCTGGGAAGGCGGTACGAAAACCAGACCGCCTCCCCGGTGGTGTAGCTGCGCTGGGCAGCAAGACAGATGGTAGACATCAGGAATGCTTCTCCTGCTTTTTCGCGTCCGGTGTGGAGCGCGAGGCCTGTATTAATACGCTCGGCGTGGAATGGGTTTCACGCATTAACTGCATCAGCGTATCTTCCCCTGGAATGCCATCCACGTGCAGACGCATTTTTTGCTGGAACTCACGGGTGCGTTTCATCATCTCCGCTGTCCAGGTCTGGGCATGGGTTTCCGGCTGGTTAAGGGCCACGCTCAGCTGCTGGTCAAGCCAGGCCATGTCTTTCGCATCGCTGGCGGCGCTGATGGCGTCTTTGCCATCCGGCGTCAGGCGGTGCAGCTGGGTGTAGTTCCCGGTGGCATGCTGGTTAAACCAGCTGCGGCTTACCTGCCAGGTGCGGTTGTTCATCAGCAGGTCGAGAGAGTTATCTCCGACGCGGGCGACAACGGCATAGTTGAGGTGGTTGCCGGTTTTCAGCTCACTCACCCACGGATAGCCTTCCTGCGCCAGCGCGTCCGGTGAGGCGTTCCCCTGCTTACACATCAGGTTCACCTTCGCGGCGTTTTGACACAGGGCATCGTCCGCCGAGGCGTCATACCCCCACATCAGATAGAGCTGATGCATCGCATCCGGCTGATTCACTACCTCGTTGTCGATAACCGGCACCACCGGGGCCTGAACGCGTGGCGTCTGCTGTTTCCAGCTCACCGGTACAGGGAGCTGAACCGGAAGTCTTGCACCGATCGAGGAGGTGAAATACCAGCCGCAGGCGGCAAACAGCACGGACGCGAATAAACCGACGGTAGCCAGGCGCTTGCCGTGTTTTTTCGCGGGCAGCGTCTCGCCCGCCGCCAGCCGTAAATGACGCGGGCTGACCTGGGCTGCGCGTTCGGTCCAGGCGGCCAGCATCGACAGGTGCGCCACCTCGTTCAGCTTGCTGATATTCCCTTTGGTCAGCGCATGCATCTTGCGCACGCGCGCCGGGGTGAGCGGCGCGTTCTCGCACCCGTGCTCTTCACACTGCGCCTGTACGTAGCTGAGAAACTCCCGGCAGGTAAGGGGACGCAGGGTGTGACGGGTATGAGCATATTCGCGCAGCTCAGGTTGCTGCATCAGGACGGCGTCCTGAGCAGCAGCCCCCATCAGCACGATGGACAGGCGAAACTCCAGCTCCTGCGCGCGCGTCAGCAGCATCGCCAGCACCTCCCGACAGGTGTCCTTCATGGCTTCGGTATGGCTAATCACCAGCACTTTCGCCCTGGTTTTCCCCCCTTGCCACTGGTGCAGAACGGCATCCACCGCCTGAAGCCGGTTCTTGCTCTCTTTCGTTCCCGGGTTGAGTTTGTACAGCAGGCTACTGGCACTCAGTTTTGGAAACGCGTTGATGGCAAGCACGCCAGGATTTGCAGATTTCAGGGCATCGCTGAACTGGCCCAGCAGCGGAGCATCGTCAGCAAAGAGCCCGGTAATCCCCGCCCGTTGGGTTTTCTCTTTCAGCAGGTTGAACACGTCCTGATGATAAGGCACCAGAAAATCCCCGGATAACCGGGTTATTTTCCGAAAGGGCGGATTTTTAAAATTAAAGTGGCTCTGATACATAACGACTTACCGTCTCTGATTAGGAATAGCAACAGGACGAGAAAGTAAAGCAACGCTATAGGGTGGTCAATTTGCGCACAGGGTAAAAATATCCTGCCGGTGAGGCCTAACATCTGGATTTTATACGGTCAATATTTTTCTGTATGAAAGTTAGCGGCAAAGTCAGTGGTTGTTTTTACAGCGGGAAATTACTCTTTGCTCACATATTGGCGCAGCACGACGCTGCTTATTTTCGCTTTGTTAAAGGCCAGATGAAAAATGAGGTTCTCATTTCTGTCACGGTGGATAACGCCTTGCATTATGTTCGTGCTGTTAATTTTTTGCGGCCAGCAAGGGTATCTGACGTTTAAAGATTATAAAAAAGTTACGAATAAGTTGGCTAATTCTGATGCGCAGCCGCTGAAAACGCCTCGTAACGAAAAGACATTCACGCTTTTTACCGCAGCAGTTCGTCAGGATAACGTTCCGACAGCGGTAAAAGCCCCGCTGGCAGCGGAGATCGAAGGGATCGTGCGCAGCGATGACGCCTGGCTTTCCTTCGCGGTTATCAAAACGCCGGGCGGCCAGAAGAGCTACCGTGAAGGCGAGGCGCTGACCGGTTTTAACGATGCCTTTATTCAGGAAATAAACAAAGACAATGTGGTGGTTAATTACGAAGGTGCTACGCAGGTACTGGCGTTAAATAAACCTGATTATTTTAAGGGCGGCGCTGACAGCAGCCCGGTAACCAAATCGACGAAAGATGCAGGCGCGGAAAGCGTGCATCTGAATGATTATCTGGTGTTAAAGCCGTTAATCGAAAAGGGCCAGCTGGAAGGTTACAACATTAATCCAAGGAATGCCTCCTCCTTCTACAGCCATTCAGGGCTGAAAAAGGGTGACGTGGCAGTAAAAGTGAATGCTGTCGATATGACCGACGAAGCTAAGGCAAAAAGTATTATTGCCAACTGGTCGAAAATGAAAGAAGCGGAGGTCGTCGTCAGACGTCACGCTCACCTTGAAAATATTCGGGTTAATGTTCTAAACAATTAACAAGTGTACAGACATGAAGAAATTTCCTTGGGCGTGCGTGGCGCTGACCGCATTGTCGTTATATTCGAGTTCGCTGCTTGCAGCCAACTTTAGCGCGAGCTTTAAAAATACCGATATCCGCGAGTTTATCGATACGGTAGGCCGCAATCTCAACAAAACCATTCTCGTCGACCCGTCCGTTCAGGGCTCGGTGTCGGTGCGAACCTACAACGTGCTGACGGAAGATGAGTATTACCAGTTCTTCCTGAGCGTGCTGGACCTGTACGGCCTGTCGGTGATCCCGATGGACAACGGCATGGTGAAAGTGGTGCGCTCAAGCGTCGCCCGCACCGCCGGCGCGCCGCTGGCGGACAGCAAAAATCCGGGCAAAGGCGATGAGATCATCACCCGCGTGGTGCGCATGGAAAACGTGCCGGTACGCGAACTTGCCCCGCTGCTGCGCCAGCTCAACGATGCCACCGGCATCGGCAACGTTGTGCACTTCGAGCCCTCCAACGTGCTGCTGTTAACCGGTAAAGCCTCGGTGGTGAACCGCCTGGTGGATCTGGTGCAGCGCGTCGATAAAGACGGTATTCAGCGCCGCGAGATCGTGCCGCTGCGCTTTGCCTCCGCCAAAGATCTCTCGGACATGTTGAACAACCTCAACAACGAGGAGCAGAAGGGGCAGAACGCGCCGCAGCTGGCGACCAAAGTGGTGGCGGATGACGAAACCAACAGCCTGGTGATCAGCGGCTCGGAAGATGCGCGCATGCGCACCCGCTCCCTGATCCATCAGCTGGATCGCGAGCAGAACAACGAGGGGAATACCCGCGTCTTCTACCTCAAATATGCCAGCGCCACGAAGGTGGTGCCGGTACTGACCGGGATTGGCGAACAGCTGAAAGACAAGGCCGGCACGCCGAAGGCGAAAACCGCCACCGCGTCCAGCGATCTGAACATCAGCGCCGACGAGTCAACCAACTCGCTGGTGATCACCGCGCAGCCTAACGTGATGAATTCTCTGGAGAAGGTGATCGACAAGCTCGACATTCGCCGTCCGCAGGTGCTGGTGGAAGCGATCATTGCTGAAGTGCAGGACGGTAACGGCCTGGATCTCGGCGTGCAGTGGACCGGCAAACACGGCGGCGTGCAGTTCGGTTCCACCGGACTGCCTATCAGCCAGGTGAAGAATGGCGTAATTAAAGGTGCTAGCTTCACGGGGATGGCCACCGGTTTCTTTAACGGTGATTTCGGCGCGCTGATGACCGCGCTCTCCACCGGGGCGAAAAACGACATTCTCTCCACGCCAAGCGTGGTCACGCTGGATAACAAAGAAGCGTCGTTCAACGTCGGTCAGGACGTGCCGGTGCTCTCCGGCTCCCAGACCACCAGCGGCGACAACGTCTTTAACTCCGTTGAGCGTAAGACGGTCGGTACCAAGCTGAAAATTGTGCCGCAAATCAACGACGGCGACATGATCCACCTGAAGATTGAGCAGGAAGTCTCCAGCGTCGACAACAGCGCGACGGAAGACGCCAGCCTCGGCCCAACCTTTAACACCCGTACCATCAACAACGAAGTGATGGTGCACAGCGGGCAGACGGTGGTGCTCGGCGGCCTGATGGAAAACGTCACCAAGCAGTCGGTCTCCAAAGTGCCGCTGCTGGGCGATATCCCGCTGGTCGGCCAGCTGTTCCGCTACACCTCGCAGGATACGTCTAAGCGCAACCTGATGGTATTTATCCATACCACCGTCCTGCGCGACGACGACAACTACAGCGCGGCGTCGAAAGAGAAATATGACCAGATCCGCGCCCGCCAGCAGCAGCGCGTGGAAGAGAAAAAGCTCGGCATTATCGAACCAGCGGATAACGCGGTACTGCCTGCGTTTCCCGTTGACGCCAGCGCCGCACCGGTAAAAACCAGCGCCAGCGCACCGCGCAATCCGTTTAAGCACTAGGGCGGAGAGGGCACCGTGGACGAACTGACTAAAACCCTGTGTAGCAGCAGCTACGCAAAAGATAACGGCGTTCTGTTTTATAACAACGACGTCTATATCCGTGAAGACACCCCGGCGTTTGCACTGCTGGAGGTACGCCGGGTGCTGGGACGCGCGTTCGTTCCGGTGACCCTGACGCCGGAAGCCTTTGACGAGCTGCTGGCCAAAATCTGGCAGCAGAGCAGCGGCGTGTCGCAGCAGCTGGTGGACGATATGGACGCCGATATCGACCTGATGGCGTTAACCGAGGAGATCCCGGACAACGAGGATCTGCTCGATAACGACGAAAACTCCCCGGTGATCCGCCTGATCAACGCCATTCTCGGCGAGGCGGTGAAAGACGGCGCGTCGGATATTCATATCGAAACCTTCGAGCGCACGCTGAGCATCCGCTTTCGCGTCGACGGCGTGCTGCGCCCGGTGCTGCAGCCAGCGCGTAAGCTCGCGCCGCTGCTGGTGTCGCGCATCAAGGTCATGTCGAAACTCGACATTGCCGAGAAGCGCCTGCCGCAGGATGGTCGTATCTCCCTGCGCATTGGCCGCAAGGCGATCGACGTGCGCGTGTCGACCATTCCATCCCAATACGGCGAGCGCGTAGTCATGCGCCTGCTCGACAAAAGCAACCTGAAGCCCGACATCAACAAGCTGGGCCTGATTGATGAAGAGCTGGATAAGTTAAAAGGGCTGATTGACCGCCCGCACGGCATTATCCTGGTCACCGGGCCAACGGGTTCCGGCAAAAGTACCACCCTGTATGCCATTCTCTCGGCGCTGAACGGCCATGAACGCAACATCCTGACCGTTGAAGACCCGATTGAATACGAGCTGGAAGGGGTGGGGCAGACGCAGGTTAACCCGCGCGTGGACATGACCTTTGCCCGCGGGCTGCGCGCCATTCTGCGTCAGGACCCGGACGTGGTGATGATCGGGGAAATTCGCGACGGCGAAACCGCGCAAATTGCGGTGCAGGCGTCGCTCACCGGTCACCTGGTCATGTCTACGCTGCACACCAACAGCGCCGCAGGGGCGATTACCCGCCTGCGGGATATGGGGCTGGAGTCGTTTTTAATCGGTTCATCGTTGCTCGGTGTCATTGCCCAGCGTCTGGTGCGTCGGCTGTGTACCCACTGCCGGACCACCAGTCCGCTGGACGCCAATGAAAAAGCGCTGTTCAGCTTTATGGACGCGCCGCCCAAAGCGATTTACCGCGCGGTGGGCTGCGAGCACTGCCGCCAGAGCGGCTACCAGGGGCGTGCCGGTATTCATGAGTTCCTGGTGGTGGACAGCACCATGCGCCGCGCCATCCATGAAGATAAGGACGAGATGTCCATCGAAACGCAGCTCTTTAAGCAGGCCTACAGCCTGCGCGAAAACGGGCTGCTGAAGGTGATTAGCGGCGTAACCTCTCTGGAAGAGGTGATGCGCGTCACCGCCGAGCGCGGGGGGGATGCGTAATGGCCTTCTACGCCTGGACGGCGACGGATGCGGCGGGCAAAACCCGGCGCGGCACCCTGCAGGCCGAGGGGCAAAAGCAGGTTCGCCAGATGCTGCGCGAGCAAAAGCTGATGCCCGTCAGCATCACCGAAACCCGCGAGGCGGCGGCGTCCGGGAAAGCAAAAACCGGGGCTAAGCTCTCCACGCCGGTGCTGTCGATGTTTACCCGCCAGCTCTCCACGCTGGTCAACGCCGCGCTGCCGCTGGAGAGCGCGCTGAAGGCCATCTCGAAGCAGACGGAAGACAAAAAGCTGGCGGCGATGGTGGTGGAAATTCGTGAAAAGGTGGTGGAAGGGCACACGCTGTTTGACGCCTTCAGCCAGTTTCGGCGCACCTTCGACAAGCTCTACTGCACGCTGGTGATGGCCGGTGAAAAGACCGGCCACCTGGGCGACGTGCTGGAGAAGCTGGCGGAGTACAACGAGCAGCGCCAGAAGATGAAAAGCAAGCTGACGCAGGCGATGGTCTACCCGATCACCCTGACGGTGGTGGCCATCGCGGTCATCAGCATTCTGCTGGTGGCGGTGGTGCCGCAGGTGATCGAGCAGTTCACCCACATGAAGCAGCAGCTGCCGATCACCACCCGCACGCTGATTGCGGTGAGCGATTTCCTGCAGGCCTACGGTATCTATATCGTCGGGATCCTGGGCGGTGGGTTTGTCGGTTTTAAAACCTGGCTCAGAAATGCCAAAAACCGCTTTCGCTGGAACCGCTGGCTGGTGAACGGCTCGCCGATTAAAAAGCTGGTGTGCGCCATCAACAGCGCCCGCTACATCCGCACCCTGAGCATTCTGCAGGCCAGCAGCGTGCCGCTGCTGGAGGGGATGTATATCGCCATGGACGGTATCGAAAACCTCTACGCCCGGCAAGTGCTGGAGCAGGCCGCGGATACCGTGCGCCAGGGGGCCTCGTTATATGCCGCGCTGGAGCAGGCGAAATTATTCCCCCCAACCATGCTGTACATGATTGCCTCCGGCGAAGAGAGCGGGGAATTGGGCAATTTAATGGACCGCGCGGCGGAAAACCAGGAATCGGCATTACAGCACCGCATTACGTTAACGCTGTCGGTATTTGAACCGGCGCTGGTGGTATCCATGGCGACGATTGTTTTATTCATCGTGCTGTCAATATTACAACCGCTTCTGCAACTTAATAATATGGTAGGTTAAATCATGGCTATAAAAAGAAAACACCTGGCTCGCCAGGCGGGCTTCACGTTGCTCGAATTAATGGTGGTGATCGTTATTCTCGGCGTTTTAGCGAGTATGGTGGTGCCAAACTTAATGGGCAATAAAGAAAAAGCGGATACGCAAAAAGCGACCAGCGATATTGTCGCGCTCGAAGGTTCGCTGGATATGTACAAGCTGGATAACCACCGCTACCCAACCACTGAACAAGGCATGCAGGCGCTGGTGACCAAGCCTGAAATCGCGCCCATCCCGAACGGCTACCGCGCCGACGGCTATATTCGCCGCCTGCCGCAGGATCCGTGGGGCGGGGATTATATCCTGGTGAGCCCGGGCGAACACGGCGCGGTTGACGTCTTCTCGGCCGGTCCGGACGGCGAAGCCAATACCGCCGATGATATTACGAACTGGTCTCTGGATAAGAAAGAGAAATAATGAAACGTCAACGCGGCTTTACGTTGCTGGAAATTATTCTGGCGCTGGTGATATTTGCCAGCTGCGCCATGATGGTGGTGTCAACAATACCCTCGCGCAGCGGTGCGGATATACTTGGCCAGCAATTAAAAGCCCTCGTTGATTATGGTTCTGACCGTGCGGTAATGGACGGAAATATTGTGGGGCTGGTGATGACCACGGATAGCTATCAGCTGGTGACGCTTGAAGATAAAAACGGCGAGCGCCGCTGGGTGCCGTTATCCGCTGGGCGTATTACCACCAAGGGCGATTTCCCGGAGGAGATGCACGTTTCGCTCTCTCCCCAGCGCCTGGCTGCAACGGTCGCCTCCGAACCGCAGGTGCTCTTTTTGCCGGACGGCGAAATCAGCCGCTTCACGCTTACGCTGCAAAGCTACGACAAACAGCACCATTTCCGCGTGGTGTCGCAAGGCGCGGCCCCGGTATCGGTAGAAAACGATGACTAAAGGCAACGTTAAGCAAAAGGGTATGACCCTGCTGGAGGTGATGGTCGCGCTGGTGATCTTCTCCACCGCCGCGCTGGCGCTGATGAACTCGGTCTCCCTGAACGTGCGTTTCACCCACGGGCTGGCCGACACGCTGCAGGCGAGCTGGGTGGCGGAGAATCAGCTGGCAGAAGCGCAGCTCGCGAAAACCGACTTCCCGGATGCTGAGCAGCAGGGAACGGAAATCATGGGCGGGCGCAGCTGGAACTGGCGCAAGCAGCGGGTCAAAACCGCCGACAGCGGCTGGGCTAACGCGATCCGCGTGTATGCGGAAGGCGACGACAGCCAGCCGGTTATTTCGCTGCAGATCGCTCCGCCGGGAGAGAGCAAGTGAAGAACACCCGAAGCCAGCGCGGTTTTACCCTGCTGGAGATCATGATTGCGCTGACCATCTTTGCGGTGATCAGCACCCTGGCCTGGCAAATTCTGGACGGCGCGATGCGTACCAGTTCGGCCACCGACGCCAGCGCGGCGAAGCTCAATCAGCTCCAGCGTGCCTGGAACCTGATGGAGCGCGATTTCTACCAGCTGCAGGCGCGCGCGCCGCGCAACGAGCCGGATCTGTTCCGCCAGACAGACGATGCGCTTGAGCTGACCACGCTGAACGGCGTGAGCGGAACGGTCCAGCTGGAGCGCGTGCGCTGGCGGCTGGAAGAGGGGCGTCTGTATCGCGACGTCTGGCCGGTGATTGACGGCCCGGCGGACGCCAAACCCGACGAGGTGCCGATTGTCAGCGAGGTGAAATCGCTGCAGTGGCGTTTTTACCGTCAGGGCTGGCAGAAAAGCTGGAGCGACCCGGCGCATCTGCCGGACGGCGTGGAGCTGACGCTGACCATGGAAAACGGCGATACCTGGCGCTGGGTCTTTACGACCCCGGGCGATCTGCCTGAGGCCGCTGCGCCAGCGCCGCAGCCTGCACCGGAAGTGAAGCCATGAGCCGATTACAGAAACAGAAAGGCGTTGCCCTGCTGGTGGTGCTGATCCTGCTGGTGATGATGTCGGCGCTGGCCGCCAAAATCAGCCAGCAGTTCTGCCGCAACCTGCAAAAAACGCATTACCAGGTGAGCCAGCAGCAGCTGCGCTGGACGATGCAGGCCCAGGAAAAGGTGGTGAAAGACCGGCTCCAGACCGACGCCAGCGGGGAAAGCAAAGCGCTCTCCCTCGACGGCGACTGGCATCAGCCGCTGGAAACCCGGGGCGAAAACTACACGGTGGTCAGCCAGGTGGAGGACGCGCAGGACTGCTTTAACGTCAACAACCTGCTGGCGGTCGAAAAAATTGCCCAGGGGCAAACCGCCCCGGCGGTGCCGGAAAAGCCCCGCAGAGAGCAGATTGTTGAACAGCTTCTGACGGAGAGCGGCGTGAGCCAGACCAACGCGGAAGAGGTGTATCAGCAGCTGGTGGACTATCTCGATGGCGACACGACAACGGCCAAAGAGGGCGCAGAGACCGATGCCTGGGCAGGCGCGGTGCCCGCTCGCCAGCCGGCGAACCAGATGATGCGCACTATTGCCGAGATCAAGCTGCTGCCTGCCTTCCCGGCCGCCGCTTATCCGAAGGTGAGCAAGCTGCTGTGCGCGCTGCCGGACTCCGCCAGCAGGGTGGATGTGAACACCCTGAAACCGGAGCAGGCCGCCTTACTGGCCGCCCTGTTCCCCGGAAAACTCAATGAAGATGATGCCGCTCGCCTGATTGAATCGCGTCCTGAAACCGGCTGGGAAAATATGGAAACCTTCAGCAAAGCGCTGGAGCAGACCTTCCCGCAGTTAAAAGACGACCTCCCGCAGGTGGCCGACTATCTCTCCATTAATAGCCGGTATTTCCGCGTGAACTATACCGGCAATACCGATGAATTAACGCTTCGCGTGGTAAGCCAGCTTCAGGTGAATAACGAAGCCGGTGAGATCGTGACGTGGCAACGTCGTTACCGAATGATTGAATAAGAAAAGTAGAACGCTATGAAACAGGTCCTTTTTGTTCGTCCCGACAGCCGCGAGGGCGGGAAAATAATGTGGTGTGTCTCCGGCAGCGAGCAGGTTGAGGTGCTGGAGAGCCTGGACGCGCTGGCGGACCATCCTCTGGCCGCCCGCGTTTGCCTGCTGCTGCCCGCCAGCAGCATGATCTTCCGCCACTTTACGCTGCCGAAGAAAATTGCCTCGCAGGCGACGGCGTTCTCGTGGATGGCGGAAGAGACGCTGATTGGCGAGGTGGATAATCTCCACTGGACGGTGCTCAACAAAAAGGGCGCCGAGGTTGACGCGGTGGCCATCGACGCCGATTGCCTGCGCGGGTGGTTAACCCGCTGTCAGGAGGCCGGATTAAAGGTCATTCAGGCGCTGCCGGATGCGTGGCTGCTGCCCGTGACGGCGGGCGGAAGCACGCTTGTCGCCCTGGACGACGGCTACTGGCTGCGTTTATCGCCGCATGTCGCTGGCGAAATGGAGGCGAGCCTGCTGCCGCTGCTGATGCAAAAAGCCGGAGAGGGGGACGTGTGCTGCTACGGCGACGCGCCCGCTGGCGTCGACGTTGACGTCGGGCACCCCTGGCAGCATCCGCTGGTCCTGATCCAGCCGCAGTGGCACGCCTGCCGCGTCACGCTCCTGCACGGTGAATTCAGCGCGAAAGCGGGCTCGGGTAAAGCGTCTAAGGGCATCAAAGCGGCAATAGCCGCGGCGGGGCTGCTCTCTCTCGGCCTGTTGCTGGGGCCGCGCGTCGCCATGGCCTGGATGCTGGTGCAGCAGGAAAACCAGGTTCAGCAGGAGATCCTTCAGGTTTATCAGCACCATTTCCCCAGCATGCGCCAGCAGACCAACATCAAATATCACTTTGGTCAAAACATGAAGAAGCAGACCAAAGGGGTCTTTTTGCAGCTTGAAGAGCTGGAGAAAGCCAGACAGGCCGTGCCGGCAATGGAAATCGATCTGCTGGAATATGACGCCCAACAGAACACGCTGACGCTGAGCGTCAGTGCGCAAAACCCAACCGCGTTGCAGACGTTTGTGAATCAGGCCGGGGAGAATTTTGACTTCACCCTGCAGCCTGTTTCCACCGCTGCACCTTATACCGCCATGATCGCAGGGAAATATAAATGAAAGAGCGAATCGCGCAGCTTAAGTCTCGTTATCAGAATTACAGCGCCAGGGAAAAAGTCATTATAAAAATATGTGCCGTGGCCCTGGCGGGGGCAGCCATCTATTACGCAGGCGTGATCCCGCTGGATAATATGATTCAAAACAGTAAAGCCACGCTGAGCAGACAAAAAGAGACGCTGAACTGGATGCGCAGTGAAATAGATAAAAACCATCTCCAGGTCCAGATTATCAAAACGAATAACCCGCGCACGGTAGTCGAGAGCAGCGCGCAGGAAATTAATCTTGCGCTGACGGATGTGCGTCAGGATGGACAAACCCTATCGTTCGTCGTGAATCGCGTAAACGTATATGAATTAAAGAGCTGGCTGCGGGAAATTAACCAGACCTCCGGCGTCAGGCTGCAAAAAATGAACCTCACGCCGGTCGATCACCTCAGCGACGTCAAGGCAGAGGTGCAGCTTACCTGGAGCAAAACCGCATGAACACCTTCGCGCTGATGCGGGAGGTTTACCCGGTCGGGTTCCCGATAATGAGTGCGATCTTAGGCGGCATTGTGGGGAGCTTTCTGGGCGTCGTCGCCGAGCGCGTACCGGGCATGGTGATGAACGAAGAGGGCGGCGGCAATTTGCTGTTCCCGGCCTCGCACTGCCCGGTGTGCCAGCACGCGCTGGCCGCCTGGGAGAATATCCCGCTCATTAGCTGGCTTATTTTACGCGGACGCTGCAGCCGCTGCGGCACCGCTATTCCGCTGCGGATATTTTTAATCGAACTTTTTTCCGCCCTGTTTTTTGGTATCACCGCCTGGTGCATGCCCGACGTGCAGGCACTGTTCTCACTGTGGCTGCTGGCGGCGTTTTTGTTGCCCCTTGCAACGATCGACTGGCGGCACCAGCTGCTGCCGGACTGCCTGACGCAACCCCTGCTGTGGGTGGGATTACTGCTTCACGCGGTTGACCACCGGCTGCCGCTGTGCGATGCGCTGTTCGGTGCCGTGGCGGGCTATCTGTCTCTCTGGCTGCTCTACTGGGCGTTTCGCCTGACCACCGGAAGGGAAGGGTTGGGATATGGCGATTTTAAGCTGCTGGCGGCCTTAGGTGCCTGGTGCGGCTGGCAGGCGTTGCCCTCGCTGGAATTAATCGCCGCGTTGAGCGGTATTATCGGCTATTTCACGCTAAATAATTTAAATAAAAATAACCTCACTATTTCTTTCGGACCGTATCTCTCATTTGCTGGAATAGTGGTGTTTATTGCGCAGCAGTTTGCCTTCATGTTTTAAATATTCAGGTCAAGATTTTTTATCAATTTTTTCGACGGTGGAAGAGAAGGACGTCTCTTTGCGCTCAGTGTATCGTAAAGGATATAAGCTACACGGAATTTGGGCTTGTATCTTTTTATGGAGGAATACAACGCAGCAATACGTTTTTTTGTCACGGTTTTCAGGTTGGTTAAATACGCATTATGCGAAACGCATCCATGTTCTCACGGAAGACATGGATTATTAACGTTACGAATAAATTTATCAGGAAATAAAAATGAAATTTATGAAGCCTAAATATCTGGCGCTTTTTGTTGCAGCTGCAACAAGCTCAGTATTTGCAGCGGCACCGGGTACGCCTTCTATTACGTCAGGCAATGATAAATTTGCGCTGGTAGAAGTAGACCAGGCGGCACAAGACTATAACAACCTCATCAAAGTGCACAAAGATGGCGTGGATGTGAAGGTTGAGTGGAACGTCTGGAGCGGCGACGCACCGACTTCTGCAAAAGTGCTGCTGGACGGCCAGACCGTCTGGACCGGCGCGGGCAGCGCCGCAGGCTCTGCGACCTTTAAAGTGAAAAAAGGTGGCCGTTATCAGGAGCAGGTTGAGCTTTGTAACGACAGCGGCTGCACCAAGAGCGCCAGCAAGCTGATCATCGTTGCGGATACCGACGGTAGCCACCTGCTGCCGCTGAATACCCCGCTGCTGGAAAACAACAAAGCCTTTGCGCAGCACACCGACAAAGTGGTCGGTGCTTATTTCCCTGAGTGGGGCGTGTATGACCGTAACTTCTCGGCGGACAAAATCCCGGTGGCGAACATTAACCACCTGCTGTACGGCTTCATTCCAATCTGCGGCGGCGACGGCATTAACGACAGCGCTAAATCTTCCGGCGCGCTGGAATCCCTGAAGCGCGCCTGCGAGGGCCGTCCGGACTACACCGTGGCGATCCACGACCCGTGGGCTGCGCTGCAGAAACCGCAGCAGGGCGTGAACGGCTGGGACGACCCGTACAAAGGCAACTACGGCCAGCTGATGGCGATGAAAAAAGCCCATCCTGACCTGAAAATTCTGCCATCCGTAGGCGGCTGGACGCTGTCCGATCCGTTCTATCAGATGGATAACAAAGTGCTGCGCGATCGCTTCGTGGCCTCCGTGAAAGACTTCCTGACGACCTGGAAGGTGTTCGACGGCGTGGATATCGACTGGGAATTCCCGGGCGGCGGCGGTGAGAATGCCAAACTGGGTAACCCTCAGACCGATAAAGCGACCTACACCGCGCTGATGCACGACCTGCGTCAGATGCTGAACGAACTCTCTGCAGAAACGGGCCGTACCTACGAGCTGACCACCGCAATCGGTGCGGGCAAAGATAAGATCGAAGACGTGGATTACAACACCGCGCAGCAGTACATCGACCATATCTTCCTGATGAGCTATGACTTCTACGGCGCGTGGAGCAATACCGATCTCGGCCACCAGACCGCGCTGTACGGTGCGTCCTGGAAACCGGATACCAACTACACCACCGATAACGCCGTGAAAGCGATGCTGGAGCAGGGCGTTAAGCCTGGCAAGATCGTGGTGGGTGCAGGCATGTACGGCCGCGGCTGGACGGGCGTTCACGGCTATACCGGCGATAATCCGTTTACCGGTACGGCAACGGGCCCAATCAAAGGCACATGGGAAAACGGCATTGTCGACTATCGTCAGATTGTGAACCAGATGCTGGGCAAACCAGGCTGGGAATACAAATACGATGAAGCGGCAGAAGCGCCGTACGTGTTTAACAAGTCTACCGGCGAACTGGTGACCTACGACAACGCCCGTTCCGTGATGGCGAAAGGCAAATACGTACAGAACAAAAACCTCGGTGGTCTGTTCGCATGGTCTATCGAATCCGACAACGGCGATATCCTGAACGCGATGAACGAAAGCCTGCTGGGCGGCAGTTCAACGCCTGTTGAGCCTGTTGTGACCAACCATGCGCCAGTGGCTTCTGCTACCGATATGACGGTAACCGGCCCGGCAACCGTCACCCTGGACGGCTCTGCCTCCAGCGACCAGGACGGCGACGCGCTGACCTACAAGTGGACGCAGGTGTCCGGTGCGACCGTGACGCTGGCAAACAGCACCAAGGCGAAAGCCAGCTTCAGCGTACCGGCCGTCACCAGCGACCAGAATCTGGTCTTCCGTCTGACCGTGACTGACGCGAAGGGTCTGAGCAACGCGATTGATGTTCAGGTTGTGAACAAAGCGCCGAAAGCGAACCAGGCTCCGGTGATCAATGCCATGGAAGCCGTCACCGTTGAATCCGGTGAAGCGATTTCCCTGCATGCACAGGCAACCGATCCAGACGGCGACGCGCTGACCTATAGCTGGAGCGTACCGGCGGATATGAACGCAACGGGTACCGATACCGCTAACGTTCGCATCACTGCACCAGAGGTCAACAACGCCTCATCCTACACCCTGAGCGTTGTCGTGACCGACGGCAAAACCAGCGTGCAGTCAAACGTGCAGGTGACGGTAAATCCGAAACCAGCAGACGTAACACCGCCTGCTGATGAGGTGACCCCACCGTCTGATGAAGTGACTCCTCCGTCTGACGAGGTTACGCCGCCATCTGACGAAGGCACGGCAACCGGCAGCTGCGACGCGCCTGTCGATGCTAACGCCAGCAAATACGCTGCGTGGGATTCCAGCAAAGTCTACAACAGTGGCGATACCGTAAGCTTCGACCATCTGGTGTGGAAAGCGAAGTACTGGACGCAGGGTAACCAGCCTGGCTTCGGTGCCGAAGCATGGGAAATGGTGAGCAACGTGAAGATGAACTGGCGCTCTGACCTGGTTTACAACGGCGGCGAAACCACCACTTACCAGGGCAACGTTTACCGTGCCAAATGGTGGACCCGCGGTGATAACCCGGCTAACAGCGACGTATGGGTGAAAGAAGGCGCAGCAACAGACTGCAAATAATCTAACCCGATAAACGCTCACCGCTCTCTTGCGAGGGTGGTGAGCGTTTCAAAAATTCATTTTACAGGATGTGGGCAAGGAGAAATAACCGAAACTGTCAGCAGGTAAAAATGAAAAAATTAATGTTGTTGTTATTGATAATAAGCCAAAGCGCGCTGGCCAACTGTTGGGATAAAGCGGCGCATTATTATCATGTCGATCCCTATTTACTGTATGCCATTGCTAACGTTGAATCCGGGATGAACCCGTATGCGGTTGGGCAAAACCACGACGGCACGCGCGATGTCGGGCTGATGCAGATAAACAGCTCTCATTTTACGGAGCTGGAGAGCAGGGGGATTGATGAGTACCGGCTGATGACCGAGCCCTGTACCTCCA
This sequence comes from Enterobacter sp. N5-15, assembly GCF_057221635.1. Lineage (NCBI taxonomy): Bacteria > Pseudomonadati > Pseudomonadota > Gammaproteobacteria > Enterobacterales > Enterobacteriaceae > Enterobacter > Enterobacter sp. N5-15. Next base: position 1,532,266 of record NZ_CM170150.1, read on the forward strand.
TTATGGTCGGTGCGTCCATCCTGTCCGGAATGATTAAAGTCTATGGCTATAACTGGGAGGCAGTAGGCGCCTATAACGCCGGATTAAAAAAAGAGAATTATCCGCAGCGAATGGTGTATGCCCACAAGGTCTGGAAAAAATATCAGCAGTTGAAATTAGAGGCACGTTATTAAGGTTTTTTATTTTTGAAGAATTCCCAAGGGTGTTCTTCGAAAAGTGAAAACAGCCATCTGTGGTTTATTTATTAACGGATTAATACATAAGCCGGGATTTTAAATTTAACTTCAATTAACAGGAATACTGAAATGAACAAAAGGACGTTACTGAGTGTACTGGTTGCCGGCGCGTGCGTAGCCCCCTTTATGGCACAGGCTGCGTCGCTGCAAGCGACCACCAGTGAGCCGTACACCATGAAAGCCAGCGATCTGGCGAAGAAGGAAAAAGAGCTGACCAGCTTCCCGCTGATGGCCTCCGTAAAAGAGACCATCCAGACGCTGGACAATGCTCAGGTAGAAATGATTGAGCCAGGCCGTGCGGCGAACCCGGACAACGTGAAGCGCGTAGAAGGGATCGTGAAGGCCAGCGACTGGGAATACCTGTTCCCGATGCGCGCGCAGGCCTACACCTACAGCAACTTCCTGAAAGCGGTGGGTAAATTCCCGGCGCTTTGTAAGACCTACAACGACGGTCGCGACAGCGACGCCATCTGCCGTAAAGAGCTGGCAACCATGTTTGCCCACTTTGCCCAGGAAACCGGCGGCCACGAAAGCTGGCGTCCGGAAGCCGAATGGCGTCAGGCGCTGGTTCACGTGCGTGAAATGGGCTGGACCGAAGGTCAGAAGGGCGGCTATAACGGCGAATGTAACCCGGACGTCTGGCAGGGGCAGACCTGGCCGTGCGGTAAAGATAAAGACGGTGACTTCCTGAGCTACTTTGGTCGCGGTGCGAAGCAGTTGTCCTACAACTACAACTACGGTCCGTTCTCTGAAGCGATGTACGGCGACGTGCGTACTCTGCTCGACAAACCTGAGCTGGTGGCGGACACCTGGCTGAACCTGGCGAGCGCGATCTTCTTCTTCGCCTACCCGCAGCCGCCAAAACCAAGCATGCTGCAGGTTATCGACGGCACGTGGCAGCCAAACGATCATGATAAGGCCAACGGTCTGGTACCGGGCTTTGGCGTGACCACCCAGATCATCAACGGCGGCGTAGAGTGCGGCGGTCCGACTGAAATTGCCCAGTCGCAGAACCGTATCAAGTACTACAAAGAGTTTGCGAACTACCTGAAAGTGCCTGTTCCGGCAAATGAAGTGCTGGGCTGCGCCAACATGAAGCAGTTCGACGAAGGCGGAGCAGGCGCGCTGAAGATTTACTGGGAGCAGGACTGGGGATGGAGCGCGGATACGCCAAGCGGCGAAACCTACTCTTGCCAGCTGGTGGGCTACCAGACGCCGTTCAGCGCCTTTAAAGACGGTGACTATAGCAAGTGCGTGCAGAAGTTCTTCAAAGTTAACATCGTGAACGACGACGGCTCTGCCACCACCCCGGACGAAACGCCGGTAACGCCAGCGCCGACGCCAGCGGAAGATCAGACTCCGGCACCTGCGCCAGCGCCAACACCGGATGAAACCCCGGCTGAGCCAGCGGCGGTGAACCACGCACCGGTTGCGCATATCGCGGGTCCAATCGGTGCGGTTGACGCCGGTGCGCAGGTTTCTCTGAGCGCGGAAGGGTCTACCGATGCGGATGGCAACAAGCTGACCTACACCTGGCGTTCACAGGATGGTCAGACCGTCACCGGTCAGGATAAAGCGGTTGTGACCTTCAAGGCGCCAGAAGCGGCGACGGCTCAGCAGGTTGAAGTGAGTCTGACCGTTAGCGATGGTGAACTGAGCAGCACCACCTCTTACCTGCTGAACGTGAAGGCGAAAGCGGCTACGCCATCTCAAGACGACGCGTCTTACGCGGCGTGGAGCGCGAACAGCAAGTACAACGCAGGTGATATCGTGAATAACCACGGTAAACTGTTCCAGTGCAAACCGTTCCCGTACAGCGGCTGGTGTAACAGCGCCCCGGCATACTATGAACCGGGTGCAGGCCTGGCATGGTCTGACGCCTGGACGGCATTATAAACAGCAAACGGCAACCGAAAGGTTGCCGTTTTAGTGTTTGCACCCTCTCCCGGTGGGAGAGGGCCGGGGTGAGGGCATCAGGCCGCACACTCTGTCTTTTGCCGGGTGGCGCTGCGCTTACCCGGCCTACATGAGGCTGGACGCTTACCGGTGCAACTTCCCGTGATCCCGTAACCACGCCGCCGTGCGCATAATCCCTTCATCCAGCGTCACAACCGGTTTATACCCCAGCTCGTTCTCCGCCCGCGAAATATCCAGCGTGAAATCAAAGTTAAGCTTCGATACGCCGTAGTGCGTCAGCGCTGGCTCTTTGGCCGATTTACTGCCAAAACGCTCCATGCTGCGGGCAATCATATCCAGCATCGGGTAGGGCACGGAACGGATACGACAGTCGATCTGCAGCTCGTCGATCAGCCGCTGCACAATGCTGCGCAGCGTGCACGGTTCGCCGTTAGTGATGTTGTAGGCGCGACCGGAAATGAGGTTATCGCAGTCCGTCTGGCTTGCCAGCCACATGGCGTGGACGGCGTTTTCGTAATAGGTCATATCCACCAGCGCATCGCCGCCGCGCGGCAGCAGCACGCTGCCGTAGTGGTGCATCATCTGCGCCAGGCGCGGAATAAAGACTTTGTCGTGCGGCCCGAACAGGCTCTGGGGGCGCAGCACGGTAAAGCGGGTATGCGGGTTCGATTGTGCCAGCAGGTCAATCACCTCTTCGCTGGCCGCCTTGCTGCGGGCAAACTCACAGGCAAAGCGAGCCGGGCGAAAATCTTCCTGCACGTCACGATGGTGGTGATAGTCAAAATAGAGTGACGGTGACGAGATATGAATAAAGTTACGCACGCCCCAGGCGACGGCCCATTCGCCCAGACGGCGGGTTGCCCGCACGTTGGCGAGATCGAAGGCTTCCTGGGTACCCCACGGGGAGGTGAAACTGGAGCAGTGCCACAGCGTGTCGATACCGGCGAGCATCACTTTTGCCTGAGAGGAGACCAGCTCCGTCAGGTCAGCATGGACGAACTCTGCGCCCATTTTTTGCAGCAGCTTACCCATCGCTTCGTTGCGACCGGTAGCCCTGACGCTGATGCCTTTTTTGCGCAGAAATTCGACCGCATTTCGGCCTAAGCCGCTGGTCGCCCCGGTAACCAGTACCTTCATATCTATCCACTGTGTTGAAAAGAATTTCGTGCGCATTCTTTCGTGAATTACGACGCTATGCAATGGGAAAGGTGAAAGAAAAAGGGTTTTATTAACTAATTTTCATCTTTTGTTCTGCCCGTTGCGCAATGCGTTTCGCCATCCCCCGGAAGATAAACAGGTGGGCGGGGATCATCAGCAGCCAGTAGAACAGACCCGGCATTCCGTGCGGATGCCACCAGGCGCGGACGTCCAGTTCACGATGATCGCCTTTGTCTTTGAGGGTAAAGCAGAGTCGCCCCAGCCCCGGCGCTTTCATGCCGAACAGCATCGCCAGCTGCTTTTCCGGCTCGACGATGATCACCTTCCAGCTGTCGACCGCATCGCCCACCTCAAGATACGGGCGTGCCGGGCGGCCTTTTGCCAGCCTGTGCCCCACCAGCAGATCCATTGCCCCGCGCGTTTGCCAGAGGATATTGCCGAAGAAATAACCGTCTTTGCCGCCAATCTGGTTCACGACCTCCCACAGATCTGCGAGGCTGGCGGAAGTCTTCACCGTGCAGCCCGCCTGTTTTGGGTAATAGCCGTACTCCGGCCGCCAGCGGGCAAACGCCTGGGCGTCGTAGCCCCAGTCGCTGGAGTTCACCAGCTGCTCTTCCTCTTTCAGCGTATTGCGCACGGCATCATCAAAGCGGATCAGGTCCTGGGGAATGAGTGCCCGCAGCGCGCGATCGTCCGCCAGCAAATCGTGCTTCAGCCCCTGGATCAGCGCTTTGGCAGTCGTCGGCGGTACCGAGGTGATCACATTCAAAAACCACACCGAAATCCAGCGGGTTGGAAAGGGGATGGGGATCAGCCAGCGGCGGCGGCCGCTGACGCGCATGAAATGTTCGAACTGCTCCTGATAGCTCAGGACTTCAGGGCCAGCGGCTTCCAGCACGCGGTGTTGCTCGGCCGGATGATCCAGCAGGGCCACCAGATAATGCAGTAAATTCTCCAGCGCAATCGGCGTGGTGCGCGAACGAACCCAGCGCGGCGGCGTGAGTACCGGCAGGTTGTAGACCATATCGCGCATCACTTCGAAGGCGGCGGAGCCTGCGCCGACGATGATGCCGGCGCGCAGTTCGGTAACAGGGATAGCGGCGCAGCGCAGGGTGTCAGCCGTCAGCTGGCGGGCGCGCAGGTGATCGGACTGCTCGTGTTCAGGCGCCTGGAGCGAGCTTAAAAAAATCACCTGCTTCACCGGCGTTTGCAGCAGGGCATCGCGGACGTTCATCGCCACCTGTCGCTCGTGGGCGATAAAATCCCCGCCTTCGCCCATGCTGTGCACCAGGTAGTAAAGCGTGTCGACCCCTTCGAGCAGCGCGGGAAGCTCCTTCGGCCAGTTGAGGTCAACGCTGTGGCAGGTGACGCCGGGCAAGCTGAGTTTTTGCAGCCGTTCGGTGTTGCGTGCCGCTGCCAGCACCCGGTGCCCCTGCTGGCTTAACGCCGCGGTGAGATGCTGACCGATATACCCGCTGGCGCCGAGCACCAGAATGCGTTGCGGCACGTGATGCTCCTTATCGCTGTAAAAACGCCTGCCAGTGTTTCACCACGTCCGCCAGCTGTTCACGGCTCACGTCAAGATGCATGACCAGTCGGACGACAGGTGAGGCGTTGATCAGCACGCCACGTGATTTCATAAATTCACCCAGCGCGGCGGCGTGGTCATCGCCTACGCGAACAAACAGCATGTTGGTGTCGTGACGCATCACGTCGGCGCCAATCTCGCGCAGCTGCGTAGCCATCCACGCGGCGTTGTCGTGGTCGTCCTTCAGGCGCGCCACGTTGTTTTTCAGGGCAAACAGCCCGGCAGACGCCAGAATACCCGCCTGACGCATGCCGCCGCCGGTCATTTTGCGCCAGCGGTTGGCGCGCTTGATGTAGTCTGCGTTACCGACCAGCAGAGAGCCCACCGGCGTGCCCAGACCTTTTGAGAGGCAGATGGTGAACGAGTCGCAGTATTGCGCAATTTCTTTCAGCTCGCAGCCGTACTCCACCACGGCGTTGAAGATACGCGCACCGTCCACGTGCAGGCCGAGCCCGCGCTCGCGGGTGAATTCCCACGCTGCTTTCAGGTACTCGCGCGGCAGCACTTTGCCGTTGTGGGTGTTTTCGAGGCTGAGCAGCCTGGTGCGGGCGAAGTGAATATCGTCGGCTTTGATTTTCGCCGCGACCTTATCGAGCGGCAGGGAGCCGTCCGGCGCGGCGTCAATCGGCTGCGGCTGAATGCTGCCGAGCACCGCGGCACCGCCTGCTTCATACAGATAGTTATGCGCGCCCTGGCCGACGATATACTCTTCCCCGCGCTCGCAGTGGCTGAGCAGCGCGACCAGGTTGGCCTGCGTACCGGTGGGCAGGAACAGGGCTGCCTCCTTGCCGCTCAGTTCAGCCGCGTAGCGCTGCAGTTCGTTGACCGTCGGGTCATCGCCGTAGACGTCGTCCCCGACCGGGGCGGCCATCATCTCTTCGAGCATGGCGCGGCTCGGGCGGGTTACGGTATCACTGCGTAAATCGATCATGGCATGTCCTTATTATTAAAAAGGCGATGCCAGATGTTTTACCTGAGCCAGTTGGTTTTTGCCAGTTCGATCACCTCATCGCCGCGCCCGCTGATGATGGCGCGCAGCATATACAGGCTAAAGCCTTTGGCCTGTTCCAGCTTGATCTGCGGCGGGATCGCCAGTTCCTCTTTGGCGACGACGACATCCACCAGCACCGGACCGTCGATGGAGAAGGCGCGCTGCAGGGCTTCATCCACCTCTGAGGCTTTCTCCACGCGAATGCCGGTGATGCCGCAGGCCTCGGCGATGCGCGCGAAGTTGGTGTCGTGCAGCTCGGTGCCGTCCGTCAGGTAGCCTCCGGCCTTCATCTCCATCGCCACGAAGCCCAGCACGCTGTTGTTAAAGACCACGATTTTCAGCGGGAGCTTCATCTGCACCACCGACAGGAAATCCCCCATCAGCATGCTGAACCCGCCGTCGCCGCACATCGCCACCACCTGACGCTCCGGGGCTGTCGCTTTTGCGCCCAGCGCCTGCGGCATGGCGTTGGCCATCGAGCCGTGGTTGAACGAGCCGAGCAGGCGGCGTTTGCCGTTCATCTTCAGATAGCGCGCGGCCCAGACGGTTGGCGTGCCCACGTCGCAGGTAAAGATGGCATCGTCGTCGGCGAAATGGCTGATCTGCTGCGCCAGATACTGCGGGTGAATGGCTTTGTCGCTCGGTTTGGCGAGGTCGTCCAGCCCCTTGCGGGCATCGCGATAGTCGCTCAACGCCTTATCAAGGAACTTGCGGTCCGTTTTTTCTTCCAGCAACGGCAGCAGGGCGGCAAGGGTAGATTTGATGTCGCCCACCAGCGCCATATCGACCTTGCTGTGCGCGCCGATGCTGGCCGGGTTGATATCAATCTGAATGATTTTGGCATCCGCCGGGTAGAACGGACGATACGGGAACTGGGTGCCGAGCAGGATCAGCGTGTCGGCGTTCATCATGGTGTGGAAGCCGGAAGAAAAACCGATCAGCCCGGTCATCCCCACGTCGTAAGGATTGTCGTACTCGACGTGCTCTTTGCCGCGCAGGGCGTGGACAATCGGCGATTTCAGCTTACCGGCAAATTCAAGCAGCTCCTTATGCGCGCCCGCGCAGCCGCTGCCGCACATCAGGGCGATATTGCTGGAGTACCGCAGCAGCTGCGCCAGCTTTTTCAGCTCTTCTTCCGCAGGCGTTACCACGGGCTGTGGGGCATGATACCAGTGGGTGCTAGCCCCTTCCGGCGCTGCCTTGAGGGCCACATCGCCCGGGATAACGACCACAGAAACGCCGCGGTTCAGCACGGCCTTGCGCATGGCGATCGCCAGCACCTGCGGGATCTGCTCCGGGGATGAAACCAGCTCGCAATAGTGGCTGCATTCACGGAACAGCTCCTGCGGATGCGTCTCCTGAAAATAGCCGCTGCCGATTTCGGAAGAGGGGATATGGGCGGCAATGGCCAGCACCGGCACGTGGTTACGGTGACAGTCGAACAGCCCGTTGATCAGATGCAGGTTGCCGGGACCGCACGAGCCCGCACACACGGCCAGTTCTCCCGTGAGCTGTGCTTCCGCGCCTGCGGCGAAGGCGGCAACCTCTTCATGGCGGGTAGGCATCCATTCGATAGTCTTCATCTTGTTGAGGCTGTCGCTGAGTCCGTTCAGGGAATCGCCGGTTACGCCCCAGATACGTTTCACGCCAGCCTGTTCGAGCGTTTTCGCAATATATGCAGCCACGGTTTGTTTCATGGTTGTCCGTCTCCTTTTTGTGATATCGCTTACAAGCTTAGAAGAAAGTCTCCGTATTGCCCGTCATCTCCCCCTAATTAAAAGGTGCTTTTCACGCGCAATTATTCGGCATAATCTGGCAATACCTCGGTGAAAACAGGAATAACTTCAAATGGTTAAATCATTGTTAATTGCTGTAAATGAAAAGCTATCGTGCGACGATCTTGGCAAACTCTTGTTACGACTTGCCGTCGGCGGGCTGATGCTCTTTCACGGTTTGCACAAGCTTTTTGGCGGCGTGGGCTTTATCAGCGGCATGCTGGTGGAGAAAGGGTTGCCGGGGTTTATCGCCTACGGCGTGTTGGTTGGCGAAGTGGTGGCACCGATCCTGATTATTGTTGGGCTCTTTACGCGCCCGGCCGCGCTGGTGCTGGCGTTTACGATGATCGTGGCGTGGCTGATGGTGGGAATGGGAGAAACGCTCGCCCTCGATAAGGTAGGCGCATGGGCGATTGAAAGCCTGGTGTACTTCTTTATCGGCTCGCTGGCTATCGCGTTTTTAGGCGCAGGGCGGTTTGCGGTAGGGAAAGCGCCCGCATGGCGGTAGGGTTGTTGTAGGTCGGGTAAACGTAGTGCCACCCGACAAAAAGCCCGGTGGCGCTGACGCTTACCGGGCCTACGATCGAACGTTTAACGCTTATGCGAGGACGAGATCTCCCTGCGGATGACATGAGCACGCCAGCACGTAACCCTCGGCAATTTCCGCGTCGGACAGCGTCATGGTGCTGGTGACGGTATACTCCCCGGAAACGACCTTCGTCTTACAGCAGCCGCACACGCCCGCGCGGCAGGCAGCCACTACCGGCACCTTGTTGCTTTCCAGCGCCTCCAGCAGCGTGGTACCCACGCGACCAAAGAAGGTCTGCGCAGGCTGCAGCTTGGTGAACTTAACGCCGCTGGTTGCCGCTTCCGCCACCGGCGTGAAGAACTGCTCTTTGAAGAAGCGGGTCACGCCAAGCGCTTTCACCTCTTTCTCGACGATATCCATGTAAGGCGCCGGGCCGCAGGTCATCACGGTGCGGTTCGCCATATCCGGCACGCTTTGTAGCAGCTCGCGGCTCAGGCGACCGGGCACAAAGCCGTGGGTTGCGTTGTGCTCCGCCACCAGCGTCACCGGATAATCACGCCATTCCCCGGCAAAAATCACATCTTCCGGAGAGCGTACGCTGAAAATCACCTGCACGTCGGTCTGCGGGCGATTTTTCGCCAGCCAGCGGCGCATCGACATGATCGGCGTTACGCCACAGCCCGCCGCCAGCAGCAGGAATTTGTCGTCTGCCTTGTCGTCACAGGTGAATTCCCCCTGCGCGTCAGACAGCCAGATATAATCCCCGCGCTTCACGTCCCGCGTCAGCCACTGCGAGCCCGCGCCGTCGTCAATGCGGCGGACGGTGAGCGTAATGTACTCGCTCACCCCCGGCGTTGAGGAGATCGTGTAGGCGCGCAGGGTGTCCGCCGAGTTGCGAACGCTGACCAGCGCATACTGACCTGCACGGTACGGATAGTAGTCATGGCACAGCAGCGACAGCGTCCACACATCCGGCGTCTCCTGATGGATGTGATGAACCTGCATCCGCCACGGACATTGTGAGGTTGGCATGGTCATGAATAACTCCTTACGCGCTCAGCAGCTGCTTCATATCATCTTCAACGTTGGTCACGGAACGCAGACCGAATTTCTCGTTCAGCACCGCCAGCAGGTCCGGCGTCAGGAAGCCAGGCGCGGTCGGGCCGGTCACGATGTTGGTCACGCCCAATGAGAGCAGGGTCAGCAGGATGACGATCGCTTTCTGCTCAAACCAGGACAGCACCAGAGACAGCGGCAGGTCGTTCACGCCGCAGCCCAGTTTCTCCGCCAGCGTGACCGCCAGAATGATGGCCGAGTAAGCATCGTTACACTGGCCCGCATCGATCAGGCGCGGCAGACCTTCGATGTCGCCGAAGTCCAGCTTGTTGAAACGGTATTTGCCGCACGCCAGGGTCAGGATCAGGCAGTCTTCCGGCACGCTGGTGGCGAAATCGGTGAAGTAGTTACGCTCGCCGCGCGCGCCGTCGCAGCCGCCGACGAGGAAGATGTGGCGCAGCTTTTCACGGCTGACGAGATCGATCAGCGAATCAGCGGCACCCAGCAGGGTTTCACGACCAAAGCCGACGGTAATGAGGTGCGGGATTTCGCTGTACGGGAAGCCCGCCATCTGCTGCGCCTGGGCGATAATCGGACCGAAATCGTCACCTTCAAGATGGCTCACGCCCGGCCAGCCGACGATGCTGCGGGTCCAGATGCGGTCGTCATACGCGCCCACGGTAGGGTCGATGATGCAGTTAGAGGTCATCACGATAGGGCCAGGGAAGCGGGCGAACTCCACCTGCTGGTTCTGCCAGCCGCTGCCGTAGTTGCCGATCAGATGCTTAAATTTACGCAGCTCCGGGTAGCCGTGCGCCGGGAGCATTTCGCCGTGGGTATAGACGTTAACGCCGGTACCTTCGGTTTGCTTCAGCAGGTTGTAGAGATCTTTCAGGTCGTGACCGGAAATCAGGATGCACTTGCCTTCGGTCGCTTTCACGTTGACCTGAGTCGGCGTCGGGTGGCCGTAGGTGCTGGTTTCACCGGCATCCAGAATGCTCATCACGCGGAAGTTCATCTGGCCGATTTCCATTGAGCACTCAAGCAGGGCATTCATATCGGCAGGCCAGGTGCCCAGCCACGCCATGATTTTGTGGTACTGGGCGTAAATCTCGTTGTCGTACTGACCGAGCACGTGCGCGTGCTCCATATAGGCCGCAGCGCCTTTCAGGCCGTACAGGCACAGCAGGCGCAGGCCGAGAATGTTCTCGCCAATCGCCGCTTTATCTTTATTCGGGGTGAATTCTGCCGCCTGACGCTGGAGGTCGCCCAGATCGTCGCTGACGAGCTGAAGTTCTGACATCGGGTTTTCCACGCGGGCGCTGGCGTCTGCCTTCAGGCACTGTGCTTTCAGCGCTTCACGCAGGGCAATCGCTTCGCGGGCATAGCCGACAATGCGCGGGGAATCGAAGTTAACGTTGGTCAGCGTGGAGAAAAACGCGCGCGGGGCGAAGCTGTCGACGTAGTGGTCGACAATGCCGTATTCGCGGGCTTTGAACGCCCATGCGGAAAGGCCTTGCAGGGCGGCAATCAGCAGGTCCTGCAGGTCAGATGTTTCTGCGGTTTTGCCGCACATACCCTGTGCGTAAGAGCAGCCATTGCCTGCCGGGGTACGGATGGTTTGTTCACATTGCACACAAAACATAATCACACCTGTTAAAGTTATATTTGATATACATGTTTAAGGTTATGCCTGTGCCAGAACGGAGAAAAGGGCTTTCTGCTACAAAATAGAGGGAGATTGATTTAGCGCAATTTTGGCGGCAGGAAACCTACCGCCAAAGAAGTATCAGGCAGAGAAGAAGGCCATCATGACCGGAACAAGCAGGCTTAAAATAAAGCCGTGCACGATAGCCGCGGGCACCATCTCCAGCCCTCCGGAGCGTTGTAGTACCGGCAGGGTAAAGTCCATCGACGTCGCGCCGCACAGGCCCAGCGCGGTAGAACGACTGCGGCGAACCAGGCTTGGGATCAGCATGATGGCAATCAGCTCGCGTGCCAGATCGTTAAAGAAAGCGGCGCTGCCGATCACCGGGCCGAATGATTCGGTCAGCAGAATACCGGAGAGGGAGTACCAGCCAAAACCTGACGCCATCGCCAGGCCGGTTTTCAGCGGCAGATCGAGAATAAGGGCATTAATGACGCCCGCCACCATTGAACTGGCGACAACAATCACCGCAACCATCATTCCCCGACGGTTGAGGACAATTTGTTTCAGCGTCATGCCATTATTTCGCAGCTGAATACCAATCAGGAACAGCAGGAAGATCAGCGTATATTCGCTGGCCTCTGTTGCGTGCTGTAAAAATGCCCAACCGGTCAGCCCAAGAAGAAAACCGAGCACCACGACGCCGCATAATTTTAATGATTCAAGCGCCATTGCAATTCGTGAAGGGAGTTTTTCCTGATGGTGGTGATTTTTCCATGGAATAGTGCGTTCCAGCCACAGCAGCGCGGCAATATTGCACAGCAAAATAACCACCACGGTGACGACAGAATAATGGAGGATGGAGAGTAAATTCGCCGACAGGTTATCCAGGAAGGCCAGGCTGATCCCCATAAAGAAAAGAATGACGTAAACAATCCAGCTGAGAAAACGGTTGATAAGCCGTAATGCGGATTCCTGATGCAGCGGGATAAGGTAGCCCGCAATCAGGGGCAGCAGAATAATGAGGAGTCCTGAAAACATGAACAGCCGGTCCTTTTTAGTATCTGTTGAGCGCCAGAGACACTACCCAATAAAGGCTGTTCAGTAAAGCGGCAAAAGAAAGCCGGGTGGCGCTAACGCTTACCCGGCTTGTGTCTATGTGGGGTGTGCGGCCTGTTGCCCTCACCCCGGCCCTCTCCCACGGGGAGAGGGAGGGGAAGATTAATCGCGTTTTTCCAGCAGGGTGCGGTACAGCACGCCGCCCAGGATACCGCCGATAATTGGCATCACCCAGAACAGCCACAGCTGTTCAAGCGCCCAGCCGCCCTGGAAGATGGCGACGGCGGTGCTGCGTGCCGGGTTAACGGAGGTGTTGGTGACCGGAATCGAAATCAGGTGAATCAGCGTCAGCGCCAGACCAATGGCAATCGGGGCAAAACCGGCTGGCGCGTGTTTGTCCGTTGCGCCGTGGATCACCAGCAGGAAGCCCGCGGTCAGCACAATTTCAATCACGATGGCAGACAGCATGGAGTAGCCGCCCGGAGAATGCTCGCCGAAGCCGTTAGAGGCAAAGCCGCTTGCCGCCGCGTCGAACCCGGCTTTACCGCTGGCAATGACGTACAGAACGCCCGCTGCAATAATACCGCCAACTACCTGCGCCACAATGTAGCCAATCACGTCTTTAGCCGGGAAACGACCGCCCGCCCATAAACCTAATGTCACTGCCGGGTTAAAATGACCACCGGAAATATGTCCCACGGCAAACGCCATGGTTAATACGGTTAAACCAAACGCCAGCGCGACGCCGACAAAACCAATGCCTAATTCCGGGAATGCTGCTGCCAGAACGGCGCTACCGCAGCCACCAAATACCAGCCAGAATGTACCAAAGCATTCTGCTGCTAATTTTCTAAACATAACCACCTCAAATAATTATCCGCACGCTTTCCCGCGCGCGGGATATATCGTCATAAAGGGATGACGACTCAAAGAGCCTCTATTCTAAAAAATAACAACACCCCTTCGCCACTTAAATAAATTCTGTTGGTTTGATTTTGGGCAATGCGATGTCAATCCTTGTTCAAATCAGCGGTAAATAGAGCATAGACCAATTCTCGCAAGGGTGAATGTTGTGCTGTCGTGACAGAACGCCTCCCGCTATACTGCTGATAACTTGAAGGAAAAAGTGATCATTTGTCGGGGGATTTATGCTTCTCGAACGTGTGGAAATTGTCGGGTTTCGCGGTATTAACCGTCTGTCGCTGCAGCTGGAGCAGAACAACGTCCTGATCGGCGAGAACGCGTGGGGTAAGTCCAGCCTGCTGGATGCATTGACGCTACTGCTTTCGCCCGAAGACGATCTGTATCACTTCGTCCGCGACGATTTCTGGTTCCCGCCCGGCGACGTGACGGGGCGCGAGAAGCACCTGCATATCATCCTGACGTTCCGCGAATCCGAGCCCGGACGGCATCGCGTGCGTCGCTTCCGCCCGCTGTCACCCTGCTGGGTGCCGTGCGATGACGGTTTCCACCGGATTTTCTATCGGCTGGAAGGGGAGATGGCGGAGAACGAGGGGGTACTCACCCTGCGTGATTTTCTCGATGAGAAAGCCAACCCGATCCCGCTGGACAATATCGACGATCTGGCCCGTCACCTGATCCGCCTGACGCCGGTGTTACGCCTGCGCGATGCGCGCTTTATGCGGCGTATTCGTAACGGGACCGTACCGAATATGCCGGAAGTGGAGGTCACCGCCCGCGAGCTGGATTTTCTGGCAAGAGAGCTGGTGTCGCGTCCGCAGAATCTGACTGATGGTCAAATCCGTCAGGGGTTGTCCGCAATGGTGCAACTCCTGGAACACTATTTTTCCGAGCAGGGAACCTCGGCGTCGCGCCATCGTCTGATGCGCCGCCGCTCTCATGATGAGCAGCGAAGCTGGCGATACCTCGACATCATTAACCGGATGATCGACCGGCCCGGCGGTCGTACCCATCGGGTGATTTTGCTGGGGCTGTTTTCAACGCTTCTGCAGGCCAAAGGCACCGTTCGTCTTGATCGGGACGCCCGGCCGCTGCTGCTGGTGGAAGACCCGGAAACGCGCCTGCATCCCATCATGCTCTCAGTTGCATGGCATCTGCTGAATCTGCTGCCGCTCCAGCGCATTACGACCACCAATTCCGGGGAGCTATTATCGCTGACGCCGGTAGAACACGTCTGTCGCCTGGTGCGTGAATCCTCCCGCGTCTCCGCTTTCCGCCTTGGGCCGGGCGGTTTGAACGCGGAAGACGGACGGCGCATCGCGTTTCATATTCGCTTTAACCGCGCGTCGTCGCTCTTTGCCCGCTGCTGGCTGCTGGTGGAGGGGGAGACGGAAACCTGGGTCATCAACGAGCTGGCGCGCCAGTGCGGCCACCATTTTGATGCGGAAGGCATTAAGGTGATTGAATTCGCCCAGTCGGGATTAAAGCCGCTGATAAAATTTGCCCGCCGGATGGGGATCGAGTGGCACGTGCTGGTAGACGGTGATGAGGCGGGTAAAAAATATGCCTCGACCGTGCGGAGCCTGCTGAATAACGAGCGAGAGGAAGAGCGCGACCATTTAACCATGCTCCCTGCGATGGACATGGAACACTTTATGTATCGTCAGGGGTTCGACGACGTCTTCCACCGCATTGCCATGGTGCCGGTCGATGTCCCGATGAACATGCGGCGCGTGATCGCCAAAGCCATTCATCGTTCGTCAAAACCGGATTTAGCCATTGAAGTGGCGACGGAAGCGGGGAGGCGGGGCGTGGAGGCGGTACCGACCCTGCTGCGGAAGATGTTCTCCCGCGTGCTGTGGCTGGCACGCGGGAAAGCGGATTAGCGTTGGGTCGCCTGTTTCACCTGCTGAATCAGGCTATCCAGCAGCTCGTAGCGGCGGCGATATTCGGAGCGTTTTTTGCTGGCGATCTCTTCCATCGGTTTACGCGGCATGACGAGCGGCAGCATAAAGTTACCGTTATCCTGCTTTTCACCGCCGATGGAGAGCCAGAAACTGTCGTAATCGGCCAACAGTTTGCCCTCTTTTTTCTTGCGGTAGCGCCAGCTGCGATAAATATGGGTATCGTTACTGACGGCGACAATCTGCTCTACCGGGAACGCGGCGCCAAGCGTCATTGCGGCCTCGACCAGCAGGCGTTTCGGGAACAGACCGTGGCAGGCTTTCGTCGCCCCCTGGATCAGCTCATGGGGAACATGCGCTTTTGCGCCCTGCAAACCGCCAATGAACAGCGTCTGTTTTCCCTCAAACGGGCATAGCGTAAAGGTCATCTCCGCCAGCGCCGTATTTTGACCGTCACAGAAAACGAGGGTAGCTTCTCCCTCTTTATCCATAAACGCGTCGGCACACAGGCGAACGGTAAATTGCTGTTCATCTTTTCCGGTTAAGGTCAGCAGAGTCACGCCCTGCTCTGAAAGGTAACCATGAGCCAGCGTCGCCGGCAGCTGACGACACATGATCTGATAGTGCCAGGACAGCGATTCCAGCGCACGCTGTCGATCCATATTGACCGTCAACCACGGACGATGAAGGCGGCAGGGCAGCCCCGGCTGAACCTGGAGCATTTGCATCAGGTGAGGATTTTTTGCAAGCTCGGACAGCAGACGCGCGGTGCTGAGCGGTGTCGCCAGTGAACGCAGCATGAACTTACGTCGGTAGGCGGTTTTTTCCCATGCCAGCCCGGGTGCGATCTCACCGAAAGCCAGGTTTTTGAAGAGCTGCCAGCCGGATTTTGGCTGCGGCAGGTTTGAAAGTGATGTATCGACGATAGAAGACATGGTAGATCCTGATCCTTTTGGAATATCGCTATTTCAACAGGAGAAATGTCAACATCTCGTAAACAAATTAGGACGATTTCGGATAACAGGGCTTTCGTTGAAGAGTCGTTTAGTTAGAATCAACACTTATCATTGCCAGAACATTTATTTGGAATATTTATGAACCTCAAGGGAAAACGCAGAACGCTGTTTCTGCTGCTGGCGGTCGTGGTTTTAGCCGGTGGGTACTGGCTATGGCAGGTGCTGAATGCGCCGGTGCCACAGTATCAGACGCTGATTGTTCGCCCGGGCGAACTGCAGCAAAACGTCCTCGCGACGGGCAAGCTTGACGCGCTGCGCAAGGTTGACGTCGGCGCTCAGGTCAGCGGCCAGCTGAAAACGCTGTCGGTTGAGATTGGCGACAAGGTGAAAAAAGGCCAGCTGCTCGGCGTTATCGATCCTGAGCAGGCTGAGAACCAGATCCGCGAGGTGGAAGCCACGCTGATGGAGCTGCGCGCGCAGCGTGCGCAGGCGCTGGCAGAACGTAACCTGGCCCAGGTAACGCTGACCCGTCAGCAGGCGCTGGCCAAAACCCAGGCTATTTCGAAACAAGATCTCGATACTGCCACCACTGAACTGGCGGTGAAACAGGCGCAGATTGGCACGATTGACGCGCAGATCAAACGCAATCAGGCCTCGCTGGATACGGCAAAAACCAACCTCGACTACACCAAAATCGTCGCGCCGATGGCGGGCGAAGTGACCCAGATCACCACGCTGCAGGGCCAGACGGTGATTGCCGCGCAGCAGGCGCCAAACATTCTGACGCTGGCGGACATGAGCACCATGCTGGTTAAAGCCCAGGTCTCCGAGGCGGATGTGATCCATCTTAAGCCGGGGCAGAACGCCTGGTTTACGGTGCTGGGCGACCCGCAGACGCGCTACGAAGGCGTGCTGAAAGACATTCTGCCGACGCCGGAAAAAGTGAACGACGCTATTTTCTACTATGCCCGCTTTGAGGTGCCAAACCCGCAGGGCGTGCTGCGTCTGGATATGACCGCGCAGGTGCATATCCAGCTGACCGGCGTGAAGAACGTGCTGACCATTCCGCTCTCTGCGCTCGGCGAATCCGCCGGGGAGAGCCGTTATAAAGTGAAAGTGCTGCGCAACGGCGAAACGCGCGAGCGCGAGGTCGCGATCGGCGCGCGCAACGACACCGACGTGGTGGTGGTGAAAGGGCTGGAAGAGGGCGAGGAGGTTGTTGTCAGCGAAAGCCTGCCCGGAGCCGCCAAATGACGGCGCTGCTTGAGCTGAATAACATTCGTCGTAGCTATCCGTCCGGCGACGGCCCGGTGGAGGTGCTGAAGGGCATCTCCCTGCGCGTGGAGGCGGGCGAGATGGTGGCCATTGTTGGGGCATCGGGTTCCGGTAAATCGACGCTGATGAACATTCTCGGCTGCCTGGATAAACCGACCAGCGGTACCTATCGCGTAGCCGGGACGGATGTCTCCACGCTGGACGGCGACACGCTGGCGAAGCTGCGCCGGGAACATTTCGGCTTTATCTTCCAGCGTTACCATCTGCTTTCTCACCTGAATGCGGCGCAGAACGTGGAAGTGCCCGCGGTGTATGCGGGCGTCGAGCGTAAAAAGCGCCTTGAGCGCGCGAAGATGCTGCTGACGCGTCTGGGGCTGGCGGAGCGGGTGGAGTACCAGCCCTCGCAGCTGTCCGGCGGCCAGCAGCAGCGCGTGAGTATTGCCCGCGCCCTGATGAACGGCGGGCAGGTGATCCTCGCGGATGAACCGACCGGCGCGCTCGACAGCCATTCCGGCGAAGAGGTGATGGCGATCCTCCATCAGCTTCGCGATCAGGGGCACACGGTGATTATCGTTACCCACGATCCGCAGGTGGCGGCGCAGGCGGAACGCATTATTGAGATCCACGACGGCGAGCTGGTCAGCAATCCGCCGCCGCGTGAGTCCAGGGCCGCGGCGCCGAAAGAAGTACTACCGGCATCAACCGGCTGGGGACAGTTCTCCAGCGGCTTTCGTGAAGCGCTGACCATGGCCTGGCTGGCGATGGCGGCCAACAAAATGCGTACCCTGTTGACGATGCTTGGCATCATTATCGGTATCGCCTCGGTGGTGTCGATTGTGGTGGTGGGCGACGCGGCCAAGCAGCTGGTGCTGGCAGATATTCGCGCCATTGGCACCAACACCATTGACGTCTATCCCGGCAAAGACTTTGGCGACGACGAGCCGCAGTATCAGCAGGCGCTGAAGTATGACGATCTGGCGGCGATTCAGAAGCAGCCGTGGGTGAACTCCGCCACGCCTGCGGTTTCGCAGAACCTGCGTCTGCGCGTGGGCAACGTTGACGTGGCCGCCAGCGCTAACGGCGTGAGCGGAGACTATTTCAACGTTTACGGCATGACCTTCAGCGAAGGCGCTACCTTCAACGCCGAGCAGCTGGCGGGCAGGGCGCAGGTGGTGGTGCTGGACGCGAACTCGCGCAGGCAGCTTTTCCCCAATAAAGCCAGCGTGGTGGGCGAAGTGATTCTGGTCGGCAACATGCCTGCCACGGTCATCGGCGTGGCGGAAGAGAAGCAGTCGATGTTCGGCAGCAGCAAGATCCTGCGCGTCTGGCTGCCCTATACCACCATCTCAGGGCGGATTATGGGGCAGTCCTGGCTCAACTCCATCACCGTGCGCGTGAAGGAGGGCTACGACAGCGCGCTCGCCGAACAGCAGCTTGAGCGGCTGTTAACCCTGCGCCACGGGAAGAAAGATTTCTTCACCTGGAATATGGACGGCCTCTTGAAAACGGCGGAAAAGACCACACGTACTCTTCAGCTGTTCCTCACGCTGGTGGCGGTGATCTCGCTGGTCGTCGGCGGCATCGGGGTGATGAATATCATGCTGGTGTCGGTAACCGAGCGCACCCGGGAGATCGGCATCCGCATGGCGGTCGGGGCCAGGGCCAGCGACGTGCTGCAGCAGTTTTTGATTGAAGCGGTACTGGTGTGTCTGGTCGGCGGGGCGATGGGCATTGCGCTCTCGATGATGATCGCCTTTGCGCTCCAGCTCTTTTTACCCGGGTGGGAGATTGGCTTCTCGCCGGTTGCCATTATTACCGCATTTTTGTGTTCGACCTTTACCGGCATTTTGTTTGGCTGGCTGCCCGCCCGCAACGCGGCGCGGCTGGATCCGGTGGACGCGCTGGCTCGGGAATAACCCGAAAATAAAAATGCCAGCCGATCGGGCTGGCATTTTGACTGCGGGATGTACACAATAAAACAGAGAGCTATGCAACCGTCTCTGCTTCAAGGGGTACGATTAGGCTTGCATGATTGCCTTTTGGACCCTGATGTACATCGAACCGGACGGACTGCCCGGCTTTGAGCGTTCTGTAACCATCCATCTGAATGGTGGAATAGTGAGCGAAGATATCCTCGCCGCCGCCTTCGGGGCAGATGAAGCCAAACCCTTTGGCGTTGTTGAACCACTTAACAGTACCCATTTCCATGCTTCGACATCCTTCGTAAATCTTATAAGTTAAGATGGAATGAACCGGTGGTGGAGTGGGGGCTGTTCAAAACCTCGCCAACTCACGCTTGTACAATTTAGAGAAACGAAAGAAGTCGTCAAGCGTTTGGCGCTGGAGATGGGACAATAATCAACCAAAGTTTGAAGCAGTTAACGCTATTGCAACAGTTTGTGACAGACATCGCGGATGACAGTAATAGATGATTGTTATCTAACATCTGAGGTAGATTCAAAGTGGTTATGCATAATGGGTAAGACCAACGATTGGCTGGATTTTGACCAGCTGGCGGAAGATAAAGTGCGCGACGCGCTAAAACCGCCATCTATGTATAAAGTTATGTTAATGAACGATGATTACACGCCGATGGAATTTGTTATTGACGTGCTACAAAAGTTCTTTTCTTATGATGTAGAACGTGCAACGCAACTGATGCTTACCGTTCATTATCGAGGCAAAGCTATCTGCGGCATCTTCACAGCCGAAGTGGCGGAAACCAAAGTGGCGATGGTGAACGACTATGCGAGGGAGAACGAGCATCCGTTGCTGTGTACGCTGGAAAAGGCCTGATAAGGCATAAAATTGGGGGAGGTGCCTATGCTCAATCAAGAACTGGAACTCAGTTTAAACATGGCTTTCGCCAGAGCGCGTGAGCACCGACATGAGTTTATGACCGTCGAGCATTTACTGCTCGCACTGCTTAGCAACCCATCTGCCCGCGAAGCGCTGGAAGCCTGCTCCGTGGATCTGGTGGCGCTACGTCAGGAACTCGAAGCCTTCATCGAACAAACCACACCGGTGCTGCCAGCCAGTGAAGAAGAGCGCGACACGCAGCCGACGCTCAGCTTCCAGCGCGTGCTGCAGCGCGCGGTATTCCACGTCCAGTCTTCCGGACGTAGCGAAGTGACTGGCGCAAACGTCTTAGTCGCCATCTTCAGCGAGCAGGAGTCACAGGCTGCCTACCTGCTGCGCAAACACGAAGTCAGCCGCCTCGACGTGGTTAACTTTATTTCTCACGGAACGCGCAAAGACGAGCCTAACCAGGCATCGGATTCCAGCAATCAGGTCAATAACAATGAAGAGCAAGCAGGCGGGGAGGATCGTATGGAAAACTTCACCACCAATCTCAACCAGCTTGCTCGCGTTGGCGGTATCGACCCGCTGATTGGTCGCGATAAAGAGCTGGAGCGCGCGATCCAGGTGCTGTGCCGTCGCCGCAAGAACAACCCGCTGCTGGTGGGTGAGTCAGGCGTGGGTAAAACCGCGATTGCCGAAGGTCTTGCCTGGCGCATTGTGCAGGGCGACGTGCCGGAAGTGATTGCCGACTGCACCATCTACTCGCTGGATATCGGCTCATTGCTGGCGGGCACCAAATACCGCGGCGATTTTGAAAAACGCTTCAAGGCGCTGTTAAAACAGCTGGAGCAGGACACCAACAGCATCCTGTTTATCGATGAGATCCACACCATCATCGGCGCAGGAGCGGCCTCCGGTGGCCAGGTGGATGCCGCGAACCTGATCAAACCGCTGCTCTCCAGCGGCAAGATCCGCGTGATTGGCTCCACGACCTACCAGGAGTTCAGTAACATCTTTGAGAAAGACCGTGCGCTGGCGCGCCGCTTCCAGAAAATCGACGTGACCGAGCCGTCCGTCGAGGAAACGGTGCAGATCATCAACGGCCTGAAGCCGAAGTACGAAGCGCACCACGACGTGCGTTACACCGCGAAAGCGGTCCGTGCGGCGGTGGAGCTGGCGGTGAAATACATCAACGACCGTCACCTGCCGGATAAGGCGATTGACGTGATTGACGAGGCAGGGGCGCGTGCGCGTCTGATGCCGGCCAGCAAGCGTAAGAAAACCGTTAACGTGGCGGATATCGAGTCCGTGGTGGCCCGTATCGCGCGTATCCCTGAGAAGAGCGTTTCTCAGAGCGACCGCGACACGCTGCGGACCCTCGGCAATCGCCTGAAAATGCTGGTCTTTGGTCAGGATAAAGCCATTGAGGCCTTAACCGAGGCGATCAAGATGGCCCGCGCCGGGTTGGGGCATGACCACAAGCCTGTCGGTTCCTTCCTGTTCGCTGGCCCGACCGGCGTGGGGAAAACCGAGGTGACGGTTCAGCTCTCCAAAGCGCTGGGCATTGAGCTGCTGCGCTTTGATATGTCCGAGTATATGGAGCGTCATACCGTCAGCCGTTTGATTGGTGCGCCTCCGGGCTACGTGGGCTTTGACCAGGGCGGCCTGCTCACCGACGCGGTGATCAAGCATCCGCACGCGGTCCTGCTGCTCGATGAAATCGAGAAAGCGCACCCGGACGTGTTCAATATCCTGCTGCAGGTGATGGACAACGGGACGCTGACCGACAACAACGGGCGCAAGGCGGACTTCCGCAACGTGGTGCTGGTGATGACCACCAACGCCGGTGTGCGTGAAACCGAGCGTAAATCCATCGGCCTGATCCACCAGGATAACAGCACCGATGCGATGGAGGAGATCAAGAAGATCTTCACGCCGGAGTTCCGTAACCGTCTGGACAACATTATCTGGTTCGATCACCTCTCTACCGACGTGATCCATCAGGTAGTGGACAAGTTTATCGTCGAACTGCAGGTTCAGCTGGATCAGAAAGGCGTGTCGCTGGAAGTGAGCCAGGAGGCCCGCAACTGGCTGGCCGAGAAAGGCTATGACCGTGCGATGGGTGCCCGTCCGATGGCGCGCGTGATTCAGGACAACCTGAAGAAACCGCTGGCGAACGAGCTGCTGTTTGGCTCGCTGGTGGACGGCGGCCAGGTGACCGTGGCGCTGGACCAGGCGAAGAACGAACTGACGTACGATTTCCAGAGTGCGGCGAAGCACAAGCCGGAAGCGGCTCACTGAGTTGTAAGGTAAAAGCAAAACGGCAACTTCGGTTGCCGTTTTTTTTGTTTTCTCCCTCTCCCTGTGGGAGAGGATTGGGGTGAGGGCAACAGACCGCAGAGGAATTTTGCGAGGCGCTTTCCAGTTTCTTTCGAAGTCAGTTGCTGGATAAATCCACAGTAATAAAATGGCGGCGCACCTGCAAAATCAGGTGCCGGGATTGGCGTCCTGAAAGTGTGCACAAACAATCTTACGTGCATAAAGGATCACATATGACTGATATTAATAATTTCGCCCAACTTTACAGCGAACTCTCCCTCAACCCCGATCTCCCAACCCTGGCCGAGCGCTGCAAACTGCTCACCGAAATCCTCCTCGACTGCAAATCACTCCCGCAAACGCAGCCCGTTTGCCGCTGTCTCGGAACTTACCTGGAAGAGGTGAAAACTGGCCTTACAGAATCAATGCGTGATTTTCAGGTGGTGGAATTTGAGGATGAAGCGGAACAGCCGCGACAAAAAGAGTGGTTGCTTGAAGATACAGAAACGAAATGCGACTACTGCCGGGCGTTAAACCATGTGCTGCTGGTGTCGCATTTTGACCGCGATATGTTGCCGCACCTTACGGGATTACTCCATGACATGGCTCATTCTATGGCGGGGGATTTAATCGCTCCTGTCCAACCATGGATGACAATACATCTTCCGATGCAGCAACACTAAAGCCATAAATAAAAAAGGCCGGGATTATCCCGACCTTTTAAATATTCATCTGCCATTACAGGCGAAAACAATTAGCGACTACGGAAGACAATGCGGCCTTTGCTCAGGTCGTACGGGGTCAGTTCAACAGTCACTTTGTCGCCCGTTAAAATGCGGATGTAGTTTTTGCGCATTTTACCGGAGATGTGCGCAGTTACCACGTGACCGTTTTCCAGCTCTACGCGAAACATGGTATTAGGCAACGTATCAAGTACGGTACCCTGCATTTCAATATTGTCTTCTTTGGCCATCTAATCCTCTGGGGTATCACTACCAAGTTTTGAACCGGCAAGATAATGCCGAAATTCATCAATTAAGTAAAGAATTGCGCGATTAAAACGCAGCAAAACAGTTTCGGCGCATTGCCCAAGCGTCACGGTACAACCGAACAGGAAGCGCATTCGTAAAGGGGAGACGACAGGATAAACGTCAGGACGTTATCTGAAGCGAGGGTCCCAAACGGCGGCGGGGCAACAGGCAGAAGCTACTCTGCGGCATAATTATAACACCCTCACAAAAAATATGCGGAAAACATTTAGGCATTGGGCATAAAGAGCGTTCTCGGTATCCAGAAGTCGCGCGGGAGCTTCTCCTGACGGCTGGCGTCCAGCTGTTCGATGTACTGGCGTCGCGGAATTTCAACGGCACCCAGGGAGGCGGTATGCTCGTTGAGTACCTGACAATCGATCAGGCGTCCGCCGCGCTGGGCAAACGCCTCGCAGAAGACCAGCAGCGCGGTTTTCGAGGCGTTAACCGCACGAGAGAACATCGACTCGCCGCAAAACAGCGTCCCCTGCGCCACGCCGTACATGCCGCCGACAAGCGCTCCGCCTTCCCACACCTCGATGGAGTGGGCGTAGCCAAGCTCATGGAGCTGGTGGTAGGCGGTAATGATATCGCGGGTTATCCATGTCCCTTCATAGCGGTCTTCGGCACAGCCTTCAATGACCTGACCAAAGGCGTGGTTGAGGGTGACGCGGTACGGTGATTTCGCATGGAAACGCTTCATGCTGCGGCTCACGTGAAACTGCGCTGGCCACATCACGGCACGCGGATCGGGGGACCACCATAAAATCGGATCGCCTGGGGAAAACCA
The DNA here is from genome assembly GCF_057221635.1 of Enterobacter sp. N5-15. Classification (NCBI taxonomy): domain Bacteria; kingdom Pseudomonadati; phylum Pseudomonadota; class Gammaproteobacteria; order Enterobacterales; family Enterobacteriaceae; genus Enterobacter; species Enterobacter sp. N5-15. The sequence goes on from NZ_CM170150.1 coordinate 1,556,218, forward strand.
GGGGAAGATACCGCGCTGGTACGCCATTAACAGTCGAGCGGGACTGAGGTCACCGCCAAGGGCCAGCAGCCCGTTGGGCTCACGCAGCGCCCCTTCCGGAGAAGGGAACGCGATGTTATGACGAGAAAGCTGGACCAGGCGCATGACAGCAAAACTCCAGTACGCGAGTGAGGACGCTACAAATATAGTCTACAGACGCTGTTTAAACTGGTAGTAGCGACCCTGTTTTGCCAACAGTTCTGTGTGATTACCTTGCTCAATAATGTGCCCGTTGTCCATCACAATTATCCGATCAAAGCTCGCCAGTCCGCGCAGGCGGTGCGTAACCATCAGCACGGTTTTGCCGGTCATAACATTCGCCAGTAAATCAAGGATTTGGCTCTCTGTCGTGGCGTCCAGCCCTTCGGTGGGCTCGTCGAGCAGCATCAGCGGCGCATCGTGCAGCAGCGCGCGCGCAATGGCCAGACGGCGCAGCTCGCCGCCGGAGAGCTGACGGCCACCTTCGCCAAGCCAGTTGTTTAATCCCTCGTCCTCAAGCAGCTTTTGCAGTCCGACCTGCTCCAGTACGGCGCGAAGCGCATCATCAGAGGCCTCTGGCGCGGCCAGCAGCAGGTTATCGCGCAGCGTGGCGCTAAACAGATGCACGCGCTGTGGAACCACGCTCACGGTCTTGCGCAGGGCCTGCTCGCTGAAATCAGTCAGCAACGTATTATTAAAACGAATCTGACCGCGCTGCGGATCCCAGGCGCGGGTCAGCAACTGCAGCAGCGTCGATTTACCGCAGCCGGTACGGCCGAGGATCGCAATCCGCTGTCCTGCCTTAACAGAAAGGTTGATACCGTCCAGCGCGTTCTGCGCCTGCTTGTCGTAGGCGAAGGTGACATCTTCAAGCGTTAGCGCAACCTGCTCTGGTACCGCAGTTTGCCCGGCACTGAACGTGACTTCAGGCTCCTGTTCGGCAATCTGGGTGATGCGCAGGGCAGAGGCGATGACCTGACCCAGATGCTGGAAGGCGCCCGTCACCGGGGCCAGCGCTTCAAACGCCGCCAGCGCGCAGAAGACGAAAAGGGCAATAAGAGGACCCGGCTGTGAATTTCCCCCGACATCGCCGGAGGCCAGCCACAGCATGGCAATCACCGCCACGCCGCCGATTAACATCATCAGCGCCTGAGAGAAGGCCGTCAGCTCCGACTGGCGGCGCTGGGCCTCATGCCAGTTCAGCTCCGTACTTTCCATCCGGGCACGGTAGCGCTTGCTGGCGCCAAAAATGGTCAGCTCTGCCTGCCCCTGAAGCCAGGAGGTTAGCTGCTGTCGGTAGTCCCCGCGCAGACGCGTCAGGTTTTCCCCGGTGGATTTTCCGGCACGGTAAAACAGCGGCGGCAGAATGATCAGCGTCAGCAGCATGATCCCGCCCAGCGTCAGCGCAACGGGAACATCCAGAACAGACAACCCCAGCGTGACCACCACAATCACCACAAACGCGCCCACGATTGGGGAGATCACGCGCAGGTACAGGTGATCCAGCGTGTCGACATCCGCAACGACACGGTTGAGTAGCTCACCCTGACGAAAACGCGCCAGCCCGGCAGGGGAGAGGGGCAGCAGCTTGCTGAAGGTGTAGATGCGCAGGTGCTGCAGCACGCGGAAAGTGGCGTCGTGGCTGACCAGCCGTTCGAAATAGCGTCCGGCAGTACGGGTGATGGCGGTACCGCGAACGCCGGCAGCAGGGAGCATATAGTTGAAGCTGTATAACCCGGCAACGCCCGCGACGGCCGAGGCCGACAGGAACCAGCCGGAAAGCGTGAGCAGGCCGATGCTGGCGAGCAGCGTGACAATCGCCAGCACAATCCCCAGCGTCAGCATCCATTTGTGGCGTTTATAGAGCGCAAGATAAGGCAGCAGAGCACGCATCAGATGTCCTCCTGACGGTTCGCCAGCAGGGCGGCAAACGGCCCCTGCGCGGCAACGAGAGAGGCGTAATCGCCTTGCTCAACAAGACGGCCGTTCTCCATGACCCAGATCTGGTCCCAGTCGGCAATGCCTTCCAGCTGATGGGTGACCATCAGGGTGGTTTGCTGCCGGGAGGCGGCGTTCAGGGCCTCCATTACGCGCTGTTCGCTGTGGGCATCCAGGCTGGCGGCAGGCTCATCCAGCAGCATCAGCTGACAAGGATTCAACAACGCGCGGGCAACCGCCACACGCTGCGCCTGTCCGACTGACAGCCCGGCGGACTGGTCGCCGACCACGGTATCTACTCCTTTCGGGAGCAGGGGCAGAAACTCGCTGACCCAGGCGCGGTCGAGAACCGATTGCAGTTCATCTTCACGCGCATCCGGGCGCGCCAGCAGGACGTTTTCACGCAGCGTAGAGGCTGGAAGCTGCGGGTTTTGGCCCACCCAGCTGAGCTGTTTGCGCCAGGCGTCAGGATCGAGGTTGCGCAGTTCGGTTTTGTTGATCCGCAGTGAACCCGTGTAGGCCATAAAGCCGGATAGCGCATTCAGCAGAGAACTTTTCCCGGAACCGCTGGTGCCGACGAGCACCACGCGTTGTCCGGCAGGCAGGGTAAAGTTCAGCGGACCCGCGAGCACTTTGCCTTCCGGGGACAGAATGGAAAAGTCCTGCGCTTCAATGGTCACGGGGTCTTTAGCATTCAGCGTTACGTCACCGCGCTCCGGGTGTGCCAGCGGCGTTTCCAGGAACGTTTTCAGGCTATCGGCTGCGCCAACCGCCTGCGCTTTGGCGTGATAGAAGGTCCCCAGATCGCGAAGCGGCTGGAAAAACTCCGGGGCCAGGATCAGCGCCAGGAACCCGGCAGAAAGGGTCACCGCCGTGCCGTAATGGCCGAAATCCAGCGCGCCAAGGTAGGAGAAGCCAAAGTAGACCGCCACGAGGGCAATCGACAGTGAGGTAAAGAATTCCAGTACCCCGGAAGACAAGAAGGCGAGGCGTAACACTTCCATGGTGCGCTGACGGAAGTCCTGCGATGCCTGGCGAATGTTTTCGGTTTCCGCTTCACCGCGGCCAAAAATGCGTAACGTCTCCATGCCGCGCAGACGGTCGAGGAAATGGCCGCTCAGGCGACCCAATGCCAGGAAGTTACGGCGGTTGGCATCCGCTGCCCCCATGCCGACCAGCGCCATAAACAGCGGGATCAGCGGGGCGGTGCCCATCAGAATCAGCGCAGCCATCCAGTTCACCGGGAAGATGGCGATCACGATCAGCAGCGGAACGAAGACGGCAAGGGCCATCTGCGGCAGATAGCGCGCATAGTAGTCGTGCATATCGTCAATCTGCTCAAGGATCAGCGTCGCCCAGCTACCGGCCGGTTTACCCTGGATCCACGCGGGCCCGGCTTCCTGAAGGCGATCGAGCACCTGACGGCGGATCTCGTAGCGGATGTGCTGTCCGGCGTGAAAACCGACGCGCTCACGCAGCCACACCACCCAGGCGCGCAGGATAAAAATCAGGATCAGAACAATAAAGGGCAGCAGGAGTGCCTCGCGCGGGATGTTCTCCATGATCATGTGATTAAGAATGCGGGCCAGCAGCCATGCCTGGGCAACAATCAACAGACCGCTAACGAACCCCAGGAGACGGGAAATCGTAAGCCAGCGGCGGGAAATAACGCTTTGCTGTTTCAGCCAGCGTGTTAACTCTTGTTGACGGGTTTTTTCCATTGCGTACTTTGCAGGTGACGTTATTAGAAATTGGGCAGCGCAATGTTACAACGGGGAGACAATAAAGGCGACTTATCGCCGCCTTTATTTACGTTTGTTACTGACTTGTAAAGATTATTTACCTTGTTCAGCCAGTCCATCGAGGTAGCGTTCAGCGTCCAGCGCGGCCATACAGCCGGTGCCCGCAGAGGTAATCGCCTGACGATAAATGTGGTCCATCACGTCACCAGCCGCGAACACGCCCGGGATGCTGGTCTGGGTCGCGTTACCGTGAATGCCGGACTGCACTTTGATGTAGCCGTTTTCCAGCTCCAGCTGACCGTCGAAGATCGCGGTGTTCGGGCTGTGACCGATCGCCACAAACAGACCCGCCACTTCAAGCGTTTCGACGTTATCGGTGTTCTGGGTATCGCGGATACGCAGACCGGCAACGCCCATCTGGTCGCCCGTCACCTCTTCGAGGGTACGGTTGGTGTGCAGGACGATGTTGCCGCTTGCCACTTTATCCATCAGACGTTTGATCAGGATTTTCTCCGCGCGGAATGTTTCGCGACGGTGGATCAGGTGCACTTCAGAGGCAATGTTCGCCAGGTAGAGCGCTTCTTCCACTGCGGTGTTGCCGCCGCCGATGACCGCGACTTTCTGGTTGCGGTAGAAGAAACCGTCACAGGTTGCGCAGGCAGAGACGCCGCGGCCTTTGAACGCTTCTTCGGATGGCAGACCGAGGTAACGGGCAGAGGCACCGGTGGCGACGATCAGCGCGTCACAGGTGTATTCGCCGCTGTCGCCCGTCAGGCGGAACGGACGGTTCTGCAGATCGACTTTATTGATGTGGTCGAACAGAATTTCGGTTTCGAATTTCGCGGCATGCTCGTGCATACGTTCCATCAGCAGCGGCCCGGTCAGGTCGTTCGGGTCCCCTGGCCAGTTTTCCACTTCGGTGGTGGTGGTCAGCTGACCGCCTTTTTCCATACCGGTAATGAGTACCGGGTGCAGGTTAGCGCGTGCAGCATAGACCGCTGCGGTATATCCCGCAGGTCCAGAACCAAGGATTAGCAGCTTACTGTGTTTGGCCGTGCCCATGAGATCCCCATTGTTGTTGGCAGACATTTGGCTGGATTGTAGGGAATTTGTTGTCGTAAAAAAAGAGCGCAGCAATTTTGATATCAATCTGTGTAATAGCCACGGACGATGAATGAGGCGCTATAACATCACGCTTTCTCCTGAAAATCGCTCGTTTGTAAGGCAATAAAATGAGGATTAATACCCTGCCGTAATGAATATCCGGCATGTTGTACTAAAAAACGATGTTTTGCTTTGACAATCCCCTGCGCTTTTGCGAAAACATTCAAGGAAGAAAAAAAACCGCGTTAACCGTATGCCGCATAGGCATGCACGTAAATGCCATTTTTACCGGGTCAGTGAAATCTACGCATGGCGTGGACAGACGCCATACGTGATGTCGGTGACTGCCTTCGGGCAACGGTCTTCTTACCAACAGAACCCGAATCCGCATCGCGTCTAATACATAATCAGGCGATGTGATGACTAACGGGTACAGGCTCTGAACAGTGATGTGCACAGGGTCCAGGCAGGAGTAGGGAAGGAATACAGAGAGACAATAATAATGGTAGATAGCAAGAAGCGCCCTGGCAAAGATCTCGACCGTATCGATCGTAACATTCTTAATGAATTGCAAAAGGATGGGCGTATTTCCAACGTCGAGCTTTCAAAACGTGTGGGACTTTCCCCGACGCCGTGCCTTGAGCGTGTGCGCCGACTGGAAAGACAGGGTTTTATTCAGGGCTATACGGCTCTGCTGAACCCGCATTATCTGGATGCCTCACTTCTGGTATTTGTTGAGATTACTCTGAATCGTGGTGCGCCGGATGTGTTTGAGCAATTTAACTCCGCTGTACAAAAACTTGAAGAAATTCAAGAGTGTCACCTGGTATCCGGTGATTTCGACTACCTGTTGAAAACCCGTGTGCCTGATATGTCCGCCTACCGTAAGCTGCTGGGGGAAACCCTGCTGCGTCTGCCGGGCGTGAACGACACCCGTACATATGTGGTGATGGAAGAGGTCAAACAGAGCAATCGTCTGGTTATTAAGACGCGCTAACACGGAACAGGTGCAAAATCAGCGTAGTTTGATTACACTCCTGTTAATCCATACAGCAACAGTGCCGGGGAGTCCCGGCGCTGTTGTCCGTTTTAGCAAACAGGCAGGATATGCCTGATACCTGGAGAGCCTTTCTTGAGCCAGGAATACACTGAAGACAAAGAAGTCACACTATCGAAGCTAAGCAGCGGACGTCGTCTCCTCGAGGCTTTGCTGATTGTTATTGCCCTTTTTGCCGTCTGGCTGATGGCAGCCTTACTCAGTTTCAACCCCTCAGATCCCAGCTGGTCACAAACTGCATGGCATGAGCCTATCCATAATTTAGGCGGTGTTCCCGGTGCCTGGCTTGCGGACACGCTGTTTTTCATTTTCGGTGTGATGGCCTACACCCTTCCCGTCATTATCATTGGCGGATGCTGGTTTGCGTGGCGTCATCGTCAGAACGATGATTACATCGACTATTTCGCCGTGTCGCTGCGCCTGATTGGCGCGCTGGCGCTGATCCTCACCTCGTGCGGGCTGGCAGCGATAAATGCGGATGATATCTGGTACTTCGCCTCGGGCGGGGTGATTGGCAGCTTACTCAGTTCTGCGCTACAGCCGATGCTGCACAGCAGCGGCGGCACGCTGGCGCTGCTCTGCATCTGGGCGGCCGGGCTGACGTTGTTCACCGGCTGGTCCTGGGTGAGCATTGCCGAGAAAATTGGCAGTTTTATCCTCACCATTCTGACCTTCGCCAGCAACCGTACCCGCCGCGACGATACGTGGGTTGATGAAGACGAGTACGAAGATGAAGAGGAAGATGACGCGCCTGTGCAGCGTCGCGAGTCTCGTCGAGCGCGTATTCTGCGCGGCGCGCTGGCGCGTCGCCAGCGTGTTGCTGAGAAATTTGCCAACCCGCTGGGCCGTAAAACCGATGCGGCGCTCTTCTCCGGTAAACGCATGGATGAAGACGAGCAGGTGGCGTATCGCGCGGCGGGTGTCGCCGTCGATCCTGACGATGTGCTCTTCTCCGGCAGCCGGGCCACGCCGGGTGACTTCGACGAATACGATCCGCTGTTAAATGGCCACTCGGTTACCGAGCCGGTTGCAGCCGCCGCCGCCGCGACGACCGCTGCGCAGGCGTATGCCGCACCTGTCGACGCCGTGATGCCATCCGCGCCGGTTTCGCCGCCGGAATCCGTTATTCAGCAGCCTCAGGTTGACTGGCAGACAGCGCCTGGCGTTCACACGCCGGAGCCCGTTATCGCGCCTGAACCTGAAAGCTACATTCCTGTACAGCAGGAGCAGTGGCAGCAGCCGTATCAGCCGCCGCAGCCTGCGTATGAACCGCAAGATTACCCGCACTATGAACAGCCTGTGGCCCAACCTTATCAGGAGTATGTGCCTGAACCGGTTGAACCTGCGCAGCCTTATGTTGAGCCGCAGCCTGAACCGGAAATCGTGGAAGAGGTAAAACCCTCTCGTCCACCTATGTACTATTTTGAAGAAGTTGAAGAGCGTCGTGCGCGTGAACGCGAGCAGCTGGCGGCCTGGTACCAGCCTGTGCCTGAACCGGTCCAGGAGCCGGTGACGAAAGCGCCTGCTGTTTCGGTTCCACCGATCGACCCGATGCCAGCAGCTGCACCCGTAGCGGAAAGCGTGAAGCAGGCTACCGTGGCCGCTGCCGTAGCGGCACCAGTCTTTAGTCTGGCAACAGGGGGCGCGCCACGTCCTCAGGTGAAGGAGGGGATTGGTCCGCAACTGCCTCGCCCTAACCGCGTTCGCGTTCCAACCCGCCGTGAGCTTGCCTCTTATGGTATCAAGCTGCCTTCCCAGCGTATGGCCGAAGAGAAAGCGCGCGAGCCTGAGTACGAAGATGACGCCGATGAAATGCAGCAGGACGAGCTGGCCCGCCAGTTCGCTGCGCAGCAGAATCAGCGCTACGGTGAAGAATACCAGCACGATGAACCGGTGCTGGAAGACGAAGAGGACGCGGCTGAAGCAGAACTGGCGCGCCAGTTTGCCGCCACCCAGCAGCAGCGCTATTCCGGTGAACAACCGGCTGGTGCAAATCCGTTCTCGCTGTCAGATTTTGAATTCTCTCCGATGAAGGATCTGGTGGATGATGGCCCGAGCGAGCCTTTATTTACCCCGAGCGTGATGCCGGAAGCAGAGCCTGTGCGCCAGCAGCCAGCGCCGCAGGCCTACGCGCAGCCGCATCAGCCTGTTCAGCAAGCGTATGCGCAACCGCAGCAGCCACCACAGCCGCCGCAGTTCCAGCAGCCTGCGCCTCAGCCGCAGGAGAGCCTGATTCACCCACTGTTGATGCGTAACGGTGACAGCCGTCCGCTGCAGCGTCCAAGCACGCCGCTGCCATCTCTGGATCTGTTAACGCCGCCGCCGTCAGAAGTGGAGCCGGTCGATACCTTCGCGCTTGAACAAATGGCGCGTCTGGTGGAAGCCCGTCTGGCTGACTTCCGCATTAAGGCGGACGTGGTGAACTACTCGCCGGGTCCTGTTATCACCCGTTTTGAACTGAACCTGGCACCAGGCGTTAAAGCCGCGCGTATTTCGAACCTGTCCCGTGACCTGGCGCGTTCTCTGTCGACCGTGGCGGTACGTGTGGTGGAAGTGATTCCGGGCAAGCCTTACGTTGGCCTTGAGCTGCCGAACAAGAAACGTCAGACCGTCTACCTGCGTGAAGTTCTGGATAACACCAAGTTCCGCGATAACCCATCCCCGCTGACCGTGGTGCTGGGTAAAGATATTGCGGGCGATCCGGTGGTGGCTGATCTCGCGAAAATGCCTCACCTGCTGGTCGCGGGTACTACCGGCTCCGGTAAGTCTGTCGGCGTGAACGCCATGATCCTCAGCATGCTTTATAAAGCGCAGCCGGAAGATGTGCGTTTCATCATGATCGACCCGAAAATGCTCGAACTGTCGGTCTACGAAGGCATCCCGCATCTGCTGACCGAAGTGGTCACCGACATGAAGGACGCCGCCAACGCCCTGCGCTGGAGCGTCAATGAGATGGAACGTCGCTACAAGCTGATGTCTGCGCTGGGCGTGCGTAACCTGGCCGGTTATAACGAGAAAATCGCCCAGGCGGTGCGTATGGGACGTCCGATCCCGGATCCTTACTGGAAGCCGGGTGACAGCATGGATGCCCAGCATCCGGTCCTGGAAAAGCTGCCTTATATCGTCGTGCTGGTCGATGAGTTCGCTGACCTGATGATGACCGTCGGTAAGAAAGTGGAAGAGCTGATTGCCCGTCTGGCGCAGAAAGCGCGTGCGGCCGGTATTCACCTTGTGCTGGCGACCCAGCGTCCTTCCGTGGACGTTATCACCGGTCTTATCAAAGCGAACATCCCGACGCGTATCGCCTTTACCGTATCCAGTAAAATTGACTCCCGTACCATTCTTGATCAGGGCGGCGCAGAGTCGCTGCTGGGTATGGGTGACATGCTCTATTCCGGCCCGAACTCCACCTCTCCGGTGCGTGTCCACGGTGCGTTCGTCCGCGATGAGGAAGTACACGCCGTCGTGCAGGACTGGAAAGCGCGCGGTCGTCCACAATATGTTGACGGCATCACCAGCGATACGGAAAGCGAAGGCGGCGGCGGTGGCTTCGACGGCGGCGAAGAGCTGGATCCGTTATTCGATCAGGCGGTTAACTTCGTTACCGAAAAACGCAAAGCGTCCATCTCTGGCGTGCAGCGCCAGTTCCGCATCGGCTATAACCGCGCAGCGCGTATCATCGAGCAGATGGAAGCGCAGGGCATTGTGAGCGAGCAGGGGCATAACGGTAACCGCGAGGTGCTGGCACCGCCGCCGTTTGATTAACCTTCAGCGATTGCAAAGAAGGGTAAATCAGCCAAAATTAAGCATTTTCTTCTGTCGCCTGCCTTCGGGCAGGTCCAGAATAGAAGACGGAAACCCCATATCGGGAAGACGTATTTTAAGGAATAACAATGAAAAAAATCGCCATCGCCTGTGCATTACTCACCAGTTTTGTCGCCAGCAGCGTCTGGGCTGATGCGGCCAGCGACCTTAAAAGCCGACTGGATAAAGTAAGCAGCTTCCACGCCAGCTTCACGCAAAAAGTGACTGACGGCAGCGGCAACGCGGTGCAGGAAGGCCAGGGAGATTTGTGGGTAAAACGTCCCAATCTGTTCAACTGGCACATGACCCAGCCGGATGAGAGCATCCTGGTGTCTGACGGCAAAACCTTATGGTTCTTCAACCCGTTCGTTGAGCAGGCAACGGCGACCTGGCTGAAAGATGCCACCAGCAATACGCCGTTTATGCTGATTGCCCGTAACCAGTCCAGCGACTGGCAGCAGTATAATATTAAACAGACGGGTGACGAGTTTGTCCTGACGCCGAAAGGCAGCAACGGCAACCTGAAGCAGTTCACCATTAACGTAAGCACCAACGGTACCATTAATCAGTTCGGCGCGGTTGAGCAGGACGATCAGCGCAGCAGCTACCAGCTTAAATCTCAGCAGAACGGCGCCGTTGATGCATCGAAATTCACCTTTACCCCGCCGCAGGGCGTAACGGTGGACGACCAACGCAATAAGTAAGAGGCGTGAGTGGGCAATCTGTCGCTCGATTTTTCAGATAACGCGTTTCAACCTCTGGCCGCTCGCATGCGGCCAGAAAATTTAGCGCAGTACATCGGCCAGCAGCACCTGCTGGCTGCCGGTAAGCCATTGCCGCGCGCCATTGAGGCCGGGCATCTGCACTCCATGATCCTCTGGGGCCCCCCTGGCACCGGCAAGACCACGCTTGCAGAAGTGATCGCCCGCTATGCCAACGCGGACGTTGAACGCATCTCGGCGGTCACCTCCGGCGTGAAAGAGATCCGTGAGGCGATCGAGCGTGCGCGGCAGAACCGTAACGCCGGGCGGCGCACCATCCTCTTCGTGGACGAAGTCCACCGCTTCAACAAGAGCCAGCAGGATGCCTTCCTGCCGCATATTGAAGACGGCACGATCTTCTTCATCGGTGCGACCACCGAAAACCCGTCGTTTGAATTGAACTCGGCGCTGCTGTCCCGCGCGCGCGTTTACCTGCTCAAATCGCTGACCACCGAGGATATCGAAAAGGTTCTCACCCAGGCGATGGACGATAGAGCGCGGGGCTACGGCGGGCAGGATATCGTTCTGCCTGACGACACGCGTCGTGCGATTGCCGAGCTGGTCAACGGCGATGCGCGTCGGGCGCTGAATACGCTGGAAATGATGGCCGATATGGCCGAAGTCGACGATGCCGGAAAGCGGGTGCTGAAGCAGGAGCTGCTCACCGAAATTGCCGGGGAGCGCAGCGCGCGTTTCGATAACAAAGGCGACCGTTTTTACGACCTGATCTCGGCGCTGCATAAGTCCGTGCGCGGCAGCGCGCCGGATGCGGCGCTTTACTGGTACGCGCGCATTATCACTGCGGGCGGCGATCCGCTATATGTCGCGCGTCGCTGCCTGGCGATTGCGTCAGAAGATGTCGGCAATGCCGATCCTCGCGCTATGCAGGTCGCGCTTTCGGCCTGGGACTGCTTCACCCGCGTTGGACCCGCGGAAGGCGAACGTGCCATAGCGCAGGCGATTGTCTACCTGGCCTGCGCGCCGAAAAGCAATGCGGTTTATACCGCCTTCAAAGCGGCGATGTCCGACGCGCGCGAACGCCCGGACTACGATGTTCCGGTTCATCTGCGTAACGCGCCGACCAGGCTGATGAAAGAGATGGGTTACGGGCAGGAGTATCGCTACGCTCACGACGAACCCAATGCCTACGCTGCCGGGGAGGAATATTTCCCGCAGGAGATGGCACAAACGCGCTATTATCACCCCACAAACAGAGGTCTTGAAGGCAAGATTGGTGAAAAGCTCACCTGGCTCGCCGGACAGGATCAAAATAGCCCTATAAAACGCTACCGTTAGTTCAATCGTTGCGGTAATGTTGGCAATGTATACCCGTTATACTTCAAGTTGCATGTGCGTTGGCTGCGCTCGCTCACCCCAGTCACATAGTTTTCTATGCTTCTGGGGATTCGCTCGCTTGCCGCCTTCCTGCAACTCGAATTATTTAGGGTATAACCTTGTGGCCGCAGGCTGTGGTCACATTTTCCTATTTTAATTCGATAAGCACAGGATAAGCATGCTCGATCCCAATCTGCTGCGTAATGAGCCAGACGCAGTCGCTGAAAAACTGGCACGCCGGGGCTTTAAGCTGGATGTAGATAAGCTGCGCGCTCTTGAAGAGCGTCGTAAAGTACTGCAGGTACAAACTGAAAATCTGCAGGCAGAGCGTAACTCTCGATCGAAATCCATCGGCCAGGCGAAAGCGCGCGGGGAAGATATTGAGCCATTACGCCTGGAAGTGAACAAACTGGGTGAAGAACTGGATCAGGCGAAAGCTGAGCTGGACGTTCTTCAGGCCGAAATTCGTGATATTGCCCTGGCTATCCCGAATATTCCTGACGACAGCGTGCCTGTCGGCAAAGATGAAAACGACAACGTTGAAGTGAAACGCTGGGGTACGCCTCGTGAGTTTGACTTCGAAGTACGCGATCACGTAACGCTGGGCGAAATGCACGCGGGCCTGGACTTTGCTGCGGCGGTTAAGCTGACCGGCTCTCGCTTCGTAGTGATGAAAGGCCAGATCGCCCATCTGCACCGCGCGCTGGCGCAGTTCATGCTGGATCTGCACACCGAGCAGCACGGCTACAGCGAAACCTACGTGCCGTATCTGGTCAACCACGATACGCTGTACGGTACGGGCCAGCTGCCGAAATTTGCCGGCGATCTGTTCCATACCCGTCCGCTGGACGAGGAAGCAGACAGCAGCAACTACGCGCTGATCCCAACCGCTGAAGTGCCGCTGACTAACCTCGTGCGTGATGAGATCATCGATGAAGACGACCTGCCAATTAAGCTGACTGCACACTCTCCGTGCTTCCGTTCTGAAGCAGGATCTTACGGTCGCGACACGCGCGGTCTGATCCGTATGCACCAGTTCGACAAAGTTGAGATGGTGCAGATCGTCCGTCCTGAAGAGTCCATGGACGCGCTGGAAGAGATGACCGGCCACGCTGAGAAAGTGCTGGAGCTGCTGGGTCTGCCGTACCGTCGTATGGCCCTGTGTACCGGTGATATGGGCTTTGGCGCCTGCAAGACTTTCGATCTGGAAGTGTGGGTGCCTGCGCAGAATACCTACCGTGAGATCTCTTCCTGCTCTAACGTCTGGGATTTCCAGGCGCGCCGCATGCAGGCTCGCTGCCGCAGCAAATCTGACAAGAAAACCCGTCTGGTGCATACCCTGAACGGTTCTGGTCTGGCCGTGGGCCGTACGCTGGTTGCCGTGCTGGAAAACTACCAGCTGGCGGACGGTCGTATTGAGATCCCTGAAGTGCTGCGTCCGTACATGAAAGGCCAGCAGTACATCGGCTAATAATTTGTCTTAAAACAAAAAAGCGCCTCAGGGCGCTTTTTTTATGCCTTTGATTTGATACGAAGCAATAACCTCTCCCTCTAAAGTAGTAATACTCCTCCGAATGAAAGTCAGCATAAAAAGCTGATAACGAAGAAATTCGTTATATATAAAACTACATAGCGGTATGCGCCGCCTCTCTTTTTTTTGTGAGCAACCAAAGTGAGTCTCTATGAAAATCAACGCGCCTGAAGCATTAATGGCTGCCGAGGTCACTCGCCGTGGGTTGATGAAAACCACGGCAATTGGCGGCCTGGCCGTAGCCAGTAGTGCCTTCACGCTCCCTTTTACCCGACTGGCGTCGGCGGCAGATGCACTGTCCCCGGCCACCACGCCGGAAAAAGTGGTGTGGAGTGCCTGTACCGTAAACTGCGGTAGCCGTTGTCCACTGCGCATGCATGTGGTGGATGGTGAAATTAAATATGTCGAAACCGACAATACCGGGGACGATAACTACGAAGGGTTACATCAGGTTCGTGCCTGTCTGCGCGGTCGCTCCATGCGTCGTCGCGTGTACAACCCGGACCGCCTGAAATACCCGATGAAGCGCGTTGGTAAGCGTGGGGAAGGGAAGTTCGAGCGCATTAGCTGGGATGAAGCCTACGACATCATCGCCACCAATATGCAGCGTCTTATCAAAGAGTACGGCAACGAATCCATCTACCTGAACTACGGCACCGGGACGCTTGGCGGCACGCTGACCCGCTCCTGGCCGCCTGGTAAAACGCTGGTGGCGCGCCTGATGAACTGCTGCGGCGGTTATCTCAACCACTACGGCGACTATTCCTCGGCGCAGATCGCTGCTGGCCTGAACTACACCTACGGCGGCTGGGCGGACGGCAACAGCCCGTCTGATATCGAAAACAGTAAGCTGGTCGTCCTGTTCGGTAACAATCCAGGTGAAACCCGCATGAGCGGCGGCGGGGTAACCTACTACCTGGAACAGGCCCGCACAAAATCCAATGCCCGCATGATCATCATCGACCCGCGCTACACCGACACCGGTGCCGGACGTGAAGACGAGTGGATCCCAATCCGTCCGGGTACCGATGCGGCATTGGTTTCAGCGCTGGCGTGGGTGATGATCACCGAAAACCTCGTCGATCAGCCTTTCCTGGATAAATACTGCGTCGGCTATGACGAGAAAACCCTGCCAGCCAGCGCGCCGGCTAACGGGCATTACAAAGCCTATATTCTCGGTCAGGGCAGCGACGGCGTGGCGAAAACGCCCGAGTGGGCTTCCACCATCACCGGTATTCCGGTGGAGCGTATCGTTCAGCTGGCGCGTGAGATTGGCTCAGCCAAACCGGCCTATATCAGCCAGGGCTGGGGCCCGCAGCGTCATGCGAACGGCGAAATCGCGACCCGCGCGATCTCAATGCTTTCTATTCTGACGGGTAACGTGGGCATTCACGGCGGTAACACCGGCGCGCGTGAAGGCTCGTATGAAGTGCCGTTTGAACGTATGCCGACGCTGGATAACCCTGTTCAGACCAGCATCTCCATGTTTATGTGGACCGATGCGATCGAACGCGGCCCGGAAATGACCGCCCTGCGCGACGGCGTGCGCGGCAAGGACAAGCTGGACGTGCCGATCAAGATGATCTGGAACTATGCCGGTAACTGTCTCATCAACCAGCACTCTGAAATCAACCGCACCCATGAAATCCTGCAGGATGACAAGAAGTGCGAGATGATAGTGGTGATTGACTGCCACATGACCTCCTCGGCGAAATATGCCGATATCCTGCTGCCGGACTGCACCGCTTCTGAGCAGATGGATTTCGCGCTGGACGCCTCCTGCGGCAACATGTCCTACGTGATCTTCACCGACCAGGCCATCAAACCGCGCTTCGAGTGCAAAACCATCTATGAGATGACTTCTGAGCTGGCGAAACGTCTTGGCGTTGAGCAACAGTTTACCGAGGGACGTACTCAGGAAGGGTGGATGCGCCATCTGCATGAACTTTCCCGTAAGGCGATCCCTGACCTGCCGGATTTCGATACCTTCCGCAAGCAGGGTATGTACAAACAGCGCGATCCGGAAGGGCACCACGTGGCGTACAAAGCGTTCCGTGAAGATCCGCAGGCGAACCCGCTGACCACGCCGTCGGGAAAAATCGAAATCTACTCCGAAGATCTGGCAAAAATCGCGTCGACCTGGGAGCTGCCGGAAGGGGACGTTATCGATCCGCTGCCGATCTACACCCCAGGTTTCGAAAACTACAACGATCCGCTGACGGCGAAATTCCCGCTGCAGCTGACCGGTTTCCACTACAAAGCGCGCGTGCACTCCACCTACGGCAACGTCGACGTACTGAAAGCCGCCTGCCGTCAGGAGATGTGGATCAACCCGATGGATGCCAAAGCGCGCGGCATCGGCAATGGCGATCGCGTGCGTATCTTCAACGGTCGCGGCGAGGTGCACATTGAGGCCAAAGTGACGCCGCGCATGATGCCAGGCGTGGTGGCGCTGGGGGAAGGGGCCTGGTACAGCCCCGATGCCAACCGCATCGACCAGGCGGGCAGTATTAACGTGCTGACCACGCAGCGTCCGTCGCCGCTGGCGAAGGGCAACCCATCCCACACAAACCTTGTCCAGGTTGAAAAGGTTTAAGGAGTAGCCGATGACAACCCAGTATGGATTTTTTATTGATTCCAGCCGTTGCACCGGGTGCAAAACCTGCGAGCTGGCCTGTAAAGATTACAAAGACCTGACTCCTGACGTCAGCTTCCGCCGTATTTACGAATACGCCGGTGGCGACTGGCAGGAAGATAACGGCGTCTGGCATCAGAACGTCTTTGCGTATTACCTGTCGATTGCCTGTAACCACTGTGAAGATCCGGCCTGTACCAAGGTCTGCCCGAGCGGGGCGATGCACAAGCGTGAAGACGGTTTTGTGGTGGTGGACGAAGATGTCTGCATCGGCTGTCGGTACTGTCATATGGCGTGCCCGTACGGCGCGCCGCAGTACAACGCCGCCAAAGGTCATATGACCAAATGCGACGGTTGCCACACCCGCGTGGCGGATGGCAAAAAGCCGATTTGCGTCGAGTCCTGTCCGCTGCGCGCGCTGGACTTCGGCCCGATTGAAGAGCTTCGTCAAAAACACGGTCAGCTTGCCGCCGTTGCACCGCTGCCGTCTGCGCACTTCACGAAGCCGAGCATTGTGATTAAACCTAACGCCAACAGCCGTCCTACAGGTGACACCACCGGCTACCTGGCAAATCCGAAGGAGGTGTGAGATGGGAAGTGGATGGCATGAATGGCCGCTGATGATCTTCACGGTCTTTGGTCAGTGCGTGGCGGGTGGTTTCATTGTGCTCGCGCTGGCGCTGTTAAAAGGGAACCTCAATGCCGAACAGCAGCAGCGTTTAGTGTTGAGCATGTTTGGCCTGTGGGTGCTGATGGGAATTGGCTTTATCGCCTCCACGCTGCACCTGGGTTCACCGATGCGCGCGTTTAACTCTCTGAACCGCGTGGGGGCCTCATCCCTCAGTAACGAGATTGCCAGCGGGGCAATTTTCTTTGCCGTCGGTGGGCTGGGCTGGCTGCTGGCCGCGATGAAGAAATTGCCTGCGGGTCTACGCAGCCTGTGGCTGATCGTGACCATGGTGCTGGGCGTGGTGTTCGTGTGGATGATGGTGCGCGTCTATAACACTATCGATACCGTTCCAACCTGGTACAGCGTCTGGACGCCGATGAGCTTCTTCCTGACGATGTTTATCGGCGGGCCGCTGCTGGGCTACCTGCTGCTGCGCGTGGCGGGCGTAGACGGGTGGGCAATGCGTTTGCTGCCCGCTGTTTCGCTGCTGGCGCTGGTGGTGAGTGCGATGGTCGCCCTTATGCAGGGTGCCGAACTGGCAACCATTCACAGCTCTATCCAGCAGGCTTCTGCCCTGGTGCCGGACTACGGTTCTCTGATGGCCTGGCGCATCGTTCTGCTGGTCGCGGCGTTGGTATTCTGGATCGCGCCTCAGCTTAAAGGTTATCAGCCCGCGCTGCCGCTGCTGTCACTGGCCTTTGTGCTGGTACTGGCGGGCGAACTGATTGGCCGCGGCGTGTTCTACGGGTTGCATATGACCGTTGGTATGGCTATCGCCAGCTAGCGTTGTATTTCGTTATATCAAGCCGGGCCTGAGCGCCCGGCTTTTTCTTTTTTCGATCATGAAATTTTTCGACTGTCGTTTTGTTTTAATTTCGCCCATTAATAAATAAAAACAGATACATAATTAATATCTATAGCAGGCGTGGCATTAGCAGGATAAGTTTTTTAAATCGACAGGGAACATATTGTGCGAGGCGGCTAAATCAGTGGATTGACTTTGTTTTTGCCAGTGGCATGATGCGCACGAAATCTGAACTTCCTCACGGTTTTTAATCCATGACCACCTATACCCGCCCAGTGCTTCTGTTGCTCTGTGGCCTGCTTCTGTTGACCCTGGCGATCGCAGTGTTAAATACGCTCGTCCCGCTGTGGCTCGCCCATGAAAACTTACCGACCTGGCAGGTGGGTATGGTCAGCTCGTCCTTTTTTACCGGCAACCTGCTGGGGACGCTGGTCACCGGGAGCCTGATTAAGCGCTTTGGCTTTAATCGCAGCTATTATCTGGCTTCGCTGATTTTCGCCGCCGGGTGTGCCGGGCTGGGCCTGATGGTCGGCTTCTGGAGCTGGATGGCATGGCGCTTTATCGCTGGCGTAGGCTGCGCGATGATCTGGGTGGTGGTTGAAAGTGCGCTGATGTGCAGCGGCACCTCCCGCAACCGCGGACGCCTGCTGGCGGCCTATATGATGGTTTACTACGTGGGCACCGTGCTGGGTCAACTGATGGTCAGCAAGCTGCCAACCGACCTGATGAGCGTTCTGCCGTGGGTCACGGGCATGGTGCTGGCCGCGATCCTGCCGCTGCTCTTCACGCGCATTGTGAACCAGAGCAGCGAGCATCAGGAAGCGACCCACGTCTGGCCAATGCTCAGACTCCGTCAGGCGCGTCTGGGCGTTAACGGCTGCATTATCTCGGGAATTGTACTGGGCTCGCTCTACGGCCTGATGCCGCTCTATCTGAATCATCAGGGCGTCAGCGATTCCGGAATTGGCTTCTGGATGGCGGTCATGGTGAGTGCGGGCATCGTCGGGCAGTGGCCGATTGGTCGTCTGGCGGACCGTTTCGGTCGTCTGCTGGTGCTGCGCGTTCAGGTCTTCGTGGTCATCATGGGCTGCCTTGCCATGCTCAGCAATGCCGCAATGGCGCCTGCGCTGTTTATTCTCGGGGCCGCCGGCTTTACGCTCTATCCGGTTGCGATGGCCTGGGCCTGTGAGAAAGTGGAACATCACCAGCTGGTGGCAATGAACCAGGCGCTGTTACTGAGCTATACCATCGGCAGTTTATTAGGGCCGACGTTTACCGCGATGCTGATGCAGAATTACTCTGATAATTTATTGTTTATCATGATCGCCAGCGTATCGTTTATTTATCTCTTAATGCTGCTGCGCAAAGTGGGTGAACATCCAACGCCTGTGGCTCATGCCTGATTAATTAAAAGCCTGTCGATGACAGGCTTTTTTGTCCCTGTCACAACTAAGAGTTTTACTTATTGTTTGTTTATTGCGTCAGACGATAATTCATGTGAGTCCTACCACTATAAGGCATCAATCATGTCTATTCGTCGTTTTTCCACAACCGCGCTTGCCGTAGTGTTGTCTTTAACGTTTGCAACGGCTCCGGTCATGGCTAATCCTGGAAACGGGAATGGTAATGGTCACGGAAACGGTGGCGGACAGGGTAACAGCGGCAGTCATGGTAACGGGAATTCTGGTAACCATGGCAATAAGCAAAATAACGGTCAGGATAACCCTGGAAAATCGGATAAGAGCGTTAAGAGCAGTAAAGATGTCGGTAACGATGTCGACGCTCGCGTGAGTTTCGATCATGCCCGCCATCTGGCGCTGAATTATGGCCTAACGGGCTATAAGTCTCTGCCTCCGGGTATCGCGAAAAACCTGGCGCGCGGTAAGCCGTTGCCTCCGGGCATTGCGAAGAAGACCGTGCCGGCCTCTATGCTGGGTCAGCTTCCTTCCTATCCAGGCTATGAGTGGCGGGTAGTGGGTGACGACCTGGTCTTAATTGCGCTGAGTACAGCTATTGTGACGTCCGTTATTAACGGCGTCTTTAAATAGAATATAAAAAAGCCCGGTTTTCACCGGGCCTTTCATTAATACATCACCTTGTGGCCGTACTGTTCAAGAATACCTTTGACGCGTTCCATCGTCTCTTTCTTCGGCGGCTTCACGCCATCGAGTTTGTACTCTTCGCCCATTGCCACCCACTTATGTTTACCCAGCTCGTGATAGGGCAGAAGCTCGATTTTCTCGACGTTGCCCATGTCGCGGGTAAATTCCCCGAGGCGGTGCGCGGAGTCATCATCATCTGACCAGCCGGGCACAACCACGTAGCGGATCCAGGTTTTAATGCCTTTATCGGCAATGTATTTAGCAAATTCCAGCGTGCGGTGGTTTGAGACGCCAACGAGGTTCTGGTGGATCTCATCGTTCATCTGTTTGAGATCGAGCATCACCAGATCGGTCACTTCGAGCAGCTCGTCAATAACCGGATCGTAGCGGCGTACAAAGCCGTTGGTATCGAGACAGGTATGAATGCCTTCTTTGCGGCAGGCACGGAACCAGTCGCGCACAAACTCCGCCTGAAGAATCGCCTCGCCGCCGGATGCGGTGACGCCGCCGCCGGACGCGTTCATAAAGTGGCGGTAGGTCACCACCTCTTTCATCAATTCTTCAACGGTCACTTCTTTACCGCCGTGCGTATCCCAGGTGTCACGGTTATGGCAGTACAGGCAGCGCATCAGGCAGCCCTGGAAAAAGGTGATAAAGCGGATGCCCGGGCCATCGACGGTGCCACAGGATTCAAAGGAGTGAATGCGACCAATAATTGACATTGCGGTGATATCTCCAGCATCGGCCCGTCCGGGGCCTGTGTATGCACAGCTCAAAGCCGGCTGTGTTAAGTCTGTTTTGGCTGTTATCCATTAAGTATAGATAGCGGACAAAAGAGACTGAGGTGGAGAGGGTGCTAAAAAGGCCCCACTGACGTGGAGCCTTTATTGTACGCTTTTTAACGCGTGATTTCAGTCAATTCCAGTTAAATGGACTGAGTGAAAGTACGGGTGATAACGTCCTGCTGCTGTTCTTTAGTCAGGGAGTTAAAACGTACTGCGTAGCCAGATACGCGGATGGTCAGCTGAGGATATTTCTCAGGGTGTTCCATCGCGTCGAGCAGCATTTCACGGTTCATGACGTTCACGTTCAGGTGCTGACCACCTTCGATGGACGCTTCGTGGTGGAAGTAACCATCCATCAGACCCGCGAGGTTAGTTTTACGCACTTCGTCGTCTTTACCCAGCGCGTTTGGCACGATAGAGAAGGTATAAGAGATACCATCTTTCGCGTAAGCAAACGGCAGTTTAGCAACGGAGGTCAGAGAGGCAACTGCACCTTTCTGGTCACGACCATGCATTGGGTTAGCACCTGGGCCGAATGGCGCGCCAGCACGACGACCGTCTGGGGTGTTACCGGTTTTCTTACCATACACAACGTTAGAGGTGATGGTCAGAACAGACTGAGTCGGGATAGCGTTACGGTAAGTCGTCAGTTTCTGAATTTTCTTCATGAAACGTTCTACCAGGTCAACCGCCATGTCATCAACGCGAGAGTCGTTGTTACCAAACTGCGGGTATTCGCCTTCGATTTCGAAGTCTACAGCCAGGCCGTCTTCGTCACGAATTGGTTTAACTTTCGCATATTTGATTGCAGACAGGGAGTCAGCAGCAACGGACAGACCAGCGATACCACACGCCATGGTGCGGACAACGTCACGGTCGTGCAGCGCCATCAGAGAGGCTTCGTAGCTGTACTTGTCGTGCATGTAGTGGATAACGTTCAGTGCAGTGACGTACTGTTTAGCCAGCCAGTCCATGAAGTGATCCATACGCTCCATCACTTCGTCGAAGTTCAGAACGTCGCCTTTGATCGGCTCAGACTTAGGACCAACCTGCATTTTCAGTTTTTCATCAACGCCGCCGTTGATTGCGTACAGCATGGTTTTCGCCAGGTTTGCACGCGCACCGAAGAACTGCATTTGTTTACCAACAACCATTGGGCTTACGCAGCAAGCGATAGCGTAATCGTCGTTGTTGAAGTCCGGACGCATCAGGTCATCGTTCTCGTACTGCAGAGAAGAGGTATCGATAGACACTTTAGCCGCGAATTTCTTGAAGTTCAGAGGCAGTTTTTCAGACCACAGAACGGTGATGTTCGGCTCCGGAGAAGGACCCATGGTGTACAGGGTATTCAGGAAGCGGAAGCTGTTTTTGGTTACCAGAGTACGGCCGTCAACGCCCATACCACCGATGGATTCTGTCGCCCAGATTGGGTCACCAGAGAACAGCTCATCGTATTCAGGGGTACGCAGGAAGCGAACCATACGCAGTTTCATGACCAGGTGGTCAATCATTTCCTGAGCGTCTTGCTCGGTGATTTTGCCTGCTTTGATGTCGCGTTCGATGTACGCATCCAGGAAGGTGGATACGCGACCGAAGGACATTGCTGCACCGTTCTGAGACTTAACCGCGGCCAGGTAGCCGAAGTAGGTCCACTGGATAGCTTCCTGAGCGTTGGTCGCAGGACCAGAGATATCGCAGCCATATTTAGCAGCCATCTCTTTGATCTGACCCAGCGCGCGGTGCTGTTCAGCGATTTCTTCACGCAGACGGATAGTCGCTTCCAGGTTTACGCCGTTTTCCAGGTCAGACTGCAGGGAAACGAACTGTGCGTATTTGTCTTTCAGCAGGAAGTCGATACCGTACAGCGCAACGCGACGGTAGTCACCGATGATACGGCCACGGCCATACGCATCTGGCAGACCGGTCAGAACGCCAGATTTACGGCAGTTCAGAATGTCTTTGGTGTAAACATCGAATACGCCCTGGTTGTGGGTTTTACGGTATTCGGTGAAGATTTTTTTCAGCATTGGGTCCAGCTCGCGGTTATACGCTTTGCAGGAACCTTCAACCATTTTAATACCACCGAACGGGATGATTGCGCGTTTCAGTGGTGCTTCAGTCTGCAGACCAACGATTTTCTCAAGGGCTTTGTTGATGTAGCCAGCATCGTGAGAAGTGATGGTGGAAGCAACGGAGGTGTCAAAATCAACTGGCGCGTGAGTGCGGTTTTCCAGTTTAACGCCTTCCATTACGCTGTCCCACAGCTTGGTGGTCGCGTCAGTTGCGCCAGCCAGGAAGGATTCGTCACCTTCATACGGGGTATAGTTTTTCTGAATGAAGTCACGTACGTTTACTTCATTCTGCCAGTCACCTTTCGCAAAACCTTCCCAGGCTGTGGCTAACTTTTCATTAAGCTCGGACATGTAACACCTACCTTCTTAAGTGGATTTTTTATTTACTGCCTGAGAAAACCATCAATGATGATCGTCGCCACGCAGGTAAATGACCCAGTATGTCAACCCAACTAACAGACCCCCACCGATAATGTTCCCGATAGTGACAGGGATCAGGTTATCAGTAATGAAATTCATAATAGTCAGGTGAGAGAAACTTTCCGGGGATGAACCAACTGCGGTCCAGAACTCCGGGCTCGCAAAGTCGCGGATGACAATGCCCATTGGGATCATGAACATATTCGCGATACTGTGCTCAAAGCCGCTGGCAACAAACATCGCAACCGGCAGAACCATAATTAAGGCTTTGTCCATCAGGCTACGACCCGAGTAGCTCATCCATACAGCCAGGCAGACCATCAGGTTAGCGAGGATGCCGAGAGCAACGGCTTCGATAAATGTGTGGTGCATTTTGTGGTCGGCGGTTTGCAGGACGTTAAGGCCCCAGCCACCGTTGGCGGTCATGTACTCGCCAGAAAGCCACATCAACAAAACAAAGAGCAGACAGCCAACCAGGTTTCCCACGTAGACGTTAAGCCAGTTACGTGCCAGCTGACCCCAGGTAATTCTTCCGCTGGCCTTTGCCACGACAATCAGCACCGTTGAGGTGAAGAGGTCGGCGCCGCAGATGACGCAGAGAATCAGACCCAGTGAGAAGCAAATGCCGCCAATCAGTTTGGCCATGCCGAAAGGCATTCCGGCAGTACCGGTGGTGGCGGTGATGTAGAAGACGAAAGCGATAGAGATGAACACACCAGCCGTGATCGCCAGATAGAACGTCTTCATCGGGTGTTTCGTTGCTTTATAGACACCTGCTTCTTCGGCAACTTTGGCCATCGCAGCAGGGAGTAAAAGATCAAAAGGGTTGTCAGCTTTCACACTAACTCTCTCTTTATTAAGTCGGCGACGAGATACTAACAAAGCATTATAGAAGAGAAATTGATATAGATCATATCTCGCCTGGCTTATAGGCCCGCAGTGTGTATGGTTTTACGACAAATGCGGAGTAAGTATTTGATTATCCGTATAAAAATAAATTTTAAAAGTTATGAAAAGAGTTGAATTTTTTCGTTCAGCCACCTCTGAGACAGTTAATTAGTATGGAGTATTTACCATAAAAAGTAACAGTAAAGCCCAGGTAAATATTATTATATTTACCCAGGTTTAACTTTATTATTACAATCAACAGTCATTGCCGAAGAAAATAAAAAACGGGGCAATGAAATTGCCCCGTAATATAGCCCAGACGATTGAATACGCCTACTGCTGGTAATGTTATGTGCGCTTATTTTGACCAGTAAGCGGCTTTTGCTTTCTGCAGCTTTTCATAGGCCTTCAGCAGCGACTGGTGCGCCGGGAAGGCTTTCAGATCGCTATCAACAGCCTGCAGGCCATAGAACGGCGCTTCGCCGCTCAGGGCCGCACTGGCTGCTTCTACGGCCTCAGCACCGTACATACGCACGAAAGCGTTCAGGTATTGCAGCGGCTCGCGATCGTCTTCCTGTGCCAGCAGCAACAGGGTTTGCAGGCAGCGGTAATAATTGGTGCGCTCGGCAGAGAAGACCGACTGGTTGAATTCCATGGTCCACTCGGTCCAGGCCAGAGCCTGATCCAAATCGCCACCCGCCAGGGCCAGCATCGCTTTCAGCTCACCGATACGCAGGGTATACCAGCCGTTGTCTTTACCGGTCGCCAGACCCAGCAGTTCGCGTACGCGGGTGAAGTCATCGTGGCCTTCTTCGTCCAGCTGGGCGATCAGGTTCAGATAATCTTCTTTCTCCCATTCGCTGCCCGGCAGAGCCAGCAGCGTTTCGCGCAGGTGCGCGCCCATGCTGTTATTCGCCAGCCACAGATCTTCAGCCGGGTAGATGTCGGACATGCCTGGAACAATAATGCGGCACGCGTAGACGCCAAGGTGTTCGTAGTCGGCAATATAAACTTCCTGATCTTCCGCGTTGAAGATCGCCATCAGCGTGGCGAACTCTTCTTCCGTGGTACCGGCAAAGCTCCAGTCCACGAACGGATAGTCGGCGTCCTGCTTGAACATATCCCAGGAAATTAAACCGCTGGAGTCGATGAAGTGGGTTTCAAGGTTGGTATGCTCGGCCACTTCTTCATCGTCAAACGTTGGCGGGGTGAAGACGTCGAGATCTTTCAGGCTACGGCCCTGCAGCAGCTCGGTAACGGTACGCTCCAGCGCCACGCCGAAGTCAGGGTGCGCGCCGAAGGAGGCGAAGCAGGTGCCGTTGGCCGGGTTAAACAGCACGACGCAGATAACCGGGTACTTACCGCCCAGCGAGCCGTCATAGGCAAAGATTGGGAAACCTTCGGCTTCAAGCTTAGCGATGGACTCCACTACGCCCGGGTAGCGCGCCAGCACGTCGGCAGGAATTTCAGGCAGGCTGATGGATTCGGCGATGATGCGGTTTTTGATGTGACGCTCAAAGACTTCAGACAGACCCTGCACGCGCGCTTCATTGCGGGTGTTACCGGCGGACATACCGTTGGACACATACAGGTTGCCGACGATGTTCATCGGGATATAAACGGTCTGCTCGTCTGACTGACGGGTAAACGGCAGGGCGCAGATACCGCGATCCTCGTTACCGGACTGCAGATCGATCAGCATGCTGGCGGTCAGTTCGCTGTCTGGATCGTAGAAGGCACGCAGGCGCGCGTCGAGAATACCTTCCGGCAGTTCGTCATCTTCGGTCAGCGGGAACCATTTTTCATTTGGATAGTGAACGAACGGACCGTTAGCGATGGTCTCGCCCAGCCAGAAGTCAGCGAAGAAATAGTTGGTGGACAGACGCTCAAAATACTCACCCAGCGCAGAGGCCAGTGCCGCTTTTTTTGTCGCGCCTTTACCGTTGGTAAAGCACAGGGCACAGTCTTTATCGCGAATATGCACGGACCAGACATGAGGCACCGGATTGAGCCAGGAGGCTTCTTCGATGTTAAAACCCAGGTCGGTCAGTTTCTGCTGGAAGCGAGCGATGGAATCTTCCAGAGCGGCGTCTTTGCCGGGGATAAACGTTTGAGTCATGGCGTTCACTTTTATCGTACGTAAAGCGCGCAATGATACGGGTTTTGCGTGACGGGTGCTATCTTCGGCGAAAATAAAAGGCTGGGCTATGCTTAGTGGCAGTAACTGACTGTTAAGGCATAGAAAAATGAAAGCATTTGATCTCCAGCGGATGGCGTTTGATAAAGTTCCTCCTGAATTTCTGGGCGAAGTGGCGCTGCGCAGCCTGTATACCTTCGTACTTGTCTTCCTGTTTCTTAAAATCACCGGCCGTCGCGGCGTGCGGCAGATGTCCCTCTTTGAGGTGTTGATCATCCTGACGCTGGGGTCAGCGGCGGGAGACGTCGCCTTTTATGACGATGTGCCGATGGCGCCGGTGTTTATCGTTTTTGTCTCACTGGCGCTACTTTACCGTCTTGTCATGTGGCTGATGTCGAAAAGCGAAAAGCTGGAAGATCTGCTTGAAGGCAAGCCGGTCGTTATCGTCGAGGACGGACAGCTGGCCTGGGAAAATGTACAAAGCGCCAATATGACCGAGTTTGAGTTCTTTATGGAGCTACGCCTGAACAGCGTTGAACAGCTCGGGCAGGTGCGTCTGGCGATCATGGAAACCAACGGGCAGATCAGCGTCTATTACTATTCTGACGACGAGGTGAAGCCGGGACTGTGTATCCTGCCGGATATGCTCATTGAGCGTTTCAGAACGGTACCGGAATCGGGCGAGTATGCTTGCGTAAGATGTAGCCATGTAGTCGCGATGCAGCCAGGGGATCGCCAATTATGCCCCCGCTGTGCAAATCCGGAATGGACGAAGGTTAGCCGGGCCAAACGCATCACCTGACAGCCATTTTGTCGGTTTTGTCTTAGCGAGGCGGAAGATTGTTTTGTGTGACGCGGGGCACATTTCACGGGTCATAAGTTTTAGACATTGCGGCGCGTGTCACTGAATGATAAAACCGATATCCACAGTTATAACTTATGGCTTTTAGCGTGGTGAGGGGAAATGGCTCAAGTCTTTAATTTCAGTTCAGGTCCGGCAATGTTACCGGCAGACGTGCTTAAACAGGCTCAACAGGAACTTTGTGACTGGAACGGTCTCGGTACGTCGGTGATGGAAATCAGCCACCGTGGTAAAGAGTTTATTCAGGTGGCGGAAGAGGCAGAAAAGGATTTTCGCGATCTGCTGAATATTCCCTCGAACTACAAAGTATTGTTCTGTCACGGCGGTGGACGCGGCCAGTTTGCGGGCATTCCGCTGAATATCCTCGGTGACAAAACGACGGCTGACTACGTTGACGCGGGTTACTGGGCGGCAAGCGCCGTTAAAGAAGCGCATAAATACTGCACGCCGAATGTTATCGACGCCAAAGTGACCGTTGACGGTCTGCGCGCCGTGAAGCCAATGAGTGAGTGGCAGCTTTCTGATAACGCAGCGTATCTGCACTACTGCCCGAACGAAACCATTGACGGGATTGCCATCGACGAGACGCCAAACTTCGGCAGCGATGTCGTGGTTGCCGCCGACTTTTCCTCCACCATTCTGTCTGCGCCAATTGATGTCAGCCGTTACGGCGTTATCTATGCGGGCGCGCAGAAAAATATCGGTCCGGCCGGTTTGACTATCGTCGTCGTGCGTGAAGACCTGCTGGGTAAAGCGCATAAATCCTGCCCGTCGATTCTCGATTACACCGTGCTGAACGATAACGACTCTATGTTCAACACCCCACCAACGTTTGCCTGGTATCTCTCCGGCC
Organism: Enterobacter sp. N5-15; assembly: GCF_057221635.1. NCBI lineage: Bacteria > Pseudomonadati > Pseudomonadota > Gammaproteobacteria > Enterobacterales > Enterobacteriaceae > Enterobacter > Enterobacter sp. N5-15. Next base: position 1,583,737 of record NZ_CM170150.1, read on the forward strand.
TGGTCTTCAAATGGCTGAAGCAAAACGGCGGCGTGGCGCAGATGGACAAGGTGAATCAGCAGAAAGCCGAACTGCTGTATGGCGTGATCGACAAGAGCGATTTCTACCGCAACGATGTGGCGAACGCTAACCGTTCCCGCATGAACGTACCGTTCCAGCTGGCGGACAGCAGCCTGGACAAAGTGTTCCTGGAAGAGTCCTTCGCGGCAGGTCTGCATGCGCTCAAAGGTCACCGTGTCGTTGGCGGCATGCGTGCCTCCATCTATAACGCGATGCCGCTGGAAGGCGTTAAAGCCCTGACGGATTTCATGATCGACTTCGAACGTCGTCACGGTTAATTTGCTGTTTTTCACCCCCGCAGCGTCCCTGCGGGGTTTTTATTATGTTGAGTTGAGAGTTTAGTTTTCATGGAATCCCTGACGTTACAACCTATCGCGCGGGTAGATGGCACCATTAATCTGCCTGGTTCAAAAAGTGTCTCGAACCGCGCTCTGCTGCTGGCAGCTCTGGCAAACGGCACCACCGTCCTCACAAACCTGCTGGACAGCGATGACGTGCGCCATATGCTCAATGCGCTGAAAGCGTTGGGCGTTCATTACACTCTCTCTGACGATCGTACCCGCTGCGAAGTGACCGGCAACGGCGGCGCGCTGCGTTCGGGCGAAGAGCTTGAACTGTTTCTGGGCAACGCGGGTACCGCGATGCGCCCGCTGGCGGCGGCCCTGTGCCTGGGGAGCAACAACATCGTGCTGACCGGCGAGCCGCGCATGAAAGAGCGTCCAATTGGTCATCTGGTGGATGCCCTGCGTCAGGGCGGCGCGCAGATTGAGTATCTGGAGCAGGAAAACTATCCGCCACTGCGTCTGCGCGGCGGTTTTACCGGCGGTCACGTCGAGGTTGACGGCAGCGTTTCCAGCCAGTTCCTGACGGCACTGCTGATGACCGCGCCGCTGGCACCGCAGGATACGGTTATCACGATTAAAGGTGAGCTGGTCTCCAAACCGTACATTGATATCACCCTGCACCTGATGAAAACCTTCGGCGTTGAGGTGGAAAACCAGTCTTATCAGCGCTTCGTGGTGCGCGGGGCGCAGCAGTACCAGTCTCCGGGCAACTACCTGGTTGAAGGGGATGCGTCATCCGCGTCCTACTTCCTGGCCGCGGGGGCGATTAAAGGCGGCACGGTAAAAGTGACCGGTATTGGCCGTAACAGCGTGCAGGGCGACATCCGTTTTGCGGACGTGCTGGAAAAAATGGGCGCTACTGTCACCTGGGGCGATGACTTCATCTCCTGTACCCACGGCGAGCTGAACGCCATCGACATGGACATGAACCATATCCCGGATGCGGCGATGACCATTGCCACGGCGGCGCTGTTTGCCAAAGGCACGACCACGCTGCGTAATATCTACAACTGGCGCGTAAAAGAGACGGACCGCCTGTTCGCAATGGCGACAGAGCTGCGAAAAGTCGGCGCCGAGGTGGAAGAGGGCGAAGACTACATTCGCGTGACCCCTTCGGCAAAACTGCAGTTTGCGGAAATCGGAACCTACAACGATCACCGTATGGCGATGTGCTTCTCGCTGGTGGCGCTGTCAGACACGCCTGTCACCATTCTTGATCCGAAATGTACCGCGAAAACCTTCCCGGACTACTTCGAACAGCTGGCACGCATTAGCACGCTGGCCTGATAACGCCTTGCCGCATCGTCCGATGCGGCATTTGCTTACGCTTCATTACGAACACCTCCGCTCATTTCTTCTACACTCTGCTTCAATCATTCCGTAATTTGCACGCAAAGGTAACAGTTGCGCACGTTGGCGCGTATAATGCGCGGCGTTCATGTAAACGGTATGCCTTATTTAAGGAGAAAAAGATGACGGCAGTTGCCCCGGTAATCACCATTGATGGGCCGAGTGGCGCAGGGAAAGGTACTCTGTGCAAAGCGATGGCGGAAGCATTGCAATGGCATCTTTTAGATTCGGGAGCAATCTATCGCGTGCTGGCGCTGGCCGCGCTGCATCATCACGTGGATGTCGCGTCTGAAGAGGCGCTGGTTCCGCTGGCTGCGCATCTGGATGTGCGTTTCGTGTCGACTGATGGCAACCTGGAAGTCATCCTTGAAGGGGAAGACGTGAGCGGCGAAATCCGTACGCAGGAAGTGGCGAATGCGGCCTCCCAGGTTGCGGCCTTCCCGCGCGTTCGTGAGGCGCTGCTGCGTCGTCAGCGCGCGTTCCGTGAAGCCCCAGGTCTGATCGCTGACGGACGCGATATGGGAACCGTGGTCTTCCCTGATGCGCCTGTGAAAATTTTCCTTGACGCCTCTTCGGAAGAACGTGCTCAACGCCGCATGCTTCAGTTGCAGGAAAAGGGGTTTAGTGTTAACTTTGATCGCCTTTTATCCGAGATAAAAGAGCGCGATGACCGCGATCGTAACCGCGCCGTCGCCCCACTTGTTCCTGCAGAAGATGCATTAGTTCTGGATTCAACCAGTTTAACTATTGAGCAAGTGATTGAAAAAGCGCTACAATATGCGCGCCAAAAACTGGCACTCGCGTAATCGCGACCGATTTAGTAGTACCCCCGCTGCAATGGATTGACGGCGGGTATGTGAAACAACCCCATCCGGCACGGAGCCAGGTGGACGTTAATATTAACCTGAAGATTAAACATGACTGAATCTTTTGCTCAACTGTTTGAAGAATCCTTAAAAACAATCGAAACCCGCCCGGGTTCCATCGTTCGCGGTGTTGTTGTTGCTATCGACAAAGACGTAGTACTGGTTGACGCCGGTCTGAAATCTGAGTCCGCCATTCCGGCAGAGCAGTTCAAAAACGCCCAGGGCGAGCTGGAAATCCAGGTAGGTGACGAAGTTGACGTTGCTCTGGACGCAGTAGAAGACGGCTTCGGTGAAACCCTGCTTTCTCGTGAGAAAGCTAAACGTCACGAAGCATGGATCACGCTGGAAAAAGCTTACGAAGAAGCTGAAACTGTGGTCGGTGTTATCAACGGCAAAGTTAAAGGTGGCTTCACTGTTGAGCTGAATGGTATTCGTGCGTTCCTGCCAGGTTCTCTGGTAGACGTTCGTCCAGTTCGTGACACTCTGCACCTGGAAGGCAAAGAGCTTGAGTTCAAAGTAATCAAGCTGGACCAGAAGCGTAACAACGTTGTTGTATCCCGTCGTGCCGTTATCGAATCCGAAAACAGCGCAGAACGCGATCAGCTGCTGGAAAACCTGCAGGAAGGCATGGAAGTCAAAGGTATCGTTAAGAACCTCACTGACTACGGCGCATTCGTTGACCTGGGCGGCGTTGATGGCCTGCTGCACATCACCGACATGGCGTGGAAACGCGTTAAGCACCCAAGCGAAATCGTGAACGTGGGCGACGAAATCACTGTTAAAGTGCTGAAGTTCGACCGCGAGCGTACTCGTGTATCCCTCGGCCTGAAACAGCTGGGCGAAGATCCATGGGTAGCTATCGCTAAGCGTTACCCAGAAGGTACTAAACTGACTGGTCGCGTAACCAACCTGACTGACTACGGCTGCTTCGTTGAAATCGAAGAAGGCGTTGAAGGTCTGGTGCACGTTTCCGAAATGGACTGGACCAACAAAAACATCCACCCATCCAAAGTTGTTAACGTTGGTGATGTAGTGGAAGTGATGGTTCTGGATATCGACGAAGAACGTCGTCGTATCTCCCTGGGCCTGAAACAGTGCAAAAACAACCCATGGCAGCAGTTCGCGGAAACCCACAACAAGGGCGACCGTGTTGAAGGTAAAATCAAGTCTATCACTGACTTCGGTATCTTCATCGGCCTGGACGGCGGCATCGATGGCCTGGTTCACCTGTCTGACATCTCCTGGAACGTTGCAGGCGAAGAAGCAGTTCGTGAATACAAAAAAGGCGACGAAATCGCTGCAGTTGTTCTGCAGGTTGACGCAGAGCGTGAGCGTATCTCCCTGGGCGTTAAACAGCTCGCAGAAGATCCGTTCAACAACTGGGTTGCACTGAACAAGAAAGGCGCAATCGTAAACGGTAAAGTGACTGCAGTTGACGCTAAAGGCGCAACCGTAGAACTGGCTGACGGCGTTGAAGGTTACCTGCGCGCTTCTGAAGCTTCACGTGACCGCGTTGAAGATGCCACTCTGGTTCTGAACGTAGGCGACGACGTTGAAGCTAAGTTCACCGGTGTTGACCGTAAGAACCGTGCAATCAGCCTGTCTGTTCGTGCTAAAGACGAAGCTGATGAGAAAGATGCAATCGCAACTGTTAACAAACAGGAAGATGCAAACTTCTCTAACAACGCAATGGCTGAAGCTTTCAAAGCAGCTAAAGGCGAGTAATATCAGGTTCTCAGCATCATTTGCGCTGTAACGCATTTACAGCGCGAAGGATGAGGAGCAAACTTGACAGATTGCAGGATTCGTCCTGTAATCAATAACAAAGGGCGGCTACGGCTGCCCTTGTTTAATGAGCTGTTCAGCTAATTGGTTTGAAAGGAACCGGAGGAATCATGACCAAGTCAGAATTGATTGAAAGACTTGCCAGTCAGCAACCGCATATCCCTGCCAAGGCAGTGGAAGATGCCGTAAAAGAGATGCTGGAGCATATGGCCACCACTCTTGCCCAGGGCGAGCGCATTGAAATCCGCGGTTTCGGTAGTTTTTCTCTGCACTATCGTGCTCCACGTACCGGGCGTAACCCGAAAACTGGCGATAAAGTCGAGCTGGAAGGTAAGTACGTTCCACACTTTAAGCCGGGTAAAGAACTGCGCGATCGCGCCAATATTTACGGCAACTGAGTTTAGCCAGCCGGTTAAACTGGGTTCGAAAGAAAGCACCTGCGGGTGCTTTTTTTGCCTCTGTCGCTTTCATTCTGAATGTGCCCCGCATTTTTCGTTTCATTTTCTGCAAACCGATAAAAACAGCACAGCGCGTGCCGTAAAACACATTCTTCTCGCCTGACAGCTCGCTCTGCCTGCTTACATACTGCTCTCCTGAAACAGGGAGGTAGCAATGGGAATTCCCGCTCTTAGCGTCTGCGTCATTCTGGCAATAGCCCCGTTACTCTGGTTACCTGAACTGCCATCACGTCATACCGTTTGGCTAATGATTGTTGGCGGGATAGCGCTAGCCGCAACGCGAAACGTAAGACTGAAGTATGTCGGGATCGCGTTGTTATTTTGTGCATGGGGTATGCTTGCCGCGCAGGAGAGCGTCTGGCCGATGCAGCATTTAACCACGGGTGCTGTGCAGGCTGAGGTGGAGCTCACCGCCACAGATGGCGCAACGCTGCATCAGGGAAACATTCTCAGCGTAGATGGCAGGCGCTGGTGGGCCTCCACCGGCGTAACGCTGTATGGCAATTATCTGCCACAGGAAGCGTGTGCTGGTCAGCGCTGGAGCATGACGCTCAGGCTCAGGCCTGCCCACGGCGAACTGAACGATGGCGGATATGATTCTCAGCGCAGCGCTTTTGCCCGACATCAAACGCTAAGCGGGCGCTTCACCCGTGCTGAACTCGTCGATGGACGCTGCAGCCTGCGGGCACAATACCTGACGTCACTGCAAAACCGACTTTCGGCTTACCGCTGGGGGACGGTTATCCTGGGACTGGGAATGGGAGAACGTCTGGATGTGCCCCGGGAAATAAAAGACCTGATGCGTGAAACCGGGACGCTGCATTTGATGGCGATTTCGGGTCTGCATATCGCGCTGGCGGCATCCCTCGTCTGGTTACTCGCACGTGGACTCCAGTTTTTATTACCCAGCCACCGGGTCCACTGGCAAATGCCTCTCCTGGCCGGGTTATGCTTTGCCGCTTTCTACGCCTGGCTTACCGGTCTGCAACCTCCTGCGCTACGAACGGTCATCGCGCTTGCTGTGCTTGCCATGTTGCGGATCGCTGCCCGCCAGTGGTCTCCATGGCAGGTATGGGTATGCTGTATCGCGGCGATCCTGATAAGCGATCCCTTAGCCGTACTTTCGCAGAGTCTGGCCCTGTCCGCATTTGCCGTCGCCGCCCTGATTTTCTGGTTTCAGTGGCTGCCTCTTCCTGACTGGCACCGGGCACGACGTATTCGGCCGCTACTGAACCTGCTCTATCTGCAGCTCGGCATGCTGATGCAGCTCATGCCGTTACAGGTTCTGATTTTCCACGGCTTCAGCATCTCCTCCCTGGTCGCGAATCTCTTTGCCGTTCCCCTGGTGACGTTTGTCTCCGTGCCGCTGATCCTGCTCGGCATGCTCCTTCACCTGTTACCGCTGGCGGCTCTGGAAAGCGTCGTCTGGTTCGCAGCCGATAGGTCACTTGCGGGGTTGTTCTGGCTCCTCATGCGCCTGCCTGACGGTTGGCAGAGTGTCGATCAACGCTGGCAGTACATGACGCTACTGCCCTGGCTTATCATCATTGGCTGGCGCTTTCGTGCCTGGAAAACCCTTCCAGCCGTGTGTCTGGCAGGAAGTGTCTTACTGACATTTCCTCTCTGGCGAACGGCAAAAAGCGAGAGCTGGACGCTGCATATGCTGGATGTAGGGCAGGGCCTGGCGATGGTCATTGAACGGCAGGGGAAAGCTATTCTCTATGATACCGGTCTCGCCTGGCCGGGCGGGGATAGCGCGCAGCGGTTAATTATCCCGTGGCTTCGCTGGCATCACCTGAGGCCTGAAGGCGTGATTCTCAGTCATGAACACCTCGACCATGCGGGAGGCCTCGTATCGTTGCAGAAAGCGTGGCCTGACGTGTGGGTCAGAAGCCCCTTGCGCCAGGCGGGACATCGTCCCTGTTTTCGCGGGCTGAGATGGCGATGGCAGGGACTCACCTTCACCGTTCACTGGCCTCCTGAAAATTACCCGGCTCAGGGAAACAACCGTTCCTGCGTGGTAAAGGTGGACGACGGCGAGCAGAGTGTGCTGCTAACAGGGGACATTGAAGCGCAAGCGGAACAGGCTATGCTTAGCCATTACTGGCGTTATCTGACGTCCACGCTCATACAGGTGCCCCATCATGGCAGCAATACTTCGTCTTCATTGCCGCTGGTGCAGCGGGTAGAAGGTCAGATCGCCCTGGATTCAGCGGCCCGGTATAACGCCTGGCGATTCCCGTCGGCAAAAGTTGTCCGACGTTATCGAAAAGAGGGGTATATCTGGCACGATACCCCTCATTCTGGACAAATATCGGTGACATTCTCGCAACATCACTGGCAAATCCGCCGCTTGCGAGAGCAATTTTTACCCGTTTGGTATCATCAGTGGTTTGGCGCGCCCGTCGATAACGGGTAGAATATGCGGCTATTTCAACGAATGCTGGTTTTTTGAATGCATAACGACAAAGATCTCTCCACGTGGCAAACCTTCCGCCGACTCTGGCCGATGATTGCGCCCTTTAAAACAGGCCTGATCGTGGCGGGAGTAGCGTTAATCCTCAACGCAGCCAGCGATACTTTTATGCTATCGCTTCTCAAACCGTTACTGGACGACGGTTTTGGTAAAACGGATCGCTCAGTGTTGCTATGGATGCCTCTGGTGGTTATCGGACTGATGATCTTACGCGGCATCACCAGCTATATCTCAAGCTACTGTATTTCCTGGGTATCAGGGAAAGTGGTGATGACCATGCGCCGTCGCCTGTTCAGCCACATGATGGGCATGCCGGTCTCGTTCTTTGACAAGCAGTCTACCGGGACGCTGCTGTCCCGTATTACCTACGACTCAGAGCAGGTTGCCTCCTCGTCCTCAAGCGCGCTGATCACCGTTGTGCGTGAGGGTGCGTCAATCATTGGCCTGTTCGCGATGATGTTCTATTACAGCTGGCAGCTGTCGATCATCCTTATCGTTCTGGCGCCGATAGTTTCTATTGCCATCCGCGTCGTCTCAAAACGCTTCCGCAATATCAGTAAGACGATGCAGAATACGATGGGGCAGGTGACCACCAGCGCGGAACAGATGCTGAAAGGGCATAAAGAAGTTCTGATTTTTGGCGGTCAGGACGTCGAAACCAAACGCTTTGATAAAGTCAGCAACAAAATGCGTCTTCAGGGGATGAAAATGGTCTCGGCCTCTTCCATCTCTGATCCGATTATTCAGCTGATTGCCTCCCTGGCACTGGCATTCGTCCTGTATGCGGCAAGCTTCCCGAGCGTCATGGAGACGCTGACGGCGGGTACTATTACCGTGGTCTTCTCCTCTATGATTGCGCTGATGCGTCCGCTGAAATCACTGACGAACGTCAACGCCCAGTTCCAGCGCGGGATGGCCGCCTGTCAGACGCTGTTCAGCATTCTGGATTCCGAACAGGAAAAAGACGAAGGTACACGCGAGATTGAGCGCGCCCGCGGCGACGTTGAGTTCCGCAATGTCACTTTCGCCTATCCTGGACGTGAAACACCGGCGCTGCGTAATATCAACCTGTCTATTCCGGCGGGTAAAACCGTTGCGCTGGTGGGCCGTTCTGGTTCGGGTAAATCGACTATTGCCAGCCTGATGACCCGTTTCTACGATATTAACGAAGGTGAGATCCTGTTAGACGGTCATGACCTGCGGGCGTATACCCTGCAGTCGCTGCGTAACCAGGTGGCGCTGGTTTCCCAGAACGTGCACCTGTTCAACGATACTGTGGCTAACAACATTGCGTATGCGCGCACGGATGAGTACAGCCGCGAACAGATTGAGAACGCCGCGCGTATGGCCTACGCAATGGACTTTATCAACAAGATGGATAACGGTCTGGATACCATAATCGGTGAGAACGGGGTACTGCTCTCCGGTGGTCAGCGTCAGCGTATCGCCATTGCGCGTGCGCTGCTGCGCGACAGCCCGATTCTGATTCTCGACGAAGCGACCTCTGCGCTGGATACGGAATCTGAACGCGCTATTCAGTCCGCGCTGGATGAGCTGCAAAAGAACCGTACCTCGCTGGTGATTGCGCACCGACTGTCGACTATCGAGCAGGCTGATGAAATCGTCGTGGTTGAGGATGGCGTCATTGTTGAACGCGGAAGCCATGCCGATTTGCTGGAACACCGCGGCGTTTACGCCCAGCTTCATAAGATGCAGTTTGGCCAACAATGATTGCACGCATCTGGTCCGGTGAATCTCTGCTGTGGCTGCTGCTTTTGCCGCTCTCCTGGCTATATGGCCTGGTGAGCGGCACTATCCGTCTGCTATACCGCCTGGGGCTGAAGCGTGCCTGGCGCGCGCCGGTTCCGGTTGTGGTTGTCGGTAATCTTACGGCGGGTGGCAACGGTAAAACGCCGGTGGTGATCTGGCTGGTGGAGCAATTGCAAAAACGCGGTATCCGCCCGGGGGTGGTATCGCGCGGATATGGTGGTAAAGCGGCGCGTTATCCGCTGCTGCTGACGGCGGAAACCACGACCGCCGAAGCGGGTGATGAACCGGTATTGATTTTCCAGCGTACCGGCGCACCGGTTGCGGTCTCCCCGGTGCGCAGCGACGCCGTTCAGGCACTGCTTGCCGAACACGCGGTACAAATCATTATCACTGACGATGGCCTGCAGCATTACGCCCTGGCGCGTGATAAAGAGATTGTGGTCATCGACGGCGTTCGCCGTTTCGGTAACGGCTGGTGGCTGCCGGCCGGACCCATGCGCGAACGCGCTTCGCGTCTTAAGTCCGTTGATGCGGTGATTGTTAACGGTGGTAAAGCAAGCGCGGGTGAAATCCCGATGCACCTGCAGCCGGGTCTTGCGGTCAACCTGGTGACGGGGGAACGCCGGTCGGTTGCTGAGCTGCCTTCACTGGTGGCGATGGCGGGGATTGGCCATCCGCCGCGCTTCTTCGCGACGCTGGAACAGTGTGGTGCCCGGCTGGAAAAACGCGTTCCGCTGGCCGACCATCAGGCGCTGGTGGAAGGGCAGGTAGACGCCCTGACTGTACCCGGGCAGTCTCTGATCATGACCGAAAAAGATGCGGTGAAATGCCGTGCCTTTGCGAAAGATAACTGGTGGTATCTGCCGGTTGACGCTGAACTCAGCGGCGAGCAGCCGGAACACTTGCTCCAGGAACTGATTGCGTTGGTGCAGTAAAGGCTTACGCGGTTCTGGTGGCGCTTTGACTGACAGGAAAACGCATGTCTTTACCGCAACTCTCGCTTTCAGCCGCACGTCATTTACACCTTGCCGCGCAGGGGCTGCTTAAAAAGCCCCGCCGCCGCGCGCAGCCTGCCGATATTCTCTCTACCGTCCAGCGCATGTCGCTGCTTCAAATCGACACCATTAACATTGTGGCCCGTAGCCCCTACCTGGTCCTGTTTAGCCGCCTCGGAAATTATCCTTCGCAGTGGCTGGATGAGGCGCTCAGCAAGGGGGCGTTAATGGAGTATTGGGCGCACGAAGCCTGCTTCCTGCCCCGCAGCGATTTTGCCCTGGTTCGCCACCGTATGCTTGCCCCGGAAAAGATGGGCTGGAAATACCGACAGGCGTGGATGCTGGAACATGCGGCCGAAATTGAGCAGCTAATCGCGCATATTCAGGATAACGGTCCCGTACGCTCCGCCGATTTTGAACACCCGCGCAAAGGCACCAGCGGCTGGTGGGAGTGGAAGCCGCATAAGCGTCATCTCGAAGGGCTGTTTACCTCTGGCAAAGTCATGGTGATTGAGCGGCGTAATTTTCAACGCGTCTACGACCTGACGCATCGCGTGATGCCGCACTGGGACGACGAGCGTGATCTGCTTACCCAGGAGGCGGCCGAGGCCATCATGCTGGAGAACAGCGCCCGCAGCCTGGGGATTTTTCGCACCCAATGGCTGGCAGATTATTATCGCCTTCGCCAGCCCGCGCTGAAACCGCTGCTGGACATATGGCAACGCGAACAGCGCGTTATCCCCGTCACGGTGGAAACGCTGGGCGAAATGTGGCTGCATGCGGATCTCCTCCCGCTACTGCCTCAGGCCCTGGAGGGGAAACTTCAGGCAACCCACAGTGCGGTGTTGTCGCCTTTCGACCCGGTCGTCTGGGACAGAAAACGCGCCGAGCAGCTGTTCGATTTTAGCTACCGGCTGGAATGTTATACCCCGGCCCCAAAGCGCCAGTATGGTTACTTTGTTCTCCCGCTGCTGCATAAGGGGCAACTGGTCGGGCGCATGGACGCCAAAATGCACCGCAAGACCGGCACGCTTGAAATCATTGCGCTTTATCTGGAAGAGGGCGTCAGGGTAACGGTGAGCCTGGAAAAAGGGTTAACGTTCGCCATTAGCGAATTCGCGCGCTGGCAGGGCGCCCGCGACGTGACGCTGGGCCGGGTACCCGACGGACTGTTTACAACCTGTCGAAGTGGCTGGGAAACAGGCACTCCCTGAAAAGGGAATGTGTTAAGCTTTAGCGATTACCCATACGGAGGAACTATGGATCACCGTTTACTTGAAATTATTGCCTGCCCGGTATGCAACGGCAAACTCTACTACAGCCAGGACAAACAGGAGCTGATCTGCAAGCTGGACAGCCTGGCTTTCCCGCTGCGTGACGGCATTCCGGTACTGCTGGAAAATGAAGCTCGTTCCCTGGTGGCAGAAGAGAGCAAACCATGAGTTTTGTTGTCATTATTCCTGCGCGTTATGCCTCAACGCGTCTGCCGGGTAAACCGCTGGTGGATATCAACGGCAAGCCGATGATTGTGCATGTTCTTGAGCGTGCGCGTGAATCCGGTGCCGATCGCGTGATTGTTGCTACCGATCATCCTGACGTCGCCCGTGCGGTTGAGGCGGCAGGCGGTGAGGTATGCATGACCCGCGCCGATCACCAGTCCGGCACCGAGCGTCTGGCGGAAGTGGTTGAGAAATGTGGTTTCAGTGATGATACGGTCATCGTTAACGTGCAGGGTGACGAGCCGATGATCCCGGCGGTGATTATCCGTCAGGTGGCAGAAAACCTGGCTCAGCGTCAGGTTGGTATGGCGACGCTCGCGGTGCCCATTCACCACGCTGAAGAGGCATTCAATCCGAATGCGGTGAAGGTGGTCATGGATGCCGAAGGCTATGCGCTCTATTTCTCCCGCGCCACGATCCCCTGGGATCGCGATCGCTTTGCGCTCTCTAAAGAGACCATCGGTGATACCTTCCTGCGTCATATTGGGATCTACGGCTATCGGGCCGGTTTTATTCGTCGATATGTTACCTGGGCGCCGAGTCCGCTGGAGCATATCGAAATGCTGGAGCAGCTTCGCGTGCTCTGGTACGGCGAAAAAATTCACGTTGCCGTTGCCAGCGAAGTGCCTGGAACGGGCGTTGATACGCCGGAAGATCTTGAGCGCGTCCGCGCCGAGCTGCGCTAATACCGCCTGCATCCCTCCTGACGGGGGGATGTTCTCTCCCTGTTAATTCCCCTTTCTTTTCCCTAATTGATCTCTTCCGGGTGACATCTTCCTTCAGGACGCTCATTATAAAAGCAGTAGTCTTAATGGGGGTAATCTCATATGGAACAGCTGCGTGCCGAACTTAGCCATCTGCTGGGTGAGAAATTAAGCCGGGTCGAATGCGTGAGTGAAAAGGCCGATACCGCGCTTTGGTCGTTGTATGACAGTCAGGGCAACCCTATGCCGCTGATGGCCAGAAGTTTCACCTCGCCGGGCGTTGCCAGGCAGCTTGCATGGAAAATGTCGATGCTGGCGCGGGAGGGAACCGTCCGTATGCCGACGGTGTACGGCGTGATGACGCACGAGGAACACCCCGGCCCGGATGTGCTGCTGATTGAGCGCTTGCGCGGCGTGCCCGTTGAAGCGCCCGCGCGCACGCCGGAACGCTGGGAGCAGTTAAAAGACCAGATTGTCGAGGCGCTGCTGGCCTGGCACCGTCAGGATAGCCGCGGACTTGTCGGTCCGGTCGACAGCACCCAGGAAAACCTGTGGCCGCTGTGGTATCGCCAGCGGGTTGAGGTCCTGTGGGGGACGCTCAACCAGTTCAACAATACCGGTTTAACCATGCAGGATAAGCGTATTCTGTTTCGCACCCGCGAGTGCCTGCCGGCGCTGTTCGACGGTTTTAATGACAACTGCGTGCTGATCCACGGTAATTTCACCCTGCGCAGCATGCTCAAAGACTCCCGCAGCGATCAGCTTCTGGCGATGTTGGGGCCGGGGATCATGCTCTGGGCTCCGCGCGAATACGAGCTGTTCAGGCTCAGCGACAGCGGGGCGGCGGAAGGTTTGCTGTGGCACTACCTTCAACGCGCGCCCGTTGCAGAGGCGTTTCTCTGGCGGCGCTGGCTTTATCTGCTCTGGGACGAAGTCGCGCAGCTGGTGAATACCGGACGTTTTAATCGCGCAAACTTCGATCTGGCAACTAAATCACTCTTGCCCTGGCTCGCCTGACGATCCTTTCAGCCACTGCCAGAGGCGTCCGAGCGTCTCATAACCGACGCGATCGCTATGCATCAGCCACGCCGGGGAGGGGATCGCCCGTTCCCACGGGTTGAGCGGCGCGTCGATGGCCATCTGGTTTGCCGGTGCGGGAAGCGGATGCAGGCCTTGCTTCTCAAAGAAAATCATCGCGCGCGGCAGGTGTGAGGCGGAGGTCACCAGTAAGAACGGGACATCGCCAATCGCCTGCTTCACTGCGGCAGCCTCTTCTTCGGTATCTTTTGGGCTGTCCAGAGTGATAATTGAGGAGCGCGGCACGCCGAGTGATTCCGCGACTCTGGCACCTGCCTCAGCCGTACTCACCGGGTTCGTTTTGGCCGCCGCGCCGGTGAAGATCATTTTTGATCCCGGATTCTCCAGCCAGAGGCGAATGCCTTCATTTAGTCGTGGCAGGCTGTTGTTGATCAGGTTTGAACTGGGGGCCCAGTCAGGATCCCAGGTATATCCGCCGCCCAGCACCACGATGTACGCCACTTTCTGATTTCCCTGCCACGTTGGGTACTTGTTTTCGATAGGGCGTAAAAGACCATCCGCGACCGGCTGCAGGCTCAACAGCAGCAGGACAAACCAGCCGAGCGTGATAAGCGTTTTACCACTCTTCTGAAAGCGACTGAACCACACCAGCGCCAGCCCCAGCGCGATGATGATGAGCAGCAGCGGAAGGGGAAGCATCATCCCTCCAATGTATTTCTTAAGGGTAAAAAGCATCCTTTTTGGTTCCTTTTTTGACCATATAGCAGGTGATTACCCGTGATATTACACCAGAGAGGTTCATTCTCCGCGCGGGTGTGACAAAATAGCGGTTTTGCAGTTAGCGAGTGGAACTCTCCCAATGCGGGATCGCAATTTTGATGACATCGCGGAAAAGTTTTCGCGCAACATTTATGGCACCACGAAAGGGCAGCTTCGTCAGACGATCCTCTGGCAGGATCTGGACACCATTCTGGCCACCTTTGGTGGTCAAACGTTGCGCGTGCTGGACGCCGGTGGCGGTGAAGGGCAGACGGCGATAAAAATGGCCGAGCGCGGTCATCACGTCACACTTTGCGATCTTTCTGCTGAAATGGTCGCCCGCGCGACGCGTGCTGCTGAAGAGAAAGGTGTGAGCGACAACATGCATTTTATACAATGCGCCGCTCAGGACATCGCGCAGCATTTGGAAACCCAGGTTGATCTGATATTGTTTCATGCGGTGCTGGAGTGGGTTGCCGATCCGCAAAGCGTGTTACAAACCCTGTGGTCGATGTTACGCCCGGGCGGCACGCTGTCGCTGATGTTCTACAATGCTAACGGCTTCCTGATGCACAACATGGTTGCAGGAAACTTCGACTATGTTCAGGTCGGGATGCCCAAAAAGAAAAAGCGCACGCTTTCCCCGGACTATCCGCGCGATCCACAGCAGGTTTATGGCTGGCTGGAAGCGATTGGCTGGCAGATCGTCGGGAAGACGGGCGTCAGGGTGTTTCATGATTATCTGCGTGAAAAACACAAACAGCGTGACTGTTTTGACACCTTAACAGAATTAGAAACGCGGTATTGCCGTCAGGAGCCTTTTATCAGCCTTGGCCGCTATATTCACGTCACCGCGCACAAGCCGCAGATGCAAGGATAACCTATGAGTGAATTTTCCCAGACAGTCCCCGAACTGGTTGCCTGGGCCAGGAAAAACGATTTCTCCATCTCGCTGCCGGTAGACAGACTCTCTTTCCTGCTGGCGGTTGCCACGCTTAACGGCGAACGGCTGGATGGTGAAATGAGCGAGGGTGAACTGGTGGATGCGTTCCGCCATGTCAGTGATGCGTTTGAGCAAACCAGCGAAACCATTAGCGTGCGTGCCAACAACGCGATCAACGATATGGTGCGTCAACGTCTGCTGAACCGCTTTACCAGCGAGCAGGCGGAAGGAAACGCCATCTATCGCCTGACGCCGCTGGGCATCGGCATCACCGATTACTACATCCGCCAGCGTGAATTTTCCACGCTGCGCCTTTCCATGCAGCTCTCGATCGTGGCGGGTGAGCTTAAGCGCGCCGCCGACGCGGCGGATGAAAACGGTGACGAATTCCACTGGCACCGTAACGTCTACGCGCCGCTGAAATATTCGGTGGCCGAGATTTTCGACAGTATTGATCTCACCCAGCGCCTGATGGACGAACAGCAGCAGCAGGTGAAAGACGATATCGCGCAGCTGCTGAATAAAGACTGGCGAGCGGCCATCTCCAGCTGTGAACTTCTGCTGTCAGAAACCTCCGGCACGCTGCGCGAGCTCCAGGATACGCTGGAAGCCGCAGGGGACAAGCTGCAGGCTAACCTGCTGCGCATCCAGGACGCGACGCTGGCGCATGACGATCTGCATTTTATCGACCGTCTGGTATTCGATCTGCAGAGCAAACTCGACCGCATTATCAGCTGGGGCCAGCAGTCGATCGACCTGTGGATCGGCTACGACCGACACGTGCATAAATTTATCCGTACCGCGATTGATATGGATAAAAACCGCGTCTTTGCTCAGCGTCTGCGTCAGTCGGTGCAGACCTATTTCGATGCGCCGTGGGCGCTGACCTACGCCAGTGCCGATCGTCTGCTGGATATGCGCGACGAAGAGATGGCGCTGCGCGATGAAGAGGTGACCGGTGAACTGCCGCCGGATCTGGAATACGAAGAATTTAACGAAATTCGCGAGCAGCTTGCGGCGATGATCGAAGAACAGCTTGCTGTCTACAAAACCAGACAAGTGCCGCTGGATCTTGGTCTCGTGGTGCGCGACTATCTGGCGCAATATCCACGCGCGCGCCACTTCGACATTGCCCGCATTGTGGTAGACCAGGCGGTGCGCCTGGGCGTCGCACAAGCAGATTTCACCGGACTGCCGCCGAAGTGGCAGCCAATTAACGATTACGGAGCCAAGGTACAGGCGCATGTCATTGACAAATATTGAACAAGTGATGCCGGTTAAGCTGGCACAGGCGCTGGCGAATCCGTTATTTCCGGCGCTGGACAGCCAGCTGCGTGCCGGTCGTCACATTGGCTTAGACGAGCTGGATAATCACGCCTTTTTGATGGACTTTCAGGAGTACCTGGAAGAGTTTTACGCGCGCTACAACGTGGAGCTTATCCGCGCGCCGGAAGGGTTTTTCTACCTTCGCCCGCGCTCCACGACGCTGATTCCGCGTTCCGTGCTCTCCGAGCTGGATATGATGGTCGGCAAAATTCTTTGCTACCTCTACCTCAGCCCGGAACGTCTGGCGAATGAAGGGATCTTCACCCAGCAGGAACTTTACGATGAGCTGTTGACGCTGGCTGATGAGAGCAAGCTGCTCAAGCTGGTGAACAACCGCTCTACGGGGTCAGATCTTGACCGTCAGAAATTACAGGAAAAGGTTCGCTCTTCCCTGAACCGTCTGCGTCGTCTGGGGATGGTCTGGTTTATGGGCCACGACAGCAGCAAATTCCGCATCACGGAATCTGTCTTCCGCTTCGGCGCCGACGTGCGTGCGGGCGATGACGCGCGTGAAGCGCAGCTTCGCATGATCCGCGACGGTGAAGCGATGCCGGTGGAAAACCATTTGCAGCTCAATGATGAGCATGAAGAGAATCTGCCGGATAGCGGGGAGGAAGAGTAATGATTGAACGCGGTAAATTTCGCTCACTGACGCTGATTAACTGGAACGGCTTCTTTGCCCGAACGTTCGATCTGGATGAGCTGGTCACGACGCTCTCCGGCGGTAACGGTGCGGGTAAATCCACCACCATGGCGGCCTTTGTTACGGCGCTGATCCCCGATCTGACGCTGCTCCATTTCCGTAACACCACCGAAGCGGGGGCAACAAGCGGCTCCCGCGATAAAGGTCTGCACGGTAAGCTGAAGGCCGGCGTCTGTTATTCGGTTCTGGACGTCATTAACTCCCGTCATCAGCGCGTGGTGGTGGGCGTGCGCCTGCAGCAGGTCGCCGGCCGCGACCGTAAAGTGGAT
This sequence comes from Enterobacter sp. N5-15, assembly GCF_057221635.1. Taxonomy (NCBI): domain Bacteria; kingdom Pseudomonadati; phylum Pseudomonadota; class Gammaproteobacteria; order Enterobacterales; family Enterobacteriaceae; genus Enterobacter; species Enterobacter sp. N5-15. Next base: position 1,601,082 of record NZ_CM170150.1, read on the forward strand.
ATCAAACCGTTTGCGATCCAGGGTCTGCCAACCTCCGTGCAGCCGACGTCGCTGCTGACGGAAACCCTGAACGAACGTCAGGCGCGCGTGCTGACGCTGCAGGAGCTGAAGGACAAGCTCGAAGCCATCGAAGGCGTGCAGTTCAAGCAGTTCAACTCCATTACCGACTACCACTCGCTGATGTTCGATCTGGGCGTGGTGGCGCGTCGTCTGCGCACGGCATCAGACCGTAGCAAATACTACCGCCTGATCGAAGCGTCTCTGTACGGCGGTATCTCCAGCGCGATTACCCGCTCCCTGCGCGACTACCTGCTGCCGGAAAACAGCGGCGTGCGTAAGGCCTTCCAGGATATGGAAGCGGCGCTGCGCGAAAACCGCATGACGCTGGAAGCGATTCGCGTTACCCAGTCTGACCGCGACCTGTTTAAACACCTGATCAGCGAAGCCACCAACTACGTGGCGGCGGACTACATGCGCCACGCCAACGAGCGCCGGGTGCATCTCGATCAGGCATTAGAATACCGTCGCGAGCTGTTTACCTCCCGTAAACAGCTGGTGGCCGAGCAGTACAAGCACGTCGAAATGGCGCGCGAGCTGGGCGAGCACAACGGTGCTGAAGGCGACCTGGAAGCCGATTACCAGGCCGCCAGCGATCACCTGAACCTGGTGCAGACCGCGCTGCGTCAGCAGGAAAAAATCGAGCGCTATGAAGCGGATCTCGATGAACTGCAGATTCGTCTCGAAGAGCAGAATGAAGTGGTGGCCGAAGCCGCCGACATGCAGGAAGAGAACGAAGCCCGCGCCGAAGCGGCCGAGCTGGAAGTGGATGAGCTGAAAAGCCAGCTTGCTGATTACCAGCAGGCACTTGACGTGCAGCAAACGCGAGCGATTCAGTACACCCAGGCATTGCAGGCATTACAGCGTGCGAAAGAGCTGTGCCATCTGCCTGACCTGACGCCGGACAGCGCCGACGAGTGGCTGGATACCTTCCAGGCCAAAGAGCAGGAAGCCACCGAGAAACTGCTCTCCCTCGAACAGAAAATGAGCGTCGCGCAAACGGCGCACAGCCAGTTTGAGCAGGCTTATCAGCTGGTGGTCGCAATTAACGGCCCGCTGGCGCGTAGCGAAGCCTGGGACGTTGCCCGTGAACTGCTGCGCGACGGTGTGAACCAGCGCCATCTGGCCGAGCAGGTACAGCCGCTGCGTATGCGTCTGAACGAGCTGGAGCAGCGCCTGCGCGAGCAGCAGGAAGCCGAGCGTCTGCTGGCGGAATTCTGCAAGCGTCAGGGAAAAAATTACGATTTCGACGAGCTTGAGGCCCTGCATCAGGAGCTGGAAGCGCGTATTGCGGCCCTGTCCGATACCGTATCAAACGCCAGCGAACAGCGTATGACGCTGCGTCAGGAACTGGAGCAGATTCAGTCCCGTTCGAAGACGCTCCTGCAGCGAGCGCCGGTCTGGCTGGCGGCGCAAAGCAGCCTGAATCAGCTCAGCGAGCAGTGCGGCGAGCAGTTCGAATCCGGCCAGGAAGTGACCGAATACCTGCAGCAGCTGCTGGAGCGCGAGCGCGAAGCCATTGTTGAGCGTGACGAAGTGGGCGCCCGCAAGCGCGACGTCGATGAAGAAATTGAGCGCCTAAGCCAGCCGGGCGGGTCAGAAGATCCGCGCCTGAATGCGCTAGCCGAGCGTTTTGGCGGCGTGCTGCTGTCCGAGATTTATGACGACGTTGGCCTTGACGATGCCCCGTACTTCTCCGCGCTGTACGGTCCATCCCGCAACGCGATCGTGGTCCCGGATCTGTCGCTGATTTCTGAACAGCTTGCCGGACTGGAAGATTGTCCGGAAGATCTCTACCTGATCGAAGGGGATCCGCAGTCGTTCGATGACAGCGTATTCAGCGTCGACGAGCTGGAAAAAGCGGTCGTGGTGAAAATCGCCGACCGTCAGTGGCGTTATTCCCGCTTCCCTGAGCTACCGCTGTTTGGCCGCGCCGCGCGCGAAAGCCGCATCGAGAGTCTGCACGCCGAGCGTGAGACGCTGTCTGAACGTTTTGCGACCCTGTCGTTTGACGTGCAGAAAACCCAGCGTCTGCACCAGGCGTTCAGCCGCTTTATCGGCAGCCATCTCGCCGTGGCGTTTGACGCGGATCCGGAAGCCGAAATCCGCAAGCTCAATACCCGTCGCGGCGAGCTGGAACGTGCCATTGCCAGCCATGAAAGTGATAACCAGCAGAGTCGCGTTCAGTTTGAACAGGCGAAAGAGGGCGTCGCTGCCCTTAACCGCATTCTGCCGCGCCTGAACCTGCTGGCGGACGACACGCTGGCTGACCGTGTGGATGAAATCCAGGAGCGTCTGGATGAAGCGCAGGAAGCCGCGCGTTTCGTTCAGCAGCACGGCAATCAGCTGGCGAAGCTGGAGCCCGTCGTGTCTGTACTGCAGAGCGACCCGGAACAGTTCGAGCAGTTAAAAGAAGATTATGCCTGGTCGCAGCAGGTGCAGCGCGAAGCGCGTCAGCAGGCGTTTGCCCTGACGGAAGTGGTGCAGCGTCGGGCCCACTTTGGCTACTCCGATTCGGCTGAAATGCTGAGCGGTAACAGCGACCTGAACGAAAAACTGCGTCAGCGCCTTGAGCAGGCGGAAGCGGAACGTACTCGCGCCCGCGAAGCAATGCGCAGCCACTCCGCTCAACTGAACCAGTACAACCAGGTGCTGGCCTCGCTGAAAAGCTCCTTTGATACCAAGAAAGAGCTGTTAAACGATCTGCAGAAAGAGCTTCAGGACATCGGCGTGCGTGCCGACAGCGGGGCTGAAGAGCGCGCGCGTATTCGTCGTGACGAGCTGCATTCTCAGCTCAGCAATAACCGCGCGCGTCGTAATCAGCTGGAAAAAGCGCTGACCTTCTGCGAAGCGGAAATGGATAACCTGACCCGTCGCCTGCGCAAGCTGGAGCGCGACTACTTTGAGATGCGCGAGCAGGTCGTGACCGCCAAGGCGGGCTGGTGCGCGGTGATGCGCATGGTGAAAGACAATAACGTTGAGCGTCGTCTGCACCGTCGCGAGCTGGCGTACCTCTCTGCCGATGAGCTGCGTTCCATGTCGGATAAGGCGTTGGGTGCGCTGCGTCTGGCGGTAGCGGATAACGAACACCTGCGCGACGTGCTGCGTATGTCGGAAGATCCCAAACGTCCGGAACGTAAAATCCAGTTCTTCGTGGCGGTTTACCAGCACCTGCGCGAGCGTATTCGTCAGGACATCATCCGTACCGACGATCCGGTTGAAGCCATCGAACAGATGGAAATCGAGCTGGGTCGCCTGACGGAAGAGCTGACCTCCCGCGAGCAGAAGCTGGCGATCAGCTCCCGCAGCGTGGCGAACATCATTCGTAAAACCATTCAGCGCGAACAGAACCGTATTCGCCAGCTGAACCAGGGTCTGCAGAGCGTGTCGTTTGGCCAGGTGAACAGCGTGCGCCTCAACGTCAACGTGCGTGAAGCCCACGCGACGCTGCTGGAAGTGCTGTCTGAGCAGCACGAGCAGCACCAGGATCTGTTCAACAGCAATCGTCTGACCTTCTCCGAAGCGCTGGCGAAGCTGTATCAGCGCCTGAACCCGCAGATTGATATGGGGCAACGTACGCCGCAAACCATCGGTGAAGAGCTGCTGGACTACCGTAACTACCTGGAAATGGAAGTTGAGGTAAACCGTGGCTCCGACGGCTGGCTGCGTGCGGAATCCGGGGCGCTCTCTACCGGTGAAGCGATCGGCACCGGGATGTCAATTCTGGTGATGGTCGTACAGAGCTGGGAAGATGAAGCGCGCCGCCTGCGCGGCAAAGACATCTCGCCATGCCGACTGCTGTTCCTGGATGAGGCGGCGCGTCTTGATGCCCGCTCAATTGCCACGCTTTTCGAGCTTTGCGAACGTCTCGATATGCAGCTCATTATCGCGGCGCCGGAGAACATCAGCCCCGAGAAGGGCACTACCTACAAACTGGTGCGTAAAGTGTTCCAGAACAGCGAACACGTTCACGTTGTGGGGCTGCGTGGCTTTGCGCCGCAGCCGCCGGAGTCATTGCCGGAAACCACGGCGGACGCTTCCTGACGCGTCTTCTGACCCGAAGCGGCGCACTGGCGCCGCTTTTTTTTTAAACTTAACTTGTGCTTAGGGCTGCGTTATCTTTAAACTTCTTTACATAAGGTAAGGCAACAGCTTAGCCGTCTACCTATAATGAAAGAAAGCCCCAACGTGATGGGCATGTCGTGAAAACAGGGGGCAAGGGATGTTGCTTAAGAAAGAATGTGGTCGTCAGCTGTCTGCGCTGAGTTTATGCCTGGCAGTGATGTTTGCTCCGCTGTTAACCGCCCAGGCCGACGAGCCTGAAATTGTGCCGACTGACAGCTCGGCAACGACAGGCGCGCAGCCAACGTCGTTGTCCCAGCCGCTGGACCAGTCTCCGGCAACGGCTATCATGGCCGGTATTAAACCGCTGCCGGAAGGCATCGACGCCGAATCGCTCAGTCAGCAGCTGCAGTCGGAGCTGCCGTCAGGCTACACGCCTGTCTATATCAATCAGCTCACGCTCCTCTATGCTGCCCGCGATATGAAACCGATGTGGGAAAACCGCGATGCGGTGCGCGCCTTCCAGCAGCAGCTGGCGGAGGTCGCGATTGCAGGATTTCAGCCGCAGTTTACAAAGTGGGTTGAGCTGTTAACCGATCCTGCCGTCACCGGGCAGGCGCGGGACGTGGTTCTTTCCGATGCCATGATGGGCTACCTGCAGTTCGTGGCGGGTATTCCGGTCAATGGCAGCCGTTGGCTCTACAGCGATAAGCCGTACAAGCTGGCGACGCCGGCGCTGTCGGTGATTAACCAATGGCAGTTAGCGCTGGATAACGGCGAACTGCCGCGCTTTATCGCCAGCCTCGCACCGGCGCATCCACAATATGCCACTCTGCACCAGTCGCTCCTCGCGCTGGTGGGGGACTCGCGTCCATGGCCGCAAATGCGCGGTACCGCGACGCTGCGTCCGGGGCAGTGGAGCAGCGATGTGCCCGCCCTGCGCGAGATCCTGGTGCGATCCGGTATTCTGGAAGGCGGGCCAAAGATTGCACTTCCGGGTGATGATCCACAAAGCGTCGCCGTCAGCCCGTCAGCTCCCGTGAAAGAGAAGAAAGCCGATGTCCTGAGCAGCAAACCTGCGGCTTACGATCGCGAGCTGGTTGCGGCCGTTAAGCAATTCCAGGCCGCTCAGGGGCTAGGGGCCGATGGCGTCATTGGCCAGACGACGCGCGACTGGCTGAACGTATCGCCTGCGCAGCGGGCAGGAGTGCTGGCGCTCAATATCCAGCGTTTGCGCTTGCTGCCGGGAACGCTCTCTACCGGGATTATGGTTAACATCCCGGCGTATTCCCTGGTCTATTATCAGGATGGTAGCGAAAAGCTGGCGTCGCGCGTGATTGTCGGGCGTCCGGATCGTAAAACACCGATGATGAGCAGTGCGCTGAATAACGTGGTGGTTAACCCGCCGTGGAACGTACCGCCGACCCTGGCGCGTAAAGACATTCTGCCGAAGGTCTGGAACGATCCGGGTTATCTGGAGCGTCATGGCTATACGGTGATGCGTGGATGGAACAGTAAAGAGGCCATCGATCCTTATATGGTCGACTGGTCGACGATCACAGCGTCGAATCTGCCGTTCCGTTTCCAGCAGGCTCCTGGGGCGCACAACTCTTTAGGGCGCTACAAATTCAATATGCCGAGTTCAGAAGCTATCTATCTGCACGATACGCCGAACCACAACCTGTTCCAGAAAGATACTCGCGCGCTGAGTTCTGGCTGCGTGCGCGTGAACAAAGCCTCGGAGCTGGCCAATATGCTGCTGCAGGATGCGGGCTGGAACGATACGCGCATCTCGGATGCCCTGAAACAGGGGGATACGCGTTATGTTAATATTCGCCACAATATTCCGGTCAATCTTTACTATCTGACGGCGTTTGTGGGCGAAGACGGGCGTACTCAGTATCGTACAGATATTTACAATTATGATCTCACCGCGCGATCCGGCGCACAAATTTTGCCAAAAGCGGAACAATTAATCAGGTAAATGAAGTAGTTCGGGAAAAATGATTGTCGTAAGTTATGGTGAATAGGGGGCTATATCGCTGCAAGCCGCATATTCACTGGGGTTGGGCGCCTTGACGTACCTGGTTTTGCCAGTTATGGTGCCCTTCGTGCGCTAAGCATATTACGATTTCTTTTACCTGTAGACCTGATTATCATGGACAAATTTGACGCTAATCGCCGCAAACTGCTGGCGTTAGGTGGCGTTGCGCTCGGCGCAGCGGCCATCCTGCCGACGCCAGCATTTGCCACCCTCTCGACACCTCGTCCGCGAGTTTTAACGCTCAACAATCTTCATACCGGTGAGTCGCTAAAAGCGGAGTTTTTCGATGGCAGAGGCTATATTCAGGATGAATTAGCAAGACTTAACCATTTTTTCCGTGATTTCCGCGCGAATAAAATAAAAGCCATCGATCCAGGACTGTTTGATCAGATTTTCCGCCTTCAGGGCCTGCTGGGCACCAGCAAGCCGGTTCAGCTCATCTCTGGCTATCGCTCGATTGATACCAACAATGAACTGCGCGCCCACAGCCGCGGGGTAGCGAAAAAAAGCTATCACACGAAGGGACAGGCAATGGATTTCCATATTGAAGGCGTTTCGTTAGCCAATATTCGCAAAGCCGCGTTATCTATGCGCGCAGGTGGTGTAGGATATTACCCCAGCAGCAACTTTGTGCATATTGATACCGGTCCGGTTCGGCACTGGTAATAACGAAACACAGGAGCAGTATGAACTATCGTATTATTCCGGTTACCGCGTTCTCCCAGAATTGTTCATTGATCTGGTGCGAACAGACTAAACTGGCCGCGCTTGTCGATCCCGGCGGTGACGCTGAGAAAATCAAGCAGGAAGTCGCAGCAAGCGGCGTCACGCTGATGCAGATTTTGCTCACGCATGGTCATCTTGACCATGTAGGTGCTGCCGCTGAACTGGCTGAACACTACGGTGTGCCGGTGATCGGCCCGGAAAAAGAAGATGAGTTCTGGCTGCAGGGGTTACCCGCCCAAAGCCGCATGTTTGGCCTTGATGAGTGTCAGCCCCTGACGCCCGATCGCTGGCTAAATGAGGGAGAGCGCGTTAACGTAGGGAATGTGACTTTACAGGTGTTGCATTGTCCTGGGCATACGCCAGGCCATATCGTCTTCTTTGATGGCCAGTCCCGTCTGCTGATTTCCGGCGATGTGATCTTCAAAGGTGGCGTAGGACGCAGCGATTTTCCGCGCGGCGACCACGGGCAGCTGATTCAGTCGATTAAACAAAAGTTATTGCCGCTGGGTGATGACGTTACGTTTATCCCTGGACACGGTCCGATGTCGACGCTGGGCTATGAACGGCTCCATAACCCGTTCCTTCAGGATGAAATGCCTGTCTGGTAACCAATAAAAAAAAGCCTGCATAACGCAGGCTTTTTTTATGGGCGCAAATTACAGTACGGCGACAATCGCTTCGCACAGTGGCGCCATGTTGTCAGGCGTCATGCCTGCAACGTTCACACGGCCAGACGCTACGGCGTACACGCCAAACTCTTCACGCAGACGCAGAACCTGCTCTTTGGTCAGGCCGCTGAACGAGAACATGCCGTTCTGTTTGATGATAAAGCTGAAGTCGCGGTCCGCGCCTTTTTCAGCCAGGGTGTTCACAAACAGCAGGCGCATGCGCTGAATGCGCTGGCGCATATCGTTCAGCTCTTGTTCCCAGATAGCGCGCAGCGCATCGTTGCTCAGGATGGTGGCAACAACAGACGCACCGTGTGCCGGTGGGTTAGAGTAGTTAGCGCGGATAACCGATTTCATCTGGCTGAACGCACGATCGACGGTCTCTTCGTTAGCTGCAACCAGCGTACAGGCACCTACGCGCTCATTGTACAGACCGAAGTTCTTGGAATAAGAGCTTGCGACAATCAGCTCCTGATGCACGGCTGCGAACGCGCGCAGGCCTTCGGCATCTTCTTCCAGACCACGGGCGAAGCCCTGGTAGGCAAAGTCAAACAGCGGCAGCCAGCCTTTTTCTACGGACAGCTTCGCCAGGTGCTCCCACTGCTCAAGCGTCGGGTCGATACCGGTTGGGTTGTGGCAGCAACCGTGGAACAGCACCACGTCACCTGCCTGCGCTTCGCTCAGGCTCGCCAGCAGGCCGTCAAAGTCGAGAGAGTGGTTTGCCGCGTCGTAGTAGGCATATTCTCGCACTTCCAGACCCGCAGAGTTAAACACGCTCTTGTGGTTCGGCCAGCTTGGGTTGCTTACCCATACGCGCTTAACAGAGGTGTTTTTCGCCAGGAAATCCGCCGCCACGCGCAGCGCACCGGTACCGCCTGGGGTCTGTGCTGTACGGGCACGTTTGCCACTCACAATTGCGCTGCCTTTACCGAACAGCAGCTCCTGGGTGCAGCGACCAAATTCAGGGATACCATCAATACCGAGGTAGTTTTTGGTGGTTTCGTTTTCCAGCAGATACTGCTCAGCTTTCTTAACGCTGGTCAGTACCGGAGTTTTGCCGGTTTCATCTTTATATACACCAATACCCAGGTTGATTTTGCCAGGGCGGTCGTCGGCACGAAACAGATCGGCCAGGCCCAGAATAGGGTCGGCAGGAGCGGCGGTAATGTTCTCAAACATGACGAAGTTCCATTGTGATTACAGAAGTGAAATCCGCTATCAGGTTAACGGTAGATTTACAAAATGCCAACCGTTTGCGACGAAAAGCGTGCGGCTTTTCAAAAGTCGCCATTATTTTCTGTCACGCATAAAAAAACAGGGCCGAAGCCCTGTTCATTAATCATATAACAAAGTGGTGTACTGATTAGAACTGGTAGGTTACGCCAACGGTAGCCTGGTTGTCAGAGCCAACCCAGCTGGTGGACGCATCTTTGTCGTCCAGCAGGTTGAAGCGGTAGTCACCGTACACGTTGAAGTTCTTGTTGAAGTAGTAAGTCGCACCAGTGGTGATGTATTTCGCCAGGTCACGGTCGCCGATGCCGTTCAGGTCTTTACCTTTGGACTGAACGTAGGAAACGGAAGGACGCAGACCGAAGTCGAACTGGTACTGTGCGATAACTTCGAAGTTCTGGGTCTTGTTAGCAACGTCGTACACAGTCTCTGTGCTATCGCCCAGGATGCTCATGTTGCGGGTTTCAGCGTAAACGGTCGCCAGGTAGATATTGTTCGCGTCATATTTCGCGCCAACTGCCCAGGACTCAGCTTTATCGCCTTTACCATCTGCTTTTTGATCCAGAGTACGGTTTGCAGTGCTGTATGCACCGATCAGACCGAACCCTTCGCCGAACTCGTAGCCCAGGGACAGACCAACGCCGTCACCGTTCGCTTTACGCAGATCGCTACGTTCGTTTTTACCCTGGTACTGAACGCCAAAGTTCAGACCATCAACCAGACCGAAGAAGTTGTTGTTACGGTAGGTCAGCAGGCCAGTAGAACGGCTGGTCATGTAGTTATCAACATAGCCGCCACCCCAGGTTTCGCCAGAGAAGGACGGAGCCATATCCGTGTAGGATTCTACGTCGTAAACGATACCGTAGTTACGACCGTAGTCCAGAGAACCTGCTTCAGAAACTTTGATACCCGCGAATGCCAGACGAGTTACGTTAGTCTGGTCGCCTTCGGCTGCACCAGCTTTCGCACGGTATTCCCACTGACCGTAACCGATCAGTTGATCATTGATCTGAGTTTCGCCTTTAAAGCCGATCTGGCCGTAAGAGGAGTCAGCGTTTTTATGTTCGCCAGAAGTGGTGAAGCCGTGTTCACCCACAACTTTACCGTAGAAGTCCAGTTTGTTGCCGTTCTTGTTATAGATTTCTGCAGCGTTAGCTGCACCGGCTACCAGCAGGGCAGGGATTACCACTGCCAGAATATTGCGCTTCATCATTATTTATTACCCTCATTGGTTTTTTTATGACACTCGCCACTGCCGTCAATAAATTCTGTCAATAAATATTTCCGGAACTATTGATGAGAGTTTGGTGTCTTTATGTATCTGACAGGCATCTTTCCATTCGGCGAAGCGTTTCGCTAGCCTGAAAGTGCTACAATTCTCGAGATTAAGTAACTAAAAGAAATTATGTGTAACTAAATATGTATTTTTGGGAACTTTGTGAACCACCTCAAACTTCAGACCAACCTGGCGAATTAAACGCCAAAACCTATCCTATATATATGAATTGCTTATGATTAATTAAGATAAAGGCGATTCGTATAAACAGACGTTAAACGACTCTGTTTTTCTTATGACCCCAAAAAGACTTCTGGATGGCTGTAAAAGTGGTTGAAATTTGTGCTATCGCTTGAGGAAGCAATAATCGCAATAAGAATGGGGTTTATTTTTTGTGGCTGGATATTTCGCGGAAACAAAACGTAACAGGTAGTGGTTGTGACGGGGTGAAGGTTGAAAGACGCTGACTTTGCGCTGACGAAAACTGACAATACAGAATAAAATAATGGCCAGCATAAGCTGGCCATTTTAGTCTTGTACCGATTAGAAGCTGGCGTTACGAGGAGTACGTGGGAAAGGAATCACGTCGCGTACGTTCTGAACACCGGTAACGTAGGCAATCAGACGCTCGAAGCCCAGACCAAAACCGGCGTGCGGTACGGTACCGTAACGACGCAGATCGCGGTACCAGCTGTAATCAGCTGGGTTGAGCCCCATCTCTTCCATACGCGCGTCCAGCACGTCAAGACGCTCTTCACGCTGAGAGCCACCGATGATTTCACCAATGCCCGGCGCCAGAACGTCCATCGCTGCCACGGTCTTACCGTCTTCGTTAAGGCGCATATAGAAGGCCTTAATGTCTTTCGGGTAGTTTTTAACGACAACCGGCGCTTTGAAATGCTTCTCGGCCAGATAGCGTTCGTGTTCAGACGCCAGGTCAACGCCCCAGTAAACCGGGTTCTCGAACGTCTCACCGCATTTCTCGAGGATCGCCACCGCGTCGGTATAGTCCACCTGCGCAAAGTCGGCGGACACGAAACGCTCCAGACGCGCCACAGCATCGCTGTCTACGCGTTCTGCGAAGAATTTCATGTCGTCAGGACGTTCTTCCAGAACCGCTTTGAACACATACTTCAGCATCGCTTCCGCCAGACCCGCAACATCGTCCAGGTCGGCGAAGGCCACTTCAGGCTCCAGCATCCAGAATTCCGCCAGGTGACGGCTGGTGTTGGAGTTTTCGGCACGGAAGGTTGGGCCAAAGGTGTAGATCTTAGACAGCGCACAGGCGTACGTTTCGCCGTTGAGCTGGCCGGATACCGTCAGGAAAGCTTCTTTACCAAAGAAGTCTTTGTCATAGTCCACTTTACCTTCAGGCGTGCGCGGCAGGTTTTCCATGTCCAGCGTCGAGACGCGGAACATCTCACCCGCACCTTCCGTATCGGACGCGGTGATCAGCGGGGTAGACACCCAGAAGTAGCCCTGCTCATCGAAGAAACGATGCAGCGCCTGCGCCAGCGTATGACGCACGCGCGCCACCGCACCAATCAGGTTGGTACGCGGACGCAGGTGGGCGACTTCACGCAGATATTCGATGCTGTGACGTTTTGCCGCCATCGGATAGGTATCCGGATCTTCAACCCAGCCGGTGACTTCAATCGCAGAGGCCTGAATTTCGAAGCTCTGGCCCTGGCCCGGTGATGCCACAACCATGCCGGTAACAATGACGGAGCAACCGGTTGTCAGGCGCAAAACGTCATCATTGTAATTGGGCAGAGAATTATTAATGACGGCCTGTACAGGATCAAAGCAGGAACCGTCATAGACGGCGAGGAAGGAGATGCCAGCTTTAGAATCTCGGCGGGTACGCACCCATCCGCGCACGGTGACTTCCTGGTCAACGGCGACACGGCCCTGGAGTACGTCGGCTACAGGCACAACGCTCATAATATTCTCTCTGTTAATAGTCGGAAAAAATAAACACTTGTCCACCCTTATGGGGGGATATCTATGTTACCTGCCATCTGCTATCAGACAAGTAAATTTCGCAGTCAAACGAGAAGAATTGAGAAATAAATAAGGAGAAGGGAGCCATGAAGGCTCCCGTAAGCGCTTAACTGGCTTTTTTGATCTGGGGAAGATCGAACGCTTTGCGCAATGCGCGGACAAACGCTTTGTCATGGCAGATGGTTTTACCCGGGCTGTCGGAGAGTTTTGCCACCGGCTTGCCGTTACATTCCACCAGTTTGATGACGATATTCAGAGGTTTTACCTGAGGAATATCGCAGGTCAGACGGGTACCAATTCCGAAGCTCAGGTTCACCCGGGTGTTGAAATGGCGATAGAGTTCGACCGCTTTCGCCAGGTCGAGATTATCGGAGAAGACCAGCACCTTGCTCATCGGATCGATGCCGAGTTTCTCGTAATGGGCAATGGCCTTCTCGCCCCATTCAACCGGATCCCCGGAGTCGTGGCGTAACCCCTGGTAACGTTCAGCGAACTCGGGACCAAAGTCGCGCAGGAAGGCATCCATCGTAATACAGTCGGTGAGGGCGATCCCGAGCTGATTCGGGTACTCCTCAAGCCATGCGGCCAGTGCCGCGCGCTGGCTGTTAGCCAGGTCGGGGCTGATCTGCTGATGCGCCTGGAACCACTCGTGCGCCTGGGTGCCCATCGGCGTCAGGCCGAGGCGGCGTGCCAGATCGTAGTTACTGGTGCCCACGAACCACGGCTCCTGCTGCAGACGTTTAACGATGGCTTCCTGAACGTCACGCGAGAAACGGCGACGGGTGCCAAAGTCCATCAGGCGGAAGCGGGACATGTCCAGCCCTTCGGTCAGCGTGGAGAAGGCAGCGAGTTTATTTTCCAGCGCGGCGACCGCCTGCTCGACGCCCGTTTCCGGCGAACGGTAGCGGTGAGCCAGTTCACTGATCACTGCCAGAAGCGGCACTTCCCACATGATCACTTCCCGCCACGGACCTTCAAGGCGAATATCAAGCTTGCCGTTATCGTTAAGCACGGTGACCTGCTCCGGCTTATAGCGGAAATCGCGCAGCCAGTTCAGGTAGTCGGCTTTGAAGAAAGGCAGGCCAGAAAGCCACTGATATTCCTCGTCCTGCAGCGTCAGATGCTGCATAGCATTGACCTGTTCACGAATGGCGTCTGCGTAGATACCAAGCAAGTCGTCGCCACGACAGCGGAATTCCGCCGCGACATGAACGTCATAGTAATGGTGGAAAACGGCTTGCTGCATATGCAGTTTATACGCGTCGGTATCCAGCAACGTATGCAGAACTGGAGAAGCGAATTGAGTCATAGGTGCGCAGTAGCATCCTCTCACAGGAGCGTTTAGTACAATAAACAACTCCGGAGTATACCTTGTTTAGTGATTTATTGAACCCCGATCACAACATAAGCGCGTTTTATGGTCGAGGGCATTTTGTGCCCCGTGTTATACAAATGTAGCAAAAAAAGGTTTTGACCCTGAAAAGATGAACATTCTGCATAGCGCGTTTTGCGCAACAGGAATATATTGAAACGTTACTCGACAAACGATGCATAAGGTTTTCTATGACACAACAGCCACAAGCCAAATACCGCCACGACTACCGTGCGCCGGATTACCTGATTAGCGAAATCGATCTGACTTTTGACCTGGATGCCACTAAAACCGTTGTCACTGCGGTGAGCCAGGTGACGCGCCACAGCGCAACTGCGGTGCCGCTGCGTCTGGATGGTGAAGACCTGACGCTGGTCTCCCTGCACATTAATGATGAAGCCTGGTCAGACTATAAAGAAGAAAACAACCAGCTGGTCATCGACAACCTGCCGGAACAGTTTACGCTGCGCATCGTGAATGAAATCAGCCCTGCCGCCAACACCGCGCTGGAAGGGCTTTACCAGTCAGGCGTGGCGCTGTGTACCCAGTGTGAAGCGGAAGGGTTCCGCCACATTACGTGGTATCTCGACCGTCCGGACGTCCTGGCGCGCTTCACCACCAAAATCATCGCCGATAAAACCCTGTATCCCTTCCTGCTCTCCAACGGTAACCGCGTAGGCGAAGGCGAGCTGGAGAATGGCCGTCACTGGGTGCAGTGGCAGGATCCCTTCCCGAAACCGTGCTACCTGTTTGCGCTGGTGGCGGGGGATTTCGACGTGCTGCGCGACACCTTCAAAACGCGCTCAGGCCGCGAAGTGGCGCTGGAGCTGTTTGTTGACCGCGGCAACCTTGACCGTGCGCCGTGGGCAATGACCTCCCTCATCAACTCCATGAAGTGGGACGAGGAGCGCTTCGGCCTCGAATATGACCTCGACATCTATATGATCGTCGCCGTCGATTTCTTCAACATGGGCGCAATGGAGAACAAAGGCCTTAACGTCTTTAACTCCAAATACGTGCTGGCGCGTACCGATACCGCAACGGACAAAGACTACCTCGATATCGAGCGCGTCATCGGCCACGAATATTTCCACAACTGGACCGGTAACCGCGTTACCTGCCGCGACTGGTTCCAGCTGAGCCTGAAAGAGGGCCTGACCGTCTTCCGCGATCAGGAGTTCAGCTCCGACCTGGGTTCACGCGCGGTGAACCGCATCAACAACGTGCGCACCATGCGTGGTCTGCAGTTTGCGGAAGATGCCAGCCCAATGGCGCACCCGATCCGCCCGGATAAAGTCATCGAGATGAACAACTTCTACACCCTGACGGTGTACGAGAAGGGCGCTGAAATTATCCGCATGATCCACACCCTGCTGGGTGAGGAGAACTTCCAGAAAGGGATGCAGCTGTACTTCGAGCGTCATGACGGCAGCGCGGCCACCTGCGACGATTTTGTGCAGGCGATGGAGGATGCCTCTAATGTCGATCTCTCTCACTTCCGCCGCTGGTACAGCCAGGCCGGTACGCCAGTTGTCACCGTCAAAGACGATTACAATCCGGAAACCGAGCAGTACACCCTGACCATCAGCCAGCGCACGCCGCCGACGGCGGAGCAGGAAGAGAAATATCCGCTGCATATTCCGTTCAGCATTGAGCTGTACGATAACGAAGGCAAAGTTATCCCGCTCCAGAAGGGCGGCCACCCGGTACACCACGTGCTGAACGTGACCCAGGCCGAGCAGACCTTTATCTTCGATAACGTCTACTTCCAGCCGGTGCCTGCGCTGCTGTGCGAATTCTCCGCGCCGGTGAAGCTGGAGTACAAGTGGAGCGATCAGCAGCTGACGTTCCTGATGCGTCACGCGCGTAACGACTTCTCCCGCTGGGATGCAGCGCAAAGCCTGCTGGCGACCTACATTAAGATCAACGTAAACCGTCATCAGCAGGGCCAGCCGCTGTCGCTGCCTGTCCATGTGGCTGACGCGTTCCGCGCGATCCTGCTGGATGAGAAGATTGACCCGGCGCTGGCCGCTGAAATTCTGACCCTGCCGTCAGCGACTGAAATCGCCGAGTTGTTTGATATCATCGATCCGATTGCCATCGTGGCGGTGCGTGAAGCGCTGACCCGTACGCTGGCTGCAGAACTGGCCGATGAGTTCCTGGCCATTTATAACGCCAATAAGCTTGACGCGTATCGCGTTGAGCACGCGGACATTGGTAAACGTTCTCTGCGCAATACCTGCCTGCGCTATCTTGCGTTTGGTGAAACCGGGCTGGCGAACACCCTGGTGAGCAAGCAGTATCACGAAGCGGATAACATGACCGACGCGCTGGCCGCGCTGGGCGCAAGCGTTGCCGCCGAACTGCCGTGCCGTGATGCGCTAATGCAGGAGTACGACGACAAGTGGCATCAGGATGGTCTGGTGATGGACAAGTGGTTCATCCTGCAGGCGACCAGCCCGGCGGCCGATGCGCTCAGCAAAGTGCGCAGCCTGTTGAAGCATCGCTCCTTTACCCTGAGCAACCCAAACCGCGTGCGCTCTCTGATTGGCGCGTTTGCCAGCAGCAACCCTGCGGCGTTCCACGCCGAAGACGGCAGCGGTTATCAGTTCATGGTGGAAATGCTGACCGAGCTGAACAGCCGTAACCCGCAGGTGGCGTCCCGTCTGATTGAGCCGCTGATCCGTCTGAAACGCTACGATGCGAAGCGTCAGGCGAAGATGCGTGCCGCGCTTGAGCAGCTGAAAGGGCTGGAGAACCTGTCTGGCGATCTGTACGAGAAGATTGCTAAGGCCTTAGCGTAATACGAAAAAGTGCCCGGTGGGCAAGTAAAAGCAAAACGGCAACCTCGGTTGCCGTTTTTAGTTTTTTCTCCCTCTCCCCGTGGGAGAGGGCCGGGGTGAGGGCATCAGGCATTAGCTTTAATCAACGCCCGTTCACTTACCCCACGCTTCATCACCCGATCCAACACCTCAGCTTCCAGCTCCGCCAGTCTTGCCGACCCCACGCGGCGAGGGCGCGGGATATCCACCGTCAAATCCAGGCCAATCTTCCCGTCTTCTATCAGCAGCACCCGGTCAGCCATCGCCACAGCTTCGCTCACGTCATGCGTCACCAGCAGTACCGTAAAGCCGTGCGCCTGCCACAGGGAACCAATCAAATCCTGCATTTCGATCCGCGTCAGGGCATCGAGCGCGCCGAGCGGTTCATCAAGCAACAGCAGGCCCGGTCGGTGAATCAGCGCCCGCGCCAGCGCCACGCGCTGCTTCTGTCCACCCGAGAGGGCCGCGGGCCATTCACCCGCACGATTTTCCAGCCCAACGGCGGCCAGCGCCTGGCGGGCTTCATCCCGCCAGTTTCCCTTCAGACCGAGCCCAACGTTGTCGATAACCGTTTTCCACGGCAGCAGGCGCGCGTCCTGAAACATCATGCGGGTATCGTCCTGAATATTCGAAAGCGGCGTCGTTCCTGCCAGAATGTCACCGCCGTTGGGGGCTTCCAGTCCGGCCAGAAGGCGTAGCAGGGTACTCTTGCCGCCGCCGCTGCGACCAACAACGGCCACAAATTGCCCGGCGGGAATATGCAGATCCAGCCCGTTAAGAATGGTGTTTTCGCCGTAGCGTTTGGTCACGCCGTTCAGCAGTAACGGTGTTCCCTGGTTCAGTCGTGCAGTATTCATGCTTTCGCCTCCTGAAGGGTGTAGGCCGGGTTCCAGCGCAGCCAGCTGCGCTCCAGCCACTGGGCGCTAACGTCGGCGAGTTTGCCGAGCAGGGCATACAGAATGATGGCTACCACCACCACGTCCGTTTGCAGGAATTCACGGGCGTTCATCGCCAGGTAGCCAATGCCTGAATTGGCCGAGATGGTCTCCGCCACAATCAGCGTCAGCCACATCAGGCCAAGCGCAAAACGCACCCCGACCATAATGGAGGGCAGGGCGCCCGGCAGGATCACGTGGATAAAGAGAGAAAAACCCGATAGGCCGTAGCTGCGCGCCATCTCGACCAGACCGCGATCGATATTGCGGATGCCGTGCCAGGTATTGATGTAGATCGGGAACAATGTGCCCAGCGCCACGAGGAAGATCTTAGCGCTCTCATCAATACCAAACCACAGGATAACCAGCGGGATCAGCGCCAGATGCGGCACGTTGCGCAGCATCTGAATGGAGGTATCCAGCAGCCGCTCGCCCCAGCGGGAAAGGCCGCTGATCAAGCCCAGAACCAGACCGATGCTGCCGCCGATGGAAAACCCAATCACGGCGCGCCAGGAGCTGATCGCCAGATGCTGCCACAGCTCACCGCTCACGCTCAGCGACCAGAACGCTTCTACGACGCCCTCCGGAGAGGGCAGAATGCGGCTCGACAGCCAGCCGGTGGACGACGCGAGCTGCCAGAGAGCCACAATGCCGACGGGTAAAAACCACGGCGCGGCGCGCAGCAGCCATTTTTGTGAGGTGGCAGACATTGTCACTCCTTAGCTCTGCGCGGCTTTGCGTGGAATAAACTCGTTCGCCACGGCTTCGCCCTGAAGCTGAAGCCGCTGCGGCTGCGGAATTTCCGGAATGGCAACATCCAGATGCGGGAATAACAGCTCGCCCACCTTGTACGCCTCTTCCAGATGCGGGTAACCGGAGAGAATAAAGCTGTCGATACCCAGCTCGGCGTATTCATTGATACGCGCGGCTACGGTCGGACCGTCGCCGACCAGCGCCGTGCCCGCACCGCCGCGCACCAGGCCGACGCCCGCCCACAGGTTCGGGCTAATCTCTAGGTTCTCGCGCTTGCCGTTGTGCAGGGACGCCATTCGGTGCTGTCCGACGGAGTCGGTTTTGGCAAACGCAGCCTGCGCCTTCGCGATGGTGTCATCGTCCAGATGGGAAATCAGGCGGTCGGCGGCCTCCCAGGCTTCTTCATTGGTTTCGCGCACAATCACGTGCAGGCGAATGCCGAAGCGCACCTTGCGGCCATGGGCAGCCGCTTTAGCGCTGACCTGGGCAATTTTTTCTTTCACCAGCTCAGGCGGTTCGCCCCAGGTCAGATAAAGATCGACCTGCTCTCCTGCCAGATCCTGGGCCACATCCGACGATCCGCCAAAATAGAGCGGCGGGCGCGGCTGTTGCACCGGTGGGAAGTAGAGTTTCGCGTCGCGAACGTGAATATGTTTGCCTTCAAAGGTGACGGTTTCACCTTCCAGCAGACGTCGCCAGACGCGGGTGAACTCGGCGGAGGCTTCATAGCGCTCGGTATGGTCGAGGAATACCCCATCGCCCGCCAGCTCCTGCGGATCGCTACCCGTCACCAGGTTAAACAGGGCGCGACCGTTGGACAGCCTGTCCAGCGTTGCCGCCTGACGTGCCGCCACGGTGGGGGAGACAACGCTCGGGCGTAGCGCAACCAGGAACTTCAGGCGCTGGGTGACCGGGATCATCGACGCGGCGACCAGCCAGGCATCTTCGCATGAACGTCCGGTCGGGATCAGCACCCCGGTGAAACCGATTCGGTCCGCCGCCTGCGCAATCTGCTGCAGGTAGCCGTGGTCAACCGGGCGCGAGCCCTCTTCTGTACCAAGATAGTGTCCATCACCGTGGGTGGGTAAAAACCAGAAAAGATTCAGACTCATGATTTAGCTCCTTCTTTGCCTGCGGGCTGCCAGATGCGTTCGCGAATAGTGACCTGTTTTGGCACCAGGTGGTTTTGATAGAAAAGGTCAGCCGTTTGTTGCTGAAGCGCGGCGACGTGCGCGTCCACGGGCGTAATGGTGGTCGGCGGACGGTGGTTGAGATAGCTCGCGATCACCGGCTCAGGTAAGCCCATGGTTTTCGCCAGCAGGGCAATACTCTCCTGACGCTGGGTCTGGGTCAGCGCATCGGCCTGGGTAAAGGTATCCAGTACGCCCTGAATAAATGCGCCGTTCTTTTCCGCATAAGGACGCGCGGCCAGGTAGAACGAGCCGGTCTGCTTCAGCGTGGTGCCGTCTTTCAGCACGCGAACGCCGCCCTGCAGTAATGCGGCGGAGTAGTACGGATCCCAGATGGCCCAGGCATCAACATTCTTCTGCTGGAACGCGGCGCGCGCGTCGGCAGGCGTCAGGTAAACAGGCTGAATGTCAGTGAACTTGAGCCCGGCTTCTTGCAGGGCACGCAGCAGCAGGTTGTGTGAGCTGGAACCTTTCTGGAAAGCAACTTTATGCCCTTTAAGATCGGCGACGCTTTTAATGTCGCTGTTTTCAGGCACCAGAATCACTTCGGCCTTCGGTTTGGGCGGCTCAACGCCAACATAGACGAGGTCCGCTCCCGCCGCCTGGGCGAATATCGGCGGAATATCACCCGTGCTGCCGAGATCGATACTGCCAACGTTCAGGGCCTCCAGCATTTGCGGGCCAGCCGGGAACTCCACCCAGGAGAATTTGGTGTCCGGGAAGCGTTTTTCCAGAAGCTGGTGGCTTTTCGCCAGCACCATGCTGACGCTGCCTTTCTGATAGCCAATGCGTAAACTTTCCGGAGCCGTTTCTGCTGCATGGGCCAGCGAGGTAAGCGCCATCAGACCTGCCAGGCCGATGCGGGTTAACGTTTTAAACATGTGCGACTCCTTGAGGCTGACCAAACGCCGGCGCCTGGATATCCCTGCGGTGCAGAGCATGCCAGAAGGTTTCCAGGGCAGTATCGAGGCGGGTTTGCAGGTTCGGCGTAAAATGAGGTTTATGTTGATAATCGATAACCTGGGAGTCATCTGCGAAAACGCCGTGGAGGATCTCCTGCGCTTTCAGCGCGTTCAGCACCGGCTTCAGGGCATAATCCACGGCCAGTAAATGGGCCACCGTACCGCCCGTTGCCAGCGGCAGCACGACTTTGCCGTCCAGCGCGCGTTCCGGAAGCAGATCGAGCAGGGTTTTCAGCGCCCCGGAAAAAGAGGCTTTATAAATGGGCGTTGCCACAATTAAGCCGTCAGCGCCGTTAAGCTGCTCGATGAGCGTTTTAAGCGCAGGGCTGTCGAAACGGGCATAGAGCAGATCTTCAGGTTCGAAGTTATGCAGGTTCCAGTGGCACACTTCCACATCCAGGGCATTGAGTTTTTCGCGGGCATATTCCAGCAGGGCGCTGGAGCGCGAAGGGAATCGTGGACTTCCGGCCAGGGTAATGACGCGCATACTTCCTCCTTATAACTAATTGTTTGCTTTTATCTAACATTCATAACAATTTTCAGGAGTGTGACACCGCGCGGTTATTCCACTAAATGATTTATCTGCAATTAAAATGCGAAAAAGTGCATAAGAAATAGACAGGGAGGTAAACGATTGCGTTTTACGCTGATTTTTTGCCGCAGGTCAATTCCCTTTCGCGCGTGGATCGCCCATAATCCCCTCCCGGTTTGCACACCGGGAATCCAGGAGAGTTCATGTACTACCCCTTCGTTCGTAAAGCCCTTTTCCAGCTCGACCCTGAGCGCGCTCATGAATTTACATTCCAGCAATTACGTCGTATTACCGGAACGCCTCTGGCCGCTCTGGTGCGTCAGAATGTGCCGGAAAAACCTGTGCAGTGCATGGGTCTGACCTTTAAAAATCCGCTGGGTCTGGCGGCGGGTCTGGACAAAAATGGCGAGTGCATTGATGCCCTGGGCGCGATGGGCTTTGGCTCCATTGAAATCGGTACCGTCACGCCGCGCCCGCAGCCGGGAAATGACAAGCCGCGCCTGTTCCGCCTGGTTGAAGCCGAAGGGCTGATCAACCGCATGGGCTTTAATAACCTCGGTGTTGATCACCTTGTTGAGAACGTAAAAAAAGCCCATTTTGACGGGATATTAGGCATCAATATCGGCAAAAATAAAGACACGCCGGTAGAGCAGGGTAAAGATGACTATCTGATTTGTATGGAAAAAGTCTACGCCTATGCCGGTTATATTGCGGTGAATATTTCTTCACCCAATACCCCGGGGCTGCGTTCCTTACAATATGGCGAAGCGCTGGACGATCTTCTGAGTGCCATTAAAAATAAGCAAAATGAACTCCAGACGATCCACCATAAATATGTTCCGGTCGCGGTTAAGATCGCCCCGGATCTTTCTGTCGAAGAATTGATCCAGGTTGCCGACAGTTTAGTTCGCCATAATATTGATGGTGTGATTGCAACCAATACCACCCTCGATCGCTCCCTCGTGCAAGGAATGAAAAACTGTGACGAAGCGGGTGGGTTAAGTGGACGTCCGGTACAATTAAAAAGCACCGAAATTATTCGCGCCCTTTCTGCGGAATTAAAAGGACGTCTGCCGATTATTGGCGTCGGCGGCATTGACTCAGTGATTGCTGCACGCGAGAAGATGGCGGCGGGTGCGTCACTGGTGCAAATCTATTCCGGCTTTATTTTTAAAGGACCACCGCTGATTAAAGAAATCGTTACTCATATCTAATCTTTTCTCTTAATCAGACAACCAGGGCTTTATTTCCAGCCCTGGTTGTTTTATATTCCGTCACTGTTGCTTATTTAGACATTATAGTCTTTTATTAATGGTGTTATAAACGAAGCGGCGATCAGGACAATTTTAGTACAGGATGTTTGGGGACGGGAGAGACACATGCGAATTAAACCTGACGATAACTGGCGCTGGTATTTTTGCGACGAGCACGATCGCATGATGCTCGATTTAGCCAATGGCATGTTGTTTCGTTCTCGTTTTGCCCGCCGAATGTTAACCCCGGACGCGTTTTCCCCGTCGGGCTTTTGCGTTGACGACGCGGCGCTTTATTTCTCTTTTGAAGAAAAATGCCGCGATCTGGTGCTCTCTAAAGAGCAGCGTGCCGAGCTGGTATTAAATGCGCTGGTGGCTATCCGCTTCCTGAAACCGCAAATGCCAAAAAGCTGGCATTTTCTTGCGCACGGTATGAGCTGGACCCCGGCAACGGGTGACGCGGCCAGCGTAAATCTGAGCGATACCGCAGAAGAGGTGAGCTTGCTGGTGGTTGAGCCCGGCGAAAATGCTGCGCTCTGCCTGCTGGCACAGCCCGGCGTAACCATTGCCGGGCGGACGATGCAGCTTGGCGATGCCATTAAAGTGATGAACGACAGGCTGAAGCCACAGCTGCGCGTAGATTCCTTCAGCCTCGAACAGGCGGTTTAAGCTTCCAACTGTACGGCCGTTTTCGGTATGCAGCTACAGCACAGAATTGTGCCGTCATTTCCAATTGCCGATTTTTTCAGCGCACTGACCTCTCCATCCACCAGCTTGATGCGGCAGCATCCGCAAATGCCTGCGCGACAGGAATAGGGTACGCGAATACCTGCCTGCTCCAGTTGCTCCAGTAATACCTGCTGGTTGTTGCCACGGATGACGCTGCCCTGCCAGTGAATATCTACCGCTGAAGCGACATTCGTCACAACGTCGACCATTTCTTCTTCCTGACCTGAGCCGTACACTCTTGCAGGCCCTCGGGCAAGGATCTCTACCTCATCACCGACGCGGATTGCGCCGCTGGAGCGCGGGATCAGGTTCTGGCCAAAATCCACGTCGCCGTTGTCCTGCGCGGTGCGAAACGACTGCAGCGTCTTCAGCGGTTCACCGGAAGGGTGCTTCTGGCCTTTCTCAGGACTCACCGTGGTGAAAATGCAGCGGCTGCATGGCTTCACTACGTCGAAAATCACGCTGCCGATGCGGATCACCTTCCAGGTGTCTTCGTCCCAGGCGTCGACACCCGTCACCACCAGGTTCGGACGGAACTGTTCCATCTGAACGCTCGCTTTGCAGCGGCCTTGTAAATCACGCAGCGAGGCTTCGTTGGTTAGCAGGAACGGGAAGCCATCGGCGAAGGAGAGGGGAACGGCGTCATGGCGCTTCACGCGACGCGTCGGTTCAGGCCCAACCCAGCGCAGCTGCACGTCGCGGGAGAAGAAACCGCTTAGCCAGCGGTTAATTTCATCCGGGGCGATGCGTGCGGTAAAATGATTGCCCCACACTTCCGTTGGCGCATCGACAGGCGCAAAATCAGCAAAGCGAATGACCGCGCTGGAACCGTCCGGCGCGGTCAGATGCAAACCGTCATGAAGCGGGGAAGGGGTAAAGCGAACCATCTGCGGGAACTGGCGTGCGGTAATGAACGTGCCGTCAGGCTCGGTGACCATAAAAATACGATCGAAGGCGAATCCGCTCATGTCGGCCAGCGCGTGAGAGACGCCTATACCGCGCATGGATTTCACCGGATGGATAAAAAGCCTGGATAACGTCGCCACTGCACACTCCCACAAATGAAAATAAGCCTTCAACTTTATGACATACACGCCATATTAGCTATAATGCGCGACAATTTTCTAAGAGTAAAAGTGACGATATGAATTCTCTGTTTGCCAGTACGGCCCGTGGGCTGGAAGAGCTGTTAAAAACTGAACTGGAAAGCCTGGGCGCGAAAGAGTGCCAGGTGGTTCAGGGTGGTGTCCATTTTGAGGGCGACACGCGGCTTATTTACCAGAGCCTGATGTGGAGCCGTCTGGCGTCGCGCATCATGCTGCCGATGAAGGAGTGCAAGGTCTATAGCGACCTGGACCTCTATACCGGCGTACAGATGATCGACTGGACAGAGATCTTCACGCCAAACGCCACCTTTGCGGTGCATTTCAACGGCGTGAACGACGAGATCCGCAACAGCCAGTACGGTGCCCTGCGCGTAAAAGACGCCATCGTGGACTGCTTCACGCGTAAAAATAAGGAACGCCCGAACGTCGATCGCGAAAATCCGGATCTGCGTATTAACGTCTGGCTGAACGGCGACACGGCGAGTATTTCTCTCGATCTGAGCGGCGCAGGCCTGCACCTGCGCGGCTACCGCGATCGTACCGGTATGGCGCCAATTAAAGAAACGCTGGCTGCCGCCATCGTCATGCGCTCCGGCTGGCAGCCGGGCACGCCGCTGCTCGATCCGATGTGTGGTTCCGGTACGTTGCTGATTGAAGCGGCCATGCTGGCAACCGACCGCGCGCCGGGCCTGCATCGCGGCCACTGGGGCTTCAAAGGCTGGGCACAGCACGACGAAGCGATCTGGAAAGAGGTCAAAGACGACGCGCAGACCCGCGCGCGCAAAGGTCTGGCAGAGTACACCTCGCACTTCTACGGTTCGGACAGCGACCCGCGCGTCATTGAACGCGCGCGCAGCAACGCCCGTCGCGCCGGTATCGGCGAGCTGGTCACCTTCGAGGTGAAGGACGTGGCGAACCTGACCAACCCGCTGCCAAAAGGCCCGTACGGTACCGTGATCAGCAACCCGCCATACGGCGAGCGTCTGGACAGCGAGCCGGCGCTGATTGCCCTGCACAGCCTGCTGGGGCGCAATATGAAGGACTACTTCGGCGGCTGGAACTTGTCTCTGTTTAGCGCCTCGCCGGAGCTGCTGAGCTGCCTGCAGCTGCGTGCCGATCGCCAGTTTAAGGCGAAAAACGGCCCGCTGGACTGCGTGCAGAAGAACTACCATCTGGCGGAGAAAGCGGCGGACAGCAAGCCATCCGGCGTGGCGGAAGATTACGCCAACCGCCTGCGCAAGAACCTGAAGAAATATGAGAAGTGGGCGAAGCAGGAAGGGATTGAATGCTACCGCCTGTACGACGCCGACCTGCCGGAGTACAACGTGGCGGTTGACCGCTACGCGGACTGGGTGGTGATTCAGGAATATGCTCCACCGAAAACCATCGATGCGCAAAAAGCGCGTCAGCGCATGCTGGACGTCATTGCGGCGACCATCGCCGTGCTCGGCATCACGCCAAACAAGCTGGTGCTGAAAACCCGCGAGCGCCAGAAAGGGAAAAACCAGTACCAGAAGATGAATGAGAAGGGCGACTTCATCGAAGTGGGCGAATACAACGCCCGCCTGTGGGTAAACCTGACCGACTATCTGGATACCGGCCTGTTCCTTGACCACCGTATCGCCCGTCGCATGCTGGGCCAGATGAGCAAGGGCAAAGATTTCCTCAACCTGTTCTCCTATACCGGCAGCGCGAGCGTGCATGCGGGTCTGGGCGGCGCGCGGAGCACCACCACGGTGGATATGTCCCGTACCTATCTGGAATGGGCGGAGCGCAACCTGCGTCTTAACGGTTTAACCGGACGTCAGCACCGCCTGATGCAGGCCGACGTGCTGGGCTGGCTGCGTGAAACCGACGAGCAGTTCGATCTGATCTTTATCGATCCTCCGACCTTCTCCAACTCCAAGCGTATGGAAGATAGCTTTGACGTACAGCGCGATCACCTGCGCCTGATGACCGACCTGAAGCGCCTGCTGCGCAAGGGCGGCACCATTATGTTCTCGAACAACAAACGCGGCTTCCGTATGGACCATGACGGTTTAGCAGCCCTGGGCCTGAAAGCACAAGAAATCAGCCAAAAAACGCTGTCTCAGGACTTTGCCCGTAACCGTCAAATTCATAACTGCTGGTTGATTACCGCGGTCTGAAAGGAAAAATAAATGTCATTAATTAGCATGCACGGCGCGTGGCTCTCTTTTAGCGATGCGCCACTTCTCGATGATACTGAACTGCATATTGAAGACAACGAACGCGTCTGTCTTGTAGGCCGTAACGGCGCGGGTAAATCCACGCTGATGAAAATCCTCAACCGTGAACAGGGCCTGGATGATGGCCGTATCGTTTACGAGCAGGATCTGATTGTTTCCCGTCTGCAGCAGGATCCTCCTCGTAACGTGGCGGGTACCGTTTATGATTTCGTTGCAGAAGGGATTTCTGAACAGGCTGAATACCTGAAGGGCTATCACGAAATTTCACATCTGGTGATGACCGACCCAAGTGAAAAAAATCTCAATGAGATGGCACGCCTGCAGGAGCTTCTGGATCATCACGGTCTGTGGCAGCTTGAAAGCCGTATTACGGAAGTGCTGGATCAGTTAGGCCTGGATGCGGATATGGAGCTGTCGGCGCTCTCCGGCGGCTGGCTGCGTAAAGCGGCGCTTGGGCGCGCGCTGGTCAGCGGCCCGAAGGTGCTGTTGCTGGACGAACCGACCAACCACCTGGATATCGAAGCGATTGACTGGCTGGAAGGGTTCCTGAAGACCTTTAACGGCACCATTATTTTCATTTCACACGACCGTTCGTTTATCCGCAATATGGCAACGCGTATTGTCGATCTCGATCGCGGCAAGCTGGTGACCTATCCTGGCGATTACGATACCTATCTGCTGGAAAAAGAAGAAAACCTGCGCGTGGAAGAGCTGCAAAATGCGGAGTTTGACCGCAAGCTGGCACAGGAAGAGGTCTGGATCCGTCAGGGTATCAAAGCCCGCCGTACCCGTAACGAAGGCCGCGTGCGTGCCCTGAAGGCGATGCGTAACGAGCGTAGCGCTCGTCGTGAAGTTATGGGAAGTGCGAAGATGCAGGTCGAAGAGGCATCCCGCTCCGGTAAGATTGTCTTTGAAATGGAAAATGTCGATTACCAGGTCGATGGAAAAGTTCTGGTGAAAGACTTCTCCGCTCAGGTGCAGCGTGGCGATAAAATTGCCCTCATTGGCCCGAACGGCTGTGGTAAAACCACGCTGCTCAAGCTGATGCTCGGTCAGCTGCAGGCTGACAGCGGCCGTGTTCACTGCGGGACAAAGCTGGAAGTCGCCTATTTTGACCAGCACCGTGCAGAGCTGGACCCAGACAGAACGGTAATGGATAACCTTGCTGAAGGTAAGCAAGAGGTGATGGTTAACGGTAAACCGCGCCACGTGCTGGGCTATCTGCAGGACTTCCTGTTCCATCCTAAACGTGCAATGACCCCGGTGCGTGCGTTATCTGGCGGAGAGCGTAATCGTCTGCTGCTGGCGCGTTTGTTCCTGAAACCAAGTAACCTGTTGATTCTCGATGAACCAACGAACGACCTGGATGTCGAAACGCTGGAATTGCTTGAAGAGCTGATTGACGGCTATCAGGGCACCGTGATGCTGGTCAGCCACGATCGTCAGTTCGTTGATAACACCGTAACCGAGTGCTGGATCTTCGAAGGAGAAGGGCGAATTGGACAATACGTAGGCGGTTATCATGATGCAAAAGGGCAGCAATCGCAGTCTCTGGCGCAGAAACAGTCAAAGTCCAAAACAAGTTCTGAACCTGCTGTAACAAAAGCAGAAACTGTCAAGAAAACCTCGGCTAAACTAAGTTATAACCTGCAGCGCGAACTGGAGGGGCTACCTCAGCGTCTGGAAGAGCTGGAGGCCGCGCTTGAGGATCTGCAAAAACAGGTTGCTGATGCGTCATTCTTTAGCCAATCGCATGACTATACTCAGAAAGTACTGTCTGAACTGTCCGCGGCTGAAAAAGCCCTGGAAGAAGCATTTGAGCGCTGGGAGTACCTTGAGTCTCTGAAGAACGGCGCATAAACAGGGATAACATATGTGTGACCAGCACCATGCCGACAGGCATATTTTATGCTCGCAATGCGATATGCTCGTGGCGTTGCCAGAGCTTGGTCACGGACATAAAGCCCTGTGTCCACGTTGCGGTGCGACGTTGACAACCGAGTGGGACGCGCCGCGGCAGCGTCCCACTGCTTACGCTCTGGCAGCACTGTTCATGCTGCTGCTCTCCAATCTCTTCCCCTTCATCTATATGAAGGTGGGGGGGATAACCAGCCAGGTGGATTTGCTTGAAATCCCGGGCGTGATGTTCTCGGAAGATTACGCCAGCCTCGGCACCTTTTTTCTCCTGTTTGTCCAGATAGTCCCGGCGTTGTGCCTGGTCGCCATCCTTTTGCTGGTGAACCGCGTCAGGATGCCGGTATCACTGAAAATCCGGCTTGCGCGTATCCTTTTTCAGCTTAAAAGCTGGGGCATGGCCGAAATCTTTCTGGCGGGCATTCTGGTCAGTTTCGTGAAGCTGATGGCGTATGGCGATGTAGGGATCGGCAGCAGCTTTGTTCCGTGGTGCCTGTACTGCGTCCTGCAGCTGCGCGCGTTCCAGTGCGTGGACAGGCGCTGGGCGTGGGATGATATCGCTCCGGCACCGACGCTTGCGCAGAAGGTGAAGGTCGGCGTGCCCGGTATTCGTCAGGGGCTGCGCTCTTGCCCATGCTGCACCGCCGTGCTGCCCGCCGATCTCGACGTTTGTCCGCGCTGCGAAACGAAAGGTCACGTACGCCGTAAAAATAGCCTGCAGTGGACGATGGCGCTGCTGGTCACGTCCATCATGCTGTATCTGCCCGCCAATATTCTGCCGATCATGATCACCGATTTGCTCGGCGACAAAATGCCCTCGACGATCCTGGCCGGGGTGGTATTGCTGTGGGGCGAAGGTTCTTATCCGGTCGCCGGCGTCATCTTTATCGCCAGTATTATGGTGCCAACCCTAAAAATGATCGCCATCGCCTGGCTCTGCTGGGATGCGAAAGGTCATGGGAAACGCGACAGCGAGCGTATGCACCTGATTTATGAAGTGGTCGAGTTTGTCGGACGCTGGTCAATGATTGACGTGTTTGTCATCGCCGTTCTCTCTGCGCTGGTGCGGATGGGCGGTTTGATGAGTATTTATCCCGCGATGGGGGCTTTAATGTTTGCACTGGTTGTGATTATGACCATGTTTGCGGCCATGACCTTCGACCCTCGTTTATCGTGGGATCGTGAGCCTGAATCAAGCCATGAGGAAGAGTAAGAGCATGGAAAATAAGAGTGGAGAGGCGAAAGTGCAGAAGGTCAAAAACTGGTCTCCGGTGTGGATTTTTCCCATCGTGACCGCGCTGATCGGTGCATGGATCCTGTTTTATCATTACAGCCATCAGGGACCGGAAGTCACGCTGATAACCACCAATGCCGAGGGGATTGAGGGCGGTAAAACGACCATCAAAAGCCGTAGCGTGGACGTGGGCGTGGTCGAAAGCGCAACCCTGACCGACGATTTAACCCATGTGGAGATTAAGGCGCGCCTTAATGCCGGCATGGAAAAACTGCTGCATGGCGATTCCGTTTTCTGGGTGGTTAAACCGCAGGTGGGGCGCGAAGGGATCAGCGGCTTAGGGACTCTGCTCTCTGGGGCCTACATTGAACTGCAGCCCGGCACGAAGGGCAGCCAGCCTGGGCAATATCAGCTTCTCGACTCACCGCCGCTTGCGCCGCCTGATGCCAAGGGTATCCGCGTGATCCTCGACAGCAAAAAAGCGGGCCAGCTTACGGCGGGTGACCCGGTACTGTTCCGCGGCTACCGCGTCGGTTCCGTAGAGACCAGCACCTTCGATGCGCAAAAGCGTACCATCAGCTATCAGCTGTTCATCAATGCGCCAAACGATCGCTTGGTGACCAGCAATGTTCGCTTCTGGAAGGACAGCGGGATCGCGGTGGATCTGACCTCGGCGGGGATGCGCGTAGAAATGGGTTCATTAACCACGCTGTTTGGCGGCGGGGTGAGCTTTGATGTGCCGGAAGGGCAGGATCTGGGGCAGCCGGTTGCCGAGAAAACGGCGTTCAGACTCTTTGACGATCAGCGAAGCATTCAGGACGCGCTCTATACGGATCACATTGACTTCCTGATGTTCTTCAAAGATTCCGTCCGCGGTCTGCAGCCGGGAGCACCTGTTGAGTTCCGCGGTATTCGTCTCGGTACGGTGGGGCAAGTTCCGTTCTTTGTACCTGGCCTGAGCCAGATGCTGGACGATGATTATCGTATTCCGGTGCTGATCCGCATCGAGCCGGAACGTTTGCTTAATCAGATTGGTGAGAATCAGGATATTGCTGCCCATATCAGTCAACTGATGGAACGCGGTCTGCGCGGATCGCTGAAGACGGGTAACCTGGTGACCGGTGCGCTGTATGTGGATATGGACTTCTACCCGAAAGCACCGCCGATTACCGGTATTCGTGAATTCGGCGGCTACAAGATCATCCCAACGGTGAGCAGCGGTCTGGCTCAGATCCAGCAGCGCCTGATGGAGACGCTGGATAAGATCAACAATCTGCCGCTGAATCCGATGATTGAAGCGGCGACGAACTCTCTGAGCGAAAGCCAGGCAACGATGCGTCGTCTGCAAACCACGCTGGATAACATCAACAAGATCACGGCGAGCCAGAGTATGCAGCAGCTGCCGCAGGATATGCAGAAAACGCTGCGTGAGCTGAACCGCAGTATGCAGGGCTTCCAGCCGGGTTCAGCGGCCTACAACAAGATGGTGGCAGATATGCAGCGTCTTGATCAGGTCTTACGTGAACTGCAGCCGGTGCTGAAAACGCTCAACGAGAAGAGCAATGCGCTGGTGTTCGAAGCGAAAGATAAAAAGGATCCTGAGCCGAAGAGGGCAAAAGAATGAAAAAGTGGCTATTGATGGTTGGCGCTCTGCTGTTAACGGCGTGCAGTTCAGGGGTAGATAATAAAAGTTACTATCAGCTGCCTGTGGCTACCCACAGCGGTGGGCAAAGCACGGCCAGCCAGGGAAACCGTCAGCTGTGGGTTGAGCAGGTTGCGGTGCCGGATTATCTGGCAGGAAACGGCGTGGTCTATCAGACCAGCGACGTTAAATACGTGATTGCGACGAACAACCTGTGGGCCAGCCCGCTGGATCAGCAGCTGCGCAACACGCTGGTGGCCAATCTGGGCAGCCAGCTTCCGGGTTGGGTTGTCGCGTCGCAGCCGCTGGGTAACGACCAGGATACGCTGAACGTCACGGTAACGGCCTTCCACGGCCGTTACGACGGTGCGGTGGTGATCAGCGGGGAGTGGTTGCTGAATCACCAGGGGCAGCTAATTAAGCGTCCTTTCCATCTGGAGCTGAAGCAGCAGAAAGATGGCTATGACGAAATGGTGAAAGTCCTGGCTCAGGGTTGGGCACAGGAGTCGGCCAGCATCGCGAGAGAAATTTCCCGGCTGCCATAAGTAAAATTCATCATCAAAAACCGCAGTTGGCCTGTCGCTGATTGCGGTTTTTTTTTCGTTTTCACTTCAGGTTGTTACTTGTGCCACGTCACAATTTTTGTACAAATGAACTTCCAGGTAGCTCACAAATATGACACCCGTATGAATTTTGAACATTGACGCTGCGACTAATTCGGGGTATTCGTTATCTGTGCCTGTGCATTTAGTGCAGACACTGTTTTCTTTCCACCAGACAAAAGAATGAGGGAAACGAGGCATGAAGAGACAGAAACGAGATCGCCTGGAACGGGCTCATCAACGTGGTTATCAGGCCGGCATCGCTGGACGTTCTAAAGAAATGTGTCCTTATCAGACGATAAATCAAAGGTCACAATGGCTTGGAGGCTGGCGAGAAGCCATCGGCGACAGGGCACTCATAGCCTGATAACGTCTCTTTCAAAAAAAGAAACCTCCGCAATGCGGAGGTTTCGCCTTTCTGGAGGTGCGAAAAGCACAATCAGAACGCGGAAGTGTCCTGGAACAGGCCAACTTTCAGGTCGCTAGCGCTATAGATCAGACGGCCGTCTACCAGCACTTCGCCATCAGCCAGGCCCATAATCAGGCGGCGGTTAACGATGCGCTTGAAGTGAATACGATAGGTCACTTTCTTCGCTGTAGGCAGAACCTGGCCAGTGAATTTTACTTCGCCCACGCCCAGCGCGCGGCCTTTACCTTCGCCGCCCAGCCAGCCCAGATAGAAACCAACCAGCTGCCACATGGCATCCAGGCCCAGACAGCCAGGCATTACCGGATCGCCAATAAAGTGGCAACCGAAGAACCACAGGTCCGGGTTGATATCGAGTTCTGCTTCTACGTAACCCTTATCGAAGTTGCCGCCGGTTTCGGTCATTTTCACGACACGGTCCATCATCAGCATGTTCGGGGCCGGCAACTGTGGGCCTTTTGCGCCAAACAGTTCGCCGCGACCAGAGGCAAGAAGATCTTCTTTTGTATAGGATTCGCGTTTATCTACCATGTTCTCAGTAAGCCTTATTTTAGTGAAGGACGCAGGATAGCTAACACGTGTACGCTGAACAAGTCCGATCAGTTCGAACTAAACCAGCCCAGCCAGCGTAACGGCCATGGATAACGATGACGAGCATCCTGCTGCGTCGCCTGAGCAATGCGCTCCTGGATGGTCTGCATCAGGGTGGTTTGCCCTTCGCCATCCCAAACCAGATTTGTCAGTAAGGGTAGCGCATCCTCAATCCCTTCGATGGCCCAGATGG
Organism: Enterobacter sp. N5-15; assembly: GCF_057221635.1. Lineage (NCBI taxonomy): Bacteria > Pseudomonadati > Pseudomonadota > Gammaproteobacteria > Enterobacterales > Enterobacteriaceae > Enterobacter > Enterobacter sp. N5-15. The sequence goes on from NZ_CM170150.1 coordinate 1,633,613, forward strand.
TGAACTGCTCTTGCTCAACCGCATCAAGAATGTCCTGACTGAGGCTCAAATGGCGTGCGTTGGGAGCAGGAATAATCACACCCTGTTTGCCGTTTAAACCGCGCTGCTGACAGATAGAGAAGAAGCCTTCAATCTTTTCGTTGAGGCCTCCCACAGGCTGGGCACGGCCGAACTGGTCCACCGAACCGGTGATCGCGATGTTCTGATTGATGGGCACTTCCGCCAGGGCGCTGATTAAGGCGCACAGCTCGGCCATAGAGGCGCTGTCGCCATCCACTTCGCTGTAGGACTGCTCAAACGTCAGCGAGGCGGAGAAGGGGATCTGTTGCTCAAGCTGCAGCTCTGACATCAAAAACGCCTGCATGATCATCATGCCTTTCGCGTGAATGTTGCCGCCCAGCTCGGCTTTCCGTTCGATATCGGTGAACTCGCCATCGCCAATGTGCACAACGCAGCTGATACGAGACGGTTCCCCGAATGCGCGCGGATGGCCGGGAAATTCAATCACCGACAGGGCGTTGATCTGCCCGACGCGCTCGCCTTCGGTCTCCACCAGAATTTGTTCCAGCAGAATTTCATCCTGCATACGGTCGGCAAGATAGCCTTCTCGCCACTCACGCTGAGCCAGCATCTGAGTGAGCTGTTCGCCGGTGAACGCTCCGTCACCGCTGATCGCACCCACTTCACGCAGCTGTTTACCGATCCAGAGCGGGCAAAGCGGCAGCGTTTCCTGGTCACCGGTGTAGCGCACCGCTTCGCGGATTAAGCCCGGCCATGCGTCAGCCGCAGGGGTTGGCAGCGTAAAACGTTCAGCAACGGCCATCACCCACTGGCACCACTGTGCCATATCGTCGGCGTCAGCAATCTGGATGTTGTCTTCGTATTCGCTATACACCGCCTGCTCTGCGAGTTCCGACTCCATTTCCTGGAAGTCCGCCAGCGATTCACGGTCGCCCGTCAGCACGACGGTTAGCGACAGCGGCATAGACGGAACGGAGACAGGCAGAGGACGAGACTCATCGTAGCCGACCCAGTCGAAACGCTGCTGGTGCACGATGGTTTTCAGACGCATCCACAGCAGCGGCTGCGAGAGCAGGGTACGCAGTGAGATGATGAGAACACCGCCATTTGCGCGATGTACCAGCCCCGGCTGCAGCGAAAGTTCACCGTTAAACTGGCGCAGACAACCAAAGAGCTGTTCCGCCTCGGCCCAGTTAGCGGTAATCACTTCGCCCTTAGCGGCAAAACGACCATCGGCCTGCGCCGCCGGTTCGAAAGTGACATCATGTCCCGCAATACGATACTGGCCGCCAAAAACTGCGTTCGCTTCCGGCTTCAGCTGGCGCACGGCATCTCCGAGCAGCGTCAGGTATTCCGCTTCTTCCGGGGCCTTGAGCAGCATGAAGGGCGCAGTTGCCCATGGGCTTAACACCTGCTCCAGCGCATAATGCAAACGAGGCTGCGTATCGCTAAGGATGAATTCGTGTTCTTTTGCGAGTTCGGGCTGTGCAAACAGTTCCTGGTAACTTTCGGTATCCGGAACAAGGTCACGCCATGCAAGTTTCGTAATGGTCAAAGTTGATGTTTTTTAGTCAGATGTAAAAGCGTGGAGTATACCGTAAGCGGGGGGCTGTACCCAAGCAGGATTGGGTATTTCGACAGGGCGATTGGCTGCATTCACTCACAGGATATGATTTCTTTTCAGCAGATTGCTAAAAAACTGATATTCTGAACAGAGTTACGTGGTAACACTGAGATCGCAATGAAATATCAACAACTGGAAAATCTCGAAAGCGGCTGGAAATGGAAGTACCTGGTCAAAAAGCACCGAGAAGGGGAGCTGATCACCTGCTACATCGAAGCCAGCGCTGCGCAAGAAGCCGTGGATATTTTGCTGACCCTCGAAAATGAACCGGTACAGGTTAACAGCTGGATTGAGAAACACATCAATCCCGCGTTGTTAAACCGGATGAAGCAAACTATCCGCGCGCGACGCAAACGGCATTTTAATGCTGAGCATCAGCACACTCGCAAAAAATCAATCGACCTGGAGTTCGTTGTCTGGCAACGCCTGGCTGGGCTGGCACAACGACGGGGCAAAACGCTTTCGGAAACCATCGTGCAGCTGATTGAGGATGCCGAACATAAAGAGAAGTACGCCAATCAGATGTCGACGCTGAAGAACGACCTTCAGGCTCTGTTGGGTAAAAAGTAGATTTTTCTTTTCTGCAGACAATAAAAAACCCCGCATGGCGGGGTTTTTTTATAAGACGATAACTTATGCCGCTGGCTGAGTTACAACGTCTTTGATGCCTTTAACTTCGATCTCTACGCGACGATCTGGTGCCAGGCAGTCGATCAGTGCAGCGCGAGCTTTCACGTTGTCACAGGTGTTGCCAGTAACTGGGTTAGATTCGCCCATACCACGTGGGGAGATCTTGTTAGCTGGGATACCTTTAGAGATCAGGTAATCAACAACAGACTGAGCACGTTTCTCAGACAGTTTCTGGTTGTAAGCGTCAGAACCGATACGGTCGGTGAAGCCCAGAACCACTACTGAACCGTCTTTAGGATCCAGGTTGCTCAGCTGAGAGTACAGCTGATCCAGTGCCTGCTGACCTTCTGGTTTCAGAGTCGCTTTGTTGAAGTTGAACAGAACGTCAGACTTCAGAGTGAAGTGCTTGGTCTGTACTTCTGGAGCTGGAGCCGGCGCTGGAGCAACAACTGGTGCTGCTTCTTCCTGCTGGCCGAAACGGTAGGAAACACCTACGCTCAGCATGCCGTTGTCTGGACGAACACCAACGGTGTTGCCGTCGCCGATGTTGTTAACCCACTGGTATTCCAGACGGGTAGCGATGTCACGGGTCATAGCCCACTCAACGCCACCAGCGAATACTGGGGAAACACCGGTATCATGGTTGTCACCAGCGATGTTGTTGCTGGAGTCTGCGCGCCATACCATGCCGCCCAGACGGGTGTACACGTCCAGATCGTCAGTGATTGGGTAGCCCAGTTTAGCGGTCAGCTGAACGCCCTGTGCTTTGAAAGCGCCGTTGATGGTGTCGCCTTTGTATGGCATACGACCTAACCAGTCGTAACCCATTTCAAAACCAACATACGGGTTAACCTGATAGCCACCGAACGCACCTGCACCAAGCTGGCTCTCGTGAGTTGGGCCATCATTGTTCAGGCTGCTGTTGTACCAGCCGGTGTCGTGGAACTGAGACCAGCCCAGTTTACCACCTGCATACCAGGTATTATCTTTCGGAGCGGCCTGCGCTACGGTAGCGAAGCCAGCCAGTGCCACTGCAATCGCGATAGCTGTCTTTTTCATTTTTTGCGCCTCGTTATCATCCAAAATTCGCCATGAAAGTCTCAGGAGAGAATCACGGTTAAATCCTTCACCGGGGGGCGTGGTCAAATATAAATCTACCGATATCTTCGGCTTAGGCCGAGCACCCCTGGCGATGTAAAGTCTACAACGTAGCTGAAAACTTACAAGTGTGAAGTCCGTCAGGCATATGAAAAAAAAAGTTCCGTATACCGATTATTTAACATTTTTCGAACGAATTTTGTGCAATAAAATTAAGGAGAACCGCACCAGACAAGCCTTGCCGCAATTTTCAGTCAGGGAACTTTAATGCCATCTTGTAGTCAAAAAAAAATTCCAGGAAAAATCTTAATTTCACTCAATGATACAAATTCGAGTGAATTTTTAGCCCAGAAAGTTGTCCTCTGCGGTAAGAATCCGATCGAACCGGACGCATAATGAACCCGATCGCACTCCCTTCTTCAGCTGCTTCAGTCAGACGGAAATGTTCCTCTTCCGTCAATTCTTCCGGTAACCATCCAATCACCACGCTGTAATTTCCGGTGCGTAACGCGCGAATCATCGACTCCACGGTATCGCACGGCGAGAGCTGGTTAATTTGCATGACCTTAGTTAGCGGAAGGCCTGCGGACTGAACCCACTCACGGCTCAGTTTTTGCTGAGGCGTGAGCCAAAGCTGCCAGCGTGATTGCTGACCAAGCTGTTGCAATAACGGCAACAGCAGAAGTTGCGTCAACAGGGGCTGGTCTTCACGATAAACCACTTCACTGATAAGCCCCGTGGAAACACGCTCGACGGAATTCTGCGCGACATTGCCTGCGGTAGAAGAGAGAGAGGTTGAGCGATTTGCATAGCCTGAAGTGTGCATATTCATTCCAGCCCTGTAGTTACTGTATGGATATACAGTAACCCCTGTATGCATAAAGATCAACCTCATTTTCGGAAAGCGACTCGCAAAATTCATTCAATCTTGATGCTCCTCGAAAAATCATCTTGCTCAACGGCGATAAGTTGCCTATTTTCCTGCTAACGGATCCGCTAGTAAGAAATTTCGTTGTTACGTTATGATTTTTAAGGGAAATATCATGAAAAAGATATCTTATGAACGGATTTATAAATCCCAGGAATACCTCTCCCCGCTGGGCGAGATACATCATCGCGCGCTGTTTGGAGGCTACACCCTGGCGGTAGATGATGCAGTTTTTGCCATGGTGTCTGATGGCGAGCTTTATCTTCGGGCCTGTGAGGAGAGTGCGAAATACTGTGTAAAGAATGCCTCTTCATTTTTGACGTTGATGAAGCGTGGCCGCCCGGTGCTGCTCAACTATTACCGTGTGGATGACGGATTATGGCAGGACAGGGACCGGTTGCTTCAGCTCTCCTCGTTTGCGCTTAGTGCGGCAAGAAAAGAGCGCTATCAGCGCCATCAGCGAAACCGCCTGAAGGATCTGCCAAACCTGACCTTTCAGCTTGAGGTCTTACTCTTTGAAGCAGGCATCACTAACGAGGAAACGCTCCGGGAGCTCGGTGCCAGAGCGAGCTGGCTAAAGATGCGGGCAAAAAACAAAGCGCTCGGTATTAAAGTTCTCTTCGCGCTGGAAGGGGCTATCGAAGGGCTGCATGAGGCGGCACTCCCGGCAGGCATTCGCCGGGAGCTGACGGAGTGGTTTAATGCGCTGCCTGAGCCGCAGGAGAATCACTCCTCCAGGTAGCGATTTGCTGTTGCAGCCGGCAAATTTCAGGCAGCAGAGCGATAAGCAGGCCTATCTGCTGAAGAACCAGCGGCGCTTTGCTGTCGTTTCCTGGGTCAAGATGCGCAATGCGTTGAGCCAGTTCATCCAGCGCCTGTTCAACGCGGGGCTCATCGGCCGGCCGGTGATGAAGCGCGTCATCGACATAGCAGACGGCGTCATCGAGCAGGTTGAGAATACCCGGGTTGGTGAGTTTCTCACGGTGGGCACCCAGCGTCGAAATATAGCTGGTGAACGTATGGTTCAGGCAGAGCAGGCGGAACGCGGTCTCACGGATCTCCGCCGTGGCGCGAGGCTCCGTTGACATGTTAGAGACAACGGAGGCCAGTTCTGCATCACTGTTGTGCGCGTCGCGACGTGCTATCCGGTAAGCCAGGCGGTTATCGCGCCCCTGGTGGTACTGCTCCAGGATAGCGTCAAGGTATCGACAGTTGGCGTTCATCGCCCTGTCTACCACGCGCGGCAAATTGCGGAAACGCCAGTCCGGCCAGATAAAGCTGACAGCGGCCCAGGCAATCGCGCAGCCAATCAGGGTATCGATCACGCGGGGCAGGGCGACTTCAAACCCTTCACCCAGCAGGTTAAAGCAGAGCAGCACCAGCAGCGTGATGAACATGGTGGCATGGGCATACTGCACGTTGCGAAACGCAAAGAACAGCACGCCGGTGATCACGATCAGAATCAATTGACCTTCAACGGAGGGCACAAAATAGAGCACCGGAAGGCCGATCGCGACGCCAACCAGCGTGCCGATAATACGCAGCGCAAGACGGTGTCGGGTGGCGTTATAGTTCGGCTGGCAGACGAACAGGCTGGTCAGCAGGATCCAGTAGCCGTGGTGCAGCCCGGTTATCTGAATAAAGGCATAACCCACGCACAGGACCAGCGACATTCTCACCGCGTGGCGAAAGAGCGCCGACTCCGGCGTAAAATTGCGGCTCAGCCGTAGCCACATATCGCTAACGCTGTGCACGCTGTCATCAGCAAGCTGATTTTCCACCTCACTGCCCGGCAGCGCCATCGCCTGTTCGGACTCAATTGTCGCCAGCTGAGCATCAATCGCCCGCAGGTTGTTCAGCAGAAAGCCCAGCGCTTTGATGTGCTCCGGTGACGTTCCGCTGGCCTGAACTCGGTCGAGCGCCGCATCAAGATGGCTGAATACGCGTTCAAAGCGGGGATCATGCTGATAGGGCGTGCGCAGCAGAATGGAGCGCGAGAGCTGCTGGCACGCCTGGGACTGCATGGACAGCAGGCGCTGGAAGCGGAACATGACGTCGCTGTAGCGGAACTTCTCGCGCAGGGCAGCATACTGAACGTGCGAGGAGCTGGCGCGTTCATGAATATCCTGGGCGGCAAAATAGTAGTGTAAGGTCCTTCGGGTTCCGCGCTGGCCGCGATCGCCGCGCAGGCGGGTAAGCAGAGAGGCTTTTGTCTGGTTAAGGGTGGCGACCAGCTGGCCGTTTGCCAGCGCCAGATCGTAGAGCGGAGCCTGGCTTTCTTCCTCAATATCCGGGTCGAACAGCCGGGACTTCAGTTCCAGATAGTGGGCTAACTGCTCAAAGCTGCGGGCAAGGTTATCCTGCAGAGGGCGAACCGGGAAGATCAGATGACCGGTTAGCGTCAGCAGGTTATACCAGATGGCGCCCAGCAACAGCAGAACCGGCTGCTGGTACCACTGGTCGTACAGGGAAACGCCCAGCATGGTGTAGATGGCGATCAGCAATGCACCAAAAGCGATGGTGGCATAGCGCTGCCCAAGGCCGCCCAGCAAAATAAACCCGCTGGTTGAGAGCGTAAGGCCCAGGGCAAACAGCCAGGGCCACGGGAAAAGCAGCTCAACGGACGCTGACGCAATGAAAAAGCAGACAAGCGTAATGACCAGGTTACGTAAACGCCCGGCCAGACGATCGTCCAGGTCCGCCAGCGCCCCGGCCACCACCCCCAGCGTGAGCGGAATGGTGAGCTTGACATCATTCAGCCACCAGGGCAGGGCAACCGTGCCGCAAAGCGCGATAAATATCCTGACGTTGTATAGCCAGGTGCTGTTCCAGGTATAACGGCGAAGCAGTGGGCTTAGCATAAACGCGGCCGGTCCTTATTTACTGAAAACGACGACGAGCGTTTGCTTCACGCGCCGCCTGGGCCACTTCTACCGGAACAACCCTGCGACCGACGGGCCAAAGGGCGATGGCGGCGATCTTAAAGTTTGCGATCCCCACCGGAATGCCAATAATCGTGATGCACTGCGCAATACCGGCAAAAATATGCATGATGCACAGCCACCAGCCGAAGAAAATCAGCCACAGAATGTTCAGCAGGGTTCCGCCCGTATTCATCAGGGCGTTTTTGCTCTCCGGATTCAGCTCGTCAACGTGGATGGCTTCATTCCCGTAGGGGATTAAGGAGAGTTTTGTGATTTCCCAGCAGGACCGGGTCAGGGGAAGCGTGAAAATCAGGACGATGCTCACCAGCGTGGCAAAAAGCCAGGAAAGGGTGGTGGCAAAACCGCCCAGCACAAAATTCAACACATTCAGAACGGTACGCATAAACCCTCACTTCCTTTCGATAAAATTAACGCCCAATGATTGTAACGTTTTTTTAGGCTGGAGCACCTTAAAACTGGCAGTTAAACTGTCAGGTAAATTATCTCTTCGTGGATTTGGCGGAACATGGAACTGAAAGCAACGTCGTTAGGCAAACGCCTGGCGCAACACCCTTACGACAGGGTTGTTCTCCTTAATGCCGGGGTGAAAGTCTCCGGGGAACGCCACGAATACCTTATTCCGTTTAATCAGCTTCTGGCTATCCACTGCAAACGCGGGCTGGTGTGGGGCGAGCTGGAGTTCGTTCTGCCTGACGATAAAGTCGTGCGTCTTCACGGCACCGAGTGGGCGGAAACTCAGCGTTTCCATCATCACCTGAACGCGCTCTGGCAGCAGTGGAGCCAGGATATGAGCGTGATTGCCGCCCAGGTGCTCCAGCAGGTGCTGGACGATATCGCGCAAAGCAACGCGCAACACGCGTGGCTGACCCGTCAGCAGACCGCCGGGCTGCAGCAAAAGATCCGACAGGCACTTTCGGCGCTGCCGCTCTCCGTGACGCGTCTCGACGAGTTTGACAACTGTCGCGACGCCTGGCGCCAGTGTCAGGCCTGGCTGAACGATAAGGATAAAAGCCGTCTTGCCCATAACCAGGCGTGGACGGACGCCATGCTCACCCAATACGCCGACTTTTTCAGTACGGTGGAATCTTCACCGCTCAATCCGGCCCAGGCGCGCGCGGTGGTCAACGGCGAGCAGTCGCTGCTGGTGCTGGCGGGGGCCGGTAGCGGTAAAACGTCGGTGCTGGTGGCGCGTGCCGGCTGGCTGCTGACGACCGGGGAAGCGGTCGCCGATCAAATTCTGCTTCTGGCCTTTGGCCGCAAGGCTGCCCAGGAGATGGACGAACGTATCCAGGAACGCCTGCACACCCGGGATATCACGGCCAGAACCTTCCATGCCCTTGCGCTGCATATTATTCAGCAGGGCAGTAAAAAAGTGCCTTCCATCAGTAAGCTGGAAAACGACGCGCAGGCGCGTCAGGCGCTGTTCATCAAAACGTGGCGCCAGCAGTGCAGTGAGAAAAAAGCGCAGGCGAAAGGGTGGCGTCAGTGGCTGGAGGAGGAGCTCAACTGGGAGGTGCCAGAGGGCAGCTTCTGGCAGGACGATAAGCTGGCGCGTCGGCTGGGTTCACGACTTGACCGCTGGGTCAGCCTGATGCGAATGCACGGTGGATCGCAGGCAGAGATGATTGAAAGCGCGCCGGAGGCGATCCGCGATCTGTTTTCGAAGCGGGTCAAGCTGATGGCTCCAATGCTGAAAGCCTGGAAAACCGCGCTGAAAGAGGAAAACGCCGTTGATTTCTCCGGTTTGATCCATCAGGCCATCATCATTCTTGAGAAGGGACGTTTTGTCAGCCCGTGGAAACATATTCTGGTGGATGAGTTCCAGGACATCTCACCGCAGCGTGCTGCACTGCTCTCGGCGCTACGGGCGCAAAATAAACATACGTCGCTGTTTGCGGTGGGGGACGACTGGCAGGCCATCTATCGCTTCAGCGGGGCGCAGCTCTCCCTGACGACCGCGTTCCACCACTATTTTGGCGAAGGAGACCGCAGCGATCTGGACACCACCTACCGCTTCAATTCACGAATTGGTGAGATCGCCAACCGCTTTATCCAGCAGAACCCGCATCAGCTGGCAAAGCCGCTCAACAGCCTGCGCCCAGGAGATAAAAAAGCGGTCACCCTGCTGGCGGATGACCAGCTGGAACCGCTGCTGGACAAGCTCAGCGGCTATGCAAAGCCCGATGAACGTATTCTGGTGCTGGCGCGCTACCATCACCTTAAACCCGCGGCGCTGGAAAAAGCCGCCACCCGCTGGCCGAAACTGCAGCTTGAATTTATGACCATTCACGCCAGCAAAGGGCAGCAGGCCGATTATGTGATTGTGGTGGGGCTGAAAGAGGGTAGCGACGGTTTCCCGGCCCCGGCCCGCGAGTCGGTAATGGAAGAGGCCTTACTGCCGGTGCCGGAAGACTTCCCGGATGCCGAAGAGCGGCGTTTGCTGTATGTGGCCATCACCCGCGCGCGGCATCGCGTGTGGCTGCTGTTCAATAAAGAGGAGCCATCCGTGTTTGTCGATATCCTGAAGAGTATTGATGTGCCGGTGGCGCGTAAACCATAACGATGTCAGGCAAGATTTTGTAGGCCGGGTAAGGCGTAGCCGCCACCCGGCAAAAAAACTACTTCAGTCTGTCGGAAAGATAACGCTGATAGTCCGGAATAAGGATATCAACCGGCGAGTTAAACTGCGGCGATTCGATGATGAAATCCGCCGTGGAGAGGTTCGTCGCCACCGGAATATTCCATACCGTTGCCAGACGCAGCAGCGCTTTGACATCCGGATCGTGCGGAACCGCGTTCAGCGGATCCCAGAAGAAGATCAGCACATCAATTTTCCCTTCGGAAATCTGCGCGCCGACCTGCTGATCGCCGCCCATCGGGCCGCTCAGCATGGCATTCACCTGCAGACCCGTTTCGCGCTGGATCAGGTTACCGGTTGTGCCGGTCGCCGACAGGGCGTGCTTTTCCAGCGAAGACTGATGGCGGCGAACCCAGTTAAGCAGCATTTGTTTACAGTGATCGTGCGCCACCAGAGCAATGTGTTTGCGTTCAGGCAGCGTGCGTGTTGTCAGTTCCATAATCATATCCATCAGGTTAACTGACTACACGATGACGGGAACCGTCTGACGCTGCAAGAGAAAGGCGTAAAAAATGTGGCTTATGATGAAGGTTGTTGTTTTGCCCACTGTAAAAACCGGGCCCGCGTGTCGGGATCGGCCTGCTGGAACCAGAATTTAAGGCGCTGTTCCGTCAGGGTCTGGGACTGGGGAGGAATAACGTCCAGTTCCGAGACGCCGGATAGCAGCGTACTGTCGTCCGCCATCATGGTGGCAAACTGTGGAAGCGAGGCGCGTTTACCCGCTTTGTTATAGGTCTGGGTTGCGGCCTCGTAATCCGGACCTTTCGGTGAGGCCGTCAGCGCCAGAATATCCAGCTTCACCGGAATCGGCATTGCATCCCCGTCCAGCAGTTCAATGCGGGGTGAGGCGTCGAAGGCCGCGGATTCCTTCTCCGTTTCAAGGCGAGGGAGGGTGATGTTCACCTGACTGATTTGTCGGGTATTAAAGCTGACGATCAGCGGTGGGGAGATGTACATCCGTTGCTCGTGATTAGCCAGACCGATCGATTTTTCTACCCGGAAGACCAGCTGATGCGGTCCGTTATCTAACTCTATGCTGTCTGCACCCCGCAATAACGAACTGGAGACCTTTTTCCCGTCCAGTACCAGGAGATCAATGTCGGTAGAAAGCCGGAGCGTGGTAGCAAAAACGCAGACCGGCATCACTAACGCAATCAGAGCAGTGGCAATACCGGTTTTCATAGAAGGCTCCCGTCAGAAATCCTGTCGCCGCATTAATGTATCTAGATTTTTCGAGAATCACGTTTACTAACATATAGACATATTTCGCCGTTTTGCCCTCATGCATCTGTATGGGATGGATGGTTGAGATGTGCGGTTTGGCGTACACTTTTAAAAAAGCCAGGAGGAAAACCATGAAAGAGAACGATATTGCCGAGATTCTGACATCCACGCGTACCATTGCGCTGGTGGGCGCGAGCGATAAACCCGATCGTCCAAGCTATCGGGTGATGAAATACCTTCTCGATCAGGGTTATCACGTCATCCCGGTCTCGCCAAAAGTGGCGGGGAAAACATTGCTGGGCCAGCAGGGCTATGCCACGCTCGCTGACGTGCCGGAAAAAATTGATATGGTCGATGTCTTCCGTAATTCCGAGGCGGCGTGGGAAGTGGCGCAGGACGCTATCGCCGTCGGCGCGAAAACGCTGTGGATGCAGCTGGGTGTGATTAACGAGCAGGCCGCCGTGCTGGCGCGGGACGCGGGGTTGAAGGTCGTCATGGACCGCTGTCCGGCGATTGACATCCCCCGTCTGGGGCTGGCGAAGTAATAAAAAAAAGCCCGTTCATCGGGCTTTTTTTACACGCTTAGTTCCGCAGGCGCGGAGCCTGTAACTGTTTGCGGATAGTCTGAGCAAGCTCATCCATTGTGGGTTGCTCCGGATGCTCTTCCTGCAGCTCGCTACTCAGCTGCGCTTCGGCAAGATAGGTGTGAACGGGCTGTCCATCATCACCTTCCATCACCACATGGTACCAGGGCGCAGCGCGAAGCTCTGCGTTCACCGCCAGCTCGTCTGCTGACGGTTCATCAAGGGAATACTCCGGGTCGATATCCACGACCACACCCAAATACCCTAGCAAAGTGTGGCGGACCTGCTGGCCGATACCGAATTTGCTGGCAATCATAGTCACCTCCCGGGAAACACTACTTACACTCAATGTGCGGGCAATATTTCTCTTTTCAAGTTACATGACGCGACAGGCAAACCCTTTCAGATACAGTCCTTCCGGGTAGGTAGCAATCACGGGGTGATCGGCTGCCTGACGGAACTGCTCTATAAATTGTACATCACGACCAGCATCTATTGCGGCGTCGGCGATGATTTTCTGAAATAAATCTGTGGTCATCAGGCCGGAGCAGGAGAAGGTGAGCAAAACCCCGCCCGGGTTCAGCAGCTGGATAGCCAGCATGTTGATATCTTTATACCCACGGCACGCGCCCATCAGCTGGCTTTTGTTTTCCACAAACTTTGGTGGATCCATCACGATAACGTCGAACTTCTCGCCCTGGTCGCGATATTTACGCAGCAGCTTGAAGACGTCATCGCGCACAAACTCCGCTTTGCTCAAGTCCAGCTTGTTGAGCTCGACGTTCTGTTTTGCCACGTCCAGCGCTTCCTGGGAGGTGTCCACGCTCACCACCTGGGCACAGCCGCCCATCAGCGCCGAAACGGCAAAACCGCCGGTATAGGAGAAGCAGTTCAGCACGCGTTTGTCGGCAACGTACTGACGCGTAGCCAGACGGCTGTCGCGCTGGTCGAGGTAGTAACCGGTTTTGTGCCCGCCCTGAATATCCACCAGCAGCTTCATGCCGTGCTCTTCAATCGGCAGCAGGGCAGGTGGCAGTTCGCCCGTTACGGGCCCCTGAGTCAGCTCCATACCTTCTTTTTTGCGCACAGCAACGTCGCTGCGGTCATAGATGGCGCACTGCGGGAACAGCGTTTGCAGCGCGCTAATCAGCGCGGCACGCTGGTATTCCGCTCCGGCGCTCAGGAGCTGCAGCACCAGGAAGTTACCGAAGCGATCGATGGTCACGCCCGGCAGACCGTCGGACTCACCGGCAATCAGGCGGTAGCTGTCCAGCCTGTCGCGTTTTGCCAGCCAGTCGCGCCACTGCTGCGCCTGCTGCAGGCGGCGGACAAAGAAGTCGATGTCGATGGTTTCATCTTTATCAAACGTCCAGACGCGAGCGCGGATCTGGGACGCTGGCGAGTAGGCGCCTCGCGCTAACCATTTCCCCTGATGGTCAACGATATCAATGGTTTCACCGAGGCTGGCTTTGCCTTCCATACGGGCAACCGCGCCGGAAAAGACCCAGGGATGACGGCGCAGTAATGATTTTTCGCGCCCTTTGGCTAACACTAAACGTACACTCATAATTTGCTGTTCTGTCGATTCAAGAAAATGGCCGCCATTTTCCCGAGTTCGCTGGGGAAATGCAACGCGCCAGACGGATAAGGAGAAGGAAGATGTCAAAAGTCTGCATTATTGCCTGGGTTCACGGCGTTGTTCAGGGCGTCGGGTTCCGCTACAGCACCCAGCGCGAAGCGGTTGAGCTTGGGCTAACGGGATACGCGCGAAATATGGACGACGGCAGCGTTGAGGTGGTCGCCTGCGGCGAAGCGGAGCAGGTCGACAAGCTGGTGGCGTGGCTGAAAGCGGGCGGGCCGCGCAGCGCACGGGTTGATAAGGTCTTAACGGAACCGCATCAACCCGGCCGGGAGTACGTTAACTTCGGTATCCGCTATTAAATACACTTCACCGGCTTCGGCAGGCCAGCAACCTTTGTAGCCTGTTTTGCCGGGCCTTTCGGGAACAGACGATACAGATAGCGGCTGTTGCCTTTCTCTTCGCCGAACTTATTGGCCATGGCTTTGACCAGCATGCGGATGGCCGGAGAGGTGTTGAATTCAAGATAGAACTCGCGCACAAAACGCACCACTTCCCAGTGTTCGGGAGAGAGGGTAATCCCTTCTTTCTCAGCAATTACTTCTGCCAGCGCTTCGCTCCACTGGCTACTCTCTTTGAGATAACCGTCGTTATCTGTCTCGATCTCTTTGCCTTCAAAACTCAACATAGTCATTCACGCGTCAGTCAAAAACCGCAGCAGTGTACCAAAAAACAAAGCCCCGCATAAGCGGGGCCAGGTTCACAGCGCTGCGGCTTAATCGCGGCTGGCGAAGCCCAGGATGCTCAACAGGCTGACGAAGATGTTGTACAGCGATACGTACAGGCTCACGGTAGCGCGGATATAGTTCGTCTCACCGCCGCGAATGATGTTGCTGGTTTCAAACAGGATCGCGCCTGAAGAAATCAGAATAAACACGGCGCTGATCGCCAGATGCAGGGCAGGCAGCTGCAGGAAGATATTTGCCACCATACCCACCAGCACGACCACGACACCCGCCATCAGCATACCACCGAGGAAGGACATGTCCTTACGGGTGGTCAGCACGTAGGCCGAGCAGCAGAAGAACACCAGCGCGGTACCGCCCAGCGCCATGCCGATAAGGTCGCCCATACCGGCAGAAAGATACGCGTTCAGCATCGGCCCCAGGATATAGCCCAGGAAGCCGGTGAAGGCAAAAGCAGAAAGAATACCGACCGGTTTGTCAGCGGTTTTGTAGGTCAGGAACATCAGACCATACATACCCACCAGCGTCAGGATCAGCCCCGGAGACGGCAGCATCAGCACGGTGCTGGCGGTGGCGGTGATCGCTGAGAATGCCAGCGTCAGGCTGAGCATGAAATAGGTATTGCGCAGCACCTTGTGGGTGCTGAGTAGCGATGTGCGGTCGCGTGAAGAAGTAATTATACGATCCATGAGTCACTCTCTTATGACAGATGTAATTAGCGGAAAGAATAGGAAACGGCACGCCAGTCTCAAAGTGGTTTTACCCATCTTTACTCAGCACGTTAGCGCTGGAGGTGGTTATTTCTTCTGCAGAAGTGCGTTTCACCAGTATGAACAGCGGTTTGCGACAATTTACCAGATCAAGCTCTTATAGGTTACTGAAAAATATTGCGTTATTACCATTCGAACGCTAAGAGTTATTTCCGGATCGTCATAAAACAGACAATAAGGCGAAGGAAATGAAACCACAAACACGCACGAACTTTACGCTCTCTTTGTTAACCGCCGGGATCCTGTGCGCCAGCACGGCAGCCTGGGCGGCTAACGTGCCGGCAGGAACCGCGCTGGCCGATAAGCAGGAACTGGTCAGGAATAATGGCAGTGAACCGGCTTCGCTCGACCCGCATAAAGTCGAAAGCGATGTCGAATTCAATATTATCAGTGATTTATTCGAAGGGCTGGTCAGCGTCTCTCCGGCAGGAGAAGTCCAGCCCCGACTGGCGGAAAAATGGGAGAATAAGGACAACACCGTCTGGACGTTCCATTTGCGTCCGGGCATCACCTGGAGCGACGGCACGGCGATTACCGCAGAGGATGTGGTCTGGAGCTGGCAGCGCCTGATCGACCCGAAAACGGCTTCGCCTTATGCGAGCTATCCGGGCAACATGCATATCGCCAACGCGGCCGATATCGCCCAGGGGAAAAAAGCGCCCGATACGCTGGGTGTAAAAGCGATTAACGACACCACGCTGGAAGTGACGCTCACGCAGCCAAACGCGGCCTTCCTCGCGATGCTGGCGCACCCGTCGCTGGTGCCGGTGGATAAGGTGCTGATTGGCCGTTTTGGCGATAAGTGGACCAAGCCGGAGCATTTCGTCAGCAGCGGGGCGTACAAGCTGTCGCAGTGGGTGGTCAACGAACGCATCGTGGCGGAGCGCAACCCGCGCTACTGGGACAACGCGCACACCGTGATTAACAAGGTCACCTACCTGCCCATCACGTCGGAGGCCTCGGATGTGAACCGCTACAAAGCGGGCGAAATTGACATTGTGTACACGGTGCCGATTAACCAGTTTGCCCAGCTCAAGAAAACCCTGGGCAGCCAGCTGGACGTTTCACCTCAGCTTGCGACCTATTACTACGAATTCAATACCACCCGTCCGCCGTTCAACGACGCGCGCGTGCGTAAGGCGCTGAACATGGCGCTGGATAAAGACATCATTGCCGGAAAAGTATTAGGGCAGGGGCAGCGCCCGGCGTGGCTCATCAGCCAGCCGGATATCGGCGGCGTTAAGCTACAGAACCCGGATTACGCCAGCTGGCCGCTGGACAAGCGCATCGCGGAGGCGAAAAAGCTGCTGAACGAGGCCGGATATAACGCCAGCCATCCTCTGAGCTTCAACCTGCTCTACAACACCTCTGAATCGCACCAGCGCATCGCGATTGCGGCCAGCTCCATGTGGAAGAAAAACCTCGGCGTGGACGCGAAGCTGCAAAACCAGGAGTGGAAAACCATGCTGGACACCATGCACACCCACAACTTTGACGCGGTGCGCTACGCGTGGATTGCCGATTACGACGATGCGGCGACCTTCCTGAACAACTTCCGCACGGGAGACAGCGAAAACACCAGCCAGTACAGCAATCCGGACTACGATAGCGCGCTGGTGAACGCTGCAAAAGCCAAAACGGCGGAAGAGCGGGGTAAGTACTACCAGCAGGCGGAAGATCTGCTGGGACGTGACGTGCCGGCCATTCCGGTTTATCACTACGTCCGCACGCACCTGGTGAAACCGTGGGTCGGTGGATTTACGCCGGATAAGCTGGGGTACTATTTCACGAAAGACATGTACATCAAAAAGCACTAAGCCTGTGCTGATAAAATCGTCGATGTGTCGTCAGTTCAACCGATTAAACACGTTTTGACTATTTTTACAGCGAACGAGTGCAGCCACTCTTTACAGCACGCGGTGAGGTGTTTATAGTTCGCCTCACTTAGGAAGCGTGGCCGAGCGGTTGAAGGCACCGGTCTTGAAAACCGGCGACCCGAAAGGGTTCTAGAGTTCGAATCTCTACGCTTCCGCCAAACATAAACCCCAGGTTACTCGTTAACCTGGGGTTTTTCTTTTGGATTGACCGATCCGCCTCACACTTTTAAAACCCCGCTATTCCCCTGCAAAAACCAGGCGTTATCATTCAGTCCGTAAATATCTTTTCATCTCTCACCGAGGCTTTGATGCTGGAGAATGTTTTCATCAGATAATCAGTTTCCCGCCCTTTTCAGGACGGACTGGTTATCGCTGCGCTTAAACCTTACGCACGCACCTGCGGGTGTGGGCTCGTTTTACGCATGATGATTACACAGGTTTTCCAGTATGAATTTATCCCGTCAGGAACAACGAACCTTACACGTTCTCGCCAAAGGTGGACGAATTGTGCACGTCCGCGACAGTTCTGGCCGCGTCACGTCCGTTGAGTGCTACACCCGTGAAGGGCTGGTGCTGAGCGACTGCACGCTCAGCGTCTTCAAAAAACTCCGCACCAAAAAGCTGATCCGTTCCATGAACGGGCAGCCTTACCGCATCAACACCACCGGGCTGAACAACGTTCGCGCCCAGCTGGATAATCGCTAAGCGGAATAAACAACGCCACCTCCTGGGTGGCGTTCATGCATTGAATTATGCAAATGTAGGCCGGGTAAGCGCAGCGCCACCCGGCAAGAAACGCGGCGTTATGAGCGAATAAAGGCCAGAATGTCCGCGTTGATGGTGTCCGCATGGGTGGTATGCATCCCGTGCGGGAAGCCCGGATAAATTTTCAGTACGCTGTTCGCCAGCAGCTTGTCCTGCAGCAGGGCAGCGTTTTTATACGGCACGACCTGATCGTCGTCGCCCTGCAACACCAGAACGGGAACCGTGATGGTTTTTAAATCTTCCGTCTGGTCGGTCTCTGAAAACGCCTTAATCCCCTCGTAGTGGGCCTTAGCGCTTCCGATCATCCCCTGACGCCACCAGTTCTGGATCGTGCCCTGTGAAACGTCCGCGCCCTCCCGATTAAAGCCGTAGAATGGACCGCTGGCGACGTCGAGGTAAAACTGGGCGCGGTTAGCCGCCAGCGCTTTGCGGAAGCCGTCGAAAACCTCAATAGGCGTTCCGCCTGGGTTAGCGTCCGTTTTGACCATCAGCGGCGGCACGGCGCTGACGAGCACCGCTTTGGCGACGCGCCCCTGCGGCTGTCCATACCGGGCAACATAGCGGGCGACCTGGCCGCCGCCGGTGGAGTGACCGACGTGCACGGCATTGCGCAGATCCAGGCTTTCAACCACGGCTGACGCGTCGGACGCATAATGATCCATGTCGTGGCCTTCGCTCACCTGGTCCGAACGCCCGTGACCACGGCGATCGATAGCGATAACGCGATAGCCTTCTGCGAGGAAGAAGAGCATCTGGTTATCCCAGTCATCGGCACTCAGCGGCCAGCCGTGGTGGAAAACAATGGGTTGAGCCTCTTTTGGGCCCCAGTCTTTGTAGTAAATATTGACGCCGTCTTTCGTTGTTACGAATGCCATACCGCAGACTCCTCTGTTAAAGGCAAAACGATCCCCGGCTGAACGCACAGCGAATCATTAATGCCTTAATTAAGTTGGCTTTTTTCTGTTTCCCGTACCGACAGTACTCCTAAAGTGTAGGAGAAATAGTAAAAGCGGTTGGTTTCATTGCTGTTAAAGGCTCCATTGCCAGCCCCATCATCGTTCTCCCGGCGTAACCCGCTTGCGGGTATACATCGCCTTGTCTGCGCTATTGAGCAACGTATCGGCATCACCCGCGTCATGAGGAAAGCGGGCAATGCCAATACTGCCGGAGATGGTAATCACCTGCTCGTTAATCAAAAAAGACTGTGCCAGCGCGGCGCTGACCTTTTCCGCCGTTTGTGTGGGTAAGGGATCATTGGTCGTTAAATCGGGGAGCAGGGCGACAAACTCATCGCCGCCGAGGCGGGCCACCGTGTCACCTTCGCGCAGTACGCTTTGCAGGCGAAATGCCACCAGCCGCAGCAGCTCGTCGCCGACGGCATGACCATGGAGATCGTTCACCGGTTTAAACCGGTCGAGGTCGATAAACAGCAGCGCCACTTCTTTATCGTGGGCGATAGCCTGGGCGATCGCCAGCTCCAGACGGTTAACCAGTAATCTCCGGTTCGGTAACCCCGTCAGGGCATCAAAGTTAGCATGCAGCCACGCGATATGTTCACGCTGTTTGCGATCGGTAATATCGCGAATAAAGGCCGAAAATATTTGCTTACCCGCTTGCTGATGCGGCCATATCGAGAGCTCAATAGGGAACTCGCCCTTGGTGCGATGCAGCGCAGCGATCTCGATAGTGCGGTTGAGAATATTCGACGGTTGCCCGGCCTGGAAGCGCATCAGGCCGCGTGCGTGCTGCTCGCGAAACGCTTCCGGTACGATCATCTTGCCAAGGCTGTTGCCTGTCGCTTCTTCCGCTGACCAGCCGAACATTCGCTCTGCCGCCTGGTTCCAGTTCACAACGTTACCGACATGATCGATGGTAATCACCGCATCCTGCGCGGTTTCAACCAGCTGACGATGGTACTCTTCACTCTCTTCCAGCGCCTGCTTCATCGACTCTATCTGGCTGATGCTCTCCTGCAGCTCGCGGTGCATTTCCGCCAGCGAAAGGGAGAAGAAGCGGATCCGCTCTTCAACGGACATATTTTTCATTTCTGAATAGAGATCGCTGGCGGTACGTGGCGGCATACTGAATTCCTGGCAAAAGGGTTAAGTACCTATCAATTATGGCGCTTTAGATAACTTTTTGTATCGGGGGGGCAGGACGGCGGTAGGGGGCTTGCAGGTATTCTGGACAGCAGCAATAAAAGAGGCTCTGGAGCATGCCCCCAGAGCCTTCCGGATTAGCGGTTTTCTTCAATATAGCGGGCCAGGTCCGCCGGGGTTTTCAGCACCGTCGCCACGTCAGTTGGCGGGATCATACAGCCGTAAACGTCCTGCACTTCCAGCACCATATCGACTGCCAGGATGGAGTCGAGAATGTCGGATTCAATCAGTTCATCGTGAAAGCCCACCTTACGGGATAACACTTTTTCGAACAGGGCGAGAATTTCTTGTTCCATAATTTTTCCTGGAGTCATTAATTTGTGCGGGCGTAAGCGTCCAGCAGCTTGCGGTCAATTTTGCCGTTAGGATTCAGCGGCAAAGCGTCTTTTACGATAATTTGTGAAGGCACCATATAGTGCGGAACCACCTTCGACAGCGACGTTTTGATGGTATCCGGCGCCATATCCGTCACGCAGAACGCGGCAATGCGCAGCACGCTGCCGCAGGATTTCATCAGCGGCAGAACCACCGCTTCGTTGATGCCGGACATGGCCAGCAGGCGGTTTTCAATCTCATTGATTTCAATACGGTAGCCATTCAGTTTGACCTGGCTATCGTTGCGGCCCTGGCAATAGATAAGCCCCGCTTTATAGCCCAGATCGCCGGTCCGGTAGCCGCGAAACGCTTCATTTTCCCGACGGATTAATTTTTCCGCGTTCTCCTGCGGCAGGCCGAGGTAGCCGCGCATGACATTTTTACCCCAGATAATCAGCTCTCCGTCGGCGGAAATTTCCATTTTGCTCTCAGGCATCATGACCCCCACCGGCAGCACGGCGCTGTCGCTGTTCAGGATCTCATCCGTGATTTCAACCACGGTCGTCGCGATGGTCGCTTCCGTTGGACCATAGGAGTTGATGATTTTGGCCTGCGGGAAACGGCGGCGGAGCTGTTTGACCAGCGCCTTATTTAACACTTCACCAATGAAGATAAAGACGCTCAGCGCAGGCAAATACTCGCTGTTGAACTGCGGGGAAAGCAGCTGCTGGTACGCAAAAGAGGGGGTGGAAACCCAGGCGGAGACCGCGTTGCTTTTCAGTCGCTCCAGCCAGTTCTCTTTCTGAATATCCTCTTTGGCGTTCAGCACGATGTGTCCGCCCATCGCCAGATTCGCCAGCAAAGGGATCAGGGAGAGGTCAAAACTGAATACCGCGTGGTTCATCAGGACCGGTTTTTCCGGCAGTGAAAAGTCCTGGCTGACCCATTTCATGAAGTGCCATACGCTTTCACGCCCAATCTGCACGCCTTTAGGTTTACCGGTGCTGCCCGAGGTAAACATGATGTAGGCCAGATCCTGCTCCTCCAGCACCTTGCCCGGCTCACCGGTGGCGATGAACTGCCGGGTCGCGACGTCGTAATAGTAAGGGGCATTGGCAAGATGGCAGATCTCGCGCAGGCGCTCCTGCGGGTAGATGCAGTCCACCGGGATGTACGGAATGTTGTGCAGCAGGCAGCTATAAATCGCCACGGCGAACTCGGCCTGCTGGTGTCCGTACAGGACGACCGGCGTACCGGCAACAGGCTGGCAACGCTGATAGCGCTGCGTCCAGTCCGTCACGGCAGCAGAAAGCTGTAGCCAGCTTAAGGCTTCGTCGCTGCCGCTGATGGCCAGTTGCTGCGGAGAGGCGGGATCGCATAATGCCGCACGTAAGAAATCCTGCAGTTCCTGAAGATCGGAGTGATTTTTCATAGAGGTGACATTCCACTAAAGATGTAAAGGGATCCCGCGGCGCTTCCCAGCGTCAGAATTCGCCCTAAAAACGCAACGGCCGGATACTGCAAACCGCGGTGCAATGCCGGGCTGCGTTTGGCTGACCACAGCAGCATGTTATGGGTGACGGAAATCGCGCCAAACAGCGCGCCGCTGATAACGTAATGGCGCTCCAGGCCATTCCATGCCCCCATGCAGAACAGGGTGCAAAAAATACCGATATTTTGCGCCAGCGTTTTGTTCTGACGGAAAAAGTTGAACTTCATCAGGTTCATGTAAACGGGCATAAAGACCACATCGCGCAGCCATTCAGACAAACTGATGTGGAAGCGGCGCCAGAAATCCTGCGGGTTCTTTGCCAGAAGCGGCATGTTGAAGTTTGCCGGAATGTTGAGCCCAAACAGGCGGCCCGCGCCGATGGCCATATTGCTGTAACCCGCAAAATCAAAGTACAGGTAGGTGCTATAGGCAATCGACATCACCACGCCCACGGTCAGCGTAAACGGCTTATGGCTCCAGGGCTGCACGACAAGCGAATCGATCAGCATGGCAAACAGGAACTTCTGGACAATGCCGGTAATGATTTGCTCTAACGCGACTAAAAACTGTTCACGGTTAAGGGCAAATACGGGCTTGCTGACATCGCTCATCCATGTCCGCCAGCGGTACATGGGGCCGGCCAGAATAATAAAAGGCATAAACAGATAGCAGAAATAGTGCAGGAAATTCTGACCTTCTTTTTTACTGCGATAGAGCAGCACGTCCACCGCGCGGAACGTCATAAAAGAGAGGCCGATCATGCCCCAGTGGTTATTTAAATGCAGCTTTACTAAAAATAAGGGCAGCAACGTTAAAATGATTGCCTGCCAGGTTTTTAACCAGCCTTTTTCTTTAAAGGTCGCGAGCACATAAAAGGTGATAAATACGGCCGCCGGGACAATATAATCCCCCTGAAATATATAGCCCCAGCCGACTGCCGTCAGTACCGACAGCGCTGACAGCCAGGTCAGGCGATGGCGTAATACGCGATTGACCAGCGCAAACGCCAGGGCGGAGGAAAACAAATAAACAAAAAACATGCCTGAGCTATACATCATTCGGCCTCAGAACTTTTGATATTCAAAATGCAGCTGCATACTCATGCTGTCATCGACAGAGGTCCACGCGACGATGGTGATCGCCAGCAGGAGATAAAGGAAAAAAAGACGGATCGCGATTTTCATCATTAAAAACTCTGTGCAATAAAGCGAATCATAGGAACCCAGGCCAGTTCGGAAGGGTGCAAACGATCCCAGTTCCAGCCATTCTGATAAGGCATGGCGTACATATCTAAATAAGGGATCTGGTTCTTTTCCAGAATGGTTTTAATTTGCTTATCAACCGGGCGGAAGGTATCGGTATTGTAAAGCGCCCAGGGGTTAACCGGGTCGACGATAGCAATCACCTGCACGTGACGTTCTTTCAGCAGCTGAACGGTTTTACTGAATGCGGCGATTTGCGCAGGCACGACCGGCGTGTCATCCCACTGCTGTGGCTTACCGTCCTCTTCGTAAATCGTTTTGTCCATCCACAGCGTGGCCGCGCTCTGCTGGCGTTTTTTATTTAACTCGCGCGCGTTCGCCAGCTCTTTATCCCAGTCTGGGGCGATGTGGGTGGTTGGCTGCTGCGGCCAGGGCTGTACCGTCTGGGGCGTGACGTTGAGCAGCGCCAGCCAGTCGTTTTTTATTAGGGTGCAGAGGTTCGCAAACTGGAAGCTCAGCTCGTCCCACATCAGATCGGGGTGCCAGCCAAAGACGCGCATTTGGCCAAAGGTTAAATGGCTTATGTCTTTACTATCAATATGCTTTAAATAATTAACCAGCAGCGGGCGCGCCTGCGGATCCTTCATCAGCGGATTAAAAATAGAACCGGGGAAATTATCGGCATAGATAGCCGGTGGCAGACCTTTTGAGTAAAAGCTGTCAGGTGCCAGAAGCAAAACCACTTTACTGTTTGCGTTAAGGCTATTTTTAAAACGTGAGAACAGTAAAAATTGCGTTTCGTCATCGACAAATGCATCGCCATACGCCACGACGGGCGTGTGCAATTGCTTATTAAAGTAATTATATACAGCGTAATGTTCATCTTCTGAGGTTGCCACCTCAGACGCGCCAATGAAGAAAATAGCATTCCCTTCTAAGGCGTGAGAAATAGTCGCAATTTTTTCCGCTTGTTCTTTCGGCGTGCCGTCCATTGATTTAATCAGCGGCTGGAAGGTGAGGGGCGGATCGAAGCTCGTCACCAGTGGGTGAACGCACAGAAACAGAATGGCCAGGGTCGCCATCAGGATATGTAAGCAAAACGTATTTTTGATTTTCATCATCAACCAGTAACACTGCATGGCAGTAATTTCTAAAATCTGTGACTGCTCAGATTTATAACAATTACACAACAAATGACCGTTTATTTTTGTGGCATTCTATACCAGAGCGATTTAAAAGGATGAGCGTTGCTGTGTTACGGTATGTACAAGCGAGCAGAGACCGATGCGCCGTCAGCGTCTGGGTGATTTTTGCGCAGTCAAACGCCGGTGGGTAAAATTAGAAAAATTCCTGCTTTACAAGGCGCTAATAGATGTTTATAGTGCGCCTCACTTTGGAAGCGTGGCCGAGCGGTTGAAGGCACCGGTCTTGAAAACCGGCGACCCGAAAGGGTTCTAGAGTTCGAATCTCTACGCTTCCGCCAAATTCGAAACCCAGGTCGTTATGCGACCTGGGTTTTTTGTTTTGATCCGGTTTCAGCATGCGCGCTGGAGCGCCGGTTATCGAAAGGACGTACACAAAACCCCGTTCTATTTTTAGCACAACGTTTTGTTTTATATTTTTTAACGTTCTGTCCTGCACTATTCCTGTTTTTAATGCCCATACGGTTTTTCGTATAATAAGGCGCTGCCGCCATTATGTAAGACACAAATTGAACAGGTCTTAATAATTTTTCATGTTTCATTTCATTTTCAGCAAGTACTCTGGCCTGACGCGCAAAACTGATTAAATCATGGTGTGGATCACTGCCGACGGAGCATAACTAAAATATAATGGCGGTATCGTTCTGAAGCAGGGTTTATTCGCTTCAAAAAATTACTGTTACCCACCATGAATGGAAGACATGATGAGAGGAAAAATCCCCAAGAGCGAGCTGCTGGTGACGTTCGAAGTTGTGGCGCGTCACGAAAGCTATACCCGCGCCGCAGAAGAGCTGGCGTTAACGCAGAGTGCAGTGTTCAGACAGGTGACGGCCCTGGAGGAGTTTTTACACACCTCATTATTCAATCATGCCAAAAAGCGGATTTTTCTGAATGCAGCGGGAAAGCATTATCTGAATATCGTCAAAGAGACGCTTAATAAGCTGGAACGCGATACAAATATGATAATGTCCTGGCAGCCTGCCGTTCAGGTTGTGGAGCTGGCGGTAAATCCCACCTTCAGTACGCATTGGCTGATCCCTAATTTATGGGAGTTTAATAAATTAAATCCTGATATTATTGTTAACATTCACTCGCTGGCCAATATCGGCGATTTTTTAAATCGTGAATACGATGCGGCTATTATGCGCGCCGATTTTTGTCCCCCGTGGTCGGAAGTCGATTATTTATTTGAAGAGGAGATCCTGCCGGTCTGCAGCCGAAGCTTGCTCCCCAGCGCGGAGCAGAAGCTGGGGGTGGAGGAGCTGCTAAGGGAGTTTCCGCTGTTACACCAAAGCACCCGCATCAATGGCTGGCAGGAGTGGTTTGCGCTGTCCGGTATCACCAGTCCGGACGTGAACCTTGGCCCGCGCTTTGACCTCCTCTCAATGCTGATTGCCGCAGTACGATCGAATCTTGGGGTCGCGCTGCTTCCCCGCTTCGCCATCCAGCATGACCTGGACTGCGGCGAGATGGTTATCCCCTGCGATGTTCCTATCCGCACCGGCAACCGCTTCATCATGACGTGGCGAGAGGAAAAGGCTCAGTCCCTGCCGTTACAGACCTTCCGCGAGTGGCTATTACAAAAATCAGTGGTCTCGCCGGTAGAGTAATAACACCGGATGGCGGCAGCGCGGCGCGCCATCCGGTACAGACACGCTTACCAGTCAATGCCCTCCTGCGCCTGAATACCGCTGTCAAATGCGTGTTTTACCGGACGCATTTCGCTAACCGTGTCGGCAAGCGCCAGTAACTGCGAGTGGCAGCCGCGCCCGGTGACGATCACGGTCTGCTGCACCGGACGGTTCTCAACCGCCGCGATCACCTCCTGGGTATCCAGATAGTGATACGCCAGCATATAGGTGAGCTCATCCAGAACCACCAGGTCGTAGCTCGGGTCAGCCAGCATGCGTTTGCTCTCCTGCCACACTGCCGTTGCGGCTTCAATATCCGTCTCCCGGTTTTGCGTCTCCCAGGTAAAGCCGGTGCCCATAATGTGAAACTCGACGCCGAGCGGATGCAGGGTGTTGTATTCGCCATTATCCCACTGGCCTTTAATAAACTGCGCGACGCCAACGGTTTTACCGTGGCCGACGGCACGCGTTGCCGTGCCGAAGGCGGCGGTGGACTTGCCTTTTCCGTTGCCGGTGAAGACGATCAGAATGCCTCTCTTCTCTGTTGCCGCCGCCACGCGGATATCAACCTGCTCTTTGCGCTTTTGCTGTCGTTGGCGGTGTTTGTCTGCGTTAGCTCGCGCTTCCATAGTCGCTCCTTAATGTCCGGCAGGGCAGGATGCGCAGCGATGCTGCTGCTCAAACTGGCTGAAGAAATTATTCCCTTTGTCGTCCACCAGCACAAAGGCGGGCAGATTTTCGACCTCCATCATCCACACCGCCTCCATGCCCAGTTCGGGATACTCAAGGCAGCGCAGGCTTTTCACGTACTGCTGCGCCAGCAGCGCCGCCGCACCGCCGATGCTGCCGAGGTTGAAGCCGCCGTGCTTATGGCAGGCATCGGTGACCTGCTGGCTGCGGTTACCTTTGGAAAGCATGATCAGGCTTCCGCCCGCGGCCTGGAAAGCATCGACGTAGCCGTCCATGCGCCCGCCGGTGGTTGGACCGAGGGAGCCGCAGGCCTGATTCTCCGGCGTTTTCGCCGGACCGGCGTAATAGACGATATGGTTTTTCATGTACTCCGGCATCGGCTCGCCGTTATCCAGCCGCGCTTTGATTTTTGCGTGGACAATATCGCGGGCGACCACGATCGGGCCGCTTAACGACAGCCGGGTGCCGATGGGCAGGGCGGACATATCGCGCAGGATCTCGCGCAGCGGGCGATTCAGGTTGATCTGTACGGCTCGGGCGTCGTTTGCATCACGGCTGGCCTCCGGGATATATTTCCCTGGGTTATGCTCCAGCTTCTCCAGCCAGATACCGTGCCTGTTGATTTTCGCTTTGATATTGCGGTCGGCGGAGCAGGAGAGCGCCATGGCGACAGGGCAGGAGCCGCCGTGACGCGGCAGGCGGATGACGCGAATATCGTGCGCGAAGTACTTGCCGCCGAACTGGGCGCCGATGCCGAATTCGCGGCTGGCGTTGAGCAGCGTGGCTTCCAGCGCCGTATCGCGGAACGCCTGGCCCAACTCGTTCCCGCTGGTGGGCAGGTTGTCATAATATTTTGTGGAGGCCAGCTTCGCCACCTTCAGCGCCTGGTCGGCAGAGAGGCCGCCGACCACAAAGGCAATGTGATACGGTGGACAGGCCGCCGTACCGAGCGACTTCATCTTCTCGATCAGGAACGCGGTAAGTTTATCCGGCTGCAGAATAGATTTCGTTTCCTGGAACAGCGCGGCTTTGTTAGCCGATCCGCCGCCTTTATTGACAAACAGGAAGCGATATTCGCTCCCCGGCGTGGCGCTGATGTCTATCTGCGCCGGCAGGTTGGTTTGGGTGTTGACCTCGGTGTACATGTCCAGCGGTGCGTTTTGCGAGTAGCGCAGGTTACACTCGCTAAAGGTGGCGTAAATCCCCCTGCTCAGCGCTTCGGCGTCATCCCCGCCGGTCCAGACGTGCTGGCCTTTGCTCGCCACAACGGTGGCCGTGCCGGTATCCTGACAGTTTGGCAGGACGCCTTTTGCCGATACTTCGGCGTTGCGCAGCAGCTGCAGGGCGACATATTTATCGTTACTGCTGGCCTGCGGGTCGTGCAGGATGCTGGCTATCTGCGTTAAATGTCCGGCGCGCAGGAAAAATGAGGCTTCATAAAAGGCCTGCTGGGCCAGCAGGGTCAATGCCTCAGGCGCCACCTTAATGACCTCCTCGCCCTCTAGCTCCGTCACCGTAACGTGCTGCGTGCTGAGGAGTTCATATTCCGTCGTATCGTTACTCTGAACAAACAGGTCCTGCCAGACAAATGGTTTAGACATAGTACTTCTCACTTTGTGGTTGTTTTTGCCGGGCGCTGGCGCAGCTGCCGCGCCCGGCTGACAAAATCACAGGCTATTAGGATCAATGGGCTAAAAAGAGGTTGGCCTGCGTCGCCCCGGCGACATACGCAATCGTCTGCTGGGCGCGAACGCTATTCCCGGCGGCGTCCAGCGGCGGCGAGTAGACCGCGATGGCGTATTGACCGGGCACGATGGCAACCATGCCGCCGCCGACGCCGCTCTTCGCCGGGATCCCAACGGTGTACAGCCATTTGCCGCTGCCGTCGTACAGCCCGGCAATCGCCATTTCCGCCAGAACCTGCGGCACGTAGCGTTCATTCAGCAGCTGCTTACCGTTGAAAGGCGATTTGCCCTTGTTCGCCAGCACCGCGCCCATTTTGGCGAGCTGCTCAACGGTGATGTCTACGGAACACTGGCGGGTGTAGATTTCGACGGCTTCCCGGGTATCGCCATAAAAGCTGTTGTAGGAGGCCATCAGCATCGCCAGCGCCTGGTTATGCTGATTGGTCTCCATTTCTGATTTGAACACCGGTTCGTTGACGGTCAGCGAGGCATCGGCCCACGCGTTCAGGTTATTGAGGATCGTGTTCCAGCGGTCGGTCTTATCTTTCGCCTCAATCAGGCTTACCGTGCTCATCGCCCCCGCGTTCACCAGCGGGTTTTCCGGCGCGCCTTTGGTCAGCTCAATGGCTAAGCCGGAATTGAAGGGCAGACCGGTCGCGCTGGCGCCGAGTTTATCCAGCACCTCCTGCGGACCGCGCTGCTCCATCGCCAGCGCCAGGGTGAAAACTTTGCTCAGCGACTCCATTGGAAACGCTTTTTTCACGTCGCCAACCTGGTAAATGTTGCCGTCGACCGTGGCGAGGGTGATGGCGAAATTGTCGGGGCTATAGGTCGCCAGGGCAGGGATGTAGTCGGCGACCTTCCCCTCATGATTACCTTTGAATTTTTGGTGAGCCTGCTCAAGCAGCTGCGCGTAGTCCGGCGCGGGTTGCGCCAGCGCGGCGGCGCTAAACAACAGGCTCACGGATAAGAGGCTGACGCCGAAAATGTTTATCTTCATGGGGCTATCCTGTCATCGGAAGACGAAAGGCCAACGACGGTTGGCCTTTGTAATCAATACATGGCGATTTCAGTTTCTGAAGCGGTGCTCTCTTTGGCCGGAACCTTGCCGCGGCAGCCGACGCCGAAGTGCTCGCCTTCCCAGCGACCGACGATAGCGGCACCCATCGCGTTACTCATTACATTGGTGGCGGAGCGGCCCATGTCGAGGAACGGATCGACGCCCATCAGCAGAATCAGGCCCGCTTCCGGAATGTTGAACTGGTTGAGCGTGGCGGCAATAACCACCATCGATGCGCGCGGCACGCCCGCCATTCCTTTAGAGGTCAGCATCAGGATCAGCAGCATGGTGATCTGCTCGCCAATGCTCAGCTCGATGTTGCACGCCTGGGCGATAAACACGGTCGCAAACGAGCAGTAGGCCATTGAGCCGACCAGGTTAAAGGAGTAGCCGATGGGCAGGACAAAGCTGGCAATCCTTGAGGAGACGCCGAATTTTTCCAGTTTGTTCAGCGTGCCCGGGAAAGCCGCTTCTGAACTTGAGGTCGTAAAGGCCAGCAGCGCAGGTTCGAAAATCGCTTTAGTCAGACGACTGATGCACGGACCGACAATCAGCGTGGAGAGGCCAATCAGAATCGCCCACAGCAGGCCGAGCGTCATGTAGAACTCGCCCATGAAAATACCGGCGCTGACCATCACGCCCAGACCGCGTTCGGCAATCAGACCGGAGATTGCGGCAAAGACGGTCAGCGGTGCAAACAGCATGACGTAGCCCGTCAGCTTCAGCATCACGTGCACCAGAGAGTCGAGCACCTTAATGATGGGCTCGGCTTTCTCGCCAATGGCCGCCAGGCTGCAGCCGAGGAAAATTGAAAACACCACGATTTGCAAAATCTCGTTGCGGGCCATGGCATCAACGATGCTGGTCGGTACCGCGTGAGAGATAAACACTTTCAGCGTGAACGGCTCGGACTGAACGGCCGCAACGGCCCCGGCGTCATGGGGAACAAAGTTAATGCCTGCGCCAGGCTGGAAGATGTTGACGATAACCAGCCCCAGCGCGATGGACAGCAGCGAGGCGCAAATAAAGAGGAAAAAGGTTTTGGAGAATATTCGGCCAAGCGTTTTAGCATCACCCATTTTGGCTATGCCAACCACCAGGGTGGAAATCACCAGCGGGGCGATAATCATTTTCACCATGCGTAAGAATATGGTGGTGAAAATAGGAATATCCTGTGCGTACGATTTTGCTGTATCTGCTGATGCCATATTATTAATGACCACCCCGGCTATCATGCCGAGTATCAAACCTAATATGATCATTTTCGTTAAGCTTATTTTTTTCATGTTTACTCCATCGGATAAAGGTTGGTTAATGTGTAGGGGCGCGTGCGCCTGAGCCCTTACGAACCGCTCAGACGCACGTTTGTTGTGACCAACCGCATGAATTATCTGGAATACAGTGATACAGCAAATATCTATATCCCAATGGACGTTGTTGTATTTGTAGTGTTACAGATCGAACTCGATACTTAATAACGGTGCATGCTGCTGGGCACCATAGACATCATTGTCGCCGACGTTGCCGGAGATAATATCGCGAGGCATGACGATTTTGACCGCATTGGCCGGGTCGAACCAGATAATGCGATGTATAAAGTCAGGCTTAACGTTATATAAACGGGCAATAAGCTGCGGCGTTAATTGCTCCGAGGCTTTTACCCGCTGATAGTCTTCACGCGTTTTAAATAAAATATCCAGAACCAGCTCATACGGTCCGGCGTTTTTAGAACGAATGACCTGCGCCAGTGAGCAAATACCGTGTTTCATAGCTGAACTCCTTCTGGCGTGACCTGCTCGAGGTGGAAATCAAAACGCAGCGCGTCGCTCGCTTCGATCAGGTGGTAGATTGAGAACTCATACACCGGGCCGCTCTGAATGTCGGAAGGGGAGAACGGGAACGCGAGGTTGCCCGCCGTTGCGATCCGGTTTTCATAGCCGTAGTGCAGCAGGGTAGAGCGCACCAGCGAACAGACGCTGTTGGCGATATCCTGGGTGGGGGCTACGACATCCAGCAAAATCCCCAGCTCGTGCCCGGCGGACTGCATCGGCTCATGGTTGCCCATCACGCCATTCTTTCCGTACAGGTGGAACGTCATGCGGATGCTGTCGTCATTCAGCGAGAGGTTGCGCTTCACGCTGGCCTGCACTTCTTCGAGGATATTATCGATCCCGGCAATCATGATCGGGTCGCGCGTACCGGCAATGGTCAGGCAGCGGAAGCCGACCCGGCGGGCGCCTTCCAGCTTCAGCGCATACGGCGTTTCTTCGTGGCGGGAACCGCTGACGTACACTTCGCCCTCGTTGACCGCTTTGAAGCTGCACCCTTTCAGGTTCAGCACACCGCCCGGCCCCGGCAGGAAGTACGGGTCGGATTTCTCATACAGGGTGTGCGCCGCGGCCGACGTTTCGGTGAATTTACGCTTCGGATTAAACGTTTTCAGCGTAAAGCCGTTATCGTCAATGATGCCCATCGCGCAGTCGGAGCCGGACCCCGGCGTAGCGGCAATCGCCGCGCACTCCAGGATCTTACCGCAGTGCAGCGCCAGGCCTTCATCGAAGCCCTGCATGATGGGCAGCGCGGCAAAGCAGGCCGGATCGTACGCCCGTCCGCCCAGCACCACCTGCGCCCCGGCCGCCAGCGCCCGCTGGAAAGGCTCGATACCCATTTGCGCCACGATATAGGTGCTCTCTTCGATGGCCTCGTGGGTCAGCGCCGGGACGAAATCCAGGGCGGTGATTTTCCCGTTATCCAGCGCCTGATGCACGGTGGCTTTATCAACATCCGACGGGATCAGCGCCATAGAGAACGAGAGCTTCTCTTCCTGAGCAATCTCAAGGATTATCTGTCGGCACCACTCCAGATGCGGCGCGGCGCCGGACCCACCGGCGGTACCGATCACCACCGGAATGTTGTGCTTAACGCCGGCCACGATCATATAGCGCAGATCGCGTTTTACCCCCGCCCGGTCGGTGAAAGGCTTACCTGCCCCCAGGTAGTGGGGGCCAGGGTCGGAAGAGCCCGCGTCGACCGCAATAAGATCCGGCGACGCTTCCATGGCCTTACGAAAGCTCTCTTCCGGGAAGCCATAGCCCAGGATAGCCGTTGGCGATAAGATCTTAAATGTACGTGCCATCTGTTAATCCTTAGTCTGCAACAGTGCGATGGTGCGGTTCATTTCGTTAAACACGATATTAAGACCTTCATCGAAGCCCATGCCCGGTTTGATCAGCATGCGCATCGGGCGAGCTGCGAGGGCCACGTGCACGCAGGTGCGGGCGCTGATTTCCGTCTCGTTACAGGTCCCGCCCTGATAGGCTTCCATGCCGTGTTTGTTGCAATACAGCACCGCATCAACGATGTTGTGAATACCGCCCAGATCCGGGGTTTTAATCTGCACCATGTGGCAGCTGCCCGCATCGGTGAAGTCCACAATGTCCTGATAGGTGTTACACCACTCATCGGCAACGATTTTCACGCCGGAACCCAGACGCATCAGCTCGTGGGTGATGGCGGTCAGCAGGCGGATCTGATCCGGCTTGTTGCCCGCATCCACCGGCCCCTCGATGTACAGCGGCAGGCCCTGGGCCTCTTTTTCGAGGCTGGCGATATAGGCGGCGCAGCGTACCGGGTCCATATCGAAAATCAGACCGATGGTGCCGTATACGTCGATGTGCAGCGTCGGGCGATAGCGCGGGCTGGTGCGCAGGCTTAAGATGCGGTCGGATAACCAGCGCACATACTCGCGCAGTTTTTCCCCCTTCAGGCCCAGCTTCTCCTCCACGTTGTTGATAAGCGCGTGCGGCAGCACGTCAACGCCTTTGAGGATCATCTTGTCGACGGCAATATAGCGGTCGTCGCCGCTCTGCCCAAATAACGGAATGGCCTCCGGGACGCACGGCAGCTGCCATTCATCACACACCACTTCCGTTTTCAGACGGCCGGTCGCCAGCGCCGCCGCGTCGAGCAGCGCCTGCGACAGGCCATAGCGCACGGCGGTATGCAGCAGATGGCCGTCTATACGCAGTTCGTCAAAGAAGCGGGCGTTCGTCAGGAACCGGTCAACCTCACGGCCTTCCAGCAGCGGCTTGATGTGATCGTTGAGGAACGGAATGAAGTGTTCAGCCAGGAACAGCGGATCGCGACCGCCCGCGCCTGAATATTGCACGGCTGCACAATCGCCCACCGCCACCGCACCGTTTTCCAGAATCAGCTGTACGGAGACGCATTCACCCGCCTGACGAACGGACGTAAACCCGGGCGTTACCGGATTGCCGGTATAGATGAACCCGTCATGCCCGGCACCGTTTTTGATGGCCTGCTGATCGTCGAAATAGAATGAGGAGTAGCCTGCGGTGAAAAGGGCCTGCTTAATTTTCATTATGGTCTTCCTATTAATTTACTGTGGGATACCGCGTTGATGTCATCAACAACCATCTGGAATGAGGGTTTACGGCCTTCAAAACGCGCGCGCTCGGCGACGTAATCGTGATGCAGGGCGAGAATATCTTTCGGCAGCGGAACCGCACCGGCTTCCAGCACGCGAATGGCGCCTGCGTTATCACGAACCGGCAGGATTTTGCCCGCGTTGCAGGAGGCGGGGGCGAACGGTACGTCCAGCACGCCGGCTTCAAACGCCAGCACCGTCCCGCGCGCGACGTCGCCGTTGCCCAGCTCGAAGACTTTCTTCAGCACGGCGCGGACTTCACTCTTAATGAGCTCGACCTCCTGCTCGACGGCGGCGCACGGCGGGAATTTCTGATCGCTGACCATGTTGAGCATCTGACGCGAGGCCTTCAGCCCCTGGGCGTTTGCGGCGGCGGTCGGAATACCGAACGCTTCGTGCGGGCTCTTGGTGATCACTTTGGTCGCCCCGGACATACCGGCAACCGCTGCGCCCCAGGAGATAATGGCAAACGCTTTCGACTCATCTTCCGGGAAGCCGCCCATCCACTGGTGGAAGACGGTACTCAGCTCGTAATCGTCAAAGCCGTGGTTATGGAAATATTCGTGGGACAGCTCGCGCAGGGCCTGAATCGCGGCGATATCCTGCGTCAGGCTACCGACCTGGCCGTAGCCAACGGTAATTGACTTCACGCCCTGTTCCAGCGCCAGCAGGCCTTCGATAATCGCCACCGAGTGGGACACAAACGGCGGGATCAGGGTGCCGGTCAGCGGGCCAAACGGTTCACGGTTAATGCGAATGCCGTTCTCTTCGTACAGGCCCATCAGGCGGTCGCAGTACTGCCAGTCGCGGATGGATTTTTCCAGAGTGACGCGCTTAGCGTACGGAATGTTGTAGGAGATACCGCCGCCCTCATAGCTGGTAAAGCCGCTGGCCATCGCGATCTCCGCCAGCAGGCGCGCATCCGGCGTGCCGTGACGTACCTGAATCGGTTTCTCCAGCGCTTCCGTCATGCGGCGGCAGGCGGCGACGCCGTGGTTGACGACCGGTAAGCCGTTAAGCCTGGAGGTGCCCGCTTCGATGGATTTTTGGATCCCTACCGCCGCCTCTTCATAGCGATTCAGACGGGTATAGGCATCGATGGTGCTGGGCAGCAAATCACAATCTTCCTGCAGCGTTTTGAGCAGGGCGATATGTTCATCCATCAGCGCTACGCCTGCGCGCGGCTGGCTCAGGGTCTTACCTTCCTGGTCCGCCTTCAGCAGGGCGTGAGAAAAGCGTTTTTGTTCAGGAATGGTTTGCTGGTACTTCACGCCATCTTCGAAGTTCTCAACGTCCTTGCCGGTGTGCCAGGTCTGCAAGACCTGTTGCCGCTCAGTCATGAATTCGTCATGGGTTAGCTTTTTATTTCGAAGTTCCATTCGTTGCTGCCTTAGGTTTTATAGGGTTAAACAATGAATACTGGTGCGAGCCGCCGCCTGCGGGTCCAGCCTGGCGACGTTCGCCAGCAGAGGAAGCAGACCTTTTGCATCGCGGTAATAGTCAAACTGCCCGGGTAAAAGCACGCGCCTGCTGCTGTCGTCCAGCTCGCGGTACTTCAGCCAGCGGTGAATATCGAACTGGCTGGCGCGGGAGAGCCATCCCCCGGAGCCCACCACCTTGCGCACGGTGGTCAGATCGCGCCCCATCTGCAAATCGACGTTGCCTACGCAGGTGCAGACCTGTTTTTTGGTGCCGGCATGGCGCTCGCTGGCGTACCCCACGCACAGCCCGGCCAGCAGCGTGTCGAAATGCTTTTCTTCTTCGGTAACAGGGAGATAGTCCGGATGCGCGACCAGATGGCGCAGATAGCCATAAAACGCGTCCCTGCGCTGGGGCTGATGGGCAAACACCGCGTTCACCAGTTCCTGCGTACTTTCGCCGACCACCACCGCCGAGACGCGCATGCCGAGGTCGCCCTCTACGGTGCGTTTCACAAACGGCTCGGGCACGCCGTGCAGAACGGTATCGGGGGAGAGCATATTGGCGCTGGCGGAGTAGACGTCGGTGGTGGCACCGCCCATGTCGATCAGCATGAATTCTTTCCACGCGCTGTCGACATCGCTGATCGCCTTCACCAGCTCGTAGACGGTCCACGGCGTGGGCATCGGCTCTTCGCCGGTTTCCCCGACGATAACGTCCAGTCCTTTCCCCTTCACGATGCGGGAGAGAAAGACATCGCAGATGGCCTTGCGGGCGGCATAGGGATTCGGGTGATCGAGGTCAGGCAAAACGTTGTCGACCACGATCAGATCCTTGTGACCAAGAATGGCCTGCACGTCGTCCTGAATATCGCGATTTCCCGCGTAGATAATGGCGCAATCCAGGTTTGACGCTGCCAGCGCGCGGGCATTGGCCAGTCCGTGGCTCTCTTCGCCGCCGTCCGTACCGCCCGTGAACAGCAGAATGTCCGGCGGGGAGTCCTCCAGCGCCTGGATATCGTGACGGTTCAGTTTGTAGGAGTAGTACTGGGCGATTTTGGCGCCCGCTGAATGGGCGGTGACTTTGGCTGATTCCAGGGTTATCGACGGCACCAGACCCATTGCGGCAACGGCGAGCCCGCCTTTTGCCGACGACGAGTATTTCAGCGTAACGTCCCCGCTGTTAAGCAGCGGTCGCGCATCGGCAACGTTTAGCACCTGGTTCAGGCTGGTAAAGAAGCCCTCCGCCAGATGGTGGGTCGTCGTCGGGGTCAGAACGTGGTTGACCAGCGTTAGCGCATCACCCTCCGGCGTGAAGAGCGCGGCTTTGGTCCACGTCGAGCCAATGTCGACTGAGACGATTTGCATCAGAAGCCCTCTTCAAGACAGAGCTCTTCAACGCGCTGACGCTGCTGTATATCGTTCGCCATCAGCTGACAGACGTCTTCCAGGTCGTGGCTCGGGGCGAACACGCGGTTGAAACCCATCTCTTTGAATTTGGCTTCGACATCGGCGAAGTCGTGCTTGCCTACGACCAGATTACCGCCAACATAAAGCAGAATGTCGCCGATACCGCGTTCGATGCAGCGCTCGCGCAGCCCCAGGCAGTCGATGTCGCCATGGCCGTAGATGGATGAAACGACAATAGCATCAGCACCCGTTTCGATGGCCGCATCAATATATTCATCCTGGCTCACCATCACGCCAAGATTGATGACGTGAAAATCATGGGAAGTAAAAACGCGGTCCAGAACTTTATTGCCTACCGCATGGCAGTCAGCACCAATGACGCCAATAACAAGTGTTGATTTCTTCATGGGTAATCCTCTGTAGGGCTGATGGTGAAAATAAAAAGGGTATTAAAAACGGTTAATGTACATTGGGTCGGTCAATGGTGTTGGAGTGTGTTTTGAAGACGAAAGGGAAGCAATTGATCTATTTTCAAAAAATCCTTCCAAAAATGACGATGGTAATGGCGTAACATTTAAAAGTGTTTTATATCAATTGGTTGTGGGCTATTCATTTTAGGCTTGATATTTATCTGTAAACGTCGCTGACAAAACCATTGTAATATTTGTGATCGCGCGCCTGTTTTATTGTTGATAGTGGTTAATATGTTTTTTTAAGCATAATGACCAAAGCAATAATGGCGTAATGGCAGAGGAAAGGCGGTATTCACTGTTTTATTGATATTGGTCATAAACGCCATTCGTAAAATTAAGAAAGAGTGATAAACACATCAAATTTTTGACGCGTGGAGGGGATGTATAATTCAGCGCTAATTTTAATTATCCGCTTTCTTGCGTCTTAAAATATTTAATCTGAGGATATAACGATGAGTAAAGGGAAGGTTTGGCTTGTAGGGGCAGGGCCTGGCGATGCGTCTTTAATTACGGTAAAAGGTCTGCACTGTATCCGCCATGCGGAGGTGATTGTTCACGATCGCCTGGTTAACCCTGAACTACTGGCCCAGGCTCCGGCAGGCTGTCTGGTTATTGATGTCGGTAAAACCCCAAGCCATCATCCGGTCCCTCAGGAACAAATCAATGCCCTGCTGGTCAGGCATGCCGGGGAAGGGCGACAGGTGGTGCGTCTGAAAGGCGGAGACCCCTACGTTTTTGGCCGCGGGGGCGAAGAGGCCGAGCAGCTGGCGAAAGACGGCCTGACGTTCGAAATTGTGCCGGGGATCAGTTCCGCGATTGGCGGACTGGCCTATGCCGGGATCCCGGTCACGCACCGTCATTACGCCTCCAGCTTTCATATTGTGACCGGCCATATGTGCCAGGGAAACGACCCGCAAAACTGGCATGCTCTGGCGCAAATCAACGGAACGCTGATCGTTCTGATGGGTATGACCCGGCTGGCGGAAATCTGCCAGCAGCTTATCGAGGGAGGCATGTCCGCCGGGACGCCGGTGGCGGTGGTGATGTATGCCAGCCAGCCTCGTCAGCAGATCGCCAAAGGCACGCTGACCGATATCCACCTCGAGGTTGAACGTCAAAAACTGCATGCTCCGGCGCTTATCGTCATCGGTGAGGTCGTCAACCTGCAGGAGATACTGGCGTTTACCGCATCACATCTCGCGCTGAATCAGATCGTTGTCTGATGTTATCCTGACATTTTGAAATGGACGAGTGAAACGAATGAGTGAGCATGGTGGTAACGTTCTGGAAACGGGGCTGCAGTTGGGGATCGATCCCGAGCTGCTGTTGGACTTTAGCGCGAACATCAATCCGCTAGGGCTGCCCGAGCGCGTCAGGTCGCTCATTGTGTCCCATCTGGATATCATCATGCAGTACCCGGACGTTGAATACCGCCATCTTCATCAGGCGCTGGCCAGCGCCAGCCGGTGTGACTATGACCAGACGATTGCCGGGAATGGCGAAACGGAGCTGATCTACGGCCTGGTGCGAACGCTTGCCCCTCGCCGGGCGATGCTGCTGGTGCCGGGGTTTGCCGAATATCGCCGGGCATTACAGCAGCAGGGTTGCGAGATAATCGACTATGCGCTGAGCGAGCAGAACGGGTTCCAGGTGGATGCTTCCATACTGGACGCCGTTCGCGCGCACAGGCCCGATTGCCTGTTCATCGCGACGCCAAACAACCCTACCGGGCTCATGCCTGATGCCGATCTTCTCGACCGGCTGGCCTCGCTGTGCGAAGCGCTACATATTGCGCTGATTGTGGATGAAGCGTTCATCGATTTTCTGCCGCAGGGCTCCACGCTGGCACCGCGGCTGGCGAAGTCACGCTATCTTTATCTGCTGCGTTCCCTGACCAAGTTTTTTGCTATTCCCGGGCTGCGCCTTGGGTATCTGCTGAGCGGAAATACGCAAACCATTCGCCAACTGAAACGCACCCGCGAGCCCTGGTCCGTGAATGCCTTCTCGGCGCTGGTGGGGCAACATTTGCTTCTGGATGAGGACTATATTGCGCGCAGCCACGCCTTTATCGCCCGGGAGCGGGATGTCCTGTGGCAGGCGATGACGCGCTTTTCCTCGCTGGCGGTCTGGAAGCCGCAGGCCAACTTTATTTTCTTCCGCTGCCTGCGTCAGGGTTTCGACCTGAAGGCGGCGCTGCTCGGCCATCATATTCTTATCCGCCACTGCGAAAACTATCCTGGGCTCGATCGCGACTACTACCGGATTGCCGTGCGTACCGAAGCGGAGAACCGCCGGTTTATTGACGCGCTGACTCACGTTTTACAAGGCTAGGGCGATGGACTATTTCCCGATATTTTGCAACCTGAAGGGGAAACGCTGCCTGATCGTCGGTGGCGGGCTGGTGGCGACGCATAAGGCAAAGGGGCTGCTGGCCGCCGGGGCGGTGCTGCGCCTGGTTGCGCCCACCCTGACGCCGGAACTCGCCAGCCTGCACGCGAGCGGTGACATCGAGTGGTTCCCGGCGACGTTTTCGCCGCGGTATCTGCAGTCATGCTGGCTGGTCATTGCCGCGACCAGCGATCGGCAGGTGAACCGTCAGGTCGCCGGGGCCGCCAGCGCGGAGCGTATCTTTTGCAATGTCACCGACGACCCTTCGGCTGCCACCTTTATCTCACCGGCTGTTATCGACCGTTCGCCGGTCATTATTGCGCTGAGCTGCGGGGGCAACGCGCCGGTCTACAGCACGATCCTCAAAGCGCATGTCGCAGACCATCTTCCTGCGGGCATGCGTGAAAGCGTGCGGCTGGCGGGGGCGCTTCGTGAAAGGATTAATGGCGCATGCGGTGACCGGGAGCGCAAGCGTGCATTTTGGGACGCGTTCTTCCGGCATGTGCCGCTGCAGCAGGCTTTAGCGCAGGAGCACGAGCAGGAGGTTAAGCAGCAGGTCGAGTGGCTCATTCAGCACAGGCTGCTGTCAGAGTAGCGTCACGCCGCCTTTTACCATCCGCAGCAGGTGGTGTTGAGGCCAGTGGCGGGTGAGCTGTTTTTTCGCCAGCAGCCATATCACATAGTCGACATCGTCTTTACTTCTGTCCAGCATCAGCCCCACCACGCTGCCGCTGTGCGCCACGTTCACCCCGTAAATACCGCACTCTTCCACCAGTGAGAGCAGGGCGTCAAAATCCGGTTTAGGCAACAGCCTCTGGCTGGCGATGGCGCTGAGGGTTGCCGCTTCGCCCAGTCGGTAAGGGTTTTGCGTGATACAGGACTCCTGGATTTTTTCCCACGCGCGTTTCAGCGCTGGCGCACCGGCCTGTAGCCCCGCCTGACGCGGAATGCGGTGGTAATCTGCCGTGCGCAGCGTTTGCGGACTTTCGAGAACAAGCAGGTCGAGATCGGGCTGGGCGTCGCAGGCAATCTGCGTTGAAGCGTCGTTATGATCGAAAAGGGTCAACTGGCGAAACACGGTACTGTCGGTGGGTTCGAGCGAAACGCAGAGCGCTGCCAGCGTGCTTTCGTCGAGCTGACGCCCCAGATGACGGGCGGTGGCGACGGCGGTGGCGGCAATATCTGCGGTGCTGCTGGCCATCCCTTTGGCTACCGGGATGGTCGAGTGCACGTCAATGCGGATATCCTGGCTTAGCTGCGCCGGATAGTGCCAGTGCTGCAGTAACCGCTCGACCATCGCGCGCGACAGCGGGCGTTCATCCGCCACGGGTGAGCCGTGGCTCACCTCAACGGTGCTGTACCATTCGACAGGGCAGGAGACCAGCTTCTCACTGCCCAATATCCAGCCCTGGATAAGCTCACCGCACGACGCGGGGCATTGCGCAACAGCCACCTTTTCACCTTTCTGGTCAGCAATTTCTGGAGCATAGTGTCATGAGGATATTCCTCTTACCTTGATATACCGCAAATTATAGCCTCCATATTATTCTGCGATCCTGCTGAACGCGTAATGCATCAATTAAACCACACGGCCCTGCGATGAATAGCAATATTATGTTATTGCCAGACTTTAATATCCTGATGAATTTTTATCACGATAAAATGAAAAAATATCAAGTGGTGCAATAACTTGTCGTAGCGCAATAAATATTGAGATTTTAAGCGTAATTATCTTTGCTTTTTATTTTTTGTGATAAAACGTTGAGTTATTGAGAAGGGCGCCAATTATTCTGACGCCACGTTTTACTCAGCATGGTTTTCATTTGCGGTTAAGTATTTGCCTAAGGTGAATTGAAACGCCGTAAATAGCATTGCTGTTTTGAGAACATACTCTTTCTCATAATGTAAGCCGACAGGTTTGCCACATTTGTGGTAGGGAAGGGGGTGACAATCCCCCGCAGCCCCCGCTGCTGTGATGCTGACGACCCCGTAATGACCACTGATCGCAAGATTGGGAAGGACGGGCGAGGAGGACGCTAAGCCAGAAGACCTGCCTGTCGGGAACGTTCAACAACTTCGGTGGGAAGTGGGTTGTACTGATGCATCATACAGTTGAAAGACTGGGACGACGTGTATCTATACCTCCCTACCACCCTGGACAGGATCGGGGTCATGGCGGCAATGCAGCACGCGTTTGTTCTGGCAGGTACCGGAAGCGGTTGTGGTAAAACCACGGTGACGCTGGGCCTGTTGAGTCTGTTAAAACAGCGTGGGCTACGCGTCCAGCCGTACAAAGTGGGCCCTGACTATCTTGATACCGGCTGGCATACCAACGTCAGCGGTACCTCCTCCCGCAACCTCGACAGCTTCATGCTTCCTGAACCGATACTCAACGCGCTGTTTTGCGAGCATATGCAGCAGGCGGATATCGCGGTCATTGAGGGCGTGATGGGGCTGTATGACGGCTACGGCACCGATCCGAACTATTGCAGCACCGCCGCGATGGCGAAACAGCTGGGCTGTCCGGTGATTCTGCTGGTGGACGGCAAGGCGGTTTCTACGTCGATTGCCGCTACCGTAATGGGCTTTCAGCAATTCGATCCCACCCTCAATATTGCCGGGGTGATTGTCAATCGCGTCAACAGCGAATCGCATTATCAGCTGCTCAAAACGGCCATTGAGCACTACTGCACGATCCCCGTGCTGGGCTATGTGCCGCACGTTGAGGGCGTCGGTTTGCCCGAGCGCCATCTTGGGTTGGTCACCGCCCGGGAGTCGGTCTCGGACCCGCAGACCTGGCAAAATTTTGCCGCCATTCTCGAACGTACGCTGGATATCGGGCAACTTCTCGCGCTCAGCCAGATGGCGTCGCTGCCGCAGGGCGCCTGGCCCGCGCTTCCTGACGGGGACGCCGGACGGGGGTTAACGCTCGCGATGGCCGATGACGACGCCTTCAGCTTCTATTACCCGGATAACATCACGCTGCTCGAACGTACCGGGGTCGACATTGTCCGCTTTAGCCCGCTGCGCGATAGCCGTTTACCTGACTGCCAGATGGTCTGGCTCGGGGGCGGTTACCCGGAGCTGCATGCGGCACGGCTTGCGGAAAACACCGCGATGCTCGCCAGCCTGCGGGAGGCGCACCGGCGCGGCGTGGCGATCTACGCCGAATGTGGTGGGCTGATGTACCTCGGCAGCACGCTGGAGGATAGCGAGGGGGTCACCCACCGGATGGCCAATATTATCCCCGGCCACAGCAGGATGGGTAAACGGCTGACCCGTTTTGGCTACTGTGAGGCGCAGGCGCGCCAGCCCACGCTGCTGGCCGATAGCGGGGAGGTGCTGCGCGGGCATGAGTTTCACTATTCCGACTTTACCCCGCAAACCCCCGCGGTGCTGGCGTGCCGCAAAGTGCGCGATGGCGTGACGATGCAGGAATGGGCGGGCGGCTGGCAGGTTGGCAACACGTTCGCGAGTTATCTGCACCTCCACTTTGCCCAGCGGCCCCTGATGCTCAGCCGCTGGCTGACGGCGGCGAGGGGGGCGTTATGACCCTGATGGCATGGTGCGTCGCGTGGGTGCTCGATGTCATCATCGGCGACCCGCAGCGCTGGCCGCATCCGGTGCGCTGGATAGGCAGCCTGATCGATACGGTGCAGCGGGGTATTCGCCGCTGCTGCCATAGCGACGCGGCGTTACGCGTTGGCGGCGGCGTCATGTGGCTGGCGGTAGTGGGGCTGACCTGGGGCATGGCCTGGGGCGTCCTGGCGCTCGGACGGTGGGTTCATCCCTGGCTGGGCTGGGCGATTGAGGTGTGGATGATGTTTACCGTGCTGGCCGGGCGCAGCCTGGCCAACGCCGCGCGGGACGTTGAACGCCCTCTGCGGGCGGGCGACCTTGATGAAAGCCGCGAAAAGCTCTCATGGATAGTGGGGCGCGATACCTCTCAGCTTCAGCCGGAACAGATCAACCGGGCGGTGGTGGAGACCGTCGCGGAGAACACGGTCGACGGCGTTATCGCTCCGCTGTTCTTCCTCCTGCTGGGCGGCGCGCCGCTGGCGATGGCCTATAAGGCGGTAAATACCCTCGATTCAATGGTGGGCTACAGGCACGAAAAATACCGCGCAATCGGCATGGTCAGCGCCCGTATGGATGACGTGGCGAACTCTATCCCCGCGCGCCTGAGCTGGCTCTTGCTGAGCGCTGCGGCATGGCTATGCCGCGAGGAACCCTCCCGCGCGCTGCGCGTCGGCTGGCGCGACCGCTACAACCACAGCAGCCCCAACTGCGCGTGGGCAGAAGCAACGGTTGCCGGTGCGCTGGGCATCCGGCTTGGCGGACCCAACGCCTATTTTGGCCAGCGCGTGGAAAAGCCGTGGATCGGCGACGCGCTGCGCCCGATTGCGGTAGACGACATTTCCCGAACCATTCGACTGATGTGGGTTTCCTCCACCCTGGCGCTGGCGCTGTTTATCGCAGCACGCTGGCTGATGGCTGGCGCGGCCTGAGGACAAAAGACAATGCAATACATCCAGCAACCCCAGGCGATTGAAGCCAAAAGTTTCGACATCATTGGCGAAATCATTCGCGAAACGCGGCCAGCATACCGGTTCGCCAGCCCGCTGCACGAGGCGATCGTCAAACGGGTGATCCATACCACCGCAGATTTCGACTGGCTGGATATTCTCTGGTTTTCAGATGACGCGCTGGAGCAGCTTTGCGCGGCGCTCCGTCGCCCGTCCGTTATCTACACCGATACCACGATGGCGCTCTCCGGGATCAACAAAACGCTGCTGGCCACGTTCGGGGGCGAGTGTCGCTGCTATATCAGCGACCCGCGGGTAGTGGCGCAGGCAAAAGCCCAGGGAATCACCCGCTCGATGGCGGCCGTTGATATCGCGGTGACGGAAGAGAGCGAGAAGATCTTTGTCTTTGGCAACGCGCCCACGGCGCTGTTTCGCCTGCTTGAGCATGACGTTGCCGTCAGCGGCGTGGTGGGCGTTCCGGTGGGGTTTGTGGGGGCGGCGGAATCGAAAGAGGCGCTGACGCACAGCCATCTGCCCGCGATTGCGGCACTCGGGCGCAAAGGCGGCAGCAATGTGGCGGCGGCGATTGTGAACGCCATGCTCTACTACCTGCAGGGGGCGCGATGAGCGAGTCCACCTTCGATGCCCCGGTATGGCATAACGGGAAGGCATTACGTAAAGGCTACACCACCGGTTCCTGCGCGACCGCGGCGGCGAAAGTCGCCGCGCTGATGGTGCTGCGCCAGCACCTCATTCATCAGGTCTCCATTGTGACCCCCTCCGGCGTCACGCTGTGTCTGAACGTGGAATCGCCGCACATCGAAGGGCAGCAGGCGATGGCGGCCATCCGCAAAGACGGCGGTGATGACGTCGACGCCACCCACGGCATGCTGATTTTCGCCCGCGTGACGCTCAACGACAGCGGCGAGATTACGCTGGCGGGCGGCGAGGGCGTGGGGACCGTGACGCGCAAAGGCATTGGCCTGCCCATCGGCAGCGCGGCGATCAACCGCACGCCGCGTCACACCATTGAGTCCGCCGTGCGCGAGGCGATTGGCCCGACGCGCGGGGCCGACGTTGAAATCTTCGCGCCTGAAGGTGAAGAGCGGGCGCAGAAAACCTACAACTCACGCCTCGGCATCCTGGGCGGTATTTCAATCATCGGCACCACCGGGATTGTCACGCCGATGTCAGAGGAGAGCTGGAAACGCTCGCTTTCTCTGGAGCTGGAGATTAAACGCGCGGCCGGGCTGGAGCGGGTCGTGCTGGTGCCGGGCAATCATGGCGAACGCTTTGTGCGCGAGCAGATGGGCATCGATGAAG
This sequence comes from Enterobacter sp. N5-15, assembly GCF_057221635.1. Lineage (NCBI taxonomy): Bacteria > Pseudomonadati > Pseudomonadota > Gammaproteobacteria > Enterobacterales > Enterobacteriaceae > Enterobacter > Enterobacter sp. N5-15. Next base: position 1,678,463 of record NZ_CM170150.1, read on the forward strand.
ATGTCGTGGTCACCATGAGCAACTTTGTTGGCTACATGATCGAAGAGGCGGTGCGGCTGGGGTTTCGCCAGATAGTGCTGGTCGGCCATCCCGGCAAGCTCATCAAAATTGCCGCCGGGATTTTCCACACCCACAGCCATATCGCCGATGCGCGTATGGAAACGCTGGTGGCGCATCTGGCGCTGCTCGGCGCGCCGTTGGAATTACTCACCGTCGTCAGCGAGTGCGATACCACCGAAGCGGCGATGGAGCACATCGAAATCTACGGTTTTCAGGCGCTTTATAGCCACCTTGCCGAACGGATCTGCCTGCGCGTAATGCAGATGCTGCGCTTTACCAAAAATCCGCCGACCTGCGACGCCATTCTGTTTTCCTTTGATAACCAGGTGCTGGGCAGCAACCGCCCGGTCGAGGCGATTGCCCGGGAGCTGCAATGTTAACGGTCGTGGGAATGGGGCCTGCGGGATTGCGCCTGATGACGCCCGCTGCGCGTGAAGCCATCGATCGCGCCGATGCGCTGGTCGGCGGAAAACGCCATCTGCTGCAGTTCCCGGGGTTTTGCGGCGAGACGTTTGTCCTGGGCGCCAACGTTCCGGCGCTGCTGGCCTGGGTTGAGGCGCGTCAGGAGAACAAGGTGGTGATTGTGGCCTCCGGCGATCCGCTCTTTTACGGCATCGGATCGCGGATGGTGGCGCATTTCGGTATTGCGCGCGTGCGCATTATTCCCGGCATCAGCGCGGTGCAGTACCTGTGCGCGCAGGCGGGTATTGATATGAATGAGATGTGGCTCACCAGCAGCCATGGCCGCAGCGTTAATGTGGACGAGCTGGCGCGGCATCGCAAAGTGGCGATGGTCACCGACAGCCGGTGCGGGCCGAAAGAGATTGCCGCGCAGCTGGCGGCACGCGGTAAGGGCCATCGCTGGATGGTGATTGGTGAAAACCTGGCGATGGAAAACGAACGGATCCACTGGCTGCCCGTCAGCGAGGTCAGTGCCGACTATGAGATGAATGCGGTGGTGATCCTCGATGAAAGATGAACTGTTTCTGCGCGGCGAAACGGTGCCGATGACCAAAGAGGCGGTACGCGCGCTGGCCCTCACGAAGCTCGAGCTGCACCGCGCCAGCCACCTGATTGACGTCGGCGCGGGGACCGGGAGCGTGTCGATAGAGGCGGCGCTGCTGTTTCCCTCGCTGCGGGTGACGGCCATTGAGCGTAACCCTGCGGCTCTGCAGCTGCTTGCGGAAAATCGCCAGCATTTTGCCTGTCGCAATATCGCTATTTTGCCCGGCGTCGCGCCGTTGCCGGTGGCGGATAAGGCCGATGCGGTATTCATGGGCGGCAGCGGCGGCCATCTGACCTCGCTTATTGACTGGTCCCTGCGCCAGCTACATCCGGGCGGACGTCTGGTGATGACGTTTATCCTGCAGGAAAACCTCCATACCGCGCTGGCCCATCTGCAGCAGGTCGGCGTCCAGGGCATTGATTGCCTGCAAATGCAGGTCTCCGCGCTGACCCCGCTCGGCAGCGGCCACTATTTCAAACCGAATAATCCCGTTTTTGTTATCGCCTGTCAGAAGGAAGAACACCATGTCTGAGACGTTTGATTCCCGTTGCGTGTGGTTTGTCGGAGCAGGTCCCGGCGACCGTGAGCTCATCACGCTCAAGGGCTACCGGCTGCTGCAGCAGGCGCAGGTGGTTATCTATGCCGGTTCGCTGATCAATACCGAACTGCTGGCGTATTGCCCGCAGGGGGCCGAATGCCACGACAGCGCGGAACTCCATTTAGAACAGATAATTGACCTGATGGCGGCGGGCGTGAAGGCCGGAAAAACGGTGGTACGTTTGCAGACCGGGGATGTCTCGCTCTACGGCTCCGTCCGCGAGCAGGGCGAAGAGTTGAACAAACGCGGCATCGCCTGGCAGGTGGTGCCCGGCGTCAGCGCCTTCCTCGGCGCCGCGGCGGAGCTTGGGGTGGAATACACCGTGCCTGAAGTCTCACAGAGCCTGATTATTACCCGCCTCGAAGGCCGCACGCCGGTGCCGGAGCGTGAACAGCTGGAGTCATTTGCCCGCCATCAGACCTCTATGGCGATTTATCTCTCGGTCCAGCGTATTCACCGGGTGGCGGAACGCCTGATTGAAGGCGGTTATCCGGCCACCACGCCCGTTGCCGTCATTTATAAAGCGACCTGGCCGGAAAGCCACACCGTACGCGGCACGCTGGCGGATATCGCCGACAAAGTCCGCGAGGCGGGGATCCGCAAAACGGCGCTCATTCTGGTCGGGAAGTTCCTGGGCGAGGAGTATCACTACTCGAAACTCTATGCCGCGGATTTTAGCCATGAATACCGTAAAGCCTGAGTCCATCGCGCTGTTTTGCCTGACGCCGGGCGGCGTGCGGCTGGCGAAGCGCCTGGCGGCGATGCTGCCGGTCACCTGCTTTACCAGCGAGCGCCTGCAGGAAGAGGGCTTTGTCTCCTTCGACGGGGGCTTTGCCGCGGCGGTTCGCGAGGCGTTCACGCACTATTCGGCGCTGGTTTTTATCGGCGCCACCGGCATTGCGGTGCGCGTCCTGGCACCGCTCATCCACGACAAGCTGAGCGACCCGGCGGTGGTGGTGATCGACGAGCGCGGGCAGCACGTGATTAGCCTCCTTTCCGGCCATGCTGGCGGAGCGAATGCGCTGACCCGCTATCTGGCGGGAATGCTGGGGGCGGACCCGGTGATTACCACCGCCACGGACGTCAACGAGATGGCCGCGCTGGATACCCTTGCCTTCCAGCTGAGTGCCCGAATGAGCGATTTCCGAACGTCGGTAAAAATCGTCAACCAGATGCTGGTGAGCCACCAGCGGGTAGGGCTGTGGTGGGATGCGGAACTCGACGACGACGTCAGCCGGTGCGATCGGCGCGGGTTTATCACCGTAAGCGACCTGCATCACCTGCCGGAACTGGATGCGGTGGTGTGTATCACGCTGCGCAACGCGCTGCCGGAACTGCCGTTGCCGCACTGGAAGCTGGTCCCTCTGCGGGTCGTGGCGGGCATCGGCTGTCGACGCGACACGCCGTTTCCGCTGCTGGCGACGCTGCTGGCGCGTCAGCTTGAGGCGCAGCAGTTCGATCCGCTGGCGCTGAAAGCGATTGGCAGCGTTTCCCTTAAAAAAGACGAGGCGGGCCTGCTTCAGCTTGCCGCCTGCTGGGGCGTGCCGTTTGAAACCTTTACCGCTGACGCGCTGCGTGAGCACGAACATCGCTTTCCGGCTTCACCGTTTGTACGCCAGACGGTTGGGGTGGGGAGCGTCTCGGGACCGGCAGCGTGGCTGCTGAGCCATGGGCAGCTACGAGGAGAAACCCTGCGCGAACAGGGCGTCACTATCACTTTGGGAGTTTCACACTGATGTTAACCGTAATTGGAATCGGCCCTGGCTCGCAGGCCATGATGACCATGGAAGCCGTAGACGCGCTGCAGGCGGCAGAAATCATCGTTGGCTACAAAACCTACACCCATCTGGTGAAGGCCTTCACCGGCGACAAACAGGTGATCAAAACCGGCATGTGCAAAGAGATTGAACGCTGTCAGGCGGCGATCGAGCTGGCGCAGGCCGGGCATAACGTCGCGCTTATCAGCAGCGGCGACGCCGGTATTTATGGGATGGCGGGGCTGGTGCTGGAGCTGGTCAGCAGGCAGAAGCTGGACGTTGAGGTTCGCCTGATCCCCGGGATGACGGCCAGTATCGCCGCTGCGTCTCTGCTTGGCGCGCCGCTGATGCACGATTTTTGCCACATCAGCCTGAGCGATCTGCTGACGCCGTGGCCGGTCATCGAAAAACGCATTGTCGCCGCAGGAGAGGCGGACTTTGTCATCTGCTTCTATAACCCGCGCAGCCGGGGTCGCGAGGGCCATCTGGCGCGGGCGTTTGAGCTGCTGTCCGCCAGCAAAAGCCCGCAAACGCCGGTAGGGGTAGTGAAGTCTGCCGGGCGTAAAAAGCAGGAGAAGTGGCTGACCACGCTGGGCGACATGGACTTTGAGCCGGTCGATATGACAAGCCTGGTGATCGTCGGAAATAAGGCCACCTATGTGCAGGAGGGGCTGATGATCACGCCCCGGGGCTATGTGCTGTGAACTATGGCGACGTGCTGGTCATGGGCGGCACCAGCGACGCCCGCGCGATCTGCCAGCAGCTGGATGCGGCGGGCGTGGCCTACACCCTGTCGGTGGCGACGCCCACCGGGCAGCGGCTGGCGGGCGACATTAACGGCCGGGTGCGCTGTGGCCGCCTGGAGCCGCAGCAGATGGTTGACTGGCTTGCGGAAAACAGGACCCGCTGGGTGATTGACGCATCGCATCCCTACGCCGAGGTGGTCAGCCGCAACATCGTGACGGCCTGTGAAGCGGTGGGCGTGCTGCTTAGCCGCTATCAGCGCCCCGAACAGCTCAGCGAGCTGACGCATCCGCTGCTCTACAGCGTGCCGGGAATTGACGAGGCCTGCGACATCGCGCGGCGGCTGGGCGAACGCGTGCTGTTGACCACCGGCAGTAAAGATCTGGCGCGCTGGCGCGCAGGGCTGCCGGAGAAAACGCTGCTGGCTCGGGTGCTGCCGGTGCCGGAGGTCGTTGAGCAATGCGCCGGGCTTGGCTTTGGCGTTACCGAGATCTTCGCTATGTGCGGGCCCTTCAGCGCTGAGTTTAACGCGGCTTTTTATCGCCAGTGCCGGGCTGACGTGATGATCACCAAAGCGTCCGGTGCGGAAGGCGGCTATCGGGAAAAGGTTCAACCCTGTCTGGATGCGGGCATCCCCTGCATCGTGATTACACGCCCGGCGCCGCTGGTGACGGGAGACGAGTTACTGGAAAGTCAGGCCGCATTCGCCGGGCGTTTAGCCCGCTGGCTGGCCGCTGCTTAAGGAGTTAGAGATGAAAAAGGCGCTTCTGGTGGTCAGCTTTGGTACCAGCTACCACGATACCTGCGAGAAAAACATTGTGGCCTGCGAACGTGCGCTGGCGGAAAGCTGCCCTGACCGCGAGCCGTTTCGGGCATTCACCTCCGGGATGATTATTCGCAAGCTCAAACAGCGTGACGGCATTGAGATCGATACGCCGCTGCAGGCGCTGAAAAAGCTTGCGGCTCAGGGATATCAGGACGTGGCGATCCAGTCCCTGCACATCATCAACGGCGATGAGTACGAGAAAATCGTCCGGGAAGTGCAGAGCCTGCGCCCGCTGTTTACCCGCCTGACGCTGGGGGTACCGCTGCTGAGCAGCCACGACGATTACGCGCGGCTGATGCGCGCGTTGCAACAGCAGATGCCGACGCTTGGGGCCACGGAAAAAGTGGTGTTTATGGGCCACGGCGCCAGCCATCACGCCTTTGCGGCCTATGCCTGTCTCGACCACATGATGATGGCCCAGGGCTTCCCGGCCCGCGTCGGCGCGGTGGAGAGCTATCCGGAAGTCGACATCCTGATTGAGAGCCTCGGTAGAGAAGGCGTTACCGCCGTGCATCTGATGCCGCTGATGCTGGTGGCGGGCGATCACGCCATTAACGATATGGCCTCTGACGACGAGGACTCCTGGAAGACGTTGTTTAACGCCGCCGGGATCCCGGCAACGCCGTGGCTGAGCGGGCTGGGAGAAAACCCGGCGGTGCGCGCGATGTTCGTTGCCCATCTCCAGCAGGCGCTGAGCGTGGCGATGGAGGAGGCAGCATGAGCGGCAAACTGTACGCCCTGAGTACCGGGCCGGGCGCGCCGGACCTCATCACCGTGCGCGCCTCACGGATCCTCGGTTCGCTGGATATTCTCTACGCCCCGGCGGGACGAAAAGGGGGCGACAGTCTGGCGCTTTCTATCGTTCGTGAATATGTCGGCGAGCAGACCGAAATCCGCTGCTGCCACTTTCCCATGAGCGCCGACAGCGCCGAAAAGGAGGCGGTGTGGGATGCGGTGGCCGACGCGTTAGTGAGGGAGGTGAACGACGGAAAACAGGTTGGCTTTATCACCCTGGGCGACGCCATGCTGTTCAGCACCTGGGTGTTCTTACTTCAGCGCATCGGCAGCCCGGACTGGCTGGAAATTGTGCCCGGCGTGACGTCGTTTGCCGCGATTGCCGCGCGGTCCAAAACGCCGCTGGCGATGGAACAGCAGTCGCTGGCGGTGATCGCCTGTACCGCGCCGGAAGCGGAAATTGCGCAGGCGCTGCAGCAGCACGACAGCCTGGTGCTGATGAAGGTCTATGGCCGGTTTGCGCGTATCAAAGCGCTGCTGAGGCAGGCCGGGCTGCTGAACTGCGCGCTGATGATGTCAGAGGCCACGCTCCCCGGCGAGCAGTGCTGGCGGCATCTGGATGAGGTAGCTGATGACCAGCCGTTACCCTATTTCTCGACCATTCTGGTCAACAAACAGTGGGAGTATGCCCAATGAAACTCGAACAACAGCTTAAACAGCTGTCACTCAGCGGCCTGGCGGCGGCGCTATTGCTGATGGTGGTGCCGGAGCAGGCGTTCGCGATGCACATCATGGAAGGATTTTTACCGCCGATGTGGGCGCTGGCGTGGTGGCTGATCTTCTTACCGTGCCTGTGGTACGGGCTGGTACGCCTGCGCCGTATCGTGCAGGAGGATAGCCACCAGAAAGTTCTGCTGGCGCTGTGCGGGGCGTTTATTTTCGTGCTGTCGGCGCTGAAGATCCCCTCGGTGACCGGCAGCTGCTCGCACCCGACCGGCGTGGGGCTCGCCGTGATTCTGTTCGGGCCGGGCGTCGTCGCCATTCTCGGCGCCATCGTGCTGCTGTTTCAGGCGCTGCTGCTGGCGCACGGTGGGTTAACCACCCTTGGCGCGAACGGCATGTCGATGGCGGTGATTGGGCCGGTTGTCGGGTACATGGTGTGGAAAATGGCCTGCCGCGCCGGGCTCCGTCGTGATGTAGGGGTATTTTTGTGCGCGATGCTGGCGGATCTGGTGACCTATTTTGTCACCTCGGTCCAGCTTGGCGCGGCGTTCCCGGACCCGGCGACGGGTGCCGCGGGCTCGATGGTGAAATTCATGGGCATTTTCTGCCTGACGCAGATCCCCATCGCCATCGCAGAGGGGTTGTTAACCGTCATGATTTATGACCAGTTGACCAAACGTCAGCTGATTACCGCACAAGGACACTGAGATGAAAAAGACGCTGATGCTGTTGGCGATGGTGCTTGCCCTGATCGTACTGCCGTTTTTTATCGATCACGGGGGGGAATTCGGCGGCTCGGATGGCGAAGCCGAAAACCAGATTCAGGTTGTGGCGCCTCATTACACGCCGTGGTTCACGCCGCTCTATGAGCCCGCCAGCGGCGAAATTGAAAGCCTGCTGTTTACGCTTCAGGGGTCCATTGGCGCAGCGGTGATTTTCTATATTTTGGGCTACACCAAAGGCAGACAGCGCCGTGATGACCGGGCTTGACAGGCTTAGCTACCAGAGCCGCTGGGCTCACGTTGCGCCGGAACGCAAGTTTCTGCTCTGGCTGGCGCTGATGATGCTGGCGTTTGCGCTACCGCCGCTGGGGCAGGGGATCGTCCTGGCGTTGACGGCGGGACTGACCTGCTGGCTGCTGCGGATGACCTTCTGGCGCTGGTGCCGCTGGATGGCGCTGCCGTTTGGTTTTCTGCTGGTCGGCGTGCTGACGATCCTCTTTAGCGTCACCCGTGACCCGTACACGCTGGTGGCAGGCGTCCCGGTGGGGCACTACTGGCTGGGGATAACCGCTTCCGGGCTGACCGTCGCCAATGAAACCTTCTGGCGCAGCCTTGCCGCGCTGGCGGCGACCTTCTGGCTGGTGCTGAACCTGCCGTTTCCGCAGCTGATAGTGCTGCTTAAGCGGGCGCGCGTGCCGCGCCTGCTTACCGAGCAGATCCTGCTGACCTGGCGCTTTATTTTTATTCTGTTAGACGAAGCGCTGGCGATTCACCGCGCGCAGACGCTGCGTTTTGGCTATCGTAGCCTGCCAAAAGGCTATCGCTCGCTGGCGATGCTGGTCGGTTTGCTGTTCACCCGGGTGCTGATCCGCTATCAGCAGATGGCGACCACGCTGGATATTAAACTCTACCAGGGTGATTTTCCCCTGTAAGGAATCGCACCATGCTTACCACCGCCGATCTCTGGTTTCGCTATCAGGAGGCGCAGGTACTCAAAGGGCTGACGCTGGATTTTTCGACCCATCCGGTCACCGGGCTGGTCGGGGCTAACGGCTGCGGAAAGTCGACGTTATTTATGAACCTGAGCGGCCTGCTGAGGCCGCAGCAGGGTGCGGTGCTGTGGCAGGGGAAGCCGCTGGACTACAGCAAGCGCGGACTGCTGGCGCTCCGCCAGCAGGTCGCAACGGTGTTTCAGGATCCCGATCAGCAGATCTTTTATACCGATATTGATAGCGACATCGCCTTCAGCCTGCGCAACCTGGGCGTGGCGGAACCGGAGATTGCGCGGCGCGTGGACGATGCGCTGACGCTGGTCGACGCGCAGCGTTTTCGCCAGCAGCCGATCCAGTGCCTGAGCCACGGGCAAAAGAAGCGGGTCGCCATTGCCGGGGCGCTGGTGCTGGGGGCCCGCTATCTTCTGCTGGACGAGCCCACGGCTGGGCTTGATCCTTCAGGGCGCACGCAGATGATCGAGATTATCAGGCGTATTGTGGCGCAGGGGAACCACGTGGTGATCTCCAGTCATGATATTGACCTGATTTACGAAGTCAGCGATGCCGTCTACGTGCTGCGCCAGGGAGAAGTGCTGGCGCACGGCGCGCCGGGTGAGGTTTTCGCCCGCGGCGAACTGATTGAACGGGCCGGATTAACGCAGCCCTGGCTCGTCAAACTGCACGCGCAGCTTGGCCTGCCGTTATGTAAAACCGAAGATGAATTTTTCAGCCGTATGCGACAAAAAAACGTAATGAAGGAGGCCTCATGACGCAGGCAATTATGTTGCAGGGCACCGCTTCTGACGTGGGCAAGAGCGTCCTGGTGGCGGGGCTGTGCCGGATTTTCTATCAGGATGGCCTGCGTACCGCACCGTTTAAGTCGCAGAATATGGCGCTCAACTCCGGTATCACGCCGGAGGGAAAAGAGATGGGCCGCGCGCAGATATTTCAGGCTGAGGCGGCGGGGATTACGCCGGACGTACGAATGAATCCGGTGCTGTTAAAACCGACCAGCGACCGTAAAGCGCAGGTGGTGCTGATGGGGCAGGTGGCAACCGATATGGACGCGGTCAGCTACCACGAGTATAAACCGCGCCTGCGGGAGCAGATCCGCGACGTCTATAACAGCCTGGCCGGGGAGTATGACGTGCTGGTGCTGGAAGGGGCGGGCAGCCCGGCGGAGATTAACCTGCGCGATCGCGATATCGTCAACATGGGAATGGCCGAAATGGCGCAGTGCCCGGTGATCCTCGTGGCGGACATTGACAGAGGCGGCGTCTTTGCCGCCATCTACGGCACGCTGGCGCTTTTGCACGATCGCGAGCGGGCGAGGGTGAAAGGGGTCATCATCAATAAATTTCGAGGCGATGTTGCGCTGCTTTACTCGGGTATTGAGCAGATAGAAAACCTGACCGGCGTGCCGGTGCTGGGCGTTATGCCGTGGCTGGAGGTGGATCTGGAAGACGAAGACGGCGTGGCGCTGCAAAAGGGAAAATACCTGCGAACCGCCCGGCGCGATATCGACATTGCCGTGGTGCAGGTACCGCATATCTCCAACTTCACCGATTTTAACGCGCTGGCGGCGCAGCCCGATGTACGCGTGCGCTATGTCCGCTATCCCCAGGAGCTGGCGGGGGCTGACCTCGTGATTCTACCCGGCAGTAAAAATACGCTGGGCGATCTGGCCTGGCTGCGGGAAAGCGGCATGGCGCACGCGGTGCTGCAGTCCCACCAGCAGAACGTGCCCGTCATGGGCATTTGCGGCGGCTACCAGATGCTTGGCGACACCATCATTGATGAGGTGGAGTCGGGGCTGGGAACCCAGCCGGGGCTGGGGCTGCTCCATACCGTGACCCGCTTCGCGCAGCGAAAAACCACGACGCAGGTCTCGGCGCAGATGGCGTCGGCGCTCCCGGCGTGGCTTAAGTCGGCGGCGGGCATTAAGGTGCAGGGCTATGAAATTCATATGGGAGAGACCCAACTGACATCCGACGATAGTCCGGCGCTGTTTCTCGAAAAAGAGGGCGAGCGCATAGCGGACGGCGCCATCAGCGCTGACGGGCAGGTGATAGGGACCTATCTCCACGGGCTATTCGATAACGATGCCTTCACGCGTGCGATGGTGGACGGCCTACGCCAGCGCAAAGGGCTGGCGCCCTTAGACGTTGCGGTAGATTACGCGGGCTATAAAGCGCAACAGTTTGATATCCTGGCGAGCGCGATGAGAGAACATATTGATATTAAAAAGATCTATCAAATAATGCGGGAGCATCAGGAGGAAGGCGCATGATTTTGGTTACCGGAGGCGCGCGCAGCGGGAAAAGTGCGCACGTCGAACAGCTGGCGGCGCAGCAGTGCGAGCGCGTGCTGTATATCGCGACGTCGGTGATTACCGATGAAGAGATGGCGCTGCGCGTTGACAGGCACCGCGCCCAGCGTCCTGCGCACTGGCGAACCTGGGAAGGGTACCGCGATCTGGGCGACGTGATTCGCCATCAGGTGCAGCCGGGCGAAGGCGTGGTTCTGGAATGCGTCACCACCCTGCTGTCGAACCTGCTCTATGACGCCAGCGGCGGCGCTTCGCCGGAAACCCTCGATTTTTCCGCGCTTGAGGCGGTGCTGCAACAGCAGGTGGACGACCTGATTGCGGCCTGCCAGCAGTCGGCGGCGCCGGTTTATATTGTGACCAATGAGCTAGGCATGAGCATCACGCCGGAGAATCGTCTGGCGCGTCATTTTGTTGATATTGCCGGGCGCGCGAACCAAAGGCTGGCGCGGGCGGCTCAGGAAGTGTGGCTGGTGGTCTCGGGAATTGGAGTGAAGATTAAATGCCGTTAAAAATGCTGTGGGCGACGCTGGGATTTATTACCCGCATTCCGGTGCCGCAAAAGTGGAGCGACGGCGTTGAATTTTCGCAGTATGGCCGTGGCGTCCCCTGGTTCCCCGTGGTGGGCCTGATCGTTGGCGTCCTGGCCGCCTTAGGCTATCTGGCGGTGAGCCAGACCGGCGGGGGCATCTATATCGGCGCGGTCGCCTGGGTACTGGCGCTGGTGCTGCTGACCGGCGGGTTTCATCTGGACGGACTGGCGGACACCTGCGATGGCGTTTTTTCTGCCCGCACCCGCGAACGGATGCTGGAGATTATGCGCGATAGCCGGCTGGGGACCTACGGCGGCCTGGCTATCGTATTCTGCATCCTTATCAAGGTCGCAGCGGTGATTTCCCTGGCTCACCTTCCGGTTAATACCCTGTTTGCGCTGCTGGTGTGTGCGCCGATCGTCGGGCGAACGGGAATGGTGTTGGTCATGTACCGGCAGCACTATGCGCGCGAAGGTGCAGGAATGGCAAACGCCTATCTCGGCCATATCAGCGGCAAAGAGACGGTCATCACCCTCTGCATCGGCGTGACGCTCGTGGGGCTGCTGGCGGGGATGCAGGGGCTGGTCGCCAGCATCATCACCTGGATTGTCGTCAACGCCGTAAAGACCTTTTTAAGCCGCCGACTGAACGGGCTGACGGGGGATACCCTGGGCGCGATGGAAGAGATCGGCGAAATGGTCTTCCTGCTGTCGCTTCTGTGGGTCTGATGTATGCGCATATTTCTGGTCCGGCACGGTCAAACAGCCGCTAACGTCAGCGGCGTATTTTACGGGAGCACCGATCTGTCGCTCTCGCCGCAGGGTATTGCGCAAAGCCAGCGTGTTGCCGGGTACCTGTCCGGCGTCGCGTTCGGGCACACGCGCGTCAGCGCGCTCCAGCGTTCGCAGCAAACGGCGCGGCTTATCGTGCCGACGGCCCATGATGTCCATGTTGATGCGCGACTTAACGAGCTGGATTTTGGCGAGTGGGAGATGCGGCACTTCAGCGATATCGAAAAAGAAAGTCCCGCGTCGTGGCAGCGCTGGATGGATGACTGGCAAAACGCCACGCCCGACGGCGGCGAGGCCTTCCCGCATTTCGCCGCGCGCGTCAGGGCGGCGGCGGATGAGATGAGTCAGCTTCAGCAGCGCGAAGACACGCTGATTGTGGCGCACCAGGGCGTGCTGAGCCTGCTGCTGGCAACCTGGTTAGGGATGCCCGTGGCGGCGATGTGGCATTTCCCGTTCCGTCACGATGCCTACACGGTCGTTGAAAATCGGGCCGGGTATTGGGTGTTACGGGTATTTAACGGCAGAAGCGTTTGGCAAACAGAAGAGTGAGGGTGATGAGGATGGGGACAGTGAAGGCGCTGGCGGCGGCCATCAGACCGCTTGATAAACAGAAGATTCAGGCGGCCTCGCGGCATGTCGATGGTTTAATAAAGCCGACAAACAGCCTCGGACGGCTGGAGAGTCTGGCAATACAGCTTTCGGGAATGTGGGGCATCGACAGGCTCGATAATCTGCAAAAAGAGATTATCGTCATGTGCGCCGACCACGGCGTGTTTGATGAAGGCGTGGCCGTGACGCCGAAAGTGGTGACCTGGCTTCAGGCCGTCAATATGCAAAAAGGGCTGACCGGGGTGTGCGTGCTGGCCCGCAATAGCCAGACGTCGGTACTGCCCGTTGACATCGGTATTGACGGCGAGCCTATCGACAATATGCTCAGCCTTAAACTCTCGCGCGGCAGCGGTAATATTGCTCAGGGTCCGGCGATGAGCCGTCAGGATGCCGAGCACCTGCTGCTGGCGAGTGCCAGCCTCGTTAAAAAACGCGCTCAGGAGGGGATCTCCATCTTTGGCGTTGGCGAGCTGGGTATTGCCAATACCACGCCGGCCTCGGCAATCATCAGCGTGCTGACCGACAGCGATCCGCATGATGTGGTGGGGATTGGGGCCAATTTGCCGCAGGACCGGGTGCAGCATAAGGAAACCATTGTCCGGCAGGCGATACGCATTAACCAGCCGGATGCGCGCGATGCGGTTGATGTTCTGGCCAAAGTCGGCGGCTATGACCTGGTGGGCATGACCGGGGTGATATTGGGCGCTGGCGCATGCGGGCTGCCCGTTGTGTTAGACGGTTTTCTCTCGTATGCCGCCGCCATCGCCGCCTGTCAGATTGCGCCAGAGGTTAAGAACTACTGTATTCCCTCTCATTTTTCCGCCGAAAAGGGGGCCCGGCGCGCGCTGGAGCACCTTGGGCTGGCGCCGTTTATCCATCTTGATATGCGTCTTGGCGAAGGGAGCGGCGCCGCGCTGGCAATGTCTATCGTCAGTGCGGCGTGCGCAATGTACTGCGAGATGGGGCAACTGGCGCAAAGCGGCATTGAGTTGCCGGTTCCGGCATGACGGAAAGCGTTCAGCTTTGGGCCAGTCATCAAACCCCCGTTAACCCGGCATTCTGGTGTTGAGGATACGACGTCGATACTGCAGCGGCGTCTGACGCATCATTTTTTTAAAGCAGGTGATGAAGTAGGTCACCTCGCTAAACCCGACGGCCAGGGCAATGGCGTCAATCGTCTCATCGCTGTACCGTAACCGATCGCAGCTGCTTTTTATCCGCCGGGTCAGCAAATATTCGTGAATGCTGCCCCCGGTCTGCTGGCGGAAGATGCGTGAGGTATAGCTGCGCGAAAGCCCCAGGTCGTGCGCTAGCTGGTCGAGCGAAAACTTGCTGGCATAGTGGGCTTCGATCCAGCTCATAATCCGCGAGGCGACGGTCTGCTGGCGCGGCGGGTAGGGCTGCGGCTGCTCGGGGAGAAATGTCATGAGCTGCATCACCAGAAACGCCACCTCGCAGGCCTCGGTCTGCTCGTTGCCCTCCAGGCGCTTAAACTGCTCAAGGATCCTCTCGATAAACGCCGCGTGCTCGCTGAGATCGTAGATTTGCGCGGGCAGATTGCTGGCGGCCAGCGCGGCGAACCGGGCCTGATGGCGCGGGAAGGCGCTGAGCGCACTTTCGACGACCGCTTGCTCAATGTGCATCGTGGTGCGGTGATAGGGATTCTTATCGCTATGATCGACCTGCACTTTGTGCAAGCGGAAGGGCGGGAAGATAAATAATCGCCCCGGACGGGCGGTGTAGTGCTGATTATCCACCACCACGATGCCGTAGCCGCTGGAGATATAGAGCAATTCAACGCATTGATGCCAGTGGTAGTAAGTTGCGCTGCTGGCGTACAGGCGGTTAAAAGAAATGGCCTGCCGATCGAGCGTAATGCGTTCCAGCAGCTGCGTTTCACCCATTTTACCTCCAGGACAACAGATTTAAATTTTTAGGCCATCATTTGTAATTTATCCCCCTCGCGACCGACAAAATCCACAAAAAATGAAATAGCGGTTCAAATTTGTGAGTCTGCTCACTCAGCGCCGGGAATAAAAGCAGTTACTCTTCATCCAGACGTCGCACTCATGGCTTTATAAAGCCTAATAACAATAACTTATCTCTACCCTCGTGTAATGCGGGAGGACCCTGTGCAACCTGAAAATATTCATCTGGATAATCCACTGACAAGCCGGGAAGAGGTGCAACGGCTGGTCAACGACATGCTGAACGCGGTGGCGCCCTGGTTTAAAAACGACGCCAGCCGCATTGATTTAGCGAACTTTACCGCTCACTACGGCCAGCAGGTCGCAAGCATGGAAACGTTTTCCCGCCTGCTGTGGGGCGTGACGCCGCTGCTGGCCGGCGGCAGCGAGCCGCAGCGCTTCTCCTTCTATTTACAGGCGATAAAAAACGGCACCAATCCGCAGCATGCCGACTACTGGGGCGACGTCGAACCGTACGATCAGCGAATCGTCGAGATGGCGGCCTACGGGCTGCTGCTGGCGCTGGCGGGCGATACCGTACTGGCGCACTTCACCGAGACGGAGAAAGCGAATTTATGGCGCTGGCTAAAGCAGTGCGAGACCCAGGAGATCCCCGATAACAACTGGCACTTCTTTCCGATTCTGGTGCAGGTCGGCTTCCATTATTGCGGTATGCCGACCAACCCGCAGGTGCTGGAAAATCATTTTGCTGCCATGGAGCACTACTATCTCGGCGATGGCTGGTACTCCGATGGTCCGGGGCGGCCGCGCGACTATTACATCTCGATGGGCTTTCATTTCTATGGCCTGATTTACGCGAAGCTCATGGTCGAGGTCGATCCAGAACGTTGTGCAACGCTGCGTTACCGCGCCGCGCGTTTCTCCTCTGACTTCATCCATTTCTTTGCCGAAGACGGCGCGGCGATCCCGTTTGGCCGTAGCCTGACCTACCGCTTTGCCGAGGCGGCGTTCTGGAGTGCGGCGGCCTTCGCCGGGCTGGAGGTCTTTTCGCCCGGCGTGATTAAGGGCATCGTTCTGCGCCATCTGCGCTGGTGGCTGAAGCAGCCGATGTTCGACCGCGACGGCGTGCTGAGCGTCGGCTACAGCTACCCGAATCTGGCGATGGCGGAAGACTACAACGCGCCGGGTTCGCCGTACTGGGGCCTGAAGACCCTGCTGGTGCTGGCATTAGAAGAGGGCGATGCCTTCTGGCAGGCGGCCGAGCTGCCGCTGCCGCCGCTGCCCGCCCGGCACACGATATCTCATGCGGATCAGGTGGTGGTGCATCAGGCCGATCACCTGTGGATGCTGACTTCCGGCCAGCTGGAGCTGAACAACTTCGTCAATACCGAAGCGAAATACTGCAAATTTGCCTATTCCACCCGCTTTGGCTTCACCATCGAACGCGGGCGCTACGGCCTGAACCATGCCGCGCCCGATTCGATGCTGCTGCTGGCCGAAAAGGATAACTACTGGCGTGGCCGCCGCGAATGCCAGCGCGTGGTCACCGCAGAGGGCACCATTTACAGCCTCTGGCTGCCGTGGCGCGACGTGGAGATTGAGAGCTGGCTGCTGGCGCTGGGCGACTGGCAGCTGCGCGTCCATCGTATCAATACCCGGCGCGCGCTGGACTGCGCGGAGGGTGGCTTTAGCCTGGCAAACCGCCCGCAGCCGCAGGCACACGAGAGCGACCGCGCCTGCTGGTTACGCAATGCCCGGGATGTATCAGCCATTTTCTGTCTACACCCGAACGCCCGACGCGGCGAGACGGTGTTGACGCCGCCAAACAGCAATCTGCTGTTCGCCGAGCGCGCGGCGGTGCCGCTGCTGCGCGGTGAACTCGACCCCGGCAAGCATCTGTTGATATGCGCGGTGTGGGCGGGAAATGCCGCCGACTTCGATCCGCAACGCTGCCCACAGGCCATCATTAGCGATGACGCGGTACGCTTCGTGACGGCACGACAGGAAACGACGCTCGTCCTGGCCCCGGAGGCATCGCTATGAACACATCATCGTCCGTACGCGCCGCACAGTACAAAATGAGTACCTTTATTTTTCTTTACTTCTTCACCTGGTCATCCAGCTTTGGTCTGTACGCCCTATGGCTGAGCCAGAAAGTGGGCCTCGATAGCATCACCATCGGCAGCGTGTTCGCCATCAACGGCGTCTTCGCGGTGGTCCTGAAGCCGGTGTACGGCTACATCATGGACAAAATCGGCATGAGCAAGTGGCTGCTCTATTTTGTCTGCGCCATTTCTGCGCTGATGGCGCCGTTCTTCGCTCTGGTGTATCAGCCGCTGCTGCAAAGCCATGCGATGGCGGGGATTATCATCGGCGCGCTGTATCTGAGCCTGGGCTGGTACGCCGGCGTGGCGGCGTCTGAATCTTACGCCGACCGCTTTAGCCGCCTGTACGGGCTGGAGTTTGGCCGCATCAGAATGTGGGGTTCGCTGGGCTGGGCGATGGCGGCTTCGGTCTCCGGGCTATTGTTTAACTTCACGCCGCTCGCCAACTTTCTGCTCAGCAGCGGTACCTCGGTACTGATGCTGCTGGTGCTGATCAGCCTCAAAATCGGCGACGAGCAGCTGCGCAACAACAGCGTCATCTCCGCCAATAAGATCGTTTTTGCCGACGTGCTGATGCTGCTGAAAAACCGCAAATTCTGGATGTTCAGCCTCTACGTTGCCGGGGTGGCGTGGATGATGTTTATCGCCGAGCAGCAGTTCCCGCGCTACTTCGTGTCGTTCTTCGCCACCAAAGAGCAGGGGAATGCCTGGTACGGCTACCTGAGCACCGTCCAGTCGGGGATGGAGTTCGTGATGATGATGTTTATCCCGTGGCTGGTGAACCACTACGGCGCTAAGCGCGGCCTGCTGTTCTGCGGCTGCGTGGTCGGCGCACGGCTGATCGCCTCCGGACTGACCAGCGACCCGATTGTTATCTCCATCATCAAACCCTTTTATGGCGTCGAGATCGCGCTGCTGCTGATTTCGGTCTTCAAATACATCGCCGAACATTTCCATCGTCGGGTTAACGCCACGATGTACCTGCTGGGCTACCAGGCGATGATTTACGTTGGCTCGATTGTGGTCGCCCCGCCTGCCGGCTACCTGTACGACAGGATAGGCTTTGAACATACCTATCTGCTGATGGGCTGCTGCGCCCTGGTATTTACGCTGATTTCCGCCTTTACGCTGTCGCGCTGCCAGTCGACGCGCGATGCCTCACGACCCTTTGCTCCGGCTTTAGATACCGCCCCGGTTGAACCGGCCAAACATTAATTCAGGAGTTGTTATGACCAAATCTGTTATCACCGAAGCGCTGCGGCCGATCGAACTGCATCAGGTCGATCGCCTGGCGCTGAGCCAGAAGCTGGAAGCGGCCTTAACCCGCGTAACGCGCAAGCTCGACAAAAATATTGTCGCCTTCGGCGATAAGTTCCCCGGCGAAGCCTGTGAGAAGGGCGTCTGGCCGCGCACCGATAACGTGGAGTGGACCACCAGCTTTTGGCCTGGCCAGCTGTGGCTGGCGTGGGAGATGACCGGCAAAGCGCATTATCGCGAAGCCGCCGAGCGCTATTTACCGTCGTTCGCCCGGCGTATTGAGCAGCGTATCGACACCGCAACGCACGATCTCGGGTTCCTCTATTCGCTCTCCTGCATCAGCGCCTGGCGGCTCACCGGCAACGAAGCCGCTCGCCAGTCGGCGCTGCTGGCAGCCGAGCGCCTGATGGAGCGTTTTAATCCGACGGCCAACATTATTCAGGCGTGGGGTGATTTAAACGACCCGGAGCAGCAGGGGCGAATGATCATCGACTGCAATATGAACCTCCCGCTGCTGTACTGGGCCAGCGAACAGACCGGGGATCCGCGCTATGCGCAAGCGGCGACGGCGCACGCAGGACAGGCAGCGAACTATATCGTGCGTGAGGATGCCTCGACCTATCACACTTACTATATGGATGTGCAGACGGGTGAGCCGCGCTTTGGCAATACCCATCAGGGCTACAGCGATACCTCGTGCTGGTCGCGCGGCCAGGCGTGGGGCATTTACGGCTTTCTGCTCAGCTATCAGCACACCGGCGATAAGCAGATGGTTGAGCTGTCGCGCAGCCTGGCGCATTACTTCCTCAACCGTCTGCCGGAAGATGACGTTTGCCACTGGGATCTGGCCCTGCTCGGTACCGACGACGTGCGCGACAGTTCAGCGGCGGCGATTGCCGCCTGTGGCCTGCTGGAGCTGGTCAAGGCGCTGCCGACGCTCGACGCACACCGCGCGTATTATGAAGAGATGGCGCTGCGTATTGCGCAGTCGCTGACCGATAACTACCTGGCTCATGACGACGATCCGACCGAAGGGCTGCTGCAGCACTCGGTTTATCATATGGGCAGCGGTAAGGGCGTCGATCAGTGCTGTAGCTGGGGCGACTATTTCTATCTTGAGCTGCTGGCGCGGCTGCGACAGATTTGGCATCCGTACTGGTAACCCTTAAGCAATGGAGAGCAAGATGAAAAACGTAGCCGTGCTATTAGCCCCCGGTTTTGAAGAGGGGGAAGCGATTGTCACTATCGATATCCTGCGCCGCCTGAATATTACGGTGCAGACGATTGCCTGCGGCGAGAGTCGCGAAGTGGTGAGCTATCACGCCATCCCAATGGTGGCGGATAGCACCCTGAAGGCCAGCCTCGATCGGACCTTTGACGCCGTGGTGCTGCCGGGCGGCCCGGAAGGCAGCGTCAACCTGGCGAAAAGCGCGGAGGTGATTGCCTTCGTTCGCCGCCATGATGAAGCGGGCAAATATATCTGCCCGATTTGCTCCGCCGCCGCCCGCGTGCTGGGCGGCAACGGACTGCTCAAAGGGCGCCGCTATGTCTGTTCCGGCGAGTTGTGGAAAACGGTCAGCGATGGCATTTACGTCAATGCCGACGTGGTGGAGGACGGCAATCTGCTAAGCGGCCGCGGGCTGGGCAACGTGTTTGATTTCGCCTTCACCCTGGCGGCGCGATTGCAGGGCGATGGGGCACTGGCGCAAGAGCAGGCCAGCCATATTGAGTACGCGTGGCAGGATAGCGAGCCCGTTTACGGGCTGGCAAAGTGCGATTTGTGAGTTTCGCCCGGCGGCGCTACGCTTGCAAGGGCCTACAATAAAACGTGCAACCACTTGAAAAGTCTGGGCAATGTAGGCCGGGTAAGCGCAGCGCCACCCGGCAAGAAAAACTGTGCAGGTGGTTTACAACCCGATCACCAGCTCCCCCGAATGGCTCCGCGAGCAGCACAGCGCCACCTGCTGCTCCGTCGCGCCTTTTTCCGCCTCCGACTGCACGCTATCCCGGTGATCCACCACGCCGTCAATCACCGGCGTCAGGCAGGCCCCGCAGATCCCCATCTCGCAGGACAGCGGCACGTCCACGCCGTTTGCCTGTAACACCTGGGCGATGGTTTTGTCCGCAGGCACCGGCCAGCGCTCTCCGGTGGAGGCGAGTTTGACCGTAAAGATCTCGCCGGATTCACCGCCTGCGGCAGGGGCCGCGGGCTGAAACGCCTCGCTGTGAAGATGGGCGTCCTCCCAGCCCTTCGCCGTGGCGACCTCACGCACTTTTTCCATAAACCCTGCCGGACCGCAGATCCAGGCGTGAAGCCCCGCCTCGGCCGCCGGAAGATGCTCTGCCAGCGCTGTGCGCGGGCTTATTGTATGAATGATGCACCCATCGCACTGCGAGAGTTCGCGCGCAAACGCCGCGCTTTCGCGGTTTCTGACGTAATAGTGCAGCGTAAACGGCGTTCCGGCCGCCTTCAGCTGCAGGGCCATCGCATACAGCGGCGTAATGCCAATGCCCGCCGCCAGCAGCAAAACCCGCTCGGCCTGAGCAAGCGGAAACAGATTGCGCGGGGCAGAGATGGTCAACGTCTGTCCGGGCCGCAGCGTCTCGTGGACGTAGCGCGATCCGCCGCGCGAGGCGGTTTCCCGGCCCACGCAGATAAGATAGCTCTCGTCCTGACATGACCCGGTCAGGGAATACTGGCGCACCACGCCGCAGGGCAGGTGGACATCAATATGCGCGCCGGGCAGCCACGTCGGCAGCGCTTTACCGTCTTCAGCCACGAGCCTGACGGCGAGGCTTTTGTCGCCCTCGCGCCACAGCCCGTCAACAATTACGCTCAGCATGTCGGCCTCCGTCATACCAGGAAAAATTCGCCAAAGCCCATTTTTTTCAGTCCCCGACGGTAGGCAATTGAGCTTTTATCGGCGGGAATATGGGCTTCCAGCGTCAGATCCAGCGGCAGGCTTTCCGGGCGCTGGGTTTCCACCATCAGGCGATCTTCTTCGAAGATGCGCAGGTTAAAGGCATGCACGTCTTCCACCGGAATATGCAGGTCTAGGTTGCGCGCAATAGGGGCGAACATGCGGGTCACGCGCGATGACACCGGCGACGCGGCGTTCATGATGACCAGTCTCGACTCTCCCGGAAAATGAATCGTCAGGGTGGCGGTAAACGGCAGATGCATTTCAAAATGGCGCAGCCACTGGAACCCTTCTGGCGCCTGCACGGGTGAACCGGCGGGATAGTTGCTCACGGAGCTCCAGTAATCCGCCACGAAGCCGAACGGCGTCTCCTGCGGCTGATAGGCGGGCACAAGCTGATTATTGGGATCGGCAAAGGTATCGGTGTGGATCCACGCAAAGTGCGCCACGTCCAGAAACCCCTCCACCTGACGCCCGGCGAAGCCGTTCACCTCAAACGCCGGGCAGTTGATCTGCTGAAATCCGTCGTCATCCCAGTGCGGCATGGTGGGCAGCGGCGCGGGGTTTTCCGGATCAAACGCCAGGCAGGTCCAGATCAGGCCGAAGCGCTCCTCCACGGCGTAGTTAATCAGGTTCAGCTTCGCCGGAACGGGCTGGTCGGGGCTGGACGGAATACGGTTGCAGCGCCCGTCCTCCCCAAAGCGGAGGCCGTGATAGGGGCAGACGATCCCGTGCTCGTCGTGAAAGCCCAGCGTCAGCGGCACGCCGCGGTGCGGGCAGACGTCACGGGCGACCACGACCTGGTCGTTAATCCGGTAAATCACCAGCTGTTCATCCAGCAGGGTCGCCTTGACCGGCGCCGGGCCGACGTCGCAGGCGCGCGCGACCGGATGCCAGCATTTTGCCAGGCGCAGCCAGTCCTCTGGCTCAAACGTGCAGTGGGCGGGTGGAGTCGGTTCTCTTTTCATCGTTGTCCCTCTTGCGTTCAGCCTAACGGGCCGCCCTGAATGGTCTCGCACAGACCGTTGATGATGCGCTCGCCGGTCTCCTCTTTGAGCTCCTGATACCAGGCCTGCGTCAACGCCATGTCTTTCCCGTGGGTGACGTCGCAGCGTTTACGCGCCTTCAGCACCAGGTCGCGCACCCGGTCGCAGCGCAGCGCTTCGTACTGCCGCAGCGCCAGCGTAATGCTGTGGTTTTCGCGCAGGCACTCCCCCAGCACGACGGCGTCTTCCATCGCCGCGCAGCCGCCCTGGCCGATATCCGGCGTGGTGCTGTGCGCGGCGTCGCCGAGCAGCGCGACGTTGCCGCGCACCAGGCTGTCGAACGGCTCAATGTCGTGGATTTCAATGCGGTTGGTGGTTTCAGGATCCAGCGCCGCGATAAGCTTCTGCACCGGCGGCGCCCAGCCGCGGAAGTAGCCCGTGAGATCGGCGCGCAGGGTGGTGCGATCCTCCGCCAGGCCCGCGGGCAGCGGCACGTCAAAAAAGAAGTAGAAACGACCGCCGGAGACGGGCATCAGCGACACGCGTTTGCCTTCGCCAACGAAGGTGGTCCACTGGTGGGCCGGGGCGATCTCTTCGTCAATCTTCACCAGCCCGTTCCAGTTCACGTACCCGGCGTATCGGCGCTCGGGGGTATATCCCAGCACGTACGGGCGAACCGCCGAGTGGCTGCCGTCGGCGGCAATCAGAAAATCGCCGGATGCCGTGGTGCCGTCGGTGAAGGTCACGCTCACGCCCGCGTCGTCTTCATTTACGCGTTCGATGCGCTTGCCGAACTGCACCCTGTCGCGCCCCCAGAAGTCCAGCATTTCGCGCTGGAGCTCGGTGCGCGAGACGGGGCAGGGACGCCCGCCGGTACGCTCAACCAGCGGGGCAAGGCTAAAGCGGGTCAGGGTCTCGCCGCGCCGGTAATCCTTGTAGGCCATAAAGCGCATCGGCCCGCCGTAGGTCTCGATGATGTCGCCCATGCCGAGGTGCTGCATGCATTTCACGCCGTTAGGCCAGATGGAGATGGCCGCCCCGACGGGCCTGATCGCCTTTACGGCTTCAAACACGGTACAGTCGATGCCCGCTTTCTTCAGCGCGACGGCGGCGCTCAGGCCGCCAATACCCGCGCCAATGACGATTGCTCTCATGCTTCTCTCCTTTTGCAGGGTGTAAAGGCATTCAGCAATTTGCGTACCAGGCTGCAGAGTGGCGAAAACGGCGTTGTGAGAGGTGGGTTTGCACTGCTAAGGTGCGCAAACGCGGTGAGCGTGCCTTTTTTTGAATCAAAAATTTCCAGTTGAGCTATGCGGAATCGACTGTTTCACGCCCGCGCTCAGAGTGGCGTGGTTTGTGCAATAACCTGGAGGAAGACAATAAAGGAGACGCTATGATCGCACTGCACGAGTTCAACCATCTTTCCCACGAAAAGGCGTTAGCGCTGATTCACCCCTGCGTGGCGCTCCCCGACTGGGCCGACGCGCTGGCGCTGGGGCGGCCCTACGCCAGCCGGGACGAATTGCTCAGTACGGCAAAAGCGCTGACGCAAGCCTGGGGCGAAGCGGCATTAACGCAGGCATTGAGCGCCCATCCGCGCATCGGGGAAAAGCCTGCGGGTTCACAGGCGGAGGCGGCGCTGTCGCGTCAGGAGCAGGGCGCGGTGAATGACGGCGATGCTGACCTTGCCCAGGCGCTGCGCGAGGGCAACGCCCGCTACGAGGCCCGCTTCGGACGCGTCTTTCTGATCCGCGCGAAGGGCCGCAGCGGCGAGGATATTTTACAGGCGCTGCACGCGCGGCTTGAGAACAGCGACGCGCAGGAAGTCCGTGCCGCGCTGGAACAGCTGCGGGAAATTACGCTGCTACGGCTGGAAGGAGTCATTAGCGAATGAGCACTCTCAGCACCCATATTTTGGATATCTCGACGGGCAAACCCGCAGCGGGCGTGACGGTTCATCTCGAACGGGAGGGCGAAATCATGGCGACGGGCGTGACCAACGTGAACGGTCGCATCACCGAATTTGTCCCTTTCCTGCCAAAAGGCCGCTATCGGCTGGTGGCGGAGATCGGCGCGTGGTTTAGCGAAACCGGTCGCGACACGCTCTACCCCTGCGCGCAAATTGATTTTGTAACGGGAGAAGCGGCAGGCGAGCACTTCCACCTGCCGTTTGTGATTGCGCCCGGCGGGTGGTCAACCTACCGGGGCAGTTGACCAGACCCGCTCGCCGTTGACCCAGGTCTCGCTGATGTTGCGCTCGTCGCCGAGCGTCATCAGCACGAAAAGCTGCTCGTAGATATCCTGACAGCGGCGATTGCGCAGGCGCTGCAGCGGCGTTACGTCAGGGTCGATAACCACGAAATCCGCCTCTTTGCCGGGCGCGAAGTTGCCAATCTTATCGTCCAGCCGGAGGGCGTGCGCGCCGCCCAGCGTGGCGTGGTAAAAGGCCTCGCTGGCGCGCAGGCGGTAGCTCTGAAGCTGGCCGACCTTGTAGGCTTCCCCCAGGGTGCGCAGCATGCTGAAGGTGGTGCCCGCACCGACGTCGGTGCCGATGCCCATCCGCACCCCGTGCTGCCAGCAGGCGGGCAGGCGAAACAGCCCGCTGCCGAGAAACAGGTTAGAGGTGGGGCAAAACGCCACCGCCGAACCGGTGTCGTGCAGGCACTGCCACTCGCTGTGGTGAAGATGAATCGCGTGGGCAAACACGCTGCGCTCGCCGGTCAGGCCGTAGTGGTGATACACGTCCAGATAGCGCTCGTGCTCCGGCCAGAGATCGCTCACCCAGGCCACTTCGTTGGGGTTTTCGCTCAGGTGGGTCTGCATCCAGGTATCCGGGAACTCCTCTCTGAGCAGGCTGACCGCGGCAAGCAGCTCGGGGGATGAGGTCGGGGCAAAGCGCGGCGTAATGGCGTAGCCCAGGCGTCCCCGATGATGCCAGCGCTGGATCAGCGCCCGCGTCTGCCGGTAGCTCTGCTTCGCGTCTTCGCTCAGGTAGTCCGGCGCGTGTCTGTCCATCATCACCTTTCCGGCGATAAGGCGCATGTTGAGGCGCAGGGCTTCGGTAAACAGCGCCTCGACCGATTCCGGATGCAGCGTGCAAAACACCAGCGCGGTGGTGGTGCCGTTGCTCACCAGCTGCTGAATGAAAAATTCGGCGATCTCTTTCGCGTAGGCTTCATCGGCAAACTGGCTCTCCACCGGGAAGGTGTAGGTGGTCAGCCACTCAAGCAGCTGTTCGCCAAAGGCGCCGATCATCTCCGTTTGCGGATAATGGACGTGGGTGTCGACAAAACCGGGCAGCAGCAGCCTGCCGCGCAGGTCGGTGTAGCCTTTATGAGGGTCAAGATACTGCTCGCCCTCCTGCCACGGAATCTGCGCCAGAATTTTCCCGCTCTGTATAAACAGCAGCCCGTCCTCAAGGTAGCGCGCGTGTTGGGCAATCGCGTCTGCGCTGTCGCAGACCTGGGCAATATCAAAAAATGCACCGCGGATCGCTGTCTGGTAATCCATCATGGTTCCTGCCTTAGTGTTTGCGTAGCGGGGTGACAAGGCGCAGCAAGAACGATGCCAGAATGAACGGGCCGCAGACAAGCTGCGGCCGGAGGGAGGGGTTACTCTTTTTGCGTCGCCACGGGGGAGCTGAACGACGTCGCGCCCGCCGTCTCGCGATCTTCCCGCGCCAGCCAGCGGTAGGTCACGCCGCCGAGGAAGACGCCGATGAACCAGCTGAAGTTCGCCACCTCATGCAGGGACGGGATAAAGCTAATCACCAGGCCCACGGCAACGGACGGGATCAGCGCGCCAATGGCTTTCGGGTTAAAGCCGTTGCGGTACCAGTATTTGCCCTTTGGCGTGTCGTCGAACAGATCGTCGACCGACACCTTGCCGCGCTTAATCAGGTAGAAGTCGGCAATCAGAATGCCGAACAGCGGGCCGATGAAGGCCCCGAGCACGTCCAGGGTGTAGTGGATAAGCTCCGGCGAGTTGAACAGGTTCCACGGGGTGAGCAGGATCGAGCCGACGGCGGCAATCATGCCCCCGGTGCGGAAGCTGATTTTCTGCGGCGAGCAGTTAGAGAAATCAAACGCCGGGGAGACGAAGTTCGCGACGATGTTGATCCCGATGGTGGCGGTGATCATCGTCAGCAGGCCAATCGCCACGGCCAGATCGTTGCCCACGCGGCTGACGGTTTCAATCGGATCGGTGATCATGCGGCCAAACAGCGACTGGGTGCCGGAGACAATCACCACGGTGACGATGGAGAACAGCAGGAAGTTAAACGGCAGGCCCCAGCGGTTGCCGCGGCGGATCTCGCCCATGCTTTTGCCGTAGCGGGAGAAGTCACCGAAGTTGAGCAGCGGGCCGGAGAAGTAAGAAACCACCAGCGCGGTCGCGGTGATCATCTGCCAGGTCTGCTCGCCCGCGCTCAGGGATTTGCTGGCGAGGGTGAAGGAGATGCCGTCAAAACCGGTCTTGTATACAATCCAGCCTGCGAGGGCCAGCATCACCACGTAGACCGCCGGACCGGCGATATCAATAAAGCGCTTGATGGCGCTCATGCCGTGCCAGAAGACCATCGCCTGCAGGACCCACATGATGGCAAAGCAGATCCAGCCCAGATGCGACAGGCCCAGGAACGCGCCGGTGGTGAGCGAGGAGAGCGACGGCCAGAACTTCAGCGCCACCAGCATCAGGGCGTTGGCGGCCAGATAGGTCTGAATGCCGTACCACGCGAAGGCAATCAGCCCGCGGATCACCGCCGGAATATTGGCCCCGAAGATGCCAAACGCCTGACGGCTGATCACCGCGTAGGGCACGCCCGCCATCTGGCTCGGTTTGGCCACCAGGTTGGCGCACAGCTGCACGATGCAAATCCCCACCAGCAGGCAAAGCAGCACCTGCCAGCTTGCCAGCCCGAGCGTAAAGAAGCTCGCGGCGACAACATAACCCCCCATGCTGTGAACGTCCGACATCCAGAACGAAAAGATGTTGTACCAGCTCCAGTTCTGGTCACGCGTCGGTGCCAGATCCTCATTGCAAAGACGTGGGCTGTAAACCGCACCGGAATCAGCGGCCGTACCCTGCTGCGCGTTTTGACTGTTTGGCATGAAACCTGCTCCTGTGAATGAAAACCCGTTGAGTGGGAGTGCAGACGGTGTTGCAGGATCCAGGCCAAAATAATAAATCTTGTATGCAATATTTTATTTTTATGTATACGATTCGATAACGAAGAGTAAAAGACGGAGTGGTGAATGAACAACATAAACGCCCTGCAGACCGCGCCAGACCTGCATGACAAAGATGAATCGATCTTTCAGGCGCTGATGACCGCGATTGTCGAACATCAGCTGCTGCCGGGCAGCAAACTGCCGGAAGAGGCGCTGGCCGAGGTGTTTGGCGTAAGCCGCACGGGCATCCGTAAGGTGCTGCAGCGACTCGCGGCTGTGCAAATGGTCACCTTAACGCCCAAGCGTGGTGCACACGTCGCCAGCCCGACGGTGGAAGAGGCGCAGCACATCTTTCGCACCCGCGCCCTGCTGGAGGTCGCCAACCTGCCGGACGTGCTGGCCCGCTGCCAGCCGCCGCACCTTGCCGCGCTGGAGGCCATCATTCGCCAGGAGCAGCAGGCGCACGAGGCGTACGACGGCCCTGCGGCGATCCGCCACTCCGCCAATTTCCACATACAACTGCAGGCCATCTCCGGCAACCAGGTGCTGACGGAAATGGTGACCGGCCTGAGCCAGCGCTCGTCGCTGGTGATTGCCACCTGGGGCGCGCCGTGGCGTCAGGGCTGCCGCTGCAACGATCACGAACAGCTTGTGGATCTGCTGCGCCAGAAGGCGCTCCAGCCGCTCAGCGATGCCTTAATGCACCATTTTGAACATATCGTCGCCAGCCTCTGCTTCGAGCGGGCGGGCGAGTGCCTGCCTGATTTTGCCCGGCTGTTTGCCGGCCACAAGGAGTCGTAATGTCTGTCTGTATACAAGTGATCAACCCCAACACCAGCCTCGCGATGACGGAAACCATCGGCGCGGCGGCCCGGGCGGTGGCGGCTCCGGGGACGGAGATCCTCGCGGTCTGCCCGAGCGCGGGCGTGCCGTCTATCGAGGGCCACTTTGATGAGGCCATCGCCGCCGTGGGGGTTCTCGAACAGGTCAAGCTCGGCAGAGAGCAGGGCGTGGACGGTCACGTCATCGCCTGCTTTGGCGATCCCGGCCTGCTGGCGGCGCGCGAGCTGGCGCAGGGGCCGGTGGTGGGTATTGCGGAAGCCGCCATGCATATGGCGACGCTGGTGGCGACGCGTTTTTCGGTGGTGACCACGCTGCCGCGCACGCTGATCATTGCCCGTCATCTGCTGCACCAGTATGGCTTTCAGGACAGGTGCGCGGCGCTGCACGCTATCGATCTCCCGGTGCTGGCGCTGGAAGACGGCAGCGGTGTGGCGCAGGAAAAAGTGCGCGCGCGCTGTATACAGGCGCTGAAAGAGGATGGGTGCGGCGCCATCGTGCTCGGCTGCGGCGGCATGGCGACGCTGGCGCAGGAGCTGACCCGCGAGCTGCGCGTGCCGGTCATCGACGGCGTCAGCGCGGCGGTGAAGATGGTGGAATCGCTGGTGGCGCTGGGGCTGTCGACCAGCAAGCACGGGGATCTGGCCTTCCCGGAGAAAAAAGCGTTAAGCGGACAGTTTCAGGCATTGAATCCATTTTGAGGGTGAGGGGAGACGTAATGGCGCTTTTTGAACAGAATTACCCGCGGGATCTGCGCGGCTACGCGGGCAACCCGCCGCACGCGCGGTGGCCGAATCAGGCGCGCGTCGCCGTGCAGTTTGTGCTCAATTATGAGGAAGGGGCGGAAAACCACGTTCTGCACGGCGATGCCGGATCCGAGCAGTTCCTGTCGGACATCATCGGCGCGGCCAGCTACCCGGATAAACACATGTCGATGGACTCCCTCTACGAATACGGCAGCCGCGCCGGGTTCTGGCGGATCCACAGTGAATTTCAAAAGCGCGGCCTGCCGCTGACGGTCTTTGGCGTGGCGATGGCGCTGGCGCGTCACCCGGAGATCGTCGAGGCAATCAGGGCGGCGGATTACGACGTGGTGAGCCACGGCTGGCGCTGGATCCACTATCAGCACATGGATATCCAACAGGAGCGCGAACATCTGCACAGGGCGGTGCAGGTACTGACCGACCTGTTCGGCAAGCCGCCGACGGGCTGGTACACCGGGCGCGACAGCCCCAACACCCGCCAGCTGGTGGTGGAGCACGGCGGCTTCGACTATGACAGCGACTACTATGGCGACGACCTGCCCTTCTGGACGGAAGTGGCCTGCGGCGACGGCACCCAAAAACCACACCTGATTGTGCCCTATACGCTGGATGCGAACGACATGCGCTTCGCGACCGCGCAGGGGTTTAACACCGCCGAGCAGTTTTATACGTACCTGAAGGACAGTTTTGACGTGCTGTACGAAGAGGGTGAACGCGCGCCGAAGATGATGTCCATCGGCATGCACTGCCGCCTGCTGGGGCGGCCGGGGCGTTTTCGCGCGCTGAAGCGGTTCCTGGATTATATTCAGCAGCACGAGCGGGTGTGGGTTTGTACCCGCCAGCAGATTGCCGACCACTGGCGGGAGGAGCATCCGTTTCAGAAGTAAGTGTGCCGTGTTTAGCCGGGTGGCGGCTGCGCCTTACCCGGCCTACAGAACCCACAGGGCATACGGGACATTGTAGGCCCGGTAAGCGCCACCGGGCAGGTTTTTCAGCGTTACACCATCAAACTCACCTGCGCCGCCACGATCCGCCAACCGTAGGCAAACCGCACCCACGTCTGCTGCTGGCGGCCAATGCGTTCCGTGCCCTCCCGCGTAAACTCGGTGCTGCATACGGCATAATCCTCCCCGAAGGTGGTGATGACGGTGTGGCGCAACGTCCGCTGTAACCCGGCGGAAGGGCGCGCCGCGCGAAAGGCGCGGATTTCATCAATCCCGTACAGGTTTTCACCTGCCCCCAGACGCACCGTGTTTTTATCGTGCCAGAACAGCTCGTCCAGCACCGCAACGTTGTTGCTGACCAGCGCGTCCTCATAGCGGTAAAACGCGGCGGTCACCTCGGCAACCACCCACGGCAGGTTAATGTCATCGTGATTCATCATGCGGCCACCTCCGCCGGACGGGCATCGGTGATTCCACTCTCTTCCAGCACGCGCGCGACGCGAAGGCAGGCCTGCTCGTTAAGCGGTGCGGCAATCAGCTGCAGGCCAATCGGCGCATCCTGGGCGGTGCGCAGCGGAACGGTGGTCACGGGCAGGCCCAAAAATGATATCGGCTGGGTCAGCATCCCCATGCTGGCGCGGACGGGGAGCGGCTGGCCGTTAATCTCCATGGTTTGCTCACCCGCGAGCGTTGCGCTGCGAGGCGTCGCCGGGGCGATCAGCACGTCGGCCTGCGCGAACAGGGTTTTAAACGTCTGCCGGGCGTGCGCGCGAAACCGCTGGGCCTGAATGTACCAGGCGGAGGGGATCATCGCCCCGGCCAGCAGGCGTTCGCGGGAATGCGGCTCAAAACGTTCAGGCTCGCGGCGAAGCGCGGGCAGGTACTGGTTTCCCCCTTCGGAGGCGCTGATGATAAACGCCGCGGAGCGCGCCAGCTCGGCGTCCGGGAACTGCAGCTCATCCTGCACGTCGAGCGCCTTCGCCACCCGCGCCACGGCGTCTCTGGCATCCGCATCGCACCAGGTGGTGAAGTAGCCGCCGAGCACCGCGCAGCGCAGGCCGTCAAGCCCGCGATCGAGCAGGGGGCGCGTCTGCTCGCGCGAGCTCTCCGCCTGAAAACCGTCGCTGCTGTCCCGCCCCTGCAGCGCGTCGTACACGGACGCCAGGTCGCACACGCGGCGGGCAAAGGGGCCGATATGATCGAGGCTCGCGACAAACGGATGGCTGCCGGATCGCGACAGGCGGCCAAAGGTGGGCTTCAGGCCGTAGATGCCGCACAGGGAGGCCGGAACGCGAATCGAGCCGTTGGTGTCGGTGCCGAGCGAAAAGTGCACCAGCCCGGCGGCCACGGCGGCGGCTGAACCGCCGGACGATCCGCCCGCAATGCGCGCCAGATCGTGCGGGTTACGCGTCGTGCCGTAGTGGCTGTTTTCGGTTGTGAAGCCGTAGGCGTAGGCGTCCATATTCACCATTCCGGTCAGCAGCCCGCCCGCGCTGCGCAGCTGGCGCACCGCGAAGCTGTCAGCGGCCGCGGCAGGGCGCTGGCTGAACAGATCTGCCCCGGCGAGGGTGGTGTGACCGGCAACGTCGAACAGATTTTTTACCGCATACGGCACGCCCGCCAGTGGCGGCAGGGGGCGCTTTTCGCGGCGCAGGGTGTCGATGCTCTCGGCCTCGGCGAGCATGCGCGCTTCCGTCACGGCGGTCCAGGCGCCGATCTGCGGGTTCACGCGTGCAATCGCCTCCAGCGTCTGGCGGGCAATCTCGCGAGCGCTCAGCTCGCCTGCGCTCAGCGCATGCTGGATCGCGCTGATACTCATCTCGTGTAGCCTCATGCTTTGTATACTCCTGCGATCTCCAGACGGTCGTCGAGCGGCAGCGCCATCAGCGGGGCGGCCAGGGTGGCAATGCGGCTGAACTGCAATTGCAGCTCGGCGCGGCGGGCATCGTCCAGCTCTACGCCGAGCACGGACTCCATTTGCGCAAGATACGCCTGCCAGTCGGGTTGTGGTGTCGTCATTTTTTCTCCTCAGAATCCGGCGGCCGCGCCGTTGCTGCGCGGGTCAAATGCCCCTTCGAACAGCCCGTTGGGGTGGCGAACAATCGCGCCCGCGTGGCCCATCGCTTCGCTGAAGTCAGGGAATATTTCCACCTCGTGTCCCCGCGCGCGGAGCTGCGAGACCGTCTCAGCGCTAAAGCGTCCTTCCAGCTTTAACGTGTCCGAGGTTTGTCCCCAGGTACGTCCCAGCAGCCAGCGCGGGCGGGAAATGCTTTCCTGTAATGGCACGCCCTGAATCGCGTAGCGGGTAAAGATCGCGGCCTGGGTTTGCGGCTGGCCGTCGCCGCCCATGGAGCCGTAGACCATTACGCGCCCGTCCCTGAGGCGCGCCGCCGCCGGGTTCAGGGTATGGAAAGGCTGCTTGCCCGGCGCGAGGGCCAGAAGATGAGCCGGATCGAGGCTGAACGATGCGCCCCGGTTCTGCCAGACGATGCCGGTGTCGGGCAGGACCACGCCGCTGCCGAACTCGTGATAGATACTCTGGATAAACGACACGGCGAACCCGCTGTTGTCCATTACCCCCATCCACACCGTATCGCCGGGGCCTTTTCCGGTGCCCCACGGCGCGGCGCGGCCGTCGTCAACCCTGTCGGCAAGCGCCTGCAGAGCGGCGTGATCCAGCAGACCCTGAATATCGGTTTTCAGCTCGCGCGGGTCGGTGATGTGGGCGTCGCGCAGGCCAAAGGCCAGCTTGGTGGCTTCAACGATGCGGTGAACGGTGTCGGCGTCGTCGGCCTCCGCCATGTTCAGGCGGTCGGTGATGCCGAGTATCGCCAGCGAGACCAGCCCCTGCGTCGGCGGGGCGTGGTTAAAGATCTCCCCCTGCTGATGCTGCAGCCTCAGCGGCGCGGTGCGCCGGGCAGCGTGGGCGTGTAAATCGGCCAGCGTTACGGGCAGGCCCAGCGTCTCCATGCCGTGCGCCAGCACGTCCGCCAGCGGGCCGCGGTAAAAGCTGTCCAGACCGTCTTCCGCCAGGCGCGTCAGGGTCGTGGCCATGGCGGGCTGGTAAAAGCGGCTCCCGACCTGCGGCGGCTTACCGTCCACCAGCCAGGTTTCCGCGAAGCCGGGGATGGATTTCAGCTCGTCGAATTTGCTGGCGGTGGCATGGGCCTGTGAGGCCGTGACCGGGGTGCCGTTCTGCGCATAGTCAATGGCGTCGGCCAACAGGCGGGCCAGCGGCAGCGCCTTGCCGGTCATCTCGCGGGAGACCTTCAGCGCCTCGTCCCAGCCGCTCACCGTGCCGGCGACGGTCAGCGCCGCGCGGGGGCCTCGATGGGGGATATGCGCCAGCCCGTCGTAGGCGGCGAGCGTCGCGCGCGATCCCGCCGCGCCGCTGGCGTCAATGGCGACAGGTTCGCCGTCCGGCGGCACGATAAGCCAGAAGCCGTCGCCGCCCAGCCCGTTCATGTGCGGATAAACCACGGCAATGGTGGCCGCCGCGGCGACCATCGCCTCTATCGCGCTGCCGCCTTCGCGCAGAACCGCCAGCGCGCTCTGGCTGGCAAGATGGTGGGGCGCAACGGCCATGCCGTGCGTGGAGACATTACTTTGCATGAAGCGTCCTCGTAACCCTGAAAGTCACAAGGTGCTGCAAAAGCTGTTCCAGTTCTGAAAGAAAAGTTTCAGTAAACTGGCACGTATAATGAAAGGTAGAATGAAAGGCAAAATGTGATGAAACAAAAGTTACAGAGGCGCTATGGAACAACTGGATGAACGTCTGAAAGCACAGTACCCGTCGCTGTCGCCGCAGGAGCAGCGGGTGGCGGATTTTATTTTCGATCATTTTGACGATCTGATTAGCTACAACAGCGCCGAGCTGGCGCAGCTGAGCGGGGTGTCGAAAGCTACGGTCAGCCGTCTGTTTAAGCGTCTGGGCTATGAGAAATATAAGGACATGCGCGACGAGCTGCGCACCCTGCGCCAGAGCGGGATGCCGCTCACCGATAACCGCGACGCGGTGCAGGGCAATACGCTGCTGGCGCGCCACTATAAGCAGGAGATGGCGAACCTGACCCAGTGGGTCAATGCCCTCAACGCGCAGCAGTTTGCCGACGCCATGGCCTGCATGGTGAAGGCGCGGCGCATCGTCATTATCGGCATGCGTAACGCCTATCCGGCGGCGCTGCACCTGCGCCAGCAGCTGCTGCAGGCGCGCGGTCAGGTGCTGGTCCTGCCGCAGCCGGGGCAGAGCCTGGGCGAAGAGCTGGTGGACTTAACGCCGGACGATCTGGTGGTCATGATGGCCTTTCGCCGCCGCCCGCGCATTATCCGCCCGCTGATGCAGCAGCTTCAGAGCAGCGGTATTCCGGTGCTGCTGATGTGCGAGCCGCAGGCGCACAGCCTGTTTCCGCTGGCGAGCTGGCAGCTCTGCGCCCCGCTGGACAGCGTCTCGGCCTATGACAGTTACTCCTCGGTCAACAGCCTGATCAACCTGCTGGCGAATGCCTTCCTGCATGAAATTCTCGATAAAGGCCGTCCGCGCATTCACGACATTGCCTCCCTCTACCAGCAGCTGGACGAACTCGAACAGCGATAATGGGGCATCAGGCTGGTGCTTTGCATTAAAATGGTGCATATGGCGGGTCGAAAAAACGCAGGTTTTTTCGACCCGTCCGCGTTTTATCAGGCGTTACAAGAATATTTCCCGCTTCGCCTTATCTGGCACATTGGTTGCAAAATCACATTCAAAGAATCTTTTGTTTCATGTTAACGTTACGGGGAAGCACCATGAAAAAATTGTTGATTGCACTGGCCGGGGCCGCATGCCTCTTCACACAGCTGCCGGCAAAGGCTGACCAGCTTCAGGATATCGAGAAGCGCGGCACCATTCGCATTGCCGTTCCGCAGGACTTCCCGCCGTTTGGCTCGGTGGGGACCGATCTGCAGCCGCAGGGCTATGACATCGACATGGCGCGCTATCTGGCCAAACAGATGAAGCTCAAGCTGCAGCTGGTGCCGGTGACCAGCGCCAACCGCGTGCCTTACCTGCAAACCGATAAGGTGGATCTGGTCATTTCAAGCCTCGGTAAAAACCCGGAGCGCGAGAAGGTGATCGACTTCAGCCGCGCCTACGCGCCGTTCTTCCTCGGCGTGTTTGGGCCGAAAGGGGCCGAGCTGAAGGACGCCGCCGCGCTGAGCGGAAAAACCATCGGCGTGACGCGCGGAGCGGTGGAGGACATGGTGCTGACCGGCCTGGCGCCGAAAGACGCGGACGTGAAGCGCTACGAAGATAACAACACCACGCTCTCCGCCTACCTCTCCGGACAGGTGCAGTACGTGGCAACCGGCAACCTCGTGGTGGCGGCTATTTCGCGCCAGAACGCGGATAAAGCCCCCGTGCCGAGCTTTATGCTGAAAGATTCGCCGTGCTTTATTGGGCTGAAGAAAAACGAACCGGCCCTGAAGGCAAAAGTGGATGCGCTGATTGAGCAGGGCATCAAGGACGGCACGCTGAACGGCCTGTCTGAGCAATGGCTGAAGGCCCCGCTGCCGGCAAACCTTGGCGCCTGAGCCGATGACTGAGCAACTTGATTTCTCCGCGCTCTGGCCGCACTGGCCGGAGCTGCTGGCGGGGCTGTGGGTCACCGTTCAGCTGACGGTGATGGCGACCGTCGGCGGGCTGGCAATAGGGATTTTCGGGGCGGCGATCCGCAGCGGACGCACCACCTGGTTCAGCCGGATCTGGGGCGCGTACGTGGAAATCATCCGCAATACGCCGTTTGTGGTGCAGCTGTTTTTCATCGTCTTCGGCCTGCCGAATCTGGGACTGAAGATGACGGCGGGGGAAGCGGCGCTGCTGGCCATGGTGGTGAACCTCGGCGCCTACAGCACCGAGATTATCCGCGCGGGCATTCAGGTCACGCCAAAAGGGCAGTGGGAAGCCGGACGCGTGCTGGGGCTGACCCGCATGCAGACCTTTATTCGCGTGGTGCTGCCGCCCGCGCTGCAGCGCATTTACCCGGCGCTGGTGAGCCAGTGCATCATCGTGATGCTCGGCTCGTCGGTGGTGTCGCAGGTCTCGTATGAAGAGCTGACCTTCGCCGCCAACCTGATCCAGTCCAGAACGTTTCTGAGCTTTGAGGTCTATCTGGTGACAACCGGGATTTACTTAGCGCTGTCGATTACCCTGCGCCAGCTGATGATGGCGGCAGGACGGAAATGGCTGGGGGTGCAGGCATGATGACCACCTTTACCGACTGGGACATTATTCGCAACCTGCTGCTGGCCGGACGCTGGACGGTGCTGCTGTCGCTGGTGGCGTTTGTCGGCGGGGCGGCGGTGACGCTGCCGCTCCTGCTGCTGCGCCTCACCGGCGGGCGGGCGGTGAAGCGCATCATCCGCGGCTATATTGAGCTTTTTCAGGGCACGCCGCTGCTGATGCAGCTGTTCCTGGCCTTCTTCGGCGTGGCGCTATTCGGCATCGACGTTTCGCCGTGGACCGCCGCCTCGCTGGCGCTCACCTTCTACACCAGCGCGTTTCTGCTCGACATCTGGTTCGGTAGCATTCGCGCGCTGCCGAAAGGGCAGTGGGAAGCCTCGCGCTGCCTGGGGCTGACCTTTGGCCAGACCCTGTTTCGCGTGGTCGCCCCGCAGGCGCTGCGCATCGGCATCGCCCCGACGGTCGGCTTTGCCGTGCAGGTGATCAAGGGCACCGCGCTGGCGTCGATTATCGGCTTTATCGAGCTGACCAAGGCCGGGACCATGCTGACCAACGTGACGTATCAGCCGTTTAAGGTCTTTGCGCTGGTGGCGCTCGGCTACTTTATTCTGTGTTATCCGCTGTCGCGCTACAGCCGCTATCTGGAGACGAAATTCAATGCCTCTCATCACCATTAATCAGGTGCAGAAGTACTACGGCGATAACCACGTGCTCAAGGGCGTCGATCTGGATATCGACATGGGCCAGGTGATCTCCATCATCGGGCGCAGCGGATCGGGCAAAAGCACGCTGCTGCGCTGCATCAACGGACTGGAAGGCTATCAGGACGGCAGCATCAAGCTGGGCGGCATGACCATTACCGACCGGGATTCTCAGGCGCGGGAAATCAGCCGCTCGGTCGGGATGGTGTTCCAGAGCTTCAACCTGTTCCCGCACATGACGGCGCTGGAAAACGTGATGCTCGCCCCGCGTCGGGTGCTGAAGAAAAGCGCCGCCGAATGCCGCGAGCTGGCGCAGCAGATGCTGGAGAAAGTGGGCTTAGGCGATCGTCTGGATTACTACCCGTCGAGCCTCTCCGGCGGCCAGCAGCAGCGCGTGGCGATTGCCCGGGCGCTGGCCATGTCGCCTAAAGTTTTACTCTGTGACGAGATCACCTCCGCGCTTGACCCGGAGCTGGTGGGCGAAGTGCTCAAGGTGCTGGAGCAGCTGGCGGCCGAGGGGATGACGCTCATACTGGTTACCCATGAAATGAATTTTGCCCGCGAAGTGGGCGACCGCGTGGTGTTTATGCACCAGGGGAAAGTCTGGGAGCAGGGCGACAGCAAAACGCTGTTCGCCAACCCGCAGACCACGGAACTGAAGCAGTTCATCTCCTCCGTGCGCGGCCTCAACTGATAAGGACTGAAAAATGGATATCGCACGCTTTCCGCAAATCAACCCGCCCCAGCGCCTGCTGATGGGGCCGGGCCCGATCAACGCCGACCCGCGCGTGCTGCGCGCCATGTCGAGCCAGTTGATCGGCCAGTACGATCCGGCCATGACCCACTACATGAACGAGGTGATGGCGCTCTATCGCGGCGTGTTCCGCACCGAGAACCGCTGGACGATGCTGGTGGACGGCACCTCCCGCGCGGGAATTGAAGCCATTCTGGTCTCCGCCATTCGCCCGGGAGATAAGGTGCTGGTGCCGGTCTTTGGCCGCTTTGGTCATCTGCTGTGCGAAATTGCCCGCCGCTGCCGCGCGGAGGTGCATACCATCGAGGTGCCGTGGGGCGAGGTGTTCACCCCGGACCAGGTTGAGGATGCGATTAAGCGTATTCGCCCGCGCCTGCTGCTGACCGTGCAGGGCGACACCTCCACCACCATGCTGCAGCCGCTCGCCGAGCTGGGTGCCATCTGCCGCCGCTACGACGTGCTGTTTTACACCGATGCCACCGCGTCGCTCGGCGGCAACGCGCTGGAGACCGACGCCTGGGGGCTGGATGCCGTCTCGGCCGGGATGCAGAAATGCCTCGGCGGCCCGTCGGGCACGTCGCCGATCACCCTGAGCGCGCGCATGGAGGAGACGATCCGCCGCCGCAAATGCGTTGAGGAGGGCATTCGCACCGACGCCCACCGCGACGGCGACGAGGAGATGATCTACTCCAACTACTTCGATCTCGGCATGGTGATGGACTACTGGGGACCGGAGCGGCTGAACCACCACACCGAAGCGACCACCGCGCTGTTTGGCGCTCGCGAATGCGCGCGGCTGATCCTGCAGGAAGGGCTGGATAACGGCATCGCCCGCCATAAGCTGCACGGCGATGCGCTGCTGAAGGGCATTCAGGCGATGGGGCTGGAGACCTTCGGCGATCTGAAGCACAAGATGAACAACGTGCTGGGCGTGGTTATCCCGCAGGGCGTCAACGGCGACCAGGTGCGTAAGCTGATGCTGGAGGATTTCGGGATTGAAATCGGCACCTCGTTTGGCCCGCTGCACGGCAAGGTGTGGCGGATTGGCACCATGGGCTACAACGCGCGCAAAGACTGCGTGATGACCACCCTGAGCGCGCTGGAGTCGGTGCTGAACTACCTGAAATTCACCACCACGCAGGGTGCCGCCATGCAGGCCGCGTGGGACCACTATCGCCGCGAGACGCCGCAATGAGTCCGGCGGCAGAACGGGTGATGGCGCGCGCCGACGCGCTGGCCGCCATCAGCGAAACCCCGGATGCGCTGACAAGGGTCTATCTTTCCACCCAGCATCTGCAGGCCAACCAGCTGGTCGGAGAGTGGATGCGCCAGGCGGGAATGACCGTCTGGCAGGACAGCGTGGGCAATATCTGTGGACGCTATGAGGGCGCGCAGGAAGGGGCGCAGGCGGTGCTGCTCGGCTCGCATCTGGACACCGTGCGCAACGCCGGGCGCTACGACGGCATGCTCGGGGTGCTCACCGCCATTGAGGTGGTGGACAGCCTGCATCAGCAGGGGCTGCATCTGGCGCAGGCCATCGAGATTGTCGGGTTTGGCGACGAAGAGGGGACCCGTTTTGGCATCACCCTGCTAGGCAGCCGGGGCATCACGGGCACCTGGCCGCAGGGCTGGCTGGAGACCTGCGATGCCAGCGGCATCAGCGTGGCGCAGGCGATGGTGCAGGCGGGGCTCGATCCCGCCCGCGTGGCGCTCGCGGCACGCCATCAGGACGATTTCAGCGCCTGTCTGGAACTGCACATCGAACAGGGGCCGTGTCTGGAGCAGGAAGGTCTGGCGCTGGGCGTGGTGGAAGCCATTAACGGCGCGCGCCGCCTCAACTGCCACTTCACCGGGGAGGCCGGACACGCGGGAACCGTGCCGATGAATCACCGTAAGGATGCCCTGGCCGCCGCCGCCGAATGGATGGTGCTGATCGAAAACACCACCCGACAGCAGGGCGGTAATCGGGTGGCGACGGTCGGGGAGCTGCGCTGCCTGCCCGGCGCAGTCAACGTGATCCCGGGCGAGGTTGCGCTCTCTCTGGATATTCGCGGCCCGCAGGACGGCCCGCTTGACGCGCTGCTCGCGGAACTGCTGGCGCAGGCGCAGGCCATTGCCGCTCGTCGCGGGCTGAGCTTCAGCGCAGAGGAGTTTTACCGTATCGCCGCCACGCCGTGCGATGCGCGTTTGCAGCATCTGTTGGCGGACGCCGTTGCGTCGGTGCAGGGGCGTTCATTATCGCTGCCGAGCGGTGCCGGGCATGACACCATCGCGCTGGCAGAACGCTGGCCGGTCGGCATGCTGTTTGTGCGCTGCAAAGGGGGTGTCAGCCACCATCCGGCGGAATCGGTGATGGCTGAGGATGTTGCCCTGGCGATTGAGGCGTTTGGGCGGGCGGTGAGAGCGCTTGGTGCGATCTGAGTAGTGCCCGGCGGCGCTACGCTTGCACGGGCCTACGGGATGGGTAGGCCGGGTAAGCGGCAGCGCCACCCGGCAAGGAATCCCATTACTCCAGCCCCAGGGTGTACTGGGCAATTTTGAAGTAGATAATCAGCCCGGTGCCGTCGATAAGCGTCGCGATAAACGGCGCGGAGACGACCGCCGGGTCAATGCCGCAGCGCTTGAGCACCATTGGGATGACGGACGACACAATCGCGCTCCACAGCGTAATGCACACCAGCGTCAGGCTGACGATAAGCGTGATTTCCAGCCCAATCCCCATCATCCAGGCGCGGATACACCCGGCGATACCGAGCGTGGCGGCAATCATCAGCGAGGTGGTCATCTCTTTACGCAGCACGCGGCCAACGTCGCGCAGACGGACTTCCCCCAGCGCCATGGCGCGCACCAGCGTGGAAGTGATCTGCGTCCCGCTGTTGCCGCCCGTGCCGATCAGCAGCGGAATAAAGAACGCCAGCGCGATGGCGGACTCCAGCGCCTCTTCAAAATGCTGGATCACCGAGCTGGTATAGGCCTCCGCGACAAACAGCAGCAGCAGCCAGACGGAGCGTTTCTTCCACAGGCTGTACGGGCTAGTGTCCAGATAGGGCTTCTCCAGCGGCAGCGTCGCCCCCTGAAGCTGAGCATCTTCGGTGACGTCATCTTCCAGCAGATGGGCGATTTCGCGCTCGGTCAGGCAGCCGACCAGCTTGCCGTGGGTGACCACGGGCACCACGTCCGCGCCGCCGTGCGCCAGCAGCCCGGCAACGTCAGCACGTTCATCCTCCGGTTTTACCTGCAAAAACTGCGAAATCATCAGCGATTTCACCGGCTGTACCGTGTCGGCGGTCTGCAGCAATTTACGCACGGCAATCATACCCGCCAGGCGGCCATTGTCTTCAATAAAAATATGAGACGGAATATCGTCGGCTTTTAATTTTTCGAAGAATTGCTCGCGCGCCAGCGCCACGCATAATGAAATATCGAGGACAATAAAATCGGTATTCATATATTGCGCGATCGCGCTGTCATTGAATGCCAGGTTTTGGTTGTGAATAGCGTAAGACATAGTGAATTCCCTTTGAATAATAACATCTCTCAGGGGCGAGCAAGACAGGGCATGTCGAAGAGGAGATCCCCACGTCCTGGGTTCAGCACTGTACACCGTATCCCGTGAGGGAAGTTATACTGACAAAGCCTTGATTCGACAGTGCCTGTTTTACCCTGTGCCGGTTCTCTCGAACCTACCAGAGCGATAACGTGTATTTGTACAGGAGCCTCGCCATAACGAGATCGTTGTAAAACGTGAGAAATAATACGCTTATTTGATATTGCCGCTCGGGAAATTAAATAATGTTTAAGAACGGTTTAGGAGAATCTTATTAATAAAGCGTTGACGGTTTATTTAAGGTAATTCATTTCTAATGGAGGATTATATAATCAACGGAGGAGAGGAAAATGGCGTGGTTTGATAATCTGCTGAATCATTTTGCGCTGTATCCGGCACATCTTTTCGCGCTGCTATTTATGATGGCGCTGAGTAAATCGACGGTGCTGATCTCCTCCGTGCTGCCGCCCGCCTCGGTGATGCTGCTGGCGGGCATAACCGTCAGCCAGGCGACCATGCATCCCGCGCTGGCGTGGCTCGCCGTGGTAATGGGAGCAGCGGCGGGTTCGGTGCTGAACTACCATATTGGCCAGCTGATGGGGCACACCCGGCTGGTCACGCGTTTTACCTCAAAGCATGCCGATAAGTTCTTGCGGGTGCAGCATCAGCTGCAAAAGAACGGGGTCATCGTGCTGTTTACGTCGCGCTTTCTGGCGGTCCTGCGTTACATCGTCCCGCTGGCGGCGGGGATGCTCAGGCTGAATGCAGCAAAGGTCTACGCCGTCAGCCTGCTTTCCGCCTGCGTATGGGCGGCGCTGTATGTCGGCATCGTCACCAGCATCAGCGCCTTTTGAGTTACAAACTCCCCATTCCGCCGTCGACCAGCAGCTCCGTTCCCACCGTGTAGCTCGACTCGTCGGACGCCAGATAGAGCGCGGCTTTTGCCAGCTCCGTCGTCGAGCCCATTCTGCCGAGCGGCACCAGCTTAATGACCTCTGCCATCATTGCGTTAAGCGCCTCATCGCTTAGGCCCGTCTTCGTAAACGCCGGGGTTTCTACCGGGCCGGGGCTCAGACCGTTGACGCGGATCCCGCGCGGCAGCAGCTCCGCCGACAGCGTGCGCGCCAGCGACAGCAGGGCGGCCTTGCTTGCGGCATACGCGCTGCTGGTGGGCAGGCCGATGCGTGCGCTTACGGAGCCGCAGAGGATCACCGACGATGGGTTATTCAGCAGCGGCAGCAGCGCCTGAATTAAAAAGAACGGTCCCTTCAGGTTGATGCCCATCAGGCGGTCCCAGGCATCCTCCTGCCAGGCTTCCAGCGGCGCGTGCGTCACGTCGCCCGCGTTGAGAAACACCGCGTCCAGGCGTGGCCAGCGGGCGGCGAGGGTTTCCGCAAGCGCTTTTTGCGACGCGATATCGCCCGCATCGGTCGGGATCACCCAGGCCTTATCGCCCAGAATACGTTTTGCTTCGGCGAGCGTTTCCGGGTTACGTCCGGTCACGGCGACGTGCGCGCCTTCGGCGATAAACGCCTGCGCGGTGGCAAGACCGATGCCGCTGGTGCCGCCGGTGATCAGCGTATATTTATCTGTTAAACGACCCATGTTCTTCTCCTGAAATGTCACTGGAGAAAGCACTATAGAAACGTTAGTATCGAAAGGAAACCAGGTACCAAATGGATACTAACGAGGCAAGAGGTGTGCTATGGCAGAAAGGCTGGAGGTGTGCTGCGAAAAAAAATCTGAGGCGTATACCTGCCCGATGACGCAGTTTGTCAACCTGATATCCGGTAAGTGGGCGATCCCGATTCTCTACCGCCTGATTGTGTTCAACACGCCCGTACGCTTTGGCGATCTGCTGCGTGCCGCAGCCCCCATCACGCAGAAGGAGCTGACGAAGCAGCTGCGCCTGTTTGAGCAGCGCGGGCTGGTGACGCGGACGGTCTACCCGGAGATCCCCCCGCGCGTGGAGTATCAGATCACCGGGCTGGGGTTAACCCTGCAGGACGCGCTCTCGCCGCTGGCCGCCTGGATGAGCGAGTACGGCGACCAGCTGGAGCGTTAGGCTACTGTTTTACGTAGCGCGGTGCCGGAATGCCGGTGCGAGCGCTGTTGAACAGCTCAAGGCGCGCCGCTTCGTAGCGCTCCCACAGGCCTGCGTCATGCATCGGCGGGATGGTGATCGGTTCACCCTGATCCAGACCCGCCAGCGAGGCATCCACCATATCGTCGGTGGTCATCACCGATCCTTCCGGCAGATCGTTCACCGTGACGCCCGAATGGCTCCAGATTTCGGTCGCCGTGGCGGCGGGCAGTACGGCCTGAATGCGCACGCTGCTGTCGGCAAACTCTTCCTGTAACCCACGGGTAAAGCTCAACACCCACGCCTTGGTGGCGCTGTAGAGCGCGCTGCCCGCCCGCACGTGCAGGGCCAGCACGGACGCGATATTGATCAGCGTGCCGCGATTGTTCTGCGCCAGGCGGGGCAGGATGGCGTAGGTCAGACGCATCAGCGCCGTGGTGTTCAGGGTGTTAATGGCCTGATGCTGCGCCACCTCGCCCGCGAGGAACGGTGCCATCTGGGCGGTGCCTGCGTTGTTAATGAGCGTATCAATGGCGGTATTGCTGCGCAGCTCCTCTTCCACGGCGCGGATCCCGGCTTCATCGGTAAGATCGGCGACCAGAATATCGACGGCTACGCCATAGCGCGCGCGCAGGTCTGCAGCGAGGGTTTTCAGACGATCCTCGCGGCGGGCAACCAGCACCAGGTTGGCACCGCGCGCGGCAAGACGATCGGCATAGACGGCACCGATCCCGGAAGAGGCGCCCGTAATCAGGGCGGTGGTGATTTGCGTAGTCATCGTGTGTTACCTCAAGGCAAAGTGGGTTATTTGGTTTCAATATGAAACTGAATTAACTCTCTGCCATTTGGTTCTATAATGCAACTATATTGACGATCGTTTTGTGCTTTTGCCGTCCGGAACGATCAGGAGGGGAGTTTAGCCACGATCTCTTCAGGCGTCAGTTCGCGCCCATCGTCGGCGATAAGCGCCAGCTTGCGCAGGGGTTTGCGCTGTTCGGCATCGACCAGCACGGTGCCGCATTCGTTTTCAGCAAACAAAAATTCATTGCCCCACTGGGACAATGCAACCAGCACCGTTTGCAGGGCGCGCCCTTTCTCGGTCAGGACATACTCCTGCCAGGCGCTGCCGTCGGACGCGGGCTGGAGCCGGAGGATCCCTTCATCAACCAGCAGTTTTAGCCGCGTGGTCAGCATGTTTTTCGCGATGCCGAGGCTTTTCTGGAACTCGCCGAAGCGTTTAACCCCGCGCAGCGCGTCGCGTACGATCAGCAGCGACCACCAGTCGCCGATGATATCCAGCGAACGGGCGACGGGGCAGGTGCTCTCTTCGAGGCGGGTACGTTTCACGGTCAATTCTCCGGTAGGGTGTG
The DNA here is from genome assembly GCF_057221635.1 of Enterobacter sp. N5-15. NCBI lineage: Bacteria > Pseudomonadati > Pseudomonadota > Gammaproteobacteria > Enterobacterales > Enterobacteriaceae > Enterobacter > Enterobacter sp. N5-15. The sequence continues at coordinate 1,722,470 of NZ_CM170150.1, forward strand.
GTTTTATTATAAAACTAATTTGCGCGCGTCGTAAGCAGGTTAATCATCAGTTTGAGAAATGCTTCCCGGAAAATTGTCACCAATCTGTCACACTGAGCGCGACATTTTAAAACGAGTGAGGAATTAGGGATGAGAAAAGCACTACTCGCGCTGGCAGTCGCCGGTTCCATTTCAGCAACGTTTGGCGTGCAGGCGCAAGAGACGCCGGAAGGGTATCAGCTGGAGCAAGTTTTAATCATGAGTCGCCATAACCTGCGCGCGCCGCTGGCCAATAACGGCAGCGTGCTGGAGCAGTCCACGCCGAAGCAGTGGCCGGAGTGGGAGGTGCCGGGCGGCCAGCTCACCACCAAGGGGGGCGTGCTGGAAGTCTATATGGGCCATTACATGCGCGAGTGGCTGGCGCAGCAGGGGATGGTGAAGACGGGAGAGTGTCCAGCGGCGGATAGCGTTTATGCTTACGCTAACAGCCTGCAGCGCACCGTCGCCACCGCGCAGTTCTTTATCACCGGCGCGTTCCCGGGCTGCGACGTTCCCGTGCACCATCAGGAAAAAATGGGCACCATGGATCCGACCTTCAATCCGGTGATTACCGATAACTCGCCGGAATTCCGCGAAAAAGCGCTCAAGGCGATGGAGTCCGAGCGGCAGAAAATGCAGCTTGGTGAAAGCTATAAGCTGCTGGAGCAGCTGACGAACTACGCGGATTCCCCGTCCTGCAAGGAGAAAAAGGTCTGCTCGCTGGCAGACGCGAAAGATACCTTCAGCGCCGACTATGAAAAAGAGCCTGGCGTATCCGGGCCGCTGAAGGTGGGTAACTCGCTGGTGGACGCGTTTACGCTGCAGTATTACGAAGGCTTCCCGGCCGACCAGGTGGCCTGGGGCGAAATCAAAACCGACCAGCAGTGGCGCGTGCTGTCGAAGCTGAAGAACGGCTATCAGGACTCGCTGTTTACCTCTACCGAGGTGGCGCAAAACGTGGCGAAGCCGCTGGTGAAGTACATTGATAAAACCCTGGTCACCGAACAGGCGAAAGCGCCTAAGATCACCCTTCTGGTGGGGCATGACTCGAACATTGCTTCCCTGCTCACCGCGCTGGATTTCAAACCGTACCAGCTGCACGACCAGCAGGAGCGTACCCCGATTGGCGGCAAGATTGTCTTCCAGCGCTGGCATGACAAAAATGCCAACCAGGAGCTGATGAAAATTGAGTATGTCTACCAGAGCGCAGAGCAGCTGCGTAACGCCAGCGTGCTGTCGCTGCAGTCCCCTGCGCAGCGCGTGACGCTGGAGCTGAAAGGCTGCCCGGTGGATGCGAACGGCTTCTGTCCTGTCGATAAATTCAATGCGGTGATGAATAACGCGGCGAAGTAAAGGAGAACCCCCCGCTGCGGCGGGGGGAAACGCTTAGACGTTTTTACGTTCGATGGTTTGCTCGCCCCAGAAGAGCGAGTCTTTATCCGTTTTTTCGAAGGCGCGCACCAGCACCTCATCGTTACCTTCCTCCCAAATCTGCTCGGCCAGCTTCTCGTCGTATTTTGCGACTTCAAAGATAGCTTCGGCAATCTCCGGAGAGGTGTTGCGTAAACTTGCCCATTCGCCCACGTGGTGAGCTTTGGATTCTTGAGTTGGCATGCTTGTCCTCCTGTTGGGTGTTAGCCGTTCAGTTTTTTGGCCAGACCCGCGACGTATTCACCCTGATAGCGGGCGATAGCCAGTTCTTCATTGCTTGGCTGACGTGAGCCATCCCCACCGGCAATGGTGGTTGCGCCGTACGGCGTACCGCCGCGCACCTGGGAAACGTCAAACAGCTCCTGCGCGCCGTAGCCAATCGGCACAATCACCATCCCGTGATGAGCAAGGGTAGTCCAGGTTGAGGTAATCGTCTGCTCCTGACCGCCGCCGGTGCCGGTAGAGCTGAATACGCTGGCGAGTTTGCCGTAGAGCGCCCCGGATGCCCAAAGTCCGCCGGTTTGATCGAGGAAGGTGCGCATCTGGCCCGACATATTGCCGAAGCGGGTCGGGGTGCCGAAGATAATGGCATCATAATCCGCCAGCTCCTGCGGGGTGGCGACCGGGGCGTTTTGTGTTTTCCCCCCGGCTTTCAGGAAGGCTTCCGCCTGCATGGTTTCCGGTACGCGTTTCACCACAACCTCAACGCCATCAACCCTGTTTGCACCTTCTGCTACCGCGTGAGCCATGGTTTCAATGTGTCCATACATGGAATAATAGAGCACCAGAACTTTTGCCATTTTGCATCACTCCTCGTTGGTTTTTCTGACAGCGGATCGCTGCGTTCTTTTAAAGATATGCCATCACAGCCAGACTGCAAAAATGAACGGCATTTCTTTGATTTATAACAATATGATGACAAGAGGGCTTTGTAGCAAAATGAAACAACTTTTAGGCGATGGATTTTTGAAATGATAAGAAAGGCTTATGCATCCCCGTCGCGTCATCTCACCCGAAAGGCTGAGTTCATGTTGCAGAATATTACCTGCGGCTTGCCGGATAGCGGCATTCCACTAAGCTTAGTTTCACGCGGCACAGATAAAGGCACTGTCCTTGTGTTGCGAGGTGAAAGATTCCTCTTTTACTGAATGCAATATGATGTCTAATGTTTCACATTCTGGAGGTTAGAGATGGCAAACCATCGTGGTGGTTCAGGTAATTTCGCAGAAGACCGTGAAAGAGCATCAGAAGCAGGCCGTAAAGGTGGCCAGCATAGCGGGGGCAACTTCAAGAATGACCCGCAACGCGCATCTGAAGCTGGCAAGAAAGGGGGCAAAAACAGCCACGGCAGCAGCAGTAAGTAACACGCCGGGTTGAACCCTGCCGCCGGGATCTCCCGGCGGTTTTTTTATTTCTGCAACATTGAACTGTAACCAAAGGCAACGCACACTAGGGAATTGATCTTAACCGCGAGTGCCGCATGTCTGTCTCACGCTTCAAATTCTCCGTTAAACCGCAGGAAGCCATCCTCATTCTCATCACCATGTTCTGGGGCGGGACGTTCCTGGCCGTTCAGTACGCGGTGACCCTCAGCGATCCGTTCTTTTTTGTTGGCCTGCGCTTCGCGACGGCGGCGCTTGCCGTAGCGCTCATCTCCCTGAAAACCCTGCGCGGGTTAACGCTCAAAGAGCTGAAGGCTGGGGTAGCGATTGGCGTAGCTATTGCGATGGGCTACAGCCTGCAGACGTGGGGATTGCAGACCATTTCCAGCAGCAAATCCGCGTTTATCACTGCGATGTACGTACCGCTGGTGCCGCTATTGCAGTGGCTCTGTCTCGGCAGAATTCCGGGCCTGATGTCCTGCATTGGCATCGTGCTGGCGTTTATCGGCCTGATCCTGCTGGCCGGGCCGGAAAATAACCTGCTGGCGCTGGGGCCGGGCGAAATCATCACCCTGATTGGGGCGATTGCCATTGCGGCGGAAATTATTCTGATTAGCGCCTGGGCGGGCAAGGTCGACGTCAAGCGGGTGACGGTGGTGCAGCTTGCCACCGCGTCGCTGGTGGCGTTTGCGACGATGGTGCCGGCAGGCGAGTCCGTACCGCCGATGTCCACCGGTCTGGTGGTGGTCGCACTGGGGCTGGGTATCTTCAGCGCCATTATTCAGGTCACCATGAACTGGGCGCAGCGCAGCGTATCGCCAACCCGCGCGACGGTGATTTATACCGGTGAACCGGTCTGGGCGGGCATTTTCGGGCGACTGGCCGGGGAGCGTCTGCCGCTGCTGGCCCTGGTGGGCGCGGCATTTATTGTTGCCGGGGTGCTGGTGAGCGAGTTAAAGCTCAAACGGAAGAAAAACACGCTGCCAGAAAATGACAGCGCGGCGTTAAATCAGGAATCCTGATGCACGACGGCGCCCTGCGGCGCGGCGGCCATTCGGCTGCTCAGCAGGGCGTTAAGCAGGATCGCGCCGAAGGTCGCCGTGCCAATCCCGCCAATCGTAAACCCGCCCAGCGTCAGGGCAAAATCGCCCGCGCCCAGCACCAGCGTGACCGCCACCATAATCAGGTTGCCGTTCTGGCTGAGATCGACCCGATGCTGCACCCAGATGCGCGCCCCGGCCACGGCGATCAGCCCAAACACCACAATCGATGCCCCACCGATGACCGGTGACGGAATGGTGTGGATCAGCGCGCCGAACTTCGGCGAGAAGCCGAGCAGCATCGCCATCACCGCCGCCGCCACGAAGACCAGCGTCGAGTAGACCTTGGTCACCGCCATCACGCCAATATTTTCGGCATAGGTGGTGACGCCGCTGCCGCCCACGGAGCCGGAAAGCATGGTCGCCAGCCCGTCACCGACGAACGCGCGGCCCATGTACGGATCCATGCTGCGCCCGGTCATCCCCGCCACCGCCTTCAGGTGGCCCAGGTTTTCCGCCACCAGGATCACCGCCACCGGTGCGATAAGCATCATCGCCTGAGCGTTAAAGGTGGGCGAGGTGACCTTCGGCAGGCCGAACCAGGCGGCCTGATGCAGCAGGGTAAAATCAACCGGCTTGCCCAGACCGAAAACGTTGGCCAGCAGGGCGTAGACCAGACAGGCGACAATCAGCCCGACCAGGATCAGCAGCCGCTGGATCATGCCCCGCGTGAACACCGCCACCAGGCCGATGCACAGCACGGTGATCACTGCCATCCAGCTTTCAAACGGCGAGGCGGAGACGCTCCTGACCGCAATCGGGGCGAGGTTCAGGCCAATCGCCATCACCACGGCGCCCGTCACGACCGGGGGCATCATTCGCTCTATCCAGCGCGTGCCGATTTTCATCACCACCAGACCAATCAGGGTGTACACCAGACCGCAGGCGATGATGCCGCCGAGGGCCACGCTCAGGTTGGGGTTGATCCCCTGGCCGTTAAACCCGGTGGTGGCGATGACCACTCCGACAAAGGCGGCGCTGGATCCGAGATAGCTGGGCACGCGCCCGCCGGTGACGAAAAAGAACAGCAGCGTGCCGATCCCCGACATCAGAATGGAGAGGTTGGGATCGAGTCCCATCAGCATTGGCATCAGCACCGTGGCGCCAAACATGGCGACCGCGTGCTGAACGCCCATCACCATCGTCTGCCCGAGCGGGAGACGTTCATCCGGCGCGACCACGCCTGCGTCTGTGGAGGTCGATTTCAACTGCCAGTGGGGAAATCCGAACATGGTCTGTCTCCTTAGAGCGGGTTAACAGGCGGGGCGCATAAGCGCGTGGTAGCCGCGGTCAAACCACACCAGCCCTTGCGGCACGGGGTGGCGGATAATCGAAACAATGTCGCAAAACAGAATGTCATGGGTGCCGACGCTCACCACCTGGCTGATGCGGCAGTCAAACGAGGCCAGCGCATCCTCCAGGCGCGGGCAGCCCGTGTCGCCCGTCTGCCAGCGGGCGGCGGCAAAGCGTTCCTCCATCGGCGTTTTCCCGCCAAACAGGTTAGATAAAGGCTCCTGTCCGGCGCTCAGGGTATTCACGCAAAGGGTTCGGTTTTCGCTAAACGTTGGCCATACGGACGCGCCGCGGTTCAGGCACACCAGCAGGGTGGGCGGTGAATCCGTGACGCTGCACACCGCGCTGGCGGTGAAGCCTGCCAGCCCCGCAGGGCCGTCGGTGGTGATGATATTGACCGCCGCGCCAACGCAGGCCATGGCGTCGCGGAAGGTTTGTTTATCCGGTGTCGTCATAATCGCTCCTTACGCCAGCCCGCAGGCATCGTCGAAGTCCAGACGCGGCAGGCGCCCGTAAAGTTTGCTGGTATCGCCGTAGCCAATGTTGATCAGCAGATTGCTTTTAAGCGTGGTGCCGGTGAAAAAGGCCTCGTCGACCTTTTGGCGGTCAAAGCCCGACATCGGGCCGGTGTCCAGCCCCAGGGCGCGACAGGCGAAAATCAGGTAGGCGGCCTGCATTGAGCTGTTGCGAAAGGCGGTCTCTTCCGCATGCGCGGGGCTGGTAGTAAACCAGCTCTTTGCATCGCCGTGCGGGAACAGCTCGGGCAGGCGCTCGTAGAACTCACCGTCCCAGGCGACAATGGCCGTGACCGGGGCGGTGAGCGTTTTCTCGAGGTTGCCGCTGGAGAGCGCCGGGCGCAGCTTCTCTTTCCCCTCTGCGCTTCGCACAAACACAATCCGCGCCGGGGAGCAGTTGGCGGACGTTGGACCCCATTTCATCAGGCTGTAGATTTCGCGCAGCGTTTCGTCGCTGACGGGCATATCCTGCCAGCCGTTATGGGTGCGGGCGCCGGTGAAAAGCGTTTCCAGCGCGGCGGGGGTAATGGCTTCGCTCATTAAAGCTCCTTATAAAGCGGGTTCCGGGCTGTGCAGCAGGCTGGCAAGCCCGTTCAGCAGCAGGGTGTTAAAGGTATCCGGCTCGGTGACGTTGCAGGCATGCCCGCCCTGGCGCATCACCGCGCTGCGGCTGTGCGGGATCGCGGCCTGCAGTTCCGACGAGCAGACGGAGGGCACCAGCATGTCGTCGGCGGAACAGATAATCTGTACCGGACAGCGTATGCGCGCGGCATGGCGGCTGAAGTCGGCCTTTTTCAGGGCGTTGAGCCTGTGCAGCAGGTTGGATTTGCCCTGGAAATGGGCCAGCGCCAGCGCTTCTTCTGCCTCCAGACGAGGGGCGCGGGCAGCCATCCAGTCCGCCGGGTAGAGAAACAGAGGCTGCGCCTCGACCCACGCCTGCGCGCCGCCGTAATGCAGCAGGCGCTCGCGGATCTGAAAGCAGCGGCGGGTGTGGGCGTTGAGGGTCAACCAGCCGTTGACGCACACCAGCGCGGTGAGGGTGTCGGGCCTGTCGAGGGCCAGCTGCAGGCCGACCTGCGCCCCCAGCGCGTGACCCACGACGCTGTAGCGGGCAATCCCGGCATCAGCCAGCGCCTGGGCCAGTTCGTCCGCCATCTGCGCAAGGCTGTACCCTTCCGGCAGGGTGTCAGGGTTATTGCCCGTTCCCCGCTGGTCATAGCACACAACCTGATACTCCGGCTCCAGCGCGGCCAACTGGGGCAGCCAGTAGCTGCCGCTGCCGCCGAGACCGGAAATAAAGACCACCACGGGCGCACCCTCATACGGGGGCGGCGAGACGGAGAGTTTCATACCTGCCTCACTTCGCAATGTGCGCAACGGTGGCGATTTCAACCAGCGCCTCTGGCTTCACCAGCCCGCACTGAATGCAGAACCGCGCCGGTTTATCGCCGGGGAAGAACTCGGCGTAAATTTCGTTAATCGCGGCGTAGTTTTTCCAGTCGGTGATAAAGATGCTGTTGAAGGTCACATCCTCCATCGTGCCACCCGCCGTTTCGATCACGGTTTTGATCGTCTCCAGCACGTGGCGGGTTTGCGCCTTTGGGTCGTTGATAAACACCACGTTGTTGTCTTTATCAAACGGCAGCGTGCCGGAGACATACACCACGCCGTCGGCGAGGGTGCCGGGAACAAACGGGGCGATGGGCGTGCTGGTGCCCGGCGGAATAATCACGGATTTTGGCATCAGGTGTCTCCTCAGGCGATACGGGCGAGCGGGGGATTCAGGGCGTCGCAGAAATCTGCAACGTTACTGACCCAGCCAAAAAAGGTTTCGATATTGAACAGGGCCGCCTTCTGGGCGAATTCCGGCCCGGCCTGATGGGTCGCGTCTTCCAGCACCACGCCAAAGTACTCGAGGAAAAAGCCGTCGCGCAGGGTCGACTCCACGCAGACGTTGGTGGCGATCCCGGTGAATACCAGGTGGCGAATACCCCGGCTGCGCAGCAGGCTGTCGAGCGGCGTGTTGAAAAAGCCGCTGTAGCGAGGTTTGGGCAGGACGATGTCGCCCGCCTGCGGTACCAGCTCATCCACCAGCTGATAGTCCCAGCCGCCTTTCGCCAGCAGCTTGCCCTGCAGTTCGGGCCGCTTACGCATAGTTTTCAGGGCGTTCGACTTGTGGAAATTGGGCGAGCCGGGGCCGCCGGCCTCGACGTACTGGTCATCCCAGCCGTTCTGGAACCAGATGATGAGCATTCCCGCAGCGCGCGCGGCGGCGACGGCGGTTTTGATGTTCGCAATCACCGGCTGGGTGGTGGAGACGTCGAACCCCGCCAGATCCAGATAGCCGCCCTGGCTGGCGTAGGCGTTTTGCATGTCCACCACGATCAGCGCGCTTTGCTGCGGCGCAAAGGTAATGGCTTCCGGGCGTGCGTTAAGAGTGGTCATTACGCCACCTCCTTCGTGACGGCAGGGATGTGGGCGCGGCACTGCATCAGCGGCTGGATGCGCTCGCCGAAGGTTTCCACGCCGGTGAGGAAATCATCGAAGGTCAGCAGGACGCCTTCTGCGCCGGGGACGGCCGCCACTTCGTCAAGCATTCTGGCGACGCTGGCATAAGAGCCGACCAGGGTGCCCATGTTGATATTGACCGCAGAGGTCGGGTCAGCCATCTGGCGAACGTTGGTGTCCGCCCCGGAGCGGGTATCCTTCTGGCTCTGCTCGGTGAGCCAGCTCAGGGCCTCCTCGTCGGCACCGTCCTTATAGCGCTCCCATTTGGCGCGCGCGGCGTCGTCGGTTTCGTCGGCAATCACCATGAACAGCACGTAGGAGCCCACGTCGCGTCCGGTCCTGTCGGCGGCCTCTTTCATCCGCGCGGCGGTCGGGGCGAAGGCGGCAGGCGTGTTCACGCCTTTGCCGAAGCAGAAGTTAAAGTCGGCATATTTCGCCGAGAATTCCATTCCCGCATCGCTCTGCCCGGCGCAAATCACCTTCATCGGCACCGACGGCTGCGGGCTGACGCGGCAGTCGTTCATGGTGAAGAAATCGCCCTTGAAATCGCTTTTGCCGGTACCCCACAGATCGCGCAGCACCTGCACGTATTCGGTCAGGTAGTCGTAGCGACGCGAGAAGTAGTCGTCACCCGGCCAGAGCCCCATCTGCTCGTACTCGGGTTTTTGCCAGCCGGTGACCAGGTTAACGCCAAAGCGCCCGCCGGAGATGGAGTCGATGGTGGAGGCCATGCGCGCCACGATCGCCGGGGGCAGGGTGAGGGTGGCGGCGGTGGCGTAAATCTGAATACGCGAGGTGACCGCGGCCAGCCCGGCCATCAGGGTAAAGGACTCCAGGTTGTGATCCCAGAATTCGGTTTTGCCGCCAAAGCCGCGCAGCTTGATCATCGAAAGCGCAAAGTCGAAATGGTAGTGCTCCGCTTTCTGCACAATGGCTTTATTCAGCTCAAAGGTCGGCATGTATTGCGGTGCAGTGGTCGAGATAAGCCAGCCGTTGTTGCCGATGGGTACAAATACGCCAATTTTCATCACGAACCTCTCTTCATTACGTCGCAGGTGTAACGGTGTTTTTGCAAAGGCAGTGCCAGTTTTGAAAATGGCAGTGTTATTAATGTGTTAACCAGAAGTTGGTGGATTGATGTGGCTAAATGTGGACTAAATGGTCAAAAACATTGCACAGAAAACAGGCATTCATGCGCGATCGGAGTGCAGGATGTCGTGGCGAGACGGGGGTTTTGCTATGCTGAGGGCAACGCAGAATAAGGAGAGCGGGAATGGCACAAGGCGCAGTGAAAACACCAGGTAAACGTTCGCAGGCGGTGAGCGCTAAGAAACAGGCGATCCTCAGCGCGGCGCTGGAGACCTTTTCGCAGTTTGGTATTCACGGCACGCGCCTGGAGCAGGTGGCGGAGCAGTCCGGGGTATCCAAAACCAATCTGCTCTACTACTACCCGTCGAAAGAGGCGCTCTATATCGCGGTGATGCAGCAGATCCTCGATATCTGGCTGGCGCCCCTCAAGGCGTTCCGCGAAGAACTGGCCCCGCTGGTGGCGATCAAAGAGTACATTCGCCTGAAGCTGGAGGTGTCGCGCGATTATCCGCAGGCATCAAGGCTGTTTTGTCTTGAGATGCTGCAGGGCGCGCCGCTGTTGCAGGCGGAACTCACCGGAGATTTAAAACAGCTGGTGGACGATAAGTCGGCCATTATTGCCGGATGGGTCGCCAGCGGAAAGCTGGCCCCGGTCGACCCGCATCACCTGATCTTTATGATTTGGGCCTCCACCCAGCATTACGCTGACTTTGCGGCCCAGGTTGAAGCGGTGACCGGTAAAACGCTCCAGGACGAGGCGTTTTTCCACAGCACGCTGGAAAACGTGCAGCGGATGATTATCGAAGGGATCCGCCTGCGCTAGTTTCCCGGCGGGAGAGGGCAGCTTAAGTCGCCCTCTTCACACTGCATCAGCGAGGCCAGAAACGCTTCGCGCTCCACGGTTTTTTCCGCCAGGCACTGGTTAACAATCATTGGCTGGACGCTCGCCTTCCGTCCCCGAACCGATAAACGCGCAGTCCGCGTCGCGCAGGGTAATCCACGCCTGCTGCGCTTTTTTCAGCAGGTCGCGCTGGGGGGCCGCCGCGCGTTTGATGGCGGCCTGATAGGTCTGGTTGAGTTTTTTATCGGCAGCCTGGTACTGCTGCGCGCTACAGGTATTCAGCTCAAGCTGGGTGGTCGCTTTGTCGCACTCGTCGGCCAGCGCGCTGGCGCTCAGCAGCAGCGCTGCGCCTGCGAGAAATACTCTTTTCATCATTCCCTCCGTGTAAAAAAGCCGGATGCGCTGCGCTTATCCGGCCTGGGGTGATTTTGTAGCCCCGGTAAGCGTAGCGTCACCGGGGAGAGTTTACACGATTAACCGATGGTCATCAGGCTGGCGTTACCGCCTGCCGCCGCCGTGTTGACGCTGAGCGAGTGCTCCACGTACAGACGCTCCAGCAGCAGGTTGGTTTCACCGCGGGCGAAGCCCTGTACCGACACAATCGCTCCGCTGCGGGCTGCGACCTGCTCGCACAGTTCGCGCAGCTGGTCGGAATCACCGTGGTAAATTACGGCATCAAACGGCTGCGTCAGCAGCGCATCGGCCTTCGCGAAGTGAATGCGGGACGAGACCGCTTTCGGCAGCTGTTTGGCGAGATCGCGATGCAGCGCATCTTCCGGCCACAGCACTTCACACCCGGTTGCCATGGCGGCGGCCAGCTGCACCAGCGCGTCCTGCTCGTTATCGGCCACGCACAGCACGCGCTCGCGCGGCATCAGCGTCCAGGTGTTGCGCTCGCCGGTTGGCCCCGGCAGCAGACGCTGCGTGCCCGCCTGGGCCAGCTCGCCGTACTGCCGGGCAACGGCACGCAGTTCAGGACGTTTTTCCGCCCACGCGATCAGCGCCTCCAGCGGCTGCGTCAGCACGGCTTTCAGCTGCGCATCCACCGGATAGTCCGCATCCTGGCGTGCCAGGGTGACGCCCAGGGCGTTCTCCGGACGATTCGCCAGCAGACGGTACAGGTAAAGCGGACCGCCCGCTTTCGGACCGGTGCCGGAGAGGCCTTCGCCGCCAAACGGCTGTACGCCCACGACCGCGCCGACCATGTTGCGGTTGACGTACAGGTTGCCCACTTTGGCGCTGCCGGTCACCTGCGCGATAGTCTCGTCGATACGGGTATGCACGCCGAGCGTCAGTCCATAACCGGAGGCGTTGATCTGCTCAACGAGCTCGTTCAGGTTGTTACGGTTGTAGCGCACCACGTGAAGCACCGGGCCGAAGACCTCTTTTTTCAGCTCGTCGAAGCTTGCCAGCTCAATCAGCGTTGGCGGCACAAAGGTGCCGGTCCGCCATTCGCGGGTATCTTCGCTGTTTTCACGCACCGCCTGGAATACCGGACGGCCTTTCGCGCGCATGGTCTGAATGTGGTTTTCGATGTTGGCTTTGGCTTCCGCGTCGATCACCGGCCCGATGTCGGTGGTGAGACGGCCCGGGTTGCCCATGCGGCATTCGGCCATCGCGCCGCGCAGCATCTTCAGGGTGTGGTCCGCCACGTCGTCCTGCAGGCACAGCACGCGCAGGGCGGAGCAGCGCTGACCGGCGCTGTCGAACGCGGAGGCCAGCACGTCGACCACCACCTGCTCGGTGAGCGCGGAGGAATCAACGATCATGGCGTTCATCCCGCCGGTTTCCGCAATGAGCGGCGTAGGACGACCCTGCGCATCCAGACGGGTGGCAATGTTGCGCTGCAGCAGAGACGCCACTTCGGTCGAACCGGTAAACATCACGCCGCGCACGCGGTTGTCGGAAGTCAGTTTGGCGCCGACGGTTTCACCGCGGCCCGGCAGCAGCTGAACCACGCCAGCAGGCACGCCCGCTTCCAGAAGAATGTTGATGCCCTGCGCGGCAATCAGCGGGGTCTGCTCTGCCGGTTTTGCCAGCACGCTGTTGCCTGCGGCCAGGGCGGCGGCAATCTGGCCGGTGAAGATCGCCAGCGGGAAGTTCCACGGGCTGATACAGACGACCGGACCGAGCGGACGGTGGGTTTCGTTATCGAAATCATTGCGCACCTGGCCCGCGTAGTAGTGCAGGAAATCGACGGCCTCGCGCACTTCGGCAATGGCGTTGCTGAAGGTTTTACCCGCTTCGCGCACCAGAATGCCGATGAGCTGTTGCATCTGATCTTCCATCAGCACCGCTGCGCGTTCCAGAATCGCGGCGCGCTCCTGCGGCGGCGTGGCGAACCAGATAGGGGCGTTATTCACCGCGCTGTCCAGCGCCTGGTCCACTTCCGCTTCGGTGGCTTCACGCACGTAGCCGACGATATCTTTTGGCTCTGCCGGGTTAATGACCGGCTGCATGTCGCCGTCAGCTGCGGACTGCTCCAGAATTGGTTTAGCCTGCCACTTCTGCAGCGCGCTGTTGAGCAGGGCAGAGGAGAGCGATGCCAGACGGTGTTCGTTAGCGAGATCCAGACCCGCCGAGTTGACGCGGCCTTTGCCGTACAGCTCGCGCGGCAGGGCAATCTTCGGATGCGGCAGGCCAATCTGGCCTTCCTGCGCCGCCATCTTCTCAACGGCCTGCACCGGGTCGGCCACCAGCTCGTCGAGCGGCAGGGTGGTGTCGGCGATGCGGTTAACGAAGGAGGTATTCGCGCCGTTTTCCAGCAGACGACGCACCAGGTACGCCAGCAGGGTTTCGTGGGTGCCCACCGGAGCATAGATACGGCACGGGCGGTTCAGCTTGCCGTCCGCCACTTTACCGGTGACCTGCTCGTACAGCGGTTCACCCATGCCGTGCAGGCACTGGAACTCGTACTGGCCAGGGTAGTAGTTCTGCCCGGCCAGGCTGTAGATTGCCGCCAGGGTGTGGGCGTTGTGGGTCGCGAACTGCGGATAGATCAGGTTCGGCACGCCGAGCAGCTTTTTCGCACAGGCGAGGTAAGAGACGTCGGTGTAAACCTTGCGGGTGTACACCGGATAGCCTTCCAGCAGCCCGTCCATCTGGGCGCGTTTGATTTCGCTGTCCCAGTAGGCGCCTTTCACCAGACGGATCATCAGGCGACGACGGCTGCGGCTGGCCAGGTCAATCAGGTAATCAATGACGAACGGGCAGCGCTTCTGGTAGGCCTGGATAACGAAACCGATGCCGTTCCAGCCTGCCAGCTCCGGCTCGAAGCACAGTTTTTCCAGCAGATCGAGGGAGATCTCCAGACGGTCGGCCTCTTCGGCGTCAATGTTGATGCCGATGTCATACTGGCGCGCCAGCAGGGTCAGGGACTTCAGGCGCGGGTAGAGCTCTTCCATCACCCGGTCGTACTGCGCGCGGCTGTAGCGCGGGTGCAGGGCGGAGAGCTTGATGGAGATGCCCGGGCCTTCATAAATACCGCGACCGTTGGACGCTTTACCGATGGCGTGGATCGCCTGCTGGTAAGAGACCATGTAGGCCTGCGCGTCGGCGGCGGTCAGGGCCGCTTCGCCCAGCATGTCGTACGAGTAGCGGAAACCTTTATCTTCCAGCTTGCGGGCGTTCGCCAGCGCCTCGGCAATGGTTTCCCCGGTAACGAACTGCTCGCCCATCAGGCGCATCGCCATGTCCACGCCCTTGCGGATCAGCGGCTCGCCGCTCTTACCGATGATGCGGTTCAGGGAGCGGGAGAGGTTGGCTTCGTTATGGGTGGAAACCAGTTTGCCGGTAAACAGCAGGCCCCAGGTGGCCGCGTTGACGAACAGCGACGGGCTGCGGCCAATGTGGGAATGCCAGTTGCCGTTGCTGATCTTGTCGCGGATCAGCGCGTCGCGGGTGGCTTTATCCGGAATACGCAGCAGCGCTTCCGCGAGGCACATTAGCGCCACGCCTTCCTGAGACGAGAGGGAAAACTCCTGCAGCAGACCCTGAACCATCCCGGCGCGGCCGGTGGCGGTTTTCTGGTTGCGCAGCTTGTCGGCTAACTGATACGCCAGGCTATGCGCCTGTGCGGCAATGGCTTCCGGCAGGCGAGCCTGCTCCAGCAGCATCGGCACGGCGTCGGTTTCGGCACGGCGGTAGGCGCCGGTAATGGCGGCACGGCTGACTGACTGCGGCAGGATCTGCTCGGCAAACTCAAGGAACGGCTGATGGTTCTCGTCGCCAGCGGCGGGCGCCTCCTCGCTTTCGTTCGCCGCGCCGGCCAGCAGGGCAGGCAGCTCCGGCAGGCCCTCATCGCTCTCGAGTCTTTCGAGATAGTTAAAAATCGCCTGCTTAATTAACCAGTGCGGCGTGCGGTCAATGCGGGTTGCCGCGGTCTTAATCCGTTCGCGGGTGGCGTCATCCAGCTTAACCCCCATGGTGGTCATACCCATGCCAAAGCTCCTGTTGTTCTGTAATAGCGTTCTGTAGATAGCGTGAAATATCCCCCATGTTGCAACTTTGTGCAACCGTGTTAAATGTGACCTGGTTTGCAACCCGGAAAATGAATGGATTGTTAATGAATGGTTAGCTGGAAAAACGTGCTGGCTGCTTTACGTGAAGCCTGTTTTTATGCGGAAGTTAACACTTTTCAAAGGTGCAACCCGCAAAAGCGTGAGCGAGTGCAACCTACAGGAAACTTGTATCAAACCGGGGATGAAATTGATGTAAATGCAGTGTTAAATCGTTTGTCAGCGGAAGGCGCATACGGCAGGATAGCGCGCCCAACCGAAACACAAGATACATTCACCTCGTTCCGGTGATCATATAACAAGGCAGCCCGGACGGCTGTCGCTCGACATTTTTGGAGAATTTGAATGGCTATTAGCACACCGATGCTGGTGACATTTCTCGTTTATATTTTTGGCATGATCCTGATAGGGTTTTTGGCGTGGCGGTCAACGAAGAACTTTGACGACTACATTCTGGGCGGACGCAGTTTAGGCCCGATGGTGACCGCACTCTCTGCGGGCGCATCCGACATGAGCGGCTGGCTGCTGATGGGGCTGCCGGGCGCGATTTTCATCTCCGGTATTTCGGAAAGCTGGATCGCCATCGGCCTGACCGTCGGCGCGTGGATCAACTGGAAGCTGGTGGCAGGCCGTCTGCGCGTGCATACCGAGGCTAACAACAACGCCCTGACGCTGCCGGACTACTTCACCGGACGCTTTGAAGACAACAGCCGCATCCTGCGCATTATCTCCGCGGTGGTTATTCTGCTGTTCTTCACCATCTACTGTGCCTCCGGCATTGTGGCCGGCGCGCGTCTGTTCGAAAGCACCTTCGGCATGAGCTACGAAACCGCCCTGTGGGCCGGTGCAGCGGCGACCATCCTCTATACCTTCGTGGGCGGCTTCCTGGCCGTGAGCTGGACCGACACCGTGCAGGCGAGCCTGATGATCTTCGCCCTGATCCTGACCCCGGTGATTGTGATTTTCACCGTTGGCGGCTTTGCCGATTCGCTGGAAGTGATCAAGCAGAAAAGCATTGAAAACGTCGACATGCTGAAAGGGCTGAACTTCGTGGCCATCGTGTCGCTGATGGGCTGGGGCCTGGGCTACTGCTTCGGTCAGCCGCATATCCTGGCGCGCTTTATGGCGGCGGATTCTCACCACACCATCGTTCACGCCCGTCGCATCAGCATGACGTGGATGATCCTGTGCCTGGCGGGGGCGTGTGCGGTCGGCTTCTTCGGTATCGCGTACTTCAACAACAACCCGGCGCAGGCGGGCGCGGTGAACCAGAACGCCGAGCGCGTGTTCATCGAGCTGGCGCAAATTCTGTTTAACCCGTGGATTGCCGGTATTCTGCTCTCCGCGATCCTGGCGGCGGTGATGTCGACCCTGAGCTGCCAGCTGCTGGTCTGCTCAAGTGCGATCACCGAAGACCTCTACAAAGCTTTCCTGCGTAAAAACGCGAGCCAGAAAGAGCTGGTGTGGGTAGGGCGCTTTATGGTGCTGGTGGTGGCGCTGATTGCCATCGCGCTGGCGGCCAACCCGGAAAACCGCGTGCTGGGCCTGGTGAGCTACGCGTGGGCGGGCTTTGGTGCGGCGTTTGGTCCGGTGGTGCTGTTCTCCGTCATGTGGTCACGTATGACCCGTAACGGCGCGCTGGCGGGAATGATTATCGGTGCGCTGACCGTTATCGTCTGGAAACAGTTCGCGTGGCTGGGCCTGTACGAAATCATTCCAGGCTTCCTCTTCGGCAGCATCGGCATCGTGGTGTTCAGCCTGCTGGGTAAAGCGCCGTCTGCTTCTATGCAGAAACGCTTTGCTGAAGCCGACGCGCATTACCACTCCGCGCCGCCGTCTAAGCTGCAGCCGGAATAATTTTCCCACGTAACACCGTAGGCCGGGTAAGCGCTAGCGCTACCCGGCTTTTTTCTTGCCAAAATCCGTATTTTCCTGTGATATCCATGTGCTTATAACAATGAGGATAGCGAAGCATGACAATCAAAACAGGGTTAATGGCGGCGGCATTATTGATGCTGGCTGGCTGCAACGCGCCATCGCAACACGCAGCGGTAGAGACCTGCAAAGCGGATAACCAGATGCAGCAAACCACGCTCTATTTCGGCTTAAATCGACCTGCCGGGGCGCAGATCACCGGCAACGAGTGGCAGCAGTTTGTTGACCAGGACGTGACGCCGCGCTTTCGCGATGGCTTAACGGTATTTGATGCGCGCGGGCAGTGGCTGGGGAACGACGGGAAAGTGGCGCGTGAGCCGAGCAAAGCGTTGATGCTGATCCACGGTAAAGATGCGCAGAGCGAGAAGAACATCGAAGCGTTGCGCGGGATTTATAAATCACGCTTCGCGCAGGAGTCGGTGATGCGCGTCGACCAGCCGGTGTGCGTGCAGTTTTAATAAAAACGGCGGGATAACCCGCCGTTATTGTATCGTAGGCCCGTGCAAGCGAAGCGCCGCCGGGCACAAACGGCACAAAACTTACAACACCAACCCCGCAAAGCTCGCCGACAGCAGGCTCACCAGCGTCGCGCCGTACACCAGACGCAGACCAAACCGCGATACCACGTTCCCCTGCTGCTCGTTCAGGCCCTTAATCGCCCCGGCCACAATGCCGATGGAGGCGAAGTTCGCGAAGGATACCAGGAAGACGGACAAAATGCCCAGCCCGCGCGGGGACATCTGATGCGCGATTTTTTGCAGCTCAATCATCGCCACAAATTCATTCGCCACCAGCTTGGTCGCCATAATACTGCCCGCGTTCAGGGCGTCACTCAGCGGAATACCGATAAGCCATGCCAGCGGATAAAACACATAGCCCAAAATCTGCTGGAAGCTCATGCCAAATACGCTGGAGAAGAGGGCGTTAACGGCGCTAATAAGGGCGATAAAGCCAATCAGCATGGCCAGAATAATCATCGCCACTTTAAAACCGGCCAGAATATACTCGCCGAGCATTTCGAAGAAGCTCTGCGATTCGTGCAGTTTTTCCAGCTTGATATCCGGCTCCGCTTCCGGGCGCGCCGGGTTGATGACCGAGAGAATAATAAAGGTGCTGAACATGTTCAGAATCAGCGCCGCGACGACAAATTTGGCGTCGAGCATGGTCATATAGGCGCCGACAATCGACAGGGAGACCGTCGACATGGCCGTGGCCGCCATGGTGAAGAGACGACGAGAAGAGAGATCGCCCAGCACGCCCTTGTAGGCAATGAAGTTTTCCGACTGGCCGAGGATCAGCGAGCTCACCGCGTTAAAGGATTCCAGCTTGCCCATACCGTTCAGTTTTGACAGCAGCGTACCGATTACCCGAATAAAAATCGGCAGGATCCGCCAGTGCTGAAGAATACCAATCAGCGCGGAAATAAAAATAATTGGGCAAAGCACGCCGAGGAAAATGAACGCCAGCCCTTTTTCCCCCATTCCGCCAAAGACGAAATTGGTGCCTTCACCGGCAAATTTAAGCAGTGATTCAAAAAATCCCGAGACGTATTTAATCAGGAATAACCCGCTTTCAGCGTGCAGGAAAAAGAACGCCAGGGCAATTTCAATGACAATAAGCTGTAAAACATAACGAATGCGAATTTTTCGGCGGTCGAAACTCACCAGCCAGGCGAGCGCAAGAATAATCACCAGCGCCAGCAGGAAATGGACAATCTTAAACATGGTTTATTTTCAGTTGGTTTTTGAGGAGGATATTTAGCCACAGCGCTGGTTAACCGTAAATGGGCAATTTTATTATAACTTATAAACTTAACGGTAACGTCGGCAACTATTAACAGGCTTTGCGTTTACAACTCGTCATCAAAACACCGCACATTTCGCTTGTGTTTCTTTTCGCCGTAATGATAATCACTATCACAAGAATTTACCTTTCTTTGCATCAGTTGACCGCGATAAACATTTAAGGTGTCGGCATGTTTGTTCCATTTCTCATTATGTTACGTGAAGGGCTCGAAGCTGCCCTCATCGTGAGCCTCATCGCCAGTTATCTGAAGCGAACCCAGCGCGGACGCTGGATTGGCGTCATGTGGGTCGGGGTATTCCTTGCCGCGGCGCTCTGTCTGGGCCTCGGTATCCTCATCAACGAAACCACCGGGGAGTTCCCGCAGAAAGAGCAGGAGCTGTTCGAAGGGATCGTCGCCGTGATTGCGGTGGTGATCCTTACCTGGATGGTGTTCTGGATGCGTAAAGTCTCCCGCAACGTGAAGGTGCAGCTGGAACAGGCGGTGGATAACGCCCTGCAAAAGGGCAACAACCACGGCTGGGCGCTCATTATGATGGTCTTTTTCGCCGTCGCGCGTGAAGGCCTGGAGTCTGTTTTCTTCCTGCTGGCGGCGTTTCAGCAGGACGTGGGGATCTGGCCACCGCTGGGGGCCGTGCTGGGTCTTGCCACGGCCGTGGTGCTCGGTTTCCTGCTCTACTGGGGCGGTATTCGCCTGAACCTGGGCGCGTTCTTCAAATGGACCAGCCTGTTTATTCTGCTGGTGGCGGCAGGGCTGGCGGCAGGGGCGATACGCGCCTTCCACGAGGCGGGCCTGTGGAACCATTTCCAGGATGTGGCGTTCGATCTCAGCAACGTGCTCTCCACCCATTCTCTGACCGGCACTCTGCTTGAAGGCATCTTCGGCTATCAGGAAGCGCCGAGCGTCAGCGAAGTGGCGATGTACTTTATTTATCTGGTTCCGGCGCTGGTGCTGTTCGCAATGCCGCCGCGTACCGGCTCGCAGGCGTCGCGCGTTACGCCATAATTTTTGTTTTAGTTACAACATACTTTCAAAGGGAAGAGTCATGGCAATTCAGTTCCGTCGTAGTGCGTTATGCGCAGGCATTGCCGCGCTGTTCGCTTCCGCATTCTCCGCCTGGGGCGCGGATGTTCCTCAGGTTAAAGTCACCGTCAACGATAAGCAGTGCGAGCCGATGACCCTCACGGTGAACAGCGGCAAAACCCAGTTCATTATTCAGAACCACAGCCAGAAGGCGCTGGAGTGGGAGATCCTGAAAGGGGTTCTGGTGGTGGAGGAGCGTGAAAATATCGCCCCTGGCTTCAGCCAGAAGATGACCGCCAACCTGCAGCCGGGCGAGTATGAGATGACCTGCGGCCTGCTGACCAACCCTAAAGGGAAGCTGATCGTCAAAGGTGAAGCGACGGCCGATGCGGCGAAAGGCGCTGCGGTGCTGAGCCTGGGTGACGCGATCGCCGCGTATAAAGCCTATGTGACGAAAGAGACGGCGGACCTGGCGACGGCAACCAAAGCCTTTACCGATGCGGTGAAAGCCGGTGACATCGAAAAAGCGAAATCCCTCTATGCGCCAACCCGTCAGCACTACGAGCGTATCGAGCCGATTGCCGAGCTGTTCTCTGACCTGGATGGCAGCATTGATGCCCGCGAAGACGATTTCGAGCAGAAAGCTGCCGATCCGAAATTCACCGGTTTCCACCGTCTGGAGAAAGCCCTGTTTGGCGACAACTCCACCAAAGGGATGGAGAAATACGCCGAGCAGCTGAACGGCGACGTGCTGGAGCTGCAAAAGCGCATCAGCGAGCTGGCCTTCCCGCCGTCAAAAGTGGTGGGCGGCGCGGCCGGTCTGATTGAAGAAGTCGCCGCGAGTAAAATCAGCGGCGAAGAGGATCGCTACAGCCATACCGATCTGTGGGACTTCCAGGCCAACGTCGACGGCGCGCAGAAAATTGTCGAGCTGCTGCGACCTCAGCTGCAGAAAGATAACGGCGAACTGCTGGCCAAAGTGGATGCCAACTTCAAAAAAGTCGACGCCATTCTGGCGAAGTACCGTACCAAAGACGGGTTTGAAACCTACGACAAGCTGACCGATGCCGACCGTAACGCGCTGAAAGGCCCGATTACCGCCCTGGCGGAAGATCTCTCTCTGCTGCGTGGCGTACTGGGTCTGGACTAAGCACGATGAATAAGCATAGCGAGAACGACGTGGTTGAGCCTTCACGTCGTCGGTTGTTAAAAGGGGTAGGGGCGCTGGGGGGCGCCCTTGCGCTGGCCGGGGGCTGTCCGGTAGCGCATGCGGCGAAACCGCAAAGCGCGCCCGGCACGCTGTCACCCAATGCCCGCATGGAGACGCAGCCGTTTTATGGCGAGCATCAGTCGGGCATCCTGACGCCGCAGCAGGCGTCCATGATGCTGGTGGCCTTTGATTCGCTGGCCAGCGATAAAGCCGATTTGGCGCGTCTGTTCCGCCTGCTGACGACACGCATCGCGTTTCTTACCGCGGGCGGACCGGCGCCCGATACGCCGAACCCGCGCCTGCCGCCAATGGACTCCGGCATTCTGGGGCCGTTTATCGCCCCGGATAACCTGACCATTACCGTTTCGCTCGGTGAGTCGTTGTTTGACGCGCGCTACGGGCTGGCAAAACAGAAGCCGAAAGCGCTGCAGAAAATGACGCGTTTCCCGAATGACTCCCTCGACGCGGCGCTGTGCCACGGCGACCTGCTTCTGCAAATTTGTGCCAATACCCAGGACACGGTGATCCACGCCCTGCGCGATATTATCAAGCACACGCCGGATCTGCTGAGCGTGCGCTGGAAGCGGGAAGGGTTTATCTCGGACCACGCCGCCCGAAGCAAAGGCAAAGAGACCCCGGTTAACCTGCTGGGCTTTAAGGACGGTACGGCCAACCCGGACAGCAGCGATGCGGCGTTGATGAAAGACGTGGTATGGGTGACGGCAGATCAGGGCGAACCGGCGTGGGCGGTGGGCGGCAGCTATCAGGCGGTGCGCATTATCCAGTTCCACGTGGAGTTCTGGGACCGCACGCCGCTGAAAGAGCAGCAGACGATCTTTGGTCGGGATAAGCAAAGCGGGGCACCGCTCGGCATGAAGAACGAGCACGACGTGCCTGACTACGCCAGCGATCCCAATGGCGATACCATCGCGCTGGACAGCCACATTCGTCTGGCCAATCCGCGCACCAAAGAGACGCAGTCCAGCCTGATGATGCGTCGGGGCTACAGCTATTCGCTGGGCGTGACCAACTCCGGCCAGCTCGATATGGGGCTGCTGTTTGTCTGCTATCAGCACGATCTGGAAAAAGGCTTCCTGACCGTACAGAAGCGGCTCAACGGCGAAGCGCTGGAAGAGTATATAAAACCTATCGGGGGCGGCTATTTCTTTGCCCTGCCGGGCGTGCGCGACAGCAACGCGTACCTCGCACAAGGTCTTATTGAGGCCTGATAATCGTCCCTGCGACAGTTCGCGGGGACATTATTTTTTCATATGACTATCTTCCTGTTATATTTCTGTAATATTTCTATATGAGACTGATTCCACCTGTAGGGACAGTCTTAAAAGTTGCATTCAGGTAAAATAAATGTTGCATTTATGATAACTCCTGATGTACTTAAGATAAGACAGCGGTAGTTCCCGGCAGTGATGCTGAATCACTATGGAGATCGCGAATGGTTGCGTCCTGTACTGGACAAGGTAAACATAACAACCGCAGCACCCGGCGCGGAGGCTCAGACTCCGGCAGCGATTTCCTCACCACTAAATTCTCCCCCTTCCTCAAGAATCTGATTCGACCGACGTGCAGAACGGTGCGCGTAGCTGTTCCGTATCGTCATCCGATAAAGCAAGCAATGGCTTACAAGGAAGCCAACCCTCTGATGTTCGTGCGCATAATCGTGCCGAAGCTGGCGCGTGTGATGAATACCAACAACTCAAGGTGCTATCCATGGGAAGACAAAAAGCAGTGATCAAAGCTCGTCGCGAAGCAAAACGTGTGCTGAGACGGGATTCACGTAGCCATAAACAGCGTGAAGAAGAATCGGTCACCTCGCTTGTGCAGATGAGTGGCGTAGAAGCAATTGGCATGGCCCGAGACAGCCGTGATAATTCTCCAATTGTGGCGCGCAATGAGGCTCAGGCGCACTACCTGAATGCTATCGAGAGTAAACAGCTCATCTTTGCAACCGGTGAAGCCGGATGCGGGAAAACCTGGATTAGTGCAGCCAAAGCGGCGGAAGCATTGATCCATAAGGACGTGGAGAGAATTATTGTTACCCGTCCGGTACTGCAGGCTGATGAAGATCTCGGCTTCTTGCCCGGAGATATTTCGGAGAAGTTTGCCCCGTACTTCAGGCCCGTCTATGACGTGCTGGTGAAGCGACTGGGTGCATCCTTCATGCAGTACTGCCTGCGACCAGAGATTGGCAAGGTGGAAATCGCGCCGTTCGCCTATATGCGCGGACGTACATTTGAAAATGCGGTCGTCATTCTTGACGAGGCTCAGAACGTGACCGCTGCGCAAATGAAGATGTTTTTAACGCGCCTCGGGGAGAACGTGACGGTTATCGTTAACGGCGATATTACCCAGTGTGACCTGCCATCCGGCGTGAAATCCGGGCTGAGCGACGCCATGTCACGTTTTGAGGAAGATGAGATGATTGGGGTGGTACGCTTCACCAAAGATGACTGCGTGCGCTCCGCGCTCTGCCAGCGCACGCTGCAAGCGTATTATTGAGTTTGCTGTTGTGTTCAAGGCCCGGGAAACCGGGCTTTGTTTTTTGTGCATTTTATTCCCTCTCCCTTGGGGAGAGGGTTAGGGTGAGGGGCTCGGGCCGCATTGAGTTGCATATAGCACCGGGGGGGATTGACTCGCTTCGCTCGCGGTTACTCGGCCCATCCATGGGCCTCGCCCCTTTGGGGCCAACGCAGGCGTTGTTCAAAAACGCTCCCGGCGTTTTTGTGCGGGCAGCCTGTTCGCTTCGCTCTCAGTCTGTCCAACTGGCTGTCGCCAGTTGTCGAACCCCGGTCGGGGATTCTCATCCCCCCAGAGGTGTGCAACATGCAAAAAAAAAGCCCGCATTTTCATGCGAGCTCTTCTTTAAATATGGCGGTGAGGGGGGGATTCGAACCCCCGATACGTTGCCGTATACACACTTTCCAGGCGTGCTCCTTCAGCCACTCGGACACCTCACCATATTGTTTTGCTGCCTGACCGCTTGGGGGGCAACGGGGCGCTACTATAGGGAGTTGCGCTAAAACGGTCAAGCAGATTTTCTGTATTCGTGCTCGTTCGGTTAAGCCTTAATCAGCTCTTGCCGAAGCACGGGTTATTAACGCTGTGAATCGAGCACTTCGCTGTTTTTAACCACTTCCTGTGCTTTGCCGTAGCTTTCGATCAACAGCTGATATGCCGGGAAGATGTGGGTGTAAACCTCAGCCCACTCGGCCGCGTCCTCACGGTTCCAGGTTCGCTGGATCTCAGAGGCCACCGCTGCCGTATCCATCGGAACCACACCGGCCTGCACCACGCGCGCCAGGGTGATCTCCTGCGCCATCTTGCTGTAGGTGCCGGAGGCATCAATCACCGCAAACACTTTATACCCGTCCGCCACCGCGCTGATTGACGGGAAGGCCATGCAGACGCTGGTGATCGTGCCCGCGATAATCAACGTCTTGCGTCCGGTCGCTTTCACCGCGGCCACGAACTCCGGGTTATCCCAGGCGTTGATCTCACCTTTACGGGCAACATATTGCGCATGCGGCGCGTTGGCGTGGATCTCCGGGATAAGCGGTCCGTTCGGTCCCTGTGGGACGGACGCGGTGGTGATCACCGGGATCTTCGCCAGGGTCGCGATTTTTGCCAGCGCAGCCGCACGGGCACGCAGTTCAGGCATTGGCATATCTCCAACGGTCTGGAACAGGCCGCTCTGGTGATCGATAAGCAACATCACCGCATCGTTCACATCAATAACCGGACGAGTGCCGTTAAAATTCGCAGGTGTAGACATGTTCTTCTCCTTTATTACGTTCAGATCTGGCCGAAGCGGCCGGAGTTGAAATCACGAATGGCTTCGTTGATTTCGCTTTTACTGTTCATCACAAACGGGCCATAGCCCACGATGGGTTCATTCAGCGGCTCGCCGGCCATCAGCAGCACTTTTGCATCGCTGTTCGCCTCCAGGTGCAGTTTGTCGCCTTCCTGACTCAGTACGACCAGCTGGGCTTCACCTGCCTGCGCTGTGCCGTTCACCGTGATGTTGCCTTCAAGCACGACCAGCGCGGTGCTCCAGCCTTCGGGCTGATTGAGCGTCAGATGGCTTCCCTGGTTCAGCGCGATGTCCCAGACGTTCAGCGGTGAGAAGGTGTGCGCCGGGCCGGTAACCTCGTCGTAGCGACCGGCAATCACCCGCAGGGTGCCGCTGTTATCCGGTAGCGTCACAACCGGGATATCGCTTTTGGTGATGCTCTGGTAGCCCGGTGCCGCCATTTTGTCTTTCGCCGGAAGGTTGACCCAGAGCTGCATCATTTTCAGCTCTCCGCCTTTCTGCGAGAACGCGCTGGAGTGGAACTCCTCATGCAAAATGCCTGCGCCAGCAGTCATCCACTGCACGTCGCCGGGGCCAATAACGCCGCCTTTGCCCGTGGAGTCGCGATGCTCCACTTCACCGGAATAGACGATGGTGACCGTTTCAAAACCCCGGTGAGGGTGTTGGCCTACGCCGCGTTTTGCCCCATCTGCCGGAAAGGTGTACGGGCCCGCGTAGTCCAGCAGCAGGAACGGACTCAGCGGCTCGCCGTGGGTTTGGTAAGAAAACATCGAACGAACCGGGAACCCATCGCCAACCCAGTGCTGACGCGGAGCGGTATAAACGCCTGTTACGTTTTTCATGATTAACTCCTGATGTTCTGTTGATGTAATTAGCTTATATTCAGAGTTAATATCCCGGTAGATAGTGAAAATGGCATTCACTGTTCTTAAAATGGAACGATGAGGGTTTATGCAGGATCTCAATGACTTCGTCTGGTTTGTAAAGGTGGTGGACTACGGTGGCTTTGCGGCGGCGGGAAGGGCGCTCGACCAACCCAAGTCCAAACTGAGCCGCAGGATCGCGCAGCTGGAGGAGCGGCTTGGCGTACGGTTGATACAGCGCACTACGCGGCAGTTTACGGTGACGGAAGTGGGGCAGACTTTCTATCAGCACTGTAAGGCAATGCTGATAGAAGCAGAAGCGGCAGAAGAGGCCGTTGCTGCGCTGCAGGCTGAGCCGCGCGGCGTCGTCAGGATCACCTGTCCCGTCACGTTACTGCACGTCCACGTGGGACCGATGCTGGCGCGGTTTATGGCGCGCTACCCCGGGATTAATCTCCAGCTTGAGGCCACCAATCGTCGGGTCGATCTTGTTGGCGAAGGCATTGATGTGGCGATCCGCGTGCGTCCGCGTCCGTTTGATGACAGCGATCTGGTCTTAAGGGTGCTGGCTGACAGGGGGCACTGCCTGGTGGCGAGTCCGCAGTTGATTGAACGTATGGGTAAACCTCGAATGCCTTCTGAGCTCAGTGAATGGCCTGGCTTAAGTATGGGGGCCGGTAAACAGGTGCATAAATGGGAACTCAGCGGTCCAGCGGGGGCGAAAGCGGAGATCCACTACGCACCGCGCTTTATTACCACCGACATGCTGGCACTGCGGGAAGCGGCGATGGCGGGCGTGGGCGTTGTACAGCTGCCGATATTGATGGTGAAGGATCAGCTTGCGTCAGGGGAACTGGTACGGGTGCTGGACGCGTGGGAACCCCGACGGGAAGTGATTCACGCGGTTTATCCTTCACGGCGCGGCATGCTGCCGTCGGTCAGGACGCTGGTGGATTTTCTTACCGAAGAGTATGCGCGGATGGTGGAAGAGTAACACTTCCCTCTCCCCTGGGGAGAGGGGCAGGGTGAGGGGCTCAGGCCGCATTGAGCTGCATATAGCACCGGGGGGGATTGACTCGCTTCGCTCGCCCTGCGGGCAGCCTGTTCGCTTCGCTCTCAGTCTGTCCAACTGGCTGTCGCCAGTTGTCGAACCCCGGTCGGGGATTCTCACCCCCCCAGAGGTGTGCAACATGCAAAAAAAAAGCCCGCATTTTCATGCGAGCTCTTCTTTAAATATGGCGGTGAGGGGGGGATTCGAACCCCCGATACGTTGCCGTATACACACTTTCCAGGCGTGCTCCTTCAGCCACTCGGACACCTCACCATATTGTCTCCCGTTGTTGCCGGGACGGGCGCTAATGTAAGGAAAAGCCGAACTGCCGTCAACTCACTTTTTCAGTAATTTAGCGCGTTTAGACAAACTTCAAGCAACCTGACTCCTAAATGTGCACAAAGCGCCTCTTTTATCAGCAACGCGGTTTCCTGATAAATTTGTTATGCTGGCAATCCACTTGAAAACGAAAACAAAACAGCGCAATAAAAGGCAGGAATGACCATGGATATTCTCTTCTATCACCCTACATTTGATACCGCTTACTGGATTGACGCACTTTCGGCGGCGCTGCCCGGCGCACGCGTTCGCGAGTGGAAGCGTGGCGATAATGAACATGCCGACTATGCGCTGGTCTGGCATCCTCCGGTAGAAATGCTCCAGGGGCGTAAACTGAAGGCGGTTTTCGCCCTGGGCGCGGGCGTTGATTCCATTCTCAGTAAACTGAAAGCGCATCCAGAAATGCTGCCGGAAGAGATCCCCCTGTTCCGCCTGGAAGATACCGGAATGGGCCAGCAAATGCAGGAATATGCCGTGAGCCGGGTGCTGCACTGGTTCCGCCGCTTCGACGACTATCAGGCCTTTAAACAGCAGGCCCACTGGGAGCCGCTGCCGGATTATCGACATGAAGATTTTACCGTCGGGATCCTCGGCGCGGGTGTGCTCGGCTCAAAAGTGGCAGAAGCGCTCGCCCCGTGGGGCTTCCCGCTGCGCTGCTGGAGCCGCAGCCGCAAGGACTATCCGGGCGTTGAGAGCTTTGCCGGAACGGATGAGCTTCCTGCATTCCTGAAAGGAACACGCGTGCTTATCAACCTGCTGCCGAATACCGCCGAAACGGTGGGCATTATCAATAGCACTCTCCTGAACCAGTTAGCCGAGCAGAGCTACTTGATGAACCTGGCGCGCGGGGTCCATGTCGTGGAAGGCGATCTGCTGAAGGCGCTGGACAGCGGAAAGCTAAAAGGCGCCATGCTGGATGTCTATAGCCGTGAGCCGCTGCCCGCGGAAAGCCCGCTGTGGGCGCACCCGCGCGTGGCGATGACCCCGCACGTGGCTGCCGTAACGCGTCCGGCAGAAGCGGTGGCGTATATCTCCCACACCATCAGCGAAATGGAAAAGGGTCACGCGGTCACCGGACAGGTCGACAGACAGCGCGGCTACTGAGAGAAACCCGGCGTTCGCCGGGTTTTTGCTAATATTCGCCGCTGATAACTGCTATCCTTTGGAAAAACCGCAGAGGAGAAAGAGATGTATCCCGTTGACCTGCATATGCACACCGTCGCCAGCACCCACGCGTACAGCAACCTCCATGATTATATCGCCCAGGCGAAGCTTAAAGGTATTAAGCTGTTCGCGATCACCGATCATGGCCCGGACATGGCGGATGCGCCGCACTACTGGCATTTTGTGAATATGCGGATCTGGCCACGTCTGGTGGACGGCATTGGGATACTGCGCGGCATTGAGGCGAACATCAAAAATATCGACGGTGAGATCGACTGCACCGGCCCGATGCTGACGTCACTTGATCTTATTCTCGCCGGTTTCCATGAGCCGGTTTTCCCACCTCAGGATAAAGACACCAATACCGCGGCGATGATTGCCACCATTGCCAGCGGCAATGTGCACATTATCAGCCACCCCGGCAATCCGAGGTACCCGATTGATATTCAGGCTGTCGCGCAGGCGGCAGCGAAACATCGCGTGGCGCTGGAGATTAATAACTCCTCCTTTGTTCACTCGCGTAAGGGCAGTGAAGCTAACTGTCGCGCCGTGGCGGCCGCCGTGCGTGATGCGGGTGGCATGGTGGCGTTGGGCTCGGACTCTCATACCGCGTTTACGCTGGGTGATTTCAGCGAATGCCTGAAAGTGCTGAATGATGTTAACTTCCCGGAAGCGCAAATCCTGAACGTGACCCCACGCCGCATGCTCGATTTCCTCGAGTCGCGCGGAATGGAGCCGATTGCCGAATTTGCCGATCTTTAATTGTGTAATGGAATAAAAAAATGAATGAGTTCTCCATCCTCTGCCGCGTGTTGGGTACGCTCTATTATCGCCAGCCGCAAGATCCGCTGCTGGTGCCGCTCTTTACGTTAATTCGTGAAGGTAAGCTGGCGCAGAACTGGCCGCTGGAACAGGATGATTTACTGGAGCGTCTGCAAAAAAGCTGCGACATGCAGCAGATTGCGACGGACTACAATGCGCTGTTCGTCGGCGATGAGTGCCGCGTTTCGCCATACCGTTCAGCCTGGCAGGACGGGGCAACGGAAGCGGAAGTCCGTGCGTTCCTCTCCACGCGCGGTATGCCGCTGAGCGATACGCCAGCCGATCATATCGGTACGCTGCTGCTGGCGGCGTCCTGGATCGAAGACAACGCCGGTGATGATGAGAACGAAGCCATCGGAACCTTGTTCGAAACGTACCTGCTGCCGTGGGTCGGGACATTCCTGGGTAAAGTTGAAGCGCATGCCACCTCGCCATTCTGGAGAACGCTGGCACCGCTGACCCGCGACGCTATCGCGGCAATGTGGGATGAGCTGGAAGAAGAGAACGAAGAGTGATTTAGGTCACATAAATTCTGCAACTCAACATTCCAATTTGCACGTAATGTGCTGCCGATCTCATTTCTATGGTGCGCTTCTGCTAAGATGCGCGCCATGAACATATTACTTTGTATCGCAATTACGACAGGTATTCTCTCCGGGCTCTGGGGATGGGTGGCCGTGTCTCTCGGATTGCTCAGCTGGGCCGGGTTCCTCGGCTGTACCGCCTATTTCGCCTGTCCGCAGGGGGGAGTCAAAGGGCTCTTTATCTCAGGCTGCACGCTGATGAGCGGTGTTATCTGGGCGCTGGTGATCATGAAAGGCAGCGCGCTGGCGCCGCATCTGGAAATCCTGGGATACGTCATGACGGGTGTCGTCGCCTTTTTAATGTGCATCCAGGCTAAGCATCTGCTGCTTTCATTTGTGCCGGGAACCTTTATGGGGGCGTGCGCGACCTTTGCAGGGCAGGGGGACTGGAAGCTGGTAGTCCCCTCGCTGGCGCTGGGGCTGCTGTTTGGCTATGCCATGAAAAACAGCGGACTATGGCTGGCATCGCGGCGGGAAAAAGCGCAAAACATCACGGCAGTGAGCGAATAAAAAAAGGCGAGATAATCATCTCGCCTTTTTTATGCGCTTCCTGTCAGGATTCCGGAGGGACTGACATATCGCGGTATTTCACCAGTATCGGGTTCTGCACGTCTGCTTTGTTTTGCAGATCCCACAGCCCGCGGTCTATACCGTCGTTAATTAAGTAGATCACGCCGGTTTCAATGGCTGACATCAGACACATCATGACCGGCTCGTTAGAGGTGTAGCCGATTTCACCTTCCAGCAAACGCTGGTAATCGATGAAGCGGAATACCCCAGCCTGAACTTCATAAGACAGAATGGTTTTGCTGGTGTTCACCGAAGAGAGCACTTCGCCTGTACTGACGTTAACCACACGCAGGTTAACGGCGATTTGGTCGAGCTGATACTGGGTATCCGCACCGATACCGAAGTAACGTGCTCCCGCACCACCCGATTTAACGTTACTTTCGTAGCCGATAATCGATCCTTCAATCATTACGTTCGCTGCCGCCAGAGATTGCAGTGGTGTCCGGTTATTGTCCGCAACGGTGCCATTTTCCTGGGCGGCACGAATGATTTTGCGTTCATTCAACAGGTTCTGTAGCCCCTGACGTTCCAGCGGAATAAACCAGTGCGAATCCTTGAGCGCGGTAACCAGCATGGCGGTGGCGCTTTGCGGCACGGCCGTGGAGAAGTTACTTGCCGGGTAAGGTTTGAATTGCCCGGTTTCATCCTGAATGTTGTATACGGAGACAAATATTTTCCCCG
Organism: Enterobacter sp. N5-15; assembly: GCF_057221635.1. Lineage (NCBI taxonomy): Bacteria > Pseudomonadati > Pseudomonadota > Gammaproteobacteria > Enterobacterales > Enterobacteriaceae > Enterobacter > Enterobacter sp. N5-15. Next base: position 1,753,039 of record NZ_CM170150.1, read on the forward strand.
TAGGTGAAGGTAAATGCGTTAAATCACGATAACTTTGGGCCCGAGGCATTAATGTTGGTTTTGCAGCTTCTTTAGGTGGAGCAGTTAAACAACCGCTCAATAAGCACACTGCAACAAATATCAGGAAGCGCTGCATGATTGTTGTCCTTATTTCGTTGTTGTTTAGAAGTTAGTTGAATCGTTTTGTAGACCGGAAACCTGAATGGTGGAGATTCTTCCGGTTTTACGATCGGTCACGTTCAACTGAAGCTGTCCATCCGTGTTGGCGATATCAACGATAAAGTCGTTGGTCACCATCCGCCCGGGTTTACCGGTATTAATGTTGGTTAATAACCCACCTAAAATCTGCGACTGGATGGCCTGCGTGAAGTTATCCAGTGCCGACGGGGTATCAACGCTAAAATTCTTTAAGCTGGGGTCTTTATAGGAGTTTTGCGCCTGAGCTTCATTCAGCAGGAACGCGCCGTTGTTAGGGTTACCGCCAAAGTTAGGGTTACGGAACTGAAACGTCATGTTTCCGGCCCAGCTGATGGGTGTTATCAGCATTATCGAAACAACTGCATATGCAATACGCATGACAGCCTCCGCATATCGGTTCGCTAGAACTCGTCTTTTGCTAAATCGCTGGTGCTTAATAGGGCTTTATCTATTTGCAGGCGATTAATAGCGTCTTCTGATTGTGCCAGTGCTAAGACTACGTTTTTATCGAAGTCCATTTTGGTCGGGAATAAAAACGTTTGATAAATAACGTACTGATTAGCCGTTATTGTTATCCAACTTCCCCATCGTGCACTGGGCCGCTCGTTAATTGTTATATTACCCGTGTATGTACTTTCCCATTTGTCACTGAAGGCACGGTAAAAACTGTGCCCGACCGATGAGACAGTATGGTCTGTTAACAATCCGGGAACTTCGACCTCGACGGCCTTCAGATTCCCAGCAGCGAGCAGGAAACTCGCTGCGGCGATCCAACTCAACGTGCGCTTCATGTGATTAACGCCTGAGGTTATCGTTTGCCCACGAAACCGCCTGAGTTCGGTTTTTCACAGCTATCTTCTTGAAAAGATTATAAAGGTGCGTCTTTACCGTATTTTCGCTGATAAATAACGAACGGGCGATTTCAATATTTGAAGCACCAATGCGTAACTTATTCAGGATCTCTTTCTCACGGTGCGTGAGCAGTGCTGACTCTGAACTGTTATAGCGATAATTTCCGGAGTGCGTGATGAGATAGCTGGCAAGCTTTTGCGAAAAATAACACTCTCCGCGCAATATACCTTGCAGCCCCTCTACCACCCGGTCTTCTTCTTCCGTGACGTAGAACACGCCATTGATATGCGGCCAGCTTTCAATATCTCTGAAAGGATATTCATCAGGCGTATTCAACAATAGCACGCGGATATTATTGTTTTTCCTGCTTAAAATATCCTGCCAGTAATGGATAAGCTTTTTATCAGCTTCCATCATATCGAAAAGAATGATGCTGCCAGGTGCAATATCATCAAAAGAACGTTGAATATTATGCAATTTCCCGTTCAGTGATAAAGATTGCTTTAAATGTTGTAATAACGCTGTCGCTTGCAAAGAAGGTTTTGTGATCAACAGTAATGTATGACCATGTAAACTATGGACTTCATTATACATGATGAAACCCCACTTTTTTTTGGCACCTGGCAGCTGTCCTCCTGTTTAAAAGAGGACACCAGAAGTACTGACAGATGTTGCACTGCTGTGTGTAGAATCAGACCATAACCTCCACAGGGAGGTAAATATAAAACCAATTTCGTACATCTAATTTCAATCTAGCTTTTACGAAGTTTAAAGCAAGTGTTAAACATGTAACAGGATGTAAAAATCAATATTAATTTGTGAAATTCGATTGTTTGGAATGGCAATAAATGATGAGAAAGTTGTACACGTAAATAGAGGTGCACAGTTTTTAAAAATCATACAAATATTTTTAATGAATTGATTTTTAAGGTTATTTATTATTTTAAAGAAGCGATAATTAAGTATGAGTTTCAGATAATTTCTAAGCCCACGAATGAGTGACTGTCTGGCTTAAGAAAAGAGGCTCCGTGTCACGCGATGAGAAAAATGTTCTCCTGCCGTTACGTTTAAACAACCCGGGAGGAAGCGTGGACAGCCTTTCTCTCGTTGTACAACCCTTTCGCAGCACACCTTTAATAAAAAATATAAGCTGGCCTGATTACAGTGATTTTTGACATAAATTACGACTTTGTGGTGATCCGATAAATAAAAATAAGCCGCGCGGGTGAGATATTTAAAATGTTTCAGCGGACATACTCTTCACCGTAACGACGCGTTAACACCATACGAGCCGTTTAAATATGGAGTAATTAAATAGCCAGGTCCAGGGTGACAACATGAAAACCACATCGTTAATTGTGATGTTTACATTACTGGGTGCGCCTGGATTTGTAGCCGCAGCGAATTCAGATTTGGCAAATTCTGAATATAACTTTGCGGCTAACGAATTAAGTCTTTCATCATTAAATCAGGCAGCCATTATTGGTCAACGGGGCGTTTTCAATGATGCTCAGGTTCGCCAGGAAGGTTCAAAACTCTTATCCATTGTTTCCCAGGATGGGGTAGGCAACAGAGCGAGAGTCGATCAATCAGGGAGTTACAATATAGCCTGGATCGATCAGAGCGGTAACGCGAATGATGCAGGTATTACGCAAGATGGATACGGTAATAGTGCGAAAATTATCCAACAAGGGTCGGGTAATAGAGCAAACATTACGCAGTACGGTACGCAGAAAAACGCAGTTGTAGTGCAGAAACAGTCGCAAATGGCGATTAACGTTATTCAACATTAGTGCTTTCGCGACGACTTTAATCAATCCGACGGGGGTTTACCATGAAATTTATCAAAGTGGCAGCGCTTGCAGCAATCGTAGTTTCTGGTAGTGCTATGGCTGGTCTGATTAATCAGGATGGCTGGGGTCATGGGCATGGTCATGGCGGATACGGTGGCCCAAATTCAACCCTGAATATTTATCAGAACGGTGGCGGTAACTCCGCGGTTGCCCTGCAGACAGACGCCAGAAATTCCGTGCTGAATATTAGCCAGACAGGTGGCGGTAACGGTGCTGACGTTGGTCAGGGTTCTGATGACAGTAAAATCAACCTGACCCAGAAAGGATTTGGCAACAGTGCAACACTTGATCAGTGGAACAGTAAAAAATCCGTCATGAATGTTAGCCAGTCCGGCGGCTTTAACGGTGCACTGGTAGACCAGACTGCGTCCAACTCTACTGTCAACGTTACCCAGATCGGTTTTGGTAACCACGCGACAGCTCATCAGTACTGATACTGAAATCTGTGCTACAAAAAAACAGGGCATCAGCCCTGTTTTTTTTCGGGAGTTCATCATGAATACCTTAATTCTCCTCGCCGCGCTTTCCAGCCAGATAACCTTCAAAACGTCACAGCAGGAAAATATGACCACCATTATTCCGCAGGTCACTCTGGCGCAATCGTGTGATTGTCAGGTTCAGATTGTTTCTCTGCGAGAAGGGCAGGGGGGGCAAAGTTCTTCCCGACAGCAAAACACACTTTTTATACCCGCTAATCAGACGATTGATTTAATGCGCCTGAGTTTAAATATTAGCGCGGGGGACACGGTAAAAATCGTTGTCACCGTTTCAGACGGTAAATCGCTGCATTTATCACAACAGTGGTCGCCAGCGGAACGCTCGCTCTAAACATTCATGAAATCAATATGTTGCGAATGTGGCGGGTCTGTGCCGTTGAGCTATGCTGATATCAGGGACCAGGTCGTTATGTTCCGTAACGTGAAACTTCGTTTGCCGTAATAAATGAAGCGCGTTTACCCCTCATGGACGATTTTCATTGAGGAGTACCTATAATGAACAACTATTTTGCTCGACTCGCGGCAGGTCTGGGTCTGGTCGTTTCTGCTTTGAGTATCCCGGCTTATTCGGCCACGGTTGTTGACGGTGGTGTCATTCATTTCCGCGGTGCCATTGTCGCAGACCCCTGTGAAGTCACTCCCCAGAAGCAACAGTTTGCAATGTCATGTCCAAACAATAACCGTATGCAAACGCGTATGGTCAGCTACGAAGAGGCGCTTAACGGTAAAGTGAGCGACTCAAGCCTGGCGACGCTCAATATGAAATACCTTAATCCTGAAAAAACGCTCGCGGTTGTCGAAATCCAGTATCGCTAGTGCGCGTTCTTCCGCCCTGCGGTGGAAGAGGATTTTTTCTGATAGTTTTTTCTCCCGGTCTCCTCTGCGATACACTTAAGAAAATGGCGGGTTGCAGAGGGGCTTTATGAAACCGCAAATTGACATTATTCATGGCGATATTACGACAATGCACGTCGACGTTATCGTCAATGCGGCCAATCCATCCCTGATGGGGGGAGGCGGCGTGGACGGGGCAATCCACCGGGCTGCCGGACCGCAGCTGCTGGAAGCCTGTAAAACCGTGCGGCAACAGCAGGGCGAATGTCCTCCCGGTCACGCGGTGATTACGCTTGCGGGCAATCTGCCTGCCAGAGCGGTTATTCATGCCGTAGGGCCCGTCTGGCATGGCGGGGACCAGCACGAAGCGAGTATTCTGGAAGAGGCTTACCGGAACTGTCTGCGGCTGTCCGCCGACAACGGCTATAAAACGATGGCGTTTCCGGCCATCAGTACCGGCGTGTATGGTTACCCTAAGGCCGCCGCCGCAACGATCGCCGTAGAAACCGTTTATCGCTATCTGTCGTTAAAACCGCTGCCGGAGAAAGTGACTTTTGTCTGTTTTGACGAGGACACCCTGCATCTGTATCAGCGGCTTCTGACTCAGCGCAGACAAGAGCTGGAAAGCTGAAGCAAACGCGGCGCATCGGGTGCGCCGCGCGGTTTATGAGGCTTTCGCCGGTGGTTTTCCTGAAAAGAGGAAACGCAGGAGCGGGATCCGCAGATGGATCTCGTAGAGCACGATCGCCACCCCCACCACAAACACCAGCCCGGTAAAGAAGCCCAGCGTGTTGGAGGCGATGTGCGGTGTGATGTAAGCCCCGAAGAAAAGCGTCAGCGGGTGATGCACCAGATAGATAAACAGCGAAGCATTAACGAAATAGGTCACGCGGCTGGACTTAAAGTTCAGCAAACGGTGGCCCAGCGCGAATACCACGTTCACCATCCACAGGCCCAGCAGCATAGTGATCACGCTTTCCGTTTCATACATCCAGGCGTCGCCGCTGCCGTAACGCTGATTCAGCAGATAGGCCGCGAACGCGAGCGTGGCTCCCAGCGCGCACCACGGTGACGGGGTGACAAACAGCGATTTAAGCTTCGGATGAATAAAGGCGAGCGCCCCGATTAAAAAGAACGGAATGTAGAACAGCGACTGCATCACCACAAAATTAAATAACCCGTCGCTCAAAATCGGCGGGTAAACGATAAGCAGGGTCCGTCGCACGGCGGCATAGGCAATCCCCAACAGCAAGAAGAGCACTGACAGTTTGCCCATCGTAACGTTGGCGAAAAAGGTGTCGGCTTTCGTACTCAGATGGCGGCGCAGGCGGCTGAAAATCAACAGACTCACCGTCGTGAGCACCACCAGGACCAGCAGGAACCACAGGTGAGATACCAGCTCCCAGACCAGCGTATTGTACTTTTCATACAGCGTCAGATTCGGCCAGTTCTCCGCCTTGCCCTTCACGTACTGCAACATAATGAACTGAGGCAGCGTCAGCAGCGGAATTGCGGTCAGCATGGGGATCCCCACGCGCTCTACGCGCACTTTCCACCAGCGCTTGAGCGGGTATCGCAGAAACAGCATGTAAGAGAAATAGCCGGATATGACAAAAAACACCTGCATACGGAAGGCGTGAATAAAGTCATTAAACAGCGTCAGCCACCAGGAGGGCATCTGGCTATTCACGTGCCAGGTGTGGCTGGAGTAAATCAGTGAAATGTGAAAGGGGATCCCCAATAGCATCAGCCATGCCCGGATCGAGTCGAGGAAATATTCCCGTTGTATTGGTGTTGTGCTCATATAACGTTGTGCATTCTCAGACTTTTCGCCTTATCCCTAAGACTCATAATGGTTACATTCGAAGCCAACCCTACACCAAGACCGACACCCTGTCTCCAGGATAAGCACGCAAAGTGAATAGCGGGTTCTTTCATTTGCTTAATCCATGAGCCAGCAGCTGAACAAAGCAGTGATAATGTTGTCGGATTGCCTGAGTTTCCATTAAAATGGATCGGATCGATATAAGCACACAAAGGGGGAAGTGCTTACTTATTATGAAACATAAACCACAGATGATGAAAATGCGTTGGTTAGGTGCTGCAGTGGTGTTGTCACTGTATACCTCATCGGCACTGGCCTTTAACATCGACGATGTCGCAAAACAGGCAAAATCGATGGCAGGCAAGAGCTACGAAGCGCCGAAAAGTAACTTGCCCTCCGTTTTCCGCGACATGAAGTATGCGGACTATCAGCAGATCCAGTTCAATCACGATAAAGCGTACTGGAGCAATATTAAAACCCCGTTCAAGCTTGAATTTTATCATCAGGGTATGTACTTCGACACGCCTGTTGCCATCAATGAAGTAACGGCGACTGCGGTTCGTAAGATTAAGTACAGCCCGGATTACTTCAACTTTGGCAATGTGCAACACGACAAAGATACGGTGAAAGACCTGGGCTTCGCAGGCTTTAAGGTGCTTTACCCGATCAACAGCAAAGATAAAAACGACGAAATCGTCAGCATGCTGGGTGCCAGCTATTTCCGCGTCATTGGCGCGGGGCAGGTATACGGGCTTTCTGCGCGTGGTCTGGCTATTGATACCGCGCTGCCATCAGGTGAAGAGTTCCCGCGTTTCCGTGAGTTCTGGATTGAACGTCCAAAACCAACGGATAAACGTCTGACCATTTATGCGCTGCTGGATTCCCCGCGTGCAACCGGTGCCTATCGCTTTGTGATTATGCCGGGTCGTGACACGGTAGTTGACGTGCAGTCCAAGGTTTACCTGCGTGATAAAGTGGGCAAACTGGGCGTTGCACCGCTGACCAGCATGTTCCTGTTTGGGCCGAACCAGCCGTCTCCGGCAACCAACTTCCGCCCGGAACTGCATGACTCCAACGGTCTGTCTATTCATGCCGGTAACGGTGAGTGGATCTGGCGTCCGCTGAATAACCCGAAACATCTGGCGGTTAGCAGCTTCGCAATGGAAAACCCGCAAGGTTTCGGCCTGCTGCAGCGTGGTCGTCAGTTCTCCCGCTTTGAAGATTTGGACGATCGCTATGACCAGCGTCCAAGCGCCTGGGTCACGCCAAACGGTGACTGGGGTAAAGGTAAGGTCGAGCTGGTAGAAATTCCAACCAACGACGAAACCAACGATAACATCGTCGCTTACTGGACACCGGATCAGCTGCCGGAAGCCGGTAAAGAGATGAACTTCAAGTACACCATTACCTTCAGCCGCGACGAAGATAAGCTGCATGCGCCGGATAACGCGTATGTGATGCAGACTCGCCGCTCAACGGGTGATGTGAAGCAGTCAAATCTTATCCGTCAGCCTGACGGTACCGTGGCGTTCGTCGTGGACTTCACGGGCCAGGATATGAAGAAACTATCACCGGACACCGCCGTTGCCGCTCAGGCCAGCATCGGTGATAACGGTGAAATCGTTGAGAATACCGTGCGTTACAACCCGGTAACCAAAGGCTGGCGTCTGACCCTGCGCGTGAAAGTGAAAGATCCGAAACAGACCACTGAAATGCGTGCTGCGCTGGTCAGTAACGATCAGCCGCTGAGTGAAACCTGGAGCTATCAGCTACCTGCCAATGAATAATACATCTGAATATATTGATGCCATGCCGCTGACGGATATCGAAAAAGCGGCACTGCCTAAGAGCGACATCCGCGCGGTTCACACCGCGCTGGATGGTGAACATCATACGTTTTCTCGTGATGATGATACGCCGCTCGGGTCAGTCAAGGCGCGTCTGGAGCAGGCCTGGCCGGACTCGCTGGCGGAAGGGCAGTTGATTAAAGACGATGAAGGACGCGATCAGCTTCAGGCGATGCCGAAGGCCACGCGTTCCTCTATGTTCCCCGACCCATGGCGCACCAACCCGGTGGGCCGTTTCTGGGATCGCCTGCGCGGGCGTGATGTTACGCCGCGCTATCTGTCGCGCCTGACGAAAGAAGAGCAGGCGTCCGAACAGAAATGGCGTACCGTGGGGACAATCCGTCGCTATATCCTGCTGCTTCTGACGCTGGCGCAGACCGTCGTCGCGACCTGGTATATGAAAACCATTCTGCCTTACCAGGGCTGGGCGTTTATCAACCCGACGGACATGATGGGCCAGGATCTCTGGGTCTCCTTCATGCAGCTGCTGCCGTATATCCTGCAGAGCGGCATTCTTCTACTGTTCGCGGTCCTCTTCTGCTGGGTCTCTGCCGGTTTCTGGACCGCGCTGATGGGCTTCCTGCAGCTGCTGATGGGGCGTGACAAATACAGCATTTCAGCGTCAACGGTCGGGGATGAACCCCTCAATCCCGAGCACCGTACCGCGCTGATTATGCCTATCTGTAACGAAGACGTTGACCGCGTATTCGCGGGCCTGCGTGCGACCTGGGAGTCCGTAAAGGCGACCGGCAACGCGGAGCATTTTGACGTTTACATCCTGAGCGACAGCTACAACCCGGATATCTGCGTTGCAGAACAAAAAGCGTGGATGGAGCTGATTGCAGAAGTGCAGGGCGAAGGCCAGATCTTCTACCGCCGCCGCCGCCGTCGTGTGAAGCGTAAAAGCGGTAACATCGATGACTTCTGCCGTCGCTGGGGTAACCAGTACAGCTACATGGTGGTGCTGGATGCTGACTCCGTCATGAGCGGAGACTGCCTGAGCGGCCTGGTGCGTCTGATGGAAGCCAACCCTAACGCGGGTATCATTCAGTCCTCGCCAAAAGCGTCCGGCATGGACACCCTTTACGCGCGCTGCCAGCAGTTCGCCACCCGTGTTTACGGGCCGCTGTTTACGGCGGGTCTGCACTTCTGGCAGCTGGGTGAGTCGCACTACTGGGGTCACAACGCCATTATCCGCGTGAAGCCGTTCATTGAGCACTGTGCGCTGGCGCCGCTGCCGGGTGAGGGTTCGTTTGCCGGCTCTATTCTGTCGCATGACTTCGTAGAAGCGGCGCTGATGCGTCGTGCTGGCTGGGGCGTCTGGATTGCCTACGACCTGCCGGGATCGTACGAAGAGCTGCCGCCAAACCTGCTTGACGAGCTCAAGCGTGACCGCCGCTGGTGTCATGGTAACCTGATGAACTTTCGCCTGTTCCTGGTAAAAGGGATGCACCCGGTTCACCGTGCGGTGTTCCTGACGGGCGTGATGTCTTATCTCTCCGCACCGCTGTGGTTTATGTTCCTCGCGCTCTCCACTGCGCTGCAGGTCGTCCATGCCCTGACGGAGCCGCAATACTTCCTGCAACCGCGCCAGCTCTTCCCGGTGTGGCCGCAGTGGCGTCCGGAGCTGGCGATTGCGCTGTTTGCCTCCACCATGGTGCTGCTGTTCCTGCCTAAGCTGCTCAGCATCATTCTGATCTGGTGCAAAGGCTCGAAAGAGTACGGCGGTTTCTTCCGCGTGACCCTTTCACTGCTGCTGGAAGTGCTGTTCTCCGTGCTGCTGGCGCCGGTACGTATGCTGTTCCACACCGTGTTCGTGGTCAGTGCGTTCCTGGGCTGGGAAGTGGTCTGGAACTCGCCGCAGCGTGATGACGACTCTACGCCGTGGAGTGAAGCCTTTATGCGCCACGGTTCTCAGCTGCTGCTGGGTCTGGTGTGGGCGGCCGGTATGGCCTGGCTGGATCTGCGCTTCCTGTTCTGGCTGGCGCCGATTGTCTTCTCGCTGATCCTGTCGCCGTTTGTGTCCGTGATTTCCAGCCGTTCAACGGTGGGGCTGCGAACCAAACGCTGGAAACTGTTCCTGATCCCGGAAGAGTATTCCCCGCCGCAGGTGCTGGTGGATACCGATCGTTATCTGGAACAGAACCGCAGTCGCTCGCTGGATGACGGCTTCATGCACGCCGTGTTTAACCCGTCATTCAACGCCCTGGCAACGGCAATGGCGACGGCGCGTCACCGTGCCAGCCAGGTGCTGGAGATTGCTCGCGATCGTCACGTTGAGCAGGCGCTTAACGAGACCCCGGAAAAACTCAACCGCGACCGTCGACTGGTGCTGTTGAGCGACCCGGTGACAATGGCGCGTCTTCACTACCGCGTGTGGTCCGCTCCGGAGAAATACTCTTCGTGGGTGAACTACTATAAGGACGTGAAGCTGAATCCGCTTGCACTGAAGGCGAAGTAAGTTGTTAAGCAGGGCGGGTAGGCGAAGCGCCACCCGCCAGATAAAATACCGGCTGTGAGGCCGGTATTTTTTTAGAGGCTAGAGATGAGAATAATCATCGTCGTTCTGATGGCATGCCTGCTCAGCGGCTGCGGCAGTATCATCAGTCGCACCATTCCAGGGCAGGGCCACGGTAATCAGTATTACCCGGGCGTGAAATGGGATCTCCGTGATTCCGCATGGCGCTATCTGACCGTGCTCGATCTGCCGTTCTCGCTGATTTTCGACACGCTGTTGCTGCCGATCGATGCCAGCCACGGCCCTTACGAATAGCGTAAATTAACGCTCGTCCCACTCATCGGCAGCGGTTTGACCTTCTTCCGTATCCAGCGGCGGCTCGAGCTGAAACTCACCCTCATCCCACTCGTGCAGGGTGTTCTCCTCCAGCCATTCCTGCCGAAGTTCGATTTCGTCATAGTCGCCATCAAAGACGGCCTGCGCACCTTCACCGCTTAATATCGGCAAACATTCCCCTTCTTCACCTTCATCGGCAAAGAATTCGGCCTGCCACATAATATCCCCGTCCTGCAGAACGTATTTTTGGATATTAAGCTGTTGCACGTCAGCATCTTCTTCTTCAACGCCGGGGTTGTCGGCGAGGAACTCTTCACGAGCGGCATCAATAGCTTCTTCCAGCGTGGCGTACATGGTCATTGGTGTCTCCCTGTTTTCCAGAAGGTTTCAGGGAAAGAATAGCTGAATATAAGATTCTGCAAGTATGAATGCGAAAATAAGCCGTCAGGCGTTCGTCTTATTCCGTCACGGGCCGTAGCGCACGGGATAAACTGAACCATGAATAAATGGCATTGAACAACACGACGCCCGCCGTCACGATAAAGACGGCGCGAAAACCGAAGCTGGCGGATATCCCGGCCCCGAGCAGCGGTCCGGTGACGTTGCCGATATCCCGGAATGACTGGTTATAGCTGAAAATACGCCCGGCAATCTGGTTCGTGGAGTTGTAGACCAGCAGGGTCTGTACGGCGGGCAGCAGCGCGCCGTCGGCGGCACCCAGCAAAAAGCGAAGTAAGCCCAGCTGCCATGGCGTTTGCACCATCGACATCGGAATAAGCAGCAGGACGGAAATCACCAGCGCGCAGATCAGGATTTTTTCCGGACCCACCCGGTCCCCCAGTTTTCCCAGCCTCGGGGCGCTCAGCAGCGCCGCCACGCCGGGTACGGAGGCAATCAGCCCGCTGATGAACGCAATACTGCTGACGTTACCCGCCAGGTCGCGAACGTACAGCGTCAGAATAGGGGCAATCGACCCGGTCGCCACCTGGATAATCATTGTCGTCACGAACAGGCTCAGCACCAGTCTGGGATTTTTAAGCGAGGTCAGCACCTCCCTGGCGTGGAGCATCTCTTTTTTGGCGACAGGCGTGAAGTTTTCACGAATACAGAGCAGGGTGACGATAAAGCACAGGAACAACACGCTGGCGGTGATGAAAAAAACCGGACGCAGGCCGTAGTTATCCGCCAGTAATCCCCCGGCCAGCGGTCCCAGCAGAGCACCGCTCACGCCGCCGGTGGAGAGCGTTCCTAGCGCCCAGCCGCTCTTATGGCGGGGGATTTGCGTGGCTATCAGGGCGTTCGCGTTAGGAATAAATCCTCCCAGCAGGCCCAGCAGCGCGCGCAGGATCAGAAACTGCCAGACGTTCTGCGCCACGCCCATCAGCGCCATGATAATGGCCATCCCAAGCGCCGAGCGCAGCAGCATGATTTTACGTCCCTTGCGGTCGGCAAGGCCGCCCCAGAAGGGCGAGGCTATCGCGGAAAAGAGAAACGTGATGCTGAATACCAGGCCGGACCACATATTGAGCGCGCTGTGGCCCGTTACGCCAAGCTGTTCGACGTAGAGCGGCAGGAAGGGCATGACCAGGCTAAACGCCGCGCCGGTAAGAAAACAGCCAAGCCACGCAACCGTGAGGTTACGCTTCCAGTTTATGGGGGCATCTGAGGGTGACATAAAAATCCGCATAATGAGGTGCAGAGCACCTGAAGCATAAAGTAATAAGCCTGCTAATTATGCGCCTGGGTTATGAATGCCGCAATGAGGAGGAGCTTTTAAAGCTAAAACGGCATGCGGCCCTGAGGACCGCATGAGGATTAATAGCGGGACGGCGTCCCTTGAGGGCGCGTTTTGAAACGGCGGTGCAGCCACATATACTGCTCAGGCGCCAGCATGATGCACTTCTCCACAACGCTGTTCATCCAGCGCGCGGTGGTTTCTGCATCGTCAAGCGGCGGCGCGAGTTCCGGCTCCAGCATCATCAGCTCGTAGCCTGAACCATCCGGCTTACGGCGGGGGACAAAAGGCACGATGGCGGCTTTGGACATGCGCGCCAGCATCCAGGTACCGGTCGTTGTGGCGGCCTCTTCAACGGCGAAGAAGGGGACAAATACGCTGGCCTGTGGGCCATAGTCGTGGTCGGGGGCATACCAGACCACTTCACCGGATTTCAGCGCGCGGATCATCCCCTTCAGATCTTTACGGTCGATCATGCTTTTGTTGGAGCGCATGCGGCCGTTGGTCTGGATTAAATCAATGACCGGGTTATCGTTAGGACGATAAACGCCAATGCCGGGCGCCTGCATGCCGAACATGCGCGCCCCTATTTCCAGCGTCAGGAAATGGACGCCGATCAGCAGAACGCCCGTCTGATTGGCCTGAAGCGTATGCACCGGCTCCATGCCGGTCCCCGTCACCTCGCTCCAGCGGGCCATGCGTTTGTCCGGCCAGAACCACGCCATACCGGTTTCCATGAGCCCCATCCCGACGGATTCGAAATTCTTCGCGACCATATCGTGACGCTCTGACTCGCTCATCTGCGGAAAACACAGTTCAAGATTGCGGTACGCGATTCTGGCGCGACGCTTCATAAACAGCTGCGCGAAACGGCCCAGAAATTTACCCAACCGAAAAATAACAGGGTAGGGAAGCTGTACCAGAAGCCATAAAAAGCCGATGCCAAGCCAGGTCAACCAATAACGGGGATGCAAAAGGGCGGCAGTAAATTTTGGTAACTGGGTCATGTCATTCCTGTTTTCAAACGTCCTGTTTTGCTAGTGTCTCATTTTTTGAGACGTAGCCAAAATATCTGCTTTCGAAGCGTGCACGAATACAGCAATTGTTAATCCTGATTAATCAGGGTGTGTGAAATGTAGCGTAAATTGTGTGGATGTAAATTGGTTTTATTTGCTATATGATGCCGACCGATTTTTCATTCTCTCTAACGATTCCAGGACTGTACACCATGCCAGTGTTACACAACCGCGTGTCGAATGAGATGTTAAAAGCGCGCATGTTGGCTGAAACCGAACCGCGCACAACCATCTCTTTCTACAAATATTTCACCATCAACGATCCACAGGCGACCCGCGATGCGCTTTATCAGGCGTTCACGGCGCTGAACGTCTTCGGCCGCGTCTACCTTGCCCGTGAAGGCATCAACGCGCAAATTAGCGTACCGGAAAGCAAAGTCAGCGCTTTCCGTGACGCTCTTTATCACTTCGATCCGGCCCTTGACGGCTTACGCCTGAACATTGCTCTGGACGATGACGGGAAATCCTTCTGGGTGCTGCGCATGAAGGTGCGTGAGCGCATCGTGGCGGACGGTATTGACGATCCTGCGTTTAACGCGGCGGATGTCGGTGAATATCTGAAGGCTGCGGAAGTGAATGCAATGCTGGACGATCCGGATGCCGTGTTCATTGATATGCGTAACCACTATGAGTACGAAGTGGGGCATTTCGAGAACGCGATGGAAATTCCGGCCGACACCTTCCGCGAGCAGCTGCCCAAAGCGGTTGAGATGATGCAGGAACATAAAGATAAAAAGATCGTTATGTACTGCACCGGCGGTATCCGCTGTGAGAAAGCCAGCGCGTGGATGAAGCACAACGGCTTTAATAAGGTCTGGCATATTGAAGGCGGCATTATCGAGTACGCCCGCCGTGCCCGTGAACAGGGTTTACCGGTACGCTTTATCGGGAAAAACTTTGTCTTTGACGAGCGTATGGGGGAGCGTATTTCGGAAGACGTTATTGCCCAGTGCCACCAGTGCGGCGCACCGTGCGATACCCATACCAACTGCAAAAACGACGGGTGCCATCTGCTGTTTATTCAGTGCCCGGCCTGTGCCGAGAAGTTTAACGGCTGCTGTAGCGAGCTGTGCAGCGAAGAGAGCATCCTGCCGGAAGAAGAGCAGCGTCGCCGCCGCGCAGGACGTGAAAACGGCAACAAGATTTTCAATAAATCACGCGGCCGTCTGAATACCAGGCTGGGTATCCCCGACCCGGAATGATAATAACGCCCGGCAGGGCAAAAGCCTGCCGGGCGAATCTATTATGATTTCTGCTGCACACCTTCAACGGAAATAATCAGCTCAACGTCCTGAGACGCCGGGCCTAAATCCGTTGTGATATTAAAATCTTTCAGGTGAATTTTACCCGCTGCTTCAAATCCTGCGCGTTTACCGCCCCACGGATCGTCACCCTGACCCAGTAATTTAGCATCAAGCGTGACCGGTTTTGTTACGCCGTTAAGCGTCAGGTTGCCGGTAATATTCAGCTTATCACCCTCTTTTTTCACTTCCGTGGAGGTGAAAGTAGCCTGTTGGTATTTCCCGACATTGAGGAATTCGCCACTGCGCAGATGTTTATCACGTTCAGCATGATTGGTATCCACGCTGTTAGTATTAATGGTCACGTTGACCTTGTCGGCGGCAGGATTTTTCTCGTCAAAGGTGAATGTGCCGTCAAAATCCTTAAAGGTACCGTACAGCCAGCTGTATCCCAGGTGCTGAATACGGAAATTGACGAAAGCGTGCTGGCCCTCTTTATCAATTTTATAATCGGCCGCCACGGCGGAACCGGCGGTGAATAACAGAGAACCCAGGGCGATACCCAGCAGGTGTTTTTTCATTTTATGCTCCAGAGTCAACTGACGAGCGGCCAAGCATGCGCTTTAGCGTATCGTCTTTATCAATAAAATGGTGTTTGAGGGCGGCAAGCCCGTGCAGTACCGACAGGATCACGACGCTCCACGCAAGCCAGAGGTGAACGACCCCTGCAGTGTCAGCCTGAGCGCCCGCATCGCTGAGCGTTGCCGGGACGTCAAAAAGGCCAAAGACGCTAATCGGCTTACCGTCCGCCGTCGAGATAAGGTAGCCGCTGATAAGAATGGCGAAAAGCAGCGCATAGAGCGCAATATGCGCGGCAACTGCACTCAGGCGGGTCATTTTGCCATGGGTCTTCGGCGCGGCGGGCGGCGGGGAAACATGCCGCCAGATTACGCGAAAAACCAGCCCCAGCATCAGGAGGACGCCAATGCTTTTATGTAACTCCGGTGCCTGGTGATACCAGCCATCGTAATAGCTGAGCGTGACCATCCAG
The DNA here is from genome assembly GCF_057221635.1 of Enterobacter sp. N5-15. Lineage (NCBI taxonomy): Bacteria > Pseudomonadati > Pseudomonadota > Gammaproteobacteria > Enterobacterales > Enterobacteriaceae > Enterobacter > Enterobacter sp. N5-15. The sequence continues at coordinate 1,768,842 of NZ_CM170150.1, forward strand.
AGCCCAAGTCCAAACATACCGTAGACGGCAATAGCAAATATCCAGTGCAAACCTATGGATATTATTCCGTAGCGCCGGGAGGAGTTACGCAATTGCATCAGAATGTCCATTTTCAAATTAACCGAAGGGTAAAAATGAACGGGAAGATGTGATATTGCAACTGAAAAAATTGTCTATTGATTTTTATTTTATTTATTTCAGCGCTTTTGAACAGGATTGATAAAGGTAATTCAATGTCTTCGTGCAAGATGGAATTGAGATTTTCAACAAAGCTAAATAAATGTCAATTATTGTCAGCCGGGACTTTCAATAAAATACAATGTAAACAAAATCAATAATGGCCAGCAGCGCCCACAATAAGATATAGAGCATAAAGTGCTCGCGAATATTATTCATAAGAAAGCTAACGATCCTGCGCATAACGCCCCGTAATGCAGTGTGAATGACACGGGCCCCGGAACGTCCGGAGCCCGTGCGGATTATCCGTTAAAACGCGAGAGTGAGAAGGGCGTCAGATCAAACTGCGGCGTGATACCCTGGGCAAACTGCGCGGCGATTTCACCCAGCACGGAAGCGAACTTAAAGCCGTGGCCGCTCAGCCCGGTGATAAGCAGGGTGTTGTCATGCCCGGGCAGCGTATCAATGATGAAGTCTTCATCCGGCGTGTTGTCGTAGGTACAGGCCGCGCCATACAGCAAGCCACCGACGCCCGGAAGGATAGTACGCAGGAACGAGAAGGCTTCCGAACCATCCTGTGGAAAGGCGCCGAAAGGCTTACGCTCTTCAGGGGAGGTGATAGCCTGGCCGCCGTTGTGTTTACCGATTTTCAGCGCGTCTTTCTCGGAAGGGAAACCGTAGAACTGATCGCCATTCGGCAGTTCGCCGGTGAAGGCCGGGAATTTATTCTGCGCGCTGTAGCGACCATCCGACTGGAACCAGGAGAAGACCTTGCGCACCGGCTGGATCGGCAGTTCCGGCAGCAGGCGAGTGACCCAGGTCCCTGCGCTGACGAGCAGGCGGGACGCTGAATAGTCGCCGTCAATAGTCGTTACCGTGACGCCATTCTCGTCATGGGTGATGGCCTCCACCGGACAGTTAAACAGCTGCGCACAGCCGGCTTTCGCGGCAAGATCGATCCAGGTTTTGATCGCCGTTTCACAATGCAATACGCCGGAGTGGGCTTCAAAGAGGCCAATGTAATCGTCCGGGACGCTAATTTCAGGCCAGCGCGCGGTAATGCCCGTGGCGTCCAGCTTCTCAACATCGAGATTAAAGGCTTTCGCGCTGCGCTCGACGCTGGCGAGAAAATCAGAGTGGGCAGGGCCAAGGTTGATAACGCCGGTACGCTCGAAAATACGCTCTTCGGTCTGTTTCGCCAGCTCGTCCCACAGCGTCTGGGCGCGAAGCACCAGCGGTACATAGCGCTCGCCTTCTCCATACGCATGGCGCATGAGGCGGGTATCGCCATGATGGCTACCCTCCGCATGGGGAGGAAGATGGGCATCGATCATCAGGACCTTCAGACCTGCCTGCGTTGCGTAATAACCGGCGGCGGAACCCACGGAGCCGCTACCAATAATGATTAAGTCGTATCTCATATGCATCTCGTAAACTGACGTTTTGTTAGCAGAGTAATTAACAACGCGGGGTTAGACAAGGGAGAAATAAATAAGGCACCGCGAGGGTGCCTGTAGAGAGAAAAGTGGGCATAAGCTTAGTGCCGTTTATACTCATTTTCCTGATAGTCGCCAGATTCTATTTTTGCAATACCTGCCTCTAAAATAGAAATAAACTGACGGGCGACGTCTGTTGTTAGCCACAGCGTCTGTCCAACTTCCGCTTCTTCACGGTTGAGTTGATTCGGGGTCTGGTAGTGCAAACGCAGCATCAGCGCATCGTAGCTATCTACGGTACTGATATCCCAGCCAACGAGTGGATGGGTCTGGATCACTTCACTATTCTTTTCCATTATAACCCCCTTAATGCGTGTTAGAAGACAACGGCTCTGAGGTTCAATGCATGTTTTTCTGAAAGCAACTTCAGTATACCAAGTAATAAGGGTTCCGACGGGAAAAATAAACAGGTGGCAACACATTTTTCTGCTTTTTAGGATTGTTCGAACAATAAAACACCATCTTGTTCACGATTCTTAAAGAAGATGCCGAATTAATTTGAACTTACCGTATTTTTAAACAAAAAAAAGCCGGGGCGACCCGGCAAAAAACACAATGAGGGAGCAGTGTTAATCAGTGATAAACCAGTCGTCTGCGCTTTCCCACGTTTCCTGCAGGATTTCGCTGATGCGATCTTTATCTTCTTTCGCAGCACCAATGACGGAGAGGTTGTTCGCCGCGGCGTAACGCACCGTTACGGCACCGGCGTTGTCGGGAAAGGTGTTGTTAATACGGCGGGATAATTCGCCTGCCAGTGCATCAAGCGCGCCGGCAGGCAGAACGGTTGTTTTGGCTATGGTGACTTCAATACGCATAAATGCCCCCTGTGTAATATACTGTTTATTTATACAGGTATATTATCGGTTTGACAACAAGGGGCACTGATTTTTTAACGTTTTACCGTCCAGTTGACGGTTTCGCCCGCCAGGAAGGGGATCAGCGTGTCATCCGTCAGCGCAATGGATTCCTCAACGTGGCTCGCTTTACGCTCCAGTTCGATGAAGGTGTCATTGACCGACAGGCCGTAGAAGCGCGGGCCGTTAAGGGAGCAGAACGCTTCGAAATGTTCCAGCGCGTTCATCTCTTCAAATACGGTCGCGTAGCTGGCAAGCGCCGTTGGGGCGTTGAAGCAGCCTGCGCAGCCGCAGCTCGCCTCTTTACGGTGGCGTGCGTGAGGCGCGGAATCGGTGCCGAGGAACGCGCGGGAGAAGCCGCTGGCAACCAGCTCGCGTAGCGCCTGCTGGTGGATGTTGCGCTTGAGAATCGGCAGGCAGTACAGGTGAGGGCGCACCCCGCCCACCAGCATGTGGTTACGGTTAAACATCAGGTGCTGCGGCGTAATGGTGGCGGCAATAAGTTCGTTGCCGTCACGCACATACTCTGCCGCGTCTTTGGTGGTGATATGCTCAAAGACCACTTTAAGCGCGGGCAGGCGCTGGCGCAGAGGCTCCATCACGGTCTCGATAAAGCGGGCTTCACGGTCGAATATGTCAATCTCGGCATGCGTGACTTCACCATGGACCAGCAGCGGCATGCCCAGTTTCTGCATGCGTTCCAGAACCGGCATGATGGCATCAATGCTGGTGACGCCGTGGCTGGAGTTGGTGGTGGCATTCGCCGGGTAGAGTTTCGCCGCCGTAAATACGCCTTCGTTAAACCCACGCTCCACTTCGTTCGGGTCCAGCGAGTCGGTCAGATAGCAGGTCATCAGCGGGGTAAAATCGTGTCCCGCAGGGACGGCATCCAGGATGCGCTGGCGATAGGCCATCGCGGCATCGACGGTGGTGACTGGTGGAACCAGGTTAGGCATGACAATCGCGCGGCCATAAATTTCGCTGGTATAAGGCACGACGGTTTTCAGCATATCGCCATCACGCAGATGGATATGCCAGTCGTCAGGGCGGCGGATTTTAAGAACCTGGGGTTGTGCAGTCATGGAAGCTCCGGCTTGTCAGGAATCAGTCATAAGGATGGCTGTTTTTGCCGGACACAAATCATAAGCGGAAACGTTTTCGTTTGCACACTTTTCCGTAAAAAAAAGGGCGCCGCAGCGCCCTTCAGGTTAATCGGTGAAAGGAATGATAATTTCTCCCGGTTTCACCTCTATCCCTTTTGCATATTTTTTCGCCAAAGCTTCGCCCTTGCTTTTGTCTTCGCTTAAGACGTACGCGGGCTGCTGGTTGAAATAATTACGCAGCGACTGGTTGAGATAGGGCATCAGGGTTTGCAGAACCGGTGCCATCTTGTCCGGCGAAACCTGCGCATCGACGACTTCCATCTCCTGGAGGAAAATCGCCCCTTTCTCTTTGTTGAACACGGGGAGTGCCTTCAGCTTGAGCTTGATGTTGGCTTTCTGATTGCCAAAGAGGGATGACATATCGAGATCCGCGTCACCGGCCAGGGTGACTTTGTTCGGCTCTTCACGTCCGATCTGGCTGGTCAGATTCGTGAGCACGATATGCGCGTCCGCCAGCCCCGGCACGCCAATGTCTTTAGAAAAATTGTTATGTTTTTCCAGCGCCTGATTAATTTCCTGTTCACTGACGGTATATTGCGTGAGCTGGTTACAGCCAACCAGCAGACCGCTGACAACTAATGCCGCGGCAAAGACAATTTTCTTCATAGTGTTCCTCAACGAAAAATCGGCGCTTCTGTCCTGTTACGTCAGTATGTCAGTGTGAATTGGCAGAAACCAGCAGAAAAAACTGAGAAGTGGGGCGGGAGCGGCTCCCGCCCGAGGGAAAGGCTACGCGCCAGGCTCGAGCATCCCGCTCGCGCTGCGTTTCTGGCTGAACTGCCACCACAGGGCAAGGAGCGTCATAAAGCCTACCGCGCCGAGCATCATCCACGGGAGTTCGGGCTGGTTTAACGCTTTGCCGGCATCAAACAACCAGCCGCCGCCGGCGTAGCCTAATGCGCCGCCAAGCGCCAGCCCCAGCCGGCTGAAGCCCATATAGCTGCCGCGCGCACGCGAATCCGCAAGGGAGGCGCTCAGCGTTTCACGGGCAGGCTCGGCGATGATCGACCCTATATAGAACGTGCAAATCAGGGTAAACAGCTGCTGGAGAGAGTTCACCAGGCCGATCGGCATCATGCTCAGCGTCATCAGGAACAGCCCGGCCATCAGGCGATGCTCCAGACGAAAACGCCGCTCGCTCCAGCGGGCAATCGGATAGAGCAGCGTCAGGGAGAGTGCGGCTTCAATGGCGTACATCCATTTAACGGCAGCAGGCGTGCCCGCAATGTCGTTAACCATGATCGGCAGCATCAGCATGACCTGCACAGCCAGCATGTAGTATCCCGTCAGGGTCAGCACATAGGTGACAAAACGTTTGTCGCGCAGGACGCGGCCAAGCCCTTCCCGGACCGGCGCTTTGACCGTCGACAGTTTCCAGGCGGGCAGGAACAGGCCATTAAACAGCGCGCACAGAATAAAGAGCACCGCGCCCGCCGCGCAGACCAGTCGGAAGTCATACTGCAGCAGCCAGCTTCCCAGCAGGGCGCCGATAACCGCCCCGGCACTGTCCTGCATCATCAGGATCGAGAAGAAACGGCCGCGGTGCTGGGGGCGAATAAGCTTCACCACCAGCGCGGTGCGTGGCGGATCGAACAGCGTGCCACCGATACCGGAGAGGAAACAGGAGAACCAGAGCAGCCAGGGCTCTTGGGCGACCGCCATCGTGGCAAAGCCTGCCGCGCGCAGCAGCATACCGGTAACGATCATCGGTTTAGCGCCAAAGCGGTCGGCAATGGCCCCGCCAAAGACGCCCAGACCCTGCTGGACAAACTGGCGTAACCCCAGGGCAATGCCAACCATTAATGCCGCCCAGCCCATCTGATCGACAAAGCGGATCGATATCAATGGAAAAACGACAAAAAAGCCGAGCACGACCAGCATGTTATCGACGAGCAGGAAATATTTACCCAGGCTCCTGGCCTGTGATACGCGGGACATTTTCCCTCCAGGGAAAATAAGAAGGTGAGCACGCTAACATTCTGCGGTGTCGCCGCGTTTTTTCCCACCCCTGGGCGTGACAATATTTTTTTATCAAAAGGGTGCTTTGATAGAGAGTTCTCATCGAAAATAATGAAAAGAGGGCAAAATGGTATGTCACTGTTTTCACAGACGGCGCAGGCGCAGGTATAGTAAAGCTAATGGGTAAGCAGAAGTGACGGGAAGGAGTGGTATCGATGTTTGGCTATCGCAGTAATGTGCCAAAAGTGCGTCTGACAACGGACAGGCTGGTCGTTCGTCTGGTGCATGAGCGTGATGCCTGGCGTCTGGCGGATTATTACGCCGAGAATCGCCAGTTTTTAAAACCCTGGGAACCCGTTCGGGATGAGAGCCATTGTTACCCTTCCGGCTGGCAGGCGCGCCTCAGCATGATTACGGAATTTCACAAGCAGGGCAGCGCGTTTTATTTCGCGCTGCTGGATCCTGAAGAGAAAGAGATTATCGGGATCGCCAATTTTTCAAACGTGGTGCGGGGATCGTTTCACGCCTGCTATCTTGGCTACTCCATCGGCCAGAAATGGCAGGGGCAGGGGCTGATGTACGAGGCGTTAACGGTGGCGATCCGCTATATGCAGCGCACGCAGCATATCCATCGCATCATGGCGAACTATATGCCGCATAATCAGCGAAGCGGCAATTTGCTGGCGCGTTTAGGGTTCGAGAAAGAGGGTTACGCTAAAGACTATCTGCTGATAGACGGAGAGTGGCGCGACCACGTTCTGACGGCGTTAACCACCCGGGACTGGACCGCAGGTCGTTAAGGAGAAAAGATGAAGTATCAGCTAAACGGTACAGAAGCGCGCGTGATTGGGTGCTTACTCGAAAAACAGGTCACCACGCCGGAGCAGTATCCGCTCTCCGTCAACGCCGTGACCATGGCCTGCAACCAGAAGACCAACCGCGAGCCGGTGATGAACCTCAGCGAGCATGACGTTCAGGACGTGCTGGATGCGCTGGTAAAACGCCACTATCTGCGCACCGTCAGCGGCTTCGGCAACCGCGTGACCAAATACGAACAGCGCTTTTGTAACTCTGAATTCGGTGACCTGAAGCTGAGCAGCGCGGAAGTGGCGGTCATCACCACGCTGCTGCTGCGCGGGGCGCAGACGCCGGGGGAGCTGCGCACGCGCGCTTCCCGTATGCATGAGTTCAGCGATATGCAGGAGGTCGAGCAGACCCTGGAAGGGCTGGCTTCTCGCGAAGACGGCCCGTACGTGGTGCGACTGGCGCGCGAACCGGGCAAACGTGAAAGCCGCTATATGCATCTGTTCAGCGGCGACGTCGATGTCGCTACCGTGGAGAGCGACGCGGAATCCTCAGTAATCAATGACACTCTTGCCGCGCGGGTAGAGGCGCTGGAAGAAGAGGTCGCCGGGCTGAAAGAGCGTCTGGATGCGTTGCTGGCACATTTGGGAGACTGACGGTGAAAAAATTACGCGTAGGCGTGGTGGGGCTGGGCGGCATCGCGCAAAAAGCCTGGCTGCCTGTTTTAGGTGCGGCGACGGACTGGACCCTGCAAGGGGCATGGTCACCCACCCGCGAAAAGGCAGAACGTATCTGCGAAACCTGGCGCATTCCGTATGCTGCCTCCCTGCAGGATCTGGCCCGCGAGTGTGATGCGGTCTTTGTGCATACCTCAACGGCAACCCACTATCAGGTGGTGAGCGAGCTGCTCAATGCGGGGGTTCACGTCTGCGTGGATAAACCGCTGGCTGAAAATGTTCATGATGCCGAACGGCTGATTGAGCTGGCCGCGCGCAAAAAACTGACGCTGATGGTGGGCTTCAACCGCCGCTTCGCGCCGCTTTATCAGCAGCTGAAGGCGCAGTCGGGCACGCTCGCCTCGCTGCGGATGGATAAGCACCGTACCGACAGCATTGGGCCAAACGATCTGCGCTTCACCCTTCTGGATGACTATCTGCACGTTGTGGATACGGCGCTGTGGCTGAGCAACGGCGAAGCGCTGCTGAAAAGCGGTACCCTGTTGACGAATGACCAGGGGCAGATGGTCTACGCGGAACACCACTTCGCCGTTGAGCATCTTCAGATTACTACCAGCATGCACCGTCGGGCGGGAAGCCAGCGTGAATCCGTGCAGGCGGTGACCGACGGCGCGCTGTATGACATTACGGACATGCGCGAGTGGCGGGAAGAGAAGGGCAACGGCGTGGTGACGCTCCCGGCGCCAGGCTGGCAGAGCACCCTGGAGCAGCGCGGTTTCGCAGGATGCGCCCGCCACTTTATCACCTGCGTGCAAAATCAGACGGTTCCTGAAACGTCCGGCGAGCAGGCCATTCTGGCGCAGCGCATTGTGGAAAGGCTCTGGCGCGATGCCATGAGCGAATAACTCGCTGTAACATCTGCGGATAGTAATTCGTTGAAATCCGGTTAGACTAAGCGCCGCTTGTTGGCTTTGCCGGGTGGCGCTTAGTCTCACCCGGCCTACAATTCCGTATGGTTCTGGAAATTCACGTTAATGAACTTATTAAAATCGCTGGCGGCCGTCAGCTCGATGACCATGTTTTCCCGCGTGCTGGGTTTTGCGCGCGACGCCATTGTGGCAAGGGTATTTGGTGCAGGGATGGCCACGGACGCCTTTTTCGTCGCGTTCAAACTGCCGAACCTGCTGCGTCGTATTTTTGCGGAAGGGGCGTTTTCTCAGGCATTCGTGCCTATTCTGGCGGAATATAAAAGCAAGCAGGGTGAAGACGCGACGCGCGTCTTTGTTTCTTATGTCTCCGGGCTGCTGACGCTGGCTTTGGCGGTGGTGACCGTTTTCGGGATGCTGGCCGCGCCGTGGGTGATTATGGTGACCGCGCCCGGTTTTGCCGATACGGCTGACAAATTTGCGCTGACCTCGCAGCTGCTGCGCATTACTTTCCCCTATATTCTGCTCATCTCGCTGGCCTCGCTGGTGGGGGCGATCCTGAATACCTGGAACCGCTTCTCTGTTCCGGCGTTTGCGCCGACGTTTCTCAACGTCAGCATGATCGGTTTTGCCCTGTTCGCCGCGCCGCACTTTAACCCGCCGGTGCTGGCGCTGGCCTGGGCGGTCACCGTCGGCGGCGTGCTGCAGCTGGCGTACCAGCTGCCGCATCTGAAAAAAATCGGCATGCTGGTGCTGCCGCGCATCAATCTCAAAGATGCCGGGGCGATGCGCGTGATCAAGCAGATGGGGCCCGCTATTCTCGGCGTCTCCGTCAGCCAGATCTCGCTTATCATTAACACCATCTTTGCCTCTTTCCTCGTGTCCGGCTCGGTTTCCTGGATGTACTACGCCGACCGTCTGATGGAGTTCCCGTCCGGGGTGCTGGGCGTGGCGCTGGGGACCATCCTGTTGCCGTCGCTGTCGAAAAGCTTTGCCAGCGGCAACCATGATGAATATTGCCGCCTGATGGACTGGGGGTTACGTCTCTGCTTCCTGCTGGCCCTGCCAAGCGCGGTGGCGCTGGGTATTCTGGCTAAACCGCTGACGGTGTCGCTCTTCCAGTACGGAAAATTCACCGCCTTTGATGCCGCCATGACCCAGCGCGCGCTGATTGCCTACTCGGTCGGATTGATGGGGCTGATCGTCGTCAAGGTGCTGGCGCCCGGGTTCTACTCGCGTCAGGACATCAAAACGCCGGTGAAAATTGCCATTGTGACGCTGATTATGACCCAGCTGATGAACCTGGCGTTTATTGGTCCGCTGAAGCATGCAGGCCTGTCATTATCGATTGGTCTGGCGGCCTGTCTGAATGCCGGGCTGCTGTACTGGCAGCTGCGCAAGCAGGATATCTTTACGCCGCAGCCGGGCTGGGGAAGTTTCCTCGTGCGTTTGGTTGTGGCGGTACTGGTGATGTCTGCCGCGCTGCTCGGCATGATGTACGTGATGCCGGAGTGGTCTCAGGGCACCATGCCTTACCGTCTGATGCGGCTGATGGCCGTGGTAGGCGTCGGGGTGGTGGCTTACTTTGCCACGCTCGCGGTGCTGGGCTTCAAAGTGAAAGAGTTTGCCCGCCGTACGGCATAAACGCCAAAAGGGGAGTTCACCTTATGGTGCTCCCCGCTGCATGATTTTTCGCCCAGGCGTCAAATCGAAATCTTTTTAACTCCCGCAATACGCGCAGTCGCCGTCTGACCATCCGCACCGTACAGTCCGGTTTCTTTATGCGGTTTCAAGACCTCAAGCGCCTGCTGATTACGCTCAATCTGACCTTCCAGTAGCCAGCCGTTGTGCTGGTTAAGGTCGCGCAGGTGCTGGGTTTTTTCGGTAATGGTTTGCCAGCGCTCAACAATATCGTCATTGGCGCTGCGCTTAGGATCCTGCTCAGCGCGGCGCTGTTGCTCCAGATAATCCAGCGTTGCCAGAAGCGAACTTTTGTCTTCAGTAATACGCTGCAGCGCGCTGCCGTTGATGTGACCGGAAGAGAGATGCTGCTGCTCAGCGTCCATTACCGTTTTCAGGTCGTTCAGGACAACCGTCATTTGATCCAGTATTTCTGACAGTCGACTCATACGGTTAGTTACTCTGTAAGAAACTCTGTGCTTCCTGAATCAGGGCATCAGCAATCTTGCTGGTATCCATTTTCAGCTCACCGTTACGAATAGCCGTTTTCAGCGCTTCAACACGTTCCATATTGATATCGTTGCTGCCTGGCTGCATCAGTTTTGCCTGCGCGTCGCTCAGGGTTACGCTGGTGCTGTTGGACGTTGACGGTTTTTCCAGACGCGTTTTCTGCGTCGTCGCGTCATTCGTTTCGCGAGGTTGTACAGCGCTTACCGGCTTCAGGGCTGATGTACGATCAATGCTCATAGTGTTGTCCTCATCGAGGGTTCGCGGCGTTTGCGCCTGACATCATCATTAGTGGAATATTTATCGGCACGCGCCGCGAAATCTTTAAAAAGATTATAGGTTAATCAGAATATTCCCATCAGAATCGACGGTTCCGCTCACCACCTGGCCTGAGGACATTCTGACGCGGGCGTTTTGCGCCACCGCGGCATTGTTTAACGCTTTCCCTTCACTGTTGATGCTAAAGCCATCTCCGTTGGCCACCACCATCACCTGTTGACCCGCTTTTACCCGCCATGACTGCCGCAGCATTGAGAGCTGTATCGGCTGGCCGGGGGCGACATCGCGCAGGCTGACGGCGTCCTGTGCCTGATTCATTTCCAGCATGGTACGTGGAGGCAGCTGATCCAGACGGCCGCGCTTCAACGTCACGCTGTTCGTCTGCAGCACGCTGCCGCGCGCAATCGGCACGGCGGCGACAACATAATTGCCCGTCGCCTGAACTGCAACCTGTAAATAGCGTTTTTCGTTGGCGCAGCGTGCCAGCACGTTCACATTTCCCCACAGCCTGGTGGTCCCCGTCACGCTGAATGACGGTTGGTCACAGGTAGGGTACAGATTCGGTGGGGTGCGCACGGTCACGTTAACCTCATCGCTAAAGCCTGCCAGCTTTTCAGCAAAAAAAGCCGTCAGCCGATCCTGTAAGCCTTCAGCCTGCACCAGAGGGCTAAACAGCAAGAAAGTTGCCATCAGGGCACGTTTTAACGTTTGCATCGCAAGTTCCACCGTTTCCAGAGTTGAATGAATTCTACCTGCAGTGGTTTTGCATCAACGCAATAAATAGCGACGCATTTTGCGCTTATTCCGTCGATAGGGGAGACCGGGTGAGATTTAAGCTGTGAACTGAAATTTTGCCATCAGCGGAGGAGACATGCTCGATAAACTCGACGCCGCGTTACGTTTTCAGCAGGAAGCGCTCAATTTACGCGCCCAGCGGCAGGAGATTTTAGCCGCCAACATCGCTAACGCCGATACCCCAGGGTTTCAGGCGCGCGATATTGATTTTTCCAGTGAACTCAAAAAGGTGATGGAGCGTGGACGTGCCGAAGGAACGGGTGTTGCACTTGCCATGACATCCTCTCGCCATATACCTGCTCAGGCGATGACCGCGCCAGCGACCGATTTACTTTACCGCATTCCCGATCAGCCCTCACTCGACGGTAACACCGTGGATATGGACCGGGAGCGTACGCAGTTTGCCGATAACAGCCTGAAATACCAGACGGGCCTGACCGTACTCGGCGGACAAATCAAAGGCATGATGAACGTCCTGCAGGGGGGGAACTGATAGATGGCCTTGTTGAATATTTTTGATATTGCCGGTTCGGCGTTAACCGCGCAGTCCAAACGCCTGAACGTGGCTGCCAGTAACCTGGCAAACGCCGACAGCGTAACCGGACCAGACGGCCAGCCGTATCGGGCCAAACAGGTTGTCTTTCAGGTCGATGCTGCGCCTGGCGCGGCGACGGGCGGCGTGAAGGTGTCTGATGTGGTAGAGAGCCAGGCGCCGGACAGGCTGGTGTATGAACCGGGTAACCCGCTCGCGGATGCCAGCGGATACGTGAAAATGCCAAACGTGGATGTGGTGGGTGAGATGGTGAACTCCATGTCGGCTTCCCGTAGCTACCAGGCCAACGTCGAAGTGCTTAATACCGTGAAGAGCATGATGCTCAAAACGCTCACTCTCGGCCAGTAAAGGAGACATGCATGTCCATCGCCGTAAATGTGAATGATCCTACGAACTCGGGTGTTAATAACACGAAGAGTACGACAGGTTCTAACTCCCTCACCGGGAGCAATGCCTCCGATCTTCAGGGCAGCTTTCTGACGCTGCTGGTGGCGCAGCTTAAGAACCAGGATCCCACCAACCCAATGCAGAACAACGAACTGACCACGCAGCTTGCGCAGATCAGCACCGTGAGCGGCATTGAGAAACTCAACACCACCCTCGGCTCCGTCTCTGGGCAGATTAACAGTGCGCAGTCTCTGCAGGCGGCAAGTCTGATTGGTCACGGGGTGATGATCCCGGGAACCACGATTCTGGCGGGCACCAGCACCACCGAAGGCAACACCACAACGACCACAACGCCGTTTGGCGTTGAGCTCCAGCAGCCGGCTGAAAAGGTGACTGCAACGATCACGGATGCCAATAACGTGGTGGTTCGCACCATTGATATCGGCGAGCTGAAGGCGGGCGTTCACACCTTTACCTGGGATGGCAGCCTGACCGACGGCACTAAAGCACCAAACGGTTCCTACAAAGTCGCGATCAGCGCCAGCAACGGCACGACCCAGCTGGTGGCGCAGCCGCTGCAGTTCGCGCTGGTCCAGGGCGTGATTAAAGGAAGCGACGGCAACAAACTGGATTTGGGAACCTCTGGTTCCACCACACTCGACGAAGTTCGGCAGATTATCTAAGCCTTAACACTTATCAGGAGTAAGTCATGGCCTTTTCTCAAGCGGTCAGCGGCCTGAATGCTGCGGCCACCAACCTGGACGTCATTGGCAACAACATCGCCAACTCCGCGACCTACGGTTTTAAATCCGGTTCTGCTTCATTTGCAGACATGTTTGCCGGTTCCAAAGTCGGCCTGGGCGTGAAAGTTGCGGGCATCACTCAGGACTTTACCGACGGCACCACCACCAACACCGGTCGTGGTCTGGACGTTGCCATCAGCCAGAACGGTTTCTTCCGTATGGTCGATTCCAACGGCTCTGTGTTCTACAGCCGTAACGGTCAGTTCAAGCTGGACGAAAACCGTACGCTGGTTAACATGCAGGGCATGCAGCTGACGGGCTACCCGGTAGCGGGTACGCCACCAACCGTTCAGACCGGTGCGAACCCTCAGGCGATTACTATCCCGAATACCCTGATGGCGGCGAAATCGACCACCACCGCGACGCAGCAGATCAACCTGAACTCAACCGATCCTGTTCAAACAGCCCCCTTCGATGCGACAAACCCGGATACCTATAACAAAAAAGGGACCGTGACCGTATTCGACAGCCAGGGTAACGCCCATAACATGTATGTCTACTACGTTAAGACGGCCGACAATAAATGGGATCTTTACACTCAGGACGGCAGCGTTGCGGGTTCTACTGCGGCCAAAGCGGCGCAGATGAACTTTGATGCGAACGGTAACCTGGCGGGTGTCTATAACTACGACGCTGCGGGTGTACTGAGCGCAACGCCAAACGCCACGCCGGCAATTAACATCACCACGGGTTCTGTCAGCGGTGCGACGGCTGCGACCTTCTCCCTGAGCTTCCAGAACTCCATGCAGCAGAACACTGGAGCGAACAGCGTTGTGGCAACCAATCAGAACGGCTACAAGCCTGGCGATCTGGTGAGCTACCAGATCAACGACGATGGCACCGTGGTGGGAAGCTACTCTAACGAACAGTCTCAGGTTCTGGGACAGATCGTGCTGGCAAACTTCGCCAACAACGAAGGCCTGAAATCGGAAGGCGACAACGTCTGGTCTGCCTCCCAGTCCTCCGGGGTGGCGCTGCTGGGTACCGCAGGCACCGGTAACTTCGGCAAGCTGACCAACGGCGCGCTGGAAGCCTCCAACGTGGATATGAGTAAAGAACTGGTGAACATGATTGTCGCGCAGCGTAACTATCAGTCGAACGCGCAGACCATCAAAACCCAGGATCAGATCCTCAACACGCTGGTTAACCTGCGTTAAGCGGCTAACAGGAAAGCGCAATGGATCACGCAATATATACCGCGATGGGCGCGGCAAGCCAGACGCTCAATCAGCAGGCCGTTACTGCCAGCAACCTGGCAAACGCCTCTACGCCGGGCTTTCGCGCGCAGCTTAATGCGCTGCGCGCGGTGCCGGTTGAAGGGCTCTCTCTGCCAACCCGTACGCTGGTGACGGCATCAACCCCTGGTGCAGACATGACGCCAGGGCAGATGGACTACACCTCACGCCCGCTGGACGTAGCCCTGCAGCAGGACGGCTGGCTGGCGGTGCAAACGGCGGACGGCAGCGAAGGCTATACCCGTAACGGCAATATCCAGGTGAGCGCGACGGGCCAGCTGACGATTCAGGGTCATCCGGTGATGGGTGAAGCGGGTCCGCTGACCGTGCCGGAAGGCTCTGAGCTGACTATCGCCGCGGACGGCACCATTTCGGCGCTGAACCCGGGCGACCCGGCCAACACCGTTGCGCCCGTCGGACGTCTGAAGCTGGTTAAGGCGGAAGGCAAAGACGTGCAGCGTGGCGACGACGGCATGTTCCGTCTGACCCAGGCGGCGCAGGCGACGCGTGGTGCCACGTTACAGGCCGACCCGAGCATCCGCGTGATGTCCGGCGTTCTGGAAGGCAGCAACGTCAAGCCGGTAGCCGCCATGAGCGACATGATCGCCAGCGCCCGTCGTTTTGAAATGCAGATGAAGATCATCAGCAGCGTGGATGAAAACGCGAGCAAAGCTAACCAACTTCTGGCTATGAGTTAACAGGACTCCTTATGATCAGTTCTTTATGGATCGCGAAAACTGGCCTGGACGCCCAGCAAACCAATATGGACGTGATTGCCAACAACCTGGCAAACGTGAGCACCAATGGTTTCAAGCGTCAGCGTGCCGTTTTCGAAGATTTGCTTTATCAAACCATCCGCCAGCCGGGCGCGCAGTCTTCTGAACAGACGACGCTGCCGTCGGGCCTGCAGATCGGTACCGGCGTTCGCCCGGTGGCCACCGAGCGTCTGCACAGCCAGGGCAACCTGTCACAGACCAACAACAGTAAAGACGTGGCGATCAAAGGCCAGGGCTTCTTCCAGGTGCAGCTGCCTGACGGTACCTCTGCCTATACCCGCGACGGTTCGTTCCAGGTCGATCAGAACGGCCAGCTGGTGACGGCGGGCGGTTTCCAGGTTCAGCCTGCGATTACCATCCCGGCGAACGCCCTGAGCATCACCATCGGACGTGACGGTGTGGTCAGCGTGACCCAGCAGGGACAGGCCGCGCCGGTTCAGGTTGGGCAGCTTAACCTGACCACCTTCATGAACGATACCGGTCTGGAAAGCATTGGTGAGAACCTCTACACCGAAACGCAATCCTCCGGTACGCCGAATGAGAGCACCCCGGGCCTGAACGGTGCGGGCCTGCTGTACCAGGGTTATGTTGAAACGTCCAACGTGAACGTGGCGGAAGAGCTGGTGAATATGATCCAGGTTCAGCGCGCGTATGAAATTAACAGTAAAGCAGTGTCGACGACCGACCAGATGCTGCAGAAACTGACGCAACTCTAAGGTGTAGCCCGGTGCGGTAAACGCCGCACCGGCTCCCTGTTTTCGAAGATGAAGGCAATGCAAAAAAACGCGGCGTTTCGTTATCCGATACTGACTGTTCTGGCTGTCACCCTCAGCGGGTGTGCTTTGATCCCGTCTAAACCATTGGTCCAGGGTGCGACGACTGCCCAACCCGTTCCTGGCCCTTCGCCAGTGGTAAACGGCTCCATTTTCCAGACCGCGCAGCCGATTAATTACGGCTATCAGCCGCTGTTTGAAGATCGCCGCCCGCGTAACGTCGGCGATACATTGACCATTGTGCTGCAGGAAAACGTCAGCGCGAGCAAGAGCTCGTCGGCGAACGCCAGCCGCGATGGCAAAACCAATTTTGGCTTCGATACCGTGCCACGTTATCTCGAAGGGCTGTTCGGCAACGCGCGTGCTGATGTGAACGCGTCCGGCGGCAATACCTTTAACGGCAAAGGCGGCGCGAACGCCAGCAACACCTTCAGCGGTACGCTGACGGTCACGGTTGACCAGGTTCTGGTTAACGGCAACTTACACGTTGTGGGTGAAAAACAGATCGCCATCAACCAGGGCACTGAATTCATTCGCTTCTCGGGCGTGGTTAACCCTCGCACCATCAGCGGCACCAACACCGTTCCGTCCACCCAGGTGGCGGATGCGCGCATTGAGTACGTCGGTAACGGCTATATCAATGAAGCGCAAAATATGGGTTGGCTGCAGCGCTTCTTCCTTAATTTATCGCCGATGTAAGCGAGGTGACCCATGTTTAAATCGATCTTCGCCGTGGCGCTCGCGCTGGTGGCAACATTTGCCCAGGCTGACCGTATTCGCGACCTCACCAGCGTTCAGGGCGTACGTGAAAACTCCCTGATTGGCTACGGCCTGGTGGTGGGTCTGGATGGTACCGGTGACCAGACGACCCAGACGCCGTTCACCACCCAAAGCCTGAACAACATGCTTTCCCAGCTCGGCATTACCGTGCCGGCGGGAACCAACATGCAGCTGAAAAACGTGGCCGCGGTAATGGTCACCGCCTCCTTCCCGGCGTTTGCGCGTCAGGGGCAGACCATTGATGTGGTGGTCTCCTCAATGGGTAACGCCAAAAGCCTGCGCGGCGGTACGCTGCTGATGACTCCGCTGAAAGGCGTTGACAGCCAGGTGTATGCGCTGGCGCAGGGGAACATTCTGGTTGGCGGTGCGGGTGCATCCGCAGGTGGAAGCAGCGTGCAGGTGAACCAGCTGAACGGTGGACGTATCACCAACGGTGCGATCATTGAGCGTGAACTGCCGACCCAGTTTGGCGCGGGCAACACCATCAACCTGCAGCTCAATAATGAAGACTTCACGATGGCGCAGCAAATTGCCGATACCATCAACCGCAGCCGCGGCTACGGTAATGCAACGGCTCTTGATGCGCGCACCGTGCAGATCCGCACCTCCACCGGCAGCAGCAACCAGGTGCGCATGCTGGCGGATATCCAGAATATGGAAGTGAACGTTCCGGTACAGGATGCCAAGGTGATCATCAACTCCCGTACCGGATCGGTGGTGATGAACCGGGAAGTGTCGCTGGACAGCTGTGCCGTGGCGCAGGGGAATCTCTCCGTGACGGTAAACCGCTCCGCGAACGTGAGCCAGCCGAATACGCCATTTGGTGGCGGTCAGACGGTGGTGACGCCGCAAACGCAGATTGATATGCGCCAGAGCGGCGGGTCGCTGCAGAGCGTTCGCTCCAGCGCCAACCTGAACAGCGTGGTACGCGCCCTGAACGCCCTGGGGGCAACGCCGATGGACCTGATGTCTATCCTGCAATCCATGCAAAGCGCGGGCTGCCTGCGCGCCAAACTGGAAATCATCTAATGCTGACCGATAGCAAACTGTTGACCAGTGCAGCCTGGGACGCCCAGTCGCTCAACGAACTGAAAACCAAAGCAGGCAAAGACCCGGCGGCGAACATCCGCCCGGTCGCCCGCCAGGTTGAAGGGATGTTTGTACAGATGATGCTGAAAAGCATGCGTGAAACCCTGCCGAAAGACGGGATGTTCAGCAGTGATTCAACGCGTCTCTACACCAGCATGTATGACCAGCAGATTGCGCAGCAGATGACCGCCGGTAAAGGCCTCGGTCTGGCTGACATGATTGTGAAACAGACCGAAGCCGCGCAGGGCATTCAGCCTCAGGAGCAGCCGGAGCAGGTGCCGATGAAGTTCGACCTGGAAACGGTGACCAGTTATCAGAACCAGGCCCTGACGCAAATGGTGCGTAAAGCCATACCTAAAGCGACGGGCAGCGGCGATGAGCCGCTCTCCGGTGACAGCAAAGACTTCCTGGCGCAGCTTTCTCTGCCTGCGCGCCTTGCCAGCCAGCAGAGCGGCGTGCCGCATCACCTGATTCTGGCGCAGGCCGCGCTGGAGTCGGGCTGGGGTCAGCGCCAGATCCGCAAGGAAAACGGCGAGCCGAGCTTCAACATCTTCGGCGTGAAGGCCACCTCCAGCTGGAAGGGGCCGACAACGGAGATCACCACCACCGAATACGAGAACGGTGCGGCGGTGAAGGTCAAAGCAAAATTCCGCGTCTACAGCTCTTATCTGGAAGCATTGTCCGATTATGTCGGCCTGCTGAGCCGAAATCCGCGTTATACCGCCGTTACGCAGGCGGCGACGGCGGAGCAGGGTGCTCAGGCGCTGCAAAACGCGGGCTACGCGACTGACCCGAACTATGCACGCAAGCTCACCAGCATGATCCAGCAGCTGAAATCCATGGGCGAGAAGGTCAGCAAAGCCTATAGCACAGATATTGAAAATCTGTTCTGAAAGTTCTCAAGTCCCGGTGGAGGTTGCCGATAACCTTCATCAGGACTCGTGTCTGAACGTATAAAAGGAACCCCCATGTCCAGTTTGATTAACAGCGCCATGAGTGGCCTCAGTGCCGCGCAGTCGGCACTCAATACCGTCAGTAATAATATTTCAAGCTATAACGTGGCAGGTTACACCCGCCAGAGCACGGTGCTGGGCGCATCTAACAGCACGCTGACCGGCGGTGGCTGGGTGGGTAACGGGGTTTATGTCTCCGGTGTCCAGCGTGAGTATGACGCCTTCATCACCAACCAGCTGCGCGCCGCGCAGACGCAGAGCAGCGGTCTGACGACGCGCTATCAGCAGATGTCAAAAATCGATGATGTGCTCTCCGATACCACCAACTCGCTCTCCACCACCCTGCAGGATTTCTTCAAAAGCCTGCAAACCCTGGTGAGCAACGCGGAAGACCCGGCTGCACGTCAGACGGTGCTGGGGAAAGCGGGTGGTCTGGTCAATCAGTTCAAAACCAACGATCAGTATCTTCGTGACCAGGATACGCAGGTCAATACCGCCATCTCAAGCAGCGTGTCTCAGATCAACAACTACGCGACACAGATTGCGAATCTGAACGATCAGATTTCTCGATTGACCGGCGTTGGTGCGGGTGCTTCGCCTAACGACCTGCTTGACCAGCGGGATCAGCTCGTGACCGAACTGAACAAAATCGTGGGCGTGGAAGTCTCCGTACAGGATAGCGGCACGTTTAATATCTCTCTCGGCAACGGTTACAGCCTGGTGCAGGGCAGCAAAGCCAGCCAGCTGGCAGCCGTGAAGTCCAGCGCCGATCCGGCTCGTACGACCATCGCCTACGTCGATGACGTGGCGGGTAATATTGAGATCCCCGAGAAATTTATCACCACCGGTTCTTTGGGCGGTTTACTGACCTTCCGCACGGAAGATCTGGATAAAGCGCGTAACAGCCTGAACCAGATGGCGTTGGCCTTCGCCGATGCGATGAACACGCAGCATGAAGCCGGTTTTGATGCGAACGGTGATGCGGGCGGTAAGCTGTTCAACTTTGGTTCTCCGGCGGTGCTGTCCAACAGCAAGAACGGCGGCTCGGCCGTTGTCACGGCCTCCGTGGCGGACAGTAAACAGGTCCAGGCGACAGACTATAAGCTGCAGTTTAACGGTACTGACTGGACGGTCACCCGCACGTCAGACAAAACCAGCTTTACGATGAGCCCGGATGCCAGCGGTAATCTGTCGTTTGATGGCCTTAACGTCAACGTCAGCGGCACGGCAAATACCAAAGACAGTTTCACCGTGAAGCCTGTTTCCAACGTCATCATGAACATGGATCTCGCGATCAGCGACGAATCAAAACTGGCGATGGCATCGGTGCAGAACGGCGGCGAAAGTGACAACCGTAACGGCCAAAAACTGCTCGATCTGCAAAACGCTAAAGTGGTGGGGGGCAACAAAACCTTCAACGATGCGTATGCCTCTCTCGTCAGTACCGTCGGTAGCTCAACGGCGTCACTGAAGGTGAGTAGCCAGACGAAAGCCAATGTGGAAACACAGCTAGTCAAGCAGCAGCAAACCATCTCTGGGGTAAACCTCGACGAAGAGTATGGCAATTTGCAGCGTTATCAGCAGTATTACCTGGCCAATGCCCAGGTGTTACAAACTGCCAGTACGCTCTTCGATGCAATTATCAACATTCGTTAAGGTTGAGGTGAACAATGCGTATTAGCACCCAGATGATGTATGAGCAGAACATGCGTGGGATCACCGATTCCCAGAGCAGATGGCTGAGCTACGGTGAGCAGATGTCCTCCGGTAAGCGCGTCAATCGTCCTTCGGACGATCCTATCGCCGCGTCGCAGGCCATCGTTCTGTCGCAATCTCAGTCGCAAAACAGCCAGTTTGCACTCGCGCGTACCTTTGCAACGCAGAAGGTCTCGCTGGAAGATAACGTGTTAACCCAGGTGAACACCGCAATCTCAAGCGTGCGCGAGAAGTTAGTCTACGCGTCGAACGGCACATTAAGCGATGACGACCGTCTTTCTCTGGCGACCGATATTCAGGGGATCCGCGATCAGCTGATGAACCTGGCCAACACGACGGATGGTAATGGTCGCTTTATCTTTGCGGGATACAAAACCGAGAGCGCACCGTTTGATGCCGCGACCGGGGATTACAACGGCGGCGCAGAGGCCATCACCCAGCAGGTTGATACGGCGCGAAATATGACCATCAGCCATACCGGACAGCAAATTTTCGAAAGCATTACCAGTAATGCGGAACAGCTGCCGGGCGGTGGATATGGCCAGACCAACATGTTCAAAATCCTGGATTCTGCCATTGCGTCGCTGAAGACACCGATTGAGAACGATCCGGCTGCCGCAACGGCGCAAAACCAGGTGATTGCCAATGCGCAAATCGGCATCAAAAACTCCCAGAACAACGTCCTGACGGTCGTTGCGGATGTGGGAACCAAGATGAACGAGCTGGAAAAACTCGATACGCTGGGTGATGACCGCGCCCTGGGTCAGACCAAGCAGATGAGTGACCTGGTGGATGTTGACTGGAACGAAGCGATTTCCTCTTACACCATGCAGCAGGCGGCCCTGCAGGCGTCTTATAAAGCGTTTAGCGATATGCAGGGCATGTCTCTGTTCCAGCTGAACAAATAACATCTTGACCTCTTAGAACATGTCTTGACACTGGGCATGTTTTACTGCCCAATCCGTCTGGATTGGGCATTTTTTTTATGCAACTTCCGCCGGTGCGGAGGCGACTCGTGCGCTTTCTATCAGACGGATTGCCAGCGCAATGACGCCACAGACTGTCGCCAGCGCGACCACGCCCGTCCAGCCAGCCAGCGAGTAGATATTGCTGCCTAACGCGGAACCCAGCGCCATCCCGATAAAGACCACCGTAAAGAGCAGGGCATTGAGACGACCCCGCGCCTGCGGTTCAAGGCTGTATACCAGGTTCTGGTGAGCGACCAGGCTGGACTGCAGGCCCAGGTCGAACCCGACGGCGGAGACGGCGATCAGCATCAGCTGTCCATGAACGCCCAACGCGGGCATCAGGAACATCAGGGCGAATGAGACGGTCACAAGAACTGCACCAAGCTGCGTGACTTTTCCCGCGCCGAGTTTGTCCGCCAGACCTCCTGCCAGCGGGGCAGCTAACGCACCGGCGGCACCAGCAATACCAAAGCCCCCCGCGACGGCACTACCCAGGTGATAGCGTTCCAGCAGCATGACCGCAAGCGTAGACCAGAAGGCGCTAAAGGCAACCGACAGAAAACCCTGGGCCAGCGCCGCACGGCGCAGCGCCGGATAGCGACGCCACAGATGTTCCATTGAGCGCATCAGCGCCGGGTAGCTCAGCGTGGAGTGAATGGCAAAACGGGGAAGCACAAACCACATCATAACCCCGATGAACGCAATGCTCGCCGCCGCCAGCTGGTACATGACGCGCCAGCCAAACGCTTCGCCCATCACGCCGCTCACGGTTCTTGATAATAAGATGCCCATCAGCAGCCCGGTCATTACCGTGCCTACGGTTTTCCCCTGTTTACCTTCCGGCGCAAGAATGGCCGCGGCAGGGACGATATCCTGTGCCATGGTGGCGGCCATGCCGATGAGCAGGCTTGCCAGCAGCAGAGAATGGATCTGCCCGGTCAGGCTACAGCCGAGAAGAAACAGCGCCAGCGCCGCACTCTTTATCAGGATTAACGTCCTGCGGTCGTGGCGATCGCCGAGCGGTAGCAGGAACAGGATCCCCAGGGCATATCCCGCCTGGGTGAGCGTCGGGACCAGGCCCATTCCTTCGATACTCAGGTGAAGGTCTGCGCCCATCAGCGGCAGCAGAGGCTGAGCATAATAGATAGATGCCACGCTGAAACCTGCACCTATCGCCAGCATTAAGATTACCCAGCGGCTCACGGCATGGGCGGCGGTTGTTGTGTTCATAAGATGTTCCTCATTCGTCGTGTGAGGCTATTTTTTATCAGTACGTCTTGCGACGGTAGCGGGCCCGGTGGTAAAACGCTTATACGTTGAACGTATAAGTGAAAATGCGATGAAAAGAGCTGAGCGTATAGACAGGGTCGAGTTAATGCGGACGTTTGTCCGCATTGTGGAGGCGGGTTCCCTCTCTGCGGCGGCGCGGCAGCTGGCCACCACTCAGGCCACGGTGAGCAGACGGTTACAGTCGCTGGAGACCATGCTGGGGGTGCGCCTGATACTGCGCACTACCCATACGACGCGGCTGACGGATGACGGCGAGCGCTGCTATCAACACGCCCGTCGGGTGATTGACAGCTGGCTGGCGCTGGAAGATGAGGTGGGGCAGACGGAAGATGAGCCCGTAGGCGTGCTGCGGGTGCGGGCACCCCACGCGTTTGGTCAGGACCAGCTTCTGAAACCCGTAACCGAATTTTTGCAACGCTATCCGCAGCTTTCGATTGAGTGGATGCTCAACGATCGGTCGGCGGACTTCCTCGGCGACAACCTTGACTGTGCTATTCGGGTGGGCGTGGAGGTCGATCCGGCGACCGTATCCGTGCTGCTGGCCGAAGTGCCGCGCTCGGTGGTGGCTTCACCGGCGCTGCTGGCCCGTTTTCCAACGGTTACCACGCCGGAGGATTTGCAGCAGTTTCCCTGGATAGCGATTAGCTCTTTCTACCAGCGCCATGTAGAGCTTTTTCACGATGCATCACCTGCCACCGCGCGAGTGGCGATTACCCCACGCCTCAGCACCGATAGCCTGTATGTCGCACGCAACACGGCGCTTACCGGCCTTGGCGTCGCGGTGGTATCCAGCTGGACGGTACAGGATGATATTCGGGAAGGGCGGCTGGTGCATTTGCTGCCAGAGTGGCAGCCAGCGGCGCTACCGGTGCATCTGGTCTATCCCTGGTCCCGTTATTATCCGGCACGCTTGCGGCGTTTTCTGGAGTTGATGCGGCAGGTCATGCCGGAGGTCACCGGGATGAGAAAGCCCGTGCAGCAGCCATAAAAAAAGCCGACCCTAAGGTCGGCTTTTTACTTTCAGCGTCGTTATTCGACAGACTGCGGACGCGTTGCCGGTGCAGTCGCCTGATGCGTTGCACTGTGGCCGCCTGCAGCGCCTTTACCGTCAAAGCTGAACGCCGGGCGTACCCAGTCACTGTGACGCGGGGCTTCTGGCACGTAATCCGGCGCCGGGGCGCGCGTCATTGGTGCCGTCGCCACGTGGGCAGCGGCTGGCGCAGAGACAACCGGCTCAGGTTTCACCTCAGGCGCTTTCGCTTCTTCGACAACCGGTTCAACCTGAATCTCAACGTCCTGAACGACTTCTTCAGTGGTGGTTTCAACGAGGGTTTCAGCGGTGTCTTCCACTGCGGCTACAGGTTCAGCCTCTTCAGCGACTTCCTCAGCCACCACGGCATCTTCCTCGGCGATAAGCTGCGGTGCGGCATCAACCGGCGCGGCAATCACTTCTGGATGGGTGGTTTCAACTTCCACTGCGTGAGGTGCTTCAGTTTCAACAACCTGAGGCTCAACCACGGTTGCCGCTTCAGTCACGACGTCTTCTATCGCTGCTGCGGGTGCAATCACCTCTTCGGTTACAGGCTGTTCTTCAACAACCTGCTCCGGGCGAGCAACCGGGTAGCGGATCCAGACTTTACCGGAGGCCATTTCTGGTGAAGCACAGGCAATGGTCAGCGGCATTGGCGACTGAGTTGGGTAACGCTCGTCACGATAGCGACGACGGCGCTGGCCGCTGACGCGCAGATGACGTGGAGAACGGCGTGAACGGCGCGGCATACCGGCGTTATCACGGTTTTCACCGTTATCATCCTGCTCAACGTTGTTTTCAACGACCGCTGGGAGATCAACTTTCGCCAGCTGCGTACCGGTTGTGCTCTCGCTGGTTTCAACCGCGACAACGGCTGACTCTTCGGTTACTTCAGAGGCGAAGCGAACTTTCTGAGCAAGCTGGCGCTGCTTACGACGCGGCATAACCTGAGTACGTTCTTCCTGCTCGCCGTCCTGCTGTTCAACAGGCTCTTCGCGGTTCAGGTTTTTGACTTCCTGCTGTGCCTGACGCTTCTCGTCGTTACGACGACGGCTGCGTTCACGGCGCGGCTGCTGGTCATCACGCTGTTTGCTCTTCTCAGACTCATCGCCCGCCTGCTGGCGAATTTCACGATCTTCAACATTTGGCTGTTGTTTCTCGCGACGGTTGCGGCGGTTGTCTTCGCGTTGCTCACGGCCTTCGCCATTCTCAGAGCGATTGTCGCGGTTGTCACGACGCTCGCTGCGGTCATTACGGTCATTACGATCGCTGCGGTCGTTACGATCGCGGCGGTTGTTTTGACGCTTGCGACGATCCTGCTGACGCTCTGGTTTGGCCGCTTTAGGCTCTTCTTTCGGCTGCTCTGGCTGAACTTCTTCTTCAGCAAACATCTTCTTCAGCGCGCCAAAGAAGCGGCTCAGCAGACCCGGCTGTGCCGGCTGGGCTTTCGCTGCAGCTGCTTCTGGTTTCTGCGCTTCAGGTTTGGCAGCAGGTTTTTCCAGAGCTGCTTCCGGTGGCGCTTCTGGCATGATGAAGGTCGCTAACGCAGGCTGCTCTGGCAGTTTGCGCTCGGCAGGCTCTTCATCGGAAGGCAGGGCCATCTCTTCTTCATGCAGCTTCGGCAGCAGGTAGCTGAGGGTGGTTGTCTCTTCGCCCTTACGCACACGCAGTACGTGATAGTGTGGGGTCTGCATCTGGTCGTTTGGCACGATGATGCAGCGAACGCCGCCCTGACGCGCTTCAATCGCACTTACCGCTGCACGTTTTTCGTTCAGCAGGTAAGAGGCAACGGGCACTGGCACAATGGCGTGAACCTCTTTGGTATTCTCTTTCAGCGCTTCTTCTTCAATCAGACGCAGAATGGAGAGGGACAGAGATTCGTTATCACGCACGGTACCGGTGCCGGAGCAGCGCGGACAGACGTGATGACTGGACTCACCGAGAGACGGGCTCAGACGCTGACGGGACATCTCCAGCAGGCCAAAGCGTGAGATATGGCTAATCTGGATACGCGCCCTGTCCTGACGCACTGCTTCGCGCAGACGGTTTTCAACCGCACGCTGATGGCGAACAGGGGTCATGTCGATGAAGTCGATAACAATCAGACCACCCAGGTCGCGCAGGCGGAGCTGGCGGGCGATTTCATCAGCGGCTTCGAGGTTAGTGTTGTAGGCGGTCTCTTCGATATCGCCACCGCGCGTTGCACGTGCGGAGTTGATGTCGATAGCGGTCAGCGCTTCAGTGGTATCGATAACGATAGAACCGCCGGAAGGCAGGCGCACTTCACGCTGGAAGGCCGACTCAATCTGGGATTCGATCTGATAGTGGCTGAACAGCGGGATTTCACCGGTGTACAGTTTAATTTTGCTGGTGAAATCCGGACGACCCAGCGCGGCGATGTGCTGGCGCGCCAGCTCAAGCACTTTCGGGTTATCGATAAGAATCTCACCGATGTCCTGACGCAGGTAATCACGGAAGGCACGCACGATAACGTTACTTTCCTGGTGGATCAGGAACGGAGCAGGGCGGCTTTCCGCTGCTTTCTGAATGGCTTCCCAGTGCTTCAGACGGAAGCTCAGGTCCCATTGCAGCGCTTCGGCTGATTTGCCTACGCCTGCGGTACGCACGATAAGCCCCATGCCATCAGGCAGTTCGAGGCTTGCCAGCGCTTCTTTCAGCTCGGTACGGTCATCACCTTCGATACGGCGAGAGATGCCACCCGCACGCGGGTTGTTAGGCATCAGAACCAGATAGCTCCCTGCCAGGCTGATAAAGGTGGTCAGTGCGGCACCTTTGTTGCCACGCTCTTCTTTATCAATCTGAACGATAACTTCCTGACCTTCACGCAGAACATCTTTGATGTTTGGGCGGCCATGGGCGTTGTAGTTTGCAGGGAAATATTCGCGGGCGATTTCTTTCAGGGGGAGGAAACCATGACGCTCAGCACCGTAATCGACAAATGCAGCTTCAAGGCTTGGTTCAATGCGGGTGATTTTACCTTTGTAAATGTTCGCTTTTTTCTGTTCGTGTCCAGGACTTTCGATATCCAGATCGTACAGGCGCTGCCCATCCACAAGGGCGACACGCAACTCTTCTTGCTGAGTTGCGTTGATTAACATTCTTTTCATCGTAACTTACTCGTTATTCTTACATTGACGACAAAGCTGCGGGCAAGGTGACGCTTTCCGGGGTATGAACCGATGGCCTCGTGTCTGTTCACGTCGCCAACCTCACGGTTGTCGCTCGCTTAAGAGGCGCAGAGTGTCGGTTGCCTGTGTTTCATACGGAAACACAGCGCAATTATCAGGGGAATTGCCTGGGTAGAACTCTCCAGAGAACAATCCTTATACCGGGAAGTACTGCAACCCGCAGCCCGCTAACTGCCTGAAAGATCAATACGTCTTACGCCATTGCTGCGTTGATGATCGGTCAGACAAAATTGGTCATTCCGTCAACATCCTTACTTAACCAGGATTTAACACGGAAAACAGCCTCATTATTCCACTGCTCGCCGGGTTATAGCAAGATGACTTTTACCAATTATCACCCGGTTACTCACAGTTTCTTCACTTCAGAATGGCGATTGGTTTAATAACCACCAAATCGGTTGCGCGAAACGGGGAGCTGGCCAGATAAAAGTAAATATAAGCATAGAAAAATGAGTGGCGCTAATGGCTGACGATATTTAGAATCGCCAACCATGAAAACAGAGACTCCAGCCGTAAAAATGGTTGCCATCGCCGAAGATGACGCGGGGCAACGTATCGATAACTTTTTGCGCACCCAGTTGAAAGGTGTGCCAAAGAGTATGATTTACCGCATCCTGCGTAAGGGCGAGGTGCGGGTTAACAAAAAACGCGTGAAGCCCGAGTACAAACTCGAGGCGGGCGATGAAGTGCGTATTCCGCCGGTGCGCGTTGCGGAACGTGAAGAAGAGACCGTTTCACCGAAGCTACAGAAAGTGGCGGCCCTGAGCGATGTGATCCTTTACGAAGATGATCACATTCTGGTGCTCAATAAACCGTCAGGAACGGCTGTCCATGGCGGTAGCGGTCTGAGCTTCGGCGTGATTGAAGGGCTGCGAGCCCTGCGCCCGGAAGCGCGCTTCCTTGAGCTGGTGCACCGTCTTGACCGCGACACCTCTGGCGTACTGCTGGTGGCGAAAAAGCGTTCTGCGCTGCGTTCGTTGCACGAACAGCTGCGAGAAAAAGGGATGCAGAAAGACTACCTGGCGCTGGTTCGCGGTCAGTGGCAGTCCCATGTAAAGGTGGTGCAGGCGCCGCTGCTGAAGAATATTCTGCAAAGCGGTGAACGTATTGTCCGCGTGAGCCAGGAAGGGAAACCGTCTGAGACGCGCTTTAAAGTTGAAGAGCGCTATGAGTTTGCCACGCTGGTGCGCTGCAGTCCGGTGACCGGTCGTACCCACCAGATCCGCGTGCATACGCAGTTTGCAGGACACCCAATCGCCTTTGATGACCGCTATGGCGACCGCGAGTTTGATAAGCAACTGGCGGGGACGGGGCTGTCGCGTCTGTTCCTGCATGCGGCAGCGCTGAAGTTTACCCATCCTAATACGGGGGAAGTCATCCGTATTGAAGCGCCGTTAGATGAGCAGTTGAAACGCTGTCTTAAGGTTCTGCGCGGCTGATTTTGCTTTCCTCCCTCTCCCTGTGGGAGAGGGCCGGGGTGAGGGCATCAGGCCGCAGCGTCCCAGTCACATTGTCAGCGGATTACACTCTTCTCGTCTTAACATCTGACACAGGGCAATCAGCGGTAACCCCACCAGCGTGTTGGGATCGCGACCGTCCAGCTTGTCGAACAGCGCAATCCCCAATCCTTCACTTTTAAAACTCCCCGCACAGTTCAGCGGTCGTTCCCGGCGCACATAATCCACGATCTCTTGCTCGCTGAGATGGCGGAAGTGTACGTCGAACGGCTCGCACTCCGTTTGCAGATGACCGCTGGCGGAGTTAAAGAGCGCCAGGCCCGTATAAAAGGTCACGATCGTGCCTCGCGCACGCAGAAGCTGCTGGCAGGCTTTCTCTTCCGTATGGGGCTTGCCGGTGATTTCGCCGTCCAGCACGCAAACCTGATCGGAGCCTATAATCAAATGCGAAGGATAGCGTGCGGCCAGCGACTGCGCTTTTTCCTTAGCAAGACGCGTCACCAGATGACGCGGTGATTCGCCCGGCTGTGGCGTCTCATCAACCTCTGGCGCGGCGCATTCAAACGGGATCCCGAGCTTTTCCAGCAGCGTTCGGCGGTAGGGAGAAGTGGAAGCAAGGACGAGATTTGGCATATTTTTATCACCAGATATAGCGTATCGATGCCAGCCATTTTAAACTACAGGCCGCAATGTGTGCGAATAATTGGCAAAAGGCAGCTCTGGTTGCCTTTTTCTTTGACTCTATGACGTTACAAAGTTAATATGCGCGCCCTATGCAAAAGGTAAAATTACCCCTGACTCTTGATCCGGTTCGTACGGCTCAAAAACGCCTCGATTACGAAGGTATCTATACTTCCGATCAGGCTGAGCGTATTGCCGAATCCGTAGTCAGTGTGGACAGTGATGTAGAATGCTCCATGTCGTTCGCTATCGACAACCAGCGTCTCGCCGTTTTAACCGGTGATGCAAAGGTGACGGTAACGCTCGAGTGTCAGCGTTGCGGGAAACCGTTTGTACAGCATGTTCACACAACGTATTGTTTCAGTCCGGTTCGTTCTGACGAACAGGCTGAAGCACTCCCGGAAGCGTATGAGCCGATTGAGGTTAACGAATTCGGTGAAATCGATCTTCTGGCTCTGGTTGAAGATGAAATCATCCTCACCTTGCCAGTGGTTCCGGTGCATGATTCTGAACACTGTGAAGTGTCCGAGGCGGACATGGTCTTTGGGGAACTGCCTGATGAAGCGCAAAAACCAAACCCATTTGCCGTATTAGCCAGCTTAAAGCGTAAGTAATTGAGGAGTAAGGTCCATGGCCGTACAACAGAATAAACCAACCCGTTCCAAACGTGGCATGCGTCGTTCCCATGACGCGCTGACTGCAGTTACCAGCCTGTCTGTAGACAAGACTTCTGGTGAGAAACACCTGCGTCACCACATCACCGCTGACGGTTTCTACCGCGGCCGCAAGGTTATCACTAAGTAATCACGCGCAAGCGTGATTAGGCTTAGTGAGGATTTCCCCGTGCAAACGGGGAATTTACCGAACCAGGCTGCGACGATACCTTGACACGTCTAACCCTGGCGTTAGATGTCATGGGGGGAGATTTTGGCCCTTCCGTGACAGTGCCTGCAGCATTGCAGGCACTGAATTCTAATTCGCAACTCACACTTCTTTTAGTCGGCAATCCCGACGCAATCACGCCATTACTCGCAAAAGCTGACTTTGAACAACGTTCGCGTCTGCAGATTATTCCTGCGCAGTCAGTTATTGCCAGTGATGCCCGACCCTCGCAGGCTATTCGCAATAGTCGTGGCAGCTCTATGCGGATAGCGCTGGAGCTGGTGAAAGAAGGGCGAGCCCAGGCCTGCGTTAGCGCGGGGAATACCGGCGCGCTGATGGGGCTGTCGAAATTACTGCTCAAACCTATTGAAGGTATTGAGCGTCCGGCGCTGGTGACGGTGTTACCGCATCAGCAGAAGGGCAAAACGGTGGTGCTCGATTTGGGCGCTAACGTCGACTGTGATAGTACTATGCTGGCTCAGTTTGCCGTGATGGGATCGGTGCTGGCAGAAGAAGTCGTCGGGATCAACACTCCCCGTGTTGCGTTACTGAACATTGGTGAAGAAGAGACCAAAGGCCTGGACAGCATTCGCGAAGCGGCTGAATTGCTCAAACAGGTTCCCTCCATCAACTATATTGGTTATCTCGAAGCCAATGAGTTGTTGACGGGTAAAACGGATGTTCTGGTGTGCGATGGCTTCACCGGAAACGTCACGTTGAAGACCATGGAAGGGGTCGTGCGCATGTTTCTTTCTCTGCTGAAATCTCAGGGAGAAGGCAAAAAAAGCGCCTGGTGGCTAATTTTATTGAAGCGTTGGTTACAAAAGAGCCTGACGCGGCGATTCAGTCACCTCAACCCCGACCAGTATAATGGCGCCTGTCTGTTAGGATTGCGCGGCATCGTGATTAAGAGTCATGGCGCCGCCAATCAGCGAGCATTTGCTGTCGCGATTGAACAGGCAGTGCAGGCGGTGCAGCGACAAGTCCCTCAGCGGATTGCCGCTCGCCTGGAATCTGTATTAGCTAAAAGTGACTGAGCGTACATGTATACGAAGATTTTAGGTACCGGCAGCTACCTGCCAAAACAAGTGCGTACCAACGCCGATCTGGAAAAAATGGTAGATACGTCTGACGAGTGGATTGTCACGCGCACAGGTATCCGTGAACGTCGTATTGCCGCGCCAGACGAAACCGTGTCGACCATGGGTTACGAAGCCGCACAGCGTGCTATCGAAATGGCGGGCATTGATAAAGAACAGATTGGTTTGATCGTGGTCGCCACGACGTCTGCCACGCATGCTTTCCCAAGCGCGGCGTGCCAGGTGCAAAACATGCTCGGCATCAAAGGCTGCCCGGCGTTTGACGTCGCTGCCGCGTGTGCAGGCTTCACCTATGCGCTGAGCGTTGCCGATCAGTACGTGAAATCCGGTGCCGTTAAATATGCGCTGGTGATCGGTGCTGACGTGCTGGCGCGCACCTGCGATCCAACCGATCGCGGAACGATCATTATTTTTGGTGATGGTGCAGGCGCGGTGCTGCTGGGGCAGTCCGAAGAGCCGGGTATCATCTCGACGCATCTGCATGCTGATGGCAGCTACGGCGAACTGTTGACCCTGCCTAACGCCGATCGCGTTAATCCGGACAACTCGATTTTCCTGACTATGGCAGGGAACGAGGTGTTCAAGGTGGCGGTGACTGAGCTTGCACACATCGTTGATGAAACGCTGGAAGCGAATAACCTTGAGCGCTCCGCGCTTGACTGGCTGGTACCGCATCAGGCGAACCTGCGTATCATCAGCGCGACCGCTAAAAAGCTCGGCATGTCGATGGATAACGTTGTGGTGACGCTGGATCGTCATGGCAACACCTCTGCGGCGTCGGTACCGTGCGCATTTGATGAAGCGGTACGCGATGGACGAATCAAACGGGGCCAGCTGGTCTTGCTTGAAGCCTTCGGTGGCGGGTTCACCTGGGGTTCCGCGCTGGTTCGTTTCTAGGATAAGGAATAAAAAATGACGCAATTTGCTTTTGTGTTCCCGGGCCAGGGCTCTCAAACGGTTGGGATGTTGTCTGAAATGGCAGCAAACTACCCGGTAATTGAAGAGACTTTCCGTGAAGCTTCTGATGCACTGGGTTATGATTTATGGGCGCTGACCCAGCAGGGTCCGGCCGAAGAACTGAACAAAACCTGGCAGACTCAGCCAGCGCTGCTGACCGCGTCCGTTGCGCTGTGGCGCGTCTGGCAGCAGCAGGGCGGTAAAGCGCCAGCGCTGCTCGCCGGTCACAGCCTGGGTGAATACTCTGCGCTGGTGTGTGCCGGCGTGATCGCGTTTGCTGACGCGGTACGTCTGGTTGAACTGCGCGGTAAATTCATGCAGGAAGCGGTGCCGGAAGGCACGGGCGGCATGTCTGCCATCATCGGTCTGGATGACGCTGCAATTGCAAAAGCGTGTGAAGAATCTGCTGAAGGCCAGGTTGTCTCTCCGGTAAACTTCAACTCGCCGGGCCAGGTGGTTATCGCCGGTCATAAAGAAGCGGTTGAACGTGCGGGTGCTGCCTGTAAAGCTGCTGGCGCGAAACGTGCGCTGCCGCTGCCGGTCAGCGTGCCTTCTCACTGTGCGCTGATGAAGCCTGCTGCCGAGAAACTGGCGGTTGAGCTGGAAAAAATTACGTTTAACGCACCGACGATTTCCGTTGTGAACAACGTCGATGTGAAATGCGAAACCACGCCGGAAGCTATCCGTGACGCACTGGTTCGCCAGCTCTACAGCCCGGTACAGTGGACCAAAACCGTTGAGTTTATGGCAGCGGAGGGCGTTGAGCATCTGTATGAAGTCGGCCCAGGTAAAGTCCTCACCGGTCTGACAAAACGTATTGTTGACACCCTGACAGCCTCGGCGATTAACGAGCCGGAAGCAATGTCAGCGGCACTCTCGCAATAAAAGAGGAATACCATGAGTTTTGAAGGAAAAATCGCCCTGGTCACTGGCGCAAGCCGCGGTATCGGGCGTGCAATTGCTGAAACACTGGTTGCGCGCGGCGCGAAGGTGATTGGTACAGCAACCAGCGAGAATGGCGCTCAGGCCATCAGCGAGTATCTGGGTGCAAACGGTAAAGGTCTGGTACTGAATGTGACTGAACCTGCATCTATCGAATCTGTTCTGGAAAATATTCGCGCAGAGTTTGGCGAAGTGGATATTCTGGTAAACAATGCCGGCATCACTCGCGATAACCTGTTAATGCGAATGAAAGACGACGAGTGGAACGATATCATCGAAACCAACCTGTCATCTGTATTCCGTCTGTCAAAAGCGGTAATGCGCGCTATGATGAAAAAGCGTCATGGTCGTATTATCACTGTCGGTTCTGTGGTTGGTACCATGGGAAATGCTGGTCAGGCTAACTACGCTGCGGCGAAAGCAGGTCTGATTGGTTTCAGTAAGTCGCTGGCGCGTGAAGTTGCGTCCCGCGGTATTACGGTAAACGTTGTTGCTCCGGGCTTTATTGAAACGGACATGACGCGTGCGCTGACTGATGAGCAGCGTGCGGGTACGCTGGCGGCAGTTCCGGCGGGTCGTCTTGGCGACCCTAAAGAAATCGCCAGTGCGGTTGCATTTTTAGCCTCTGACGAAGCGGGTTACATCACTGGTGAGACCCTCCACGTCAACGGCGGGATGTATATGGTTTAACCACGATGAAAAATATTTGCGTTATTAGGGCGAATGGCCTCAAAATAACGTAAAATCGTGGTAAGAACTGCCGGGATTTAGTTGCAAATTTTTCAACATTTTATACACTACGAAAACCATCGCGAAAGCGAGTTTTGATAGGAAATTTAAGAGTATGAGCACTATCGAAGAACGCGTTAAGAAAATTATCGGCGAACAGCTGGGCGTTAAGCAGGAAGAAGTTGTGAACTCCGCTTCCTTCGTTGAAGACCTGGGCGCAGATTCTCTTGACACCGTTGAGCTGGTAATGGCTCTGGAAGAAGAGTTTGATACTGAGATTCCGGACGAAGAAGCTGAGAAGATCACCACCGTTCAGGCTGCCATTGATTACATCAACGGTCACCAGGCGTAAGTGAACATCTCCAGGCGGTCATTCGACCGCCTGAGTTTTATCTTTTTTAGTCCCACGAATCTCTTTTTTTATCCCTCCCTGGAGGACAAACGTGTCTAAGCGTCGTGTAGTTGTGACCGGACTTGGCATGTTGTCTCCTGTCGGCAATACCGTAGAGTCCACCTGGAAAGCTCTCCTTGCCGGTCAGAGCGGCATCAGCCTAATCGACCATTTCGATACTAGCGCCTATGCAACGAAATTTGCTGGCTTAGTAAAGGATTTTAACTGTGAAGAGATCATCTCGCGCAAAGAACAGCGCAAGATGGATGCCTTCATTCAATATGGAATTGTCGCTGGCGTTCAGGCCATGCAGGATTCTGGCCTTGAGATTACGGAAGAGAACGCAACCCGTATCGGCGCCGCTATCGGCTCCGGGATTGGCGGTCTTGGCCTGATCGAGGAAAACCATACATCTCTGATGAATGGCGGCCCGCGTAAGATCAGCCCGTTCTTCGTTCCGTCCACGATTGTTAACATGGTGGCGGGTCACCTGACCATCATGTTCGGCCTGCGTGGGCCAAGCATTTCTATCGCGACCGCCTGTACGTCTGGCGTACATAACATCGGCCAGGCCGCGCGCATTATCGCGTACGGCGATGCAGATGCTATGGTTGCGGGCGGTGCTGAAAAAGCCAGTACCCCACTGGGTGTCGGCGGTTTTGGTGCGGCGCGTGCGCTGTCTACCCGTAATGATAACCCGCAGGCGGCGAGCCGTCCGTGGGATAAAGACCGTGACGGCTTTGTGCTGGGCGACGGGGCGGGCATGATCGTACTGGAAGAGTACGAACACGCGAAAAAACGCGGTGCGAAAATTTATGCTGAAATCGTTGGTTTCGGCATGAGTAGCGATGCTTACCACATGACGTCTCCTCCTGAGAACGGCGCGGGTGCTGCGCTGGCGATGGAAAACGCGATTCGTGATGCGGGTATTACCCCAGCACAAATTGGCTACGTGAACGCGCACGGCACCTCTACGCCTGCAGGCGATAAAGCTGAAGCTCAGGCGGTTAAGTCTATCTTCGGCGAATCTGCCAGCCGCGTAATGGTGAGCTCCACGAAGTCCATGACCGGTCACCTGCTGGGTGCGGCGGGTGCAGTAGAGTCAATCTACTCCATCCTTGCGCTGCGCGATCAGGCTGTACCGCCAACCATCAACCTGGATAACCCGGATGAAGGTTGCGATCTGGACTTCGTTCCTCACGAAGCGCGTCAGGTTAGCGGTATGGAGTACACCCTGTGTAACTCCTTCGGCTTCGGCGGCACCAACGGCTCTCTGATCTTCAAAAAGATCTGATCCTGACGTCCCGATAGCGTTTAAAAAGGTCCGCTTGCCGGGCCTTTTTTATTAAGCCTAATCTTCTTGTCGGCTGCATGACATCCTGCCAGACTAAACGCCCACGCATAAGGAGCCACCATGTTTTTAATCAATGGCCTTGAGCAGGACACGCTGCCTGCCAGCGACAGGGCGATACAGTTCGGTGATGGTTGCTTTACGACGGCGCGCATTCTGGATGGCGATGTCTGCCTGCTGGAGGCGCATATTCGACGCCTGCAGCATGGCTGTGAAAAGCTCATGATCCCCTTCACGCACTGGAACACGCTGCGCCAGGAAATGTGCCAGCTGGCAACCGGGAAGGACAGCGGCGTACTCAAGGTCATCATCAGCCGCGGCAGTGGTGGCCGGGGTTACAGCGCCGCATCGTGTATCAACCCAACGCGTATTCTCTCCGTTTCTGCTTATCCCGCGCATTACTCTCGCTGGCGAGAAGACGGCGTCACGCTGACGCTGAGCCCGGTACGGCTGGGACGAAACCCGATGCTGGCCGGGCTTAAGCATCTCAATCGCCTGGAGCAGGTGCTCATTCGTACTCATCTTGAACAGACGGACGCCGATGAGGCGCTGGTTCTTGACAGCGAAGGGTTCATTACGGAATGCTGTGCGGCTAATTTATTCTGGCGGCAGGGGGAAGAGGTATTCACTCCGTCGCTGGAACACGCTGGCGTAAATGGGTTAATGCGTCAGTTTTGTCTGCAACAGCTGGCACGCTCTGGCTTTCGCGTTGTCGAAGTTAGCGCAGGAGAAGCCGCGCTACAGACTGCCGATGAAGTCATCATCTGCAATGCGCTGATGCCTGTTGTACCCGTCCGCGCGTATGGCCAACAACGCTGGTCTTCGCGCGAACTGTTTCAGTTTTTAGCCCCGATATGTGAGCAAACCAGATAGTCATGAAAAAAATGTTGCGCTTTGTCCTTATCCTCATCGTTGCGCTGGGCGTCGCTGGCGGAGCTGGCGTATGGAAAGTTCGCCAGCTGGCGGACAGCAAAATCCTGGTTAAAGACGAAACGATCTTTACCCTGAAAGCGGGAACCGGCCGTCAGGCGCTGGGGGAACAGCTCTATGGCGACAAGATTATCAATCGTCCACGGGTATTCCAGTGGCTATTGCGCGTGGAGCCTGAGCTGTCACATTTCAAAGCCGGTACCTATCGCTTTACGCCGGGAATGACCGTCAGGGAGATGCTACAGCTGCTGGAAAGCGGTAAAGAAGCCCAGTTCCCCCTGCGGTTTGTAGAAGGGATGCGCCTGAGCGATTACCTCAAACAGCTGCGTGATGCGCCTTATATCAAACATACGTTAAAAGACGATAGCTATCAGACGGTGGCTGACGCACTGAAGCTTGAACATCCGGAATGGGTTGAAGGCTGGTTCTGGCCAGACACCTGGATGTACACGGCAGGCACGACCGATGTAGCCATCCTGAAGCGGGCGCACAAAAAAATGGTCGCCGCCGCGGATGCCGCCTGGGAAGGGCGAATGGAAGGGTTGCCTTACAGCGATCAGAATCAGTTTGTGACCATGGCCTCGATTATCGAGAAAGAGACAGCCGTTGCCGCCGAGCGCGATCGGGTAGCGTCAGTATTTATCAACCGTCTGCGCATCGGCATGCGTCTGCAAACCGACCCTACCGTTATCTACGGCATGGGCGAGAGCTATACCGGCAAGATCTCAAGAAAAGATCTGGAGACGCCAACGGCGTATAATACCTACGTGATTAGCGGTTTACCGCCGGGCCCGATCGCCACGCCGAGCGAAGCGTCGCTCAAAGCCGCCGCGCATCCGGCTAAAACACCGTATCTCTATTTTGTGGCTGATGGAAAAGGGGGGCATACCTTTAACACCAACCTTGCCAGCCACAATCGCTCTGTTCAGGACTATCTGAAGGCACTTAAGGAAAAAAATGCGCAGTAAATACATTGTCATTGAGGGACTCGAAGGGGCGGGTAAAACCACCGCCCGCAACGTGGTGGTGGATACGCTCAAAACGCTTGGCGTGGCGGACATGGTATTTACCCGCGAGCCGGGCGGCACGCAGCTGGCTGAAAAGCTGCGCAGCCTGGTGCTGGATATCAAATCCGTCGGCGACGAAGTTATCACTGACAAAGCCGAAGTGCTAATGTTCTACGCGGCGCGCGTTCAGCTGGTTGAGACGGTTATCAAACCTGCTCTGGCCGACGGCAAGTGGGTGATCGGCGACCGTCACGATCTGTCGACTCAGGCGTATCAGGGCGGAGGACGCGGTATCGACCAGACAATGCTGGCCACGCTGCGTAATGCCGTATTGGGTGATTTTCGCCCCGACCTGACGCTCTATCTGGATGTGACGCCGGAAGTGGGCCTCAAGCGTGCCCGCGCGCGCGGCGAGCTGGACCGCATTGAACAAGAGTCGTTTGATTTCTTTAACCGCACCCGTGCGCGCTATCTTGAACTGGCCGCACAGGACAGCTCAATTTGTACCATCGATGCGACGCAGTCTCTGGACGACGTCACGCGTGACATTCAGCATACCATTACGCAATGGGTGCAGGAGCAGCAGGCATGAAATGGTATCCATGGTTGCGCCCACACTTTGAACAGCTGATCGGCAGCTATCAGGCGGGTCGGGGGCATCATGCGTTACTGATTCAGGCATTGCCGGGGATGGGTGATGATGCGTTGATTTATGCCATCACCCGTTTTCTGATGTGTCAGCAGCCGGAAGGGCACAAGAGCTGTGGTAAATGCCGGGGCTGTCAGCTGATGCAGGCGGGCACGCATCCTGACTACTACACCCTTGAGCCTGAAAAAGGCAAAAGCGCGCTCGGTATTGATGCCGTGCGTGAAGTCGGTGAAAAATTGTATGAACACGCGCGACTGGGCGGCGCTAAAGTGGTCTGGCTTAAAGACGCTACGCTGCTCACCGAGGCGGCCGCTAACGCTCTGCTCAAAACCCTGGAAGAGCCGCCGGTAAAAACGTGGTTTTTCCTCTCATGCCGTGACCCGGGACGATTGCTGGCGACGTTGCGCAGCCGTTGTCGTCTTCATCACCTGGCGGTGCCCCAGGAATCGTGGGCGCTGAGCTGGCTTGAGCGTGAGGTGACAACGTCACCTGAGAGCGCGCTGACCGCCTTGCGTCTGAGCAGCGGTGCGCCTGCTGCGGCACTGGCATTACTGCAGCCTGACGTCTGGTCAGAGCGAGAAACGCTCTGCCGGGCCGTCGACGCTTCACTGAACAGTCACGACTGGCTAAGTTTACTGCCTGCGCTTAACAGCGATCGGGCCGTTGAGCGTCTGCACTGGCTGGCCTCCTTGCTGCTGGATGCGCTCAAAATCCAGCAAGGGGCAACGCTTCTGACCAACCCGGATGCGTGGCCGCTGGTAAATACGCTGGCGAACCGCCTTTCAGGAAAGATTCTTCACGCGATGCTCCATGAAATTTGCCAGAGTCGTGAACAGCTTTTAACCGTGACGGGTCTTAATCGCGAGCTTTTACTGACCGACCAGTTACTGCGTATCGAACATTACCTGCAACCCGGCGTCACACCGCCAGTTTCCCATCTCTGAGAGAGACATTATGTTTTTAGTCGACTCACACTGCCATCTTGATGGCCTGGATTATCAATCCCTGCATAAAAACGTGGATGACGTGCTGGCAAAAGCCGCTGCCCGCGATGTGAAATTCTGTCTTGCGGTAGCAACCACGCTGCCGGGCTACCGCTCCATGCGTGAGCTGGTGGGCGTTCGCGATAACGTGGTGTTCTCCTGCGGCGTGCATCCGTTGAATCAGGACGAGGCGTACGACGTTGAGGATCTGCGCCGACTGGCGGCAGAAGAGGGCGTGGTGGCGATGGGTGAGACCGGGCTGGACTATTTTTACACGCCGGAAACCAAACCGCGTCAGCAGGAATCCTTCCGCAACCATATTCGCATTGGCCGGGAGCTGAACAAGCCGGTTATCGTCCACACCCGCGATGCGCGTGCGGATACCCTGGCGATCCTCCGGGAAGAAAACGTGACGGATTGCGGTGGCGTACTACACTGTTTCACAGAAGA
This sequence comes from Enterobacter sp. N5-15, assembly GCF_057221635.1. Classification (NCBI taxonomy): domain Bacteria; kingdom Pseudomonadati; phylum Pseudomonadota; class Gammaproteobacteria; order Enterobacterales; family Enterobacteriaceae; genus Enterobacter; species Enterobacter sp. N5-15. The sequence continues at coordinate 1,808,230 of NZ_CM170150.1, forward strand.
CAGAGAAACGGCGGGTAAGCTGCTTGATTTAGGGTTTTATATCTCGTTTTCGGGGATCGTGACGTTCCGTAACGCTGAGCAGCTGCGTGATGCTGCACGTTATGTTCCGCTCGATCGCATTCTGGTGGAGACAGATTCTCCGTATCTCGCACCGGTACCGCATCGCGGTAAAGAGAACCAGCCCGCTATGACGAGAGATGTGGCTGAGTACATGGCCGTTCTGAAGGGCGTCAGCATCGACGAGCTGGCCCGCGTGACGACGGAAAACTTCTCCACGCTGTTCCATATCGACCCCGCCCGCCTGCAATCTGTCTGATACACCTGTTTTTTTTAGGCTCGTAATTAATAAGTAAAGCGAGTAAAGTTCACCGCCTCATTTGGGGCGGTGAGGGTGTTTTTAGACACATCCGGACATGCTTTTTGTAAATAACTGAAAGTTTTTCGACCGCCTTAAGCTGAAACGTGATAGCCGTCAAACAAACTCAGAGGGAATTATTTTACTCTGTGTAATAAATAAAGGGCGCTTAGATGTCCTGTCCACGGCACGGTACTCCCCCCGGGCCAATGCGTGAAAGCGTAAAAAAAGCACAAATACTCAGGAGCACTCTCAATTATGTTTAAGAATGCATTTGCTAACCTGCAAAAGGTCGGTAAATCGCTGATGCTGCCAGTATCCGTACTGCCTATCGCAGGTATCCTGCTGGGTGTCGGTTCTGCTAACTTCAGCTGGCTGCCAGCCGTAGTGTCCCACGTGATGGCCGAAGCAGGCGGTTCTGTCTTTGCTAACATGCCACTGATCTTCGCGATCGGTGTGGCTCTGGGCTTCACCAATAACGACGGCGTTTCTGCGCTGGCTGCAGTGGTTGCCTACGGCATCATGGTGAAAACCATGGCTGTGGTTGCGCCGCTGGTTCTGCATTTACCGGCAGAAGAGATCGCCGCGAAACACCTGGCGGACACCGGTGTTCTGGGCGGTATCATCTCCGGTGCGATTGCAGCGTATATGTTTAACCGCTTCTATCGCATCAAGCTGCCTGAGTATCTGGGCTTCTTCGCGGGCAAGCGTTTCGTTCCGATCATCTCTGGTCTGGCAGCGATTTTCACTGGCGTGCTCCTGTCCTTCATCTGGCCGCCAATCGGCTCCGCTATCCAGACCTTCTCTCAGTGGGCTGCTTACCAGAACCCGGTTGTGGCGTTTGGTATCTACGGCTTCATCGAGCGTTGCCTGGTGCCATTTGGTCTGCACCACATCTGGAACGTTCCATTCCAGATGCAGATTGGTGAATTCACCAACGCAGCAGGTCAGGTATTCCACGGTGATATCCCACGTTACATGGCGGGCGACCCAACTGCAGGTAAACTGTCTGGTGGCTTCCTGTTCAAAATGTACGGTCTGCCAGCCGCTGCGATTGCTATCTGGCACTCTGCTAAGCCAGAGAACCGTGCAAAAGTGGGCGGTATCATGATCTCCGCAGCGTTGACCTCGTTCCTGACCGGTATCACCGAGCCGATCGAGTTCTCCTTCATGTTCGTTGCGCCGATCCTGTACGTTATCCACGCGATTCTGGCGGGCCTGGCGTTCCCAATCTGTATTCTGCTGGGTATGCGTGACGGTACGTCCTTCTCTCACGGCCTGATCGACTTCATCGTTCTGTCCGGTAACAGCAGCAAGCTGTGGCTGTTCCCAATCGTGGGTGCGTGCTATGCGGTTGCGTACTACACCATCTTCCGCGTGCTGATTAAAGCACTGGACCTGAAAACCCCAGGCCGTGAAGATGCGACAGAAGACAGCAAAGCAGGCGCTACCAGCGAAATGGCTCCGGCACTGGTCGCAGCGTTCGGTGGTAAAGAGAACATCACTAACCTGGACGCGTGCATCACTCGTCTGCGTGTGAGCGTTGCCGACGTAGCGAAAGTAGACCAGCCGGGTCTGAAAAAACTGGGCGCAGCGGGCGTAGTTGTTGCAGGTTCTGGTGTACAGGCAATCTTCGGTACCAAATCCGATAACCTGAAAACCGAAATGGATGAGTACATCCGCAGCAACTAAGTTGTGACCTGGGGAGACTAAGGCAGCCGAATGGCTGCCTTTTTTATTCCTGCGGTTTATGGTGCCGGGTGGCGGCTGTCACTCAGAAGTCATAGCTCGCGCTCACCGAGACGTTCAGCGGCGCGCCATAAACCACATAAGAGCCGACGTAATCGTAATACTCTTTGTCAAACAGGTTGTTGACGTTCGCCTGAACGGCAAAATCTTTGGTGACCTGATAGCGGCTAAAGAGGTTAACCAGCCCGTAGCTGCCTTGCTCCGCACGGTTGCGGCCAGCCGGAGCGCCATCCACATCCGTCCACACTTTGTTTTGCCAGTTTACGCCACCGCCTACGGTCAGCGCTGGCAGCATTGGCAGCTGATAACGGGTGAACAGTTTCATGGTCGTGCGCGGCTGATCGGCGCTCACCGCGTTGCCGTTCTTATCTTCAGCAATGTAACGAGTCGCGCCGAAGGTCAACTGCCAGCTATCGGTCAACGCGCCGTTCAGCTCGAACTCAATCCCTTTGCTCACTACGCCGTCCAGCGACTGATAGATCGACTCACCGCTCGGCATGTAGGTATACGTGTTGCTTGCTACGTTATCCTGCTCAATGCGGAAAATCGCCAACGAGGTGGTAAGACGGGTATTGAACCAGTCTGCTTTCACACCGGCTTCGTAGCTTTTGCCCGTGGTTGGGTCGAGATAGCGTCCGCTGGTGTTACGCTTGTCCTGCGGCTGGAAGATGGAGGTATAGCTGACGTAGGTCGACCAGTCTTCATTGATGTCGTAGACAAGGCCCGCGTAGGGCGCAACGTCATCTTTAGTGCTTTCCAGACGGGTGTCCGGGGAGCCCGCCGGGTTATAGCGAATATTATAGTTGGTATAACGCGCGCCGAGGATCAGATGCAGCGGGTCAGCCAGCGAGAAGCGGGCGGAGGTATACGCTGAGGACTGGCGGATGTCGTCCTGGCTGTAGAGCTTCCACGGCGTCCACTGCGGATCGGCAATGTTCCCGTTCCAGTTCTTAAAGTTACCCACATCAACCATGCCATAAACCGCGTCAGGCATGGTGTTGTCGTAATGGTTACGCTGACGGCTGAAGCTGCCGCCGAACATCATTTCGTGCTGACGGCCAAAGAGATCGAAACCGCCGCGCAGGAAAGCGTCCACTGCATCCTGTTTACGTTCACCGCGGTTCCAGCCGCCGTAGCCCACCATGCCCGCGCCGGTCTCTTTATCCGGATAACCGGACATATACATCAGCTTAGAGTCGAAGTTGGTTTCAGCATGCATGCCGTTAATGTGCGCTTCCCAGCCGTTGTCGAAACGCTGGGTCAGATTAGCGAAGATGCGGGTGCTGTCCTTGTCCGAGTACGCCCAGTCTGGCGCGACGGTCTGGCTACGATTGTAATCGGTTTTACTTCCGTCGCTGTACCAGGTCGGCAGTCCGCCCCAGGTTGGGTCGGCGGTATGGCTTTCCTGATATTCATATCCCACAGAGAGGGCGGTGCTGTCGGTGATGTCCGCGTCCATCACGCCATAGAGGAATTTTTTTCGGTAGTGGTAGTTATCCTCGAAGCTGTCGTTATCCTGATAACCCGTAATCAGGCGGCCCCGCACCTTACCGGACTCCACCAGCGGCGCCTGCAAATCCAGCACGTAGCGCTGCTTGTCCCAGCTGCCGTAGCTGGCGGAGACGTTACCTTTGAATTCATTACTGTCCGCATGCTTACGTACCATATTAACGTACGCCGCCGGGTTGCCCGTACCGGACATCAGGCCGGTTGCGCCGCGCACCACTTCGATGCGGTCATAAATCGCGGTATCGGCGGCGGTATCACCAAAGTTCCACACCTCGCTGATGGAGGTCGGCAGGTCGTCATAGGCGTAGTTGCTAACGAAGAACCCGCGTGAGTAAAACACGGTACGGTCGCTGTCCTGCACCTGCGCCGTAACGCCCGTGGTGTTAGTTAACACCTGGCCGATGGACTGCAGGTTCTGATCGGCCATGCGCTGCTGGCTGATCACGCTGACGGACTGCGGGATATCGCGGGGAACCAGCAGCAGTTTGGTTCCGGTGGTGGTGGTTTTTACGCTGTAATCCTGAGTCTGGTTTGCGGAAGGATCCTGTGTATTGTCAAAACCTTCGTCTACGATGACGGTATCTTCGGCTGTTGATGCAGCGAAAGCGGCGGCTGGCGTCAATGCCATAGCAATGCAGACTGCCAGCAACGAAGGCGTTGCGACAGGCTGATGTTGCCCATCCCTGGTGTGATTAATGAAAGACATTATCAAACCCTTATGAACGGTGTAGAGGGTATGCGTCAGTCCCGCAGAAACGGGCTGGCGTCGTTTTCTATGTTAAAAATGCGCATGAAAATGCAAATGCGAAATATACGCATTGCTATTAATGCTGTAAACAAATGTGTCGACCGGAATTGAAATAATGTTTCAGCCCGTTGAGGCATACGAGCGGTCACTCTTCACCCAGCTGATGAACATTCAGGAAAGAAATCGAGGGAGGAGGTTGAAAGGACAGGAGAAACTCGCTCATACTCTTGAATTGTGTCACACACCGATCCCCGGAGTGTGTTTACAGCGGACGCATTGCGCCAGATTAAACAAAAAAGGAAAAGGTCATGGCTGAAGAAACGATTTTCAGTAAAATTATCCGCCGCGAAATTCCGTCGGATATCGTCTATCAGGATGAACTGGTGACGGCTTTCCGGGACATTTCCCCTCAGGCCCCGACGCACATCCTTATCATTCCCAATATTCTGATTCCGACTGTAAACGACGTAAAAACCGAGCATGAAGTGGCGTTAGGTCGTATGCTGACGGTGGCCGCGAAAATCGCTGAACAGGAAGGGATTGCAGAAGACGGTTACCGTCTGATCATGAACTGCAACCGTCATGGTGGCCAGGAAGTTTATCATATTCACATGCATCTGCTGGGTGGACGTCCTCTGGGGCCGATGCTGGCACATAAAGGTCTCTGACATGCTTAAAGGGCGTATTGCAGCGCTGGTAATGACGATGATGATTGTGGGGTGCAGCTCGCGTCCGGCAATCCCCGTGAATGATGAACAGACGCTGGTCATGGAATCCTCCGTGCTTGCCGCGGGCATCACGGCGCAACAGCCCGCGTTGACCATCAGTGAAATCAACTCATCTGCCTCCTCTACGCTCTTTAATGAAAGACATGAACCAGTGACGGTTCACTACCGTTTTTTCTGGTATGACGTAAGAGGTCTTGAAATGCATCCGCTGGAGGCGCCGCGCAGCGTCACCATTCCGGCCAGGTCGTCGGTAACGCTCTATGGCAGCGCCAACTATCTGGGTGCACATAAGGTGAGACTTTATCTTTATCTCTGAGGGGTGAACCTTGATTAAAAATTTGAGCCGCTATGCGCTCGTGACAGCTTTCGCTCTGTTTCTCGCAGGGTGTGTGACCCGAACTGAACAGCCTGCGCCTGTGGAAGAGGCTAAACCGGGTACTGAACAGCCGACACCGCCAACGCAGCAGCAGCCAACCGTGCCGTCTGTACCATCTATTCCGGCCCAGCCGGGCCCGATTGAGCATCCGGACCAGACGTCACAGCCCACGCCGCGCGTGCGCCATTACGACTGGAACGGGGCAATGCAGCCGATGGTAGGCAAAATGCTGCAGGCGCAGGGCGTGACGGCGGGCAGCGTGTTGCTGGTCGACAGCGTCAACAACCGTACCAACGGTTCGCTGAACGCGGGTGAAGCGACGGAAACCCTGCGCAATGCTCTGGCTAACAACGGCAAGTTTACGCTGGTCTCGGCTCAGCAGCTCGCGGTAGCCAAACAGCAGCTGGGCCTGTCGCCGCAGGATAGCCTCGGCACACGCAGCAAGGCGATCGGCATCGCCCGTAACGTTGGCGCGCAGTATGTGCTTTACTCTAACGCCACCGGTAACGTGAATACCCCAGCCCTGCAGATGCAGCTGATGCTGGTTCAGACAGGCGAAATTATCTGGTCAGGTAAAGGTGCGGTTACGCAACAATGACGGCACGCGTGAAGAGATTCTGACGCGCTATTTTCCTCAGTATCGCCTTATCGCGCCGCAGGCCCATTCCGGGCTTGGCGGCGCGAGTTGCATTATAGAGCAGGGCGAACACCGTCTGGTCTTGCGGCAAAATCACGATCCCTACGCGCCTGCTTTCCATTTCCGTCGTCAGTTTCGAGCCCTGAGACGTCTTCCGTCAGATCTCGTGCCTGAACCCCGTTTTTTCAGACAGGGCTGGATGGCCGTCGACTATCTGGACGGTGACGTTAAAAGCGCGCTGCCGGACACCCCAGAGCTTGCGGCAATACTGTATCATCTGCACCGGCAGCCACGTCTGGGATGGCGAATTACGTTATTCCCGCTGCTTGAGCACTACTGGCAGCAAGCCCTGCCTGGCAGGCGTACCCCAGTATGGCTGGCACATCTTAAGCGGCTGCGTAAAACGGGCGAGCCGCAGCCGATTCGGCTCGCGCCGCTGCACATGGATGTTCATGCCGGGAATATTGTTCATACGCCAGCGGGCATCAGGCTTATCGACTGGGAGTATGCCGGAGATGGCGATGTGGCGCTGGAGCTGGCGGCAGTCTGGACGGAGAGTGACGCCGCGCGGCAGACGCTCATCAGGGAGTACGCCCGGGTGGCACATATTGACCCCGATGCGCTTACGCGTCAGGTCAGGCGCTGGCGACCCTGGGTCGTCATGCTAATGGCTGGCTGGTTTGAAATGCGCTATCGGCAGTCCAGAGACAAACAATTTATTGCGCTGGCAGACGATGCCTGGCGTCAGTTACAAACTAAAGGATAAGAGAGGTGGATGTGGGTCCAGTCATGTTGGATGTAGAAGGGTTTGAGCTGGATGCGGAGGAGCGTGAAATTCTGGCGCATCCGCTGGTGGGTGGCCTGATCCTGTTTACCCGCAACTATCACGATCCGGCGCAGCTGCGTGAGCTGGTGCGTCAGATCCGCGCCGCGTCGCGCAATCATCTGGTGGTGGCCGTCGATCAGGAAGGCGGACGCGTGCAGCGTTTTCGCGAAGGGTTTACCCGCCTGCCCGCCGCCCAGTCTTTTGCCGCGCTGCTGGGCACGGAAGAGGGTGGAAAACTGGCGCAGGAGGCCGGCTGGCTGATGGCCAGCGAAATGATTGCCATGGATATCGACATCAGCTTTGCCCCGGTGCTGGATGTAGGGCATATCAGCGCTGCCATTGGCGAGCGCTCATACCATGACGATCCGCGTATTGCGCTGGCAGTGGCGACCCGGTTCATCGACGGCATGCACGATGCCGGGATGAAAACCACCGGGAAACACTTCCCGGGGCACGGGGCGGTGACGGCGGATTCTCACAAAGAGACCCCGCGCGATCCGCGCCCGGAAGCGGAGATCCGCGCCAAAGATATGTCGGTTTTCCAGTCGCTTATCACCGATAACAAGCTGGATGCCATTATGCCCGCGCACGTCATTTACAGCGACATCGACCCGCGTCCAGCGAGCGGTTCTCCGCACTGGCTGAAAACCGTTCTGCGTCAGGAACTCGGTTTCAACGGCGTGATTTTCTCTGACGATTTATCAATGGAAGGGGCCGCGATTATGGGCAGCTACGCTGAACGCGGTCAGGCATCGCTGGATGCAGGTTGCGATATGATCCTGGTCTGCAATAATCGTAAAGGTGCCGTTAGCGTGCTGGATAACCTGTCGCCGATCAATGCAGAGCGTGTTACACAATTGTATCATAAAGGTTCATTTAGCCGTCAGGAGCTGATGGATTCGGCGCGCTGGAAGACGGTCAACGCCCGGCTTGAAGACCTGAATGAGCGCTGGCAGGCACATAAAGCCAGCCTGTAAACCCTCCCGGAAGGCGTAGCGTGGTGAGAAGACGATGATCATCTATTTACACGGTTTTGACTCAAACAGTCCTGGTAATCATGAGAAGGTGCTGCAGCTGCAGTTTATCGATCCGGATGTACGGTTGATCAGCTACAGCACGCGCCATCCGAAGCATGATATGCAGCATCTGCTCAAAGAGGTGGATAAGATGCTGCAGCTCAACGTCGACGATCGCCCGTTGATCTGCGGCGTGGGGCTGGGCGGCTACTGGGCGGAGCGTATTGGCTTCCTGTGCGACATTCGCCAGGTGGTGTTCAATCCTAACCTGTTCCCGAACGAGAACATGGAAGGCAAAATTGACCGCCCGGAAGAGTATGTCGATATTGCGACCAAGTGCGTCAGCAATTTTCGTGAGAAAAACCGCGACCGCTGCCTGGCGATCCTTTCCCGTAATGATGAAGCGCTCAACAGCCATCGGGCAGCAGAACTGCTGCATCATTACTATGAGATCGTCTGGGACGAAGAACAGACCCACAAGTTCAAAAACATCTCTCCGCATCTGCAGCGTATCAAAGCGTTTAAAACGCTGGGTTAACTCTATACCCACAGGCATCAAAGCCCGGCCGCGAAAGCGTTCCGGGCTTTCTTTTTGACCAGAATTGTCTACTTTTAAGCCATCAAAACTTGATGCATATCAATTTTGGTATGACCAATGCGCCTGACGTGTTATTCTCAATGCACCTGAATGGTTTCAGTGCTGTAACCTGTTGTTAATTAAGGGTTATTTTTATAACTTTTAATTAACAATTGGTTAATAATTTGAGGGGGTCACGTTGACTACGCCATTGAAAAAGATAGTGATTGTAGGCGGTGGTGCTGGCGGGCTGGAGCTAGCTACACAGCTGGGCAAGAAGCTGGGTCGCGGTAAAAAAGCCAAAATTACGCTGGTGGATCGTAACCACAGCCACCTGTGGAAACCGCTGCTGCACGAAGTGGCGACTGGCTCTCTGGATGAGGGCGTGGACGCGCTCAGCTATCTGGCGCACGCGCGCAACCATCATTTCCAGTTCCAGCTGGGCTCGGTGGTGGACATCAACCGTGAAAGCAAAACCATCACCCTGGCAGAGCTGCGCGATGAAAAAGGGGAGCTGCTGGTTCCCGAACGTAAACTGGCGTACGACACGCTGGTCATGGCGCTGGGCAGTACCTCCAACGATTTCAACACGCCGGGCGTGAAAGAGCACTGTATCTTCCTCGATAACCCGCACCAGGCGCGCCGTTTCCATCAGGAAATGCTGAACCTGTTCCTGAAGTACACCAGCAATATGGGTGCGAACGGTAAGGTGAATATCGCCATTGTCGGCGGCGGCGCGACCGGCGTTGAGCTGTCTGCGGAGCTGCACAATGCGGTGAAACAGCTGCACAGCTACGGTTATAAAGGGTTAACTAACGAAGCGCTGAACGTCACGCTGGTTGAAGCCGGTGAACGCATCCTGCCTGCGCTGCCTCCGCGAATTTCCGGTGCGGCGCACAATGAGCTCACCAAGCTGGGCGTGCGGGTGCTGACGCAAACCATGGTGACCAGCGCCGACGAAGGCGGTCTGCACACCAAAGACGGCGAGTATATTAAAGCAGATCTGATGGTCTGGGCGGCAGGTATCAAAGCGCCTGACTTTATGAAAGAGATCGGCGGTCTGGAAACGAACCGCATTAACCAGCTGGTAACCGAGCCAACGCTGCAAACCACGCGTGACCCTGAAATCTTTGCTATCGGTGACTGTGCCTCCTGCGCGCGTCCTGAAGGTGGATTCGTGCCGCCGCGCGCGCAGGCCGCTCACCAGATGGCAAGCCTGGTGCTGCACAACATTCTGGCGCAGTACAAAGCCAAGCCAATGAAAGCCTATGTCTACAAAGACCACGGTTCACTGGTGTCGCTGTCAAACTTCTCTACCGTCGGCAGCCTGATGGGCAACCTGATGCGCGGCTCAATGATGGTAGAAGGGCGCATTGCCCGCTTCGTGTATATTTCCCTGTACCGTATGCACCAGATTGCGCTGCACGGCTACTTCAAAACCGGGCTGATGATGCTGGTGGGCAGAATCAACCGCGTGATCCGTCCGCGTCTGAAGCTGCACTAATCTTCCACTCCCTCCGGGCCCTCCGGAGGGAGTTTTTAGCATTTCATGCTGTGGATCACAGTTTGACTGCTTAAGAGTTCTCCTAAATACAATATATCTCCTCTCAACGCCCCTTTTTTGATCCTTTATCTTATTGGCGAAGCGTCGCCTCCATTGCAAAATTGTTACCAATAGCAACAAAGGAGGAAGTCCCGTGAATAAATCAATGTTGGCGGGTATAGGGATTGGCGTCGCGGCTGCGTTAGGTGTGGCTGCCGTTGCCAGTCTCAACGTATTAGATCGCGGCCCGCAGTATGCACAGGTGGTTTCTGCTACACCGATTAAAGAAACCGTGAAAACCCCTCGTCAGGAGTGCCGCAACGTCTCCGTGACGCACCGTCGTCCGGTACAGGATGAAAACCGCATTGCCGGTTCTGTTCTGGGTGCGGTAGCGGGTGGCGTGATTGGTCACCAGTTTGGCGGCGGCCGGGGTAAAGACGTGGCGACCGTGGTCGGCGCGCTGGGTGGCGGCTATGCCGGTAACCAGGTGCAGGGCGCGATGCAGGATAATGATACCTACACCACGACTCAGCAACGCTGCAAAACCGTCTATGACAAGTCGGAAAAAATGCTGGGCTATGACGTGACGTACAAAATTGGCGATCAGCAGGGCAAAATCCGCATGGATAAAGACCCGGGCACGCAAATTCCACTGGATGGAAATGGCCAGCTGGTTCTGAATAACAAAGTGTAAAAAAGATGTTCTCTGAATTTAGCTCCTCATGCGCTCAGGCTGAGGAGCTTTTTTTTTGCATCAGATTTTCAATAGCTCAGGCCACAGCCGCAGCGTGGTTTCGCTAATATGCTGCAGTTTTTCCAGCGTGGCCCCTTCACGGGCGCTGATCGACATCCCCTGCAAAATACAGCTCAGGTATTGCGCCAGTAGCTGAGGGTTGCATTGCGCGGGGATTTCACCGCGCTGCTGGCGCTGAGCCAGAAATGCGCTGAGCGTCTCCTCCTGCATGGCATGCCGCGATTTCACCGTATTGGCAATCTCTTTAGAGGACGCCGCAAGGGTGGCAGAGGTGTTAATCATAAAGCAGCCCGCAGGCGTCTCTTTACTGGTGAAACAGGTCGCGACGGCGGTGAAATAGTCGCGAAGCGCCTGTTCAACGCTTTTCTCTTCACAGAACAGCTGGGCTTCGTGTTTCGCCGCAAAGCGCGAAATGTATCTGTCCAGTACCGCCCTGAACAGCCCCTCTTTATTGGTAAATTCGGCATACAGCGTCGGCGCTTTGGCTCCGGTGGCTTCTACCAGATCGGAAAGCGAGGTTGCTTCATACCCATGTTGCCAGAAGAGAGTCATGGCCTTATCAAGCGCTGCATCCCTGTCAAACACTTTTGGTCGGCCACGGCTTTTCTTCGCACAACTCGTGACATCGGTTGTCATTTGCCGGTGGTCCTCTGTTGGTTTGGTGAATGACCATTATAAAAATAAACGCAACCCACCACCAGTGCAGAATGCTTAAAAATAAATTAATCATATATGTATGAAAAATAACAATTTTAAAATTAAGTTAACGCTCGTTATAAAATTATGTTGACGCGTGACCTGGATCACATTTATGATTTACCTATCGATCGTTAACTAAATGATTAGCGACCTCCAAATTCATCTGCTAAAGGTAAACATCATGAAAAACGTAAAAACCCTCATCGCTGCCGCTGTCCTGAGTTCACTCTCTTTCGCAAGCTTTGCTGCTGTACAAGTGCAATCTACGCCTGTTGACCAGCATAAAGTCGGGACAATCTCTGCTTCTGCCGGTACTAACCTGGGTTCCCTGGAAGATCAGCTGGCACAAAAAGCGCAAGAGATGGGTGCAAAATCTTACCGCATCACCTCCGTGACCGGTCCTAACACCCTGCACGGCACGGCTGTCATCTACAAATAAGCCGGGCATAAACCCTCATTTATGCCACTGCAATAAAAAACGCCCTGCTCAGCAGGGCGTTTTTTTATTTCTGAGTTACATCGACTGCTGGACGACGTCGTGATGCCGGGTGACATCGGTCGGCATGCCTGACCGCGCTTCCATCGCGCGCTCCATCACCACGCTATTGGTATTGGCATTCGTTTTGAAGCTCACCATCGCGGCATTCAGGTTAATGGGCAGCGTCTGCGGATCGTCGCCAATGTTTTTCGATAACGGCTGATGAATCTCAACCAGCCGCACGCCGCCGGGCTCTTCTGAAACTTTAATCGGCGTATTGATAATATTCACTTTGGTTCCCGGCGTAACGACGTTAAACAGCGTTTTGATATCGTCATCGCGCAGACGAATACAGCCGGAGCTGACGCGCATGCCGATGCCAAAGTCCGCATTCGTTCCGTGCAGCAGGTAGACGCCGCCGTATGCCGCCAGGCGGATTGCGTGGTGCCCCATCGGGTTATCCGGGCCTGCCGGCACCACGGCAGGAAGATCGATCCCCTGGGCCTTATAGCGGGCACGAATGTTGGCAGTCGGGGTCCAGGTTGGATTCGCGCGTTTATCTGAGACGGTGGTGACCATCGTCGGCGTCAGCGTGTCGCCGCCCAGCTGACCAATACCGATAGGGTAGACGGTCACTTCGTTTTTACCCGGCGGGTAATAGTACAGGCGCAGCTCGGCGAGGTTTATCACCATCCCCTCGCGCGGGGCGTCCGGCAGGATAGTCTGTAACGGGATGGTCAGTACGCTGCCCGCGCGCGGGACGTAAGGATCGACGCCGGGGTTCGCCTGCAGCAGGGCCAGAAAACCGACGTTATATTTTTTGGCAATCGCTTCCAGAGAACCACCGTTGTTTTCAACCACATGAAAGCGGTTTTCACCCACCACCTTGCTGCCGGGAAGGGGAAGGGGCCAGGTGTTTGCCCGAGCGGGAAGCGCAACCGCAATGGTGGCTGCCAGCGCAAACAGGGTCATCCAGCGAGTAAAACGCGAAGAGGTCATCATCACCATAATCCATGTAAATGATAAGGTTATTGTTTTATAAGGCGTTAAACATAATTATGGCGAATGGGTGTGTCGGGAAGATCGGGTGAAGTGCAAAGAGTTTGTAAATTGTCCCCCCGTAGCGCTGGGCTAACAGGGGGAAGGGAGGTTATGCGATCGCGTTCTCTTCCAGCTGGCGCATAAAGTTACGCACCCAGTCCATACGGGTTTTGCGCTCCGTCAGCTCCTGGGTAAATTTCAGACGGGTTGGGCCATCAAGACGGAAATGCTGCGGCTGTTTTTGCAGCAGGCCGATCAGCCACATCGGGTTGACGTGATTCTTCTCGGCGAATTCAATCACGCCGCCTTTTTCATTGCCTTCGAGCTTGCGGATCCCCAGCTTTTGCGCCTGCTGGCGCAGTCTCGCGATGTCCAGCAAATTTCTCGCCGCATCGGGCAGCAGACCAAAGCGATCGATCAGCTCAACCTTGATCTCTTCCAGCTCGTTCTCCTTCTTCGCGCTAGCGATGCGTTTGTAGAATGAGAGGCGGGTATTCACGTCCGGAATGAAATCGTCCGGCAGCAGAGAAGGCATGCGCAGCTCGACCTCGGTCTGCTGGCTGGTGAGATCTTCCAGCGACGGCTCGCGCCCGGCCTTCAGGGCATCGACCGCGTTCTCCAGCAGTTCCATATAGAGCGAGAAGCCGATGGTTTCCATGGAGCCGCTCTGGTCTTCACCCAGCAGCTCGCCGGCACCGCGGATCTCAAGATCGTGCGTGGCCAGCGCAAAGCCTGCGCCGAGGTCTTCCAGCGAGGCGATGGCTTCCAGGCGCTTTTGCGCGTCGGTGGTCATCGCTTTCGGATGCGGCGTCAGCAGCCAGGCGTACGCCTGATGGTGCGAACGCCCGACGCGGCCGCGCAGCTGGTGAAGCTGCGCCAGACCAAAGTGATCCGCGCGTTCAATGATGATGGTGTTCGCCGTTGGAATGTCGATCCCGGTCTCAATGATGGTGGTGCACACCAGCACGTTAAAGCGCTGGTGGTGGAAGTCGTTCATTACCCGTTCCAGCTCGCGCTCGCGCATCTGCCCGTGACCGATAGCAATGCGCGCTTCCGGTACCAGCTCCGCCAGCCTGTCTGCCGCTTTCTGGATATTTTCCACGTCGTTGTAGAGGTAGTAGACCTGTCCCCCACGAAGCACTTCACGCAGAATGGCCTCACGCACCACCAGATTATCGTACTCGCGGACAAAGGTTTTCACCGCCAGACGGCGCGCCGGCGGCGTGGCGATAATCGACAGATCGCGCATGCCGCTCATCGCCATGTTCAGGGTTCGCGGGATTGGCGTTGCGGTTAAGGTGAGGATATCGACGTCGGCGCGCATCGCTTTGATGCGTTCTTTATGACGCACCCCGAAGCGGTGCTCTTCGTCGACGATCAGCAGCCCCAGATCTTTCCACTTCACGTCGCTTTGCAGCAGCTTGTGGGTGCCGATCAGAATATCAATTTTGCCTTCGCTTGCCTGTTCGAGGATCTGGGTCTGCTCTTTAGTACTGCGAAAACGCGACAGCATCTCGATACGTACCGGCCAGTTGGCGAAACGGTCGCGGAAGTTGTCGAAGTGCTGCTGAGCGAGCAGGGTAGTCGGCACCAGCACCGCAACCTGCTTGTTGTTTTCGACCGCAAGGAAGGCGGCGCGCATCGCCACTTCGGTTTTACCGAAGCCGACGTCGCCGCAGACTAAGCGGTCCATGGCCAGCGGCTGGCACATGTCGCTCAGCACGGCGTTGATGGCCTGGGCCTGATCCGGCGTGGTTTCAAACGGGAAGCTGTCGCAGAACAGCTGGTACTGTTCTTTATCATGCTTAAAGGCGAAGCCCTGTTTGGCCGCGCGCTGGGCGTAGATATCCAGCAGCTCGGCCGCCACGTCGCGCACTTTTTCCGCCGCCTTCTGGCGCGCGCGCGCCCAGGCATCGCCGCCCAGCTTGTGCAGCGGCGCATTGTCTTCGGCACCGCCCGCGTAGCGGCTGATCAGATGCAGGGACGATACCGGGACATACAGTTTGGCGTCGTTAGCGTAGGTCAGCATCAGGTATTCACCTTTGATGCCGCCCGCTTCCAGCGTGGTCATCCCCTGATAGCGCCCAACGCCATGTTCCAGGTGGACAATCGGCTGGCCAGGATGCAGCTCGGCCAGGTTACGGATCAGCGTGTCCGGGTTGATGGTCCGACGGCTGTCCTGACGGCGACGCGCGACGCGCTCACCCAGCAGGTCGCTTTCGCAAATCAGCGCCAGGTTGTTGAGCGTGTCGATGAACCCGTGCTCGGCGGCGCCAATCATCAGGTAACGACCGTTTCCGGTCGCTTCGCTCAGACGCAGGATGCGCTTCGGCGCCACCTTAATGCGTCCCAGCAGCTCGCCTAAAGCTTCACGGCGGCCTTCACTCTCAACGGAGAACACCACCGGGCCGGTAAAGGACTCCAGGAACTTGCGCAGATTATCCAGCGGGGATTTCTGCTGCGCCTGAACGGCCAGGTCCGGCAGCGTCCGGAAGGCGAGGTTGGTGTTGGCGGCCTTATCGGCAAGCGAATCGGTTTTCAGCTGCATGCGCGGCCAGCGCTTCAGCTCGGCGTTGAGCTCGTCGGTGCGCAGCCACAGCGCTTCCGGCGGCAGCAGCGGACGCATCGGGTCAACGCCACGGTTTTCAAAACGGGCGCGGGTTTCGCTTTCAAAGCGGCTGGCGCTGGCGTCGATATCCCCGGTGTTAACAATCAGCGTGTTCGCCGGGAAGTAGCTGAACAGGGCAGGCAGCGGCTCGTTGAAGAACAGCGGCTGCCAGTATTCGATCCCGGCAGGAAGCGTGCCTTTACTGACCTGCTGATAAATATGTTCCGCGTCGCGCTTCACCTCGAACTTATCGCGCCACTGGCTGCGGAACAGTTCGATAGCGGTTTTGTCCGTGGGGAACTCATGCGCGGGCAGCAGGTTGATGGACTCCACTTCTTCCAGCGTGCGCTGCGTGTCGGCGTCGAACACGCGCAGGCTGTCGATTTCATCATCGAAAAAGTCCAGACGATACGGCTGGTCGCTGCCCATTGGATAAAGGTCGAGCAGCGCGCCACGGGTGGCGTATTCCCCGTGCTCCATCACCTGGTCGACGTGGCGATAGCCGGCACCGTCAAGCTGCGCGCGCAGGGCATCACGGGACAGGCGCTGGCCTTTTTTCATCACCAGCGCGTGACCGTGCAGATAGCTGTGCGGACAGACGCGCTGCATCAGGGTATTTACCGGCACAATCAGCACGCCGCGCTGCATGGTCGGGAGTTGATAGAGCGTCAACAGGCGCGATGAGATAATCTCCTGATGCGGAGAGAAGCTGTCATACGGCAGCGTCTCCCAGTCGGCCAGGCTGAACACCAGGCTATCGGTGAACTGGCGAATTTCATCGTGCAGGCGCAGGGCGTTTTGCATATCCGGGGCAACCAGAATCACCGGGCCTGGATGACGCTCGGCGATTTCCGCCACCAGCGTGGCGCACGCCGCGCCCGTGAGTTCACCCAGCTGGCGCTGGTCGCCCGCTTTGACAGGTAATGAATAACGATAGTTTTCAGGCATGGCTATGTCAGAGTCTCTTATGGATATACCAACAGTATTGGGGCATATCACTGATACGCAATGTCTTTATTATCCTCGATCGTTTTACATAAGCAAATCGTAACCGCACGGCAGGGCTAAACGCCCCCGAAACGGGGGCGGAGAGGGCATTAACGCGTTGAAGGTGACAGGGGCAGCGTAGACGGAGGAGAGAAGAAAACGTCCCCAAACAGCGCGGTAGAGATTTTACGCACCCCGAGCCCGGCAAGGGTACAGATAAGCAGGCTGACAAACGGGTAGACCAGAATTAAGCCCAGCTCGGCCCAGACCGGCCAGTATGCGGCATTCATCTCGCCAATCAGGAACAGGCTAAAGGCCTCAATCAGGATACGGTGGGTGGTATAAATCGCAATGGTGTTTGAGCCAATCACGTTCAGCAGATTGTTCGGGTGAACGGCATAGCGCTGCTCGAGGCTGTAGAACAGCTTCATGATCAGCACAATCGACAGCAATGAGAGCAGCAGCGGAACGTTAGCAAACCACAGCACCACCGAGACGGCGGCGAAAGCGCCGGTTGCCAGCCAGATGCGGCGCAGGTTGACGCTTTTCATCCACGCCATCAGCTCTGCGCCATACCACGCCCCGAGGCTGTAGTAGATCATGTTGCGTACCACGCTGTTCATTCCCCACCACGGCAGCGGCAGGAAGTTAATCGCGATGCTTGCCAGCGCCAGCAGTGCCAGTACCGGCAGCTTCCAGCGGCTCAGCAGTTTACACAGCGTGAAGTAGACCACCAGAGCATACAGATACCACAGGCTGGTGCTGGCGGTGATCATCCCCAGCACAAAGCCTGAGAAAGAGTCGGCGTAGGCCGCGTTCGACGAGGTGGCAAGCTCACGCTCGGGTGCCAGCCAGGCGTTCAGGTGGATCAACGCCTGCCATTGCAGAACGCCCCACAGCGCCAGAACCCAGACAATGCTCCAGATCCGTTTGTCGAGACTGGTTCGCCAGTCCACCTCGTCAATATAACGACGGATCAGATAGCCGGAGATAAAGAAGAAGACCGGCATACGAAACGGTGCGAGATAGAGGTTAAAATAGACCCAGCATTTGGCGAGAAGGCCGGAGAGCGGGTGTTGCAGCCCAATCAGATGCGGATAAAACGTGATAACCGAATGGTAGATAACCACCAGGCAGATACACAGCCCTTTTATCTGGTTAATCCATAATGCTTTTTGCTTCATTGTTCGCCACTACCTTATTGCCATAAACGAACGAGCAATTGTTGTAAAACGAAACCAGGATGTAATGGGTAACAGTCTGTATCAGGAGGTTTTTCGGAAAAGGTGGAGGTTGCGAGGTGAGTATTCAGACAATAGCACCCTGATTTATCTGAATTTTTCGGAAAAATGATTACCAAAGCTTACTGTTTCAGTCATTTACGCTTAACGGATTCGCTTATATACTCGTGGGTCTGCTATCAGCAAACAGACGGATTTCATGTATCAACCTGTCGCACTCTTCATAGGCTTACGTTACATGCGTGGGCGCGCCGCGGACCGCTTCGGTCGCTTTGTCTCCTGGCTTTCGACTATTGGCATTACGCTTGGCGTGATGGCACTGGTGACGGTGCTTTCCGTCATGAATGGCTTCGAACGCGAGCTGCAAAACAACATCCTGGGGCTGATGCCGCAGGCCGTTCTCTCATCATCCAACGGTTCGGTTAACCCGCAACAGCTGCCGGAAAGCGCGGCGAAGTTACAGGGCGTCACGCGCGTTGCGCCGTTGACGACCGGCGACGTGGTGCTGCAAAGCGCCCGCAGCGTGGCGGTCGGCGTGATGCTGGGTATTGACCCGGCGCAAAACGATCCGCTGACGCCGTATCTGGTTAACGTGAAGCAGACCGATCTGGAAGCCGGAAAATACAACGTGATTCTGGGTGAGCAGCTTGCCGGCCAGCTTGGCGTCAACCGTGGCGACCAGCTGCGCGTGATGGTGCCTTCTGCCAGCCAGTTTACGCCGATGGGGCGCCTGCCAAGCCAGCGCCTGTTCAACGTGATTGGTACCTTTGCCGCCAACAGCGAAGTCGATGGCTACCAGATGCTGGTTAACATTCAGGATGCATCACGCCTGATGCGCTACCCGGCAGGGAACATCACCGGCTGGCGCCTGTGGCTCGATGCGCCGCTGAAGGTCGATACCCTCAGCCAGCAAAAACTGCCGGACGGCACCAAATGGCAGGACTGGCGCGAGCGCAAAGGCGAATTGTTCCAGGCCGTGCGGATGGAAAAAAACATGATGGGGCTGCTGCTGAGCCTGATCGTGGCCGTGGCCGCATTCAACATCATTACCTCGCTGGGCCTGATGGTGATGGAGAAGCAGGGCGAAGTCGCCATTCTGCAAACCCAGGGGCTCACGCCGCGCCAGATCATGGCGGTGTTTATGGTGCAGGGGGCCAGTGCCGGTATCATCGGCGCGCTGCTCGGTGCCGTGCTGGGGGCATTGCTTGCCAGCCAGCTTAATAACTTAATGCCGATCATCGGCGCGCTGCTTGACGGCGCGGCGCTGCCGGTGGCTATCGAGCCGCTGCAGGTGGTCGGTATTGCGCTGGTCGCGATGGCCATTGCGCTGCTTTCTACGCTTTATCCTTCCTGGCGCGCCGCCGCCACTCAACCCGCTGAGGCTTTACGTTATGAATAAGATCCTGTTGCAATGCGACAACCTGTCCAAACGCTATCAGGAAGGCACTGTGCAAACCGACGTGCTGCACAATGTGAGCTTTAGCGTGGGTGAAGGCGAGATGATGGCGATTGTCGGCAGCTCCGGCTCGGGCAAAAGTACGCTGCTGCATCTGCTGGGCGGGCTGGATACGCCAACCGAAGGCGACGTGATTTTCTCCGGCCAGCCGATGAGCAAAATGTCCTCCGCGGCGAAGGCCGAGCTGCGCAACCGCGAGCTGGGCTTTATCTACCAGTTCCACCACCTGCTGCCGGATTTCACGGCGCTGGAAAACGTGGCGATGCCGCTGCTGATTGGCAAAAAGAAACCGGCAGAAATTAACGCTCGCGCCAGCGACATGCTGAAAGCGGTAGGGCTGGGCCATCGCGGTAACCATCGTCCCTCTGAGCTTTCCGGCGGCGAGCGCCAGCGCGTGGCGATTGCCCGTGCGCTGGTCAACAACCCGCGTCTGGTGCTGGCAGATGAGCCTACCGGCAACCTGGATGCCCGCAATGCGGACAGTATTTTCCAGCTTCTGGGCGAGCTGAACGCCTCGCAGGGCACCGCGTTTTTGGTCGTGACCCACGATCTGCAGCTGGCAAAACGCATGGGGCGTCAGCTTGAGATGCGCGACGGCCATCTGAACGCGGAACTGACCCTGATGGGAGCAGAGTAATGGCGTCACCATTATCGTTACTCATCGGTTTACGTTTTAGCCGCGGCCGCCGTCGCGGCGGCATGGTGTCGCTGATCTCCGTCATCTCGACCATCGGTATTGCGCTGGGCGTGGCGGTGCTGATTGTGGGCTTAAGCGCCATGAACGGCTTTGAACGCGAGCTGAATAACCGCATTCTGGCGGTGGTGCCGCACGGGGAGATCGAGCCGGTTAACCAGCCGTGGACGAACTGGAGCGATGCGCTCAACAAAGTTGAAAAAGTGCCGGGCATTGCCGCGGCCGCGCCCTACATCAACTTTACCGGGCTGGTGGAGAGCGGGGTAAACCTGCGCGCCATTCAGGTGAAAGGGGTCAACCCCGTCCAGGAAGCGCGTCTCAGCGCGCTGCCAAACTATGTGCAGAACGGCGCGTGGGCCAACTTTAAGGCCGGCGAGCAGCAGATCATCATGGGTAAAGGCGTTGCCGATGCCCTGAAGGTGAAGCAGGGCGACTGGGTGTCAATCATGATCCCGAACGCCAGCGCCGACCACAAGCTGCAGCAGCCTAAGCGCGTGCGCCTGCACGTCACCGGTATTCTTCAGCTGAGCGGTCAGCTCGATCACAGCTTCGCCATGGTGCCGATGGAAGATGCGCGCCAGTATCTCGATATGGGCGACAGCGTGACGGGTATTGCCATTAAGGTGAACGACGTCTTTAACGCCAACAGGCTGGTCCGCGACGCGGGCAGCGTGACCAATAACTATGTCTACATCAAAAGCTGGATCGGCACCTACGGGTATATGTACCGTGATATCCAGATGATCCGCGCCATCATGTATCTGGCGATGGTGCTGGTGATTGGTGTGGCGTGCTTTAATATCGTCTCGACGCTGGTGATGGCGGTCAAGGACAAGAGCGGCGACATCGCCGTGCTGCGTACGCTGGGGGCGAAAGACGGTCTTATTCGCGCCATCTTCGTCTGGTACGGTTTGCTGGCAGGGCTGTTTGGCAGCCTGTGCGGCGTGGTGATTGGCGTGGTGGTTTCCCTGCAGCTGACCCCCATCATCAACGGGATCGAAAAGCTTATCGGCCACCAGTTCCTGTCGGGTGATATCTATTTTATTGACTTCCTGCCGTCTGAACTGCACTGGCTGGATGTTTTTTATGTGCTGGTTACAGCACTTTTACTGAGTCTGCTGGCAAGCTGGTATCCGGCACGTCGCGCAAGCCGAATTGATCCGGCGAGGGTATTAAGTGGCCAGTAATTACGTCATGGTGTAGCGGTCCTGAGGCCGCTATGTCAGAAAGAGGAATGCGTTTATGTATTATGGATTTGATATTGGCGGCACCAAGATTGCGCTCGGCGTGTTTGATAAAGACCTCAAGCTGCAGTGGGAAACCCGCGTTCCCACGCCGCGCGAAAGCTACGACGAATTTTTAACCGCGATTGCCGCGCTGGTGGCGCAGGCCGATGAACGCTTTGGCGTGAAAGGCAGCGTCGGCATCGGCATTCCCGGGATGCCCGAAACCGACGACGGCACGCTGTATGCCGCCAACGTGCCTGCCGCCAGCGGTAAACCTCTCCGCGCCGATCTCTCTGCCCTCCTTGAACGCGACGTGCGTTTAGACAACGATGCCAACTGCTTTGCGCTCTCCGAAGCCTGGGATGATGAATTCCGCCACTATCCGCTGGTGATGGGGCTGATCCTCGGTACCGGCGTCGGCGGGGGGATTGTCATCAACGGTAAGCCCATTACCGGGCGCAGCTACATCACCGGAGAGTTTGGCCATATCCGTCTGCCGGTGGACGCGCTGGAGGTGGTGGGGCGTGATTTTCCGTTGACCCGCTGCGGCTGCGGCCAGCACGGCTGTATTGAGAACTACCTCTCAGGGCGCGGATTTGCATGGCTTTACGAACACTTCTATCATCAGAAACTTGAGGCCCCTCAAATCATTACCCTGTGGGAGCAAGGGGATGCGCAGGCGAGTGAGCACGTCGAGCGCTATCTGGATCTGCTGGCGGTGTGTCTGGGAAATATTCTCACCATCGTCGACCCGGATCTGCTGGTGATCGGGGGAGGGCTTTCAAACTTTACCGCGATTACGGAACGGTTGTCCGGGCGTTTGCCCCGACATTTATTGCCGGTTGCCCGCGTGCCGCGTATTGAACGCGCGCGACACGGGGACGCAGGAGGCATGCGCGGAGCCGCATTCCTTCATCTCACCGATTAGTTTACGAGGTTTCTATGCTGTCGCGTCGCCAGGGTCGACTCAGCCGTTTTCGCAAAAACAAACGCCGCTTGCGTGAGCGCTTGCGCCAGCGGATCTTTTTCAGAGACAGAATGATGCCAGAAGCGATGGATAAACCCAGAGTGGTGGTGCTGACCGGGGCGGGGATCTCCGCCGAGTCAGGAATTCGAACCTTCCGCGCGGCGGACGGGCTGTGGGAAGAGCACCGCGTGGAGGATGTGGCCACGCCGGAAGGCTTTGCCCGCGACCCGGATCTCGTGCAGGCGTTTTACAACGCCCGCCGTCGTCAGCTTCAGCAGCCTGAAGTTGCGCCGAATGCGGCGCATCTGGCGCTGGCAAAGCTGGAAGAGGAGCTCGGCGATCGTTTTCTGCTGGTAACGCAGAATATCGACAACCTGCACGAGCGGGCCGGTAACAAGAACATCATCCACATGCACGGCGAGCTGCTCAAGGTTCGCTGCGCCTGGAGCGGCCAGGTGCTGGACTGGAAAGAAGACGTGCTGCCAGAGGATAAGTGCCACTGCTGCCAGTTCCCGTCGCGCCTGCGTCCGCACGTGGTCTGGTTCGGCGAAATGCCGCTGGGAATGGATGAGATCTACAGCGCCCTGGCGATGGCAGACGTGTTTATTGCCATCGGCACATCCGGTCATGTTTACCCGGCGGCGGGGTTTGTCCACGAAGCGCGACTGCACGGTGCGCATACGGTTGAACTGAACCTTGAGCCAAGCCAGGTGGGCAGCGAGTTTGAAGAGAAACACTACGGTCTGGCAAGCACGGTCGTCCCGGAGTTTGTCGACAAGCTGCTGAAAGGGCTGTAGCGGTAAGAAAGAAAACGGGCACCCGTCAAGCGGGTGCCCGTTTAGTTATGAATGGAAGAACGCCAGCGTCTTCTCCAGCGATTTAGCCTGCTCATCCAGCGAGAGTGCTGCCGCGGAGATCTGCTGAACCAGAGAGGCGTTCTGCTGGGTTGTACTGTCCATCTGGTTAACGGCAGTGCTCACCTGGCTAATCCCCCGATTTTGCTCGTCCAGCGCCTGAACAATATCGTTGATGACCAGATGCACATGCGATACCGCTTCAATCACCTGTTTCATCATCACCCCGGTTTCATTGACCAGCTCAACGCCTTTGCTTACGCGGCCTGAGGACTCGGCAATCAGCTGAGAGATCTCTTTTGCCGCGTTGGCGCTTCGCTGGGCAAGATTGCGCACTTCCCCTGCGACTACCGCGAAGCCGCGCCCCTGTTCGCCAGCCCGTGCCGCTTCAACGGTAGCATTCAGCGCCAGGATATTGGTCTGGAAGGCGATGCCATCGACAATGCTGTTAATCTCACCGATCTTACGCGCGCTCTCATCAATCTCCCCAATCACCACGACCACGTCGTTTACCAGCGTTTCGCCATGCCCGGCGAGGCTCGCGGCGCGATCGGTCAGCGTGGTCGCCTTATGGGCGTTGTCGGCGTTATTTTTCACCGTGACCGAAATCTCTTCCATGCTGGCTGCCGTTTCAACAATTGCAGCCGCCTGTTCTTCGGTTCGCGAGGCGAGGTCAAGGTTGCCCGCCGAAATTTCGCTGGTGCCGCCGTGCACGGAATGGCTGGCTTCGCTGATATTGTCGACGATGCGCTTGAGCTGCATCTGCATGGTGTGTAGGGCATAAAAAATGCTGTGGGTATCCCCGGAACGCACCGGGATGGTGTTGTTCAGATCCCCCCGGGCAACGGCCAGGGCGATCCCGGCGGCTTCCGAAGGTTCACCCCCCACCGGACGGTCTACTTTGCGGGTAAAGATCTGCGCCATCACCAGGCTAACCGCCACGATGCTTAACACCATCAGGACGATGGCTTTCAGTAAAAATGCGCGCGCTTCGGCCATCACTTCGCTGACCGGGGTGATAATGGCGAGTTTCCACGGCGTCTGGCTATTACCGACGGCGATGTCCTGCCAGGTGATAAACACGTCCTCCTTCAGCAGCGGATCGTTTACCCGGGTGACGTCATGACCGGCAATCTGACCGGCGTAAGGCTTGCCTGCCGCGCGCTTGTCCGGGCTGGATACCACGTTATTACCCGCGGAGAGGAGCAGGGCGTAGCCTGTGCCGTTCCACGGTTTAATCGCGCCAATCGTGGATTGCAGCGTGGCGAGGGAGAAGTCAGAGGTGACCGATCCCAGAAACTGACCGTCGCGCATGATGGGGGCGGCAATCGAGGTGAGCATCACGTCCACGCCGTTGTAGGGATAAATATAGGGCTCGATGATCACATCTTTATGCCGTTGTTTCGGCAGCAGATAGTAATCACCGCTGCCGGGGGTTTCGATGTCCGTCAGCAGGTGTAATGCCGGTTTGCCGGTGGCGTCCCGGTCAACGTAGCGGGCGTAGCGCCCGGCAGGATCTTCACCGCTCTGACCGGCCCAGGCGGCATCTTTATCGTCGAACGCGTTGGGCTCAAACGCCATCGACATAGAGAGAAACTGTGGATGAGCCGACAGATAGTGGATGAGCAGCTGGTTCAGGCTTTGGCGATCGGATACGCCCGCCTCGCGCAGCGCCAGGGCGCTGTTGCCCATGTCCCGGGCGGCAGTCAGGGCAGAATCAAGCTGTTTGCTGACCTGCAACGATTGCACCTCGGCAATCTGGCGGATATGTTTTTTGGCCAGAACCTCCTGCTGCGCCATCCACTGCCACATCATAAACCCGATCGTTGCCGTAAAGCCCACCGTAACGGTGAGGAAAATGGACAATAGCATCAACGTCTTGACTCTTATTTTTTGTCTTCGGACCATGGCGTCTTTCATTCTCTTCTCCCGTAATATTGTGCATGTCGGGCAGGCACATATTACTTATCGGATATTTTTTCCTCTTTCTGTAGATCGCCAGGTATATTTAATTTAAATCCTGAACATATAAATCCCGTTAATTAGTGTGGATGCTTTTATTTTGTGCATTCAATCAAAATAGTGCTCGATAATGCTCGTTATCGTCGTGTAGAAAGAGGATGCTAATAAATAATAAAGTTGTAGAGGAGGATGGGATATGTACGGATTTATTGCGCGACAACCCATTTTTAACCCTGAAATGAATACGGTGGCCTATGAGCTGCTCTTCAGAGATGGGATGACAAACCGTTTTCCGGACGTGTCGGCGGAATATGCCACCTCCAGAATGATATCTGATCAGTTTTTATGCGTGCCGTCCCAGCGCATCGCCGGGGCGCATACGTCGTTTATTAATTTCCCGTCGAGAATGGTCATTGACCGCAGCGGAGAAGCGCTGGATAAAGAGAGCGTGGTCATTGAGATCCTGGAAGATGCTGTGCCAGGGGCTGAACTGCTGCAGGCCGTCAGGGAGATGAATGCGCACGGCTATCAGTTTGCGCTTGACGATTTCACCCTTGCACCTGAATGGGATGCTTTTTTACCCTATATTTCTATACTGAAATTCGACGTCAGGAATTATTCCTTAGCGCAAATTAAAGCGTATCTGAAAGAGCGTAAACATCTGACCGGGCATATTAAATATCTCGCTGAAAAAATTGAGACTAAAGAGGAATTCAACCAATACAGGGAAGAGGGATTCTCGCTGTTTCAGGGCTATTTTTTCTGCCGTCCGGAGGTCATTAAATATAAACGGCTATCGCAAAATCAGCTGGCGATTTTTCGGCTGCAAATGGAGGTTGGGCGCAATAAGCCTGATTTCCGGATCGTCGAGTCGTTGATTAAAACCGACCTCACGCTGTCCTATAAGATCATGCGCTACATGAAGCACACCGCATTTAAACATATCGGGGCCTGTAATTTCAGTAAGTTAACCCTGAGTGAAGTGCTCAGATACCTCGGGGAAAACCAGTTGAGGCGGTTTGTTGCGGTCGTGGTCCTCGCCAGTGCGGGCAATGACACCGTCAGCGAGCTTTACCCGTTGAGTATGATGCGCGGCAAGTTCTGTGAGCTGATAGCTGAGACGATGAAAGAACCGGCGCTGGCTGAAAATGCCTTCATGTGTGGCCTGTTTTCTCTGCTCGATACCCTCCTTGAGCTGCCGATGGCCGAGTTGATGAAGCAAATTGCGGTGCCGCAGAGCGTGAGCAATGCGCTGTGCCACCAGGAGGGACGGTTAGCCGATATGGTGAGCCTTTGCCGTTACTATGAGCAGCAGCAGTGGGACGAGGCGACCAGAGTTCGCCAGGCGCTGGGTCTGTCGGATGAGGAGGTGGTTGAGGCGATGAGAAAGGCGACGGTCTGGGCCGGGGAGAATGCGGTCAGTTAATCCTTCCTCACGCCGTACGGGCGGCGCGAGGAAGAACGCGATACCGTTTATCGGCCCGCTTTTAATTTCTGATAATACTCTTCGTAGAGGCGGCTGGCGTCACCGACATCGTTCTGCCATTCACCCTTGCTGATGGTTTCGGCATCCGGATAGAGCGATTTATCGTTAGCTACCTCAGGCTTCAGCAGCTTGCGTGCCGCGAGGTTTGGCGTCGGGTAGCCAATCGTCTCGGCAACCTGTTTCGCCACGTCAGGGCGCAGCAGGAAGTTAATCAGCTTAAGCGCGCCATCCACGTTTTTCGCGTTGGCCGGAATCGACAGACTATCCATCCAGAAGATCCCACCTTCTTTCGGCCAGACCACCTCAAGCGGCGTACCGGCCTGGCGGGCCACGTACGCGGAGCCGTTCCACACCATCCCCAGATTAACCTCGCCTTCCATATACGGGTTAGCCGGGTTATCAGAGTTGAACGCCGCCACGTTAGGCATCAGCTTTTTCAGTTCGTTATACGCGGCTTCGATCTCTTTAGGATCCGTCGTATTGCCCGAGTAGCCCAGCTTGCGCAGCGCCACCTGGAACACTTCACGCGCGTCGTCGGTTAACAGCAGGCTCCCTTTGTAGTCCGGTTTCCACAGATCGGCCCAGCTCGTCACCGTTTTCGGATCGACGGCCTCGCTGTTCACGCCAATCGCGGTCGCACCCCAGATATACGGAACGGAGTAGTCGTTATTCGGGTCGAACGGCTTGTTGAGCATCTCCGGATTGAGGTTTGAGAAATTAGTTAGCTTTGTTTTATCGATCTTCTGAATCATGCCCTCTTTGCGCATTTTGTCGACAAAGTAGGTGGAGGGAACGACCAGATCGTACGCGCCGTCTTTGTAGGTTTTCAGCTTGGCGTACATGGTTTCATTCGACTCGTAGGTCGAGTAGATCACCTTGATGCCCGTCTCCTTCGTGAACTGTTCCAGCAGGCCCGGCGGCACGTATTCGGTCCAGTTGTAGAAGTAGAGCGTTTTACCGTCATCAGCGTGCGCGGCACCCATGCCAAGCACCAGCGCCGCAGCGGCGAGCATTTTTTTCATTTCATTGTCCCCTGAGATTTTGTTTTATCACGAGCAATAACCTGGCTGGCGATCACCAGAACCAGCGACAGTACCAGCAGAATGGTCGCCAGCGCATTCACCTCCGGTGAGACGCCGACTTTCACCATTGAATAGATCTTCAACGGCAGAATTTCATAGCTCGGACCGGTGACGAAGGAGGACACGACCACGTCATCCATCGACAGGGTGAAGCTAAGCAGCCATCCGGCCGCCACGGCAGGCATCGCCAGCGGCAGGATGATTTTACGCAGGATGGTCATCTCGCTGGCGCCCAGATCCTTCGCCGCCTCCAGCATGCGCACGTCGAACCCTTTCAGACGCGCGAAGACGGTCACCACCACAAACGGCAGGCAGAAGGTGATATGGGAAAACAGCAGCGACCAGAAGCCAAGCTGTACGCCCAGCAGCATAAACAGCACCAGCAGCGAAATGGCCATCACGATGTCCGGTGACATCATCACCACAAACAGCATGCCGCTGACGAACGGTTTGCCGCGAAAGCGATAGCGGTACAGCGCTACGGCGGTGAGCGAGCCAATCAGCGTCGCGAAGGTGGCGGAGAAAATCGCCATCGTCAGCGAGTGCTGAGCGGCCTGCAGCAGGCTGTCGTTGTTCATCAGCAGGCTGTACCAGCTGGTCGTAAACCCTTGCCAGTTAATCCCGAACCGCGAGCTGTTAAACGAGTTCACGATCAAAATAACGATCGGGATATAGAGATAGGCATAGATGGCGGTCATAAAACCGCCGCGAAGCAGTCGACCGATCATTCGAGTTCCACCTTTTTGTTCAGCAGGCGTGAGGCGCGCCAGTAGACCAGCAGCATCAGGCCCATTACCACCGTCAGCGTAATGCTGGTGGCCGAGCCGAACGGCCAGTCGCGGATGTTGAGGAACTGGCTCTTGATGACGTTACCGATCAGCAGGTTTTTCGCGCCGCCCATCAGATCCGACACATAGAACAAGCCCATCGCCGGGAGCATCACCAGCAGACAGCCCGCGATAATGCCGGGCATCGTCAGCGGAATAATGATGCGAAGAAAGGTCTGCAGCCTGTTGGCACCCAGATCTTTTGCCGCTTCCAGCAGCGGTTTATCCAGCTTCTCAATGCTGGAGTAGAGCGGCATCACCATAAACGGCAGCAGGATGTAGACCAGGCCGATAATGACCGCGCTCGGGGTAAACATGATGCGGATCGGCGTATCAATCACCCCCAGCCACAGCAGAAACTCATTGAGATAGCCCTTTGTGCTGAGGAAGATCTTCAGGCCATAAATACGGATGAGCGAGTTCGTCCAGAAGGGAACGATCAGTAAAAACAGCAGCAGAGGCCGCACCTTTTGCGGCAGGCCCGCGAGGAACCATGCGAAGGGATAACCCAGCACCAGACAGGCAAGGGTGGCAATCAGCGCCATATTGAGCGAGTGCAGCAGCACGTCAAAATAGAGCGGATCGAGCAGGCGCGCGTAGTTGTCCAGCGTAAAGACCAGCGAAACGAAGCTAGCGTCGTCGCGGGTCAGGAAGCTGGTGGCAACGATCATCAGGTTGGGTAAAAAGACAAACAGCACAAGCCAACCGACGATCGTGGCGATCACCACATTCTGGAATTTACTTGTGTTCTTCATCAGCCAGCACAACCTCCCAGCTTTCTACCCAGTTGATAACCATTTTCTGGTCGAGAGAGTGGTCGAAGTCAGGGTCGTCTTCGTTAAAGAATTCGCTGACCATCACCATTTTTCCGTTCTCCAGCTCGACAACGGACTCCAGCGTCATCCCTTTGTAGTTGCGCTCGCGGATATAGCCGATTAACCCTTCGGCCTCGGTATTGCCGTGAATTTCATCGACGCGCAGATCTTCCGGGCGCAGCAGAACGTTGAGCTTTTGTCCCTTTTCGACGGGGAAAGTCACCGTGATGTTGCACTCGCGTCCTTCGACGCTGGCGCGCACGCGCTGGTCGTCCAGACGCTCAATCACCGTGGCGTCGAAGATATTGATCTCGCCAATGAAGCTGGCAACAAACAGATTCTTCGGCTCTTCGTAGATTTCGCGCGGCGTGCCGTCCTGCTCGATTTTGCCGTCGCGCATCACCACGATGCGGTCAGACATGGTCAGGGCCTCTTCCTGATCGTGGGTGACGAAGACAAAGGTAATGCCGAGCTTGCGCTGCAGGGCTTTGAGCTCGTTCTGCATCTGCTTGCGCAGCTTGTAATCCAGCGCCGAGAGGGATTCATCCAACAGGAGCAGGCGAGGCTTGTTGACGACGGCGCGGGCGATGGCAACGCGCTGCTGCTGGCCGCCGGAAAGCTGATGGGGTTTACGCTGGGCAAACGTCTCAAGCTGCACCATGCGCAGGGCGTCGGTGACGCGCGGTTCGATCTCGCTCGCCGGGGTTTTTTGCATCCGCAGACCAAACGCCACGTTTTCAAACACGGTCATGTGCGGGAACAGGGCATAGCTCTGAAAGACGGTATTGACGTGGCGATCTTCGGCGGGAACCCGGGTGATGTCCTGGTTCTCAAGATGGATATGGCCGTTATCGACGCTTTCCAGCCCGGCGATAAGGCGCAGTACGGTTGTTTTGCCGCAGCCAGAGGGGCCAAGCAGCGTCAGAAACTCACCGTCATTGATGGTGAGCGTGAGGTCGGAAATGACATCTTTGCCATCAAAGCTTTTACGAATTCGTTCCAGTTGCACCAGCGGTGAACGTGAACGGGATTGTGTATTCAATTTTTGCGCTGTCCCATATAGACGCCTCAGGCAGCAGACTGAAGCGGGGTTTGTGTGTAACCACCTTGGTGACTCGTAATGAGGGCGGACATTCTACGGCAATCCCCCGCAATCGCCAATCCTTGTCACTGATTCATAAGCTACATTTATTAACGCATAACGATATAAACGGAAAATATTCTCGTTTGCGGGATAAAAGTGACCTGACGCAATATTTGCGTTTTGATGCTTATTGATAATGTTGTCACAAAAAGTGAGGGTGACTGCATGGATAAATTACTTGAGCGTTTTTTACAGTACGTTTCGCTGGATACCCAATCTAAGCCGGGTGTTCGCCAGGTGCCGAGCACCGAAGGCCAGTGGAAGTTGTTAAACCTGCTCAAAGAGCAGCTTGACGCCATGGGGCTGGTCAACGTCACGTTAAGCGAGAAAGGCACTGTGATGGGAACGCTGCCGGCGAATGTTCAGGGTGATATTCCGGCGATTGGCTTTATCTCCCATGTCGACACCTCTCCGGATTTTAGCGGTAAACATGTGAACCCGCAGATTGTGGAAAACTACCGCGGCGGCGACATTGCGCTGGGTATTGGCGACGAAGTGCTCTCGCCCGTGATGTTCCCGGTGCTGCACCAGCTGCTGGGCCAGACGCTGATCACCACCGACGGCAAAACGCTGCTGGGGGCGGATGACAAGGCGGGCATTGCGGAGATCATGACCGCGCTGGCGGTGCTGAAAGAGAAAAATATCCCGCATGGGGATATCCGCGTGGCCTTTACGCCGGACGAAGAGGTCGGCAAGGGCGCGAAGCACTTCGACGTGGAGGCCTTTAACGCGCAGTGGGCCTATACCGTTGACGGCGGCGGCGTCGGTGAACTGGAGTATGAAAACTTCAACGCCGCGTCCGTCACGATCAAAATTGTCGGCAACAACGTTCACCCCGGTTCGGCGAAAGGCGTCATGGTGAACGCGCTGTCGCTGGCGTCACGCATTCATGCGGAAGTCCCGGCGGAAGAGAGCCCTGAACAGACCGACGGGTATGAAGGGTTCTATCATCTGACCAGCATCAAAGGCACCGTGGACAGCGCGCAGATGCACTACATCATCCGCGATTTCGACCGCAAAGCCTTTGAGGCGCGCAAGCGTAAGATGATGGAGATCGCCAAGAAGGTCGGTAAAGGATTACACCCTGATTGCTATATTGAGCTGATCATAGAAGACAGCTATTACAACATGCGCGAGAAGGTGATGGCGCATCCGCACATTCTCGATATCGCCCAGCAGGCGATGCGCGACTGTGATATTGAACCGCAGCTTAAGCCGATCCGCGGCGGCACCGACGGTTCTCAGCTGTCGTTTATGGGGCTGCCGTGCCCGAACCTGTTTACCGGTGGCTATAACTATCATGGCAAGCATGAGTTTGTGACGCTGGAAGGGATGGAAAAAGCGGTGAAGGTGATTGTGCGGATAGCGGAGTTGACCGCGAAGCGGTAGCCGCTTTAAGCCGGGTGGCGGCTGCGCCTTACGCGGCCTACGTTCGGATTGTAGGCCCGGTAAGCGAAGCGCCACCGGGCAGAAAGGCAAGGAATGCCCATGTCAAATTATCGTCGCCACTACGTCCCGGGTGGAACCTGGTTCTTCACCGTCAATCTGCAAAACCGCCAGAGCGATTTGCTTACCCGTCATATCGACAGCCTGCGTGCTGCCACCTCAACGGTTAAACATGCAAAGCCATTTACTATCAACGCATGGGTAATCCTTCCTGAACATATGCACTGTATCTGGACCTTACTGGAAGGCGACAGTGACTTTTCGGCACGCTGGCGCGACATCAAAAAGACATTTAGCCGCAACATCGAAATGCGCCATATCTGGCAGCCACGCTTCTGGGAGCACACCGTCCGTAACGAAGAGGACTACCGGCGGCATATGGATTACGTCTACATCAATCCGCTGAAGCATGGCTACGTCAGCAAAGTCAGCGACTGGCCGTATTCAACGTTTCATCGGGACGTACGTGAAGGGTTATATCCAGAGGATTGGGCGGGAGAGATCGAGGATTTTGCAGCGGGGGAGCGGAGATAAAAACGCCCGGTGGCGCTACGCTTACCGGGCCTACAGGATCGCACTTTTGTAGGCCGGGTAAGGCGAAGCCGCCACCCGGCAAATATCACGACTCAGTCCTCAAAGAACCAGTACCCGCTGTTGACCAGCGCGGCCAGCATCGCGAGGAAGGACGGGTCTTCCAGCGCATCGCCAAAGGTGTCGGCAGTCAGCACCAGATGGCTGGCAATGGCTTCCAGCGCCGGACGGTGCGGAGAGTCCAGCTTCTCGCCGTTGACGAACACCTCCTCACCAATGCGCAGCAC
The DNA here is from genome assembly GCF_057221635.1 of Enterobacter sp. N5-15. Lineage (NCBI taxonomy): Bacteria > Pseudomonadati > Pseudomonadota > Gammaproteobacteria > Enterobacterales > Enterobacteriaceae > Enterobacter > Enterobacter sp. N5-15. The sequence goes on from NZ_CM170150.1 coordinate 1,840,879, forward strand.
GCGCAATCCGCCCAGACGAGTCAGCTTATCGCCCTGCTGAAGCGCATCGTAAATCTCGTCAGCCTGATAAGGCGGCTCCGGCGGCGCAACGTCCAGCTCGTGACGAGACTGGCTGATAAACTCACCAAACCACTGTTTGAAGTGCTCCGGCTCGTTAATCAGATCCAGCATCATGCCGCGCAGCTTATCGAGCTCTTCTGGCAGAATATCCGCAGGATGCTCGCGTGCAGGCACATCAGGGTCGCTGTAACGATAGCTGCCCAGCTCGCGTTGCAGAACGTAGTCGGCAAATCCGCTGATCATCTCGCGGCCGCTTGGCGCGCGGAACCCGACGGAGTAGTTGAGTGAGTTTTCCAGGGAATAGCCCTCGTGAGGGAATCCCGGTGGAATGTAGAGAATGTCACCCGGCTCCAGCTCTTCATCGATAATTCCTTCAAACGGGTCAACCTGGAGCAGATCCGGATGCGGGCAGTGCTGCTTCATTGGCACTTTTTCGCCCACGCGCCAGCGGCGGCGGCCCGTACCCTGAATGATAAACACGTCGTACTGGTCCAGGTGCGGACCCACGCCGCCGCCAGGTACGGAGAAGGAGATCATCAGATCGTCCATGCGCCAGTCGGGCAGGGCGCGGAACGGACGCATTAAGGCGGCAGTTGGCTCGTGCCAGTGGTTGACCGCCTGCACCAGCAGCGACCAGTTGTTTTCACCGAGGTGATCGTAGCTTTCGAAAGGACCGTGGCTAACCTGCCATTTCCCGTCCTGGTGGCTGACCAGACGGCTGTCGACTTCGTTTTCCATGGCCAGACCGGCCAGTTCGTCAGGCGAGATGGGGTCGACAAAATTGCTGAACCCGCGCTTCAGAACCACCGGGCGTTTCTGCCAGTAACGTTCAATAAACTCGGGCCAGTTAAGTGTTAAGTGATAATCCATAATTTTTTTATTCCGCAGGCTCTTACTGACTCGGATTATAACGGAAGCTCAGCCCCCCGGCTGCGAGATCCTCGCATTTTTCACATAACGGGTTAACTATCGTTCGATGTGGGCTGCTGGCGACCAAAAATGACCTCCATTCTGGCCCCGCCCAGCAGGCTTTCGCTGGTTTCGATTTTTCCGTCGTACTGATCGACAATCTCGCGCGCGACGGCTAATCCTACGCCCTGGCCTGGACGTAGCGTATCGGCACGCTGGCCGCGATCGAACACCACGTCACGCTTATTGCGCGGGATCCCCGGGCCATCATCCTCAACGATAACATGCAGCTCGGTTTCCGTCTGGCGCGTAGACACTTCCACGAACTCCAGGCAGTATTTGCAGGCGTTATCCAGCAGGTTACCCATCACTTCCATGAAGTCATTTTTTTCACCCACAAAGCTTATCTCTGGCGAGATATCGAGGCTGATGTTCACCCCTTTACGCTGATACACCTTGTTGAGGGCGGACGTGAGGTTATCCAGAAGCGGGGCGACCGGGTGCAGCTCGCGGCTCAGCAGGGCGCTGCCGGAACGCATGCTGGCGCGATGCAGGTAATAGCCAATTTGCTGTGAAATACGGCTGATCTGTTCCAGCATCACCGGCTCGGCGTCATCGACGCTCAGCTTCGAACTGCGCATTGAACGCAGGGTACTTTGCATCACGGCCAGCGGGGTTTTCAGACTGTGGGTCAGGTCGGTAAGGGTGGTACGGTATTTATCGTAGCGTTCGCGTTCACTTTTCAGCAGGCGGTTGAGGTTACGCACCAGGCTGGTGAGCTCACGGGTCGTTTCCGGGTTCAGCTTTTCGCGATGATGTTCTTCCAGTTCACGAACCTCTTTCGCCAGTGATTCAATGGGGCGCAAGCTCCACCACGCCGCTACCCACAGCAGCGGGATCACCAGCAGGAGATTCGCAGCCAGAACGTAGATGAACCAGCTCCAGACCATATACGAACGCTTCAGCTCGACCGGGATGGTGTCGATCACCACGATGGTCAGCTGCGGCATGTTCAGCGTCGCCGGGTAGAGGTTAATCGCGACGGAGTGCGTCATCTCCGTTTCGGCATTGTCGGCGCGGATCTCGTTCAGCTTTTGCTGCAGGGAGCGATCTTCACGGATCAGCGAGCTGGTGGTGTTGAGATCGGCTTCAATTTCATGAAACCCGTTGGTTTTGAGCCAGTCCGGACGAATGCTTTTGACCAGCCAGGGGATGTCACGCTGCGCCCAAAGCAATTTCCCTTTTTCGTTATAAATCAGGGCCAGCGTTGGGCTCTGCTGGTTGAGGTTTTCCGGCATTTCGACGGTGATTCGGTTGTTTTCCCACTTCGCCAGGGTATAAAACAGATTGCTTTCGCCACGCAACAGCCGAAAGGTGGTTTTATCAAAGCTGACGCTGTAGCCCACCAGGGCCACCATGCCGTAGGAGAGCGACAGCACCAGCACGACGGCGGCTGTTGCCAGTAAGAAACGAACCCGCAGCGAGAGGGGCAGGATGTGGCGTAAAATCCGTTTCATTTAGCGTAATTCGAACAGGTAGCCCTGGCCACGGACGGTGGTAATCACATCCTGCGGATACTGCGCCTGAATTTTCTTACGCAAACGTCCCATCAGCACGTCAATGGTATGGCTCTCGCGCAGTTCAGCATCAGGATAGAGCTGGAGCATTAAGGAATCTTTGCTCACCACTTTGCCATTGTTACGGATCAGCGTTTCCATAATGGTGTATTCGAAGGCGGTGAGCTTGATCACTTCGTCATTGATCGCTAATTCCCGGCGGGAGAGATCGACCTGGAAAGGCGGGATGGAAATAACCTGTGAAGCCAGCCCGCTGTTGCGGCGTAACAGCGCCTGCATGCGCGCCGCCACCTCTTCAATATGGAATGGCTTGGTGACGTAATCATCCGCACCCGCGCTGAGCACTTCAACCTTATCCTGCCAGCCTTCACGGGCGGTCAGAACCAGAACCGGCAGGGAGACATCGTGGCTGCGCCAGCGGCGAATTAATGACAGACCGTCTTCGTCAGGCAACCCTAAATCGACAATGGCGATATCCGGCAGGTGTTCATTGAGATAATAATCGGCTTCTTTTGCATCTTCAGCATCGTCCACCTGATGTCCCATCTCCTGAAGCTGTACCTTCAGGTGATGGCGTAGCAATGCGTTATCCTCAACAACCAGTACGCGCATCATCTCTTCTCCCTAAATAATTGGTATGAATAGTTTAACGCTGATTATGTAGTTTGAAACCAGCGTCATGAAATTAAATGACTTTTTTAATACTCCCAATACCTTGGGGGCGTCCTGGGGGCACAGCTGTCGGCATCTGGTTGTTCAGCATGTTGACCTGGTCCTGGTTCATATCGCCGATCCACTTTGAATAAACCTCATACACCATGCGCGCATCCTCATGGCCCATCTGGCTGGCGATAAAGGAAGGGTTAGCACCGGCCATAAGCGTCCAGCAGGCGTATGTGTGTCGGGACTGATATGGATTTCTCTCACGTATTCCCGAAAGTTTAGTGCCCCGTTTCCATCCATAAGAAATCGAGTTTTTGGAAAAAAAGCTCTCATTCACTGACGATTTCTTTTCCGGGGAAAACACAAACCGCAGATTTTGTGGCTCGGTTTTGCCGATTTCACGGTGATGGAAAATGATCTGCTGTCTTGGGTTATTGCCTGTGATTTCGAACTGCTCCAGCAGCGCATCATGTGCAGGCTTAAGCAGGGTGATCGTTCGTATACCAGCATCAGTTTTCGGCGGCACAAACACCCGCTTGTTCGTCAGGCTTCTTGATACGTGAATTTCACCTTTTCTCAGATCGATATCCTCCCACGCCAGAGCACAAATCTCGCCGGGCCTCATTCCCGTGTGGACGGCTACAATGATGATCAAAGCCAGTTTTCGGGGAAGGGCGGCAATCAGTGCCTGGTACTCATGAAGTAGAAGCGGATCGGGGTCTGCCTTAGATAGCTTCAGCCGGGACACGCCCTCATAAGGAGCGTGTAATATAAACTGACTTCGATTAGCAAGCTTCAGCATTTCTGATAAAACCGCCATCTGTTTATTGACTGTTGAGGGCGCGCGTCCCTTTTTAACCAGGTTAGGCATTGAATGGTTTAATACGCTGCCGGTCAGCAGTTCTTTGCGGTAATTCAGGATATCGGCGTGCTGAATATCAGCCAGTGGAGTATTTTCTCCCACAACATGTTTCAGTGTGTTAACTGCGGATGTGAGTGAATGAAGGGTAGCCCCCGACACCTCCAGAGCCTTTGTATCAATGAAAAAATCGCTCAGCTCATTAAATGTCGTGATCCGCTTTGTTGATGAAAACTTTTTCAGAGCCTTCGATTCAGGGAAGCGCGCAGCGTAGTCGAACTTGCCGAACTGGATCTCACTCACGATGACTGCGCGAAGGTTTCCCGCCTTCTTGATGTTACTGCTGTTAACCACCCAGCCACGGAGAACTTCGCGGCATCGAATGCCGCGATAGGTAAACGTGATTCTGATTTTTCCGTTATGAAGTTCAACGCCGGTTGGAAAGTTCATCATGCTTCCTGAATAAATCTATTGATCAGCGGAAAGTTGTACCAGACCAAAGCGCGTTTGCTTTCTCCACCGGGTACCGCGGGTACTCGCTTAAAATGAACCCCTTCAATCCAGCTTCCGAGGCGATAAGCTTTTATTTGCCTGTCATCCAGCCCCGTTTTCTCAGTTAGCCTTCCCGCCACCATCCACTCTTCATCGAAAATGATTTGCGCCATGCTTAACTCCATGACGCCGCCACGAGCACAATACCGTAGCGGCAGATAGTATATTGATTGTCAAAAATCACCGACCAAGGCCAGGGAGACAAATAAGATGCCTGGCACCGATCATTGCCGTTGCCACGTAACTACGGGGGCGGTTAACAACCTCAACCGTAATTTTTCTCCCTTTGAACTTGATGGTGTAAAAAGTCTGTTTGTCGCTGCGACCATGCTCGCCATATTTATCAAAATGGCATTTGAGCGCGGCGGCACATGCTGGCCCGCCGATGCTGTCTCCCTTGCTACGGTTAATCAGACGCACAGGAGCCTTCTTGATGGTTGATCACGCCGGGGCAAGCCCGGCGGCCATAGCCGGTAATTCCTCATACTGATTGCAATATGCCGGGTTGGAACATAAGCCCTGCAGCGCTGCAATGGTCAGCTGTTGCAGGTAGATCACAGAAGAAAGCGGAGCGTTTGTTTCAGGTGCTGGTTCGGGCTCTGCTTTCGGCTTTGCAGTAACTGCCAGCGGATCGAGCACGAAAGATTTTGGTGGTTCCGGTCGTCGGTATTCCACGATCGCATCAAGAGCGATTTTCCGACGAACGCTAATTTCATCGGACCAGCTATCCAGCATGGTGGTGGCCACGTTGTGGATCTCCTCGTCGGTGAAATCAGGAGACAAGCAAAATTCTGTGGCGGTGATAACCCCGCATCACTTCGGTGATCTGCTTCAGCGACTGGATAACGTGACGGACCCAGACGAGTACGCGCGCCGACTGCACAACAACAAGCAGATTATTCAACGTGCTTTCCGCAACGATACGCCTAACTACTTGAAACAGGCTGAAGCGCTTAGCTATGCCATCCGCACCGAGATTGATAACGAACTGGAGCAGAAAGACTGCATGCTCTACCGGGCTGCCAGGGTTAACAAAGAGTGTATCGAAGCCACCAACGCGGTCTTCACCGGCAAACCGCAACCGGTAATCAGGCGAGAAACCCTGGAAGCGATAGACGCGCTGGCGCAGCTGGTGGGCGTAAAGGTTCAAATCATGAACAGCCATCGGGCTGCATAACGTTCTGGAGGCAACTATGCGTACTTCTCAGGAATTAGCGAGCGCACTGGCAGAGCGCATGAAAAACGCGATGAATAACCGACCCGCTCAGTAGCCAGTGGATCGCCGCGGTGAAATCATTCCAGGGAAGCGATACCGCGACGAACGCGGGCGCATGGTGACTGTTTTACGTGCATCCAAGCTCCGCGTGTCATATCGCCGGGAGGGGCACACCGGCGTCAGTGAAACAGGGCGCCGAGAGTTTGAAATTAAGTTCACTGAGGTGAAGTCGTGAGCGTGAAATTATCTTCTTGGGTGTGGTACGGTTGTGCCGCACAAGGTGTCAAGGGCATAAAACTGCTGGTTATGGCTCGCCTGGCCGATTTTAGCTCGGATGAGGGTGTGTGCTGGCCGTCTGTTGCCACCATTTCCCGCCAGCTTGGGGCCGGGCGAAGTACTGTGATAACTGCGATAACCCAGCTTGAGGCAGACGGATGGTTAACCCGTACCGAACGTCGAAACGGCCAGCGCAGCGGCACTAATTTATACACGCTGAATGCTGAAAAATTACGCACGGCGGCAGCATATTTTCAGAGTTCAGATTCTGAACGTTCAAATCCCGAACGTTCAGAAAACGCGAATAAACAGGGTTCTCAGGGTTCAGAATCTGGACACGATCCGTCAGTAACTACAGATCCATCATTAAAACAGATCTCTTCGTCCGGAAATTCTGGCGAATCTCCAGACGGCGAAGATTCAGCCAAAAAAATACCGGCCGCGAAAAAATGGGGCACACCAGAAGATCATCAATGCGCAAGCTGGATATTTTCCAGGATCCGAACTCTGTATGAACAAGCAGCCGAAACCGATGGTGAAGTTGCTCGCCCCAGAGAACCAAACTGGAACGCATGGGCAAACGAGATCCGGCTGATGCGCACTATCGACGGGCGCACACACCGCCAGATTTGCGACATGTTCAGGCGAGTCCAGAGCGACCCGTTCTGGTGCCGAAACGTGCTAAGCCCAGCGAAGTTGCGTGAAAAATGGGATGACCTGGTACTGAAACTAGCACCTGTCGCTCATAGCGGAGTAATGCGCAGTTCCTTTGACGATGAATACTACAAAAACGATAATGAGGTCGCAGCCAGCGCGGGTTTCAGGGTCAGACCTGAATAAAATGAATCAGGAGAATATTTTATTTGAGATAATCAAATTATGATTAAAATTTTAGTGGCAAGAAGGCAGGTAAGCCTGCCTTTCTTGCCTGATATAATGGTCTCATACACCATGAGCGTAAACCTGAACATGACATATGCATGAATTAATAAAAATATTTTATGGCGTTTTACAGTAAACCTGACCTTTCTTGATTTCTCCAGGCCAGGATGTCCAGGGTTTATGAACATATTCGGCTACGACACGCTGACATTCCCTCCAGAGGATATCATCTCCATCAGTGCGAACAGTGCTAATACATGCCTGGCTTGGCCATACATCCCGGAGACGTGAATGGGTTACGGAGGTTGCTTCGATAATAGCGACACTCGGGACAATATTGACTTTAGCATTTGGGTCGATAACCCTGATGCTTGTTTCAAGATTTTCCCTGATCGTATTCCATTGCTGAACGGATACTTCATCCTGCATGACACATACCGGATAAGTAGCAACGCTGCTACATCCCACGAGAAATGTGGTTATCATGAGAGTGATGCTGGAATAGGCGTTCATCATTTTTCCAGAAACTCCTGGAGTGACTTCATGGTTTCGGATGCCACGTCGGACTGCAATTCAAGTTTATTAAGTTCCTGCATCGCTATTTCTTCAAAAAACTGAGGTTTAAGATATTCATCCATTTTCATTGAGATTACACTCAGAATATAAATCTGATCTGAGTTGTCGGTAAAACGCAGCGTTGTTCCTGTTGATTCATCGGAAACGGAAGATGAATTGGTTGAACTGTTTGCCCCGGCACCTACTGACCAGGGCCCAAAACTAAATCCTGCGTTACCAGAAGCTTTACGCCAGTCTTGAAATGAATCATACGCTTCGCTTGTCGTTTCAATTTCAATAGTCAAGCCTCTACCGATAACAGCGCTGACTGGTATAAGATTCAACGTACCCCTGGGACCCCAGAACTCTTCCTTATCGACATAATCCGTATACGATAACAGGCCTTCGTCATACCATGCCCCACGCTGTATTTGAACCGGAATCATGCGTTTGAAAATGAATCTTAATTTTTGCGTTCCCTTTCTTAAATGATCTTCTACATGCCCACCGCTTGCACTTCCGCCACAACTGAAAAAACCATATGAGAAAGAACCACCAGCGGACCAGGAGGAGTCATAATGCTCAGAATGGAATGAACTTGATGTGATTTCAATAGTTTGTGGGGCATCCTTATTGAAGAAATCTTCCCATTTCATTCCGGGTTCAAGATTGGTTCTTAAAAAAGGTGTCCATGTATCAGGTAAGGCTAAGTCATCTTCAGACAAAGGGAGGTTTATAATTTCTCTGGCATTCATTTCACAATTGAATAGCGCGGTTGTAACTCTGGTCAAAGCCGGGTAAGCGGATTGTTTTGATTGTAGTGCTCCATACTTAGCCATCGTGTCTTTTTGAAGCAATGTTTTTTTTGGTGTGAAACCTTCAGGACAATAATTGGCATCCCATGTTTGCCTCGAAAGCCCGGGGTTGTTTCTTTTTTTCAATGCCCAGTCAGCATTCGCATCTCTGACGAAAATATTTAAGGCGCTTTGTGCTTTTGTATATATTTTTTGAAGCCTTTCAATCTCATCATAATCAACAGGGGCACTCATTCGTTTTGTCATTTCGACAAGCAGTGTTTGAAGGTATTGAATATATCCCTTCTGGACTGATTTGTTACTCTGCGTATATGCGGTCTGGTTTAAATTATGATACGCAGGTTGGTTATCACCCAAAAGCAATTTTCGGGTTAAGGCGAGTGCGGGATTGATACCAGTTATTGTAAGTGGCCTGAAGATAGTGGGAGACTGAACAATAAGTGGCGTACCAGGGGAGCCTGACATTTGTTCAAATTGCTTTGTCAGTGCGGACCATGCAGAGTCACTGGTTTCAAAAATAGACATAACATACCTCCGAAATTACATGTGGAAATTCCTGGCTGAATGGATGAGCTTTACTACGTATACACATGACAAAGGATAACTGCTAAAAAAATAACCACTCTAACAGGAAAGTAGTATTTTTTTGACGGAATCTATAGCGTAATAACGCTTAATAATTACGCGTTCAACCATTTTGTATTTGAAGTGAAGATTACATTTGTTGATGGTTCAGGAGGTGAAGATAACGTTCTGCTAAGGGACACATGGCGCATTTCCCTGGCTGCATACCATACACTGATTGCTGGCCGGTTATCTGAGAGATTGTAACTGATTCCTGCGCCTTGATAGCCGATCGGTTAGACAGAACAATTTCTGCAAATTGCTCTGTCTAACCTATAAAACGTCTGGTTAGCGGAGCCTTTGATGAAATCAGTGTGCAGGGAATAAAGGACCGCTCCCGTAAGGGGAAGACCAACTTAGGGATATGCCCATGAAACTAAATGAATTTGTCGCCAGATTAACTGAAGATGGTTTGCTTGTTTTATGTCTGTCTGATGGCGAAATAACCGACTATTTGGTAACCAGTACTACTTTGCACACACTGATACGCCGGGAAGGCAACACACTATCGGCCCGGGCTCTTACTGCGGATGAGAGGATAATCAACATAAACTCCCTCCAGGAAGTACTCAAGGTTCTCAAGCCGTAAGGGTTGATTTATAATAATCAAACGGGCTGAACACCCGCTGATTACTGCGCCAACCTGAGGAATCAAAATGGCGCAGATCTTTACCCAAAATCACCTTCACCGCACGATTACGCGCGGTGTTTCTGCTTATGCTGGTGGTCCAGCATGAAAAAAGCAGATAGCCTCCATCTTTCACGTGTGGCCGCACTGGGCTGCATTGTGTGCAGAAATTTGAAGCTGGGCGAAACGCCTGCTGAAATTCACCATATCCGAACCGGGCAGGGCGCAAGCCAGCGCGCTGACCATCGGAAATCAATTCCTCTGTGCCATATGCACCATCGCAACGGCGGTTATGGTGTGGCCATTCATGCTGGCCGTAAGCAATAGGAGAATAACTTCGGTACCGAGTTGCAGCTGCTGGAGCAGGTCCAGTTAGAGCTGGGAGTTTTCTATGCCTAAATACATCATCACTCCTGTCGGAAAACCCCGCATGTCTCGCCGAGATAAATGGAAACAGCGGCCGCCGGTGATGCGCTATCGCCTGTTTTGCGGTGAAGCTCGCCTTCATGGAATCCATCTACCGGAGAACGGCGCCCATATCACCTTCGTTTTGCCGATGCCGCAGAGTTGGAGCAATAAAAAGCGCGCGTCTATGGACGGCCAGCCCCACCAGCAAAAGCCCGATCTGGACAACTTAACAAAATCTCTTTTGGACGCTTTGTTTGAGGATGATTCCCACATTTGGGACACCCGGACATCAAAAATATGGGGCGAAACCGGAATGATAATTATCGAAAACATTGGAGACAAAAATGCGTGATATGTACGAGGTAATGGACCGCTGGGGTGCCTGGGCTGCAGCTGATAGCAGTGGAGTCGACTGGCAACCAATAGCTGCTGGTTTTAAAGGCCTACTGCCGCACGGTAAGAAATCGCGCCTGCAATGTGATGATGATGAAGGCATAATGATAGATGGTTGTGTTGCTAGGCTTAAAAAATATAAACCAGAAGAATATGAAATAATTATTGCTCATTTCGTGCTAAGCCTTTCTTTAAGGAAAATAGCTAAAAAACAGAAATGCTCAGACGGGACAATCAGGAAAAAAATCCAGAACACTCTAGGTTTTGTTGATGGCTTGCTATCAATTTTAACTGAATAGTTATTAATGCCCCATGAAACTATGGGGCGAAAAAGTTACATGTTGAAGTAATTGTTCTCTCGATTAAATGTATTATTTTGGGATAAGCATAACTGCTGGAGAGTTTTACAATCAGGTAGAACAACCCACCCCAAAACATTGCAGATGCTAATCTATCGATAGTATTTAACCTAACACTGGATTTATTAATTAATTCAGAGAGTTCCTTTTGAATATCACTTGCACTTTGCTTTACTTCAAGTTCGTTGTGAAAGGTAAGGTACTTCTTGAAAGCATTATCTAGCCTGTTATTTAAGGCTGAGAATGCTTCTCTGTAAACCTCGTTTGAGGAAGTGTTCACTTGTTTTATCATCCATAATCCGGCAATAATAATAATTGCCTCAAGAGGTGCGTCTACCTTAGCTAATGCACCTACAGCAATTAACGCACCAGGAATCGTAAGCGCTTTTGTTTGACTAGAGGATATAAATTCATTTATCTTTGATGTGAATTCCAAGCTCTTTTCATCTAGTTCGTTAAGAAGTTTATTAACTGAATAGCGTTTGGTGTAAATTTCGTAAAGCTCATTATATTTTTTGTTAAATATAATTGTCTGTTTAATGATGAATTTTAGTAAATTACTATCTTTGTCCGCAGACTTAGTTAATTCGTAGAGAGTTGCCCGCATGACTGAGCGGCGCTCTAATTTATGTAGGTCTTCAAATTCGAGTTTCTTAATTAGATTTGAAGCTATGTTGAGATCATCAATCGGACTATCAATTTCAGGCAGTTCATTGAAATCGAGTGTTGAGTCAATTTCAATTTTGTCTCCGCCTTTGTCGTTCATTAAGAAAAAAACATAAAATTCATTAGCGAAATGATCGGATAAACTAAGGAGTATTTTTTTCCAAGCGAAATACAAATTGAAGATGTTAAGAGTACTATTTTCTTTTATATCTAAGTGGGATGCTTTATTACTAATAATATAAAAATAGTCAGGTAGTTTTTCCGAACTATGAACACGTTGCCAAAAAGTCTCATAATTGGTGTAAAAAGGGCAGCGCCCTTCGTTCCAACAATTTGCCCGTTTGTCCAACCAGAGTGCTGAATCGCCTTCAAAAATTCCATCCGATTTAAGATAGCCGATTTTTGAAAAAGAAACTTGCAGGCTAGTTTTTTCATCCTCATTGCAAGGATTTGGAAGTTTTATGACGATAAAGCCATCTTCCGATAGTATTTCGGAAGATGAAATCAAAGTAGCAATTCTGTCAAAACTATCTCTATTATTCATCTGCATACTTTTTCAGTTTGTTAAACTCTTCGGGCGAGAGGCGAATGATTACCTCATTATTTCTTTTGCCTATTATAACTGGTTTGTTGGAGTTCTCATCTCCAATCGCGCCTCGAAGTATTTTGATTTCGAAGTTTTGGTCTTCATCTGTGAGTTTTATTGTAAGCGCCTGTTTCGCAGAGTATATTGTTGGTTCAAATTGTGCATCGATTTTAAATTCGTTTTCATTGACGAAATCTTTAAATGTGGATCTGTATTTAGATTTTTTCGGTAAACACTTATCGATAACTTCTTGTATTTCGTCAATACTAACTGATTTATCAACGTTATCTCTGGATTTAATGTCAAGAAAATTTCTCACGGCTATGTCTGCATTTTCTCTGACTGCTCTACCCAAGGAGTTCAACGAGACAAATACTTCTATTGCTCTGAAAATTTCATTAATGCTTCTTTTGTTATCAACATCTCGAGTACAGCCTAGAGAATCTTTGAAAACATCGCTCTGAGATTTCCCCTGAATAAAGTCTACGTAGGAATGACCATTATTATCCGGATAACATTCATCGAACAAAGTCAGATCAAACATCGCTGCTTGGCGTAAAGCATCAGTGTTTACAGGATTAAGACGTTTAGGCTGTAAACTACCCTCTTCAAAATCGAACGCGCCGCGTTTATCTACCATTACTATTAAAAGTTTGCCTAAATCATCGACGTCATTTATTGATTTATAATGTACAAATACTAATGTCCCACCAACCAACTTTGAAACAACATTCTCGTTATTGGAGTTTAATTTCAATTTATTCATTACAGACTGACAAAGTGTTTCGAAAATAATGGTGCCTGCGTTAAATTTTGATAATAGAGTAGGAATTGAGTTAGGAAGAGTGTCTTTGACTAAGTAATTATGGAATTTATTCTTGCGCCGAAATTTCTTTTCAATTCTAGTAATGAATTCCGTAGCGACAGGAGTGGTAAGATTCCATAACTGTCCCATTGTAAACTCAAAAATTTTCTCTTTTTCAAGATGTGCTGTGATTGCATTCACAACCATGAAGTTTTGATTGCCGATTCTTGCGACATTGGGACTTGCACCACACACTTCACAATCTTGTTCGATGTCGTCTATGACATTTCCGCATTCCTGACAAGCGAATCCGCTCATAAAAATCTCACCTTGAAATTATTAATTTATATATAATTTGCTGTGTAACAATGCTATAGCATAGAGCCATACCTATTTCAAAACATTACAATAAAGCTAACGCGTACGCAAAAACTATCGTAACCTGTTAAGAGTGGTTACTTCGTCACACCGCTTAATCATCGAAACCCCGCCTGAATAGGCGGGGTTTGTCGTTTTTGAGGCTGCCAACTGGCGGCCTTTTTTATTTTCTTCACACAGCACCCGCACACAGCGAGGTGAGAGACCATGAAAATGAATGATTCAGGGAACATCTTCACGCAGTTCTTTGCGTGGGTAGCAGCTCTGGCTTCTGCCATTGGATTTACCACTCAGGATCTTGTGTTCATGTTCTTTGGCGCTGCTGGTTTGCTTATCTCGCTTGCCTCCTACATTAACGGGCGTGTAGATGCACACCGCAGGCGTAAAGAGGATGAGAAGCGAACAAAAATGGTCAATGACTACCTGAAAGGCGTTGGTGATAAACCGCTTCACGAACGTCCTGCAGCTGCAAGCGTGGTCGTAGAGGCATTACAAAAGGAATGTGAGTGATGGGAACCAGAGCAAAATTGAGTGCTACTGTTCTGGGATTGGCACTCGCTGGTGCGCCGGCATCCGTCATTCTCGATCAGTTTCTGAATGAGAAAGAGGGTAACAGCCTCACGGCGTACAAAGATGGCGGTGGTATCTGGACTATTTGCCGTGGCGCCACGATGGTTGATGGTAAACCGGTGGTGCAGGGCATGAAGCTGACGCAGGTGAAATGCGACCAGGTAAACGCCATTGAACGGGATAAGGCGCTTGCGTGGGTTGATCGCAATATTAAGGTGCCGCTGACCGAGCCGCAGAAAGCGGGTATTGCTTCGTTCTGTCCGTACAATATCGGTCCCGGTAAATGTTTCCCCTCGACGTTCTACAAGCGTATCAATGCTGGTGACCGGAAAGGGGCCTGTGAAGCTATCCGCTGGTGGATTAAAGATGGTGGCCGTGATTGCCGCCTGACCAAAGGCCAGAAGAATGGCTGCTATGGTCAGGTGGAACGGCGCGATCAGGAAAGTGCTCTGGCATGCTGGGGGATAGATCAGTGAAATTTATTTTTTTCCCGGTTGCGATTGTCGTCATTGCTGGCTTGTCAGTAGCACTAATTAAAAGTTGTTCAGACCTCAGCAGCCTGCAGAGGGATAACAACGTTCTGAGAAGTGCCAACACTTTGCAGGAGCAGGTGATTGCCACTCAGGCATTCAACTTCAAACGGTTCAATCAGGTTGCAGAGCATACTAACAGGCTGAATTCCCTGATAGACACCAGCACCGAAGAAACCGTAATCAAATACCGGGAGATTCTCCGCCATGAAAAAACCTGTGATCTGCCTGTTCCTGCTGACATTGCTGGTGGGCTGCTCAAATACGCGCACCGTTTACGTGCCAGCGCAATGTTTACCGATACCGACAGAGCTGATGCAGCCGATGCTCGTGCCACTGCCTCCAGCTCAATGACTTATTGTCAGGCCGTACTCTGGATCAAGCCGTTGTTGTCTGTTATCGAAAAGGGCAACAATAACATTACATCAATAAAAAAAATTGAAGTTATGAGGCAAGATTTAAGTCCATCATTTAGGTTAAAAAATGATGGCCAGTCTTTCATTGAAAAATGAATAAGTTTAAGGCGGTCAGTTAGGGAGTTAATTATTTTAATTGCTTTAAGCCTTACCGTTAAGGTAAGGCTTAAATATCATCTTAATGTTGCTGAGAGAAAGAGGTTTTCGATAATAGCTGGAATTAAATTTACATCATTATAATCAAATTGTAATGTTAACGTTTGTCCGTGTTTAACTTGGCTTCCGTCAAAATTTATGGCTGATTCCAAGATGTTAACTTTTCCATCGGAAAAAAAATCAAGTCCAAGTATATGTGAGTTATTTTCATGGAAATTTAAGCGTACATATACCCCTGCTTGATGTGAAACTATAAATTTTTGGCTACTAATGAATTCCTTCCAGATTGATGGCATTTCAATAATTAGATCATTACTATCATCTAATTTAGCGGATAACTCTCCCGCGAAATGGGTTTGTTGGCAATAAGTGACAATTTCATTCTTAACATAACTGGTAAAGTTGTTCATGATTTGCTGTAAACTATGAATTTTACGGAAGTATGCAAGATGGCAAGTGTTCATTTTAAACCTCATTGTGTGAAAAATATTTATTTTATATTCCATTTAGGATTAACGCTCAACTGTATGATGAGGTATTCAAAATTTGTATACCGAAAGTTGAATTTCTATGCAATAAAATTGTGATTAAAGTTAAATATTAAAGATTTAATTTGTTTGCTCTTGCTTTGATTGACGATAAGGGATTCATAAAACACGTCATTGTTGAGTTCAGTTTCATTGGGTCCTCCCGGAGAGTACCCCAACCACGGGGCGGCTCGCTCGCGGGAAGCGGCTAGTTTTTCGGATCCAAGGTCATCATCATCATGTGCGCAGGTCTTTGATTTAATTAGAGGCCATTTTCGCAAGATGTCGAATCGTTCAAAAAGTGCTCACCATCATGGACCAGGAAATTGCCACTTTAAAACTCAATATCAACCAGCTGGCAGGGATGACCGGCGTACACCGTCAGACGGTTGCCGCGAGACTGAAAAATGTCGAACCTGCTCCGGGCAGCAACAGCAAGTTAAAGCTCTATCTGGTGACCGACATTCTGACCGAACTGATGATCCCTACCGTTTCGGCGAATATCGATGATATGTCCCCATCAGACAGGCTGTCCCACTGGAAAGCAGAGAACGAGAGGCTGAAGTTCGAACAGGATACGGGGCAGTTAATACCCGCAGATGAAGTGGCGCGAGAATTCTCATTGATGGCGAAAGCCGTCGTCATGGTACTTGAAACCCTCCCGGATGTGCTCGAGCGCGACTGTGCTTTAACGCCTGCTGCGGTAGTTCGTGTGCAAAGCGTTATCGATGATCTACGCGACCAGATGGCGGAGAGGGTGCAGGACGCTGAAAAAGAGGAGGAAGAGCCTGAGGAGGACTGATGGCAAAGCGGGCATCCGCCAGGGACATCCGCCGCGATGTTTCCGGTATTTTACGAGCCCCGCGTCGTATGCCGGTGGCCGATGCGGTCAGTACTTATATGCGCGTGCCAATGGGGGCGGGAAACTCAGTTCCATGGGATCCGGATCTGGCACCCTATGTGATTGAGCCGATGAACTGCCTGGCATCGCGTGAATACGATGCGGTGGTGTTTGTGGGCCCGGCGCGAACGGGTAAAACCATCGGGCTGATTGACGGCTGGATTGTTTATAACATTGTCTGCGATCCGGCAGATATGCTTGTGATTCAGGTATCCTGGTTGTCAAAACGACAATTGCTGACGTGAGCCAGGCAATGGCGGAGATGTCCACGCAGGTGCAGGCGCAGTTTAACGATGTAACAGCCGCTCTTGAAGACAAGCTGAGTGCAGTCGTGGACGCCACCGGCGCATCAGCCATTTATACGCTGAAAACGGGTGTCAGGATTAATGGCGTGATGTACAACGCCGGGATGTCGATTGCCGTTCTGGCGCAGGCAGGGCAGCCGATCGTTACCCGTGTTGGTTTCAACGCTAACCAGTTTGTGCTGATGAGCGGCAGTGGTGATAACCAGTACTCTCCATTCGCTGTAATCAATGGCCAGGTCTTTATGAGCTCCGCATTTATTCAGGATGGAACGATCACCAACGCCAAGATCGGAAATGTCATTCAGTCGAATGATTACAGTGCGGGTACAGCAGGCTGGACTATCAACAAGAATGGTTATGCTGAATTCAATAATGTGACGGTTCGTGGTGGGGTTTACGCCCAAAATGGGCAGTTTGGATTTACCAACTCAACTGGAGGAGTCACGATCAATAACAACGGTGTCACTGTCAGTTTGTCTAACGGCGGGCGCATTGTTCTGGGAGAATTTTGATGGCCAGGGGGCTTTATATTGATTTGAATGACGGGCGTCCGGCAATGACCATCACTACCGGAATGAAATGTCCGTCGTATGGTGGGGAGGCGCTAGAGGCATGGGGCCAGCAGACCATGACTGTTCAGGGCTTTGTTGCCGGAGCTACCCCTTTTTTCATTCCATCAAACTCGGTTGTGAATGTGACTCGCTCGCCGAATCTGATCACAACGATTATGGTTCTTGACGGGATAACCAATAACGGCAACGGAACCCTGACTCAAAGTGTCTGGTCATCAGACTGCTGGGGTAAAGATAAAACATTTCCTGGCACAGTCTGGCAGATTTTACCTGCGGGGCAGAGTGGAAACCGAGGTTTGCTCATTGAGGACTCGACAGACTTTATTGCGATCACTGATGTCAGCCGCGTTGCTTCCTGTGTTTTTAGTGGAACGGTCAATGTAAATGGTACTTACACTCTTCCGGCCAAAGGGCTCGTTTTTGCCCGCTGGAATGACAGCGCTGCAACGCTTGAATGTGATGGCAATAATATTTACTCCCGGCAGGATTACACGGGCTATGACGATATTGCCCGTTCTGCGAATGTTGATATAGCGATTTTTGCGGTTCAGGCACCTGTACCAGGGAGGGGATTAAATTTCATCAATGCCGCTGGTCAGTGCACGTTCTCTACCACTCGCCGTCCATTTATATTCCGCAATCAGTTTTATTCGCCGGGCAATAGCTGGGTCGATATTGGCAATAGCATGATTGCGCTTGGCTCATATGGTTTCAACTCGTCAACAGCGAGCGGGTGGTGCAACATGCGATCCAAGGGATTGGTGATGAGCGGGAACTCGGTAAAAGGTGGAAATGGCCGTGTCCGTTCCCGATGGACCGACAAGTATTCTGTTACCGGCGAGAGATATACCGGAATGAGTATTCCAATCATCCCCGCAATGTATTGATACAACCCCACCCAAAAACCCCGCCATGGCGGGGTTTTTTATTCTCTGAATTAAGGAGTCCTATATGTCGGCAGGAACAATAACCCTGACAAATGGTTCGGCGATTGTTGGCGGTACCGGAACCTCATTCGCAACCGAACTCGCCGCAGGTGATTTCATTGTCTCTACTGTGGGTGGTGTACCTTATACGCTGCCGGTGAAATCAGTCGAGAGCAATACTCAGCTGACGCTGGTTAGCAACTTTACCGGGCCAACTCAATCCGGCGCGGCCTGGTCAGCGGTCCCTCGCGTGGCGCTTAACATGGTAACTGCCGCGCTGGTGGCGCAAAGTGCTGAAGCGCTGCGAGGACTGAATTACGATAAACAGAACTGGCAGCAGGTTTACAGCGTCGCCGGAAATATCACAGTGAAGCTGCCAGATGGTACGACATTCACCGGCCCTTCATGGAAATATCTGTCTGACAATATGGCAACTAAGAGCGGCGGGGCCGTACCTGTTAACCAGGGCGGTACCGGATCGACAACCGCATCAGGCGCTCGCACAAACCTCGGTTTAGGAAACAGCGCAATCAGAGACGTCGGCGCAGCGGCGGGAACGGTCGCCGCCGGCGATGATTCGCGCCTTAATTCTGTCGATCAGAAAGCGGGGGGGAAAATTACGAGCCCAATTACAGTCCAGCCAGGGATTAACGGTAACCCCGGATTTGCCATCAATTCTGGGGATAATGGTGGCGGTGGATTGATGAATAACGGCATCAGCCTGGTCGTGGCCAGTGGCTATAACCCAAATACAGGTAATTACGTCAACCTCATCAAAGGCACCTGGTATACAGGAGAATGGTCTTTCGGGGGAGCCCGTGGTGGCGGGGCTAATTTTGATAATGTCACATTAAACCTGAAAGGGTCGAATCAGGAAGGGATGGTCACTTGGGTTTTCCATTCCAATGGCGCTGCTACAGGCAATTGGGTAACAGCATCTGACGAACGCATCAAAGAAAATGTAACGGTAATCGCTGATCCGCTTACGAAAATGCAGCAACTTCGAGGCGTCGAATGGGACCGCCTCGATACTCCCGCGCACGGGTATGGTTTCATAGCTCAGGAAGTTGAGAGGGCTTTTCCTGACGCTGTAAAATCATATGGAAAAACAACCTTAAGAGATAGAACAGAAATTGAGGATGTAAAATCAGTTGATACGTTTGGTGTTGCCGCGGCTCTTCACCATGAGGCGATCCTTACATTAATGGAGAAAGTTGATAACCTTGAGCGTCAACTCGGAATTATTTAACGTAAGCTGCCTTCAATTTTGTCGTTAAGTTCTTTTATGGACTGGAGGAAAAGTGCAATAACACCAGAATAATCCACCTTGTATAAAAAATTCCTGTTTTCAAACCGGCTTAAATATGCTCTTACAGGGGCGCGGCCATAAAATTTACAAAACTCATAATTCGAAACGACATAGAATCTTAGAAACGAAAAGGCAAAGTTTTAAACAGTCATGATAGATTCTCTGTCTTTCAAGAACGCTACCTCTGCAGGAGAAAACCCAAAAGGGAATTACCTTCGGCCAGCAGAAACATTGGGCCGCAAGGAATCCCGGATTTCTAGTAGGTATAGGGCCGCCATTCAGTCGGCCCGGAGAAGTGAAGTACTCAGTGCCTAGCGTCGGTGCGGATCGCGCCATACGGACACGGAGCAAAACGGCAGATTACGGGCTGGCTGCAGTGTCTGATAAATGGGTCCATATTTCCCGGACAACTGCTTTTCAGAATAAGATCACTCCACAGGTATGCAGTAAACGGAAAAACGTGAAGAACCGTGATGTTGCATAGCTTTCCGTTAACGATCAGCCCTGAAACCGCTGTCTCTATCTCACTGCCATTACGGAGCCAGCATTCTCCTTTGTAAGATAAAATCAATCTGAGATTTTTTACCGAGCGGACAACAGCAAAAGCGGTGCCGGTTTCTGGGCAGAAAATCGTATAACTGACTTCCCATCTCACCATTAAACTCCTTGTCATAAAACTCTTTAACGGATCCGTAATAAAACCGTTCGCTGAAACAAGCCGTATCCAGATATTACAAAGTCTATAGGGGGTAAACATATCAAGCAGTCCCTCTCCGGAGATAAGCCCTGGCACTGAAGAACTGAAATGGCTGGTTATGTCGTCCCTGGAACAAGAAACATGAAACATCCGCGATTAATCGCGGCCGCATGCCGGGGGGCGGGGCATCCGCCACCCGGCACTCCGGCTCTACACTATGTAGAGCCGGATAATGACCAGAGCCAGCCAGTAGCCGGACAGTACACCGGTCAGATACAGTAGTAGCAGGAACGTTTTATCCATAATGTAAATTCCGGTTACACGCATGCTGCAGGAGCTTGCAGCCGTCAGGCAATCAGAAATTAATGCGGAAGCCAGCATTCGCCGTCACCGGGGATTCGGTACGGTTACCCTTCTGGTAATCCGCCTCCACCCAGACACCGGCATTTTTCGTGAGCTGGGCACTCACGCCTGCACCATATTTTCCGGTAGTTCCGGAAATATCATTATTAAACGTCCAGCTGTCATTGATACGGACCGTATTGTTATCCGCAAATTCGTGGCTGAATGCCGCTTTAACGTATGGCTTCACTGGTACTCCAGACAGGGACAGATCCATTCCGGCACTGACACCGGCCTCACCCTGCATGGATTTAGTGGTACTGATACGGGCTTTCATACCGTTGTCCAGACTGAGATTTATCCCTCCGGCCCTGAAGGCCGTGGCCCGGATAAACGGCTGGACCCATGTCTGTGCTGGTAGAGAAAATGTCATGCCCGACTCCAGACTTCCCCCGAAGCCATTCTGGCTGTAATCGCCCTTCACTGGTGTACCGTCAGTCATTCGCGTCTGCAGGTCATTGCTGAAATGGCTGGCTTTCAGCACGGCATCGACATAGAGCCCGGAATTATCCAGCCATGTGGAATACAGACCCCCGCTGCTGCTGTTCACCGAACTGTTACCACCGCGGGCATGACGGATACTGTTGTCGCTGAAGCTCACAAAGGCCCCCAGGGCAAGTCGACCATTGGGCATATCAATAACCGTATCCCCACCCAATTCCATACCGTTCTGATTCATGCGATAAGCTGAGCCTGCAGCGCCACTGATACGGTTATCGGAACCCAGATATCGTCCCCAGACACCCCCGGGACTGATGCTGTTATCTCGGACGTCACCGTGGCGGAAACGAAGGTTCTGCAGCTCGCTGTTAAAAATATAGACCGGGGCAGAGGCCATGCTCAGGACAGCATCTGTGGAAGGTGTCGTACTGCGGTCGGGGATTGACGGATTATCAGGATTATCAGGATCATCCGGGTTGTCCGACGCATCTTGCGTCAGGTACCAATCATGATCACGCTGCGTGAGGGAGTACTGCCATGCCCCGGCGTCTACCTTACCGCCGTTTACTGCAAACTGTGCATTTCCGGAACCGCTATGCACAACTTGCAGATCACTGCTCCCATTCGCAGGCTCCGCACCCGTGTTTCGAATAGCTAGCAAGTGATTGCCGTTCGCTTCGCCTGTGATGTTAAGTAAGTCACCATTTCCGGCCGCGAGGTCGGTATGCATCAGGAAGCTGCCGCTGCCGTTCAGACTGCCGGCAGTCAGCGTTCGAAAGCCCTCCCCGCTGTTAAAATCGACAGTCGCATTATCCATAGTCAGCGAACCGACGGTGTTATTTCCCGCCATGCTCCAGCGACTGCCGGAGGCCATGTTCAGGCTGTCAGCTCCGCTGAGGTTACCCGCGAGTACAGCATTGTTGCGCATCGTCAGATTAAAATCCGCCGTGTCGCTGGCTATGATATTGCCACTCAGGGAACTGTTATCGATGGTCACGTTACTTTGTGCATCGTCAAGAATGTTAATCAGTGTACCGCTGCTACTGTTCAGGACCGCATGGTTCTGCAGGGTGATGGTACTGTTTTTTATGTCCGATTCTACTTGAATGGCTTCTTCCCCACCGGAAATGATCGAATTATCAATCAGCAGCGACGAAGTGTAATTAGGATTATCTGGAGAGGAGCGGACAAGTATTCCGGTAAAATTACTTTCCACCTGGGACCCGTCAGTGATTTTCAGGCTTCCCCCCCGAAAACTGATGGCTGAGCAGTCATCTTGGCCTGAAGCACCACAGGATTCGGCCTCCTGCGCACCTGAAGTGATACGGCTTCCGGAGATTATCGTGTCTCCATCTGCATGATAATAAGCAATATTACCTGATGAGGTTATATTGCTGTTCTGGAGTACAAGCTCTCCGCTCACTGCAGTTAGGGCTTCGCGGGTTAGGGCCTGAATTTGTGTTCCGGATATCACCGCTTGATCAAACCCGAGCAGCAAAACGGCTGCTACACCAGTGACGCTTGATGAATTCTCTATGACAGAAGAGTCAGTAATTCTGACCTGAGCACCTTCAGCGTTAACTGCCAGCGCAGTATAACTAGCCGAGGAATTAGCCAGAATATTCGCATTATCAATGACAAGGGCTTCATTAACCCCTAGGAAATTAATCGCACTTCCGTCGCCACTGCTGTTATCAATCTTTGATCCTGTGATTGAAAGAGCTCCTCCGGCGAGGATACTTCCGTTTATCACCGAATCTTCTATAGAAACATCGCCTCCATTTATATAAACACCGCTTCCATTTAGAGTGTTAATATGTCCCGTGTAGGTTGCTCCATTGGAAAAATTGATCTGATTAGCGGTTCCGTCATTGGTGATAATGTCGCCGTAAACATTCCCACCAAGAATATTAAGAACAGAACCATTGCTGAGGGAGTGGGGGGTATTATCTATAGACCCAAGTAAAACATGATCCACATTCAGCACGCCGCCATTCACAAGGGTGACGTAGTAAGCCGTACCGGGATCTGAGTTAAAACTGTCGGTTATCCCGTCAACTTTGTATTCAGTCCCAGCTGCCAGTGATGAACAGGGAGAAAAAACAGAACTCACTGAAATGAGAAATGCGATCTGTTTTTTAGAGAATAGCTTCTCTGTTTTTCGTTTCCGTTTCATGTAACCCATTTTTGGTGGGTAAATCATATTTTTTCACCTCATGTAAAAGCATTACTAATGCTTAGTTGATAATTAGAAGTCTGCAAGTTAAATCCCAAAAAGTGAGATGTGGAATGCTAGTTCTCACCAGACAATATGATCACTTAGTGGTAAGCGAAGCGTTAATTTCGAAGTGCAGGACACGCTTCCAACCGATTCGTTAATAATGTAGCGGTGGAATTTTTTACTTGTAGAAAATCCATATTTGTTACTTGCAAGGGAAATGTATGTATACACTGTCTTAACTGACAGGAACAAATGTCTGGCGATTTCATCGGGATTCATCCCCTCTCCTAGACAGTCAATGACCCTGGTCTGCTTCGGTGAGAGGTGATGATGATTTATGTAAGTCATGCATTCACGAACCACAGAATCAATATTACTGCCCTCACGTTTTAGGCTGGCTAACTTTTTTTTCCATACGGGAACAGGGGCCGATATTGTCACAGCACCGCATTTAAGATTAGGGATTATTTGCTCCTCTGTTGTGACCAAAAGGACAGAGGTGGCTGGTGTTGTCAGTTTGATTCTGGACAGATCATTAACCAGTTCCCGCATCGATTGGTAACGAGCTAACTCAATAACTGCGATGTCACAGATGACATGATTTTGCTCTAAATTGATAAATTCATCCGTCAGACCCTTAAGAGCTGATTGTAGAAAGAAGTTACCAGTTTTATTAAAAAATAAATTAACCATCTCACTCATACTCTTCCCTTTTCGTGGCAGGTTTACATGCAGCGCATTTCGAGAAATGACTGCCAGACCTGACACATCCAAAACCAGATAAATATTAAGGATTCGAATATAAAATGGAACTTTAAACCGCGAACAAAGAAATATTGAATTGATTTAGCTAAATTTTGTATTTTTTTGAAATATTGAGCTAGTATTTTTGTTGTTTTTAACTTTTTACTCTCGGTTTCTACCGAGAAAGATCATCACAACGGCATATTATGTTGCAGTCTGTTGTTTTCACCAGTGCAAAATAACTAATCATGGATTTAATATTTGATTGATTTTATTGGTTTTTATTTTATGTAAATGAGATGCGTTATCATATCTCTCGCAGTGACGGAGGACATATGAAGTACATAATTGATGACCGTGTTCAGGTTAAAGATGGGGGGATGAGTTCTATTGGTGTAAATGAACCTGAGATTGTGCTGACAGCCACCCCAATGCGACTACTTTCCTTTCTGGTGGAGAATCCTAACCGGATCATTACGCGTGAAGAATTGTTTGAGTATATCTGGGAAGAAAGAGGGCTCACCCCTTCTGGAACCAGTCTGTCACAATATCTGAGCGTAATCAGAAAGAATTTTCAACGGTATGGCTTTGATGATTCGGTGATCGAGAATATACCCAAGGAAGGAATACGTTTTAATGCGAGGGTAACCTGCATCCAGGAAATCAGGACAATACAAAGAAAAAAACGATTAACGTACCTACGAAGTAGTATGCTTGGCGAATTAAAAAGTATTAACGAAAATATATACTGGTTGGTTATTGGCTTCATCTGCACTGTTGTTGTGGTGCATTTCACTTTTAGTCGATTCACTCCATTCTCAGACTTACAGTATGCTGGATGGGTTAAGTCAGAATATGTCAATCAGTGTGATGTCTATATGCCAGAGGGAGAGGGAAGTGAACAAATTAAAAAAATATATCTACTAAGAGCTACAGCAATATTAAAAAAACTGAGGGTGAACTGTGGTCCTAAGGACAAAATCCTGGTGTATCTACAAAATCCGCTAAATGACTTTAACCATAAGCAGCCTAGGGGAAGAGAGTTCATTGCACACTGTACCCTCCTGAAGGAGAGTTATTACTGCTACAGTTATTATTTTTTACACGGAGGTGATATATGAAACTAAAGTTAATCGCGATTATGATGACAATATTTTTCTCCGCAAATGCCATTGCATTAAACGAAAGGATCCATTGTGAAGGCCATTTCACAGCAGTTCTCAACGATGCAGATGATCCGGTATCCTTCTCCGGAGAGTATATCTGGGATATTCTGCAGGGAGCCCCAAGCTATATATCCCTTGAGGGAGAGCTCCTGCATCCCCCAAAAAAATATACGGTGCAAAGAACCTTTAACCTAAAAGTAAGGCTCATCAATAGGGAAGACAGCGTCTATGAGTTGACACCGCTGAGAACAACCGTACAGGGTGCCGATAATCTGCCGGATTCCATCGCCCTGCGACATT
This sequence comes from Enterobacter sp. N5-15, assembly GCF_057221635.1. NCBI lineage: Bacteria > Pseudomonadati > Pseudomonadota > Gammaproteobacteria > Enterobacterales > Enterobacteriaceae > Enterobacter > Enterobacter sp. N5-15. The sequence goes on from NZ_CM170150.1 coordinate 1,866,273, forward strand.
TATTTCATGGACCGCGGATCTACCGTATCCAAAAAACCCTTGTGAGTTCATATCTGATCAGCAATTCATCTTCCCCGGTATTTATCTGTCATGACATTCATTAATGGTAGCAGTCTGTATGCCATGTTCTGATACTCAGTCCACTACGCAGGATGACATTATTTATGTCAGTTACTGTGTTCAGCTATCACCACTATGGCCGCGCCATACAGGTGACTGAGATATGAAGGAGTATCACAGCTCCAGTCGGCACAGACAGTACCAAGTGCTTAACACTATCAGCGAGAAAAAGAGGTGCGCAACGGAAAATTATGATTTTGAAGCAGAGAGATAATGATGTAAGTCCGAGAGGCGGTAAAGCAGGGAGATTCGAACCAGAATGAGCTACGCAAAATTGTGAATTTGGGGGCAAATTTGGGGGCAAATCGAAATTGGGGGCATTATTTGGGGCGATAAAACGACCAATATTGTCTGATAATGTCCATAATCTGTTTTCCGTAAGTCGTTGATAAATAAATAACTCTTTGTTTTTTCGACAGTTAAGATTTCAACAATGCAGTCTAACGCTGATTATGTTGTTGTGGGGATAAACATTGAGTAAACCGGGGAAAAGCATCCCCCTTTTCGGGCGAAAAGGGGGAGAGGGGCGTTACTTCAGCTCGTCGACCATGGTGATGGCGCGGCCAATGTAGTTCGCCGGGGTCATCGCCTTCAGGCGCGTTTTCTCTTCTTCCGGCAGCGCCAGACCGTCGATAAACTGCTTCATGCCTTCGGCATCAACGCGTTTGCCGCGGGTCAGCTCTTTGAGCTTCTCGTACGGTTTTTCGATGCCGTAACGGCGCATCACGGTCTGGATTGGCTCCGCCAGCACTTCCCAGTTGTGATCCAGCTCGTCCAGCAGACGGTCACGGTTTACTTCCAGTTTGCTCACGCCTTTCAGGGTCGACTGATACGCGATCAGCGCGTAGCCAATGCCCACGCCCAGGTTACGCAGTACGGTGGAGTCGGTCAGGTCGCGCTGCCAGCGGGATACCGGCAGTTTGCTCGCCATATGCTGCAGCACGGCGTTCGCCAGGCCCAGGTTGCCTTCGGAGTTTTCGAAGTCGATTGGGTTTACTTTGTGCGGCATAGTGGAAGAGCCGATTTCACCGGCGATGGTTTTCTGCTTGAAGTGGTTCAGGGCGATGTAGCCCCACACGTCACGATCGAAGTCGATCAGGATGGTGTTGAAGCGGGCGATGCAGTCAAACAGTTCGGCGATATAGTCGTGCGGCTCAATCTGGGTGGTGTACGGGTTCCACTGAATGCCCAGAGAGGTCACGAACTCTTCGCTGAACTGGTGCCAGTCCACTTCCGGATAAGCGGCGATGTGGGCGTTATAGTTACCGACCGCGCCGTTGATTTTGCCGAGGATCTCAACCTGCTCAAGCTGACGGTACTGGCGCTCCATACGGTACGCGACGTTCGCCATCTCTTTACCCATCGTGGATGGGGTGGCTGGCTGGCCGTGGGTACGGGAGAGCAGCGGAAGGTCGCGGTATTCCGCGGACAGCGCTTTTACCGCGTCGATGATTTTACGCCAGTAAGGAAGCACCACCTCTTTGCGCGCGGTAGAGAGCATCAGCGCATGAGAGAGGTTGTTGATGTCTTCAGAGGTACAGGCGAAGTGAATGAACTCAGACACGGCATGCAGCGCAGGGACGCTTTCCACTTTCTCTTTCAGGAAGTACTCAACCGCTTTCACGTCGTGGTTGGTGGTGCGTTCAATGGTTTTAATGCGCGCAGCGTCTTGTTCGCTAAACTCGGCAACGATTTTATCAAGGTAATCGTTTGCCTTTTCGTCAAAAGCAGGAACTTCCTTGATTGCTGCCTGGGCGGCCAGCTTTTGCAGCCAGCGTACTTCAACCTGAACACGGAACTTCAGCAAACCATATTCGCTGAAGATCCCGCGCAGCGCGCTGACTTTATCGCCATAGCGTCCATCGACAGGGGATACGGCGGTCAGTGAGGATAATTCCATAATTCGCAACTCCGGGAGGTTAACAATGAGCAAGAATTTGTTTTGCCTGAGTGGTCAGGCGATTACGAGAAAACATTAACTGCAGGCGGCCACCGCCAACCTGGTGCCACAGCACGGCGGCGCGGATCCCTGCCAGCAGGGACGCGCGCACTTTTGCCTGTACCTGCGGACTTTGCAGCACGGCAGGGGATCCGGTGACCTGAATACGCGGGCCAAGCGGGCTGATGACGTCAACATAAATGCCGGCCATGGCGCTGAGCAGCGTTTCGGACTGCAGGTCAAAATGGTCGAGCTGACGCTGTAACCCGGCAATACGATCGCCCAGAGTATTGAGCGCGCCTTTTGCTGCGCTCAGCTTACGCTCCAGCACCATCAGGCTCAACGTGTAGCGGGTCAGCTCCGCGTTTAATCCCTGACGGCTGCTGGCGTTAAGCACGCCAAGCAGGGTTTCAAGACCGAGACGAAGATTGGTTTCACTGCCGCCGAACACGCCCAGGGTTGAGCCGGGGTTGAGATCGATAACGCTGTTCAGTGAAACGTGCAGGGCATCAGCGTCGCAATGACCCTGATGCGCCAGCTGTTGCACCAGACGGGCTGACTGGCAAATTCCCGCCAGCGCCAGGGTGATGTCATAGTAGTTCTTCGCCACACGGTCTCCTTTATGTGTGCAATCGTATTAAACAGCAGGCAGCGGCAGGCGCTGTTCAATGATCCCGCCGCCCAGGCAGATCTCACCGCTGTAGAAGACAGCGGACTGACCCGGGGTGACGGCGGCGACCGGCTCGTCGAAACGCACGTCAATGCGATCGTCATCAAGCGCGGTAATGGTGCAAGGAATATCGGTCTGACGGTAGCGGGTTTTCACCGTGCAGCGCAGCGTGCCTTTCAGCGGCTCACGATCGACCCAGTGCAGCTGCTGCGCGATAAGGCCAACGGACATCAGACGCGGATGATCGTGACCCTGGGCAACAACCAGAATATTGTTTTCGACGTCTTTGTCGACAACATACCACGGATCTTCACTGCCTTCTTTGGTCCCGCCGATACCCAGCCCTTTACGCTGGCCGAGCGTGTGGTACATCAGCCCCTGATGCTGGCCAATCTCTTCACCGTCGACGGTGACAATTTTACCCGGCTGTGCAGGCAGGTAACGTCCCAGGAAATCGCGGAATTTGCGCTCGCCGATGAAGCAGATGCCGGTAGAGTCTTTTTTCTTCGCGGTGATCAGCTCCAGCTCTTCGGCGATTTTACGCACCTGCGGCTTTTCCAGCTCCCCGACCGGGAACAGGCTCTGGGCGATTTGCTCGTGGCTCAGCGTATAGAGGAAGTAGCTCTGATCTTTGTTGCCGTCCAGGCCGCGCAGCAGCTGGCTTTTGCCATTCACGTCTGCACGGCGCACGTAGTGACCGGTCGCAATGTAGTCTGCGCCCAGATCTTCCGCGGCGAATTCCAGGAAGGCTTTAAATTTGATCTCTTTGTTGCACAGAATATCCGGGTTCGGCGTGCGGCCCGCTTTGTACTCTTCCAGGAACAGTTCAAAAACGTTGTCCCAGTATTCTGCGGCAAAGTTAACGGTATGCAGCTCAATGCCGAGCTTATCGCATACGGCCTGCGCGTCGGCGAGATCCGCAGCTGCGGTGCAGTATTCCTCGCCATCATCTTCCTCCCAGTTCTTCATGAACAGGCCCTCCACCTTATAGCCCTGTTGCTGCAACAGGTAGGCGGAAACGGAGGAATCGACACCGCCGGACATGCCGACGATCACTTTTTTCTGGCTGTTATCTGACATGGAATACTCACGACATTGAACTTCAAGGCGGCGTATTCTATCACGCCCCCCCACCATTGACACCCTCTGTAAACGGCCAGTTAAATGCGCCGATAACATCCAGCGGTAAGCGGCCAGCAGACTGCCAGCAGCGAATGCTTTCCGCAACCAGCGGCGAGCGCAGGTTTGGCGCGTTCAGGATCTCGTCGGCAGTGACCCACAGACAGCGGTCGATATCGTCATCCTGCGGCTCTGTGGCGCACGTTTCGCTAAGCTCAACGGCAAATAAAAAGCGCAGAAACGGGGTGTGATCCGGCGCGATCCACTGGTGCATACGGATGAAGTGCTGGGGTTCAGCGTGGATGCCGGTCTCTTCCCACAGCTCGCGTTTCGCTGCCTGCAGCAGGGTCTCGTTGGCTTCAAGGTGTCCGGCAGGCTGGTTCCACAGCGCTTTGCCGTTAATGCTCTCTTCGACTACAAGGAATTTACCCCGGGCGTGGACCACGCAGGCAACCGTGACATGAGGTTTAAACATAGTGACTCCTTAAGGGGTAACGTCGCGCCATTCGCCGTTTGCCAGCGTTTCCAGGGTGTAGCTGCCCATGGCGTAGCGAATCAGACGCAGGGTAGGGAAGCCGACGTGCGCGGTCATGCGGCGAACCTGGCGGTTGCGGCCTTCATAAAGGGTAACTTTGAGCCAGCTTGTCGGAATGGATTTGCGTTCGCGAATCGGCGGGTTGCGCGGCCACAGCCACTCCGGTTCATTCACGCGTTCAATACCTGCCGGCAGGGTTGGGCCGTCGTTCAACGTCACGCCGCTGCGTAGCGCTGCCAGCGTCGCTTCATCCGGCTCGCCTTCGACCTGTACGAAGTATATTTTACCGGTGCGTTTCCCGGGCTGCGTGAGCTTCGCCTGTAAAGCGCCGTCGTTGGTTAAGACCAGAAGGCCTTCGCTGTCGCGGTCCAGACGCCCGGCTGCGTAGACGCCCTGAACGGGAATATAGTCCTTCAGCGTGCTGCGCCCGGCTTCATCGGTAAACTGCGGCAAAACATCGTAGGGTTTATTGAACAAAATAACCCGCTTCGGCTGGGTTTCCTGCGGTCTTCTGGCGGGTTGTCGCGAGCTGAATCGCTCAACCCGGTGTTTTGTAAAAGAAGTTTTCTTCATGGTATTTTCAGGCGTTATCAATTGCCGCATTATAGCCTAATAACGAAGACCTTTCATGGCGCAGGACAATCAGGTACTATCGAAGGGCTCATTACAATTTATTAACATAAGATCAGTAACAACCAGAAGCGCTCGAAGGAGAGGTTAATGGAAAGCAAAGTAGTTGTTCCGGCGGAAGGTAAAAAGATCACCCTGCAAAACGGCAAGATTAACGTTCCTCACAATCCGATTATCCCGTTCATCGAAGGTGACGGTATCGGTGTAGACGTTACCCCGGCAATGCTGAAAGTGGTTGATGCCGCTGTTGAGAAAGCCTACAAAGGCGAGCGTAAAATTTCCTGGATGGAAATTTACACCGGTGAGAAATCTACTCAAGTTTATGGCCAGGACGTCTGGCTGCCAGCAGAAACGCTGGACCTGATCCGCGACTACCGTGTTGCTATTAAAGGCCCACTGACGACGCCAGTTGGCGGCGGTATCCGTTCCCTGAACGTGGCACTGCGTCAGGAGCTGGACCTGTACGTGTGTCTGCGTCCGGTTCGTTACTATCAGGGCACCCCTAGCCCGGTTAAGCACCCTGAACTGACCGATATGGTTATCTTCCGCGAAAACTCAGAAGACATCTACGCGGGTATCGAATGGAAAGCGGACTCTGCTGACGCAGAAAAAGTGATTAAATTCCTGCGCGAAGAGATGGGTGTGAAGAAAATTCGCTTCCCTGAACATTGCGGTATCGGCATCAAGCCATGCTCTGAAGACGGTACTAAACGTCTGGTGCGTGCAGCCATCGAATATGCAATCACCAACGACCGTGACTCTGTGACCCTGGTTCACAAAGGCAACATCATGAAGTTCACCGAAGGCGCGTTCAAAGACTGGGGCTACCAGTTGGCGACCGAAGAGTTCGGCGGTGAGCCGATCGACGGCGGCCCATGGCAGAAGATCAAGAACCCGAACACCGGCAAAGAGATCATCATTAAAGATGTGATCGCCGATGCGTTCCTGCAGCAGATCCTGCTGCGTCCTGCTGAATACGACGTGATTGCCTGTATGAACCTTAACGGTGACTACATCTCTGACGCCCTGGCAGCACAGGTTGGCGGTATCGGTATCGCCCCTGGCGCGAACATCGGTGACGAGTGCGCCCTGTTCGAAGCGACCCACGGTACTGCACCAAAATACGCAGGTCAGGACAAAGTGAACCCAGGCTCTATCATCCTGTCCGCAGAGATGATGCTGCGTCATATGGAATGGTTCGAAGCCGCAGACCTGATCGTTAAAGGTATGGAAGGCGCGATTAACGCGAAAACCGTAACTTACGATTTCGAACGTCTGATGGAAGGCGCTAAACTGCTGAAATGTTCAGAGTTTGGCGACGCGATTATCGCGAACATGTAATCCAGATTCTGGGTTAAACAAGAGCGGGGGCCTGAGGGTTCCCGTTTTTTTTGCCTCTGCCTGCGGGAGACAACACGATGTTAGCCACTGTCCTTATCGCTGTCGTTGCACTCATCCATCTCTACATTCTTGTGCTGGAAATGTTCCTGTGGAATACCAAAACAGGGCATAAGGCCTTTAATCTGCGTCCCGACTTTGCGCGCGACACCCGCGTGCTGGCCGCAAACCAGGGGCTGTATAACGGTTTTCTGGCGGCCGGTCTGCTCTGGAGCCTCTGGCTCGGCGAAAAGGGGATTCAGGTGGCCATCTTCTTCCTGGCCTGCGTATTGGTCGCCGGACTTTTTGGCGCGGCCACCGCCAGCCGAAAAATTTTGTATGTACAGGCCGCGCCCGCGCTCGCAGCGCTGCTTGCGTTACTCATCTGAAGCAATGCTTTGGTTGAGGTAAGGCGTCCGATATACTGATGGCTTTACCTTTACAGGTTAGCGACGAGACAGTTATGAATAACGATATCCCACTGAAATATTATGACATTGCCGATGAGTATGCGACGGAAGCCGCAGACCCGGTCGCTGAGTCAGAGCGCGACGCGCTGGCGCATTATTTCCAGCTGCTGCTCACCCGTTTATCGAATAATGAGGAGATCAGCGAGGAGGCTCAGCAGGAGATGGCCGCTGAGGCCGTGATCCGTGCGGGCCGCATTGATGATATTGCGAATTTCCTCAATCAGTGGGGAAATGAATAGTCTGCTTTAAAAACCGTTATGCTGATGCTTAGCAATACAGCTCAGCATCACGCTATCGGACCACATGCATTTTTTCCGCAGAATATGTGAAGCGGGGGCGTCGATAAACAGCGCGAAAATAACGGTCAGACAAAAGAGTACCACTGGTAATAGTAAGGATAATTTCACGTTTTTAACCAAAATATGAGTGTGCGTCAGGGTAATCTACCGTCTGATTGTGACGACTATATGTTTTTGCGTAAAAAATGGAAATGCCCGACTGGAAAAAAATGGATACGCAAGGCTTCTGGTTACGGTGCGACCCCGGTGAGTCGCTTCGCCAGCTCGCTGCGGGTGAGTGCTTTTGAAAAATACCATCCCTGAATCAGCGCATCGGGATATCGGCTCGCAATAAAGCGATATTGAATTTCATTTTCCACGCCCTCGAAAACAAGGGTCTTATTTAATCTCGCGAGGGCATCGCTGAAGATAGCAAAGATGTTTTGCTTATAATGCTCGCTGATGCCGTCCACCAGCGACTTATCGATTTTGATTTCATCATATTCAAGCAGCGACAGGCGGGCGAGGTTTGAATTTTGCACGCCAAAATCATCTATTGATATTTTAACACCGAGCGATTTGAGCTCCTGACAAAACCCCTCGAGGATATCTACCGTGGAAACGGCTTTCTCGGAAAGTTCGACCTTCATCAGGGAAAGGGGAAGGTGATTGGCTAAACATTCACGGCGCAAAATGTTAATGAACTGCCCGTCTTCAATTTCCTTCCGCCCAACGTTAATGGAAACTATCAGCTGATGTTTAATCGCCAGTGGGGCAATATCTGAAAGGGATTTCTCGATAATATTACTGTAATATTTTTTATACAGACCAATCTTCTTAATTAATGGGATAAACAGCTCCGGAGAGACGTCCCCATGCTTTTGATCGCGCCATCTCGACAGAACTTCGACGCCCACGATTTTTTGATCGTGAATGCGGATAATAGGCTGGTAGTTAACGCTGATGGTATTGGTGATGACGGCTTTGATCAGCGTGCGTTCCAGAGAGAAACGGTCTTCATAGATGCGGAAGATAAATAACGTTATCGCGACCCAGATAAAATAGAGAATGACGGCGAGAAACGAAAAGATAAACGGGGGTAACGAGGCCAGCCCAGCGTCGTGATGCTTCACGATGACGCACAGGTCCCAGAGGGCGCTGCACTGCGTCAGGGTCAGGGTAAACAGCTTCGAATGCAGCCAGCTCTGCTGCGTTAACTCAGGGACGGTTGAAAAAAAGACTCTGCCGAAGTCTTTGGTCGTGGTACTCAGAGAATAGCTTGCCGTAACCGGGGTGAATTTATCGTAAGCATAGCGGGTGGTGAAGATAATAATATTATTATAAATTGCCGCATTGCCCGTGAAAAAATCTTTTCTGGAAAACTGCGCCAGAAGAAAGCCTCTCGGCGTTTTATGCAGTTCTGCAGGAAGCGCAACGGGCGCTGCAAGTTTACCCCAAAAGGCTGTACAGACTATTTTTCCCTTCTCGATAAAACCGATATCGTCGAAATAATAGTTATTCAGCGTTATTTGCCTGTAGCTATCAAGGCTGGTTTTATCACATCCTTGCGTAGTGATGCTTTTAAGGGCCATCGCCACGCTTTGGGACAGGTCTTCTGAATAACGTAATAGGGTATGGGATATCTCACGCTGTTTGCTCTTCTGCTGCCCCACGATAACAGCATTGACCGCATAAAGAGACAGGACGACCAGAAGCGTTGAAACGATCGCAACGGCAATGAGCTTTTTCATTTCCCGGTTATCCTGTCCGCTCCCTGATTTCACAAATCTTAACACAGCCAGGGCAAGGCACAAGCCTGATAGTCACGTCATGTGAGTAAATTCGGGCAGGTGAACTCATACGAAAGCATCAGTTTTTTAAGACAATTCTCAGCTAAGCTATTTTCATTGTTATAAGCAATACCGGGTTAGCACAGGCTTTTCTCCCAGAACATCCATGCTTGCTTTTTCTATTAAGGAAAACATCGTGCGCAACGTGATGATCCCTATTCTCAGTGCCTTGTTTCTTTTTCTGAGCGGCATTCTGATTATTAACTGGCAGCTATGGCAGATGGCGAAGCTTAATAATAGTCATACCGCCACGGCAAGCACCCAAAAAATAGAAAACATTCTGGCTGAAGCCGTCAGTGCGGCCAACACGGCGAAGCGCGTTGCGGCCGAAGGATGTACCAGTAGCGGACAGCTGTTGCTGGGGACCGAGGCCGCGCTAAAACCGCATCTGCGCGCCATCATGATTCAGCAGCAGGGTAAAATTATCTGTACATCCCTTCCCGGGAATGGCGTGCTGATTATTCATCCGGAGACGCTACCTGTCGAAAAACTGATGCTGTTACCCGGCAATCGGCTGGTGAACGGCATTCCGGTGCTTATTTTCCAGATGCCTGTCGCGGGAGGGCGCGTTATCGTCAGCGTGAGTGATGCACACTTGCGGGACGTTATCGCGAGCGCATCAAACAGCGTAGATCTGGGGCTGGTTGTCGGCGAAAGCATGCTTGGGCGCAACGGTGATGTTACCGGCTGGAAAGCCGCCTCCTGGGCGGGAGCGATTACGGCGTCAACGCGATTCCCCTTTAGCCTGGCCTGGCAACCTCCTGCCTTTTTTAGCCTGACGCGGCTACTGCAACAGGGATGGAGCCTGATACTGCTTATTCTTGCGCTATCGGTGGCGGTGGGCATTTTGATCCGCCGTTACAAGGGGAAAAGCACCTCATTTGAAGACGATTTACGTAAGGCCATTTTGCAGGGGGAGATCGTGCCGTATTACCAGCCTATCGTGAACGGCGATACCGGCGGGCTGTATGGCGTTGAAGTCCTGGCAAGATGGAAGCATCCAAAGTCAGGCTTTATCCCACCGGATGTTTTTATTCCGATTGCCGAACGTAGCGGCTTGATTATTCCGCTAACCAAGGGGCTGATGGCGAAAGTGGTGACACAGCTTAAGCCGCTTTTGCCTAAGCTACCGGACGGGTTTCATATCGGGGTGAACATCAGCGCCAGACACATCAATGCACCTTCCTTCATTGGTGACTGTCGCGTCTTCGGAAAGGGGTTTCAGGGTAAAGAAGTCAAACTGGTTCTCGAGGTGACCGAGCGCGAACCGCTGACCGATAATCCGCACCTGGTGGAAAACCTTAACATGCTGCATAACGCCGGTTTTGTCATTGCACTGGATGATTTTGGTACAGGCTATTCAGGGCTGTCATGCCTTAATGCGCTTGCCATTGATTATATTAAAATTGATAAAAGCTTTGTGAACCGGGTTTCAGATGAAAAGGACTCAACGATCCTGCTGGACTGCGTCATTGACCTGGCGAAAAAACTCTCATTGCGCATTGTGGCTGAAGGCGTAGAAACGAAAGCGCAGCTGGAGTATCTCAACCGTAATGAGATTACCCTGTTGCAGGGTTATTATTTTGGTAAGCCTGTCTCCTATATCGAATTTATTAAAGTCATTTTATCTAAGCCTCGGGAGACGGTAAGTTTGTAAAACGAAATTAAGACGAGCTTCTGTTGTATGCTTAAGTGCAATTCATTTTCCTCTTATCCTGAGCTTTGTTACAGTGACAAGAGTTGTCAGCCAGGGATGTCAGGCGTGATAAGGTGGAAAAGCTCGTGCATGTGAAAAATACTTTTTACACAACAACCATTACCGTCATCATTGTCTCATTGATCATCTCGCTGTCGCTTGCTGTCCAAATTGCCACGTCCAGGCAGCAGTCAATCCAGCAAATTAATACCAGCGTCGCTAACCTGAGCCATACCCTTGATGTCTATACCGAGGGGATCATGCGCCAGAGTGAAATGTTAATTACTACCGTTTCCGACATAATCGAAATTTATGGCATGACCCCGCAACAGGCGACCCATATTCAGTGGATGATAAATAATCAGGATAATCTTCTTTCCCAGATTAATAATGTGGTTGTTTACGATGCCAGGGGCGATATCTTTACCGCGTTGCACGAAACTTTTACGGGCCCACGCAAAGGATCGGACAGGTCATTTTTTATGTATCACAAGGAAAATAAAAATCAGCAGATTTTTATTGGCGAGCCCGTAGTCAGCAGAACCAATGGTAAATGGGTCATCACCATTAGTCGGCGTCTTGAAACCCACACCGGGGCATTTAATGGTGTTGTGGTGGTGACGCTGGGTATCGAGAATTTTCTCGCGCTCTACGGGCAGATTAATATTGGTCACGCGGGGGTCATTGGCTTAACAACCGAGTCAGGCGTGCTGCTGGTCCGTTATCCTTTTAAAAATACCTATATCGGCACGATCGTTTCTGATTCACCGCTCTTCAGGAAATACCTCAAGGTACAAAATACCGGGATAGCCAGTTCCATTTCGCGGTTTGATAAAATCGAACGCATTTATGCCTATGAAAAAAACCGACGCTACGGGCTGGTCACCACCGTGGCCGTCAGCATCGATGAGGCCCTCGCTCCGTGGCGCAAGCAGGCCATTCAGCTGGCGGTACTCATTTTCGTTTTCACTGCGGTACTCATTGTCGCGTCATACTTCCTGTATTCCGACTTATCCAGAAAAGCCAGAGATAACAAGGCGCTGAAGATTATCGCATCTGAGGATGCGCTGACCGGGCTTTACAACCGCCGCATTTTTGATGAAAAAATCCTCTCGGAAATCGCGCTTTGTGCCGCGCATGATGCACCGATTTCGATACTGATTGTGGACGTGGACTTCTTCAAAAAATACAACGATAACTACGGCCATCCGGAAGGGGATCGGTGTCTGACGCTGCTGGGAAACAGTCTCAGGAAGAGCCTTACCCGCGATAATCAGATTGTGGCGCGATATGGCGGAGAGGAGTTTGCGCTGATATTGCCTGATACGGATATTCAGGAGGCGCTTCGACTGGCGCAGACGATTATACGCAACGTGTTTTCTCTGCAAATCGCGCATGCTTTCAGCCCCTTCGGGCGGGTGACGGTAAGCGTCGGAATTTCTACCGCGCGAGCGGTCGACATCGCGGGCAGCCAGCAGAATATCATTATTGCCGCTGACCAGGCGCTCTACCAGGCAAAACGCGCAGGACGTAACCGGTACGCGTTTGTTGGGGTATGAACAGAAAAAAAAGCCCACTTAAAGTGGGCAAGAAATACTGGAAGCAATGTGAGCAATGTCGTACTGAATACCTGAGTGTTTCGCTCAACTATTCAGTGTTGAGAAAGATAATCTTTCTCAACAAAAGATGCAACCCTACAGTTTATGTGGCGCGCTCTTTTTGTTGATGAATAATTGCGCACTCTCTCATTGTGATGCCTATCACAAATTTCCTTTCTGAAATCCTGTGCTATTCTTTTTTGTGTCGTTGATTTAATGACAAAAACCATACAGAGAGGAAAGTTATGGGAATTTTATCCTGGATTATCTTTGGGCTTATTGCGGGTATTCTGGCGAAGTGGATCATGCCGGGCAAAGATGGCGGTGGATTTATCGTCACCGTAATACTGGGTATTATCGGCGCGGTAGTTGGCGGCTGGATCAGTACGCTGTTCGGTTTTGGCAAAGTCGATGGCTTTAACTTCGGCAGCTTCGCCGTCGCGGTGATCGGTGCGCTGGTTGTGCTGTTTATCTACAGAAAAATCAAAAGCTGATCCTTAACGCGTTAAAAAAGGCTGCCGGATGGCGGCCTTTTTTACGTGGCGGGTTTACCACCAGCCAAGCTGCGTGCCGGCAAACGCCGCGAGGGCAACGATCAGCATAATGAGGGTCGTTTTTCTCATTTATGCCCCCGGAGCCGCGTAACCACCGACAAAAAACCACGTTAAAAAAATCACCGCCGTTATAAAAATAACGACCGGGAAGAGGATCCCTATTCTCATACCATCACCTGTTTCGGTTTCTATAACGCCGTAGAGTGTACGGGGTTAATCCATAGTGAGAAAGCGTGTTTTGCTTTTTCCTTTCTTATCCTGATACATCGCGATATCCGCGTCGCGTAATGCGCTGTCCGGATCGGTTATCCGAGGGTCCACTTCGATAACGCCGAGGCTGGCTCCGGGATAAATGAGGTTGATACTACCCAGCCAGTATTCACCGGCAATACAGGCGCTGAGACGCGTTTTGAGCAGGGTGACCTGCGCGTTATCTCCTTCGCTGTGGGATGTGCTCAACGACGCCACGAGAAACTCATCGCCGCCCAGCCGACCAATGATATCGTCCTGCTGTTTTTCTTCCGTCAAACGCTTACCCACTTCAATCAGGAACTGGTCGCCCGCCTCGTGGCCGTAGCGATCGTTAATCAGCTTGAAATCATCCAGATCGATGAACGCGATGACGGTGTTACGCTTAAGGTGGCGCGCCAGCGAAAACAGGGTGGTCAGGTCTTCAAAAATGGCGCGACGGTTGGGTAAACCGGTAAGGGCATCCGTGTAAGAGTGCGCGATGAGTGCCGCATTGGCTTCGCGAAGCTGGGTCACCAGCGACTCTTTCTGAATGGACTGGGCAATCAGCCCGGCGAATAGCTTCAGCACCTGTTCACCGCGCTCGCTAAGCGGCTTTCTGGCCGTGCTGGTGGCACAGAGCGTTCCGTAGAGCGAACCATCCGAAAGATGGACAGGAATACTCATGTAGGTCGTAATGCCGAGCGCTTTCGCCGCCTCGCACTCCGGCCAGCGTTCGGGAACGTCGTTGCTGAATACGGTGTCGCTATCCAGCGCGCGCTTGCACAGGGTTTCATCCCACGGAACGCTCAGTCCCTCCGGGATTGTCATCTGCTTGCTGTTGCGGGCGTAGAGGATATGCTGCAGTCGGGCTTCGATATCTACCTTGGTGAGGTAAGTCGACTCCATGTCAGTCACGATCTCCAGCATCTCCAGCAGCTGACGAACGAGACTTTCAAGGGATTGCTCAGTGGCGAGGGTTTCTGAAACACGGGCAAGGATAATATCCGACATGACGTAGAATGACTCCCAGGCAGAAGACGTCTGCATCTGCATGTTATGCTGAGTTTTTAGACTTCAGGCATAGTAAAACATGAATATAGAAAATTTAATATATGCAGGGAGAGGGCAGCAGGATAGAAAAAAGGCCCCGTTGTTGAGACCGGGGCAAAGACATCTTGATTACGGAATGATGTTCTCTGGTCATATCGAGAACACGCCTCACTATAGTGTTGAAAAGTGCAGTTAAAATGGAGAAATCATGGAGAAAGCGGCGATGAGCCGTTACCCTTAGACTGTAATGATGTCACAAGGATCAATGAGATGAGATTTCTGCTTCTGGCGCTGGCGCTTCCCCTGGCTGCCTGCACCGCTAAAACGACCCCACCCGATGCCCCGAAACCGCCGCACGCTATCGGTATGGCGAACCCGGCCTCCGTATACTGTCTTGAGAAAGGCGGGGAACAGATCCCGGTTCAAAGCCCGCAGGGCGTACGCACGGAGTGCAAACTCCCGGGGGGCGAAGTGATTGATGAATGGACGCTCTACCGTCGCGACCATCCTCAACCCACCAGGTGACAGACGTATATTGCCTGCGATACACTTCTCTTTAGGATTATTCTTAGCCAGTCCCTGGCTACCGTTATCGTGAGAGAAGTATGTTCCAGCTTAAACCGGGCAGCATGGCGATGATCGTGGGTGCCCGCACGGCGTCAGGCCGTCGCAATATTGGTAAATCTGTTGAGCTGTTTGGCCTGTGCCAGCCTGGCCTGCGTTTCGTTAACCCGGTCAACGGTGTGATGACGCAACTCCCCGCAACTGCGGATCGCGCGCTTTGGCTGGTGACGGGTGATGTTTACGCCTTTGACAATCAGCACGGCTTTGCGTTTGTTCGCGCCGAACATCTGATGCCGCTCACCCCTGATGAAGCGCCGCAAATCCTCGATGAGCTGGCGATCGGCTGATCACAGGTGGCGCAGCCAGTCGGCTAATACCAGGGCGTGATTTTGCTTCGTGTCTTTGGCAGCAAAGAGCAGGGTGACGGTCTGCCTGTTCGCCAGCGTCGCCAGACGCCTTCCCTCGTCAGCGTGCTGCGCCAGCTCTTCCCGATAGGCCTTACTGAAGGCGGCGAAATCAATGGTTTCGCTATGAAAGGCCTTGCGTAATTCATTCGAGGGCGTGAGCGCTTTACACCATTCATCATACGCGAGGTCCGTTTTCTTGACCCCGCGCGGCCACAGCTTGTCCACCAGCACCCGATAGCCGTCGTCCGGAGCTGCCTGTTCGTACACGCGTTTGCATTGAATCATGATTCCACCCTCCCAATTTAAGGTATTGTGATAATTGCAGAAGATCGGTAGTCTGAGGTTCCTTATGTTATCTGATAATACTCTGGCATAAGGAACCTTTCATGGAACACCTCCCGGTTAAAACGACGCTGCGCATTGCGCTGGTTGGCGATTACAATCCCAGTGTTATTGCGCATCAGGCGATCCCGCTGGCCATTGACGACGCCGCCGCAGTCCTTGACCTCACCGCCGATTACGACTGGCTTGCCACCACGGAGCTGACAAGCCCTGAAGATCTGGTGGGCTACGATGCCATCTGGCTGGTTCCCGCCAGCCCCTATAAAAATACCGAGGCCGCTTTTATCGCCGCGCGCTACGCCCGTGAAAACAGCATTCCGTTCCTTGGCACCTGCGGTGGATTCCAGCATGCGCTGATTGAGTATGCCCGCAATGTGTTGGGCTGGGCCGATGCGGCACATGCTGAGACGGATAGCGAAGGCACCATGGTGATTGCGCCGCTGGCCTGCTCGCTGGTGGAAAAAACCGATGCCATTGAGCTGCGCAAAAATACGCTGATCGCAAAAGCGTACGGCAAGCCTGAAATTGAAGAGGGGTATCACTGTAACTATGGCGTGTCGCCAGCGTTTGCCCAGGCGCTGGAAAGCGGTGATATGCACGTTACGGGCTGGGACGAACAGGGGGAAATTCGCGCCGCAGAACTGGTTACGCACCCGTTCTTCGTGATCACCTTATTCCAGCATGAGCGTAGTGCGCTGGAGGGACGCCCGGTCGTGCTGGTGCAGGCGATGCTGCGCGCGGCGCGCGATTCATAACGTCGTCGCTTCTCTTGCCGGGTGGCGCTGCGCTTACCCGGCCTACAATTCTGCGCGCGGGTAAGAAAAGGCAGACCCGGTGGTCTGCCTCTGGATTTAACGCGGTGCGATCTCCCGGTCTCGCCCGGCAAGCACGCCGCAAACAGCCATTATCACGGCGGCCAGGGCGCAGCCCAGGAGCGGTATCCGCCAGTCTCCCGCGCTATCGTGAATTTTCCCCATCAGCGGAGGGCCGCAGGCGGCGAGCAGATAGCCAATCGACTGCGCCATGCCGGAGAGCGCCGCGGCCTGGTGCGCGGAGCTGGCGCGCAGACCGATGAACGTCAGACCGAGGATCATCGTTGCCCCTGTGCCAAAGCCAAACACCAGCGTCCACATCACCGCCATGCCAGGCATAAACCATAGCCCCGCCGCGCTTACCGCGCACAGCAGCGCCACTGCGCCTGCAATGGCCCGCTGATCTTTCAGACGGTGGAGGACCAGCGGCACGGCAAGCCCCGGCACGGCCGTGGCCAGCTGCAGCAGCCCGTGCACCGAGCCGGCCTGCGCTTCGCTGTAGCCGTGGCTAAGCAATATCGCCGGCAGCCAGCCGATGATGACGTAGTAAATCAGCGAGTTAATCCCTAAAAAAAGCGTCACCTGCCAGGCGAGGGCCGAGCGCCAGATGGCGCGATTATGCAGTGCGCCAGCGCCCGTTACCGTTGCAACGTGTTTCTGACGCCACTGGGGCAGCCAGAGCAGCAGCGCGACCAGCGGAAACGCCATCAGCATCAGCAGTGCGCCATGCCAGCCCGCGCTACCCTGCGCCAGGGGAACAATCATCGCTGAGCCAAACGCCGCCGAGACGCCCATTGTCAGGGAATAGGCCCCGGTGAGTCGTGCCACCTGGCCCGGGAAGTCACGTTTGATTAATCCGGGTAACAGCACGTTCCCGAGCGCAATCCCGCAGCCGATAACCGCGGTTCCGGTGAAAAGCAGCGCGGCGGAAGGCAGCGAGCGAAGTGCAATTCCGGCGCAAATCAGCAGCAGGGCGATAAACAGGCTGCGCTCCATGCCGATGCGTCGGGCAACGCCTGCGGCGAGCGGCGAGACGAGGGCGAAAGCCAGCAGGGGCAGGGTGGTCAGCAGACCGGTTTGCGCCGTGCTTAAGCCATAATCAAGACGAATAGTGTCGAGCAGCGGGGCTGCGCCGGTAAAGGTGACGCGAAGCGTAGTGGCAATCATCAGGATGCCTGCAATCAACAGCGCGCCGTGTTTTCCTGAGGTGCGAATAGCAGTAGTCATTATGTTCTCATACGTTCAAGCGAGGGCACACAATACCGATTTTCTCCGCGGTTGAAATCAGGCTAAAATGACAGTTTATCGCTAAAATCGGACAAACTGATGATTGGTCTGGGACTGGACGGCTATGATCCCGATAGCCAGCACGATGCTGCCGTCGCATTTCGCATCCGCGTGGTGGCGGAGGAGCAATATATTCCCCGACATCATCACCGTAAGGGGCAGCTGATTCTCGCCCTCGGCGGCGCAATCACCTGCGAAGTGGAAAATGCCATGCTGATGGTTCCGCCCCAGTACGCCGTCTGGATCCCCGGCCAAATGCCGCACAGCAACAGGGCCACGCCGGGCGCGCAGCTCTGCTTTCTGTTCATTGAGCCGGGGGCGGCAAGCTTGCCCGACCGCTGCTGCACCCTGAAAATCTCTCCTCTGGTGCGGGAGCTGATTTTATCCCTGGCGGAAAAATCGCGTGAACAACTTCCTCTTGCGGCCACATCGCGCCTGGTGGACGTCCTGTTTGACGAGCTGCCGCTCCAGCGTCAGGAGCATCTGCAGCTGCCCGTGTCGCCCCATCCTAAAATTCGGCTGATGAGCGAGAAAATGGCGGAAGAGCCTGCCGCCTGGCAAACGCTGGCGCAGTGGGCGAGCCATTTTGCCATGAGCGAACGCAGCCTGGCGCGGCTGGTGGTGAAAGAGACCGGCTTAAGCTTTCGCCGCTGGCGTCACCAGCTGCAGCTGATCGTGGCGTTACAGCATTTGATTAGTGGGAAATCGGTACAGCAGGTGGCACAGTCACTGGGATATGACTCTACCACCGCGTTTATCACCATGTTCAGAAAGGGACTGGGCCAGACGCCGGCGCGCTATATGGCCAGCCTGACTACGACTTCCCGATAAACAGAGAGACAAGGCCTGCCGCAATCAGCGGCCCCACCGGAACGCCGCGGAAGATCGCCACGCCCAGAACGGTGCCCACCAGCAGACCCGCCACTATCGAGGGCTGGCTGCTCATCAGCGTAACGCCGCGTCCGCCCAGCCACGAAACAAAAATCCCCACCGCGATCGCCACCAGCGATTTCCAGTTTACAAACGAGTGCAGCAGGGTTGAGGCGGGAAGCGTACCGCTGGCGATGGGCGCCATTACCCCGATGGTTAAAATGATGATCCCGATGGTGAGGCCTTGTTTTTCTATCCACGGGAAAAAGCTATTTAACGGGGTCACGCGAACAATGATCAGCACCAGAATCGAGATGGCGACGGTGGTGTTATGGCTGACAAAGCCGAGCGCGGCGAGTGCCAGGAGAATGAGCAGAGTAGGGTCAAACATAGGGAATCCTTGCCAAAATAATTAACCTGCTTACAGTACGCGCAAACGCGACGCAGGACAGCTTTAAAAAGATTTTATTGTTGTCATAACCTTGTCATTTACGCGGATTAAAACGGAGGCAGATATCACAAAAGGGGTCGCCATCATGAACGATCACATGTTTGTTGAAACGCTGATTATCTCCTCATCGTTTTTCGCTATTGCCGTTATTCTCGTCGCCTCCGTGCTGTTCCTGGAAAGAAAAGGCTGACAGGGTCGCCAGCCATAGCGGTTACGCTTTATGGAAGTTTACAAGCTCAGGACGGGCGATGCGCAGGTAATCCTGGGTATCCATAATCACGGATTTCTCCAGCAGGCCGGCGTTAAACGCGATTTCGTCAAAACGCTCGAACAGCAGCGGGTCGGCAACCAGTGCCAAATCAGGATGGAAGCTAAAGGGCGGGATAGCGCCGAAAACGCAGGCGGTCAGGGTATCGACCTCGGCCGGGCTGGCGAGGGAGGCCTTCAGCCCGCCAAAATGGCTGGCAAGCTGGCTCAGGTCAGCCTGCAGATCGGCGGCGAGGATCGCCAGAACGTGTTTTTTTACACCGTTTCCCTTCACCTTGCAGACCAGGGCTTTTGCGCCTTGCCGCAGATCGGTCCCGCGAATTTCACTTACCGCTTCACATTTCCCGACCGCCTCGTGCTCCATGACGCGAAACCGCGCGCCCTGCTCGGTGAGTAAGGTAATCAGTTGCTGGTGGGTTCCTGCCCCAATAACGTCGTCAGTCATAACGATTTCCCGGTGATAATCCAGTATGCAGCGTTCTACATTAGCACGGGATGAGCGGGGTCGAAAGAAAACAGCCAGCGGGCTCGCTGGCTGTTGGATTATGCGTTGCTGGTAGAAGATTGCTTGTGGAACAGCTCCCTGAACACCGGATAAATATCATCCTGGTCACGGATATGCTGCATGGCAAAATTATCGAACATCGATTGCAGATGTTCATACTCCCGCCACAGGGTCTGGTGCGCGCGACGGGTGATTTCGATATAGCTGTAGTAACGCACTACCGGCAGAATTTTCTTCGCCAGAATCTCGTGACACAGCGGTGAGTCGTCGGCCCAGTTATCACCGTCCGACGCCTGCGCGGCATAAATATTCCACTGCGACGGGTCGTAACGCTCTTTCACCACTTCATCCATCAGCTTCAGGGCGCTTGATACGATGGTCCCGCCGGTCTCCTGCGAGTAGAAGAACTCATGTTCATCCACCTCTTTCGCCTGAGTGTGGTGGCGGATATAGACCACCTCCACGTTCTTATAGGTTCTGCTCAGGAACAGGTAGAGCAGAATATAAAAACGCTTCGCCATATCCTTGGTGGCCTGGTCCATCGAGCCTGAAACGTCCATCAGACAGAACATCACCGCCTGGCTGGAGGGTTCAGGACGTTTTTCGTAGTTCTTGTAGCGCAGGTCAAAGGTGTCGATAAACGGTACCCGTTCGATCTTCGCTCTTAGTTCCGCAATCTCTTTACGCAGGCGCTCCTCTTCCAGCAGTTGCGCCGGTTCCGTGTTTTCCACGACCTTCAGGCTGCTCTCCAGCTCGCGCAGTTCGCGACGTTTGCCCGCCGTCATCGCCGTGCGTCGCGCCAGTGAATTCTGCAACGAACGCACGACGCTGATATTGGCGGGCACGCCGTTGGCGGTATAGCCCGCGCGATGGGTTTTATATTCATTAAGCTGACGATGCTGATTCTTTTTCAGATTTGGCAGCGCCAGGTCTTCAAACAGCAGGTCGAGATATTCATCTTTCGAAATCTGGAAGACAAATTCGTCCTGACCTTCACCGTCCTGGCTGGCCTGTCCCTGACCGCTTCCTGAACCACCGCCGCCGCCCTGAGGACGCTCAATTCTGTCGTTCTGAACGAAGTGGTCATTACCTGGGTGTACGCGATGGCGCAGGCCGCCTCGCCCCTGATGAAACATCGGTTCGCTGATGTCATCGGTGGGGATGGAGACAGATTCGCCGCTGTCGACGTCGGTCACCGAGCGTTTGTTGATGGCCTCGGAGATAGACTGTTTAATTTGCGCTTTATAACGACGCAAGAAGCGCTGGCGGTTCACCGTGCTCTTGTTTTTGCCGTTAAGACGCCGGTCAATAAACCAGGTCATATACCCCCCGTACTGCATTTGCCAACTTGCATTTTGTAGGCCCGGCAAGCGCTAACCGCTACCGGGCACTTGTTTTAAGACGATTTACGCACGCGCAGATACCATTCGCAGAGCAGGCGGACCTGCTTGCGGGTGTAGCCTTTTTCCATCATACGGTCGACAAAATCGTCGTGCTTTTTCTGCTCATCGGTTGAGGTTTTGGCGTTAAACGAGATCACCGGCAGCAGCTCTTCGGTATTAGAGAACATTTTCTTCTCAATGACCGTGCGCAGCTTCTCGTAGCTGGTCCAGTTCGGATTGCGCCCGTTGTTATGCGCTCTGGCACGCAGGACGAAGTTCACAATCTCGTTACGGAAGTCTTTCGGGTTGCTGATCCCGGCAGGCTTCTCGATTTTTTCCAGCTCCGCGTTCAGGGATTCACGGTCAAACAGCTGGCCGGTATCCGGGTCGCGGTACTCCTGATCCTGGATCCAGAAGTCAGCATAGGTGACATAACGGTCGAAAATGTTCTGCCCGTATTCTGAATAGGATTCCAGGTAGGCCGTCTGGATCTCTTTGCCAATGAACTCGGCGTATTTCGGGATCAGGTAACC
The DNA here is from genome assembly GCF_057221635.1 of Enterobacter sp. N5-15. Taxonomy (NCBI): domain Bacteria; kingdom Pseudomonadati; phylum Pseudomonadota; class Gammaproteobacteria; order Enterobacterales; family Enterobacteriaceae; genus Enterobacter; species Enterobacter sp. N5-15. The sequence continues at coordinate 1,887,810 of NZ_CM170150.1, forward strand.
TTTGAGGAACTCAAGGTAGCGTTCAGCCTGCTCCTGCGGGAACTGCTCGCGCTCGATTTGCTGTTCCAGCACGTAGAACAGATGAACCGGGTTAGCCGCCACTTCCGCGTGGTCAAAGTTAAAGACGCGGGAGAGGATCTTGAACGCGAAACGCGTGGACAGACCGTTCATCCCCTCATCAACTCCGGCATAGTCGCGGTATTCCTGATACGACTTCGCTTTAGGGTCGGTATCTTTCAGGCTTTCACCGTCATAGACGCGCATTTTCGAATAGATGCTGGAGTTTTCCGGCTCTTTCAGACGCGAAAGGATGGAGAAGCGTGACAGCGTTTCCAGCGTGCCGGGCGCGCAGGGGGCATGCACCAGCTCACTGTGGTTAAGCAGTTTCTCGTAAATTTTGATCTCTTCGGAGATCCGCAGGCAATAAGGCACCTTGACGATGTACACGCGGTCAAGGAAGGCCTCATTGTTTTTGTTATTACGGAAGGTCACCCATTCAGATTCGTTCGAGTGGGCGAGAATAATCCCGTTAAACGGCAGGGCGGAGATACCTTCCGTCCCGTTGTAGTTACCTTCCTGGGTCGCCGTCAGCAGAGGATGCAGCACTTTAATCGGTGCTTTAAACATCTCGACGAATTCCATAATCCCCTGGTTCGCGCGGCACAGCGCGCCTGAGTAACCGTAGGCATCCGGATCGTTTTGCGCGAAGTTTTCCAGCTTGCGGATGTCGACTTTACCCACCAGCGCCGAGATGTCCTGGTTGTTCTCATCACCGGGTTCTGTTTTGGCGATGGCGATCTGTTCAAGGATAGATGGCCAGACTTTCACCACGCGGAACTTGGTGATATCGCCACCAAACTCGTGCAGGCGTTTTGCCGCCCACGGCGACATAATGGTGCCGAGGTAGCGACGCGGGATGCCATACTCTTTATCCAGAATCTGCGCATCTTCCTGCGGATTGAACAGGCACAGCGGATGGTCGTTCACCGGGCTGCGTTCACCGTTGGCGCTCAGTACATAGATAGGCACGCGCTGCATCAGCGACTTCAGGCGTTCAGCCAGCGAGGATTTACCGCCACCCACCGGGCCGAGTAAATAGAGGATCTGTTTCTTCTCTTCCAGACCCTGAGCGGCATGCTTCAGATAGGAGACAATCTGTTCGATGGCATCTTCCATACCATAGAACTCTTCAAACGCCGGGTATCGGGCGACCACCCGATTCGAAAAGAGACGGGAAAGCCGAGGCTCCAGGGCAGTGTCAACCATGTTTGGCTCACCAATAGCCATTAATAGCCGTTCTGCCGCGTTGGCATAGGCACTGCGATCTTGCCGACAGATGGTAAGAAACTCCTGCAGTGTGAACTCTTCGTCCTTGGCAGCTTCATAGCGCTGGCGATAGTGATCGAATATATTCATGGCATGCCGTCCTTTCGTTTTTTAGCACAGGATAAGAGCCGTTCGTATGAGTAGTGGAGGCTCCCGGAAGAGAATCTCTCGCACCTCACTGCCAGAGCAGCAACCTGTGTGCCAGGTCAGACGCTAAGAACCGCAGGTGTTCAGGAAAACTCTTCTTAAATTAAAGCGTAGATGGCATTTGCAAAACTTGCATGCCCAGAAAATCTACTTTCAATGACATATCAATAACTCATCCAAAAATTTCCACTGTCGTTATAAGACAAATGCACGTTTTTCATTCAGCGGTCATATAAATGAAAGCGGGCTGTCATCTGAAAAGTTAAAAATAACGGGTTAATCAGACTGATTAGCAGGCAAAAAATTTTGGGATGTACGGGAATGGCGGTTACACTTCATCCGCTGATTATTTGACTACAGGAAAGAATGGATTGTGACCAAACTCAAACTTCTGGCATTGGGCATCCTTGCCGCGACCGCAGTGAACACCGCACAGGCGGAAAGTCAGTGGACGGTTGGCGCGGGTGTTGGCGTCATTAACAGCCCGTACAAACAGTATGACCGTGATGTGTATCCTGTTCCCGTTATCACCTATGAAGGCGATAACGTCTGGTTCCGCGGGCTCGGCGGCGGCTACTATCTCTGGAACGATACGGCCGATAAGCTCTCCATCATGGCCTACTACGATCCAACGCACTTCAAGCCGGGTGACAGCGACAGCCACGCGCTTCGCCAGCTCGACAAGCGCAAAAGCTCGATGATGGCCGGGCTCTCATACGTGCATAACACCCAGTATGGCTTCCTGCGTACGGCCCTGGCGGGTGATACGCTGGATAACAGCAACGGCTTTATCTGGGATCTGGCGTGGTTATATCGCTATACCAACGGTGGGCTGACTCTGACGCCGGGTATCGGTGTGCAATACAACAGCGAGAACTACAACGACTACTACTATGGCGTCTCTAAAAACGAGTCCCGCCGCAGTGGCCTGAAAAGTTATAGTGCAGATGACGGCTGGGATCCTTACCTGGAGCTGACCGCGAGCTACAACTTCCTTGGCGACTGGAGCGTGTACGGTACCGGCCGCTATGAGCGTCTTAGCGACGAAGTGAAGGATAGCCCGATGGTCGACAAATCCTGGGCAGGTATTTTCTCTGTCGGCGTGAGCTACAAGTTCTGATTGCGCACTAATATTGTGCAATTGATGCATTAAAACGGGGCGCTCGCGCCCCGTTTGCTTTAATGTGGTGCAGTGAAGCGGGGGAGGTGAAATGCCTTAGCGTTTCACAATCTTAATTGTTTGCCCTAAACGAGACGGTTTTTCGTCGCTCGCTTTTTGCGGCGTGCTCACGCACGCGGTTTCCACGCAGACAAACGTTTTATACCCTTCATCCGTCATGTCGGCCATGCTGACGGACAGCGCCGGACCCGGGTTCCAGCCCACCACGTCGCTGTGATGATGATGAACCACTTCAATTGCGCGGTTCAGCGCGCCGTCGTGGATCACGCTGCACGCTTCCGGGTGCAGGTAGACGCGGTCGGTACGGTCAGGGAACGTCTGTACGCCGTCGCTCAGTTTACCTTCTTTGGCGTTATCCACTTTGTCGATAAAGGTATCGCCAAGACCACTCACCTTCACTGCGCTGATATCACCCACGTTGAAGTAGGTATGCAGGGCTGCGGTGGTTTCAAACTCACCGTGGGCTTCCAGTTCGATTTCACAGGTTTTACCCAGCTTAAAGCGGGCGTACAGGGTGAAATCGTGCGGCCAGAGGGCGCGGGTTTCATCATTAGCCTGCAGCTCAAAGGTCAGCACGGCGCCGTTGTCATCTTCATTATGTGCTTTCAGCGTCCACTGCTGGTTACGGGCAAAACCGTGAGACGGCAAACCCGGCTGTGCGGACGGGCCGAACCAGGGCCAGCAGATCGGCACGCCACCGCGAATAGCCGCCCCTTTTTTGAAGGAGGTCGCATCGCTCAGCCACAAACCTTCGGCTTCGCCTTCCGGTTTCCAGGAGAGCAGGTGGGCGCCGTTCAGCGCCACGGACGCTTTGACGCGCGGATGGTCAACGACGATAACGTCGGCACCGTCAATCTGACGGCGGGAGAGCACAGGGGTAAGTTGTTCGACTACCGGAAGTGCAAAAATTTTATTAATCATTAAGCAATCCTCTGTCTTAAAAATAAAAAAGGCGACCGAAGTGGCCCATCGTGATTTGGTGAATTCAGTAAGCTACTGTTTTTGCAGTAATGTGGTCACAACATTCTACAGCATAAAATCACGCCTAACATCAGTGATTGGGGCAATTGTTAAACCACGCCTCACAGATGCAGCGACAGAAGGTAGACGGAAGCGGATCCGAGACGGCGAAGAAAAAATGTCTGCTCCGCCGATCCTGGGAGTGGGTGAAATTCACTGGGAGCAGACATGTCTGGTTCTTTAGCATCACACCCACCGATGGAGGGCTTAATGACAGGGGGAGGGTAGTGAGACCATCATCGTTCGTCAAATATCTTAAGGATAGCTATTCGGTATATAAAGTAACCAACGATAATGAGAGCAACAGACGCTCCGCCCCAGATGAATCGGGATTCATCTTTTGAAAATGAAAAGAAATAAATACAGAACAATAGGCCAGCAGAAGCAATCCCCATCCCTAATCCACGCAAGATTCGGGATGCTATAAATCTGATAGAGTCTTGTACGTTCATAATCCACCGAAAAAATATTTGCACATCTCATTAAATTCTTGCTTGTTAACATCTGCCATACTGCAAGCGTCAATGAAAGGTTTCAATTTATCTTCAACAAGGAAGTAAAGAAGATCCAAATCACCCATCCCTTTAAGTCGGTAGTAAAGAGCGGGGTTCTGGTTTTCAAGTTTGCGGGCTGTGTAGATGGCCCTGGAGGTCTCGGCACCAATGGTGAGAACACTTCCGAGTACCACTCCAGAAGCAAAGGAAACCATTATCTGTGAGGATATCGCCGCACCTAGTTTTATTCCGGTTAACTCTGCAAATATAAATTTACCAGCCATTACGCCAGTAAAATTTTGCGCAATCCCCTGAACATCATCCATATTAACTTTTGACATGAACTCTCTGACAACGACATTTACTATCTTTTGAGCCTCCTGATTGAGTGACATACCTCGTTTGAGCATGTTCGCCATTCGAACCCGATCATCAAAGTTAGAATGACGATGGGTTGTATCCAGGAAATCATAGCCTAGATAATACATGCTGACGGGGAAGGAGAGCATGCCATGAGCAATTGAAACCAAAAATCCGGAGTCGTCCGCATTAAGGCTTTTCAGCATTCTTTTTGCTAATATTTTCGCGCTGTCCATTTTATATACTCCCTCAAATGACAATCTTTCTCCCAGAGACATAAAATCATAAGGCAGAAATGGGGGAAAGGTTTTTATACCCATTTTTATGAGGGGAGTGAGTGATATTCACTATGATAGTGGGCAGTATGCGGTTTATGGAGATGATAAAAATGATATTAAACAACAATTTAAACCAATAAAAAAAGGCGACCGAAGTCGCCTTTTTAGATCAAGCACTCATCTCAACTTATTTGGAGATGTGAGCGATCAGGTCCAGTACTTTGTTAGAGTAGCCGGTTTCGTTGTCGTACCAGGATACCAGTTTAACGAAGTTGTCGTTCAGTGCGATACCTGCTTTAGCATCGAATACTGAAGTGCAGATTTCGCCGTTGAAATCGGTAGATACAACGTCGTCTTCGGTGTAGCCCAGAACGCCTTTCATTGCGCCTTCGGAAGCAGCTTTGATTGCTTTCTTAATTTCTTCATAAGAAGCAGCTTTTTCCAGACGAACGGTCAGGTCAACAACGGATACGTTAGGAGTTGGAACGCGGAACGCCATACCAGTCAGTTTGCCATTCAGTTCTGGCAGTACTTTACCTACAGCTTTAGCAGCACCGGTAGAGGATGGGATGATGTTCTGAGCCGCGCCACGGCCGCCGCGCCAGTCTTTGTGAGACGGGCCATCAACGGTTTTCTGAGTAGCGGTGGTTGCGTGAACGGTAGTCATCAGACCTTCAACGATACCGAAGTTGTCGTTGATAACTTTAGCCAGCGGTGCCAGGCAGTTGGTGGTGCAGGATGCGTTAGACACGATATCCTGGCCAGCGTAAGTTTCGAAGTTTGCACCACGAACGAACATTGGGGTGTTGTCTTTGGAAGGACCAGTCAGAACAACTTTCTTCGCACCCGCAGTAATGTGTTTACGTGCAGTTTCGTCGGTCAGGAAGATACCGGTTGCTTCAGCAACAACGTCAACACCGATTTCGTTCCATTTCAGGTTAGCTGGGTCTTTTTCAGCAGTAACGCGGATGGTTTTGCCATTAACAACCAGGTGGCCGTCTTTCACTTCAACGGTGCCGTCGAAACGACCGTGAGTTGAGTCGTACTTCAGCATGTACGCCATGTATTCAGCGTCCAGGAGATCGTTGATACCAACGATTTCGATGTCAGAACGTTTCTGAGCAGCACGGAAAACAATACGGCCGATACGGCCAAAACCGTTGATACCTACTTTGATAGTCATATATTCCACCAGCTATTTGTTAGTGAATAAAAGGTTGCCTGTAAAATTACAAAAACCTTACGCAGCGTCAAGCGGAATCGTGTCAATCATTGCGACAAATCAATCCTGTGACTAACGTTTGTGCGACTGACTCGCCTCACTTTCCCTTTGAGCTTGCAACCAAATGGGGGCTGCGCCCGGGATTTTAAAGTCCCCGCAGGATAAAAATGTGAGCATGATCACAATTGCCTGACCGCCTTTTCGCGACACATAAGTTTAGATCAAAAGTGCACGCAAGGGTGTTAATGTTTTGTTAGAATCCGGGTTAAAAGATGTCTGTTTCTACAGCGAGATGTAAGCATATGTCGAACCAACGTAACCCTGAAGATTTGAAAAAAAACCTCACAGAAATGCAGTTTTACGTGACGCAGAATCACGGGACGGAACCGCCGTTCACCGGGCGTTTGCTGCATAACAAGCGAGACGGCGTCTACCACTGCCTGGTCTGTGATGCGCCGCTGTTTAACTCACAAACGAAATTTGATTCTGGCTGCGGCTGGCCGAGTTTCTACGAGCCGGTGAGCGATGAGGCAATCCGCTACCTGACCGACTCGTCGCATGGCATGGTGCGCACGGAAATTCGCTGCGGCAACTGCGATGCGCACCTTGGGCACGTCTTCCCGGATGGCCCTCAGCCCACGGGCGAGCGTTTTTGCGTGAACTCAGCCTCAATGAGCTTCACTGACGACGAAAACGGCGACCAGGTGAAGGGTTGAAAAAACGATTCAGCAAATTATTCCTTTAAAAGGGCGCGATTGTGAATATTGATGACATGATTAGCGGTATGACGCCGGAGATTTATCAGCGTCTGGTGACCGCCGTAGAGCTGGGAAAATGGCCGGATGGCGTCGCGCTGACGCCGGAGCAAAAAGAGAACAGCCTGCAGCTGGTGATGCTGTGGCAGGCGCGCAATAACACCGACGCGCAGCACATGACTATCGACACCCAGGGCCAGATGGTGATGAAGAGCAAGCGCGAGCTGAAAGAAGACTTCGGCATTACGCCGAAGCCGATTGCGACGATGAAAATGCAATAACGGTGCGGGTTGATGCCCTCTCCCACGGGGAGAGGGCTTAATTGTCTTACTACTTATGCGGGATCCCGAGCGACTCCGCCAGCTGTTTCGCTAACTGATTGTTGTCATCGGCCCCGTACTCCCAGAACATGGCTCCGGCGAGACCTTTCTCTTTGATGTAGTCCGCTTTGATCGCAACGGAACGCGGGTTCTCATACGAAATCGCAAACAGCGCGTTGCCATCGGCACCCTTCACCGAGAGCCACGGCACTTTCGCCTGGTCGTCCCAGTGCTCGGTAAAGCGCTTCTGCGGATCGTTCAACAGCTTCTTCACGATATCGTTGTACTTCACGTAGGTATCTTTGGTCAGGTCATAGCCGAGTGACTTGAACAACCCGATCTCCTGAGGCCCAAAGTAGGGCTGGGTAACCGGATTTTTTTGCGCATCCGGTTTCGTCCAGTCGATCCCCGGCTCTACGGCGCGTTTCGGCACGCGGCCATAGAAACCAATCCCGAGGTTCATCTGCTGCGGCTTCAGCCCGGCGGCCAGATAGTTATTCACCACAAAATCCACGCTGTATTTGTCTGCGGCTGCCACCGTCGGCCAGGCGCTGGAGTCATACAGGTTGGCATTGAAGTATTGCGTACCGTACGCCATGTCGTAGGTCATCAGGTTGATGTAGTCGAGCAGGGGCGCGATGGCTTTGATATCCACCCAGCTTTTCGGACTTTCCGCATTCGCGCCTACCGCAATGGTCACCAGCTTTTTATGCCCGAACGCCGTACGCATCTCTTTCAGCAGGGCGGTGAAGTTATCCCGGTCGGCGGGCTGGCTTGCGACCAGACCCCAGGCGCCGTTGACCGGATACTCCCAGTCGAGATCGATCCCGTCCAGGCCGTATTTGTCGACAATCTCCTGCGCGGAGCGGATAAACACCGCGCGCGTCTCTTTGGTTGCCGCTGCGCCAGAGAAGCCACGTGCGCCCCAGCCGCCAACAGAAAGCAGCACTTTGAGGTTCGGGTTTTGCTTACGCAGGGTCGGGATGAGGGCCAGATCGGCGGCGACTTTTGGCGATAGCCAGATCTGATGCAGTTTCGCCGGATCTTTTAGCGCAGCGTTGGTTTCGTCTTTTTCGTCGTTATAGACCAGACCAAACGAGTAGTTCAGGTGGGTGATCTGACGAACGTCTAATTTATTGATATCGCCACCCGGTCCGGCGGTGACATCGCCACCCCCGTTAAAATAGCCCACGGACATGAGGGTACTGGCGGAGGCAACTGACGCGCAAAGCAAGGGTAATGCTGCCAGCAAGGGCAAACGTTTCATACAAGTTCCTCTTTGACTAAACAAAACGACCACGCCACAGAAAAGACGTGGCGAAAAAATAGCCTAACGAGAATAGCATTGCCGCTTCGCTGAGGATGCGAGGGAGTTCACTTTATGGGATAACGGAGTGGGTTGTTTTGCCGGGTGGCGGCTGCGCCTTACCCGGCCTACGGGGAAAGGTAGGCCGGGTAAGCGTCAGCGCCACCCGGCTAAAAAGGCTTACGCCTGCGTCTCCAGCCAGTCTTCGAGCGTATACAGCGTCGCGCCTTCCGCAGCCATATCCATAAACGCCTGAGCGCTGTCCTGCGGGTGAATGTTCACCCCGCGGCAGCCGTCGGTGATGACGCTGACGGTATAACCTAACTGGAGCGCATCCAGCACGGTAAACTTCACGCAGTAGTCCGTCGCCAGGCCCAGCACAATCAGCTCCGTAATTTCGTGATGACGTAACCACGCGTCCAGCGCCGTTTTCTGGCGATGCCCGTTATCAAAAAACGCGCTATAGCTGTCGATAGCCGGGTTTTCACCTTTATGGAACACCGCGTCGATGGCTTTCTGATTCAGGAGCGGATGCAGCTCCGCGCCTTCCGTCTGCTGTACGCAGTGATCCGGCCAGAAGGTTTGCGCCAGCCCGTCGAGTTCCCCCTGAGTGAAGGGCTCGACGTCGTGCTGGCTGGCAAAGCTGCCGTGGTTCGCCGGGTGCCAGTCCTGGCTTGCAACAACCGCTTCGCCGCGGGCTTTGCACCAGTCCATCAGCGTGTTTGCCACGTCAACGGTGCTGTCACCTTCGGCGACGGCCAGCGCACCGCCCGCGCAGAAATCATTTTGCAAATCGACCAGTAGCAGGGCGCGTTGCTTCATGAGCACTCCTTATTCGTCCGGGGTCAGCTCGCCGCGCAGGTTTTGCATCATCGCGCTGCGAATGGACTGAATGTCCAGATCCTGACTCAGTAAATAGTGAAGTTTAGTCAGCGTTGCCTCAACGGTCATATCGAAGCCGCTGATAACCCCCGCATGCGCCAGCGCGTTACCGGTGGCATAGCCGCCCATGTTGACCTTTCCGGACATGCACTGGGTCAGGTTCACGACCACAATTCCGCGCTCGCTGGCTTCCTGAAGCTCTTTCAGGAATTCGCCGTTCTGCGGCGCGTTGCCGACGCCATAGGAGCGCAGAATCAGCGCTTTCACCGGCTGGCGCAGGAAGTTACGCACCACGTCGGCAGAGATGCCCGGATAGATAGTGACCACGCCAATCGGCTGTGGAGTAATCGGATGCACAATCAGCTCGCCGGCGGTGTTCGGCGCAGGCGGCGTGCCCAGACGACGGATATGAATCCCGGCCTCCAGCAGCGGCTGCAGGTTAGGGGAGGCGAAGGCGTCAAAACCGTCGGCGTGTGCTTTGGTGGTGCGGTTGCCGCGATACAGACGGTTGTTAAAGAACAGCGACACTTCGTTAATCGGGTAATTCGCCGCCACGTAGAGGGAGTTCAGCAGGTTGATCTGCCCGTCCGAGCGCAGCTCCGCCAGCGGGATTTGCGACCCGGTGACGATAACCGGCTTGCTCAGGTTCTCCAGCATGAAGGAGAGCGCCGAGGCGGTAAACGCCATGGTGTCGGTGCCGTGCAGGATCACGAAGCCGTCGTACTGGTCGTAATGGGCTTTAATGTCATCCGCGATGTGCTGCCAGTCTTCCGGCGTCATGTCGGAGGAGTCCATCAGCGGCTCGTACTCGTGGATGGTGAAGTCAGGCATTTCCGGACGGTGGAATTCTGGCATCAGCGCAAGCTGACGCTGAAGGTGGCCGGAGACAGGGATATAGCCGTTTTCAGAGCGCTGCATACCGATGGTACCGCCGGTGTAGGCTACATAAATCGATTTCTTCTGCATGGTAGTGAGTTCTTGTTCTTCAAAAGAAAAAAATCCCCTCTTCGCGGGAAGAGGGGACGGTTTTTAACGGACGTTAGCGCAGGTCAGGCAAAACGCGTAACGACTCTGTGGATCGTTAAAGGCCGCGAGCTTGTCGCTTTCCGCCTTCATCGCTTTCGCTGCCGTGGCGACCGGCGCAGGCAGGTAAGCCTGCATCGCCTCCGGCAGCATGGCGCGTACCGAGCCGGACATGCTGTCCATGACCATATCGAAGAACGACGGCTCGTCCTGGTAATACTCGATATGCCACTGCTTAAGCTTCGCCAGCTCGGCGGCTTTCTTCACCGCGTCATCGAAGTCGCCGAGGCTGTCGACCAGACCGTTGCTCTTCGCATCCTGGCCGGTCCAGACGTGGCCCTGTGCGATCTGGTCGATCTGCTCAGGGGTCTTTTTACGCGAGTCCGCTACCAGGGTGATAAAGCGTTTATAGCCGTTCTCAATGCTGAGCTGCATCATCTCAGAGACTTCCGGCGGCAGGGATTTGGTCACAGACACATCCGCCAGCGGAGAGGTAGCAACCCCATCGGTATGCACGCCCAGGGAATCCAGGCTGTTTTCCACGGTGTTGATCACCCCGAAGATGCCAATCGAACCGGTCAGCGTGCTTGGGTTAGCCACAATGTAGTTGGCTGGCGTTGAGATCCAATAACCCCCGGAGGCGGCCATTCCGCCCATGGATACGACGACCGGCTTGCCGGCGGCACGCGCCGCGGCCAGTTCAGCGCGGATCACCTCGGAGGCGCTGACGCTGCCGCCAGGGCTGTTCACCCGCAGGACGATCGCTTTCACTTTCGGATCCAGGCGAGCATCGCGGATTTGTGACGCGGTAGTATCTCCGCCCACGTTACCCGGGGTCTCCTGACCGTCCATGATGGCGCCGTTGGCAAACACCACCGCGACGCTATTACCGCTGTCATCCGGCTTTTTCGTCGAGTAATCATACATGCTGATGGCGCTGTAATTTTTATCCTCTTTGCTCCAGCCAAACTGCTTGCTCAGGGATTTTTCAATCTCGGCGCTGGTGCCCAGGGCATCAACCAGTTTGTTATCAAGCGCATATTTCGCGGTATCACCGTCAACCTTACGCAGGCCTTCCAGCACGCCCTTTGCGCCCGGGAACGCCTGCTCGGGCGTAATCTGGCGGTTGGCGGCAACGGTGCCCAGATAGTTCTGCCACAGCTCGCCAATCCAGCGGCTGTCCGCTTCACGGGCGGCAGGAGACATATCGTCGCGGATAAACGGCTCGACGGCTGATTTATACGTGCCGACGCGGAAGACGTGGGTGGTGACCTTCAGCTTGTCGAGCAGAGATTTGTAGTACAGGCCGTTGGTGGCAAAGCCGTGCAGATCCACGGTGCCCTGCGGGGAGAGCCAGATTTTATTGGCGAAGCTCGCCAGGTAATATTGCCCCTGGCTGTAGCTGTCGCCCACGGCAATCACCGGCTTGCCGCTGTCGCGGAATTCGCGCAGCGCTTTACCAATGTACTGCATAGAAGGCTGATCGCCGCCAGCAAAATCTTTCAGATCCAGTACGATCCCGGTGATGTTACGGTCGTCTTTGGCCTGACGGATGGTATCGACGATATCAAACAGGGAATTTTCCTGCAGACGATCTGAGGTTGCGCCAAACAGCTGGCGACCAATCACGCTCAGGCGACTGCTGGTGGACGGCTTATCAACGATAACGCCGGTGATATCGAGTAACAGCGCGCCGCGCGTTGAATGCTGCGCCTGATTCGCATTGCTGATATGCATCCAGATGCCCGCGCAAACCAGAACCAGGAAGATGAAGAAGATGTTCATCACCAGGTTGCGGACGAAGTTGAGCAGTCTCCACGTCCATTTAAAGAAACCGGCAAAGATTCGCCAAAGGGTTCGCATGTATTCTCCCTAACCAGAAAATGACTGTTTCCGTCGCCACTGGACGGTAATGTTGGGTTATCGTAATGACCCAACCGCCACTTGTCAGCAGGAATCGCCTGCCAGGCTGTAACAAAATCTGCCGTCGTGTTAATTTTGTGAGTAAATTTCAAGAAAGGAGTTAACCAATGGACGCACTCGAACTGCTTGTTAACCGCCGTAGCGCTTCCCGTCTGGCCGAACCTGCCCCGGCAGGCGAGCAGCTGGAGAACATTCTGCGTGCCGGCATGCGTGCCCCCGATCACGGCACGCTGCAGCCGTGGCACTTCTTTGTGCTTGAAGGCGAAGGCCGCGATCGTTTCAGCCAGCTGCTGGAGCAGGGCGCGGTTGCCGCCGGGCAGGATGAGAAAGGTATCGACAAGGCGCGCAATGCCCCGTTCCGCGCCCCGATGATTATCGCCGTCGTGGCCAAATGCCAGGCTGACCATAAGGTGCCGGTCTGGGAGCAGGAAATGTCCGCAGGCTGTGCGGTGATGGCGATGCAAATGGCCGCCGTCGCACAGGGTTTTAACGGGATCTGGCGCACCGGTGCGCTGACCGAAAGCCCGGCGGTCCGTGACGGTTTTGGCTGCGGCGAGCATGACAAAATTGTCGGCTTCCTTTATCTCGGCACCCCGCAGCTTAAAGCCTCCAGCACCATCAGCGTGCCGGACACCACGCCTTTCGTCAGCCGTTTCTGATAACGCACGCTAAACTGTCTGGATTCTGAGCATCTGCCTCAGAATTCAGACAGTCATACTTACCTCTTTATGGAATGAGCGCTACCATAGCGCGATTGAGATGACAGGAGACGTCCATGAGCGAGCAAACCATTCGTTTAACGCAGTACAGCCACGGAGCCGGTTGCGGTTGTAAAATTTCCCCGAAGGTGCTGGAGACCATCCTGCACAGCGAACAGGCGAAGTTTGTCGACCCGAACCTGCTTGTCGGCAACGAAACGCGTGACGATGCTGCAGTTTATGACTTAGGTAACGGCACCAGCATTATCAGCACCACTGACTTCTTTATGCCGATTGTCGACAACCCGTTCGACTTCGGTCGCATTGCGGCTACCAACGCCATCAGCGATATCTTCGCCATGGGCGGTAAGCCGATCATGGCGATTGCCATTCTGGGCTGGCCGATCAACACCATCCCGCCGGAAGTGGCCCGTGAAGTAATTGATGGCGGTCGTTTTGCCTGCCAGCAGGCGGGGATTGCGCTGGCCGGTGGTCACTCTATTGATGCGCCTGAACCGATCTTTGGTCTGGCCGTCACCGGCGTGGTGCCGACCGAACGCGTGAAGCGCAACAGCACCGCGCAGGCGGGCTGCAAACTGTTCCTTACCAAGCCGCTGGGCATTGGCGTGCTGACAACCGCCGAGAAAAAATCGCTGCTGAAACCGGAGCACAAAGGTCTGGCAACGGAAGTCATGTGCCAGATGAACCTCGCCGGTGCGGCATTCGCCAATATCGACGGCGTGAAGGCGATGACCGATGTGACCGGTTTTGGTCTGCTGGGCCACCTCTCTGAAGTGTGTCAGGGCGCGGGCGTGCAGGCGCAGGTCTGGTATCAGGACGTGCCGAAGCTGCCGGGCGTGGAGGAGTATATTGCTCAGGGCGCGGTCCCGGGCGGTACTCAGCGCAACTTCGCCAGCTACGGTCACCTGATGGGCGAGATGCCTGAGGAGTGGCGCAACCTGCTGTGCGATCCGCAAACCTCCGGCGGCCTGCTGCTGGCGGTCACGCCGGAATCCGAAGCCGAGGTACAGGCGACTGCCGCCGAGTTCGGCATCACCCTGACGGCGATCGGCGAGTTGGTGACCGCGCGCGGTGGCCGACCGATGATTGAGATCCGTTAATTCGATGCGGTTGTTTATTGCCGAAAAGCCGAGCCTGGCCCGCGCCATCGCCGACGTGCTGCCTAAACCGCATCGCAAAGGTGACGGCTTTATCGAATGCGGTAACGGGCAGGTGGTCACCTGGTGTATTGGTCACCTGCTTGAGCAGGCGCAGCCGGATGTCTACGACAGCCGCTACGCCCGCTGGAATTTGAACGATCTGCCCATCGTGCCGGAAAAATGGCGCCTGCAGCCCCGACCTTCGGTCACCAAACAGCTCAACGTGATCAAGCGCTTCCTGCATGACGCCGCTGAAATCGTGCACGCGGGTGACCCGGACAGGGAAGGGCAGCTGCTGGTGGATGAAGTGCTGGACTACCTGGAGCTGGCGCCGGAAAAGCGCCAGCAGGTGCAGCGCTGCCTGATCAACGACCTCAACCCGCAGGCCGTCGAGCGGGCGATTTCGCGCCTGCGCGCCAACAGCGAGTTTATTCCGCTGTGCGTCTCGGCTTTAGCCCGCGCCCGTGCCGACTGGCTGTACGGCATCAACATGACCCGTGCCTACACCATTCTTGGGCGCAACGCGGGCTACCATGGCGTGCTCTCCGTAGGCCGTGTCCAGACGCCGGTACTGGGGCTGGTCGTGCGTCGTGACGAAGAGATTGAGAACTTCGTCGCCAAAGATTTCTTTGAAGTGAAAGCGCATATCGTCACGCCTAAAGACGAACGCTTTACCGCCGTCTGGCTGCCGAGCGATGCCTGCGAATCGTACCAGGATGAAGAGGGGCACCTGCTCCATCGTCCGCTGGCCGATCATGTGGTTAACCGCATTACCGGGCAGCCCGCTATCGTCACCAGCTATAACGATAAACGGGAATCAGAACCCGCGCCGCTGCCGTTTTCGCTTTCTGCACTGCAGATTGAGGCGGCCAAAAAGTTTGGCCTGAGCGCGCAGAACGTGCTGGATATCTGTCAGAAGCTCTACGAAACCCATAAGCTCATCACCTATCCGCGTTCGGACAGCCGCTATCTGCCGGAAGAGCACTTTGCCGGACGCCATTCGGTGATGAACGCCATTAGCGTGCACGCGCCGGATCTGCTCCCGCAGCCGGCGGTAAACCCGGACACCCATAACCGCTGCTGGGATGATAAAAAGGTGGATGCCCACCATGCGATTATCCCGACGGCGCGTGCCAGCAGCGTCAATCTGACCGAGAACGAAGCGAAGGTGTATAACCTGATCGCCCGTCAGTACCTGATGCAGTTCTGCCCGGACGCGGTATTCCGCAAGTGCGTGATTGAGCTTGAGATTGCCAAAGGCAAGTTTATCGCCAAAGCGCGTTTCCTCGCAGAGGCAGGCTGGCGCACGCTGCTGGGGAATAAAGAGCGCGACGAAGAGAACGACGGCACGCCGCTGCCGGTGGTCGCTAAAGATGACGAACTGCTGTGCGAGAAGGGCGAAGTGGTTGAACGTCAGACCCAGCCGCCGCGCCATTTCACCGACGCGACGCTGCTGTCGGCGATGACCGGGATCGCCCGGTTTGTGCAGGATAAAGATCTGAAGAAGATCCTGCGCGCCACCGACGGTCTGGGGACGGAGGCAACTCGCGCGGGGATCATCGAGCTGCTCTTTAAGCGCGGCTTCCTGGAGAAAAAGGGACGCTACATCCACTCAACGGAACCGGGCCGGGCGCTGATCCACTCTCTGCCGGAGCTGGCCGCCAGGCCGGACATGACCGCACACTGGGAATCGGTGCTGACGCAGATCAGCGAGAAGCAGTGCCGCTACCAGGACTTTATGCAGCCGCTGGTCGGGACGCTTTACCAGCTGATCGATCAGGCGCGCAGCACGCCGGTGAAAACGTTCAGAGGGATGGTTGCACCCGGTAGCGGCGCGAAGAAACCGTTCAAGAAGAAAAAGAGCGCGGCCTGATACGCCCGGTTTTCTCCCTCTCCCCGTGGGAGAGGGCCGGGGTGAGGGCACCCGGCCGCACGATATAAACCTTAAATCACACCCTGCCCAATCATCGCATCCGCCACCTTCACGAACCCGGCGATATTCGCCCCGCGCACGTAGTTGGTTTGCGATGCCTCGCCGCCGTACTCCACGCAGGCATGGTGAATATCCAGCATGATATGGTGCAGGCGCGCATCCACTTTCTCCGCCTTCCAGCCGAGACGCGCGGCGTTTTGCGCCATCTCGAGGCCGGAGGTCGCCACGCCGCCCGCGTTAGCGGCCTTGCCCGGCGCAAACAGCACGCCCGCTTCCAGGAACAGGTCCGTCGCGTCGATGGTGGTCGGCATATTCGCCCCTTCGGCCACCGCTTTTACGCCGTTGCTAATCAATGTACGCGCGGCTTCAACATCCAGCTCGTTCTGCGTGGCGCACGGCAGGGCGATATCCACCGGCACGCCCCACGGCTGTTTACCTTCGAGGTAGGTCAGGCCAAACTCCCGGGCATAATCCGCCACGCGACCGTCGCGGCTGGCTTTGATTTCACACAGGCGCGCCAGTTTCTCTGCCGTGAAGCCCGCTTCATCCACCACCGTGCCGCTGGAGTCAGAGGCGGTTACCACGCGAGCGCCAAACTGCATCACTTTCTCAATCGCGTACTGCGCCACGTTACCGGAGCCGGACACCGCGACGCGCATGCCTTCAAAGCCTAAACCGTGACGCTTGAGCATGGCCTCGGTGAAGTAAACCAGGCCGTATCCTGTCGCTTCCGGGCGGATCAGGCTCCCGCCAAACGACAGCCCCTTGCCGGTAAAGACGCAGGCGCTGTTGTTGGAGAGCTTTTTCATCATCCCGGCCATAAAGCCCACTTCACGTCCGCCCACGCCGATATCACCGGCAGGCACGTCGGTGTCAGGACCAAGGTGGCGATAGAGTTCGGTCATCAGCGCCTGGCAGAAGCGCATCACTTCGCCTTCGCTTTTGCCTTTCGGGTCGAAATCGCTGCCGCCTTTGCCGCCGCCCATAGGGAGCGTGGTGAGGGCGTTTTTAAAGGTCTGCTCGAAGCCGAGGAATTTCAGAATCGACAGGTTCACGGACGGATGAAAACGCATGCCGCCCTTAAACGGGCCAATGGCCGAGTTAAACTGTACGCGCCACGCGCGGTTAACCTGTACCTGATTGCGATCGTCAACCCACGTCACGCGGAACTGGATCACGCGCTCCGGCTCGACAAGGCGTTCAAGCAGCGACATCTGGCGATAACGCGGGTTTTGTTCAAGGAAGGGCCACAGGGTGGTCATAACTTCTCGTACGGCCTGCGCGAACTCGCTTTGGTGCGGGTCGCGCTGCTGAACATGGGCAAGGAAACTTTCCAGAGAGCGTGTCTGATCCATAGATATAAGAACCTCTTATCGTATTTTATGTGTATTACTTATGCGATTTGTGTTGTTTTTTTGACTATACCACCCGTACCGCTTTGTGAGGCAAGCGGAAATTTATGCCGAAAGGGAAATTAATGAGAGCGCGGGCGTCATAACCAAAAGCGATGAAGAGATAAATTAAAGGTTCCGCTCGGGTTTACCGTTATAGTCATTATCAAGGAACTACAGGAAGATGTGTCTATGAAACGTTATCTACTCACCGCGCTGTGTGCGATCTTTGCCGCAGGCGTGCAGGCCAACCCCATTCTCCCGGACGTGGAGGTGAATGTGCCGCCGGAAGTGTTTAGCTCCAGCGGCCAGAATCAAACGGTGCAACCCTGCAATCAGTGCTGTATCTATCAGAATCAGAACTACTCGGAAGGGGCCGTTGTGAAAGCGGACGGTATTCTGCTGCAGTGCCAGCGCGACGAGCGCGCCATCAGCACAAACCCGCTGGTCTGGCGTCGCGTAAAACAATAAACGCTTCCAGCAGCGGAATATCCGCGGGGGCTAAGGCGTAGCCGAACGCCTCTTCCGGCGTACACCACGCGAGCGCGCTGTGGTAGTGCGCCGTGAGCTCGCCGCGAAAGGCAGGAACGTGCCAGGCATGCAGGTTGATCAACCGCTGCGAGACTTCCCGCTGGTGGCTTGCCACGTATTGCCCCGGCAGGGCGTCAATGCCCAACTCTTCACGCAGCTCGCGGATAAGCGCTTCTGGCTGGGTTTCTCCGGCCTCGACTTTACCGCCTGCAAATTCCCACATTCCCGGCTGGTCGGCATGGGCAGGGCGCTGCGCCAGTAAAATATTGCCGTCTTTTTCGATGATGGCGGCAACGACATCGAGTGTTTTCAGCATGGTCGTCAATAATTGATAGCGAAAAAAGACATATTATCGTGCCCTTTCTCAGAGTCCAGTAATCAGGAGAATCAGGTGAAAGAGACCACCGCCTGGGTTGCCCCCCTCGAAACCCTTCCCGCCAGCCTTAAGCCGATTGCCGCCATGCAGAAAAAGCATTTTGGCGCGGTGCTGAATCCCACCCGCTGGTGGGGGCGCATGCCGCGTCTGTTCTGGCTGGTGGCGCTGTTTGTCGGTTATCTGGAGCGCCGTCATGCGCGCCTGACGCCCGTGCTTCGTTCGCTGCTCATGACGCGGGTGTCCCAGCTCTGTCACTGCGCTTTCTGTATTGATGCCAACAGCCTGCGGCTGGCCGAGCGCTGCGGCGCGCTGGATAAGGTTCAGGCCGTGGGCAACTGGCATGACTCCGCCTTGTTCACCGAGCAGGAGCGCGCGGCGCTGGCCTACGCCGAGGCGGTAACCGCCACGCCGCCCCGGGCGGATGAAGCTATCAGAACGGCGCTGAAGCGCCACTTCACGGACGAGGCCATCACCGAGATGACGGCGCTCATTGCGTTTCAGAATCTCTCCGCCCGCTTTAATGCCGCGCTGGATATTCCGGCGCAGGGGCTGTGCGCCACGTTTAACGAGACTCCCCATGCTTGACCGTCACCTGCACCCGCGGGTTAAGCCCTCTCTGAATCGTCTGGTTTCCGTGCTGGATAAGCCGGGCATCACGCCCGACGGATTAACCCTGACCGGGTTTGCCGTCGGCGTGCTGGCGCTGCCGTTTCTGGCCCTCGGCTGGTATCCGGCGGCGCTGGTCGCCATCGTGCTTAACCGCCTGCTAGATGGTCTGGACGGCGCGCTGGCGCGCCGGAGAGGGCTGAGCGATGCGGGGGGATTTCTCGATATCGCGCTCGATTTTCTGTTCTACGCCCTGGTGCCGTTTGGCTTTGCGCTCGCGGCTCCCGCAGAAAATGCGCTGGCGGCCGCCTGGCTGCTGTTTGCGTTTATCGGTACCGGCAGCAGCTTTCTGGCGTTTGCGGCGCTGGCCGCGAAGCATGACATCGACAACCCCGGCTATGCGCACAAGTCGTTTTATTACATTGGTGGGTTAACGGAAGGGACGGAGACCATCGCGCTGTTCGTGCTGTGCTGCCTCTTCCCGGCACACTTTGCACTATTCGCGTGGGTATTCGGCGCGCTGTGCTGGCTGACCACCACAACGCGCATCTGGAGCGGCTATGTGACGCTGAAGTCACTCAACCCTTAGAGTGCACTCTCCGGCCCGCGCTCGCCGGTGGTGACCGGGTTCTGCGGGTGACTGCTCCATTCGTACCAGCCGCCGTCATAGACGGCAACATTCTTCCAGCCCATCGCCCGGGCGTACATGAAGGTTTCTGACGCCCGCCACCCGGTGCCGCAGTAAAATGCGACGTGCTGCTCCGGCAGAATATTCCAGCGCTTCCACTGGGCGGCGATATCGTCCGCACTGCGCATGGTGCCATCCGGGTTATGGAAGTCTTCCATATGGGTCGCGTCGCTGCCCGCATGACCCCAGCGGGCACCGGCTATTTCACCTTTTGGCTTGATGTAGCTGTAGCCGCTGGTTTCGCCGATGAACTCCGGCCACGAACGAATGCTGACCAGGGAGGCATCCTGACGGTGCAGCATCCCGCGCGCCTGCTCCATATCGACCATCAGCTGCGGCTGGCCGGGGATCGGCGCGCCGAAATCGAGGGCTGGCGCCACTTTGCCGGGCGTGCCGCGTTCAACCGGCAGGCCTGCATCTGACCACGCCTTCCAGCCGCCGTCGAGAATGCGTACATCCTTCACGCCCGCATACAGCATAATCTGCGCCACGCGCGCGGCGGCGTAAACGTCACGGCCATACAAAATGACGGTGGTATCGTGACGGATCCCGTGCTTCGCCAGCATCGCTTTCAGCTTGTCGTCGGAGACTTTATTCCACAGCGGCTCGCTTTCCACCTCGTTGGTGTCGATGTAGCCCGCGCCGGGAATGTGGTTCAGCAGGTAAAACTTCGGTGCGCCCCAGGCGGCTTCAATCACTCTCCAGTCACCCGACGGTGCGGCGGTCAC
Source organism: Enterobacter sp. N5-15 (assembly GCF_057221635.1). Lineage (NCBI taxonomy): Bacteria > Pseudomonadati > Pseudomonadota > Gammaproteobacteria > Enterobacterales > Enterobacteriaceae > Enterobacter > Enterobacter sp. N5-15. The sequence goes on from NZ_CM170150.1 coordinate 1,908,157, forward strand.
GGGTTTACCCTGCTGGAGGCGGTGGATCCACTGCGGGTAAACCAGCTGTTCAAAGTGAGGCAGGCGCTGAAGGCGCTCGGGCGTCTGCAGCGCGTCGCTGAGCAGCGAGACGTGGCGGTATCCGGCTTTCTCCAGGCGGGACTTCACCGCCAGGTTATCGTTCTCGTCGCCGTACAGGGCGATGGCCGTTGCAGGCGTAAGCTGATGCTGTTTTGCCCAGCTCGCAATCTGCTCGTCGCTCATTGCGCCCAGCCAGGCGGCAGCAAGGTTGAGTGCGGCGGGTTCATGCCCGGAGGGGCCGCTGAGGGTCTGCGGCCAGCCGTTGTAAAACGCGCTGGGACGGGTGTCGACAGGCGTGCCGTGCTGCGCCTGAAGCTGAGACAGCGTCATCGCGTTGGCCACATCAGCCGCCAGAGAGGAAAAGGAAGCGAGGCCGCAAAGCAGGGCCAGCGCGGTCAGTTGAGAAACACGTTTCATCGAATAACCTGACGTCAGTAAAAGAGGGGGGCATTGTCGTCTCTCCAGAAACGGAAAACATTGCGTTAGCACATTATTGCCAGCGAGAAATCTCAATCAGCTTGCCGCCGGGCGGAATATCGTCCTCATCGTGCGTGACCAGCACCGCCGGGATATTGCGCGCGCGGACGGCGTCAAATACCCATGTCCGAAACGTCGTGCGCAACGTTTTATCGAGGCGGCTGAACGGTTCGTCCAGCAGCAGCGCCTGCGGCTCTGCGAGCAGGGCGCGCAGCAGGCTGACCCGGGCACGCTCCCCGCCGGAGAGGGTGGCCGGATCGCTGGCGTAATGACCGCTCAGCCCGGCGGAGTCCAGCGCCTGCTCGACCGCTTCCCGACGCGCGCGCCCGACGATCCGCTCAGGCAGCGCCAGCAGCAAATTTTGCCCGACGCTGAACTGTTCAAACAGCAGCGCGTCCTGAAAGAGGATGCCCAGCCCGCGGGATTCAACGGGGAGGCTATCGCAGCGACGCGCGTCGAGCCACAGTTCGCCTTGTGCCTGAAAATCGTCTGACAGCGCGCCGACCATCCACGCAAAAAGGGTCGATTTGCCGCTGCCGGACGGCCCCATCAGGGTAACGATCTCCCCGCGAGGAACGCAAAAACTGATCTCGCGGAAAAGCGGTTCGATGGTGAGATGGTTTACCTTCAGCATTATCGTAATCCTTGACGGTAGCGGCCCGCGAGCCGGGATAACAGGGCGGCAAGACCGAACACCGTGCCCGTGACCAGCAGCAATCCCAGCGCCCTGCTAGCGAGAACGGGGATGCTGCCCCCGCTGCTGAGCGCGACGGTTTCGGTGGTCAGCGTGGCGAAACGCCCCGCGCCAAGCCAGAGCGTCGGCATGTATTGCGCCATGCTGACGGAAAAGCCGGTGGCAAAGGCCAGCAGCGCAGGGCGCACCAGCAGGGGGCATTTTAGCAGTAAGAATATTTTCGCCCGTCGCCAGCCGAGCGTTCTGGCGGTAAGGATAAGCCGGGGATCGATCCGCCGCCAGGCAGGCTGCAGAACCAGCAACATCCACGGCAATACCCACAGCAGATGGCTCCAGAGCACGGCGGCATAGTGCCCGTCGAGTCCCAGACGCAAAGCAATAAAGTATTGTCCGGTGACGAGCGGCAGCGCTGGAAGGGCGAGCGGTGACCACACCCACACTGCGCCGCGCTGCGGTCCCCATTCCAGCCAGAGAAAAATGACGATGAGGGCGATCAGGCTCGACAGCAGACCGAAGGAGAGGCTGGTACCCACGGGACCCACGTCGCCCCCTTGCGCCAGCATCAGCAGTACCGCGGCGCACAGGATGCCGCACGCGGGCAGTAACCCGCTGAATGCCCGCTCAGGCAGGACGAGTGGAGACCGGGGGCGCGTCCCCGTGAGGTCCGGGATCGTGCGACGCCATGCTTTCCAGAGGCCGTAACCCAGGGCGGCAAGCGCGGCCAGCATCATAAGGAGAAGCAGGCACAGCAGCGTCCCTTTTGCCTGCTGCTGGGCGTCACCCTGGCTTAGCCACTGAAAGGCCAGCACGGCCAGGGTGGGTGGGTTGCCGGGCCCGAGAACGATTGCCACATCCACGACCGAAAGTGACCACGCCAGTACCGCCAGCATCACCGCGCCGAGGACAGGAGCGATCGCCGGAAGGATCAGCCAGCTGAGAGTCTGAATACGCCCGTAGCCAAAGGTTTGCAGGACGATCTTCTGCTGCGCGAGCCGTTTTTCCGGCAGTACGGCGTATATGGCCCACAGTACAAACGCGCTCTCTTTGACCGCGAGCGTCAGGCCCAGCCCGGCGCCGTAGCGGTCAAACGGCGGCGAACAGACGGTGCAGATCTGATAAAACAGACCGCCCTCGGCAAACAGCAGCAACGCGCTGGTAGCGAACGCCACGTGAGGGATCGCCAGTAGCCACGGCAGGCGGGTAGAGAGGCGTCGCCAGCGTTGACCGGGCCACAAAAGGCAGATAAGGAAAAGGGCAATCAGCAACGCCCCCAGCGTGGCGATGAGCGTTGAGACCAGCGTGGCGACGGTCGCCTGCGGCAGCTGCGGATCGTCCAGCAGCCGCTGCCAGTTTGTCACGGAAAACGCCGGTACGAACAGCATCACGCTGGCGGGCAGGATCGGCAGATAAATCACCGCCATCGCCAGCCAGACAAGCCCGCTCAGCGGGTGCCGTAACGGCGCAGCCATTCCTGCTCCAGCGCGTTCACCCAGGCGGACTGCGGCTCTGCAAGCACCTGCGGCAGCCCCTGAGGCGTGTGGGCCAGCAGCTGTTTGGCGTCACCTTCGGGCAGCGTTTTCGCATCCAGTACGCTCGGGTCTCCCCAGACGGCCGGGTCGGCCTTGCGGATTTGCGCCTGCGGTGACAGCAGGAAATTAGCGACCACTTTTGCACCCGCGCTCGCGCCGGCATTGGCCGGGATAGCCACGAAATGGACGTTGCCGAGCATCCCGCTATGGAAACCAAAGCTGTAGCTGTCGGCAGGCAGTTCGCCGCTCGCCACTTTCTGCTGCGCATGCGCCGGGTTAAAGGTCAGCGACAGGTTCAGACTGCCGCTGGCAAGCAGGGCATCCATCCGCGCGGGTGAAGGGGGAAAGTCTTTGCCTTCGCGCCACAGCAGCGGGTGCAGCTTATTGAGGTAGGCCCAGAGCGGCGCCGTAACGTGATTAAACGTTTCATCGGGCGCTTTTTGTAACGCCTCAGGGCGATCGGTGAGCGTCAGCAGCAGCTGCTCAAGAAATGCCGTGCCGGTAAAATCGGGCGGGCGAGGATAGCTCACCTTGCCCGGATGCTGCTGCGCGTAGGCCAGCAGCGCCTGAGGATCCTCCGGCGGCGTCGGCATGCTGGCTTTGCGGGCGATAAAGGTCAGCTGCGCGCCGCCCCACGGCGATTCCGCCCCGTCGGTGGGAATCGCAAAATCTTCCGTGACGGGTTTACGGGTATCGACATAGCGCCAGTTTGGCAACGTCTGCGCCCATCCGGTTTGCAGCAGGTTCGCCTCTTTCAACGTGCGGAAGTTTTCGCCGTTGACCCACAGCAGGTCAACTGAGCCGTTGGTCTTACGCCCCGCGGCGGCTTCGGTCTGAATACGTTTTACCGCATCGGCGGCATCCGCCAGCGGGACAATTTTTAGGGTAATGGCATAGTGCGTTTGCATCTCACCGCTGACCCACTCAAGGTAGCGGTTGACCGCCGGATCGCCGCCCCAGGCGTTAAACCAGACGGTCTGGCCTTTGGCCTGCTGTTGGATAGCGTGCCAGCCCTCGGCGGCACACAGGGGGGCTGCCAGCAGCAGACCGGTCAGAAACGCGCAAAAACGCACACGGCGCATAATGCCTCACTTTTTAGCAGACGGGAGATAACGGGAAAACAGCCGGCGCGTAGCCAGCGGCAATAACCCCAGTAGTGTAAAGGCGATTAGCATGCCCGGCGACAAAATATCGCTCGGCGACGCCACTTTCCCCAGCTCGCGCCCCGCGTTCAGAAAGACCACCGTCGCGGGCAGCATGGCGACCTGGCTGACCCACCAGTAGCGGCAGACTCCAATGCGGGTCAGCCCCATCAGCAAATTCACCAGGAAAAACGGGAACAGCGGCATCAGGCGCAGGGCAAAAAGATAGCCCGCACCGTCATGCGCCATACCGGCGTTCACCGTTTTCATCTGCTGAGCAAACCGCCGCTGGACCCCGTCGCGCAGCAGATAACGGCTGGCGAGCATCGCAAGCGTGGCTCCGAGCGTGGAGGCAAACGAGACCAGCACGGTGCCTTCCCACAGGGGAAATAACGCCCCGCCCAGCAGGGTGAGGATCGCCGCGCCGGGGATCGACAGGGCGGAGACCACCACATAGAGCGCAAAAAAGATCAGCGCGCTTCGTAGCGGCGCGTGGTCAACATGGGAGAGTAATGCCTGCTGGTGGGTTTTAATCCCTTCCAGGGAGAGCGTGCCTGGAGGAAGCATGACAAACGTCAGAATAAATGCGCCCAGAAGGGCGCACAGGAAAGCGATTTTTCGAATGTTCACGCGTCATTACAGCTTGAATTTAGCCCACACCGGCGCGTGGTCAGACGGTTTTTCCATGCTGCGGATATCGTAGTCGATCCCGGTTTCGATGCAGCGCTCTGCCAGCGGCGAGCTGGCCAGCAGCAGGTCGATGCGCAGGCCGCGGTTGTCATCGAATCCTTTTGAGCGATAGTCAAACCATGAGAAGCGGTCCTGCGTGTCCGGGTTAGCGGTACGGAAGGTATCCACCAGGCCCCAGTCCAGCAGGCGCTGCATCCACTCGCGCTCTTCCGGCAGGAAAGAACATTTCCCGGTGCGCAGCCAGCGTTTGCGGCTGTCTTCACCGATGCCAATATCCAGATCCGTCGGGCTGATGTTCACATCACCCATGATCAGCACCGGATTCTCTTTGTTGAGTTCGGTTGTCAGGTAGTTCTGCAGATCCTGATAAAACTTGGCTTTGGCCGGGAATTTGGTCGGATGGTCGCGGCTTTCGCCCTGGGGAAAGTAACCATTAATCACGGTGATGTTCCCCAGCGGGGAAGGCAGCTCCGCCATGATGATGCGGCGCTGTGCTTCTTCGTCATCGCCGGGGAACCCACGGCGGACGGAAACTGGCGTCTCTTTGGTCAACAGCGCAACGCCGTAATGGCCTTTCTGCCCATGATAGAAGACGTTGTAGCCGAGTTTCGCCACCTCTTCGAGGGGGAACATATCGTCGTGAACCTTGGTCTCCTGCAGGCCGATCACATCTGGCTGATGTTGTTCAACGATAGCTTCAAGCTGATGGGGGCGGGCGCGCAGGCCGTTGATATTAAAAGAGACAAATTTCATAGTCGCTGCCAGTGCAAGGTGAATAGTGCATGGATGGTAGCAGAATTTGCGTCAACTGTTACCGGGTTCGACCAATAACTGCGACAGATAATGCCGGTGGTGCAATATTTGCACCATTCTGACGCGCCTCGCCCTCAAACAGGGCGTAAATGACCGATAAATTTCGCGAGCGATCACAATTCCAGAATTATATTTGGCCTGTGCATACTCTTTCTGATTTTCATGCGGCAAAGCGCCGCTTGTCGTAAAAATATTCACTTTTTATGCACTAACAGTGAATAACTCCATATCGTAACTTGTTGATATTCTGTTACCCCAACCCGTTTATGCATTTTTATCGCTGGCTGGCACGAAGGCTGCAATCTACATTCACAGTGCAAACACCCAATTATTTAACATTCAAATAACTTTTTATTTACCGGATGAGGTCGCTATGTCTCTGTTAATTACGCGTGAAAATTTCGATGAATGGATGATGCCGGTTTACGCTCCGGCGGCTTTTATTCCGGTTCGTGGGGAAGGCTCGCGCCTGTGGGATCAGCAGGGTAAAGAGTATATCGACTTTGCAGGTGGGATTGCGGTCAACGCGCTGGGTCATGCGCACCCTGCGCTGCGTCAGGCGCTCAATGACCAGGCGGCGAAGTTCTGGCATACCGGTAACGGCTTTACCAACGAACCCGCGCTGCGCCTGGCCAAAAAACTGATCGACGCGACGTTCGCCGAAAAAGTCTTTTTCTGTAACTCGGGGGCGGAAGCCAACGAAGCGGCGCTGAAGCTGGCGCGCAAATATGCGCACGATAAATTTGGTACCCACAAGAGCGGCATCGTGGCGTTTAAAAATGCCTTCCACGGGCGCACGCTCTTTACCGTCAGCGCGGGCGGCCAGCCTTCATATTCACAGGATTTCGCACCGCTGCCGCCGGATATTCGCCATGGCATCTATAACGATCTGCAGTCCGCCAGCGAGCTGATTAACGACACCACCTGCGCGGTGATCGTCGAGCCGATGCAGGGCGAGGGCGGCGTGCTTCCGGCGCAAAAAGCCTTCCTGCAGGGGCTGCGCGAGCTGTGCGATCGCCACGACGCGGTCCTGATTTTCGACGAAGTGCAGACCGGCGTGGGCCGCACCGGCGAGCTGTATGCCTATATGCACTACGGCGTGACGCCGGACGTGCTGTCGACCGCCAAAGCGCTGGGCGGCGGCTTCCCGATTGGGGCGATGCTGACCACCGATAAATTCGCCAGCGTAATGACCGTGGGCACCCATGGCACCACCTACGGCGGCAACCCGCTGGCAACCGCCGTCGCCGGGCAGGTTCTCGACATCATTAACACGCCTGAGGTGCTGAAAGGCGTTAAGCAGCGCCACGACTGGTTTGTCGAGCGCCTGAATGCCATCAACGGCAAAACGGGGCTGTTTAAAGAAATTCGCGGTCTGGGGCTGTTAATCGGCTGCGAGCTCACCGCCGAGTTTGCCGGAAAAGCTAAACTTATTTCACAGGAAGCGGCAAAAGTGGGCGTGATGGTGCTGATTGCCGGTGCCAACGTGGTGCGTTTCGCGCCTGCGCTGATCGTCAGCGAGGAAGAGGTGCAAACCGGTCTGGACCGTTTTGCGCTGGCGTGTGAAAAAGTGAAATCCGGGGTGTCATCATGATGGTCATCCGTCCCGTTGAGCGCGGCGATATCGCCGGGCTCATGCAGCTTGCCGGTAAGACGGGAGGCGGGCTGACCTCGCTTCCTGCCGATGAAAAAACGCTGTCGGCGCGCATTGAGCGCGCCCTGCAAACCTGGCAGGGGACGTTGCCAAAAAGCGAACAGGGGTATGTTTTCGTGCTGGAAGACACCGACACGGGGACCGTGGCCGGGATCTGCGCCATTGAAGTGGCCGTCGGGCTTAACGACCCGTGGTACAACTACCGCGTCGGCACCATGGTTCACGCCTCGAAAGAGCTGAACGTTTATAACGCGCTGCCCACGCTGTTCCTCTGTAATGACCACACGGGCGCCAGCGAGCTCTGCACGCTGTTCCTCGACCCGGCGTGGCGCAAAGAGGGCAACGGCTACCTGCTCTCCAAATCACGCTTTATGTTTATGGCCGCCTTCCGCGATCGCTTTAACGAAAAAGTGGTCGCAGAGATGCGCGGCGTGATCGACGACACCGGCTACTCGCCGTTCTGGGAGAGCCTGGGCGAGCGCTTCTTCTCGATGGAGTTCAGCCGGGCGGACTATCTCTGCGGCACCGGCCAGAAAGCCTTTATTGCCGAGCTGATGCCGAAGCATCCTATTTATACCCATTTCCTCAGCCCGGAAGCGCAGGCGGTGATTGGCGAAGTCCATCCGCAAACCGCGCCCGCCCGCGCGGTGCTGGAGAAAGAGGGGTTCCGCTACCGGAACTATGTCGACATCTTTGACGGCGGACCTACGCTTGAGTGCGATATCGACCGCGTGCGCGCGATCCGTAAAAGCCGTCTGGTTGAGGTCTCTGAAGGCCAGCCCGCGCCGGGTGACTGGCCCGCCTGTCTGGTGTCGAACGAAAATTACGCCAATTTCCGCGCCATGCTGGTGCGTACCAACCCGAAATGTGAACGTCTGGTGCTGACGGCTGCAGAACTGGATGCCCTGAAATGTAACGCCGGCGATACGGTTCGCCTGGTGCGTCTCTGCCCTGAGGAGAAAACAGCATGACATTATGGATTAACGGTGACTGGGTAACGGGCGAAGGCGAAGAGCGCGTAAAAACCAATCCGGTTGGAAAAGAGGTGCTCTGGAAGGGGCATGACGCCAGCGCCGCGCAGGTACAACAGGCCTGCCAGGCCGCTCGCCGCGCGTTTCCGGCGTGGGCAAAACAGCCTTTCGCCGTGCGCCAGGAAATTGTTGAAAAGTTTGCCGGGCTGCTGGAGGCAAACAAGGCCGAACTGACGCGCATCATCGCGTCTGAAACCAGTAAACCGCGCTGGGAAGCGACAACCGAAGTGACGGCGATGATCAACAAAATCGCCATTTCGGTCAAGGCGTACCACGCCCGCACCGGCGAACAGCATACCGACATGCCGGACGGCGCCGCCACGCTGCGCCACCGGCCGCACGGCGTGCTGGCGGTGTTTGGCCCGTATAACTTCCCGGGGCATCTGCCGAATGGCCACATTGTGCCCGCGCTGCTGGCTGGCAATACCGTGATTTTCAAACCGAGCGAGCTCACGCCATTAACCGGCGAGGCGGTGGTTAGGCTGTGGGAACAGGCCGGCCTGCCGCCGGGCGTGCTGAACCTGGTGCAGGGTGGGCGGGAAACCGGTCAGGCGCTGAGCGCGCTGAGCGATATCGACGGCCTGCTGTTTACCGGCAGCGCCGGTACGGGCTATCAGCTGCACCGCCAGCTGGCAGGGCAGCCGGAGAAAATTCTGGCGCTGGAGATGGGCGGCAACAACCCGCTGATTGTGGAAGACCCTGATGATATCGACGCCGCGGTGCACCTGACGATTCAGTCCGCCTTTATTACCGCCGGCCAGCGCTGTACCTGCTCCCGCCGCCTGCTGGTCAAGCGCGGCACGCAGGGGGATGCCTTCCTGAAGCGTCTGGTAGAAGTGAGCGCGCGTCTGGTGCCTGCCGCGTGGGATGCCGACCCGCAGCCGTTTATCGGCGGCCTGATTTCCGAACAGGCCGCGCTGAACGTGCTGAAGGCCTGGCAGGACCACGTCGCGCGCGGCGCGAAAACCCTGCTGGAGCCGAAGCAGGTTCAGCCGGGTACCTCGCTGCTGACGCCGGGCATTATTGAGATGAGCGGCGCGAGCAACGTGCCGGATGAAGAGGTCTTTGGCCCGCTGCTGTGCGTCTGGCGCTATGACGATTTCGATGCGGCCATTGCGATGGCGAATAACACCCGCTATGGCCTGTCGAGCGGGCTGATCTCACCGCATCGCGAGAAGTTTGACCAACTGCTGCTGGAAGCGCGCGCCGGGATTGTGAACTGGAACAAACCGCTGACCGGGGCCGCGAGCACCGCGCCTTTCGGCGGCGTGGGCGCGTCGGGCAACCATCGCGCCAGCGCGTGGTATGCCGCCGATTACTGCGCGTGGCCGATGGCGAGCCTGGAAACCCCGGCGCTGACGCTGCCGGAGACGCTTAATCCGGGGCTGGATTTTACCGGAGGTGATCGTCATGAAAGCGCGTGAGGTTAACTTTGACGGGCTGGTGGGGCTGACGCACCACTATGCCGGTCTCTCTTTTGGTAATGAGGCCTCGACGAAGCACCGTTTTCAGGTCTCGAACCCGAAGCTGGCAGCGAAGCAGGGGCTGCTAAAAATGAAGGCGCTGGCGGATGCCGGTTTCCCGCAGGCGGTGATACCGCCGCAGGAACGCCCGAACGTGGCAGTCCTTCGTCAGCTCGGCTTTAGCGGTACTGATGAGCAGGTGGTTGAAAAAGCGGGTACGCAGACGCCGCACCTGCTCTCCGCGGCAAGCTCTGCCTCCTCTATGTGGGTGGCAAACGCGGCGACCGTCGCCCCGTCAGCCGACACGCTGGATGGCAAAGTTCATCTGACGGTGGCGAACCTGAACAATAAATTCCACCGCGCCACCGAAGCGGAAACCACCGAGCGCGTGCTGCGCGCTATTTTCAACCATGACGCCCATTTCGAGGTGCATCAGGCCCTGCCGCAGGTGGCGATGTTTGGCGACGAAGGCGCGGCCAACCATAACCGCCTGGGGGGCGACTATGGCGACCCGAGCCTGCAACTGTTTATCTACGGACGAGAAGAGGGGGGCCACGCCGCGCCAACCCGTTATCCTGCTCGCCAGACGCTGGCGGCCAGCCAGGCGGTTGCCCGCCTGAACCAGGTCAATCCTTCCCAGGTGATTTTTGCCCAGCAAAACCCGCATGTGATCGATCAGGGCGTGTTCCATAACGACGTGATTGCCGTCTCTAACCGCCAGGTGCTGTTCTGCCACGAGCAGGCGTTTGCCCATCAGGAGACGCTGCTCGCCACGCTGCATGAACGCGTGCGCGGCTTCACGCCAGTCCAGGTGCCCACGGAGGCGGTGAGCGTGCAGGACGCGGTAGAAACGTATCTGTTCAATAGCCAGCTGCTCAGCCGTGACGATGGCAGCATGATGCTGGTCCTGCCGCAGGAGTCCCGGGATCACAAAGGCGTGTGGCGCTACCTGACGGAGCTGGTGAAGGCCGATAACCCGATTGACGAACTGCGCGTGTTTGATCTGCGCGAAAGCATGGCCAACGGCGGTGGTCCAGCCTGTTTACGTCTGCGCGTGGTCTTGACCCAGGACGAAATGCAGGCGGTGAACCCGGCGGTCATGATGAACGATACGCTCTTTACGCGGCTGAATGACTGGGTCGATCGCTACTATCGCGATCGTCTGACGCAGGCGGATCTGGTTGACCCGCAGCTTCTGCGTGAAGGGCGCGAGGCGCTGGACGCGTTATCGACAATCCTGCAGCTGGGATCGGTTTACCCGTTCCAGCGCTAAAGGAGTGGATATGGAAAATTTACTGGCGCTGACCCTGGCCGATGAGATGCCGGAACAGAAAGAGGGGGACGGCCCCTCATTTCGCTGGCGGTGGCTGGGGCGCGGGGTGCTTGAGCTGACGCCGACCGTAAAAAGCGATCTCTCGCTGCTGCTTTCAACGGGTATCCACGGGAATGAAACCGCACCCGTTGAGATCGTTGATCTGCTGCTGCGTGCGCTGTACCGCAATGAGATCGCCCTGAAGTGCCGCGTGCTGGTGGTGCTCGGCAATCCCCCTGCGCTGGCGCAAAACAAACGGTATCTGGTGAGCGACATTAACCGCATGTTCGGCGGCCGCTGGTCGCAGTTTCCGCAGAGTGATGAAACGACGCGGGCAGCGTGGCTGGAGAACGTCGTGACCGCGTTTTTTGCCGCCGCGGGACCGGCGCGCTGGCATCTGGATCTGCATACGGCAATCCGCGCGTCCTACCACGTTCGCTTCGGCGTTCTGCCGCAGCGCAGTCAGCCGTGGGATGAAGCGTTCCTGAGCTGGCTGGGTGACGCCGGGCTTGAGGCGCTGGTATTTCACCAGTCGCCGGGCGGAACGTTTACCCATTTCACCTGTGAACGTTTCGCTGCGCTGGCCTGCACGCTGGAGCTGGGAAAAGCGCTACCGTTCGGCCAGAACGACCTGACCCGCTTTGCGCCTACGCATCTCGCCCTTCGGGCGCTGCTGGGAGGAAAGTCTCCCGAGCACGCGCATCAGCCCGTTGAGCGGTATCGTGTCGTGCAGCAGATCACGCGCCGCAGCGATGCCTTCCTGCTCCACATGGCCGCGCACACCCTGAACTTCACCCCGTTTCGCAAAGGGGCGCTGCTGGCTGAGGATGGCGAGGAGCGTTACGAGGTGCAGAAAACCACCGAGTATGTCTTATTCCCTAACCCCACCGTCGCGTTTGGCCTGCGGGCCGGGCTGATGCTGGAAAAAATATCCTGAACCTTTCCCCTCTCATCATCCGGGAGGGGGAAGTAAAAAACTTTTCTTAACGATTAAAGCGCTTGCGCTTGTTTTGCAGAATATTCCTGGTGAATTGCTTTATTATTGATCTTCACTTCGCTATACTTCTGCTAAATCGCTTTAAAATCATCGCATTGAATATTTTTTGTTGCAACTCTCCACGCTTTATCCTTATTTCCTCCACATTTGGCGAAAATTTGTTTTTTACACTTTCATTGTTTTACCGTTGCTCTGACTAATTGACGATAAACCCCGTAAAGTTAATCTCGTCAACACGGCATAGCGCCGAAGAATAACTGAAAGAAAGGAAATAAATTATGCGTAAGCTTACTGCACTGTTTGTTGCTTCTACCCTGGCTCTGGGCGCTACCAGCATGGCGTTCGCCGCAGATACTGCGACCACTACGACTGCCGCGCCTGCTGAAGGCAAAATGATGATGCATCATAAAGGTCCGGGTATGCACAACGAGATGATGATGTTTAAGGATCTCAACCTGACGGATGCGCAGAAGCAGCAGATCCGCGACATCAAAAAAGGTGAACGCGACCAGATGAAACGTCCTCCGCTTGAAGAGCGCCGTGCGATGCATGACATCATCGCCAGCGACAGCTTCGATAAGGCGAAAGCCGAAGCGCAGATCGACAAAATGGCCGAGCAGCACAAAGCGCGCATGCTGGCTCACATGGAAACCCAGAACAAGATCTACAACATTCTGACCCCGGAACAGAAAAAACAATTTAATGCGAATTTTGAGAAGCGTCTGACAGAACGTCCGGCGATGGAAGGTAAAATGCCAGCACCAACCGAATAATCGGTTCACACTCTTAAGACCGCCGGGATCCTGTCCACAAAAGCGCAACCGCTGTGGACAGGACCGGCGGTTTTTCTTTCCTGCCCTCTTGCCTGCCGCCGCCAGCGCGGTATCCTCCTGTAGTTGCTTCAGAGAATGTTTGCAGAGTCATGGCGTTAGAATTTTTATTAACGTTCCGTTAAGGCCTGTCCGCTCTGCTGCCGATACTGTTTCTGTGAATACCCAACGATAACAAACAAGACAGCAACGATAGCGATATCCTTGCCCTGGCACGGGTTGTGCCATTCAGGAGTGGTGATGGAGTTCTTTGATATCCGTAAGATGCCGGTCAGCCTCTGGCGCAATGGTGCTGGCGAAACGCGTGAGATTTGCTGCTTCCCTCCCGCGACGCGCGATTTTCACTGGCGTGCCAGTATCGCGACTATCGCCAGCAACGGCGAATTCTCCTCGTTTCCCGGTGTCGATCGGGTGATTACCCTGCTGGAAGGGGGAGAGGTGACGCTGGATGCGGGTCAGGCGTTCTTCCATACCCTTAAGCATCATCAGCCCTACAGTTTTGCCGGCGATTTGCCGGTGAAAGCGCTGCTTTCCGATGGGCGGATGGCGATGGACTTCAACATCATGACCCGGCGCGACTGCTGCCAGGCGAAGGTGCGCGTTGCTGACCGAACCTTTACCACCTTTGGCTCGCGCGGGGGCGTGGCGTTTGTGCTAAGCGGGGCGTGGCAGCTGGAGGATAAACTGCTGACGGCCGATCAGGGGGCCAGCTGGGAGGAGGGGTCCCATACGCTGCGTCTGCTGGAGGCTCAGGGCACCTTATTGTTCAGCGAAATCACGTGGCTGCCGGGTCATTGAGCACAACGATCTCAAACTTTCCGGCCAGGACCGGTTTACAGAGGATTTTATAGCCATCGTGGTCAAATCCGGCGGGCGTGCGCAGCAGGGTTGCCGCGTCGTTGATGTCGTCGACGGCGCCCAGCCAGAGCCAGTTGTTGACGATGTGATACTGGGTCATTGCCTCGCCCACTTCTTTTAGCGCAACGGCGCTTTCCCACGGCCAGCAGTTCACGCTGATGGCCGCCAGACCGCTGAGGAGCCTGGCGTGATGCGCCTCAACGCTCTCTTTCCCGCAGCAGGCACCGGCGCAGCGCTTCAGCGCGGATCGAAAACAGGCGCGTCCGCGGGTGGTTGCCTCCAGACCCAAAAGGCTGTAGCAAAGCTGTCGCTCGTCCGCCAGCGTCTGCAGCGCCTGGAGTGCGGCACGCTTATTGGCGAACAGCCCATAGAGATTCGGGGCATGAGAAAAATCGACGTCGCGCGCGTAGACGACCTGCGGCTTGCCATCGTTGATCTGCAGGGAGCAGAGCTGACGGTTGCGGCGCAGGCGCTTATTAAACAGCGGCTGTTGTTCTTTTATCAACCGCGCCTCCAGCAGCAGCGCGCCCATTTCTCCCGCCGTCTGGAACCAGGTAATGCGTCGCGACTGGCGCAGCATCGCGGCCTCGTCCGGCGTACGAAGATGGGATAACACCCGGCTGCGAATGTTAACGCTCTTGCCGATATAAAGCGGCAGGGTGTCGCTTTCGCCGTGAAAGATGTACACGCCCGGCTGTTTAGGCAGCGCCTCAAGCCAGGGGCGAAGGTGTTCGGGATATTCGTAGATAGCCGCCGCTTCAAACTCAAGACGCGGGGCGGATTGACGCCTGCTCACATACTGCTCCATATACTGTTCAGGTATACAGTGTAGCAGGAGTGTGGTGGTTAAAAAAGAGCCGGGTGGCGGCTACGCCTTACCCGGCCATGACGTGCGGCCTGATGCCCTCACCCCAACCCTCTCCCACGGGAGAGGGAGCAAACACAAAAAACGGTAACCTGGGTTACCGTTTTGCGTTTATTTCCAAAAATCGTCAAACACCGTAATTGGCGTGTGGCGCTTGTGCTCGGTTTTCAGATACCAGCCTTCGATGATTTTCGCGGTACCTTCATCCAGCTTTTTGCCTTCCAGATAATCATCAATGTTGTCATAGGTGACGCCAAGGGCCGCTTCATCCGGCAGGGAAGGGCGATCGTCTTCAAGGTCCGCTGTCGGCGCTTTCTTATAAAGATGCTCAGGACAGCCCAGCGCGGCCAGCAGCTGCTTACCCTGACGCTTGTTGAGACGGAAGATAGGGTTAATGTCGGTGCCGCCGTCGCCGTATTTGGTGAAGAAACCGGTGATGGCTTCTGCCGCGTGGTCGGTGCCGACGACGACGCCTTTGGTCATCCCGGCGATGCTGTACTGCGCTTTCATGCGCTCGCGCGCTTTCTCGTTGCCGCGAACAAAATCGCTCAGCTCAATGCCCGCTTCGCGAAGCGCCTGCTCGCTTGCCAGCACCGAGCCCTTAATATTCACGGTCAGCACGCGGTCAGGCTGAATAAAGGTAATCGCATCCTGGCAATCCTGCTCGTCCGCCTGTACGCCATAAGGAAGACGCACCGCGATAAACTGCAGTGTCTCATCGCCCGTCTCTTCGCGAAGCTCTGAAATTGCCATCTGGCAGAGTTTACCGGTCAGGGTAGAGTCCTGGCCGCCGCTGATGCCCAGCACCAGGGATTTCAGGAACGCGTTCTTTTTTAAGTACGACTTTAAAAAATCCACGCTGCGGCGGATCTCTTCATGTGCATCTACCGTGGGCTTCGCGCCCAGTGCCTGAATAATCTCTTGTTGCAGAGCCATCACGCCCTCCATATGCAGTACATAAACAGAATGTGTTAGCTGTTAAAACTAACCCTTTGGGCGAGAAACGACAAGGATCACAGTTTCGAGTGCGCTAATTTGCGCCGATTTAGCAGGTTATCGTTGTTTTATTAGAATTTTCCGAAATTCGTCTGGCGTAACTCACAAAGTTGAACAATAGTACTTTTTATCCCATGCTTAGATAACACGCTGATAAACAAGAGGACGGAATATGAACAAGAACGTAGCAGGAATTCTTAGCGCAGCGGCGGTACTGACTATGCTGGCAGGGTGTACGGCTTACGATCGCACCAAGGATCAGTTTACGCAGCCCGTAGTAAAAGACGTCAAAAAAGGGATGAACCGTTCGCAGGTGGCTGCGATTGCCGGTAAACCTTCTTCTGAAGTAACCATGATTCATGCGAAGGGGACCTGCCAGACCTATATCCTGGGTCAACGTGATGGTAAGGCAGAAACCTACTTTGTCGCCCTGGATGATACCGGTCATGTGATCAACTCCGGCTATCAGACCTGTGCTGAATATGATACCGATCCGCAGGCACCTAAGGCGCAGTAACCCTGCTTGCCTGAGGATGTTAACAAGCCGGCCCAAGGGCCGGTTTTTTTATGCATCAGAAAATCTTATTTCTTTGCGCGAATTATTTGCCCGAAATGTGAAGGGAGTCAACAAGCCAGGTCAATGAGAGACAATTTGAGCCTATCCAGAATTATCCCCTGTCTGTACCATTGCGTATACTCACTCCAACGATAAACAACAGTACGCAAGCTACCTGTCTGCCGGGACAGCGAGTCGAGTGATAGCGCGATGGCAGGTAGTCATACAAGAGGGAAATCACGATGGAAAAGAAACATATCTACCTGTTCTGCTCAGCGGGCATGTCTACGTCGCTTCTGGTGTCAAAGATGCGTGCGCAGGCTGAAAAGTATGAAGTCCCTGTGGTGATTGAAGCGTTTCCAGAGACGCTGGCGGGCGAAAAAGGCCAGACAGCCGATGTCGTTTTACTGGGGCCGCAAATTGCCTATATGTTGCCCGAAATTCAACGACTGTTACCGAATAAACCGGTCGAAGTGATCGACTCGGGGCTGTACGGCAAGATTGATGGTTTAGGTGTTCTTAAAGCTGCTGTGGCAGCAATTAAAAAAGCTGCTAATTAATTTTTATTTTTCCCGTCAAAGAGTTATTTCACACACAATACGCCGTAACATGCGTTACGGCATTTAAGGGTATTTTCCTATGAGTAAAGTCATCGCTTCACTTGAAAAGGTACTCCTTCCTTTTGCTGTTAAAATAGGAAAGCAGCCTCACGTTAACGCCATCAAAAACGGCTTTATTAAATTAATGCCGTTGACGCTGGCCGGGGCCATGTTCGTTTTAATTAACAACGTTTTTCTGAGCTTTGGTGAAGGTTCCTTCTTTTATTCATTAGGAATTCGGTTAGACGCTTCCACAATTGAAACCCTTAATGGTTTTAAAGCCATCGGCGGCAACGTCTATAACGGTACGTTGGGGATTATGTCGCTGATGGCGCCTTTCTTTATTGGGATGGCGCTGGCAGAAGAGCGTAAAGTGGATCCGCTGGCTGCCGGGTTATTATCCGTCGCCGCTTTTATGACCGTGACGCCATACAGCGTGGGTGAAGCCTATGCCGTTGGCGCCAACTGGCTGGGTGGGGCCAACATCATCTCCGGTATTGTTATCGGCCTGGTGGTGGCAGAAATGTTCACCTTTATTATCCGTCGCAACTGGGTTATCCGCCTGCCGGATAGCGTACCGGCTTCCGTATCTCGTTCATTTTCCGCGTTGATTCCAGGCTTCATTATTCTCTCCATCATGGGGATTATCGCCTGGGCGCTCTCCCACTGGGGCACAAACTTCCACCAGATCATCATGGACTCTATCTCTACGCCGCTGGCGTCGATGGGGGGCGTGGTCGGTTGGGCGTATGTGATTTTCACCTCTCTGCTGTGGTTCTTTGGCGTGCATGGTTCACTGGCACTGGCCGCGCTGGACAGCGGGATTATGACCCCTTGGGCACTGGAAAACGTTGCGCTTTACCAACAGTACGGCTCCGTTGACGCGGCGCTGGCAGCGGGTAAAACCTTCCATGTGTGGGCGAAGCCGATGCTTGACTCCTATATCTTCCTGGGCGGTACCGGGGCGACCTTGGGTCTGATCATCGCGGTCTTTATTGTCTCTCGTCGTGCTGACTACCGTCAGGTCGCGAAGCTGGCGCTGCCATCAGGCATCTTCCAGATTAACGAACCGATTCTGTTCGGTCTGCCAATCATCATGAACCCGGTAATGTTCATTCCGTTCATCCTGATTCAGCCGCTGCTGGCCGCCATTACCCTGACGGCGTATTACCTGGGCATCATTCCACCGGTCACCAACATTGCGCCGTGGACCATGCCGGCGGGCCTGGGCGCCTTCTTCAACACCAACGGCAGCGTCGCGGCCTTCCTGCTGGCGATATTCAACCTCGGGATTGCTACCCTGCTGTACATGCCGTTTGTGGCGATTGCCAACAAAGCAGCCACCATTATTGATGAAGAAGAGAGCGAAGAGGATATCGCCCTCTCACTGAAATTCTAAGATTGACCGGCGCGGGGAAGCCCGCGCCAGCCACAAGGAGCTTAAAAATGTTAGATTTGGATAGTATTGTCGCAGACGAAGCCGTCGAGAACGATCTCGAAGAAGTGGTGATGGGGCTTATCATCAACTCCGGACAGGCCCGCAGCCTGGCCTATGCCGCACTGAAGCAGGCCAAGCAGGGGGATTTCGCCGCCGCGAAAACCATGATGGAACAGTCCCGCACGGCCCTGAACGAAGCGCACCTGGTGCAGACAAAGCTGATTGAAAGCGACCAGGGCGAAGGGAAGATGAAGGTCAGCCTGGTGCTGGTCCACGCGCAGGATCACCTGATGACCTCGATGCTGGCGCGCGAGCTGGTGGCGGAGCTCATTGAGCTTCACGAGAAAATGCACTAAGTCAGACTGAGTAGCAGGAGGTCAGCACGATGGAAATTAAAACCGCACTTGAACAGCAGCTGTTTAACGGCAAAAATTTTCACGTGGTTATCTACAACAAAACGGAGAGCGCCAGTGGTCTGCACCAGCATGACTACTACGAATTCACGATTGTTCTGACCGGCCGCTACTACCAGGAGATCAACGGTAAGCGCGTCCTGCTTGAGCGAGGGGATTTTGTCTTCCTGCCGATGGGGTCTTATCACCAGAGCTTTTACGAATTTGGTGCCACCCGTATTCTGAATGTGGGCGTCAGCAGACGCTTCTTTGAGAAGCACTATCTGCCGCTGGTGCCGTTCTGCTTCGTGGCCTCCCAGGTCTATCGGGTCAAAAACGAGTTTATGACCTGGATTGAAACGGTTATCGCCTCGCTTAACTTCCGCGACAATGAATTTGATGAGTTTATTGAAACGGTGACCTTCTACGTGATGAACCGACTGCGCCACCATCGTGAAGAGCAGCAGGTGACGGATGATATTCCTCAATGGCTGCGCGGCACCGTTGAGCTGATGCACGATAAAGGGCAGTTCAGCGAAAATGCGCTGGAAAATATGGTGTCCCTGTCGGGGAAATCCCAGGAATATCTGACCCGTGCGACGCAGCGCTATTATCGTAAAACACCCGTGCAAATTATTAATGAAATCCGCATTAATTTTGCCAAGAAACAGCTGGAAATTACCAACTACTCTGTTACCGATATTGCGTACGAGTCAGGATACAGCAGTCCCAGCCTGTTTATTAAGACCTTTAAAAAATTGACTTCATTCACACCGAACAGTTACCGGAAAAACTTAACGGTAATTAATTAACTTTCGGCGGATTACCCGCCACAAATATTGCTTTAATGGCTTGCCCAAATAGCGGGAAGAGTACGCTATACCTTGCAGGCGATTAACCTGATACGCTAAGGGAGATATTATGCAGAAGAAATTAAAAGTCGTAACCATTGGTGGCGGCAGCAGCTATACCCCGGAATTACTTGAAGGTTTCCTGAAACGTTATCATGAATTACCGGTCAGCGAATTATGGCTGGTGGACGTGGAGGAAGGTCAGGAGAAGCTGAATATTATTTTCGACCTGTGCAAGCGCATGGTGGAGAAAGCGGGCGTGCCTCTGACCGTGCATAAAACCCTGGACCGCCGTTTGGCGCTGAAAGATGCGGATTTCGTCACCACCCAGCTGCGCGTCGGCCAACTGAAAGCGCGCGAGCTGGACGAGCGTATTCCGCTGAGCCACGGCTATCTCGGGCAGGAGACCAACGGTGCGGGCGGCCTGTTCAAAGGTCTGCGTACCATCCCGGTGATTTTCGATATCGTCAAAGACATGCAGGAGATCTGCCCGAACGCGTGGGTGATTAACTTTACCAACCCGGCCGGGATGGTGACCGAGGCGGTCTATCGTCATACCGATTTCAAACGCTTTATCGGCGTCTGTAATATTCCGATCGGTATGAAGATGTTTATCCGCGACGTGCTGGCACTGACCGACAGTGACGACCTCTCCATCGACCTGTTCGGCCTGAACCACATGGTGTTCATTAAAGACGTTATCGTGAACGGAAAATCGCGCTTTGCCGAACTGCTCGACGGCGTGGCTTCCGGTCGCCTGACGGCGGCATCGGTGAAAAACATCTTTGACCTGCCGTTCAGCGAAGGGCTGATCCGCTCGCTGAACCTGCTGCCGTGCTCGTACCTGCTTTACTACTTCAAGCAGAAAGAGATGCTGGCCATCGAAATGGGCGAGTATTATAAGGGCGGCGCGCGCGCGCAGATTGTTCAGAAAGTCGAGAAGCAGCTGTTCGATTTGTATAAAGATCCGAACCTGAACGTCAAACCGAAAGAGCTGGAGCAGCGCGGCGGGGCCTACTACTCCGATGCGGCGTGCGAGGTGATTAACGCCATCTACAACGACAAGCAGGCGGAGCACTATGTCAACGTGCCGCACCACGGCCATATCGACAATATCCCGGCGGACTGGGCGGTTGAGATGACCTGCATCCTGGGACGCGATGGCGCTAAACCGCATCCACGCATCACCCACTTCGATGATAAGGTCATGGGCCTGATCCACACCATCAAAGGCTTTGAAGTGGCGGCAAGCAATGCGGCGCTGAGCGGCGAGCTCAATGACGTGCTTCTGGCGCTGAACCTCAGCCCGCTGGTGCATTCCGACCGCGATGCGGAGCAGCTGGCCAGCGAGATGATCCTGGCGCATGAAAAATGGTTGCCGAACTTTGCCGCCACGATCGAGAAGCTGAAGTTCAAACACCACTAAGAGGACGCACAATGGAAAACCTGCTGATCGTTAATGCCGATGATTTTGGCCTCTCGAAAGGCCAGAACTACGGCATTATTGAAGCCTGTCGCCGGGGGGTTGTGACCTCTACCACGGCGCTGGTGAATGGTGAGGCGGTTGAACACGCGGCGCAGCTGAGCCGCGAGGTGCCGGAGCTGGGCGTCGGCATGCATTTTGTGCTGACGCTCGGGATGCCGCTTTCGCCAATGCCGGGCCTGACGCGCGACGGCCAACTGGGCAAATGGATTTGGGAACTGGCGGAGCAGGATGCTCTGCCGCTCGAAGAGATTGCCGGCGAGCTGGAGCGTCAGTTCAACCGCTTTGTTGATGTGTTTGGTAAGGCGCCGACGCATATCGACAGCCATCACCACGTGCACATGATTCCGGCGATTTTCCCGATTGTCGCGGAGTTTGCACAGCGCAAAGGCGTGGCGATGCGCGTGGATCGGGACGCGCGCGGCGTGCCGGACTGCGCCGTGACAACCACAGAGGGGTTCAGCAGCACATTTTACGGCGACGAGATCGACGAAGCGCTGTTCCTGAAGGTGCTGGATGATTCCGCCACGCGGGGGGAAAAGTCGCTGGAGGTCATGGCGCATCCTGCTTTTGTCGATAACACCGTGCGGAAAAGCGCCTACTGCTGGCCGCGCCTGGCGGAGCTGGACGTGCTGACGTCGGCGTCGCTGAAGTATGCGATTGCCGAGCGTGGGTATCGGTTGGGGACGTTTGGGGATCTTTAAAGACAAAGCCAGTCGAAATGTAGGCCGGGTAAGCGCAAGCGCCACCCGGCTTTTTTTACGCCGGTATCTGGTCAATCTTACTGCTGCGTGACCAGACGCGGTGCGCCGCGAGCAAATCAAACAGCTTCGTCATGAACGCATCGTCAACGTTGTCGCCCTCGACAATACCGTCCTCACCCTGATCGGCCACCTTCAGCTGCGCCTTAAACCGTCGTGCGTCGCCGGACAGCGCGATCGGTTTCAGGTGCTTATAGGCTTCCAGCAGATAATACACGGCGTCACCGTTGTTCAGCAGGCTGTCAATATCCCCGCACGGCACAATCACCGCATCGACGGTCAGCGATGGCGCCCCGGCAAAGGTTGCCGCCACCGGCAGCACGGAGCCGTCATCGGCGGTCACTTCCCCCATGCGGGAATAAAGCAGTTTCGCATGCACGCCCTGGGTTTTCAGCGCCTGCATGATCCCCAGCACGTCGCTGGCGCGGGTGTTGTCGTTCAGCAGGATGGCGACCACGCGGCCTTTAATCGAGCCACCCGGCACGGCATACAGGCTCAGGGATGGATCTTTCTTCACGCCGTTAACCTCTTTCGGCGGCGCAAGGTTGCGCTGCTCATCGGTCAGCGTAATACCCAGGTTATCCGCAACGCTCTGGGCGAGCTGAATATCAATGCGCGCCAGCTGATCAACCACCCGCTCGCGGATGTAGGTACGCACCACTTTACTCAGCTCAAAGCTGAAGCCGCCGATAATGTGCTGCTGCTCAATCGGCGTCTGGCTGTTCCAGAACAGGCGAGGGTGGGCGTAATACTCGCCGAACGACGGGCTGCGCTCGCGAATTTTGTTGCCGTCGATACGCTCCTGGTACGATTCGAATCCACCGCGTTTCGGCCCGGGAGGGGTTTCACGCGGCCAGTTATCGTTGATGGAGTTCGGCTCATAGTTAGCCGGGTTGGTATCAATATCCTGACGGTGCATCCCGTCGCGCTGGAAATTGTGGTACGGGCAGGTTGGGCGGTTAATCGGAATTTCGTGGAAGTTCGGCCCGCCGAGACGGCTGATCTGCGTATCGGTGTACGAGAACAAACGTCCCTGCAAGAGCGGATCGTTGGTGAAATCCAGCCCCGGTACGATATGCCCCGGGTGGAACGCAACCTGTTCGTTTTCGGCAAAGAAGTTATCCGGGTTGCGGTTGAGCACCATTTTACCCACCAACTGAACCGGCACCAGCTCTTCCGGGATCAGCTTCGTCGGGTCAAGAAGATCGAAATCAAACTTAAATTCGTCCTCTTCCGGTATGAGCTGCAGGCCCAGTTCGTATTCCGGGAAGTCGCCCGCTTCAATGGATTCCCACAGCTCGCGGCGATGGAAGTCCGGATCGCGTCCGGTCAGCTTCTGCGCCTCGTCCCATACCAGCGAGGCTTTACCCGCCACCGGCTTCCAGTGGAAGCGCACAAACGTGGCTTTACCCTCGGCGTTGATCAGACGGAAGGTGTGGATGCCAAACCCTTCCATGGTGCGATAGCTGCGAGGAATGCCGCGGTCTGACATCGCCCACATCACGTTGTGTAAGGTTTCAGGCTGCAGGGAGACGTAGTCCCAAAAGGTGTCGTGCGCACTTTGTCCCTGCGGTATGGCCCAGTGGGGCTCCGGTTTTACCGCATGGACAAAGTCAGGAAATTTATGCGCGTCCTGAATGAAGAACACCGGGGTGTTATTGCCCACCAGATCGAAAATACCCTCTTCGGTATAAAACTTGGTGGCAAAGCCGCGGATATCCCGAACCGTATCTGCCGAACCGGCGCCGCCCTGTACGGTGGAGAAGCGCACAAATACCGGAGTGATTTTGTCCGGGTCGGAGAGGAAGTCCGCTTTGGTGATCGCTTTCAGGCTCTTGTATGGCTGGAAGTAGCCGTGCGCAGCGGAACCGCGCGCGTGAACGATGCGCTCCGGAATGCGCTCATGGTCGAAATGGGTGATTTTTTCCCGCAGGATAAAGTCTTCCAGCAGGGTTGGTCCGCGCGCGCCTGCGCGAAGGGAGTTCTGATCGTCTGCAATGCGCACGCCCTGATTGGTGGTGAGCGCAAAACCTTCGCCGCCTTTACGGTGTGGCTCAAGCGATTTCAGCTTCTCGTTTCCCGTGTCCGGCGATTTCACGCTTCCCGGTGCGGTAGGCTGTTCGCCTGGCGCGGAAGGGCCAGGGGAGGGGCGGTGAGAGCCGTCAGCAGGGGCGAGAGAGTCCATACCCGGTTGAGATTCCTCAGTGCCATGAATCGGTGATTGATGTGTTTTATCTTTGTTCGACATTGCACGCTTCTCCTTTATCCATTGCTAAAAACCCTATTAAGGATAGAACAATGTCGCGAGATGGCTCGCGAACTAAGAGTTTTCACATGCCATCATTAACGAAAGGAGCCATCCCGCCCACTCGGAGCGCGACGGAAGGCAGCAGGATCGGCTATCATAGAACTTTCCTGCTTCAAGAATTTGCTTTAGTGAACCAGTCGCTTATGAAACCTCTTCGTCAACAAAACCGCCAGGTTATTAGCTATGTGCCCCGCGTTGAGCCCGCGCCGCCTGACCATGCCCTGAAAGTGGAGGGTTTTCGCGATGTCTGGCAGCTGCGGGGGAAATATGTGGCCTTTGTGCTGATCGGCGAACACTTCCGTCGCTCGCCCACGTTTACGGTGCCGGAGTCAGCGCAGCGGTGGGCGATGCAGATCCGCCAGGATGAAGAGGTTGAAGATTAACAGAAATAAAAAAACCGCCATCAGGCGGTTTTTTTATTTCTAAAGTGATTAACGGTGCGCCAGCTCGGCGTCGTCTTCACTTTCCAGAATCGCTTTGTCGGTTTGCTTCAGCCACTGGCTGGTCAGCGTACCGGCGGTCATGGAGCCGCTGACGTTCAGCGCGGTACGGCCCATGTCGATCAGCGGCTCAACGGAGATCAGCAGCGCGACCAGCGTCACGGGCAGGCCTAGCGCAGGCAGCACAATCAGCGCGGCGAAGGTTGCGCCACCGCCAACACCCGCAACGCCTGCGGAGCTTATGGTAACAATCCCGACCAGCGTGGCAATCCAAACCGGATCCAGCGGGTTGATACCCACGGTTGGCGCAACCATCACCGCCAGCATCGCCGGGTACAGACCCGCACAGCCGTTCTGACCAATGGTGGCACCAAAGGAGGCAGAGAAGCTGGCGATGGATTCAGGCACGCCCAGACGACGGGTCTGTGCTTCAACGTTCAGCGGAATAGACGCGGCGCTGGAACGGCTGGTGAAGGCAAAGGTCAGTACCGGCCAGACTTTACGGAAGTATTTCAGCGGGCTGACGCCGTTCACGCCCAGCAGGATGCCGTGCACCACGAACATAATGCCCAGGCCCAGATAAGAGGCGACAACGAAGCTGCCCAGCTTAATGATGTCCTGCAGGTTAGAGCCGGCAACCACTTTGGTCATCAGCGCCAGCACGCCGTAAGGGGTGAGCTGCATGACCAGACGAACCAGCTTCATCACCCAGCTTTGCAGGGTGTCAATCGCGGTCAGCACGCGTTCGCCTTTTGGCGCATCGTCTTTCAGCAGCTTCAGCGCCGCTACGCCCAGGAACGCGGCGAAAATAACCACGCTGATGATGGAGGTTGGGCTCGCACCGGTCAGGTCAGCAAACGGGTTCTTCGGAATGAAGGAGAGCACCATCTGCGGCACGGTCAGGTCAGCCACTTTACCAACGTAGTTGGTTTGAATCGCGGTAAGACGCGCCGTTTCAGCGGAACCCTGAACCAGACCTTCTGCGGTCAGGCCAAACAGGTTGGTGACCAGCACACCCACCAGCGCGGCAATCAGCGTGGTGAACAGCAGCGTACCAATGGTCAGGAAACTGATTTTTCCCAGCTGAGTGGCGTTATGCAGGCGGGCCACGGCGCTCAGAATAGAGGCGAACACCAGCGGCATAACGATCATCTGCAGCAGCTGGACATAGCCGTTACCGACGATGTTGAACCACTGAATAGAGTCTTTCAGAACTGGATTATCGGAGCCATAAATTGCCTGTAATGCCAGACCAAATACGACACCCATGGCCAGACCAACCAGCACTTTTTTCGCCAGGCTCCACTGTTTGTGGCGCGCCTGCGCGAGAAGCAATAGCAATACAACGAACACAACGACGTTCGCGATGAGTGGAAAATTCATCCCCGTTCTCCTGATTTATTATTGGGTCGGTTTTTACCGATCCTGTTGGCGGAAGGTTAGCAGAAGTGTGATGTAGCGCTTATATCCAAATGGAATGGGTTATGACAAATGGGATAATTTTGTCGGTTTACTGTTCAATCTGGTGATGAATAAAGCGATTAAACTGAAATTGCAGCGAATTAATCATCTGGGATGACCAGCGAACTGCACTATTTTCGGGCAAGGTTTGCGGCATCCAGACGGCGTAAGCAAACAGCGCCATGCACAGTGCACGCTCAAGCTGGTTACCTTTCTGCGGGGCGAGGATGGGAAAACGGAAACGCCAGCGGCAGGGCCAAAGCAGCGGCACGCCCGCAGGCGTCAGCATATCGGCGAGAATATGGCTTAAATAGCCCAGCACCATCCCCTGGATCGCATCGGCGGGGACTATCCAGCTTTCGGGCACCTTTAAATAGAAAAGCGTCAGCAGGCCAAACACGGCCAGCAGGCTGTGCGTAAACCCCCGGTGGCCGAACGCGCGGGCGATGGGTTTCGACACCCACTTCAGGCGTTGTCCGAGAAAGGATTTAGGATGGTCAATGTCGGGCAGCAGACAGGTCAATACGGCGGAAGGGACAATATGCCACCAGTCCCCCTGTGCCAGCACGGGGGTGAGTTCAGCGTTTTTGGCAAATACCGCGCACGCAATTGAAAAAAGCAGGTGGCCTTCCGCCGTCATGATAAAACCCACAAAACTGTCAATTCATACAGTATAGGGTTTTTATACAGTAGGCGGAAGAGGTGACGGTGTAACTGTTTGTCACAAACCGGAGAAGGGCGTTAACCGCCCTGCAGATGATGCGCCGTGAGTTCTGCCAGTGAATTAAGCTTCACATCGGCAAGCGCAAACCGGGGATCGTGACGGCCTTCTTCAGCGGGCACCACAATGGAGCGCATCCGCGCAGCCTT
This sequence comes from Enterobacter sp. N5-15, assembly GCF_057221635.1. Classification (NCBI taxonomy): domain Bacteria; kingdom Pseudomonadati; phylum Pseudomonadota; class Gammaproteobacteria; order Enterobacterales; family Enterobacteriaceae; genus Enterobacter; species Enterobacter sp. N5-15. The sequence continues at coordinate 1,934,727 of NZ_CM170150.1, forward strand.
CGACGCCACCATACCGTTAACGGAATCTTCCAGCGCAACGCAGTTGAGGGGATCCAGGCCGAGCTTCGCGGCACAGTCCAGATAGACCTGCGGGTGCGGCTTGCTGTAAGGCAATTTTTCAGCGGACGCCAGCGCATCGAAACTGTCGCGCAGTTCAAACATCGTCAGCACTTTTTCCAGCATATGCAGCGGTGAAGCCGAGGCCAGGCCAACCTTCAGCCCCTTGGCTTTACACAGCGCAACGGCCTCGCGTACGCCGGGCAGCAGCGGCCTGTTCTCTTCCACCAGAGAAATGGCGCGGCTGATAATGCGTGCGGTCACCTCATCGCGATTGGGACCTACCCACGGCTGTTGGGCAAACCACAGGTCAACCACCATATCGATGCGCAGGCCCAGCGTATCGGGGAGTTCATTACGGCGGCTGATATCCACGCCCAGGCTGGCCATCACATCCAGTTCGGCGCGATCCCACAGCGGTTCGGAATCGATCAGTAATCCATCCATGTCAAAAATTGCGGCAAGAATTTGGCGCGGTGTCGACATCACAACGTCTCCTTATCCAGGGTGTTCGACAGACGATACGTGCTAAGCACAATCTGCAATTTAGCATATTGCTTTCAAAGATCGGGCGAAATTGATGGCCAGCAGGTAGACTTAGGCACAAATAACGCGTCTTTATGAAGAGGAACTGATGACGTATCAACAAGCTGGACGCATCGCGGTCTTAAAACGCATTGCTGGCTGGGTAATTTTTATTCCTGCCGTCATTTCTACGCTGATTTCTGTACTCAAATTTATGTACGATCACAGCGAAAAACAGCCGGGTATCAATGCGGTAATGCTTGATTTCGCTCATGTCATGATTGAGATGATGCGTTTTAATACGCCATTTTTGAATGTTTTCTGGTTTAATTCACCCACCCCGGATTTTCATCAACAGCTGAACATCGGCTTTTGGGTGATATACGCCCTGATCTTTGTCGCGCTGGCACTGCAGGCCTCTGGCGCGAGAATGAGTCGCCAGACGCGCTTTTTACGCGAAGGCGTTGAGGATCAGTTGATTCTGGAGCAGGCCAAAGGCCCGGAAGGAATGAGTCGGGAGCAGATTGAATCCCGCATTGTTGTGCCGCGTCACACCATTTTCCTGCAAATTTTCCCGCTCTATATCCTTCCCGTCATCATCATTGTGGCGGGATACTTCTTCTTCTCACTGCTCGGTTTTCTGTAAGCGATAGGGGTGGCGGCAAGGCCACCCGTCTCTTCTCAGGCGGCAAGCATGCGCTCGAGCGCCCGCTGCGCGTTAACAAGGTGTTCTCCGCCAAAAAGAATGGCTCGGTTCATCAGCGTATAAAGCTGATACACCGGCTGGCGGTCGAGGAAACCGGGCGGCAGGGGGGAAACAGACTGGTATCCGTCGTATATCTGCGGCGGCTGTTCCGGATGAAGCGGCAGCATGGCAAGATCGCACTCTCTGTCACCCCAGTAGCAGGCCGGGTCAAAGATATAGGGGCCGTTGGGACCCAGCGCGCAGTTATTGGACCACAAATCGCCGTGAAGCAGAGACGCCTGAGGCTGGTGGGATGCCAGACGCTGTTGAACGTGTTCGACGATGGCATCAATATTGCCAAATTCCAGCCCTTTCTCGGCGGCCAGCTCAAGCTGCCAGCCAATTCGCTGCTCGGCAAAAAATGTCGACCAGCGACGCTGCCAGGCATTGGGCTGTGGCGTGGTGGAGAGATCGTTGTCAAAATCGAGACCAAACTGCGGCTGGTCGCTCCATTGATGCAGGCGCGCCAGCTGTTGGCCGAGAATGAACGCATTATGGGCATCCAGCGGCCGGGCGGGGAGATACTCCATCACCAGGAAGCTGTAGTCGCGGTCGCTCCCCACGGCCAGAACCTGCGGGACCGTCACCGTTTTACTGCGCGACAACAGCTCCAGCTGGTCGGCTTCGGCGGTAAATATCGGAAGCAGCTCTCGCTCATCGCACTTAACGAAAAGATCGCGCCCTGCGTAGCGTAAATGCCACGCGGCGTGGATTTCACCGCCTGGCAGTTCGTTACGCAGTTCAATTTCACCTTCACCCAGCTGCTCACGTAAAAGATGACTGATAGCCTGCCACATGTTGTCTCTCCCATGTTGTCTGCCAGATCATAAAGTTAGCGCATAATGGCGGTAAAAAAATACGAACTAACGCACACCTGAGCGGTTTAAATTCATACAGCGCACTTATTGTTCTTTTTTCCGCCAGCTTTCCCAGGTATCCACGTCGATTTCGGCAGGCTTGTCGGTCACGCTTTCCACCAGACTGGCGGCCAGCGCATGAACCTCTTCCTGGCTCAGGGCACCGATTAGACCAAATGCCAGGGTACCTAAATCATGAATATTGCCCTCGTCATCCGTCAGGGTGAGGAGAAAATTAGCCCGGGTGAAAGCATTGTTGAGCTCATTCAGCTCGGTCAGCGATGCTTCATGAAGGTTGATGGTCACGACGTAACGTGTGATGTCACCACTGCTCATAATTCACCTCATTGTTATCATGGAAGTTTTCTTAGCATAGTCGATAGTTTGCGTTTGGCGACTCAGCGAGGACATTCCCCTCCGTAAAGACGAAGGGGAAAAGGTGCTAATTTCGGGACAGGTAATCGACGATTTTTTGCGTATCGGCAAGTGAACAGAGACGCGTGCCCTGGTTGATGGTTGCGGCGCTACCCGCCGCCACGCCGTAGCGTGTCATTTCCAGCAGAGACGCGCCCTGCGCCAGTTTTAGCGTCATCGCACCCACCATGCTATCGCCCGCGCCAACCGTGCTCTGGCTCTTCATCGGCGGCGGGACAACCTGAACGGACGATGATTCATCGACTGCCAGCGCCCCCTGAGGGCCAAGGGAGACGACTACGCGTCGCGCTTTGCCGCTGCGTACCAGCTCCTGCGCGGCGGTGCGAACATCATCAGGCTGCGTCAGTTCGCGGTTGACCAGCGCGCTTAACTCTTTCTGGTTGGGTTTGACCAGCTCCAGATTGCCCGGCACCAGGGCCGCCTGCAGGGCCTCGCCGCTGCTGTCGACAATGCAGCGGATACCGCGCTGCTGTACCGCCTGAATCAGCGCCGTTAATTTTTCCGTGCTTACGCCGGGCGGCAGGCTGCCGCTTATCACCAGCAGCGCGCCGCTTTCTATCGTCAGCACTTTCTCTTCAAGCTGACGAAACTCGTCATCGCTCAGTTTCGCGCCCGGCATGACAAAACGGTACTGCTCGCCGCTGGATCCCACGTGGACATGCAGGTTTTGCCGCGTCCAGTCTTTGGCCTCGACGGTCTCTACGGCCACCTGTTCATCTGCCAGCAGAGAGACCAGGTGTTCGCCGGTGGCACCGCCGGTGGGGAAAATAGCCGTGGCTTTGCCGCCGAGGTGTGTAATGGCGCGCGCCACGTTGATCCCGCCGCCGCCGGGCTCAAAGACCGGGGCGCTACAGCGCAATTTACCTTCCGGGTAAATCTGCGGCGTCAGGGTGGCGGAATCCAGGGAAGGGGAGAGCGTCAGAGTATAGATAGAAACCATCATTACCTCCTTTTAGCATGGGTTCTTATTAGCCTGGCACCATTTGACAGGAAGGCAATGTAAATAACAGTATGATTTTAAATATGAATACTGACAAAAAGTGAGGCGGGGGATATATAAAATAAAACGCTTTTTGAGATCGTTCTTATTCAAAAAATGAAATAAGAAAACATTGCTATGTTATTTGCGGCTTTTTATAATTTGTTACCTTTCTCTGGACGCCTTGTCATTGATCCTCAAGAAAGATTCCGGGACCGTGTGGTCTCTTTTTTTGTTGTACGGACTCCTTAATAAAATGAAGCTTTTAAAGACAGTGCCCGCTGCACTGATGCTGGCGGGTGGCGTGTTTGCGGCTATGAACGCGACCGCTGATGATACCGTTTTTACTGTCATGGACGATCCTTCCACCGCGAAAAAACCGTTTGAAGGTAACCTGAACGCCGGGTACCTGGCACAATCCGGTAACACGAAAAGCTCTTCTCTGACGGCGGACAGTACGCTAACCTGGTACGGCAACACCACCGCCTGGTCTCTGTGGGGTAATGCCAGCAACACTTCCGCTAATGACGAACGTTCTTCCGAGAAATATGCGGTAGGCGGACGTAGCCGTTACAACATGACCGACTATGACTACCTGTTTGGACAGGCAAGCTGGTTAACTGACCGTTACAACGGTTATCGCCAGCGCGATGTGTTCACCGCCGGTTATGGTCGCCAGTTCCTGAACGGTCCGGTACACAGCCTCCGTTTTGAATTCGGTCCGGGTGTGCGTTATGACGAGTACACCAATGGCGATACCAAAACCCAACCGCTCGGTTACGCTTCCGGTACCTATGCCTGGCAGATGACTGACAACACCAAATTTACCCAGGGTGTTTCTGTATTTGGTGCCGACGACACGACGCTGAACTCTGAGACGGCGCTGAACGTGGCTATCAACGAACACTTTGGTCTGAAAGTGGCCTACAACGTGACCTGGAACTCTTCACCACCAGAATCTGCGCCGGATCATACCGACCGCAGAACCACGGTTTCACTGGGTTATAGAATGTAATGAAAGCGGGCCGACGATGATGTCGGCCCGTTTATTGTCTGTGGTTTTTTGACGTCCCTTCTGATGACCTGTCTTCGCCCCTAGCCCCAAATCATTGCCGCCCAACGGAGTAGCAGCATTGCGCCGCAGATGGCAATCAGCACCAGCACCATTTTCCAGTGTTTTACGGCAAATCGTTTTGTTGGCATAACCTAATCCTTGTTCGTTGATATCCACAGTCTACCAAACAGGGCCGAAATATGCCCCTTCTCAGGATCGATTAGGTTATGCCAGCGCAGGGGTCGGCTCAGAACCAGTGGAATCGTTCGGCGAGAATCAACAATAAACCTGTGGCGGAAAGGAGATTCAATATCACAACCGTTCTGCTGGATACGTTCATGGTATGCACCTTTGGGTTTAAAGACCTGTTCAAGAGTAGCCCAGCATCTTCGAAATGCGAGCGCAGGGGAGAAGCAACCTGCAAATTCGTACGAAAGTGCCAGCCCATCAATCTGGCCGCAGAGGGTGCAATCTCCTTTGCGTTAGTGTTAACATTACGTCGCTTGCCGTAAATCCGCATTAATCTGAATTCGGCAGGTGAATGATGACGAACCAATTTGACGATTGTTGGTCAGATGGTGTCGTAATCTATTGTCAAATCACGATTATTTTCTTTGTATATGCTCTTATGTGTGGGGCATCACTGCAAATAAGGATATAAAATGCCTGTAATTACTCTTCCTGATGGCAGTCAACGCCATTTCGACCGTGCTGTTAGCCCAATGGATGTTGCCCTGGACATTGGTCCTGGTCTCGCGAAAGCGACTATCGCTGGCCGTGTTAACGGTGAGCTGGTGGATGCTTCCGATCTTATCGAAAACGATGCGACGCTTGCAATCATCACCGCGAAAGACGAAGAAGGTCTGGAGATCATTCGTCACTCCTGCGCGCACCTGTTAGGCCATGCCATCAAACAGCTGTGGCCAAACACCAAAATGGCGATCGGTCCGGTTATCGACAACGGTTTCTACTACGACGTTGACCTCGACCACACCCTGACTCAGGAAGATATCGACGCGCTCGAAAAACGCATGCACGAGCTCGCCGAAACGAACTATGACGTCATCAAGAAGAAAGTCAGCTGGCACGAAGCGCGTGAAACCTTCGTGAAGCGCGGCGAGAGCTACAAGGTCTCTATTCTTGACGAAAACATTTCGCATGATGACAAGCCTGGCTTGTACCATCACGAAGAATACGTCGACATGTGCCGTGGACCGCACGTGCCGAACATGCGCTTCTGTCATCACTTTAAGCTGATGAAGATCGCGGGCGCCTACTGGCGTGGCGACAGCAACAACAAGATGTTGCAGCGTATTTATGGTACCGCGTGGGCCGATAAAAAAGCCCTGAACGCGTACCTGCTGCGCCTGGAAGAGGCGGCGAAGCGTGACCACCGTAAAATCGGTAAGCAGCTTGACCTGTACCACATGCAGGAAGAAGCGCCGGGTATGGTGTTCTGGCATAACGACGGCTGGACCATCTTCCGTGAACTGGAAACTTTCGTACGCTCCAAGCTGAAAGAGTACCAGTATCAGGAAGTGAAAGGCCCGTTCATGATGGACCGTGTGCTGTGGGAAAAAACCGGCCACTGGGACAACTACAAAGATGCGATGTTCACCACCTCGTCTGAGAACCGTGAATACTGCATCAAGCCAATGAACTGCCCGGGCCACGTTCAGATCTTCAACCAGGGTCTGAAATCCTACCGCGACCTGCCGCTGCGTATGGCGGAGTTCGGTAGCTGCCACCGTAACGAGCCATCAGGTGCGCTGCACGGTCTGATGCGTGTTCGTGGCTTTACTCAGGATGATGCGCATATCTTCTGTACTGAAGATCAGGTCCGTGACGAAGTTAACGCCTGTATTCGTATGGTCTACGATATGTACAGCACCTTTGGCTTCGAGAAGATCGTCGTCAAACTCTCAACGCGTCCGGAAAAACGTATCGGTAGCGATGAGACCTGGGATCGCGCAGAAGCGGATCTCGCCGTGGCGCTGGAAGAGAACGGCATTCCGTTCGAATACCAGCTGGGCGAGGGCGCATTCTACGGTCCGAAAATTGAATTTACCCTGTATGACTGCCTCGATCGCGCATGGCAGTGCGGTACTGTACAGCTGGACTTCTCCCTGCCGCAGCGTTTAAGCGCCTCTTATGTTGGCGAAGACAACGAGCGTCAGGTACCGGTAATGATTCACCGTGCAATACTCGGTTCTCTGGAGCGCTTCATCGGCATCCTGACCGAAGAGTTCGCTGGCTTCTTCCCAACCTGGCTTGCGCCAGTGCAGGTCGTGGTGATGAACATTACTGATTCTCAGGCGGATTACGTTAAAGAATTGACGCAGAAACTGCAAAATGCGGGCATTCGCGTAAAAGCAGACTTGAGAAATGAGAAGATTGGCTTTAAAATCCGCGAGCACACTTTACGTCGTGTCCCGTATATGTTGGTCTGTGGTGATAAAGAGGTGGAAGCAGGCAAAGTTGCCGTTCGCACCCGCCGTGGTAAAGACCTGGGGAGCCTGGACGTAAGTGAAGTGATTGAGAAGCTGCAACAAGAGATTCGCAGCCGCAGTCTTCAACAACTGGAGGAATAAGGTATTAAAGGCGGAAAACGAGTTCAAACGGCACGTCCGAATCGTATCAATGGCGAGATTCGCGCCCAGGAAGTTCGCTTAACAGATCTTGAAGGTGAACCACTGGGGATTGTGAGTCTGAGAGAAGCGATCGAAAAAGCTGAAGAAGCTGGAGTAGATTTAGTTGAAATCAGCCCTAACGCCGAACCGCCAGTTTGTCGTATCATGGACTACGGCAAGTTCCTTTATGAAAAGAGTAAGTCTTCTAAGGAACAGAAGAAGAAGCAAAAAGTTATCCAGGTTAAGGAAATCAAATTCCGTCCTGGTACCGACGATGGCGATTATCAGGTAAAACTCCGCAGCCTGATTCGCTTTCTGGAAGATGGCGATAAGGCCAAGATCACACTGCGTTTCCGCGGTCGTGAGATGGCCCACCAACAGATTGGTATGGAAGTGCTTAACCGCGTCCGTGACGATCTGAGTGAACTGGCAGTAGTCGAATCCTTCCCTACGAAGATCGAAGGCCGCCAGATGATCATGGTGCTCGCTCCTAAGAAGAAACAGTAAGGCCTTCAAGCAGCAAAATCTGTGGAGCCTTCGGGTTTCATAGGTTTTGTTCGCCTATGTTTCGTTTATTTAACAATGCGAAGTGGAAGTTATTAAGATGCCAAAAATTAAGACCGTACGCGGTGCTGCTAAGCGCTTCAAAAAAACCGGTGGTGGTGGATTTAAGCGTAAGCACGCAAACCTGCGTCATATTCTGACCAAAAAATCTACTAAGCGTAAACGTCACCTGCGTCCAAAAGGCCTCGTTTCTAAAGGCGATCTGGGTCTGGTTATCGCGTGCCTGCCGTACGCATAAGCCGTTAACGTTTAATTTTTTTACTAAGAATATAGATACAGGAGAGCACATATGGCTCGCGTAAAACGTGGTGTAATTGCACGTGCACGTCACAAGAAAATTTTGAAACAAGCTAAAGGCTACTACGGTGCGCGTTCACGCGTTTACCGCGTTGCCTTCCAGGCTGTTATCAAAGCAGGTCAGTACGCTTACCGTGACCGTCGTCAGCGTAAGCGTCAGTTCCGTCAACTGTGGATTGCGCGTATCAACGCAGCAGCACGTCAGAACGGTATTTCTTACAGCAAATTCATCAACGGCCTGAAAAAAGCCTCTGTTGAAATCGACCGTAAGATCCTGGCTGACATCGCAGTATTCGACAAAGTAGCGTTCACCGCTCTGGTCGAAAAAGCGAAAGCAGCACTGGCATAAGCCAGTTGAGAGAGGGAGCTTTGCTCCCTCTTTTGTTTTAACATCATCAGAACATTGACTTTTACCCGTCCAGGCTTTTCAATAAGGTCTTAACGGTTTTTACCAGACAAGGTAACGCAAGCATGAATGCTGCTATTTTCCGCTTCTTCTTTTACTTTAGCACCTGATTTCAGGAGGCTAGCGCGTGAAAGATGAAACGAAAAACAGCGCCAGATAAGCCTCCCGATGGAGGCTTTTTTTGTGCCTGAATTTGAGAGAATAACTCCACCAAATCGGTGTCTGCACCGACATAATGAGGAAAATCATGTCACATCTCGCAGAGCTGGTTGCCAGTGCAACAGCCGCCATTAATCAGGCCTCAGATGTTGCCGCGTTAGACAATGTCCGCGTCGAATATCTTGGGAAGAAAGGGCACTTGACCCTTCAGATGACAACCCTGCGCGAGCTGCCGCCAGAAGAACGCCCGGCAGCCGGTGCGGTGATTAACGAAGCCAAAGAGCAGGTACAGCAGGCGCTGAACGCGCGCAAAGCCGAGCTGGAAAGCGCGGTGCTGAATGCGCGTCTGGCCGCAGAGACGATTGACGTTTCTCTGCCAGGTCGCCGTATCGAAAACGGCGGTCTGCACCCGGTTACCCGCACCATCGATCGCATTGAAAGTTTCTTCGGTGAGCTCGGCTTTACCGTGGCGACTGGCCCGGAAATCGAAGATGATTACCATAACTTCGACGCCCTGAACATTCCTGGCCATCATCCGGCACGCGCTGACCACGACACTTTCTGGTTCGACGCTACGCGTCTGCTGCGTACTCAGACCTCCGGCGTTCAGATCCGTACCATGAAGGATCAGGAGCCGCCAATCCGTATTATCGCGCCGGGCCGCGTCTATCGTAACGACTACGATCAGACCCACACCCCAATGTTCCACCAGATGGAAGGCCTGATTGTTGATAAAAACATCAGCTTCACCAACCTGAAGGGCACGCTGCACGATTTCCTGAACAACTTCTTTGAGGAAGATCTGCAGGTTCGTTTCCGTCCGTCCTACTTCCCGTTCACCGAACCGTCTGCGGAAGTTGACGTGATGGGTAAAAACGGCAAATGGCTGGAAGTGCTGGGCTGCGGCATGGTGCATCCAAACGTGCTGCGCAACGTGGGTATCGATCCGGAAGTTTACTCCGGCTTTGCCTTCGGCATGGGCATGGAGCGTCTGACCATGCTGCGCTACGGCGTGACCGACTTACGTGCATTCTTCGAAAACGATCTGCGTTTCCTCAAACAGTTTAAATAAGGGCAGGACAGAACAATGAAATTCAGTGAACTGTGGTTACGCGAGTGGGTGAACACCACGCTGGACAGCGACGCGCTTTCTAACCAGATCACCATGGCGGGTCTGGAAGTGGACGGCGTTGAGCCGGTTTCCGGTGCCTTCAACGGCGTGGTCGTCGGCGAAGTGGTAGAGTGCGGCCAGCACCCTAACGCTGACAAACTGCGCGTGACAAAAGTGAACGTGGGCGGTGACCGTCTGCTGGATATCGTCTGCGGTGCGCCAAACTGCCGTCAGGGCCTGAAGGTGGCCGTGGCGACCGTCGGTGCAGTGCTGCCGGGCGATTTCAAAATTAAAGCGGCTAAGCTGCGCGGCGAGCCGTCTGAAGGCATGCTGTGCTCCTTCTCCGAGCTGGGTATTTCCGACGACCACAACGGCATCATTGAGCTGCCGCTGGATGCGCCAGTCGGCACCGATATCCGTGAATACCTGAAGCTTGATGACAACACCATCGAAATCAGCGTCACGCCAAACCGTGCCGACTGCTTAGGTATCATCGGCGTGGCGCGCGACGTGGCCGTGCTGAACCAGACCGAACTGAACGCGCCGGACATCACGCCGGTTGAAGCGACCATCAGCGACGTGCTGCCTATTCAGGTTGACGCTGCGGATGCTTGCCCGCGCTACCTCGGTCGCGTGGTGAAAGGCATCAACGTTAAAGCGCCAACCCCGCTGTGGATGAAGGAGAAGCTGCGCCGCTGCGGTATCCGCTCTATCGACGCCGTGGTAGACGTGACCAACTACGTTCTGCTGGAGCTGGGCCAGCCGATGCACGCGTTCGATAAAGACCGTATCGACGGCGGCATCGTTGTGCGCATGGCGAAAGAGGGCGAAACCCTGGTTCTGCTGGACGGCAGCGAAGCGAAACTGAACGCCGACACACTGGTGATTGCTGACCACAGCAAAGCGCTGGCAATGGGCGGTATCTTCGGGGGCGAGCACTCAGGCGTGAACGACGAGACGCAAAACGTCCTGCTGGAATGCGCGTTCTTCAGCCCGCTCTCCATCACCGGTCGCGCACGCCGTCACGGCCTGCATACCGATGCCTCCCACCGCTACGAGCGCGGCGTTGACCCGGCGCTGCAGTATAAAGCGATGGAACGTGCAACCCGCCTGCTGATCGACATCTGCGGCGGTGAAGCGGGCCCGGTTATCGACGTCACCAACGAAGCGACCCTGCCGAAGCGTGCCACCATCACCCTGCGCCGCAGCAAGCTGGATCGCCTGATTGGCCATCACGTTGCCGATGCGCAGGTGACTGACATCCTGACGCGTCTGGGCTGCGAAGTGACCGAAGGCCAGGACGAGTGGAAAGCCGTTGCGCCATCATGGCGTTTCGACATGGAAATTGAAGAAGATCTGGTGGAAGAAGTGGCCCGCGTTTACGGCTACAACAACATCCCTGACGAGCCTGTGCAGGCAGGTCTGGTGATGGGCTCCCACCGTGAAGCCGACCTGTCCCTGAAGCGTGTGAAAACCATGCTGAACGACAAAGGCTACCAGGAAGTGATCACCTACAGCTTTGTGGATCCAAAGCTTCAGCAGCTGATCCACCCGGGCCAGGAGGCGCTGATCCTGCCAAGCCCAATCTCCAGCGAAATGTCCGCGATGCGTCTGTCTCTGTGGACGGGCCTGCTGGGCACTGTCGTTTATAACCAGAATCGTCAGCAAAACCGCGTGCGAATTTTCGAAAGCGGTTTGCGCTTTGTACCGGATAATCAGGCAAATTTAGGCATCCGTCAGGATCTCATGCTGGCTGGCGCCATCGGCGGCAACCGCTATGAAGAGCACTGGGACCTGGCAAAAGGCACGGTTGATTTCTACGATATGAAGGGCGATCTGGAAGCGATTCTGGATCTGACCGGTAAATTATCTGAAATTGAATTCCGCGCAGAAGCCATCCCGGCACTGCATCCGGGCCAGAGCGCAGCCATCTATTTAGACGGCAAACGCGTTGGTTTTATTGGGGTTGTTCACCCTGAACTGGAGCGCAAGCTGGACCTGAACGGCCGTACCATCGTGTTCGAGCTGGAATGGAACCCGGTGGCTGACCGCGTTATTCCTCAGGCTCAGGACGTCTCCCGCTTCCCGGCAAACCGCCGTGATATCGCGGTTGTGGTCGCGGAAAATGTGCCCGCAGCAGATATTTTGGCCGAATGTAAGAAAGTTGGCGTAAATCAGGTAGTTGGCGTAAACTTATTTGACGTGTACCGCGGCAAGGGCGTAGCAGAAGGTTTCAAGAGCCTCGCTATTAGCCTTATCCTTCAGGATACCAGCCGTACACTCGAAGAAGAGGAGATTGCCGCTACCGTCGCCAAATGTGTAGAGGCATTAAAAGAGCGATTCCAGGCATCATTGAGGGATTGAACCTATGGCGCTTACAAAAGCTGAAATGTCAGAATATCTGTTTGATAAGCTTGGGCTTAGCAAACGGGATGCCAAAGAGCTGGTAGAGCTGTTTTTCGAAGAGATCCGTCGTGCTCTGGAAAATGGTGAGCAGGTAAAACTCTCCGGTTTTGGCAATTTTGATTTGCGAGACAAAAACCAACGTCCGGGCCGTAACCCGAAGACGGGGGAAGATATTCCCATTACAGCCCGCCGCGTGGTGACCTTCAGACCCGGCCAGAAGTTAAAAAGCCGTGTCGAAAACGCAACGCCCAAAGCAGAGTAATATGAACTAACTAAAAAGGCCGCCCACGCGGCCTTTTTTCTTTGCGCTCTCCGGCAAACCCGCCGTAAAATCAATTACATCTCACGCTACTAAAACCGTACCCATGCTTGATTATGCCCACCGCCAGCACCGTTCCGATAAGCGTCGCCTGCTTTTGCTGGTGCTGTTGCTCATTGTCGCCGCGGCCGTGAGCCTCTGCGCCGGAGACCGATGGATAGGGCCTGAAAGCTGGTGGGGGCCGGACGGGCAGCTCTTCGTCTGGCAAATTCGCCTGCCGCGCACCGTCGCGGTGGTTCTGGTGGGGGCCGCGCTGGCGCTGTGCGGCACCATTATGCAGGCGTTGTTTGATAACCCGCTGGCGGAGCCCGGGCTGCTCGGCGTGTCGAACGGTGCAGGCGTGGGTCTGATTGCGGCGGTGATGCTGGGCGGGGGAGAACTCTCCGGATGGAGTATTAGCCTGAGCGCTATTCTCGGCGCATTACTGATCACAGCAATCCTTCTTCGCTTCGCCAGACGGCACTTATCGACCAGCCGTCTGCTGCTTGCCGGCGTGGCGCTGGGGATCATCTGCAGCGCGTTGATGACCTGGGCGGTCTACTTCTCAACATCCTTTGACCTGCGTCAGCTGATGTACTGGATGATGGGCGGCTTTGGGGGCGTTGACTGGCACCAGGGCTGGCTGATGGCGCTGCTGGTACCGGTCATCGTGTGGGCTGCCCTGCAGGCGCAGCCGCTGAATATGCTCGCGCTGGGTGAAACCTCTGCCCGCCAGCTCGGCATGCCGATTGGGTTCTGGCGTAATGTGCTGGTGATCGTCATTGGCTGGCTGGTCGGCGTCAGCGTGGCTCTGGCGGGCGCGATCGGTTTTATCGGGCTGGTTATTCCACACATGCTGCGTCTGTGTGGCCTCACGGACCATAGGACTCTTCTTCCGGCCTCGGCGGTTGCCGGGGCCGTCACGCTGCTGGTGGCCGATATCATCGCCCGGCTAGCCCTGACGGCCGCAGAGCTGCCGATTGGCGTGGTGACCGCCACGCTGGGCGCGCCGGTATTTATCTGGCTACTATTAAAAGCTGGACGTTAAATCAACAAGTCGTAAGACAACCTGAGGGAATGCTATGCCGACTGATATCCTGAATACCGAAGTGACCACCATTGACGGCGAGAAAACCACGCTGGAAGGCTACAAAGGCAACGTGTTGCTTATCGTCAACGTGGCATCCAAATGTGGCCTGACGCCGCAGTACGAGCAGCTGGAAAACATTCAAAAAGCCTGGGAGAAAGACGGCTTCACCGTGCTGGGCTTCCCGTGCAACCAGTTCCTCGGCCAGGAGCCGGGCAGCGAAGAGGAGATTAAAACCTTCTGCAGCACCACCTATGGCGTGACGTTCCCGATGTTCAGCAAAATTGATGTCAACGGTGAAGACCGCCATCCGCTGTATGCGAAGCTGATCGCTGCCGCGCCGAAGGCCGTTGCGCCGGAAGGAAGCGGTTTTTATGAACGCATGGCCAGCAAAGGCCGCGCGCCGCTTTACCCGGACGATATCCTGTGGAATTTTGAAAAGTTCCTGATTGGTCGCGACGGCCAGGTGGTTCAGCGCTTTTCGCCGGATATGACCCCTGAGGATCCGATCGTCATGGAATCGATCAAGCTGGCGCTGGCGAAATAATGTCGTTGCTGATGCAGCTCACGGACGTTGCCGAGAGGGGACGTCTGGAGCCGATAACCGGTACCGTCAATGCGGGCGAAATCCTGCATCTTGTCGGGCCAAACGGTGCGGGGAAGAGCACGCTGCTGGCACGGATGGCAGGCATGACCGACGGAGAAGGGCAGATAACGCTGCTGGAGCATACGCTCGCCGACTGGTCGCCGGTCTCGCTGGCGCATCGGCGCAGCTACCTTGTGCAGCAGCAGATGCCGCCCTTTGCGATGCCGGTCTGGCACTATCTGATGCTGCATTTGCACGACAAACAACAAACGTCACTGCTGACGGACGTGGCCGCGGCTCTGGGGCTGGAAGATAAACTGTCCCGGCACGCCAGCCAGCTTTCCGGCGGAGAGTGGCAGCGGGTGCGCCTGGCGGCCGTCATCCTTCAGATCCACCCGGCAGGCAATCCTCACGGGCGGATGCTGCTCCTCGATGAGCCCATGAGCGGTCTGGACGTGGCGCAGCAGGCGGCACTGGATACGCTGCTAAGCGCCCTGAGCCGAAAAGGTATCGCCGTGGTGATGAGCAGCCATGACCTCAACCACACCCTGCGTCATGCCCACCGGGTGTGGCTGCTGTCGAAGGGAAAGATGATCGCCAGCGGTGCGCGGGATAGGGTTCTTACGCCGCCTCATCTTGCCCGCGCCTACAACATGTCGTTCCGCAGGCTGGATATAGAGGGACATAAGATGCTGATTTCTACCGGGCAGGCGTAACCGTTCCTTGCCTCTTAGCACAATTGCACGCTAAATTACGAAAAGAACAAAAAAAGCAGAGGATTCGTCTGAAAATGCGATTCTGGTTTCTCCTGATGGCCACACTCTTTCTTGCGGGATGCAGTAGCCATCGTGCACCGCCGCCTAACCCACGGCTTTCAGATTCGATCACCGTTATTGCCAGCCTTAACGATCAGCTGAGCAACTGGCGCGGCACGCCTTATCGCTACGGCGGCATGAGCCGCGGCGGCGTGGATTGCTCCGGCTTCGTGCTGATGACGTTTCGCGATAAGTTTGATTTACAGCTTCCGCGCGAAACGCGAAAACAGGCAGAAATTGGCACTGAAATTGATAAAGACGATCTTCTGCCCGGGGACCTGGTTTTCTTCAAAACCGGATCGGGTGAAAGCGGTCTTCATGTGGGAATATATGATACAGACAATCAGTTCATTCACGCCTCGACCAGCCGCGGCGTGATGCGCTCTTCTCTTGATAATGTTTACTGGCGTAAAAATTTCTGGCAGGCACGACGTATATAGTCTTTGTCGGATACTTCTCTTATGACGGCATGGTCAGTAATAAATCATGCCGTTTTTCTCAAATAAGATGCTTAAAGTTAAATTTGCCTAAAATTAGTGAATCCTGCATGTGTCTGTTTTATCTAAAACTGGCTATTATTCTGCAACCAGGATAAAATTATTTTAGATTCAGGGATAAATCTGAAAATTAATACGGAACTAATGAAATTAATCTTATTAAAATCAAGACAGTGGAATTGTGTCGGCAATTGCTCCAGGATGTCCTCTCTCATCTTTAATGCGGGGCGAGTGCAATGATTATTACGCTAGATAATGCTTACCAGTCTGAACTGCTGCTTTTACCTGCCCGTAATAGTGCAGGTGAGCTTAAAGGTTTAGAAATTCTGGTTAACTTTACTGGCGTCGGCAGCGATGTGCGGATCCCCACTGAGCTTGTTATCCCTCGGCTTTCAGCGGCTGAAGAGTTAGCGCTGTTTAACGAAAAACTGCAATTGCTTGATACCTGTAAACTGTTTTTTATTCAGCATCAGTTAATTGCATGGATCAATATTACACCTGCAATAGTTGAGTTTTTATTAAGTAATGGAAACGCTGTTTCAATCCTTGAGCGTTATCCGTTTCTTGAGTTTACTGTTAATGAGAACTATCCAGGTTTAAATAACGGAAAGGACGATCTGCAGCTGGCGAGAATGGCAATCCATTTCCCGTTGGTCCTGGCAAACTTTGGCGCAGGCGCCGCATCGCTCAAAGCGGTCTATGATGGATTATTTAAACGGGTAATCCTTGATAAAGGCTTCATTCAGCAGCGTGCTCCGGAGCTCTCTTTTGAGCCTTTTATGCGCGCCATCCTCTGGCAAATCACGCCGCACTGCCAGTCAGTGATCGTCTCGGGCATTGACGACCACGGCCTGTTGCAGCGCGTTTTGTCCTTCAATTTTGGCGCAATGCAGGGGGCACTCTGGCCAGCCGTCTCTGCAGAACACGTCACTACGCTGGTTCAGCAGCGATAACCCTTGCTTTCGCCCGTGTTTAAGTCCGGGTAAACCCTCTACACTAAAAGCAGGAGGACCTATGACCCTGTCTTTTACTGCTCACTGGCATGACGAGTTGCCAGGCTTTTACACCGCACTCAAACCGACACCGTTACAAAATTCACGCCTTATCTGGCATAACGATTTGCTGGCAGAAGAGCTGGCCATTCCGCCTGAGTTCTTTCAGCGTTCAGAGGGTGCAGGCGTCTGGGGTGGTGAAACGCTTCTCGCCGGTATGCAACCTCTGGCTCAGGTCTATAGCGGACATCAGTTTGGCGTCTGGGCGGGGCAGCTGGGCGACGGCAGGGGGATCCTGCTCGGTGAACAACGGCTTCCCAACGGGGAGACGGTTGACTGGCACCTGAAAGGCGCAGGCCTTACTCCCTGGTCGCGAATGGGCGACGGGCGCGCGGTGCTGCGTTCAACTATCCGCGAGAGCCTGGCGTCTGAAGCGATGCACGCCCTGGGTATTCCCACTACCCGCGCGCTGTCGATTGTCACCAGCGATACGCCGATAGTGCGCGAAACGGTAGAAAAGGGGGCAATGCTGATGCGCATCGCGCAAAGCCATCTGCGCTTCGGTCATTTTGAGCACTTTTACTATCGCCGCGAGCCGGACAAGGTTCGCCAGCTGGCTGACTTTGCCATTCGTCACCACTGGTCGCATCTGCAGGACGAGGCGGATAAATACGTTCTCTGGTTCAGGGATGTGGTTGCCCGAACCGCAGCCCTGATTGCCCGCTGGCAAACGGTAGGCTTTGCCCATGGCGTGATGAATACGGACAACATGTCGATTCTTGGGCTGACCTTTGATTACGGTCCTTTTGGTTTCCTGGACGATTACCAGCCTGGCTATATCTGCAACCACTCTGACTATCAGGGACGCTACAGCTTTGACAATCAGCCGGCGGTTGGCCTGTGGAACCTGCAGCGGCTTGCGCAAACCCTGTCGCCGTTTATTGACGTTGATGCCCTCAACGATGCGCTCGACAGCTACCAGGACATTTTGCTGCGGGAATATGGCACGCTGATGCGCAACAAGCTGGGGCTGATGACGCAGGAGAAGGGCGATAACGACATCCTCAATGGCCTGTTTGCCCTGATGGCGCGCGAGGGCAGCGATTATACCCGTACCTTCCGGATGCTGAGCCAGACGGAGCAGCACAGCACGGCCTCCCCGCTGCGCGACGAGTTTATCGACAGGCAGGCGTTTGACGACTGGTTTGCGCAGTACCGCACGCGGCTGCAGCAGGAGCAGGTGGATGACGCTGTCAGACAGACGCAGATGAACGCGACGAATCCCGCGATGGTGTTGCGCAACTGGCTGGCGCAGCGGGCGATTGAGCAGGCAGAGCAGGGCGAATACGACGAGCTACACCGCTTGCATCTGGCGCTACGCGCGCCGTTTGCCGACCGGGATGATGATTACGTCAGCCGCCCGCCTGACTGGGGCAAGCGGCTGGAGGTCAGCTGCTCAAGCTAACCATGTTTGCCGGGTGGCGGCGTCGCTTCACCCGGCCTGGAAATCACTGCGCAACCCATCCCCCATCCATATTCCACGCGGCGCCGCGAACGTTCACGGCGCTGTCGCTGCACAAAAACAGCGCCAGTTCACCCAGCTGCTCAGGGGTGACAAACTCGCCCGAAGGCTGTTTCTCTGCCAGGAGCAGATCGCGAGCCTGCTCCGGCGGCACGCCCTCAGCGATACGCTTATCAATTTGCTGTTGCACCAGCGGCGTCAGTACCCAGCCTGGGCAGATGGTATTGGCGGTAACACCGGTGCGGGCGGTTTCCAGCGCCAGCGATTTCGTAAAGCCCACTACGCCATGCTTGGCGGCCACGTAGGCTGACTTCTCTTTTGACGCGACCAGTCCGTGAACCGAGGCGATATTGATGATGCGCCCCCAGTTTTTCTCGCGCATGGCGGGCAGCGCCAGTCGGCTGGTGTGAAATACCGAGGAGAGATTAATGGCGATAATGTCGTTCCATTTCTCCACCGGAAACGCGTCAACCGGGGCGACATGCTGTATCCCGGCGTTGTTGACAAGAATGTCCACGCCGCCAAACTGCGATTCGGCGTAGCGCATCATGGCTTCAATTTGCAGCACGTCACGCAGGTCTGCATCGTGATAGCCCGGCGTTTTGCCCAGTTGCGCAATCTCAACTCTTGCTGATTCGCTGTCGCCGAAACCGTTGAGGATCAGCTGTGCCCCGGCCTTCGCCAGCACGCGGGCGATCCCAAGCCCAATGCCGCTGGTCGAGCCTGTCACCAGCGCGGTCTTACCGTTCAGATTCATCTTTCTCTCCTTACACAATGCCGGTCAGATAGAACACGGCAATGACAAAAAGCACTGCCAGACTTTTAATGATGGTGATAGCGAAAATGCCGCCGTAGGCCTGGCGATGGCTCAGGCCGGTAATCGCCAGCAGGGTAATCACCGCGCCGTTATGGGGCAGCGTATCCATCCCCCCGCTCGCCATTGAGGCCACGCGGTGCAGCACCTCAAGCGGGATATTGGCGGCGTGGGCGGCGGCGACAAACGAGTCGGACATGGCGGCGAGCGCAATACTCATCCCCCCGGACGCCGAGCCGGTGATCCCCGCAAGCACCGTCACGCTGATGGCCTCATTCAGCAGCGGATTGGGGATGGCCGCCAGCGCTTTGGATAACACCAGGAACCCGGGCAGGGCGGCGATAACCGCGCCGAAACCGTACTCAGAGGCGGTATTCATCGCCGCCAGAATGGCACCGCTCACCGCGGTCCGGCTGCCTTCAGCCAGACGCCCCCGGATATTGCGAAAGCCAAAAATCAGCACCAGCACGATACCGGAGATCAGCGCCGCTTCCACGGCCCAGATGGCGGTGATCTTGCCCACCTCGGTCACAATCGGTTTCGCCAGGCCTGGCAGAGTAAGCTCGTGGGTCGTGCCGTACCAGCCGGGGATCCAGCGGGTAAACAGCAGGTTAAGTATGCCCACCACCAGCAGCGGGGAGATAGCAATCAGCGGGTGCGGAAGGTTAATGTTATCCGGCGTTTCGGGCTCATTTTTCAGATCCGTGCCGTAACCTTCGTTGTTATTGAACGCCTTACGACGCTGGCGCTCCAGCCAGAGCAGGCCAAAGACGATAATAAACAGAGAGCCGATAAGCCCCAGCCACGGCGCGGCCCAGGCGTTCGTGCCAAAGAAACTGGTGGGGATGATATTCTGGATCTGCGGCGTGCCGGGCAGGGCGTCCATGGTAAACGAGAATGCCCCCAGCGCCACGGTGGCCGGGATCAGCCGCTTGGGGATGCCGCTCTGGCGGAACAGCTCCGCGGCGAAAGGGTAAACCGCAAACGCCACCACGAACAGCGACACGCCGCCGTAGGTTAACAACGCGCACACCAGGACAATCACCGGAATGGCGTGGCGACGACCGAGGATCTGGATCGCGGCGGCGACGATGGAGCGTGAGAAACCGGAAAGCTCAATCAGCTTGCCAAAAACGGCCCCCAGCAGGAACACCGGGAAGTAGAGCTTGACGAAGCCCACCATCTTTTCCATAAACAAGCCGGTAAACGTCGGGCCGACGGCACCCGGATCGGTCAGCAGCACGGCGCCGAGCGCCGCAATCGGCGCAAACAAAATAACGCTGTATCCGCGATAGGCCGCCAGCATCAGCAGCGCCAGCGCCGCCAGGGCAATTAACACACTCATTACGACTCCTCACTTTAATTATTATTCGGGTACCAACGAGATGCTTAACGCTCGACGGTGAGAGCAATGCCTTGCCCGCCGCCTACGCACAGGGTGACGAGCCCTTTTTTAACGTCACGGCGCTGCATTTCGTACAGCAGCGTCACGAGGATGCGGCAGCCGGAGGCGCCAATCGGATGACCCAGGGCGATAGCGCCGCCGTTAACGTTCACCTTGCGTTCATCCCAGCCGAGCTGCTTGCCCACCGCCAGCGCCTGGGCGGCAAAGGCCTCATTGGCTTCAATGAGATCCACGTCATCCAGCGTCCAGCCCGCCCGCGACAGCGCCGTCCGGCAGGCGCTGACCGGTCCGATACCCATCACCGACGGGTCAACGCCCGTCACGGCGTAGCTCACGATACGACCGAGAATGGGCAAACCGCTCTCCCGCGCTTTTTCGCCGCTCATCAGCAGCACCGCAGCGGCACCGTCGTTGAGCGTTGACGCATTTCCGGCCGTGACCGTGCCTTCCTCCTGCAAAAAGGCGGGGCGCAGCTGCGCCAGCTGCTCAGCGGTGGTGCCTGGCCGGGGCTGTTCGTCACGGCTGACGATAAGCGGCGGTTTTTTACCCTGCTGCACCGTCACCGGTGCAATCTCGTCGTCAAAGCGACCCGCTTCGATGGCGGAGGCCGCTTTGTGCTGCGACCGGGCGGCAAAGGCGTCCTGCTGCGCGCGGGAAATGTCATTCTCACGGGCGACGTTTTCAGCGGTGATCCCCATGTGGTAATCGTTGAACGCGTCCCACAGACCGTCGGTAATCATGCTGTCCTGCAGGCCCGTATGGCCAAAACGCAGCCCTGAACGCGCGCCGTCCAGCAGATAGGGGGCGCTGCTCATGCTCTCCTGACCGCCAGCGAGCACCACATCCGCGTCGCCGCAGCGGATCGCCTGCGCGGCGAGCTGCACCGCTTTTAAGCCCGCGCCGCACACCAGGTTGACCGTTGTCGCCGGTGTGCTGACGGGCAATCCGGCGGTGATGGCCGTCTGGCGCGCAGGGTTTTGTCCGCACCCGGCCGTCAGCACCTGTCCGAAAATCAGTTCATCCACCTGTTCTGCGCTAAGACCGCTGCTCTCCAGCAGATGCCGCACCGCGGCGGCCCCCAGCTCAACCGCTGAAAGGGACGATAGCGATCCGCGAAAACTGCCAATGGGGGTTCGGGTTGCCCCGACAATCATGACCTCTTTCATCGTGAGTCCTCAGTTGAAGCGCATCTCGCGAACGTCGTCCGCCACGGTCATTTTCCCGGCCGTCTTAGCCGCAATTTCGTCGATGCTGACGCCGGGGGCGTATTCGCGCAGGACGAATGCGCCGTTCTCGATCTCAAGCAACGCGAGGTCGGTTAAGACCCGACGGATGCAGCCCGCGCCCGTGAGCGGCAGCGTGCAGCGCGGCAGCAGCTTTGACTCACCGCTTTTCGAGGCGTGGGTCATCACCACAATGATGTTCTGCGCCCCTGCGACAAGATCCATCGCGCCGCCCATGCCCTTCACCATCTTTCCGGGGATCATCCACGAGGCAATATTGCCCTCGACGTCCACTTCAAACGCGCCCAGCACGGTCAGGTCGACATGACCGCCGCGGATCATGGCAAACGACTGGGCCGAGTCGAAAATGGCCGCGCCGGTGCGCGCGGTCACGGTCTGTTTACCGGCGTTGATCATGTCGGCGTCAAGGCTCTGCTCGTCAGGAAAAGCCCCCATCCCCAGTAGTCCGTTTTCCGACTGGAGCATCACGTCCATCCCGTCCGGAATGTAGTTCGCCACCAGGGTAGGGATGCCGATCCCCAGGTTGACGTAGTAACCGTCGCGCAGCTCGCGGGCGACGCGCATGGCCATCTGTTCACGGGTTAACATCGTCACACTCCTTGCGCGCGCAGCGTGCGCTGTTCAATGCGTTTTTCAAACTGGCCGACAATCAGCCTGTCGACGTAAATTCCCGGGGTATGAATGGCCGACGGAGGCAGCTCGCCCGGGGGAACGATCTCTTCCACCTCGACGACCGTTATCCGGCCCGCCGTTGCCATCAGCGGATTAAAATTTTGCGCGGTATGCCGATAGACAACGTTGCCGTACCAGTCCGCTTTCCAGCCCTTAATGAGCGCAAAATCACCGGTAATGGCCTCTTCAAGGATGTAGTGCTTCCCCGCAAACTGGCGCACGTCTTTGCCGACAGCCACGGGGGTGCCGTAGCCGGTGGCCGTGTAAAATGCAGGAATGCCCGCGCCGCCCGCGCGCACCTTTTCCGCCAGCGTGCCCTGAGGCGTGAGTTCAATCTCCAGTTCGCCGCTCAGCACCTGCCGCTCGAACAGCGCGTTCTCGCCGACGTAAGAGGCCACCACTTTGCGTACCTGGCGCGTTTCGAGCAGTAGCCCGAGACCGAAACCGTCCACGCCGCAGTTGTTTGATACCACCGTCAGGTCTTTCACCTGACGGCGTCTTACCTCTGCAATCAGGTTCTCCGGAATACCGCACAGGCCAAAGCCGCCCGCCAGCAAGGTCATCCCGTCCGTCAGCCCATCCAGCGCCTGCGCATAGCTGCCGACGCGCTTATCCAGTCCCGCCATAGTCATCCCTCCCGTTAACCGTGCCGGTATCATTAGTGGCGGCGACTCATTTGTTAATTTTGAATTTGTGACCCACTCATTTGGTTTTTTTATTAATTTCCTGTTAACTAAATTTTTTCAATTAGTTAACAGGATGAAAAATGAGAATGAGTGTCAAACAGTTACGCGCGTTTTTAGCGGTAGCTCACACTCTGAATTTCGCGCACGCCAGCGAACGGCTGAATCTTTCCCAGCCGGCCCTGAGCCTGACCATTAAAGCGCTGGAGGACACGCTCGGCGGACCGCTGCTGCAGCGGAGCACGCGCAAGGTCGCGCTGACGCAGGAGGGGGAGACGTTTTTGCCCATGGCGCGCCAGCTGCTTGCCGACTGGGATAACGTCGAAGAGGCGATGCACCAGTGCTTTACCCTGCAGCGCGGTAAAATCTCGGTCGCCGCCATGCCGTCGTTTGCCGCGAATGTCCTGCCCGAGGTGCTAAAGGCATTTCGCGATCGTCATGCCGGGGTCAACGTCACCGTGCATGACGTTATTAACGAGCAGGTGATCGAGATGGTGCGGGAAGGGCGGGTCGAGATGGGCATCGCCTTTGAGCCCGCGCCGACGCACAACCTGCTGTTTACCCCGCTGGGCCTCGACAGGTTTGTTGCCATTGTGCCGAAAGACTCCTCGCTGGCGGGCAAAAAGCGCCTGACGTGGGAAGAGCTGCTGACGCTGGATTTCATCACCCTGCAGCGCCCCTCTGCGGTGCGTCTGATGATGGAAGAGGAGCTGGCGCGAAGCGGCAGAAAGCTGGACGTCGCGCTGGAAAGTCATCAGCTGGTGACGGTCGGGAGAATGGTTGCGAGTGGCCTCGGCGGCAGCGCCGTCCCGGCGCTGTGCGAGACGCAGATGGCGTCGCTGGGCGCGGTCTGTATTCCGCTGGACAGCCCGCCCATTGAAAAGTGTATCGGAGCGATCCATCCAGGGCATACGCAGCTCTCTAAGGCGGCGCATGCCCTGCTGGAAACCCTGAAAGATTTTTACCAGCCCGATCAGGGGGCGAGAAACACCTGAGGCGCGGCGTGAGCCGGATGCCTGCCGACGATCACCTGCGCGCCGTACCAACGCGCCAGCGCGTCGGCCTGTAAAACGGTTTCCGGTGCTCCCTGGGACACGATTGTGCCGCCATGCAGCAGCAGGATGCGGTCCGCCCACAGCGCCGCCAGATTAAGGTCGTGCAGCACCGCGCACACGTGCAGATGCCCCCGACGGGTCAGGGACTTCAGCAGGCGCAGCAGATGCTGCTGGTGATAGAGATCCAGCGCAGACGTGGGTTCATCAAGGAACAGCCAGCCGCGCGGCGCGCCGTCGCACCAGAGCTGAGCCAGCGCGCGGGCGAGCTGGATGCGCTGCTGCTCGCCGCCGGAGAGTGCGGCAAACCGCCTGCCCGCCAGCGGTAAACAGCCGGTGACGGCCATGACCTCCTCAATAACCGACGCTTCAGGCGTGCGGGTCCAGGGCGCTCGCCCCATACCGACGACCGCCTCAACCGGCCAGTCAAATCCGAGCTGCGTGTTCTGGCGCATTACCGCCCGGTAGCGGGAGAGCCTGTCCGGCTGCCAGGCCGCAAGCGGTGTGCCCGCCAGGCTGCACCGTCCGCCCGCAGGTTTAAGGTAGCCGGTCAGCAGCCGCAACAGCGTTGATTTCCCGGCGCCGTTGGGGCCAATCAGCGCCACCAGCTCGCCCTGAGATAAGGTCAGCGACACGTCGTTAATCAGCGTGCGTTGTCCGGCGCGAAAAACAAGGTTTTCTGCACAGTAGCGTTCAGCCATGCGCACCTCCGCGACGAAAGATAAGCCACAGAAACCACGGCGCGCCGAGAAGGCTGGTCAGTAAGCCGACCGGCATTTCCGCCGGGGCGACCACGCTGCGCGCCAGCGTATCGGCAACCAGCAGGAGCAGCGCGCCGGCCAGCACCGAGCCGGGGAGCACGGCCCGGTGGTCGGCTCCCGGCCACATGCGCACCAGGTGCGGCACCACCAGGCCGACGAAGCCGATCACGCCGCTGACCGCAACGGCGGCGGCCACCAGCAGGGCACTGCACAGCAGCAGGATCCGCTGCACGGCGGCAACCTCCACGCCGAGGTAATGCGCCTCTTCGTCGCCCAGCTGCAGCAGGTTGAGGGCGCCTGCCAGACGCCAGATAGCCAGCGCGGTGGGGACCATCAGCGACGCGACGGCCAGCAGGGTTGACCACTGCGCCTGGCCGAGGCTGCCCATTCCCCAGAGCGAAAGCTGGCGAAGCTGGGCATCATTGCTGAGCCATGACAGCACCCCGACGGCCGCGCCGCACAGGGCGTTGATGGCAATTCCCACCAGCAGCAGGCGCGACAGGGTGGCGTCACGCTGTCGGCTGAGCAGGAAAATCACGAAGGTGGCGGCCAGCGCGCCGAGAAACGCCGCCAGCATCGGGGCGTACAGCATCACCAGGGCAGGCAGCGAGAGCGGAAGTACTACCCACAGCGCAACGGCGAGCGCCGCGCCGCTGCTGATGCCGAGCAGTCCCGGGTCCGCCAGCGGATTTCGAAACAGCCCCTGCATCACGCAGCCCGCCAGCGCCAGTGAACCGCCGATCGCCAGCGCCAGCAGCACGCGAGGCAGGCGGATCGTCAGCCAGATTTGACGCAGCGCCTCGTCGCTGCCGTTCCACAGCAGGCTGACCGGCAGGCGTAATGCCCCAACCCCGGTCGCTGCGAGCGTCATGATGGTCAGGATCGCGGTCAGCATCCATAACGATAAGGTTATCCGCCGGGACATCAGGGCAGCTGTTCCGCTTTGGCACGCAGCTGCTGGATGGCTTCCGGCGTTCGCACGCTGAAGCCCAGCAGCGCCATATCGTCAATCGCCAGCACCTGCTTATTCCGTCCCGCCGGGGTTTGCGCCAGGCCGGGCAGCGTCCACAGATTCGCTTCACCGCCCAGGGCGTTGAGACCGTCCTGAGAAATCACCACCAGATCGGGTCGGCTGGCGATCGTGCCTTCCTGCGACAGCGGCTGATAGCGGGTGAACCCCTGCATCGCGTTCTGCAGCCCCGCCGCACGAATGGCCGCATCCGCGCCGGTCTGTTGCCCGGCGGCCATGGCGGTCATCCCGCCGTGGTTGAGAATAAACAGCACCCGCTTATTGAGCGGTGACGCGGGAAGCGCCGACAGCGCCTGGCGCAGCGTGCTGCGCAGGACCTCCCCCTCGGCCTCGCGGTGCGTCGCTTCAGCGACGATCCTCACCTTTTCGTCAATGACGTTCAGGTCGTTACCGGCAGGAACAGCGATCACCCTGACGTGGCTTTGCTCAACCTGCTTTAGCGCCAGAGACGGCTGCGCCTGGGCGCTGGCCAGCACCAGCGTAGGGCGCATGGATAAGATCCCTTCCGCATTGAGCTGGCGCAGATAGCCCACGTCAGGCAGGTCGTTCGCCGCCTGCGGCCACTGGCTGGTGCTGTCGCGGGCCACCAGCGAGGACGCCGCGCCGAGAGCGTAGACAATCTCGGTGACGTCGCCGCCAAGGGTAACGATTTTCTCCTGCGGCGCAGCAAGCGCCAGCAGGGGCAGGGCGCTGAGCAGGGCAAGCCACCGTTTCATGCGGCCAACCCTTTGGCCGTTAAGGCGTCAATCTGGCTGCGCCACTGGCTCTGCTCCGGTTCGCCTTCCGTGCGCTGACCGTACAGCTGGGCGATTTGCGTCCCGTCGGCGGCAAACAGCTCCAGGCTGGTGACGTGCCCGCCAGCCGTCGGCTTGCGCGTGACCCACGTTTCCGCAATGGATCCTTCAAGCAGATGCAGGGTAAAGGTTGGGTTAAAGACGTTCAGCCAGCCTTTCATCGGCACCAGCTTTTCCACCGCCCCGGTGAAGATCTGCACGCAGCCGCGGTTGCCCACGAAGACCATGATTTCGTTACCGTCCCGGCACGCCGTCTCCAGGAGCTGCGCCAGCGCGGTGTTTTCTACCCGGCAGGCCAGATCGTCATCCACCAGGCGAAACGCCTGCTGGCGGCTGAGGTTATGGCGCTTGAGCAGGCTGAAGAACTGATGAACGTCGGTCATGGCGCGCCACTCTTTGTCCACCAGCGCGGCATCCGCGTTTTCAGCGTGAGCCGGGGCATCGGCCATCCTCAACGCCAGCGGCGGGTTGTCGGCAAAGATAAAGCGGGTCAGCACGTCGCCCCAGGCGGAAACGTCGGTGTTGTCCGTGGCGTAGACCTTCAGCAGGGCATCGCCCTGGTGGTCGAAGAACTGAATGCTCTGCCGCTCGCCGCGGGCGGTGGTTTCGCTGATGTGAAACGCGCTCGCCCACTGGTTGAGGAACAGGCGCAGATCCAGCGCGCGCGGGTTCAGCACCAGCCCTGCGTGGCCGTTCAGGTGCTGGTTGGTGAAGTTCCCCACCTGTTCGTGAACGGCGTATTCGTTGCGGCAGATACATTTGGTTTCGCCCACCGCCTCCAGCGCGCCCAGGATCTCGCGGATTTCACCGCGCAGTCGCCAGGCGTCGTGACCCACGCGGGCAAAGGTCAGCTCCGCTTCGCTGATGTTCATTAACCCTGCGACGTCGCGCGCGTACTTACCCGGATTGGCTTCTTTTAGCTCAAGCCAGCGCGTGTAGTGATTCATTGTCTCTTCCTTCTGAATAGTTGCCCCGAAGGGAATTACCACTGATAGCTTACGAAAATCTTGCCGTTACGACCGTCCTGCGGAATGCCCTGAGGTGACCAGTAGGCTTTGTCGAAGGCGTTGCCCAGCACCAGCGTGGTGGTCACGCCTTTGAGACGTTCCTGGCCTTTGTAGCTCACGTAGAAATCGTTGACCGCATAGCCCGGCTGCTTGCTGTAGCTGCTGCTGATATGCGTTGAGCGATCGACAAAAGTACCGATCCAGCCGACGGAGAACCCGCTTTGCGCCACCGGGATATCCAGCTTGCTGGTGACGGTGTCCGGGTTAATGCTGGAGATGTACTCGCCCGTATCGGTGTCTTTCCCGCGCGTGCGGTTATAGGCCAGGTCGAGGCTGAAGAGGTCGGCCGAGTATTTTGCCATCATATCCCAACCCCAGATTTTGGCGTTCGGAACGTTGTACGACATGGTGGTCGCGGCGGCAAAATCGACGGTGGTGGAGATATAGTCTTTGGCTTTGGTATCGAAATAGCTGGCTTTAAACTCCAGCGCATCGTTGGCAAGCATCAGATCGTCAAAGCGCAGGCCAAAACCAAACTCCTGCGTTTCGTTGGTTTCCGGACGCAGGTTCGGGTTTGGCACCCAGTAGTTGGTGTAGAAGCGGCCAATGGAGAAGTGTTTGGCGTCGTTATACATCTCGCCCATGGTCGGCGCGCGGAAGGCCTGCGCGTAAGAGCCAAACAACATCAGCCAGTCGGTTGGGCTGACGGTTAACCCGGCGCGGGATGACCACTTGTCGGCATCCACATCGTTGTAGCCGTCGCTGCTGCCGCGGTAGTTGTCATAGCGCGTGCCGCCCAGCAGGGTAACAGGCAGATCGCGCAGGGTGATCTCATCCTGCAGCCAGCCGGAGCTGAAGTCGATTTTCGCGTCCGGGAAGCCGGTGGTTGCCCCGCCCGGATGCTGCTCCTGACGATAGTACTCCCCGCCGTAGGTCAGAAGGTGTGCTGCAAAGGTGTCGCTGAACAGTCGGGTGCGGTTTTCCACCTTGCCGCCTTTGGTGGTCTGCTTGCGAAACTCACCGCTGCCGTCGACGTTCTGGGCGTTAATGCGCGCTTCGGACCAGTAGACCTTCGCGTCGGCGTCCAGCCAGTCGTACCCTTCCGGTGCAATGTGGTAGCCAAGCTGCGCATCGCGCTGGATGGTGGAGCGGTCGGTCATCGGGTTACTGCTGTCCGCCCCGGTGGTTTGCGGGTTTTTCGGCTCCTGAGCGGCGTTGTTGTAGTAGCGCAGGGAGCCGCTCAGGGTCTGGGCCGGGTCGATTTTCCAGCTGCCTTTCGCCAGCATGTTGTTGATGGATTCGTCGTTAGGCGCGGTTGCACCGTCGCTCTGGCGGATATCACCGCGATCCCGGCTGGACCAGGAGACCAGACCGTCCAGCGTATCGGTGCGGCCGTAGGCGCTGGCCCCCATCCCGAGGCTATGATCGCCCGTCGCGCCCGTTCCAAACACGCGGTAGCCGCTGTTTTTACCCGGTTCGAGCAGATCGTTGGCATCGGCGGTGTCATAAGAGATCACGCCGCCCAGCGCGCCGCTGCCGTACAGCAGGGCCGACGGGCCGCGGACCACTTCGATACGTTTGATTAGCGCAGGGTCGAGGAAGGTGCTGTTCAGGTGGCCGGTATCGGTTCCCTGGCGCACGCCGTCAACCAGCACCAGCACGCCGCGACGGTCATAGCCGCGCATGTTCACGTCCTGCCCGTTGGTGCGCCCGGTGCCGTCCAGCGTCAGACCGGGGACGTTACGCAGCAGGTCGGCCGCCGAGCTGGCGGTCTGTTTCTCCGGCGCGCTGGCGTCAATCACGCTCACCATCATGGGCGCTTCAAAGGCGCTGCGGGCGTTGCCCGTGGCGGTGACGGTAATATCGTCTGTGGCGGCGAACGCGACGCCCGGCAGGGTACTGGCAATCGCCAGCGCCAGAAGTGACGGACGTAAAGATGCGGAAGGCAGGTGTGGCATAGCAACTCTCCATAAGAAGTGAAAAGCGCTGGCTGCCTGGGTATCACCTGGGTGGCTGGCGTATTTTTTAGGTGTTGTTTATTTTGTGAGGATCAGTTTTCCGGCATGGGTCTGGCGCAGAAGATAGCGCTGTCCGTCATGCTCGATAATGACCCGTCCCTCATCGCCGAGGAGGGTTTTGCTGTCAATCCGACGCTCGGCGGGGGCTGGCGCTGTGTGTGTTTTTGCTGGCGTTGCCGCGCTGTTATCCGTACGTGACATAATGTTTATAAATAGCAATCAATGTAACAATGATAATCATTATCAATAAACTGCAAATTGACGGCAAGCGTTTTTGTGAAAAAAGGGTGAGGGGATCAAATTTGGGGGTGAGGTGCGGTCTGATGCCCTCACCCCGACCCTCTCCCACAGGGAGAGGGAGAAGGGCACGTACCGTAGGCCGGGTAAGCGCAGCGCCACCCGGCAGGATTTTAAAAGCGCGTGTCCACGGCTGAAGCCAGCTTCTCCAGCAGCAGTTCGCTGTCTTCCCAGCTCAGGCACGGGTCGGTGATCGACTGGCCGTAGACCATCTGCTGTCCGGCAACGATTTTCTGCGTGCCTTCCTTGATAAAGCTCTCTGCCATAATCCCTGCCACGGCGGTGGAACCGCTGCGGATCTGCTGGCAGATCTCATCGCAGACGTCCAGCTGGCGGCGATGCTGCTTCTGGCAGTTGCCGTGGCTGAAATCCACCACCAGATGTTCCGGCAGGTCGAACTCGGCCAGCGTTTCACAGGCCGCCGCAATATCTTCTGCATGGTAATTGGGTTTCTTCCCGCCGCGCATAATGATATGGCCGTAAGGGTTGCCGCTGGTCTGGTAGATGGTCATGTGACCGCTCTTATCCGGCGACAGGAACATGTGGCTGGCACGGGCGGCGCGGATGGCATCCACCGCGATACGGGTGTTGCCATCGGTCCCGTTTTTAAAGCCGACCGGACAGGAGAGGGCGGAGGCCATCTCACGGTGGATCTGGCTTTCGGTAGTGCGCGCGCCAATCGCGCCCCAGCTGATCAGGTCGGCGATAAACTGCCCGGTCACCATATCGAGAAACTCGGTCGCCGTCGGCACGCCAAGCTCGTTGACCTGTAAAAGCAGCTTCCTCGCCAGCTCGATACCGTGGTTAACGCGATAGCTGCCGTTGAGGTCAGGGTCGGAAATCAGTCCCTTCCAGCCCACCACGGTGCGCGGTTTTTCAAAGTAGGTACGCATCACGATCTCAAGGCGATGCTGGTACTTATCCCGCAGTCCCTGAAGCCGTTGTGCATAATCCATCGCGGCATCCAGATCGTGGATGGAGCAAGGCCCAATCACCACCAGAAGACGTTTGTCTTCACCATTCAGGATTTTTTCAATGCGGCGACGGGAAGCCGTCACGTGTTCCGCGACGGCGGCGGAAACAGGGTGCCGCTGTGCCAGTTCAGCCGGCGTGACCAGGCTGTCAATGCGCGCAGTGCGGAGTTCATCGGTTTTATTCATGGAATGTCTCAGAAAATTTTTGCTTCATCGGCAGACTACCGGGAAGTGATGGGCATCACCTTAAACCAATCCCTGCTGATTTCAAGTTCGGGGCGACACCGCCCCGTGGTTGCAGATGATGATACCTGAATCTGAGCTAATGTACTAGCATATTAGTACATGCGACGATTAAGCCCCATGATGTCGAGGATTTTGGTGGCAATTTCTTCAACCGAATAGTTGGTGCTGTTCAGCCACGGGATCTGGTTTTTGCGGTACAGCGCTTCCACTTCGGAAACCTCCATCCGGCACTGGCGCATGGAGGCGTAGCGGCTGTTCTCGCGGCGCTCTTCGCGGATGGCCGCAAGACGTTCCGGGTTGATCGTCAGGCCGAACAGCTTGTGCTGCAGCGGCTTAAGGGCGGCGGGCAGGACCAGGTTATCCATGTCATCAGCGATAAACGGGTAGTTTGCGGCGCGAATGCCAAACTGCATCGCCAGATAGAGGCTGGTTGGGGTTTTGCCGCAGCGCGACACGCCAAGCAGGATCACCTGCGCCTGGTCGAGATTACGCAGGGAGATACCGTCGTCGTGGGCAAGGGTGTAGTCAATGGCGGCGATACGTGCGTCGTACTTAATCAGGTTGCCGGGGTTAAGCCCGTGGGTACGGTGGGCGATAGGGGTCGGGTCGAGCTTAAGCTCGCTCTGGAGCGGAGCCACCAGCGCCTGCACGATATCCTGGCAGAAGCCTTCACTTTGCAGAATGATGGCGCGAATCTCGGGGATCACGATAGAGTAGAACACCAGCGGGCGGACGCCGGTCTGCTGGTAGATGGCGTCAATCTGGTCCTTCACCGCTTTGGCGCGGCTTTCGTTTTCGACAAACGGCAGCGTGATGCTGTTAATCGAAACGGGAAACTGCGACATCACCGCGTGGCCCAGGACCTCGGCGGTGATCGCCGTACCATCAGAAATATAAAAAACGTGGCGATCGACAGCACTATCCATTTTATTCACCCTGAATATCAGACCTAATTGCCTGAAAGCATAAATTAAAAAAGTAAATTACACAGCAAAGAACTTGTCTTAATTATAAATGAAACGGTGTTTTTGATTTTCCTGAAAAGCGGATTTCATTTTTCAAATAGCGACTTTATTTTTGGGGTTTCTGGCTGAATATATAGGAATCATCGGGTTAATGCCTGGTGGGAAAGTATCCGAAAAGTTGAAATTTTAAATTGCTTACACGATTCACCGTTTTTTTAGCGCTAATAAATATGCCAGTATAAATACGTAGTCAGGTGTTACTTACTCCGATCAAATATCACAAAAGGATTGTTTCGATGTCCAACAATGGCTCGTCACCGCTGGTGCTTTGGTATAACCAACTCGGCATGAATGATGTAGACAGAGTTGGGGGCAAAAATGCCTCCCTGGGTGAAATGATTACAAATCTGTCGGGTATGGGTGTTTCCGTACCGAACGGGTTTGCCACCACCGCCGATGCCTTTAACCTGTTTTTAGACCAGAGCGGTGTTAACCAGCGCATTTACGACCTGCTGGATAAAACGGATATTGATGACGTTACCGAGCTTGCCAAAGCCGGGGCGCAGATCCGCCAGTGGATCATCGACACACCTTTCCAGCCTGAACTGGAAAAAGCCATTCACGACGCGTACAACCAGCTCTCTGCTGACGATGCGCAGGCCTCCTTTGCCGTGCGTTCCTCTGCAACCGCAGAAGATATGCCGGACGCCTCGTTTGCCGGGCAGCAGGAAACCTTCCTGAACGTCCAGGGTTACGATGCGGTGCTGGTGGCGGTGAAGCACGTGTTTGCTTCCCTGTTCAACGACCGCGCCATCTCCTATCGCGTGCACCAGGGCTACGACCATCGCGGCGTGGCGCTCTCCGCTGGCGTGCAGCGCATGGTGCGCTCGGACGTGGGCTCATCCGGCGTGATGTTCTCCATTGATACCGAATCCGGCTTCGACCAGGTGGTGTTTATCACCTCCGCGTGGGGTCTGGGTGAGATGGTGGTGCAGGGCGCGGTAAACCCTGACGAATTCTACGTCCACAAGCCTACGCTGGCCGCTGGCCGTCCGTCGGTGGTGCGCCGCACCATGGGCTCGAAAAAAATCCGCATGATCTATGCCCCGACCCAGGAGCATGGCAAGCAGGTTAAAATTGAAGATGTACCGCAGGAGCAGCGCGACCGCTTCTCCCTGACCGACGCCGAAGTGCAGGAACTGGCGAAGCAGGCGGTGCAGATCGAAAAACACTACGGCCGTCCGATGGATATCGAATGGGCGAAAGACGGTAACACCGGCAAGCTGTTTATCGTTCAGGCGCGTCCGGAAACCGTCCGCTCTCGCGGTCAGGTGATGGAGCGTTATACGCTGCACGCACAGGGCAAAATCGTGGCGGAAGGCCGTGCCATCGGTCACCGTATCGGTGCCGGTCCGGTCAAAGTGATCCACGACATCAGCGAAATGAACCGTATTGAGCCAGGCGACGTGCTGGTAACCGACATGACCGACCCGGACTGGGAACCGATCATGAAGAAAGCGGCGGCTATCGTCACTAACCGCGGCGGTCGTACCTGTCACGCGGCGATCATTGCCCGCGAGCTGGGTATTCCTGCTGTTGTCGGCTGCGGCGACGCCACCGAGCGCATGAAGGACGGGCAGAACGTGACCGTCTCCTGTGCCGAAGGCGATACCGGCTACGTCTACGCCGATATTCTCGACTTCAGCGTGAAGAGCTCCAGCGTAGATACCATGCCGGACCTGCCGCTGAAGATCATGATGAACGTCGGCAACCCGGATCGCGCGTTTGACTTCGCCTGCCTGCCGAACGAAGGCGTTGGCCTGGCGCGTCTGGAATTTATCATCAACCGTATGATCGGCGTTCACCCGCGCGCGCTGCTGGAGTTTGACGATCAGGATCCGAAGCTGCAGAACGAAATCCGCGAGATGATGAAAGGCTACGACTCACCGAAAGAGTTCTACGTCGGCCGTCTGACCGAAGGGATCGCGACGCTGGGCGCCGCCTTCTATCCGAAACGCGTGATCGTGCGTCTGTCTGACTTTAAGTCTAACGAATACGCCAACCTGGTCGGCGGCGAGCGCTACGAGCCGGAAGAAGAGAACCCGATGCTGGGCTTCCGCGGGGCCGGACGCTATGTGTCCGACAGCTTCCGCGACTGCTTCGCGCTGGAGTGTGAGGCGGTGAAACGCGTGCGCAACGAGATGGGGCTGACCAACGTCGAAATCATGATCCCGTTCGTGCGTACCGTGGATCAGGCGAAAGCCGTGGTGGACGAGCTGGCGCGTCAGGGTCTGAAGCGCGGCGAGAACGGGCTGAAGATCATCATGATGTGTGAAATCCCGTCCAACGCCCTGCTGGCCGAGCAGTTCCTCGAGCACTTCGACGGCTTCTCTATCGGCTCGAACGACATGACGCAGCTGACACTGGGTCTGGACCGCGACTCCGGCGTGGTTTCCGAACTGTTCGACGAGCGCAACGAGGCGGTGAAAGCGCTGCTCTCCATGTCCATTCGCGCGGCGAAGAAGCAGGGTAAATACGTCGGGATTTGTGGTCAGGGTCCGTCCGACCATGAGGATTTTGCCGCATGGCTGATGGAAGAGGGGATTGATAGCCTGTCCCTGAACCCGGACACCGTGGTGCAAACCTGGCTGAGCCTGGCGGAACTGAATAAGTAACCGCTTAAAAACGGATAAAGGCGAGGAGATATCTCCTCGCCTTTTTTATTTCCGTCCAAATATGCTCCCCATCACAAATAAAACAAAAAACCAAATATCATAATTTGTCTGTCAATTTAGACAATTGTTAGCGCGCAAACCGTTGCTAATACTTGAGCCTTACTGCGCATTTCCCTTCAGATGATGCGCAACTGGTTGAAATACGTTTTAACCTGATAAAAAGGCAAATAACAATGACACTCTCCTCTGTATTGCGTACCAAAGATAAAATAGGCTATGGCTTAGGCGATATGGCCAGCGCGCTGGTCTGGCAAACGGCAACGTTATTTCTCGCTTATTTTTATACAGACGTGTTTGGGCTGCCCGCCGCGATTATGGGCACCATGTTTTTAGTGGTGCGCGTGGTCGATGCGTTTGTCGACCCGTGCATTGGCGCACTGGTCGACCGCACTCAGACGCGTCACGGACGTTTCCGTCCCTGGCTGCTGTGGTTCGCCATCCCGTTTGGCGTGAGCTGCCTGATTACCTTCTATGTGCCGGACGTTGGGCCGACGGCGAAAATCGTTTATGCCTGCGTGACCTACGCGATTTTAAGCCTGATTTACTCCGCGATTAACGTGCCTTACTGCGCCATGCCCGGCGCGCTGACGCTGGACCCGCGCGAGCGTCACTCTCTGCAGTCGTGGCGCTTTGGCCTGTCGTTTATCGGCGGGTTGATTGTGACGGTTATCGCCCTGCCGCTGGTCTCGTTGTTAGGCCAGGGCAACGTGCAGAAAGGTTATTTCTATGCCATGAGCCTGATGGGGCTGCTGGGAATTGTGCTGTTTTTTTGCTGTTTCCTGATGACCCGCGAGCGTTATTCTCCGCGCAATGATACTTCCGGCTCCATGCTCACCGATTTAAAACTGCTGGCCGGGAACAGCCAGTGGCGTATTGTGTTCCTGTTTAATATTTTGCTGTTAACGGCGGTGGTGACGCGCGGTTCCGCTACCCTGTATTACGTAAACTATGTGCTGTTGCGCCCGGATCTGGTTTTTGCCTTTATTGTTTCCGGCATGGTGGCCTCCTTAAGCGGCGCATTATTATCTGAACGGCTGCTGGGGAAATTTGACCGCGTGCGCGCCTATCAGTGGACCATTATTTCCTTCGTGATTTTCGGCGCGCTGATTTTCTTCCTGCCGCCCTCACAGGTGTGGCTCATCTTTGGCCTTAACATCGTCTTTAGCTTTATTCAAAACCTCACCACGCCGCTGCAGTGGACCATGTTCTCCGATGTGGTCGACTACGAGGAGCATCGCAGCGGCCGCCGCCTGGACGGGCTGGTCTTTTCCACCGCGCTGTTTGCCATCAAGTTTGGCCTGGCGCTGGGCGGGGCGGTGGTCGGCTGGGTGCTTGGCATGGTGGATTACGCCCCGGGACAGGCAACCCAGGCGCCGAACGTTCTCTCGACCATCAGCGCGCTGTTCACCCTTATCCCATGCGCGCTGTTCCTCTGCATGATCGCGCTTCTTGCCATCTACAAGCTCAACAGCCGGCTGGTGGATTCCATCGCCCGGGAGCTGGCCAGCAAGCGTGAAGTCAGACCCGAAGCGGGGCAGCTCAGCCCGGCAACCCCTTCCGCACTACAGGAGTAAAACATGACAGCTATCTATAAGGACGCGGGACGTCCCGTGCACGAGCGCGTCGCCGATTTACTGGCGCGCATGACCCCGGAAGAGAAGTTCGCCCAGATGCACGCGTACTGGCTGATCCTCGATGAAAACGGTAACCACCGCGAGCGCAGCGACCTCAGCGACGAATTCGCCGGCGTGAGCGAGCAGGCTGCGCTTAGCGAACGGCTGAAGCTGGGCGTCGGGCAGATCACGCGTCCGCTGGGCACCCACATCGTTGACGCGAAAACCGGCGTGCGCGCCGCGAACCGCCTGCAGCGGATGATGATGGAAGAGACGCGCCTTGGCATCCCGGCGCTGTTCCATGAAGAGTGTCTGGTGGGGCTGCTCTGCAAAGACGCCACCCTGTTCCCGTCGTCATTGAACTACGGTTCGACCTGGGATCCGGAGCTTGTGCAGCGGGCGGCAGAGCAGATTGGCAAAGAGGCGCGCTCCGTCGGCTGCCAGCAGGGGCTTGCGCCGGTGCTGGACGTGTCCCGCGACGTGCGCTGGGGGCGAACCGAAGAGACCTTCGGGGAAGATCCCTGGCTGGTGGGCGTGATGGCGACCGCCTACGTGAAGGGCTTACAGGGCGATAAACGCGACCTGCTGGCAACCCTGAAACATTACGTGGGCCACTCGTTCAGCGAAGGGGCGCGCAACCATGCGCCGGTGCACCTGGGGTTCAGCGAGCTGAACGACACCTTCCTGCTGCCGTTTGAAATGGCGGTCAAGCTGGCAAACGCCGGTTCGGTGATGCCCGCCTATCACGATATCGATAACCAGCCGGGGCACAGCGACAGCTTCCTGCTGACCACCGTCCTGCGCGAACAGTGGGGATTCGACGGGATTATTGTGGCGGATTACGGCGGCGTCAGCCTGCTGCACCAGCATCATGGGATTTCCCACGACGCGGCCGAATCTGCTGCGCTGGCGTTCAACGCCGGGCTGGACGTTGAGCTGCCGAAAGACGACTGCGCGCGGCATCTGGCGGAAGCGGTAGAGCGCGGGCTGATCGCTATGGCGAAAGTGGATGAGATCGTGGCGCGCGTGCTGACCGAAAAATTCCGCCTGGGGCTGTTTGAACAGCCGTACGCGGATGAAAACGGTATCGATCTGCAAAACGATATGACCCGCCAGGCCGCGCGGGAGGTGGCGACAAAATCGGTCACGCTGCTGGAAAACAACGGCATTTTACCGCTCGGCGGCAAACCCCGCGTGGCGGTAGTGGGGCCGACGGCAGACGATCCGCTGGCGTTACTCAGCGGTTACAGCTTCCCGGTTCACCTGATCATCAGCGACATGGTGGAAGAGACCTCGCAGATCACGACCCCGCGCGCGGCGCTGGAGCAGTATCTCGGTGCATCGAACGTCCGCTATGCCAAAGGGTGCCACATTATCGAAAAACGGATGGCGGGCACGCCGGTCTTCCCGGGCGACAGCGGCGGCAAACCGATGCAGCAGTCGCCGGTTTCACTGAGCACCGCACTCATCCCCGAGGCGGTAAACGCCGCGAGGGAGAGTGACGTGGTGGTCGCCTGCGTGGGCGATCTCGCCGGGCTGTTCCAGAGCGGCACCGTGGGGGAAGGTTCCGATACCGATTCCCTGAACCTGCCGGGCGTGCAGCAACAGCTGCTGGATGCGCTGGTGGCGACGGGCAAGCCGGTGATTGTTGTGATGACCGGCGGGCGTCCGTACAACCTCCAGGGGCTGGAGGACAAGGTCGCGGCGCTGATGATGGCGTGGGCGCCGGGCCAGGAAGGGGGCTGGGCGATTGCGGACGTACTGACGGGGCGTGCCGAGCCGCAGGGGCGTCTGGTGGTGAGCGTGCCGAAAAGCGCCGGGGCAATGCCGTATTACTACAATCACAAGCTTAAAAGCGGCGGCACGCCGTTTGCGTTCCATTTCGGTTCGCGTTACCCGTTTGGCTTCGGCCTCGGCTGGACGCAGTTTAGCTGGGGAGCGGCAAAAGTGGCGGCATCCAGCGTGCCGGCCGACGGCGAGGTGACGCTGAGTGTGGATATCACCAATACCGGAGAGCGCAGCGGCAGCGAGGTGGTGCAGGTTTACGTCAGGGATAAGGTCGCCACGCAGGTGCGGCCGCTTCAGGAGCTGAAGGCCTTCCAGCGCGTCACGCTCTCGCCGGGCGAAACCGCCACGCTCGCCTTTACGCTGCCGGTTGAGATGTTCAACTTTACCCGTCGAGACGGGAAACGCATCGTTGAGCCGGGTGAGTTTGAACTACAGGTTGGCGCATCGTCGGCGGATATCCGCGCGGCGGTGACGGTCAATGTGACGGGGGAAACGCGGGTGCTGCCTGCGGAGTGGCGGATGCTCAGTGCCTGTGAGGTTAAGCGCGCATAGTCAGGATAAAAAAAAGCCCATCGTGGGAGATGGGCAAAGACTACACACAGCAATTCGTTGTTTCACTCAGGGGATTTCCATGCTTATAAACCAAGGTGTTGATTTATAACCGTGTGCTAATAGTAGGCATTGTGTTATTTAGCGTCGATCGGATTCGTCTCAATAGTTTAAGAGACGTAAAGATTTCTTGAGGTTAATAGCAGACTTACTGCTGAAAGGGCGGGTCAGACCAGTGAGTAGCGAATAAATACTTTAGCAGCGTTAAAGTATTGTGAGGGGGAATGTAGGCCGGGTAAGCGCTAGCGCCACCCGGCAAAAAACTTAATGCGTGTTCTTCTCTTCCAGCTCTTCCAGTTCGCTCAAAATCACGTCCGGGTCAGTTCCCGGCGGCGGAATTTCATGCACCCAGGCGGAGAACAGACGCCAGGTGACGGCGAGCAGCACCGGGCCAATAAACAGGCCAATCATGCCAAAGGCAATCAGACCGCCAATCACCCCGGAGAGGATCAGGATTAGCGGCAGGTCTGCACCCATGCGGATGAGGATCGGACGAATGACGTTATCCATGGTGCCGACCACGCAGCTCCAGACCAGCAGCACCGTTCCCCACGTGGTATCCCCCGTCCAGTAGAGCCAGATAATGCAGGGTACCAGCACCAGCAGCGGTCCCAGTTGCGCAAGACAGGTCATCAGCATGACAACGGTGAACACGGTGGCGTACGGCACGCCGGAAATCGCCAGACCGATACCGCCCAGCACCGCCTGCACCAGCGCGGTGACCACCACGCCCAGCGCAACCGCGCGCACGGCCTGCGCAGCCAGCAGTACCGCAGCGTCACCGCGTTTGCCCGCCAGGCGGGTGGCAAAGTGACGAACGCCTAAAGCTACCTGCTCACCGCGCCAGTAGAGCAGGGCGCTGAAGAGCAGCATCAGGGTACAGTGCATCATAAAGCGGCCGATATGCGCCGCCTGACCGACAAACCAGGTGGTGGTGGTGCCAATGTACGGGCGGACTTTTGCCATCAGCGCGCTGCCGCCCATCTCCAGCAGGCTATGCCAGCCGCTGTAGAGTTTTGAGCCCACAACAGGAATGCTGTTCAGCCAGGCGAGATCCGGCAGCGTCAGGTCGCCGCTGCTAATGGCGCGAATAACGGGGCCACTGGAGTCCACCAGGCTATTCACCAGCAGGGCAATAGGAATAATAAACAGCAGGAACAGCAGGAGCGTCATGACCAGCACGGCTAACCCGCGGCGGCCAAACAGCAGCTTCTGCAAGCGCAGCAGCAAAGGCCACGTGGCGACGACAACGGTCGCAGCCCACGCAAAGCCGAGAATAAAGGGTTGAACAATCCACAGACACGCAATAATCATGAGGGCCAGAAACAGCACCGACAACAAAATTTGCGCAACATCCCTGGGCTGGCGAAGATTGACCATAAATGAAACTTTCCTTAAAAGAACGCCAGTACCACTGGCGGGAACGGAAAACCGCGTCTCTTTAATCATTAATGATCTCAGCGGTTTTTGACAGGCGGATTTTGCCTGTAATTCAGCAGAGATTATAAGAAAAAAATGTGATAAAACTTTTAAGATACACGCAAACGATTTCATACAACTCTAATTAGGGTCGACGGTCATGATCCCACAGATTTCTCAGGCACCTGGCGTCGTTCAGCTGGTGCTTAATTTTTTGCAAGCACTGGAGCAACAGGGTTTTACAGGTGATACCGCCACGAACTATGCCGACAGGCTGACGATGGCGACCGATAACAGTATCTACCAGCTTCTTCCCGATGCCGTCGTTTTCCCGCGTTCAACGGCTGACGTCGCGCTTATCGCCCGGCTGGCCACGCAGGAGCGGTTTGCCTCGCTGGTCTTTACGCCGCGCGGCGGCGGCACCGGGACCAACGGTCAGGCGCTGAACCAGGGCATCATTGTTGATATGTCGCGCTATATGAACCGCATCATTGAGATCAACCCGGAAGAGGGGTGGGTGCGGGTCGAAGCTGGCGTCATCAAAGATCAGCTTAATCAGTATCTCAAGCCTTACGGCTACTTTTTTGCCCCCGAGCTCTCCACCAGCAACCGCGCGACCCTTGGCGGGATGATTAACACGGATGCCTCCGGGCAGGGCTCGCTGGTCTACGGTAAAACCTCCGATCACGTGCTGGGCGTGCGCGCGGTGCTGCTGGGCGGCGATATCCTCGATACCCAGCCGATGCCGGTCGAACTGGCGGAAACGCTGGGCAAAGATAACACCGCCAGCGGGCGTATCTATCGCACCGTGCTGGAACGCTGCCGCGACAACCGCCAGCTTATTCTCGATAAATTCCCCAAACTGAACCGCTTCCTGACCGGGTACGATCTGCGCCACGTCTTTAACGACGACCTGACCCAGTTTGATTTAACCCGCGTGCTGACCGGCTCCGAAGGGACGCTGGCGTTTATTACCGAAGCGCGGCTGGATATTACCCGGTTGCCGAAAGTGCGCCGTCTGGTGAACGTCAAATATGACTCCTTCGACTCCGCGCTGCGCAATGCGCCGTTTATGGTTAAAGCGCAGGCGCTGTCGGTGGAGACCGTCGACTCTAAGGTGCTCAATCTGGCCCGGGAAGATATTGTCTGGCACTCCGTGAGTGACCTCATTACCGACGTGCCGGATAAAGAGATGCTCGGTCTCAATATCGTGGAATTTGCCGGCGATGATGCGGAGCTGATAGAGCGCCAGGTCACCACGCTCTGCCTGCGGCTGGATGAGCTGATTGCGCAGGGGGAAGGCGGCGTGATCGGCTGGCAGCTCTGTAACGATCTGGCCGGGATTGAGCGTATCTATGCGATGCGTAAAAAAGCCGTGGGCCTGCTCGGCAATGCGAAAGGGGCGGCGAAGCCCATTCCCTTTGCCGAAGATACCTGCGTGCCGCCTGAGCATCTGGCGGATTATATCGTTGAGTTCCGCGCCCTGCTGGACAGCCACGGCCTGAGCTACGGCATGTTCGGCCACGTCGATGCAGGGGTACTGCACGTGCGTCCGGCGCTGGATATGTGCGACCCGCAGCAGGAGATCCTGATGAAGCAGATCTCCGACGACGTGGTGGCCTTAACCGCCAAATACGGCGGTCTGCTGTGGGGAGAGCACGGGAAAGGGTTCCGCGCGGAGTACAGCCCGGCATTCTTCGGGGAACAGCTCTACGCGGAGCTGCGCAAGGTGAAGGCGGCTTTCGATCCGCATAACCGCCTCAACCCGGGTAAAATATGCCCGCCTGAGGGTGTTGATGCCCCGATGCTGCAGGTGGATGCCGTCAAGCGCGGCACGTACGACAGACAGATCCCGATTGCGGTGCGCGCGTCCTGGCGCGGCGCGATGGAGTGCAACGGCAACGGCCTGTGCTTTAACTTTGATGTGAAAAGCCCGATGTGCCCGTCGATGAAAATCACCAGCAACCGTATCCACTCGCCGAAAGGGCGGGCGACGCTGGTGCGCGAGTGGCTGCGTCTGCTGGCCGACCGCGGGGTGGATCCGCTCAAGCTGGAGCAGGAGCTGCCGGAAAAACGGGCCAGCCTGCGCTCGCTGATTGAGCGCACCCGCAACAGCTGGCATGCCAACAAGGGCGAGTACGATTTCTCCCATGAGGTGAAAGAGGCGATGTCCGGCTGTCTGGCCTGCAAAGCCTGCTCCACCCAGTGCCCGATTAAAATCGACGTGCCGGAATTCCGCTCGCGTTTCCTGCAGCTTTATCACACCCGATACCTCCGCCCGGTGCGCGACCATCTGGTGGCAACGGTAGAAAGCTACGCGCCGCTGATGGCGCGTGCGCCAAAGACCTTCAACTTCTTTATTAACCAGCCGCTGGTGCGCAAGCTCTCCGAAAAACACATCGGCATGGTCGATCTG
Source organism: Enterobacter sp. N5-15 (assembly GCF_057221635.1). Taxonomy (NCBI): domain Bacteria; kingdom Pseudomonadati; phylum Pseudomonadota; class Gammaproteobacteria; order Enterobacterales; family Enterobacteriaceae; genus Enterobacter; species Enterobacter sp. N5-15. The sequence continues at coordinate 1,977,291 of NZ_CM170150.1, forward strand.
CCGCTGCTGTCGGTCCCGTCTCTGCAGCGCCAGCTTGTTGGCCACCGTTCGGCGAACATGACCCTGGAACAGCTGGAGGCGCTCGCTCCGGAGCAAAAAGCCAATGTAGTGCTGGTTGTGCAGGATCCGTTCACCAGCTACTACGATGCGCAGGTCGTGGCCGATTTCGTCCGTCTGGCGGAGAAGGTGGGCTACCAGCCGGTTGTGCTGCCGTTCTCTCCGAACGGCAAGGCGCAGCACATTAAAGGTTTCCTGAACCGCTTTGCGAAGACCGCGCAGAAAACGTCTGACTTCCTGAATCGCGTGGCGCAGCTCGGGATACCGATGGTCGGGGTCGATCCGGCGCTGGTGCTTTGCTATCGCGATGAATACAAGCAGACGCTGGGCGATAAGCGCGGCGATTTCAACGTGATGCTGGTGCACGAGTGGCTGCCGACGGCGCTGGAAGATAAGGCTGTTCAGGATGTCAGCGGTGAACCGTGGTATCTGTTCGGTCACTGCACGGAAGTGACCGCGCTGCCGGGTGCCCCCGCGCAGTGGGCGTCTGTTTTTGCCCGCTTTGGTGCGAAGCTGGAGAGCGTCAACGTAGGCTGCTGCGGGATGGCCGGAACCTACGGACACGAAGTGAAAAACCACGCCAACTCGCTCGGCATCTATGAGCTGTCCTGGCATCAGGCGATGCAGCGTTTGCCGCGAAACCGCTGTCTGGCGACGGGCTACTCCTGCCGCAGCCAGGTAAAACGGGTAGAAGGTAACGGCGTACGTCACCCATTGCAGGCTTTACTGGAGATAATTGGATGATCTGGAAACGTGCCGTGACGCTGCAGGCGCTGAACGCCATGGGCGAGGGGAATATGGTAGGGCTGCTGGATATCCAGTTCATCCGCATTGGCGACGATGAGATTGAGGCCACCATGCCCGTCGATAGTCGCACCCACCAGCCGTTTGGTTTATTGCACGGCGGAGCGTCCGTCGTGCTGGCCGAAACGCTGGGCTCGGTGGCGGGGTATCTGTGTACCGAAGGGGAGCAGAAGGTTGTCGGGCTCGAGGTGAATGCTAACCACATTCGCTCGGTGCGCAGCGGGCGCGTGCGCGGTGTTTGCCGCGCGCTGCACGCCGGAAGCCGCCATCAGGTGTGGCAAATAGATATTCTCGACGAGCAGGATCGCCTGTGCTGCTCGTCGCGCCTGACCACGGCGGTTGTGTAAAGTTTTCAGATGTCTTGCCTTTGGTCAAAAACTAGCCAGCGCGTTGTGATATACTGGTCAGGTTTTGTACATAAGCGAGGACATCATGGATACTGAAATAACCCCAACACGGCTGGCAATTGAATATTTACGTCGCGATAAGAGCAACCTGTCTCCGGCGCAGTACCTGAAAAAGCTGAAACAGCTTGAGCTGGAATTTACAGATTTGCTGGCGCTCTCTTCGAATGAACTGAAAGAAGAGATCTACTTTGCCTGGCGGTTGGGCGTTCACGTCCATTGAGTACATGAAAATAAAAGGGCCGCGAGTGCGGCCTTTTTTGTGTCTGAAATTCAGTATCGGGCGGGGAGTTTATTGATTTTAATGAGCCTGCCTTCTTCCATCTCGATGAATCCGCCGGTTTTTAAATCCGCCAGAATGCGCATCACGCCGCTGCGGGAGAGCTGGGTTTTCTCTCTGATATACCTTTCCGCCGTCACGCTGAGCCGATAGCTCTCATCTTCCTCCATCAGCTTGACCAGCTGCTGGCGAATCATCTCATATGCCGTCGGCGCGCCCTGCGGCATCACGTTGTTATAAAGACGGCTGTACACAAACATGAGCTGTTGAGAGAGCAGTCCCCATAGCGCCTTCTCTTTAATGATTTCATTCACCCGATCGGCGGTGAGCGTCCCTATCAGACAAGGACTGACTGTCTTAATATAATCATTGAAATAGATATCGGTGAGGTTAGCAAGGCCGAACACCGAGGGGCTGCGGGCCGTAGACAGCATCATGTCATCGCTTCTTCTGTAGATGGCGATGGTGCCTTCAAGAATTAAATAGCACATGCCCTGACCGTTGACCTGCAGGTCCAGCCGCTCGCCGCGGGCGGCGCGATGGGTTGTGCAATCAGGCATCAGGTGTGAAATAAGCTCTTGCGCGTAGGGGGAACCCCGTTGAGACTTTTCTGGAAGGGACATGGTAGCCGACAACCTTAAAAATAACCTGGCTAATTATAGCGCTTCTCCCGGGTACAGGCACGCTGGCTGTCAATATTTTCGCGGCAGATGGTGAATGTCAAGCAGCACCCCACGCTCCATGGTGATGTACTTCCCGGTCCTCAGCTCTGCCAGAATACGCATAATTCCGCTACGTGAAAGATACGTCCGGCTTTTGATGTACGCGGCCGCCGTCGTATTCTTCCGTATGGCATCGGGCTCCTGCATGAGCTCAACAAGCTGGAAGCGAATAATGTCGTAGGCAGACATTTGCGATATTTGCGCGCAATGCTCATACACCCGTGAGGCCGTATAAATAAGCAGCTTTGAAAAATGCTCCCATAAATCCTGGTGTGAAACAATCTGATTAAACGTCTCCAGCGACACGCGGGCGATTTCTGCCGTCTCCAGGGCCCTGACGTAGAGATGCTCCGAAGAAAATTGACTGCTGACGCCCAGAATAAACGGCGCTGACTCAGAGTTTAAAACAATACCGTCGCCGCGACGATGAAGCGCCACGCTTCCCTGGAGAAGTAAAAAACACTGGCGCACGTCATCTTTATAATAATGTACGGTTTCTCCCCGACAGATGATCATTCTGTTCGCAGCAGGTAGCACTGATTTAATCAGGGTATCGATATGGATAAACGGTTTTAAACCAAGAACGGTTGATTCGTGGTTATTCAATGGCGTGGTTAAACGTGTATTCATAAGATACCTCACAGCGACTACGGGTTCGATCGTTTTTTGATCTGCGCAGGGAATTATCTTAAAAATGAAGAGGTCAGGGAATGTTTCGGCAAGGTCCAAAAGTAGACCGTTGAGCGCCTGATATCTAACGTGTTGAATGAAAACAGAAAGGCGATCAAGTCTACTAATAGACCCGGGAAATAAGGTATAAGCGTATCCTGAAGAAATGTTGAATTTACGTTAAATCAGAGTCTACAGCTAGACCAGCAAAAAGTTGTGTTCACCAAAATGATTATATAAATTTTAACCGGTCAGTCAGAAAGACCTTATAGCGTTAATTAAAAAAATAAATGAACCCACAGCGATTCATTTATCAACTTTCTACTGCGTGCGTTTCAATAATAAATAAAGTTATCCCGTAAACAGGAAAATGAAGATTATGAAAAAGAATATTATTTTAGCGATGGTTGTGACAGGTTCCGCCTTAATGGTGGGCAATGCTTTCGCTGCTGCTGGAACCGTTAATTTTAACGGTAACATCCTGGATTCCGCCTGCGATGTCGCGGTTGCCTCTCAAAATCAGGTGGTGGTATTAGGCGATTACAATAAAACAGAATTTCCGGCAACGGGCTCCAGAACTGCAGCAACGAAATTCGATATTGTCCTGAAGAACTGCCCGGTCACGGTCACCAGTGCCAAAGTCCGTTTTGACGGTACGCCTGACCTGACTAACGCCGATCTGCTGGCTGTTGATACCTCCGTCGTCGGCGCGGCAACGGGTGTTGCTATTAATTTGATGACCGCGGATAAAGCGGATCTGCCGCTGCACGGCAGTAACAGCTATAGCTATATGTTAAGCAGCACCGCCGATAATACGCTGAATTTCTACGCGCAGTATATTTCAACGGCGGCATCGGTGACTGCCGGTCCTGCAAACTCCGTGGCAAATTTCTCCGTTGTTTATAACTAGTCATTAAGCAGAACCCGAGTCGGTTCCACGACGTTCTGCGGGGGGCAGCCACTGCCCCCGTGTTTCAAGAGGTGTAACATGAATTTTATTAGCAAGACCCTGCTCATCGCTTCCGCTCTGACCGCATCGTTTTCGAACGCTTATGCCGGGGTCATTATCGGCGGTACCCGCGTTATTTTTGAGGGTGGGAAAAAAGAGGCATCAATTAGCATCAATAATGCCGATAGCGTGCCTTACTTAATCCAGTCCTGGGTTGAAATGCCAGAGGGTAATGCTAATAAAGCGCCGTTCATTGTTACTCCGCCTTTATATCGACTGGATGGTGGCCAGCAAAACATTGAGCGTATTTTACTCTCGGGTTCGCTACCCCAGGATAAGGAAAGTCTTTTCTGGCTGAATATTAAAGCGATACCGTCTGCTTCAAAACAGGCAAACTCGCTGCAAATTGCCGTAAAAACGCGCATCAAGCTTATTTATCGCCCGGCGAGTCTGAAGGCATCAACACCGGAAGAACAAGCGAATAAATTAACCTGGTCACGTAGCGGGAATAAGCTAATGGTTACCAATCCAACGCAATATATCATCAACTTTAATGAAATAAGCGTCGGTGATAAAAAACTGGATGAGGTCTCCTGGGTGGCGCCTGGTGCAATGGCGGCATTTACCTTACCCGCAGGTGCCAATGGCAACCATATTTCATTCAAAGTCATTAATGATTACGGCAGTCCCGGAATAATACATCAGGCCAGCTTTTAATTTATCAAAAGCGGCGATCCTCATATCAGGTCAGGTTAATGATGATGGCAACGAAAACTAAAAAAATGCAGCCTGCGCGTCTGGCGATCTGTATCGCTTTTGCGCTGGTTAATGCAATGCAGACTGTTGATGCCCGTGATTCGTTCAACGCCGAACTGGTTGAACTGGACAACCCGGGCACGGGTAAAGCTGATTTATCTGCTTTTGAATCAGGTTCGCAGGCACCAGGGAAATACCACGTTGACATCATCCTTGACGACCAACTCATCGAGACAAGCGATATTGATTTTACCTCAGTGAAAGGTGGGGAAGAGGGCGATAGCCTTCAGCCTTGTCTGAGTATTGAGCAGCTCAACAAATGGGGCGTCAAAACCGCGCTTTTTCCCGACTTAGCCAGCCAGGGCGCGTCCTGCGTCAACCTGCAGGCGATCCCTCATGCCAGTACGGATTTTCAGTTTGGCGCACAGCGGCTGGTTATCAGCATTCCTCAGGCCGCAGTTGACCTGCCTGCCAGAGGGTATGTCCCGCCAGAACAGTGGGATGAGGGGATCGCCGCCGCGATGCTGAACTACAGCCTGAGTGGCGCAAACAGCCGGGCGAAACAGAACGAGAGTAAAAACACCAACAGTCAATATGCCAACCTGCGCCCGGGTCTCAACGTTGGGCCGTGGCGACTGCGAAATTACACCACCTGGTCGCGGGATGAGCGCGGTCAGGACAAATGGGATACCGTCTACACCTATGCACAGCGGGCCATTATTCCGCTCAAAGCGCAGCTCACCCTGGGGGATAGCTCCGCGCCAGCCGACGTGTTCGACAGCATGCCGTTTCGCGGCGGACAGCTGGCTTCTGATGATGACATGCTCCCGGATTCGCTGAAAGGCTATGCGCCCGTGGTGCGGGGTATCGCGCGTACCAATGCGCAGGTAATTGTTCGCCAGAATGGCTACCAGATTTATCAGACCTACGTGGCGCCGGGCGCTTTTGAGATTACCGATATGTACCCCACGGGCGGCGCGGGCGATCTGGACGTCACCGTTAAGGAAGCAGACGGCAGCGAGCAGCATTTCACCCTCCCGTACGCGTCTTTACCGGTTTTACAGCGCGAAGGACGGCTCAAGTATGCGGTAACCGGAGGGCAATACCGTTCATATAACGGCAGCGTTGATAAGACCCCGTTTGGGCAAATCACCGGGATTTATGGGTTGTCGTATGGTCTCACGCTCTATGGCGGGCTGCAGGAGTCGAGTAAATATCAGTCGATCGCCACCGGGCTCGGGAAAAATATGGGTGATTTCGGCGCGATTTCTGCGGACATGACCCAGGCCTGGTCCACCCCGCAGGGAGGTGAGAAATCCAACGGCCAGTCCTGGCGGGCGCGATACAGCAAGAACTTTGTGGGTACCGGAACCCATTTTTCGATTGCGGGCTACCGTTACTCGACCAGCGGTTACTACGGTATGCAGGAGATCCTTGATTCGTACGGCGACAGCTCCGCGCTTCAGGACCGACGCCGCAACCGGGCCGAACTTACGATGAGCCAGACGCTGGGCGGTAATCTTGGCTCGCTGACGCTGAGCGCGGCCCGCGAAGACTACTGGAATTCGGGTCAAACGATGGCGTCATACAGCCTGGGTTACAACAACTACTGGCACAACATCAGTTATGGACTCACCTGGACCTACAGTAAAAACGGCAGCGCGGGTTCATACGATGACAATAAACGGTACGACAAAGATCGGTTGCTGGCCTTTAACGTCAGCATTCCTCTGGAGAAGTTTTTGCCGCAAACCTGGGCTAACTATGGCGTGAGCGCCAGCAAGAATAACGGCACCACGCACAACGTCGGCCTGAACGGCGTGGCGCTGGAAAACCACGCCCTGAACTGGAACGTGCAGCAGGGATACGGGTCGGACGGCGTTGGCTACACGGGCAATATGAATGGTGATTATAAGGGAACCTACGGCGAAGTGACGGCGGGCTACAGCTACGACAAAAACAGCGAGCGGCTTAACTACGGCTTACAGGGGGGCATTCTCGCTCACAGAGAGGGGATTACGCTTTCGCAGCCCCTGGGTGAGACCAATGTTCTGATTAGCGCGCCGGGCGCGCACGACGTCGATATTCGCAATCAGCCGGGTGTCAGAACGGATTACCGCGGATATACGGTGGTCAGCAATCTCTCCGTATACCGTAAAAATGACATCACCCTTGCCCCGGAAAGCCTGCCGGATGATGTTGAGCTGGATATTAATACCCGGACGGTGACGCCGACGCGCGGCGCGATCGTTTTGGCCGACTATAAGGCGAAGGTGGGGCGACGGGCATTATTTAATTTACTGCATAACGGCCAGTTTGTTCCCTTTGGCGCAACGGCAAGCCTGAAGGGCGCCGACGGCAGCAGCGTTATTGTTGGCGATAGAGGTCAGGCTTATCTCACCGGTCTGGACACACAGGGAACTGTCTTCGTCTCGTGGGGAGCGGAAAGCGATCGGCAATGCCGCGCACCGTACGTGCTTTCCCCGCAGCCTTCGGCAGGCGGAATTACCGAAATTAACGTCAATTGTCTTTAGGGTTTTTAAAATGCGCTTAATTAACATCATATTCCTGCTGTGTGTCGCAGCAGGCTGGAACAGTGCTCATGCAGGAACCTGCACGACGATTACGCCACAGGAATCAACCTTGTCCATCGGCACGATTACGGTTCAGCGCGACGTTGCCGTTGGAACCGTATTATTTTCGCGAAACGCGACGTTAACCGGTTCCTATTTAACGGGATGTGCCAATCCATTAATGCTGGGTTTTAGCATGCGCTACCTTAATGCGACACCGAGTGCTTACGGTAATCATGTTTATAACACCAATGTAAACGGTATAGGCGTGCGCTTTTCATCGGGTAATTATTTTGAAAACCCGACCAATACCTTCTCCTATAACGCGCAGTCGGATTATGTCGAATGGTGGGGCGGTAAAATAGAACTTATCGTTACCGGAGCGGTTGCGTCGGGGTCGCTGACGCCTGGCGTGCTGGGCGTGGTGATGCTGCAGGGCAGTGACGGCGTTTATCGTGATGGCCTGACGACCACCCTGTTGGGCGGAACCATTAACGTACTGGCCTGCAATATAACAACACCGCAACTGACATTTCCGATAGGCGATATTTCTGCCGCAGTTTTTGGCTCAACGGTAGGCACCACACCGGCGGGCGCCCAAAATACGCAGAATCTCGGACTTAACTGCGATGCGGGGGCTAACGTCAACGTGTCACTCAGCGGCATTCAGAACCCGGACGTAGCAACAACGAGCGTGCTCGCGCTGACGGGGCAGGGTAATACCGGCACGGCGAAAGGGGTTGGCGTTCAGTTGCTCTATAACGGTACACCTCTCACTCTCAGCTCGCGTCTGCCGTTAAAACTCGCGGCGGGCGGCCAGGAAGCGTTCCCTTTAACGGCGCGTTATTACCAGACGCAAACGACGGTAGAACCCGGCACCGCAAATGCGTCAGCAACCTTAAATTTGACCTACCAGTAAAGGGGATGACGATGAATATAATGCGCACGGCAGCGTTCATCGCGGCAGTAATAAGCGGCAATGTTATTGCCGCGGATAGCGTTAACGTCAGCGTCACCGGCAATATTGTTGCCTCCCCCTGCGTATTTAATGGGGGCAATACCAGTCTGGATGTTAATCTCGGCAATATTCAGGCATCCAATATGGCGACACCGGGATCCCTTTCCGATCCGGTTGCGTTTAATTTATTGTTCACCCTTTGTCCAGTGGGCACCCGCAGCGTAACAGCCACCTTTAGCGGAACACCCGACCCTGTTGCCGGAGTCGGCTACTACAAGAATAGCGGCACGGCAGAGAATGTTGCTATCGCTATGACGGAGATGAGCAGCGATGTGCTCATGGGGACGGGATCAAGCATCACCCAAAATATTGCTGCAGACAGAACGGCTACTTTACCCATGCAGGCGAGGGTTAAATCGGTCGCGGGTGGTGCAACGCCAGGGACGATTAGCGCGGTTGTCGTTCTTACCATGCAATATAACTGATACGCTTTTGACTGATGGAGATGACATGTATTTTATCCGCCTTTTGTTAAAGGGAACTATCGTACTGGTCCTGTTGCTGTCCATTATGTGGGCCTTTAAAGAGCCGGTTATCAAAACTGCAGATTGGGATCAAAGCGATAACGCGCTTGCAAAAGTTGAGTGCCAAGTGACGACAGACTTGTAATCAAAATAAAACGGTTACTTTACTATTTATTTTAACGACTCCCTGGCATAAAAATGGTCAATATTTTAATAAGCGAGACTGATATATTATTTCAGTGCGGCTTGCAGTATTTTTTTAAGGATTTTTTCTCTCATGTCGCACAGCGGGACGTTACATTTACGTTTGATTTTACAGCGGATAGTATCAGAGCGGCTGATGTCATTGTGCTCTCGTTGTGCCAGGGGGAGTACTTTACCTGTTTTCCCGAATTGCAGGCGCGCCAGCAGGGAATCATCATCGGAATTCTGGAAGATGATGCCCCGGTAAAAGCGTTGCCATCCTGTTTTCAGGATATTATTTTCATTTCAAGAAGAGCGCCTCTGTCGCAGGTACGTCATGCGCTCTTTAGCGCCTGGCAGGTAGCCCCGTTAAATAAATATCGACGACCTTCTATTTCTTGTTTCGAGTGCCAGCAAAAAACATTATCACCCCAACAGGTTCGCATTATGATTGGCTTGTATAAGGGGTTGTCGGTGACCGACATAGCGAATGAGCTATGCATCAGTGATAAAACGGTTTTTACGCATAAATATATGCTGATGCAGAAATTTCATTTGCGAAGCGATTATGAATTAATAAAGCTTCTTAACAGAATTGCTGAGAAAAATAACTGGGCGAATATATTTCACCAGTATCTGAATCGATAATATCCAGGATTGATATGCTGTCTCGTTTCGCTAATAACACAGTGGCGCTTGTCCTCTGCCTTTTTTGCTGTCCGGGGTTTTCTGCGGGACTGGTGGTTAACGACCGCTCCCTGCGTGACGATCTGGCATGGTTGTCCGACCGAAAATTAATACACCTTGACCTTTCAACATGGCCCCTTAGTGAGGCGGAAATACAAAATGCACTGTTAACGCTACGCTCCAGCCAGGATCCCGTTAACCTGCAGGTTATTCATCGGATTCAAAAACGGTTACAGCAACTTAAATCGTCGGTACAGGTTTCTGCTTTTGCCGCGACTGGCCGCAACGTGCTCCCGGCTGGCATGGGAGCAGAGCATACCGCGGGGCAGTCGTTTAGCACCGCTATCAATATGAATGACAGTGACTGGGATATTACCCTGAAGGGGAATGTAGAGAGAAGACAATGGATCGCTGACGCGTCCGGCGTTAACCCAAACGGCAGCTATGCGGCGTTGCGTCTGGCTAACCAGTGGTTAAGCTTCGGTGAGATCCCGCAGTGGTGGGGCTCTGGAAATGATGCCAGTCTAATCCGTTCTGATGCAGCACGTCCGGTGGTGGGGTTGATGATGCAGCGTGATGAACAGTATCCCTTCGAGAGCCCCTGGTTTGCATGGTTGGGAGCATGGCAATATCAAATTTTTACGGGACAGATTCGGCAATATTCTCGCCCGGAGCAGCCGAAGCTTTCAGGAGCCAGAGTGGCCTTTGCGCCAGGTAACGCGCTGGAACTGGCCCTTTCCCGTGTGATCATGTGGGGCGGAAAGGGGCGCCCGGAAAACTACGCGTCCTTCCGGGATGCGTTAATTGGGCAGGACAATACCGGAAACCAGAAAAGCGATCCGGGAGACCAGCTTGGCGGCATTGATTTTCGCGTTCATTTAGCCAGTCTGTTAGATATTCCGGTGAGTCTATATGGTCAGGTTGTGGGTGATGATGAAGCTGGATTTTTGCCATCCCATAACACCTGGCTGGGGGGATCGAAGGGCATAATGTATGGGGAAATAGCCAGGTGAACTGGGCTCTCGAAGCGGCGGATACGCGTTCGCAAATGAAAGAGACCGGGGTGATCTATTATCACTACTGCTATCACGGCGGTTTTTATCAGCAGGGCTGGCCGCTGGCGGATGCGATGGGCGGTGACGGCACGCAGTACTCGGCGCGCGTTGAGTGGGTATTTGAGAACGACCAACGGCTAAGCCTGCGCGGCGTGAGGGCTCGGGTGAACCGCACGTCGCAGTCGTTTAACCAGGCTTATCCACATAATGAGACGCTGAAAGGGGTCGAGACAGCCTGGCAGACCCCGCTCAACAACGTCGTTACGGTTTCGTCAGGCGCCTGGTTAAGCCACAGCGATCGGAGAAGCAATGATGCCGGGCTTCAGGTACGCGTTTTTCTTTATGGTGAGCCCTGATTCATCACAACATCATTGCCGGGTGGCAGTGACGCCACCCGGCATGTTCTTCAGACATTCACCGCGTTAATCAGCCGCGACTTCATGGACTGATACGCCGACGCCGCAAAATCCTCCGCCCAGCGCTGGTCCTCAATCGCCTCCAGCTGCACCGCGCAGTACTTCGTTTCCGGCGTTTTGGAGATGGGATCGAGATTATCCTGGGTCAGCTCGTTGCAGGCGCCAATCCACCACTGATAGGTCATGTAGACGGCCCCGGCGTTGATACGCTCGCTGATGCTGGCTCGGGTAATCACTTTGCCGCGACGCGAACGCACCCAGACCAGCTGTCCGTCAGTAATGCCCAGTTTGACCGCATCGGCAGGGTGCATTTGTACCCGACCCGGCTCATCGGCCAGACTCTGCAGCGCGGCGCAGTTCCCGGTCATCGAGCGACAGGAGTAGTGTCCCACTTCGCGAACCGTACACAGCACCAGCGGGAAATCCGCATCCGGGGTTTCCGCCGGCGCGCGCCACGGCGCGGCGAAGAGCTGCCCTTTACCGGTTGGGGTGTCGAACTGATTGTCTTTGTACAGGTACGGCGTTCCCGGGTGATCCAGCGTCGGGCACGGCCACTGCACGTGGCCCATCTCGCCCATTTTTTCATACGTCACGCCGTAGAAGAGGGGGCACAGCTCGCGCATCTCATCCCAGATCTGCTGGTTGGAGTCATAATGCATCGGGTAGCCCATCTCTGTGGCGAGCAGGCTGATAATCTCCCAGTCGCGCTTCACGTTGCCGCTGGCCTCAATGGCTTTACCAAAACGCTGGAACCCGCGATCGGCACAGGTAAAGACGCCGCCGTGTTCACCCCAGGAGGTGGCCGGGAGCAGAACGTCCGCCACTTCTGCCGTTTTGGTCATAAAGATGTCCTGAACCACGACAAAGTCGAGCGCCTCAAAGCCGCTGCGAACGAGACCGAGATCCGCTTCGGTCTGAAGCGGATCTTCCCCCATGATGTAGTAGGCCTTGACCTTGCCTTCCAGCGCCAGATGAGGCACCTCGGTAATGCGCGTCCCGACCCGATCGTCCATGTTATTGACGTCAATCCCCCAGGCATCGGCGAACTTCTGCCTGACCGCCGGGTCGGTCACATCCTGATAGCCGGGGAACATATTCGGCAGAACGCCCATGTCGCAGGCACCCTGTACGTTATTCTGACCGCGCACGGGCCCGACGCCGACGGCGGGGCGACCCAGGTTACCGGTCAGCAGCGCCAGGCTGGAAAGCCCTTTGACCACATCCACAGCCTGACCAAACTGGGTCACGCCCATCCCCCACATCACGGTGGCGGAAGGGGCCGCCGCGAAGGTGCGCATCGCCTGACGAACGTCGCGGGCGGGAATGCCGGTAAGATGCTCGACCTTCTCCGGCGCATAGTCTTTCACCGTCTGGCGATAGGCCTCAAGCCCCTCCGTAAAGCGCGCCACGTAGCTTTTGTCGTAGAGTTCCTCTTCCAGCAGCACGTAGCCAAAGGCGTTCACCAGCGCCATGTTACTGCCGTTTTTCAATTGCAGATGCTGGTCGGCGATGCGCGCCGTTTCAATGCGCCGCGGATCGCAGACGATGATTTTCGCGCCGTTTTCACGCGCTTTCAGCACCCGGCGGGCGACGATAGGGTGGGAGTCCGCGCAGTTATAGCCAAACACCAGCAGGCATTTTGAGTTTTCAATATCGTTGATTGAGTTGCTCATCGCGCCGTTGCCGAGCGTTTCCTGTAAACCGGCCACGGAAGGGCCATGGCAGACGCGCGCGCAGCAGTCCACGTTGTTGGTGTTCAGCACCGCGCGGGCAAATTTTTGCATCACATAGTTTGTTTCATTGCCGGTTCCGCGGGAGGATCCGGTGGTCATGATCGACCGGGGCCCGTGCTGCGCTTTAATGCTGCTGAGCCGGTGGGCGGTGTAGCGGATAGCCTCTTCCCAGGTAACGGGGGTGAATGCCTCGCCTTTGTGGTAGCGGATCATCGGCTGGGTCAGGCGCGGGGTGAGCAGACGGGTATCGTTGAGGAAGTCCCAGCCGTAAAAGCCTTTCAGACACAGGGTGCCCTGGTTTGTGACGCCCTCTGCCGCTTCGGCACGGATGATACGGTTATTTTCAACGACAAGGTTTAATTTACAGCCTGCACCGCAGTAGGGGCAGACGCTGGCGATCTTTTTCATCAATAACAGACCTGTTAAGAAATGAAGCAAAGTTGACTGGACAACCCAGTCCCGTAAGCAGAGGTAAGCAGGAACCGTGCCAGGTTGGCTTTTCTGGTTTTACAGGGTGTTACGCGGGAAAGGCGCGTGTCATCGTCAGGCTATTCGTCAGTTTTGACGATGACACGTAGGGGGGAGCGCAGGAGCTTACAGATCGTCCATCGTGTAACCCACCACGATTTCCAGAGTCTTACGAATCACATCCGCCTGAACCACGTCGTGGGGTGGCTTCCAGCGTCTGAATGAGCCAGAGGATGATCGCTTTGTTGGACAGATGACCTTCAGAGGCCAGAACACAGCGTACTGCAGTAGAAAAAACAGCGGACTCTTCAGCAAAACGATCGCCTGCGTGACGGAAATATTCCGACAGCGCACTGTCTAAAAAAGCAGAATGGTATTCGGGTTGAAGCTGAATATTTTGTCTCATTTGTTCTCACCGTAGCTGTTAAATTGCAGTCAATGTATTTTTTTGGGGTCGGACGGTTTTCCACTTCCAAATAACGGCACTACATTGTCTCTGTTATCGTTGAGAGGTCCCTCTCTGTTCGTTCGTCCTTGCGCGGTTCTGCGACGTGTAAAGGCGATGCTGTTTGAGCCGATCTCGGCAATTACCACCGCAAGTGTCTCCCGCCGCCGGGGATCCTTTTCATGTTCTTTCATTACCCGCAGACGCTGCAGCAATCCTTCGGTTGTCACTGGCCCCCGCTCTTTCAGAAGAGAGAGAACGGCTTCACCGATAAGCGTGTCGATCAGTCGGTCTGCGTCACTGCTATTCATCACGTTACCGTTTGAAGAGCAGGCCAAGCAGCATGTGGTAATGCTCTTCCTCTTCCGGACCATCGGCCCTTTCGAGGCGGCTGAGCAGTTTGGTACAGAGCGATTTGCGATTCAGGTTTCGCCCGTCGCTGAGAATTTCGACAACCACCTGGCCCAGCGTCTCCTGCTGGGTGGGAAGCGCAGCCTTTTCGAAGTACTGTGCGATCGCTGCTGCGGAATCTATGGCGTAACCTTTCTGCTGCATGTTTCGCTCCTGTAAAATTTTGTAATCACTAACGTTACAATTAAGGTATACACAATTCTTAAATCTGTACATATAAAATGTACAAATTTTTAATATTTTTATGATATATTTTATAAAGTACTTAATTTTCATGATGTTGATGGTGTGTCATGAGCCGGTAACGTTACAGGATATATTGTACAAAATGGTCTGATACGGGTAAGTTGTACAGCACAGAAAAATGTTTCATTAACTGCCGTAAATGGTTGAGATGTAAATTATTTGTCAGTCAATTAATGTGCTATAAATGCTTCTTATCCACCTTATTTGTGGCCAAAACCCTAACCCCAGGAATCGCATGCTCACAACCATCATTTACCGCAGTCATATCTGCGAGGACGTTCCAGTGAAGGCGCTGGAAGCAATGGTCGCTGCAGCAAATAGTAAAAACCGGCAATCCAACGTCACGGGGATCCTGCTGTTTAACGGCACGCATTTTTTTCAGCTGCTTGAAGGGCCAGTGGAACACGTCACTGCTATCTATGAGCAGATCTGCAACGACCCGCGCCACCATAACGTGGTGGAGCTGATGCGCGATCACGGACCTGTCCGACGCTTTGGCAACGTGGGCATGGAGCTTTTTGATTTACGCCACTTCGACAGGGATGAGGTGCTGCAGCAGGTGCTTAACAGGGGAACGACACGCTATCAGCTGACGTATAACGACCGCCCGCTGCAGTTTTTCCGCACCTTTGTCGAGGCCACGGAAAAAGCGAACTATTTTGAACTGCCGCCTGCGGATTCCTGGGAGTTTGTTCGCGAGGAAACGCGCTTGTCCGCGCAGCCCGAGGTAGTCGCGAAAGGGGCGGATTGCAGCTTTGCGTTCCAGCCGATAGTCGATCCGTTTATGCAGCAGGTCGTCTCCTGGGAGGCGCTTCTCCGCACTCCTGACGGCGACCCGCCGGGGGTCTATTTCGCTAACCGGCCGCGTGACGAGGTATATGCGTCTGATTTGCAGAGCAAGCAGGTGGCGCTTTCCATGGCCAGCGCGCTGGGGCTACAGGACCAGACGTTATCCCTTAACCTGCTGCCCATGACGCTGGTCAACATTCCCAACGCCGTGGATTTCCTGCTCACCGCGATTGAAGCAAATGGGTTTGTGCCCGAGCAAATTGTGGTGGAGTTTACAGAAAGCGAAGCCATTTCCCGTTTTGATGAATTCACGGATTCGGTCAGGCAGTTAAAAAGCGCGGGCATCAGCGTGACGATCGATCACTTTGGCGCCGGTTTTGCCGGGCTGCAGCTGCTGGCCCAGTTCCAGCCGGACAGAATTAAGATAAATCGCGATCTGGTGGCGAACGTGCATAAAAGTGGCCCCCGGCAGGCCATTATTCAGGCGATTATCAAATGCTGCTCCTCGCTTGAGATCCAGTTCTGCGCGGTGGGGGTAGAGAAGGCGGAAGAGTGGATGTGGCTGGAGTCCGCGGGGATTTCCCAGTTCCAGGGGCATCTTTTTGCCAGCCCGCGCCACGGCGGTATTCCCGCGATTGCGTGGCCGGAGAAAAAGTTCGACTTCTGATAAAGCTGTACACATTCCGGCAGACTTAACTGTACGAATGGCAAATTTTATACAACAATGTATTTACAGGTGGATGGGAAAGAACCCCCGTTCACCCGTTCAAAATGCGGTCTTAGTTATACAAATGGTGTGTACAATCTGATAAGGTTGGTGCAGTTAGGTATGGAAGTTCTGAGCGTGAGGGAGTTAATGGCCTATTACAGTATCGGCGAAGTGGCCGAACGATGCGGTATCAACCCCGTTACGCTGCGTGCCTGGCAGCGCCGTTATGGATTGTTGAAGCCGCAGCGCAGCGAAGGGGGTCATCGTCAGTTTGACGATGAAGATATCCTGCGCATTGAAGAGATCAAGCGCCTGATGAAAAGCGGCGTCTCGGTCGGAAAAGTCAAAGCCCTGCTGGAAAACAAAGAAGTATTGACTCAGGGCAACTGGGTCTCGTTCCAGGAAGAGATGATGACCGTTCTGCGTTACGCCAGCCCGGCAAAGCTGCGCGCCAAAATCAGTGAATTCCGCCGCGATCACGCGATAGACGCGCTGATTGACAATATTATCTCTCCCGTCCGTCAGCGAATGAATCAGGATCAAAATACCGTGCGTCACATGGCGAGCCTGTTTGACGGCGTACTGATCGAATTCGCCATTGCAAGCCTCGCGGAGTCCCGCAAAAAAGCCGGTAAAGACGCGCTGCTGATTGGCTGGGAATGCGATGACCGCACCCACCTGTGGCTGGAAGCCGCGCGATTATCGCAGAAGGGCTGGCACATTGACGTCCTGGCGGAACCTATTGATTCGCCGCGTCCTGAACTCTTCCCCGGGCAAAAAATCTTCGTCTGGACGGGGAAATCCCCAACGCCTCGCCAGCAGGAACAGCTCGATCACTGGCGTGAACAGGGGTTTGCTGTTTCATTTCATCACTGATCGTGAGAGGCCTTGAGGGCCTTTTTTTGTTTTTGTCATTTTCTGAGCAAAAGCTATCTCAAAAATAGGCATTTCCGATGCATATTTTACTTTTCTCTTCTTCGTCATAAATACCGCGACGAAATGCATTATTAATCAATGCATTGAACAAATACATCCATCCTGACTGCATCCTGCCATAGGGTCTATGCTTAATAAAAGTAGGCAAAAAGGGCGGTTTAGCCGAATGCCCCTGCTGACAGAGGGTTGAAGTGATAATCGTTATCACTAACATGGTGTTATGCCCTGATGGCTTATCAGATGAGGTGGACCTATGGAACTGCATTCAGAAACCTTTAATCCTGCCGATTTTGCCTGGCGCGGTTTAACGCTCACGCCAGCGGCGGCGGCACATATTCACGAGCTGGTGGCGAAAAAGCCCCAGATCCTCGGCGTGCGTTTGGGCGTCAAACAGACCGGCTGCGCAGGTTTTGGCTACGTGCTCGATACCGTCACCGAACCCGAGAAAGATGACCTGGTGTTCGAGACGGACGGCGCGAAACTGTACGTCGCGCTGCAGGCCATGCCGTTTATTGACGGCACCGAAGTGGACTACGTCCGCGAAGGCTTAAACCAGTTATTCAAATTTCATAACCCGAAAGCCCAGAACGAATGCGGCTGCGGCGAAAGCTTTGGGGTATAGGCGGTACTATGTCTCGTAATACTGAAGCAACGAGTGAAGTAAATACCTGGGGCGGTGGGCACCTCAACTATAAAGAGGGGTTCTTCACCCAGCTGCAGACCGATGAGCTGGCGAAAGGCATCAACGAAGATGTCGTGCGGGCGATCTCGGCGAAACGTAACGAGCCGGAGTGGATGCTGGAGTTTCGCCTGAGCGCCTTCCGCGCCTGGCTGGAGATGGAAGAGCCGCACTGGCTGAAAGCGCATTATGACAAGCTGAACTATCAGGATTACAGCTACTACTCTGCGCCGTCCTGCGGCAGCTGTGACGACACCTGCGCCTCGCAGCCCGGCGCGGTGCAGCAAACCGGTGCGGAGAACAGCTTCCTCAGCAAAGAGGTGGAAGAAGCCTTTAATCAGCTGGGCGTGCCCGTGCGTGAGGGCAAAGAGGTGGCGGTAGACGCCATTTTCGACTCCGTCTCGGTGGCAACCACCTACCGCGAGAAGCTCGCTGAGCAGGGGATCATTTTCTGCTCCTTCGGCGAAGCGATTCACGATCATCCGGAACTGGTGAAAAAGTACATTGGGACCGTGGTGCCCTCTAACGACAACTTCTTCGCGGCGCTCAACGCGGCGGTAGCCTCTGACGGCACCTTTATCTATGTGCCGAAAGGCGTGCGCTGTCCGATGGAGCTTTCCACCTATTTCCGCATCAATGCCGAAAAAACCGGCCAGTTCGAACGCACGATCCTGGTCGCGGATGAAGGCAGCTACGTCAGCTATATAGAAGGGTGCTCCGCCCCGGTTCGCGACAGCTACCAGCTGCACGCGGCGGTGGTGGAGGTCATCATCCACAAAGATGCCGAGGTGAAGTACTCTACGGTGCAAAACTGGTTCCCGGGCGACGGCAATACCGGCGGTATCCTTAACTTCGTCACCAAGCGCGCGCTGTGCGAAGGCGAAAACAGCAAGATGTCGTGGACCCAGTCTGAAACCGGCTCGGCCATTACCTGGAAATACCCGAGCTGCATCCTGCGCGGGGATAACTCCATCGGCGAGTTTTACTCGGTGGCGCTGACCAGCGGCCATCAGCAGGCCGATACCGGCACCAAGATGATCCACATTGGTAAAAACACCAAATCCACCATCATCTCGAAAGGGATCTCCGCCGGGCATAGCCAGAACAGCTATCGCGGGCTGGTGAAAATCATGCCGACGGCCACCAACGCGCGAAACTTTACCCAGTGTGACTCGATGCTGATTGGCGCAGACTGCGGGGCGCATACTTTCCCGTACGTCGAGTGCCGTAACAACACGGCCCAGCTTGAGCACGAGGCGACGACGTCGCGGATTGGGGAAGATCAGCTCTTCTACTGCCTGCAGCGCGGGATCAGCGAAGAAGACGCCATCTCGATGATCGTCAACGGCTTCTGTAAGGATGTGTTCTCTGAACTGCCGCTGGAATTTGCCGTTGAAGCCCAGAAACTCCTCGCCATTAGTCTTGAACACAGCGTCGGTTAAGGAAAGCACATGTTAAGTATTAAAGATTTACAGGTTAGCGTAGAAGACAAAGCCATCCTGCGTGGCCTCAATTTTGACGTCAAGCCGGGTGAAGTCCACGCCATTATGGGGCCGAACGGCTCCGGAAAAAGTACGCTTTCTGCGACGCTGGCGGGGCGCGAAGATTATGAGGTAACCCAGGGCTCGGTCGAGTTTAACGGCAAAGATCTGCTGGAGATGTCGCCGGAAGACCGCGCGGGAGAGGGCATTTTTATGGCCTTCCAGTACCCGGTCGAAATTCCGGGCGTCAGCAACCAGTTCTTCCTGCAGACGGCGCTGAATGCGGTGCGCAAGTATCGCGGCCTGGAGGCGCTGGACCGCTTCGACTTCCAGGATCTGATGGAAGAGAAGATCAAGCTGCTGAAAATGCCGGAGGATCTGCTGACCCGTTCGGTGAACGTTGGCTTCTCCGGCGGCGAGAAAAAGCGTAACGACATTCTGCAGATGGCGGTGCTGGAGCCCGAGCTGTGCATTCTGGATGAGACCGACTCTGGTCTGGATATCGACGCCCTGAAGATTGTCGCTGACGGGGTGAACTCCCTGCGCGACGGCAAGCGTTCGTTCATTATCGTCACCCACTACCAGCGCATTCTTGACTATATCAAGCCGGATTACGTCCACGTGCTTTACCAGGGGCGTATTGTGAAATCCGGTGATTTCACGCTGGTTAAACAACTGGAGGAGCAGGGCTATGGCTGGCTTACCGAACAGCAGTAATGCGCTCCAGCAGTGGCACAGGCTGTTTGAAGCCCAGGGCGGCACGCGCTCTGAGCAGGCGCAGCAGCATCTGCAGCAGATGCTGCGTCTCGGCCTGCCGACGCGTAAGCATGAGAACTGGAAGTACACCCCGCTTGATGGCCTGCTGAACGCCGAGTATGTGACCCGTCTGGCGGATCTCACGTCTGCGCAGCGTGACGCGCTGGCGGTGGGCGTGGACGCCGTGCGCCTCGTGTTTGTCGATGGCGCGTTCCGTCCGGAGCTGAGCGACGCGCTTCAGGCGAGCGGATTTGAGATTGAGATAAACGACGATCGCCAGTCCCTGAGCGCCCCGGTTCAGCCTGAGGTTTTCCTGCACCTGACCGAGAGTCTGGCCCGCAGCGTGACGCACATCCGCGTGAAGCGTAACCAGCGTCCGGCAAAACCGCTGCTGCTGATGCACATCACCCAGGGGCTGGACGGCGATGAAATCAACACCGCGCACTATCGCCACCATCTGGAGCTGGCGGAAGGGGCGGAGGCCACGGTCATTGAACATTACGTCAGCCTTAATGAGACGCGTCACTTTACCGGATCCCGTCTGACGATGAACGTTGCCGCCAATGCGCAGCTTCACCACGTCAAGCTGGCGTTTGAAAATGCGCAGAGCCACCACTTTGCCCATAACGACATTGTGCTGGGTCAGGATGCCGCGGCGTACAGCCATAGCTTCCTGCTCGGCGGGGCGGTGCTGCGCCACAACACCAGCACGCAGCTTAACGGTGAAAACACCACGCTGCGCATCAACAGCCTGGCGATGCCGGTTAAATCAGAGGTGTGCGACACGCGCACCTGGCTTGAGCACAATAAGGGCTACTGCAACAGCCGCCAGTTGCATAAAACCATCGTCAGCGACAGAGGCCGCGCGGTGTTTAACGGACTGATTAACGTGGCGCAGCACGCCATTAAAACCGACGGGCAGATGACCAACAACAACCTGCTGTTAGGGCGCCTGGCGGAGGTGGACACCAAACCGCAGCTGGAGATTTACGCCGACGACGTGAAGTGCAGCCACGGTGCGACGGTCGGGCGGATAGACGACGAGCAGATGTTCTACCTGCGTTCCCGCGGCATCGACGAGCAGGCGGCGCAGAAAATGATTATCTATGCGTTTGCCGCCGAGCTGACGGAAGCGCTGCACGATGGTCAGTTAAAACAGCAGGTGCTGGCGCGTATCGGCCAGCGTCTGCCTGGAGGCGAAGCATGAGTTTTCCCGTCGAGAAAGTACGGGCAGATTTCCCGGTTCTGACCCGTGAAGTAAACGGTCTCCCTCTGGCCTATCTGGACAGCGCGGCCAGCGCCCAGAAGCCGAATCAGGTGGTGGATGCGGAAGCCGAGTTTTATCGCCACGGCTACGCCGCCGTGCATCGCGGTATCCATACCCTGAGCGCCGAGGCGACCCAGCGTATGGAAAACGTGCGTACGCAGCTGGCCGCCTTCCTCAATGCACGTTCGCCTGAAGAGCTGGTCTTCGTGCGCGGAACCACCGAAGGGATCAACCTTGTCGCTAACAGCTGGGGCAACGCGCAGGTCCACGCGGGGGATAACATCATCATCACCCAGATGGAACACCACGCCAATATCGTGCCGTGGCAGATGCTCTGCGAGCGCGTTGGCGCGCAGCTGCGGGTGATCCCGCTGAATGCCGACGGGACGCTGCAGCTCGAGCAGCTAGACGTACTGCTTGACGATAAAACGCGGCTGGTGGCGGTCACCCAGGTCTCCAACGTGCTGGGGACGGAAAACCCGGTGGCAGAGATTGTCGAAAAGGCCCATCAGGCGGGCGCGAAGGTGCTGATTGACGGCGCTCAGGCGGTGATGCACCACGCGGTTGACGTCCAGGCGCTGGACTGCGATTTCTACGTCTTTTCAGGCCACAAGCTCTATGGGCCGACCGGGATTGGCGTGCTGTACGTGAAAGAGGCGATCCTGCAGGCGATGCCGCCGTGGGAAGGGGGCGGGTCGATGATCGCCACCGTTAGCCTGACGGAAGGCACTACCTATGCCCGCGCGCCCTGGCGTTTTGAGGCGGGCACGCCCAACACCGGCGGGATTATCGGTCTGGGGGCGGCGGTTTCATATGTCTCCGCAATCGGCCTTGATAGCATTCAGGAGTACGAACAGCTGCTGATGCACTATGCGCTTGCGGAGCTCGCCAGCGTGCCGGATCTGACTCTCTACGGGCCTGCCGACCGGCAAGGGGTGATTGCGTTCAATCTCGGGAAACATCACGCCTATGACGTGGGCAGTTTCCTCGATAACTACGGCGTGGCGGTCCGTACCGGGCACCACTGCGCGATGCCGCTGATGGCGTTTTACCAGGTACCGGCAATGTGCCGCGCGTCGCTGGTGATGTACAACACAACGGAAGAGGTCGACAGGCTGGTGGCGGGGCTTAAGCGCATTCATCAGCTGCTGGGCTAACGGAGAGGCGAAAGATGGCGGAACTGCCGGACAAAGACAAATTACTGCGCAACTTCTCGCGTTGCGCAAACTGGGAAGAGAAGTACCTTTATATCATCGAGCTGGGGCAGCGTCTGCCGCCGCTCGGTGAAGAGGCGCATAATCCGGAAAATATTATTCAGGGCTGTCAGAGCCAGGTGTGGATTGTGATGGCGCAGTCGGACGACGGCACTATCGAACTGCACGGCGACAGCGATGCGGCAATTGTAAAAGGGCTTATTGCGGTCGTCTTTATTCTTTATCACCGGATGTCGGCGCAGGATATTGTCGCGTTCGACGTCCGCCCGTGGTTTGAAAAAATGGCCCTGACCCAACACCTCACCCCGTCCCGATCCCAGGGACTGGAAGCGATGATCCGCGCCATTCGCGCCAAAGCTGCAATCCTTAGCTAGACTTACAGAACAGCATTCATTCTGTTTCGCGAGGTGGTTCCCGCCTCGCTGGTTTTTCAGCTTTCTGGCGTTCTGTCAGTGAATAAGGAATCTCAGCATGAAGCGCGCGTCTCTAATAACTCTCTTACTCCTCAGTTCGCTCGGTGCCCTTAATTCGGCCCGCGCGATGGACTATCCGTTGCCGCCCGCAGGCAGTCGTCTGATTGGGCAAAATCAAACCTACACGATACAGGAAGGGGATAATAAGCTTCAGACTATCGCCCGCCGGTTTAATACGGCGGCGCAGGTGATCCTGGAAACGAACAATACCATTGCGCCGGTAAACCCTGCGCCGGGAACCGTGATTACCATCCCGTCGCAGATGCTGCTGCCGGACACGCCGCGCGAGGGCATTGTGGTGAACCTCGCAGAGCTTCGGCTCTACTACTTCCCGCCGGGAGAAAACATCGTTCAGGTCTTCCCGCTCGGCATCGGACAGCTGGGGCTGGAAACGCCGGTCACGACCACGCGCGTGAGCCAGAAAATCCCGAATCCCACCTGGACACCTACGCCGGGCATCAGAGCACGCTCTCTGGAGCAGGGAATTAAATTACCGCCGGTGGTGCCTGCCGGGCCAAATAACCCTCTGGGACGCTTCGCACTGCGTTTAGGCGTGGGTAATGGGGAATATCTCATCCACGGCACCAGCGCGCCGGACAGCGTCGGCCTGCGGGTCAGCTCCGGCTGTATGCGGATGAATGCCTCGGACA
Organism: Enterobacter sp. N5-15; assembly: GCF_057221635.1. Classification (NCBI taxonomy): domain Bacteria; kingdom Pseudomonadati; phylum Pseudomonadota; class Gammaproteobacteria; order Enterobacterales; family Enterobacteriaceae; genus Enterobacter; species Enterobacter sp. N5-15. Next base: position 2,000,585 of record NZ_CM170150.1, read on the forward strand.
TTAAAGCCCTGTTCGAACAGGTGCGGGTTGGCACGCGGGTACAGATTATCAATGAACCCGTGAAGTTCGCCGTCGAGCCGGATGGTAAACGCTATATTGAAGTCCACCGCCCGCTGGCGCAGGCTGAGGGTGAAAACCCGCAGGTCTCGCCTATTACTCATTCCGCAGACTTTGCGACCTTTGTTTCTCAGGCGGGAAGCGATAAGGCGCTGATCGATCGCGCCCTGTCACGCCGTGCAGGGATCCCGGTTATCGTGTCGTCAGGTAGCGGTCCGTCAGCCAGCAATAGCGTGCTGTCGGTGCAGAACAGCCGGGTGTCCGCAGCGGTAGCGGAAGATGAAGGGGAGAGGGTGACGCAGTAGCCGTTTGACGCAAGCAAAAAAAAAATGGCGCACAATGTGCGCCATTTTATTAACAGGTACTATTACTTACGGTATTTAGTAGCCTGGTTGTCCAGACGCTGGTTAGCGCGAGCTGCGTCGTCTTTAGCAGCCTGAACGTCGGAACGGATTGCGTTCACGTCGTTGCTCAGCTGGTCAACTTTAGCGTTCAGAGTCTGAACGTCAGAAGACAGCTGATCGATTTTAGCGTTGCTGGAGCAACCAGCCAGCAGAGTAGAACCCAGGATTACCGCGCCCAGTACCAGTTTAGTACGATTCATTATTAATACCCTCTAGATTGAGTTAATCTCCATGTAGCGTTACAAGTATTACACAAAGTTTTTTGGGTTGAGAATATTTTTTTGATGGGAATACACCTATTTTTGATCGTTCGCTCAAAGAAGCATCGAATTAGCCCTTTTTGGGCAAAAATCTATGTAAAAAAAGGCATTTATCATCGGATTCATCTTAGATAATTCGCAATTAAATAGAAAAACCCGATTTGCAATTTGAATGACTTTGGCTAATGACAGGAATAAAAAAAGCGCCCGGAGGCGCTTTTTATCAAAATTAATTCGTTCGGGAATTATTACAGCACGTGAACAGATGCGGTATTGGTGGTTCCGCTTGGTACCAGCGCGCCAGAAACCATGACCACAACGTCACCTTTCTGTGCCAGACCACGATCAACCAGCTCCAGCGCCACTTCTTTACCCAGACGGTAGAAATCATCCGTAGACGCGATCTCTTTCACCAGGTGAGGGATCACGCCTTTGCTCAGCACCAGCTGACGGGCAGTGGTTTCGTTGGTGGTCAGCGCCAGGATAGTCGCATCCGGGAAGTATTTACGCACTGCGCGAGCAGATTTACCGCCCTGGGTGGCAACCACGATCAGCGGTGCTTCCAGTTTCTCAGCCGTTTCTACAGCACCGCGGCATACTGCTTCGGTGATGCGCAGCTTGCGGCTGTCGTTGTTGTAGTCCAGACGGCTTTTCATTACGCGGTCGGTACGTTCGCAGATGGTGGCCATGATGGACACCGCTTCCAGCGGATATTTACCTTTTGCGGATTCGCCGGACAGCATAACGGCATCAGTACCGTCGAGGATGGCGTTTGCCACGTCGCCTGCTTCTGCGCGGGTTGGGCGTGGGTTTTTGATCATGGAGTCCAGCATCTGCGTTGCGGTGATAACCACTTTACGCGCGCGAACACATTTCTCGATCATCATCTTCTGCGCGAAGATCACTTCTTCAACCGGGATTTCTACGCCCAGGTCGCCACGTGCAACCATGATGCCGTCAGACGCTTCGAGGATCTCGTCGAAGTTGTTCAGGCCTTCCTGGTTTTCAATTTTGGAGATGATCTGGATCTTCTCGCCGCCGTGCGCTTTCAGGTGCTCACGAATTTCAACCACGTCAGAACGCTTACGGATGAAGGATGCCGCAACAAAGTCAACGCCTTGTTCACAGCCGAAGATCAGGTCCTGTTTGTCTTTTTCAGCCAGTGCTGGCAGTGCGATAGAGACGCCCGGCAGGTTAACGCCTTTGTTTTCGCCCAGGTCGCCGTTGTTCAGCACTTTACAGATAACCTTGTTACCTTCGATCGCGGTGACTTCCATACCGATCAGACCATCGTCCACCAGCACGGTGTTACCGACGGACAGATCGCTGGTGAAGCCTTCGTAGGTCACTGCAACGATTTCGCTGTTGCCGACAACGGTTTTGTCGGTGGTGAAGGTGAAGGTCTGGCCCGCTTTCAGGGAAACGTCGTTACCGCCTTCCAGTTTGATGGTACGGATTTCTGGACCTTTGGTATCCAGCAGGATGGCCGCTTTTTTACCGGTCTTGCTCATCACGTTGCGCAAGTTCTGGATACGCTGACCGTGTTCTGCATAGTCACCGTGGGAGAAGTTCAGACGCATCACGTTCATGCCGGCGTCCAGCATCTTGGTCAGCATCTCTTCAGATTCGGTTTTCGGGCCGATAGTACAAACAATTTTCGTCTTTTTCATGACAGTCTTAGTCTTTAAGTTGGGAAGGATATGGAAATCTCGCTCCGGGGGCGCACCGCCGCGGAGTCAAACCTGTGTTGCAAAAGAGTATATGACACGCACTAAGGATAGGAGACATCAAATGAGCGTGCAGAAGAAAGTGTGCCTGAGTGACAGCCCAACGAAGGAGAGGAGAAGTTGTACGTTGTTTTTTGTATTCCAAGCGCTGAAACCATTCACCAGGGATTAGGCGCGCATTATACGCTGATTTTAAGATAAAAGGAAAATGGAAACGGTGTTTCAGAAATAATCTATGCAGTTTCACATAATATTGTTATCAAGGCGTTAAGCCATGATGACAACTTGTGGCGGCAGGTGATTGACCTGCCGCGTTTTGCTTATTTTTGCAGCGCCTGGCTGAGGTCGGCAATCAGGTCTTTCGGATCTTCAATCCCGACTGACAGACGGATCAGCTGCGGCACAATGCCGTTTGCCAGCCGTTGCTCAAGGGGTATCGAGGCGTGCGTCATGCTGTAAGGCTGGCTCACCAGACTTTCCACGCCGCCGAGGCTTTCCGCGAGGGTGAACAGCTTCAGGTTGCGAATCACCTCGGTGGCGCGTTGCGCATCGCCTTTTACGACGACGGAAATCATGCCGCCGGGCAGCGCCATCTGCGTGCGGGCTAGCTGATACTGTGGATGCGATTCCAGGCCGGGATAGAAAACCCTTTCGACCAGAGGATGCTGATCCAGCCATTGCGCAATCGTCAGCGCGTTGGTGCTGTGCTTTTCTACCCTCAACGCAAGCGTGCGTATACCGCGCAGCGTCAGGAAGCTGCTGAACGGATCCAGTACGCCGCCCACCGCGTTTTGCAGATAGCCCAGCTTATCCGCCAGTTCCTTGTTGTCCCCGACAATCGCCAGCCCGGCCACCACGTCAGAATGGCCGTTCAGGTATTTGGTGGCGGAGTGCACCACGATATCGAAACCCGACTCCAGCGGACGGTGGATCACCGGCGACGCGAAGGTGTTATCCGCCACGCTGATGACGTTATGACGACGGGCGATTGCCGCGATGGCCGCCAGATCCGCCAGCTTCAGCAGCGGGTTGGTTGGCGTTTCGACCCACACCATGCGGGTATCCGGGCGAATGGCGGCCTCAAGCCCGGCCAGGTCGTCCGGCTTAACCCAGCTGACCTGCAGGCCTGTGCTGCGCTTGCGCACGTTTTCAATCAGGCGGTACGTCCCACCGTAAACGTCATCGATGGCGACAATATGGCTGTCTTTATCCAGCAGTTCGAGCACCGTGGAGATGGCCGCCAGGCCGGAGGCGAAGGCGTAGCCGCGCGTGCCGCCTTCCAGTTCGGCGATGGCGGTTTCCAGCGCGTGGCGGGTGGGGTTGCCGCTGCGGGAATACTCATAGCCGGTATGCTCGCCGGGTGACGGTTGCGCAAACGTCGAGGTGGCGTAAATCGGCGGCATGACGGCGCCGTGCTGGTCGTTGAACTCGCCGCTGTGGACGCTCAGGGTAGCCAGGTTTTTCATCATCTATTCCTTTATTGCTGAAGACGGTTGCGCCAGGCGGTCAGAACGTCGCTGCGCGTAATCAGACCGAGAAAACGGTCGTTGTCATTAATCACGGCCACCAGACCGCGGTCGAAGATGGCGTTCAGGGCGCTTTCCGGGGCGTGTTTATCCAGGAACTCCACCTGACGCGTCATGGCTGCCGTCACCGGAAGCGAGAAGCGATCGCCGTCGCCGCCGATATGCCGCAGGAGATCCCACTCGTCGATAATGCCCACCACCTTGCCGTTCTCCAGCACCGGCAGCTGGGAGATGTCATACAGACGCATGCGCGCCAGTACGGTGGAAAGCGTGTCGTCCGGACCGGCGGTGACGGTGGAGCCTTCATCGTGGCGCAGGGCGATGTAGTCAGAGAGATCGCCAGCCTGAGGGCGGGTGATGAGCCCTTGCTGACGCATCCAGTCATCGTTGAACATCTTCGAGAGGTACTTATTGCCGCTGTCGCAGGCGAAGGTCACCACGCGTTTCGGCGCGGTCTGCGCCTGGCAATATTTCAGCGCGGCCGCCAGCAGCGTGCCGCTGGAGGAGCCCGCCAGAATGCCTTCCGTTTTCAGCAGATCGCGCGCGGTGGTGAAGGCCTCGCGGTCGGTAATGCGCCAGGCGCGATTCACCCCTTCAATGTGGGCCAGCGGCGGAATAAAGTCTTCGCCAATACCCTCAACCAGCCAGGAGCCCGCGTCGTGGTAGCGTCCGGTTTCCACCTGGTCGGCCAGAACGGAACCGGCCGGGTCAGCCAGGACAAACTCCGTGTGCGGAGAGTGCTCGGCGAACCACGCCTGCAGGCCGCCCAGCGTACCGCCTGAGCCGACGCCCACCACGATGGCGTCGATCCTGCCGTCAAGCTGCTCGTACAGCTCCGGTGCCGTGGTGGTGCGGTGCGCCAGCGGGTTGGCTTCATTATTGAACTGGTCGATGTAAAACGCGCCGGGCAGCTCGTTGGCCAGGCGCTGGGCGTAATCCTGGTAGTAGGCGGGGTGGCCCTTGTTGACGTCGGAGCGGGTCAGCACCACCTGGGCACCCAGCGCGCGCAGGTGGAAAATCTTCTCGCGGCTCATTTTGTCCGGCACCACCAGGATCAGCGAGTAGCCTTTCTGGGCGGCGATCAGGGCCAGGCCGAGTCCGGTATTCCCCGCCGTGGCCTCAATAATCGTGCCGCCCGGCAGCAGCTGCCCGGTACGCTCCGCTTCGTTAATCATCGACAGCGCGACGCGATCCTTAATAGAACCGCCCGGATTCTGGTTTTCCAGCTTCAGGAACAGCGAGCAGGGACCGGTATCAAGCTTATGCAGCTGGATAAGCGGGGTACGACCAATCAGTTCAGTGACGGAGTGATAAATCGTCATGATGTTTTCCTTTCTGGATGTCATGACGGGATGATAGGGCGGTGAAATTTTCTCAATAAAGAACCATTCACTGCTCTTTAGAACAGAAAAGAATATATATGCCATTTTTGGAAGTCAGGACAGCAAGACGTAAAGTTGTCTGGATGTGAGGATGGCTATATCGGCATGAAATGCTGCAAAAATGACCGTTTTTCGCGGGCATCAACCGGCAGATATGCATCCGGCAGATAATCATTGCTGAAATTGGTCTAAATGTTCCCCACCCGCTCAATCCGCTGTTTATTTCCGAAAGTTATAACAAATTCTTTTTTGGTCATTTAAAACCTGATAACGCCTGTTTACTATCGTTTGGACATCCATACTGCTAAACAGCCATGCGCGAAACGGATAAAGAATAAGAATGATCGTACTCAGGAATATTTCGAAGGTTTTTGACAACGGAAAGGTCGCGCTGACTGCCGTTGATAACGTCAATTTGACGATAGAGCAGGGACAGATTTACGGAATTATCGGCTACAGCGGAGCCGGGAAAAGCACGCTGATTCGTCTGCTGAACGGCCTGGAAAAACCCAGCGCCGGAAGCGTCACCATTAACGGGCAGGATATCTCTGCCGCAAAGGGCGAAGCGCTGCGCCAGGCGCGTCTGAAAATCAGCATGGTGTTCCAGCACTTCAACCTGCTGTGGTCGCGCACGGTGAGCGAGAACATCGCTTTCTCGATGCAAATCGCCGGTGTGCCAAAAGCCAGCATCAAGGCGCGCGTCGCCGAGCTGGTGAAGTTGGTAGGCCTGAAGGGGCGTGAGAATGCCTACCCGTCCCAACTGAGCGGCGGGCAAAAACAGCGCGTCGGCATTGCCCGCGCGCTGGCAAACAACCCTGACGTGCTGCTCTGCGATGAAGCCACGTCCGCGCTAGACCCGCAGACCACCGATCAGATACTCGATCTGCTGCTGGATATTAACCGTCGCTTCAGGCTGACCATCGTGCTGATCACGCACGAGATGCACGTGGTGCGCAAAATCTGCGACCGCGTGGCGGTGATGGAGAACGGTAAAGTCGTGGAAGAGGGCGACGTGCTGAGCGTCTTTACCCATCCGCAGCAGCCGATTACGCAGCAGTTTGTCCGCCAGGTGAGCCAGTACGCCGAAGAGGAAACCTTCAATACCGAACTGGCAAAGGATCTGGAAGGCACGGTCATCAGGCTGACCTTTACCGGGCACAGCACCCATAAGCCGATCGTGGGTGAACTGACCCTGCGCTACGGCCTGCCGTTTAACATCCTGCACGGGAAAATGACGCAAACCGCCCACGGCGTGTTTGGTCAGCTCTGGGTGCATGTAGTGGCATCCGATGAACAACTGAACAATATCCTCGCCGACCTGCAGCACAGCGATATTGAAGGCGAGGTGATTAAACATGGCTGAGAATCTCTTTCCGCATCTCAAGTGGGATCAGCTCTGGGCGGCGACGCTGGAGACGCTGTATATGACCGCACTGTCCGGCGTGGCGACGTTTGTGCTGGGTCTCGTGCTGGGGCTGGCGCTGTTTTTAACCGCGCGCGGCGGGCTGTTCCACAACCGCACGGTCTACAGCGTCATTTCGATTGTGGTGAACGTGTTCCGCTCTATTCCGTTCATCATTCTGATTGTCCTGCTGATCCCGTTCACCAAGACCGTCGTCGGCACCATTCTTGGCGCCAACGCGGCGCTGCCGGCGCTGATTGTGGGCGCCGCACCGTTCTACGCACGCCTGGTGGAGATCGCCCTGCGTGAAGTGGATAAAGGCGTTATAGAAGCAACGCGCTCGATGGGCGCACGACTGAGCACGTTAGTGTTTCGGGTTTTACTGCCGGAATCATCACCTGCACTGGTATCAGGTATTACGGTGACGCTGATTGCGCTGGTGAGCTACAGCGCAATGGCGGGGGTGATTGGCGCCGGTGGTTTGGGAAATCTGGCTTATCTGGAAGGATTCCAGCGCAACCATGGTGACGTCACGCTGGTGGCAACGGTGACCATTCTGATCATCGTTTTCATTATCCAGTTCTGCGGCGATGTCATTACTTCACTGTTAGATAAACGCTAATAAATACACACAGGAACCACATCATGAAAAAGACACTGACACTGATCGCCGCCGCAACCCTGAGCGCCCTGAGCTTCGCTTCCTGGGCTGATACCCTGACCGTGGGCGCATCCAACACGCCGCACGCCGAAATTCTGGAGCAGGCAAAGCCGATTCTGGCGAAGCAGGGTATCGACCTGGAGATTAAGCCGTTCCAGGACTACATTCTGCCGAACACCGCGCTGGCGGGTCATGACATCGACGCGAACTATTTCCAGCACATTCCTTACCTGAACAGCGTGCTGAAAGATCATGCGGGCGATAAAGACTACGATTTTGTCAGCGCGGGCGCGATCCACATTGAGCCAATCGGCATCTATTCCAAAAAATACAAGTCGCTGAAAGACCTGCCGGAAGGTGGCAAGATCATCATGCGTGACGCGGTTTCTGAAGAAGGGCGCATTCTCTCCATCTTCGAGAAAGAGGGCGTGATCAAGCTGAAGCCGGGCATCGATAAAGTGACCGCGCGCATCAGCGATATCGTCGAGAACCCGAAAAAGCTGAAGTTCACGCCTAACGTTGAAGCCTCTCTGCTGCCGCAGATGTACAACAACGACGAAGGCGCTGCGGTGGTGATCAACGCCAACTACGCGATTGACGCGGGTCTGGACCCGGTTCACGACCCGATTGCGGTAGAGAGCGGTGAAAACAACCCGTACGCAAACATCATTACCGTGCACCGCGGTGACGAGAAGAAGAAAGATATCGTCGCGCTGGTGAACGTGCTGCACTCGAAAGAGATTCAGGACTGGATCCGCACCAAGTACAAAGGCGCGGTTATTCCAGTAAACAACTAATTTACTGATTTTACAGATGAAGCCCGGCGGGTCTCTCGCCGGGCTTCTTTTTTGTATCCGGCAGGAGAATCATTTAAGCTCAACGTTTAAAAGGCAATGGAGTGATGACGATGGGTAACGTGACCAAAGATGAAGCGCTGTACCAGGAGATGTGCCGGGTGGTCGGGAAGGTGGTGCTCGAGATGCGTGATTTAGGGCAGGAGCCAAAGCATATTGTCATTGCCGGAGTCCTGCGTACCGCGCTGGCGAACCAGCGCGTTAAGCGCAGTGAATTGACAACCGAAGCGATGGAAACGGTGGTTAAAGCGCTGGCCGGGTAAAGCGCCAGCGTTTTGCAAGCTGCTCGAGCGAGCAGCAGAGCAGGTAGTAGACCACGCCCGTAAAGATAAAAATGGCCGCCGGGTAGATTTGCACCCGGTTGTTGACCTGTCCCGCCACCGTGGTCAGTTCCGGTACGTTCACGATAAACGCCAGCGACGTATCCTTCAGCAGGCTGATAAATATCCCCACCAGCGACGGCAGAATATTCCTCAGCGCCTGCGGAAGCAGCACGCGCAGGAGGGTTTGCTGCGTGCTGAATCCCTGAGACAGTGCGGCCTCGTACTGCCCGGACGGTAGCGCGTTAAGCCCGGCCAGTACCGAGTGCATTACGGTTGCCGCGGTAAACCAGGCCAGGGCCAGCGTGACGGTAAGCGCCCCCGGCAGATCGCCTCCGGTCATAAGCGGCAGAAGATACCACATCCAGAAAATCACGAAGATGAGCGGGATACCGCGAATCAGCTCTGCCCACAAAAAGAGGGCCTTTCGCACAAGCCCGGTAAAGCGCCAGGCCAGACACGCGAGCACTATCCCTCCGGGCAGAGCGATGACGGAGGCACCAACCGCCATCATCAACGAGAGCAGTACGCCCCCCGGTTCACCCGTTGCCGCGCGGCCCCACAGCAGGTAATCGAGGTTATCGGTGATGACATTAAGTCCGGCAATCATGTTTTTCACTCCCTGAGGTGGCGACGTTTGGGCGTTTACGTTTCGCTTCAGGTCCGATGCGAACCAGCACCATCCCCATGACCAGGCCGGTCAGCAGATAGAGTGCGGTTCCGAGGGTAAATGCCTCTAGCGCGTGCGCGTTATAGCTCTCGATCTGCCTGACCTGATAGGTCAGCTCGGCAAAGCCAATTCCGCTTGCGAGCGAGGAGAGCTTCATCAGATTAAGGTACTGGCCCACGACCGGCTGCCAGGCGTTGGCCAGACCCTGCGGCAGAAGGATGTAACGAAACAGACGCCACGCGGAGAATCCCTGAGCGAGCGCCGCCTCCCGCTGTCCGGCAGGCACGGAACGTAACCCCGACTCCACCTCTTCGATTAAAAACGCCGAGGTAAAGACGCCCAACCCCCAGGCAGAACATAAAAATTCGGGCGTAAACCACCAGACGTCGCCGGGCAGAATTGACCAGCTGTGATCCGCGTTCACCGCGTCGCGGAACGCCTGCGGTAGTCCGTTCCAGGCGGCAAAATACCAGAACAGCAGCTGCACCAGCAGCGGCGTATTGCGAAACAGCGACACCCAGCTGCTGACGACCGCGTTCCCGAGGCGTCCGCCGGAAAGGCGCAGAAGCATAAAGAGCAGTGCGAGCAGGCTGGCCAGCAGCATCCCGGCAAGCGTTACCCACAGGGTGGTGAGGAATCCGGAGAGTATCCACTGCAGAGGCTGTCCGGTCAGTACCCCCTGCCAGTCCAGCGCGGGCATTACAGATGCTCCTGATGCAGCGGGTTGAGTACCTTTTGCAGGAACCGCTGCGCGCGCGGATGCGACGGCCGGCTGAAAAACTGCGCCGGCGGAGCGGTTTCCAGAATTTGCCCGCCGTCGATAAAGACAATCCGGTCGGCAATTTCCCGGGCAAACTGCATCTCGTGGGTCACCACGATCATCGTGATCCCGCTGTGGGCGAGGGCTTTCATCACGTACAGCACTTCACCAATCATCTCCGGATCCAGCGCGGAGGTGGGTTCATCGAACAGGATGATTTGCGGTGAAGAGGCCAGGGCGCGGGCAATCGCGACGCGTTGCTGTTGTCCACCGGAAAGCTCTGCCGGGAAATGGTGGGCTTTTTCCAGCATCCCGACCTTTTCCAGCAGGGCCAGCGCGCGCTCCTGGGCAGGCTGCGGCTTCCAGCCGTGAACGTGCTCCAGGGCCAGGGTAATGTTCTGGCTGGCGGTGAGATGGGCGTAAAGATTGAACTGCTGGAACACAAACCCCACGCGGCTGCGCAGCTGGCGCAGCCCGCTACCGGAGAGCTTTGCGGTAGGCTTGCTGTCGACCAGAATCTCCCCGCCGCTCAGGCTTTCAAGCTGGTTGATGAGACGAATCAGGGTGGATTTACCGGAACCCGAGGGGCCGAGGATGGCGACCACTTCACCGGGCGTGATGGTCAGATTTATGTCGTTTAAAACCTGATGGTCACCGTAGCGTTTGTCCACATGACGAAACTCGACGCTGGCCTGTTCCAGATGTGAAAAATCCGCGGCACCGGCCGCGGAGTGTGAAAATAAACCTGAGAGCATAATTACCTGGCTTCTATTTTAAAGGCGCGAGGCTGTGGAGCTGGGGTGCCTGGACCAAACCAGACGTCGTAGATTTTTGCCGCCTGGCCGTTCTTCTCAAGATTAACCAGCTCGTCGTTAACGGCCTTCAGCAGCGCCGTTTCACCTTTTTTCACCCCAACGCCAATCTCTTCTTTGCTCAGCAGATCGGGCAGGATTTTGAAGTTCGCTTTATCCGGCGCCTGCGCCAGCAGACCGGCCAGAATGGTGCTGTCCTGGGTAATGGCCTGCACGTTTCCATTGCGCAGTGCCGTCAGCGCCAGGGGAATATCGTCATAAGAGAGCACGCGTGACTGCGGGAAACGCTGGTGCAGCGCCTGCTCGCCCGTCGTTCCTTTGACCGCGCCAATGCGCGCCCGGCTGTAGTCATCAAGCTTGTCCGGTGATTTAGCCGGAACCAGGAACTGCTGGCCGGTGACGAAGTAAGGGGTTGAAAAATCAATCACCTGCGCGCGTTCCGGGGTGATGGTAATATCCGCCACGATCAGGTCTGCTTTCCCGGACTGCAGCAGCGGAATACGGTTAGCCGGATTGGTGGCAACCAGTTCAAGCTTCACGCCGAGCGATTTTGCCAGCGCTTTGGCGAAGTCCACGTCATAACCCACGATCTCGTGCGTTTTTGCATCAATAGAGCCAAACGGCGGGTTGGCGTCAAACGTGGCCACTTTCACCACCCCTGCGGCCTTAATATCCGCCAGCTGATCGGCCTGTGCCTGTGCTGAAAGCAGGCTCCCCGCCGCCAGTAATCCCAGAACCAGTGTCCGTTTGGTAAACCCTTTCATGTTTGCTGCCATAGTCATTCGCCATCCCGTTGTTTTTGTTTTACCCCGCTACGCTCCCATAAGCGAAAGCTATCGCCAAATAAGAAATCGTTCTTTGCTATGAGCAAAAAAGCATTAGTGAACAAGGTGTTAATGAAGAGTGAAACGAACGGGATGCTATTTGCAAATCCTGCACATCGACAGTGGATTTTGGTATTTCCCCCGCGCGGCATTTGAGTGTTTAACTGAGGTCAGACACGGCGAGAGATGGTAAGACGATGAAAAAGTGGATCAGCACGTTACGGCGGTTTTTTGCGACCCGACCAGTGAATGCGGAGAACAGCGCGCAACGTGTTCTTGAGTCAATACTGCCTGTCGCCAGCCTGTATGGCGTGGACGTTGCCAACATTGACCCGGAGTGGTTCCATGATAAAACGTCACGCTGAACTGCGCCGCACGCGCGAAACGTACTGGAACGAGGTGTGCGTGACGTCTGTAAAGCCTCAAAAGACGGAAAAGTACGCCGTAAATCATTCGGTTAAATAGCCCGCTTTTGTTACCAATGTGTCCTTTCAGTCATGGAGAAAATGATGAAACGGACCACGGTAACATGCGCGCTTTCTGTCCCTGCGCTACTTTTCACACTTCATTCGGCACACGCCGCACCTCAGGCGCACGTTGTTTGCAGTTACTCCCATACCCTTGGCGATGATGCCATTATGATGTACGGCATGCCCAACGAGGCCATGCTGCACGACTTCTTCGGCAACGTGCAAACGGATGCTTACGCCAGCCGTGAATCCCTGCGCAGAGATGAAAAGACCACCTGCGATAACAAAGCCGACAGCTCGGCATACTGGGCACCTTCGCTGCGCCTGCCTGACGGCACGGTCGTAAAGTCGGCGTATCAAAAAACCTATTATCAGGCGTCGAACGTGGACGTCTGGCCGCTACACCCTTTCCCGGCGGGGCTGTCGCTGCTGGCGGGCGACCACCACGGTAGCGCGCCAAATCCACATATCACCTTTTTATGCGCCAACGGCAAGGGTTACACCACCAGAACCGGTGAGGTCTGCGGCTTGCGCAAAGCCAACGATGCCGTGCAGTTCAATATTGGCATTCAGTTTCCGAACTGCTGGGACGGAGTAAACCTGAAGCCTGCCCACGGTCTGATGAACGCCACCTACGACATCAAGGGGCAGTGCCCGTCCGCGTTCCCGGTAAAAATTCCCACCGTGAACATGAACATTGCTTACGTGCTCCCGACGATTAGCTCGCTTGATACCAGCAAAGCGCAGCTCTCACTCGACCCCGTCATGCACGGCGATGAGCGTGAAGAGCGGTGGGGTAGCCTGTACACGGCGCATGCTGACTTCATGAACGGCTGGACGGAAGACGCCGCGCGCTTTATGACGGACCTGTGCATGAACCGTGGGTTAGATTGCGGCACCACCGTCCCGTATGGTTATTCCAGGGCGAAGGCCAACGTCTGGCTCAGCAGCCTGGAGCCAGAACTCTCCCAGCCAGAACCGCAGGTTTTACTGGTGCAAGACAACTGGCAAAACGGGGGGCGCACGAAAAATGGCGAAACGCTGTCGCTGGTGAAGTTTCACATTCCTCCGCTGCCAGTCGGGCAGGATCCTTCGCAGTTTACATACCGCGTGCGGATTTATGGCGGGAAAGTGGAAACTGACGGTGCCGATCAGATCTTCTTCTATCCGGCCAGCAACGACTGGGATCCTGCTACCGTGAGATGGGCCTCGCGTCCGGCCTGTAACTATCGCTCAGACGCCGTGCTCTATCTGAACCATTCTCGTGAATACCGGATGGTGGACGTGGACAAAGCCGTGCGTAAGGCGCTGGCGGAAGGGAAAACCGAAATTTCGTGGTACATCGGCGGTGACCGCCAGGGGAATCACTACCAGTTCGAACCGGCTTCTTCATCAGAAAGCCTGGTGCTGATGCTGACGGGGTTTAAAAAGACGCCCGAGCTGTAATCCCCCCGCTGAGAAAAAAAGCACCGGTTTCCCGGTGCTTTTTTATTAGATCTTGCAGGCGTCGCCGCAGTCGTCGTCGGCGATAATCGCCTGCGCTTTTTTGTCTGCATCGTCCAGACGTTCCGCATTACGCTCTTCGGCTTCATCCAGACCGTTAAAGACTAAGTTATCGAGATCAATTTCCATGTGGCACCTGCTCTGTTCAGTATGTGATTCTGGCACAGTATAGGGCAAAAAAAGCCAGCAATGTACCTCGCAGCACATAAGGATAATCCCTGCCATACTCAGTGCTTTATCGCTGAGGAGAGCACATGATTACACTCTGTGAAACCTGTGGAACCGCCTACGATACGCAGCCGGACCGATGTCCGATTTGCGAGGACGAGCGCCAGTACGTGCCCGCCACGGGCCAGGCGTGGACCGATCTCGACACCGTCACCGCCACGCATAGCAACAAATGGCAGCAGCTGGAGCCGCGGCTGTTTGGGATCAAAACGGTCCCTGCGTTTGCGATCAACCAGCGGGCGCTGCTCCTGCAAACGCCTCACGGGAATATCCTCTGGGACTGCATCGCCAACCTCGACGCCGCAACCAAAACGCTCATTACCGCCCTCGGCGGCATCAGCGCGATTGCGATTTCACATCCGCACTATTACACCACGATGCAGGAGTGGGCTGCGGCGTTTGATGCGCCGGTGTACCTGCACGCCAGCGACCGAGAGTGGGTCATGCGCGACAGCCCGGCCATTCATTTCTGGGAGGGGGATGCGCTGGACGTTTTCCCGTCGGTCACTTTGCTGCGTCTGGGCGGGCATTTTGCCGGTGGAACGGTGCTGCACTGGCAGGAGGGGGGCGGGGTACTGCTGGTGGGCGATATTCTACAGGTCACGCCGGGTAAAGACGCCGTCTCGTTTATGTGGAGCTACCCGAATTATCTCCCACTGCCGGCCCGCGCCGTGGCGTCGGTCGTGGGTCATCTGGAAGGAAAAACCTTTGAACGTCTTTACGGCGCGTTCGAAGGGCAGAACATCCAGTCCAGTGCGGACGAGATTGTGCAGCGGTCGGGCCAGAAATATATTGCTTGTCTGAAGTAAACCACGATGGGTAAACTTTACGAGTGTGATCTCGATCATACCTAAACTAAAACAGATAAAAGAGACATTGCTATGCAACATATCATTGAAGGTTTTCTCAGCTTTCAAAAAGAGATTTTCCCGCAACGTAAAGAACTCTTCCGCAGTTTAGCGTCCAGCCAGAATCCCAAAGCGCTGTTCATCTCATGCTCCGACAGCCGTCTGGTCCCGGAACTGGTCACCCAGCAAGAGCCAGGACAACTCTTTGTCATTCGTAATGCTGGCAACATCGTGCCGCCTTTCGGGCCGGAGCCTGGCGGCGTGTCCGCCACCATCGAATACGCCGTTGTGGCGCTGGGCGTCACGGATATCGTGATTTGCGGTCACTCCAACTGTGGCGCGATGAAGGCGATTGCCGATAACGCGAACCTGGAGCCGATGCCTGCCGTGTCACACTGGCTGCGCTATTCTGACGCGGCGAAAGCCGTGGTTGAGAAGAAAACCTGGGACAAGCCGATCGATAAAGTCAATGCGATGGTGCAGGAGAACGTGTTTGCGCAGCTGAGCAACATTAAGACCCATCCGTCCGTCGCGGTGGGCCTGCGTAATAACTCTATCCGACTGCACGGCTGGGTGTACGACATTGAAAGCGGCAAAATCCTTGCACTGGATAAAGAGACGAAAACCTTCGTTTCGCTGTCTGAAAACCCGGAAGTCTTCTTCGAGTAATCAGCAACAGCAGGGCATGGAAGCCCTGTCAGTTCTCAATAAACGGCAATCTCCGCCGCGATCCGGACGCGGGTTTTTCCGCCGCCTTCGCCATTGCTTCCGCAATCTCTGCACACTCCGCCAGCCCCTGAACGAAGGGACGATCGTGCATCAGCCACGGTATCGCGCCGAAGGCGATGCGCCCGCGAACGGTGTCAGGCGCTTTTAAGGTGTAATCCTCGCCGATGTCGGGTATCTCTTCGCCCGTGGCTTCCAGCTGTTTGCGCAGCGTCGGGAAGGGCAGATCTTTCGTTTTGAGCGGCTTTTGGCCGCGCGCATCAATAAAAACGTCGAAGCGGTAAACGGTCTCTTTTGTGGTTATCACCGTTCGATCGCTGCCAACATCCAGCGTGTAATCGTCACCGAGCGCAGCCACGCTAACGATGCCGGCTTCGCGAAGCGCGAGCAGCCTGCGGATCGACTGCGGAGGAATGGCCGCATAGTTGTCGATAAATACCCGGGCCAGGCCTTGCTTAAAGCGCTCTCTGTCCTCTTCGTCGAGGTGGGGGACAATCTCCTGAACCACCTCATGCAGCCGAAGGACGGCATAGCGCCAGGCCACGGTGCGCTGTTCGCGTTTATTTTTCTCAACTTCTTTCAGGTTATCTTCCGCCCAGGTAAAGGGGCCGTGCCGTTTACGATCCTCAAACCAGGCCTCACGGATGCTGTCCGCATTCTGCTTATGCAGCGATATTTTCTCGCACCACGTCGGGTCAGCGAGCTGAAGCTCTTTGACCATCAGGGTAAAGATGCGGTCGAGCAGGCCATCCGATCCTTTCGCAATCTCGCTTTCAGCCGCGCGTTCGGTCAATACCGATAGCGGTTCGTAAGGGATAGGGCAGTAAAAATCGGCTTCCGGCAGAATGCCCGTCCGGGACATCAGAACAATCTTCAACGCGTCGCTACCTTTATCCAGCACGAATTTATCGTCGCGAAACGCACCGTGCTGCATCACTACCGCCATGGCCGCGTCGAGACCGCTTAACGATGTCCCCATAATACCGACGCGGCAGGGAGGAATACGGGCGTCCATCAGACCGGACCAGGGGCTTGGGAAGAACGTGCGCGTGGCTTCATCCTCTTCGGGCCAGACGTGGCCGGTGGCGATAACCGCAAGGTCGAATTGATCGGGCAAGACGCTGCCGTTTACGGAAAGCGTAACGCCGGTTGTTGTGGGAATGATGTCTGTGACCTTCGCAGATTCATGGACATCAACGTTGAATCCCAGCCTTTTTGCCTCTTTTACGATGGAAAGAAAGCTGTCGCGGAAATACTCACCCAGCAGGAGCCTGGGCAGGAACTGCCGGTCATGCAGGCGGGCTTTATCAACCTTAAAGCGCGCAAGATGGGCGTCACTCTGTTCCTTGAGCCAGTCGAGGTAGGTCATAAAAATGGGCGGGATTTCAATGCTCGCAATGTTCGCCAGCATCAGACGAGAGTTATCGTCGTCGTTATAGGGCATACCCACGCCAGCGTCTTGGGATTGTTCAAAGATGGAAACTGAGAGCGGCGTGCTGTTTTTAAGGAGATGATAAAAAGTGTAAATCCCTGTGGGGCCGGAGCCGATAATCGCGATTTTCTTCATCGACGGTCTTCCTGTTTTTTTTCCATAAGAAAAGCGTAGCAGGAGAATAATGATGAAAATAAGGGATTAGGAAAATTCAGGATATCAGAAGAGGATTTGCACCATTTCAGGACTGAAATGGTGCGTCCGAGTGGACTCGAACCACCGACCCCCACCATGTCAAGGTGGTGCTCTAACCAACTGAGCTACGGACGCAGAATGGTGCGTTCAATTGGACTCGAACCAACGACCCCCACCATGTCAAGGTGGTGCTCTAACCAACTGAGCTATGAACGCAACGTGTTGTCGGTGACAACGGGGACGAATATTAGCGGCAGAGCACCAAGGTGGCAAGAGGGAAAATGCATTTTTCTCTCTGATTTCACGCGATTGCTTCATTACCGCGCAAAGTGAAGAGAAAGTAGCCGCCAGGGGGCGGCTACTGCGTCGTTAACGTGCAGCGCGTTGCAAAATAACCGTTGATGGCTGGCGCTGCAGGAAGCGCATACGCATCATCATCATAATCGCCGCTGACGTCAGGCCGATGATAAAGCCCATCCAGAACCCTGCCGGACCCATGCGATCCACCACCAGATCGGTGAGCGCCAGGATATAGCCAGCCGGCAGTCCCAGCACCCAGTAGGCGATGAAGGTGATAAAGAAGATGGAGCGCGTGTCTTTATATCCGCGCAGCACGCCGCTGCCAATCACCTGGATGGAGTCAGAGATCTGGTAAATCGCGGCCAGCAGCATCAGGTGCGAGGCCAGCGTCACCACTTCCGGATTGTCGTTATAGAGCAGGGCAATCTGCTCGCGTAATGCAACGGTAAAGAGCGCCGTACAGATAGCCATGCAGACGCCGACGCCCAGCCCGGTACGGGCGGCCGTTTGCGCATCCAGCGTTGAGCCCTGGCCCAGGCGGAAGCCCACGCGGATCGTCACCGCCGCCGCCAGCGACATCGGCAGGACGAACATCAGGGAGCTGAAGTTCAGCGCAATCTGGTGCCCGGCCACGTTCACAATGCCCAGCGGGGAGACCAGCAGGGCGACCACGGCAAACAGGGTCACCTCAAAGAACAGGGCGAGGGCAATCGGCAACCCTAACTGCACCAGACGCGTCATGATGTTCCAGTCCGGCGTGCTAAATCTGTTCTCGTTGCGAATATCGCGCATGGAACGGGCGCGTTTTACATAGGTGATCATCGCGAAAAACATCACCCAGTAAACGGCTGCCGTCGCCACGCCGCAGCCGACGCCGCCCAGCTCCGGCATCCCGAAGTGACCGTAAATAAAGACATAGTTCACCGGAATATTGACCAGCAGGCCGATAAAGCCCATCACCATCCCGGGCTTGGTTTTCGCCAGGCCCTCACACTGGTTACGCGCTACCTGGAAAAAGAGGTAGCCGGGCGCACCCCAGAGCAGGGCGCGCAGATAGCCCACGGCTTTATCAGCCAGTGCCGGGTCAATGTTATGCATAGCGCGAATGATATGGCCCGCGTTCCAGAGCACGACCATGATCAGCACGGAGACAAACCCTGCCAGCCAGAAACCCTGACGAACCTGATGGGCAATGCGCTCGCGACGACCCGAACCATTGAGCTGAGCGATAACAGGCGTGAGCGCGAGCAGCAGACCGTGGCCGAACAGGATGGCCGGAAGCCAGATTGACGTGCCGATAGCAACGGCCGCCATATCGGTGGCGCTGTAGCCACCTGCCATTACCGTATCCACAAATCCCATTGCGGTCTGGGCCACTTGCGCGACGATCACTGGTATAGCCAGTGCCAATAACTGGCGCGCTTCATTCATGTACTTCTGCACGTGAACACCTTTATTTTGTAGTTATTTGAGAGACTAAAAAAGCCGCCGAAACGGGCAGCAAGAAGAAAATGCAGGGGGGTGCCAGCTATTGTAGCGGGCTTTAGCTATTTATCTAGTGAAAAAATCGCCAGAAAATGCGCTCCGCTGGCAACCTGTTTTTCCAACTGTTATTGTGGTGGGATTAAACGGTGTCACCACCGTCCGGAAAAAACAGGAGTTGTAAGCATGTTTACTGGTATTGTGCAGGGCACCGCCAAAGTGGTGTCCATTGATGAAAAACCTAATTTCCGTACTCATGTTGTTGAGCTGCCGGAATATATGCTTGAGGGCATTGAAACCGGCGCGTCGATTGCCCATAACGGCTGCTGCCTGACCGTTACCGAAATTAACGGCAACCAGATCAGCTTTGATTTAATGAAAGAGACGCTGCGCATCACCAACCTGGGCGAGCTGGCGGTGGGAGATACCGTCAACGTTGAGCGTGCGGCGAAGTTCAGCGATGAGATTGGCGGCCACCTGATGTCCGGGCACATCATGACCACCGCTGAAGTAGCGAAAATCGTGACCTCGGAAAATAACCGTCAAATCTGGTTTAAAATGCAGGATCCTTCATTAATGAAATACATCCTCTATAAAGGATTTATTGGCATTGATGGGATTAGCCTGACGGTGGGTGAAGTAACGCCAACGCGTTTTTGCGTGCATTTAATTCCTGAAACGCTGCAGCGCACCACGCTGGGTGCGAAAAAACTGGGGCACCGCGTGAATATCGAAATCGATCCGCAAACCCAGGCGGTGGTGGATACGGTTGAGCGCGTGCTGGCCGCAAAAGAAGCGGCAATAATAAAGACCGCCGCAGAAGAAGAATAAAAAAATAACCCCGGGCTTCCGGGGTTATTTTTTAGCGTGCGACACGGAGTCCGTGTTCAATCCCACGGCTGAATACTACCTGCCAGAGCTGAATATCCCGTGCGCGAAACGCCCCCGCGCAGGCATTCAGATAATAGCTAAACATCCGCTTGAATCGTTCAGAATAGTTGTCCGCAATCTCAGGCCAGGTCTCCTGAAAACGCGCATGCCATGCCATCAACGTGGTGTCGTAATCCGCGCCAAAGTTATGCCAGTCTTCCATCACGAAATGGGGTTCACTGGCGTTGGCAATCTGGCGAACGGACGGTAAACAGCCATTCGGAAAGATGTATTTGTTGATCCACGGGTCAACGTTATTGTCGGTCCGCTTAGAGCCGATGGTGTGCAGCAGGAAGATGCCGTCCGGTTTGAGATTACGATCCACCACCTCAAAATAGGTATCGTAGTTTTTCGGCCCGACGTGCTCAAACATGCCGACGGAAACGATCCGGTCAAACTGTTCGTTCAGGTCACGGTAATCCTGCAGCCGGATATCGACATCGAGACCCTGGCAGCGCTCTCGCGCCATTTTTTGCTGTTCCGCTGAAATCGTCACGCCGACGACGCTGACGCCATAGTGCTTCGCCATAAAATACGCCAGCCCGCCCCAGCCGCAGCCGATATCCAGCACGCGCATACCGGGCTGCAGCTGCAGCTTCTCGCTAATCAGACGCAGCTTGGCCTGCTGGGCCTCTTCAAGCGTCGACGCCTCTTTCCAGTAGGCGCAGGAGTACTGCATGAAAGGGTCCAGCATACGGCTGAACAGGTCGTTGCCAAGATCGTAGTGTTCTTTGCCAACGATCCACGCGCGTTTTTTACTTTGCAGATTGAACAGTCGGGTAGATGCGACGCGCAGGGTGTCTTTCAGATTGCGAGGGAGTTGATTTTCAAGACCGGCACGCAGCACGCTGGCGAAAAAGGTATCCAGACGTTCGCACTCCCACCAGCCGTCCATATAGCTTTCTCCCAGGCCTAACGATCCCTCCCGCAGCACGCGTTTAAAAAAGTCGGGATGTTTAACCTGAGGATCGGATGGCGATGATCCATTGATAGTGATGCCTGCTCGACCTAACAGTTCACTGACGATCCGGGACCAGTTATCGTCCGGAACGCTGACTTCTTCTATACACGATGAACTCATAGCTTCTCCATCACCCTACTGTGATCAGAACCTTAAAACAGCGTAGACGCTTTTTTTGGTTTGTGAGAAATCTCACGGTAAATACCGCGAGGCTAATATCCGACGTAGAACAGAGGAAGGGAGATAACCCTTGCCGAAATGCCTTCCATGGTAAAACGGGAGCGCTCCGGCTCCCGTTAACACTTAATATTTATCGTATTTAATCGAACCAAATTTAGTATAGGCCTCAAAATTTGGTGATTCAATAGAAAATTGTTAGCAACCTAATCACTGAAAATTAACATGATTTCCGGCGCGATTATGCATGCGACGTTTCAACCTGAGTGCGGTTGTCCTGCTCGCGCTGCGCGGCTGCCTGCATGCGATAGCCCATCACCGCCAGCGCAACCGTGACCAGCATTACGCTGGTGGTGGTCAGGAGCGGCGTGGCAATCAGCGCCGAGACCACCAGGCTTGCCAGGAAGCACAGCCCCAGCTGCAGGGTGTTCTGCAGCGCGGCGGCGCGGCCCGTCGCATGCGGGAACGGACGCAGCGCCTGGGCCACGACAATCGGGTAAATCGCCCCGTTCGCGACGGCCATCACGCAGAATGGGATCAAAATTTCAGCCAGACCGGCACCCGGAATAAAGCCAACGGCCCAGGTCCCGATGACGCTCAGCGCATACAGCACCAGCAGCCATGGCAGCATCTGCTGACCTTCCCACTTCTGCAGCGCCGCGCGGCAGCCGTACCCGCCCACCAGGAACGCGATAGTCTGCGGAACATAGCTCAGGCCGATGGCTGCCGGGCTGTAGCCCATATCATGCAGAATGAACGGCGAACCGGTGAGCCATGCGAAGAAGCTGGCCGAGCAGGCGGCATAGATCAGGACATTACCGCGATACGCTTTGGTGCTGAACAGGGACGTGAAGGTAATCGGCTTCGCGTCAGCATGCGCTTCTTTTTTATGCGCGGGCTTGAGGGCGAACGCCGGCAGCATCAGTACCAGGGTAATGGCAAACAGCGTGGCGAAGATGGCCTGCCAGTCGAAATGCGCGAGGATCCAGCTGCCCAGCAGGGGAGCGAGGGCAGGTGAGAGACCCACCAGCGGCATAATGGTGGCGAAAATACGGTTAGTGCGGTTAGCCGGGTAATAGTCGGTGACCAGAGCCTGCCAGGTCACGGCCGCGGCACAGACGCCCACGGCCTGAATAAAACGCAGCACCAGCAGCCAGGTGGCATCGCGTACCCATAACATCCCCAGGCAGCCCACGGCAAAAATGGCCAGGCCCAGCAGCAGTACCGGTTTACGACCAAAGCGGTCCGAAAGCGGTCCCCAGAGAAGCTGTGCGAAGGCAAAACCGGCGAGGAATAAACTCAGGCTGGCGCTGATGGCGGCAGCCGGGGTGTGCAAATCTTCCTGCATGGCGGCAAACGCCGGCAGGTACATATCGGTGGCCAAAAAGCCCAGCACGCTTAAGCCGCCGAGCCAGACTAAAAAACCGTTCCTGAGTTGCATTATTTTATTCTCCTGAGGAGGCAGGTATACAGTGGCGCTGAGTGTAGGGAGTGCAAAGCCGCTTGTGAAACGCTAATATTTGGCGGGTGCATTCAAATTTTTTGCAGGCAGAAAATGTGGTCAGATTATTCTCTTGAAGTGGTCGATGCTGTTGCGCGTAACGGTAGCTTTAGCGGTGCGGCGCAGGAGCTGCACCGCGTCCCTTCGGCAATCAGCTATACGGTGCGTCAGCTGGAGGAGTGGCTGGCGGTTCCGCTGTTTGAACGGCGGCATCGTGATGTGGAATTAACGCCCGCAGGCGCATGGTTTTTGAAGGAAGGGCGTTCTGTTATCAAAAAAATGCAGATCACCCGCGAACAGTGTCAGCAGATCGCTAACGGCTGGCGGGGACATCTTTCCATCGCGGTGGATAACATCGTTAAGCCGGAACGCACCCGGCAGATGATCGTCGACTTCTATCGTCATTTTTCGGATGTCGAACTGCGGGTCTCGCAGGAGGTGTTCAACGGCGTCTGGGATGCGCTGGCTGACGGCAGGGCAGAGATGGCGATTGGGGCCACGCAGGCGATCCCGGTCGGGGGGCGTTACGCCTTTCGCGATATGGGGATGCTGAGCTGGAAGTGCGTGGTGGCAAGCGATCATCCGCTGGCGGCGATGGAAGGGCCGCTGAGCGATGATACGCTGCGCAACTGGCCGTCGCTGGTGCTGGAGGATACGTCCCGTTCATTGCCCAAGCGTATCACCTGGCTTCTGGACAACCAGCGGCGGGTGGTGGCCCCCGACTGGGAATCGTCGGCGACGTGCCTCAGCGCCGGACTGTGCGTCGCAATGGTGCCCGTTCATTTCGCGCGTCCGCGCATCGATACCGGAGAGTGGGTTGAGCTGACGCTGGAGAATCCGTTCCCGGATGCGGCCTGCTGCCTCACCTGGCAGCAAAATGATGTCTCGCCTGCGATGGCCTGGCTGCTGGATTATCTGGGAGATAGCGAAACGCTAAACCGGGAATGGTTACGGGAGCCAGCATAGCTGGCCCCGTAAAGCGATTAACGACGGTAGTCGCGGAACGGACCGTCCGCAACGGAACGGCGTTCGATAAGACGCGGGTGAACTTCAATGGACTGCGACTCTTCACGCTTGTTGACGATCCTGTCCATCAGCATATTGAAGGCCGTTTCGCCCAGCGAATCTTTCGGCTGGTGAATGGTGGTCAGCGCTGGCGTGAAGAAACGCGCGTTACGCACGTTGTCATACCCGATCACAGAAATATCCTGCGGGACTCGCAGGCCCAGCTCGTCGGCAGCACAGAGCGCGCCCATCGCCATGATGTCGCCCCCGCAGAAAACGGCGGTCGGACGGTGCGGCTGGGAGACAATCTGCTGCATCGCGCGGTAGCCCGATTCCGGCTCAAAGTCACCCTGCACAATCCAGTTTTCCGGCACGTTGATCAGCGCTTCTTCCATCGCTTTCATAAAACCGGCCAGACGGCCCGCGCCGGTGTTGCGCTCCAGCGGACCGGGGATCACGCCAATCTCGCGGTGACCGCGTTCGATCAGATAACGACCGGCCATATAGCCGCCTTCAAAGGCGTTATCGATAACGGAATCGGTGAAATCCGCGCGCGCTTCGCCCCAGTCCATGACCACCATGGGAATGTGGCGATACTCTTCCAGCATCGACAGCACGGATTCCGGGTACTCGGAACACATCACCAGCAGGCCATCAACGCGCTTTTGCGCCATCATCGACAGGTAGGCGCGCTGTTTTTCAATGCTGTTCCACGCGTTGCCCAGAATCAGGGTATAGCCTTTCTGGAAGCAGTTTTTTTCAACCGCTTCAATGATCTCGGCAAAATAGGCCGCTTCACTGCTGGTCGCCAGCAATCCAATAGACTTGGTGTGATTAACCTTGAGGCTACGCGCAACCGCGCTTGGCGAATAGTGCAGCTCTTTGATCGCTGCCCAGACGGCATTGCGCGTCTCTTCCGCCACGAAGCGGGTTTTGTTAATTACATGTGATACGGTTGTAGTGGAAACGTTTGCGCGTTTTGCTACGTCTTTAATTGTTGCCATTAAATGTCACTCCAGACCATATCCTAAACTCCTGAAAAACTTGAAGGTAAACGTTTGCCTTCTCTCACCCTTATCTCGCAATGTTGAATTGCGGCACGCCGGGAAAACGACACGGGACGTCAGGAGGGGGTCAATGGCCGGTACGCTAATAAATTTAGCGTGGAATTTTGTCCTATCTTGATGAAAAGGGGAAGAGGTAAAGTGGTTATCAGTATAAATCCAGGAAGATTTTTGACGTAATCTGTGCAAAAATGAGCAAGCTCACTTTTCGTGTGGGGATTAAAAGGAGAAAAATTGATGAGTTCCGATCTTAAGTTTTCGCTGTTCACCACCGTTGTTGTGCTGGCTCTGATTGTCGCGGCCGGTCTGACGGCTGCGCTGCACTGATTTACGCGGAGGGAGAGCCTTCTCCCTCCCGACTCCCCGGATTGTTACTTCTCTGGCAAAAATCTTTTGCCATTTTGTTAACTTCTCATTTTTTGTGATTGATGTCATGCTTTCCGCTTCTTTGTTCTGTGTCACCACATGACACGGCATCCGGAGTTGACGCATGAAAATCAATTTTCCCCTGCTGGCCCTGGCGATTGGCGCTTTTGGGATTGGCACCACTGAATTCTCCCCGATGGGGTTACTGCCCGTTATTGCCCGGGGCGTAGACGTCTCGATCCCTGCGGCTGGCATGTTAATCAGCGCCTACGCCATCGGCGTGATGGTAGGAGCGCCGCTGATGACGCTTCTACTTTCGCACCGCGCGCGCCGCAATGCGCTGATTTTCCTGATGGCGATTTTCACCCTGGGCAACGTGCTTTCGGCCATTGCGCCGGACTACACCACATTGATGCTCTCACGCATTCTGACCAGCCTTAACCACGGCGCGTTCTTTGGGCTGGGGTCGGTCGTTGCTGCCAGCGTGGTGCCAAAACATAAGCAGGCGAGCGCTGTGGCAACCATGTTTATGGGGCTAACGATTGCCAACATCGGCGGGGTGCCTGCGGCAACCTGGCTGGGGGAAGCGATCGGCTGGCGTATGTCTTTCCTGGCGACTGCCGGGCTGGGCGTGGTTGCGATGGTGGCGCTGTTCTTCTCCTTGCCGAAAGGCAGCGCGGGGGAACGTCCTGACGTGCGCAGAGAGCTGTCGGTGCTGATGCGCCCGCAGGTGCTCTCCGCGCTGCTCACCACCGTGCTGGGGGCAGGGGCGATGTTTACCCTCTACACCTATATTTCACCGGTCTTGCATGACATCACCCACGCAACGCCTCTCTTCGTGACCGCGATGCTGGTGCTGATTGGCGTAGGCTTCTCGATCGGTAACTATCTCGGTGGGAAATTTGCCGACCGTTCCGTGAGCGGGACGCTGAAGGGCTTCTTAACCCTGCTGATTGTCATCATGATTGCCATTCCGTGGCTGGCGCGTAATGAGTTTGGGGCCGCGATCGCGATGGTCGTCTGGGGAGCTGCCACTTTCGCCGTGGTGCCGCCGCTGCAGATGCGCGTGATGCGCGTCGCCCATGAAGCGCCGGGCCTCTCATCTTCGGTCAACATCGGTGCCTTCAACCTGGGTAATGCGCTCGGTGCGGCGGCCGGTGGGGCCGTGATTTCGGGGGGACTGGGGTACAGCTTTGTGCCGGTGATGGGGGCGATTATTGCCGCGCTCGGCCTGCTGCTGGTGATGATGTCGGGTCGTAAACAGCCTGAAGCAGCCTGCGCTGCGGAATAAACCAAAAACGCAGAAGGGCGAACCCTTCTGCGTGTCTCTTACGCGGCGAAGTTCTTCGCGACAAAGTCCCAGTTAACCAGTGCCCAGAAGTGCTCCAGGTAGTTCGGGCGCGCGTTGCGGTAATCAATGTAGTAAGCGTGTTCCCATACGTCTACGGTCATCAGCGGCTTAGCGCTGGTGGTCAGCGGGGTGCCCGCGTTAGAGGTGGAAACGATAGCCAGTTTGCCATCCGCCTCTTTAACCAGCCACGTCCAGCCAGAACCGAAGTTCTTGATGGCTGCATCGGTAAATTTCGCTTTGAAATCCGCGAAGCTGCCAAATGCGGCATTGATAGCGGTAGCCAGTTCACCGGCAGGTTCACCGCCGGCATTCGGCGCCAGGCAGTGCCAGTAGAAGGTGTGGTTCCACACCTGAGCCGCGTTGTTAAATACGCCACCCTCTGAGCTGCGGACGATCTCTTCCAGCGTTTTGCCTTCAAAATCGGTGCCCTTGATCAGATTGTTCAGGTTGGTGACGTACGTCTGGTGATGCTTGCCGTAATGGTATTCCAGGGTTTCCGCCGAAATGTGCGGTGCCAGGGCGTCTTTTGCATACGGTAGTGCAGGTAATTCGAACGACATTGCTTCTCTCCTTATTGTATTTTGCGTTGCCAATAACCACACAGACAACAAGGACAGGATAGCAAATTGAAAGGGTATGCAAAAGAGGAACTTACCCCGCCACGGATGTGGCAGGGCAGGGGTTAGCGAATGGTTTTCGGCGTCATCACGCGACGCGCGCCGACGTAGTGGCGTAGCCAGTAGTCTTCACTGAGAGAGGTGATCTGAATATCCTGGCCGCTACGCGGAGACTGGATGAATTTCCCGTTGCCGACATAGACGCCGACGTGGTCAGCCGTACCGCGACCCTGGGTGCGGAAGAACACCAGATCGCCGTTTTCCAGCTCACCGCGGTCAACCGGAGAGGCATCGCGCAGGTGGTACATCTCATTGGCGGTACGAGGAATGCGGAATTTGACCAGATCTTTATAGGCGTAATAGACGAGGCCGCTGCAGTCAAACCCGGTACGCGGCGAGCTGCCACCCCAGTGATAAGGTTTGCCAATCTGCCCCATCAGTTTGTTCATCGCGGTTTTTTGCGCTTTCTGTACACGCACTTTATGCACTTCCGCTATTTTCGTGACCTTCGTGCATTTCGCCTTGTGGCCTTTACGCGTGATGCATTTTTCAGTAACGAGGTTAGCGGCGGTTTGCGAAGCTTTACTTTTGGCGGAGTGGGCAGTGCGGGAAGGTTTTGTTTTCGTCTTGCTGGAAGCGGTCTGTTTCGTTTGAGCCGGTGTTTTTTTCTTGTCGTTCTTAGCGGTGGTTTTTTTCTTACGTTCTGTGGCTTTCACCAGATGGTTTTTTTGTACAGCAGAATGCCGCGCCTGCTGAGAGGCGTTTGCCACTGGCGTGAAAGTGAGTGAAGTAAACAGTAAAGCACAGAGCGTGATCGAGATTTTATTTATCCGCGCCACTGGGCAGTCCCCTGATTAATGCAGGTCATCAATAATACCCGCGTGTGATTTACAAAGCCCGTCGATTCTAATCTATAAAAACCCAGAAAGTTAATAGCATTTTTCAATCTACAATCGTGTTTCGTTAGCAAGTGCAAAAAAATTCATCGTTCTGTCGCACATTTGCCCACTCCCTAAGCAAAACCCTGACCGCCGCAGGGGTAAACACCATTTGCAATGCAACTTTTCGTGACTCGGGGTAGAATGTATAAACGTGACAAAAATGTTATTTTCCGATGCCAGTCTGACCCGCTACAATGTCAGACGAATGCCGTAACAGAAGTTAAAGGAAGCAAGACATGAGCACCACTATTGAAAAAATCCAGCGCCAGATCGCTGAAAACCCGATTCTGCTGTATATGAAAGGTTCTCCGAAGCTGCCAAGCTGCGGCTTCTCCGCACAAGCGGTTCAGGCGCTGTCAGCCTGTGGTGAGCGTTTTGCTTACGTTGATATCCTGCAGAACCCGGACATCCGCGCTGAGCTGCCAAAGTATGCTAACTGGCCGACTTTCCCACAGCTGTGGGTTGACGGTGAACTGGTTGGCGGCTGCGATATCCTGATTGAAATGTATCAGCGCGGCGAACTGCAGCAGCTGATCAAAGAGACGGCGGCGAAGTACAAAACTGAAGAGCCGGACGCAGAGTAATTTTCTGCGCAAATAAAAAAGCGACCCGCTATGTGGTCGCTTTTTTTTTGTCGGGTGGCGCTGCGCTTACCCGACCTACGATTGGCGCTCGGCCTCATCACCCATCGGCAGCGGCCAGCCGCCCAGACGCTTCCAGCGGTTGACGATCTCACAGAACAGCTCTGCGGTGCGCTCCGTGTCGTATAAAGCGGAATGTGCCTGCGTGCCGTCAAACTCAATCCCGGCCGTGATGCAGGCCTTTGATAACACCGTTTGCCCCAGGGCCAGGCCGCTCAGTGCGGCGGTATCGAAGGTCACAAAAGGATGGAAGGGGTTGCGTTTGAGCGCGGCGCGCTCGGCGGCGGCCATGGTAAAGCTATGATCGAAGGTGGCGTTATGGGCCACCATGATGGCGCGGCTGCAGTTACTCTCTTTCATGCCTTTACGCACCATTTTAAAAATGGCGTGCAGCGCATCATATTCACTCACTGCACCACGCAGCGGGTTATGCGGATCGATACCGTTGAACGCCAGCGCTTCCGGCTGTAAGTTTGCCCCTTCGAAAGGTTCAACGTGGAAATGCAGCGTGGTGTCCGGGATAAGCCAGCCCTGTTCATCCATCTTCAGCGTGATGGCGGCAATTTCGAGCAGCGCATCGGTTTTAGCGTTAAATCCGGCTGTTTCTACATCAATGACAACGGGATAAAAACCACGAAAACGGTCGCACAGACCGCTAAATTGAGCGTTATCGGACATCAGGGTCTCTTACAAGGGGAAAAAGCAGAGCGCATTATGGCAAATTTTGCAGGGTGATGCAGTAAAACAACGGGCGCATGTTGCGCCCTGAGGGATCAGTTGCCCAGACCGCGACCCGCGTCTTTGGCTTCAATCAGCTCGATTTTGTAACCGTCCGGATCTTCCACGAACGCAATCACGGTGGTGCCGCCTTTTACCGGGCCCGCTTCGCGCGTAACGTTACCGCCGTTGCTGCGAATGCGCTCACACGCTTCGGCCGCGTTGTCCACTTCCAGCGCGATGTGGCCGTAGGCAGTGCCCAGCTCATAGCTGTCTACGCCCCAGTTGTAGGTCAGCTCGATCACCGCTTCATCCGTTTCCGGGCCGTAACCCACGAACGCCAGCGAGTATTTGTATTCCGGGTTTTCGCTGGTGCGCAGCAGCTTCATGCCCAGTACGTTAGTGTAGAAATCAATGGAACGTTGCAGATCGCCAACGCGCAGCATGGTGTGAAGTAGGCGCATAATTTCCTCATTAACCAATGAAATAGACTGTCTTTTTGAACAGAAACGATGTTTTAGTATAGCGGCGAAGTATCGCCGCTATCAATGAACAACGGTGAGATTACAGAGAAGGGTAGTCGGTGTAGCCTTCCGCGCCGCCGCCGTAGAAGCTTTCCGGGCGCTGCGGGTTCAGGGCCGCTTTTTTCTGCAGGCGGGCAACCAGATCCGGGTTGGCGATGTAGTCGCGGCCAAACGCGACGGCATCAATCAGCCCTTTGCCGATCAGGTCTTCGGCTTTCTCCGGGGTATAAGCCCCCGCACCGATGATCACCCCGTGGAAACGCTCGCGCACTTTCTGGCGGAATGCGTCCGTGTAAGGTTTACCGCCAGCCCAGTCCGGCTCGGACATGTGCAGATAGGCGATACCGCGTTTAGCCAGCTCTTCAATCAGATACAGCGCGTCCGCTTCTTCGTTCGGACCGTTGTCGACGTTCTGGAAAGAACCGATTGGGGAGACGCGGATCCCGATACGGTCCGGACTCCACTCCTGGCATACGGCGTCAACCACTTCCAGCACCAGGCGAGCGCGGTTTTCGACGCTGCCGCCGTACTGGTCGGTGCGATGGTTAGACGACGGTGACAGGAACTGGTGCAGCAGGTAGCCATGGGCGGAGTGCAGCTCAATCAGGTCAAAACCGGCTTCACGGGCGTTCGCTACTGCCTGACGGAAGTCGTTCACGATACCCGGGATCTCGTCCAGCTCAAGCGCGCGCGGCATAGAGGTATCCACGCGGATCGCATTGCCGTTTTCATCACGCAGGGACGTACGGGTGTTTGCGCTCAGGGCCGAAGCGGAGACCGGTGCCTGGCCGCCAGGCTGAATGCTGCTGTGAGAGATACGACCGGTATGCCACAGCTGGACCGCAATGCGACCCTCTTCAGCGTGAACGCCCGCGGTGATTTTCTTCCATGCGGCGATCTGTTCCGGGCTGTGAAGACCCGGCGCACCCGCATAACCCTTAGCCTGAGCAGAAATCTGCGTGGCTTCGGTGATGATCAGGCCAGAGCTTGCGCGCTGACGGTAGTATTCACCCATCAGTGGGGTTGGGATGTCACCCGGCTCAATGCTGCGCAGACGGGTAAGCGGAGCCATAAACACGCGGTTTGGCGCAGTGACGGCACCCACTTTTAAGGGGGTAAATAATTTTTCAGCTGACATAAAGACTCCTGAGTAGACCAGTCGACTAGTAATAAGGTAAATAAAAACGCCTGCTATACGCCAGGCGCAGTAATACTGTTTTTCACATGTGCCAGCGCGCTTTCCAGCGGCACGGCACTGCGCGAAATTTTTGCCTGCAGGTTAGCCCCTAGCCAGAGCGCATATAACACCTGCGCCTGGGTTAGCGGCTCGCCTGAAAAGGCCAACGTTTTTTCATCGCGGCCTTTCTCCAGCGCCTGGGCCAGCAGGGCGATAACGCCGCGGGCACCTTTATCCATCGCCGTGCGCATATCTTCAGAAAGATCGCACACTTCTGCAGACAGCTTAACGGTCAGGCAACCGCTGATGATGCCCTGCTGACAGAACTGGTTCAGCGTTTCCTGATAGTAGTTCAGAACACGATCCCGGTAGTTGCCTTCACCCGACGCAAAGTGGGTCGCCAGACGCTGGTGGTAGCCAGCATAATGACGCTCCAGCATCGCCACGCCGAAGGCCTCTTTGGACCGAAAGTAGTGGTAAAACGACCCCTTCGGTACCTCAGCGGTTTTTAACAGCTCGCTCAACCCCATACCGGTGAACCCGCGATGCATGCAAAGTTGCTCGCCGGTCGCCAGTAAATGTTCGCGGGTATCGTGTTCAGTATTTCTGCTCATGGCCGCACTCTAATAGACCGTTCGGTCTAATGCAAGCGCGTTTACTGACGACATGCGCTCAGGATATCCAGCTGCTGTTGATAAACCGTTGATTTCACGTCCATCATACCCAGCACGGTCGAGAACAAATTGTCCTGAGAAACCGCATTTTTTGCTGCATGGTCACGCAAACACTGCTCGTTGACGCCAAAGTTTTTCGCGTAATCCGGCGACAGCCAGAACATAAACGGAATATGCGTTTGCTGCTCCGGTGCCAGCACGTACGGCGTACCGTGCAGATAAATACCGCTTTCACCCAGCGATTCACCGTGATCTGAAAGATAAATCAGGGCGGTGTTCATGCTCCCCTGGCGTGCTTTCAGCGCATCAATGGTTTTGCTGACCATGCTGTCGGTATAGAGGATGGTGTTGTCATAGGTATTCATCAGCGCCTGATGATCGCAATCCTGAATCTCATTGGTGTCGCAGGTTGGGGTGAATTTACGGAAGTTGTCCGGGTAACGGCGATAGTATGCCGGACCGTGGCTCCCCATCAGGTGGATAACCAGCACCGTGTCTTGCTTCACGCCATCCAGCACGTTGTCCAGACGGTAGAAATTCACGTCGTCAATACAGGATTTGTCTTTGCAGAACTGATCCAGATTCCACTGCGTCATGTCGGTATGAGGGATGCGATCGCAGGCACCTTTACAGCCGCCGTCGTTGTCGCGCCACAGCAGGTTGATACCCGCATGCTTGAGCACGTCGAGCAGTCCTTCGCGGTGGTGAGCCAGGTCGGCATCGTATTTGCTGCGCGTCATGCCGGAGAACATGCAGGGAACGGAGACCGCGGTTTCAGTCCCACACGAGGAGGCCTGCGGGAAGTTAATCACATCCTGCTTTTTCAGCTCCGGGTTGGTTTCGCGCCCGTAGCCGTTCAGGGAGTAGTTTGCCGCGCGCGAGGCTTCGCCAACGACAAGCACCAGAACGGTTTTCTTTTGTTGACCGGTAATCAGTGGCCCTTTATGGGCATCTTCACCAATGCGCACCAGCGTTTGATCGCCAGCAAACCAGCGCATTTTGCTGTACTTCACCACGGCGCTGACATAGTTCGCCGGGGTGACCATTTTGACGATGCTTTTGTTATTGCGGAACAGCGACGCGTAGTCTTTATAAAACAGCGCGGCGATCAGGATAATCACCAGCAGGGCGCCGAGCATCGCGGCAACCCGCGTCAGCAGGGCATACCACCATTTCCCGGTACGAATGCGGGTCAACGCCACCACCACGGAAGGCACGAGGCCGGCAATGACAATCCACAGGATCATCTGCGGGGTCACCAGAGCGGTCGCTTCCTGAGAGTTGGTTTCGAACACGTTCACAATCATGTTCTGATCGATCACCGCGCCATAGGTGTACATAAAGTAGGTAGCCGCAGCGCATCCGATCGTCAATACAATCAGCAGCGGCTTACGGAGATACGGGATAATAAGCAGGCTAAAAACAATCACCCAGCCGCAAAACAGCACCAGCGGTACGGACGCGGCAAAGAGGATGTCGTGCAGATGGGCAGGGGCGATAATGGCCCAGCTGCGCTGGATAAACAGCCCGTTAAGCAGAGTAAAGAAGAGTGCACAGCCCAGAGTAAATTTAATGTCGTTACATTGTAACTTTTTGATTAACCACATCGATCGGTGAACCTGTCATTGTCATGATGGGCCGAGTATAGAGAGGGAAGATTAGTGAAACCTTAATGCCATAAATCTGTGATATAGGCCTTGCACGCGGCGCGTTTAGCGTCTTCACTGTAGGTGAGAGTGGCTATCGGGAGGTGAGTGTGGCAGAGCAGCTGGAGTTTTTCCCCATCCAGAGCCCGTGCCGGGGTATTTGTCAGGTCGATGAACGCGGATATTGCCGCGGGTGCATGCGTACCCGTGATGAGCGTTTTAACTGGCAAAACTTTAGCGACACGCAGAAGCAGGAGGTGCTACGCCTCTGCCGACAGCGTTTTCTGCGCAAAATACGCGCAAACAAAGCCGGTGAGACCGAAGAACCGCAGCAACCTTCACTTTTTTAACCCGGTAATTGCGTATACTCATGACATTACATCCTTGAGGAAAATGTTATGGTTCAGCGAATTACCCTTGCCCCCCAGGGGCCAGAATTCTCCCGTTTTGTTATGGGCTACTGGCGCCTGATGGACTGGAATATGTCCCCCCTCCAGCTGGCGAGCTTTATTGAAGAGCACCTCGATTTAGGCATCACCACGGTCGATCATGCGGATATTTACGGTGGCTACCAGTGCGAGGCCGCGTTCGGCGAGGCGCTCAAACTGGTTCCGGCACTCCGCGATCGCATGGAGATCGTCACGAAGTGTGGGATTGCCACCACGGCAAAACCTGAACACGCCCTCGGTCATTACATCACCGACAGCGCGCACATCATCAAGAGCGCCGAGCAGTCGCTGGTCAATCTGGCGACCGACCGTATCGACCTGCTGTTAATCCACCGCCCTGACCCGCTGATGGACGCCGATGAGGTGGCGGAAGCCTTCCTGAACCTGCACCAGAGTGGGAAAGTGCGTCACTTCGGCGTGTCTAACTTTACCCCGGCACAGTTTGCGCTGCTTCAGTCTCGTCTGCCGTTTACCCTGGCCACTAACCAGGTTGAGATCTCCCCGGTACACCAGCCGCTGCTGCTGGACGGTACCCTCGATCAGCTGCAGCAGCTGCGCATTCGCCCAATGGCCTGGTCGTGCCTGGGGGGAGGACGTCTGTTCAATGATGATGAATTCCAGCCGCTGCGCAACGAGCTTGAAACTATCGCCCGCGAGCTCAACGCCGAGAGCATCGAGCAGGTGGTTTACGCGTGGATCCTGCGCCTGCCGTCAAAACCGCTGCCGATTATCGGTTCCGGCAAAATTGAGCGCGTGCGTTCTGCGCTGGCGGCTGAAGAACTGCAGATGACCCGCCAGCAGTGGTTCCGCATCCGCAAGGCCGCGCTGGGTTACGACGTACCATAAACCGCCTGAAGGTGACTTTCCGGTGAAATCTTTGCCCCTGGTATACACTTAAGGGGCAAAAAATAACCCTCGGAGGTCATTATGAAGCGTTTTGCTCTGGCACTGGTCACGCTGGTTGTTTGCGCAGGAGCGCAGGCAGCCAGCGATGAAGTGGAAATGAATCTCGTCACCTCACAGGGTGTGGGTCAGTCCATCGGAACGGTGAAAATCACTGAAACCGATAAAGGACTGGAGTTTGCCCCCAACCTCAAAGCCCTCCCTCCCGGTGAACATGGTTTCCATGTTCACGCCAAAGGCAGCTGCCAGCCCGCTTTAAAAGAGGGCAAACCGTCGGCGGCGGAAGCGGCCGGGGGTCACCTCGATCCGCA
Source organism: Enterobacter sp. N5-15 (assembly GCF_057221635.1). Lineage (NCBI taxonomy): Bacteria > Pseudomonadati > Pseudomonadota > Gammaproteobacteria > Enterobacterales > Enterobacteriaceae > Enterobacter > Enterobacter sp. N5-15. Next base: position 2,035,383 of record NZ_CM170150.1, read on the forward strand.
GCATTCCGGCAAGCATGAAGGCCCGGATGGCATGGGGCATTTAGGCGATCTGCCTGTGCTGGTGGTGAATAACGACGGTAAAGCCACCGATCCCGTTGTCGCGCCGCGACTGAAAAAGCTGGATGAGGTGAAAGGCAAAGCGCTGATGATTCATGTCGGCGGCGACAATATGTCCGATCGGCCTAAACCGCTCGGTGGCGGCGGGGCACGCTATGCGTGTGGGGTGATCTGATCCCCAATCGTTCCCGGCGGCGGGGCCTGTTCCAGCTGCGACAGCGAGCAGTGCAGGCGCCAGATTATCGAGGCCAAATCACGGGCTGCGGGCAGATGATGCCGTGCCAGCGTATCGCAGATCCGCTGCAGTTCATTCAGCGTGGTTTCCAGCGGCCGCTGCTGGACGCCGCGCTCGCTCATCACATCGCGCAGCAGGGAGATGCAAACATCACGAACCTGCGACAGCGGATCGGAGCGCGTTTCCCACGCGCGAAGCTGCCAGACCACGTGCGAGCAGTTCAACAGCACCACGCCCCAGCGCAGCAGCCAGCGCCGCGACAGCGCGTCCTGGCTGTTATTCAGCTGGCTGACGTGGTGATAAACCAGCGATTCATACTCGTTTTCACCCAGATACGGTTTACGGCTGAGCTGGTCGACAAACCCTCTGCGTAACTCCCGAATATGCCTGCGGCTCTTGCGGGCATCGGAGCCGGGACGCAGCACCGCGAAAGCCAGCCACGCCAGCCCCACGCCCAGGATCTTCGCCAGGTTGTCATTGAGAAAGTCGGCGTAATCGTAAACCGGGGGATTCGTCACGGAGATAAACGACCCCATAAAGACAATCAGCTGTCCCCAGAGGCCCGCCAGTTTTGGCATTTGCAGCTTCAGAAGCTGCATGGTGGTCAACAGGGGAAACAGAAACAGCAGGAACTGCCACAGATCGCTTATCTGCACCATCAGGCCAAACTTAACCACGAAGCTGAACAGCGACAGCAGCACCAGCGTGCGCAGCAGGAGCGTAAGCGAGTTGAACGGCGAGGCCGCGACGGAGTAAAGCACGCAGCTGATGGCGGCAAGCGTCAGGGCCGCCGTGCCGGACTCCCACTGCGTGGTGATGCTCCACGCCCCCACCAGCATCAGCGCGCAGAAGGTGCGAAAACCGCTCCACAGCGCTTCCAGGTAGTCGGTATGGCGTGCGAGTGCCGGGCTGCCGGGGACGTTAAATTCCGTTACTGGGGTCGCATTTTCGACGGACGTGATCCAGCGGCTGCTGCGCAGGTACAGCCGACAAAAGTAATTCAGGCGCTGCCAGAAGGCGCGATGGCGATAGTCGTACTCATCAACCGGGGCGAGCGGGGCGATAATCCGCGCCACGGTATAGATATCCGCATCCGGGCGCGCAAGGGCCGCGAGTAGCGCTTCAATCACGGCGCGGGTATTTTCAGGCGGCGTCGGCCAGTTGAGCAGCATCCGGCGCAGGCTGGAGATGGCACTGGTCATGCGCAGCTGCTGGTGCAGCAAATAGTTAAGCAGGGTGTTCTGACGGCGAAAGCGGTAGTGGCTCCAGAACGCCTGAATACGCAACAGATTCATGGTCAGGATCTGTCCGATAACCTTTTCATGCGCGAGGCGGATGTCATCGCTGGTATCCGGTTGCCACAGCAGGCTCGCGTGCTCCAGCAATCGGGTATGCATGGTTCTCAGTGCGGTGATGAGCGCGGTGCCGTCGGAGGTGCTGGGAAGGATCATCATCATGAAGCCGCCGCTGAGGATCCCGACAATCACTTCGCAGACGCGCGCCTGCGCGATATCCCACAGCTCGGTGGTGTCGAGCACGTTAACCACCGGAAAGGCGATGATGGCGGCGGTGTACCCCGCCAGCTGGAACGCGTAGGCGACGTTATTGGTAAAATGGGCGCAGGCCCAGGTACAGCATCCCAGCCATGCCGCCATGCTCAGCAGGAACAGCCACGGATCGTTCAGCGTATGGCCCGCGATAATTAACGCCGCGGTGGCACCGAGCAGGCTGCCTGCGATACGGCCAAGGCTTTTACTGATCACCCCGCCGACCGTTGGGAAACTGACCACCGCTGCAGACGTCATCGCCCAGTAGGGTTCATCCAGGTTCAGGTAGTAGGCGATGGTCAGCGCAAGGCACATGGCAATGCCGTTACGCAGCGCGTAGCGCCACTGGGGACGCGTCGCTTTCATCCACGGCGTGTTGTGCCAGGTGAGCCCCTGCAGCTTCATTAGCGGGTTCCGATGGAGACGGTGCAGGTGGTGCCGGATACCAGGGTAATGTCCTCCGGCAAACGGTCAAATTCTACGCGAACCGGAACGCGCTGGGCCAGGCGCACCCAGGGAACGTTCGGCTTAATGTCCGGCACCAGCCCTGAATCCGTTTCAACGCTTTGATCGTAAATGGCCCGGCCTATGCTGGATACGTGACCCTGTAACTTTTGCGAACCGCTGTAAAGCGTAATCGCGGCGGGCGATCCCTCGCGAATATGGCGAAGCTTGGTCTCTTCGAAATAGCCCACCACGTAGAAGGAGTGGCTGTCGACGAGGGCGAAAACCGGCTGGCCGGTAGTGGCGTAGTTACCCACGCGGGCGAAGAGGTTGGTCACCCATCCATCGACCGGTGCCGTAATCACGGTTTGGGTCAGCTGCCACTGCGCCTGCTTCAGCGTCGCCTCCGCCACGTTGACGCTCGCCTGCATGGCCTTAACGTTAATATTCGCGGTGTCTAAATCCTCCGCTGAGATGTAGTTTTGCGACAGGTGTCGGCGGCGGTTGGCCTCGTTGTTGGCCTTTGCCAGGTCAGACTGGGCTTTCGCCAGCTGTGCCTGGGCGTTCAGAATCGCAATGTGGTACGGGGTGTCGTCAATTCGGAATAAAACGTCTCCCTTTTTGACGAACTGGTTATCCTTAACCAACAGCGTCGTGATGCTTCCCGACACCTGAGGGGTGATGCTGACCTGTTCAGCACGAACTTTGCCGTCACGCGTCCAGGGCGACTGCATATAAAAATTCCACATCCACCAACCCGCAACCAGCGCGAGGGCAAGGATAAAGAGGGTGGAAAAGTATTTTAGCGTTTTCAGGGACATATTCACCACGCAGTCAAAACGGCAAGGCCCAGGCTTACGGAGAGGGCAAACAGGGAAAGATCCATCAGCATGGGATGCCAGATTTCGCCGGAGTACATCCAGTCGCGAAGCAGACGATGCGCGATGAGCCAGAGTATAAAGCCCACCAGAACGGCCTTAAACAGAGGAGGAAAGTAGACTGACGCACCGAAGATCAGGTCCTGAAGGGGTAAACCCTCTGAGCGATGAAAAAACGTCACGGGCAGAAATCCTTTGCAGTGAACAGAATGCCGCGTTGGCTTGTCTTAGTATGATGAAGCATCACAATTCAGTGTAAGTCATACTTTTAAGTTCGATGAATGCAGTATTGCATTTGTTTTGGCAATACAAATGCTGCACACTATTCTAAAATCAGTATAATAACTTAGCAAGCTAATTATAAGGAGATGAAATTGGAATCGCCATTAGGTTCTGATCTGGCAAGGTTGGTACGCGTCTGGCGTGCTCTGATTGACCATCGCCTGAAACCTCTGGAACTCACACAGACGCATTGGGTCACGCTGCACAACATCCATCAGCTGCCGCCCGAACAGTCGCAAATTCAACTGGCAAAAGCGATAGGAATTGAGCAACCGTCGCTGGTACGCACGCTTGACCAGCTGGAAGAGAAGGGGTTGATCTCGCGGCAAACCTGCGCCAGCGATCGTCGTGCGAAACGGATTAAACTCACCGAGAAAGCGGCGCCTATCATCACGGAAATGGAAGCCGTGATCACCAAGACGCGCGGTGAAATCCTGTCAGGCGTTTCACCGGCGGAACTGGAAATGCTCATCAGCCTCATTGGACGCCTCGAGCAGAACATCCATGAGCTGCAGTCGCGAGACTGACAAACAACAAGGCCTTGCAGCAGCAAGGCCTTTTTTTTACTTAAAGACGACCACACGGTTACGGCCTGTCTCCTTCGCTTCATACATCGCCTTGTCGGCACTTTCCACGCAAACTTCTGCGGTTATCGTCGGTGACGTCGCGGTGAACACCCCCATGCTGATGGTGATCGGCTCCGGTAGCTGACCGCCGCTGCTGTTGTGATCAAAGCTGCTCAGGTTTAACCGTATGCGTTCGGCCACCTGGTACGCCGCGTCTGATGAGGTGTTGGCCAGCATCAGAACAAACTCCTCACCGCCGATACGGGCCGCGATATCCTGCGGGCGCACCGAATCCATTAGCAGGTTGGCGACAAACTGCAGGACTTTGTCGCCCTGAAGATGCCCGTAGGTGTCGTTGATACGCTTGAAGCGATCGAGATCGCTGACGATGACGGAAACAGGGCGGCTGGGTTTGGCGATATCCAGAGCCTGCTTTAGTGATTCATAAAAATAACTGCGGTTATACAGGCGCGTGAGCGGGTCGCGAATCGAGTTCTGGTAGGACTGCTGGTATTTCACGTGCGAGTCGCGATACAGCCTGAAGACATCGTAGAGCAAAACAAAAATAATCAGCAGCGTGGCGACAGTTTCAAATAAGCGGGCGCGATACCAGGAGATACCTTCGGCATGTCCACCCACCAGCAGCATTGAGAGCGTGACGATATAGCAGACGCACAAAAAATTACCGCCCACCCAGAATAAATTGCGTACGCGCGTAATAAACATCAGCGTTGCTAATGTCACCACCCACAGGGCAATTAATGAAATATTAATGAACTGGCTCCAGAGAACCATAAACTGACGGGTTTCATTATCAACCAGGTCAATTGATAAGAGTGGTGAATGACTGGAATAGATCCAGGCCAATCCCACCGCACAGGCCGTAAAGAGAAACTCGCCGCTTACAATCGCGATATGCGCCAGTCGTGAAAGGGGGTAATTGCGCGTGGTATAAAGTATTGCCGCAACGATGATGAGCACCGCCATTAAGAGATGGCGGAACATATAGTAGATCATCGCATCGTTGTAGTTCACCACGTTGAACTGGTAGAGGTCCAGCCAGGCGGGAAAGCTGGACAGCGTTCCGACCATCAGCAACGCGGAGCCCGCAAAGGCGAAGGCAAAGGCCACCAGATACAGCCGTTTTCTGTCACACCAGTATTTCATCACCATAAAACAGGCAATAAACAGGTGGAACACCAGAAGAAAAATGGTGAGCGTAGGGAATAAAAGCGGTGAAAAGGACGGTACCCATTCAACGACCTTTAAATAGAGCGTTTGTAATATCCCGATGACGGCAATGCAACCGAGGCAGAACGCGATATAACGACTCTTTAGAGAACGACGATTCGCAATCATATACGTTTTTAACGACTTTATAATGAATGAAGGTAAGAGGATTGCGATGAGTTTAATCAATTAGCGCGCTAAATACTTTGCGCGGAAACAATATATGTCATGGTAAATAATAGATGTGGTGAATATATTTTGTAAATATATTTGTGGGAGTGATATATATTGTAAATGGATGTGGCCCGATGGCCACATCCATTTTTAATTAACGTGGGGAAACGGTCACCTGACGTCCGTTGCTTGCCAGAACTACGCGCTGGCCTGCAGAGAAGCGGGTGTTGCCTTGTTTCTGTACAACCATGATAGTGCTGCCGTCGTCTTTACGGATTTCCAGCTCTACGCCCTGGGTTTTGTTCATCGCACCCTGAACGCCCTGGCCGGCTACGCCACCCGCAACGGCGCCTGCTGCTGTTGCCAGCGAGCGACCCGTGCCGCCACCGACGGTATTACCGAGGAAACCACCCAGAACGGCACCGCCGATTGCACCCATTACGTTGCTTTCATCACCACCCTGGATCTGTACAGGACGTGCGTTAACAACGGTACCGTAAGTCACGTTCTGAACCTGTTTCGCTTCAGAAGCGCTGTAAACGTCGCCAGAAAGTGAACTGTCATTCACACAGCCAGCCAGAGTTAAACCAATCAGCGAAACGCCCAGTACACGTAAAATCATTTGAATCTCCTGTTCACCAAAAACGCCCGAGTGGGGCATCCGTTATGGCTAAATTATATGGCATAAGAAGCCATAGTTCATATCTTTGCATTAACAATAGGAAAATTGTACTTGAATTTGACTTAACGAGACATAAACAGGGTCCGCCTGTGTTACCCGTCTGACATTGTTAAAAAATATTATTGCCGGATGGCAAAGCTGCGCCGTTTATGGTTGAGTGGATGTCCTTAGCCCACGCAACGTAAGGAAAGCGCATGAAATCGGGTCGCTACATTGGTGTGATGTCAGGCACCAGTCTGGATGGGGTAGATGTCGTTCTGGCCGCCATTGACGAAAACATGGTGGCACAGCAGGCGAGCCTGACCTGGCCAATCCCCATTTCACTGAAAGAGGATATTCTGAGTATCTGTCAGGGGCAGCAGCTGACCCTTTCCCAGCTTGGACAGCTTGATGTCCGTCTTGGGGCGCTGTTTGCGGATGCGGTGCAGGCTTTGATGCAAAAAGAACATCTTCGCCCGCAGGATGTGGTGGCCATCGGCTGTCACGGACAAACGGTCTGGCATGAGCCCGGCGGAGATGCCCCGCATACCCTGCAAATCGGCGATAACAACCAGATTGTGGCGAAGACGGGCGTGACGGTAGTAGGCGATTTCCGTCGTCGCGATATCGCCCTTGGCGGACAGGGCGCGCCGCTGGTACCCGCGTTCCATCAGGCGTTATTGGCGCACCCAACAGAGCGGCGGATGGTGCTCAACATTGGCGGGATTGCCAACCTGTCGATGCTCATCCCGGGACAGCCCGTCCGCGGCTACGATACCGGCCCGGGCAATATGCTAATGGATGCCTGGATCTGGCGTCAGTGCGGTCAACCGTATGATAAAAATGCCGAGTGGGCGAGCGGTGGGAAAGTGATTCTTCCGCTGCTGCAGTCGATGCTAAGCGATCCTTATTTTGCCCTGCCTGCCCCTAAGAGCACGGGGCGTGAATACTTCAACCTGGGCTGGCTTGAGCGTCAGCTGGCGCCATTCCCTGCGCTCGCGCCGCAGGATGTCCAGGCGACGCTTGCCGAGCTGACGGCCGTGTCGATTTCCGAACAGGTTCTGCTCAGCGGCGGATGTGAGCGGCTGCTGGTGTGCGGTGGAGGAAGCCGCAACCCGCTGGTGATGGCGCGTCTTGCGGGGCTACTGCCGGGTACCGAAGTGAGCACGACCGATGAGGCCGGCATCAGCGGTGATGATATGGAGGCGCTGGCCTTCGCCTGGCTCGCCTGGCGCACCGTTGCCGGACTGCCGGGCAACCTGCCGTCGGTAACCGGTGCACGTGAAGCGAGCGTCCTCGGGGCGATTTTCCCGGCAAATCCTCGTCATAATCAGAGTTAACTGAAATTCAGCGCGGCGTGTCGTCGTTAGAATGGAACGAAACAGGAGGGCAGCCATGCCCTCCAGGACCAGGAAAGTCTTCGGAATACGCCCATGAAAAAACTTCTTCTTATTGCCGCGCCTTTATTGCTGTCAGGATGCAGCGTCTATAACCAGCTCCTTGACCGCATGCAGACCGATACGCTGGAGTATCGCTGCGACGAAAAACCGCTGACCGTGAAGCTGAATAACCCACGCCAGGAGGCCAGCTTTATTTACGACAATAAACTGCTGACGCTGAAGCAGGGCATGTCGGCCTCCGGCGCGCGCTATACCGACGGTATCTACGTCTTCTGGTCGAAAGGCGACAGCGCCACGGTCTACAAACGCGACCGCATTGTGCTGAACAATTGCCAGCTTGAAAATCCGAAGCGTTGAGATTTTTACAGGGGCGGCGCACAATAGCGCCACCCACTCTCAATGTCAGCTAACGCCATGTCAGATAACGACGAACTGCAGCAAATTGCGCATCTGCGCCGTGAATACACCAAAGGCGGCCTGCGTCGCCAGGATCTTCCCGCTGAACCCCTCGTGCTTTTTGAACGCTGGCTGAAACAGGCCTGCGAAGCGAAACTTGCCGATCCAACGGCGATGGTTGTCGCGACGGTTGATGAAAACGGTCAACCGTATCAGCGCATCGTTTTGCTCAAGCACTATGACGAGAAAGGTCTGGTGTTCTATACCAACCTCGGCAGCCGCAAAGCGCACCATTTAGAAAACAATCCGCGTATCAGCCTGCTGTTCCCCTGGCACATGCTGGAACGTCAGGTGATGGTCACCGGCAAGGCGGAACGTCTCTCGACGCTGGAAGTGGTGAAGTATTTCCACAGCCGTCCGCGTGACAGCCAGATTGGCGCCTGGGTCTCAAAACAGTCCAGCCGAATTTCTGCCCGCGGCGTGCTGGAAAGTAAATTCCTGGAGCTGAAACAGAAGTTCCAGCAGGGTGAAATTCCCCTGCCAAGCTTCTGGGGCGGTTTCCGTATCCCGATTGAGCAGATGGAATTCTGGCAGGGCGGTGAACATCGCCTGCATGACCGCTTTTTATACCAGCGCGACAATGGCGGCTGGAAAATCGACAGACTGGCACCGTAATCCCCGAAATTTGTTGATTTAAGCGCTAGCGCACACCGCGCTTGCGCTTTATTCTATGGTCCTTTCGCATCAGGCGAAAAGTCGTGTACCGGCAAAGGTGCAGTCGTTTATACATGGAGAATTTGATGGCAAGCAGTAACTTGATTAAACAATTGCAAGAGCGGGGCCTCGTGGCCCAGGTGACGGACGAGGAAGCGTTAGCAGAGCGACTGGCGCAAGGCCCGATCGCGCTCTATTGCGGCTTCGACCCCACCGCTGACAGCTTGCATTTGGGGCATCTTGTTCCATTGTTATGCCTGAAACGCTTCCAGATGGCGGGCCATAAGCCTGTTGCCCTGGTGGGCGGTGCGACCGGTCTGATTGGTGACCCAAGCTTTAAAGCCGCTGAGCGTAAACTGAATACCGAAGATACCGTGCAGGAGTGGGTGGATAAGATCCGCAAACAGGTTGCACCGTTCCTCGACTTCAACTGTGGTGATAACGCCGCCATTGCCGCGAACAACTACGACTGGTTTGGTGGCATGAACGTGCTGACCTTCCTGCGTGATATCGGCAAGCACTTCTCTGTTAACCAGATGATTAACAAAGAGGCCGTGAAGCAGCGTCTGAACCGCGACGACCAGGGTATCTCCTTTACCGAGTTCTCCTACAACCTGCTGCAGGGTTATGACTTTGCCTGCCTGAACAAACTGCACGGCGTATCCCTGCAGATTGGCGGTTCCGATCAGTGGGGTAACATCACCTCCGGTATCGACCTGACCCGTCGTCTGCATCAGAATCAGGTCTTCGGTCTGACCGTTCCGCTGATCACCAAAGCCGACGGCACCAAATTCGGTAAAACCGAAGGCGGCGCGGTATGGCTCGATCCGAAGAAAACCAGCCCGTACAAATTCTACCAGTTCTGGATCAACACGGCGGATGCCGATGTTTACCGCTTCCTGAAGTTCTTCACCTTTATGGACATTGAAGAGATCAACGCGCTGGAAGAAGAAGACAAGAACAGCGGTAAAGCGCCGCGCGCTCAGTACGTGCTGGCGGACGAAGTGACCAAACTGGTTCACGGTGAAGAAGGTCTGGCCGCGGCAAAACGCATTACCGCAAGCCTGTTCAACGGTACCCTGAGCGATCTGAGCGAAGCGGACTTCGAACAGCTGGCGCAGGACGGCGTGCCGATGGTTGAGATGGAAAAAGGGGCTGACCTGATGCAGGCGCTGGTGGACTCTGAGCTCCAGCCTTCCCGCGGTCAGGCGCGTAAAACCATCGCGTCTAACGCTATCACCATCAACGGTGAGAAACAGGCCGACCCGGAATACACCTTCGTTGACGGCGACCGTCTGTATGGTCGCTACACGCTGCTGCGTCGCGGCAAGAAGAACTACTGCCTTGTCTGCTGGAAGTAATTAACAGTCTCCAGGGGGCGTGGGAAACCACGCCCCTTTTTGTTTTTTCAGGGTTTGGTAAGAAAAAAATGAAGAACATCCTCGCCATTCAGTCCCACGTTGTTTTTGGACACGCTGGCAATAGCGCCGCGGAATTCCCGATGCGTCGCCTCGGCGTCAACGTCTGGCCCCTTAATACCGTGCAGTTCTCTAACCACACGCAGTACGGCAAATGGACCGGCTGCGTGATGCCGCCTTCGCACCTCACCGAGGTTGTGCAGGGTATTGCCGATATCGACCAGCTCAAACGCTGTGACGCCGTGCTGAGCGGTTACCTCGGCTCAGCGGAGCAGGGGGAGCATATCCTCGGCATCGTGCGCCAGGTGAAAGCCGCAAACCCGTCGGCAAAATACTTCTGCGACCCCGTCATGGGCCATCCGGAGAAAGGCTGCATCGTGGCGCCTGGCGTCGCAGAGTTTCACGTCCGCCACGCGCTGCCCGCCAGCGATATCATTGCGCCAAACCTGGTCGAACTCGAAATTCTCTGCGAGCGTCCGGTTAACAGCGTAGAAGAGGCCGTAAGCGCGTCCCGCGAGCTTATCGCGCTGGGGCCTGACGTTGTGCTGGTAAAACACCTTGCGCGCGCAGGGCTGAGCCAGGACCGTTTTGAGATGCTGCTGGTGACGAAAGAGGATGCCTGGCATATCAGCCGTCCGCTGGTGGATTTTGGCCAGCGCCAGCCGGTTGGGGTCGGAGATGTCACCAGCGGTCTGCTGCTGGTGAAATTACTGCAAGGGGCGACAATGCGCGACGCGCTCGAGCATGTTACTGCGGCGGTGTACGAAATCATGATTGCGACGAAAGAGATGCAGGAATATGAACTGCAGGTGGTCGCGGCACAGGATCGTATCGCGAAGCCGGAACACTATTTCAGCGCCACCCAGCTTTAAACGATGCCGGGTGGCGCTGCGCTTACCCGGCCTACAAAACCCGTTGGCCCGTGCAAGCGAAGCGCCGCCGGGCGATATTAGCTAAGACCTTCCGCTTTCAGCGCCGCAGCCACGGCAGGGCGCTCTGCCACGCGTTTCATATACGATGCAATATGGTCTAACCCTTCCAGGTTCAGCTTAACCGCGCGCGCCCAGCGCAGCACGGTGAACAGGTACGCATCGGCAATCGTGAAGCGCGAACCCGCAATCCACTGATCGTCTTTCAGCGATGCGTTAACGTACTGCAGCTTTTTCTCAAGAAGCGCGCGCAGGGTCGGTTTGAACTCCTCTGGCGTATCCGGGCGGAACAGCGGCGTAAACCCTTTGTGCAGCTCGGTCGCAATGTAGTTCAGCCATTCCAGCGTTTTATAGCGAGAAATGGTACTGACCGGCGCCAGCAGATGGCGATCGGGTACGCTATCGGCCAGGAACTGCATAATCGCCACGCCTTCGGTCAGCAGGGTACCGTCATCCAGCAGGAGCGCCGGAACTTGTCCTTTCGGGTTGATGGCAAGAAAATCATCACCGTTTTCCAGACGTTTTTTCATCAGATCAACGCCATCCAGCGTAAAATCTTTGCCGCTCTCGCGCAGGGTGATATGGGAAGCAAGAGAGCACGCGCCCGGTTTGTAGAACAGTTTCATCGGTAACTCCTTTTTGCTGAGGTTCCAGCTATGTTAGTGCGCAAACGGATAAAAAAAAAGCCGCTAATGCATTAGCGGCTTCTGGTCAGTCGTTTCTCACGGAAATCACGCGGTAGCGGTGTTGGTCGCTTTAGCGGTCTTGTCGTCGTCCTGAGTCATACGGTTCAGCTTCGGTGCGGTCAGCAGCATCAGAACGGCAATAACCGCAGTCGCGATACCAATCTGCATGAACACGGTGCCGTACACGTTCAGGGAAAGCAGTGGGTCAGTCACGTTTTCCGGAACCGCCATCAGGTTAGCAATCTTACCTGCAATGATTGCCGCACCGGCAGTGGTCAGGAACCAGCTACCCATAATGAAGCCCATCAGACGCTGCGGCACCAGCTGTGCAACCATCGCCAGGCCCAGGCCGGAGATCATCAGTTCGCCGATAGACTGCAGCGCGTAGCTCAGGATCAGCCAGTTAACGGACACGATACCGGCGTCGGTGGCAAATTTGGTACCCAGCGGCAGCACCAGGAAGGCGCAAGAACACAGCACCATGCCCACGGCGAACTTGTGCGGCATTGGCAGACGGTCGCCCATCTTGTTATAGATAGCGGCCAGAATCGGGGAACCAATCATGATCCAGAACGGGTTCAGAGCCTGGAACTGCTCAGGTTCGAACGCGATACCGAGGATTGAATGTTCAACGTTACGGATAGCGAAGAAGTTCAGGGAAGTTGGCATCTGGCTGTACAGCACGAAGAAGATAATCGCTTCCAGCATCAGGATGAACGCAACAATCATCTTACGACGTGCAGCGCCCTGCATGGCGAAGGCTTCTTTCGCAAAGATGACCACGATACCCAGCGCAACCACGCCCAGAACGGCACGTGCGATACCCTGGTTGTGCAGCAGCCAGGTGGCGATTGCCGCGAGGACAACAACGCCCACGATGGTCGCCAGCAGTTTGCCCATATGCACAGGCTCGAAGTCAGGTTTTGAACCGTAGTCTTTAACCCAGCTGCGGCAGAACAGGAAGTTCACCACGGTAATCAGCATGCCCACGAAGCTCAGCGCAAACGCCACGCTCCAGCCGAATTTCGCCGCGAGCCATGGGGTTGCCAGCATTGAGAAGAACGAACCGATGTTGATGGACATGTAGTACATGGTAAATGCACCGTCCAGGCGCGGATCGTCTTTGTTGTAGCAGGTCGAAAGCAGGGAGGACGGGTTTGCTTTGAACAGACCGTTACCGACGGCAATCGTCGCCATACCCATATACACGACAGCGGCATCATGCCCTGACCATGCAACCAGACCATAGCCAATTGCCAGGACAATGGCGCCCAGCATGATGACACGTTTAGTCCCGAGGACTTTATCACCCAGCCAGCCGCCAATAGCGACCAGACCGTACACCAGAGCACTGAAGGAAGAGAACAGCGTGATGGAATCGGCTTCGGACATACCCAGCTGTTTTACCAGGTAAACCGCCATGATCCCTTGCAGGCCGTAATAACCAAAACGCTCCCATAACTCGATAGAGAAGATGAGATAGAACGCTTTAGGCTGTTTAAAAGCGTTAAGACTCACGCTTTCATCTGTTGGTTTATTGTTTGCAGTAGACACATATACCTCTTTTTTTACATCCCATATTAACGGGGGTGTTCATAGCGTGATGGCCGTAGCCCATACGCCTTATAGTTATATTGGGAGGAGAAACGGCGGGTAATGTTCACTATCCTGCCCCATCTGGCAATACGTTTGTAATAATCTGTTACATATATCTGGAGTGGTATAATCGTCGGTTCATATAAATGTTATTCAGCGTTAAATTTCATACCATGAGCAAAGGTAGTTTTTTCGACTGGCAATAACCCTCCCCGACCGGCTTTTGGCGATATGTTCTGCTATTTGCCGCTTCATGCAGTGATATAGCCCATATTCTGAAAAATAGCTGGTCTTATCTTCGGTAAGGAGAGGTGAGTATCTTGTCAGACAAAGGGTTTAGGCCGATTTTGACAACAAAAATTCAACATGAAGTTATCAGGGTGATCGCGATCACAGATATATAGAAATTTTTGGCTATGAAAAAAGTATTAACCTGTTTGAGCGTTAAACAGCCGAACAAGTGACAGGTTGGAGGAAGCGAAAGACGGACAAATAACGGCCAAAAGAAGAACGTTCGATAGCCCTTCTTTTGGTGTGGGTTAGGGCGATCAGGAATACACTTTATCTTTGTATTCGCAGAGATCTTCAATAATGCAGGAGCCGCAGCGAGGCTTGCGGGCAATACAGGTATAACGGCCGTGCAGAATCAGCCAGTGGTGGCAATCAACCTTAAATTCTGCCGGAACCACTTTCAGCAGCTTCTCTTCGACCTGCTCGACGTTTTTCCCCGGCGCAAAGTTAGTCCGGTTAGACACGCGAAAGATATGCGTATCCACGGCGATAGTGGGCCAGCCAAACGCGGTATTAAGCACCACGTTCGCGGTCTTACGCCCCACGCCCGGTAAGGCCTCCAGCGCGGCGCGGTCCTCCGGCACTTCGCCTCCGTGCTGTTCCAGCAGGATCCGGCAGGTCTTAATGACGTTCTCTGCTTTACTGTTAAACAGGCCGATGGTTTTGATATAGGACTTCACGCCTTCCACGCCCAGCTCCAGCATGGCTTTCGGCGTATTGGCGACCGGATAGAGCAGGGCAGTGGCTTTATTGACGCTCACATCGGTAGCCTGCGCGGAGAGCAACACGGCGATCAGCAGCTCAAACGGGGAGGTAAAATTCAGCTCCGTCGTCGGGTGCGGGTTCTCGTCCCGCAGACGGGTCAGGATCGCAATGCGCTTTTCTTTATTCATGAAGCCTTCTCGGGTGTCCCTTCCAGAACGCTACGCTCAGCCGCGCGGCGCTTACGTTTCTCATCAATCAGGTATTTTATCGCCAGCATCATGCCAAGGCCAATAAACGCGCCAGGCGGCAGCATCGCCAGCAGGAATGGCGTATCGGTGTGGAACACTTCAACGCGCAGCGCTTTGGCCCAGCCGCCGAGCAGCGCATCGGCGCCGTCAAACAGCGTACCGTTACCGAGGATCTCGCGCAGCGAGCCCAGCACGAACATGGCGCACGTGGCGCCCATGCCAATGGAAAACCCATCCAGCGCCGACATGGCGGGGCTGTTTTTCACCGCGAAGGCTTCCGCCCGCCCGACGACGATACAGTTGGTGACGATAAGGGGAATAAAGATCCCGAGCGACTGGTACAGGCCGAACGCGTAGGCGTTAATCACCATCTGGACGATACTGACCACTGACGCAATGATCATGACGTAAATCGGAATACGAATTTCCGACGGCGTCCAGCGGCGCAGGGCGGAGATGGAGAGGTTGGTCAGGGTCAGCACCAGCGTTGTTGCCAGACCCAGACCGAGCGCGTTGGTGGCGGTGGACGTTACCGCCAGCAGTGGGCACATCCCCAGAAGCTGTACCAGCGCGGAGTTGTTCTTCCACAACCCCTGGACAATAACCTCTTTAACCTGGCTCATGATTACTCTCCACAGGCCGGAAGATTGTTGATTTGCGCGGGCAGCGTTTCAGCATACAGCCCGGCTCGTTTTACGGCGTTCACCACGGCGCGCGGCGTGATGGTCGCGCCGGTGAACTGGTCGAACTCGCCGCCGTCTTTCTTCACCGCAAACGCGGTGTCACCTTCGCCATGGATAACTTTACCGGCGAAGTGCAAAATCCAGTCGCTCAGCCGGGTTTCAATTTTATCGCCAAGACCCGGCGTCTCATGGTGTTCCGTCACGCGGGTGCCCAGTATCGTGCCGGTGAAATCGCTGCCGACAAGCAGTTGAATGGCGCCGGAATAGCCGTCGGGCGCCGTCGCTTCCATCACTGCGCCTACCGGTTTATCCCCTTTGCGGGCGATAAAGACACGGTGCGCGCCTTTCCCAAGCTGCGGCGCGTCTACCACAAAGCAGCTTTTTTGCAGGTCATTATCGTAGAAATCTGACGGGATCACCTGATCGAAGAGCGCCTTTTGCTGCTTAGAGGCCTGCTCTTCGATGGTCGTTTTGGTCAACGCATTAACCAGTGCCGTCAGCCCCGTCAGGACCGCGGCGAAGACGGCCAGCGTGACGCCGTGTTTTTGCATCGTTTTTAACATGGCGAAACCCTTAGCGATGGCCGTACACGCGCGGACGCGTGTAGTAGTCGATGAGCGGAACGGTAATGTTGGCGAGCAGGACGGCAAATGCCACGCCGTCCGGGTAACCGCCAAAGCTGCGGATGAGCCATACCAGCAGGCCCGCCAGCGCGCCGAAGATCAGGCGGCCGCGGTTAGTCGTTGACGCCGTAACCGGATCCGTCAGGATAAAGAAGGCACCTAACATGGTCGCACCGGAGAGCAAATGCATCTGCGGGCTGGCCAGGGATTCAGGAGAGAAGACCCATCCCAGCGTCGCGCAAACCGCCAGCGTCACGAGGAAGCTGACCGGAATATGCCAGCGAATGGCTTTCTGCTGCAGCAGGAACAGGCCGCCCAGCAGATACGCAAGGTTGACCCACTGCCAGCCTGCACCCGCCAGCACGCCGCTGTAGATCGCGGATTTCATGATCTGCTCAACGCTGTGCCCGGCGTGCAGGGACGTTTTAAAGGTATCGAGAGGCGTCGCCTGGCTAATGCCGTCCACGCCCATGCGCAGCGCGTTCATATCAGCGCCGAGCGCCGTCTGGCCGGTAAAGATAACGTGCAGGGCATCCATAAAGCCCGGAACCGTGGCGGCAATCTCGTGCGGAGGCAGCCAGCTGGTCATCTGTACCGGGAAGGAGATCAGCAGCACCACGTAGCCAATCATCGCCGGGTTAAACGGGTTATGACCGAGCCCGCCATACAGCTGTTTGGCAATGATCACGGCGAAAACGGTTCCGAGAACCACCATCCACCATGGGGCGAACGGCGGGATACTGATGGCCAGCAGCAGGCCGGTCAGCAGCGCGGAGTTGTCGGCAAGAATGCGGGAGACAGCCGCCTTGCGCAGCTTAAGCACAAGGGCTTCCGCCGCTAAGGCGCTGGCACAGCCCAGGATTATCTGGAACAGGGTTCCCCAGCCGAAAAACCAGCACTGAACGGCAATGCCCGGCAGCGCCGCCAGGCAGACCAGCATCATGATGCGCGATGTCTGGCGCTGATTGTGGGTGTAAGGGGAGCTTGCGATTCTGAAAACCATTTAATCCTCGTTAACTGCTTGCTGTGCGGCTTTCTTCGCCTGAACGCGCGCAATGGCGGCGGCGACGGCGGCCTTGCGCGGGTCATCGTTGGCGGCCTGCGGTTGCTCTTCCTGCTGCGCCGCCTTACGGGCTTTGGCGCGAGCAATGGCCGCTTCGACGGCGGCTTTGCGCGGGTCGACCGGTGCTTCGGGTTCTGCCGCAGGGGCCTGCTGAGCTGCTTTGCGCGCTTTGGCGCGGGCAATCGCCGCTTCAACGGCCGCTTTACGCGGGTCTACCGCATCCTGCTCGACGACCACGCTTTGCTCACCGGCTTTGCGGGCTTTGGCCCGGGCTATTGCCGCTTCAACGGCGGCTTTACGCGGGTCGACTTCAGCCTCTGCCTGGACCGTTTGCGCTTTTTCAGCCTGACGGGCGCGCGCTGCGGCCTTACGTGCCTCACGCGCGGCGATGGCTTCGCTGTTATCAGGTTTCTCACCTGCCGGGATCACCACAGGCTGAGCCGCGGTCGCTTTTTTCTCACGAACGCGCGCCAGCGCGGCGTTAATGGCATCCTGATCTTTTTCGGCAGGCTGAACGGCGGCCTGCTTATGGCGTTCCTGACGGGCGATTTTTTCGCGTTCCAGTCGCGCCTGGCGCGCTTCGAAGCGCGCTTTGGCTTCCGCAGCGCGTTTTTCTTCCATGGAGATGGCATAAATCTCAGCCTTCTCCTGGCGGAAATACTGCACCAGCGGGATGTTGCTTGGGCAGACCCAGGCGCAGGCACCGCATTCGATGCAGTCGGCCAGGTTGTGGGCTTTTGCCTTGTCGTGCAGCTGGCCTTTGCTGTACCAGTACAGCTGCTGCGGGAGCAGATCCGCCGGGCAGGCATCGGCGCAGGCGCTGCAGCGGATGCAGCCTTTCTCTTCCTGCTCTTCGCCCATCTCGGTCGGGGAAGGCGCGAGCAGACAGTTGGTGATTTTCACTACCGGAACGTCCAGCCACGGCAGGGTAAAGCCCATCAGCGGGCCGCCCATGATCACCATCTGGTCGCTGCCCGGGCAAAACTCAGCCTGTTCCAGCAGATGGCGCACCGGCGTACCCAGACGCGCCCAGACGTTGCCCGGACGAGAAATCGATTCCCCGGTCAGCGTCACCACGCGCTCGGTTAACGGTTCACCGTCAATCACCGCGCGCTTCACGGCATACGCGGTGCCGACGTTTTGCATCAGCACGCCGATATCCGAAGAGCGTCCGCCGTGCGGAACCTGCTTGCCGGTGAGAATTTGCGTCAGCTGTTTTGCGCCGCCAGAAGGGTACTTGGTCGGGATAACGCGCAGGCTAATATCGTGACTGCCCGCCAGCACCGCGCGCAGCATGGAAATAGCCTGCGGTTTATTGTCTTCGATACCAATCAGCACTTCCCGCGGCTGCAGAATGTGCGCAAGAATGCGGATGCCTTCCACCACCTGGGCGGCACAGTCCTGCATCAGACGATCGTCAGCGGTGATATACGGTTCGCACTCGGCGGCGTTGATAATCAACGTCTGAATGTTATCGCCACCGCCGCGCAGCTTGACGCCGGTCGGGAAGCCCGCGCCACCCAGCCCGGCGACGCCGAACTGATGAATTCGCTCGATAAGCGCTTCGCGGCTGTGGGCGCGGTAATCGCTCCAGCCGTCACGGTCAATCCAGCGGTCTTCGCCGTCGGCTTCAATAATAACGCTCAATTCTGAGAGCGCGGACGGATGCGCCACCGTATGCGGGGCGATGGCGACCACCTTACCCGAGGTTGGCGCGTGCACAGGCAGCATGCGTCCACGACCAAAGGTCAGCGGCTGGCCGCGAAGCACCGTATCGCCTTCTTTCACGCACAGCTCACCCTCAGCGCCAATATGCTGCTTGAGCGGCATAACGTAACGCGTCGCCAGCGGAATTTGACGCAGCGGCGTGCCGTTGGACTGGGTTTTCATTTCCGGTGGATGAATACCGCCATCAAAGTCCCAGATCTTCTCTTTTCTGAAAGCAGAAAATAACTTAAGCATGTTGTTCCACAGGAATATTGCGAACCGGAATGGTTTGAAGATCCCATTTCCAGCTTTCGGTAGTCGTTTCAACCGGGCGCAGCTCGATACATTGCGTCGGGCAGGGGGCCACGCAGAGGTTACAGCCGGTGCAGAGGTCCGCCACGACGGTGTGCATAGCGCGGGTGGCGCCGACAATGGCGTCAACCGGGCAGGCCTGAATACATTTGGTGCAGCCGATGCAGTTGGCTTCGTCGATCACGGCCAGGGCACGGACCGGCTCCTGCACGTCCGCATCGCCGTCAACGGGCTGCGGATCAACGTTAAGCAGGGTCGCGATTTTCAGCATCACCGCTTCGCCGCCGGGGGCGCAGCGGTTAATTTTTTCACCCTGAATCCCTACCGCTTCGGCATAGGGGCGGCAGCCGGGATAGCCACACTGCCCGCACTGGCTTTGCGGCAGAAGCTCATCAATTTTCTCAACAACAGGATCGTCCTCTACCGCGAAACGGCGGGAGGCGTAACCCAGGATAAGGCCAAACACCAACCCCAGAACGCTGATAGAGGCGATGGCAATCCAGATAGCATTCATTACAACTTCACCAGACCACTAAAGCCCATAAAGGCCAGAGACATTAAACCTGCGGTCACCAGCGCAATCGCGTTACCGCGGAAGGGCGCAGGAATATCCGCTGCTGCCAGGCGCTCGCGAATGGAGGCGAACAGCACCATTACCAGGGAGAAACCGACTGCCGCAGAAAAACCATACAGCGCCGACTGCATAAAGTTATGGCCAAGGTTGATGTTCAGCAGCGCGACGCCGAGAACGGCGCAGTTGGTGGTGATCAGCGGCAGGAAGATACCCAGCAGGCGATAAAGCGCCGGGCTGGTTTTGCGCACCACCATTTCGGTAAATTGCACCACCACCGCGATAACCAGAATAAAGGCCAGCGTACGAAGATAGGTCAACCCCAGCGGGATGAGGATCCAGGTATCGATCCACCACGCGCAGATGGACGCCAACGTCATCACGAAGGTCGTCGCCAGCCCCATACCCATTGCCGTTTCCAGCTTTTTGGAAACGCCCATAAACGGACACAGGCCAAGGAACTTCACCAGAACGAAGTTGTTAACCAGCACGGTGCCGACAAAGAGCAGTAAGTAATCGGTCATTATTTAGCCTGAAATAAAAAAGCCGCCTATTATCGGACAAACCAACGCAGGCGACAACAGGTTATCTGTAGGGTTATTACGGGTTCACGAAGGTGTTTTTCACCCGCGTCGAACGCTTGAAATAGGGCACCAGCAGCGCCGCGGCCAGCAGTGGGAAAAGCAGCTGACGAACGGCCAGAGCGTCTGAAACGGGCGAAAAAGCAAAGGCCTTCACCGCCAGCAGGACCGAAATCAGCAGCCAGATGATATAGTGCTTCGGCACACTCTTGCGGCGCTTAAAGAAGGCAATGGTCAGCCACAGCGTGTAGTACCACATTCCAATCGCGAAAACGAACGACACAAACCACATCGCAATATTCAGCACGCTTTGCGACATCAGGGTCTGGATGGCGTGAGGGGTAACCAGTGCGGTGGTATACAGCAGCAGCGCAAGCGATGCGCTTAATAAGGCAACCAGCAGCCATGCCAGTGGGGCGATTAACCAGCCTCCAATGCGTTCTCCAGGCGTTGCGGTCATGAACTCTCCCATAATCTGCGCGAAATGTTGTACAGCCAGTTTGCAGGGCGGAGAGTATATAACATTTCGCGCGGATGGCTACTTTCTTATAAAACGTAACGCCATACGGACTTAGGCACTTCACCGACGTTGAACAAACGACCACCGGAAACCAGCTCCGCACGGCGATGGTCAGCGGCGCGATACATATTAATGATGTCCTGATTATCCGACAGGGTGTAGTTCAGATGGTCAAACAGTTTTTCCAGGCTCTCAAGCGAATTGATCTTGCGAAATTTTAATAAATAGTCCTGAACTGTCATATTAATAAGTTTCCATATAAAAGTGAGTAATACCAGTTAAGGTAATTCGTTCGAATAATAAACGGATTAATAAAGACGTAAACAGCCCACTCAGGTAACGCGACGAAATTAGGAGTTTTCTTTGCTGAAATTCAGGCATCAGACGATGCCTGGAAGAGAAGGTTAACCGTGTTCACCAGGGCTGGCAATAAGTAACTGACATATTATGTCACTCTTTATTGCAGTAACCGGTTACTTAGGTTGGGCGAGTGTGACAGGCTCCGGCGGCTGGTAGTTATCGATATGGCTGGCAACGCCCAGCAAAATGACCGAAACCCCAAGGACAATCCATCCCGCTAATTCAATGATTCGATTAATAATTGACGTCATGATTCGTAATTGTACTTTATCCATAAATACAGGGCGCAAATGTTACAGCGACGTTTCCCCGACGGCAAGGGCTTTGGGAACGGTTCCCTTAAACAAAATCAGTAGGTTAATACTATGTAACAAAAACAACCCGTACAACCTGCTATTTTAAGTCATATGGCACATTATTAATCTGTGGTCATGCCAGGTTAGCCAGTGTGAAATAAGAACGTCATAAAAGAGGATGGCACTATGAGTGATAATATCCGCGTCGGGCTTATCGGCTACGGGTACGCGAGCAAAACGTTTCATGCGCCTCTGATAGCCGGTACGCCGGGGATGGCGCTGGCGGCGGTATCCAGCAGCGATGCCGCTAAAGTCCACGCCGACTGGCCCTCCGTGCCGGTTATCTCTGAACCTAAACACCTTTTCAACGATCCGAATATTGATTTAATCGTCATCCCCACGCCGAACGACACCCACTTTCCGCTGGCAAAGGCCGCGCTGGAAGCCGGTAAGCACGTGGTTGTCGATAAGCCCTTTACCGTCACGCTGTCTCAGGCTCGCGAGCTGGATGCGCTGGCAAAGAGCCTGGGCAGGCTGCTGTCGGTATTCCACAACCGCCGCTGGGACAGCGACTTTCTGACGGTAAAAAGGCTTCTCAGCGAGGGCACGCTAGGGGAGATCCTCTTTTTTGAATCGCACTTTGACCGCTTCCGCCCGCAGGTAAGAAACCGCTGGCGCGAGCAGGCCGGTCCGGGCAGCGGTATCTGGTACGATTTAGCCCCGCATCTGCTGGATCAGGCCGTCAATCTTTTTGGTCTGCCGGTGAGCATGACGGTCGATCTGGCCCAGCTCAGGCCCGGAGCGCAGACAACCGATTACTTCCACGCGGTGCTCAGCTACCCGCAGCGGCGGATTGTGCTGCACGGCACGATGGTCGCGGCCGCAGAATCGGCCCGCTATATCATTCACGGTACGCGCGGGAGCTACGTGAAGTTTGGTCTCGATCCGCAGGAGGACCGACTGAAAAGCGGTGAACGTTTGCCGCAGGAAGACTGGGGCTATGACATGCGCGACGGCGTGGTAACGCGGGTGGAAGGTGAGGAGCTGGTTGAGGAGACCCTGCTGACGATCCCGGGGAACTATCCGGCCTACTATGCGGCCATCCGCGATGCGCTGAACGGCACGGGAGAGAATCCGGTTCCGGCCAGCCAGGCGATTCAGATTATGGAGCTGATTGAGCTGGGCATCGAATCTGCCAAACATCGCGCCACGCTCTGTCTGGCATAAGTTTAAACGTTTTGTAGGCCGGGTAAGCGTCAGCGCCACCCGGCAACGGTGTTAACCGCGAGCCACTTTATCTTTCAGCGCCTGTTTCTCTTCAGGCGTCAGGAAGGCAATTTCCAGCCCGTTGATCTGCGCCTGACGGATCTGCTCGCGGCTCAGACCCGCCTGCGGTGCGGCGATGTTGTACTCGTGGATGATATCCACGCCCTGAACCGCCGGGTCGTCGGTGTTCAGCGAGGCCAGCACGCCGTGCTCGAGGAACGTTTTCAGCGGATGATGCGCCAGCGTTGCCACGGTGCTGGTCTGAATGTTAGACGTCAGGCACGACTCAATCCCGATACGCTGCTCCGCCAGGAAATCCATCAGGGCGCGATCTTCTACCGCCTTCACGCCGTGACCGATACGCTCGGCGCCCAGCTCGCGGATGGCCTGCCAGATGCTTTCCGGGCCAGCCGCTTCACCCGCATGCACGGTAATGTGCCAGCCGGCATCGCGCGCGCGGTTGAAGTGGGAGAGGAACAGACTGCCCGGGAAGCCCAGCTCGTCGCCGGCGAGGTCGACGGCGGTGATGGCATCGCGATGGGCCAGCAGCGCTTCCAGCTCCTGCAGGCAGGCGGCTTCGCCGAACGTACGGCTCATAATGCCAATCAGACGGGCCTGAACGTCGAAGGTTTTACACCCTTCGCGGACGCCTTCAATGACGGCTTCCACCACGCCTGCAACGGGCAGGCTGTGGGTCATCGCCATGTAGCCCGGCGAGAAGCGCAGCTCGACGTAATGCAGGCCGTTACGGGCCGCATCTTCAATGTTCTCAAACGCCACGCGGCGGCAGGCATCCAGCGAGGCCAGCATCTTCACGCCCCAGTCGAGTTTGCTCAGGAAGCTGACCAGGTCCGGTTCATTGGAGGTCACCTGTACGTGCGGGATCAGCGACTCAAGCGTCTGCGCTGGGAGCGTTAAATTGAACTGGCGGCCAAGATCGAGGATGGTTTGGGCACGAATGTTACCGTCAAGGTGACGATGAATATCAGTTAAAGGCAGGCGTGTATCAATCATGGTCGCACTCTTTTCTGGTTAAAGTGCGCCATATTATAAAAACAAAACGGGGTAAAAAGCTATTTGCGCAAGGGAATATTCCGTTGCGCAAATTGATTACAGGAGTGCGTTAATCCCGGCAATGAGGCGTTGAACGCCTTGTTCCAGCTTGCTGCGCGGGCAGCCCGCATTCAGGCGAACAAAGCCATTTCCCTCTTTGCCGTAGGTATATCCCGGCATGATGGCGACCTTTTGCTGCTCGATCAGCACTTTTTGCAGCGTCCGGTCGTCAATATTCAGCGGGCGCAGGTCAATCCAGGCCAGATAGGTCGCTTCCGGCGGCTGCCAGTTCAGTTTCGGAAAAGCGCTGTTTACTTCCTGCGCGATATACAACAAATTCTCTTCCAGATAACCCCGCAGGGCATCCAGCCACGGCGCTCCCTGCTGATAGGCGGCGATATGCGCCGTCAGCGCCAGCACGGAAGGGGAAGAGAGGCCGTCCCGGCCTTTTAGCGCGCTGAGATAACCGTTACGGCTCTCTTCATCGCCAATCAGGCCGTAAGCGCCCGTCAGCGCCGGAATATTAAAACTTTTCGACCCAGAGGTGAGAAGCGCCCATTTGCCGCGCGCCACCGCGTTCCACGGCGTGTGACGATGCTCTCCCCACACCATATCCATGTGTATTTCATCGCTGATAACCGCCACGTCATAGCGTGCGCACAGTTCAGCCATCTGCGTCAGCTCCTCCCGCGTCCAGACCTTGCCGGTCGGGTTTTGCGGGCTGCACAGCAGCAAAATTTTGTTTTCAGGTTTCGCGAGGGCCGCTTCCAGCGCAGCCATATTTCCCTGCCAGCCAGCGGCATGCTTTTCCATCTCGACGGGCACCACATGACGCGCATTGCCTTCAATGGCTTTGTAAAACGCATCGTATGCCGGGGTGTGTACCACCACGCCGTCGCCGGGGTTTGACCAGAGACGAATCAACTCAGAGACCATATATATGACGGAAGGGCCATAAACGATCGATTCGGTCTCAATCTGGCTGTTAAAGCGCTGCTGGAACCAGTGCGCGACGGCGGCGAGAAACTCATCGTTCTTCCAGCGGCTGTAGCCCAACACGCCGTGATTGATGCGCTGATGCAGCGCGTCGGTAATGCAGGGTGCGGTGGCGAAATCCATATCCGAGATGGTGAAGGGCAGCAGGTCGGCCGCGCCAAAGCGGTCGGCGACGTAGTCCCACTGCGTACACCAGGTGCCGTGTCGATCCACGACGGTAGAAAAATCAAACATGACGTTAATCCTTAAAGTAAAACCCCCTCATGAGAGGGGGCTGAGGCATCAGGCTTCTACTGTTCGCATCAGGGTAGCCAGCTCATCCTTCACCGACTGCACCTGCGGGCCGATAACCACCTGCAAATTGTGCTGATTTAACTGTACCACGCCGATGGCCCGGTTGGCTTTCAGGGCGTTGGTATCCACTTTTGACATATCCGCCACCGACAGACGCAGGCGGGTAATACAGTTGTCCAGAGAGGTGATGTTATCCGCACCGCCCAGCGCCGCCAGAATGGCCGGGGTGTTATAGCCGGATTTGCCCACGGTCCCGGC
This sequence comes from Enterobacter sp. N5-15, assembly GCF_057221635.1. Lineage (NCBI taxonomy): Bacteria > Pseudomonadati > Pseudomonadota > Gammaproteobacteria > Enterobacterales > Enterobacteriaceae > Enterobacter > Enterobacter sp. N5-15. The sequence continues at coordinate 2,060,423 of NZ_CM170150.1, forward strand.
AACCGCCTGTTCAACGCTGCTCGCCGTATCAACATCGCGGCCAGGCGTTTTCAGGTTAAAGCGGGTGATGGCGAAGCGGAAGATGCCGTAATACACCGCAAACCAGATAGCCGCCACGACCGGCACCAGATACCACTTGGTGGACAGGCCGTGCAGGATCCCGAACACAACGAAGTCGATCACGTTGCCGTCGGTGTTGCCGATGGTCACGCCCAGCACCGCCATCACGGTAAAGCCCAGACCGGTCAGCACCGCGTGGATGAGGTACAGCACCGGTGCGACGAACAGGAACAGGAATTCGATTGGCTCGGTGGTACCGCCCACGACGCAGGCAATGACGCCGGAAATCAGCAGGCCTTTAATTTTATGACGGTTTTCCGGGCGCGCGCAGTGGTACATCGCCAGCGCGGCACCCGGCAGGCCGCCGAGGAAGGCAGGCATTTTACCCTGAGACAGGAAGCGGGTGGCGCTTTCGGAGAAGCCGTGGGTGGTCGGGCAGCTCAGCTGCGCCTGGAAGATGGTCAGCGCACCGCTCACGTCGTGACCGCACACCTCCATCGTACCGCCCGCTTCGGTGAAGCGAATCAGGGCCACCAGGATATGCTGCAGGCCAAACGGCAGGAGCAGACGCTCGCCGGTGCCGAAGATCATCGGACCAAAATCTCCCGCGCCGTTGATGATGCGGCCAATGCCGTTGATCCCCATCGCAAAGACCGGCCAGATCAGCGGAATGATCAAACCAAACAGGCCCATCACCACCAGGGTGATAATCGGCACGAAGCGGGTACCGCCGAAGAAGGCCAGGGCATCCGGCAGGCGGATATTGTGGAAGCGCTCGTGCAGCATCCAGATAATCACACCCGCGATCACTGCACCGAGGATCCCGGTATCAATAGACTGGATGCCAATCACGCTCTGAATGTTGTTGGCTTTCAGCACGGCAGCGTCGGTGGTTGGCAGAATGCCTTTCGCTGTCAGCCAGAAGTTAACCGCCAGGTTCATCACCGCGTAACCCACAAAACCGGCAAACGCCGCGACGCCTTTGTTTTCACGGGCCAGACCCAGCGGGATAGCAATACAGAACATGACGGGCAGGAAGCTAAACGCAAAGGAGCCGACTTTACTCATCCAGATGAAGATCGCCTGCAGCACCGGGGTACCGAGGAACGGGATCAGCGTGATGACGTCTTTACTGCTTAGCGAACTGCCGATCCCGAGCATGATCCCGCAGAACGAGAGGAGTGCCACGGGCAGCATAAAGGTTTTACCCAGTTGCTGGAAAAATTCCCACAGCGATATTTTTTGTGCTGCTTTCGCCGTCATAAAACGACTCCTTTATTGTTAAAATCAGTTTGTCTGCTTCAATGCTGCGAGAAGATAAAACGTTTTATCAAAGTTTAGTGCGCGCTAAATCACATTCTCAGGCTTTGACTGGTAGTATAAAGATAACGTATTGATAAAACGTTTTACCGATCTCATTTTAGGGAGTCACGCCGACACATGGCTGTAGCGAAAAAAATCACCATCAACGATGTCGCGCTGGCGGCGGGCGTCTCCGTCAGCACCGTTTCTCTGGTGCTAAGCGGGAAAGGGCGCATCTCTTCTGCGACCGGTCAGCGGGTGAACGAGGCGGTTGAACAGCTGGGCTTTGTGCGTAACCGACAGGCATCGGCGCTGCGCGGCGGGCAAAGCGGGGTGATTGGCCTCATTGTTCGCGACCTGACGTCACCTTTCTATGCGGAGCTGACCGCCGGGCTAACCGAAGCGCTTGAAGCGCAGGGACGAATGGTCTTTCTGCTGCACGGCGGTCGCGAGGCCGATCAGCTTCTCTCCCGGCTCGATATGCTGCTGAACCAGGGGGTGGACGGAGTGATCGTCGCCGGGGCGTCGGGCGTGGGCAGTGAACTGTGCGAGCGCGCCGCCGCGAAAGGCGTGCCGCTGGTGTTTGCTTCGCGCGCCAGCTACCTGGACGAGGCCGATACGCTGCGCCCGGATAACATGCAGGCCGCGCAAATGCTGACCGAGCATCTTATTCGTCGCGGGCATCAGCGCATTGCCTGGCTGGGCGGTAAAAGCTCGTCCCTGACACGCGCCGAGCGGGTAGGCGGCTACTGCGCGACGCTGATTAAATACGGTCTGCCGTTCCACAGCGAATGGGTCGTGGAGTGTGAATCCAGCCAGAAGAAAGCGGCGGAAGCGATAGGCGCGCTGCTGCGAAGCAGTCCGACGATCAGCGCCGTGATTTGCTACAACGATGTGATTGCCATGGGCGCCTGGTTTGGCCTGATCCGCGCCGGGCGTCAAGGCGGCGAGGGCGGGGTGGAAACCTTCTTTGGCCACCAGGTGGCGCTCGGGGCGTTCGCCGACGTCGGTGAAAATGCCCTCGACGACCTGCCGATCGTCTGGGCTACAACTCCTGCGCGGGAGATGGGCTACACCCTGGCGGACAGGATCATGCAGCGCATCGACAATACGGATGTGCAGGCCGGGCACCAGATTGTGGCGGCGCGGCTGGTGACGGTGAAGTAATTTCCGCTGCATATCGGGCCTACAAAGGCTCGGGATCGTAGGCTGGGTAAGCGTCAGCGCCACCCGGCAATAAAAAACCCCTCGAACGAGGGGTTTTGACGTTTACTGCTGCGGCGCCGCCGGTTCGGCTGGCGCTGCCGGTTCAGCCGGTTCCGGCATCCCCAGCGTTGGCATACCAAACATGCCGACAAAGTCTTCCAGCGGCATCTTGTCGCCGTTAAGCGTTACCTGGCCATTGGCGTACTGCAGGCTGGTGGAAATGGTGTTGTTTTCCACTTTGGTGATGCGGAACATCTGGCCCATTGCCGCCAGACCTTTCACCTGCTGGTTAGCCAGCTTGCCGGCGTCTTCATCGCCGTAGCCTTCCAGCTTCGCAATCTGGGTCATAAACTCGGTCGCCATATCCATCGGGATGGTCAGCTTGCTGTCGAGCGACTTCACGCTGCGATCCACTTCCTGCGCCAGCGTCTGCGGTTCACCCGTTGCGGCTGCCGGATCTTTCAGGAACAGAGACAGGTTGAAGCTGGTTTCGCCTTTGCTGTTTTTCCAGCTCAGCGGCGCGACGGTTACCACCGGCTCGCCTTTCAGCAGGATAGGCAGGTTGTTGAACAGTACCGCCATCGCCTGCTGCTGGTACACCTCAGGGTTCTGCTGCAGCGCGGCATCGGTCAGCAGCGCCTGGCTCTCTTTGCTGTATTTCTGGCTAAACTCATGCCACGCCTGGCCGTCGATATTGCCGATCTTCAGCGACAGTTTGCCGGTGCCCAGATCCTGATTCTGCACTTTCAGGCTTTTCAGCGTGTAGTCCAACTGGGTGTTGATGCTCTTACCGTCTTTGGAAACGTCGGATTTGCCGTTGACGTCCATGCCTTCCAGCACGGCCATCTCTTTTCCTTCAACCGCAATGGCAACCTTGTCGAGAGACAGTTTTTGATCGCCGATACGCTCCTGGAAATCGGTCATTCGGCTGTTGCCGTCGGCTTTCAGGTTGCTGAAGGTGAGCTGAACCTTTTGGTTATATTCGTTCACGGCATTGACCAGGCCACTTTCCGCTTCACCCGTCAGGGAGAACACGTTTCCGTCGCGGTCAGCATCGAGTTTAAAGTGGCCGCCGCTGAAGGCGACTTTCTCATTCTCTTTCTCGTAGTTCAGCGCTTTCAGGGCAATGTCGGAACTTGTGTCACCGGCATAGCTAATTCGGGTATTAATGTCGAAAGGCGATTCATTCTTCGCCAGGTCAAACAGCGGTTTGGTGACGTCGTTATTCACCAGTACGGTATGAACGGACGCCATCGACGGGATCAGGTTAAAGGACTTCAGCTGCGCCAGCGGCAGCGGACCGTGGCTCACCACCTCGTCCAGCACCACGCTCTGGCCCGGTTTCAGCCAGCCGTTTTCAGCACCGGCAACCGGCTTCACCACCAGCTGCATACGGCTGGTAAACACGCCGCGATGATAGTTCTGGTAGCTCAGCTCAAGGCCCGCCTCCGGCGCGCTGCGCGTAATCTCTCCGTTAGCCTGCGCCACCATCTCAGCCAGACGGCCTTCCAGCTGTTTCCCGGTAAACCAGGAGGCACCCGTCCAGACCACGCCTAACGCTACAATCACTCCAACCGCTACGACCGATTTTTTCATTGCGACTATCCCTAAAATGAAACCAGGCGGTAAAAACCGCCTGGAGATATTAAGCCTGCAACTAGCTTAGCAAGAGTTGTTAAAAAATTCAGTAAGTGCTTAAAGCTTATTGAAAACGCGCGCCAGACGACCAGTGCCGCTTACGCTAACCGGAGACTCATTGGCTGCAACGAATGCTGACTCACCGGGCTTAAGCACCAGACGCTGTTCGCCTTTGCGCAGCGTCGCTTCGCCCTCCACGCAGAACAGGATTGCCGCGCTCTCCTGCGCGATGGCGGTTTCGGCCGGGTTCAGGTCGTGCAGGGAGAAGGCAAAATCTTCAACCGGAATCGGGAAGTCCAGCTCTGCGCCGTTTTTCACCGGCTGAGTCAGCAGCTCCGCGGCAGGTTTCGCCACGAACTTCACGTTGGCAACCAGCTCAGGGATGTCGATGTATTTCGGCGTCAGGCCCGCGCGCAGCACGTTATCGGAATTGGCCATCACCTCCAGCGCCACGCCCTGAAGGTAGGCGTGCGGGGTTTCAGCGAACAGGAACATCGCTTCGCCCGGGTTCAGCTTCACCACGTTCAGCAGCAGAGGAGAGAACAGGCCGCTGTCGTCCGGGTAGAATTCGGAAATCAGGCGGATGGTCTCCCACGGTTCACCCTGCTGGCTGCCCAGGGCTGCTTTCAGCACCGCCAGCGCGTGAGATTTCTCTTCACCCTGCATATTCAGCAGGCTGGCAAACAGCTGGCTCAGCGCGTCTGCGTTCGGGTTTTCGAGGAAGTGGGCGATAGCCTTGTTGGCGCCCGCGACCGGTTGCAGCAGAGAAACGATCTCTGAAAACTCGCGGAACGCGTTCATCGCCAGGAACGGGGTCAGCGCAAAGACCAGCTCCGGCTTGTGGTTAGGATCTTTGTAGTTACGCTCGGCGGCGTCTAACGGGATACCCGCCGCGTTCTCTTTCGCAAAGCCGATTTCAGAGGCTTTCTTGTTCGGGTGAACCTGAATGGAGAGCGGCTGGTCGGCGCACAGCACCTTGAACAGGAACGGCAGTTCGCCAAAGCGCTGAGCGACCTTGTCACCCAGCAGCGCGGCTTTATCGGCATCAATTACGTCACGCAGACTGCGTACCTGGCCGCTGGCGTCTTCAATTTTTGAGCTGCTCTTCGGGTGTGCCCCCATCCACAGTTCTGCCATCGGCAGGTTGTTCGGGTTCGCGATACCGTAGAGATCCGTTAACGCAGTTTTACTTCCCCAGGCGTAGTTTTGCACTGAGTTAATGAGTTTTTGCATTATCAAGCCCTGATTCAATTATGGAATTAACTCCGGGTATTAAAGCAATAAACCTCATGGAAGTAACCTGTGGATGTAAAAAGTCGTACTAGTCTCAGTTTTTGTTAAAAAATTGTGTAGGATAAGCTGACTCGCTTTTAAGCCGGGCAGCGGAACATCTGCCCTGAATAAACAGACCGAAGCAGTAAGTGAGAGACCAATGTCGAATAAACCCTTCCATTATCAGGATCCTTTCCCCCTCAGTAAGGATCGGACCGAGTATTACCTGTTAACCCGCGATCACGTATCCGTCTCTGAGTTTGAAGGACAAGAGATCCTCAAGGTTGATCCGCAGGCGCTGACGCTGCTGGCGCAGCACGCTTTCCACGACGCCTCGTTTATGCTCCGCCCGGCGCACCAGCAGCAGGTTGCCGATATCCTGAGCGACCCGCAGGCCAGCGAAAACGATAAATACGTTGCCCTGCAGTTCCTGCGTAACTCAGACATCGCGGCGAAAGGTGTTCTGCCAACCTGCCAGGACACCGGCACGGCGATCATCGTCGGCAAAAAAGGCCAGCGCGTCTGGACCGGCGGCGGTGACGAAGCGGCCCTGGCGCACGGCGTCTACAACACCTACACCGAAGATAACCTGCGCTACTCGCAAAACGCGGCGCTGGATATGTACAAAGAGGTCAACACCGGCACCAACCTGCCTGCACAGATTGACCTCTACAGCGTCGACGGTGACGAGTACAAATTCCTCTGCATCGCCAAGGGCGGTGGTTCAGCCAACAAAACCTATCTCTACCAGGAAACCAAGGCGCTGCTCACCCCGGGCAAGCTGAAGAACTACCTGGTTGAGAAGATGCGCACCCTCGGCACCGCGGCGTGCCCGCCGTACCATATCGCGTTTGTGATTGGCGGTACCTCGGCTGAAAGCACGCTGAAAACCGTTAAGCTGGCCTCAACCAAATACTATGACGGCCTGCCTACCGAAGGTAACGAGCACGGCCAGGCGTTCCGCGACGTGCAGCTTGAGCAGGAACTGCTGGAAGAGGCGCGTAACCTGGGCCTCGGGGCGCAGTTTGGCGGCAAATACTTTGCCCACGACGTGCGCGTGATCCGTCTGCCGCGCCACGGTGCCTCCTGTCCGGTCGGGATGGGCGTATCCTGCTCTGCGGATCGCAACATCAAGGCGAAGATCAACCGCGAAGGCGTGTGGATCGAAAAACTGGAAAACAACCCGGGTAAATACATTCCGGAAGAGCTGCGTAAAGCGGGTGAGGGTGAAGCGGTTCAAGTCGACCTGAACCGTCCGATGAAAGAGATTCTGGCGCAGCTTTCGCAGTATCCGGTTTCGACCCGTCTCTCCCTGAACGGCACGATTATCGTGGGCCGCGACATCGCGCACGCGAAGCTGAAAGAGCGTCTGGACAACGGCGAAGGGCTGCCGCAGTACATTAAAGATCACCCGATCTACTACGCCGGCCCGGCGAAAACGCCTGAAGGCTATGCCTCCGGCTCGTTAGGCCCAACGACGGCGGGCCGCATGGACTTGTACGTTGACCAGCTTCAGGCCAACGGCGGCAGCATGATCATGCTGGCGAAAGGTAACCGCAGCCAGCAGGTGACGGACGCCTGCCACAAGCACGGCGGCTTCTACCTCGGCAGTATCGGCGGCCCGGCGGCGGTGCTGGCGCAGGGCAGCATCAAGAGCCTGGAGTGCGTGGAATACCCGGAACTGGGTATGGAAGCGATCTGGAAAATTGAAGTGGAAGATTTCCCGGCGTTCATCCTCGTGGATGACAAAGGTAACGACTTCTTCAAGCAGATCCAGTCGTCCCAGTGTTCGGCGTGCGTGAAGTAATTCTGTAAATTGCCGGGTGGCGCTGACGCTTACCCGGCCTACATTCTCGTAGGTCGGGTAAGGCAAAGCCGCCACCCGACACCAATAAGAGCGCACAAAGCGCCATATCGTTTCTCAGAAGTCATCAATACTTATCCCTTAAGCATGTGAGCAATCCCTCTTTTGTTATCAAGGAGAAAGTAATGACCACGGTACGCCATGAGAAAGACTCGATGGGCGCCATCGACGTCCCGGCCGACAAGCTTTGGGGCGCGCAAACCCAGCGTTCGCTTGAGCATTTCCGTATCTCGACCGAAAAAATGCCCGTCTCGCTGATTCAGGCGCTGGCGCTCACCAAACGCGCCGCCGCTAAAGTGAACCAGGATTTAGGCCTGCTGACGGCAGACAAAGCGACCGCCATCATCAACGCCGCCGACGAAGTGCTGGCGGGTAAGCATCCCGATGAATTCCCCCTCGCCATCTGGCAGACCGGTTCCGGCACCCAGAGCAACATGAACATGAACGAAGTGCTGGCGAACCGGGCCAGCGAACTGCTGGGCGGCGTGCGCGGCATGGAGCGTAAGGTCCATCCGAACGATGACGTCAACAAAAGCCAGAGCTCTAACGACGTCTTCCCGACGGCGATGCACGTGGCAGCAGTGATTGCTATCCGCGAGCAGCTTATCCCCCAGCTCAACGTGCTCAAATCCACGCTCAACGAGAAGGCGCAGGCCTTCCGCGACATCGTTAAAATTGGCCGTACGCACCTGCAGGACGCCACGCCGCTGACGCTCGGCCAGGAGATTTCCGGCTGGGTGGCGATGCTGGAACATAACCTGAAGCACATTGATTACAGCCTGCCGCATCTGGCGGAGCTGGCGCTCGGCGGGACGGCGGTCGGGACCGGGTTAAACACCCATCCAGAATACGCGGTGCGCGTGGCGGAGGAGCTGGCAAACATCACCGGACAGCCGTTCGTTACGGCGCCCAATAAGTTTGAAGCGCTGGCGACCTGCGATGCGCTGGTCCACACCCACGGCGCGCTGAAAGGGCTGGCGGCCTCGCTGATGAAAATCGCCAACGACGTGCGCTGGCTGGCCTCGGGCCCGCGCTGCGGCATCGGTGAAATCAGCATCCCGGAAAACGAGCCGGGCAGCTCCATCATGCCGGGTAAGGTCAACCCGACCCAGTGCGAAGCCATGACCATGCTCTGCTGCCAGGTGTTGGGCAACGACGTGGCCGTCAACCTGGGCGGTGCGTCCGGCAACTTCGAGCTGAATGTCTATCGCCCGATGGTGATCCACAACGTTCTGCAATCGATTCGTCTGCTGGCGGACGGGATGGAGAGCTTTAACGAGCACTGTGCGGTAGGCATTGAGCCGAATCGTGAGCGTATCAGCCAGTTGCTCAATGAATCCCTGATGCTGGTGACGGCGCTGAATACCCATATCGGCTACGACAGGGCCGCCGAGATCGCTAAAAAAGCGCATAAAGAGGGGCTGACGCTGAAAGCCTCCGCCCTGGCGCTGGGCTATCTCACGGAGGCGGAGTTCGACGCCTGGGTTCGCCCGGAGGCGATGGTCGGCAGCCTGAAATAGTCATCCCGCCACGTACAGGTGCAGCCGCGGAATAATCAGCTGCAGCGGCTGCGCCTGAGGTCTGTAACGGTGCTGGACATTGTCCGCATCGTAATTCAAAAGCTCACCAATATCCGGCACGATGGCCCCCCGATCGGCGTCATAAAGCGCAATCAGCGGCGTCGGACAGGCGTACTGAACCTGTTTTTGCTGTCCGGAATACCAGACGCGGGCGATAGGCTGCACCTTCACCGGCCGCTTTATCTTGAGGCGCGTGTCCGCCGGCAGCGAGGCGATGCTGTGGTACTCCTGCTCCAGGCGCTCAATCCACTGTTCACGCGACCACGGTGCGACGGTGCGCGGCGTCTTCAGGCTTTTTTCCAGCTGCGCCAGAATTTCATCCCGGGTGAAGTTTTTAATGATGTGCTTATTCGCCCAGCCGAAGCGCAGCGTGGCGGGGTGACGCAGTACCGTCAGCGTGCGATAGGCGTTCAGGGTAATCAGCCCCGGAAGCTGGCGGTGCACCCATTCAAACCGGGCGGCAGGGGCGAGACCGGACTCTTCGGTGATGATCTTTTCAAAAGCAGCTTTCAGGGTGTTGATATGGGTAATCTGGCTTTCCAGCGCGTCGCGCGTTGTCGCATCGGTTTGCAGGCAGATCACGCCGGGCAGACGCACGGCCGCCTTACTGCTGCGGTTTTCTGACTGCTGCTGGATAAACAGGCGGCGATAGTGCTTCAGCGCCAGCTCAAGGGCGGCGCTGCCGATGTGCTGTTCAACCTGGATGGCGTTCAGCGGGTCGTGCTCGGCCCCTTTAGCCACCTCGGGCAGGGTAAAGACGCGCGCGGCCAGCAGGCGGCAGGTCTGTAAACGTTCGGTCAGGGTCAGGAGCTCGTGTTCTATTTCCCGAAACGTGCTGTTCAGCCGTTCGAGGAGATCGTAGGTCGCCATAAGTACTCTCATTAGTTACAACATACTTATCATATAGCACAGCACGCCGGGTCAGGCCAGCGTGCGGTTGAGGTCAAGCAGGGACGGGAAGGGCGATGTTATGGTACACCGGCCAGCTAAAGCAGAAGCGCGCGCCGCCGAGCTCGCTCTCTTCACAATGCACCGTGCCGCCCATCGCCTGCGCGATAGAGTAGACAATCGCCAGCCCCAGGCCGCATCCGCCTGTGGCGCGATCGCGGCTGGGGTCGAGGCGGACAAACGGTTCAAACACGGTTTCTCGCGCTTCCGGGGCGATCCCCGGCCCGTCATCCTCCACCGTCAGGCTGGCCTGATTGCCCTGCAAATCCAACCCGATCTGTAGCGTACTTTCGCTGTAGCGCATGGCGTTGTTCATCAGATTATCCAGCACGCGCTCCATCAGGCGCATATCGAGCGCGCCGTAATCACCCGGCGTGACGCGCGTTAACAGCGTGCGCTGCGGGTTCACGCTCTGAACGTCATCGATATGGGTTTGCAGCCAGGCGGGCAGGTCCGGCGTGCTGAGGTTCAGTTCATTTTGCGGACGATCGAGGCGCGCGTAGGTCAGCAGCTCCTCAATCAGCGCTTCAAGCTGGCCAATATCGCGGTTAAGTGCCTGAGACTCCGCTTCCGTCAGATTCTCGCTCATCTCCAGACGATAGCGCAGGCGAACCAGCGGCGTGCGCAGCTCGTGCGCAATCCCGTCGATCAGCTGCTTCTTACTGGCGATCAGGGCATTGATGTTATCGGCCATCTGGTTAAAGGCCACGCCCAGACGTTCAAAGCTGGAACCGCTGTCGAAGTGGATGCGTTCGGTAAAATGCCCCTCGCCAAAACGCTGCGCGGCGGATTCCAGCTTCAGCATGTCCTGCCAGTGGGGGCGCATCCAGATAAAGACCGGAAACGCGAGCGAAATGGCGATAAAAGCCATCAGCGCCATGTCCAGCAAACGCATCTGGTGCAGATAATAGAGATAGGGCACCGGCCCGACGGCCAGCACGTAATGGCTGCGCGGAATACGCTGGATAAAGGTGTATTTCTCATCCAGCGCGACGATGTCCCCGTCGCGCAAGCGCTGCATGGCGGGCGGATCCAGCTCAAAATCTTTTAACGGCTCGATGCGTAAATCGAACGACAGGTTCAGATCCAGCTCTTTGAGGGTTTTCGCCCAGTCGTGCGGCGGGATTTCTCTCAGCTCGCTGCGCATCAGATAGAGCGAGCTTTTCATCAGATCGTCCAGCGACTGCCTGCCCGCACGTTCGGCGGTGAATTTATAGACCAGCCCGACCAGCATGGTCATGACCAGGAAGCAGACAAACAGCAAAAGATAAAACTGCACAAACAGCTTTTTCATTGGATCTCACCGAAGAAACGCTTTGTGCAGAATATACATGAAAACCCGTCGATATTTTCATGTCTGTGAAGCGTGTTACATGGCTTTCGCGCTGTTTTTTACCTTGGCGATGAGTGTTTCTGTCACGGCCAGTCCTTCCGCAATGTGCATATCAATCACATCGGTCCCGAATTCGTTAATTAAATCCAGGAGAATTTCGTAAGACTGGATGAGTTCAAGGAGATCAAAGAGCGCTTTCCGATCGGCGCGTGAGGGGGAGGAATGGCTAAGCGCTGCCTGATTAACAATCCATTCAAGATTGGTTTTGATGGCTTCTACCTGACTGTAGCTATACATATTTCATGGGCTTAAATCCTCATATCAAGATTTTATGGGAGAGGTATCGTGAGAGCTTCACGGTAAAAATGGGTAAAACGTTCGCAAGAGCGGGGCGAGCTGAAAAAAGGAGAGTCGAGAGTTAATTATGGAATAGTTCGCGTGCTTAGCAAGTCAATTGTTGCGCAAACGTAAAAATAAACGCGCGAAAGAAGGGCATCGTCGCGCAACGCCTTCATTTCGCGCAGGTTATCTTATCGGGAGACGCGATCAGGTTTCCCACGCATGTGGGGCAAACAGGTAACCCTTATTACGCACGGTTTTAATGCGGTAGGGCTCGGTAGCGTTATCCTGCAGCTTTTTGCGCAGACGCGAAATCGCCACGTCAACGCTGCGGTCCATGCCGTCATAGCTCACGCCGCGCAGATTTTTCAGCAGCGCGTCGCGGTCCATGATTTGCCCTGCGTGCGTTGCCAGCTCCCACAGCAGGTCAAAATCTGCGGTGGAGAGGGCGATAAGCTCGCCAGAGAGCAGCACCTGGCGGTTAATGGGGTCAATAGACAGCGTACCAAAGCGCATCGCTTTGTGCGGCGTCAGAGAGGGCGCGGGCGCTTCGCGTTCGATGCTGGCGTGCTGGCGCAAATGCAGGCGCAGGCGTGCAAGCAGGACGGCAGGCGGTGTGGTTTTCAGAATGTAGTCATTGGCGCCCATCTCCAGCGACAAAATGTGGTTCATATCGCTGTCCAGTGAGGTGAGCAGGACGATAGGTCCCTCCCACTGGGCGCGCAGGTCACGGCAGAGCGTCATGCCGTCTTTGCCTGGCAACATGATATCCAGCAGCACCAGATCGGGGTTTTCACGGACGACCACCTCTTCGGCACAATCGCCGCGAGGTTCAACAATGACGTCCATATCATGTTTACCCAGATAGGCGGCGATCAGTTGCCCGACTTCGGGTTCGTCTTCAACATAAACAATCTTATTCATACAGCGTCTGTTTTCGTGAAAAAAGCCAACATACACCGCGAAACCTTAACCTTCCATTAATCTTTCAAAATTAACGCCGGTTCCGTTATTCTGGCTCATATTGTGTGTTGATTATTCCAGGGAAAAATATGGGGCTGGTGATCAAAGCCGCGCTGGGCGCGCTGGTGGTGTTACTGATTGGCATTCTGGCAAAAACGAAAAACTACTATATTGCCGGGCTAATCCCGCTGTTTCCGACCTTTGCGCTGATTGCTCACTATATTGTGGCTTCTGAACGGGGCACGGAAGCGTTACGTACGACCATCGTGTTTGGCATGTGGTCTATCATTCCGTATTTTCTCTACCTGCTTTCGCTGTGGTATTTCACCGGTTTTCTGCGTCTTCCCCTGGCGCTGAGCGGGGCGGTGGCCTGCTGGGGGCTCAGCGCCTGGGTGTTAATTTTCTTCTGGAGCCGCTTTCACTAGCGCAGCGGTCGGCCGCCGTCCACGGCAAAGGTTCTGCCGGTGACGTAGCAGCTGGTGAGCAGGTAATCCACAAGGTCGATGACCTCTTTCTCGCCCGGGGCGATTTTCATGAGCGACTTATTCAGCGCCTGCTGGCGATACTCCGCATCATCATTTTCGTTAAACAAAATCATCGCCGGGGCGATGGCGTTCACCTTCACCTCGGGCGCGAGCTTGCGGGCAAACGAGCGCGTCATGTTATCCAGCGCGGCTTTGCTGGCCGCGTAGGCGATGTGCTTGTCGCTTCCGCGCTCCACCACATAATCGGTAAAGTGAATAATGTCGCCCGCAGCGTGCCCATGACCGCGCAGCAGATCCTGCAGGGCGTGGTTGAGCAGATAAGGGGTATTAACGTGGATTTGCAGCATGGCGGAGAGCGTTTCGCTGAGTGACGTACCGGGTTTTTCGGCACGCCATGCGCTGGCGTTATGGATCACGGCGCGCAGCCCCGTCGTGGTGGATTTCACCTCTTCCGCGAAAGCCAGAATGCCTTCATCGGTGGAGAAATCAGCCTGAATGCAGACAGCACCGGCTTTGCGTAACCCTTCGATCGACGGGTATTCCGTACGGTAGCTGACAATGACCGGATGGCGAAGGTTGAGGAAGTGATGGGCGAGGGCGAGGCCGATACGGCGACCTCCGCCGGTAATCAGTATTGGGCGAAGCGGTGCATTTCCCATCGTATTCTCCTTAACAGTTCAACAATGGGAAAGGCGATGCTATCCCATTAACATCCAGGTTGCCGGTAGGGCAGCAACCAGTAGCAGTCCAATTAATGCCATCTCACGGCGTTTCAGCGCGTTCTCCAGCTGATGCGTGCGGCGGGCGTAGATAAACACCAGCAGACCCGGTGCGTACAGCACTACCGACAGCAGCAGATGCATAGGTCCGGAAGCATACAACAACCACAGGCCGTAAATACAGGCTCCGACACCCACGACATAATGCGCCGGGCGTGTGGCAATTTTTAACAGATACGCACCCACTAAGAAATAGGGTACCAGAATCATCTCCGAGGCGATGGTCAGCAGGGTGTTATAGTCTGAACCTGTGAGCCAGATCAGCACCAGACAGACCTGAACGCTGATGTTGGTCAGCCAGAGTGATGCCGACGGCGCGCTGTTTTGGTTTTGACGGGCAAACAGGCGTGGAAACGCCTTGTGCGTCGCGGCCAGGAACGGCACTTCAGCCGCCATGATGGTCCAGCTCAGGTAAGCGCCGCAGACGGAGACGATCAGCCCTGCGGCAATCACCACATCGCCCCAGGGGCCGAGCATTTTCACCATCAGGCCTGCCATTGACGGGTTACGCATTTCAGCCAGCTCAGGACGCGCCACCACGCCCAGCGACAGCAGGGTCACCAGCAGATAGACCCCGAGCGCAGCCAGTACGGCCAGCAGCGTAGCGCGGCCCACATCGCGTTTATTCCGGGCCCGGGCAGAAACCACGACCGCGCCTTCAACACCGATGAATACCCAAAGGGTAATCAGCATCGTGTTTTTCACCTGCTCCCAGACGGGAACGCCCAGCGCAACGCCGCTGAAATCGAGCTTAAATACGTCCAGACGGAACGCAATAAAGGCCAGAACGATAAACAGGCCGAGCGGAACCAGTTTCGCCAGCGTCGCCACCAGGTTGATGCTGGCGGCCGTTTGTACGCCACGCAACACCAGCCAGTGGACGAACCACAGCAACACCGAGGCGCCCACAATAGACTGCCAGGTATTCCCGTCGCCAAAGAAGCGCAGCTCAGGCGTATCGGTAAAGAAACTGAGCGCCGAGAAGACGATCACCAGATAGGAGACGTTGGCGATAACGGCACACAGCCAGTATCCCCACGCGGAACAGAAGCCAATCAGCTCGCCGAAACCTTCACGCGCATAGGTGAAAATGCCGCCGTCCAGGTCCGGGCGAATGCGGGTGAGCAGCAGCATGGCGAAGGCCAGCAGCAGTATTCCGACACCCGTAATGCCCCAGCCAATGATGAGCGCGGAAGGGCTGGCGACGGCGGCCATATTTTGCGGCAAACTGAATACGCCTGCACCCAGCATTGAGCTTAAAACGAGTGCAGTCAGAGCACTCAGGCCAAGTTTCTTTTCCATTGGCTTCCTGTTATGAAAGGTCAAAATCCAGAATAATTATTTCGCTCAGGCGCATAAAAATGGTGGATCACACTAAGGCGCGGGATTTTACGGAGTGTAACGAAAGCATGCAATGACGTGGGGCCGAAATTCAAAAAAAGTAACAAAAAAGGCGGCATTGCGCCGCCTTTCGTAAACCATTTTGTTACTTGTACAGATCGGCGCTGATGGTCACGTTGTTACCACGTTCCTGCCACTGGCGGGTGATGTGGTAGTACTTCGCCCCTTTCTTCGCCGCACGCTTCGCGACCTGGTAAGAGACTTCCGTCATGTTGCCGTAGTTGCCGGTAAACTTGATGCTGTCGAACGGCACCATCTGCGCTGCAGTGGCGTTATTCAGCTCTTCAATTTTGGTACCGTCCGGCAGCGTAACGGAGTAACGGCCACCTTTCGTGGACTGCGTTTCAAAGAAACGGCCCACTTCAGCGCTTGGGGCTGCCGTCGTTGCTACGCCTGGAATTTCAACTTTCTTCGCTTCTTCGCCGCCTTTAGCTATCGCCGCGCGACCTGCTTCTGAATTCGCCGGGATGGCATCCGGGCTCTGCAGAACACGTTTTTTCGCATCTTTTTTATAGATGAACGCGGTAATACGCTGGTTGCCACCCTGGTTAGCATCGACCTGACGCACGATGAAGAAAGAGTAGGCCCCTTTCTCTTTCGCGGCTTTGGTGATGGCATCGTTCACTTCAGGCTGGCTGCGGTAGAAGCCCTGAACGGTAACGGTGTCGTAAGGTTCCAGCTCAATCGCCTGATCTTTCGGCAGTTCAACAACACCGTTGATCACGCGGTTTTTCGGTGCGTCAGCTTTTGGCGCATTGTCTTTGAACAGCGCAATGGTCACGCGCTGGTTACCGCTGTTGCCGTAATCGGACTGATCAACGACATAAAACGAGGCAGCCCCGTTTTTATCAGCAGCTTTTGATGCCGCGGCGACGGCGTCGCCAATAGAATTATAACGACCCACAATGACCGTATGGTCAAAAGGTTTTAACGCTGCCGCTTGCTCCGGCGTTAACTCTGTTGCGGCATTCGCAGACAGGGCGGTCGCGGAAAGAAGTGCGGACGCCAGGAGTGTGTTCTTAAGCTTCATAAAAATGATCCTTCGCCTTGCGCAAACCATGTACTGGTATTGTTGTTAATTTGAGACGGTCCCGATTATTGCATTTAAAACCCGTCGCTGTCTGCGCCATTTTTCACTGCCTGTGCTGACTGAATCACCGAATTCGATAACATTTAGTGATATGTTGAAAAAACACGCGTTTGACAAGTAAAACTGATAAAGCATATGACTTTTACAAGTTAATTTAATGTTAATAAGTTGTTCTCTTATGGCGCTATATCATGTTTTTACCGCTCCGCTTGCGCGATTTATCGGTTCTGGCAATGAATTTAAGGTAAATATCACTGTCAGTGACGGCGATCGCTTATTTTTCACAGATAAAGTAAGAAATAGTGTTTTCTGGCGGTAGATCGCGGGCGCTATTTTCAGTAGGTTATAGACAGTTTGTTACTGTTTTATTTTCCGGGGTTAATCATATCTCGTCGCTCGCGCGATGGCGAAAATTGATACAAACCGCGGGCATTTATCGATAAACCATCATCAAAAACCGATGGAAGGGAAAACTATGCGTATTGGGGTACCAAAAGAACGGTTAGCCAATGAAACCCGCGTAGCGGCAACACCGAAAACGGTGGAGCAACTGCTTAAACTGGGTTTTACGGTCGCGGTTGAAAGCGGCGCAGGCAAACTGGCGAGTTTCGATGACGAGGCCTTTATCCAGGCCGGCGCGGAAGTGGTCGACGGTGCTGACGTCTGGCAGTCGCCGGTGATTCTGAAGGTCAACGCACCGGAAGAGAGTGAGATTGCGCTGCTGAATCCGGGGACGACCCTGGTGAGCTTCATCTGGCCTGCGCAAAACCCGGAGCTGATGGAGAAGCTGGCGGCCCGTGGCGTGACCGTGATGGCGATGGACTCCGTGCCGCGCATTTCGCGCGCGCAGTCGCTGGATGCCTTAAGCTCCATGGCAAACATTGCTGGCTACCGCGCCATTGTTGAAGCGGCCCACGAATTTGGTCGCTTCTTTACCGGTCAAATCACCGCCGCGGGTAAAGTCCCTCCGGCGAAAGTGATGGTGATTGGCGCGGGCGTGGCGGGCCTTGCCGCAATCGGTGCGGCAAACAGCCTGGGCGCTATCGTACGTGCCTTTGACACCCGTCCTGAAGTAAAGGAACAGGTCCAGAGTATGGGTGCCGAATTCCTTGAGCTGGACTTCAAGGAAGAAGCAGGCAGCGGCGACGGTTACGCGAAGGTGATGTCCGAAGCCTTTATCAAAGCCGAAATGGAACTCTTCGCCGCTCAGGCGAAAGATGTCGACATTATTGTCACTACCGCGCTTATCCCGGGTAAACCGGCGCCGAAGCTGATTACCCGTGAGATGGTTGACTCCATGAAATCGGGCAGCGTGATTGTCGACCTGGCCGCCCAAAACGGCGGTAACTGTGAATATACCGTACCGAATCAGGTGACCACGACCGCGAACGGCGTGAAGGTGATCGGTTATACCGATCTGCCGGGCCGTCTGCCAACGCAGTCTTCTCAGCTCTACGGCACTAACCTGGTCAACCTGCTGAAGCTGCTCTGCAAAGAGAAAGACGGCAACGTCACCGTTGATTTCGACGATGTGGTGGTGCGCGGCGTCACCGTCGTCCGTGAAGGTGAAATTACCTGGCCTGCGCCGCCTATTCAGGTTTCTGCTCAGCCTCAGGCGGCACCGAAAGCGGCACCCGCGCCAAAAGAACCCGCCAAACCGGCTTCTCCGTGGCGTAAATACGCGATCATGGCGCTGGTAATTATTCTGTTCGGCTGGCTGGCTGACGTTGCGCCGAAAGAGTTCCTCGGCCACTTTACCGTCTTCGCGCTCTCCTGCGTCGTAGGCTACTACGTGGTGTGGAACGTCTCCCATGCGCTGCATACGCCGCTGATGTCGGTAACCAACGCCATCTCCGGGATCATCGTGGTGGGGGCGTTACTGCAGATTGGTCACGGCGGCTGGATCAGCTTCCTGAGCTTTATCGCGGTGCTGATCGCCAGTATCAATATTTTCGGTGGTTTCACCGTGACTCAGCGCATGCTGAAAATGTTTCGTAAAGGCTAAGGGGTAGCATATGTCTGGAGGATTAGTGACAGCCGCATACATTGTTGCTGCAATCCTGTTTATTTTCAGTCTGGCGGGGCTTTCCAAACACGAAACGTCTCAGCAGGGGAATAACTTTGGTATCGCCGGGATGGCGATTGCGCTGATTGCCACCATCTTCGGGCCGGATACCGGCAACGTGGCGTGGATCCTGGTGGCGATGATCATCGGCGGCGCGATTGGTATTCGCCTGGCAAAACGCGTTGAAATGACTGAAATGCCGGAGCTGGTTGCTATTCTGCACAGCTTCGTAGGTCTGGCGGCGGTGCTGGTGGGCTTCAACAGCTACCTGTATCACGAACCGGGCCTGGAACCGATTCTGGTGAACATCCACCTGACGGAAGTGTTCCTCGGTATCTTCATCGGTGCGGTGACCTTCACCGGCTCTATTGTGGCGTTCGGCAAGCTGCGCGGGAAGATCTCCTCTAAACCGCTGATGCTGCCAAACCGTCATAAGCTGAACCTGGCGGCGCTGGTGGTCTCATTTGTACTGCTGGTGGTCTTCGTGCGTACCGAAAGCGTAGGCCTGCAGGTGCTGGCGTTGCTGGTAATGACCATCATCGCGCTGGCGTTCGGTTGGCACCTGGTGGCGTCCATCGGCGGTGCGGATATGCCGGTGGTTGTCTCGATGCTGAACTCCTACTCCGGTTGGGCAGCAGCGGCGGCAGGCTTTATGCTGAGCAACGATCTGCTGATCGTCACCGGTGCGCTGGTGGGTTCTTCCGGTGCGATCCTGTCTTACATCATGTGTAAGGCGATGAACCGCTCGTTCATCAGCGTTATCGCCGGTGGTTTCGGGACCGATGGGTCTTCTTCCAGTGCGGATGAAGAAGTGGGTGAGCACCGTGAAATTTCTGCGGAAGATACCGCAGACATGCTGAAAAACTCGCATTCCGTGATCATCACCCCGGGCTACGGCATGGCGGTGGCGCAGGCGCAGTATCCGGTTGCGGAAATCACCGAGAAGCTGCGCGCGCGGGGTATCAAGGTTCGCTTTGGTATTCACCCGGTGGCAGGGCGTCTGCCGGGCCACATGAACGTGCTGCTGGCGGAAGCGAAAGTGCCTTACGACATCGTGCTGGAAATGGATGAGATCAACGATGATTTCGCCGACACCGACACCGTGCTGGTTATTGGTGCCAACGATACCGTTAACCCTGCTGCACAGGACGATCCGGGTAGCCCAATCGCCGGTATGCCGGTTCTGGAAGTGTGGAAGGCGCAGAACGTGATTGTGTTTAAACGCTCCATGAATACCGGCTATGCCGGGGTTCAGAACCCGCTGTTCTTCAAAGAGAACACCCACATGCTGTTTGGCGATGCCAAAGCCAGCGTGGATGCGATTCTGAAATCACTCTGACAGGGTAAAGCCCGGTGGCGCAAGCTTACCGGGCCTACCAAATCCGTAGGCCGGGTAAGGCGAAGCCGCCACCCGGCAAAAAAAAACCGCCGGTTCCCCGACGGTTTTTTTTCATCTTACTGGTTAATCGTCTTCCGGATCGTCCAGCTCAACCGGCGTCTGGTACTCATCCGGCTTAATGACCAGCAGGTCGCAGCGCAGATGGTCGATCACCTGTTCGGCGGTATTGCCGAGGAATGCGGCAGAAATACCGGTTCGGCCAATGGTGCCCAGCACCACAATCCCCGCCTGCAGGTGTTCCGCCAGGTCCGGGATCACCTCTTCAGGCAGCCCTTTTTCCACGTGGGTCATTTTCTCATCGATACTGAATTTCTGACGCAGCGCTTTCATGGCCAGCAGGTGCTGACCGCGGATCGCGTCGTTGTACACGCTCGGGTCAAATTCAGGCAGCTCAATGGCAATGTTAATCGGGGTGACCGGATAGGCGCCAACCAGATGCACTTCGGTATGATTCACCTGTTCGGCAAGCTGGATGGTCTCCTTCACCAGCTTCTCGTTCAGCGAATTGTGGTAATCCTCTTCGCTCGCGAGGTTTACCGCCACAACGGCTTTCCCGCCTTCAGGCCACGGCTGGTCTTTCACCATCCAGACCGGGCAAGGGCATTTACGCAGCAGGTGCCAGTCGGTCGGGGTGAAAATCACGGACTCCAGCTTGTCGTGCTGGTGCGCCATCTTCAGCAGCAGGTCGTGCCCACCGGCGACAATCTCCTGGATGATGGCTTCGAAGGGTCGGTTATGCCAGACCACTTTAATATCAATGGGCACGCCCGCTTCCAGGTAATACTTCGCCTGTTCACGGATCCACGCGGTACGCTGGCTGATGACGCCCTGACGCATAGCGGTGCGCTCGTCAGGCGACAGAAGGGTGGTCATCTCATACGAGAAGTCATAGATCGGCAAAAACGCTTTGATTTTGCCACCAATCCGTTGATGCAAATACACAGCACGTCGTAATGCTGGCTGATCGTCCTGATTCGGATCGATAGCTACCAGCATGTTTTGATACTTGGCCATACAGGTCTCCTTACTACTGTCACCACAGTCTGTAATTAAAAGAGTAACCTATATATCCTGAATGAAACAGAGGGGAGGTTTTACCAGATCAATAATTCATGAAAAATTATCAGAGGAAAAGTACCGTGGTCGTCACCGCGATAAACGCAATAAACAGCAGCACCATCACCGCTATCGCAAAGGTCGTGGAGTCCTGAACGTAGGTTTTTTCCTCCCCCTTCATCGGGCCGACAAGCATGATCCAGATGAAGATAAAGGTCACTGAGGCAATCACGACTGAAACGAAAAACAAACTTTCTCTCAATTCATAACCTCAACGAGAACCTTTTGGGCGCTGTGTGGGGACGTACTGCGATGAAAATATCTTGAAACGGAAGTGATTATACCAGACCAATAAATCACAGGAATTTATCAGTCTGGTCATCAACAGGCGGAAAGTTACGCCACGTTGCGGGCGTGCCCGGCAAGAACGGCCAGCGCTTCACCGTTTTCGATAGTGATGTATTTACCCTTAACGGCCAGCATCCCGCTTTTCTGGAAACGGCCCAGCAGACGGCTGATGGTTTCCACGGTCAGACCCAGGTAGTTACCGATATCGCCACGCGTCATCGTCAGACGGAATTCACGCGGCGAGAAGCCACGCTCGGCGAAGCGGCGGGAGAGGTTGTAGATAAACGCGGCCAGGCGCTCTTCTGCATTCTTTTTGGAAAGCAGCAGGATCATGTCCTGATCGCCTTTGATCTCACCGCTCATCAGACGCATCATCTGCTGACGCAGGTTAGGCATTTTGCCGGACAGATCGTCCAGGGTTTCAAACGGGATTTCGCAAACCATCGAGGTTTCGAGTGCCTGAGCAAAGCTCGGATGATGGCCTGTGCCGATGGCATCAAAGCCCACCAGGTCGCCCGCCAGATGGAAGCCGGTGATCTGCTCATCACCCTGTTCGGTGATGGTGTAGCTCTTGATGGTGCCAGAACGGATAGCATAGAGCGATTTCAGTTCGTCTCCCGCTTTAAACAGCGTCTGCCCTTTCTGAATAGGCTTTTTGCGCTCGATGATATTATCAAGCTGATCGAGTTCATGCTCATTCAGGGTAAACGGGATACAGAGCTGGCTGATGCTGCAATCCTGGCAATGGATAGCACAACCGCCAGACTGAATGCGTCGTATAATTCGCTTTTCCGGGATCATAGGTTTGCTCAAGCCTTAATTGATATTGGTCAATTTTAACATCTTTTTGGTAAGTACGTAAGCCTGACAAACCCTCAATAAGGACAAGAGGCGACAACGTGTCGCCATCTTCTTGAAATTCCACAGCTTGATTATGGATTTTTAGCCTAACCGGTAGAAAATTAAGCACAAAAAGCCTGGGATCTAGAGCAGGAGATACCCTTCGTGACGCAGCAACCACTCTTTGCGCTGCACGCCGCCGGCATAGCCCGTCATGGTACCGTTGCGGCCAATGACGCGATGGCAGGGCACCACAATGCTGACCGGGTTAGATCCGTTAGCGGCACCCACCGCACGTGCGGCCCCCGCGCGGCCTAGCTGCTCCGCGAGCTGACCGTAATGCATGACCTGCCCGCACGGTATCGAACGCAGGGCCTGCCACACTTCGCGCTGAAAAGGGGTGCCTGCCGTGGCGGTCGGCAGAGTATCGATGATGCTGAGATCGCCTTCGAAGTAGGCCGCAAGCTTGTCGCTCAGTCCGCCCGGGTTGGTGGCATGAATACGTTCATACCCCTGCGCGCGGTAGTGAACATGGAGCAGTTCTTCCATGCGGTCGCTGTGCTCTTCCCATTCGACGGCGCGCAGGCAGAACTGCTCGTCCGCGATCACCCACAGCGGCCCTAGCGGCGTCGCAATCTTATCTTCGAGTAATCTCAGCATCCTCATTCCTTTAGTTCAGCCTCGGGTAAATCCCCGGCCCAATCGGCAGGCCGACAAGATACCATGCCACCAGCATCACCAGCCATACCCCTAAAAAGATAAGCGGATAGGGTAAAACCAGCGAATAGTAGGTACCCAGTTTGGCTTCCGGTTTATAGCGCTGCAGGAAGCCTAAAAACAGCGGAACAAACGGCGAAACCGGCGCCAGCGGAATCACCGAGGAGTCCGCGATGCGGAACAAGATCTGGGCAAACGCCGGATGGAACCCCAGCATCATAAACATCGGCACGAAGATCGGGGCCAGAATCGACCAGATGGCGGAGCCGCTGGCGATAAACATGCACAGCAGGGATGACAGCAGCGCCAGGCCCACAAACGCCGGCACGCCGCTTAATCCGGCCGCCTCCAGCGCGTCGGTCAGGCCCACGGCCATAAACTTGCCCATGTTGCTCCAGTTAAACATCGCCACAAACTGCGCCAGCGGGAACACCATCACGATAAAGCCCGCCATCTCTTTCATCGGTTCGATCATCAGCTGCGGCAGATCGCCCTGACGGCGGATTTTGCCGGTCGCGATACCGTAGGCGAGCGAAACGACAAAGAAGAAGAGGATAATCAGCGGCACGATGCCCTGAATAAACGGCGACGGCAGGACGGTATGTTTAACCGGATCGCGCAGTATGCCGTTTTCCGGCACCACCATCAGCGCCACCAGCGCGATAAAGGCCAGCGAGACCACGCCAGCCACGCGCAGGCCGAAGCGCTGCTCTTTGCTCAGGGTGTCCAGCTTTTCATCGCTACGGCCTTCCCATTTACCCAGGCGCGGCTCGACGATCTTATCGGTAATCAGTCCGCCGACAATCGTCAGGACAATGACCGAGCAGGCCATAAAGTACCAGTTGTCGATCACGCTGACGTGCATTGCCGCATCGATGGTCTTCGCCGCCTCCGTGCTGATGCCCGAAAGCAGCACGTCGGTGGTGACGATCAGCAGGTTGGCGGTGAATCCACAGCCCACGCCCGCTATCGCCGACAGCAGGCCCGCCACGGGATGACGCCCGACGGCGAGGAAAATCAGCGCCCCCATCGGCGGCATGATCACCAGCGCGGCGTCGGAGGAAATATGGCTGAAGAAGGCGATAAACAGCACCATATAGCTGGCGTAGCGCGCGCTGACGTGCGAAGCCATCTTCACCATTAATGCGGGCAGCAAGCCAACGCGTTCCGCCAGCCCGGCGCCCAGCACCAGTGCCAGAATGGCGCCCAGCGGGGCGAAACCGCTGAAGTTTTTGATAACGTTCGGCAAAAACCAGTGCAGCCCGTCAACGCTGAGCAGGTTCTTTACCGCCACCAGGCTGCCGTCAGCCGGGCTACGCACGCTCACGTCAAAGGCGGAGAGCACGGCGGTGGCGACCATTAAAATCACAATCAGATAGATAAACAGCAGGAAAGGGTGCGGCACTTTATTGCCGATCCTTTCAACCCAGCCATAGAGCTTACCGGATGGGGAATGCGAAGGTATGGATGACATACTCATGGGCGTTCCTCGGGAGTGTTGTGTTGTTGTGTTGTGTTTTTTTATTTTAAAGGTGACGGTGTCACGCCCTGTGGGATCGGACACACGTACGGTTTTTCTTGTAATTGTTGTTCGAACTCTTCACGGCATTTTTTCAGCAGCGCTGCGTCCTGCAGCAGATTGAGCGCGGTC
This sequence comes from Enterobacter sp. N5-15, assembly GCF_057221635.1. Taxonomy (NCBI): domain Bacteria; kingdom Pseudomonadati; phylum Pseudomonadota; class Gammaproteobacteria; order Enterobacterales; family Enterobacteriaceae; genus Enterobacter; species Enterobacter sp. N5-15. The sequence goes on from NZ_CM170150.1 coordinate 2,084,759, forward strand.
GCGCCCATTACTTTTCCGGCCAGCAGCATGCCTTTGTGGGCAATGGAGGTACGTCCCTGCGCCACCAGTTGCCAGGTGTGCAGCGGCGTGCCGACGGTAAAGCAGGGGCTGAAGCACTGGGCGACCGGCATTTTCCAGCTGACGTCGCCCACGTCGGTTGAACCCGCCAGCACGTTGTCGGTGATGGCATAGGGCGCGACTTCATCCACCAGCAGCGTCTTCTGATGACGACGGGCAAAGGCTTTACCCGCGTCGCCCCCCGTTGCGGCAATATTTTTCAGGCTGTTTTGCAGATCGTTGGGCGTCAGGGTGGCGCGGATCTCGCGGGCGAAGGCGCGTTCCTCCTCCGTCCAGAGCGGCGTGCCGTAGTGCTGCAGGGCGCGATACATCGCCGCCTCGAGCGTGCGGTTCGGCAGGTAGCTGGAGCAGGCTTTATCAAAGCGACACTCGACGGAGGTTTCGGTCATCATCGCCGCGCCCTGGGCGATTTTCTCGATGCGTTCGTAGATCTGCTGCGCATCGGCCATCTCCGGGGCGCGGATCAGGTACAGCACCTCAGCCTGCGCCTGCACCACGTTGGGCGAAATCCCGCCGGTATCGGTAATGGCATAATGGACGCGCGCTTTCTCAATGATGTGTTCGTTGAGGAAGTTGGTGCCGGTGGTCATCAGCGTCACGGCGTCCAGCGCGCTGCGTCCCAGATGAGGGGAATTGGCTGCATGCGCCGCCACGCCGTGAAAACGCCAGGCTGCCTGAATATTCGCCAGCGTGCTGACGTTAAACATCCCGGCGAAGGCTTCCGGGTGCCAGGTGACGGCGGCATCGACGTCATCAAACAGGCCTTCGCGCACCATAAAGGTTTTCCCTGAGCCACCTTCTTCACCGGGACAGCCGTAAAAACGCACCGTTCCGCTGCCGCCGTGCTGCTCCAGCCAGCTTTTCACCGCCACCGCGCCCGCCAGCGCCGCGGTGCCTAAGAGGTTATGCCCGCAGCCGTGGCCGTTGGCTCCCGGCGTGGAGGATTGCGCCGTTGCGCAGTGCGCCTGCTGGCTTAACCCGGCCAGCGCGTCGTATTCGCCCAGCAGGGCAATGACCGGTTTCCCGCTGCCGAAGCTGGCGATAAAGGCATTTGGAATACCGCCTGCCTCGCGCGTCAGCGTGAATCCTTCTGACTCCAGCTCGCTGGCGAGCCGTTCGGCGGACCAGAACTCTTCAAAGCGGGTTTCAGGACGATCCCAGATCGCATCGGCAATATCGGTTAACGTCCGAGATCGCGTGTCGATAGCATCGGCAATAAAAGCGTAGTTCTCCTGCATTACACACCTCGCGTCCACGGGAAATTGAGCGCAGTCCGCGCCAGCGTTTCAATGGCGATGGCCATGACCTGCTCATCGAAGTCGAATTTTTCGTTGTGATGTCCGGCGCTCAAATCCGTACCGAACACCATATAGGACGCCATGCCGCCGTTCTGCTGCACGCGGGCCATCATCAGCGTGGCGTCTTCGGAGCCTGCTGGCGCCTTCACCTTATCGATGGCGTGGACAACCCCGGAAACCTGGCTTGCCTGTTCGCGCAGATAATCCACCCACGCCGGCGTCGGCGCGCTGGACGTTGCGGCACCCATCAGCCGCATCTCGGCGCGCACGCCGTAGAGCGCCGCTGCCCCGGTAATGACCGCCTGCGCGCGTTCAAAGACGTACTGATTAATCGCTTCGCTTTCACCGCGGGTTTCAACCTTTATCAGCGCATTCGCGGGCACCACGTTGCGTCCGCTGCCCGCCTGCATCACCCCGACGTTCACCCGGGAGGCGCCTTCGCTGTGCGGGGCGATGCTGTGCAGGGCGAGGGCGGCCTGCGCGGCGGCGAGCAGGGCGTTACGTCCGTCCTCCGGTTTACCGCCCGCGTGTGCGGCAACGCCGGTAAAGTTCACGTCGAACTTGGTGGTGGCCATAAAGTTATCGCTGCCGCAAATCACCGTTCCGGCAGGGACGCCGGTACCAATATGGATGGCCGTGAAATAGTCCACGTCGTCCAGCGCCCCGGCGGCAACCATGGCGCGCGCGCCGCGGGTGCCTTCTTCGGCAGGCTGGAAGATAAGCTTGAGGGTGCCGTTGAGCTGCGCTTCATTCTGCTTAAGCATCCGCGCCAGCCCCAGACCAATCGTGGTGTGGCCGTCGTGCGCGCAGGCGTGCATCATTCCCGGATTGCAGGAGGCAAAACCGTCGCGGAACGGGCGATGGCTTTCATCCAGCGCTTCGCTTAAATCAAGGGCATCCATGTCGACGCGAAACGCCAGGGTCGGTCCAGGACGCCCGGTATTGAGGGTCGCCACAATGCCGGTAAACCCGCCTTCAAACGGCGCCAGCCATTTCTCAGGCGCGCCCTGCGCCCGCGCGCGGGCAAACTCTTGTGCCAGGGTAGCGGCATCGGGCAACCCCATTCGGCTTTCGGCATCCACCACGTCGCGTCCCATCGCCAGCTCGTAACCCAGCGCGTCGAGGATTTCCGCGACTTTCGCGGCGGTACGAAACTCTACCCAGCCGGATTCCGCAAAATGGTGAAAATCACGACGCCATGCGCTCAGCTGCGGGGATAATGCCTGGATGTACTGCGCCAGTGTGTCCATATCTGTTCCTGTCATCATTAAAATATGTGAACTGCTTCACGCTGTGATAGTTTTTACTTATCACTAACCGATTTTTCACAGTTTTAACCGTTCAGGAATTACCCTCGCACATCCCTTTCCATTAAAGTAGATGACAGTTTCTTTACTCTGATAAACAACAGTTATCGGTCGGGCTATGACATTCCAGATTAAATTTCATCAAATCCGGGCGTTTGTTGAGGTTGCGCGTCAGGGCAGCATCCGCGGTGCCAGCAGGACGCTGAATCTTTCCCAGCCGGCGCTGACCAAATCCATCAAAGAGCTGGAGGAGGGCATGGCGGCGCAGCTTTTCGTGCGCAGGAGTAAGGGCGTCGCGTTGACCGAATGCGGCGAGGGCTTTTACCAGCGCGCCAGGTTGATTCTGGAAGAGCTGCGTGCGGCGCAGGATGACATCCGTCAGCGTCAAGGGGAGCTGGCCGGGCAGATCAACATCGGAATGGGGGCCAGCGTTTCACGCACGCTTATGCCCGCCGTCATTACCCGCTTTCATGCGCAGCATCCGCAGGTCAAGGTGCGGATTATGGAAGGGCAGCTGGTGTCGATGATCAATGAATTACGCCAGGGCGAACTGGACTTCACCATCAACACCTATTATCAGGGGCCTTACGACCAGGAATTTACGTTTGAAAAGCTCTTCGAAAAACCGTTTGCGGTATTTTGTCGGGAAGGACATCCGGCCATGGGGGCGACGTCCATTAATGAACTTCTGCATTATAACTGGACAATGCCGACGCCGCGGGGAAGCTATTACAAGCAATTAGAAGAGGTATTTAGCGATCGCTCACAAATACCGCGAATTGGTGTGGTTTGCGAAACCTTTTCTTCCTGTATTAGCCTGGTCGCGCAAAGTGATTTTTTAAGCATATTGCCGCAGGAGCTAGGCTGTGACCCGCTGCTGGCACACCGTCTGGTTATGCTGCCGGTTGTCGAATCGCTTCCTAAAGCGGCCTATTATTTAATTCAGCGCCGTGATTCACGTCAGACGCCCCTGGCTGAATCATTAATTACGCAATTCAGAAGGGAAGCGAGAAAATTAATCGGAGCGTGAAGTGCTTATTAAAAAAACAGGATCTGCCCGACATCAGACAGACCCTATAGTACACACAGCAGTGCGTCCTTTCGCCAATCCTGGGTATTATTTCCATGGGGCAGGTATATTTAGGTATAACACTTTTCCCGAAAAATGAAAGGCAGGTGAGTGATTGATTTAATGAAATTTTAACATAAATCACGTATTTTACCTTTGCTGAAATTTTAGTTAAGTCTGATTTAAGTTTATTTTATAATTACTATATATATTCATCAGGTTAATATTATTGCCACGCATCGTCCTGTAACGGTGATTGAGGCCGGTCTCTGGCGCAGGTATAGTACAGTCCTCAGATGTAGCCGGAGGATGTCCATGAACCCTGACGACAAATCATTTTTTCTTGACGCCATGGAAGATGTCCAGCCCCTGAAGCGCTGCGCGGATATTCACTGGCAGCCCAGCCGCAATACGCGGGCGCGCGAGGAGGTGGATAGCGAACAGCTGGATAACTTCCTGACGCTGGATTTTCTTGACATGCTTCCCCTGGAAGAACCGCTGGCGTTCCAGCGCGAAGGGGTACAGCAGGGCGTTATCGATAAGCTGCGCACGGGTAAATACGCCCGCCAGGCCAGCTTAAACCTCCTGCGTCAGCCCGCCGAACGCTGCCGTCAGATGCTCTATTCCTTTATTCGCCAGGCCGGACGCGACGGGTTACGCAATCTGATTATCATTCACGGGAAAGGGCGCGAGCAGAACTCGCATCCCAATGTGGTGCGCAGCTATCTGGCGCGCTGGTTAACCGAGTTTGAGGAAGTGCAGGCCTTCTGCGTGGCGCTGCCGCATCACGGCGGCAGCGGGGCATGCTATGTTTCACTGCGAAAATCCGATGAAGCAAAACAGGAAAACTGGGAGCGTCACGCCAAGCGCAGCCGCTAGCGGGCGATATCCTCGCCCGCCTGAGACTCAGAACGTTTCCCAGTTGCTGTCGGTGGAGGCGGTTGTCGTGGCCGGGCGCAGCAGCTGTGGCGTTTTCAGATTGGCCGGGCGTGGGGCGACCGCTTTTTCTTTGCCGTTCAGACGAAACGCGGCCACCGCCTGGCGCAGCTGCTCGGACTGATCTTCCAGTGCCGCAGCCGCCGTGGCGGACTCCTGCACCAGCGCGGCGTTTTGCTGCGTCACGCTGTCCATCTGCGAAACGGCCAGGCTCACCTGCTCAATACCGCGGCTCTGCTCGTCAGAGGCAGATGAGATCTCACCCATGATATCGGTCACGCGGGTGACGGCGGCGACAATTTCCTTCATGGTGGTGCCAGCCTCGCTGACCTGCTCGGAACCGGTATTCACCCGGCTGACGGAGTTCTCAATAAGCCCTTTGATCTCTTTTGCCGCCTGCGCGCTGCGGCTCGCCAGCGTACGGACTTCGCCTGCAACAACCGCAAAACCGCGCCCCTGTTCCCCGGCGCGCGCCGCTTCCACCGCTGCGTTAAGCGCCAGAATGTTGGTCTGGAACGCGATGCTGTCAATCACGCCGGTAATATGCGCAATTTGCTGCGAACTGTCGGCGATTTCGTTCATGGTGCGAACCACGTTATCCACGACGTGACCGCCGCGCGCGGCCGTTTCAGAGGCGTTTTTCGCCAGCAGCGTGGCCTGACGGGCGTTATCGGAGTTCTGTTTAACCGTCGCGGTCAGCTCTTCCATGCTGGCGGCGGTCTCTTCCAGCGAGGCGGCCTGCTGCTCGGTGCGGGCGGAAAGATCGTTGCTTCCTGCGGCAATTTCGCCTGCGCCGGTGTAGATGGAGTCGGTACTTCCACGTACGGCGCTGACGGTGGTCACCAGCGACTGCTGCATCTCATGCAGGCCGGCGGCCAGCTGCCCCATCTCGTTGCGGCCAGAGATGGCGATATCCTGCGTCAGGTCACCCCCTGCAATGGCGCGAATATGGTTCATAATGGAGTGGAGTGGTTTTAACAGCAGGTGCTGTAAACCCTGCCAGATGACCACCAGAACCGCGATAACGGCCAGCAGAATCGCCGCCAGCGTCCACTGCATCTGCGTGAAGCTGCTCTGGTTCTCTTCGGTTGCGGCCTTCAGCAGGGTGTTGTTTTCGGCGCGCCAGCGGTTATAGACCGCTTCCATCTCGTCCTGCGCCTGCTGCGCGTCCAGATCGCCATAGGCCTGATAGTTGTCGGCACGCAGATACTCAATCGATAAGCGCATCACTTCGTGCATCTGGTTCCAGGATTTTTGCATCTCGTCGGTTAATGCCGCCTCCTGGCCGTTAACCTGCGGCAGTTTCTGCCACTCTTTGTTATAGGCTTCGGCTTTTGCCAGCGAGTCGCCTGCGGTGCCAAGCAGCTTATTGATCGCCGCAAGGGAAGCCGGGTCGCGCTGGTTTTTCAGGTAGCGGATCGCCACGCGGGTGACGGTGACGCGCGTTTTCACCAGCGTGTTCACGCTGTCGCTCAGGCTTTCCTGCTGGGCATTGAGCACGCCGGAATTCTGGAAGTTATGGCGATCGTTGCTGACGGCAGAGTAGAACAACCCTCCCGTGACAACTTGCAGCAGACAGAATATGGTGAGGGCAAAGATAATACCGGTAATCACGTGCAGGTTTTTCAGCATAGCGGTCGTCCGTTAGAGAAGATGCAGGGTTACTTCATTACTATCGTCGTAGAGAATTTAAACTTTAATTAACTCGCGCTTAACTAAAGGTTCTTTGAGGGAACCTGTTGTAAATCCGGATCATTTTTATGAGGAAGGTTAACATGAGCAGCATTGATAAAAGCGGGACGTACGCGCTCGGGACGCGGACGGTTAAACGACTGGGCTACGGTGCGATGCAGCTCGCCGGGCCGGGCGTCTTTGGTCCACCGAAGGACAAGCAGGCCGCGCTGGACGTGCTGCGCGAAGCGGTGGCGGCGGGGGTGAACCACATTGATACCAGTGATTTTTATGGTCCTCACGTCACTAACCAGCTGATCCGCGAGGCGCTTCACCCGTACCGGGACGATCTGACGCTCGTCACCAAGATTGGCGCCCGTCGCGACGACAAAGGCGCCTGGCTGCCAGCCTTTTCCGCGCAGGAACTGACTCAGGCGGTGCATGACAACCTGCGTAATCTGCAGTTGGACGTGCTGGACGTGGTGAATCTGCGGATCATGTTTAGCGCACACGGGCCGGCGGAAGGATCGATTGCTGAACCGCTCTCCACCCTGGCCGAATTACAGCAGCAGGGGCTGGTGCGGCATATTGGCCTGAGCAACGTCACGGCCACCCAGGTCGCGGAAGCGCAGAAGATGGTCCCGGTGGTGTGCGTGCAGAACATGTACAACATTGTGAACCGGGTGGATGACGCGCTGGTGGATCTGCTGGCACAGCAGGGGATTGCGTATGTGCCGTTCTTCCCGCTGGGCGGCTTTACGCCACTGCAATCTTCCGGGCTGAAAGCCGTCGCGGATTCACTGGGCGCCACGCCAATGCAGGTAGCGCTGGCATGGCTGCTGCAGCGTTCCCCGAATATTCTGCTGATCCCGGGCACCTCGTCCGTGGCGCATCTGCGGCAAAACCTCGCGGCGGCGGATCTGAAGTTACCGCCTGAAGCACTGGAAACGCTGAATTCGCTGTTAGATTAAACGTGATATGCGCAAAGCCCGAAGGGGGCCCCCGGCTTTGCGCGCTTAGGGTCCTGTCTGACTTTTCTGTCTGTGGAGCGCTAACGCTTCCGCCACAATCTCTTGCTTACTCTTACGCGTCTCAAAGGCGGTGGTTCTGATGTACTCCATCAGGTCGGGATCGATGCGGGCGCTCAGCATCCTGAGATCGGCCTCCTTTGCCAGACCGCGTGCAACACGCTTGTCTGGATAGTCACGGGCTGGCATGGAAATATTCTCCAGTAAGTCTTGTTAATTTGTGCTGTGAAATATGCTTATATCTGACTTTAAAGTCAATATGTAGTTAGTGCATAGTGATGTTATTTTTTATAAGTCATAAACCAGATGACTTTTATATGACTTATACTGTCAGGCCTGTTAACGGCGGGCGACGTTGCTCAATTAAAACCGCTCAAACTTCAACGCGTTTGGGTTCACCTCCGGAAATGACCTTGATCCTTGTCCATAATCCGTAATACTGTATTTATATACAGTATCTGGCGAGAAAGGCATTATGGACACTCTCTTTTCTTATCAACCAAAACAAATCATTGAATTACCTTTATTTTTAGAACGTGTTGCCTGTGGGTTTCCCAGCCCGGCGCAGGATTATGTGGAGGATCGTCTCGATCTTAACCGGCTGGCAGTAAGGCACCCCAGTGCGACCTATTTTATCAAGGTGAGTGGAGACTCCATGATTGGGGCGGGGATCGGCGACGGCGATCTGCTGGTGGTCGATCGTTCGTTAAATGCCGAACATGGGGATATCGTCGTGGCGTCGGTCGCCGGTGAGTTTACTGTGAAAGAGCTACAGACCCGTCCGGTTCTGAGACTTCTGCCGCATAATGCCCGCTATCAGCCGATTACCTTTCAGTCCGAAGAGGAGCTGCAGATCTTCGGCGTCGTCACCCACACGCTCAAAACGCATAAACATGTTCGCGCTGGTTGATGTGAATAGCTTCTATGCCTCCTGCGAGCGGGTATTCCGCCCCGATTTGGAGGGGAAACCCATCGTGGTGGTGTCCAATAACGACGGCTGCATTATTTCACTGTCGCGGGAGGCAAAGCAGTTCGGCATAAAAATGGGTGAGCCGTATTTTAAATTCAAAGAAAAGCTATACCCGTCGCGGGTTTACGTCTTTAGCTCGAACTATGCGCTGTATGCCGATCTCAGCAGTCGGGTCATGCAGACGCTGACCGATCTCGCCCCGGCAATAGAGATTTACTCCATCGATGAGGCGTTCGTGAACGTTTCTGGGGTCAGTCACTGCCTGTCACTGGAAGCGTTCGGTCACCAGATGCGCACGCAGGTCTTTAAAAATACGGGCTTAACCGTCGGCGTCGGTATTGCCCCGACAAAAACGCTGGCGAAGCTGGCCAACTATGCGGCGAAACGCTGGGCCAGCACGGGCGGCGTGGTCGATCTCTCAGGCCGCGAGCGGCAGCGTAAGCTGCTGGCAAAGGTTCCGGTAGAGGAGGTGTGGGGGGTAGGGCGGCGCATCACGAAAAAACTGAACGCGATGGGCATTACCACGGCGCTGGAGCTGGCGGAAGCGTCGTCCTGGGTCATTCGCAAACATTTCAACGTGGTACTGGAACGGACGGCCCGCGAGCTTCGCGGTGAACCCTGTCTTGATCTGGAAGAGTTCACCCCCACGAAGCAGCAAATTATCTGTAGCCGTTCGTTTGGACACCGTATTACGCAGTACGAGGAGATGCACCAGGCCATTTGCGCCTACGCGGAACGCGCTGCGGAAAAACTGCGCGGCGAGCATCAATACTGTCGTTTTATCAGCGTGTTTGTGCGCACCAGCCCGCACGCGGACAACGAAATTTATTACGGCAATCAGGCTTCTGTCACCCTGATGACGCCCACCAATGACTCGCGCGATATCATCCGCGCCGCCACGGAGGCGCTGGGGCGTATATGGCTCGACGGATATCGCTATATGAAAGCCGGGGTCATGCTGGCGGACTTTTTCAGCAGCGGCGTCGCCCAGCTGAATTTGTTTGACGATAATCGTCTGCGCGCCAACAGCGCGGCGCTGATGGCGATGATGGACAGCGTAAATCATTCCGGTAAAGGGAAGATATGGTTCGCCGGGCAGGGTATTGAGAAATCCTGGGCGATGAAGCGTGAGATGCTGTCACCGGCCTATACGACGCGGTACGCCGATTTGCCGGTGGCGAAGTAAAGGATCGTTGCGTTATTTCTTTTGCACCAACCAGGTTGCCGCAGCCGCCAGCGCGCCGATCAGCGGCATTTCGCCCGCTCCGGCCAGGAAGTTATAGCGATCGATCTCATTATTTTTACGGATATCCGCAAGGCGGGTAAGCGCCTCTTTTTCATCCGCGGCGCCGATCTCCTCAAACTGTTTTTCAAACCCCTGAGCGATGAGCTGAGCGGCCGCATCGGTGTTTGCGCTCTCGATCGCAATGAGGTTCGGGCCTTTTTGGAAAAAACGGTAATCCGGCATACGTGCTCCAGAAAGAGGGGATACGGTAAAAACACTCTATTCCTTGCGGGTAAAAAATGCACGTCATTTACGGCGGAAACAATCAGTTTTTCTTTATTATTTCAGGCAGTAATTGCTCAATCACGCTGACGACCTTTCTGACGCGCTGCGGAATAAAGCGGGCGTCAGGATAAACGGCGTAGAGGAAGCGATCGGGCAAGCGCCAGTCGGGCAGCACCGGTACCAGCGTGCCTGCCTGCAGCGCCCTGGCCACGAGCGGTCGCTGCATGCCGCCGATGCCGATGCCTGACTCCAGCGCCTGCAGCAGCGCGTCGCTGGTGTTGGCACGGAAAACGGTATTCACGTTGACCTCGACCGTCTCCTCGTCAGAAATCAGGCGCAGGGGGGCATCCAGCGGAATACCGCTGAAACGTACGTGTGGCAGCGTCGTCAGTTCCCTGACGGCGTGTACCGCCTGAAAACCGGGAGCGGCAAACAGCGCGGCTTCAATACGCGCCAGCACGCGAGCCGCGTGCGCCTGCGGAGGCTCACTGCCCAGCCGTATCGCGACATCCACGCCCTCCGTCACCAGGTCGGCAAGGCGGTCATCCAGGGAAATCATCAGCTGCAGTTCGGGATGCAGGCGCTGTAGCGCCAGCAGATGCGGCAAAACGATCTGCCCCAGGCCGCTCGGTAGCTGGACGTGGACGCGTCCCTGAACGTCAGGGTCGACAGGATGTAAACGTCTCTCCGCTTCCCCCATGGCGTCCAGCACGAGCTGCATATCACGCCGGTAACGTTCACCCTGTTCGGTCAGCTTCATCGTACGCGTCGTACGGTGCAGCAGTACCACACCCAGTGATTCCTCAAGCGCCGCGATCTGTTGACTGACGGCGGACTGCTTAATACCGGTCTGACGGGCGGCCGCCGAAAACGAGCCCGCTTCAGCGACGCGTAGAAAGGTGTAAATGGCATTGAGCTTATTATTCATTTAATGATTCTGCTTATAAGTGCCATCGGTTTCAGGGGATATCTCCAGAAAAAATAATAGATCACACTGCGTCTGTCACCCTTTACGGAGAAACACCATGAATAAGATGCAGCAACACAACGTCGCCCTGGTCGCGGGCGCCAGCGGCATTGTCGGCAGACAGCTGGTCAACACCCTTCTGCACCATCAGTGGAAGGTGATCGGCCTCAGTCGCCACGCGGTAGCCCACCCGGACGGCATTCCCGTGGTGAACGTCGATTTACTGGATGCGCAGGACACCGCGCGGGCGTTGGACGCCCTGAACGGTGTCACCCATATCTTTTACAGCGCCTGGGCGAACGCGGCGAACTGGACGGACATGGTTGAGCCGAACGTCACCATGCTGAGTAATCTGGTCAGCACCCTCGAAAAAACGGCGCCTTTGCAGACGGTAAGCCTGATGCAGGGGTATAAAGTTTATGGTGCACATCTTGGGCCGTTTAAAACCCCGGCGCGGGAAAGCGATCCCGGCGTACCGGGTGCCGAATTTAACGCCGCGCAGCTCACGTGGCTCAGCCAGTTTCAGCGGGGGAAAGGCTGGCACTGGAATGCCATCAGGCCTGGCGTGGTGGGGAGTGCGGTACCGGGTAATGCCATGAACCTCGCGCTGAGCATCGCCCTGTACGCCTCCCTGTGCAAGGCGCTGGGTTTACCGCTGCGTTTTCCCGGTTCGGAACAGGCCTGGCACAGCATCGTTGACCATACCGACGCCGGGCTGCTGGCCGAGGCAACCCTATGGGCCGCCACGTCACCTGCGGCACAGAATCAGGCCTTCAACGTAAACAATGGCGATATCTGGCGCTGGAGCGAACTGTGGCCGCGCATCGCACGCTGGTTTGAACTGGACTCTGCGCCGCCGGTGAGGTTGTCATTTCATCAGCTGTTTAACGACTATCGCGGGGTATGGCGCGAGCTTGCAGGGGAGAGGCTGGTGGAAGCGGATATTCTGCAGCTGAGCGACGGGCGGTTTGCCGATTTTGTCTTTAGCTGGGATTACGACATGTTCGGTGACGGGAGCAAGCTGCGCAGGGCGGGCTTTACGCAAATGCAGGCCACCGATGAGATGTTTTTCAGCCTGTTTGCGCAGCTGAGAGCCGCGCGGATTATTCCCTGATGAACCTGGGCTTCCTGGTGCAGGCCAGGACGCCGGGGCACTTACTCAACCGTTAACGCATTAACAACCTCGGCCACGCTTTTCACGCTGCGGATGTTCCCAATCCCCGTGCCGAGGGCGATATAGCCCTCATCGGTATTATTTTCCAGCATGCCCAGGCGCAGGCCCCGTAATCCTCCCATCGCCTTGCCCAGCGCTTCGTTGCTTGCGCCTGCTTTATCCATCGCCGCCAGTTTGTCCGCCAGCTTGCCGGGAAGCGCGCGGTAGTAATGGGGAACGGTGCGGAAAAGCAGTAAATCGAGACCGTTGGCGGCAACAATTTTCTCTTTGACCCCCTGCGGCACGCGGCTTTCTTCCGTGCTGATAAAGACCGACCCGGCAAACACGCCTTCCGCACCCAATGCATGCGCCGCTCTGGCGGTGCGATTATCGGTAATGCCGCCCGCGGCCATCACCGGGACGTGCTTCACGGCATCGGCAATCAGCGGCACGATGGAAAAGGTGCCAAGCACCGTTGCGGGTAACGTTCCGCCCTCATCAAAACCGGTGGCGACGATAATGTCAGCCCCCATTTCTTCCGCGAGGCGGGTGTTCTCCGGCGTTGGGTTGATGTCGCGGTAGATAATGGCGATACCCGCCTCTTTTAACTCGCTGAACAGCGCGGGAATAATGCTGCCTTCCCCATAGCCCGTATACACAACGACCCTGACGCCTTCTTCTTTCACCACCTGAAGGATCGGCCCTGTCCAGACGTCATTAACGGCCGTGGGGATCAGGTTCACGCCAAACGGTTTCTCGGTCAGCCGTTTGGTTTTACGAATCTCCTCGCGCATTTTTTCGGCGGTCTCTTCCGGCGTGGACACCGCGGTGTCGGCGGTTAAACCAGCATTGGGCCCCAGCACGCCGAGCCCTCCGGCATTGCTGACCGCAGCGACCAGGCGGGCATCCGTGAGCCAGGATAACGGCCCCTGAATAACAGGTTTTTCGATACCCAGGATCTGACAAATACGGTTATTTTTCATAGCAGACTCTTCCTTACGTTTGAATGGGGAAGAGTGTAGGGCGCAGGATTGTTAGGAAAAATAGCCAAAAAGATTCATCACTGTTATAAAATTAATAACAATCACTTTATCCTGCTCGCGGCAAGAGCGTCTCTTATGCAAATGAACCTCTTTGAATCTATTCGAATTTTTATTGAAATTGTCGAGTCAGGCAGTCTTACCCAGGCGGCGGAGAATTTGCAGATCCATCGTCCGGCGGTCACCAAAGCGTTACAGCTTCTGGAGCAGCACAGCGGCACGCGGCTACTGCAGCGCACAACGCGTCGGATTAGCCTGACGCCGGATGGGGAAGCATTTTACCGCCGGAGTAAACCCCTGCTGGCGCAGGCGGACGAATTACTGGAGTCGTTTGGTACGGACCGGGCAATACACGGCCAGCTGCGTGTGGATATGCCGGTCTCTTTTGCCACGCTGCGGGTGATCCCCAATCTGCCTGATTTTTATCGTCAGCATCCTGAGATCGACATCATTCTGAGCAGCTCTGACCGCCGTCGGGATATGCTGCGGGATGGCCTGGACTGCGTGCTGCGGGTGGGAGGGCTGGAGGACGGCGAGTATATCGCGCGTAAAATCGGGAACATCAAAATCACGACCTGCGCCAGCCCGGCCTGGCTGGCCCAACACGGTACGCCAGAAACGCCGGATGATTTACGCAGGCATCAGGCCATCAACTGGATTAATAACCGCAGCAGACAAATTCATCCGTGGACGTTTACCACGCCAGAAGGCATCGCGGAAATTACCCTTCCCGGTAAGCTTGTCGTGGATAACTCAGAGGCCTACATCGCGGCAGGCCTTGCCGGGCTGGGGTTAATGCAGGGGATGAATCTCTTTCTCCAGCCTTACATTGACCGCGGCCTTCTGGTTGAAGTCTTGCCAGACTATCGATCGCCGGACCGCAAGCTGTCACTGCTCTATCCACACCGTCACCTCTCCCGCAAGGTTCGGGTCTTTACCGAATGGCTGGAGAGTCTGGTGTGAAAGCAGCCAGCTCGTGACACAGCGCGCCAATCTGGTCCACGGCGTTCAGCAGGCGGGGCGTGGGTTCGTTTGCGCAGTTCAGCCGCAGAAAGTGCGTTAACTCCGCGGCCGGGGAAAACAGGGGGCCAGGGCTGACGCCAATACCCAGCGCCAGCGCGCGGCGATGCACCTCCAGCGCGTTGACCTGCTGAGGCAGCTCTACCCACAGCAGGAAACCGGCTGCGGGTACGCTAACGCGCGTACCGGGTGGGAAACTGGCCTCGACCCGCGCCACAACGGCGCGGATCCCCTCTGCGACCCGGCGCTTCAGCCGCCGCAGGTGACGATCGTAGTCGCCGCTTGCCAGCATCTCGCACGACGCGGCTTCCAGCAGCGGCGTGCCGGCCCAGTCTCCGGCCATGCGGGCCTGTAAGACCTGCGGGTGGTAGCGTCCGGGGGCAATCCAGCCGATTCGCCAGCCCGGCGCCAGCGTTTTTGACAGGGAGCTGCAGTAAATCACATTCCCGCTCTGGTCGAACGCCTTGCAGGCCGGAGGACGTTGCCCCTCGCCGACCAGGTCACCGTAGACATCGTCCTCAATCAAAGGAATTCCCGCCTCTTCAAGCAGGGCAACCAGTTCATGCTTGCGCGCGACGGGCATGCTGGCACCCAATGGGTTTTGCACGGTGGGCGAGGCCAGAACGGCAGCAGGGCGGTGGCGGCGAATGGCGTCCGCCAGCGGTTCCAGCAGCAGGCCTTCGACAGGATCGGTGGGGATCGCTAAGGCCTTCAGGCCTAAATCTTCCAGCAGCAGGAGCGTGCCAAAGTAGGCGGGCTGCTCAATCGCCACGACATCGCCCGGCTGGCACACGGCCCGAAGGGCCAGGCGCAGCGCCTGCGTCGCGCCTGCGGTAATAATGACATCGTCCGCGCCGAACCGGGCTCCCCACTGCGCAGAACGCGCGGCAATCTTACTGCGCAAATCCCCCCTTCCCGGAGGCAGGCTGTAGCTCTGTCCATGCGCGTCCAGACGACGGCCAGCAGAGTGCAACGCCCGCTGCAGCGCGTCTCCCGGCAGCCACGCGGGATCGGGCAGGGCGGCGCCCAGCGGGATCAGCCTGGCTTCTGCACTGCTGAACAGCGACCGGGCCACGGCGGACAGGGTGACGGGGACCGGGCCTGGCGAGGAACGCGCGGGCTCTACGCGCGGTGGCAGGCTGGTCTGGCGGATGTAATATCCTGAACGCGGGCGCGCAACGATCAGCCCTTCAGCCTCCAGGCAGCGAAGGGCCTCCAGCGCCGTCGGAAGGCTAACGTGCTCGCGCTCGGCCAGTTTGCGTGCGGAGATCATCCTGTCACCGGCGCGCAGCGCGCCAGACGTGAGCGTGAGGCGCAGCATCTCGGCAATTCGGCGATAGTGTGGGGACGACTGGGACGGGGCAGACATGGGTATCTGTTCAGGCTAATTTTCGATAAAACTGACTATACAGCCAATGATGCGCGCCATCTATAGTGTCCGGCATGTTCAGGACAAGGAGGCATTATGCACAGCGATAATTTCAACATTTCCACCTATTTCAAACGCATAAACTACACCGGACCGGCGTCTGCCGATACGGCCACCCTGCATGCGCTGATGCGTCATCAGCTCTTTTCCGTTCCCTTTGAGAATCTGGACGTGCAGGCGGGTAAAATTGTCTCGCTGGCGCCAGACGACATTGCCGATAAGGTCTTAACGCAGGGGCGCGGCGGCTACTGCTACGAGGTGAACGGGCTTTTTGCCATGGCGCTGGCGGCGTTAGGAATACCTTACCGCTTCGTGGCGGCGCGCCCGATGTTCTACCCCGCGCGGCGGCCGAAAACCCATATGGCGTTGATTGCCGAGGTGGAGAGCCGACAGTGGCTCTGCGATCTCGGGTTTGGCAGCTACGGCATTCGTGCGCCGATGGCGCTGGACACGCTTGATGTGGAAATCACGCAGGATTTCGACACGTTCCGACTGAGCCGCAGCGCGGAAGGCGAATATCTGCTTGAGGCGAAGGTGGAGGGAGAATGGGCCCGGCAATACGGCTTTGATCTCACGCCTCAGGAATGGATTGATTTCGTCCCGGCCAACTACCTTAACTCCACGCACCCGGATGCGATCTTTGTGCAGAAGCGTGTTGTGGTGCAGCACAGCCCGGAGGGACGCCAGATTTTGCTGGGCGATATGCTGAAAACCATCACGGCGAACGGCACTGAAACGCGGCAGCTGGCGGAGGAGGAAATCCGCCATGTCCTGAAAAACCGTTTTGCGCTGACCGCCGCGTAATCTGCCGGGAAACGGTAGGGCCTCAGCGCAGTCCGTCTTCTGTGGCGTTGCGCTGAGCGCCCCACTGTAGCAGCAGGCTAAACGACGCGGGTAACACGGTCAGCGTCACCAGCGTCGCAGCCAGCAGCCCGCCGATAATGGCATAGGCCATTGGGCCCCAGAAGACCTGGTGAGAAATGGGGATCATGCCCAGAATGGCGGCGCAGGCGGTCAGACAGATGGGTCTGGCCCGGTGCTCCGCGGCCGCCATAATCGCGGCATCGTTTGCCATCCCCTGAGCAAGATTGCTGTCAACCTCGCTAATTAATATCACCGCGTTCCGCACGATCATCCCCGCCAGGGCGATGACGCCCAGCAGCGCGACAAACCCCATCGGCGTTCCGCCGGGCAGCATAGCCAGCACGATCCCCGGTAAACCAAACGGGGCCATCAGGAGTGCCAGCAGCATCCGGGAATATCGCCGTAGCTGAAGCATCAGCAGCAACAGCATGATGACCAGCGTCACCGGAAGGACGGTAAAGACGGAGCTGTTCCCCTTATCCGATTCGGCAACCGCGCCGCCTTCTTCAATGCTGTAACCTGCCGGCAGGCTCGCGCGCAGTTTATCGACCGCCGGACGCAGCGCCGCGGATACCGCTTCAGCCTTCAGCCCCGGGGCAAGATCCGTTTGCACCGTGATAAAGGGCACGCGCTGGCGACGCCAGATGACCGGATCGTCCACGCCCCAGACCGGCGTCGCGACGGCGCTGAGCGGAATTTTTTTACCGTCATTCCCCTGAATCGTAAGCGAGGAGAGGGTGGCGGTGCTGTGACGTTCACTGTCCGAGGCCCGGAGCACTACGTCGACAAGGCGGTCGTTATCCCTGATGGACGTGACAACGCTGCCGGACCAGACGGTGTTCAGCGTGCGGGCGAGGCTTTCTGACGATATTCCCGCCGCCCTGGCCGCCGTCTGATTCACCTCAAGGGTTATGACCCTCTCCGGCTCTCCGGCCGTCTGGTTAACGTCGCGTGAGAACGGGGACTGGCCAATCGCGTCCGTGAGACGGTTCGCAAACGCCCGGACCTGCAGATAATCAGGCCCGCTCACCCGGTATTTGATTGGCCAGCCGACGGGCGGCCCCAGCTCAAGGGGCGACACGCGCGTGATGATGTCGCTAAACTGCGTCGCCAGGATCCTGTTGAGCTGCGCATGCAGACGATCCCGCGCCTCAAGATCCTTAGCCACCACAACCATTTGGGCGATATTTTCATTTTCCAGCAGCACGTCCATCGGCAGGTAAAAACGGATGGCACCCGACCCGACGTACGTCGAATAGCGATTGATGTTGCCGTTGCCGGCCAGCGCCTTTTCCAGCTTTTCCACCTCTCTTAACGTTTCCGGCTGCGACGCGTTGGCCGGAAGCGTCAGGCTGACCAGCAGCTCAGGCCGGTCCGAAGCGGGGAAAAACTCGCCCTGCATAAACGTCGTGCCGTACACGGACAGCCCCAGCGCGGAAAGGGCGAGCAGCACGGTAGCGGCCCGGTGACGCAGTGCCAGGCGTAAAAGCCGTCCGTACCCGCGCGCGATCCTTCCGGGTCCCGCCGCGTGATGTCTGACTTTTTCCGGCAACAGCCACGTGCCCGTCAGCGGCGAGAACAGGATCGCGACAGCCCAGGAACAGAGCAGGGCAATGAGCACCACCGCAAACAGGGAAAAACAGTATTCACCGGCGCTGGAGGCCGCAAAACCAACGGGAATAAAACCGGCAATCATCACCAGGGTACCGGTGAGCATCGGGAAGGCCGTCGTTTTGAATGCATGGGTGGCCGCATGCCGACGGGAATCCCCCGCTTCCAGCCGGGAGACCATCGTTTCGACGGCGATCATGGCGTCATCCACCAGCAGGCCCAGGGCAATGATCAGCGCCCCGAGCGAGATGCGCTGAAGGCCGATGCCTGCGAGCATCATGCCGGCAAACGTCATGGCGAGCACCAGCGGGATGGCCGTCGCCACCACCAGCCCGGCCCGTAAGCCCAATGAGACAAATGAAACCGCCAGCACGATAATAACGGCTTCGATAAGCACCCGGATAAACCCGCTTACCGCGTCACTGACCACCGCCGACTGATCGGCGACTTTCACCATCTCGATACCGTGCGGCAGCCCGGCGCTGAGGGCCGCCATTCTGGCGTTCAGCGCAGCACCGAAACGCAGCATGTTGCCCGTTGGCGCCATCGACACCGCCAGCCCGATAGCCGGTTTGCCGTTTACCCGGTAAGCAGGGGCAGGCGGCTCGGCGATTTCCCGGGTGACGGTTGCAATGTCGGTCAGCGGAATATAGCGATTGTTCACGTGCAGCGTGACGGCCCGTAAATTCTCTTCGGTCGTGAGCGCCCCGCTGACCTTTATCGCCATATTCTCCTGCCCGGTACGCAGAGTGCCTGCCGGAACAACCGCGTTCTGCGCCCGCAGGGCGTCGGCGACCGCCTGAATATCAAGCCCCATCCCGGCCAGGCGTGCCGGAGAAAAGGCGAGAACCCATTGCTCCTGCTGTTCGCCGAGCAGGGTGGTTTTGCCCATATCCGGCAGGGACATAAGCTCGCGACGCAGGGTCTCTACGCGATCCCGCACCTCACGCAGGGTGAAACCTTCGGGAATAAAGGCATAAATTGTGCCGAACGTGTCGTCAAACTCGTCGTCCACGGCAGGACCCTGCACCCCTTCAGGCAGGGACGGCGCGATGTCCTGCATTTTTTTGCGAACCTGATACCAGATATCCGGCACGCTTTGCGGGGGCGTATCGTCACGGAGGTTGACGTGGATAACGGTACGTCCGGCCCGGGTTTCACTTTCGAGATAGTCCAGCCAGGGCGTTTCCTCCAGCTTTTTTTCAAGCGTATCGGTCAGCAGGCGGGTGGTATCCGCCACGGATGCTCCCGGCCACTGCGCGGAGACGACGGCCGTTTTGATGGTAAAAGCCGGATCTTCATTACGCGGCAGCTTCTCATAGCAGAATACGCCCATCGCAATCACCAGCAGCATGAAAAAGCTGACCATCTGCTGGTTCTTCAGCGCCCAGGCGGAGAGGTTAAATTTGTCTTCCGATCCTGAGTTCATGGCTGAACCTCTCCGGCCATCACCGGTTCGCCGGACCGCAATGTGCTCACGCCCGCCGTAATCACCCGATCGCCGGGCTCAAGGCCGGAGGCAATCATGACGGAGGAGGCCGTATAGCTCGCGGGCACCACCGCGCGCAGCTGCGCCCGCGACTGCGGGGTAATCACAAAAACGGCCGGTTTGTCGCCGGCACGGGTCAGCGCGGACGCGGGAAGGGTGTACCCGTGCGGGGCTGACGATGGCAACGTGACGGTCACGCTGGCACCCAGCGCCATGGCCGCCGGCGGGTTTTGCAGGGTGGCTCTGACGCGCCAGGTGCGGGTCTGAGGATCGGCCTGCGGGGTGATATCACGAAGCACGGCAGACGCCTGCACCGACGGATCGCTGAGGAGGGAAACCTGCAAAATCGCCTTATCCAGAGGCGGGATCGCATCAGGGGTGGCAATATCAAACGCCACGTCGCGATCTTCCCCGGTCGCCAGCGTCAGCACGGACTGACCGTCGCTGACAACCTGCCCGGCAGAGGCGTTCACGGCCGTGATGACGCCCGCCTGGGGCGCGATCAGGCGCGTCCAGCCGAGGCTTTCGCGGGCATTTCGGCGCGCGGCCTCGCTGCTTTTTAAGCGCGCGCTGGCGACAAGCCAGTCCGCACGGGCGCTGTCGAGCTGCGTGCGGGCTATCGCACCCGTTGGCATGAGCTTTTGCATTCGGCTGACGTTAAGCGCGGCGACCTGCGCAGAGGCTTTGGCGCCTTCATAGTCGGCCTCAGCGCCGTCGAGCTGGTTTTGCCCGGTCGTGTTGTCAAGCGTGGCCAGCAGCTGTTCGGCGGTGACACTGTCACCAATATCGACGCTACGCGTCAATATCCGGCCCCCGGTGCGAAAGCTCAGGGTCGTTTCATCGTGGGCATGGATCTCACCGGTTCTTTCCAGCGCGGGAAGGGGGTGGGCGGTGCCAACCACGACGTAGCGTACCGTTCGTACCGGGTCGGGCTTATTTTCGTGTTTATCACCGCAGCCGGTCAGCGGAAAAATCGCCAGCGCAAGCAGGGCCAGGGGAAGAAAATGCAGCCAGGAAAGGGTGCGCGCCACGCCGTACATATGATGCAGGCAGTGGCGGAGGGAGAGAAAAAATTCGTCTGACATAACGCCGCTCCATAAAGGGAATGGCGTTATTAAATGCGCGCTACGTCGAGAAAGATTCGATGTTCTGTCAAGGCTTTATCAAGAGTGGAGATTTTCATTATCGGACGGATGCCAGGGCAATAAAATGCGCACGGCAAGGCCGCCGGTTTCCGGTAACGACGCGCTAATCTCACCCCCATGCGCCTGACAAATCGCCCGGGCGATGGACAAACCGAGGCCGCTGCCGCCGGAATGCCGCGCGCGGGACTGCTCCTCGCGGCTAAAGCGTTTAAACATTTCCGGTAGGAACTGGGGCGATACGCCCGGCCCGTCATCGGTAAATTCGAGGGTGTAATGCCCGCTGGCGTAGTGCAGCGCCACCTCAAGATGGCCGCCATCGCGTCCGTAACGTAGCGCATTTTCCATGAGGATGGTAACAACCTGGCCCAGACGGAACGCATCGCCTCTGAAGGGGCAGGTGCGCGGGTTACGAAGCGTTATCCGGAAATGATGCGCATCAGCCTGGGGCATGATCCAGGCAGCCCGCTCCTGAATCAGCTCATCCAGACAGAACGGCTGATCCTCCAGCACAAGGTTACCCGCGTCGGCCAACGAGAGAAGGTGGAGCTCATCGGTGAGGCGGTTGAGGTGCTGGAGCTGTTTCATCACCATGCCCAGCTGCGCCGGGCTGGCATCAAACACGCCGTCTAACATGCCCTGCAGACGCCCAATGGCGGCCGTCAGGGGCGAGCGCAGCTCGTGCGCCATCGCGACGTGTGAGGCGCGGAGCTCTTTTTCATAGCGGGCGAGTTGCCCCGTCATGGAGTTAAAGTCGGCCGCAAAGCTGACCATTTCCGCCGGCGCATCCTTGATAAGTTCCGCCTGACGGCCAAACTGCCCGTCGGCGACATCCTTTGCCGCATCGCGAAGGCGGCTGAACTGCAGCGCCAGCGGCCGGGCGTGTTTTAGCCCCATCACCACGATAAACGGGATCATTACCAGCACCAGCAGGGCCACCGTGACCCAGTCGGCTGAGGCGATAGACGGCGTGGAATAGCTCAGGCCCCACCAGGTGTCCACAATCGTGTGGAAGCGGGCCGGATTGGCCTGCGGGTTCTGGCTGAGCGTAAGAAACTCCTGCCGGACCGCCGACGGCATCCTGCCCATTATCCAGTAGTTCTGCACCGCATAGCGTAGCCACATGCAGGTGGCAATGACGATCACGCTGCCGATGGCCAGCGCTAAGATGCGCGCGCAAATCCAGCGCCACAGAGAGGAGTGCCGGTTTTTTATCATGGCTGTCTGAACCTGTAACCCACGCCGCGAACGTTGATCAGCACGCCGGAAATACCCGCCGCTTCGAGTTTTTTACGCAGGTTATAAATATGGGTGTCCACCACGCGCTCCAGCGCCTCGCTTTCCGGCAAGCAGTGTTCCAGTAAATACTGACGGGAAAACGGGTGCGCAGGAGAACGCAGCAGCGTTGCCAGAAGCGAGAATTCCGTTGGCGTAAGATCGAGCATCACGGGCGCGTCGCCGCCGTTATCCACGCTCGCCACAATGGCGGCGACATCCACCTCCAGCGTTTGCCAGCGAAGGATCGCTTCGTCTGTCTCTTTTTTACTGCTGCGCCGCAGCACCGCCTGCACCCGAGCCACCACTTCTCCCGGATGATAAGGCTTCACAACGTAATCATCGGCACCGTACCGCAGGGCGCCAATACGGTCGGGGGTATCCCCCATGGCCGTGACCATGATAACCGGCACATCGCTTTTACGACGCAGTCCCGCCAGCACCTCGGTGCCGTTAAGCCCCGGCAGCATCACGTCCAGCAGGATGAGGTCTGGCTTCCACCGCTGCGCCATATCCAGCCCGGAAAGACCGTCCCCGGTAATGGTCACGTCGTAATTTTCACGCCGTAAATAGGCTTCGAGCACGCCAGCCGCATCGGCGTCATCTTCAATAATCAGCACTCTTCTGGACAACATCCGTTCACCTTGACCATTTCTTAACACTTTCCCGACGATTCATTGATTCAGCCAAATCATACTGCGCCAACATTGTATGGCCGCCCCTGAATCAGGAGACGCCAGCGTCTGTATGGAGAGCAGTATGATAGCGATAAAAAAAGTCCTGTATATGTCCGTCCCGCTTCTGATGGTCGTGACGTCCGGCGTGCAGGCGGATGATGGCTCCGCTTCCGATTCCTTAACCGTCGGGCTGGGAGGGCAGTATGCCCCGCGTTACTCAGGCTCAGACAAGCAGGTGTGGCAGGTGGTTCCGGTGCTGCAGGGTCGTAAAGGCGCTTTCTTTATTGATGCGCAAAAAGGGGTGGGGTATGACCTGCAAAACGACAGCGGTTGGTATTTCGAACACACGCTGGGCTACGACTTCGGAAGGGCTGAGAAAAATTCAGGCTGGCGTGAGGGGGCAAACAATCTGAAAGGGATGGGGGACATTGATGCCACCCTGAATACCGGCCTTGCCGTGGGCTGGCAGGCCGCGCCCTGGCTGAGTGTGGAAGGCAAAGCGACGCTGCCGTTAACGGACAGCCAGGGGGCCAGCTATCAGGCTTCCGTGACGCTAATCCCCGTACAAAATAACCAGGACACGATCGCCTTTCAGTCCGCGGCCCTGTTTGGCGACGGTCGTTATCTGAATACCTGGTATGGGGTCAGCGAGCAGCAGAGCCGCCGCACCGGATATCGGCGCTATTCAGCGCCGGGTGGATTTTACGGCGTCGACACCAGTCTGACCTGGAGCCATCAGTTCGATGCCCACTGGGGGACGGTCCTGAGCGCGGACTATACCTGGCTTGGCGATCGTGCGAATGACAGCCCGATCGTGATGCGACGTAATGAAGGGTCAGCAACCGCCGCTATCACCTGGACATTTTAACCAGGGACAGGGTCAGGCAAAGAGTCCCTTAATAAGCATCCAGAAAAGTGATAGCAGGCAGAGGATTTGTACGGTTCGCAATGACCACAGCTGAAAACGCCATTGATACCGCTCCCGGGCATCGGCTTCTGCGATCGGGCCAGCGGCATCAGCAGCGTTTTTCCCTGGGCGGCGCAGCAAATCATGGCACAGCCAGACCAGAAGTATGAGGCTAAGTATTCTCGTGAAAAGTAAACCGTAGGCGGTATAAAACATATCCCAGTAGCAGCGGAGGGTGTCCATGGCCTTTATCCTTTCCTGAACCGCCCATACGGCAGGTATGGGCGGTGAACGATTATTTCTTCTTATCCATCATCGCTTTTAAATCGGCAAACGGGTTAAACGTGGCGACGCCCACGTCTTTTTGCGCGTCTTCCCCTGCGACCACGGTGGTGCCGTACTGATCCGCTTCGGTGTATTTCGAATGCTCGTGATCGTGGCAAAACAGGCACAACAGCTCCCAGTTGCTGCCATCTTCCGGGTTGTTGGTATGGTCGTGATCGATATGGTGAACCGTGAGTTCACGCAGATTGGAATAGACAAACTCCCGCGAGCAGCGTCCGCAGACCCAGGGATAGATTTTTAATGCTTTCTCGCGATAGCCGCTTTCCAGTCGCGCGTAGTTTTTAGGGATCAGAGCCATTGCCGGTTTTACCTGCCATGAAAAAAGTGGGGGATATTATATCCCATTATGGCGCGTAATGACGCCCCGCTCAATTCTGTCAATTTATTTGAATCACTCCGTTAAATAAACGGCATTTATTCTTACCGGGTAATGCGTAAAGTGGACAGAACGCAATGCATTATCAGGACACAGGGTTATGAAAAAGATCGGGTTTTTATCCTTTGGCCACTGGACGCCTTCACCGCAGTCCGGCACTCGCTCGGCGGCAGACACGCTGCTGCAGTCCATCGATTTAGCCGTGGCGGCTGAAGAGCTGGGGGCAGACGGCGCGTATTTCCGCGTGCACCACTTTGCCCGACAGCTTAGCTCGCCGTTCCCTTTGCTGGCGGCAATAGGTGCAAAAACGAAAACCATCGAAATCGGTACCGGCGTGATTGATATGCGCTATGAAAATCCGATGTACATGGCCGAGGATGCAGGCGCGGCGGATCTGATTTCCGGCGGTCGTTTGCAGCTTGGCATCAGCCGTGGCTCGCCGGAGCAGGTCATTGATGGCTGGCGTCATTTCGGCTATGTCCCGCAGGAAGGGGAAGACGAATCGGATATGGCGCGCCGTCATACCGAGGTGCTGCTTGAGGTGCTGCGCGGGGAAGGGTTTGCAAAACCTAACCCACAGCCTATGTTCCCGAATCCGCCGGGGCTGCTGCGACTGGAGCCGTATTCTGAAGGGCTGCGCGAGCGTATCTGGTGGGGAGCCGGTTCAAATGCGACGGCCGTATGGGCCGCAAAGCTGGGAATGAACCTGCAAAGCTCAACCCTGAAGGACGATGAAACCGGTGAGCCGTTCCATATTCAGCAGGCAAAACAGATCCGCGCGTACCGTCAGGCCTGGAAAGAGGCAGGGCATACGCGCGAGCCGCGGGTGTCGGTCAGCCGCAGTATTTTTGCGCTGATGGACGACCGCGACCGGATGTATTTCGGTGCCAGCCGTAACGACAGCGATAGCGTGGGCTACCTTGATGAGAAAACGCGCGCCATCTTCGGACGCAGCTATGCGGCGGAGCCGGACAAGCTGATCGAACAGCTGAAAAAGGACGACGCGATTGCCGAAGCCGATACGTTATTACTGACCGTGCCGAACCAGCTGGGTGTGGATTATAATGCGCACGTGATTGAGTCTATTCTCAAACATGTCGCACCGGCAATGGGCTGGCGCGAGTAGTCGTTCCGCTATCAGCCGTGAGATCGTAATGGAAAACCTGGCCCTCTGGTATCGCCGTTTTGGCGAGCCAGAAACCGTTCTGCAACCTGAAACCGCGCCGCTGGGGGCGCTTGCGCCGGGTCAGCTCCGCGTGCAAATGCTGTTTTCTCCGGTGAACGCGTCCGATCTCATTCCCATCACCGGCGCCTATCGCCACCGAACCCCGCTACCGGCGGTAGCGGGGTATGAAGGTGTCGGCGTTGTCACCGACGCGCCCGCGTCGTTTGCGCATCTGCTGGGTAAACGCGTCCTGCCGCTGCGCGGTCAAGGCACCTGGCAGCGCTATGTTGATTGCCCGGCAGAGTATGCCATCCCCGTTCCGGACGCTCTTGACGCACGTCTGGCCGCGCGGGCCTATATCAACCCGCTGGCGGCGCAGATGATGCTTACCCGCTATCCGCCTCAGGGAAAGCGGGTGCTGCTCACGGCAGCCGGGTCGGATTGCGCCATTCTGCTGGGGCAGTGGGCGCGTCAGGCGGGGGCGGAAGCGGTGTACGGGATCCACCGTTCCGCCGTTCACGCTGAACGGCTGGAGGCGATGGGGATCATTCCCGTCGCGCAGCATGACGCCCAGCGGATTGGCTCCGTCGCCGCGCGTACCGACGTTGTCTACGATGCCACCGGCGGGCCGCTTGCGGAAGCGATCCTCAGCGTGATGCCCGAGCAGGGCATATTTGTCTGCTACGGGCTGCTCTCCGGGCAAACCTTCAGACAGCAACGGCCAGCGCCGCGCGTGGCGTGGTTCCATATCCGAAACGGTCTGGATGCGCTCAGCGCTGAGGCGTGGCGCGCGGAGTTTGACCGCATCTGGCTTAATTTGCCCAACAGTAGGTACAGCGACGTCGCGATCTATCCACTGGCGGAATGGCAGAGGGCGATCGGTACGTATCGCGAAGGAGGAAGGACCCGCAAGCCCCTCCTGTCGATGGTGGATTGACCGCTATTGATGGCTCATATCGCTCAGCAGCACGGCAATGCTTTGCCCGCCCGCCGTCTGTTCCAGGCCAATCTTAACGATGATGGTCAGCGGGACGGAGAGCAGCATCCCAACGGGGCCGAGCAGCCAGCCCCAAAAAATCAGGGACAAAAAGACCACCAGCGTTGAGAGTCCCAGCCCTCGCCCCATCATGCGCGGCTCAAGAATGTTACCGAACACCAGATTGATGACCAGGTATCCGGCCAGCAGGATCAGCGCGTCATAAAGCCCGCTGAAAACCAGCACCTGAAGGATAGGAGGGATCGCCGCCAGCACGGAGCCGATGTTGGGAATGTAGTTAAGCGCAAACGCCAGCAGCCCCCAGACAAACGCAAAGCGAACGTCCAGCGCCAGAAGCATCACCCAGACGACGCCGCCCGTGACCAGGCTAATGGCGGTTTTCAGCACCAGATAGCGGGAGACGCTGTCCAGCGCGCGCTGAATCGCCCCCATTCCTTCAACCGGACGGACCATTATCTGCTGCAGCTTTGCCGGCAGCTGCGGCACCTCCAGAAGCATGAACACCACCGTTAAAAACAGCAGGAAAATGGAGGTCATGGCATTGGAAAGCTGCGCCAGCAGGCTGGTGACGATCGTCATGGCCGCGTTGGGGTCGATGTATTTCAGGAGTTCCTCAACCGAGACTTCGATGCCCGCGCGCTGCAGCCAGGGTTCCAGCTGCAGCAGCGGTATCGCCAGCGAAGAGCGGTACTTCGGCAGCGTTCGCGCCAGCTCATTTAGCGAGGTCCCCAGATACGCCATCAGCAAGACCATCGCCACAATAATGATGCTGATAAGCAGCGTGATGGCCAACACGCGCGGAATGCGTAGCCGCGTCATGCGCTGTACCAGCGGGTTAAGGATCACCGCAACAAACAGGGCCAGAATAAAAGGCACAATAATGTCGGCGGCAAAACGAACGCCTGTCAGTATGATCACCAGCATGCCCAGCATGATGACAATTTTTAACCCGTTCAGGGTAATGATGGGTTTAGCCATGGTGACTCCGGAATAATCTTTTTATTTATAATAAAGGTGAAAGGCGTTGCAATAAACTAACCAAAATCAAACGGGATGGGTAAAGAATTGCAAAGACTTTGAGTAAAATCCTAGCTTATGGTACAAATTTGGTGTGTTTAACTACTGAGGACAATTTTCATCCGCAAAGACGAGAAGCAACAACGCGGATAATTGTAATTTTATGGACAATATGTTCAGGACGTACTCTTCAAACAATACCGCTGTATACTCCACCTCCTTCTGCCTGCTTTCTGGTGAGCAACACTGGCGCACCGCACTATAGTCATTTCTTCTGCCTGAGCTGGCGCTAAGCGCTTAGCTGTCTGATTTCAATTCGTATTTTTTGGTTTGCTGCACGCAGCGGGCCACGATGGATTATATTCTCAAGCAGGAGAAAAACATGTTTTACTGGATCCTATTAGCGCTGGCAATTATCGCTGAAATTACCGGCACGCTGTCTATGAAGTGGGCAAGCGTCAGCGATGGCAACACCGGTTTTATTTTGATGCTGGTGATGATTTCGCTTTCTTATATTTTCCTCTCGTTTGCGGTGAAAAAAATTGCGCTGGGCGTCGCGTATGCACTCTGGGAAGGGATCGGTATTTTGTTGATTACGCTGTTCAGCGTGCTGATATTTGACGAAACGTTAACAACAATGAAGGTCGCCGGATTAACGACGCTGGTCGCGGGTATTGTGCTGATTAAATCCGGTACCCGAAAGCCTGGCAAAACGCAGAAGGAGCAGAACCATGCAACAGTTTGAATGGGTTCATGCGGCCTGGCTGGGGCTCGCCATCGTGCTGGAAATCCTGGCGAACGTTCTGCTGAAATTCTCGGATGGTTTTCGCCGTAAACTCTACGGCCTGATGTCGATTGCCGCGGTGCTGGGGGCGTTCAGCGCCCTGTCCCAGGCGGTAAAAGGGATCGATCTTTCGGTGGCCTATGCGCTGTGGGGTGGTTTTGGTATCGCCGCCACGCTGGCCGCAGGCTGGGTACTCTTCGGCCAGCGCTTAAATAACAAGGGCTGGATGGGGCTTATACTGCTCCTTGCCGGCATGATCATGATAAAACTCGCCTGACAGACCTCGAACCATGATTTACAGGCAGCGAAATTCGCTGCCTGTATTACGCTTAGAAAAGCAAAACATGAAGAGGATGGCTGATGTATCGCACATTAAGCTGGCGCAATATTCCCAATGCGAGAACGTTGTTTGCCATGGTCTTCATGGCGGGGATCGGCTTAATCATCTCCATCGTCGCGCTGCTCTACCTTTCCCTGCATCTTATCAGCACCAAAACCAACGAAATTGATGAACACCGCACGGCGCTTTCCGTGCAGGGAGCCATTCAGACCTCGGTTAACCGCGTCTCCTCTCTGGTGCTTGATAACGCCGTCTGGGACGATGCGGTGCGGGAGGCCTACCGTCCCACGCTCGATCCCGACTGGCTGTACAACACCTGGGGTGCCGGCTTTAAAATCAATAACCTCTACGACGGGACCTTCGTGCTGGATGAGCATTTCAACGTCCTCTGGGGATCGTTTCAAAGCCGACCCTTTGACGAAAAAAACCTCGACTTCTTTGGCAAAGGCCTCAAAGCGCTTATCGACCAGCACGGGCGAGCGCTCGCGGGTGAAAAAAATATCTATGCGGGGATCAGCCAGACGCGCACCGGCGTGGCCTTTGTCGGCATTGGGCTGATTCGCCCGATGGTCGGCAGGTTACAGATCCACGACGGAACCCGCCGCTATCTGGTGATTACCCGCCATCTTAACGCCAGAATCTTATCCGACCTGGGCGGCACTTTTCAGATCGATAACCTCCACTTTACCCCAGACAAAATTAACGATCGCAGCATGCCGCTGCACAGTGCTGCAGGGGAGTTAGTCGGATTTCTGAACTGGCAGGCGCGGCTTCCGGGCGCGCAGGCCGCCCGGGCGGCATCTTCTGACATCAGGCAGATTGTGGTGCTGGCGTCGGCGCTGATCCTGCTTTTCATTCTGGTGAGCAGCGTGGGGCTGTACAAACTCGCGCGCGGTGAAAGCCAGGCGCGTCTGGTCGCAAGAACGGACTGGTTAAGCCATTTGCCTAACCGGCGCGCGCTCATCGAGGCGCTGGATCGGGTGCGTTTACGCGGTGATACCGACGTCAAAAGCGTGGTGTTTATCGATCTCGATGGCTTTAAGGATGTGAATGATATCTACGGCCACAGCGTCGGTGACGATCTCATCGTGGCGATAGCGAAAACGCTGAATGAACGCGTGCCGCCCGGCGGGATGCTGGCGCGCATGGGCGGGGATGAGTTCGCCATGACCATCGGCGGTGATGATGCAGAGGCGCAGGCTACCGCCTTTGCCGTTTCCGTGCTGGATTATCTCACCACCCCGGTTCTGCTGGGGGAACGCACAATCCATATCGGTGCCAGCATCGGTATCGCCAGCGGAACCCTGACTGAATGCAACAGCTCGGAACTGTTTCGCCGCGCCGATATTGCCATGTATCACGCCAAAATGAGCGGAAAAGGGCGTATCACCCACTACGACGCGGAGCTGAACAGCGTCCGGGAACGCAAGCTGGCGATTGAAAATCAGATTCGTGACGGCCTGGAGCGCGATGAGTTTGAGGTCTGGTATCAGCCGATTATTGACGCCCGCAGCCAGACAATGAGCAGCGTCGAAGCGCTGGTCCGCTGGCCGCGTCGCCCGGAGGGGCCGCTTGGTCCGGATACCTTTATCGCCATTGCGGAGACCAGCGGGCTGATTTACAAACTGGGTCAGTTTGTGCTGCAGCGGGCCTGTGAGGATCTGCAGCCGTACGGTGAACTAAAGCTTTCCGTTAATATCTCGCCCGCGCAGTTTCGCGATCCTGCCTTTGAAGAAAAAGTGGCCAGCGTGCTGGAGAGCACCCGTTTCCCGGCCCACCGGCTGCAGCTTGAGGTCACGGAGAGCTATGTGCTGGAAAATCCGGAGCGTGCCCGCATGGCGATAGCCAATCTTAAAGCGCTGGGCACCGCGGTGGCGCTGGATGATTTCGGTACCGGCTATTCCAGCATTGGCTATTTGCGGCGTTTTAACTTCGACACCATCAAGATTGATAAATCCCTGGCCGGGCTGGTGGACCACGATGAACAGGCGGCAGCGCTGGTGAGCGGCACGGTGCGGATCGCCAATGCGCTGGGCATGGCGGTGGTGGCGGAAGGGGTGGAAACCGAGAAGCAAATGAAACTGCTGCGGCTGGCTGGCTGCGATCAACTGCAGGGTTTTTGGTTCAGCCAGCCTATGCCGATTGAGTCAATCAGAGCGTTACGTAAGGTCAGACGCTGCTGATTTACTGCTGCGCCAGCGCTTCCAACTGGTCGCGGAAACCGGTAACGGACAGGGCCCGGTTGTCGGCGCGCCATCGGTCTTTTGCCGCAGGGGCAGAGCTCTGGACTCCGATCAGCTGCCAGCCGTTTTCCGTTTTCAGCATCAGCGGCGAACCGCTGTCACCCGGCAACGTATCGCACTGATGCGAAAGCACGCTGTTTTGCGCCCAGCCCGTCACAATACAGTCGGTATGCGTATAAAGCGTATCCAGATGATCGACAGGATAGCCTGACTGCGTCACCTTTCGGTCGGCGGCTTTCAGCGCGGCGGTGAGTGCGGCTTTGTCGCCGTCAAATAACGGCAGCGGCGTAATGCCTGAAGGCGGGTAGCGCAAAACGATCAGGCCAAAATCCCATGAGGCCGCCGCCGGCGGCACTATCCAGCCGTCACCATCCGGTTTCAGACGTTTGCCGAGAGACGGATCGACCCGGCCTTCAATGCCGTGAATTTCATAGCGCCAGGTCCCTTTTTGCGACACAAACCGCAAGGCAACCGCTTTATCCGGCTTGCCGTTTGGCGGTGTTAACAGACAGTGGCCTGCCGTAAGGGCTAGCTGTGGGGTGATCAACGTCGCGGTACATAAGTTACCGCTGGCGGTTTCCAGTTGACCTATTGCATCCCAGGGGGCCTGGGTGGGATCGGCGACGCGCGTACGATCGTCATGACCGAAAAAAAGCGTCTTTAGCTCTTTCGCGCTAATGGTGTCATCACCGCCATCATCCGCATGTGAGAACCCAGAAAAAAGACCAAACGTTCCCAGTAACAACACAACAGATTTACGCATATCACACTCTGGTGGGGGTAATTATGATTATTAAAAGTGAACCCTATGAAAATACTATAGACGGGACAGCGCTAAAGTGGGAGTAAAATCAGCGTGCTACAATCAGGAAAGATAAAAATGGCTTGCGATGAGCGCGCATAAAATAAGCAGGATCAGAATCAGCTCAAACCGATAGCGTCGCAGCATACGCCCTCCGGATAAAAAAAAACGGCGCGGAACCTGTTCCGGTTCAGCGCCGGTTTACCAACGTGCCCCGAAGGGCACGGTTAAGCTTGTACTCTTACGCAGCTGGCTGTGCAGCTGGTTTAGCAGCTTCGTGTTTTACTGCTTTTTTGTGATGCTTTTTAGCAGCCTGAGCTTTCTGTTCTACAGCTGGTTTAGCAGCTTTTTTGTGGTGATGTTTTTTAGCGGCCTGAGCTTTCTGCTCTACAGCCGGTTTAGCGGCTTTCTTGTGGTGGTGCTTTTTAGCCGCCTGTGCTTTCTGCTCTACAGCGGGTTTAGCGGCTTTTTTGTGGTGCTTTTTGGCAGCCTGAGCTTTCTGCTCGGTTGGTGCTGCGGTTGCTGGTGCAGCGGCTTCTTTTTTCGCTGCAGCTTTATGATGTTTCTTATGGTGAACCGCTTTTGCTGGCGCAGCGGTGGTGGTTGCAGCAGGTGCGGCAGCCGGTGCAGCAGTTGCGGTAGTGTCAGCAGCAAACGCAGCAGAAGACAGACCCATAGCAGCGGCAACAACCAGAGCTAATACTTTATTCATTCTCATACCCTCGAATTTGGTTTTTCATTTAACCCCACTGCGGGGCCGTTGAAATAACTATATCCCTGTAAATTCGAGGTTTCCGTGAGTGATTGGTATCGGCGTGTAACCATATGTACATTGCCAGGGTTCCTCAGAAAATATTGCCAGCACGGACGACCCCCTCTCCCTTGAGGGAGAGGGCTGGGGTGAGGGGGAACATACGGCTGTAGTGGTCATTTCGTTCACTTTATGTTTCTTGCTACTCTGTAACGACGTGACCGGTGAACGTGCCAGGGCGGCTCAATCTGCACTAAACCCCGGATCCTGGACACCAGATTCCAAATCTGGAGGTTCAGAACAATGAAATATCCTTTCCATATTAGGCTTGCAGCTGTACTGCATTACATGGCCGGACAGTCGAGTATCAAAGAAACAGCCCATCTGTTCAGTGTGGGCAGAACCCCACTGACCCGCTGGCTGCGGGCTTACCGTCGTCAGGGTAAAGCCGGTCTGGAGGACCGTCCTGCGCGGACCTATACTGCAGAATTCAGGCTCCGCGTTGTCCGCTACGTCGCTGAAAACAGGTGCAGCTATGCGGAGGCTTCATCGCGCTTCGCCATCCCCAATGAGTCCCTTATTCTCGACTGGACGCAGCGTTACCGGAGGGGAGGTGAAAAAGCGCTTCACACTGCCAGACCCGGACCCGCTATGTCACAGAAAAAATATGTTCCCGGCGCCAAGCCCTTCAGTGAAATGACACCCAAAGAACTGCAGAGGGAGCTGGAATATCTGCGCGCGGAAAATGCTTACTTAAAAAAGCTGAAAGCCCTGAGAGAAGAAAATGCACTCAGGGAGCAGCAGAAAAAACCAGATTAGTGCAGTCGTTGCTGACGGCACACAGGCTACCCTGCCTGCTGTATGCCGCGCGGTTGTCACGCAGCACATATTATTATCATGTCTCGCACCCTGAGCACGGGACTGAGCGTTATGCGGATGCAGTCGGTGCAATGAAGGCCATCAGCCAGCGGCATGCGCAGCGCTATGGCTACCGGAGAATGACGAGAGCACTACGGGATAAGGGCTTCGTGCTTAATCACAAAACCGTGCGCAGGCTGATGAAGGAGCATGGACTCACCTGTCAGCTACGCCGGAAAAGATATCGCTCATATATGCCTGATGCGGGTCTGTCATCCGCCAATCTGCTGGCCCGGGACTTTAGCGCTGAACGAAGCGGGATCAAGTGGTGTACGGATGTGACGGAGTTCCGGGCCGGGGGACAGAAACTTTACCTGTCAGCCCTGCAGGATCTGTTCAATAACGAAATCGTGGCCTGGAATATGTCGACCAGTGCTTCACAGCCTCTGGTCTGCAGGATGCTGCATAAGGCCCTGAAAGCACACAGACATAGTGAAGGTCTGGTCTTACACAGCGATCAGGGCTGGGCTTACAGGACACCGGCATGGCGGTTAATGCTGGAAAAAGCCGGTATAGTCCAGAGTATGTCGCGAAAGGGAAACTGCCTGGATAATGCAGTGATGGAAAACTTCTTCAGCCATCTGAAAGTGGAGATGTACTACCGCAAGAGGTATGGTTGCGTGAAAGAGCTGGAGCGGGATATTAAGGCTTATATTCGTTACTTCAACACTGAACGAATCAGCCTGAAAACTGGCGGCCTGAGCCCGGTGGCGTACCGGACTCAGGCAGAAAAAACAAAAGAATAAAGGTGTCCAGGAAACGGGGTTCAGTGCAATCGCCACCGCCCTGGCGACCCGGGCTCCCGGCGGTAAATCGCCGCTTCGCGGTGCCTTCGGCTTATTCCTTCCGGCTTATCGGGGACGGGCGGAGGTAACGTCCCTGTAAAGCCCGCCCTCTCGGCGCATCCATGCGCCTCGCCCCGGCCTGCAGGAAACGCCTCAGCGATTTACAGCCGGACCAGGGCATCGCTGCGAGTCAATCATTACGCTTCGAAAATCTGTATCGCTTCTGCTTAAAAAATTCACTGAAGGTCCCTCACCCCCGGCCAAACAGATTACAAATAGCGCGAGGTCAGATGTTCGCGGAAGTAACGGATATTCAGATCCTCGCCCGTCGCCTGGGTGATTAACTGCGACGTGCTGAAGCGGCTGCCGTGCTGCCAGACGTTCTGACGCAGCCACTCAAAGAGTGCGGAAAAATCGCCCTCAGCGATGGAGGCCTGCAGACCCGGAAGCGCCGTTTTGGCCGCATGGAACAGCTGGGCGGCGTACATGGCGCCAAGCGTATAGGACGGGAAGTAGCCAAAACCGCCGTCGGTCCAGTGGATATCCTGCATACAGCCGTTGCGGTAGTTGTCTTTGGTGGATAACCCGAGCCAGGCCTGCATTTTCTCATCCCACAGGGCGGGAATATCGTCCACCTCGATCTCACCGTTGATCAGCGCGCGCTCAATCTCATAGCGCAGCACCACGTGTGCCGGGTAGCTCACTTCGTCCGCATCGACGCGGATATAGCCAGGCTTCACGCGCTGGTTCCAGGCAATAAAGTTCTCTTCGCTGAACGCCGCCTGGCTGCCAAAGCGGGCGTGCACGGCAGGGAGAAGATGCTTGAGGAAGGCTTCACTGCGTCCCAGCTGCATTTCAAAGAACAGGCTCTGTGACTCATGGATCGCGGTTGAGCGCGCAAGGGCAATCGGCTGTCCTGCCCACGCGCGCGGCAAGTTTTGTTCGTAGCGGGCGTGTCCGGTTTCGTGGATCACGCCAAACAGCGCGCTGAGCAGTTCATCCTCGTCATAGCGCGTGGTGATGCGCACGTCCTCCGGGACGCCGCCGCAGAACGGGTGCGCACTGACGTCCAGGCGGCCGCCGTTAAAATCGAAGCCGAGCACCTTCATGGCTTCCAGGCCCAGTTCACGCTGGGTTGCCGTCGGGAAGGGACCCTGCGGGGGGATAAACGACCGTTGAGCCTGTTTTTCCACCACGTTTGCCAGCAGGTCCGGTAGCCAGGACTTCATATCGCCGAACAGAAGGTCCAGACGCGCGCTGGTCATGTCGGGTTCAAAAATATCCAGCAGCGCGTCGTACGGCGTACAGCCTTTGGCTTCAGCCCGCAGGCGAGCCTCTTCGCGGCTGAGTTTGACCACCTCTTTCAGATTGGCGGAGAAACCCTGCCAGTCGTTGGCTGGGCGCTGCGTGCGCCAGGCGTGTTCACACCTGCTGCCCGCGAGGGATTTGGCTTCCACCAGCGATTCCGGCAGCAGGGTGGCCTGCTGGTAGTGGCGCGTCATTTCGCGCAGGTTGGCCTGTTCGACGTCATTCAAATCTTCACCTGCCGCTGCGGTCAGCCATTCGCCCACCTTTTTATCGGTCAGGAGTTGGTGCTGCAGGACGCTCATCTCCGCCAGCGCTTCACCGCGCGCGGCGCTGCCGCCTGGCGGCATCATGGTGAACATGTCCCAGCTGGCGATGGAGGAGAGGTGAGAGAAGCGGGAGAGGCGCTGGAAGGTGCGGGTGAGAGCCTGATAAGCCGATGTTTTTTCCATTCTTGTTCTTCCTTATCGTTTTGGGAGTGTTAAGGGAGTTTAACGTGATTCCTACACGATTCATGCACTCATCTTACCCACTCTGCAAAGGATGGTTATCTGTGGAGAAAGAAACTTAACAACAAGACGCTTTCCGTAAGCTTGAAGACACGACATCCAGAGACAGCAAAGCTGAGAGCCAGAAATCTCACGATTCAGTTTGTGAAATGCAAAGAGCTTTGCCTATCTTTCGAGGTAATGAGGGAGAGTCTTAAAAAATACCGTGACAGATTAGTTGATGAAGCGATTCTAATCGCTTTAGGCAGTCTGGGAGACGTTGAGGAAGAACCAAGGGTAACTGTGACTGAGAAGCCTCAACATAGCCTCTCCGATGCACTTGAAGAATGGTGTAGGGATAATCGTTCCGACTGGAAACCTCGTACAGAGAAACTTAACAGACGAAGCGTAGAGCTGTTCATTAATTGGGCTGAGAAAAAATCTTTACGACATCTCGAAGAAATCAGCAAAAAGCACATTTCTGAGTTCAAGGGTTTTCTTGAGAAACACTATAAGGCACCCCGAAGCAGGCAGGATGCGCTCATCAAGCTACAGGCTCTGTTCAACTTTTGTGTAAGCAAAAGGGACTACTTGACTGTAAATCCTGTGAAAGGAATGACATACGCGAAGGTGACAACTGTGAACAATAAGACCGAAGTCACCACAGAACAATACAGCCAGGTGATGAGGACTGAGTATGTCCAAAACTACACTGGTCTGAAATGGCTTCTGGCGATTCTTTGGAACACAGGTATGAGAATAGGGGAGGCAATACAGTTACGTCCGTGTGATTACCGTGAGGTTGATGGAATCAAGTGCATAAGCATCAATGCTGAGGGCGGTAAGCAAGTCAAAAATGATTCCTCTATCAGAGACATACCGATAAGCGACGAACTTCTGAGAATGGGGATATGGGAGGCTAAACCAGCATTGGGTTGGTCAAAGAACAATGCCGCTGGGAGTCGAATTGTGTTTGCTTTTGAACAAATTGGCTTGAAACACAGTTCACATGATTTCAGGTACAGCCTGTCGGACAGGTTACGTGATTGTGATGTACCGGATTCAGTTCGATATCACATACTCGGTCATGCGCACACCACCACGTCAGACCGTGTGTATAAGACCAGACAGCCGTTGAAACAGATGCTTCTGGCGTTAAATAAGGCCACAGTGATGCAGTGAGGGGGCAATTAAGCCCCTATATTGAGATTAGTAATTATCCCTTACTACTTCATCATACCGCTCAATGAATGTTAATTGCTTATTACTTCCGTTGTAGCTATCAACCCATTTTTTTACTGCTTCATCGAACAGGAACAGAAAATCGGTATAATTCAGGTACACGATGCCATCATGATGTTGAGTTGGATGGCCTCGCTTACAAATGGCAATGCTCAGGCGACGCTCTTTACCTTGTGTGACCTTGTGAGAATTGAGGTTAGTCATATGAAGAAGTGAGTTTCTTAACTCATATAGTTCATCAGAGGTAATCCCAAGTGCTTGTATTGCTGAATATGTATCAAGCCAATTCTGAAACACCCTCTTAGTGTTACCAAATTCGATGTAGGCGATTGTATCAATGAAGGACATCAATAGCTTAAAGCTTGCAAGATAATGCTTGCTATTAAATAGCAGCTTTATTGGTTCCATATGGTCATCGTTAAGTAGCTTAGCGATTTGAAAACCTTCTTCGTTCATATAGCTGTCAAGGTAATCAGGAAGGGTCTTAACACCTTCAATGTGATGGTTGGGCATATGCTTGTTTCTAAGTTGTTCTGCTAAAGAGACCTGAATCTGGGGTTGTAGTTTTCCCTGAACAACTGGCGTAACAATAACTAAGGGTGAAGCAGGGGCATTCACAGACTCAAGTGCTAACTCAAACGGTGCGAAAGGATTGCCAACCCTTAAATTGGAGTTATACCTAGCAAGGGATAACTTGTTATCACCATCCAGAACGGACGGATGTATTTCATGAAATGAACGACAAGAAGCCAGGTCAGTTTCTAATCTGCGTTTTAAGAACTCCAGCTTCTCATGGTCATTTCCTTCCAGTTCGTGAGGGACGATTCCTGCATGAGTGATGAACAACCCATCGTGAGAAAAGAAAAAGATGTTATAGACGGTTTCTTTCATTTTCATTTTTCATCTACCTCCTCATCCTGCATACGCTTCATCCATTCAGCATGGCATTTATTACATAGCCATTGCTCCATGTCGGGCTGGAGTGTTCCACATTTAGCCGTAGAGACTGGCACGGGAACTCCGCACCCTGACGGTTGAAGACGTAATTGTGCTTTGGTGTAGCTGCTAAGATGTCCCATTCTGGCTAATCCTTTCAGATGTTAGGTGGAGTGAGTTTACCTGCTGATGTGAAAGGTGAGAAATCTGTATCGTCACAGTGATAACCATAAATAAGAAAACCCGTATCGCAGCACATTACGCACACGAAGATTATACAAAGCGCCGTAAGCGTCAGGCAGAAGGTATCAGCAAGGCAAAGGAGCAGGGGAAGTATCAGGGAAGACCAGCAAATACAGTGCTACGTGACAAGATTTCAACCTATCTTGGGAAAGGTGGGGATACCTACGCAGAGATAGCAAAACTCTGTGATTGTTCACTTGGTATGGTGTCAAAGGTTAAAGCGCTACAGACCCAATAAGACCAGGTCATAACTCCCTATTGCAGACTGCCTTATGGCGGTCTTTTTCGTATCTCACCCAATACTTTAGGATTTTGCCAGGAAGAGTAACTGACTCTGCCAGCCCTACTAAGCACGTCGACAGTCTGATAGATGCTTTCCACAGCCACCAGCAACCATTGTGATAATGGCTTGACCTGCTGCGGAAAAAATAAAAAATTAACAAATCGGTGGACGGTTTATAAAGATGAACTGTTGGTTTATGATACAGAATTATCTCAACATCAGAGACATAGACATGGGCGAAAGTGCAGGAGAGTCGTTAAAGCAGGTGCTGGAAGACAGGCTCAAAAATCCCTTGTGGGGCTTCATCATCCTGGCGTGGGTATGGTTCAACTGGCCTAACATGGCGATGCTGTTCATGAGTGATGAACCTGTAAAACTAAGAATTGATAACATTCTGAACCAGGAGCATTTTTACCTTGCCTACATTGTTCGACCATTTGTGATAGGTGGGCTTTTGGCTATTGTCTCCCCGTATGTACAGTGGTTACTTTCCAAGGCTCACAAATGGGCTGATGACCGTTACAGCGATAACATTTTCCAGGGTAAAGAGCGTGTTTATCAAGATAACATCAAGCTCTCTAAGCTGAAAGTTCAGTCACTCCTGGCAGAACAAGCCGAAACCGCCAGAATCAGCGCAGACATTCAGGCTGACACTGAGCGCGGGAAGCGTGAACAGATAATCTCAGAAGAACTTGAAGCCCAGCAAAAAGTGCTTGAGGAGAAAATCGAACTTCTTTCGAAAAAATTCGAGGAAGATCAACTGGAATTCGAAGAGATGATAAAGGAAAAGCAAAAGTTTCAAGACCTCGCCGTTCAGGTTTCAACCTTGTTAGAACAATCACTTAGGCTCGATAACAGGAATTCGGTTGCTCAGTTAGCGAGCGCAATTTCCGATTTGTTTACTGTCGCTGAATTTGAGGAGTCCGAGGAGAGAAACGGCTCAAAAGTCACTCGCAAGAAGCACCTCACCGTGGCTGAACTTCTGGAAAAGGTAAAAGCCGAAAAGGGTGAAATATCAAATACCCCCACTATAGCCTTAAGCGCTTCTCCAATCCGATTAGAAAATGAATAGTGGTATTAGTCTCTGTGCGATAAATAACCGTATTTGCTATTTTACAGCGCATCAATCCAAATGGAGCTGGCGGCGGAAGCGCCACGTTTGCAATGGCACCGTCAAGGACTGCCATTGAAATACCGATAATAATGGTAGCAATTGCGCCATACCGTTGCGGCAGGGGCAAACCATCAGAATCAATTTGTCCATTTGGTTATCCTTTACGAGCAACAGCCTTTTCAGCCGCAACTTCCTTTATACGCTGGAGTTTCTGCTGTTTTTTGTGACGAGCTACGTACCAGTCATCAAGTAACATCTCAATCATTTCTATCAAAAGGTCTGCTTCTTCAGTGCTCACATCAACAATAAGATTGATGTCTTTTTCCATGTGGGCACCAATATTACCTATACTTTTGACGTCCAGAATTGCCTCCCATACGAAAGGGTCAACCTTATCTTCAATGGCTTTTATTTCGTCGTGAAGAGTTCTGCCACTTACTCCCCAGAAATCACGAATCATGCCCTGTAGACATCGTCTTGCAAGAGTCGCAGAAGCTTTAGGTGATAGTTCAGCAATAGCACAGGCTTCACGGTAGTCAGCAAGTACAGCTTTGGGTATGCAATCAGAATAATTTTTTGCACGTTGCTTCTGTAACTGAGGCAGTACGGGGACGATTTGACGGGCATGTCTTAACAACTTATGAGTACCGTAATTATCATACTCAGCCATTTCAACGGTTATCGTTGGCTTAGTGCACTCAGGATTTGGGCAAACCGTTCCAGTTGTTTTGTATTTCCATATACCAAGGCTTGAATCAAGGTCAAATTCAGTAGTTTTCTTATCTTCATCTCTAATTACTGCTGCAAAGTTGCAGTGCGGACATATCCAAGACATCGTAACTCTCCATTACTAGTTTTACCTCATCTTATGCCACGGTATTCATATGGTTTTCAATGGCTTTCTCTGATATCTGTGGTGATGAATGGATAGTTGAATCACATACTACTTACTCCAAAAACGTAAACGTTTTATTGACCTGCTTTGATGCTGGATTTCTTCTTATAAAAGCTACAAAATCTATGAGCATTTCGTTCACTGTTCATGCTCGATTCATTACTCATGTAATGTAATCTCATGAATTTAATGATTAATTACTAATGGTGAACATGTCCCAGCTGGCGATGGAGGAGAGGTGAGAGAAGCGGGAGAGACGCTGGAAGGTTTTCGCAAGTGACTGATAGGCTGATGTTTTTTGCAATTCTTATTTCCTCTTGCCAGGATGTGTTTCAGGGAGCATACAATGAAACAGACCAAATTCCCCAACATTTCCCACACGGAGGAAATCAATGCCGATCTCCTCCGTTGAAACCGTCGCCGCAATTCCGGGAGACGGTTTTCGGTGGGCACTTAGGCTTTATCACGCATAACCTGCTGCAGGATCGCCAGCGCCTGGTTGAACTGGGCATCCGGAATGGTCAGCGGATAAAGGAAGCGGATCACGTTGCCGTACTGGCCGCAGATCAACAGCAGCAGGCCCTGGGCGAGCGCCTTTTGCTGGATCGCCTGCGCGATGGCGGCCGACGGTTCACGGCTCTCGGGATCAAAAAACTCCGCCGCAATCATCGATCCTCTTCCCCTAATCGCCACGAGCGCAGGAAAGCTGCCCTGAATTTCCTCCAGCGTGGCTTTCAGTCGATCGCCCAGATGACGGGCGCGCGCGCACAGCGACTCGCTGTCGATAATATTCAGCACCGCGTGCGCGGCGGCCACCGCAAGCGGGTTGCCTGCATAGGTTCCCCCCAGACCGCCGGGCGCCGGCGCGTCCATGATCCCGGCGCGGCCCACCACGCCTGACAGCGGCATTCCGCCTGCCAGGCTTTTAGCCATCGTCATCAGGTCGGGCTTGTCCGCGTAGTGTTCCATGGCAAACAGTTTACCCGTACGGGCGAAGCCGCTCTGCACTTCGTCTGCAATCATCACGATCC
This sequence comes from Enterobacter sp. N5-15, assembly GCF_057221635.1. Classification (NCBI taxonomy): domain Bacteria; kingdom Pseudomonadati; phylum Pseudomonadota; class Gammaproteobacteria; order Enterobacterales; family Enterobacteriaceae; genus Enterobacter; species Enterobacter sp. N5-15. The sequence goes on from NZ_CM170150.1 coordinate 2,126,260, forward strand.
CATGCTCATCGCAGATACGGCGGATGGCGGCCACCAGCTCAGGCGGGGCGACATTGAATCCGCCTTCACCCTGAATGGGTTCAAAAATAATCGCCGCCACCTGTTTCGCCTCAATATCCGCTTTGAACAGGCGCTCAATCGCCGTGATGGCATCCTGCGTCGTGATGCCGTGCAGCTCGGAGGGATACGGCACGTGATAAACCGACCCCGGGAAGGGGCCAAATCCCAGCTTATAGGGCGCGACCTTGCCGGTTAACGCCATGGTCATATAGGTTCGTCCGTGAAAGCCTCCCCCGAAGGCAATCACACCCGGTCTGCCGGTGTGGGCCCGGGCGATTTTAATCGCATTTTCCACCGCTTCCGCGCCCGTTGTGAAGAACGCCGTCTTGGCCGGGCTCTGCACCGGGGCCAGCTCGTTAAGCTTTTCGGCTAATGAAACGTAGCTTTCGTACGGCACAATCTGATAGGCCGTATGGGTGAACTGGTGAAGCTGTTTTTCCACTGCGGCCACCAGTTCAGGGTGACGATGGCCGGTATTCAGTACCGCGATCCCGGCGGCGAAATCAATATAGTCGTTGCCTTCCACGTCGGTAAGCGTGGCATTCTCCGCCGTGCGGGCAAAGAAATCACACATTACGCCTACGCCGCGCGGGGTGGCAGAAAGTCTGCGCTGATGAAATTCCTGGTTACTCATGTCAGATACCCTTTTGTCGAAACGATCATACGCCAAGACGATCGCGCAGGCTGTAATACGCCGCGCCCATCGCCGTGAATGGGATCCGCAGGCTGCGACCGCCCGGGAAGGGGTAGTGCGGGAGTTTGGCAAACGCATCAAAGCGTTCAGCGTCACCGCGCAACAGTTCAGAGATCAGCCGTCCGGCCAGGTGGGTGCAGGTCACGCCGTGGCCGCTATAGCCCTGCATGTAATAGATATTTTTATCCAGACGACCAAACTGCGGCATACGCGACAGGGTCAGCAGGAAGTTGCCCGTCCAGCGGTAGTCGATTTTGACGCCTGCCAGCTGAGGGAAGGTTTGCAGCAGCTTTGGCATCACGAGGCGCTCGACATCGTCCGGATCGCGCGCGCCATAGACTACGCCACCGCCGTACAGCAGGCGGTTGTCGGCGGTGAGGCGGTAGTAATCCAGCAGGTAGTTGCAATCTTCCACGCAGTAGTTGTTGGGGATCAGCGTGCGGGCTACCTCCTCCGGCAGCGGGGCGGTGGTCACCACCTGGGTGCCGCAGGGCATGCTGCGTTTTGCCAGTTCCGGTTCTATCTTATCGCCCAGATAGGCATTCCCGGCGACGATCACGTATCGGGCAGTCACCTGGCCATGCTGCGTGCTCACCACTGCCGGGCTGGTGTGCTGAATGGCGGTCACCGGGGACTGTTCATACACCCGCCCGCCGTTCAGGCGAAAGGCGTCCGCTTCGCCGATCGCCAGGTTAAGCGGATGAATGTGCCCTCCGCTGCGGTCCAGCAGCGCGCCGGTATAGCGGTCGCTGTCGACTTCCCGGCGGATGGCGCTGGCGTCCAGCAGCTCCAGCTGCGTGTTGCCGTAGCGTTCCCAGTTGGCTTTTTGCTCCTCCAGCGTCTCCATCTGCTTATGGTTTAACGCCACAAACAGCCCGCCGGGACGATAGTCGCACTGGATCTGATAGCGCTGGATACGCTCCCGGATGATTTCCCCGCCTTCAAACATCATGCTCCCGAGGACTCTGGCGGCGTCGGGTCCGTAGTTTTTCTCAATCACGTCGATATCGCGGCTGTAGGAGTTAACCAGCTGGCCGCCGTTGCGCCCGCTGGCGCCGAAGCCGATGCGCGCCCCTTCAAGGAGCACCACGTCGTAGCCCATTTCGGCGAGATGCAGCGCGGAGGAGAGGCCGGTATAGCCGCCGCCCACCACGCACACGTCACAGCTGATCGACTCGTTAAGCGTCGGGAAAGGTTCGTAAGCGTTCGCGCTGGCCGCGTAGTAGCTGGTGGTATGTTCGGTCATGATTGAGGCTCCAGGGCAATCCAGATGGTTTTCAGTTCGGTGAATTTTTCCAGCGCGTGCAGGGACTTATCGCGGCCGTTGCCGCTCTGCTTATAGCCGCCAAAGGGTACGGTCATATCACCGTCGTTATAGTTATTGACGAAGACCGAGCCTGCTTTCAGGCGGCGGCTCATGCGGTGCGCGCGGGAGAGATCGCGGGTCCATACCGCCGCGCCAAGCCCATATTCACTGTCGTTGGCCAGCGTTAAGGCTTCCTCTTCGGTTTTAAAACGGGTGACGACCAGCACCGGCCCGAAAATCTCTTCCCGGCACAGCGGGGAGGCAGGATCGATGTCGACAAAAATGGTTGGACCGACTGCGGAAGGCCATGATTGTTCCCGCCCGTCCAGCAGCAGCGTGCCTTTTTGGGTTCCCTCTCGAATAAACGTGTGGACGGTATCGGCGTGCGCAACGTCGATGAGCATTCCCATCGTGCTGTCGGGATCGAGCGGATCGCCCGGCTGCCAGTGACGGGCCTGCGCTTTCAGCTTCGCCAGGAAGTCATCGGCGATGCTGTCCTCGAGCAGCAGGCGGGTACCGGCGATACAGACTTGCCCCTGGTTATAAAAAATCCCGGCGGCGGTCGCGCTCACGGCCTTGTCCAGGTCCGGACAGTCGGCAAAGATAATGTTGGCGCTCTTGCCGCCTGCCTCCAGCCAGACGCGCTTCATGTTGCTTTCACCCGCGTCCTTCAGCAGCTGCTTGCCGGTACGGGTTGAACCGGTAAACGTCAGCACCTCGACCTCCGGATGCAGCGCCAGCGCCTGGCCCGCTTCGTGGCCGTAACCGCTTATTACATTTAGCACGCCGTCCGGCAGGCCCGCCTCTTTCGCCAGCCCGGCCAGCCGCAGGGCGGTGAGCGGCGATTTCTCCGACGGTTTCAGTACCACGCTGTTGCCCGCGATCAGTGCCGGGCCCAGCTTCCAGCAGGCCAGCAGCAGCGGAAAGTTCCAGGGGACGATGGCCGCGACAACCCCGATCGGCTCGCGCACGATCATCGCCAGCTCGCCCGGACCCGTAGGTGCCACTTCGCCGTAGACTTTATCCGCCGCTTCGGCGTACCAGCGAATGGCGCGCGCCGCGCCGGGAATATCGTCGCGCAGGCTGTGGCGAATGGGTTTACCGGTGTCCAGCGTTTCCAGTAAGGCCAGCTCTTCGCCGTGGCGTTCCATCAAATCGGCGAGCTTATGCAGCACGGCCTTTCGCTGCGCCGGAGACGCCTGCGACCAGTCACCGCGCTCAAATACCTCACGCGCGGCCTGAACCGCGAGGTCCACGTCCGCCTGCTTGCCCCGCGCCACGTTCGCCAGCGTCTGCCGGGTAGCGGGATTGACGGTTTCAAACGTGGCATTATCGGCGGCGTTACAATAGGCACCGTTAATAAATAGCCGGGTCTCAATGGCGCTGTTTTTTGCTTTATCCTGCCAGTAAGTCAGGTGCTGAAAATGCATATTCACTCCTTTCTTTCGCAATCAGATAAATAATGGCATGGCCGTTTCAGGCAATACGAAGCCGTGGGGCATCCCGGGAATTAACCCGTTGAATGCCGACATCGAGCGTTTTTTATTTGTCCCGGCGTAAGCGCGCTTACGCCGGGACTGAGTGGTAATTAGAACGTGGTGGGGGTGTGGGCACTGATAATGCGGCAGATGCCTGCCGAGGTGTTGCTGAAGCTGTGCGGTATGCCGGTGTTGATGGCATAGCTCTGCCCCGCAACCAGGTGATAAGGCTGGCCATTAATGGTCAGCACTATTTCACCTTCCAGTATCGTACCGATCTCCTCACCCTGATGTTTGATCCTCTCTCCGGTCGTGGTTCCAGGCTGGTAAGTTTCAAAAATCATCGCCAGCGTACGGTTCGGATTTCCGTTATGAACCAGCTTCATCGAAACACCCTGACTGCCTATTTCGATAAGGTCTTCCTGATTAATAACCACCTGCGGTTCATCAGGTTTTTCCGGTTCCGAAAAGAATTCCGAGAGCGACAGCCCATAAACTTTCAGCAGCTTTTGCAGCGTACTGATGGCAGGACTGACTTTATCCTGCTCAATGGTGCTGATGGCACTGTGTGTTAACCCAGACAGTTCGGCGGCACGCCGCTGCGAGAGACCCAGCTGCTGGCGGATCTCTGACAGACGTTTCCCTGGCGCCAGTCCGTCATCGCTCATAGTTGCATTTCCTTTACGATAGTGGTCAAAGCCGTTGCTTCTCGGCAACGTGGCTTTGACAGGCGGTGATAAAACCTTCAAACAACATGCGTGACAGGGCGTACTCGCTGCTGTTCCATTCGGGGTGCCATTGCACGCCGAGGGCAAAAGGGTGGTCATGAACGCTAACCGCTTCGACCAGCCCGTCCGTCGAGCGGGCCTCCACGCGGAGCCGTGGTCCTAACGTTCGTGCACCTTGCCCGTGTAACGAGTTTACCCAAAATTTGTTGCAGCCTGGTATTAATTGAGACAGCAGTCCTCCCTCCTGAACCTGAACTTCATGAGACGGGGCGTATTGTAGCTCAACCGGCAGTTCAGCATCCTCCCGGTGTTCAAGCAGATCGTTCTGCTCGAACAGGCGGCGATACAGCGTTCCTCCCGTCGCAACAACCAGTTCCTGCAGCCCCCGGCAGATGGCGAAAATGGGGATGCGCCTTTCGAGCGCGGCGGCAATCAGCGCCATACTCAGAAGATCTCGCCCGGGATCGGCGTTAGGCTCATCGCCGTTTTCACCATACAGGTGCGGCTGTACGTTACTTGGGCTGCCCGGCAGGTAAATTCCGTCCAGGGTTGGCAGCAGAGCGGTCATTAGCTCTGGCTCTGCCAGCGCATGCGGTAAGGCAATAGGTAAGCCCCCCGCGTTAATAACGGCATTCAGGTACTTTTCTTGCAGGGTTTGGGTCTCATGACCCTTAAGCCTGTTTCTACACATCACCACGCCAATAACTGGCTTGTTCATTATATTTTCCATGATCGCCCTCACAAAGTGGACTAAATTTAGGCCATTCTCACCTCAGAAACGGCCTTTTCGTTCAATATTTTCTCAATCTAGCAACGGGATCTGCCTTTTGCAAACTTAATTTAACATTTGACAAACAATTTGTTTGCATACAGATTCGATAGGGTGGACATTATATTTGACAGTCCTGAGCAGCAAACGCAAAACCCAAAAACGGTGGTAAATCATGGAAACCAATATCGTAGAAGTTGAGAACTTTGTGCAGCACACGGATGAGAGGCGGGGCAGCGCCTTTACGCAGGAAGTGAAGCGCTATTTAGAAAAGTATCCTGACACCCAGTTTATTGACGTCCTCCTGACCGACCTGAACGGCTGTTTTCGCGGCAAACGTATCCCGGTTGCCGGACTGAGCAAACTTGAAAAAGGCTGCTATTTCCCGGCATCGGTTTTCGCCATGGACATTTTGGGTAACGTCGTGGAAGAGGCGGGCCTGGGGCAGGAGCTCGGCGAGCCGGACTGTATCTGCGTGCCGGTGCTGGGCACCCTGACGCCGTCTGCCGCCGACCCGGAATACATTGGTCAGGTGCAGCTCACCATGGTTGATGAAGATGGCGCTCCCTTTGACGTTGAGCCGCGGAACGTACTCAATCGACTCTGGCAGCAGCTGCGCCAGCGCGGTCTGTTCCCCGTGGTAGCGGTAGAGCTGGAGTTCTATTTACTTGACCGTAAACGCGATGCCGAAGGCTATCTGCAGCCACCCTGCGCGCCGGGCACCGACGTGCGAAATACGCAGAGTCAGGTCTACTCGGTTGATAACCTGAACCACTTTGCTGACGTGCTGAATGACATTGACGAGCTGGCGCAGCTGCAGCTGATCCCCGCCGACGGGGCAGTGGCCGAGGCCTCCCCGGGCCAGTTCGAGATTAACCTGCACCATACGGAAAACGTGCTTGATGCCTGCGATGATGCGCTGGCGCTAAAACGTCTCGTCAGGCAGATGGCGGAAAAACATAAGATGCACGCCACGTTTATGGCAAAGCCTTATGAAGAGCATGCGGGCAGCGGGATGCATATCCACATCAGCATGCAAAACAACAGAGGCGAAAACGTGCTCGCAGACGCCAGCGGCGAGGATTCCGCGCTGCTGAAACGCGCGCTGGCCGGGATGATCGATCTGATGCCGGCGTCCATGGCGCTGCTGGCACCGAACGTCAACTCCTACCGCCGTTTCCAGCCGGGAATGTACGTACCGACGCAGGCGTCATGGGGACACAACAATCGCACGGTTGCCCTGCGTATCCCCTGCGGCGATCGCCATAACCATCGGGTCGAGTACCGGGTGGCGGGAGCAGACGCGAATCCGTATCTGGTGATGGCGGCGATTTTTGCCGGCATTTTACATGGGCTGGATAACGATTTACCCCTGCAGGAAGAAGTTGAAGGCAATGGTCTGGAGCAGGACGGGCTGCCGTTCCCGATCCGTCAGAGCGATGCGCTGTGGGAATTTATGCAAAACGATCATCTTCGCGAGCGGCTGGGCGAGCGTTTCTGCCACGTTTATCACGCCTGCAAAAATGATGAATTGCTGCAGTTTGAACGTCTGATCACCGAAACTGAAATTGAGTGGATGCTGAAAAACGCCTGATAACGTGCCCCGGTAAGGGGCCGCTTTGTTTCATCGCATACGTATCACCCAACGGCCTGCGCGGAGCCTGGCCTAACTGTTCGCTGGCACGCCAGCTATCTCCCGGGAGTCGCGTTATGGAGCGCAGGCGGCACAGGGATTTTCTTAACGACACTGTGTGACGAGGTAGGAAATGATGCAGATGTTCAACTATCCGCAGGGCGAAGGGGGCCAGTCAGGCTCCTGCTGTGAGTGCGAGCCAGAGACGGCGCGCTGGTACGATCGCGTTTGTTCTTTACAACTTCCCCCTTTGCTAAGCAGGTTTGCGTTAAGGTCAACGCGATTGCAAACCACGGTAAGCATGGGGGGGACGGTTTATGGCGACTAACACGTCTCTTGACTCGCCGGGCATGGCCGGAAGAACCCGGCTGCGCAGTTCCCTCAAGCTCTGGCAGGTGGTCATGATGGGGCTGGCTTACCTCACCCCCATGACCGTGTTTGATACCTTCGGCATTGTGTCCGGTATCAGCAATGGTCACGTGCCCGCCTCGTATCTTCTGGCGCTGGCGGGCGTCATGTTTACCGCCATCAGCTACGGCAAACTGGTACGACAGTTCCCGGAAGCGGGCTCTGCGTACACCTACACGCAGAAATCGATCGGACCCCACCTGGGTTTTATGGTCGGCTGGTCATCGCTGCTGGACTATCTCTTCCTGCCGATGATCAACGTGCTGCTGGCGAAGATCTACCTTTCCGCGCTGTTCCCTGAAGTCCCGCCGTGGGTCTGGGTGGTGGGGTTTGTGACGATCCTGACGCTGGCGAACCTGAAGAGCGTTAATCTGGTCGCCAACTTTAATACCCTGTTTGTGCTGGTGCAGGTCGCTATCATGGTGGTGTTTATCATTCTCGTGGTGCATGGTCTCCACAAGGGTGAGGGCGTCGGCACCGTCTGGTCGCTCCAGCCGTTTATCAGCGAGAATGCACACCTGATCCCTATTATTACCGGCGCGACTATCGTCTGCTTCTCTTTCCTCGGCTTTGACGCGGTCACCACGCTGTCGGAAGAGACGCCAAACGCGGCGCGGGTGATTCCCAAAGCCATTTTCCTGACCGCGCTGTATGGCGGGCTGATATTCATTGTTGCCTCGTTTTTCATGCAGCTCTTTTTCCCGTCGATCGCGCGCTTCAAGAACCCGGACGCCGCGCTGCCGGAAATTGCGCTGTACGTGGGCGGCAAGCTTTTCCAGTCGGTGTTTCTGTGTACCACGTTTGTGAATACGCTCGCTTCAGGCCTGGCCTCGCACGCCAGCGTCTCACGCTTGCTGTATGTGATGGGGCGTGACAACGTCTTTCCAGAGCGGGTGTTTGGCTACGTGCATCCGAAATGGCGGACTCCGGCTCTGAACGTCATTATGGTAGGGATTGTGGCGCTGTCGGCCCTGTACTTTGATCTTGTGACCGCGACGGCGCTGATCAATTTTGGCGCGCTGGTGGCGTTTACGTTTGTTAATCTCTCGGTGTACAACCATTTCTGGCGGCGTAAGGGGATGAACAAAACGTGGAAAGATCGGTTCCACTATCTTCTGCTGCCGCTCATTGGTGCCGTAACGGTCGGCGTGCTGTGGATAAACCTTGAAGCGACGTCCCTGACGCTTGGCCTCATCTGGGCGGCACTGGGGATCCTTTACCTGACATGGCTAACGCGCCGTTTCCGAAAACCGCCTCCGCAGTTTGAAGCCGCTAAGATCGAGCAGGCCTGGGATTCCTGAACGATAAACGGCACCAGTACGCTGGTGCCGTTTATCTGGATCGGGAATCAGCCCGCAGGCTTATTATCTCAGACGTTTATGAAGACTTGCTCCCACCAGCAGCGCCGCGCACAGCATCAGCGCGATAAACCCGCCCACGCCGTTCCAGCCGTAGTTATGCCAGAACACGCCGCCGAGGGTCCCGGCGATGCTGGAACCCAGGTAATAGCTAAACAGATACAGCGACGATGCCTGACCTTTGGCGCGACGCGCGCGCGGGCCAATCCAGCTGCTGGCGACCGAGTGAGCGGCGAAGAACCCCGCGGAGAAGAGCAGCATTCCGGCAAAAATCAGCCACAGGGAGGAAAAGAGCGTCAGCAGCAGGCCGACCAGCATCACCGCCGTGAAGAACAACATCACCGGGCCGCGCCCATAGCGTGCGGTCATTGCTCCGGCTTTTGGCGAACTCCAGGTACCGGTCAAATAAGCAACCGAGAGTAAACCGACAATGGCCTGGCTGAGATGCCACGGGGAAAGCATCAGGCGATAGCCAATGTAGTTAAAAAGCGTGACAAACGACCCCATCAGCAGAAAGCCGACCAGAAACAGGCGCGGCAGCCCTTTGTCGCGCCAGTGCAGGCGGAAGTTGATAAACAGCGTTTTGGGGCGCAACGAGGTCGGGCGGAAATGGCGCGATTCTGGCAGAATTTTCCAGAACATCAGGGCTGATGCCAGCGCAAAACACCCGATGACAGCCAGCGCAATACGCCAGTTAAAGAAGTCCGTAAACACCCCGCTCAGCAGGCGTCCGCTCATTCCGCCAATCGAGTTCCCGCTGATGTAAAGCCCCATCGAGAAGGCAACAAAGCTCGGGTGGATCTCCTCGCTGAGATAGGTCATCCCAACCGCCGCCACGCCGCTGAGCGAGAGCCCGATCAGCGCGCGCATCACCAGAATACCGTGCCAGCTGGTCATCATCGTCGAGAGCAACGTGCAGACCGACGCCAGCATCAGCGCGGTCACCATCACCTGTTTACGGCCAATGGCGTCGGACAGCGGCCCGGTAAAGAGCAGGCCAATCGCCAGCATGCCGGTAGAAATAGAGAGTGAAATACTGCTGCTGGCAGGCGATACGCCAAACTCATGAGAGAGAACGGGCAGGATCGGCTGAACGCAATAGAGCAGGGCGAAGGTCGCCAGACCGGCGGAAAAGAGCGCCAGCGTGACGCGCATAAATTGGGGGGTACCACGTTTAATGAACTGGACCGGCTGCGGTGCTGCGGGTAAATCATTGATATCTCTTGCCGGATCGATATCAATAGTAGTTGTACGACTCACACAGTTTCCTTGCTTAAACATCCCCGTGATTTCTGGTGACGGGTATGACCACATGTTCAGGGTAGGAAAATGTAAATATTCTGTCTAATATATTAATAATCTCAAATGATACTTTAAAAATATGAATATTGAGCTGCGTCATCTTCGCTACTTTGTCGCCGTTGCTGAAGAGCTGCATTTTGGCCGCGCGGCGGCACGGCTGAATATCTCTCAGCCACCGTTAAGCCAGCAGATTCAGATCCTGGAACAGCAGGTCGGAGCGCGCCTTCTGGCCCGCACCAACCGCAGCGTGAGCCTGACGGCGGCGGGTAAGCAGTTCCTGAACGACAGCCGACAAATTCTGAGCATGGTCGATGACGCCGCCGCTCGGGCAGAACGGCTCTATCTCGGGGAAGCCGGAGAACTGCGAATCGGGTTTACCTCGTCCGCGCCGTTTATCAGCGCCGTTTCGGAGACCCTTTCGTCATTCCGTCGTCACTTTCCGGATGTTCATATTCAGACGCGCGAAATCAACACCCGCGAGCAGATTGCGCCGCTGAATGAAGGTTCGCTGGATCTGGGGCTGATGCGTAACACCCAACTGCCGGACACGCTGGCGTGGGAGGTGATCCTGCGCGAGCCGCTGATGGCGATGATCCCACACGATCACCCGCTGGCGTCGCGTCCGGCGGTCTCGCTGGCAGAGCTGGCAAAAGAGCCGTTTGTCTTTTTTGACCCGCAGGTCGGGACAGGTCTGTATGACGATATCCTGGGACTGATGCGCCGCTACGATCTCGCCCCGGTCATCACCCAGGAGGTGGGGGAAGCGATGACCATTATTGGCCTGGTGGCGGCCGGGCTGGGCGTGTCTATTCTTCCGGCCTCCTTTAAGCGGGTACAATTGCGCGAAATGCGCTGGGTGACCATCGCCGAAGAGGATGCCGTTTCAGAGATGTGGCTGGTCTGGTCGAAGCACCGCGAGCAGAGCCACGCCGCGCAGCGCTTCAAACAGCAGTTAATTAGCGCCTCTGCCGGGCGGCATTTCCAGGGAAAAGGGGGTAAAAATGTGCGGTAAATCACATGGCTAAGTAAATATTTGACGACGGACATGGAAGTGCTTCACCATAGCAAACAGTTTATTTCGAAGCTCGAAAATAAGGGAGTACGAGGTGGTTGCTGATAGTCAGCCAGGGCATATCGATCAGATTAAGCAGACCAACGCTGGCGCGGTGTATCGCCTGATTGATCAGCTTGGTCCGGTTTCGCGTATCGATCTTTCGCGCCTGGCACAACTGGCACCTGCCAGTATCACCAAGATTGTCCGCGAGATGCTGGAAGCGCACCTGGTTCAGGAGACGGAAATTCAGGAGCCGGGCAGCCGTGGCCGTCCGGCAGTCGGGCTGGTGGTTGAAACGGAAGCTTGGCACTACCTGTCACTGCGCATCAGCCGGGGGGAGATCTTCCTTGCGCTGCGCGACCTGAGCAGCAAGCTGGTGGTGGAAGACCGCCTTGAACTGCCGCTCAACGCGGAGGAACCGCTCCTCGACGCGATTGTCTCGCACATCGATCACTTCTTTATCCGCCATCAGCAGCGGCTTGAACGCTTAACGGCGATTGCCATCACCATGCCGGGGATTATTGATACCGAAAACGGTATTGTTCACCGCATGCCGTTTTACGACGACGTCAAAGAGATGCCGCTGGGCGAGGTGCTGAAAAACCATACCGGCGTGCCGGTCTATATTCAGCATGACATTAGCGCCTGGACGATGGCGGAGGCGCTGTTTGGCGCGTCGCGCGGCGCGCGGGATGTGATTCAGGTGGTCATCGACCATAACGTCGGGGCGGGCGTGATCACCGACGGACGTCTTCTCCACGCCGGAAGCAGCAGCCTGGTGGAAATTGGCCACACCCAGGTCGACCCGTACGGCAAGCGCTGCTACTGCGGGAACCACGGCTGTCTGGAGACCATTGCCAGCGTGGAAAGCGTGCTGGAACTGGCGCAGGTTCGACTCGGCCAGTCCATGAGCTCCTCGCTGCACGGACAACCCCTAACGGTGGACTCCCTCTGCGCCGCCGCGCGCCAGGGCGATCTGCTGGCGAAGGACATTATTACCGGGGTGGGGAATAACGTTGGCCGCATCCTGGCCATTATGGTGAACCTCTTCAACCCGCAAAAAATCCTCATTGGCTCACCGCTGAGCCAGGCGGCGGAGATCCTCTTCCCGGCGATCTCGGCCTGCATTCATCAGCAGTCGCTTCCCGCCTACAGCAAAAATATTGCGGTAGAAAGCACCCAGTTTTCCAATAAGGGTACGATGGCAGGCGCGGCGCTGGTCAAAGACGCCATGTATAACGGCTCGCTGTTGATCCGCCTGTTACAGGGTTAACTCTTTTCCGCAGATGTAAGAAAAATTGCGCTATCTCAAGCCGGGTAGCGCACGTATCCCGTAGACTTCCTCCACTGAATTATTTACCTGGTTTATATTTTCGAAGCATACCCAAGAGGTGGAGTGAGTCATGCTTAAGCGTTTCTTTGTTACTGGTACAGATACCTCTGTCGGCAAGACCGTCGTATCCCGCGCATTGCTGCAGGCGCTGGCAGCAAGCGGTAAACGCGTGGCAGGGTACAAACCGGTCGCAAAAGGCAGTAAAGAGACGCCAGAGGGATTGCGTAATAAAGACGCCCTGGTGCTGCAAAGCGTCTCGTCACTGGAACTGCCTTATCACGCGGTCAATCCCATTTCGTTAAGCGAAGAGGAGAGCAGCGTAGCGCACAGCGGCCTGATTAATTATCCCCTGCTGTCCGACGGCCTGGCGAACCTGAGCGAGAAGGTTGACCACGTGGTGGTTGAAGGGACGGGCGGCTGGCGCAGCCTGATGAATGACCTGCGCCCGCTGTCTGAATGGGTCGTGCAGGAGCAGCTTCCGGTGGTGATGGTAGTGGGTATCCAGGAAGGGTGCATCAACCACGCGCTGCTGACGGCGCAGGCGATCGCCAATGACGGCCTGCCGCTGGTTGGCTGGGTGGCAAACCGCATCAACCCGGGCCTGGCGCACTATGCGGAGATCATCGACGTGCTGAGCACCAAGCTGCCCGGGCCGCTGGTGGGCGAGCTGCCTTATCTGCCACGCGCCGAGCAGCGCGAGCTAGCGCAGTACATCGATCTCTCTGCCCTCGGTGGCGTGCTGACCGTAGATCGAGTCGTGGCGTAACGTCCGCGACAATACGGACGCCACCACGCAGGCGACCAGCAGGCCGGGCAGTAAAAAATACTGCCCGGTCATTTCACAGACCATCAGCGCCGACATAATGGGCGCATGCGTGGTCGCGGCAAGTAGCGTTGCCATCCCTGCCAGCCCCAGCAGAATCGCCGTTTCAGAGCCTGGCAGCCATAGCGCGAACAGCTGCGCAAACAGCATTCCCGTTGCCATACCGACAAACAGCGTGGGCGTAAATACCCCGCCCGGCGCGCCCGAGCCGCTGCTCGCCAGTACCGCCAGCAGTTTGCAGATAAACACCCCGGCAATTACCGACAGCAGCGGCGGCGCGAGCAGAAAAGACTGAACCACGCTGTAGCCATTCCCCCATACCTTCGGCGTCAGGAGAGACAGCAGCCCGACGATCGCGCCGCCCAGCGCTAATTGCCACGGCGGCGAAAGCTTGAGGCGCAGGAAAAGACCGTGGCTGAACGCCATCAGCCACATCAGCAGCGGTCCGCAGAGACCGGCCACCAGCCCCATCGCGACCAGCAGGGCATAATCGGCCGCGGTGAGCATGCCGCTCAGATGGACCGCGTAGAGCGTACCGGCGCCCGGTGCCAGAAGCTGCGTGGTGAGCAGCGCCACCACCGCCGAGATAACCACGGGGCCGAGCGAGGCCAGCATCAGCGTACCAAACAGAATCTCAGCGATGAACAGGCTTCCTGCTAACGGAGCATGGTAGGCGCTGGCCATCCCGGCGGCGGCACCGCAGGCTATCCATAATTTCCATTCGGATTTGGGCGTAAAGCGCCGGGCGAAAAGGGAGGCAGCGAGGGCGGCAAGCAGGATCATCGCCCCTTCACGCCCGATGGCGCTACCGCTGGCAACGACCAGCAGCGACGCAAGGGATTTCACAAGGCTTGCGCCGTAGTCAAACTGGCCGTCACCGGTCTCCAGCGCTTCCATATAATCGGTGGGGGCATGAGGACGCTGCGCCGTCAGACGCTGCCATCCCCAGAGCAGCAGCCCGGCGGCCAGCCCACCCAGCGCTGGCGTCAGCGCGCGCCGCCAGGGCGAGAGCGACGCGGCGGCATTCACCAGGCTGCCGCTGTCGTTGCTGAGAAGTAGCCACTCCAGCAGGTACATGCTGTGGCGGAATACCGCCACGGCCAGCGCGGCCAGCACGCCGGTGACGGTGGCAATCAGCAGTCGGCGAAACATCGCGCGGATGTCGGGGTACGTATGAAGACGTTGCATGAGTCGCGAGTCAACGGGGTCGATGTTCTATTGTGATAGGAACTCAACCAGTATGCAAATGAGCTTTTATAGGGTGTTCTAAATATTTATCTTATTTATTTTTATTGAAGGTTTATTTAGCTGTTAAATATTAACCAAAAGTGCTGAATAAATCTGGTTAACTCGTATTCATAGTAGAATTTCTTTTTTTATTAACGGGAAGATAAAGGGAATTCTTTATGAGTAATCAATTTACTAATTACCGGAGCGTAACGAATGGGTTACCGTACCGATAATTATGGCCGGGGGCAGGCGCTTGAGAATGATAAAACAACCTCCGGAGCCAGGTGCATAGCCTCCATCACTGACAGCTCTGAATTTGGCCGCAGGATACTTCGGGTAGGCGATAAAACCACTCCATGTCCCAAATGCGGGATACAGGGCGTCATTGTATCTGGTGAAGAACGAGTGACATTTCACGGGGTACCCGCCGCCGTTCACGGTTCAATAGTACATTGTGATTGCCCTCCTGGTTCGAACTGGGTGATTGCACCTGCAGGCCAGTGGCTGGGGCGTGGGCGAGATCCCTTAGATATTGCCAGAGAGGAACACGCCGCAAAGCTGGCAGCAGAAAAGGAAGCCGAAGAAAAACGCAGAGAGGAGGAAAGGGAGCGCAACCGGGTATTCGCAAAATCCTGCCTGCGCGGTGAGGGCTGCAATGATGCCGGTGACCAGCGCGAACCCCACACCAATTTTGCTGATATGGCATTTTTTCAGGCCATGCCCGCCGGCGATCCGACAACCGATTCAGTCGCCCCGCAGCATGCTCAGACCGCCAGAAAGAAAAAGCCAGATGATATCCCCAAACCGAAGAAGCGCAGCGCCCTTTATCGCTGGTGGAACGGCAACCATGAGGAGATGGATTATCAGGCCGCCGTTGCTGCCGCGGCGGTCGCTTCACGCGCACAGACGGCCACGGCAGGCGCAAGCCTGCTGGAGCTGATAAGCGGCAGGGCGCTGACATACGGCACCTGGGCGGTACGAAGTGCCGCCGGGCTGGGTGAGATTGCTGCCGCCGGAGCAGGTGCTCCCGTGGCCGGACTGCTGGTAGGTATGATGCCCGGCAGGCTGAACGACGGCGAACAGGATTTTATTGACCGTATGCGCCTGGCGCAGATGCGTGAAGCCCCGAGCCGTGTTCGCTATACGTGGGAGAACGACAGCAGGGGGAACCCGGTGCCGCATGGCTGGCACACGCCGCCTGGCCGGGATAATGTTCGCGTCAGAAAAATGGAGTACGACAGCAGGGCGCAGGCATACACCTTCACCACGGAGGAAGAACCGCGCATCACCATCGTGTGGACGCCTGACCGTACAGACGAGAAAACGCCGTGGAATACCGGCAACAAGGCGCGGCCGGTGCTGCCGAACCCCGTGATTGTTGACCCGCTGCCGGATAACACCGGCATAACGGCGACCACCAGCCCGGCACCGGAGGAGAAGAGTTTTGCGGATTACATTTTGATCCTGCCGTTGCCAGACCTGCCGCCGATTTATATTTACCTGAGCAAACCGCCGGTGGAGTTTTTGGAGGTCGAGCTATACAGTGACTTTAAACGCCGTTCGCGGCAGGGGGTATATGAGGCTGATCACATGCCGTCTGCTGCGGCTGTTAAAACTAATCTACGCAGGAAATACCCGCATTTAAAAGAAACGGAAATTCAGGAACTTTCATTACAGGTAGCGGCTATCGTCGTTCCTAAAGATGTGCATCAGAAAATCAGTGAGACTTATGGCGGGCGTAATACCCCTGCACAAATTGACTTAGACTCGCAGAACTTACGGGCAGCAGTGGATCGCAATCTGGATGCCATAAAGCCAGCATTAAAAAAGCATGGTGCAACGGAAAATCAGATTGAAGATGCAAGGGCTAAAATTCACGAATTGAATCGTAATATGGGGTTATACGAATGACAGTAAATGTAGAAGCACTGATCCGTAATCTGGGCAGGAGCTATAAAGAGTTAGTTGATAATGAAATAATCACTTACAAAAGCGACCCTAAAGGGGCAGCAGGTGACCCCGTGTTACTTTTACAAATGGCGAACGAAGGTGTTTCTTTAGCCTTTAATCGAGAAGGGAGGATACTGAAAGAAATTACGTTGTCTATTCAGCGTGATGAGGTAAAGGGATGGGTCTTCCCGAATGAACTCCCTACACCGTTGCAGCAAAATATGTCTCGCATCTGGATTCATCAGGCGTTTGGTGAGCCTGAAGGCACGGTTGGCCCCAGAACCATAATGAATCGTTTATTCGGTTGGGTTGAAAAGTACACCGTTGAAGATTTTCATACGCCTATCACAATGCAGATTAATTACGATCTTGACGAGATGGTGAAAGAAGTCGCTTTTATTCTCACTTCTGAAATTCGCTGGTGAACTCAACATAAGCCCAGAAAGGTTTTTTTTGTGGGCATTTCTTGCAGCGAATTTCCGGAGGTGGGAAAAAAATGAGTGAGAAGAAAAGCCTTTGTGATTATACGGAACAAGAATTTTTAGAGTTAGTTCGCAATATTTATAACGCAGAAGGTCCAACAGAAGAAGACGACAATCGCAGGGTAAGGGAATTCAGACGTCTTACCGAGCATTCATCAAGCTCAGATTTGATCTTCTATCCAGAGGATGGGAAAGAGGATAGCCCTCAAGGAATTGTCAAAGAGGTCAAAGAGTGGCGTAAAGCCAATGTTAAACCAGGCTTTAAAGAATCTTGAGCATCAAGCCCCGGAAAGGCTGAGGGATCCCCAGAAACATCATCAATACACCAGAAGATGTTTTGATAGGCCATCGCCATATCGGCGTAGACCCTGTCGGGGTTCATCCCCGACAGGAGCCCCTGCGATTGCCGGATGATATGTTCACTCAATGTCAGACACGACAGCACCTGCGTGATTTCTCGCTGTTCACCTGGAACCATCGATTCCTGTCTTTATTTATGGGGAACCATCAGCCCGCAAGGGGCTTTTCTGGTCTGTATTAAAATATGATCCTCAGCTCTCACTATGAATATTGAGCGCCCGGCGCGTACGCCCTGAACTCAGGTACTCGGCGATATAGTCCTGCGAAATCTCACCGTTGTAGCGGCCGTCCTCATCCACGATCGGCATCCAGCTGGTATTGCTCTCATACAAACGTGAAAGCACCACGCGCAGGTTGTCTTCCGCCTTGCCGGTCATGCGGAACGGATGCAGGATGTCGGCGCAGGTACCGCTGGCGTTGCGCGCTTCGCGACGCTTCACAAAGCCCAGCGGTTTGCCGTGCTCGTCGACCACCGTCACGGCACGAATGTCGTTATCATCCATGGTCGCAAAGGCGTCGGGAAGCGGAGTAGAGCCCCGCACCGTAATGGTCGGCTGCTGGTCGGTGACGTCGCCCGCCGATACCAGCAGCAGGCGCTTCAGCGTCCGGTCCTGGCCGACGAACGATCCGACAAACTCATTCGCCGGTTTCGCCAGCAGTTCATCCGGGCTGGCGCACTGCACGATTTTCCCCTGACGGAACACCGCAATACGGTCGCCGAGCTTCAGGGCTTCATCGATATCGTGGCTCACCAGCATGACGGTTTTTTTCAGCTTGCGCTGCATCTCCAGGAACTGGTTCTGGATCACCTCGCGGTTGATCGGGTCCACCGCGCCGAAGGGTTCATCCATCAGCAGTACCGGAGGATCTGCCGCCAGGGCGCGGATCACGCCGATACGCTGCTGCTGGCCGCCGGACATCTCGCGCGGGTAGCGGTTGAGGAACTTGTGCGGATCCATCGCCACCATATCCATCAGCTCTTCGGCGCGGGTTTTGCAGCGCGCTTTATCCCAGCCCAGCATGCGCGGCACGACGGTAATGTTCTCTTCGATGGTCATGTTCGGGAACAGGCCAATCTGCTGGATCACGTAGCCGATGTTGCGACGCAGGGTGACGGTGTCCATCCCGCTGGTGTCTTCACCGTTGATCAGGATCGTCCCGCTGCTTGGGGTAATGAGGCGGTTAATCATCTTCAGGGTGGTGGTCTTCCCGCAGCCGGAAGGGCCGAGCAGGACGCACATTTCCCCTTCGGGCACGTTCAGGTTGACGTTATCGACGGCCTTAAAGGTCTGGCCGTGCTTCTGTGAAAATTGTTTGGTGAGGTTTTCCAGTTTTATCATTATCGAATCCCCTTTGGAGTCAGAACCACCTGCAGACGGTGCAGCAGCCAGTCAAGCACAATTGCTAAAAGACAAATCATCAGCGCGCCCGCAATCAACATGCGAATATCGCTTCCGCCGATGCCGTTGAGCAGCAGCAGGCCCAGACCGCCCGCGCCGATCACGGCGGCAATCGCCATCACGCCGATGTTCATCACCACGGCGGTGCGGATCCCGCCGAAAATCACCGGCAGCGCCATCGGGATTTCAACCCAGCGCAGGCGCTGCCAGAAGGTCATGCCGATGCCGCGCCCGGCTTCGCGCAGGCCCGGCGGCAGGCTGTCGAGCGCGGTATGGGTATTACGCACAATCGGCAGCAGCGAGTAGAGAAACACCGCCGTGATCGCGGGCAGGGCACCGATGCCCTGACCGATCAGCGAAAACAGCGGGATCATCAGGCCAAACAGGGCGATGGACGGAATGGTCAGCACGATGGTGGCTATCCCCAGCACCGGCGTTGCCAGCCACTTATGGCGGACAATCAGAATGCCCAGCGGTACGCCGATGATGATGGCTAAGCCTACGGCCAGCGCCACCAGCCACAGGTGCTGCAGCGTCAGGGTTAAGAGGTAATCCCAGTTGTCCAGAATGTAGTGAATCGTCTCCATAGCGCCTCCTACAGCAGCTGTTTGCTACGCAGGAAATCGCGGGCGACCTGCTGCGGTGACTGATGGTCGATATCCACCTTCTTGTTCAGCTCGGTGATAACGTCGTTGTTGAGCTGGGCCGAGAGGGTGTTGAGCGCCTCTTCCAGACCGGGGTTGGCCTCCAGCGTGTCTTTACGCACCACCGGCGTTACCGCGTAGCTCGGGAAGAAGCCTTTATCATCTTCCAGCACCTTGAGGTCGAAGCCTTTCACTCGCCCGTCGGTGGTGTAAATCAGACCGGCGTCAACGAAGCCGTCGCGCACCGCGTTATAGACCAGACCGGGGTCCATCTGACGGATTTGCGGGCGGTCCAGATCCATCTTATAGGCCGCCTGAAGCGGCTTCATGCCGTCGCTGCGCCCGGCAAACTCCAGGTCCAAGCCCAGCAGCCAGTTTTTGTCCGGGTTGGTTTTACGGACCTGCTCAATCTTCGCCACCATCTCCGACATGGTTTTGATATGCTCCGCCTCGGCGCGCTTGCGCTGCATGGCGAAAGCGTAGGTGTTGTTCATGTCGGCGGGTTTGAGCCAGACCAGACCGTGCTTCGCGTCCAGGCGTTTCACCGTCTCGTAAGACTCCTGCGGCGACATGCGCTTGTTGATGTGGTTAAAGATGATCAGCGACGTGCCGGTGTACTCCCAGGTCATATCAATCTGCTTGTTGATCATCGCGTTGCGGGAGATCACCGTGGCAATGTTGGTTTGCGGCTGGACCTGAAAACCTCTCTTTTGCAGGTACTGCACGGTCATCGCCGAGAGAATGTGCTGCTCGGTAAAGCTTTTGGTCGCCAGAATCAGCGGGGCCGCCATCGCCTGGCTGGTGAACAGCGCCGTGGCAAATAGCGCCGTCAGGCCGGAAAACAGTCTCATAAAAGCTCCTTGTTATTGTTATCGAGCGAGATGGGGACTCATCGCGCGACCCAGCGCCGCCAGCAGAGTATCGAGGATCAGGGCGAACAGGGCGGTGGCCGCCGCGCCGAGGATCAGGGTCGGGAAATCGTTCAGGTAAATACCGGGGAAAATCAGCTCGCCGTAGCTGCTGGCGCCAATCAGGAACGCCAGCGGTGCGGTACCGACGTTAATGGCGGTGGCGATGCGGATCCCCGAGAGCATGACCGGCCAGGCGGCTGGCAGCTCAACCTGACGCAGGCGCTGCCATTTGGTCATCCCGATGCCGTTTGCTGCTTCCAGCAGCGACGGCGGGACCGAGCACAGCCCGGCGTAGGTGTTACGCACGATCGGCAGCAGCGAGGCGAGGAACAGGGCGATGATGGCGGGCGTATCGCCAATGCCAATCACCACCATCGCCAGCGCCAGAACGGCCAGCGGCGGCAGCGTGTTGCCGACGTTGAAGATTTGCATCACATATTCGGCGATACCCCGCGCGGCCGGACGGCTCAGCAGAATACCGGCTGGAATACCCACCAGCAGGGCAAAAAACATGGATGAGAAAACCAGAATCATGTGCTGTTGCCCGAGATAGACCAGGTCAACCTGGCGCGCCTTTATCGTCTCCAGCCCAATGCCCCAGACGAGAAGGGCGAGGACCACGATAATGGCGCCGACAAACAGCAGCGAACGTTTGAGTAATGGGTGCATTGCGGTGTGTCTCCCTGTGCGCATGCGTTATAGCAACCACCGGTTGCCTGTTGTTATGCCATGTTTCGGCAGGGGTATTTCACCTATAGCAAGCGTTTGGGAAGGGTTCCAGCGAAGGGGTAAAATCAGTAACCCTATGAAAACAGTGACAACCTGGTGTTAAGCCTTATGGCGTAAGGGCTGATTGAGGGGCAGGCAGAATAGTCCTAAAGACGAGAAGTGAAAGTGACGTTGTCACTAATCGGGGCCGCACATGTGACGGTGCGGCAGCACAGCTACGCTGTTTTGTGGGTTTTTGATTCACATTCCTGCCAGATGTTTTCAAGACCCTGCCGGTATGAGGTGACGGGGAAGTCGGGAAAATGCCGCTTAAACTTCGTCGAATCAAACAGGTTATCAACGTCGTATCTGGGCAACAGCTCACGCATTTCGCGCGCGCCCTGCGAAAACAGCGCCGTCGCGGCGAATGCCATCTTGCCCAGCACGGCGTAGTCCGCCTTCTGGCCGAAGATATCGCAGGCGAGAGTGACAAACTGTTGATACGTCAGCCTTTCATCGCAGCAGGGCAAATGCCACGTCTGCCCGTAGGCCTCAGGCGTATTGCCCAGCAGGGCAAGCGCGCGACTGGCATCCGGCGTCCAGATGAGGGTGCGAAGCGTATCGTCACGTACCGGAACGCGCGGGCGTTTGTGCTGCTTCAGCCTGTCGATAATGAGCGTATTCGTGAAGCTCTGCGTTCTCTCAGGCCCGTAAAACTCCGGGGCCCGGCCGATGAGGACGGGAATGTCGCCCCGCTGCATTTCGGCAAGCACCCGGTTGGCCATCAGCGCACGCACGTTGCCTTTCCGTCCCCGGGGCGCAAAGCGCGTCTCTTCCGTTTGCGGCTCGTCGCTCTGTGGATACATGTAGGTATTGTCAAAATAGACGAATTTTGCGCCCGCCTTTCGCGTGGCCTCCAGCGCATTTTCCAGCATGGTTGGGAACTGACGCTCCCACAGCGCGGAATCCGGCGGCAGACCGGCGGTAAAATAGACCGTATCGCTGCCGTTAACCGCCTCCTGCGTCTGCTGCGCATCCAGAAGATTGGCCGCAGCCGTGATATCGCTGGCGTGGACTTTCTGCGGATGGCGGCTGACCAGCCTGATATCGTCGGTATAGGCGCGTTTTAATTCGCGGGTCAGTTCACGGGCGATTTGCCCGCTGGCACCCAGAATAGTTTGCATATGAGCTCCCTGATGAGATGGCGATCCGGTTGACCGTATAAAAAGTTTAAGCTTAAAGTTAACTTTAAGGTCAAGACGTAAGAGCAGATCAAATGAGAATTGGCGAGCTGTCGAAAATGACGGGTATTTCCCCGTCGCGCATTCGGTTCTATGAGGCGGAAGGTTTACTGCCGCGACCCGTCAGGCAGGGGAACGGCTACCGATCGTATTCTAAAGAGGCGGCAGCGCTGCTGAACATCATCGACAACGCGCAGCGTACCGGGTTCTCACTCGAGCAAATACGCCGCTTCCTGCCGCAGCCGCAACAGCACTGGGATCATGAGGGACTGATCCAGTCCCTGAAGACGCGTATTGCCGAAATAGAAGCGATGCAGAAGCAGCTCGAGGAAAACCGCAGGGAATTGCTGACGCTGGTCGCGAGTATCACCAACCGTCCGGATGGGATCTCCTGCGACGACAACATGCAGCGCCTGCTGGGGCAGCTGCAACGCTCAGACGGTAGCGCGACCCCGTCGAACCCGCGTCGAGACGGTGATAATTGAAACGATAGCGACCACGGCAAGCATCAGTCCGAGCGCCAGCATGGCGTTAAACCCGATCCACCTGAACAGCAGCAGCCCCGCGATACCGCCCGTAATAAACGAGAAAAGGGTGGTTAAGTGGGTTTTCAGCTGACTTTTTTGTGCCGCCGTATCTTTGGAGTAATCCCTGCGTAGCATCGCCACCAGTACGGAGGCCAGGGATATCCCCGCGTCCGTCAGCGTGCCGGTAATGTGCGTCGATCTCACCCGTCCGCCGGAAAGCTGAGTGGAGGTGGAATTATGAATGCCCATCAGGCCGCACAGAAAAAGAATAATCTCGCGGTTGCTGGTGAGGGCATGAAAATACATCTCGTAGAAGGAGACGCCGGTCAGCAATATCCCCTCGACAAACAGGATCTGGCAAAAAACCAGCCTGACGTTATGGATAATGCCCCATATTACAATCATGCGGGCAACAATAGCGCCTGCCACAAAGGAGAGAATAATCGAGCCGAAGAAAATAATATCGCTCAGGTCGGTGGAAGAGACTTCGCTGGATAACTGTGAGGTGTTGCCGGTCATGTGTGAGGGGAAAAAGCCAAATGCCCCGAGGGCGATGGCATTCAGCAAACCTGCCGAGGTCGCCAGCCAGAGAGCAAGCCGGCGATCCTCCTTATGCGTTCGTTCTTTCTTGAGTCTAATCAGCAAGAATACCTCCGGGTTGAGCTTTGCCTGAATAGTCAGGCTAGCAAAGCGGTGCAACGGGCTGTCCAGGATATGACTTAATTATTATTCCCTCTGACGACTTTCAGGGTTAAGTAATTAAATAAAATATCCTTGCTCAAGATAGGGGCGTGAAGACTTTATATCATGCCGTTATTGCCGTGACGCAAAAACGCCGGGCGCTGGTTAAGACGTTCAAACCAGGCCTCAATTGCAGGCACGTCGGGCTTATCAAACGGCGTCATTTTCCAGCGATTCACCGACAGCCCAAGCACCACGTCCGCAAGGGTAAACGTCTCGCCTGCCGCAAAGGCCCCGGTGCGCTGCAGCTGGTTTTCCAGAATGGTGATGCAGTGGTTCCACTCTTTTATTCCCGCCGCAATGCGCTCAGGGTCGTTAAATTCCGGGTTTTTACGCCCCAGCGCCGGGAAAACATAGCGCCAGGCGTTATTGAATTCGGTTGCCTGCCAGTCCATCCAGCGCTCGACGTTGGCGCAGGCCTGCGGTTCTGCGGGCAGCAGATCGTGACGTCCGGCCTTGCGCGCCAGATAGCGGCAGATGGCGTTGGACTCCCACAGCACGAAATCGTCATCCATCAGCACCGGCACCATGGCGTTGGGGTTCAGGGCGCGGAAGGCATCCGTACCCGTTGAGGCAAAACCGCTGCCGTAATCTTCCTGTTGATACGCGAGGCCTGCTTCTTCGCAGGTCCAGAGCACTTTACGCACGTTGATGGAGGTGGTTTTGCCGAGGATGTTAATCATGTCGCCGCTTCTCTTTAGAGTGATGAATCGTTTAAAAACAATACACCAGCGGTGAAGAAAAGCGCCAACAAATCATCCGGCGAGTGGTTTGTGAAGACGCGAAAGCAGAAGCGTCAGCACCACCGCACACAGCAGCACCATGCCGCTCATTGCAAACGTGCTCTGCCAGCCGAGATGGTCGAATACCAGTCCACCGGCCGTTGAACCCAGCGCAATAGAAAGTTGGATCACGGCGACCATTAATCCGCCACCGGCTTCGGCATCTTGCGGCAGCGTTCGCGCAATCCATGTCCACCATCCCGTTGGCGCCGCCGTCGCCAGCATCCCCCAGAAGCCTAACAGCAGGGCAACGATCCACACGCTGTGACCGATCAGTATTAACACGCCTGCTATGACGGCCATCAGCAGGGGTATGGCGATTAGCGTCAGGTAAAACGCCGCGTTCAGAACAATAGCAACGAGCAGTGTGCCAACAAAACCCGCGACGCCGATGGTGAGTAAAATCAGCGATAAGCCGGAGGGGCTGACCTGCGTGACGGTTTCGAGAAACGGACGCACATAGGTAAACAGCGCAAACTGCCCCATAAAGAACAGGCCGCAGGCCAGCAGACCAATGGAAACCACCGGCTGGCGGAATAACCCAAAGACGGATGCGCGTGACGCCGTATTTTTATTGCCGTTCATATCGGGCAGGCTAAAGCATTGCCAGAGGAACGCCACTATCGCCACGGGAACCAGGCACAGGAAGGCGCCGCGCCAGCCAATGGTGGCGCCGAGATAGCTCCCGAGCGGGGCGGCGACTACCGTCGCC
The DNA here is from genome assembly GCF_057221635.1 of Enterobacter sp. N5-15. Lineage (NCBI taxonomy): Bacteria > Pseudomonadati > Pseudomonadota > Gammaproteobacteria > Enterobacterales > Enterobacteriaceae > Enterobacter > Enterobacter sp. N5-15. The sequence continues at coordinate 2,150,894 of NZ_CM170150.1, forward strand.
AGCGCGTTCCCCCCGTTGAATATCGCCAGCGCGCGCGAGACCTGATGCTGCGGAACGAGGCGAATGGCCGTTGCGGCAGACATGGACCAGAACCCGCCTATAGCGATACCGATCAGCGCGCGGCCGGTCATGTAAACCAGATAGTTTGAGGCGAAAGCGATAATCATCCCCGAGAGCGCCATCAGGAGCGTCATGCCCAGCAGAAGGTGTTTGCGGTTCATATTCCCGGCAAGCCGGGAAAGGAAGAGGCTGGTCAGAACCGCCAGCGCGCCGGAGATGGCGATCCCCTGGCCAGCGAGCCCCTCCGTAACGCCCAAATCTCTGGCAAGGGGCGTGAGCAGGCTGACGGGCATAAATTCCGAGGCAATCAGGACGAATACGCACAGGGTCATGGCAAAAATACCGCCCCAGTGCGCGCGTTCCTCATTCTGTGAGGTGGTAGGGTTCAGAGTAGACATAGTCATCTTTCACGAAGGGCCGCCCGCTCAACACGGGCGGCGGAGAGGTTTATTTCAGGCTGGTTTTGAAGAACTGTTCAAACTGGCCGAACGGGATCTTCCCGGCAGCATTGTCGTAGAGATCGACATGGTTTGCGCCCGGAACAATCACCAGTTCCTTCTGCTTGCTGCCGACCGCTTTAAACGCATCTTCTGCAAAGTAGCGGGAGTGCGCTTTTTCACCGGTGACGATAAGCGTCGGGATCGTAATTTCCCCGGCGTAGCTCAGCAGCGGCATATTCATAAAGGATAATGGCGTGGTCGCGGTCCACGCGCCGGTGGAGTTGACGGAACGCGCGTGGAAGCCGCGCGGCATGCGGTAGTAATCATAGAACTCCTTCAGTACCGGATGCGGGTCTGCTGGCAGCGTCTCTGGCAGAATACGTTCAGCCGCCGTCACCTTGCCGTTCTCATCGATATAAATGTCATGGCCGCCGTGCGCGAAGGTCCCGTTCTCAGCATCTTTCCAGCGCTGTGCGTTGAGATACTGCAGAACGGCACGGCGGTCAGACGTTGAATAGCGATCTTTCCCGTCGCCCACGCCGTGGCCCATCGCCCGGCTCATGTCGTACATCACGCTGGTGGCGACCGCTTTCACGCGGGTGTCCATGGCGGCCGCATTCAGCGCCATACCGCCCCAGCCGCAGATGCCGAGAATACCGATGCGGTTACGATCAACCTCTTTCTGCAACCCCAGGAAATCCACCGCCGCGCTAAAGTCTTCGGTGTTGATATCCGGAGACGCAACGTTGCGCGGCTGGCCACCGCTTTCGCCCGTATAGGACGGATCGAACGCCAGGGTCACAAACCCATTCTCCGCCAGGGTCTGCGCATACAGGCCGCTGGACTGCTCTTTGACCGCGCCAAACGGCCCGCTGACCGCAATCGCCGCCAGCTTGCGGTCACCGCGGTTTTTGGGAAGATACAGATCGCCCACCAGGGTGATCCCGTACCGGTTCTGGAAGGACACCTTACGGTGATCGACTTTGTCACTTTCGGCGAAGGTTTTATCCCATGTGGCCACCATCGAAATCGGTGCGTTTGGGTTGGTGGTTTCTGCATAACTCATTGTTGTCACTCCACTTAATGATGCGCATAGCAGCATCGCAACGGACAGTTTTTGGGTGAATGTTTTCATGAAAATGGACCCTGTGGTGTTGTGTTGCGGTCATTATAGTTAGCAGAAATAGTGCTGATTAGAGGCCAAAAGCTGCTAGGATTCATATCATATTGTTATAAATTGGGGGCGTGATGGCGAAGCGGGAAAACTACAATGAGCTGTACCTGTTTATGCAGGTGGTGCGGGAGGGGAGCTTCACGGCGGCTGCGCAACGGCTCGGGCTGGCGCAATCCGGGATCAGCCGCTCGGTTCGCGAGCTTGAGGAGCGATTGGGCGTTCAGCTTCTGGTCCGCACCACGCGCAAGCTGTCGCTAACCCACGCGGGGGAACAGCTTTACCGGACCGCCGAGTCCGCGTTCGATACGCTCGATACGGGCCTGGCGACCCTGGCACACTATCGTCAGACGCCGTCCGGCACGGTGCGTATTAATGCCAGCCAGCACGCTATCGACAAATGTCTGCTGCCAAAGCTCGCCATTTTTAAACAGCGTTACCCGGACATCAGGCTGGAACTGATGAATGAAAGCCGCTTTGTCGACATTATCGCCGAGCGGTTCGATGCGGGTGTCAGACTGGGGCCGGAAGTGGGGCAGGGAATGATTGCAGTGCGTATCACGCCTGATATGGAAATGGCCGCAGTGGCTGCCCCGGAACACTTCAGACGCTACGGTTTTCCCCAGACGCCTGCGGATTTAGTGGCGCATCCGTGCATTGCCTACCAGCTTGCCGACGGTAGTGACTATCAGTGGGAGCTGGTGCAGGACGGGAAAATAATCACCCATCGGCCAGAGGGGCAATGGGCGCTGTCTGACAGCTACATGGAAGCCGAAGCCGCCCGGCTGGGGCTTGGGCTGGCCTATGTCCCGGTGGAGCTGGTGGCTGACGATCTGGAGCGCGGAACGCTGATCCGGGTATTGCAGCGCTATAGCCTGCGCATGGACGGGTTGTACCTCTATTATCCCCACCGTAACGTGTCGCCCGCGCTTAGAGCGGTGATTGATACGCTTAAAATATAGCTTTATTTCAGGGATAAAGAGAATGGCAGGAACACGCCTTCATTCATTTGGAAGATTTAAAGAGGGTATTGCAAGACGGACAGACAAGTTGAGAGCCTTTCTGAACGCGGCTAAAGCTGTGTTCTGAATCTTTTGCACAGCCTGGACATGTGCATTTCACTAAATAATTACGATGAGTTTGTGTTTTTTTACGTACTGACATAGGGAGTTCCTGCTATAAGGGGACAAAATAAAACACGTTTAAAATGATGATTACTTATTTTTTAACAATATTTGAAGAGATTAAGACGTCAGGAAGTATAAATAAAAAAACCGCTCGGGGCGGGTTCATTTTATTATCAGTAGCACATAACTGCTCAGGCCAACGCCTTCATCGCTATCGTAAGCGCCACTGATAATGAGCACCTATTACAGTGCAGTGACGTTACCGGCCGCAGGGCCTTTAGCGCCATTTTCAATGGTGAAGGACACTTTCTGACCTTCATCCAGAGTTTTGAAGTTATCGCCCTGGATTGCAGAGAAATGCACGAATACATCTTTGCTGCCGTCGTCAGGAGTGATAAAGCCAAAACCTTTATCTGCGTTGAACCATTTTACTAAACCAGTCATTTTATTAGACATAGATAATTCCTTAATTTATGAGCCACATAGTGCGGCGATGATGGACTGTATTGAGAGAGTTACTTATTTGGCACTTAGGAGAAGGCTCATGAAGAAGGGATATCTAAGGATAACACCTGAACTGAGGACTGCTTTACTAAAACTGCTTTCATAAGGTCTGTTTTCCAAACCGATGGCGCTATTAAGACATAGAATATTTATTACCGCAATGTAAATGTTATTTTATTTTTACCATTTAAACACCCGGATGGCTGAACGGCTGATAATATCCTTAATACCCTATTAGCTGCCGCGCCTGGCAATAACCCAATATCCGCACAATTTTGCAAGCTTCCACCCTATGACGACTCAAGCTGTTTCAGGAGCGTTGTTCTTTAATGAGTAGCCATGCGGGTCGTTGTTTTGTCTGCTTTCGTGCTGCCGAGACTGCGCCGCCATGCCCCAGGCGCGGTGATTGATACGCTTAAAATTTAGGGCAGCGTTGTCATTCTGGAAGGCGCCTCGCAAACCGCAAATTAACCGCGTGAAATTCAGGGTTATGTCTTTTCTTCAACCGATCGGGGTCGTAAAGTGCCTGCGTTGCGGCACATCCGCAATCGGGCGTAGGAACCCGCATCTACAGAGCGATATTTATATGTCGCGGCAGCGCCGAACTCGTTAAAATTGCGGTGGCGCTGGCGGAGCAGCCGCAAGGCTGGCCGTTTTCTCTGTGGGCGGTATTCCTACCTCTGTCAGCGCTACCCCCTCGAGCGTAGGAACTCATCGGGTGGTTCACCCAATTTACACACTGAGGATGCCTTACTATGGCTACTATCCCAACCCTGACTTATGTCCCATCTGACGAAAACGTCATTCTGCAACTTATCTCCCGGCCGCTTCCGGCTGATGCCGATCTGTTTGTCGTCGCCGACAACTGCGCCGCGCTGGTGAGCGTGCTGGTCGAAATCGAGGATGCGAAGATGTTTACTGCGCTCTGCGAGCGTCTGCTGCACGCCCTGCGTAAGCTAAGAGAACTCTGCGATGTCGATCTGCCGCCAGACCTGATCGCGCAATTGATCATGGGTGAGAAACTGAACTCCTGCGTGCCGGACTGCTGGCAGGACACCCTGACTCAGGTGGACTATGTTCTGGCGCTGACGCAGGCGGTTATGGGTGGAACGCTGCCCGCTCATGTAGCGAAAGAGCTGACGGGCCTGCTGCACGATATGGTGTGGCTACTGGCTGAGTTTGTGAAGGAGCCGCGCATCACTACACACTAAGGGCGCTGGCGTGGAGGGGCGGTAGCGCCCCTTTGAAGTTGTGATTAACGTGATGCGTTTACCGAATCCAGAAGCGACGTACCGTAGGAGTTGTCGATGGTACAAAGCCAGCGACCGTCGCTTTCCTGCCGAAAAACATAGGTCGCGCGGCGCGACAATTCCGTTATTCCACCCTGACCATCAGGAAAACGCAGAACGGTTTCCATGATAACGAGGGCATTACCACCACCTTCGATTACCTGCATCTCCCCTTGTTCGACGCTCAGCTGGTCCTGAAAATAATCAGAGATGGCAATAAACGCGCTGCGAATGTTCTCTTTGCCTTTAACCGTCATGCCGGGCTTGACCACCAGAGCCGCGTCGTCGGCGTAGTAATCCATCAGCGCGTCATAGTTTTTGGTGGTGATGGCGTGGTCACATGATTCGATGATCTGGCGTAGCGGATGTGGGGGCATGCGAGATTCCTCGTTGATGGGGGGAACGCGTATTAACGTAACAGTCTGGCGTGTTTGTATAGCTACCAGGTTTTATGGCGGGGGGAACGTTACATCTGCTAAGAGCGTCTTGCAGACCTTTCTAATAGCATTCTGTGTGAATAAACTGAATGCAGGCCAGATGTTATCTCCAAAGAAAAATGATACATTTGATGAAAATCTAATATGGATGTTCATGATGCCACCTGAAGATAAGCCACTGATTTATTTATTAAATACGCCTAAGTCCGTCGAGAAGGCTCTTAGCCCAGTATTCAATGTAAGCCATTGGTGGATGAATGGATATAACATATATCAAGCAGCCATCCATCGTTCTTTAGAAATACCCTATTCTTCTGAACTTCCCTCAAACTTACATGAAGCAGAAATAGTAGTTATTGATACAGGTCTAAGAGGGATGTTTATAAGAGGTCAATCATCGTTAAAAGTAATTTATAGGCATACGCCTAGCGTTGTTGACCTGTTTCCTCTGGATATGAATACTGCTCTAACTAACATTTTTTCTACTGAAAAACTTCAGCTGCTATTTATTTTTTGTGAAAGCAATAATGACGAAGTTTATACGCTTCAGAATGAATCAGGAAAATGCGAGCAGTATCAAACTGATACTTATTGTTTTCCAAAATATTATGATTTCTCCTTTTCAAGAAGAGTTGGAAACAGAATGAAGGTGGCTGACGGAGAAAAAGGAATAGAGATAAAGCAATGTCTCGGAAAATACCTTCCACAATCGAACTACAACTTTGTTTTCCAAGTGTATCGAGGTGCAAAGTCTGAAGATCTCCCTTTACTGGTTAATGAAGCTGGGGAATGTGTTTCTTTTTTAAGAAAGATGGGGTCTAAAATTGTTTTCTTCTTTCCAGAAATACATGACAAGGCAGGTTTTCTATTAGATCTTTTCAATAATGTCTTACCTGATATTAATGTTTTTGGTGGGATGTTTCCTAATCATGGAAGCTTTAAGTGGATTAACGATTTCTCATATATCTCTTTGGATGAAAGAAATAAAATAATAGATATTGAAAATGAGATTAAAAGACACGAAGAAACATTGTCGTCTTTAAAAGAAGAATATGAAAGAGTTCATTCCAAAGATGAAAATGTAAAGCTCAGGGCCATGCTAAAAGAAACTGGGGATGACCTTGTGTCTGCGGTTAAGTGGTTTCTTGAGTATATCGGCTTCACTAATGTGGTAGACCCAGATAAAGATGTTGATGTAGATGCTGGAGAAGTGTTTGAGGAAGATTTGAACTTTGAGCATAACGGTGTTCACTTCTTACTGGAGGTGAAAGGGATTGGAGGCACTTCAACAGATGCTCAGTGTGCTCAAATCTCCAAGATTGCCTTACGTAGGAAGAAAGCAAATCCGGGAAAGAAACATAAAGCCGTCTACATAGTCAATCACCGTAGATACAAAGCGCCCAAAGAAAGAGAGGTTATCCCTTTCAACGAAAACCAGATTGAAGATGCTGAGATGGCTCAACGCGGCATGACGTTTACTTATGAGTTTTATAACATTTATTACATGATAGAAGCCGGTGTTATCAGTAAAGAAGCAGCTCGTGATGCCTTTAGGCAAGAGGGACTCATTAACTTCAGACAAAGCCTACATAAGCTTGAGTTCAATCACTGCTACAAAGGGGCATTAGTCTACTCTTTAGTCATACCCGAAGGCGATTCATTTGCTATCACTAAAGCTGACAAAATTGCTATTCAAGATAATGAAAATCACTGGCACCGGTTATCTATTGAAAGCTTACAAATAGACCGAGTTGATCAGGAAGAGGTCAGAAATGGTAAAGTTGGTATCAAGGTTGATAGGCTAGTTCCTGGAGCAAGAGACTACTTTGTCGTAAAGGTTTAAAGCTACACTGCCATTAGCTCAGCCCCGTTAGGGGCTTTTGCTTAGCTGATGACAAACTCCACGCAGATTAGTACATCCTGATTTGACACTAACATTACAATAAGGCCTGAGCGTCGGGCGATGGCCTCGCCAGTATCACCAAAGGGGCCAACACCAGCGGAGCTCCTGAAAGCCAAATAAGACAGAATGAAGTCTGGTGAGAAGACAGAGCGATGAATTGGTCTGCTATGAGCGAGAAGCGGAATTTCATTATTTATATCTATAGATCCGTTACATACATGACCCTCAACTAATCAATGAGAGCAGGTCCAAGTTTCTATTAGTTGCGCATGATTCCTACTATCCTTAGGTTTATTCCCCAACCTAAAGTAGCTTTTTTCAGGTTGGGGTCCAATAAGTAGTGTAACTGTCAGTCAAGCATAGCTGGTAATGACGAGTTAATGATCTTAATATTAATACTATTATTTTTTAAGCATAGCTCATGCCGCTTTTGAAGCATGCTAATGAATGTGTTAGTATTTGATGAGCTTAATTTCATATTGTAAATGATTTCTGACACGCTGATAATATTTATACAAACCTTGTGTCGCCTGCTGACCTCTTCTATTAACTCAATTATTTCAGGCCACTCTTTTGACTCTCTATATTCATCGATTAAGACTATTCCATAGAAATCATAATCGCCACCATGCAAGAGTTCTATTCCAGCAGAGTTATATATTTTATCACCTCTACTTATTACTTTATAAACCCCTTCCAATTGATTAATTGCTTTCCTGCAGTGCTTAATCATGCTCGATGAAGCTCGTTCACGAGATTTATCCAAGGTCGAAACGTTTACTTGTAGACATTTAGACTCAATCGCAATAACTTTATTATTTAGCGAGCAAGTTAATACATCTGTTAGTTCTCTTTCCTTTTTTCCAATCGTTACCAATGGAGATAAGGTCGTTGAGGAGTTATTCATCAGGCAAAGCGCCTGATAAATCTGCCGTTCCTGACGCGCACCATCAATCTCTGTAGCCACTTCATAACTTGATGAGCCTTGATGATTTACATGATGCGTAAGGATAGTCTCAAGTTCTTTAACCTTAACGGGGAAGTGAAATTTTAACACATTGAATCCCGCATGCTTAACATCATCAGAACCTAATGAGGCACATATCGAATCTGTGAATTTAATGTTATCTTGATAATTGTTTGCTGAAGAAAAATCAAAGTTTGCAATTATGTTATAAGCTCTTTTGTTTCTAAAATTAGTTTTTATATTTATTGTTCCATATACAACGCTCGCGTCAGTCTCGTCGAATAAAGATAGGTTGATATCTGAGTCTAAGAATGAATCATTAAAAATATTATTGCGATTACTCCAACGTTGAGCAAGTATCGCGTGGAAAGGTGATGATTTATTATCAAATACTTTCAAGGCCAATGCGATATTATGTGGGGGATTTATTTTAACAAATAGATAAAACTCTATCTTAGCACCAAGCAAAATGGACTTGATGACTGATGTAGGTAATTTTGCTACTAACGCTTTATCGCCCGAAGAATTAGACTCACAAAAAACTCCAACTTGTTCTGATGCTAAAATGTCATGAAGACTTTTTGATGGTAAGTACATTATCTGACTCCTTGTATGCTTCAACCTATAACTGTGTTAAAGCCCATCTATCATGCTGGCTGGATGTATATCATACAAACCGTTAATGTATAGCAACGTGTTGTTAGCATGATAAGTGTTATAAACCATTATTAGGTAGGATACCATATCCTGCATAATCAATCCCGAACAGCCTTCAGGCGACCTAAGTACATCATCAAGCCTACTTCTGCAGACCTAATAAACCACGCCTTGACTTTGCTCTCGGTTGATCAATACACGGTAATGTCAGTAATGTTTTGACTAACTCTGACCCCGAATATCGCAAGCCGCTTTAGTAACGTCCGCTCCTGGCACAAAGCGGACAGCGGCAGGAACAAAATGTCTGCTTTAAGCGAGAATCAGACGTTCTGAACTGCCGTACCCACGAATTTTGCAATCCTACAAAATAACCTGTAAGAGATTACTTTCGCATCTTGGCATGAACATGTTCCCCACTTAGGAGAAGGGCACCGTGACCTATAAAAAAAGGATTGTCGTCGTAGGTGCTGGGATCACTGGCGTATCCATCGCATGGCATCTCGCCCAGCGTGAATTTGACGTCACCCTCGTTGAACAGAATATGCCTGCGTCAGGTGCAACCGGTAGCGCGTTTGGCTGGCTGACCGGTGTGGTGAAGGATGATGCGGCCGACGTGTTTATCCGGCGCATCGCACTTGCGGACTGGCACAGGCTGGAAGAACACATACCGGAACTTCACATTAAATGGAGCGGTTCGTTAACCTACGGCGCGGCATCCGGGGCCTGCCTGCAGGACGAACGTCTCCTCCACAAGGCGGAGATTGCCCGCCTTGAACCGGCTTTGAACAATCCTCCCTCAGAGGCCCGCTATGCTGCAAAAGATGGTGCTATTGACGCCGCCAGCGCAACGCGGCTATTGCTCGACAAAGCCTGTGAGAAGGGCGTCGTGCTGAATACCCAAACAACCGTTACGGGGCTTTGCATGACGGAGGGGAAGGTGACAGGCGTCCTGACCTCTCGGGGGAAACTGGATGCAGATTGTGTCGTATTGGCCTGTGGTACAGGTATTCCAGCGCTGACTGATCGGATGGGTATCCATGTTCCGGTTCTGTCATCACCGGCCATATTGTTGCGCTTTGCGGCCTCCCGGAACGTGGTTAACACGATCCTCTCCGGTGATGATATTGAGGTTCGGCAAGCGCACAACGGGGATTTATTAGCCGCAGAAGATTACCCGGCAAGCGGCAACGTCAGGGAAACGGCGGAGGCTGCACAACGCGCGGTAAGAAGCAGGCTCACGGGCGCAGAGTCGGCTGCTCTCATCCAGTACTCAACAGGAGAGCGTCCTGTTATTCAGGATGGGTATCCCGTTCTTGGTTTTGCTGATGAGAGCAGGACGGTTTACGTCGCCTCGATGCACCCAGCCGTTACGTGCGCAGCGACGATTGGCAGACTGGTCTCTGAGGAGTTATGCGATGGCCAGAGCGATGAAATCCCGCACTGTTACCGGCCATCCCGCTTTAGCGTATTAAAGGGCTGAGACGAGGTTTCTCACCTTTTCAGCCTTTTCAAAATGGTCCAGCTTCATCTCCATAATCCACCAGTGCGCCACTTCCATAAGCAGTTCAGGATCGTCATTTTTATTAGCAAAAAAAGCATAAAAAGAAAGCCCAACATCGCTTCCCTTAGAGGCAATTTTTGAATCACAAATCCTGATGATTTTTTCCTTCATTCCTTGCCGCACGTCATCTCCTTTACTCTTTTCATGTTCGGGCTAAAAAAAGCCGCAAGCAGATGGCTGCTTACGGCTCCAGGGTCAGTGATGATTTTTATGACAATCAGGCCGCTTTCACAGCCCTGATTTTTTTTGTGTCAGCCGCGTCGGATTCAGTTGTATCCGTTGCAGCTGGGGCATTGAAATCGGGAAGCTTGCTGGTACGAAGAATATGCTGCACGGTCTCTTTCTGCTCGGCGAGATACAGGCCAAGATTTTCAGCCTGCGTTTCATCCATCTGCATTCCGCTTTGCAACAGCCAGTCGGTGAACGCGTCTGCCATATCGAGCAGCTTGTCGTGAGCGTCAGCCTCTTTCTTACTGGCAAATGTCATTTTCTCTTCACCTTTTCTTACGACAACAAATTTTGTTTCAACAGCCATTATGCGCACCTCATACTGTAATTATATACAGTATAACAGTTCCGGGTTTATCTTGCAGCTAAAAATTGCTCACATTTTAGCGAGCAGGGGGCACAGTCGAAAATCGTGCGCTGATCGCATCACGTTCATAGCCCTGCGGCTGCGTCAGGATCTGGTATAAATCAGGACGGCGACCGTGGATCCAGCGGCGTCCGGTGCTCATAGCAAGCAGGCTTAAATCGAGCTCAGCGCTTACCATCGCATCTTCAGCCGCCCAGGTTTCGTTCACGATCCTGCCATACGGGTCGAGGATCATCGCATTGCCCGTGCGCACTTCGTCATCATCGGCACCGACACCGTTGCTGAAAAGAAGAAATAACCCGTTGTCATGCGCGCGGGCAGGCAGCCAGCGCATGAGCCATTCCCGACCGCTTGGCCCTTTGAAAGCCGCGGTAATTTCTTCCTTGCGCGTTTCCCGCTCCTCCCAGAGCGCCAGCGGAACAGGCTTCATCCCGTGAGGGCTGCGGGAATCGGTACCACCTGTTTGATGCGGCGCGAGAAGAATATCGGCACCCAGCAGCGCCGTCGCGCGCACGTTTTCGACCAGATTATTGTCCCAGCAAATCAGGATACCGACCTTCACGCCCCACGGCGTATCAAAAACGGTAAAGCCGTCCCCGCTGCTGATGGCCGGATGTTCAAAAGCATGGAGTTTACGATGCGTATGCATCGAGCCGTCCGGCATGCAGGCAACATACGCATTGTAGAGTCGGCCGTCGTCGGCGCGTTCAATAAGACCGGCGCCGATCAGCATTTGATGTTTTATCGCCAGGGAACGAATGAGCGTCAGAGAAGGGCTGTCTGCAATCGGCTCTGCCAGCGCAGACACCTCCGCTGCGGTGAGCTTAGGGACATGCCAGTAGCCGGTGATGCACATTTCAGGGAAAGTGAGAATGTTCACCTGCTCAAGCGCCGCCCGTTCAATAAATTTCTCCATTATCAGGAGATTGTATTTTTTGTTACTGGCCTGATGCTGAAACTGTACGGTGGCCGCCTTTAAGGATGTCAGTTCGTTCATGTTGCGTCTCCGGTTATCATCGAGACTGAATTACATAACGATTGCCGATAACTGTATAATCAAATGATTTCCGAATCCGATAACCATCTGGAATGAAAAAATGAACACCCGGTTGCTAAAGGCCTTTTTGATACTGGCTGAAAAAGGAAATTATGCCGATGCGGCGCGGGCGCTGTTTATCTCGCAGCCGGCATTGACCAAACAGATTAATCTCCTCGAATCCCTGGTGAATATGTCTCTTTTTTCACGAGGTCGTCACGGCGCAATACTGACGGCCAGCGGCAGGCGTTTGCTGCCAGAGGCTGAGAAGGTGGTCAGGCAGACCCAGCAATTTATGCAGCATGCTGAGCGGGTATCGAAAGGGGTTGAAGGGCATATTTCCGTCGGGTTCGGACTTTCAAGCTTTTATCTGGCACCACGCTGTATCGCTGACTTTCGTCGAGACTACCCGGAAGTAGAAATGTCATTGACGGATCTGCCTTCCTTCCAGCAGTACGAGCGATTGCAAAACGATGAGCTACAGGTCGGTTTTGTCAGGGTTCCTCCCCCCGTGGCGCTTGAATACCTGCCGTTATTTACCGATCGGCTGGTCCTGGTTGCACCCGCCGCGTCGCCGACGATGACTGTCGGAGAGTGGCTCACGAAACGCCCTCTGTTGCGGCTGTATGATGAGCGAGGGCGGGGTTTAAACGCGCAGATTGACCGCTTCCTGCACGATAACGGTCTTTTCGTCTCATCGACTCAGTTGACTGACGATATCCAAACTATCGTCGCGATGGTGGTTGCGGGTATCGGTGTGGCTATTCTGCCCACCAGCGTGACCCATATCGCGCCGCCGGAGCTGGTGATGATTCCGCTAACGGGGGAGTCAATCAGCTGGAAGGTGGGCATCGCCTGGGACGCAGGCAGGGAGGATGTCATCCGTGACAATTTCATTGCTAGCGTAGCTGCTGCGTTTCCGGGCCAGCCATGCTCCGCCGCCATGCCCCAGGCGCCTGACCATACTGACGCTTAAAGCTGCGGTTGAAGGACTGCTGGGAGTCAAAGCCCAGCGCGATCGCTACGTTCAGAATCGGTTCATCGCTGCGGGTTAAGCGCTCAACCGATTTTTGCAGCTTTTGCGCGCGAATATACCCGGCGAGGGGATAGCCCGTATGCTCTTTGAACAGGCGCTGGAGGTGCCATTTTGAGTAGCCGGATCGCCGGGCGACGGACTCAATGTCCAGACGGCTATCCAGGTTGTTGTCGATCCAGTCGAGTAAATCATGCATAAATGCGCCAGTGTTCATCTGGTTACCCCCACGCTACCTGTTTAAAAGTATCTTTGTCTGTTGCATTAAAAGGTGGCGCGTTTTTGCATTAATTGCAAGTTTTATTGTTGCATTTTAAACCTTGACCGAAACGAGTCTTTTCACATCTGCTCAAATAGCACATAAAGTGCAACAATTATTCTTGCACTTAGTTAGGCACCTTCCTACAATCGCCGCGATAGTGTATTCGCAACTGTTACAGTTTTGTGGCGATGAACGACACAAATGGCCTTAAGACAGCCACCGGACAAAGGAAGTGGCGCGGTGCCTCCTGCTGCGTCTTGCCCGGCGGCGACAATTACCGGAATAAAAATAATGAGCCTGCAAAAAACCTGGGGTAACTATCATCTGAACGCGCTGGGGGTCATGTTGCTCTCCGTGCTGCTCGTCGGATGCGATAACAGCGTCGCGCAAAATGCCGCGCCGCCTGCGCCCGCCGTCAGCGCTGCTGACGTGGTGGTGAAATCCATTAGCCAGTGGGATAGCTTTAACGGCCGGATTGAAGCCGTGGAGAGCGTTCAGCTCCGTCCGCGCGTTTCCGGCTACATTGATAAAGTGAATTACACCGACGGCCAGGAAGTGAAGAAGGGCGAGGTGCTGTTCACGATTGATGACCGAACCTATCGTGCGGCGCTGGAACAGGCGCAGGCGAACCTTGCGAGAGCCAAAACGCAGGCCAGCCTGGCACAAAGTGAGGCTAACCGTACCGATAAGCTGGTCAATACCAACGTTGTCTCCCGTGAAGAGTGGGAGCAGCGTCGTTCGGCCGCCACTCAGGCGCAGGCCGATATTCGCGCCGCGCAGGCGGCAGTGGACGCCGCGCAGCTCAACCTGGACTTCACCAAAGTCACCGCGCCTATCGACGGTCGTGCCAGCCGGGCGCTGATCACCAGCGGGAACCTGGTGACTGCGGGCGACACCGCCAGCGTCCTCACCACGCTGGTCTCGCAGAAAACCGTTTACGTCTACTTTGACGTGGACGAGTCGACCTACCTTCACTACCAAAATCTGGCCCGCAGCGGGCAGGGGGCGTCCAGCAATCACACGGCGCTTCCGGTTGAGATTGGCCTGACGGGCGAGGAGGGCTATCCCCATCAGGGCAAAGTGGATTTCCTGGATAACCAGCTGTCGCCAGGTACCGGCACCATCCGCATGCGCGCGCTGCTGGATAACGCACAGCGTCAGTTCACGCCGGGACTTTTTGCCCGCGTGCGCCTGCCGGGAAGCGCGGAGTTCAAAGCCACGCTTATCGACGACAAAGCGGTGCTGACCGATCAGGATCGTAAATACGTCTATATCGTCGATAAAGAGGGGAAAGCGCAGCGTCGCGACATCACGCCGGGCCGTCTGGCAGACGGTTTACGCATCGTGCGGCAGGGGCTGAACCCTGGCGATAAAGTCATCGTCGAGGGTTTACAAAAAGTGTTTATGCCGGGTATGCCGGTTAACGCGAAAACCGTTGCCATGACCGCCGCCAGCGCCCTCAACTGATCCCTTGACCTGAGAATCCAACCCATGGACTTTTCCCGCTTTTTCATCGACAGGCCGATTTTTGCCGCGGTCCTGTCGATTCTGATTTTTATCACAGGGTTAATCGCCATCCCGCTGCTGCCGGTGAGCGAATACCCTGACGTCGTGCCGCCAAGCGTGCAGGTGCGCGCGGAGTACCCGGGCGCCAACCCGAAAGTGATTGCCGAGACCGTGGCGACGCCGCTGGAAGAGGCGATCAACGGCGTTGAGAACATGATGTACATGAAGTCCGTCGCGGGTTCCGATGGCGTGCTGGTGACCACCGTCACCTTCCGTCCGGGAACCGACCCGGATCAGGCGCAGGTTCAGGTGCAAAACCGCGTCGCGCAGGCCGAAGCGCGTCTGCCGGAAGACGTGCGGCGTTTGGGCATTACCACCCAGAAGCAGTCCCCGACGCTGACGCTAGTGGTGCATCTGTTTTCGCCTAACGGCAAGTACGACTCCCTGTATATGCGTAACTACGCCACGCTGAAGGTGAAGGACGAGCTGGCGCGCCTGCCCGGCGTCGGCCAGATCCAGATTTTCGGCTCGGGTGAATACGCGATGCGCGTCTGGCTGGATCCCAACAAGGTGGCGGCCCGCAGGCTGACCGCGTCGGATGTGGTCACGGCGATGCAGGAGCAGAACGTACAGGTGTCCGCCGGGCAGCTTGGCGCCGAGCCGCTGCCGAAAGAGAGCGATTTCCTGATCTCCATTAACGCCCAGGGGCGTCTGCATACCGAAGAAGAGTTTGGCAATATTGTCCTGAAAACGACGCAGGACGGTACGGTCGTCCGCCTGCGCGACGTGGCGCGCATCGAAATGGGGTCCGGCAGCTATGCGCTGCGTTCGCAGCTGAACAATAAAGACGCGGTCGGGATTGGTATCTTCCAGTCTCCTGGGGCAAACGCCATCGATTTGTCTAACGCGGTGCGCGCGAAAATGGACGAACTGTCCACGCGCTTCCCGGCGGACATGAAGTGGGCGGCACCTTACGATCCGACCGTTTTCGTGCGCGACTCCATCCGTGCGGTGGTGCAGACGCTGCTGGAAGCGGTGGTGCTGGTGGTGCTGGTGGTGATCCTGTTCCTGCAAACCTGGCGCGCGTCGATCATTCCGCTGATCGCGGTGCCGGTGTCGGTGGTAGGTACCTTCAGCATTCTCTACCTGCTGGGCTTCTCGCTGAATACCCTGAGCTTGTTCGGACTGGTGCTGGCCATCGGTATCGTGGTGGACGACGCCATCGTGGTGGTGGAAAACGTCGAGCGAAACATAGAAGAGGGGCTTGCTCCGCTTGCGGCGGCGCATCAGGCGATGCGCGAAGTGTCCGGGCCGATCATCGCGATTGCGCTGGTGCTGTGCGCGGTGTTTGTGCCGATGGCGTTTCTCTCGGGCGTTACCGGGCAGTTCTACAAGCAGTTTGCGGTGACGATCGCGATTTCCACGGTCATCTCCGCCATTAACTCGCTGACGCTCTCTCCGGCGCTGGCGGCACTGCTGTTAAAACCGCACGGCGCGCCGAAAGATTTCCCGACCCGGCTTATCGATCGTCTGTTCGGCTGGATTTTCCGTCCGTTTAACCGCTTTTTCCACCGCAGCTCGAACGGTTATCAGGGGCTGGTGGGCAAAACGCTGGGACGACGCGGCTCGGTATTTGTGGTGTATCTGCTGCTGCTCTGTGCCGCAGGCGTCATGTTTAAAGCGGTGCCCGGCGGGTTTATTCCGACGCAGGATAAGCTGTACCTGATTGGCGGCGTGAAAATGCCGGAAGGTTCGTCGCTGGCGCGCACCGATGCGGTGATCCGCAAAATGAGCGAAATCGGGATGAATACCGAAGGCGTGGACTACGCGGTTGCGTTCCCGGGGCTGAACGCGCTGCAGTTCACCAACACGCCGAATACCGGGACGGTGTTCTTCGGCCTGAAGCCGTTCGACCAGCGTAAACATACTGCGGCGGAAATAAACGCTGAGATTAACGCGAAGATCGCGCAAATTCAGGAAGGTTTTGGCTTCTCCATTCTGCCGCCGCCGATTTTAGGGCTGGGTCAGGGGTCGGGCTATTCCCTGTACATTCAGGATCGCGGCGGTCTGGGGTATGGCGCGCTGCAAAATGCGGTAAACACCATGTCCGGGGCGATTATGCAGACGCCGGGAATGCACTTCCCGATCTCAACCTACCAGGCTAACGTTCCGCAGCTGGACGTGCAGGTAGACCGTGATAAGGCGAAAGCGCAGGGCGTATTGCTGACCGATCTTTTCGGTACGCTGCAAACCTATCTGGGCTCGTCGTACGTGAACGACTTCAACCAGTTCGGGCGTACCTGGCGCGTGATGGCGCAGGCCGACGGTCAGTTCCGCGACAGCGTGGAAGACATTGCGAATCTGCGCACCCGTAACAGCCAGGGCGAAATGGTGCCGATTGGCAGCATGGTGAAAATCACGACCACCTACGGGCCGGATCCGGTGATTCGCTACAACGGCTACCCGGCAGCGGATCTGATTGGCGATGCCGACCCGCGCGTGCTCTCGTCCTCGCAGGCGATGGCGCAGCTGGACGGAATGTCGAAGCAGATCCTGCCGAACGGGATGAACATTGAATGGACGGACCTAAGCTTCCAGCAGGCCACGCAGGGCAACACGGCGCTGATCGTCTTCCCGGTTGCGGTGCTGCTGGCGTTCCTGGTGCTGGCGGCGCTGTATGAAAGCTGGACGCTGCCGCTGGCGGTGATCCTCATCGTGCCGATGACCATGCTCTCCGCGCTGTTTGGCGTCTGGCTGACCGGTGGCGATAATAACGTGTTCGTGCAGGTAGGGCTGGTGGTACTGATGGGGCTGGCGTGTAAAAACGCGATTCTTATCGTGGAGTTTGCCCGCGAGCTGGAAATTCAGGGCAAAGGCATTATGGAAGCCGCGCTGGAGGCGTGCCGCCTGCGTTTACGCCCGATTGTAATGACCTCCATCGCCTTTATTGCCGGGACCATTCCGCTGATCCTCGGCCACGGCGCGGGCGCAGAAGTGCGCGGCGTTACCGGGATCACGGTCTTTTCCGGGATGCTGGGCGTAACGCTGTTTGGTCTGTTCCTGACGCCGGTGTTTTACGTGACGCTGCGTAAGTTCGTGACGCGCGGGAAAAAAGAGGAAAGGGACGTTCTGCCCGCATAGGGACGTTGCCGATAATAAAAAACCGCCTTCACAGTGAAGGCGGTTTTTTTTCGCATCAGGGAAAACGTTACGACGTTTTTTGATACTGGGCAATAAGGTCGGGGAGCGGATCCCATCCGCTGCTGTCGGCGTTTTTAACCGCCTCCAGGGCGCTTGCCACGGTATGGCGAGCCAGCACCGCTAACGACGCCTGCTCAGCTTCTTCGGAGATAGACTTGAAGTACCAGCAGGCGTTAGCGCTGACCACGCAGCGGGCCGGTACGTCAGGGCGCGACGCCCACAGCTTTTTATCTTCGATGACCGAAAGGTAGATGTCGCGCAGGGTGATCTCTTCCGGCGGGCGACCAAGATGAATTGAGCCGTTACGGCCAAGCGTTGAGACGATAATGCCGTCACGCGTCAGCGGAACCATCAATTTGCGGATGAAGCTCGGGTTCGCTTCCAGACCGTAGGCCAGAATCGCACTCGTCGAACGTTCACCCAATTGCTCCGCCATCGCTACGCTGAGAACCATCTGCAAAGCTGTCGGGAAGCGGTAATCTAACATTTTTGTATCCTGGGTTGCGGTGAATCTTGTTCTTTTTGGCACCGCAGAGGTGAATAAGCAATAAACAACAATATAACAAATACGGTAATTATTTTGAAGCAATCTGCGGCATTTGCGATCAAACACCCCGTTCTGGTTTAGCTAAACGTGCGGTCCGGGAAGTCAACCGTCACCATCAGGCCACCTTCTGCAGAAGTACTCAGGTTTACGCTGCTGCTGTGCTGCTGCGCCACCGCTTTGACGATGGCAAGCCCCAGCCCGCTGCCGCTTTGCACCTGATTAGGATCGCGGAAAAACCGGTCGAACACGCGCTCCCGCAGCTCAGCCGGAATACCGGGCCCTGCATCTGAAACGCGAAGCCGCGCGAAGTTCTCTAACGTGCGGACATCAACCTGAATCCGCCCGCCCTCGGGACTGTACTTCACGGCGTTCTCAATGAGGTTATCAATGAGCGACACCAGGCGTTCCCTGACGCCTGGGACCCAGATTTCATCCTCGGCGAAAAATTCCAGTTCAATCCTGCGTGCAGACGCCAGCGGCTCCAGCTCGGCCATTCGCTCCTGAATGAGCGTCGTTAGCGGCACGGGCTCCAGGTCCGTATCAAGGCGCGCTTCACTGTGCATCATCAGCAGCAGCTGGTTGACGAGGCGCGCAGCGCGGCTGTTGCTGCGAATCACCCCCGCCAGCAGCTCCTGCTGGCTCTCGCTGATGACCCAGGACTGCAGCGCTTCCACGTTGATGCGCATCGCTGCGAGGGGAGTACGCAGCTCGTGTGCGGCATCCGCAATGAAAACCCGTTCCCTTTCCGCGCTTTCACGCACCCTGGCAAGGAAGTCGTTGATCGCGTCCACCATCTGGCGAAGCTCCCTGTGCCTGGGAACGGCTTTTAAGGGAGAGAGATCGTCAGGCGTGCGTAACGTAATTTCATTGACCACCTTGTTCCAGGGGCGCATCGCAATGCGGATTGACAGCCACGCGGGAAACAGCAGAAAAGGGAAGCAGACCAGCAGCGGCAGGATGTAGTAGCCGCGCGAGTTCAGGTAGATAAAGAAGTTCCAGCCGCTGGCAGGGGTGAAAAGGGTAACCTCCACGTCGGAGTGAGGGGATTTGAGGGTGCGGCTGGTCCAGACGCGGCCTTCACTCTGCACATGTTCCATTTCCCCCAGCCGGGTGTTTGTTACCCCTGCGGGCGCTCCCTGTGATGAAAATATAACGGCATTATTCTTGCGAACGATGAGGTTAATCGACAGCACGGGATCTTCCCCGCCGCCATAGCCCTCACGCAGCGCCTTGCTGAAGGATTCCAGCACTGCGGTGCGATCCTGCGGGTGTTCGTCCATCCGCTCGACCAGGGTAAAAAGGGTGTCGTAGGTATTACTGCCCGTGAGGATGGGAGGACTGCGCAGGTCCTCCCAAAGAATGAAGGTTACAAAAAGACACCACAGCAGGGTAAGCAGCAGCATCTGGGCGATGATAATTCGCCGTACCAGCGTTGGTCGCCTCAGGTGATACCAGATGTTTCGCATTAACCGGTCACCTTCTGGACTGAGACGGTATCAATGACATACCCGACGCCCCGCACCGTTCGCACATAGCCGTCGCCGATCTTTCGCCGCAAATTTCCCATATGCACGTCGAGCGCGTTGCTGAGATTCTCTTTGTTGCCGAATATCCGTTCTTCCAGAAACCGTCGCGTAATTACGCGGTCCGCGCGCATCATCAGCGTTTCTAGCAGCGCATATTCACTCGCCGTCAGGTCTACGTGGCGCGCGCTCACCGTTACGCGACGCGTCGGGACATGAAGCGATAGGCCTCGAATTTCTATCGCCTCATTCTCGAAACCGTAGCTGCGCCGCGCCAGGGCTCTGACTCGCGCAAGCAGCTCGGCGAGAATAAAAGGTTTGACGAGATAGTCGTCCGCACCGGCATCCAGCCCGCAAAGCCGATCCTGCAGCGTGCCTCGCGCCGTCAGGATGATGACCGGGATCCCCTTGAGCTGCTGACGCAAACGCGTCATCAGGCTCATGCCGTCGCCGTCGGGCAGCCCCAGGTCGAGCAAAATAAGTTCCGGCACGCAGACGTCCAGCTGATGCAGCGCATCCTCTTTACGGCGAACCCATATGACGTCAAAACCTTGATCTGAGAGGGCAATACGTACGCCATTGCCGAGATCCAGGTCGTCTTCGATTAGTAGTATTTTCACACTGGTAACTGTATCAACCGTGAATGAAGAACATCTTAAGAAAAAAACGGTATCAGGAAACCTGTCCGGTTTACAGCACCTGCTCGCGCTTCAGTATTTCTTCATTTTCGGCTCATCAGAACCTTAGGGTCGGTATTCAGAATGGGCGTTCTGGCGGTTAACCGCATGCATCGTCATCATTTGAATCCAAAAGGGCTTCTGTAATGAGAAACATCGAACTGCGTCATACGTTCCCCCATTTACTCTCGGGCCGCAGCCTGAAAAACATCGTGCCGGGCGTCGTTCTGGCGTTACTGGCCACACCCGTACTGGCGGCAGAACAGAGCCAGGGTAACGTCATAACCCTGGGGGGCGGCGTGGACGTCGCGCCACGCTACTCGGGTTCAGATAAAACCCGCGTCAGCGCGGCTCAGGTGGTGGATTACGCCATGGCCAATGGTTTTTTTATCGGCACCACGCGGGGTATCGGTTACGGCAACAACATCGGCAACCTGGACTACAGCGCCGCGCTGAGCTATCGAATTGGCCGTAAAGATAAAGACGTGAGCAGCGATTCGATCAGCTCCGGCAGCGACGAGCTGCGGGGGATGGGCGAGATAAAAGGCTCGGCAATCGTTGTGCCCGGGCTGGAGTACAAGGTGACCGACTGGCTTCATCTGCAGCTGCAGGCAGAGGTATCGGTTTCTGAGAGGGACAACGGTGAAGCGGTGCATTTCGGCATTTCCAGCCCGTTCTATACCTCACCAAAAAATGAGGTGGCGCTGTCGCTGACCGGCAGTTGGGGATCCGACAAGTATATGCAGACCTACTACGGGGTCAGCGCCGCTCAGTCGAGCGCATCGGGATTTGCCCGACATGACGCCGGGGCGGGGATTTATGCATATTCAATGAATCTGGACTGGACCCACAAGCTCACCTCGCGCTGGAGCGTGCTTGCCTCAGCGGGCGTTACGCAGCTCACGGGGGATGCGGGGGATAGCCCCATTGTGCAACGCAAAACATCACCCACGGGAAGTTTGAAGGTGACGTACAGTTTCTGATCGTTGGCTGCGGTGGCTTAACGTTGTGAGCGCGCACCAGCGGTAATTTAAGCCGCTCCGGTTGAGATGGCGGGGCGGTTCCCTTTGCAGACAGTTACAGCACTGCACAGGTGGTTGACGGATTTATCTAAAGCTCCATTGTGCCGTAATGACAAACACGGAAGGTATGATAATACCCACATCCATTCCAAAATAAGACGTAAAATTATACTGGAATCCATGATATATGTAAGGAGAGAACCCTATCCCTGTTACTTTTTTAAAATCATGGTATGAACCATGGTCGCCACAATCATCGAAAGTATCAAAGAAAAATTCACCTACATATCCATAGATTCCTTTAAAAACCCAACCGTTATCCCATCCAGCCCAGTCTCTTCTAACCCCAGCAGCCAGGCATCTGTCATTAAAGCTGTTTTTCATTGTGCCTAGCACAAGACTGTATTTCGACGTATCCGAGAATTTTCTCTCCACGGAAACAAACTTATTTTCAAAGTTCTCCGTGTATTGTCCGTGATTATGCGTCAGATGATAAACGTATGATCCAGTGTTTATTGAATACAGATTTATTTCGTCTGCAGAGCAATGCAACGTAAAAAGATAAAAACTTCCGCACCACAGCCATGTGGGGCATCTTTTCCGAACTGTCTGCTTATGTGGAATATTATCCATATTCGCTCACTTTGGCTAACGTACTGAAAATATAAGGACTGTTCTTCGGTCTTCAGCTGGATAAATTTTAGCATACATACGGAAACTTGAGGTCTTCACGTCACGGGTTGGGGGGGAGATGACCTTACAGAACAGGTTCTGCAATGGTCAAAAGCAGCCTTTTTATGGCCCCTTGAATCATAGCCTCTGAGGTATAATCGCTTTTCAGATAAACGGCAAAGAGGATGTGACAAGATGCTGACTTATATCACTATAGGTACAAATGACCTTCAGCGCGCCGTGGCGTTTTATGACGCTATTTTTAGCGTGCTTGGCTATTCACGTTTGCCTGCCTGGACCGAGGACTGGGCAATGTGGGGAGATGAAAATAATCCGGATGAGGGCTTCAGCTTCTGTATTTGCCCTCCTTTTGACGGGCATCCCGCAACGGCGGGAAACGGAACCATGTTCGCATTCCGTGCAGATAGCGCGGACCTTGTCAGACGGTTCCATGCCGCAGGCCTACTTGCGGGAGGAAAGAATGAAGGCGCGCCAGGGACACGAACCGCGTACGGCCCCGATTTTTATGTTGCCTATCTGCGCGATCCTGACGGGCATAAGCTGGCATGCGTTTTCCAGCATTATTCTCCTGAAGCCGATACGTTCACGGACGAAGAATAGTCACTTTCCCTATTAAATTTTAGGGTTTTGAGCGTTTTCAAAACGTAGCAGTGAAATTCGGCGCTTCTGGGGCACATTTCAAATGAAAGAGTTAAGCCACTATTTGTTTTAAATAATGCACAATGTCATAGCAAAGGTCCGGATTAATAAAGAGAACAAACAGTGCTAACACCATTTGTAGTATTAGTAATAACTTCATCGCTAGCGCTCCGGCAGTAGAGACGTAGGGAGAAAATTAGCTGCAACCCGTTCAAGAGCTAAAAGAATCATAAACCCCGGATGCTTAATCCGGGGAATCTACGATTATTTTTCCAGCGCATCCATCTTGTGACGAAAGGTCAGGTAGCCGATCAAGCTTATAATGATCAATAAAAAGATAACGCTGGTGCCGGTTGTGCCCAATCCAAAACCTCCATTCTCTTCCGATTGAGAAAGTAAATCACCACAGGAAGCCCCGAATGGGCGTGTAAGAATATAGGCGACCCAGAAGCACGTGATGCTGTTTGCTCTAAAGCGATAAAAAGCAATTGCTGTTAATCCTATACCGGCACCGAATAGCGCTGCGGCATTCATGTAACCAAGATCTAAGCCCTCCGATAGCCAGTCGCCAGCTGCGGTTCCCAACGAAAAGGTAAAGAGGATGGCCACCCAGTAAAAAATCTCGCGCTTACGGGTTGTAATACTATGGATAGAGAGCGTGTGTTCTTCGTTATACCAGAGCACAAAGGTCAGAATCAACAGTGCACCAAACACGCCTGAGGACAAAGAAAGAGGTACGGCAAAATGGTCGGTCAAATTATCGGTTACCAGCGTACCGAATACACTTATTAGTAGCACTGTCGTCCAGTAAATAGACGGGATATAGCGGGTGGTGCGCAGTTGGGTTACCAGTGAAATGATAAATAACACGAAGGTTAGCAGTGTGGTGTAAGTCAGTCCCCAGCCGAGATCCATATTCAGAAAATCGGCAGCTGTTTCGCCAACAGTTGTAGACATCATTTTGATAAGCCAGAAGAAAAGCGTAACTTCTGGGACTTTATTGAGCCAGGTATTCTTTGGGTTGGTTATCATTTTGGCGCCCTTTGCCATAGTGTGATTATTTCACACTAACGTGGCTAACTTAGCTGTACCTTAGGGAGACATTTTTTTTCAAGTCATCGTAGTCTTTGTCCTGTTTGCAAAAAGCTTTGATTTTTAATCTCTTGCATACAAGGAAGTACAAATGATGAACAGTTTTGACTTGCATCTAACACCGAACCACAAACCTGTCAGATCCTCGGCTGCCTGTCTGCTGGTAACCGATCTCTCACCAGTGTGTAGCACTGCAGCATGTGAAAGGGCCCACTCCTGCTAAGCGGTCGTTTTTGAACTATGTTTAACACCAGTCAGAATAATAAATAGTTGAACTGTTATTAAATTCTGAACAGTGGCGGTCTTAATCCGGAGCATTTGAAAGCCAGAACCTCACTGAGAAGTGTGCCAACATAACGCGGGTAATATTTATATCCGGAGAATAACGTGTTCGGAAAAGTTTTATTAAACTACATGCCAGGTTTACAAAATTTGTTAGCCTACGACAAAAGCTGGCTAAAACAGGATGTTAAAGCCGGGTTATCCGTTGCGGCTGTCGCGCTACCCGTTGCTATTGCGTATGCTGAGCTGGCAGGTGTTGGGGCAATAGTGGGGCTGTATTCCTGCGTTTTACCGATGATAGCGTATGCGCTGTTTGGTTCTTCACGTCAGCTTATTGTTGGCCCTGATGCTACGACCTGCGCGGTGATTGCGGCCGTCGTGTTTCCTCTTTCTGCAGGTAATCCCGAACTGCACTGGCAACTAACAATCATCATGACGTTGATGATGGGCGGATGGTGCCTGCTTGCCAGTAAATTTCGCCTGGGCGCACTTGCCGATCTGCTTTCTCATCCCATTCTTACGGGTTTGCTTAATGGCGTAGCCGTGACGATTATTGTCGGGCAATTAGGCAAGGTTTTTGGCATCAAGCTAGATGAAGCGCAGGTTATTGAGAAAATAATGGCCTTGCCAGGCCGACTTTCAGACAGCCATTTATTAACGATAGGGATATCACTTATAACGTTAATTATTTTAATCGTTATCAAAACGTATCGCAGCCACTGGCCAGCACCGTTGATTGCCATTGTGCTGACAACGGTTCTGGTGTGGGGAACATCTGCGCAACAGTATGGTATCGCCACGATTGGGGGGGATGGCTTCCAGCCGGGTTTACCCGTCGTTAACTGGGGAGCGTTCCAGCCCGGTCCGATGCGTGATTTAGTGATCCCGGCGCTGAACCTGGCCTTAGTCAGTTTTGTCAGCCTGATGCTGACCGCCCGCAGTTTTGCCGCTAAAAATGGCTATGAAATCAATGCTGATGCAGAGTTCAGAGCGCTGGGTATTGCGAACATTATGTCTGGGTTATCTCAGGGGTTTGCTATCAGTGGAGCCGATTCCCGGACCGCGGTTAATGATTCAGTGGGTGGGAAAAGTCAGCTGGTTTCCATCGTTGCGGCCTTACTCATCGGTATCGTCGTGGTGTTTTTCACTCAGCCATTACAATTTATTCCGGTATCTGCATTAGGTATTGTTCTAATGTATGCCTCGTGGTCATTAATTGATTTACGCGGGCTATGGAATCTGAGGCGCAGAAATAAACAGGCATTTCGCCTGGCCTTCTTCACGTTTGGCTGTGTGTTAATTATCGGCGTTATCCAGGGGATTGGCCTTGCGGTGCTGCTTGGGCTACTACAGTTCCTTCGTACAGTGTTTCGTCCCTCTGAGCACTTGCTGGGCACTGACGAAGATGGAATGATTCACTCATTAGGCAATACAACCGATATTAAAATGGTCCCGGGCGTGCTGATGTATCGATTTAACTCACCGTTGACCTATTTTAATGTGGCTTATTTTAAACGTCGGGTATTGAACCTGGTTGATGGTGCGGCATTACAACCTAAATGGGTGGTCATTGATGCCGTTGCTTGCTTCACCTATTCAGACATCAGCGTTCTGGCAACCATTAATGAGTTAAAGCGTGACCTGAAGGGGCGACAGATTAAATTAATCCTTGCGGGCAGGAAAACGGAATTAACGCGCTGGTTTAAAGAGAGTCGGCCAACGATGAATGAGGATGACATGATTCTGGCGCCAGACCTCTATCTCGCACTTCGGTTCATTCAGAGTAAAGAGAGTGCGAGTGAATCAGGTGGAGAGGCATAAGAAGTTAAAGGCTTGCCCGCCACTCGCGAGCAAGCCTCCCGCCTTAGCGATACAGCGTCTTTTCCGCAATCGGAATAAGCAGCCCGGATCGCCAGTCCGCGAGCGTCAGCTGCGCAAGCCTGCCCAGCGCGGTATAAAACGGATGCCCTGCGTTGTCGACAAACACCGACAGGAAACGGGTGCTCCACGGCAGCAGGTGCCACGCCAGGAGCTGAGCGCACTCCGCTTCGCGGCCATTCTCGGCCAGCCATGCTGCCAGCAGCAGCAGCGTACCAAAGTGATCTTCCGGCTCGTTCTGCTGCATCTCAAAAGTGATATTGTTCTCCCGCATCCACTGGCGCAGCGCGAGGGTCGAGTCGCCAAACAGCACGGATTCGCGGTCAAGCCAGACGGATCCCCACGGCGGGGCGGGCAGGGCGTAAGGGCCAATAAACAGCCGTTGCCAGGCGTCCGTCAGCGGCTCTTCGGAAGATGAGGCAAACGTATCGGCAATGGGCAGCAGCGTTTCCGAAGGCAGGGGCCAGTCCTGAACCCATTCGCCAGCGGTGAGCGCTTTCACCAGCGGCGCGGCCTGCTCGCTGTCGGGAGCGAAGTAAAACAGCGCGCCCAGCACCCGGGCGCTGAACGCGAACGATTCACGATGTGAGACGTCTTTCATTAAACCTTCCTTGCTCGCGCGGATGACGTCCGCGCGACTGTGTTAACCGATAATACTGACCATAGAATAAACCAGGGTCTCGCGTTTCACTCTCTATACCTTCTCAATCTGCACCAGATTGGTATGCTGCGGGTTGCCTTTTGCCAGCGGAGAAGGTCGATGGGTCGTCAGCGTGTTGATGCATGAGCCGTGGTCGATACGATCGCCACTCATATTGGCATCGTGCCAGGCACCCTGGCCCATGGCGCTCACGCCGGGCATGATGCGTGGCGTCACTTTCGCTTCAATTCGCACCTCGCCGCGGCTATTAAAGACGCGCACCGTATCGCCGTTCTTAATGCCGCGTTTTTCGGCATCGACAGGATTAAGCCAGACCTCCTGACGGCAGGCCGCTTTCAGCACGTCGACGTTACCGTAGCTCGAGTGGGTACGGGCTTTGAAGTGGAAGCCGAACAGCTGCAGCGGGAACTGCGCGCGCTCGGGCGCATCCCAGCCGTCAAAGGTCGATGCGTAGACGGGCAGAGGGCTGATGGTCTCATCTTTTGCCAGCTCCCAGGTGGCCGCAATCTCCGCTAGCTTGCTGGAGTAAATTTCAATCTTGCCCGATGGCGTTTTCAGCGGATTGGCTTCCGGGTTCTCGCGGAATTTTTTATAGGCCACAAAGTGTCCGTTAGGATCTTTGCGCTTATAAATGCCCATTTTTTTCAGCTCGTCATAGGACGGCAGCATAGGGTCTTTTTCGAGCATTTTGGCATACAGGAACTGGAGCCACTGTTCCTGCGTGCGTCCTTCGGTGAATTTCTGATGGATATCCGGCCCGAGGCGTTTCGCCACTTCGCTCATGATCCAGTAGATAGGCTTACGCTCGAACTTCGGCGCGGTCACGGGCTGGAGGAAAATCAGGTAGCCCATGTTGCCCGCATAATCGTTAGGAATGATGTCTTCCTGCTCGAC
The DNA here is from genome assembly GCF_057221635.1 of Enterobacter sp. N5-15. Lineage (NCBI taxonomy): Bacteria > Pseudomonadati > Pseudomonadota > Gammaproteobacteria > Enterobacterales > Enterobacteriaceae > Enterobacter > Enterobacter sp. N5-15. The sequence continues at coordinate 2,178,551 of NZ_CM170150.1, forward strand.
GGTCATCAGGTCCGGCAGCACGATATCGGCGTACTTCGCTGACGAGGTCATGAAGTTGTCGATGACGACAATCATTTCGCACTTGCTTTCATCCTGCAGGATATCGTGGGTTTTATTGATATCGGAGTGCTGGTTGATGATGGTATTACCCGCATAGTTCCAGATGAACTTAATCGGCACGTCCAGCTTATCTTTCCCACGCACGCCGTCGCGCAGGGCGGTCATCTCCGGCCCGCGGGCAATGGCGTCCGTCCAGCTGAAGCAGGAGATTTGCGTTTTGACCGGGTTATCCGGCAGCGGCATACGCTCGATGGTGATGGTATACGTTGATTCACGCGCGCCGCTGTTACCGCCGTTGATCCCCACGTTTCCGGTCAGAATAGGCAGCATGGCGATGGCGCGGGACGTCAGCTCGCCGTTTGCCTGGCGCTGCGGTCCCCAGCCCTGGCAGATGTAGGCTGGTTTTGCGGAGCCGATTTCGCGGGCAAGCTTGACGATACGATCCGCCGGAATGCCGGTGATGCGTGAGGCCCACTCCGGCGTTTTCTCCGTGTGGTCATCGCCCTGGCCGAGAATGTACGCTTTGTAGTGCGCGTTAGCGGGCGCGCCTTCCGGCAGCGTTTTTTCGTCGTAGCCAACGCAGTATTTATCAAGAAACGGCTGGTCGACCAGGTTTTCGTCGATTAATACCCAGGCAATACCCGCCACCAGTGCGGCATCGGTACCCGGACGGATCGGGATCCACTCATCTTCGCGTCCGGCTGCCGTATCGGTATAGCGCGGGTCGATAACGATCATTCGCGCGTTGGACCGCTCGCGAGCCTGCTCCAGATAATACGTAATCCCACCGCCGCTCATGCGCGTTTCCGCCGGATTATTGCCGAACATCACCACCAGTTTGGTGTTTTCAATATCCGAGGTGCTGTTCCCGTCGTTGCTACCGTAGGTGTAAGGCATCGCGCAGGCGATTTGCGCCGTGCTGTAGGTGCCGTAGTGGCTCAGGAAACCACCGTAGCAGTTCATCAGGCGCGCCACCAGCGAAGCGTAAGGGGAGGAGCGGGTGATATTGCCGCCGACAATGCCGGAGGAGTAGTTAATATACACCGCTTCGTTGCCGTATTTGTCGACCACATCTTTCAGGCTGGCGGTGATAGCGTTCAGCGCTTCATCCCAAGTGATGCGCTCAAACTTGCCCTCACCGCGCTTGCCCATGCGTTTCATCGGGTAGTTCAGACGGTCGGGGTGATTGATCCGACGGCGAATTGAACGTCCGCGCAGGCAGGCGCGCACCTGATGGTTACCGTAAATATCCTCGCCGGTGTTATCCGTTTCGACCCAGTACACTTCGTCGTCGCGGACGTGCAGACGCAGCGCGCAGCGGCTGCCGCAGTTGACCGAGCAGGCGCCCCACACCACTTTATCTTCAGCAGGCTGAACGTCATCCTTCACCGCGGCGGCGGCGCTTTTTAAACCAAAAGGAAGCGAGATCCCGCCAGCGGCAAGCGCCAGAGAACCTATAGCCGTAGATTTCACGAGAGTTCGACGGCTAATTCCGCCGTAATGTTCAGTATCGGACATGGCTCACCCCATCATTATAATTGCGTATTATTTTTCCCGAAATGATAACCGGGCTAATGATGGGGTGAGTGTTACTTATTTGGAGGTATTAGATCTTAATCCTCATCAAATCAAAAGGGATTGAGGGTAAATTACTGAGCTTCAGCAGCCCCGCTGCCTGTACGGGTGTACAAAATTTTAAACGTGTCGTTGGCGCAGTGGCCCACTACCTGCGTGCCCGCCTGGTCGGCCTGGTCGTTCGGCACAATGCTCAGCGTAAAACCTGACTCAGGTACGCCGTTGTTGATAATCTTCTGCTGAATGTCGCTTTTCACGCGTTCGCAGGAATCCGGTGCCGCCAGCGCGGCCGTTGAGGCAGTCATTAACAGCAGGGCGGTAATCCAGGGTAACCGTTTCATCTCTTGCTCCTTTTCTCTGTGTAGAGATTAATTTTAGCAGGCTTCGTGTAAACAACTGTATTTGCTAATATGATTGGGAATAATCTCCCTTTACGGTAATAAATGTGAAGAAATACGCAGCGATAACGCTACTGGCAGCAACACTGGTGGGGTGCGACAACAGCTCCGCGCCGCTGTCGTTTACGCCCGAGATGGCGAGTTTTTCAAACGAGTTTGATTTTGATCCTCTGCGCGGCCCGGTCAAAGACTTTACCCAGACGCTGTTCAACGAGAAGGGCGAAGTGTCCAAACGGGTCACCGGCACCGTGTCGGCGGAAGGGTGTTTCGATACGCTGGAGCTGCACGACCTGGAGGCCAACACCGGCGTGGCGCTGGTGCTGGATGCCAATTACTACCTTGATGCGGAAACCCAGCAGCGCAAAGTGAAGCTGCAGGGGAAATGCCAGCTGGCCGAACTGCCGTCAGCCGGGGTGACGTGGGATACCGACGACAACGGTTTTGTGGTGGCGGCGCACGGCAAAGAGATGGAAGTGAAGTATCGCTACGATGCGGATGGCTACCCGCTGGGCAAAACCACCGTCTCCGGGGATCAGCACCTGTCCGTCCAGTCGACGCCGTCTAAAGATGTTCGCAAAAGGATGGATTACTCGGCGGTGAGCATGCTCAATGATAAGCCGATGGGCAACGTGAAGCAGAGCTGCGATTACGATCGACACAATAATCCGGTGAGCTGCGATCTTACGATCACCGACGACAGCGTGAAACCTGCCGTTGAGCACAAGTACACCATCAAAAACACGATTGAATACTACTGAGAATAAAACCGCGCAGGTTACTGCGCGGTCGGTTTCAGCAGGCTGGTGCCTGACGGCTTGTGCCCGGCCAGATGCTGATGCTGGAAGATGCACATGCGAATGGTATTGCGGTATTCACCGTTGATAAAGAATTCGTGAACCAGCTCGCCTTCCACCATAAAGCCCAGCTTGCGGTAGATATGGATCGCTTTCTCGTTCTCTTTGTCCACAATCAGATAGAGCTTGTAGAGATTCAGAACGTTGAACCCGTAATCCATTGCCAGCTTCGCTGCCCGTGAGGCAAGGCCTTTTCCCTGATGCTCCGGGGAAATAATGATCTGAAACTCCGCCCGACGGTGAACATGGTTGATTTCAACCAGCTCCACAAGACCGGCTTTTTCGCCTTCACACTCCACCACAAAACGACGTTCACTCTGATCGTGAATGTGCTTATCGTAGAGATCCGATAACTCAACAAAGGCCTCGTAAGGCTCTTCGAACCAGTAGCGCATCACGCTGGCATTGTTGTCGAGCTGGTGGACGAAGCGCAGGTCTTCACGCTCCAGCGGACGGAGTTTAATGTCGCAGGGCGCCGACATTACGGGGCTACCGTGCGGCCAGTGCGGCGATCCAGGCAGCGCAGGGTGTTTGGCTCCCAGTAGGCATTGACGTTTGCACTTTGCTGACACTTATCGCGCGCGTCAAAAGCGACATCTTCTTTGTCCCACTCTTTTTCAGCACGTTTGTTGACTTTGTGACGAAGGCTGCGGGTGTCATTCCATTGTTCTTTGTCCATGGCGGCGTTCTGGCGGCTTTGCGCGCTGTCACCAGACTCAATAATGAGCTTGCTGGTTTCCGCTGTCGCAGAGGCGGCAAAGGCGAACGATGACAGCGCCAGCAGGGCTGTCAGACAAAGGCGTTTGCTTAATGTGGTCATAGCGTTTCCTTATTAAATGGGTGCAGATAATCAAGTTACCCCGAACAGATTCTACACCAAAGAGAAATGACGGCATACCCGCGAAGCAAGTATGGAAAAGTAAAGGACATTATCGGGTATGATGTCTAAATAGATCCTCACCTGACGTTAACTATGCTCAAAACGACGCTGCTTTTTTTTGCTACCGCGCTATGCGAAATCATCGGCTGCTTCCTGCCGTGGCTCTGGCTGAAGAAGGGAGGATCCGTATTGCTGCTCATCCCGGCAAGCGTCGCGCTGGCCCTGTTTGTCTGGCTGTTAACGCTGCATCCGGCTGCCAGCGGCCGCGTCTACGCCGCATACGGTGGTGTCTATGTCTGTACCGCGCTGCTGTGGTTACGCGTGGTGGACGGCGTCAAACTTAGCGCGTACGACTGGGCCGGCGCGCTGGTTGCCCTGTGCGGTATGCTGATCATTGTGGCGGGATGGGGGCGCGCCTGAGCCCCCGGGTTTTGTGATCGCTAGCTGATTTTATGATCATTATACTTGTATGGTAGTAGGGTTGGTGGGTAAATTTCCAGCATCACAACGAACGATGTAAGGAAAGGAACTATGAAGATTGTCGCGGCTGACGTGTTTGTTACCTGCCCGGGGCGGAACTTTGTCACCCTTAAAATCACCACCGATGAGGGGATTGTTGGCCTCGGTGACGCTACGCTGAACGGACGCGAGCTCTCCGTTGCCTCGTACCTCAAGGATCACCTTTGCCCCCAGCTGATTGGCCGCGATGCGCACCGCATCGAAGACATCTGGCAGTTTTTCTATAAGGGCGCCTACTGGCGTCGCGGCCCGGTCACCATGTCGGCCATCTCCGCCGTGGACATGGCGCTGTGGGACATCAAAGCCAAAGCGGCCAACATGCCGCTCTACCAGCTGCTGGGCGGCGCATCCCGTGAAGGGGTGATGGTCTATTGCCACACCACCGGACACACGATTGACGACGTGCTGGAGGACTACGCCCGTCATAAAGAGATGGGCTTTAAGGCGATCCGCGTCCAGTGCGGCGTGCCGGGCATGAAAACCACCTACGGCATGGCCAAAGGGAAGGGGCTGGCCTACGAGCCTGCGACCAAAGGCGACTGGCCGGAAGAGCAGCTGTGGTCCACCGAAAAATACCTCGATTTCACCCCGAAGCTGTTCGACGCGGTGCGCAGTAAATTCGGCTTTAATGAACATCTCCTGCACGACATGCACCACCGCCTGACGCCAATCGAAGCGGCGCGCTTCGGCAAGAGCATCGAAGAATTCCGCATGTTCTGGATGGAAGACCCAACGCCTGCGGAAAACCAGGCCTGCTTCCGCCTGATCCGCCAGCATACCGTCACGCCTATTGCGGTGGGGGAAGTGTTTAACAGCATCTGGGACTGCAAGCAGCTCATCGAAGAGCAGCTCATCGACTACATTCGCACCACCATTACCCACGCGGGCGGGATCACCGGGATGCGTCGCATCGCGGACTTTGCCTCGCTCTACCAGGTGCGCACCGGCTCGCACGGCCCGTCAGATCTCTCGCCCGTCTGCCACGCCGCCGCGCTGCATTTCGACCTGTGGGTGCCAAACTTTGGCGTCCAGGAATATATGGGCTATTCCGAACAGATGCTGGAAGTCTTCCCGCACAGCTGGCGCTTTGATAACGGCTATATGCATCCGGGCGACAAGCCGGGGCTCGGCATCGAGTTTGATGAAAAACTGGCGGCGAAATACCCCTACGATCCGGCCTATCTGCCGGTGGCCCGTCTTGAAGACGGCACGCTGTGGAACTGGTAAACGAGGAGCGAACGATGAAAAGCGTAGTGATTCAACAGCCGAACGAACTGGTGATTGAAGAGCGGCCACGCCCGGAGCCAGGCGCAGGCGAAGTCCGCGTCAAAATCACGCTGGCGGGGATCTGCGGTTCGGACAGCCACATCTATCGCGGCCATAATCCGTTTGCGAAGTATCCACGCACGATCGGTCACGAGTTCTTTGGCGTGATTGACGCCGTGGGCGAGGGCGTAGACAGCGCCCGTCTGGGCCAGCGCGTCTCGGTTGATCCGGTGATCAGCTGTGGACACTGCTACCCGTGTTCCGTCGGAAAACCGAACGTCTGCACCTCGCTGGTGGTGCTGGGCGTACACCGCGACGGGGGCTTCAGCGAATATGCGGCAGTGCCCGCTAAAAATGCCTGGCCTATCCCGGATGACATTCCGGATAAACACGCCGTCATGGTGGAGCCCTTCACCATCGCCGCCAACGTGACGGGTCAGGCCAACCCTACCGAGCAGGACGTTGCGCTGATTTACGGCGCTGGCCCGATGGGGCTGGTCACCGTGCAGGCGCTGAAAGGCGTCTATAAGGTGAAGCAGGTTGTCGTGGTTGACCGCATTGATGAACGCCTGAAAATGGCCCAGCGCAGCGGCGCGGACTGGGTGTTGAATAACGGCGAGCACTCGTTGCAGGCCGCGCTGGACGAAAAGGGCATCAAACCGACGTTAATCATTGATGCCGCCTGTCATCCGGCGATTTTGCAGGAAGCGATAACCCTGGCCTCTCCGGCGGCGCGCATCGTGCTGATGGGCTTCTCCAGCGAGCCGAGCCAGATTGTTCAGCAGGGCATCACGGGCAAAGAGCTGGCGATCTTCTCCTCGCGCCTTAATGCCAATAAATTCCCGGTCGTCATCGACTGGCTGAAGAAGGGGCTGATCGACCCGGAAAAACTGATCACCCATACCTTTGACTATCACCATGTAACAGACGCCATTGAACTGTTTGAGAAAGACCAGCGGCAGTGCTGCAAAGTCTTGCTCACGTTCGGCCAATAATCATTTACGCGGTTAAGAGCCTGCGCAGACAGGCTCTGGTGGTACGCATCTTACCTTTTAGAGATAGCCATTATGACGCAAGCACAACCTCAAAGAACCACCTCCGACCTGGTGAAAGCCGCCGTATCCGGCTGGCTGGGCACCGCCCTGGAGTTTATGGACTTTCAGCTTTACTCGCTGGGGGCCGCCCTGGTCTTCCATGAGATCTTCTTCCCTGAACAGTCAGCCGCGATGGCGCTGATCCTCGCGATGGGGACCTACGGCGCAGGCTACATAGCACGTATTGTCGGCGCCTTTATCTTCGGCAGAATGGGCGACAGCATTGGTCGTAAGAAGGTGTTGTTTATCACCATCACCATGATGGGGATCTGCACCACGCTGATTGGCGTCCTGCCAACCTATGCCCAGATCGGGATTTTTGCCCCGGTTCTGCTGGTGACGCTGCGCATTATTCAGGGGCTCGGGGCCGGGGCGGAGATTTCCGGTGCCGGGACCATGCTGGCGGAGTACGCGCCGAAAGGCAAACGCGGCATCATCTCCTCGCTGGTGGCGATGGGCACTAACTGCGGAACGCTGAGCGCCACGGCGATCTGGGCGGTGATGTTCTTTGCCCTCGATCGTGAAGAGCTGATTGCCTGGGGCTGGCGCGTGCCGTTCCTCGCCAGCGTCGTGGTGATGATCTTCGCCATCTGGCTGCGTATGAACCTGAAAGAGAGCCCGGTGTTTGAGAAAGTGAACGATGCACAAACCGTGCAGCCGGACACATCGCTGGGTTCAATGGTGAAAAGTAAATCCTTCTGGCTGGCGACGGGCCTGCGGTTTGGTCAGGCGGGCAACTCGGGTCTGATCCAGACGTTCCTTGCCGGGTATCTGGTCCAGACGCTGCTGTTCGATAAAGCCATCCCTACCGATGCGCTGATGATAAGCTCCATTCTCGGGTTTATCTCCATTCCGCTGCTGGGCTGGCTTTCCGATAAAGTGGGACGCCGTCTGCCGTACATTATCCTCAATATCTCCGCCATTCTTCTCGCGTACCCGATGCTGTCGATCATCGTCGATAAGAGCTATGCGCCGGGGACAATCATGCTCTCTATCATCGTTATCCATAACTTCGCCGTGCTGGGGCTGTTTGCGCTGGAAAATATCACCATGGCGGAGATGTTTGGCTCGCGAAATCGCTTTACCCGTATGGCTATCTCGAAAGAGGCGGGCGGTCTGGTGGCGGTGGGCTTTGGTCCGGTGCTGGCAGGGATCTTCTGCAATATGACCGGCTCCTGGTGGCCGATTGTCGCCATGCTGGTGGCGTATTCCGTGATTGGGCTGATCTCGGCGATCCTGATGCCGGAAGTGCGCGACCGTGATTTGAGCGCCGCGCAAGACGCAGCGGAATCCGCCCCAGAAGAAAGTGTGGGTTACGGCGCGATCTCTTCGCGACGCTAATGGTTTATAGCTTTCGTGACTTATCACACAACTTTATGTTTATGTCACACCACATGAGCAAAAGTTAATATAAATCAAAATCTCAAACGGCAGTATCAGTATGGTTGATGGCAGTTATTTTTTTTACCCCAACTGCCATTCTAGTTGGTGTAGTCAGCAGGCGCTGCCGCTTCAGAAGGAGCGGCAGCGATCCACAGCTTTCTAATTAACGAGTCTTAATCATGGAAAACACCTTATTACAGGCCAACGCGACGCTGCCTCATTACGATCGCGACAGCCTTAAAGCACGCATTGTACATTTAGGCTTCGGCGCATTTCACCGCGCGCATCAGGCGGTGTATGCCGACATTCTCGCGGCCGAGCACGGCAGCGACTGGGGCTACTGTGAGGTTAACCTGATTGGCGGCGAGCAGCAGATTGCCGATCTGAACGCGCAGGATAATCTTTATACCGTGGCGGAGATGTCTGCCGATGCATGGACATCCCGCGTGGTTGGCGTGGTCAAAAAGGCCCTCCATGCGCAGGTTGACGGGCTGGAGACCGTGCTGGCAGCGATGTGTGAACCTCAGGTGGCGATTGTCTCGCTGACCATCACCGAGAAAGGGTACTGCCACTCACCGGCGACGGGGCAACTGATGCTCGATCACCCGTTTATCCTCGCCGACCTGCAAAACCCGCACCAGCCGAAATCTGCGCCGGGCGTGGTGGTGGAAGCGCTGGCGCGTCGCAAAGCGGCGGGTCTGCCTGCGTTTAGCGTGATGTCCTGCGACAACATGCCGGAGAACGGCCACGTGATGCGCAATGTGACCTGCGCGTACGCCCGGGCGGTAGACGGTGAGCTGGCGGACTGGATCGAGGCTAACGTTACCTTCCCGTCAACCATGGTGGACCGCATCGTGCCGGCGGTCACTCCCGATACGCTGGATAAAATCGAGCAGCTGACGGGCGTGCGTGACCCGGCGGCTGTAGCCTGTGAACCGTTCCGCCAGTGGGTAATCGAAGACAACTTTGTGGCAGGACGTCCCGAGTGGGAAAAAGCCGGCGCCGAGCTGGTGTCAGACGTGATCCCGTTTGAAGAGATGAAGCTGCGCATGCTCAACGGCAGCCACTCGTTCCTGGCGTACCTGGGCTACCTGGCCGGATACCAGCATATCAACGACTGTATGGAAGATGAAAACTACCGCCTCGCCGCGCACGCGCTGATGCTTAACGAGCAGGCACCCACGCTGAAAGTGAAGGGCGTTGATTTAGGCCGCTATGCCGATCTCCTGATTGCCCGTTACAGCAACCCGGCCCTACGCCATCGGACATGGCAAATCGCGATGGACGGCAGCCAGAAGCTCCCGCAGCGTATGCTGGACTCCGTGCGCTGGCACCTGGTGCATCAGAAACCTTTCCCACTGCTGGCGCTGGGTGTGGCTGGGTGGATGCGTTATGTCGGCGGCGTGGATGAGCAGGGTAACGCCATTGACGTGAGCGATCCGCAGCTGGCGGTGATTCAGGCGGCGGTGAAGGGAAGTGCGGAAGGGGAAAGTCGGGTTAACGCGCTGCTCGGCATTGAGGCCATCTTTGGTAAAGAGTTACCGCAGGAGCCGCGCTTCGTTGCTGCGGTGATGACCGCGTACCGGTCGTTGCTGCAACAGGGCGCGAAAGCAACCGTGGCGCAGTACGCGTCCCTACGGTAATTCAGCACATGCCGCCGTGCGCGGCGGCATGTCTGCTCACAGCTTAGTGCATCCCCAGGCGAATCAGCTCAATCGGCTCGAACTTACCTTCGCATCCTTCCACTTCAACCGTTTTGCTGCGGCGCACCTGCGCGGCATCCAGCCCGTCGCTGTGGATCGCTTTTATCACGCCAGTTTTGCCTGTGCCGCTAATCATGACGCGGCTGCCGGTGGTGATTGCATTGCGGTTACGGTCGTATGTCATCATGGTATATTCTCCTCTCTAACCTGTTCGTTACGGCGCTATTTCAGGTTTGCCGTTCACGGGGCATATAAATACGCCTGTCCGCACCACATGTTTTTGTTTTTGATCAAACTCACACTTTTTTCTTTATTTAGTCGGGCGCTGACGGTTCAGGACGGTAATTTACAAAGCAGACCGTTATTTTCATTAACTGATAGTTTCGACAGGGAAGCGTTGAGGGTTGGTTTATATTCCTGATGTCATTCTGGGTGCAGGAAATAACCCTTCATCGGAATAAGGAGTCAGGCTTATGTATAAGAGCATTTTGATGCCTGTAGACGTGTTTGAAATGGATTTGAGCGACAAAGCGGTTCGCCACGCGGCAAACCTGGCGAAGGCAGAGGGCGCGTCGATTACCCTGGTCAACATTCTGCCAGCCAGCAGCCGGTCTCTGCTGCGCGGGTTCAACGCCGATATTAAAAAGTTTGAAGAGTATATGACCGCAGAATCCGGCAAGAAAATGAACGAGTTAAAAAGACTGTTCGATATTGCCCCTGAGAATATTCACAGCATGGTGCGTTTTGGCAACGTCCGCGATGAAATTATCAAGCTGAGCAAGGAGGGGGAATATGATGCGATAGTCATCGGGTCGAAAAATCCGAGCATCTCTACCCATCTGCTGGGTTCAAACGCGGAATCTATTCTGCGCTACGCCACGATCCCGGTGTTAGTCGTGCGCTAATCACGCCGCCGCACCCGAAAGGGGGCGGCGAATATTACTCTTCGCTAAACCACTCGCTATTTTCCTGACGAATAAGCTGCACGGATTCGCTGATCTCCTGCAGATGCAGCGTCATCGCTTTTTCCACGCCGTCCGCATCGCGTTTTTCAAGCGCGCTGAAAATATCATGATGCTGTCGAAGCAGCATTTCCGGCGGGGAGACGTGATCGAGGCTCATGTAGCGCACGCGGTCAATGGTGGCCTTGATGTTCTCGATGGTGTCCCAGGCCAGTTGGCAATCGGCAATCTGCGCCAGTTTCTGGTGGAATTCATCATCAAGCTGGAAGAAGTCATTCAGCTGCTTGCGGTCAATGGCAATGCGCTGCTGGTGCAGGTTCTGCTCCAGCAGGTAACACTGGTTGTCGTTGATAAGCGTTGCGGCACGGCGCGCCACCGCGCACTCAATGGCCTGGCGAACGAAACAGCCGTTGCGTACCTGAGAGAGTGAAATTTTATTCACGTAGCTGCCGCGCTGCGGGCGGATCTGAATCAGCCCGTTCTCGGCAAGCTTAATAAACGCTTCACGCACCGGCTGACGGGAAACGTCAAATCGCACGGACACCTCTTTTTCAGAAAGCGGCGTTCCCGGTGGGATCAGGCAATGGACAATATCACGTCGCAAAATGCGATAGATTTGCTGGTTTACGGGCTGGGTGGGATTGAGTTGCGATTCAGCGGCCATGAGTTGTCATTTCTCAGAGAGTTAGCCTGAACATACTACCATTCTTTTAGGGCCCGAAACAGACCCGGCCCGCAGGCCGGGTAGGGCAGGTTTAGCCACGATGGACGCTAAGTCCGGCAAAACTCTGGCTGACTGGCATCATTTCTACGGTATTGATGTTGACGTGTTTTGGCAGCGTCGCCACCCACCAGACCGTTTCGGTCACATCTTCCGGCGTCAGCGCGTTAGCATTTTCGTAGGTTTTGCCCGCTTTCGCGTCATCGCCTTTGAAACGCACGTTGGAAAACTCGGTGCCGCCCACCAGGCCCGGCTCGATATCGGTGACGCGAATGGCGGTGCCGTGCAGATCGGTACGCAGGTTAAGGCTGAACTGGCGCACAAACGCCTTCGTCGCGCCATAGACGTTGCCGCCCGCGTAAGGCCAGCTCCCGGCGGTTGAGCCAATATTGATAATGTGGCCGCGGTTGCGCTCGACCATGCCAGGCAGCACCGCGCGGGTCATATAGACCAGCCCTTTGTTGTTGGTGTCGATCATGTTTTCCCAGTCTTCAACGCTGGCTTTGTGCGCGGGCTCCATGCCCAGCGCCAGACCGGCATTGTTGACCAGCACGTCGATGGCGCGCCATTCGGCGGGCAGGTTGGCAATCATCTCTTCAATGGCCGCGCGGTTACGCACGTCCAGCTGCGCGGTCAGGATGCTGTCGCCTAATTCGTCTTTCAGCTCCTGCAGGCGCTCCTGACGACGGCCCGTGGCAATAACCTTGTGCCCGTTGGCGACGAAGCGACGCGTGATGCTTTCACCAAAACCTGCCGTTGCCCCGGTAACTAAAATAATCATCTCACTGTTCCTCAACGCTTTTTGTGTTGTACTAACATAGCACGGCCGCAGAGGGTGCGTTAAGGCAACATTTGTATGACGGCGTTGCAGGGGATGGCGGCCTGGCCTACTCTGGGAGGATACCCGTACTCAGGAGCGAAAGATGACGGCCACGAATCCCTTTTTTGACATCAGCCTGTTGCCCTATCAGGCCCCCCATTTTAATGAAATCAACGACGGCCACTATCGCCCGGCCTTCGATGAAGCGCTTCGCCAGAAGCGGGCGGACATTGACGCCATTGTTTCTCAGGCCGCTGCGCCTGACTTCACCAACACCGTGCTGGCGCTGGAGAAAAGCGGCGCCATGCTCTCGCGCGTCAGCAGCGTGTTCTTCGCCATGACCTCCGCGCACACCAATGCGTACCTGCAGGAGCTTGAGGAGCAGTTCTCCACCGAGCTTGCCGCGCTGGCGAACGATATCTGGCTGAATGACGTGCTTTTCGCCCGCGTGGAGAGCGTTTGGCAGGACCGTGCCGCGCTGGACGCCGAATCCCGTCGGCTGGTTGAGGAGACCTGGCAGCGGTTTATTCTGGCGGGCGCGCGTCTCAATGAAGCAGAAAAAGCCGAGCTGAAGGCGCTGAATACCGAGGCGGCCACCCTGACCAGCCAGTTTAACCAGCGTCTGCTGGCTGCCGATAAGACGGGCGGGCTGGTGGTGGATTACGCGCACCAGCTTGACGGGCTCAGCGCCAGCGAGATCGCCGACGCGGCGCAGTCTGCCGCGGAGCGAGGGCTAAACGATCGCTGGCTGATCCCGCTTCTGAACACGACCCAGCAGCCCGCGCTTTCCGCGCTGCACAATCGTCAGACCCGCGAAAACCTGTTCAACGCGGGCTGGACGCGCACCCAGAAAGGGGATGAAAACGACACTCGCGAGCTGATCCTCCGCCTTACGGCGCTACGTGCGCGGCAGGCCCGCCTGCTGGGCTTTGAGGATTACGCCAGCTGGAGTATCGCCGACCAGATGGCGAAAACCCCGGACGCCGCGCTGACCTTTATGCGAGGCATTGTGCCTGCCGCCCGCGCCCGTGCAGAGCGCGAGCAGGCCGATATTCAGAACGTCATTGATGACGAGCAGGGCGGTTTCACCGTGCAGGCCTGGGACTGGGCCTTTTATGCAGAGCGCGTGCGCCAGGCAAAATATGCCCTCGATGAATCGCAAATCAAACCCTATTTTGCGCTCAATACCGTATTGCAGGATGGCGTCTTCTGGGCAGCCAGCCAGCTGTTTGGCATCCGCTTTGTGGAGCGCTTCGATATCCCGGTGTATCACCCGGACGTTCGGGTCTGGGAAATTTTCGACCACACCGGTGAGGGCATGGCGCTGTTTTACGGCGACTTCTTTGCCCGCGATTCCAAGCAGGGCGGGGCGTGGATGGGGAATTTCGTCGAGCAATCCTTCGAGCTTGCTGCTCGTCCGGTGATCTACAACGTCTGTAACTACCAAAAACCGGCTAACGGCGGCGTCGCGCTTCTCTCCTGGGATGACGTGATCACCCTGTTCCACGAGTTCGGCCATACGCTGCACGGCCTGTTTGCCAGCCAGCGTTTCGCCACGCTTTCCGGCACCAATACGCCGCGTGATTTCGTTGAATTTCCGTCGCAAATCAACGAACACTGGGCCAGCCATCCACAGGTGTTTACCCACTATGCCCGCCATTACGAAACTGGTGAACCGATGCCGGACGCGCTGCGGGAAAGCATGCTCAACGCGACCCATTTCAACAAGGGTTATGACATGACGGAGCTGCTGGCTGCCGCGCTGCTGGACATGAACTGGCACGGCATCGGTGAGGCCGTTTCGAGCGTAGACGCGTTTGAAGCGGCAGCACTGAAAAAAGAGGGGCTGGATCTGCCCGCCGTACCGCCGCGCTATCGCAGCAGCTATTTTGCCCATATTTTTGGCGGCGGCTACGCGGCGGGATATTACGCCTACCTGTGGACGCAAATGCTCGCTGACGATGGCTATCAGTGGTTCATCGAACAGGGCGGCCTGACGCGTGAAAACGGGCAAAAATTCCGCGAGGCGATTTTGTCCCGTGGTAACAGCACGGATTTAGCTGAGCTGTATCGCAGCTGGCGCGGGCACGATCCGAAGATTGAACCGATGCTGGAGAATCGCGGGCTGAGCGAATAGAGTCAGTCTCGTCAGAAAAAAGAACCGGGCTTTACGCCCGGTTTTTTATACGCCTGTAACCGCTTCAGCCAAAAAGTGTCTTAATATGCGTTCTATATAAATAAAACGGTGAGGTTAAACGTCACTCCTATCGGTATATTTAATTTACCGAGTTTAGGCAGTAAAAGAGTTAATGATTAATAATTTGATCTGGGTTGTAAAAATTACATATTCTTTAGCTTCAGGGTTTTAGCTATAAATTTTTATTATTAAATGCCGATAAATGAAGATGGCATAAAATTGACGTAATAGCCGTTAAGAAGGCGAATGATGACCCTACCGTTGAACAATCCAGATTTTATGGATGCCGAGCCTTCTAAAGGCCTGATAAATAAAACCTTTACCTATATTGTCACGTTGTTGATAAGTATTTTCATTGCGGCAATAATTTCCCTGCTAATAATAAAAGGTAATGTTAATGAAATCAGCGACAAGCACGATGAATTTTTGTTAAGGAAAGCCCTGGATACCCGCCAGGAAAGCATGCGAAGCCATTTAAAAGACAATGCTGAGTGGGGAGATGCCTACAAACATCTTCATCTGAACACCGACGTTCACTGGGCATGGGATAAGCAAAACCTGGGTAAATCCCTCTATGACAACTTTGGCTACGAAGGGGTGTTTGTTCTCTCCCCTCAAGGGAGCACGCGATACAGCGTGGTTGACGGGAAACTGAAGCTTCAGGATCTGGAACGCTGGTTAGATAAATCAACAAAAGACCGTTTACTCCGCGATGTGAGCATAAAAAAGGGATTGCCGGTTTCTATGCTAACGCTTATCGATTCCGTTCCAGCCATTGTTTCTGCGGAATGGATAACGACGGGCGATGATACGAGCGTGCAACCCTTACCGGGGAAAGCTTCGACGATGGTGTTTATAGACAAGCTAACGGCTAAAAAACTCTTCACCATTGGGCAGGATGCCGGAGTCAAAAATGTTCGTACTTCACCCGATACAGTCACTTCTCAAATAAACAATCAGACAGAATTTACCTTAAGCACCCAGAATGGTGATGTGCACATTATCTGGGACAGCGAAAACCCCGGCCAGGCGTTGATTATTTATTTTTTACCCTTACTCATCCTTTCCGTCATTCTGACGGTATCGATGACGGTTATTCTCATGCGCCATATTATGCAGAAGGCGAGAATGCTTGACGAAAATACCTTTCTCCTCGAGCAGGCGCGGTTGAATCTCATCACGAGTGAAAAACGATTCCGGGACGTCAGTGAAACAACCAGCGACTGGTTCTGGGAAACAGATTTATCGTTAAAGATAACGTGGCTTTCAGGCCGTTTTTCTATAGTGACGGGATATGAAAATAGCGAATGGATAGGCCGCAGGTTGGATGAACTCTTTCCCTCTACAAGCGGATTATTACATGGCTGTGTCAGCCGCCGCGAGTTAACTGAACGCTTTGAATTCCGGAACTGTCCTTATACTCACGCGCAACAATCCACGTCCTATTGCACGCTTCTGGCAAAGTTTTCTGCTCAGCCTGATGGAACGGTGGTTTTGCGAGGCGCGGCAACCGACGTCTCTCAGGAAGTTGAAGCAACAAAACGGGTGGAGTTCCTGTCACGCCATGATGAATTAACCGGTCTGCCGAACCGGTATCATATTAAGGAGTTTCTGGCAGGCCAGTTCGCTAAAGACGGCGTCAATCATTATCCCTTCGCCATGATTTGCCTCGATTTAGACAAGTTTAAACCCGTTAATGATATTTTTGGGCATTCCACGGGCGATGCTCTGCTTGGCGAGGTCGCTTTACGGCTTAAAAACTGCGTTCGTCGAGGTGATTTTGTCGCAAGGCAGGGAGGGGATGAATTTATGCTCCTCCTCGGCAACACCAGCCAAACAGAGCAGATTGAGGAGGTGTGTCACCGCATCGTGCAAGAACTTAACCGTCCTTTCTCCATTGACGGCAATGACGTGGCGATAGGCGTAAGCATGGGTATTGCGCTGGCTCCCCAGGATAGCAGCAGCGCAAACGATCTTTTACGCTATGCGGATATTGCCCTTTACCAGGCGAAACAATCTGGAAGAAACCGATGGGTCTATTATCGCCCGGATATGTCTGAAAAGTTGACCGAACGGAGAAAACTGGAATTAGAACTGAAGACCGCAATTCGCGAAGAGCAACTCTACCTGGTTTACCAGCCGCGTTATAACCTCCGATACTCGAAAATAGATGCCGTCGAAGCGCTGGTACGTTGGAAGCACCCGCAGCGAGGGACTATGATGCCCGATCAGTTCATCACGCTGGCGGAAGAAACCGGGCTGATTATTAACCTCAGCAACTGGGTCATACGCACAGCGTGCGCGGAGACAAAAGATAACTTGCCGGGGTTATCGGTATCCGTAAATATTTCTGCTATCGAATTTCAGGCAAGCGATCTTGCCGAAAGGATAAAAGAGATACTCCACGAAACAGGGCTTGAAGCTAACCGTCTGGAAATAGAAGTGACTGAAAATGTCACGCTTTCCGATCCTGAAAAAACCTTGCAGACCATGAAGTCTCTCAAAAAAATGGGCGTCCGCATTCTGATTGACGACTTCGGTACCGGCTATGCATCCCTGAGCTATCTCCGGAAGTTTCAGTTTGACGGGCTCAAGCTCGACAAGAGCTTTATTTTTACCCTGGGCGATTCGCCCCAGAACCAATCAGTCGTAGAGAAAATTATCGATCTCGGTAAAGCCTATTCGATGGCGGTAACCGCAGAAGGGGTGGAGACCGCCGAACAGCTCTCTTTCCTTAAAAAAAATAAGTGTGATGAAGTTCAGGGCTACTTGCTCGGAAAAACGGCCGCCATTACCGATCTCAATTTAAACGCAAACGTACTGAATGTTTAAACGCGTTTATTCAGCCCTGACTCAGGGATGCGTCAACAAAAAAACCGGGCTTCTCGCCCGGTTTTCTATCTTACGACCAGTACCGGACATTTCGCATGCCGCACCACTGCCGCAGCGTTTGAACCCAACAGATATGTTGATATGTCAGGCTTGTGGGAGGCGATGATAATCAGGTCGGCGCCGATCGTGTCAGCGAGCTTAAGGATTTGATCCTTAGGGGATCCCGTCACGGCGTGAGTCTGAATCTTGTCTGCAGGGATTTTAAATTGCTTAACAATTTCATCCAGCCTTGCTAAGGCCGCGTGCTGGAACTCTTTCATCTTCGGCATTTCTACGGAGTAGGCCAAACCTAATGATGAATAATAAGGAAGCGATGGAATAACGGTAAGAAAGTGGACTTTGGCGGTGTTAAGGGCGGTATGTGCCTGAACGAACGGGATAACCATATGTGTCAGGCTATCCTCGGAAATATCAATTGGAACCAAAATTGTGTTGTACATGTGTCCCTCCTGAGTGTTTTTTGCACAACTCAGGTTAAACCGTTAATTCCAGCAAAACAGAGAGCACGCTGTCATAACGGGTACAAATTTCAGTTCTGTGATTTAGGTACAGTCGAACCTGCCTGTTATTCCGTCGTGACGATGAACATTCTCGCTTCCTGGGCGAGCTGGCGTTCAGCCTTAATCGGCGCATATTTTTCCGAATGATAGAAGGCAAGAGCCTGATCTAGCGTCGGGAATTCAAAAATGCCTGCATAGGGTAACGGCTCAACTTCGCCTTCCAGTACCTGTGTAACAGCTCCAAAATGAACAATTTTACCTCCTGCTTCCTCTAATGCTGACGTGAAGCGAGGGGCCAGGCTGGCCTGTCTGGCAGGGTCAATAATGCGTAAGTTGATATGAACAAAGGCTGGCATAGCCGTTCCTTAAACATGATTAATAGTGTATATACACTATTAAGTTTAGCATTGCTTGTCGAGATGAAATGATGAACAACATTGATGTCGCGCTGTTGAAGACCATTCCGGATGTCTGCCCGGGGTTTCAGGCGCGCGCTACCGCTCGGTCTATTACACGCTATTACAACGCCTGCTTTAGACCTTTTGATCTGACCGCCGAGCAGTTCAGTCTGTTGGTCGGCATTGGGGGTTCCCCGAATGAAACCGTTGCTGAACTCGCCGCCAGAGCAGGGGTGGATGCGACAACGCTGAGTCGAAATATCCGTAGTCTGGAATCCCGGGGCATTATTGACTCGGCTGGAGGCCGTGGACGTGCCGGAAAACGACTCACGCTGACGGGTGAAGGCTGGCGTCTGCTTGAAGAGGTCATCCCGGTATGGCAGTCAGCTAAGGAGAAATTGTCCCATCTGATGGGCAGCGAACAGCTCAGCCTGACGACGGAGATGATGAGACAGCTGGCTAAAACCAGTGCTGCCTTATGAAGCTTTCCGCGTTATTGTCTGTGACCGTGCAAAACGGCAAAGGCTATACCGGGCGTCATGCCCGGTAATATACTTATATTGCATGACAGCTGACGGAGGCGATAATTTTATTCCCGCCCATATTACCCATAATCAGATCGAGTAATTTTCGGTATTCCTCCCGGGTCATCACCTCCGCCCGAATTTCAGTTTTACCTTCTGTCTGCGCCGTTGCGGAATAAATCGCTTTCAGACTTAGCGTCAGCTCTTTGGCCATGTTTACGACGCTCTGCCGCACCGCATCTTCATGCTCATCATTGCAGGTGATTTTCAGTACATAGCATTTTTCGCCTTCATGGAGCACGGGCAGTTGATTAATTCGCTGCGCGGCTTCGCGTAGCAATATGTTGGCACAGAGAATAATTACGCTGGCCATGGCGGCATTCCAGAACTGGCCTAATCCGCACAGCACGCCAATTCCGGCCGAGCACCACAGCGTTGCGGCAGTATTCAGACCACGAATATTCATTCCTTCACGCATAATGACGCCAGCGCCAAGAAAACCAATTCCGGAGACGATCTGCGCTGCGATACGCCCCGGGCTATCAGGAGAGGTAGATACCGAACTCAAAATGAACACCGCCGCGCCCGTAGCAACCAGTGCATTGGTACGAAGCCCGGCCATACGCTGGCGCCACTGTCTTTCCGCGCCAATAATTGCGCCCAGCAGCATCGCTGCGAGCAGATGAGAGATATAAGGGAACATCAGCCTGTCGCCTGTTAACGTTATTAAATAATAAGCGTCAGTGCTTTGCTAAGCACATCATAACGCCGTTTAAATGCTAAGCGTGTCAGGACGACGGTGGCGGAAAGAGTGAATGTGTAAACATGAACATCGCGATGCCCCACAAATTGAGCGGTTTTACTATTTCGGGACACAATCGCTTAAAGAGGATTGCTGCCCACCGTTTAAGGTAAGCAGCGAGAAAATTGCGCTAGCTTACCTTCGTATCGACTATAAAATAACTTTCCAACGAAGGACTCCTGTGAAAATTTATTGCCAGTATAGACAGGCAAGATAATGAGTAAAGCGAAAAAACAGCCTCCGTTATGAATTGTTTAAGTTCGGAGGACATGTTTTTTAAGACGTCATCTGATTTTCAAAAATACCCGGTATACTACATTTCCTTTTTTACAGGCGATAACAGACAAAGGCAGGCAGTATGTCTCTTCGTTCGCTGCGGGCATTATGCCTGACAAGTTTTTTCATTGCGGATGTCCGCGATGGACTCGGTCCTTTTCTCGGTATTTTTCTGACCGAACGCCACTGGACACCCGATGATATCGGCATCCTGATGACGGCAGGTGGGCTGGCGGGACTACTCGCTACGCTGCCGGCGGGATTCATCACCGACACCTCACGCAGCAAGCGGACCGTTCTGGCGCTGGTGTGCCTGCTCATCACCCTTAGCACGCTCCTGCTGTGGTTTAGCCAGCAGAGCGGTGTTGTCGCAGTTTCGCAAATCGTCACCGGTATCTGCGCGGCATTTGTGGGGCCGCTGATCGCCGGGATTACGCTGGGGCTGACCGGCCAGAGCGGGTTCAGCGCGCAGATGGGCAAAAATGAGGCGTTCAATCACGGCGGCAATTTTGTCACCGCGCTGATTGCGGGCGGCATTGCCTGGTACTGGGGCGTAGGCGGGATTTTCCTGCTGATGACCTGTACCACGCTGTTAACGCTGTGCGCGCTGCTTGCTATCCGTAACGGGGATATTGATAACGACGCGGCGCGCGGGCTGTCCTCTTCCACGAGCCTGCCGGTCCCCGGCTTTGCCGTGCTGATTAAAAACCGGGCGCTGTTTGTCACCGGGCTGACGCTGCTGCTGTTTCACCTGGCGAACGCCGCGCTGCTGCCGATGCTGAGCATGAGGGTGGCCGCGGCACCCGCCTCGATCAACCCCGGGTTGTACGCGGCAGGCACCGTCATCATCTCTCAGGCGGTGATGATCCCCGTTGCCATCTGGGTCGCCCACCGAATAGACCGCTACGGCTACTGGCGCTTGATTATGCTGGCGCTGCTGGTGATGCCGGTGCGCGCGGCGCTGGCGGCGTCTACGGACGCGCCGTTAATGATGATCCCGGTACAAATCCTCGACGGGCTGGCCGCAGGGATCCTGGGGGTGGTGGTGCCGTCGTTTATCGTGGTGCTGTTGCGCGGAAGCGGGCACGTCAATGCCGGGCAGAGCGTGGTGATGCTGATGCAGGGGGTTGGGGCATCCATGAGTCCGGCGTTAACCGGCACGATTGCGGGTCATTACTCCTTTGCGGCGGCATTCAGCGTCCTGAGCGCGATTGCGCTGGTGGCCGTCCTGCTCTGGTGGTGCTTTGCGCACCGGACCTGGGAAACAGACAGTACGCCGGGTGGGGCATAGCCGCCACCCGGCGTCACGCTTATGCCAGTTCGTTAGGGCACGCTTCGCCCTTTTCCAACTGCTGCAGGTTACCCAGCGTGGTTTCTGAAATGCTGATCAGCGCTTCGGCAGTCAGAAACGCCTGGTGTCCGGTAAACAGCACGTTATGGCAGGCAGACAGGCGGCGGAACACGTCGTCCTGGATCACATCATTAGACTTGTCTTCAAAGAACAGATCGCGTTCGTTCTCATACACGTCCATCCCCAGCGCGCCGATTTTCTGGGTTTTCAGCGCTTCGATAGCGGCCTGAGAGTCAACCAGCCCACCGCGGCTGGTGTTGATGATCATCACGCCATCTTTCATCTGGTCAAACGCCGCCTGGTTGAGCAGGTGGTAGTTTTCCGGCGTCAGCGGGCAGTGCAGGGAGATCACGTCGGACTGCGAGAACAGGGTCGGCAGGTCGACGTATTCCACGCCCAGATCCAGCGCAGCTGCGCTCGGGTACGGATCGAACGCCAGAAGACGCATGCCGAAGCCTTTCAGAATGCGCAGGGCAGCCACGCCAATTTTACCGGTGCCGATCACGCCCGCGGTTTTGCCGTACATGGTGAAGCCGGTCAGCCCTTCCAGCGAGAAGTTGGCGTCACGGGTACGCTGATAGGCGCGGTGAATACGACGGTTGAGAGACATCATCATGCCAATCGCATGTTCCGCCACCGCTTCCGGGGAATACGCCGGGACGCGCACCACCTTCAGACCGAGCTCTTTCGCCGCGTCGAGGTCCACGTTATTAAAGCCCGCGCAGCGCAGGGCGATGTACTTCACCCCCTGTTTTTTCAACTCTTCCAGCACCGGACGACTGCCGTCGTCGTTAACAAAAATGCAGACGCCTTCACAGCCGTGCGCCGTTTTGGCGGTTTTTTCGGACAGCAGAAAGTCGAAAAATTCAAGCTCAAACCCGTAAGCCTCGTTAACATGTTGCAGATACTTTTTGTCGTACTGCTTTGTGCTATATACCGCGAGTTTCATAAGACTTTCTCCAGTGATTTTGCATCCACGTTAGCATGATTAAAATTATCTTACAATTTCTAAAATATTATTGAATTCAATAAGTTCTATCAATTATTCTAGAGCATCTATCCTTAAAAATGGCATTCCCTTCAACTGACTGGCTAAACATGCGACAATGATCGGCACTGCCGGCTTAATTCTTTCGCTAAATCAGGATATTAACTGCCCATGAAGGGTAAATACAAAGCCGCTCTTGCGCTTTTACTGCTGTTCATATTGTTGCCGCTGACGCTGCTGATGACGCTCGCCCAGTGGGTACCGACGCTCGCCGGGATCTGGCTGCCCGTCGGGACGCGCATCGCATTCGAAGAGAGTCCGAAACTGACTCGCCACGCGCTGGCGATCCCCGATCTTCGCTATCTGGTTGAAGACTGCGAAATTGCCCGCATCGATAACGTGACGCTGTCACATCCGAGCCGCTGGAAGCTTGATATCGGCGCGCTGGATCTTAACTCCGTCTGTCTGAGCAAAATCCCCCAGTCTGCGCCCTCAACGGTCGCCCCCAAAACGCTGGCACAGTGGCAGGCCGTGTTACCCAATACCTGGCTCACGATTCACCGTCTGACGCTTTCGCCCTGGCAGCAGTGGCAGGGCGAACTTCATGCATCGCTGACCCCGTCCATTCAGGAGATCGCCTATAAAGGCGAGCAGGTCAGCATTAAAGGCACGCTTCGCGGTCAGACGCTCTCGGTCAGCCTGTTCGATGTACAGCTCCCGGACCAGCCGCAGCCGATTAAGCTGGTGGGCGAGTTTACCCTGCCGCTGGTACCGGATGGCGTGCCGGTGAAAGGCCACGCGGTCGCGACCTTTAACGTGCCACAGTTAACGTCTCTGGTCGATGCCGATCTGGACTGGGAAGACAACCAGGGACAGCTGGTGGTGATGGCGCGGGACAACCCCGATCCGCTGCTCGACCTACCGTGGCAGGTCACGGCGGAGCAGCTGAACATCAGCGACGGGCGCTGGAACTGGGATCTTTCCGGTATGCCGCTGAGCGGGCGCGTGTCCCTTCGCGCGGACAACTGGCAGCAGGGGCTGGATAAAACCACCCTGACCGGACGACTGAATGTGCTTACCCACGGTGACGCGGGGAAAGGCAACGCGGTCTTGAATATTGGGCCCGGTAGGCTCGGCATGGAAAACAGCGACATGCCCCTGTATCTCAGCGGCGAGGCGAAGCAAAACGATCTCATTCTTTACGCCAAATTGCCCGCCACGCTGACCGGCAGCCTGTATGAGCCGCAGCTGGCCTTTGAGCCGGGCGCGCTGCTCCGCTCGCGCGGGCGCATCATTGACTCACTCGATATTGATGAAATCCGCTGGCCGCTGGCGGGCGTGAAGCTGACGCAGAAGGGCGTGGACGGCCGTTTACAGGCGATTCTGCGCGCCCATGAAAACAAGATGGGTGATTTTGAACTCCACCTGGACGGCCAGGCCAACGACTTTTTACCTGATAACGGCCTGTGGCAATGGCGCTACTGGGGCAAAGGCGGTTTTACGCCGATGCATGCCCGCTGGGATGTCGCCGGGAAAGGCGAGTGGCGCGACAACCTTATTGAGCTGACGGCGCTCTCCACCGGTTTTGACAGGCTTCAGTACGGTACGATGGAGGTCAGCAAGCCGCGTCTGGTGCTGGATCAACCGGTGCGCTGGCTGCGTGACCCCGATAAACCGTCCCTCAGCGGCGCGCTGTCGCTCAACGCCGGGCAAACCCGTTTCTCCGGCGGCAGCGCGTTGCCGCCCTCGGTCCTGACCTTCAGCGTCGACGGCACCGACCCGACCATTTTTCAGTTTAAGGGCGACCTCCATGCGGACAAAATCGGCCCGGTACAGGTGAACGGTCGCTGGGACGGCGTACGTCTTCGCGGGCAGGCCTGGTGGCCGAAACAGTCCCTCACCGTCTTCCAGCCGCTGATCCCGCCGGACTGGAAAATGACGCTGCGCGACGGGGAACTTTACGCGCAGGTCGCCTTCTCGGCGGCGGCCGATCAGGGCTTTGAAGCGGGCGGGCACGGCGTGCTGAAATCCGGCAGCGCCTGGATGCCGGATAACCAGATTAACGGCGTCGATTTTGTGCTGCCGTTCCGCTTCAGCGAGGGAACCTGGTCCCTCGGCACGCGCGGGCCGGTCACGCTGCGCATCGGCGAAGTGGTAAACCTGGTGACCGCACGCAACATTACCGCCGATCTACAGGGGGATTATCCCTGGACGGAGGACAATCCGCTGCTGCTCACCAACGTGAAGGTGGAAACCCTCGGCGGGAAGATCACCATGCAGCAGCTGCGGATGCCACAGCACGATCCGGCCCTGCTGCGCGTGGACAATATCTCCTCCAGCGAGCTGATTAGCGCCGTTAATCCGAAACAGTTTGCCATGTCAGGGCCGGTGAGCGGGGCTCTGCCGTTCTGGCTGGACAATGAAAAATGGATCATTAAAGATGGCTGGCTGACCAACCCGGGGCCAATGACGCTACGTATCGACAAAGATACGGCAGACGCCATCGTGAAGGATAATATGGTTGCGGGCGCGGCGATTAACTGGCTCCGCTATATGGAAATTTCGCGTTCGTGGACGAGAATCAATTTAGATAACCTGGGTGAATTAACCATGCAGGCGACCATCAAGGGGACCAGCCGGGTGGATGGCAAAAGCAGCTCCGTCAACCTGAACTATACCCATGACGAGAATGTCTTTACCCTCTGGCGCAGCCTGCGTTTTGGGGACAACCTGCAAACCTGGTTTGAGCAACATGCGGCGATACCTGCTCCCCGCAGTTCGACTGGCAAGGAAAGTGAGGAACAACAATGAAAAAGATGGCTGGTGTGCTCACCGTTGCCGTTGCCGCGCTACTGACCGGCTGTACGCCGCGTATTGAAGTCGCTGCGCCAAAGGAGCCGATTACCATCAATATGAATGTCAAAATCGAACATGAGATCCATATTAAGGTCGATAAAGACGTTGAAACTCTGCTGAAATCGCGCAGCGATCTGTTCTGAGGATGCCATGAAACGATTAGCTCTGATTTTACTGGCGCTGGGGATGAACGTGCAGGCGGCTGCGCTGACCTTGAACGATGCCCGGGCGCAGGGGCGCGTGGGGGAAACCCTCAGCGGCTATCTTGCCCCGATTCAACAGGATGCGGAAACGCTGGCGCTGGTCAATCGTATCAATGCGGCACGCACGGAAAACTACCAGAAGCTGGCTGACAGCAATAATTTGCCGGTCGATGAAGTGGCCAAAATGGCAGGTCAAAAGCTGGTTGCCCGCGCGCAGCCGGGCGAATACGTGAAGGGTATTAACGGAAAATGGCTCAAAAAGTAGTTAGCGGTAGCGCCTGCGGTATTCACCCGGCGAGACGCCAAAACGCTGCTTAAACGCCGTTGAAAAATGGCTATGGTCGGTGAAACCCCAGCTGTAGCCAATGCCCGCCAGCTTTTCATCATCACCGGCAGCGCGCAGTACCTGCGCACACAGATCCAGACGACGGTTTTTGATGTACTGCGCCACCACCAGCCCCTTTTCCGCAAACATGCGATAGAGGCTGCGCACGGACATACCGCTCTCGGCGGCAATCCATTCGGGGCGCAGTGATTCAGACTGAATATGGTCGTCAATCAGCGCGACTACATGCAGGAACTGGCGTTCCTTGCGCGGCTGAATGATTTCACGCTGCTGGAAAGCGGGGCGCAGCAGGCAGATCATCGCTTCGAGCGCCGCTTCACTCTCCCGGTCACTCAGGTCGGCATTGCTCATGCTCTCCATCAGCAGGCGATGGCTCAGCTGTACCGTGGGCAAGGTGCGGGAAAGGGCGGTCGCGCAGCTTATCTCCTGGAAACGACACTGCTGCTCAATAATCTGGCGGGGAACCAGCAGCGAAATCTGGCGGGATTTTTCCCGCCAGTTGATCGAGCAGGGACGCGACGCGTCAATCAGCGTGATATCACCGGTTCTGAGTACCGCCCGACGCTCAACCTGTTCAATTTCCGCGCTGCCTTCAAGCTGGAACACGGTATAGAACCAGGCATCGTTACTCTGCGTAATCTCCTGACGGGAGCGGAACAGGTTAACGCCGCCTGCGGTCACGGTGCTGAGCTTCAGGCTGCGCGCATAGCTGGTCTCCAGCTCGCCGAAGAACTTCCCCTCGGTGGGCTGCGCGTTAAAACGCCCGCAAACCTGGTTAATTTGCGCCAGCCACTGCTGATACTGTTCCTGCTCGCTTGCACACGCCATCGTTTCTCTCACTGCTCCGTCAACGTTTTCGCATTGTTGCATTTGTGTTGCATTTTGTCAGAGCTATGAGGCTGACTATAGGAAAGAACACTCACCGGTAACAGCGATATAAGCGGCAATTATCGCGATTTGCGGAGCCTGTCACAGGTGGCAAAGCGAATGTCACAGAGACAAAAGCGAGAATGCAAAACCCCACTTAGACTGGATGGACACCCTGCGAAGAATAACGAAGGAGTATCCTATGTCTGAATCACAGGTGGCCATTCAGCCTGCCGTACAACAATTTTTAGACCGACAGCACGGCCTGTGGATTGAAGGGCGTCAGGCAGTGTCGGACAGTGAAAAGCGGCTGAACGTCTTCAACCCGGCCACGGGCGAGGTCATTGCCTCAACTGCCGATGCCAGCGTCGATGACGTTGACCGCGCCGTCATGTCCGGCTGGCGCGCGTTTGTCGCCCGCAGCTGGGC
The DNA here is from genome assembly GCF_057221635.1 of Enterobacter sp. N5-15. Taxonomy (NCBI): domain Bacteria; kingdom Pseudomonadati; phylum Pseudomonadota; class Gammaproteobacteria; order Enterobacterales; family Enterobacteriaceae; genus Enterobacter; species Enterobacter sp. N5-15. The sequence goes on from NZ_CM170150.1 coordinate 2,205,415, forward strand.
CGGAAAACTGCCGGCGGAGCGCGAGCGGATCCTGCTTCATTTCGCCGATCTGGTCGAACAGCACAGCGAGGAGCTGGCCCAGCTTGAAACGCTGGAGCAGGGCAAATCCATTAACATTTCCCGCATGTTTGAAGTCAGCTGCACCCTGAACTGGATGCGCTATACCGCCGGGCTGACCACCAAAATTTCGGGTAAGACTCTCGACCTTTCCATCCCGCTGCCGCAGGGTGCCCGCTATCAGGCGTGGACGCGTAAGGAGCCGGTTGGCGTGGTGGCCGGGATTGTGCCCTGGAACTTCCCGCTGATGATCGGGATGTGGAAAGTGATGCCTGCGCTGGCCGCGGGCTGCTCTATTGTCATCAAGCCGTCAGAGACCACGCCGCTGACCATGCTGCGCGTGGCGGAACTGGCAAGCGAAGCGGGCATTCCGGATGGGGTGTTCAACGTGGTAACCGGGAGCGGCGCGGTGTGTGGCGCAGCGCTGACCTCGCATCCGCATATTGCAAAGGTGAGCTTTACCGGCTCAACGGCGACGGGTAAGCAAATCGCCCGCGCGGCGGCGGATACGCTAACCGGGGTGACCCTGGAGCTGGGTGGGAAAAACCCGGCTATCGTACTGAAAGACGCGGACCCGGCGTGGGTGATCGAGGGCCTGATGACCGGCAGCTTCCTGAACCAGGGGCAGGTGTGCGCGGCGAGCTCGCGCATCTACATTGAAGCACCGCTGTTTGACACGCTGGTCAGCGGGTTTGAGCAGGCGGTGAAATCCCTGAGCGTCGGGCCGGGCATGTCGCCGGAAGCGTTTATCAACCCGCTGGTGTCGCGCGCGCACTGTGACAAGGTGCAGACCTTCCTTGATGAAGCCAAGTCGCGCAACGCGGACCTGATCGTCGGTAACCGGGGGCCGGAAGGCAAAGGCTATTACGTTTCGCCGACGCTGGTGGTGAACCCGGATGCCTCACTGCGCCTGACGCGTGAAGAGGTGTTTGGCCCGGTGGTCAACGTGGTGCGCGTCGCCGACGGGGAAGAGGCGCTCCAGCTGGCAAACGACAGCGAATATGGCCTGACGGCCAGCGTCTGGACGCAGAATATCAGCAAGGCGCTGGAGTACACCGACAGGCTGCAGGCGGGCACCGTCTGGGTGAACAGCCATACGCTGATCGACGCCAACCTGCCGTTCGGCGGCATGAAGCAGTCCGGCACCGGGCGTGACTTTGGCCCGGACTGGCTGGACGGCTGGTGTGAAACCAAGTCGGTTTGCGTGCGGTATTAAAAACGCTGCCGGGTAACGCTGCAGTTACCCGGCAGGCTTTAACCCGGCGGCTATTTTAATGCTGCGGCGATGACCGATGGAATAGCGTCAAACGCCTGCGCAACGCCTTTAGTCCGGATCTCCTCACCGCGCGTCGCCCCTTCGGCACGAACGAATTCCACTCTGTCGATGCCCAGAAAGCCAAAAAATTTCTGCAGGTATCGCTCCTGAAAATCCATGTCTTCGATTGGCGTACCGTGATATATCCCGCCGCGGGTTGAAACGACGACAATTCTTTTGCCGGTCGCATGCCCCACCGGACCCGTCGGGGTATAGCTAAAGGTTTTTCCCGGCTGGGCCAGTCGATCTAACCAGGCTTTAAGCTGCGTTGAGACGGAGAAGTTATACATAGGCGCACCTATCACGATGAGGTCGCTATTGAGAAATTCGTTCACAAGCGCCTCGGACAGCTCGTGTTCACGGACGTCTTCAGCCGTAGCGTCCGTGGCTACCCGCAGCGGCCGGAAGCCTGCAGCAACGGTGCCGGTGAGATGGGCGATGGGGGTTTTAACGACGTCGCGATAGACCACCCTATCTGACGCGAGCTGGCGAACCACCTCTGCCGTCAGTTGACGTGAAAGTGAGAACTCGCCGTTAATGCTTGAATCTATATGCAGGATATTCATTTTTTTGTTTCCTTTGCGTCGGTCTGGGTTGCTTGTTCGATAAACTGGCTGACGGCTTCCGGGTGGGAAATCATCGACATATGGCTGCTCTTAATACGCAGGACGGTGGCATTCATGGCGCCGGCAAGCTGCTGCTGGACGCCGGGAGAAAGGGCGCGATCGTCTTCGGTTATCAGATACCATGAGGGTTTTTCGCGCCAGGCGGCATGTTCTACCTTCTCGCTAAAGGCGTTTGCCGCGATGGGCTGCTGCGTTGCCGTCAGCAGCTTTACGCGTTTAAGAGGCAGGTCATTGGCCATCGTGCGCTGATAGGCATCGGGATCGTCCAGCCAGATCAGCCCTTTTTTATCCGGGCGCATGTCGGCCATCGGGGCGTTAAGCCGGGTAAGAAGAGAGGTGACCGATTCACCGCTGTCGGGGGCAAGGGCGGAGAGAAAAACCAGCTTTTTCACCTTCGGGTTATTGCCTGCCTGAGCGATGACCGCGCCAGCCCAGGAGTGGCCGACAAGGACCACTTCCCCTTGCTGACGGTCAATGACACGCTCAGTGGCGGCGACGTCATCTTTCAGCGAGGTCAGGGGGTTCTGCACTGCCGTGACGTGATAGCCCCGGGTCTGCAATCGGTCTATCACTTCCTGCCAGGCGGAACCATCGGTAAAGGCACCGTGCACGAGGATGATGTTATTAATCCGCGCCTGTACAGGCTGCGATGCAGCCATGCAAAGCAAAGAGAGAAGAACGGGCAAGCGTGTCGGTTTCATAGGCGTGACGTAATTTCCTGAGAGACGTTGAAGCACAGTGTAACGAGAGGCGCAAAGAAGCTTGTAGTGTCTGAAATGACGGTTAACATACGAAATCAGACATTTTATTCGGGCCTGAATCATGAGAATTGGCATTTTAGCGTTACCCGGAAGTATGAAATCCGCCGTGGCAGGGCTCTGCGACATGTTCTGGCTCGCTAACGAGGTGATTTCCCAGCAGCCGGACGGCGCGGGCATATCGCCATTTGAGGCTGTCATCATTACGGCGGAAGGAAAGCCGGTCCCGGACGCGCAGGGTCGGCCGATCGAGACCGATGGGAGCTTTTCAACCGGGGGAACCTTCGACCTCGTGATTGCCTGCGGGATGAAGCTTGACGAGCAGAAACGCCCGGTCTCGCTAGCGGCGGTCCACGAGGCTGGCATATGGCTGCGCGACCAGTATGATAAAGGCGCGATGCTTGCGGGAGCCTGTGCCGGTGGGTTGGTTCTCGCCGAGGCGGGGGTACTCAATGGGCGGGCATGCACGACGACCTGGTGGCTTTACCATACTTTCCGCCAGCGTTATCCGCTCAGCAAACCCGTCTGGGGTAAAGCGCTGGTGCAGGACGCGCGGGTTATCACCTCCGGCGGCCCGCTCTCGTGGGTTGACCTGGCGCTGCATATCATCCGTCTGCATGCGGGGCAGAAGCTGGCGCGTCTGACGGCCGATATGGCCGTGGCTGACAGCCAGCCGTTGTCTCAGCAGGTTTACGCGCCAGCAGGTTTTTTAAATTCGGTACATCCGATGATAATGAAGGCGGAACATATCGTTCGGTATGAAAATCCGGCGATTACCGTAGAGCAGCTTGCCCGGGCGCTGAATATGACCACTCGTACCCTTCACCGAAAAATGGCGGAGGAGATGAATGAAAGCCCTAAAAACTTTTTGACGCGCATGCGCATTGAAAAGGCGATGCGTCTTCTGGAGCAGCCGGGGTACGTCATAGCGCAGATTGCTGGCGATTGCGGTTACGCTGACGACACGGCGTTCAGGCGCGCTTTCACTGGCGTGACGGGAATGTCGCCCGGCCAGTATCGCAAGTGGATTGCCGGGCGTCATGCGGAATAGTCGCCGTTCTCAGCGGCATACTCGATCTCGCCCGGCCTCCTTCGCCCGATACAGCGCCGCATCGGCGCGGGCGATGATCTCGGTGCCCGCTAACCCTTCCGCCATGCTCGCAATCCCCATGCTCACGGTGACATGGTCGCTAACGGTTGACGCGCTGTGCGGTATGGACTCCGCGCGCAGGCCGTCCTGAATGCGTAGGGCCACCTTTTCAGCGATGTTTTCCGGGCAGTTAAACAGGATCACCACGAACTCCTCGCCGCCGTAGCGTGACACCACATCGTCAGGCGTTCGCACCGACTGCTTCAGCACCCGCGCCACGCGCGTCAGGCAGTCGTCACCCGCCTGGTGCCCGTAGGTGTCGTTGTAGCGTTTGAAATAGTCGATATCCAGCATAATCACCGAGAAGGTTTTTTTCTGCTCAACCGCGTTCTCCAGCACCACTTCCATTTTCCGGCGATTGGCGGTTTTGGTTAACGGATCCTGATGCGCCAGCGCATCCAGCCTGGAGATCAGCAGCTGATTTTGCTGGTTACGTCGCCAGGCCTCGTCAAACCAGCTCAACAGGATGAAACGCCCGCAGATCAGGATCAGCGAAAACACGCTCCAGATAACGACGAAGTGAAGGTTGAGGCCATCGTTCCGTATCCAGCTTGCTATCGGCAGGGTGATCCAGAGCGGGAGAACAAAGGCGAGCAACCCTTCAGGATAAAAATAGAGCGCCGTTAAGCCCGCGAGTAATAAAATAACGCACAGCGGCCAGACGTGCGGGAGCAGCAGCTGGGTGATAAACCAGAAGCAGGAGACCGACCAGATAGCGCTGCAGATAAACAACACCACGCTGATACCGGCGATGCGCCGCCAGGCCATGAGGATCAGCGCCGCGGAGAGGATGATAATGCCGAGCATGGAGGCATCGACCATTCTCGTCAGCTGCGGCGAGTGGGGATAAAGGGGATCGCTGGTATTAAGCAGGACGTGTCGCAGCAGGATCATCAGAGCGAAGCTGATATTGACGAAGGCCAGCCACGGCAGGTTCATCGCCAGCCCGTGCATGACCATGGCATGGCGCGTTGGCCAGGTTGCCCGTTCAAGTGTCGGTTTTTTTCTTTTTTCCATTGACGCTTTTTACCCTGTCTGGCTAACACGTGAAGCAGGAAAGGGCGGACGAACCGCCCTTTGCGTGCACCGTTACGGTGTCACAATGTTAAACCAGAAATCAAACTTGTCCATATAGCTAAGCATGGCATCAAGTTTCGCGCTGTCGCCAGTAATTTTAATATTTCCGCTGTCCTGGGCCTGTTTCAGCGTAACCTCCTTGAGAATGATTTTATTCAGGGTGTCACGGTTAAGCGTCAGCGTAGCGTCCGCCTCTTTTGCTTCTGCGTTCGCCGTGTGGTTCAGCACGCCGTTTTCCAGCTCAAGTTTGTACTTCCCGCCATCGCTACCTAAATCAATGTTAAACACCGATTTAGCCTCACCGGCTTTCTGACCGTCGATATGGACAGCCAGATAGTCGAAGAACATCTCTGGCGTCATCGCGCGTACCGTATCCGGGCTTGCGGTATTCGGCGTTGGACCTTTCACCACGCCGTTACGCAGCTCCTGCGCACCGGTCAGGTAGAAGTTACGCCACGGACCGGACTCAGCCTGATAGCCAAGCTGTTCCAGCGCATCCGCTTCCAGGTTACGTGCCGCCTGGTTGTTGGGATCGGCAAAGACCACTTTGCTGACCACCTGCGCCACCCAGCGGTAGTTCCCCTGGTCGAAGTCGGTTTTCGCCTTGTTGAGGATGGCATCCGCGCCGCCCATATACTCCACGAATTTCTTCGCGGCTTCTTCAGGCGGCAGTTCATCCAGCGTCGCCGGGTTGCCGTCAAACCAGCCCAGATACAGCACATAGGTGGCTTTTACGTCATGGCTTACCGAGCCGTAATAGCCGCGGTTAGCCCAGGTATGCGCCAGTGAATCCGGGAGCTTGAAGTTCGCAGCGATTTCGTCGCGCGTCAGCCCTTCGTTCGCCATACGCAGCGTCTGATCGTTGATGTAACGATAGAGGTCACGCTGGCTTTTCAGCAGCTTGACCACGTTTTCGTTGCCCCAGGTCGGCCAGTGGTGCTGCGCCATGATGATTTCGGCCTTATCACCCCAGCGCACAATCGCCTGGTTGATGTATTTCGACCACGGCAGCGGCTCGCGGATTTTGGCCCCGCGCAGCGAGTAGGTGTTGTGCAGGGTATGGGTCACGTCCTCAGCGGATTCAATCAGCTTTTTCTCTTCGATATACCAGAGCATTTCGGACGGCGCTTCGGATCCCGGTGCGAGCATAAAATCATAGGTCAGGCCGTCGATAACCTCTTTTTGCCCATCTTTCTCAATGATATTGGTCGGGGCAATCAGCGTGACCGTCCCGGCGGAGGTCGTTGTTCCAAGACCGGCACCCACCTGGCCTTTGGCGTCTGGCTTCAGCAGGTTGCCATACATATAGCTGGCGCGGCGGCTCATCACGTTACCCGCCATGATATTCTCGGCAACGGCCGCTTCCATAAACCCGGCAGGCGCGTAGACCTTCACTTTGCCGGACTTCACGTCGGCTTCATCCACCACGCCGCGCACGCCGCCATAGTGGTCAACGTGGCTATGGGTATAAATAATGGCGACGACCGGTTTTTTGCCGCGATTTTTAAAATAGAGATCCATCCCGACCTTCGCCGTTTCTGCCGACACCAGCGGGTCAACCACGGTAATGCCTTCTTTCCCTTCAATGATGGTCATATTTGACAGATCAAGATTTCGGATCTGATATACGCCGTCGGTCACTTCAAACAGGCCGCTAATATTAATCAGCTGAGATTGACGCCATAAGCTGGGATTAACGGAGTCCGGTGCTTTATCGCCTTCTTTAATAAACGAATACTGCTGTGGATCCCAGATAACATTGCCTTGTTCCCCTTTGATAATTTCCTGAGGAATAGGGGCAATAAACCCTTTATGGGCGTCCGTAAAATCGGTGTTGTCGGAGAAAGGAAGCTGATTAAACAGGGCATTATTGGCTTGTTGCGTTGCGGCCGTGGCATCCTTCGGGGCTTCTGCGGCATACGCGGAGCTAACGGAAATAACAAGTCCAGCCAGAGCAAGACTCCTGACGATCAAATTGAATTTCATCCTAACCTCTCAGTGGTGTATTACGTCGTTCGTTGAAACTTCGTGTCCTGGCTGAAAGTGGTTCAAGAAATGCAAGGGAAATAAACGAGGTAGAAATAACTATAATCGGGGAGAGGTATTCAGCAAGTAAATAGATGAAAAACCGGGCATTGCGCCCGGTGCGTTATTTATTTCTGTACGTCTTTCTTTTTCCCGAGCGTTGGCGTCTCGTCGAAGAAGTTCCACGGTTTAAGCAGGGTATGCACCCATTCCGTCGGCATGATCGGCCACTCCTCCGCGCGGGCGACGTGGGTGGTGCCGGTGGTCATCCAGACCACGTCATCCTGACCGTTCAGCGACTCATTATCCTTGCTGTACTGCCCCAGGCCCGTGTCGTGGATGGAGCGGTTCGGGAATTTTCCTTCCGGGTAAAGTTCATCCGGATGGTAACGGGTCACCCAAAGCTGTTTGTCCATAAAGCTGAGTCGATGGTAGATCCACTCGTCCGGGGCAAATTTCGCGCCGGTTGCCACCGGGTGCGTACCGCCCGCGTAAGGGATAATCTGGTATGAGACCGGGTTGCCCATGCGGTTCTCTTTACTTGTGTTGCTCAGCAGTCGAATGGTGCCCGGGTCGAATTTCTGCGCCGCCTGCTGCTCGGTATCAATATCGTACTGATTGATCTGCATGGTGCTGGTGCGCGGGCCACCGGCGGTATTCGGCTTCACTTCCGGATCCATGGCCACCAGCTTGTTGTTGATGCCGTCCACGTCCATATCAAGACGGAAGTTGTAGATGTGCTGGTGGGTGGTGCCCACGATGTTATGGTCGATCAGCGTGCCGTATTTTGTGTCGTCTTTGGCGGTGGCGTCGTGCATGGTTTTCGCCTGCACGCCTTTCACCGCTTCGATACCCGTCGCGCCGGCATCAATGCCGATGGTGCCATTTTCATGGAACACCCAGTCGAAGATGTAATCGTAGTTGCCCACGGTACTCACCCAGCGCACCACCAGCTCGCGGCGCTCGGCGCTGACGTTTGGCTGGCCCATCTCCTGATGTTTATATTCCGGCCCCGCGTAGCGCTCAAAAATGGCGATCGCGCGCGGGATCTCCATCGGCGCGCCGGTGTAATCCGGGATGGTTTCATTGAGCATCACGGCGTTGGACGGCACGTCTTTACCGCGTACCAGCGGTGAGGTCAGGGTGCCCATACCGTAGTCGCCGGAGTCGAGATAGGCTTTAAAGTACCAGCCCACGTCCGGATCGCCATAAGGGACGATCATGCCGCCGAGCGACCCCTGATACATAATCTGGCGCTTTTTGCCGTTGGCGTTATAAGTAACGGTTGAAATCATCGGGCCGACGCGGGAGTCCAGGCTCAGGTGGAAATCCCAGTTCTGCCAGTGCACCATATCCCCGGTGATGGTGTAGTTCTTGCCTTCCGGTTCGACGATCTCCAGGGGTTTCTTCACCGTTTCTACCCGGTCGCGGCCGTCATACGGGCGCGGGGCGAGCGGAACCGGGATGACCGGGCCTTCTTCGATCTTCTGAATTTTCTTCTGCTCAAGATCGACAACCGCGACCAGGTTCTCAATCGGGTGCGCCCAGTAGTTGCCGTCGCCGACATCCAGATAGCTCACTACCTTCAGCAGGCGATCTTCCTGCTTCAGGCCGTCTTTACCGTCGAAATAGCCGACGGTCAGCGGCGTGGTAATCACTTTTTTCGGGTCGGTGATGCCGTGTTTTTTAAGCACCTCGGCGAACTCTGTGCTCTCGTTGATAATCTGCTGAACCGCGGTGAAATCATCCAGCAGCACCATGCCGTGCGCGTCTTTCACCGGTTCCCAGCGCAGGATTTTTTTATCCTTCAGGTCCACCACGCTTTCGATAACGTGCTTTCCATCGAGCATGACGATCTTCGCCTGGCGAGGGGCATCCACTGCCGTACCGTTGAGCACAAAGTCCCACACTTTGGCTTTTTCAGGCTCTGCAAGGGCAATCTGGGTAAAGCGGGTATTTGGTTTAAAGTCCGCCGAGGCTTTGACTATCTCAACGGCCTGCTTAATTTCGTCCGCCGTTAGCGCGTTTAACGGGTGAGGGCGTTTTTCAACCAGGAAGGTCCGATCGAGGCCAGACTGGAAAACATCGTTGATGAAGGTATCGGAAATAAAGGCTTTCTTGCCTTTCATCACCACCGGCACCTCGAGCTTGAGGGTTTTACCGTTGACGATGGCGGTTTTTGCGCCCGGTTTGACCTTCACAAAGGCACCGTCTTTCGCAATGGTGAACATCTGTGCGTAATCATCCCACTGAACGTCCGCGCCAAAGTCCTGCAGCGTTTTGTCCATCGGGACCATATGCGCCTCGCTGCCGTGGGCGAAAACAGGGGATTGCCAGGCGCAACACAGCGCAACGGCCATGGCCAGCGCCGTTCTACGGGCAGAAAAAGAAGAATTGCTTCCCATCGTAGACCTCATCTTGTTGTGTTTATTGTGTTGTGACAGCCTTATCCTGACAGGCCCATGAGAAAAGCGTTTGCCTGCATCTGCCAGGTTATTTGTCAGTCTTGCCAGGTTAAAAAAAGAGCGGAGCGGCGTCACACCTCGGCAGATCATCGTAGGCCGGGTAAGCATCGCGCCACCCGGCAAGAAAGGCGGTGAAGGGAAGGTGTCAGAAATCGCCCCGCTGGCGCGCCACCAGCGTCAGAATGGAGTAGAGCGCCACGGCCTGCTGGTGCTGGTTGAAGATCTCAACCGCCCATTCCACCACGCCGGTCGGTTTTTCCTCGGCGGTACGCTGTTTCTTCAGCGTTTTACGTTTGCAGGTCAGACGCACCTGTATGGTATCGCCCGGTTTAACCGGCTCGATAAAGCGCAGGTTCTCCATGCCGTAGTTAGCAATAACTGGCCCGACGCCCGCATCTACAAACAGCCCCGCTGCGGCGGAGATCAGGAAGTAGCCGTGCACCACGCGCTCGCCGAAGATCGACTCTGCCGCGCCGATCTTATCCATATGGGCATAGAAATGGTCGCCGCTCAGGCAGGCAAAGTTCACAATGTCTGCTTCCGTGAGGGTGCGGCGCGGCGTCAGCAGGCTGTCGCCCGGCTGTAGCTCCTCAAAGTATTTGCGGAACGGATGCACGCGATCTTCCTGCACCGTTGCGCCACGCACCCACTGTTTGCCAATGGCCGCCAGCATCGTCGGACTGCCCTGAATCGCGGTGCGCTGCAGGTAGTGCTTCACCGCGCGCAGGCCGCCCAGCTCTTCGCCGCCGCCCGCACGGCCCGGGCCACCGTGCACCAGCTGAGGAAGCGGGGAGCCGTGGCCGGTAGACTCTTTTGATGATTCCTCATTAAGGATCTGAATACGCCCGTGGGCGCGCGCCGCACCGGCAATAAACTGGCGGGCAATGTCCTGGTCTGCGGTGACCAGCGTACCCGCCAGGCTGCCGCCGCCCGCGCGGGCAAGCTGCATCGCGTGGCGTGCGTTGCGATACGGCATCAGCGTTGCCACCGGGCCGAAGGCTTCGGTCGCGTGGACAGCCGGGGTCTCATCCGGCTGCGGGCAGAACAGCAGGGTCGGCGGGAAGAACGCGCCCGCGGCCTGCATATCCGCTTTGCCACCCAGACGGATCTGGCAGCCTGCGGCGATCAGTTGCTCCACTTTCTCCTGCACGTCCGCGCGCTGTTCGGCGTTGACCAGCGCACCCATCTTCACCCCTTCCTGCGCCGGGTCGCCCACCACCACCTTTTCCAGGCGGGCAATCAGCGCCTGGCTCACGGCGTCAATCTGGTTTTGCGGGACGATAATCCGGCGAATGGCCGTACATTTTTGCCCGGCCTTAGCGGTCATCTCGCGGACCACTTCCCGGATGAACAGGGCAAATTCCGGCTGTTCCGGCGTGACGTCCTCCCCCAGCACGCAGCAGTTCAGGGAGTCAGCTTCCATGGTGAACGGAATCGAATTCGCCACAATATTCGGGTGCACGCGCAGGCTTTGCCCTGTACTGGCGGAGCCGGTAAAGGTCACCACGTCCTGGCTGTCGAGCTGGTCAAGGAGATCCCCCGCGCCGCCGCAGATCAGGCTGATGGCACCGTCCGGCACCAGTCCGCTGTCCACGATGGATTTCACCATCGCCTGCGTCACCTGCGCGGTAGCGGTAGCGGGTTTAATGATGGCGGGCATCCCGGCAAGCCAGGTCGGCGCCAGCTTTTCCAGCATCCCCCAGCAGGGGAAGTTAAAGGCGTTGATGTGCACCGCCACCCCGGATTTGGAGGTCAGGACGTGGCGCGCCGCAAAGCCGCCTTCTTTCGACAGCGGGATTAACTCGTCTTCCGGCCACAGCGTGTCATCCGGCAGCTCGCGGCTGCCCAGGCTGGCGTAAGTGAAGAGGGTGCCGATGCCGCCTTCAATATCTACCCAGCTGTCCGCCTTCGTCGCGCCCGTCTGGGCCGACAGGGCATAAAACGTCTCTTTCTCGCTAAGCAGGTGCTTTGCCACCGCCTTCAGCATGGCCGCACGTTCGATAAAGGTCATCTCGTGAAGCGCTTCACCGCCGCGCGCAATCGCATAGCGACGGGCGGCCGCCATGTCCAGCCCTTCGCTGGTCACGCTCCACAGCGCTTCGCCACTGACGGCGTGATAAATAGTGCGTTCGCGGCCCCGGCCAGACTGCCAGGTACCGGACACGAAGCTGGCTAACTGCTGCATCGCTTATCTCCAAATGTTACGTAATTTACTCATTAATAGTTTAATCATGAATCATAAAAATCAAGCTGAGTTTTAATGAATTGTTAACATTGTGATCCGGTCTTATGAATTGCAGCGCGCAAAGCGACTGTTCAGAGGGCGTGCAGCAAAAGCCTTGCGAGCAACATCACAAAACCAGGAAACAATTCTTGGGGTTATATTTAACCTTTGTGTAACTTTTAAAAAACAAAGTGATTCAACATTACGCTTTAATTTGCAAACTAACGAATCATAAAGGTGATGACGTGACGCAAGAACAACGGTTTGAGCAGCGCATAGCGCAGGAGACGGCGATTGAGCCTCAGGACTGGATGCCTGACGCCTACCGTAAGACGTTGATCCGTCAGATTGGTCAGCATGCGCACTCCGAAATTGTCGGCATGCTGCCGGAGGGGAACTGGATCGCCCGCGCGCCGACGCTGCGCCGAAAAGCGATCCTGCTGGCGAAAGTGCAGGACGAAGCCGGGCACGGGCTCTACCTCTACAGCGCGGCGGAAACGCTGGGCTGCGCGCGGGAAGACATCTACCAGAAGATGCTCGACGGCAGGATGAAATACTCCTCCATCTTCAACTATCCGACCCTGAGCTGGGCCGATATCGGCGTGATCGGCTGGCTGGTTGACGGCGCCGCTATCGTCAACCAGGTGGCGCTATGCCGGACCTCCTACGGTCCGTATGCCCGCGCGATGGTGAAAATCTGTAAAGAAGAGAGCTTCCACCAGCGCCAGGGCTTTGAGGCCTGCATGGCGCTGGCGCAGGGCAGCGAAGCCCAGCGCCAGATGCTGCAGGACGCCATCAACCGCTTCTGGTGGCCCGCGCTGATGATGTTCGGGCCGAACGACGACAACTCGCCGAACAGCGCCCGCAGTCTGGCCTGGAAAATCAAACGTTTCGGCAATGACGAACTTCGCCAGCGCTTTGTCGACAACACGGTGCCGCAGGTGGAGATGCTGGGCATGACGGTGCCGGATCCCGACCTGCGTTTGGATGAAGAGAGCGGTCATTACCGCTTCGGCGAGATCGACTGGCAGGAGTTTGACGAGGTCATTAACGGGCGCGGCATCTGCAACCACGAACGCCTGGCCGCCAAACGTAAAGCCTGGGAAGAGGGGGCGTGGGTGCGGGAGGCCGCACTGGCGCACGCGGAAAAACAACACGCCCGCAAAGTGGCTTAAGAGGAATCACGATGAGCAATGTCTACTGGCCGCTGTACGAAGTGTTCGTACGCAGCAAACAAGGGTTATCCCACCGTCACGTGGGCAGTCTGCATGCCGCCGACGATCGCATGGCGCTGGAAAATGCGCGTGATGCCTACACCCGCCGCAGCGAAGGGTGTTCTATCTGGGTGGTTAAGGCGAGCGAGATTGTCGCCTCCCAGCCGGAAGAGAGCGGTGAGTTCTTCGACCCGGCGGAAAGCAAGGTTTATCGCCATCCGACGTTCTACACCATCCCTGACGGCATCGAGCATATGTGAGGCAAAGAATGAATTCAGTGACTGCCTATGCCCTGCGTCTGGGCGACAACGGTCTGGTGCTCTCCCAGCGTCTCGGCGCCTGGTGCGGCCACGCGCCGGAGCTGGAAATTGACCTCGCGCTCGCCAATATCGGTCTCGACCTGCTGGGCCAGGCGCGAAATTTCCTGACCTATGCCGCGGAACGGGAAGGTCAGGGCGATGAAGACACGCTGGCGTTTGGCCGCGACGAGCGTCAGTTCCGCAACGTCCTGCTGGTGGAGCAGCCGAACGGCAGCTTCGCCGACACGATTGCCCGCCAGTACCTGATGGATGCCTGGAACGTGGCGCTGTACGAACGCCTGACCCAAAGCAGCGACGGCCAGCTTGCCGCCATCGCCGCCAAAGCGATTAAAGAGGCGCGCTACCACCTGCGCTTCAGCCGCGGCTGGCTGGTGCGTCTGGGCGACGGGACCGAAACGTCCGCGCAAAAGATGCAGCAGGCCATCGACGGCCTGTGGCGTTTTACGGCGGAGCTGTTTGAAGCCGATGACGTGGAACTGGAATTGATTGAGTCCGGCGTGGCGGTTGACCCGCGCCTCCTGCGCCAGCCGTGGGAAAGTGAAGTGTATGCCGGTCTGAATGAAGCCTGCCTGCAGGTGCCCGCAGAGGTGGCGTACCGCACCGGTGGCAAGAGGGGGCTGCATACCGAACATCTGGGCCCGATGCTGGCGGAAATGCAGTATCTCCAGCGCGCGTATCCCGGTCAGCAGTGGTAAAGGAGAACGCTATGCAACGCCTCGTCGACATCGCGCCCGCGCAAATCCCGCAGATCTGGTCGCTGTTAAGCCAGATCCCCGATCCGGAAGTGCCGGTGTTAACCATCACCGATTTAGGCATGGTGCGCAGCGTGAAGGCGCAGGGGGAAGGCTGGGTCATTGGCTTCACGCCAACCTACTCGGGCTGCCCGGCAACGGAACACCTGCTGGGAGCGATCCGCGATGCGATGACCGCTCACGGCTTTACCCCGGTGCACATTGTGCTCCAGCTTGACCCCGCCTGGACCACCGACTGGATGACCGCCGACGCGCGCGAGCGCCTGCGGGCGTACGGCATCAGTCCGCCCGTAGGGCATAGCTGTCACGCGCACGCGCCTTTGGAGGTGAGCTGCCCGCGCTGCGCCAGCACCGATACCTCGCTTATCAGTGAATTTGGCTCGACGGCCTGCAAAGCGCTCTACCGCTGCAATACCTGCCGCGAGCCCTTCGACTATTTCAAATGTATTTGAGGCTGCCATGACAACGTTTCATTCATTAACAGTGGCAAAAGTGGAACCCGAAACCCGCGACGCGGTGACCATCACGTTCGCGGTGCCGCAGGCGCTGCAGGACGCCTACCGCTTCCGCCCCGGCCAGCACCTGACGTTAAAAACGAAGCTTGACGGGGACGAGCTGCGCCGCTGCTATTCCATCTGCCGGAGTACCGCCCCGGGCGAGATCAGCGTGGCGGTCAAAGCCATCGACGGCGGGCGATTTTCCCGCTACGCCCGGGATGAGATCAAAGCGGGTATGGCCCTGGAGGTGATGGTTCCTCAGGGGCAGTTTGGCTACCAGCCGCAGGCTGAACGTGAAGGCCACTATCTGTCGATTGCGGCAGGATCCGGGATCACCCCGATGCTGGCGATTATCTCCGCTACGCTGGCGACCGAACCCAACAGCCATTTCACCCTGATCTACGGCAACCGCAGCAGCCAGAGCATGATGTTCCGCCAGGCGCTGGCGGACCTGAAGGACAAGTACCCGCAGCGGCTGCAGCTGGTCTCCATCTTCAGCCAGGAGCGGCTGGACAGCGATCTGCTCTTTGGCCGCATCGACGGGGAAAAGCTGCAGGCGCTGGCGAAAACCCTGATCAACTTCCGCCAGTACGACGAGGCGTTTATCTGCGGCCCGTCGGCGATGATGGACGACGCCGAAGCCGCGCTGAAGTCGCTGGGGATGCCGGACAAAGCGATTCACCTTGAGCGCTTTAACACCCCGGGGATCTCCGCTAAACGCGCGGTGCACGTACAGGCGGAAGGGCAGAAAGTGACCGTCCGCCAGGACGGGCGCGACCGCGAAATCACCCTGACGGCGGACGACGAAAGCATCCTGGATGCCGCCCTGCGCCAGGGGGCGGATCTGCCGTATGCCTGCAAGGGCGGCGTGTGCGCCACCTGTAAATGCAAAGTACTGCGCGGAAAGGTGGACATGGCGACCAACTACAGCCTGGAGCCGGACGAGCTGGCCGCCGGGTACGTGCTGAGCTGCCAGTCGCTGCCGTTAACCGCCGACGTGATTGTCGACTTCGACGCGAAGGGGATGGCATGAGCGAACTGATTGTTATCCGTCATGAACGCGTGCTGCAGCTGACGCTGAACCGTCCGGCGGCGCGCAACGCCCTCAACAATGCGCTGTTGACGCAGCTTGCTGAGCAGCTTGAGGCCGCCGCCGTGGATGCCGACATCGCCGTCTGCGTGATTTACGGCAGCGAGCGCTGCTTTGCCGCCGGGGCCGATCTCAACGAAATGGCGGAGAAAGACCTGCCCGCCACCCTGAACGATATCCGCCCGCAGCTGTGGGCGCGCATTAACGCGTTTACCAAACCGCTGATCGCCGCCGTGAACGGCTTCGCGCTGGGCGCAGGCTGCGAGCTGGCGCTGCTGTGCGACGTGGTCGTTGCTGGCGATAACGCCCGCTTTGGTCTGCCGGAAATCACGCTGGGCATTATGCCCGGCGCGGGCGGCACCCAGCGTCTTATCCGCAGCGTCGGTAAATCCCTTGCCAGCAAAATGGTGCTGACCGGCGAGAGTATTTCCGCGCAGCAGGCGCTGAGCGCGGGGCTGGTCAGCGATGTTTTCCCGCCAGCGCTGACGCTGGAGTATGCCCTGAAGCAGGCGGTGCTGATGGCGCGCCACTCTCCGCTGGCGCTGCAGGCGGCGAAACAGGCGCTGCGCCAGTCTCAGGAGGTGCCGCTCCAGGCCGGGCTCGCGCAGGAGCGCCAGCTGTTTACGCTGCTTTCTGCCACCGAAGACCGCCGGGAAGGCATCGACGCCTTCTTACAAAAACGCACCCCCGACTTTAAAGGACGCTAATTGTGGAATTTATTCTCAGTCATGTTGAGCAGGGCGTAATGACCATTACGCTGAACCGTCCGGAGCGTCTGAACAGCTTTAACGACGTGATGCATCAGCAGCTTGCCGAATGCCTGAAGCAGGCCGAGCGTGATGACGCTATCCGCTGCCTGCTGATCACCGGGGCGGGACGTGGTTTCTGTGCCGGTCAGGATCTGAACGACCGCAACGTCGACCCCAGCGGCCCGGCGCCGGATCTGGGGATGTCCGTTGAAACTTTCTATAACCCGCTGGTGCGCCGCCTGGCAAAGCTGCCGAAACCGGTCATTTGTGCCGTTAACGGCGTGGCGGCCGGCGCGGGGGCCACGCTGGCGCTGGGGTGTGACATGGTCATTGCCGCGCGTTCGGCCAACTTCGTGATGGCCTTCAGCAAGCTCGGCCTGGTGCCGGACTGCGGCGGCACCTGGCTGCTGCCGCGCGTGGCCGGACGCGCCCGCGCCATGGGGCTGGCGCTGCTCGGCGACAAACTCAGCGCCGAACAGGCGCAGGCGTGGGGAATGATCTGGCAGGTGGTGGATGACGAACAGCTCTCCACTACGGCGCAGCAGATGGCGCTGCATTTTGCCTCTCAGCCGACCTTCGGGCTGGGTCTGATCAAGCAGGCCATCAATGCTGCGGAAACCAACACCCTGGACGCCCAGCTCGATCTGGAGCGCGACTATCAGCGCCTGGCCGGACGCAGCGACGATTACCGCGAGGGCGTAAGCGCCTTCCTGGCGAAGCGCGCGCCGAACTTTACGGGGAAATAAGATGCTGAACATACGCACTGTCGCCGTGATTGGCAGCGGCACGATGGGCGCAGGGATTGCCGAAGTCGCCGCCAGCCATGGTCATCAGGTTCTGATCTACGACATCTCCAGCGATGCGATATCGCGTGCCATCGACGGGATCCGCCAGCGTCTGGCCTCCCGGGTGACGCGCGGAAAGCTCTCCGCCGATGCCGGGAGCCAGATCCTCGCCCGGCTGGTTCCGGTCACGGATATCAAGGCGCTCTCCGCGGCCGATCTGGTCATTGAAGCGGCCTCCGAGCGTCTGGAAGTGAAAAAGGCGCTGTTTGCACAGCTGGCTGAGATCTGCCCGCCGCAGACGGTGTTGACCAGCAATACCTCTTCCATCTCCGTCACGGCGATTGCGGCGGACATCCGCCACCCGGAGCGCGTCGCAGGGCTGCACTTCTTTAATCCGGCGCCGGTCATGAAGCTGGTGGAGGTGGTCAGCGGGCTGGCGACCTCTCCGGAAGTGGCAGACGCGCTGTGCGAGCTGGCGCTGAACTGGGGCAAACAGCCCGTTCGCTGCCAGTCAACGCCGGGGTTCATCGTCAACCGCGTCGCCCGTCCGTTCTATTCCGAAGCCTGGCGCGCGCTGGAAGAGCAGGTCGCGCCGCCGGAGGTGATTGATGCCGCCCTGCGCGAAGGCGGCGGTTTCCCGATGGGGCCGCTGGAGCTGACCGACATGATTGGTCAGGACGTGAATTTCGCGGTGACCTGCTCGGTGTTTAACGCCTTCTGGCAGGAGCGTCGTTTTCTGCCTTCGCTGGTGCAGCAGGAGCTGGTGCTGGCAGGAAGGCTGGGTAAAAAGAGCGGGAAGGGCGTCTACGACTGGCAGGGTGACAAACCCGAGGTGCGGTGGGTGCCAGCCGTTAACGACAGCTACAGCCCGATGCGCGTGGAAAAGAGACGTGACGGTGTCACCGAAATTGATGATGTATATCTGATTGAAACGCAGGGGGAAACCGCTCAGGCGCTGGCGCTGCGGCTCAACGGCGCGGTGGTGGTAGTGGACCGCATTGAGCGCGATGTGGCGGTGATTGCAGCGGCCGCCAGCAACCCGCACACCGCGACGCAAAAGGTCATCCGCTACCTACAGCAGCAGGGTAACCGGGTGGTGCAAATTGCCGATTATCCCGGCCTGCTGGTCTGGCGCACGCTGGCGATGATTGCCAACGAAGCGCTGGATGCCCTGCAAAAAGGGGTCGCCAGCGAGAAGGACATCGATACCGCCATGCGCCTGGGCGTGAACTACCCGAGCGGGCCGATCGCCTGGGGCGAGCGTCTGGGCTGGCAGCGGCTGCTGACGCTGCTGGAGAACCTGCAGCGTCATTACGGCGAAGAGCGCTATCGCCCCTGTTCACTGCTGCGCCAGCGTGCGCTTCTGGAGAGTAGCTATGAGTCATAACGCCTGGCATAACGCCCGCGCGATGTACGAACGGGACGCCTGCGCGCAGGCGATGGGGATGGACATTGTCGACATGGATGAAGGCTACGCGGTGGTGACCATGACCATCACCCCGCAGATGCTTAACGGCCACAAAACCTGCCACGGCGGACAGCTTTTTTCGCTGGCAGACACCGCCTTTGCCTACGCCTGCAACAGCCAGGGGCTGGCGGCGGTAGCCTCTGGCTGCTCGATTGATTTTCTGCGTCCGGGCTTTGCCGGGGACACGCTCACCGCCACCGCGCGGGTGATGCATCAGGGCAAGCTGACCGGCGTGTATGACATTGAAATCCAGAACCAACAACAGAAAACCGTCGCCCTTTTTCGCGGAAAATCTCACCGCATCGGCGGCAGCGTGACAGGAGAGGCAGATGCGTGACGCATTTATTTGTGATGGCGTTCGAACCCCGGTGGGGCGCTACGGCGGCGCGCTTTCCGCAGTCCGAGCCGACGATCTCGGCGCCGTGCCGCTGCGCGCGCTGCTGGCCCGCTATCCGCAGCTCGACATTGAGCAGATCGATGATGTGATCTTCGGCTGCGCCAACCAGGCGGGGGAAGATAACCGCAACGTAGCGCGCATGTCGTCCCTGCTCGCCGGGCTGCCGCAGACGGTGTCCGGAACCACCATTAACCGCCTGTGCGGGTCGGGGCTGGACGCGATTGGTTTTGCGGCGCGCGCCATTAAGGCGGGCGATGGCGACCTGCTGATCGCGGGCGGCGTGGAGTCCATGTCCCGCGCGCCGTTTGTGATGGGCAAAGCCACCGCCGCGTTTCAGCGTCAGGCGGAGATCTTTGATACCACCATCGGCTGGCGATTTGTGAATCCGCTCATGCATCAGCAATTCGGAACTGACAGTATGCCGGAAACGGCAGAGAATGTAGCTGAATTGTTAAATATCAGCCGTGCCGATCAGGACGCGTTCGCGCTGCGCAGCCAGCAGCGTACCGCGCAGGCGCAGCAGAACGGCATTCTGGCGCAGGAGATTGTGCCGGTACTGGTGCCGGGCAAAAAAGGGGCGGTCACTGAGTTCAGCGTGGATGAACACCCGCGTGCGGACACCACGCTCGAGCAACTTGCCGGTCTGAAAACGCCGTTCCGTAAGAACGGGGTGGTTACGGCGGGAAATGCCTCCGGCGTCAACGACGGCGCTGCGGCGCTGATCGTCGCCAGCGAGAAGATGGCGCTGGCGCAGGGGTTAGTCCCGCGCACGCGGATCGTGGCGATGGTGACGGCAGGCGTGGAGCCACGTCTGATGGGGCTTGGCCCGGTACCCGCTACCCGTAAGGTGCTGGAGCGCGCCGGACTCAGTATTAACGATATGGACGTTGTCGAGCTTAACGAAGCTTTCGCCTCGCAGGCGCTGGGCGTGCTGCGTCAGCTGGGCCTGCCGGATGATGCCGCGCACGTCAACCCGAACGGTGGCGCGATTGCGCTGGGCCACCCGCTGGGCATGAGCGGTGCCAGACTGGCGCTGGCCGCGAGCAACGAACTGCACCGACGCGGCGGGCGCTACGCGCTGTGTACGATGTGCATCGGTGTGGGTCAGGGCATTGCCATGATCCTTGAGCGTGTTTGAGCATAAAAACAATGTGAGTACCCTACAATGACAAATACAACAAAGCTTGATCCGATTGAAACGGCCTCCCTTGACGAGTTACAGGCGCTGCAGACCGAGCGTCTGAAATGGACGCTGCATCACGCCTATAACAACGTGCCGATGTACAAACGCAAGTTTGACGCCGCGGGCGTTCACCCTGACGATTTCAAAGAGCTGGCGGATATCCGCAAATTCCCGTGCACCACCAAGCAGGACCTGCGGGATAACTATCCGTTCGATACCTTTGCCGTGCCGATGGAGCAAGTGGTGCGTATTCACGCGTCATCCGGCACCACCGGCAAACCGACGGTTGTCGGCTACACGCAGGGCGATATCGACAACTGGGCCAATCTGGTGGCCCGCTCCCTGCGCGCGGCGGGCGGCAGTGCGAAGGACAAAATTCACGTGGCGTATGGCTATGGCCTGTTTACCGGTGGGCTGGGCGCGCACTACGGCGCCGAGCGTTTAGGCGCGACGGTGATCCCGATGTCCGGCGGCCAGACGGAGAAACAGGCACAGCTGATCCGTGATTTCCAGCCGGACATGATCATGGTGACGCCGTCCTACTGCCTTAACCTGATTGAAGAGCTGGAGCGCCAGATGGGCGGCGATGCCAGCGGCTGTTCCCTGCGCGTGGGCGTCTTCGGCGCCGAGCCGTGGACGCAGGCCATGCGTCGCGAAATTGAAAAACGCTTAGGCATTACGGCGCTGGATATTTATGGCCTCTCCGAGGTGATGGGGCCGGGCGTGGCGATGGAGTGTATCGAAACCGTCGACGGGCCAACCATCTGGGAAGATCACTTCTACCCGGAGATCGTCAACCCGAACGACGGCACGCCGCTGGATGACGGTCAGCAGGGCGAACTGCTGTTCACCACGCTGACCAAAGAGGCGCTGCCGGTGATCCGCTACCGGACCCGCGACCTGACGCGCCTGCTCCCGGCAACCGCGCGCAGCATGCGTCGTATGGACCGGATCAGCGGCCGCAGTGACGATATGCTGATCATCCGCGGCGTCAACGTCTTCCCGTCGCAGCTGGAAGAGGAGATCGTGAAGTTCGAACACCTTTCTCCGCACTACCAGCTGGAGGTGAACCGTCGCGGGCATCTTGATTCACTTTCCGTGAAGGTGGAGCTGAAAGAGAGCAGCCTCACGCTGACGCACGAGCAGCGCTGTCAGGTGTGCCACCAGCTGCGCCACCGCATTAAGTCGATGGTGGGGATTTCCACCGACGTGACGATCGTGAACTGCGGCAGCATTCCGCGCTCAGAGGGGAAAGCCTGCCGGGTGTTTGATTTGCGTAAAGTCGCGGCCAACGGTTGAGTTTCCCTCACCCAGCCCTCTCCCAAAGGGAGAGGGTGTAAAAAGTTCCCTCTCCCTTTGGGAGTGTACAGTCCGGGGACATGGTAGACAGGTGTTCGGGGACATGGTGAACACTTTTTATCATCCTTTACCCATGGTGATCGACTTTTTCTTCAGGTCGATCACCCCCACTTTCGTGCTGTACCACCACACCTCGTAGCTGCCGTCTTCCTGCATCTCCTTCAGCCCGACCCGTTCTCCCCTGAACGCCTTGCCTGCCTTCAGACTTACCCCTTTCACGCTCAGCTTTCCGCTGATATCCACCTTCCTGACCATCACGCCCTCGTCGTATTCCGGGGGCGTTGTGGTGCAGCTGTACTGCCGCGCTGACGGCTGATACCGCGAGCCCGGTACCGCCATATCCAGCGCCTCGTGCGGGCGTTCAAGGTTATAGACCGTCCGCCAGTGGTCGAAGGCGCGCTGCAGCTCACCGCTGTCTGCGAACCATTTTCCCTGCAGTACTTCCGCCTTCAGGCTGCGGTGAAAACGCTCCAGCTTGCCCTGCGTCTGCGGATGATAAGGCCGGGAGTGCCCCACCCGGATACCGTGGCGCATCAGCCACAGCTCCAGCGCCGTCCAGGTGCCGGTGGTGTCGCCCCACGGTGAGCCGTTGTCCATCGTCATCCGGTCCGGCAGGCCGTAACGCTCAAACACGCTGACCAGCTGCTGCTGCACGGTCTCGCGCCGTTCATCGGTACAGTGCGCCAGGCACAGGGAAAAACGGGAGTGGTCGTCCAGCAGGGTGAGCGGATGGCAGCGGCCGCCGCCAAAGGGAAAGTGGCCCTTAAAATCCATCTGCCAGAGGCGGTTCGGCGCGTCATGTTCGAACCGTCCCGTGGGGGGAATGCCCGGTGAAGCGCCCGGCAGCAGACCATGGCGGGCCATCAGGCTATGGACGGTGCTGAAGGCGGGCATGCGGTGCCCCTGGTCCTCGAGCCAGCGCTTTATCTTGCGTGCGCCCCAGCGCTCATGGCGGTCATGCGCCATGCGCAGCAGGGCTGTGATGTCGTCAGATGAGCGGTTCGGGGAATGGTGCGGTATGCGCGGGCGGTCCTGAAGGCCGGCGGCACCTTCCTGAGCCCAGCGGCGAAGCCACTTGTAGCCTGTGGCAGGTGAAATACCGTAGTGACGGCAGAGGGAACGAATGTTCGCCCCGTCCTGCGAGGCGAACAAAACAAACTCGGTACGTAATGACATGGTATCTCTCGCATCCCAGGGCATAAGCGACTCCATAAACGGGTTCTTATGCCTTAGTTGTAAGTGTCTACCATGTCCCCGAACAAGTGTTCACTATGTCCCCGGACCGTACAGGGAGAGGGTTAGGGTGAGGGGGAAACCCCAGAATCCTATGCTATGATTCATCCAGGACAAAAATAACAACAGAATGAATCACATGAATAAACTCGACGCCTTCATCCAGCACGCGGTCAGCTCCGTTCCCGTCAGCGGGACCTCGCTTATCTCCTCGTTATACGGTGACGCGCTTTCCCATCGCGGCGGTGAGATTTGGCTCGGCAGCCTGGCCGCCCTGCTGGAAGGCATGGGGTTTGGCGAGCGCTTCGTGCGCACCGCGCTGTTTCGCCTCAACAAAGAGGGCTGGCTGGACGTTTCCCGCATCGGGCGTCGCAGCTTTTACCGCCTGAGCGACAAAGGGCTGCGCCTGACGCGTCGCGCGGAGAATAAGATCTACCGCGCGGAGCTGCCCGCCTGGGACGGCAAATGGTTATTGCTGCTTTCAGAAGGGCTGGATAAAACCACCCTTGCCGACGTCAAAAAACAGCTGATCTGGCAGGGGTTTGGCACGCTGGCACCGAGCCTGATGGCCTCGCCGTCGCAGCATCTGGCGGACGTGCAGTCCCTGCTTCACGATGCCGGGGTGGCGGAAAACGTGATTTTCTTTGAAGCCCACTCGCCGCTGGCGCTCTCCCGCGCCGCGCTGCGTTCACGGGTGGAAGAGTGCTGGCAGTTAACCGAGCAAAATGCGATGTACGAGTCCTTTATCAATTCGTTCCGCCCGCTGCTGCCGCTGCTGAAAGAGGCCGCGCCGGAGGAGCTGACGCCGGAACGCTGTTTCCAGATCCAGCTGCTGCTGATTCATTTTTATCGTCGCGTGGTGCTGAAAGACCCGCTGCTGCCGGAAGAGTTGCTGCCCGCGCACTGGGCGGGGCAAAGCGCCCGACAGCTCTGCATTAACATCTATCAGCGTGTCGCGCCGGGGGCGCTGGCGTTTGTCAGCGAGAAGGGCGAAACCTCCGTGGGCGAACTGCCCGTGCCCGGAACGCTTTACTATCAACGCTTTGGTGGTCTTACAAGCGCATAAGGAGTGAAGATGCCAGTTTATCAAATTGACGGTCTGACGCCGGTCGTGCCTGACGAGAGCTATGTTCACCCGACGGCGGTGCTGATTGGGGACGTGATTCTGGGCAAAGGCGTTTATGTTGGTCCTAACGCCAGCCTGCGCGGTGATTTTGGCCGTATCGTGGTGAAAGACGGTGCCAACATTCAGGACAACTGCGTGATGCACGGTTTCCCGGAGCAGGACACGGTGGTGGAAGAGGACGGGCATATCGGCCACAGCGCCATTCTCCACGGCTGCGTGATCCGTCGCAATGCGCTGGTGGGCATGAACGCGGTGGTGATGGACGGCGCGGTCATCGGTGAAAACAGCATCGTCGGCGCGGCGGCGTTCGTGAAGGCGAAAGCGGAGATGCCCGCCAACCATTTGATTATCGGTAGCCCTGCCAAAGCGATTCGCGAACTCAGCGAGCAGGAGCTGGCATGGAAGCAGCAGGGCACGCGGGAGTATCAGGTGCTGGTGGAGCGCTGCAAGCTCACTATGCACCAGGTGGAGCCGCTGCGCGAGGCTGAGCCTGACCGGAAACGGCTGACGTTTGATGAGAATTTAAGGCCGAAGTCGGCGGTGTAGGGATTAGACTGTCTTTTTTCGCCATATCCATTAATAGCGCGATGCCAATGTAATTACTCCAGTTAAAGGTATTTTGCAGCACCACCACCGCATTGCCTTTTTCTTTGTCATAGCCGATAAAGCTGGAGTAGCCGCCGATATAGCCGACCTGGTAGGTGATTTTTTCCAGACCGATAAAGTCGGTGGTCCAGGCAATACCCTGTACCCCGTCGGGACGTTGAATATCGGTATTTCTCACTTCGGCAAAGACATTGTCCAGCAAGGGATTGTGGGTCGTTGAGACGTGATAGCGGGCATAGGTCGCCAGATCTTCGGCGTTACTGTATAGGCTCGCTGCCGCCACCATGTTATTGGAAAAATGCCAGTCAGGGGTGAGCTGCCCGCGCGGGATAAATTTCGGCTGATCGCCCGCGTGGCCAAGCGCACGCTGGGGGTACCCTTTTAGCTGCCGGGGCGTAAAGCTGCTGTTAGCCATTTGCAGCGGATGGAAAATATAGCGCGAGGCTAAACTCTGGATATCTTCGCCGGTTTTGTGTTTCAGAATATAGCCGATCAGCGCGTAGCCGGTATTGGAGTATTGCGGCACTTTATTCTTTGGCGCTCGCCAGTCGGCGAGGTAGCGCAGCACGTTATCGCTATCCAGCTCACCGTAGAAATTATCGCCCGTGCTTAAGTAGCTGATGAATTTTCCAAGCATCGGAACATCCATATTCTGACGCGGCAGGCCGGAGGTGTGGGTTACCAGTTCAAGCAGGGTGATTTTTTGTGCATCCGCGCTAAGCGGCGTCCCCGGCGGAAGCATTGTCGCCAGGTTATCGTTCCAGTTCAGTTGCCCTTCATTCACCAGACAAGCCACCACTTCCGCCGTGATCCCTTTGCTGAGCGAGCCGAGCGCAAACAGGGTGTCGGGCCTGACCGGATAGCGATTGACCGCATCGGTTACGCCCCAGGTATAAAACTGCGGTGAGCCGTGATTATGGATCACCGCGACCGTCATCCCGGGAACGGATTTTTGCGCCATATAGTGACGCACCACGCTGTCAACGTCGCCATCCAGCGAATCATGAGTGAGAAGTTCCTGAGTACCTTCCGGGGAGGACATTTGCGAGAGCGTGCCACAACCGCTGAGGAGTGGGAGAGTAAGCAGAAGCCAGTGAATTTTTTTTGTTATGTTCTGCATACCTGATAGCGAGTGTGGTGGTCATTGACGCGCCGGGAATGTATCACAAATAGCCAGCTTGAATGTAAACTTTCTAACGGTGGCGTCCCTGTTGATGGTCACCGCGACTTTTCGGCCTGCTTTGAGGATTTCAGTATGACTCGCTTTTATCAACTTACCGCCACCCGTCTGGACGGGCAGCTTATCTCTATGGCCGACTATGCGGGAAAGGTGGTTTTGGTCGTTAATACCGCCAGCCAGTGCGGCTTCACGCCACAGTACGGTGGCCTTGAAGCGCTATACAAGAAATACGCCGCTCAAGGGTTAGTGGTGCTGGGCTTCCCCTGCAACCAGTTTGGCAAACAGGAACCCGGCGGCGCCGACGAAATTTCGAAAACCTGTTATATCAACTACGGCGTGAGCTTCCCGATGTTCGAGAAGGTCGAGGTTAACGGTAGCGCAGCGCACCCGCTGTTTCGTTATCTGAAAAACGAATTGCCCGGCGTGCTGGGTGGGCGGATCAAGTGGAACTTTACCAAGTTCCTGATCGGCCGCGACGGTAAACCACTCAAGCGTTTTGCGCCGATGACGACGCCAGAGAAAATGGAGGGGATAGTTGTTGCAGCGCTGGGAAGGTGAGAGTCGTGAAATTAAACGGCCAAAATAAGCCGCCGTTTAAGTTACAGGATTACACAGTGGGGATGGTGCCGCCATCAATTACATATTCCGTACCCGTAATACTGGCAGCATAGGAAGAGGCAAGGAAGACGATGAGGCTCGCCACTTCAATGGGCTTTGAGGGGCGGCCCAGCGGAATACCACCAAGTGCATTCATAATGATCTGCTTACCCCCCTCGTAGTCCGTGCCTGCCTGTTCCGCCAGTCGTTCCGCCATCGCTACCGACGCTTCGGTTTCTACCCAGCCAGGCGCAACACGAACCACCCGAACCCCTTTTGGGGATACTTCTTTCGACAGACTTTTGCTATACGCCGACAGCGCCGCTTTCGCCGCCGCATATCCAGTTGTCGATTCCGGTAGTGGCATCTCGCGCTGAATAGAGGTGACGTGAATGATCACCCCGTCCTGCTGCACCAGCATTCCTGGCAACAAAGCACGGTCTAAGCGTACCGCAGACAACAGATTAAGATTGAGTTCCTGTTGCCACTCTTCCTCACTCAGCGCTGCAAAGCCACCGCCGGGTGCAGTAGAGCCCCCAGCTATGTGGACGATGATATCGACACCCCCCAGGTACTTCTGAACGGCTTCCGCGACTAATTCACATCCTTTTATTGTGGTCAAATCTGCCGCAACGAAAGCGTCTGCAATCGTTTCTGTGGGTATGTGGCGAGCGGTGGTTATTACCGTGGCCCCCTGCTGTTTTAAAAGCGCAACAACAGCTTTGCCGATCCCTTTTGTGCCTGCTGTAACGAGCGCGCGCCTGCCTCGAAAATCAAGATTCATTGGCATTAGACAATCTCCAGAGTGTTAATTCTGTCACCAACAAGACCGAAAGCATGTTTGAGCATTAATGGACTGCCGGGAAAATTACCAACTACATTCGATGTGACCGTTACAAGGTTATTTTCGATGAGTACTTCAATTGGCTCAACGCTGTAGTCAAAGGCAGCCTGCGCGGCACGTTGCCAGGCTTCAATTGCCGCATGTCCTTGATGCGTTTTACCTTCATCCTTCACAACGGCTTCGGTGGTAAAACAGTGTTTAATGCCTGCAGTATCGGCACCGTTACTGATTGCAAAATAGGTAGAAATAGCTTTCGGCAGTGATAATGACATTACTCTAAACTCCCGTTATTTACAGTACGGGAATTTTTAACATAGACTGTGAAATTGACAAGTACGCACGAAAAAGTGAGTAATTGAACTATGAGTAAGTTATATAGCCCGGAATCTGCCGCAAGCGGCGTGGAGCAAGTCTTGCGAGTTTTGGAAGGTCGTTGGAAATTAATTATTCTGTTTCATCTCTTCGACGGAAAAGTACAGCGCTATTCTGATTTTCAAAAACTGATCCCGGAAATTTCGCAGAAAATGCTGGCACAACAACTGCGACAGTTGGAAGCCGATGGCATTGTTTCGCGTATGGTGTATCCCCAGGTGCCACCGAAAGTTGAATATCGACTCACTGACTGGGGGAAGGAGCTTTGCCCGGCTCTCGATGCAATGCTGAAATGGGCGGAAAAGCGCGAGGCTTAGGTATAACGGGTAAATTAAAGCGTTGATGTCAGCTCCTTGTTCACAGCGAACCTGCTACTCGGTCAGTTCGTATCTCTGGCGCAGGAGCGGACCTTTCTAGCGCGCCATTCAATCTTTCAGCAAACTCATTTCTTCAGAGATCCATTGTCTTAGAATGTTGATTTTTAATGAATCCTGATTATCTGAACGGTAGACTAAATCGTAACCCCGCTCAGCCTTAAGTTTATACTGTGGAAACGGAACAACAAGCCTTCCAGCAGCTACATCATCTGCAATAAGAACGCTGCGTCCCAGAGCAACACCTTCGCCACGTATGGCAGCCTCAGTCGCCATGCTGCCAAGAGTCCATAAGGGCCCCTGGTGGCAGCTAAAATTATTTTCTCCGGCCAACTCAAACCATGCTTTCCAGTTCGCCAGCATTCTGTACTCATGAAGAAGAACGCAGTTTAAAAGCCCCTTAACCTCTGTCAGGCCATTATGTTTCTCAAGAAAATCTGGGCTACAGACAGGGGTGACTGTTTCATCGAACAGACGTTCAGACGAAACATCTCGATAATTGCCAAGGCCGTAACGAATTGCAGCATCTACCTGACCATCATTAAGATCTACATTAATGTCAGTAACATCCAGTTCAATATTAAATTCAGGAAATCTCTGCCTGAACCGATTGAGACGTGGTGCTAACCACTTACTGGCAAATGAAACCGTTGTACTTATACGTAAACTCTTTATCAGGTTTCTTCCACGCAGACGCTCGGACTCCCTCATTAAATCACTCAAAAGACGGGTAACCACATGGTGAAATTCAGCCCCTTCCTCCGTCAGTATTATCTGTCGTGTCAGCCTGAAAAATAGCTTTAACCCCAGATGCTCTTCGAGCTTCCGGATTTGCCGGCTTATCGCGCCATGCGTAACGTGCAACTCCGCTGCCGCGAGTGTCATGCTTGAGAGGCGGGCAGTGGCTTCAAAAGCGCACAGCGTCTGCAATGGGGGGAGGCGATCGAATATCATACGCGTGATAATAATTCACGCGTGTTGTGAGAACAAATGATTTGTCAGGCCAGAGTCCGAAAATCAAAATTAGCACAAAGAACGTTATCTTTTTCATAGCGATACGCGGAGAAGTCATGGAAAGTTTGTTTGTTTACGGGACACTCGGCCCGGGTCGGCCTAATGCTCATATTCTTGAAAATATTGGGGGAACATGGCAGGAAGGCCACGTTGGTGGTTCTCTATTAGAGAAAGGCTGGGGTGCAGAGATGGGTTATCCGGGGATTGTACTGGATGACTCTGGTAATCGTGTTCAGGGTTTTCTTTTCACGTCTGAGAATTTACATAATTACTGGCACATACTCGATGAGTTCGAAGGTGCTGAGTATGAACGGGTTACGGTAGAGGTAACCATATCTAGCGGTCAGACAGTTCCATCATGTATCTATATGCTCAAAGCATAAACTATAAGGCCCGCTGTAAGCGGGTTACACAATGGCCTGGGCATCAGGAGCGGACACTGTAAAGTCAGGGGGAAACTGGCCAGCCTGGAGATGAATATGAGCGTAGGTCAGCCGCGATTTATTCCATTGGTATAAATATCAGGCCGGGTGATACTCCATGCATAGTTTTCCCGATTAATGGGTTCGTACCCAAATTTTTGATAGAGCCAGGGAGCTGTTGTTGTAAACAACATGATTCTGCGAAGCTGCTCAAAGATGGGATGATGATGTATGCATTGCATCATCCATCTTCCCAGGCCCTCTCCCTGATATTCCTCAAGAATATAAACATCACATAGATAAGCGAATGTTGCGTAATCTGTTATCAAACGCGCGAAACCTATCTGTTTTTCATCATGGTAAACGCCGAAATTAAGACTGTTTTCAATTGATGCGCCTACAATTGACAGGTCAATCCCTTTAGCCCAGCTCGACCTCGTCAGATAGCGATGGATAGCCTGTACATCCAGTTTTTCCCTGTCTGTACTCACCAGGTAGTTATCCTTATGCCACTCATACTTCTCTGAAATGCTCACGGACGTACCTTCTCATAAGGTTATGGGAAACCTGACCTTATCACTTGATGTAAAATCGTGCTATCAGTGCTGCTTCCCAATAGTTAAAGCCTGCTGCTGCTATCAATGAGGGATTGCGTCTGCTGTTCGTTTAAAGCTGGCCTAATGGCGCTTCAGGCGGTCCGCTTGGTGCCAGAAGCGGACATTATGAAAAGAATAAAGAGTAATTTCGTGTCAGATCATTAGTACTCAAATGAAACTCCAGTCATCGCTTTTAAGAACTGGCAAAGGTCATCCCCAGCATCCTCAATCGTATAAAAACTAGCTGAGTCTACACATCCGGATTTACGCTCATTAAGACGGGCAATGAATGACGGTGTTGGATCTTGTCCTGTTAGGCTTCTGAACCTGACAGCATTAACACGCCAGCGATACATATCCCCATATCGCTGTACTCCCCTGATGCCTGTACGGGTGTTTGTCGTGGCTTTAATAGAAATTGGCATCACATATTCTCCATTACTTGGAATGACAGTCATGGTTGCATAGTTTTCGTGAAGTTTTACAAAAAAAATTCATGTGCATATAATGATTTTATCCTATGCATAAACCAGCCCAAATTGAGTACATAGCATTCATTTAAGTTGTTTGTTTGTTAGCCTTTTCATAGGAACAAGTTCCAATTCAGCGCCTACTGCCCCTGCCGTTACCCCTAATTCTTTACGGTAAATTTCCATAAAATGTGACTTGCCAAGCCCACATAAGCACCATAACCAACGGAAGATCGAAGTAAACGGACACTCCAAAAAGCTTGGGTCCCGATAATGATTACCATCGGTATTCAGTTCTAAAGGGTAGTCTACATAGCGGAATGTTAAAGGTGGGACCGTAGGAACGGGATCGCCTGTATGACGAACCTGAATTGGGTACTTGAACTTTTTATCAATACATCCACGAACATTACTGCTACGTGGCGCGCCATAAATAAATATTCGAGCTACCTGACCAACTCTGAGGAACTGCTGTGAGAGAAAGGCTACAGCCCCTCCAAGAGAATGACCAGATAGGTACACCTCTTCGACATGACCAAAGCCGCGCAGGGTTAACTCTGTATTGATAAGGGCAGAAATACGACACGCCTCTATTAAAAAACCTCGGTGAAAAAGGCCCGGATTACGTCCGGATATCCTTTTTGTCCATGGAAAACCGCCTCCAGGAATTGGCACTTTTTTTGCCTGAAAATTAGTGTACCAGTCGGCACCTAATGTAAATTTTGTTCCTCTGAAAGCGATAAACAATCTTTTTCCAAAAACATGTCCTATGGCTACAACTTGCTCGGTTGTGACAATAAAACTTTGTGGCAACTCACCTTCATTCCGTTGCCGTGATACGTAGGGTGTTATGTCTACACTACTTGCCATCTTACGTTTAAGAATTTGCTTGTAAGCCTCGCTGGAAATGATCTTCGCACGCTTGTTAGAGCCTATCTCTGCTTCGGGCACATAGTGATACGCCAGTTCTGCAAACATAGCGCAGACGTAGTTTAGCTTGTCCCTTTGCTGTTCTCGGGTCATGTTCATATCCGTATCAATTCGATACAGAATGTCCTGAACCTCTTCTATTGCATAAGTGTACAAATCGGCTCCCCTCTAATGAATCTGGCTGATGCAACCCACACATTGAATGCATGTAATACCGACATCATCGGTAAAAACTACGAAATCTTGAACTTTCTCTTTCATATTAGGGGCACTTCATGTGCATATAAAACACATTCAATGGCGATTCAAATTACTTGGCCTGAATGTTTAGATAATGACTGAAAAAGTCCGCTCCTCGCTCAAAGCAGACACTACCCTTATGCAAGTCTGCTTCGCGCTACAACAAAACCCATTACCCCCGCAGCCACGGTGTAATCGTCAGCCCCGTAAGCAAACCCTCCGGGCTGAGCAGGCGAGTGACGGTTTGCCCCCACGGTTCCATACGGTTAGCCACCAGTAACCGATAGCCTTTATCACTCAGAACGCGGGTAGCCGAGTCCAGATCCTGAACCTCATACTCAACCCAGCCCTGCGGTATCGGGTGCTCAACTGGCCACTGTTCTTCTCCAAAACAGGACGCGGCCGCCTGTGCGAGCGGCCAGACGGCGAAATGCTTCACGCCTTCCAGCTGACCCTCTTCAGTGAGCAGATAATCGCTGTTCCCCTCCATCGGCTTCAGCGGAAGGCCGAGCGTCTGGACATAGAACGCGGTGCTGGACTCCGTATCCCGCGAAATGGGCCCGAACCCGGCGACAAATAAGACATCAATTTCTGGTAGCGTCTGCGACATCTCCACTCCTGAATGAGGTGAAATTCACCCTGAATTTATCTTACGACCGGCTGAAATACGACTCTCAATTCTGGTATCGCATTCATTGTGCCTGCACGTCCACGACGGGTTTAAAATTCAGCGCGATGACGATCAGCAGCACGACTCCTGCACTCATGATCAGCCATGCGCTGGTCAGCGAGACCGAACTGTCGCGAACGATCCCGGCAATTAACGGCATAAGCGCGGCGAGCATATATCCACCTCCCTGAACTTTAGACAGTAATTTCCCGGCCTGCGCGGGCGTTCGCGCATGATCGAACGTGACGATGAGCGACAGCGGGAAGAGGGCGCCGATCCCGGTGCCAAGCAGCAACGTGGATAACACTGGCGTTGTACCCGGCGAAAAGACCAGACACAGTAATCCCGCCAGCAGAAGCAGCAATACGGCGATCAGCGGCACGCGACGATCGGGGAATTTACCGATCAGCGCGGAGACGGCAAACCCTGCGACAACCTCGGTTAACGTCAGCCAGGCCAGCATGTAGCCGCTGCTGCGTGCGGACCATCCCGCCTGAATATAGAGCGGGGGCAGCCAGGCCAATACCAGCGTGTAGGCTCCTGTTCCCACGCCGAAAAAGAGCAACAGTAGTGCGGTACGGGAGGACGAGAGCGTAACGGTTTCGTGTGCTGTTTTTTCCTCGCGAGGATGCTTAACCAGAGTCAACCACAGTATCAGCGCCAGCAGCGCTAACAGCCCGGCCATTGCCAGCGCGGGCTTCAGCGTTAGCCATGAAAACAACGGCTCGGCGCTGGCGGCGGCGACTGCCGCACCGGCCATAATGCCCGTGCTGAAAAGCGACATTACCGTGCTGGCCGTTTGCGTATATTCCTTTTTGATCAGGGCAGGCATTAACGCCTGGATCGTGCCTATGCTTGACCCGCCCAGTAA
Organism: Enterobacter sp. N5-15; assembly: GCF_057221635.1. NCBI lineage: Bacteria > Pseudomonadati > Pseudomonadota > Gammaproteobacteria > Enterobacterales > Enterobacteriaceae > Enterobacter > Enterobacter sp. N5-15. The sequence continues at coordinate 2,238,471 of NZ_CM170150.1, forward strand.
CGCGGTGCCCATAAGACTCTGCGGTGAGGCGCTAAAACCGCGTAATAAGCAGGCCACAAGCAGGATGAAGAGCCCGAACATAATTCCCCGTACGGCGCCGACTCTGGCTAAAAGCCAGGGCCCACATAAGGCGGCCAGCCCCATCATCGCGACCGGCAGGGTGGTCAGCAGGCTGAATTGCGTAGCGGTCAGTCCCGCTTCGCGCTGCAGCACGGAAAACAACGGTCCGACAGAAGCCAGAATAGGGCGCAGGTTCAGCCCGACGATAAAAGCGATAACGGCGAAGAGTAAAGGCGACGTGCGTTTCAACATGGAGTCCTTTTCGGTTGTGAATGGCTCGCGCAAATTGCTGCGAGCATTTATCTTAACGTTAAGATAAAATCTGTTTTTGCGTAAGATGTACCGCACAACAGGATAAATACCCACGCCATCAGGGGTGAAAATGAAAGACCATGTAGACTTTGTTGTCGACCAGTGGAGCCGTGCCATGCCGGGGCTGGACGCCTCGTCGATGAAAATTTTTGGCCGAATGCTCCGGCTGATGAAGCATCTGGGAAAAAAACGGGCGCAGGCCATGGCGCAGTTTGGCTTTCGCGAGGGCGAGTTTGACGTGCTCGCCACGCTGCGCCGCGCCGGTGAGCCGTACTGTCTTTCCCCCACGCAGCTGTATAAATCGCTGCTGATCACCTCAGGGGCAATGACGAACCGGCTCAGCCATCTCGAACAGCAAGGGCTTATCAGGCGAATTGGCGATCCGGATGATAAGCGCAGCACCCTCGTAAGCCTGACACCGCACGGGCAGGAGCGTATCGAACAGGCGCTGATCGTGCATACACAAACCCAAAATGCGCTGCTGAGCAGCTTATCTGAGGTGCAGCGCGCGCAGCTTGAGTCTCTGCTCAGGGAGCTGCTGCTGACGTTTCCGCCCGAGGACCTGGGCGACAAGTCACCGAGTGCCGATAATACAAACACTGCATAGTTAAATCTCACAGAAAGGGAACGTATGTCTTTACCGCCACTATATGCCCTGCGCGCTTTTGAAGTTGCCGCGCGGCTTAACTCCTTCAGCAAAGCGGCTGAAGCACTGAATATTACGCCTGGCGCGGTCAGCAGGCATGTCCGGACCCTTGAAATGTGGTTCGACTGTGAGCTCTTTAAACGTCAAGGGCCAAGAGTGGAGGTCAGTGATGCCGGGCGCGTTCTGGCCGGACATTTGAGCGAAAGTTTCACCAGCATCGAGTGGGCCTGTCGCGCATTTAAAAGTGAAAACCACCTTCTGCGCCTCAAAGCCCCCAGCTCCCTGACGATGCGGTGGCTTCTTGACGTTCTGAAAATCTTTCGTGAAAGCCATGCAAAACCTAAAGTTGAGATAGCCAGCGTCTGGATGGACATTGACTCCGTTGACTTCAGCCGTGAGCCATACGATTGTGCGATCTTGCTCGGTAATGGCTATTTCGGCGAATCAACAGAAAGCAGGCTGCTTTTCAGCGAATGGCTCATTCCCGTTTGTACCCCGTCTTTGCTTGATTCTGCCCGGCATCAACTTCCACAGTGCGATCTTATCCATCCCTCGCCGGACAGACGTGACTGGAAGCGCTGGCTGAAAAGAACGGGGTTATTCCCCGGACTCGACGTGAGCCGAGGGATAGTGTTCGACACCCTGGAACAGGGAAGCCTGGCCGCCATGCACGGTCACGGCGTGGCGATGGCCGATCTCCGCCTCGCGCTCGACGCGCTGAAAAGCGGTCTGCTCGCGCTGCCCTTCAGGGAAGCGATAGCAACAGGGGACGGCTATTACCTTGTCTGGCCCAAAAATTCGCTCAGAGGACAGAGTATTGAACGGTTGCTAGCATGGCTTAACCTTAACGCGCCGGTGGTGCCTTCTTTGAATATCGTCTGTCTTGATTACAATGAAAATCGGGCTTAATAAATAGCGGAATATTAATTGTGAGATATTCCGCATCCTGAACGTATTTATGCGTAGGGAATATTCGCCATGTTTTTATATCTCTCCGGCAGGGCGCTGTTCAGGTTGAGTAATTTATCCAGAATATTAAGCGCAGGCGTCCCTTTTGCGCGTTCAGCATCGATCAGCGCAGTGCGTAACAGATTGGCAGCCGACGTCATTTCACGGAAATACTCCTCAGATTCACGCGTCTGAGCTTCGCCTGACGTGGCGTAACGCACCTTTGGCCACTCCGCAAAGTCAAGCAGCGGAAGGATCCCATCCTCTTTTGGTAAATGCGCTGAGAGCAACTCTTCGGCGTTAGCTGAATTGCTTTGGGCGAAAGAGAGGAGGTGTAGTCGATGGATAAAAGGTGATAGCGCCTCTGAACTTTCCTTTTCTGTTGAAAGTAACGTTATCAACTCATGCGCATTTGCTTGGGCGCTAAATTTATGTGGCGAGATAATATTCATTACATGGAATAAAACATCGAGTGTCATAGGTGCTCCATACGGGCTTGGTATTATTTATTTTTTCTATCCCAGGGATGAGTGGATGGTATTTCAGGGGCGTCACTTTTGAAAAACGATAAATAGTGGGAATCAATGTGAGTTTTACTCAATGTTGCGCCTTGGAGTGCAATCACGCACATCCTCACGTTGCAGCGATTTGTTTCACAAATGCCATCGCTCATCGACCGTTCAGAATGGTATAACGTCTTGCGGCAATCGGGTTGCCGTCCGCTGACCCCATTAACAAAGGTGTATATGAAACAAATTACGTTCAGTGACCTGCAGCAACAAAGCGAGCAGGCTGCCAATTCTCCTCGCTTACGCGCGCATCGCAATTTACATCCTGAGCTGAGCGACCCGGTGCAGCGCCTGGCCATCGCGATGGAGCCCGGCACCTATGTTCGCCCCCATCGCCACCCGCACACGTTTGAACTGTTAACCGCTCTGAGCGGTCGCTTTCTGGTGCTGAATTTTGACGAGAACGGTAACGTGACCCAGCGCGTGGTGTTAGGTGAAGACTGCAAGGTGCTGGAGATGGATGCCGGTACCTGGCATGCCGTGCTGTCGCTGGATAAAGGCGGCGTCATTTTTGAGGTAAAACACGGCGGCTACCAGCCTGTTCCTGAGCACGATACCGCCCCATGGTCACCGGCTGAGAGCGCGCCCGGTAGCGCGGAGCTGATGAAATGGTACGCCCAGGCACAGGTGGGTGACGGTGGTTTTACGCTGTAATTATTTTCTCATGTGCCCGGCGCGCGGAAAGGCGCGCCGGAAAAGAGAGAGACGATCCCGCCCACTCAACTGACCGTATTAAAATGCCAGTCGCCGGCAGTCGACAGCGTCACGAACGGACCGGCCAGCGTGCTGTTGTGATGCGCAATGATGTCATTGGCGGATAAATGTGCATTGTCCATTGTGGTATGCGCATCTGAAATCAATACCGTCCTGAAACCCAGCTCCGGCGCGGCCCGGCAGGTGGTGTCGACACAAAATTCTGTTTTCATCCCGGCAATGACCAGCTGTTTGATGCCTCTCTGATTAAGCTCACGCAGCAATTCGGTATCCCGAAAACAGCTGGGATAGCGCTTTGTGAAAACAACATCATGGTCCTTTACGTCCAGCTCGGGGATCAGCTGTGTTAAGGGACCCTTCTCTGAGAAGGGGGAGTCGTCTGGCCCGATATGGCGGGCAAAAAAGACGGGCACCTGCGCGTGCCGCGCATTGGCTATTAACAAACGGATATTTGCCAGAACGGCATCGGCGGAACTGGGGGAAACCGGGCCCCGGAAGAGGCCCTGCTGCATGTCGATAATTAATAGAGCATTGTCAGATGAAACCATTTTCTTTCTCCATTCAGAGGGTGGTGAACGGAGAGATATTTCCCCGTCCAGACTGGCGGGGGTTGAGGTTCTGTCTGTCAGTCGTTCGCTACAGATACGCCCACGCCGCCGAAGGTGCCGGTGGTGGTGAGGGTGGTTGTTGGCTGAACTGACTTAACCATGTAATGAACTTTGTTTATTTCGCTGTTAGCGCAACTATCGCATCCAGTTATAGCGCTGGTGAGAGATTCTCTTCAATACACTAACATCGGTAGGTTCAACGTTAGCGTTGCACCTGAAGTATATGAAGTTCACTGGCTGATATTATTTAATATTGCCGAGGCTTTGCAGGAAATCCTCAACCTGCTCAGGCGTCGCCGTGTCTGCCTCGTAAAGGATATCGAGCTTAACGTTCTTCAGCCCGCAGAAGCCAAATACTCCTTCGATTATCTGCGTCTGAATCGCCGTCGAATAGCCGTGTTTGTCGAATCCGCTGAGATCGCTGCCGCCGGTCGCAATCAGGCGGACGGGAACATCACGTAAGCTGCCCACAATCCGGCCGTCTTCGGCCACCTTATACGCCCAGTTCAGGGTTAATACGCGATCGAACCAGCCCTTCAACAGCGCGGGGACAGACCACCAGTACACCGGGAAGACAAACACCAGCATATCCGCTCGCTCGACGCGCTGCTGCTCGCGCAGAATATCGTCGGGAAGGGCGCTCGGATCGCCGTGATACAAATCGAGATCGGCGCGGGTCATCGCTGCGTTAAACCCTTCAGCATGCAGATCGGCAATCTCAACCTGGGTACCTTGCTCGCGTAATTTCCCGGCAATGCGGTCAGCCAGCGAATGGGATAACGAATTGTCGACAGGGTGAGCCGTCACGATCAGTGCGTTATTAATAGCATTTGTAGCAGACATAGCGACCTCGAATGGGTGAGAACTGACACCTATATTACTATTGGTAACTTAGGTGTCAATCCGTCCAAAGCGATCATTTTGTGCTATTCACGTAGGTCTCCAGCACGCCGGTCATGGCGCCGCTGAGCGTATCTTCCGCCACGTTCCGGGCGAGCACGCCGTTGCCTGCGGCGGTGCTGAGCGCGTCCGCCGCGCCAATGATGGCCGTCAGTGCCGCTTCCCCCTGAACGCCTTTCAGCGTAACAAAAGGGGAAAGCGCGGTACGCAGGCAGTCGGCACATTCGGCTACGCATGCCTCACGAAACGTCTGCAACGCGTGGGAACCGGACAGTGCCGAGGCGATTGGCCCGGTTTCAGGCCCGGCGGTAATGGCGCAGTCGATATAGGCGGCGCTGAAAAAGCGGATCGTCTTTTCCAGCGTTTTGCTGTCGAACGCCAGCGTCTCGCGGAATTTCGCCAGCTGCCGATCGCTATAGTCCTGGTACAGCGCCATCAGCAATCCTTCACGATCGCCAAAGTGGTCGTAGGGGATAGGCTTGGTCACGTTGGCCCGCTCGGCCAGGTAGCCAAGCGTCAATGCCTCCGTGCCTTGCTGACGAACGATTCCGCGTGCAACCTCCAGCAGCTGCACGCGGCGGTCCTCTTTTCTTAAGCGCTTAACAACCATGCTTTCCTCAGATGTGTTATCTACTCATGGTAGTTTACACGTTTTCTGCGGGGTGCAGCACGCGTTGTTCCGCTGGGCGGATCCGGAACCAGATCGCATACATCGCGGGCAGGAAGACGAGCGTGATGATCGTCCCGCCCAGCGTTCCGCCTATCAGCGTGTAGGCCAGCGTGCCCCAGAACACCGAATGCGTCAGGGGAATGAACGCCAGCACGGCGGCCATGGCGGTCAGAAGGACCGGGCGTGCTCGCTGGACCGTCGCTTCAACCACCGCCTGGAACGGCTCGAGACCCTCCTTCTGGTTATGATCGATTTGACCGATCAGGATCAGCGTATTGCGCATAAGAATGCCGGAAAGGGCGATCAAACCGACCAGCGCGTTGATGCCAAACGGCTGATTGAAAATCAACAGCACGGGCACCACGCCAATCAGCCCGAGCGGCGCGGTTAGGAACACCATCACCATCGCCGAGATTGAGCGCACCTGCAAAATGATGATCAGCAGCGTCAGGGCAATCATGATCGGGAACAGCGGAAGCATTGCCTGCGTGGCTTTACCCGATTCCTCAATTGAACCCGCCATGTCGATTCGGTACCCGGCCGGCAGCGTATCAACAATCGGCTGGAGCTGCTTCATGATGGCGACCGACACATCCGGTGGCTGAAGATTGTTAGCGATATCGCCCCGGACGGTTATCGTCGGCGTGCGATCGCGACGGCGCAGGATCGGATCTTCCATACCGATCTCAATCTTGCCGATTTGAGACAGCGGTACGCGCTGTCCCGCATTGCCGACAAGGGTAAAGCCCTCTATTTTTGCCGGATCAAGACGGATATCTCCCGCCGCGCGGCCAATCACCTCTACCGAGCGAATATCTTCCCGCACGGAGGTGACGGGCACGCCAGACAGCAGGAACTGAAGCTGCTCGGCGACGGCACTGGAGGTTAATCCGGTCGCCTGCAGGCGGTTTTGATCGAGGGTGAAATGCAATACGGGAACGCGTGACCCCCAGTCGGTGTTGACGGTTCTCATCAACGGGCTTGCCTGAAGCACGGCTTTCACCTTATCAGCGATGTCGTGCACCTGTTCGACATCCGGACCCGTCACGCGCCAGGCAACCGGGAAGGGCGAGTAAGGGCCAAACACCAGCTGCGTCACCCGCACACGCGCCTCGGGCGCAAGGCCGTTGGCGACAGCTTCTCTCAGCCGGAGCTTAAGCGCCTCGCGTGACGTCTCGCTGTCCGTCAGGATCACGATTTTCGCAAAAGACGGGTCGGGCAGTTCAGGCGCCATCGCCAGATAAAAGCGGGGCGAACCCTGACCAATATAAGCAGTGACGATTTTGGCTTCAGGCTGCTGGCCAAGCCACGCTTCTATTTTTGCCGCTGCGGCGCTGGTTTGCTCAATCGAGGTACCGTAGGGCATCTGCACCTCAACCAGTACTTCCGGGCGGTCGGAGGTCGGGAAAAATTGTTTTTTTACCAGACCCATGCCGAGCACGGCCACGATGAAAATGGCGACCACCGACCCGGCCACCCGCCATTTTCTGGCGATAACGCGGGCCAGCAGCTGGCGAAAACGGTTATAGCGAGGCGTGTTATAGATGGCGGCATGACCCCCTTCGACTTTGGGGATCGCCGGCAGGATCTTCACCCCAAGATAGGGCGTGAACACCACCGCGACAAACCACGATGCAATCAGGGCGAGGCCGACAATCCAGAACATATTGCTGGTGTATTCCCCGGCGGTCGACTGGGCAAAACCATTCGGCATAAAGCCAATGGCCGTCACCAGGGTTCCGGCCAGCATGGGCGCGGCGGTATGGCTCCAGGCGAAGGCCGAGGCTTTGATTTTGTCATAACCTTCCTCCATTTTAACCACCATCATTTCGATGGCGATAATGGCATCATCAACCAGCAGGCCAAGGGCGAGGATCAAGGAGCCCAGCGTCACGCGGTCGAAGTTTATTCCCGCGGCTTCCATCACCACGAAGACGACCGCCAGCGTCAGCGGGACCGCCGCCGCAACCACCACTCCCACGCGCCAGCCCATGCTGACAAAACAAACCACCATGACCACAAGCAGGGCGACGAAGAATTTAATCATGAACTCATCGACCGAGGAGCGAATATTCACGGACTGGTCGGTAACTTTGGTCAGGGACATGCCAAGCGGCAGGCTATCATTTATTTTTGCCGTTGCCGCATCCAGCGCTTTACCCAGCGCCAGACCGTTCCAGCCTTCGCGCATCACGATGCCCAGCAGAAGGGCGGGTTCATGCTGATTACGTATCAGCATCGTCGGGGGATCTTCGTAGCCTCGTTCAACCGTTGCCACATCGGACAGCTTGAGCGTTTTACCCTGAGCGACAAATGGCGTATCGCGAATTTTCTGCAGTTCATCGAACGCGCCGTCCAGGCGGATAAAAATTTGCGCGCCTCGGGTCTCAATGGAACCCGCCGCGGCTAGCGCGTTCTGGCTGTTGAGGGCATTGAAAATATCCTGGGGTGAGAGTCCTATCGTCGCCAGACGATCATGAGAGAAGGAGATATAAATCCGCTCTGCCTGTTCGCCGATAATATTCACTTTCTTCACGCCGGGAACGTGCAGAAGCTGCTGGCGCAGGCCTTCGGCATCACGTACCAGTTGCCGCTGCGGTTCGCCTTTCGCTTTCAGGGCAAAGAGGGCGAAGGTGACATCCGAGAATTCGTCATTGATCATCGGGCCGATGACGCCCGCCGGAAGACGCTGCGATTCATCTCCAAGCTTCTTACGCGCCTGATAGAACTCCTCCTGCACTTCGGCAGGCGGGGTCTTGTCCTGCAATGACAACGTAATAAACGCCATGCCGGGACGGGTATAGGTTTCGGTACGGTCATACCATTTGAGTTCCTGGAGGCGCTTTTCCAGCGGTTCGGCGACCTGATCCTGGATCTCCTGCGCGGTGGCGCCCGGCCAGACGGTTATCACCGTCATTTGCTTTACCGTGAAGGGCGGGTCTTCCGCGCGCCCGAGCCCAAAGAAGGCATAAATTCCGGCAATCGTGACCAGAACGATCAGAAACAGCGTGATGGAACGTTCGCGGACGGCCAGCGCTGACAGGTTGAAGCGGCTTCCGCTCATGGTGTGTTCTCCGCCAGGGCGGCATTGCGTTGTTTAGCAAGCCTGACGACTTCACCTTCGTGCAGAAGATGTGCGCCTAACGCAACAATCTTCTCACCGGGCTTCACCCCGCCCGTGACCTGCACCGCATCTTCACCCACGCTCAGCACCTTGACGGGCGTCCATTCGACCTTTGCCGGCTGGGCGGAAATGCGCCAGACGCCGGGACCTTTTCCTGCATCATAGAGTGAAGCCAGCGGGACCTGCATGACCTGACCTTCCGCTTTATTGTTCTGAATATTCAGCGTGACGGTCGCCCCCAGCGGCGCGTTCGCCAGCAGGCCATCCAGCACGTAGCGGGCTTCATACGTGCGGGTCGTGGCATCGGCCGAGTCAGACAGCAATCGCAGCGTTGCGGTGACCGGGTGTTCTTCATTGCCATAAAGCGTGGCCTGCGCTTCGCTGCCGACGGCAGGGCGCAGGGTTTCCGGAAGCTGCACGAGCGCTTCACGCTGTCCCGCTCTGGCGAGCCTGATCGTCACCTGTCCGGCGCTGACGACCTGACCCGGCTCGGCGAGCGTCTCCATGACCACGCCGTCGGAATCCGCCAACAGTACGGCATAGCCCGTGGCGTTTTGCGCCACGCTGGCCTGCGCCCGGGCGGCGCTGAGATCGGCCCTGGCCGTATCGGCCGCCGCTTTGATCTGGTCATACTCCGAAGCAGATACGGCACCGGACGCCACAAGACCGCGATAGCGCGCCTCATCGCTGGAGGCTTTTCGCGCGCGCGCCTGGGCTGCATCCACCGCGCGCTGCTGAGCCTGGGCCTGTAATTTCAGGTCAACCGGATCCAGGCGCAGCAAGGGCTGGCCCTGTTTGACGGTCTGACCCGTATCAACCAGTCGCTCAAGGATTTTTCCCTGAACCCTGAAACCCAAATCGCTTTGCGTTCTTGCGACCACAACGCCGGTGAAGGCGCGGGCGGTATTGTTCGCAAGCTCGACGGATGCGGATCTGACGAGCGGTGGCTTTGTGCGCGGATCGTCACTTGCGGAAATATCGCCGCACGCCACCAGGGCAAACGGCAGGAGACAAACGGCAACGCGGGCTGAAGTGAGCCTGAGCATGGGAAACCTTTTTGACGTAACAGGACGGTATCCGCATTCTCTGACTAGTGACCAAAAAAGTCAATGGTCACAAATTAGGGGGCCAGGCTTCTTAAAATCAGTGAAGAGAGAAGCACCGCCGCTGTAGGGGCCATTTCGAGGTTGTACTGCAGCTGGACCGGATTGATAAAAGGACACATCACCATGTGGATAGCCTGTGTAACCTCATCCAGCGGCGTTTTTCTCTCAAACTCTCCGGCCTGCCTGCCTTCGATGATGATGCTCTCAATCAGCTTCATCAGGCTTTCTGCATACCGTTCTGTCGACGGCCACTGCTCGCGTGCGGCGACGGCGGCAATGTCGTAAAGCTTACGGTCGTGGAAAAACAGCTCGCTCCCCGCTTCGGTGAGCGCCTTGAATAGGCGGCGTAATCTTTCGCTTGCTGACGGGGCATCCTTGATGGCGGAAAGCACCGCCGCCATGATCAGCTCCAGGCGGTTAGCGCAGATCACCTCGCCGATAGCCTGTTTGGAATCGAAAAATTTATAAATGTAGGACTTTGAAAAACCGATGGATTTAGCCAGTTCGGCGACGGTGGTTTTTTCATAGCCGTAGTGACCGAAGTGCTCAAAAGCGGCTTCGACGATTTGCTCTCTGACCGCGTGGTCAAGTGGACCACGTGCTGATGGGGGATTCATATTTTTAGTCATTATTTAAGCTTAGCGTGACAGGCTACGATTAACAACGAGTGACCATTTAGTACTTTGGTTACCGTCATTCATCATGAGCCCTTCAGACGGGACGATCAACCAGGTGGGGTAAGTGTATCACTGTTTTTCGTGCACTATGGCATCTATCTGTCTGCAATAAGCGAGGATTTCAGCGCAACTCCCTTGCGCTGAACAGAGCCGTTTTTGCTTAAGCCGAGCGTGGACGCAATATTTTTTCAACGAGGAGCACCAGACGCTTGCGCGTCACGAACCGGTGTAGCTGCCCCAGAAGCCAGTTACCGCATCCGGTAATCAGGTAGCTGCGGTTACTCTCCACGGCCTTCAGCGCCAGGGTGACCACCTTGTCAGCGGGCATTCTTTTGCCTACCGAGGCTTCCTCAGCATTCACCACATCAAAAAAGGCCGTATCCGTTGCGCCGGGGCAAAGCGCCAGGACGCGGATACCCTTTGAGCGATACTCTCCCCACAGCGCATTCGAAAACGAGAGCAGGAAGGCTTTGGTAGCGCCATAAATCGCCATATAGGGGTCGGGTTGCATCGCGGCCGTTGAGGCAACGTTAATAATTACCCCGGAGCCCTGCTGCAGCATTCCCGGCAGCAGGGCGTGAGTCAGCTCCACGGGGGCCAGGCAGTTCACGTTTATCTCATCACGCTGCCTGTCGATCGACAGCTTTTCGAATGGCCCATAGGTGGCAAACCCGGCGCAGTTGATCAGAATGTTGGGGACGCGTCTTAAGGTTTCAAGCCGTTCCACAATGTGGGGAATGGCTTGCGGTTTCACTAAATCCTGCACAATTATCGTGATGGATACGCCATGCTTTCTGACCAACTCTGCGGCAAGCGCCTGCAGCTTTGGCTCGGAGCGGGCGACCAGGATCAAAGCCGTGCCGCGTGCGGCGAGCTGTCTGGCGAAATCACGGCCTATGCCCGAAGACGCTCCGGTAATCAGCGCCGTTTTTCCTGTATAATCAAAAGAATTCATATCTTTAATCCCGTTTCCCTAATGTATGTTGCACAGGATAAACCGTGTACTTAGGTACACGGTCAAGCGTGATTTTTACAAGCTGAGGGCGACGCGATGCGAATTGGTGAACTGTGTGCGAAAACGGGGTTGTCGAAAGAGACGGTGCGTTACTATGAGCGGCAGGGGCTATTAGAAAATATCCCGCAGCCCAATCGCAGCAATAACTACAAAGTTTATTCCGCCGTCGATTTACAGCGTTTAAACATGATCAAGCATGCCAAAATGCTGGGCTTTACCTTAGCCGAGATTTCAGAGGTTTTAGCTGTCTGGGTTGACGACAACTTTACAGCTGAGCAAAAACAAGCGTCCCTGCGCCGCAAGCTGCAGCAGCTTGAAGAGAAAGAAGCGGCGTTAACTGAACTCAGGGCCAGACTGAAAAACGCCCTTAATAAGGTCGGCCAGCCTTGTGTCGACACGTTTTGATCGGCGGCTGAGAGGAGGCCGCAAAACCGATGCGGCCTTGTCTATCAGGCAGCCAGCTCTGGCATCTGCTCCTTCACGAAATTCAACACTTTCTTCGCGTCCAGGGACGCATAGGGCAGGCTCTCAATAATGGCAATTGATCGCGTATTACCCACCGTTTCTTTTATCTCATCGAGTTTATACTGAATGTGCGGCGCGACGAGGAAACCATCGAAAGCGGGAGCGACACTGGCGAAGTTATCCAGCCCAACGGCGCTAATCATCAGCGGATAGCCTTCGCGTTCTGCCAGAGACTGCATCTTTTTGGCGAGAGAGTTTGCGGTATTGCCAAACAAACAACATATCAGAAGCTTTTTCATATTTTGTACCTCCTGAAAACCGCTCCTAGGGTAGTCCTGAGGTTGTCACCGAAATGCGCGCTATCTCTTATTTTGGCGACAAATTAACCGCAGGTGCCTGACGCGATCTCATTTAATGCTTTTTTAGCCAGTCGAGAAAAAACTGGCTAAACGCCGTGACCTGAAGCGGCTGCAGTTTGCGCTGCGGGTAAACAAACTGCAGCCCGACATCTTTGCGATCGTATCGGCTAAAGCCGGTGAAGCTGTCGGCAAACAGCACCGTGAGCCTTCCGGTTTCAACATCGTCTTTGACGTCCCACCACGATTTCCCCGCGATGCCAGCCCCGCTGAGAGCCCACTGGCGAAGCAATGCCCCGTCGTCGCACACCATGGCAGGCTCTACGCGAACAATGCTTTCCTCGCCGTTGGTTTCAAAGCGCCATTCGTTCATCACCACGCCCTGAGACTCAAGCGCCAGGCACCGGTGCCGGGTTAAATCTGCAAACGTGGAGGGGATACCGCGTTCGTTAAGGTACTCCCCGGAGGCGACCAGCACCCGATGGTTCGGACGGATGTTTCTGACGACAAGGCTGCTGTCCGGCAGGTTGCCGAAACGCACGCTCATATCCAGCCGGTTAGCGACCAGGTCCTCAACGTGTTCTCTTAATGAGATGAAAAATTTAACGTCAGGATGGCATCGGGAGAATTCCACAACGGCGGGGCTAAGATACTGCCGACCAAAGTCCGAGGGTGCAGAAAGGCGAATGTTGCCGCTGAGCACGCCTTCTTTTTGCGTTAGTAACGACTCGGCGTGATGCACTTCCTCCAGCACGCGCAGCGCGGCATGGTAAAACTCTTCTCCGGCGCGGGTCAGCGTGATGGACCGCGTTGAACGGTGAAACAGACGCGTCTGGTAACGCTCCTCAATCGCCTTCAGCCTGGCCGTCATGGTGGCGGGGGAAAGCGACAGGCGTCGTCCGGCGGCAGAAAGACCGCCGGCCTCGGCCACTTCAACCAGTAACGCCATGTCTTCGAGTTTGCCCATTATTCATATTTTCCGAAAAGTGCATCTGCTTTTAGCGTAATTATCAAAACCCGATGCCGCCTGTAAAGTGATTTCACCAAACGATAAGGGGTGAAAACCTGCAACGTACCTCACTTTTGAACCGCAGGAAATTGTCTGCGGGTAACGTAATATACTTTTGAGAGATATCATGAAATTTTCTACGTATTTCAATTCCGCTGTAGCGATGGTTATTCTTGCAGGTCTGTCGGGAACCGCGTTTTCGACGCAGGGGGAATGGCTGAAACCGGAGCGGCTTATTATTGACAACAGCCTGCCAAAGACGCAATTAAAGACGAATGAAGCTGTTTCCCGTGAATATGCCTCGTTCTGGAACACCGGTAATGAAACGCTGGCCCGTGATGCCCTGGCGGCAAGTTTTGTTGATAAAACGCCTCCGGAAGGTCGTAAGCAGGGTCCCGAAGGCGCTATTTTAGCCTCCCGGGCGTTTCGTGCCGCCGTGCCTGATTTGCGCTGTGACGTTGAGCAAATGATTATTTCAGGCAATCGCGTGGTTTCGCATTTACATTTTCACGGTACCTTCACCGGGACATTTGGCAAGCTGAAAGGAAAGGGGCAGAAAATAGATTTTATCGCCACGGATATTTATGAGATCGCTGACGGTAAGATTGTGGCTAACTGGCATATTGAGGACAACCTGACGCTGATGAAACAGCTGGGCGCCCTGTAAATTCATCACTCCGGGTCGGCCCGGAGTGATGCGAAAATCCTATAAGCCAAGATCGCTCAGCGAGGGGTGATCGTCCGGGCGTCTGCCCAACGGCCAGTGGAACAGACGCTCGGATTCTTTTATCGGCATATCGTTTACGCAGGCAAAGCGTCGCTTCATCAGTCCGTCCGGCTCAAACTCCCAGTTTTCATTGCCATACGAGCGGAACCAGTTGCCGGAATCATCATGCCATTCATAGGCATAGCGCACCGCGATCCGGTTATCCGTAAATGCCCAGAGCTCTTTAATCAGACGATAGTCCAGCTCTTTTTTCCATTTCCGCTCCAGAAACGCCCGGGCTTCTTCGCGGTTAGTGGCGAACTCTGCGCGGTTGCGCCACTGGGTATCCAGCGTATAGGCAAGCGCGACTTTCGCCGGGTCGCGGCTGTTCCAGCCATCTTCTGCCAGTCTGACTTTTTCGATGGCGCTTTCACGCGTGAAGGGCGGTAAAGGAGGACGAGTGTTCATTGCTATTACCTCTGCGTTATATGATGTAGACAGATCTGTCTACATGCGGTAATCTATGCCTGTAAAATAACGCTGTCAACATCCGTTTTGAGGCCACCCAAAAGTGAAAACAGAATCCGCAGGCAACGAGAAAAAAATCAGCGTCAGAGATAAGATATTACTTACGGCGCACGATCTGTTTTATTCCACGGGCTTCAGGGCGACGGGCGTGGACACGCTGATTAAAGCGTCGAAAGTGACCAAGGTGACTTTCTATCGCTATTTTCCGAGTAAAAGTTTACTTATTCTCGCCTATTTGCACTATCGGCATGAAATATGGATTAGCTGGTTTGAATCCACGCTGCGTCGACATCTCGTCGAAGGTGAAATACCTTTTGATGCGATATCTGCAACGCTTTACGAATGGTTTATTTCGCCCGAGTTTCACGGCTGCGCGTTTATTAACGCCAGCGCAGAGGCAAAATCGGAAGATATTGAAAGCGAAATAAAAGAGATTTGCCGCAATCATAAATGCGAAACAAAGAAAATTATTGCATCGCTGACGAAGATCGCGGACGAGCGCGTCGTCAATGAGATCATGCTGCTCATTGACGGCGCAATTATTCATGCGCAAATGGGTATGGATACGGATGAGGTCATCAATTCGTTGAAGAGGGCATTAGCCGGGTTAATGGGGGGCTAATGAGATTTCCCCTTAACCCTCAACGCGACGGCTGATAAACGTTTTCAGCATTTCTCCGGCACTATGAATATGTCGCATGACTTCAGCTCGCGCTTTCTCTGCATCCCGTTCCTTGCAGGCTGTAAGGATACCTTCATGGTCATCCTGAAAAACCGGGGTTTCGGAAAGGAGCTTTCGCTGAAGGTATTCATACCGCTCTATCTGATTGCGGGTATCATTAATCAGCCTCAGCAGGCGTTGGTTTTTGCACCCGCTGTAGAGAAGATCGTGGAACTCCCGGTTTAGAGTGCCCTGCATTTCAAATTCAGTCGTTCTGGCGAGCAGCGCATGCGCCAGTTCGGCCCTCATTAGCGTATCAGAGCTCACGGTTTTCGCGCTCTGAAAGACGGCTTCACCTTCCAGCAAGGCGCGTAGAGAGTAAATCTCATCCAGATCCTCGACGGATAGCGTTCTGACAACAGCGCCGCGATTCCTGAAAATTTCCACCAGCCCATCGCGTTCAAGCTGTCTGATCGCTTCTCTCATGGGAATTCGGCTGACAGAAAAATGACTGGCGAGATCCCTTTCAACAAGCCTCTCTCCATCACGCATACGTCCGCTGTTGATCATCTTTCTTAATTCACTGGCGAGCACGTCCGGCGTCGAAAGGGCGTTCAGTTGCATACTTTTTCTCCTGAAAAGATGGAATAATGGTATACCATCTGATAGCTTACGTCGAGACAGGGGATGTGCGAACAAACATTGTCAGCAAAATCCATCGGATATCATTATTGGGAGCATCAAGATGAGCCATCGTGAGCATCATTATCAGGTTAAGGTTGAGTGGAAAGGGAACAAAGGCCGGGGGACGGAATCCTATAAAGCCTACGATCGGCTTTATGACATCACGGCGGGTGATAAATCTCCGATTTCAGGCTCATCAGATCCTGCGTTTCTTGGCGATGCATCTTGCTGGAATCCTGAAGATCTTCTTGTCGCGTCAGCTTCTGCCTGTCACAAATTATGGTATTTGCATCTTTGCGCGGAAGCGGGGATAAGCGTTTATACCTATATTGACCGGGCGGAAGGAACGATGCGCGAAGGAGAAAAAGGATGCTTCACCTCTATCGTGCTCAAACCCTACATCACGCTTCGTCCTGGGGATGATATCGATCTCGCGGTGGAACTCCATCACCGCGCTCATGAGCTTTGCTTTATTGCTAACTCACTGAATTTCCCGGTGACCTGCCAGCCAACAATACTGCATAGCGCCAGTTCACCTGTGGATGAGCAATAGCGCTAAGCGTTGAATAACCTTCACACCGGGAATGAGCAAATGGCCTATAACCGTACTTTCGCCCTCGATATAAGCTGGAAAACGCTGCTGAAAGACGCGGGGCTTGAGCCAGAACGCATTCTCCGCAGGGCAGGATTACCTGACGATCTCTTTTTGCAAAAAGCGCGCGGACTCGATACGAATGAATACATCCGCTTCTGGAACGCGCTGGAGGCCGAAACGAACG
The DNA here is from genome assembly GCF_057221635.1 of Enterobacter sp. N5-15. Classification (NCBI taxonomy): domain Bacteria; kingdom Pseudomonadati; phylum Pseudomonadota; class Gammaproteobacteria; order Enterobacterales; family Enterobacteriaceae; genus Enterobacter; species Enterobacter sp. N5-15. The sequence continues at coordinate 2,255,008 of NZ_CM170150.1, forward strand.
ATCCTGCCTTTCCCGTCCCGCTCATTGAGTTAATCTCTGCGGATGTGTTTGATCCGCCACTTTTTGCCGCACTGTGCAGTAGCAATATGATGCAGGCTGTCCAGCGTCTGGCCAGATATAAACAGCTTATTGCCCCCATGGTTCTGGAGACAACGGTCGACCAAAACGGCAACCTTACCGTTTCACCGCGCTGGCTTTTTGCGACAGATCTCCCGCCGTTTCTGCAGGTGGCAGAGCTGGGCTTCCTGCTCAAACTTCTGCGGCTGGGGACCCGCGAACCGGTTAATCCCTTACGGATCTGCGTTTCTGCGCTACCGTCAGCGGTTCAGAACAGCCACTTTTCGCGTTTCTTTGGTACTGACGTGCAATACGGAGAACAGCCTGTCATCAGCTTTTCCGCAGCCGATGCGCTTCGGCCCTTTTTAACGGTAAATGAGGGAATGTGGCAGGTATTTGAACCGGAACTGCAGCGTCGTCTCGGTCAGTTAAATGAACAGGCTTCAACCGCCGAGCGCGTTCGTGCGGTACTCCTGGAACTTATTCCCGGTAACGAAGCGACAATTGAAAAAGCGGCGGAGCGCCTGGGAATGAGCAAACGCACGCTGCAGCGCAGGCTTGAGCAGGAAGGGGATAATTTTCGCAACCTTGTCAACGCGTGTCGTGAACACCTGGCCCGTCATTATCTTCGCAATACGCGTCTTTCCGGGTATGAGATCGCATTTTTACTGGGTTTCGAAGATCCTAACTCATTCTATCGCGCATTTATGACCTGGACGGGCCAGACTCCTGAAGCGGCCAGAACAGCCATGCGCCTTGAGTAAATCCGGGCATATCTATCGCTATAATGGCGCAGTTTGCGAGTCATATGGCGCGATGCGCTAGTTAACGCGGGGCCGAGGGAGGGCAAACTAACGACAGTCTACTCACCGAGGTATTTATGTTTACTCAGGACAAGAAAACCGCGCTGGTCACCGGTGCATCGTCAGGTATGGGCAAAGTCATCGCCCGTCGTCTTATTCAGGATGGCTATCAGGTTTACGCTGCTGCCCGCAGCGTTGAGAAAATGAACGATCTCGCCCAGCTTGGCGCGCGCCCTCTGCGGATGGATATCTCACGTGATGAAGACATTTTGGCTGCGGTGGATACCATCGTGTCGCAGACGGGTGGGGTTGACGTACTGGTCAACAATGCGGGTTTTGGGCTCTATGGGCCGGTAGAAGAGATCGGTATTGATGAAGCTCGCTATCAGTTTGAGGTTAACGTGTTTGGAGCGGCCCGCCTTACGCAGCTGCTGCTCCCGACCATGCGCGCCAGACGCAGTGGCTACATTATCAACATCACTTCGATAGGAGGGAAGATTTACACCCCTCTGGGAGCATGGTATCACGCAACGAAACATGCGCTCGAAGGATGGTCTGACTGTCTGCGTCTTGAAGTGGCTGAATTTGGCATAAAGGTTGTGATTGTAGAACCGGGTTTAATCGAGACAGGCTTTGGTGATGTGGTCAGCGGCAATTTTGTCAAACGTTCAGCTAGTGGCCCTTATGGTCATCTGGTGGGGAACGTGGCGAACTCGGTCAAAAATGCTTATGGGAATGGCAGAGGCAGCGACCCGAAGGTGATTGCGGACGTGGTTGCCCGCGCCGTTAAAAGTCCTCATCCGCGTACGCGCTATGCAGCCGGCAAGTATGCCAGGATGCTCATCGGCATGCGCGTCTGGTTGGGTGACCGTCTGTTCGATCGCATTATTCTTAGCCAGACCCGATGACCCGAGCGCCGAGGATTAAAAACCCTCGGCTCCGCATGTGCCGCTACACAACGCTGTAAACACCCGCTCCCCAGTACCCCTTACCCGGACGAGTCTGTTCTTTCCAGCCTGATGCAATCAGTTCTTTTGCAATAAACCGATTGATGATCCCATGCCCCATGAGCAAAACGGGTCCGTCGGATCCCTTAGCCGCCGTCACGAGGATCTCGGCCGCCCTAGCGGCACGCTTTTTTGCGCTGTTAACGCACTCTGCCTCGCCAGACAGGCCGCAGAGCCAAAGTATACGAAACAGCGCCGCCCAGTAAAAAGGCGATAACCGTAACCCTGGGATACGAAATACCGGCAGTTCCGCTTCCCGAAATACATCATCAATTACGCCCGGTTCACACCCCAGCGTTTTTAACGATGAGAGGGCTCTCGGGAGAGGGCTGCTGAGGAAAGCGAGCGCGCGGTACGCCTGGATTTGCGCCATTTCAGGCGGCCTGTCGCTGCCCGTCGAAGAGTGGTTGTAGCTGTCGATCCACCCCGCCATTTCCCTGCACGAGACCTTTGGCGCGCCCCTGTAATGGGGTTCTCCATGTCGCATCAAAATAATTTCCATACCTTCTAATCGCGAGTCCTGATCTACCATTCATCACAGCCAGACTAGCGCGAACTGGTGAGCGTTTTCACCCACCCGTTTTGGTGTGTCAGGGCGAGATCCATCACCTGCAGGCTGTACTTAACGTCGTTCACCACAATAATATATGTCGCAAGAATTTAACTGTTTTTTGTCTTTCTCGTTTCGCGCGGCATCACACGTAAAGCGGGTTAGTAAGGATACCCTCCATGTCTCTTCGAATTCGACAGGCCACTGCGGCCGATTCAGCGCTCTTAAGCGAGCTGGGATACCGCATTTACCCCGCCCATTTTCAGCATTTGTGGGTGTCAGAGTCAGAGATGAAGGATTTTCTGCACGGCGATTACGCGCTTTCTGTACTTGAACAGAGCCTGAAAGACAACGCTGTTTCCTGGTATGTTGCCGAGACCGATCGGCCAGTGGGATTCATGAAAGTGACCTGGGATGCCAGGATCCCGGAAACGGACAAGAAGGGCGTTCTCCTCAATAAGCTCTACCTCGATCCCGCTGAGACCAGCAAGAACTATGGTCAGGTGATGTTCAACAGCATCACCGACATGGCCCGGAGCAGGGGGAAAGACTATCTCTGGCTGGAGGTGCTTGAGCAGAACGCGGGAGCGTACCGGTTCTACCAGAAGCAGGGCATGCTCTGCGTTAAGAACGTCCTTTTCGAAACCGCTTCACAGCAGAGCATAATCAGGATTATGGGGATGCCTCTTTAGAATGCGCGTCATGCTGTGCCAGCGACAGCGCGCTGGCGCTGGCGGGGTCGAACAGTGAGAGGCTCTCGATCTGATTGAGTAAAATCACCTTCCGGAATGACATGGCGCTGCGGGGTTCGGAGTCGAGCGTGATGTCATGCTCCGCATACCACTTGCTGTAATTATTCTCGATGCGAAAGTTCATCGTCTTCGCGTCTCTGTACCCGCTTAACATCGGGATCAGCACGATATTGGCCGTTTTTTCATATTCCAGCGTCGCGGTGTGGATCATGCCGACGTAAATCCGCCTCGACCGGAGCGTAACCTGCGCCAGTTCGCCTTGCTCCATACACTGGTACAGCAGTTGTTCGATACCGCTCGACTGCGCCAGACGTTTGTAGAGCTTTTTCCGGCTTTCACCGTCCAGCCTGGCGCTGCCTGCCCAGTTAGAGCGGTAGAGGCAAAACAGGATGGCAAACGCCAACATCACGACCACCGGCGCCTGAATGCCTAAAAAGCTCCAGTTCATAAAGTCGATTTGCCAGTCGGTATATTTCGGTGAGGCAAAGTGAAAAGCGTTGTTGGCGGCAGAAAGGGTAAGCAGGAGCAGCCAGAGCAGACCGGTGGCAATCACGCCCTGCAGAACGAAAATACAGCCGTACAGCGCCACAAGGAAATAGACGTCCCAGCCAAATGAGCGCTTGATTTTAAAGCGGGTCGACAGGTCGCGACTGGTGTACCAGTACCCGCATACCATCAGCACCATAAATATCGCCGTTCCCATATCAGGCCCTCTTCAGCGTGTCGACGTGACGCAGAAAATCCTGCCGCACCTCGTTGCTTTTGTAGTTCACCGAGGCGTTCCCGTCCTGGTCGATAATGATGCGATCGCCATCTTCGACGGCTTCAATGATTTCCTGCTGACTCATCACCTGCAGTAAGGATTCCGGGCTGGAGAAAAGGGAGAGAAAGAAACGTTTCACGAGGGCATCCTTATGAATAAAAAGGATAAGCCTGGAAGAAGACCGGCGAGTTTGCCTTAAGGATATCCTGAAAGTGAAAGCCGGGTGGCGGTTTCGCCTTACCCGGCCTACAAAATCCACTCTTTTGTCTATCCTTAAGCTATTGATGTATATCTAAAATAAAAAATAAATCACCACAAACTTGGACAAATAACGTTAATTGTGTAAGTTTTAATTATGCGATTACGCCACGTTGTTTACAGCCAGGATGTGACCCATGAGCACTTTGCCCTCTGTCGTGAGTCGGTTTGTTGAGTACTACGCCGCACTGGATAGCCAGCCGCCGTCCGCGCTGGTGGGGCTTTACCATTCGAATGCCACGCTTATCGATCCGTTTGGCGAGCATGACGGGATTTTCGCGCTTCAGCGCTATTTCACCCATCTGCTGGCCAACGTCGAGCATTGCCGTTTTTCCATCGATTCGCCGCTTTGCAGCGAAAGCCGGTTTGTTGTCACCTGGATGATGCACTGGTCGCACCCGCGCATCGCCGGGGGAGAGCCGCTTGAACTGCCGGGGTGTTCAGTGGTACAGACGGAAAGCGATCTCATCACGCACCAGCGCGACTACTACGATGCGGGAGAGATGATCTACGAACATCTTCCTCTGCTTGGCTGGGCGGTGCGCGGCGTGAAGCGGAGGGTCAAATCATGAAGACGGTGCTGATTACCGGCGCAAGCTCGGGCATCGGTGCCGGGCTGGCGAAATCCTATGCTGCTGACGGCTACCACGTGATTGCCTGCGGACGCGATCCGGCGCGTCTTGAAGCGCTGCATCAGACCTGCCCTAATCTCACCGTTCGCCTGTTCGATATGACAGACAGGGACGCCTGTCGCCAGGCCCTGACCGGCAGCTACGCCGATCTGATTATCCTCTGCGCCGGCACCTGCGAATACCTCGAGCAGGGCGTGGTGGATGCGGCGCTGGTGGAGCGGGTTATGGCGACAAATTTCCTTGGCCCGGTGAACTGCCTTGACGCGCTGCAGGCGCAGCTGGCTGCTGGCAACCGCGTGGTGCTGGTGAGCTCGATGGCCCACTGGCTGCCTTTTCCTCGCGCAGAGGCCTACGGCGCGTCCAAAGCGGCCCTGAGCTGGTTTGCCGAAAGTCTGCGGCTGGACTGGGAGCCAAAAGGGATTGCCGTGACGGTGGTCTCCCCGGGCTTTGTCGATACGCCGCTGACGCGCAAAAACGATTTTGCCATGCCGGGCAGGGTGAGCGTCGACGAGGCGGTAAGGGCGATCCGTACCGGGCTGGCGGCAGGAAAAATGCATATCGCGTTTCCTGACGGGTTCGGCTTTATTTTGCGGTTGCTCTCCGGGCTGCCCGCGTTTCTTCAGCGCGCGCTGCTGCGCAGGATGGTGCGTTCATGAACATTGCGATTATCGGCAGCGGCATTGCCGGGCTGACCTGCGCCTGGCGCCTGGCCGGACACCATCAGGTGACCCTGTTTGAAGCGGGCGCCACGCCCGGCGGCCATACCGCAACGGTTGACGTGGCGACGCCACAGGGCACATACGCGATCGATACCGGGTTTATCGTCTACAACGACCGCACCTATCCGCGCTTTATGGGCCTGCTCAGCGAGCTGGGCATCAGCGGGCAGAAAACGCAGATGAGCTTTTCGGTGCACAACCCGGCGACGGGGCTGGAGTACAACGGACACACCCTGACATCGCTGTTTGCCCAGCGCCGAAACCTGGTGAATCCGGTATTCTGGCGGCTGCTCGGGGAGATCGTCCGCTTCAATCGTCTGGCGAAACAGGCGCTGGACGGGGAGGTGGACCCGAACGCCACGCTGCAGACGTTTCTGGAACAGCACAGCTTCACGCCGTTTTTCGCGCGCCACTACATTCTGCCTATGGGGGCCGCCATCTGGTCATCGTCGCTGCAGGAGATGAAGCGTTTCCCGCTGCCGCTCTTTTTGCGCTTCTTCCACCACCACGGCCTGCTGGATATCACCCAGCGCCCGCAGTGGTACGTGGTGCCGGGCGGCTCGCGGGAGTATATCCGCGCGATGATGGAAAAATTGGGTGACCGCCTGACGCTGCACCTGAACGCGCCGGTGCAGCGGGTGAGCCGCCACGAGCACGGGGTTACGCTTCAGCTCGAAGACGGCAGCCAGACCTTCGATCGGGTGATTTTTGCCTGCCACTCCGCCAGCGCGCTGGCGATGCTTGATGACCCGACCCCCGCGGAGCGCGAGGTGCTGGGCGATATCGGCTGGCAGCGCAACGAGGTCGTTTTACACAGCGATCCGCGCTGGCTGCCGGTGCGGCAGCGCGCGTGGGCCAGCTGGAACTACCGCCTGAGCGCGCAGGAACAGGCCAGCGCTTGCGTCACCTACAACATGAACATCCTGCAGGGGCTGCCTGCGGGCAGTCCGCTGTTCTGCGTCACCCTGAATCCGGACGCGCCGGTAGATGAACGCTTCGTTCTGCAACGCTTTGTCTATGAACACCCGCTGTTTAACCCGCAAAGCTGGCGGGCGCAGGCGCGGCGCGGCGAGATCAACGGTCATAACCGGAGCTGGTACTGCGGGGCCTACTGGTACAACGGTTTTCATGAAGATGGCGTGCGCAGCGCGCTGGACGTGGTCAATGCGATAGCGGCCGGAGAGGGGGAACTGAGATGAACAGCTGCCTCTACCACGGCGTCTTACGCCACCGTCGCCTCCAGCCGAAAACCCATGAATTTAGCTACAGCGTCTTTATGGCCTGGCTGGATCTCGATGAACTGACACAGCTGTCGTCCGTCGGCGTGCGGCGTAATCGCTTTGCCGGCGCCTCGTTCCACGACGCCGACTACCCGCTCGGTACGCCGCTCAAAGAGAACGTGCTGAGCAGGCTGGAGAGCCTGACCGGAGAACGCCCGGACGGGCGGGTCATGCTTCTGACGCAGCTGCGCTATTTCGGCTTTCATTTCAATCCGGTCAACTTTTACTACTGCTACGACGGGAAGGGAACGCTGCGCTGGGTGCTGGCGGAGGTTCGCAACACGCCGTGGAATGAACGCCATTACTATGCCGTCAACGGACAGGATGCGCAGCCCACGGAAAAAGCGTTTCACGTTTCCCCCTTCAACCCGATGGACATGATCTACCACTGGCGCTTTAACGACCCGGATAACTCGCTGCATATGCACATTGAAAATCATCAGGAAGCGAAGGTCTTTGACGCCACGCTCGCGCTGCGCCGGGAGCCGTTGACGCGCCCCGCGCTGCGCTCGCTGTTGCTGCGCATCCCGCTCATGACCCTGAAAACCGTTTTTGCCATTTACTGGCAGGCGCTGCGCCTGTGGCTCAAGCGCGTGCCGCTGTATAACCACCCCGTCAGCAGGAGTGAACGCTCATGACCGATCCCGTCTTTGCGTTAGAACCCGATATCCCGCGCAACGTCCGCCTCGCGCGATGGCTGCTGTTTCGTCTGTTAAGCGGCATCCGCGGCGGCTCGCTCACGCTGCGTGAAGGGGCACAGACCTTTCATTTTGGCGAGACGTCCTCCGCGCTGCATGCCGACGTGCAGATCCTCACGCCCGGCGTCTACTGGCGCGTCTTAACGGGCGGGAGCCTTGCTGCGGCAGAAGCCTGGATGGACGGCGAATGGGAAACCGCGCACCTCACGCCGCTTCTGGAGCTGCTGGCGCTCAACGGCGAGGTGCTCGGTCGTCTGGAAAACGGGTTCCGCCTGCTCGGCAGGCCGCTGGAGCGGATACGCCACTGGACGCGGCGTAACTCCCGCCTGCAGGCGCGCGAAAATATTGCCGCCCATTACGATCTGGGCAATACCTTTTATGCCCATTTTCTGGATAAGGAGCTGCTCTATTCCAGCGCGCTGTTTACCGCTGACGAGCAGGATCTGACGGCGGCCCAGCAGGCCAAAATGGCGCGCCTGTGTGACCAGCTAGCGCTAAGCCCGGGTGACCACCTGCTGGAAATTGGCACCGGCTGGGGCGCGATGGCGGAATACGCCGCCCGTCATTATGGCTGTCGGGTAACGACCACTACGCTATCGCAGGAGCAATATATCTGGGCGACCGAGCGGATCGTCCGCGCCGGGTTGCAGGATCGCGTTGAGGTGCTGCTCTGCGACTATCGCGACCTCACCGGACAGTACGACAAGCTGGTCTCGATAGAGATGATTGAAGCCGTCGGGCAACGCTATCTGCCGACGTTCTTCCGCACCTGCCAGGCGCGGCTGCGCCCCGGAGGACGGATGGCAATTCAGGCCATCACTATTCAGGACCAGCGCTATCGCGACTACAGCAAAAGCGTCGATTTTATCCAGCGCTACATTTTTCCCGGCGGCTTCTTGCCGAGCATTACCGCGATGAACGAGCTGATGACGCGCCACACCGATTTCGTGGTGCGCAACCTCTTCGACATGGGCCCCGACTACGCCCGCACGCTGGCCCACTGGCGGCAGCGCTTTGTCCACGCCTGGCAGGAGATTGAAAAGCTCGGCTTCGATGAACGGTTCCGCCGCATGTGGCTGTACTACTTCGGCTACTGCGAAGCCGGGTTTAACGCTCGCACCATCAGCGTGGTGCAGCTGACCGCCGAGCGCGTATGAGACGGTATTTTCAGGTCTTCCTGCTGGCCGTCGCGTTCGATCTTTACTGGGCGCTGGTGGTGCTCTTTCGCGAACAGGGCCTGATTATCTGGTTCGCGCTGGCGATCCTGGCGTGCCTGCTCTTGCCGCCTGCATACCGTTTTTACGCTATTGGGCTGGCTGCGGCGGGCAGCCTGCTGGATGCCCTCTGGGCCCTGACCGGGCTGATTGCCTTTACCGGCGAGTCCCTGATGCCGTTATGGATGGTGGCACTGTGGCTGATGTTCGCCACGGTCTGGACGCAGCTGACACGCACCACCACGTTACCCGGCTGGCTGCTGACCCTGCTGGCCGCCGCGGGGGGGCCGGTGGCTTACCTGTTTGGCGAGCGGCTAGGGGGCATTACGTTTCTGGAGCCGACCTTTATCGTCGTGAGCTGGATGGCGCCGGGCTGGCTGGTGTTGATGCTGTTTTTCCACCTGCTGATGGGGAGACAAAAATGAGAGCTGCGTTTTTGCTGCTTTGGCTAACGCTGGTTGTGCCTGCTGCCCAGGCCGCCGACTGGCTTGCCTGGCGTAAGGTGGGGGACGCCACGCTCACCTGGGGACCTTTCACCGTCTATACCTCCCAGCTGCGCACCCCTGATGGGCGTTACAGCCGGGACCAGGATCAGGCGCTGATCATTACCTATGCGCGCGACATCGATCGCGATGAACTGGTTGAGGCGACCCGCGACCAGTGGCAGGCGCAGGGCATCCTGGCGCAGGAGCCGCAAAGCGAAGCCTGGCTGCGGATGCTCCAGTCGCTGTGGCCGGATGTCCGACCGGGTTCACAGCTGGCGTTTGTTTTCAACGATAAGCAGGGGCAGTTCTGGTACCGCGAGTCGGCTGCCCGGAAAACCTTTATTCCACTCGGACCACGCCAGTCGGAAGCGTTCAGCACCCGTTTTCTGGCCATCTGGCTCGATCCCCGCACGCAATATCCTGAGCTGCGTCAGCAGTTAATCGGAGGCCAAAAATGAAACGTATCCTGATGATGGCGCTGGCATTCACGATGCTGCTGGCGGGCTGTAGCACGGAGGTGGCCGAGTATCGCCAGCAGCAGCCGCGGCTTGATATCTTCCACTACTTCCAGGGCAAAACCGAAGCGTGGGGGATGGTGCAGGATCGCAGCGGCAAGCAGATCCGCCGTTTCCACGTTGAGATTGCCGGGGACGTTATCGGCGATACGCTGACGCTCAATGAGCACTTTGTCTACGACGATGGCGAGAAGCAGCAGCGGGTCTGGCATATTCGCCGCGTGGGGAACGATCGCTACGAGGGAACGGCAGGGGATATTGAAGGAGTTGCCACGGGACAGGCCGCAGGCAACGCCTTTAACTGGCATTACAGCATGAACGTGACGGCCAACGGCAGCACCTGGCTGCTGAACTTCGACGACTGGATGTACCTGCAGGATGAGACGCATCTGTTTAACAAAACCGAGATGAAGAAATTTGGCGTCACCGTCGCCACGGTGACGCTGTTCTTTACCCGTAAGACCTCAGCTTAGTCGCGGACGCTGCCGGTTTTGCTGCTGGAGTAGATGAAGTACAGGGCAATCCCCAGGCACACCACCGCGCTCAGACGGCTCGGTGAAAACGGAATGGCGGGATTGCCCAGCCAGCCAAAGTTATCAATCAGCATACTCATGGCGAGCTGGCCGAATATCACCGCCACCGTGGCGACGGCGGTGCCGATCCGCTGTACGGCGAGCACCATTATCACGATATAGGGCACGCCAAACATCGCCCCGAGGAGCTGCCATTTCGGCACGTCCAGCAGCGTGACCGCCTGCTTAGGCTCAAAGAAGAAAATGAGCAGGGCGGTCACCAGCGCGCCGACGGAAAACGTCAGAAACGCGCTCTTGAAAACGCCCACGCTGCTGCCGAGCTGCCCGTTAATCGCTGCCTGTATGCTCAGCGTTGCGCCGCCACAGACGGCCAGAAGAATCATCATCAGTGTCATACGTTTACCCCTGTGCCACCAGAACCAGTGCGGCAATAATAAAAACCAGCGCCACGATGCGTTTCGCGTTAATCTTTCTGTGTGGCGTACCCAGCAGACCAAAGTGATCGATGATCAGGCTTTTAAAGACCTGACCGGCCAGAATGCCAATCATGGTCATTGCGATGCCGATAGCGGGGGTCGCAACGGTCAAAATGACCACGTAAACAGGGCCAAGCACGCCGCCGAGCAGCTGCCAGCCGGGCTGTGCGAAAAACGACGGGCTGTTACGCGGGCTGAAAAACAGCATCAGCAGAAACGTCAGCGCGGCGCCTACGCCGAAGATGCTGAACGTCGCCCATAAGTCACCCACTTCGCCGCCCAGCGGACCCAGCAGTCCAGCCTCGACGGAGAGGCCCATCCCGCCGGCAATCACCAGTAAAATCAACACAAACTGCATTACGCTTCCTCCGTTTTCAGGCGAAGAAGATTACGTCGGCAGCCTCGTGAGAAAAATGCCATAATGCTGGAAACACCTTTGCAGGATATGCATTAATGGTCGACGCCAGCAACATCAACGTCCGCGCGCTGCTGATCTTTATTGACGTGTATGAAGCGCAGAACTTCTCCGTCGTGGCGCGGCGGCAGGGGATATCGGCCTCGCAGATATCGCGCGTGATCCACCAGCTTGAGGATGCGCTCGGTCAACAGCTTTTCTACCGCAATACGCGGGCCGTCATCCCGACGGAAAGCGGTCATCTGTTTATTCGCTATGCCCGGTCGATGGCGGAAAATCTGGAAGAGGCGCGCCGGGAGCTGGACGCGCGTGCGGTGGAGCCTTCCGGCGCGATCCGCATTAACGGACCTGTGTTCTTTGGTCAGAAGCATATTGCGCCCGGCCTTCCCGGCCTGTCGGAACGCTATCCCCGCCTCAGCGTAGAGCTGACGCTGACCGATGATTTTATCGATCCCCATCGGGATGCCGCCGACGTGATCTTCCGGATTGGCGTGCTGACGGACTCCTCGTTTCATGCGCGGGTGTTCGGGCAGCAGATTTATCATCTGGCGGCATCGCCAGACTACGTGCGAAAACAGGGTGCGCCTGAAGGGCCGGACGATCTGAACCGTCATCACTGTCTTGTCTATCGCGGATCGTCAGGGCCTAACCGCTGGCTGTTTCGCAGGAAGGGCGAGGCGTGGATACACTATCCCGTTACGCCATTGATGACCTCCAATAATGCGGAAGCGTTACTGGCTGCGGCGCTGGGTGGAATGGGGATCGTGCTGTTCCCGGACTGGCTGGTGAGCGAGCAGCTCCAGCGCGGCGAGCTGATTCCGCTCCTCCCTTCGCTGGAGTGTGCCATCAATACGGAACAGCAGGCTATTGCGGCGATCTATCCTGATGCCCGACATCCGCCCCTGAACGTCAGGGCGGTGATTGATTATTACGTCGAGCACTTTGGTACGCCGCCGTACTGGCAAACGTAAAGGATTACGCGCCGAGCTCTTTGCGGATAATTTCTGCGCCAGCGCTGAGCGCTCTCAGCTTGCCGTTAGCAACCTCGCGGGAGAGAGGAGCCATACCGCAGTTGGTTGACGGGTAAAGCTTGTCCGCATCGACAAACTGCAGCGCTTTACGCAGCGTATCGGCGACTTCCTCCGGCGTTTCAACGGCGTTCGTTGCCACATCAATCGCGCCGACCATCACTTTCTTACCGCGGATCAGCTCCAGCAGATCCATCGGTACGCGGGAGTTGTGGCACTCGAGCGAGATGATGTCGATGTTAGACGTCTGCAGCTTAGGGAAGGCCTCTTCATACTGTCGCCATTCTGAGCCGAGCGTCTTTTTCCAGTCCGTATTGGCCTTGATGCCGTAGCCGTAGCAGATGTGTACGGCGGTTTCGCACTTCAGCCCTTCAACGGCGCGCTCCAGCGCGGCGATACCCCAGTCGTTCACCTCGTCAAAAAAGACGTTAAATGCCGGTTCATCAAACTGGATAATATCGACGCCTGCGGCCTCTAACTCACGCGCTTCCTGATTGAGGATTTTGGCAAATTCCCAGGCCAGCTTTTCGCGGCTCTTATAGTGCGCGTCGTAAAGGGTGTCGATCATGGTCATCGGCCCGGGCAGGGCCCATTTGATTGGCCTGTCCGTGAGCTGACGCAGGTATTTTGCATCGTCCACGAATACCGGCTTCTGACGCGCAACGGCTGAAACCACGGTCGGCACGCTGGCGTCATAGCGGTTACGAATGCGTACCGTCTGGCGATTTTCGAAATCCACGCCGCTCAGGTGTTCAATAAAGGTGGTGACGAAGTGCTGGCGGGTCTGTTCCCCGTCGCTGACAATATCGATTCCCGCACGGATCTGCTCATCCAGAGACAGGCGCAGCGCATCCTGTTTACCCGCCAGCAGTTCCTGATCCTGTAATTTCCAGGGTGACCACAGCGTTTCGGGTTGTGCAAGCCAGGTCGGCTTAGGGAGGCTGCCAGCCGTAGACGTCGGGAGCAATGTTTTCATAATAAAAGACCTTTTTGAATGAATTAAAGCGTGTAGTTATCAGACCACTGCTCAAGAATATGTTGGTAAGGCTTAATGAAGTACGCTTCGGTAAAGCGGCCCTGTTCAATCGCCAGCTGGCTTCGCTCTTCCCGGTCATAGACAATTTTGGTTAAGGAGTGATCCTGCTGGTTCAGATCCGGTCGGTAGTACAGTCCCGCCGTCGAGTTTGCGTTATAAATTTCCGGGCGATAGATTTTCTGGAACGTCTCCATCGTGCTGATGGTGGCAATCAGTTCCAGATCGGTGTAATCACTCAGCAAATCCCCGGTAAAGAAGAACGCGAAAGGCGCCACGCTGTTTTCCGGCATGAAATAGCGAACCTGCAGGCCCATCTTCGCGAAGTACTGTTCCGTTAGCGACTCGCCATCCGGCTGATACTCAATGCCCAGCACGGGGTGCTGGTTACCGGTGCGGCGGTAGGTGTCTTTGCTGGAGACGCTCAGGCAGATCACCGGTCCCTTTCTGAAGTTCTCTTTGTATTCCGGCGAATTCACAAAGTGGCGGAAAATATTGCCGTGCAGTTCGCCAAACTTTTCCGGAATGCTGAAGTGCGGCTGGTTCTTGTTGTGTTCCAGCAGCAGCACGCTGAAATCATAGTCCCGCACGTAAGAAGAGAAGTTATTCCCGACGATGCCTGGGATACGCAGGTTATTTTTTTTGTCGACAATAGTGGTTTGCAATATCTCAATGGCCGGGAACGGTTTTTCCGCGCCAATGTTCAAATCGACAGAGATGATTTCAAGCTCAACCGCGTAGCGATCGGCGTTTGGGTTATCCCAGCGCGCTAAGGCGTTAAAGCGGTTGTTGATCATCACCAGCGTATTGCGCAGGTTTTCCTGACGTTTTTCACCGCGCGCCAGGTTGGCAAAGTTGGTGGTCGTACGCGTATTTTCTGACGGGTTGTAATTCTCATCGAAGCAACTGCGCTTAAGGGTATATGTGAAAGCTTTGCTCATTGTGGTTATGCATCCTAAGTTCATGTTGCTAAGAAGTTGCCGATGCATAATTTATGCCTGAGCCCGCAGCGTAGGGGAAGTGACTTAATTTCAATGCAACATGAGCGAAGTTCATGAAGTGTAATGCTCGAGGTGTCGCTGCCTTCATGCCGGGTGGCGCTGCGCTTACCCGGCCTACGGTTCTGCTAATGTCGCACTCTTTCCTCAATTCCCGCTATAATCCCCAAAATTTCCAACCGGTTTAGAAACGATCATGACAAAACTCACCTTACAAGAGCAGATGCTGAAAGCGGGCTTAGTCAGCAGCAAGAAAGCGGCGAAAGTGCAGCGCACGGCAAAGAAATCACGCGTTCAGGCGCGTGAAGCTCGTGAAGCGGTAGAAGAGAACAAAAAGGCGCAGATCGAGCGCGACAAGCAGCTGAGCGAGCAGCAGAAGCAGGCCGTGCTGGCGAAAGAGTTTAAAGCACAGGTGAAGCAGCTGATTGAGATGAACCGCATCACCGTGGCGAGAGGCAACATTACCTTTAACTTCACCGACGGCAATCTCATCAAAAAAATCGAGGTCGACAAGCAAACTCAGGCTCAGCTGATCAACGGCCGTCTTGCTATTGCCCGTCTGGTCATTAACGCCAGCGGCGACTGTGAATACGCGATTATTCCGGCGGTGGTGGCCGATAAAATTGCCCAGCGCGATGCCGACAGCATCGTGTTAAACAGCGCGCTCAGTCAGGAAGAACAGGACGAAGACGATCCGTACGCGGACTTCAAAATCCCTGACGATTTGATGTGGTAAACCGCATTCAGAACGGGGCGGCGTGACGGGCGTTAACCGGCTCTCCGCTCACGGGATGAATAAAATTCAACTCGCTGGCATGCAGCATCAGCCGGGGCGCGTGTTCCGCCCCCTGCGCGTCAAGACCGCCATACAGATCGCAGCCCAGAATCGGGTGCCCCAGCTGCTGGCAGTGAATACGCAGCTGATGGGTTCGCCCGGTCTCCGGTGTCAGTTTCACCCGCGTTAACGGCAGCCCCGTCTCCTGATAAAACCGTTCCACCACCCGATAGCGGGAGCGGGCGGGTTTACCGTTGATGGCGCAGATCGACATTAGCGGGAACAGCGCCGGGTCTTTGGCAATCGGCGCGTCTATCACTCCCTCATCGTTTTCCAGATGTCCGCAAAGCAGGGCGCTGTAGACTTTCTCCACGCTGCGCTGGCTGAACTGCTGGCACAGCGCCGCGTTGATGGCCTTATTGCGCGCAACCACCATCAGCCCGGACGTGCCAAAATCCAGACGGTGTACCAGCGTGCAGCCGGGGAACGTCTGGACCAGACGATAATGGACAGAATCAAGGTTTTGCGGATTTTTGCCCGAGAGGCTGAGCAGACCGGAAGGTTTATTGATCAGCAGCAGATGTTCATCCTGCCAGAGGATCTCAATGTCGTCGTGACACGGTGGGGCTATAAAAGAATCAGTAATCGCAGACATCAGGCCGCCCGGCTGGAGAGTGGGAGCGGATGATAACGAAATGCGGGAGAAAAGAAAAACCCTCCCACCTGGCGGTGAGAGGGCAAAATCTTACGCTGCAACCAGGCTGTCGATTGCGGCTTTCGCATCGGTCTGCGCTTTGGTCGCCACTTCCGGACCGTAAGCGATACCTTCCGCGAACACGAAGTTCACGTCAGTGATGCCGATGAAGCCCAGGAACAGGCTCAGGTACGGCGCAACCAGGTCGGTTGGGGTGTCTTTATGGATGCCGCCACGGCTGGTCAGTACAACCGCACGCTTGCCTTTCACCAGACCTTCAGGACCGTTCTCGGTGTAACGGAAGGTTACGCCAGCGCGAGCCACCAGGTCGAAGTAGTTCTTCAGCTGGGTAGGAATGTTGAAGTTGTACATTGGGGCGTTGATGACGATAACGTCGTGCGCCTGCAGCTCAGCAATCAGCTCGTCGGACAGGGCCAGAGCTTCCTGCTGACGTGGAGACAGAGGTGCATCGCTTGGGCGCAGCGCGCCAACCAGCTCGCCATCCAGCACAGGAATTGGGTTTGCAGCCAGGTCACGCACGGTGATTTCGTCAGCAGAATGCTGTTCACGCCACTGTTCAACGAAGTAATCAGACAGCTGACCAGACTGAGAGTACCCTGCCAGAATACTGGATTTCAAAACTAATACTTTGCTCATGGGTGATTCCTGTTGTTGCATTTGATTGAAGGGGGTTGCCCCGTTGCTTGTTGACACTCTATTCACAATCCTGCCACAGAGATAGCGCAATATATCGAAGCCTATGTTCGAATTTTTTGAATAAGGCGCTAAAGGCGTCAATGTGGTACTCTATAGCAATCATTAAAAAGAGAGTTTATCAGGGCGTGTACTGCCCTTTAACGCTATGACAGAACAACAAAAATTAACCTTCCCGATGCTCCTGCAACAGCTTGATTCTCTGATGCTGCGCGATAAACAGCGCTTTGTCCGCCGTCTGCACGGCGTGAAGAAGGTTAAAAATCCTGATGCACAACAGGCCATTTACCAGGAGATGGCGAAAGAGATTGAACAGGCGGCAGGGAAAGTTGTGCTGCGTGAAGCCGCACGCCCGGCGATTACCTACCCGGAAAACCTGCCCGTCAGCCAGAAAAAACAGGACATCCTCGAGGCCGTACGCGATCACCAGGTGGTGATTGTCGCGGGTGAAACCGGTTCGGGGAAAACCACCCAGCTGCCGAAAATCTGTATGGAGCTGGGGCGCGGGCTAAAAGGGCTGATTGGCCACACCCAGCCGCGTCGACTGGCGGCACGTACCGTGGCGAACCGTATTGCCGAAGAGCTGCAAACGGAGCCGGGTGGCTGCATTGGTTACAAGGTGCGATTCAGCGACCACGTTAGCGATAACACCATGGTCAAGCTGATGACCGACGGTATTCTGCTGGCGGAAATCCAGCAGGATCGCCTGCTGATGCAGTACGACACCATCATCATTGACGAAGCGCACGAGCGTAGCCTGAACATCGACTTCCTGCTCGGCTACCTGAAAGAGCTGCTGCCGCGTCGCCCGGATCTGAAAATCATCATCACCTCCGCGACCATCGACCCGGAACGCTTCTCAAAGCATTTCAACAATGCGCCGATTATCGAAGTCTCTGGCCGTACCTATCCGGTTGAGGTGCGCTATCGACCGATTGTGGAAGAGGCGGATGATACCGAGCGCGACCAGCTGCAGGCCATCTTCGATGCCGTTGAGGAGCTGGGCAACGAAAGCGCGGGCGACATTCTGATCTTCATGAGCGGCGAGCGCGAAATTCGCGACACCGCCGATGCGCTCAGCAAGCGCGACCTGCGCCACACGGAGATCCTGCCGCTTTACGCGCGCCTGTCAAACAGCGAGCAGAACCGCGTATTCCAGCCGCACGGCGGGCGACGTATCGTTCTGGCAACCAACGTGGCGGAAACCTCGCTGACCGTGCCGGGGATTAAATACGTTATCGACCCGGGCACGGCGCGCATCAGCCGCTACAGCTATCGCACCAAGGTCCAGCGGCTGCCGATTGAGCCGGTCTCTCAGGCTTCCGCCAACCAGCGTAAGGGCCGCTGCGGCCGCGTGTCGGAAGGGATCTGTATTCGCCTCTATTCCGAAGATGATTTCCTGTCGCGTCCGGAATTTACCGACCCGGAAATTCTGCGTACCAACCTGGCGTCCGTTATCCTGCAGATGACCGCGCTGGGGCTGGGCGACATCGCGGCGTTCCCGTTCGTCGAAGCGCCGGACAAACGCAACATTCAGGACGGCGTACGTCTGCTGGAAGAACTCGGTGCCATTACCACCGACGAGCAGGCCACGGTCTACAAGCTTACGCCGCTGGGCCGCCAGCTCAGCCAGCTGCCGGTGGATCCGCGCCTGGCCCGTATGGTGCTGGAAGCACAGAAGCACGGCTGCGTGCGCGAGGCGATGATCATTACCTCGGCGCTCTCCATTCAGGATCCGCGCGAGCGTCCGATGGACAAACAGCAGGCGTCCGACGAAAAGCACCGTCGCTTCCACGACAAAGAGTCCGATTTCCTCGCCTTCGTAAACCTGTGGAACTATCTCGGCGAGCAGCAGAAAGCGCTCTCCTCGAACCAGTTCCGCCGTCAGTGCCGCGTGGATTTTCTCAACTACCTGCGCGTGCGCGAGTGGCAGGATATCTACACCCAGCTGCGCCAGGTGGTGAAAGAGCTGGGCATTCCGGTTAACAGCGAACCGGCGGAGTACCGCGAAATTCACATCGCGCTGCTGACCGGCCTGCTGTCCCACATTGGGATGAAGGACGCCGAAAAGCAGGAGTATACCGGCGCGCGTAACGCCCGTTTCTCCATCTTCCCCGGTTCCGGCCTGTTCAAGAAGCCGCCGAAATGGACCATGGTTGCGGAGCTGGTGGAAACCAGCCGCCTGTGGGGGCGCATTGCCGCGCGTATCGATCCGGAATGGGTGGAGCCGGTGGCTCAGCACCTGCTGAAACGCTCGTACAGTGAACCGCACTGGGAGCGCGCGCAGGGCGCGGTAATGGCGACCGAGAAGGTGACCGTTTACGGCCTGCCGGTGGTCGCCGCGCGTAAGGTCAACTACAGCCAGATTGACCCGGCGCTCAGCCGCGAGCTGTTTATCCGCCACGCGCTGGTAGAGGGTGACTGGCAGACGCGCCACGCGTTCTTCCGCGAAAACCTGAAGCTGCGCGCGGAAGTGGAGGAGCTTGAGCACAAGTCCCGCCGCCGCGACATTCTGGTGGACGATGAGGCGCTGTTTGAGTTTTACGATCAGCGTATCAGCCACGAGGTTATTTCCGCTCGCCATTTTGACAGCTGGTGGAAGAAAGCCAGCAAAGAGACGCCGGACCTGCTCAACTTCGAAAAGAGCATGCTGATTAAAGAGGGGGCGGAGTCGGTCAGCAAGCTCGACTACCCGAACTTCTGGCATCAGGGCAACCTCAAGCTGCGTCTGACGTATCAGTTTGAACCGGGTGCCGACGCGGATGGCGTGACCGTTCATATTCCGCTGCCGCTGTTAAACCAGGTCGATGAGGGCGGGTTTGAGTGGCAAATCCCCGGCCTGCGCCGCGAGCTGGTGATTGCGCTGATCAAATCCCTGCCTAAGCCGGTGCGCCGCAACTTTGTGCCTGCGCCAAACTACGCGGAAGCGTTTTTAGGCCGCGTCACGCCGCTGGAGCTGCCGCTGCTGGACGCGCTGGAGCGTGAATTCCGGCGCATGACCGGCACCACCATCGACCGCGATGACTGGAACTGGGATCAGGTGCCCGATCACCTGAAAATCAGCTTCCGCGTGGTGGATGATAAAAACAAAAAGCTGCTGGAAGGACGTTCGCTGAGCGAGCTGAAAGAGTCGCTGAAAGGGAAAGTTCAGGAGACGCTTTCTGCGGTGGCGGACGACGGTATCGAGCAGAGCGGGCTGCACATCTGGAGCTTTGGGCAGCTTCCGGAAAGCTACGAACAGAAGCGCGGTAACTATAAGGTCAAAGCCTGGCCTGCGCTGGTGGACGAGCGCGACAGCGTGGCGATCAAACTGTTCGATAACCCGCTGGAACAGCAGCAGATGATGTGGCGCGGGCTGCGTCGCCTGCTGCTGCTGAACATCCCGTCGCCGATTAAGTATCTGCACGAGAAGCTGCCGAACAAAGCCAAGCTGGGGCTGTACTTTAACCCGTACGGCAAGGTGCTGGATCTGATTGACGACTGCATCTCCTGCGGCGTGGACAAGCTGATCCACGAGGCGGGCGGTCCGGTCTGGACGGAAGAGGGCTTTGCTCAGCTTCATGAAAAGGTGCGCGCGGAGCTGAACGACACCGTGGTGGAGATTGCCAAACAGGTCGAGCAGATCCTCACCGCCGTGTTCAATATCAACAAGCGCCTGAAGGGGCGCGTGGATATGACCATGGCGCTGGGTCTGTCGGACGTGAAGGCGCAGATGGCGGGGCTGGTCTATCGCGGCTTTGTCACCGGCAACGGCTTCAACCGTCTCGGCGATACGCTGCGCTATCTGCAGGCGATTGAAAAACGTCTGGAAAAAATGGCTATCGACCCGCACCGCGATCGCGCGCAGATGCTGAAAGTGGAAAGCGTGCAGCAGGCGTGGCAGCAGTGGCTAAACAAGCTGCCGCCGGCGCGCCGCGATGATGAAGACGTTCAGGCGATCCGCTGGATGATCGAGGAGCTGCGCGTCAGCTTCTTTGCCCAGCAGCTCGGTACGCCGTATCCGATTTCGGATAAGCGTATTCTGCAGGCGATGGAGCAGATCTCCGGTTAAAACCCTTGCCCGGTTTTCTCCCTCTCCCTGTGGGAGAGGGTCGGGGTGAGGGCATCAGGCCGCACAATTTTCACCGGTTCACCATTGCCAGCGTAAACCCATCCCATCCCTTAACCCCCACCGTTTGCAGCGCGGTGGCGGTTAAGCGCGGGTTATCCCCAATCATCTCGATAAAACGCCGCACGCCCAGCACGCGCGCGTCGTCGCTTTGTCCGTTAATGACCTCGCCGTCGCGCACCACGTTATCGCCGATAATCACCGTGCCGGGACGGGAATAGTGCAGCGCCCACTCCAGATAGCCGGGATTGTTTGGCTTATCGGCATCAATAAAGATCAGGTCAAACGGCGGAACGTCACCGAAATTCTCCAGCGAGTTCAGCGCCGGGCCTTCAATTAATTCAATACGATCGTTCAGCCCCGCGAGGCGAATATTCTGGCGGGCAACGTCGGCATGCGTCGGGTCAGCCTCAAGCGTAATCAGCTTTCCGTCCGGCGGCAGGGTGCGCGCCATCCAGATTGAGCTATAGGCACCCAGCGTCCCGATCTCAAGAATGCGTCTTGCCTGCGTCATGCGCACGAACAGCGCCAGCAGCTGCCCCTGATTGGCCGCAACATCGTGTTCAGGTAGCCCGGCGCGCTTGTTGTTTTCCAGTACCTGACTCAGCACGTCATCGTCAGGAATAAGCGAAGAAATCATGTAATTATCTACTGCAGACCATTGTTGTTGCATAGATTGACTCCTTGGATTTTTCTCCCTCTCCCTGTGGGAGAGGGTCGGGGTGAGGGCATCAGCGCGCAAGGCGGTTCATGCGTTCTTCCAGCCGCCGCCCAGCGCCCTGTAGAGATCCACCTGCGCCAGCAGCAGGTTATTTTTAGCCTGTACGACGCTGGTCTGAACCGAGAACAGCGTGCGCTGCGCGTCCAGCACGTCCAGATAGGATGAATAACCGTTGCGATAGCGATTCTGCGCAATGCGCAGCGTCTCCTGCGCCACATCCTGCTGTGCAAGCAGCTCCGTCAGCTGTTCCTGATAGCGCGTAAAAGCATCAAGGCTGTTATTCACTTCGGCAAACGCGTTACGCACGGTTTTTTCATAGGCGTACAGCGCCTGGTTCCGCTGGGACTGGGAAATGTCTACCTGCGCATTCAGCGCCTGGCGGTTCAGCAGCGGGGCAAGAATACTGCCCCCGACGCTCCAGAGCTGAAGCGGGTTGTCCAGCAGGCCTGAAAGGGTACGATCCTGGACCGATCCGGTCGCAGTCAGGTTGATCGACGGCAGCAGGCTGGCGCGTGAGGCGGCAAGCGAGGCGTCTGCCGCAACCAGCTGTCGTTCGGCCTGAACGATATCCGGTCGACGGTTCAGGAGCGTAGACGGCAGCTGTGACGGCAGCTTCAGCGGCGTCAGCGTCTCATAGCTTTCACTGCGCGCCACCGCGCCGGGATTGCTTCCCAGCAGCAGGCTCAGGGCGTTCTCCTGCTGCGCAATCTGATGCTGCAGCAAGGGAACCTGCGCTCGCGTCGAGCGCAGTTCGGAATCCGACTGCATCAGCTCCAGACGCGAGCTGTAGCCCGTCTCAAACTGACGTTTCGCGAGGTTAAATGCCTCTTCGCGTGATTTCAGCGTGGATTCGGTCACGCGCAGCTGTTCGTCAAGCGAGAGCAGGGTGACATACCCGGAGGCAACGGAAGACGCGACGGTCAAATCCGCGGCGGCAGCGGCGGCTTTTTGCGCCTCCAGCGAGGCTTCGGCTGCACTGGCCGTGCTGCGGTTGACGCCCCAGATATCAACGTCATAGCTCGCCGTCAGGCTGCCTCTGTACAGCGTGCCGTAGACCGGCAGCCCGGTCGCGGCGGATTGCGAGCGGGCGCGCGTCCCCGTTACGCCCGCGTCAAGCGAAGGAAACAGGCTGCCGTCGGCCGCAAAGACCCGCGCCTGATACTCGTTAATCCGTTCGCGGGCGATCAGCACGTCGCTGTTGTTCTTAAGCGCCTGATCCACATAGCGGTTGAGGTTGTTGTCATGGAAATTGCGCCACCAGAGCTGCTCCGCCGGGCTGGCAGGACCGGAATCGGCGCGCCACTGGGTGGGGATTTGCAGCGTCGGCTGAGCCGGTTTTACGTCGACGGACTGGCATCCGGCGAGCATCACCGCCAGCACCAGACCGGCTATCGGGCGAAGGATCATGGCTTCGCCTCCCGCGTATCAATGGTCACCTGCACCGACATGCCCGGACGCAGCAGCGCGATCGCCTCTGGCTTGCCGAGCACCTCGATGCGCACCGGAATACGCTGGGCGATTTTGACAAAGTTGCCGGTGGCGTTGTCCGGCGTGATGGCGCTGAATTCAACCCCGGTTGCCGGCGAAATACTCTCCACGCGGCCCTGATACGCTTTATCGTTCAGGGCATCGACGGTGAATTTTACCGGCTGACCGACGCGCAGCTCCGCAAGCTGGGTCTCTTTAATATTGGCAATGACCCAGTGCTGAGGCGGCACAAGGGTGGTGAGATGGGTCCCGGCGGTCACATACGCCCCGAGACGCACGGCTATCTGGCCGAGCTGACCGTCGCGAGGGGCGATAATGCGGGTGTTTTGCAGGTCAATCTGCGCCAGCTCCAGCGTCGCTTTCGCGTTTTCGACATCCGCCTCCAGCGCGCCGCGATTGACAATCACCGTCTGCAGATCCTGACGCGACATCTCAAGCGTGGCTTTAGCCTGGTCGATATCGGCGCTGCCCTGGGCGGCGCTGGCCAGCGCCGCGTCGCGCTCGCGAATAGAAAGGGAACCATCAGCCGTCAGATCCTTCACGCGCTTTAAATCTGCCTGCGTTTTCAGGCTCTGGGCGCGCGCATTCTTCAGCGCCGCGTCGTTTTTGGCGATCGTCGCTTCGGCGCTTTTACGCTGCTGCAGGTTGTTATTGAGCGCGGCAATTTTCATCGCCAGCTGTGCCTCGGCCTGATGCACGCGCTGACGATAGATGCGGTCATCAATCTGCAGCAGCAGGTCGCCTTTTTTAACCTGCACAAAGTCCTGAACCTTCACCTCGGTGATATAGCCATTCACCTGGGGGCTGATAAACGTCGTCTGACCGCGCACGTAGGCGTTGTCGGTAAACTGCGCGTGGCGGGTGAACGGCGGCAGCTGCCACGCATAAAGGATCACCAGTACGCCGACAATACCGATGGCAGCGGCGGTGAAAACGGAAACAATGCGCACATTTTTGCGGGTGTTGGCCTGCTCTTTGGCGGCATCCTGCTGACTCATAAACTCTCCAGAACTATTTCAATTATTTATTGCCGGTGGCGTTCTTAAGCGCCATACGGGCAGTGATGCGCAGGCGCAGCAAGCGCCATAAAATCCAGACCAGCGTGGCGGCAGCGATGCTCGCCGTCAGCAGATAAGTATCGTTGTAAGCCAGAATATTCGCCTCCAGCGAGGTCGCCGTTTGCAGCTGCGTTATCGCCTGCGTTCCCAGCAGCGAACTGTCGCCAATCAGGCTTTGGTACATCTGGGTGTAAATCTGGATACGCTCGTTGACCAGCGGATTGAGCGTGGTGAGCTGGTCCGCCAGCAGGCTAGAGTGGTACTTCTCGCGCCAGGTCTGGAAGGTCCCGAGGATCGCGGAACCCAGCAGGCCGCCAAGGTTCTGACTCATGCCAAACATCACCGAGAAGCTGACCAGGTTGCGCGGATCGGCGATCACCCCGCCAATGGCGGCCAGCATGGCGGGTGCCAGGAAGAAGGCGCTGCCGAAGCCCAGCAGAAACTGGCTTAGCATCAGCTGATCCGGCCGGGTCAGGTTGTTGGACTGGCTGTCCAGCAGCGAGGCAACAATCATCAGCGCCAGAGAGGTGATGATTGGCCACGCAAGTTTCGTCGGCTTGATGGTGAGACAGCTGGTGACGATCCCGCAGACGATCCCGGCGAAAATGGACCACGCCAGGTGGGTCATCTGCTCGTTCTGTAACCCCACGTACTGAAGCCAGCCGATGACGCCGGTGTTTTGCTCTGCCAGCACGATACGGATCAGCAGCATGATGAGCCCCAGACGGACGATGCTGCCGCTCGATAGCCAGCGGGTGTTCAGCAGCGGGTTGGCGCGGTTATGTTCAAAGACGATGGCAGACACAATTAATACCAGCGACAGCGCCAGCGACCAGCCGATCCACGGCGCCTCGAACCACCAGTCAAGACGGCCTAAAGAGAGCACGGCGCAGAGCAGGGCCATTCCCGGGGCCATTAAAAAGAAGGTGATGAAGTCTTTTTTCTCAAAGACCTTGCGCCTGTCGCCCGGCGGCAGTTTTAAGGCTATTACGCAGGCCAGGGAGATCAGCGCCAGCCCGAGCTCGAAGAAATAGAGCCCGCGCCACTCGTCCAGCTGCAGCAGTTCGGTCGAAAACAGGCGGGCCAGAGGGATAGCGAGTGACGACCCGGTAATCCCGATGGTGAGCGCCTTCAGGCGGTGTTTCGCAGGCCAGGCCTGGATCTGATAGTAAATCCCCAGCGAGCTGAGCGCGGCGGCCACCATCCCGTGCGCGGCGCGAACCATTAGCGCCGAACTGAGATCGTTAACGAACAGGTGGAAAAAGGTCACCAGCACGTACAGCACCAGAAAACCTTCCGTGAAGGCGCGCAGACCGTACTGCTGGCGGAACTTAACCAGCAGCAGGTTGATAGAGATGTTGGTCATGACGTAGACCGCGGGCAGCCAGGCGATTTCGGTCGACCAGGCCCCGAAGGTTCCCTGCAGATTTTGCAGGTTGGCGGTCACCACCGCATTTCCCAGCGCTCCCGTCAGGCACACCAGCAGGCCAACGACGCCGTAGGCAATACGTTTTGGCGTAGTGTGCTCGGGTGTGGAAGGCGAACCCAGTAGGGCGGGTTTCTCATGTGGCTGCCACTCGCGAGGAGCATAAGGGTCGCGTTCGGGCAGGCGCATAACGTCGTTTACCTTAGAAATAGTTGAATAATTAGCGGGCTAGCGATTCTACGTCTGCCGCAAATGATAATTCAAGTGAATATGATTTACGCATGTTAATCAAATGTAGAAGGGAAGTTTAAGGAAAAAGAGCGGCCCGAAAGTCGGGCCGACAACGATCAGAGATGTTCGGGCTGTGCCTGCAGGTGGGACGCTCGCTTGACGCGGCTGGCGCAGAAAATGGCGATTAGGGAAATGACTACCGTGACGGCAAGATACCAGGCCACCGGAACCCAGTCGCCGTCATATTTTGCCAGCAGTCCGGTGGCAATCAGCGGCGCGGTACCGCCCGCCAGCGCGGCACCCAGCTGATAACCGAGCGTAATGCCGGTGTAGCGTACGTTTGCACTAAAAATTTCAGAGCACAGCGTACCGAGTACCGCCGTTACCGGTGCCCACAACACGCCAAAGGCGATGACAGTCGCGAGCACAATGCCCCAGGTTGTTCCGGTATTGAGCAGCATAAACCACGGCACGATAAACAAACCCAGGATGAAGACGCTGGTGGCATACATGCGTTGACGGCCAATTTTATCCGAGAGAAGTCCCATTAACGGAATCATAACCGTGGCCACCAGGGCTCCCAGCGTCACGGCTTCCAGCGCCTGCGATTTCTGATAGGCCAGCGTGCTGGTGGCATAGCTCACCACGAATGTTGAGAAAATATAGAACGGAGCGGTTTCCACAACCTTTAAACCGGCGGCAATCAACACTTCGCGCCAGTGATGCTTCAGCGTATCGCGTAGTGGGGCCTTCGCCACCTGACCCGATTGTTTTACCTTCTTGAAATCAGGCGTCTCGTCGATGTCCTTACGGATCCACAGGCCAAGCAACACCAGAACCGAGCTCAGCAGGAACGGGATGCGCCAGCCCCAGGAGAGGAAATCCTCCTCGCTGAAAAGCGTCATCAGCGAAACGATAAAGGTTGCCATCAGCATGCCGATGGTGACGCCCGCCTGCGGAATACTGCCGAAGAAGCCTTTACGTTTTTCGGGCGCGTATTCATAGGCCAGCAACAGCGCGCCGCCCCATTCACCGCCGATGCCCATCCCCTGAATGATACGCATCAGAATCAGCAGAGCGGGAGCCCAAAGGCCAATCATCTCATACGTGGGCAGCAGGCCAATCATAACGGTTGCACCTCCCATGAGTGAGAGGGTGAGAACGAGGGTTTTTTTACGTCCGATGCGGTCGCCGATATGGGCGAAAAGTACCCCGCCAATGGGACGAATAAAAAAGGTTAATGAGAAAGAGAGATAAGAGAGTATGAGTCCGATCACCGGATCGACCATCGGGAAAAAGATCTTATTAAAGACCAGCGCGGCCGCCGTACCGTAGAGAAAATAGTCAAACCATTCAATGGCGCTCCCGGTAAGGCTGGCGATTAACACCTTCTTATTTTTTCGTAATACCGTCGTCGTACTTTCATGTTCTGTCATGACCTGAAACTCCGCCACATTGATAAAAGTTATAGGTGTCACCTGGCGCGCTTCAGGTGCAACCTGCGATGATGAAGTGGTTGTGAAATTGTTAAGCAACTTAGGTTTTGATGTTACATTTGGCAAGCTCACGGGGAATGAAACTGGTCAGATCACGACGAAATAAGCAGCGTTGGGTGCTTTTTCAGAGAGCGCGAGCAACAGGATGTTTTGTATGATGGAAAACTAAAAGCATAATAAGAAGGTGCAACCCGATTGTTTTTGGATGTTTCTGGTTATTTCAGAAAAATGACAATTTGGGCGATAAAACAACGTCTGGTTTCAGATCCCGCATCTGCTTTATCCGTCAGAAGCCGCTAACCTGAAGAGACACAAACGAGGAGTTCACCATGGTTCAGCCCCATTTTCCCATCCTGCCGGATGCCACGCTGGCGGCCATCAATACTGTCGGTGAATGGCTGGCGCAGGATGACCTGAGCGGCAGCCGCCTGCACCCGGACGTCGATGCGGTAATTCTGGCAGGGAACGCGGTGATCCCGACCATTGAGGCGGCCTGTCGAATTGCCGCGCAGCGAGAAATCCCGCTCCTGATTAGCGGCGGTATTGGTCACTCGACCGCGTTTTTATATTCAGCTATCCGCAGTCATCCGCGTTATCACACTTTACAGGTCGAAGGGCGGGCGGAAGCGAGCATTCTTGCAGACATTGCGCGGGAGTTCTGGCAGATCCCCGAGGCGCGCCTGTGGATTGAAGATCGCTCCACCAACTGCGGTGAGAACGCGCGTTTTAGCTGGAACATGCTGAAACAGCATCAGCGCGCAACCGGGCGGGTGCTGGTGGTGCAGGATCCGACGATGCAGCGCCGTACGATGGCGACGTTTGCCCGCGTTTGTCAGGATGAACCCGCGTCACCGGAGTGGATAAGCCACCCAGGGATTACGCCGATACTGCATAACGGCAAAGAGGGCGTGGAGTTTTGCGGGGGCAATAGCGGACTATGGCCCGTTGACCGCTACCTGTCACTGGTTCTGGGGGAACTGCCGCGTTTGTATGATGACGTTAACGGCTATGGCCCGGCCGGGCGGGATTTTATCGCACACGTTGACTTTCCTGAGGGGGTGATTGCCGCGTGTAAACAGCTGCAGCAGGATCCGGTCCTCGCGGATGCGTTGTCCAGGCGCTCGATTTAAGGGTGTAATCAGAAGCGATAACAACTGCTTCAGAATAACCTTTGGCTTACAGCAATGTCCTGGTCCGGCTGTAAATCGCCGAAGCGTTTCCGTAAGGCCGGGGCGAGGCGCAGGGATGCGCCGAGAGGGCGTGGCCTGCAGGGATGCAGGCTCATGCCCGACCCGATAGCCTGAAGGAATAAGCTGAGGGTACCGCGAAGCGGCGATTTACCGCCGGGAGCCCGGGTCGCCAGGGTGGTGGCGATTGCACTGAACCCCGGATCCTGGACACCAGATTCCAAATCTGGAGGTTCAGAACAATGAAATATCCTTTCCATATTAGGCTTGCAGCTGTACTGCATTACATGGCCGGACAGTCGAGTATCAAAGAAACAGCCCATCTGTTCAGTGTGGGCAGAACCCCACTGCCCCGCTGG
This sequence comes from Enterobacter sp. N5-15, assembly GCF_057221635.1. Lineage (NCBI taxonomy): Bacteria > Pseudomonadati > Pseudomonadota > Gammaproteobacteria > Enterobacterales > Enterobacteriaceae > Enterobacter > Enterobacter sp. N5-15. The sequence continues at coordinate 2,283,481 of NZ_CM170150.1, forward strand.
CTGCGGGCTTACCGTCGTCAGGGTAAAGCCGGTCTGGAGGACCGTCCTGCGCGGACCTATACTGCAGAATTCAGGCTCCGCGTTGTCCGCTACGTCGCTGAAAACAGGTGCAGCTATGCGGAGGCTTCATCGCGCTTCGCCATCCCCAATGAGTCCCTTATTCTCGACTGGACGCAGCGTTACCGGAGGGGAGGTGAAAAAGCGCTTCACACTGCCAGACCCGGACCCGCTATGTCACAGAAAAAATATGTTCCCGGCGCCAAGCCCTTCAGTGAAATGACACCCAAAGAACTGCAGAGGGAGCTGGAATATCTGCGCGCGGAAAATGCTTACTTAAAAAAGCTGAAAGCCCTGAGAGAAGAAAATGCACTCAGGGAGCAGCAGAAAAAACCAGATTAGTGCAGTCGTTGCTGACGGCACACAGGCTACCCTGCCTGCTGTATGCCGCGCGGTTGTCACGCAGCACATATTATTATCATGTCTCGCACCCTGAGCACGGGACTGAGCGTTATGCGGATGCAGTCGGTGCAATGAAGGCCATCAGCCAGCGGCATGCGCAGCGCTATGGCTACCGGAGAATGACGAGAGCACTACGGGATAAGGGCTTCGTGCTTAATCACAAAACCGTGCGCAGGCTGATGAAGGAGCATGGACTCACCTGTCAGCTACGCCGGAAAAGATATCGCTCATATATGCCTGATGCGGGTCTGTCATCCGCCAATCTGCTGGCCCGGGACTTTAGCGCTGAACGAAGCGGGATCAAGTGGTGTACGGATGTGACGGAGTTCCGGGCCGGGGGACAGAAACTTTACCTGTCAGCCCTGCAGGATCTGTTCAATAACGAAATCGTGGCCTGGAATATGTCGACCAGTGCTTCACAGCCTCTGGTCTGCAGGATGCTGCATAAGGCCCTGAAAGCACACAGACATAGTGAAGGTCTGGTCTTACACAGCGATCAGGGCTGGGCTTACAGGACACCGGCATGGCGGTTAATGCTGGAAAAAGCCGGTATAGTCCAGAGTATGTCGCGAAAGGGAAACTGCCTGGATAATGCAGTGATGGAAAACTTCTTCAGCCATCTGAAAGTGGAGATGTACTACCGCAAGAGGTATGGTTGCGTGAAAGAGCTGGAGCGGGATATTAAGGCTTATATTCGTTACTTCAACACTGAACGAATCAGCCTGAAAACTGGCGGCCTGAGCCCGGTGGCGTACCGGACTCAGGCAGAAAAAACAAAAGAATAAAGGTGTCCAGGAAACGGGGTTCAGTGCAGATTGAGCCACCCTGGCACGTTCACCGGTTATGTCGTTAAAGAGTAGCAAGGAACATAAAGTGAACGGAATGACCACCAGACCCGTATGTTCCCCTCACCCTAACCCTCTCCCACAGGGAGAGGGGATGCTTCACTGCTCATCTTAGCCCTGAATAAAGGCATAGAATCACAGTGCCGCAAACTTATCCAGCGTCCGCACCAGTTGCGTAACAAAACCATATTCGTTGTCATACCACGCGACGGCTTTCACCAGCTGCAGCTCTCCCGCTTCTGACACCTCCGTCTGCGTGGCGTCAAACACCGAACCATAATGCGAGCCAATCACATCGGACGACACAATCTCTTCGTCGGTATACCCGAACGATTTATTGCCCTGAGTCGCCTTTTTCAGCGCGGCGTTGATCTCCTCAACGGTCACTTTCTTGCCCAGAATCGCTACCAGCTCGGTGACCGAACCCGTTTTTACCGGCACGCGCTGCGCGTGGCCTTTTAGTTTGCCGCTAAGCGCCGGGATCACCAGACCGATGGCCTTTGCGGCACCGGTGGTGTGGGGAATGATATTCTCAGCCGCCGCCCGCGAGGCGCGAAGGTCTTTCCCGCGCGGGCCATCCACCAGCGCCTGGGTACCGGTATAGGCGTGAATGGTGGTCATGGTGCCCACTTTTATTTCAAACGCATCGTGCAGGGCCTTCGCCAGCGGGGCGAGGCAGTTGGTGGTGCAGGATGCGACGGAAATAATGGTGTCACTGGCGTCAATGGTGTCGTCATTCACGCTGTAGACGATGGTTTTCATGTCACCCGCAGGCGCGGAGATCAGCACTTTCTTCGCGCCGGCGTCCAGGTGCGCCCGTGATTTCTCTTCGGAGGTATAAAAACCGGTGCACTCCACGACGATATCCACGCCTGCGGTTTTCCACGGAATGTGCTTCGCCTCTTTTTCGGCGTACACCGCAATAGTTTTACCATCAACAATCAGCGCATCCTCGGTGAAATCCACGCTCCACGGGAAGCCACCGTAGTTGGAATCATGCCTGAGCAGGTAGGCCAGCACTTTCGGTGAGGTGAGGTCGTTGATGGCGACGACGGTATTACTGTCCTGGGTTTCAAGAAGGCGACGCAGAACAAGGCGTCCAATGCGTCCAAATCCGTTAATGCCAATTTTACTCATGGGGTTCTCCTGTAAACGTGTCGATGCGACAGTTTGAACTCATCCAGGCTTAGACCATCACGGGCTGGGCGGCAATTGAAGATGCTTCATGCGGGAGGAAGTATTTGAAAAACCATACAGAAAAGTTAATGAATTTTTAAGGAAAGGGGATTATGTTGGCGCGGTAACTGTTTTTAATCGGGAAATCACATGCGCACTAAATATACAAGCCTGCAAATCGGCATCCACTGGCTGGTGTTTCTGTTAATCATCGTCGCCTACTGCGCCATGGAGTTCAAAGGTTTCTTCCCGCGCACCGCGCGTCCAGTAATCAATATGATCCACGTCTCATGCGGTATCAGTATCCTGGTGCTGATGGTGACGCGTCTGCTGGTTCGCCTGAAATTCCGCGCGCCACCGATTCAGCCGAAGCCAAAAGCGATGGTGACGGGGATGTCTCATCTGGGGCACCTGGTGGTGTATCTGCTGTTTATTGCGCTGCCGCTGATTGGCATTGTGATGATGTACAACCGGGGCAGCGACTGGTTGGCTTTTGGCATGGTGATGCCGCATGCGGCGGAGTCCAATTTTGACCTGGTTGATGTGCTGAAAGAATGGCACGAGACGCTGGCGAACCTGGGCTATTTTGTGATTGGCCTGCACGCGGTGGCGGCGCTGATGCATCACTATTTCTGGAAAGATAATACTCTTCTGCGCATGATGCCGAAAAAGCGTCAGTAGCCCTCTTGCCCGGCGGCGCTTCGCTTGTACGGGCCTACAAACGGCTCTGAATTGTAGGCCGGGTAAGCGGTAGCGCCACCCGGCTTATTTTTTAACCCAGCAGCGCACGCTCTTCAGCAGTTAACGCCAGCGGCTGCGTTGACCCCGTCTCCGACGACTTCACCGCCGCTTCCAGAACGGCCATGACCGCCAGCGCCTCAACAGGGTGGACAGGGTTGGTGATTTTCCCGAATAACGCATCACGTACGTTGAGGTAATACTGGCGCTGATCGCCTTTCGGGGTAGGGATCGTCTGCGGTGCACCGTCAGCCCCAAAGAACACCATACTGTCGCTGTCTTCGCCCCAGGTTTCACTGCCGGGAATCACCCCTGAGAGCAGCTGCGTTTCCTGCTGATCGATTCTGGCTTTCACCACGCTGCCCTTGTCCCCGTGGACGGTAAAGCGTGCCGTACCGCCAGCAACCAGCATGCTGGCGTGCAGAATGACCTTATGCTCCGGGTAGTTTAAGACCACGTGCGCCCAGTCGTTAATTTCTGCACCGTCGCGCAGCGTTGCGATATTCCCCTGAACCGACTCCGGCAGGCCAAAGAGCTGTAGCGTCTGGTCAATCAGGTGAGGACCCAGATCAAACCACAGACCGCTCCCGGGGACGTTCTGCTCGCGCCAGCGCACGCGCACTTCCGGGCGGAAGCGGTCGATGTGCGATTCCAGGTGTTTAACCTTGCCGAGCGTGCCTTGCTCAATAATCTGCTTAATGCCGAGGAAATCACTGTCCCAGCGGCGGTTGTGGAAGACGGAAAGCAGCAGCTGCTTTTCATCCGCCAGGGCAATCAGGTCGCGGGCTTCCTGCATGTCGAGGGTAAAAGGCTTATCCACGACCACGTGTTTACCCGAGTTCAGGGCCAGCGTCGCCAGCGGGGCGTGCGTGGCGTTGGGGGAGGCAATCACCACCAGATCGATATCAGGATGCTGAATGGCCTCTTCCGGTGTCGCCACCACCTGTACGTCCGGCAGATCGCGTTTAACCTTCTCTTCATCACGAGAAGAGACCACTGCCAGCTTCATCCCGTCCACAGACTGGATCAGCGGGGCATGGAAGGTTTTACCGACAAATCCATACCCGATCAGCGCAATGTTGATTGTTTGAACTTTACTCATGACCTTCTCCACGTTAATTCGCGCACACCGTAACCTGCAGTGCGCTATGGTCCCCAAGCTCAGGCCAGGGACGATCTAAAAAGAGTTGTTGAATGCTGGATAACCCGGAAACCAGATACGGCTCGCAGCGGTTAATTTTCAGGTGATCGGCGACAATCCAGTGCGCGTGGCTTGCGTCGAGCATCGCACGTTTCACTTCGGCATCCGCTTCTTTACCGGCGCTCAAACCGAGTTCGGCATGAATGGCGCACGCCCCAAGAATGGCAATATCTGCCCGATAACGGGACAGCAAAGACAGCGTGGCGCTGCCGGCAAACAGTCGCTGCTTGTGGTCCCATTTCCCGCCGAGCAGGATCAGCTCAATGTCTTCCCGGTCGCTAAAATGCTGGGCGATATCCAGCGAGGGGGTAATAACGGTGAGCGGCCCCTGAAGAAAGGTGGCGACGGCCATCACCGTGCTTCCGGCATCCAGAAACAGGGTGGAGCCCGGGGGAACCTGCTGTGCGACCTGTTTACCCAGGCGCTGTTTGGTCTCCGGCAGCAGCGTATTGCGGCCCTGACGGTTCATGGCGGAGAGGTTAAGCGCGATGGCTCCGCCGTGGTTCTTCTGCGCAAGGCCCTGGTTTTCCAGATCGGTCAGATCCCGACGGATGGTATCCGCTGAAACCTGCAGCCTTTCGGCCAGGTCGGTGATGCTGGCCTGGCCTTGCTCGCTGAGGATATCCAGGACGTAGCGTTGACGAGCGGTTTTGTGCATAGGAGTACATTCCTGCAAAATGTCGCAATAGTTCGCATAATACAGCATTTTGACGCAGAGAGAAGAGGATTGTGGTCATGACGATGTGCAGCGGCGTGATGATTTAGATAGGTGATTATTAAAATTTTATTAAGCAGGTATAAGGAAGCCGTTTTGAATGTTAATCACAATGTTACTGTTATGTTTTATTTAACGATTTGGGTTATGTAACCAGCGTATCGCCATTGAGTGGGTATAAATGCTATTAAATGAAAATTATGCAGGATTTAATTGCTTTAATTAGTTTTTTAAAAGCTTTTAATTTTAAATATACCCCTTTGGTTACTTAAATTGACATTTCTTTGAAAATCTTTGTGTCTGACCCGCTCTGAAATTAACGCAAAAATGTGCACAGAAAGAATTAAGAATTTTCCTTAGATAACAGGAGGTTTATATGTTTCATCTGAAAGGATACTTTTAGGGTTTTGTCCAGAAACCCCATATTTTTTCTTGCTTGTAACACCACATTAACATTGTGGGTGTAGTGGGCTATACCACATTTTGTTATGCTGCTAACCAGTTTAAGAAATAAGTAAATTCTTAATTGAAATAAGACGCAGGCAGATCTCATCTCCAATGGAAATGGGTATGGGAATTATTACCTAAAATCCAGCACGGTAGCTAAATAAGATATTTGTCTAATTATCTGTACCTCTTTTTGGGTATTTGCTTGAGTATCACTCAGAGTCAGGGAGATAACATGACGATATTACGAAAGCCTATGTTACGCCGATTTACAGCAGCACTGGCATTCATTTCATTAGCCATAAATACGGCGTACGCCAATAGTAATCAGGTGGGTATTGCCCCGGTGGCAACCACAACCTTAAAAGAAAGTATTCTTTTTGCTATCGATCGCGATCCGTCAATTAGTCAGCAGGCCGCGCAATTAGGTATTGGCCAGGCACAAATAGATGAAGCGCGCAGCGGCTGGATGCCGCAAATATCGTTGAACGGAAGTACAGGGCACAGCCAGACCACCGATTCCAGCGGGTCGCTGAAGAATTCAGCCGCCTGGGGGCTGAGCCTGACGCAGTTGCTGTACGATTTTGGCAAGACCAATAACAGCATCAGCCAGTCTTCCGCCCAGCGTGATAGCTACCGCTATCAGCTGATGGGCACGCTTTCGGACGTGGCGGAAAAAACGGCGCTGAGCTATGTAGAGGTCAAACGCTATTCCGATCTGCTGCAGGCGGCAATAGATAACGTGCAGGCGCTCAGGAACGTCGAGCAGCTGGCAAAGCTGCGCGCAGACGCGGGCGTGAGTTCCACCTCCGATGAGCTCCAGACCCGCACGCGTATTGCCGGCATGCAGGCGACGGTCGCGCAGTATACCGCCGCCTTAAACAGCGCGCGCGCAAGGCTTGCGGTATTAACGGGGATGCAGGCAGAAGCCTTTTCGCCAGTGCCTGCGAACCTCGCGGTTGAGCCAGATTCGCTCAACCGTATTGATTATTCGTTAATTCCGGCCGTGATGGCCGCGCAGAACATGGAACGTTCGGCTCAGTATGGCGTGGAAACGGCGAAGTCCCAGCACTGGCCGACGTTAAGCCTGAAAGGGGGGCGCACCCGTTATGAATCGGACAACCGTTCATACTGGGACGACCAGATACAGCTCAATATCGATGCTCCGCTGTATCAGGGGGGCGCGGTTTCCGCTCGCGTTCGGCAGGCGGAAGGCGCACGGGCCATGGCCTCCTCTCAGGTCGATCAGGCACGTTTCGATGTTCTGCAAAAAGCCTCCGTCGCGCAGGCTGACTGGACCGGCGCACGGGGAAGAATGGAGGCCGGAAAGCAACAGCTGGAAAATGCGCTGCGCGCCCGCGATGTTTATAAAAATGAATACACCCTGAGCAAGCGGAGCATTAACGATCTGCTCAGCGTTGAGCAGGATGTCTGGCAGGCCACATCAGCGAAAATAATCGCTGAGTATGATGGCTGGAGTTCGGCAATTAATTATGCTTCCGCGGTTGATAATTTAATGCCGCTTATTGGAATAGAGAAAAACGCTGCCGCAAAATTACCTGACTTGAGTTAAAAAAGACGCGCAGTCTCGCGCAAAAATAAGTCTGAAAATAATGGGTGTTTTTTCCCAGGGATAGCTACATCCGTCTGGTGGACATATCCACAGGAATCCGCACACCTGCAAGGAGAAGAAATGAGTAACGTAAAGGTTGTTGATGTCATCATTCGCAAAACGGCGGAGAAAACGAAATTAACCGGCGAAGGAAATCTGTCGGTCTCTATTTCATCGCCGAGCGTGATTGAAATTCAGGGTTCTGCTCAGGATGTGGCGCGTTATGTCCGCCAGGGGAAAGACCTCCTCATTTATATGAAAGATGGCAGCGTTATTCGCTGCAATAACTATTTTGTCGAAGATCCAGAGACGCATAACCAGTCAGAGCTGGTGTTCAACGACCGTCAGGAACTGACACATATTTCTTTTGCCGATGCCGGGGAAGCGTCAGGCGTTGCGGTGACCGAGTTAACCGCGCAGGCCACACCGATTAGCAGCATTCAACCTTTCCTCGAGCAGGAAAGTGTTTTAAGCGACGCGCCGTGGGGCTGGATTGCGGGAGCTGCGTTAGGCGGCGGTGCCATCGGGGCACTGTTGGCAAACGGCGGTGACGGCGAAACTAAAACAAAAGTCATTGATAATACCAAAGAGGTTGAAAGCGCCACGCCGACCTTCTTGCTGTCGGATAAAGCGGGTGACAAGCAGGGCGTGCTGAGTGCAAACGAGATCACGGACGACAGCAACCCAACCTTTAGCGGTACCGGTCAGCCGGGCGCGACCATTCAGATCAAAGACAGCAGCGGCAGCACCATTGCCAGCACCATGGTCGCTAAAGACGGCACGTGGACGGTAATATTACCGACCCAGACGGACGGGGAGCACACCTGGTCGGTCGTGCAGATCGACGGCAGTAAAACCACCTCTGCGGGCAGTATCACCGTGACGGTCTCTACCGCCGATGCCGCCATTACGCTTGCCACCACGGCGGGCGATAGCGTGCTGAACGCCAGCGAGCAATCCGCGGGCTTTACGCTTTCCGGTGCCAGTAAAAACCTGGCGCAGGGTACCGCACTCACCGTGACGCTGAACGGCAAAACCTACGCGGCTGAAGTCGGGGCAGACGGCGCGTGGAGCGTTAACGTACCTGCGGCAGACGCGCAGGCGCTGGGCGACGGTACCTGGACGGTTAACGTGAGCGGTAAAGACGCGGCGGGTAACACCGTCAGCGGAAGCCAGACGATTGGGGTGGATACCACCGCGCCAACTCTGTCTGTCGATACCCTCGCACAGGACAACATCATTAATGCGGCTGAGCACAATCAGCCGCTGACCCTGACCGGTAAAACGAATGCGGAAGCCGGTCAGATCGTCACGGTCACTCTGAACGGTAAAAACTATAACACCACGGTGGGCAGCGACGGCACCTGGTCCGTCACGCTTGCCGCGAGCGACGTGCAGGCGCTCAATGAGGGTAATCACACCCTGACGGTTAACGTGAGCGACAAAGCGGGCAACGGCGCGTCCGTGACGGCAGATTTCACGGTGGATACCGCCGCGCCGGTCGTCACCATCCATACCGTGGCGGGCGACGATATCCTCAATATCAGCGAGCAGGGCCAGGCGCACATTATTTCCGGCCAGGCGAGCGGTGCCGCCGCGGGCGATGTGGTCACCGTAACCCTTGGCGGCCAGACCTTCACCGGCGTGGTGCTGGCGGACGGCAGCTGGAGCGTCGGCGTTCCCGCGTCCGTGCTGGGCGCGCTGGGTGAAGGTAACCACACGCTTTCGGTTTCCGTCACTGATGCGGCAGGCAACACCGGCAGCGCCACGCACGGCATTACGCTGAGCGGACACCCGCCAGAATTTACGATTGATGCCATCAGCCAGGATAACGTCCTTAATGCCCAGGAGGCGATGCAGCCGCTGAGCCTGACCGGCACCAGCAACCTGCCGGACGGTACCGCCATCACCGTGACGCTGAACAACGTCAACTATCAGGCCACCGTCGAAAACGGTATCTGGGCGGTCCAGGTGCCGGTTTCCGACGTCCTGAATCTGGCGAACACGCTTTACACCGTCAGCGTCAGCGGTACCGACAGCGTGGGTAACAGCGGTTCTGCCGAAGCGAATCTGCTGGTGGATACCGTCCTCCCGCAGGTCATTATCAATACGTTTGCGGGCGACAACCTGGTCAATAACGCCGAAGCGGGCGTCGATCAAACCCTCAGCGGACGCGTTACCGGCGCGGCGGCGGGCGATACCGTCACCATCTCCGCAGGCGGCAAGAGCTACACCGCAACGGTTGGCAGCGATCTGACCTGGAGCGTGAAAATCCCGTCAGCGGATCTTCAGGCGTTCGGCGACGGGGATTTAACCTTCAGCGCCTCCGTCACCAACGCGCATGGCAATACCGGCACCGGCGAGCGTGATATCAACATCAACGCGGAGCTGCCGGGTCTGCGCGTGAACACCATTTCCGGCGATGACGTGATCAACGCCATCGAACAGCAGCAGGATTTGAGCGTCACCGGCTCCAGCAGCCATCTGGCCGCGGGCACGCAGATTATCGTCACCATCAACAACGTTGAGTACGTCACTGCGGTTAACGCCAGCGGCAGCTGGCAGATCGGCGTTCCGGCGGCGGATCTGCAGGCCTGGACGGCGGGCGGCATGACGGTTAGCGTCAGCGCGGTAGATGCCTGGGGCAATACCGTTGCGGCTGAACACCCGATTGAACTCGATCTGAACGCCGTGGCGGTCACCATTGATACCGTCTCCGGCGACGACCTGCTGAATGCGGCAGAAAAAGGCGTTGATTTAACCCTTTCCGGCCAGACGCAGGGCGTGGAAGCGGGGCAGACCGTGGTGGTGAAATTCGCTGACCAGACCTTCACCGCGCAGGTGCAGCAGGACGGCTCCTGGAGCCTGACCGTACCCGCCAGCGCCATGGAAACCCTGATCGACGGGCGCGCGCAGGTGAGCGTCAGCGTCACTAACGTCAGCGGCAACAGCGCGGACGCCGCGCGCGTGGTCACGGTGGATACGCAGCCACCGGCGATTACGCTCGATAACCTGACCGCCGACAACATCATCAATGCGGCTGAGGCGCAGCAGGATTTAACCTTAAGCGGTACCAGCAGTGCGGAAGCGGGCCAGACGGTCACCGTGACGCTGAATGGCAAAACGTATCAGACCACGGTTCAGGCGGACGGTACGTGGCAACTGAGCGTGCCTGCGGCTGACGTGGGTGCCCTGACGGATGGCATCGTTACCGTGACCGCAACCGTGAGCGACGTGGCGGGCAACGCCAGCAGCGCCGATCGCGTGGGTCTGGTGGACGCGACCGTACCGCAGGTGACCATTAACGACTTTGTCACCGACTCCAACACCGTTAACCAGCTCGCCCATTCACAGGCGCAGATCCTGAGCGGCTCCGTCACCGGTGCGGCAGCGGGCGACCTTGTGACCATTACCATTAATAGCGTCGATTACACCACCGTGGTGGATGCATCGGGCAACTGGAGCCTCGGCCTGCCCGCATCCGTCGTGCAGGGTCTGGCGGACGGCACCTGGACCATCGACGTCTCCGTGACCGACCGATCCGGCAACACCGGAAGCAGTTCGCTGGATGTGGTAGTGAATACCGTGACGCCTGTTATCGGTATTAACACGCTGGCGGCAGACGACGTGATTAACGCGACCGAGAAGGGCGAAGATCTGCTGCTCTCCGGCACCAGCAACCAGCCGGAAGGAACGCGCGTCACCGTTAACCTGAACGGCATCAACTACACCGCCACCACCGACGCCAGCGGTAACTGGAGCGTGACCGTACCGGCCTCGGCCGTCAGCGTGCTGGGAGAAGCCCATTACACCGTGACGGCGAGCGTCACGGATAGCGTAGGCAACAGCGCCTCAACCTCACACGATGTGCTGGTGGATAGCTCGCTGCCGGTGGTGACGATTAACACGCTGGCAGGCGACAATATCGTTAACGCAGCGGAAGTCGCGGCAGGGCAAACCCTGACCGGTAAGGTGACGAACGCGGCGTCAGGTGACACCGTCACTATTATCCTCGGCGGCCAGACATACACCGCCACCGTGCAGGACGATCTGACCTGGAGCCTGCCGTTAAGCGAGAGCCAGCTTACCGCGCTCGGCAACGGCGACCTCACCGTATCCGCCAGCGTGACCAACGCGCACGGCAATACCGGATCTTCTTCTCTCGACTTCAGCATCGACGCCCAGCTCCCGGGACTGCGTATTGATACCGTGGCGGGCGATGATGTGATCAACGTGATTGAACACGCTCAGAACCTGATTGTGTCCGGCACCAGCACCGATCTGGCGGCGGGCAGCACCGTGACCGTGACCATCAACGGCAAAGCCTATTCGGCAACGGTACTGGCGGACGGCACCTGGCAGGCGGCGGTACCGGCGGCCGACGTGTCCCAGTGGGCGGACGGTTCGCTCACCATCAGCGCCAGCGCGCAGGATGCCTCCGGCAACCCGGTGACTATCGGCACCGTTGTGGACGTCGATCTCGCGCCTGTCGCCATCACCATCAGCAGCGTGACCGACGATAACGTGCTCAACGCGGCGGAAAAAGGCCAGGACCTGGTGCTTTCCGGCACCACCTCCAACGTTGAAGCGGGTCAGACCGTGACCATCACCTTCGCGGGTAAAACCTACACCACGACGGTGGATGCCAACGGCGACTGGACCTGGACCGTTCCGTCTGCCGATCTGAGCGGCCTGAAAGACGGCGACGCCAGCGTGCAGGTAAACGTCACCAACGTGAACGGCAACGCGGCGTCCTCGGCGCAGGAATTCAGCGTCGACACCACCGCGCCGACGGTGACCATCAACACCATCAGCAGTGACAATATGCTGAACGCGGCGGAGGCGGCGCAGGATCTGACCCTGAGCGGCACCTCTACTGCCGAAGCAGGCCAGACGGTCACCGTGACCTTCAACGGCAATCAGTACACCGCGCAGGTGCAGGCGGACGGCAGCTGGACGCTCGACGTTCCGGCGGCGGACATGGCAGGCATCACCGACGGCAGCGCGGCGGTAACGGCGACCGTGTCCGATAAGGCAGGCAACCCGGCCAGCGCGGGCTCCTCGGTGCTGGTCGACACCACCGTACCGCAGATTTCATTCAACATCGTTGCGGGCGACGACATCATCAATATTGCCGAGCACGGCCAGGCGCTGATCGTCTCCGGTAAGGTCACGGGCGCGCAGGCGGGCGACGTGATTACCGTAACCCTGAACGGCAAAGACTACACCGCGATGCTGGATGCGTCCGGCAGCTGGAGCGTGGGCGTTCCGGCGAGGGACGTGGGCGCGCTGGTTAACGGCGACCAGACGATTTCCGCGACCCTCACCGATAAAGCCGGTAACAGCACCACCGCGACGCACGAGTTTGACGTCTCCCTGACCGCGCCGGTGGTGGCCATCAATACCCTGGCGGTTGACGACGTGATCAACGCGACCGAGAAAGGCCAGGATCTGCTGGTGTCCGGCACCAGCAACCAGCCGGAAGGAACCACCATTACGGTGACCCTGAACGGGATCGGCTATACGGCCACCACCGACGCCAGCGGCAGCTGGAGCATCACCGTTCCGGCGGCAAACGTTTCTGCGCTGGGCGAAGCAAGCTACGTCGTGACGGCGAGCGTAACTGACGCCGCAGGTAACAGCGCGAGCACCGGCCACAGCGTGCTGGTCGACAGCGCGCTGCCGCAGGTCACCATCAACCCTGTCGCCACGGACGATGTCATTAACGCAGCGGAAGTGGTTGCCGGGCAGACCCTGAGCGGCAAAGTGAGCGGCGCGGCGAGCGGTGACACTGTCACTATCTCGGTCGGCGGCAATACCTATACCGCGACGGTTCAGGACGATCTGAGCTGGTCGGTCAACGTGCCGTCCACGGTCTTTACCGCCATCGGTAACGGCGATCTGACCGTGTCAGCCAGCGTCACCAACGGTCACGGCAACACCGGAACCGGCGAGCGCGACATCACCATTGATGCCAACCTGCCGGGCCTGCGCGTCGATACCGTGGCGGGCGACGATGTGATCAACAGCATTGAGCACGCACAGAACCTGATTATCACCGGCTCCAGCGAGGGCCTGGCAACGGGCGCGGCGTTAACGGTGACCGTCAACGGTAAAACCTACGCCGCAACCGTGCTGGCGGACGGGACCTGGACGGCGGCCATTCCGGCGGCAGACGTCAGCGCGCTGAATGCGGGCACTGTCACCGTGACCGTGGACGGCCAGAGCGCGGCGGGCAATCCGGTTTCCATCAGCCACGACGTGAAGGTGGATCTGGCGGCAGTTGCCATCAGCATTAACCCGATTGCGTCGGACGACGTGATCAACGCGGCGGAGAAAGGCGTGGATCTGGTGCTGTCCGGCTCGACCACCAACGTGGAAGAAAACCAGACCGTTACCATCACCTTCGGCGGCAAGTCGTACACCGCGACGGTGGATGCCAGCGGCAGCTGGACGGCAACCGTACCGTCCGCCGATTTGGGCAGCCTGAAGGACGGCGATGCCAGCGTGCAGGTGAGCGTCACCAACGTGAACGGCAACAGCGCGTCGGCAGGCCGCGAGTACAGCGTGGACGCCACCGCGCCGACGGTGTCTATTGAAATTGTCAGCGACAACAACATCATCAATGCGGCCGAAGCGCAGCAGGATCTGGTTGTTAACGGCGTGACCAACGCCGAAGCGGGCCAGACCGTCACCGTGACGCTGAACGGCGTGGACTACACCACCACCGTGCAGGCAAACGGCAGCTGGAGCGTGACCGTGCCGTCCGCGGATCTGAGCGGTATTACCGACGGCAACTACACCATCAGCGCCGCCGTGTCTGATAAAGCGGGCAACCCGGCCTCTGCGGATCGCGACGTGCTGGTGGATACCACCGTCCCGCAGCTGACCATCCACACCGTTTCCGACGACGACGTGATCAACAGCGCCGAGCATGCGCAGGCTCTGATTGTCACAGGTTCCGTGACCGGCGCGGCGGCCGGAGATGTTGTCACCGTTACCCTCAACGGCAAATCGTACACCGCCACCCTGGATGCCTCAGGCAACTGGAGCGTGGGCGTGCCTGCGGCGGACGTCACCGCGCTGGCCGCCGGGGATTACACCATTACCGCGGCGCTGACCGATAAAGCGGGCAACAGCAACAGCGCCACGCACGGCGTGGAGGTGAATCTGACCGCGCCGGTGCTGACCATTGACACCGTTTCCGGTGACGATGTGATCAACAACAGCGAGAAAACCCAGGATCTGACGATCTCCGGTACGGCTTCCGGCCTGGCGACAGGCGCGGTGGTGACCGTGATGCTGAACGGCAAAGCGTACAGCGCGATGGTCGATAGCAACGGGAAATGGACGACTACCGTTCCGGCGGATCGGGTGAGCCAGTTGGGCGAAGCGTTGTATACCGTTACCGCATCGGCAACGGACAGCGTCGGCAACAATACCAGCACGTCACACACCGTGAACGTGGAATCGGTTCTGCCGGGCGTGATTATCAACACCATTGCAGGTGACGACGTCATTAACGCGGCGGAGCTGGCGGCCGGGCAGACCATCAGCGGTAAGGTGGTGAATGCCGAAGCGGGCAACACCGTGACCGTGACCATTGGCGGTAACAGCTACACCGCAACGGTGCAGAGCGATCTCACCTGGTCCGTTAACGTACCGGAATCCGTGTTGACCGCGCTGGGCAACGGCGATTTGACCGTGTCGGCCAGCGTCACGAACGGCGTGGGCAATAGCGGAACGGGCGAGCGCGAAATCGTGATAGACGCTAACCTGCCGGGCCTGCGCGTGGATACCGTGGCGGGTGACGACGTGATCAACAGCATCGAACATACTCAAAACCTGATTATCACCGGCACCAGCGACGGGCTGGCGGCGGGGGCGGCGCTGACCGTGACCGTAAACGGCAAAACCTATCCGGCGACCGTGCTGGCGGACGGCACCTGGAGCGCGGCGATCCCGGCGGCGGACGTTGGCGCACTGAGTGCGGGCACGGTTACCGTAACCGTTGCGGGCCAGAGCAGCGCCGGTAACCCGGTCTCCATCAGCCACGATGTGACGGTGGATCTGGCGAGCGTTGCTATCAGCATTGACGCCATCGCCACCGATGACGTGATTAACGCGGTCGAGAAGGGCGCGGATCTGGTGCTCTCAGGCACTACCTCGAACGTTGAGGAAAACCAGACCGTCACCATCACCTTCGGCGGTAAGAGCTACACCGCGACCGTGGATGCAGACGGAAAATGGACAGCTACCGTGCCGTCTGCGGATCTAACCGGTCTGAAAGACGGTGACGCCAGCGTGCAGGTGAGCGTCACCAACGTGAACGGCAACAGCGCCTCGGCGGGCCGCGAGTACAGCGTGGATGCAACCGCGCCGTCCGTGACCATCAACACCCTGGCGAACGACGACATTCTGAACGCCGCCGAAGCGCAGTCCGATCTGACCGTATCCGGCACCACCACCGCCGAAGCGGGCCAGACGGTCACCGTATCGCTGAACGGCAAAGACTACACCACAACCGTCAGCGCAGACGGCAGCTGGACGCTGAACGTCCCGGCGGCGGAACTGGCTGGATTAACCGACGGCAGCGTGACCGTCACCGCATCGGTCAACGATAAAGCGGGCAACACGGCGTCCGTGGATCACAACCTGGCGGTAGATATCACCGCGCCTGCGGTGACCATTAACACCGTGGCGGGCGACGATGTCATTAACATCGCAGAACACGGCCAGGCGCAAATCATCAGCGGCACCGCCACCGGCGCGGCAGCGGGCGATAAGGTCACCGTCACCATCGGCGGCCAGACCTACACCACCGTGCTGGACGCGGCGGGGAACTGGAGCGTGGGCGTACCGGCGAATGTGATTTCCGGCCTCAGCGACGGCACCGTGACCGTCACTGCGTCAGTCACCGACGCGGCGGGCAACACCGGCACCGGTACGCATAACGTGACCGTCGATACCGGTCTGCCATCGGTGGCCTTCAGCGCCATCAGCGATGACAACGTGCTGAACGCGGTGGAGAAAGGTCAGGATCTGAGCGTCAGCGGCACCAGCGCTAACCTCGCGGAAGGCACCGTGGTGACCGTGACCCTCAACGGTAAAAACTACACGGCCACAACCGCGGCAGACGGCACCTGGAGCCTGACGGTTCCGGCAGCGGATCTGGCCGGTCTCGGCCAGGCCAATTACACCCTGAACGCGACCGCTACCAACGGCGTGGGCAACAGCGTGAGCAACACCGCGAACCTGCTGGTGGACACCGCGCTGCCGACCGTCACCATCAATACCGTGGCGGGCGACAACGTCATCAACGCGGCGGAAGTGGCGGCAGGCCAGACCCTGAGCGGCACCGTGGCGAATGCCGAAGCGGGCAATACCGTCACCGTCACCCTTGGCGGCAACAGCTACACCGCAACGGTGCAGAACGATCTGACCTGGTCCGTGAACGTGCCGTCTGACGTGCTGACCGCGCTGGGCAACGGCAGCCTGAGCGTGACGGCGACCGTCACCAACGGCCACGGCAATACCGGCACCGGCGAGCGCGAAATCGCTATCGACGCTAACCTGCCGGGACTGCGCGTGGATACCGTGGCGGGCGACAATGTCGTCAACAGCATCGAGCACGCGCAGAACCTGATCGTCACCGGCTCCAGCGACGGGCTGGCGGCGGGCACGGCGCTGACCGTCACCGTCAACGGCAAAAGCTATGCGGCGACCGTACTGGCGGACGGCACCTGGAGCGCGGCGATCCCGTCCACCGACGTGAGCGCGTGGCCGCAAGGCACCGTCAAAATCAGCGTTACCGGCGACAGCTCAGCGGGCAACCCGATTACCATCAGCCACGACGTGACGGTAGATCTGGCGACCGTTGCCATCAGCATCAATTCCATCGCCACCGACGACGTGATTAACGCGGCGGAGAAGGGCGCGGATCTGGTGCTGTCCGGTGCGACCACCAACGTGGAAGCCGGGCAGACCGTGACCATCAGCCTGAACGGCAAAATCTATAGCGCGACAGTAGACGACAGCGGTAACTGGACCTACACCGTACCGTCTGCGGATCTGGCACACCTTAAGGATGGCGACGCCAGCGTACAGGTGAGCGTCACCAACGTGAACGGCAACAGCGCCTCGGCGGGCCGCGAGTACAGCGTGGATGCGACCGCGCCGTCCGTGACCATCAATACCCTGGCGACCGACGATATTCTGAATGCCACTGAAGCGAAGAGCGATCTGACCGTGTCCGGCACCACCACCGCCGAAGCGGGCCAGACCGTGACCGTGACGCTGAACGGCAAAGACTACACCACAACCGCAGGCGCGGACGGCAACTGGACGCTGAACGTTCCGGCGGCGGATCTGGCCGCGCTCGGCGACGGCAGCGTGACCGTGACGGCAAGCGTCAGCGATAAATCGGGCAACCCGGCATCCGTGGATCACAACCTGGCGGTAGATATCACCGCGCCTGCGGTGACCATCAACACCGTGGCGGGCGACGACGTCATTAACATCGCTGAGCACGGCCAGGCGCAAATCATCAGCGGCACCGCCACCGGCGCGGCAGCGGGCGATAAGGTCACCGTCACCATCGGCGGCCAGACGTACACCACCGTGCTGGACGCGGCGGGTAACTGGAGCGTGGGCGTCCCGGCGAACGTGATTTCTGCTCTGCAGGATGGCACCGTGACCGTCACGGCGTCAGTCACCGACGCGGCGGGCAATACCGGTGCCGGCAGCCATAACGTGACCGTCGATACTGGCCTGCCGTCCGTGGCCTTCAACGCCATCAGCGGCGATAACGTGCTGAACGCGGTGGAGAAAGGTCAGGATCTGAGCGTCAGCGGCACCAGCGCTAACCTCGCGGAAGGCACCGTGGTGACCGTGACCCTCAACGGTAAAAACTACACGGCCACGACGGCGGCGGACGGCACCTGGAGCCTGACCGTTCCGGCAGCGGATCTGGCGGGTCTGGGCGAAGCCAACTACACCCTCAACGCCGCCGCAACCAACGGCGTGGGTAACACCGTGAGCAACGCCGCGAACCTGCTGGTGGACACCGCGCTGCCGACCGTCACCATCAACACCGTGGCGGGCGATAACGTCATCAACGCGGCGGAAGTGGCCGCGGGCCAGACCATCAGCGGCAAAGTGGCGAACGCGGAAGCGGGCAATACCGTCACCGTCACCATTGGCGGCAACAGCTACACCACAACGGTGCAGAGCGATCTGACCTGGTCCGTTAACGTGCCGGAATCCGTCCTGACCGCGCTGGGCAACGGCGATTTGACCGTGTCGGCGACCGTGACCAACGGCCACGGCAACACCGGCGCGGGCGAGCGCGAAATCGTTATAGACGCCAGCCTGCCGGGCCTGCGCATTGATACCGTGGCGGGCGACGATGTGATCAACAGCATTGAACATACTCAAAACCTGATTGTCACCGGCTCCAGCGACGGGCTGGCGGCTGGCACCACGCTCACCGTGACCGTCAACGGCAAAACCTATGCGGCCTCCGTGCTGGCAGACGGCACCTGGATCGCGGCGATCCCGGCGGCGGACGTCGGGGCCCTGGCTGCGGGCACGGTCACCGTGACCGTCGCAGGCCAGAGCGCGGCGGGCAACCCGGTGACCATCAGCCACGATGTCACCGTCGATCTGTCTGCCGTTGCCGTCAGCATCGATGCGATTGCCACCGACGACGTGATTAACGCGGCGGAGAAAGGCGCGGATCTGGTGCTGTCCGGCAGCACCTCGAACGTGGAGGAAAACCAGACCGTCACCATCACCTTCGGCGGCAAGACGTACACCGCGAAAGTGGACGCTGACGGTAACTGGACGGCCACCGTGCCTTCCGCCGATCTCGCGGGCCTGAAGGACGGCGATGCCAGCGTGCAGGTGAGCGTCACCAACGCGCACGGCAACAGCGCCTCTGCGGGCCGTGAGTACAGCGTGGATGCGACCGCGCCAGCCGTGAGCATTGATACGGTCGCTGGCGATAACGTGATTAACGGCAGCGAAGCGGCTGCGGGCGTGGCCATTTCCGGCACGACCACGGCGGAAGTCGGGCAGACGGTCACCGTAACGCTGGGCGGTAAGAGCTATACCGCACAGGTGCAGCAGGGCGGCATCTGGAGCGTGAACGTACCGGGCGCCGACCTGTCCGCACTGGCGGATAATGGCTACACCGTGCAGGTCAGCGTGAGCGACGCCGCGGGTAACCCGGGCAGCGCGGGCAAAGCGATTACGCTTGATACCACGCCGCCGACCGTCAGCTTTAACGTCGTGGCGGGCGATAACGTCATTAACAGCGTGGAGCACGGGCAGGCGCAGATTGTCAGCGGTACGGCAACCGGCGCGAGCGTCGGCGATAAGCTGATCATCACCATCGGTTCTAACCAGTACACCACCACCGTTGACGCCAGCGGTAACTGGAGCGTGGGCGTTCCGGCCAGCGTGATTTCCGCGCTGAACGACGGCACCGTGACCCTCAGCGCGACGATTACCGACAGCGCGGGCAACAGCAGCACCCAGACCCACGATGTGGTGGTGAACACCGCTTCCGTGGCGCTGACGGTGAACACCGTTAGCGGTGACGACGTCATCAACGCGGCGGAAGCCGGTTCGTCTCTGGTGATTAACGGCTCCAGCGCCCAGCTCGCCAGCGGGACTCAGGTCACCGTGACGCTGAACGGCAAAACCTATACGGCCACCATCCAGAGCGATGGCAGCTGGACGACCACCGTTCCGGCCGCCGACGTGGGCGCCCTGGCAGATGGCGCGAGCTATCAGGTGTCCGTGTCGGCGCAGGACAGCGCGGGCAACAGCGCGTCGGCGACGCACGGCATCAGCGTGGATACCACCGCGCCGGTCGTGAGCATTGCGACGCTGTCGGTTGACGACATGCTGAACGCGCTTGAAGCGCAGCAGCCGCTGACCGTGCACGGCTCTTCCAGCGCGGAGGCGGGTCAGACCGTCACCGTGACGCTGGGCGGCAAATCCTATACCGCCACCGTCGCGAACGACGGGACGTGGACGCTGGATGTTCCGGAAGTCGATCTGGCCGCCCTGAGCCAGGGCGCGCTGACGGTGACCGCCTCGGTCAACGACAAAGCGGGTAATAACGGCCAGACCACGCACACCTTAACGGTCGATACCGTCGCGCCAACCGTGACCATCAGCACCGTGGCCGATGACGATATCGTCAACAACGCGGAGCAGCTGGCGGGCCAGACGATCCGTGGTACGACCACGGCGGAGCAGGGCCAGACGGTGACCGTCTCCTTCAACGGGCACAGCTATCAGGCGACCGTCGGGGCGGACGGATCCTGGTCGGTCTTCGTGCCGGGCCGTGATTTCCTCGGCCTGAGCGACGGGGATTACACCATCACCGCTTCGGTAAGCGACAGGGCGGGCAACCCGGGGAGCGCAACGCACGACGTGACGCTGAACGGCGATGTCCCGACCATCACCATTAACACCTTTGCGCAGGACGATATCGTCAACGCCGCCGAGCACGGTACGCCGCTGGTCGTCAGCGGCACCACCGACGCCCCGGCGGGCCAGACGGTGACCATTACGCTGAACGGTAAAACCTACACGGCGATCGTTCAGAATGACGGTACCTGGAGCTACACGGTAGGCAGCGCAGACGTGACCGCGCTGGCGGACGGCGGTTCGTACGTGATTAACGCGCAGGTCAGCAACACCATCGGCAACAGCGGCAGCGATAACCACAGCGTCACCGTGGATCTCACCGCGCCGTCGATGGGGATTACGATTGATTCGCTGCAAAATGACACCGGCCTGAGCGCGAGTGATTTCATCACCAACGACGCTCAGGTCGTGGTCAACGGCTCCCTGACCGCGCAGCTCGGCAATAACGAGAAGGCGCAGATCAGCCTTGACGGCGGCACCACCTGGATTGACCTGACCGTGACCGGCACCACCTGGCGCTACACCGATGGCCGCACCCTGACGGACGGTACGTATCAGTACCAGGTGCGCGTGATCGATAACGCTGGCAACGTGGGGGCGACGGACAGCCAGGACGTGGTGATTGACCTGACCATGCCTGTGGCAACGACGATTACGGTCGATTCCATCACCCAGGATACCGGCCTGTCCGGCAGCGACTTTATCACCAGCGACAACCAGATCAGCCTGAAAGGGACGCTCGGCGCGGCGCTCGGCAGCGGCGACCACGCGCAGATCAGCCTCGACGGCGGCGTGACATGGACAGACGTCAGCGTCAGCGGCCTGAGCTGGACGTACGTCGATGGCCGCACGCTGGCCGACGGGGATTACAACTACCAGCTGCGCGTGATTGACGACGCGGGCAATATCAGCGCCACCGCCAGCCAGGTGGTGACCATTGATACGGTTGCGCCGGACGCGAGCAAAACCATCGCCATCGACAGCATCAGCGACGATACCGGCCTGAGCAGCAGCGACTTTATCACCAACGATACGTCCCTGACGCTGCACGGCTCGCTCGGCGCGACGCTGGCCGACGGCGAGTATGCCCAGATCAGCATCGACGGCGGAGTGACCTGGCAGAACGTGATCGTCACCGGCAACAGCTGGTACTACGTGGACGGCCGCACGCTGGGTAACCAGACCTATGACTACTACGTTCGCGTGGTGGACGCGGCGGGCAACGTGGGTTCAAGCGCCCATCAGCAGGTGACCGTCGATACGGTCGCCCCGGATGCGGCGATTACGGTGACCGTGGATAACATCACCGTGGATACCGGCTTCGACAATAACGACTTCCTGACCAGTTCGACCTCGTACACGCTGCACGGAACGCTCGGCGCCGCGTTGGGCGCGGGTGAATTCGTGCAGGTGAGCATGGACGGCGGCAGCACCTGGGTTTACGCCACCGTAAGCGGTACGCAGTGGAGCTACAGCGACACCCGTACGCTGACCGACGGCAGCCATAACTACCAGGTGCGGGTCGTTGACCAGGCGGGGAACGTTGGGGCCACCACCTCGCAGGCGGTGACGGTGGATACCCACGCGCCGCAGTATGGCGTCACCATCGACAGCATCAGCGAAGATACCGGCCAGTCCGGCAGTGATTTCATCACCATGGACACCACGCTGACCATCAACGGTTCGCTGGGCAGCGCGCTGGCAAGCGACGAGCGCGTACAGATAAGCCTGGACGGCGGAAATACCTGGCTCGATACCACGGTCACCAACCAGCGCTGGAGCTACACTGATACCCGCGATCTGCCTGACGGAGACTACACCTACCAGGTGCGGATTATCGACCAGGCGGGCAACGTCGGCTCCACCGCCTCTCAGGTGGTGACGGTGGACACCACGCCGCCAACCACGGTGGGCACGGTAGTGAGCTATACCGACGGCGAAGGCGAGCGTCAGGGCACCTTTGGCAGTGCGGTGGCAACGGACGATAACTCGCCGCTGATCAACGGTACGCTTAACCGCGCCCCGGACGACGGTGAAATCGTGCAGCTCTATCGTGACGGGGTCCTGCTCGGCCAGGTGACCATGAACGGCAGCGCAAGCTGGTCCTTCCAGGACAACGGCCTGAGCGACGGCAACCACACCTACATTGTGCGCGTCACCGATAAGGCCGGTAACTACACGGAATCCGACGGCTTTGTGCTGAACGTTGATACCAGCATCCCGACCACCACGGCGGCGATTACCGCGCAGACCACGTCGGACACCACGCCGATCGTCAGCGGGACCGTCTCCGCCGATCTGGTGAACGGTGAATACCTGGTGGTCACGGTGAACGGGAAAACCTATACCTCCCAGACGGGCGGTGCGGTGGTGGTCGATCCGGATCACAACACCTGGTATCTGCAGATCCCGGACGGCGATGCGCTGAGCGTGTCGAGCTACAGCGTGACGGCGCAGGTGAAGAGCAGCGCGGGTAACGGCAATACCACCGGCACGGCAACCGGCAGCCTGGTGATTGACACCACCTCGGTGAATACCGACTGGGCAACCACGGCGGGGAACAGTAACAACTCCACCATGACCCTCGGCATGAACAGCAGCGGTCTGTGGAATATCATTGCTAACGGGCAGTCTTACTCCAGCAGCGATAGCTCGACCTATGCCGGAAATACGCTGACCAACACCCGCAGCTACTACGTGGTGAGCCAGACCGCCGCCGACTTTGACCGTAACGGCACGCAGGATATTTTCGCGACGGAAAATACCTACTCCGGCTCTACGCAGGTGATGTGGACCTATGATGGCAGCACCTATAACGCCAGCCAGCTGGCGATGGGGACCACCATCTGGTACGGCGGCGTGATTGCGTACGATAAAACCGGCGATGGCTATCTGGATCTGGCGTATGGCGACTCCGGCGCGGACTCCATTACTTATCTGATTAATAAGAACGGCGTGCTGTCGCCGGATGGTACCAACGGTGGTGCTGGGTTCTCGGGACAGTTCACCACCATGCGTGAAATCTCCGGCGTCGACCTGAACAACGACGGCACGGTGGATATTGTCCAGCACACCAACCGCAGCGGCGCGTACTCGTTAACCGTGATCAACAACAACGGTAACGGCACGCTCTCTATCGGTCAGAACCTGACCAACGTGTTTGTGGCAAACGCCTCGAATACCACCACGGCGGCGTCCATGACGTGGGCGGACTTCAACGGCGATGGCTATATGGATCTGTACCTGGGCAGCAGCTACAACAACAACGGCGGGGTGATTTACTACAACGACGGTACCGGGAAGCTCTCTGCCACCAAGAGCGCGGTGGAAGCCTCTAACGCCACGGCGGGCTATCTGTCGGTGGCGGTGGACTGGAACGGCGACGGGCAGATGGACATCATCAAGCTCAGCAGCTACGGCGGTTCGCAGACGGCGACGCTGTTCACCAACAACGGTTACGGCTCCACCTGGACCTCAGGCCAGCTGGCTTCGGGCCTGGCGAACGTCACCGGCGTGGCGGCGGTAGACTACAACTGGGACGGCGCGCAGGATCTGCTGGTCTCTCAGCAGAACGGCAAGGTGGTGCTGGTGCAAAACAGCAAAACCATCGCTGACGGCACCGCGATGCACCTGCACATTGTCGACAGCGAGGGCATCAACGCCTACTACGGCAATACGGTCAATCTGTACAACGCTGCGGGCGTGCTGGTGGCTTCGCAGATCATCAACGCCCAGTCCGGTATCGGTTCGAACGATACCTCTGCGCTGGTGAGCTTCTACGGGCTGGATCCGAATGAAACCTATTCGGCCGAGATCCTGAAGATTACCAACGGCGTATCGGATAACGTCACCTGGAGCGGTCTGGAAGCGGGCAACGGCAAAGAGGGCTACGTCCTGACGGCCGAAGCGGCCACCGGCGGCCACAGCGGGACCATTACCGGGACCGGGTATAACGACACCTTTATCGCAGAGGATGGCACCTACACCTACAACGGTTCCGGCGGCTGGAATACCCATTCCGACTACGACACCTGGAGCAACACCGGTGGGATGGACGTGGTGGATTACCGCAATGCGACCTCCGGCGTAACCGTGGATTTGCGCCTCTCTACCGCGCAGGACACCGGGTTCGGTACGTCACGACTGCTCAACATTGAGGGAATTAACGGCTCGAACTTCGACGACGTCATTACCGGCAACAGCGGTGATAACCAGTTCGAAGGCCGCGGCGGGAACGACACCTTCAACATCGGCAGCGGCGGTCACGATACGTTGCTCTACAAGCTGATCAACGCGTCTGACGCAACGGGCGGTAACGGCCACGACGTGGTGAACGGCTTTACGGTCGGCACCTGGGAAGGGACTGCGGACACGGATCGTATTGACCTGCGCGATCTGCTCTCCGGCAGCGGCTATACCGGCACGGGCTCGGCGAGCTATGTGAACGGCGTGGCCACGCTGGACAGCAGCGCGGGCAATATCAGCGATTACATCCGCGTGGTGCAGAACGGCAGCAATACCGAGATCCAGGTTGACCTGGACGGTACAGGCGGTCAGTTCTCGCCGACCACGCTGGTGACCCTGAACGGCGTGCAGACGGATCTGGCGACGCTGCTGGCGAACCATCAGCTGTTAATTGCGTAAACCAACGCCGCGGGGAGCGATCCCCGCGGCCTTTTGGCGTTTCTTTACACGAATAGTCATAACCCTATATTTCACAAGATTATTTTGCGTGCTCGTTTAGAAAGCGTTCGATTTTTAATCATCCCGTAAAGGTATCATTTCAGTGCGAAATTATCGCCCTGGACAGGACGTAGCAATATGAAGACACATCCACAGTACGAACCCTGGCTGCAGGGCATGCTTATCATCGCGAAACACTACCGGCTGGATTTCTCAGCGGAGCACGTTCGGGTCACGATTAACCATGAAAGCCAGTCTCCGCGCCAGCTGGTGCTGGAGGAGATGGCGCGCCAGCTTGGGCTGGGGATGCGTATGGTGGCGGCTGAAGCGGTATCCCTCGATCCGTGGCGCCTGCCGCTGCTGGCGGAATTCACCGGCGGACAAATCGCGGTCATTAACCGCATGGACAGCGAAGGCAACGTCAGCCTGCAGTTTAGCGGCGACGCGGGGCTGGAGACGACCCTGACGCGTGATGAACTCGGGGCGCGGTTAAAAGGGCTGATGGTGTTGCGCCCGCTCGAATCCACGCCGGATGCCCGCGTGGACGATTACATCAAACCCTATGAGAAAAACTGGTTCTGGCAGCTGGCGCTGAAAGACTGGCGACGCTACAGCGACATTATGCTGGTGGCGCTGGTGGCCAACGTGCTGGCGCTTTCCGGCATGGTCTTCTCCATGCAGGTCTACGACAGGGTGGTGCCGTCGCAGTCGGAAGCCACGCTGTGGGTGCTGTTTGGCGGCGTGATGATTGCCATCGTGTTCGAATTCATCATGCGTATGCTGCGCGTGCATATTTCTGACGTGGTGGGGAAACGCGCCGACCTGCGCATCTCTGAACGCGTGTTTGCCCACGCGCTGCGGATTAAAAACGGCGCGCGATCCAAATCAACCGGATCCTTTATCGCGCAGATCCGCGAGCTGGAGTCGGTGCGGGAGCTGATCACCTCAACCACCATTGCGGCCATCTCCGATCTGCCGTTCTTCCTGCTGTTCGTCTTTATTCTGTGGATGATTGGCGGCCCGCTGGTGCTGGTGGTCCTGATCGCCGTGCCGCTGCTGCTCATCCCCGGCCTGCTGGTGCAGCGCCCGCTGGGGAAGCTTTCCAGCGAAGGGATGCGTGAGTCCGCCATTCGTAACGCCACGCTGGTGGAAGCGGTGCAGGGCATTGAAGACATCAAGCTGATGCGCGCCGAGCAGCGTTTCCAGAACCAATGGAATAACACCAACGACGTCGCCGCCAGCGTCGGCATGAAGCAGCGCTGGCTGACGGGCCTGCTGCTCACCTGGACGCAGGAGGTGCAGTCCATCGTCTATGCGGTGGTGCTGCTGGTGGGCTGCTACCTGGTTATCAGCGGCGACATGACCACCGGTGCGCTGGTGGGAACCTCGATTCTGGCATCGCGCACTATCGCGCCGCTGTCGCAGATCTCAGGCGTGCTCTCGCGCTGGCAGTCGGCAAAAGTGGCCCGCAAGGGGCTGGACGACCTGATGCAGCGTCCGATTGACGATCCGCAGCACGGCAAGAAGGTGCACAAAGCCCACCTGCGCGGCGACTATAGCCTTGAGGACGTCGGGTTTTATTACGACGAGGAAGAGAAACTCACCGTGCTCAACATCAGCAAGCTGCAGATCCGCGCCGGAGAGCGCGTGGCGGTGCTTGGGCGTAATGGCTCCGGTAAAAGCACGCTGCTACAGCTTCTGGCGGGTATGCAGGAGCCGCAGCAGGGCAGCATCCTGCTCGACGATATTGCCCTCAATCATCTGGACCCGGCCGACGTGCGCCGCGACATGCAGCTGCTCGGCCAGCAGGCCCGGCTGTTCTTTGGCTCCGTGCGGGACAACATCCTGATGGGGAACCCGTTAGCCACCGACGACGAGATTCATCAGGCGCTGGTCAACAGCGGCGCGCTGGAGTTTGTGCGCAAGCAGAAAATGGGGCTGAACTACATCATCAACGAAGGCGGGGCTGGCCTCTCCGGCGGTCAGCGTCAGGCGCTGCTGCTGGCGCGCGCGCTGATCACCTCCCCGAATATCCTGCTGCTGGACGAGCCTACCGCCTGGCTGGACGAAATGAGCGAGAAGCAGTTTATACAGCATCTCCACAAATGGCTGGGGAAACGCCGGACGCTGGTGGTGGCGACGCATCGCTTGCCGATTCTGGATTTGGTCGACCGCATCATTGTGCTGGAAAACGGCAAGGTGGTGATGGACGGCCCGCGCGATGCGATCCTGCATCAGCACGGTATGGCACCGCAGAAAGCCGCGCAGCGTACCGTGACCATGAAGCCAGCGGCGGTTGCCGAGGAGGGCGCGGCATGAATGATTTCTCCCGTTTCAATAGCCGACTGAAGGAGCCACGCCTGCCGCGCTCGTCACTGGTGGCATGGTCGCTGTTTACCCTGCTGGCGGTGTTTATCGCATGGGCAAGCCTGTTCCATCTTGATGAAGTGACGACCGGCAGCGGCAAGGTCATACCGTCTTCTCATGAGCAGGTCATTCAGTCCCTGGAAGGCGGCATTATCCACAGCCTGATGGTGCGTGAAGGTGACATTGTGGAACGCGGCCAGCAGCTCGCGCAGCTAGACCGAACAAAAACCGAATCGAGCGTGCTGGAGAGCGAGTCTCGTCTGAATGCGGCGCTGGCAACGGCGGCGCGCCTGAAGGCCGAGGTGAACGACACGGAACTTGCGTTCCCGGAAGAGCTGGATGACGACGTTGAGCTGGTTAAACAGGAAACGGCGCTCTACCAGTCCCGTCGTGAGAGCCTCGAAAAAGGGCTGGCCGGGCTGCGTCAGGGGGCCGAACTGGTGCAGCGCGAGCTGTCGTTGACCCGTCCGCTGGTGACCCAGGGGGCGGCCAGCAAGGTTGAGGTGTTACGTCTTGAGCGTCAAAAAAATGAGCTTGAGAACAAAATTACCGAGATGAAAAACCAGTATTACGTTCGCGCCCGTGAAGAGCTGGCGAAAGCCAATGCGGAGATTGAAGCCCAGCGTTCGGTGATGAAAGGGCGTGCGGACTCCCTGACCCGGCTGACCTTCAATGCCCCGGTTCGCGGGATCGTCAAGGATATTGACGTCACGACCGTGGGAGGCGTTATCCCGCCGAACGGCAAGCTGATGAGCCTGGTCCCGCTTGACGATCAGATGGTGGTCGAAGCGAAAATCTCGCCGCGCGATGTGGCGTTTATTCATCCCGGCCAGAAAGCGCTGGTGAAAATTACGGCCTATGACTACTCCATTTACGGCGGGCTGGAAGGGGAAGTGACCATGATTTCGCCGGACACCCTGCAGGATGAGGTGAAAAGGGATGTGTACTACTATCGCGTCTATATTCGTACCGACAGTAACCATCTGACCAATAAGCAAGGTCAGGAATTTCCGGTCTTTCCGGGCATGATTGCTACCGTTGATATTAAAACCGGCAGCAAAACCATTCTGGATTATCTGTTGAAGCCGCTGAACAAGGCAAAAGAGGCGCTGCGGGAACGATAGGTGAATGGCGTTCGGGACACCGAACGCCTGCTGGATTATACGGTTGACGTCACGCTGTGAGCGTGGCGTCGCTCTTTGGGCACAACGTTGATGTAATGCGTAACATAGGCAAAATATAACCCGGCATAATTTTCGACAAGTTCGATAAACGCCGGGTATATCGACATCCGACCATCACCACGATCTTTAAGATAACCCGCCTCCTGTGCCGATTTGATAATTCGGTTGACGTGGATGCGTGAAACAAAAAATTCTTTTGCGAGCGAGCTGGCTGAATAGTCAATAACCGCACCGTGAGCGGATTTGTTTTTCATGGCCTGCAGATAAATATAAAGCATAATCATGCGGCCGCCATCCTTATCAATAAATAACCCCACTTCCGGTAAAACCTTTCTGAACGTTAATCCCCGAAAAAGATATTCTGCCGCACGGCGGAAGAAGTTGTTTCTCAAAACATCATTATCCAGCAGGTTAACATTAATATTAAATGCGGGGTACAGAATGCTGACGGGCAAAAATGCGCCGGACATATAGCGTTTAAGTTCATTCAAACCTTTTTCGGTTGGCGCGATTCTCGTTTTGCGTCGGTCTTCCGTGCAGCGCCAGGTCCTGATGCGCCCGGTGGTTCTCAGTATCGTAATGATCGCAATAACGCTGTTGGGGCTGGCTATCTTATAGCGAGAACATAACTCTTTTATCTCTGAAACTGACTCCGCCTGATTTCCAAAAATAAAACAACACATGGAGAGAATAATGTTAAACCGTGATTCCTGCAGCATTGTTTTGTAGAAAAGAGGTTGTTTTTTGTAGATGGTATCATTAATTGTGTAGTGCTCTAATATTGCCTCACCGAATCGCGGATTGTTCTTTATAACATCCCTTCGATGTAGCAAGGCCCTGGATGAGACGTGATTATCCATAGCATTTTTCTCGTATTTAAATGAGCCGATAGATGAAGCGTTTAGTCTTCTTTTTCGGAATTCACATTATACCCTGAGAATGAGATGTTTGCCGGTGTTATTTGCAAAGAAAAGTATATTTAAGCCGTAGTGATTAACGCAAAGATGTTCCTGTGAGTTCGGCTGATAACTGTTTCTTAGCCTGAGGCTGTACTGTAAAATTAATGTTTATAACAGGTGCGTTAAATTTTATGCATTCACAAATGGAAATGGCGCTTCAGTGCCCAGGAGCAGGTTATGACCCACAAAATTTCTATGAGAAATGGGGCGTGCGATGAACAAAAATATGTCATCTCAGCCTGCGGTTTTACGTTCCAGGGATATCGTCTGATCCTTAACCAATACGGTATACAGGCTTCGCATATTCACTTTGACGGAGATGAGGTATCCCAACAGGATATGGAAAATATCCTTATAAATCAGAATGCTCATATTGTAGCGTTTCTCGGAAAAGGTATCGTCAATCTCCTGGAGAGCCTGAAGCGCCTTGCATCCGTGCTCAATACGCTTCCCGTTATTCGACGCGTCACCCTGTATGGTGACATACCGGATGGCTGGCTGTATCGCACCCTGGGCAGTCTTTTAAATAACAGCTATCAATTATCATTGATTCGTATTGCCCGCGTTTCAGATGTCATAACCTGTTCTCATACGCAACATAACGTTTTTAAGGATCGTTCGTACTTATTACGCGATCGCAGCAGGGATAATGCTTCGCAAGAAAACGTAAAATGGCTAACAAAAAGAGAGATTGACGTTTTATTAAATTTCTACCGCGGCATGTCCGTAAAGGAAATGTGCGACGAAATGGGGCTTTCTAATAAAACGGTTTATACCCACCGTAAGGAAGGTGTGCTGAAATTACGCTTAATTAAGCGATGGTTACACGACCCGCACAATTTTAAAGCGGAGGGGGGGATTAAACATCAGCGTCAAAAAAGAGAATTCACGGATAAGGAAACGGAAATATTTAATGCGCTACTTAAAAGAGAGATCTTCCCTGCCTATCAAATAATTACCGATCGTGACAAAAAAGGAGTAGGTTTTGAAATACTGATCCGCTGGAATAAAAACGGTAAAATTGTCAAGCCAGCCGGCTTTCTCACGGACATTTCAAATCATGAGATATGGTTAAAAATAACAGCGTTAGTTATCCATGCTGCCGTGTCGGGGATCAATAAGTATAATGGCAAATACTATTTTTCAGTGAATATTCCACCTCGCCTGGCGTCCGGGAATGCATTGCCTGATATGGCAAGGAAAGCTATCGACATGCTGCTCAAACCGCAGTGGGCCGAAAAGCTGGTCTTTGAATTTGCAGAAGATATTGACGTGACGAAGGACAAAAGGATCCCTGAAACCATGCGGCATTTACGTAATACGGGGTGTCGATTGTTTCTGGATGACTGTTTCTCTAATCATCAAACCATGTTCCCGGTGCGGCAGGTGCATTTTGATGGACTCAAGCTGGATCGGGACATCGTTGAGCATTTTGTGGCAAACGACAATGACTATAACCTGATTAAAGCGATACAGTTTTATAGCGACATGACCGGAACGGACTGTATTGCGGAGGGGGTGGATAGCGAAGAAAAGTTTGAGAAATTAGTCGCGCTGGGCGTGAAAAACTTTCAGGGGTATTATTTATCGCGCGCCGTGAAAGAGGAAGAGTTAGACCGCATGGTCAGATTATTCAGTTAAGAAAAAATAAAGCCCCGAAGGGCCTTTTATTATTTTCGACCCAGCAACAGGCCGAGAACAATACCGACCGCACCCGCTGCGACGAGGCCGGTGAGGGGGTT
Source organism: Enterobacter sp. N5-15 (assembly GCF_057221635.1). Classification (NCBI taxonomy): domain Bacteria; kingdom Pseudomonadati; phylum Pseudomonadota; class Gammaproteobacteria; order Enterobacterales; family Enterobacteriaceae; genus Enterobacter; species Enterobacter sp. N5-15. The sequence continues at coordinate 2,315,052 of NZ_CM170150.1, forward strand.
ATTTCTGACAGCTTCAGTGACGTCGGAAACGGCATCGCTGGCCTGCGCGGCATATTTTTTAGCCGCACCTTTGACCTGATGCTTTGGTGAATCTACAAATTCACCAAACTGCTGCTGCGCTGAACCTGCAAGTTCATCAAATTTATTTTTTGCTTTGTCTTCTGCAAACTGGGTGTTTTTATCAGTATCGAGATCGGACATTTTCGCCTCCTTTTGTTGATATTTAAAGGATAGCCGCTCTTTGCGGATGTGGGAGACGAAAGGTTAATTTCGGCACCTGGCAGGGCTGTTTTCGGATATATCTCTGTGCGGGGGGCTCGCACAGAGAGACGCTGTTATTCGGCAAAACTCAGCAGCGCGTCGCCATCAAGGCGATAGCGAACCCATTCGGACTGCGGCAGCGCGCCTATGCTCAGGTAAAAATCAATCGCGGGCTGGTTCCAGTCCAGCACGCTCCATTCAAGGCGGCCGCACTGCCGTTTTACCGCGAGCTGCGCGATATGTTTCAGCAGCGCTCTTCCCGCACCTTTACCGCGATAGTCCGGGGAAATGTACAGGTCTTCCATGTAAATACCGTTGCGTCCTAGCCAGGTAGAATAGCTGGTGAAGAACACGGCATAGCCGGCGATCTTACCTTCACACTCCGCGATCAACGCTTCGGTTTGACTGCCGGTGCCAAAGAGCGTTTCCCGGATCTCCTCCGGCGTCGTCACGACTTCTTCCGGCGCTTTTTCATACACCGCGAGCTCGTAGATCATGGCGTAAATTGCCGCCGCATCTTCGGGACGGGCCTGACGAATGGTTATGCTCATTGTTTTTCCTGTTTTTTAGCCTGTGTTTCGATTGATGGCGTTAAGCATACGGAGTATTGTCCGAAGAATTAAGTGCAATGAAATCAACAAATGATGAATATTATGCATCCGGTGCTGAGACGCCTTGATTTAAACCTGCTGCCCGTTTTCGACGCGATTTACCGCCACCGTTCCGTTCGGCTTGCCGCTGATGAGCTGTCGATGAGCACATCGGCACTGAGCCATGCGTTGTCGCGTTTGCGCATCACCCTTAATGACCCGCTATTTTTTCGGGAAGGGCATCGCATGTCCCCCAGCGTGTATGCCTCTCAGCTTGCGCCTTCCATCGCCTCCGCACTGTCGTTCCTGAATCATGAGCTGACCCCGCAGCCGGAGTTTGACCCGGCCAGCAGTACCGAAAGCTTACAAATTGGGATTACGGACTTTACCGCGCTGTGCATTTTCCCCGCGCTGATGCACAAGCTGCAGCTTGCTGCCCCGGGTTTGCGTTTCGAATTGCGCTATCTGCCGCACAGCCCGGCGCTGACGGAACTGCTGGCGGGCGAAGTGGATCTCGCGCTGGGGTTCAGCACTCAGGATGATATTCGGCACCCGGAACTGGAAGAGATCGGCTGGTTTGAAGATGAGTATGTGGTTATCAGCAACGCGCGCCGGACGCGTCTGACGCTGGAGGATTATCTCGCAGCCCGACACCTGGTGGTGACGCCATGGAATGAGAAGCAGGGCGTTCTGGACGTGCGGCTCGAACAGTTGGGCTATACCCGACAAATCGCGATCAAAACGCCGTCGATGCTCAGCGCGCCGTTTATCGTTGCGGAAAGCGACCTGCTGATGGCGATCCCCCGTTTTGCCGCCGAGAAGCTGACGGCGGCGGCGGACCTGAGTATTTTTCCTTTACCGTTTTCGATACGCACGTTTGAAGTGAAAATTTACTCGCATAAACGCAGCGGCCAGCGGGGCGCGACCCGCTGGCTTAAGGAGCAGCTGCAAACGCTGGCGCAGGCGCGTCATTCCGGGCTGTCCGGCTCCCAGGAGAGGATGTCGCCGGGTTGACACTGCAGAGCCTCGCAAATTTTCGCCAGCGTATCAAAACGTATCCCTTTCACCTTGCCGGACTTGAGCAGCGACAGGTTTTGCTCAGTGATCCCCACAAAGGCTGCCAGTGCTCTGGACGTCATTTTCTTCTCTACCAGCATTTTGTCCAGATGAACCACGACAGCCATAATTAGATGAACTCCTTATTTTCTTCTTCCGCTTTGATGCCTTCGACCAGGGAGTGAAACGTTACCAGCAGCAAACCGCCTGTTAATAACAGAACAAAATCCCCAAGCAAAAGGGTGACCTGATAGTAATGTCCCGGCCACGCGATCGTCAGCGGGATCAAAAAGCGGCAGACCGGCAGTGCGATCCCAAGGCTTAGCATCGCGATGGCAATCTTGCGAACGCTGTTTGCCAGGGCCCGGGAGAGGATCTGTTTTTGACGAACCTGTCGCGTGACGCTCATCCCCTGCCAGACAGCAAAGGCAAACAGCCCCGCCGGGAGATAAAGGATCGCCAGCAGGAGGATCTGGCGGAGCGGCGAAACCGTCGAAACCGCCAGAGCGTCATTCTGAACCTCCGCGAGCTTTAGCAGAGTGGAAATAAAAAACGACTCGCCGGTGAAATAGATCCACAGAGGGGTGACTAATACCAGGATGAGAAAGAGCGGCAGCACCCCTGCGATGAGCACCAGACTGAGTTTATCCCTCGCACCATTCACGTCGAACCTTCCTGAATATTTCATATTATTTTAAGACCAGCATGCTCAAGCATGACATAAGCATCAGCGCGATGGCAATCTTGCCGCCGTTCAGACAGTTAGCTCCGTGTTTCATCCAGGGTTTTGGCCACACGTGATACACGCTAAAGGCAAGATAAGATGCCTGAATCACCCAGGTGAGCATTCTGAAAAAGTAACCTGGAGTATTCAGATGGGTGATGGTCTGCATCATTTCCATGCTATACAGAATTAATCCCACGGTCAGCACTGTGTTCACCAGCCGAAGTTTATACTGCGCGGCCCACGTTCCGCACGCAAACAGCAGGGCCGAGACGAAGGTCAGTATTGCCCAGAGAATATCAATCCAGTTCATGATGCGCCTCTGCCGTATGAGATGGCTGGGTTAATAGCAGCCGTATGGCCGGGACAACCACCGGCCACGCGGTGTCGGACAGGATCACCACGGCGCTTTTACGCTCTCGGTCGAAGGCAATTGCGGACGCGAATCCCGACGATTCACCATCATGCCATGTGATATCGCGCCCCTGAATGCGCGTGGTGAACCAGCCATAGCCCACGCGTGAATCGGGATCGTCAGTCGCAAACTGCGGCGTCATTGCGTCGCTCCATGCGAGCTGGCCTGCCAGCAGCGACTGAGCGTAATGGGCCATGTCGACAATGGTTGAACGCACGCCTCCAGCAGGGGCAAATGCGTGCATGATCCACGGCGCTTCGCTCAGGCCGGAAGCGGACCGACCCTGGCTGAACGTGGAAGAGGCGGGCGCTGTATCACTGGCGACGACGGAGCCTGTCATGTGCGCCTGAGCGAATATTCGCGTTTGCAGGAGATCGGCAAAAGATTGATGCGATGCACGCGCCAGCGCCAGTCCCAGCAGCGCGTAGCCGGTGTTGGAATAGTCAAATCCGGCCGGGCGTTCGACGCTGGCTTTATTCACCATGTCTATTAATGTCTCCTCATCGAAGTTCCAGAAATTGTCACGCAGGATGATGGTCTTAATCACCTGAACTTTCTCGGGTAACGACGTCGCCAGCTGCGGAAGGCCGGAACGATGCGAAGCCAGCTGCGCCAGAGTAATATCGCTCGCCGGGCCTGCGATCTCCGGAATAAGTTCACCGACGCGGGTTTGTGGCGCCGCTTCGCCGCGTCGCTGCGCCTCAATCAGCAGGCTGCTGGTCATGGTTTTGGTCAGGCTGGCGATTTCATACTGTTTTGTAAAATCGCTGCCCCACAGGGCGTACTGCACGCCTTTTGGCGTGATAAGTGCGACGGCAACGCTGCCACGCGCGCCGCTGAGGAGTGGCGTCAGGAACGAGACGATGGTTGCATCACCCGTCTGGCGCGGGGACGGCGTGCTGACGCCCGGCTGCAGGTAGATGCCTGCGGCAATCAGCGACACAAAAACAACCCCTGCGGCTAACAGTCGCCTGCGGCTGTATAAATACTGTTTATTCATGGTCTGTGCCTCAGAACTCGTACTGGATCATTGATGACAAGGTGTACTGCATGCGGCTGTTAACCAGCGGGCTTTTACCCGCTTCATCAAGCAGGCAGGCTGCGCGACCGGTCACCCCAGCCGTCAGATTTTCACTGATGTGCCAGACCAGTTCGCTATCGACACCAGCTTCCTGTAAACCCGATGATGGTGAATAGGCATCAAACCCGGTGCGCTGAGACTGGCTCGCGGTGACGCCATAATGGCGCTGCTGATAGCCGCTGTTCGCCCAGGTGATGTCACCTGCGACCGAAAATTCGACGTCCCGCCCGCGCCAGAGGGTGGACTTTACGCCGCTGTTCACGGTCCTCGCCAGCTGCTGCGTCTCGCCACCGTACCGGTGTTTTTGCGTTGCGCTTAACGCGCGCAGCCATATCGTCCAGTCCTCGCGTTGATAACGCATTTCCGCGCCCGCCATCAGCATGTCGGACATATCGCCCATTCCCTGGAGGTCACGGTTTTTTCGAGCGGAGAAGGGATAGGTAACTGTCTCTTTTCTACCCTCATCAGAGGCCAGCAGCAGGCTCAGGGCAAACGGGGTATCGGGGGGAAGTGTCCATGCCAGCCCCTCCGTGGAGAGATCCCATTGCCCCCAGCCTTTACTCTTCAGACTCAGGCCGCCCTTCAGCAGCGGTCCGGGCGCGTAATGCCGCGATCCCGAATAAACGGGACTGACCGCGACGCCCAGACCCGCGTAGCCGGACAGCTCCGCACCGTGTAAGGGAGCGCAAAGCACGATCCCCGCGAGCGAAACGCCATACAGCAGACTTCTTTTCATTCAATGCCTCTCCTGGCAAAGGGTAAGGTGAAGTGCGTGCAGGCTAGCCTGGTGTTTATCGTAAAACAATAAACATTTATTGTTTTACACTAAATTTGGTAGGTGTGCTCACGCGCTCACGATAAAAAGAGATGCGGCCGGGGAGGAAAGTACGATATCGTAACTCTATGATTGAAGGAGAAGTTCGCAGGAACGCCGTCGCAACAGGACGATAAATGATTGATGACATCCGTTATCTGATAGTGTTTGCAAAGATTGCTGAGGCAGGATCCATTTCAGGTGGGGCAGAAGCGTTAGGGCTTACAACCGCTACGGCAAGCACGCATTTATCAAAGCTGGAAAAAAATCTTGGCTGCGCGTTGCTCTACAGAAACACCCGTAAACTCTCTCTGACCCACGATGGCGCAAATTTGCTGGAAACGGCCAAATCGATGCTGGCGCTGTATGAGCAGGGGGTCATTGAATTTAAGCAGCGTTCAATATCAACGGCGAATAAGCTTACTGTTTCTCTTCCTGCCGTTTTTTTGAAGAGTGCGTTTACCCGCCATCTGGCCGATTTTATAAAACGTCATCCGGGCATTTTACTGAATATCTCTTACAGTGATACGCGCAGAGATATTATTGCCGACGGTATTGATGTTGCATTTCGAATCGGCGAACTTCCGGACAGTTCACTGAAAGCGCGCCATCTTTTCGTGCTGCCGCGCCAGGTAGTTGCTTCCCGTGGTTTGCTAAGCCATTACCCGGCGATTACGCATCCTGATGACCTGGCGAAACTGCCGTGGATTGGACTCAGTATGAGGCAGAATAACCGGGAATTCCGGCATACATCTGGGGAGGTGGCTGTCGTAACGTATACGCCTGGGGTGTATGTAGATAATGTCGAAGCCGCTTATGCCCTTGCCAGGCAACAAATTGGACTCGCCGCACCTCCTCGCTATTTAAGCGAAGAGGACGTTAAGCGTGGAGATATGCAGGAAATACTCCCCGACTGGTCATTAGAACCGCTGAAAGTTTATGCCGTCTGGCCTTCTAATATGTCGACCAGCAGTATTGCCTACAAATTGATTAATGATATTTATAACGCGATAGAGTTTCACACGTTATAACGGGTTTAAAATGCTAAAGAGAGCATGTAGCACGCCGTAATAAGCAGCAGTCCGCCCATCAACACGTTAAACGTACGGATCTGCTGTGTGCTCCTGAGCAGCGTCGACACCTTTTCTCCCATCAATGCCCATGCAGAAAGCGACACATAACAGACTAAAAAATAGACCGCTATAAAGATGAATGCTGCCGCAGGGTTTGAGGGTTCGGAAAACATCGCTGCCCCTGAGGCGCACGCGGTCCATGCTTTTGGGTTGATCCACTGCATTACAAAACCCTGAACAAAACCGGGTGCATCCGTTTTTGTTAATGACATATCGGGCCGGGACGACGCTATCTTGTAGCCCAGATACATTATAAATAAAGAACCGACAATATTAAGATAACGGAAAAATACAGGGTATTTTTCGATTGCAGCGTAAAAACCGAAACAAATAAAAATAAGTAATAACGTAAACCCTATCGTTGCACCGGAGACAAATGAGAAGGTCTTTCTAAAACCGTGAACGGCCCCTGACGATATAATCACCATATTAACGGGGCCAGGAGAAAATGAAAGCGTCAGTGAAAATATAAACATTGTGAAAATGAACAGCATTTTATCTCCGTGGGTTGGCTTATCTGCATAGAGGAGCTGTATTATTAAGTCGCGACTTTACTCGTCATGTTTCTGAATACTATCTGGGAACGTACGTCAGAGTAAGTGGCCTTTATCTAAAGGTGTGTTTGATATTTTGCACCGATCGCGCAGGCTGGCAGGAGACTGTAGGCCGGGTAAGCGCAGTGCCACCCGGCAGAAATGGCGGTCAATAAGGGAGAGTCAATTTAACGGCAGGTAGATATCCGTTTGCAGCGCATGTTCCGGCACCTCGTGAATGAAGTTGAGGTAGTGGAAAAATACCGGGGCATCGCGCAGCGTTTCGCCGCTGGCCGGTAGCCAGTCGCGAAACATCGCCCACACCGTGGCGGAAATAGTATCCAGAGAACCCGTGTGACGGCATACGGCGTAACGTCCGCCGTCGATTTCGCCACTGGAAACCCCAAATTCATTTTCTGGTATCGCTTCAGCGATGCTGCCGCAGATATCGAAACGAAAGGCGTCTGCGGGCGTGGTTGCCGGGTCATCCCAGGCAATACCAAACGTACTGCTTTCGTGTACTGGCGATAGGCCCGTGCTTTTACGCCAGGCAATAAATTTCGCCGCGCTGTCATTAACCCGATCCGGGTTGCCACGGTGCTGCAGCATTGCCACTTGGGTCTGTGGGAAATCGACAATCTTAATTTCCATCGTTTTTTGCTCCTGAAAGGTCATTTTCGGTACGCGCTGGTGCCAGTTCAGCCAGTCCGGCTGCTGCCGAAACTGACGCGGGCTTTTTCCAAACGCGTTTCTGAAGGCGCGACTGAACGATTCAGGGCTTTGGAACCCGGCATCGAGCGCAATATCAATCACCTTATCCTGAGGATTAAACGCCAGTCGCCAGGAAGCATGACGCAGGCGCAGCCACTGGATATAGCGATATAAAGGCTGGCCGCTAAACGCCAGAAACTGCCGGTGAAAATGATAAGGCGAACAGCAGGCTAACGCGCTGAGCTTCTCCAGCGTGAGCGGTTCATCGAGATGGTTGGCGATATAGTCGCACACCATCGTGAAGCGCTCGCGGTAGGCCGTTTTGAGTGCATTGTTCATTGCATCCTCCTGATGACCCACTTTGCCTCACCGAACGGCCAGAATCCTGACCGATCTTGCTGATTATGGAGAGGTTATACTGGCGGCATAACGTTGTACGGCAGCAATCGCCCTGTCGTCAAATATACTGTTCAAATAGAAGGTTTACATCTTCAGGAAAGTTAAATACCATACCCCCCTATAGTATCTTAACGGAGGGCGTATGCCGCATTCACCCGAAGATAAAAAACGCATTCTTACTCGCGTCCGTCGCATTCGGGGCCAGGTTGATGCCCTTGAACGCGCGCTGGAGTCGGGCGATCCCTGTCTGGCCATCCTGCAGCAAATCGCCGCCGTGCGCGGGGCTGCCAATGGCCTGATGGGCGAAATGGTTGAAATTCACCTCAAAGACGAGCTGGTAACGGGGGAAACCACGCCGGATCAGCGAGCCGTACGCATGGCGGAAGTCGGCCATTTGCTGCGCTCTTATCTAAAATAAACCCACACACCTGACAAAAAGGGAAGACATGATGAAATCTCGCGCTGCAGTTGCATTTGGTCCCGGCCAGCCGCTCAAAATCGTTGAAATCGACGTGGCACCGCCGAAGAAAGGCGAAGTGCTGATCAAAATCACCCATACCGGCGTGTGCCATACCGATGCGTTTACGCTCTCCGGGGACGATCCTGAAGGCGTTTTCCCGGCGGTGCTCGGCCATGAAGGCGGCGGGATTGTGGTGGAAGTGGGCGAGGGCGTGACCAGCCTGAAGCCGGGGGATCACGTGATCCCGCTGTACACGGCGGAATGCGGCGAGTGTAAGTTCTGTAAATCCGGTAAAACCAACCTCTGCCAGGCGGTTCGCGCCACGCAGGGGAAAGGGCTGATGCCGGACGGTACTACCCGTTTCTCGTATAACGGCGAGCCAGTTTATCATTACATGGGCACCAGCACCTTCAGCGAATACACCGTTTGCGCGGAGATATCGCTGGCGAAGGTAAACCCGCAGGCGCCGCTGGATAAAGTCTGCCTGCTGGGATGCGGCGTGACCACCGGTATTGGCGCGGTGCATAACACGGCAAAAGTCAAAGAGGGCGATACCGTTGCGGTGTTCGGTCTCGGCGGCATTGGTCTGGCGGTGATTCAGGGCGCGGTGCAGGCGAAGGCCGGTCGTATCATCGCCGTCGACACCAACCCGGAGAAATTCAAGCTGGCGGGTGAAATGGGCGCGACCGACTTCGTTAACCCGAAAGATCACGAAAAACCGATTCAGGACGTCATCGTAGAGCTGACCGACGGCGGCGTTGACTTCAGCTTCGAATGTATCGGCAACGTGAACGTGATGCGTTCCGCGCTGGAGTGCTGCCACAAAGGCTGGGGCGAGAGCATCATCATTGGCGTGGCCGGTGCGGGTCAGGAGATTAAAACCCGTCCATTCCAGCTGGTCACCGGGCGCGTGTGGCGCGGTTCGGCGTTTGGCGGCGTGAAGGGCCGTACCCAGCTTCCGGATATGGTTGAAGATGCCATGGCCGGCAAGATCCAACTTGACCCGTTCATCACCCACCGTTTACCGCTGGAGCAGATCAACGAGGCTTTCGATCTGATGCATGAAGGAAAATCCATCCGCACCGTCATTCATTTCGGCGACAAGTAACTCTTCTGCCAGCGGTTTTTCACCGCTGGCGTTTCTTTAATAATCTTCTCTAAAGTGTGACCAGTGCGGCGTTTTTAGCCGTAATCTAAATCCCCACCGTGCCGATGACTATTTAACACGCATGTTTTTACGCATCTTACCTATAAGAGAGTCGACGGTCATGGACAACACTACTTCGATGCAGGCGCAGCGCAAGCTGAGCTTCTTGCATCACATCAGGCTGGTTCCGCTGTTTTCCTCCATTCTCGGTGGCATTATTCTTCTGTTTGCCTTGAGCTCGGGTCTGGCGGGGTATTTCCTGCTGCAGGCCGATAACGATCAGCAGGATGTCACATCCGAAATTCAGGTGCGTATGGGGCTGTCTAACAGCTCAAACCATCTGCGAACCGCGCGTATCAACCTGATCCACGCCGGTGCGGCAAGCCGTATCGCGGAGATGGATGCGATGAAGCAGAACATCAGCGAGGCGGAAACGCGCATTAAGCAGTCCCAGGAGAGCTTTACCGCCTATATGAATCGTGCCGTGCGCACCGCTGAGGGCGCAGCGCTGGATGAAGATCTCAAGGCGCGATACGACGCCTATATTGCGGGCATGCAGCCGATGGTGAAATTCGCCAAAAACGGCATGTTCGAAGCGATTATCAACCACGAAAACGAAACGGCGCGTCCGCTGGATGACGCTTACAATGCCGTTCTGCTGAAGGCGATCAAGATCCGCACCGACCGTGCGAATACGCTGACGGCGCAGGCGCACAGCCGCACGCAGCTGGGCCTGATGTTTATGGTGGGCGCGTTTGCGCTGGCGCTGGTGCTGACGGCGATGACCTTTGTTGTGCTGCGCCGTACGGTAATCAATCCTTTGCAGCGTGCAGCGAAACGTATCGAGAATATCGCCAAAGGCGATCTGACGATGCCGGACGATGTGGCCGGGCGCAGCGAAATTGGCCGCCTGACGCGCGATCTGCAAACCATGCAGCACTCGCTTGAAAACACCGTGGGCACCGTACGTCAGGGGGCGGAGGAGATCTACCGCGGCACCAGCGAGATTTCTGCCGGTAACACCGATCTCTCTTCGCGCACCGAGCAGCAGGCCGCGGCCATCGAGCAGACCGCTGCGAGCATGGAACAGCTGACCGCGACGGTGAAACAGAACGCCGATAACGCCCATCATGCCAGCAAGCTGGCGGAAGATGCCTCCGGCAAAGCCAGCCGCGGGGGTCAGATGGTCTCCGGCGTGGTCAAAACCATGGGCAATATCTCCACCAGTTCGAAAAAGATCTCTGAGATTACCGCCGTGATTAACAGCATTGCGTTCCAGACCAATATCCTGGCGCTTAACGCGGCGGTAGAAGCGGCGCGTGCGGGTGAACAGGGGCGCGGGTTTGCCGTGGTGGCAAGCGAAGTCCGAACCCTGGCAAGCCGCAGTGCGAATGCTGCAAAAGAGATCGAAAGCCTGATCAACGAATCGGTTTCGCTGATTGACCAGGGCTCCGGTGAGGTTGTCGCCGCCGGTAACACCATGAATGAAATCGTCGACGCGGTTAAGCGCGTGACCGACATCATGCTGGAGATTGCCGCTGCGTCCGACGAACAGAGTCGCGGTATTGTCCAGGTGAGCCAAGCGATTTCCGAGATGGATAAGGTGACCCAGCAGAACGCCTCGCTGGTGGAAGAGGCCTCCGCGGCGGCGGCGTCTCTGGAGGAACAGGGCGCGCGTCTGACCGAGGCGGTCGGGGCGTTTCGTCTGAGCGGTGCAAAGTCGAGCCGCGCGGTGATGTCTGCGCCAGTGGCGAAGAACGCACCGCTGCGCCCGGCGGCAACGGTTTCCGGGGATAACTGGGAGACGTTCTGAGTGGCGTGTTTTGTCGGGTGGCGGCTTCGCCTTACCCGACCTACTTGTATTTGTAGGCCCGCGTAAGCGAAGCGCCACCGGGCAAAAAAAAGGGACCTTTCGGTCCCTTTTTCACATCTTATTTCTTATCGGGTAACGCGTACGCGATAACGTAATCACCGCGATCCGGCGACTGGCGAGCGCCCCCGGCGTTGATGATGATGTACTGTTTACCGGTTTTCGGCGACACGTAGGTCATCGGGCCGGACTGGCTGCCGACAGGCAGACGGTCTTTCCAGATCTCTTTCCCGGTGGCGGTATCAAACGCGCGCAGGTAGAAATCCTGCGTGCCGGCGAAGAACAGCAGGCCGGACTGGGTAGAGAGCGATGCGCCCAGCGTCGGCATGCCGATTGGAATTGGCATGTGCATACGAATGCCCAACGGGCCGGTATCTTCCACCGTGCCAACAGGGACCTGCCACACCAGCTTGCCGGTTTTCAGGTCAACGGCCGACATGGTGCCGAACGGCGGCTTCTGGCACGGAATGCCCAGCGGCGACAGGAAGCGTTCGCGCATCGCGCCGAACGGCGTGCCGTCCATCGGTACGATACCCATCTCGATGCCGCTGGCGTTTTTCGCCACGTTAGCGCGCGGCACCATGTAGTTTGCCAGGCCCAGGCGCATATCGTTGACGAACATCAGGCTGTTGTTCGGGTCAACGGAGACGCTGCCCCAGTTCATCCCGCCGAGAGAGCCAGGGAACTGCAGGGAGCGGTCGAGACCCGGCGGGGTGAAGACGCCCTGATGACGCATCTCTTTAAACTGAATACGGCACAACAGCAGGTCAACAGGCGTCGCCCCCCACATGTCGGATTCGGTCAGCGTCTGGTTGCCAATCATCGGCATGCCTACGGAGTACGGCTGGGTCGGAGAGTAGCGTTCACCTTCAACGTTACCCGCCGGAACAGGACGTTCTTCAACCTTCGCCACCGGCTTGCCGGTTTCGCGGTTAAGCATGAAGATCATGCCCTGCTTGCTGGTCTGCACCAGCACAGGCGTGGTGCCGCCTTTACCGTCGGGCAGATCGTACAGCAGCGGCTGGGAAGGCAGGTCGAAATCCCACAGGTCGTGGTGGGTCGTCTGGAAATGCCAGCGCACCTGACCGGTGGTCGCGTCCACGGCGACGATGGAGGAGCTGTATTTATCGTCGAGCGCAGTACGTTCGCCCGCCCAGAAATCCGGGGTGGCGTTGCCGGTTGGCAGGTAGATCAGGTTCAGCTTAGCGTCGTAAGACATCGCTGACCAGACGTTCGGCGTGCCGCGCGTGTAGGTCTGGCCTTCCGGCGGTAGGCCGGTCAGATTCGGATTACCCGGATCCCACGCCCACGCCAGCTTACCGGTGTGAACGTCGTAGGCGCGCACCACGCCCGGCGGTTCGCCGGTGGAGAAGTTATCCGCGACGCGACCGCCGACGACAACGACATTGCCGGCGACCAGCGGCGTGGAGGTCTGCTGATAATAGCCGGGCTTAATTTCGCCCATGCCGATGCTCAGATCCACGGTGCCATGGTCGCCGAAGTCTTCGCAGACCTTGCCATTATCCGCGTTGATGGCAATCAGGCGGGCGTCGGTGGTCGGCAGGAACAGGCGGCGAGGGCATGCCGCAGGCGGTGTCTCTGCCTGTGACGTTGTCACGCTGGAGCGTTCTTCAAAATAACCCAGACCACGGCAGCGCTGCCAGTTAGGGGCCGTGGCTTTAGAATCATAACGCCATTTTTCTTTACCCGAATCCACGTCCAGCGCCAGCACCTTACTGTATGGGGTACAGACATACAGCGTGTCGCCAACCTGTAAGGGAGTATTTTGATCTTCCGCGCCGGAGCCGTTGCTCTGCGGAATATCGCCGGTGTGCGCAACCCAGGCGACCTTCAGATCGCTGACGTTTTGCTTGTTAATCTGGTCCAGCGCGGCGAAACGGTCGCCGTGGGTGGTATTGCCCCAGTGCTCCCAGTTCTTTTGCTGCTCGCCGGGCGCGACGGGTTTAACCGGAACGGACTCGTTCGCGGCCACGAGGGTTTGTGGCTTAAACATCCAGCCCAGGCTGACCAGCATGGCCACCGCGAGCACGGCCGCGACGCCAAAAGCGGGCGCCTTGTTCGCGGCGCTGTGGTTTGCCGCGCGCAGGAAAGGCCAGACGATGGCGCAAAGGAAGGCCAGTACGGCGAAGGTAAACAGGCGAGAGAAGAGCGGCCAGAAATCCCAGCCCGCATCGCTTACCGCCCAGAACAGCGAGGCAATAAACGCGATGCTGTAAAGCACGATCCCGCTGGTGCGATTGAGGAAAATCAGGATCGCGGCAATCACCATGACCACGCCCATTATCAGGAAGTATCCACTTCCGCCTACGGTGGCGAGCTTAAAGCCCAACCCGCCGACCGCCAGACCGATGAGCATCATCAGTCCGGCAAGAAGCCACTGCAGAATACGAGGTATCCCGCGCGGCGCGCTGCCAAATGCCATGTCTTTCTCCTTTCGATCCCCCCGCCGTGTCGGGTGTGTACCAGTTGGGTAATAATGGCGGGGAGAATAATGATTAATACGGGTGAATTCGGTTTTATAAAATGATTTGCGAACCATTTGGTGAATTCACCGTTATGATAAAACTGTTAAATTGTTTTACGCAATTGTTAATGGATTATTCCGCATTATTTGATTAACGCACGGGCTAGTCCCCTCGCCCCTAAGGGGAGAGGGTTAGGGTGAGGGGTGAAAAAGGTTTTATACCGGCATTGATTTGCGGATAGCGCTCAGCAGCGTCTGTGCGCCCGTTGAGAGTGGCGTGTCTACGCGGGTCAAAATGCCGATAGGTTCACCGGCTCCCGGAGAGGTAATCGGCAGGGCGATCAGCGTTCCCTGGCGTAAATCATCTTTTACCGCGCCGGAGGGAACGAACCAGACGTAGTCATAATCCAGGGTGAGCTGGCGTGAAAGCGAGGCCGACAGCGTTTCGATACACCCTGAAGGCAGCGTACACCCCTGCATTTGCAGCAACGTTTCGGCGGTCTGGCGTGGCACGGTCCCTTTCGGGCACACCACAACCGGCCACTCCATCACGCGGCTAAGCGTCACCGTGTCCTGCAGCAGGGGGTGATTGGGACGAACCACCAGCTTCAGGGATTCCAGGAACAGCAGTTCGTAATTGAGACCGCCCATTAGTTCAGGGTCGGACATTCGACCGATACCGATATCCAGTTCGCCTGATTTCAACCCCGCGAGCAGCATGGTGTTATTCATGGTGGCAACCTGAATAGTGGTATGCCGCTGCTGCTTGTGGAACTGGCCGATAACCGGTGGAAGAATGCCCAGCGCCGCGGTGGGCAAGGCGCCCACGCGCACCACCTCACTGGATTGTTCTTCTTTTCGATGCAGGGACTGGCCTGCGGTATTGAGCGCATCCAGCACTTTAACGGCGTGCGTGAGGAACTGTTCGCCCACGATGGTAAGCTGCGCCCCCAGCCGCCCGCGGTCAAAAAGACGGGCACCGGTCAGCTGTTCCAGCTCGTTGAGGGTTTTCGAGAGCGCAGGCTGGCTCAGGTTAAGGGTTTCAGCCGCACGCCCCAGCGTTCCCTGTTGAGCGACGGCCACAAATGTATGCAAATGGCGCAAGCGTATGCGCTGACTGAACAGACCATTTTTTTCCATAGGCGATGTTAAAAACAGAGCGATGCGGGTGACAAGTTAAGTTGTTTAATTTTGATAACCTGATAGCAAAATATTTTTAACATTTGATCTGTTTGAGTTACAACATGTTTTTTGGCAGGGGAATAAAAGCGAACGTCCTTGTTCATTTATTGCTCATTGCGGAAGGGGGATCGCTAACTGGATTAGATCACGCCGTCACCGCCGTCAGAGCACCACACCTGGCCGGACGTAAAGGAACATTCATCCGAGGCCAGCGTGACGTACAGCGGCGCAATCTCGACGGGCTGGCCGGGACGTCCCAGTGGGGTATCGCCACCGAACTCCTTCACTTTTTCCATCGGCTGTCCGCCGCTGGACTGCAGTACCGTCCAGTAAGGGCCAGGGGCAACCGCGTTGACGCGGATCCCTTTTGGACCCAGCTGTTTGGCTAAGGATTTGGTAAACACCGCCAGACAGGCTTTCGTTTGGGCATAGTCCAGCAAAACGGGGCTGGGCTTCACCGCCTGAACGGAGGAGGTATTAATGATAACGGACGAGGCTTTCAGGTGGCGCAGGGCCGCCTTGGTGATCCAGAAAGGGGCGTAGACGTTGGTTTTAAACGTCGCGTCAAAATCCTCGGTGGTCAGTTCTTCAAGCGATTCACGGAACTGCTGACGCCCCGCGTTGTTGACCAGAATATCCAGCCCGCCCAGCTTCGATACGGCTTCTTCGACCAGATTCTGACAGAACGTTTCGTCCCGGACGTCCCCCGGTAGCGCGATGGCCTTGCGGCCTTCGGCTTCGATCAGCTCGATGACCTCAGAGGCATCTTTTTCTTCTTCAGGCAAATAGTTAATGGCAACGTCAGCGCCTTCACGCGCATAGGCGATAGCGACCGCGCGACCAATACCGGAGTCACCCCCGGTAATCAGCGCTTTTTTGCCGGCGAGGCGGCCATGTCCTTTGTAGCTTGTTTCCCCGTGGTCGGGTACAGGCTGCATTTCTGATGCCAGTCCCGGCGGCGTTTGCGGTTGTTCCGGGAACGGGGGCTGCGGGTAAGCGTTCGTACGTTGTTTTGTATCACTCATAGCTGACTCCTTAAGCCAAGGGGTGAGATTTGATGGATAACTGCAGCGTTAACGCTTCGCTGAATTATTTCTGCAAACGATCGACACGGACGACGGCAGGAGATGATTTTTTATCAAGCGAACCGTTGATGCTGATCATCTGGTCGGGTTTTACCGTTCTGCCGTCGAAAACTGCCTGGGGAATAATAACGTCGATTTTTCCGGTTTTATCCTGAAATACAAACTTATCGCCGCTGCCGTCAATAAGATTACCGCGTAATGAAATTGTCGCGCCATCGTGCATTTGTTTTGCCTGATCGATGGTCATAATACGCGCGTCGTCGGTTCCGCGATATCCGCTATCAAGCGCGTGCGGTGGAGGTGGCGCTTCGCCTTTTTGTAAACCCCCGTTATTATCTGCCCATGCGGCCGGAACCAGAAATATCAATAAAGCGGAAATAAGTGATAATTTCATCCGATATCCTTCATTTTGGGTGTCTTGACTTATTAAGTATTGTTGCTATTCCTTTATGTGGCAAATGTGATAAGTCCTAAAAACATTCGCGTTAGAAATCAAAATTATCGGATAATAAGCGAAACGGTGACGATGGCCATGAAGCGTGAAAAAGAAAAGTTACCCGGGATAGATGAGCGTTACCGTTTGCTGACGTTTGAATACGCGTTTCGTCAGGTGGGTTTTATTGTTCTTTTGGCTATTATCGTCGCGGCCATTGCCGGTCTGTTTTCCAGCGGTATAGTCAGCGACACGGTCAAAACGAATTCCGCTAAATCACTGACCATAAACTATGAACGCTTTGGACGACGGGAAACAGAGACGCGGATGCAGTTCGCGTTTCCGGTAAGCACCGAGGGGAGGTATACCCTCAGCATAACCAGCGAGAGCAGCGATGTTTATGAGCCCGGCAGCGTCTGGCCGCAGCCGGACACCATGTTCAGCCGCGGGAAGACCCTCTTTTTTGTCTATAACAATCTGAAAAAGTCAGACAGCTTCTCTGTGTTACTTTTCACGACACCGTCCAGAGCCGGTAAATGGAACACCGTCATCCGCCTCAACAGCGAGCCGGAGATTAACCTCTGGCAATTAATTTACCCGTAGGAGGCAGATATGGATATGGTCTTTCGCGCGCTGGCTATTTATCTGTTCCTCATGGTGGTATTTAAGGTGGCCGGGCGTCGCGCGCTGCTGCAGATGACCAGCTTCGATCTCATTCTGCTCCTGATAATTAGTGAAGCCACACAGCAGGCTCTCCTTGGACAAGATTTTTCCGTCACCGGCGCGATGATTACCATTACCACGCTGGTGGTGGTTGATATTATATTCGGGCTGATGAAGAAGTATTTTTCCCCGGTAGAGAATATTCTGGACGGCACTCCGGTGATTCTTGTCGAGAACGGCATGCCGTTAGCCGATAAGCTGAAAAAAGTCGATGTCTCCTGCGATGATATTCTGGTGTCTGCACGGCAGAATAATGGTATTACGGAAATAAGCGACATTAAATATGCCATACTTGAGCGCAATGGTCATATTTCAATCATTCCTTTCGAGAAATAAGAGGCGGCAAGATGAGCAATCTTTTTCACGACAATAATAATACCGTGGGTGAACTGACAAAAAAGCTGGCGAGCAAATTAACCGATCTCGGGCTTCGCTTAACCACCGCGGAATCCTGCACGGGCGGCAAGCTCTCGGTGGCGCTTTGCGCTGAGGAAAATACCGCCGAATTTTATGATGTCGGCCTGGTCGTGTTCAGCGACGAAGCCAAAATGCGGATCCTCGGCGTGCGTCCTGAGACGCTTGCGCGGTTTACGGCCGTGAGCGAACAGACGGTTACCGAGATGGCCGCCAGTATCCGCAATATCGCCCAGGCGGATATCAGCATCGCCATCAGCGGCTACGCAGGCCCGGAAGGGGGCGACGACGGCACGGCGGCGGGGACGGTCTGCTTTGCGTGGAATATACGCGGCGAGACGCAAACCCGCACCGTGCTTTTCTCCGGTGACTGTCAGGATGTGGTGGAAAAAGCGGTGCATTTCTCGCTGGCGGAGCTGCTGGCGGCATTGTCGGACGGGAATAACGGTTAAACTCACGGGGAGGTTCTATGGCTGTCATAGTGATTACCGGCGGGACGGCAGGCGTGGGAAAAGCCACGGCGCTGCACTTTGCAAAGGCAGGTTACGACGTCGGGCTCATCGCTCGCGATGAAGCCAGCCTGCACTCCACCCAGGAGGAGCTGCGGCGCTTTGGCGTTAATGCCCACGCCGTGCAGGCGGACGTCGCCGACAGCCAGGCGGTGGTGGATGCCGCTAACGAAATTGAGTATCGCCTCGGCGCGATTGATGTCTGGGTGAACAACGCCATGGGGGCCGTCCTGGCACCGTTTCGAACCCTCAAGCCGGATGAGTTCCGTCGCGTAACAGACGTGACCTACCTCGGCTACGTGAACGGCACCCGCGCCGCTCTTGAACTCATGGTTCCGCGCGACAGGGGCGTGATTATTCAGGTGGGCTCCGCGCTGGCCTACCGTTCCATTCCATTGCAGTCAGCCTACTGCGGGGCCAAAGCGGCGATCCGCGGGTTCACCGATGCGGTGCGTACCGAGCTGATGCATGAGAACAGCCGGGTTCAGCTTTCGATGGTGCAGATGCCGGGGCTCAATACCCCGCAGTTCGAATGGGCGAGAAATAAGTTCGCCTGGGCGATGCGCCCGGTGCCGCCTGTCTTTGAACCTGAGGTGGCCGCCAGCGCCATTTTCAGGGTGGCGCAAAAACCGGTACGCGAGCTGTGGGTGGGCAGCAGCACCATCCAGTCCATCGTCGGGCAGTTTTTCTTCCCCGGTTTTCTGGACCGGCTGATGGTGAAAAAGGCCTGGGAAGGCCAAATGACCGACGATCTGAACGCACCGGATCGCCGGGACTATCTCGACCAGCCGGTTAACGACCTGCACAAAATCCACGGCCGTTTTACTGACGAGGCGAAAAACCGCGCGCCGTCCGTTACCTCCGGCATGCCGGGTAAAGTGGCGCTTGGCGCCCTCGCGGTGGCAGGGATAGTGGTGACGCGTCTGATAACCCGCCGGAAACCGTAATCAGCGCAGCGCGCTCCGGTGCGTCCAGAACCAGCGATAGCCGTAGCCGCCAAGACCGAGCTGAACGGTTTTGCCGCAAATCAGCGCGTCATCGTAGCGCTTGTCCTCGAGACAGGCGGTCCAGGTGGCGTGGCGGATCCCTTTTGCGGTGAACTGCACCGGCTGGTCGCTAAAGTTGACGAAGGTCAGGATGCTGCGCTCGTCGGTCTCGTAATAGATCCCCAGCACCGCGTCATCATCGATTGTGATAAGGCGAAAGGGCGCAACGGCAATTTCGGGGAACTCCGAGCGGGTATTGGCAATATCGATTATCCGGTGCAGGAGCGAGTTGCGGTGAAGCAGCGAATCGGCGACGTTCACTTTCTGATAGCGGTAAGGGCCGTGGTCGATAATTGGCGCGATAAATTTTTCAGGGTCGGCCGCAGAGAAACCGCCCCCGTGTGACCCCGCCCACTGCATTGGGGTGCGAACGGCATAGCGCTCCTCCAGCTCCAGATCGTCACCCATGCCTATCTCGTCGCCGTAGCGCATCACCGGGACACCCGGCAGGGAAAACAGCACCGCGTGGCAGAACGCCAGCCGCTTCCGATCGCCGTTGAGCATCGGCGCCAGGCGGCGGCGGATCCCGCGCTGATAGACGTTCATCTCTTCGTCAGGGGCGAACGTGTCGAGGACAAACTGTTTGTCTTTCTGACTAATGCCTTCCAGATCCAGCTCGTCGTGGTTGCGCAGCCAGTTAGCAAAACAGCAGGCATCAGGCGGGACGATCATCTTCTTCACCGCATTGCGCAGCGGGCGGGCGCTTTTTCTGGCCAGGCTAACGTAGAAATACTTGTTGAGCCAGAAATTCAGCACCAGATTCAGGCGGTCATTATTGCCGAAGTAGTCTTTATAGGTCTCAACGTCTACGTCCACTTCACCCAGCAGGATCGCGTCCGGATTGCGCTCTTCGATAAGACGCCGCATATGTTCGAGGATCCACAGGCCCTTTTTTTCATTACCGTTTCCCGCCTGCGTGGTGAGGTGGGACGCGGCGTCGAGGCGAAATCCCGACACGCCCAGCTTGAGCCAGAAGAGGATGATGTTCTCAATCTCTTTTAGCACCGCGGGTGAGGTGAGGTTCAGATCCGGCTCGTGGCGATAAAACATGTGCCGGTAGTATTGTCCCGCCTCGTCGTCCCAGGTCCAGATGCTCTTCTCGACGCCGGGGAACATGGGGGGCGTATCGTCCTCGTCGTTATCCGACCAGAGGTAATAATCACGATAGGGTGACGCCGGGCTGCGGCGCGCCTGCTGGAACCAGGGATGTGCGTCCGACGTGTGCTGGATTAGCAGCTCGATAATCACCTGCATGCCCAGCTCGCGGGCCTGTTCGATAAAGGCGATGATATCGGCCAGTTTTCCGAAGCGGGGATCCACCTGGAGGTGGTCGCTGACGTCGTAGCCTTCATCGAGAAAGGGCGTGAGGTAAAACGGCGTGATCCAGATAACCGTCGCCCCCATGCGGCGAATATAGCGCAGCTTGGCCGCTATCCCGGCGATGTCCCCGCAGCCATCGCCGTTCAAATCATAAAATAGCGCGGTATCAATCTGATAAATTATGGCTCGTGTATGCCAGTCGGTCATAGCGTTCCTCAGTGATAGCCTTCAGTATCCGACACTTTGCCCCGGAAGACGTAGTAGCTCCAGGCGGTGTACACCAGGATCACCGGAATAATCAGTAACGTGCCTACCAGCATAAACAGCTGGCTGGCAGGCGGGGCCGCGGCTTCCCACAGGGTAATGCGCGGCGGAATAATGTTCGGCCAGAGGCTAATACCGAGCCCGCTAAACCCGAGGAAAATAAGCCCCAGCGTCAGCAGGAAGGGGCGAGAGTGGCTGTTCGGGTTGCGGGTCAGGCGCCAGATCAGCACGCTGAAAAGCCCGACCAGCAGCGGAACCGGCAGGAACCAGAAGAAGTTGGGCAGCGTAAACCAGCGGTCGGCCACGTACTGCCAGCCGAGCGGCGTCCAGATGCTCACCACGGCGATGACAACCATCAGCGCCAGCAGCACGTGGCGTGTCAGCTCGCGCATGCGGATTTGCAGCGCGCCTTCGCTTTTCATAATGAGCCAGGTGGTGCCCAGCAGCGTGTAGGCGACGACCAGACCGATACCGCAGAAGAGGTTGAAGGGGGTGAGCCAGTCAAGCGCGGAGCCGGCAAAGCGTCGGCCCTCAACGTCAAAGCCGTTGATCATTGCGCCCACGACGATGCCCTGGCTGAAGGTCGCGAGCAGCGATCCGCCCGCAAACGAGTAGTCCCAGAACTTTCGGTGTGACGGCGTGGCTTTAAAGCGAAACTCGAACGCCACGCCGCGAAAGATCAGGCCAATTAGCATGGCGGTAAGGGGAATGGTCAACGCATCCACGATCACCGCATAGGCCAGCGGAAAGGCGCCGAATAACCCTGCGCCACCGAGCACCAGCCAGGTTTCGTTTCCGTCCCAGACCGGCGCGACGCTGTTCACCATCACATCCCGCTCTTTCGCATCGCCCACGAAATTAAACAGCAGGCCAATGCCCAAATCAAAGCCATCCATGATGATGTACATCAGAGTGGCAAAGACGATGATGGCAAACCAGATAACTGAGATATCGACGCCCATCAGGTTCTCTCCTCTTCAGGAACAGACTCAGCGGCAGACAGCGGACGGGCGGGCGTGCCCGAGGTGTTTGACGTCAGCGTATCGACAGGCTGCGGCCCTTTCTTAATCAGCCGAATGAGGTAAACATAGCCCACGCCAAACACCGACGAGTAGACGACGAAGAACGCCAGCAGGCTGATGCTCATCTGCAGGGTGCTGTGCAGCGATACCGCGTCGATGGTGCGCAGATAGCCGTAGACCACCCACGGCTGGCGGCCCACTTCGGTGGTCACCCAGCCGGCGAGCAGCGCCAGCAGCCCGGCAGGCCCCATGAAGAGGGCAAACCAGTGGAACGGGCGAGAGTGGTAAAACCGATGACGATAGCGCAGCCAGACGCCAATCAGACCGAGAGTAATCATCAGCAGCCCCATCCCAACCATGACGCGGAACGACCAGAAAACGATGGTTGAGTTTGGGCGATCTTCTTTAGGAAAGTCTTTCAGCGCCGGAACCTGCTTGTCCAGGCTGTGCGTCAGGATAAGGCTGCCGAGGGCGGGGATCTCAAGACCGTATTTGGTGCGCTCCTCGTCCATATCCGGCAGGCCAAACAGCAGCAGCGGGGTGGCCTCGCCGGGCGGGTTTTCCCAGTGTCCCTCAATGGCGGCAATTTTGGCCGGCTGATGCTCAAGCGTGTTCAGGCCGTGCATATCGCCCACGACCGCCTGGATGGGGGCGACCAGCAGCGCCATCCACATCGCCATGGAGAACATGGTGCGGACGGCGGGCGTATCGTTACCGCGCAGCAGGTGCCATGCGCCCGACGCGCCGACAAACAGCGCGCTGCTCAGAAACGCGGCGATAGCCATATGAATAAGCCGGTAAGGGAATGAGGGGTTAAAGACGATCGCCAGCCAGTCCTGCGGGATAACCTGTCCGTTCTCAATAGTGAAGCCCTGCGGCGTATGCATCCAGCTGTTGGACGCGAGGATCCAGAAGGTCGACATCAGCGTGCCGAGCGCCACCATGCAGGTTGAAAAGAAGTGCAGGCCGGGGCCGACCTTATTCCAGCCGAACATCATGACGCCAAGGAAACCGGCCTCGAGGAAGAAGGCGGTTAACACCTCATAGGTCAGGAGTGGGCCGGTGATACTGCCCGCGAACTGGGAGAACCCGCTCCAGTTGGTGCCAAATTGGTACGCCATGACCAGCCCGGAAACGACACCCATCCCGAAGTTAACGGCAAATATCTTGAGCCAGAAATGGTACAGCGATCGCCAGACGTCGTTTTTGGTGCGCAGCCACATGCCCTCCAGCACCACCAGATAACTGGCAAGGCCGATGGTGATCGCAGGAAAAAGGATATGAAACGAGACGGTAAAAGCGAACTGAATTCTGGCCAGATGGAACGCGTCGAGTTCGAACATGGTCCGTACCTCTGAAACGATGGGGCACGAGAATTGCCGGGCAGTTTATGGCTGCCCGGCAAAACCGATTACGGTTTAGTCTTACCGGCACCCAGCTCGGCACCGGTCAGCGGGTCGGAATGTGGATCGGACTTCGTGCGGGCGGACATCGCCTTGACCAGGGTTGCCTGTTCGGTCGTGAGCGTAACGCTTGCACTGCCATCGCCGCCGTCAACCGCAGGCTGGGGGGACTCAACGTAATCGAAATGTTTATCGCTGTTCCAGCTTCCGCGAACCTCTCCACCTTCTGACATATTGTAGTACTTGTTGGTGAATTCCTCGATTGGCGGCAATTTCCCGGGCGGGAAATTATTACGGATGGACTGCAGCGCCTTCTCAAAGGAGAGCTGATGCGCCGCCTCGCGCGTCATCAGAAACGCCAGCGCATCCTTTACGCCGGGATCGTCGGTCACGTTGATCAGCCGTTCATAGATGATTTTCGCTCGGGCTTCCGCTGCTACGTTTGAGCGCAGGTCCGCCGTCGGCTCGCCGATGGTGTCGACGTAGGCCGCGGTCCAGGGCACGCCCGCCGAGTTAGTGAGCGGGGTGCCGCCACCGTAGAGCAGGGAAGTGATGTGGCTGTCATTGCCGTTTTCGGTCATGGACCGATACAGCTCAGCCTCGTTTTCCACCCCTTCCGCCAGCGCGCCTTTGGCACCTTTGTTCAGCATACCGACCAGGGTACCGATGATTTCGAGGTGGCTCAGCTCCTCGGTGGCGATATCCATCAGCATATCTTTACGGCCCGGATCGTCATCGCTCAATCCTTGCGTAAAGTACCGGCAGGCGGCAGCCAGTTCGCCCTGCGGCCCACCAAACTGTTCCAGTAAAAGGTTGGCGAGGCCAGGGTTAGGTTCAGCAACGCGAACCGTGTATTGCAGCTGTTTGACGTGTCGGAACATGGCGATTCTCCCGGATTATTTTTTCGCTTCGACGCCCGATGCGTCAGAACGCAGCAGGAACTGTTCCGTGGTCTGCGGAATATGACGAATCAGCCAGTCGGCCATTTCGCGTTCTTCCGCAAGAATCGTCTCGATGGCAGGTACAGAGGCGACGTCGCCTGCTTTCTTAGCCGCCGCGAGCAGGGAGGTATAACAGGCTATTTCAAACTGTTCGAAAACATAGCCGCTGATTGAACCCTTAACGATTTCATCAGACGGGAACATGCCGCCGATGGACTGCCCCAGCGCCGCCATTTTGCTCATTGAGTCTTTTAAAACCGAACGAGAAATATCATTCCGGTCGAGGATTTCTTCCAGCAGGGTAATTTGCCGTTTTGTCTCATTAATATGCTGCTCAATTCTGGCGCGAACATCAGGATAATTATCGATACGGCTGGCCATGGATTCCAGCATAGATTCGGCTTGCTTTTCCATCGCATGGGCATCGCGTAGCCAGTCATGGTAGTGTTCTACGTGATTCATCATTGTATCCTCATTAGGGTTCGCTTATTTGGTCTCACTTTCAGCAGCCTGATCGGCACGCGCGGCACTGTAGCCGGATAAATGGCCGACAATATTGGCGTAGATACTGATGATAATGACCCACAGCACGCTGTTCTTCCACCATATTACGGAGGGGATAGCGAGAATGAACCATATTATGGCTGCCGCTAAATGGCACCGTTTAATTGTCCTGGGACTGATGCTCATTTTATTTAACCTGTGTTATTGCGTCATTTCTGCGCTTTTTGGTTAATATTTCCTACGGCCAGGTCGGTGAGTTTAAGATCGGTTTCTTTTTCTTCTTCCAGCGTCTCGGCAAGAAGTTTAACGGCTTTTTTATAGCCCAGCTGCTCTGCTAATGTCGCAAGGGTACCGTAGCTGGCAATTTCGTAATGCTCGACTTTTTGCGCGGCGGCAATTAACGCGGCATCACGTACTTCATTTTTTTCCGTGCTTTCAATGACTTCATTCGCTTCTTCAATTAAGCCTTCCATCGCCACGCACTTCATGCGCTTAATTTTGATACCGGCTTCCTGTTCGACGATCTGGTCGATACGTTCGATCTGACCCTGCGTCTCCTCAAGGTGTGCGGTAAAGGCTGCGCTCAGCTTCTCACTGGAGGCGGCGCGGGCAAGCTTGCTGAGCGCGCGGGTAAGCTGCTTTTCCGCACTGTAGGTATCCGACAGAAGATGAATAAAGACATCCTCGACGCTTTTCATATTCATAATAATTACGCTCCGGTAAAATAAAGAAAGGGTACTGCGAGCTTTTCAGCCCGCAGCATGCTCTCAGGTTTTATTAAAAGAGTTTTAAATAAGATCAGGAGTTATCAGATTTACGGCCTCCGCCGTGACTGTTCTGGCCCCCTTTCTTACCCGCTTCGGATGCGCGTTGCGGATCGTTTTTAAAATTCCCACCGCTATGCTGGCCACCTTTACGTCCAGCTTCTGATGCTTTATCACGGTCTTCAGCGAAATTACCGGAACCACCACGATGCTCTGCCATATTAAACCTCATAGTCATATATTGGTTATGTCAGTACGATACGAAAATATTTCCGTATCACTCGTCGTTCGAGTAATAACTCTAGTTGCTGTGCGGCATCCGTCAAATGCGTTCTGCTATTTGCGGTTGCGTTATTTTTAAATATCGTCGCGTTTACGCTTCGCTTAACCAGAAAATAGGGATGAGCAGGAAGGACTTGAAAACAAATGATCGGATTAGTCCTAAGTTTCTGCTAAAAAATTGAAAGGTGAGGATAAAAATAATGGTGTGATAAATCCGGTTAGTTTGCGGCTGGGATAGATTAAAAAAATTACTCCTTTATGGCTAGAAAACGGAGCTCAAAATAATTATCAGGAAAATTGTGGTGAAACAGACGAGGCGAAAGGGCGGTTCCGCCGGACCTCTTCATAGGCCGGTAGCACACGGTTTGACCACTGTCGTCTTAAGATCACAAATCAGAAATTCTTCCCCCCGGAAGGAACGGGTTTCTCTACACTCCAGGTAATATTCACTGGAGGCATGACATCATGGCGAACACCATCACGGCTGATGACATTCGGGAACGCTTTTCGCAGGCTATGTCGGCGATGTACCAGCAGGAAGTTCCGCAGTACGGCACTTTGCTCGAACTGGTTGCGGACGTAAACCTGGCGGTTCTGGAAAATAACCCACTATTACATGAACAACTGGCTAACGCCGATGAGCTTGCGCGCCTGAACGTTGAGCGTCACGGGGCGATCCGCGTCGGCACGGCACAGGAACTGTCAACCCTGCGCCGTATGTTTGCCATTATGGGCATGTACCCGGTCAGCTATTACGATCTCTCGCAGGCGGGAGTGCCGGTCCACTCAACGGCGTTTCGCCCGGTAGAGGATGCCGCCCTGTGTCGAAATCCGTTTCGTATCTTTACCTCGCTGCTGCGTCTTGAGCTGATTGAAAACGTCGCGCTGCGCGAGCGTGCCGCAGAGATCCTGTCTCACCGGAACATCTTTACACCCCGCTGTCTGGAGCTGATTGACCTCCATGAGTCGGAAGGGCACTTTACTGACGCACAGGCGCACGAGTTTGTGCACGAAGCGTTAGAAACCTTCCGCTGGCACCGCCGTGCGACGGTCGATCAGGAAACCTATCTGGCACTGAGCAACGAACATCGCCTGATTGCCGACGTGGTCTGCTTCCCGGGCTGCCATATTAACCACCTCACGCCGCGCACGCTGGATATTGACCGGGTGCAGGAGCTGATGCCGAAGTACGGTATCGAGCCAAAAATTCTGATCGAAGGACCGCCGCGTCGCGACGTGCCCGTCTTATTGCGTCAAACCAGCTTCAAGGCGCTGGAAGAGCCGGTGCTGTTTGCCGGTGAACATAAAGGCACCCACACCGCGCGCTTCGGTGAGATTGAACAGCGCGGCGTGGCGCTGACCCCGAAAGGCCGGGAACTGTACGACAGCCTCCTCGCTCAGGCAGGAACCGGTAAAGATAACCTCACACACCAGCTGCATCTGCGGGAGATCTTTAGCGCCTTCCCGGACAGCGAAATGCTCATGCGCCGTCAGGAGCTGGCCTATTTCCGCTACCGCCTGACGCCAGCCGGGGAAGCCCATCGTCATGCGTTCCGTCCGGGTGACGATCCGCAGCCGCTGATTGAGCGCGGATGGGTGGTTGCCCAGCCGATCACCTACGAAGATTTCCTCCCGGTCAGCGCCGCGGGGATTTTCCAGTCCAATCTCGGGAACGAAACCCAGGCCCGCAGCCACGGTAACGCCAGCCGCGATGCGTTTGAAGACGCGCTGGGCTGCAAGGTGTATGACGAGTTTACGCTCTACCAGGAGGCTGAAACGCGCAGCAAACAGCGTTGCGGTTTGCTCTGAAATCGTTACTCTGCTGGGGTGTGATGGAAAAAATAAGGTTGTTATGCAAAATCCTTCCGCCCCTGTGGTTGAAACGCGCCAGGGCGCACTGACTGGTTTAACCGATGAAAACGTTCACCTCTGGTGCGGTATTCCCTACGCCGCGCCGCCCGTGGGGGAGTGGCGCTGGCGCTCGCCCCGGCCCCCTGAACGCTGGGATGGCCTGCGCGAGGCCACGGCTTTCTCTCCCTCAAGCTGGCAAAGCAGCGAGTATTGTCAGGAGCTAGGCGGCGGCGATCCGGGCCAGTTTTCCGAAGATTGTCTCTACCTTAACGTCTGGTCCCCCGTAGACCGTGCCGAGCCGCTTCCGGTTATGGTCTGGCTGCACGGAGGCGGGTTTACGATTGGTGCTGGTGGCTTACCGCCGTATAACGGCAAAGCGCTGGCTATGCGCGGCGTGGTTGTTGTGACGATCAACTACCGTCTCGGTCATCTCGGCTTTTTCGCCCATCCCGCGCTGGAAGGCGAGGAAGGGCGCGTAGTGCATAATTTTGCCCTGCTGGATCAGATTGCCGCCCTCGAATGGGTGCGGGACAATATCGCCGGGTTTGGTGGCGATCCCGCTAATGTGACCCTGTTTGGCGAATCCGCTGGCGCGCGCAGCGTGCTCTCTCTGCTGGCCTCGCCGCTGGCGGCAGGATTGTTCCATAAGGCGATTGTCCAAAGCGGATATACCCTGCCGGACACGCCGCGCGAGCAGGCGCTGCAAAAAGGGGAAGCGCTGGCCGCCCATTTCGGGCTGGAAAATGCGACCGCCGGGCAGCTGCGCGCCATTCCGCCCGAGGCGTTCTGGCCGCTCACCGCGCCGCTGAACGTCGCCCCGGCGCCCATCGCTGGAGATTGCGTTCTGCCGGAAGCCATGCTGGACGTCTTTTTTGCCGCCCGTCAGCATCCGGTGCCGGTGATGATTGGCTCCAACAGCGATGAAGCCAGCGTGATGGCGGTGTTTGGCATCGATCTCGCCGGACAAATTCAGAAGCTTCGCCGGGAGCGTCGCTTCGGGCTGGGGCTGATTAAGCTGCTCTATCCGGGCGTGAAAGGCGATGAAGAGCTGGGCAGGCAGGTGTGCCGCGACATGGCGTTTACCACCATGGGCTACGTGGTGATGCAGGCCCAGCAGCGCGTGGGTGGGTTATGCTGGCGTTACTGGTTTGACTATGTCGCCGAGGCGGAACATGGCACGTATATCAACGGCGCCTGGCACGGCAACGAAATTCCCTATGTCTTCGATACGCTCGGCCAGGTGGAGCCTTCACGCCATTATGCCAATGAGCGGGACCTGCAGTTTGCTGCTCAGGTGGCGGATTATTGGGTGAGCTTTGCGCGTGACGCGGGTCGTCGCGACAGCCTGCCCGGGCCAGCGCACTGGCCCGCGTGTCGCAAAGGGCGGGACGTTCTGTTACGCATCGGCGTGAATAAACATGCAGCATTCAGGCTTGAAAACCGCTTTATGCGCGCCCGCATGAGCCTCTTCAAACGGGTGATGAAGCATCACGTCAGCCTCGATTAAGCAAACAGGCGCGAAACGCCGCGAGACCATTTTCTTCGCCTGGCGTTTCGCGCAGCACCAGCCGGTAGCTTGCGCCGGTTTTTATGCTTGTCTCATAGGGCCGCATCAGCCTGCCTGCGTGAACATCTTCTGCTACCAGCGTTTCGTCGGCGATGGCGACGCCCAGCCCCTGAATGGCAGCCGTAATGGCGAGATCCATCGTGTCGAAGTGTTGATTTTTGTGCATGACAAAACCCGGACCTTCCCGTTTCGTCAGCCACAGCGACCAGTCTGTCTTATCCCTTGTGGGGTGAAGGAACGTTAACGAGCCCAGCGCTGCGCCTGCCCGCACCGGGCTTATCACCGGGGTGAGCGCCTCGTCGAACAGCAGATCGCCTGCGCTCATGTGCGTGCCGAACACAATGGCCGCGTCGTAAGATTCGGTTTTGAAATTGACGTTGTGATCGGTGGTGGTGGTCAGCGCGATCTGCAGATCCGGATGCTCGCGCTCCACCTCCAGCAGGCGCGGCACCAGCCAGCGCATGGCGCAGGTGGGGGCCTTAAGCCGGATCACGGTGTGCTGACTGCGGGCCTGGTCGGCCACGGACAGCAGCTGCTCGAAAGCGGACTGCAGTTCCGGAAGCAGGGCGCTGCCCTGCGGCGAGAGGCGCAGCCCGCGCGCGTGGCGTTCAAAAAGCGGAAAGCCAAACCACGCCTCAAGGGA
This sequence comes from Enterobacter sp. N5-15, assembly GCF_057221635.1. Taxonomy (NCBI): domain Bacteria; kingdom Pseudomonadati; phylum Pseudomonadota; class Gammaproteobacteria; order Enterobacterales; family Enterobacteriaceae; genus Enterobacter; species Enterobacter sp. N5-15. Next base: position 2,344,684 of record NZ_CM170150.1, read on the forward strand.
GGCAATCTTACGGCTCACGGCCCCCTGCGTCAGACACAGTTCCGCGGCGGCATGGGTCAAATTGAGGTGACGCGCGGTGACTAAAAATGCGTCGATGGCATTAAGGGGGAGCGAACGGCGTGACATAGAAAACACCTCAGCTATGCATTTTTCTCATGGCTATTATGACAACAATTCGATTGTCCCGACAGCACAGATGTTGTTTGAATAGTTATGCAATGTCCATGAGAAGGGAAAGAGGATGACTTTACGAACGCCTGTGCAAACGCGCTCCAAACTGCCAGATGTGGGAACCACCATTTTTACCGTTATCGGCCAGCTCTCGGCGCAGCATAACGCGATTAACCTTTCTCAGGGCGCACCGAATTTTTCCTGCGACCCGAAGCTGATTGCGGGCGTCACCCGCGCAATGGAGGCGGGGCATAACCAGTATGCGGCAATGACCGGCCTGCAGCCGCTCAAAGAACGTATTGCCGATAAAATCGCCACGCTCTACGGCACGCAGTATGACCCTGCCAGCGAGGTGCTGGTGACTGCCAGCGCCAGCGAAGGGCTCTATTCGGCAATAAGCGGGCTGGTGCATCCGGGTGATGAGGTGATCTACTTTGAGCCGTCATTTGACAGCTACGCGCCGATTGTCCGTCTGCAGGGGGCAACCCCGATTGCCATCAAGCTCACCGTGCCGGATTTTGCCGTCAACTGGGATGAGGTTCGCGCCGCGATCACCCCGCGCACGCGCATGATCATCATCAATACGCCGCATAACCCGAGCGGCCAGGTCTTCTCCGCTAATGACCTGCAGCAGCTGGCGGCGCTGACGCGCAATACCGACATCATTATTTTGTCTGACGAAGTGTACGAACACGTCGTTTTTGACGATGAGCCGCACCACGGTATGGCCACGCATCCGCAGCTGGCGGAGCGCAGCGTGATTATTTCCTCTTTCGGAAAAACCTATCACGTCACCGGGTGGCGCGTGGGTTACTGTGTTGCACCGGCGGTACTGATGGACGAGATTTGTAAAGTCCATCAATTTTTAATGTTTTCTGCCGATACGCCAATGCAGCACGCGTTTGCTGAACATATGGTCGACCCGCAAACCTGGCTGTCGCTGTCGGCGTTTTACCAGCGCAAGCGCGATCTGCTGCACAGCCTGCTGGCCGATTCGCCTTTTACGCTGCTGCCGAGCGCCGGTTCGTTCTTCATGCTGGCGGACTATAGCCAGTTCAGCGACGAGCGCGACAGCGAGCTGGTGAAACGGCTGATCGTTGAGTATGGCGTCGCCACTATTCCGCTGTCGGCGTTTTATGCGGACGGTACGGATAATAAATTGATTCGTCTTTCTTTTGCCAAAGATGAGGCGACGTTACGGGCAGGTGCCCAGGCCCTGTGTCGGGTTAAACCACGCTGAGGAGTATTAGATGAAATTACGCGCGTTAGTTGTCGGCATGGGATTGCTGTGTACTTTTTCTTCCTTCGCGGCTACCGAGCTGCGTTACGGTCTGGAAGCGGAATACCCGCCGTTTGAGAGCCGCAATGCGGCGGGCGAACTGGAAGGGTTTGACGTTGAGCTGGGGAACGCCATCTGCAAAGCGGCAGCGCTGAAGTGCAGCTGGGTTGAAACCTCGTTTGATGCGCTGATCCCGGGCCTGGTGGCGAAGAAATTTGACGCCATCAACTCGGCGATGAACATTACCGAGCAGCGCCGCAAGAGCATTGATTTTACCCAGCCGATCTACCGTATCCCGTCGCAGCTGGTCGGCAAGGCCGGTACGGCGGTTGAGGCAACCCCAGAAGGGCTGAAGGGTAAAACCATCGGCGTGCTGCAGGGATCCATTCAGGAAACCTATGCGAAAGAGCACTGGGAAAAGCAGGGTGTCACCGTGGTGTCTTATAAAGATCAGAATATGGCCTGGGGCGATCTGCTGAATGGCCGTATCGACGCCTCGCTGGTCATGTCCGCGGCCGGGCAGGCAGGTTTCCTGAGCAAGCCGCAGGGGAAAGGGTTTGGCTTCATCGGCAAACCGGTGTCTGACGACACTATCCTCGGCAGTGGGATCGGTTTTGGGTTGCGCAAAGGTGATGAGGCCACCAAAAAGCAGCTTGATGCCGCGATTGATAAAGTACGTGCCGACGGCACGATCGCTAAACTCGCTGATAAGTACTTCCCGGGTATCGATGTCAGCGTAAAATAACCGCCTCATTCGCCCCGTCAGCTGATGTCCTGACGGGGCATTTTTCTACACATTTTCCAGGCTTTCTTTACACCACTTTCGGGCCGTTCTGGTCGACAGAAAATATTTCTCACTTTGTTCAGATAATCACCGGCCAACAATTGGATTCTTAACCATTTTTGTTTAGGCTGTGCGTTCTTTCTTGCCGTCATTTCGCCGAGCGCGAAACACATTCACACGACCATAAGGACGTTTTTCCAGGCATGAATCGCAGACGTTTTCTAAAAGGCTCGCTGGCAGTGGCAGCCCTGAGCGGCACATCTGGCCTTGCTTCCCTGTTTTCCAAAGCGGCGTACGCTGCCGACTCTGACATTGCTGACGGCCAGAGCCGTCGTTTTGACTTCTCCGTACTGCAATCCATGGCGCATGACCTGGCGAAAACCCCGTGGGGTGGCGCGCCGCGTCCGCTGCCGGACACGCTGGCAACGATGACGCCGCAGGCGTACAACGCCATCCGCTACGATGAAAAACAGTCACTGTGGAACAACATTGAAGGGCGTCAGCTGGACGTGCAGTTCTTCCACATGGGGATGGGGTTCCGTCGCCGCGTGCGGATGTTCTCGCTGGACCAGTCTACCTCTATGGCGCGCGAGATCCACTTCCGTCCGGAGCTGTTCAGCTACGGCGAAACGGGTGTGGATACCAGGCAGCTGGAAGGGCAAAGCGATCTCGGTTTTGCGGGCTTCCGCGCCTTTAAGGCCCCTGAACTGGCGCGTCGCGATATCGTCTCTTTCCTGGGCGCGAGCTACTTCCGCGCGGTGGACGACACCTATCAGTACGGCCTGTCTGCCCGCGGTCTGGCGGTTGATACCTTTACCGACACGCCGGAAGAGTTCCCGGACTTTACCTCCTTCTGGTTTGAAACCGTCAAACCCGGCGACACGACCTTTACCGTCTATACGCTGCTGGACAGCCCGAGCGTAACCGGTGCCTATAAATTCGTGATCCACTGCGAGAAGAGCCAGGTGATCATGGAGGTGGAAAACCATCTCTATGCGCGTAAGGACATCAAGCAGCTCGGCATCGCGCCGATGACCAGCATGTTCAGCTGCGGCAATAACGAACGCCGCATGTGTGACACCATCCATCCGCAAATTCATGACTCCGACCGCCTGGCAATGTGGCGCGGCAACGGGGAGTGGATTTGTCGTCCGCTGAACAACCCGCAGAAGCTGCAGTTCAATGCCTATATGGACAAAAACCCGAAAGGGTTCGGCCTGCTGCAGCTCGATCGCGATTTCTCGCACTATCAGGACGTGATGGGCTGGTATAACAAACGCCCGAGCCTGTGGGTTGAACCGCGTAACGACTGGGGTAAAGGTGCGGTTGGCCTGATGGAGATCCCGACCACGGGTGAAACGCTGGATAACGTGGTCTGCTTCTGGCAGCCGGAAAAACCGGTGAAGGCGGGCGACGAGCTGGACTTTAAATATCGTCTGTACTGGAGCGCCATGCCGCCGGTGCGTTCTCCGCTGGCCAACGTCTTCGCTACCCGTACCGGTATGGGCGGCTTCCCGGAAGGCTGGGCACCGGGCGAAAATTACCCGAAAGTGTGGGCCCGTCGCTTTGCCATCGACTTCGTCGGCGGCGACCTGAAGGCCGCTGCGCCAAAAGGCATTGAGCCGGTGATCACACTCTCCAGCGGTGAAGCGAAGCAGGTTGAGATCCTCTACGTTGAGCCGTTTGACGGCTATCGCATTCTGTTTGACTGGTATCCAACCTCGGATTCGACGGAGCCGGTGGATATGCGTCTGTTCCTGCGCTGCCAGGGCGATGCCATCAGCGAAACCTGGCTGTATCAGTATTTCCCACCGGCGCCGGACAAGCGTCATTACGTTGATGACAGGGTAATGCGTTAACCCTGTGGGATTGTGCCGGGTGGCGGCTTCGCCTTACCCGGCCTACGTTTCGATACTGTAGGCCGGGTAAGGCGAAGCCGCCACCCGGCAATGACGAGGCACTATGTCTTCAGAAATTATCCCCGTTACCCAGGATATCGAGCTTCGCGCCGTCGAAGAGCGTTACACCACCGACCTGCACAATCTCGTCGTCAAAAACAAAACCTTTCTGCAAACTGCCTTTGACTGGGCGCAGCACGTGGGCAGCGAAGAGGATACCCGCCGCAACGTGCAGAGTAACCAGATGCTGCACCAGCGCGGCTACGCCAAAATGTTTTTGATCTTCGCGGGTGATGAACTGGTCGGCGTGCTGTCGTTTAATACGATTGAACCTGCCAACAAGACCGGGTACATCGGCTACTGGCTGGATGAAGATCGCCAGGGGCAGGGCATTCTCTCCCGGTCACTTCAGGCGTTTATGCGCTACTACGTCGAACGCGGGGAGGTCCGGCGTTTTGTGATCAAGTGTCGGGTGGCGAATCAGCACAGCAACAGCGTTGCCGTGCGCAACGGTTTTACGCTGGAAGGGTGCCTGCGGGAAGCGGAATACCTGAACGGTCGCTTTGACGATGTGAATATCTACGGGAAGATCGCTACCCTATAACGCCCCCAGCAGCGGGGTGCGGGTGATGCGCTGGTCGCCGTTAATCACCTTTTCGCCGCGCAGGTGAATGCTCTCACCGGCAAACGCTTCAATGACCGCATCATCGGTGATTTCAACCCGGTGCTCGATGAGCACATCGCCGCTTATCCGCGCGCGTCCCTGGATCACCACTTTGTCATCCAGCATGATCGGCCCGCCGCGCAGCCATGCCTGACCGCCAATCAGGACGTGGTGCTTGATGACGCAGTTTCCTTCCACCACGGCGTTCTCCGCAATCTGCGAGCTGTAGCGCACCGTCGGGATGGCATCATCGTCAAAACCGGCAATCACGCGGGCGCTGCCATAGACCTTTGCGCAGTCGCACACCCAGACGTTATTCAGGTCGTTACCTTCGAGGATGGCGCTGTCGAATATTTCAGCGCGGTGCTCAACAAAGGCAAAGTTGACCATCGCCTCGCCGTAGATTTGCGCCTGGTGCACAATGCGCGACTGGCTGACGGTTGCCTTATCGTAGATTTGCAGGATCTGCTCATGGTCCGGCGTTAGCCCTTTGGCAGCAATTATCACGCTGTGATGCAGTACGCGAGCCTCGCCGTAAATATGGCACTCGCCGCGCACGCAGGATTGCTGAATGGTGACGTTGTCACTGATGCGCGCCCCGTGGCTGACCTCTGCCGCATCCAGCCAGCAGCTGTCGCCGATACGGGCATCATGGCTGACGACGCACGGCAGGGTAAGGCGCGCGTTGCCGGACACGACGGCACCGGCAAACACCACGCTGTTTTCGTCGTAGATCCAGCAGTCGCCGTCCTGCGCGAGGGCGCGCTCGTCATCAATCCAGCCGCCTTTGGTACCGGCCGTCACGTCGTTAAAATCCACTGTCGCGATAATCTGCCGCAGCGTGACGGAGTGGGTAGTGTCGTCGTTTTTCCATTGCCAGAGGCGTGTCTCGTCGCTAAGGCGATATTTGTTCATCTTTATGTCTCTGATAAGCGTCATAACTAAACGTAGCAAATTTTTCGGTTTTCGAACGACTGGCAACCAGACGGTAAACGCCTTAAAATGGCATTCAGGATGCACTTTAAACGTATGCAGGCTCAGGAAAAAATAATGACCGTCGATGAGAATTACTTCACAGAGAAATATGGCTTAACCCGCACCCATTCAGAGGTGCTGTTCAGTGCGCAAAAGATTAAACCGGGTAAAACGCTGGATCTGGGCTGCGGCAATGGCCGTAACAGCCTCTTTCTGGCAGCCAACGGCTACGAGGTGACCGCGTGGGATAAGAACCCGATGAGCATCGATAATATCGAGCGCATCAAGGAGGAAGAAGGGATCGATAACCTCCAGACGGCAGTTAAAGATCTCAACAACCTGAGTTTTGACGGCGAGTACGATTTCATTCTCTCCACCGTGGTGCTGATGTTCCTGGAATCAAAAACCATCCCGGGACTTATCGCCAACATGCAGCGCTGTACGACGCCGGGCGGCTACAACCTGATCGTTGCCGCCATGGATACGGCGGATTATCCGTGCACAGTCGGCTTCCCGTTTGCGTTTAAAACCGGTGAGCTGAGCAACTACTATGAAGGCTGGGAGTTGCTCAAATACAACGAAGACGTTGGCGAACTGCACCGCACCGATGAAAACGGCAACCGCATCAAGCTGCGCTTTGCCACTATGCTGGCACGCAAGCCCGCTTAACGGGCGGCCAGCAGGCAGATCTGCAGCGCAGTGTTGTAAGACGCCTCGAACGACGACAGCGGCAGGAATTCAAACTTCGAGTGGAAGTTGTGCGCGCCGGTGAAGAAGTTCGGCGTGAGCAGCCCTTTTGCCGAGAGCGCCGCGCCGTCGGTCCCGCCGCGCATAGGCGTCGGTTTCGGCGTGATGCCGAGCGATTCCATCGCCTCAAACATCAGATCGATAGCGCGTCGGTCTTCGCCAATCGCATTGCTGATATTGCTGTAGGTATCTTCAATGCGATAGTCGACCGTGGCCGTGGGATGTTGGGCGGCAATCAGCGCGGCAATGTCGGCAATCTGCTGCTTGCGGGCGGCAAAGCTGTCCTTGTCAAAGTCCCGGATATTGGCTTTAAGAATGGCCTCATTCTGGCTGGCCTGAATGCCGTTAAACCAGATATAGCCTTCACGTCCCTCGGTGCACTCTGGCGTTTGCTGGCGGTCAAAATGGTTGATGTAGTCAGTCGCCATCAGCAGGGGGTTCACCAGCACGCCTTTGGCGGACATCGGGTGCGCCGTCACGCCGGTAAAGCGGATCTCAGCGGCTGCCGCATTAAAGTTCTCGTAGACAATTTCCCCCAGCTCGCAGCAGTCGATGGTCCAGGCAAAGTCGACGTCGAAGCGCTTAAGATCCAGCGCTTTTGCACCGTTCAGGCCGATCTCTTCATCAGGCACAAATGCCACGACGATATCCCCATGCCGATGCTCTGCCGTCAGGTTTTCCAGCACCGTCATAACGACCGTGACCGCCGATTTATTATCCGCGCCCAATACGCTGGTTCCGTCGCTGAAAATAATCTCCTCATTCGAATAAGCCAGAATTTCAGGATGCTCTTTAACCCGCAGCCAGATGTCTTTCTCTTTATTTAGACAGAGATCTTCACCGGTAAAGGTTAATATTTGTGGATGAATATTCGGTGATAATCCTACGTCCACGGTATCAATATGGGTAATAAAGCCAATGCGCGGCGCGCCGGGAACGTTGCCTTTTTTTACCGCCGTTACCGTGGCGAATTCATCAATCACAATGTCGTCTAACCCCAGCTGTGCCAGCTCCTGTGCCAGCTCCCGCGCCATGTCGTGCTGGCCCGGCGTTGAGGGCAGGGTTTTGACTTTGGGGTCGCTCTGGCTGGTGATAGCGAGATAGCGGAAAAAACGGTGCGTTAATTGTCTGGAAAGCGGCGAGCCCATAGTGATTTGTTCCTTATTTATTTTTCAGGTGTTTGCCATCTCACTTTAATGTTATTTATGAAATGGCAAAAGAATTAATTAGCCGTCGAATTAAAAAGACAGGAATAAATGATGAAAAGCAAACTCACAACTTTAGCGCTGGCACTTGCTGCACTCACGGTCAGTTCCACCGTTGCCGCGAAAACGCTGGTGTATTGCTCCGAAGGATCGCCGGAAAACTTTAATCCTCAGTTATACACCTCGGGAACCAGCGTAGACGCCAGCGCCGTGCCGGTCTATAACCGGCTGGTCGATTTCAAACCCGGCACCACGGAGCTGGTGCCAAGCCTGGCGGAGCGCTGGGAGGTCAGCGACGACGGCAAGGTTTATACCTTCCATCTGCGTAAGGGCGTCAAGTTCCAGAGCAATAAATCCTTCACGCCGACCCGCGACTTTAACGCCGACGACGTGATTTTCTCGTTTATGCGCCAGAAAGACGTGAATCATCCCTACCACAACGTCTCTAACGGCAGCTACTCCAACTTCGAAAGTCTGGAGTTTGGCAGCCTGATAACGAGCATTGATAAAGTGGATGACCACACCGTGCGCTTTACCCTGGCCCACCCGGAAGCGCCGTTTGTCGCCGATCTGGCATGGTATTTTGCCTCGATCCTTTCCGCGGAGTATGCCGACGCGATGCTAAAGGCGGGCGCGCCGGAGAAGGTGGATATGGAGCCCATCGGCACCGGGCCGTTTAAGCTGGCGCAGTATCAGAAGGATTCGCGGATCCTGTTTACGGCGTTTGCAGACTACTGGCAGGGGAAATCGAAGCTGGATCGGCTGGTGTTTAGCATCACACCCGATGCCTCCGTGCGTTTTGCCAAAATTGAGAAGAACGAATGTCAGGTGATGCCGTTCCCGAACCCGGCGGATCTGCCGCGCATGAAGGCGAACAAAGACATCAACCTGATGAGCAAAGCCGGGCTGAACACCGGTTTTCTGGCTTTCAATACCCAAAAGCCGCCGCTGGATAACGTAAAAGTCCGTCAGGCGCTGGCAATGGCCATCAATAAACCGGCCATCATTGATGCCGTGTTCCACGGCACAGGCACCGCGGCGAAGAACCTGCTGCCGCCGGGCGTCTGGAGCGCAGACAGCGAGCTTAAGGATTACGATTACGATCCCGAAAAGGCGAAAGCGCTGCTGAAAGAGGCCGGTTTTGCCAACGGCGTGAGCGTCGACCTGTGGGCGATGCCGGTGCAGCGTCCGTACAATCCGAACGCGAAACGCATGGCGGAGATGATTCAGGCCGACTGGGCGAAAATCGGCGTACAGACCAAAATCGTCACCTACGAATGGGGCGAATACCTCAAGCGCGTGAAGGGCGGCGAACATCAGGCCGCGCTGATGGGATGGACGACCGCAACGGGCGATCCTGATAACTTCTTTGGTCCGCTGTTTACCTGTACCTCGGCAAACGGCGGCTCAAATTCGGCGAAATGGTGCTATAAGCCCTTTGATAAAATTATTGCGGAAGCTAAATCAACGACCGATCGCGATAAACGCGTGGCGCTGTATAAAGAGGCTCAGCAGATGATGCATGACCAGATGCCCGCGGTGATGATTGCGCATTCAACCATTTTCGAACCGGTGCGCAAGGAGGTGACGGGCTATGAAATCGACCCGTTTGGCAAACATCTGTTCTGGCAACTCGATATAAATCAGTAATTTTTCACTGCCCGGCACGCCTCCGGGCAGTCTTTTCGCAATTTGTGCTCCCCGCATCATTTTTTGTCACAACAAACCCGTCAGTCTTTTGCTATAACTTCAAATGCATACTTGCAGATAACATGGAAAACTATCATGCGTACTCAAACTTTTTTTAAAGTTGCAGTGCTTACTGGTCTGTTGGCGTTGGCGGGCTGTTCTTCAAAAGTCGCCGCGCCAGAACAATATTCTGGCTTTTTAAAAGATTACTCGGGCTTGCAGCAAACGACCTCGGCGACGGGAAAACCAACGCTGCGTTGGGTTGACCCTTCCTATAACGAAGCGAATTACGACAGTATTCTCTGGACGCCGATTACTTATTATCCAACGCCAAAACCAACCACTCAAATTGGGCAAAAAACGCTTGATGAGCTGTTGAATTACACCAATACCAAAATGAAAACGGCTATTGGTACGCGTAAGCCAATTGTGACCACGCCGGGTAAACACAGCCTGATTTTCCGCGGTGCAATTACCGGGGTGAGTTCGCAGAAAGAGGGTCTGCAGTTCTATGAAGTGGTGCCGGTCGCGCTGGTGGTGGCAGGTACGCAGATGGCAACCGGGCATCGCACCATGGACACGCATCTCTTCTTTGAAGGTGAGCTGATCGATGCGGCCACCAACAAACCGGTCATGAAGGTGGTGCGTAAAGGCGAAGGTAAAGATCTGAACAACGAAAGTACGCCAATGACCTTTGCGACGCTGAAGCAGGTTGTTGATGATATGGCGACGGATGCCACCATGTTTGATGTGAAAAAACCCGCTAAATAACATAAAACGGCCTGCGTAATGCAGGCCTTTTTATTTACGCCGTTCGTAAGCGCCTGAACCAGGTTTCTGGTTTGGTAAACATCACCATATTTCCCCCCAGAATCAGCAATAAGCCCACAATACCGTTGATATGCCAGACGTAGCCTTCATACACCGTGGAGATAGACAATGCCACCAGCGGGAAGAGCAGCGTACTGTAGGCCGCTTTGCCCGGACCAATGCGTCCCACCAGCGTGAAGTAGGCGCCAAAGGCAATGACCGAACCAAACAGGGCCAGATAGAGCAGCGCGCCAACGTAGCTGATGGTCACTCAGGCGCGAAGCTGTCGCCTCTGAACAGGGCAATGCAGCCCATCACCAGCGTACCGTAGAGCATCGCCCAGGCGTTGGTTGTCATGGTTTCAAGGCCTCTGCGCTGATGACGCATGCTGATCATATTGCCCAGCGAGAAGCCGTAGGTGCCGAGCGCGGAAAGACCAATCCCGGTCAGGAGCGACGCGCTCCAGCCGCTGGCCAGCAGATCGTCCCAGAAGAGGGTGACGATCCCGATCAGGCCCAGTGCCGCCGCCGTCCAGAACCGCGCGGGCGGGCGCTGCCCGAAGAAAATAAAGCTGTTAATGGCGTTATAGAGCACGGCCATGGAGAAGATCACCGATTCAAGCCCGGTGTTGATGTGCGAGGCTGCGGTGTAAAAGCACCAGAAGTTAAAGCAGAAAACGCAGCATCCCTGGAGCATGCAATAGAGGTGATCCCGCAGCGCCAGCTTGCGCAGGCGTCGCAGGGCGACTAACACCACCATCATCGTGAGGCTGGCGACGGCGAAGCGCCAGAAAATAGAGACGGGCGCGGCTACGGGACCCTGCTGCAGGAAAATCGCAATCCAGGTGGTTCCCCAGATGACCACCACCAGTCCGTATAATAATGCGTTCATACTTTTTCTCTTCTCAAACCACGGAAGCCCGCAGTATGGCGCTGAGATCCGCGACGGGCTTTCACCAACTTGCGGGTGACTTGCAAATTCTTGCGCTTTTTTCTTCCCCGGGGACTGGCAACGGGAGACAACTCTTCTTAGACTGATATTCCAGTCAATCACGCGCTAACGGTTATGTCTCACGCTTACGATACCTTTGAAACGCTTTGCCAACAGAATGCGGTCCTGCGGGAAACCGTCTCGCTGAATTCGGGCATTCAGCTGGCAGCGTGGTACAACAAGCACGATACGATAACGGTAAAAAGCAACCATCATACCCTCAGCCTGTACGTGGCGGACGGCTACGAAAGCTACCAAAAAACGCCGGGCGGCTGGAAGAACGGCGGGGGACCGGACCGTTTCTGCTTGATGCCAAAAGAGAGCGAATCAACGTGGGATATCCGTGATGACCTGTCGTTTGTGCATCTCTACTGCACCGATGAGCACCTGCGCGACGTTGGGGAAAAGATCTGGGACAAGCGGCCGCTCTCGCTGACGCTGGACGAGCGCATTTTTGGTAGCGATCCGAAGATCACCGCGCTGTACCGCCAGTTTTTGCTCGGCTGCGACTGGCAGCAGCACGCCAACCAGCTCACCCTGAGCACGGCCTCTACGCTGCTCCTGACCCATCTGCTGCAAAACTACTCTAACGTTCAGTGGAAGCTGCCGGTCGTCACCGGAGGGCTATCGCCATTCGTGCTGCGCAACGTGCTGGCCTTTATCGAAGAGAACCTGGGACAGCCCCTGACGCTGGCTGAACTGGCGGCGCAGGCCGCCCTCAGCGAATACCATTTCGCCCGCATGTTCCGCCAGTCAACGGGGCTGGCGCCGCATCAGTACGTGATGCAGAGGCGAATGGAAAAAGCGAAGGCCCTGGTGCAGCACACCTCGACGCCGCTGACGGACATCGCCCTTGCCTGCGGGTTTAACTCCGCCAGCCACTTCAGCAACCGCTTTCGCAGCGCGACGGGTATGACGCCTTCTCAGCTACGCGCGGCGAGCGCGTGAAAACAGGGCATAGCATACGCCGCCCAGCACCAGCCCCCAGAATGCCGAACCGATGCCGAGGATCGTGACGCCGCTTGCGGTCATCAGGAACGTCACGATGGCCGCGTCGCGCTCCGCTTCGTGATTCAGCGCCTGATATAAACTCCCGCTGATGGTGCCCAGAAGCGCCAGACCGGCCAGCGTCTGGATCCAGCTGAGCGGCAGGGCGGCCATCAGCCCGGTAATCGAACCGCCGAAAATCCCCGCCAGCAGATAAAACCCTCCGGCTGCGACGGCCGCCAGCCAGCGTTTATCGGCATCCGGGTGTGCATCCGGGCTTTGACAAATGGCGGCAGTAATGGCCGCGATACAGATAGAAAAGACGCCAAAAGGGGAAAGCAGCAGCGCCAGCGCACCCGTAACGATGATGAGCGGTGAGACGGCCAGCGGGTAACCGGAAGCCTTCATCGTAGCGAAACCCGGCGCGTTTTGCGATGCCATGGTGACCAGGAAGAAGGGCACGCCGATACTCACCAGGCTGGTGAAGGTGAACGTGGGCGCAATAAACTCAGGCATCACAAGGGAGAACGCGAGCCTATCGGTGACAACGTCACCTCCCGCCCATGCCACGATACCGCCTGCAAGCAGCGTGACCACGATGGCATAGCGCGGCGCCAGCGCTTTGGCCAGCAGCCACGCCGCAATCATGCTGCCGCACAGCAGAAAGTGTCCCTCAAGATGCGCAAAAGCATGCAGGCCAAACTGCAGCAACACCCCAGCCAGCATGGCGGCAGCAAGCGAATGGGGGATCAGCCTCATCAAACGGGCGAAGAGTCCGGTGATGCCGCAAAGTAAAATGAGCGCGTTAGCAAAGATGAACACGCCGATCGTCTCAGCCAGGGTCACGCCGTGCAGGCTGGTGGCGAGCAGCGCCGCGCCGGGCGTCGACCAGGCGGTCAGCACCGGCGCTTTGTACCACCAGGAAAGCGCCAGCGTGCTGACCCCCATCCCAATCCCCAGCGCGGTCATCCAGCCCGCAATCTGCTGTGCGCTGGCGCCTGCCGCAGCGGCGGCCTGCCAGATGATGGCGGCCGAGCTGGCGTAACCGACCAGCACGGCGACAAATCCAGCCAGTGCGACTGGAACAAGGTGAGAGGAAGGGCGCATGGAAACTCCGTTGTGCGTTATAACGTCCGGTATAAGGTAACACTGTGCGCTATAGCGTACAAGTGGTATGCTTATCGCCATCAGGAGGGAACATGGACATCACACTACATCTTGCAACAACGCTGAAAACGCTGCGCCAGGTGCGCGGCTGGAGTTTGTCGAAGCTCGCGGACGAGACCGGCGTGTCGAAAGCCATGCTCGGGCAAATCGAGCGAAATGAATCCAGCCCGACGGTGTCGACGCTGTGGAAAATTGCCACCGGACTGAACGTCCCGTTTTCCGCGTTCATCACGCCGGAGGCGGATCGGCAGGCGGTGTTTGACCCGCAGCAGCAGGCGATGGTGGTCAAACCGCTCTTTCCGTGGGACGAGACGCTCGGGTTTGATTATTTCTCCATTACGCTGGCACCCGGTGCGCTGAGTGAATCCACGCCGCATGAGGCCGGGGTGATTGAACATGTGGTGGTGGTCAGCGGCGAGCTGGAGATGAAGCTTGACGGCAAATGGCAGACGATTTCTGCCGATTCGGGCGTCCGTTTTGCCGGCGATAAACCGCACGCCTACCGCAACAGCAGCGAGCGGACGGTGCATTTTCACTCCCTGATTCATTATCCCCGCTGACGCTACGCAAAACTGTTTCGCTGACGCATACTTCTGACTACAATAGCCGCCATTTTGACCATAACGGATAACGACGAAGTATGCGCCTGCAATCCCATCATCTTGAACTTTTAAGCCCGGCCCGCGACGCCGCCATTGCCCGTGAAGCGATCCTTCACGGCGCTGACGCCGTTTACATTGGTGGCCCTGGCTTCGGTGCCCGCCATAACGCCAGCAACAGCCTGAGCGATATTGCTGAACTGGTGCCGTTCGCCCACCGTTTCGGGGCGAAAGTGTTCGTGACCCTGAACACCATTCTTCATGATGATGAGCTGGAGCCTGCGCAACGTCTGATTACCGATCTCTACCAGACCGGCGTTGATGCCCTGATCGTTCAGGACATGGGCGTGCTTGAGCTGAATATTCCGCCCATTGAGCTCCATGCCAGTACCCAGTGTGATATCCGTACGGTTGAGAAGGCGAAGTTTCTCTCCGACGTCGGCTTTTCACAGATCGTTCTGGCGCGCGAGCTGAACCTGAATCAGATCCGCGATATTCACCAGGCGACAGACGCGACGATTGAATTCTTTATCCACGGTGCGCTGTGCGTGGCGTATTCCGGCCAGTGCAATATTTCCCACGCGCAGACGGGCCGCAGCGCCAACCGCGGCGACTGCTCTCAGGCCTGCCGTCTGCCGTATACCCTGAAAGACGATCAGGGCCGCGTCGTGGCGTTCGAAAAACACCTGCTCTCCATGAAGGATAACGATCAGACGGCCAACCTGGGCGCGCTGATAGACGCGGGCGTGCGTTCCTTCAAGATTGAAGGGCGCTACAAAGACATGAGCTACGTGAAGAACATCACCGCGCACTATCGCCAGATGCTGGACGCCATCATCGAAGATCGCGGCGACCTGGCGCGCGCGTCGGCCGGGCGCACCGAGCATTTCTTTATTCCGTCGACGGACAAAACGTTCCACCGCGGCAGCACGGACTATTTTGTGAATGCCCGTAAAGGAGATATCGGCGCGTTTGACTCACCGAAGTTTATCGGTTTACCGGTCGGTGAAGTGCTGAAAGTGGCGAAAGATCACCTTGATGTCGAAGTGACGGAACCGCTGGCGAACGGCGATGGCCTTAACGTGATGATCAAGCGTGAAGTCGTGGGCTTCCGCGCCAATACGGTGGAGAAAACCGGTGAGAACCGCTACCGCGTATGGCCGAATGAAATGCCAGCCGATCTCTACAAGGCGCGGCCGAACGCGGCGCTTAACCGAAACCTCGATCATAACTGGCAGCAGGCGCTGCTGAAAACCTCCAGCGAACGCCGTATCGCCGTGGATATTGAACTGGGCGGCTGGGAAGAGCAGCTGATTCTGACCATGACCTGTGAAGACGGCATCAGCGTGACGCATACACTCGATGGCCTGTTTGAGGTGGCGAACAACGCGGAAAAAGCGCTTAACAGCCTGAAGGATGGCGTGGCGAAGCTGGGCCAGACGATTTACTACGCCCGCGCTATCGACGTGAATCTGCCGGACGCGCTGTTCGTGCCGAACAGTCTGCTTAACGCGTTCCGCCGTGAAACGGCAGAGATGCTGGATGCCGCGCGCCTGGCACAGTATCCGCGCGGTAGCCGTAAAGCGGAAGCCGTTCCTGCGCCAGTATACCCGGACACCCATTTATCCTTCCTCGCCAACGTCTACAACCATAAAGCCCGTGAATTCTATCATCGCCACGGCGTGCAGCTGATCGACGCTGCCTACGAAGCGCATGAAGAGAAGGGCGATGTGCCGGTGATGATCACCAAGCACTGCCTCCGCTTTGCGTTTAACCTGTGTCCTAAACAGGCGAAAGGGAACATCAAGAGCTGGAAGGCCACCCCCATGCAGTTGGTGAACGGTGACGAAGTTCTGACCCTTAAGTTTGACTGCCGTCCTTGCGAAATGCATGTGATTGGCAAGATGAAAAACCACATCTTCAAAATGCCACAGCCCGGCAGTATCGTGGCGTCCGTCAGTCCGGACGACCTGATGAAAACCCTGCCAAAACGCAAGGGCAGCTAATCACCGAACGTGCGTGTCCGGTTTGCGCGATTTCTGCCACAGGTGGTGTTCGCGCAAACCCTCCGCCGACTCTTCCGCAGCGCTTCGCAACTCATCGCTGTCGGCTTCATGACGAAGCTGATGCCCCACATTCTTTACCCATAAATATTCATGTCCTTTGTGCCCGGCCATAAGCTGGCCTGAAAACAGCGCACAGATAAGCATCACGAGAGATAACCCTTTTCTAATCATGGATCCACCGCTGAAAAACACTGCGGGATAATCATGTCGATTATTTTTTAGGGTTATTATTCAAAAATTAAAATTAGCGCAAAGAAAATGTCAAATAATGTGGTTTCGGAATAGCGGTTAAGACATTTCCTAAAATTCATCTGAATCTTTGTAAAGCTCCATTTCTGGACCACAATTGGATATTTGCATTAAGGATTAATCTTATATAATAGATATCTTGGGCTAAGGAACAGGTCATTTATAAATGAAAAAAATAGTAGCACTTGCGCTTCTGGCGGTGGCTGTTGGAGCCGTTGCAGGGGTTCGTTATGCAGGTAATGACGAACCAGAATATATTCAGTCTGCAGAAATTCGCGTGGGTTCCTATTTAACCAGCGATTATGGTGGCGTTGCCTGCACCAGCAAAAAAGTGAACGATCAGCGTTGGGAATTAGATTGCACTCATCAGGCAAGAGGAAAAACATTCCAGTTCGCGGTGTATCCCTCTGAAAAAGCACCTTATGGTGTCGCACGCTCCTTTTATCTTGAAGCCATTAATGACGACGCAAAACAGAGCGCTGAGCAGGGCCTTATGCGTTATTTGCAGATCAATACCCATGCAGGTTAATAAGGTTGTTTAGCGTTCGTTAAGGCAACAGGTGTTAGGTTGTAAGGGATCCGCAGCCCGGCCATGGAGTGTCGGGACGTAGAGACCAAAATACAAATCTATCCATGCAAGCATTTACCGCCATTTTTGGCGGTTTTTTTTTGCGTGCAGGCCGTCGCGGTGGGTTTATGGCGTCAGCCGATAGTGCGACTGCACCAGGCCTGAAGGGAAGCTGCGGCTTGATATCAGGGTCAAATCAATATCCTGGGACAACGTTCCGAACAGCGGTTTTCCCGACCCGAGCAGGACAGGAACGGTCGTGATCACCATATCGGCTACCAGTCCTTCGCGCAGGAACGACTGGATCACCTGTCCGCCATCAAGATAGACGCGATGAACGTCCTGCGCGGCGAGATCCTCAAGCACCTCCTTTGGCGTGCGGCATGAGAACTGCACTTTGCCCCTCAGCGCCTCCGGCACGGGCGTATCGGCCAGCTGTCGGGAAAGTACCAGCACGGGACGATCGTAAGGCCATGCGTCAAGGGTCAGTACCTTCTCATAACTCCCTCGTCCCATCACGATGCAGTCTTTGTCCGCGATAAACGCCTCATAGCCATGATCTTCCGCCGGATCGTCGCGCTGCAGCAGCCAGTCAATATCGTCATTCTGTCGGGCGATGTAACCATCAAGACTGACCGCGATAAAAACGTGTGTAGTGACCATCATGTGCTCCGTGTGCCAGTGTAGCCATAAAAATAACGCCTCAGCGGGCAGTACCGGGACGTGAAAATTGTTTGCGATACTGAGCCGGGGAAAGCGCGAACTGCTGGCGAAAATGATGACGCAATGTCGATGCCTGACCAAACCCGGTCTGTTCAGCGATGCTGTCGATGCTTAACCGGCTGCTTTCCAGGTAATCTTTCGCTCTCAGCAGGCGCTCATTGATCAACCAGCGCGCGGGCGTCGTCCCCGTCGCCGCTTCGAAGCGACGAAGGAAAGTGCGCTGGCTCATGCCGACCCTGCGAGCCAGCGAGTCGACGCTGTGCGCCTCGATGAGATGCGTGTGCAGGAAATCAAACAGCTGGCCGAGCCGCTGGCTCTCCCGCAGCTGCGCCACCGGGCGGCTCAGCTGCTGCGGCTGAGATCCATCCCTGTGAGGGGGAATGACCAGCCGACGCGCCACGCTGTTGGCGGTTTCCAGGCCATAATCACGACGCACAACGTGCAGACAGAGATCGATTCCCGCCGCGCTGCCCGCGGAGGTCAGTATATCGCCCTCGTCCTGGTAGAGCACATCCTCAACTACGTCGATGTCAGGGTAACGGGCTTTCAGCGCGTCAATGTAGCGCCAGTGCGTCGTGGCTTTACGTCCGTTCAGCAGCCCCGATGCTGCCAGCACAAACACGCCCGAGCAGATAGAGAGCAGCTGACACCCGCGCGCGCTGGCCTGACGCAATGCCCCGCAGAGCGCATCCGGAACCGGTGAGTCCAGTCCCCGCCAGCCCGGAACAACGATCAGATCGGCAGACTCAAGCAGGGCGATATCCCCATCGGTAATAATGCGGATCCCGCCTGTCGCGCGAAGTTCACCGCTATCAACGCTCGCCACCGCAAAACGATACCATTCGTCGCCCAGCTCGGGGCGCGGCAGGCCGAAGATTTCCACCGCTACGCCAAACTCAAAGGTACACAGACCGTCATACGCCAGCACGACCACTTTCGGGCGGGAAATTTGTCTTAAGTTTGTCATCTTTTTGCTGTTTTCTGGCATAAGCGAACGCATTCACGGGCTGAATTTGTGGATAGAGTAGTGTTAACACAAACGCCAAAGATGAGGAAGGATCATGAGCTATGTTACTGAATTTCCGGCTGCCGAGCCGCAGGAAGCCGTTACCCATTTTCTGCGTCGCCTGAGCGTCGAAACCGACTGTGCCGATGTGCATCACGCCATCGTCAACCATGAGCAGGACTTCGTGCTGCTGCACGTGGTGGGAAGCCCGGAGCAGTTTGCCCGCCGTCACGTGCCTGGCGCACTGCACCTGCCGCGGAGCCAGATTACCGCCGAGCGCATGGCCCAATGGCCTGAAGGCACGCTGTTCGTCGTTTACTGCGCGGGGCCGCACTGCAACGGCGCAGACAGAGCCGCGCTGAAGCTGGCGCGCCTCGGGCTGCCCGTCAAAATCATGCTCGGGGGCATCACCGGCTGGGAAGATGAAAAGTTCGCCTTTGCGAGTAGCGAAACCGCCGCCGCGCTGTGAAGATGAATTTTTTTCAACACCCGTGAAATTTTCTCGTTTGCCGGAACAGGACAGGTATGACATCTTTTTTGGACATTTAGACATCCAGAAGTCTAAAAATTCAAATAGTGAATTATCACTGCGGGTAATTAATACCGGCAGACCGAGGAGATTTCCATGCAACGACACCATGCCCCTTACCGCGCCGATGTAGTCGGCAGTTTTTTACGCCCGGATGCCATCAAGCAGGCTCGCCTGAAGTTCGCCAGCGGCGAAATTGATGCCGGACAGCTTCGCGCGGTAGAGGATGACGCCATCCGCCACATCGTTGAGCAGCAGTGCGCGTGCGGGCTGCATGTGGTTACCGACGGCGAGTTTCGTCGTGCCTGGTGGCACTTCGACTTCTTCGACGGTCTGCAGGGCGTTGAGCGTTACGATTCACAGCAGGGCATACAGTTCAACGGAGTACAAACCAAAGCCCACGGCGTGCGCGTGACCGGCAAGCTGGGCTTTGGTGACCATCCGATGCTGGAAGATTTTCGTTATCTGAAAAGCATCAGCGGCAATGCTCAGCCGAAAATGACCATTCCCAGCCCGAGCGTGCTGCATTTCCGCGGAGGTCGTAAAGATATTGATGCCACTGTGTATCCGGACCTGAATGTGTATTTTGACGATTTGGCAACCACCTGGCGCGACGCCATCCGCGCATTCTACGACGCGGGCTGCCGTTACCTGCAGCTGGATGACACCGTCTGGGCCTACCTCTGTTCAGACGATCAGCGCCGTCAGATCCGCGAGCGCGGCGATGATGCCGATGAGCTGGCACGCATCTATGCCCGCGTCCTGAACAAGGCGCTGGAAGGCAAGCCGGACGACCTGACCATCGGGCTGCACGTCTGTCGCGGCAACTTCCGTTCAACCTGGATTTCCGAAGGCGGCTATGAGCCGGTGGCGGAAGTGCTGTTCGGGACGGTCAACGTTGACGCGTTCTTCCTTGAATATGATAACGACCGCAGCGGTGATTTCGCGCCTTTGCGCTTTGTTCGACCGGGCAAGCAGCAGGTGGTGCTGGGTCTAATTACCACGAAAAACGGCGAGCTGGAGAACCCGGAGGGTGTCAAAGCCCGCCTGGAAGAGGCGGCGAAATACGTGGCAAAAGAGCAAATTTGCCTCAGCCCGCAGTGCGGCTTTGCCTCTACCGAAGAGGGCAACAGCCTGAGCGAAACCCAGCAGTGGGACAAAGTCCGTCTGGTCACGCAGATCGCCAGCGAAGTCTGGTAAAACCTCCTCCTCAGCGCTGCATTATAAAAGTGCAGCGCTGTGCCATTCTGAGACGTTCTCTTTACATCCTGCGTTCCACCGCCTGCAATAGCGCTTCCTCCATTCTGGCATCCTTTTTGCTCCTGCTTCGCTGACACTTTTATTTCCGCGTCCATGCCGTAACGGACGTTTTCGCACAGCGTTCTTTTTCAGGAGTGAAAATATGCAGCGTCGTACCTTATTAAAAGCCTTTGCGTTATCCGCGTCCGTCGTGGCGATGGGAATGAGTTTTGGCGTGCAGGCGGCCGATACCATCAAAGTGGGGATCATGCATTCTCTTTCCGGCACGATGGCCATCTCCGAAACCCCGCTGAAGGACGTCGCCCTGATGACTATCGACGAAATCAACGCGAAAGGCGGCGTGCTGGGTAAGAAACTGGAGCCGGTGGTGGTGGATCCGGCCTCAAACTGGCCGCTGTTTGCCGAGAAAGCGCGCCAGCTGTTGAGTCAGGATAAAGTGGCGGTAGTGTTCGGCTGCTGGACGTCGGTTTCGCGCAAATCCGTGCTGCCGGTCTTCGAGGAGCTGAACGGCCTGCTGTTCTACCCGGTGCAATATGAAGGCGAAGAGATGTCGCCGAACGTCTTCTATACCGGCGCGGCTCCGAACCAGCAGGCCATTCCGGCGGTGGAATACCTGATGAGCGAAGACGGCGGCGCGGCGAAACGCTTCTTCCTGCTGGGAACCGATTACGTCTACCCGCGCACCACCAACAAGATCCTGCGCGCGTTCCTGCATTCGAAAGGGGTGGAAGATAAGGACATTGAAGAGGTTTACACCCCGTTTGGCCATAGCGACTACCAGACCATCGTCGCCAATATCAAGAAATTCTCCGCAGGCGGCAAAACCGCCGTGGTGTCGACCATCAACGGCGATTCCAACGTTCCGTTCTACAAAGAGCTGGCTAACCAGGGGCTGAAGGCGACCGACGTGCCGGTGGTGGCGTTCTCCGTAGGCGAAGAAGAGCTGCGCGGGATCGACACCAAACCGCTGGTCGGCAACCTGGCCGCGTGGAACTACTTTGAATCCGTGGATAACCCGACCAACCAGGCCTTCGTGGCGGATTACAAAGCCTATGCCAAAGCGCATAAGCTGCCGAACGCCGATACCGTGGTGACCAACGACCCGATGGAAGCCACCTGGGTGGGGATCCATATGTGGGCGCAGGCGGTGGAAAAAGCCGGCACTACCGACGTGGATAAAGTGCGTGCGGCGATGGCCGGCCAGTCCTTTAAGGCGCCGTCTGGCTTTACGCTCACCATGGATGCCACCAACCACCATCTGCATAAGCCGGTCATGATCGGCGAAATCGAAGGCAACGGCCAGTTTAACGTGGTGTGGCAGACGGAGCAGCCGGTGCGCGCCCAGCCGTGGAGCCCGTTCATCGCCGGAAACGATAAAAAGCCCGATCAGCCGATGAAAACCGCCAGCAACTAAGCCATCACCGCAGGGAGAAACGTCATGAACGCCATGCGTATGTTCATCGCTCTTGTATGGCTTTCCGGACTGCTGCCAGGGATGGCGCAGGCATCGGATGCCGATCGTTTTGTTGCCGCCAGCCGCAGCCAGCAGGCGGAACTGTTGACGCAATGGGCCGTCGCGCCGGACCCGGTAAGGCTGCCGCTGCTGCAGGCGCTGCAAAAGGAAAATCTGTATACCGACAGCCAAAAGCACGCTTTTGCGCAGCGCAATGGTCAAATGGTCTCGCTCGGTGACGCTAAGGCGGCCGAAGGGCCAGCCAAAGCCGTTCGTCTGACCAACCGGCTGCGCGTGCTGGCCGCCACGGCCATCGCTACGCATCAGCTGGTGAGTGACAGCGTCACCGAAAGGCGGGCTGCGGCACGTCAGCTTCAGCGGGATGCCCAGCCCGGGATGCTCGCTTTTCTGGAAAAGCGGGTAAACGATGAAACGGACGCGGTGGCACGTCAGGCGCTATTACTGGCGGTGGCGAATCTCCAGCTAGCCAGCCCGCAGGCAGAGGTGCGCCGCAAGGCTGTCGAATTATTAGGGCAGTCTGACGATCCGGACGTGGAGTCCAGACTTACCCCGTTTATCCAGGCACAGACAGAGCCGGATGCCGGGGTGCGCGCCGCCGCGCAGGAGAGCCTTAGCCAGATCCAGCATCGACTTATGTGGGGCGATCTGCTGGGCCAGGCGTTTATGGGGCTGTCCCTGGGGTCGGTGCTGCTGCTGGCGGCGCTGGGGCTTGCCATCACCTACGGCCTGCTGGGCGTCATTAATATGGCGCACGGCGAGATGCTGATGCTGGGCGCGTATGCCACGTGGATGGTGCAGCAGGCGATGGCCGGGATTGCGCCCCAGTGGCTGGCGATCTATCCCGTTATCGCGCTGCCGGTTGCGTTCTGCCTGACGGCGGGCATCGGGATGGTGCTGGAGCGCACCGTGATCCGCCATTTGTACGGTCGTCCGCTGGAAACGCTGCTGGCGACGTGGGGGATCAGCCTGATGATTATCCAGCTGGTGCGCATGACGTTTGGCGCCCAGAACCTGGAGGTCGCCAACCCCGCATGGCTGTCCGGTGGAGTGCAGGTTTTTGCCAACCTTACGCTGCCGTGGAACCGCATCGTGGTGCTGGGCTTCGTGCTGCTGGTGCTGTTCTTTACCTGGCTCATTTTGAATAAAACCCGTCTGGGGCTCAACGTGCGGGCGGTGACGCAGAACCGCAGCATGGCCGCCTGCTGCGGGGTACCGACAGGTCGCGTCGATATGCTGGCGTTTGGGCTTGGCTCGGGGATTGCCGGGTTAGGCGGCGTGGCATTATCGCAGCTTGGTAACGTCGGGCCGGAGCTGGGCCAGGGTTATATCATCGACTCTTTCCTCGTGGTCGTTCTTGGTGGCGTAGGCCAGCTGGCAGGCAGCGTAGCCGCGGCCTTTGGTCTGGGCATTTTCAATAAAATTCTTGAACCGCAGATGGGGGCGGTGCTGGGCAAGATCGTGATTCTGGTGGCGATCGTGCTGTTTATTCAGAAACGCCCGCAGGGGCTGTTTGCGCTGAAAGGGAGGGTGATTGACTGATGAGCCAGCCGCTGACCTTAACGCTGGCGCGCAAAGCGCCGCGCACAACGCAACTTGCAGGCAGCCTGCTGGTGGTGTGTTTGCTGATATTACCGTTTTTGGCCTTACTGCCTGCGACGCATCCGCTGGCGCTGTCGACCTGGATGCTGACGCTGATTGGCAAGATCCTCTGCTATGCCATCGTTGCGGTGGCGCTGGATCTGGTGTGGGGCTACGCCGGGATGCTCTCTCTCGGGCACGGCATCTTTTTCGCCCTGGGCGGCTACGCGATGGGGATGTACCTGATGCGCCAGGCCGCAGGGGACGGTCTTCCTGCGTTTATGTCGTTCCTCTCCTGGAGCGAACTGCCGTGGTTCTGGTGGGGAACCCAGCATTTTGCCTGGGCGCTGGTGCTGATTGTGATGGTGCCGGGCCTGCTGGCGCTGGTGTTTGGCTGGTTTGCCTTCCGCTCAAAAATAAAAGGAGTCTATTTCTCGATTATGACCCAGGCGCTGACCTATGCCGGGATGCTGCTGTTCTTTCGCAACGAAACCGGTTTTGGCGGCAATAACGGTTTTACCGGCTTCACCACGCTGCTCGGGTTTTCGGTGACGGAAACGACCACCCGTATCGCGCTGTTTCTGGCGACCGTGCTGTTGCTGATCCTGGCGTTGGGCACCGGATTTGCGCTGGCGAAGAGCAAGTTTGGCCGCATCCTGACCGCCGTTCGCGACGCCGAAAATCGCCTGACATTTTGCGGCTACGATCCGCGCGGCTTCAAGCTGCTGGTATGGACGCTCTCTGCCGTGCTGTGCGGCCTGGCGGGGGCACTTTACGTCCCGCAGGTGGGCATTATCAACCCCGGTGAAATGTCACCAACGAACTCGATAGAAGCGGCCATCTGGGTGGCGCTGGGCGGGCGCGGCACGCTGGTCGGTCCGGTGATTGGCGCGGCGCTGGTGAACGGTGCCAAGAGCTTCTTCACCGTCGCGATGCCGGAATACTGGCAGCTGTTTCTGGGGCTGATTTTTATCGCCGTCACGCTGTTTTTACCGCGCGGCGTCTACGGTCTGTTTCGAAAGGGAGATAAATAATGCAGCCAGCCGAAGGGTTATTTACCCGCCAGTTGCCCGGCGATCGTTACCGTGAACAGACCGACCCGGTGCTTCAGCTTGAGGCCATTAACGTCAATTTTGATGGATTCCAGGCCCTGACCGATCTCTCGCTGAATATCGGCGTGGGCGAGCTGCGCTGCGTGATTGGCCCTAATGGAGCCGGTAAAACCACGCTGATGGACGTCATCACCGGCAAAACGCGGCCAAAGAGCGGCAGGGCGATTTACGATCAGTCCATCGACCTGACCGCGCTGGAGCCTGCGAGCATTGCCCGCCAGGGGATCGGGCGTAAATTCCAGAAACCCACCGTTTTTGAAGCGCTGACGGTGTGGGAAAACCTGGAGATCGCCATGAAAACCGATAAATCCGTCTGGGCGAGCCTGCGGGCAACGCTCAACGGTGAACAGCGCGACCGCATTGACGAAATGCTTGTTTTGCTGCGCCTTAGCGGCGAGCGCGACCGCCGCGCGGGGCTGCTTTCGCACGGGCAAAAACAGTTTCTGGAAATCGGGATGCTTTTGGTTCAGGACCCGCACCTGCTGCTGCTGGATGAACCGGCCGCAGGGATGACCGACGCGGAAACGGAATACACCGCCGAGCTGTTCAAAACGCTGGCGGGTAAGCATTCCCTGATGGTGGTAGAGCACGATATGGGCTTTGTTGAAACCATCGCCGATCGCGTTACGGTGCTGCATCAGGGGCGGGTTCTGGCGGAAGGTTCGCTTCGCGAGGTGCAGGCCAACGAGCAGGTGATTGAGGTCTATCTGGGACGTTAAGGAGGGGTGATGCTACAGGTCAATGAACTGAATCAGTACTACGGCGGAAGCCATATCCTGCGCGGCGTGAGCTTTGAAGCCGTCACCGGAGAAGTCACCTGTCTGCTGGGGCGCAACGGCGTCGGGAAAACCACGCTGCTGAAGTGTCTGATGGGGCTGATCCCGGCGAAAACCGGGGAGATTGTCTGGCAGGGTAAAACGATCACCCACAGCAGGCCGCACCAGCGGGTGCGGTCTGGCGTGGCGTACGTTCCGCAGGGCCGCGAGATTTTCCCGCGCCTGACCGTGGAGGAGAACCTTCTGCTGGGGATGTCGCGATTTTCCGCCCGCGAGGCGAAGCAGGTGCCGGAAGAGATCTGGCAGCTGTTTCCGGTGCTTAAAGAGATGAAGCAGCGTCGCGGGGGGGACCTCTCCGGTGGACAACAGCAGCAGCTGGCGATTGGTCGCGCCCTGGCGAGCCGCCCGCAGCTGCTGATTCTGGACGAGCCAACCGAAGGCATACAGCCGTCGGTGATTAAAGAGATTGGCCAGGTGATCCGCACCCTGGCGGACCGGGGGGATATGGCGATCCTGCTGGTCGAGCAGTTTTACGACTTTGCCGCCGAGCTGGCCGACAGCTACCTGCTGATGTCGCGCGGCACCATCATTCAGCGCGGACGGGGTGAAAACATGGAGCAGGAGGGCGTTCGCGGGCTGGTTGCGATCTGAAGTGTTATAATATAACATTCGCATTCTTATCAAACGGAATGAGGGTGTTATGTTGACTGCACATATTGGAAAATTTGCCATGACTCTGGGGGCGCTGCTGGTCAGCGGTCAGCTTTTTGCTCACTCGCACGTCCATCAGATGACCGAAGCGGAACAGAAAGCGGCGAGCGGCGTGTTTGAGGATAAGGACGTGAAGGACCGAGCGCTGTCTGACTGGGACGGGACCTGGCAGTCGGTCTATCCGTTCCTGCTGGACGGCTCGCTGGATCCGGTCTTTGAGCAGAAAGCGCAGAAAGACAAAAGCAAAACCGTTGACGAGGTGAAAGCGTACTACCGCACAGGTTATGCGACGGACGTGGATGCCATCGGCATCGAAAATAACGTGATGGAATTTCACAAGGGCAAAGCGGTCAGCCGCTGTCATTACGATTACAGCGGCTACAAAATACTGACCTACGCATCGGGCAAAAAAGGCGTTCGCTACCTGTTTGAGTGTAAGGACGCCAGCAGCAAGGCACCGAAGTTTGTTCAGTTCAGCGACCATACCATCGCGCCGAAGGCCTCTTCTCACTTTCACATTTTCATGGGCAACACCTCCCACGAGGCGCTGCTGAAAGAGATGGATAACTGGCCGACCTATTACCCGAATGAAATGTACAAAGAGCAGGTGGTGGAGGAGATGTTGCACCACTAGGCCTTTGCTTTTGCCGGGTGGCGGCTGCGCCTTACCCGGCCTACAGGCACTACGCCACGTTGGGCGTTTCGCACCATGCTTTCACGCTCATGCCACGCAAAATCATCAGCCACGCAATGACGATGGCGACCATCATGATGACAAACAGCGACCAGTGCGGCAGGTTGGTCAGAATAATACCGGTGATCATCGGGTTTGCCGCCGCGCCCAGCCAGCCCAGCGCCTGCGCGGAGAAATAGCTTGCCTTCATCCCCGGCGGGGCAATGTTGTCGATCAGCATGTATTCGCCCGGTGCATAGATAATCTCACCCAGGGTAAAGATGGCGGCAGCGATGCCCCAGTAAACCAGGTTTTCTCCGGAGAGCATAAAGCCCCCCAGCCCCACGATAAAAAACAGGGTGGCGAGGGTCATCAGCGGACGTATATTGCTGGCAGAGATCTTACGACCCAGCGCATATTGCAGCGTCACCACCACGGCGGCGTTGACGGGTAATACCACGGCGACCACCTTTTCAGCGAAATCACTGTCCGCATGCGCGGCCAGAACGTATTGCGAAATACAGGTCGCAAACGATCCGCCGACGTATGACGCGAGCAGACCTGACAGCGTGTACCAGAACAGCGCGCGGTCTTTCAGCAATACCGACGGCTGCCAGGGCATCTTCTCCTCGGCGGTATCCAGCGCAACGCTTTTCTGCACGAAGAAATGGATGAATCCAAGCGGCAGGGCGGCGCAGAAGGCCGCCAGCCAGAACGGCAGCTGCAGGCTGTACATCACCAGCAGGGTGCCAATCGGCGGTCCGATCGTCCAGCCAATGTTCAGGAAGCTGTAGTTCAGCGAGAAGACGCGCGCTTTTTGGCTCGTGGTGAGCACGTCGGAGAACCAGGCCTTCAGCACCGTCGAGAAGACGGAATAGGCGCAGTTGATCAGCGCAAAGAACAGCACCACCAGCGTGACGTTATCAACCAGCGGGATCGCGACAAATCCGGCGATAAAGGCCACGATCGCGATCAGCATGTAGCGTTTTTTATCAAACTTATCGGCAAGAATGCCAAATCCCAGGCTGAACACCACGCCGATAGTCAGCGCAATCGTCAGGGCATAACCAATATTCTCGACGCTCATGCTATAGACGCGCGTGAGATAAATGGTCATAAACGGCAGCGTTGCCCCTCGACCAATGGTTAATAACAATGACGATGCCAGCAGCGCTGCGGTTGAGCGCCTGAGAGATGGTTTCATATTCCTGCCCGACAGTTGCTTATGCTTTTATTAGATGTGTGTTAACAGGATTACCATGACATAAGGGGCTTGTATAGCACCCGATTTATCCCTAAGTGCTTCCGCAGCCTGCCAGAATTAATGATCTTCTCGAGGCGTACTTTTTTCTGTTACCTTGAAGTGTTAACAAATAATTAATAATTCAGGGGCAGGGTATGACGCGTAAAGACGGGCTGCTGGCGTTGCTGGTGGTCGTAGTATGGGGGCTCAATTTTGTAGTCATCAAGCTGGGGTTACACAATATGCCGCCGCTGATGCTGGCCGGTTTGCGTTTTCTGCTGGTTGCGTTCCCGGCCATCTTCTTTGTCGCCCGTCCGAAGATCCCGTTAAGGCTGCTGCTGGGCTACGGTCTGACCATTAGCTTCGGCCAGTTCGCGTTTCTCTTCTGCGCCATCAAGTTCGGTATGCCGGCCGGTCTGGCCTCGCTGGTCTTACAGGCGCAGGCGTTCTTTACCATTATTCTCGGCGCGTTTGTGTTTGGCGAACGCCTGCAGGGCAAACAGCTGGCGGGGATCACGCTGGCGGTGTTTGGCGTACTGGTGCTGATAGAGGCCAGCCTGAATGGCCAGCATGTGGCGCTGCTCGGCTTTATGCTGACGCTGGCGGCGGGGCTGAGCTGGGCCTGCGGGAATATCTTTAACAAGCTGATTATGCAGCACGAGGCCCGCCCGCAGGTGATGTCCCTGGTGGTCTGGAGCGCCCTGATCCCCGTTTTACCGTTTATGGTCGCGGCGTTGATTCTGGATGGCCCGGCCGTCATGCTCAACAGCCTGGTCGAGATCGACCTGACCACGATCCTTTCTCTTGTCTATCTGGCCTTTGTCGCCACCATTGTGGGCTACGGGATCTGGGGATCGCTGCTGGGGCGCTATGAAACCTGGCGCGTCGCACCGTTATCCCTGCTGGTGCCTGTGGTGGGCCTTGCCAGTGCGGCACTCTTGCTGGGTGAAACGCTGAGCGCGCTGCAGCTGATTGGCGCCGTGCTGATCATGGCCGGGCTGTACATTAACGTCTTTGGCCTGCGCGTGCGTCGGGCGACGCGGGTAAGAAAGGCATAAAAAAAAGCCCCGCGTCTGCGGGGCAAAAACGAATCAGAGGCCGTGCTGATTATAATAAGGCACGCCTAATTCGTCGGATTTGTCGCTACCAGCACCCATATGGTTGAAATCATAAGGCGACTGGTCATGTGCTGACGGCAAAATCATCGTATCAGGATTATTTTGCTGCGTTGCACGAGGGGTTTGCTCCGCGAAGGTCTGGCTGGAGAACAGCACCAGCAAGGCGAGGGCGGCGGAGGCGGTAACTTTCATGATTTCCTCGGTTACGTCTGTTACAGGCGATGGTTAACTACAGTGTTTTAACGGATACAGGTATCGGGATTCGCCCGGCACGCTGGTAATTCGGTACTTATGAGGCGGCACGTCAAAATAGTTCTTGAACGTCCGCGTCAGGGTTTGTTGCGATTCAAATCCGTAACGCTCCGCCAGATAAAGGATCGGCTCATTGCTTTCTTTCAGTTTCTGGGCAATTTCCGTCAGCTTGCGGCTGCGAATATATTGACCTAATGAATGACCGGTCTCTTTTTTGAACATCCGTTGCAGGTGCCATTTGGAGTAACCTGAACGCTCTGACACTTTTTCAAGGGAGAGCGGCGATTCCAGGTTATCTTCGATCCAGTCCAAAATGCTATGAATGGTGATAGCGTCAGTATTGCGTCTGGACATCGTCATACCTCTTTTTCTGTTTACGGCAGTATTTTCTTAAGCAAAAGCTCAAGGGTTGCCACTTCATCTGCCGTTAAGTTTTTTGTTAGTTCCTGATGCAGTGTTTGTCCTACTAATTGATGACATTGCTCGCACATGGCCGCGCCATCGCTGGTCAGCTTCACCAGTACGCCGCGTTTGTCATTCGGGTTAGGGCTTCGTTCTATCCATCCTTTGCAGACGAGACGATCGAGCATGCGGGTTAACGCGCCCAGATCGACAGAGAGCACCTTTTTAAGCTCAACCGGTGTAATACACACTTCGCAGCGAATGGAACACAGCACTTTGAACTGTGTTGCGGTGATATCCAGCGGTGACAGATAGTCATTGAGCAGGCGATCTTTCTTCTGATTTACCATATGAATAAGACGACCCAGCGGAACAACGTCGTTAAAGATATCACTGGTGCTTTTCACAATGGTTGCCCTGGCAAGTAGTTAGTCACGGCAGATATTATTGCTCAGGCAAGTATAAGTCAACTGAATGAGTCAGCCGATGCCACGAATTGCTAAAACGTTTCATGAACTTTTTTTGAGGTCTTTCAAATCATATAGATAACTGTCAGTTATCATTCCCGGAGGAAAATAATCGTTACGTTGCGCCCATGGCTGAATGTCACACTTTCACCCTATAATTGCTGTGTTAAATATGGATAAGGACGACAACGCACTATGTTGGATTTAATAAAAGCAATCAGCCTTGGGCTAGTGGTCTTGCTGCCGTTGGCTAACCCGTTAACGACGGTGGCGCTGTTCCTCGGGCTGGCAGGGAATATGAACAGCGCCGAGCGCAACCATCAGTCGATGATGGCCTCGGTGTATGTGTTTGCTATCATGATGGTGGCTTACTATGCCGGACAGGTGGTGATGAACACCTTCGGGATTTCCATCCCAGGCCTGCGTATCGCCGGGGGGCTGATTGTGGCCTTTATCGGTTTCCGCATGCTGTTCCCGGCGCAAAAAGCGCATGAGTCGCCGGAAGCGGCCAGTAAATCGGAAGAGCTGGAAACCGAACCGAGTGCGAATATCGCCTTTGTGCCGATCGCCATGCCGAGCACGGCGGGGCCGGGTACCATCGCGATGATCATCAGCTCCGCATCAACGGTGCGCGACAGCGCAACCTTCCCAGACTGGGTGCTGACGGTTGCGCCACCGCTGATTTTTGCAATTATCGGGATTATCGTGTGGGCGTCGCTGCGCAGTTCAGGCGCCATTATGCGCTGGGTAGGCAAGGGCGGTATCGAGGCGATTTCCCGTCTGATGGGCTTCTTACTGGTCTGTATGGGCGTGCAGTTTATTATTAACGGCGTTCTGGAAATTATTAAGACCTATCACTGATGCGATTGCCGGGTGGCGGCTACGCCTTACCCGGCCTACGTTATTATGGGCTTGTAGGCCGGGTAAGCGCAGCGCCACCCGGCACAAACAAACCTCACCCGTGCTGCCCCTGTTCCTCCAGCGCCACCGGCCATTTACGGAAGATGAGCACCGACCAGACAAGCGCCCCCAGTGCCGGAATGGCGCCAAGATAGCCAATCGCCGACATCGATACGTGGAGTATTACCTGATTTCCCACCAGCGCGCCCGCGCCAATCCCCAGATTGAAAATCCCGGAGAACAGCGACATGGCAACGTCCGTTGCATCCGGCGCCAGGGCCAGAACTTTCACCTGCATGCCCAGACCAATAATCATGATCGCCACGC
The DNA here is from genome assembly GCF_057221635.1 of Enterobacter sp. N5-15. Lineage (NCBI taxonomy): Bacteria > Pseudomonadati > Pseudomonadota > Gammaproteobacteria > Enterobacterales > Enterobacteriaceae > Enterobacter > Enterobacter sp. N5-15. Next base: position 2,376,083 of record NZ_CM170150.1, read on the forward strand.
CCCAGAACAGGCTGAGGATCGCCAGGTGGCTCTCACTGCCTGCGGCAGGCATCAGCAGCAGCAGGCAGGCCAGCAGCAGACCGATAGCGCTGCTCACCAGCGTCGAGGCGTGTCGGTTACCCAGCTTACCGAACAGCACGCTGCCAATAATGCCCGCTCCGCCGAGGATCAGCAGTAAGACGGTGGCAAAATTGGCGCTAAAGCCCGCCACCACCTGCACAAAGGGTTCAATGTAGCTATACGCCGTGTAATGGGCCGTCACCACAATGACGGTAAGCAGGTAGATACTCAGCAGCGCCGGGCGACGCATCAGCAGCGGCAGGCTTTTCAGCGAGCCGGAATGCTCGCTCGGCAGCGCGGGCAGCAGCTTAATCAGGCACACCAGCGTAACCAGCGCCCCCATACCAATGGCGAAGAACGTAGTACGCCAGCCGAAATATTGCCCCACAATGCGGCCAATCGGCAGACCCAGCACCATCGCCAGTGCGGTACCGGTGGCAATCAGGCTCAGCGCCTGGGCGCGTTTCCCCGCCGGTGCCAGGCGTATCGCCAGCGACGCGGTGATCGACCAGAACACCGCATGGGCAAAGGCAATGCCGATGCGGCTAATGACCAGCACCGTAAAACTCCACGCCATAAATGACAGAACATGGCTGACGATGAATAAGGCAAACAGGCCGATCAACAGCCTGCGCCGCTCCATCTGGCTGGTCAGCAGCATAAACGGCAAGGACATCAGCGCCACTACCCAGGCGTAGATGGTCAACATAATGCCCACCTGAGCCGTTTCCATCTGGAAACTTTCAGCGATGTCAGACAACAGCCCAACCGGAACAAATTCTGTGGTGTTAAAAATAAACGCGGCAATGGCCAGCGTGACCACGCGTAGCCACGCAACCCTGCGGGAAACTGTGTTCGTTGTCATAGGGATGTCGAAGATTCGTTGCTGAAAAGAAGAGGAGACGATCTTAAAACGTCGTACGGCGAAAACTCAACCATTATGTGATGCAGATCTCAATATTTACCTTATGAAAGCGGTAGCCGGGAACGCTGTTTTCATTGAATATAAAAGAACAACACAATAAAAACAGGCGGTAAGACAATGCAGGAGATTGATTTTTATCTGGTAGATGCGTTCAGCGATACCTCGTTCGGCGGCAACCCGGCAGCCGTTTGCCCGCTGAAAGCGTGGTTGCCCGATGAGACCTTACTGAAAATGGCGCAACAGCATAATCAGTCGGAAACGGCTTTTTTCGTCTGCAGTAAAGGGGGCATTGAGCTACGCTGGTTTACCACGCTCACCGAAGTCAATCTCTGCGGCCACGCTACGCTGGCGGCCGCGCACGTGCTCTTTACCGAACTGGATTACCCGGATTCACGGATCCACTTTGATACCGCCTCTGGCCGCCTGACGGTCAGCCGGGAGGGGGAGTGGATGACGCTGGACTTCCCGGCATGTCCAACCCATGAAGAGACGCCCCCGCCGGAGATGCTTTCGGCGCTGGGTATCAGCCGCTACGTTGAAGCCCGTAAAGGGCGCGCCTGGCTGATCGTTCTGGAAAATCGCCAGCAGGTTGAAGCGCTTGCGCCACGCTTCTCGGCGATGACGCCGGGCGAGCATAAGGTGAGCGTTACGGCGCGCGGTGAGGGGGAATATGATTTTGTCAGCCGCTTTTTCTCACCGGGCGTTTCCGTCCCGGAGGACCCGGTCACCGGCTCCGCCCACACGATGCTGATCCCCTACTGGAGCGAAAAGCTGGGCAAAACAACGATGTTCGCCCGTCAGGTTTCAGCGCGCGGTGGCGATGTACGCTGTGAGCTGAAAGGTTCGCGCGTGCTGATGAGCGGGCAGGCCACACTTTATCTGAAAGGCACAGTTTTTCTGCGCTAAATAGCCATAACAAAAGAGGAAGAGACAATGCAGGAAATTGATTTTTATCTGGTGGATGCCTTCAGCGACAAAACCTTTGGCGGCAACGCCGCAGCGGTATGTCCTCTGGAAGAGTGGCTGCCGGACGAGACGCTGCTCAAAATGGCGCAGCAGCATAACCAGTCTGAGACCGCCTTTTTCGTGCGCACCGACGGTGGGTTTGAGCTGCGCTGGTTTACCACGCTGGATGAAATTAACCTGTGCGGTCACGCTACGCTTGCCGCATCACACGTCATTTTCGAATACCTTGATTACCCGCATACCGAAATAACCTTCACCACCCGCTTCGTGGGTGAACTGACGGTTAAACGCAGCGGCGACTGGCTAACGCTGAACTTCCCCGCATGGTCGACGGAGGTTGTGGATAATCCTCCCGAGGTGCTGTTTAGCGCGCTGGGCATCACGGCGGCAAAAGAGGTGCGCGTCGGACGGGATTACATGGTGGTGCTGGAGAGCCAGCAGCAGGTGGAAGCGTTAACGCCGGATATTGGGGCCATGCTTCCGCTGGATAAAATGGTCTGCGTGACGGCGCCGGGAGAAGAATATGACTTCGTCAGCCGCTTCTTCTGCCCGGGCGAAGGGGTGCCGGAAGATCCGGTCACCGGATCCGCCCACAGCATGCTGATCCCGTACTGGAGCGAAAAGCTGGGCAAAACGTCACTCAATGCCCGCCAGGTATCGTACCGTGGCGGGGATCTGCGCTGCGAGCTGAAGGGCGACCGCGTGCTGATTGGCGGCCAGGCGACCCTGTATCTGAAAGGGCGTGTCTTCCTGCGCTAGCTGAGGGAGGCGCCGCCGCATATCACCATCTCCTGGCCGGTGATGGCGGCGGCGTCTTCGCTAAGCAAGAAACTCACCAGTCCCGCCACCTCTTCTGGCGCGATTAAACGTCCGATTGGCGGACATTTCGGGGGTGAGGTTTCCCGCCCTGGGGCGCTGAGCATCGGCGTTTGGGTGGCCCCAGGCGAGACCACGTTAGCCGTGATCCCGCGCGGGGCCAGTTCCGCCGCCCAGCTCCTGACCATTCCTACCATCGCCGCTTTGGTGGCAACATACTGCGATCGTCCTGCTGCACCACGAGAGGTTCTGCTGCCTATCGCCACAAAGCGTCCGCCGGCAGCCATAGAGGGCGCATAATGGTTAAACAACGCCTCACAGGCCCGGACGTGGAGCTGCCACAGTGAGGCGCTAACGCGGCTTTCCAGCTGGCCCAACGGCGCGGCTGCCATCATCCCGGCGGCATGAATTACTGCCTGGGGCGCGGCGATGGTGTGCAGCGCATTCCACAACGCATCAGGATCGGTGATATCAACGCGAAGGCTTGTGAAGCCGGGCGTATCCAGCATCACGGCTCGGCGGCTGAGCCCGGTGACCTGCCAGCCCTCCGCCAGTAATCGCTTAACGATGGCCTCACCAATTCCGGAGCTGGCCCCGGTGACGACGGCGTGACGCATGTCAGACCTCCAGCATAGCGCGGGGAACCTTAAACACCGCTTTGCGGACCATCATCGGGGCCTCTACGGCGCATAGCGCCTGGTGAGGTTCTCCGGGATAAAAGACCACAAAGTCACCCTCGGCAAGCCGGACCCTGACGCTATGTTCGGCTGTTGAAGCAATAAAGAGATCCGGTTTACGTTCTTCATCTCCCGCTCTGCTTGCGGGAAGCGCTCCAGCATAAATATGCTCTTCACCCGCCAACACAATCTGGATGTCCGCCCACTGATGATGGTATTCCGTATGCCGGTCTGCGCGCGGCTGCGTCTGCGCCGGGCCAATGTGGCAAAACCACGGCGCATTCTCAGGCTGCCAGCGTCCGTCACCGCGTTCGCAGAGGGCCTTCAGCGTACAGTCCGGGCGGGAAAGCAGGGCGTATAGCGCCGACGGTAGCCCTGCCAGCGGCAGGGCGTTGAGATGCCCGATAATCATATTACCCCCTTGACCCATTCTGGCGTCACCCGCACGTATTTGATGGCCTGGCGGAAGTAGGTGTAAGCAATATGAAGATTGCCCTCAGGTCCCTGTTTGATGCTGGGATAGGAGAATTCGCGATTGAGTTTTTCCATGGAGTTGTTGGTCATGCAGTAACCATCCCCTTCATCCAGATGACGCTGCCACGGCCAGCTTTTCCCGCCGTCCGGCGAAATGGCGATGGTCATCGGCGCGCGCGGCGCGCCCCAGAAGGCAGTCCGCCCGCTGGTGACCACCGGCTCTTTACGACCGTCACCATCGTCAATTTCATCGTATAGCGATGCGCGACGTTCACGCGCACCGGCGGCGCTCATGGCGTTAAAGACCAGCGCGAGTTCACCGCTGGCAAGGGTTGTCACCTGGATAGAGGAGTTGTTGTTGGGTAGCTCCGTCGGCTCCGGTACTGACCAGCTTTCGCCGTTATCTGTTGACTGGCTGTAATAAATATTGTCCGCCCAGCGGCTGCGGAACAGCGCCACCAGGGTGCCGTTGTGAAGCGGGGTAATATTCATGTGTACACAGCCCAGGCTTTCCGGCACCTCGACATCGCGCCACGTTTTGCCACCATCTGCGGAGATTTTCACCGCGCTGATATCGTCGTTTCCGACCCATTTCTCTCCCGGCCGGGTGCGGCAGTAAAATACCGGCAGCAGCCAGTTGCCGTTGTCCAGCACGACAATGGGCTGGCGAATAAACGTGCCCGGTTTATCGAGCAGGGTTGCGATGCCCCCCCAGGTTTTCCCCAGATCGCGAGACTGGCGATAGCGAACAATAGCCGTGTCCTGATTACCGGAAATCTGTGCGGTCCACAGCAGCCACAGCACGTTGTCCGGGGCCAGGAACAGAACCGGGTTTTGCTCGGAACGCGTGGCATCGTCCGACAGTTTTACCGCATCACTCCACTGCTGGCCGCCCGGCGCCAGGCGTGAACCCCATACGGAGATATCCGCAATACCTTCCTGGGTTCCTCCGAACCAGACGCACATCAGCGAGCCATCCGGGAGCGGCAGCAGATTCGCCGCGTGGTTTTGTGGGCAGGAGGAAGGCAGCATGGCGGCCTCCGTGCGGGCATCCTGCTGCGGGCGAACAATCCCGTCGCGGGTTACGGTTACAGACATATCAGACTCCATTATTTTCAACGGGGGTTGGCGCTTTACCCTGCGCTTTTCCCGGAATGAGACGGTCAATCACCATGATGACGGCAGGGGTCAGCAGGGCGATGTACATATTGTTGATGCCGAAAGGATCGCCCAGCAGATACCAGACGGAGGTCACGACGCAGGCACCAATCAGGCCGGCATTCGCACCACGGGTGCTGCGGAAGAACGGGGCGTAGAAGGCGATAACGGCCACCACTGAAATCGACAGGCGAATAGCGCGGGTAAAGAACGAGAGCTTCAGGACTTCAGGCACCAGCAGAACAAAAATCAGCGGCAGGAAACCAATCAGCAGGGAGATCCAGCGGGTGGCCTTAAATTCCTGCTCAGGCGTCGGGTTGCGCATCGGCACGTAAAAGTCTTTTACCACCAGGGAGGCGATCGCCAGCGCAACGGTACTGACGCTGACGAAAATAGACGCCACCAGAGAGGTGGTGACCAGACCGGCCAGCCACGGGTTCATATCCTGCAGGAAAATCGGCATCGCATACAGGCTGTTAATCTCCGGGTGCAGGTATTTTGCCGCCACGCCGATTACCGCGATGGCCAGCGCAATCGGCAGGCAGATGAAGAATGCAACCCAGGTAGAGCGTTTGGCCGATTTCACGTCTTTGGTGGAGGAGATGGCCTGAATCACAAACTGGGTACAGAAGATGGAACCAATGGTGCCGATGAGCCAGGCGAAAATGGTCGACGCGCCGATATTGCCATCCCAGGTCCAGTAGAAGTCCGGCATGTTTTCAACCATTGGCGCGAAGCCGCCCGTCTTAGACAGCGCAAAGCCCATGATGACCAGAATGCCGAAGTATTTCAGAGCGCTGTGCAAAACCGTCACCCAGGCCACACCCTTCATGCCGCCAAAGGCGAAATAGAAGGTACTGACGATGGCCGTAATGAAGGCGGCAACGGGGAGATTTACTTTCAGTACCGTGGAAATGGCCGCCGCGCCGCTAACGTAATTCCCCACGTTAACCAGCAGCAGGGCATAGATCATGATGATGGAGATAATGTTTTTGGTGCTGTTACCGTATTTTTCAGCAATCGCACCAGAGATGGTGATTTTCCCGGTGCTGTAGATGCGTTTTACCAGCAGCAGGCCAAAGAGCGGGAAGCCAATTGCGGCCCCGATGACGGACCAGGACGCAGCAAACCCGTCTTCAAACGCCGCCTGCGCGGTGCCGATAGTGGATTTGGCGCCGATATACTCGGACATCAGCAGGATCCCGACAATAAACGCCGGCATCGCGCGGGAGCCTTCCATAAAGTCCCCGGAGTTTTTACTGCGGATCCGGAAGGTTAGCCAGGTCGTGAACAGGATGTAGACAATGACTATGCCCACAATGATCAGGGTATCTTCAGCGGTAAAATTATTCATCTTTGCCTCTCTTCAGGGCGAGTGAATCCTGGGCACCTCGGGCACCCGGTATTCTTATTGACGAAACAAACGCCGTTTAGTTAAGTGACGTCGTCACTATTCGGCGTATCTGTTGGCACTGCTGCTCGCTAAACGCCACGGCATAGCGGCTTTCTCCGACGTCTTCCCCCATGATCTGCAGCGCTTTTTTGACTGCGGCAGGCGAAAACGCCACGTTGTAAAGCTCGGTGCGAAGCTGGGTGACGCGCTCCTGCGCCAGACGAGAACCGTCAATATCACCCGCGTTAAAGCGTGACCAGATGGCGTTGATGGCCTCCGGCGCCACGTTCGCCAGCCCGGAAATGCAGGCTGAACATCCGTCGACGAAGCCCTGATGGATAAGCGAATCCGGGCCGTTCAGCACGTCGAATCCGCCAATGTCGCTCACCGCATTGAGGAATCCGCTCAGGCTCTCGTAACTTCCGGCACTGTCTTTAATACCTATAATGTTCGGATGCTCGGCCAGCGCGCGTGCGGTAGCGGGCTCAATGGTGTTGCCGGTACGCGCCGGAATGTTGTACAGAAATACCGGGACGGCTAGCGCGTCGGCGATAGCGGTGTAATGTGCGACGAGTTCAGCCTGCTTCAGCGGAACGAAGTAAGGGGTAATGACGGAAACGGCGTCGACGCCCAGCGAGGCGATCTGTTTTCCGAGGCGGATGGTTTCACGGGTCGAGATTTCCCCAATGTGCGCCACTACCGGGGCGCGCCCGGCAACCGTTTCCACACAGGTGCGGGTAACGGCGATTTTTTCTTCTTCGTTCAGCACGAAGAACTCACCGTTTGTGCCGCCGCAGAAGATGCCGTTACCAGCATTAAGTTGACGATCGATCTGTTGTTTAAGGCCCGGTAGGTTCAGCGCGCCTTCCGTGTCAAAGGGGGTCACGATGGCCGTCAGTACGCCCCTGATGTTGTTATACATGATTCACTCCCTGGCTATTCATGTTGGGAAACAGTGTCCGGTAAATCGCCTGCACCTCGTCGTGGTTGACCTGACAAGGGGCGTTGTTCATTAGTCGCTTAACGTTAAGGGCCGCATCGCTCAGGGAGGGGATGTCGTCGCGCGGTACGCCCAGCGCCTCCAGGTTGTCCGGCAGGTTGAGCCTGCGAACCAGCGCGGCAAAGTACTCCACCAGCGCGTGGGATTTCTCTTCGTCTGACAGCGCCGTATCCGCACCGGGCACCAAATCCCATACCTGCGCAAATTTCGTCACGCAGTGGGGGCGAACCGCTCGCATGCAGGGTGCCAGAAGAATGGCGTTAGCGACGCCGTGCGGCAGGTGATATTTACCGCCGAGCGGATAGGAAAGAGCGTGAACCAGGTGGGTGCCTGCATGCGCAATAGCAACCCCGCCGTAGTAAGACGCCCACAGCATCTCCAGCTTCGCCAGCAGATTTCCCGGTTCGGCGCAGGCCGTTTCAATGTTGTTCAGCAGCTTAGCCAGTCCCGTCAGCGCGGCGTTATCGCTGACCGGGTTGGCAACCGTTGAGGTGAAACACTCAATCAGATGACACAACGCGTCAATCCCGGTAGATGAGGCAATATGCGCGGGCATGCTGGTGGTCAGCTCTGGCAGCAGGGCGACGTAATCGGGCAGCAGTACGGGGGAGATAATGCCCACTTTCGTGTTTTGCTCCGGAATCGCAAGAATGGCATTCGGCGTCGCTTCCGAGCCGGTTCCGGCAGTGGCCGGGATCAGCAGAGAGGGGATGCGCGCCTCAGGTTTTATGCCCGCCAGAAGGTTATCCAGCCCCGGCGACAGCGGATGACACAGCACTGAGAGCAGTTTGGCCACATCCAGTACGCTACCGCCGCCGATCCCCACGATAAGCCCAAACGTCCCGCTTAACCCCGCGAGCAGCTGGCTGACATCGTGGTGGGAGGGTTCAGGCGGCACGCTGTCAATAATCGTGACGCGGCGGTTGTCCTCTTCGAGGAGCGCGCGGATCTGCTTTGCTGCCTCCAGACGCGCAATGTTGCCGTCCGTCACCAGCAGCAGCTGCGTTTTATCAGTGAGTAACGGCCTGATGGCGGCGATGGCATTCGCGCCGCTAATAATGGTGCTGTTGATCGTAACCACGCTTTTCTCCTGTCTTTGTGTCCATGATTGATTTCGCTCAAATAAGACGCTTCATGGTCATCGTGTGGCTAAATTTATAATTTATTCGCAAACTGATTAACTTGATCTTGCTCACATATAATCAATCATGATTGAATATAATCATTAACAGAAAAGGCGAACCCGGAGTGGGGATGAAAGTGAACAATCTGTACAGAGAGGTTGTGGTCGTCGCAGATGACTTTACCGGTGCTAACGATGCCGGCGTCAGCCTGGCGCTGTGCGGCAAAAAAGTCAGCGTGGCGTTTCATACACCTTTTACCCAGACGACCGATGCGCTGATCGTCAATACCGATTCCCGGGCGCTGTCGGCATGGGAGGCGGCCGAAAAGGTGGCCGCACTCGGGGCGGATATCGCGGATGCCCGCTGGCTTATCAAAAAAATGGATTCGACGCTGCGCGGCAACGCGGGGGCCGAGTCACAGTCCCTGAAGATATTGAGCGGCAAGCGCCAGGTGATTGTTGCCCCGGCATACCCCGCGGCAGGGCGGATCACGCGGAACGGCAGGTGTCTGGTAAACGGTATTCCGGTGGACGAAACCGAATTTGCCAGCGATCCCAAAACGCCCGTTCCGTCTGCCGTGATTGCTGACCTTTTTCGCGACGTGAGCGGTAAAAACGTGACCGTGGAGACGCTGGCAGCCGAACTGGCGCAGGGAACGGAGTGGATCTTCGTTGATGCGCAGACCGACGAGGAGCTGGATGCCATTATCGCCGCAGCAATGACCTGCGCGCAGATGCCGCTGCTGGTGGGTTCTGCCGGGCTATGCGATGCGCTGGCCCGTCATCTGGCCCCGGCGCGACGCAAGCAGCTGTTGGCCGTGGTGGGGTCGATGAGTGAGATCGCTCAACGCCAGGTCGCACTGGCCACAGGTGCTTCCGGCGTCTCGTCGGTATTCATTGATGTGAATGACGTTTTGCGCGGCGTTACGGCCGGGTATCTCGCCCGGATCGCGCAGGTGCTACAGGCTGGGCATCACTGCATTGTTCATACCTGCGCGGGCAATGATGCTCGCCATCAGGTCGAGCAACTCTGTCGGCAGCATCACGTCACCCGGGCTGGCCTGGGCGAAAAAATCTGTACGTTTTTAGGCGAACTGACCCGACAGGTGCTTGCGGTGCACGAGCCGGACGCGCTGTACGTCTCCGGTGGCGATGTGGCGATGGCCGTTGCCAGGGCACTTGGTGCGCGGGGGTTTGAGATCGCCGGGTGCGTCGCACAGTGCGTACCTTACGGAAAATTTCTGGGTTGCGGCTGGCAGCAGCCGGTAATGACCAAAGCAGGGGGCTTCGGAAAGGAAGAGACGCTGCTTGAGGTTTTGCATTTTATCGAGGAGAGACTGAGTGACTAAAATCATTGCTGTAACCATGGGTGACCCGGCTGGCATTGGCCCGGAAATCATTATCAAATCCCTCACCGAAGGCGAGCTTTCAGGGGCGCCGGTTGTTGTCGTGGGCTGCGCCAGAACGCTGCAGCGGGTGCTGGATAAAGGGATCGCCGGGCAGGCGGATATACGTCTTATCGCTGCGGTGAGAGACGCGAAATTTGCCCCTGCCGTGATTAACGTGCTGGACGAACCGCTGGCCGATCCTGATGCGTTAAAGCCGGGTGTCGTTCAGGCTGCAGCAGGGGATCTGGCCTATCGCTGCGTGAAGCGAGCCACCGAACTGGCGATGGCGGGCAAGGTGAAGGCTATCGCGACGGCTCCTCTGAATAAAGAGGCTTTGCATCTCGCCGGTCATCTCTATCCGGGTCACACCGAGCTGCTGGCGCATCTGACCGACAGCAAAGATTACGCCATGGTGCTGTATACGGATAAGCTGAAGGTGATCCACATTACCACCCACATTGCGCTGCGCAAATTCCTTGATACGCTCAATCAGGATCGGGTAAAAACCGTGATTGGTATTGCGGATAGCTTCCTGAAACGCGTCGGGTTCACTCATCCTCGCATTGCCGTTGCCGGTGTAAACCCGCATGCGGGTGAGAACGGCCTGTTTGGTGACGAAGAGATTAATATTGTCGGCCCGGCCGTTGAGGCAATGAAAGCGCAGGGGCTAAACGTCACCGGACCGTGTCCGCCGGATACGGTATTTATGCAATGCCACGAAGGAATGTATGACATGGTCGTTGCGATGTATCACGATCAGGGGCATATTCCGCTAAAATTGCTCGGCTTTTATGACGGGGTGAATATCACCGCCGGGTTGCCGTTTATCCGTACCTCTGCAGACCACGGAACCGCGTTCGATATTGCCTGGACCGGTAAAGCGAAGTCTGAGAGCATGACGGTGTCTATCCAGTTGGCTATGCAAATTACACGGGAATGATATGAAGGGATATAACCGGTTAGAGCAGATAATGGATTACCTGAAAGGGCATAATCTGGTGACGGTGGATCAGCTGGTGGCAATTACCGACGCCTCTCCGGCAACGATCCGCAGGGATTTGATTAAGCTCGATCAGGAAGGCGTGATTAGCCGTACCCATGGCGGCGTCACCCTTAACCGGTTTATTCCTTCCCAGCCCACGACGCATGAAAAAATGCAGCGCAGTCTGGCGGAAAAACACGCTATCGCCAGCGCGGCAGCGAGCTTTGTTAAAGCAGGGGACGCCATTGTGCTGGATGCTGGCACCACGATGATTGAACTCGCTCGTCAGCTGACGCATCTGCCGCTTCGCGTGATCACCAGCGATTTGCACATTGCGCTGTTTCTCTCGGAATTCCGACAGATTGAAGTGACGATTATCGGCGGGCGTATCGATGATTCGAGCCAGTCCTGCATCGGTGAACACGGCCGTCGCCTGCTGCAAAACGTCTGGCCGGACGTGGCTTTTGTCAGCTGTAACGGATGGGATATCACCCGCGGCATAACCTCGCCGACGGAAGAGAAGGCCGCGCTGAAGCGCGATTTAATTGCCAATGCTAAACGCCGCGTGCTGCTGGCGGACAGCTCCAAGTATGGCGCCTGGTCACTGTTTAACGTGGCGCATCTTCATACCCTGACGGATATCGTGACGGACAGCAGGCTGGATGAGACGACACAGGCCGAGCTGAGGGCGTTAGATGTCCAGCTGACGCTGGCGTCATGACATAAGTTAATACTATGTAGCACCCCGGCAGGCCTGCGCTATGTTGAAATTTAGTCTCACATAAAAAGCAAGGAGCCTGCCATGTATTCCATTACCTCTGAATCTGCACGTCATCCGGACATTCTCAACCTGATCGCGGCGCTTGACCGCTATCAGAGCGAGCTCTATCCCGCCGAAAGCAACCATCTGCTCGACCTCGCTGCGCTGCCGGAAGCCTCGCTTATCCTGATGGTCATTCGAGACCAGCAGCTGCGCGCCGTGGGCTGTGGAGCCATCGTTCTCAACGGTGACGGAACGGGGGAGATGAAGCGGGTCTATATCGATCCGGCCCATCGGGGGCAGCATCTCGGCGAGACGCTGCTGGCCGCCCTGGAAGATGAAGCCCTGAGCCGCCATTGCCATACCGTAAGGCTGGAGACGGGCATCAAACAGCGCGCCGCGGTTCGTCTGTACGAGCAGTGCGGGTACGATTTGCGTCCGGCATTTGCCCCGTACGCTGACGATCCGCTCAGCCTGTTTATGGAGAAGGCGCTGGTTGAAGACGTTCGTTTAGCAGCGCTATAAAGGCTTCCAGCTGGCGGGTCATCGCCCCGCGTCGCCACACCAGCCAGGTAGTGAGCCAGCGCCAGTTTTCCGCCAGCGGCCAGGCTTCAACCTGATGATGTCCCGGCATACTCTCCAGCATCGAGCGCGGCATCAGCGCGATGCCCGCGCCCGCAATAACGCAGGCGAGCATGCCGTGGTAGGACTCCATCTCATGAATGCGGCCGGGTGTAGCTCTGTCCGCATGAAACCAGCTTTCCAGGTGTCGACGGTACGAGCAGTTCGCGCGAAAGGCATAAACGTCGCTGCCGCTGACCTGCGTGGCGCGCGTCACCTCCGCATGCCCGGCAGGCGTGACCAGCATCATCTCTTCCCTGTAGACCGGCATGCCCTCCAGCTCCGGATGCGACAGGGGCCCGTCGACAAAGGCGGCGCTTAGGGTTCCCTCCAGTACGCCATCAATCATTGTCCCGGAAGGCCCGGTAGAAAGGGCAAACTGGATGCGCGGATAGCGCTGGTTAAACTGCGCCAGCGTTTCAGGAATGCGCACCGCGGCGGTGCTTTCCAGCGCGCCGAGGGCAAATAACCCCTGCGGCTCATCTCCCGCGACGACCATGCGCGCTTCATCCACCAGGGCGAGGATCTGCCTGCTGTAGCGCAGGAAGTTATGCCCGGCGGGGGATAGGCGTAAGCGCTGGTTCTCACGAATAAACAGCTCAACGCCAAGATCGGCTTCCAGCTGGCGGATGCGGGTCGTCAGGTTGGACGGCACGCGATGCACCTTCTGCGCCGCCTGGGTGATGCTGCCCGTCAGCGCGACGGCGTTAAACATTTCAAGCTGGGTTAAGTCCATAGCATTCTCGTTTCGTGAATAAGGTGGTTAGTATTATTCATTTTTAAGAAATAGCAGAGTGAGCCACAATGAATCAACCGAAATGCGTGGAGAACATCATGAAATATTCATCTGCTACACATGCCCTCTCTGTTAACCCGGCAACGGGGGAAACCCTCGCTGCGTATCCCTGGGCGACGCCGGAAGAGGTTGAACGCGCGATTGCTCAGTCTGACGCGGGGTATCGCCAGTGGCGACGCGAAAGCGTGTCCCACCGGGCGCAGAAGCTGCGGGATCTCGGCGCCGCGCTGCGAAACCGCGCGGAAGAGATGGCGCAGATAATCTCCCGTGAAATGGGGAAACCCATCCTGCAGGCGCGGGCGGAAGTGGCAAAATCCGCCGGTCTGTGCGACTGGTATGCCGAGCACGGCCCGGCGATGCTGCGTGCGGAGCCTACGCTGGTGGAAAACCACAACGCGGTCATTGAATACCGTCCGCTGGGGCCGATTCTCGCGGTGATGCCCTGGAACTTCCCGCTCTGGCAGGTGCTGCGCGGCGCGGTGCCGATCCTTCTGGCAGGTAACAGCTATCTGCTTAAGCATGCGCCAAACGTGCTCGGCTCTGCGGATCTTATTGCGCAGATCTTTGCGGATGCCGGTTTCCCTGAAGGCGTATTCGGCTGGGTGAACGCCACCAATGACGGCGTAAGCCAGGCGATTAACGATCGCCGTATTGCGGCCGTGACCGTCACTGGCAGCGTGCGTGCCGGTGCGGCCATCGGCGCGCAGGCGGGGGCCGCGCTGAAAAAATGCGTTCTTGAACTGGGTGGCTCCGACCCGTTTATCGTGCTCAACGATGCCGACCTGGATCTTGCCGTGAAGGCGGCGGTGGCGGGTCGCTATCAGAATACCGGGCAGGTGTGCGCGGCGGCGAAACGTTTTATCGTCGAGGAGGGTATCGCAGAGACCTTTACCCGGCGTTTTGTCGAGGCTGTTTCTGCGCTGAAGCTTGGCGCACCGGATCGGGAAGAGCACTTTATTGGCCCGATGGCGCGTTTTGACCTGCGGGATGAACTGCATCAGCAGGTGCAGGCCACACTGGCAGAAGGGGCAACGCTGCTGCTGGGCGGGGAGAAAATCAGCGGAGAGGGCAATTATTACGCCCCGACCGTACTCGGCAATGTGACGCCTGAGATGACGGCCTTCCGTCAGGAGCTGTTCGGCCCGGTCGCGGCCATTTCTGTTGCGAAAGACGCGGAGCATGCCCTGACGCTTGCCAACGACAGCGACTTTGGCCTGTCCGCCACCGTCTTCACCGCTGACGCAGCGCTGGCGGATAAATTCTCCCGCGAACTGGAGTGCGGCGGCGTGTTTATCAACGGCTTTAGCGCCAGCGATGCGCGCGTGGCCTTCGGCGGCGTGAAGAAAAGCGGCTTTGGCCGCGAGCTTTCCCACTTTGGGCTGCACGAGTTCTGCAACGTGCAAACGGTGTGGAAGGATCGCGTGTAATTTATCGCCCGCCTGTGATTTCGGCCCTCATCACGAGGGCCGTTGTCATTTATCTGCAATGGTTCTGTCATTTTCATTTCGTAGACTCGCACGCGTCTAACGCATTGTTAATGAAGATAATTATGAACCTAACGCAAATTTTTCGCCGTATTGCGCAGCGTCTCACCCCTCGTCACTTTGGCCTGCTGACGGGTATCTTTTGCATTATTGGCCTTTTCTCCGCGCTGCAGCTCTCCTCATCATTCCTGCTTAACGCCTCCCTGAACGACGCCCAGCGTAATGAGCAGCAAAACCTGCTGGCCTGGCAGCAGCAGAGCAAGCTGGATCTGGCCCGCGTTTCCCTGCTGGCGGCAAGCGATCTGCTTAACCGGTCCGGCGTCTGGTTTATGCAGGATAAAGAGACCGGTTCCGACGGAAGCTGGCATAGCCTGATGGACGATGCGCAAAAGGCGCTGACGGTTTCTCAGCAGGCGTGGAAGGCCTGGCAGGCGCTGAATCCGCCGAAAGACGATGCCCTGGTGAACAGCTATCAGCTTTTCTACGGCGCGATCAAAGAGCAGGCAGACGGGCTTCTCAAGACCAATACCATCGACGCTTTTTTTGCCGTACCGGCTCAGGCGTTTCAGTCTGATTTTAACGACAACTATGCGCGCTATCAGCAGGCAAGCGAGAAGCAGGCCATGCAGGGGCGCCAGAGCCTAATGGCACAGCTCTCCGGCCTGCAAACGTTGTTCCTGTTTGCGCCGGGGCTGCTGCTCGCCATCGCGGTTGCCGTCTGGTTCGGCATGTCCAGATGGGTCATTACGCCGCTGCGTCGGTTGATTGCGCATATTAACCGGCTGGCGGCAGGGGATCTCTCCGGCACGCCGCCGAACGTCATGCGCTTCAACCGGGAGATAGGGCAGCTTAGCGACAGTATTGAGACGATGCAGCACGGTCTACAGCAGCTGGTGACCCAGGTCAGCCATGCCACTGCCACCATGGTGGAGAACATTGGCTCCCTGGCGGAGGGTAATCAGAAGCTGTATCAGCAGTCAGCGCGCCAGGCGAAAGAGCTTGAGGATGTGACGGCGCATATCGCGTCGCTGGAAAGCCATGTGGAAGGGAATACCGGCTATGCCAGGCTCGCCAGCTCGCGGGCTGATGAAGCGCGACAGGCCGCCGTGGGTGGCGACCAGATGATGTCTACCGTCAATGCGTCCATGCAGGCGATCGTCGACCGATCTTCTGAGATGCGCGGGATCGTGGCGATGATCGACAGCGTGGCGTTTCAGACCAACATCCTGGCGCTAAATGCGGCCATCGAGGCGGCCCATGCCGGAAACCAGGGGCGCGGCTTTGCCGTCGTCGCGCGGGAAGTCGGGCTTTTGGCCAGAAAAAGCAGCCACTCGACGCAGACCATTCAGGAGCTTATTAACCGCTCGCTGCAGGGCATTGAAGACGGTTCTCGAGCCGTTACCCTGATGGAAGAGAATTTGCAGCAGGTCACCGGTCTGGTGGGCAATTTAAGCAGTTTGCTTAATGAGATCTCAACCGCCACGCTCAGTCAGGGGGACAGTATTCACCAGATGACGCGCCAGCTTCAGGCGCTGAATCAGGTCTCCCGTCAGACGGACCTGCTGGTCTCTGACGCCTCGGATGCCTCTGCGCGGCTGCAAAAGCAATCCGATCTTTTATTGCAGGCCGTTTCGCGTTTTCGTCTTAGCGCCTGACGCAATACATAAGCCTCTGTTATACTCGCAGCCCGTTTTAGCCTGAGGGCAAGGAGCAAAGTGTGGCTGCGGTCATCCATAATGAGATGTTGGACGAGATTCTGGCGCAGGTTCGTCCGTTAATTGGAAAGGGGAAGGTTGCCGACTATATTCCGGCCCTTGCCTCGGTAAGCGGGAATAAGCTGGGGATTGCTATCTGTACCATCGACGGACAGCGATACCAGGCAGGCGATGCAACGGAACGTTTTTCCATTCAGTCCATCTCGAAAGTGCTGAGCCTGGTTGCGGCGATGCGCCAGTATGAAGAAGACGAGATCTGGGAGCGTGTCGGTAAAGATCCTTCCGGCCAGCCTTTTAACTCGCTGCTTCAGCTTGAGATTGAACAGGGTAAACCGCGAAATCCCTTTATCAATGCCGGGGCGCTGGTGGTCTGCGATATGCTGCAAAGCCGCCTCAGCGCACCGCGCCAGCGAATGCTTGAGATTGTTCGCCAGCTCTCGGGCGTTGACGATATTGCCTATGATGCGGTGGTGGCACGCTCGGAGTTTGAACACTCCGCCCGTAACGCGGCTATCGCGTGGCTGATGAAATCCTTCGGTAATTTCCACAACGACGTGGCGACCGTGCTGCAAAACTACTTCCATTACTGCGCCCTGAAAATGAGCTGCGTTGAGCTGGCTCAGACGTTCCTGTTCCTTGCGCACCAGGGGCACGCGCCGCATCTCGACCAGGAGGTTGTTTCTCCGCTTCAGGCTCGGCAGGTTAACGCGCTGATGGCCACCAGCGGGATGTATCAAAACGCCGGTGAGTTTGCCTGGCGCGTTGGGCTTCCGGCTAAATCGGGCGTCGGCGGCGGGGTCGTGGCGATTGTGCCGCATGAAATGGCGATAGCCGTCTGGAGCCCGGAACTGGATGAAACGGGAAATTCGCTTGCCGGCGTGGCGGTTCTGGAGAAACTGACCCAGCGCCTGGGGCGTTCCGTATACTGATGTCCGATCTGGATCCTCTCTTTTCCCGCCTGGCGCGATCGACATTTCGCTCGCGCTTTCGCTTAGGCGATAAGGAACGACAGTACTGCTGGGACAAAGGCCCCGAAACCATTGACCAGCATGCCGCGGATTTTGTCGAAAAGCGCCTTGCGCCCGCGCACCCCGCAAACGACGGTAAACAGACGCCCATGCGCGGTCACCCGGTGTTTATCGCCCAGCATGCCACCGCCACCTGTTGTCGGGGCTGTCTGGCAAAATGGCATAATATTCCACAGGGCGTAACGCTCACCGCGCCGCAACAAAATTATATCGTCAGCGTCATCCACCACTGGCTGGTGCTGCAGATGAACGCCTAAATTTGACGAGTTATGCTCCCGTGGTATTTGTGTTATAGATGCATCCCAAGTTAGTCCCGATCATGCTGACGACCGCAATAATTGCCATAAGCTTTCATATGGAATGATATTTAATGCGTTCTGCTCTTACCGCTTTCAGGCCGTTCCAGGTTGACACGCCGCTGCGAAATGCATCGACGATCTTCATCCTCACCACCTTATTCTATTTTGTGGGCGCGGAATTACGGCTCGTTGAGGCCCTGTCGCTGTTCTGGCCGCTGAACGGCGTCATGGCGGGGATCTTCGCCCGCTATGTTTACCTGAATCGCCTGCACTACTATGCGGTATGTTATGTCGCGATGCTGTTGTACGACGCGGTGACGACTAACTGGGGGATAGCCTCAGTGGTGATTAACCTGTCTAACATGATCTTTATCGTTGTCGTCGCCGTACTGGTTCAGCGCGACAAGCGGCTGATGAAGAAAACCCCCGATCCGCTTAACGCATTACGCCTGTTTAACTACTGTCTGATTGCCGCGCTGCTTTGTGCCTTGCTCGGCGCGGTGGGGTCTGTTGGGATTGACAGTCATACCTTCTGGCCGCTGTTTGCCGACTGGTTTAGCGAGCAGTTCTCAACCGGCGTGCTTGTTGTGCCCTGTATGCTCACGTTGCGTATGCCCGGGCGTGAACTCAGGTTACGTCTGGAGCAGCTGCTGCCGGTGATGGCGCTGATCGTCTCGGTGGTCGCGTCGGTGGTGATTGGCGGAGCGGGGAGCCTCTCGTTTCCTCTGCCTGCGCTTATCTGGTGTGCGGTTCGTTACTCATTGCCTGCCACCTGTCTGCTGACGTTTATCACGGGCGCCACTGAAATTATTCTGGTCGCCAACTCGATTATTAATATTGCCGTGGCCACGCCGTTTACGACGACAATGATGTTTTCAGCCCGGCTGGGCATCGCCACGATGGCGATCTGCCCGGTGATGGTCTCCGTCAGCATGGCGGCGATTAATTCCCTGATCCGTCAGGTTTCGCTGAGGGCGGATTATGACTTTTTAACGCACGTCTACTCGCGTTCCGGGCTTTATGAGGCGTTAAAGCATGAAGAGACGTACCGGCATACACGTTTTCTGACCGTCATGCTGCTGGATATTGATTACTTCAAAAGCATTAATGATAACTACGGCCACGAGTGCGGAGACCGCGTGCTGGCGTCGTTTGCCCGACAGGTTCAGCAGGTGGTTGGCGAAGACGGCATGGTGGCGCGCATGGGCGGGGAAGAGTTCGCTGTGGTGGTCAATTCAGGCGACGCGCAGCACGGTTTTGCACTGGCTGAACGTATCCGGTCCACCGTTGCCAGCCATCCTTTTACATGGCGTCAACAGACGCTCTTTCTGACGGTCAGTATTGGCCTCGGAAGCGGAAAGGCTGAGTCGTGGCAGTTGACCGAGGTCTTCAACAAGCTCATGGCCGAAGCGGACGATCATCTCTATCGTTCAAAAAAAGCGGGTCGAAACCGCACCAGCGCCCGGGTGGCGGACGAGCAAATTGCCGCGCCTTCCGGGAGTGAAACATAGCTGCGTTAATCGTCATAAGGCATTGACGTGAATAGTAAGCGGCTTAACAGGCTGTCAGAACACTGACAATGTCTCTGTTTAAGCTACGCTTTTAGTAACGCTTTACGTCAGGAGACATTATGAAAGCACCTGCAACCCCTGAAAATGAAACAGACAGACTCAACTCGCTGCGAGAATCAGGTCTGCTTGAGATCGACAGTTCCCCGGCGTTTGACCGGTTAACGCGTCTGGCAAAACGCTTCTTCCAGGTGCCGCTGGCGATGGTTAATCTCATTGATGAGCATTCGCTAATCGTGAAGTCGGCCGACGGCCAGGCGCCCGGCACCGTTCCGCGTAACATCTCATTTTGTGGGCATACGATCCTCGCCGAAGCGCCGCTGGTGGTGGGGGATATGCTTCAGGACGATCGTTTCGCGGATAACCCGCTGGTGGCCGGTGAACCTCGCGTGCGATTTTACGCGGGTTTCCCGCTGCGCCTGCGTGATGGCGCTAGCGTTGGCTCGCTGTGCCTGATTGATTACGCTCCTCGGGAGTTTTCTGCCGCCGATCTCGCCGTCCTGGGAGACCTTGGCGCGCTGGCGGAAGATGAATTTGCTGCCATTAGCGCGGCGACCACGGATGAATTAACCGGGCTATTCAACCGTCGGGGCTTTAATCAACTCGTGCGCTTCACGCTTTCCGTTGCCCGGCGCCGGGCCGAGCCGCTGACGCTCGGCTGGCTGGATTTGGATCGCTTTAAGGAAATTAACGATCGCTTCGGGCATGAAGAGGGGGATAAGGCGCTGAAAGCCATGGCGCAACTGATGCGTGCCTCTTTCCGTGAAGCGGATCTGCTGGTTCGTTTTGGCGGGGACGAGTTCGCCGTGCTGTTCGCGGATACGGATGAGCAGGGCGCCTGGATTGCCATGCTGTATCTCGCCGAGCAGGTCGAAAGCTATAACGCCCGGAAGCTTCACCCCTGGTCGCTCCACTTCTCATGGGGGCTAAGTGAATTCGATCATAACGGCAACGACCTGCAGCAGTGGTTAAAAGAGGCCGATGAAAAAATGTATGCCATGAAGCAGCAGCGCCAGCGCACCCGGTGACATAACAAAAGCCTATGTCCGATCCGTTTGCGTTAAGAAGATGTTAAATGCACAGTGACGGTATTCAACGTAAGGAAAAACAATGAATACCTCACTGCAAATCAAAAATCTCACCCGAGACGAAATTCTTACCCACCTTGATGCGCTGGCCGGGATCCTCGAAAACTGTGTGAACGGCGGGGCATCCGTCAGCTTTATGCTTCCCTTTAGCCTGGAGAAGGGCCGTTCTTTCTGGCGCGGCATTGCTGAAAGCGTAGGGCGCAACGAACGCCTCGTGCTGGCCTGTGTCGACCCGCAGGACGGCGTCATCGGAACGGTGCAGCTGATTGTTGACCAGCCGGAAAACCAGCCGCATCGAGCCGATGTGGCGAAGCTGCTGGTTCATGAGAAAGCGCGCCGGAAAGGGGCCGCGATGGCATTGATGGAAGCGCTTGAAGCTGAGGCCCGGGCCAGGAATATTTCGGTTCTGGTACTAGATACCTCCACCGGCAGCGGGGCCGAGACCTTTTACCAGCGCGCCGGATGGCAAAAGGTTGGCGAGATCCCGCGCTATGCGCTGATGCCGGACGGCGCCATGACGGCCACGTCCGTGTTCTATAAGTTCTTATGATTATTTTGTACAACTACGCCGTGGATTGATCAAAACAGGGTTCCCGGTCGTTAAGTTTTGATAAGTTATCGTACCAATCTTATCAGGCTGTATGACTAATCATAAAAGGAACCCCCTTGTGAACACGCTCAACCGTCGTGATTTTCCCGGTGCTCAATACCCAGAACGCATCATTCAGTTTGGCGAAGGCAACTTCCTGCGTGCTTTTGTCGACTGGCAAATTGACCTGTTAAATGAACATACCGATCTTAACGCCGGTGTGGTTATCGCCCGTCCTATTCAGAGCAACTTCCCGCCGTCGCTGAGCACTCAGGATGGACTGTATACCACTATCATTCGCGGCCTGAATGAGAAGGGTGAGGCGGTAAGTGAGAGCCGTCTTATCCGCTCGGTTAACCGTGAGATCAGCGTCTACGACGACTATGACGCGTTTCTGAAACTGGCACACAACCCGGACATGCGCTTTGTTTTCTCGAACACTACCGAAGCGGGTATTAGCTACCACGCGGGTGACCGATTCGACGATGCCCCTGCGGTGAGCTACCCGGCTAAGCTGACGCGACTGCTGTTTGAGCGCTTCAGCCACTTCAACGGCGCACCGGATAAAGGCTGGATCATCATTCCGTGCGAACTGATTGACTACAATGGGGATGCACTGCGTGAACTCGTCCTGCGCTATGCCCAGGAGTGGGCGCTGCCTGCGGCCTTTATCCGGTGGCTAAACGACGCCAACAGCTTCTGCTCGACGCTGGTTGACCGTATCGTGACCGGTTACCCGCGCGATGAAGCGGCAACGCTGGAAGCTGAGCTGGGCTATCACGATGGGTTCCTGGACACGGCTGAACATTTCTATCTGTTTGTTATCCAGGGGCCGGCATCCCTTGCTCAGGAACTCCGTCTGGATAAGTACCCGTTAAATGTGCTGATTGTCGACGACATCAGGCCCTACAAAGAGCGCAAAGTCGCCATCCTGAACGGCGCGCACACGGCGCTGGTGCCGGTGGCATTCCAGGCCGGGCTGGATACGGTGGGCGAGTCGATGAATGATGCAGAGATCTGCGCATTCGTCGAAAAAGCGATTTATCAGGAGATAATTCCTGTTCTCGATCTGCCGCGTGACGAGCTGGAATCATTTGCCAGTGCGGTAACAGGGCGTTTCCGTAACCCCTACATCCGACACCAGCTGCTTTCCATTGCGCTCAACGGCATGACCAAATACCGCACACGCATCCTCCCGCAGCTGCTGGCAGGGCAGAAGGCAGGCGGACAATTGCCTGCACGTCTGACGTTCGCTCTGGCTGCATTGATCGCGTTTTATCGCGCGGAGCGTAACGGGGAGAACTATCCGGTGCAGGATGACGCATTCTGGCTGGAACGTTATCAGCAGCTCTGGGCGCAGCACCGCGACCAGCAGCTCACTACCCGTGACCTGGTGCAGTCAGTGCTGAGCGTGAGCGAGCACTGGGAACAGGATCTGACGCAGGTCGCCGGTCTTGTTGACCAGGTTACCCTGGACCTGGATGCGATTCTGCTGAAAGGAATGCGCGCAGCGGTTAAATCCCTTTGCTAATCACGTGACCCGGCTACGGCCGGGTTTAACGACACCCTTATTTAGTTACAACATACTATTTGCCCTTTTTTTTAAAAGCACCTGCAGCACCGTGCGGTTATTGCTACGCAGGCGAGAAAATTCAATGTTTCGTTAACATGCTTGCAACTGTGAGGGGGATCACGTTTAATAGCTTCGCTCTTTTCTTTCCTGAAACTCACTATGATGCACGGTGTATCTGTTCTGCATCATGCTGCCGTTCGCGCTGGTTGTGGATCTGCACTACATGACGCCGTTTGTCTCGGCACTGATCTCCTACACCTTTATCTCGCTGGACACCCTGGCGGAAGAGCTGGAAGACCCGTTCGGCACTGAGAATAACGATCTGCCGCTGGACGCCATCTGCAACATGATGGAACGCGATCTGCTGCAGATGAACGATGAAGAGAACATTCCGGAAAGGCTGATGCCGGATAAGCATTATCAGCTGACCTGACGGGCGTTCCACTCGTCGCGGGTGATCTCCCACAGCTCAGAATCCAGCATACCGCTGACGTAGGCTTTTTGTTCCGTTCTGATAAGCCGCATGCCGCTACTGTCTGAAATACGCCGGGATCGGCTGTTGGCGGCGGCTTTCGGGGCGCGTAATACGGGTTTGTTTAGCGTATTGAACCAGTAATCCGTCGCGGCAATGCTGGCCTCGCGCATGTATCCCTGGCCCTGAAACTCCGGGGCCAACCAGAATCCTCGGTTGTTATCTTCCACATCGTACAGGCAGATAATACCCATCAGCGCGTCCGGCACCTCGCGACGACGAATGCTCCAGAACCAGGCAATCCCTTTCGCCATATCCGGCAGCGCCACGTTGTTGACATAGTTTTCCGCTCCGTTATCCGGGTAGGGCCAAGGCACCGAAGAGACCATATAGCGGACAATCTCCCAGCGCGGATAAAGCTTTTGAATCTGGGCCGCATCTTCGGCAACCAGCGGTTTTAGCAGCAGGCGTTCTGTCGTGAGCGTCGGTATCGTCATCCGCGGATCTCCATATTTAAGCGTTATGCTTTTGTTTGCGTTCTGGTATTTTCATCTTTACGGCACTCTATCCCAGTGAGCTCTTTTCCCATACTACTAAGAATTGCAGAGGTCATCATGGTATTAAGACGGGCCAACCCCCAGGAAGCCGAAATACTCTGGAATATTCGCAATCAGGCGATTCGTCACGGCTGTAAAACCAGCTACGACGCCGACGTCATTGCGCGCTGGACGCCAGATCTCATGCCCGACCGCTTTCGGCAGACGATCGTTGAATACCCTTTTTATGTGGTGGAAGATGAAAAGGGTGATATTGCGGCAACCGGCTATCTGGATCTGGATACCCACTGTCTGGAGGCGATATTCACCTTGCCCGCAGCATTCGGTAAAGGCATGGCGACCCGGATAATCGAGGCGCTCAAAAATGAGGCCCGCAGTAGAGGGATAACCCGCCTGAGGCTGGATGCAACGCCTAACGCCCAGTCGTTTTATCAGAAGATGGGGTTTGTGACGCAGAGCGAAACCTATCATCACTCGCGTATGGCAGGTGTTGATCTACGCTGTTTCGAAATGGCAATCGATTTGTAATGTGAGGAACACATGACTGTCACAGTAAGACCTCTATGCGAAGACGATTATTCCCGGTGGCGACCGCTGTGGGATGGCTATACCCATTTTTATGATTGCTACCTTGAGGAATCCGTCACCGCATCCACATGGGAAAGGGCGCTTTCAGCACATTCACCAATGTTCTGCCGGGTGGTCGAGAAGAACCAAAAGGTCATCGGTTTCGCGATGTGCATTCTCCATGAAGGCACCTGGTCAACGGCCCCCGTCTGCTACCTGGAAGATCTGTTTGTTGATGCCGACGAACGCGGAGCGGGCGCAGGTAAGGCGCTCATTGATGCTCTGATTGAGGAAGGCAAGCGCGAAGGGTGGTCAAAACTGTATTGGGTCACACGGGAGAACAACCCGGCGCGTAAACTCTATGACAAATATGGTGAAGCTGACGATTACGTCCGCTACCGCCTCTCCCTGTAAGGCGTCAACGCCTGTGTTTGTATCACACTGTATCAGCGTCCCGGATACATACACAGGCTTGCAATAAACCCGCTTTCGCACATATCCGCTATACATTGCAGTGTTGTTATATCCCCGTGAATTGTACTCAATCGGAGATACCAACATGTTTAGCAAACTCGCGTACTCAACTCTCGCACTGACCGTTTCTCTTGGCACCGTGATGGCCTGTCAGGCCGAAGTCACCGGCACAAACGCCGCGGCAGCCTTTGATCATCCGCAGCAAATTAACGCCGGCGATCTGAATGTCGGCTATGTCGACATCGGCCCGAAAAATGGCCAGCCGGTTATTTTACTGCACGGCTGGCCGTACGATATTCACAGCTATGCCGAGGTCGCCCCCGCGCTGGCGGCAAAAGGCTATCGGGTGATTGTGCCTTCTCTGCGCGGCTACGGCACCACGCGCTTCCTGTCAGCCAAAACGCCGCGCAACGGCCAGCCTTCAGCTATGGCGAAAGATATTGTAAACCTGATGGATGCCCTGAATATTAAGCAGGCGGTATTTGCAGGATATGACTGGGGTGCCCGTACGGCGGATATCGTTGCGGCGCTGTGGCCAGAGCGCGTTAAATCACTGGTGTCGGTGAGCGGGTATCTGATCAGTAGCCAGCAGATTGGCAAACAGCCGCTGCCGCCAAAAGCGGAGCAGCAGTGGTGGTATCAGTTCTATTTCGCCACCGCGCGCGGTGCTGAGGGCTATGCCAAAAACACGCATGACTTCGCCCGTTTGATCTGGTCTCAGGCCTCGCCTGACTGGAAATTTAGCGATGCTGTTTTTAACGCCAGCGCCAAATCGCTCGATAACCCGGATCACGTTGCCGTGACGCTCAGCAACTATCGCTGGCGTTTAGGGCTGGAAAAAGGTGAGCGCAAATACGACAGCTACGAGCAAAAACTGGCCGCGCTGCCGAATATCACCGTTCCAACGATCACCATCGAAGGCGGAAACAACGGTGCGCCGCACCCGGCTCCGCAGGCCTATGCGGGTAAATTTACCGGAAAATATGAGCATCGCACCTTCGGGGCAACCGTGGGGCACAATCCGCCTCAGGAAGATCCGCAGGATTTCGTCAAGGCCGTTGTTGACGCTGACAAGCTCTGAAATGTGCTATTTTCAGTACGTTACCCTTCGGTCTGGAGATTTCGGTGGAGCATATTGATCATATCCTTGTCGTCGATGACGACAGGGATATTCGTGAACTGATTGTCGATTATCTCGTTAAGTCGGGTTATCGCGCCACGGGCGCGGCCAACGGCAAAGAGATGCGCGTCGTGCTGGATAAACAGCATATCGACCTGGTGGTGCTGGATGTCATGATGCCCGGCGACGACGGGCTTACGCTATGCCGGCAACTGCGCAGCGGCAAACACAAAGATCTGCCCATTCTGATGCTGACGGCCCGCAACGAGGAGACGGACAGGATCCTCGGTCTGGAGATGGGCGCGGATGACTACGTGGTGAAGCCGTTTGTCGCCCGCGAACTGCTGGCTCGTATCAAAGCGATTTTACGGCGTTTCCGCACGATGCCGCCCAATCTACAGGTAACAGAAGCAGGGCGGCTGGTGATGTTCGGTGAATGGCAGCTCGATACCGTCGCCCGCCACTTAATCGATCCGGAAGGGGTGATTGTGGCGCTCAGCGGGGCGGAGTATCGCCTTCTGCGCGTTTTCCTTGACCATCCTCAGCGGGTGCTGACTCGCGATCAGCTGCTCAACCTGACGCAGGGGCGCGACGCCGAGCTGTTTGAACGTTCTATTGACCTGCTGGTTAGCCGGGTCCGCCAGCGCCTGAACGAAGATGCCCGTACGCCCGCCTATATCAAAACCGTGCGCAGCGAAGGCTACGTCTTTACGATGCCGGTGACCATCAAAGAGGTTAACGAATGAGGCTATGGCCACGCTCGCTGCTGGCCCGTTTGCTGATCGTCGTGCTGCCCGGTCTGCTGCTGGCTAACGCCCTGAGCCTGACGCTGGTCATGATTGAACGAATGCACAGCGCCCGCACGGTGATGCTCGGTAATCTGGAAAACGACGTCGCAACCAGCGTCGCCATTTTAGACCGGCTACCGGCCAGCGAGCGCGCGGCCTGGCTTCCGAGGCTTGAGCGGGGTAACTATCGCTATATTCTGGGCACAGGGGAGCCCGGCGCAGCGCCGACGGATAAGCGTTCACAGGATGCCATCCGTACCTTAAAAGCGACGCTCGCGCCAGAGTATCCGCTCCGCTTCACCGCCGTTCCCGGCGCCATTTCGCACATCCAGGCGCATCTTACGTTACGCGATGGCTCGCCGCTGACCATTGACCTCATCCCGCGCATGCCGCCGGTCGCCAGCTGGCTGCCCGTTGTGCTCATCCTGCAGCTGCTGCTCCTGGCGGCCTGCTCATGGATCGCCGTGCGGCAGGTGGTACGGCCTTTTTCACAATTTACCCGCGCGGTGGACTCGCTGGATCCTGCAGCCAGCACGCCAATGACGGAGAAAGGGCCGCTGGAGGTGCAGCGCGCAGCCCATGCCTTTAACGCAATGCAGACGCGCATTCAGTCTTATCTCAGGGAGCGCGCGCAGATCCTGGCCTCTATTTCTCACGATCTCCAGACGCCCATTACCCGCATGAAGCTTCGTGTTGAAATGACGGAGCAGCCAGAACTGCGGGACAAGCTCTTAAACGACCTTGATAACATGTCGCGTCTGGTGCGGGAGGGTATTGCGTATGCCCGGTCATCAGAATCCCTGGAAGAGACCTCGCTGAAGCTGGAGCTGAACGCATGGGTCAACAGCATTGCCTGCGATTATCAGGACATCGGTAAAAACGTGCAGTTCCAGGCAGGCGAAGCTCGTTTACCGATCGTCACGCGCCCGCAGGCGCTTCGCCGGGTGATGACCAACCTGCTGGATAACGCCCTCAAGTTCGGTGAGCACGCCGCGATTGCCATAGATGATTCGTCCGACAGCGATGTGGTTATTCACGTTGTGGACGACGGACCGGGGATCCCCGAAGCCGAGCTTGAGGCGGTATTACAGCCGTTTTATCGGGTTGAAACATCGCGCAACCGCGATACCGGCGGAACAGGACTCGGGCTGGCGATTGCCGCGCAGCTTACCGCGCAGCTGGAAGGAAAGCTCAACCTGACGAACCGGGCCGAAGGCGGGCTGGATGTCTCCATTACGCTACCGCGCCGTTAGCTAATTGTACGGCTTTGTATCTCCCTGCCCGGGTGATACAGAGCCAGACAAAACCCGCGTTTTTACACATATCCTGAACACATCCGCACGATGAAATAACCTCACTGCAGCGTCGCAGGACTTGTATTGTGAGGTTTCTATGTTTCTGTTAATCGCTTTTCTGGGCGGGATGATAAGCCTGCTCAGTCCATGTACGCTCCCGGTTATTCCGCTCCTGTTCGCCGGTTTTCAGGGGCAGCGACGCCATATTCTGGCCCTGCTCGCGGGGATGATCGTGATGTTCACCCTGGTGGCGATGGTCGTCACCGTCGCCAGCGAGTGGATCGCAGAGGCAACCATCGTCGGGCGCTGGATCGCCCTCGTCATTCTGGCCGCGGCCGCGCTGGCCTTAATTTTTCCGTCGTTCGCCCAGCGTATTGCGGGTCCGGCTGTCAGCGCGGGAAACGTCCTCAACGCCCGAAGCGGGAAAACGCGCGGTATGGCATCGGCTTTTCTGGCCGGGCTGGCGGTCGGGCTGCTCTGGTCCCCCTGCGCCGGGCCCATACTGGGCGCCATTTTCAGTATTAACATCGCGGGCCACTCGGCCATTGCGACGGGCGCGCTGCTGGCAGCCTATGGCAGCGGATGCGCCCTGATGTTGAGCCTGCTCGTTTTAGGAGGCCGCACGCTGATGGCGCCGTTAAGAGCAAAATCGGCGCTGATGGAAAAGCTGCGGCAGGGGGCGGGCGTGGCGATGCTGGCGGCTGTCGTATTTAACGCGACAGGAATGACTTCGCTTCTTAAAGGAGCAAACGGTGTTGCGGACCGTCTGGAGACAACACTCCTGACGCTGGCGAAACCCACAGCCGCGCCGGTGAAGCTCCAGCCGGTCGTGATGGCAGAGCCCAGCAGCCAGCTGCCTTCGTTAAGCGGCGGAACAGGGTGGATTAACGGTGACCCTGTCACGTCTGAATCATTGCGAGGTAAGGTTGTGCTGATTGATTTCTGGACGTGGGATTGCATCAACTGCCAGCATACGCTCCCGCACGTGCGAGACTGGGCCACGAAGTATCAGTCGCAGGGGCTGGTCGTGATAGGGGTTCACACGCCGGAATACCCCTGGGAAAAACCGCTCGCCTCGGTGAAAAACGCGGTAAATAAGTGGCAGCTGCCGTACCGGGTGGTGACGGATAACAACTACAAAATCTGGAACGCTTTCGGGAACCAGTACTGGCCAGCGCATTATTATTTCGATGCAAAAGGCCAGCTGCGCTATACCGCCTTTGGCGAAGGCGATTATGAGCAGCAGGAAAAGGTTATTCAGCAGCTGCTCAAAGAGGCCCGTTCATAGCCCACTTCAGGGCTGACGCTGAGCCACAATAAACAGCCGCGGGAAAGCCAGCAGTATCTGCCCGTTTTCCTGGAGTGGATACTGCTCTTCCAGCAGTTCATGGTAGCGTTTCAGGAAACGTTTCTGCTCGCTCTCATTCAGTTCCTGGAGCCACGGGCGCAAACCGGTGGCGCTTACCCAGTCAATAATGGCCTGGTGGGAGCTCATTTTATGGAAATAGGTTGTCCGCCAGATATCCACGTCACAGCCGGCCTCCGACAAGATGTCGTAATAGGCATGCACTCCCGGCAGAGGCTCGCGGCCGCGGTCAGGGTAGTCTTGCTCCAGCGCCACTTCGCGCATCGCTACGTGAGTGGGCTCAAGCCAGTTGTCAGGCATCTGGATCGCTAATACGCCGTTAAGCGTGAGCAGGGAAACTAGGTGCGGCAGGAGATCGTAATGGTCTGGGATCCACTGTAGCGATGCGTTAGCGTAAATCAGGTTCAGCGGCTGGCCAGGCTTGTACTGGCGGATATCAGCCTCAACAAAACGGCAGTCGGGTAACGCGGCGCGTGCTTCTTCGAGCATTGCAGGGGAGTTATCGACCCCGGTGATGTGTGCCGATGGCCAGCGATGCTTCAACAACGCGGTACTGTTTCCTGGCCCGCAGCCTAAATCAGCGATGGTGGAGACCTCATCCAGCGGAATTCTGGCGAGCAGTTCAGCGGCAGGACGCGTTCTTTCCGCGCCGTATTGCAGGTAAAGAGAAGGGTTCCAGTCGGCCATTTTCGGTTCTCCGTTTTGCAGGCTTCTGCAAGGATAGCACAGGCAGACACCTGCACGGCGGCAGGTGTCCGAAGTGCGGCAGGCTAGAGAATGCCTTTCAGCGCAACATGATAAAGCAGCATGATAGTCTTCCCGTCGACAATCTTGCCCGTTTCAATGCCGCGTAATGCCTCTTCAAGCGTCATTTCCAGCACGTCGATATCTTCTCCTTCCGCCTTGATCCCGCCGCCTGCGCCAGTTCTGTCTTTCGGCTGGTACTCGGCAAGATAAAAATAGAGCTTTTCCGTAACGGAACCCGGGCTCATATAGGCTTCAAAGATTTTCTGCACGCGTGAAACGTGGAATCCCGTCTCTTCTTCCGCCTCTGCTTTTATGCGGCTTTCGGGATCCATATTGTCCAGCAACCCCGCAGCGGCTTCGATTAAATCGTCCTCATGGCCGTTGATAAAGACGGGGAAGCGGAACTGGCGGGTCAGGATCACCGTCTTTTTATCACGGTTGTAGAGCAGAATCGTCGCGCCGTTCCCACGGTCGTAGACTTCCCGATGCTGACGCTGCCACTCGCCGTCACGCCGCTGCAGGTCGAAGGTGTATTTTTTAAGAACGTACCAGTTATCTGACAGCGTTTCACTGTCAATGATGCGCACATCTGCACGTTTTGATTGCACGTTTGTTCCTCCTTACGTAGAGTAATTATCATAAACAGCATTATCGTGCACATTCAAGATAAAACATGCAACATCAGGAATTCATGATGCTCACCAGTCAGCGAAAACAATTGATCCTCGAAAAGCTAGGCGCCGAAGGGCAGGTCCAGTCAAAAGCGCTCAGCATGTTCTTTGACGTCTCAGAAGACACCATCAGGCGTGATTTGCGCGAGCTGGCGGCAGAAGGGCGTTTGCAGCGCGTTCACGGCGGCGCGCTTCCGGCATCTTCCGCGATTGCGCCCTTTGCTGAACGGCAATCCGTGAAAATGGATGCGAAAAAACGGGTCGCCCGCAAAGGCGCGCAGCTGATTTCATCAGGCCAGGTGGTGATCGTCGACGGTGGCACGACGACCTCGGAGCTGATTACGTTTTTACCGGCAGACCTACGCATCACGGTGGTAACGCACAGCCCGAGCATTGCCCTGGGGCTGGTCGATCATCCGTCCATTGAGGTGATTCTGATCGGCGGTCGCTTGTATAAACACTCTATCGTTGCGGTCGGCGCTGCGGCCATCGAAGGTATCGAAAATATTCATGCAGACCTGTTCTTTATGGGCGTGACCGGCATTCACCCCGACGCGGGGCTGACAACCGGTGATTTCGAAGAGGCGTGCATCAAACGTGCATTTTCCGGCAGAGCCGCGGAGACGGTTGTGCTGGCTTCTCCGGAAAAGATCAACACAGCGTCTTCGTTTGTGATTGGCGATGTGTCATCGGTGAACACCATCGTCGTTGAAGACAATACCGATAAGGAGTGGATCCGCGCGGTATCGGAAAAGGGGGTATCCGTCGTGTTGACCTCAGAGAGTGGCACTCTCTGATAGCCAGCCTGTAAGCACAGGCTGGCGGCCTGCCTTAAGCCTCAGGAATGCTCTCAAGGGCGGTATAAACCTTCAGGCCATATTTGCGGGCGACCTCAATGTCCATATCGGCACCTTTAGACGCACCGGCAATACGATAAATCGCATCACATTTAGCTATGAGCCGGTGAGCAACGGGGTACAGCATCGCTTCACTGATTTCATCACCAACCGCTTTCGATCCAGCGGCTTTTGCCAACGGCAAAGCCAGCCATTCGCCAATGACCGGGACGTGACCCCGCTGGTAAACGGCTAATGCTGCGCTTTCGAGTCGCGCCAGATTCTCATCAATGCGTGCCTGAACGCCTTCGGTTCCGCTGCGATAGGGGCCGGCAATTAAAATCAGCTGTTGTGTCATAGGTACCTCTGTCAGTGTTGTTGCATGAAATTGCACGTTTACTGCCGATACCATACGGGATTGTGAGCGCGTTATGAAACACTTTCGTGCATTATCGTGCAAAAAGATGCATGACAGATCGTTTAATCGCTTCTGACAGAAGGGCTGAGCTACTGACTTTCCGGTGCATGGCACACCGCCTCGATATTATGGCCATCAGGCGAGATGACAAACGCGGCGTAGTAATTTTCACCGTATGACCTCAACCCCGGCCCGCCGTTATCACGTCCGCCGGCGCGCAGGGCGGCATGGTAAAACGCATCGACCTGCTGGCGCGTGTCGGCCACAAACGCCAGATGCAGAGGAGCAGGTTTATCATTTGTCTGAAAAAGACAGAGCGAAACGTCGCCTGAACTCATTTCGACACCGTAGTCTGGCGTGCCTTCATCGATGAGTTCTACACCAAGCGGCTTAAGCGCATGGAGAAAGAAGGTTTTACTTTTTTCATAATCACTGACGCCGAATTTCACATGATCGAACATGGTTCCTTCCTTTACGAGATAGAGAAATAACGAGTATAGAAGGAGAGTGGGGGCGAACATGCTAAAGAAGGCGTCAATGTGACTGGCATCAATTTATGCAGTCTTTTCCGATGCCGAAACGGACAAATGGCATATTTAAAACGTCAGGGTTTGAACTGGAAAAATAAACCACCCCTGTTCTGTTGTCCCGCGGTTCATATTTTTTCAACATATCCAGCTCAATGCCGGTGCTCATAAATGTCTTTCCGTTTTTATCAAACAGGAAGAAACACATTTTATTATCTTTGCCCGGCTCAATACTTTTACCCGATGCATTATCCAGCGTCACCTTATAGCTGACCATGTATTTTGCTTCGCCTGTTGTACTGTCCCATTGGCTTCCCTGAGACTCTTTTTGAGCGAAAATGGTGATTCCATTGAGATTGTCGTCATGGCTCTCTTTCTGAACGGCCTGAGCCGTTCCGGCGGCGGACAACGCTAACGCAAGACAAATTCCTTTAATCAGGAGACTTTGCATTTTATTTTCCTCTTCATTTTTCACACTGATCCACTATAGAAAGAATTGAGTTATGCAACCCAGGATCGTGAGGGGCATAATAAAATTCAACGGAAGTCTGTTTTCCGCTGAATTTACTGACTTCGACCCAGGCAACATCGGTATAATCGCTATCCTGGAGATTATATCTTTCGCTACCATCAGGAAGGGTATCATCAAATTCCAGCGATAAATGTTCTCTGGATGATGCGTACATAAGGCAATCGGCAACCTGGCTTTTAGGATGATTGATATAGAAAGATGCCACTTCCGGATGCGTTCCAACTTTACCCAGATCCACGCAACCGCTTAAACACAGAGCGGGGAAGAGTATAAGAAGTTTATTCATAAAGCGGCGCCTCACTGCTGATTGTCAATCAAGAAGGCCAGTTTACCACCGTGCGCTATAACGCACAACCGCTACATAGCAACCCGTTTCCGTCCAACGAATATCCACCGCAGGTAGTCGTATAGCCAGTTAAACAGCATTGTGTATGGCAGGAAAAACAGTACCAGACCAATCTCAACGAAAAATGCCTCAGTCATGGTTAAATCCAGCATAATCATCGCGACGGGGATTAAGGTGACGATCAGTCCTGTTTCAAAACCCACCGCATGAATAGCACGAACGAGAAATGTTCGTTGAAACTGATGTTTTTTTTGCAGGGAGTCGAAGAGTTTATTAAATACAAAATTCCAGGCCGTTGCGGTAAGTGCAGATATCACGGACAGGGAGCCTGACTGGAGTATCGACACGTTCATCAGCCAGGCAAGCGACAGCGCGATGATAACGTTAGCTATCACTTCAAAAATGACGGCATGGAAGATTCTCTCTTTAATACTTTTATTTAATTCAATTTCCATTTGCTTAGGGCTGCGTTTTTCAAAAGCTGAAGTATATCAGACATCGTTCAACTCTTTCTAAACGTGCAGGTTAGGATTATGTTAAATACAGCCCAGACCATCTAATGTGGCATGCACGGCCTCAATAAGAGGGGTCTGCGGTTCATGGCCTAAAAAGGCAATCAGTTTTGAATTATCCATCTCTATTGTCTGCTCCCAAAGATAGCGCATCTCCCGCATTTCATGCAGCGTAGCGTTAAAGGGACTCATCGTGGAGATAAGCCACCAGGGAAATGACTTCACCTTCGCCTTAATACCGGCACGCATCGCGACGTGCTTTATGGCTGCGGTCATCTCTGTCCCATCAGGATCCCAATGCCCGCGCATATGGAAACTGGCAAACGGCTCGAGCTCATCCCGACGCGCCAGCAGTGCTGCGAGCGTTTCGGCGACATCCGGCAGATAGGCCCACTGATGGCCAGCGCCGGTTTTCCCGGGGTTTTTAATTACCTTCGGCGTATGCCCCGGTTTGACTAATCCCTGTGAAAACCAGTTGTTTCCAGCATGGGGACCAAAAAAGTCGCCAGCCCGCAAAATCAGCACCTTTCCGCCACGCTGTGCATAGGCTGCGAGCTCTTGCTCCATTTGCACGCGTATGGCTCCTTTTCGGGTAACCGGGTTCTGAAGGGAATCCTCGCGTAAGAGGGGAAAAGCATCCGGGCCGTAGTTATAAATCGTCCCCGGCAGAACGATTAATGCACCGTTTCGCTCCGCTGCGCTGATGGTGTTATGCAACATGGGCAAAACCAGCTGTTCCCAGTTTCGATAACCCGGCGGGTTAACGGCATGGACAATCACGCTGCAATCTGATGCCGCGGCCTCAACCTGCTCAGCATTCTGCGCATCGCCGCTTATCCACGTAATACTATTGTTGTGCGCGTCTTTTCCCGGAACGCTGCGGCGTAATGCACGTACATCCCATTCGTCACGGATCATTTTACGGGCAATTTCGCCACCGATCCCGCCCGTTGCACCCAATATCAGTACCTTATCTGTGCTTTTCATCGTCATACCCTTGTTGGTTATCTGCTTGACATCTTAATGAGCGCAAGTGATAAATGTAATTGCATAATATAAGCCAGCAGGTATGCATTTTTGTATGAAGCTCAATATCCCGTGGGAATGGTATCGCACCTTTTTGGTCGTGATGAAAGAAGGGTCCTTGTCTGGGGCCGCACGCAGGCTTGCCATTACCCAGCCAACTGCCGGGCGTCATATTGCGGCGCTGGAATCAGCCCTGGGCCTTGTTTTATTTACCCGTTCGCAGACAGGATTGCAGGCCACGGACGCAGCCGTCGAGCTGAAGGGCCATGCGCAAGCGATGGAAAATACGGCCATGATGATTGAGCGGTCGGCTGCCAGTTTCAGTTCCGGCGCAACCGGACTACGAGGCGTGGTGCGCGTTGCCGCCAGTGAAATCATCGGCACCGAGGTTCTGCCTCCGGTGATTGCACACATAAAGGAAGAATACCCGCAAATAACCGTTGAGCTGGTTCTGTCTAATCGCGTTCAGGATTTACTGAACCGGGAAGCGGACATTGCTGTACGCATGACCACACCGGTGCAGGAGCAACTGATTGCGCGTCGGATGGGCAGGATTGAAATAGGTCTGCATGCCGCGCCAGCGTATCTGTCACGACATGGTGCACCGGAAAGTATTGATGAATTATTCACCCATACGCTTGTGGGTTTCGATAATATGACGCCTTTTATTTTACAAGCGCTTAAACAGTACCCACAGCTAAACCGCGAACTGTTTACCGTGCGAACCGACAGTGATATTGCACAGTTAAACCTCATACGCGCCGGGGCAGGTATCGGTATGTGTCAGGTGCAGCTCGCCGATTTTTCTCCGCCGTTACAGAGGATAATGCCTGATTTCTTTGCATTTCATCTCGACACCTGGCTGGTGATGCATGAGGATCTACGCCACAGCCAGGCCTGTAAAACGGTGTTTGATTTTCTTGCTGAGGGTTTACAGGCTTATATCAACAGGGCAAAACGGTGAGCCATGCACTGTGAGAGGAGCAGCGTGACGATAAAAGAACTTGAGAAGGCACACTCAGAGACCATTATCATCCAGGCCAAGGATGTCCACAAAACGCCAGATTTCTCCTCATTCCATATTGGTGCGCATAATGTATATTATGTTAAATTCAATATGCCGATAACCCTGTCCTCGATTTTCTACGTGATATCCCGGCCTTACCTATAACAAACGCCCCTTTTTTAAGGAGCGTATCAGTAACGTCAATAATCAATGAGGCTTCGCCGCCGATTAATTCTCTGTCATCTGGCGACGATGTTGTTGTTGCGCCTGCTGCTGATGGCTGACCGAAGACTAGCCGTTATTCGCCGTCTCGTGTGCAATCGCCGCTTTCTCGTGTTCATTCATCGCGGAAAACGACGTCGCTTTTTCGTTAGTACCGCATGGACGGGTTTTAATCATCTCCTTATGCATTCCCGCCATGCTCTGGCTCGAATTTGATGTGTTGCTTTGCATCATGTCATGGGACATTGCTGCCTGTTTGTTGTTTGTCTCTGCCGCCCAGCTGGATGCAGAAACCGCCAGGATGGCAATAACAGATAAAAGGATCTTTTTCATAACGGTATCTCCGAAGTTAAAGTGCCCAATAGTTGGTGGCCTTCTTTATAATGAATTATAAAAATCGGCCGCTGTTTATCGCATGACTGGCGAGTGACATTTCTGTCACTCTATGGGCTTATTCCCTACCCTGTTCCGGCACTCAAGGAATGAGAGATACAAAACGTTGATTATTCAAATTATTAGAAGAGCATCCCGTCACCTGCAACACTGTAACGAGGTGGCTACCAGCATAAGCAATGCCTCCCCGACGCAGCTGCAACAGCTAAAGACTCAGTTGGCTGTAGAAATGGGCAAACCTGTAGGCCTACACACCATGGGTATTCCCGCGGCAATCAGTACCCTCGGGGTGATTGTCAGTTTCGCCATTCCGCAGCTGTGGCTGGGGTATGGCGTACTCGCTGGACTCGATCAGCCAGCGGGACACGTATTCGTCTGGGTTGTCCTGATCGCCCTTCTGTTCGCTGGCCTTAACGGCGTGACGATGTTTATGATTGGCAAAGGCAGCATGCGCGCCGTGCGGTTACACCTTACGCTGGCGGTGATAAGCCTGGTATTAACGGCAGCCTATCTGCTGGTCGCGCTGAGCGGTAGCGTTGCTCCGGGCGTCAGTCTGACCGCGGCGCTAGTGAGTATCGTCATGCTACTGATTAGCGGCAGCTGTATCCTTTCCACCGCCTTCTATAAGATGCTGCTGTTTACTCTGCATAATCGTGCCTGGCGCAAGCTTCTCAACCAGACGCGTGCTAAAACAGCGCGCTAAGCGTTCGTCCCGTTAAAAACCCGCCATCGCTGGCGGGTTTTTTTATGGCTTTTTATGCCTGCGCAACCAAATTAACTTATACGCCGCAGGAATAATAAACAGCGATAGCAGCGGAGCCGTGATCATCCCGCCAATCATCGGCGCCGCTATCCGGCTCATGACCTCTGACCCGGCACCGGTCCCCCACAGAATGGGCAGCAGACCGGCAATAATCACCGCGACGGTCATTGCCTTTGGCCGCACGCGCAGCACGGCGCCATGATAAAGAGCGTCATCAAGCCCCTGTTCGGTGAACGTTTCCCGATGGGATAACGCCGGCTGTGCCTCAACGGCATGACGCAAATACATCAGCATGACCACCCCAAATTCTGCCGCCACCCCGGCCAGGGCGATAAAGCCGGTGCCGGTTGCGACAGACATATGGAAGCCCTGCCAGTAGAGGAACCATATTCCCCCGACCAGGGCGAACGGCAGGCTCATCAGGATCAGCAGCGCTTCATCCACGCGACGGAACGCCAGATACAGCAGAATGAAGATGATCATCACCGTCATCGGCACCATCAGCTTCAGTTTCTTGTTGGCATGCTCGAGCAGCTCAAACTGTCCGGAGAATGAGACGCTGGTGCCCGGCCTCAGCTTTACGCTCTGACTGATGGCCGTCTTAATGTCGTTGACCACCGACACCATATCCCTGCCGCGGGCATCGATATAAATCCAGCTCGCAGGTCGGGCATTCTCCGTTTTCAGCATCGTGGGGCCGGAAACCACGTTGATATCCGCTACATCCCCCAGCGTGATCTGCTGTTTCATCGGCGTCAGGATAGGCATCTGCTTCAACGCGCTCGGGCTGTTCCGGTAGTCCTGGGGATAGCGAATATTGATCGGGTACCGGGCGACGCCTTCCACCGTTTCACCCACCGTCGCCCCGCCGATGGCCGAGGAGACAAAGAGCTGCACATCGCCCACCGTCATCCCGTAGCGGGAGGCTTTTTCCCGGTTGATATCGACATCAATGTAGCGCCCGCCCTCCAGACGTTCAGCCAGGGCAGACACCACGCCGGGCACCGTTTTGGCTACCGCCTCGATGCTCTGCGCCGTGGCGTCAATATCCGACAGAACGGTACCCGACACCTTGATACCAATCGGGCTTTTGATCCCGGTGGAAAGCATGTCTATCCGGTTGCGAATCGGCGGAACCCACAGGTTAGCCAAGCCGGGTAACCGAACGGTCTTGTCGAGCTCGTCAATAATCTTGTCAATCGTCATGCCGGGCCGCCACTCATTCTCAGGTTTGAGCTGAATGGTGGTTTCCACCATTTCGAGCGGCGCGGAATCCGTAGCCGTTTCGGCCTTACCCGTCTTGCCGAAAACAGAGGCCACCTCAGGCACGGTTTTGATTAACTTGTCCGTGGTCTGTAACAGCGCCGCCGCTTCTGCCGGAGAAACGCCCGGCAATGTTGACGGCATATACAGCAGATCGCCTTCATTGATCTTCGGCAGGAACTCGCCACCCACCTGGCTCAGGGGCCAGATCACCGTGAAGATGGACAAGGCCGCAACCAGCAGGGTTGTTTTTGGCCAGTGGAGAACCTTAATCAGTAGCGGATGGTAGGCTTTAATCAGCAGCCTGTTCAATGGGTTACTGGTCTCTGCGGGAATCTTACCCCGGATCCAGAATCCCATCAGGATGGGGATAACGATGATGGCCAGCGCGGCCGCACCCGCCATGGAGTACGTTTTGGTGAAGGCCAGCGGACCAAACAGCCGCCCTTCCTGGCCCTCAAGGGTAAAGACAGGAATGAAGGATAAGGTGATGATCAGCAGGCTGATAAACAGCGCGGGGCCAACCTCGACAGAGGCATTGGTGATCACCTTCCAGCGCATGGCGTTATCAATCTGTTCTCCTGGATGCTGGTGATCCCACTCCTCCAGCCGTTTGTGCGCGTTTTCAATCATGACGATAGCGGCATCCACCATCGCACCGACCGCAATGGCAATGCCTCCCAGGGACATAATATTGGCGTTCAGTCCCTGGAAGTGCATGACGATAAAGGCAATACACAGGCCAAGCGGCAGAGAGATAATCGCGACCAGCGCAGAGCGAACGTGCCACAGGAACAGGGCGCAGACGATGGCCACCACGATAAACTCTTCGAGCAGCTTGGAACTCAGGTTGTCGATTGCCCGATCGATGAGCTGGCTGCGATCGTAGGTCGTCACAATCTCAACGCCTTCCGGCAGGCTGGCCTTCAGCGTCTCCAGCTTATCTTTCACCGCCGTAATGACTTCACGCGCATTTTTGCCCGAACGCAGGATCACCACGCCACCCGCAACTTCACCCTGCCCGTTCAGCTCGGCAATACCGCGCCGCATTTCCGGCCCCGTTTGTACGCGGGCAACATCGCGAAGGTAAATCGGTACCCCGTTCTCTCCGGTTTTCAGGACGATGTTATTGAAATCGTCCATCGTCTGCAGATAGCCGCTGGCCCGGACCATATACTCCGCTTCCGCCATTTCAACTGACGATCCTCCTGCCTCCTGGTTAGACGACTCAAGGGCCTGCTTAACCTCCGGCAGACTAATGCCGTACTGAGCCAGTTTTAACGGATTGACCTGGATCTGATACTGCTTCACCACGCCGCCGACGGAGGCCACTTCGGCCACGTTCGGGATCGTTTTCAGCTCAAATTTCAGGAACCAGTCCTGCAGCGAGCGCAACTCTGCGAGATCGTGTTTTCCGCTGCGATCCACCAGCGCATACTCGAATATCCAGCCCACGCCGGTGGCATCAGGACCAATTTCAGAGCTCACGCCGGCAGGCAGTTTGCCCTGAACCTGGTTCAGATACTCCAGCACGCGCGAACGGGCCCAGTACAAATCGGTGCCATCTTCAAAAATGACGTACACGTACGAATCGCCAAACTGCGAGAAACCGCGCACGGTCTTTGCGCCGGGAACCGAGAGCATGGTGGTAGTCAGTGGATAGGTCACCTGGTTTTCGACAATCTGCGGGGCCTGGCCGGGATAGCTGGTTTTGATAATCACCTGAACGTCAGAGAGATCGGGCAAGGCATCGACCGGGGTGTTGATAATGGTCCATGTCCCCCAGACGCTGAGGAACAGCGCCCCCATCATGACCAGGAAACGGTTGGCGACAGACCGCCGGATAATCCATTCAATCATCATCGTCTCCTTAATGGCCAGAATGTGCGCCGTCAGCAGCTTCAGCGTGACGCATGCGCTCCAGCGCGCCGGTAATATTGGCCTCCGAGTCAATCAGGAACAGACCGCTGACCACCACCGACTCCCCCTCTTCCAGTCCGCTACCAATGCCGGACTGCTGCTGAGATTCATGCAGAACGTGGATCCTTTTCGGGACAAAATTCCCGTCCGCATCAACCGTAATAACGCGCTGTTCTTTGCCGGTATCGATAACGGCCTGGGAGGGGATCAGCAGCATTTCCTGACTTTGGGTATTCAGCTTCAGGTAGGCATTCATGCCCGGTTTAAGCAGCTCATCCTTGTTAGCGACCTGCAGGCGCACCTGCAGCGTTCGGGTGGTTTGATCCACGCTCGGCAGAAGACTCCATTTTTCAACCGGGAAGGATTTATCCGGCCAGGCCGGTATCGAAACAGCAAACTGCGAGGTATCTTTCAGCAGATAAGCAATGGATTCAGGTACTGCCGCGCCGATCCAGACCGGATCCATCCCCTGAATTTGCGCCACCACCTTATCTTTGGAAATATTCATGCCGGTACGCAGGTCAAAGGCCGTGATCGCTCCGTCGATCGGCGCCTTGATGGTAAACCGGGTCTGGATAGTGCGGGTCGCACGCAGCCTCTGAATATCCTCATCCGGCATACCCGCCAGGCGAAGCCGTTCCAGAACCCCTTTTATTTGCGTTGGCGTTCCGCCGGTGCCGGATAACAGCAGAAACTCACTCTGCGCCTCTACCCAGTCAGGAATGGTAATATCAATAAGCGGCGTGCCTTTCTTCACCTTATCGCCCGTCGTCAGCGGGTACACTTTCTCCACGAAGCCTTCCGCACGCGCCTGCACAATCACAAACTGATAGTCGTTATAGCTGACGTTGGCTGGGATGGTCTGGGCATAATTCAGCGTTCCGCGCGTCACCTTTTGCGTTTTTAATCCCAGGTTCTGAACCTGTGTTGGGTCAATACGGATACCGGCACTGCTTTTATTGTCGTTTTCATCCGCATATTTCGGTACCAGATCCATATCCATAAACGGTGATTTGCCGGGCTTATCGAATTTAACGTCTGGCTTCATCGGGTCATACCAGAAAAGCACCTTTCTTTCTGGTGCGCTATTTTCCATTTTTTCAGATGAATGAAGAGCCTGCCAGGCCGTCACCGATATCAGCCCTCCCGCAATTAGGCTGCTGACAATCATGGCAGCATATTTTATTTTTAATGAGGCCATGCCGTTTCTCGCTATTTAATGCTCTTCAGTAAAGAGATATTGCCCTGCTGAACAAACGAAAAATCAACGTGACTGCCGACTTTTAAGGCATTGATACTCTCGTCAGCCTGAATAAAGGTGAAACGCATGGTCATCGCGGGCCAGCCAATCGCTGGGATAGCCTCATGAGAAATCGTGATTTTTTTATTCGTAAGATCAATGTCCTTCACGATACCGGTCCCGGTGATGAGCTGCTCTGTGGTCCCTTCGCTGGCAGCACTCATCCCCTCGTGCTGATGAACCTCAGCCTGGAGGCCGGCAGAAAACATAATGGAGATCGCACCGAATACAACAGCCTTAAGTGAATTGCGCATGTTTATTTTCCTGTTTAATTAAATAACGTTATTCGACCCAACCGCCGCCGAGCGCGGTGAAGAGATTAATTTCATTAACCTGCCGGGCATAAATAAGGTCGAGAATATTTTGCTGCGTGGAGAAAAGAGAACGTTCCGCGTCAAGCACTTCGATATAGCTGACCGCACCGCTGGAATATAACCCTCTGGCCCGCTGCAGGGTGATGCGTAGCGAATCAAGATACCGCTGCTGCGCAGCAAGCTGCTGGTTAATGCTGTCACGCAGCGCGAGCGCGTCGGCAACCTGTTTGAAGGCGGACTGAATTTTTTGTTCGTAATTCACAACCGACTGCTGCTGGCGAATTTCGGCCAGCTTCAGGTTGGCCTTATTTCTGCCCGCATTAAAAATGGGAATGTCGATTTTAGGAATAAAATTCCACATCCCGCTCCCTGACGTGAACAGGCTGGACAACTCCGTGCTGCCGGTTGAAAGCCCGCTGGTGAGTGATATGGACGGGAAAAAGGCCGCTCGCGCCGCGCCGATATTTGCATCGGCCGCCTTAAGCTGATACTCCGCTTCCATAATATCCGGGCGCTGCAGCAGTATCGCTGAGGAAAGATGGGGAGGCAGTTTTACCGGCGCAACGTCGCTGGCGTTCATACCGCCGTCGCCCGGCAGCGCGCGATACGTGCCGAGGACCAGCTGCAGGGCATTATTGGCCTGCGCCAGCTCCCCCTCTCTTTTGGCAATCTCTGCCCGCGTGCTTTCGATCTGTCCCCGGGCCTGTTCCAGCGCCAGGACGTTCGTACTGCCCGTCACCAACTGCTGCTCAACGAACGCATAAGACTGCTGGTAATTTGTCAGCGTATCCCGCGCAATGCGCAGCTGTTTGTACGCCAGCTGCTGGTTGAAATAGCTCTGAGAAACGTTAGTGACGAGCAGGATATGTACCGCGCGACGGGCCTCTTCGCTGGCGAAAAAGTTTTGTCGGTCGGCATCGCTCATGTTCCTCAGCTTGCCGAAGAAATCGAGTTCATAGCTAAGCGCAAGACCCGCGTCGTACTGCTGCGCGGTGGGTTTGTCACTTTTCAGCCCACCGCCGTACGTGATACTCGAGGAGGCATTCAGCTGAGGATAACGATCCGCATCCGTCACGTTAAACTGCGCCCGGGCTTCCTCGACCTTCAGGGCGGCCATTTTGATATCGCGATTGTTATTCAGGGCTTCCGTAATCAGCCCCGCAACCTGAGGTTCTACAAAAAAGCGTCGCCAGCCGGTGTCCTGATACCCCGCCGCCGCGGGCGTCAGGCCGTTCCGGGAGAGCGAAAACTGCTGGGGTACAGGTGCTTCCGGTCGCTGGTACTCTGGGGCCAGCGAGACGCAGCCTGCCAGAATAAATACCGTGCTGATGCTTAGTCGTTTTAACAGGAACATAGCGGTTCAAATGAAGTCCAGAGTAGTTTTAGGGCTACTCTACGGAACGCATCCTGTTTGACGGGTGACAGGATAATGACAATGTTGTCATTTTTAGCGTAAGTCATTGTTAACGGTCGCAGGCTCACTAGAATGTCATCAGCAGCCAGTCAGGGGAGCATGATGAAAATACTGATCGTCGAAGACGAAATTAAAACCGGTGAGTACCTGAGTAAGGGGCTGACTGAAGCGGGGTTTGTTGTGGACCACGCGGATAACGGCCTGAACGGCTACCATCTCGCCATGACCGCTGAATACGATCTGCTGATTCTGGATATCATGCTGCCCGATGTGAACGGCTGGGACATCGTCCGCATGCTCCGCTCTGGAGGCAAAGGGATGCCCATCCTGTTACTCACGGCTCTCGGCACGATTGAACACCGGGTTAAAGGGCTTGAGCTTGGCGCGGATGATTATCTGATTAAGCCTTTCGCCTTTGCAGAGCTGCTCGCCCGGGTAAGGACGCTGTTAAGACGCGGAAATACGGTGATCGCGGAAAGCCAGCTTCAGGTGGCAGACCTGACGGTTGACCTCGTGTCGAGAAAGGTAAGCCGGGCCGGAAGTCGCATCCTGTTAACCAGCAAAGAGTTTAGCCTGCTGGAGTTTTTCATGCGTCATCAGGGAGAGGTGCTTCCCCGCTCCCTGATTGCCTCCCAGGTGTGGGACATGAATTTTGACAGCGACACAAACGCAATTGATGTGGCGGTAAAGCGGCTTCGCGCGAAAATCGATAACGATTATGAACCGAAGCTGATCCAGACGGTGCGCGGCGTGGGCTATATGCTGGAGGTACCGGATGCTCGTTAAGCTTCCCAGGCGCCCCTTTTCTCTTGCCCTGCGGCTGACCTTTTTTATCAGTCTCTCCACGATACTGGCCTTTTTCGCCTTTACCTGGTTTATGCTCCATTCCGTTGAAAAGCATTTCGCCGAGCAGGATATCAACGATCTGCAGCAAATCAGCACTACGATGCACCGCATACTGCGATCGCCCACCGACCCCGATCAAAAGAAAATCAGCAAGATCAAAGAGTCGATCGCCGGCTACCGCAGCGTAGCCGTCCTGCTCCTGGATCCGCAGGGAAATACCCTGTTCAGCTCGGCGCAAGGGGCGGCACTGCGCCCTGCGATGAACACGGCGGATTTTAGCGAACACTGTCGCACACAGGAAGTGTTTCACTGGACGGTTGAAGGCCATGCCATGCCTGTGCACGACGGGTCCGACATGAACATGGAAACGTACCGGATTATCGCCTCTACAGGAACGGCGACGCTGCAGGGCAAAACGCAGGGCTACGTCATGCTGATCGGACTCTCCATTAATTTTCATCTGCACTACCTGG
Source organism: Enterobacter sp. N5-15 (assembly GCF_057221635.1). Lineage (NCBI taxonomy): Bacteria > Pseudomonadati > Pseudomonadota > Gammaproteobacteria > Enterobacterales > Enterobacteriaceae > Enterobacter > Enterobacter sp. N5-15. The sequence goes on from NZ_CM170150.1 coordinate 2,420,734, forward strand.
AGGCGCTGAAAAAGAATCTCCTGATGATTGCCGCGGCGATCAGCCTGCTGATTATTCTTGTCATCCGCATCGCGGTTCGTCAGGGACATTTACCCCTGCGTAACGTCAGCAACGCCATAAAAAATATCACCTCAGAAAACCTGGATGCGCGGCTGGAGCCGTCTCTCGTACCCGTTGAGCTGGAACAGCTGGTCATCTCCTTCAACCATATGATCGAAAAGATTGAAGATGTCTTTACCCGTCAGGCGAATTTTTCCGCCGATATCGCGCATGAAATCAGAACGCCCATCACCAACCTGGTGACGCAAACGGAAATCGCGCTGAGCCAGAACCGCTCGCAGAAAGAGCTGGAAGATGTTCTGTACTCCAGTCTGGAAGAGTACAACCGGATGACCCGGATGGTTAGCGACATGCTTTTCCTGGCGCAGGCGGATAATAACCAGCTGATCCCTGACCGGGTGATGTTTGATTTAAGTGCCGAGGTCATGAAAGTCTTCGAATTCTTCGAAGCCTGGGCGGAAGAACGCAACATCACGCTGAAATTTAACGGGATGCCCTGCCTGATAGAAGGCGATCCTCAGATGTTCAGAAGAGCAATGAATAATCTGCTCTCCAATGCCCTGCGCTATACGCCACCAGGAAAAGCGGTGACGGTTTCCATCAGACATCAGGATAACGACGTTGAACTGATGATAGAAAACCCCGGTAAGCCGATCCCTCAGGAACATCTGCCAAAGCTGTTTGACCGTTTCTATCGCGTCGATCCGTCCAGACAGCGCAAAGGCGAAGGCAGCGGGATCGGGCTTGCCATCGTGAAGTCCATCGTCACCGCGCACCATGGAAAAGTCCGCGTGGAATCGGATGAGGTGTCGACACGCTTCATCCTCTCCGTGCCGGGAAATGCGGCCTGAGCGTCAGCGCACGGGCCGACACACTTCCAGAACCTTTTCCCTGAGCCATCGATGCCCCGGATCTCTTTCCATACGCGGATGCCACATCTGCGACACCGTAATGGTCCGGGTTTTAAACGGCAGCTCAAAGACGTGTACGCGCTCGTTCATCGGCTGATTGAGCAGGTACAGCGCCGGCACCATGGCTATCAGATCGGACGCCAGCGCCACGGACAGCGCCGTCGGAAATCCGGGCACCACGCTGGCGACCTTGCGCTTCATCCCCCGTTCCGCCAGCGCGTCATCGACAAACCCGTGTAACGATCCGTCCGGTGAGGCCACCACGTGGCCCCACGCGACATAATCGGCAAGGCTGACGTCAGGCCGTAATGATAGCGGATGCCCCTTGCGCACCGCGCCAACAAACCGATCCTGAAAAAGCCTTTGCAGCCGTATTTCAGGCCCCATATTGCTCTGCACGCCGATCTCCAGGTCGACCAGCCCCTCGCGCAAATAGCGCGACGTTTTTTCAGGTTTCGGAGAGAAGCGGATGCACACCTCGGGCGCAACGCTCGCCACCGCCGCAATAAGCAGCGGCCCAAACGCCACCACAAAACCGTCGTTAGCTCTGATGGTGAACAGCCGCTCGAGATTTTCCACCTTCAGCGCGTCGGTGGAGGGCTGTAGCACCGCCCTCGCCTCATGCACGGCGCTTCTGGCGCGGTCCCGCGTGGCTTCTGCCCAGGGCGTCAGCACCATATGACGCCCGGCCCGCACCAGAATAGGATCGCCGGTCACCTCCCGCAACCTGCTCAGGGTGCGGCTCATGGCGGAGGTGCTGAGGTTCAAACGTCGCGCCGCGCCCGCCACGCTGGCTTCTGCGAGCAGAACGTCGAGTGCAACCAGAAGGTTAAAGTCAGGATCGGACACGATGGCTCCTCAGATAAGGCGTTATATGCAATGATTAAGTGCAAATGGTGCGTCTTCCGCCCTGTATACCGCATGATTATAGTTTCGTCATTACTATTCTTATCCGGAGTAACGACGATGACGCTATTTTCAAACCAGCCCGGCGATGAAGGTTTGCCCGGGCACGAACGCGCCAGGGTGATGGCCGCCGTCATGACCACCACGCTGATGGGCGTCTTTGACGGCACCATGATCAACATCGCGCTGCCCTCCATGGCAACGGCGATGCAGGTCCCCGCGAACGTGGCGGTCTGGTTCGCCAACGGTTACCTGCTGTCAGCGGCAATGACGTTAGCCCTCTTCGCGGCGCTGGCGGCGCGCGTGGGCTATCGCCCGGTGTTTCTTGCCGGGCTTGCCACCTTTACGCTCACCTCGATCGGCTGCGCGCTGGCGACCACGCCAGAAATGCTGATCGGCATGCGTATTTTGCAAGGCATCGGCGGTGCGGCCACGCTGAGTATCGCCCCGGCGATCCTGCGATCCGTTTTTCCGGGTCGACTGCTTGGCCGCATTCTGGGGCTGCACGCGCTGCTTATCGCCTCCAGCACGGCGATTGCCCCCGTGCTGGGCGGAACCATACTGGACGCGCTGAGCTGGCAGTGGCTGTTCGCCATTAACGTTATTCCGGGCAGCGTTGCCCTGCTGCTGGCGTGGCGCGCCTTGCCGCGGGAATCGGCCGTTGACCGCTCATCCTTTGATGCGCCAGGCGCCGTGCTCTCCGCCGCGCTGTTAGGTTCAGCGATTATGCTGGCCGACAGCCTTCAGCGCGTGGCGCAACACATTAGCCGGGAGGCCGTCGGCTGGGGGCTGCTCACGCTGGTCAGCGCTCTCGCCTTTATCTGGCGGATACGGCGCGCGCGAAGTCCCATCCTGCCGCCCGTCATGTTTAAAAACGGACGCTTCACCCTCGCAGCCCTGACTTCGCTGGCCACGTTTGTCAGCCAGGGCATCACCTTTGTCGCGCTGCCGTTCCTGTTTCAGAGCGTGTATGGCTACAGCCCGGTGGTCTCCGCGCTGCTGTTCACCCCATGGCCGATTGGCATCGTGCTGATCGCGCCGCACGCGGGACGCTGGGCAGATACGATTTCCGCGCCGCTGATCTCGACACTCGGGCTGATGATTTTTGTTGGTGGACTGGTCCTGCTGGCGACGTTGCCGGACAGCCCTTCCGCATGGAATATCTGCCTGCGCAGTCTGGTGTGCGGGATTGGGTTTGGCTGCTTTCAGAGCCCCAATAACCGGGAAATGCTCTCTAACGTGGCGCGGGAATATGCCAGCTATGCCTCCGGCGTGTTGTCTATCGTCAGGACATTCGGCCAGTGTCTCGGTGCCGCCGCGGTGGGCGTGCTGCTGGCCGCGACGACGGGATGGGACCATCAGCATGCCATCAAGGTTGCACTGTGGATAGCCGTCATCGCCTCGACGGGGTCGGTATTGTTTAGCGTGAGTCGGCTTCGCCCTGCGGTTCGCGCATCAGCCTGATTCGCTCGGCGGCGCTACGCTTGCACAATGTAGGCCGGGTAAGCGCAGCGTCACCCGGCAAAAAGACGACTCGTTTGTTTACTCCAGCGCCAGCAGCGCAAAGCTCGCCAGCCAGTGCCCACCGCTATAGTGGCTGCCGACTACATGCTCGACGCTTGCCGTCAGGTGTTTCGCCACCGCCTCGCGCAGCGCCTGCTGCGCCGGATGGTTAGCGGGAAGCGCTTTGGCAATATGCTTCATGCACCAGGCGCGGCTGAGGTTTAATCCGTCGAGATGGGCGATTTTCGGGTCGGTACGGTCGCTCACTTCCGCCGGGTTCATCAGCGCCGCAACGGAGCCGACATCCGGCAGAAACGCGTCAAACCAGGCCGGGAAGCCCTCCGACACCTTGCTCATCAGCAGCGCTTCCGTCAGCGCGCCGGAAATGTACTCATCCCCGCCGGGTTCGTAGTGGGCCGGATAGCGCGTGTCGCCGAGATAAAACCGCTCCGCCGCCTTCACAATCGCCTGCTCAAGCGCGCTATCTTCTACGGCTCGGGCGTAGTCCAGCCCCAGCGCGAGGGCAAACGCCGTGTTGTAGTGCGTCCCGACGCGGATCGAATAGGTGAGCTTGCTGAGGTAATCCACCAGCCTATTGCGAATATCCTGGGTTAGCGGCTCTAGCGTCCGGTACCAGCCTGCGGCCTGGGGCAGCGACGACTGTTTTAGCTCCTGCGCCAGCGCCAGCAGCCAGCCGTAGCCATACGGGCGCTCAAACGAGGCGCGGAACGGCGCGGTGAAATAGGCCAGCTCCTTCGCCACGTTCTCTTCCGTCAGGTGCTCGTCGAAAAGCGCGACGATCGCGTCCCGGCTCGGCAGTTCCGGAAAGAGGCGCACGCAGCGCAGCAGCAGCCAGTAGCCGTGCACCGCCGAATGCCAGTCAAAACAGCCGTAGAAAATCGGGTGCAGTTCGCGAGGCGGCAGCACGTCGCCATCATCATTCAGCAGATGCATGATGTGGTTCGGGTATTCCTGGCGCAAATAGGTCAAAGGCATGCGGGCAAACGCGTCAGCCTGATGTTGCGTTAATTCCATAACAGCTCCTTAGCGAAACACGAGGAAATACATGAGGAACACGTTCACCACCATCAGGGTTAACGCGGTCGGGATCTGGATCTTGATCACCTGATATTTGTCTTTCAGCTCCAGCAGCGCGGCGGGAACGATATTGAAGTTCGCGGCCATCGGCGTCATCAGCGTGCCGCAGTAGCCCGCGTACATGCCAATCGCCAGCAGCGGCGCCGGGTTGCCGTGATGCACGTTGATCAGAAACGGCAAGGCGATCCCCGCGCTAAGCACCGGGAAGGCCGCAAACGCATTCCCCATGATCATGGTAAACAGCGCCATCCCCACGCAGTAAATCACCACCAGCATAAAGCGGTTATCCGGGTTAACGAACAGGCTCACCACCTTCTGCACCGAATCACCAGTATTGGCCGCCACAAACACGCCGCCGAGCATGGCAAGCATCTGCGGCAGGATCACCGCCCAGCCGATGGTATCAACAAGACGACGAGACTGACGAATGGCATGCAGCGGCGTGCCTTTGGTCAGCCACCAGCCGGTGAGGATCGCCGCGACGCAGGCCACGCACAGCGCCGCGAGGGTGAGCTGTTTCTGATCGAGCAGGAACACGCCGCCAACCGAAACCCCTTTCAGGAACAGGGTGCCGATAACCGTCACCACCGGGATCATCAGCGCGGGCAGGAACAGCCAGTTTTTAAGGCGGTTTGACGAGGCGAGACGTTCGTCTTCGGTGGACATTTTATAGTGTCCTTTCCCGACAAGACCAAAGCCCGCCAGCAGCGCGATAGCGATAACGCCGCCGCCGATTATCCGGTACGCCAGCGATTTCCCCAGCTCCTGCACCATCAGGTCACCGAACAGGAAGATCCCACCGAATAAGAACCAGAACAGTGCCGTGGTAAAACGCTTCGGATTGGCGCGATCGCGCAGGGTCATCACAACCAGCAGCATCACGACGAAGCCGATCAGGTAGTACACGCGGTTAATGGTGATGAGCGTCATCATTGCGCCACCTCCTGTTTACCCTGCTCTGCACGCCAGGCCATAACGTCGCGACGGATGCTGGCATCCAGACGCAGCAGGCGCGTCATATGAATAACTAATGCCGCAATGGCGGTTGGGATAGCCCACAGGCCGATATGCAGCGGTTCAATGCCCGGAATACCGTTCTCCTTCAGGAACGCGTCGATCAGCAGCACCGCACCGAAGGCAATAAAGATATCTTCCCCAAAGAAGACCGCGATGTTGTCGCACGCGGCGGCATGGGCTTTGATTTTGTCGCGGATGTGCTGCGGCAGCTCGCCGTATTCGTTCAGCGCCGCCCCTTCGGCCATCGGCGCCAGCAGCGGGCGCACCGTCTGGGCATGACCGCCCAGCGACATAAGCCCCAGCGCGGCGGTGCCTTCACGGGCGACAAAATAGAGCATCAGAATGCGCGCCGAGGTGGCGCTGGCGATCTTAGCCACCCAGGCCTGGGCACGCTCCTTGAGCCCGTAATATTCCAGCAGACCAATCACGGGCAGGATCAGAATGAAGGTCGCCAGCGATCGGCTATTCACGAACTTTTCGCCAAAGGTCTCCAGCAGCATCCCGAAATCCATCCCGACCAGCAGACCCGTCGCCAGCCCCGCCACCACGACCACCAGCAGCGGGTTGAAGCGCAGTGCAAAACCAATAACCACGATCGGTATCCCGATCAGCGGCAACAGCGTAGTACCGTCCATAACGTTTACCCTATCCAAAGTGAGCGTTGCGCGCCGACGGCTATTTTTTTATTTTGCGGCGAGCGATGTTGTGTTTTTCGTCAGGTTTCGGAAAACCTGCGCTAAAAAGCTATATCTGAACCTCAAAAACATGTAAACAAATTATCAATAAAATGTTCTTATTTTATCGATGAGTTTACATTTCTGGCTAAGGAACGTTATGACCTCGAAAAAGAGTGCTTCACCCGATCGCGACGATATCAACGATGGCCGGATCGTCTCTTCCCGCCATCTGGTGTCCGAGCGCTGTGCGGAACTGTCAGAGCTGGAGTACGCGCTGATCATGACCAGCAACGCGTTCAATAAATGGATGGTGCGCTGCATGGCCGCAGCCGGTGAACCGGATATGGGCGCATTTGACGTCTCGCTGCTGCATCATGTGAACCACCGCGACCGCAAGAAAAAGCTGGCCGATATCTGTTTCGTTCTCAATGTGGAAGATACCCACGTGGTGACCTACGCCCTGAAAAAGCTGGTCAAAGCGGGCTATGTGACGAGCGAGAAAGCGGGCAAAGAGCTCTTTTTCTCCACCACCGAAGAAGGGAAAGCGTTGTGCATGAAGTACCGGGACGTGCGGGAGGCGTGTCTGATCGCAATCCACGCGGAGAGTGGCATTGCCGGGAAGTCGATTGGCGAGACCGCGCAGCTGTTACGCACGATCTCCTCCCTGTATGACACCGCCGCCCGCGCGGCGGCATCACTCTAAAGTTAAGGTCGTCTGAAGAGGGTAATACTGCGTCCAGCCAGTTCGTACTCTACGGTGTCGGTGATCGCTGTCCCGGCGGCGGCGTCATCTGCCGTAGACAGTTCCAGCACCCATCCCCCTTCGCCAAACTGCGGGATCTGGAACGGCACGGTGCCTTCAAACGGGTTGAACAGCATCAGCACGTCGTGCCAGATGCCGTCCTCCTGCCTGAGATCCGGCCTGCTGATGGAGACCCCGAGCGTCGAGCCTTCATCCCACTGCTCGGCCTGCTGCGGACCGCCTCCGGCATTGAACCAGCGGATCTCCAGCCCGTCGCGCCAGCTTTCACGACGCAATAACGGCTGCGATGCGCGTAGGGCAATAAGCCGTCGGGTGAACTCGCGCAGCGCGGCGTCGTTTTCGGAGAGCCCCTTCCAGTCGATCCAGGAGATCTCGCTGTCCTGGCAGTAGCCGTTATTGTTGCCCTTCTGCGTGCGGCCAAACTCGTCCCCGGCCAGCAGCATCGGCGTGCCATGGGAAAACAGCAGCGTGGTCAGGAAATTACGCTTCTGCCGCTCGCGGGTGGCAATAATATCCGGGTTCTCCGTCGGCCCTTCTTCGCCATAGTTGTACGAGCGATTATCGTTATGCCCGTCGTTATTGTCCTCACCGTTGTCGGCGTTATGCTTTTCGTTGTACGACACCAGGTCATTCAGCGTAAAGCCGTCGTGAGCGGTGATGAAGTTGACGCTGGCCCACGGACGACGCCCGCGCAGATCGTACAGATCGCCGGAGCCGAGCAGACGCGCGGCAAAATCGGTAGAGACGTTATCGCCCTTCCAGTACTCGCGGACGGTATCGCGGTACTTATCGTTCCACTCCCCCCAGCCGGGCGGGAAACCGCCGACCTGATACCCGCCGGGGCCAATATCCCAGGGTTCACCAATCAGCTTCAGTCTCGATAACACCGGATCCTGGGATATGGCGTCGAAGAAACCGCCGCGCGGGTCAAACCCTTCGGGCTCGCGGCCAAGAATCGTCCCCAGGTCGAAACGAAAACCGTCAATATGCATCGACTCCGCCCAGTAGCGCAGGGAGTCCATCACCATCTGCAGCACGCGCGGGTGCGAGGTGTTGACCGTGTTTCCCGTCCCGGTGTCGTTGATGTAGTACCGGTGCTGGTCCGGCAGGGTGCGGTAATAGCTGTAGTTATCAATCCCCTTAAACGAGAGCGTGGGGCCAAGCTCATTTCCTTCCGCCGTGTGGTTGTACACCACGTCCAGAATCACCTCGATGCCCGCATCGTGATACGCGCGTACCATGTCGCGAAAGCCCTGGATCCCCGCCGGGCCGTAGTAGCGCGACGCCGGAGCAAAAAAGCCGAGCGTGTTATAGCCCCAGAAGTTCTTCAGGCCACGGTCGAGCAGATGCTGGTCGTCCGGGAACCAGTGAACCGGCAGCAGTTCCACCGAGGTGATGCCAAGACTCTTGATGTAGTCGACCGAGGCTTTGTGCCCCATCCCCTCAAACGTTCCGCGCAGCTCGGGCGGAATGGCCGGGTTCATCTGGGTAAAACCCTTCACGTGGCTCTCATAGACAACCGTATGCGGCCAGGGCACGTTGGGCCGGCTGTTGTCCTGCCAGTCAAAGGCGTCCGGGTCGATGACCTTGCATTTCGGCGTGAACGGCGCGCTGTCGCGCGTGTCAAAACTGAGGTCCAGTTCATCATGCCCCAGCTCATAGCCGAAATGGGCGTCGTTCCAGTCGATATCGCCCACCAGTTCGCGGGCGTAGGGGTCGATAAGCAGCTTGTGCGGGTTGAAGCGGTGACCGTTTTCCGGGTCGTAAGGGCCGTAGACGCGATAGCCGTACAGCGCACCGGGCTTCAGATCGGGCACATAGCCGTGCCAGACCTCATGGGTATATTCCGGCAGTTCCAGCCTGGCGATTTCGGTTTTCCCGGACGGGTCAAACAGACAGAGCTCCACCCGTTCGGCGTGAGCGGAGAACAGCGCGAAGTTGACTCCCTTTCCGTCATAATTAGCACCCAACTGTTGGCCATGACCGGCCCGAATTTCAAACGTAGTATCCTTTGCCATTTTCGTTCTCCACGATTATTCGCAGGTAAGCAGAACCAGTACACATCCCTTTTCTGACGTTAAATCCAGCGTCTCTTGCAGAATGCGGCTTTCACCGCTGAACAGATCCCGATAGCGCTTCCCGGCCAGTTCGTCGGGTATCGCTACCGTGGTATTAACCCACAGCGTTTCGTTGCCGGTGACACCAAAAACCAGACGCGGCACGGCAACAATTAGCGCCTCGTCGTCCTTAACGCGCGCATAGGCAATCAGGTTCTCCTCGCGCTCGCCGCTGACCTTAAGCGGCAGCCAGTCGCCATAGCGGAAAAGCGCGGCGTAATGCGGACGCAGCCGTAACAGCGTGGCGGTGACGAACTGTTTAACGCGCCCGTCTCGCCAGCAGGCCGGGTTGTCAAACACCGAGGCATCCGCCGCGCTGAGGTTGTGCACCAGGGTCGGGAAGTCCGGCTCCCGTCGGTTATCCGGGTCGACGAGGCTAAAGTTGAGCGCCTCGCTGCCCTGATAGATATCCGGCACGCCGGGAGCCGTCAGCTTGATTACCGTCTGGCTGAGGCTGTTCATCAGCCCGGCCCGGATAAAGGGCTGCATCGCCTCGCTGAAATCATGCAGGAACAGAGTGTTGTCCGGCGAAAGCAGGTGCCGCGCGTAGCTCAACACCACGCTCTCATAGCTCTCGTTGCTGTCGATCCAGTCGGTGCGCTGTTTTGCCTCGCGCAGCGCTTTCTCAAGGAAGCCGATAAAACGCGCTTCCAGTGATGCAAGCCCTTCAGCGTCGTCCGGAGACTGCACGGCGGGCCAGACGCCCGCCAGCGCCTGATAGATCATCCAGGTATCGGCGGCGTTCGGCGCGGTGCCGTCATTGAGAAAACGCACCTGAGTCTGGTTCATCTGTCGCCAGCGGGCCAGGTTATCGCCCCACCGTTCCGGCGCCTCCGTCAGGGTGTAAAGGCGCGCCCGGGCGTCTTCCCCGCGCTTGGTATCGTGCGTGGAGGTGCCCAGCAGCGCATCGGGCTGACGGGCAAGACGAATGCGCATCTCCTGGTGGAAGCGAGATAATGAAAACGCGCGCGGCGTCGGGTCGGCGCCCACTTCATTGAGCGCCAGCTCCAGGTTGTGGCGGAAGAACAGCGTGTCCTCCACCGACTTCGCCATCAGCGGCCCTGTAAGCTGCTGGAAGCGGGTTCTGAAAAGCGCGGCGGACTCGCGGCAATCTTCCGGCAGGTCGCCGGTAAGAATGCGCACAATCAGGCTCAGCGCCGCTTCAGACGTCTCCACGCTGGCGACCACGCGGTTGAGCAGCGCCACGTCAGGCGGAATTAATCCCTCCCGGGTGCCGTAGGTGCGATAGACCGGAAAGGCGATAAGCAGCTCGCGCAGCGCGTGGCGGATCTTTTCGCGCGGTAGCGCAACCTCATTGCGGCGGGCCAGATCGTCAGCAAGGTTTAGCAGCGTGGTGAATTCACCCTCAAAATTGCGGTCGGTCATCAGGCCTTTGGCATCGCGCAGCTCGGCGTGCCGATCGACCGTTATTCCCAGCGTCTCCTCGTGGATGGTCTCCAGGCGTGACAGGTTATCGTCGTCGACCAGCACTTCCGCCAGCGAGGCGATAAACTCGTAGCCGGTGGTGCCGGATACCGGCCAGTCTGCGGGGATCTGTTCTCCCCGGGCGAGAATTTTTTCAACCGTGATGTAGCAGTCGGGTCCGGTTTTCTGCCGCAGGCGCTGCAGATAGCCCAGCGGATCGGCAAGGCCGTCGACATGGTCAATGCGCAGGCCGTCCACCACGCCCGCGTGGACCAACTCTAGGATCAGCCGGTGCGAATCGTCGAAGACCGCGTCATCTTCAACCCGAACGCCGACCAGCCCGGTGATCTCAAAGAAGCGCCGCCACGAGAGCTGCTTCGGCGCCTCCCGCCAGGACATCAGCCGCCAGCTTTGCGCGTCATGCAGTTCAGCGATGTTCTTATCCTCGCTGTACGTACCCGGGTTGAGCGGATACTCGGCGTCATAGTAGACCAGCGCGGCCTTTTTCGTGACAGGGTCACGTTTTAAAGTGATAGCACCCTTCTCAAGCTCCGCCTCAAAGGTGTCGCCGAGGAACGGCAGCGTAAGCGGGCGCGAGCCGTCGATATCGAAATAGCGGAAATAGCGGCTCTGCTGGCCGTATTCAATCACGTCCCGCCACCAGAGGTTTTCCAGCGAGGTGGACATATGGTTCGGGACAATATCCAGAATCAGCCCCATACCGGCCTGCTTAAGCGCCGCGGCCATGCGGTCAAACCCCTCTCGTCCGCCGATCGCGGGGTCGATTTCATTCGGGTTGGTGACGTCATAGCCGTGGGTGGAACCCGCTGTGGCGCTAAACACGGGCGACGCGTAGAGATGGCTGATGCCGAGATCTTTCAGATACGGCACCAGCGCCGCAACGCGGTCAAACGTCATGCCATTACGGAACTGAATACGGTACGTGGCGGAAGGGATCATAACGATGCTTCTCCATCAGCAAAGCGAACGACAATACCGTTCGGGGGTAAAACGTCTGTGACTTCCGGCCAGGCAAAACGCGTCTCGCCCGCGAGATCGGGCAGCGCGACGGGCTTATTGCCGATATTGAGCGCCAGAGAGAGCGTCCCAGCCGGGAAGCGCCAGCCCACCGCCACCATGCCGGGCGCGGTCTTGATCACCTTGCCCTGAACGGTGCCGCCATGACGCAGAAGCGGAACGATATGGCGATGACGCAGCGTCAGCAGGTGGCGCGTGAAGCGCAGCCACGTTTTGCCTTCGTCGGTGGCAATCTTATTCCAGTCGAGCTTTGAGCGAACGAAGGTGTTCACGTCATTCGGATCCGGGACGGTTTCATCGTGCCCGGCATGGCCGGTAAACTCTTTTGCGCGCCCTTCCCGCACCGCCTTTGCCAGATCGCCGTGAAAATCGGTGAAGAACAGGAACGGATGCGTTTCCCCAAACTCCTCGCCCATAAACAGCAGCGGGATATGGGGGGAAAGCAGCAGCGCGGCAAGCAGCACTCGCGTCTTATCGGCACCGGCCAGGGTGATAAGCCGCTCGCCCTGGGCGCGATTCCCGGTCTGATCGTGGTTTTGAATAAAATCGACGAAGAACTGCGGCGGCTGGGTCTGACACTCCACCCCGCGGGATTCACCGGTTTGCAGCGAAATTTCGCCCTGGTAGACAAACCCTTCCGCCAGCGCCCGGGCAAACTTTTTCTCCGGCTCAAAGGCAAAATCCTGGTAATACGCGTGGGTCTCGCCGGTAGCAAACGCGTGGGCAGCGTTGTGGAAGTCATCATTCCACTCGGCGGTGAACAGCGGCGTGTTGCCCTGTTCATCGCGCGGATGCAGGAAAATCACGTTGCGGCTGTCTTCCGTGGTCAGGTGAACGTGACGGTGCGGGATCGCCTCGCGGATCTTCTCTGCTATCTCTTCCAGAATGTGCGTCTCTGAGTCGTCTTTAATCTGGTCGATGGCATCAAAGCGCAGACCGTCCAGACGATACTCCGTCAGCCAGTAGAGCGGCGCATCGGTGATATACCGCCTCACCGGCTCGCGCTCGTAAGCGATGCCGTTGCCCCAGGGCGTGGTGCGATCCGCATCGAAAAAACCGGGCGACAGCAGGGGCAGATAGTTTCCCTCGGGGCCGAAGTGGTTGAGCACGATATCCAGCACCACGGAAAGCCCCAGCCCGTGAGCCGCGTCGATAAGCGCGTGGAAATCCTCCGGCGTGCCGTAGGCGGCGTGCGGGGCATACAGCAGCACGCCGTCATACCCCCAGCCGCGTGTTCCGCCAAACTGGGAGACGGGCATCACTTCAAGCTGGGTAATACCGAGCTCTGCCAGATACGGCAGCTTGTCGATGGCCGCCCGGAAGGTGCCCTCCGGGGTAAAGGTGCCGACGTGCAGCTCATAGATAACCGTCTCTTCCCACGGCCGCCCTGCCCAGTCCCGGTTGACCGGCTGATAGCGTCGGGGATCGATTACGACGGAGGGGCCGTTAACCTCGCCCGTTTGCGCGCGCGAGGCGGGGTCGGGCACCGTCATGCCGTCCTGAAGAACAAATTGATATTCTGCACCGTGCGAGACGCCGGGTACATCCGCCTGGAACCAGCCGCCGCCGGTTGCCGTCATCGGCACGTCGGCGGTAGCCAGACGTAGCGTAAGTTCTTTCTGTCCTTCTGCCCAGACGCGAAAACGTACTACGTCATTGGAAATAAACTCAGCACCCCACTGCTTTTGAAATGTCCTGAATTCCATTCATTGTCCTCGAATGACCCACATTTTACGCGGAACGAAGTACAAGCTTAGTTCAGGATTGAAAGTGTGTTAGCCCAGCGGATTTAACCGCTTCGTCTATTCTTTATGAAATAACTCACTACCGGGAAAATTATGCAGATTCGAAAAGGATTAAATACTGACCTCGTACGTCTTGAATGCTGTGACTTTTCTTTCACCATTAGCCACGTTGCGCGAGAGCCCTTTATCCACTGTGATTTGCATATCGAAGCCGTCACCGAGCCCTGGATTAAAACCTACGAACTCGACATTCAAACTCTTGAAAACCACTGCGTTAATCCGGACGCCATATTTCTTATCGCCGAAACGGATGACGGTGAAATAGCCGGATTTATTACCGCTTCAATTGGCTGGAATAAATTTATCTCAGTGGATTATATCGCCGTTGAGCGTACAAAACGCAGAACCGGCGCCGCACAAAAATTGATGGCCGCCGCCCACGTCTGGGCCCGCAGCGTAAACGCGCCGGGATTACGGCTTGAAACACAAAATGTGAACGTCTCTGCCTGCCTGTTCTACCGTAACTACGGGTTCACCCTGGGTGGATACGATCGTTATCTCTACAACGCCTTACCGGAAAAAGACGAGGTCGCCCTGTTCTGGTATTACATGCTGGTCTAGCAATGCAGCCTTCATATTTCTGTCATTGAATTTCATTACGCTTTCGGGATTTTAACCATGGTGTTGAGGAAAGAAGTGTGAATTCAATGGCTAAGGCATTACTGCTGGCATTACCTGTTTTGAGTGCAACGGCAGCGGCGACGGCCGCCGGGCGCGACCTGTGTGAACCCAAAGCGTACGAAATGGCGCTGCGCTATCAGCAGAAATCGGCAGAGATTATGGCTCTTCAGCTGCAGACGTATCGGTTTGCCACCGAGCGTTTCAACGAAAAGTTAAAAGATCTGAAAACGCCTGAAAATTACGCCGTGGTAATGGACCTGGATGAAACGGTGCTGGATAACACCCCTCTGCTGGTGCGCGACACGGAGCAGTGTCACGACTTTACAAAATGGGACACCTGGAGCGACTGGGAGAAACAGGGTAAACCCGGCTTAATTCCGGGCGCGAAGGCGTTTCTTGACCATGTGAATCAAAGCAAGGTCCGTATCTATTACGTCTCGGACCGCATGCAGGAAAATAAAGCCGATACGCTCAGGACGTTAAAAGTCCTGGGACTTCCGCAGGTGTCCGATGAAAGCGTGCTTCTGGATACGGTCAGCAAGGAAGAGCGTCGCCAGAGCATCCTCAAAAAGCATCAGATCGTGATGCTGTTTGGCGACAGCCTGCCGGATTTCGCCGTGCAGTTTAAAAACAAAAAGCCGAGCGAGCAGCAGCGCGAGCTGGTTGAGGCCAGCGCGGAACACTTCGGTAACGACTGGATTGTGCTGCCTAATGCCGCTTATGGCGCCTGGTCCAAAGCCACGCCGGACAGCTGGAACGCGCCGCTGAAAAAATAACGTTTTACGGGCCGGGAAAGGCTTCACCGCCACCCGGCCTCTTCACTATGCTATCCACCGCGTTTATAGGTCCTATCATTTCTGGGCAGGTTCTTATAATTTTACGAAGAAGTAAGATGAGCGCTTTCAAAGGAGACTCGTATGCTTACCGTGAAAAAACTTGCCCTGTCCACGCTTATTTCCAGTTCATTGCTTTTCTACCCTGCGCTTCAGGCGTCGGCAGAGACGCCTCAGCACGTCGTTAAACAACCGGCGGGCGGATACAGCGTTCAGGTCGGCGACGTTCTGGTGACCTCGTTTACGGACGGGACCGTCCCGCAGGATCTGCACAAGCTGCTGCGCCGGACAACGCCGCAAAAAATTGATGCGCTGCTCGCGAAAAATTTCCAGACAAACCCGCCTGAGGTGTCCATTAACGCGTTCCTGATTGCGATGCCCGGACATAAAATTCTGGTAGATACGGGCTCAGGCCAGCTCTTTGGCCCCGGCAACGGCGGACGTCTGATTGAAAGCCTCGCCACGCAGGGGATTAAACCCGAGGACATTACTGAAGTCCTGCTGACCCACGCCCACTCCGATCACGCGGGCGGCCTGGTGAAAGACGGCAAGATGGTGTTCAGCAACGCGCGCGTTTTTGTTGGCAAACCGGACGTCGACTTTTTCTTTAACGACGAGAATCAGAAAAAAACCGGCTACGGCAAGAACTACTTTGTCGTCGCGCAGAAGACCTTAAAACCCTATCTTGACGCCGGTAAAGTGGTGCCGTTTAGCGGCACATCTGACATTCTCCCGGGGCTGACCGGCACGGTTCATCCCGGCCATACGCCGGGCTCAGCCTTCTACACGCTGACAAGCAAAGGCGAGAAGATCACCTTTGTCGGCGACATCATTCATGCCGCGGCGGTTCAGTTCCCGCAGCCCGACGTGACCATTACCTACGATGAAGATCAGAGCAAAGCGGCAAGCGTGCGCGAACATGCGTTTGCGGACTTTGTGAAAAATAAAGACCTGGTTGCCGCGCCCCATCTGCCGTTCCCGGGTATCGGCTATGTCACCAAAGGCGAAAACGGCGGCTATGCCTGGGTCCCTGTGACCTATACCAACCGGGACGCCAGCAGCGCGAAATAAGATGACGCCCCTCTCTGGCATGGACATAGACCTGATCCTGACCCTGGACGCGCTGCTTCAGGACAGGAATATCACCCATGCGGCCGCGCGGCTTGGCATCAGCCAGCCCGCGCTCTCCGCCCGTCTCGCGCGTCTGCGAACGCTGTTTGGCGAACCGCTGTTTATCCCCTCCCCACATGGACGCGGGGTGTTGCCCACGCCGAGAGCGGAAGCGCTTAAGCCTCAGGTGGAGAGCGTGCTGCGCGGCATCAGCGCGATGTTTGCCCCCATCGCGTTTGATGCCGCCACCAGCCGCCGGACCTTTGCGATCGCTCTGCATGAAAACCCGGCACTGATGCTGGGCACCGGGCTGCTTAACCAGGTGAGCAACGATGCTCCCGGTATCCGCCTGCGCTTCGCCCTGCCGGAGATGGCCGAACTGCCGCAGCAGCTGGAAAACGGTGATGTCGATATCTACATCGGCGTGAGCGCCGGTGCCCATGACGGCTGGGTAAGGCGCAAACTGCTCGACGACGCGTTTGCCACCGCCCAGCGCAAAGGTCATCCGCGCGGGACCGGTGCGTTAGACCTGGAAAGCTACTGCGCGCTTTCTCATCTGGTGGTGTCGTCGGCGGGGGATCCGTTTACCGGCTTTGTCGATCAAACTCTGGCGGGGCTGGGCTATCAGCGACACGTCGCGATGTCTACGCAGAGCTACGCCATGGCGCCTGCGCTTGTCACCGGTACTGACCTTGTGTGCACCTTACCGGAACGGATGCTGCGACAGTTTGCCAGCTCGCTGGATATTTTTCCGCCGCCGCTGCCGCTCCAGCCGATAACCATCTACATGTACTGGCACCCGAAAAACAGCCAGGACCCGGCGAACGCCTGGCTGCGCGAGCAGCTGCTGCAGGCCGCCGGACGTCAGGCGTGATCGAGGGTTGCCAGAAACTTTTTAAGCACTTCTGATCGGATAATCCGGTGGCAAACCAGCGTAAGTTCGCTTTCCCGCAGCCGGTCAAGGATGTCCACGTAAACCACATTTTCGACGCTCACCGCCTTTGCCGAGGCGGGCAGCAGCGCCAGCCCAAACCCTGCCGAGACCAGGCTTATCACCGTGGGCACGTCGGTCGCGTTTTGCACCACGTTCGGCTGAAAGCCCGCCCCGCTGCAGGCGTCATAAAAGTACTGTTCCAGCCCCATTCCCTCCGGGTCGCGAAGGGAGATCCATTTTTCATCCTTCACCGACGAAAGCGTCAGCGCGGAAGATCCCGCCAGCGGATGCTGACGATATAGCGCCAGCACCGTTTTCTCTGCGGTGAACGGGCGGCTTTGCAGATCGTCAGGCAGCGACGGCAGCGGCGCCCGGATAATGGCCACATCGAGCTGGTTGCTTTGCACGGCCGCGTAGAGCGTCTGCACGTTTCCCGTCACCAGTGACATGGTAATAGCCGGCCAGCGCGTATGCATCTGGCGCAGCGCGGCGGGCAGCCTGCCGTCGAACATCGCGCTCGACACGCACCCCAGGTTTAACACCCCCTGCTCGCCCCTTGCCGTTTGCCTGGCGTCCAGCACCGCCTGTTCGGTGAGGGAGATGGCGAGCCTGGCTTTCATCAGAAACGCTTCGCCCGCGGGCGTCAGGGTTAAGCGGCGGTTCGCCCGGCTAAAGAGCGTGACGCCTAAACGTTCTTCCAGCGCCTTTATCTGCTGGCTCAGCGCCGGTTGCGCCATGTTCAGACGCTCGGCGGCCCGGTGCATGTGGAGCTCTTCGGCAACGACGATGAAATGGCGCATCTGACGAAACTGCACGGAACGCCTCCTTTTTTGATATGAATTTAATTATCAATTTAGCAGCAATGATGCAATTGATGCTATTGGTCATTGCCATAAAAATGGAGGTATTCAAACGAGGGAGAAAAATATGGAAAACGCGATCAACGATCTCCGCAGCGCCATCGCCCTGCTTCAGCGCCACGAAGGGCAGTATCTTGAAACCGATTATCCGGTCGATCCCAACGCGGAGCTGGCGGGAGTCTACCGTCATATCGGCGCAGGCGGCACGGTAAAACGTCCCACCCGTACGGGCCCGGCCATGATGTTTAACAGCGTGAAGGGCTATCCGGGCTCCCGCATCCTGGTGGGCATGCACGCCAGCCGCGAGCGCGCGGCGCTCCTTCTGGGCTGCGAGCCCTCTGAACTGGCAAAACACGTCGGCCAGGCGGTGAAAAAGCCGGTTGCGCCGGTTGTCGTTCCGGCCTCGCAGGCGCCCTGCCAGGAACAGGTCTTCTACGCGGACGACCCAGACTTCGACCTGCGCAAGCTGCTTCCGGCACCGACAAACACGCCGATTGATGCAGGCCCGTTCTTCTGTCTGGGGCTGGTGCTGGCAAGCGATCCTGAGGATAGCTCGCTCACAGATGTGACCATTCACCGCCTCTGCGTCCAGGAGCGCGACGAGCTTTCGATGTTCCTTGCCGCCGGTCGGCATATCGAAGTCTTCCGCAAAAAGGCGGAAGAGGCCGGAAAACCGCTGCCGGTGACGATCAATATGGGTCTCGATCCCGCCATCTATATCGGCGCGTGCTTTGAGGCCCCCACCACGCCGTTTGGCTACAACGAGCTGGGCGTTGCCGGGGCGCTGCGCCAGCAGCCGGTCGAGCTGGTGCAGGGCGTGGCGGTAAAAGAGAAAGCGATCGCGCGGGCGGAAATCATCATCGAAGGTGAACTGCTCCCTGGCGTGCGCGTGAGAGAAGATCAGCACACCAATACCGGCCACGCGATGCCGGAGTTCCCGGGCTACTGCGGCGAGGCAAACCCGTCCCTGCCGGTGATCAAAGTGAAAGCGGTGACCATGCGTCATCACGCAATCCTGCAAACGCTGGTGGGACCAGGGGAAGAACATACCACGCTGGCCGGTTTGCCGACGGAGGCCAGCATCCGCAATGCCGTTGAAGAGGCGATTCCGGGCTTCCTGCAAAACGTCTATGCGCATACCGCAGGCGGCGGTAAGTTCCTCGGTATTTTGCAGGTGAAAAAACGCCAGCCGTCAGACGAAGGACGTCAGGGCCAGGCGGCGCTTATCGCCTTAGCTACCTATTCGGAGCTGAAGAACATTATTCTTGTCGATGAAGACGTGGATATTTTCGACAGCGACGACATCCTGTGGGCGATGACAACCCGCATGCAGGGTGATGTCAGCATCACGAATATTCCGGGGATCCGCGGCCACCAGCTGGATCCGTCGCAGTCGCCGGATTACAGCACCTCGATTCGCGCAAACGGCATCTCCTGCAAGACCATCTTCGACTGCACGGTGCCGTGGGCGCTGAAGGACCGCTTCGAGCGCGCGCCGTTTATGGAGGTGGATCCGCGTCCGTGGGCGCCGGAGCTGTTCGCTGATAAGAAATAGGAAAAATTTCGGGCGTATGGCCAGCAGGTCATACGCTTATTTTCTTTTCAAGCGTGGCAATATTTTTATCCGCCTTTCGCTCCACCGAGAAGCGATCGACGCTCAGCAAAATGAGCATCAGCCCCCTGCCGCTCTCCAATAACGGCGAAATTTCGCAGAAGCGGTCTCGTCGGGCGGCCTCAAGCCGCTCCAGCGGGAACGCATCACCCGCGTCGGTAAAGACAACGCAGACATTATGGTTCCGGATGTCGAACTGTACGCTGAATGCGCGTGAGGCATCCTCATGCAGCGCGTGCCGGATGATATTCGTCGCCGCTTCACAGACGGCCAGATCGAGCGCGAAACGCCACTCATCGTCAACGGCAAGCGCGCCCAGCCTGTCTCCCAGCCAGCCGGCCAGCGGCGTCAGGGAAACGAGCGCCGCCGGAAATTCTGCATGCTCCGGCGTCTGCATCTACTGCCCCAGCTGCGCGAGCGCGCTGTTTTTATCCGGATAGATGCGGAATATGCGATCCATCCGGGTCAGGGTGAACATATTCATGATCCCGGGGTTCAGGGAACATAAAGCCATTTCGCCTTTCCCGTTCATCAGCTTAAACAACGACACCAGCATCCCCAGCCCGCTGCTGTCGATAAAGTCCACTTTGCTAAAGTCGACAATTAAGGCTTTACGATCGCTGCCAATCTCTTCCGTGACAGAGGCCTTAAACGCCGCGGCAATGGACGCATCCAGCCGCCGGACCGCTGGTGTGAGAATGTTGGCATGCGGTAATCGTTCAGTGTTAATAATCATTCTGTTCTCCCTGACGCTCGATCACTAACAGTGAAACGTCATCGGTTAAGGCGGTCGGTTCATCACGATTTGCGTTGCGCCAGTCGGTCAGGTGGTCACCGAACCGCGGCAAGAGTTCGTCAACCGGCAGCCGGACATGCTGATGAAGCCAGCGTTCGAGACGTTGCGAGCCAAACTGCTCGCCCTCGCTATTCTCACACTCCGTGATGCCGTCACTGAATAAGCATAAGCGATCCCCTGGATTGAGGGTAAAAGCGACATCCTCCCAGCTGAGCTCGGGCATCAGCCCGACAGGCGGTCCACCCTCGCCTACGGAAGTGACGGCATTGTCTGCATTCACAATCACGGGAGTAGGATGCCCCGCCTGACACAACAGCCCCTGTCCACTTTCGGGGTCGATCACGCCGTAGATGATGGTGAAATAGCTGGTGATGTCGTTTTCTTCACTGCAAAAGCGGCTGTTCAATATTCTGATGACCTCAGCAGGCGACTGAATTCCACCCTCTGCTGTAAACAAAAAACGGTCCACCACCCGGCCGTGCAGGAACTGACGCGCCACCGCGAGGGACATCATCG
Organism: Enterobacter sp. N5-15; assembly: GCF_057221635.1. Classification (NCBI taxonomy): domain Bacteria; kingdom Pseudomonadati; phylum Pseudomonadota; class Gammaproteobacteria; order Enterobacterales; family Enterobacteriaceae; genus Enterobacter; species Enterobacter sp. N5-15. The sequence continues at coordinate 2,441,336 of NZ_CM170150.1, forward strand.
CGGCCCCCACGCCGTGACCGGACACGTCAACGCAATAGAACCCCAGATGAGAGTCCAGAGGAAAAATATTGAAGACATCGCCCGATACCCAGGCAGACGGCATGAAAAGCCAGTCGGAAAAGTAGTCCCCGAAGCGCAAGCGGTGTGAAGGCAGAACCGAGTGCTGAACGCGCGCCGCTAGCTCAAGATCCTTTTCAATCTGGTGTAACGCTTCACTCAGGCGCTTGTTGTGCGCCGCGAGGGTCGCTTCCAGCGTCAAAATACGTACCCCGGCGTGGAGCCTCGCACGTAGCTCAGCCTGTTCGACAGGCTTGCTTAAAAAATCATCCGCCCCCGCATCAAAACCCTGCGTTAAATCCCCGGCATTTTCGCGCGCCGTCAGCAGGATGACATACACGTAGCGGCCAAACTGACGGTTGCGTATCGTCTGGCAGAGCGTGAGACCGTCCATTTCCGGCATCTCCCAGTCGCTTATCACCATGCTGACCGGCTGGCTGGACAATATTTCCAGCGCGGCGACGCCATTTTCCGCCTCGCTCACGATATAGCCCCACTGGGTGAGCATTCGGGAGAGCAACCGACGATAAATCAGCGAATCTTCAACGATTAACACGTGCAGCGCTGACATACATCCCTCCTATAGCGGTAAGAACCAGATGAGACTCACGGTCCCTTCCCTGAATTTTGCATTACCGTTTCCATGCCCCGGATAGCGCGTCCCGGCATAGTTTGCGTACTGGACGGAAAACGATCCCGGCGTATAGCCCGCATAGCCGAAGCTGTAGCTGTAATCGCCGTTCCAGGGCTGCTGCTGGCTGCTGTCCGGGAACCAGAACGCTGTTGCGCGAACGAAGAAGTGTTGTTTGAAGGTATAGCCGCAGCCGCCGAGCATGACGTTTTTATTTTTGCGGATGTCATCGCTGCTGAGGTCGTAGTAGCGCGGAACCCAGCTGTACCCGACCTGGCAAATAATAGAGTCCCCTTTATTAATCAGGAGCGTGTTTTCAACCGGTTTCGGTAGCGAAAACTTATAGGCCAGCGTAAAGGCACCCTGTTCGAAATAGGTGTGTCTCCGGCTACCCGAAGTCCAGAAGTGGTTATCGCCGTAGTTGCCGTATACCAGGCTGAACGTATTGGCGTGCCAGTCGTCATAGCCGAAGCTGTAGCGAAAATCCGCGGTATAGCGGGTGGTGTCTCTGACCGGCAACCGGGAGGTAATGTTGGCAAACCAGAAGCTGTAGGGGGAATACTGAAGACTAAGATTCAGCGTCTGGTTAATTTTTTTCTCCTGCGCGGCACTGTCCGAGCTATTGGGCACGCTCACCATTTGCTCTTTCAGCCCCGAACTAAAGCTCAGGGCACCAGAGAATTTCTTGTCATTCCCCGAGAACAAACGCCCCCACCGGCTGGTAAAGACGCCAGCCTGAACAGGTTCGTCATTCTTATCGCGCAACGTCTCTTTCTCATTGCTTTGCGCTGCATCCGCCGCGGGAATTGCGGCGAGTAAGACGCCCGCCAGGAGCCATTTTTCGCGCATAACCGCCATCCTTAGTTAGGTATCCAGCGTGCGGCGACGTTGTATTTTGCCATGAGCCACAAAATGCCCAGTGCCGCAGCATGCACTAACGTATTTTCTATCCAGGCATGACGCCATAAATCGAAGGTGATGAACTGACTCACCAGCAGCACCACGTACACATGCAAAATGAAGGTATAAAGCGAGTGCTGGCCTAGCGGGATCAGGAACCATCCCAGCAGGCGGTTGAGCGGCGCCCAGCAGTATGTCAGCACCAGATAGACGGTGACCATCAGGGCGATATCGTTTAACACCCGCACCGGGCCCAGCCCATTCTTCGCCGCCCAGGTGTGATAAAACGTATTGAAGCTATCAGGCGGGATCACGTGCATCAGCAGCGCGGGGGGCATAAACGGGTTGGTATGGTTCTGGGCGACGAACCCCAGAATGAGCGCCACCATCACCAGCGCAACCACCACCACTTTACCTGCTGGCGTGCGTGCGAAAGAGATCAGTTCGGCTTTATACCAGCCGCTGGCCATACCCAGCACAAAGATGAACTGCCAGGCGAGCAGCGGAAAGGCGAATTCAAATTCCGACGGCGTCAGCCGGAGCGGCCACCGTTGCCACAGGCTGTACACCAGCAGCGACAGCCCCAGCAGCCACCAGACTTTACCCTTCTGTAGCATCCCCAAAAAAAGCGGGCTGAGGAGCAGCAAAAAGATATACAGCCCCAGAATTTGCGTCTGATGGGGGCCAATCTGCAAATAGAGAATAATGTTGAACCAGGTCTCTTTTATTTGCGGCGTAACCGGATAAAGCGACCAGCTTTCACCCGAAAATCGGTCGGTAAAATGAGTGACCTCGAAAAGATTAATATGTGGGATATAGGACAGAAGAATAAATGACACTATGATAATGATATTTACACGATATATTTTCCATGCCCTGAGATAAAGCCCCCAGGAAACCGTGAGCAAAACCACTTTTTGCAGACGCGCGCGATTCAGCATCCCCAGCATAAAACCCGAGAGAATAACAAAACCTTCTGCACCGGTGGTGAGCCCAAAACGCTCCCAGGAGAATATATTAAATACCGACATCACCTCCGTATGCGCAACGACCATCATGACGAGGGCTATTCCGCGCATAAAGTCAATTCTCAGGTCCCGAGCACCTGCAACGGCATACTGCCATGCTGTTGATTTAGCGTCATCTTCTTGCGCGATCGACGGCGCAACATGGCTCATAGGGTGTCCTTTGCCTGAAAACGAAAATTAAGGTCTAAATAAAGTAGATAGACTAAAGGAATAGTAACTGCAATTTATCACCGGCAGATGAAATATATTAAGTAGAATTAAACATGAATTAACTCCTGCTACATATTAATAAAAACGATGCTGGACACTTTTATTCGGCGTTCTACACTTATCTTAAATCTTGTTTAATCGCTATTTTCTTTCGCTTTTGGGCAACTGCCTTCGCAGCAGAATGGGTCTGCATTTTCACGGAATCAGGAACGCCGGAACTATGGATTTTTATTTTTCCCGTTTTGAACATCGTCGACCTCCGGAACCGTTGAAAACGCCGCGCTGGGTAATGATGACCTGGCAGGTGTTAGCGGTCGCGGCGCTTATTCTGGGCGCAAATTATATTTACTGGCGCTGGACCTCCTCCCTGAACACGGACGCGTTATGGTACGCCATACCGCTGGTCCTCGCCGAAACCCTGGCCTGGATCGGTACCGTGCTGTTTACCATCAATTTATGGAAAGAACAGGATCCCCCCCAGAATCCGCCCCCGAGCGAGATTAACGACTGCCTGTCACAAGAGGAAGCGGTAGAGCCCCGTCCCGTTAAGGTAGATCTGTTCATTGCCACCTACTCCGAAGATACCGAGCTGGTCAGGCTGTCCATTCGCGATGCCCTGAACATGGATTACCCGTACCCGAATGACTACCGGATCCACGTCCTCGATGACGGCCGTCGCCCGGAGATGAAAGCCGTTTGCGATGAGGAAGGCGTCAATTACATCAGTCGCCAGACCAACATCGGCTTTAAGGCCGGTAATCTGCGCAATGGCCTTGAGCAAACTGACGGTGATTTTATTGTCATCTGCGACGCCGATACCCGGGTATTTCCCACCCTTCTCAGCCATACGCTGGGCTATTTCCGCGACCCTGACGTGGCCTGGGTGCAGACGCCACAATGGTTCTTCGATCTCCCTGAAGGGGAAAGTCTGTCACGCTGGGGCCAGCGGAAAGCGGGAAACGTGGGCTATGGCATGGGCTGGCTGATACAAAAATTCGTGGGGCCGGTCACGGTTGGCCGCGACCCGTTTTTTAACGATCCGCGCATGTTCTATGACGTCATCCTGCGGCGGCGAAACTGGGCCAACGCGGCATTCTGCTGCGGCGCGGCGTCCATCCACCGTCGCGAGGCGGTCATGCAGGCCGCGCTGCGAAGCTACGTCTGGTCCGTCGAAGAGGAGATCCATCGCCATACCCGCGACATCCGCGATGACGAAACGCGGAGCGCGCTGCAGGAGGCTATGCGCCCGCACGTGGCATTTGACACTGAGTTAACGCCCTACAAATTCCACGTTTCCGAAGATATTTACACCTCGGTGCTGCTGCACGGTGATGCCGCAAGACGCTGGCGTTCGGTCATGCACCCGCGCGTTGAGTCGAAGATGCTCTCTCCGCAGGATATGCTGACGTGGATGATCCAGCGCTTTAAATACGCCGCAGGTTCACTGGATATTTTGTTCCATGACAACATCTTTAGCCGTCGTCGCTTCAGGCTTTCCCTCCCTCAGACGCTGATGTACGCCACGACCTTCTGGTCTTATATGGCCTGCGTATGGAACACGGTGTTTTTGATTTCACCCATTATTTATCTGTTTACCGGCATTCCGCCGGTATCGGCCTGGTCGACGCCGTTCTATCTCCATTTTCTCCCCTTTTTTATTTTCTCCGAACTGGCCTTTATGTTCGGGACATGGGGGATTTCGGCCTGGGACGGCAGGGCCTCCTACCTCTCCTTCTTTTCCATGAATCTGCGCGCGCTCAATACGGTGCTGCGGGGCGAACAGATCAAATTTCACGTTACGCCAAAAGAGAGGCAGACGGGGCGTTTTCTCTATCTGGTGAAGCCGCAGATTGCCATCGTGGTGCTGACCCTCGCAGGGCTTATCTGGGGAGGGATTCAGGTTGCACGCGGCCAGGTCGACGATCCTTCTGGCTACGTCATCAATATTTTCTGGGGAGGGGTGAACATCGCCGCCATGCTGCCGCTGATATTCGCAGCCATGTGGACGCCCGCCGAAGAGGATGAGGTCACCCAATGAGAATACGTGATGCCCTGCTTTCCGCGCGCAGTTATCTCACTATTCTGCTGGGGTTCCTGCTCGGCTTTGCCATTGTGGTATGGGTTGAGAAACAAATGCCTTCACGCGTGGAGAGCAGCGGCGGCATCGCGCTCAGTAAAGATTTCCCTCCGCTGCCCGCGAAACGCGAGCTGACCTATGAAGAGGCCATCTGGGCACGGGTAGCCTGGCAATACTATGTGAACAATACCCAGCCAAATGGCCTGGCGAATGCCAGCGATGGAGAGCCCTGGCTGAGCCTCTGGAGCGTGGGGAGCTATCTGTTTGCGACCGCCGCCGCAGAGCAGCTCAATATCATTTCCACCGATGAGTTTGACGAGAGGGTCAGCACGGCCCTGTTTACGCTGGGGCAGCTGCCGCTCAATGAACAAGGTCTCCCTGCCGCGTATTACCATGCGGACACCCTTAAAATTCTGGGGAAACCAGACGCCTCCGCAATTGGGCTAAGTCGTCTGCTGGCGGCGCTGCAGACCATTCTGTGGCGCTATCCTCAGCACGCAGCCGCAATCCGCGATCTGTTTAGCGTCTGGCGCACCGGCGCGCTGATGGAAAACAGCACCCAAAGCCAGGCGGCGGTACCGCTCCATCACTGGACGCTGGCTGCCGACGAGCAGCGAGACAGCTTTGGCTACCGGCTCTATGCCAGCCATACGCTGCGCTTGATTGACAGCGCGGCGGGACTGGCGGTTACCAATCCGCCTGAAGGGCAAAAGATGATCGACCTGGATGGGATCATGGTTCCCGATGAAGGGCTGCGCACGCCCTGGGGCAAGCAGACCTCCCTAATCAGTCTCCCCTATTTGTTAACCGGCCTTGAGCTTGGCTTTGACGCACAAAGCGCTGAAATCGCGTGGCGGATTATGCAGATTCAGCAGCGGCGCCATAGCCTGCGCACGCCAAAGCCGCCTGTCAGCACGGATTATGCCGAACCGGCGCCGGATTACGTTAACGATCTGCCCAACAGGCAGCCGGTTCAGGCGCGCGCCCTGCGCGAAGAGATACCGGAGAAGGTGGCGATCGCCTCCACCCGAACCGCGTTTGCCTGGTATGCCCTGTTCCGCAACGGCTGGAGTGAAGCGCTGCGCCAGCAGGTTCTGCCGCTTCAGGTGCCGGGTAAAGGCTGGCAGAGAGGATTAAATCTCAATAACACCGCCAATACCGTTGTTGACGGCGACACCAACGCCATTGTGCTGGAAAGTCTGTCGTATATCGCGCATGGCCAGATGCTTTGTCTGGCCTGCTTCTCCACGGCCCCCCATTCATCCACTCCCGCAGGAGCAACGCCATGAAGCCAAGATCCCCGATCCTTTTCCACCTGCTCACGGGAATAACGATCTGCTGGCTGGCGCTATCGACCGTGCGTGCGGAAACCGAGCTGCCTGCATCTGGTTACTCCCCGCGCAGCGGCGAGCTGACGGCCAGAGAGATGACCATTGCGAAAAACGCCTGGCAGTATTTCGTCTCCAACTATCAGCCCACGACGGGGCTGGTGAATGCGGTTAACAAATATCCGTCCACCACCATGTGGGACAGCGCGTCCTATATCGCCGCCATGACGGCAGCGCGTGAGCTGGGGATCATAGATAAAGCCGAGTTCGACCGCCGGATGCTGAAATTCCTCGCCACGCTAAACACCCTTGTGCTGTTCCGTAATGAGTTGCCCAACAAAGCCTATAACACCATCAGCGGTCAGAAGGTGGACTATACCAACAAGCCCGGCGAAATCGGCTTCTCGGCGCTGGATATCGGGCGGATGCTGGTCTGGCTGAAAATCATCAAAGAGCGTTACCCGGAATACGGCAACAGCATTGATAACGTGGTCCTCGGTTGGGATTTCAGCCACGCGATCGACCCCTGCGGCACGCTGTATGGCGCCTATCTCGAAAATGGTCAGCCGAAGTATGTTCAGGAAGGTCGACTGGGCTATGAAGAGTACGGTGCGGCGGGCTATCAGCTGTGGGGATTTAATACCTGTAAAGCCAGCCGCCCGCAGCCGTATGAGCTGGCCGAGATCTACTGCGTGCTGGTTCCGTATGATTCACGGGACCCGCGCAATACGTCGCAGCATAACTATGTTGTGACGGAATCCTACCTGCTCTACGGGCTGGAGTTTGGCTTCGATAAGCCTACCGATCGCGATAACGCTCCGCGCGACTACTCCCTGACGTGGATGAAAAACTTTGCCGATCGCGTTTATCAGGCTCAGGAGAACCGCTATACCATCACCGGCGTGCTCACCGCGCGCTCTGAGCACCAGCTCGATAAAGCCCCTTACTTCGTCTATGACACCGTCTTCAGCGACGGATACAACTGGAACACGATCACCGACAAGGGCCAGTTCGTTCCTAACGCTGCCGCAATTTCACTTAAAGCGGCGCTGGGGATGTGGGTCCTGTGGAACTCGCCTTATACCGACCGCCTGCTGAACACCATTGAAAATGCGAACGAAGAGGGAAAAGGCTACTACGAAGGGCTGTATGAAAACGGTGACGGGCCGATCAAGGAGTTCACCGCGAACAATAACGGCATCATGCTGGAAGCCCTGTTGTTCAAAAAAGAGGGGAAACTGCTGGCCTTCAACACCGACAACCCGAAGAGCAAGGATTTTGCCCCGTCTCTGTGGGATCAAAAGCTGCTCGATCAGTTTGAAGAGAACAACGCCCTGCGCAGCCGCCCGTTCCTGACCAGCACACCGGCTGTAAAAAGCTGGTGCGACCGGACCGGCGTCACGCAGCGCACTAAACCCGCCTGCCAGGCCTGTCAGTGCGCCTCATGCAGCGCGGACGAGCCGGTTAAACTGCCTCCGGTGACTGCGCAATGCTTAAAACCATAGCAAGAGGGCTCGCGGGATTACTCCTCGCAGGCGTGGTCATATTTGCTCTGTTTGGCCATCAGGGAGCCGGCTGGCGCTGGCTAATCAATGGCGGCTGGCACTCCAGCGCGCGTATCTCTGCCCTGACGCCGGAAGAACAGAAATGGGCGGCGATCGCCTGGCGCTATTTCGTCAATAATACGCAGCCGCAAACCGGGCTGGTCAACGGGAGCGACAAGCAGCCCCGCGTTACGCTCTGGCAAATGGGCGATACGCTTATCGCCCTGCTGGCGGCAAAAGAGCTGGGGCTGATTGATGAGGCCGAGTATGACGCCCGCCTGACGCGGCTGATGGGCACCCTCAACCGCCTGACGCTGACCGAGGCCCGGACGCCCGGACGGGTTTATTCCAGCCAGACGGCGGCGCTGGTCGATTTTAGCGGCAACCCCGTCAAAAATGGCTGGTCCGCGCGCGACATGGCTCGCCTGATGCTCTCCCTGCGCCTCACCGCTGAGCGGGAGCCGCAGTACAGCGAGTACCTGGATAAAATCATTCTGCGCTGGAATTTCTGCCCGGTCATTGATGGCGAAGGCGAGCTGTGGTCGTCCTCACTGCAAAACGGCCAGCCGGTGGTCCGGGAAGAGCTGCGCCTGGGCGAAAGCGAATACGCCGCGACGGCGTTTCATCTGTGGGGATTTTCCCCGGATAAAGCGTTTGCGCCCCCTGCGCACCACGTCATCATCGCCCAGCGGCGTCTGGCCGTCGATGCCCGCGATCCGCGCACCACGTGGCAGCCCTCCCTGATAACCACCCTTCCCTATATGCTGCCGGGCCTGGAGTTTGGCTGGGAGCCGGAAGGCGTTGCGGCCGATCTGCAAAAGCGCCTGCGCAAGCAGGCGGAAAACGTCTGGCTGATCCAGAAAACGCGCTGGGAGACCGATAAGGTCCTGACGGCCAGAGCGGACTTTTCGCTCCCTCAGGCACCCTGGCATATTCAGGATACCGTCTGGGGAAATGGCTATGCCTGGAACTCCATCGGCGACGATGGCCGGGATTACACCCGCTTCGCGCAGGTATCGACAAAAGCGGTCTTTGCGCTGTGGGTCTTGTGGGACACCCCGTATACCGACGTACTGATGTCGGTCACCGAGCACCTTCACGATCCGCTAAGAGGCTGGTACGAAGGCCGCCTTGAAGCCACGGGCGATACCAACGCCTCCCTGACCCTTTCCACCAATGCCACGGTTCTGGAAGCCCTTTTCTTTAAACACAACGCCGGGCCCCTCTTTGACGTTCGTCGTTCGAAGAAAGAGAGCTACTTTTCACGCCGTCTGGCAGATGAATTTACGCCCTTAGGGCTTTGTCTGCCGGGCGAAAGCGCCGTAAGGAGGATGCCGTGAAGTTTTACCGCGATCTGTTTGAATCCAGTTTGAACCGCGTCTTTCCGGATAATGACAAAACAGCGTTTTTTCAGACGTTCTATGACGCCTTCGTCCATATGTCACCCGAGACGGAGCAGCATTTTTCTCGCCTGCCGGATCGGGAGGGGCAGCAGACTCTGTTTAAAAGTTTCTTCGCCATGCTTGCGGTAGACGGCGCATTAATCGTGCCTGATTTTCTCGAGCGACTGGCGCGGGAGCAAAGCGACGACGGTCTGCATCTCCCCCCGCGATTTTTCGCGCTCTGGCGCGAAGCCATGCTGAACACGGTGAGCCAGCGCGATCCGCAGTGCGACGATGAGATCCTGACGGCCTGGGCGATGGCGATCGCGCCCGGGCTGGAATATCTGCGCCGACAGGCAGAACTGCACTACCGCGCGTAGGGAGGATCACGATGAACGCATTCACCTACGATCTTAACGCACTGCCCGCCGCCGTCATGATTTATGACCGAGACGAACGACTGCAGGCCTGGAATCACAACGTGGCCCTTTTTTATCCGGTCATCACCCCATGGCTGAAGGTGGGCACAACGCTTGACGCGCTGGCGGAACGCTTTATCGACGCCGTTTACAACGTCGATCCCGGTCTTCGCCAGACGCTGCGCGAGTCGGTCATACGCAACTGTCGTCAGGATAAGCACTGTGAAGTGCGGCAGGCTGGCCATCGCCGTATCTTCGTTCAGCATCAACGGCTTGCGGACGGCGGCATTGTTAGCCTGCACAGCGATATCACGGAGCTGGATGAAGCGCAGCGGGCGCGCCACCAGCTGCATGACGATTTTCTGCTGACGGCGGAATCTATTCATATCGGGATCTGGGACTGGCAGATTTCTGGTGACAGCTTACAGGTCAACGACACCCTGCTTTCCATGCTGGGCCAGTCGCGGACGCAGTGGCGATATCCGGTGCGCTTTTTGCTTAACCAGGTTCACGAAGAGGATCGCGGTGCGCTGCGCAAGGCGCTGCACGCCTCGAAGCAGGATCATCGTCCGGTCTTTGAATGCGAGATCCGCGTTCATCACCCAACCGAAGGATTGCGCTGGATGATGCTGTCCGGGCAGGTGGTCACGCTCTCCATCGAAGGAAACGCCGAGCGCGTCATTGGCACGCTGCAGGATATTACGCGTCGCAAAGAAGCAGAAATACTGGCCATCAATGCCGCCCAGGACGCCAGGAAAGCCAATGAGGCGAAAAGCGCGTTCCTAGCGAATATGAGCCATGAAATTCGTACCCCGATGAACGGCATTATTGGCATGACCCAGCTGTGCCTGGATACGTCTCTCAGTGCCGATCAGCGCGATTACCTGACGCTGGTGATGAGTTCTGCCCAGTCTCTGCTGCATATCATCAACGATATTCTCGACTTTTCCCGCATTGAAGCCGGCAAAGTCGAGCTGGAGACGGACCTCGTACCTGTCCGCCCCTTCATTCAGTCGCTTATTCGCCCGCACATGCCGGGAGCGAGCGAAAAAGGCATCGAGCTGCTGGTTGATATCGCACCCGACGTGCCCGACGTACTGCTGGTCGACGGCGCGCGGCTGCGCCAAATCCTGACCAATCTGCTGGGCAACGCGCTGAAATTTACCCATCAGGGAGAAGTCATCCTGATTGTTGAACCGTGCGATAGCGCGGATCGCTGGCGTTTTCGAGTTCGCGACAGCGGCATTGGCATACCGGCAGATAAGCAGAAGGCTATTTTTGAAGCCTTTAGCCAGGCGGATAACTCAACCACCCGCCGCTATGGAGGGACGGGGCTCGGGTTAACCATTTCTGCTCGACTGGTTGCGGCCATGGGCGGCGAGTTAACGGTGTCCAGCGAGCCGGGGAAAGGCAGCGAATTTTCGTTTTCGCTGCCGCTTGCGACACAGTTTCTTACGCCGGAGGAACGCCCGCATAGCGATCGCTTTAACGGGGAACCTGTGCTGGTGGTCGATGATAACGAGACCAATCTGCGGCTGCTGGCCGCGATGCTTAGCCAGATGGGGCTGAAACCCACCTGCGTCAACAAAGCCAGCGAGGCCATTAATCGGGTTAAAGCGGGTACAGCGTGGCCGTTGATCCTGCTGGACGCGCAGATGCCGGAAATGGACGGCGTGTCTCTGGCCCTTGAGCTTTCGGTTCTGCCGCAGGTATCTGAGAGCCATATCATCATGCTGAGCTCCATGAGCCGACATTTTGATATCAATATGCTGAAGCGGATCGGCATCAAAAACTATCTGCATAAGCCTATTGCGCAGGACGAGCTGCATCAGGCGATTGCCGCAGCGTTTGAACGAGCGCCGAAGCTCGCGGGGGAAACCACGCCGACGCCTCTCGTCTCGCCGGGCGAAACGGGGTTACGGATCCTGCTGGCTGAAGATAATCTGGTCAATCAGAAGGTCGCCGCGCGCCTGCTGGAACGCCTCGGTCATAGCTGTCAGATCGTCGACAATGGCGTCGCGCTGCTTGAGCGCTGGCGCGCGGGCGTATGGGACGTTTTGCTGATCGACCTTCAGATGCCCGAGATGGACGGCGAGACCGCCATTCGCCTGCTTCGCGAGGAGGAACGGTCCCGGCCCGGACCGACGCAGCCCACCGTCGCCATGACCGCACACGCCATGCAGGGGGATAAAGAGCGCTGCCTTAACATGGGATTCGACGGCTACATTGCCAAACCCATCAGCCAGGAACATCTCGCAGAGGAGATTGCTCGCGTGCTCCCGAGCCATGATGACCCCTCTGCCTTCCCGGATGAAGCACGCCTGCTAAAACAGTGCGCTGACGATCCTGACCTGGTACAGGAACTGCTGTCCCTGTTTAGCGAAGGACTGGCTGAAGCCATGAAAGCCATCACCCGGGCTATCGACAGCAACGATCGCGAAGCGCTACGACGCGCGGCCCACAAGCTGCGCGGAGAAGCCATTACGCTGGACTTCAGGGCACTCGCGCAACAGCTGCAGGCGCTGGAGAGCGAAGCACATACGCTGGAGGGGCAACAGCTTGCGGCGCTGAATGAACAACTTTACAAGGAATCGCTGCGCCTGACGGCATGGCTCAACGCGCGCGGGGTAAACGTGACTCATGACTCGTAACTGCACGCTGCTCTTTGCCCTGTTTCTCCCCACAATGGTGGCGACATCAGCACCGGTAAGCTGGTCGCTTGCGGGTACCTGGCAGGTTCAGGACGCCAATGACAGCACGCATCCTCCCGCGTCAGGCTGGCGCGGGCTGAAAGTCCCTGCCAACTGGTACAGCGCCGGGTACGATCATCAGGGCGCGCTGTGGTATAAGCACGCCTTTACGCTACCCGCTCAGCCACACGATGTAATGAGCACCCTGGTGTTTGACGGTGTCGATTACCTGGCCGATGTCACGCTGAACAGCCAGCCGCTGGGCAAGCACGAGGGCTATTTTCAGCGCTTTTCGCTGGATGCCAGTAGTGCGTTACAACGTCACAATCAACTCGTGGTCCGGGTGGATAGCCCGTACGAAGATCCGCATACAACCTGGCCCCTGCATAAAACGGCCATGAAGGGGATTCTTAATCAGCATGACACGCGTCCCGGAGGTGCCTGGTCACCAGAAGGACAGGACGCCAACTCTGGCGGCATCTGGGGACCGGTCAGGCTGCATCTTAGCCGGGGAGCCACCGTTGATGAGGTCATCCTTCGGCCTGACTGGTCGCAGGGGCTGAAAAGCCCTGCATTGAAGGCTGAGATTCGCTATCGCGCGCTCAGCAAGGGCCAGGCTAACGTGCGGCTCACTGCCACCCCAGCCAATTTCAGCGGCAAACGCTTCCAGGCAGACTTTCCGCTTACCCTCGAAAGCGGTGCCCATTCCGCGCAGGTGACGCTGCCCATGCCGGCGGCAAAACTGTGGTGGCCCGTCGGCACCGGGAACCCTCATTTGTATACGGTTCGCGTCTCATTACGGGATGAAAATGGGTTAATGGATACGGCGCTCACCCGCACCGGACTGCGCAAGATCGTTGAGCAGCCCGATAATAAAGGCTGGCTCATTAACGACAGACGCCTTTTTGTTAAGGGCAGCAATTACATCGGCTCCCCCTGGCTCAGCACCATGACGCGAGAAAAATATCGTCGAGATCTTCGTCTGGTCGAAGCCATGAACGCCAACGCCATACGCGTGCACGGACACGTCGCGGGGCGCGCGCTTTATGATGTTGCCGATGAGATGGGGATGATGATCTGGCAGGACGTCCCGCTGCAGTGGGGCTACGACAGTAGCGACGCCTTTACCAAAAATGCGGTGCGACAGACGCGGGAGATGATCGAACAGTTTGGCAACTCCCCCGCCATCATCGTCTGGGGCGGCCATAACGAACCGCCCTGGAATTCGCCCTGGATGGAAAAACGCTTCCCGGACTGGAATAAAAACCTCAACCGCGAGCTCACGCAGCAGGTGGCGGACACGCTTGCCGAAGATACCTCCCGCATCGTGCATCGCTTTTCCGCCGTTGAAGAGCACTACTGGGCGGGCTGGTATTTCGGTACCGTACGCGACCTGCTGACGCCGGCCAAAACGGGGATCATCACCGAGTTTGGCGCGCAGGCGCTTCCCCGCTTGTCCACGTTAAAAACCATCATCCCAGCAGCGCATCTCTGGCCAAAAACTACCGCCGCCGACGATCCCGGCTGGACCGTCTGGAAATACCATAATTTTCAGCCCTTCCAGACGTTTAAATTTGCCGGTATCCCGCGCGGAAACACCATTCAGGAAATGATCCGCAATACCCAGGCGTATCAGTCCCGGCTGGTGGCGACGGCGGCCGAAAGCTACCGCCGACAGCGCTACCAGCCGGTGACGGCCCTGTTCCACTTCATGTTTGTGGAGACCTGGCCCTCCATCAACTGGAGCGTGGTGGACTACCTGCGTAAGCCTAAAGCCGGTTTTTACGCCTTAAAACGCGCGTATCAGCCGGTTCTGCCGTCCATTGAACCGGTCACTGCGCAGTGGAAATCCGGCACGGCGGCGACCGTGCGCCTCTGGGCCATCAACGACACATGGAAACCGTGCAGCAATTGCCGTCTGACCTGGCGCATCACCCAGCGCGATAAGGTGCTGGCCAAGGGCACGATGACGATGACGATCGCAGCAGATTCGGGAACGATGGTAAAAACGCTGACGGCCACGCCCGTAGGCCAGGAGGAGGTGTCGATTACGTTTACGATTGAAAACAAAGCGGGAAAAAAGGTCGGTGAAAATCAGCGCACTGAGTCCGTCATAAGGTAAGCAAGGGGAAAAGGAAAATTGCCGCTTCCCCTGCTTTCTTGTACCCTTTCACCGGTAACCCTGCCCCCACAAACATTGAGACATCCGGACACCTATGACTGCACACATTTCTAACGATCCTTTGCATGGCGTAACGCTGGAGATGATGGTCAACGCCCTGGTGGCGAAATATGGCTGGAGCGAGCTGGGCGACCGAATCAAAATTAACTGTTTCAGAAAAGATCCCAGCGTTAAATCGAGCCTGAAATTTCTGCGCCGCACCCCGTGGGCGCGCGCGGAAGTCGAAGCCCTGTATCTGGACTCCCTCCACGATGAGGTGAGCACTGAACAGGCGGAGCCCGCCTTTAATCCCTGGGCCAACAGTCGAATTATCAAGAGCTAATACGCAAATGACGCGACACGTAAAACGGATTGGTGCGCTGGCTGCCTGCGCGCTTTTACTTGTGAGCTGCTCCTCAAAACCACCCAAATCACTGGTTACCCCCCTTCCCACCGCGAGCAAGCCGACGCAGCAGGCAAACGAGCCGATGCGCGGGATTTGGCTGGCGACCGTCTCTCGTCTCGACTGGCCGCCGGTGGCATCGGTGAACGGCCGCAGCGCGGACCAGCGCATCGCGATGCAAAAGCAGGCGCTGACCAGCAAGCTCGACAACCTTAAGCACCTCGGTATTAACACGGTGTTTTTCCAGGTGAAGCCGGACAGCACGGCCCTCTGGTCATCCAAAATTTTACCGTGGTCGGATATGCTGACGGGCAACGTCGGCGAGTATCCGGGATACGACCCGCTGCAGTTTATGCTGGACGAAGCGCACAAGCGCGGCATGAAGGTCCATGCCTGGTTCAACCCGTACCGCGTGTCGACCAACACTAAACCGTCAACCATCGCCGCCCTGAACCGGACCGCCTATCAGACCCCGTCCAGCGTCTATGTCCAGCACCCTGAGTGGGTGCGCATCTCGGGCGACCGCTTTGTTCTCGATCCGGGTATTCCGGAAGTGCGGGACTGGATCACCCGCGTAGTGACCGAAGTGGTGGCGAACTACGCGGTAGACGGCGTGCAGTTTGACGATTACTTCTATACCGAAACGCCTGGTTCAGCGCTCAACGACGCACAGACCTGGCGGCAGTACGGTCAGGGATTTGCCTCAAAGGCCGACTGGCGAAGACACAACACGCAGCAGCTGATCGTGCAGGTTTCCCGCGCGATTAAACAGACCAAGCCCGACGTTGAGTTTGGCGTCAGCCCGGCGGGCGTGTGGCGTAACCGCTCCTTTGACCCGGCAGGCTCCGATACCCGCGGCGCCGCGGCCTACGATGAGTCCTACGCCGATACGCGGCAGTGGGTGCAGCAGGGCCTGCTGGACTACATCGCTCCGCAGATTTACTGGCCCTTCTCCCGGAATGCCGCGCGCTACGACGTGCTGACCAAATGGTGGGCCGACGTCGTGAAGCCGACCCACACTCGCCTGTATATCGGCATTGCGTTCTACAAGGTGGGCGAGCCCTCGAGAAATGAGCCGGACTGGACGGTTCAGGGCGGCGTGCCGGAGCTGAAAAAACAGCTCGATCTCAACGATTCGCTGCCCAACGTGAACGGCACCATCCTGTTCCGGGAAGATTACCTGAACCAGCCGCAGACGCAGCAGGCGGTGAACTACCTGAAAGGACGTTGGGGAAGCTAAGAGACTATCAGGCAGAAACGCCCCGTTTCTGCCTGTTTTTTTTACGGCTTCGGCCCAAACATCGCCTCAAGCTGCTGCGCATCCGGCATGCCGACCACCTGCTGCAGCTCATTTTCCGCATTCAGATAGTAAATGGCCGGCGTGGCGTTAGCGCCCAGGCTGTCCATCAGCGTCTGGTGCTTCTGCAGGATCGCTACCGTTTCGCGAGAAGCCTCGCCCTCTGGCTTGGGCAATTTTTTCCCACCGGAAAGCTCGTATTCGCGCCAGGCCGAAACCGGATCTTTCGCATTCAGAATCGCTGAGGCGTTACGTCCGCTATTAGGGTTGAGAAACGCCACCAGCAGCGTGTTGAGCTGAACCTTGCCCGCCTTCACCCACGGCTGCGCTTCGGCCCAGAACTGCTTACAGTACGGACAGAACGGATCGGCAAACACAAAGACTTTACGCGGAGCGTTATCCGCCCCTTCCTTCAGGGGATGCGCCGCGTTGAGGTTCTTCCACATCTCGCGTCCCATCGGGGCGTAGATCTCTTTCTGGAAATAGCCTTCGCTGAGGTTTTTTCCTTTGTCATCGTATAGATAGCCAGATATGACGTGCTTGCCGTCCGGGGTTAAAAACAGCATGACGCCCATATCCTGATACTGCCCCAGCCAGGCTGGCGCACCGCCCGGCGCATCCAGCTTCTTGATGATTTTAATATTCTGCTGCTCGCCGAAGTGCTTCACCACCTCCGGTATGGCTTCAGCCGCCTGTACCAGCCCTGACGTCGCCAGCGCTGAAAGTAACAGTAATTTTTTCATTTCCCTCTCCGGTTTGTCGGGGGCATTACGCCCCCTTCAGGTTAGCGGTTTTTCAGTGCGTCACTGACCATTTCGTCGAACTGTTCAAACGGCACCCAGCCAGGCAGCAGTCCCTCGCCGATTAGCGTGGCGGGCGTGCCCTGGATCCCCATTTTTTCCGCGACGATCAGGCTGCGCTTGATCGTCAGCATGCTCTCGTCATCCGGCGTCGTAACGCTCACGCCCGCCCGCTTCTGCGCCTCCTGAATGCTGGCGTCATCGTGGTACCCCTTCCTGGCCATCAGGGTATGGTTCAGCTTCATAAACTGCCCGGGATCCTGACGCCAGAGCGTTAGCGCATCCCGTGCGGCGGTCAGCGAGCTTTCCGAGCGGAAAGGTAAGAACTTAAAGACCACCGCGACGTCCGGGTATTTCTCAACAATCTTCTCCAGATACGGATCGAATTTTTTACAGTACGGGCAGTTGTAGTCGGTAAACACCACCAGGGTGAGCTTTGGGTTTTTCGCGCCGATGCGTGGGGAGTTCGGATCGTTAAACAGGAAATCAGCGATCATCTTCTGCGCACGCTGCTCCTGGTCCGGCGTCAGCGGCTGGGCAGCGAACACCTGAACCGGGGCCAGCAGGAGCAGCAGCGTAATAAGGAGTTTTTTCATAATACGTTTAGCCTTTTGCGTTATTCAGGGTGGTGACCAGGGTGCGCTTGTCCAGCAGCGGCGAGAGGATTTCCCCCTCAGGCAGACCGGGGCCATACGCTGCGTTAAACGGAATGGCGTAACGGTTTCGCTTCGCCAGAAACTCCGCGATAAACGCGGACGGCTGGCTCCAGTCTCCGCGCAGGGCCACCACGTCCGGCTGGCGCAGCGCGGCAATAACGTCCGGCTGATTCAGCACCCGATGCTCGTTAACTTTGCAGGTTACGCACCAGTCCGCCGAGATATCCACAAACACCCGTTTTCCCTGCGCCAGCGCCTGCTGGATGGCTTCTTCGCTGAGCGGCTGCCACGGGATGGTCTGCGCGGTATTTTGCGCCGACGCGTCTGACGGCGCGTTAAGCAGCCCGCGCGCCTGATACCCGCCGAACGCCGACAGCACGATGACCACGAGCCAGAACAGCGGTGAGGATTTTTGCCCCTTCAGCGCGAACAGCGCAAGCGCGACGGCGATCAGCACCAGCATTACGATCTGGCTGACCGACTCGCCGAGATGCACGCTCAACAATGTTGCCAGCCAAAGGCTGGAGGCCAGCATCATCAGGCTCAGGATGACTTTGAGCGTGTTCATCCAGCGGCCGGGTCTAGGCAGCAGCAGGGCCGTTTTGGGCACCAGGGCGACAAACAGCCACGGCAGGCTCATGCCCACGCCAAGCATCAGGAAGATGAGCCACAGGGAGTGCAGCGGTGCGCCAAGGGCAAAGGCGACCGCGGTACCGAGGAACGGCGCGGAGCACGGCGTTGCCAGCAGCGTGGCGAACATCCCTTCGCAGAAGCTGCCGCCAATCCCCGATCCCCCTGCCGTCGCCAGCCGTCCCGTGGCGGCAGAAGGCAGCAGCATCTCAAACACGCCAAACAAGTTCAGCGCAAACAGGAAGGTGACGGCGACCATCAGGCCAATAAACCACGGGTTCTGGAACTGAATGCCCCACCCCAGCGACGCCCCGGCCAGCTTCAGCGCGGTCACCATCCCCGCCAACAGCATAAAGGAGGTGAGGATCCCGGCGCTTGTGGCCAGAAAGCGCAGCCTGATCGCGCGCCTGTCCGATCCCGACAGCAGGATGCTGTTAAGCTTCATCCCCATCACCGGCAGCACGCAGGGCATCAGGTTGAGGATCAGCCCGCCCAGAAGAGCAAAGAGCACCATTTTGCCCATCCCTTCAGGCGCAGAAGACGTAGATGGCGTCTCGCCAACGGTCATGGTGGTTTGCTGCGCGTGACCGCCACTGGTCAGCACAAACGACAGCGTTTTGCCTTCCAGCGAGGCGGGTTTATCACCCCATTCGTCGGTCACGGGAACCGTCACCCGAAGGGTATTGCCGTCGTGTTTAATGACCGGCTCGCCGGGAAGAATGTCACCCTCCAGCGGGTCAAAGTAGATCCCCGGATTATCCCACCTCCCGTCCATCGTGCCGGTAATCACCAGCTTGTCGCCAGAGAGCCAGGCGGAAAGATCCGTGGATACGCCAGACGTTCCGGGCACGGTGAGCATCGCCTGCTCGAACTCGCTACGGAAGCTCTCATCCACCGGCTGGGTAAAATCGAGATGCAGCGGGTAGTCCGTCAGCAGGCAGACGTTACTGCACGTCGAGAGCGTGAGCGTTCCGTCGAGCGCGTCACCCTTCACTCCGTCGAGCGCGATCGGGATAGTGACCTTATCGTGATAGCCCTGCGTCGTCATGCCGGAGATATCGAAGCGCGACGGGACCGGCCAGGACCAGCTATCCGTCACGCCTTCGGGCCAGCTGATTTTCGGCGCCACGCCGCCCTCGCCCGGCGATCGCCAGTAGGTTTTCCAGCCGGGCTTCAGCTCAACGGTGAGCAGGCCTTTAATGTGCGTTTGTTCCCTCTCCGCCTGAAAGCGGATGCGGGCGTGATCGTTTTGTGGGGAAACCTGCCAGCCTGTGTCCGCCGCATGGACAATGCCAATGCAGGACAGCCACAGGAAGACAAATCCCCTGAAGAGGTTAACCATGTTTTACTCCGTGAACAGTGAAAATTATCGTGTGAGGACGATGATTTTCATTCACGGAAAACGCAGTTTTTAAGGTGTATTCGGGGAGGCGGCGCCTGTACGGGCTGTTCTGCGGGAGCCAATGCCCGCCCTTGCGTAAACAGCTGCAGCAGCGCGAAGAAGATAATAATGGCCGGTAGCGCGCCGTCGAAGAACAGCGGCTGGGCGCAGAGCAGCGAGTGTGCGCCAAGTTGACAAGGCGACGGGCCGGGTTGTTCGGTGCTGCTGCTTTGAGCCGGGGCATCTGCACTCAGAGAAATTTGCGGATCCAGTCCCTGTAAAAAATGGTTGAGCATCACCGCACGCTGCACGAGGCAAAGCGCCATCGCGAGACAGGTGACGATCAAAAGCCATTTTCCGAGGAGCTGACGGTTGCGCATAACATTCCAGAGTAACAAGACGCCCCGATCATAAACGATAGTGATGAATCTACAAGTGTCGGAAGTGTAAGGTTTTGTCTGCCACCGCTATTCGCCCGACAGCGCGTCGTAGACGTCCCGCAGACGCGTACGCAGAAACAGCACCGCCTTGTGCTTGCGGGATAACAGCGCCTGTTCGCTGGCGCCGGTCTCCTCTGCCAGCATTTTAATGCTGTAACCGTGGAGTTCGTTTTTTTCAAACACCTCGCGCTGCGGCGGCGGCAGTTCAGACAGCGCCTGCCCCAGCTCTTCCCACAGCAGCGTTTTGAGATACTCCTCTTCCGGCGTGTGCGTGACGCCGAACAGGGTTTCGGCCAGCTCGTCTTCCGGGAAACCCTCTTCGTCTTCGCCCGTAAAATAGCCGGAGAGTGAGACCTCGCGCTTTTTACGCGCCCGGTCGGTCATCTCGTTACGCGCCGCGCGGAACAGCCAGGCAGCGACATTTTCGACCGGCTGCTCCACTTTCATCAGCTGATACGTCACTTCCTGCAAAATGTCGTCGGCATCATCGCGAACGGTGGTCCGTCCGCGAATGAAGGCTTTCAGCCGGGCGCGGCAGGCATTAAGCGCCGACATCAGCATGGATCCGCCCGCCTCCCCGGCTTTCATTTCGCTCACTCCGCTTCCGGCGCTTTTGGCGTGGCGTCGTCGCGCTTATCGTCACGATGACCGTGCCAGCCGCAGTGGCCGCGTCCGTGGCGACCAAACCCTTCGCGGCGCTGCTGAATAAACGCCTCGCGCTGCTCGGGCGTCATGTTCATCCAGCGCTCGTGCATCCGGCGGTGCGCGCCAAACATCCCCGGGCGGAAACCTAAACCCCCAAACAGAATGCGGCTCAGCACCAGAATGCCCAGCGCCTGCCAGAATCCGATGGCCTTAACGCCGAGGATGGCCGGGAGCAAGGCGTTCCACAGGGTCATCACCAGCAGGCCGAGCACGATGAAAATCACCGCGCCGATGACTAAGCCCTTACCCATGCGGTGGCGACCAAATCCGCGCCCGTGACCTCTGCCGTGCATATCAAAATCTCTCATGATGTTTACCTCTTTTACAGTAACTGATTATGGCTTGTAATGAGGTAGACGGATGAGGTAGGGAAATATTGCTGGGGTGAATAAAAAATTTGTGCTGTCGGATTTGGACTCATAGCAGTTACAGCTGGCGGGCGCTATGAGTCTCCTTCAGGCCATCACTTTTTTCGAAATATTCGCTTAACGAATGCGATAACGATGACTGCCAGTATGATCGACACCAGTGCGAGGAAGATGAGCAAGGATAAAAGTGGATTTAACAAGCCACCTATACTGGTAAAGTCGCTGATACGGCCAAGTTGCTCGGACGTGCATGCGCGCAGAATGATCTCAGGAATAATAAGCAAAAATATAATGACGGTTAGGACATAAACCAGAGCACCCTTGCGCTTTCCCATTTTCGTTGTTGCCCCTCTATCAAACATGATCAATGATAATAAGGTAATGATACTGCAAGGTTATATAAAATGGCACAAAACTATTTGCAACTTAAAATGCAGTCGAATAAACAGTTAGCTATTGCACTAACAAATTCACTTCGAGACATGCATGAAGACCATATGGCAACCCTGGAAAAGGTGAAACAGGGCACACAGCGACTGGTTAGCTACGGTGCATGCCTGATGCCAGACGAATATTATCGTAACGCTTGCCGTGATACCTGGCGTGAAGACAAACGCTTAGTCCTTGCCTTAGGTGAAATTTACAACCGAAAAGATGTTACTTTAGACATGGTTGAAATCTATTTTAGGAAAACTCTCAATAGACTGGGCGAACAAAAAAGCAAGGACCTAATCGCTAATATCCATAACTTATTGGGAAAAGCCGCCGAACATGCATCGGCTAAAGCCAGCAAGTTAGCCCTCTCCTTTACCCTTGCGAATCTGATCATCAACAGCAGAGATTTCAAGCAAAATCACATCAGGCTTGTTAACTCATTCTCGACATGGTTTGTTAATGGTGCCACGCTTTACTCAAAGGCTCAGGTAGCTGCATCTGCAGCTAATCGACTCAAATTTCAGGATCCTCAGTACTATCAGGCGCTTTATAAAGAAAATATTGAGATGTTATATTTCTTAATCGAGCCGCAAATGTCTGAAATCATCTACCAGGTAAACTCCGGGGATAATAACGAGCAAGTGATAGGTGACGCTTTGTGCGAGATACTGAGGAAATGAAGAAAGCAATCTTATGGCTTTTGAAGTCATTTTTTTATCTGGTCCCTGCGTTGCTTATTGTAATTGGGATATATCTATTTGTACGGTTTGTACCAGGGCATGCTGCTTTACTCAGCTTCGTTTGGGTGATTGCTATTTCTGCGATATATGTGAAATATAACAAGTGGTATTAAAACAGTTCTAGTAGGTCTAAAAGCTGACCTAATGGGGAAGCGACTTAGAAATTTTCACACACTAAATAGATAAAAGGCTCCCCAGGGAGCCTCCTACCATCTATCAAGCCTGCACCGGCAAACTAAAACTCGAAATACTCCGCGAAAGCTGCTGCGCCTGCTCTTCCAGCGAGGCCGCTGCTGCCGCGGACTGCTGCACCAGCGCGGCGTTCTGCTGGGTCACGCCATCCATCTCGGTCACCGCCTGCCCGACTTGACTAATCCCGCGGCTCTGCTCTTCAGAGGCGACGGAGATCTGCTCCATCAGCGTATTCACTTTATTCACCGATGAAATAATCGAGTCAATCACCTCGCCCGAACGGCTGACCAGTTCCGCACCGTTTTTCACGCTGGAAACCGACTGCGCAATCAGGCTCTCGATGTCCTTGGCCGCCACCGCGCTTTTCTGCGCGAGGGTGCGTACCTCGCTAGCCACGACCGCAAAGCCGCGACCCTGCGTTCCGGCGCGCGCCGCTTCAACCGCCGCGTTCAGCGCCAGAATGTTGGTCTGGAAGGCTATGCTGTTAATCACGCTGGTAATGTCTTCGATTCGCTTCGAGTTCGCTGCGATGGTATTCATTGTGTCGATGACTTCGCGGGTTACCGCTTCGCCGGTGTGGGCATTTTTCACCGCGTCCTGCACCAGTTTTCCGGCCTGGTAAACGTTGTCGGTATTGTTCGCCACCGTCGCGCTCAGCTCTTCCATGCTGGCCGCCGTCTGGGTTAACGCGGAAGCCTGCTGTTCGGTACGTGACGCCAGGTCGATATTCCCGGAGGCAATCTCCTGCGCCGCGTGCGTTACGGTATGGCTCGCGTCGCGCACCTGGGCGATGGTCGCAAGCAGCGCCTGACGCATCTGCTCCATCGAGCTCATGAGATGATCGATTTCGTTATGTGCGCTCCCCTTGACCGGCACCGGAATATCCAGCTTGCCTGCAGCAATCTGGCTGCAGTGCTCGCGCGCCAGGTTTACCGGAGCAAAGACAAAGCGCTTCATCAGCAGGCTGACGGCGACAATCACCACCACAAACAGGCTGGCGATAGCGGCAACGATCGCCAGGCCAGAGACGAAGTTACTGCTCGCATCTTCGTTCAGGCTTTTGGCGTATTTCTGGTGGACGGAAAGGACCTGGTCGAGAACGATCTCGTACTGACGGTCAAGACGGGAGACTTCCGGGATCAGCGCGTTAAATTTGGCGACATCGTGCGCCTCGGCGGCATCGATCAGCGGCGCCAGTCCCTGGTTGCGGTAGTTTTGCCAGGCATCCTGATAGGCACTTACCAGCGGCGCTTCATCCGTCAGACGCGGCGAAGCCATAAAGGCCGCAAAGGCGTGGTCCGCTTTGGTCAGCGCCTCTTTCACGGCGGCTAGCTTTGCAGCCCCGTCCGCCGCGTTGCCCGCTTCCACCATCTTCACATACTCCATCACCCGAACGCGCAGCGTACGGCTATGGTTGATCGGGTCAATAATGGACAGCACAACCTGGATCTCTTTGTTGACGTTATCCAGGGAATTATTACTTTTAATGATGAGGCCAACGCTGGTCACAGTGCTGACAACAAAGAAGAAAAGCAGTGAGAACAGGACGATCAGGGACGACTTTTTCAACGACATAAACCAATACCTCAAGGAAAATTATTCCTTATGGTTATCGGCCGTTCCAAAACTTAAATTAATTAAAGTTATTGAAGTATCAAGTCGGGCTATTTCGCTGACTTATAGCGTCGCTGCAGGGTAGCATCCAGTTTCCGCTGCAGCGGTTCCGGGGTCTCGCCCTCAATCAATTTACTAATCAAATCAAAGCAGTGCCACGCCAGCTGACGGTTATCCTGGCGAATGGTATCCACGGGGATCGTCAGCGAATCGTAGAGATAGTGATCGTCAAAACTGGCTAACCTGATATCACTTTGCAACAGGTTATGTTGGCCCATATAGCGCAGCACCCCTTCCAGCAGCCCGCAGGCGGCGGCGAACAGCGCTTTCGGCGGACGACCCAGACGGGCGCAGAGTTCAGCAAACATCTCGTACCCGGAGCTCGGGTGATAGTTGCCGTGAATGATCCACTCGGGGCGCAGTTCCACACCGGCATCACGCAGCCCTTGCTTAAACCCTTCCAGACGGTCACGCGTCGGGGATAGACGGGGCTGCCCGCCGAGGAAGTAGAACTCATCAGGATGCTGGCGCGCAATGTCGGCCACCAGTTCCGCCGTTGGGGTAATGGAATCGGTGATGACCAGCGGCAGCGCGCTGTCGTTGATGTGGCGGTCAAACAGAACAACGGGCAGCTGCTCGCTCAGCTTGTGGTAGTCCGCATCGTTAAGCATGCTGGAGGCAACAATCAGCCCGTCCACCTGACGTGCCACCATGTTGTTCACCACCACCGTCTCCTGCCCCGGGTTTTCATCGCTGCAGGAGATCAGCAGCTGAACGCCCGCCTCGCGGCACAGCGTTTCCAGCTCGTGAGAAAAGACGGCAAAACCGTAGTTGGTGATTTCCGGGACCACCAGACCAACGGTGTGGCTGCGGTTATCGCGCAGCGACCGGGCGTGAATGCTGGGCTGATAGTGGTGCTCTTTTGCAATCGCCAGCACGCGCTCGCGCGTCTCTTCCGCCACGCGGAGCTCTTTGCTGCGCCCGTTCAGGACCAGGCTGGCGGTGGCTTTTGACACACCCGCCAGCTCCGCGATGTCTTTAATGGTGACGCGTTTTGTTTTTCTCACAACGACTTAGATCCGGCTGCCAAAACCCTCATTCTATCATGCAGGCGCGCAGCGACCAGTAGCGTAATGTGATATCGGACGCACCTTCGAATCGCACCCGGGCCGGATGGTCAGGAAAATAGCGGCTGCTCATCACCCCTTCACCGTGATTGATGAAGATTTCAACGCTGGAGCGGTCGCACAGAACGCGCAAATGAGTGACGTCGCCCTGCCAGTAGCGGGTCAACGTTTCACCGGTTTTCAGGCTCGCGCGTTCAAGCCGTATACCCTGCTCATCGACCGTGAGGCGCAGCGCGCCGCCAAAATCGACATTCACCTGCGATGCGCTCAGCTCAAACTCCAGGCGCGTCGCGTCCAGGCCTGGCGCCTCGCTGGCGCGTCCCTGCCAGCGTTGCTCATCTTCGCGCAGCGCCGCCAGCTCGCGCGCCGGGGTCTGCCAGAGCCTGCCGTCGCGATAGCGTAATTCACGCGGGCAGGTCATCTGGTGCATCCAGCCGTGCGCCCGGGTTGGCTGAAGCATCTCTTCCCCGTCCGGTACGCCCATCCAGCCGATCAAAATGCGTCGCCCGTCTTCCGCCAGCGTCGTTTGCGGAGCGTAAAACTCAAAGCCCGCGTCCAGCTCGTGCAGATCGCCGTGATCGAATGCGGCGTTTGCATAGTCAAACGCCCCGCTCATCCAGGTAGCCGGATAGGTGTTAAGATAGCGATGCGGCTCGCGCGCCAGCCCCTGCGGACAGCTGATCAGGATGTGCGTTCCGTCGAGCGCGAACAGGTCCGGACACTCCCACATATACCCCGCATCCGTCAGACCGTTGACCCCGTGACCGGCGATTTCCCCGCAGGACGCCCAGGCGTGCAAATCGGCTGATTTAAACAGCAGCACCTTGCCGCGCTTTTGCACATCCTGCGCGCCGAGCACCATGTACCACTCCCCGTCGTGCTGCCACACCTTCGGGTCGCGCACGTGGCCGGTGTAGCCTTCCGGCAGCGCCAGCACAGGACCCAGCTTCTTAAAGGTCCCGTCCGGCTGTTCCACGGCGAGGCACTGCCAGGCCGTGCGGCTGCCGTCATCAAACTTGACGTTGCCGGTGTAGCACAGGGTCAGGACGCCCTGGTTATCCACGGCGCTACCGGAGTAGCAGCCGTTGCGGTCATACGCTTCGTCGGGCATCAGCGCCAGCGGCTCGTGCCGCCAGTGCACCAGGTCCGCAGAGCTCCAGTGCCCCCAGCATTTAAACCGATGCTCGCAGTCCAGCGGGTTCCACTGATAGAACAGGTGGTAGCGGCCGGCAAACCAGATAAACCCGTTGGGATCGTTCATCAGCCCCGTCACCGGCGCGGGGTGCCACTGCGGATAGTGGCTATCCGCCTGCGCCCGCGGCTGACCTTTCATAACGGCCTGCAGGATTGCAGGCCAGCGGGAAGGTAACGTCATTATTCAGAGTCCGTTTTATATTTCAGCAGCAGTGAAACGGTAAACGCCACGCCGAAGGCAATCACCATACCGATAATATAGTTGAGCAGCGAGCTGGCCTGCACGATGGCCATCCCCGGAATAGCGGTTAACCCAACGGCGGTCATGTAGACATGGACTGAGACCACCCAGGCCCCGCCCACCGCGCCGCCAATCAGCGCGGCGATAAACGGTTTCACGAAGCGCAGGTTGATACCAAAAATGGCCGCTTCGGTGATGCCCAGCATTGCAGAAAACGCCGACGGTAAGGTAATGGCTTTGATTTTGGCATCTTTGGTTTTGAACCACACCGCCAGACAGGCGCCGCCCTGCGCCACGTTCGCCATGGCCCAGATAGGCAGCAGGAAGTTCACGCCAATCGACGGGTTACCCAGCAGCCCGGCTTCGATCGCGTGGAAGCTGTGGTGAATACCGGTGATCACAATCACCGAGTAAAGCCCGCCGAACAACAGCCCGGCCAGCCAGCCCGCGTGGGCGATCAGCGTGCTCAGAACGAAGGAGATACCATCCCCTAAGGCGCGCCCCGCCGGGCCGATAATCAGCAGGGCGATAAAGCCGGAGATAACGACGGTGAGGAACGGCGTCAGGATCAGGTCTAACGCGTCCGGGATCGCGCGGCGCAGGTTTTTCTCTACGATGCTCATGAACCAGACGGCCAGCAGCACCGGGAATACCGTGCCCTGATAGCCAATCATCGCGATCTCAAGACCGAAGAAGTTCATGGTGTGGAAGCCGGAGGCCACGCCCCAGGCGTTGGTCAGCGCCGGGTGCGTCAGAATGCCGCCCAGCGTCGCGCCGAGATACGGGTTGCCGCCAAATTCCCGCGCGGCGGTAAAACCAATCAGAATAGGCAGAATGATAAACGCCGCGGAGCTACACATGTCCAGCATGATGTAGATGGCGTTATCCGCATTGACCCAGCCGTAGGTTTTCACCATGCCGAGCAGGCCCATCAGCAGACCGGATGCCACAATCGCGGGAATGATCGGGACAAAGATATTGGAGAGCAGACGGGCAATGCGCTGGAACGGGTTCAGCTTGCGCGCCGCCAGATCCGCGGCCTCAGACTTACTGGATTCGCTAATCCCCGCCGCCTGAATAAACGCGGCGTAAACCTTGTTGACCACGCCCGTGCCAAAAATCACCTGCATCTGCCCGGCGTTACGAAAACAGCCTTTTACGCCGTCGACCTTGCCGATCGCCTGCTGATCGGCAAGCGCGTCATCAACCAGCACCAGACGAAGACGCGTTGCGCAGTGCGCCGCGCTGGCGATATTTTCCTTGCCACCGAGCAGCGGAATGAGCTCGCGGGCGATTTGATTAAAATCCATAGATACCTCTGCCTGACTTCTTTTTTATGATGTGCGAAACGCTCCCGCCAGGCGGGAGCGTGATGGGTTAAAACCAGGTTTCCATCTGGACCCCAAAGTTCCATTCCCCGCCGGCGTTGAAGCCGCTGCTGCCAAAGGCATCATCGCTGGCGTAATGATCCAGTTTGCTGCTCCAGTCCATCCAGGTGGCAAACAGACGAAGCTCCGGACGGCTGAAGAAATCGCCGATTTTGCTCGCTTTTAACGTCGGCGCAAAGGTCAGCTTGTAGAAACTGCCGTTAACGGCGTTGCGGTCCTTATAACCTTCCGGACTTAAATCCATGTACTGATAGCTTCCCTCAAACGCCAGGGCGAAGTTCTGCGTCACCTCTTTAATCAGACGGGTGTTGAGCGTCACCCACTCATAGCTGTCGCCCTTGACGTAGCGATCTTTACTGCTCTGCGCCAGCACGGCGGGCGCAACGCTCCAGCCACCGCCGATTGGCGTGACACCGTAACTTGCGAAGCGCCAGGTATCCGCCTCAGGCAGCAGCGCGCCGTCGGAGCCGATGCTTTTCACTTCCGCACCCAGCCCGTGACCGTACAGCAGCGCCGTTTTGGCGGTCCCTTCCCGCAGGCCGTAGAAGCTCTCGTTGTGCAACCCAACCAAGGCATGAACGCCGGTATTGGCGGCATCGGTTTTGATAAGATCGCCGTTGGTGTCTTTACGGTCGTCGTTATCCTTCGCCCGCAGGCCGCTCACCATCAGCTGGAACGGTCCGGCGAAGTGGTTCATGCTGAGGATATAGTTCTGAACGTTATTGTCGGTCTGCTCCACGCTGCCGAAGTTGCGGCCGTAGATCGAGAAGTTGCTGCGCAGCGAATCGTTCCACTTCACGTCATAGACGCCGCCGCCGGTACCGGCGAGGAACACCACGTCGGAATCCAGCCAGTGAATGTCAAAGTTGTCGCGGTCAAAGCGTTTACCCGCCCAGAAGGTGCTGCCCTTCAGCGCGCCGGTAAAATCAGGCAGATTGCCCAGCTCCGCGAAGGCCTGGCGAATATTGAGATCGCTGGTGTCGGCTGACCAGTCGTTATAGGTTCTCTGACCGTCGGCGAGCATCGCTTTGAAGCGCGTAGTCGCCCCGTTGTCCAGGGTTTGCTTGTGCTCCAGGTTCAGCTCAACGTAGGTGTCTGCTTCGTTACCCAGACGCCCTACCGCACCGCCGGTTTCACCGGCCGGGGTCAGATAAGGACCGCTTTTGCTGCTGGAGGCCGCATCGTTCATCAGCAGGCCCGAACGGGCGTAGCCGTGGAACTCAAATCCGCTGCTTTGATCCGCCTTCTTCTCCAGCGCGGTGGTGCGCTGCGCCACCGCCTGGGTTGTGGTTTGCGTCTGCTGCTGGGCGGCAACCAGCTGCTGCGTTTTTTGTTCTGCATCGGTGGCGCGCTTCTCAGCCACCTGCGCACGCGTTTCCGCAGCCTGGAGTCGCTGCTCCATCGCGGCAAGACGCGCTTCGATACTTGTCATATCCGTCTGGGCAAAAACAGAGGTACTTCCGGCCAGCATGCCTATCATCACGGCAAGTCTGCGTTTTTTATACATTTTGTCGCATCCCTAAAAGAAGTCATTAAACGTGCTAAATTGCTAAACCGGTTTAGGTTGCTGATACTAAACCTCTGAATTTTGGATCGGCAATCTTTTTTGCTAAACCGTTTTAGTAAGTGTGATCGAGGCGACAATTCAGGCCGCCGGATGGCGGCCAGTGAAGGAAGGAATTACAGATCGTGCTGCCAGGGCAATGCGGTCATTGCTCCTTTGGCGGTAGTGGCTAACGCGCCGCAGCGCTGGGCTAAGGCGATGACGGGCGTCAGGTCCTGCCCGGCAGCCAGGCCGTAGAGCAGTCCGGCGACGAAGGCATCGCCCGCTCCGGTCGTATCAACACACTGAACGGGGGTTGCCGGATAGTGTTTCACGGTGCCGTCATGCCAGGCGATCACCCCCTCTTTTCCCTGGGTGACCAGCACCAGACGCGCCGGGCAGCGCGCCATCAGCGCGTTCAGACCGACGCTTACCGGCACATCGCCGGTTAAAAATGCCAGCTCTTCGACAGAGAGTTTCACCACGTCTGCGCTCTGCAGGGCCTGCTCCAGACAGCGGCGCAGCGCGTTCTCATCCGGCCAGAGGTCCGGGCGAATATTGGGGTCGAAGCTGACGTAGCCGCCCGCCTTGCGAATGGCGGTCATCGCCTCAAACGTCGCGGAACGGCTCGGCTCTGCGCTTAACGCGATGGAACAGACGTGCAGCCACTCTCCGGCGCTGAACGTCGGCAGATCGGCAGGTTCCAGAAACAGATCGGCGCTCGGGCGCACCATAAAGGTAAACGAGCGTTCGCCGTGGTCATCCAGATCGACCACCACCGTTGAGGTGCGGTGCGCCGGATCAAGGCGCATATGCTTCACGTCAACCCGCTCGTCGGCTAATGTCTTAGACATAAAACGTCCGAAAGGATCGTCGCCAACCCTGCCGATAAAGGCGCTCTGGCCGCCCAGCCGGGCAATGCCGACCGCAACGTTTGCGGGTGCGCCGCCGGGACACTGCAGTAATCTGCCTTCTCCATCAGGCAGCAAATCCACTACCGCATCGCCAAGTACCCAGATTTTTTTCATGTAACCCTCTCAGCTAAACTATGTTAAACCGTTTTAGCTATTTAAGCACAGGCAGGGCGAAGGGGAAATAACGGGAAGGAAATTTGGCTTAACGCACCAGATGCGGCCAGTGAATATCACCGACGCCGTTAATCTGCGGACGGGCAAACAGAAAGCCCTGGAAACGGCGGATACCGGCAGACTCGAGCCAGCACCACTCCTCTATCTTCTCGATCCCTTCGGCCACCAGGGTAATTTCGAGATCGGAGCAACAGCTGACGATGGAGCGCACAATCGCCTGCTTCGGGCCGCTGAGGTGGATATCGCTGACTATCTCCCTGTCAATCTTAATTTTATCCGGCTGGAAGCGGGTCAGCAGCGAAAGACCGGCATAGCCGGAACCAAAATCATCGATCGCCAGACCCACACCCTCGCCGCGAAGCTGCTTAATGGCGCTGTTGAACTGGTTAAGTCCGGAGATCATCTCGTTTTCAGTGATTTCGATCACCACCTGCTCCGGCTGAAGACCATGTTTTTTAATCTGATCGACCAGAAATTCCACTGCGTCGGGGACATTCACCAGCGACATCGGCAGCAGATTGACCGCAATTTTATGGCTGCCAATCCCCAGCTTTTCCGCCAGCGCAAAGGCATACGCTTTCGTCTGGAGATCGACTTCGTAGAGTTTGTCCGGGTCGAGGGTGCTGAAGAAGTGCTCCGGACTGCCGCCGTCGTTGCCGCGAATAAGGGCTTCCAGCGAGCTGATCTTCCCTTCCGAGGGCTCAACGATGGGCTGGAGCGCGAACTGACAGGTTTGGTTGGCCATCAGCCCCAGGCGTTCGCCAAAGGGTAACGCCTCGGGTGACAGCGTCCATTTTTCAGGGACGTAGCGCCCGCCCGACGGGGCCGGACGTTTGCCCATAATAAACGTCTGAATAAATTTGAACACCCGATCGTCGGAGGTGAGATAGCTGTCCAGCTTGCTGTAATGCAGAACCGACTGCAGCACCTCTTTCGGCGACTGAGTCTGCAGATCGAACAGCAACATCCCGACGTTTTCGAAGCGTCTGCGCGGGCCGTAATCCCGCATCAGTTCAACCACCCCACTGTGCCGCTTGTCCTCACGGATGGTATGGAAAAGCTTAACCACACTCTCTTCCGACCCTTCCAGGATTTGCAGAACGTCGCTCCCTTTAGCAAGGAGTACACCGGTAATGTTCAGTTTTGCGTTACGGCCTCTGGCGCGATCCACCAGCTCCCGCAGCTCGGTGGAGGGGCGGGATAAATTCAACTGGCTTCGGTAAATCAGAGTCGTCAGCACAAAAATAGGTTCCAATGAGAAAGAGAGGTGCCTTGAAGCTATTATTTAACATACTTAATCAATGCGACCTAACATATTCACACCACAGGGGAACGTTACTTTTCCGCGTCCCCGATCCGGCTGTTAATCCTCTCCTGCATATAGTCGTAAAACGGGTTCGAGGTGACCCGCATCAGCGCCTCTTTTCCGACGCTCAATACGGAGGTTTCGCCCCAGAGCGCAATTGTCCCCAGGCTGATGCCGTAGCGGTTTTTTACCCCAGGCTCACGGCCATAGAGATCGTCATCCGGCGGGAACGGCACCGCAACATGCGACAGCGAATAGACATCCTGCGGCCAGGCCTGCGCCAACGGCACGACCGTCTCCCGGGTGCTGCCGGCCGGGGTGATTTTCGCTACCGTCGAGAAGCTGTGTGCGTCCGCATTGGTAATAATCGTGACACCGTAACGTCTCTGCGCAACCGGCAGCAGCGCCGAGGTGGCCGTCCACGACGACGGTTTGAACAGCGGACGGAAGCTCGCCGCCTGGTTGATGTCAAACACCACCAGCTCGCTGCCGTTTGCCGGAAGCTGGTCAAACAGGCCGGTCACCACCGCGCGGGTGCTGACCGTAGAATCCATCACCGACTGGAACGCCAGCACCGGCGGCAAATTCGCCAGCCTGTTCTCCCGCACCGCGCGGCCAATTTGCTCCTGCAGGGCCTTCGTCAGCAGCCATGACTGCCGGGCGGCGTTCACCGGGAACGAATTATATTTATACGGGTTATATTCCGGCGCGATATTCAGCCACGCCGCTTTAGCAAACGCCGGCAGCAGCGCCGGTAGCCCGGCGAAACCGGCAAAGCGCGCAAAAGCCGTCACGCCGATCATCGGTGAGAGCAGTATTACCTGCTGCGGTCGACGAAGCGCAGGCGCGTCCAGCGCATCGAGGGTATATTTCATCGCCAGCGCCCCGCCGTTAGAGTAGCCCACCAGATGCAGCGGCACTGCCTCACCCGCCAGACGCGTGGCTTCCCGCACCGCAAGACGCGTCGCCGCCAGCCACATCTCCCAGTCAACGTCGGTCAGCGCGCCGGGCGCGGTGCCGTGCCCGGGCAGGCGCGGGACTATCGCGACAAAACCGCGTTGCTGATAGTTCACCGCAAGGCGTCTGACGCTGTAAGGCGAGTCCGTCAAACCGTGCAGCAGCACTACCGCGCCGCGGGGCTTTCCGGCAGGCATCAGCACAAACGAGCGGTTGGCATCGGGAGCAAACTGACCGGGCCACACCAGGCTCTGGCGATAAAAGCGGTTTAACGGCGAACGTTCCTCCCCCTCTGTTTTCGCCGTCACCGCGCGGTCGAGATCGGCGAAAATGGTGTTTTCCCGGGCGATATACCCGGCAAAATTGGCGTTATCCATCTCGCGCACGGACATCTCGTCGGCCCGCCAGGTATGCCAGAGGTGCAGTTCCGGTCCCTGCTGCGAGAGATAGACCCTAACCGCCAGCAGGACGACCAGTACGATCCCTACGACCATCCCTATTTTCTTTGCAAGCGTCATCAGGCGCACGCTGACTCGCCAGGGCAGATTTGCCATGCCGGGATCCCTTTTATGTTCTCAGTACATCTATCTTATCAAAAATGTGAACGGACTGACGTATTCACCAAATTCATACCTGCCGCGTCAGACAGTGCACCAAAAGTGAACTACGCTGCACAAATGTTGATCATTGGTTAAACAATTATTGCATGAAGTTTACTGCACAGCGGGTTTAACCCGCCCTGTGAACATGGCACGCGTCATGCATTGTTAACCAGGTAACACAAACTCAGCCATTGACAGCCTGTTAACAGCGAGGCGGTATGACGACGAAACCTGAGATGTTGAGCCGTATCGAAGCGACGTTCAGCCAGCTCACGCCCAGCGAAAAGCGGGTCGGAAGCTGGCTGCTGGCGCACGCCGCGCAAATCCCGTTTGAAACGGCTGAGAGCGTGGGTCAGGCGAGCGGAACCAGCGGTATTACCGTCGGACGCTTCCTGCGCAAGCTGGGGTATCGCAACCTGGAAGATGCCAAAAAGAGCCTGCGCGATCCGTATCAGCCCTGGGGCATGAACGAGCGGCTGGACTCCTGGCAGCAGCAGCGCCCCCTTTCCAGCCGCCTTCAGCATGCCCTGTCGCTGGAAGTAGATGCCATCACGCAGGTATACCAGCTGGCGCAAACGGACGCCTTCCGTCAGGTGGTGCACAACCTCGCCCACGCTGACGCGGTGTTTGTGCTGGGGATCCAGTCCACGCGAGGGATTGCCAACGCCTTCTTCAGCCACCTTGAGTACCTCCGCCCGCGGGTGAGCTATTCGGAGGGGGCGTCCGGCAGCTGGGTAGAATCCCTGAACTCGGGGTTTTCGCACCCGTACGTTGTGCTGACCGACACGCGCACCTACTCCTCGATGGCCCGCCAGTACTGCCGCGTCGCCAGCGAGAAAGGCATTCCGCTGGCCTTAATCACCGACATCTGGTGCCCCTGGGCGCGGGATTACCCGATTGATTTACTGCAGGTGAAAACCGATACCGGTCATTTCTGGGATTCACTTGCCCCCGTGAGCTGCCTGTTCAACCTGCTGCTGTCGGGCGTGGCGGAAGCGCTGGGTGACGCGCTCCCGGCACGACTGGCGGTCAACCGACAATTACAACAAGAATTTGGTCAATTCGAACGCTAAAGGAGCGGAGCTATGCCCGAAGAGAGTGAACTGATTGATGTGGCGAAGACGTTTCCCACGCTGCATATCGATCTGAAGTACGCCACCGCCGACAACATCACCGGCCGCCCGATCTATCAGGAGGCGCTGTGCCTGCTGCATAGCGACGCGGCCACCGCGCTGGCAAAAGCCATCAGCATTGCCTCCCTGGCCGGGCTGAAGCTGGTGGTCTACGACGCCTATCGACCGCAGCAGGCGCAGGCTCAGCTGTGGGATGCCTGCCCGAACCCGGAATATGTGGTCGACGTGGCGATTGGCTCCAATCACAGCCGCGGTACGGCCATCGACGTCACCCTGATGGATGAACATAACGCCGTGCTGGATATGGGGGCAGGTTTTGACGAAATGCATGACCGATCGCATCCGTATCACCCCTCCGTGCCGCCGCACGCCCAGCGCAACCGTCTGCTGTTGAACGCCATCATGTTCGGCGGCGGTTTTGTGGGTATCAGCAGCGAATGGTGGCACTTCGAACTGCCGAATGCCGCCAGCTACCCGCTGCTAGACGACCGTTTTGCCTGTTTTCCACTGACGCACACCTCTCTTTAAACCTGGAGCACTGCCATGAAAACATCGCTTATTTCGACTCTGATCGCCGCCACGCTGGCCCTGAGCGCACCGCTGGCGCTGGCTGCCGTCCCGAAAGACATGCTGGCGATCGGCAAAGCCGCCGACCCGCAAACGCTCGACCCTGCCATCACCATTGATAACAACGACTGGACCGTCACCTATCCTTCCTACCAGCGTCTGGTCAAATACAAGCCAGGCTCTACCGAGGTGGAAGGCGATCTGTCGACGGGCTGGAAGGCGTCCGACGACCAGAAGGAGTGGACCTTTACCCTGGCGGATAACGCGAAATTCTCTGACGGCACGCCGGTCACCGCGGAAGCGGTAAAACTCTCCTTTGAGCGCCTGCTGAAGCTCGGCCAGGGGCCGTCTGAAGCCTTCCCGAAAGACCTGAAAATTGATGCCGTCGATGACCATACGGTGAAGTTCTCCCTCAGCCAGCCGTTCGCGCCTTTCCTCTATACGCTGGCAAACGACGGGGCGTCCATCATTAACCCGGCGGTGCTGAAGGCCAATGCGGCGGACGATGCGCGCGGTTTTCTGGCGCAAAACACCGCCGGTTCCGGCCCGTTTATGCTCAAAAGCTGGCAGAAAGGCCAGCAGCTGATCCTGGTGCCTAACCCCCACTGGCAGGGTGAGAAGCCGCACTTTAAGCGCGTCTCGGTGAAAATTATCGGTGAAAGCGCCTCGCGCCGACTGCAGCTTTCCCGCGGCGATCTGGACATTGCTGACGCCCTGCCGGTCGATCAGCTTGCGGCTCTGAAGCAGGAAGGCAAAGTCGCCGTCGCGGAATACCCCTCCCTGCGCGTGACTTACCTCTATCTCAACAACGGTAAAGCGCCGCTCAATCAGGTGGATTTACGCCGGGCCATCTCCTGGGCGACGGATTACCAGGGGATGGTAAAAGGCATTCTGAGCGGCAACGGCAAGCAGATGCGCGGCCCAATCCCGGAAGGCATGTGGGGCTTTGACGCCACGGCAATGCAGTACAGCTTCGATGAGGCCAAAGCCAAAGCGGCGCTGGAGAAGGTCAAAGACAAACCCGCCAGCCTGACCTTCCTCTACTCGGATAACGACCCGAACTGGGAGCCGATCGCCCTTTCCACTCAGGCCAGCCTTGGCAAGATCGGCATTAACGTCAAGCTGGAAAAACTGGCCAATGCCACCATGCGCGACCGTGTCGGAAAAGGCGATTACGACATTGCCATCGGCAACTGGAGCCCGGACTTTGCCGACCCGTACATGTTCATGAACTACTGGTTCGAATCGGACAAAAAAGGGCTGCCGGGCAACCGTTCGTTCTATGAGAACAAAGAGGTTGATTCCCTGCTGCAGGCCGCGCTGAAAACGACCGATCAGGCGGAACGCACCAAAGATTACCAGCAGGCGCAAAAGGTGGTCATCGACGAGGCGGCCTACGTTTATCTGTTCCAGAAGAACTACCAGCTGGCGATGAACAAAGAGGTCAAAGGCTTCACCTTTAATCCGATGCTCGAGCAGGTGTTCAACATCGCCACCATGAGTAAATAACGGTTCTCGCCGGGGGAAAGTGTATGACGTTCTGGAGCATCGTGCGCCAGCGCTGCTGGGGGTTAATCCTGGTGGTGGCCGGTGTCTGTATTATCACCTTTATTATTTCACACCTGATCCCCGGCGACCCGGCCCGTCTGCTGGCCGGCGATCGCGCCAGCGACGAAATCGTGCAGAACATCCGCCAGCAGCTAGGGCTGGATCGGCCGCTGTATATACAGTTTGGCCGCTACGTGGACGCTCTGGCGCACGGCGATTTAGGCACATCCATCCGTACCGGGCGTCCGGTCGCCGAAGATCTGAAGGCCTTTTTCCCCGCCACGCTGGAGCTGGCCTTTTGCTCTCTGCTGCTGGCGCTGGTCATCGGCGTGCCGCTGGGGATTTTATCGGCGGTGTACCGCAACCGCTGGCTCGATCACCTGGTGCGTTTAATGGCGATGACCGGGATCTCCACGCCTGCCTTCTGGCTTGGGCTGGGCGTCATCGTACTGTTCTACGGGCACCTGCAGATTCTGCCGGGCGGCGGCAGGCTGGACGACTGGCTCGATCCCCCGACGCACGTCACCGGATTTTATCTGCTGGACGCGCTGCTGGAGGGCAACGGTGAGGTGTTCTTCAACGCGCTTCAGCACCTGATTTTGCCCTCGCTGACGCTGGCGTTTGTTCACCTGGGGATTGTGGCGCGCCAGGTTCGCTCGGCGATGCTGGAGCAGCTTAGCGAGGACTACATCCGCACCGCGCGCGCCAGCGGCCTGCCCGGCTGGTACATCGTCCTGCGCTACGCCCTGCCCAATGCGATGATCCCGTCCATCACCGTCCTCGGGCTGGCGCTGGGCGATCTGCTTTACGGCGCCGTGCTGACCGAAACCGTCTTTGCCTGGCCGGGCATGGGCGCCTGGGTGGTGACGTCCATTCAGGCGCTCGATTTCCCTGCCGTAATGGGCTTTGCCGTCGTCGTTTCGCTGGCCTACGTGCTGGTTAATCTGGTGGTCGATCTGCTTTACCTGTGGATTGACCCGCGAATCGGGCGCGGAGGTGCCGAATGATGTTAACGCAGGAAACGCCCGTCCCGGTTAAAACCGCCAGACAACGCATCAACTGGGCAAAGCTGTTCTGGATGCTGCGTCAAGGCCCGCTCACGATCGTTGGCGGCGTCATTATGATTGCGATGCTCTTTCTGATGGTGGCCTCACCGTGGATTGTGCCGCATGACCCGAACGCGCTGGATCTGACCGCCCGCCTGCAGGCGCCTTCTGCGCAACACTGGTTTGGTACCGATGAGGTAGGACGCGACCTGTTCAGCCGCGTGCTGACGGGCAGCCAGCAGTCGATTACCGCCGGGCTGGCGGTCGTGGTGATTGCGGGCGGCATTGGCTCACTGCTGGGCTGTCTGTCCGGCGTACTGGGCGGGCGCGGCGACGCCATTATCATGCGGGTGATGGACATTATGCTCTCCATTCCCTCCCTGGTGCTGACCATGGCGCTGGCCGCCGCGCTCGGTCCGAGCCTGTTTAACGCCATGCTGGCGATTGCGATTGTCCGCATCCCGTTTTACGTCCGCCTGGCGCGCGGGCAAACCCTGGTGGTGCGCCAGTTTACCTACGTCCAGGCCGCCCGCACCTTTGGCGCGTCCCGCTGGCATTTGATCCGCTGGCATATCCTGCGCAACGCCCTGCCGCCGCTGATTGTGCAGGCTTCGCTGGACATCGGCAGCGCCATTCTGATGGCCGCCACGCTGGGGTTTATTGGCCTGGGCGCGCAGCAGCCGACCGCCGAATGGGGGGCGATGGTGGCCGTGGGCCGTAACTACGTCCTGGACCAGTGGTGGTACTGCGCCTTTCCCGGTGCGGCGATTTTAATTACCGCCGTGGGCTTTAACCTGTTTGGCGACGGTATCCGCGATCTGCTGGATCCGAAGTCGGGAGGAAAACAGTAATGACCGAACCGGTATTACGTATTGAAGACCTGCATCTGAGCTTCCCGATTTTTCGCGGTGAGGTCCACGCGCTGAACCACGTCTCGCTGGAGATCGGCAGGGGCGAAATTGTCGGCGTGGTGGGCGAGTCGGGGTCGGGTAAATCCGTGACCGCCATGCTCGCCATGCGGCTGCTGCCGGAAGGGAGCTACCGCATTCATCACGGTCAGGTGAAGTTACTCGGCGAAAACGTCCTGACGGCGTCCGAGAAGCAGCTTAGACAGTGGCGCGGAGCACGAGTGGCAATGATTTTTCAGGAGCCCATGACAGCCCTCAACCCGACGCGGCGGATTGGCAAACAGATGGTGGAGGTGATCCGCCAGCATCAGACGCTTTCGCGGCGCGAGGCGCAGCAGAAGGCGATTACCCTGCTGGAAGAGATGCAAATCCCGGACGCGAAGCAGGTCATGGAGCGTTATCCGTTTGAACTGTCCGGCGGCATGCGCCAGCGGGTGATGATCGCCCTTGCCTTCTCCTGCGAGCCGGAGCTGATCGTCGCCGACGAGCCGACCACCGCGCTGGACGTTACCGTCCAGCTCCAGGTGCTGCGCTTGCTGAAGCATAAGGCGCGGGCCAGCGGTACCTCGGTGTTGTTTATCAGCCATGATATGGCCGTGGTGTCGCAGCTTTGCGACAGAATGTACGTGATGTATGCGGGCAGCGTGATCGAGAGCGGTGCCACGCAAACGCTGATCCACCGCCCCGTGCATCCCTATTCCATCGGCCTGCTGCAGTGCGCCCCGGAAAACGGCGAGCCGCGCGCTCTGCTTCCCGCCATCCCCGGCACGGTGCCCAACCTCAGCCAGCTTCCGCAGGGTTGCGCCTTCCGAGAGCGCTGCTTTGCCGCTGGGGCGAAATGCAGCGAAACGCCGCGCTTACAGCCCAATGGCGCAGAAGGCCAACAGGCTGCCTGCTGGTACCCACAACGGGAGAAACACCATGTCTGATGTACTGCTGGAACTGGATAGCGTGCACGTGAACTTTGCGGCGCGCAAAAACTGGCTGGGGCGCGTAACGGAACAGGTACATGCCCTCAACGGGCTCGATCTTCAGATCCGTCGGGGGGAAACGCTGGGCATTGTTGGGGAATCCGGCTGCGGGAAAAGCACGCTGGCCCAGCTGCTGATGGGCATGCTTAAGCCCAGCACCGGCGCATGCCAGCGGGCGCACCACGCGGGCGGCATGCAGATGGTGTTTCAGGATCCGCTCTCTTCGCTCGACCCGCGATTGCCGGTCTGGCGCATCATCACCGAGCCGGTGTGGGTGCAGAAACGCAGCAGCGAGCGCGTGCGCCGTCAGCTGGCGGAGGATCTGGCGCTGCAGGTTGGCATTCGCCCGGAATATCTCAACAGGCTTCCGCACGCCTTCTCCGGCGGGCAGCGCCAGCGCATTGCCATCGCCCGGGCGCTGTCGTCCGACCCCGATATTATCGTGCTGGATGAACCCACCAGCGCGCTGGATATCTCCGTGCAGGCGCAAATCCTCAACCTGCTGGTGAACCTGCAGCAGCAGCGTAATCTGACCTACGTGTTAATTTCGCATAACGTCTCGGTGGTCAGACACATGAGCGACCGGGTGGCGGTGATGTACCTCGGGCAGATTGTGGAGCTGGGCAGCGCCGCGCAGGTGCTTGGCGAGCCGCGCCATCCCTATACCCGTCTGTTGCTCGACTCGGTTCCCCGCACCGGTGAACCGCTGGATGAAAATCTGGCGTTACGCAAAACGGAGCTTCCCGGCAACCGTCATCTGCCCGAAGGCTGTTTTTTCCGCGACCGTTGTCCGATGGCAACGCAGGGGTGTGAGCGTCCCCAGCCGTTACAGCCCTCACGCGAGGGCCGTAACGTCCGCTGCTGGCGCAGTCTGGATTAGATTTGGGCCATCCCGCCGTCCACGAACAGCTCGGTGGCGTTAATAAAGCTGGCCGCGTCGGAGGCCAGAAACGCCACCGCTTTACCCACCTCACCCGGCGCGCCTAAACGCCCCAGCGGTACCTGTGCGGCCAGCACGTCGTACAGCCCCTGACGGTGTTCTTCTGGCACCAGATCGCCGAGACCCGGCGTTTTGATTGGCCCCGGGCTCACCACGTTGACGCGGATCCCGCGGCCCTGCAAATCCAGCGCCCAGGAGCGGGCAAAGTTGCGCACGGCGGCCTTACTGGCGCTGTAGACGCTGAAGTTGGCCGTCCCTTTAATGGACACCGTCGAGCCGGTCAGAATAATCGACGATCCGGCGGATAACAGCGGCAGCGCCTTCTGCACCGTAAACAGCACTCCGCGAACGTTAGTGCCGAAAATCCGGTCAAACTGCTCTTCGGTGATCGCGCCCAGCGGCAGCATATCGCCGCCACCGGCGTTGGCGAACAGAATATCAAGACGGCCTTCTTCTTTTGCTATCCGGGCATAGACCTCATCTAGATCGGCAAGCTTAGAGACGTCCGCGCGAATGCCTACCGCGGTTGAAGCAATTTCAGCCACCGCCGCGTCCAGCTCGGCCCGGCGACGCCCGGTGATGTATACCTTCGCACCCTGAGCCGCCAGCTCCTGCGCCGTGGCAAGACCAATACCGGTGCTGCCGCCGGTGACCAGTGCGATTTTTCCTGAGAGAGTCGTGTTCATGTCATTTACCTTTTGTTGGGTTTGCGTTGGACAAACTTTAGCCCTTGCGGCATTAGTGAAAAACAGGCAAAAATGAAAATGACTATTCACCCACAGAAATAATCAGAGGTCATCATGGACCAGCTCATGGCGATGCGCGCTTTTACGCGGGTCGTGGAGTCAGGCAGTTTTACCCGCGCGGCGGACTCGCTGAATATGCCGATCGCCACGCTGAGCAAGCTGGTTAAATCGCTAGAGTCGCACCTGGAGATACGTCTCCTGCACCGGACGACTCGCCGGGTAGTCGCGACGCCTGAAGGGATGGAATACTATGAAAAAGCGCTCAGGGTGCTGATTGATATCGAAGATATCGACACCTCGTTTCGCATTTCCCGCGCGACGCCAAAAGGGCATTTGCGGGTTGACGTGGGCGGCTCCACCGCCCGGGACGTGCTCATCCCCCTGCTGCCGGAATTTATGCGGCGCTACCCGGATATCCGCATCGACCTTGGCGTGGCCGACCGGCCGGTCGATCTCATCAGCGGTAACGTAGACTGCGTGATCCGCGGCGGGCCGCTGGACGACTCGACCCTCATCGCCCGCCATCTCGGTAACGCCGAGATGGTCACCTGCGCGACGCCGGGTTACCTGAAAAATCATGGCGTACCGGCCTATCCGCAGGAGCTGTGCAACGGGCACAAGCTGATCAGCTACCTTTCGCCCGTCACCGGGCGGGCATTTCCGTTTCGCTTCAGACAGAACGGCGAGGCGCTGGAAATCAACATTCCGCACTATTTCGGCGTCAATGAAAGTAATGCCCATCTGGCTGCTGCCGCGGCGGGGCTGGGGATCGTTCAGACCTTTGAGTATTCGGCAAAGTCGTATTTGCAGGCGGGAACGCTGACGGCGATCCTGGGCGACTGGCGCCCTGCCGCCTATCCGTTTCATGTGGTTTACCCGCAGAACCGGCATTTGACGCACAGACTGAAGGTCTTTATCGCCTGGCTGGCGGAGGTGTTCCCCGCCGCGCTGAAGGGGTAGCCGGGCGCGAACCCGGCTGGGGCTTAGTTAAGCTTATAGTCCAGGGTAATCTCGGCTTTCAGGAGCTGCGATACCGGACAGCCCGCTTTTGCTTTCTGAATAATGCCATCGAACTGCTGGGGGGCGATGCCGGGAACGGTCACTTTGCTTTTCAGGGCAACCTTAGTGATGGCAAAGCCGCCGTCGGTTTTATCCAGAGAGACGTCCGCCGTAGTATCAATAGAGTCGGCGGTATAGCCCGCTTCCCCAAGCATCAGCGACAGCGCCATTGAGAAGCAGGCCGCATGTGCCGCGCCAATCAATTCTTCGGGGTTGGTCCCCTTTTCACCCTCAAAGCGGGTATTGAAACCATAAGGCTGTTGATTGAGAACGCCGCTCTCGGTGGAAACCGTTCCTTTTCCGCGCTTAATGTCGCCAGACCAGTGTGCCGAACCGTGCTTATGAATAGTCATTCTTGCTCTCCTTTTGGCTTACAAAGGGTTAAGTATAGACTACGCATCTGGCCCACCCTGGAACACAGACAATTCCAGGACTTTCACCTGCTGTACCGACAAAAAGGATAATGATATGGCGCTAAAA
Organism: Enterobacter sp. N5-15; assembly: GCF_057221635.1. Classification (NCBI taxonomy): domain Bacteria; kingdom Pseudomonadati; phylum Pseudomonadota; class Gammaproteobacteria; order Enterobacterales; family Enterobacteriaceae; genus Enterobacter; species Enterobacter sp. N5-15. The sequence goes on from NZ_CM170150.1 coordinate 2,484,268, forward strand.
TTCAGGATGGCCGTTGCCGTAACCACGCTGGCTCTGTCGCTTTCATCACTGGCAAAAACGCCGGAGAACTTTATCTATACCAGCTCGGGCGATCTCGACGCGGCGTTTCCGCTTGTTGCGCGAAGCGATATCGGCGGCGTGCAGATCGTTTACAACTGGCGCTTGCTGGAACCCGAGAAGGACAGCTATGACTTCTCGCGGATTGAGCAGGATCTGGCGCGCGTTAAGGCCGCCCGAAAAAAGCTGTTTATTCAAATCCAGGATCGTTTCTTTGAGCCGGACGCCCGCTACGTGCCGGACTATCTGATGCACGATAAGCGATATGGCGGCGGGATTGCGCCGCAGTTCGATAACCCCGGCGAAGGCAAGCCAGTCGGTTCAGGATGGGTGGCGCGTCAGTGGGATCCTGCCGTGCGCGAGCGCTATCAGGCGCTGCTGGCCGCCCTCGCGAAGCGCTTTGATGGCGAGGTGTATGGGGTAAACCTGCCCGAAACCGCCATTGATATCGACGAAAAAAATCCCCCCGCCGGGTTTACCTGCGACAGCTATTTCGCGGGTGAAATGGAAAACCTGGCCTTTGCACGAAAGGCTTTTCAGAAATCACACGTGGTGCAATACGTGAACTTCTGGCCGTGCGAATGGGATAATGACCACAACTACATGGGGCGTCTGTTTGCGTATGCCAGCGCCAACAGTGTCGGTCTGGGCGGGCCGGACATTGTTCCCAACCGCAAGGCGCACATGAAGAATGCCTATCCCTTCTTCCATAAAAATAAACAGACGCTGCCGCTCATCGCCATGGCGGTTCAGGAACCGACCCTGACCTATAAGGATCCTCAGACCGGAAAACCGTTCACCAAAGCGGAATTTGTCCGCTTCGGCGAAAGTTATCTCGGTGCCGATATTATATTCTGGAGCACGGCGTCTCCCTGGCTAAAGGCGAAGTAATCCCCTCTTATGCCAGGTAGCGCGACAGTTCGTCGAGAAACACGCGCAGCGCGGCAGGCTGGTATTCCCGTGACTGATAAATGCCATGGATGGCAAGCGGTTTCGGCTCCAGGGTATCCAGCACCGGCACCAGTAATCCCTGTTCCAGCGCGGCAGACGCTTCGCGCTCCGGCAGCATGGCGATACCGCAGTGCTTAATCGCCGCGTCCATCAACAGCGAAGAGATGCTGGCGCTCAGGTTGCCGCTGACGGCCACGCTCAGGCTTTCACCTTCCGGCGTCAGGAAGTGCCAGGACTGCCCGGCGAAAAAGCTGTAGTGCAGGCAGTTGTGCTGCGCTAATTCTTCGGGGCTGACGGGGGTACCGTGCTGCGCAAGATAGTCCGGCGAGGCGCAGAGCACCGAGCGACACTCCCCCAGCCGGCGTGCAATCATGCCGGGTTCGGGGTTGTCGGTAATGCGCACGGCGACATCAATGCGCTCTCCCACCAGGCTGACCGGGTGGTTATTCACGTCCAGCTCAATGCGCAGCTGCGGGTAGCGCGAGAGCAGGCCGGGCAGTACCGGCGCAATCAGGTGCATGGCGGTAAAGTGCGCGCAGGCCACCCGCAGCGTGCCGGACGGGAGATCTTTCTCAGACTGACCTTCAATTTCCTGCGAAATCTGCGAGAGCGTCCGCGTTTTTTGCAGCACCTTTTCCCCTGCCGCGGTCAGCGTCAGCTTGCGCGTGGAGCGGTTTACCAGCCGCGTTCCCGCCCACTTCTCCATTTGTTCAAGGTAGCGGCTCACCATCGGTCGGGAAATGCCCAACGCGCGGGCCGCCGCGCTCAAACTGCCCAGCTCGCATATCCGGTTGTAGACCTGAGCGGCGATAACGCGATCCATAAAAGCTCCATTTGCTCGATTTATGAAACTAAGCATGTCTTGTTTCAGGAATTCTGGCAAATACGAATATCCGTACAATAGACACATTCCTGAACAACAGAGACAACAGCATGAAACTCACTCACCTTGCCCTGCTTTCCACCCTTATCACGCCGGCTGTTTTTGCTGCGCCGTTGACCATTGATACCTATAACCCACAGGATAAAGGCATTTTCGCGGTCTCCTCCACGCTGGTTTCCGGCCCGAAGGAAGCGGTGCTGTTTGACGCGCAGTTCAGCGTGAAGGATGGCGAAGCGCTGGTAGAGAAAATTCGCCGCAGCGGTAAAACCCTGAATAAGATTGTGATTACCTCTGGCGATCCGGATTTCTATTTTGGCCTGCAGCCGCTGGTCAAAGCCTTCCCGAATGCCAAAGTGGTGGCCACGCAGCACGTGGTTGACCATATTAAAGCCACCAAAGACGCCAAGCTCGCCTTCTGGGGCCCGCAGATGAAAGACGGCGCGCCAACGGAGCTGGTCGTCCCGCAGGTGCTTGCCTCCACCACGTTCATGGTTGACGGGGAAAAAATCGATATCGAGCAGCCGGAAAGCTACGCGGCCTATGTATGGATCCCGTCAGCGAAAACGATCCTCGGCGGCACCGGGGTAGCCTGGGGCATTCACGTCTGGACGGCAGACACCCAGACGCCGGAAAGCCGCAAGCAGTGGCAGGAAACCCTTGTGAAGATGGCCGCGCACAAGCCAGAGCGTGTGATCCCGGGCCACTATCTTGGCACGCCACCTGCCGGGACTGGCGCGATTGATTTTACCCGCGACTATCTGCAGCGCTTTGACAAGGCCTTATCCGCGCATAAAGATTCCGCAGGCGTCATCAGCACCCTGAAAAAACAGTATCCGGGCCTGGCGGAAGAGAGCTCGCTGGAATTAAGCGCGAAGGTGAATACCGGCGAAATGAAGTGGTAATGTAAAAATCTGCTCCTGCTATATTTCCGTGATGGCAGGAGCATCGCCAAAATATCCCCGCCGTTACCCGTCGATATAGCCACACCTTTTAAAAGCACATAAAAGCATGCACTTATGTCATTTTTATTTCTAAGATGAATCTGAGCCACAACCGGGAAAATATTTGCCATTCTGTTTATGAATTAAATTTTTTGCGAGCCGTACCATTAAACAGACAACGACACGGAGGCAGCATGTTTACTTATTACCCGGCTAATACTGCAGCAGCACAACCTGAACTCGTTAACGCGATTGCGCAGGGTCTTCACGCCGAGCACGGTGCTGTGACTGAAGATGACATTTTGATGGAACTGACCAAATGGGTGGAATCCACGGATAATGACATCCTCAGTGACATCTACCAGCAGACTATTAACTACGTTGTCAGCGGGCAAAACGCACCCTTGTAAAAACCTGCTAAGCTGGATCTGCAACCTAAGGGGTTACATTTCGTTTGCGTAAGCAAACTGGTCCTTAAAACTATCAACAGGATTGAGGAGTTAACATGAAATCGAACCGTCAGGCACGCCATATTCTGGGACTGAACTACAAGCTTTCAAATCAGCGTAAGGTGGTGATTGAAGGCGACCACGAAACGCAGGTCACGCACGCCACCGGCAGAAAACGCCACGCAGGCAAGTAAGTTCCAGACTGAGATCCAGAACACCATCGGTAATCCCGGTGGTGTTTTTGTTTATGTGTTGCGGTAATTAATATTTAGCTCCTTTATAATACCGCCTGACCGCACCCCATCGCACAGGCCAGAAAGATGACAAACAGCAGTGTCAGGGACGGATCTTCATAAAAAGAGTGAGTGACATGGACAACAAACTGAAAAAACATCGTTCCTTATACATCCCATACGCTGGACCGGTTTTACTCGAATTCCCCCTGCTCAACAAAGGCAGCGCCTTCAGCATGGAAGAGCGCAGCAGCTTTAACCTGCTGGGTTTACTGCCCGAAGTGGTTGAAACCATTGAAGAACAGGCGGAGCGCGCGTGGATCCAGTATCAGGGTTTCAAAACCGAAATCGACAAGCACATTTACCTGCGCAACATTCAGGACACCAATGAAACCCTCTTCTACCGCCTGGTGCAAAACCATCTCGAAGAGATGATGCCGGTGATCTACACCCCGACGGTGGGTGCGGCCTGCGAGCGTTTCTCAGAGATCTACCGTCGTTCACGCGGGGTATTCATCTCCTATCAGAACCGTCACAACATGGACGATATTCTGCAGAACGTGCCGAACCACAATATCAAAGTGATTGTGGTGACCGACGGCGAACGTATTCTCGGCCTCGGCGACCAGGGCATTGGCGGGATGGGGATCCCAATCGGTAAGCTCTCTCTTTACACCGCCTGCGGCGGCATCAGCCCGGCGTATACCCTGCCGGTGGTGCTGGACGTCGGGACCAACAACCAGCAGTTGCTCAACGATCCGCTCTATATGGGCTGGCGCCATCCGCGCATTACCGACGACGAGTACTATCAGTTTGTCGACGACTTCATCCAGGCGGTGAAGCACCGCTGGCCGGACGTTCTGCTGCAGTTTGAAGACTTTGCGCAGAAAAACGCGATGCCGCTGCTGAACCGCTATCGCGATGAAATCTGCTCCTTTAACGACGACATCCAGGGCACCGCATCCGTGACCGTGGGTACGCTTATCGCCGCCAGCCGCGCAGCCGGCAGCCAGCTGAGCTACCAGAAAATCGTCTTCCTGGGCGCAGGCTCTGCGGGCTGCGGTATCGCCGAGCAGATTATCGCCCAGACGCAGCGTGAAGGCTTAAGCGAAGAGCTGGCCCGCTCCCGCGTCTTTATGGTTGACCGTTTCGGCCTGCTGACCGACGGCATGCCAAACCTGCTGCCGTTCCAGACCAAGCTGGTGCAGAAACGTGAGAACCTGAAAAACTGGGATACCGACAACGAAGTCCTTTCCCTGCTGGACGTAGTGCGCAACGTGAAGCCGGATATTCTGATCGGCGTTTCCGGGCAAACCGGGCTCTTTACCGAAGAGATCATTCGCGAGATGCACAAGCACTGCGAGCGCCCTATCGTGATGCCGCTTTCCAACCCGACCTCCCGCGTGGAAGCGACGCCGCAGGACATTATCGCCTGGACCGAAGGTAACGCGCTGGTCGCGACCGGCAGCCCGTTCGATCCGGTGGTGTGGAAGGATAAAACCTATCCGATTGCCCAGTGCAACAACTCGTACATCTTCCCGGGCATTGGTCTGGGCGTGATCGCGTCCGGCGCATCCCGCATTACCGACGAAATGCTGATGTCGGCGAGCGAAACCCTCGCGGGCTACTCGCCGCTGGTCAACAACGGTGAAGGGCTGGTGCTGCCGGAGCTGAAAGACATTCACAAGGTGTCGCGCGCCATCGCGTTTGCGGTAGGTAAAATGGCGCAGCAGCAGGGCGTGGCGGTGAAAACCTCTGCCGACGCGCTGCAGCAGGCTATCGACGACAACTTCTGGAAGCCTGAATACCGTAGCTATCGCCGTACCTCGATTTAATTCGCTTTGACCGTTTCCTTCGCGGTGCGGCCCAATCGCCCGGTGGCGCTTCGCTTACCGGGCCTGCGGGCGGGGTGTTTTCCCTCTCCCTGTGGGAGAGGGTTAGGGTGAGGGCATCAGACCGCACCATTGAATACCCCCTAGCCAAACCCCCTTCCCCCCGCTACACTCCATTCATCCATTAACTCGCTGAATATATAAGGAGGCCAATTATGCTGTATCGTGAAATTTTCAATGTTTCACATACATTTGGTGATCGCACCAGCTCAAGCGTTATCGGTATCGTGCTGCGATAACTTCTGCTTGAGCGAAGACACCAACCCCTGAAATCCCTTCTCTCGGGCTTACTGAGTTATCGTCAGCGATGTTTGACGAGGCATGAACATGCCTGTAACTCTTGGGTAAGCAACAATGAGCACTTTACTCACTGCACAATCTTTACGTGTTGATACGGCGTTTGGCACGCTCTTCGACTCACTCTCCTTTACGCTGAAAAAAGGCGACCGCATTGGCCTGCTGGGCGACAACGGCTGCGGAAAAAGCACGCTGCTGAAGGTGCTGGACGGCACCGATTCCCCCGCCGCCGGAACGGTAGCGCTGGCCGGACACTGCCTGATGGCGCGCGTGGAGCAACATCTCCCGGACGCCATTTTCCCACTGACCATGCTGGATGCCGTACTCGCACAGCTGCCTATAGCCGAGCGCGATAGCCTGCGCTGGAAAGCCGAAACGCTGCTGGCAAGCATGGGCTTCACGCCGCAGGATATGACACTGCAATCCGCCACGCTGAGCGGCGGTCAGCACACCCGCCTGCTGCTGGCGCGGGCGCTGATTCACGAACCGGACCTGCTCCTGCTTGATGAACCCAGCAACCACCTGGACCTGCCGACCATGCTCTGGCTGGAGCACTTTTTACAGAACTGGTCAGGCAGCTTCGTGCTGGTCTCGCACGACAGACAGCTGCTGGACGCCGTCACCAACGGCAGCTGGATCCTGCGCGATAAAACGCTGCACTACTTCGCCCTTCCCTGCACGGCCGCCCGCAAGGCGCTTGAAGCAAAGGATGAAAGCGACGTGCAGCGCCACAAGGCGGAGCAAAAGGAGATCGACCGAGTGACCGCCAGCGCGAAGCGTCTGGCGACCTGGGGCAAGGTTTACGACAACGAAGACCTGGCCCGCAAAGCCAAACAGATGGAAAAACAGGTCGAACGGCTGAGGGAGAGCCAGACGGCGCTCACGGCAGGCAGCCCGTGGACGTTAACCCTGCGCGGCGACGCGCTGCGGGCAGACCGTCTGCTGGAGATGGAAAACCTCAGCGTCCCGCCTGCGCCCGGGCTACCGCCGCTGTTTAACATCGACATGGCGCGGCTAAAAAGTGGCGATCGCGTGGCGATTGTCGGTCGTAACGGCTGCGGCAAATCGTCGCTGATGAGGCTTATCTGGCAACAGTTTGCCGATGAGTCCGCAGACAGCGGGTTGAAAATCCATCCGCGCGTGTCGCCAGGCTATTACGACCAGACGCTTCATCAGCTGCCGGATGACGCCACGCTGCTCGACGCGCTGGAGCCTTTCGCGCCGGATCCGCAGAACCGCAAAATGGCGCTGATAAGCGCGGGTTTCCCGTGGGCGCGTCACGGGCAAACGGTCAGCACGCTCAGCGGTGGCGAACGCTCGCGCCTGCTGTTTGTAGGCCTGACGCTTGCCCGCTATAGCCTGCTGATGCTGGATGAGCCGACCAACCACCTCGACATAGAAGGCAAAGAGGCGCTGGCGCAAACCCTCCAGCAGTTCGAAGGCGGCGTGCTGCTGGTCAGCCACGATCGCCAGCTAATTAGCCAAAGCTGCAACCGTTTCTGGCTGATTGAAGAGGGAAAGCTGAGCGAGTGGCACGATGCAGAAGCGGTGTTTGAGCGCCTGCGTGAAAGCGCAGGGCTGGTGACCACCGCCGCGCCAGTCATGGATGCCGAGACGGTTCAATCCTCGCCGTATGACGATCTGCTCGAACGGCTGGTCGCGCTGGAAGCGCTGCTGGAAGACGATCTGGCGCGTAAGCCGAAGCATCAAAAGCCGCAGCTGCAGGCACAATGGCGTAAAGAGATTGAGGAGATAGAAGCACAGCTGTAACGCTGCGCCCGGCGAGTATCTCTCGTCGGGCCAGTATTTTCCCCCTAAATTATTAGAGGAACACCGTATTCTTAATCTGAAATCGAATCAAATGATGACATTATGTTGCCGCAGCCTTGCATTACCAGGCTAATGTATTAATCCTTAAGGGGTACTACACCTGCTATGCAGATTCTTATCATGAACAAGGAGATACACATGAAGGCTGCTGTTGTCACTCAGGATCATCAGGTCAACGTCACCGAAAAAACTTTACGCCCGCTTAAGCACGGGGAAGCCCTGCTGAAGATGGAGTGCTGTGGCGTATGCCATACCGACCTCCACGTGAAGAACGGTGATTTCGGCGATAAAACTGGGGTTATCCTGGGCCACGAAGGGATTGGTATCGTAAAAGAAGTCGGCCCTGGCGTGAAGTCGCTGAAAGTCGGCGACCGCACAAGCGTAGCCTGGTTTTTTGAAGGCTGTGGTCACTGCGAATACTGTAATAGCGGCAACGAAACCCTGTGCCGCGATGTGAAAAACGCCGGTTACTCCGTTGACGGCGGGATGGCGGAAGAGTGCATAGTCACCGCGGATTACGCGGTAAAAGTGCCGGACGGCCTGGATTCGGCGGCGGCCAGCAGCATCACCTGCGCCGGCGTGACCACCTACAAAGCGGTGAAGGTCTCTGGCATCAAACCGGGCCAGTGGATTGCAATCTATGGTCTGGGCGGACTGGGTAACCTCGCGCTGCAGTACGCCAAAAACGTCTTTAACGCCAAAGTCATCGCCCTTGACGTTAACGACGAACAGCTGAAGCTGGCGGCCAGCATGGGTGCGGATTTAACCATCAACTCCCGCAGCGAAGATGCCGCGAAAATTGTGCAGGAGAAAACGGGCGGCGCGCATGCCGCAGTCGTCACTGCCGTCGCAAAAGCAGCATTCAACTCAGCCGTTGATGCCGTGCGTGCCGGTGGCCGCGTGGTCGCGGTTGGCCTGCCGCCGGAAGCGATGAGCCTCGACATTCCGCGTCTGGTGCTGGACGGCATTCAGGTAGTGGGTTCGCTGGTCGGCACCCGTCAGGATCTGCAGGAAGCCTTCCAGTTCGCCGCTGAAGGTAAGGTCGTACCGAAAGTCACGATGCGCCCGCTGGAGGACATCAACGCTATCTTTAAAGAGATGGAACAGGGCCAGATCCGCGGCCGTATGGTCATTGATCTCCGCTCGTAAAAAACTATCGCCGGGTAACGGCTTTGCCCTACCCGGCCTTCTGTTACGACGAACGCCGGTCCGAAATCCACTCCTGGACCTCAATCTGGAACGTGTCCGGTGCTTTTCGATACATTTTGCGCGCCAGATCGAGAATGGTATGTCGGGCTAACTCCTCTTCCATTCGCTGCTGCGCGCTGTCCATCACCGAACGTACCCCGCACGGACCGTCACATACCCAGGCAGGCGGCGTTTCATCAAACACGGCCAGCCGCTGGCGTATCTCCCTGCACTCAAACATATTTTTCTCGCCGTCGATGGCGTGCGTTACGTCCAGCACGGTGATCAGTTCCGCCGGGCGCGCCAGCTGAAAGCCCCCACCCTTGCCTTCCGTACTGATGACCAGACCGGCTCGCGACAAGCGGGTGAATATTTTACCGAGATAATCGTACGGCACGCCCTGAAGGGCAGCCATCTCCCTGACGCTCATTTCCCGCTCATTACCCTTCGCATCCACCATGCACATCAGGCTGTGAATGCCGTATTCCACACCGGAACTGTAAAACGCCATGGTTAACCCCAGTTTGCTGTTCAGGCCATTATAACGATTTTTAACTCAGAAAGAAGTTGTCGCAGTTAACTCCGACAAGTATAGTGGCAGTTATGTCAGGTACACAGCCTGGCGATCAAAAGGATCGAGTATGAAAAAGCAGATTTTAATTGTGGGTAGCGGCTTTTCCGGTATGTGGGCTGCGGTCAGTGCCGCTCGCCTCTCGGCGCTGGAAGGAAAAGACAATCTTAAGATTGCCGTGCTGGCACCGGTTCCTGAGCTGCGCGTTCGCCCACGCTTCTATGAAGAAAAGGTCTCAACGCTGGTCGCGCCGCTGACCGAACTGTTCGCTGAGCTGGATATTGAGTTCATTGCCGGAAGCGCAGAACATATTGATACTCATGAAAAAACGGTGATATGGCGTGATAATCAGGGGATAACATCCTCGGTGGCTTACGAACGTTTAGTGCTGGCGACGGGTAGCCAGACCAAACGCCCTTCCATTGCCGGCCTTGCCGAATACGCATTTGATATCGACCAGCTGGAATCGGCGCTGGTATTTGAGCAGCACCTGGATTCACTGGCTTCACGGCTTGCCTCCCCGGAACGTAACACCGTTGTGGTCTGTGGCGGCGGTTTCACCGGCATTGAGCTGGCGACCGAGCTCCCTGCCCGGCTTCGTTATCGATTAGGTGACGAAACAAGGATTAAAGTTATCGTAGTTGAACGCGGTGCAGTTATCGGTGGACGTTACAGCGAAGCCTTGCGCAAGACCATTGAAGACGCAAGCCGCGAGCTGGGCGTTGAATGGCGTCTTAACAGTGAAGTGGAAACCATCGACGCAAACGGCGTTACCTTAAAAAATGGCGAACGTATTGCCGCTTCTACCGTGGTCTGGACGGCAGGCGTTGAGGCCAACCCCCTCAGCCAGCAGATTGACGGCGAACGTGACAACCAGGGGCGGCTTATCGTTACCGAGTCGTTGCAGGTTCCAGCCCATCCGGACATCTATGCAACGGGCGACATGGCGCACGCCAAAACGGACGATGCGGGCAACACGGCGCTGATGACCTGCCAGCACGCGATCCAGCTTGGAAAATTTGCCGGACACAACGCGGCGGCCAGCCTGCTAAACATCGCACCATATCCTTATCGTCAGGTGAACTATGTAACCTGCCTGGATTTAGGCGCGTGGGGCGCGGTCTATACCGAGGGCTGGGAACAGGCCGTCAAATCCGTCCGCGACGAGGCGAAGAAGATCAAAATCGCCATCACGAACGAGCTGATCTATCCGCCAGCAGCAGACAAAACGGTCGCATTTGCCGCCGCCGACCCGCTGGCGAAATTCGTTTAGCCCCCCGCTAACGGGGCGTTTTTTTATTTTCAGTTTCCGGCAATCCTTATCTTAATTCCTTTGTTCCCTTGCTTTCCCCCGCGCCCGATGATGAATCCGACGCTAACAAGAAGATAACAAAGGAATTCACCATGCAAACCCCATTTCGTCTGCCTCTGCTGACGGCGCTGATTCTGGCGACAACCGCAGCCTGGGCAGCAGATGCGCCCGTCAAAGGCGGTACGCTGATTTATCTGGAGCAACAGGCACACACCAACCTCTATCCGCCTGCCGGTGGCTTTTACCCGAACGGCGGCATTCTGAATCAAATCACCGACAAACTGACGTGGCAGAACCCAAAGACGCTGCAGGTGGAACCCTGGGTGGCAGAAAGCTGGACCACCAACGCCGATAAAACCGAATACACCTTTAAACTACGTCCCGGCATCACCTTCTCCGACGGCACGCCGCTGGACGCGAACGCGGTGGCGAAAAATTTTGATACCTACGGTTTAGGCAATAAGGCGCAGCGCCTGCCGGTGTCAGAAGTGATCAATAACTACGATCGTAGCGAAGTCATCGACCCGCTGACCGTGAAGTTCTACTTCAAAAAACCGTCGCCGGGGTTCCTGCAAGGCACCGCCACCATTGGCTCGGGTCTGGTCTCGCTCAGCACGCTGAAGCGCAACTTCGAAGAGCTGGGGGATGCCCGCCATATCATTGGCTCCGGCCCGTTTGTGGTGAAGGACGAGAAGCTGGGCCGTGAAGTGACGCTCGAAGCGCGCAAAGACTATCAGTGGGGACCGAAAAACCTGGCGCAACAGGGGCCAGCAAATCTTGATGGCATCAAGTTTATTGTCACCCAGGAAGACAGCGTGCGCGTGGGCGCCCTGCTGGCCGGTCAGGCCGACTTTATTCGCCAGGTGCAGGCGTATGACGAAAAGCAGGCGACAGACCAGGGCTATAAGATCTACGCCGCCCCGACGCGCGGGGTGAATGACAGCATCAGCTTCCGCCCGGATAACCCGCTGGTCTCCGATATTCGCGTACGCCAGGCGCTGCTGCGTGCCACCAATGCAAAACAGGTGGTCGAGACCCTCTTCTCGGCCAACTATCCGCAGGCGAAGTCAGTGATTGCCGATTCCGCCGCAGGCTTCGTCGACCTCAGCGACAAATTGACCTTTGACCCGGCAAAAGCTAACCATCTGCTGGACGACGCGGGCTGGAAAGCAGGCGGCGACGGGATCCGCACCAAAGACGGCCAACGTCTGGCACTGACGGTGTATGAATCCCTGCCACAGCCGCAAAACAAAGAGGTGCTCCAGCTGGTTGCCCAGCAGTGGCGACAGGTGGGCGTGGTGCTGAGCGTCAAAGCCGGTGACGCAGGCAGCCGCACGCTGGATAACCTTGACCCGCTGAAAACCCCGTTAACCGTCTCAGAAGTAGGCCGCGCCGATCCTGACGTGGTGAAAAGCATGTTCTACCCGGCAAACCGCGACGCGCTGCTGCAAAAAGGCGGATCCAGCGACAAGGTCAAAAACTTCCGCGACGACAAGCTGAATGAACTGCTGGTGAACATTTCGGCTGAGGTCGATCCGCAAAAACGCCTGCAGCTGGCGGGGGACGCCCAGCGTTACCTGCTGGATAACGCCTACGTCATTCCGATTTTTGAAGAGCCGCAGGTCTTTGCCGGTGCGCCGTGGCTGAAAGGCGTCAATTTTGAAGCGGTAGGCCGCCCGTCGTTCTACGGCGCGTGGATTGAGAAACACTGAGGAGCTGACGATGCGCCACGCACTTCTTCAACGCTTTGGGCACGGGCTGCTGGTACTGTGGGCCGCCTTTACCCTCTCGTTCGTGTTGCTCCAGGTGCTGCCGGGCGACGCGGTGCTGATTAAATTTCAGAACCCGGACCTGGGCTTAAGCCCGGCGCAAATCGAGGAGATGCGCGTGGCCTACGGCGCGGACAGCCCGCTGTGGCAGCAATACGGCCACACGCTGCTGGCGATGCTGCGCGGGGATTTCGGCTATTCGTTACAGGCAGGGGTGCCGGTCAGCGAGCTGATTGCCAGCAATCTGCCGGATACCCTGAGTCTCGCCCTGCCCGCGTTTGTACTCGCGGTCCTGCTGGCGTTTGCGCTGGCCTTTGCATCGCGTCTGCCGGGTCTGCGCTGGCTGAGCAATTCCCTCCAGTCTCTGCCGGTCCTGTTTATCTCCTTACCCACGTTCTGGCTGGGGATTGCCCTCATCCAGCTCTTTTCTTTTCAGCTGCGGCTGATCCCGGTGATTAACCCGACGCCGCTTCAGGGACTGATCCTGCCGATCGTGACCGTCGCGATCCCGATCTCCGCCCCGCTGGCACAAATTCTGATGCGCAGTCTGGACCAGGTTGCGACGCAGCCGTTTGTCGCCGTCGCCCGTGCCAAAGGGCTGAGTGAAACCGCCGTCCTGTGGCGTCACGTTACCGGCAACGCCCTGCTGCCGGTCCTGAACATTGCCGGGCTGCTGCTGGGCGAGCTGATTGCCGGGGCGCTGATCACGGAAACCGTTTTTGGCCGCAGCGGGCTCGGACAGCTGACCCAGCAGGCGGTGAATAACCAGGATATCGCCGTACTTCAGGCGGTAGTGATGATTTCCGCCCTGGGTTTTGTCCTGATCAATCTGCTGGTGGATCTGCTGATGCCGCTGCTGGATCCCCGCCTGCAAACCGTTACCGGAGGTGCATCATGAGTCTGGTCGATTACGCTGCCGCCGCGCGAAAACGCGTTCCAGCCTGGCAGGGAATGGAATGGCAACCGGGACTGTGGCTGGCATGGGGGGTGATTATTCTCGCCGCGTTTGCCGCCGTGGCGCCCGGCCTGTTAACCCACTACAGCCCGATTGAGGGCATCGCTGGGGCACAACGCCTGGCGCCGCAGGCGGGACACTGGCTCGGCACCGATCAGCTTGGCCGCGATGTTTACACGCGTATTATTTATGGCGCGTCACATTCCCTGAGCGCGGCGCTGGCCGCCGTGACGATGGGTCTGGTGGTCGGCACGGGCTTAGGGGTGGTTGCCGGGGCGTTCGCTGGACGCGTCGAGTCTCTGCTGATGCGCTTCGTCGACGTGCTGCTGTCCATCCCGTCTCTGCTGCTCTCGCTGACGGTGATTATTCTTCTCGGGTTTGGCACCGTTAACGCCGCGATTGCCGTAGGCGTGGCCTCTATTGCCAGCTTCGCCCGCCTCGCGCGCGGTGAAGTCGTGCGCATCCGGCACACGGATTACGTCGAGGCGGCGTTTGGCAGCGGCGGGACGTTTTTCGCCGTGCTGTGGAGACACATCCTGCCCAACGCGTTAACCGCCGTCCTCGCCTATGCCACGCTGCAGTTTGGTCAGGCCATCCTGGCGCTCTCCACGCTGAGCTTTCTCGGCTACGGCACCCCGCCGCCCGTGCCGGAATGGGGCTTATTGATTGCCGAAGGCCGTAACTATCTCTCTACCGCCTGGTGGCTAACCACCTTCCCCGGCGTCGTCGTCATCGCCGTGGTGCTGGCCACCAACCGTATCAGCCAACAGTTCAGCGGAGGTCGCTAATGACCGTTCTCTCAGTGGAAAATTTGACGATCAGCTACCGTACCGCGCGCCAGTGGCGAGAGGTGGTGCATAACGTCAGCTTCACGCTCGGGCGAGGGGAAATGCTGGCGTTTGTCGGCGAATCCGGATCCGGTAAAACGACCACGGCACAGGCGATCATTGGTCTGCTGGCTGACAACGCCCGGCGCGATGCGGGAAAAATATCGCTCAACGGCGAGGAGATTAGCCGATGGTCCGCGAAGCGTCTCGATACCCTTCGCGGGGCGCGAATTAGCCTGGTCCCGCAGGATCCGGGTAATTCGCTCAACCCGGTGAAAACCATCGGTGCGCAGGTCGGAGAAATCATTCAGCTACACCAGAAAGTGACCCGCGCCCAGCGCGACGAGCAGGTGCTCGCCCTGCTGACAAAGGTCGGCCTGAGCCACCCCGAACAGCGCATGACGCAGTATCCCCATCAGCTCTCCGGCGGAATGAAACAGCGCGTGTTGATTGCCATCGCCATTGCCCTGCGCCCGGATGTGATCGTTGCCGATGAGCCCACCAGCGCGCTGGATGTGACGGTGCAAAAACGCATTCTCGATCTGCTGGATATCCTGCGCCGGGAATCGGGTACCGCCGTTCTGTTTGTCACCCACGATCTGGCGCTGGCCGCACAGCGCGCGGACAGGCTGCTGGTCTTTCGCGATGGCGAGGTTCAGGAGCATGGCAGCACTGCCGATATCGTGCGCACACCGCAGCACGCCTACACCCGCCAGCTGTTGAGCGATCTCCAGGGCCAGCGCCTGACCATCGCCCCGGTGGCCGGCCGCCCGCTCGCGTCACCGGCCATTCGCGCCCGCGCCATCAGCAAACAATTCTCCCTCGGCAAAGGTCATCAGCTTCAGGCGCTGGATCGGGTGACGTTTGACGTCAGGCGCGGCAGTACGCATGCGCTGGTTGGTGAATCGGGCTCCGGGAAAACCACCCTCGCCCGTATTTTGCTCGGTTTTGAACAGGCCGACAGCGGGCAGGTCATCATTGATGATATTGATGCCACCGCGCTCAGCCGCGAGGCCCGCCGTCAGCTGCGCCAGAAGATCCAGTTTGTCTACCAGAACCCGTTTGCCTCTCTCGACCCGCGTCAGACGCTGTTCGAGATCATCGAAGAGCCCCTGAAGAACTTTTCTCGCCTCGGTAAGGCGGAGCGAAAGGTCCAGGTGGAGACAGTGGCGCAGCGGGTTGCCCTGCCCGTCGAACTCCTGAGCCGCACCGCCCGGGAACTTTCAGGCGGACAGCGTCAGCGCGTTGCCATCGCCCGGGCGCTGATCCTCGAGCCGACCATTCTGGTGCTGGACGAAGCCACCTCTGCGCTGGACGTCACCGTGCAGGCGCAGATTCTGGCTCTGCTCCAGCAGCTGCAGCAGCAGCTGGGATTGACCTACCTTTTTATCACGCACGATCTGTCTACCGTGCGCCGGATCGCCCACAGCGTCACGGTGCTGCGCAGCGGTCAGGTGGTCGAACAGGGTGACGTCGGAACCTTATTCGCGTCGCCGCAGAACGATTATACCCGCGAGCTGATTGACGCCATTCCCCATTTTTCACCCGCTACGGAGGAGTTCGCATGACGCGAAAACGCCTGGGATTTTTCACCCGCCTGCTTGACGACGCTACGCCGAAGGAGCGCTATCGTCTGGCAACTGAACAGATCCGCCACGCCGAACGCCACGGTTTTGACAGCGCCTGGATCGCGCAGCACCACTTTCACGAAAGTGAAGGCGGCCTGCCGTCGCCGCTGCTGTTTCTGGCGCACGTCGCCGCGCATACCGAAACCATCCGCCTGGGCACGGCCATCATCACCCTGCCGATGGAAAACCCGCTGCGCGTCGCAGAAGATGCCGCCGTGCTCGATTTACTCGCCGATGGCCGTCTTGAAGTCGGTTTTGGATCGGGCGGCACACCGACCTCATTTCTGCCGTTCGGCCTGACGTTTGAGGAGCGCGGCGCGGCCTTTGCTGACCATTTGCATGTGATCCAAAGCGCCTGGCGCGGGGATTCGCTGACCCATCCGGATAACCACCTTTACCCGCCAGCGCCACAGCTTGCTGAACGCATCTGGATTGCCACCTTCTCTGTTGACGGAGCCGTTCGCGCCGCGCAGGCCGGACACGGTTTAATGCTCTCGCGCACGCAGCCGCGCCCGGCAGATCGGCTGGATTTAACGCTCGACGAGATCCAGAACCCGATTGTGGATGCCTACCTCGATGCGCTGCCGGCGGGCATCGCACCGCGTATCCTGGCCTCCCGTACGGCGTTCGTCGCCGACAGCGACGACTATGCGCTCAGGGTCGCAACGCCGGGTCTTACCAAACAAGCCGAGCAGCATCGCGCTGCCGGGCACATTGTAAAAGGTGACAGCGTCACTGATTATCGCCGTCAGTTCGACGCCCATATTGGTTCGCCCGATACGGTGCTGCATTCGCTGAATGCTGATTCCATTCTCAGGCGCGCCACGGATATCTCATTCCAGGTCCATTCGGTCGAACCTACGCATCGCGACACGCTGCGGTCCATCGAACTGATCGCCGAACGCATTGCCCCCCACATACTTTGAGGAGACACCTATGTCATTAAGTCAGGACATTCTCGCCGAGCTGGCGGAAATTAAACCCGGTTCCCCTCTGGCAGAGGCGCGCGCCACGCGTGATGCCGCCACGCGCCACGCGCAGGGCAGCTATGAAATCCTGTTTAGCCAGCAGGATGGTGATTTTGCCCTCGACGAGCGCTTCGCCGTGGCGGCTAAAGTCGCCAGGTGGCACAGCGCGGAGGCGCTGGCCGCACACTATGCGGGGTTTGGCCTGGCCGACCCCACCTCAGAACGCCTGACCCCGGCGCTGAATTTTGCGCGGCTGCTGACGTTCTCCCCCGTCGAAGCGACGCCCACAGCGTTAAGGGCGCTGACCCAGGCGGGATGGAGCAAGGAAGGCATTGTAACCCTGGCACAGCTCGTCGCGTTTGTGAGCTTCCAGAGCCGACTCATCACCGGGCTGCGGCTGCTGAACGACAAGCCCGTCGCCAAAAGCGATGCGCCGGTGGCGGCAGGCATCTGGCACACGACCGCAACAACGGTCACCGGGAAGTCGGCCCCCGTCGCGTTTACCCAGCAGGAGCTGGGATGGGAACCGTGGATAGCAGCCAAACCGCTGGCGGACTTCCGTGACGATGAGGTTGCCATCCTGGCGAAATTTGGCCATACCGATTCCGACTACTTCCGCCTGCTGGGGCGCAACCTGCCGGTGCTTGAACAGCGCACGTTGACGGATAAAGGAATTTTTTATACATCGGGGGGATTGCCGCGCGCCGAGCGCGAGCTGGCCGCAACGGTAGCCAGTAAAATCAACGGCTGCATTTATTGCGCATCTGTCCATGCGCGTAAAGCCAGCCAGCTGTCAAAGGATGACGCGGCGGTAGAGGCCCTGCTGGCCGTGAGGCCGGGGCGGTCTCTGAGCGAGGGGCAATCCGCACGCTGGCAGGCGGAAATCGATTTTGCGGCGGCGCTGTCGGTCACGCCGCCTGCCGCCACGCCGCTGCACCTTGCCGCGCTGGAAAAAGAGGGGTTGGATACCCTGGCGCAGCTTGATCTGGTGCAGTCCGCCGCGTTCTTCGCCTGGGCCAACCGCCTGATGCTGACCCTGGGTGAGCCCTGGCTTGCCTGAAACCGGTCAGGCTAGCGCGCGAGCGTTAGCCTGAGCCCGTCTGGCCCGCAGGTGGCCGTAGATCAGCAGCGCACTCATGGCCGAGAAAGAGAGTATTGCCGCCGGCAGCGTGACGTAACGCCAGCTAAAGCCGAAGGTAATCATCATCCCGCCAAAATACGCGCCAATCGCACTGCCGAGATTAAACGCCATCTGCCCCCCTGCCGCCCCCAGCATCTCACCGCCCTTCGCATTTTGCAGAAGCAGAATTTGCAGCGGTGCAGAGAGTGCGAACAGCCCGGCACAGCAGATAAAGCCCATGACCAGCGAGGCCGTTTTCAGTTCGCCAAAGGCGAAAAGCAGCAGCAGCGAGGCGACAATCACCATGTCGGTGGTAGCCGCAATGCGCAGCGGGCTAAAACGCCCCGAGAGCTTACCGCTCAGCAGATTGCCCAACACCATGCCAAGCCCCATCAGCATCATGATGGCCGTCATCATCCCTTCTGAATAACCGGAGACGTTGACCATAAACGGCTTAACAAAGCTGAACCACGCGAACACCCCGGCGTTGCCAAACATGGTGGCGGCAAAAATCAGCCAGGGTTCTGGTTTTTTCAGAAAGTGGAACTGCTCGGTCAATTTGATTTCTGACGTGTCGCGGATGTCCGGCACCCAGAGCAGAACCGAGAGGATCACCAGCGCATCGAACACGGCAATCAGAAAAAAGGTATAGCGCCAGCTGAACTGGTGCCCGAGCCAGGTCCCCAGCGGAACGCCCACCAGGTTCGCCACGGTCATACCGGCGATCATTCCCGCCACCGCGACCGTCACCTTACCCGGCGGCGCAATTTTAGACAGGATAATCGCCCCGACGCCAAAAATGGCCCCATGCGGAAAACCGGAAATCAGCCGTCCCAGCGCCAGCCAGAAGTACGACGTGGAGAACGTAAACAGACCGTTGCCGACAGCGGACATCGCCACCAGAAACAGCAGCGTGGTTTTTAATGAGAACTTGCCTGAGAACAGCGCCATAATCGGGGCACCAATCACCACACCGAAAGCATAAAACGAGATCATATTCCCGGCGGAGGGAATCGAAATACCGGTGTCATGTGCCAGTTCGGTGAGCACGCCCATAATGCCAAATTCAGCCATCCCGAGGCCAAATGTGCCAAGTGCCAACGAAAAAATTGTCTTTTTCATACTTCAACCACTGGTTAATCACTCGCGACGGGCATTATTGAATAATCTTGTATGGTGAGCCAGTTCAAATCCGTTGGCTGACAGGTTAATCCATTAATTCAGGTAAGGTTGTGAATACCGCTAGCCCAAAACCACGATGCCAAGCCGCTCCATCAGCTGGGAAATCTGATAGCTGTCCAGTTTGACACCCTGCAAATCAATCCCGCGCACGTCCAGTTCACCCAGCTCTGAGTTGGTCAGATCGCAGTGGGTAAAATTGGCCGCTCGCCAGTCAAAAGAGGAGAACTCGCCCCCCGACAGATCCGAGCCGCTGAAGGTGGCACCGAGTATTTGCGCACCGTTCCAGCGGTTTTCCCACAACTCGCATTTTTCCAGGACCACCTTCGAAAAATTGGCATAGCTCAGGTTGCTTTTTGTTATGTAAGCACTGCAAAACCAGGTACGCGTAGTGATCATGTTCATAAAACTGGCCCCGCGAAAATCAGCCCCTTGCGCCCTGCATTCACGAATTTCGATGCCTAAGGCATTCGAATGCCTGAAATCCGCCATCGATAAATCGCAGCTTTTGAAAATGGCATCTTTAAGCTGCGCCCGAGTAAATTTACCGCCCTGCTGGCTTTCCCGGTCATAGAACTGACAGCCGATAAACTCCGTGCTTGTTAAATCCGTGCCTGAAAAGTCGCAGTTACGAAAGATTGCATTCTCTATTTTCTCGCCGGTAAAACGAGTACGACCGATTTTTTCGCCCTCAAAAATCAATGCCATCACACCCACCTGTTTATTCATACAGTATCATTCATCATTCTAACCCGTTACCTGTAGAAGAGAAACTCGCTTATCAGACACATATGTCAAAAATTCCCGCGAAGGTTGCAGGTCAGCATTACACTTCAAAGTGTTAGTTCCTTCTAAGCACATCACCCGATCCGGAGATGAGGATTATCATGGGAAACGCAAAACAGAATAAAACCAAAGCAGTGACCGTGACCAAAGCGAGCGTAGATAGCGCGGTTAACCCCGTGCTGAAGACTAAAGAGTACGAAAAAGAGCTTCGTCGCCTGCACGTGGAACTGGTTAAGCTCCAGCAGTGGGTCGTCGCCAAAGGTCTCAAAGTGTGTATTGTTTTTGAAGGACGCGACGGCGCCGGTAAAGGCGGTACTATTAAAGCAATCACCGAGCGCGTCAGCCCTCGCGTGTTTCGTGTTGTTGCGCTGCCTGCCCCAACTGATAAAGAAAAAAGCCAGCTCTACTTCCAGCGCTATGTGCCGCATCTGCCTTCGGCAGGCGAGATCGTGATATTCGATCGCAGCTGGTATAACCGCGCGGGTGTCGAACGGGTAATGGGATTCTGCACTGAGGAACAGGTGGAGAAATTTTTGGACGGCACACCGGTCATGGAAAAAGCGATGGTCGATGCCGGTATTATCCTGCTGAAGTACTGGCTGGAGGTGACGCCGAAAGAGCAGGAGCGCCGCCTGCGCGACCGTATTAACGATGGTCGTAAAATCTGGAAGCTATCGCCGATGGATATTAAATCCTTTAACCTGTGGGACCAGTATACCCTCGCGCGCGACGCGATGTTTGAAGCCACAGATACCGCCTGGGCGCCGTGGTTTGTGGCGCGTTCAGAAGATAAAAAACGCGTGCGCCTGAATATTATTTCGCACCTGCTTTCGCAGATCCCCTATAAAGAAATACACGTAGACAAGGTGGATTTACCGAAACGCAAAATTGGTAAAGTCAAACCCACAAAATACCCGTTCCGGTATGTGGAGGAGCGGTTCTGAAATTACTGGAATACGCCTCGCAGAATGCAGATTACCAGGGGGTACAGTATTGTTTTTTGTTGGCTGCGGTTGATAATAACCGCACCAACAAAGGAGCTAATGATGAAACATACCGCAGAAACAAAACCGGGCCAGAACATCACATCGCGTAAGCCCTTGTGCCATGCAGAACAACGCTCTGCCAGACGGCATCAGCCTTCCGAAGAAGATCGTGCATTTATACAGGCAATGAATGAGTTTGTAGAGAAACATGGAACGATTACTGATGATGATTTTTTCAGGGTGCTTTAATGCTGAGACAATTTAATGTTTATCGTAATACGTCTGCGGCAACTCGGGACAGACTTCCTTACTACATGCTTATTCAGGATGATTGCTACGACGATCTTGCCACACGCGTAATCGTACCGCTAGCGAGAAATAATAGGTTACCGTTATGGCAGAGCCAGCTGGCTCCAGTCGTTAATATCGATTTTGAAACGTTTCTGATTTATTCGCCAATGATCACGAATATTAATAATCAAAAAATCGACCCTAAAGACTTTGTTTGTAATTTACGTAACGCCCGTCATGACGTTATAGCGGCAATTGATCGTTTATTGACAAATACATGACTTAAGGCCTGCCAGGTAGGCAAGCGCAGCGCCGCCGGGCAAAGCCGACGGCGCAGGGCTCACTTCAACCCTTCCGTACTTTCCTGTTTCGCTTCCAGACGTTCCACATCACGATACCAGCGCGGGTGGTGTTTTTGCGCCCAGCGACGGCTCACCTTCCCTTCAATCATCCCTTTAATCGATCCTTTTACCCAGAACGCCATATACATATGGATCAGGATAGCGTGGATCAGGATGATGGCCGACGTGGCGTGGATCAGCAGCGCGTAGCGAATTACCTGAATCGGGAAATACTGCGCAAAATACGGACGCCAGATAATCACCCCGGTCACCAGCAGCACAAAAATCATGCTCATGATGGTCCAGAACATCATCTTCTGCCCGGCGTTGTATTTCCCCACCTTCGCAACTTTATGCTCGTTCCCCTTCAGGACTTCGACGATCCCTTTCACCCACGGGATATCCTGCTTGTCCGGGATGTTATGGTGGACAAAGCGCACGAACATAAACATCAGCACCACGAAAATCAGCACGCCGAAGAACGGATGCAGAATGCGACCCATCTGCGGAGTACCGAAGGTTTCGGTCAGCCACTGCAGCGTCGGGAAGAAGAACGAAATCCCCGACACCGCTACCAGGAAGAAGCAGATCACCACCGTCCAGTGACAGGCGCGGTCAACAAACTTCGTGCGCACTATCATTTTCGACTTACTCATGATGCTCCTCCTCGTCGTCATCCACCTCTTTGTTTGGCCCGATACCGATGTAGTGATAAATCAGCCCCGCAAAGGTAGCGATAAAGCCCGCCGCGGAGAGCGGTTTAAGCGCCCCTTTCCACAGGTTGATGGACGTATCGATCGCCGGATCCTTCGGCAGGTTGTGGTACAGCTCCGGCTGGTCGTTGTGGTGCAGCACATACATCACGTGCGTACCGCCCACGCCCTGCGGGTTATAAACACCCGCATTCTGGTAGCCGCGCGCTTTCAGCTTGTCCACACGCGCCTGCGCCACGTCCAGCATCTCTTTTTTGGTGCCGAAGTGGATAGCCCCGGTCGGACAGGTTTTCACACAGGCAGGCTCCTGCCCAACGCTGACGCGATCCACGCACAGGGTGCATTTGTATACCCGGTTATCCTCTTTATTGAGGCGCGGGATATTAAACGGGCAGCCCGCGATGCAGTACCCGCAGCCGATACAGTTGTCCTGCAGGAAGTCGACGATCCCGTTAGCGTACTGAATAATCGCGCCGGCAGACGGGCACGCCTTCAGGCAGCCCGGATCTTCACAGTGCATACAGCCGTCTTTGCGGATGAGCCACTCCAGCCTGCCGTTCTGCTCGGTTTCGCTAAAGCGCATTACCGTCCAGGATTTGGCGCTCAAATCCGCCGGATTGTCGTAGACCCCGACGCAGTGCCCAACCTCGTCGCGGATATCGTTCCACTCCGAGCACGCCACCTGGCAGGCCTTGCAGCCCACGCAGGAGGAGACGTCGATAAGCTTGGCGACCTCTGCCTTGTAGTCCCGCGCGCGGGGCGCGGGCGTTATCGGGTTAGTCGCGGAGCGTTTGATAACGTCTTGTGTTTCCATCGCCATTGAATCGCTCCTTACGCTTTCTCGATGTTGACCAGAAACGCCTTGTACTCCGGCGTTTGCGAGTTTGAATCGCCGACGTTTGGCGTCAGGGTATTGGCGATGTAGCCTTTCTGCGCCACGCCCTCAAAGCCCCAGTGCAGCGGGATACCAACGGTCTCCACCTGCTGACCATGCACGTTCAGACTTTGAAGACGACGGGTCACCACCGCCACCGCGCGAATAAAGCCGCGCTTGCTGCTCACCTTCACGCGGTCGCCGTTGGCAATACCTTTCGCCTTCGCCAGCGTTTCGCTGATCTCCACAAACTGTTCCGGCTGCGCGATAGCGTTAAGCCGCGCGTGCTTGGTCCAGGTATGGAAATGCTCGGTCAGGCGGTAGGTCGTCCCGACATACGGGAACTTGTCCTTTTTGCCCAAGCGCAGGACGTCGTCTTCGTAGATGCGCACCACCGGGCTGGAGATCACGTTCGGGTGCAGCGGGTTGGTGCCCAGCGGCGTTTCCATCGGCTCGTAGTGTTCCGGGAACGGCCCTTCTGCCAGCTTGTTGAGGGCAAAGAGGCGTCCCAGCCCTTCCGGCTGCATGATAAACGGCCCGGTGTTGCTGCCGGGCGCGGCGGTGTTGTAGTCCGGGATATCGTTCCCCGTCCACTTCGCCCCGTTCCACTGGATCAGCATGCGTTTCGGATCCCACGGCCTGCCGTTTACGTCTGCAGACGCGCGGTTGTACAGCACGCGACGGTTCAGCGGCCACGCCCATGCCCAGCCCAGCGTATTGCCCAGACCGGACGGATCGGCGTTGTCGCGGTTGGCCATCTGGTTGCCCTGCTCCGTCCAGCTGCCGGTGTAGATCCAGCAGGACGACGCCGTCGCGCCGTCGTCGCGCAGCAGCGCGAAGCTGTTCAGCAGCTGGCCTTTCTTCGCCACCAGGTTACCGTTAGCGTCATAGAGATCCGCCAGCGCCACGCCGTTGTTCTCTTTGGCGACTTCTTCAGACTCAGGACGATCGGGCTGCTTATAGTTCCAGCTCATTTTCAGCAGCGGCTCAGCGCCCTTGCCGCCTTCGGTGCGGTACATTTCGCGCAGGCGATGGTAAATCCCGGCCAGGATCTCGCCGTCGTTACGCGCTTCGCCCGGAGCGTCCTGACCTTTCCAGTGCCACTGCAGCCAGCGGCCAGAGTTAGCAATGGAGCCGTCCTCTTCCGCAAAGCAGGTAGACGGCAGGCGGAACACTTCGGTCTGAATCGACGCCGGATCGACATCGTTTGATTCGCCGTGGTTCTGCCAGAACGTCGAGGTTTCGGTCACCAGCGGGTCGATAATCACCATGTACTTCAGCTTGCTCAGGCTGCGAACGACTTTGTTTTTGTCCGGGAAGGAGGCCACCGGGTTGAAGCCCTGGCAGATATAGCCCGTGACGTTGCCTTTATCCATCATGTTGAAGTACTTGATGACGTCGTAAGCCTGGTCCCACTTCGGCAGCCACTCAAAGCCCCAGTCGTTCTCCTTCTGCGCAGCATCGCCGTAGAAGGATTTCATCAGGCTGACGTAGAACTTCGGATAGTTACTCCAGTAGTTCACCTGATCCGGCAGCGTCGCTTTTGGCGTATTCGCCTCAAGATACGTTTGCAGATCCGCCTGCTTTTCAGACGGCAGCGTCAGGTAGCCCGGCAGGCTGGTTGAGAGCAGACCAAGGTCGGTGAGCCCCTGAATATTGGAGTGACCGCGCAGCGCGTTCACGCCGCCCCCCGCCATGCCCATGTTGCCGAGCAGCAGCTGGATCATCGCCATGGTGCGGATGTTCTGCGCGCCGACGGTATGCTGCGTCCAGCCCAGCGCGTACAGGAACGTCGTAGTTCTGTCTGCGGCGCTGGTTGAGGCCAGCACTTCACACACCTTCAGGAAGTCCGCTTTCGGCGTGCCGCAGATGTTTTCCACCACGTCCGGCGTGTAGCGGGAAATGTGCTGCTTCAGCAGGTTCCACACGCAGCGCGGGTGCGTCAGCGTTTCATCACGCAGCGCATAGCCGTTTTCGTCGAACTGATAGTTCCAGGATGTTTTATCGTACTGGCGTTTTTCGGCGTCATAGCCGCTAAACAGCCCGTCATCGAAGGCAAAATCATCCCGCACCAGCAGGTTCGCGTTGGTGTAGTGCTTAACGTATTCCGCGTTAATTTTGTTGTTTTCGATCAGGTACAGCAGTACCCCAGACAGGAACGTAATGTCCGTGCCGGAGCGGATTGGCGCATAGATATCGGCCACCGATGCCGTACGCGTAAAGCGCGGATCGACGACGATAAGCGTCGCATCGTTGTTGTTTTTCGCTTCCATCGCCCAGCGGAATCCCACCGGATGGGCTTCTGCGGCGTTACCGCCCATCACCACCACGACGTTAGCGTTTTTGATATCAACCCAGTGGTTGGTCATCGCACCGCGACCAAATGTTGGAGCAAGACTTGCTACCGTTGGTCCGTGTCAGACGCGCGCCTGGTTGTCTACCGCCAGCATGCCGAGAGAGCGCACAAATTTTTGCGTCAGCATGCCGGTTTCATTACTCGCCGCAGACGCGCAAAGCATCCCGGTGGAAAGCCAGCGGTTAACCGTTACGCCCTGCGCGTTCTTTTCTATAAAGTTGGCGTCGCGGTCGGCTTTCATTAATTTGGCAATACGGGAGAAGGCCTCATCCCAGGAGATACGCTCCCATTTATCAGAACCCGGCGCGCGGTATTCCGGGTAGCGCAGGCGATTTTCGCTGTGCACATAGTCCAGCAGCCCCGCCCCTTTCGGGCACAGCGCTCCGCGGCTCACCGGATGATCCGGATCCCCTTCAATATGGTAAATCGCTTCTCTGGCGTTCTTCGCGCCATCGCCCAGGCTATACATCAAAAGCCCACAACCTACGGAGCAGTATGTGCAGGTGTTACGGATCTCTTTCGCGCGCAGCAGCTTATAGTTGCGTGCCTGAGCCAGCGCCATTTTGGGAGCAAATCCCAGCATGGCTGCCGTTGTTCCGGCCATACCGCCCGCGCAGATTTTAAAAAATTGTCTGCGGCTGACGTCCATTGTTGTCCTCGTTATCTGAAAAGACTTCGCGCCGCAAACTAACAGCAAACCCCCTGTTTTTTTTGCGTCAAATCAAGGTCATCAGCCTTCCCCCCCTTAATAGTCACCCCTGCAATATTTCATTACCCCTTTTTGATTAACGGCTTAAGAGAATAATTCACGACAGCGACAGGCGTAATGCGATACATTTTTCCTTTGATTTTTATTGCAATGGCGAAGTAATGGACAGAAAAAGAGCAACGCTTATTGGGCTGGCGGCAATACTGTTATGGAGCACCATGGTCGGCCTTATTCGCAGCGTGAGTGAGGGGCTGGGCCCGGTAGGCGGTGCGGCGATGATCTACACGCTGAGCGGATTACTGTGTCTGGTTACGGTAGGATTTCCTGATATCAGGCGGTTTTCACCCCGCTATCTAATTGCCGGCAGCGTTTTATTTGTCAGCTACGAAATATGCCTGGCGCTGTCGCTGGGCTATGCCGCAACGCGCTCGCAGGCTATTGAAGTGGGCATGGTCAATTATCTTTGGCCAAGCCTGACCATTGTGTTTGCCATCTTGTTCAACGGACAGAAATCAACCCTGTGGGTGATCCCCGGTTTAGCCGTCTCATTGCTGGGCGTCTGCTGGGTATTGGGCGGTGAACAGGGTTTACATCTTGATGAAATAACCCGCAATATTGTTTCGAGCCCGCTGAGCTACGGGCTGGCGTTTGCCGGGGCATTTATCTGGGCCGCCTACTGCACGGTCACCAGCAAATTTGCGAAAGGACAAAACGGCATCACCCTGTTTGTTTTGCTGACCGCGCTGAGCCTGTGGGTGAAATATGCCATGAGCGATCAGCCCGAGATGGTGTTCACGCTTCCGGTGGTGGTGAAACTCGTCATGTGCGGTATCGCGCTTGGGTTTGGATATGCCGCATGGAATATTGGCATCCTTCACGGTAACATCACGGTACTGGCTGCCATATCGTATTTTACCCCTGTCCTCTCAGCCGCGCTTGCCGCCGCAGTGCTGAGTTCCCCCCTCTCATTCTCGTTCTGGCAAGGCGCGCTGATGGTCTGCGCCGGGTCGTTGCTCTGCTGGTACGCAACAAGACAATAATGCTTTCTCCAACGGCCGGGGAAATTTCAGCCCGGCAACATAATTAACATAAATTTAAAACGTGATCGCACCTCAGAATATTTATCATAATAATAGGGTGTCCGTTTAAATTCGGTTTATATTTGACGCCTTCTGTAAACGGCTAACAAGATAATTGACACAAACTGACAACAGAATGAAATTAGTCAATATTGAATATTAACACCATGGATAGCATTGAGTGCAATAATTCAATCCTGACACTTTCTTGGGAATATTCGCAATATACGTCACGACCTTCATCTAACCCACTGTTATTAAGCCAAAACACTAATACTCACCCCCTCAACGCATCGGGAATACCGAAATCTAACCCTATATACTAAAACTCGCAGAAATTATAGCGATGGCAATAGTCCCGCAGATAACATAATTATTATTCGTATAAAATTCGGTCGCTTTGTTTGAATAATCGCCTTTTCACACGATCGAGATCACACTAATTGAAATTATCTCTAATATTTTGAAACTTATTATTGAAATAAGACTACAAGATTTTTAAAAATAGCATGCCATTGACGAGCAGCCTCGTTTAGAAATCGTTCACAGTGGTTCAGGAAATACCGAAAAAAATTATAAGGAACATTTAAGATGAAACTTAAATTAGTTGCAGTGGCAGTCACTTCCATGCTGGCAGCAGGCGTTGTTAACGCTGCCGAAATTTACAACAAAGACGGTAACAAGCTGGATCTGTACGGTAAAGTAACAGGTCTGCACTATTTCTCTGATGACGCTGGCGCAGATGGCGATAAAACCTACATGCGTATCGGCTTCAAGGGCGAAACCCAGGTTAACGATCAGCTGTCCGGCTACGGCCAGTGGGAATACCAGATTCAGGGTAACAAAGACGAAGGTGACAACCAGTCCTGGACCCGTGTGGCGTTTGCCGGCCTGAAGTTTGCTGAAGCAGGCTCCTTTGATTACGGTCGTAACTACGGCGTAATTTACGACGTGACCTCCTGGACAGACGTTCTGCCAGAATTCGGCGGTGACACCTATGGTGCCGACAACTTCCTGCAGTCTCGTGCAAACGGCGTTGCGACCTACCGTAACCAGGACTTCTTTGGTCTGGTTGACGGCCTGAACTTTGCTCTGCAGTACCAGGGCAAAAACGGCAGCGTAAGCGGTGAAAACACCAGCGGTCGCAGCCTGCTGAACCAGAACGGTGACGGCTACGGCGCGTCCCTGACTTACGACCTGGGCGAAGGCTTCAGCGTAGGTGGCGCAATGTCCTCTTCACGTCGTACCGCTGACCAGAATGCTGCTGGCGTATATGGTGAAGGCGACCGCGCTGAAGTGTACAGCGGTGGTGTGAAATACGACGCAAACAACATTTACCTTGCTGCGCAGTACTCTCAGACCTATAACGCAACCCGTTTCGGTACCTCTAACGGTAACCGCAGCGACATCTACGGTTTTGCAAACAAGGCGCAAAACTTCGAAGTTGTGGCTCAGTATCAGTTCGACTTTGGCCTGCGCCCATCCATCGCTTACCTGCAGTCTAAAGGTAAAGACATCGAAAACTTCGGCGACCAGGATCTGGTTAAATACATCGATGTTGGCACGACCTACTATTTTAACAAAAACATGTCCACCTACGTGGATTACAAAATCAACCTGCTCGACGACAACCAGTTCACTCGCCAGGCAGGCATCGGTACCGACAACATCGTTGCGCTGGGTCTGACCTACCAGTTCTAAACCTTGTCTGTACAAAAGCCAGCTGAATAAGCTGGCTTTTTTTTATCTGTCTCTTTTACCCTGCTCACGACTCCCCGCTCGCCGCCCGACGCAGCCAGTTTTGCAGCAGTTTACCGTCCTCGGTCATCTCTGTATCTGAACGAACGCAGAGGTGATAGTCGCGCCCGTCATCAATGGATAAGTCAAATATCTTCACCAGCTCGCCGCTCTCAAGATAAGGTGCGATCAGCGGCTCGCGCATCAACGCGCAGCCCAGCCCGGCCTGCACGCCCGCCAGCGTTAACAGCCCGTCTTCAAACAGAGGGCCGCTGCGCCGGAGAGGGCGTTTTACCCCCTGCAGCAGAAACCACTGCGGCCATGTGGTGCGCTCCTCATCATGCAGCAGCGGCATTTGCAGCAGTTGCTCAGGCGTGTCGATATGGCCATGAATGCGCAAAAACGCGCGGCTGCACACCGGCACCATCTGTCCGGAAATCAGCTTTTCGCTCTGATAGCCCGCCCACTGACCGTTACCAAAACGAATCGACATGTCCGAGGCATCGCTCAGATAGTTACGATGATTGGCATACACAACGTTGATCTCGGTCTGCGGGTTGGCACGCATGAAATCAGGCAGACGCGGGATAAACCACCCCATGCCAAAAAGCGGGATCAGGCTGATGGTGACCTGACGCGTTTGCGCCTGCCCAGCCAGATGCTCCGTTGCCTGGCGCAGCACGTTAAACGCCGCACGGATCGAGCGGTAATATTCACGTCCGTGCTGGCTCAGCACCAGCCTGCGCCCCTGACGCTCCGTCAGGGGCATTTGCAGATACCCTTCAAGCACCTTGAGCTGATGACTGACCGCTGACGGTGAGATATCCAGCTCCTGCGCGGCCAGCGTGACGCTGCCCAGCCTGGCGATGGCCTCAAAGGCACGGACAGCCCGAAGCGGCGGATCGTTTGCCAGGCGACTGTCTGCATACGCAGACAAACCCGCCGATTGTTCTGTTTTATTCATATGTTGATTTCTTTAGGCTTTTTAGCCGGGAACGCCATTATATTATCTTTATATAAATCATTAAGATAAAGCAATACCGGTTTATCATAAGAAATAATATATGTGTATTTTACAATTTAATTCATTTATCGGATGGTAGCCGCAGAAAGAGCACTTTGCGGGTACAGACGTTGGATACACTCATACAACAACTGATCAATGGCGTGATGCTGGGAAGCATTTACGCGCTGATCGCGCTGGGCTATACCATGGTGTATGGCATCTTGCGCATTATTAACTTTGCTCACGGCGATATTCTGATGGTCGGTGCGCTCACCACGCTTTCCGCCATTAACGCCCTGAACGCCACCTTTCCGCACATGCCGCTGCTGCTGCAGCTTGGCGCTGCCCTGGCGATTGCCATGGCCGTTTGCGCCCTGCTGGCAATGGCCGTGGAGCGCTTTGCCTACCGCCGACTGCGCAACGCCCCGCGCCTGGCACCGCTTATCTCGGGTATCGGCGTCTCGGTCCTGCTGCAAACCGTGGCGATGATTATCTGGACGCGCAACCCGCTGATGTTCCCGCAGATCCTGCCCATGGAGCCGATCGCCGTGACGTCAGGAAGCGAACTGCATCCCCCTGCCATTGTGACCGTCACCGGCATTGTTACCGTGGCGCTGGCGCTAGCGGTAATGACCGGGCTATGGCTGCTGGTGGAATACACCCGCCTGGGCCGCGGCATGCGCGCCGTGGCGGAAAACCCGCGCGTGGCCACGCTAATGGGGGTTAACCCCAATGCCATTATTACCCTGACGTTCGCCATTGGCGGCGTATTTGCCGCGCTGGCAGGCGTCATGATGGCCAGCAACTACGGCAACGCTAGCTTCTCAATGGGCTTTTTGCCCGGGATCAAAGCCTTTACCGCCGCCGTGCTGGGGGGCATTGGTAACATTCGTGGCGCCATGATTGGCGGGATCCTGCTCGGCATTATCGAAGCGCTGGGCGCAGGTTATCTGGGGGAACTGACCCACGGCGTCTTTGGCAGCAACTATCAGGACGTTTTTGCCTTCATGGTCCTGATTCTGGTGCTGGTCTTCCGTCCGGCAGGCCTGCTGGGCGAGCGCGTAGCGCACAGGGCGTAAGGAAAAAGATGACTACTCTTCAACTACAAACCCCGGCGGTGCCGCGCAAATTCTGGTCAGGCATGGTCCTGTTTTGCCTCGCGCTGCTGCTTGCGCCCGTGGTGGCCACGCAGCTTGGCGGCAACTACTGGGTGCGCGTTATCGACTTCGCCCTGCTCTACATCATGCTGGCGCTGGGGCTCAATATTGTGGTGGGCTATACCGGCCTGCTGGATATGGGGTTTATCGCCTTTTACGCGGTCGGGGCCTATCTCGCTGCACTGATGGCCTCGCCACACCTGCTGGAGGTGTTTCCTGTCCTCGGCGTCTGGTTCCCGAACGGACTGCACACGTCATATCTGCTGATTATTCCGCTGGCTGCGCTCGTCGCTGCGGTCTGCGGCATTTTACTGGGGGCTCCTACGCTGAAGCTGCGCGGGGACTATCTGGCGATAGTGACCCTCGGCTTTGGCGAAATCATCCGCATCCTGATGCGTAACCTCGACCGTCCGGTGAACATCACCAACGGTGCAAAGGGCATTACCGGGGTGGATACGCTGAATCTGTTCGGCCTGAAGTTTAGCGGCGTATACCACTGGTTTGGTTTCAAAGTGCCCGCCCTGTGGCTGTGGTACTACCTGCTGATGCTGGTGATTGTGGCGATTATTTTTGTCTGCCTGCGCCTGCAGCATTCCCGTATTGGTCGCGCCTGGCACGCCATTCGTGAAGATGAGGATGTGGCCCGAGCGATGGGCATCAACGTGCGTAACTATAAGCTGCTGGCCTTTGCGATGGGTGCCTCGTTTGGCGGCGTGGCGGGTGCCCTGTTCGGCGCGTTTCAGGGCTTTGTCTCCCCGGAATCCTTCACGTTACAGGAATCCATTGCCGTGCTGGCGATGGTGGTGCTGGGCGGAATGGGACATATTCCGGGCGTGATCCTCGGCGCGATACTGCTTACCGCCCTGCCGGAACTGCTGCGCAGTCAGGCAGCCCCGGTTCAGCAGGCGCTATTCGGTACGGTACTGATTGACCCGGAAGTGTTGCGTCAGCTGTTCTACGGCCTGGCGCTGGTGCTGGTCATGCTGGTGCGTCCTGCCGGGATCTGGCCGGTACGCCACAAGGAGGTGAATACATGAGTCTGTTAACCGTTCGCAACATGTCCAAACGCTTCGGCGGGCTTACCGCCGTGGATGACGTTTCGATCGCCGTGAACAAGGGTGAGATCTACGGCCTGATTGGTCCTAACGGGGCGGGAAAAACCACCTGTTTTAACCTGATCACCGGGCTTTATCCGGCGGACAGCGGTGAATTTTCAATTGCCGATAAGCCCTATTTCCCAAAGCATATTGAGAAAGTCACCGCCGCCGGGATTGCGCGCACCTTTCAGAACGTGCGCCTCTTTAACGACATGTCGGTGCTGGAAAACGTGATGGTGGGTCGCCACGTGCGCACCCGCAACGGCCTGTGGGCCGCGCTGAGTCGCCACAAGCGCGCTCGCGCGGAAGAAACGCAGACCCGGGAGCTGGCCTGGCACTGGCTGGAATACACCGGCATTGCGAAGTTTGCGCACTACCGCGCCTGCGATCTGGCCTATGGCCATCAGCGCCGTCTGGAGATTGCCCGCGCGCTGGCAACGGAACCGCTGCTGCTGGCGCTGGACGAACCCGCCGCCGGGATGAACGCAGCGGAAAAAGTGGCGCTCGGCGAGCTGCTTATCCGCCTGCGCGATGACGGCAAAACCCTGCTGATGATTGAACATGACGTCAAGCTGGTAATGGGCATCTGCGATCGCCTGACGGTGCTTGATTACGGTAAAACGCTCGCCAGCGGCACGCCGGAGAGCGTGCGTCGCGACCCGGCAGTGATCGCCGCCTGGCTTGGAGGCAACGCCCATGTCTGAATTACTGAAAGTGGAACGTGTGGACGTGCATTACGGCGGCATTCAGGCCGTACGCGATGTCTCTTTTACCCTGCACGAGGGCGAACAGGCTACGCTGATCGGCGCTAACGGCGCGGGGAAAAGCTCCACCGTGCGCGCCATTACCGGGCTGGAAAGCTTTAGCGGCAGTATTGAGTTCAACGGTAAAGCGGTACGTAAGCATAAGCCCGAAACCCTGCTCCGCGACGGGTTGGTCATGGTCCCGGAAGGACGCGGGATCTTCTCCCGAATGACGGTGCTGGAAAACCTGCAGATGGGCGCCTGGCTCAGGCGTGACACTGTCACCGTTAAGCAAGAAATGAACGCCATTTTCGAACGCTTCCCGCGCCTGGGAGAACGCCAGCATCAGCTTGCCGGCCTGCTTTCCGGCGGAGAACAACAGCTGCTGGCCCTTAACCGTGCCCTGCTCAGCCGCCCGCGGCTGCTGATCCTCGACGAACCCTCTATGGGCCTTGCGCCGAAGATGGTCGAAAACATTTTTACCGTCATTGCCGGCCTTCGCGAGCGCGGCGTTGCCCTGCTGCTCATCGAACAAAACGCCCGTCTCGCGCTGGAAGTCACCGACAGCGCGTGGGTGATGGACAGCGGCAGCATTGTTCATCATGGCAAATCGAAAGCGCTGCTCAATGACGACCAGATTGCACAGATTTATTTGGGCGAAATGCCCGTTTAACAACACCAGCCAACATCAGGGAAATACAATGAAAACAGTAAAAATCAGTGCGCTTAGCGCCGCTATCCTTCTCGGCAGTTTTGCCTCGACGGCCGCGTGGGCAGCCGACGGTGAAACCGTGGTTATCGGTCTGGCAGGCCCGCTCACCGGCCCCTCCGCCCGTATCGGTAAAGATCTGGAGAACGGCGCGCAGCTGGCAATTGACGACATTAACAAGCAGCACCCGACCATCGGCGGCAAAGCGGTGACCTTCAAACTGCAGTCCGAAGACGATCAGTCCGACCCGCGCACCGCCGTGGCCGTGGCGCAGCGTCTGGTGGATAGCGGCGTGGCGGGCGTTGTCGGTCACTGGAACACCGGTACCAGCATTCCTGCCGCACGTATCTATCACGATGCGGGCATCGCACAGGTGGCACCGGTCGCGACCGGTCACGCCTATACCAAACAGGGTTTTGATACCAGCTTCCGCGTGATGGGCCATGACGACGACGGCGGTCAGTTTGCCGGTCAGTACGCGGTTAATACGCTGAAAGCCAAACGTATTGCGGTGATCGACGACCGTACCGCCTTTGGTCAGGGTCTGGCGGACCAGTTTATTAAATCGCTTGAAGCGCAGGGCGTGAAGGTTGTCGATCGTCAGTACGTTGATGACAAAACGGTGGACTTCAGCGCCGTGCTGACCGCTATTCGCAGTAAAAACGCCGATCTGATCTTCTTCGGCGGCGTCGACAGCCAGGCCGCACCGCTGGCGCGTCGAATCAAACAGCTGGGCATGAACGCCACCCTGATGGGCGCAGGCGGATTTGTCAGCCAGACGTTCCTGCAGCTGGCGCAGAAAGAAGGCGAAGGCGTGGTCGCGCTGGAGCCGGGTCTGCCCGTTGACCAGATGCCGGGTGGAAAGGCATTCGAGCACGCGTACCAATCACGCTACCACACCCATATCGAACTGCACGCTCCGTTCGCCTATGACGCCACCCGCGTGCTGGTTGCGGCGATGGAAAAAGCAAACTCCGTTGAGCCGTCCGACTATCTGCCCGCCCTGCGCGCCATCAGCTACTCCGGCGTCACCGGACAGATCGCGTTTGATAAAGAAGGTAACCTGAAATCGCCGTCTTTCACCGTTTACAAAGTTGTCGATGGCAAATGGCAGCCACAGACCGTGCTGGGTGGCGCAAAAGCGAAGTAACGCAGTGAGGGCAATGTGATGAGTGATAATAACGAGCTGGGCATTCTCGCCCGCCGCAAAATTGAAGCAGAAATTATTAAGCCAATTTATGAAATCCTGGTGCGCGAGATAGGGAAAACCCGCGCCCAGGCGGTCATTGGCGAGGCTATTGAGCAGGCCGCGATTGACGCAGGCAAAGCGTTTGCCAGCAAAGAACCCAACGGCGCGGACGTCAAGAGTTTCATCGCCCTGCAGTATCTGTGGGAAAAAGATAACGCGCTTGACGTGAAGGTGATCGACGCCGACGACCAGCAGTACAACTACAACGTGACCCGCTGCCGCTACGCGGAGATGTATCACGAAATGGGGCTGGGCGAGATCGGTCATCTGCTCTCCTGCGCGCGCGATGAAAAATTCATCGTTGGCTATGCGCCGGACGTGAAGCTGACCCGCACGACCACCATCATGCAGGGCGGTTCGTGCTGTGATTTCCGCTACCGCAGCAGTAAGGACAAGACATGATCCGCATCAACGCCGAACGGCTGTGGTCAACGCTTGAGATGATGGCGCAGATCGGCGGCACGCCCGCCGGTGGCGTGACCCGTCTGGCACTGAGCGAGGAAGATCGTATTGCGCGTAACCTGCTGCGCGACTGGGCGCTGGACGCGGGTTTCACCTGCGACGTCGACAGCATGGGCAATATGTTTATCCGCCGACCGGGGAAAAACCCGCAGCTTGCCCCGGTCATGACGGGTTCACATGTGGATACCCAGCCGCTGGGCGGTAACTACGACGGAGTTTACGGCGTGCTGGCCGGGCTGGAGGTGCTGCGAACCCTTAACGATCGTCACGTTGAGACTGAACGTGACGTTGTGCTGGTAAACTGGACTAACGAAGAAGGTGCGCGCTTTGCGCCAGCCATGCTCTCTTCAGGGGTCTGGACGGGGCAATTTAGCGAAGCGTACGCCCATGCCCGCGCGGATAACGATGGCATTACCGTGGGCGAAGCGCTGGAGAGCATTGGCTACCGGGGTGAAGCCTCTGCCCGCGCGTTTCCCGTTCACGCCTGCTACGAACTGCACATCGAACAGGGCCCGATCCTGGAAGATGAAGCCATCGATATCGGGTTAGTCCGCGCGGCAATGGGCCAGCGCTGGTTTACCCTGACGCTGGACGGATTCGCCGCCCACGCGGGCACGACGCCGATGCACAGCCGCCGCGACGCGCTGACCGCCTTTGCCGAGCTGGCGCTGAAGGTTGAAGAGATTGGCTATCGGCATGCGCCGGACGGACGCGCGACGATCGGTATGGCAAAGGTTACGCCAAACTCGCGCAACGTCGTGCCGTCTCGCGTGGAATGCAGCGTTGAGTTTCGCCATCCGGCGCAGCAGGCGCTGGAGACCATGGAAGCGGCGCTGCATAAGGTGGCTGAAAGCCTGAGACTGCGCGGCGTCGCTGCTGCCGTTGAACGCATTTTTGACTACGCGCCCATCGCGTTTGATGCCGAATGCCTGGCTCGTACGGAGAAGGCCGTAGCGGCACTGGGCTATACGTCGAAACCGATGGTCTCCGGTGCGGGACACGACGCCTGCTATGTCAGCAAAATTGCGCCCGCCAGCATGATCTTTATCCCCTGCGTGAAAGGCGTCAGCCATAACGAAGCGGAAAGGATCCTGCCGGAGTGGTCGGAGAAAGGGGCGAATGTGTTATTGCATAGCGTCCTGTCTGCGTCCCTTGAGAGATAGAACGGTGCGAAAGCAGAGGACCTCTGCTTTCGCCAGAATCTACACGGCAACGCGTCGGCTAATTTCGACAACCCGATCGCTGGGAAGGTGATAGTGGTTGATGACGTGCGTGCAGTTGCGCTTCATAAAAGCAAATATGTGCCTTTGCCAGGCCGCCATGCCTGCCTCACCCTCGCCTGCCACAATGGTTTCATGCCCGACATACCAGGTGGCGTCATCCGTGGCAAAAAGCGCGTTAATCTCGCTGACACCCTGCAACAAACGCGGGATGTCCGGGTGTTCCATAAAGCCATACTGCGCCACGCCGTGCCAGTAGCCCGGCGCGCGCTGCTCTACCCTGATACGTTGCTCTTCCCCCACATAGGGCACATTCAGAATATCAATGGTCAGCGACAACACATCCTGCTGTAGCGCCCGGTTTCGCGCGACATGCCAGCGCATGACCGGCGGGATATTGTTCTGCGTACGGGTCAAAAAGACGGCGGCGCCCGCCACCCTGGGCACCGTCTTTTGCTGAAGCTGGGCAAAGAACGCATCCACGCTGACGCCCTTCTCGCCCACCGATGCGGATACCGCCTTAACGCCGCGGTGCCAGATCAGCATCACCGTACAAATCGCTGCGGCCATCAGCAGCGGAATATAGCCGCCTTCCAGGACCTTAATCAGATTGGCAAACAAGAAGGTGGCATCAATCACCAGGAAGCAGAGGGCAATAACCGCACTGCTGGCCAGGCTCCAGCGCCACACTTCCCGCATCGCCACAAACAACAGCCCCGTGGTCATCAGCATGGTTAACGACACGGCGATCCCGTACGCAGCGGCAAGCTTATCGGAGGATTTGAAGAACACCACCAGCCCGATGGTCACCACCATCAGCAGCCAGTTTATGATTCCGATATAAATCTGACCGTAGCTTTCTGCCGCCGTCTGTTTGATGCGTAATCGGGGTAGCCAGCCAAGCTGAATGGCCTGGCGCGTCATGGAAAACGCGCCGGTAATAATCGCCTGACTGGCGATGATCGTCGCCAGCGCGGCAAGAACGATGAGCGGAACCTGGAGCACGGGCGGACAGAGCGTGTAGAAAAGGTTTTGCTTGCTGTCGGCACCGGCCAGAATCAGCGCTGACTGGCCAGCATAGTTGAGCAGCAGCGAAGGAAAGACGATACCGTACCAGGCAAGCCAGATCGGCTTTTTACCAAAATGCCCCATGTCTGCATACAGGGCCTCGGCACCCGTCACGCAGAGAAAAACGCCCCCCAGGACCAGGAAACTGGTGTACCCGTTCGAAAACAAAAACGCGATGCCGTACGCAGGATTGAGGGCCAGCAGTACCGAGGGGTGTTGGACGATCCCCCGCACGCCCAGCGCAGCAATCGCTAAAAACCACAGCGCCATCACCGGGCCAAATATTTTCCCTATGCGGGCGGTACCAAAAGGCTGGATAAGAAACAGCGCCAGCAAAACCGCCACCGTCAGGGGTAATATGTACGGCTGGGACTCAGGGATCACCATCTCCAGCCCTTCCAGAGCAGAAAGCACGGAGATCGCCGGGGTTATCGCGCCGTCACCGTAAATGAGCGCTGCGCCAATCAGAGCGGCAAAAATGACCCAGCGCCCGCCTTTGCCTTTCTCCACCAGAAGCGACATCAAGGCCATGATGCCCCCCTCGCCATGATTATCAATTCGCATGGCGAAGGCGGCATATTTTATGGATGTCACCAGGATGAGTGTCCAGGTAATGAGCGAGAGCAGGCCCAGTATGACGCCGGGCGTAGGGTCATGCTCAGAGAGCGAAAGCACCGTCCGGAAGGTATAAAGCGGGCTGGTGCCGATATCACCAAAAACGACGCCCAGCGCCCCCCCTGCAAGCAGGGTTAACCGGGAGAGCGGTTGGGACGGTTCACTGCTGTGGCGAGGGCTCATATTTTCCAGCAAGAGTCAGATAATCCTATAAAAAACATAGCCCATCTGCCCCGCTCGCGCCAACCGCTCGCCCTGTATTACTGCGGCTTGGCCTTTGCCAGGCTAAACCAGATCCCCACTGCCAGCAGCAGCAGCATTCCGCCCGCGCTGCCCAGCGCCACGCTGTGCGAGGTGATAAACGCGCTTTTCGCCGCCTCAATCACCGACTCCGCCAGCGTCGGGGTCAGATCCTGCGCCACCTTCATCGCCTCACCAATGGATGACGAGGCTTTATCGACGAGCGAGGCATTCAGCCCTTGCGGCAGGTCAATTGACGCCGAGAAGCTGCGGGTCAACAGCAGACCAAAGATGGCGATCCCCAGCCCGGCCCCCAGTTCGTAGGACATGGTTTCAATTGCCCCTGCGGCGGCGGCTTTCTCTTTCGGCGCGGCCGCCATAATTGCCGAGGTCGAGGCCAGCAGCGCGCTGGCGGCACTGAAGCCGAGCAGCACCATCAGTCCCCACGCCTGCCACTGCTGCGTGCTGAAGTCGAGCATCGACAGGCCGATAAAGCTGACGGCGCTGAGCCCCATTCCGCCGGCGGCGACGATGCGTAGCCCCAAACGCCCGACCAGCACACCCGCGATCGGACCACTGAACCCGCTGGCGACCATCACCGGCAGCATGAACATTCCCGCTTCAAACGGCGTAAAGCCATGAACAAACTGCAGCTCCTGAGCCATCAGCAGCTCAAAACCGACCAGGGCAATCATGGCGGTCATCGCCATCACCACGCCGCTCAAAATGATGCGATGGCAGAACAGACGCATGTCGATCATCGGTACGCGAGCGCGAAGCTGAATACGCACGAAGATAAACAGCAGCACCGAGCCGGTCACCAGCGCGGACGCGACTACCCACGGTGACAGGGCGCCTTTTAGCGCGGTTTTCGCGCTGTAGACCAGCAGCAAAATCGCCACAATCAGCATAATGGCATGGCTAATATTCAGCGGCTGCTCCGGGCGGCCCTGCTGAGGAGGCACAAAACGCGCGGCCAGCGAAACCACCACCAGCACGATCGGCACGTTGATTAAAAACACCGATCCCCAGTAAAAATGCTCAAGCAGCATACCGCCAATCAGCGGACCAAACGCCGCACCACCGGACCCCACCGCTGCCCAGACGCCGAGCGCAATATTACGATCCCGCGCGTCGATAAACAGGGTGCGGATACCAGCCAGCGTAGCCGGAATAATCATCGCCGCACCGATGGCCAGCGAGGCGCGCGCCGCAATCAGCCACCCTGCTGACGGGGCAAACGCTGCCGCCAGCGACGACAGGCCAAACAGCGTGCTGCCAATCATGAGCAATCGCTTAAAACCAATGCGGTCACCCAGGGCGCCCATCGGCAGCACCATTCCCGCCATCACCAGCGAGTAAATATCGATGATCCACAGCAATTCATTGCCGCTGGCACCCAGCGTCATGCTCAATGTCGGCGCCGCCACGTGCAGCACCGTCGCGTCGATCGCCACCGGGATATACACCAGCACGATAATCACTAACGCTAACCACTGACGAAACATAAATTTCCTTTTCTTTTAAAACATGGACACATGTCCAGGATGCGATCCTACGTAAAGTTGAACGCATGTCCAGCTTTTTGTTACACTCGTTTCATTCCCATTGAGAGTGAGTAAACATGCGATATCTGAGCAAGGATGAACGGCGGGAAGCCATCTTACAGGCCGCCATGCGCGTGGCGCTGGCTGAAGGACTGGCGGCCATGACGGTACGCCGTATTGCCGCCGAGGCCAGGGTCGCCACCGGCCAGGTGCATCATCACTTTACGTCCGGCGGAGAGCTAAAATCGCTGGCCTTCGTACGGTTAATTCGCGAGCTGCTGGATGCGGATGTCGCGGGTAAACAGGCCGGATGGCGGGAGCAGCTTCATGGCATGCTCGGCAGCGATGACGGAAGGTTTGAGCCCTATATTCGCCTGTGGCGTGAAGCGCAGATCCTCGCCAGCCGTGATGCTGAAATCAAGGCCGCCTATGTGATGACCATGGAGATGTGGCACCAGGAAACGGTGGCGCTTATCAAAGCGGGAACGGAGGCCGGAGAATTGAATCCGGGCGATCGGGCGGAAAATATTGCCTGGCGCTTGATTGGTCTGGTGTGCGGCCTCGACGGAATGTATATCTTAAATATGCCAGAAATGGACGAAGCCGCGTTTAACAACCATCTTGATACATTAATCACGCTCGAGTTGTTTAACACCCCGTCTAAGCAGTGAGGTTGCCGGGTGGCGGCGACGCCTTACCCGGCCTACCTTTTGTCTACTCCCGGTCTGTTAAGACTGCAGCATGCCGTGCTGCATCAGGAAACCCCACCAGGGAATGCCGAGGAACATGTGGATTAAAAACGTGCACAGCGCCACGAGCGTACCGATGGTCCACCATGACCTGATGTCGTTATACCCAGCGGCGAAGATAATCGGCCCCGCCGCGCCGCCATAGTGCGTGATGCAACCCCCATAGGAGTTGGAAAACAGAATGGCGAGGGCAAGCAGAACGGGTGCCGTTCCGGTGACCAGCCCCACGGTGGCAAAGACCGGCACCATCGCCGCGACGTATGCTCCGCCGGAGGCAAAGAAATAGCGAACCAGCACGCTGAGAAACACGATAATAACGATGGTCATGTTCCCCGCGCTGAGAAAATCGAGGTGCGCTGACAGGAAATCAGCCAGCCAGCGGAAAAATCCCTCCTTGCTCAGCGTGGCGCTAAGACCGATGATGCCCCCGTACCACATCAGAGTATTCCAGCCACCTTTGTTTTTCTGTACGTCGCTCCAGCCGATAATATTAAACAGCAGCGCTGCCCCCATCGCGATAATAGCGACGGCGGATTCATTTAGCTCAAGGTGACGAGAGAAAATCCAGCCTAATAACGCGGAGATAAAAATTACCACCAGCCCCTTCTCTTTGATGCTCATTGCCCCGAGGCTTTGCAGGCCGTTGGTCGCAATGGCGACATTATCAATATGTTTAATTTCCGGGGAGGCAACTCGGTAGCAAATATAGGGAATGATACACAGCATCAATAACCCCAGCGGGGCCCCTGCCAGCATCCAGCCGATCCAGCTAATATGAATATGGAAGATATCTGAAATTAGCTGTAGCGCTAACGCGTTTCCGGCAAAGCCCGTTAAAAACATATAGCTGGTCGTTTTAGTCACCATATAGACATTGACCATTAAATAACGCCCAGCCCTGCACGGTGTCTCTTTTGGTGTCGAGCCTAATACCGTCGCGATGCTGTTAATAATAGGAAAAACCACGCCGCCTGCCCGCGCGGTATTTGATGGGGTGGCGGGTGCCAGCACCAAATCCAGCAAGGCGGTCACATACCCCAGCCTCAGCGTCGTGCTGCCAAACTTGAGGATGAACCAGTAGGCAAGCCGTTTCCCGAGACCCGTAGTGACAAAGGCCGCGCTCAGCGTA
The DNA here is from genome assembly GCF_057221635.1 of Enterobacter sp. N5-15. Lineage (NCBI taxonomy): Bacteria > Pseudomonadati > Pseudomonadota > Gammaproteobacteria > Enterobacterales > Enterobacteriaceae > Enterobacter > Enterobacter sp. N5-15. Next base: position 2,526,181 of record NZ_CM170150.1, read on the forward strand.
AAGGCGCTAAACACCAGCCAGGTCGTACCGGAGGCGTATCCGCTCAGGACATCCATTGATTTCACTGGAGAATCCGGGAATTTTGTTACGGTAAAACAGGTTAATGCCACCGCGACCAGCATGATGACGGGTTCGGGATACGGTTTAATGACCAGCCCAACGATAGCGGACAGATATATGCCTGCCAGTATCCACGCCTCTTTGGTTAATCCATCAGGCGGAGGAATAAATATTGATAATAATATTATTACGGCAAGTAAGATTGTTTTTAAAACATTGGAATTAAGCATATCTCACCCATGAGAAAAGGGTCCCTGAATAGCGGAGACCGCTCCTGAGAGAAGCCTCCACCGATTAAATGCATTTATCAAATAAATAACTTACAGTGACACGCTAGCAATATTGATATTATCACCTTCCCTGGGCTGATATTCGGTCAGAGTATCAAAACTGAGATAGCGATAGATATTTTCATGCGCGTCGTGAAGTTTATCCGTATAGCTAAAATATTCTTCAACGGTTGGCATTTTCCCGAGCATGGCCGCGACGGTGCTTAATTCAGCTGAGGCAAGGAATACTTTCGCATTCGTTCCCAGACGATGCGGGAAATTTCGGGTGGACGTTGATACCACGCTGCTCCCCTCACGCACCCTCGCCTGGTTCCCCATGCACAGGGAGCAGCCCGCGGGCTCGATTCTCGCCCCTGCTTTAATAAACTGATTAAAATAGCCCTCGCGGGAGAGCTGTTGGGCATCCATTTTTGTCGGCGGTGCGAGCCACAGGCGCGCCTGGTTTTCGCTGGCACCAGCCATGATTTCACCCGCAGCGCGGAAGTGACCGATGTTTGTCATGCAGGAGCCAATGAACACCTCTTCAACAGGAGTGCTGGCAACCTCCGAAAGTAGCCGGGCATCGTCCGGATCGTTCGGGGCACAGACCACCGGCTCGGTGATTTCATTGAGATCGATCTCAATCACTGCCGCATATTCCGCGTCAGGATCGGCGCGGAGCAGCGACGGGTTAGCCAGCCACGCCTCGATTTCAGCAATGCGTCGTTCAAGCGTGGCGGCGTTCTGATACCCCTGCTTAACCATCCAGCGCAGAAGAGCCGCATTGGAGCGCAGATATTGCGCGACATTCTCTTCCGCCAGGCGCATAACGCACGCGGCGGCGGACCGTTCGGCGGAGGCGTCAGCCAGTTCAAACGCCTGCTCTGCGCTTAATGCTTCCAGGCCTTCAATTTCGAGGATCCGGCCCGAGAAAACGTTGCGCTTATTCTTTTTCTCGACCGTCAGCAGCCCCTGCTTTCTGGCGTAGAGCGGAATGGCATGCACCAGGTCGCGCAGGGTGATCCCTTTTTGCATCTCGCCCGTAAAGCGCACCAGCACCGATTCAGGCATATCCAACGGCATGATGCCGGTTGCGGCGGCAAACGCCACCAGCCCGGAGCCGCCCGGGAAGGAGATACCCAGCGGAAAGCGGGTATGGGAGTCGGCACCCGTGCCTACCGTATCCGGCAGCAGCATGCGGTTAAGCCAGGAGTGGATGATGCCGTCGCCCGGCTTAAGCGCCACCCCATTCCGGCGAGTGATAAACTGCGGCAGGGTTTCATGGAGCTGGACATCTACCGGCTTAGGGTACGCAGAGGTGTGGCAGAAAGACTGCATCACCAGGTCGGCTGAAAACGTGAGGCAGGCAAGGTCGGTCAGCTCGTCGCGCGTCATCCCGCCGGTGGTGTCCTGAGAACCGACGGTAGTGATTTTTGGCTCGCAATACTGTCCCGGGCGGATCCCCGCCACGCCGCAGGCTTTACCCACCATTTTCTGCGCCAGCGTAAAGCCGGTTGCGGATGGCGCAGGTGAAGCGGGCGTGCGGAATACCGCTGAAGGCTCAAGCTTCAGCGATTCCCGCGCTTTCGCCGTCAGGCTGCGTCCGATAATCAACGGGATCCGCCCGCCGGCGCGCACTTCGTCCAGCAGCACCTCGGTTTTAAGGGTAAAGGTCGTCACCAGCCGCTGGCTTTCTGTCTCACGAATTTCGCCCTTGTACGGGTAAAGATCGATCAGCATCCCGGTCGTCAGCGCGGAGACATCCATCTCTACCGGCAGCGCGCCGGAATCTTCCAGGGTGTTGAAGAAAATAGGGGCGATTTTACCGCCAAACACAAACCCGCCGTTACGTTTATTCGGCACGTACGGAATATCGTTCCCGATGTGCCACAGGATGGAGTTGGTGGCGGATTTACGTGAGGATCCGGTCCCCACGACGTCACCGACGTACGCCAGCGGCCAGCCCGACGCTTTCAGTTCTGCCAGCTGGCGCAAAGGGCCACGTGCGCCGGGTTCATCAGGTGTTACCCCTTCCCTGACGTTACTGAGCATGGAGAGCGCGTGCAGCGGAATATCAGGACGTGACCACGCCTCCGGTGCCGGAGACAAATCGTCGGTATTGGTCTCACCGGCAACCTTAAACACCTTCAGGGTAATTTTTTCAGGCATGGCCGGACGACGCGTGAACCATTCGGCATTTGCCCAGGACTGAAGCACCTCTTTTGCCCGGACGTTGCCGCTCTTCGCTTTGGCTTCCACCTGGCTGAATTTTTCAAAGATCAGGATGGTAGAAGAAAGCTGCTCGGCGGCCAGCGGCGCGAGGTTCGGATGGTCAAGAAGCTCAATCAGCGGCTGGACGTTATAGCCACCCTGCATGGACCCCAGCAGCGCTGTGGCCGCGTCGGGAGAAAGCCCGTTTACACGGTATTCCTGCAACGCCACCTTAAATAAAAAATCGGCTTTTAGCTTAGCAGCGGGATCAACGCCCGGCGGGACGCTGTGGGTTAATAAAGCCAATAATTGTGGATGATGTGCGGACACATCATTTATTAAACGATGAATAAGTGCTTCGGTTTGTTCCGCCGTTAACGGTTTCGCCGGAATACCCGACTCAGCGCGCGCGTTCTGGTGCTGATGATAATCATCTAACATAGGTTCTCCTGTTAAAGCTAAAGTTGTTCGCAAAATTCTGTTAATCGTTCGAGTCCATACGGCCATTCGCCAAAACCGGACTCAGAATTAATATGTCCGGCCTCACCGATATCGATGAGATGGCCGCGCCAGCGCGTAGCCCAATAGTGAGCGCGCGCAAAAGGCATCAGAGGATCGTTTCGGCTGGCAAATATGATGCAGGGGACGGGTAATGGCGTTGGCTGAATGGCCTCTTCAAGTCCGAAAAAAGCAGGCTCTGCCGGTGCGACCATCACCACCCCGGCTACGTTTACCCGCCGCGTTTGCAGCAGCCGACAGGACGCCAGCGCGCCAAAGCTGTGGCCGACGAGAATGGCGGGCAGCGGGCACACTGCCAGCTCGCGGGTAATGGCCGAGACCCAGTTTTCGATATCGGGCTCTAACCAGTTTTTCTGCTGGATCCGTTTCCAGAAGGGAAAACGCCGCCCCCAGCAGCTTTGCCAGTGATGTTCATCGCTGTCTCTGAGACCCGGGACCAGAACAAGGGTGTAAACCTTACTGAGCTGCTGCAGGCGTTGTTCAATCATGACGTTTTCCTGTTACGCTATTCGCGATTATTCGGGTGGAAACTGCGACAATAGCCAGCCAACGGAAATAAGATCGGCGCTACCGCCGGGGCTTAAATTGCGTTTGATAAATTCCGCGTCCATTCTGAGCAGCGCGTTAACCAATTTATCCGCCGGGAGACGTCTTATTTTTAATAACCGCCTCGAATAGCGTCTGGCGTAATTCAGCCCTTCTATTCCCCCTCGGGAAACCAAGTTGGTATCCGGATTCGCGGCCATCAAACCCAGCAGCATCCTTAAGAGCGCCACGTCTTCGGATTCGCCCTGACGTAACGCCTTGTTCAGGTGCGGGAGACCCGCCTGGCGGACGGTCATAAAACCGCTGGCCGCTTCCCCTCTCGCCCCGGTAAAGCCGTATGCCTGGAACTGCTGCTCGCCCTTCGTTCTGGCGATGCCGTTGGTTTTCAGCTCCTGCTCAACGATGCCGGTACAGATAATGCGGGTCTCACGGCATAAACCGCGCTGCGTGAGCGTTTCATCCCTTTGCGTCAGACGTCCCGCCGCGGCGCACAGCAGCCCCAGCGAGAAGATCCCGCCTTTATGGGTATTCACCCCACCAGTGGCGTTAAACATCGCCTGCTCGCAGGCCAGGCCGGTCGGTCTTATGGCCCGCAGCGTTTGCGGGCCAGCAAGACGAGCCGTCTCTCTGCCAACGTGAAAGAAGGTTGAGAACCATGGGGCAATCGCCGCGATGCTGGCCATGAACAGCGCAAAATCCATGTCCCTATGCGCCCCGCTGTTTACGCGATCCACCAGACCCGGCTTCGGGGTTAAGCGAATTTCCCGATACATGGCCTCGGCAGCCAGCTCAGCGAAGGTGCGCTGAACGTCTGGCGCTTTACATCTGGCAAGCGAAGTAGTCATCGGTTAACTCCTCGATTACGCGCGCGAGTTCGGCCTGCGAATGACGCCGCGCGCGCGAGCAAACGTGGGCCGATTCATGACAGATAAAGCAACTGCGCATCGGCTGCTGGATGGCGTTTCTTTTCAGCAGTCCCGTTTTCGGACAAAACACGTCGATGTCCCACAGGCGCCCCAGAGGATGGTTATCCTCAAGATGCGCCGTGACGTGTTTTATCATCCACGCGGGAGCCGACACCGACCAGAGCGCTTCGGGGCCGGTGGCCGGCTGCAGGATCTGATGCCGGCAGACCGTCCACTGATGGGTGCGGAATACCTCGCCGAGCGCCTGATTCGCGGCGGCCATCACCCGCCTGGCCAGGTCGGTATCCTTCACCTCCCCCGGCCAGACCAGCGTGACGGATACAACCGTATGTTCCGACTGAAACAGCCACGCCTGCTGCCGACGGGCTCGCTGCTCTCTGGCGCTCATTACCTGTTCCAGAGAGACTTTCGCGTTCGAGGCTTTATCCGTCATGACGATTACTCCTTCACCTGGCGAACCACGTCGATCACGCTGCCGTCGCGGTAGCGCACCACGCCGACGATACGGTCAGTGAACTCAACAGGCTTAGGTTCACCCGAGATGAGCAGCGCCTTTTGATACAACGCGTCGATGTCGACAACGGCCAGCCCGGCGTTAATCAGGCGTTCGCGAATTTCCGGGCGCGCCGGGTTAACGGCAATACCGTGATCGGTAACCAAAACGTCAATACTTTCGCCCGGCGTCACCAGGGTGGTGACCTGCCTGACGACGGTAGGAATGCGGCTGCGGATCAGCGGGGCAACCACGATGGTGAGATTTGCCGCCGCGGCGACGTCGCAGTGTCCGCCCGACGCGCCGCGCATCACGCCGTCGGAGCCGGTCAGGACATTAACGTTGAACTGGGTATCCACCTCCAGCGCGCTGAGGATCACCACGTCCACCCTGTCGCAGCAGGCGGCTTTTGCGGCCGGGTTCGCATAAACGTTGGTGGAGATCTCCACGTGGTCGGGATTGACCGCCATCGAGGCTGCAGCCGCGCCGTCAAAGCTTTGCGTATCGAGGACCTTTTCAATTAACCCTTTCTGATGCAGATCGACAATGCTGCCGGTGATCCCGCCGAGCGCGAAGCGGGCGACAATATTGTGCTTGCGCATACGGGTTTCCATAAACCGCGTGCAGGCGGTTGACGCCGCCCCTGAGCCGGTCTGAATGGAAAAGCCGTTGCGGAAATAGCCGGAGTGTTCGATAACGTCGGCGGCAGAGCGTGCAATCATTAGCTCGCGCGGATTGCTGGTCACCCTGGCGGCACCGACGCTGATTTTTGCCGGGTCGCCGACGCTCTCAATCTGCACAACATAGTCAACCTGATCCTGATCGATACTGGCTGGCAGGTTGGGGAACGGCTTCAGGGTCTCGGTGAGCAAGACCACCTTTCTGGCATATTTCGCGTCGACCATCGCATAGCCGAGAGAGCCGCACTGCGATGTACCGCCGTTGCCGCTGGCATTGCCGTATTCATCGCTGCACGAGACCGCCAGAAACGCGACATCAATGGCTATTTCGCCCTGCTGAATCAAATTAACCCGCCCGCCGTGGGAGTGGATCTGCACCGGCTCGTCCATCAGCCCGTGCGAAATCGCATCCGCCAGTTCGCCGCGCATCCCGGAGGTGTAGATTTTGCCGATCACGCCATTGCGAATGTGCTCAATAAGCGGCGTATTGCAGGACATTAATGAGCTTGACGCGAGCGTGATGCCTTTCAGGCCGCGCTGGGCCAGCTTGTCCATCACGTAATTGATGACCTTATCCCCTTCGCGAAAGGCGTGATGAAAAGAGACGGTCATGCCGTCATGAAGATCGCAGCGGGCCAGCACATCGTCCACGCTGGTAAACAGTTTGCGCTGATACTTTTGCTGGCTGTCAGCAAGATAAGGCGTCGTCGCGTTAGCGCCGCTGAAGGCGACGTACTCACGGCGAGAGCCAGGAATGTGGTGCAGGGTTTCAGTTTGGTTTTTCATTTTTCATCCTGTCGCTTGCGGTAAAGGGGGTTACTGACGAATGCCGGAGGCATTTTTGCGTTCGATCACGACGCGGGCATGGTTGATGATTGGCGCATCGATCATTTTGCCGTTCAGCGAAATCACCCCCAGTCCGTTGCGTTCCCCCTCTTCTGCGGCGGCAAGCACGCGCTCTGCGTAATCCACCTCTTCCTGCGTTGGCGCGTAGGCGTTGTGAAGAATTTCAATTTGTCGCGGGTTAATCAGCGATTTACCGTTGAAGCCCATCCGGCGGATGAGATCCACTTCCTTCAGGAAACCGGCCTCGTCGTTCACATCGGCGTACACCACGTCGAAGGCGTCAATACCGGCTCCGCGCGCGGCATGTAATACGGCGCAGCGGGCATAGAACAGCTCTGTCCCGTCGCCCCGCTCGGTTTGCATATCCATCACGTAGTCAAAGGCGGCCAGCGCAATACCCATCAGGCGGTCGGAGGATTTCGCAATCGCGACAGCGTTAATCACGCCAACGGCAGATTCTATCGCCGCCATTAATTTCGTTGAGCCAACGGGACGTCCGCAGGTTTCTTCAATGCGGACGATTTCACGTTCAAGCTGATGAATATCTTCCGGGGAATCGGTTTTGGGTAAACGAATGACATCGACACCCGCCCTGACGGCGGCTTCCAGATCTTTTAATCCAAAAGGCGTATTCAGCGGATTAATTCTGACAACGGTTTCAATATCGTTGTACATCGGGTGTTGCAGGGCATGGAATACCAGAAGACGGGCGCTGTCTTTTTCTTTTAGCGCGACGGCATCTTCCAGATCAAACATTATGGAATCAGGTTTATAGATAAATGCCGTTGAAAGCATGGCGGCACTTGAACCGGGAATAAATAACATACTGCGGCGTAACTTTTTCATTATAACGTTTCCCATGCAATGTCTTCCCGGGCCATTCCTCTGAGCAGAGCAGCCTGCACGCGGGCGCGGATCACGCAGTCCAGCGCGCCTTTATCATCAATAACGACAAGCCCCTGCTCGATGTTGAACGCGGCCAGGGTTTCATTGACAACCTCAGTAATTCGGTCACCAAATTGCTTATACACTTCGCTCTGGATGACCACATCCAGCCCGCTCTCGACGGGACTGACCTTGACCATCAGGTCGCTGGACTCCAGCGTTCCCGCCATTGCGGCTTGCACAATTTTCATATCAATTTTCCTGTGATAACGCGGTTAAACCGCTGCCGACATCGGTTCGGATAAACAGGGCTGATGCTGTACCTCTTTATTCAGAAACGCGCGCGTGGTGGCCGGCACCATGCGGCTGGCGGCAGAGAGTTTGTTTTCATTTAATAAACGACGAACGGCTGAAGCCGACACCGGCACATTATTGCCATCCGTTCTTCTTTCTATTTCGTGTACGCTGATACGCGCCGCTGAAGACGTTTCGTCTTCCAGCCAGCGGTGCATCGCCCGGTTATATCCCGCGGTTAACGGGCAGAACGGTTCGGTACCGACAAAACGATGATTAATATTCAGCGCGGGGGCGATGTAATTTCTGAAAAGCATCAGATCAATGGCGGCGTAGGCTTTATCGATGACCTGCTTATCTTTTAAGAAATAGCCCGGGAATGTGCCGCGAGAAATAATGTATGCCGACCCCGGATGCACAGTGACATTTTGCAGATGCCGCGATCCGTCTCTGACCATCGCAAATCGTTCTTTAAACGAAAAAGCGGAGACATCTTCCTGCACCACGAAAACATGCAGCCAGTCGCACCGGCTGGCCGCATGCTCGATAAGATATTGATGGCCCAGGGTGAACGGATTCGCGTTCATCACAATCGCGCCAATGTTTTGCCCCGGCATGAAATGATGGCGACGCAGCTGGCTGCAGTAACGATGAATACCGACCGGCGTATTCTCCATTAACGCCGCACAGTTCTCGATCGTCACCAGGGGATAAAACCCACATCCGCGAAATGACCTTACGTTATCCGGGCAGGTAAAAAGAAAGAGCTGATGTTCGCCGTTTTGTGCCGCCAGCAGTTCGGCCTCATGAATTAACGTCAGGCTTAACGACGTGCCCCGCCACCCGGCATCCACGGCGATGCATTTCAGCGTATTACCCGCAATGCCGGTGCAGGCGACAAGCTGACGCTGATAGCGCGCAACGATAAATTGCTCAATATCGTTATCAATGCCTAAACCGTTGCGGGCCAGGAAGCGGGCTACCTCCTCTCTGGCCTGAGCGTTACCGGCTTTAATCACCTCAAATTCTGGCGTAGTGGCGGTGTACATCGTCTCTCTCCTGAGCGTCTAGACGGTTAATTCTTGCTGCTGGGGTTGCGCTTCCACGATGGTGTTCATCAGGCGGCCAACGTTTTCGATTTCGACTTCGACGCGATCGCCATCGCGCATAAACAGAGGCGGATTACGTTTTTTCCCGACGCCGCCGGGCGAGCCGGTAATGATGACGTCCCCGGCGCTGAGGGAGGTGAACGTGCTGATATAGGCAATGAGATCTGCCACTTTGTGTATCATGCTGCCGGTGGAGTCATTCTGGACCAGCATGCCGTTCAGCCAGGTGTGGATGGTCAATGCGTGAGGATCGGGGATCTCATCCGCCGTGGTCATATACGGGCCGAAGGCACCGGTTTGCTTCCAGTTTTTACCGGCGGTGAACCAGGCGTGCTGCCAGTCGCGGACGGAACCATCCATGTAGCAGCTGTAGCCTGCGACGTGGCTAAGCGCGTTATTGACGTCAATTCGGGTGCCGGGTTTACCGATGATCACGGCCAGCTCGCCTTCGTAATCAAACTCGCTGGAGAGAATCGGTTTTAAAACCGGCCGCGCATGTCCGGTTTGGGAATCAGGAAAGCGGATAAACAGCGTGGGGGCATTATTCGTCTCGGCAAATTCTTTTCTTTTTTCAGCGTAATTCATCCCAACGCAGAAAATCTTTCCCGGCTCTTCAATCACGGGCAGGAAGGTAATGTCTTCAGGCATCATATCCACAGGGCAATCGTGATATTGCCTGGCGACGTCAACCGCATCCCATTGCAGAAGGTCTTTTAAAGTCGCATAGTGATGGCCGATTTTATTACCCAGATCGATAATGCCGGACTGTGTATAAATCCCGTAACTTTTACGGCCCTGATGAATATAGCTTGCTAATTTCATAATAATACCCGTTTGATAGACGTACTCATTCTGTGTTCACGCCCGGAGGCGTGAACACATTGCCATGCTATTTAATCAGCTGACTGCGCTGGAACCAGCACCTGTTTATTGCCAGATGCCAGATACGTTGCCACCACAACGCCCACGCCCAGTAATGCCAGAATAAATCCGGTCATTCCCTGCCAGCCCATTGAGTGGAAGACAAAACCGTTGATAAATCCAATAACCGAACCGCCCATGTAGTAGAAGAATAAATAGAGCGCGACGGCCTGGCCTCTTGCATGCGTTGCGTTTTTACTGACCCAGCTTAAACCGATAGAGTGGCAGCCGAAGAAACAGCCGGTAAAAATCACAGCCCCAACAATAAAGGTGACGACATTTGACGTCAGCGTCAGCAGCATCCCTAAGGCCATTATAAGGAACAGCACGCGGAGGACTTTCATGGCGCCATATTTCGCCGATAAGCGACCTGCCTGCGGAGCGGTAAAGAAACTCAGGGCGAAGCTAAAGGAGAGCAGACCCGCGTTTGCCGGTGAAATATGGAACGGCTCGCCTTTCAGGAAGAAGGCCAGATAGTTATAAAGTGAGGTAAATGCGCCGAAGATAATGAAGCTGATGACAAACGCCAGCGCCAGATTTTTGTTTTTGAAATGCGAGGCCGCCCCTTTTACCATGCGCATCACGTTCAGACTCTGCGTAGGCGTGAAGTTCTTCGATTCTGGCAGCAGGAACTTCACCAGAATGGCAACCGCAATCAGGCTGACCGCAAACCCGTAAAAGATGATATTGATTGAAACGTGATCGATCAGTTGGCTGGCAACAATACGCCCGGACATACCGCCCATCGAATTACCAAAGACAAAATATCCCGTTACGATGCCTGCCGCCACCGGGGCGACCTCTTCACTGATATAGGCGGTTGCCGCCGCCGCGATGCCGCTCAGCGCCAGACCAATCACCGCACGCAGCGCCACCAGCATCGCCCAGGATTCCACCAGCGGGCAGAGTAGCGTCAGAATGCCGCCCAGCAGGAGGGAGACGATAATTAACCGCTTCCTGCCATAGCGATCGGATAACGTCCCGGTAAACAGAAGCCCAATTGCCAGCAATGCCGTTTCTGCGGATAAGATAATACTCACCTGGCTGACCGGGACATTATATTCCACAGCAAGCATCGGGAGCAGTGGCTGAATAAAAAACAACGAAGCTAGTTCCGCAAGTCCGGATAATGCCAGGGCCAGAATCACGCGAATATTTGCGCTGGCTTTTACCGGTTCGGGCGCGTTCAGGGTATTGTTAGCATGCGTTAACGCCATAATAACCTCAGTATTATAGTTAAGGTACAGAATGTATTTTTTAAGATGGAAAGTTTTTTAGTTCAGACTTTAATCAATCAACTTCAGAGAGCATTTTTTCTGGCACGCAAACGACGCCTTCAAATAATTTTCGCGACGTGCGAATAACCGCTGCCCGTGTATTTTCGATATTATTTCCGTCCCTCAGCAGCGATACGGATATTTTTCCACTGGGGTGTTCAATATCAATAATGTTGGTAAAGCGTTCCTTTGGACGATCGGCAACAATTTTTGCGGCGACGGAACCTTCAATAAGCGTCGCGGTTGAGATACCAATCGAGCCGGTAATCGCCAGTGATTTATGGCAGGTATGCGGCATGAAATAGCGCACCTGAAGCGTTCCGCCGTTACGCGCGCGGCTGAGAAGAACCGGTTTAGGGATCACCTTGTTTGACACGTCCCCTAACCCCATCGCCGCGCCAGCCTGACGGCGCAGGTTCTCCAGCCTTTCCTTAAACGCCCTGTCGCCATCTAATTCTGCCGGTGACTCCCCGCCTGTTTTGCCCAGCGCCGACGCGTCAATCAGGACCATCGGCATCGCCATATCAATACAGGTGACTTCGATACCGTCGAACACGTTTGTCACGCTGTCCGTTGGCAGCAGTTTCCCGGTTTTCGACCCCGCAGAATTCAGGAAGGTTAAGCCAATCGGTGCCGCTGTACCCGGCACACCGTCGATCTGTGTATCGCCTTCATACACGACGCGATGCTCAGGCGTTTGTACTTCTGCGTCGACCAGCGTTCCGGTGTTGAGATTGCGGATACGCACCGTCGTCACCGGGCTTTGCGCCTTCACCAGCCCTTTTTCAATGGCAAAGGGGCCGACGGCACAGAGCATATTGCCGCAGTTTGGCGTGGTATCGACGCGACGTTCGTTCACCATCACCTGGGCGAATAAGTAATCCACATCCGCGTCCGGGCTGTCGGAAGCACTGACGATCGCCACCTTACTGGTTTGCGGGCTTCCACCGCCTATGCCGTCAATTTCGAGTTCATGGCCTGCACCCATCAGGCTGAGTAAAACCGCGTCACGCGCTTCGGTTTCCGCAGGCAGATCGCTGGCCAGAATGACCGGGCCTTTTGAGGTACCGCCACGCATTAATACGCAAGGGATCTTTAACATGTCTTTTTCTCATTTCGCGTTTATCAGGAACGCAATAAGGTTTTCACACTCCCGTTGATAACTCTAATGTCAAAAAAAGCAGGATTAATACGCTTTGCGTATTAATAGCCCTTGCGTTACCGTGGGTATAGGCAAGCAATAATCGGGTGCGGATATGCAGCATGAATTACAGGGAATACAAGCGTTTGTAAAAATTGCAGAAATCGGATGTTTTACAAAAGCGTCGCAATTTCTTCACATTTCACAACCAGCTTTAACACGCAGAATTCAGAAGCTCGAAGAGAGTCTGGGGACCACGCTGTTTGAACGGTCCACGCGCAGCGTCAAGCTCACAACCGTGGGAAGGGAATTTTTACCTAAGGCAAAGAATTTAATCGATTTTTATGAAAGCGCGATCCTGAGTATTAAAGAGATGGCGACGCATCAGGCAGGGGTTATTACCGTTTCCTGTATCCCTACCGCCGCGTTCTATTTTCTGCCTTCAGTGATACGTGATTATAACAATGACTACCCAAACATCCGTATCCGCATACTTGAGCACAGTGCCAGCGATTGTCTCGAAGCGGTGTTAAATGGCGACGCAGATTTCGGCATAAATATGATAAACGTCACACATCCAAATATCGATTTTGCGCCGCTGGTGAATGAACCCTTTGTTCTGGCATGCCGACGTGACAACGCGCTGGCGAAAAAACCGCTGGTGACATGGGACGATCTGGCGGGCATGAAGCTGATTGGAGTAAGGCGCTCCAGCGGGAACCGATCGCTTATCGATCAGGCGTTCGAGAAAATGGCCTGGAAACCGAACTGGTTTTATGAAGTGCGTCATCTGTCAACGTCGCTGGGGATGGTGGAAGCGGGCCTTGGCGTGTCTGTCGTTCCCAGCCTGGCGATGCCGACCGACGAACATCATGTCCTTGTCAGCCGTCCGCTGATTGAACCCGTCATACGGCGTACGCTGGGGCTGGTCCAACGCCGTGAAACGCCGCTCAGCCCGGCTGCGGAAAAATTCAGAGAGATGCTTGTGCAACTTTGGTCTGGTGAAAACAACAGCCCCTGGATCAGCAAGTTTACGCAGTAATTTGGCCCAAAAGTACCGTTATTGGTTCTTCAGGTCACTCCTGCGGTTGGAGACGCTGAGGAATAATGGCTCCCGAACACAACACAGAGGGAGTTATCGTGATGAAACCATTTTTTCGTACGGCAGTGATGATCGGCATGATGAGCGCATTTTCCACTTATGCTACCGCGCAGGAGACAACCCGCATGAATACCAAAACCATTCGCGCGATGACGGGCGCAGAAGCTACCCCTTCCTTATCGACGTCTGAAACTGCGTTAATCGTGGTGGATATTCAAAACGAATATTACGCATCAAAAGATTTTCACGGTCAGATGGTGATACCAGATGGTGAAAACGTGCTGCAAAACAGTCAAAAACTGGTCACCTATGCCCACCAACAAGGGATACCGGTCTACTTCGTTCGTCATATGGGGCCGAAAGACAGCCCGCTGTTTGCCGAAAGATCTGTCTATGCGCAGTTCCATAAAGATCTGCAACCTTCAGCGCAAGACGCCATTATCACCAAAGCGACCCCGAGCTCTTTTGTTGGCACCGATCTGGATGCGCAATTAAAGAAAAAAGGGATTAAAAAGGTGATTGTGATTGGCCTGATGACGCACATGTGCATTTCGTCGACCGCGCGTGACGCTGTACCGCTGGGTTACAGCGTGATTATTCCTGAAGATGCAACCGCAACGCGCGATCTGGATGACGGCCAGGGCGGCGTGGTGGATCACAAAACGCTGCAGCGGGCGGCAATAGCCGGTGTGGCCGATGTATTCGCTGAAGTAATGACCACCAAAGACGTTATGGCACTGCCGGTCACAAAATAAGACCTGACTTGATCCCTGTCGCCAGCCAGACTTCTATACTGGCTGGCACATGGAGGCTCTTATGACGTTGAAAATTGGTATTGTGGTATTTGATGGCATCATCCCTTTTCACCTTTCGGTGCCGTATGCCGTGTTTGAGAAAGCGCTTACGCCACAAGGCGAGCCTCTTTGTCAGCTTGTTGTTTGCGCCACGATGCCCGGCGTACTGAAGACGAATGCCGGATTTTCTATCGTTGTTGAACGCGGGCTGGATGCATTGGCCGGAATGGATATGGTGATCGTCCCAAGCTGGGATGTTCCCGAGCGAGCCCCGGATCCCGACCTCCTGCTGGCGCTGCAAAAGGCCCATGCTGCGGGGGCACGCATTGTGGGTTTGTGCATGGGCGCATTTGTGGTTGCCGCCGCCGGTTTACTGGAACATCGTCCTGCGACAACGCACTGGCGATGGGCGGCTGATTTTCAGCGCCTCTATCCCTCCGTGCAGATGGATAAAGACGTGCTTTATATTGATGATGGTGACGTTGTCACTTCTGCGGGAACGGCGGCGAGTATTGATTGCTGCCTGCATCTGGTGCGTCAGGCATGGGGTGCCGAAGTGGCAAACGGCGTGGCGCGCTTATTGGTTGTACCGCCGCACCGCCAAGGCGGACAGCGGCAGTATGTCGAGCTGCCGGTTCAGAATACGCGTCGCGGGGATTATTTCACCGATGCGCTGGCCTGGGCGACGGAGAATCTTCAGCTCGCACTCACGCTGGACTGCGTGGCGGAGAAAGCCTGCATGAGCCGACGCAGTTTTACCCGGCGGTTCCAGCAAACCACGGGGGAAAGTTTTTCGCGCTGGCTGCTCAACCAGCGCATCATCGTCGCACAGCGCTATCTCGAAAAAACCGACCAGCCGGTGGATGACATTGCCGAGCGCGTCGGTTTTCCCTCGACGACCTCTTTACGCCGTCACTTTCACAATTTGCTCAATACCTCACCTTCCCGCTATCGACGCGAGTTTCGCGGCCGATAGCGAAGTGCGTTATTTTCCCTGCGTCTCAAAACCCGCCATCACGGCCGTGAGCTCCGCCAGTGAAAATCCGTGCTTTGCATCGTCAACGCCCAGTCCAAAGCGTTCCTGCATCAGCTGGTAAAGCGCCTTTGCATCCGGCAGGTGGATCTGCTCCTCCACATGGCCACTCTGCCAGTGGGTAAAGTTAAAGTTAGTCAGCGTCAGCTTGCCGCCGTCAGGCAGATGGCGACACATCAACAGATGATGACGGAAATGCGACTGCGGCCAGTGCGCCGACCAGAAATTCCCCATCACGTAATCACTGAAATACTGCGTTGTCAGGTCAAACTGATACATGGACTGCCAGTGCTCGTGGTGACGGAACTGCAGCACCCAGTCATTACCCTCGCTCAGCAGTCGATAAAGCCCGTGCGGCGTCTCTTGTTCTTCACTGGCGAGCAGACGAATCGGCGCCGTCAGCGTCTGGCCGCCAAAGCCAACATCGGCAATCCAGCGCTCACCGTTAAGCTCGACCAATAGCAGGCGGTGCGTGCGCGGGGGCATTTGCGGCGGACTCGCTAATACCACGCGTCCCAGCACGCTACGCACCGTAAACCCGACCTCGCGCAATACGCGTTCGAACAGGCCGTTTTGCTCAAAGCAGTACCCTCCGCGACGTGCGGCGACCAGCTTGTCGACCAGGCACCGATCGTCAAGCTGGATTTCGCGCGGCAGAACGACATCAATATTCTCAAAAGGGATCGCACAGTTGTGATGTAAATGCAGCGCGCGCAGGGTGTCGATATCCACTCGTGTCGGTTGCGTCCAGCCGATGCGGGCGAAATAGGCGGTCAGGAATGGGGACATGAATCAGTTTCCTTTGATTGTGATGTTCTGTTTATAAACTAATTTTACGCACTCACTTTGATTTCCGTGCTTTTTCGTCATACTCATCGGTGTAGATGAGGAGATCCTAATGAGCCACTTTCGACCTGTTGAATTACGTCACGCCAGCCGTCTGCTGAACCACGGTCCAACTGTGCTTATCACCAGTCGGGATGAAAGTCTCGACAGACGCAACGTGATGGCCGCCGCATGGTCAATGCCCGTTGAGTTTGAGCCGCCGCGTATCGCAATAGTAGTAGATAAAAGTACCTGGTCACGTGAGCTGATTGAACGCAGCGGGAAATTTGGCATCGTCATCCCCGGCGTGGCGGCGGCCAACTGGACATACGCGGTCGGTAGCGTCAGCGGGCGCGATGAAGACAAATTCAACTGCTACGGGATCCCGGTCGTTAACGGTCCTGAACTTGGCCTGCCGGTGATTGAAGAAAAATGTCTGGCATGGATGGAGTGTCGTTTATTACCCGTCACCTCGGCGGCAGAAAAATACGATACGCTGTTTGGGGAAGTGGTTTCAGCGGCAGCCGATGAACGCGCGTTTGTCGCCGGACGCTGGCAGTTTGACGAGGATAAGCTGAATACCCTCCATCATCTTGGAGCCGGGACGTTTGTGGCGAGCGGGAAGATGGTGAAGGCGCTGGATTGATTTACTTAATCATATCCTACTGAATTATAGTAAATTTCTATGGCATTTTATGTTTACTATTGTGTTTTAAAACGGAGGATATTTCCTGAGTTGCTGCATTAGCACTCTCGCGTTAAGGAAATATCAATGACATGGAATAAAGATGGCGCAATCTCGTATGCCAAATCACATGCCCAACCGAAGAGCACGGATTATTGTGCTCACTACGTCACCGAAGCGATCAGAACGGGTGGAAGATTAAAAATCCCCAATACGCGTCTGGCAAAAGACATGGGGCGTACATTGGTCAACGCTGGATTCCGCCTGGTAAACGATCAACCTCATGCCGGTGACGTAGCCGTTATCCAAAATATTGTGGGTCACGATAGCGGGCACGTTTGCATCTACGATTGTCAGCAGTGGATAAGCGATTTTGTACAACGCACTCTGTATCCCGGACAGGCTTATCGAAATATACAGCCCCATTACGAACTGTTCAGGCATGACTAATGAAAACACTCTGTTTTTTTCTTTTCGCTGTGTCTCCATTCGCGGTCGCAGATAGCGTCTCTTCACCGGGCCAGGCGGCGCCTAAATTCAATAAATGGTATATCGCGCAGTTAGAACAGAACAAACCGCCAGTACTTAATCCAGACATCTTGAACGAATACGTAGCCTCAGGAACCCTTGCAGCAATTAAAGAAATGTACTCTGGCGACAGTAACGAAAAAGATATGCCAGATGCGGATATGTTCATCAAATCGCAGGATTGGGATGAAGACTGGAATCAGATAACCGTCTTACATTCTGATTTTGATGCCGTTTGCACAAACGTCTATATCGCGTTTGGGAAGAAACAAGATCACGTTGTAGCAGATTGTCTCATTCAGGAAAAAGGCGTATGGAAAGTTCGCTCGGCCACGCTGATAAAGTAAAAACGTGATATGAAAGGAAACGCCCTCTGTTGCAGAGGAAAAAGCACACGATAGCCCAGCGGCTACCGTGTGCAATTAATTAATTACTTCGCACGTCGTGAAATAATCTCATCCGCAACATTCCGCGGTGCTTCCGCAAAATGATGGAACTCCATCGTATACGTCGCGCGACCCTGCGACATCGAGCGCAATGTCGTGGCATAACCAAACATCTCTGACAGCGGCACGTCTGCACGAATAATCTGGCTTCCGTACTGCTCTGCCATCCCCTGCACCATGCCGCGGCGGGAAGAGAGATCGCCCATAATGTTACCGGCGTACTCTTCCGGTGTTTCCACCTCCACGTGCATGATCGGCTCGAGAATCACCGGATCCGCCCTGCGGGCACCCTCTTTGAAGCCGAGGATCGCCGCCATGCGGAACGCCATCTCCGAGGAGTCGACGTCGTGATATGAGCCAAACGTCAGCGTCGCTTTGACATCGACGACCGGATAGCCCGCCAGCACGCCGCTGTTCATCGCTTCCCGCAGCCCTTTCTCAACGGACGGGATATACTCGCGCGGTACCACGCCGCCCTTGGTGGCATCTTCAAATTTAAAACCGCTTCCAGGCTCCAGCGGCTCCAGGCTCAGCACCACATGGCCGTACTGCCCTTTACCGCCGGACTGACGGACAAATTTGCCTTCGATATCCTTCACCGCTTTACGCAGGGTTTCACGGTAGGTCACCTGCGGACGACCGATGTTCGCCTCGACGCCAAACTCACGTTTCATGCGGTCAACGATAATCTCGAGGTGTAGCTCACCCATCCCGGAGATAATGGTCTGGCCGGACTCTTCGTCAGTATGCAGGCGGAAAGACGGATCTTCCGCCGCCAGACGCTGCAAGGCAATCCCCATTTTCTCCTGATCGGCCTTGGTTTTCGGCTCGATCGCCAGAGAAATCACCGGATCCGGGAACTCCATGCGTTCAAGCGTGATGACGGCATTAGGGTCGGTCAGCGTGTCGCCGGTCGTGACATCTTTCAGCCCAACGCAGGCCGCGATATCCCCGGCGCGCAGTTCGTCCACCTCGTGGCGATCGTTGGCATGCATCAGCACGATACGCCCGATACGCTCTTTCTTCCCTTTTACCGGGTTGTACACCGCGTCGCCTTTGCGCAGCACGCCAGAGTACACGCGGATAAAGGTCAGTTGCCCGACGTACGGGTCGCTCATCAGCTTGAACGCCAGGGCGGAGAACGGCTCATCATCGCTTGGATGACGCTCCGCGTGCTGCCCTTTTTCATCCACGCCATCAATGGCCGGCACGTCCAGCGGCGACGGCATGAGTTCAATCACCGCGTCGAGCATGCGCTGTACGCCTTTATTCTTGAACGCGCTGCCGCACAGCATCGGCTGGATTTCGCCCGAGATGGTGCGAATACGCAGACCTCTGATGATTTCCGCTTCGTCGAGCTCGCCCGTTTCCAGGTATTTATCCATCAGATCGTCGCTGGCTTCCGCCGCCGCAGAGACCATTTTCTCCCGCCATTCCCGGGCGGTGCTGACTAAATCATCCGGCACGGGCGCGTAGGTAAATACCATGCCCTGCGTCGCATCGTCCCACAGAATGGTGCGCATCTTGATGAGGTCCACCACGCCGGTGAAATGATCTTCGGCACCCACCGGGATGACAATCGGCACCGGGTTGGCCTTCAGGCGTTCCTGCATCATGCGTACGACGCGGAAGAAATCAGCGCCCGGACGGTCCATTTTGTTGACGAAGGCCAGTCGCGGAACGTGATATTTATTGGCCTGACGCCAGACGGTTTCCGACTGCGGCTGCACGCCGCCCACGGAGTCATACACCATCACGGCACCGTCAAGTACGCGCATGGAACGTTCCACTTCAATGGTGAAATCCACGTGCCCCGGGGTGTCGATGATGTTGATCCGGTGCGGTTCATATCCTCTGTCCATACCCGGCCAGAAGCAGCTTACCGCCGCGGAGGTAATCGTGATCCCGCGCTCTTGCTCCTGCGCCATCCAGTCAGTGGTTGCCGCGCCATCGTGTACTTCACCCAGCTTGTGGCTCATCCCGGTATAAAACAGGATGCGCTCCGTGGTGGTGGTTTTACCGGCATCGATATGCGCGGAGATACCGATGTTGCGATAACGTTCGAGTGGGATGGGTCGGGGCATGATATTTCCTTAAGTCTTATGACTTGTCTGTGACGACCAGGATGGTCGTGCATTCGTTCGTTTGCTATAATAGTCCTATTGTACGAGTATTATCGAACTATTTTTTAACGGTTGACCTATTGTTGATATAGCTCAATCTGACGCCAAACGCAGGAAAACGATGATCCCAAACCACCCTGAAACTGAACAAATACTGCTGGAAAATGTGCTGTTTGCCCTCGGCAACCCGCTCCGGCTGTCGATAATTCGCCGGCTGGCCGATGGCAGCGAACTCAGCTGTAACGCGCTGCGCCCGGAAGATGTGGTGAAATCCACGATGACCCATCACTGGCGCGTACTGCGCGACAGCGGCGTGATCTGGCAGCGCCCGCAGGGACGAGAAAACATGATTTCGTTGCGAAGAGAGGATCTGGATGCCCGCTTTCCGGGGCTGATGGCGATACTTTTACAGGCTAAATCGTAAGGACAAGCCCGTTTCCCCTGAAAATGCCCCGTAAAGATGTCAGGGGCATTACGTCAGCTAAGGGATTTATCTTACCTGCATACGATATTCAATCATTCCACTTTTTTTGCCAATCCAGTCGTACAATCGTTGCCCGCGATAGTTGGCTTCATGCGTATGCCAGTAAAGATGAGTGGCATGATGTTTTCTGGCTTCTCTCTGAACATATTCTATTAACTGTTTGCCAATGTGTTTGCCCCTGACGGCTTCGCAGACGTATAAATCCTCGAGGTAGCAGTAATCGCTCTCAGCCCAGGTCGAACGGTGAAAGAGATAATGCGCAAAACCCACTATGTCTCCATTACATCGCGCCACCACGCAGTATAGCGGCTCAACGGGGCTGAAAAATCGCTGCCAGGTTCGTTCAGTAATGGCCCCGGACAGATCGACGTTGTAAAACGCCTGATATTTTCCCCACAGCGGCATCCAGCTTTCAAAATCACGTTCTTTAACTGCCTCAATTGTCACGCTCGTATTATTCATAGTGCCTCTTCTCTCACCCGTTTATTCGTTTCAGGAAGAGTGTATTCGCTGAATGGCACGTTTTGCCCCGCCAATTCTCGCCATCAAGGCAGACCAATTTTTCATCCTGCTGCGTGTAATATTGCTTTAGAATTAAGAGACGCAGAGGGAAAGTGGACAACGTAATGTTTAAGCACGCACAGCTTGAAACGGTTAAGGCATGGATTATCGACCCCGCTAACGGATCGCTACCCCTTCATGAAAGGATCCAGAGAGCAATACGGACGCTGATACTGGAAGGGGTACTCTCTCACGGTAAGGCCCTTCCTGCCTCACGCGCGCTGGCGGCTTCTCTCAGCGTTTCCCGGGATACCATAGAAGCGGCCTACTCCAGCCTGCATGCCGAAGGTTTTATTGAGAGACAAACGGGCAGAGGGAGCTTCGTCTCTTCCAGCGCGCGTTTTTTAAAACCCCGTCCTCGACAGCTTCAGCCAACCGCTGAGATACGAAAAGCAAAACTCAGCGTCCGGGGAAATACCGTTTATGAAAGCGGCGGGATCCGCGAGTTTTCCGCCCCTCGCCCCCTTGCGCCCGGCATTCCTGAAACCCGCATGTTTCCCATTCCGATCTGGGAGCGTCTTCAGCGACAGGTCATGAAGGAGTTTCAGCACCAGGCGTTAGAGCAAAGTCCACCACAGGGTATAGAACGCCTGCGACGGGCCATTGCGGAATATGTCAACCTTGAGCGCGGAACGCGTGCGAGGGCAGAACAGGTCATCGTTCTGACAAGTTCTCAACAGGCGCTTGCGCTCTGTTCCCACGTGCTGATGGACGCCGGGGATGGCATTGTCATTGAAGATCCCTCCTATCAAGGGGCACACAAAGCGTTCAAGGCTGCAGGACTTCGCTGTATTCCGGTTCCTCTTGATGAAAAAGGCATCTCGGTTGACGGTCTTAATTCTCTGACCGAGCCAGCCAGGGCGATCTACCTTACGCCGTCTCATCAGTACCCTACCGGGGTGACGCTCTCTCTTGACCGACGGCTGGCAGTTGTTAAATGGGCAAACCGTTACGGAGCCTGGATCATTGAGGATGACTATGACAGTGAGTTTCACTACGAAGGTAAGCCTATGGCCAGTCTTCAGGGGCTTGATACGTACAACCGGACAATTTATATCGGCACGTTCACCAAGTCTCTTTTCCCCGGGCTGCGAATTGCCTACATCATCGTTCCCTCAGAACTGATAGAGCCCTTTACCATGGCGAGGACGTTAATGGATGGTCACACCGCCTCAATAACCCAGCTGACGCTGGCTAAATTTCTGGAGGGAGGCCATTTTGGCGCCTATGTTCGAAAGATGCGGAGTATTTACGTTGCTCGTCGCAACACGCTGGCAAGCATGATAGAAACGTATCTTTCCGAGTATGTTGCCTGTGAAACGCCAGCGGGGGGGATGCAAATGCCTTGTCACCTGAAGCACGGAATATCCGAGAAAGAGATAGCCACCGCCGCCCGCCGCGCGGGTGTTGATATACTTGGGCTTACCGATTTATATGCAGGTCCCCCCGCGTCCACCGGTTTTTTAATGGGATTTGCCGCTTACACGGAGAGGGAAATAGAAGACGCTGTAAAAAAATTGGCCGCAATTTTCCGTCATGTTTGAGGCCGTCGAAGGTCAGCGGCGAATACTCATTCAGGGCGAGCAAGGCTATAAACAGGGATCCGTCGGCTGGTCTTTGTAAGCGTATCGAAGACCTCGGTCTCAGACGTCACAATCCTCACGCCCATTTTCCTTAACCTCTGTACATCCGCCGCAATGCGCTGAATGCCAAACCAGAAAAGCCCGTCGAGTGCCGTTACCGCTAACCCATTTTCCAGCGCCAGCTTAAGTCGTTCGCGGGGGGCTTTAACCTGCTGGGCAATTTGCCTGTAAGGTAATTCATTACATCCCGTCGCGTCACTTCGCTGGATCCGCGTTTTCAGCTGATAGGTAAACTCGTCAGGTATTCCGTCGAGATCCCTTTTCAGGCTATAGACGCAGCCAAAGCGCTTGCCGTTAAACAGAACATTTTTCTGGCTGAGCTGAAGCTCTTTTCTGACAACGTCTATCAGCTGGGGCGCACGGGTAAGAAGCAGCCTGAAGGGCAGCTCGAAGCTGGTGACGTAATCCACATTAAGCAACGCGAGGCGCAGCCGCTCCTCTGCACCGGACTTTTGCTCACGACACTCCTCCATTACCTCTGCCCACTGGCGCGTTAGACGCTCCGGCTCGGCGGCTTCGGTAAGGAGATATTTTTCAATCTGATAATCAACTCTTCCGGTCATCGTGTGGTATCCCGTCGCTGTGGATGCGGTAATTCTATACAGTACGGTGATATTTATAAAGGACTGAACCGCAGCGACATCCTGAAAATGTCGTTGCGATTCAGTATCCTGACGTTTCGGATCAGCGCGCCATAATCCAGCCCATCAGCAGCGTGGCGAAAATCACCGTCGACGCGCCGCCGATGCGGGTGGCGATCTGCGCGAACGGCATGAGCGACATCCGGTTAGACGCGGACAAAATGGCCACGTCCCCCGTTCCGCCCAGCCCGCTGTGGCAGCAGGTCACAATGGCCGCTTCCACAGGATACATATTCAGACGCGACGCGATAAAGTAGCCGCTCAGCGCCATCGCAATCACAACCGAACCGCATACCACCACGTATCCCACCGAGAAGACCGATACCACGCTCTCAAGCGGCACGTATAACATTCCGAGGCCGATCATCAGCGGCCAGACCAGCGCAGCCGAGACGAATTTATAGCAACTGTGCGCGCCCTGCTCCATTGAGGCCGGGATCACCCTGAAGTACTTACACAGAACGGCAATCAGGATCATCAGCACCGGGCCGGGAATGTGTACCAGTTTTTCAAACAATCCGCCGACGATGAAAAACGCGCACACCATCAGTAATCCGCCCCCCATCAGATGAAAATCCGTCTGCTGCGTGCTTTGCGCCCCGGCAAACAGGCTGGCGTCGTCTTTACTTCGCGTGAGCATGCCATTTCCCGAAAGCGCAGGACGTTTCGCGCCGAGACGCGCCAGCGAGCCCGCACAAATAATGGCGAAGATATTCCCGACGACCGCAGCGGGTGCCAGCTGCGCAACGTAGACATCCGGCGTCTGCCCCAGTATTGCCGAATAGGCCAGGGACAGCGGCAAAATCCCCTCGCCAATCCCGCCGCCAATGATGGGCACAATGATGAAGAAGAAGGTGTGGTAAGGCGTATAACCAAACAGTGAGCCTACAATGAGGCCGCTTAGCACGGCCATGCATGTTCCCGCCACCAGCGGAACAAACATGCGCATCATCCCCTGGATTAGCAGCACCCGGTTCATCCCCAGAATACTGCCGACCACCAGGCAGGCGATGACGAAATAGAGCAGATTCGCCTCTTTCATAAGCAGATGCACGGTATCAAGGGTATGTTTCCCGAATACGCCAAAATAGACCAGCACGGAGGGCACCATCAGGCACAGGATCGCCGGGCCGCCGATATCCTTCAGCACCGGGATTTGACGCCCCACTTTGGCAAACGCGAAACCAAGGGTCATGATGACCGCGAGTCCACCTATCATATTTTTCGGCAGCAGCCCTGCCCAGGCGGACGTCGCCACAATGGCGGCAATCCCGACGAACAGCATCAAAGGGACCGTGCCCACCTCGGTATTGTTGAGCCCAAAGGCAAAACGCGAGGTAGACAGCTCAGAAGTCGGTACAGGATTATCTTTCATATAATCACCTGAAAATTGTGTTCGGATATACAGAGAAAGGAATAACTGAAACTATTCCTGATACGAAAAAATGTTCTTAAATATAAATAATGACGTAGATGGCCTTTTCTAAAAACAGACTCAGGGTGAAATTAACATGAGGTATCGGAGAGAAATGTGAACAACACTACCCTTTCCCTTTAAATAACTTAATTCATCATTAAGTAACTAAAGTATTCGTGACGGTTAATGCAATCTTTTGAAATTAATAAAACCAGAGAGAGTGTGACCCTTGTCACTCCTGCCCTGCTATCTAAGCGCTAGATTAGCGCTGCAATAAAACACATAAAATTCCCTACAGGAAATACTATGCCTTCATTACTATTACAGTCACTGTTTCCGCTCGTCTTTATAATGTTACTTGGATGGCTAAGTGGAAAGCTGGGATATTCCCGGCGTGAAGATGCAAACGTCATGGCAACCGTGGTGATTCGTTTCGCCCTTCCTTTCCATCTTTTTATTGGTGCATTGCATACCGACCCCAATAAAATTAAGAACCTGACCTTTATGGCCGTTTTAGTTGTCGGTTTAATGGGGTCGTATTTACTGACGCTTTTTATTTCACGCTACGTTTTTCGTCACGATATCAAAACCAGCGCCATTCAGTCTCTGGTTTGCGCCTTTCCTGATATGGCCTACTTTGGCGCACCGGTCCTGGCGGTATTGATTGGGCCGGAAGGATTTATCGGTGTGCTGATCGGCAACATTATTACCAGCGTTATCATGATCCCCCTGACTATCGTCCTGATTCGTATGGGTGATAAAAACGGACATGATGGCCTGGAGGCGCTGCACCCGGGCGCGATGATCGTGCAAAACCTCATCAAAGCGGCACGCAATCCAATCGTCTGGATCCCGGTCTCCGGCGTCTTGCTCAGTCTGGCCGGTGTGCAAATTCCTTCTATTCTCAGCATGCCTATTGAGATGGTTGGAAAGGTTTCAGGCGGACTGTCCCTGTTTGCCCTCGGCCTGCTGTTTTACGGCGAGCGTCCAAAACTGAATGTGCAGACATTTACCAATATCAGTATTAAAAACCTGATTCAGCCGGCAATGATGGCCGCCGCAGGGATCGCCTTTGGCCTGAGCCATACCTTACTGCAGCAGGTCGTCATTATTGGCGCAACGCCTTCCGCTATTGCCGCGGGGATGTTTGCTTTACGCAGCGATACCTATATTGATACCGCATCCTCTTCCATATTAATTGGCACTGCCGTCGGGGTCGTGACCGAAGGCATTATGATCTATTTCATCTCTTAATCTGTTTTATTAAAAAAATTCAGGAGTTAACCATGTCCCGGAAAGAAGTTCTGTACACCCCCTATAATGGGGCCGTATTGCTGGAAAATCCGCTGTTAAATAAGGGGCTCGCATTTATCAAAGAAGAGCGTGACAATTTTAATCTGCATGGACTATTGCCGCACAACGTTGAAACTATTGAAGAACAAACCGAGCGCGCCTGGGTGCAGTTCTGTCATTTTAAAAGCGATATTTCGCGTCATGTTTACCTGCGAAATATCCAGGACACCAATGAAACGCTCTTTTATAACCTCTTGCGTTTGCATCTGAAAGAGACGTTACCGATTATCTATACCCCGACGGTCGGTGAAGCCTGCGAGCATTTCTCCACGATTTATCGACGCGCGCGCGGCCTGTTTATTTCATGGCCTAACCGCCATCGTATTGATGAGATGCTGCAAAGTTTTTCGCGCAACGACGTTCGCGTGATTGTGGTGACGGACGGGGAACGTATTTTAGGGCTTGGCGATCAGGGTATCGGCGGAATGGGCATCCCAATTGGTAAGCTGTCGCTGTATACCGCCTGCGGGGGGATCCATCCGGCCTCTACCCTCCCGATTATGCTGGATGTCGGCACCAATAATCAGCAGCACCTCGACGACCCGATGTACATGGGCTGGCGTCATCCGCGCATCAGCGACGATCAGTATGCTGAGTTTATGGATATGTTTGTCAGCACCGTTAAAGCGCGCTGGCCCAATGTTCTCCTGCAATTTGAAGACTTCGCGCAGAAAAACGCCACCAGGCTGCTCCAGCGCTACCGCGACCAGCTGTGCTGCTTCAATGATGATATCCAGGGCACGGCCGCCGTCACCGCCGGTACGCTGATGGCGGCGGCGCATGCGGCGGGCACGCGCATTCGCGACCAGCGCGTGGTCTTCCTGGGCAGCGGTTCTGCCGGATGCGGGATAGCTGAAAAAATTGTGGCGCTGATGGTGGATGACGGCCTGAGCGAGCCGGAAGCGCGCAGCCGGATCTTTATGGTCGACCGCTTCGGCCTGCTGACCGACGACATGACTAACCTGCTCGATTTCCAGAAAAACCTGCTTACCGCGCGCGACGCCGTTTGCAGCTGGCAGGTAGACGCGAAGAATATTTCCCTGCTGGACGTGGTGAAGAACGCGCATCCTACGGTGATGATCGGCGTTTCAGGCCAGCCGGGGCTGTTCAGCGAAGAGATTGTCAAAGAGATGCATCGCCACTGTCCGCGCCCAATCATCATGCCGCTCTCGAACCCGACCTCGCGGGCGGAAGCCCAGCCGCAGGATCTTATCGCCTGGACTCAGGGTGCCGCGCTGGTGGCCACCGGCAGCCCGTTCGCCCCGGTATTCTGGGAGAATGCGCACTACGAGATCGCCCAGTGTAACAACGCCTATATTTTCCCGGGCCTGGGGCTGGGCGTGCTGGCCTGTAACGCACGCCGGGTGACGGAAGAGATGCTGATGGCAGCAAGCCGCAGCCTGGCCGCGCAGTCTCCGCTGGTCACCACGGAAAAAGGCGGATTGCTGCCGCCGGTAGATCAGATTGAAACGGTCTCACGCCAGATTGCCGTCGCAGTCGCCCGAGCCGCGATTGAACAGGGCATGGCTCCGGCGATAGATGATGAGACGCTGATGGCGCGTATCGAGAAGACCTGGTGGCAGGCGGACTACGCGCCGTACCGCAGGTCTGCGCTGTAAATCTCGCGCCTGCCCTCATTGCACGGTGAGGGCAGGTTTGCTGCCTTAGTGCTGGACGCCTGACCGGTCGGAAAGATCGGCGGCGGACAGGATATCAGCCCGTGGTGCCACGCTCTTGCGGCGGGCATACCGGTCAGGCTGACCTTCAGGACGCGTTTTGAAGCGCCGGTGCAGCCACATATACTGTTCTGGCGCCATCCGTACCGCCTGCTCAATCGCCCTGTTCATCTGCGTCGCAACAGATTCTTTATCTCCCCCCTGCAGCGCCTCGCTGATATCCTCCAGAATAATCAGTTCGTAGCCGGTGCCGTCCGCCCTGCGGCGCGGCACAAAGGGAATGACGGCAGGCTTAGCGCTTTTGACCAGCATATAGCTACCCGCGGTCGTGGCGGCATCCGGAACCGCAAAAAACGGCACAAAGACGCTATTGGTTTTGCCATAGTCATGGTCCGGGGCGTACCACAAAATCTCATTTTGCTTCAGCGAGCGGATCATCCCCTTTAAATCATGACGATCGAGCATGGTTTTATTTGAGCGCAGGCGTCCGCGCGTCTGAAGCCAGTCCAGCAGCGCATTATTGTTGGGACGATACACCCCAATACCGGGGTTAAGCATGCCAAATATCCGCGCGCCCAGCTCAAGCGTCAGAAAATGCATCCCCACCAGCACCACGCCCTTTCCTTGCGCCCTGGCCTTTTCCATGTGCTCATAACCCGTCACCGTAAAGCATTTCCGCACCCGCCATGCAGGCCAGAACCATGCCATTCCGGTTTCGATCACCCCCATTCCTACCGATTCAAAATTACGCTGCAGCAATGACTCGCGTTCATCCTTTTTCATCTCCGGAAAACAAAGCTCAAGGTTGCGGCGGGCAATCTCGACGCGGCGCGGAAGCAGGCGCATTGCCAGTCGACCAAGGCCATGACCGATGCTGAACAACAGCGGATAAGGGAGCAGCATGATAAGCCACAGTCCGGCAATGCCGGCCCAGCTTAGCCAGTAACGGGGATGAAGAAAGGCGAGTGAAAAACGGGGTAATTTTGTCATGAGAAAATTATCCTTTAACGTGTCTGTCCTTAACTGATTCTGTTGGAGATCTTTCCTAAGGATTGATGAGCTGTCAGTCAGAAACGTAAAGTGTAACGGATAAGACAAAACGCATTTTTATCGATTTTTGCGAAAAGCGGGAAGGCGAGGCGGGGAAAAACCGGGAAGGAGCGATCCCCCCGGCAGTTGAGCTTACATTGAATAGCCTGGCTTTTTGATTAACTCGTCCAGCTTCGGCCCTATTTCGGTATCCCAGACCTGCGCTTTCCAGTCCTCAGGATCCACCTGATTCAACGCAACGGACACCGAACTGTCTTTGCTGTTGAAATGGCGAATAATGACCTCAGCAATATCCTCGGCCAGTGCGGTTTTTTGTTCGTCGTTCAAATCGCGGGGAAAACATTTGATATCTACGTGTGGCATATGCAGGCTTCCAGTTGTGAGTCGTGGCTCCACGTTATCAGATAATACCGTTGGCCTTTAACACCTTGTGCAGTTCCGGCAGCTGGCATACGGTATCTGCGATGGCCGTCAGTTTCGGCGTATTGGCCGCAAACCAGTCATGGCGTGGCCCCCAGGTGCGCGCCACCGCGATATACACGTCCAGCAGCGTCAGCGGTTCACCCAACGCAAACGGTGCGGCCTTGAGCTGAGTTTCGAACCACAAATAGAGGGACTTCCGGTATTCAATGCAGTTTTTCTGCAGCTGTTCCGGCGCGTCCGGCACCCAGCGCTCGGGATAGTCCGCATACGTAAACGTGGGATAGACGTTGGCCACAAACCAGATCAGCAGACGCTGAAACTGCTGGCGTTCGGCCTGCCCCACGGGCGGGGCGAGATCGGGACATCTGTCGAGCACCATCAGGGCAATCGCCGCCGTTTCGGTCATGATGGCGCCATTTTCCAGCTCCAGCGTGGGTACCTGACACAGCGGGTTGAGCTTTTGCAGCAGCTCACGCTGCGGACCGGGCTGGTCAAACCCGTCCACGTTGATAAATTGATAAGGGATATCAGCCAGGGTTAGCATCACTTCACCGATTGCCGAGCCCCAGCCGGGTACGCCATAGAGTTTAATCATGTTGCCCCCTGCGGGATGAAAACCCTAAGTGTAGAGCACCATTAGTAGGTTATCCCAGGCGGGTTGACCTCCGACTGCACCACCGCTTCCCCCTGCTCGCCCCAGCGCGCCAGCACCTTCTGGTAATCTCCGCGCTTAATCGCGCCGTCCAGCGCGGCCTGCAGCGCGTACACCAGCTCATTGCCTTTTTTGGTGGTGGTCGCGACATAGGCTTTTTTCGGCCCTAAACCGACAACGCGGGTTTTGCCGGTGAGCGCCGCTTTGTAGGCTGAAACCGATTGAGGGCCAAAGAACACATCCGCCCTGCCGGACTGAATATAGAGATTGCCCGAGGCATCGTCGTGGAGATAGACCGGCAGCGCAGGCGTCCGCCCCGCCTTTTTGTTCTCTTCGTTCCAGCCCAGCAGAATGCGCTCCTGATTCGTACCGGAGCCAACAATCACCTTTTTCCCTGCCAGATCTTCCGCGCTTTTGATTGACTGGATCTCGCTGGTGGATTTCACCGAAAAAGCCAGCGAATCGACGCGGTAGGTCGCAAAATCAAACTTCTCTTTACGCTGTTCGGTCACCGCAATGTTCACCAGCGCCACGTCGTAGCGCCCGGAGGCGATCCCCAGCGGCCAGTCTTCCCACGCCGTCGGCACCAGCTTCAACTTTAGCCCCAGGCTGCCCGCCAGCAGACGGGCGATATCCGGATCGCTGCCAATGCGCGTACGGTTATCGCTGGCCAGCAGCGCCAGCGGCGGAGAATTCAACGCCGAAACGGCAACCGTCAGCGTACCCGGCTCAACGAATTTATAATTGGCGGGGATCTTCGCCACGGCCTGCCGATCCACCGTCACCGGCAGCGGCTGTTCGTTGGCTTTCAAATCAATGCTGGCGTGGCTCGCCGTCGTGAAGAACAGCCCCGCCAGAAGTCCATATTTCATTGGCACTCCTTACAAGACTTTGGAGAGAAACTGGCGCGTTCGCGCATGTGACGGACGGTTTAATACCTCGTCACTGCTTCCCTGCTCGACGATTTTTCCGTCGACCATAAACACCACCTGATCCGCCACTTCCCGGGCAAAGCCGATCTCGTGGGTCACCACCACCAGCGTGGTGCCGGACCGGGCCAGCTTTTTGATCACGTCCAGCACTTCCCCTACCAGCTCCGGATCCAGCGCCGAGGTGGGTTCATCAAACAGCATCACGCGGGGACGCAGCGCCAGCGCGCGGGCAATGGCAATACGCTGCTGCTGACCGCCGGAAAGATGGCGTGACCAGGCATCGGCTTTATCCCGCAGCCCAACCACGTCCAGCAGGCTGTACGCCCTTTCCACCGCCTCTTTTTTGCTGAGCTTTTTGTGCGCGATGGGCGCCTCTATCAGGTTTTCCAGCACGGTGAGATGCGGAAACAAATTGAAGTTCTGGAACACATAGCCCACGTTGACGCGCTGTTTGAGGATCTCCTTCTCCTTCAGCTCATAGAGCTTATCGCCCTGACGACGATAGCCAATGTAATCCCCGTCAATCTGGATAAAGCCTTCGTCGACGCGCTCCAGGTGATTAATGGTGCGCAGCAGCGTCGATTTACCGGAGCCGGACGGCCCGAGGATGACCGTCACGGACCCGGGCGGGATCTCAAGCGAAACGTTGTCGAGCGCCTTATGGCGGCCAAAAAACTTGCTGACGCCGGTAATCGAAATATGTCCTTCAGGAGAGGCTTGCATGGACGGGCTCCTGTGCTGGCGTGGTGGTGACGGAACGGGTACGACGGGTGGCACGGTTCTGGTTAACGGCAGAGCGGCGTTCGCTGCGGGCAAGCGCGCGCTCGACGCCATACTGGATAGCGGACAGGACGGTTGTGATCGCCAGGTACCAGGCGGCACCGACCATCAGCAGCGGGATCACCTCCTGCGTGCGGTTGTAGATCATCTGGATGGTATAGAACAGTTCCGGCATCGCCAGGACATACACCATCGCCGTGCCCTTGGCGAGGCTGATGATTTCATTGAACCCCGACGGCAGAATGGTGCGCAGCGCCTGAGGCAAAATGATGCGCACCGTGCGGCGCCAGGCCGGGAGGCCGAGCGCGGCGGCGGCCTCGTACTGCCCGTGGTCGACCCCGAGGAATCCGCCGCGAATGATCTCGGCGGTATAGGCGCTCTGCACCAGGGTTAGCCCCACCACGGCGGTAGAAAACTGCCCCAGCACGTTGATGGTTTCAAAGCTGCCCCAGGTGATGCCGGTGAACGGCACGCCGAGAGAGAGCGTGTCGTAGAGATAGGAAAAGTTGTACAGAACGATCAGCACCACAATCAGCGGCAGCGATCGAAACAGCCAGATGTAGGCCCACGCCAGGCTGCTCAGAAGCCACGACGAGGACAGTCTCGCCAGCGCCAGCATGCCGCCCAACACCACGCTCAGCGCGGTGCCAATCAGGGTCAGCAGCAGGGTCTGCCCTACGCCTTCCAGGATCACCGGGTCAAAGAACCAGCGGGCGAACACCGCCCACTCCCAGCGCGGGTTAAAGGCCACGGACTGAATCACGACCGCCAGGACAAACAGCGCCACCGCGGCGCCGACGGTCCGCAGCGGATAACGCGCCGGGACCACCTTAATGGTTTCAACGTTGCTCATCGTCGTTCCTCATGCGGTTTTACTGAACGCTTCGCGTACAAGCGTTTTAGTGAAGCGCAGCCGACCGTCAAACGGCGGCTGGCTGTACTCTTCCGGATCCCGGTTCAGATCGAACTGCGGCTGATAGCCCTGGCTGAGATAAAGCCTGACCGCTTCCGGCTGGCGAAAACCGGTTGTCAGGTAGATTTGGCTATATCCTGCCAGCACCGCCCTGCGCTCAAGCTCCTGCACCACGCGCCCGGCAAGCCCCTGCTGACGCAGGGTTTTGTCCGTCCAGATGCGTTTGATTTCCGCGGTGCGTTCGTCGAAAGGTTTGTACGCGCCGGTGGCGATAATCTTCCCGTCGCGCTCCAGCACGATAAACAGCCCCTGCGGCGCTAAATACCACTCGGTGAGTTCCACTTCCGCGTCTTTAGAGAAGTAGTCCCCGTAACGGGCGGCATATTCGCCGAACAGCCCCTCAATGATGGGCTGAAGCTCGGCATCTTCCGGGGAAACATCACGAAATCGTTCGCTCATCACGCCTCCTTAATCGCCCAGGCCAGCCGGGTTCACTTCTGACTGAGGAATGCGCTCAACCCCTTCCCCCCAGCGGTTCAGCACTTTGTCGTAATCGCCGTTTTTGATGACGCCGTTTAGCGCGGTTTGCACCGGCTCAACCAGCCCGCTGCCTTTTTTCAGCGTCACGGCAATGTGCGCCGCCTTCGGCCAGCCGCCGTCGACGCTACCCACCAGTTTGGTTTTCCCGTTCAGCGCCGCTTTCCACGCGCCGATCACGTTCGGGCCAAAGTACGCATCCGCGCGTCCGGACTGCAGCGCCAGCGTTTGTGCCGCATCGTCTTTGGTATAGATCGGGGTAAAGGGCTTCAGCCCCTTCTTCAGGTTTTCGGCGTTCCATGCGAGCAGGATGGCCTCCTGGTTGGTGCCGGAGCCAACGATAATCCGCAGCCCGGCGATGTCCTCAGCCTTCTCAAGCGACTTGATCGGGCTGCTTGATTTCACGTAGAACCCGAGGGAATCTTTACGGTAGGTGGCAAAGTCAAACTTCTCTTTACGCTCTTTGGTGACGGTGATGTTGCTGATGGCGGCATCATATTTCCCGGAGGCCACGCCCAGCGGCCAGTCTTCCCAGGAGGTCGGCACCACGTTCAGCTCCAGCCCCAGGCTGTCAGCGACCAGGCGGGCGACGTCCACTTCACTCCCCAGCAGCGTTTTGTTGTCATCGGAAAACACCGTCAGCGGCGGTTGATTGAGGCCCGCCACCGCCACGGTAAATTTCCCCGGCACGGCGAAGCGATAATCTTTCGGCAGCTGTGCCACCGCCTCTCCATTTTTGACGGTATTAACCGGCGTTTTATTGGCCTCGATGCTCACGCCGGTGCCGTTAATATTCACATTCTCTGCCCAGACGGCAGGGGTAAAGGCCAGCGCGAGCGCCAGAATAAGCGATGTTTTCTGCATAGCGGGGTTCTCTTTTATTGTTGTGTGAACTGGTTTTTAGGTTCGTCTAAGCCCAGACTTTCGCGCAGCGTGGTGCCCGGGTAGTCGGTACGGAACAGGCCGCGCGCCTGTAAAACAGGCACCACCTGGTCAACAAAGCGCGGGAAGGTATCCGGCGTACCGCCCTGAATGATGAAGCCGTCTGCGGCATAGCCTTCAAACCAGGCCTGCAGACCGTCTGCCACCTCTTCCGGCGTGCCGGAAAAGCGCGGACGCGGCGAGGCGGCTTCCAGCGCTACCTGACGCAGGGTTAAATTGCGCTCGCGGGCATTACGCTTAATTTCATCGGTGGTGCTGCGGAAGCTGTTTTTGCCTAAGTCGCCGATATCCGGGAACGGCTCGTCGAGCGGATACTGGCTGAAATCGTGATGTTCAAAATAACGCCCGAGGTAGTTGAGGGCATCGTTAATCGACACCAGCGCCGCCGTGGTTTGATACTGGTTTTCCACGTCATCGGCGTCTTTACCCACAATCACGCTGACGCCCTGGAAAATATGTAAATCTGACGCGCGGCGTCCGTTAATTTCCAGCTGCTGCTTCACGTCGCGGTAAAAGGCTTTCGCTTCGTCGAGGGTTTCGTGATGGGTAAAAATGGCGTCGGCATGTTTCGCCGCCAGCTTTTTCCCGTCGTCCGACGCGCCCGCCTGAAAGACAATCGGTCGTCCCTGTGGCGTACGCCCAATATTCAGCGGGCCGGCGACCTGGAAGAAATCACCGTGGTGGTCGAGGGTATGCAGTTTGGCCGAATCAAAGAACTGACCGCTCTCCTTATTACGCACAAAGGCGTCGCCCTCCCAGGAATCCCACAGCCCTTTCACCACGTCGAGATACTCATCCGCAATCCGGTAGCGCAGCGCATGCTCGGGGTGTTTTTCACGGGAAAAGTTCTTTGCTGACCCTTCCAGCGGCGAAGTCACTACGTTCCAGCCCGCGCGTCCATTGCTGAGGTGATCGAGGCTGGCGAACTGGCGCGCCGTGGTGAAGGGCTCGCTGTAGGAGGTGGATAAAGTTCCCACCAGCCCCAGGCGCGAGGTGATGCTGGCGAGAGCGGATAACACCGTCAGCGGTTCAAAGCGGTTTAAAAAATGCGGGATCGATTTCTCGTTGATATAGAGACCGTCGGCAACGAATAAAAAATCGAGTTTGCCCTCCTCCGCCTTTAACGCCGTCGCTTTGACGAAATCAAAATTGATACTGGCATCGGCGACGGCCTCAGGGTGACGCCAGGCGGACATATTTCCGGATGCACCATGCAAAATGGTCCCCAGCCGCAGTTGACGATGTGCAGACATATTCACCTCTTAAGAATTAAACGTGTTGCAGGGCTTTTTCCGCAAGCTCTGCAAAATAGCGGGCAGCGGGCTCAATTAAGGCTTCATCCGGATTGAAGGCCGGATGATGTAAACCATACGGGCTGTTGCTGCCGATGCTGACAAACGCCCCCGGGATCTGCTGCAGATAGACCGCGAAATCTTCCCCGCCCATATGCAGCTCGGCGTGTCGGGTTTCGTATCCAGCGTCCCGGGCGACCGAGGTGGCGAAATCGGCCCAGCGCTCGTCATTCACCAGCGCGGTGGGCCCGGCATACCAGGTGATATCAATCTGCGCGCTAAAGGCGCTGGCAAACCCGGCGGCGATTTCACCCACGCGGGCTTTCACGTTCTGCTGCACCTCCGTGCGATGGGTGCGCAGCGTGCCTTCCAGCTCGACGCTTTCCGGCAGCACGTTCCAGGTGTTACCGCCCGCAATGCGCGTCACGCTCAGCACCACCGAATCCAGCGTATTGACGTTGCGGCTGGCGACGCTTTGCAGCGCCGTCACCAGCTGGCTCGCCAGCACAATCGCGTCGTTGCCTTCGTGCGGACGTGCGGCGTGCGCGCCCTTACCGGTAATGCGGATCACGAAGCGATCGACGTTGGCATAAAACGGCCCGCCGCGGGTAGCGAACTCACCGACCGGCAGGCCGGGCTCGTTATGCATGCCGAAGATGGCGCTGACGTCGCGCAGGGCACCGGCCCGCACCATGCTCTTCGCACCGCCAAAGTTCTCTTCGGCAGGCTGAAACAGGATCCGCACCCGGCCGTTAAGCGATGCTTCCCGCTCTTTCAGCTTCAACGCGGCGCCGAGGATCACGCTGGTGTGGATATCGTGCCCGCAGGCATGCATTACGCCTGCACGCTGGGAGCTAAACGGCACGCCGCTGCGCTCTTCAATCGGCAGAGCGTCGATATCCGCCCGCAGCGCAATCAGTTTGCTGCCCGAGCCGATTTCCGCCACCAGTCCGGTAGACAGGTCATAAGGCTGCGGGGTAATCCCGGCATTCGTCAGCCACTGGCGCAGGCGCGTCGTGGTCTCCACTTCCTGGCCGGAAAGCTCCGGGTTCTGGTGCAGCTCGCGACGCCAGGCAATCAGCTGTTCGCCAAAGCTCATACGGTGACCTCCCTGTTAAGACGCGCCTCGGCAAGCAGGCGCAGCGACGCGACGCGCGTTGCTCCCTCCGCTACCGGCGTGTCGATGATAAATTCGTCAATGCCCCACTGCTGGTGCAGCGCGTTAAGCTGTTCCAGGACCGACTCAGCCGTACCGGCCAGCAGCGACTGCGCCCGGCGTGCAATGCGCACCGGCTCGCTGCCCGCCTGACGCGCAAAGGCGTAGGCCTGCTCTTCGCTGGCCACGGTGACGCGCTGGCCGTTTGCCAGCTCAACGCCCCACACTTCGACCTTTTGCGCCAGGGCTTCTGCCTCGGCCTGCGTCGGCGCGACAATCGCCTGTACCGCCACAATTACGTCCCGCGTGCTGCTCTTACGCCAGGTCGATACCACCTCGCGCAGCAGTTCCGGGTCACCGTTCAGATGCGCGGCAAAAACAAAGTGCCAGCCGAGCCTGGCGGCCAGCAGCGCGCTATCGGTACTCGCGCCCAGCAGAAAACGTTCTGCAGGCGACGGCGGCAGAGGCGTGGCGCGGACGGCATCCTCAGTTGACGGATGTTCAGGACGGATCCAGCGATCGAGCTGGGCCAGCTGTTCGGCGAAGCTGCCCTTTTCCTCTTGATTCAAGCCCTGCTGCAGCGCACGCGTTGAGAGCGGTAAACCGCCGGGGGCTTTGCCGACGCCGAGATCCACGCGCCCGGGCGCCAGCGCGGCCAGCACGTTGAAATTCTCAGCGACTTTATAAGGGCTGTAGTGCTGGAGCATCACGCCGCCGGATCCGACGCGGATGCGCGTTGTCTGCCCGAGGATCCAGGCAATCAGCAGCTCCGGTGAGGGGCTGGCAAGATGGGGAGTATTGTGGTGTTCGGCAATCCAGAAGCGGTGATAGCCCAGATTTTCTGCCTGCTGCGCCAGCGCCAGCGTACGCGCCAGTGCATCGGCAGCCGTTTCGTTTTCAGCGATGGGGCTTTTATCCAGAATGCTGATTCGCCATGACATGTTGCGTTCTCGTTTGACTTAACATGTCGACATTATTAAAGGCGCATTTCACCACTGAGAAACAATTAATTTACATTTAGTTTGCCGGAAATCAGATATATAAAACCATGCTAAGAATAAGACTTTAAGGCGGCAATCAGCGTTTCCGCCTGCCCGCGGCGGGTAATACGGACAAAACGAATATGCCCATATTGCGGGTTTTGCAGATCGGCTTCATAACGCGTGCGGTTGTTACGCCACGTTTTCATCGTCCAGATGAGAATGGACTCTTTACTGAAGAACGCGCGCCGGAAACTCTCTTTGTTCCCGGTTCCGGGCCAAAGCTCGTGTTTATGCCAGGCCCGTTTGATTGCCCTGTTGACGGCCTGCCAGAGGGTGCGGGCAAACCCATAATCCACCCACACCACAACGTCTACATTGCGCCATTTAACGGGCCGCGTGCGGTTATAGTTGCCGTCGAGCACCCAGTCTGGCGACGCCTGTAGCGCCTGCTCCAGCTTTTCCTGAAACACATCGTCCGGCGTTCCCTGCCAGTCGGGTCGCCAGTAGAGTCTGTCCATCTCGATATAGGGAATAGCCAGTTCGGTCGCAATCTGCTTCGCCAGCGTGCTTTTTCCGCTCCCGCTGGTTCCGATGACGTTAATTTTCACCTCAGCCTCACTGTGTTAACGAAAACTGACCAAATGATAGCGTTTTCATCCTGTTAACGAAACGCTATTTCAGCTTGGCAATTTTATCGGGGTGGCGATCTCCCTCTTTCAATTTGGCTTATGTCATTTATTTGCAGCGCCCCACAAAAACGCCCCTGAAAATATTTTCATTTTTATTACATTCGCTAGCGTTAACAGATTAAAAATAATGAACAGCGGGTATTTCAGGCGGTCAGAATTTCAGAGAGAATAAGCAACGGACAGTTATAAAAAATAATCACATTCATCTTACCGGAGCGTTTTCCGGACTTTATTATTCTTGCACATCATCATGGAGTTACTCATGAGGCGTAACACTCCCGTTACACAAAACGAGTATTTGCTTAACGATGGTTCGACGTTAATGTCGACCACCGATACAAAAAGTCATATTACCTATGCTAATTCCACTTTTATTGAAGCCAGCGGATATAAAGAAGAGCATCTTCTGGGTGAGCCGCATAATCTCATCCGCCATCCCGATATGCCTGCCGAAGCCTTTGGCGACATGTGGTTTACCCTGCAGCAAGGTGAGACCTGGACGGGGCTGGTGAAGAACCGTCGCCATAATGGCGATCATTACTGGGTGCGGGCTAACGTGACGCCGGTCTGGCAGGGTGGATCCCTGACGGGCTATATTTCCGTGCGAAATATACCCGCGCGGGAAGAGATCGCGGCCAGTGAAAAGCTGTATGCAAAAGTGCGTAATAACGAATTAAAACATTACCGCTTTTATAAAGGATTACTGGTTCGGCGCGGTTTATTTTCGTTTATGTCGCTTTTTAAATGTCTCAGCACCGGCAAACGAATCCATCTTGGTATTGCGACGACGGCGTTACTCTCCTGCCTGGCGGTGTATTTATTCCCTGATAAAGTTGTGCAGTCGGGGAGTCTGGTACTGCTGTTTACTTCCCTGGCTTATTATCTTCATGCGCAGATCGCCCGGCCGGTTAAATCTATTGTACAGCAGATGCAGCGCGTGGTTTCAGGGCGTAAAACGGACTATTACCATTTTGACAGGATCGATGACATCGGGCTGATGATGCGCCTGGTCAATCAATCAGGTTTGAACCTGAATTCGCTGGTCGATGACGTCGGGGCGCAAATCAGCGGGATTGGCACCATCAGCCAGCAGGTCGCGAAAGAAGGTGCAGCGCTGCAGACGCGTTCAGAAGAGACCGCAGACTTTCTGCAGCAAACCGCGTCGGCGGTGGAAGAGATCGCCAGCGCGGTGAAGCAGACGGCAGAAACCGCGAAAGAAGCCACGGAGATGGCGGATCGCACCCGCGACAGCGCCCACTGCGGCGAAGCGATGATGAAAGAGACCATCGGTATGATGCAATCCGTATCGCAGGATAACAGCCAGATCGTCGATATTATCAGCGTTATCGATCGTATCGCCTTCCAGACCAACATTCTTGCACTGAATGCTGCCGTGGAAGCGGCGCGCGCAGGTGAAGCCGGGCGCGGCTTTGCCGTGGTGGCGGCCGAGGTGCGCAATCTTGCGCAGCACTCCGCGACGGCGGCGAAAGAGATCAAAGCGCTGATTGAGAAAAACGTCGCCAGCGTCAACGCTGGCGTGGAAAAAGTGGAACAGACCGAAACGCAGCTGACGGTTATGATCGACAACGTGCTGCGGGTCTCCTCCCTGATTAAGGAGATCGGCCACGCCACGCAGGAGCAAACCCAGGCGCTGACGCTCATCAACGCATCCATCTCCCGTATCGGCGCAATGACCCACAACAATACGGGGATGGTGGATAACGTCGCTCACGCCGCGAATCACCTGACGCAGCGCACGACGCGCCTGCAGCAGGCGATTGCCGTTTTTGGCGGTTAGCCGTTCGGATACTGCTCGTCGGTGACTTTTTCCAGCCAGGCTACCGGGCTGCCGTTAACGGATTCGGCGATGGCAATATGCGTCATCGCCGTTTGCGCGCTTGCGCCGTGCCAGTGCTTTACGCCGGGTGGGATCCAGGCGATATCCCCCTGATTCAATACTTCCGCCTCTTTGCCCCACTCCTGTAACCAGCCGCGCCCCTGCGTCACAATCAGCGTTTGCCCAAGGGGATGCGTATGCCACGCGGTGCGCGCGCCCGGCTCAAAGGTTACGGTTGCCCCGCCGACGCTGGCAGGTTCGCTCGCCTGAAATGGCGCGTCAATGCGGACGGTGCCGGTGAACCAGGCTTCCGGTCCTCGTACTGAAGGTAATGACCCGCTGCGGATAATTTTCATCTTATGCTCCTCATTTACTGTTGCGTTAACAGTAGCGCAAAGCAATCCGGAGTATTAGGGTGCATAATCAGATAGGAAATATGATTGAAATTCATAAATAGAGGCAATCGCAATGCTAAAAGATAATTTCAACGACCTGCTCTCTTTTATGGTAGTCGCCCGCGAGCGCAGCTTTACGCGCGCAGCGGCGCAGCTGGGCGTCTCGCAATCGGCACTAAGCCATGCCATGCGCAAGCTTGAAGCGCGGCTCGACGTTCGCCTTTTAACCCGCACAACCCGCAGCGTTGTTCCCACCCAGGCAGGTGAGCAGCTCTTTGCGCGCCTAAGCCCGCATTTGCTGGAGATTGAGCAGGAGCTCACGGCGCTTCGCAGCGCGCGCAACAAACCCGCCGGCGCTATCCGCATCGTCGCCGGCGAGCATGCGATGGACGTCGTACTCTGGCCGGTACTGAAGGCGTTTATGGTGCAGTATCCTGAGATTAACGTCGAAGTGACGGTAGATAACGGCCTGACGGATATCGTGGATGGCCGTTTCGACGCGGGAGTTCGCCTGGGTGAACAGGTGGCAAAAGATATGATTGCGGTACGGATCGCGCCGGATATGCGCATGGCCGTGGTTGGTTCCACGAATTATCTGGCACGCTTTGGCGTTCCGCAGACGCCGGAGCAGCTCGCTGACCACCGCTGTATCAATATGCGCCTGCCCACGCGCGGGGGATTGTATCACTGGGAATTTGAACGCGACGGGCGCGAGCTTCGCGTGCGGGTTGAGGGGCAGCTTACGCTGAGCAACCTGTCGCAGCGCATCGACGCCGCTGAGAGTGGACTCGGACTCGCATACGTACCGGAGGCGTCGGTTCTGGGAGCGCTGAGTGACGGACGGCTGGTCAGGGTCCTTGAAGCGTGGTGCCCAACTTTCGAGGGGTATCACCTTTATTATCCGAGCCGTCGCCAGCACACTACCGCTTTCAGGTTACTGCTAGATGCTCTGCAGCAATCAAAATCTTGACCACCTGGTAATAATTAAGAAAATCTGATGATTAAATAATCAACCCGCCAACTGTTTTGTCTAAAAACTCACCACGATTCAGCGTGTTGTGATCGCCG
The DNA here is from genome assembly GCF_057221635.1 of Enterobacter sp. N5-15. NCBI lineage: Bacteria > Pseudomonadati > Pseudomonadota > Gammaproteobacteria > Enterobacterales > Enterobacteriaceae > Enterobacter > Enterobacter sp. N5-15. The sequence continues at coordinate 2,567,318 of NZ_CM170150.1, forward strand.
TCTGCTCTGACCACACGATTTCCTTCGACGTGCATCACTTTCGGCACGGTTATATTTTGCGTCGCTTATGAATTGCAGGTAGGATGCCTCGCCATGTTTCGCCTTATCCATACGCAGAATGACTGGGAAGGCGACATGTGTTTGCGCAGAAGCAATCGTTTGTATTGCGCTCTGCCAGGCAGGACTATCACGATAATGGTTCAGACAGGCAAACAGGTAACTCAATGAAAACAAGCAATAAAAGCGCAGCCGATCATCATGCTGCTAAACGTCGCTGGTTGAACTCCCACGAAGAGGGCTACCACAAAGCGATGGGCAACCGTCAGGTTCAAATGATCGCCATCGGCGGCGCTATCGGAACGGGTCTGTTTTTAGGTGCTGGTGCGCGTCTGCAAATGGCTGGCCCGGCTCTCGCCCTGGTCTATCTGGTGTGCGGGATCTTCTCTTTCTTCATTCTACGCGCGCTGGGCGAACTGGTACTGCATCGCCCTTCCAGCGGAAGCTTCGTCTCTTACGCCCGTGAATTCCTCGGTGAAAAAGCGGCCTACGTTGCGGGCTGGATGTACTTCGTCAACTGGGCGATGACCGGTATTGTCGATATCACCGCCGTTGCGCTGTACATGCACTACTGGGGCGCGTTCGGTGACGTTCCACAGTGGGTCTTTGCGCTTGGCGCGCTGGCTATTGTCGGCACCATGAACATGATCGGCGTGAAGTGGTTCGCGGAGATGGAGTTCTGGTTTGCACTGGTAAAAGTGCTGGCCATTGTGATTTTCCTGGTCGTGGGTACCGTCTTCCTCGGCAGCGGCAAGCCGCTGGACGGCAATGCCACCGGCTTCCACCTGATAACCGATAACGGCGGATTCTTCCCGCACGGTCTGCTGCCTGCGCTGGTGCTGGTTCAGGGCGTCGTGTTCGCCTTCGCCTCCATCGAACTGGTGGGCACCGCAGCAGGTGAATGTAAAGATCCGCAGACGATGGTGCCAAAAGCCATCAACAGCGTGATCTGGCGTATCGGTCTGTTCTACGTCGGTTCCGTGGTGCTGCTGGTTCTGCTGCTGCCATGGACTGCCTATCAGGCGGGTCAGAGTCCATTTGTGACCTTCTTCTCTAAGCTGGGCGTACCTTACGTTGGCAGCATCATGAACATCGTGGTTCTGACGGCAGCGCTCTCCAGCCTGAACTCCGGCCTTTACTCTACCGGTCGTATCCTGCGCTCTATGTCGATGGGCGGTTCCGCGCCGAAGTTCATGTCGAAGATGAGCAAGCAGCAGGTTCCCTATGCGGGGATTCTGGCAACGCTGGTGGTTTACGTCTTTGGCGTGTTCCTGAACTATCTAGTGCCGTCCCGCGTATTTGAGATCGTTCTGAACGTGGCTGCACTGGGGATTATCGCCTCCTGGGCCTTTATTGTGGTCTGCCAGATGCGTCTGCGCAAAGCGATCAAAGAAGGCAAAGCGGCTGATGTGAGCTTCAAGATGCCGGGCGCACCGGTGACCTCCTGGCTCACCCTGCTGTTCCTGTTCAGCGTGCTGGTGCTGATGGCGTTCGACTACCCGAACGGTACCTACACCATCGCGACCATTCCGCTGCTGGCCGTGCTGCTGATTGCCGGTTGGTTCGGCGTGCGTAAGCGCGTTCACGAGATCCACAGCACCGCGCCAGTTCATCACGATGATGAAAAACACGACGCGCCGCTGGTAGAAGAAACCTCGCGTTAATAAAAAAGCCGGGTGGCGGCTTCGCCTTACCCGGCCTACTTTTCATGGTTTTGTCGGCCCGGTAGCGCAGCGCCACCGGGCAGTTCCCACCTTACAGCGCGATACGAATGACGTCGTCAGGCTGAGTGGCTTCCTGCTGGCGGGTCGACTTCTGTTTCACCGTCACATACAGCGTTTTACCATCCGCAGAGAGCGCCAGGCTGTTCGGGTAAACCGGCGTGTCGAACGTTTTGGTCACCTTGTAGGTTTTCGCGTCAATCACGCTCACCTTGCCCGCTTCGCGGTGCGTCACGTAGGCTTCATTGCGGGCCGGGTTAAACAGGACTGCCAGGGATTCCGGCGCGGCGATCTTCTCCATTACGCTGCCGTCTTTCAGGCTCACCACCAGCACTTCAGGCTGTTTTGAATCGGTCAGGAAGGCACGCTGACCGGCAGCGTCGAGGCTCAGGTTCAGATAGAAGTGCTCTTTACCGTCATCCTGCACTTTTTTACGGCTCAGGATTTTGTTCGTGGCCGTATCAATGGTTACCAGCTCGCCGTCCGCATTCGTGGTATAGAGGCGTTTCGCCTGCGCATCCAGCGCCAGGCCGGTGCTATAGGTACCGGTATTGGCAATGGTCTCTTTCAGCTTCAGCGTTGCGCCATCCACCACCCAAATCACGCTCTCTTTGCCGACACCGGTGATGTAAATCGTGTTGCTCGCGTCATCCGCCACCAGCTGGCGCGGCTGCAGCGGTTTGACGGTTTCACTGCGCTGGCGATTATCGAGCACCAGACGCCCTTTCACGTCGCCCGTTTTCGCATCGATGGCCGTCACCGCCCCGTTGATGGTGTTGCCAAACCACAGGGTTTGCGTCGCGCCGTCGAGAGTGGCGCCAAAGGGTTTGAGATCGCTATGAATCGCCTGCGTCACGTCCAGCGTGACCGGATCAAGGCGATAGATAACCCCGCCCTTATCGGTTTTACGGCTTTGCGACGTCGCCACCCACAGCGCATTTTCCTGCTGGCTGACCGCCATTTCATACGCCCCTTTGCCCACCGCTTTACGCAGCACCTCTTCGGCGGCATGCACCTGGAACGTTCCGGCAAGCAGTAAAGTGGCAGACAGCAGTGACAGGCTCAGACGCGGCGAGCACAGATGACGTAAAGACATAACAATTCCTTTTCTGAAAAGAGGGGTTTCCGCTGACATCACTTCCGACAGACAACGTCATGGCATTGCCTTTTGATAATGAGAATAGTAATCATTAATGAGGGGAATGTGGAGTTTTTCTTTCGCGTCTCGCCTTTCATTAACGCAATGTGCGGTTATAGTTTTCAAAACATTTACAAAACCTTTAACATGTATGGACATGTTCCATTTGGTTCGTTTATACACCACAACCGGTTTTATTCATGAAAATCATTTCTGCCCGTAAGGCCTCTCTCCCGCTGCTGCTGGTTCCCGTTACTTTCGCGCCGCTAACCGCAATGAGCGCGGAGGAACAGACCATGATCGTCAGCGCTACGCCGCAAACCGTATCGGAGCTGGATACCCCGGCCGCGGTCAGCGTCGTCAACGGCGATGACATGCGCCACGCCGCGCCTCGCATCAACCTGTCTGAATCCCTCGGCAGCGTCCCGGGACTGCAAATTCAGAACCGCCAGAACTATGCTCAGGATCTCCAGCTTTCAATGCGCGGGTTTGGCGCCCGCTCAACGTTTGGCGTGCGCGGTATCCGTATGTACGTCGACGGTATCCCTGCCACTATGCCGGACGGACAGGGCCAGACCTCCAACATCGATCTCTCCAGCGTGGAGAGCGTTGAAGTGCTGCGCGGCCCCTTCTCTGCCCTGTACGGCAACGCCTCTGGCGGCGTGATTAACATCAACACCCAGACCGGGCAGCAGCCGCCGACCATTGAAGCCAGCAGCTATTACGGCAGCTACGGTACCTGGCGCTACGGCATGAAGGCCACCGGTGCGATGGGTGACGGCACCCACGCGGGCGATGTGGATTACACCGTTTCCACCACCCGCTTCACCACCAAAGGCTACCGTGACCACAGCGGCGCGCGGAAGAATCTGGCTAATGCAAAGCTGGGCGTGCGTATTGATGACGTCAGCAAGCTGACGCTGATTTTCAACAGCGTGGACATGAAGGCCAACGATCCGGGCGGGCTGAGCTATCAGGAGTGGCAGAATAATCCGCGTCAGTCTCCGCGCGGCGATCAGTACAACACCCGCAAGACCATCAAGCAGACTCAGGCCGGTCTGCGCTACGATCGCCAGCTCAGCGCGCAGGACGACCTTAGCGTGATGATGTACGCCGGTGAGCGTGAAATGACGCAGTACCAGTCGATTCCCTATCAGCCGCAGCTAAAAGCCTCCCACTCCGGCGGGGTGATTGATATGCAGCGTCATTATCAGGGCATCGATACCCGCTGGACGCACCGCGGCGAGCTGCTGGTGCCGGTGACGTTTACCACCGGCCTGAACTACGAAAACCTGAGCGAAGATCGTCGCGGATACGAGAACTTCGTGATGAACAACGGCGTACCGGATTATGGCGTGAAGGGTGACAAGCGTCGAAACGAACGTAACCTGATGTGGAACGTCGATCCTTACCTGCAAAGCAGCTGGCAGCTGACGCAGAAGCTGTCGGTGGATGCGGGTGTGCGCTACAGCTCGGTCTGGTTTGATTCCAACGACCATTACGTTACGCCGGGCAACGGCGATGACAGCGGTGACGCGAGCTATCACAAGTGGCTCCCGGCAGGCTCCGTGAAGTATGCGGTGACGGACGCATGGAATCTTTACGCTGCCGCAGGGCGTGGATTCGAAACGCCAACCATCAACGAACTCTCCTATCGTGCCGATAACCAGGGCGGTCTGAACATTGGCCTTAAGCCGTCCACCAACAACACGTACGAAGTGGGCAGCAAAACGCGCATCGGCAATGGCCTGCTGACCGCTGCCCTGTTCCGCACCGATACGGATGATGAGATCGTGGTGGATGCCAGCTCTGGCGGACGTACCAGCTATAAAAACGCCGGTAAAACCCGTCGTCAGGGCGTGGAAGTCTCCCTCGACCAGCAGTTTGCTGAGAACTGGAAGCTGAAGCTGGCGTGGACCTACCTGGACGCGACCTACCGCACCAACGTCTGCAGCGACGCAGACTGTAACGGTAATCGTATGCCGGGCATCGCCCGCAACATGGGCTACGCCTCGTTTGGCTGGCAGCCTGAAGAAGGCTGGTACGCGGGTTCTGACGTGCGCTACATGAGCGATATCATGGCCGACGACGAGAACACGGCGAAAGCGCCATCGTATACGGTGGTCGGGCTGAACACCGGGTATAAATTCAACTACGGCAACTGGGGCATGGACGTCTTTGGCCGCGTCGATAACCTGTTCGATAAAGAGTACGCGGGCTCGGTTATTGTCAACGAGTCCAACGGTCGTTATTACGAACCAGCACCAGGCCGTAACTACGGGGTCGGGCTGTCGGTCTCTTATCGCTTCGAGTAAGCAAAAAGAAACGTTTATTTTATTAATGAAATAACTCTCCTGATGGCTTATTGCCATCAGGAGTTATTCACCAGATAAATAATTAGGTGCGGTATATAGTCGCTCTGTTAAATAATCTCTCAGTTAAAATATTGTCGCTGTAAAAGCAAATTCGCTTCATCAATCACCTTATCAATCGCCTTCTGGCAGGCAGCAACATCTCTTCGCTCAAGGGCGGAAAGGAGTTCGTCATAGTGATATGTCGACGCTTTGATGTCGTTAAGCTCCTGATGCAGATAGTTCATACAGGGCCCGATGCGCACCCAGAGCTGTTCAATTAAGGCATTAAGCGTCGGCATTTCCGCATACTGATAAAGCGTAAAGCGGAAGACGCGATTTGCATGAAGCGCCTGCTGAACGTTTCCGTTGCGCATGGCCTCATGGAATGCCTCTGACATTTTGCGCAACGCCTCCAGCTTGCCTTCTGACATATTCTGGCATGCTGCGGCGACCGCCATCGGCTCAAGCTGTTTTCTGATGGCGTTAATCTCGTTATAACGCTCCAGCGTCACCTCCGGAACCAGAAATGCCTGCGCGGGCGTGGCGTGTAACGCCCCTGATGACACCAGACGCAAAAGCGCCTCGCGAACTGGGGTAATACTGGTTCCTAATTTATCGGCGATCTCTTTCGTAATCAGTCGTGCCCCAGGTTTGAGGGAGCCCGTAATTAACGCGCCTTTCAAACTGAGTTCAACTTGCATGGTAAGACTGATCCTTTGGGCTTTTTCTAAGTGATCCAAATCAAGCATGTTCAATTCCTGTAGCTAAAACTTAATGCTATTTTTAAACGCCAGTTTTAATAAAACGACGCTGGTCCGATATATCCTGTATCGTCATGCCTGGTGGTGGGAAGTACGTAAAAACATCAAAAAAAGCAAAGTTTGTTTTTTATTGGTTTCGGGCCCATCCGGGATGCGGGCGCGAAATGCCATGTCCATTAATTAAAGACAATATATCGTATCTTCACAAATAAATATGGCGGGAAACCCCGCCATAATGCTGTTTTATTTATTGTCACTCGCGACGCGAATCACGACTTTGCCGAAGTTACGCCCTTCAAGCAGGCCAATCAGCGCCTCGGGCGCATTCTCCAGCCCGTCCGTGACCTGTTCACGATAGTGAATTTTGCCTTCCTGCACCCAGCGTCCCATCGCGTCCTGGAACTCTTTAATGCGGTGCCCGTAGTCCTGACCGATGATAAAGCCCTGCATACGAATGCGTTTCTTCAGGATGGTCGCCATCAGAAGCGGCAGGCGATCCGGCCCCTCGGGCAGGCCCGTCGCATTGTAGCCGCTCACCAGGCCGCACACCGGCACGCGCGCGGAGGTATTCAGTAATGGCAGCACGGCGTCAAACACTTTCCCGCCGACGTTTTCATAGTAGACATCAATCCCATTCGGGCAGGCACGCTTCAGCTGTTCGGCAAAATCGGCCGCGTGATGATCCAGACACAGGTCAAACCCGAGAACCTCAACGGCATGGCGGCATTTTTCAGCGCCACCGGAGACGCCGACCACCCGGCAACCTTTAATTTTGCCGATCTGCCCGACGGTCGCGCCAACCGGGCCTGTCGCCGCGGCGACCACCAGCGTTTCACCCGCTTTTGGCTGTCCGATATCCAGCAATCCCATATAGGCGGTAAAGCCCGGCATGCCCAGAATACCCAGCGCCCAGGAAGGGTGTGACGGATTTTCGCCCAGCTTCACCAGGCCGCTGCCGTCTGAGAGTTCATACTCCTGCCAGCCGCTATAGCCCAGCACCCACTCTCCGGCTTTGAAGTTGGGATGATTTGACTGTTCAACGCGGCTGACCGTTCCCCCCACCATCACCGCGCCCAGCTCAACCGGCGGTGAATAGGATGGCGCATCGCTCATGCGGCCCCGCATGTACGGGTCCAGCGACAGCCAGACGGTGCGCAGCAAAAGCTGCCCCTCAGCGGGTGCTGGAACAGGCTGCGTTTCGAGACGAAAATTTTCCGCGACCGGCGCGCCCTGTGGACGAGAGGCCAGTACCCAGCGGCGATTTTGCGAAACAGGTTGATTCATCGGGATCTCCTTCTGGTACACATGTCATTACAGCCTGGCTCACGATCGGCGTTATCGCATTAGCATTACGAGGCAGACTGGTTAAGCCGTACGACCAGATAGATACAGGTTTCATTCGTTTCGTTGATGAACCGGCAGTCATTTGGCGGCCCCAGCTCGAGACAGTCTCCGGCGTGCATCTCGTGCCGGGTATCGCCCTCCTGAAACACCAGCTCACCGGACTGGAGCCAGATAAGCTGACGTGCCAGCGCGTAAGAAGATGCAGGCATAGGAACATCGCTGCCCGCAGGCAGTTCAACCTGAACAAGGTCGATGGGCAGATCGGTACGGGGAGAAACATGGCGGCGGAGGTAGTGCGTCTGTGGATCTCGCCAGACGGGCTGGTTTGCAAGGCGCAGCAGCTTGCCCTCCTGCATTTCGGCCCGGGCAATGAGCGTGGACATGCTGATGCCAAACGCGCCGGAAAGTCGGGCAAGCAAGGTGGCCGTCGGGCTACTGTCTCCGCGTTCTATCTTGTGGATCATCGCGCGCGAGACCCCTGCCCGGTCAGCAAGCTCGCTCAGGGACCATCCGCGAGACTCGCGTTCAAGGCGAATTCTTGCGCTAATCCGTTGATTCATCGTGTCTGTTATGGTGTTCATGACGTCATACTATAGTGTATGAACGGCATTTCAATGGGCTTTTGATAACAAAAAAATATGGCTTATGCCGTAGCGTTCGGGCAATGCCATTGTGTAATATCGTAGGAATAACGTAATACTATAGTGAACAACACACAGAGGGTTAATCATGATCGTTCGTCATGCCTGCAAAGAAGACTGCGCCGCGATAGGAGAAATCTACAACCACGCGGTGCTGCATACTGCCGCGATCTGGAACGATAAAACCGTCGATACCGATAACCGCATCGCGTGGTTTGAGGCGCGCACGCTCGCGGGTTACCCGGTTCTGGTGAGTGAAGAAAACGGTGCGATTACCGGTTACGCCTCTTTTGGCGACTGGCGCGCCTTCGACGGCTTTCGCCATACGGTTGAGCATTCGGTCTATGTCCACCCGGATCATCAGGGCAAGGGCATTGGCCGCACGCTGATGAACGCGCTGATTAACGAGGCCCGCACCATTGGTAAACACGTGATGGTGGCCGGTATTGAAGCGCAAAACCATGCCTCGATTCATCTCCATGAAACGCTCGGTTTTGTGACAACGGGGCAGATGCCGCAGGTGGGGACCAAGTTTGGCCGCTGGCTAGACTTAACCTTTATGCAGCTTCAGCTGGACGAGCGCAGCGATCCGGACGCCATCCCATGAATCAGTCACTGACGCTGGCGTTTTTGGTGGCGGCGGGAATAGGTCTGGTGGTGCAAAACACCTTAATGGTGCGTATCACCCAGTCCTCCTCCACTATTCTTATCGCGATGCTGCTGAACTCCCTGGTCGGCATTGTGCTATTTGTCAGCATTCTGCTGCTGAAACAGGGCTTCGCCGGGTTTAGCGAACTGGCCGCAACGGTACGCTGGTGGACGCTTATACCAGGGCTGCTGGGGTCGTTTTTCGTTTTTGCCAGCATTAGCGGGTATCAGAACGTTGGCGCGGCGACGACTATCGCCGTGCTGGTGGCAAGCCAGCTGATTGGCGGGCTGGTGATGGACGTGCTGAGGAGCCACGGCGTTCCGCTTCGCGCCCTGATTGGCCCGGCGTGCGGCGCTGTGATGCTGGTCGTCGGGGCCTGGCTGGTGGCGCGACGCCAGTTTTGATCGTTACAGTATGGTGCCGCCTTTGGTCAGCTGTTCCTCACGCGCGTCCATCTCTTCTTTATGCTGCTTACCGTGGTGTGAAATCGCGGTACGCAGCCGCTGCTGCTGGGTGTAGCGATCTTCACGGCTGAGCTCTGCGTCATCGCTTAATTCAATCAGCAGTTCATTCATGTGGGTAATCACGCTCTCTTCTATGGCGGCATCCACACGGGCGGTAACGTCGTTTAAATGTGACATTGTCACTCCTTGTTATGTGCCCGGTGGCGCTACGCTTACCGGGCCTAAGGGTTCCAAATGTAGGCCGGGTAAGGCGTAGCCGCCACCCGGCGATAAAAGGCTTAGTTCAGCTTCGCTTTGGAGAAATCGCTGCCCATCAGGCTCACGCTGTATCCGGTCACGTTGCTGCGGGTTGCATAGAACGTTTTCCCGTTTGCCAGTGCGATCCACGGCGCCTGCTGGTAGAAAATCTCTTGAGCCTGGCCGTAGAGTTTCGCGCGCTCGGCCGGGCTGCTGGTCAGCTTCGCTTTTTGCACCAGAGCATCATAACCCTTATCGCACCAGCGCGCGGCGTTGGAGCCTGTTTTAATGCTGTTACAGCCCAGCAGCACGTCGGCAAAGTTGTCCGGATCGCCGTTATCGGACATCCAGCCAAACAGCGCGGAGTCATGTTCGCCTTTACGCATCCCGGAGAGATATTCACCCCACTCGTAAGAGACAATTTTGGCCTTCACGCCGACTTTGGCCCAATCGCTCTGGATCATCTCCGCGATACGACGCGAGTTCGGGTTATACGGACGCTGAACCGGCATTGACCACAGCGTGACTTCCGCCCCCTTCTCCAGGCCCGCCTGCTTCAGCAGCGCTTTCGCTTTTTCTGGATCGTAGCTGTAGTCCTTCAGGTCTTTATTAAAGCCCAGCATATTTGGCGGGATCGGCGATTTTGCCACCGTACCGGAACCCATAAAGACCGCATTGACGATAGCCTTCTTGTCGGTCGCGTAGTTAAGCGCCTGACGCACCAGCACGTTATCAAACGGTTTTTTCTCGGTATTAAACGCCAGATAGCCGACGTTCAGCGCATCGACCGAATGCAGAGTCAGGTCTTTGTTGTTCTTGATCGCGTCAAACTGAACCGGGGACGGCGCAGGAATAATCTGGCACTCGTTGGTCTGCAGCTTCGCCAGGCGGGTTTCCACATTTGGCGTAATGGAGAAGATGAGATGCTTCGTCGGCACTTCGCCTTCCCAGTAGTTCGGGTTAGCAACATAGCGGATCAGCGAATCCACCTTGTACTGCTGCAGGACATAAGGCCCGGTACCAATCGGCCAGGTGTCTACGTTTTCAGGCGTGCCTTTTTTCAGCATCGCGTCGGCGTATTCGGCAGAGAGAATGGAGGCGAAATCCATCCCCCAGTCGGCCAGAAACGCGGCGTTGGGCTCGCTGAGGGTAAACTGAACGTGATAATCGTCGACCTTTTTAACGTCCTGAATCAGCTTATCGAGCCCGACATCGTTAAAGTATTCGTAGTTGCCCTGCGACACATTATGGTACGGGTGTTTAGGGTCTTTCTGACGCATGACCGAGAAAATAACGTCATCGGCGTTAAAGTCGCGCGTCGGTTTGAAGTATTTATTGCTGTTGAACTTCACCCCTTTGCGCAGCGCAAAGGTATAGATCTTGCCGTCCGGTGAAATCGTCCAGGACTCTGCCAGCGACGGGACCGGGGTGTTTTTCACCGGGTCGAAATTGATCAGGCGGTTGTACAGCACCTGAGAGCTGGCCACAAATGACGGGCCAGAGCTGGCGATTTGCGGGTTGAAGGACTCCGGGGACGCTTCAGAACAGTAAATAAGCGTGTCGTTGTTTGCCGCCCATGCGGCACCGGCTGGTAGAAGAGCGCTCAGCGCAAGGGCGAGCAGTGTTTTCCCTGTAGACATGGTTATAACCCTGACAGTTTTATTATATAAGACAGTAATAACAGCACAGGCGGTTTGACCTGGCAAATAACGAAACACTATCAGGTTATTCTAAAGCCGCGTTTTTTGCTGTTTTAACCGCCAGCGCCCTAAACCGTGATTTGCCTTAAGGGCCATTATTCGTCAAGCACAACCGTCACTTTCTATGCCGCAAGAAATCGGCCCTTTTAGCGTCTCTTCCCCCGTTTGGTTGCTTCCTCGTTTCGTTAAAGTAACGGTGTGAAGAAGTATATGGGATCAAATCGTGGCAAAAACTCTTTTACGCAGCGGTAACCTGGATGACTTTCAGGCCGTTGGCGGCGGCGGACAAGCCGTTTTTGAATCAGCGTTACAAATCCGGGAAGCGCTCCGGTTGCGCAAACAACAGGCCATCGTCGACTGTCTGGCTATTCCTCAGGTCAACGACAGCGGTGACCGCGTGGACTGGTATTCCCCTGTGGAAGGGAGCGTAACCAGCTGGAAAGCGGCCGATGAAGATGACCGTTATCGCGCCCTGCGCTATCTGGAAAACACGCTGGCCAGCGTCGAGTCGTTAAGCAAGAAATGCCTCCAGTCCCCCAAAACCGCGCAGCAGCTTTTTGGTTCTCTGCTGTCGAAGGCGTTTCAGTTCCCGGGTGAAAACTTCCTCTTTCTGGTGGACGGAAAGCCGGTCATCAGCTTCTGGGGGTTTGTAAACCTGAACGAGAATGCGCGCGATGATGTCCTCGACTGCCTGCGTGAATCGCTGGTCCCTGAGCCTACCCCCGTTGTCATTGAAGATCCTGAACCAGAACCCGAGCCAGAACCGGTCGTGGCCTTTGAACACGCCGACGAGCCGCTGATCGCCCCTTCCACGGTGGTGCGCATTACGCCGGAAGACCTGTATGAGCCAGAGCCAGCCCCGGTCGTGGCGCAACCCGTTCAGGAACAGGCTGTGCCGATCGTCGCGAAAAAGCGCCGCGTTCCCCTGTGGACGCTGCCGGTTGCCGTCGCGATCGTTGCCGCCGTTGCCGCACCGCTGCTGTGGCCAAAACAGTCGCCTTCCGCTGAGCCCGCCCCGGCGCCCGCGCCTGTGCCCGTCGAGATTGCGCCTAAGCCGATCAAAGCGGTTGAGCCGCTGGCAATGAAGTTACCGCTGCATCAGGCTGAGGTCCTGGCAAGCAAAGAAAAAGAGCCTGCACCCGTTCCTGCGCCACAGCCCGCCCCGGTGGTGATTGTCGCCATCCCGAAAGATGCCATGGTAATGGAAGCGAATCAGGTAAAAGCGGGATCGACGCGTTTCCTGAACGGCACCTGGCGTGCGGTTCTCGACGTGAAAGATCCGGTCACCGGCAAGCCGCCGTCAATGCGCTATCAAATTCAGAACAACAAAGGTTTCGCCCGGGTTGTCCATGGCGACAACGTTGTCTGCCGCGCGGAGGTCTTCTCCGGGCTGCACAGCAACGGCGAGCTGATGATTAAAAGTCGCGGTACTGCCCGCTGCACCGACGGCTCCCGCTACCCGATGCCGGAGGTTGCCTGTAAAGCAGGCGCCAGCGATATCGCAGAATGTCGCGCCCGTTATGATGCCAATACCGTCGTCCCTCTGACGTTCAAGAAAGCAGGTGCCTGATCCTATGCTGGTTAATCTTTGCGACTATAAACAAAGCGTCACGCTTATTGCCAACAGCGGCGTGCAGTTCCTTGATTTCGGTCTGACGCCGCAGGACACCGCCAGCAACGGGCGCTTCGTACGTAAAACCGCGAACGGCCCGCTTTTGCGACTCGATTTCGACCTGGTCAACGGACGTTATACCGTGCCGGGGACGAACGGCGGGCAGCCTGAAGTGGTCAAACCGGAAACCACCATCCCGCTGCATCAGTCTCTGACGGTGCTGGACGGCGTCTGGCTTCCGGTTCCGTTCCTGCGCTTCAACCCACCGCGAACCTTTGTTGAGGGGCCGGATAACTGGGCCCGCGTTCAGGTGCGCAGGCTGGATACACCCGATACGGCAGGCAATACGCACCGCGTCACCCTCGCCCTCGACAGCCAGATAGCTGAACACGCCACGTCCGCCCTGTCTCCGGTTGAAAACGATATTCTGAACGGGACCCGTTTCGCGCTGGCCTGGCGAGACAATGAGGTCGAAAGTTTCCTCGACCAGACCTGGATTGACGGCTGGCTGCGCGAGGCATTTACCCAGTATGCCGACGGCGTTGAAAACCGCTCGGAACGCGATCTCCAGCAGGCGATGCGCGGTTTTGAATATCAGGCCCACTGGCTCAACCTGATGACCATGCTCGGTGAACAGCTTACCGTGCCGGAAGTGAAATTTGTTACCCACACGCTCAGCACGCCTGCCATTCCGGTCGACCTGATCCTCGACGTGGGCAATACCCACACCTGCGGCGTCATTATTGAAGACCACGGCGACGCCAACGATGGACTGCGCCAGACCGCCGAGCTGCAGGTACGCTCGTTAAGCGAGCCGCAGTTCCTGAACGAGCCGCTGTTCACCAGCCGTCTCGAGTTTTCGGAAGCGCGTTTTGGCAAGCAGCACTTCTCGGTTGAAAGCGGTCGCGAAGACGCCTTTGTCTGGCCGTCGATTGTTCGCGTCGGCGATGAAGCCCGCAAGCTGGCGATGCAGCGTCTGGGAACGGAAGGCAATAGCGGCATCTCCAGCCCGCGCCGCTATCTGTGGGATGAAACGCCGGTCGTACAGGACTGGCGCTTTAGCCAGATGAACAGCAAAACCCAGCGTGAACCGCTTGCCACCGCGTTTCCGCTGATGAACCTGATGAACGATGACGGAGAGCCGCTCTTCACGCTGCCGCAGGACGAGCGGCTGCCGGTCTTCTCGCCGCAGTACAGCCGCAGCACCCTGATGACGCACATGCTTTGCGAGCTGCTGGCGCAGGCGCTGGGGCAGATCAACAGTGTCGCCACGCGCCTGCGTCTGGGCTTCCCGGCGTCGCCGCGCCAGCTGCGCACCCTGATCCTGACGCTGCCCTCGGCCATGCCAAAGCAGGAGCGCGAGATTTTCCGTCGCCGCATGTTTGAAGCCATCGCCATCGTCTGGAAAGCGATGGGATGGCACCCGCAGGATGAGGACTTTGTCACCCGCAAACAGCAGGATAAAAGCGTGGTGCCGGTGCCTGAAATCCAGATGGAGTGGGATGAAGCCAGCTGTGGTCAACTGGTCTGGCTGTATAACGAAGCGATCTCCCGCTTTGGCGGTCAGACCGAAGCCTTCTTCGCGTCCCTGGCTCGCCCGGACCGTGAGCCTGAGCCGGGTAGCCAGCCGGGCCGCGCGCTGCGCGTCGCGTCCATCGACATCGGCGGCGGCACAACGGATATGGCGATCACCCATTATCAGCTGGATGACGGTTCCGGCAATAACGTCAAGATCACCCCACAGCTGCTGTTCCGCGAAGGCTTTAAGGTTGCGGGTGACGATACGCTTCTGGACGTGATTCAGCGCTACGTGCTGCCTGCCCTGCAAACGCAGCTGCAGAAATCCGGCATCGCGGACGCCTCGCTGCTGATGGCGTCGCTGTTCGGCGACTCCGGACGCATTGATACCCAGGCCGTACTCCGCCAGCAAACGGCGCTTCAGCTCTTTATGCCAATTGGCCATGCCATTCTTGCCGCGTGGGAATCGAGCGACGTTGACGATCCGCTGGCCGGTCTGCATGCCACCTTTGGCGATCTCCTTCCGCAGAAGCCGACCCGTAACGTGATGAATTACCTGCAGCAGGCGATCGATCATGCCCTGCCGGCGGGTTCAGACGCGTTTGACCTCTTCGCCGTGCCGCTGCACGTGAATTTCCGCGAAATGCAGGATGCGATGCTCGGCGGGCAGTTTACGCTGGCCTCGCCGCTTCACGCGGTGTGTGAGGCGATATCCCATTACAGCTGCGATATTCTGCTGATCACCGGGCGCCCCGGCTGCCTGCCTGGCGTTCAGGCGCTCATTCGTCATCTGCAGCCGGTGCCGGTCAACCGCATCGTCTGGCTGGATAAATACCAGGTGCACGAGTGGTATCCGTTCAGCCAGCAGGGGCGCATTGGCAACCCGAAATCGACGGCCGCGGTGGGGGCCATGCTCTGCAGCCTGGCGCTCGACCTGCGTCTGCCGCGCTTCAACTTTAAAGCCGCGGACATTGGCGCGTATTCAACCGTGCGGTATCTCGGCGTGCTGGATAACACCGTCAATACCCTGCGCGAGGAAAACGTCTGGTATCAGGATATCGATCTTGATAAACCCGGCGCGAAGCTCGACGCACGCCTGCACTTCCCGCTGCGCGGTAACGTCACTCTCGGCTTCCGCCAGCTGGCGAACGCGCGCTGGCCCGCCACGCCGCTCTACACGCTCAGCATTAACTCGGCTGAACTGGCGAAAGCCATTGCCGGTGACGGCGTGCTGAACGTGCGGCTTAAACTCTGCGGCGGCAGCAAGCAGGAAGGCCCGGAGGCCTTCGAGCTGAGCGATGCCTGGCTGCAGGACGGCACGCCGGTTGCGCCTGACGCATTAACCTTCAAACTGAATACTTTGGCCGATCGCCGACACAGCGGTAGCCACTACTGGATCGACAGCGGGAGCGTATACCTGAAATGACAGCGACGACGACCACCACTCAGGCC
Organism: Enterobacter sp. N5-15; assembly: GCF_057221635.1. NCBI lineage: Bacteria > Pseudomonadati > Pseudomonadota > Gammaproteobacteria > Enterobacterales > Enterobacteriaceae > Enterobacter > Enterobacter sp. N5-15. The sequence continues at coordinate 2,582,966 of NZ_CM170150.1, forward strand.
TTAATCGGGTGGATTAATGAGACGCGCCTGAACGCCCCTGTGCTGGATAACGATGCTGACGCCCTGCTTGCTCGCATCAACGCGGCGCAGGCGCGGGAGCAGGCCATTGAACGCGCCATGTCCCGCCAGAGCAGCATTGGGCTTTACGGTCATTCGCAGAGCGCGAAAGCACATCTGCTGTTGTCTCTGTGCGGCAGCGGTAATGGACGCCTGAACGTGACGCCGGGCCAGCGCACCTTTGACTATTTTTCGCATATCAATCCGGGACATGCCCTCACCAACATGGCCGTCCGCTTCACCCGGGATAACCCGGAGGTGGCTGATGAGGCGTTCCCGCTGCGTCTGCGTCTGGTCACCGAGGCCGAGCTGGTACAGCTGTTTATTGCCCGCACGACCCTCCATCCGCAGATGCGCGCCGTGGATAAGGCGGTCATTGAAACACGTCTGGAGAAATGGCGCGGGCTGCGCCAGCCGCAGGGCGTGCCCGGCATCACGGGTCAGGAAGTGGGTGCGATTGCCCGCTTCTGGCAAAGCACCGTACCCGCCGCGAAACAGCAAATTGACGATGCCCTGTGGCATGAATTTGCCCAGTTGGTACCATCGCTCGATCTCAGCACGCGGGCCAGCGTCTGGTCGCTGCTGTGGGGCGAGCAGCAGGAGTTGACCCAGCAGTGGTTAAAACTGGCCCATGTGCTGCACCAGACCAGCCATGCCGGTGAGCTTGCTGCCCCGCTTAGCCTGCTGGTGGACAGCTTTGGGCTGCCGGGTGAAGGGTTCCTGACGCACGACGGCACGTTAGACCTTCAGGACGCGCAGGAGACGCTGCTTCATCCGCTGAACAGCGGTGAAATGCTTAACGCCATCAGCATCCCCGTTGATGTGCTGGCCTTCCTGACCCGCGAGCTGGTGCTGCCGGTTGAGAACGGCACGCTGGATAACATCGATATTATTGATATTCCGGTTTTTGAAGATAACCGTGCCGACCCGCTACGCCAGGCGAAATCCCAGTGGCTGCTCGAGCATTACCGTCAGCAGCTTCAGCCTGATGTGCTGGTGATTTGTAATGCGACGGCGCAGCACGAACAGACGGCCAAAAAAGCAAAAGTATTGATGAAATGGGTGAAGGAGACGCAGCCTGCTGAAGAGTCTGCCCTTCCGGGTCTGGTGTGGGCGATTACCCCCCATGACGCCCGCTTTACCACCCGGCAGAATCTCGATGAAGCCGTACAGCATCTGCTCGGAAAGCCGGGTTTACGCTGGGGCACGCTGCAGGCGCTGGACAGCCACAGCATGCAGCGCGTCATCGAGTGGCTCTCTCAGGCCACGCTGCCCGCGCAGCGACACAAGCGTCTCAGCACGCTGAAAGGCCTGCTGCGACAGGAGCTCTCATCGCTGATGCAAAGCTATCTTGCGCCGCTGGTTGAGGAACCGGGGACAAGACGTGCTCAGGCCGAAAGCATGGTGCGCACGCTGCAAAATAGCGCCGCCCGCCACGGTGAGCTGCTTGAAGGCCTGCTGCCGCCGCTGAAAGCCTTTGAAACGCTGCTCGCCGTTCAGCAGCCTCGCGAGGAGCAGGTGAACGGGCTGTTTACGGACACCATTGACCTGTTTGCCGAGAATGCGCAGGAAAGCAACGGCCTGTTCCAGACAAAAGACAAAGCGCGACTGGCGCACAGAGTCTGGATAAATCATCTGCGCCAGTGGAGCCGCAATGAGGCCGCGGCCGTCCGTCTTGGGCTGGAACCTGCGGTGTTACAGCAAATCGCAGATGTCCTGGTGGTCACCAGCTACCGGCTTGAACTGCCTCAACAGCTTCAGCGTATCGTCGAAGCGGATAAAAGCAGCGCTGCACAGCTGCATGCCGTGATGGGCAATTTCATTGGCTGGCTGGGTTACGACCAGACGCCCGTGGCGGTACGTCCGGCAAGCCGCATCCGCAAGGGCCAGGCAATCTTCGTTACGCCGGTGGTCAGCAGCGCTGAGCCCCGCTTGATGCGACTGGGGGAACAGCCTGTGCATGCGGCTACCGCGTACGTTTACGACTGGCTGGTCGCCCTCTATAGCCGCGCGATAGAGAACATTGATTACCAGCACCCGCATGATGTTCAGCCTGACGCTCGTCAGGCCTTGCACGCATTATTACGCTAAACACTGATTAACAATGTAGCCGCATTTCTTGCCGGGTGGCGCTGCCGCTTACCCGGCCTACACTCTTCATCGTTGTAGGCCCGTGCAAGCGTAGCGCCGCCGGGCGAAACTTTTGCGCTCATCACTCCGTCATACACCCGGCTAAGGTCTGTGCCAGCGCAGACGGGTTTTCCCATGACATTGAATGCCCCGCCGCAGGGATAATTTTTACCTCAACGCCCTTTTGCTTCAGATTATCCACATCGTCATCCGGCAGAGACAGCTCGCCGAAAATCAACGTTACCGGGCAAGGAAGTGACAGGAACAGCGCTTCCCATTCGGGCTCAACGCCCGCCACCAGGCTCGATGCGCCCCGCCAGACGGCATACGGCGCATTGCTCCGCAGACACCCCGCCCACGCCGTTTTTTCCGCGCTGAGCATGGCGTCATAGCCCTGGTTCAGAAACTGCTGCTCGGTTTGCGCTGCAATAGACCGGCTAAACATCCCTCCCCCCGCATGAAAATTGGGCTCTGACACCATCAGCCCCTTCACGCGCGAGGCCAGCAGCCCCGCCGTTTCGATAGCGATGCTGCCGCCCATGCTGTGTCCGTATAACCAGAAGGCATCCAGTTGAAGGTGGTCAATCAGTTCCGCCACAACGTGCGCCTGGTCGGTGGTTTTATAGCTGTAGTGCTCAGGCTTGTCGCTGTAGCCGCTGCCGGGCAAATCGATGAGAATCGCTCTGCGCGCGCCAAACAGCGGGTCATGAACGACACGGGGATATTCATAGGAAGAGGCGCAGCCCAGCCCGTGAATGAACACCACGGGATCGCCGGTGCCGGGCAGGTCATGCCAGCGCACGGTACAGCCGGCCTGCTGCGAGTAAAAACTGTTCATAAGCACTCCTTTTACGATGCACTGTGTATTTATACAGTTATCGTATCTGGAATGCCATATTCATCTTTTAAAAATGGAAGCGTGCTTCAGAAAAGCGAGACCAGCAGCGCAACGGGAAAGCTCATTGGCCAGGTTGACCCCACCAGAAAAGCGCTGAGCAGGCGGATACGTTTGCGGTCTTTGGAGAGGAACCAGGTAATTAATGCGCAGATGGAAGCCATGATTGCGTAAAAAACCAACATCTTTTGATACAACGTCATTCTGTATACCAGAGCCGAAAAAATAACCGCACGCAATATGCGTCATATGTTGATACAGATCAAGTTTTTTCGTTACAGAATAACCACTTAAAATTAATGGATAATAACAATTGAGTATCTTGCATAACACTCATGGCGGGCGTGGCGAACGCCTGGCCGCGAATGCGACCAGGCATGACGGGCTTAATGTTTGATCATCACATGCCGGACAATCGTATAATCCTCAAGCCCGTAGACCGACATGTCTTTGCCGTAGCCGGATAATTTCATGCCGCCGTGCGGCATTTCGCTCACCAGCATAAAATGGGTATTCACCCAGGTGCAGCCGTACTGCAGGCGCGCACTCAGGCGATGGGCGCGGCCCACGTCTTTGGTCCAGACCGATGATGCCAGTCCATACTGCGAATCGTTCGCCCAGGCCAGCACCTGCGCCTCGTCGTCAAACTCGGTAACGCTCACCACGGGGCCAAACACCTCGCGCTGAACGATGGCGTCGTCCTGTTTTGCCCCCGCCAGCAGGGTTGGCTGGAAGTAGTAGCCTGCCCCCTCTTTTTTGCTCCCGCCCGTGACGACGCGGATATGGCCGAGCGCTTTCGCGTCATCGACGGCCTTACAGACGCGTGAAAGATGGGCGGCCGAGCTGAGCGGGCCCAGTTCGGTCGAGGCATCCTCCGGCGCACCCATTTTAAGGCTGGCGACCGCTGCGCCCAGCTTTTCCACCAGCGCGGCATAAATGCCCTTCTGGGCATAAATACGGCAGGCGGCCGTACAGTCCTGCCCGGCATTGTAGAAACCAAACGTCCGCACCCCTTCGACAACCGCATCCAGGTCGGCATCATCAAAGACGATAACCGGCGCTTTACCGCCCAGCTCCATGTGGGTACGTTTAATGGAGGACGCCGTATGGCCGATGATATGTTCCCCGGTAGCAATCGAACCGGTCAGCGAGACCATACGAACTTTTTCATGTCCGGTAAGCGGATCGCCGACCGTTTTCCCCCGGCCAAACAGGACGTTCAGAACGCCTGCCGGGAAGATATCTTTTGCCAGCTCTCCCAGCTTCAGCGCGGTCAGCGGCGTGATCTCGGAGGGCTTAATCACTACGCAGTTACCTGCCGCCAGGGCGGGCGCCAGTTTCCAGGCTGCCATCATCAGCGGGTAGTTCCAGGGGGCAATAGAGGCAACCACGCCCACCGGATCGCGGCGGATCATAGACGTGTGGCCGTCAAGGTACTCCCCGGCGGCCAGCCCGTTCAGACAGCGGGCGGCCCCGGCAAAGAAACGGAAAACGTCGACCACCGCCGGAATTTCATCGCCCAGAGCACAGTGCAGCGGCTTGCCGCAGTTGAGGGATTCGAGCCGGGCAAAGTCCTCCCCATGCGCTTCAATCGCATCCGCCAGCTTCAGCAGGCACTCGGCACGGGTTTTCGGTGTGGTTTGTCCCCACTCCACAAAAGCATGGTCGGCCGCCTGAACCGCCGCGTCGACCTGAGCCGCTGACGCCTCAGCAATTTCCAGCAGGAGCTCTCCAGTGGCCGGGTTATAGACCGGCTGTTTTTCTCCCTCTCCGGTTACCAGTTTTCCCTCTATCAGCAGTTGTGTTTGCATAGCATTTTCCTGTTGAATTCACTGTTATTTCCCGCTGCCGGCGATGTTCTCACCGTCGCGGGTTAGCCACCAGGCTCCCAGAATGGGGATAGTTGTCACCAGCATCACCAGCAGCGCAACGACGTTAGTGACCGGCACGTCGCGCGGACGACCGAGCTGATTGAGCAACCACAGCGGTAACGTGCGTTCGTGTCCCGCCGTAAACGTTGTGACGATTATCTCGTCAAACGACAGGGCAAACGCCAGCATTCCTCCGGCCAGCAGCGCGGAACCCAGATTGGGCAGCACCACATAGCGGAAGGTTTGCCATCCGTCGGCCCCGAGATCCATCGACGCTTCCACCAGGCTCCAGGAGGTGCGTCTGAACCGGGCAATTACGTTGTTAAACACCACCACCACGCAAAAGGTGGCGTGTCCGACCACGATGGTGAAAAACCCCGGCTCAAGGTCGATCGTTTTGAATGCGGTCAGCAGCGCCAGGCCGGTGATGATCCCCGGCAACGCAATTGGCAACAGCAGCAGCAGTGAGATCGCATTCTTGCCAAAAAACTCGCTTCGCCACAGCGCCGCTGCAGCAAGCGTGCCAAGCACAAGGGCAATTGCGGTGGATAGCGACGCAATCTGAAGTGACAACGTCACGGATTCAATAATATCGCCGCGCCCCGCGGCCACGCTAAACCACTTCAGCGTCAGCCCCTGCGGCGGAAAGCTGAAGGCCGCGTCTTCGGTGTTAAAGGCATAGGTCGCGATAATCAGCAGCGGGAAGTGCAGGAAGATGACGCCTCCCCAGGCTGCCACTTTCAGGAACAGCGGTGCGCGTTCAGAGTGCATCGAATGCTCCCAGACGTTTCACGAACGCCAGATAGAGTGAAATCAGCACGATGGGTACCAGCGTGAACGCGGCGGCCATCGGCATATTGCCGATAGCCCCCTGCTGAGAATAAACCATATTGCCGATGAAATAGCCCGGCGGCCCCACCAGCTGTGGAACGATGAAATCCCCCAGCGTCAGGGAAAAGGTGAATATTGAGCCTGCCGCAATACCCGGGATCGCCAGCGGCAGAACGACATAGCGGAAGGTCTGGCGAGGACGCGCGCCAAGGTCGGCTGAGGCCTGCAGTAGCGAGGCAGGCAGGCGTTCCAGCGCCGCCTGGACCGGCAGGATCATAAACGGCAGCCAGATGTAGACGAAGACCAGAAACCGTCCCAGCCCGGAGGTGGACAAGGTGTTGCCGCCAATCGCCGGGAGCGTAAGGAGTGAGGTCAGGATCGGCTCCAGCCCCATATGGTTGAGAAACCACTGCGCCACCCCGTCCTTCGCCAGCAGCAGCGTCCAGGCGTAGGCTTTGACGATGTAGCTCGCCCACATTGGCAGCATTACAGCGATATAGAAAAACGCTTTCCACTTGCCGTGGGTGTATCGCGCCATGTACCACGCCATCGGGAATGCCAGGATGGCGCTGGCAATCGTCACCGCAATCGCCATCGTTAGCGTGCGCAGGATGATGTCGTAGTTGGCCGGGTTGAAAAGCGCCTGAATGTTCGCCAGGGTCAGATCCGGCGTGACGGCCATGGTGAAATCGTCAAAGGTGTAGAACCCTTGCCACAGCAGGGTCAGAAGCGATCCTAAATAGACGATGCCAAACCACATCAGCGGCGCGAGCAGAAGCAGGAACAGGCCGAGCGACGGTTTACGCCAGAACAGCGCCGTCATGCGGCTTAAGCGGCCGCGCGAGGCGGGAGGATGCGCAACGCTCATATCCATTTCACCTCTCCTCGAGCAGGCGAATCATCGCCTCGCGTGACCACGACGCCGTGACGGCCTGCCCCGGCGCAATGCCGCTCAGCGGCGAGGTTTCACTGAGATTAGCCTGGCTCACCAGCAGCTTGGCACCATCGGCGAGTTTCAGCTCCAGCCGCGTGGCCGCCCCCTGATACTGAACGGCCTGCACGATGCCCTGTACCTGAACGTCTCCGCCCTCATCAAGGCGAATATGTTCCGGACGCAGGGAATAGCTGCCTTCCATGCCGCATATTTTCTGCGCAAGGCCCGCATCGAAGACGTTAGAGGTGCCGACAAAACCGGCGACAAACGGCGTGCGCGGACGCATGTAGAGATCGCGCGGGGTGTCCACCTGCTCGATGCGCCCGTTATTGAACACCGCCACCCGGTCTGACATGGAAAGGGCCTCGCCCTGATCGTGGGTGACAAAAATAAAGGTGATACCGAGTTCCTGCTGAAGCTTCTTCAGCTCGAACTGCATCTGTTCACGCAGTTTGAGATCGAGCGCACCCAGGGGTTCGTCCAGCAGCAGGACGCGCGGCTCATTGACCAGCGCGCGGGCGATGGCGACACGCTGCCGCTGGCCGCCAGAAAGTTGCGAAGGTTTGCGGGCAACCGCAAAGCTCAGGCCCACTTTTTCCAGGGCATCACGGGCCTGCGTATGGCGTTTTTTCTTGTCGATGCCTTTGACCATCAGCCCGTAGGCGACATTGTCGAGGATCGACATATGCGGGAACAGCGCGTAGTCCTGAAAGACGGTGTTCACATCCCGCTCCCACGGCGGCAGCGCGCTCGCCTCTTTGCCGAAGATAGAAATCGTGCCGCCTGACAGCTGCTCAAAGCCGGCAATCAGACGCAGGCAGGTGGTTTTGCCGGAGCCCGAAGGCCCCAGCATGGAGAAAAACTCTCCGTCACGAATAGCAATGGTGACCCCATCCACCGCCCGTACGTCGCCGTACAGACGGGAAACATTGTTAAACTCTACCGCGTACGTCATGTTCTGCTCCCGGGCAATTAACGACCGCCCATGATGGCGATGTAATCCTGCGTCCAGCGGCTGTAAGGGACAAATTTGCCGCCTTCTGCGATGGGGGTTTTCCAGAACAAGATTTTGTCGAACTCGTTATAACCGTTTGTTTCGCAGCCTTTATCACCCAGCAGCGTGCTGGCCTTACACCCTTCTGCAACCACGGGCAGGGAGCCAAACCATGCCGCCAGATCGCCCTGCACTTTAGGCGTCAGCGACCAGTTCATCCATTTGTAGGCGCACATCGGGTGTTTTGCCTGCGCGTGCAGCATGGTGGTGTCCGCCCAGCCGGTCACCCCCTCCTTCGGGAAGACGGTAGCAATGGGCTGGTTCTCAGCCTTCAGCGCATTCGCCTGATACGGCCAGGCGCTGGAGGCCACGACGCCTTCATTTTTAAAGTCGCTCATCTGGACGGTGGTGTCATGCCAGTAACGGTGGATCAGCGCATGCTGGTCGCGAAGCACCTTGAGCACGGCGGCATACTGTTTTTCGGTGAGCTGGTAAGGGTCTTTGATCCCCAGCTGCGGCTGCGTGGCTTTAACGAACAGCGCGGCATCGGCGATATAAATCGGGCCGTCGTACGCCTGCACGCGTCCCAGGTTGGTTTTACCGTCAGGCAGATCCTGTTTGGTAAAGACCACGCTCCAGCTGTCCGGTGGCGTCGGGAAGGTTTTGGTGTTGTACATCAGCAGGTTTGGCCCCCACTGATACGGCGTGCCGTAGACTTTACCGCCGACGTTAAACCATTCCCCTTTCACAATCCGCGCGTCGAGGGTTTTCCAGTTGGGGATGAGGTCGGGGTTAATGGGCTGAACGCGTTTCCCCATGATCAGGCGCAGGGAGGCATCACCCGAGGCGGTAACCAGGTCATATCCCCCTTTCGCCATCAGGCTGACCATTTCATCCGACGTGGCCGCCGTTTTGACGTTGACCGCACACCCGGTCTCTTTTTCAAACTGGGTGACCCAGTCATAATTTTTATCCGTCTGTCCGCGTTCGATGTATCCCGGCCAGGCGATAATATCCAGCCGACCTTCCCCGTCGCCGATGGCCTTTGGTGGTTCTGCGGCTTGCGCTGTCATGATAGTCATGCCGAGCGCGCACAGGCTGCTGCGGGCAAAATGTTTGCTCATAAGAGTTACTCCTGTCGCAATGAAATTTAGCGGCAGCCGTGCCGTAAAAATATCTCCCTTATTAAACGTAGACCGCGCAAATGCGCCGCACCGTACGGCTTCAGGAAATTTCATCAAGGTGTGACCGAGGGCGCATTCCCTGTTAACTGGATTATAGACAAGGAGTTAGCCGCGAGAGACGCTATGCAGATTTCCTATGACTGGGCACCGCGAAATATTCGCCGTGCCGTCATCAGGATAAGAATTGATTATTTAAATAACGCAGAAAAGTTTATTCCAGCATCGCGCTAATTAATTTTCCTAACTGAATGACCGCCTGCTCTTCTCGCTCTCCCCAGGCCCAGGAGGTATTAAAACGAAAGAACGGTGTCCATGCGTCAGAGGTGGAAAACATCTTTCCGGGGGCAATGCTGATGTGGTGCGTTAAGGCTTTTTCGCTCAGCAGCCCCGCATCCAGCTGCGCCGGAAGCTCCAGCCATAAAAAGTAGCCGCTGTCGTTATGGTGGATTTTGACGCCGGCAGGCATATGGCGCAGAAGAGACTGCCAGGCCTGCTGCTTTCGCTCGGCGAGCGTACGCCGCAGTCGACGCAGATGGGCGTCGTAGCGTTTAGTCGCCAGGTAATCCACCAGCGCCAGCTGCACGGGAGAGCTGGTTGAGAGCGTGCTCATCAGCTGCAGCTGCTGGATGCGTCGCGCGTGTTTTCCTGCCGCGACCCAGCCGATGCGAAAACCGGCCACCAGACATTTTGAAAAGGACGAGCAGTGCAGCGTCATGTCCTGACGATCCCATGCTTTCGCCGGGAGCGGCTTTTCGCGGCCAAAATAGAGCTCGCTGTAGACATCGTCTTCAATTAGGGGGACATTGTGCTGCGTTAACAGCGCCACAAGCTGCGCTTTTTTCTCCGCGCTCAGCGTGAAGCCAAGCGGGTTCTGACTGTTGGTCATGACCCAGCAGGCTTTAACCGGGTACTCATTCAGCGCCTGTTCAAGGGCATTCAGGTCAATCCCCTCGCGGACATCCGTCGCAATCGACAACGCTTTAAGCTTCAGGCGTTCCAGCGCCTGCAGCGCGCCGTAGAAACACGGGTTTTCGACTATCACCCAGTCGCCCGGCTCGGTCACCGCCTGCAGGCTGAGATTGAGCGCTTCAAGCGCGCCTGCGGTGATCACGATCTCTTCCGGGGAGATGTTCATTCCCTGCTGCGCGTAGCGACGAGCAATGGCGTGGCGAAGATCGACGTTACCCGGCGGCAGGTTCTCAATCACGCTCATCGCCGTCGCGGTTTTGCTGACGTTCGCCAGCGAGCGGTTGAGCTGCTGCAGCGGGAAAAGTCGGGGATCGGGAAACGCGGAGGCAAAAGGAACTACGGACGGGTCGCGGCTGGCCTGTAAGACGTCGAAGATGTAGGTGTTAATATCCACCACTTCGTCACGCATCACCTGGGCAGGTGGAGCAGGCTGTTGTGCAGTCGGGCGCGAGGCAACGTAATAGCCCGACTGCGGTCTGGCGACAATGCGCCCCTGACTTTCCAGCATCTGATACGCGTGGCCAACGGTCATAAAACTCATGCCGCTGCTCGCCACCTGCTCTCGCAGCGAAGGCAGCTTATCGCCCGGCAGCCATACGCCAAGCTCAATCTGCGAGATAATTTGTTGCGCCAGACGCTGGTATTTTTTCATCAGATTCTCCTTATGACCGACAGTGTATATCAGCAGGAGAAAAAGAGAAGATTTAGCTAACTGTTATAGTTCGCGAAATGAATTACTTACGGTACTCGGTAACGTGGCTTTGCGCCTGACGCGCAGCGGCCAGGTGATCGAGCGTAATCATCGACGATTTGCAAAAGATGCATTTCGCGCCGAGTGGGTTTTTCTCAGACATGTCAAAGACTGAGGTACGGTACTGCGAGCCATGACAGCATGGGCAGCGAAAATGAATATAAGAAGTCATAGGATTCTCCTGAAACGTAAAACGTAAATTACTAATGGGCCGATTGGGCAATAATGGTTTTAAACAAAACGAATCGGAAAGTAGATAAAGACCCAAGAGAGGCTGCGGAGAGGCACAACGTGATGAGAACTGCTTTATAAAACTACGTCAGATATTTATTTGGACTCAAAACCAGAAGACCATTAACGCACGACGCAGACGACAAGACAAGCGGTTTTATGCGTAAAAATCATAAAAATACAGTTTTTATTCAGAAACACTAAGGCTGGCACTAACTATAGGTTAGGTCAATTACAAATAAAATACTTATAAATCAATGAAATATAAATATTTTGCATGACACTTTTTGCCTAATAACCTGAACTCACAGGGAGTATTAACATTCGTTAAACACGAATTGTTAATGAAAAAAGGAGTTTGAGATGGCCATTCCAGCATACCTTTGGCTGAAAGATGATGGCGGCGCAGATATCAAAGGCGCTGTTGATGTACAAGATCGGGAAGGAAGTATTGAGGTGTTGGGATTCGGTCATGGACTGCATCTGCCAACAGATAACATGACGGGGAAAATTACTGGTACCCGTATTCATTCAGCCCTCGTTTTTGAGAAGGAATTCGACAGTTCCAGCCCCTATCTCTACAAAGCCGTTGCAAAAGGTCAGACGCTGAAAAGTGCGGAATTTAAGTGGTATAAAATCAGCGATTCCGGGCAGGAGGTTGAATACTTCAATATGCAGCTAGAGAATGTCAAGGTGGTATCTATATGTCCACTCATGCACGACGTTAAAAACCCGGCAACAGAGAAACATAACCATCTGGAAAGTGTCGCACTGCGTTACGAAAAAATAACCTGGAAGCACTGCGACGGTAATATTATTTTTTCTGACGAGTGGAAAGACAGATGATTCGGTGTACTTTTCATTTGAATGGCTATCAGCTTTCCACTTTGAACTGCCCTGGCTTAGGCTTTTTCCCCGCGTATTCAGGAAACTCGGGGAATAACAGAAATAATCCTGATGCCGTTGCGACTCCTGAGGTGGGCCCCTTACCCCCAGGGCTTTATTATATCGTAACACGTCCACGAGGCGGGTTTGGTACTCATTGGCATGACGCAATCAAAGGGTTAGAAAGCGGTTCAAACCGTGACTTTTGGTTTGCTCTTTACCGCCATGATACTCACATTGACGACAGAACTTTTATCAATAATGTTGAACGCGGTTCTTTTCGGTTACACCCTGCGGGACAGTCCGGAATTAGTAATGGATGTATTACGTTACCAAATCACTCCCATTACAGAATACTGATGCATGGTCTGCTAGCATCCGGCACGTTTAAAGTTGCTGCTGGCTTAGATGCACTTGGAACAATACAGGTATATTGATGAATGCAAAAAAGCATGTCCTGACCTGGGTTATTGAAACATTGATGCTGTTTGTTATTTACTCCCTTGTATGTTTCTTCATGCCCGATGTATTACTTTATCGTCTCTTCACCAGACATTTTGGCTTTGTAACTGAACTTGAATGGAGTGAAAGCTATACACTATTGCTTTTCATCTTTTCATTTTTGCTCAATGCCATGTTGATTTACCTCTGGGCATTACGAAAATGAACCTCTCCTGGGCGGAAATATTACCGCCCAACACGAGCAACCACACAGGCAGGCAAGAGAACTGTTATAGATAAATAACACAGGTCTGTTTCTGCAACCCAGAGCTGGCGCGGCTTAGAATGGCATCGACATAATTACATCGCGGAGTTTTGCATGTTTGGTTTGGATGCTTTTCACCTTGCACGGATACAGTTTGCCTTTACCGTATCCTTTCACATTATTTTCCCGGCCATCACCATCGGCCTGGCAAGCTATCTTGCCGTACTCGAAGGGCTGTGGCTGAAAACAAAAAATCCGGTCTGGCGCTCGCTGTACCATTTCTGGTCGAAGATTTTTGCCGTCAACTTTGGCATGGGCGTGGTCTCCGGGCTGGTGATGGCCTACCAGTTTGGCACCAACTGGAGCGGATTTTCACAGTTTGCGGGCAGCATTACCGGCCCGCTGCTGACCTATGAAGTGCTCACCGCCTTCTTCCTCGAAGCCGGGTTCCTCGGCGTGATGCTGTTTGGCTGGAACAAGGTCGGGCCGGGTCTGCACTTCTTCGCCACCTGCATGGTGGCGCTGGGCACCATTATCTCCACCTTCTGGATCCTCTCGTCGAACAGCTGGATGCAAACCCCGCAGGGCTACGAGATCGTCAACGGTCAGGTGGTACCGGTGGACTGGTTCGCCGTGGTGTTTAACCCCTCCTTCCCTTACCGCCTGCTGCATATGTCGATAGCCGCATTCCTGAGCAGCGCCCTGTTTGTGGGCGCATCGGCGGCATGGCATCTGCTGCGCGGGAATAATACCCCTGCTATCCGCGCGATGTTTTCGATGGCGCTGTGGATGACGCTGATTGTCGCCCCCATCCAGGCCATGGTTGGCGATATGCACGGGTTAAACACCTTAAAGCACCAGCCCGCCAAGATTGCCGCCATTGAAGGCCACTGGGAAAATCCGCCGGGTGAGCCTACCCCGCTGCTGCTGTTTGGCTGGCCGGATATGGAACAGGAGCGCACCCGCTTTGGGCTGGAGATCCCGGCGCTGGGGAGCCTTATCCTGACGCACAGCCTGGATAAACAGGTTCCGGCCCTCAAAGAGTTTCCGAAGGAAGACCGTCCGAATTCCACCATCGTCTTCTGGTCATTCCGCATTATGGCGGGCCTGGGCATGCTGATGCTGCTGCTCGGGGTGACGGCACTCTGGCTGCGCTACAAAAAACGCGTGTATTCGTCGCGCCCTTTCCTGTGGTTTGCGCTGCTGATGGGGCCAACCGGGCTGATTGCCATCCTGGCCGGGTGGATCACTACCGAAGTGGGCCGCCAGCCGTGGGTGGTCTACGGACTCCAGCGAACGAAGGATGCGGTGTCTGCCCACGGTGACCTGCACATGAGCGTTAGCCTGCTGGCCTTCTTCGTCGTCTATACCTCGGTATTCGGCGTGGGTTACAGCTATATGGTGCGCCTCATTCGAAAAGGCCCGCAGCCGCATGAATCATTCGCCACCGAGTCCGACGGACGTCCGGCGCGCCCGCTTTCTGCCGTCACAACTGAACATAAGGAGCAGCCATAATGGGTATCGATCTTTCCATTATCTGGTTTGTCATTATCGTCTTTGCCACGCTGATGTATATCGTGATGGACGGTTTTGATCTGGGGATCGGTATTCTGTTCCCGGCAACGCAAAACGCCGACGATCGCGACGTGATGGTCAACAGCGTCGCGCCGGTCTGGGACGGAAATGAAACCTGGCTGGTGCTTGGCGGTGCCGCGCTGTTCGGCGCATTCCCGCTGGCGTATGCGGTGATCGTTGATGCTCTCACCATTCCGCTGACGTTAATGCTGATCGGACTTATTTTCCGCGGGGTGGCATTTGAGTTTCGCTTTAAAGCCACACCGGCCCACCGCCCCTTCTGGGATAAGGCGTTTATAGGCGGTTCAATTCTGGCAACGTTTACCCAGGGCGTGACGGTAGGCGCCGTCATTAACGGCTTTACCGTCACCGGTCGGGCCTATACCGGCGGCCCCTTTGACTGGTTTACCGCGTTTAACCTGTTTTGCGGCGCGGGGCTGGTGGTGGCTTACGCGCTGTTAGGCTCTACCTGGCTGGTGATGAAAAGCGAAAACGCGCTGCAGCAGCGGATGCGTGAGGTTTCGAAAACGCTGTTAATCGTGCTGCTGGCGTTTATCGCGGCGATCAGCCTCTGGACGCCGCTGGCGCAACCGGCCATCGCTGCGCGCTGGTTTACGCTGCCGAATCTGTTTTATCTGCTGCCGGTCCCCGCCCTGGTGGTGATTTTTAGCCTGTACCAGTGGCGCTGCCTGAATAATCCCGACAGCCATAGCCGTCCGTTTATCCTGACGCTGGGGCTGATATTCCTCGGCTTTAGCGGGCTTGGGATCAGCATCTGGCCGCATATCATTCCGCCGTCGATCACCCTGTGGCAGGCCGCCGCACCGACTCAAAGCCAGGGCTTTATGCTGGTGGGCGCGCTGTTGATCATTCCCGTTATTCTGGTCTACACCTTCTGGAGCTACTACGTATTTCGCGGCAAAGTTCAGCATGGGGAGGGTTATCACTGATGCAACAACCGGTCTGGAAAAGATTACTGTGGCTGGCCGTTATCTGGGGAGGCAGCGTACTGGCGCTGGCTGCTGTCAGTATGCTCTTCCGTATGCTGATGACGGCGGCTGGGTTTAAATCGCATTAACGCCATTCCGGGCAACCGCTGCGTTGCCCGGTACTTACCCCCGCACTTTCAGATAAACCCCATTAACGCACGGCAGAGTATCGTTACACTGGAAAGATTCACAGTATTTATAGTTTGAGAAGAAAAATGAAAAAGCTCATTGCGTTAAGTGTTATTAGTCTTGTCCTTACCGGGTGCGTTAATCCGGGTAAAGCCTCCGTACAGCCGGAGCAACTTAAAAACCACCGCTTTGTGCTGGAAAATGTAAACGGTAAGGCCGTAAAGACCTCGACAACGCAACCTGAGATTGGTTTTAGCGCGCTGCCAGATATCAGCCTGGTTAATAACATCAGCGTTTCTGGCCAGATGTGTAACCGCTTCAACGGACAGGGGAAATTGTCCGAAGGCGAGCTTAAGGTTAAAACGCTGGCCATGACGCGCAAGCTCTGTACTGAACCGCAGCTGAATGAGCTGGATCAGGCCATCGGCGACATGCTGCGCAAAGGGGCGCAGGTCGACCTGACTGAGGACCAGTTAACCCTGGCGACAGCCGATAAAACGCTGATGTTTAAGCGTGCAGAATAATCAGTAGTTACCGCAGCTTCCAACGGCAAGCGACTGTTCACTACAGCGTTTGCCGTTTGGCAAAGCGCACATCCCAATAGCAGAACCATCAAGCTGGCGGGCGACAGACAGCGAACCGCCAATCATTGCGCAGTTGGCCTGGCCAGAACTGGACATCGCCGCCTTCATTCCCGGCGCCACGTGGGCTGCCGTTGCCTGCTGGACTGGCTCACTGCTACATGCCGACAACAATAATGCGGCACACCCTACCAAAAATGCTGAGCGCATGCTCTCTCCCCCATGAATAATGCGAAACCTATGCATAATAGGCATCACATCCCGTGTCGTCGAGAGCGGAAGTGCGTATTTATGCGCTCCAGAAACAATTTCTCGCAATTTTTTCGCCAAAAGTTTGATCTACTCATTGATGGAGAGAATACCAAGGACACAAAAGCGAAAATCGTTAAATCCTGCATTTGCTAGAATACACAGATAATATTCAGGGTTTGTTGCCGTAATACAGACCCCTATTTTTTGCGCAATGTAAGGGTGTTGTCCTATGCAAACTATTGACGGTAATGGTGCAGTTGCCTCAGTCGCGTTTCGCACCAGTGAAGTTATCGCCATCTACCCGATTACGCCAAGTTCTACCATGGCCGAGCAGGCAGATGCATGGGCGGGTAACGGGTTAAAAAACGTCTGGGGCGATGTCCCAAGAGTGGTTGAAATGCAGTCTGAAGCCGGGGCGATTGCCACGGTACACGGTGCGCTTCAGACCGGCGCGCTTTCCACGTCGTTTACCTCTTCTCAGGGATTGTTGTTAATGATCCCAACGCTGTACAAACTCGCCGGTCAGTTGACGCCCTTCGTTCTGCACGTTGCCGCGCGTACCGTTGCCACCCACGCGCTCTCTATCTTTGGCGATCACTCTGACGTGATGGCCGTGCGCCAGACCGGCTGCGCGATGCTATGCGCCAGCAGCGTTCAGGAAGCGCAGGACTTTGCCTTAATTTCGCATATCGCCACGCTCAAAAGCCGCGTGCCGTTTATTCACTTCTTTGATGGTTTCCGCACCTCTCACGAAATCAACAAAATCGTCCCGCTGGCCGACGATACTATCCTGAATCTGCTGCCGCAGGCGGAAATCGACGCGCATCGCGCCCGGGCTCTGAATCCTGAACACCCGGTTATTCGCGGGACATCGGCGAACCCGGATACCTATTTCCAGTCCCGCGAGGCCACGAACCCCTGGTACAACGCGGTTTACGACCATGTTGAGCAGGCAATGAATGACTTTGCCGCCGCGACCGGCCGTGAGTACAAACCGTTTGAGTACTACGGCCATCCGCAGGCGGAACGGGTCATTGTGCTGATGGGGTCAGCCATTGGGACCTGTGAAGAGGTGGTTGACGAGCTGCTGACGCGCGGCGAAAAAGTTGGCGTGCTTAAAGTGCGTCTCTATCGTCCGTTCTCGGCTAAACATTTGCTTTCGGCTCTGCCTGAAAGCGCCCGCGCTGTGGCGGTGCTCGACCGTACCAAAGAGCCTGGCGCACAGGCGGAACCCCTCTATCTGGATGTGATGACCGCCCTGGCAGAAGCCTTTAATCAGGGCGAACGTGAAACGCTGCCGCGCGTAATCGGGGGTCGCTATGGTTTGTCCTCCAAGGAGTTTGGGCCGGACTGCGTGCTGGCGGTATTCAACGAGTTAAGCGAAGCGAAGCCCAAGCCGCGCTTTACCGTCGGCATTTATGATGATGTGACAAACCTGTCCCTGTCGTTGCCGGAAAATACCCTGCCCTCGACCGCCAAACTTGAGGCGCTGTTCTATGGTCTGGGCAGCGATGGCAGCGTCTCCGCGACCAAAAACAACATCAAAATCATCGGCAACTCAACGCCGTGGTACGCCCAGGGGTACTTCGTTTACGACTCCAAAAAAGCAGGCGGCCTGACCGTTTCCCACCTGCGCGTGAGCGAACAGCCCATCCGCTCCGCGTATCTTATTTCTCAGGCGGACTTTGTCGGCTGCCACCAGCTGCAGTTTATCGATAAATACCAGATGGCCGAGCGCCTGAAGCCCGGCGGTATTTTCCTCCTCAATACGCCTTACAGCGCGGACGAAGTCTGGGCGCGGCTGCCGCAGGAAGTTCAGGCGGTGCTGAACCAGAAAAAAGCCCGTTTCTATGTGGTCAACGCCGCAAAAATTGCCCGAGAATGTGGCCTTGCTGCGCGTATTAATACCGTAATGCAAATGGCCTTCTTCCACCTGACCAATATCCTGCCGGGCGACAGCGCGCTGGTGGAACTGCAGGGTGCGATTGCCAAAAGCTACAGCAGCAAGGGCCAGGAACTGGTCGAGCGAAACTGGCAGGCGCTGGCGCTGGCGCGCGAATCGCTGTTCGAGGTGCATCTGCAGCCGGTGAATGCCGCAAGTCCGAATCGCCCTCCGGTGGTGTCCGATGAGGCGCCTGATTTCGTTAAGACCGTGACGGCGGCGATGCTGGCCGGTCTGGGCGATGCCCTGCCCGTCTCTGCGCTCCCGCCGGATGGCACCTGGCCGATGGGCACCACGCGCTGGGAAAAACGTAACATTGCCGAAGCGATCCCCATCTGGAAAGAAGAGCTGTGTACCCAGTGCAACCACTGCGTTGCGGCCTGCCCGCACTCTGCTATTCGCGCCAAAGTGGTGTCACCGGAAGAGATGGAAGCCGCGCCGGCCAGCCTGCATTCCCTGGATGTGAAATCTCGTGATATGCGCGGACAGAAATACGTTCTGCAGGTCGCGCCGGAAGATTGCACCGGCTGTAACCTGTGCGTCGAGGTCTGTCCGGCGAAAGACAGGCAGGATCCGGAGATCAAAGCCATCAATATGATGTCGCGTCTGGAGCACGTTGAAGAGGAGAAGGTCAATTATGACTTCTTCCTGAATCTGCCGGAAATCGATCGTAGCAAACTGGAACGTATTGATATTCGTACGTCACAGCTGATTACGCCGCTGTTTGAGTACTCCGGGGCCTGCTCCGGCTGCGGTGAGACGCCGTATATCAAGCTGCTTACCCAGCTGTACGGTGACCGGATGCTGATTGCCAACGCAACCGGCTGTTCCTCAATTTATGGCGGTAATCTGCCTTCCACTCCGTACACCACCGACGCGAATGGTCGCGGTCCGGCGTGGGCAAACTCGTTATTCGAGGATAACGCCGAATTCGGACTGGGCTTCCGCCTGACCGTCGATCAGCACCGCGCGCGCGTGATGCGCCTGCTGGAGCAGTTTGCCGGGCAGATCCCTGCTGAGCTCAATGACGCGCTTCATGCGGACGCGACGCCAGAAGAACGTCGTGAGCAGGTTGCCGAGCTGCGTCGCGTGCTTCAGGGTGTGGCGGGAGCTGAACAGCTGCTGACCGACGCTGACGCCCTGGTCGAAAAATCTATCTGGCTGATTGGCGGCGACGGCTGGGCCTACGACATCGGCTTTGGCGGACTGGATCACGTGTTGAGCCTGACCGAAAACGTCAACATCCTGGTTCTGGATACGCAGTGTTATTCCAATACCGGTGGGCAGGCATCGAAAGCCACGCCGTTAGGCGCCGTGACGAAATTCGGTGAACACGGTAAACGCAAGGCGCGCAAAGATCTCGGTGTGAGCATGATGATGTACGGTCACGTATACGTCGCGCAAATCTCGCTGGGAGCCCAGCTTAACCAGACGGTAAAAGCCATTCAGGAAGCGGAGGCGTATCCAGGCCCGTCGCTGATCATTGCCTACAGCCCTTGCGAAGAGCATGGCTACGACCTGGCGCTCAGCCACGACCAGATGCGTCAGCTCACCGCGACCGGCTTCTGGCCGCTGTACCGGTTCGACCCGCGTCGTGCTGACGAGGGTAAATTACCGCTGGCGCTGGATTCGCGTCCGCCTTCAGATGCTCTGGCCGAGACGTTAATGCAGGAACAGCGCTTCCGTCGCCTTAACGCGCAGCAGCCGGAAGTGGCCGAACAGCTCTGGAAAGACGCCGCTGCTGACCTGCAAAAACGCTATGACTTCCTGGCGCAAATGGCGGGTAAAGCCGAAAAACCGACCAGCGACTAGTTCCTCTGCCCGGCCTGTCCGGGCATTTTTTTGCCATAAAAAAAGCCCGGCGTATTCACACCGGGCGAATCCAGATAATCAATGAATATCTATTAAGTTTCCTTAATAGCATTCACGTTAATTATGGATGAATCATCTTAAAGGCATATAACACCAAGAAGATTACCTTAATTAACGCCTGATTAATAATTTCAATTTAATATACTTACCTTTAAATCATTCATCAAATCAATGATCATTTCCGCCGATTTATTCGGTTTAGATTTTACTTAGTTCGTAACAATTATACTTTATTACTCTTACACAGGAGTGATTTAGCATGAGACAACTTTCTCATTCTGAAAGTTCAACAGGTAATTAAATAAAAACAACTGCAAAGGAATATCACAATGCAAAGAAAAGTACTGGCTCTGATGATTCCGGCTCTGTTAATGGCTGGCTCTGCACATGCAGCAGAAATTTATAATAAAGACGGTAACAAATTAGATCTGTACGGAAAAGTAGATGGTCTGCACTATTTCTCCGACGATAAAGGCGCTGACGGAGATCAAACCTATATGCGTCTGGGCTTCAAAGGCGAAACCCAGATCAACAACATGATGACCGGCTACGCGCAGTGGGAATACAACATTCAGGCCAACAACACCGAAGGGTCTGATAACCAGTCCTGGACGCGTCTGGCCTTCGCCGGTGTGAAGGTGGGCGACTACGGTTCCTTCGATTACGGTCGTAACTATGGCGTGCTGTACGACGTGGAAGGCTGGACCGATATGCTGCCTGAGTTCGGTGGCGACTCTTATACCAAAGCTGACAACTTCATGACGGGCCGCGCAAACGGCGTGGCAACCTACCGTAACACCGACTTCTATGGTCTGGTGCAGGGTCTGAACTTTGCACTGCAGTATCAGGGCAAAAATGAAGATGCCAGCAACAATCAGGAAGGCACCAACAACGGTCGCGACACGCGTCACGAGAATGGTGATGGCTTCGGTATCTCTACTACCTATGACTTCGGCATGGGGATTACTGCGGGTGCCGCCTACACCTCTTCTGACCGTACCAACGAGCAGGTGATGAATACCACAGCGGGTGGTGACAAAGCGGATGCATGGACTGCGGGTCTGAAATATGACGCCAATAACATCTACCTGGCGGCAATGTATTCTGAAACCCGCAATATGACCCCGTATGGTGATAACACCGACGCCGTAGCGAACAAAACCCAGAACTTCGAAGTGACCGCACAGTACCAGTTTGACTTCGGCCTGCGTCCAACCCTTTCCTACCTGCAGTCTAAAGGTAAGGACCTGGGCAACGGTCAGGGCGATCGGGATCTGGTTAAATACGCTGACGTAGGCGCGACCTACTACTTCAACAAAAACATGTCCACCTACGTTGATTACAAAATCAACCTGCTGGATGAAGATGACAGCTTCTACAAAAACAACGGCATCGGCACCGATGACGTAGTAGCGTTAGGTCTGGTTTACCAGTTCTGATTATCCGAGCCCGCATTATGATGCGGGCTCACCCATTTTTTGAAGTCCGTCACAAAAGACAGTTTCAGAAAGGGATTGGTTGAGGGTAAGTTGAAAGAAAGCTGGTTAAACTCAGGTGATAGCCCTTTCGTCACTAAGGATTACAGCGTTGTTTGGTCGTGTATCCCTTGCCGTACTTACCCTTTTAGCCGTGCTGTGGATGGCGTTAATTTTTGATTTTGGTGATATTGTCGGGCATCTCGGCACAGTGTTAAACCACCTGGATGGCGGTTAACCGCGTTCCCTGGAAACAAAAAGCCACCAGCAGTGCCGGTGGCGGGTAAACGCATACCTCGCGTTATTTTTTCACAGGCTGAGGCTTTTTATCACCTGATTCAGGGGCCTCACGCGGATCGTCTTTTTCAACACAGAGCATAGTTTCTCCTGTTTCAGATAACCACTTTCCACTATAGCCAGGCTGATTAAAGAGTGGCCAGGCGGCAATCATGCCTGCTCTTTCCCTTTCTCGCGAAAAGTGAGATAGCCAAATACTCCACTTTCCCCATCCGTGGGATGGTTGACGCCGTCCATCACGGTTATCTGCGGGAAATCAAACGGAGAAACGCTTTCAAAACAGGCGACGTTCACGCCGTATTCATTAGGATTAGAACGCCGCTGGTGGAACGTGTAAATTCCGCACACCGAGCAAAAGAAATGCCGTGCCGTTCCCGTGTTAAAGCGATACTCGGTGAGCTTATCCTCACCTTTGGTCACCGTAATCCCCGACAGCGGCGCAGAGACGACGACCGCGCCTCGCATTCGACAAAAAGAACAGCTGCAGCGCCGCGCGGTGTTCAGGCCATCGGTAAGCTCAACGGTGAATGCCACCGCGCCGCAATGGCACTTCGCATTACGTCTTTCAGCCATGGGCTATACCCCTTTTCTCACCAGCTCGGCGGCTTTCACGAAAACCTCGTCTTCTACACCATCGCCTTTTTGCCTCCCGAGCCTGACCAGCTCATCGACAATACTATTGCGGTGGATCGGTTTTTGCGCTGAAACCAGCCCAATAACGGCGGCTCCAATGGCCAGCCCCACTAATCCGGTTTGTTCATCTTTGTTTTTCATATTCATGCTCCTGGTACAACAAACAAGCGTAGCAGGAATACGGTAAAACGGAATGCTGGGCACATGCTCTGTGAATATTATTTAAACAGTTCAGACAGGTACGACTTCTAAAATCGACAGATACGAATGGGTGTCTATTATTTTGTTCAACTTCAGATTGGTCTGCTCAAACAAGGCCTGATACGCAGACTCTGTTCGTGCCCGCCCCCCATCAAAGCTTGTTAACAGAAGAAGGTCAATTTCGAATCGTCCCAGCTCATTATTTTCTTTTTTAATAAGCGGCTCAAAAATTAATAGTCGGGCGTTTTCTTTCATAGCTTTTCTGCAGCATTGAAGGATCTGAATGGCCTTCTCATCAGGCCAATCCATCAAAATATACTTAAGCAGGTAAATGTCCGCTACAGGACAGGCTTCAAAAAAGCTGCCCTCAACGGTCTCCCATCGACGATTATCCTTTAACAGGTGCAGTCTATTCCGCTCAAGCACGTCTTTTTGATCGAAAAGGATCCCCGTTAAGGTCGGATTTCGACGTAAAACGGTCAGCAATAAATTACCCAGCCCACCGGCGATATCGGCAACGACAGCGTTTTGAGGGAATGAATAGCTATCTGCGATGACTTCATTCTCTACGGATGACATAGAGGCCATACCGGCATGAAAAACGTTGCTGTCAGGCCCCCTATCGTCATGCTGCCAGTAGTCGTAAAAAGGCTTACCAAACAATTCGTTAAAAACAGGTTTGCCTTGCAATATCTCATCCATTTTAGCCGCTGGCTGCCAGAATGTTTGGTCTGTTAGCATGAGCACCGCCGCGCGCAAGGAAAATTCATGCTCAGAACAGAGGAATTGTGCTGAATGGCTGAGACTGTATTCAGCTTCAGATAATTCGTTGAAAACTCCACGAGAGGACAATAATCGCATGATTCGATGAAGATAGTCGACGTCAACATTCAACTCCTTCGCCAGCTGCTTGACGGATTTTTTTCCTTCAACCAGACGATCTGCGACGCCTAATACCGCGACCGCCCGAAGCGCTGCCTGCCAGACAAAACCCATGCTTTGCTCTAACAGACACATTCCTTCTTTACGGCTTAGTAAATCCAGACTATTACGTTGCGACATTTTCTGCTCCTTACCAGTAAGGATGTGTTGAACAACTAAAACGCCGCTAGCAAGCGTAAGTCTGGTAATGCGCTTTATCCATAACGTCAGAAAGGATTATTTATGCGGTTTTGTACCGTTTAGCATACAGTCCATTTAAATACGTAAAAAACCAGGGCCACTTACCCTTTATATTGATTAGTAATGCATTAAAACTATTAACTTAGAAATGATTGCGTTACATCCCAAAAAAATGCCTGTCGTAATACAGGCATTTCATAGTTAGAATCTCGGTGCCAGTCCATATTTTGGCGTTTTGATATTTGCCGCCCAAATTTTAATATCATTTTGCAGGAGAATAGTGAAATCAGATTTCAGGTGCATCACCATGCCATTGACGCTTTCCGCATCCACCACTGAAAAATGCTCAATTCTGTTTTGCCCTATCTGGACACAATTATATTTTGCGGGCAGCACTTTACCATTCACATTTAGCGGCAGATTATTCTCACCACAGCGTCCTTCCGTAATATATGACACGAGCAAATTAGCGGATTTCCTTCCAGGCTGGGATACGCTCACCAGGACGGGATAACCTGCCGAGGTCTGCGTCATATCGTAGAGCACCGCATTTTTCATATACCAGGTATTATATTCCCGCTCCTGAAAAGCGGACCAGGAAGGCGCAGAAAAGACCACCAGCACTGCCAGCATCATAGATTCTATTTTCATGGGATGTTGTCGTCCGTGTTGTTGCACGTATTATTCAGATTGCGCAAAAAACAGCAACAACTTAAGAATAGTCCTACTACTATTGGCAGTAACCGAGGGATTAATATAAGGGAGAATAAGCCGATAAATGGTAAACCGCCGCCATCACGGCGATGCTGACGACAATGCTGATGAAAAAATAGGTCTTGAAAGGCTGCTTTTGGGTTTTATGGCGAAAGAGCTGTTGCCCCGCAATGGCGCCAGGCCAGCCTCCGGTCACGCCAAATACCAGCAACGTCGCTTCCGGAACCCTGCGCATCCCCTTACGCGCCGCCATTTTATCGGCACCATATATGACTATCGTCAGCACATTGATCAGCAGAAACCACACGACCACAGGATTCGACGATAAAAGGCTGCCGATCGCAGCGAAAATCAAGAGTAAGTAACAAAAGCGATTGAGGGTCATTGAATGCGTCACTGGATTGTTGAGCGGTTTTGGAAGACGCATTATACCCTATCTTAGTCATGTGCTGGATAAACCTCACTCCACCCTCACTTTAACTTTAGGCTTCGACAAGAGGACTTTGACCAGTTCCTTGTAAGGTAGAGGTTTGTAGAAGAAGAACCCCTGTAAAAAACGGATGTTATTGCGGATGAGGTAATCAAGTTGATCTTGTGTCTCAACCCCTTCCGCCACAATACTAATTGAAAGTTTTTTTGCCAGTTCCAGTACCGAATCCAGGATCAGGGTTGAGTCCTCATTGGCGTTAACCCTGGCAACAAAACTTTGGTCGATTTTAATGTAATCAATATGCAGTTCTTGCAGGTACGATAGACCGGAATATCCCGTGCCAAAATCATCCAGCGCAATGGCAAATCCGTTGTTATGCAGCTCATTCAGCGTCCTGACGAGATGTTCATCGATGTGGAGCGGTTCGCGCTCGGTTACCTCAATAACAAGGTTAAGATCCTGTTGAATAAAACTGTGTTTGTAGTGGAGACACTCTTCCATAAAGGTGGACGCAACGATATGAGAAGCGCTGAAGTTAATCCCTATATGAAACCCTTCTGGCAGCAATGTTGAAATAGAGTTCATTTGTTTAGCAACCTGTTTCATTAGGCTCTGAGTCAGAGGAATAATTAAACCCGATTTTTCAGCAAGAGGAATGAAGGATGCGGGAGAAATAAATCCTGACTGCGGATGCTTCCATCTGGCCAGCACTTCCACACCTCGCAAAGTTCCCTCCCTGCCGCTAACAACGGGTTGGTAATAGGGCGTAATTTCATTTCTGTAAATGGCGGTACGCAGTGATTCTTCTGGTGAAACATCTTTTGACAGATATCGCTGAAGTATATAAGCAGAAAGAGACGATATTATCAGCAGGAATAACACCACGCCGCCGGCTCGATTAAATAATCTCTTAAGGCTGAAAAGGACTGGAGAGTTAAACTGTATCTCGTAAGGATAATTAGAGGCTTTTACCGTCAATACCTCTTTCTTCGAATGGCCTGCCGTCACCACATCACCTGACATACCCAAAAGGGTATTGCCTACTCGAAGTGAATATTCAACGCCATTTAATGGCATATCCAGTGCACCCCGGATATGGCTATCGCTGATGCTTACGATGATTCGACTTCCGGCGTGATTTGTCTGGTATAAGAGCACAGGCAGGCCGTTGACGGTACTTCCCGCAGGGACGAGCAGCAATGATGATTCTGGTAGCACCGCGCTGTTGACCAACAACACGCGGTTTCCTGGTAAAGAAGAGCACCAGACCGCATCATTTTTCAGAATAATGATCGTTCTGAGGTGAGGCTGTAATGCAGCCTCGGTGCCGAGCCGATATTGTCCTTCAGCATCACACTCATTCTCAGCAAGTTGCTTCGCCAGCTGAGTTGCATGACGGGCCTCTTTAAGAATGACATTCATGTTCCGCACAACATAGTGCGCCCCTGCAAGGCTGTCAGCCCGTGCAGAATACCAAACCTGTAAATTGATGATAAAAACGCCCAGCAAAAATATTGCCGTGGCTGCAGCTACGGGGATAGATGCATGGCGCATTTAGGGTTCTCGGTTAAAGTAAAGTAACCGCTTCAACGATGCTGAAGTGATTGAATTGTCATCGTCTTAAGCATGGTAGATAACGTAATAATTACCATGTCAGGCGTCGAAAATTTTCGTTCAGACCCGAATAGTTATTCTGCTCCCACGGCGCAAGAAACGACATAATCGAGGGGAAACAAAAAGGCCACCGAATGGCAGCCCTGCGGAGACGTTTTTATTAATAGCGCTTTGTAGCGTTGACTGGCGTTCTTTCTGACCAGTCAGGCCTCTCGCCAGCCATGATTGCACGCTGCTGTGATGGCGTCACAGACTGGGTTATTTCTGGCATAGCCTTGTATTCGGGTCGTTGAGGTGGACTGAGAACCAGATCAGAACTACAACCTGACAGCAGGAGAATGGCCAGTAGAGATGAATTAAGCTTGAACACGTAAAACCCTTCCAATGGGATAAAAATTTTAAGAAAAAGCGTGGTGCTGGACACACATAGCCTAATCAAAATATATTCACAAGGTCAATGCGCGCAGCCCTTTTTCGTGCCCCGGATTCGCAAAGGCGAACATCAAGCCGACGACTTTTTATCGAGAATTGAACCAGATTCAACGTGACTGGAAGCGCGCCAAGACAGCCGCCCGGATGGCTAAAATAACGTTTGCTTATCAACTCAGTCCGTGCCTTAATGATTTAGTTAGTTCGATGCAATACCGAATACACTATTTTACCAGGCAGTCCTCATAACCAGGCGCTATCGCTGATATCCCCTCCTTTTGAGTCCATACGTTTTGTCACTTCTTATCATTTAAAGAGTCTTTAAAAGGAGTATTTATGTCTTCAAGAATTCAAGGTCTGGTTAAGTGGTTTAATGAAGATAAAGGCTTTGGTTTTATCTCCCCACTTGATGGCAGTAAGGATGTTTCTGTTCATTTCTCTGCCCTGCAGGGAGAAAGCTTTAATACACTATTTGAAGGCCAGAAGGTCGAATTTGCGATTCTGAGCGGCGATAAAGGCCCTGCTGCTGCCAATGTCATTCTTCTGGATAGATAATATTATCAATGGCCCGTGATTACCAAAAAGCTGTCTTAAGTAAACGGGCCCTGGATAATATGACTGTTATTCTAATCAACAGCCAGCATATTTTCTTAACGAGTGCGCTACCAATGTGATGAAGTACAGAACTGCTGCATGAATGGTCTAAAACTCAAAGCTAACTCATTTTGTCGGCTACTTTGGTTTAGAATCGTTGAGTAGATTTAAACAAAGCGTGGCAGTACGGGCAGACAAGTTGAGCGCCCTTTTGCACGCGATTAAAACTATGCTCTGAATCTTTAGAGCAATTTGGGCATGAACATTTGACTAAATGATTTCGATGGGATTGTGTATTTTTACGTCCAGACATAGGCATCTCCTGATTTTACGGACTGCCACAATACACGTTAAAGCTAAAAAATGCTTGCTTTAGTTTTCGTATGTTCTCAAAAAACACAGGGTGGTTTATGAAGAATGTCATCGTTTTTTTCAATGGGAAGCCTGGTAAAGTTGTCACGGTACAACAAGGCGTTACGTCCGTAAGGCAGGAGTATCCGGATGGAGAAGAAATATACCTTCAGATTATGTCTGCTGGTTTCCCATCTTTAACCGGAGATCGCAGCTTTGTCTACGTTGCCTCTGATAGAGAACTCACCTCTCAGAAGATACTTGATGCCGCAAAAAACCATTTGTGATATGCGTTTCCGGCTAAATCTCAGTAAAATCGCCAGTATTTTCAGAGAGCACCTTTAGGATTTATCTTTTGAATTAAAATAATAAAAAGGTCTTACTATTAAAGCCTGCTAAATGCAGGCGTTTTTTTAAAACCTATAATCACACCCCTCCTCGCTTTTATTTACATAACACAGACTAAAACCCGACACTTCTTTTCATTAAAATTTTGCTCTTTGCAGGAACTAATGCAAAAGAAATGAGTCGAATGAAGACCTTTACCAGAAAAGATTATTTTATGACATCTTATATTGTAGTAACCACTGTTGCCGTTGTGATGGGGTTGATAACGTTGAGTTTGATTAAAGTTTGGATTAGCACGTCGAACAATCCTGACAATCTGTGACCTCATCGCAAGCCGCGCTTAAAGTGAGCCCACTTCCGCTTCTGGTAAATCAATGATAACCAGTGTGCCAAAACTGCCTGTTTCTACAGTATGGGGATTGCCAGCTTTGGCTACATAAAGCTGTCCAGACGTTACAGAGATTTTTTTACCTTTCACGCTCAGCTCCAGACGTCCATCAATGACCAGTAGCCCCTCGTCATACTCATGAACCTCTTCAATCACTGAGCGTTCATCCATTCGTAAAACTTTGAGATTCGCAGTTCCAATGCGGCCTAATACTTGAGAGTGCCAGGTCTCCGGTAATGCAAGTGCTTCAGTTTTGAGGTCATAAAGCGACATAACGTCTTTCCTTTTGATAATCGTTTAATAGTCTTATGCCATATAAGTTCCCTGCCGTCATATAACAAATATGGAAAACCAGGACGAGTAAGATGCTATAGGTCTTGAAACCACAGCGCACGCTGACAGCGCGTAGCAACGCCAGATATAACCC
Organism: Enterobacter sp. N5-15; assembly: GCF_057221635.1. Classification (NCBI taxonomy): domain Bacteria; kingdom Pseudomonadati; phylum Pseudomonadota; class Gammaproteobacteria; order Enterobacterales; family Enterobacteriaceae; genus Enterobacter; species Enterobacter sp. N5-15. The sequence continues at coordinate 2,611,767 of NZ_CM170150.1, forward strand.
CGCTGTAAAACGTGCTGGTATTCGCCGCCGGAATCCGTACCATACGCGGCATACAATTTTTGCCCCTGCTGGCTCCGAAGGTAGTACTAAATGCAAGAGAATCAAGAGATTAACAAAAAAGAGCAATACAACCTGAACAAACTGCAAAAGCGACTGCGCCGTAACGTGGGCGAAGCCATTGCAGACTTCAACATGATTGAAGAAGGCGATCGCATCATGGTTTGCCTGTCAGGGGGTAAAGACAGCTACACCATGCTGGAGATCCTGCGTAATCTTCAGCAAAGTGCACCGGTGAAATTTTCGCTGGTGGCGGTCAACCTTGACCAGAAACAGCCGGGTTTCCCGGAGCATATTCTGCCGGAATACCTCGAGAAGCTGGGCGTTGAGTACAAAATCGTCGAAGAAAATACCTACGGCATTGTGAAAGAGAAAATCCCGGAAGGGAAAACCACCTGCTCACTTTGCTCTCGTCTGCGCCGCGGCATTCTGTATCGTACCGCGACGGAGCTGGGCGCGACCAAAATTGCGCTAGGCCATCACCGCGACGATATCCTGCAAACGCTGTTCCTCAACATGTTCTACGGCGGCAAGATGAAAGGCATGCCGCCTAAGCTGATGAGCGATGACGGCAAACACATTGTGATCCGCCCGCTTGCCTACTGTCGTGAAAAAGACATTGAGCGTTTTTCTCAGGCTAAAGGATTCCCGATCATTCCATGTAACCTTTGCGGTTCTCAGCCGAACCTGCAGCGTCAGGTGATTGGCGACATGCTGCGCGACTGGGATAAGCGTTATCCGGGTCGTATCGAAACCATGTTTAGCGCGATGCAGAACGTTGTCCCTTCCCATCTCGCGGATGTTGAACTGTTCGACTTTAAAGGCATCAACCATGACTCAGACGTGGTGAATGGCGGCGACCTGGCGTTTGACCGGGAAGATATTCCCATGCAGCCAGCCGGCTGGCAGCCGGAAGAAGATGATAGTCAGTTTGAAGAGTTGCGTCTGAACGTGCTTGAAGTGAAGTAAGCGAGTAGCGTCTCAGAAATACCTTCTGAGACGCTTAATTCTTTATTTCAGCAGGCGTACGCGACAGGTTTTACCCTTAATTTTCCCGTTCTGCAGCTGCTTCCATGCCTTATGGGCCACCGCCTGGCGAACTGCTACGTAGACATGCGCCGGATGGACCGCAATCTTACCGATATCCGCTCCGTCCAGACCCACATCCCCGGTCAGCGCGCCTAATACGTCACCTGGACGCATCTTGGCTTTTTTACCGCCATCAATACACAGCGTCGCCATTTCGGCTTCCAGCGGCACCAGGCGGACGCCAGCAGGGGCATTCATCCAGTTCAGCTTAATCTGTAGCATCTCAGAGAGAATGTTGGCGCGCTGCGCCTCTTCCGGCGCGCAGAGGCTGATCGCCAGACCGCTGTTCCCTGCTCGTGCGGTACGGCCAATACGGTGCACATGCACTTCAGGATCCCACGCCAGCTCATAGTTCACCACCAGTTCAAGGGATTTAATATCCAGACCGCGCGCAGCGACGTCGGTTGCGACAAGAACACGGGCGCTGCCGTTAGCGAATCGAACCAGCGTCTGATCGCGATCGCGCTGTTCCAGATCGCCATGCAGCGACAATGCGCTCTGCCCGGCGGCATTGAGGGTATCACAGACCGACTGACAGTCTTTTTTGGTATTACAGAACACCACGCAGGATGCAGGCTGATGCTGGCTCAGCAATTTCTGCAGGAGCGGGATTTTCCCCTGCTGCGAGGTTTCAAAGAACTGCTGCTCGATAGCGGGCAGCGCATCTACGCTGTCGATTTCAATGGTGAGTGGATCTTTCTGCACGCGCCCGCTGATGGCGGCGATAGCGTCCGGCCAGGTCGCAGAGAACAGCAGCGTCTGGCGATCGGCCGGTGCGAAACGGATCACCTCGTCAATCGCATCGCTGAAGCCCATATCCAGCATCCTGTCTGCCTCATCCATCACCAGCGTTTGTAACGCGTCCAGTGAGACGGTGCCTTTTTGCAGGTGATCCAGCAGGCGTCCGGGCGTGGCGACTATAATGTGCGGCGCATGCTGGAGTGAGTCACGCTGCGCGCCGAACGGCTGTCCGCCACAGAGGGTTAAAATCTTGGTGTTGGGCAGGAAACGCGCCAGGCGACGCAGTTCACCCGCAACCTGGTCTGCTAGTTCGCGGGTCGGGCATAGCACCAGAGACTGGGTCTGAAAAAGCGCCGCATCAATGTGCTGCAACAGGCCAAGGCCAAATGCCGCCGTCTTCCCGCTGCCCGTTTTCGCCTGCACGCGCACGTCACGGCCCTCGAGGATGGCGGGCAACGCGGCCGCCTGAACAGGCGTCATCGTGAGGTATCCCAACTCGTTGAGGTTATCGAGTTGGGCGGCGGGCAGAACATTCAGGGTAGAAAAAGCGGTCACAGTAGTCTCTCGTGGTCATCTTTGCGGTCAGATGGCGCGTATCCTCGCAGATCTCGCGGTCCGATGCGACAATTTAATCGGTTCTTCATCCGGCGGCGGGTCGGGCATCGGCTGCGGGCGCGGGATGGGATCGGGCATTGGCACCGGATCGCTGGGGATAGGATCGGATTGACGCGATTGTTGCAGTAGCAGAGCGTTCAGGATGCTCATCATTCCCTCCAGAATTTGCTGTCGTCCCTTTTAGGGTAGACGCTGAGAATCAGGAGGCAAAAAAAAGCCGACTATGAAGTCGGCGTCGTACGAATCAATTGTGCTATGCAGTAATTCAAAAAAGGAAGTAAGACAATATGGAGCGCAACGCCCATCGCTTGACGTTGCATTCACCTGCGGGAGTAATATTGCACCTTACGGGGTAGATGTTTATTGACTTCGCTCAATTAAAAGAGCGTTTTGATCCCGGTAAAAGAACAAAAAAGCGTAAATTTACAGCCATTTACTACGATGCAACCACCATGCAACACCACCAATCAAAACAACTAACATGACGCAAAACGCGGTAAAGCCATAGCGATAGGCATTGCCCGGGATACCGCCCAGGTTCACGCCAAACAGCCCGGTAAGAAATGTGCTGGGTAAAAAGACCATCGCCATCAGGGACATCGTATAGGTTCTTCTCGCCAGCGACTCTTGCATCACCTGCGCGATTTCGTCCGCCATCACCGCCGTTCTGGCAATACAGGAATCAATCTCGTCCAGCCCGCGCCCAAGCCTGTCGGCAATATCCTGCATTCTGCGTCGCTGATCGTCATTCATCCAGGTGAGTCTTTCGCTGGCAAGACGCGCATACACGTCGCGCTGCGGCGTCATATAGCGGCGCATCACAATCAACTGCTTACGCAACAGGGCCAGAAAACCGCGCGGCGGGATCTGCTGATCGAGCAGGTTATCTTCCAGGTCGATGATTTTGTCGTGAAGCTCTTCAATAAACTCGCTCGCATGATCGGTAAGAGCGTCACAGACGTCCACCAGCCAGCTGCCGCAGTCGACCGGCCCGGTGCCCTCTTTCAGATCGTTGACGATGTCATCCAGCGCGAGGACTTTACGCTGCCGGGTGGAGACAATCAGCCCATCGTCCATGTAGACACGCATCGCAACCAGCTGGTCCGGACGCTCATCCGTGCTGCCGTTAATACAGCGCAGGGTGATCAGCGTACCGTCACCCATTCTGCTCACGCGGGGCCGCAGGCTTTCACCCGCCAGCGCATCGCGCACGTTGTTAGGCAGGAGCGGAGTCGAGGCCAGCCAGTCCGCGCTGTCCGTATGGGTGTAGTTCAGATGTAGCCAGCAGGGATGCGCACTGTCGATCACATCATTATCTTCCAGCGGTCGCGCACCGCCGCGACCGTCCAGCACCCATGCAAAAACTGCGTCCGGAACGTTAAGTTCAGATCCTTTAATGCTTTCCACCGCGCCTCCACCTTTTTAGCTCTTTCGGTGTCAGTCTAGCTTTCATCAGGGGTTAAGCAACAACTATGTATCCCATCGCGCTGATATCGTTCAGGAAATGTACATGCCGTGCGTTTCGCCCGCCGGCGCTACGCTTGCGCGGGCCTACTGTGAAGGGGGTAATGTATTGATATTGTTGCAGAGTGTAGGCCGGGTAAGCGCAGCGCCACCCGGCAAGAAAAGCGGTGACATGATTGCGGGTTTTCAGAGCGAGTGCTCTGGCCGCTGAAGGAAGGATGGCGAGCCGGTAGATGATAAGGAAGAGGAACCCGGGTCGAGTCTGAAATTGCGCGTTCGGGCCTGTAGCTCAATCACCTGATTGCGCAGTACGTCAGAGGAGCCGTTGAGTTCTTCTGCCATTGCCACGTTACTTTGCGTGACCCGCTCCAGCTCCGATAGCGCCAGCGTAATCTGAGAGATTCCTTTCTCCTGCTCTGACGTCGATGCGGAAATGTCGTCCATTAACCGGCTGACATTCCCCGAGCCGGTCACGATTTCATGCATATTTTTCTCTGCCTGTGACACAACGCTGGCCCCCTGGGTGACGTTATTGCTGGTGACGTCAATCAGCGTTTTGATATTCTTTGCGGCCTCTGCGCTGCGGTGCGCCAGGTGTCTTACCTCTTCCGCGACGACAGAAAACCCCTTTCCGTGATCGCCCGCCCTTGCCGCCTCAACGGCCGCGTTAAGCGCCAGAATATTCGTCTGGAACGCAATGCCGTCAATGAGCGAAATAATCTCCGTCATCTGCTGTGCGCATTCGGTAATAGACTGCATATTGCTGGCGACCTGCCCCATCAGCTCGCCGCCCTTGCGCGCCTGTAACGTCGCCACCGTGGCCTGCTCGCTCGCCAGGCGGGTGTTATCGGCATTGTTCCTGGTGCTCGCGGCCATTTGCTCCATGCTGGCTGCGGTTTGCACTAAAGACGCAGACTGCTGCTCGGTTTTCACCGAAAGCTGAGCGCTCCGTGTCGAGAGCTGATCCGATAAGGTCATGGCGGTTTGCGATGACGCCCTGATCTCGCGCACCAGCGTTGCAATGTTGCCGGAAAGGCTATTGATCCCCGGGATGAGTCGGCCCGCACAGTTGTTGCCAAACTCAGGGATAGAGACGCCAAGGTTACCTGCTGTCACCTCTTCAATACTTTTCTTCACCGTATTGATCGGCGTCACAAGATACTTCGTCATATAGACCCAGAGCAAAAATAGCGCAACGAAGTTGATGACATTAAGCGAAATAAAGAGAGAAGCATTGCTGGAAAATAGAACAACGACACCTGCATTCACAAAAAAAAGAGATAAAAGGAACCCAATAATAAAGGTCCTGACACTAATATCTTTTAGCATGATAATACCCACATTTTATATTTTGGTCGGCATTAAGACTTATAGCATTGGCTCAGAAGTTTTTCATCGCAAACGACGCTTGTTTTTGGTTTCGCCGTTAGCATCCTGAGATTTGTCTTAAGTCAGATAAAAAGAGCGTATTAGTGAAAATGTTCTGCGCAGGATGCTGTGATACTGGTCTCCAGCCATCTTAAGCGATAGTATCGCCCGCGGTGAGACGATACGATCGCCCTCATATTTAAGGAGCTTTGCTACTGTTATTCGTTTTTGTTTAGCAATGCTTAATACATTAACAAATAGAATATATTTTATATTCTTAATAAGTTTTAGAGTTTTAATATGACTGGTCATAGTTCACGATAAATAACTAATATGGTTTGAATGCGCATGTTCGTTGCCCAATAAAGATGTACCCGGCAGGCGAAATCGGTGACCCTCTCAGGCGTGGGATTGCATAATGCTCAATATATCGTGGGACCCTGTGTTAATCGCTATCTCTTATCTGGTGGCGTTTATCGCCTCCTTTGTGGCGCTGGACAGCGCCGGAAAGATCCCCCTTTCCAGCCGCAAGGCTGCCCTGTTCTGGCGCATTGCCGGTGGGGTTACGCTAGGCATTGGCATTTGGTCAATGCACTTTATCGGCATGCTGTCGATGCAAATGCCCATGATGATGAGCTACGACCTCTGGTTAACCCTTGCGTCACTGGGCGTCGCGGTGGTTGCTTCAGCCACGGCCCTTAATATTGCCGTCACGGGCAAAAAACGTTCTCCCTTACGACTGATCCTCGCCACGGCAATCCTGAGCGCTGGCGTGGTGTCTATGCACTATATCGGTATGGCGGCCCTGATGCTGGACAGCATCATCTGGGATCGCCGCATTGTGGCGGTATCCGTGGTTATTGCCGTTGTTGCCTCCGGCACCGCGCTGTGGCTGGCTTTCCGTCTGCGGGATAAACAAAAAGGCGTCTTTATCGATCGCCTTCTCGCGGCTTTCGTTATGGGCGCCGCGATTTGCGCGATGCACTATACCGGCATGAGCGCCGCGCAGTTTCAGGAAATGGCGCACACCCTCCCCGGTGGGATTGGCGAGCTGGGGTTATCCATCTGGGTTTCAGTCACCACGCTCTGCCTGCTCGGCGTGATGTTGCTCATTTCACTTATCGATTCTCACCGGCGCACCAGCCGGCTGACGGATAATCTGCAGCAGCTCAACCGCCAGCTTGAGCTACAGGCGCGTTTTGACGCGCTCACCGGGCTCGCAAACCGCCACCAGATGGATCTCCGCATGCAGGATTGTCTGCGCAGCGCGCTGCTGAGCAAGAAGCCATTTGCCGTTATTTTCCTGAACGTCGATCACTTCAAGCGCGTTAACGACACGTGGGGTCACAGCGTCGGTGATGAGCTATTGATCACCGTCGCGCAGCGCATCACGGCCCGACTCACGCGTGAGATGACCCTGGCAAGGCTGGGAGGAGACGCCTTTATCCTGCTGGTGCCTGAATGTGATGACGACAAGCTCAACGCCCTGCTCACCTCGTTGCTCGGGGATGTACGACGCCCCCTGTCTATCTGCGGACATACGTTAAGCACGACGATTAGCGCGGGCGTCAGCCTCTATCCTCAGGATGGCGAAACGCTGCACGAGCTGAAGCTCAAGGCGGATGCAGCCTTACATCATGTCAAAGAAGATGGCCGCAACGGCTGGGCGATTTACCGGGCCGAGATGTCAACGGCGATCCCGGCGAAACCCGGTTTCCTGCAGGAGCTCTCTCAGGCGCTTGAACGCGATCAGTTTGAACTGTGGTACCAGCCAACCTGGCATGCGGGAGAGAAAACCATTCACGGTTTTGAAGCCCTTCTGCGCTGGCGACATCCTGAGCAAGGCGTTGTACTGCCTAATCTTTTTATCCCCTCGCTGGAACAAACAGGCTTAATTATTCCGGTAGGTAACTGGGCCATTGAAGCGGCATGCCGACAGCTTCATTTCTGGACTGAACAAGGGTTCAGCCAGTGGACGTTGTCGCTCAACCTATCCCCCGTCCAGTTCGAACAGCCGGACATTTTCCATATCATTTCGTCGATGCTGGAAAAATATAACCTGTCTCCGTCGCGGCTGATCCTTGAGGTAACGGAGAGCACCGCGCTTAAAAATCTCGACCGCAGCATTGAGTTGCTCAATGCGTTTAATCATGCGGGGATCGTCGTCTCGATTGATGATTTTGGTACGGGCTATTCCAACCTGCTGATGCTGAGCGTGCTGCCGGCTAAAGAACTCAAGATCGACAGAAGCTTTGTGACCTCGATGCTGGAAAATGAAAAAAGCTACAAGCTGGTTGAAACCATCATCAGTATCGCCCGGACCATGGAGATGAATGTGGTGGCAGAAGGGATCGAAACGGAGGAACAGCAGGCGGTCCTCACCCGTCTCGGCTGCGATTACCTGCAGGGATACCTTTTTTCCCGACCCTTGCCTGCCGAACAGGTGCCGTGGCTGCTTCTGCAAATAAACTCCGACAAGCAAATTATACCAATTGGTAAAATTCATTCGGAACATGCATTTGCTTCACAAAAAAACCATGCCTGACGGGATTTTGTAGAGTATGTTTCAAAGGAGTACACGCGAGTCAATTCTGTCATGACTGTCGGCCCCAGCGTGCCGATGAACAGGAAATGCCTATGTCGCAACCTTGTTTTGATGCGTTGAATGTAATTAAAACACCCGTGTGGCTCATTTCACCCGTGTCGGAACAGATCATTTTTGCGAATGTGGCCGCAACGCAGATCATGGGGGATAAAACGATCGATGACCTGCGCAAAGGGATCTACTCTGCCAGTGCGCAAACCCTCCTGTCGATGTATGTTCCTGAGCTGAAAACAGAGCAGGAGATCGTCGAAATCTGGACGCTAAGCCGGGATGGACAGAATACGCCGTTAACCTGTCGTCTCTCGCTTGCCCACTACGCTCCCTGGGGAGATGTGATTGTTTTCGAGGGGATCTCCCCACAAATACTCTCAGGTTTGAAAGCCAGCCGTTCCGCCAACTACCAGCGGAAAAAACAGGGTTTTTATGCGCGCTTTTTTCTGACCAACAGCGCCCCGATGCTGCTAATCGATCCTGCCCGCGATGGTCAAATAGTCGATGCCAATCTGGCCGCGCTCAATTTTTATGGTTATTCACATGATGATATGTGCAGTAAACATACCTGGGAAATCAATACCCTGGGGCGTGATGTGATGCCCATTATGACTGCGATTGCCGCGCTGCCCGGCGGACATAAGCCGCTCAATTTTGTTCACCGCCTTGCCGATGGATCCACCCGCCACGTTCAGACGTATGCCGGGCCCATTGAGATCTACGGTGACAAGCTGATGCTGTGCATCATCCACGACATCACCGAGCAAAAAAGGCTGGAGCAGGAGCTGGAACATGCGGCCTTACGTGACTCCATGACCGGGCTACTCAACCGGCGGCAGTTCTACGCGATTACCGATCAAAGCAACCTGAATAAACTTCCTGCGCAGCAGCAATTTAGCCTGCTGCTGGTGGATACCGACCATTTCAAAAACATTAACGATCTGTTCGGTCATCTGAAAGGCGATGAGGTGCTTATCGCCCTCTCGCGAACGCTGGAAGCCTGCAGTCGAGAGGGCGATCTGGTGTTTCGCTGGGGGGGTGAAGAGTTCGTCATCCTGCTGCCCCATACCTCTCTCGATACCGCGTTGCAGATTGCCGAGTCAGTCCGTGCAGCCGTTGCCCGCATTACGATCCCGGGCTTGCCGCGCTTTACCGTCAGCATTGGCGTGGCGCGGCACGAGCAGGGAGAGAATATTGACGAGCTGTTTAAGCGTGTGGACGATGCGCTATATCGCGCTAAAAATGATGGACGCAATAAAGTCCTTGCTGCATGAAACTGGAGTATCCAGGAAAGCCCCGCTACAATGCCCACCTCGAATCAATTAGCTTCAGGTGGGTTAAAGCTGCAATGGGAAAAACCGAAATAATACTCACCTTAATTATTTTACTCCTTATTATATTGGGCTTCTGGTTTATTTTTAGCGGTGAGATCTGGTATCTCGTCGAATTTCTTGAAAATAGCCTTTACCCGACCTTCGACGCAACGTAACGCACGTTTAATCGCTTGTTTCACCTACCGAATATGTCAGGTATCTGCTTCCCTTACTGCCGCGTAAAATGCGCAGCGTTATCCTCCAACAATGTTGATAACGAATCACTTATTCATTTGCTTATGTTGCCCGTGCTCTGACGGGCTTTTTTATTTCCGGCAATTCAGCCATGCCAGGCTATATCTTAATCATCTTTATTAAAAAAGGTGAGGAATGATGAGCAAGAAGATCCTGATGCTGGTTGGCGATTACGCCGAAGATTACGAAACCATGGTGCCTTTTCAGGCTTTGCAGATGATTGGCCATCAGGTGGATGCGGTCTGCCCCGACAAACCGAAGGGCGACTACATCATGACGGCAATCCATGACTTTGACGGAGCCCAAACCTATAGCGAAAAACCGGGGCACCGGTTTACCCTCAACGCCGATTTTTCCACCGTCAAGGAACAGGATTACGACGCGCTACTCATCCCCGGAGGGAGAGCGCCCGAGTATCTGCGGCTAAATGAGGACGTGTTAAAGCTGGTGCAGGCATTTGACGCCGCGCGTAAGCCGATTGCCGCAGTGTGTCACGGCCCACAGCTGCTTGCTGCCGCGGGTATCCTGAAAGGGCGAACCTGTAGCGCCTATCCGGCCTGTGCGCCTGAGGTACGCCTCGCGGGTGGACACTACGCCACTATCGGCATCGATCAGGCCCATGTAGACGGCAACCTGGTGACGGCTCCCGCCTGGCCCGCGCATCCGCAGTGGCTGGCGAAGTTTAATGCGCTGTTAGAATCATAGATACCGAGCATCAGGCCACTCATAACGGCAGCTAAGCGGGCATGTTTTGCAGAACTGGCGCGAGAATGCGCCAGTTCTCATTTTAATCGTTGGCAAAAAATCCATCATGCTTCACCAAAAAGCGCTGTGATATCAGTCCATCAACATCAGCAATGCATCCTGCCGATTATCCTTGATGGAGAAAATACGATCCATTCTGGTCAACTTAAAGAGGTCATGTATGTTGCTATTGAGCGAACACAGCACCAGTTCACCTTTGCCGTTTAAACTCTTGAGTATCGACACCAGTGCGCCGAGACAACTGCTGTCAATAAAATCTACGTGACTGAAATCCAGCAATACCTTTTTATTGTTCTTTTCAATAACCTCCAGCACCTGCTGCTTGAAGGCCAACTCGACAGAAGTATCCAACCGGCGAACCAGTGGAACAACTATCTGTACGCCTTTTTCACTATATATTTCAAAGTTCATAATCACCCTCGGTATTTGCTGCAGCATGCTAGCTTATTAAATCACCGACATCGCTCCCGAAAGATACCTGGAAAATAACCATCAGCAATTTATTCCCCAGATATCTCTTGCATAGCCCTGAATGGTTCTATCACTCGAAAACTCCGCCATTCGGCTGATATTTAGCAATGCTTTTCGATGCCATTGATGCGGATGTTCATAATCCGTCATCGCCTGATGTTGAGTTTGGCTATAGCTGTCAAAATCCAGCAGATGGCAATAATTATCGGCTGTAGTCAGCATATGGTGTAAAGGTGCGAAAAGTTCTCGATCGGAGGTAAACTCGCCAGAGGTAAGCGTGTCCACAATACGCATCATTCGCGGATTACTTTGGTTATAAAAATGGTTATTTTCACCATTGTAACGTATTTTATTGATATCTTCAGCAATAGCGCCAAAAAGATAGAAGTTTTCCGCCCCTACCGCATCAAGTATTTCAATATTCGCACCATCGTACGTGCCCATTGTTAATGCACCATTCAACGCAAACTTCATGTTACTGGTACCCGATGCCTCAGTACCTGCAGTAGAAATTTGCTCCGAAAGATCTGTAGCCGGAATGATCCTTTCAGCTAACGAAACCTTGTAATCCTCAAGAAAAACGACTTTCAACTGCCCGGCAATACGTGTATCGCTGTTGATTTTATTCGCGACAGTATTAATTAACTGAATAATTAGCTTTGCTATTCGATAGCCCGGAGCCGCTTTCCCTGCGAAGAGATGCACTTTAGGCGCTATGGTTCTCCCATTATCTTTGATATCAATATAGAGTGAAATAACATGCAAAATATTCAGCAACTGACGTTTGTACTCGTGAATGCGTTTTACCTGGCAGTCAAACATGGCCATTGGGTCCAACATAATCCCATAACGCTGTGACACGATCTGGCTCAGCGTGGATTTATTTTTGAATTTAATGCCGCGAATTTGGTCGATAATGCCCGTATCATCTGCGTGTTTCTCCAACTGGCGAAGCAGATGTAAATCCGTTGGCCATCGGGTGCCTAGTTGTTGATTCAGAAATGCGGCGAGATGAGTATTCGCCTGCTGTAGCCATCTGCGCGGCGTGATTCCGTTGGTCTGATTAATGAATTTATCTGGCGTTATGAAGTAAAAATCAGGGACAAGGTGTGTTTTGATAAGCTCGGAATGGAGTAACGCCACCCCATTTACAGAGTGGCTCCCGACGATGGCCAAATTTGCCATCCTGATTCTCTTATCGTTATCCTCCGAAAACAGAGACAAGGAAGCCAACAAATGCGGTTTATCCGGCCAACGGGAGGCGATATCATCAAGAAAACGATGGTTAATCTCAAAAATAATCTGCAGGTGTCGCGGCAACAGTTTTTCAAACAGCGCCACAGGCCAGGTTTCCAGCGCTTCGGGCATCAACGTGTGGTTCGTGTATGCACAGGTTTTCTGTGTAATATCCCAGGCCTGTTGCCAGGGAAGACTATATTCATCTACCAACATCCTCATCAGCTCTACAACAGCCAGCGCGGGATGCGTATCATTAAGCTGGATAGCAACATGCTTCGGCAGTAACGAAATGTCCGTTTCAGTTTCAGCATATTCACGCAAAATATCACGCAAAGTACATGCCACAAGAAAATACTCTTGGGTAAGCCGTAGCTCCTTGCCTGAGAGAATTTCATCAGAAGGATAGAGTATTTTTGAAATATTTTCAGATGCAATTTTTTCACTGACTGCTTTTATATAATCGCCATGATTAAATATATGAATATTGAAGGAATTAGAGGCTACGGCACTGTATAACCGAAGTTTATTTGTGGTACTACCTCTGTAACCAGAAACGAAATAATCATTAGGGATGCCCACGATGGTATTCCATCCCATCCACATTGGATTGTAATTGCCATTGGCATCATCTGCGTGTTCAATAAAACCGCCAATAGGGATCAGCATTGCCTGGCTATGGTGTTCAACCAGCCATGGGGAGTGCCTGGAATGCCAGTCATCCGGATGTTCGACTTGCTGACCATTCTCAAACGTCTGCCTGAATAAACCATATTCGTATTTGATACCATGCCCTGAAGCAGCAATATCTAACGTAGCCATAGAATCGATGAAGCAGGCGGCCAGGCGCCCCAGCCCCCCATTCCCAAGTGCCGCATCGGGTTCTTCATCAAAAATATTATCGAAATCAAATCCGAGTTCATTGACAACCTGACGCATATCATCTAACAAATTCATGTTCATCAGATTATTGCGTAATGACTGCCCGAGTAAAAATTCCATTGAGAGATAATAAACGCGCTTTTTCTTTTCCGCGCGCTGACGGGCCTGACTATCAAGAAAGTGATCTTGCTGAAAATACCGCACCGCCAGCGCAACAGCATTGAATATATCGCCGTTGGTAGCCTTATCTAAGCTAACACATAGGGTATATTTTAATTGTTTTTCGACAAGATCGCGCAAATCTCTGTTGGTGACAGACATGTTGACCTCACTGGAGTTTGCTGCTCGTTTTAAATGCGTAGGACACAGGATATTATTTTTTCAAGTGTAGACGGCGATTTTCAACTCATGCAATTATCAGCAGTGAATATCGTCAGGAAAGTACCGCTTTTTGTTGTGGCGGGAGAGCATCAGAAGGGGCAACTGGCGCTGAACTCCGCGCCAGTTCTGGATTTTAGAGAAGTGGACTCGTAAACATCAGTGCTTCTCAATATACATCGTCCGGCTATACGCCACGTCTTCCGGGTTATTGATGGGATAACCTTTCACCCAGGGCTTAATCAGGCGACCATTGGTGTATTGGTAAATTGGCGCGATGGGCGCTTTCTCCATGAGGATTTTCTCCGCCATGTTGTAGTCCGTATTACGCGCTTTCGCCGTGGTTTCCAGCGTTGCCTGGTTGATAATTTTATCGTAGGCCGGTTCATTGAAACGCGAGATATTGCCGCTGTGGGTTGAGGTCAGCAGGGACAGGAAGGTCGAGGGCTCGTTGTAATCACCTACCCATGACGCGCGGATCACATCAAAATTGCCGGTATTACGGCTGTCGATATAGGTTTTCCACTCCTGGTTTTGCAGTTTGACATCCACACCGAGATTTTTCTTCCACATGGACGCCACCGCAATGGCGATTTTCTGGTGGTTTTCCGAGGTGTTGTACAGCAGGGTCAACTTCAGCGGACGCTGAGGACCGTAGCCTGCGGCCTGAAGCAAGGTTTTCGCCTGCGCATTCAGCTCCTGCTGGGACATCTGCTCGAACGGTGAAGGTTCCGGCGTGAAACCTGCCGTCACGTCAGGCGTGAAATGCCAGGCCGGCTTCTCGCCTGTGCCCAGTACTTTTTCCGCCATAATGCGGCGATCGATAGTCATGCTCAGCGCGAGACGAACCCGGGCATCGGCGGTCGGGCCCTTCTGCGTGTTAAACGCATAGTAATAGGTCCCGAGCTGAGGCGGCGTATACACCTGTCCCGGAATGTCCTTCAGGAGCTTCTGATACATATTTTTCGGGAACGATTCGGTGATATCAATATCCCCCGCCAGATAGCGCTTGGTGGCGGATGATTCCTGATTAATTGGAATAAAAGTCACTTTTTTCAGGACCGTTTTCGCATTGTCCCAGTAGTGGGTATTCGGAACGACAACCAGTTTTTCATTCACCACGCGGTCGTTCAGGACGTATGCGCCATTGCCCACCAGGGCGCCCGGACGCGTCCACTCTTTGCCGCTTTCAACGTTCGCTTTTTGCACCGGATAGAAGGCAAAGTTTGCCGTCAGGTTGCTAAACCACGGTAGCGGTTTGTCCAGCTGGACGCGTAATGTCCTGGCATCCACCGCCGTCACGCCCAGGGTGTCAGGCGCCGCTTTACCATCGATAATGGCCTGAGCGTTGTTGATACCCGCCAGCGCTGCAAACCAGGCAAACGGAGACGTGGTTTTCGGGTCAACCAGACGCTGCCAGCTGTAGACGAAATCCTGCGCGGTGACGGGCGTACCGTCAGACCATTTCGCGTTGTTACGCAGGGTGAAGGTCCAGATACGGTTATCGTTGCTCTGCCAGCGCGTCGCCACGCCCGGGGTCAGTTCCCCTTTCTCGTTCTGATTTACCAGCCCTTCGAAAAGATCGCGAATCACCTGAATCTCGGGTAATCCCACCGCTTTTGCCGGATCGAGCGAAGCCGGTTCGTCTTTAATATGCCTGACCAGCTCCTGTTTTTGCGCCAGTACCGTGCCCTGTGGCACATCAGCAGCGTACGAGAGTGTAGAGAGTCCGCACAGGTAAAGTGCAGCACAGAGACGCGAAACAGGATGCTTCATAAGATCCCCTTTAATGAATTCAGGTAACAAGCAGATGCGTAATTATTTGTTTCGAAACAGAGAAATGCAAATACCTTCGTCCGGAATAGTGATTTGAGGCAATTCTCAGCCTTCACGGAAACTATTTGATTAACAGCGAGTTTTGCACAACACTGCCAGTAGAGACTTCTTTATCAGGATTTCGTATGGCAATCACCCGACCACGAGCGGAGCGCGGCGCCTTTCCGCCGGGCGCTGAGCAATATGGCCGCTCATTTTTAGGCGCATCGCTAATCTGGTTCCCGGCGCCCGATGCCGATCGCAGCAGCGGTTTGGTCATTGCCGGCACGCACGGAGATGAGAACTCGTCCATCGTCACGCTTTCGTGCGCGCTGCGGACGCTGACGCCTTCACTGCGACGCCATCATGTGATTCTTGCCGTGAATCCGGATGGCTGTCAGCTTGGACTACGGGCGAATGCGAGGGGGGTCGACCTGAACCGTAATTTCCCGGCGGCAAACTGGCGCGCAGGAGAAACGGTTTATCGCTGGAACAGCTCCGCCGAGGAGCGGGACGTGGTGCTGCTGACGGGCGACAAGCCCGGTTCCGAGCCTGAAACGCAGGCGCTGTGCCAGCTTATCCATAAGATCCACCCCGCATGGGTTGTCTCCTTCCACGATCCGCTGGCCTGTATTGAAGATCCGCGTCACTCCGAACTGGGCGCGTGGCTGGCGCAGGCTTTCGCCCTGCCGCTCGTCACCAGCGTGGGTTATGAAACCCCCGGGTCCTTTGGAAGCTGGTGCGCCGATTTAAGCCTGCCCTGCATCACCGCTGAATTCCCGCCGATATCCTCCGACGAAGCCAGCGAAATTTACCTGAAAGCGATGATGGAGCTTCTTCGCTGGCAGCCTCAGAGATGAAGCACGCCGCTGGTAAAATTAAGCGCAGGTGAAACGTCAACCGCCAGCCACGTCGGGCCGTCCAGATCGGCAAAACGGACCTGATTGACCAGCGGCAGCGCCGCGCCGATCGCCCGGGATGTGCAGAGCATGCATCCCAGCATCAGGGAAAAGCCCTGCGCCTGCGCTTCCGCCGCCAGGGCCAGCGCTTCTGTCAGCCCGCCGGTCTTGTCGAGCTTGATATTGACCATCTCATAGCTGCCCTTAAGCGCGCTCAAATTCTCGCGGGTATGGCAACTCTCGTCCGCGCAGACGGGCAGCGGATGGATAAAATTCTTCAGCGCCGCATCATCCTTCGCTGGCAGAGGCTGCTCCAGCATCGCCACGCCCAGGTCGGCCAGCAGCTGGCATCGTGCGGCAAGCCCCTCGGGATGCCACGACTCGTTGGCGTCAACAATCAGCGTGGCCGAGGGCACCGCCGAGCGAATGGCGACCATCCGCTCGCTGATCAGGCGATCGTCGAGCTTCACCTTTAACAGCGTGGCCCCGGCGTCATAGAGCGCTTTTGCGCTGGCGGCCATCTGCTCCGGCTCACCAATCACGACCGTTTGCGCCGTCACGACGGACTCCGGCAGCGCCACGCCCAGCAGAGTCGTCAGCGATTGTTGCTGCTTAGCGGCCTCAAGGCTCCAGAGCGCACAGTCGACGGCGTTACGCGCTGCCCCGGCGGGTAAACGCTGCTGTATCGCCTCGCGCGTGAGCCCTTTTTGCAGGTCAGGCACCAGGGTCATGATATGCGCCATCACCGACGATGGACTTTCTCCGTAGCGCGGGTAAGGCGTACATTCCCCGACGCCTTTCACCCCCTCTTCTTCGATTTCAACCACGACCACGCTGGCTTCACTTCGGCTGCCGCGGGAGATCACAAACGGGGTATGCAATGGCCAGGCTTCTTCATAGACCTTAACGCTTCTCATCACTGACTCCTTGCGGCCCGGAAAGGCGAAAAATTTGGTTTGCCGTGTTATCCGCTGATGGCATACACTAGCCACGACGTTAACTATATGTAAACAGGAAGATATCTATGTCACAACTCGTTCATTTCCAGGGCAACCCGGTTGCTGTTGCAGGTTCCATTCCGCAGGCTGGCAGCAAAGCGCAGGCTTTTACTCTGGTGGCTAAAGATCTGTCTGACGTCACACTGGCTCAGTTTGCGGGTAAACGCAAAGTGCTGAACATTTTCCCAAGCATTGATACCGGCGTTTGTGCCGCATCCGTGCGTAAATTCAACCAGCTGGCGACTGAAATGGACAACACCGTTGTGCTGTGCATTTCCGCTGACCTGCCGTTTGCCCAGTCCCGTTTCTGCGGTGCCGAAGGCCTGAGCAACGTGATTACCCTCTCCACCCTGCGCAGCGCAGATTTCCTCGAGAAATACGGCGTCAGCATCGCGGAAGGTCCACTGAAAGGTCTGGCAGCACGTGCTGTACTGGTTCTTGATGAAAACGACACCGTCGTCTTCAGCGAACTGGTTAACGAAATCACCACCGAGCCGGACTACACTGCCGCGCTGGACGTGCTGAAAGCATAATAAGTACTTAGCATTCTATACAACTTATTCTCAACCTCGCCGCGGCGGGGTTTTTTATTGCGTCAAAGCTGAATCGTTAAAGCACAAATACGCGCAAGTCACATTAATCATGCAATAACTTAGACAATATGTAACATGAGCGTGATCAATAACGCATAATAATCGTTAAAACTCCCTATTTTCATCCCCAGTGAAGCACATCACATTTCCCTTTTTGTCTAAACATTAGATTTGCTTACGAAAGAAAATAATCGTTTCAGCAAAAAGGATAATATATGAAGATTAAATTCGCTTTTACGCTCCTTGCGGTACTGATTTCTGGCCATGCAGCGGCCAAGACCTGGGTGCTGACTAGCGCTGAAAGCAGCGTAGAGAAAGGAAACTGGAAGATTTCCAGCGATGAGCTGAAAGTTAAAGACCAAACGTTCAGCATTGAGCAAAAAGTCTTGCACGGCGGTAAACAGGAAGGCAGCAAAGTCATCATTATTAGCAGCAAAGATGGCCTGACCATTACCCTGAGCCCAACCCGTGGGATGAACCTTCTGCATGTAGAGGGCTTTGGCACCCGACTCGGTTGGAATTCACCCGTTAAAGAGGTCGTTAATCCGGCATATATCAATCTTGAAAGCCGCAACGGCCTTGGCTGGCTGGATGGTTTCAACGAGATGATGGTGCGCTGTGGCTATGAGTGGACCGGGCACCCGGTCACCGCGGACGGGCAAATTTACACCCTCCACGGCAGGGCCGGTAATACCCCCGTTTCGCAGGTCGAGGTTGAAATTGCGGATGCCGCCCCGCATGAGATCCGCGTTCGCGGTTTGATCAAAGAGAGCACGTTTAAAAAAGCGGATCTGCAAACCATGACCGAACTGCGCTACGTTCCCGGAACCAACCAGTTCAGCCTGCATGATGTTCTGACAAACCATGCTGATTACCCTCATGATTACCAAATCATCTATCACAGCAACTTCGGCACGCCGATCCTCGAAGAAGGCGCCCGTTTCCTTGCGCCAGCGGTGAGCGTGAGCCCATTCAATGACTACGCTAAAGCGGGCGTTAACGACTGGCAAACCTATGCCGGGCCGACAAAAGGCTTTGATGAGATGGTCTTTAACATTAAACCGCTCGCGGACAATAACCACGAAACGCTCGCGGCGGTGGTCAATAAAGCCGGAGATAAAGGCGCGTCAATCCAGTTTGATACCCGCCAGCTGCCCGTGCTGACCTTATGGAAGAACACCGACACGCTGAAGCAGGGCTACGTCACGGGCATTGAGCCAGGTACCAGCTACGCCTACCCCGTTACGATTGAACGCGAGCAGAAGCGGGTTAAGCAGCTGCAGCCCGGTGCCAGCGCGCAGTTTGATCTGACCTATACCCTGCTGCACAGCCCGCAGCAGGTGAAAGACGTCGAAAGCAGGATTGCGTCGATTCAGGGAGAGACAAAAACAGAAATCGTTAACACGCCGATGGCGAAGGAATAAACGTAACGTAAAAAGCCTCTTTGCAGAGGCTTTTTTTTATTCGTCGCCTTTCTTATGATTCAAACCGTATTCGCGCAGCTTGTTCGCGATCGCGGTGTGGGAGACGCCAAGCCGTTTTGCCAGCTTGCGGGTGCTGGGATAGCTGCGGTACAGCTGCGTCAGCACCGAGCGCTCAAAACGGCTGGTGATATCATCCAGCGAACCTTCCATCGCCTCTTCGCCGACAGACACCGTCCCCGCGTCGTAATCGGGCAACAGAATATCCTGCGGACGCAGTTCGTAGCCTTCAAGCTGGGTCAGCGCACGATAAACGGCGTTTTTGAGCTGGCGAATGTTGCCCGGCCAGCCGTAGCGCATGAGCACCGTACCGAGATCGGCAGACAGCTTCGGACGCGGCACCCCTTGCTCGTCGGCAAAGCGGGCGACAAACAGCTCCGTTAGCGGCATGATGTCCTGCGGACAATCGCGCAGCGGTGGAATATTCAGCGTCAGGACGTTGAGGCGGTAATAGAGATCTTCGCGGAAGATCCCCTTTTGCACCAGCTCAACCAGGTTTTTCTGGGTGGCGCAAATGACGCGTACGTCCACATGCACCTCGTGATCCTCACCGACGCGGCGGAACGTTCCGTCGTTCAGGAAACGCAGCAGCTTAGCCTGCATACGAGGCGACATTTCGCCGATCTCGTCCAGCAGCACGGAGCCGCCGTTAGCCTGCTCGAAGAACCCTTTCTTGCCTTCCGGCGCGTGACCAAACAGCTCGCTCTCAACGGCATCTTCCGGAATAGAGGCGCAGTTAAGTGCCAGATAAGGCTTAGCCGCACGCGGGCTCGCCAGATGCACGGCGTGAGCCAGCAGGTCTTTCCCGGTGCCGGTATCTCCGGTAATCAGCAGCGGCGCGGTCAGGCTTGCGAGCTTGCGCGCCTGATCAACCACGTGGCGCATTTTCGGGCTGACGGCAATAATCTGGCTGAACGCGCCAACGTCCTGGCTGGAGAGGTTCTGCAGCTGACGGCCCATGCGTAGCGTCGAGCGCAGCATGATCACCGCCCCGGTCAACACGCGGGTATTCCCTTCCCCTTTCAGATAGACCGGCGTGATCTCCATCAGGAAATTCTGCCCGTTAATCACCACATGCTCGCTAAGCGTGTTCTGCGGATTGCTGTCCAGCCAGCGCTGGAAGTTAAAGCCGGGGATCAGCTGCGCGGCGTTATGATTGCTGAGCTTTTCCTGGCTCTGCGCGAAAAGCTGGCAGCTCGCGTGGTTAACGCGCTCAACTTTGCTTTTCAAATCCAGGGAGAGGAACGGCTCTGGCATGGCTTCCAGCAGCGCGCTCAGCGCCAGGTGCTCACGCTCAGAGGGCATCCAGGGAATGGTGCGTACATCCGTAACGCCAGCGATACGGCGGATTTCCGCCATCAGGCTGCTGAAGGTATTAAATTCAATTTCGGCAAAATTGAGGTAAATTCGCCCGACAGGATCGATCTCAATGCCACGTAAATCAATGCTACGTAAAACAAGAAGATCGAGTAATTCGCGGGTCAGACCGAGACGGTCTTCACAGAAGACTTCAAGACGCATGGGAAATTCACCGTTTTAAGCCAATAACAGTAAAATGATATGTCAGAACACGGCGATCCGGAAGATGGCTGTCAACAAATATTGACAGCCAGCACGATAAGTGAACAAAACCTCACGGAGCAGGTTTTTTATTGAGCGTCTCTTTGAGCTGGCCGATCAGCTCACGCCTGAAATCCCCCAGCCGGGGTTTATCGCCATCAATCCACGGCAGCGGACGGCAGACCTCCATTGCTTTAATCCCCAACCGCGCCGTCAATAATCCCGCGCCGATACCCTGGGCGGCACGAGCAGAAAGACGCGCCGCCAGATCCTGCGACATCCAGTCCATGCCCACTTCGCGCACCAGCTCGCTCGCCCCGGCAAACGCGATGTTGAGCAGGACCAGTTTGAACAGCCTGAGTCGACTGTAATAACCCAGCTCTATACCGTAAAGGTTTGCAATACGGTTGATCAGGCGCAGGTTGCGCCAGGCGATAAAGGCCATATCGACCAGCGCCAGCGGGCTGACGGCAATCATCAGGGTGGATTCCGCCGCAGAGCGGCCGATCTCCCGTCGCGCCTGGGCATCCAGCACCGGCTGAACCATATGGGAGTAGAGCGTCACCACTTCCCGGTCATTCTGGGTTTCATGGATAGCGGCATACCAGCGCTGAAGCGCCGGATGCGACTGATCGATTCCGGCCTGGCTGGCCAGCTTTTCACAGAATGCGCGACCTTTCCCGGTGCCGTGGCTGTGGAGCAGATCCCGCGCTTCATCACGCTCGTGCGCGCGCTGGCGCAATCGCCAGAGCCGACGCCACTCGGTGGCAACCGATCCGATGCCCGCCCCCACAATCAGCGCGCCCGCGGCACATCCGCCCAGCGCGACCCAGTCCTGAGTATGCCAGGCATTCATCGTCCACTGCACGCCCTGCCCAACCACGCTTACGCCAAACAGCGCCAGACCGGCGGTGACCATCCTGCGCCACAGGCTGCGTTTTGGACGCAGAGCGGCTTCCACAACCGCCTCTGCCGGACCTTCCTCGATGCCAGGCTCCTCAGTCAGGGCCGGGGCAAAGTTATCAGCCTGCGTGCCGCTGAACGTCTGCGCGGTTTTGAACGCTTCCTGAGGGTCCTGCTCAAGCGTTCCGGTAAAGTCTATGCGCGGTTTTAACGGTTCCGTCATCGCAATTTATCTCCAATCAAAAACTCCAGCGCCGCATCCAGACGGATGTGGGGTAATGGCCGATCGACGCTCATTGCCTGCGGGCGGAAGGCTTCAAACTGGAAGCCCTGGTTCTGCCAGAAGGCCTGACCCGGCAGCCGCGCAGGCACTTCGCCCGGATACACGGTAAGCGGTTCACCGTCGCTGAGCCGGTTCCCGCGTAATGCCGGTATTTTCTCGCCGTTAAGGTCAATCAGCCCGCTTTGCGTCGCCTGCACGGACGCGAGGCCAAGGCAATCCATGCCGATCCCTTCGAAGGCGGCGTTTTGCCAGGCGTCTTGCACCAACTGCTGCAGCAGCGACACCATATTGGCATGCTGGTCGACCGTGACGTGATCGGCCTTCGTGGCCGCAAAGAGCAGCTTGTCGATCACCGGAGAGAATAAACGGCGAAACAGCGTCCGCTGGCCGTAGTGAAAACTTTGCATCAGCTGCGTCAGCGCAAGGCGCATATCGTTGAAGGCCTGCGGCCCGCTGTTGAGCGGCTGCAGACAATCCACCAGCACAATCTGACGGTCAAATCGCAAAAAGTGGTTTTTATAAAATCCCTTGACCACTTTTTCACAGTAGTAATTGTAACGCTCGCGCAGCATCCCGGCGTTAGTGTGCCTGTCGGCCTGCGCCAGCTTCGACTCGCCCACCCCATCCACATCCGGCCAGGGGAAGAACTGAAGCGCAGGGGCGCCCGCTAAATCACCCGGCAGAACGAAACGCCCCGGCTGAATGAAGTGCAACCCTTCCTGCTTGCACTGATGCAGATACGCCGTCCAGGCTTCGGCAATGGCGGCCAGACGGTTCTCATCTGCCGGTGCAAGCGGGTCTAAGCCTTCGCACAGCTGTCGCCATTTGGCCGACCACCCGGCGCGCTGTCCCTGCAACAAGCCCGTCATCTGGCGGGACCAGCTGAGGTAATCCTGCGCCAGCATCGGCAAGTCGAGCAGCCATTCGCCTGGGTAATCGACGATTTCCAGGTACAGCGTGGAAGTATCCTTGAAGTGGCGCATCAGGGATTCATTCGAGCGAAAACGCAGCGCGAGGCGAATTTCACTGACCCCTCGCGTCGGCGTCGGCCACGTGGGCGGATCGCCGTAGAGCTGCGCCAGCCCTTCGTCATAGGTAAAGCGTGGAATACCAAAATCACGCTGTGGTACGCGCTTCACGCCCAGCAGGCGCTCTTCCCGCACCGCGCTAAGCAACGGCAGACGCGCCCCGGCGTGCAGGTTCAGGAGCTGGTTTACCATCGCGGTGATAAACGCCGTCTTACCGCTGCGGCTCAGCCCCGTCACGGCCAGACGCAGATGACGGTCAACGCCGCGGTTCACCAGTGAATTGATTTCGTTTTTAAGTCGCTTCATCGCCGTCCTTCGTTGCCTGGAAGCCTTGAATGCATGGCTTCAGAATACAATAAATGGGGGCAGATCGTTGATTATCAATTCTTATTTATTGCTATTGCCGTTTTCTCTCCAGTAAGATGAACGACATTGCTGTCAGTCCGGAGTGAGTAAGGTGTATGTCACCCACCATCTATGATATCGCACGGGTTGCGGGCGTATCGAAATCAACCGTTTCCCGCGTTCTGAATAAACAAACGAATATTTCTCCCGAAGCGCGTGAAAAAGTGCTGAAGGCGATTGACGAATTAAATTATCAGCCCAACAAACTGGCCCGCGCCCTGACCTCTTCAGGCTTCGATGCCATTATGGTTATTTCTACCCGTTCAACCAAAACCACCGCCGGTAATCCTTTTTTCTCCGATGTCCTTCATGCCATTACGGCAAAAGCGGAAGAAGAAGGTTTTGACGTTATTTTACAGACCTCAAAAAGCAGCGAAGACGATCTGCTGAAATGTGTGAGTAAAATAAAACAGAAGATGATCAAAGGGATCATTATGCTGAGCTCACCGGCAAATGAATCCTTTTTCACCACGCTGGATGCGTATGGCGTACCGGTAGTGGTTATCGGCAAAGTTGAAGGTGAGTATCAGAATATTTATTCCGTCGACACGGATAATTTCCATGACAGCGCCACGCTGACCGAAACCTTTATAAAAAACGGTCGCCGAAAAATTGCCTGCCTGCATGCGCCGCTTGATTATCATGTTTCTATCGATCGTCTGGCGGGTTATAAAGCCAGTCTGGAAAAGCACCATATCGCCATTAACCCGGACTGGATCAGGGATGGCGGTTATACGCATGAGAGCGCGCTTGCGGCGGCTCTGGAAATGTTGTCGTCACCCACGCCGCCTGATGCGGTATTTGCTACCGACAGCATGAAGTTGCTCAGCCTCTATCGCGCGGCGGATGAGTTAAATCTGATGATCCCGGAGCAGGTGGTGATAGCCGGATACAGTGACCCGATGCTGTCTCTCATTTTAACGCCCGCACCTGGCGGCTTTGATATCCCCACCCGTAAGCTGGGGGAAGAGAGCTGCGATCTTCTTTTCAGGCGTATTGCCGGTCAGCCCGCCCCGCAAAAAGTGCTGGTTGATACCCACTTTTTGTTGGCTGCATCCCTTCGCTAAAACCAGGGGCGTAGTGCCCCTGGCGTGCCCCCGGTCAGAACGCGTAGTTTACGCCAACCCCCGCATAGTGGAAGCGGTCGCTGTCGCCTTCATCGTGGTTTTCCCACTCATAGGCGTATTCCAGCGTCATGGATACACCATTGTTGAAATCGTAAGCGTAGAGGAGACCGAGTCGGTTGAAATCGTGTCCTTCACGCTCAGGATCGTCCTGCCAGTCCCAGTTCGACCAGCGATCAAGCCCCAGGCGGGTATAAGGCGTCAGGGTGGTCTGGCCTAACGAAATGGGCAGATAGGCACGAATTTCCTGGGTCGAAAACTCGCCGTTATTACGGGAACTGTCCATATTGAAACCGCGCTCTAAATAGTAATTCACTTTAGCCGCAAAGGTTTCGTTAATGGTCCAGGTAAAGCCCGTTTCGGTTTCAACGCGGCTGTCAGCATAGCCGGTTTTTTCCAGATCGTTAGCAAACTGATACATGGCAAACCAGCCGCCAAAACGCCAGTCGTCGGTTAATTTAATATCCCAGTCAGGCTGAACTTTGTAGCGCTGCATATTCGCGCTGCCGTCTTTGGCACCGTGTTCATCTTTAAAGTGATAGCCATAATTTCGGAAACCGCCGGTCAGACCGAAAGTAAAATCATCGGTTCCGATAAAACGATAGCGTAATTCAAATTCAGGACGGTCAAAATAGGTTCCACGGGTCATGCTGCTGTAATCAACCGGCCCCTCCTGATACATCGCCAATGAAATAGTCCACGCATCCCAGGTTGCATTAAACCACACGGAAGGTTCATATAATCCATCTTTATCGTCGCCCTGCCCCTCGACGTTTTCGATTTCATACATTGCACCAATATTAAATTCCCACTGTTTAGCTGTTTCTGATGCTTGTGCACAGCTAACCCCTGCGCACAGAACGAGCGCAGCACTTCTTAGTAGAGTACCCATTAAATATTCCCTTTATAAGTAACAAACAAAAAAACCGGAAATTTGCATTTCCGGCGAACACCTTTCTTATCTAATAGCCGCTTCGGTTTCAGCGTCGAAGAAATGGCACTTATTCATATCGAACTGGATGTCGATATTATCCCCAGCGGCATAATCATTCGCGGCGCCAGCGCGAACAACCAGCTCATGGCCGCCAACGGTGGCGTAGAGCATGAACTCCGCGCCGGTCAGTTCGGCTACGCTGACTTTCGCCGCGATGTTTTCACCTCGGCTCTGCAGCGCGAGAATATCTTCCGGGCGGATCCCAAAGACCACGGCTTTGCGCTGATACCCTGCGGCATTCAGTGAAGCGAGCGTGTCTTCCGGGATCTCAAGACGCAGCGTTTCCGTGACGAAATAGCGGTCGTCGATAGCGCCGCGAATGAAGTTCATGGCAGGCGATCCAATGAACCCCGCGACAAACATGTTTGCCGGTTCGTTGTACACCTGCTTCGGTGCACCGACCTGCTGAATAATGCCGTCTTTTAAGATAACGATGCGGGTCGCCATCGTCATGGCTTCCGTCTGATCGTGGGTCACGTAAATCATGGTGGTGTTGAGCTTCTGGTGCAGCTTGCTGATTTCAGCCCGCATCTGCACGCGAAGCTTGGCATCGAGGTTGGAGAGCGGTTCATCCATCAGGAACACGCCCGCCTCGCGCACGATCGCCCTGCCTAACGCCACGCGCTGACGCTGGCCACCGGACAGCGCGCCCGGCTTACGCTTGAGGTACTCGCGTAATCCGAGGATCTGAGCCGCCCAGTTAACGCGTTCTTCGATAACCGCAGGCGCAATTTTTTGCATCTTCAGGCCAAACGCCATGTTGTCGTAGACCGTCATATGCGGATAAAGCGCATAGTTCTGGAACACCATCGCAATATCGCGAGACTTGGCGGGAACGTCATTCATGCACACCCCGTCAATGACCAGTTCCCCCGCGCTGATCTCCTCCAGACCGGCAATCATACGCAGCGTCGTGGATTTACCGCAGCCCGAAGGCCCGACGAAGACGATGAACTCCTTGTCTTCGATTTCGAGATTGAAATCCTTAACCACGTGGACCTGGTTATCATAGATTTTCTGAATGTGTTTCAGAGACAGTTGAGCCATTGTTAATTCCTTATCAATACGTCCGGGATGCCCAAAACTCGGTCAGGCATTTCCAGGTCAGTTCCCGCGTTGAATGAAGTTGTAATCCCGCATGGTTCAGGCCAGATCCAATCCCAACCGACAGCATTCCCGCCGCGTTGATCGCCTCAACGCCTGCAGGTGCATCTTCGATACCCATGGCCTCTTCAGGACGCACATTCAGGCCAGCACAGGCGGCGAGGAAGATCTCCGGGTCCGGCTTCGAACAGACAATGAGGGAAGCATCAGCGCAAAAATCAAACGCGTGCTGAATGCCAAGGGCACGCAATATGCCAGGGGCATTCAGTGAAACGGAGGCGAGTCCAATTTTGACGTTCGCCGCACGGATATCCGCCAGCACGTCGCGAATACCGGGAAGCAGAGAATCTTCCGTCAGTGACGCCAGAGACTGGACATAGAGCGCGTTTTTCTTCGTCGCCAGCGCGAGGCACTGCTCATCGCTAAACGTCCCCTCTTTCCCGCCATGCTTCAGGATGCGCTGAAGGGAATCCATGCGGCTTATCCCCTTCAGCTGTTCGTTAAAGACTTCATCGAAGGTAATGCCGATCTCCTCCGCTACTGCACGCCAGGCCAAAAAGTGGAGGTGTGCGGTATCGGTGATCACACCGTCCAGATCGAATACAACAGCCTTAAGCGTCATGGCGCACCTCCGTGGTAGCGGTCCCATTTACAGATGCAAGAAAGTCCTTATAGGCGCAAACTTTATGCCCCGACACGTGAAGCGTTTTGCCCCACAGCGTCAGCGTGGCCGGTGCCGAAGCTTCAATGGTTAAAACCTCGTTTTCATACGTAAAGTGCAGCGTTGCGTTCCGCCAGCGCAGGGGGAAAGCAAGTCTTCGCCAGTGGGCCGGCAACCGGGGCGCAAGGTGCAGTTCTCCTTCCACTATCTGCATACCGGCAAAGCCCTGAATGACGCCGGACCAGATAGCGCCGGTCGCAGCAGCGTGAATCCCGTCATCGCAGCTGTGCGGGTCGTCCCCAAGGTCAATGGCGACGCCATCACGCCAGAAGGCGTAGGCACCTTCGGTCTCACCGCAGCGGGCGGTCACAATGCCGTGAATGGCCTTGCTCAGCGACGAATCATGGATCGTGCGGGGCTCGTAGAACGCCAGATTGGTGGCACACTGCTGCGGGGTAAACCGCTCCGGCAGTAGATAATTAAGCATCACCACATCGGCCTGCTTAAGGATTTGCATCTCGTTAACTTCCGCGCGGGAATAATCGAGCAGAATGGTCTGCTTACCCGCTTTGGCTTTGTAGCGGCTCAGATCGATGGCAGGTTTTGCCATGAAGGTATCATCCTGGGGGATCACACCGTCTGCATCGGCCTCCGGTAGCCATAAGCGCGTCAGGAACCGTGTGGCATTCTGCGTAAAACCGTCATCCTCGCGCCCAAACATCGCCATAAACCGTCGAGCGCAGGCGACGTTGTGCCAGGCAAGATAGTTGGTATACGCGTTGTTGTTCACATGCTCGGTGTATTCGTCCGGTCCGATGACGTCATGGATTTCGAGACGACCATTGATTTCCGTAGCGCGGCCCATCCAGAACGCAGCGGTTTCCATCAGCAGCGTCAGGCCTTCACTTCGCATAAAGGCATCATCGTGTGTCGCCTGCCAGTAAGCGACGACGGCCCAGGCAATGTCCGCCACGATGTGGTGTTCCGCCAGCGCGGAGGCTACCTTCTGGCGCGTGCCGGTTCGGATGTTAATAGCCGCGAACTCCGGCGTCTCTTCCAGGCCGCTGGCGGCGCTTTCCCATGGGAACAACGCGCCGGGCCAGCCGTTGCGACGGGCTTTTTCCCGTGCGCCTGAGAGATTAAGCCAGCGATAGCGAAGCAGGCTGCGAGCTATCTTCGGGCGGGTGAACAGATGGAAAGGCAGCAGGAAAATTTCGGTATCCCAGAAGACGTGGCCTTTATACCCCTCGCCCGTCAGCCCTTTGGCGGCGATACTGCTTCGCTCATCATGGGCAGGCGTCATGGTCGTCAAGTGCCAGACGGCGTAATCCAGCGCCATCTGATCCTGATACTCCGTAGAGTCCACTTCCACCCGAGCGTCACGCCATACCTCTTCCCAGGCATACGATGAGCTCTCAAGCAACGCGTCGTAGCCTCTTGCCGCACAGACCTTAAGATCGGCCAGCGCGTTGCGGGCGAAAGAGGCCTGCGACAGCGCTTTATCACTGCGATGCGTCAGCCAGACGATTTTCTCGAGCGTGACAGTGTCACCCATCGCAATCGTCAGCGAATGATGAACGCTGAGACGACGATTTTTGGCGGTGAAACAGCTGTCGCTCTTCGCTGAGAGCTGACAAAACGCCGAAACAACAACTTCTGACGCACGGTCCTGCGTTTCATATACACCCTGCATGTATTGCTGGTCGAACACTCTGACCGACATTTCATCCAGATGCTGTCTGCCGCTGTTCGTTTGCGTTGCATCAATGCCGGTTTTCAGCACGGCCTGCGCGGCGGCATCAAGCGGTGTAATCGAAAGCTGCATGGCCACTAAGGGCAACTGGTCCAGCGACACAAAACGACGACTTTCCAGACGATAGCGTTTCCCGTCAGGCGAGCGCCAGACGACGCTGCGACGAAGTTCGCCATTGGCAAATGCCAGCTCGCGCTGCCACTCAAGAATTTCGCCTGACAGGAGCGTGAAATTGACGCCATCCAGCTCAACATCAATACTGGAGATATCCGGCAGATTGATCAGCTCAGTGGTTTCGTTACGACCCGCCTGATGATAGAGACCCGCAAGATACATGCCTCGGGTTTGCTGGGTGTAATCTTCTTCGTGCGCAGCCCGGATCCCCATGTAGCCATTACCACAGGCCATGATGGAGGCGTATTTATTCAGGCTGTGTGGACAAAAGCCCGGGTCGGTTAATACAGACACGTTTAGCATAACGTCACGCTTTCCCCTGTTTCTGCTGATTCATACAGCGCGGCGACAAGCTGCTGGATAACCAGCCCCTGCTCCGCATCAGCGATCATCACGGGCTCTCCCAACACATGGCGTACGAAGGCATCCATACTGCGCATATGACGCTGGTCGTCAGCCTCTTCACGCTGCGTGAGGGTGACTAAATCACCGGCTTCGTCGCTGTAGATGTGCGCCGGGAACAGCGTTGCCCCCGCCTTCTCACCGCAGAATGCGACGTTCATGATCGACTGCTCGCGGATGTTGAGCGCAAACGACGTGTCCAGACGCAGAATGCCGCCGTTGCAGAACTCAATGGTGCCAAACAGGGCATCTTCCACGGTAAACTGCGTGGGATCCCACTCGCCAAACTGGCCGCTGCTTTTACGGTTTCCCAGCTTCTGGAAGCTGTGTGCGGTCACCCGTTTTACCGCCGGGAAACCCAGAACATACATTGCGGCGTCTAGCATATGGATGCCGATATCAATCAGAGGCCCACCGCCCTGTAGCGTTTTATTGGTAAAGACGCCCCAGCCTGGAACCCCGCAGCGCCGTAGCGCCTGCGCCGTGGTGTAATAAATTTCTCCCAGCGCCCCCTTCGTCACAGCCTCACGCAGCAGGTGCGTATCGAGCGCAAAACGATGGTGAAAATCATACGCCAGCACTTTTCCCGCCTTGCGCGCGGCCATGCGCATCCGATCGGCCTCCTGCGGCGTCATAGCCGGTGGTTTTTCACACATCACGTGGCAGCCCGCTTCCAGCGCGGCCATGACGTGCTCGAAATGGAACCGGTTAGGCGAACAGACGCTCACCGCATCCGGCTTAACCGCCTCGAGCATCTCTCGCGCATCCTGCCATGCCGAGGAAATACCATGACGTTCCGCAAACGCCCGAGCCTGTTCAGGATGGCTGTCCATGACAGCCACCATCTGAACATCACTGCGCGTAGCGTAATACGAGGCATGCACTTTATCCGCGACCTGCCCGGCGCCAATGATGGCAACGCGCAGAGGCGAAGGTGTAGAAGCACTCATCACGCTCGTCATCCTTAGCACTCACGCAGATAAGTGAGTGAGTCTCGGTATGCCTGAGCCGGATCCTCGGCGCGAACACGGCATTCATACACCACGTATCCCTGATAGTTATCGGCACGCAGCTGGTCGAACAGGCTGGCAAAATCGAGGCTGCCGCTTCCCGGCTGATAGCGGTGGTTATCTGCAATGTGCACATGGCCCAGCAGATCGCGGTTCTGATGCAGCGCGTCCGTCAGCGAGTCTTCTTCGATGTTCATATGATAGAAATCGCCGATGATCTGCACGTGCTTCAGGCCGTTCTCTTCGATATAGCGACGCGCGTCAGCCAGGGTGTTGATCATATGATCCTGGTAGCGGTTTAGCGGCTCCAGGTAGACGGTTGTTCCGGTGCGCGCCGCCACCTCATCCAGCCAGCGCAGGGAGGCGCTCACCGCTTTGCGGTCACCGTCCAGGCTGCGTGGAGAGGTCATTGGCGGCAGACGGAAGGTAAACATCCCCCACGCGGCAGGCACGATAATGCCCTTGCCGCCCACTTCAGCCAGCGCTTCCAGAATGCGTTCAATCTGCTTTAATCCGTTCAGACGACGCTCTTCGATGAAATCACCGATCCAGCCATCGTATCCACCGCAGGCTGTCGTCACCGGCAGACCGGTGGCTTTAATAGCGGCTTTTACGTCGTCGAGGTTTTCCACCAGCAGGCGGCCGTCAATTTCGTAACCATCAAAGCCCATCTCTTTGATGTACTCGAATTTTTCCATGATGTTGGTTGGGAAAAAGGCCTGGTTTTGTGTTGCGATCTTCATGATTTGCTGTCCTTAGCTTAAAAAGTGACGCCCATTTTGATACTGAGTTCCGGGTGCTGATCGACATACGTCATGTAGCTTTCCGGGGTGGTGGCGAAGGTCACGACCGGGTCGATCAGATCGTCACAATTCAGATAGCCGTTCATCAGCAGTTCCCAGCAGGTCTCTTCAATACGCTTGCGGCTCCAGCGCGGGTAGTCCGGGTTGGGTTCGCTGCAGGCGCGGGAGAAGACAATCTTCGCGTTGTTGAAATGTGCTTCGCGGCCAAGGTTAAAGCCTTCCGCGAACGGTTTTGCGAAGGCTACGTAGGAGATGGTGCCGCCGTAGGCCAGTCCGCGCAGCGCGGACTGCAGCGCATCTGCAAAGCCGCTGGTTTCGATGATCACGTCCGCGCCCTGCTTGCCGGTCAGCTTTTTGATTTCCAGACCGACATCGGTGCCGATTGGGTTCAGACAGTGGTCCGCGCCATGACGGCGCGCGATCTCGCAGCGGTGTTCGATAGGATCGACGCCGATTACAACGGACGCCCCGGCTTTTTTCGCCAGCTGAATCGCAATTTGCCCGATGGCCCCCAGACCGACTACGACCACAAAGTCGCCCACGCGGACGTTGGCATCACGCACGCCGCTCATGGCGAACTGCGCCGGATCGTAGCAAACGGCGTTTTTCCAGGAGGCACCCTGCGGCATTTTGCGCAGCTTGTAGTTGTTAACCGCGTTAACGATCACCGTCTCCTGCAGCGGTGCGTAGCAGCAGACGCTGTCGCCGATCTGGTATTCAGTGACGTCATCACCGCATTCGATGATGTCGCCAACAATCATGTTGCCCAGCTGGAACTTACCGAATTCGATCCCGCGAGCCGCCCCCTCTTCACGAGGGGTAAACATCTGCCACTCCGCGTTGAACTCTTCGTCAATAAACGGACTGGCGGCGCGGAAATCCACCACTTCGGTACCGTGTTTCGGCGCGCCAAAGCGGGCGCGAATTTTCACTTCATGTGCTTCCACAGCACGATCTTCATATTCCACCAGCGCCGCCACGCGTGGCGCTGTCGCAACTAATTTTTTCATGACTGACTCCTTGTTAAAATTGGCCGCCTCAGCCCTTCACGCCACCGGCGGTCAAACCACTTTTAATAAAACGTTCAGACAGGGCGTACATAATGACCACCGGAAGCGCCGTCACCAGCGATGCCGCCATCATGCGACCCCAGATATAATCTGGCGTGCTAAAGAGCGTGTTCAGCCCGACCGGCAAGGTGAAATTGCTGGCGCTGGACAGGAAAATGGACGCAAACAGGTAGTCGTTCCACGCCACCATGAAGCAGTAGACAAACACCGATACGAGCCCGGAAATCGCCAGCGGCACGGTGATGCGAAAGATGATTTGCAGGCGGTTCAGGCCGTCCATCATCGCGGCTTCTTCGATTTCGTCCGGGATGGTGTCGAAATAGCTGCGCAGCATGAACACCGCAGTCGGTAACGTTTGGGTCACCATGGTGATAATCAGCGCCAGCTCGGTGTCGTAGATCCCAAGGGCGGTGATGATTTTGAACAGCGGCACTACCAGCAATATCCCGGAGAACATGTAGACGGTGTAAAAACTCGCATTGATCGTCGTGCGGCCCTTAAAACGCAGTTTGGACAGGGCGTAAGCCCCCAGCGTGCCGAGGAATACGGCAATTACCGAGGAGGTCAGCGACACGACCATGCTGTTGCGGAAGTAATCCACAAACGGGAAGATCAGCGGGTTAAAGATGTCGACATAATGCTGAAGCGTCCACGCCTGCGGCAATATTGTCGGGTTAAGCGATATCGCCTCTTTCGCGCTCTTAAACGACGTCATTAGCATCACGAAGAACGGGAACAGCGTGATGACCAGAAATACCGCCAGCCCCAAATAAAAACCAATGCGGCTCAGTACGCGTTTATTTGTTGCCATTGAGGTTTACCCTTTTTCTGGTCAGCAGAATCACCGCGAAGATGATCACGAACAGCACGACGGAAATTGCCGCAGCTTTACCCAAATCATTGAAAGCGAATGCCGTTTTGTAGAGGTAGACGCCCAAAATATCGACCTTGGTAGTCAACAGGTAGACATCCGCAAACATGTAGAACATCCAGATAGTGCGGAGCGTCACCACCGTTGCCAGCACCGGCATAATCGCGGGCAGCGTAACGATTCGAAAACGCTGCCAGGCATTCGCGCCGTCCATTTCCGCCGCTTCATACAGCGACTTATCAATGGTCTGCAAAATCGCTAGGAACGAAATGAACGCGTACGGGAAGTAACGCCAGATGGCGAACAGCACCACCAGTACAAAGCTGCTGCCAGGATTGTCGAACCACAGGGGCGCCTGGTCATACAGATGCAGCAGGTCAACGCCGAGGTAGTTCACAATGCCGTAGCCGTTGTTGAACATGTATTTCCAGGCAAACACCAGCGAAATGGACGGCGTTACGTAGGATAAGATCACCAGCGAACGCGCCGTTTTCCGCAGACGAAACTCCCGGTTAAAGAAGATGGCGACGGCAAGCCCCAGCCCGGTACTGCCGAGCACGACCAGCGCGGTGTACCAGAACGTCATCCACAGGGAGTGCCAGAAAGCAGCATCACCGAGAATGCGGATGTAGTTATCGAGCCCGACGAATACCGCATCAATACGCGGGTTAAGCGGCAGACGTAAGAAACTGATTTCAATATTGGAAATCATTGGCCAGGCCACCAGGCCCCCCAGCAAAATCAGGCTGGGGGCCAACAGCAGCATGGCGAAAGGCATATCTGAACGACCAGAAAACAACGTCTTCATAATTTCCTTCCGCAGAGCGCTCCTATCGTTGTGAAATCAGATCAGTCAGTCGCTTCTGGCTGTCACTAAGCGTGTTGCTGAGATCGTGTTTCCCTACCGTGACGTTGTGCACCATGGAACTGATGATGCCGGACCCGGTTACATCGCCCATGCGCGTGAAGTTTTTGTCGCCCACGGCGCCAAAGACCTGCACGTTCGGGAACTGCGCAATCAGTTCGTAAGGCAACTGCCCAAACGCTTTAATCACATCGTTGTTTTTCCAGGTATCGGTGCCCACCACCAGCTTGTTCACCGGCAGTGCCGCGCCCGGCGACATCATGACCCAGTCGGTTGCGTTTTGAGCCTGCTCCATCCAGGTGACAAACTTTTCAGCCGCCTGAGTTTCCTCTTCGGTTTGACCGGTGGTAATCGTCAGCGACGTGACCATGCCGTAAACAGCAGAAGAGGTTTCTGTTGGGACGACGAAGCCCAGGTTGGCAGGGTTTCCGTCATGGAATACCGCCGGCAGGATGTAGGTGGAGTAAACCGCCATCGGCGCAGACCCGTTCATGAAGGCATCTTTGATCTCCATGACGTCGTTTGAACCCGGCATGGTGGTCGCGGCCAGGGATTTATAAAACGCCAGGGCCTTTGCCATTTCAGGGGTTTCGATGTCGACGTTCCCTTTGACATCAAAAACGTTCGCGCCGCCGGAAAGCGCAAACTGGGAGAATGCCTGCTCTGTCATCACGCTTTCCGCGGTGGGCAGCGCAATGCCGTAACGTTTTTTGGCCGGGTCGTTAAGGCTCTGGCTAGCTTTCAGCAGCTGTTCCCAGTTATGGGGCTCCTGGATACCCGCCGCAGCAAGCACATCTTTGTGATACCAGACGCCGGAAAGCCAGGCACTGACTGGCACACCCGTCCAGGCAGAACCGTCCTCTGTACGAACAACACGCAAAATGCCGTCATAGAAGGTGTCTTCACCTACCGCTTTAATGGCTTCACCGATAGCCTTGCGATCCAGCAGCTGTTCTTTGTCCATGACTTTCGCGTAGTCATGGCTGACTTCAATCACCTCGGGCAGCGCGCCCGTTCTGGCGAGCGTAATGACCTTGGTGTTATAGGCATCCTCTTCTACCGGCACCTGTTTCACCGTGATGCCGGGGTTCTCTTTCTCGAACTTTTCGATCAGCTTCGTGATAACCGCCTGGCGCTCCTGTTCGACCGATGAGTGCATAAACTCGATGGTGACAGCAGACTTTTTGTCATCCTTACAGCCCGATAACAGGGCGCACGAAACCAGTGCTGATATCAGCACAATTTTGGGCATTTTCATTTTTAAGGTCCTTTTTAGTTTTCTTTAATCCACAACACCTGCCATGGATGTAGGGTCAGCGTTTTATCTGTAATATCTTTTCCGGCAATCAACTCCGTTCCGGATTGAATATCCGATTCCACCGTTTGAATGCCATCACTGAAATTAAACAGCGCCGTTATTTTCTCGCCACAACTCGCCACGCGAACGATTTTTAAAACATGTTCACCTGACGCACTAAAATAAGCCTCACTGTCAGGATGGAATGCTTTTTCCGCCCGACGCAGCGCGATTAACTGGCTTAACGAGAAATAGACCTGAGAACGCAGGTTATTTTTATCTTCAAGCACGCTATCAATTTGTCCCGCAGCGTATTTCTCACGATTTATCGCGCGGTTGTATCCCAGGCGTTCAACACCTGCATAATCATTACGCGAGCCGAGAATACTCTGGATATAAACCGCGGGCACGCCGGGGAAGCTTAAGAGGACGGCATGCGCCAGAATAAACCGGGCAATCCGATGGCTATCAAGACTGTCACGCGTACTTAATGCATCCAGATAGGTCACATTAATTTCATAAGGACTGCGTGTCCCATCCGGGTTATTTTTCCAGTTAACTAACGCCCCTTCAGCCTGGAGTTTCTCCACAAGCGAGAGGATTTCCGACTCAGGTAAAATGCCGCGTAGCGGATTAAGACCAATCCCGTCATGCGAGGCCAGGAAGTTAAACCAGGTGGTATTCGCGGAAGGCAGCGTCAGCGACGCCGCCCACTGGCTCAGCGTCCGTACGTTCTGACTATGCACCGCATGCAGTACCAGCGGGGGCAATGAGAACTGATACACCATCTGCGCTTCATTTTCACCGTCACCGAAGTAAGCAACGTTATCTTTATGCGGAACGTTCGTCTCGGTGATTATCACCGTCCCCGGGGCGACAGCCTCGGTAATAGCGCGGAAAAGCTGGATGAGCTGGTGGGTTTGCTCAAGGTGGATGCAGTTTGTTCCGGGTATTTTCCACATGAAGCCCACAGCATCCAGACGAATGTACCGCGCCCCTTCAATCAGGTAATGCAGCAGCACGTCCACCATCGCGATCAGCACCTGCGGAGAGGCGAAATTGAGGTCAACCTGGTCCTCGCTGAAGGTGGTCCACAGGTGCCGCACGCTGCCATCATGCAGCGTGAAAGGCGTAAGAAGCGGTAAGGCACGCGGACGCGTCACCGCAGATAAGTCTGTTTCAGGATCGACAGAAATAAAGAAATCGTCATATCCAGGCGTTTGCTTCAGATAATTAGCGAACCATTTGCTTTTGGCGGACATATGGTTGCAGACGAAATCAAACATTAAGCTGGCTGACTGTTTTAACTCAGCAACATCTCGCCACGCACCCGTTTCAGGTGCAACCTCATGATAATCAATAACAGAAAATCCGTCGTCCGAAGACCACGGATAAAAAGGCAAGAGATGGACATGAGAAAAAGAATGAGAAAGCCATTTGTTATAAAAACGTGTAAAAACCGGCAGCGCCTTCTCCCCTTTAGCTGAAAACTGATCGGCATAGGTAATCAGAACAACATCTTTTTCATCCCAGGCCATCTTACGTTTTTCTGTAATAACTGAAGCGGCCTTTCCAATATTTTCCAGCATCGCATTAAGATGGGCTTCAGAAAATGTTTCCCCGTAAATAAGATTAATGAGCTCTTTAATTTTTGTCTTCATTTCATTTTCCATGGTAGCGGTCCCACGAAGTGGCAATCTACTCCCATGAAAAATATCTGTCAACGGACCAGGAAGGAGAAAAAGGTGTTTGCAAAGCAGCTCAGCGCAATATTGTGAGCTGCCGCAAAGAAAGCCAAGGGAAAAGAGAAATGCGGTTAACCGTCGCCAGTCCCTCTCCCGGAAGGGAAAGGGCTAACGCCGGCGGGAATTATTGGGATAAGTAGCGGCGAGAAAGCCGTTTTGCCACCTTTTGCAACAGCGGTTCGAGCGCCACGGCCAGCACCATTCTGACCGGCTTGCGGGCAACGGATTTTATCGCCCAACCCGCCACACCTGCCGGGCCAAACCGTAACGCGGTCAGCAGGACCAATTTACCTGCGATTTTCAGGCCGGGTTTTACCTTCTGACCGGCCTGTTGCCAGTGTTGTTTCATCTCATCTCTCTCTTAAAGCTGACGAAAACGACTTCTCAGCGTAAAGGTATCCGACGTGACATAGCGCTCCATTTCCCGTAGCCGCTTCTCACCGGCGGCGAGTTGCTCATCAACCGCATTGAGAAGATCGCTGCTGGTAGGGGCACCTTCCGCAGCCAGTTCTCCTTCCGGCATCGGGTCAAGGACAAACGACAGGACGATGTATGCCACCAGGGTAATAAACGCCAGACCGAAGAAGATCGATAGCACCGTGACCACGCGCACCAGTTTGACCGGCACGTCAAGATAATGAGCCAGCCCGGCACAAACGCCGCGCACCATGCCCTGCTGTGGAATACGCCACAACTTTTTGTTCAGATTCAGTCCAGACATTAACGGTCCCTCCAGTTTGGATGTTCAGCATCCAGGATGGCTTCCAGCGCCTGAATGCGCTCGCGCATTTTGTTCGCCTCATCGGAGAGCTGTACCAGACGCTGTTGTTCACTCTGGGAAAGTTCGCCACGTGAAGAACGGTTGCTGTAGTGCAGCCACAGCCAAATCGGCAAAACGAACAGCACGAAAATTGTCAGGGGAATGGCCAGAAAAAGCGCGCTCATGTGTACTCCTTGTCTTACGATGCGGCACGCTCAGGTGCCGCAGGAATTATTATTGGTTGTCTTGCTTCATTTTGGCTTTCAGTGCCGCCAGCTGCTCGCTGATTTCATCATCGGCCTTCAGGTCGGCGAACTGTTGATCCAGCGACTTCTGCTTACCGATGCCGTGACTTTCGGCTTCGGCTTCCATATGGTCGATACGACGTTCAAACGATTCAAAACGCGCCATCGCTTCATCAAGCTTACCGCTGTCCAGCTGACGACGCACGTCGCGGGAAGAGCTTGCCGCCTGGTGACGCAGGGTCAGCGCCTGCTGACGCGCGCGGGTTTCGCTCAGTTTGTTTTCAAGCTCACCAATCTCTTTCTTCATACGGGTGAGCGTGTCGTCCACCAGCGTCACTTCATGCTCGAGCGTCGCGACCATATCGGCCAGCTTCTGTTTTTCGATCAGCGCCGCACGGGCCAGATCCTCTTTATCTTTGCGCAGCGCAAGTTCCGCTTTTTCCTGCCATTCGTTCAGCTGAGCGGTAGCTTGTTCAATACGACGCGTAAGCTGTTTTTTCTCCGCCAGCGCGCGGGCGGAGGTAGAACGCACTTCAACCAGCGTGTCTTCCATCTCCTGAATCATCAGGCGTACCAGCTTCTGCGGATCTTCCGCCTTCTCAAGCAGCGAGTTGATGTTGGCGTTCACGATGTCGGCAAAACGAGAAAAAATACCCATAATCTAATCCTCATAGTTCTGTTATCGGGCTATGCCCTGCTGTAGAGATAATACAAACATCATGCCAACTTTTTATCTTGTTGATTTCACTGACACTGATTGATTTTCGTGCAGTGAAGAACTATCCTTCCCTGGTGAATATCGCTAAGGAGTGGTTAATTTCATCATGCCTGGATACAAAGACAATTTACTCGGTGAAGCAAACAGTTTCCTTGAAGTGCTGGAACAGGTCTCTCGCCTGGCGCCGCTCAACAAACCGGTGCTTATCGTCGGTGAACGCGGAACGGGGAAAGAGCTGATAGCCAACCGTCTGCACTATTTATCCGGGCGCTGGGACGGCCCCTTCATTTCCCTAAACTGCGCGGCGCTGAATGAAAACCTGCTCGACACCGAGCTCTTCGGCCATGAGGCGGGCGCGTTTACCGGTGCCCAGAAGCGCCATCCCGGGCGCTTTGAGCGCGCCGACGGCGGTACGCTGTTTCTTGATGAACTGGCCACCGCGCCCATGCTGGTGCAGGAAAAACTGCTGCGCGTGATTGAGTACGGCGAGCTGGAGCGCGTCGGCGGTAGCCAGCCGCTGCAGGTAAACGTGCGCCTGGTGTGCGCCACGAACGCCAACCTGCCGGAGATGGTGGCGGAGGAGAAATTCCGTGCCGACCTGCTTGACCGCCTGGCCTTTGACGTCGTTCAGCTTCCTCCGCTTCGCGAGCGCAAAAGCGACATCATGCTGCTGGCAGACCAGTTTGCGATTCAGATGTGCCGCGA
This sequence comes from Enterobacter sp. N5-15, assembly GCF_057221635.1. Classification (NCBI taxonomy): domain Bacteria; kingdom Pseudomonadati; phylum Pseudomonadota; class Gammaproteobacteria; order Enterobacterales; family Enterobacteriaceae; genus Enterobacter; species Enterobacter sp. N5-15. The sequence goes on from NZ_CM170150.1 coordinate 2,651,263, forward strand.
GCTCGGGCTGCCGCTGTTCCCCGGCTTCAGCGATTATGCACAGGAAACACTGCTTGCTTACCACTGGCCGGGAAATATCCGCGAACTGAAAAACGTCGTGGAGCGTTCCGTCTATCGTCACGGCAGCAGCGAGACGGAGCTGGACAACATCATTATCGATCCTTTCCAGCGCAGCGTGCCGCCGCTGTCCGCACCAACGTCTTCAGGCGATCTCCCTACTCTCCCCCTTGATTTACGCCAGTTCCAGAACGACCAGGAGAAACAGCTGCTGGAGCAAAGCCTGAAGACGGCGAAATATAACCAGAAACGGGCGGCTGAACTGCTGGGTCTGACCTACCATCAGTTAAGGGCATTGCTTAAAAAGCATCAAATGCGCTGACAATATCAGCACTTACCCGCAGACATTTTTACGAAGCAGGCGTAAGTGCGATACACTTTGCAGATCGAACCTAAAAACCTTAAAAATTATGCGTCTGGTTTTATCGTCCTTTTTTGCACTCGGTCTGTTTAGCAGCCTGGCCTTTGCCGCGCCCGGGCTAACTCCGCAGCCTGACATTCGTGACAGCGGCTTCGTCTATTGCGTAAGCGGCCAGGTGGATACCTTCAACCCGCAAAAAGCGGGCAGCGGCCTGATCGTGGATACCCTGGCCGCGCAGCTTTACGACCGTCTGCTGGATGTTGACCCGTACACCTACCGTCTGGTGCCTGAGCTTGCGGAAAGCTGGGAAGTGCTGGATAACGGCGCAACCTACCGTTTTCACCTGCGCGATGACGTCGCGTTTCAGCGCACGCCGTGGTTTACCCCCACGCGCAAGCTGAACGCAGATGACGTGGTCTTCACCTTCCAGCGCATCTTTAACCGCAACCACCCGTGGCATAACGTTAACGGCAGCAACTTCCCCTATTTCGACAGCCTGCAGTTTGCCGACACCGTCAAGAGCGTGCGCAAGCTGGATAATCGCACGGTAGAATTTTCGCTGACGCGCCCGGATGCCTCCTTCCTCTGGCACCTGGCGACCCACTATGCGTCGGTCATGTCCGCTGAGTACGCCGCGAACCTGACGAAAAAAGATCGCCAGGAGTTACTCGATCGTCAGCCGGTCGGCACCGGTCCGTTCCAGCTGGCCGAATACCGCGCCGGGCAGTATATTCGCCTGCAGCGCCATGAGCATTTCTGGCGCGGCACCCCGCTGATGCCGCAGGTGGTGGTCGATCTCGGTTCAGGTGGAACAGGACGTCTGTCGAAACTGCTCACCGGGGAATGTGACGTGCTCGCCTGGCCCGCGGCCAGCCAGCTCACCATTCTGCGCGACGATCCGCGCCTGCGTCTGACGTTGCGCCCCGGCATGAATATCGCTTATCTGGCCTTTAACACGGATAAGCCGCCATTGAATAACCCTGCAGTACGTCACGCTCTGGCGCTGGCGATTAACAACCAGCGTTTGATGCAGTCGATCTACTACGGCACGGCGGAAACCGCCGCCTCAATTTTACCGCGCGCCTCGTGGGCCTATGACGGTGAAGCTAAAATTACGGAATACAATCCGGCAAAAGCGCGTGAGCAGCTGAAGGCGCTGGGAGCGGAAAACCTGACGCTGCAGCTTTGGGTGCCAACCAGTTCCCAGGCGTGGAACCCCAGCCCTCTCAAGACCGCCGAACTGCTGCAGGCGGATATGGCGCAGGTAGGCGTTAAGGTGATCATCGTACCGGTTGAGGGCCGTTTCCAGGAGGCGCGCCTGATGGACATGAATCATGATTTAACCCTGACCGGCTGGGCGACCGACAGTAACGATCCGGACAGCTTCTTCCGGCCGCTGCTGAGCTGTGCGGCGATAAACTCGCAGACCAACTACGCCCACTGGTGTAACCGGGAGTTTGACGCCGTGCTGCAAAAAGCGCTGGCTTCCCAGCAGCTGGCCTCACGTATTGACGCCTATGATGAAGCGCAGAAGATCCTCGCCCAGGAACTGCCGGTGCTGCCGCTGGCCTCTTCCCTGCGTCTTCAGGCCTATCGTTATGATATTAAAGGTCTGGTGCTGAGTCCGTTCGGCAACGCCTCGTTCGCCGGCGTGTCGCGTGAAAAAGAACAAGAGGTGAAAAAACCATGATTATTTTTACCTTACGTCGGCTCCTTTTGCTGCTGGTGACGCTCTTTTTCCTGAACTTTGTCGGCTTCAGCCTGAGCTATTTCACGCCCCACGCCCCGCTCCAGGGGTCGTCCCTGTGGGATGCCTGGCTCTTCTGGTTTAACGGGCTGTTGCACTGGGATTTCGGCGTGTCCAGCATTAACGGACAGCTGATTTCCGAGCAGCTGAAAGAGGTGTTCCCGGCCACGATGGAACTCTGCATTCTGGCCTTCGGCTTTGCCCTGATGGTCGGGATCCCCGTGGGCATGCTGGCCGGCATCTATCGCAATAAATGGCAGGATAAGTTTATCAGCGCCCTCGCCCTGTTCGGCTTCTCCATCCCGGTATTCTGGCTGGCGCTGCTGCTGACGCTGTTCTTCTCGCTGACGATGGGCTGGCTGCCGGTTTCGGGTCGTTTTGACCTGCTCTATACGGTTAAAACGGTGACGGGTTTTGCCATCATCGACGCGTGGCTGTCCGACTCGATGTGGCGCCATGAGATGATCGTCAGCGCCCTGCGCCATATGGTATTGCCGGTGCTGACGCTGGCGGTTGCGCCAACAACCGAAGTGATCCGCCTGATGCGCCTGAGCACTATTGAGGTATTTGACCAGAACTACGTCAAAGCCGCCGCCACGCGCGGGTTGTCACGCCTGACCATACTGCGCCGCAACGTCCTGCACAACGCGCTGCCGCCGGTTATTCCGCGTCTGGGATTACAATTTTCCACCATGCTGACGCTGGCCATGATCACAGAGATGGTCTTTAGCTGGCCAGGCCTCGGGCGATGGCTGATTAACGCCATCCGCCAGCAGGACTACGCCGCTATTTCTGCGGGTGTGATGGTGATTGGTTCGCTGGTCATTATTGTTAACGTGTTGTCCGATATTCTGGGTGCCATGGCCAACCCATTGAAGCATAAGGAATGGTATGCCTTACGATAGCGTATACAGTGAAAAGCGCACGCCCGGTGTGCTGCGCACCGTGTGGCGTAAATTCTATGGTGATACCACGGCAATGATCGGCCTTTACGGCTGTGCCGGCCTGGCGTTGCTTTGCGTCTTTGGCTCGTGGTTTGCGCCGTACGGCATCGACCAGCAGTTCCTTGGCTATCAGCTGCTTCCGCCGTCCTGGTCGCGCTACGGCGAAGTCTCTTTCTTCCTGGGAACGGACGACCTCGGACGTGACGTGTTGAGCCGACTGCTGAGCGGTGCAGCCCCGACGGTGGGCGGCGCTTTTGTGGTGACGCTCGCGGCAACGATCTGTGGGCTGGCGCTCGGTATTTTTGCGGGATCCACGCACGGCCTGCGTTCGGCGGTACTTAACCACATTCTGGATACGCTGCTGTCGATTCCGTCCCTGCTGCTGGCAATCATAGTTGTTGCCTTTGCCGGTCCGCATCTGTCGCATGCCATGTTCGCCGTCTGGCTGGCTATCCTGCCCCGCATCGTGCGCTCGGTTTACAGCATGGTGCATGATGAGCTGGAAAAAGAGTACGTCGTCGCCGCGCGTCTGGACGGCGCGACGACCTTCAACATTCTGTGGTTTGCCGTGCTGCCTAACATCGCCGCCGGGCTGGTCACCGAGATCACCCGCGCCCTGTCGATGGCGATCCTGGACATCGCGGCGCTCGGCTTCCTCGACCTCGGTGCACAGCTGCCGTCGCCCGAATGGGGTGCGATGCTCGGCGACGCGCTGGAACTCATCTACGTGGCACCGTGGACGGTCATGCTGCCGGGTGCGGCCATTATGGTGAGCGTGCTGCTCATCAACCTGCTGGGCGACGGTATTCGCCGTGCAATTAACGCGGGGGTGCAATAATGCCGCTTCTTGATATTCGCAACCTCACCATCGAATTCAAAACCGGTGAAGGCTGGGTTAAAGCCGTCGATCGCATCAGCATCACCCTCGCGGAGGGTGAAATTCGCGGGCTGGTAGGTGAATCCGGCTCTGGCAAAAGCCTGATAGCCAAGGCTATCTGCGGCGTGGCGAAAGACAACTGGCGCGTGACCGCAGACCGTATGCGTTTTGATGATATCGATCTGCTGCGCCTCTCCCCCCGCGAGCGGCGTAAGCTGGTCGGGCATAACGTCTCGATGATTTTCCAGGAACCGCAGTCCTGTCTCGACCCGTCCGAACGCGTAGGTAAACAGCTCATGCAGAACATTCCCGGCTGGACCTATAAAGGCCGCTGGTGGCAACGCGTTGGCTGGCGCAAGCGCCGCGCCATCGAGCTTTTACACCGCGTTGGGATTAAAGATCACAAAGATGCGATGCGCAGCTTCCCTTATGAGCTGACCGACGGCGAATGTCAGAAAGTGATGATTGCCATCGCGCTGGCAAATCAGCCGCGTTTGCTGATTGCGGATGAGCCCACCAACGCGATGGAACCCACCACGCAGGCGCAAATTTTCCGCCTGCTGTCGCGCCTCAACCAGAATAACAACACCACCATTTTGCTGATCAGCCACGACCTGCAAATGCTCAGCAAATGGGCGGATAAAATTGACGTGATGTACTGCGGGCAAACGGTCGAAACCGCGCCGAGTGAAGATCTGATTAACGCCCCGCATCATCCGTATACGCAGGCGCTCATCCGCGCCATTCCGGATTTTGGCAGCGCCATGCCGCATAAAAGCCGCCTGAATACCCTGCCGGGGGCGATTCCGCTGCTGGAATCCCTGCCGATAGGCTGTCGTCTGGGTCCGCGGTGCCCTTATGCTCAGCGTAAATGTATCGAGACGCCGCGCCTAACCGGGGCCAAAAATCATCTTTACGCCTGTCATTTCCCGCTGAACATGGAGAGAGAGTGAAATGGTTGAAACCTTACTGGAAGTTCGCAACCTGAGTAAGACCTTTCGCTACCGCACGGGGCTGTTTCATCGTCAAACTGTCGACGCGGTGAAGCCGCTGAGCTTTACGCTGCGTGAAAAACAGACCCTGGCGATCATCGGCGAGAACGGTTCCGGGAAATCCACCCTGGCGAAAATGCTCGCCGGCATGGTTGAACCGACTGCAGGCGAAGTGTTGATTGACGATCATCCTTTGACGTTCGGCGATTACTCTTTCCGCAGCCAGCGCATCCGTATGATCTTCCAGGATCCGTCTACCTCGCTTAATCCGCGCCAGCGCATTTCGCAGATCCTCGATTTTCCGCTGCGTCTGAACACCGACCTGGAGCCGGAGGCGCGCCGTAAGCGCGTATTTGAAACCCTGCGTATGGTTGGCCTGTTACCGGATCACGAAAGCTACTACCCGCATATGCTGGCCCCCGGCCAGAAACAGCGTCTGGGTCTGGCGCGTGCATTGATTTTGCGGCCAAAAGTGATCATTGCGGATGAAGCGCTTGCCTCGCTGGATATGTCGATGCGCTCACAGCTGATTAACCTGATGCTGGAATTGCAGGAAAAACAGGGGATCTCGTATATCTACGTCACCCAACATCTGGGAATGATGAAGCACATCAGCGATCAGGTGATGGTCATGCACCAGGGTGAAGTTGTCGAGCGCGGCAGCACGGCAGATGTGATGGCCTCCCCGCTTCATGAGCTGACGAAACGACTGATAGCCGGTCATTTCGGTGAAGCATTAACCGCCGATGCATGGCGCAAAGACCGTTAAACAAACGTTGCACGGTTCAATAAGGGTTAAATAGCTTTTACACGCTGTTTAATCCTTTAATTTTTTCTTCTCCACGCCTGCTCCATATTCTACGCAAAATAAATCAACAGTTCTTCTCCAGAATGTCCGGACATTACGGAGGAGAAGAAATGGACACCACCACTTACGTTCTAAAATATACCGAGTATCTCATCAGAAAATGCCGTTCATTTTTAATGACGGACCTGCACTTTCATACGGTCAGGCTTAAGAAAACATCCGGGAAAACCCCTGACATTCAATCACCCACGACGTTGAGTGAAAAAATATGTCATCGTCTGGTTTATGACCATAATAACCTCTACACGATGCTCGCCGATAAGCTCGCCGTTCGGGCATACGTTTCCTCCAGAACAAAGCGCGTGAAAACGGTGCCATTAATTGGTGTGTATTCCCGGCCGTCGCAGATTGATTTTTCAGTACTCCCTGATAAATTCGTCCTTAAGTGCAACCATGACAGCGGCAGCACAATAATATGTACAAATAAAGCGCAATTTAATGTCAGGGAAGCGTGTAAAAAGCTGAGCCTCGCGTTAAAGAAAAATTTGTACTACACCACGCGCGAATGGCAGTACAAAAACATTACACCGAGTATACTTTGCGAGCCGTTCGTCGATCTCTTCGATGATGCTGACAGGAACACTACGCCCGAAATGCTGAGGATCCATTGCTTTCACGGCGTTGCCCACTATGTTGAAGCGGATTTTACGGATGATAACGGCAACGGTTTTATCAACGTTTATGACAGGCACTGGAACTTACAACCCTTCCAGATGGAATATCCGAATACTTCAGCAGATCCTGACGAACCGGTCTTGTTCCGACAGGCATTGCTGGCGTCCCAGGAGCTGGCGGATGGAATTGACTACTGCCGCGTTGACCTGATGCTAAAGAAAGATGAAATCTATTTCAGTGAAATAACCTTAAGCCCGAGACGCGGTAAACTGACAATTACCCCGCAGGAATGGGATGCTAAGTTAGGAAAAATATGGCATTTATCGCCGGCAGGCGCATTTGACCTGCCGCTGAAACTCACGAGTCGGGCCAGGTGAGCTTAAATATCGAGTGGTTTTGCGTCGATAAGGTATAGGTAACATCGCCACCATGCGCCAGCATGATGGCTTTTACCACCGACAAGCCCAAACCACAGCCTTCCGGGTTCACACGTCTGGCGCCATTATCGCGCTGAAAGGGCTGAAATAAGAAATCATGAAACTCTCTGGGGATGCCCGGTCCCCCGTCCTGAATAAGGATATAATTGCCTTTATCAGAAACGCCATTTTTCACGATGAGTTTGCGCGAGGTTGAATAGTGTAAGGCATTGTCAAATAAAACGGTCAGACACTGATTGATGCGTAACGGATCGAATACGCATTGCTGCTCCCTCAGTTCTGTATTGACGGTAAATGCCTTACGGTTGAACTCGGGCATAAATGTATCGAGTGCATTCTGTATTGTCCCTTTTAGATCCGTGCGGGACTGGTACAGCGTGTATCCCGCCCCGCCATCCGAACTGACAACCCGGAGATCTTCAATCAGACGGGTTAACCCTTCCGTCTGTTTGAGAAGATTATTAAACAGCACCGGGTCCGGGGTAAAAACACCGTCAACCAACCCCTGAAGCCGTCCGCGTAAAATAGTGACCGGCGTTCTCAGCTCATGCGCAATAGCGGCATTCCAGGATTTTCTCTGAATATCCAGCGTCTGTAACTTTTCAGCCATTTCATTGAAATCCATCACAAGGTGATTGATCTCACCCAGCCGGGAACTGGCGCAAAATGCCCTGGCATCCAGATCGCCCTGAGAAATCCTTTTCAGGCTGGACGCTACCGCGTTTAGCGGGGTGAGTATTCGCGATGAAAGCTTGACCGTGAAAAAGAGGGCAATAATCATACTGATCGTAGTCGCGGTCCCAATCCATGCCCAGTCCCACATCGTCATCTGCTCGTCATCGCCCGCAGCAGGGCCGCCCGGGAGGTGATCCAGAATAAAGGAGTAAAAAAACCAGGAGCCCAGTATGGCGATAGCAATTATCGTAAACGTCAGCAACAGCATATACGTTAAGATCTGACGACTCAGGACAGACTCTCTGTTCATTTCTTTTCCCCAAGCCGGTAGCCCATGCCTCTGATGCTCTCGGGAACACCGTAAAGACCGGCAAGCTCCAGTTTTTTACGCAGCTTGCTCATATGGCTGTCGACCGTTCTGTCGAGCGCGTCACCTTCCGGCAGACACGCGTTGAGTAACTCTTCGCGGGAACAGACCTTTCGCGGATATCGCATCAGCCAGGTAAGTAATTTAAATTCGGTCGTCGTTAATACCGGGGAGATAACCTCTTCGCCCACGGTGACTTCCACGTAGAAGTCATCCGGATAGACCGTAATAAAGGGCGTTCTGAGCGGCAGGGAACCCGACTGCTGAAGCGCAGTTTTTGTCCTGCGCAGCACCGCCTCAACCCGTGCGACAACCTCAGAAGGGTTGAAGGGTTTGATCACGTAATCATCCGCTCCCAGCCTCAGCCCCATGAGCTTATCGACATCCTGATCGAGAGCGGAAACCATGATGACGGGGACAGAACTTTCCTGACGAAGCGTGGTAAGTACGCTCCAGCCGTCACATACGGGCAGGTGAATGTCCAGCAATATGAGATCCGGTTTATGGAGGCGATTGAGCGTTATGGCCTGTTCGCCCTGCCTGGCTCTGAGCGTTTTCATTCCCGAACGCTCTAAGTAGCTCATCAGTATATCGGCGATTTCGTCTTCATCTTCAACAATAAGAATCAGCGTATTTTTGTGCATTTTATCTCCGTGGGTGAAATCCCTTTGAGCACGCTATCAGATATCTTTAGCACAATAAGACACAGCCTCCGCGAAAAAGTGCCGTGGTCACGAAAATTTCCCGGGTAATTTAAATGCCCGGTTATTTCTCCACACAGCCTACACATTCAGTCAATAAAGACTCGACAATGTCCGCTCATAATCGCTATTGAGGCATAACCCTTTGTGCATTGCGCGTTGCAAATTACCACTGTTTCTTAAAGATTTTATGAAGTTGGCTGAAATAATGAACATGGAACTTTCAAAATATTTCTCTCCTAAAAAACTGGGTATATATTCCCTGTTTCTGCTGCTGTCGTGGGGATTACTTTATACCTGGCTGGTGCTGGTGCACAGAATGGATGAAAAAGTCGCCTCGACGCTGCTCTCTTCACCCATTATCTATGGCTGCATCGCATTGTCGGTGGTCTCTCTGATAATACAAAATAAAGCTGGCGCGTTGACTGAGCTGCTTGTCATCGCCTTCTGGCTAATAGTGATTTTTGTTTATCTCATTATTACGTTCACCGTGCTGTTAAACGCGATGCCCGATATCGAGGATCTGGTCTTTTACTACGAGTGTTATTTGATCATTTTTTTTGGCGGAGCACCGCTGTACCTCATTATGAGAATGATTTGAGCCGCTGCTCCACACGTCCTCCATAAACCGCCCATGTCCGCTAAACAGGCGCGCGGTAGAGTCTCTACCTCACTCTTTTGCACAAAATAACTCAATGCCTCATTTTTTTATCGAACGCCCCGTTTTCGCCTGGGTAGTGGCGCTTTTTATCGTTCTGGCGGGACTCCTGTCTATTCCCCGTTTACCGGTTGCGCAGTATCCGGCGGTGGCACCGCCGGGAATCATTATTTCCGTCAGTTACCCGGGGGCCAGCCCCGATATCATGAATACGTCGGTGGTGTCGTTAATCGAGCGCGAAATCTCTGGCGTAGATAATTTGCTCTACTTTGAATCATCCAGTGACACAACCGGTTCGGCATCGATTACCGTCACGTTTAAACCGGGCACGGACATCAAGCTGGCGCAGATGGACCTGCAGAATCAGATTAAGATCGTCGAGCCTCGTCTGCCTCAGGCGGTAAGACAAAACGGCATTAACGTCGAGGCCGCTAATTCTGGCTTTTTAATGATGGTGGGGCTGAAGTCCACGATGGGTCAATTTGAGGAAGCCGATTTAAGCGACTATTTTGCCAGAAACGTCAGTGACGAGCTTCGTCGCGTGCCCGGCGTAGGGAAAGTTCAGCTGTTTGGCGGCGAAAAAGCGCTGCGCATCTGGCTGGATCCCATGAAGCTCCATAGCTATGGGCTTTCGGTGAGCGATGTTCTTACCGCCGTTGGCCAGCAAAATGCCCTGGTTTCGCCCGGTAAAACGGGAGATGAGCCAGCATCTGAAGGACAAGCGGTAACGTATCCCATCACCGTAAAGGGACAACTCTCCTCGGTAGAGGCGTTCAGGAATATCACCCTGAAATCTGACGCATCCGGCGCCCGCCTGAAACTGTCCGACATTGCACGGATTGAATCTGGCCTGCAAAGCTACGCCTTTGGTATTCGCGAAAATGGCGTGCCCGCAACGGCGGCGGCAATTCAGCTTTCGCCAGGCGCCAACGCAATGAGTACGGCTTCAGGCGTGCGCGCGCGCATCGACGAGCTTTCCCGGGTGTTACCCGACGGAATGGCGTTTACGGTTCCCTTCGATACCGCGCCGTTTGTGAAACTGTCTATCGTGAAGGTTGTTCAGACATTTGTGGAAGCGATGATCCTCGTCTTCCTGGTTATGCTGCTGTTTTTGCACAAGATACGCTGTACGCTTATCCCGGCGATTGTTGCTCCCGTCGCACTTCTTGGCACCTTCACGGTGATGCTGTTGAGCGGATACTCCATCAATATTCTGACGATGTTCGGCATGGTGCTGGCGATAGGGATTATCGTTGATGATGCCATCGTGGTCGTAGAAAACGTTGAACGGCTGATGGAGGAAAAAAGCCTGTCCCCGCGTGACGCCACGCGGCAAGCCATGCAGGAAATCACCCCGGCGATTATAGGGATCACGCTGGTGCTAACCGCCGTCTTTATCCCCATGGGGTTTGCCGAAGGATCCGTCGGGATTATCTACCGACAATTTTGTATTTCCATGGCGGTCTCCATACTGCTGTCCGCGTTTCTTGCCCTGACGCTGACGCCCGCCCTGTGCGCAACGTTACTCAAGCCGCACAAGGCAGGAGAGAGCGGAAGTGGACGGTTCGCGACCGGGTTTAACGCGCGCTTCCGTTCGCTCACCGTCTGTTACGAAGCCGGGCTGGGAGCCGTTCTGAAGCGAACCGGACGTATGCTGCTCCTGTACGTTGCGCTTTGCGCTGCGCTGTTTTTGGGATTGTCTTCGCTACCGTCGTCCTTTCTGCCGGAGGAAGATCAGGGCTACTTTATGTCCTCAATCCAGCTGCCTTCTGATGCCACGATGCAGCGCACCCTCAACGTGGTAAAAAAATTTGAAGAGGAAATTGCGGCCCGGCCGGATATTGAAAGCAACATTATGATTCTGGGGTTTGGGTTTTCAGGTTCAGGGCCGAATTCGGCTATGGCCTTCACCACGCTGAAGGACTGGAAAAACCGGCAGGGCTCGACGGCCCAGGATGAAGCCGACCATATACAGGCCAGCATGGCGAACGTCACTGATGCCGTCACGATGAGCCTGCTCCCGCCGGCCATTTCGGATATGGGCACTTCCTCGGGCTTCACCTGGTACGTGCAGGACAGCGCGGGACTGGGCTACGAGGCGTTAAAGCGCGCTGCCGACGCGCTGGTCCTGCAAGCCAATGAACGTCCTGAACTGAGTGACGTGTATATAGACGGTCTTCCGGAAGGAACAAGCCTCGCGCTCCAGGTGGACAGAGAAAAGGCGGAAGCGATGGGCGTCTCATTTGATGAAATCAACCAGACGCTCTCCGTCACCCTGGGCTCAAATTACGTCAATGACTATACGAATAGCGGCCGCGTTCAGCAGGTGATCATTCAGGCCGATGCGCCCTACCGAATGCAGCCTGAGCAGATACTGACGTTATCTGTGAAAAACCGGATGGGTCAGATGGTACCGGTATCGACGTTTGCCACGCTTTCCTGGAACGTTGCGCCACAGCAGTTGACGCGTTACCAGGGATATTCTGCTATTCGCATTACCGGAAATGCGGCCTCGGGAGAGTCCAGCGGCACCGCAATGAAGGTTATGGAGAGTTTGTCCAGAGATTTACCTCAGGGCATGGCGGGCGAGTGGGCCGGGAGTTCATTGCAGGAGAGAAAATCGGAGTCTCAGCTTCCGGGCCTTATCGTCCTGTCGATACTTGTCGTATTTATGGTTCTCGCCGCGCTGTATGAGAGCTGGTCTATTCCTTTTGCGGTCATGCTGGTCGTTCCGCTGGGTCTTATCGGCGCGGTGATCGCGGTGTCTGTTGCCGGCATGACGAATGACGTTTTCTTCAAGGTCGGCCTGATTACGCTTATCGGCCTGTCGGCCAAGAACGCCATTTTGATTGTTGAATTTGCCAGGCAGCTCCATCGCCAGGGGCAGCCCCTGCTGGCGGCAACCGTTCATGCCGCCAGCCAGCGCCTGCGCCCCATTCTGATGACATCGTTAGCCTTCACCTTAGGGGTTGTTCCCTTGATGCTGGCCAGCGGTGCGAGCGACAGTACGCAGCATGCCATCGGTACCGGCGTATTTGGCGGCATGATTAGCGGTACGCTTCTCGCGATCTTCTTCGTACCGGTTTTCTTTATCGTCATTGCGCGTTTCGTCGACAACATCAGGAAAGCGTGAAACCCCTGGTGGAATCGCGCTCCTTCTCTGGTTGGATGAGGCGAAGCTGTTGCCGGGTGATATACTGGACGAATGCTGAAATTTTGAGCCCCCGCGAGTCCGCGGTGCATTCTTCGGGGCAGGCGTCTTCGGAGAAGTGCGAGAAATATCGTGACACAAGGGGCTGTGAGTGGGCTATAATTTCGAGCTAATTTCGAATGATTTTGAAATACTGCCTGTAACGCTATGAATTACAAGGCAAAATAAGCAATGAATATAAGGATTAAAGCTATGGGTTTTCTTTCCGGTAAGCGCATTCTGGTAACTGGCGTTGCCAGCAAACTGTCCATCGCATACGGCATCGCACAGGCAATGCATCGCGAAGGCGCTGAGCTGGCGTTCACCTACCAGAACGACAAGCTGAAAGGCCGTGTTGAAGAGTTTGCCGCGCAGCTGGGTTCCAGCATTGTTCTGGAATGTGACGTTGCACAAGACGAAAGCATCGACGGCATGTTTGCTGAACTGGCAAAAGCATGGCCGAAATTCGACGGTTTCGTTCACTCCATTGGCTTCGCTCCTGGCGACCAGCTGGACGGCGACTACGTGAACGCGGTTACCCGTGATGGCTTCAAAATCGCTCACGACATCAGCTCCTACAGCTTCGTGGCGATGGCGAAATCCTGCCGCGCGATGCTGAACCCGGGCGCAGCCCTGCTGACCCTGTCCTACCTGGGCGCTGAACGTGCTATCCCTAACTACAACGTTATGGGTCTGGCTAAAGCGTCTCTGGAAGCAAACGTACGCTACATGGCGAACGCAATGGGTCCTGAAGGCGTGCGCGTTAACGCCATCTCTGCAGGTCCTATCCGCACCCTGGCCGCTTCCGGTATTAAAGATTTCCGTAAAATGCTGGCACACTGCGAAGCGGTTACCCCGATTCGTCGTACCGTTACCATTGAAGATGTGGGTAACTCTGCAGCATTCCTGTGCTCTGACCTTTCCGCTGGTATCTCCGGCGAAGTGGTTCACGTTGACGGCGGCTTCAACATCGCTGCAATGAACGAGCTGGAAATTAAATAAGCTGTGGCTCTCTTCCCGCCCGGGAAGAGAGTTTTCCCCCCGCGCCACCCCTTCGTTATTCCGTTCTGCTATTTGTTATCACCTAACAATATTTTTCCCTTTATCTGCCTTACGCCAGGATATTGATCGCCATTTTGAGATCAAGGAACGCACATGGAACAACGCCGTTTTTCCGGCAAAGGCCACTGGTATCACGAAACCCAGTCGAACCACGCGCAGACGGATGTTCTGCCTCTGGTGCCCGAAGCCGCTAACGTCGACGATCGTTTTTTGCTCGATTTAGCCTTGCCTGATGAGATTGTCGCCGCCTGTTCTGGCTGGTTTACCCCTGCCAGAGACTTATGCCACCAGCTGTTTCCGCTCTCGATTCCCGTGAACCGCCTGCATACGCTCAGCGCCTACGATCGACTCAGTACCGCGTTAACGGTCGCACAGGCCTGTGGCGTTCAGCGGCTCTGTAACCATTACGCCGCCCTCCTCGCCCCGCTTCCAGGCCCGGACTCCTCCCGCGAAAGTAACCGACGTCTGGCGCAAATTACGCAGTATGCTCGCCAGCTCGCCAGCTCCCCTGATGTCATTGATGATAAAGCGCAGAACCAGCTTGATGAGGTGGGCCTGTCAACGTATGACATCGTGGTGATAAACCAGATTATCGGGTTTATCGGATTTCAGGCGCGCGTCGTCGCGATTTTTCAGGCGCTGTTGGGACAGCCTGTTCGCTGGCTGCCAGGCCATCATATTCAGCCGCACACGCTGCCTACGCGCCACGCCGCGTGGGTGCCGCTTTTGCCCGTCGTCGAGCTGCGCTATGCGAGTGCGCATCAGCTTGAGTCGCTGTCTCGCTGGCAGGCAGAACCCGCGCTGGAGGCGCTGACGCCGGTCCTTTGCCACGAGCCGTCGCTGCTCGACCTGACCGGAGAGATCCTGGTAAACACCCGCGAAGAGATCCCGCTGACGTCCCCCGCACTTTCGGCTGCTGTTGAACTGCTGACACGCTCTCCGGACCGCTTCAGCGCCGCGCAGTTTACCCCTCTCACGGATCAAGGACTCTCCGGCGAACATGCCATCACGCTGCTTACCCAGAGTGCGTTTGACGGCTGGCTCAATCGTCTGAAAGTCGCGTTTGGTAAAGAGGAATAACCATACTAATTACCCAAAGACCGCTTGCTGAGACAGTGAGAATCGCGTAAAACTGTCAGCCGCTCAATGGCTACGAAAATAGAACATTATGTTTCAGGACAACCCGCTGCTAGCGCAGCTTAAACAGCAACTGCATTCCCAGACGCCGCGTGCAGAAGGGGTCGTAAAAGCCACGGAAAAGGGCTTTGGCTTCCTTGAGGTTGACGCGCAGAAAAGCTACTTCATTCCGCCACCGCAGATGAAGAAAGTGATGCATGGCGATCGCGTCATGGCCGTCATTCATACCGAGAAGGACCGAGAGTCTGCCGAGCCGGAAGAACTGATCGAGCCGTTCCTGACCCGTTTTGTGGGTAAGGTGCAGGGAAAAAACGATCGTCTTTCTATCGTGCCGGATCATCCCCTGCTGAAAGATGCCATTCCCTGCCGCGCCGCCCGTGGCGTTGAGCATGATTTTAAAGAGGGTGACTGGGCCGTAGCAGAAATGCGCCGTCATCCTCTGAAAGGCGATCGCGGTTTTTATGCTGAGTTGACCCAGTTCATCACCTTTGGCGCCGACCATTTCGTACCATGGTGGGTCACGCTGGCACGCCATAATCTTGAAAAAGAAGCGCCGAACGGCGTAGCGACTGAGATGCAGGACGAAGGTCTGACGCGCCGCGATCTCACCGCGCTGGAGTTTGTCACCATCGACAGCGCCAGCACAGAAGATATGGATGACGCGCTGTACGCTGAAGAGAGCGCCGATGGCAAACTGCATCTGACCGTGGCCATTGCCGATCCAACCGCCTGGATTGCCGAAGGCAGCAAGCTGGATGACGCGGCGAAAATCCGTGCCTTCACCAACTACCTGCCGGGCTTCAACATTCCGATGCTGCCGCGCGAATTGTCAGACGACCTCTGCTCGCTGCGTCCAAATGAAGTGCGTCCGGTGCTTGCCTGCCGCATGATCATCGCCGCAGATGGCGCGATTGAAGACGATATCGAGTTCTTTGCCGCCACTATCGAATCGAAAGCCAAGCTGGCCTACGATAACGTCTCCGACTGGCTTGAAAATACCGGTAGCTGGAAACCTGAATCCGACGCCATTGCCGCGCAAATCCGTCTGCTGCATCGCATCTGCCTGAACCGCGGCGAGTGGCGTAAAACCCACGCGCTGGTGTTCAAAGACCGCCCGGACTATCGCTTTGTGCTGGGCGAGAAAGGCGAAGTGCTGGACATCGTGGCCGAACCGCGACGCATTGCGAACCGCATCGTTGAAGAGGCGATGATTTCCGCCAACATCTGTGCCGCACGCGTGCTCCGCGACAAGCTGGGCTTTGGCATTTACAACGTTCACACCGGGTTTGATCCGGCGAATACCGAAGCGCTGGCGGCCCTGCTGAAGAATCACGATGTGCACGTCGATCCGGAAGAAGTGCTGACGCTGCCGGGCTTCTGCAAGCTTCGCCGCGAACTGGACGCGCAGCCGTCGGGCTTCCTGGACAGCCGCATTCGCCGCTTCCAGTCATTCGCGGAAATCAGTACCGAGCCGGGCCCGCACTTTGGTCTTGGTCTCGAAGCTTACGCCACCTGGACATCGCCAATCCGTAAGTATGGCGATATGGTTAACCACCGTCTGCTGAAAGCGATTATCAAAGGTGAAACCATTGCCCGTCCGCAGGAGGACACCACGCTGCAGATGGCCGATCGCCGCCGTCTGAACCGCATGGCAGAACGTGACGTTGGAGACTGGCTGTACGCACGCTTCCTGCAGGATAAAGCCGGTACGGATACCCGTTTCGCCGCAGAGATCATTGATATCAGCCGCGGGGGCATGCGCGTCCGCCTGGTCGATAACGGTGCTGTCGCGTTTATTCCTGCGCCGTTCCTGCACGCGGTTCGTGACGAAATGGTCTGTAGCCAGGAAAACGGTACCGTGCAAATTAAAGGTGAAACAGTTTACAAAGTCACCGACGTGATTGACGTCACTATCGCCGAAGTTCGCATGGAAACCCGCAGTATTATCGCGCGTCCTGTCGCCTGATAACCGGTTCAATTGTCGGCCCTTTCCTTTCCGGAAGGGCCGACAATTTTTCTTTTTATCCCCGCCACAAAATCATTATTTTTCCTTACTATTTTCAGCATCCCTTCGCCCAAACCCGCCATAATTATCTACAGTAAAAGAGTGTTGTTATATTCGGTTACGTGAATTTTTATACGCTCAGTATCCTTTTTAACCTGTCTCGTTTTATTATAAGAAAACAGGGAAAAACAATAAGTTCACTTCGGTTTTGCCGCTGTTTCTCAACGGAAAAGTCGACAGCAAATGAATAATTTGTGCGCTAATGAAAGCTGCGGGAGAAAACATGATGGACGATCTGGAGCAGAATTTGCTGTTTCGCTACATGGGAACTCACAGCCCGTGGTGGCGCTTGTCAGCCGACAGCAACGCTCTGCACCTTTCCACCAGCGAAAATGCCGATGTCACTCAGGTCGTGGCGCTGGACGATGAACAGGCCGATCTCATCCGTCATTTAACCGTTATTACCTCAAGCATTTCAATGTCGCTCTCCCTGTACGGGGAAGAGGTTCCGGTTCATCTTGTGGGCCGTAAAATTACCCGTAACGAGTGGGCCGGAACCGCTTCCGCCTGGAACGATACGCCCTCCGTGGCGCGCGATCTGGCTCAGGGACTCTCATTCGCGGAACAGGTTGTCTCAGAGGCCAACTCCGTCATTGTTATTCTCGATCGGCACGGCAATATCCAGCGTTTTAACCGGCTTAGCGAAGAGTACACCGGCCTGAAAGAGCAGGAAGTCATTGGCCAGAACGTGTTTAAACTGTTTATGAGCCGCAGCGAAGCGGCCGCTTCAAAGCGCAATATCACCGGTTTTTTTCGCAACGGCAGCTCCTACGAAGTCGAACGCTGGATCAAAACGCGTAAAGGGCAGCGACTGTTTCTGTTCAGAAACAAATTCGTGCACAGCGGCAGCGGTAAAAATGAAATTTTCCTTATCTGTTCCGGGACCGATATTACCGAGGAGCGCCGCGCTCAGGAGCGGCTGCGCGTGCTGGCCAATACCGATACCATCACCGGCCTGCCAAACCGCAATGCGATCCACGACCTGATTTCTGACGCCATCGATAACCGCGGCGACACGCAGGTGGGCGTGGTGTATCTCGATCTGGATAATTTTAAAAAGGTCAACGACGCTTACGGTCATATGTTTGGCGATCAGCTGTTACAGGCCGTCGCCCTCGCCATTTTAAGCTGTCTGGACGAGGAGCAGGTGCTGGCGCGACTTGGCGGTGATGAGTTTATCGTCATGGCCACCAATACCTCGCAGGGCTCTCTGGAGGCGATGGCATCGCGCATTTTAACCCGTCTACGACAGCCGTTCCGAATCGGGCTGATTGAGATTTATACCGGCTGCTCCCTGGGTATCGCCCTCGCCCCGCAGCATGGGAACGACCGGGAAAACGTCATTCGTAACGCCGATACCGCCATGTACACCGCCAAAGAGAACGGTCGGGGCAAGTTCTGCGTCTTCTCCCCCGAGATGAACCAGCGCGTATTTGAGTATCTCTGGCTGGATACCAACCTGCGTAAGGCCCTGGATAACGATCAGCTTCTGATCCACTATCAGCCGAAAATAACCTGGCGCGGGGAAGTCAGAAGCCTCGAAGCGCTGGTCCGCTGGCAATCGCCAGAGCGCGGTTTGATTCCGCCGCTGGAGTTTATCTCTTATGCCGAGGAGTCGGGGTTGATTGTGCCCCTGGGCCGCTGGGTGATGCTCGACGTGGTTCGCCAGGTGGCGAAATGGCGCGATAAGGGAATAAACCTGCGCGTGGCGGTGAACGTCTCTGCGCGCCAGCTGGCCGACCAGACCATCTTCAGTGACTTAAAGCAGGCGCTGAAGGATCTGAATTTTGAATACTGCCCTGTCGACGTCGAATTAACCGAAAGCTGCCTTATTGAGAACGAAGAGCTGGCGCTGTCCGTGATCCAGCAGTTCAGCCGACTCGGGGCGCAAATTCATCTGGATGATTTTGGCACCGGCTACTCTTCCCTTTCTCAACTGGCCCGCTTTCCCATCGACGCCATTAAACTCGATCAATCTTTTGTCAGGGATATTCATAAGCAGTCCATCTCCCAGTCTCTGGTGCGCGCTATCGTCGCGGTGGCGCAGGCGTTAAATCTGCAGGTGATTGCCGAAGGTGTGGAAAGTGCAAAAGAAGACGCCTTTCTCACCAAGAACGGCGTCAACGAACGGCAGGGTTTTCTATTTGCTAAGCCGATGCCCGCTGCCGCATTCGAGCGATGGCTAAAACGATATCAAGCGCGAAATCAACGTTAACTGGCTTTACGCAAGCCCGCCGCATGATGGCGGTTTTGCAGCGTGACCAGACGCTCCATGTAGGCGATATCTTTCGGCTCCAGGCAGAAAGCGGCATCTACCCAGTCTTCCGTGATGTCCATCAGTTCACTGCGGGGCAATTGCAGAACGCGCGTACGGGCGCGCAGCATCGCCCTTACGCCATTCAGTTTTGGCCGCAGCGTATCGATGAAGGTTCGGGTGGAGACATAGCTTTGTCCGGGCTCAAACAGGACATCCACCAGCCCGTGCTGTTCGTACCATTCAGCCGTATGGGATTCCCCTTTGTAGATGAGTTCCTCCGCCAGTTTCATGCCTGAACGGCGTGCAACCAGGGAATATCCCCCCATACCCGGAAACAGGTTGAAGGCAATCTCCGGGAAACCCAGACGGGCATCGCGCTGAGCCAGGACGAAATGGTGCGCCAGAGCGGCCTCAAACCCGCCTCCTAACGCACTGCCTTCGACCATCGCCAGAGAGATGGCCCCCGTATCAAACCCCCGTG
Source organism: Enterobacter sp. N5-15 (assembly GCF_057221635.1). NCBI lineage: Bacteria > Pseudomonadati > Pseudomonadota > Gammaproteobacteria > Enterobacterales > Enterobacteriaceae > Enterobacter > Enterobacter sp. N5-15. The sequence continues at coordinate 2,670,754 of NZ_CM170150.1, forward strand.
AGGCCGCATGGACGCAATCAACGCAGGCGCGAGCGTACGCCCGTAACGCTTCCCGACGTCCGTTCTGAATGCACTCAACGAAGAACTGTAAATCACCGCCCACATTGTACATTTCAGGAACCAGCGAACCGGTTACCCAAAAATCAACCGCAAAACCAGACTGGCGTACCAGCCATGAAAAGTTCATGATCTCCTCAATTAACGCATGGTTAAAGCAAGGGCGTGGCTGAGCCCGCAGCATCATCCAGACCGTGTGTCGCTCCGCCTCGTAATACCCTGACAGCTGCGTGAACCGTTCAGTATCGGTAAACAGTGTGCAGGTAGGCTGATTGATAACTGTCATAGTCTAATTCCTCTTATAAAAAAGCGCCTTGCGCGCAGTTTTAGACTAATCCACTCAATAAGCCCGCTGCATGAGGGGGAATAAATTTATCACTTACGTTTATGTAATTTAGTTATTGCATTTTTTCCCTTCTCTTTTGATCCTAATTTCTGCATCATTGAAAATATTAACTTTTCGCGCCTGGGGTGAGATTATGTCGACTATTGACGCACAAGCTGTAGCACAACGAATTGATACCGTGCTGGATATCCTGGTGGCGGGCGATTATCACTCTGCTATCCGTAATCTCGAGATCCTGAAGTCTGAACTTCTTGCTCAGAATGGTGCTGACAATGCGCCTGAAAACAGACAGCCAAAAGCGCCGTGGGAAGTTTAATCCCACCGTTTCCGACCTCGTTTCGCTTTATTAAATGGATGCTATGAATTCCCGACAACAACTCATTTTGCAGATGGTCATCGATCAGGGACGCGTAAGCGTAGTCGATCTCGCTAAAACCACCGGCGTGTCTGAAGTCACAATCCGTCAGGATCTTAATCTGCTGGAAAAACAGAGCTACCTGCGTCGCGCGCACGGATATGCTGTCCCGCTGGACAGCGATGACGTTGAGACGCGCATGATGAATAACTACGCGCTCAAACGTGAACTGGCGGAGTTTGCCGCGTCCCTGGTGAACAACGGCGAGACCGTCTTTATTGAAAACGGCAGCAGTAATGCCCTTCTGGCGCGCACGCTTGCCGATCAAAAGGACGTTACTATCATCACCGTCAGCAGCTATATCGCGCATTTGCTCAAAGAGACGCGCTGCGAGGTGATTCTGCTCGGCGGTATTTACCAGAAAAAAAGTGAAAGCATGGTAGGCCCGCTGACCCGTCAGTATGTCCAGCAGGTTCATTTCAGCAAGGCCTTCATCGGAATTGACGGCTGGCAGCCGGAGACGGGTTTTACCGGCCGGGATATGATGCGCTCTGACGTCGTGAATGCCGTGCTGGAAAAAGAGTGTGAAGCCATTGTGCTCACCGACAGTTCTAAATTTGGCGCCGTTCACCCTTATACGATGGGCCCCGTTTCACGCTTTAGCCGCGTGATTACCGACGAAAGATTGAGCGACGCGCACCGTAATAAGCTGGAAGATGACGGACTGATCGTCAATATTATTAAAACGACCGCCTGAGTCCCCTCCGCGCCCGAATTTCGGGCGCACACGCCCTTCTTTCTCTGAGATGATTCCTGGTACTTCTTTAAGAGTTTTTACCTGTTTAACCTGCATTAAAGTCGTAAAATTAATGTTAGCGATATAACAGGAAGTGACTATCACCTGCGTGATTACGTAACGCCTGCGCGACCAGCTTTCACGGAGAACAGAATTAAGTATTCGATTCGTCTATACTTAACGTGTACATCTTTCCGTGAATCGATAATTCAGGAGAAAGTATTATGACCTTAACCAGCAAAAAATTAGCCGCCGCTGTTCTGGCAATCACTGTAGCAATGTCCCTGAGCGCGTGCTCTAACTGGTCTAAACGTGACCGTAACACCGCTATTGGTGCCGGTGCCGGTGCTCTCGGTGGTGCAGTATTAACGGATGGTAGTACGCTGGGTACATTAGGTGGCGCTGCTGTCGGTGGTATTATCGGTCACCAGGTTGGCAAATAATTATTATCTAAGCCTTCCCCGGTATTGCGATATTTGAACGCATTTCAGGTCTGACATACGCACGTATATAACACGAGCCACGGCATTTGCCGTGGCTCATTTATTTTAGCCGCCTGCCAGTTTGACTTTCATCCCTTTGGCTTCCAGCAGAGATTTTATTAAATCGCGCTTATCACCCTGGATTTCAATAATGCCGTCTTTCACGGCACCGCCGCAGCCACATTTCTTTTTCAACTCGGCCGCCAGCTTTGTCAGTTCAGCATCATCCAGGTCAATGCCGGAGATAAGGCAAACCCCTTTTCCTTTTCGCCCGCTGGTCTGGCGCTGGATCCGAACGATGCCGTCTCCCTTAGGACGTTCCACTTTCGCTTTCGGTTCGTCTATACGCCCGCTATCGGTTGAATAGACCAGACGGCTGTTGGAATCGGTCATTACGCCCCCTTTTTCAGCGATGCGTTGATAGCCTTAAGCGTCTCAGCCGGATTCGCAGACTGCGTCACCGGACGCCCGATGACCATGTAGTCAACGCCAGCAGCCAGCGCCTGCTCAGGCGTCATAATGCGGCGCTGATCGCCCACGTCGCTGCCTGCAGGGCGGATCCCCGGCGTGACCAGTTTAAAATCTTTCCCTAGCTCTGACTTAAAGCGTACCGCTTCCTGCGCGGAGCAAACAACGCCATCCAGGCCGCAATGCTGCGTCAGACGCGCGAGACGTTCGGCATGCTCGGCGGGTGACAACGTCACGCCCAGGTCGCGTAAATCGTTTTCGTCCATACTGGTCAGCACGGTGACCGCAATCAGCAGCGGCGCATCTTTACCGAACGGCAGGAGCGCCTCACGGGCGGCCGTCATCATTCTGGCCCCACCCGATGCATGGACGTTGACCATCCATACGCCCAGCTCTGCGGCTGCGGCAACGGCGTGCGCCGTGGTATTCGGGATATCGTGGAATTTGAGATCGAGGAAAACGTCAAAGCCGCGCTGCTGCAGATCGCGAACGATTTGCGGTCCAAACAGCGTGAACATCTCTTTGCCAACTTTCAGACGGCAGTCGCGAGGGTCAATGCCGTCGACAAACGCCAGTGCGGCGTCACGCTTATTGTAATCAAGCGCAACAACAACAGGAGAATCCGTAATTACGCGGGAAGTGGAGGATGTAACAGACGTCATGACCAGCCCTTTTCGTCTATGGGCGCGCAGCGGCGCGGAACAGATAAACGGCCAGCATTCTACCTGCCGACGCCGCAAATTGACAGGATCCATTTACGCGCCTGCCAGGCCAGCAAACTGCACGATGTACGGCATGTGGTAAAAGCTATCAGTATGTTGTAACTAAAATGAAGTGTTTTAAAAAATTACTGCCCGTCCAGGCCACGAATTGGCTTGATGGTGGACCAGGCGCGGCAGGAAGGACAGTGCCAGTAGAGCGTATACGCGGTAAAACCACACTTCTGGCAGCGATAGCGCGGCTTGCTGCGCACCTGCTCGCCAACCATGTCGCGCAGCACCATCAGGCTCTCTTTGGCGCGCCCTTCTTCAGCATCGTTCAGGTGGTAGTCCATCAGCTTATGGAACACCCGCATGGTCGGATGACGCTGCAGCTGACGCGTAATATAAACCTGCGCGGTGTCGCTTCCCTCATACTGCTCAACAACGTCTGAGAGCATCAGCTCAGCGGTGGCACCGGTATTTTCTTCCACGCAACGACGCAGGAATGCTACCCACTCTTCCTGCTTGTCGAGCTGTTGATAGCAGGTTTGCAGCATTTCCAGCGTTTCACTGACCAGCTCTTTGTCCTGGTCGATTACCCGCAGCAGGCTTTCAACGGCTTTGGCGTAGTCGCCACTCGCCATAAAGACGCGCCCCATCATGATGGAGATTCGCGCGCTGTTGCGGTCCGCGGCGGCGCCTTTCTTCAGCAGCGCCATGGCTTTATCCATGTCGTCGTTGCCCATCTGCTGAAGCGCAAGCTCACAGTAGAAATGGGCTATCTCAACGCGCTGCTTATCTTTACCCAGCTTCACCAGACGTTCGGCGGTATCAATGGCTTTCTGCCAGTCGCTGGTGGCCTGATAAATCTGCAGGAGCTGCTGCAGCGCGCCGATGCGGAAATCTGTTTCGTCCACCAGCTGCGCGAACATATCTTCTGCGCGATCGTACAACCCTGCGGCCATGTAATCCCGCCCCAGCTGTTGCACCGCAAGGAGACGTTGATCGTAGGTCAGCGAGGCGCTTTCCATCAGGGTCTGGTGAATACGAATGGCGCGATCGACCTCGCCGCGCGAGCGGAACAGGTTACCCAGGGTGAGATGCGCTTCAACCGTCCCCGTATCCTCTTTCAGCATATCGAGGAACAGGTCTACCGCTTTGTCCTGCTGATTGCTCAGAAGGAAGTTCACCCCCGCAACGTAGTCGCGGGAGAGACGGTTGGCCTCATCCTGTTTTGTTTGTTGCGCACTTCTGCGGCCCATATACCAGCCATAGGCTGCGGCTACAGGCAAAAGCAGAAACAACAACTCCAGCATAGTCGATTATTCCTTCACGACCGGCACACCAGAGCTTTCCGGGATGTCAGACGCAGGGGCAATGTTATTTTCGAGTCGCTTAATTTTACGTTCAGCGCGCGCAAGAGAAACACGGACTTTCAACCAGAACAGACCGCAAACCAGCCAGCCAATGGCAAAGCCGGCAGCAAATAAGACCGCCAGCAGGCTGGAGACGCGATACTCACCCTGAGCCAGCAGATAGTTAAACGTCACCTGCTGATCGTTTTGTGCACCCAACGTGACTGAAATGACAAAAATCGCCAATACCAGTAAGAAAATGAGTAAATATTTCACATTACTTCCCGTTATGTGGTTCAAGCGAATAAAGTGTGTTCAACTCACCGCAATCAGCCTTATAAACTACCATTTTAGCGACGAGCGCGAAACGGAAAAAGTGACGCGCAGGTCATGGATCTATGGGCAAAATACGGAATATCAACCGTCAGGCGTCCGTTTGGTCCCTTTCGGCTATTTCTTCTTTCTCTTCCGGCGGTGGCGTTAGCGGGCCGCAGAATCGTTCAGCAAGCCAGGTGGCCAGCGTCACCAGCAGCCATGAGATCAGCGTGGCGACCACCAGATCCCGCGGCCAGTGCATCCCCAGCAGCAAGCGGCTACCCATTACCCCTGTCGCCCAAACCAGTAACACCGCGATGGTGATCGTGCGACGCCTCGGCCAAAGCAGCCCGCCCCCCAGCAGCGCCCAGCTGGCCGCAAACATGGTATGACCGGAAGGAAACGCAAACCCGGTCTCTTTCTGCCAGTGTTTACGCAGGAATTTTGGTATATCTTCCTGTTCCGCAAGCTGTTCTTTCACCAGCGCGCCGCGATCTTTACGCTTTAAAGTGTAGAACTCATCCACCGGAACATGGTGTGCTTTTTCCAGCCAGACGACAAAAGGACGCGGCTCCTGAACGCGATCTTTAACCCAGGATTTCACGCCCTGGCCAATAACGATTGCCCCACCGAGGATAGCAAAGAGCATCAGCGCCGCACGCAGTCGAAAGCGCAGGCACCACAGAAACCAGCCGCAGAGGATGACGTGGGTAATAATGCCCCAGGGCTGGGTGACCGTTTCCGTAACCCAGTACAATGTTTTAAGCCACGTAGCATTCTGCCCGGGCTGCCACATCCAGCCTGAAAGCCATACGGCCAGGGGCATAATCAGTAAAATGGCCGCACCTGCTGCCGTACGTCTGGCGATTGAAAGCATGTCTTCTCCTTTTTCGCTAAGCGTCACAATCATAACTGAAATTAATCCTCCGGGTGGAGATGTCGGATCGTGCGTTTAACGTTCATATAGCATGGTGCCGATTAGGCGAACCTGCTGAGCTTGTGGCAAAATGAACTGATACAGAAAGCAAAACAGGGCAAAGGCACGAAACGTGTCAGCCTACTCTGGAGAATCACATGCAGCTTAAACGTGTGGCAGAAGCCAAACTGCCAACCCCATGGGGCGATTTCCTGATGGTGGGTTTTGAAGAACTGGCAACCGGACAAGATCATGTCGCGCTGGTGTATGGCGACATTTCAGGGCAGACGCCGGTGCTCTCCCGCGTCCATTCAGAGTGTCTTACCGGCGACGCGCTGTTCAGCCTGCGCTGTGATTGTGGTTTCCAGCTGGAAGCCGCCCTGTCTCATATTGCAGAAGAAGGACGCGGTGCGCTGCTTTATCACCGTCAGGAAGGCCGTAATATTGGTCTGCTGAATAAAATCCGCGCCTACGCGCTTCAGGACCAGGGCTACGATACGGTTGAAGCAAACCATCAGCTCGGCTTTGCCGCTGACGAACGCGACTTCACCCTGTGCGCCGATATGTTCAAGCTGCTGGGCGTGGACGAAGTTCGTCTGCTGACCAATAACCCGAAAAAAGTGGAGATCCTGACCGAAGCGGGGATCAACATCGTCGAGCGCGTACCGCTGATTGTCGGCCGTAACCCGAAAAATGCCCACTACCTGGATACCAAAGCCGCCAAGATGGGCCATCTGCTGAAAGAGTGATGCTAAAAGCCCGGCACGCGTGCCGGGCTTGTTTCATCAGTCCAGCATCTTACGAATCACATAGTGTAAAATGCCGTCGTTCTGGTAATAGGTCAGCTCGGTTGCCGTATCAATACGACACCGGCAGTCCAGCACCTCGGTTTTCCCGTCTGCCCGCGTTAACTTCACCGGCACCGTTTTACCCGGCTGCAGGTTTTGCAGACCGCTAATCTCAATCTGCTCTTCCCCGGTCAGCCCCAGCGTTTTACGCGTCACGCCCTGCGGGAACTCAAGCGGCAGGATCCCCATACCGATCAGATTCGAGCGGTGAATACGTTCGAACGATTCGGCGATAACCACGCGAACGCCAAGCAGACGCGGACCTTTCGCAGCCCAGTCGCGGCTGGAGCCGGAACCATACTCTTTCCCGGCGATCACCGCCAGCGGCGTACCTGCCTGTTGATATTTGACCGCCGCATCATAAATCGAAACGACTTCCGTTCCCGGCAGATGGCGCGTCATGCCCCCTTCTACGCCCGGCACCATTTCGTTACGAATGCGGATGTTGGCAAAGGTCCCGCGCATCATGACTTCATGATTGCCGCGACGCGATCCGTAGGAGTTAAAATCACGACGTTCGACGCCCCGGCTTTGCAGATAACGACCCGCCGGGCTATCGGCTTTGATACTCCCCGCCGGAGAGATGTGGTCAGTTGTAACAGAATCCCCCAGCATCGCCAGTATGCGCGCGCCGTGAATATCCTTAAGCGGTGCCGGCTCGGCCAGCATCTCATCAAAGAACGGCGACAGACGAATATAGGTCGAGTCATCCTGCCAGTCATAGGTATCTGAGCCAATAACGTTAATGGTTTTCCATTCCGGCGTGCCTTCAAAGACCTCCGCATACTCTTTGCGGAACATATCGGTTGAGACCTTTTCAACGGCCAGCGCGATTTCACGCGAAGATGGCCAGATATCTTTCAGGTAGACAGGGTCATTCTTGCGATCGTGGCCAATCGGGTCGGTCACCAGGTTGATATTCATGTTCCCTGCCAGGGCATAAGCGACCACCAGCGGCGGCGAGGCCAGCCAGTTGGTTTTCACCAGCGGGTGAATACGCCCTTCAAAGTTACGGTTGCCGGACAGGACCGCGCCTACCGTCAGGTCGCCCTGCTTGATCGCCGTTTCAATAGGTTCAGGCAGCGGGCCGGAGTTACCAATACAGGTTGTACAGCCGTAGCCCACGAGGTTAAAGCCCAGTTCGTCAAGGTACGGCGTCAGTTTGGCCTGCGCCAGGTAATCCGACACCACTTTGGAACCCGGCGCCAGCGAGGCTTTGACCCAGGGCTGAGGTTTTAGCCCAAGCTCTACCGCCTTTTTCGCCAACAGACCGGCCGCCATTAATACGCTGGGGTTCGAGGTGTTGGTGCAGGAGGTAATAGCGGCAATAACCACCGCGCCATCCGGGAGCTGATACTGATGTCCGTTCAGAACATAATCGACCGGACGATGGTCTTTCTGCGCCACGTTCACTTCCAGCGCATTGCTGGCGGCAAAGGCTTTTGGCACGTCACTCAGCGAAACCCTATCCTGCGGACGTTTCGGCCCGGCGAGGCTCGCCTCGACGCTCCCCATATCGAGTTCAAGCGTGCTGGTGAAGACCGGTTCATCGCCCGGGTTTCGCCACATGCCCTGCGCTTTGGTATAGGCCTCCACCAGCGCGACCTGCTCTTCGCTGCGCCCGCTAAGGCGCATGTATTCCAGCGTGACTTCATCGATGGGGAAAAAGCCGCAGGTTGCGCCATACTCCGGCGCCATATTGGCAATGGTGGCGCGGTCGGCCAGCGGTAGCGAATCCAGTCCGTCTCCGTAGAATTCGACAAACTTGCCTACCACACCATGCTTACGCAGCATCTGGGTGACGGTGAGCACCAGATCGGTGGCGGTAATGCCTTCAGACAGCCTGCCGGTGAGCTTGAAGCCCACCACGTCAGGGACAAGCATGGACACCGGCTGGCCGAGCATGGCCGCTTCCGCTTCGATACCCCCGACGCCCCAGCCGAGCACGCCCAGGCCGTTGATCATGGTGGTATGGGAGTCCGTGCCCACTAGAGTGTCCGGATAGGCGACCCACTCTTTATCCTGTAATTCACTCCAGACGGCTTTACCCAGATATTCAAGGTTAACCTGGTGGCAAATACCGGTACCCGGCGGGACTACGCTAAACCGGCTGAACGCCTGCTGCCCCCACTTCAGGAACACGTAGCGCTCGTGGTTGCGCTCCATCTCCAGACGCACGTTCTCGCCAAAGGCGTCGTCATCACCAAAGCGGTCAACGGTTACGGAGTGGTCAATGACGAGGTCAACGGGGGAAAGCGGATTCACTTTTGCCGTATCTCCGCCGAGACGCTTAACGGCCTCGCGCATCGCGGCTAAATCAACGACGGCAGGGACGCCGGTAAAGTCCTGCATCAGCACCCTTGCCGGGCGATAGGCGATTTCTCTGTCGGCATGGGCTTTTTCAAGCCACCCTGCCAGCGCCTGGATATCATCGAGGGTGACGGAGTCACCGTCCTGCCAGCGCAATAGATTTTCCAGTAAAACTTTCAATGACTTGGGTAAACGCGAAATGTCCCCAAGCGTTCTGGCAGCCAGCGGCAGGCTGTAGTAATGCCAGGTTTTGTTTTCTGCCTGTAATGTGTCCTTACTGGCTTCGCGTAGGGTTAACGACATAAGCTCCTCCTTAATCACAGAGATGCCCCGACAATCATCAGGGCCGTAATTAAAGATAACACAAAGATGTCGTAACGTTTTGATAACAACCCAAATTGATAAATTTAGGATTGGTCCAGAATGGGAAAACAAAAAACCCCGCCGCAGCGAGGTTTTACAATTTAGTGGAGGGCCAACCAGATGAGCTGACTCCAGAACAGAATCGACACGGTAAAAACGCCGATCCATGACCAGTATTTGTGAGACGTCATGTTATTCATCATAGGGACACCAGGCATTATTTATAAAAAGTTCCGAGGTAAGTCCTCAGTGCTATATTGCTGATGTGTATTTATTAAAGAGTACAAAAGTGCAGAGTCGATATTCAGACTATTTGCATCATTACGCAATTAACTAAATTATTGTTTTTTGGGTTCGTCTTCTGCGAACACATCAATAAACGCTTGCTGCTGCGGCGTCAGTTTCCAGGACGCGGGTACAACAGTCGCAGGTGCTTTACGCCCTCTGTGGCCGTTGTCACGATGTTGACACATCTGTTTTACCGTTTCTGTACGTACCGTCACTGCCATATTTAACCCCAATATTTCCAGGCCAGGAGAGCAACCACCACCCAAAACAGGGTAGAGACGAGAAAGACCGCCAGCCAGGCTTTACGCTTGAGCGCAGGATCCCTTTGCGGTTCTTCACTTCCTGAAGGCATTGCTAACCTCATACAATCGATATCGCTTATCATTTAGGACCAAACAATTGGTACAATTAATCATCTGTTGAGATAAATCCTAAAGAAACTTTAGCCGAAAAGCCAGTGAATTTACGCACCGGGAGGTATGAAATATTCAATCTTTTGACCAGAAATAAATAATTGAAAAGAAAAATTTGCGAAGGCGTAAATTAGTTTCTACTTTTGTCGCCAATTCACGACATTATAACCTTACAGGTTAAATGGATAATGACATTATATGACAGGGAGTGCGTAGATGATGATAATTCTAATTTAGCTTTGAGGCGTTATTTCGGTATCTTTCCGTAAGGGAAAGATACCGGGTGTGATTATTTTTCGGGGAGTTTGATGTCTTTAAACATCTCTTCAATATCTTCATTTGAGCGTAATGCAACGGCGGTATCAACCACATCACGCGTTAAATGAGGGGCAAAGCGCTGAATAAAATCATACATATAGCTGCGCAGGAAGGTGCTGCGACGGAATCCAATCTTGGTGGTGCTATGACTGAAAACATCGTGCGCATCAAGACGCACCAGGTCAGGGTCCGACACCGGATCCACCGCCATGCTGGCAATGACGCCCACCCCCAGACCAAGCCGCACATAGGTCTTAATCACGTCGGCATCCGTCGCGGTAAAGACAATGCGCGGCGTTAGCCCTGCCCGGTTAAAGGCCGTATCAAGCTCGGACCGTCCGGTAAAGCCAAACGTATACGTCACCAACGGATATTGCGCCAGCTCTTCGATAGAGACCGACCCTTTACCCGCCAGGGGGTGATCCGGAGTCACCACGATAGAACGGTTCCAGTGATAGCATGGAAGCATGACCAGATCGTCATACAGGTGAAGCGCTTCGGTGGCGATGGCAAAGTCTGCATTACCCTTGGAAACGGCTTCAGCAATTTGCGTTGGCGAGCCCTGGTGCATATGCAAAGAGACGCGGGGATAACGCTCGATAAAGCCTTTGATAACACCGGGAAGCGCATAGCGCGCCTGGGTATGCGTCGTGGCAATATACAGCGAACCTTTATCCGGCCAGGTGTGTTCCCCTGCCACTGACTTAATCGCATCGACTTTGGAGAGGACTTCCCGCGCAATGCGGATGATTTCCTGCCCCGCAGGCGTCACCTGAGTGAGATGCTTACCGCTGCGGGCAAATATCTGGATACCTAACTCATCCTCCAGCATACGAACTTGTTTGCTGATGCCCGGTTGCGAGGTATATAACCCCTCGGCAGTTGAAGAGACGTTAAGGTTATGATTCACCACCTCAACGATATAACGAAGCTGCTGTAATTTCATGCCAGACCATCCGATTTAGCGCATGCGGTCAATCGATTAAGACGATTTAATAATAAGAAACAGGTTAACTATAACCACTATATCATTTATAGCCTGACTGTATAGTACGGAACAAAAAATAATAACAAGGCAATAAAAAAGGGCCGGAAATCCGGCCCTTTTACAGGTAAGTTACGGTAAGGGAAGATTATTTCTTGCCTTCAACCCATTTGCCATCGACAAAGAAAGCTGACCATCCGGTCGCTTTACCCTCTTTCTCGGCCGCAACATACTGCTGCTTGGTTTTACGGCTAAACCGCACCACGGTTTTGTTGCCTTCCGGATCCTGCTGTGGCGCATCGGCCAGATAACGCAGTTTCTCAGGCAGACGATCGCGGAAGCGATGCAACTCTTCCACCAGCGGCGCGCGCGTTTCACGCGATTTCGGGAAGGTGTTGGCGGCGAGGAAGACACCCGCAGCGCCGTCACGCAGCACGAAGTACGCGTCGGATTTCTCGCACGGCAGTTCTGGCAGCGGAACCGGATCTTCCTTCGGCGGAGCCACTTCACCGTTACGCAGAATTTTGCGCGTGTTTTTACACTCGTCGTTGGTACAGGCCATGTACTTACCGAAACGCCCCATTCTCAGGTGCATTTCAGAGCCACACTTCTCGCACTCCACAATCGGGCCGTCATAGCCTTTAATGCGGAACTCACCCTCTTCGATCTCATACCCGTCACACGTTGGGTTATTACCGCAGACGTGCAGCTTACGTTTTGGATCGATCAGGTAGCTGTCCATAGCCGTGCCGCATTTTTTGCAGCGGCGTTTGGCACGCAGAGCGTTAGTTTCCGCATCGTCACCTTCCAGCACGTTGAGAACTTCGTTCTCAGGCACCAGGTTGATGGTGGTTTTGCAGCGCTCTTTTGGTGACAGCGCGTAGCCGGAGCAGCCAAGGAACACGCCCGTGGTTGCGGTGCGGATCCCCATCTTGCGGCCGCAGGTTGGGCAGTCGATGCTGGTCAGAACCATCTGGTTAGGCAGCATGCCGCCCTCTTCAGGATCCTTCTCCGCTTTTTCAAGCTGGTCGGTAAAGTCGCTGAAGAAGCTGTCGAGTACCTTTTTCCATTCCGCCTGATGGCTGGCAACCTGGTCGAGGCTGTCTTCCATTTGCGCGGTGAAATCGTAGTTCATCAACTCGCGGAAGTTAGCTTCCAGACGGTCGGTGACGATCTCACCCATTTTTTCCGCATAGAAACGACGGTTTTCAACGCGTACGTAGCCACGGTCCTGAATTGTCGAGATGATGGACGCGTAGGTCGACGGACGACCAATGCCGCGTTTTTCCAGCTCTTTCACCAGGGACGCTTCACTGAAGCGCGCAGGCGGCTTGGTGAAGTGCTGTGCCGGAACCAGATCGACAAGCGACAACTCGTCACCTTTGTTCACCGCTGGCAGCGTCCGGTCTTCATCACCTTTACGCAGCGCAGGCATCACTTTCGTCCAGCCGTCGAAGCGCAGAATACGACCGCGCGCCTTCAGGCGGAAATCACCCGCGCCGACGGTCAGCGTTGTGGAGTCGTACTTCGCAGGCGTCATCTGACAAGCGACAAACTGGCGCCAGATCAGCTGATACAGCTTCTGCGCATCCGCTTCCATATCTTTTAACGATTCCGCGAGGACGGAGACGTCGGAAGGACGAATCGCTTCGTGCGCTTCCTGGGAATTCTCTTTGCTGGCGTACTGATTCGCACTTTCCGGCAGGTATTTTTTGCCGAAATTGTCGCTGATATAGCCGCGAACCATATTAACAGCGTCCTGGCTCAGGTTGGTGGAGTCAGTACGCATGTAGGTGATGTAACCCGCTTCATACAGGCGCTGCGCCATCATCATGGTTTTCTTCACGCCATAACCCAGACGCGTGCTTGCAGCCTGTTGCAGCGTAGAGGTAATAAACGGCGCACCCGGCTTGCTGCTGGTCGGTTTGTCTTCACGTTCCAGCACCTGATAGCGTGCTTTTTCCAGCAGCGCTACGGCGGCCATGGTCTGGTCGCGGTTTTCTGGACGGAAAGGCTTATCGTTGTGATGGCTTACCTGCAGCGGCAGAGCGTCACCGCCCGGCGTGGTCACATTTGCGTCAACTTCCCAGAACTCTTCCGGCACGAAAGCTTTAATTTCGCGCTCACGCTCAACGACCAGACGCACGGCGACGGACTGCACACGACCTGCGGACAGGCCACGGGCAATCTTCTTCCACAGCAGTGGAGAAACCATGTAGCCCACAACGCGGTCCATAAAGCGACGTGCCTGCTGTGCGTTTACACGGTCAATATTCAGCTCGCCCGGCTTCTCAAACGCCTGACGAATCGCATTCTTCGTAATTTCGTTAAACACTACACGGCTGTAGCGTTTGTCATCACCACCAATTACTTCCCGCAGGTGCCACGCAATGGCTTCCCCTTCGCGGTCAAGGTCGGTTGCGAGATAGATGTGGTCTGCTTTTTCAGCAAGCTGCTTCAGCTCGTTAACGACTTTTTCTTTCCCGGGCAGCACTTCATATTGTGCATCCCAGTTGTGCCATGGGTTCACACCCATGCGGTTGACAAGCGCGCTACGTTCATCCTTTTTAGGCTTTTTAGCCCCTTTGGTGGAGGTAGAGTCTGCGCTCTTTTTGCTGGCTGAGCCACTGGTCGGCAAATCGCGGATATGACCCACGCTGGACTTAACCACGTAGTCATTACCCAGATACTTATTGATCGTTTTGGCTTTTGCCGGGGACTCAACGATGACGAGAGCTTTACCCATATTCACCTTTACCTAATTTAATTCTTCCAGGAATACGCCGCACGTTGATTTCCCTTCCGCTGACGACGAGCCAATGATATTGCGACTGCGTCAGGGGATATCAACCCCTTTGTCTTACCGGGCGTTAAAGAAAAGACGCCCAGGTGATTGAGTTTTCGGGTATTTTTCTCACATCTCGTGTAATTCGTGACGAATTCCCGGTTGAATGTCAAGCAATTCTGTTGCCAGAATGACGAAAGCGCACACTCTACCTGATAAAATTCGTTACGCAACTTTATTAGCATGCAAAAGCAAATCCCGCCAGCCGGGACCCTGCACCTTATCCCCTCACATTACAGGGAAAATTTGCCCCCAAAGCGCCCTCGGCGTAGACTATTGTCACTGTTTAAGGAGTGGATTATGCAGAATACGACCCAACCTATTGACCGAGCCTCTCTGCTTATCGAAGCAAACAAGCTTATCCGTGACCATGAAGATACGCTGGCGGGCATTGAAGCCACCGGCGTCGAGCAGCGTAATGGCGTGCTGATTTTCAGCGGTGAATACTTCCTTGACGAACAGGGGTTGCCGACCCCGAAAAGCACCGCCGTGTTTAACATGTTCAAATACCTGGCGCATACGCTCTCCGAGAAATATCACCTGGTCGATTAATGCAAAACGCGAGGCATATGCCTCGCGTTTTTGTTTACAGCAGCGGTTTCTGTCCGCGCTGTAGCCAGCGCAGCAGCAGGCGGTCCGCGCTTTCTGCCGCGCTGTTGGTAAAGCGGTCAAGGAGTCGCTTACGCTGGGTAAAGCGCACGCCCACCAGTTCCCGGCCTTCCATCAGGTTGAGCAGCAGATCGTCGCTGGTTCCGACGTCATCCACCAGCCCTTTCTCCTGCGCCTGGACGCCGTACCAGTGCTCCCCCGTCGCGACCTGTTCAATATCGAGCGTCGGACGCATACGGTGCACGAAATCTTTAAAGAGGTGATGCGTTTCGTTGAGGTCTTCACGGAATTTCTGACGCCCTTCTTCCGTGTTTTCTCCCAGCAGCGTCAGGGTACGTTTGTACTGACCCGCCGTGTGAAGTTCGATATCAATCTCTTTATTTTTCAGGAAGCGGTTAAAGTTCGGAATTTGCGCGACCACGCCGATCGAGCCAATAATGGAGAACGGCGCGGCAACAATTTTGTCCGCCACGCAGGCCATCATGTAGCCACCGCTGGCCGCCACTTTATCCACCGCCACGGTCAGCGGGATCTGTTTTTCACGCAGGCGCTGCAGCTGTGAGGCGGCCAGCCCGTAACCGTGAACCACCCCGCCCGGGCTTTCAAGACGCACGACAACCTGATCCTGCGGCGTCGCCACGGCCAGAACGGCAGTCACTTCCTCCCGCAGAGAGGAAACCTCATGCGCATCCATACTGCCTTTAAAATCGAGCACATAGACACGCGGAGCAGCCTTATCCTGCGGCGCATTGAGCTTTGCTTTTGCCTTTGCCGCCTTGGCTTCCTGTTTATGCTTTTTCTTCTGCGCTTTCAGCCAGAGTTTCTGTTGATGACTATCAAGCAGCGCCAGAGACATCTCTTCCTGCATCTCTTTATACTGCTCGCTCAGGCGGGTGATGCGTAACTCCCCTCGCTGACGCTTGCGCTGCGTCAGGTTGACAATCAGAACGGCAACCACCGCAATGGCAATCACCACCGTCGCGATTTTGGCCAAAAACAACCCATATTGAGAAAGTAATTCCACGCGTTCCACCTTGATTTAACCACGAATCTTTCACGGCAGTGTACAACAGCCCTGCCCATGCGTCTCGCTCGTGACATTACCTCTGCGAGCCGCCTTCAGGAATCCCCGGTCTGGAGTTTAAATATTTGCAAATTGTTAATTTTACAGTAATGCGTCCTGTAGACTGATTGAATTATTAGGCTAATTCGGGCATAAAGCCGAAAAGTCATCATAAAGGCGCCATTGCGTTACCGGTCGCCTGAGGAGTCACCGTGCATTATCAACCGCAAAAAAATCTGCTGCAAAACCGGATTATTCTTGTCACCGGTGCCAGCGACGGGATTGGCCGCGAGGCGGCCCTGACATACGCCGAATACGGCGCGAACGTCATTCTGATCGGGCGCAACGAAGAAAAGCTGAAAAACGTCGCTCAGGAGATTGAGGCCGTATGCGGCACGCCGGCCCCGTGGTATACACTGGATTTGCTGACCTGCACGCCCGCGGTGTGCCAGGAGTTAGCCCAGCGCATCAGCGCCCACTATCCGAGACTCGACGGCGTGCTGCATAACGCCGGCTTGTTAGGCGAAGTGCGTCCGATGGATGAACAGGATCCTGATATCTGGCAGCAGGTGATGCAGGTCAACGTCAACGGTACGTTTTTCCTCACACAGGCATTGCTTCCTTTATTACTGAAATCCGAAGCAGGGTCCCTGGTCTTTACCTCTTCCAGCGTTGGCCGTGAGGGACGCGCAAACTGGGGAGCCTATGCCGTATCAAAATTCGCAACCGAAGGCATGATGCAGGTGCTGGCGGAGGAGTATCAGAGCCGCCATCTGCGGGTAAACTGCATTAACCCGGGCGGTACGCGCACCAAAATGCGCGCCAGCGCGTTCCCGAGCGAAGATCCGCAGAAGCTGAAAACCCCGGCAGACATTATGCCGCTCTATCTCTGGCTGATGGGCGACGACAGCCGCCGCAAAACAGGGATGACCTTTGACGCCCAGCCGGGCCGTAAACCAGGAATTTCGCAATGAGTGAAGAACGTCATCAGCAGCGCCAGCAGCGTCTGAAAGAACAGGTCGATGCGCGCGTCGCGGCGGCACAGGACGAGCGTGGGATCGTCATCGTCTTTACCGGCAACGGCAAGGGGAAAACCACCGCCGCATTCGGCACGGCGACACGCGCCGTCGGTCACGGGCAAAAAGTGGGCGTGATCCAGTTTATTAAAGGCACATGGCCTAACGGCGAGCGGAATTTGCTCGAGCCTCACGGCGTCGAGTTTCAGGTCATGGCGACCGGGTTTACGTGGAATACCCAGAACCGGGAAACGGACACCGCCGCCTGTCTCGCCGTCTGGGAGCATGCAAAGAGAATGCTGGCCGATCCCTCGCTGAATATGGTTCTGCTGGATGAGATCACCTATATGGTCGCCTACGACTACCTGCCGCTGGAAGCCGTGCTGGATGCTCTGAAGAACCGTCCTGTACACCAGACGGTTATCGTCACGGGGCGCGGGTGTCATCGGGATATTCTGGAGATGGCCGATACCGTCAGCGAGCTGCGCCCGGTCAAACACGCGTTTGATGCGGGCATCAAAGCGCAAATTGGCGTTGATTACTAAACGAAAAAAGCCCGGTGCGTTGACCGGGCTTTTATATTAACCGTTGTTATTACGGCTGCCGGAGCGGCGGCTGCTGCTCACCTGGCTGTGGCGCTTCACCGCGCGACGGATCTGATTCGCCTTCATGCGACGACGATCTTTTTCCACCGCCACTTTTGAGGTGGTTTCCGGCGTCAGGCCGACCAGCTCGCGCAGGTAGTTGGTTTGGGTCAAATCCAGTTCGGTATAACCACCGCGTGGCAGTCCTTTCGGCAGCAGAATGTCGCCGTAACGGACACGGATAAGACGGCTTACCTGGACGCCTACCGCTTCCCACAGACGACGCACCTCGCGGTTACGGCCTTCGGTCAGGGTCACGTTGTACCACTGGTTAATGCCTTCCCCACCGGTAAACTTGATGGTTTTGAACGCCGCAGGGCCGTCTTCCAGCTGAACGCCACGCGACAGATCGCGCAGTTTATTCTCATCAACCTGGCCAAATACGCGCACCGCGTATTCACGTTCCACTTCACGGCTTGGGTGCATCAGACGGTTTGCCAGTTCACCATCGGTGGTAAACAGCAGCAGACCGCAGGTGTTTACGTCCAGACGACCGACGGCAATCCAGCGAGCGCCACGCAGTTTAGGCAGACGGTCAAACACCGTCGGACGACCTTCCGGGTCGTTGCGGGTACACAGCTCGCCTTCCGGCTTGTAGTAAGCCAGCACGCGGCAGATTTGTTCAGCAGACTCTTTCACGGAGATAAGATGACCGTCGATGCGGATCTTCAGCCCCGGTACGATTTCAACGCGGTCACCCAGCGTGGCGATTTTACCGTCCACACTCACGCGGCCCGCTTCAATAATGGCTTCGATTTCACGGCGTGAGCCGTGGCCGGCACGCGCCAGCACTTTCTGTAACTTCTCGCTCATTGAGCTTCCTCAGGTGTCGCCTTCACAGGCGTCTGGTGTACTTTATGAAATAATGAGCCAGCTAAAAAGCATCTCATTGTAATATAAGTACTTATTACATTAAAGGGCATCACAATTAGGACACCCACACAAACGTGGCCTGATATATTACATTAACTTCGTTAGGAATGCTTCTTCACGTTTCTTTAGTTTAAGTCCAGCAACTGGCAAGCTGGATCAGGTTCTTGAGTACGAACCCGGTTTCCCGAAACATCCCTCTTGCCCAAAAGCGTGAATTGGGCATTGATATAATTTACTTTCGTTCGAACATTATTGCTCATGAAATTACTGTGTGTAAAATAGTCAGGTTGGTTATATTCATACAAAGTAGAGGGATTTATGGCAATGGGCTTCTATCTACGGATAGGTGATCAGACTACCTGCAAAGGGAAGATACTGACTGGGGATGAAACGCTAACTTGGTATGGTGTAGCCGGAGCGCGAGAAGGTGACCAGGTGTCATGCGGCAAGCATCCGGGGACATATAAAATATTGGGTGGCACATCTGACATGTGGAACGATGGAAGAAGACTGGCGGGAACACTGGACAGCGTCAGTTCCTGTCCGTGCAAGGCCAGGTTCATCCCTACCATTCCCGACTGTTATGAACAAGATACTCTCTCATCGTTGAAACATTCAGGTATCACAGAAGAGATTCTTACATCAACATTTCTCCCACAGTCAGATCCTGAACAACATGAACAGGCAGCGAAGAAGCAAAATAGCTTTGCTGACCCCTGCAAGCCTGAAGATAACCCGCTACTTAACGGCGTTTACCTCTGGATTGAAACAACAAGTGCAGGTCATGCTTTCGTTTCGGTGCATGAAAATAACAGCATTTATCTATATACCTATGGACGCTATGGGCGCACTGATAAAAGTACCTTCACTGGGGATGGGATTTTAGACTTTTTCCAAGATGAAGATGCGCGTAATTATTACCGATACGAACTTTATGAAATGGGTGCTCGCGCTTTCCGCATTGATGATGCAGATTCTAAAAGAACCCGTAAATTCTTCGAAAACCTTTGGATTGGCGGTGTAGCACCAATTCAAACGCCAAACATGCAAGACGGTACAAAGCGAAGAGGCCACACGATTGATAAGTATGATGTGACTGGTAGCAACTGTACCACCCACTCAGTTGAGGGGATCAAGTTTGCTGGCTCAAAGTTATTCGATCACGGTTACACATCCACGACAACACAGCTACCAATCAACATAGAAGAAGATTTTACTATTCCGGTTTCACTGCAAAGTTATCTTGAATCAAAGAGTGCAGACTTCTCCTCAATGCTCGTTGTCGAAATGACTAATACATTCAAACAGCAGTACCCTAACACCGAGAAAAATAAACCTCAACCAATGGGAGGGAGTGCAAAAATTCAACAAGCTGCTGCCGATTCCGCTGCTGTTGTAGGCTCAACATCCCCATACTCAGGCGGTACAGTAGGCGGTTCATTGGGAAGCACTTACGATGATAAATAAAAAGTTCTGGATCAGGTGGATGAGTATCGCGCTGATCTGCGTAGCGTATTACGTTATCGTGCTTTATTTCGATCTTGTCTTCGCTCTTAACTTTTCAGAGACAATGAGCCAGGGCGGAGAATTTACCCCTTCTCAATGCACCTGGTTAGTTAATGAGCTCTCGCAAAATCACTCTGATTCGGCTTTAGCCTCTATCATTGGTTTCGCTGTATGCGTCCCTCTGATCCTGCTCATCTTCAAAAAAGTGAGATGACCACCAAAGGCTGGAGAGATCCAGCCTCCGCTCTTCCCTTAATTTCAGGCATTAAAAACCTTATTTACAAGAAAGGCTTTACATCACCCACGCCTTCACGAATCACTTCCGGTGCATCTTCGGTTAAGTCGACCACGGTGGTCGGCTGCTGGCCGAGATAGCCGCCGTGAATAATCAGCTCGACCACCTTCTCCAGACGATCTTTAATTTCTTCCGGGTCGGACTCGGTAAATTCACTTCCCGGCAGCATCAGCGAGGTAGAAAGCATCGGTTCGCCGAGGGTTTCCAGCAGCGCCTGCGCAATCGGGTTAGAAGGCACGCGCATGCCGATGGTTTTACGTTTTTCCTGCAGCAGACGACGCGGTACTTCCTTCGTGCCCTTCAGGATGAAGGTGTAGTTACCCGGCGTGTTGTTCTTAATCAGGCGGAACGCCACGTTATCGACATACGCATAGGTCGACAGCTCAGAGAGATCGCGGCACATCAGGGTAAAGTTATGGCCGTCCGGCAGCTGGCGAATGCGGCAAATGCGTTCCATCGCCCCTTTATCTTCAATTTTACAGCCCAGCGCGTAACCTGAATCGGTCGGGTAGACAATTACGCCGCCTTTGCGGACGATCTCCACGGCCTGGTTAATCAGACGTGGCTGCGGGTTATCCGGATGGATATAGAAAAACTGACTCATACTTCCCTCTCTTCAATTTGCTGCGGCTGTTCCCAGAGCTGCCAGACCGGCTCAACGCCAGCGGGCAACCAGAGCTTGCGCCCCAGTTCGATCCAGGCGCAGGGCTGATGGAAATCAGACCCCTGTGACCCAAGCAGGCCAAACTGGCGGGCATAGGTCGCGAGCTGCGCACGCTCGTTGGGCGCCTGCTGACACTGCGCGACTTCCATCGCCTCGCCACCGCATTCGGCAAAGTGTGCCAGCAGCCTTTTCAGCCATTTAGCAGAAAGATTATACCGTCCCGGATGGGCCAGCACGGCCTTACCGCCAGAATGATGAATCACATCAATAGCTTGTTTTATTGTACACCACTGTGGCGGAACGTATCCGGTTTTCCCGCGCGCCAGATACTTTTTAAAAACATCCGCCATGGTTGTCGCTTTCCCCGCTTCGACCAGAAAACGGGCGAAATGGCCGCGAGTGACCGCCCCGCCGTTCGCCATCTTTTGTGCGCCTTCCAGCGCGCCCGGAATATGCGCCTTTTCGAGACGCTCGCCGATCATCTCTGCACGCTGAGTGCGGCGCGTTTTTTGTTCTTGCAAAAATGCAGTCAGTGCCGGATGGTCTATATCGATGTTCAGGCCAACGATATGAATCTCATGGTTTTCCCAGACGGTTGAGATCTCGACGCCGGAAACCAGATTCAGCGCCAGCCCGCTGCGGGCGATCTCGGCGCGCGCCGCCGGAATGGCGTCTGTCGTATCGTGATCGGTTATCGCCAGCGTGCCGACGCGCATTTCAACGGCACGATGAACCAGGGCTTCGGGTGTCAGCAGGCCATCAGAGGCCTGAGTATGGCTGTGTAAATCATAAATAATGGCGTAGGTGGTATCGCTCAAAGCACTTCCCATAACAGGTTGGAGACATCCGAAAACACCATGATACCGACTTAACGCGAAATTCTGAAATCAAGGGTTGACAACTTGCCATCGAACTAGTTAACTAGTACGCAAGTTCACACGAGAAAGGTATCTGAAAATGACAGCACATTTCACTCTGCACGGTTGGTGGCGTACTTCCTGATCCTCGGGCAGTGTCACGCGTCTGCGAAATGCAAACAGATACCCAGCCCGCTTCCAAGCGGGCTTTTTTTTGAACAGAAAATGAGAATAAAATCATGCAAACAGCCAAACCACACCTCGAACTGCTGACCTGCGAGGCGGCCTATCGCCACAACCCCACCGCGCTGTTTCATCAGGTCTGCGGTGCACGTCCGGCGACGCTGCTGCTGGAGTCTGCGGATATCGACAGCAAGGACGATCTCAAGAGCCTGCTGCTGGTCGACAGCGCGCTGCGCATTACCGCTTTAGGTGACACCGTCACAATCAAGGCACTGTCAGACAATGGCGCATCGCTGCTGCCGCTGCTGGATGCCGTCCTGCCTTCAGGCATTGAAAACGAACGTCATCCAGAAATGCGCATTCTGCATTTCCCGCCGGTGAGCCAGCTGCTGGACGAAGACGCGCGCCTCTGCTCCCTGTCCGTTTTCGACGCCTTCCGCCTGCTGCAGAACCTGGTCACCGTTCCGGAAGACGAGCGCGAGGCGATGTTCTTTGGTGGGCTGTTTGCTTACGACCTGGTCGCCGGATTTGAAGATTTGCCGGAAACCGAGCAGGGTAATCGCTGCCCGGACTATTGTTTCTATCTGGCTGAAACCCTGCTGGTGATCGACCACCAGAAGCAATACACCCGCATTCAGGCAAGCCTGTTCACGTCCTCTCCCGCTGAGAAAAACCGTCTCGAGCACCGCATCGCTCAACTGCAGCAGCAGATGACGGAAGCGCCGCCTGCACTTCCGGTGCAGCGGGTGGAAAAAATGACATGCGATGTTAACCAGACCGACGATCAGTACGGCGCCGTGGTTCGCCAGATGCAAAAGGCGATTCGCGCCGGGGAAATTTTCCAGGTGGTGCCTTCACGTCGCTTCTCCCTTCCCTGCCCGTCGCCGCTCGCAGCCTACGACGTGCTGAAAAAGAGCAACCCAAGCCCGTACATGTTCTTCATGCAGGACAACGAGTTCACGCTGTTCGGCGCCTCGCCGGAAAGCTCGCTGAAGTACGATGCCACCAGCCGTCAGATTGAGATCTACCCGATTGCCGGAACCCGTCCGCGCGGACGTCGCGCCGATGGCTCCCTGGATCGCGATCTGGACAGCCGCATCGAACTTGAAATGCGTACCGACCACAAAGAACTCTCCGAGCACCTGATGCTGGTTGACCTGGCGCGTAACGATCTGGCACGCATTTGCACCCCCGGCAGCCGCTACGTGGCGGACCTGACTAAAGTCGACCGCTATTCGTTCGTGATGCACCTGGTCTCCCGCGTGGTCGGCGAGCTGCGCCACGACCTCGACGTGCTGCACGCCTACCGCGCCTGCATGAACATGGGCACCCTGAGCGGCGCGCCGAAAGTGCGCGCTATGCAGCTGATTGCCGCTGCCGAAGGACGCCGTCGCGGCAGCTACGGCGGCGCGGTGGGTTACTTCACGGCCCACGGTGACCTGGATACCTGCATCGTGATCCGCTCCGCCTATGTTGAAGACGGTATTGCCACCGTCCAGGCGGGTGCCG
This sequence comes from Enterobacter sp. N5-15, assembly GCF_057221635.1. Taxonomy (NCBI): domain Bacteria; kingdom Pseudomonadati; phylum Pseudomonadota; class Gammaproteobacteria; order Enterobacterales; family Enterobacteriaceae; genus Enterobacter; species Enterobacter sp. N5-15. Next base: position 2,694,134 of record NZ_CM170150.1, read on the forward strand.
GGATTGTCCTTGATTCTGTTCCGCAGTCTGAAGCTGACGAAACGCGCAGTAAAGCCCGTGCGGTCCTTCGCGCCATTGCTACCGCACACCATGCACAGGAGATTTTCTGATGGCTGACATTCTGCTGCTCGATAATATCGACTCCTTTACCTATAACCTGGCAGATCAGCTGCGTGCGAATGGTCATAACGTCGTTATCTATCGCAACCACGTTCCGGCGCAGACCCTGATTGACCGTCTGGCAACCATGCAAAACCCGGTGCTGATGCTCTCTCCGGGGCCAGGCGCACCGAGCGAAGCGGGCTGTATGCCGGAGCTGCTGACCCGTATGCGCGGCAAGCTGCCGATTATCGGCATCTGCCTCGGTCATCAGGCGATCGTTGAAGCCTATGGCGGCTACGTTGGCCAGGCGGGTGAGATCCTGCACGGTAAAGCGTCCAGCATTGAACATGACGGCCAGGCAATGTTTGCCGGGCTGCCGAACCCGCTCCCGGTCGCGCGCTATCACTCGCTGGTTGGCAGCAATATTCCAGCCGGGCTGACCATCAACGCCTCGTTTGAAGGCATGGTGATGGCGGTGCGCCACGATGCGGACCGCGTCTGCGGCCTGCAGTTCCACCCGGAATCTATCCTGACCTCCCACGGCGCCCGCCTGCTGGAGCAGACGCTCGACTGGGCGTTACAGAAGCTGGAGCAGACCAATACCCTGCAGCCGATTCTGGAAAAACTGTACCAGGCGCAGACCCTGAGCCAGCAGGAGAGCCACCAGCTCTTCTCCGCTGTGGTTCGCGGTGAGCTGAAACCTGAACAGCTGGCGGCCGCGCTGGTGAGCATGAAGGTGCGCGGCGAAAGCCCGCAGGAGATCGCCGGTGCCGCTACGGCCCTGCTGGAAAATGCCGCCCCGTTCCCGCGCCCGGACTATCAGTTTGCCGATATTGTCGGCACCGGGGGAGACGGCAGTAACAGCATCAATATCTCCACCGCCAGCGCCTTCGTGGCGGCGGCGTGTGGTTTGAAGGTCGCAAAACACGGTAACCGCAGCGTTTCCAGCCGGTCAGGCTCTTCCGATTTGCTCGCCGCATTCGGTATTAATCTCGATATGAACGCCGAGCGTTCCCGTGAAGCGCTGGATGACCTGGGCGTCTGCTTCCTGTTTGCGCCGAAGTATCACACCGGTTTCCGCCACGCGATGCCGGTTCGTCAGCAGCTTAAAACCCGCACGCTGTTTAACGTGCTAGGCCCGCTGATCAACCCGGCGCACCCGCCGCTGGCGCTGATTGGTGTCTATAGCCCGGAACTGGTTCTGCCGATTGCCGAGACGCTGCGCGTGCTGGGTTATCAACGTGCCGCCGTGGTGCACAGCGGCGGTATGGATGAGGTTTCTCTTCATGCGCCGACGCTGGTGGCTGAACTGCGCGACGGTGAAATCCTCAGCTATCAGCTGGACGCTGCCGACTTCGGCCTCGCGCCGTATCACCAGGAAGCGCTGGCTGGCGGTACGCCGGAAGAAAACCGTGACATTCTGACGCGCTTATTACAAGGTAAGGGAGAGGTCGCTCATGAGGCCGCCGTTGCTGCCAACGTCGCCATGCTGATGCGTTTGCACGGTGAGGAAGACCTGAAGGCTAACGTTCAAAAAGTTCTGGATGTACTGCGCTCCGGTGCAGCTTACGATCGCGTTACCGCACTTGCGGCAAGAGGGTAAAGAATGCAGACCGTTTTAGCGAAAATCGTTGCCGATAAGGCCATCTGGGTGGAAGCCCGCAAGCAACAGCAGCCGCTTGCCAGTTTCCAGAATGACGTCGTACCAAGCCAACGTCGTTTCTATGATGCCCTGCAGGGTGCACGCACCGCGTTTATTCTTGAGTGCAAAAAAGCCTCCCCGTCTAAAGGCGTTATTCGTGACGATTTCGACCCGGCGCGTATTGCCGGCATTTATAAGCATCATGCGTCAGCCATCTCCGTGCTGACGGATGAGAAATATTTTCAGGGCAGCTTCGATTTTCTGCCGATCGTCAGCGGCATCGCGCCGCAGCCGATCCTGTGCAAAGACTTTATTATCGACCCGTATCAGATCTGGCTGGCGCGCTTTTACCAGGCCGACGCCTGCCTGCTGATGCTCTCGGTGCTCAACGACGAGCAGTATCGCCAGCTTTCCGCCGTGGCGCACAGTCTGAACATGGGCGTGCTGACCGAAGTGAGCAACGAAGAGGAGCTGGAACGCGCGATTGCGTTGGAAGCCAAAGTGGTCGGGATCAACAACCGCGATCTGCGCGACCTGTCCATTGACCTGAACCGTACCCGCCAGCTGGCGCCGCGTCTGGGCTCTGGCGTGACGGTGATCAGCGAATCCGGCATTAACAGCTATGCCCAGGTGCGCGAGCTGAGCCACTTCGCCAACGGTTTCCTGATTGGCTCCGCCATGATGGAGCATGACGATCTCAATGCTGCCGTGCGCCGCGTGCTGCTGGGTGAAAACAAAGTCTGCGGCTTAACCCGTGAACAGGATGCCCAGGCCGCGTATGAAGCCGGGGCGATTTACGGCGGGCTGATCTTTGTCGATTCCTCCCCTCGCGCGGTCAGCGAAGAACGGGCGCGTAAGGTCATCGCAGCGGCTCCGCTCAGCTACGTGGGCGTTTTCCGCAACGCAGATATTGCAGACGTTGCGGCCAAAGCCGACGCGTTATCCCTGAGTGCGGTGCAGCTCCACGGCGATGAAGACCAGAGCTACATTGATGCCCTGCGCGCCGCGCTGGCACCACAGGTACAGATCTGGAAAGCGCAAAGCGTTGGCGATACGTTGCCCTCGCGTAACCTCAACCATGTGGACAGATACGTCCTCGATAACGGCCAGGGCGGTACCGGCCAGCGTTTTGACTGGTCGCTGCTGAACGGCGAAAAACTGGACAACGTCCTGCTGGCGGGCGGATTAAGCCCGGATAACTGCGTAGAAGCCGCCAAAACCGGCTGCGCAGGCCTCGATTTCAATTCAGGCGTAGAGTCCCAACCGGGTATTAAAGATGCCAGCAAGCTGGCCTCGGTTTTTAAAACTCTGCGTGCATATTAAGGAAGAGAAGATGACGACATTACTTAACCCGTATTTTGGTGAGTTCGGCGGGATGTACGTCCCGCAAATCCTGATGCCCGCACTGCGCCAGCTGGAAGAAGCGTTTGTCAGCGCGCAGAAGGATCCGGCGTTTCAGGCGGAATTTACCGACCTGCTGAAAAATTACGCCGGTCGTCCGACCGCGCTGACCAAATGCCGTAACCTGACGGAAGGCACCAAAACCACGCTTTATCTGAAGCGTGAAGACCTGCTGCACGGCGGCGCGCATAAAACTAACCAGGTGCTGGGCCAGGCGCTGCTCGCGAAGCGTATGGGTAAAACCGAAATCATCGCCGAAACCGGCGCAGGTCAGCACGGCGTGGCCTCTGCGCTTGCCAGCGCCCTGCTCGGCCTGAAATGCCGCATCTATATGGGGGCGAAAGACGTTGAGCGTCAGTCTCCGAACGTCTTCCGCATGCGTCTGATGGGGGCGGAAGTGATCCCTGTGCACAGCGGCTCCGCGACGCTGAAGGATGCCTGTAACGAAGCGCTGCGCGACTGGTCCGGCAGCTATGAAACCGCACACTATATGCTCGGTACCGCGGCGGGCCCGCACCCGTTCCCGACTATCGTGCGCGAATTCCAGCGCATGATCGGTGAAGAGACCAAAGCGCAGATCCTTGAAAAAGAGGGCCGCCTTCCGGATGCGGTGATCGCCTGCGTTGGCGGCGGGTCTAACGCCATCGGTATGTTCGCAGACTTTATTGACGACACCAGCGTGGGTCTGATTGGCGTCGAGCCTGCCGGTCACGGCATTGAATCGGGTGAACACGGCGCGCCGCTGAAGCATGGCCGCGTGGGGATCTACTTCGGTATGAAATCCCCGATGATGCAAACCGATGAGGGCCAGATTGAAGAGTCTTACTCTATTTCTGCCGGCCTCGACTTCCCGTCCGTCGGGCCACAGCATGCGTTTCTGAACAGTACCGGCCGCGCGGACTATGTCTCCATTACCGATGATGAAGCGCTGGAAGCCTTTAAAACGCTGTGCCGCAGCGAAGGGATCATCCCGGCGCTGGAGTCTTCGCACGCGCTGGCGCATGCGCTGAAAATGATTAAAGAAAACCCGGAAAAAGAACAGCTGCTGGTGGTGAACCTTTCCGGCCGCGGTGACAAAGATATCTTCACCGTTCACGATATTCTGAAAGCACGAGGGGAAATCTGATGGAACGCTACGATAACGTATTTGCAGAGCTGAAATCCCGCCAGGAAGGCGCGTTCGTTCCCTTCGTCACTCTGGGCGATCCGGGCCCGGAACAGTCGCTGAAGATTATCGACACCCTGATTGAAGCCGGTGCCGACGCGCTGGAGCTGGGTATTCCGTTCTCTGACCCGCTGGCGGATGGCCCGACCATCCAGAACGCGACGCTGCGCGCATTTGCCTCCGGCGTGACGCCAACCCAGTGCTTCGAGATGCTGGCGGCGATTCGCCAGAAGCACCCGACCATTCCGATTGGCCTGTTGATGTACGCCAATCTGGTGTTCAACCGCGGTATCGATGAGTTTTACGCCGAGTGCGCTCGCGTGGGCGTCGACTCCGTTCTGGTGGCAGACGTGCCGGTTGAGGAGTCTGCTCCATTCCGTCAGGCGGCAATGCGCCATAACGTCGCCCCGATTTTCATCTGCCCACCGAACGCTGATGACGAACTGCTGCGCCAGATTGCCTCTTACGGACGCGGGTATACCTACCTGCTCTCCCGCGCTGGTGTGACCGGTGCCGAGAATAAAGCCGCACTGCCGCTGCATCATCTGGTGGAGAAGCTGGCCGAGTACCATGCCGCGCCTCCGCTGCAGGGGTTCGGGATTTCATCCCCGGATCAGGTCACTGCAGCGATTGACGCGAAGGCGGCAGGTGCAATCTCCGGCTCCGCGATTGTGAAGATCATCGAAAAGAACGTGGACAAGCCCGAGCAGATGCTGGCCGAGCTGAAAGCATTTGTGACCGCAATGAAAGCGGCGACGCGTAAAGCATAATCCTTCTGCCGTCTGGCATCTCAGCCAGACGGTTCACTTTTTTATTTTCACGACACATATTATTCCGCGTTAATATTAATTGTAATGAATAGCACACTAATACTTAATTGCGCGTTTCACTGCTTTGCCGAGATTGGCTAAAAGTAGCCAGACCTGGTTAACAATCGTCGGCTCGGGACATTATCACCTTATTAGCCCATTACCTGCAGGGCGCTTTTCATGGTAATGTTTTTATTGCTAATTTCTCTGGCGGCCTCTTTTAGCGCGATGTTCATCGCTACCGTTGTAACTGGCTTTGCATACCCTTTCACGCGATTGGATTTACTCTGAAAAACATAGACATCCTGCGGGTTAGATACCTTTCTTTGCTTAAATAACTGACGCAGTATCTTGCACAGTCTAATTGTCCGCGACTCAAATTTTGGTGTGGCCTCAAGATGCAATATGTCATCTTTGATATCGCTATACTTTATGTTTACGACCCGACAACTTTCAGCACGTAAAAAAAATAACGTTAACCATAAGTCACCCCACGTCTTTGAAATCCGGAATAACCTCTGGTGGATGACCATGAACTCATCGGTAGTTATAGAATCAGTTTTCGCCATTGAAAACGCCAACATCCCATTCAAGCATGACTTAACATAACATTAACCATTTAAATATTTATTCAACACTTGTTCAGTCGCCTCACGACGCTTTATCCGCGTGGGATAAGACGTAGGATTTAGTGATAAAAGTCATAAAAAAGGTCGGTATTTGGGAGAAACTTTTTGGAGAGGTTTTGGAGAAAGGAAAAAAGTTATATATTCCAGTCCGTTAAATTCACTTACACCTTCTGAGTTCAGAGGCTTATTCATGTCATGGCAACACTTCAAACAGACTTACCTCGTTAAGTTCTGGTCACCCGTTCCGGCCGTTATCGCGGCAGGCATTCTCTCTACCTACTATTTCGGCATTACCGGCACCTTCTGGGCCGTAACCGGCGAGTTCACCCGCTGGGGTGGTCAATTGCTGCAGCTCGCTGGCGTGCATACCGAAGAGTGGGGGTACTTTAAACTCATTCATCTGGACGGCACACCGCTTACCCGCATCGACGGGATGATGATCGTCGGCATGTTCGGCGGCTGTTTCGCGGCGGCGCTGTGGGCAAACAACGTTAAGTTGCGTATGCCCAAAAGCCGTATTCGTATTATGCAGGCGGTGGTCGGCGGTATCATTGCCGGGTTTGGGGCCCGTCTGGCGATGGGCTGTAACCTTGCCGCTTTCTTTACGGGGATTCCTCAGTTTTCGCTTCACGCCTGGTTTTTTGCTGTCGCCACGGCCATCGGCTCTTACTTTGGCGCAAAATTCACCCTGCTGCCGCTGTTCCGCATTCCGGTGAAAATGACAAAAGTCAGCGCAGCGTCTCCGTTAACCCAAAAGCCCTCTCAGGCGCGTCGCCGTTTCCGCCTCGGTATGCTGGTCTTTTTTGCTATGGTCGCTTGGGCAATGTGCACTGCGATGAACCAGCCCAAACTTGGCCTGGCGATGCTGTTCGGCGTGGGTTTTGGTCTGCTCATTGAACGCGCGCAGATCTGCTTTACCTCCGCGTTTCGCGATATGTGGATCACCGGTCGGACGATGATGGCGAAGGCGATTATCGCCGGAATGGCGGTCAGCGCCATCGGTATCTTCAGCTATGTTCAGCTCGGCGTCGAACCGAAAATCATGTGGGCCGGTCCTAACGCGGTCATTGGCGGCCTGCTGTTCGGCTTCGGGATCGTACTGGCTGGCGGATGCGAAACCGGCTGGATGTACCGCGCCGTTGAAGGTCAGGTGCATTACTGGTGGGTAGGACTGGGGAATGTTATCGGCTCGACGATCCTGGCGTACTTCTGGGACGATCTGTCTCCGGCGCTTGCCACGAGTTGGGACAAGGTCAACCTGCTGAGCACCTTCGGCCCCCTCGGCGGCCTGCTCGTTACCTACGCCCTGCTGCTGGTCGCTTTTTTACTGGTTATCGCGCAGGAGAAACGCTTCTTTCGTCGTGCGAGTGTTAAAACAGAAACCCAGGAGAATGCTGCATGAAAGAGATCGTGCCCGATTACCGTCTGGATATGGTCGGTGAACCCTGCCCTTATCCGGCTGTTGCCACGCTTGAAGCGCTACCGCAGCTCAAGAAAGGGGAAATTCTGGAAGTGGTCAGCGACTGCCCGCAGTCCATTAACAACATTCCGCTGGATGCAAAAAACCACGGCTACACGGTGCTGGATATCCAGCAGGATGGCCCGACCATTCGCTATTTGATTCAGAAGTGATCGCTAAGGGCCTCGTAAGGGGCCTTTATCCTATTGAATTATAGGACATCTTGATCCACGGCAAAAACGCAATTTTTGACTTAAGTAAAATCTCATTTCCCTTTTGAAGGAGGTTTTCGCGGTTTGATGTATTTACGAGCTTTACTGGTTTTCGCCTTATTGATTCCCTTCCATGCGCTGTCCCTGAATTTCTCTTCTACCTTCCTGCGCCTTAATTGTCCGCAAAGAGGACTTGTCGAGGTCATTCTGCACGTTTATGACCATACCCAGGAACGATGGCAAGGTCATTTTGAAACCGGTGCGGGACATAAACGTGCGGGTGATACCGAAATTATCCCGTTTGCCAACGGCGATATTCTTTTTCATTCCCTGTCCAGCGACGCTTTCAGCTATTTATATGATGGGGAAAAGATCCTGAGGCACTGCGTAAAGCTTGATGAGCGGCCGGTTTATCCGTCGTTTTGAAGTGAGCAAAGCAAACTGGCCACCCTGTGGCCAGTTTGACGGCGGATCAGAAACGATAACCCGCAGAGAACATAAACACCCACGGATCCAGGCGAGTATTGATACTCTGCTGCTGACCGCCCGCCTTGAAGCGTACGTCCGTATCAATATCCATGTACCAGACCGAGGCGTTGATCAGCCAGTCGCGGTTAATCAGATAATCCAGACCGACCTGCCCCGCCATACCCCATGAATCTTTTAGGCTGAGGTCCGTCAGACCGGCCTCTTTACCGGTATCGTTAAACTTCTCGTCAAAGAAGGTGGTGTAGTTCACACCGGCGCCAATATAAGGGCGCACCTTGCTGCTGGCATCGCCAAAATACCATTGCGCCATCAGCGTTGGCGGTAAATGGTGAACCGTAGCGATATCACCGGTTGCGCCCAGACCCACGCGATGACGGAACGGCGTTGCAGCCAGAAGCTCAACACCAACGTTTTCCGTCGCCATATAGGTGAACGTTAACCCTAACTGGGTGTTATTACTGACGTTAAAACCGCCCATACCCAGCACGTTATCCGATCCTTCAGTTGGGCGAACCGTAGCCGAACCGGCACGAATAAAGAATTCGCCTGCTTCATGCGCATACGCGCCGCCAGAGAGACTGCTTAATACAAGGGCTGCCACCGCTAATTTTTTCATATCCGCTCCATCGTTGTGGTTTTAATCGCGGGTGAGAATATACTCACAAATGAGTAATAAGTGATCTGCTACAGATCACATTAAAACCAGTAACTTAACATTCATTGATCTGGATTAATTTTTTGTTACGCATCCAAAAGCGATAAGTTGTTCCCATGTCAATTTTTGGCATTTCACAGTTACAAAATTTTCCCTTTTCCCCCTCTTGCTCTTCCTCTGGCGGCTGGATAATTTATCGCTCTTACAAGTTGATTTGATGCGTTCTTCTTTAGCAGGTGTGCCATGAGTGATATCAACCCGTGCATGACGTGCGGAGCCTGTTGTACGTATTTTCGAGTCTCTTTCTACTGGGCCGAAGCCAGCGATGGCGGCGGTACCGTTCCGGTTCATCTCACAGAGCCGCTAACGCCTTTTCTGCGCTGCATGAGCGGCACTAACCAAAAGCAGGTCCGCTGTATGGCGCTACAGGGTGAGCCCGGGGTCTCTACCCGGTGTTCCATCTATGAGGATCGGCCCAGCCCGTGCCGGGAATTTGCCATGTCGGGGGAAGATGGGCAGGTCAACGAAGCCTGCAATCGCGCCCGGGCGCGCGTTGGATTACCGCCGCTTTACAAAGATATGCTTTTCCATACAAGCCTTGATGCTGCCACAGCAGGCGCATCCGGTGTACAATTGCCGGCTAATTAACACCTGCAATACTCAAGGAGAGTGCATGTCTATCACGGCGAAGTCTGTCTACCGTGACACGGGAAACTTTTTCCGCAATCAGTTCATAACCTTTTTACTGATCGCGTTGCTATGTGCCTTTATCACGGTGGTGCTGGGCCATGCCTTCTCACCGAGTGATGAACAGATTGCCAGCCTGAGCCAGGGCGACCACCTTGCCGGAAGCGTGGGACTATTTGAACTGGTGCAAAACATGACCCCTGAACAGCAGCAAATTCTGCTGCGGGCGTCTGCCGCATCCACGTTCTCAGGCCTGATTGGTAATGCGGTTCTGGCGGGCGGCGTTTTGCTGATGATTCAGCTAGTATCGGCAGGTCACCGGGTCAGCGCCTTACGGGCGATTGGTGCCAGTGCGCCAGTCTTACCTAAGCTGTTTATCCTGATCTTTTTAACCACCCTGCTGGTGCAAATGGGAATTATGCTGGTCGTGGTGCCGGGCGTATTACTGGCTATCGTGCTCTCATTCGCGCCCGTGATGGTCGTGCAGGATAAGATGGGGATTTTTACCGCGATGCGCAGCAGCATCAGGCTGGCATGGGCTAATATGCGTCTGGTGGCTCCCGCCGTGATCGGCTGGCTGCTCGCCAAAACGCTCCTGCTGTTGTTTGCACCGAATTTTGCGGTATTAACGCCAAATGTTGGCGCGGTAGTGGCGAATACGCTTAGCAACCTGATTTCAGCGGTACTGCTGGTCTATCTGTTCCGCCTGTATATGTTAATTCGTCAGTAATCCTGAGGCGGGGGCATCGCAGCCTCCCGCCCCGCTCAGAAGATGGAATCACAGAATGAAGCAGTTTCTTGATTTTTTACCGCTCGTGGTCTTTTTTGCTTTTTATAAGCTGTATGACATTTATGCCGCGACCACTGCGCTGATCGTTGCGACCGCTGTTGTACTGATCTACAGCTGGGTTCGCTATCGTAAAGTCGAAAAAATGGCGCTGATAACGTTCGTCCTGGTCGCCGTGTTCGGCGGGCTTACGCTGTTCTTCCACAACGATGAATTTATTAAGTGGAAAGTGACCGTTATTTACGCGTTGTTTGCGGGCGCATTGTTAATCAGCCAGTGGGTCATGAAAAAGCCGCTGATCCAGCGCATGCTGGGCAAAGAGCTGACGCTGCCTCAGGAAGTCTGGTCCCGTCTGAATATCGCCTGGGCAGTCTTCTTTATTCTCTGTGGTCTTGCCAATATCTATATCGCCTTCTGGCTGCCGCAGAATATCTGGGTCAACTTCAAGGTCTTCGGCCTGACCGCGCTGACGCTTATCTTCACGCTGTTAAGCGGCGTATACATCTATCGCCACATGCCGCAGGACGACAAGCACTGATTAACGACTGACCAGAACGTCAACGACAGGCGTTCTGGTCTATTCTCTCCGCTGTGAAATCATAGTAGCATCCCGCCTGAAGTCTTCCGTTACGAGTTAAAACAATGACAACAAATAACGCCCCGCAGGGCGAACTGGTTTTACGCACACTGGCAATGCCCGCTGACACCAATGCCAATGGCGATATTTTTGGCGGCTGGCTGATGTCGCAGATGGATATGGGCGGCGCAATTCTGGCAAAAGAGATTGCCCACGGGCGCGTGGTGACTGTGCGAGTGGACGGCATGACCTTCCTTCGCCCGGTTGCGGTGGGAGATGTAGTTTGCTGCTACGCGCGCTGCGTCAAACGCGGCAACACCTCTATTTCAATCAACATCGAAGTATGGGTTAAGAAAGTCTCTTCTGAACCTATTGGGCAGCGTTATAAGGCCACCGAAGCGCTGTTTATTTATGTCGCCGTAGATAGCGAGGGTAAACCTCGCCAACTTCCGCAGGCCTGATCGACAGGCAAAAAAAAGCCTCCATCAGGAGGCTTTTTTTATTCCATCTGCGCCCCGCCGTTCAGGCGGAAAACAATGTTCACAATCAGTCCGCTGCCCGGTTTTCCGGCTTCATAGCGCCATCTGCGCATCGCCGATTTCACTTCGCGCTCAAACATATTAGAAGGCTGAGCGGACAAGATTTCCACGTTATCCACGCGGCCATCCGCAGTGACGTCAAATTTTACCCGTACGCGGCCTTCAATACGTAAGGCCTGCGCTCGCGCCGGATACTGAGGCTGGTTGCGACTCAGCGCGCGCGGACCCGCCGGGGCACTGACTGTCGGCTTAGGCGCTGTTGCGGTGTTATTCATCACCGGACGCGAAGGCGCCGCATTCTCGACCGTCTGGGTCGCGCGCGGTTCAACCGGACGTTCTTCGCGTTTTGGACGCTCCTCGACCTTCTTCACCGGCTTTGGCTTCGGCTTAGGTTTTGGCTTCGGTTCAGGCTTGTGGATCACAACCGGCGCTTCCTTCGGTGGCGCCGGAACAGGCTCGGGCTCTGGCTCTGGTTCCGCCACCGGCTGTGGCGGCGGAGGGGCAACCTGCGGCGGTTCGAGATCCGCTGGCGAGACCATCGTCACCGAAATCGGCTGCGCGGGCGCGGGCATTTCAATAACCTGATGAACCGAGGTATACAGCAAACCCGCAACAACAGCACCGTGAATCACGACAGAAAGCAGCGTCGGCCAGGGAAAGCGGCGAGGTAAATCAAGGGTCATCGAAGTCATAATCATCAACGTTAAAAAACCGAACACTGATTTTAAATGCAAATAGCAATCATATTCAATAAGACACTTTGTTCTGACGCAACTTTAGCGCATGAGAGGCCAAAAAAGGCGCATTCAGGTCAGGATATTAACATTGTTTTTATTTTACATTGCAGTCGTTTGCCCTTTCACATAACGTAACTGACACTTTTACCGGTTAAGGAGCTTCGCCGTGTTTTACGTGATTTACTCTGAAGATGTTGCTGATTCGCTCGAAAAACGCCAGGCCGTGCGCCCTGCGCATCTGGCACGCTTGCAGCTGCTCCAGGATGAAGGCCGTTTACTGACCGCCGGCCCAATGCCTGCAGTAGACAGCAACGATCCGGGCGCCGCCGGTTTTGCCGGTTCCACCGTGATTGCTGAGTTTGAATCTCAGGAAACCGCTCAGGCATGGGCTGACGCAGATCCGTATGTTGCAGCAGGTGTGTATGCGAAAGTGACGGTTCGACCGTATAAGAAAGTGTTTTAAATCAGTAGTATAAATGTAGGGCGGCAAACTAACTTTGCATTGCCCTACTACCTTTTTGAATGAAAAAAGATATAATCCCCCCATCTCTTTTACTTAGAAAGTTGCGTTATGGATTATATCTTCTTAGTATTATTGCTGGCCATTTGTTTTTCTAATTCTGCATTTATCAGAATTAAATCAATAATTGTAGTTATTGCATTGTTTACATTTGCTTTTTGGTTTATATCCGATATGTTTACCGGGAATGGTGTAAATGATGCAGTTTACTATCACCTGAAAAGCAATATTCATGGAACATCCATTGATGATATATTGCCTAAGATTTTTGCGGCCAGTATATTTATTTCGATATCAATAGCAATATTAATTATTTCATTCAAATTCCGAAGCAAACTACCGCGCCGCAACACCCCATTATTTACTTTATTATACGCCTTATTTCTTTCACTTTTTATTTTTAAATCGAACGCCACCCAAAACATATATTACTCTCTTCAAAATTTATCCTATGGGAATGGGATGAACGTGGCTAAGCAATATAATAGCATTGATTACGACATGAAAAGCAAGTACAACTATGTCTTTATATATGCTGAGAGCCTTGAGCGTTCACTGAGAAACATTGATGGTATTAATTATATTCCAAACATTAGTGGGCTTGCAGATCAATATCTTGAATTTACGGACATACAGCAAATTCCTGGTATGGGATGGACAATGGCAGGAATGGTCAATACGCAATGTGCTGTCCCATTAGTTCTCCCGCAGGGGAATTCAGCGAATAATATGTCTCATTTCCTGGCTGGAGCCGACTGTATTGCAACGTATTTGAAAAACAGCGGGTACACTACTGAATTTATACGTGGCAGTGATAAAGAATTTGCTGGAGGGGATAAGTTTTTTTCTCAACATGGCTGGCTTTATCAACATGATAAACAATATTTACTTAATCATCATGTTGTCGGTGAAAATAAAATTAGTGGATGGGGTGTTCATGATGATTCGCTCATTGACCATGTATATAATGAATTTGAGAAATTATCAGCCACAAAAAGTAATTTCCTCCTCTCTTTCTTAACCGTCAACACTCACCCGCCAGCAGGTACCTATTTATCTGCCTGTGATGGGCATATTAATGCTACCATTAATAATCCGATGCTTAAATCAGCGAGTTGCTCTGATTATCTTGTTGGTACATTTATAAAAAAAATCATTAATTCAGACCATTTTGACAATACAATGATTGTTCTTGTTTCAGACCATTTGATGATGGCTAACGCAGCCAGTAAAGAACTTGACAGCATTCAGGACAAGCGTAGAAACAACTTTATTGTTATTAAAAAAGGTATTAAACCCGCTAAAATCGCCAAACCAGGAACATTATTGGATGTCTGGCCGACTATACTTGATATCTCTTCGGCTGATAAACCTGATTTTGGATTTGGTCACAGTTTACTTCGCAATGAGAAAAGCCAGATATTGCAATCATGGGAAAAATCTAAAAATATCAGCGATTATCTAGGTTTTTCGTCTTCACTATGGAATTACCCTTCCCTGAATGACAAATTCTCATTCAAAGATGGCACACTTACAATTGGTCAACAAGAATATAAATGGCCTCTCTTCGGTTCCGCTGACAAGAATAAAAATATCAAAAACATTTATTTTGAAGCCTTTGCCTTAAACGCGCAAAAAGTAACTTCCGAAGATAATATTCTTTTTTATATAAATGATTGTTCAATAACATCCAACAGTAAAAAAGGCTTATGTGGTTATGAGTTAACTCGTAATAGTACTGTACAGTACCAAATAAATGAAACAGGTCTTTTCAATCGCAGAGAAATCAACGTTGTATCTCCTTTGTTTACTGAGAAACTTATCGGCATTTCGTCTGGACCACTTAATGTCCAGACAGGAATTAATGATAATATCCAGGAGCAAACCATGCCATATGGAGTGAACTTTTATAAGCTGGAAGGAGAAAATAAAAAGCTAAAACTCTTAGCCAATTTTAACACATGCAATAATGTTCCTGTTGATACTAACACAACAAAAGATTTGATTGATAAAGACAATTCGCCTCTCATCATTGCTTCGAATGAGTCTATTTTTTGTATCCCTTATGAAACCAGACCATCAATTAATGAATTATTGCGATCTGATGCGGCTACTCATTTGGCCCCCAGACAGCAAATAATAGGCATTTATACTAAAAGTGATACTAAATTTATTTTAGGGAAACCTGAAATCCCATTAGATGTGTTTATAAACAAAGAAAATTATAACCTGAACGAATTATGTACCATTTTCAACGACTGTAGGTAATTTGTTCTAATCATTTAAAAAGGCTCCCTCAGGAGCCTTTCAAACCATCAATGCAGCGACGCCAACCTCGCCGCAAATCCAACAAACAGCAGCCCTATCAAACCGTTCCCCAGCTTTGCCAGTTTCTTTTTGGTTTTCAGGTAACGTGTGACAAACGCGCCGGAGAAGATCAGGAAGCTCATGTACATGAAGCTTATTAACTCCAGCGTTGTGGCGAGGATCAGGAAAGAAGTACCGGTACTCTGTGCATTCACGTCAATGAACTGAACGAAGAACGATACGTAGAACAGAATCGCTTTGGGGTTGGTCAGGCTTAATACCAGCGAACGTTTCATGATCATGCTGGCCGGTTCAGGGCCGCTCTCATGGGCATTTTTTTGACGGTTCACCACCGACCAGAGCATTTTGCCCCCCAGCCAGAGCAGGTAGAAGGCCCCAAGATAACGCACGATATTAAACAGTACCGGCGTGGTCTGGATTAATGCCGCGACGCCCGCCCAGGCCAGAAACATCAGTACCGCATCACCGATAAATACGCCTGTCGCGGCGAGATACCCTTTTTTAACGCCGTGACCAATCCCGGTTTTGAGCACAAACAGAGTATTCGGCCCTGGCACCAGCACAATAAAAAACGCACCAACAACATACGTCCAGAAATTCAATACGCCAAACTCCGCAAACACTTCTCCCTCCTTTTGCTAAACACAGCAGGAACAACGCTGCAAATACGCTATTCCCAAAAAATCAGACGCTATAAAATCAGCGGGCACCATTACGGTGCCCTCATGGTTTCAGATATCCTGGACTGCGAACAGCAACGCGTTGCGGTGCCGGGTCATTCCACATTTTCTGATGGCGTGAATACGCATATTGCGGCGGGATTGTGCTTCCAGCCAACGAGCCTTGCGACGACTCATCTGTCGCAACATGCGCCAGCGCCCTACTTCTGTTCTACTGCGCTTCATGTCTACAACTCTTTCACTAACACTTTATCTCTAAAAGAAAGGCCATTATAAACCCAACCCGGCAGCAAACCAGCGCTTTTACCTGGCGTTTTTATTTGCCAGATGAATCCTGATGCGTACACTCATAACAATACGCTTTCAAAAGGATTTTTTTACCTATGACAACCTTCTACACCGTGGTGAGTTGGCTGGTCATTTTGGGATACTGGCTGTTAATCGCGGGTGTGACATTGCGCATCCTGATGAAGCGCAGAGCCGTACCCTCTGCCATGGCCTGGCTTCTGATCATTTATATCCTCCCGCTGGTGGGAATTATTGCCTATCTCTCTTTCGGCGAACTACATCTGGGTAAACGCCGAGCCGAGCGGGCCCGTGCCATGTGGCCCTCAACCGCAAAGTGGCTGAACGACCTTAAAGCCTGCAAACATATCTTTGCTGAGGAGAACAGCAGCGTCGCCTCCTCACTGTTTAAGCTGTGCGAGCGCCGCCAGGGGATTGGCGGTGTGAAGGGTAACCAGCTGCAACTGCTGACCTCATCCGATGACGTCATGCAGGCGTTAATCCGTGATATTCAACTGGCGCGTCATAATATCGAGATGGTTTTTTATATCTGGCAGCCCGGCGGGATGGCTGACCAGGTCGCTGAATCGCTGATGGCCGCCGCGCGGCGCGGGGTTCATTGCCGCCTGATGCTTGACTCGGCGGGTAGTGTGGCATTTTTCCGTAGCCCCTGGGCAGGCATGATGCGCAATGCCGGGATCGAGGTGGTTGAGGCGTTAAAGGTGAATCTCCTGCGCGTGTTTCTGCGCCGGATGGATCTTCGCCAGCATCGCAAAATGATCATGATCGATAACTATATTGCCTACACCGGCAGTATGAACATGGTTGACCCGCGCTTCTTTAAGCAGGACTCGGGCGTAGGTCAATGGGTCGATTTGATGGCGCGAATGGAGGGGCCGATTGCCACCTCGATGGGCATCGTTTATTCCTGCGACTGGGAGATTGAAACCGGCAAGCGTATCCTGCCGCCGCCGCCGGACGGCAACATTATGCCGTTTGAAGAGGCCAGCGGTCATACCATTCATACCATTGCTTCCGGGCCGGGCTTCCCGGAGGACTTAATCCATCAGGCGCTGCTGACGGCAACCTACTCGGCGCGTGAATACCTGATCATGACGACGCCCTACTTTGTCCCCAGCGACGACCTCCTGCACGCGATCTGTACCGCCGCGCAGCGCGGTGTCGATGTGAGCATCATTTTGCCGCGCAAAAATGACTCCCTACTGGTAGGCTGGGCCAGCCGGGCATTCTTTAGTGAACTGCTGGCCGCCGGGGTGAAAATTTACCAGTTTGAAGGCGGATTACTCCACACCAAGAGCGTTCTCGTCGACGGTGAACTGAGCCTGGTGGGAACGGTCAACCTGGATATGCGCAGCCTGTGGCTAAACTTTGAAATTACGCTGGTCATTGATGATGCCGGCTTTGGCGGCGATCTTGCCGCGGTGCAGGATGATTATATCTCCCGCTCGCGGCTGCTGGATGCCAGACTGTGGGTAAAACGTCCGCTGTGGCAGAGAATTGCCGAACGACTGTTTTACTTCTTTAGTCCGTTGCTGTAAAACGTGCCCAACGATGTTAAACAGGTAGTCATCATGGAAATGGATCTGAACAATCGCCTGACCGAAGACGAAACGCTCGAGCAGGCCTATGACATTTTTCTCGAACTGGCGGTTGATAACCTCGATCCCGCAGACGTGATCCTCTTTAATCTGCAGTTCGAAGAGCGCGGCGGCGCTGAATTGTTCGACCCTTCAGAAGACTGGGCTGAGCATGTGGATTTCGACCTGAATCCTGACTTCTTTGCCGAAGTGGTGATTGGGCTAGCCGATGAAGACGGCGGCGAAATTAACGATATCTTCGCGCGCGTTCTGCTGTGTCGTGAGAAAGACCACAAGCTGTGCCATATACTCTGGCGCGAATAATAAAAAAGGCTGCGATTGCAGCCTTTTTTATTTACTCCGGCAATTCACTGCCGCAGCGGTAACAAAACCGCGCGCTGTGTTCATGTTCGCCCTGCTGGCAATGAGGACATTTGCGCTGCTGCTTGCGGCTCTGAAAGGCACTGCTCATGTGCGTGGTAATCAATCCCGTCGGGATCGCAATCACCGAATAGCCAATCAAAATCAGCACTGATGCCACAATGCGACCCAGTGGCGTATGGGGCGTGATATCACCGTAACCCACGGTGGTGACGGTCACGATGGCCCAGTAGACGGACGCATTGAGCGTCGTAAAGCCATACTTCGGCCCTTCTATTAAATACATCAGCGCGCCAAAAACGATCATGACGATGGCAATAAACGAATAGAACAGAATAAGCTGATGACGCGCGCTGACGATGGCACTCCAGAACACGCGTAATGACGGCATAAAACGCAGTAATTTCAGAATACGTAATACCCGAATCACGCGCATCGCCCGCCAGGCAAAGACATAGCTCAGGCTGATCTCCGGCCAAAGCCACATCACATAGAGCGGCAGGATGGTGGCTAAATCGATAAATCCCCAGAAGCTGAAAACATATCTGGCCGGGTTGGGCCAGGCGATTACTCTGAGGAGATATTCAGCGGTGAAGACCAGGGTAATCGCCAGCTCGAGCCAGACAAAGATATGCCATTCGTCAAACGTCAGATGGTATTGCGTCCCGGCACCTGATTCTATAAAGATGACAACCACGCTGAGGAGCGCAAATAAACCGCAAAGACCTTCGAAGCGTCGTCCGGATACCGTTTCAGGATCGAATAAAAAATGATATAGCCGCCGACGGGCTGACGTGAATAAACGCGACACAGTGACCTCGCAAAAAATAAGGGCTGACATCATGTCAGCCCTTGCGATTATAACGGGTCTACTTTCAGGCAGGAAACCGCATGTCGGAAACTACCTTCGAGAACCGGTCGCGTTTTCGCACATTCCGGCCCGGCCATTGGGCAGCGCGTGCGGAAGACGCAGCCCGACGGCGGGTTAATCGGTGAGGGTAATTCCCCTTCCAGAAGCTGGATGGTTTTATTTTTCTCCAGGTCGGGATCGGGGATCGGCACCGCGGACATCAGCGCTCTGGTGTAAGGGTGCAATGGATTGTGGTACACCTCGTCATAGGTGCCCAGCTCCACGGCATGACCCAGGTACATCACCAGCACGCGGTCAGAGATGTGTTTCACCACGGCCAGATCATGCGCGATGAAGATCAGCGACAGCCCCATTTCGCGCTGCAGCTTCTGCAGCAGGTTAACCACCTGGGCCTGAATGGACACGTCCAGCGCGGAAACCGGCTCATCGCAGATAATCAGTTTCGGTTCGAGGATCAGCGCACGGGCAATACCAATACGCTGGCACTGACCGCCGGAGAATTCATGCGGATAGCGGTTGATGAGGTTAGGCAGCAGGCCGACTTTCATCATCATCGCCTTAACGCGATCGCGCACTTCCTGACGAGACATCTTCGGATGATAGGTCCGCAGCGGCTCGGCAATAATCTCGCCGATGGTCATACGCGGGTTAAGTGACGCCAGCGGATCCTGGAAAATCATCTGGATATCGCTGCGCACCTCGCGCCACTCGTCGGGTTTCATGCCCAGCAGATCTTTACCCAGCCAGGCCACTTTTCCGTCGGTAGCCTTTACCAGGCCGATAATGGCTCGCGCAAAGGTCGATTTACCGCAGCCGGACTCTCCCACCACGCCCAGGGTTTCCCCTTCGTACAGGCGCAGCGTGACGCCATCCACCGCTTTCAGGGTCTTAGGCGGCTGCCAGAACCACTGTTTGCCGTCTTTGATATCGAAATGCACTTTAAGGTCAGCGATTTCGAGCAGCACGTTGCGTTTTTCATCTAATGCGTTCATACCAGCTCCTCCTGCGGCTTAAAGCAGGCGCGCAGACGGCCTGGTGCAAACTCTTCCAGCGGCGGAGCGCTGTTGCAGATTTCCATCGCGTGCGGGCAGCGCGGCTGGAACGGACAGCCTTTCGGCAGACGCAGCAGGTTTGGCGGGTTGCCCGGAATGGTGAGGAGGGATTCCCCTTCCGCATCAAGACGCGGCACCGCATTCAGCAGACCAATCGAGTACGGGTGCGCAGGCTGATAGAAGACATCGCGCGCTTTGCCGTATTCCATGGTACGACCGGCGTACATCACCAGCACTTTGTCACAGATGCCCGCCACCACGCCCAGGTCGTGGGTGATCATGATAATCGCCGTGTTGAACTCACGCTTCAGCTCGTTCAACAGGGTCATGATTTGCGCCTGAACGGTAACGTCCAACGCGGTGGTAGGCTCATCGGCGATCAGCAGCTTTGGCCGGCACAGCAGCGCCATCGCAATCATCACGCGCTGACGCATACCGCCAGAAAACTCGTGCGGGAACATGCGCATACGCTTGCGTGCTTCCGGCATTTTCACCGCATCCAGCATTTTGACCGACTCTTCAAAGGCTTCCGCTTTGCCCAGGCCTTTGTGCAGCATCAGGACTTCCATCAGCTGCTCGCCTACGCGCATATACGGATTCAGCGAGGTCATAGGATCCTGGAAAATCATCGAGATCTGTTCAGCACGCAGCTTGTTCAGCTCGTGTTCCGGCAGGTTGAGGATTTCACGGCCGTTGAATTTAGCAGATCCCCCAATCACGCCGTTAGAGGCCAGCAGGCCCATCAGCGCAAAGGCAGTCTGGGATTTTCCGGAACCGGACTCACCCACGATCCCCAGCGTTTCACCCGCACGCAGGTTAAAGTTGAGATCGTTGACGGCGGTAACATCCCCGTCCGGCGTTTTAAAGGTCACGCGGAGGTCTTTCACATCCAGCAGGAGATTGTTCTGCTGTTGCACCTGTGGCGCAGTGGCCGTTTCAATAATTGTCATGACGGCGCTCCTTAACGGTCTTTCGGGTCGAGGGCATCACGCAGGCCATCGCCGATAAAGTTAAAACAAAACAGGGTGACGACCAGGAAACCCGCCGGATAAAGCAGCAGCCACGGTGAAACTTCCATCGAGTTTGCGCCATCGCTCAGCAGCGCGCCCCAGCTGCTCAGTGGCTCTTGTGTACCCAGACCCAGGAAGCTCAGGAAAGATTCAAACAGGATCATGCTTGGCACCAGCAGTGAGGCATAGACCACCACCACGCCCAGCACGTTAGGAACAATATGGCGAACCACGATATTCCCGGTAGATACACCGCCTACCTGCGCGGCTTCGATAAACTCTTTGCGTTTGAGGCTCAGCGTCTGGCCGCGAACGATACGCGCCATATCCAGCCAGGACACCATCCCGATGGCCACGAAGATCAGCAGGATGTTCTGGCCGAAGAAGGTCACCAGCAGGATGACGAAGAACATAAACGGGAAGGAGTTCAGGATTTCCAGCAGACGCATCATTACCGAGTCTATTTTGCCGCCAAGATAGCCGGAAAGTGAGCCGTAAAGCGTCCCCACGATCACCGCCACCAGCGCGGCAGCAATACCGACCATCAGCGAGATACGGCCACCGATAGCGACACGCACCAGCAGGTCGCGTCCCGAGGAGTCCGTGCCGAAATAGTGGCCAGATTCCATATCCGGCGCGCTGGACATCATGCCCCAGTCGGTGTCGAAATAGGTAAATTGCGACAGCATCGGCGCCAGGGTCACAAACAGCGCGATGATCACCAGAACAACCAGACTGGCAACCGCTGCACGGTTGTGCATAAAGCGACGGCGCGCGTCCTGCCAGAGGCTACGACCTTCTACTTCCAGTTTTTCACTGAAGTTTTCCAGCGCCTCGCTGTTTTTCTTACTCAACATCATGGCGTGCTCCAGCGTTAGTAACGAATTTTCGGGTCGATGACGGCATACAGCACATCGACGATAGCGTTAAAGAGAATGGTCAGCGCACCGACGAGAATCGTCAGGCTCAGTACCAGCGAATAGTCGCGGTTGAGCGCGCCGTTAACGAACAGCTGACCAATGCCAGGCAGACCGTAGATTGTTTCGATAACCATAGAGCCGGTGATGATCCCGACGAATGCCGGTCCCATGTAGGAGAGCACGGGCAACAGCGCCGGTTTGAGAGCGTGGCGGAAGATAATCCGACGCATCGGCAGCCCTTTAGCGCGCGCGGTACGAATGAAGTTCGAGTGCAGCACTTCGATCATTGAACCACGGGTGATACGCGCGATACTGGCGATGTACGCCAGAGATAATGCCACCATCGGCAAAATCATGAACTTCAATGCCCCGCCGTTCCAGCCGCCGCCAGGCAGCCACTTCAGCGTGATGGCAAATATCATCACCAGTAATGGCGCGACAACGAAGCTGGGTATCACTACCCCGGTCATTGCCACCCCCATTACGGCATAATCCCATTTGGTATTTTGTCTGAGCGCGGCGATAACGCCTGCGGTGACGCCGAAAACGATGGCCAGAATAAATGCCGCAGCACCCAACTTAGCCGAAACCGGGAAGCTGGACGCGACCAGGTCGTTAACGGAATAGTCTTTATATTTAAATGACGGTCCAAAATCGCCGTGGGCCAGCTGCTTCAGGTAATTGAAGTACTGGGTCGAGATAGGATCGTTCAAGTGGTATTTCGCTTCGATATTCGCCATGACTTCAGGCGGCAGCGTACGCTCACCGGTAAATGGACTTCCCGGCGCAAGGCGCATCATGAAGAAGGAAATCGTGATGAGAATAAATAGCGTTGGAATCGCTTCAAGACAGCGACGTAGGATAAATTTCAACATTGCCCGTACCTTCTGGCGTGTGCCTATATTATGTGACGTTGGTTAGACACCGTGGGGCGAGCACGCCCGCCCCACTCATTGCCATTAATGCTTGATAATATACAAGTTTTTAACGTAGATATTATCCATCGGGTCTTTGCCGGTATACCCACCTACCCACGGTTTCACCAGACGGGCGTTAACGTAGTAGTAAACCGGAACGATCGCGGAATCTTTATCCAGCTGCTGCTCGGCTTGAGAGTACAGTTCTTTACGCTGTGCTTCGTCAGTGGTTTTCAGCGTGTCGCCAATCAGCTTGTCGAACGCCGGGCTCTTATAGTGAGCGGTGTTGTTCGAGCTGTCGCTCAGCATGGTGTTCAGGAAGGAGGTCGGTTCGTTATAGTCCGCACACCAGCCAGCACGTGCCACATCAAAGGTGCCCTGATGACGGCTGTCGAGGAAGGTTTTCCACTCCTGGTTCTCCAGCTTCACGTTCGCGCCCAGGTTCTTTTTCCAGATCGAGGCGACGGCGATAGCCAGTTTTTTGTGCAGATCGGAGGTGTTGTACAGCAGGCTGAAGGTCAGCGGCTTATCTGCGGTGTAGCCCGCTTCGGCCAGCAGTTTCTTCGCTTCGGCGTTACGCTGTTCCTGAGTCTGTTTGAACCAGTCTGGCTCGGTCAGTTTTGCGCCATCGGTGTATGGAGGGGTATAGCTGTACGCCGGCAGGTCGCCCTGGTTTTTCACTTTGTTCACGATGATATCGCGATCCAGTGCCAGCTTCAGCGCGGTACGGACACGTACGTCGGTGAACGGCGCTTTCTGGTTGTTGATTTCGTAGTAGTAGGTGCACAGGTACGGATCGACGTGAACTTCTTTAGGGATCTCTTTTTTCAGTTTCTGGAACAGTTCAATCGGCATGTTGTTATAGGTCATGTCGATTTCACCGCTGCGGTAGCGGTTAACGTCAGTCACTTCGGAAGAGATTGGCAGGTAGGTCACCTGGTCAATGACGGTTTTCGCGTTATCCCAATACTGCGGGTTACGGTCAAGCACCATACGTTCGTTGACCACCCAGTCTTTCAGCTTATAGGCACCGTTGGTTACGATATTGGCAGGCTGCGTCCATTTCTCACCAAATTTTTCCACGGCGGATTTTGGTACCGGGGAGACGGACGGGTGAACCAGCAGCTTATAGAAGTACGGAACAGGTTCGCTCAACGTCACTTCAAAGGTATTGGCATCGATCGCTTTTACGCCCAGGTCGGTAATCGGCTTTTTGCCCGCGATGATGTCATCAATATTGGCGATGTGGCCATATTGCAGGTAGCTCGCATACGGAGAGGCGGTGTTTGGGTTCGCCAGACGCTGCCAGCTATAAACGAAATCTTCGGCTGTGACCGGTGTACCGTCGGACCATTTCGCATCTTTACGCAGATGGAAGGTCCAGACTTTGAAATCTTTGTTTTCCCATTTTTCTGCAACACCCGGCGCCGGGTGGCCGTCTACGTCTGTCACCAGCAGGCCTTCGAACAGGTCGCGGTTAACGTTAGACTCAGGAACACCTTCAATTTTGTGCGGGTCAAGAGACTGAACTTCCGCACCGTTGTTACGCACCAGCGTCTGTTTCTCAGCCAGTTGAACACCTGCAGGAACGTCCGCAGCCATTGCAGCGTTGCCCGTGATTAGCGCAGTTAAAATCCCCGCCGCTACCAGATTTTTTTTTGTGATGATGGACATTGTGTTGGTACTCCACTCATTATAATGACTGGCCTTCGCCAGCTGTGTAATCCCCTGTTGGGGCCTGTACAGCGCAGGAGTTTTTTTTGCTGCTGTCAGGTTCTTCTTTTACTGCTTGCTATCACCGACTTTTTTATTACTGACCGCTCGTATGGCCGTCTTGCGTCGATTCTTTACAGGCCTCCCCTGTTTGAGACCTGTGCTGGATATCTGAGAAGAGAACCATATGAAAATAATTCTCATCTGCTTGTTTTATGCTGCAAAATATTAGGCCGGAAAGTATCAAATGGCGTAAACGCGCGCCAATACATTTTGCAAATTTGTTAAGCAATTCTCTTTTACGGTGAGTACCGCATCGTTGAGGGCCGCCCTGCCGGACATCGAATACCTATAAAAAAGCATGGCATTCAACAAGATAGAGAAATTTTTCTCTACAAGCGCGTCGCTGCGCTATCATCGAGTGATTTTGTACAAAAATTTAACAACTGGTTATTATTTAGCACATTCATCTAGGGGAATGTTGAAATTACTAATATCATTTCGGTTATCTCTCAGCAAGCCCCAGAGTATCATGTGAGTAAAATAACAGAGCGATCGCAGGTTTTCTGCGCAGGCGGGTTTTAGGGGAATTAATAACTTGTTGAAATACAAGCAATGAACATTATTAGTAGAATTTATTATGATATGTGAGCATTTCAACTTTAGTTATAGGATTTACTGATAATGACGTAAAAAAAACGGAGCCGTCGCTCCGTTCTTTCATACGAAATATCAGTGCAGCAAACCGGGGAAAATGCTTTTAATACCCGTCACGATGAATTCAATCCCTAACGCCATCAACAGCAGGCCCATGATACGGGTTATGACGTTAATGCCCGTCTGCCCCAACAGGCGCACCAGCCAGGGTGCCATGCGGAATACGCCCCAACAGCAGAGCGCGAAAAGCGCAATGGCGACGGAAAAACCAATCAGGTGCATCAGGCTATGGTAACGCGTGCCCCAGACAATAGTTGAACTGATGGCACCGGGGCCGGCCATGAGCGGTAAGGCCAGCGGCACCACGCCAATACTTTCGCGAATGGCGGTTTCTGACTTCTCCTGCTTGTTCTGTTTATCCTCGCCCAGCTTACCGCTGATCATGGACATGGCGATGGTCACGACCAGTATCCCACCCGCAATGCGGAAAGAGTCGATCGAAATCCCGAAGAGCTGGAGAATGGCGTCACCCAGAAAAAGGGAGGTGAGCAATATGATAGCCACTGACAGGTTAGCGGTGAGGTTGGTCTTATTCCTGGCCGCCGCCGTCTGGTAACTCGTCATACTAATGAAGACAGGAATGATCCCCACCGGGTTGACCAGGGCAAACAAACCAATAAAAAATTTAAAATACGTTGGAAAATCAAAGAGCGTTTGGATCACGTTTTGCTCCGCTTATACACATGCCCGGGACTGACAACTTGTCATGAGAAATCGCGCTGAAGATACCCTTTTTATTAGCACACTTCACTCGAAATCTGTGCCAAAACGTTATCATTTCAGGATGTTAAACATATGTATAATCAATGATAGCGGCGCTTCCAATACTTACGTAATTATTTAACACTGGAAAAATCTCAACGAAATAACCCTGCTGAAAGGTATCAGCTTGGGGGAAAATTGACGCAGATCATGATTTCCGTACTCAGAAGTGAGTAATCTTGGTTACGCCCCCAGGGAGATCGCCTGACAAAAAGGGATGATGCTAAGGTAAGGCTCTTTTAGTAAATTAGTGTGCTGACGCAGAAAGTAACTCTTTGTTTTACTTTGTGTTACGCAAGTCGTATCGGCTCTGTCTATACTGTGTGACGTATCGAGCGCTGGTTTACTAAAAGAGTTTAAACATTATCAGGAGAGCATTATGGCTGTTACTAATATCGCTGAACTGAACGCACTCGTCGAGCGCGTTAAAAAAGCCCAGCGTGAATATGCCAATTTCACCCAAGAACAGGTTGATAAAATCTTCCGCGCGGCCGCACTGGCTGCTGCAGATGCTCGAATCCCTCTCGCTAAAATGGCCGTTGCCGAATCCGGCATGGGTATCGTGGAAGATAAAGTGATCAAAAACCACTTTGCTTCCGAGTATATCTACAACGCCTATAAAGATGAGAAAACCTGTGGCGTGCTGTCCGAAGACGACACCTTCGGTACCATCACCATCGCTGAACCTATCGGCATCATCTGCGGTATTGTTCCGACTACCAACCCAACGTCTACTGCTATCTTCAAATCACTGATTAGCCTGAAGACCCGTAACGCAATCATCTTCTCTCCACACCCACGTGCGAAAGACGCGACTAACAAAGCTGCGGATATTGTCCTGCAGGCGGCGATCGCTGCTGGCGCACCAAAAGATCTGATTGGCTGGATCGACCAACCTTCCGTTGAGCTGTCCAATGCCCTGATGCATCATCCGGACATTAACCTGATCCTGGCGACCGGTGGTCCTGGCATGGTTAAAGCCGCATACAGCTCCGGTAAACCGGCCATCGGTGTTGGTGCCGGTAACACCCCAGTTGTTATCGACGAAACCGCTGACATCAAACGTGCCGTTGCGTCTGTACTGATGTCTAAAACCTTCGATAACGGCGTGATCTGTGCATCTGAACAGTCTGTTGTTGTTGTTGATTCCGTGTACGATGCTGTTCGCGAACGTTTCGCCAGCCACGGCGGCTACCTGCTGCAGGGCAAAGAGCTGAAAGCGGTTCAGGACATCATCCTGAAAAATGGCGCGCTGAACGCCGCCATCGTGGGTCAGCCAGCGTACAAAATTGCTGAACTCGCAGGCTTTACCGTTCCGGCAACAACCAAAATCCTGATCGGTGAAGTGAAAGTTGTCGACGAAAGCGAGCCGTTTGCACACGAAAAACTGTCTCCAACGCTTGCAATGTACCGTGCGAAAGATTTCGAAGACGCGGTAGAGAAAGCCGAGAAGCTGGTTGCCATGGGCGGTATCGGTCACACGTCTTGTCTGTACACCGACCAGGATAACCAGCCAGAACGTGTTGCTCACTTCGGTCAGATGATGAAAACTGCACGTATCCTGATTAACACCCCTGCTTCTCAGGGTGGTATCGGTGACCTGTACAACTTTAAACTCGCACCTTCCCTGACTCTGGGTTGTGGTTCCTGGGGTGGTAACTCCATCTCTGAAAACGTTGGTCCAAAACACCTGATCAACAAGAAAACCGTTGCTAAGCGAGCTGAAAACATGTTGTGGCACAAACTTCCGAAATCTATCTACTTCCGCCGTGGCTCACTGCCAATCGCGCTGGATGAAGTGATTACTGATGGCCACAAACGTGCGCTCATCGTGACTGACCGTTTCCTGTTCAACAACGGCTACGCTGACCAGATCACCTCTGTGCTGAAAGCGTCTGGCGTTGAGACTGAAGTGTTCTTTGAAGTTGAAGCTGACCCTACCCTGAGCGTTGTGCGTAAAGGTGCTGAGCTGGCTAACTCCTTCAAACCAGATGTGATTATCGCACTGGGTGGTGGTTCCCCAATGGACGCCGCGAAAATCATGTGGGTCATGTACGAGCATCCTGAAACCCACTTCGAAGAACTGGCGCTGCGCTTTATGGACATCCGTAAACGTATCTACAAGTTCCCGAAAATGGGCGTAAAAGCGAAGATGATCGCGGTAACCACGACTTCCGGTACCGGTTCAGAAGTGACACCATTCGCGGTTGTAACAGACGATGCAACAGGTCAGAAATACCCACTGGCTGACTATGCACTGACCCCAGACATGGCTATTGTTGATGCGAACCTGGTCATGGAAATGCCGAAGTCACTGTGTGCGTTCGGTGGTCTGGATGCGGTAACTCACGCCCTGGAAGCCTACGTTTCTGTACTGGCGTCTGAGTTCTCTGACGGTCAGGCTCTGCAGGCTCTGAAACTGCTGAAAGAAAACCTGCCAGCGTCCTATAACGAAGGGTCTAAAAACCCTGTAGCACGTGAACGCGTTCACAGTGCAGCAACCATCGCTGGTATCGCGTTTGCGAACGCCTTCCTGGGTGTTTGCCACTCTATGGCGCATAAGCTGGGTTCTCAGTTCCACATTCCACACGGTCTGGCGAACGCCCTGTTGATCAGCAACGTTATCCGTTATAACGCTAACGACAACCCAACCAAGCAGACTGCTTTCAGCCAGTACGACCGTCCTCAAGCACGTCGTCGTTACGCTGAAATCGCAGACCACCTTGGTCTGAGCGCACCGGGCGACCGTACTGCTGCGAAGATTGAGAAACTGCTGGCATGGCTGGAAAGCCTGAAAGCTGAACTGGGTATTCCTAAATCTATCCGTGAAGCGGGCGTTCAGGAAGCTGACTTCCTCGCTCACGTAGACAAGCTGTCTGAAGATGCATTCGATGACCAGTGTACTGGTGCTAACCCGCGCTACCCACTGATCTCCGAGCTGAAACAGATTCTGCTGGATACCTTCTACGGTCGTGAGTTCAAAGAAAATGACGTTGCCGCTGTGAAAACAGAAGTTCCTGTCATCAAAGCTGACAAGAAAGCGAAGAAAAGCGCTTAACTGACAGCAAATGAAAAACCCGCCTTTATGGCGGGTTTTTTTATGTCTGAATAATAGGCTGACCTTATTTCCTGTTGTCGTGCTGGATCGCCGTCAGCGAGCCTACAGACAGCGCTTCTTTATAATGCTTACGACATACCGATACGTAGCGTTCATTACCGCCTATCACCACCTGCTCACCATCTGCATAAGGTTTTCCGGCCTGGTCGAGACGAAGCACCATACTGGCTTTGCGACCGCAGAAGCAGATCGTTTTCAGTTCGACGAGTTTATCCGACCAGGCAAGCAAATACTGACTCCCGGCAAAGAGCTCACCGCGGAAATCCGTGCGCAGTCCGTAACAAAGCACCGGGATATCGAGCTCATCAACCACTTCAGAAAGGGCGTGAACCTGTTCACGCGTCAGAAACTGGCTCTCATCTACCAGGACGCAGTGAATGGGCTGAGCAGCATGTTCTGTGCGAATGTCTTCAAACAGATCGGTTTTCGGGTTAAACAGCCTGGCAGGCGACGAGAGCCCTATTCTGGAGCTCACCTTCCCTGCGCCAAAGCGATCGTCAATTTCCGCCGTATAAACAACGCTACGCATCCCGCGCTCCTGGTAATTGTACGAGGATTGCAGCAACGCGGTGGATTTACCGGCATTCATCGCCGAATAGTAGAAATAAAGTTGTGCCATTGGCCGTAAAAACCCCAATCAATGTGTAATATTCCCGATGAGTCATTGTACCATATTTTGTCAGGTCATCAGCGATACAGCGCACAGAGGAAGCGGTTCAGCGCGGAGCTCAGCGCCTTCTGTTTACGAAAATAATCCGTTAAAACATGAAGTAAACGCATTCAGCCAGGTCAATATGTTATATGTTCAGCCAAACATAACACTTCTTTTTATAGTGGAATCACCGTTCATTAAAATTCACCATTTATTAACTATTTCAGTCTTAACATCACGGATGGGAACTAATACAAAAGGCTGATATTTATCCGCCGCAACTATAATTCCTGCGGTAAATGTCACAAAAAAAAGATGCAATCGACCGGGTTAAGCAGGTTTACGTGATAACAGGCGAGACAGTCGGGTGATGAAATTTAAGTTAGCGTAATTAATAATAGTGACATTATTTAGTATTTTTTGAATTCCTTACATTCCTGGCTATTGCACATCTGAATTTATGGCTCTATTATTAGGTCAACAAACCACCCCCCATTATAAGTTTGAGATTACTACAATGAGCGAAGCACTTAAAATTCTGAACAACATCCGTACTCTTCGTGCGCAGGCAAGAGAATGCACCCTCGAAACGCTTGAAGAAATGCTGGAAAAATTAGAAGTTGTAGTTAATGAACGTCGCGAAGAAGAAAGCGCTGCTGCTGCTGAAATCGAAGAGCGTACTCGTAAACTGCAGCAATATCGTGAAATGCTGATTGCTGATGGTATCGATCCAAATGAATTGCTGAACAGCATGGCTGCCGCTAAAACCGGTACCAAAGCCAAGCGTGCTGCTCGTCCTGCTAAATATAGCTACGTTGACGAGAACGGCGAAACTAAAACCTGGACTGGTCAGGGTCGTACTCCTGCTGTTATCAAGAAAGCCATGGATGAGCAAGGTAAACAGCTGGATGATTTCCTGATCAAGGATTAATCACGCCACATTCAGAAAAATCCCGCGTAATGCGGGATTTTTTTTAACCAAAATTTGTCGCAAACATCCCCTTACACTCTGTCATAACGTGTTATTCGGCTATTTCACAACGCTTACAACCACGCTGATTCCAGGGTGTTTTGGGCATAAAAAAACCGGTGGGCAACGCCTCACCGGTTTCGAACATTTGCAGCCCTGGCTTATTTCTTAAAACCAGCGCTCTCTTTGAGCCAGGTTTTAAATTCTTCGCCAAGGGTATTGTGGCGAATACCATATTCAACAAACGCCTGCATATAACCGAGCTTATTACCGCAGTCGTGGCTCTTACCTTTCATATGGTAAGCCTCAACGGTCTCTTTCTCGATCAGCATATCGATGGCATCCGTCAGCTGGATCTCATCACCCGCTCCTGGAGGCGTTTTCGCCAGCAGAGGCCAGATTTCCGCGCTCAGAACGTAGCGTCCTACGACGGCCAGGTTTGAAGGCGCTACGTCGGCTTTAGGCTTCTCTACGACGCCTACCATTGGCACGCTTTCGCCCGGCTCAAGGTTAACGCCTTTGCAGTCAACCACACCGTACGCCGTCACGTCTTCAACAGGCTCAACCATAATCTGGCTGCTGCCTGTTTCGTCGAAACGTTTGATCATCTCAGCCAGGTTATCCTGAGAAAGATCGGATTCGTATTCGTCCAGAATAACGTCTGGCAGAATTACCGCGACAGGCTCATCACCCACAACAGGATGCGCACAC
Organism: Enterobacter sp. N5-15; assembly: GCF_057221635.1. NCBI lineage: Bacteria > Pseudomonadati > Pseudomonadota > Gammaproteobacteria > Enterobacterales > Enterobacteriaceae > Enterobacter > Enterobacter sp. N5-15. The sequence continues at coordinate 2,725,229 of NZ_CM170150.1, forward strand.
ATAACAGCGTGGCCCAGACCTTTAGCCAGGCCCTGGCGAACCTGCATAATGGTAACGTGTGGCGGGCAAATAGACTGAACTTCTTCTAACAGCTGACGCTTAACACGCTTTTCCAGCATGGCTTCAAGTTCAAAGCTTGTATCGAAATGGTTTTCGATAGAGTTTTTTGATGAATGCGTAACCAGCACAATTTCAGTGATGCCGGCTGCGATACATTCATTTACGACATACTGGATTAATGGCTTATCAACCAGAGGCAGCATCTCTTTAGGAATCGCCTTAGTTGCTGGTAACATCCTGGTCCCCAATCCCGCTACCGGGATGACGGCCTTTCTGACTTTCGAATTTAGGGCAGCCATTCAAATTCTCCTGAGCTGTTCAAGTTTTGAACTTTTATGCAATAAATAACGCGTTGAGTATATCAGCCTCGCCCCGCAGTCCGGGTCTGAAAAGAACGCGTTGCCGATCAATTAGGATAAATACGCATGAAACTGGGCAGCGATAGTAGCACTCCCCGCAAAACACAGGTAAAGCAATCTTAAAATTAAGATCCAATTGCTTATTCCGTGGACAACATTAAGCGTAGCCGTCCCCCGGCGCCCCAAATTTGGCACTGCCAGGAGGAACAACGGTGGCTAATTTGATTAAGATACGCCGTTCCCAATGTCCCAAGCGGCACACCGTTACTTACCTGAATATGATGTTCACCGGTATTCAGTGAAGCGTTGAGACCTGCTGAAACGAGGATCAGATTCTTTAAACCGCTGTGGTAATAGCCGACCAGCAGCGGGAACTGTCCGGGCAAATTGGCCTGGCGAAAAAGCTGGTTTACCTGTTTGAGTAAACTGCCTAACTCCGGCAGCCGTTGTCCCTGATGCGATAACTGTTCCTGCAGCAAACCATTAAATAGCGCGCGAAGAAGTAACGCGGCTAATACACCATTATCCCCCGCCCGGGTGACATCCAGAGAATAAAACGCAAGGTCGGAATCAGACAGAGGCGCGATATCCAGCACCAGTCCTGGCTGGTCAGCCGCCACCAGCTGGCGATAATTTACGCGACAGTGTGAAATAGTTTGCTGTACGGGCGGCTGGAGTTCTTGCAACAGTTTCGCTGCGGCAGGTGGATTACTCACCAGGGCATCCCAGTCCTGGAAAAGACGCTCCTCTTCCTCTACCCGGGAATTAAACATATTGGGATAAAGGCACGCTAAGACCGTTTCACGAAGCCGGTTCAGATCCTTGACCGGTTTAAGCAGAATATCCTGTACGCCAAGACGTAATGCTTTGGCGATATCCGCCATATTCTCTGTGGCAGAGATCACCAGAATCGGCGTCTGGTTGCCTTCGTTGCGCAGATGTTCAACCAGCTTCAGCCCGTTCATGCGCGGCATCGCAATGTCACAAATCATCAAATCGGGCGTAATGCTGATCATTTTTTCCAGGGCGTCGATACCATCTTCAGCCAGAGAAGTGATTGCTCCCAGCGACGATAACCACGATTCCAGTAGCGATCGGAAAACGGGCTCGTCTTCAACAATCAAAATGTGTTTTCCGGCCAATGGCTGCGTCATGGTTCCTCCCCTGGCTGACAGTAACTAAATAGTGGCATGCTATCGGCACTATCGCCTGTCAGATTTTGCTGAAGTAATCAAAAAAAGGTGCTTAACGTGCTGCTTGCACAAAAGGCAACAACTCGTCCATTTTCTTTTCGACGGCTAACGAGCCCGCTGCGATGGCGGCCTCAGCCCGATGGAAATCAAGGGTAGATATTTGCGGACAGTAGGGTTGAATAAGAATATCTGGCGGGTCGCCTGCCATACGATTGCGCTTAAGGCGATTCTCCAGTACCTGGATTGACGTGGTCATGATTTCTATTGCCGTCGGTGCGGTAACCGAGCGACGTGCGGCCATACGCCCGATTCTTCCGCGCAGGCGCTCATGCCAGGCCAGTTTCTCGCCTTCGGCATCTTCGCTCTGGAGATTGACCGGCATGAGGTCCTGTTGCATCAGGTGAGCGTCGTGCTGCAGATCGACGGCAATCACGATGTCTGCCCCCATTGCACGGGTCAAAGAGATGGGGACCGGGTTCACGACGCCACCGTCGACAAGCCAGTAGCCGTTGTGTGGCACAGGCGCCATAAGCCCCGGCATACTGCAGGAGGCACGCACGGCAAGGTGAATATCCCCTTCGGTCAGCCAGAGTTCGCGACCCGTGCTGAGGTTGGTCGCGACGGCACCGAAGGGCATCTGACAATCAGTGAAGTCTTCGAGAGGCATAACCTGGCGGAACTGGTTGAATACGCGTTCGCCGCGCAACAGCCCACCACGCTGCCACGAGAGGTCCATCAGACGCAGCACGTCCCAGTAGCTGAAGGAGCGCACCCACGTCTCGAGTTCCGGAAGCTTCCCGCACGCGTAAGCGGAGCCGACAAGCGATCCTATTGAACACCCTGCGACAATATCAACGCCAATGCCCATCTTGTTTAAGGCATTAATAACGCCGATGTGTGACCATCCCCGGGCTGCACCTGAGCCCAGCGCCAGTCCAATTTTAACCTTTCTCATTAGTCCTGTTTTACTTCCCCTGGATTCCTGACATAGCGTCAACGCAATAGCTCAGTTAACATAGTGCTACCCGAAGCGTTTAACGCCTTTATTTTTTGTTCCAGGAAGAGAATCGTGTCTCAACTCTGCCCCTGTGGTAGCGCTCTGGAGTATAGCCTATGTTGCCAGCGATATCTGTCTGGCGATCAGGTTGCACCAGACCCGTCACACCTCATGCGTTCACGGTACACTGCTTTTGTGATCAAAGACGCAGACTACCTGCTCAAAACCTGGCATCCCTCCTGCCACGCTGACGAATTCAGACAGGACATCGAAACCGGGTTCGCGAACACGCAGTGGCTCGGCCTTACCGTCTATGAATCCGCAACAGGCAGTCATGCTGATGAAGGTTACGTCAGCTTTGTTGCCCGTTTTACCGAGAGTAATAAACCTGGTGCCATTATCGAGCGTTCCCGGTTCTTAAAGGAAAGCGGGCAGTGGTATTATATTGACGGAACGCGCCCACAGTTTGGTCGTAACGATCCCTGCCCATGTGGTTCAGGTAAAAAATTTAAAAAGTGTTGCGGGCAGTAATGCCTGACAGCCCAGACTTCGCAAATACAAACAGGATTTCCCGGCGATGCAATCATTACAACGTAAAGTTCTGCGCACCATCTGTCCCGATCAAAAAGGACTGATCGCACGAATTACCAACATTTGCTACAAACATGAACTGAATATCGTGCAGAACAACGAGTTCGTTGACCACCGTACCGGCCGCTTCTTTATGCGTACCGAGCTGGAAGGTATTTTCAACGACACCACCCTGCTTGCCGATCTGGACAGCGCGCTTCCTGAAGGTTCCGTGCGCGAACTGACCCCAGCAGGTCGACGCCGCATCGTGATCCTGGTGACCAAAGAAGCACACTGCCTTGGCGACCTGCTGATGAAAGCAAACTACGGCGGTCTGGACGTTGAAATTGCTGCCGTTATTGGCAACCATGAGACGCTGCGCACGCTGGTCGAGCGTTTTGATATTCCGTTCGAGCTGGTGAGCCACGAAGGCCATACCCGCGAAGAACACGACGATCTGATGGCACAGGCCATTGAAGCGCATAGCCCGGACTACGTGGTGCTGGCGAAATACATGCGCGTGTTAACGCCATCCTTCGTGTCGCGTTTCCCGAACAAGATCATCAACATTCACCACTCGTTCCTGCCGGCCTTTATTGGCGCGCGTCCCTACCACCAGGCGTACGAACGTGGCGTGAAGATCATCGGTGCGACCGCGCACTACGTGAATGACAACCTGGACGAAGGTCCAATCATCATGCAGGACGTGATTCACGTGGATCACACCTACACTGCCGAGGACATGATGCGTGCGGGGCGTGACGTAGAGAAGAACGTATTGAGTCGTGCGCTGTATCAGGTGCTTGCGCAGCGGGTCTTCGTGTACGGCAACAGAACCATCATTCTTTAATCTTTCGGAAAATGAATTGATTAGCTTTGCGCCTTTACGGATAAAAAGCAGGCAAACAGCTTCATTTCCCTAAAGGAATGCTTTACAGGGGCGTCTCATTTGATATGATGCGCCCCGCTTCCAGCAGGAAGCAGGCCAGTTAAAAGCATTACCCCGTGGTGGGGTTCCCGAGCGGCCAAAGGGAGCAGACTGTAAATCTGCCGTCATCGACTTCGAAGGTTCGAATCCTTCCCCCACCACCATCTCTCAGCACGACATCAAAATTTGAATTACCCCTGGTGGGGTTCCCGAGCGGCCAAAGGGAGCAGACTGTAAATCTGCCGTCATCGACTTCGAAGGTTCGAATCCTTCCCCCACCACCATCACTTCCCGAATAATCCAAAAAAATCATTATAAAACTGAACCGAATCCGTCGTTGCAGGCCGGGTAAGGCGCAGCCGCCACCCGGCGACAAAAACCTACATCGGCGGCAAACGGCGCTTCACCGGCGAGCTTTTCACAATCGACGTATTACACTGGGCATGCTCTGCCAGACCGTCCAGCAACGTATCCAGTTGCTCTATCGATCGCACCACCAGCCTAATCACAAAGCAATCTTCCCCGGTGACTTTGTCGCTCTCAATACACTCCGGCATCGCCTGAATATACTTATCCACCTTATGCAACAGCCCCGGCAAAGGCCGCACGCGCACCAGCGCCTGCAGCGTATACCCCAGCGCCGCCAGATTCACCCGTGCGCCATACCCCTGAATCACACCGCGCTCTTCCAGCCTTTTCAGGCGTTCTGCCGTGCTGGGGGAAGTCAGACCGATGCGCCCGCTGAGCACCTTCAAAGACATGCGCGCATCCTCGACCAGGCAGGCTAAAATTTGTCGGTCGATATCATCGAGAAGGTATTCCATCGCTTTTACCTAATTTTAAAAAGCCATTAACGTATTCAACCTTATCTCACCTCTGTAAAACCCGACAGCTATTTTCGACAATAACGTCACTAATCTGGAGGTGGATGATGCGTGATTTACATAAAGGCGTCTGGCAAATGAGCCTGGCGATGTTAATTTCCGGCTCTATCGGCGCGTTTGTTTTACTCAGCGGTCTGCCGGTAACGGAAGTGGTGTTCTGGCGCTGTCTTATCGGGGCAATAGCGCTTTTTATTTTTATCCGGGTAAGTCAAAAGCCCTTTAGTCCCCTCACCCGCACCACGCTGCTGCTGGCCATTCTCGGCGGCGTGGCATTAGTGGTGAACTGGCTGCTGCTCTTCGCAGCCTATGAGCGGATCTCCATTGGTCTTTCGACCGTGGTCTATAACACCCAGCCGTTTATGCTGGTCCTGATGGGAATGTTTTTAGGTGAACGTGTCAGCCTCGTGAAATGGGGCTGGCTGATCCTCGCCTTTGGCGGCGTGGTGATATTGCTCTCCAGCGAGCTGACCGGCGCGCATGGCAGTGAATGGCTCGCCGGAATCGGCCTGGCGATGGCTGCGGCTTTCTTCTATGCGGTCACGGCCATTATTGCCCGCAAACTCAGATCCGTTGCGCCGCAGCATATTGCCTTTATCCAGGTGCTGACGGGCGTCGTGATGCTTTTACCGTTTGCCAGCATGCCGTCATTTTCCGGTGATTTTCCCTGGCCGATCCTGCTGACGCTGGGCATCGTCCATACCGGCATTATGTACCAGCTGCTCTACAGCGCAATTCAGAAGCTGCCTACGCCTATAACCGGCTCCCTGTCGTTTATCTATCCGGTGGTGGCGATCGTTGTCGATAATCTGGTGTTCGGACACTCGCTGAACCTGACGCAGCTCGCGGGCGGCGCGCTGATCCTGTTTGCTGCAGCGGGCAACAACCTGGGCTGGGGCGAAAAAAAACCCCGCGAGTGCGGGGTGAGTGTCAAAACGGTGAATTAGCGACGGGCGCGTACAATCTGGTATTTGCGCGTCAGGTACTCTACCGGCGCGCTCCAGATATGCACCAGACGAGAGAACGGGAACAGCACAAACAGCGTCATCCCCAGCACCAGGTGAACGCGGAAGATAAACGCCACGCCGTCCAGGTGCGCGGAGGCTCCGCCGTGGAAGGTCACCACGGACTGCGCCCAGCCGACCAGCTTCATCATTTCGCTCCCGTCCATATGCTGCGCCGAGAACGGAATGGTCAGCAGGCCGAGCGCGCACTGCACCATCAGCAGGGAGAGGATCAGGATGTCCGCTGCAGTAGTGGTCGCTCGCACGCGCGGGCTGAAGAGACGACGCTTCAGCAGCAGCAGGCCACCGACCAGAGTCATCACGCCGCAGGCACCGCCGGCGATCATCGCCATCTTCTGCTTCACCTCAATCGGTAGCCACGCTTCATACATCCAGTGCGGCGTCAGCATCCCCAGGAAGTGACCGGCAAAAATCCCCAGAATACCGATGTGGAACAGATTAGAGCCCACATGCATCCCTTTACGATCCAGCATCTGGCTGGAGGCGGCACGCCAGGTGTACTGGCCGTAGTCGTAACGCAGCCAGCTTCCCACCAGGAACACGGTGCCCGCGATATACGGGTAAATGTCAAAGAAGAACATATTCAGGAAGTGCATTAGTGCCGTCCTCCGTTAGAGATATTCAAATATTGCGGGGCAATCGCGCCGGCAAAACGACGCTGGTGAGCGGAGATTTCAGACTCGCCGCAGTTCTGGTCAGCAAAGAATTTCACCTGCTCTTCTTCCCAGACCGCGTCCAGCGCTTGTGGCGTATCATCGCGGGCTTCATCCGCAATTTTCTCCGCCACTTTTTCACTGTCGACCGCGGCGTTGGCCAGCTTCACCAGCAGATCGAACAGCACCGCATAGCGGCTCTCCCGCTGCTGAAGACGCGCGCCGAGCAGCGCCAGGATCGGCGCGATGTCCTGCAGACCGCCCAGCGCCTCTTCTTTCGGCAGCTGCGCCAGGTACTCCAGATACAGCGGCAGATGATCCGGCAGCTCGCGGCTGTCGAGCTGCAGGCCGTGCTGCTCGTACTGGGCCATCAGGTCCACCATCGCCTGACCGCGATCGCGGGATTCTCCGTGAACGTGTTCAAACAGCAGCAGCGAGGTCGCACGACCACGGTCAAACAGCTGGCTGTAGTCCGACTGGGCATCCAGAAGGTCGCGCGCGAGCAGATCGCGGAGGAAGACGCCCAGCTTCTGGGCATCGTCTTTATCCAGGTTTTCAGATGACGCGAGTGCATCAAAGAGTTCCTGCTGATGCTGCGCAAGCGCAGCATCCGGGTACTCGAGCAGACGCGAAACAATGACGAGTTCAATCATTGGTGCGGCTCCGTTTTGCTGGTCACATCCATAGCATCGATGCGGCGGCTGTTGAACAGATTGAATTTGCTGTCTGACCCGTGGCAACCGTCGCCAAAGGTAAAGCCACAGCCATTTTTTTCCGGGAAGGCTTCGCGGGCCAGTTCACGGTGGCTGCTCGGCACCACGAAACGGTCTTCGTAGTTGGCAATCGCCAGATAGCGGTACATTTCCTGCGCCTGCGCTTCGGTCAGACCGACCTCTTCCAGCGCGCGGGTATCGGTAACCCCGTCTACGGTTTCCGCACGTTTGAAGTGACGCATCGCCAGCATACGCTTCAGCGCGAGCAGGACCGGCTGGGTGTCCCCTGCGGTCAGCAGGTTAGCCAGATACTGAACCGGGATACGCAGGCTTTCCACGTCCGGCAGGATACCGTTGCTGCCCAGTTCGCCCGCGTCAGCGGCAGACTGAATCGGCGACAGCGGCGGCACGTACCAGACCATCGGCAGGGTACGGTATTCCGGGTGCAGCGGCAGCGCCAGCTTCCAGTCCATCGCCATTTTGTACACCGGAGACTGCTGCGCCGCGTCGATGACGCTCTGCGGCACGCCGTCTTTCAGCGCCTGCTCAATCACCTTCGGATCGTTTGGATCGAGGAAGACGTCCAGCTGACGCTGATACAGATCTTTCTCGTGCTCGGTGCTCGCGGCATTTTCAATCGCGTCCGCGTCATACAGCAGCACGCCGAGGTAGCGAATACGGCCTACGCAGCTTTCGGAGCAGACGGTTGGCATCCCGGCTTCGATACGCGGGTAGCAGAAGATGCACTTCTCAGACTTGCCGCTCTTCCAGTTGAAGTAGATTTTTTTGTACGGGCAGCCGGTGATACACATACGCCAGCCGCGGCACTTGTCCTGGTCGATCAGCACGATGCCGTCTTCTTCACGCTTGTAGATGGCGCCGCTTGGGCAGGTCGCCACGCACGCCGGGTTGAGGCAGTGCTCGCACAGGCGCGGCAGATACATCATGAAGGTATTTTCGAACTGGCCGTACATCGCCTTCTGCATGTTCTCGAAGTTCTGGTCTTTGGCGCGTTTCTCGAACTCGCCGCCCAGAATCTCTTCCCAGTTTGGACCGCTGGTTATTTTGTCCATGCGCTGACCGGTGATCAGCGAGCGAGGACGGGCGATCGGCTGGTGTTTGCTTTCCGGCGCGTTGTGCAGGTTCTGGTAGTCGTAGTCAAACGGCTCGTAGTAATCGTCGATGCCCGGCAGGTGCGGGTTAGCGAAGATTTTACCCAGCAGCATCGCGCGGTTACCCATGCGCGGCTGCAGCTTGCCGTTGATTTTACGGATCCAGCCGCCCTTCCACTTCTCCTGGTTTTCCCAGTCGGTCGGGAAGCCGGTGCCCGGCTTGCTTTCCACGTTGTTGAACCAGGCGTACTCCATACCTTCACGGCTGGTCCAGACGTTTTTACAGGTGACCGAGCAGGTATGACAGCCGATGCATTTATCCAGATTCAGCACCATGCCGACTTGTGAACGAATTTTCATTTTACGCTCTCCTGTACCTGGTCATTACCTTCGCCGTCTAACCAGTTAATGTTCTTCATCTTACGTACCACCACGAACTCATCGCGGTTCGATCCTACGGTGCCGTAGTAGTTAAAGCCGTAGGCCAGCTGCGCATAGCCGCCGATCATGTGGGTCGGCTTCGGCGTAATGCGGGTCACGGAGTTGTGGATCCCGCCGCGCTGCTCGGTAATTTCTGACCCCGGCAGGTTAACGATACGTTCCTGCGCGTGGTACATCATGGTCATCCCGGCCGGTACGCGCTGGCTCACCACCGCACGCGCCGTCAGGGCACCGTTGCTGTTGAACACTTCGATCCAGTCGTTATCTTCAATACCCAGATCTTTGGCGTCCGCTTCGCTCATCCAGACAATCGGACCGCCGCGCGACAGGGTCAGCATCAGCAGGTTGTCGCTGTAGGTGGAGTGAATACCCCACTTCTGGTGCGGCGTCAGGAAGTTCAGCGCCTTCTCAGGGTTACCGTTCGATTTCGCCCCCATCACGGCTTTCACGGAGCGGGTGTCGATTGGTGGACGGTAGACCAGCAGGCTTTCACCGAAGTCGCGCATCCACTGGTGATCCTGATACAGCGACTGGCGGCCTGACAGGGTGCGCCATGGGATCAGCTCGTGAACGTTGGTGTAGCCCGCGTTATAAGACACGTGCTCATCTTCCAGGCCTGACCAGGTCGGGCTGGAGATAATCTTGCGCGGCTGCGCCTGAATATCGCGGAAGCGGATTTTCTCTTCCTCTTTATTCGTCGCCAGGTGCGTATGGTCACGGCCGGTGAACTCGCTCAGCGCTGCCCAGGCCTTCACGGCAACGTGGCCGTTGGTTTCCGGGGCCAGGGTCAGGATCATCTCTGCCGCATCAATCGCCGTGTTCAGCATTGGCTGGCCTTTCGCCGGACCGTCCGCTTTGGTGTAGTTGAGCTTGCGCAGCAGATCCATTTCGCTCTGGGTATTCCAGGCGATCCCTTTCCCGCCGTTACCGATTTTCTCCATCAGCGGGCCGATAGAGGTAAAGCGCTCGTAGGTTGCCGGGTAGTCACGTTCAACCGGAATAATGTGCGGCGCGGTCACGCCCGGGATCAGGTCGCATTCGCCTTTTTTCCAGTCCTTCACGTCCAGCGGCTGCGCCAGCTCGGCGGCGGAGTCGTGCTGGATTGGCAGCGTCACCACGTCGGTCTCTTTACCCAGGTGACCTACGCAAACTTCGGAGAATTTCTTCGCGATGTCTTTGTAGATATCCCAGTCGCTTTTCGATTCCCACGCCGGGTCAACGGCCGCAGACAGTGGATGAATAAACGGATGCATATCCGAGGTATTCATGTCGTCTTTTTCGTACCAGGTCGCGGTTGGCAGCACGATGTCGGAGTACAGGCAGGTGCTGGACAGACGGAAGTCGAGCGTCACAACCAGATCCAGCTTGCCGTCAAGACCGTTATCTTTCCACTCCACCTCTTCCGGCTTGACGCCGCCCTGCTTGCCGAGATCTTTCCCCTGGATACCGTTTTCGGTACCGAGCAGGTATTTCAGCATGTACTCGTGGCCTTTACCGGACGAGCCCAGCAGGTTGGAGCGCCAGATGAACAGGTTACGCGGGTGGTTTTTACCGTTCTCCGGCTGTTCTGCCGCGAAGCGGATTGAGCCATCCTTGAGGGATTTCACGGTGTAATCAACCGGCGACATGCCCGCCTTCTTCGCCGCTTCCGCAATGCGCAGCGGGTTAGTGCCCAGCTGCGGCGCAGACGGCAGCCAGCCCATGCGTTCAGCACGCACGTTGAAGTCAATCAGGTGGCCGCTGTAGCGGGATTTATCCGCCATCGGCGACAGCAGCTCCTGCGCGGTGACCGTTTCGTAGCGCCACTGGCTGGAGTGGTTATAGAAGTAGGAGGTACTGTTCATGTGACGTGCCGGACGCTGCCAGTCGAGGGCAAACGCCAGCGGCTGCCAGCCGGTCTGCGGACGCAGTTTTTCCTGGCCCACGTAGTGCGCCCAGCCGCCGCCGCTCTGACCGACGCAGCCGCAGAAGATCAGCATGTTGATCAGTCCGCGATAGTTCATATCGAGGTGATACCAGTGGTTCAGACCTGCACCGACGATGATCATCGAACGGCCGTGCGTTTTGTCCGCGTTTTCGGCGAACTCACGTGCGATACGGGTAATGTGCGCGCGAGGCACGCCGGTGATCTGTTCCGCCCAGGCAGGGGTGTAGGCTTTCACGTCGTCATAGCCGGTTGCACAGTTTTCATCGCCCAGACCGCGTTCCAGACCGTAGTTCGCCATGGTCAGGTCATAAACGGTGGTGACCAGTGCGGTTGAGCCGTCGGCCAGCTGCAGGCGTTTAACCGGCAGCTTATGCATCAGAACGTTCTGCAGCTCAACCTTGTTGAAGTGCTCTGAACCTTCACCGCCGAAGTACGGGAATCCGACTTCAGCGATCTCGTCCTGGCTGCCCAGCATGCTCAGGCGCAGCTCCGTCTCTTCGCCGGTGGTGCCGTTGCGTTGCTCAAGGTTCCACTTGCCTTTCTCGCCCCAGCGGAAGCCGATAGAGCCGTTTGGCGCCACCAGCTCGCCGTTGCTGTTATACGCAACGGTTTTCCACTCAGGGTTATTTTCCTGACCCAGCGAATCCACCAGATCGGCGGCGCGCAGCGTACGGCCAGCGGCATAGTAGCCCTCACGCTCTTCCAGCATGACCAGCATCGGCATGTCGGTGTAGCGACGAACGTAGTCGGTGAAGTACTGGCTTGGCTTATCAAGATGGAATTCACGCAGCATGACGTGGCCCATTGCCATCGCCATCGCGGCATCGGTACCCTGTTTCGGCGCCAGCCACAGATCGCAAAGCTTGGCGATTTCCGCGTAGTCAGGGGTCACCGCCACGGTTTTGGTGCCTTTGTAACGGACTTCAGTAAAGAAGTGCGCGTCCGGCGTACGCGTCTGAGGAACGTTAGAGCCCCAGGCGATGATGTAGCTGGAGTTATACCAGTCCGCGGATTCCGGCACGTCGGTCTGCTCGCCCCAGGTCTGCGGAGACGCAGGCGGCAGGTCGCAGTACCAGTCGTAGAAGCTCAGGCAGGTCCCGCCGATAAGCGACAGATAGCGCGCCCCGGAGGCGTAAGAGACCATCGACATCGCCGGGATTGGCGAGAAGCCCGCCACGCGGTCAGGACCGTAGGTTTTGACGGTGTAGACGTTGGAGGCGGCAATCAACTCGTTCACTTCTTTCCATGAGGAGCGAACGAAACCACCGCGACCGCGAGCCTGCTTGAAGCTTTTTGCTTTGTCCGCGTCTTCGATGATGGATGCCCAGGCATCCACCGGATCGCTGTGCTGCACTTTCGCTTCACGCCACATCTTCATCAGGCGCTTGCGCATCAGAGGGTATTTCAGACGGTTAGCGCTGTAGAGATACCAGGAGTAACTGGCGCCACGCGGGCAGCCGCGCGGTTCGTGGTTTGGCATATCCGGGCGGGTGCGCGGATAGTCGGTCTGCTGCATTTCCCAGGTCACCAGACCGTTTTTTACGAAAATCTTCCAGCTACATGAGCCAGTACAGTTCACGCCGTGGGTCGAACGGACGACTTTGTCATGCTGCCAGCGCTGACGGTAACCGTCTTCCCAGTCCCGGTTGGTATCCAGAACCTGGCCGTGCCCATCGGCAAAAGTTTCACCCTTCTGTTTGAAGTAGCGAAACCGGTCCAAAAATTTGCTCATCGGGTATCTCCTGTGTGGAGCCTGTGGCTCTCTAAATCGACATTGCTGATTTGCAGCGAAGGTAACGCCCTGAAAGAGGGGGAGAATTGATAACGATCAAGACGAGGAGGGACTTTCAGGCGAGGGGTTATACCGAATACCACCAAAGCGGTATCTTCCAAAAAATCTTATCAATATGAAATATAAAGTTATTTTTATTTTATCGTACAAAAAGCCAGTCAAAATTTAACATCTCAGGTATTAAGGGGTAGACCCACCTGCAAAGCGATGGCGATCGCAGTGTCACCGCAGGTGTCTGCCGTAAAAGCCGTAAGTATGTTGTAACTATTATTCAGGCTAAAAAAACGCGGCCCGAAGGCCGCGTAAACGGATAATCACACTTACTTATTTTTCTTGGTATTACGGCCATATACCAGCCACGTAATCACAACGCAGGCGATATAGAAGACGAGGAAGACTTTCATAGCGCCGGCCGGTGAGCCGGTCAGGTCCAGAGAGATACCAAACGCTTTCGGGATAAAGAAGCCGCCAATCGCGCCGATGGCAGAGATAAAGCCCAGCGCCGCAGCCGTATCCGTCGCCGCTTCGCGCATCGCCTGCTCTTCGCTCCCTCCCTGCGCCTTCACGCGATCCATCGTCAGCTTACGGAAGATCACGGAGATCATCTGGAAGGTAGACGCACTCCCCAGCCCGGCCGTCAGGAACAGCACCATAAACACGCCGAAGAAGGCGATGAAGTTACCGCCCTGTCCGTCGACGGGCAGCGTGAGGAACAGCAGCGCGCAGAAGATTGCCATCACGACGAAGTTAACCAGCGTCACGCGGGTGCCGCCAAGACGGTCAGACACCATGCCGCCCAGCGAACGTGCCAGGGCACCAATAAACGGCCCGAAGAAGGCAAAGTGCAGGATCTGAATCTCCGGGAACTGCGTTTTCGACAGCATTGCGAAGCCCGCAGAGAAGCCGATAAACGAGCCGAAGGTGGCCAGATACAGCAGCGCCATCACCCAGAGGTGTCCACGCTTCAGCACCGGCAGCTGTTCGCTCAGCGACGCCTTCGACGCGGACAGGTCATTCATAAAGAACCAGGCTGCGAGGGTGAAGACCACCAGGAAAGGTACCCAGATCCAGGCGGCGTTTTGCAGATAGAGGTAAGAACCATCCGCCTGCTCAACGCCACCGCCGCCAAAGGCCGCAAAAATGGAGACCGAGATCGCCAGCGGGGCAATGAGCTGCATCACGCTGACGCCCATATTCCCCAGACCGCCGTTAATGCCCAGCGCACCGCCCTGCTTCGCTTTCGGGAAGAAGAAGCTGATGTTTGCCATGCTGGAGGCGAAGTTCGCGCCCGCAAAACCGCACAGCAGGGAGATAATCACGAATACGCTAAACGGCGTAGAGGTATCCTGCACCGCGAAGCCGAGCCAGACGCAGGGGACGATCATGATGCCCGTACTGAACGCCGTCCAGCGACGACCGCCAAATACCGGCACCATAAACGCGTAAGGTACACGCAGCAGCGCGCCTGACAGCGACGGCAGCGCGGTCAGCATGAACAGCTGATCGGTCGTAAACGTAAACCCAACTTTCGGCAGGTTGACCGCCACCGCGCTAAACAACATCCATACGCAAAACGCTAATAACAAACAGGGCACGGAAATCCATAGATTCCGGCTTGCTACACGATGGCCGCGCTGTTGCCAGAACGCCGGATCCTCTGGACGCCAGTCTGTAATAACGGCACCATTTTCCCTTTCGGGAGCGGATGAGTGACTCATAGACACCTCTGATTCTCGAATGATGCTGCAAACATTAGGGTTTTAGGGCGGCGGTAAGTTGATATAAATCAAAGGAAAAGTGGGAGGTTTTGCGGCGCAAAATAAGGCCTCACCCTTAGTGAGTAGGCTAATTCGGTAAAAAAGACGTGGTTTTTCACGGCACTGACGGTTCCTGGCTACCCCCACCTCCTTCCCCCTACTCCGTTGGCAATTTAGGGGTAATCCTTTATTGGTATGGGTATACTCCAGGGTATGCACCAGAATAGCGCCATTCCTGCAAGCAGGCCACGTCAGGAGCACGCCACCTCTATGTTAAAAAGATGTTTATCTCCGCTGACGCTCGTGAATCAGCTAGCCCTTATCGTTTTGCTGTCCACCGCCATCGGCGTGACCGGCATGGCGATCTCCGGCTGGCTGGTACAGGGAGTACAGGGTAATGCGCATGCCATCAACGAGGCAGGCTCGCTACGCATGCAGAGTTATCGCCTGCTGGCATCGGTTCCCCTGACGCAGGACGATCGGCCCCTGATTGATGAAATGGAGCGCACGGTCTTCAGCCCCGAACTGGAAAACGCCGCCATCCGCGCCGGTCAGCAGTCCCAGCTTAACGCCCTTCAGGGCTACTGGCACGCCCAGCTTGAGCCCGGGCTGAAGCAGGCGCGCAGCACAGAAACCGTTGCGCAGGACGTGGCGGGGTTCGTCTCACGCATTGATGCGCTGGTCTCCTCTTTTGACCAAACCACCGAACTCCGCATCGACCGGGTGGTGATGGTGCACCGCGCGATGGCGCTGTTTATGGGTCTGCTGCTGATTTTCACCATCGTCTGGCTCCGCGCGCGGCTGCTGAACCCGTGGAAACAGCTGCTGGCAATGGCCCGCGCGGTCACCGCACGCGATTTTACCCAGCGCACGCACATCAGCGGGCGCAACGAGATGGCCATGCTCGGCCAGGCGCTCAACACCATGTCGGCAGAGCTCTCCGAGAGCTACGCGGTGCTGGAGCAGCGCGTTCAGGAAAAAACGGCCGGGCTTGAGCAGAAAAACGAGATCCTCTCCTTCCTGTGGCAGGCCAACCGTCGTCTGCACATGCAGGTGCCGCTATGCGAACGCCTCTCGCCGGTACTGAACGGCCTGCAAAATCTGACCCTGCTTCACGACCTTGAGCTGCGCGTCTACGACGTTGAAGACGAAGATAACCACCAGGAATTTACCTGCCAGTCGGATATGTCCTGCGATGACAAAGGCTGCCATCTTTGCCCCCGCGGCCTGCCGCCGCTGACGTCCGGCGGCACCACCCTGAAGTGGCGCCTGACCGACAGCCACACCCAGTACGGTATTCTGCTGGCAACGTTACCAGCCGGGCGTCACCTGAGCCACGACCAGCAGCAGCTGGTTGATACGCTGGTCGAACAGCTCACGGCCACGCTGGCACTCGACAGGCATCAGGAAAAGCAGCAGCAGCTGATCGTCATGGAAGAGCGCGCGACTATTGCCCGCGAGCTTCACGACTCTATCGCCCAGTCGCTCTCCTGTATGAAAATGCAGGTGAGCTGCCTGCAGATGCAGGATGCGGAGATGCCGGAAAGCAATAAGCAGCTGCTCAGCCAGATCCGCAACGAGCTGAACACCTCCTGGATACAGCTTCGCGAGCTGCTGACCACCTTCCGTCTGCAGCTGACCGAGCCGGGCCTGCGCCCGGCGCTGGAAGCGAGCTGTCACGAATTTAGCGCCCGGCTGGGGTTCCCGGTGAAGCTGGACTACCAGCTGCCGCCGCGGTTTGTCCCCTCCCACCAGGCCATACATTTACTGCAGATTGCCCGTGAAGCGCTGAGCAACGTGCTCAAGCATTCCGGCGCGACGGCGGTAACGGTCACCGTTAGCCAGCACGGCAATCAGGTGAAGCTCACGGTTCACGACAACGGCCGCGGCGTGCCGGAAAATGCCGAACGCACTAACCACTATGGTTTAATTATTATGCGAGACCGCGCCCAAAGCCTGCGCGGTGATTGCCAGGTTCGCCGGAGAGAGACGGGCGGCACGGAAGTTGTCGTCACCTTTATTCCCGAGAAACCGCTTACAACTGCTCAAGGAGAAACCCATGACTAATCAGGAACCGGCATCCATCCTGTTGATCGACGACCATCCGATGCTGCGTACTGGCGTGAAACAGCTGGTCAGCATGGCACCCGATATCACCGTGGTTGGCGAAGCCAGCAACGGTGAACAGGGCATTGAGCTTGCCGAATCCCTCGATCCCGATCTGATCCTGCTCGATCTGAATATGCCCGGCATGAACGGTCTGGAAACCCTCGACAAGCTGCGGGAAAAATCGCTTTCCGGGCGCATCGTCGTCTTTAGCGTGTCAAACCATGAAGAGGATGTGGTCACGGCGCTGAAGCGCGGGGCGGATGGTTATCTGCTGAAGGATATGGAGCCGGAAGACTTGCTTAAGGCGCTGCAGCAGGCCGCGGCGGGCGAGATGGTTCTCAGCGAAGCCTTAACGCCGGTGCTGGCCGCCAGCCTGCGCGCCAACCGCGCCACCTCTGACCGTGACGTCAGCCAGTTAACCCCGCGCGAGCGCGATATTCTCAAACTCATTGCTCAGGGGCTGCCGAACAAAATGATCGCCCGCCGCCTGGACATCACCGAAAGCACGGTCAAAGTGCACGTGAAGCATATGCTGAAGAAAATGAAGCTCAAATCCCGCGTTGAAGCCGCGGTGTGGGTGCACCAGGAACGTATTTTTTAAGGATTACTCCTCCGGCAGAAGCTTCCAGCGCGGGTCGTTGTCCGGCAATGCGACCAGCGGCTGCACGACGGTCAGCGCGATCTCATTGGACGAGACGCGCTGGCCTTTCTCATCTTCCACCACCGCCGACAGGTGCCAGCGGTTTGTCGCCCCTTCACGGTCATCCCAGGCAGGCATAATCACGCTCCAGCCGTCGCTGCTGTTGCTTTTAGCCGGCGACGTGAGGCTCAATGCCTGCGTATCCCCCTGCCAGTGGATCTGACGAATGCCGTTCGCACTGCGAACCTGAAGCTTCAGCATGACGGTCTCGCCCCCTTTCAGATCCCACGGTGGCGTCGCCAGCCACACGGACAGCGTTTTACGCTGGCGGAACTCCATCACCGGCAGGCTATTGCGCTCCGGCGAGTCATAGCGGCTTCCGCGCAGGGAGCGCGTGGCGGCAACTTCACCAGCGGAAAGCTGCTTAACCAGCGGCACGCCAAAGCGATAGTTGAGCTTCAGTCCGAGGTTATTCTGGCTCACGCCGCTTTCGCCCTGCTTATGCGCGGCGGTCAAGGTGACCAGCGGAACGGGGGTATAGTTAAGCCCCAGATTCACCGCCACCGGATTGTGATAGCCGGTTCCGCTATTGAAGAGGTCGACGTTATCGCCAAAGTATTGCTCGAAGCTGACGCTGGTATTGAGATGATGGAACCACGGCAGCCAGGCTTTAGCGGTGACGTCATATCCGCGCGCCATGCGCTGCTCCTGGACGTCGGAGCGGTCGCGCCAGCCGGCAAAGGGCTGATAATAGTTGGCTGACAGGCGCAGATTTTCCCCCCACGCTTCCGCGCCCAGTCCGGCACGCTGCAGATTTTCATCCAGAAGGTTATCGTAAAACGTGTTGTAACCCAGCAGCCATTTCCCGGCGACCCAGCGCTGACCGATTCCTGCGTTACTCACCAGACCATCCGTCTGCTGGGTCAGGCCAAGCTGGCTCCAGCTCAGATAACGGTTGTTATCGTTCCAGGGAATAAACCAGCTCCCGCTGCTGCCGTTAAATTTGCCATCGTTATCTACCAGCAAGTTCACGCTGGCGTTACCCCAGGGCGAAAGCCAGGATTCAATCTGCTGGTTCACTTCGCCGCTCACCGCGTCGCGCACCTGACCAAATGCAAACTGACGCGCCTGCTCGCCCGTTGTCAGACTGTTATCGGTCATGCTTGCTTCACCGAAGGCTTTCGCCATTTCGGCCAGGTGCTTCTCCCCCTCGCCCGTTGGTGCCGCCATGCCGAGGTCAGGCAAACTGTCCCCATTGTTGTCGAACGGATGTTGTGCCTGCTGGATAAAGGAATTCGGCGCACCGTGAACGGCTCCTGCCGTAAGAAGGGGGAGTAATAACAGCAAAAGAATGCGGGACGATACAGCCATC
The DNA here is from genome assembly GCF_057221635.1 of Enterobacter sp. N5-15. Classification (NCBI taxonomy): domain Bacteria; kingdom Pseudomonadati; phylum Pseudomonadota; class Gammaproteobacteria; order Enterobacterales; family Enterobacteriaceae; genus Enterobacter; species Enterobacter sp. N5-15. The sequence continues at coordinate 2,743,758 of NZ_CM170150.1, forward strand.
AACGTCGGGATTTGCGCCTGAGTTTTGTTAAAGACCCTCTTACCTTAACGTCATTGGGAAAGAATTGCAGCCTTACGGGACATTTCAGGAATATCCTGAAGTTTATTGTCGGCTGCAAGCAGCGTAAACTCGGTAAACCCTATATTATTCGTGCCTTTATAAGAACAGGAGTCAACATGCAAAAGATTGTGATCGTCGCCAACGGTGCGGCCTACGGCAGCGAATCCCTTTTTAACAGCCTGCGCCTGGCCATTGCGCTTCGTGAAAAAGAGAGCGACCTGGCGTTACGGCTCTTTTTAATGTCGGACGCGGTCACCGCGGGGCTGAAGGGTCAAAAACCGGCAGAGGGCTATAACATTCAGCAGATGCTGGAGATCCTGACCGCGCAAAACGTGCCGGTGAAGCTGTGCAAGACCTGCACCGACGGGCGCGGCATTACCTCGCTGCCGCTGATTGATGGCGTGGAAATCGGAACGCTGGTCGAGCTGGCGGAGTGGACCCTGACCGCCGATAAAGTATTAACTTTTTAATAATAAACTCGTAAAAATATTATTTTCTTATGGACGCGGTTTCAGCATCAAGTTTACCTGCGGGGTTGCCGATAGGCATGGAAACAACACAGCAGGTATTTCACTTATGTTCAGATCGATTCGTGCACGCATCATCGTTGCGACGGCAGGCTGTCTGGTCGTCGCCCTCCTCCTTAATACCGTAATCAACTTCCAGGTCACACGTCAGGATAACCAGCAGTCCCAGCGCGATATCCTGACCAGCACCAGCGCCAGCCATAACATGGCGATTGCCGACTGGGTAAAAAGCAAGATGACGGTGATTGCCTCCGCGCAGACCGTTGCGCTGAGCGACGATCCGGTTCCGGTGTTTAAACAGCTTGCGCAGGCGGGTGGATTCACCAACGTCTATGTTGGCTACGCCAGCAAAACGGCGAAATTCTCTGAACCGGCGGGCGTCCCGGCGGATTATGACCCGACCATTCGCCCGTGGTATCAGCAGGTGGTCAGCACGGACGGTCCGGTTGTCACCGCACCCTACGTTGACGCGGGGACCGGTAAGCTGGTGGTGACGTTTGCCGTGCCGGTGAAAGAAAATGGCACCCTGAAAGCGGTGGTGGCGGGCGATGTGGCCATGGACAGCGTGGTGGCTAACGTGCGCGGGATCCATCCAACCCCGGCCAGCAGCGGGTTGCTTCTGAACAGTGACGGCAGCGTGATTGCCGCTAACGATCCGGCCCTGACGCTCAAACCCTTTGCTGAGACGATCAAAGGCATTGATTTTGCTGCGCTGAAAAGCGGTACGCCGGTTGACGGAACGCTGAACGACGCTGAAAAAACCTTCGTGGCGACAGCCGTACCGGGCACTAACTGGCTGCTAGTCGTCGCGCTCGACAATGGTGACGCCACCTCCGGCATGCGTTCCCTGCTCAAAGCATCGGCGATTTCGCTGGTGATCCTGGCACTCCTGAGCGCGGCCATTGTTCACTTCCTGATTGCCCGCCTGCTGAAGCGTCTGTCCGACATTCGCGACGCGATGCACAACATTGCCAACGGGACTAACGATCTGTCCCAGCGCCTGCCGGACAGCGGCGAGGACGAAGTCGCGCAGATTGCCCAGGCCTTTAACGCCTTCAGCGATAAGCTGTCGGTGGTGATGGTGCAGCTCCGGGATGCCAGTGAATCGGTGAAAAACGCGGCGCAGGAGATTGCCGCAGGTAACCAGGATCTTTCCGGACGCACCGAGCAGGCGGCATCCAGCCTGCGCGAGACGGCCAGCGCAGTAGAGCAGATCACCGCCTCCGTGACGCAGTCGAATGAATCGGCAGCAGAAGCCAACGATCAGGCGAGCAAAGCCTCTGCGGCCGCGGCGCGCGGCGGCGAGGTGGTATCGCAGGCAATCAGCACCATGCAGTCCATTGAAGTCGCGTCGGCAAAAATTGGCGATATCACCAGCGTAATTGACGGCATTGCTTTCCAGACCAACATTCTGGCGCTGAACGCCTCCGTCGAGGCGGCGCGTGCCGGTGAGCAGGGGCGCGGGTTTGCCGTTGTAGCCGGCGAAGTGCGTAACCTGGCGAGCCGCAGCGCTCAGGCGGCGAAAGAGATCAAATCGCTGATTGATTCCACCACCGACAGCGTGGCAACCGGCTCCCGCTACGTGCATCTGGCAGGGGAAAGCATGGATGAGATCCGCTCCAGCATCGGCAGCGTCTCCGGTATCATGCGCGAAATTTCCATCGCCACCAGCGAGCAGATGAAAGGCATTCACGAGATCAACCACGCGGTGACCCATCTCGACCGCATGGTGCAGCAGAACGCCGAGCTGGTGGTGGAATCCGCCGCCGCCGCGGGTGCCCTGCAGAGCCAGGCGGGCGACCTTGCTGAAACAGCTGGCCATTTCCGCATTTAATTTTATTTCGGCGCGGGTTTACCGGGTAAAACCCGCGCCAGCTGAATGCTTTCAGGCATTTTGTCATTTTTGTTTAAACGTTATGCCATTTTTTGATCAAAATCATCATCCCTCGCCCCCCGCTTTGGTGTTATGCAATGAGTAATTTGTGAACAATATCACGCTCGGGATGGGCAAAATCGACGGGGTAAAAAATGGCACTGGTAAAAACAAGTTTGAAACTGTTTGGCGGGGATACGGTAGTGGTGCGTTGCTCAGAGCGCTGTCGTATTCATCTGATGAGTGCGAAAGCACAAAAACAATCCCAGGCGGATATTCTGACCGTGCAGGATGATAAAGCGTGGCTTACCGTGCCGTATACCGGCACGTGGGATGTGCTGATCGACAGCCACAGTCAGTCGCTGGAGCATTCCGTCAGCTACGTGGCCGCATAAGATTAAACGCCCGGCGAGCCGGGCGTATTATCAGGCAAAGCCTGCTCGCAGCGTGCCGTTGAGCGGGTTCCCTTCCAGCAGCGCCTTCACCTTCATCACCAGCTCATTCAGACAGTCGTCCTTCATGCCGAGGCGGGTTAGCTCCTGATCGAGAGAGAAGAGATACTGCGCGTTGGTGCCCAGCGGCCCGCTCGCGGCGGCAATCAACGGGGCAATCACCTGCGTACGAGTATCCGCTTCATACAGCGGATGGCGCGGGTCCATAATAAACACCAGCGCATTGACGGTACGACCGTCGTCCAGTTCCAGCTTGCACCAGCTCGGCATATAGCAGCCGGTGATCATCTCGCGCTTCCAGAGCAGCGTGAGCTCCTCTTCCAGCGTGGCATCCGGAAGGCGATACGCCACGCCCGTGGTGCGCCCGCCCTCTTTCAGTGCAAGCATGCGCCCCGGCTGGCACGCGCTGCCGCGTCCGGCCGTCAGTCGCAGGCAAAATGCGCGATGCCAGCCAGGCAGCGTGCCCGTTGCCGATTCGACAAATTCCAGAGCCGGGTTCCACATCAGGGAGCCGTAGCCAAAAATCCATACCGGGCCATCATCCGGGCGGCAGGCAAGCGTGGCAGCGAGTGACGCCGCACGTTGTTCAGCTGACCAGAGAAGCGATTCCTCAATAGCACCAAATGCCGTCTTACAATCTGCCTTCATTAAGAAATCACGCGTTAACACTTTACACCTCCGCCACTGCATGCTTCCTTGCGACATCTGTAATTCGCCTTCCCGGCATTATGTGCTGGTCATTTTGCCAGCAGTTAAATAACGATAAGCAATTAGCGGACCAGTTGCAATACAACGGAAGTTCAACCGCCTGAAAAGTCAAAATGAAGGCAGCGAATTATTTCACGGCTATTTCTTTTTATGCCATTTATCGTCGTCTCCTTTCTCATATTCATGTTTTACGGCGGCCCAGGCGACTTTGTGCGCCGTCTCTTCACGGCTGGCATCATCCTGGCGATCGTCCTTATCTTTGTATTGATCCCATGCGCTGTTAAACGCCTCTTTGTAGATATCCTGCGTGTGGGCGGGCAGCACGTTTTGCACGTTATCGGGTAATTCGCGTTTCGTTTTATAGGGCATCACTGACCTCTCTTTTGGCTAAAGAGATAAGTGTGGACGACGATATGGCATGGTGCCACCCGGCAATAATTTATGAGGACATTATATTTTTAATACATTGTTATTTAATGACTAATAAACAAAGACTCTGCATTTTACCCATCAAGAAACAAAATTATGACAAAGGGTAAAATTAAGTAAAAAATAAAGGGTATTTAACAGAGATCTGTTAGTTTAATGACCTCAAAAATCTATCTATAATTACAAGCACCTGCATTGATGGAGAAGCACATGACAGCAACACACGAGGCGGTAAAGACCCGCCACAAGGAGACGTCACTCATTTTCCCGGTTCTGGCACTGGCTGTGCTGCTCTTCTGGGGAAGCAGTCAGTCACTGCCAGTGGTGGTTGGTATCAATATTCTTGCCCTGGTCGGCATCTTAACCAGCGCGTTTAGCGTCGTTCGCCATGCGGACGTCCTGGCCCACCGTCTGGGCGAGCCGTACGGATCGTTAATTCTCAGCCTTTCCGTCGTGATTCTCGAAGTCAGCCTGATTTCCGCGCTCATGGCAACCGGCGATGCCGCGCCGACGCTGATGCGCGACACGCTCTACTCGATCATTATGATTGTGACGGGCGGCCTGGTGGGCTTCTCTCTGCTGCTGGGCGGCCGCAAGTTCGCGACCCAGTATATGAACCTGTTCGGCATCAAACAGTATCTGATTGCCCTCTTCCCGCTGGCTATTATCGTACTGGTCTTCCCGATGGCGCTGCCGGGCGCGAATTTTTCTACCGGTCAGGCGCTGCTGGTCGCGCTCATTTCAGCCGCCATGTACGGCGTGTTCCTGTTGATTCAGACCAAAACGCACCAGAGCCTGTTTGTGTACGAGCATGAAGATGACGGCGATGATGATGACCCGCACCACGGCAAGCCGTCGGCCCACAGCAGCGCATGGCATACGGTTTGGCTGATCGTGCATCTGATTGCGGTGATTGCGGTCACCAAGATGAATGCCAACCCGCTGGAAACGCTGTTAACCGAGCTGAACGCGCCGGTAGCGTTTACCGGCTTCCTGGTGGCCCTGCTGATTCTGTCCCCTGAAGGGCTGGGCGCGCTGAAAGCGGTGTTGAATAATCAGGTGCAGCGCGCAATGAACCTGTTCTTCGGCTCCGTACTGGCGACGATTTCACTCACCGTCCCGGTGGTGACGCTGATTGCCTTTATGACGGGCAACGAGCTGCAGTTTGCGCTGGGTGCGCCGGAGATGGTTGTGATGGTCGCCTCTCTGCTGCTGTGCCAGATTTCGTTCTCCACAGGACGCACCAACGTGCTGAACGGCGCGGCGCATATGGCGTTGTTTATTGCCTATTTGATGACGATTTTTGCGTAGCCTTTTTGCCCAGCGGCGCTTCACTTGCAGGGCCTACGGGTTTTGTAGGCCGGGTAAGCGCAGCGCCACACGGCAATATGCCCATAAAAAAACCCGCCGAAGCGGGTTTTTTATTAGTTGCTGGTATCCAGCTCGTCGAAGCTCTTCACCAGATCGTCAATCGCTTTGATCTGTTTCAGGAACGGCTCCAGCTTATCCAGCGGCAGCGCAGATGGGCCGTCGCATTTCGCATTTGCCGGATCCGGGTGCGCTTCAATAAACAGACCTGCCAGGCCGGTCGCCATACCGGCACGCGCCAGCTCGGTCACCTGGGCACGACGGCCACCGGACGCGGCGCCGAACGGGTCGCGGCACTGCAGGGCGTGGGTCACGTCGAAAATCACCGGAGACTGGCCGGAGACATTTTTCATCACGCTGAAGCCCAGCATGTCGACAACCAGGTTGTCGTAACCGAAGTTAGCGCCACGGTCACACAGGATCACCTTGTCGTTGCCACCTTCGATAAATTTATCGACGATGTTGCCCATCTGACCCGGGCTGACGAACTGTGGTTTCTTCACGTTGATAACAGCACCGGTTTTCGCCATCGCCGCAACCAGGTCGGTCTGGCGAGCCAGGAATGCCGGGAGCTGAATCACGTCGACCACGTCTGCCACCGGCTGCGCCTGTGAGGCTTCATGCACGTCGGTGATCACTTTCACGCCAAAGGTCTGCTTCAGCTCCTGGAAAATTTTCATTCCCTCTTCCAGGCCCGGGCCACGGTAAGAGTTGATGGAGGAGCGGTTGGCTTTGTCAAAAGAGGCCTTAAACACGTACGGGATGCCCAGCTTCTGGGTCACGGTCACGTAGTGTTCGCAGATACGCATGGCGAGGTCGCGGGATTCCAGCACGTTCATGCCGCCAAACAGTACGAACGGCAGGTCGTTTGCTACCTTGATATCACCAATGCTAACCACTTTTTGTTTCATAGGATCGCCTTATTCAGGTGTGAATCGGAATTAAGATTAATGCAGTGTAATTTGCTTGTGCGAGATCGCGTTGATCTGCGCACGAATCATTTCGCTAATGGGGTCTTCCGGACACTGCTCGACGAAATAATTCAAATCATTCAGCGCCACGTGCTCACAGTCGAGCTGCGCATAGATCAGCCCGCGATCGCGAATTTCGTACGGGTCTTCCGGGTTGAACTGCAGCAGCACTTCACTGGCGCGCAGCGCCAGCTCCATCTGACGCTCTTCCATTAACGCGGACTTCAGCGTATCCAGCAGCTTGCGAATGACCTCGGCGTTATCCGCCTCGTCGAGATCTTCGTTGAAGAGCTCAGCCACCGGGCTGATATTGCCTTTCAGCCAAACGTCCAGCGTATGTTCATCCAGCGTGTCGCCGTTGAAGGGATTAATGAGCCACATTTCGCCGTCCAGCCACTCTGCACGCAGGATCATCTGCGTCGGGAAAATGACCGGGACCAGCGGAATATCCAGACGGTGCGCGACCCACAGCAAAATAGAGCCCAGCGCCACGGCGCTGCCCTGACGATTTTTTAAGACCTGGTCCAGCCATAACGCGTCAGACAGACGATATACGCCCCGCGTGTCGCAGAAACCCCATTCGCCGTAGAAAAGCTCCAGCAGCTTCTCTAATTGCCAGTCCTGCGGGCGAGCCTGATTAATCTCTTCACGCGCCAGGCTGACCAGATTCTCCAGCTCATCGTAGACAAACTGCGACGTAAAATCGTCGCGAATCATCTCAGAAATCAGGATCATGCCATCGCAAAGCGGCACTTTATTAAATTCGAAATCGGCTAAGGACCTCATGACTTACCCCAGTAACGACTAAGCGAACAATGACGCTCAGGCGCGATAAAACTCAAAACGATGTAGATGATAACGCCAAACAGCTTTTCAGTCAGCCATGCGCCTTTATCAGTAAATGGCAGATAGCCTGTTTTCATAGCAACTGCCCCAGAGTCAGGCGTTCGTTGCCGCCGTAGTCGCAGCAGGTTTCGACTGCAGCGTAACCTGCTTGCGTAAACAGTACCCGCACGGCTTCTCCCTGCGTCCAGCCATGCTCCACGAGTAGCCAGCCGCCGGGAAGTAAATGCTCCCGTGACGTTGTCACAATGTGATCAAGATCGGCTAATCCCGCGTTGGCGGCCACGAGCGCCGTGAGCGGTTCGAAGCGAACATCTCCCTGGGCAAGGTGCGGGTCATGTTCGTCGATGTAAGGAGGATTGCTGACAATCATCGTAAATGAGCGATTCTCCAGCGCGGCAAACCAGCTGCTTTGCAGCACCGTCACGTTGCGGAGCCCGAGACGTTCCACGTTACGCTGCGCCAGCGCCACCGCGTCGGGCATTACGTCCACCGCCGTCACAGCGCAGTCGGGCCGCTCGGTGGCGAGCGCCAGCGCGATAGCACCTGTTCCCGTACCGAGATCGAGAATGCTGCAGGCCGCCGCCGGTAAACGCGCAAGCGCCTGCTCAACCAGACATTCGGTGTCCGGACGCGGGATCAGCGTCGCCGCCGAGACGTACAGCGGTAACGACCAGAACTCACGTTCACCGACAAGGTGCGCCACCGGCTCGCCGGTTTTACGACGGGCAAGCAGCGCGGCGAGCTGCGCTTCCTGCTCTGCGGTCAGTTCGGTTTCGCCAAAAGCCAGCAGATACGTACGGGCTTTACCCGTCACATGCTCAAGCAAAATTTCGGCATCGCGCTTCGGGCTTTCGCTTTCTGAAAGCTCTCCGGCCGCCTCACGTAACCAGTGCTGAAAATCCATTAGTCCTGCTCGGACAGTGCCGCCAGCTGGTCGGCCTGGTATTCCTGCACGATAGGCTCGATCAGCATATCCAGCTTCCCTTCCATCACCTCGTCCAGACGGTACAGCGTCAGGTTGATGCGGTGGTCGGTTACGCGGCCCTGCGGGAAGTTATAGGTGCGGTTACGGTCGCTGCGATCGCCGCTGCCCAGCAGGTTACGACGCGTAGACGCTTCCGCCTGCTGACGTTTCGCCATTTCAGCTGCGTGGATACGCGCGCCCAGCACGGACAGCGCTTTGGCTTTGTTTTTGTGCTGTGAACGCTCGTCCTGGCATTCGACGACGATGCCGGTTGGCAGGTGGGTAATACGGATGGCAGAGTCGGTGGTGTTGACGTGCTGACCGCCCGCGCCAGAGGAGCGGAAAGTATCAATACGCAGGTCCGCCGGATTGATGTCCGGCAGTTCTGCTTCCGGCAGCTCCGGCATCACCGCTACCGTACAGGCTGAGGTGTGAATGCGTCCCTGAGATTCGGTGGCCGGTACGCGCTGCACGCGGTGACCGCCGGATTCAAACTTGAGACGACCGTACACGCCGTCGCCGCTGATCTTGGCGATAACCTCTTTGTAGCCACCATGTTCGCCTTCGTTGGCGCTCATGATCTCCACGCGCCAGCGACGCGATTCGGCGTAGCGGCTGTACATGCGGAACAGATCCCCGGCAAACAGGGCCGCTTCGTCACCGCCGGTACCGGCGCGCACTTCCACAAACGCGTTACGCTCATCGTCCGGATCCTTCGGCAGCAGAAGCACCTGAAGCTGCTGCTCCATCTCTTCAGAACGCGCTTTCGCGTCCTGCAACTCTTCCTGCGCCATCTCGCGCATTTCAGGATCGTCGAGCATCATCTGCGCGGTTTCAATATCTTCCTGAACCTGTCGCCAGTCGGTAAAGCATTTAGAAACATCACTTAACTGCGCGTATTCACGCGAGAGCGCGCGAAAACGTTCCTGATCTGCGATGGTCCCGGCATCCCCGAGCAGCGCCTGTACTTCTTCATGGCGCTCGTGCAGAGCTTCCAGTTTAGCGACGATAGAAGGCTTCATAGGCGTAAGTGCACCTTGTCTTAGAAAATGGGTATAGGGCGCTATTCCAGCCCGAGGCTGTTGCGCAGAATGGTCAGGCGTTCATCATCCCCGTCACGGGCGGCCTGCTGAAGAGATTTGGTTGGTGCATGGATCAGGCGGTTGGTCAGTTTCCACGCCAGGTCCTGCATAATTGCATTTGCGTCACCGCCCTGTTCAAGGGCCGCTAACGCTTTGGCAGTCAGGTCATCACGCACCTGCTCCGCCTGCCCGCGATACTCGCGGATGGTCTCGCTGACGCTTTGCGCGCGCAGCCAGGCCATAAACTCACTGGTTTCCTGCTCAACAATGGTTTCCGCCTGAACCGCCGCCGCTTTACGCTGGGCGAGGTTGTGCGAAATGATGCTTTGCAGGTCATCCACGCTGTAGAGGTAGGCGTTAGGCAGCTTGCCCACTTCCGGCTCAACATCGCGCGGGACGGCGATATCCACCAGCAGCATCGGCTGATTGCGACGGGACTTCAGCGCACGCTCCACCATCCCTTTTCCGATAATCGGCAGCGGGCTGGCGGTAGAGCTGATAATAATGTCCGCCTCTTTCAGGCGTTCATCGATGTCGCTCAGGGCAACCACCTCTGCGCCCACTTCATCCGCCAGCACCTGCGCGCGTTCGCGGGTACGGTTAGCGATAATCATCTTTTTCACTTTATGCTCGCGCAGATGGCGCGCCACAAGTTCGATGGTTTCGCCCGCACCCACCAGCATCACGGTGACGGTAGACAGGGATTCAAAGATTTGGCGTGCAAGGGTGCAGGCCGCGAAAGCAACGGAAACCGCACTGGCACCAATGTCGGTTTCCGTTCGCACACGCTTCGCCACGGAGAACGACTTCTGGAACATGCGCTCCAGCTCGCTGGCCTTCAGGTGCCCTTTTTGCGAGTCCGCAAACGCTTTTTTCACCTGCCCCAGGATCTGCGGCTCGCCCAGCACCAGCGAATCCAGCCCGCTGGCGACGCGCATCAGGTGGCTGACGGCATCGTTGTCCTGATGCCAGTACAGGCTATTGCGCAGCTCGTCTTCGTTGAGATTGTGGTAGTCGCATAACCAGCGGATCAGCGCTTCATGCAGGTTGTCCTGCTCTTCCACGCTTAAATACAGCTCGGTACGGTTGCACGTCGAGAGCACCACGCCACCCTGCACCATCGGCTGTGCAAGCAGGCTGTCCAGCGCCAGGTCAAGCGTATCCGGCGAAAACGTCACGCGTTCTCGCAGCGAAACCGGAGCCGTTTTGTGGTTGATGCCGAGTGCTAATAGGGTCATGTTGAGCGGGAGTAGTACCAGCGTTAATAAGGTTAGCAGAACGCATCATACAGGATGCGCGAGATCAATAAAAGGGACTGCCCCCTTTCGGAGTAATAGCTTATACCCGTCATACTTCAAGCTGCATGCGCGTTGGCTGCGCTCGTTCACCCCAATCACATAGTTATCTATGCTCCTGGGGATTCACTCTCTTGCCGCCTTCATGCAGCTTGAATTATTTAGGGTAGATACAACCCTTTGAGATAATTTGAACGTAGACGGTAGCCCCCTTCGACGCTAGCATTAACAGTTATAACTGCAACGTTTCTCAAGGATTTGTCCTCATTATGACCCGACTGATTCGCCTGCTGCCGCTGGCAGCACTGGTTCTGACCGCATGTACCGTCACCCAACCAAAAGGCCCGGGCAAAAGCCCTGATTCACCGCAGTGGCGTCAGCACCAGCAGGACATCCGTAATTTGAACCAGTACCAGACCCGCGGCGCTTTCGCTTATCTCTCTGACGAACAAAAGGTTTATGCCCGCTTCTTCTGGCAGCAGACGGGTCAGGACAACTATCGCCTGCTGCTGCTGAACCCGCTGGGCAGCACCGAGCTGGAGCTTATCGCGAAACCGGGTGAAGCGCAGATCACCGATAACAAAGGCCAGCACTATACCGCGACCGATGCCGAAGAGATGATTGGCAAGCTGACCGGGATGCCTATCCCGCTCAACAGCCTGCGCCAGTGGATCCTGGGCCTGCCGGGTGAGGCAACTGACTACACCCTTGACGACCAGTATCGTCTGAGCCAGGTGAACTACACGCAGAACGGTAAAACCTGGAAAGTGGTGTACAGCGCCTATGACAGTAAGAGTAAACCGTCGCTGCCATCGAATATGGAACTGACTCAGGGCAGCCAGCGCATCAAGCTGAAAATGGACAACTGGATCGTTAAATGATGACCCACTGGCCCTCTCCGGCAAAGCTGAACCTGTTTTTATACATCACCGGCCAGCGTGCTGACGGTTATCACACCCTGCAGACGCTGTTTCAGTTTATTGACTATGGCGACACGATCTCCATTGAACTGCGCCAGGACGGGCAGATTTGCCTGCTAACGCCGGTGGAAGGCGTGGCGCATGAGGACAACCTGATCGTGCGCGCCTCGCGCCTGCTGATGAAAGCCGCGGCGGAATCGGGCCGTCTGCCTGCGGGAAGCGGTGCGGATATCCGTATCGAGAAGCGCCTGCCGATGGGCGGCGGTCTGGGCGGTGGCTCATCCAACGCCGCCACCGTGCTGGTTGCGCTGAACCATCTCTGGGACTGCGGGCTGTCGAAGGACGAACTGGCAGCCCTCGGCCTGACGCTGGGAGCGGATGTCCCAGTGTTTGTTCGCGGTCATGCGGCCTTTGCTGAGGGCGTGGGTGAGATCCTCTCCCCGGCTGAACCGCCGGAGAAATGGTATCTGGTTGCCCACCCTGGCGTGAGCATTCCGACCCCGGTCATCTTTAAAGATCCTGACCTGAAAAGGAATACCCCGATTCGGTCAATAGAAACGTTATTAAATTGTGAATTCAGCAACGATTGCGAGGATATCGCAAGAAAACGTTTTCGCGAGGTTGATGCGGTGCTTTCCTGGCTGTTAGAATACGCGCCGTCGCGCCTGACTGGCACAGGGGCCTGTGTCTTTGCTGAATTTGACACCGAATCCGCCGCTCGTCAGGTGCTTGAGCAAGCGCCGGTTTGGCTGCATGGTTTTGTAGCACGTGGGATGAACACCTCCCCCCTACAGCAAGCCATTCTGGCGCAGACTGAGTTTCGGTGACAACGTCACCCTGTTCCAGACGTTGCATCGCGCTCTTTAATACACCGCCTGGATAGCATTTGCCTGGCCCGCACAGTTTGCGGCGAACGCTATCCACCACTGGACGCATGCCTGAGGTTCTTCTCGTGCCTGATATGAAGCTTTTTGCTGGTAACGCCACCCCGGAACTAGCACAACGTATTGCCAACCGCCTGTACACTTCCCTCGGCGACGCCGCCGTAGGTCGCTTTAGCGACGGCGAAGTCAGCGTACAAATTAACGAAAATGTACGCGGTGGTGATATTTTCATCATCCAGTCCACCTGTGCTCCAACAAACGACAACCTGATGGAATTGGTTGTTATGGTCGACGCCCTGCGTCGCGCTTCAGCAGGCCGTATCACTGCTGTAATCCCTTACTTCGGCTATGCCCGTCAGGACCGTCGCGTCCGTTCCGCACGTGTGCCAATCACCGCTAAAGTTGTCGCTGACTTCCTGTCCAGCGTCGGCGTTGACCGCGTACTGACCGTTGACCTGCACGCAGAGCAGATCCAGGGCTTCTTCGACGTCCCGGTTGATAACGTATTCGGCAGCCCAATTCTGCTGGAAGACATGCTGCAGCTGAACCTGGATAACCCAATCGTGGTTTCTCCGGACATCGGCGGCGTGGTACGTGCCCGTGCTATCGCTAAGCTGCTGAACGATACCGACATGGCGATCATCGACAAACGCCGTCCGCGCGCTAACGTTTCTCAGGTGATGCACATCATCGGTGACGTTGCTGGCCGTGACTGCGTGCTGGTTGACGACATGATCGATACTGGCGGTACGCTGTGTAAAGCCGCTGAAGCGCTGAAAGAGCGTGGTGCTAAGCGCGTGTTCGCCTACGCAACTCACCCGATCTTCTCCGGTAACGCGGTAAACAACCTGCGCAACTCCGTCATTGACGAAGTGGTGGTATGCGATACCATTCCACTGAGCGACGAGATCAAAGCCCTGCCAAACGTGCGTACGTTGACCCTGTCCGGGATGCTGGCCGAAGCGATTCGTCGTATCAGCAACGAAGAATCAATCTCAGCAATGTTCGAACACTAATCGAACACGGCCGAAAAACCCGCTGCGGCGGGTTTTTTTGTCTCTGGGTTTTATTTGTATGATTAATGCCTCCTTCACCTGCCATTCACATGACAGATGATGCGCATACGGATGATAGATAATTGTGAAAAACGTAACCTCCTCACATGTTCTGCCCTTTCGCGCCCTCATCGACGCCTGCTGGAAAGAGAAGTACACCTCGTCACGCTTTGTCCGTGACCTGATTGCCGGGATCACCGTCGGCATTATCGCCATCCCGCTGGCGATGGCGCTGGCAATTGGCAGCGGCGTTGCGCCGCAGTACGGCCTGTACACCTCGGCCGTTGCCGGGATCGTCATTGCCCTGACGGGCGGCTCACGCTTCAGCGTTTCCGGCCCGACCGCCGCCTTCGTGGTGATCCTCTACCCGGTTTCGCAGCAGTTTGGTCTGGCAGGCCTGCTGGTCGCCACCCTGATGTCCGGCGTCTTTTTGATTCTGTTTGGCCTGGCCCGCTTCGGGCGGCTGATCGAGTACATCCCCCTTTCCGTGACGCTGGGATTCACCTCGGGGATTGGTATCACCATCGGAACCATGCAGATCAAGGACTTCCTCGGCCTACAGATGCCCCACGTACCGGAACACTACCTGCAAAAAGTAGGGGCGCTGTTTATGGCGCTGCCGACGGCCAACCTGGGCGACGCCGCCATTGGGATTGTGACGCTGGGCACGCTGATCGTCTGGCCTCGTCTGGGGATCCGTCTGCCGGGCCACCTTCCCGCGCTGCTGCTGGGCTGCGCGGTGATGGCCCTCGTCAATATGTTCGGTGGCCATGTCGCGACTATCGGCTCACAGTTCCACTATGTTCTGGCGGACGGTTCACAGGGTAGCGGCATTCCGCAACTGTTACCGCAGCTGGTGCTCCCGTGGGACATGCCCGGCTCCAGCTTCACCCTAAGCTGGGATTCCCTCCGTGCCCTGCTTCCCGCCGCGTTCTCTATGGCGATGCTGGGGGCAATTGAATCCCTGCTCTGTGCCGTCGTTCTGGACGGTATGACCGGCACCAAACACAAAGCCAACAGCGAGCTGGTCGGTCAGGGGTTAGGCAACCTCGTCGCGCCGTTCTTCGGCGGTATTACCGCAACGGCAGCCATCGCCCGTTCTGCGGCCAACGTGCGCGCGGGGGCAACCTCACCCGTTTCGGCGGTCATCCACTCCGTGCTGGTGATCCTCGCTCTGCTGATCCTCGCCCCGCTGCTCTCCTGGCTGCCGCTTTCCGCCATGGCCGCCCTGCTGCTGATGGTGGCCTGGAACATGAGTGAGGCGCATAAGGTGGTGAACCTGCTGCGACGCGCGCCGAAAGACGACATCATCGTGATGCTGATCTGCATGTCGCTGACCGTGCTGTTCGACATGGTTATCGCCATCAGCGTCGGGATCGTGCTGGCGTCCCTGCTGTTTATGCGCCGCATCGCGCAGATGACGCGCCTTTCCCCGGTTAACGTCGAGGTGCCTGACGATGTGCTGGTGCTGCGCGTGATTGGCCCGCTGTTCTTCGCCGCGGCGGAAGGTTTGTTTAGCGATCTGGAGTCCCGCATCGCGGGCAAACGGGTTGTGGTGCTGAAATGGGATGCTGTACCGGTGCTGGATGCAGGCGGCCTGGATGCCTTCCAGCGCTTTGTGGCACGTCTGCCGGAAGGCTGCGAGCTGCGGGTGAGTAACCTGGAGTTTCAGCCGCTGCGCACCATGGCGCGCGCGGGCGTGCAGCCTATCCCTGGCCGACTCTCCTTCTACCCTAACCGTGAAGCTGCGTTAGCGGATCTGTGAGTGACCTGATGCAGAGAAACGTCTCTGCATCATCACCCCGATCGCCTGCTGGAGCCATGCAATCACGGCAGGCGTCATCCATGTTCCTTTCATCAGGTGCGCCTCCTGCTGCATGGCAGTGCGAAACTTTTGCTGGGTCTCCGGGTTCGTGCCCGCGTAAGACTGGAACAATACCAGCCAGTTTTCAGCCAGCTCTTGCGCCTCCTCCGAGGCAGGATCGCTATTTTCCCGCTGCGCCTGATGCAGTTTCGCCACCAGCGGCGGCCACTCCATCATGCGGTCAAAGTAGTGTGCCCGGGTATAGGCCATCTCTTCGGCAGTGAGATACTTCTCCCATATGCTGAGCTTAGATTCCGCAAACGCGCGCGTGATGTAATCCGTCATCTCAGGCGTGATACCGGTCTGCACCTGCATCTGCGGTTCAACGCTGTGCATCTCGTTCAGCCGGGTGAGAAACTCCGGCTTGCCCGCCGTGTCCTGCTCCAGACGTTCCATCCAGCGCGTCGCCAGGTCCATGGCTCGCGCGTCCATAACGGGTATATGTTGCTCCAGAAGCGTTTTGGCCTCTGCAACCAGCCCCGACCAGATAGCCGTCAGCGCATCCTTCTGCACCGCAAACGGCAGCTGCTGTAACTCTTCTTTGCTAAACCAGCGATCGTACATATTCATTAACTCCAGAGTCTGTAGCCAGGATTCCAGATCCGGCGTCGCATCGTCGATAAGCCCGGTCCGCAGCTCCACCAGACGGTCGCGCAGCGTATGTATGCTGCGCAGCTGTTTATCCAGCAGCGTGATTTGCGCATCGAGTAACTCGGTTAACGACAGCGACTCCTGTTCCAGAAAATCCCTGATTTCAGCAAGTTCCAGCCCCGCTTTTGCCAGCGCCTGGATCATGTGCAGACGCTGAACATCCGCCAGGTTGTAAAGCCGGTAACCTGCCGCGCTTCTGGCAGAAGGCAGCAACAACCCTGTTTGCTCATAGTGGTGCAATGTCCGCACGGTGATCCCGGCACGTTTCGCCAGCTCACCCACCTGAATCAACATAACTGCTCCTTTTTCTTTGCCAGTGGCGCCACTCTGGAGCCTTACGTTACGTGAGGGTCAACCCTTGATGCAAAAAAAAACGACTCCCTCGGGAGCCGTTTCGGCGTTCTTTATCGTAGCACTAGCTGTGCTTATGCTGGTCGCGACGACAGCGTTTATCGTAGTGGCGCACCCACCAGTATTTGTCACAGACTTCCTCATGGCCGCTCACGCGAGCCCCTGCCAGCCACAATACCGCACCAACGAAGATGCTCAATATCGCGCCATGCGCAAAGTATTGCGGGAGGTCAAGCTGCGGTAACTGGTTTAAAATTGAATAACCCACGCCGGCTACCATCACGAACAGCCCCAATCCCATCAGCACGTTACCGAGTAACGAAGCGTTTTTGCGTTTCATGTGTCACCTCCGGAACCTTGGGTTGTCAGGGGAAAAGCCCCTAATCCTTGTGTGTAAAGTATAGACAACGCCCCTTTTATGAGTTGCGTGAATGATCACAATTACAGATAACTCCCAAACAAAAGTTTACAAATAAGACTTTGAACAGCTTGAAATTCTAATTGTTCAAATCAGAAATTATTCGTATTTCGCTGAGAAGATCGCAGAATTTTGTCAAGCGGCGCGCCAGACAGTAAACTACGCGCCAGATCTGGAACCCATTAGGAATTGAATCGTGACGATTAAACTGATTGTCGGCCTCGCCAACCCGGGCGCAGAATATGCGGCTACCCGCCACAACGCCGGGGCATGGTACGTCGATCTGCTGGCCGAGCGGTTACGTGCTCCCCTGCGTGAAGAACCTAAATTCTTTGGGTATACCTCACGTATCAACCTTGCTGGCGCGGATGTTCGCTTACTGGTGCCCACCACCTTTATGAACCTGAGCGGTAAAGCCGTGTCGGCAATGGCAACGTTTTATCGCATCAATCCGGATGAAATTCTGGTGGCCCACGATGAGCTGGATCTCCCGCCCGGCGTGGCAAAATTCAAACTAGGCGGCGGGCACGGCGGCCATAACGGTCTTAAAGACATCATCAGCAAGCTGGGCAATAACCCGAATTTCCACCGTTTGCGCGTAGGAATCGGCCATCCGGGCGATAAAAGCAAAGTTGTCGGTTTCGTACTCGGTAAACCCCCGGTTTCTGAGCAGAAACTGATTGACGAGGCGGTAGACGAAGCGGCGCGCTGCACCGAAATCTGGCTAAAAGATGGGTTAACCAAAGCGACAAACCGCTTGCACGCTTTCAAAGCGCAATAATCCGCCCGATACGGCTTTTTTACCGCGCGTCATGCGGGTTACGTGTATAATAGGCGTAGTTATTTACTTTTCATCAATCGGTTAACGTTAACGGATTGATTATCAAGATATTAAGGTGATTTAGAAATGGGATTCAAATGCGGTATCGTCGGTCTGCCAAACGTGGGCAAATCCACCCTGTTTAACGCGCTTACCAAAGCGGGTATCGAAGCGGCGAACTTCCCGTTCTGTACCATCGAACCTAACACCGGCGTTGTGCCAATGCCGGACCCGCGTCTGGACCAGCTCGCGGAAATCGTGAAGCCGCAGCGCATTCTGCCAACCACCATGGAATTCGTGGACATCGCGGGCCTGGTAAAAGGCGCATCCAAAGGTGAAGGCCTGGGTAACCAGTTCCTGACCAACATTCGTGAAACCGAAGCGATCGGCCACGTTGTGCGCTGCTTCGAGAACGACAACATCATCCACGTAAACAACAAAGTGGATCCGGCTGACGACATCGAGGTCATCAACACCGAGCTGGCGCTCTCTGACCTCGACACCTGCGAACGCGCGATTCACCGCGTGCAGAAGAAAGCCAAAGGCGGCGACAAGGACGCGAAAGCGGAACTGGCTGCGCTAGAAAAATGTCTGCCACAGCTGGAAAACGCGGGCATGCTGCGCGCGCTGAAAAACCTGACTGAAGAAGACAAGGCGGCGATCAAATACCTGAGCTTCCTGACCCTGAAACCAACCATGTACATCGCCAACGTTAACGAAGACGGTTTTGAGAATAACCCGTACCTCGACAAAGTGCGTGAAATCGCAGCGGCTGAAGGTTCTGTGGTTGTGGCGGTTTGCGCTGCCGTTGAATCCGACATCGCCGAGCTGGACGACGCCGACCGTGAAGAGTTCATGGCCGAGCTGGGTCTGGAAGAGCCGGGCCTGAACCGCGTCATTCGTGCAGGCTATGAGCTGCTGAACCTGCAGACCTACTTCACCGCTGGCGTGAAAGAAGTGCGTGCGTGGACGATCCCTGTGGGTGCGACCGCGCCTCAGGCGGCCGGTAAGATCCACACCGACTTTGAGAAAGGCTTTATTCGTGCGCAGACAATCGCGTTTGAAGACTTTATCACCTACAAAGGTGAGCAAGGCGCGAAAGAAGCAGGCAAGATGCGTGCGGAAGGGAAAGATTACATCGTTAAAGATGGCGATGTGATGAACTTCTTATTTAACGTCTGATTTGTTTTGAATGAAAAAAAATCCACGCCAAGGCGTGGATTTTTTTCCGAGATAAATTTCCCGGTTAATATTAAATTTAAAAAACCCCTTCTTTGAGAGGATGATCTTTTATTCCTCCCCAAGGGTCATCTAGCAAAAACTTAGCAGCAACAGCTTCTTTTGCCGGCACAAGAGTGAAATTATAGTAAATTTCATCTCCTTCACAAATCTCATAAAAGAGTGAATAAACCTTATCGTTCACATCTATATTTAAATCGAATTTCTCAGTTGCAGAAGCGATTTGCAGCTTATCTTTATCCGTAATGAAAAATGGCACAACAATACAGCGCTGAGCATTTTCATCCATTTTAAAAGCATTCTCTATTTTGATATTGACGTTTGCTCCAAACGCGTCCTCTGGTAATGGATCGAATATAACATAATCCTTGTGTAGAACAGCACCTTGAGAAACATTGCCTTTTCCCCACTGACTCAGCTTTTCGTCATAATCTCGGGATCGTAACAATATTTGACTATGCGAAATAAGTAGATCTACTGTTTGCATGCTCTTATCACTCATTATATTACCTCGACTTTTATTCTTGTTCCATCTGGCAGTTCTGATAAAACATTACCAATACTTGAACCTGCACCACGGTTATCACTAGGATCTATATATCTTACGCTAGCGCCATCACCGCCTTCTTTAAACATCGCCATAGGCCATTCATCACGATCATAACCAGGCTTTGTTTTGATATTTTTTAGACTCGTTTTCCTGTTAGCTTTCGCAGAGCCTCGTTGGATTGTTACAACCTTTGCATGTCCTAAATCGATCGCGTCTGATATGTGACCAAACGTTGCAGGATATTCAGAGCGTTTCAATTTTAAAACGTATTCGTAATTTTTTGACTTCGATTTTGTTAAAGTGCAACCAGCTAAACCCAGAGGATCTATCCAGGTAAGAGGGTTAACAGTATATTTATATAAGTTAATCCCCCCCGCCAACCCTATCGGGTCATGCTGCGTAAACCGCCCGCAGTCCGGGTCATAATACCGGAACAGATTGTAGTGCAGCCCTGTCTCACGGTCCAGGTATTGCCCCTGCATCCGCAGGTTCTGAGAATATCCTGATACCTGCGTCTCGCTTTCCCGCAGCAGCTTGCCCCAGGCGCTGTTCACGCCTTCCCAGCGTACCTGCCCTTCGATATCCGTCATCCGCTCCGGCGTGCCGTTGGGCTGGCAGTGGAACCAGAAGATCTCAGGGGCATCAACGCCATCAATACGCGCCAGCGGGTCGTAGCTGTCCTGATCGCTGTAGACGTAGGTGAGCGGCACATCCCCGTGCACCTCCTGCAGCAGGCGGAACCCTTCCCAGACAAACCGGGTGGTGACCGGCTTGCCGGTTGGCTGTCCGCCCAGCATCTGGCGTCGCGTTTTGCTGATGCGTCGCCCGAGCGGATCGTAGCGGAAGCTGACCTGCGTCTGCGGCTTGTTGCGGTCCCGCGGCTGGCTGATGACCTCCGTCAGGCGATGTTCGCCGTCGTAGCGGTAGTGCCAGCGGGTCTGGCCGTTATCTTTCTCCACGGTGCGGCCGTGGATGTCATAGCGCCAGCGAATGCCGTTCAGCTGCGTCAGGCGGTTGTGCGTGACCTTCTCAGCAGCCCCTTCGAGCGGGTTACCGGCAGCGTCCCATCGCCACTGCTCCTGTCCGGGCAGCGTGCCGTCCTGAACGAGCAGGCGCCCGGCGCTGTCGTACTGCCAGCGGTACCAGCTGAACGGATTATCGTCCCGCTCTTCCCGCACCAGGTTATTGCGGTAGTCGTAATCCCAGCGGCGGGACCAGCGGCGCGGCGACGGGCGCTGGGCATTGCCGGTAAAGACGTCCCGGCGATGCAGCCGACCAAGGCGGTCGTATTCGCTACGGGTGGTCAGCAGCCCCTGAGTGCGGCTGGTCTCACGGTGGAGTTCGTCGCGTGTAAAATCAGAGACCGACAGCTTATCGAGAGCAATGCTGAGCAGATGCCCGCTGCCGTAGTAAAACTGCTTCAGCTCGCGGCCGTCGGGCAGCGTGACGGAGGTGCGGTTGCCCAGCGCGTCATACTCCCACGCCAGCTCGCCGTGCTCGCCCGCCTCGCGCGTGACGCGACCAAGCGCGTCATAGTCAAAGGCGAGCTCCTGCTCTGTCTCGGTGGTCCACGCGTCGGCTGAAAGCGCAGGATGCAGCCCTATCCGGCTTAAAAGCCCGGAAGGAGTGTAGCGGTAGCGTGTCTGCCCTTCCGGCGTGGTACGGGCGACCAGCTGGCCGCTCGCGCTCCAGGCGAAGGCGTGGGTGATGGCCTCCGGATGACCGGCGGCAAACGTGCGCGCTATCGTGCGTCCGCAGGCGTCGTAGCGATACTGCGAGGCCACGCCATCGAGCCCTATCTCTTCCAGCAGCAGCGAATCCGCGCCCCAGCGGAACTGATACGCTTCGCCGTTTTCGTTTTCCAGGGCAATCAGACGCCCACGGCTGTCCCAGCGACGACGGACCTCTTCGCCTAGAGTGTTACGCGTGGCGGTTAAGCGCCCTGCCTCATCGTACCTGAACTCACTTTCTTTACCGTCAGCGCCCGCATGCTTCACCGGCAGACCACGTTCGTTCCATTTGAGCGATTCCGTCCAGCCTTCCGGACGATCGAGCTGTACCGGACGCCCTGCGGCGTCGTAGCGATAACGGGTCTCTTCACCGTCGGCGCTAACTTCAGCCACCAGCCAGCCCAGCGGATGATAGCGGTAGCGGGTAATACGCCCGGAACAGTCCGTCGCACGAACGATCTGCCCGGCCTCGTTGTACTCCTGGTAGCGGCTGTTTCCGGCTGCATCAACCTCTTCAATGACCTGGCCGAAGGCGTCCCGGCGCAGCTGCGTAGTCTGCCCCATCGGATCCACCACGCGCTTCAGCCCGTGATGTTCGTCGTACCAGAACCGGGTGGCGCTGCCGTCGGCTTCGATAATGGCCGCTGGAAGCGCGCGGTGCTCCAGCCAGGCGGTGGTGCGGGTATTGCCGTCGGCGTCGGTCTCCTGAACCCGGTTTCCCATCTCGTCGTAGACGAAGGTGACGGCGTTTCCGAGCGGATCGATGCGACGCGTCAGAAGTTCGTTGTCATCCCACTCGTAGCGCCAGTTTTCACCGCGCTCGTCAACGTAGCGGACAATCAGATTTTGCGCGTTCCAGTAGTGGCGGCGCGTCTGACCGTCGTAGTGCTCAACGGTCGTCAGCCCGGCGGCTAAATCGTAGCTAAAGCGGCACCCGTCGCCGGTGCTGGTGCGGTTTTCCACCACGCGCCAGTGGTCGAATTTTTTCCAGCGATATTCGCTCTCCAGGCCGCCCGGCATCCGGTGCCAGACCATCAGGCCGTGGTCGTTATAGCGGTATTCACGCGTCACCACGCCGGAGGCATCCGTCGCGCTCGCCAGCTGGCCGCGCGCGTCGTAGCCCCACTGCATCAGCGGCCATGTCTGGCTGCCGTCGAAATGGCTGGCAGCGGTAGCGCGCTGCGGGAATCGTTCATCTTCATAGCGCAGGGTAACGTCTATCACCCGCGGCTCGTCGTGAAGACCAACCAGCCTGCCCTGCTCGTCCCACTCCGTCAGCAGCGCGTTGCCGTATTCGTCGCTGAGAGAGGCCAGACGCAGGATGGATGGATTCGCCCGGGTCGGTTTGTACAGACGCCATACCGCACCGTCATCGTCGGCAATCGCCACGTCGCCGTTCTCATTACGGCGGATAATGATGCCTTCGCTGATGCTGTAAAACGCGCGGTCGACAGGCGGCAGCTCGAAGCTCAGCTCGCGCCCGGTTTCGTCGAACCAGGTAGCGTTGTCTTCTTCCAGCGCCAGATAGCTGTCAAAGGTGGTTGCCCAGCCCAGTCCAAACAGCCCTTCGCGGGTGGTCAGGCTGTTGTAGCTGCGCTGCCAGCGAAGCGGGAAGCGCCCCGGCAGCGAGAAATCGAGTTCGTCGTCGTCATTCAGCACCTTCACGCCGGTGGCGGCATGAACAGGGTGCGAGGAACCAAACACGGCGTTGACCGCCATATCGGCCAGCATCCCGCCGCCAGCTGAAGCCAGCGCGCAGGGCATGTTTTTCAGGATCTTGCCCGGACGCCCGCGCAGCAGGGAGAGCGCAATCATCCCTAGCGCCAGGCCCGGCGTTTTACCGCTTTTGATGTCGCGGACCGTAAGGGTGTCCCCGCCGATGATCACGTTCGGGGAGACGTCGTCGGAAACGGTGCCTTCGCAGGTGGTACGATCTTTCGCACGCACCGCGGGCTGCCCGTTGATAAAGACGCTTTTAGAGCCTTCCGCCAGATACTGCGGCCCGGAATGCTTTTCGCACGCCACCTTGTCTTCTTCAAGTGGCGAGGTTCCCGCAGCGGCAGAGGCGACGCTCGGCTGCCACATTTCGCTGCCAAACTGTCCGGCGGCGGAAAGCAGCATGCCCGCGTAATCGGCAAAGCTGCCCGGCGACTGTGGCTCAGGGGACGGTGTATCGGCGGGCGTCAGCGTGCCCGCCGCGCGCGCGGCGGGGATTGCGTTGGTCAGAACGTTGTTCGAACCGGTGGTGATTTTACCCGCAGGCGACGGCGGAAAAAGCGCATTGCCTAATCCCTCAGCGGCGTTGCTGATATCGTCGGTGATCCCCGCGACGTTCGCCAGCACACCGCCAATGATGCCGCTTAACAGACAGCTGGATCCAATTGCTGCCACGCCTGCAGCCGCTGCCCCCGCCCCCAGCAATGGCGCCGCCACGGTTGCTGCTGCGCCTACCGCCGCGCCGATCACCGCATAGGCGGCACCTTCCGCCACGATGCTGGTGATGTCAGCAAAAATGCTGGAGTGAATAATCTCGTCGCCCTTACGGGCCGCGTTGTTATCGCTCATGCCTTACACATTCCGGTTGTCGTTTAGCGTCAGACTCTGCTTAAGCGCGCTCCAGCGCACCTCGTCCTCTTCGGTGAATGCTCTGAGTGCTGAAAGGGTAAAAATCATCAGTACCGGTTTGCCCGGCGTCTGAATGGCCAGCTGTTTTTGCCACAGGCGCTGCCCGTTACGGTCAAACGTCGTCTCAACTTCCAGCCCGTTGATTTTTCCGTCAGGCCCGGCCTTTACGTTCCGGAATTCGCTCTGGGCAATTTCGCCCATCTGAGGACGCAGCACATCCCACTGGCGGTGAAACTCTTGTTCATAGTTGCTGCCATCAGGGATAACGCCGCGACTGACCACCACGGACAGCCCGCTTTCGTCATCGCGAATAATGTTCATGCTGTTATCCTGCCAGGCAGCAGGAAAAAGGGAAAACGAACCTTCCTGGAGGGTGTATTTCATAAGTGAACTCGGGATGATTAATATGGTGAGAAACAAGAAGGCCAATCCACGCTGGCCTTTTGGCTGGCTGTTTTATTATTTAAGCCACTGGCCTGACTGTTCGACTAAAACATGGCTGCCTTTGCTGACAACCAATTTCGCGGGTGCATACGTCACGGTGTAAACGGTCTCGCCATTCTTGTACGTTGAGCCGATTATTTTACCTGCGGAGTCGTGCAACGTTTTTCCCCTTAAGGAGATCGTACTGTTATCGCTTTTGCGCACGCCGAGATAAACCATCTGGTCACATTCGCTATCAAAATGGCCGCACTTGTTTATCAGCGAAATAGAGAACTTTTCGGTGTCGAGCTTTCTGGTTTCAGCGCTATGAACCGAAACGGCTTTACGCAACGTATAACGCAGCGGAGCATAATAATTTCCTTTTTGAGGAGGAGTCACTAAACGCCATTCCATTTCACTCCCCTTTATTTCCAGAACAGCCCGTCCGCCTACGCCGCCAAACGATGAGTTGAACTCAACGTTGGCACGATTGCCTGCGATCGTACCGCTAAGATTACGCTCATCATCTTCCGGGCAATCTATGCGGTTTCCTCTTTGGGAGATATAACAATAAGACCCGGTGATACGGTTGCCTGATTCAGCTAACCGCAGGGTTAACGTTGAGTCGTTCTCGTATTCGCCAGCCCATTCTCCGTCAAACGCGAGGCCTGATTGGCTGTTCGTTGCAAAATGCCTCGCATTGAATCTGGAAGCCCATTGCTGAATATCGGCATTAATAACCGGGCTTTTATCAGAAGACTGATAATGAATAACGTCCGACTCCGGAACCACCCAGGCCGCAAAGATTTTTCCGTCAGGATTGATGACCAGCGCTGACGCATTCTCCTGGTAGAGATCCTTTAGCCAGCCCTCAACAAACAATCCGCCACCTGGGGTGGAATGCGGTTCACCGAAGACATCAAAGTTATCAATAAAGGTCTGGTAATGATTTCCCAGCGTCTTCCTGAGATTGTCTGTCACTTCGCTATCGTTAACGATGCGACTTACCGTTTCGAGCTTATTGTATTGCGATAATTCAATCGCATATGACGTTTCAACGACGCCTGCCAATAAAGCGGTGAACAATACGACTGCCAGAAATTTTTTGGTCATAAATCACTCTGAAGAACCATTATCGTAATTCATTGTTATTTTTACAACCTTACTGTCCTTAACCTCAAAAGAGAGTAATTTCTTACCCAATTCATACGAAACCCACTGCTCCCCGGAGTCATTTTCGACATGGCCACCACCATAAGCTTTATCAAGTTCATTTATTGTTGAACCAATATGGATCCCGCGAACTGTTTTGCCATCCGGAGTAGTTAGCGTTATCTGCGCCACAATATAATCGTCAACACTTCGCTCGGTTTTATCCCACCAGAGATTGGAACTGAATATTTTTAAACCAGTCTTCTGATGCTGGTAGAATTTATAGTTCGTTCCGTCAAAAGGAACCTCACCGACAAAACTACCTTCCACAGAAACTGCAATTTTACGCGCAACCTCAGAAGTCCATCTATCGCCCAGTGCCACAATCTGGTCTTTTATCTGCAGAGAAAAATCCTCTTTAGCCAGAATGGGCGGCATAGTCTGAGCCACTACTTCATAACTGCTCAGAAAGGTAGACATGAGAGTAAAAAAAAGAGAGACAGAAAGGCGTTTTTTCACGTTAATCGTCATTTGCTGGATAAATATTATGCTACTCACCACTTTAAAAAGCGGTGAGTAATGAAATAAGCATTTTAGTCAGCGCTAATAGCGACCCCACCCAAGCAGTCAGGTTTTTTTACCGTGAAACTGAAGCTTACTTTTTGTCCATTCATATCCTTTGCCGCTGTATAACTGGTCACTTCGTTCTCCGAACGGCCTCGTGGATAATCAGTTAACGTCAGTTGCGGATAATGTTTTTTAACAGTGTCGAGAGTGATGCACTGGCCGGACGGTGAAAAATTCAGTAACGGTGCCATACCGTCACTTTCTTTACTTAAACGTAAATCAATTGCAGTAATGTTCGTTCCATCCGCCAGTTTGATATCGTCGGCATTGTAGAAATTGATATATTCATTCTGTTTCGTTAGCTTGAATGATAACGGAGCGTTATCCAGACTGTTAACGGACAACGTTTTGAGTGATGCGCTCATTTCTGAAATGAACTGCCAAAGATCCTGTTTCTGCATGTTACCACCTGCCATTCCCGTCGTTAATAAAGCCGCAAGCACCGCACCCGTTTTTAGACTATGGATAATTTTTATCATACCAACCGCCATAATAATCTTCGTAATATTGCCCTGTGGTAGACGTTTGTTCGCCTTTGCCAAAGATACGGCCTATCTGCGTACGCGCTTCACTTTCCTTTATAGCCCCACGTTCGAGAGAATCATAGATACGATTATATTGTGTCTGATTTGCTGGATTGCCTGCAATACCGATATCCCCGCCCTTGTTGGCTATGATTTCGCGTTGGACCCGGATATTGTTCAACGTTGCAGCGCCTTCATCACTGAGTGTGCTGTTCAGATAGGCGTCGCGCGAAGAAAAATCAATGTTGGGTTCATATAAAGCGTGACCACTTTCATGTGACAGAGACTGAACGACTGCATTCGGGTTACCGAGCTCATTTTTATCAACGGTAATAACGCGCTTTTGACGATTGGCAAACGTCCCCTTGCCTGCTTCACCTTCTTCAAATGTCCAGCCTCGTTTCTTTAACGTAGCTATGTCATTTTTCATAGTAGGTGATTTATCGACAAGACTATCAACATCCTTTCCATATCCGCTTGAAGGAACATTGGATGCTTGAGGCGTAGCGTTTTTAGAAGTTTCGGCAGGTGCGCTGGCAGCCACACCAGCCTTACTCTCCTTTCCCGGCGCAAATTTCTCCTGCACCGCCGCATCAATATCCCCTTTATGCTCAGAACCCGGTGCTGTAGTGCCCGGCTTGGTTCCCGAGGTATTCAGGTGCAGCTTACCGCCCGTGGTGATATACCCATCCCCTTCCACGAAGAAGTTAAACTCTTTGCCGATCAGGTTAATCTTGCCGTTAGCATTCAGTTCAATCGCGCTTTCACCTGAGACCAGCCGCAGCTTCGTCCCGGAAGCGATGACATACTGCTCCACCGCCGCATCCAGCTTGCCTTTGCCCGTCAGGATCTCGGTTCCGCCTTTCACCGCCTGGGTTTGATTCGCTTCCACGCGATGCAGCTCGTTTTTCTTCACGTAATGGCTGCGCGCCCCGCCGACGCTGTGCGTTTCATCATTTTTAACGCTGGTGTCCATGTTGCGTTCGGCCTGGATCCACACCTGCTCTGCGCCCGCCTTGTCCTCAAAGCGCAGGGCGTTGGCGTTGTCCACGGAGCCCCCCTTAGAGCGGCTCATAAAGCCCATCTGCGTCGCCGCAGCCGGCAGCGCCCACGGCGGCATGCTCGCGTCGTTGTACACGCGTCCGGTAATAATCGGACGATCCGGATCGCCGTTGATAAAGTCCACCACCACCTCGTCGCCGACGCGCGGGATTTGCACCCCGCCGTAGCCCTGGCCCGCCCACGCGCTCGACACGCGCACCCAGCAGGAGCTGGTGTCATCGCCCTTCGCCAGGCGGTCCCAGTGGAACTTCACCTTCACGCGACCGTATTTGTCCGTCCAGATACTCTCGCCGTTCGGCCCCACGACTTTCGCCGTCTGCGGGCCGTAGGTTCGCGGCCACGCCGTGGTCTGCGCCGGACGGTACACCACCGCCGACGGGATCACCGTGAAATCGGTGCGGTGAATGGTCTCCCCCTCGCCGCTGGCGTAGCGGTTCTCTTCGAGGTGGTAACCCGCCGCCGTCACCAGATACTCACCGTTGTCGCTGAAGAACGGCGCGTTGGTTAAGGTGAAGGTGTGCCCTGGCGCAATCCCCGCCGCCGTCGCGGTAGCCTGAATCTGCTGATGCTCAACCTGCCAGCGCTCCTGACGGATGCGGGCATAGAACTCCCCGTGCCCTTTATCCACAAAGCGCCCCGGCCAGTCGTACACGTCGATGCTGCCCGGCTTCGGCGACGCCGGGTTCTGCTGGGCCTGAAACAGCCACGCGTTCGGCTTGCGGAAGTCATAGTCGTCGAGGCTGTAAATCCCCGGCGTCACGCTGTCCTCCAGCGCCCACTGGCTGATGCCCTCTTCGTCCGTGCTGCCGCCTGACGGCGTCTGGTGGTAAGGAATAACCTCATAGCCGCTGAACGGCTGATGCTGCGTGGCAGCGTCGGTGAGCACCAGGGTGTGTTTGTCGGCCTCATGGCGGAAGTGATAGGCAATCCCCTCCAGCTCCATCAGGCGGCTGATGAAGTCCAGGCTCGACTCCTGATACTGCACGCAGTAGTCCCACACCCGGTAGCTGCCGGTGAGTTTATCCTCAACGTTAACCTGATGCTCATCCAGCAGGGTTTTCACAATCTGCGGTACCGTCTGGCCCTGGAAGATTCGCAGGTTACGGTCGCGCTTCATCGGCCACAGGTCCGGCTCCACCGTCAGCTGGTACACCGCGTAGCGGGTGCCCGTCAGCTCAACGGCGCTGACCGCCACGCGGGTAATCTTGCCGTTGACATAGCGGGACGTCAGCAGATTCTGCGTCGGGATGGTCACCGTGACCGGCTGGCCCAGCAGCTTGCTGCGGTCGATGCGCGCGTCCGTGCCGAGCACGGTCAGCGTCAGCGCAAACGACTCGGACATCGCCTCGCGGCCCGTCAGTTTCCAGAACAGAAGCCCCTCCACCGGGAGCTGAACGGTAATTCGGTTGAGCATAATCTTTATTCCATCTAGCTTATGCGATTCAGAAAAGAGGTTCGCATCTGTGACTGAGCGTAATTCTAAGGATTCACCAGCCAGGTGCCCGGCTTGGTGATATCCAGCGTCTGGCCACGTGTTCTTCCGTTGCCCTGCAGTTCAATCTTCACCTCACCGGCTGGCAGCTTGAGCGATGCATAACCGTTGGTCGCCGGACGCAACGCTTTTGGCTCGCCGTTCACTTTCAGCGTTTCGCCGTCGAGGATGCGGATATAGACCAACGCAACAGGGCTTGTGTCGACAGGCGGTGAAGTCTGTTGGGCCGTCGCCTGCTCGCTAACCTTCGCCGTTTCCGGCTTCACGTCTGGCGCGTTCGCGGCGGTTTCAGCCGGGCGCGTCTCCGCCGGTGCCTGTGCAGCCTGCTCAGGTGCATCGTTACCGCCGCTGAACAGCATCGCCCCGGCGACAATACCCACCAGCACGCCCGCGGCAACCATGCCCGGGATCTTGTAGCGACGCCAGTCGAGCAGCGAAGCCGGTTTTTCGTCTTCGACCGGAACCAGCATCGTGCCGGGCTTTTTCGCCGTCAGCACGTCGTTGATCCCGGCGACCGGCATCTCTATCAGCGCGGCGAACTCGTCGATTGACTGCGGACGGTCCTCCATGTGCAGCGCCAGCGCGCGGTCGATGGCCTGCAGCAGCGGAATGGAATAGCCCTGCGGCATCAGCTCGACCAGCGGTTTGCAGGTATCCTGAATCGAGCGCACCACGCTGACCGGCGGCGGAGAGCCCACAATCAGGGTACGCAGCACCGCGCCGAGGGCGTAAATATCCGTCCACGGGCCCTGCTCGCTTTCGTTGTCGTCAGTGTACTGTTCAATCGGCGCAAAGCCCGGGCGCAGCATGGTTTCCGTTTCGTCGGAGAGGTTACCGATGGTGCGTCGCGCGGAGCCGAAATCGAGCAGCACCGGCAGGCCGTTATCCTGGATCTGAATGTTATCCAGAGAGATGTCGCGGTGCAGGTAGCCTTCGTTGTGGATGGTCTTGATCGCACCGAACAGCATCGGCAGCGTGCGGCGGATCCAGGCTTCGTTGATCAGCTCCGGCTTTTCTTCGCGCAGGCGCGAAAGCGTAGTGCCGCTGTAAAACAGCGTCCCCATGTAGGCCGTATCGTTTTGCACCCAGAAGCGCAGGACGTGCAGCAGGTTCGGGTGGTTAAAGCGCGCCAGCAGACGGGCTTCCTGAATGAAGCTGTTCAGGCCTGCGGAAAACGCTTTGCCAAAGCGCTCGCTGCGCAGCACCAGGGTCATGTCGTCGCCGCGCACCGCGAGCGAGGAAGGCATAAATTCTTTGATAGCGATAGTGCGTTCGAGCTGGTGATCCCACGCGCGATAGACGATGCCAAAACCGCCGCCGCCGATCACCTCTTTGATTTCAAACTCGTTGAAGCGGTACCCGACCGGGAGCGCGTTTGGGACAGTCCGATTGTTATCATTATCCGTCATCTTTTACAGTTCTCTTGATGATTATTACGCGGCAAACTGACAGTGAAACTCGCCCTGCTCGCAGGTGACGTGCAGACGTCGGTACTGCTCGTCGCTGCGGCTGGCGGTAAGTAATATCTGGCTCATCTGAGGCAGCAAGGTGTTGGTCAGAATAGCGTCCACCATGCGGCCGCCAGACTCCACCTCGGTACAGCGCTGAACAATCTGTTCCACCACGCTGTCGTCAAACTCAGAAATAATGCTGTGATTCTCTTCCAGACGACGCTGAATGCGCTTGAGCTGCAGGCGAACAATCTGCCCCAGCATCTCGTCGCTGAGCGGGTAGTACGGCACCACCAGCAGGCGGCCCAGCAGCGCCGGCGGGAATACCTCCAGCAGCGGCTGGCGCAGGGCACCGCTTAACGCCTCAGGCTCCGGCATCAGCTCCGGATCGGCGCACATGGCGCTAATCAGGTCGGTGCCAACGTTGGAGGTCAGAATAATGATGGTGTTACGGAAATCAATGTGGCGCCCCTCGCCGTCTTCCATCCAGCCTTTATCAAAGACCTGGAAGAAGATTTCGTGGACGTCCGGGTGCGCTTTTTCAATTTCGTCCAGCAGCACCACGCTGTACGGGCGGCGGCGCACGGCCTCGGTTAACACGCCGCCTTCACCATACCCTACGTACCCCGGAGGCGCACCTTTTAAGGTGGAAACGGTGTGCGCTTCCTGGAACTCACTCATGTTGATGGTGATAACGTTCTGCTCGCCGCCGTACAGGGATTCCGCGAGCGCCAGCGCGGTTTCGGTTTTACCAACGCCTGACGGGCCGCACAGCATAAAGACGCCCACCGGTTTGTTCGGATCGTCGAGCTTCGCCCGCGAGGTTTTCACGCGGCGGGCAATAAGATCCAGACCGTGACGCTGGCCGATAACGCGCTGGTTCAGCGTGTCGGCGAGGTTGAGCACCGCGTCGATCTCGTTTTTCACCATTCGGCCCAGCGGGATCCCGGTCCAGTCAGAGACCACCGCGGCAACCACGTTTTCATCCACCGCCGCAAACAGCAGCGGTTCATCACCCTGCAAGGCGTTCAGCGCCTGCTGCTGCTCCGCCAGCTGGCCGCGCAGCTCGGCGCTGTCTTCATCGCCCGCCGCGAACAGCGCCGCGCGCAGGCGAATAATCTCCTGCACCAGGCTGCGCTCTTCTTCCCAGCGCTGGGCCAGGGCTTCGCGTTTTGTTTCATACGCGTCGCGTTCGACGCGTAACGTCGCTACGCGCTCAGCGTCACCTGCACCGACGCGCGCTTCGCGTTCAGCAATCTCAATCTCCACGTCCAGCGCGGCAAGGTGGCGCAGGCAGTCTTCGAGCTGCGCAGGCGGCGCGCTCTGGCTGACCGCGACGCGGGCGCAGGCGGTGTCGAGCAGCGCAACGGCTTTGTCCGGCAGCTGACGCGCCGGGATGTAGCGATGCGACAGCTTCACCGCCGCGCTGACCGCTTCGTCGAGCAGCAGCACCTGATGGTGAGTCTCCAGCGGCGACACGGTGCTGCGCAGCATCAGAATGGCTTTCGCTTCGTCCGGCTCGTAAACCTGCACCGTCTGGAAACGACGGGTCAGCGCCGGGTCTTTCTCGATGTACTTTTTGTATTCCGCCCAGGTGGTGGCCCCGATGGTGCGCAGCTGACCGCGCGCCAGGGCGGGCTTCAGCAGGTTCGCCGCATCGCCGGTCCCCTGCTGGCCGCCTGCGCCAATCAGGGTGTGGATCTCATCGATAAACAGAATGATCGGCGTGGCGCTGGACTGCACTTCATTGATTAACGCCTGCAGACGGGCCTCGAACTCGCCTTTCATGCCTGCGCCTGCCTGCAGCATGCCGATATCCAGCAGCCACAGCTGAATATTTTGCAGCGGCTCCGGGACGTCGCCGTCGGCGATACGCAGCGCCAGCCCTTCCACCACCGCCGTTTTGCCGACCCCGGCTTCCCCGGTCAGCAGCGGGTTGTTCTGGCGGCGGCGCATCAGGATATCCACCATCTGGCGGATCTCCTCGTCGCGCCCGACAACCGGGTCAATCTTCCCTTCGCGGGCGCGGGCGGTCAGGTCCTGACCGTACTGGGCCAGCGTCCCCTGCGCCGCCGGTACCGCACCCGCCGGGGCATCGACGGCGGCAGCGGCCTGCTGCGTCTCTTTGCTGTTGGCGCAGATGGCGTCGAACTGCTCAATCAGCACCTCGACGTTAAGGCGGGTGAACTGCGATGAGATGCTTTTCAGGACGTTGGCCAGGTTCCAGGTTTTAAGCATGCCGATCAGCAGGTGGCCGCCGCGAATGCGGCTGACGCCAAACTTCAGCGAGCCGAAGACCCAGGCGCGCTCCACGGCGCTGTCGATATGTTCGGAGAGATCGGAAACGGAACTCGCCCCGCGCGGAAGGACATCCAGCGCGGCAACGATATCGCGCGTCAGCTGCTGTTCATCAAGGGCAAAGTGGTGGATGACCTGCTGCAGATCGCCATCCTGCTGCTGCATCAGCTGATGCAGCCAGTGCACCAGCTCAACGTAGGGGTTGCCGCGCAGCTTGCAGAACGCAGTGGCGCTTTCCAGAGAGGTAAATAACAGCGTATCCAGTTTGCCGAAAAGCACGGCACGGCTAATTTCTGACATGTTAGTTTCCATTAACAATGATTCGGTATACGGAAGGATTACCGCTCTGCGCAATACACCAGATCGCCACGCGGGACAGGCTGCGGCTGAAGGCCCAGCCAGGTGTTATAGCCTAATCGCCCATTGCTGCCGAGCGTGGTGCCCTGCACCGCGTCTTCATGCAGGATCACCCGCGTTTCCCATTCAAACTCCACCCCGGCGTACTGACGCACCCAGTCGCGCAGCTCGGTGACCCACGCTTCCCCCGGCAGAAAACGGTTGTACTCCTCCGCGCTCAGCGGGCCAATGTCGATGCGAAACTTATGCTGCACGTCGCGCACCGCAACGCCGAGAAAAGCGGACTCACCCATGCGCGGCATGCGGCGTCCTGCTCCCAGCTGCGCCTGCTCGCGCGTGGAGAGCGGCATCCACTGCGGTACGTTGCTCACCAGCTTAACCGGCGCTTTAAAATAGTTGCGCAGGATCTTCTCCAGCCCCTCCGGATCCCGCCCGTGGCGGGTCAGGTGTCCGGCGTGGGTAAAGCGGGCATGCGAGCTCAGGCTACCTTTGTTCATCTGCCCCGGCTGCCCCATGCCAATCAGCGACGCCAGGTAGCCCTCAAAGCGCCTGTTATCGGCGCGATCCAGAGAGACGGCCGGCTGCGCATCCGCCCAGGCGCGGTAAAACAGCAGCGCCAGACGGTGATGGAACAGGTCGGCAAACGCGCTGAGGCTGGTGTCCTGATGATGATAAATACGCTCGCGGGCGTATTCGGTCATGTGGACCGGCAGCGGGCCGTTTGGGCCAAACAGGCCGAAGCTGAGGATAGACACCTCGTGAAGCCCGCTTTCCTCCCGCTGACGTACCTGGGCCAGCGTCGACGGCGCAAAACTCATCGACGGCTGCTGGCCGATGCGCAGCGGCTCAAATTTCGGCAGCGGCGCGCGTCCCAGCGGGTAGCGCTCGCCGCCCTGGGCATCAATGCGCCTTAACAGCTGAAACAGATCGTAGCGCCAGGGCGTCTCGCGGACGCCGTGCCAGAACGCATCCGGCAGCCGGGTCAGGCGATGTACGCGCAGCGGTGCAGCAGTGTCACTCATATCAACGCCCTTTTACCCATACGCGGCGCCCAGTAGCCAATCTCGCCGCGCTGCTGACTCTTCAGGGTGAACTCCGTAAAGCTGTTGATGGACACCAGACGGGCAAAGAGACGTTCCATTACGCTGCCAAAGAGCCACGGACTGGCGCCGGAAAAGGCTCGCTCATCGACAGTCAGGGTAATGCCGATCCCGCGGGCGAAAACGACCGGACCGGGTTCAGGCACGCGGCGGTGAACCGGCTCCAGCACGCAGTGGCGTACCCCCTCCACCTGACGCGCAACGGGCGTTTCTGCCAGGTTGGCGTACAGCCCTAACAGCTGGCGCAGCGCGGCCGCACCCTCTTCGTTTTCGCTGTCCATCAGGCTGAGGTAGTTCATCTGCAGCTGGCTGATGAGCCGCCAGGTGCTGAACCCTTCTGCCAGCGCCGGACGCGGCGGCGTTGGGCCTTTACGCAGGGTGAGGGATTTCACCGGCATGGAGTCGGCCATAATGAACTGCCCAAGCTCCTGCTGCAGCATCAGCGGCAGGTCGCGGCTGGTGCACAGCACCTCGGCAGAGATATAGCGCAGGTTTTCCTGCCACGGGGCGTGCTGTTCATCCACCAGCGAAACAAACACCTCTGAACCGATGTAACCGGTGCGGGTACCGTAGCGCAGGGCGTGCTCGGACAGCACGCGCTGTTCGCGGCGTAGGGAAAAATAGGCCCCGTAGTTGCCCGCATCGCCGCTCCAGGTGCTCCAGAAAGGACGAAACGTCTGGTCATCACGCTGGCCGTCCGCGCTGCCAAAGATTTTTTTGACCGCGTAAATTTCATAATCCAGCGGACGGATGTTATCCACCACCAGATGGTATTCATGCTGGCCTTCATTCAGCTTCTGACGTGCCGCGACCTTGGGGAACAGGTTGATGACCGGCGTACAGTGCAGCGCCAGATGGCTGGCATCGACCACGCGCTCCAGCTGTTCATCCGACTTATCCAGCAGAATGAAGATGTCGAAGGCTTTTTCGCCTTCACAGCGCTGGATGAGCTTGCTCAGACCGCTGAGGCTGATGAAGCGGAAGCGGGCCGGAAACGCGAAATACTCCTGCAGCAGGCGATAGCCGTCAAAGTTACGCAGATCGTCCGGAAGCAGCGCCTGGTCAGGCTCAAAGCCCTCCTGGCGCAGCGCATCCGACGCCAGCAGCTGTCGCTGCGGCTGCGGGCTGACCGTCTGACAGACGATCCCGGCGTGGTGCTCCATCACCAGCTCCAGCAGCTTCAGCGCTTCAATATCCGGACCGCCGAGGAAAAATTCCAGGCGGTCGAAATCCAGGTGCCCGAGGTTTTGCGGGCCATCGCAGGCGATGCGGATCCGTAAGGCGCTGTTGATCCCCTGCTGGCTCAGCCCCAGCTGTGCCAACGGCAGATCGGCGGGCACGCCGCCCAGCTCGACCTTGTCGATTTTCAGCGGCAGCAGGTTGACCTCGTGCGCCGTGGTATAGCTGCAGGTCACGCCGGTTTTTTTCAGCGCCAGGCTGTCCATCATGGTACCGCGCGGCACAATGAAGCCCTTGCTCAGGTCGCCCCGGCTGCTGTCGGGCTCAATCTCCGCGATCGCCATCGACGGCGTGGGCGCGAGATAGTTAGGCGCAATCATCTCCAGCAGACGCTGGGAGAAGCGCGGAAACTCCGCGTCCATTTTCATCTGCACGCGGGAGGTCAGGAAGGCGAAGCCCTCCATCAGACGTTCGGTATACGGGTCCGCCACTTCGATGCCGCGCATGCCCAGCCGCCCGGCGACCTTAGGATAGCGTTCGGCAAACTCGGCCCCCATTTCGCGCAGGTAGGCCAGCTCGCGGTTGTAGTATTCGAGCAGTTTACTTTCCATGATTACCCCGCATCTTTCAGTTCAAAATGGCCGTTTTCCAGATCGACATCGGTACGAAACAGAAACTCCAGCGGGTACGGCACACACCACAGACGCCCTTTGATCTCGATGGAGAGCACGTTGTGCAGATCCAGCGAGGAGGTATCCGACACGCAGCGGACCTGCAGCCCCTGCGGCAAAATGCGCGGCTCAAAATTGACGATCGCCTCGGTGAGCTTGCGCTGGATATCGTGCCATTCGATATCCGACATTCTCTTTCCGGCCAGCGGCGCGACGCCGAAGTTGACCACCGAGCGGTTCACGTGCGGCAAGGCGCTCAAATCGCCGGAGGCATCGTGGTTAATGGTATTAAACAGCCACTGCAGATCCCGCAGGACATTGCGGCGCAGCGCGGCGTGGGTGATCAGATTGCTGTTGGCCGACTCTCGTTTTTTTTCCGGGTCGTTATCTGTGAGGCGATCCAGCAGCGAGGGCTGCATTTTGTCGCGCGCCCCCACCTTCTCCTGCCTGCTGCGGGCTTGCCAGCCGCTGCGCAGCAGATCGCCTTCGCCAGCGGGATTACTCATCGGCTCCATCCGTCGCAAACGTCACGAGGCTTAAGGACAGCAGCGGGCTTTCGCTTTGCTCGCTCAGCCAGGCTTTCTGGCCCGTACCTTCGTAAAGGGTGCCGTCTTCGTCGAGCGGCTGCCATTCGGTGGTGCGGCCCAGTTTGACCGCATCAGTGGCATCGGCAGCAAAAGGATAACGCGCCGGGATCTGACACACCTGCTCCGTACCGTCGGTCAGGCGCACCAGCGCGTGACGCCAGACCAGATCGGTCACGCTGGCAGGCGCCTGGAAACGGATCTCCGCGATAGCGCTAAACGGCAGCCAGAAATAGCGGCCGTTCACGATGGTTTCGCAGACCGGGCCGAGACGGGCGTCGCCATCCATCAGCCAGTCAAAGGTCTGCGTCTCCTCATTTTCGAGGGTAATGTTGCCGGAGGTGGCCTGAGCCCGATCGAGGGCTTCCAGACGCAGCGCCCGGGCGCGCTCGCCCTCCTCGCTCAGCGCCGCGGCCAGAGCCGTCAGCCACGGCCACTGGGCTTCAGGCATGGCCGGACGCGCCTGTCCCGCCATCACCTGCGCGCGCTGCAGCTCGCCCTGAATGGATTGCTCCAGCAGCGTGACGGTAGGCTTCGCCTGAGGCTTCAGCGCCAGCCAGCTTTTCAGCTGGGTCAGCGCACGCGTCCAGTTGCCGCTGAGGGTTAAAAACTGCACGAACGCGGCGCGAAGGTCGGCATCCGCCGGACGGGCTTTGATTTCAGCCTCAAGGCGCGCCAGCGCATCGTTGAGCGACTCGCCCGCCAGGCGTTGATAGAGCGTATTCATAGCCATTCCTTAATTCGCCGCGCGCCATGCGCCGACGGCCGGATCGCGCAGCTGGGGACGCAGGGTGTCAATCAGAACGATATTCAGCGGCGTGCCGGGTGCGACCCAGGCGCTCCAGGTCTTTTTCACCGCCGCGATGCGCGCCTGCAGTTTTGCATCATCGCTGGCGATTTCACGGGAAATCTCTACCGCTACGGTGCCGTTGCTTTTCCAGCTGTTCAGGGCGTTATCGTAAGGCAGGATCATCCAGCTCTGGTCGCTGTTTGGCGTGCTGAATACCATGCGCTCTTTGTTGACGGAGGTGATCAGCGCGTTTTCAGGATCGGCGCTTTGATTCAGTCCGGTCACCGGGAAGCCATGGATGTAGGTCACCGCCATCTCTTTCTGTCCGCCGTTGCGGGACTGCGAAACAACGGTGTGTCCGCTCAGCCAGCTGCCGTTACCGCAGCGGGTGGTATCAGAATCCGGAATAAAGAGTGCCGGAGCGGACGCGCCGCCTTCCCAGAAGGTCCGAAGGTGGCAGCCGTCCTGCAGGGTAAACTCCTGCCACGGCGTGCGGTCAGCGGCAACAGTGCGGGATGCCACGTTCTGGTCTGGCGGCAGCAACGCGCCGCTGGCTGGGGTTGCGGTGACGGTCGCAGCAGGCGCGGCCTGCTCCTGTTTCACCACCAGCGCCCAGTCCTGCGCTTTGCCAGCCGTGCCCTGCGCCAGCGTGGTACCCGCCGGGTCGTTGAGCGTCCAGCTTAGTTTATTCACTTTGCTGCACTGGTGTTCCAGCAGTGCGCCAAGACGCGGCACAAAGTTCTCCAGCACGGAGACGTCTTTCTTGCCGTTCGCCACGATTCGCAGCGCCACCTCAGGCTTACACCAGCTCTGCGGCGTGTTGTCTTTGATGTTGTCGATCCAGATATCCAGCTTCTGCGCAGGAGACTGCACGATGCGGAAATTCTCAGCCTGCGCGGTGGAGGTGACCGCCAGAAGTGCCAAACCCGATAGCCAAAGTTTCATATCGTTCCTTGTGTGTCTAATCAGTTCCGCAGGGAAGAAATTGTGCTGCGTCAGAGAGGGTGTGCAGCAAAGTGGTGTCCTGAGGGTTGCCCATCCATACCGCCAGGGCAGTATAGTTATCCTGAGCATTCCCCTCCTGTTCGCCATTCTTTTGAATGATTTGGTTCATTAAGGTCAGCCACTCCTGCGGCGTATTGACCATATGCAGCGACTGCTTCATTTGCTCTTCGCTGACGCCGTGCCAGAACCCGTCGGTGCACAGTAAAAATGCATCGCCGTCTTCCACCTGCACCACGTCGCTGTAGCTCGCTTCCGGCCCGCCGTTTTCAATCCCCAGCGCCAGATAGAGCAGGTTGCTGTTCAGGTTGTCGGTCTGGTGCCCGGCATCTTTCATCTGCTGCACCAGGCTGTGGTCGGTGGTCACATGCCACAGCCATCCCCGGCGAAACAGGTACAGGCGGCTGTCCCCGGCGTGCGCCCAGTAGGCCAGCCCGTAATCGCGGTCAATGAACAGGCTGACCAGCGTCGTGCCCATCCGGCGATAGTCCTGCACGGCCTGCTGTTCGCTGAGGATAGTGCGGTTTGCCGTCTGCACGTAGTCGCGGATATGCTGCGCGTTAAGATGTTTGTCGCCATCGAAGCGGGAGATGATGCTGTTGCGGGCCAGCTCTGCAGCCACCTCACCGCCCGGCAGGCCCGCGATGCCATCGCAGACGACAAAGCAGGCTGAACGTTCCCCTATGGTTTCTCCCGTCTGATCCTGGTTGCTGGCGCGCGTCCCCTGGCGGGAGAGAGAAGCCGTTGCGATATTCATTTGTCTTCCGATCCGCTCTGTGAGTCTTTGTACTGATTCACCTCCATGTCGTACGCATGAAGGAAGGCCTCGCCGAACAGGGTGTGGAAGTCATCCTCAATCTCGCCAGCCGTCTCGCCATAGCTGCGCACAAAATAGTCCCACAGGGCGGCTTTGCGGCTGCCCGGAAGCGCCAGACGAGAGGTCATCCCGTTCTGCTTCGCCTGCTCTTCCAGCTGTTCCGGGTTAAAGGACTGCAGCATCGCGGCAATAATGGCGCGGATACCGGAGATCATGCCCAGCTGGTGCGCCTGCAGATCGATCAGCGCGTCGCGCACGGATTTTGTCGGCGGCATAAAGCCCGGCATCGGGGTGCCGAACATCTGGATCAGCACGGTTTTGCCGGTCGGCAACAGCTTGAACGGGTTGTTGGCATCGTCCAGCACCATGGTCATATCGGCTTTCACGCCGCGCTTGAGAATGGAGCGCGAAGAAAGCAGCGCCACGGTTCCCTGAGAGAACATGCCGAGGATCTGCCCCAGCTGACGCATGTTTTCACGGTCAAACTGCGGGACGGGCTGCATTTCGCTCAGCCCCATCCCTTCCAGCAGCGCCTCCAGCAGCTCGCCCTGCAGCACTTCGCCCTTCTCACCGCTGTTCGCCGTGGCGGTTGGGGCGGCGGCGTTATTGACCGGGTCGATGCGCAGACGGCCCTTCGGGGTCTGAGCGCTGCTGCGCGCAACGGCCTGTGGCGTTGGCATGGTGAATCCTGCGTAATCCGGTCGCGCGGGCTCTTCTTCAGCACGCGGTTCTTCCTGCGGCTCGGGGGCGAACAGCGGAGAATCGGCCAGCACGTCCTCTTTCTGCTCGGGTTCAGGCACTGGCGCAGGCTTTTCGTCAACAATGTCATCCGGATGGGTCAATGGCGCGCCGCCCATCAGCCCGAGTGGGTCGTCATTACGCGCGGCTGGCGCGCTGGCCTTACCGCCAAACAGAGCCAGCGGATCGAGCTCATCCGTTGCCTCTTCCTCTGGCTTAACGGGGCTATTCTCGCCCGGCGGCACCAGCGTTGACGGGGTGACGTCGTCAAAAATACTCTCTTTTTTGAACAACGCTTCGTCGCTGAACAGCGTGTCCGGGTCAACATTCTTACGCTCGAGCTTTGGATCGCTGTCGTTGAACATCGCCAGCGGATCTTCGGCGTTACGCTCCGGGGCCGCAGGCTGGGAGAACGGATCGTGCGATGCAGCAGGCTGCGGTTTTGTACGGTTGCTGGAGATGCTGTCGGAGATGGAGAACTCCTGCATCAGGCTATCCCAGATCTCCGTTGGCACGGCGGTCGGCTCGGCCTTCCCGCGCGGTGCGGCACTCGCCGGTTTCGGCTGTGGAGCGGGCGCGGGTGCGGCTGTCGGACGCGCCTGCTGATGCATGCTGGCCGCCATTCGGCTCACGGGCTGGGTATCGTGGATCAGTTCGGTGACTTCGATACGGTAGTCATCAATACCGAGAATGTCGCCATCCTGCAGTTCAACCTGACGCCCTCGCTCCAGCGGAATGTCATTTAATACCACGCGGGTGACGCTGCCACGGTTGGTCACGCGGCATTCACCCTGGGCGTCAACGTGGACAATGGCCTGCAGACGAGAGATGGTGCGGTCATTATCCGGCAATACCAGATTGTTATCCGTACCGCGCCCAATGGTGCCGCCCGGGGCGTAAAAATCACAGCTGCTTTGCGGCGGCTGATGACCGGGTTTCGTAGAAATAATCGTGAATCGCATGGCGTATTCCTGCTGGTATGATTAGCGCTCAAACGCTGCCGCTCTCGGGACGAGAACGGCGGCGTTTGGGGCCGATTCCATCTGTTCTATTCTGGCGTTTTGAGCGGACGAATCGCGTCGCTATTGGCGATTAAGCTGCACTTCAAAACCTGATAATGACCCGGCTGAGTGCCGCCCACTTTCTCTTTCAGTAGAGAAGCAATCACCTTGTCAGCTTTTTCAAAGTTCTCAGAAGGGAGATTGCTTGCTTCGAGCCAGGCGGCGGCGCTGGCCTCTGCATCAGCTTTCAGGGCTTTGCTGTCCGCAATCTTACCGATACAGCGGTTTTGCACCCAGTTTTCAAAAATTTGTTGCTGCGAAAAAGCGCTGATATCAGGCAGCGTTTGGGCATAAACAGCAGAGGTATTTAATGCCAACACGAGCAGCAGTAAACGTTTCATTTCAGGCTCCAGAATGTTGCGTTGGTAGGAATAAATGAACCATTTCCTGGAGAACCAAGGAAATGACAGTCATCCGAGCAAATATTTCCATTCCAGAGTGTTACATGCCCGGTTGCATCGCTCCAGCCGTGACCGGTAAAGATGATAATACCTTGCTTGCCAGCAAATTGGGCAGGCGTTGGGGAAGAGACTGACATATCTGCATTGCCCAGTACCGTGGGTAGAAATGCAATCATATCTTTAACGCGGAACATATAGCGCTTTTTGTCGTCTCCGGTCACTGTCGCATATTTGCTATTAGAAGGAATCGGAATACCACAATAATTCAGGACGTAGCTCATACGTATTGGGCACGCATTTTTAAAAATACCGGCGTCGATATTATGCTGAACTTTTCCACCCAATAACTTGCCAACCTGTTCTACGTTTACGTTCACTTCTCTGAATCGGTTCCAGGCGGCGCCAAAAGCAGGACGCATTTGAGACATCTCATTTCTCCTTGATAAGAAGCTCAGGATAAAGTGAGCCCTTTCGGGCCCACTATTATTACGCTTCTTTGTTTTCTTTGATGTTCCAGCCAGCGCTGCTTTCAGCACCTTTACCACCAGACGTGGTCTGCTCCCAGTACTGCTGTTTGACTTTCGCAGCCTGGAATGCATAGGTCACACCAACGGTATCGCCGTTGTCTGCACCGGTGTACTGAACAGAAGTGACCAGCACATCTTCCAGCGTAATGCGGGAGTATTCCACCTGCTGGCCGCCAGCTTTACAGACGGACAGTTCAACTTTAGTCAGGTGTTTACCGCTAGCGCAGTGTTTCAGTACAGCTGTGGTGGATTTGTCGATCAGCGCGTTAACGTGCAGGTCGTTAAAGTTAACTTTACCGGCACCACCGCCACCGCCAACGCTCATATTACCCGGCTGGGAAGCGCCCCAGGAGAAGGAGGTAATATCAGTCCAGCCGGTGTGGTTAGAATCTTTAGATTCGCCCGTAACACCCTCGACCTTCAGAAACATATCAATAGCCATAATATCTACTCTTCGTGGATGAACAATATTGCTTTCGAAAAAGCACTTATATGGCAAACAGGAAAGCATGGGGCTGAATAAAACCGTCCATATTTTACCTCTGCCTCACATCAAATGACCCGTGTCATTTGACAGTCTTACATTCCTTCGAAATAACGGAAGGAATGTGAAGTCATTATTACCGTGCGTTATTCTGGAACCTGTTAAGGACAGCATTAACAATTTAGCCGTCTTTCTTGCCGGGTGGCGCTGTGCTTACCCGGCCTACATTGGGCAACGATATCAATAGATTGCACATTTCATCGTAGGCCCGTGCAAGCGTAGCGCCGCCGGGCGAAACTCACTAAACGCACGTTGTCAGCAGTCTGACGCTTTTACGCGTCTTTCGTCTTCAGCGACGGCAGTTTAGAAACCAGACGCAGGGAAACGGTCAGACCTTCCAGCTGGTAGTGCGGACGCAGGAAGAACTTCGCGGCGTAGTAGCCCGGGTTGTCTTCAATTTCCTGAACCTGCACTTCCGCAGCCGCCAGCGGTTTGCGGGACTTGGTCTCCTGAGAGGAGTTAGCCGGGTCACCGTCCACGTAGTTCATGACCCAGTCGTTCAGCCAGCGCTCCATCTCTTCGCGCTCGCGGAAGGAGCCGATTTTGTCGCGCACGATGCACTTCAGGTAGTGGGCAAAGCGGCAGCAGGCGAACAGGTACGGCAGACGAGAGGCCAGACGCGCGTTAGCGGTCGCATCCGGGTCATGGTACTCCGCCGGTTTCTGCAGCGACTGCGCGCCGATGAAGGCGGCAAAGTCGGAGTTTTTGCGGTGAACCAGCGGCATAAAGCCGTTCTTCGCCAGCTCGGCTTCACGACGGTCGCTGATGGCGATCTCGGTCGGGCACTTCATGTCCACGCCGCCGTCATCGCTCGGGAAGGTGTGGCACGGCAGGTTTTCAACCGCCCCGCCGGACTCCACGCCGCGAATCGAGGTGCACCAGCCGTACTCTTTGAATGAGCGGTTGATGTTGGCGGCCATCGCGTACGCGGCGTTCGCCCAGGAATAGCTGTTGTGGTTCGCGCCGTCGGTCTGCTCTTCAAAGTCAAAGCTGTCGACCGGGTTAGTGCGAATGCCGTACGGCAGGCGCGACAGGAAGCGCGGCATCACCAGCCCCAGATAGCGGGCATCTTCGGATTCACGCAGTGAACGCCAGGCCGCGTATTCGGTGTTCTGGAAGATCTTGGTCAGGTCGCGCGGGTTAGCCAGCTCCTGCCAGGACTCCATCTGCATCACGCCCGGTGCGGTACCGGTGATAAACGGACAGTGCGCCGCAGAGCCGATGCGCGCCATTTCGCCCAGCAGCTCAACGTCCTGCGGGCTGTGGTCGAAGTAGTAGTCGCCCACGATGCAGCCAAACGGCTCGCCGCCGAACTGACCGTAC
This sequence comes from Enterobacter sp. N5-15, assembly GCF_057221635.1. Lineage (NCBI taxonomy): Bacteria > Pseudomonadati > Pseudomonadota > Gammaproteobacteria > Enterobacterales > Enterobacteriaceae > Enterobacter > Enterobacter sp. N5-15. The sequence goes on from NZ_CM170150.1 coordinate 2,787,563, forward strand.
TCCTGCTCGTAGATTTTCTTGAAGATCGGGCTCTGGTCCCAGCCCACGCCCTTGAAGCGCTTCAGGGTGCGGCCCAGCTCCTGCTTGGAGATGCTCATAAAGCGGATCTTCAGCATCTCGTCAGTTTCAGTGTTGTTCACCAGATAGCTCAGACCGCGCCAGGCGCTTTCCAGCTTCTGAAAATCGTCGTGGTGAATGATCTGGTTCACCTGCTGCGACAGCTGCTCGTCGATACCGGCAATCAGGTTCTGAATGGTACGGTAGGTATCATTGGAGAAGGTGACGGTATTTTCCAGCGCCTGCTGCGCCAGGGTTTTGACCGCGCTTTCAACGGCTGAACGGGCCTGATCGGTTTTCGGGCGGAACTCTTTGTTCAGCAGCGCGCTGAATTCATCCTGGCTGAACGCCTGACCCGCCTGCTGCTCATGTTGTTGAGTCTGGTTGCTCATCGATTATTCCTCGCTACCTTTCGCGCTTTCGTCATTTTTCGGCAACTGGCTCAGGGATTTGAGCAGCGTCGGATCCTGCAGAATTTTAGCGATCAGCTCTTCCGCACCGTTTTTGCCGTCCATATAGGTCAGCAGGTTAGAGAGCTGGGTACGCGCTTCCAGCAGCTTGTTCAGCGGCTCAACCTTGCGGGCCACCGCATCCGGCAGGAAGTCGTCCATGCTGTCGAAGGTCAAATCCACGTTGAGCTTGCCTTCGCCGGTCAGGGTGTTATCCACCTGGAACGCCACGCGCGGCTTCAGCGCCTTCATGCGTTCGTCAAAGTTGTCGATGTCGATTTCGAGGAATTTACGCTCGTCGACGGCCGGCAGATTTTCCACCGGTTTGCCGACCAGATCGGCCATGACGCCCATCACAAACGGCAGCTGAATCTTACGTTCTGCACCGTAGATCTCTACGTCGTACTCGATCTGCACGCGGGGGGCACGGTTACGTGCGATGAATTTCTGCCCACTGTTACTCATTGCCATGATGTTCTCCATCAAAGATGCGCGGTGAAGGTGAAACGGCAGGCTCCATGCCTGTCGTCATAATGCCTGGACGCGTTATTCGCGGCGCCCAAAGATGTTTTCAAGTTGGTTAACGCCGTCTGGCGCCAGGTCGCGAATAATGTCCATAAAGTTAAGTTCTGACAGCCGCTGCACCCGTTCAATCATCAGCGGTGCGGGGTGGCTCGGTTCGTACTGCGCAAAATACTGCTTCGCTTTTTCCAGCATCAGCTGCGCGTCGGCGCGGCTGGTGACCTGCACGCTTCGCCAGTCGGTGACAGGCTGAGCGGGCTGCGTTGCCGCCGACTGCTGCTCGGCCTGTGGTTCTGCCTGCGCCTCACGGTTCGGCAGCAGCTTGCTGATGTCGGTCACCTGACACGCGCTGGCGACCAGTCCGACGGTTTTCAGCAGCTGCTCCATCTCGGGCACGCCGCTTTCACCGAGATGCCCGGTGAGCAGCTCGCGAATCGCCAGCAGACGTTCGTTAATGACGATAACCGCTGCGGTTCCCGGCTGGTCGCCGCGGGCCAGTTCATCAATCAGCCGTGGACGGCCGCCGGGATAGTCCGGACATTCCGTCTTGCTGCCGTCCAGTAGCGCCTGGGCATCCCGGAGCGAAATTTCATCGCCGTTTGAACGCAGAAGCGAGGCGTTTCGCACGGCGACGGTGAGGTCGGATTTATCGCTCAGCCCTGCCAGGGCGTTAATGCGATAGAACGGATCGGTTTCGCCATACTCTTCCAGCAGCGGATAGAGCGTCTCCCAGTAACGGGCGATCGCCTCCTGCACCAGCAATAATCCGTCCGCGTAGCCCGCAAGCCCGCGGCGGCGCGTCCAGGCATGGGTTAACGCCAGCAGTACGCGAAGATCTTTGGTGCGGGTCAGCAGGCTGGTGGCGAATTTTTCTACCGTGTTCCAGTCAGCGGGCTCTGCCGGGATAATGGTGTCGCCAAACTGCTGTTCCGCTTTCCCAAGACTTGCCTGATTCATGATCTGGAAGTCGGCGTCGTATTCCAGGTTTTCACCGCAGGGTTTTTCGGGGCTTATTGGCGCGAGAAATTCTTCGATATTCATAAGATCCCTGCTTATTCAAACATGGGCGGATAAAGACCGTGACGCCCCGGACGGGCGCCCCCTGCCGGGTCGAACAGCAGGGTGAAAAGCTGCCCGGTAAAGTTACCGCTGTGCACGTGGGTGTAGAGCGGGTAGCCGTCGCAGCGGTTGGTCCACCAGTAGCTGGTCTGACGCAGCGGATCAAAACACTCCGCCGCCTGAGGCCAGCCCAGCGTGCTCTGGCCATCCTCGTCATAGCCAATTACATCAAGGATGTCGGAACGCTTTTGCGGCTCGACGGGCTGCGGCGCCGGAATGGTCATCAGCATCTCATCCAGCTGCGAGGCGGAAAAACTGTTGCGCACCGCGTGCAGCCCCAGGCGCCCAATCTGCTGGTACCAGCTTTCGGCCTGGCTGAGCAGGCTGGTCGACCACTCTGACGGGGCGAAGCTCAGCTGAAGGCAAACCGGGTACTGTCGGCCAACGCTGTCGCGGCCGGGCAGCAGACAGCCCATCTGGATCATCTGGCTGCCCAGCATAGGCGGTACCACATAATTCCAGACTGGCGCCTTCTGGAACTGGCGCTCGCCGCTGCGCTGCTCTTCCTGCTGCCAGGCCAGCAGACCGACCTGGAACCAGTGTGACCACTGGCGCTGTAAAGTGTCAGGAAAGCGACGCTGCAAAAAATCTCCGGCGCTGGGTAACTTGCCATACCAGCTGTAGCGGTTCATCGCAGGGGTATTCGTCATACGGCTGTCCTTGCGGTTATGGGCATGAGAAACGGGGAAGCTGGAACGGGTTACGAATGCTGTTAGGCGCAAACTCCAGCGTGACCTGATGTCCGTCGACGCTGAAGGTGGCCTGACGGCTCAGGCTACCCGCGCCCGGGCTGGTGCTCGCTTTATCGAAGAAGCGGTTGAGCGCCCAGGCGCCGTTGGTGACCAGCGTCGCCGTGCTACCGTTAGCCAGCCCCAGCTGCATGCGTACCTGGTTGGTGCCGCCCGGCCCCGGCCAGTTCATGATCTGCACGGCCTGCGGACCGTGGCTGTAGCGCAGCAGCTGGCCGTCAACGTCCAGCGTCAGGTTCAGAATGGAGTTATCCATTCGCACGGTGCGAACCGTCACCTTGAAGGACGGCGTCGTTGCGCCATTAGCAAAGAAGGCGTCGCGAATCGACTGGGCCTGCTGGAACGGCCTCAGCAGCCCTTCACTTCCCGGCAGCGTTTTACCGTCGATGCCCGGCATAAAGCGCCAGTTTGCCTGCGTGGTATCCACTTTATTGGTCAGATTGTCGCGGAAGAAAGCGTCCATCAGCCCGGTTCCCGGCGCAAACATGCGCGCGAGATCGTCAGGGGTGACCTCGGTGCTGGCGCTGCGCACCAGCGGGTAGCGACCGGCAATCGCCTGACGGCAGAAACCGCCCACCTCAACGTTAATCCGCTTACGCACGTTTTCCAGGTCACGGCGCTGGGTATCGCTGCTGGCGCCCACCGCCATATTGCTGAACATGGTTTGCAGACCGCCCGGCAGGCGACCGGCGCTGGCCTGCAGACGGCTGATCGCCTCGCCGCCCGGTGCCGGCATACCGCTGTTGGCCGCGTCCTGGACGGCGGTCAGGTAGCGATAGAGCTCGTCCACCTGCTTGAGAAAATCATCAAACACGATGGTCTTCCCGCCCTTCTCCAGCGGCTGCGCCAGCTCAATCATCGGCGCATAGTGGTCGGTCACCAGCTGTTCCGGCGCCTGGGTGACCACGGCGGCCTGGGTCGGCGCAGCGTCATTGTTGCTGAACAGGGCTTCCAGCGTACGGGTGGCGCGGTTGCTCTGCGCCTGCGCTTTACCCGCATCTTCCGGCGCTGGCGCATTGCGTGACAGCGTCAGGACCTGGCTCAGGTTCTGCACCAGGCGGCGCAGCGGCGAGTTTGCGCCGGAGAGCAGGCGCGCGGTGTTGATGCGCTGGGAAAGATCGGCGCTGTTATTGAGCTGAATGTCGGCGAGAAAGCGATCCCAGTTAGCGATAAAGTCGCGCATGTAGAGCTGGCGCACGGCGTTATCGATCTGCTGTTTATCTTCCTGCGCCGTGGCGGCCCCCAGCACCCAGGCGTCGTCCTCGTGCAGGGCGGTGGTTACGCTGTCAATCTGGCCGTTAAAGCTTTTCCAGTAGCCGTCCGGCGTATACAGACCCGGTACGCCTTCGCTCACCGGCTTGCCGCTTTTGCGTGAAAACACCAGCTCGCTCTGCGGTCCGCCCAGGTCGGAAAGGGAGACCGGCTTCAGGTTGTCATCATGTTCCAGCAGGCGTTTGAGACGACCGTATACGCGCGTGGAGAGCGGCTGCTGGTTGATCATCGCTCTTTCGCGGGCAACCAGAGATTCATCCTGCGCGTACGGCGAGGCCTGAATTTTCGGTTCCAGCAGCTGCGTCAGGTGCCATTCAAGCTGCTGCAGCTGCGCCTTCGTGACGTTCTGCGGCAGATTCCGCTGCAGGTTGAGCATCACCCACGAATGCAGGAATTTGCCGTCATAGTGCTTCGGCTGATACAGCATCTGATAGGCTTTCAGCGCTTCATAGCTGTATTCCACATCGCTGCCGTTGTCGTTGCGAAGCCAGGTAGTGATGTGCATGGCGACAGCAGGCAACAGCATCTGATCCAGCGCTTTCTGGTACAGAGACTGCGCGGCATCGCTGACGTCATCCCCGCGATAGAGCCCCATACGGCGGGATACAGGCGGATCGTTCACATCAAACGCGTCGCTTTTCGGCAGGTCGACCAGACCATTCAGCAGCGGCAGCAGATCGAACAGGTCACGCTGCGGCTGGTTCTGTAGCGCCTTGCTCTGCTGGTCCAGCAGCGGCACCTTCGCATCCACCTCTGCCAGATAGGTTTTGTTTTTGGCATAGCTGGTCAGCCACAGCCCGCCGAGGATCGCCAGCAGGGCCAGCAGCGCCGCGTAGCCGGACCAGATCACCGCCCGGTTGCGCAGCTCCCACCAGCGGTTTTCGCCCGCGATCCCGGCTTCCTGGAAGATGACGTTTTGCAGCAGGTTCTTAATGAAGAAACTCTGACCTTTAGCACCCGGGATAGGCGCTTCTTTGCTGACCGAATCCCAGTTATCCGCCTCCCCCCCTTCCGGCAGCGACAGCGCGCGGTTCAGTTCGCCCATCACGCGGTCGAACGGCATGCCTTCCTGAGTCCCGCTGGCGAAGTAGATCCCGCGCGGAGAGAACTCGGTTTCAAAGTTGGAGCGGGCGAATACCGTGCTCAGGTAGTCCGCCAGCAGCGGACGCAGCGCGGCGAACTCCTGCGGGAAGAGATACGCTTCTGCGCGGGTTTTCGCGTCATGCTCTTTCAGCATGGTTTCCGGCAGCCCGGCATCGAGGCGCTGCTGGAGCAGAGAAAACTCCTGCTGGAAGTTGCCCATCAGGTCATAATCGGCGTGTTTGGTTTGCTCCCACGGCAGGGTAAAGCCCCAGATCTGGTCGCGCTGCGCTTTGTCGTAGTCGGCAAACCAGGCGCGGAAGCCTTTAAGCAGGTCGGCCTTGGTCACCATCACGTACACCGGGAAGCGGATACCCAGCTGTTCATGCAGCTCGGACAGACGCTGACGCAGGTTTACCGCCTGCTGGCGGGACGCCTCGGCGGACTGGGTGAGCAGGTCAGAAATGCTGATGGTGATGATGACGCCGTTGATCGGCTGGCGGCGGCGATACTTACGCAGTAACCCCATGAACTCCAGCCATTCGCCAGCGTCCTGCACCTGCTCGCTCTCCTGGGTGGTATAGCGGCCCGCCGTGTCCAGCAGCACCGCCTCATTGGTGAACCACCAGTCGCAGTTACGCGTGCCGCCAATGCCCCGCAGCGCGGTCTTACCGAAACGATCGGCCAGCGGGAACTGCAGCCCGGAGTTGACCAGCGCCGTGGTTTTACCGGAGCCCGGCGCGCCGATAATGACGTACCACGGCAGCTGATAGAGATATTGCGTGCTGAAGCGCTGCGTCCACTGGGCGCCCTGGCCCGCTTTGCTGAAGTGCGCTTTTTTAAGCATCTGCGCGGCTTCATCAAAACGGCTGGCGAGGATCTGCTCCTCGCTGTTCAGCCGCTTCTGCGGATCCGCGGCTTCCGGGCTGGCGGTATTCTCCTTGAGCTTGTCCATCAGCTTGCGGTTCAGCCAGGCATTGTACAGGCGCGGCAGAATGTGGCCCTGTGCCCAGAGCAGATAGACCACGGCAATGCTGATAATACGGTTCTGTTCCGACTCAAGCGGTCGGGTGTCCACGATGGACAACAGGGGACCAATCATCCAGATCACCGCCGCAAGCGCCGTTACGCCGAGGAAGCTCCACAGAATGCGGTTGGTCAAGATGGAAAGAAGTGTAGTCAGCATCCTTAGTTTCCTTGCGGCAATCCGTTCAGCTCAGCCTGAGTGTTTTCAGGCGACACCAGCAGAGTAATTTCCACACGGCGGTTACGGGCGCGATTTTCAGGCGTCGTGTTCGGCGCCACCGGGTTAATCTCGCCCCGCCCTTCCGCCTTCACGCGGCCAGGCTGAGAGAGGCTTCCCTGCAGCATTTTCTGTACCGAGCGGGCGCGTTCCAGAGAGAGTTCATAGTTAGAGGCAAAGCGCGCGCTGCGGATCGGCACGTTGTCGCTGTAGCCCACCACCAGAATTTTGCCGCTGACGTTATTCATCGCCTGCGCAATGCGGTTGATGACCGGTTCATAGCGGTCACGCACGACGGTAGAGGCAGAGGCAAACAGCCCGTCGCCCTTCAGGATAACGACGCTGCGGTCCGCTTCGTCTTTCACCGCGACCAGGCCAGCCTCGATTTCAGGCTTCAGGAAGCCGCGCAGGTTCAGCACCGCCGGTAGCTGACGGGCCGGTTGCTGAATAGTGGTTTCCGGCAGCTGGGACTGATAAATCTTCGCCAGCACCGGGCTGGTGTTATCGCCAAGCCGCCAGTTAAGCACGATATAAAACAGGCAGGCGATAAACCCGGCCAGCGCCACGCAGGCCCACAGGGGAACCATCGGCCGCCAGAGCTTGCGCAGCACCGGACGATCTTCCGGATGGGGAGAAAGCGGCGGCGGATAGCTGCCGCGCACGCCGCGGATCATCTGCCACAGCCGCTGCTTGATGGTTTCAAGCTGGGTGCGGCCATTGTCCAGCACCCGATAGCGTCCTTCGAAGCCCAGCAGCAGGCAGTAGTTGATCATCTCCAGCAGCAGAATATGCTCGCGCGGGTTCTGCGACAGGCGCGCCAGCAGCTGGAAGAACTTCTCGCCGCCCCAGGTTTCGTTGTGGAACGTCACCAGCAGACCGTTGCTTGACCAGACGCCGCTGCTGCCCCAGGGGGTGAGCGCGGCGGCCTCATCGAGCGCCGTACACAGGCAGTAACGTGCCCCGACGATCACTTCGTAGGGCAGCCCCGCCTGCTGGCAGCGGACTTCGAAACGGCGAATCTCATCGATCAGACGCTGGCGTAACGCCACCTGATCGTCATGGGAGACCGAATGACGGATCTGCGGAATCGCGTTGAGCAGCGGATTGGCGGCCGCCACCAGCTGATTGTTGCTACTGGCTCCGGTAAACCCGGCATCACTGCCGGTGTCCTGTCGTTCCTGCATATTAAGCGCTCGCTTTATTATTCTGTCGGGCTACGGATGGCCCAAAACTCCATATCCAGCCCCGGGAATTCTCCTGCAAGATGCAGGGCGAATGCGCCGGACTTATCCATCTCGTGCCACAGCTCGCTGCCCTTCTCCAGCTCAAAGTAGCTGTAGCCGGCATGCCACGGGATCTGCGGCGGCGCGACCGGCATGGCGCGCAGCATAATGCCCGGCAGCTGAAGCTGAACCAGATCGCGTATTTTCGAGACCGGCGCGACCTTCATCTGCGCCGGGAAATGGGTTTGCAGGTGTTCGCCTGGCACGTTGGCTTTAACCGCCAGCACGAAGCCGAACTCACGCACCATGCTGGTTTCAGGCACCGTGGCGATGTTCAGGCCGTGAGAGCGTTCGTTAAGCGGCAGCTGAATCGCGTGGTCTTCCATCACCAGCGACAGCCCCTGACGCAGCATCAGCATCAGCTTGCTGAAGCAGTTAGCCAGATCGTCATGATCGTAAATCGGCAGCACGCTTTCGGCGGTACGCTGGGACGTCCAGGTGGCGAGCTCGGTCGCAAACGGCAGCCAGCTGCGCCAGAGCGTTTCCGGATGCAGCAGCGGGAGGGTTTTTAAATGAGATACTTCGCCCAGATGACGGTTAACCAGCGACAGCAGCGTGAACTCAATCAGTTCGGAGGTATTAAAGCGGCCGGGCTGGCGTAAACGACCGCCAATCTGCTGGCTGCGCTGCACCAGCAGACCGTGCAGATCGTTGATCATGCTGTAGATCTGCGGGCTGTTGTTGGCGTTGAGCATCGGCGGGATGTAGCTGTTGTCGAGCCGCACGTGATTGTCGTTACGTTTCTCCGTCACAAACGCCACGCCGATGGCGGTCCATTCTGCCGTGAGGTCTTTTTCCAGCATCAGGGTCAGACGCAGACGACCAAACTGGACGGTGGCATCCCCCACCGACATGGCGTTGTCGTCTTCCACCTCTTGCTCGAAAGCGATGAAGCGCGCCAGCGAGGCCGGCTCTTCGCTAAAAATCACCTCTTCTCTCTCGCCACGACGGACCGGCAGCGCGAGCACCACCTTTTCGTTGGTGAGGTTGTCTGGAATTTTCAGCGGCGCAGGGCCGTTTCGCCCGTTGCGCACCTGGAAAAAGGTGCCGTCCGGCAGCAGGCCGCTGCAGTAGCTCAGGGCAATGCATCCCTGACGAAGCATCGCTTCATCCAGTTCAACGTCAAGAAAGCCCCAGAGATATGACCGCTGTAGCGCACCCCATTCACGAACATGGTTGAGCAGATAACTTTCAGTCCGCTGAAAATGGTGTGGACGCAGGAACATGCCTTCGGTCCAGACGACCTTTTCTGCTTTCGTCATGATGATGTGTTTCCTGTTTTGAAGCGCGTTACTGGCTGATGACCCGAATGCCGTTCACGTCGAGAAAAACGTTGGCCTGAAGTTCATCAGCGGACCATTTCCAGAACTGGTAGATATGATTTTCGCCAGGCACGGGCAGAGGGAGTGAAACGCGCCATTTTTTGCCATCCAGCACCTGATACTCCGCCATGACGCCGATGTAGCGGGCCTCCGGAGAGCTTTGCCCGCTGAGGGTTTTGGACAGCTGTCCCGGCATCAGGAAGAACACGTCGCTGTTCAGCAGATTCGCGCCAAGCGTGGCTGACGCGTTGTTCTGCAGGGAGTAGAAGTCGCTGGACATGAAATCCGCATCGGATTTCAGCAGCAGCACCCGGACCTTAAGCGGCGCAGATTCATTGATTTGTGGATGAGCCTGAAACTGCAGATTGTAGCGGGAGGGGTCGCTGTGTGAAGACGACGTACAACCACTGACCAGGGCGAAAATCACCGCGTAAAAGAATAACCACAGCTTATGAAAATTTTTATTATTCATAAAAATGCGCTCATGAAAGCCGTTTAGTTCAGGATCCAGGTACCGTTAGCGCTGTCTTTGCAGGCTTTGCTGTTGCCATCGACATCGACACAGGTCGCTTTTTTACGCGCCTTTGGACGAATGGCCTGTTTACGCACGGCGGCGTCGTACTGGTCGGCCTTGATCACGGCGCGCATCGGGACGTAACCAATCAGCTGATCGTTACCTTCATCGGCAAGCGCCATCCAGTAGTGTTCAACCTGCCCCAGCACCACGTACGTTTTTCCGGTCTCGAGATTGCGGATAACTTTGCCGCCGAAGTCAGGACGGCTCATCAGGGAGGCTGGATACATGGCACGATACGGCTCGTTAACCGACGTGAATTCCGCCGGCGGCGTAACGGCGTGACGGTGGGTTAAGGTTACGCCGTTGACCTGGCTGGTCTCGATCGTATCGTCGTTGATCACAGGTTTCTGCGGCGCTTTACAGCCCGCCACCGCCATTACAAACAGAAGTGAAAACAGTACGCGCATTTTCATATGCTTTTCCGTAGCGATATTTCGATGATGAAGATAAGGGAGTGAAGTTTGACTTAAGTGCTATTGTTAAAATAGCCAGGATATTTTCGGGGCGTTACTATTTTAAGGGCATAGCTACCGCACGAGCCCTTCAGAATAAGGCCCAGCGTCTTCCTGACATATTTTGACAAACGGTAAACAAGTTTACATGAGCTTCGCATCAATTCAATATTTACCGTTACGTAACTGTTGGTAAATGAAGCAGCCGGTAGATTATAGGATTAATCCTAATAAAAAATCCTACATAGCCTAAATGGCGTTATTTTTTCATCGAAAAACTACATAACACGATGTTTTACAAAATAAAAACACAAAAGAGAACCACTTTCGTTAACGCAATACTGCTATTATCGCCACTACCATAATTAGTAGAATTGGCGTATTGGTGATGTCAGCAGAATATATTGACGATGAATTATTTGTTGCACTAACAGGGTATCTTTAATATTGAATGCACTTTACGCCATGAATGTCCCTATTTCACTTATGCAGCGCGACGTTAATTTCACGGCACAAAATAACTTTATATTTCACGATGTGATAATTACCCTGTCAGGCATAAAATATAACCACCAATCATTAAGCCTGAGTTAACCTTCCCGTCATTGTCACAACCAAAAAATGCACGCAATTCCCCGCCAGCCGCGAGCATTGTCTATTTCTACCGCTCGCAGGCTTCATTCGAAGTTTTATCGGTGCTACATCCTTCCTTACTCACCGCCATCTATCTCGCCTACCGGTCGATAGATAAGATTTATTATTAAAATGCTAAAAATTCGTTATAATTTCTTTAAATATTTACACGTCAGTTCCCATAAATCCCTGTAATAAAAGAATTTAAGATAAAGCATCTTTCCGCACCGCATGCGCATCGCCATCCGGTCGTCATTGCTTTCGCTTATTGTCTATGGGTTCAGACGTGCGTGACCGAACAAATCAGGAGTGGGTATGAATAAGAAAAGACGCTCAGTGCCAGGTATCCGACACTATGACGGTCCTGCCGGAGGCTGGGGGGCATTAAAAGCGACGGCCATCGCGGTACGTACCCAAATGGATACCCTTGATGCCCCCGCCACGCTGCTGCGCACCAACCAGCCTGACGGTTTTGACTGCCCAGGCTGCGCGTGGCCCGATAAAGAACACAAATCGACGTTTCAGTTCTGCGAGAACGGCGCCAAAGCGGTGACCTGGGAAGCGACCAGCAAACGCGTCACCCCCGCGTTTCTGGCCGAAAACAGCGTCTCCTCGCTGCTGGCAAAATCGGACTTTGAACTGGAAGGCTATGGTCGACTGACGCATCCCCTGCGCTATGACCGGGCAAGCGATACCTTCCGGACCGTCGACTGGGACGAGGCGTTTGAACGCATCGGCGAAGTATTGCGCGGGCTCGAACCGGACCAGGTCGAGTTCTATACCTCCGGGCGAGCTTCCAACGAAGCGGCGTATCTGTTCCAGCTGTTCGCTCGCGAATACGGCACCAATAACTTCCCCGACTGCTCGAATATGTGTCACGAGGCCACCAGCGTCGGTTTGCCGCGCTCGATTGGCATCGGGAAAGGCACCGTCTCGCTGGACGACTTCGATAAGACCGAGCTGGTGATCTCCATCGGCCACAACCCCGGCACCAACCATCCGCGAATGATGGGTACGCTCCACGAGCTGGCACGTCGCAACGTGCCGATTATCGTCTTTAACCCGCTGCGCGAACGTGCCCTGGAGCGTTTCGCCGACCCGCAAAGCGTGATTGAAATGGCGACCTACGGCTCCACGGATATCGCCTCGACCTATTTCCAGGTGAAGGCCGGGGGCGATGCCGCCGCGCTGAAAGGCATTGCCAAGCACCTTCTCGAAATGGAGGCCGAACGCGGTGACGTGCTGGATCGCGCATTTATTGCCGAACACACCCAGGGCATTGAGGACTTCGCCGCCGATATCGCGCAAACCCGCTGGGACGAGATCGAGCGCGAGTCTGGCCTGAACCGGGCGGCGCTCGGGAAGGTCGCCGACGCCTATGCGAAATCAAATGCCACCATCATTACCTACGGGATGGGCATTACACAGCACAATAAAGGCACGGCGAACGTCCGCCTGATCGCTGACCTGCTGCTGCTGCGCGGGAATATCGGCAAGCCCGGCGCGGGTATCTGCCCCCTGCGCGGCCATTCAAACGTTCAGGGGAACCGAACCGTCGGGATCAGCGAGAAGCCTACCCCGGCCTTCCTGAACCGTCTGAAGGACGTTTTCGGCTTTGAGCCGCCGTCTCACCACGGACACGATGCGGTGCAGGCCACGCAGGCAATGATCGACGGACGTGCGAAAGCACTCATCTGTCTCGGCGGTAATTTTGCCGTCGCGATGCCCGATCACGAGCGGGGCTTTCCGGCGATGGGTAACCTGGATTTGAGCGTGCACGTCGGCACCAAGCTCAACCGCACCCATCTGCTGGTGGGCAAAGAGACCTTTATCTTTCCGTGTCTCGGCCGCACCGAGCTGGATATCCAGGCCACCGGTCGTCAGTCCATTACCGTCGAAGACTCCATGTCGATGGTGCATGCCTCGTCCGGCAAGCTGAAACCCGCCTCGCCGCTGCTTCGGTCAGAACCCGCTATCGTCGCGGGCATGGCGAAAGCCACCCTGCTGGACACCCGCGTGGGCTGGCTAACGCTGGTTGAGGATTACGACCGGATCCGCGATCTGATTGAGCAGACCATTCCAGGCTTTGAGAACTACAACGCGCGGATCCGCGTTCCCGGCGGCTTCCGTATGCCGCTGCCGCCAACGCAGCGTATCTGGCCAACGGCGACGGGAAAAGCGATGTTCTCGGTGTTCGACGGCGTTCACGAGAACGCCAGCGGTGAAGGCGAGCACGTTCTGCGCCTGATCACGCTGCGCAGCCATGACCAGTACAACACCACCATTTACGCCCTGGACGACCGCTACCGCGGCGTGTTTGGCCGCCGCGACGTGCTGTTTATGAACGAAGACGATATGGCGCAGTCAGGACTGGAACACGGCGACCGCGTGGATATCGAAACCGCCCTCCCCGGCAGCGTTCAGCGTCTGAAAGACATTACCGTGGTGGCGTACAGCATCGCACCGGGCACCGTCGGCGCCTATTACCCGGAGGCCAACGTGCTGGTGCCGCTTGATTATCTGGATAAGGACAGCGGTACGCCGTCGTATAAATCCGTTCCGGTTCGCATCACCCTGCGCTCAAAAGAGATCCGCATGCTGTAAGGCTGCTCGCGCAGAGAATATGATGGATATTAAACAGTTAAAATATTTAATCGCACTCGACGAGACCCGGCACTTTGGTAAAGCGGCCTCGCAGTGCAACGTCACCCAGCCGACCCTCTCCATGCGCATCCGCAGCCTGGAAGAGGAGCTGGGGCTGGTGCTGATTGCGCGCGGGCAGCGCTTTGAAGGGTTTACCCCGGAGGGTGAACGCATCCTCGCGTGGGCCCGCACCCTGCTGGCCGCGCACGACGGGTTACAGGCGGAAGCCGCGCTGTGCAAAGGCCTGGTGGTGGGCGAATTACGTCTGGGGATGGTGCCGCTGGCGAGCGTGGATCCGATGATTTTTATTCGTCATCTGACGCAAAAATACCCGGAGCTGACCTATAGCCTCTATTCCATGTCCTCAGCGCAGATTGCCGACGGCGTCAGCCGCAACCAGCTTGAGCTGGGAATTTGCTACCTCAACAGCATCGACACCAGCCTGTTTGACGTTATCCAGCTGCCAAAAACGAAGATGGGCCTGCTGCACGACGTCCGCCATTTCCAGCTCGGCCAGGCAACGCTGACCTGGCACGATCTGACGGATTTTCCGCTGGGGTTCCTGACCAAAGGGATGCACTACCGGGCGCATATGGAGGCCAGCTTTAAATCTGCCGGCATCGAACCGACGTCCGTTTTCGAGAGCGACTCCACGTTCCAGATCATTCAGGCGGTTCAGAGCGGCGTGTGCTGCGCCGTCATGCCGCTGAACAACGGGCTGGAAGCACTGAACGGCAATTTCAGGATTGTCCCCATCGCCGATGCGAACATTGAGGCTCCCGTCGGCCTGATTATGCGCAGGCAGAAGCCCATCTCCTCGCTGGCGCTGCGCTGCTTTACCGACGCGCAGGAGATTTATCACGCGGTCAATGAGGCGTAGGCTTCGCGCGTCACCTCGCTAAAACCGCCGATCAGCACCGCGTCGCAAATCTCCAGATGTTCCGGTGAACTGACCAGCGCGTGGAGCGCATCGCGAATGGCGTTAAGCGTTTCAGGTGAGGTGTTATGCGAGGTGATCAGCGGCAGTCCCGGCGTCAGCGGGGTACGGTCAATGATCGCCAGCCCCGCAAGCCGTTCCGGCTCATGGCGCTGCAGCAGTGCCCAGGTTACGCAGTCGATGGCCGCGATATCCCCTGCCCCGCGTTTCACATCAATCAGCGACTGGCGATGGCTGCCGCTAAAGGACGTTTGCGCGAAAAACGGACCGTCAGCGGTCAGGGGAGCCACTTTTTTTCGCAGCGCATTGTAGCCGGACTGCGAGTCCGGGGAATTACAGACCGCACGACGTCCGCGAAAATCCGCCAGCGTCAGGTGCCTATCCTCCTCGCGCACCGCCAGAAAGCTGCGGTACTGGATCCCTTCGCAGCCCGGTGCCGCGTAGTGAAAACAGCCGACCACCTGCACGTCCGGGAGCTGCGTGACCAGCGGATAACCGCAGGTCTGGCTGAGGATAAGCGCAGGCTGTTGCCAGTGGGTCAGGAGATCGGACTCCGGCCAGCCGGGGTCGCGATCGACGGACACACCGCGCGCAGCCAGCAGCCCCTTTACCGCCAGCCAGAGGGCGCGGGTGTCGGCGCGATCCACGGCATACATGGGAAACGCCAGCAGGTTACTCATACCCTTCTCCCTGTTGTTTTCCGGGGTGAACGGTGACGTCGACGGGTCTGACCCAGAACTGGCGCAGCCATTCACCATAGCCCCTGACGAGAAAACCGTGGTTTCGCTGCTGGTACGCCTCCCGGTTTTGCTGGTAGATCGCCTTCAGCCCGTACCAGGGAACGCCCGGCAGATCGTGATGGACTGAATGGTAGTTGAGATTCAAAAACAGTACACGCCAGAATAACCCGGCCTCGTTAATAACGGAGCGCGCCAGGGGATCGTCCGCCGCGCGATGTTCGAAAAACGATCGGATCTTGGTCAGCGCCAGCGCCGGATAGCTGACCGCCAGCACGAACCAGACGGGTGAAAAACCGGTATGCGTCATCCAGGCGAAGAGCGCCACCAGCAGCAAAACGTGAACCAGCCACATCGTCATTGCCCGCAGCTGAAGGTGACGAAACGCCGCCGCGGCGCTGCCCAGCGTCTGAAGGATATCCAGCAGCGGCGCCAGCATCAGCCGCCCGGCGAAGGTGTTCCGGGCGCGGATCGCGCGTTTCTGCCACGGCGAAAAGCGCGCCCAGCTCTCGTCGGTAAAATAGTACGACTCCGGGTCATCCACCGGATGGGTCAGGCTATGGTGGCGATGATGGGCAAGATGGGAGTCCCGGTACAGGCCATACGGATACCAGACCGCCAGCGGGAGCGTGCCAAACAGCTGGTTGAGCCAGGCAAAACGCGTGGGGTGTCCGTGGATCAGCTCATGCTGCAGGGACATGAACCAGGCGGTAAACCCGATCAGCAGCAGCGTGGCGGGCAGCAGGCCGAGCGTTTGCCAGAAGGTCAGCGTGGCAAACCAGCCCGCATAAATAGAGACGATCAACAGCCACGTGGGCAGTTCGCTTCGCCATAAAAAACCCGATGCAAGATGGCGGATTTGTTCGCGTTGTTGCGGATGTAAATAGAGGGAGCTTCGTTGACTCATTCCTTCAGACGCCGTTTCGCCAGAGATAATTCTCTGACGATCGGGGATAACGCCTGAAATAACAAAGAACTTAAATCGCTTTGCTTTGCCAGAAACGTGGGGCGTACGCGTCGCTTGACTTATTCTGTGATAAAGGTACTTTTCAGGACATGAAGAAGATCCTGATTATCGTTCCCGACGGCGGCATGCTGTTTGAAGCCGCCGGTATCGCCGACATTCTGATGCAGGCCAACCGGCTGCATCCGGAAGGGCTTTCGCACCCCCGCTACCGGATTATTATCGCCACCACGCAGCCTCACCAGGTGATCCACGGCCAGTCCGGCCTGAATCTGCTGGCGGACTATCGTCTGCCGGAGCTGGATCCGCGTGAACCGCTGGATACCATTATCATTACCGGACGCGGCATGAACGAGCTGGAGAGCACGGCGGTGGTGGACTGGCTGCACCTCGCTGCGCCGCATGCCCGACGGGTCGCCTCTATCTGCGGCGGCGCGATGCTGCTGGCCCAGACCGGCTTGCTGGACGGTCGGCGCGCGACCACCCACTGGCGGCTGCTGGAGACGATGCAAACGCAGTATCCGGCTATCCACGTCGAAGGCGGTCCGCTGTATATTCAGGATGGCCCCATCTGGACCTCCGGCGGCGTGAGCTCCGGGTTCGATCTGACCCTGGCGCTGGTGGAAGACGACTACGGATTTACCCTCGCCCGCGACGTGGCGCAGGATATGGTGATGTATCTGCGCCGTCCCGGCGGCCAGCTGCAGTTCAGCCGTTACAGCCTGCAGCAGCCTGGCGCATCGGGCCCGATAAGCGAACTGCAAGCCTGGATCCTGCAGAACCTCACCGCCGACCTGTGCGTGGAAAATCTGGCCGAGAAAGCGGCGATGAGCCCGCGTAATTTCACCCGCGTGTTTACCCGCGACGCGGGCGTCTCTCCGGCCCGCTACGTGACCGAGGCGCGTCTGGCCGCGGCCCGTCAGCTGCTTGAGCAGACACAGGATCCCCTTGAGCGCGTTGCCGAGCAAAGCGGGTTTGGCACCAGCATTAATTTGCGCCGCATTTTTGAGAAACAGCTTCACCTCACGCCCGGCGAGTACCGCCAGCGATTCCACTGCCGCAAGATGGCGTAATCTGATCCTTTTTTGTCATTTACGCCAACCGGCCCGACGCCTACAGTGACTCCAGACAACAGAGATAAGGAGTACACCATGGTTAAGGTCGGTATTAACGGTTTCGGCCGTATCGGACGTAATTTCCTGCGCGCTGCGCTGGGTAACCCGGATCTGCAGATTGTGGCCATTAACGATCTGACGGACAGTAAAACCCTCGCCCACCTGCTGAAGCATGATTCCCTTCTGGGCAAGCTGCCCGCGCCCGTTGAAGCGGCAGACGGCGCGCTGCAGGTAGACGGGCAGCGGATCGCCGTATTTAGCGAACGCGATCCGGCGAATATCCCATGGCGTGATGTCGGCGCTGACGTGGTGATTGAGGCCACCGGCTTCTTTACCGAGCGGGAAAAAGCGGCGGTGCATATTACCCACGGCGGCGCTAAGCGCGTCATTATTTCCGCTCCCGGGAAGAACGACGACCTGACGATTGTGATGGGGGTGAATCATGAGCAGTACGATCCCGCCCGACACGCTGTGGTGAGTAACGGGAGCTGCACCACGAACGGCCTTGCACCGGCCGCTCAGGTGCTACATCAGCAGTTCGGGATTGAGCATGGCCTGATGAATACCACTCATGCCTACACCAACAGCCAGGCGCTGCACGACCAGCCGGAGAAAGATCTGCGCGGCGCACGCGCGGCGGCGCTGTCGATTGTGCCTTACTCCAGCGGCGCGGCGAAAGCGCTGGGGAAAGTGATCCCCTCTCTTGATGGCAAACTGACCGGGTACTCCCTGCGCGTGCCGGTACCGGTGGTGTCGATTGTGGATTTGACGGTAACGCTGAGCCGGAACGTGACCGCCGACGAGGTGAATAACGCGTTCCGCAATGCTGCCGCCAGCGGGCCCCTGAAAGGCATTCTGGGCTATAGCGATGAGCCGCTGGTCTCCAGCGATTACCAGGGCGACCCACGCTCCTCAATTATCGACGGGCTTTCCACGCTGGTGATTGGCGGGAATATGGTGAAGATCCTGGCGTGGTATGACAACGAGTGGGGCTTCTCTAACCGACTGGTGGATTTGGCGGTGCTGATGGATAAGAAAGGGCTGTAAGCCATACCTTGATGCCGGGTGGCGCTTGCGCTTACCCGGCCTACACATTATGTCATCATTCAGTAATACCTCCCCACGCCTCGCAGAATATATAATTCAAGATAACCTTACGTTTATTCCACGCTTTCCAATTCATCGTATCAATTATAAAAAAGCACCGATTAACTTAAATAATAGGTTGGTGGTTATTCTTTATTTTACTTTTAAAATTGCGAGTGCGATCACTTTATTTAGACGATAACGTAGACCATGATAAACCCTGTAAACAACAGGGACTTATTATGTACTACAGCAAGGAAATTATAGAAAGAATTGGATCCGATAAAGATCTCGCAGTAAGGCTCGATCGTGCCGTCGCGGGGGTAAAGGATGGTGCCATAGAATATTTAAACAATCTTGGTGATGCTACCACGCGATTGCTTTATTATACGTCTTGCTTTACAGACAATTATCAGGATGTCTGTACAAAATTGGGTTCGGAAGATTTGAGGTTCTTAGCAGGAGTCGCCGAACTTGTTAAGCATAGAGATGTAATTTTTAGAATGGTAAGGATTTATATTGAAACGATGCTTCAGAACAAATCCATTATTCAAAGAAAAAACATTCTCGAAAAATTAATACCATTTACAACAAACTATTCAGTAAAGCAAGTATCTAAGAATGGTTTGATTTATGCCGTCACGTCATACATCTGTTATGGTAATAACATGAACGCGGCCGTAAAAAGTGCATTTATGAAAAAGGTTGGTTTGAGCACAGGAGGTGTAATTACCGTATTAAACCTTTACGCTATAGTTCAGCATGCGGCAGACAGCGCAAATACACTTAAAAAATTTCAACCGTTATTTTACCATGCGCTATATGTTGAAAAGCTGGAAATGATGTATTTCCTTATTGAACCGGTGATAATGAAAGCCGGGTATTTTAACTTAAACACTGCATCCGATAGCGAAATTGCTGATGCGCTGAATAGAATGATGCGATAATGTGGCAATCAATAAAAAAAATTTTGATACAATTTTTAAAAAGTTTCTTACAAGACATTATGGATGATTTTTTTTGGTATGGCACTGGAATATTCGCCATCATTCTTGGCGCTGTCGTAGTGAGTTTTATAGAAAACGAAAAAATTGCACTGCGAGTCGTTGGGATTATTGTATTAGTTGTTTACTTCATTGCATTTCGTTACAAAACAAAGGATGAATAAATGTCTACACCAGCACATATATGGTTTACTGACGAAAATAATGCTCCCGTATTAGGCGAGTGTTTAATGCCTACAAGATTGGGCTCTACCGAACTCAAATCGTTTAATCACTCCGTCTGGATCCCCACCAGTTCCAACACGGGAAAACTGACAGGAACGCGCCTTCATGTTCCCATTACCTTTGAAAAAGAAATAGATCGCATCACACCCTATTTATTTCGTGCTGTATGTACAGGCAAAACATTCAAATGTGCATTAATCAAAATGTATAAAATTGATGACGCCGGTATTGAGCGCGAATACTTCAATATCACTCTGGAAAACGTAAAGATAACGAGGATCTCGCCAGTATTGCACCCGCTCGGTATCGCAAGTGCACATATGGAAGAAGTCGAACTTCGCTATGAATCGATTGAATGGAAATATTGCGATGGGAATATCATGTTTAAAGACACCTGGAATGAAAGAGCGGTAGCATAGAACAATGGACGCCCGTTAAGTCCCTCTCCCAAAGGAGAGGGAAAGCACTCACTCTGCTTTTACTTTCACACCCATAAACACAATCACCATCGCCATCACCAGCAGGAAACCGCTTCCCGCGAATACGCCGCTGGCGCCGTTGAGGTCAAATACCGCCCCGCCTCCGGCAGCACCGGCACTGATTGCCAGCTGAATTGAGGCCACCAGCAGCCCTCCTGCACTTTCGGCTTCATCCGGAACGGTGGTAGCAAGCCAGGTTGACCAGCCCACCGGAACCAGACCAAATGCAAAGCCCCACAGCGCAACCAGCAACCCGTCCAGCATAGCCAGATGACCAAACGCCACCATCGTGAGCGCGAGAACGCCCATTGCGAACGGCACCAGCGCCAGCGTCAGGCGCAGATTGCGTGCCAGCAGATGCCCGGCAACGGAGGTGCCGACAAAGTTGGCCAGCCCAAAGCCGAGCAGGATCAGCGAAATGGTCTCAACGCTCGCCTGACCCACCGTTTCCAAGAACGGACGCAGGTAGGTAAAGAAGGCAAAATGGCCGCTGAAGATCAGGATGGTCGCCAGCATGCCGCCGATCATCCCCGGACGACGCAGCACGCGGAACAGCGTACTCAGGCTGCCGCTGCTCTCCGGCTTCATGGACGGCAGTACCCAAAGCTGCCACAGCAGCGCCAGCATGCTCGGCAGGATGCAGAGCACAAAGACGTTGCGCCAGCCGATCAGGCTGCCCAGATAGCTGCCGAGCGGCGCCGCGACCACCGTGGCAATCGATACGCTGGAGAAGATCACTGCCAGCGCCTTAGGCACTTTATCCGCCGGAACCAGACGCATCGTCGTCGCCGTCGACATCGCCCAGAATCCCCCGATGGCTACCCCCAGCAGCAGACGTCCCATCAGCAACACGTGCAGAGTCGGCGCAAAGGCCACCAGCAGGCTGGAGATAATTTGCAGGACCGAGAAAAACATCAGCACCCAGCGGCGGTCGATACTTTTGGTGGCTGGCGTAATCAGCAGCCCGGTCACCAGCGCCACCAGCGCGGTGGCGGTGACGGCCTGCCCGGCCATTCCCTCACTCACGCCCAGGCTCGCGGCCATCGGCGTTAACAGACTGGCGGGCAGAAATTCTGCCGTAATCAACCCAAACACCCCCAGCCCCAGTGAATATACGGCCCGCCAGGCGGGTTTTGCAGGCGCTACCGCCTCGCTCGCCGCGACACATGAATTCATCTGTTTTTCTCCCGTTATAAAAATGTGACAACTGTCGCAAAAGCATAGAAGGTTCACCCTGGACGATCTATGACATATAATCTCCACTTATTGATTATTCGTCCGGAGTTGCGCCATGACCGTACAGTCACCCGATCTGATCAGCGAACTTTTACGCGGCATGCGCCTGTCAGGGGTGAAATACCGGCGGATTGAAGCCAGCTCGCCGTTTGGCGTCGCGTTCCACCACGCCCCC
Source organism: Enterobacter sp. N5-15 (assembly GCF_057221635.1). NCBI lineage: Bacteria > Pseudomonadati > Pseudomonadota > Gammaproteobacteria > Enterobacterales > Enterobacteriaceae > Enterobacter > Enterobacter sp. N5-15. Next base: position 2,808,922 of record NZ_CM170150.1, read on the forward strand.
GGCAAAGCGCAGTTTCATTTCGTGAGCCACGGCAGCGCCCTGCTGCGAATGGAGAGCGGTGCGGCCTTTCAGCTGAGCAGCGGCGATGCCCTGTTTATTCCTGGCGGCAATTCCCATGCCCTGCTCTCCGACGAGCGGGCCACCATTACCCCGGTCAGCGACTTTCCCAGCGAGCCTATATGCAGCTCGGTCTGCGCCATAACCTGCGAGCCCTGCCCGGAAAGCGAGAACACCATCATCTTTAGCGGGTGCATGGATTTTGAGCTGGGCGGGATGCAGCCGCTAATTAAGGCGATGCCGGAAGTGATGATGGTCAGCCGGCTGATGTCCACCTGGCCGGAGATCCACCCGCTGCTGGTGGCGATGGAGCGGGAATCCGTGGCGCGTCAGGCCGGGTACGCCGGGATCCTCGCGCGCCTGGCCGACGTGGTGGCGGCGTTAATCGTGCGCGGCTGGGTTGAAGGCGGCTGTGGTAAAGCCACCGGCTGGGTGCAGGTTCTGCGCGACCCGCGCCTGAGCCGGGCCATTTACGCTATGCACCAGCAGCCCGGCCTGAACTGGAGCGTGGCGGATCTGGCAAAAGAAGCGGGCACCTCCCGTTCCGTGTTCGCCGAACGGTTTCTGGCCGCAACGGGAACCACCCCGGCAAAATATCTCAGCGAGCTGAGGATGCGGCTGGCCATCCAGTACATTCGCCACGAAAATCAGCCGATTGAAACCGTCGCGCTGCGGCTGGGGTACGGCTCTCTGGCGGCATTTAGCCGGGCGTTTAAGCGGATTATCGGGCATGCGCCCGGCACGCTGCGGGAAGCCAGCCAGACGCCGGAAGAGGTTTGACTGGCCAGCAATTTTTAACGCGAAGCGAGCAATATTCGTCTAAGGTTTTCAGGTGATTGACAACAGCGGTCACGCTGTTTAGTGAAGACAGGAGACGAACTAATGATAAGACCTCGTACACTACGCCCCGCGTTCTTGCCCCTTGCGTTAGGAGGCGCGCTGCTCGGCGTAACGACTTTCGGTTATGCCGACGATAGCCCCGCAGCCCAGACAGCCTCACCCGATATTTTGCTGGGACCCCTGTTTAATGATGTGCAAAGCGCCAAACTGTTTCCCGATCAGAAAACCTTCGCTGATGCCGTCCCCAAAAGCGACCCGCTGATGATTCTGGCGGACTATCGGATGCAGCACACGCAGTCCAGCTTTGACTTACGCCACTTTGTCGAGATGAACTTCACGCTCCCTGCGGAAGGGGAAAAATATGTTCCGCCTGCTGGACAAAGTTTACGTGAGCACATCGACGATCTCTGGCCCGTACTGACGCGCACCACGGATAAAGCCAGCAACAAATGGGATTCCCTGCTGCCGTTACCCAAACCTTACGTTGTGCCCGGCGGGCGTTTCCGCGAGGTCTACTACTGGGACAGCTATTTCACCATGCTGGGCCTGGCTGAGAGCGATCATTGGGACAAAATCAGCGACATGGTGGATAACTTTGCGTATGAGATTGACACCTTCGGCCACATTCCCAACGGCAACCGCAGCTATTACCTGAGCCGATCCCAGCCGCCGTTCTTCTCGCTGATGGTGGAGCTGCTGGCAACGCACGACAGCGATGCGCTGAAGAAGTATCGTCCGCAGATGGAGAAAGAGTATGCCTACTGGATGGACGGCGTCGATGCCCTTCAGCCGGGGCAGAATAACAAGCGCGTGGTGAAGCTGGATGACGGCGCTATCCTCAACCGCTACTGGGACGACCGCGATACCCCGCGCCCGGAGTCCTGGCTTGACGATGTGAATACCGCCAAAAGTAACCCTAACCGACCTGCGACCGAGATCTACCGCGATCTGCGCTCCGCTGCGGCCTCGGGCTGGGATTTTAGCTCCCGCTGGATGGACGACCCGCAAAAGCTCGGCACCATCCGGACCACCAGCATTGTCCCCGTGGATCTGAACGCCCTGATGTTCAAGATGGAAAAACTGCTGGCGCGGGCAGGCCAGGAGAGTGGCGACGCCGCCAGCGCAAGCAAATACGAGGCGCTGGCAACGGCGCGTCAGAAAGCCATCGAGAGCCACCTGTGGAATGATAAAGAGGGCTGGTACGCGGATTACGATCTGAAGAGCAAGAAGGTTCGCAATCAGCTCACGGCGGCAGCCCTGTTCCCGCTTTACGTGAAGGCGGCGGCGCAGGAGCGGGCCGATAAAGTCGCCGCGGCAACCTCATCGCGCCTGTTGAAACCGGGCGGTATTGCGACCACCACCGTCAACAGCGGCCAGCAGTGGGATGCGCCAAACGGCTGGGCCCCGCTGCAATGGGTGGCCGCGGAAGGGCTGCAGAACTACGGCCAGGAGAAGGTCTCGATGGACGTGACCTGGCGCTTCCTGAAGAACGTTCAGCATACTTACGATCGGGAAAAGAAACTGGTCGAGAAATATGATGTGTCGACAACCGGTACGGGCGGCGGCGGCGGGGAATATCCGCTGCAGGATGGCTTCGGCTGGAGCAACGGCGTGACGCTGAAAATGCTGGATCGGGTCTGCCCGAAAGAAAAACCGTGCGACAGCGTGCCGGAGAATCAGCCTGCGGCGAATGATGAGGCTGCGCCGGTGAAAGCTGCGGCGCAGTAAGGGTGTATTGCCGGGTGGCGGCTACGCCTTACCCGGCCTACATTTTGAACTCACAGGGAGTTACTTAGAAACTGTAACTCGCCCCTAGCTGATACGTCCTGTCACGCCCAATCCAGCAGTTGGTCGCGTCGTAGCAGGTCAGCGTCTCTTTATTGGTGATGTTCTGCGCGCTGGCCTTAAGCGTTAGCCCCGCCAGCGAGGGCAGGATTTCGCCCATCCGGTAGGAAGCCGCCAGATCGTACTGCGTAGTGCCGCCCAGTTTTCCTGCATCGTTTGCCGGAGAGATTTCCATCGGCCCGGTGTAGCGTGCGCCCGCTCCCAGCATCAGTCCTTTCAGCGGCGTGTTGTCAAAGGTGTAATCCCCCCAGAGGTTGAAGGCATTCTCCGGCACCTGCGTTGGACGTTTTCCTTTGTACTTGTCATCTTCCCGGTTGATCGCGTGGGTGTACGCATAGTTGGCAATTAGCGTCAGGTTGTCCGTCGGACGGCTGATGGCGGACAGCTCTGCCCCTTTGGATTCCACTTCCCCGGTCTGACGATAGTTCAGGAAGCCCGGGTCGGAGGTGACAACATTTTTCTGACGAATGTTAAACACCGAGGCGGTAAAGGTGGTGGCGTAGTCGGCCAGAAGATATTTCACCCCGCCCTCCACCTGCTTGCTGGTGGTCGGCTTGACGTCTTTCGCCACGAGCGTTCCCTGCGGTGACACCGGCGCAAAACCTTCTGAATAGCTGATAAATGGTGAAATCCCGTTATCGAAGGCGTAAAGCGCACCCAGGCGTTTAGTGACGCGATCCTGCGACACCCAGGCTTTATCACCGTTTTGCAGGTAGTTGGTGGTGACGGAGCGGTAATCGTCGTAGCGCAGGCTGCCCAGCAGGTTGAGGCCGCCAAACTCTACCTGATCCTGTAAGTAATAGCCGTTCTGCTGATAGCTGAGGCGGTTTTTCTGGGCGGTATACAGCCCAAGAGCGCTATCGTCGATCTGCGAATAGTCAGGATGACGCATATCGATACCCGGCGTGGCCGACGCGTAGCGATAGTGGAAATGGGAGTTCAGCTTCTGATAGTCAAACCCGGCCAGCAGATGGTGCTTCCAGTCGCCCAGCGCAACGGTTTTGGTCACCTGGTTGTCGATGTTGAAGCTCTTAAGGTCTTCATCGGTGGTGTAAGCAAAGCGGTTGAGCTGATACACCTCGCTTCCCGTCCCTGTCGCGTAGACGCTGCGCTGGTGGGTATCGACGTCGAAATAGCGCGCCTTCTGGTTAAAACCCCAGCCGCTGTCAAATTCATGTTCAAAGCTGTAGCCCAGCATCCACTGACGCTGCTTAAACCCGCTCCATTCGTCTCCGGCGTAATCGCGCTTGCCCGCGTATTTTGAGCGCAGGTAGGCGAGCGGCAGCGGGTTAGACGGCGTCAGGCTCGGGGTGTTTTGCGCCAGCGCGTCCAGGGTGAGGCGGGTTTTGCTGTCCGGTTGCCAGGTGACGGACGGCGCAACCAGGTAGTTTTCATACCGGGTGGTGTGCGGCTGATCGTCGTTTTCCGTGGCTTTGCCCAGCAGACGGTAGTTCCAGTCGCTGTCGGCAATCTGCCCGGTTGAATCGAGATAGCCCTCTTTCAGATTACGGTTTCCGGTGTTAACGCCGATCTCGGTTCGGGCTTCCCGCTGCGGTTTTTTACTTTGAATATTCACCAGCCCGCCCGGCGAGCCGCCGCCGTAAAGGACCGATGAGGGGCCTTTCAGGATATCCACACTGTCAATCAGCAGCGGATCGATGCGCGCTTTGGTATTGCCGGTGACGTTATAAGGCAGCTGCAGCCCGTTGTAGAACTCCTGGTCGACGGTAAATCCACGAATTTTATATTCGCTCATGTAGGAGGTATTGCCCCGCACCTCGGTTGAGACGCCCGGGGCATAGCGCAGGATTTCATTCACCGAATTCGCGTGACGCTTTTCAATTTCCGGCGCAGAGAGGGTCGTGATGACCTGCGGCGTTTTACTTTCGGCAACGGCCGATTTCGTAGCGCTGTTCGTCCAGGCCGGCAGCGCGCTGCCCTGCTCTGAGCCCGTGACGACGATGGTGGATTCTTCGGCGAACGCCGGGACCTGCAATGCCAGCGTAACGGCGCCTGCCAGGGCGCAAAGCGTAAAGCGTGAGGTATTCATAATGTCGTCTTGTTGTTAGATGCAATACGGAACGACAATTATTATCATTTAGATTAACAAATCAATACTCAGGCAAAAAAACGGCCCTCCGCAGAGAGCCGTTTACGTCAATTTATGCTCGTCGCAGTAACCTGAATATGCCCAGCACCACAATGGCACCCACGACAGCGACCAGAAAACTGTGCAGGTCGAAACCACTTATGTTGCCTCCAAAACCAAACATCGTCGCCAGCCAGCCGCCCACAACCGCACCAACGACCCCGAGTACACAGGTCAAAATAAAGCCGCCGCCATCGTTTCCCGGCATGATCAGTTTAGCGATAGCGCCAGCAATAAGACCAAAGATAATCCAGGCGATGATACCCATAGCGATGCCCTCTTGCAGGTTTAACGCGTGCGCAGAAAACCTTCTGCACAGCTAACTTAAGTATAGGTCATCGCCGGAAAACCATTTTCATCTCACCGACTTATCTTTGCTTAAACAGGCAAAAAAAACTCACCGGTTTGTATTAAGTTTCATTGCAGATTGCCGATAACGCTAAGACAGTCTGTCATCAATCAAGGAGCCATCCGGCGTGAGTCATTACAGTGAGCAGTTCCTCAAGCAAAATCCGCTGGCTGTATTAGGGGTATTACGCGACCTGCAAAAAGGTGAAGTGCCGCTGCGCATCAGCTGGTCGAATAATCAGTTCATCAGCAAGATCCTTGACGCCTCGCAGGAGCGGCTGGTGATTGATTTAGGCAGTCAGGAGTATGAAAACCGCGCGGCGCTGAAAGCGGAAAATGTCGCGGTAATGGCCGAAACGCAGGGTGCCAAAGTGGAGTTTGTCCTGACGCGGCTGGAAATGAGCGAATACCAGGGACTCCCTGCTTTTGCTACCCCGCTTCCCACCAACCTCTGGTTTGTCCAGCGTCGTGAATATTTCCGCATCAGCGCCCCGCTCCATCCCGCCTATTTTTGTAAGGCCAAAATGCCGGACAAAAAAGAGATCCGCTTCCGCCTCTTCGACCTGTCGCTGGGCGGCATGGGCGCACTGATGGATACGCCGAAACCCGACGGCCTGGTAGAGGGCATGCGGTTTTCGCAAATTGAGCTGGATATGGGGGGCTGGGGTCGCTTTTATTTCGATGCACAGCTGATTGCCATCAGCGACCGTACCGTCGTGGACAGCAAAAATGAAACCATCACCACGCCGCGTCTGAGCTTCCGTTTCCTGAACGTCGGGCCCGGCGCAGAGCGCGAGCTTCAGCGCATCATCTATTCTCTCGAGCGGGAGGCGCGGGAACGCGCAAATAAAGTTCTGTAAGGAAAATCGGGCAGCGTGACCGCCGCCCGTCTGCGGCATTACATGGCATCCATCGCTTTCTGTACTTTCCAGATATAACGAGGCGCCTGTGGTGCCGGGTGATTTTTCGCCACATGTTCAAAGAATTCGTCTTTGTCCATGCCGTTAATCTCTTCTATCGCCTCTTTGCGGTCAGAGGAGAAGGTTCTGAGCAACGCGCCGGCACCGTTAACGTAAGACACCACCAGCGCGTATTGCATCACCTCCGGATCCTTAATGCCCTTCAGCACGCCATGCTCCATTATGCTCAGGTAGGCCGTGCCCATTGATATGTTGCGTTCCGGGTTTTTCAGCTCGCTGGTCGACGGCTGGCCGCTCCAGCCCATATAGCGGTAAACCTCTTTCCCCGCCGTTGACGCTTTAAGCTGCATCAGGCCCACCGCGTTGGATTTGCTGACAAGCGCAGGATTTCCGCCGGACTCCACCGCAATGATCGCCGTGATGAGACGCGGGCTGACGCCCCAGGCCTTCCCGGCTTGTTCACTGATCGGCATCCACTGCATGGCCCGTTTCACCGGCACTTCCGGGTTCCAGGGTGGGTTTTGATAATCATGTTTTGAACTACAGCCAGCAAGCAACACAATCAAAAAAGCAAACCATCTCAATTTCACGTCATCTATCCTTATAGCCGGTCATCGCGGTGCGCCGCCTCTTGAAGCAGGCGGCGTATAAGCGGCATGATATAGACAATTAGTTTCTCATTCAGCAAGGAATTGCCATGTCTCAGTTTCATCTCATCGCGCCGTCGGGCTACTGCATTAACCAGGACGCGGCGCAGCGGGGCGTTCAGCGTTTGCTGGAGTCGGGTCATCAGGTAGAAAATCAGACGATTATCCCCCGCCGCCAGCAGCGTTTTGCCGGTACTGAAGCGCAGAGGCTGAATGATATCAATAGTCTGGTGAACCTGACGGGCGAAAACCGGATTGTGCTTGCGGTGCGCGGCGGGTACGGTGCGAGCCGGCTGCTGGAGAGCATTGACTGGCAGGGGCTGGCGCTGCGCCAGCAGCACGATCCGCTGCTGATTTGCGGCCACAGCGATTTCACCGTCATCCAGCTCGGGCTGCTGGCCCTGCATAACGTTATCACCTTCAGCGGTCCGATGCTGGCCGGTAACTTCGGCGCGCCGGAGCTGGATGCGTTTACCGTGGAACACTTCTGGCGCGCGCTGCGTAACCCTACCTACAGCGTGGAGTGGCAAGGCAATGGACCGCACTGGGAGTGTGAAGGCCAGCTCTGGGGCGGTAACCTGGCGATGCTGGTCTCGCTTATCGGCACGCCGTGGATGCCGCAAATCGAGGACGGCATTCTGGTGCTGGAAGACATCAACGAACATCCGTTCCGCGTCGAGCGCATGCTCTTGCAGCTTTATCATGCCGGTATTCTTGAACGCCAGTCCGCGATTGTGCTGGGCAGCTTCAGCGGCTCTGCTCCGAATGACTATGACGCGGGTTACTCCCTTGAAACCATGGTCGACTTCGTTCGCTCGCGGCTGGATATTCCGGTCATCACCGGTCTGGATTTCGGCCATGAGCAGCAAACCGTGACCCTGGCGCTGGGGGCGCACGCCTCCCTGATCCACAACGATTCCGGCAGTCGGCTGACCATCAGCGGCCATCCTGTCATAAAGGCATAAAAAAGCCGTTATACCCCCTTAATAAAACGCTGTTGCCGTTGTTAATATGTTAGGGTTTTAGTAACAGCGTTAACATTGAGGTGGGAGTAAGAGAACATTGGATGCCGCAGCGATAATCAGCCTTTTCATTTTGGGTTCCGTCCTTGTAACCAGCAGTATTTTATTAAGTTCATTTTCATCGCGTCTCGGCATACCTATTCTTGTCATTTTCCTCGCCATCGGCATGCTCGCCGGCATTGATGGCATTGGCGGTATCCCATTCGATAACTACCCCTTCGCCTACATGGTGAGTAACCTCGCGCTGGCGGTGATCCTGCTGGACGGCGGGATGCGCACCCAGGCGAGCTCCTTCCGCGTGGCCTTAGGGCCTGCGTTGTCGCTCGCCACGGTCGGCGTGTTGATTACCTCTGGCCTCACCGGAATGATGGCCGCGTGGCTTTTCCATCTCAATATCATGGAAGGTTTGCTGATTGGCGCCATCGTGGGCTCAACCGATGCGGCAGCGGTATTTTCCCTGCTCGGCGGAAAAGGGCTTAACGAACGCGTCGGCTCCACGCTTGAGATTGAATCCGGCAGTAACGATCCGATGGCGGTGTTTCTCACCATCACCCTGATTGAGATGATCCAGCAGCACGAGACGGGCCTGAGCTGGATGTTCGTCTGGCATATCCTGCAGCAGTTCGGGCTGGGGATTGTTATCGGCCTCGCGGGGGGATACCTGTTACAGCAGATGATCAACCGCATCTCGCTGCCCGCGGGGCTTTACCCCCTGCTGGCGCTGAGCGGCGGTATCCTCATTTTTGCCGTCACCACCGCGCTGGACGGCAGCGGCATTCTCGCCGTCTACCTCTGCGGGTTCCTGATGGGCAACCGCCCTATTCGCAACCGGCATGCCATTTTGCAGAACTTTGACGGTCTGGCCTGGCTGGCGCAGATCGGCATGTTCCTGGTGCTGGGCCTGCTGGTTACGCCATCGGATCTGCTGCCGATCGCCGTTCCGGCGCTGCTGCTGTCCGCGTGGATGATCTTCTTCGCCCGTCCGCTGTCGGTATTTGCAGGCCTGCTGCCATTTCGCGGCTTCAACCTGCGCGAGCGTGTGTTTATCAGCTGGGTGGGCCTGCGCGGCGCGGTGCCGATTATCCTTGCGGTGTTCCCGATGATGGCCGGTCTGGATAACGCGCGGCTGTTCTTTAACGTGGCGTTCTTCGTGGTGCTGATTTCACTGCTGTTCCAGGGAACCTCGCTCGGGTGGGCGGCTAAAAAAGCCAAAGTGGTGGTCCCTCCCGTGGGCTGGCCGGTCTCCCGCGTGGGGCTCGACATTCACCCGGAGAACCCGTGGGAACAGTTCGTCTATCAGCTGAGCGCCGACAAATGGTGCGTGGGGGCCTCGCTGCGCGATTTGCACATGCCGGCCGAAACGCGCATTGCCGCCCTGTTCCGCGATAATGTCCTGCTGCATCCTACCGGCAGCACCCGCCTGCGCGAAGGGGATATTCTCTGCGTCATTGGCCGCGAGCGCGACCTGCCCGCGCTGGGCAAGCTGTTCAGCCAGTCCCCTCCGGTGGCGCTAGATCAGCGTTTCTTCGGCGATTTTATTCTGGAAGCCAGCGCCAAGTTTGCCGATGTGGCGCTGATTTACGGCCTGGATGAAGGGCTGGAGTACCGCGACAAGCAGCAAACGTTAGGGGAAATCATTCAACAACTGCTGGGGGCGGCCCCCGTCGTCGGCGACCAGGTAGAATTCGCAGGGATGATCTGGACGGTTGCGGAGAAAGAAGATAACGCGGTGAGAAAAGTCGGCGTCAGGCCGATGGAAGAGGAAACGGAGTAGCGGTTTTTTGCCGGGTGGCGCTAACGCTTACCCGGCCTACGTTCGAGGGTTTTGTAGGTCGGGTAAGCGTTAGCGCCACCCGACATAAATATATGTTACACCGTCACAACCGGCACTCTCGGTGCCAGCGCGCACATCAATTCGTACCCCACCGTGCCCGCCGCGGCAGCAACGTCATCAATCTTAATTTCGTTACCCCACAGCTCCACAGGTGAACCGATCCCCGCCTGCGGGCATGGCGTCAGGTCAACGGCCAGCATATCCATTGATACGGTGCCCACCGTTCCCGTACGAACCCCATCGACCCAGACCGGCGTGCCGGTCGGCGCGATGCGCGGGTAGCCGTCGGCATAGCCGCCCGCCACGATGCCAATTCGCTGCTCGCCCTTTGCCCGGTAGCGGCTGCCGTAGCCCACCGCGTCACCGGCCTTCAGCGTCTGCACGCCAATGATTTCACTGCGCAGGGTCATGACCGGCTTCAGGCCGCTGTTGGCGATATCCTGCCACTGGCCTGAGGGAGACGCACCGTACAGAACAATCCCCGGACGCACCCAGTTGTAGTGCGCCTCGGGATGCCACAGCGTGGCCGCCGAGTTCGACAGCGAGCGTGGGCAGTCCAGCCCCTCTGCCGCCTGCTCAATGCGCACCATGGCATCGGCAATTCCGTCGGGTTGTTCCGCGTCGGCAAAATGCGCCATCAGCGTCATTTCGCCCACGTTCTTCATGCCGCGCAGCTGCTGCCAGACCGTATGCACCCGCTCAGGCTGGAAGCCCAGTCGGTTCATGCCGCTGTTCACCTTGAGATAGATATCCAGCGGAGCATGGAGCTTCGCATCCTGAATCGCCTTAATCTGCCAGTTGCTGTGAACGCTGGTGGTCAGTCGATACTTGTCCAGCAGCGGCAGATCGTCCGCGTGGAAGAAGCCCTCCAGCAGCAGTATGGGCCCTTTCCAGCCGCGCTCGCGCAGCAGAATGGCCTCTTCCAGATTCAGCAGCGCAAAGCCGTCGGTCGCGCTCAGCGCGCTCCAGATACGGTCGATACCGTGGCCGTAGGCGTTCGCTTTCACCACCGACCAGACGCGCGAACCGGGTGCCGCCCGACGAACAATTTGCAGATTATCCTTCAGGGCCTGCAGGTTCAGCTGGGCCAGAACAGGACGGGACATGACAGCTCCTTAGTTATGCGCGCCGTGCAGATGCTGTGGACGCGAAGGCGTAAACCCCGATTGATAGCGTGCGGCGCTTAAATCGTCAAACGGAATTGCCGGCGTGCGCCCGGAAATCAGGTCGCTCAGCAGCTGGCCCGATCCGCAGGCCATCGTCCAGCCAAGCGTGCCGTGTCCGGTATTGGTCCACAGGTTTTTATACGGCGTGCGGCCCACGATCGGCGTGCCGTCCGGGGTCATCGGACGCAGGCCGGTCCAGAACGTCGCCTGTTCAACAAAACCTCCGCGCGGGAAGAGATCGCCCACCACCATCTCCAGCGTTTCACGACGCGGCTGCAGCAGCTCGGTGTTGAAGCCGACAATCTCCGCCATGCCGCCTACGCGAATACGGTTATCGAAGCGGGTAATGGCGATTTTGTAGGTTTCATCCAGAATGGTCGACACCGGCGCGCCGCTCTCTTCTTTCACCGGAATGGTCAGCGAGTAGCCCTTCAGCGGATAGACCGGAATGTCGAGAATGCCTTTCAGCATGGCGGTGGAGTACGAACCAAACGCCATCACGTAGGCATCGGCTTTGATCACCTCGTCGCCGCACTTCACGCCGTAAATCTTTTCCCCTTCCGACAGCAGCTTGTCGACAGAGGTGTTGAAGCGGAACTTCACCCCCGCCTGCTCGCACATTTGCGCCAGACGTTGCGTAAAGAGCTGGCAGTCACCGGTTTCGTCATTCGGCAGGCGCAGGCCGCCCGTCAGCTTATGCGCCACTTCCGCCAGCGCCGGTTCAACCTGGCCAAGCTGGCTGGCTTCCAGGAGCTGGTACGGTACGCCGGCATCCTCCAGCACGGCGATATCGCGGGTGGCATTTTCGTACTGTTGCTCGGTGCGGAACAGCTGTAACGTCCCGCCCTGACGGCCTTCGTACTCAATCCCCGTCGACGCGCGCAGCGCTTTCAGACAGTCGCGGCTGTATTCCGCCAGGCGCACCATGCGCCCTTTGTTCTCCATGTAGTGGCGGGTGTCGCAGTTGCGCAGCATCTGCCACATCCACTTCAGCTGGAACTGCGTGCCGTCAAGGCTGATGGCCAGCGGCGCGTGGCGCTGGAACATCCATTTAATCGCTTTCAGCGGAACGCCCGGCGCAGCCCACGGTGCCGCATACCCCGGAGAGATTTGCCCGGCGTTCGCCGCGCTGGTTTCAAGCGCGGGACCGGATTCACGATCGATAACGGTTACGTCATGTCCCGCCTGACTTAAATACCAGGCGCTGGTTACCCCAACGACACCACTTCCCAGTATGACAACACGCATAGCCACTCCATTATGTGCAAAAGAACAATCTTCTAATTACAGATTGATAACCTAGTTGAAAATATTATTCAACATACGACTTTTTTATGGTGACTTACCTCACACATCCCCCAGCATCAGGGGATAGTGCTAATTTGGGATCTCCTGCTGCGCGTTATTTTTAACCAGCATAATATGCTGAGACATACCGTTTTTTTGCCGTATCAAAAACGCGAAATCGCAAAGAAAAAATTTCTGCCCCAGCACGCTTTTTAACACGTTGATCTATGCTTGAAAGGAGGCTCTCCAGACAGAGAGAGCACCCACAACGAGGGCGCGCTAATGGCTACTATTGATTCCCTGAACAAGGACAACACACGTCTGAGCGATGGACCCGACTGGACCTTCGAGCTGCTGGATGTTTACCTCGCCGAAATCGACCGGGTCGCAAAGCTGTATCGTCTGGATACCTATCCTCATCAGATTGAAGTCATTACGTCCGAACAGATGATGGACGCCTACTCCAGCGTCGGGATGCCGATTAACTATCCGCACTGGTCGTTTGGTAAAAAATTTATTGAAACCGAGCGGCTGTACAAGCACGGCCAGCAGGGGCTGGCGTATGAGATCGTCATTAATTCCAATCCGTGCATCGCCTATTTAATGGAAGAGAACACCATTACCATGCAGGCGCTGGTGATGGCGCACGCCTGCTACGGGCACAACTCATTTTTCAAGAATAACTATCTGTTCCGCAGCTGGACGGATGCCAGCTCCATCGTGGATTACCTGATCTTCGCCCGTAAATACATTACCGACTGCGAAGAACGCTACGGCGTGGACGAAGTGGAAAAACTGCTCGACTCCTGCCACGCGCTGATGAACTACGGCGTGGACCGCTACAAGCGTCCGCAGAAAATCTCTTTGCAGGAGGAGAAGGCCCGGCAGAAAAGCCGCGAAGAGTACCTGCAAAGCCAGGTGAACATGCTGTGGCGTACCCTGCCGAAGCGTGAGGAGGAAAAAACGATCGCCGAAGCGCGTCGTTACCCGTCCGAGCCGCAGGAAAACCTGCTCTATTTTATGGAGAAGAACGCCCCGCTGCTGGAGCCGTGGCAGCGTGAGATCCTGCGCATCGTGCGCAAGGTGAGCCAGTATTTCTACCCGCAAAAGCAGACGCAGGTGATGAACGAAGGCTGGGCGACCTTCTGGCACTACACCATTCTTAACCATCTGTACGACGAGGGGAAAGTTACCGAGCGGTTCATGATGGAATTCCTCCACAGCCATACCAACGTGGTGTTCCAGCCGCCCTACAACAGCCCGTGGTACAGCGGAATAAACCCGTATGCGCTTGGCTTTGCCATGTTCCAGGATATTAAGCGTATCTGCCAGTCGCCGACGGAAGAAGACAAGTACTGGTTCCCGGATATCGCCGGCTCTGACTGGCTGGAAACGCTGCACTTTGCGATGCGCGACTTTAAGGATGAGAGCTTCATCAGCCAGTTTATGTCGCCGAAGATCATGCGTGACTTCCGCTTCTTCACCGTGCTGGACGACGACCGCAACAACTATCTGGAGATTTCCGCGATCCATAACGAAGAGGGATACCGTGAGATCCGCTCTCGCCTCTCTTCCCAGTACAACCTGAGCAACCTTGAACCGAATATTCAGGTCTGGAACGTCGATTTGCGCGGTGACCGCTCCCTGACGCTGCGCTATATCCCGCACAATCGAGCGCCGCTGGATAAAGGGCGTAAAGAGGTGCTGAAGCATGTGCATCGCCTGTGGGGCTTTGACGTGCAGCTGGAGCAGCAGAATGAAGACGGGAGCGTCGAGCTGCTGGAACGCTGCCCGGCGCGGTTGAATACGCTGTAGTGTTTTTTGCCGGGTGGCGGCTGCGCCTTACCCGGCCTACGGGTTTTGTAGGCCCGGTAAGCGAAGCGCCACCGGGCAAAAAAAACCTCTCATATGAGAGGTTTTTTCTTTAGCGACTCTGAATCGCTAAATCACCCGGCAGCGTTTTCTGCATACGGTGCCAGATTTCACCGGAATCATGACCGTAGCGGCGCACCGTCTCATAAACCTGATCGTGCAGGCCTTCGGTACAGAGCTTGCTCAGCTTATGGTAGAAGCCCAGCGCCAGGCTACGCGCTTCAGGATTGGCAAAGTAGTGGCGGCCGATGCGGGTGTAAAGCCCCTTCATACCGTTGAGGATAAGACCGTACACCGGGTTGCCGGAGGCAAACGCCAGGCCGCGAAACACGTTGTAATCGAGGGTGGCAAAGGAATCGGCGTGATCTTCCACCTCGTTCGCGCTGGCCAGCACCGCAAGGGCGTCTTCCGGATGCTGACGGAAGGCGGTACGAATAAAGATCGTCGCGATGTTGGTGCGAACGGAAAGCAGATTATCAATGAGCTGCGGCACGCTTTCATGGTCGAGACGCGCCAGCGTTTCAAGAATGTTCAGCCCGGACGTTTCCCAGAAGTTGTTTACTTTCGTCGGCTTGCCGTGCTGGATCGTCAGCCAGCCATCGCGCGCCAGCCGCTGGAGCACTTCACGCAGCGTGGTGCGAGTGACGCCAATCAGTTCAGAGAGTTCGCGTTCAGCCGGAAGAATGGACCCCGCAGGGAAACGATTATTCCAGATGCTTTCAATGATGTACTCTTCCGCGAAACCCGCCGGGCTCTGCGCCTTAATGACCATAGTGAGATTTCCATTACACAGCTTTAGCAAATTGGACTCATCATACCAGAGGCAGCCAGTGGCAGGTAGCACGGCAAAGAGAGAAAAGAGGGATCGCCGTTTCATTTTTGTGAAATTTACAATGCAGCCTTATCCGCCTCCAGGCCGCGATTTTTGCGTATACTGATGTTTTGTCTTACTTGACGGGGATGGACGTCTGTCGTGGAAATTTCTTTTGGGCGCGCGCTGTGGCGCAACTTTTTAGGCCAGTCTCCGGACTGGTACAAACTTATACTTCTGGTGTTTCTGGTCGTTAACCCCCTCCTCTTTAGCGTAAACCCGTTCATTGCCGGGTGGCTGCTGGTGGCGGAGTTTATCTTCACCCTGGCCATGGCGCTGAAATGTTATCCCCTGCTGCCGGGCGGTTTGCTGGCGTTTGAGGCGGTCGTCATCGGCATGACCAGCGCCGAGCATGTCAAAGCTGAGCTGGCGTCAAATCTCGAAGTGCTGCTGCTGCTGATGTTTATGGTGGCGGGCATCTACTTCATGAAACAGCTGCTGCTGTTTATCTTCACGCGCCTGCTGCTCAGCATTCCGTCGAAAATGTTCCTCTCGCTGGCGTTTTGCCTTGCGGCCGCCTTCCTGTCGGCGTTCCTGGATGCGCTAACGGTCGTCGCGGTGGTGATAAGCGTTGCGGTTGGGTTTTACGGTATATATCACCGCGTGGCCTCCTCTCGCCCGGGTGAAGATTTGCAGGATGACAGCCACGTCGATGCGCATAATCGTGACGTACTGGAGCAGTTTCGCGCCTTCCTGCGCAGCCTGATGATGCATGCTGGCGTCGGTACCGCGCTGGGCGGCGTGATGACCATGGTGGGCGAGCCGCAAAACCTGATCATTGCCAAAGCGGCGGGCTGGCACTTCGGTGAGTTCTTCCTGAGAATGGCGCCGGTGAGCGTACCGGTGCTGATCTGCGGTCTGGCGACCTGTCTGCTGGTGGAGAAGTTTCGCCTCTTTGGCTACGGGGCGCAGCTCCCGGAGCCGGTTCGTCAGGAGCTGCATAAATTCGATCTGCAGAGCCGCAGCCAGCGGACGCGCCAGGAGACGCTACGGCTGATTGCGCAGGGGATCATCGGCGTCTGGCTTATCGCGGCGCTGGCGCTCCATCTTGCCGAAGTGGGGCTGATTGGCCTGTCGGTCATTATTCTCGCCACCACCTTTACCGGCGTGACGGACGAACATGCCATCGGCAAGGCGTTTACCGAAGCCCTACCGTTTACCGCCCTGCTGGCGGTGTTCTTTGCCGTCGTGGCCGTGATTATCGATCAGCACCTGTTCGCGCCGATTATTGCCTTTGTATTACGGGCGTCACCGGATGCTCAGCTGTCGCTGTTTTACCTGTTTAACGGCCTGCTCTCGTCGATCTCAGATAACGTCTTCGTCGGGACGGTCTACATCAACGAGGCCAAAGCGGCCATGGAGCAAGGCGTTATCAGCGCCGGACAGTTTGAGCTGCTGGCGGTGGCAATCAATACCGGCACCAACCTGCCGTCGGTGGCGACGCCAAATGGCCAGGCCGCCTTCCTGTTCCTGCTGACCTCCGCCCTCGCGCCGCTCATACGACTTTCTTATGGCAGGATGGTGTGGATGGCGCTGCCCTACACGCTGGTGCTCACGATCGTGGGATTGCTTTGCGTCAAAATTACCCTCATTCCCTGTACGCAATGGTTGATACAAGCGGGTATACTTGCGGCGCAGTAAACTATGCATCTCGGGCAGTTCGCTGCCCGTTTGCCTTTTCGCACGATAAACATCCAATTACGTTTTATTTCGTCAGGTACAGGTGGCGCGAAAAACGAATTCGTTTACACTGCGCTTTCTAAGCATGTTCCAGGGAAATGATTATGTTGAGATTTTTAAACCAGTGCTCCCGCGGTCGCGGAGCGTGGTTGTTAATGGCCCTGACCGCCTTTGCGCTGGAAATGGTCGCGCTGTGGTTCCAGCACGTAATGGGACTGAAACCTTGCGTGCTTTGTATTTATGAACGCTGCGCGCTGTTCGGCATTATGGGTGCGGGCCTGGTCGGCGCGATTGCCCCAAAATCGCCGCTTCGCTATGCCGGTATTGCCATCTGGATCTACAGCGCCTGGAAAGGGATTGAACTCTCCTGGCAGCACACCATGATGCAACTGCATCCGTCACCGTTTATGACCTGTGATTTTGCCGCCCGCTTCCCGAGCTGGCTGCCGCTGGACAAATGGCTGCCGCAGGTGTTTGTCGCATCCGGTGACTGCTCCGTTCGTCAGTGGGAATTCCTGACGCTGGAGATGCCGCAGTGGCTGGTGGGTATTTTTGCCGCCTACTTCGTCGTGGCGCTGCTGGTGCTGATCGCTCAGCCGTTCAAACCGAAGAAACGCGATCTGTTCGGAAGGTAAAAGCAAAACGGCAACCTCGGTTGTCGTTTTTAGTGTTTGCGCCCTCTCCCGTGGGAGAGGGTTGGGGTGAGGGCATCAGGCCGCACAAACACAATAAAAAACCCGCCTCGGCGGGTTTTTTAATCTCAACGGGTCGGGTGGTTCATGATGTGGTCTTCCCAGTCACGCACCTCGGACTCTTTCACCGCGATGTGGCGCACAGAAATGCGTTCACCGTGCATCGCCGCTTTTGAACCGGTTAACAGCGGATGCCAGTCAGGCAGACCTTTCCCTTCCGCCAGCAGGCGATACGCGCAGGTATGCGGCAGCCATTCAAACGTTGGCAGATTATCCCGGGTTAACTTGATGCAGTCAGGCTCAAATTCAAACCGGCGCTCATAGTTGCGGCACTGGCAGGTTTTAATGTTTAACTGCTTGCAGGCAACGTTGGTGAAGTAGATTTCATCCGTATCTTCATCCATCAGCTTGTGCAGGCAGCACTGCCCGCAGCCGTCGCACAATGATTCCCATTCCGCATCGGTCATGTCGTCGAGAGTTTTGCTTTGCCAGAAAGGGATGTCGTTCATCAGGATGTCCACACGTCAAAAGGAAGCGCACCTTATAACGAGTCTGGCACGTTGTTGCAAGTTTTGCCGCCCTCTTCAGGCGGCAAGATGGGGTTACAGCACGCGGGTTTTCAGCGACAGGCCGTTAAAACCGACCTCTAGCTCGTCACCGCTGAGCAGCGGTCCAACACCTTCTGGGGTTCCAGTCAGGATCACATCGCCCGGTTTCAGGGTAAAGAAGCGGCTCATGTAGGCGATCAGCGGCACAATCTTGTGGATCATGTCCGCGGTGGTGCCCTGCTGGCGGATCTCGCCGTTAATCTTCAGGCTAAGCGGGGTGTCCTGCGGATCGCCGGTAAATTCGCTCACCGGAACAAACGCCGAGATGGGGCAGGAGTTATCAAACCCTTTGGCCTTTTCCCACGGCTGCCCTGCTTTCTTCATTTTGCCCTGCACGTCACGCAGCGTGAGATCCAGCGCCACGCCGTAACCGGCAATCGCTTTCTGAACATGCTCTTCTGAGGCCTGGCGCAGCGTCGCGCCGATCAGCACGGCGAGCTCAACTTCGTGATGCACCGAGCCCAGCCCCTGCGGCAGCGCCAGCGGCTGGCGGATATCGCAAAGCGCCGTTTCAGGCTTAATGAACAGGACCGGCTCTTCTGGCGTCGCGCTGCCCATCTCCTGAATATGTTTTGCATAGTTGCTGCCCACGCAAACCACTTTGCTGACGGGATAATCCAGTAATGCACCTTGCCAGTTATGATGTTGATACATGGTCGACCCCTAAACGGTTGATGTGTTGTGCCCAAAAACAGTTGAGACTATTTTTTACCGTTCGCCTCAAGATGCTGTTTTAATAAATTCTCGGGTGGCGGTGGAAGCTGTAAATAATAGCCTTGCTCGGCTAAGGCCGTTTTCACTTTATCCAGATCGGCATTAATCAGTTTCTTACGACCATCAAGCGGCAGCAGCATCGCCAGCTGTGGTCGGCCAAAGTTCTTCATTAATTCGTCAGGCACGCGTGAAAAATCGTCTTTCTTTTCGACATAAAGATAGGTCTGGTCACGGCTTGTACTTCTGTAGATCACACAAAACATGTTTTTACTCTGAATTAATGGGTGGTTGCTTGCCTCAATATACTCCTGACTATAACATGCCTGATACTCTTCGGAATATCGCAGCGAGTGGTTGCGGTTAATAGCAAATTGAGTAAGGCCAGGATGTCAAACACGCCCATCGAGCTTAAAGGCAGTAGCTTCACCTTATCAGTGGTACATTTGCATGATGCAAAACCCGAGGTTATTCGTCAGGCGTTAGAAGACAAAATCGCCCAGGCTCCCGCCTTTCTGAAGCACGCCCCTGTTGTTATCAACGTCAGCGGTCTTGAGGCTCCGGTTAACTGGAAACTTCTCCAGCAGGCCGTCTCCTCGACCGGACTGCGTATCGTGGGCATCAGCGGCTGCAAAGATACTGAGCTGAAAGCGGAAATTGAGCGTGCGGGGCTGCCTCTTCTGAATGAGGGCAAAGAAAAAGCCTCGCGTGCGGCCCCCGTTGCCGTGCAAACGCCCCCTCCTGTGGTGCAAAACGTTACTACCGTCACAAAAACGCGAATGATTGATGTGCCGGTTCGTTCCGGTCAGCGTATTTATGCACCAAACTGTGATCTGATTGTTACAAGCCACGTCAGTGCTGGCGCTGAGCTGATTGCAGATGGCAATATTCACGTATACGGTATGATGCGTGGACGTGCGCTCGCAGGTGCAAGTGGCGATCGAGATGCGCAAATATTTTGTACTCACCTGACGGCGGAACTGGTGTCCATCGCAGGTGAATATTGGCTGAGCGACAAGATCCCAGCCGAATTTTATGGCAAAGCGGCCCGCCTGCTTCTGGCAGACGACGCGTTGACCGTTCAACCGTTGAATTGATCCCTTTTTAACAAGGAATTTCTATGGCACGCATTATTGTTGTTACTTCGGGTAAAGGAGGCGTTGGCAAGACCACCTCCAGCGCGGCCATCGCTACTGGTTTGGCCCAGAAGGGAAAGAAAACCATCGTTATCGACTTCGATATCGGTCTGCGTAACCTCGACCTCATCATGGGATGTGAGCGTCGCGTCGTGTATGACTTCGTGAACGTCATTCAGGGCGATGCCACGCTGAACCAGGCGATGATTAAAGACAAGCGCACCGAGAACCTCTACATTCTTCCGGCTTCTCAGACGCGTGACAAAGACGCCCTGACTCGTGAAGGGGTGGAAAAGGTGCTTGATGAGCTGAAAAAAATGGAGTTCGACTTCATTGTCTGCGACTCCCCTGCCGGCATCGAAACCGGTGCCCTGATGGCGCTGTACTTCGCTGATGAAGCGATCATCACCACCAACCCTGAAGTTTCATCCGTGCGTGACTCAGACCGCATTCTGGGGATCCTCGCCTCTAAATCCCGTCGTGCGGAAAATGGCGAAGACCCGATTAAAGAACACCTGCTGCTCACCCGCTACAATCCAGGCCGCGTGAACAAAGGTGACATGCTGAGCATGGAAGACGTGCTGGAGATCCTGCGCATTAAGCTGGTGGGCGTTATCCCGGAAGATCAGTCCGTGTTACGCGCGTCTAACCAGGGCGAGCCAGTGATCCTTGATACATTGGCAGATGCAGGTAAAGCTTACGCCGATACCGTTGACCGTCTGCTGGGAGAAGAACGTCCTTTCCGCTTCATTGAAGAAGAGAAGAAAGGTTTCCTCAAACGCCTGTTCGGAGGATAAGTTATGGCATTACTGGACTTTTTTCTCTCGCGGAAAAAGAACACCGCCAACATCGCAAAAGAACGTCTGCAAATTATCGTTGCGGAGCGTCGTCGTAGCGACGCCGAGCCTCACTACCTGCCGCAGCTGCGCAAGGACATCCTGGAAGTAATCTGCAAGTATGTGCAGATTGACCCGGAGATGGTCACGGTGCAGCTGGAACAAAAAGACGGGGATATTTCGATTCTGGAGCTGAACGTTACGCTCCCGGAAGCGGAAGAGTCGCGTCCGTAGATTTGTGATTTCGTAGCCCCGGTAAGCGCAGCGCCACCGGGGGAATATGCCGGGTATATCGCCCGGCATATTTTTTTATCGCGGATAACCTTCCAGCAGCGTATTCAGGCGATCGGCCATCAATTTCCCGCGCCATCCCGCCATCATTTCCGGCACGCCACTCTGCGGCTTCAGCTTCCAGTGCCAGTTCAGCAGCTGGTTAATCTGACGACGTGAGGCGAGCAGTTCAGCGCCCAGCTTGCGTTCCGCTGCAACGTCCTGCACCAGCGCTTTGATATCCTTAAACGCTTTGCGATAGCCCGGCATATCCATCAGGTTCAGCAGCGGTTCCGGCAGCGCATCTTCCGGCAGCTCCTGCGCTTTTGCGACCAGCGCCAGCAGGGTTTTACCGTGGAAGCGGATCTCGCTGCCCGAAAGCCCAATGCTGTCCAGCTCGCCCATGCTGCCCGGCATATAGCGCGCGACCGCCCAGAGATGTTCTTCGCGAACCACAAAGTTAACGGCCAGATCGCGCTCGCGCGCTTTACGCAAGCGCCAGTCTGCCAGCAGCTGCAGGCATGCCAGCTGACGCGTACGCAGCTGCCAGGCGTTGCTGATATCGCGCCAGGCCTCTTTCGGGTCGACCACTTCCTGGCGGCGCTGCTGGGTCATACGACACTCGTCGAGCGCCGCAGACAGCCATCCGGAAGCTTCAGCCTCTTTCATCAGCTGTCCGGCAATCGGCAGCAGGTAAAACACGTCTGCCGCCGCATACTCCAGCTGACGCTCGGTTAGCGGACGCGCCAGCCAGTCGGTACGGGATTCGCTTTTATCCAGCGTCAGGCCCGTATACTCCTCTACCATGGCAGCAAACCCCCATGAGAGCGGACGATTGCTGAATGCCGCGAGGATCTGCGTGTCAATCAGCGGCTGGGGCATGATGCCAAAAGTGTTCAGAAAGACTTCCAGATCTTCACTGCCTGCGTGCAGGTATTTCGTCACGGCGGTATCGAGCAGCAGGTCACGCATCGGCGTCCAGTCGGTAATGCCGAGAGGGTCGATCAGGGAGACGTGTTTACCGTCGTACATCTGAATCAAACCCAGCTGCGGATAATAGGTCCGGGTACGGACAAACTCGGTATCCAGAGCAATGGCAGGAAAGTCGCGCGTCACTTCGCACAGCGAAGCCAGCTCGTCGTTGGTCGTGATCATCTGGTAATTCAAATCGGATTCTCTTTTGTTTGCGCCCATAAAAAACGCCGGCTTAACCGGCGTCTGGGCGATTAACGTGAAGCTCAGGCCTTATTGTCTACTTTGCCACGGGCTTCGTCACGTAATTCTCGTCGTAATATCTTTCCGACGTTGGATTTCGGCAGCTCATCGCGGAATTCAACCAGCTTCGGCACCTTGTAGCCCGTCAGCTGACGACGGCAGAACGTTACCAGCTCCTCCTCCGTGAGTGAAGCGTCTTTCTTGACCACAAATATCTTGACCGCTTCGCCGCTGCTGCCAGAAGGGACGCCGACTGCCGCCACTTCGAGCACGCCGCTGTGCTGCATAACCACGTCTTCGATCTCATTCGGATAGACGTTGAAGCCGGAGACCAGGATCATGTCTTTCTTGCGATCGACGATGCGCAGGAAGCCCTCGTCATCCATCACCGCGATATCACCGGTGTGCAGCCAGCCGTCTTTAATGATTTCGTCGGTCGCGTCGGGGCGCTGCCAGTAGCCCAGCATCACCTGCGGACCTTTGACGCACAGCTCGCCCGGCTCGCCCGGCGCAACTTCGTTATCGTTATCATCGACCAGTTTGGCCTCTGTGGAAGGAACCGGCAGACCAATGCTTCCACTGTGATAGTCGATATCATGCGGGTTAACGCTGACCAGCGGAGCACATTCCGTCAGGCCATAGCCCTCCAGCAAATACTGGCCGGTGAGCTTCACCCAGCGCTCGGCGACCGCCTGCTGAACCGGCATGCCGCCGCCCGCAGAGAGATGCAGCGTGGAGAAATCCAGCTGCTGGAACTCTTTGTTATTAAGCAGCGCGTTAAACAGGGTGTTTACCCCTGTCATAGCGGTGAACGGGTATTTCGCCAGCTCTTTCACCAGGCCCGGGATATCGCGCGGGTTGGTGATGAGGATGTTCTGACCACCCAGTTCAATAAACAGCAGGCAGTTCATGGTCAACGCAAAGATGTGATACAGCGGAAGCGCGGTGATCACCACCTCTTTGCCCGGATGCAGCAGCGGCCCGTAGGTGGCGTTCACCTGTTCAAGGTTTGCCAGCATATTGCGGTGGGTAAGCATGGCCCCTTTGGCCACGCCGGTGGTCCCGCCTGTGTATTGCAGAAACGCAAGATCTTCCGCGACCACTTCGGGTTTCACATACTGCATACGGTAGCCCGCATGCAGCGCGCGGCGGAAGGAGATGGCGTCCGGCAGGTGGTATTTTGGCACCAGACGTTTGACGTATTTGACGACAAAGTTAACCAGCGTGCCTTTGGCGGTGGAGAGCTGATCGCCCATGCGCGTCAGGATGACGTGTTTAACCTGAGTTTTGTCGACCACTTTTTCCAGGGTATGGGCGAAGTTGGACACAATGACGATAATAAACAGTTTGTTAACATTATATTAACTCAGCGTACCAGTTTATTAATTGTTCAGATTTAAGGTTGCGAAGCGCGTCACTCTTTTTTTTCGTTTTATCCGTAAAAAAACAGAGACAGCGGCTGAGCCGCTGTCTCTTTTCTAACAATAACAGTAAGTTACTCAGTAACGATCGTCTGAACCTGTGCAGGACCCGGGTTGTACCAACCCCAGCCCGGGTAGCCGTAACGATAAGGATGTGGACCCCACATCCACGGATCCATCGGCTGAGGCGGCATGATCACCTGCTGTGCCAGCCGCCAGCGTTTATACCCGTTGACCTGCATGGTCATAAATTTATACGGCGTGCTGCCGATTTTGCCCTGCACGGCGCCGGTAATCGGCCCGACGACGGTCACCAGCTGTCCGCGAAAATCGACCGGATCGAGGAAACCACTGATGTCCGCATAGATACGCCCGCGGGAGGCCTCACCCAGTACCGGCCGTGCGCCGCTGTCCAGCGGAACGGTCGCGATCTCCAGACGGGTTTTCCCCTGCTGGTTTTGTACGTCGATGACCTTACCGCCAAAGCGCGCTTCCTGGCCAACGTACAGCTCAGGCGCATTCATCACCCGAACCAGATCCTCCTGTGGCGTCGGGCTGCTGCCCTTAATCGCATCAGGAACGGAAACGCATCCGCTCAGTGCTATGGCAACCGCGCCTGCCATAATAAGGCGTACTACTTTAGTCTGAACCGCCATGATGCGACTCCTTTTTCTCAGTTCCTGTTACTGAGATTCACTCGCGGCCCGGAAGTTTCTTCCACGCAACGGTGTTTCGCAAATAAACCGGCTCCGCGTGTTCAACGGCAACGGTTTTTCCTGCTGCGAGCAGCTGGCAGGTAATCGGAAGCATATCTTCCGCAGCCGGCAGCAGCATGTTGCCGTCCACCAGCGTCACGCCGGTGCCGCTCGCCATCTCCGGCCACGCAGGCCAGCCGGTGCCGACGGTCGCCCACTCACCGGAGAGCTGTTGCAGTCGTTCAGTGACCGCTTCCGGCTTAAGCACGGCTTCCGTCTCTTCACCGTGCCACACGCCCTGCTCGTCGCGAGTGTATTCGGCCCAGTAAACTTCGCCCATGCGGGCATCTATTGCGGCCAGGACGCGCGTTGCCCCGGTCATGCGCCATGCGCCCTGCGCCATGGTGGCGAGGGTAGAGACGCCGATCATCGGTAGTTCAGCGCCCAGCGCCAGCCCCTGCGCAATCCCAATCCCGATGCGCACGCCCGTAAAGCTGCCAGGGCCACGGCCAAAGGCCAGCGCGTCGAGGTCGGTTAAGGAGGTATTGCCCTGGGTTAAAATGGCTTTTACCAGGGGCAGAATGCGCTGGGTGTGTTCCCGTGGGCACTCTTCGAAATGGGCAGAAACAGCACCGTCGTTCAACAGAGCGACAGAGCAAGCCTCTGTCGCGGTATCAATAGCCAGAATTCGCATCAGTCGTCGCGCTCTCGCAAGGGTCAGTCACAAAATGGCGCGCATCTTAGCACACTCCGGGGTAAATTACTCCGCCGTTGGGTTTGCCAGGAAACGCACCGCGCGTTTTATGTCCCGCGTCCGGGGCGCGGGCGGCAGGCTGGCGAGGAAGGTTGCCCCATAAGGACGCATCACCAGCCGGTTATCGCAAATGACCAGCACCCCGCGATCGGTAACGTCGCGGATCAATCGCCCTACCCCCTGCTTGAGGGTAATCACCGCGTCCGGCAGCTGCACCTCGTCAAACGGATCGCCCCCGCGCAGGCGGCAGTCTTCCATGCGCGCCTTCAGCAGCGGATCGTCCGGAGAGGTAAACGGCAGCTTATCAATGATCACCAGCGAGAGCGTATCGCCCCGCACGTCGACCCCTTCCCAGAAGCTGCTGGTTGCCACCAGCAGGGCATTCCCGGCGCTGACAAACTGCTGTAACAGCTGGCCTTTGCTGGTTTCGCCCTGCAGCAGCACCGGTAAGGTCATAGTAGCGCGGAACTGCTCGGCGAGGTCACGCATCATGGCGTGAGAGGTGCAGAGCATAAAGCAGCGGCCGTTGTTGGCCTCGATCATCGGTTTTAACATCGCTGCCAGATGACGCGCCGCACCCGGCTGGTTCGGCAGCGGCAGATTACGAGGAACGCAGAGCAGCGCCTGTTTTTCGTAATCGAACGGGCTGGGCAGGAGCAGCGATTCCGCCTCCTCAATGCCAAGACGTTCCGTGAAGTGATGTAGATCGTCATTCACCGACAGGGTTGCCGAGGTGAAGATCCAGCTTCCCGGTTTTTGCGCCATCACCTCTTTAAACTTATCCGCCACCGTCAGCGGCGTGAGCGCCAGCGTGAAGTGCCGCGAGGTGCACTCATACCAGTAGCTGAACCCCGGCTGGTTAATCTCTTTCAGCCGTTTGAGCCGCCCGCGATAGAGCGTAGCGCGTTCGAAGGCCGCATCCAGCAGCGCGGAACGGCCGAGGGACAGTTTTGCCACGTCGTAGCAGAGTTCCAGGGCATCATCGAGCAGCAGCAGCGCGCGCTGGATGTTTTTGTCCGCCAGCAGCTCGCGCAGGTTGCCGCGATAGCCCGGCTCGCCGAGCTGTAAGCGGAAATCCTGCGCGCTTTGGGCCAGACGGTCGGCACACTTCTGCAGCTGCTGGGTATCTTTGAGTTCGGTCCGGTAAGCGATGGTGAAATCTTTCGCCAGATCCTGCAGCTGGCGGCTGGAAAGCGACTGGCCGAAATACTGGCTGGCGATGTCCGGAAGCTGGTGGGCTTCGTCGAAGATCATCACGTCCGCCTCCGGGATCAGCTCGCCGAAGCCGCTGTCCTTGACGACCATATCCGCGAGGAACAGATGGTGGTTCACCACCACCACGTCCGCGTCCATCGCCGTTTTGCGCGCTTTCACCACGAAGCAGTCTTTATACAGCGGACAGTCGCTGCCGAGGCAGTTGTCGTTGGTGCTGGTCACCAGCGGCCAGGCCGGGGAATCTTCCGGCACGCTCGCGCAGGTGCTGATATCGCCCTCTTCGGTCTGGTTCGCCCAGGCGCGAAGGATAATGACGTCGCTGAGGGTTTGTACCGGCAGGTCGCCGCCCGCCAGCGCCTGCTGCTCAAGACGTTCCAGGCAGAGATAGTTAGAGCGCCCCTTCAGCAAGGCCAGACGCCCCTTGTATTTCAGCGCCTTAGCCACCGTGGGCAAATCGCGGCTGTAGAGCTGATCCTGCAGCGCCTTCGATCCGGTGGAAATAATCACCTTCTTCTTCGCGCGCAGCGCCGGAGCAAGGTAAGCATACGTTTTACCCGTGCCGGTTCCGGCTTCGACCACCAGCGGCTGAGCCTTATCGATGGCGTGCGCAACGGCGTGCGCCATCTGACGCTGAGGCTCACGGGGTTTGAAGCCGGGGATAGCCTGCGCTAATTGACCTTCAGGGGAAAAATCGTCTGCCACGGTGCTCTCTCACTGTATTTTTGCACAGGGATTATGTCAGCCCATCCTCTCCTGTGCCACCCCAAATAGTGACGACAGGAGAACAATATGGCAGTCTTGCCGCCTGACGACGAAAAATAACGAGGAAACGTTTATGACAATTGTGCGCATTGATGCCGAAGCCCGCTGGTCTGATGTGGTGATCCATAACCAGACGCTTTACTACACCGGCGTACCGGCTAACCTGGACGCGGATGCGTTCGAGCAGACGGCCAATACCCTGGCGCAGATTGACGCCGTGCTGGAAAAACAGGGCAGCGACAAATCCCGCATTCTGGATGCGACGATTTTCCTGGCAAACAAAGACGATTTCGCGGCGATGAACAAAGCCTGGGATGCATGGGTTGTGGCAGGTCACGCGCCTGTACGCTGCACCGTACAGGCCACGCTGATGAAACCGGAGTATAAGGTTGAGATCAAGATTATCGCGGCGGTGTAAGCCCGATTACTCTTCTGGATCTTCATCTTCATCTTCGAATCGCGCCACAATCCGCTCGCCGGAATGACTGGCGCGAATCTCCTGAGCGACAACCGTAATCGCCTCTCCGCTGCTCATCCCCTGGGACATCAGTTCCTGAATGCGTTCAACCGCTTTCTGCTGTTGGTCATGACTGAGAGAAGGTAAACCTGCAAACATCGTCAACTCCTGCTAAATTATTCGCGCTAATTATTTCACGCTGCCCGGTAGTATGCCACACATGAACATGCGCTTCCCCACTGTTATTACCTTGCCCTGGCGTGCAGACGCCGCTGAATTCTGGTTTGCCCGCCTGAGCCATCTTCCGTTTGCGATGCTGCTGCATTCCGGCCATGCGGACCATCCCTATAGCCGCTTCGATA
Organism: Enterobacter sp. N5-15; assembly: GCF_057221635.1. Classification (NCBI taxonomy): domain Bacteria; kingdom Pseudomonadati; phylum Pseudomonadota; class Gammaproteobacteria; order Enterobacterales; family Enterobacteriaceae; genus Enterobacter; species Enterobacter sp. N5-15. The sequence goes on from NZ_CM170150.1 coordinate 2,836,594, forward strand.
TTCTGGTGGCCGATCCGCTAAAGACGCTGACAACCGATGACCTGTCGTTAACGGACGATCCGCTGGTGCAGCTTCAGCAGGCCATTAACGCGCTAGGCTTATCTGCCGCGCCAAACCCGGACCTCCCTTTTCAGGGGGGCGCGCTGGGCCTGTTTGGTTATGACCTGGGCCGCCGTTTCGAAACGCTGCCGGAGCATGCGCAGGCTGATATTTCCCTGCCAGACATGGCCGTGGGGCTGTATGACTGGGCGTTAATTGTCGATCACCAGAAAAAAACGGTTTCCCTGCTGAGCCATCGTGACGTGCAGGCGCGCCGGGCGTGGCTTGAGGCGCAGCAGCCTGCCCCGGCACAGACGTTCACGCTGACCTCCGGCTGGCGCTCAAATATGAGCGCTGCGGAGTATGCCGAAAAATTCGCGCGCGTTCAGGCGTATCTGCATAGCGGTGACTGCTACCAGGTTAACCTCGCCCAGCGCTTCCAGGCGACATACCGGGGAGATGAGTGGCAGGCGTTTACCCGCCTAAATGCCAGCAATAAGGCGCCGTTCAGCGCGTTTGTCCGTCTGGAACAGGGGGCCATACTCAGCCTGTCTCCGGAGCGCTTTATTCACCTGGCCGAGGGCACGATTCAAACCCGTCCGATTAAAGGCACCCTGCCGCGTCTTGCCGATCCCGACGCCGATCGCCAGCAGGCGGAAAAGCTGGCCGCCTCGCCGAAAGACCGCGCCGAGAACCTGATGATTGTCGATCTGATGCGTAACGACATTGGCCGGGTGGCCGTTCCGGGCAGCGTGCGCGTGCCGGAACTGTTTGTCGTCGAGCCTTTCCCGGCGGTGCATCATCTGGTCAGTACCATCACCGCGACGCTGCCGGCATCACGTACGGCCTGCGATCTTCTGCGCGCGGCGTTTCCGGGCGGCTCCATCACCGGCGCGCCAAAGGTGCGGGCGATGGAGATCATTGATGAGCTGGAGCCGCAGCGCCGCAACGCCTGGTGCGGCAGCATTGGCTATATCAGCCTGTGCGGCACGCTGGATACCAGCATTACCATTCGCACGCTGACCGCCTGCGACGGAAACCTTTACTGTTCGGCCGGGGGCGGCATTGTCGCCGATAGCCAGGTCGATGCGGAATATCAGGAAACCTTTGATAAAGTTAACCGTATCCTGAAACAACTGGAGTAATCACGGGTGGAAAAAGAGAACCTGACGCTGGATGACTTTTTATCTCGCTTTCAGCTATTACGACCGCAGGTCAACCGCGAGGCGCTGAATCAGCGACAGGCGGCCGTGCTGATCCCGGTCGTGCGTCGCGAGCAGCCTGGCCTGCTGCTCACCCAGCGTTCTCCCCATTTACGTAAGCACGCGGGTCAGGTCGCCTTTCCGGGTGGTGCCGTAGACAGCTCCGACGCCTCGCTGATTGCCGCCGCGCTGCGGGAAGCGCAAGAAGAGGTTGCCATTCCACCGGAGGCTGTGGAGGTCATCGGCGTGCTGCCCCCCGTCGACAGCGTCACCGGTTTTCAGGTCACGCCGGTGGTGGGCATTATCCCGCCGGGCCTGCAGTATCACGCCAGCGTCGATGAAGTCTCTGCGGTGTTTGAAATGCCGCTGGATGAAGCCCTCCGACTGAGTCGTTATCACCCGCTGGATATTCAGCGTCGCGGGCACGACCATCGGGTCTGGTTGTCCTGGTATCAGCATTATTTTGTCTGGGGCATGACGGCGGGCATTATTCGTGAGCTGGCGTTGCAAATCGGCCTGAAGCCTTGACTATACTTTACATTCCGCCCTCTTCTGCCAGGTTTGCGATCTGCGTCGCGCTATTAGCAAAACCCATCGTTAACCATTAGTTTAATTCATGTGAATAGTTAAGCCGAGGTCGGTGTTCCCTCTTACACTATGCGCAGTTATAACATCGTTACTGGAACCCCGGTAACCCTGTCAGGAGTGTGAAAGTGATTAGTATATTCGACATGTTCAAAGTGGGAATTGGCCCTTCGTCTTCCCATACTGTTGGCCCGATGAAGGCCGGTAAACAGTTCGTCGATGATCTGGTCGAAAAAGGATTACTGGAACGCGTTACCCGTGTCGCCGTGGATGTTTACGGCTCGCTGTCATTAACGGGTAAAGGCCACCACACCGATATCGCCATTATTATGGGTCTGGCAGGCAATATGCCGGATACCGTTGATATTGATGCCATCCCGGCATTCATCCGCGACGTGGAAACACGCGGCCGCCTGCTGCTGGCAAACGGCCAGCAGGAAGTCGATTTCCCGCAGGATGACGGCATGCGTTTTCGTAGCGACAACCTGCCGCTGCACGAAAACGGCATGACCATTCACGCTTATAGCGGTGAAAAAGAGATTTACAGCAAAACGTACTACTCCATCGGCGGTGGCTTCATCGTGGATGAAGAGCATTTTGGCAAAGACAGCGTCGGCGACGTCAACGTACCGTACCCGTTCAAATCGGCTACTGAAATGCTGGGTTACTGTAAAGAGACCGGTCTTTCCCTGTCCGGTATGGTGATGCAGAACGAACTGGCCCTGCACAGCAAAAAAGAGATTGAAGACTATTTTGCGAACGTCTGGCAAACCATGCGCGCCTGTATCGATCGCGGGATGAACACCGAAGGCGTTCTGCCGGGTCCACTGCGCGTACCGCGTCGTGCCTCCGCCCTGCGCCGTATGCTGGTGACCACGGACAAGTTCTCCAACGACCCGATGAACGTGGTCGACTGGGTAAACATGTTTGCCCTGGCGGTTAACGAAGAGAACGCCGCCGGTGGCCGCGTCGTGACGGCGCCAACCAACGGTGCCTGCGGTATCGTTCCGGCAGTGCTGGCCTACTACGATCACTTTATTGAGCCCGTGACGCCGGACATCTATATCCGCTATTTCCTGGCGTCAGGTGCCATCGGTGCGCTGTACAAAATGAACGCCTCCATTTCCGGTGCTGAAGTGGGCTGTCAGGGTGAAGTCGGCGTTGCCTGCTCCATGGCGGCGGCGGGTCTGGCAGAGCTGCTGGGCGCAAGCCCTGAGCAGGTCTGCGTGGCCGCTGAAATCGGTATGGAACATAACCTCGGTCTGACCTGTGACCCGGTTGCGGGCCAGGTTCAGGTGCCGTGCATCGAGCGTAACGCGATTGCCTCGGTGAAAGCCATCAACGCCTCACGCATGGCGATGCGCCGTACCAGTGAACCTCGCGTATCGCTGGATAAGGTGATTGAAACCATGTACGAAACCGGCAAAGACATGAACGCGAAATACCGCGAGACGTCCCGCGGTGGCCTGGCCATTAAGGTGCAGTGCGACTAATACTGCCTTTCGCCCATCTGCAACGGATGGGCGAATTTCCCTCTTCTTTCTCGTCTCCTTCTGCTTTCCCCACTACACTTTCACTGTTGCGTCCGGCTTTTGTGGCTGGTGGCTTATCAGGCGACCGTTCATGCAAACTGCACAAACGATCATTAAAAACTATCGCCGAAAACGCGTTATCGTCTGCGTCACGGTTGCGCTCCTCACGCTCATCCTGACGTTAGGCATTCGCTTTATTTCACAGCGCAATGTTAACCAACAGCGGATCCTCGATTTTACCAGCCACACCGTTCGCGCCCTTGATAACGTTCTGCTTTCTTTAGAGAACCGCCGCAGCGTGCTGCAACCCCTGGTGGGGCAGCCCTGCCCGCAGGCGCACCTGGCGCTGCGAAAGCAGGCCGCCATTTTGCAGACGGTACGCTCCATCGCCCTGATTAACGACGGAATCCTGTACTGCTCGAGTATTTTCGGGAGCCGCAACGTGCCCGTTCGCGACTTCCTGAAAGAATTGCCCGCCAGCACGGCTAAGCTGATTTTATCGACCGACCAGTGGCTGCTTAAAGATAGCCCGATATTGGTCCAGTGGTATCCCGTCTCGCAGGATGGTGAAGCTGGCGTTATCGAAATCATCAATATCGATCTGATCGCCAAAATGATCCTCGAGCCCCAGCGCCCTCTCATCAATGACGTGGCGCTGACCGTGGGCGATCGCTTTCTGCGCTATGGACAACGCGTCAGCGACAGCCTGACCTTTGATGAGGAGGGATCTCTTTTCCGGCAGTCATCAACCCGAAATCCTTTCACCATTACGGTCAGCGGGCCAGGTCCTGGAGAGTTAGCCTTAAAAAGCCTGCCAGCCCAGCTGCCGCTGGGGCTGATGCTCAGCCTGCTGCTGGGCTATCTCGCCTGGCTGGCAACGGCAAACCGGATGAGCTTCACGTGGGAGATCGATATGGGCATTGCGGCGCGGGAATTTGAGCTTTTCTGCCAGCCGCTGGTGAATGCCCGTACCCAGGCGTGCACCGGCGTGGAGATCCTGCTGCGCTGGAACAATCCGCGTCAGGGTTGGATCACCCCGGAGGTGTTTATCCCTCTGGCAGAAGAACATAACCAGATTGTCCCCCTGACCCGCTATGTCATCGCCGAAACGGTGCGCCAGATAGGCTACTTCCCCGCCAACGCCGGTTTTCACATCGGTATTAACGTCGCCGCCAGCCATTTCCGTCACGCGATGTTAATCCAGGACCTGAACCGCCTCTGGTTCAGCGCCTTCCCGCACCAGCAGCTGGTGATTGAACTCACGGAACGGGATGCGCTGCTGGATGCGGACTATCGCATCGTGCGCGAACTGCATCGCAAAGGGGTGAAGCTGGCCATCGACGATTTTGGTACCGGCAACAGCTCCCTCTCCTGGCTTGAAAAGCTGCACCCGGACGTGCTGAAAATTGACCAGTCGTTTACCACCGCCATCGGCACCGACGCCGTGAACTCGACGGTGACGGATATGATTATTGCGCTGGGTCAGCGGCTGAATATTGAACTGGTTGCTGAGGGGGTCGAGACAGAGGAGCAGGCGCGCTATTTGCGCCGCCATGGTGTGCCCGTCCTGCAGGGCTTTTTCTATGCGCGGCCCATGCCGCTACGTGATTTTCCGAAGTGGCTGGCGGGAGGCGCGCCCCCGCCAGCGCATCATAACGGGCACATCGTGCCCTTAATGCCGCTGCGCTAAGCCGGCTTATTCATCTTCATCGTGGGCTGATTGTTCTTTAACAATACGAACCATATCAACGCGATAGTCGTTGGCTTCAACGATCGTAATGTGCAGCGGCCCCAGCTCGATCACATCTCCGACGCGCGGGATTTGCCCGTTAACCGCGATCGCCAGACCGGCAACGGTCGCGATGTCTTCTTCATCGTTGATCACGTTTTCCAGCCCCAGCGTGTGCGAGAGCGCGTGCAGGTCGGTGGTACCTTTAACCAGCCAGCCTTCACCGTCGGCTACGATCTCTGGCGTTTCGTCGGCATCCGGGAATTCACCGGCAATCGCTTCCAGCACGTCCAGCGGCGTAACCAGCCCCTGCACCACGCCAAACTCGTTGGTGACGATAACAAAGCTACCGCGAGCGCGGCGCAGCACCCCGAGCAGGTTGATAGGATCCAGCGTTTCCGGCACGACAATCGCAGGCGACGCGGCAGCAACGGCTTCCACGTTGACGCCCTCTTCCAGGGCCACCAGCATCTCTTTCGCCCGCACGACGCCGATGATCTCATCCAGCTCACCGCGACACACCGGGAACAGGCTGTGCGGTGAAGAGAGCAGCTGCTGGCGAATTTCATCCACGCTCAGGTTAGCATCAACCCAGCTGATTTCCCCGCGCGGCGTCATGATGCCGCGCAGCGAACGGGAGGCCAGGGAGAGCACGCCGTTGATCATGTAGCGCTCTTGTTCCACAAACGCCCCTTCCGGGACCGGAACCGGGTTGTGGTTTTCGGAATCAGACTGGACGTTCACCTGACGACGACCGCCCATCAGGCGCAGAATGGCATCTGCGGTACGGGCGCGCAGCGGCTGATTCGACTGCTGCTTAATAAAGTTACGGCGCGCAATCTGGTTAAAGAGCTCAATCAGGATCGAGAAGCCAATCGCGGCGTACAGGTAGCCTTTCGGAATATGGAAGCCAAAACCTTCCGCCACCAGGCTCAGGCCGATCATCAGCAGGAAGCTCAGACACAGTACCACCACCGTTGGATGCTGGTTGACGAAGCGCGTCAGCGGCTTCGAGGCCAGCAGCATTACCGCCATCGCAATAACGACAGCCGCCATCATTACCGGCAGATGATTCACCATGCCGACCGCCGTGATCACCGCATCCAGCGAGAAGACCGCATCAAGCACCACGATCTGCAGCACCACCACCCAGAAGCTGGCATAGCCTTTACCGTGCCCATCATCGTGCTGACGGTTTTCCAGCCGCTCGTGTAGCTCTGTCGTCGCTTTGAAAAGCAGGAATATCCCCCCGATCAGCATGATTAAATCACGCCCGGAGAAGGTGTAATCCATGACGGAGAACAGCGGTTTGGTCAGCGTGACCATCCAGGAGATGACGGAGAGCAGCCCCAGTCGCATGACCAGCGCTAGCGAGAGACCAATCAGGCGCGCTTTATCACGCTGTTTTGGCGGCAGTTTGTCCGCAAGGATGGCGATAAACACCAGGTTATCAATGCCGAGAACAATCTCCAGCACCACCAGCGTGAGCAATCCCACCCAGATTGACGGGTCCATTAAGAATTCCATGACAAGCTCCTGCTAAAGGAATGACGAAACGGTGCCCCACTCAACGTGGGCAAAACAGAGGTAAACAGAGTCGATACGTGGCGAGGATCGCCGGTGAATAAGGCGCGAAATGGCCTGGTAGATGACTGACGTCGGTGACGGTCCATATAGTGGGCTGTAGCCCTATACTCCTGAACAATTAAACGGAGGCTAAACATATCAGAGACAATGTGTTTTTAGCAAAGATTTACGTTCCTTTGCAAAGTTCTGTAACACAGCGGCTTTACTCTACAGATAAATCTGTAACGCGTGGCTAAATTACGGATCTTCATCACATAAATTATTTTTTCACTATCTAAAATAATTCGCGGAAGTCTTAGTTTTTTTGAACTCTAACCCTTATCTGAATCGATTCGGTTCGCCAATACGATTCTCAGTACGACTGCCTGGCAGGCGTATTAATGATAATAAAAGGAGGTAGCAAGTGACCATTGCTATTGTCATAGGCACACATGGTTGGGCTGCTGAGCAGCTACTCAAAACGGCAGAGATGCTGTTGGGCGAGCAGGAAAACGTCGGCTGGATCGATTTCGTTCCCGGTGAAAATGCCGAGACGCTGATAGAGAAGTACAACGCTCAACTCGCGAAGCTGGATACCAGCAAAGGCGTGCTGTTTCTCGTTGATACATGGGGCGGCAGCCCGTTCAATGCCGCCAGCCGCATTGTCGTCGATAAAGAGCACTATGAAGTTGTCGCCGGGGTGAATATTCCCATGCTGGTGGAAACCTTCATGGCGCGCGACGACAATCCGGCGTTCGATGAGCTGGTGGCACTGGCCGTTGAAACCGGTCGCGAAGGGGTAAAAGCCCTGAAAGCGCAGCCGGTTGAAAAACCCGCCCCTGCGCCTGCAGCGGCACCAAAAGCGGCAGCACCGGCAAAACCGATGGGCCCGAACGATTATATGGTTATCGGCCTTGCGCGTATTGATGACCGTTTAATCCACGGCCAGGTTGCCACGCGCTGGACCAAAGAGACCAACGTTCGACGCATTATCGTGGTCAGCGACGAAGTTGCCGCCGATACCGTACGTAAAACCCTTCTGACTCAGGTAGCTCCTCCTGGCGTTACCGCGCACGTTGTGGATGTCGCCAAGATGATCCGCGTTTACAACAACCCGAAATACGCGGGTGAACGCGTGATGCTCCTGTTCACTAACCCGACAGACGTTGAGCGCATTGTTGAAGGCGGCGTGAAAATCACCTCCGTGAACATTGGTGGTATGGCATTCCGTCAGGGCAAAACGCAGGTCAACAACGCCATTTCAGTCGATGCGAAAGATATCGAGGCATTCAACAAGCTGAATGCGCGCGGTATTGAACTGGAAGCCCGTAAGGTCTCCACGGATCAAAAACTGAAAATGATGGATTTGATCGGCAAAGTTGGGAAATAAGCCCGCGCCGGTTCTCACATAAAGCTTATGTAATAGGAGAAGTGCAATGGAGATTACCACTCTTCAGATTGTGCTGGTGTTCGTCGTCGCATGTATTGCGGGTATGGAATCCGTACTTGATGAATTTCAGTTCCACCGCCCTCTGGTGGCCTGTACGCTGATTGGGGCCGTTCTGGGTGACATGAAAACCGGTATCATCATCGGTGGTACCCTGGAAATGATCGCCCTGGGCTGGATGAACATCGGCGCGGCGGTTGCGCCCGATGCCGCGCTGGCCTCTATCATTTCGACCGTTCTGGTTATTGCTGGTCATCAGAGTATTGGTGCCGGTATCGCCCTGGCGATCCCGCTGGCAGCAGCAGGCCAGGTTCTGACCATCATCGTTCGTACTATCACCGTTGCCTTCCAGCACGCGGCGGATAAGGCGGCCGAAAACGGCAACCTCACGGCCCTGTCGTGGATCCACGTTTCATCCCTGTTCCTGCAGGCGATGCGTATCGCGATCCCGGCGGTTATCGTGGCGATCTCCGTCGGTACCAGTGAAGTCCAGAGCATGCTGAACGCCATTCCAGAAGTGGTCACCGGCGGTCTGAACATCGCGGGCGGTATGATCGTGGTCGTCGGTTATGCGATGGTCATCAACATGATGCGCGCAGGCTACCTGATGCCGTTCTTCTACCTCGGCTTCGTGACCGCTGCCTTCACCAACTTCAACCTGGTTGCACTGGGCGTGATTGGTGCGGTGATGGCGATTCTCTACATCCAGCTCAGCCCGAAATACAACCGCGTCGCGGGTGCCCCAGCGCAGGCTGCTGGTAACAACGATCTCGATAACGAACTGGACTAACAGGTGAGCGAAATGGTTGATATGACAAAAACTACCACCGAGAAAAAACTCACTCCGGGTGATATTCGTGGCGTGTTCATCCGTTCTAACCTGTTTCAGGGTTCATGGAACTTCGAACGTATGCAGGCGCTGGGTTTCTGCTTCTCCATGGTACCGGCGATCAAACGCCTGTACCCGGAAAACAACGAAGCGCGCCGTCAGGCGATCAAGCGTCACCTGGAATTCTTTAACACCCATCCTTACGTTGCGGCCCCCGTACTGGGCGTAACGCTGGCGATGGAAGAACAGCGTGCGAACGGCGCAGAGATTGACGATGGTGCTATCAACGGTATCAAAGTCGGCCTGATGGGCCCGCTGGCCGGTGTCGGTGACCCTATCTTCTGGGGTACCGTGCGTCCGGTCTTCGCGGCGCTGGGTGCCGGTATCGCGATGAGCGGCAGCCTGCTTGGCCCGCTGCTGTTCTTCATCCTGTTCAACGCCGTGCGCCTGCTGACCCGCTACTACGGTGTGGCCTACGGCTACCGTAAAGGGGTAGATATCGTTAAGGACATGGGCGGCGGCTTCCTGCAGAAACTGACTGAGGGGGCGTCAATCCTCGGCCTGTTTGTCATGGGGGCACTGGTTAACAAGTGGACGCACGTGAACATCCCGCTGGTGGTATCGACCATCACCGGGCAGGATGGACAGACGCGCGTCACCACCGTGCAGACGATTCTGGACCAGCTGATGCCTGGCCTGGTACCGCTGCTGTTGACCTTCGCCTGCATGTGGCTGCTGCGTAAGAAAGTGAACCCGCTGTGGATTATCGTTGGCTTCTTCGTCATCGGTATCGCGGGCTACGCTGTCGGCCTGCTGGGTCTGTAAGTTTCAATGCTATAGGCCGGGGGCTTGCCCCCGGTTTTTTTTATCTGGAGGATGAATGACTGTCACGGACATCGTACTGGTTTTATTTATTGCTGCCCTTCTGGCTTACGCGATCTATGACGAGTTCATCATGCCCCGCCGTCACGGCGAGACGCTGCTCTCCCTTCCCCTTCTGCGACGCGGGCGCGTGGATGCGTTTATCTTCGCGGGTCTCATCGCTATTCTTATTTACAATAACGTCACCGGCCATGGTGCAATATTAACCACATGGTTATTATGTGCGCTGGCATTAATGGCTGTTTATCTGTTCTGGATCCGCACGCCGAAAATCATTTTTAAATCCCGCGGGTTTTTCTTCGCCAATGTGTGGATAGAATATAACCGTATTAAAGAGATGAATTTATCCGAAGACGGTGTGCTGGTGATGCAATTAGAACAACGTCGCCTGCTTGTTCGGGTGAAGAATATTGACGACCTGGAAAAGATATACAAGTTACTCGTTAAAACTCAATAAGTTATATATATAGCAATGGCTATATACTGCGTTTATCGTGCGCAAGAAATATAGCCAAAGCTATATCCACTCCGTTAATTTGATCTCTATTTGTTAACGATATCTTCACGCTTAAAGACAAATGAAAATCGTTATCACTAAGCATTTTAAATAATGCCTCTTCATTGTTGTTTTATATTCTCAAAATATGTTAAGGTTGCGCCCGTCGTTGGGGAGTAGCCGATTTCCTGCTCGCAGGAAATGTACGTGTCAACATACTCGTTGAAAAACGTGGCGCGTACGGATCGCTTACAGCACATCTTATGTGCGGCGCGATCAGGCGAGACCATAGATACATCAACTGCTGTTTACTGGGGGCAGTGATGTGTCATATGGATATCCCCGGTCTGGACGCTGTTATGAATATCTCCGCTACGATCCTCCTCGCTTTTGGCATGTCCATGGACGCGTTTGCTGCTTCCATCGGAAAAGGCGCCACGCTCCATAAACCTAAGTTCTCAGAAGCCCTGCGTACCGGCCTGATTTTCGGTGCTATCGAAACGCTGACGCCGCTTATCGGCTGGGGTCTTGGCATGCTCGCCAGCCAGTTCGTGCTGGAGTGGAACCACTGGATTGCGTTCGTCCTGCTGGTATTTCTCGGTGGTCGAATGGTAATTGAAGGTTTTCGCGGCGGTGATGAAGAAGACGAGGAACCTCAGCACCGCCACGGGTTCTGGCTGCTGGTCACCACGGCCATTGCCACCAGCCTTGATGCGATGGCCGTTGGCGTCGGTCTGGCATTCCTGCAGGTCAATATTATCGCCACCGCGCTGGCCATCGGCTGCGCAACGCTGATTATGTCCACGCTGGGCATGATGGTTGGACGGTTTATCGGCCCGCTGCTGGGTAAACGCGCCGAGATCCTGGGGGGAATTGTGTTGATTGGCATTGGTGCCCAGATCCTCTGGGCACACTTCGCCGGTTAATCTTCGCGCTGCCAGACGTGGATACTGAAATCCGTCTGGCAGCGAAATGTTAAGTGTGCAGCTAACGCTTCCCATACTTCCGGTTTTGCCCGCCACGCGAACGGCGTCATCTGCAGCAACGCGGTAGCCTCTTCCCCTTTCAGCGTCATTTCATACGCCACGCTTTGCTCCTGCTTCAGGCTAAAACCAGCCAGCTGTTCAGAATGAGAGGCATGGAGACGCACTTCGTCGTAGATCAGGCCTTTCAGCTCCATCAGGTGACGCGGGCCTGGCGTCACGGTGACGACCCATCCGCCCGGCTTCACCACGCGAGCCAGCTCTTCCGCCTTGCAGGGCGCGTAAATGCGGATAACAGCGTCCATGCTGGCATCGTCAAACGGCAGCCGGTGGCTGGATGCCACGCAGAACGTCACGTCCGCGTAACGCTTTGCCGCCGCGCGAATGGCCACTTTCGACACGTCCAGACCAAATGTCAGCGCGCCCTTCTCACGGGCAATCTCGGCAAACCGGGCGGTGTAGTACCCTTCCCCGCAGCCGATATCGAGCATGGCGGTGGCAGAATCCGGCAGAATGTCATTCAGCATCTGCGCGACGGTCTCCCGCAGCGGCAGATAGTGCGCGGCATCCAGAAACGCGCGACGCGCCTGCATCATCTCTGCACTGTCGCCAGGATCGCGGGAGCGCTTATGCTGCACCGGCAGAAGATTCACGTAGCCTTCTTTTGCCATATCAAACTGATGCCCCTGCGGACAGGTATAACTTTTATCTGTGTGCGTCAGGGGGGCGTGGCAAAGGGGACAACTGAAGGACATGGTGACTCCGGAGCATAATCAAAGGGCGAAGTGTACCGCTATTCGCCCTGGTTATAAACGCCCGGTTAACGCATAACGATAAGGTGATCGGAACCGGCCGGTAACCCGTCAGGTTTCACATTCTCCAGACGCAGCACGTTACCCATAATCTCGCTGAAGACAGGCGCGGAAACGGCACCGCCGTAGTAGGCGCCATTTTGCGGATCGTTAATGACCACCACTAGGGCAAAGCGCGGATCGCTGGCAGGCGCAACGCCGGCAGTATAGGCGACGTATTTATCGACGTACTTCCCGCTGTCGTCAATTTTCTTCGCCGTACCGGTTTTCACCGCCACCCGGTAATCACGAACGGCGGCCTTAACCCCGCCGCCGCCGGGCAGCGCAACGCTCTCCATCATGTGCTCCACCTCGTGCGCAATCTCTTCCGGCATGACGCGGTGCCCGATAACGGGTGGATCGATACGCGTAATCGAGAGAGGTCGCTCAAGCCCGAAGCCGCCAATCGTGGCGTAGACGTGCGCCAGCTGGAGCGGCGTCACCATCAGCCCGTAGCCGAAGGCGAAGGTCGCGCGGTCGAGCTGGCTCCAGTATTTACGCTGGGGCAGCAGCCCTGCGCTCTCCCCCGTTAAGCCAAGCCCCGTATTGGTGCCAAAACCAAAGTTTCGATAGGTATCAATAAGATGCTGGACAGGCATTGCCAGGGACAGCCGGGACACGCCGGTGTCGCTCGATTTTTGCAGGATCCCGGTCATTGTCAGTTCAGGATAATAGCCCACATCGCGGATACGATGCCCGTCGAGGGTATACGGGTGCGTGTCAATCACGCTGTCCGGCTGGACCAGCCCCTGCTGCAGGGCCGTCATCAGCACCAGCGGCTTGACGGTCGAGCCGGGTTCGAACGTATCGCTGATCGCACGGTTGCGAAAATCGTTTATCGTCGCGCCTTCCCGGTTATTGGGGTTGAAATCCGGATAGCTCGCCATGGCGAGGATTTCCCCGGTTGGGATATTAATTAGCACTGATGCCCCAGACTCGGCCTTGTTCCAGGCCACGGCATTATCGAGCGCATCTTCGGTGATGGTTTGCAGACGCTCGTCGATACTTAACTGGATGTTATGCGCCGGTGCGGGCGCCACCTCCGTCAGGTTTTCAACCACGCGTCCGTAGCGGTCTTCCCTGACCTGTCGCACACCCGCCTTGCCGGTCAGCTGCGTGTTAAAGCTTTTTTCCACGCCTTCAATACCCTGCCCGTCAATATTGGTGAAGCCAATCAGGTTCGCTGCCACATGGCCGGCAGGATAAAAACGGCGGGATTCATCACGTAAATTGATGCCGGGCAGGTTGAGCTTATCGATCCACTTTGCCTGGCCCGGATCGACCTGACGGGCAAGATAAATAAAACGGCCCTGCGGGTTGGCGTTGATTCGCGCCGAGAGTGTGCCCAGGGAGAGATGCAGCGCGTTTGCCAACGCCTGCCAGCGTTCGTCAACGCCAACGCCTCCTTTTGCCAGCACCGTTTTAGGATCGGCCCACACGGCCCGGACAGGCACGCTCACCGCCAGGGGGCGACCTTCGCGATCCATTATCATCCCGCGCGGCGCATCAATCGCCAGTTGCCGGAGGGAGCGCATATCTTCCTGCTTTACCAGATTGTCAGGCTTGATGATTTGCAGCCAGGCAACGCGACCCAGCAAAAAAGCCAGACTACAAAAAATAGCTAAACAGAGCAGCACAAAACGCGCCGGCGTGAAATTTCCGGCAGTCGTTATCAATTTATTCTTCACCTGAACCCCAGGACTGTTAAACAACGCCCTGATTTAACGGGAAAAGATGGGTTTAGGGTGGCAAAACAGTGCTACTAACCTCGCAGCTTTGCAACAAGTTACTAACAAGAGCGCGAATGGTAATATTTTGAAAGATAAGGGACATAAAAAAGCCCCGCGTTATGCGAGGCTTTATGTCTGAGAATGAAGTGCTAAGCGCTTCAGTCAGCAGCGGTTCGATCAGATAGCAGTTACGTTAACTGCAGCTGGGCCTTTCTGGCCGTCCTGAATTTCGAACTCAACGTTCTGGCCTTCAGCCAGAGTTTTGAAGCCGTTACCCTGGATTGCAGAGAAGTGTACGAACACGTCTTTGCTGCCGTCAGCAGGAGTAATGAAACCAAAACCTTTAGACTCGTTGAACCACTTAACTTGACCTTTAATCTTTGCCATTTTGCAAAATTCCTTAGAGTGTTTTCTTAGCCCGCAGGCATTAACTGAGATAAAACTGAGACATTACTGCATGAGGCACTAATATAAGGTTCGGCAGAGAAGCGGTATTCAACGACAACGTGTTTACTCAGGACTTCTTTACTGAAAATGCCACACATAAACAGAACTGTACCTCGTTTGACCCAAAACGTGTTATCACACACTATGTTTAATATGGCAAGCCATTTTTAAACATGTCTCGATCCGCCGCACAAATTCGAACAGTGCCTGTCAGGTTTTGCACAATTATGCGCATCACGTACAGACAGCTCTGCTGCGTAACAAAGACCCAGCATTGCTTTCACAACCGCTGTAATCTAAGACTTTTTTAACATAGCTCAATCATAACGAAGCGTCCAGCAACCGGGAAAAGAAATCTTACGTCTTGATTGAGTTAGAACAATTTGTGAAAACTTATGCTTAAATCATTGTAACGCGACCAAATTGTTTCAGAGAAAAAACACCGTTAATAACCCACGCCCAACTGTATTAAAATGCACCAGTTAATAAACAGCGTTATGCACCAAAATAATGAAATTTTTATGAACCTGCATCAAAAGAAGGCAAGCAAAACGTTTCGATATAAATAAAACATTTCTACGCGCGTTTACATACAGAATATATGCAACAATTAATCGCTTCGTTTATAAGGATAAATATTCGCCAATTTTCAGTATCCTGAAAGAATGATTAACTGGTGCTAAATTATCTAGCGCGTCAGTTAACTCCCGCACAGGTTCATCCAGGGCTTCATCTGCCAGTTCAAACACGCCCCAGTGAATGGGAAACGCCAGCGGACAACCCAACTGCTGCCACAATGCCACCGCGGATTGCGGATCCATATGATGGACAGCCATGAACCATCGTGGGGCATAGGCACCTATCGGTAACGCGGCAGCATCGATATGGCCCAGGCGTTCAGGTATCAACAGCAGCTCGGGCGAATACCCCGTATCGCCGCTGAACCAGAAACGATGATGTCGACCTTCCATAACCCAGCCGCACCATAATGAGCGATTGCGGTTCCATGGCGTGCGCATACTCCAGTGCTGTGCCGGTACGGCGGTCAGCGTCATCCCCTGCCAGGTGAAACTCTGCCACCAGTCGAGCTCAACCACGCGTTTTGCCCCCTGGCGGCGAAACCAGTCGGCAAGCCCCAGCGGAACAAAAAAACTGACGTCGGGGAAGCGTTTGAGGATACGGCGAATGGTCGCGTCATCAAGATGATCGTAATGATTATGGGAGATGACGACCGCATCAAGCTGATGAAGTTGCTCGACTGACAGCGCGGGAGGCGTTTTGCGCTGTGGTCCCAGGAAAGGGAGCGGAGAAGCGCGCCGTGAAAACACCGGATCGGTAAGGAGGATATTCCCGTCCAGCTGCAGCAACACGCTCGCGTGTCCGAGCCACCATACCCCATCTTCATGAGATTTCGTAAGCTCAACCGGTTGCCACCACTGGTGGATAAAGTCTTCATAACCCAGCGCGGGCGGCTTCGGTAAACCGGCCTCTTTACGCGCTTTACGCCAGCGGTCAAGATCGCCGGGCTGATGTCCGACAGGATCGGTATTACGAAAACCGTTCGGGGTGTGATGTTTCAGGGAGGGGTCATACCAGGGATTTTTCCAGACCACAGCCACCTCCCAGACAAAAGATTAACGCTCAGCCACCAGGCGGATAAAGTCGTCTTCGTCTTTGTTATCTTCAGCGACCACGTCTTTCGGCGCGTCTTTCTCTTCCGGCTCGTTAGCCTCACACAGACGGCGCAGCAGCGCATTCTGACGTTTTTGCTGATCGAGCAGCGCTTCCAGCAGTTCAATCTGCTCGTTAGTACGGGAACTGGCGCGGTTCACGAAAAACCAAATGACCAGCCCCACAAGCAGAACAACCAAAGAAATCATCAGGGATGCTATATTCAGCAGCCCTGAATTCAGTAACTCACCCATTTCACCACCTCAATAAAAACGTCTATTTTACCACTGGCGCGAAGGAAGGAAATCACCTTGAGAAAAAATGCGTGTTACCACGGAATAAATTTATTGATTGCGCAAACGCCGCTAAAAAACTGTACATCCTGATCGCACATCACATTGATCGTCTGCGTCCATAACACCACGCACGCTATCAGCACGATAATCAGAATTACCCAGCGTATTTTTTTCACTCCACACTCCGTCTAATGACCTGATGTAACGAGGTTATCACGCTTATCTTAAACAAGGACTAACTGTGCCTCCATCGCGCTTTTTTCAGATTCCTGCACTTGTTTCGCCGCGTAAACCGTTTACGCTAGCATTATGATAACAACGATAAAAGAGGAAATGATGCGGTTAATCATTCGAACAATTGTTGCACTGGCCATTGTCTGGATTGGCCTTCTGCTAACGGGTTATGGCGTGCTTGTGGGAAGCACCGAGAACGCAGCCGGGTTAGGAATTCAGTGTAAATATTTAACGGCACAGGGCGTGAGCACTGCGCAATATCTGCATACTGAAAGCGGGATCGTGGGCTTAACCCACTGTCCGGTCCTGCGTAAGACATCCGTCGTGATTGATAATGGCTAATCAGCCGGGTAAATGATCGACAAAAAACGCCGCATCTGTTGCGGCGTTTTTTTATGCAAACAGAGATTAGAACGGGTAGTCGTGATACCCCATCTGTTCAGAAATCTTACGTGCGGCAGTGTGCAAAATAGCCACATACTCATGCAGACGCTCTTCGGAGAAGCGTAAGGTTGGGAAGGAGATACTTAAGCCCGCGATCACCACGCCAAAACGGTCAAACACCGGAACGCCGATGCAGCGCAGCCCTTCTTCCTGCTCTTCGTTATCTTCGCCATACCCCTGCTCGCGTACGCGATCGAGCACCGTTAACAGCGCGTCCGTGCTGGTAATGGTTCGTGAGGTACTTTGCTTGTATTCTACGCCTTCGAGGATCTGCTTCACTTCCTCACGATCGCGCCACGCCAGCAGAACCTTACCAATGGCGGTACTGTAGAGCGGGTTGCGACGACCAATGCGCGAATACATGCGCAGATTGTACATGGAGTCGATTTTATGGATGTAAACAATGCTGTCTTCATCCAGCGCGCCGAGATGGATGGTCTCTTTGGTCAGGCGAGAGATTTCACGCATCTGAATATCGGCGCTGCGGATCAGGTCAACGTTTTGTAGCGCACGGGCACCCAGCTCAAACAGCTTCAGCGTCAGAGAGTATTTTTCAGATTCGCCTTCCTGGGCAACGTAGCCCAGCGACTTCATGGTTTGCAAAAAGCGATATACGGTGCTTTTTGACATCATCACGCGCTGCGACAACTCTGTAATACCTATTTCACGCTCTTCTCCCAGCGCCTGTAAGATGCCAAACACCTTCAGCACGGAAGAAACAGAATCTGGCTGTTTATCCAAATCCGCAATAGCCATTTACCACCTCATAGAGAGTGTTTTATAAAAATCAGAACCGGTTTTTATTATAAGTTCCCGTCATGTCACCTGCAATCAATCCGCGTTTACTTCGTTACAAATCTGCGACATATCGCGGCTGTAACAATGCTAAAATAGTTACCCTGAGAATAATTTCACGCTGAGCTTTTTTAATCCTAATGGAAAAGACCCTTTCCGATGGCCTGCCTTTACCCCAGCGGTATGGCGCTATAGCGACCATCATTATCGGTATCTCAATGGCCGTCCTTGACGGCGCAATCGCAAACGTCGCCCTGCCAACCATCGCCAGCGACCTGCACGCCTCTCCCGCCAGTTCGATATGGATTGTTAACGCCTATCAGATTGCGATTGTGGTTTCCCTGCTCTCGTTCTCTTTCCTGGGCGATATGTTCGGTTACCGTCGGGTGTATCAGTGCGGTCTGGTGGTTTTCACCTTCACGTCCTTGCTATGCGCCCTTTCAGATTCACTGCATACCCTGACGCTTGCCCGCATTGCGCAGGGGTTTGGCGGCGCGGCGCTCATGAGCGTAAACACGGCGTTGATCCGCTTAATTTATCCGCAGCGTCATCTGGGGCGCGGCATGGGGATAAACTCGTTTATTGTCGCCGTCTCTTCCGCCGCCGGGCCTACCATTGCGGCGGCGATCCTTTCCGTTGCGTCATGGCAATGGCTGTTCGCCATTAACGTGCCGCTGGGTATCATCGCCATCTTCTTTGCCCTGCGCTTTCTTCCCGCTAACGGGCCTAAAAGCACCATGCCGCGCTTCGACGTGGCGAGTGCGGTGATGAATGCCCTGACCTTTGGCCTGCTGATTACGGCGCTGAGCGGCTTTGCGCAGGGACAGTCTCTGATGCTTACCGGCGCGGAGCTCATCGCCCTGCTGGCGATCGGTTTCTTCTTTGTTCGCCGCCAGCTCACACTCCCTGTGCCCTTACTGCCGGTCGATCTGCTGCGTATTCCCCTCTTTTCCCTCTCCATTTGCACGTCAGTCTGCTCGTTCTGCGCCCAGATGCTGGCTCTGGTTTCTCTGCCCTTCTTTCTGCAGAGCGTGCTAGGACGTTCAGAAGTGGAGACCGGCCTGCTGTTAACTCCCTGGCCGCTGGCGACAATGGTGATGGCGCCGCTGGCAGGTTACCTGATTGAACGCGTCCATGCCGGTTTATTGGGAGCGTTGGGGCTGGCGGTGATGGCGACAGGCCTTTTCGCGCTGGCTCTGCTACCGTCATCGCCAACCGATCTGGACATCATCTGGCGTATGATCCTGTGCGGCGCAGGGTTTGGCCTGTTCCAGTCCCCCAACAATCACACCATTATCACCTCTGCGCCGCGTCATCGCAGCGGAGGTGCCAGCGGCATGCTGGGTACCGCGCGCCTTCTGGGGCAAAGCAGCGGTGCGGCGCTGGTCGCCCTGATGTTTAACCTCGCTGGACAAAACGGCAACCATGTTGCGCTTCTCACCGCGGGTGCCCTTGCCTCTCTCGCGGCGGTTGTCAGCGGCCTGCGCGTGACCCAACCCAGGGTTCAGGCATAAAAAAAGCCGGGCGGAGTGTTCTCCTGCCCGGCTTATTAAGGTTCTTTGCGTTACTTCAGGTATTCCCCACTGCGCAGCGCTTCGATACGTTTATCCAGCGGCGGGTGAGACATAAACAGCTCGCTCAGCGATTTGGACTTACCGTTAATGCAGAAGGCCATCATGCTGTTCGCTTCCTGCGGCTCGTAGCTGGTTTTCAGACGCTGCAGCGCGGCAATCATCTTCTCACGACCAACCAGTTTCGCCGAGCCGGCATCCGCGTGGAATTCACGGTGGCGGGAGAACCACATGGTGATGATGCTGGCCAGAATACCGAATACCAGTTCCAGAACCATCGAAACGGCGAAGTAGATCAGCGGATTGCCGTTGCTCTCTTCACCTTCGTCGCGGTTGCCACCCATAAAGCCTGCCGCAATCTGAGCCAGAATACGGGAGATGAAGATCACGAAGGTGTTCACCACGCCCTGAATCAGGGTCATGGTCACCATATCACCGTTGGCGATATGGCTGATTTCGTGGGCAATAACCGCTTCGGCTTCGTCACGGCTCATGTTCTGCAGCAATCCGGTGCTGACGGCAACCAGTGACGCATCGCGACGGGCGCCCGTGGCGAAAGCGTTGATGTCCGGGGCATGATAAATCGCCACCTGCGGCATGGCGATCCCGGCCTGACGGGATTGCTGAGCCACCGTATTCATCAGCCACTGTTCCATATCGTTACGCGGCTGTTCAATAACCTCACCACCCACCGACTTCAGTGCCATCCACTTCGACATCATCAGGGAGATGAACGAGCCACCAAAACCAAACAGCAGCGCCATAATCAACAGACCCTGAACGCTGCTCGACTGAATTCCTGTCAGGCTTAGCACGAGCCCGAAAACCACCATGACCGCCAGGTTGGTGAGCAGGAAGAGCGCGATTCGCATCATAATTTTCTTTTTACCTCAGTTTAACAAAACGCACTATGCGATTACCCACATCGTATGGGTATTGCGGCTATTTTCAAGCATCCGGCGGGCGTAAGTCACCAGAAAGACACAACTTTACACAATTGGAAATCTGGCTGACGGAAGGATGAAGAACAAAAAGAAACAGGCACAATTTCTTGTGCCTGTTGGGTGATTATTTTGCCGGAGCGGGCTGTACGGCAGGTTTCTCTTTTTCCTGATTCGCCAGGTCGAGAGCGATATGCACCGTCTCGTCCAGATACGGATCCGGCTCATGGTAATCTTTTGGCAGATCGTCCAGTTTCTTGAGCAGAGGCTTACCTTCACGCTTGAAGCGATCGTTGATACGCGCCAGGCGGGTTGCATCGTCTTCGTTGTTCTCTTTCTCACGCTGTGCGTAGTTCAGAGAAACGATATTCCGCTTATCTTTCAGGGCATTGAACCGTGCAATGTCCTTCATGATGTACTGGAACTCCGGATCTTTCGCGATGCGGTCGTTATGCGCTTTCAGCAGTTCAGGGCCAAATTGCGTCATATCACCCGCTTTCACGTAGGTCGCGGCATTGATGCTGTCCCACGGCAACGCATTATCTTCAAACTTCTCGCCGGTTTCCGTCTCTTCCGTGCCTGTCGGCATCATGATGTCCGGCGTTACGCCCTTACGCTGCGTACTGCCGCCGTTCACGCGGTAGAATTTCTGAATGGTGTACTGAACCGAGCCCAGTGCAGGCCATTCCGGACGCAGCATTTGATCGTAAATACGATTCAGAGAGCGATACTGCTGAACGGTGCCTTTCCCGAAGGTTGGCTCACCGACGATCAGCGCGCGGCCATAGTCCTGCATTGCAGCGGCAAAGATCTCAGACGCGGAAGCACTGAAGCGGTCAACGAGGACCACCAGCGGGCCTTTATAGTAGACCACACCGTCGTTGTCGGCATCTTCACGCACTTTACCGTTGTTATCGCGCACCTGAACCACAGGACCCGATGGAATGAACAGACCAGAGAGTGAAACCGCTTCCGTCAGCGCACCGCCGCCGTTACTGCGCAGGTCGATGATAATGCTGCTGACGTTCTGCTTTTCAAGCTTCTGCAGCTGAACTTTCACATCGTCAGTCAGCCCAACGTAGAAGCCAGGAATATCCAGAACACCTACCTTCTCTTTACCCACGGTTTTCACCGACATTTTCACCGCGCGGTCTTCAAGACGGATACGCTCGCGGGTCAGGGTAACGATACGGGTTTTGGTGCCTTTTCCAGCCGGAAGAACTTCCAGACGAACCTTGCTGCCTTTCGGACCTTTGATCAGCGCAACCACGTCATCAAGACGCCAGCCGATCACGTCGACCATGTTCTGGCCGGTTTGTCCTACACCCACAATACGATCGCCTACGCTAATCGCTTTGCTTTTGGATGCCGGGCCACCCGCGACCATCGAATTGATCACCGTGTAATCATCGTCCATCTGCAGCACCGCGCCGATACCTTCCAGAGACAGGCTCATCTCGGTATTGAACTGTTCGGTGTTGCGCGGAGAGAGATAGTTGGTGTGCGGATCGATTTCGTGAGCAAAGGCGGTCATGGCCAGCGAGAAGACATCCTCACTGTTGGTCTGGGCCAGACGACGAATGGCGAATTTGTAACGACGCGTCAGCGTGTCACGGATCTCTTTTTCGTCTTTGCCGGTCAGCTTAAGACTCAGTTCGTCGTATTTAACTTTACCGTCCCACAGCGCATTCAACTCGGCTTCATCTTTCGGCCAGGGTGCTTTACTGCGATCCAGATTAAAGGTGTCAGTGCCGGTGAAGTCCATCGGACGTTCCAGCACTTTCAGCGCGTACTGATAGCGTTCGAAACGGCGCTTTTGCGACAGGTTGTAGAGATCGTAGAACAGATCCAGCTTGCCTGAACGCAACTCGTCACCCACCTCGGATTTGCGCTTAGCGAACTGCTCGACATCGCTGGCGAGCAAAACGTTATGGCTGTAATCCAGCAAGTTCAGATAGCGGTCAAAGATTTTGGCCGAAAAGGCCTGATCGAGATCGAACTGACGATAGTGCGAGCGGGTAAAACGTGAGGTCACGCGCTCGCTCACCGTCGCGTGCTGCGTCTCTTCCTTGAGTACCGGAATTTGATCAACACGCGTGATATCGTCCACTGCAAAAGCGTGACCTGTTATAGCAAACAGGCCCGCCAGCGCGGTGAGCTTAAAAAAAGTGTTCATGCCAGGCTTGGCCTCCGTTTCAGAACAACAAGTGTTCTGCGCGTACAATCATTGACATACCAGAAGTCAGCTGTACACGAACGCCATCTTTGGTGATTTCCAGTACGGTGGCGTCCATAGCATTGTTACCCGCTTTTACCTTCAGCGCCTGACCTACGCTCAGAGCGTTAATGTCAGAAACCGGCGTATGGCGCGGCTCTTCACGAGGGGCACGCGGGGCTTTTGCTGCTGGTTTGTCTGCACGCGGTTTGCGATCGTTATTATCGTGACGGCGCGGCGCAGGGCGTGGTTTACGCTCACGACGAGGCGCTTCTTCCTGGCCGTTTGCCGCTGCGGCTTCGCGTTTTTTCGCCTGCTGTTCTGCACGTTGTGCCTGAACGCGTGCTTTGGCTTCTTCAAGCTGCTTGCGCGCGTGCTCAACGTGCTGCTCGTCCAGCTCACCACAAGGGTTACCGTCGAGATCCACGCGGGTCGCGCCAGCTTTGATACCGTACAGGTAACGCCAGCTCGAAGTATAAAGACGTAAGGCGGAACGCAGCTGAGTTTTGCTGAGGTTCATTTCCCCTTCAACACGCGCCACCAGATCCTGAAAAATACCGACTTTCAGGGGACGAGCTTCACCTTCCGCGCTGAAGCACTGCGGGAAACGCTCGGCCAGAAATGCGATAACTTCTTTACTGCTATTCAACTTAGGTTGATTTTCCATGAAATTTCCTGATTACAACGGACGTTGCCAACAAGCGCAGGCATGAACAGGCGTCATTATAATGACGCTATCAGTAAATGCTACGTTATCCGTTGATTATCCTGCGACGCTCGCAAAGAATTTTTGATAATCGGTTGCAGCGAGTACGTTTTCCAGATTCGCCACCAGCTCGCGCAGCCCCTGTTCGTCCTCGGTTGTAAAGCGACTGAAGACCGTGCTGTCGATATCCAGAACGCCAATAATCTGATTTTTGACCACCAGCGGCAGAACGATTTCAGAGTTACTGGCGGCATCACAGGCAATGTGCCCGTCAAACGCATGAACGTCTTCCACACGCTGGACCTCATTCTCGGCCACCGCCGTGCCGCATACGCCGCGCCCTACCGGAATACGTACGCAGGCCAGTTTGCCCTGGAACGGGCCAAGCACCAGCGTTTCACCTTCCAGGAGGTAAAAGCCGGCCCAGTTCACGTCAGAGAGACGTTCAAACAGCAATGCGCTAGTATTTGCCAGAGTGGCTAAGAAGCTGGTCTCACCCGCCATCAATGCCTTAAAATCGCGGTTCAGATCCGCGTAGAATTCTGTTTTGTTCATTATTCAATCACTTAGTTGTCTTACAAATTTACCGCATAGCCTATTAAAATAAGCATTAAATGCGCTCATGCTCAAGATGAATCCATTCATGAGTTATTATAACTTTCAACAATACTTATTTGTGCGCAGCTGATGGCCTTAAAAACAACCAAAATTACGCCGACAAGAAAGATAACTGTCCATACGGTAAGCGAAGCTTTGCCACGTGCACATTATCAGCGTTGCCCCCAGTGCGATACGCTTTTTATGTTGCCGAAGATGAAATCGCACCAAAGTGCCTTTTGTCCCCGCTGCGACGCCAAAATTCGTGATGGTCGCGACTGGTCGTTAACCCGCCTCGCCGCCATGGCCGTCACCATGCTGCTGCTGATGCCCTTCGCCTGGAGCGAACCGCTGCTGAAACTCTACCTGCTTGGGGTACGTATTGACGCCAACGTGCTGCAGGGTATCTGGCAGATGACCCGTCAGGGCGATCCCATCACCGCTGCCATGGTGCTGTTCTGCACCGTTGGCGCGCCGCTGGTGCTGGTCGCCGCCATTGCCTATCTTTGGTTTGGCAATATTCTCGGCATGAACCTTCGCCCGGTGCTGCTGATGCTGGATAAGCTCAAAGAGTGGGTGATGCTGGATATTTATCTGGTGGGCGTGGGCGTTGCGTCAATAAAGGTACAGGACTATGCCTTTTTGCAGCCCGGCATCGGGCTCTTTGCTTTCATCTGCCTGGTATTGCTGAGCATCCTGACGCTGATCCACCTTAACGTTGAGCAGCTGTGGGAACGGTTTTACCCTCAGCGCCCCGCCACGCGTCCCGACGACAATCTGCGCGTCTGTCTGGGATGCCACTATACCGGCTTGCCCGACACGCGAGGACGCTGCCCGCGGTGCCACATTCCGTTGAGACTGCGGCGCAACAACAGCCTGCAAAAATGCTGGGCCGCGCTGATCGCCTCCCTGGTGTTTCTGATCCCAGCCAATATGCTGCCGATTTCCATCATTTACGTGAATGGCGGGCGTCAGGAGGATACTATCCTCTCCGGGATTATCTCCCTTGCGCACAGCAACGTCGGGGTGGCAGCGATCGTCTTTATTGCCAGTATCCTGGTTCCCTTTACCAAAGTGGTGGTGATGTTTACCCTGCTCATCAGCATTCACTTTAAATGTGAACAAGGCTTACGGACCCGCATTCTGCTTCTGCGGTTCGTCACCTGGATTGGCCGATGGTCAATGTTAGATCTGTTCGTGATTTCGCTGATGATGTCGCTCATCAATCGCGACCAGCTACTTGCTTTTACAATGGGACCCGCGGCTTTTTATTTCGGCTCTGCGGTGATATTGACTATTCTTGCTGTGGAATGGCTGGATAGCCGCTTACTTTGGGATGCACATGAGTCAGGAAACCCCCGCTTCGCCGACTGAAGCGAGAATTAAAACAAAACGCCGCATTTCGCCATTCTGGTTGCTGCCCGTCATCGCCCTGATGATTGCAGGCTGGCTGATCTGGACGAGCTATGAAGATCGCGGGAGTACAGTCACCATTGATTTCCAGACCGCCGACGGCATCGTTGCCGGGCGAACGCCCGTTCGCTTCCAGGGGGTTGAAGTGGGTACGGTTCAGGACATCTCCCTTGGAAAAGGGCTGAACAAGATTCAGGTGCGGGTCAGTATTAAATCTGACATGCAGGATGCCCTGCGCAGCGAAACGCAGTTCTGGCTGGTGACGCCTAAAGCCTCTCTGGCCGGCGTGTCCGGGCTGGATGCGCTCGTGGGCGGTAACTATATCGGCATGATGCCAGGCAAAGGCGAGCCGCAGGATCACTTTGTTGCCCTGGATACACAGCCAAAGTACCGCCTCAATAACGGCGATTTGATGATCCATCTCCAGGCGCCGGACCTCGGTTCTCTGAACAGCGGTTCGCTGGTCTATTTCCGCAAAATCCCGGTTGGCCGCGTGTACGATTACGCGATCAACCCGAATAAACAGGGCGTCACCATCGACGTGCTGATCGAGCGCCGCTTCACCAACCTGGTGAAAAAAGGCAGCCGCTTCTGGAACGTCTCCGGCGTGGATGCGGACCTCAGCCTGAGCGGTGCGAAAGTGAAGCTGGAGAGTCTGGCCGCGCTGGTGAATGGCGCCATTGCCTTTGACTCCCCGGAAAACTCAAGCCCTGCCACCGCTGATGATTCATTTGGATTGTACGCTGACCTGGCGCACAGCCAGCGCGGCGTAATCGTCAAACTCGCCCTGCCCGATGCTAAAGGGCTAAAAGCGGGTTCAACGCCGCTGATGTATCAGGGACTGCAGGTTGGTCAGCTCACCAAAATGACGCTCAACCCGGGCGGTTCGGTCACCGGCGAAATGACGGTCGACCCGAGCGTGGTCGATCTCCTGCGCGAGAAAACGCGTATCGAAATGCGCAGTCCGAAGCTCTCTCTGAACGATGCCAGCCTCAGCACGCTGTTGACCGGAAATACGTTTGAGCTCATCCCCGGCGAAGGTGAGCCCAGCAATAGCTTCGTGATTGCCCCGGCGGATAAAGCCCTGCTGCAAAAGCCGGGCGTGGTGACGGTCACGCTGAATGCGCCAGAAAGTTACGGTATCGAAGCCGGACAGCCGTTAATTTTACACGGCGTGCAGGTCGGTCAGGTGCTGGAGCGTAAGCTCTCCGCGGATGGCGTGACGTTCTCGGTCGCCATCGATCCGCAGTACAGCGATCTGGTGCACGGTGACAGCAAATTCGTGGTGAACAGTCGCGTCGACGTGAAGGTAGGTCTGGACGGCGTGGAGTTCCTCGGCGCCAGCGCCAGCGAATGGGTTAACGGCGGTATCCGCATTCTGCCCGGCGATAAAGGCCCCGTGCGCGACAGCTATCCGCTGTATGCCAACCTGGAGAAAGCGATTGAAAACAGCCTGAGCGATCTTCCTACCACCACGCTGACGCTGAGCGCCGAGACGCTGCCGGACGTACAGGCGGGATCCGTGGTGCTGTATCGCAAGTTTGAAGTCGGGGAAGTGATCACCGTTCGCCCGCGTGCGGACGCGTTCGATATCGAACTGCATATCAAGCCGGAGTACCGCAAGCTGCTGACGCCAAACAGCGTCTTCTGGGCCGAAGGCGGCGCGAAAGTTCAGCTTAACGGTAACGGGCTGACCGTGCAGGCCTCCCCGCTCTCACGCGCGCTGCGCGGGGCG
The DNA here is from genome assembly GCF_057221635.1 of Enterobacter sp. N5-15. Taxonomy (NCBI): domain Bacteria; kingdom Pseudomonadati; phylum Pseudomonadota; class Gammaproteobacteria; order Enterobacterales; family Enterobacteriaceae; genus Enterobacter; species Enterobacter sp. N5-15. The sequence continues at coordinate 2,863,530 of NZ_CM170150.1, forward strand.
ATTAGCTTCGATAACCTCAGCGGCGCGGGCGCGAATCTGCGTAAAGGTGATAAGCGTATTCTCTTCCCGTCCGAAACCGCCGCACGTGCCGTGGGTGGACAGATTAATCTGCACGCGTTTGATGCCGGTAAGCTGGCGGAAGGCATGCCAATCCGCTATCTGGGCATTGATATCGGCCAGATCCAAAAGCTGACGCTGATTACCTCGCGTAACGAGGTGCAGGCTACCGCCGTGCTTTACCCGGAATATGTGCAGACCTTTGCCCGGACGGGTTCGCGCTTCTCGGTGGTGACGCCGCAGATCTCGGCCGCGGGCGTTGAGCATCTCGACACCATCCTGCAGCCGTACATCAACGTGGAGCCAGGCCAGGGCAATGCCCGTCGTGATTTCGAGCTGCAGGAAGCCACGATCACCGACTCGCGCTACCTTGGCGGCCTGAGCATCGTGGTGGAAGTGCCGGAAGCGGGCTCGCTGAGCATCGGCACCCCGGTGCTGTTCCGCGGTATTGAAGTGGGTACGGTCACGGGCCTGACGCTCGGTACGCTCTCCGACCGCGTGATGGTGGCGTTGCGCATCAGCGAACGCTATCAGCACCTGGTACGTAATAACTCGGTATTCTGGCTGGCATCCGGCTATTCTCTGGACTTTGGCCTGACGGGAGGCGTGGTGAAAACCGGCACCTTCAACCAGTTCATTCGCGGCGGTATCGCGTTTGCCACGCCGCCGGGAACGCCGCTGGCGCCAAAAGCGCAGCCGGGTAAACACTTCCTGCTGCTCGAAAGCGAACCGAAAGAGTGGCGCGAGTGGGGAACCGCCCTGCCGCGTTAATCCGACAGGCTCCGGTGTCAACGCACCGGAGCCTTTATGTTACACTGCGCGCCTGAACTTTTCCCTGTGGTGTGCCCGTGGCTCAAAACTCCGTATTTCTTCCTGAACAATTCCTGGCGCAGATGCGCGAGGCGCTTCCTTCTCACCTGTCGTTTGACGATTTTATCGCCGCCTGCCAGCGTCCGTTACGCCGAAGCATTCGCGTCAACACGCTGAAAGTCAGCGTTGATGATTTTCTGGCGCTGGTCTCGCCGTACGGCTGGCAGCTTACGCCGGTACCGTGGTGCGCCGAGGGGTTCTGGATAGAACGCGATGACGAAGCCTCACTGCCGCTGGGCAGTACCGCTGAACATCTGAGCGGTCTGTTCTATATTCAGGAAGCCAGCTCAATGCTGCCGGTTGCCGCCCTGTTTGCCGATGGCAATGCGCCTGAGCGCGTGATGGATGTTGCCGCGGCGCCCGGCTCAAAAACCACGCAAATTGCCGCGCGGATGGGCAATCACGGGGCGATCCTCGCCAACGAGTTTTCCGCCAGCCGCGTGAAGGTGCTGCATGCCAACATCAGCCGCTGCGGTATTCATAATGTTGCCCTGACGCACTTCGACGGACGCGTGTTTGGCGCCGCCCTGCCGGAAGCTTTTGATGCCATTCTGCTGGACGCCCCCTGCTCCGGCGAAGGCGTGGTGCGTAAAGATCCCGATGCGTTAAAGAACTGGTCCGTGGAAAGCAATCTGGAGATCGCCGCCACGCAGCGAGAGCTGATCGAGAGCGCATTTCACGCTTTGCGGCCTGGCGGCACGCTGGTCTATTCAACGTGCACCCTTAACCGCGATGAAAACGAAGACGTCTGTCTGTGGTTGAAAGCGAACTATCCGGATGCAGTCGAGTTTCTGCCGCTTAACGATCTGTTTGCCTCGGCACAAGAGGCGGTAACCCCCGAGGGTTTCCTTCACGTGTTCCCGCAGATTTACGACTGCGAAGGGTTCTTTGTGGCGCGTCTGCGTAAAACGCAGGCGGTTGCTCCCCTGCCCGCACCTAAATTCAAGGTCGGCAACTTCCCGTTTGCCCCCCTTAAAGGTCGCGATGCGGCACAGCTTGAAGCCGCAGCCAAAAAGGTTGGGCTGGTCTGGGATGAGAGCCTGCATCTCTGGATGCGTGATAAAGAGATATGGCTGTTCCCGGCTGAGATCGAGCCACTCATCGGAAAGGTCCGTTTTTCGCGAATCGGGATCCGCCTGGCGGAAGTGCATAACAAAGGGTATCGCTGGCAGCATGAGGCCGTTATCGCCCTTGCCGGACGCGAGAATACCTTTGCCCTGACGCATCAGGAAGCCGAAGAGTGGTACCGTGGTCGCGATGTCTATCCGGACAGCGCGCCATCAGGCGATGAAGTGATAGTGACGTATCAGGGATACCCGCTGGGACTGGCAAAAAAGGTCGGCTCAAGGCTGAAAAACAGCTATCCGCGCGAGCTGGTTAGGGACGGCCGTTTGTTTACCGGTAACGATCGCACGGGCTGAAAAAAAGCGCATTTTTTTACTGGCGATTTTGCTCTCCTTGTCTACGATCAAAAATGGATGATCGCACTGGTCATACCAGATTTTGACAACCGACCCGGAGAGCACTATGACGAAAACCAGCGTGCGTATTGGCGCTTTTGAGATCGACGACGCAGAGCTGCGCGGCGAAGCACAGGGCGATCGAACGTTAAGTATTCCCTGCAAATCCGACCCGGATTTGTGCATGCAGCTCGATGCATGGGATGCAGACACCAGCGTCCCGGCAATACTTGATGGCGAACATTCTGTCCTTTACCGTGAGCATTACGATAGCAAAACCGATGCCTGGGTCATGCGTCTTGCCTGACCTAAAGAGAACCCGCCCGAAGGCGGGTTATTTATTACTGCAACTGAGCCAGCGTAAAGTAACCGTCAAAAACAGCCCCCGTATCAATGTAGTGAAGATTGTTAAAATCATACCTTCTGTCGAGGGGTGTATGCCCAAACCAGAAATGATCCGCGCCGCTGATGCCCTGCCCTTTGCCCACCATAAATCCCATCAACCTGTCGCGGTTCCATAAAACGCGCTGGGCGCTAACCGGTTTTTGCCATCGGTATTCTGCAGCCGGGTAATCAGCATGGGCAATCACATTCAGACCGTTCGCACAGGTTATCTCGATGATATGCGGTAATTCCCGACAGGCCTCGAGTAACGACAGCGCAAGCTGTTGCTGGTCGCGTTCAAGCTGCGCAAACCACATTCCGCCATTTATCGTCCAGAGAGAAAAATCGTTATTATCCAGACTGTCGAGAGCCATTTGCTCATGGTTACCCCGCACGGCGCGAAACCATTTTTCATGAATTAACTGCAGGCATTTCACGCTATCAGGGCCACGATCGATCATATCCCCGACAGAAATAAGCAAATCCTCATACGGGTTAAAGTGACGACGTTTAAGCTCATCCATAAGCCACTGATAACAACCGTGTATATCGCTGACAACCCAGACGTGACGCCACATTCCACCTTCAATTCGCTGATACATAGGACCTCCTTTTAACAGTATAGCCACCGCAGAAAAGGCAACAGACAGGCGCGGTCCTCACGAAGTGAAACAAACGGTAAACCAAACAGAAATAAAGATCCTCGCGCTATTAATCCCTTTTTATTGGCTCTTTAGAATAAGGGTAGAAAAAAAAGAGGGGTCTTCACGTGTCTAATACGCACCTGCATAACGATGTTTTTTATCCGCATCGCACAAATATTATTTCCGAGCTGGTGAACGGCAAACGCGTGCCGGGGCCAATCTGGCGGAAACGCGAATATCGCCTGAAGTTCCTTTTACGCTCGCTTCTGTTCTGGTCTTCTACCCATCGCATGCTGGAGGCCCTTTCCGGGCGCGACGATTTCGACAAACTGCTTGCCTCACAGATTACGTTACCCAGCAAGACCCACCGGCAGTATCTGATGCGCGGCCTGACGGCTAACGATCGCGCCGACGCTATCGTCAACCATTACTACTGGATTGATAGCCTGAAAGAGAGCGGTCTCGCTCAGGCCCTGACCAGCCCGCAGGAGCAAACCGTCGTACAGTTCCACGCTAAAGACGGTGTAACCTATACGGTCAATGCTTCCTCTGCGGGGAAAGCCGAGCGCGAGGGCGAAAGCACCTTGTGGCTACGCGACAACGAGGATACGCTGCTGGCCAGCCTGACCTTCAGCGTCGCGCGCAGCAATGGTCAGCAAGTGATGGTCATCGGCGGCCTTCAGGGGCCCCGCCGCAGCGTATCGCGAGACGTCATTAAACAGGCCACCCGCGCATGCCACGGCCTGTTCCCCAAACGAGTGTTGATGGAAGTCCTCTTCCAGCTGGCTGCGCAGTCCTCTGTCCGGGCGATTTTTGCCGTCAGCGACGAGGGACACGTTTTCCGCGCGTTGCGATATCGCCTGAGCAAAGGCCGCCATTTCCATGCCAGCTACGATGAGTTTTGGGGATCGCTGGACGGTAAAAAGCTTTCGGCCTTCTGCTGGCAGCTGCCGCTGCACATGGAGCGTAAATCCCTGGAAGAGATTGCCAGTAAAAAACGTGCCGAATACCGCCGTCGCTTTGAGCTGCTCGATGAAATAGAGGCATCCGTTAAGTCCCACTTTTAAGCCCGGCTGGCGTTTTCGCTCACTGCGTAGTGGATGCATTCTGTTTAAAAGAGGAATGATAAAGCAGCCCACTATTGCACAGGGCGAGGGCGCTCAGTTAGCATTGCGCGAAATGAAACTGACGAATGCGTTGGGAAAAGCGCAATGCGGCGCAAGAATGAGGGACTTCGGTAATGATCTATGACTGCTTCTTATATTACGATGAAGATATGCTTCTCGAAATCAGGCTAAACACGCTAGCGGACGTTGTCGATCGCTTCGTTATCGTTGAGTCAACGCATACCTTTACCGGTAAAAAGAGGCAGCTGCATTTTGACGTAAATAAATACAGTCAATTTAAAGATAAAATTATTTACGTTGTTCATGATAAAGAACCGATTACGAAAGCCGCTGAAGAATCACATCCGGCTCGGGAGGTCATTCCGGGGCTGCCAGACGGCATGGTAGTGGATGCGTGGGCAAATGAAGCCGCGCAGAGGAATGCTATCATGCAGGGTTTGACGCAGGCCAGCGATGATGATTTGATTTTAGTTTCCGATGTGGATGAGATATTTTCCCCTCGGGTGGTCGCATCGATAAATCCCAAAAAACTGTGCACTACTATTTATCAGAATTTCTATAATTATCAGTTTAACCTGCAGGTTTTTAATACTGACAACACGCCAAGAAAATGTAAATTACCGAGAGCCACCCAATATAAAAATCTCGTTAATTTCTTTGGCGGTGAACCTGAATCATTCAGGAATCTTAAACGCACCCGAAGCGTCAAAAGCTGGTCCTGGCTAAAATGGAACTGGTTCAAGGTTAACAACAGCATCATTGAAAATGGTGGCTGGCATTTCTCATGGGTGATGACCCCGGAGCGCATCTCAGAAAAAATGTCTACCATTTCCCATACTGAATACGATCTTCCTGAGTTTAACAACCCGGAACACATCATGAAGGTCATTAAAAATGCGGAAGATATCTGGGGACGCGACAGAACGTTAATCAGGCAAGCGCTGACGGTTGAAAACTTCCCGGAGTACATTGTCCGCAACAAAGACAAATTCAGCGCATTCATTATTTAACTTACGGGCTGCCCTTTTGCTCTTAGAGGACGTTTGCTCAGCGAACCCTCGGCCACAAAATTTTAACAAAGATCCCAAAAAACCCTGGACGCACGCGGTCCTGAGTATGTTATGGTTTAGACAGGATATGGAAAGTTCGAGAAAGTTTCGGGTGATTTCGAGTCAACGCCGAACAATGCTTTGAAAAACATACAGATAAAAAGAGACCGAATACGATTCCTGTATTCGGTCCAGGGAAATGGCTCTTGGGAGAGAGCCGTGCGCTAAAAGTTGGCATTAATGCAGGCTAAGTCGCCTTGCCTTTTAAGAATAGATGACGACGCCAGGTTTTCCAGTCCACAGCTAAAGCGGTCGGAAAAAAAGCGCCAGAGCATCATAAAATGTGAAAAACCGCAGTGCTTTCGCCAGCATCTGCGGTTTTTTATTGGAAACCTGAGCGTTAGCAGAGCTTGTCGGCGCGCTCGATAAACGGTGCCAGGCTCATTTTTTGTCCCGGATGCGCCGGGTCATCGATCTGAATAACGCTAATCGGCTGGCCGCTGCTCTTACCGCTGGCTACCTGCTGCTCTGCGGTATCATTTAACGGGTATTGCACCAGCGTGCTCGGGTTGATCGCATACAGCGCGTGGCCCGGACGGCAGGTCAGCATCACCTCTTCGCGATTGAAAGCCCATTTGTCCTTACCCACTTCAAAACGGCTAACGGTGATAACCTGCGGGGCGGCAAGCGCGCTCCCCGTGCAGGCCAGCAATATGAGAGAAAGTACTGTCTTTTTCATATGATATTTAACCTTGTCAGAAGGGTTCCCAGGTGGCGAACAGACTGACCGTTGCCAGTACCAGCGCTCCCAGCACCACTTCTGCCTGTGTCATCCTGATAAAAATCTGTTGTGCTCGCCCGGTTTCCGGACGAAACCGTGGCACCAGAAAATACCGATTTGCCAGCGCAATTACCACCATCAACGCCACCAGCGCACATTTGAACAACAAAAACCGCACGTAGCCAGCCTGCCAGGGAATATGGACACCCAGTATCATGAGCGTATTTATCACGCCTGTGAGCAGCACGCCCGCGACGGCGTAATGCCCCACGCGCGAGAAGCGCATCATGGTAAAGATGGCGGCATTCTGCCACCGTCCTTTCGCCAGGCGCATGCAGAACAGCAGAGGCAGTAATCCGCCAACCCAGGTTGCGGCGCAGATTAGGTGAAAAGCATAATTTAGACGCTGCAACGCCCCCATCGGACCCTCGTTCATCGCCGCGTGCCCTACCCCAGCCAGCAGGATAAGCTGGCCCAATGCGAGCAGCAGCAGCCGCGACCCTTTCAGCGGCGCAAGCCATGCCGCACCGACCATCATCGCCGCGAGGATCATTTGCCACAGCCAGACGCCACCAAACCGGGTCCCCATCACGCTGAACCAGACCTGCGGGGCAAACACATCTCCCCAGCCGTTACCCATCAATCCGCCCTGCAGCATAAACATCAGGAATGCTGCCGCGAGGCCCACTAAGGCCGCCACTTTCTGCTGCGACTGGAATCGCCGGGACATCAGACGGTGGAGAGAGGAAGGCGCAAACCAGACGCTGTAAAGCGCATTGCCAAAAACCAGCATCAGCGCCCCAAAATGGATAAAGCGTACCCCGATATAACACAGCGCCAGCATGCTATTTCACGCTAAAGTGATAGCTGCCTTTGGTTTTATGGCCGTCTACGGAGACCACGTGCCAGTCTACCTGGTAAGTCCCTGACGCCAGCGTTTGTTCCAGCGGAACGGTGAGCTGAGCCTTGTTCTTTTCGTCTCGCGCGGCGGTTCCGGTTTTGATGACCTGCTTTTGCGCATCCGTTACCACCACACCGCTAAACCCAGGTTCGATACCTTCCGAAAAATTCAGCGTAAGTGCCTGCGGTGCGGTCACTACGCTGTCTGCTGCCGGGAGCTGCTGTTTAAGATGTGCATGTGCCAGCACGGAGGGCGTCATCATCGTCGAGGCCACAAAAACCAGTGCGCATACCGCGCGGGAGGCGGAGAAACCCATCGCAATCATTCCTTTTTGTTATGTCTGTAAGCTAAAGAATAACGCTGTATAATAAACGAGTCGAGGATCATCCTGCCTCCGCTTGTCATCTTCGTGCAATCGCGGTAACGTTGCCGCCGCATAAAAAGGAGAAGGTAATGAAGATCAATCTGGCCGCCCTTCCGCAGGACGAGATGGATAAAGTGAATGTCGATCTCGCTGCCGCTGGCGTCGCGTTTAAAGAGCGTTACAACATGCCCATCGTGGCTGAAGTCGTGGAACGGGAACAACCCGCCCATCTGCGCGACTGGTTTCGCGAAAGATTAATCGCCCACCGTCTCGCCTCGGTTAACCTCTCCCGTTTACCGTACGAGCCAAAAGTTAAATAAGCTTAACGAGTCGTTACACTTCCTTACGCGGAATCTGGCAGGATAAGAAAACCCTGATAAATTTAGGTGTATTCTTAAATCTCTGCGACTCAGTGTATAAGGAAGTCACGATGTCACATTGGAATATAGCGGCAGCCCAGTATAGCGGTCAGCACCAGAGCGTGGATGACCATGTTACGCACCACCTGCGCTTCATCGCCGAAGCAGCACGGCAGCGGTGTGATTTGCTGGTCTTCCCTGAACTCTCATTAACGGGCTCAGGCGCGCCGACGCTACCTCCCCCGCCCGATGACGCGCAGCTGGAACCGCTGCTTAATGCGGCACATTTTTACCGGATTACCGTTATTGCCGGAATTCCCCTGGAGCGGAATGGTCAGCGCCAGAAAGGCCTCGCGCTGTTTACGCCCGCTCGCCACCGAATCCTTTTCTACCCGCAAGGTCACGGTGCCAGCCTGGTGCCGGGGGATAAACACCTTACCATCATTGATGCGCATGGCGATTCCCCCAATCTCGATCCCAGGGCCACGCTTGTCACCAGCTGCCAGTCAGTAAGGGATAACCGCTGGCGGCAGTCCATCGGTACCCTGCAGCGCTTCGCGCATAAATATGCCATTGCGGTACTGATGGCAAACGCCTGCGGCGGCAGCGCGCTGTGGGATGAAAAAGGCCAGCTGATCGTGCGCGCGGATAAAGGCGAGCTTCTGGTGACCGGTACGCTCAGCAGACGGGGTTGGCAAGGCGATATCATTCCTTTAGGCTAGGCGTTTTAAGCTCAGGAGTTTTCAATGCTGCGCGTCATCGATACCGAAACTTGCGATCTTCAGGGCGGAATTGTGGAAGTGGCCTCTGTCGACGTGGTTGACGGTAAAATCGTCAACCCAATGAGCCATCTGGTGCGTCCCGATCGCCCCATCAGCCCTCAGGCGATGGCTATACATCGCATTACCGAATCGATGGTGGCGGATAAGCCGTGGATTGAAGAGATTATTCCGCACTACTACGGTAGCCCATGGTACGTCGCGCATAACGCCAGCTTTGACCGCCGGGTGTTACCTGAGATGCCGGGCGAATGGATTTGTACCATGAAGCTGGCGCGTCGCCTCTGGCCGGGGATTAAATACAGCAACATGGCGCTGTACAAGTCCCGTAAGCTCAGCGTCCGTACCCCTGAGGGGCTTCACCATCACCGCGCCCTGTATGACTGCTATATCACCGCCGCGCTGCTGATTGATATTATGAATATCTCTGGCTGGACGCCGGATGATATGGCAACCATCACCGGACGCCCCGCGCTACTGACCACGTTTACCTTTGGGAAATATCGAGGGAAGCCGGTGTCCGAGGTGGCGGATAAAGACCCGGGCTATCTGCGCTGGCTGTATAACAACCTCGACAGAATGAGCCCGGAGCTGCGCTTAACGCTGAAACATTATCTGGGCGACGCCTAACGCTCCGCACGGCCTGGCAGCGTCTCCTGCGCCAGGCCTATCAAGAAGGCATATTCCAGGGCAACCCCTTCGTACGATTTAAACCGTCCCGATTTCCCCCCGTGTCCGGAATCCATATCGGTACACAGCAGCAGTAGATTGTCATCGGTTTTCAGCTCCCGCAGCTTTGCCACCCATTTTGCTGGCTCCCAGTATTGCACCTGAGAATCATGCAAGCCGGTGGTGACCAGCATATGCGGGTAGGCTTTTGCCTCCACGTTATCGTACGGGCTGTACGCTTTCATATAGCGGTAGTACATCTCATCCTGCGGATTCCCCCACTCCTCAAATTCCCCGGTGGTAAGAGGAATGGATTCATCGAGCATGGTCGTGACCACATCGACAAACGGAACCTGCGCGACAATCCCCTTAAAGCGATCGGGCCGCTGGTTGATCGCCGCCCCCATCAGCATTCCGCCCGCGCTGCCGCCCATTCCAAAGCAAAGCTGCGGATCCCCGTAGCCCTGCTCAATCAGCGCATCGCAGACGTCGAGGTAGTCATTGAAGGTGTTTTTCTTTTTCAGGAATTTCCCGTCTTCATACCAGTGCTGCCCCAGCTCACCGCCGCCGCGAATATGGGCGATGGCGAAAACAAAACCGCGATCGAGCAGGCTTAACCGGCTGCTGCTGAAATCGGCGTCCATGCTTGAGCCATACGAGCCGTAGCCGTACACCAGGATCGGATTTTTGCCTTTCAGGAAATGTGCCCGATGGTAAACGAGAGAGACCGGCACCTCCACGCCATCACGGGCGGTGACCCACAGGTGCTCACTCCGGTAGTTTTCGGACTCAAACCCTTTTACCTCGGTCTGTTTAATCACCTGGCGCTGCCCGGTATCCATATCCAGCTCAAACAGGGTGTCCGGCGTGGTCATGGATGAGTAGCCGTAGCGCAACCGCGATGATTCGGGTTCAGGGTTGAAACCAATCCACGTCACATAGGCCGGGTCGTCGAACGCAATCCCCACCACCTCCCGGGTCTTACGGTTGATTTGACGGATGCTGGTCAGCCCGCGCTGACGCTCTTCCACCACCAGCCAGTCGGTAAACAGGGTAAACCCTTCGAGCATCACCTGATCCCGCGCGGGGATAAGCACCTCCCACTTGCGCTCATCGCGCACTTTGGTTTTATAGAGACCAAAGTTTTTGCCCTCGCGATTGGAGCGCAAATAAAAGCTGTGCTGGAAGTGATCCAGGCTGTATTCGTGATCCTTGCGGCGCGGCAGGAAACAGAGCGGCTGGGCATCGGGCAGTTCGGCATCCAGCAGCAGAACTTCCGAGGTCGTCGCGCTGGAAAGGAAGATAATCACATAGTGGCGTGAGGAAGTTTTATGCAGGCTGACATAAAACGTTTCGTCTTTCTCTTCATAAACCAGCTCGTCGTCAGCGGAGTCCGTTCCCACGGTATGTCGCCACACCTGATAAGGCAGCAGCGTCGACGCGTGCTTTTTGACGTAGTAAACCGTCTCGGAATCATTCGCCCAGACAAAATCCGGGGAGACGTTTTCCAGCATTTCCGGATACCAGTTGCCGGTGTCCAGATTGCGAAACCGCAGGCCGTACTGGCGACGGGAGAGATAATCCTCCGCCAGCGCCATTACCGCGTTGTCAGGCGAAATGGACATGCCGCCCAGGGTATAAAACTCGCTGTGGGCGGCGCGCTGGTTGGCATCCAGCAGAATATCCCACTCATCCCATTCGGCGCTTAACACCGACTGACGCTGGTAGATGGGATACTCATTGCCGGGCTCGTAAATATGGCGATAGCGATAGCCGTTTTTGGTCCAGGGCGCGGAGATGTCGTGCTGAGGAATACGCTGCACCATTTCATTCAGCAGTTGGTCCTGAAGCGTCTGCTGGCTGGACATGACCTTGCGGCCATAGTCGTTTTCCTCGTGCAGGTAGTCGAGTACCTCTGGCCGGGAGCGCGAATCGTCCCGCAGCCAGTAATAGTTGTCTATACGCGTATCGCCATGCCTGGTGATCGCATAAGGAGTACGTCGGGCTTTCGGTGGCATGTCATCATTCTTTTAAGTTTTACACCCTATAAGGTTGGCAAAACCCACGCATGATGCAAGCGAAACCGCGTCGCGACGGCGAAGGCTATCCCTGTAGCGCCTGTTTTTGTTCCCGGATATCCCGCTCAATGCCCTCGCGCACGTCCTGAGGGATCTTTAGCGCATCGCCCAGGGCGTTCAGGTAGCTGCGCTCCATAAAGTGATCGATATCGATGGCGGCACAGCTGAGGAAATAGAGCTCCAGCGCCTCTTCCTCATTTTTCACACTTTGCGCAAGACGCTGCGGCTCGAGCGGCTGTTCTATCGCCTGCGCCACCAGCACCCTTCCCTTCTCTTCGACACCGGCTTCGCGCAGCTGCTGCTCGATCGCCGATCGTTCTTTATCATCAATATGTCCGTCACTTTTCGCGGCAAAAACCAGCGCAAGAATGAGCCGTTCGGTACGCAGATCCAGCGGCGAGGTGTGCTCGCCATAATGCGGCTCATCGCTGTGCGCGGTCCGTACCCTGTCCTTGTATTTATTCCACAGTACGGTGCCCGCGATGGCACCGCCGCCGGCCAGCAGCGCGCCTGTGCCATACTTTGCCAGCAGCTTGCGTGAGGATTTATTCGCGACAAGCAGGCCTGCCAGCCCGCCGAGCGCCCCGGGTACCAGCAGTTTGCTAAGGTCCCGCTCGCCAGACGATGTTTTCTGCCCTAACAGGGATTGCAGTTGATTTAACCAGCCAGACATGGTTTCCCTCACTTAACGGTGTACATGTTCCACAGCGTAAGCGAGCAGGCGTCAGGAAACGTCTGGCCGGGCTAAAGAAGCGCAAATTTCTGCCCCCTCGTTTAGCCGTGCACAAGACATACGCAAACGTTTTCGTTTATACTGCGCGCAACTTTTTTAGGGGGATTGTTATGATTCGTTTAGGAACTGCGCTGCGACCTGCGGCGACGCGAGTGATGCTGTTGGGATCGGGCGAGCTGGGGAAAGAGGTCGCCATTGAGTGCCAGCGTTTAGGTGTGGAAGTCATTGCCGTAGACCGTTACGCCGACGCACCCGCCATGCACGTCGCCCACCGTTCTTATGTGATTAACATGCTGGATGGCGATGCCCTTCGCGAATTGATTACGCGCGAGAAACCCGATTTTGTCGTACCGGAAATTGAAGCGATTGCCACCGATACGCTGATCGCCCTGGAGCAGGAAGGCCAGCGCGTGGTGCCCTGCGCGAAAGCCGCAAAGCTGACCATGAACCGCGAAGGCATTCGTCGCCTGGCGGCGGAAGAGCTGGGGTTGCCCACCTCGAGCTACCGTTTTGCTGGCGATAAGGCCGCATTCCTGAAGGCCGTCGAGGAGATTGGCTACCCGTGCATCGTTAAGCCGGTGATGAGCTCCTCCGGAAAAGGACAGAGCTTTATTCGCGACAGCAGCACCCTGGATAACGCGTGGGATTATGCTCAACAGGGTGGCCGTGCCGGAGCCGGTCGCGTCATCGTCGAAGGCGTCGTGAAGTTTGATTTCGAAATCACCCTTCTGACCGTCAGCGCCGTTGACGGCGTCCATTTCTGCGACCCGATTGGCCACCGTCAGGAGGATGGCGATTACCGCGAGTCCTGGCAGCCGCAGCAGATGAGCGCCCTGGCGCTGGAGCGTGCTCAGGAGATCGCCCGTAAAACCGTCCTGGCGCTGGGCGGCTATGGCCTGTTCGGCGTGGAGCTGTTTGTATGCGGTGATGAGGTGATTTTCAGCGAAGTCTCCCCTCGCCCGCATGACACCGGCATGGTGACGCTGATTTCGCAGGATCTCTCCGAGTTCGCCCTGCACGTGCGCGCGTTCCTCGGCCTGCCAGTCGGCGGTGTCCGTCAGTATGGCCCGGCCGCCTCGGCGGTGATCCTGCCGCAGTTAACCAGCCAGAACGTCACGTTTGATAACGTCGACGGGGCGGTGGGTGCAGGATTGCAGGTACGTTTGTTCGGCAAGCCGGAGATCGACGGAACCCGCCGTCTTGGCGTGGCGTTAGCCACCGGGGATAACGTTGACGACGCCGTGGCGAGGGCGAAAGCGGCCGCTGCGAGCGTCAAGGTTGCAGGATAAAAAAACGGGCCGTAAGGCCCGTTTTTCATGCTGCGATTAACTTACTGCTTCGCGCCTTCAACCGCTTCGCGAGCCAGTTTGGTGATGCGATCCCAGTCGCCCGCTTCCAGCGCATCCGCCGGAACCAGCCATGAACCACCGATGCACAGCACGCTTTTCAGCGCCAGGTAGTCACGGTAGTTGGCAGGAGAGATACCGCCCGTCGGGCAGAAGCGTACCTGAGAGAATGGACCCGCAATCGCCTGCAGCGCTTTGGTGCCGCCGTTCGCTTCAGCCGGGAAGAATTTGAACTCTTTCAGACCGTAGTCCATGCCCAGCATCAGTTCAGAGACGGTGCTGATGCCCGGGATCAGAGGAATGGTGCCTTCAGTGGCGGCTTTCAGCAGCGGCTCGGTCAGGCCAGGGCTGATGGCGAACTGCGCGCCCGCTTCGGTCACTTCTGCCAGCTGCTGCGCGTTGAGAACGGTACCCGCACCGATGATGGCGTCCGGCACTTCTTTGGCAATCGCGCGAATAGCATCCATCGCGCAGGCGGTACGCAGGGTGACTTCCAGAACGCGAACGCCGCCCGCAACCAGCGCTTTCGCCATCGGTACAGCGTGCTCCAGCTTGTTTACCACGATAACCGGCACGACAGGGCCAGTGGTCAGGATTGCTTCTGCACTTGTTTTCCAGTTTTTCATCAGAGTTTTCTCTCGCCAGATCGTTAAAATCAAGTCGTCTTAAAACGTAATACAGGTTGCGCCCTGCTCCGCACCGGAGAGTTTCTCACGCAGCGCGCTGAACATTTCGCGTCCGGTCCCCACGCGCGATGCGCTCAGGTCAGGAATATGGGGCTGACGTGCCGCCAGCTCGGCGTCATCGACCAGCAGGGTTAACTCGCCCGTCTGGCCGTTCACGCGGATCGTGTCACCGTCGCGCACTTTCGCCAGCAATCCGCCGTCGTAGGCTTCCGGCGTTACGTGGATGGCTGAAGGCACTTTACCTGATGCCCCAGAGAGGCGTCCATCGGTGACTAACGCAATTTTGAAACGGCGGTCCAATAATACACCAAGTGGTGGCATAAGTTTATGTAATTCTGGCATCCCGTTCGCTTTAGGCCCCTGGTGACGCACCACCACCACGCAGTCTTTATCGAGCAGACCGGCGTCAAAGGCGGGTAACACGTCGTGCTGGCTTTCAAACACCACCGCCGGCGCTTCGATAATCTGGTTCTCTTCCGGTACGGCAGAGGTCTTCATTACCGCGCGACCGAGGTTGCCGCTCAGCACTTTGGTGCCGCCGTGAGGAGAGAACGGTTTGTCGATGGTAGCGATCACCTGCGCATCAAGAGACGCGATCGCCCCTTCGCGCCAGTCCAGCTCGCCGTTGTTCAGCCACGGCTCCTGGGTGTAGCGCTTAAGGCCAAAGCCCGCCACGGTATTTACGTCTTCATGCAGCAGTCCGCCTTTCAGCAGTTCGCGCATCAGCAGCGGTACGCCGCCTGCGGCCTGGAAGTGGTTAATATCCGCCGGACCGTTCGGGTACAGGCGTGCCATCAGCGGCACCACGGAAGAGATCTCGGAGAAGTCATCCCAGTTAATCAGAATGCCCGCCGCACGCGCCATGGCCACCAGGTGCATGGTGTGGTTAGTTGACCCCCCGGTTGCCAGCAGCGCGACAATCCCGTTGACGATGACTTTTTCGTCGACCATTTTGCCCATCGGCATCCATTCGTTGCCGTTGCCGGTCAGACGCGTCACCTGACGGGCTGCGGCCTCGGTCAGCGCCTTGCGCAGCGGCGCATCCGGCTGGATGAAGGACGAGCCCGGAAGCTGCATCCCCATAAATTCCACCACCATCTGGTTGGTGTTAGCCGTACCGTAGAACGTACAGGTCCCCGGCGCATGATAGGACGCGGCTTCCGCCTCCAGAAGCGCCTGACGGTCTGCTTTCCCTTCCGCGTACAGCTGGCGGATACGCACTTTTTCTTTGTTCGGCAGACCGCTCGCCATTGGGCCTGACGGCACGAAGATCGCAGGCAGGTGGCCAAACGACAGCGCCGCCATCACCAGGCCCGGGACAATCTTGTCGCACACGCCGAGATACAGCGCGCCATCAAACATGTTGTGTGACAGGCCCACCGCCGCGGACATCGCAATCACTTCGCGGCTCAGCAGAGACAGCTCCATGCCGTCCTGCCCCTGCGTCACGCCGTCGCACATGGCAGGTACGCCGCCCGCCACCTGACCCACGGCATTCACGCTGTGCAGCGCGTTACGGATGATTGTGGGATAGACCTCATACGGCTGGTGAGCGGAAAGCATATCGTTATAGGAGGTAATGATGGCGATATTGTTACGCAACATGCTTTTCAGCGACGCTTTATCATCAGGCTGGCAGGCGGCGAAGCCGTGCGCCAGGTTCCCGCAGGCCAGCTGAGATCGGTGGACGGTGTTGCGCTTTGCCTGTTCAATCCGGGCGAGGTAGGCCGAGCGGGTCTCTTTCGAGCGCTCAATAATGCGCTGTGTTACGCGTAACAATGTCGGATTCATAAAAGCTCCTCTAATTTATCTGTCCGGGCTCGGGAGTTCACAAAGTCGATGGCAGTTGTTAACAACGCTGAAACGCTTGCTGTCCGGAGCTCAGGGGCAAAATCACTTCCGGCAGTGTAATAAAAAAAGCTCCGCGGGTGAATCCACGCGGAGCTTAAAAGTTGAAAATTGTGCCACTAGCTGTGTTAGATCATGTTACCGGTAAAATAACATTTTCGGGCTAGAGGATTATCTTACTCAAACTCGTTCCAGGAGCGGCCATCGCGGGTGATCATCGCAACCGACGCGACAGGTCCCCAGGTCCCCGCCTGATACGGTTTTGGCGCATCCTGATCGGCAGCCCAGGCTTCGGTGATGGAGTCGACCCATTTCCACGCCTCTTCCACTTCGTCGCGGCGCACGAACAGCGCCTGGATACCGCGCATGGTTTCCAGCAGCAGACGCTCGTAAGCATCGGCCAGGTGCGTCTGGTTGAAGGTTTCGGAGTAGCTCAGATCCAGCTTGGTGGTCTGCAGGTTATGTTTATGATCCAGGCCCGGCACTTTGTTCAGGATCTGGATATCCACGCCCTCGTCCGGCTGCAGACGAATGGTCAGTTTGTTCTGCGGCAGTTCCTGCCAGGACTCTTTGAACAGGTTCAGTTCCGGGTTTTTGAAGTAAACCACCACTTCGGAACATTTGGCCGGCAGACGTTTACCGGTGCGCAGGTAGAACGGAACCCCCGCCCAGCGCCAGTCGTCGATATCCACGCGGATGGCCACGAACGTCTCGGTGTTGCTGGACTTGTTCGCGCCCTCTTCTTCCAGGTAGCCAGGCACTTTTTTGCCTTGCGCAAACCCGGCGGTGTACTGGCCGCGAACGGTCTTCTCACGCACGTTGGAGCGGTCGATGCGGCGCAGTGACTTCAGCACCTTCACTTTTGCGTCACGGATGCTGTCAGCCGTCAGGTCAGACGGTGGAGACATGGCAATCATGCACAGAATTTGCAGCAGGTGGTTCTGGATCATGTCGCGCATCTGACCAGCCTGGTCAAAGTAACCCCAGCGGCCTTCAATCCCCACCTCTTCCGCCACGGTGATTTCCACGTGGTCGATAGTGCGGTTGTCCCAGTTATTCACAAACAGGGAGTTAGCGAAACGCAGCGCCAGCAGGTTCAGTACCGTCTCTTTACCGAGATAGTGGTCGATACGGTAGACCTGGCACTCTTCAAAGAACTCGCCCACCTGGTCGTTAATTTCACGCGAGGTTGCCAGCGACGTACCAAGCGGCTTCTCCATCACGACGCGTGCCGGTTTGGCGTTCAGTTTGGCTTCGCCCAGACCTTTGCAGATGGCGCCGAAGGTGCTTGGCGGCATGGCGAAATAGTTAATGGTGACACGGTTTTTCTGATCCAGCATCGCGCCTAAGCGGGTAAACGCGCTGACGTCATTGACGTCCAGGTTGCAGAAATCGAGACGTCCACTCAGGGTATCCCACAAACTTTCATCAATTTTTTCTTTCATGAAAGTTTCGAGCGCCTCGCGGACGACTTTGGTATAAGCGTCCTTGTCCCAGTCGGCGCGCCCTACACCCAGGATACGGGTATCCGGATGAATTTGGCCCGCTTTCTCCAGTTGATACAGGGAAGGCAGCAATTTTCGGCGTGCAAGGTCGCCTTTCGCGCCGAAAATGACCAGGTCACATGCCTGGGCTGTTTGCGTTACCGCCATGTCATTCTCCTCAGTTGGATCACCTGGTACTTCTGCCAGGTATCGTTGTAATTTTATTACGATGCACTGTACTGCTTTTACGTCATTCCTGAAACCATTAGCGCTTATCGTCGCGTGCGATACCGCGATTTTTCCCCCTTTGGAGGATTACGACGGCGCAATGACGCAACAACCGCCGTTTCTTTGCGCAACAGGGTCACGGCAAAACCCGACACCGATCAAGTAATGAAAAAAAACAACAACATTATCTTGTCGATTATTACCCTTTATGGAAGCCACAAGGGTAATATCGGCTAAATCGAATCACGATTTCATCAATTTATGAAATCGTTTACACCCATGAGCGTCCTGTTAACATGAACATGCTGGAAAAAATCCAGTTTCAACTGGAACACCTTAGCAAATCCGAGCGAAAAGTGGCCGAGGTCATTCTCGCCTCCCCCGCTCAGGCGATTCATTCGAGCATCGCCGCTCTGGCACAGGAAGCGGGTGTTAGCGAACCGACGGTCAATCGCTTTTGCCGCAGCCTGGAAACGCGCGGCTTCCCTGATTTTAAACTGCATCTGGCACAAAGTCTGGCTAACGGCACCCCTTATGTTAATCGTAATGTGGATGAAGACGACAGCGTTGATGCCTATACCGCGAAAATTTTTGAATCGGCTATGGCTTCGCTCGACCACGTCCGCCAGTCTCTGGACATGAGTTCCGTGAATCGCGCGGTGGATTTACTCACCCAGGCCAAGCGGATTGCGTTCTTTGGTCTCGGGTCGTCGGCGGCCGTGGCGCATGACGCCATGAACAAATTTTTCCGCTTTAACGTCCCGGTTATTTATTCCGATGACATTGTGCTGCAACGCATGAGCTGTATGAATTGCAGTGAAGATGACGTCGTGGTACTGATTTCGCATACCGGCCGCACCAAGAGTCAGGTAGAGCTGGCGCAGCTGGCCCGTGAAAACGATGCCATGGTGATTGCCCTCACCACGGCAGGCACGCCGCTGGCGCGTGAGGCGACGCTGGCGATCACCCTTGACGTACCGGAAGACACCGACATTTATATGCCGATGGTTTCCCGGCTGGCGCAGCTCACCGTGATTGACGTGCTGGCGACCGGCTTTACCTTACGTCGGGGCGCAAAATTCAGGGATAACTTGAAGCGGGTCAAGGAAGCGCTGAAGGAATCGCGTTTTGATAAAGAATTGCTTATAAAGAGCGATGTCCCCTGATAGTTGATAACGAAGACGTAACCAATAATTACGATGTAACGATTTACGGCATTCGGTCCACTCTCCGCTGCCTTGCAGCAGATGAAGACCGATTCAATGTTCACGCAACACCAAAGTTGTTTCAGTCAACGGAGTATTACATGTCCAGAAGGCTTCGCAGAACCAAGATCGTAACCACCTTAGGCCCGGCCACCGATCGCGATAATAATCTTGAGAAAATTATCGCCGCTGGTGCCAACGTGGTGCGTATGAACTTCTCTCACGGTACGCCAGAAGACCATAAATTACGTGCCGATAAAGTGCGTGAAATCGCAGCAAAACTGGGCCGCCACGTGGCTATCCTCGGCGATTTGCAGGGTCCAAAAATCCGTGTATCGACCTTTAAAGAGGGTAAAGTTTTCCTCAATATCGGCGACAAATTCCTGCTGGATGCCAACCTGGGCAAAGGCGAAGGCGATAAAGAGAAAGTCGGTATCGACTATAAAGGCCTGCCGGCTGACGTGGTGCCTGGCGATATCCTGCTGCTCGACGACGGTCGCGTACAGCTGAAGGTGCTGGAAGTTCAGGGCATGAAAGTGTTCACCGAAGTCACCGTCGGCGGCCCGCTCTCCAACAATAAAGGCATCAACAAACTGGGTGGCGGCCTCTCTGCTGAAGCGCTTACCGATAAAGACAAAGCGGACATCGTGACTGCCGCGCTGATCGGCGTTGACTACCTGGCCGTCTCCTTCCCGCGCTGCGGCGAAGATCTGAACTATGCGCGTCGCCTGGCGCGTGATGCAGGTTGCGATGCCAAAATCGTCGCTAAAGTTGAACGCGCGGAAGCCGTTTGCGATCAGGATGCCATGGACGATGTGATCCTCGCGTCCGACGTGGTAATGGTTGCGCGCGGTGACCTGGGCGTGGAAATCGGCGACCCTGAGCTGGTAGGTATCCAGAAAGCGCTGATTCGTCGCGCACGTCAGCTGAACCGCGCGGTGATCACCGCCACTCAGATGATGGAATCTATGATCACCAACCCAATGCCAACCCGTGCAGAAGTCATGGACGTGGCTAACGCCGTGCTGGACGGTACCGATGCGGTGATGCTCTCTGCGGAAACCGCTGCGGGCCAGTATCCGGCAGAAACCGTGGCCGCGATGGCGCGCGTCTGCCTGGGCGCTGAAAAGATCCCAAGCATTAACGTTTCTAAACACCGTCTGGACGTGCAGTTCGACAACGTGGAAGAAGCGATTGCGATGTCTGCGATGTACGCGGCAAACCATCTGAAGGGCGTTACCGCGATCATCACCATGACCGAATCTGGCCGCACCGCGCTGATGACCTCTCGTATCAGCTCTGGTCTGCCGATCTTCGCCATGTCCCGTCACGAGCGTACCCTGAACCTGACCGCGCTGTACCGCGGCGTGACGCCGGTTCACTTCGACAGCACCAATGACGGCGTAGCGGCGGCACACGATGCCGTAAACCTGCTGCGCGACAAAGGCTATCTGGTGTCCGGTGATATCGTCATTGTGACCCAGGGCGATGTGATGAGCACCATCGGCTCAACCAACACCACGCGCGTTATGACCGTCGAGTAATAACGTCTGTGTTAAAAAGCCCTCTCCATCTGGAGAGGGCTTTTTTTATTTCCGCGGATAAAGCTCTTTGCGTTTATAGGGCTCTGTTTCACCCGGTTTCCGCGTTTTAAGCAGCTTCAGTATCCACGTGTACTGTTCGGCATGCGGCCCCACCAGTATTTCCACCTCTTCGTTCATTCGACGCGCGATGGTGTGGTCGTCCGCGGTGAGCAGATCGTCCATCGGAGGACGGACCTCAATACTCAGACGATGCGTTTTGCCGTCATAGACCGGGAATAGCGGGATCACACGAGCACGACAGACTTTCATCAGGCGACCAATCGCGGGGAGCGTCGCTTTATAGGTCGCAAAGAAATCAACAAACTCGCTGTGCTCGGGGCCGTGGTCCTGATCCGGCAGATAGTAGCCCCAGTACCCCTGACGTACCGACTGAATGAAGGGCTTAATGCCATCGTTACGCGCATGCAAACGTCCGCCAAAACGACGGCGCACCGTGTTCCAGACAAAATCGTAGATTTTATTTCCCTGGTTATGGAACATCGCCGCCATTTTCTGACCCTGAGACGCCATGAGCATCGCCGGAATATCAACGCCCCAGCCGTGGGGGACGAGGAAAATGACTTTCTCGTCGTTGCGGCGCATCTCCTCGATGATGTCCAGCCCTTTCCAGTCAACGCGATCGACGATTTTATCCGGCCCTTTCAGCGCCAGTTCCGCCATCATCGCCATTGCCTGCGGCGCGGTGGTATACATCTCATCAATGATTGCCTCGCGCTCGGCGTCGCTTTTCTCAGGAAAACAGTAGTAGAGGTTGATCTGCGCGCGGCGGCGGGCGCTCTTGCCTAAACGTCCGGCCAGACGGCCAATTTTACCGAGAACGGGATCGCGAACAGAGGCAGGCAGCATCGCCATCCCCGCAAAGGCGTAAACACCAAGCCAGGCGCCCCAGTTGCGCGGATGGCGGAAGGATTTTTCAAACTCAGGAATGTATTCAATATTGTTTTTTTGGGTTTCCATGCTGGATCCAGGGTCTGATGACGCAAAATTTTATTCAGATAGTGTAGCGAGGCAGTCGTCCACGCACAAAAGAAAAAGCCGGCGTCAGTGTGCGCCGGCTTTTTTAACAAAAACAGAGAGCTTAGTTTAGGCTCAGCTGCGGCATCACCTCTTTCACCTGCACCAGATAATCAGTACGATCTTTACCTGTCAGGCCTTCGGTGCGCGGCAGTTTCGCCGTCAGCGGGTTCACTGCTTGCTGGTTGATCCACACTTCATAGTGCAGGTGCGGGCCAGTAGAGCGTCCGGTATTGCCGGAGATAGCGATACGGTCACCACGCTTCACCTTCTGGCCCGGTTTGACCAGCAGCTTACGCAGGTGCATATAGCGGGTCGTATAAGTACGACCATGGCGTACCGCGACATAATATCCGGCGGCACCGCTACGCTTGGCCACCACCACTTCGCCATCCCCTACCGCCAGTACAGGTGTACCCTGCGGCATGGCAAAGTCAACGCCACGGTGCGGCGCGACGCGCCCGGTTACCGGGTTCAGACGACGCGGGTTAAAGTTCGAGGAGACGCGGAACTGTTTTGCCGTCGGGAAGCGCAGGAAGCCTTTCGCAAGGCCCGTACCGGTGCGGTCATAGAACTTACCGTCTTCGGCACGAATCGCGTAGTAATCTTTGCCCTCGGAGCGCAGACGTACACCCAGCAGCTGGCTTTGCTCGCGCTTGCCGTCCAGCATTTCGCGGGACATCAGGACGGAGAACTCATCGCCCTTCTTCAGCTTGCGGAAATCCATCTGCCACTGCATGGCTTTGATCACCGAGCTGATTTCAGCGCTGGTCAAGCCTGCATCTCGCGCGCTGGAGACAAAGCTCGCGCCCACGGTGCCTTTCAGAACGCTGTTAACCCAGTCGCCCTTCTGCATTTCGCTGGTCATTTTGAAACCGTTTGCAGTGCGATCGTAGGTGCGGGTTTCGCGGCGGGACATTTCCCAGGTCAGACGCTGGAGATCGCCATCCGCCGTTAATGTCCATGAGAGCTGTTGTCCGATTTTCAGGTTACGAAGATCTTTATCCGCAGCCGCCAGCTGGCTGATATTACCCATGTCGATGCCGTACTGGTTCAGCACGC
Organism: Enterobacter sp. N5-15; assembly: GCF_057221635.1. Lineage (NCBI taxonomy): Bacteria > Pseudomonadati > Pseudomonadota > Gammaproteobacteria > Enterobacterales > Enterobacteriaceae > Enterobacter > Enterobacter sp. N5-15. The sequence goes on from NZ_CM170150.1 coordinate 2,886,262, forward strand.
TGCTCAGCGTGTCCCCGGTTGACACAACATATTCGTGGATACCCGCTTCGTTCTCGGTTTTATCGTCCAGTTCATCCTGCGGGATGGCTTCATCTTCCTGAGCCGCCTGGTCGATAGGCTCACTGGCTTCAGGCAGCAAAGAACGGATTTCGCTCTTTTCAAGCTCAATGGTTTTGATGATAGGGGCAGAACTCGGGTGGTAAACATAGGGCCGCCAGACGGCGACCGCTAAGGTGAGTACTGTAAGCGACCCCAGCATAACGCGGTGGGGTCGAGGCAGATTGTTAAATGCCAGGGCGACAGAGCGGGCTATCTGTTGCACGTATTCACTTCCTCGTTAATCTCCTTTCAGGCAGCTCGCATACTGGTTCGCCAGTTGGCTGAGGAACTGCGAATAGCTCGCTTTGCTCAACTGGATATTCGTACCTAGCGGGTCAAGGGTTCCCATGCGCACGGATGTTCCCCTGGCCACGGCTTCTACGACCGCTGGCCTGAACTGTGGCTCAGCAAAAACGCATGTCGCTTTTTGCTCAACCAACTGTGTTCTGATTTCATGTAAACGCTGCGCACCAGGCTGAATTTCAGGGTTGACGGTGAAGTGACCCAGCGGGGTCAAACCGTAATGTTTTTCGTAATAGCCGTAGGCGTCATGAAAAACGAAATACCCTTTACCTTTCAACGGTGCGAGCTCATTACCTACCTGCTTATCGGTTGCGGCTAATTGTGCCTCAAAATCCTTCAGGTTGGCGTCTAGTTTGGCTCGACTTTGCGGCATAAGTTCCACTAATTTGTCATGGATTGCAACCGCTGAAAGCCGCGCTATCTCTGGGGATAACCAAAGATGCATGTTGTACTCGCCGTGATGGTGATCTCCATCACCTTTTTCACCGTCTGCAGCATGATGGTCATGTTCGTCGCCGTCGTCATCCGCCCCTTTCATGAGCAACGGTTTCACGCCGGGGAGTGCGGCAATCGCGACCTGCTTTTCGCCAGCAACCTGTTTTGCTGACTTCTGCATAAACGCTTCCATTTCCGGGCCAATCCAGACGACTAAGTCCGCGTTTTGTAAGCGTTTTACATCTGACGGGCGCAGGGAATAGTCATGCTCGGATGCACCATCAGGGAGGAGAACCTGGGTTTCCGTTACCCCGTCGGCAATGGCCGAGGCGATAAATCCAAGCGGCTTAAGCGAAGCGACAACCGCAGCGTTAACATCTTGTGCGGTTGTACCCCAAAGGGCAGCGGATAATGCTGCGAAAAGAAGCGTATTTTTATGTAACATAATGCGACTAATCATCGTAGTGAATGCGTGGAATGTGATATTATAACATTCGTTGACTTCTTCAAGCTTAAAATGACATGACGACATTGGTTTCTCTTGAAAATATTTCGGTCTCATTCGGGCAGCGCCGCGTCCTCTCTGACGTGTCGCTCGATCTGAAGCCCGGCAAAATTCTGACGCTGCTCGGTCCCAATGGCGCAGGCAAATCCACCCTGGTGCGCGTGGTGCTGGGTCTGGTCGCACCCGATGAAGGCGTGATCAAGCGCGAGGAAAAATTGCGTATTGGCTATGTGCCGCAAAAACTTCACCTCGACGCCACGCTGCCGCTGACGGTCAGCCGTTTTCTGCGTCTGCGTCCCGGCACACGTAAGGCCGATATTCTCCCGGCACTGAAACGCGTGCAGGCGGGCCATCTTGTCGATGCGCCGCTGCAAAAACTGTCCGGCGGTGAAACTCAGCGCGTCTTACTTGCCCGCGCGCTGCTGAGCAGCCCGCAGCTGCTGGTGCTGGATGAGCCGACTCAGGGCGTGGACGTGAATGGTCAGGTTGCGCTTTATGATCTGATCGACCAGCTACGTCGAGAGCTTGATTGCGCAGTGCTGATGGTGTCTCACGATCTCCATCTGGTGATGGCAAAAACCGACGAAGTGCTGTGTCTCAACCACCACATTTGCTGTTCCGGCACGCCAGAAGTCGTCTCCATGCATCCGGAATTTATCTCCATGTTTGGCCCTCGCGGCGCCGAACAGCTGGGCATTTATCGCCATCATCATAATCATCGCCATGATTTACAGGGACGAATTGTACTGCGTCGGGGAAATGGACACTCATGATTGAACTGTTACTGCCCGGCTGGCTGGCCGGGATTATGCTTGCCTGCGCCGCGGGGCCGCTCGGCTCGTTTGTCGTCTGGCGCAGAATGTCCTATTTTGGCGATACCCTGGCACATGCGTCTCTCCTGGGCGTTGCCTTTGGTCTGCTGCTGGATGTGAACCCCTTCTACGCGGTAATTGTGGTCACGCTGCTGCTGGCCGCCGGTCTGGTCTGGCTGGAAAAGCGCCCTCACCTCGCAATTGATACGCTGCTTGGCATTATGGCGCACAGTGCCCTGTCTCTGGGCCTGGTGGTGGTCAGCCTGATGTCGAACATCCGCGTGGATCTGATGGCCTACCTCTTCGGTGACCTGCTGGCCGTGACGCCGGAAGATCTTATTTCTATCGCCATTGGCGTGGTGGTGGTGCTCGCTATTCTGCTCTGGCAGTGGCGGAATTTACTGGCCATGACCGTCAGCCCGGATCTGGCATTTGTCGACGGCGTGAAGCTGCAGCGCGTAAAACTGCTGCTGATGCTGGTGACGGCGTTAACGATTGGTGTAGCGATGAAGTTTGTCGGCGCGCTGATTATTACGTCACTGCTGATCATCCCTGCCGCCACGGCGCGTCGCTTTGCCCGTACGCCGGAGCAGATGGCGGGCGTGGCGGTTATCGTCGGGATGGTTGCGGTAACGGGTGGGTTAACCTTCTCGGCGTTCTACGATACGCCTGCGGGGCCGTCCGTGGTGCTGAGTGCGGCGGTGCTGTTTATCTTCAGTATGATGAAGAGGACCGCAAATTAACATGGAGGGCGCTGATGCCCTCACCCTGGCCCTCTCCCTGTACAGTCCGGGGACATGGTAGACAGGTGTTCGGGGACATGGTGAACACTTTTTAACATCCTTTACCCATGGTGATCGACTTTTTCTTCAGGTCGATCACCCCCACTTTCGTGCTGTACCACCACACCTCGTAGCGGCCGTCCTCCTGCATCTCCTTCAGCCCGACCCGCTCTCCCCTGAACGCATTGCCTGCCTTCAGACTTACCCCTTTCACGCTCAGCTTTCCGCTGATATCCACCTTCCTGACCATCACGCCCTCGTCGTATTCCGGGGGCGTTGTGGTGCCGCTGTACTGCCGCGCTGACGGCTGATACCGCGAGCCCGGTACCGCCATATCCAGCGCCTCGTGCGGGCGTTCAAGGTTGTACACCGTGCGCCAGTGGTCGAAGGCGCGCTGCAGCTCACCGCTGTCTGCGAACCACTTCCCCTGGAGTACTTCCGCCTTCAGGCTGCGGTGAAAACGCTCCAGCTTGCCCTGCGTCTGCGGATGATAAGGCCGGGAGTGCCCCACCCGGATACCGTGGCGCATCAGCCACAGCTCCAGCGCCGTCCAGGTGCCGGTGGTGTCTCCCCACGGTGAGCCGTTGTCCATCGTCATCCGGTCCGGCAGGCCGTAACGCTCAAACACGCTGACCAGCTGCTGCTGCACGGTCTCGCGCCGTTCATCGGTACAGTGCGCCAGGCACAGGGAAAAACGGGAGTGGTCGTCCAGCAGGGTGAGCGGATGGCAGCGGCCGCCGCCAAAGGGAAAGTGGCCCTTAAAATCCATCTGCCAGAGGCGGTTCGGCGCGTCATGTTCGAACCGTCCCGTGGGGGGAATGCCCGGTGAAACGCCCGGCAGCATGCCATGGCGGGCCATCAGGTTATGGACGGTGCTGAAGGCGGGCATGCGGTGCCCCTGGTCCTCGAGCCAGCGCTTTATCTTGCGTGCGCCCCAGCGCTCATGGCGGTCATGTGCCATGCGCAGCAGGGCTGTGATGTCGTCAGATGAGCGGTTCGGGGAATGGTGCGGTATGCGGGGCCGGTCCTGAAGGCCGGCGGCACCTTCCTCCGCCCAGCGGCGAAGCCACTTGTAGGCGGTGGCAGGTGAAATGCCGAAGCGACGGCAGAGGGAACGGATGTTCGCCCCGTCCTGCGAGGCGAACAAAACAAACTCGGTACGTAATGACATGGTATCTCTCGCATCCCAGGGCATAAGCGACTCCATAAACGGGTTCTTATGCCTTAGTTGTAAGTGTCTACCATGTCCCCGAACAAGTGTTCACTATGTCCCCGGACCGTACACTCCCACAGGGAGAGGGAACAATGTATTACGGCATTGCCGGTGGCGTAATGCCGAAATGATTCCACGCCCGCACCGTTGCCATACGTCCACGCGGGGTGCGCTGCAGGAAGCCCTGCTGGATCAGATACGGCTCCAGCACGTCTTCAATCGTCTCGCGCTCTTCCCCAATAGCCGCCGCCAGGTTATCCAGCCCGACCGGGCCGCCAAAGAACTTGTCCAGCACCGCCAGCAGCAGTTTACGGTCCATATAGTCAAAACCTTCGGCATCGACGTTAAGCATATCCAGCGCCTGAGCGGCGATCTCGGCGGAAATCGTGCCATCATGCTTCACTTCGGCAAAGTCACGCACGCGGCGCAGCAGGCGGTTGGCGATACGCGGCGTACCGCGGGAACGCTTCGCCACTTCAAACGCGCCCTCTTCGCTCATCTCCAGCCCCATATAGCGGGCGCTGCGGCCAACGATGTGCTGGAGGTCCGCCACCTGGTAAAACTCAAGACGCTGCACGATGCCGAAACGGTCGCGCAGCGGTGAGGTCAACGACCCGGCGCGGGTGGTAGCGCCAATCAGGGTAAAGGGCGGCAGATCGATTTTGATGGAGCGCGCGGCCGGGCCTTCGCCGATCATGATATCCAGCTGGTAATCTTCCATCGCCGGATAGAGCACTTCCTCCACCACCGGTGACAGGCGGTGGATCTCATCGATAAACAGCACGTCATGCGGTTCGAGGTTGGTCAGCATCGCGGCTAGATCGCCCGCCTTCTCCAGCACCGGGCCGGAGGTGGTGCGCAGGTTGACGCCCATTTCATTGGCGACGATATTCGCCAGCGTGGTTTTCCCCAAACCCGGAGGACCAAAAATCAGCAGGTGATCGAGCGCATCGCCGCGCAGTTTTGCCGCCTGGATGAAAATCTCCATCTGGGAACGAACCTGCGGCTGGCCGATATACTCATCAAGCAGCTTAGGGCGAATCGCACGATCCACCACGTCTTCTGCCTGAATTGTGCCTGCCGATACCAGGCGGTCTGCTTCAATCATCCTTTACCTCACAATGCAGCGCGCAGCGCTTCGCGAATCAGGGTTTCACTGCTGGCATCCGGTTTGGCAATTTTGCTCACCATACGGCTGGCCTCCTGAGGTTTATAGCCCAGCGCCACCAGCGCGGCAACCGCTTCCTGCTCGGCGTCATCATCCGTAGCAGGGCCGCCAGGAGAGGTCAGTACCAGGTCGGCAGCCGGCGTGAACAGATCGCCATGCAGACCTTTAAAGCGGTCTTTCATCTCGACAATCAGACGTTCTGCTGTTTTCTTGCCGATGCCCGGAAGCTTAATCAGCGCCGCAGGATCTTCTCGCTCAACGGCATTCACAAACTGTGGTGCAGACATGCCGGATAAAATCGCCAGCGCCAGCTTCGGGCCGACGCCGTTGGTTTTAATCAGCTCGCGGAACAGGGTCCGTTCCTGCTTGTTATTGAAGCCGTACAGCAGCTGGGCATCTTCACGCACCACAAACTGAGTAAAGACAATCGCCTCTTTGCCCGCGTCCGGCAGCTCGTAGAAGCAGGTCATTGGCATATGGACTTCGTAGCCCACGCCACCCACTTCCAGCAGCACTAACGGGGGTTGTTTTTCAATGATGATGCCTCTGAGTCTGCCTATCACGTGACGCTCCTGCGTTCTGGGAGAAATTAACTGCCGACATAATAAAAAAAGGCTGGATGTTTATCCAGCCTGATTTCTCATTATCGTAACCTGCCTCGCGCCAGATTAAGCCGCGACTCGCTCATTTGCATCGCGTTCTGGCTGACGTGACAGTGGGTAATCGCAATCGCCAGCGCATCGGCGGCGTCGGCCTGCGGGTTCGCGGGAAGCTTCAGCAGGGTACGCACCATGTGCTGCACCTGGCTTTTCTCCGCGCTACCAATGCCCACCACCGTCTGCTTGACCTGACGCGCCGCGTATTCAAATACCGGCAAATCCTGGTTCACGGCAGCGACGATGGCAACGCCGCGCGCCTGACCGAGCTTTAGCGCCGAATCGGCGTTTTTCGCCATAAAGACCTGCTCGATGGCGAAATAGTCCGGCTGAAACTGGGTGATGATTTCCGACACGCCCGCATAGATGAGCTTCAGGCGCGACGGCAGATCGTCAACTTTGGTACGAATACAGCCGCTGCCCAGGTAGGTTAACTGGCGTCCCACCTGACGGATAACGCCATAACCGGTGACGCGTGAGCCTGGGTCAATCCCGAGAATAATCGACATCACGCGTCCCCCGTAACGGATTTATACGCTCTCATTAGAGAGTCGCTGCAACCTCATCAGAGATTTCACCGTTGTGATACACTTCCTGCACGTCGTCGCAGTCTTCGAGCATGTCGATCAGACGCAGCAGTTTTGGTGCCGTTTCCGCATCCATGTCCGCTTTGGTGGACGGGATCATGGAGACTTCAGCGTTGTCCGCTTTCAGGCCAGCTGCTTCCAGCGCGTCGCGCACGGCACCCATCTCTTCCCAGGCGGTGTAAACGTCGATAGCACCGTCATCGAAGGTCACAACGTCTTCCGCACCGGCTTCCAGCGCCGCTTCCATGATCGCATCTTCATCGCCTTTCTCGAAGGAGATGACGCCTTTTTTGCTGAACAGGTAAGCAACGGAACCGTCAGTGCCCAGGTTGCCGCCGGTTTTGGTGAACGCGTGGCGCACTTCCGCAACGGTACGGTTACGGTTGTCAGACAGACACTCAACCATCACCGCAGTACCGCCAGGGCCGTAACCTTCATAAATGATGGTTTCCATGTTCGCGTCTTCATCACCGCCCACGCCACGTGCGATAGCACGGTTCAGGGTGTCACGCGTCATGTTGTTAGACAGCGCTTTATCGATCGCTGCACGCAGACGCGGGTTAGAACCCGCATCGCCGCCGCCCAGACGCGCTGCTGTCACCAGCTCGCGAATGATTTTGGTAAAGATCTTACCGCGCTTGGCATCCTGTGCCGCTTTGCGGTGTTTGGTGTTGGCCCACTTACTATGACCTGCCATAAAAAGTTCTCCAAAAATCGCGCCTTCTCAGGCTGCGTTAATTACAAATTCTTCAATCGCCTGCCGGTTGCTCCACGACTTGGTCAGTGCGGCGGCGTCCGCCGCATTCACCCAGCGGTAGGTCAGGTGTTCGGTAAACACGATCTCCCGTTCATGGGGGAGCGCGAGACAGAACCACGACTCCGTATTGCGCTCGGTACCCGGCGCGTAGCGATGACGTAAATGGCTAAAAATTTCAAACTCCACCGTGCGCTGACAGTCCTTCAGGGTCAGTTGCTCGCGGGCAACGTCAATGGTGACCTCTTCCTTTACTTCACGCACGGCGGCCTGCGACGCGGTTTCTCCCTCTTCCAGACTGCCGGTTACCGACTGCCAGAAATCAGGATCGTCGCGCCGCTGCAACATCAGCACCCGCTTCGTGTCTTCTGCATAAATGACCACCAGGACCGAAACGGGAAGCTTATATGCCATATCAGTTTTTCTCTTCCTTCTTGACCACTTCAATGCCCAGCTCGGCCAGAGAGGCCGGGTTGGCAAAGCTTGGCGCTTCGGTCATCAGACACGCTGCGGCAGTGGTTTTCGGGAAGGCAATAACATCACGAATGTTATCAGTGCCGGTCAGCAGCATGGTCAGGCGGTCAAGACCAAATGCCAGACCCGCGTGCGGAGGCGTGCCGTATTTCAGGGCGTCCAGCAGGAAGCCGAACTTCTCGCGCTGCTCCTGCTCGTTAATGCCCAGGATGCCGAACACGGTCTGCTGCATTTCGCCGCTGTGAATACGCACGGAACCGCCGCCCACCTCGTAGCCGTTGATAACCATATCGTAGGCGTTCGCGACCGCGTCTTCCGGCGCCGCTTTCAGCTCTGCTGCCGTCATGTCTTTTGGCGAGGTGAACGGGTGGTGCATCGCCGTCAGGCCGCCTTCACCGTCCTCTTCAAACATTGGGAAGTCGATAACCCACAGCGGCGCCCATTTGTTTTCGTCGGTCAGGCTCAGGTCTTTGCCGAGCTTCAGACGCAGCGCGCCCATCGCATCCGCCACGACTTTCTTGTTGTCTGCGCCGAAGAAGATCATGTCGCCGTCCTGCGCGCCGGTGCGCTCAAGGATCGCTTCCACGATGTCGGCGTTCAGGAACTTCGCTACCGGGCTGGTGATACCTTCCAGACCTTTCGCACGCTCGGTCACTTTAATATAGGCCAGTCCTTTCGCGCCGTAGATCTTGATGAAGTTGCCGTAGTCGTCGATCTGCTTGCGGCTCAGTGCTGCACCACCCGGTACACGCAGGGCCGCCACGCGGCCTTTAGGATTGTTAGCCGGGCCAGAGAATACGGCAAACTCAACGCCTTTCACCAGGTCTGCAACGTCCACCAGCTCCATCGGGTTACGCAGGTCTGGTTTGTCGGAGCCGTAGCGACGCTCGGCTTCAGCGAAGGTCATGATGGGGAAATCGCCCAGCTCAACGCCTTTCACGTCGTTCCACAGGCTACGCACCAGGGCTTCCATCACTTCACGCACCTGCTCGGCGGTCATGAAGGAGGTTTCCACGTCGATCTGGGTAAATTCAGGCTGGCGGTCAGCGCGCAGGTCTTCGTCGCGGAAGCATTTAACGATCTGATAGTAGCGATCGAAGCCGGACATCATCAGCAGCTGTTTGAACAGCTGTGGAGACTGCGGCAGCGCGTAGAATTTACCTTTATGAACGCGGGATGGGACCAGGTAATCGCGCGCGCCTTCCGGCGTGGCTTTGGTCAGCATCGGGGTTTCGATGTCGAGGAAACCGTGGTCATCCATAAAGCGACGCACCAGGCTGGTGATTTTCGCACGGGTTTTCAGGCGCTGAGCCATTTCCGGGCGACGCAGATCCAGGTAGCGGTATTTCAGACGCGCTTCTTCAGTGTTGACGTGGTTGGAGTCCAGCGGCAGCGCTTCTGCACGGTTGATAATCACCAGATCGGACGCCAGCACTTCGATGGCACCCGTTGCCATGTCGGCGTTGACGTTTTTCTCGTCACGCGCACGCACGGTGCCGGTAACCTGAATGCAGAACTCATTACGCAGCTCAGAGGCCAGCTTCAACGCATCTGCGCGATCCGGGTCGAAGAACACCTGAACGATACCTTCGCGGTCGCGCATATCGATGAAGATAAGGCTACCAAGATCACGACGACGATTGACCCAACCACACAGGGTTACCTGCTGCCCGACGTGGGACTGACGCAGCTGCCCGCAATATTCTGTACGCATGAGATATCCCTTAATTAGCCGCAGGCTAAATGTCGCCTGGTATGCAGGCTACTATGTCGCAGCTTTCTGTATGTCACAACTGGATGAAAAAAGGCGGCTATTATACTGGAAATTCCGCCGGACGATAAGAGCGAACCACGGCCAGGCGGTCGTTTGCTGCACTCTTATTGCGCATTCTCACAAAAATTAACAAAATTATCCGACCAATAACAGGCCATCACGTCGTATGGTGTCTGGAAGTGATTCATTTAACGGGAGTAACGATGTTAACACTTGATGCCAGTAAAACCGCACTTGTCGTGATTGATTTACAGGAAGGCATTCTGCCCTTCGCCGGTGGCCCGCATACCGCGGATGATGTGGTCAGCCGCGCCGCTCGCCTGGCGGAAACATGTCGTGCCAGCGGTGCGCCTGTTGTCATGGTGCGCGTCGGCTGGTCTGCGGATTACGCCGAAGCGTTAAAACAGCCCGTTGATGCCCAGGCTCCTGCACGCGCCCTGCCTGAAAACTGGTGGACGTACCCGGTCTCACTCGGCAAACGCGACGGCGATATTGAAGTGACTAAACGCCAGTGGGGCGCATTTTACGGTACCGATCTCGAACTGCAGCTCCGCCGTCGCGGCATCGACACCGTCATCCTGTGCGGCATTTCCACCAATATCGGCGTGGAGTCTACCGCCCGCAACGCGTGGGAGCTGGGCTTTAACCTGGTGATCGCCGAAGATGCCTGCAGCGCGGCCTCCGCGGAACAGCATCAGGGCAGCATGACCCATATATTCCCGCGCATCGGACGCGTGCGCAGCACGGATGAGATTGTCAGCGCGCTATGATGTATGTCGGCCTGCCCCAGTGGTCGCACCCGAAATGGGTGCGCCTTGGCATCACCAGCCTTGAGGAGTATGCCCGACACTTCAACTGTGTCGAGGGCAACACCACCCTGTATGCGCTTCCCAAAGCCGAGATTGTTGCGCGCTGGCGGGAACAAACGACCGACGACTTCCGCTTCTGCTTCAAGTTTCCGGCAACCATTTCCCACAACGCCGCGCTGCGCAACTGCGGCGATTTGACCGAAGAATTTTTTACGCGCATGTCGCCGCTGGCGAACCGCATCGGTCAGTACTGGATCCAGCTACCCGCCACGTTTGGCCCGCGCGATTTGCCTGCGCTCTGGCAGTTTCTGGATGTCCTGCCCCGTGAGTTCACCTACGGCGTTGAAGTCAGGCATCCTGAATTTTTTGCAAAGGGCGAAGCAGAAAAAGCGCTCAATCGCGGCCTGCTTGAGCGTTCCGTAAACCGGGTGATCCTCGACAGCCGCCCGGTGCACAGCGCTGTCCCCCATAGCGAAGCCATCCTCGAAGCGCAGCGTAAAAAACCGAAAGTGCCGGTCCACGCCATTGTCACCGCACATAACCCAATGGTCAGGTTTATCGGCAGCGATAACATGCAGCAAAATCAGGCGATGTTCGCCGTCTGGCTGCAAACGTTAGCGAAATGGGAACACTCCACCACGCCGTATCTCTTTTTGCACACGCCGGATATCGCCCAGGCGCCCGAACTGGTCGATGCTCTGTGGCAGGCCTTGCAGGCTGCGGTGCCGTCCGTGGGCAGCGCCCCTGGCATCCCACAACAATCTTCTCTTTTCTGATATCACCCCCTATCATAGTGAAGTGCCATCTGCCAAAAACAGGGAGTTTGTATGGTCAGCGCGCTGTATGCGGTGTTAGGTGCATTACTGCTGATTAAGTTTTCATTTGATGTTGTGCGCCTCAGAACGCTGTACCGTGTCTCCTACGGTGACGGCGGATTTTCAGAGCTACAAAGCGCTATCCGTATTCATGGCAACGCGGTCGAATACATCCCCGCAGCCTTAATCCTGCTGCTGTTTATGGAGATGAATGGCGCAGAAACCTGGATGGTGCACATTTGTGGCCTGCTTCTTATTGCTGGCCGCCTGATGCACTATTACGGTTTTCACCACCGCTTAATCCGCTGGCGTCGTTCCGGCATGAGCGCGACCTGGTGTTCGCTTTTGCTGATGGTGCTAGCTAACCTGTGGTATATGCCGTGGGAGTTGGTTTTCTCCCTCCATTAGCGCACAATACGCCACTTTATTTTTCCCGGATTTTTACGTTATGTCAGATCGCGACACGCTTTTTTCCGCGCCTATCGCCAGCCTGGGCGACTGGACCTTCGATGAACGGGTAGCCGAAGTCTTCCCGGATATGATCCAGCGCTCTGTTCCCGGTTATTCCAATATTATCTCTATGATCGGCATGCTGGCTGAGCGCTTCGTTCAACCCGGCACGCAGGTCTATGACCTGGGGTGCTCGCTCGGCGCGGCAACGCTGTCGGTTCGTCGTAATATTCACCAGGAAGGCTGCCGAATCATTGCCGTCGATAACTCACCGGCCATGGTTGAGCGCTGCCGTCGCCATATTGACGCGTACAAAGCCCCTGTCCCGGTGGACGTGGTGGAAGGTGATATCCGCGAGATTGAGATCAATAACGCCTCGATGGTGGTGCTGAATTTCACCCTTCAGTTCCTGGTGCCTGAAGACCGCCAGCTGCTGCTGGATAAAATTTATCAGGGGCTGAATCCCGGCGGCGCGCTGGTGCTCTCGGAGAAATTCAGCTTCGAAGATGCCGAGGTTGGTGAACTGCTGTTCAATATGCACCACGATTTCAAACGGGCGAACGGCTACAGCGAGCTGGAGATCAGCCAGAAGCGCAGTATGCTCGAAAACGTGATGCTGACGGATTCCGTAGAAACCCACAAAGCGCGTCTGAGCAAAGCCGGGTTTGAGCACAGCGAACTGTGGTTCCAGTGCTTTAACTTTGGCTCTCTGGTGGCGCTAAAAGCGGGAGAATCCGCATGATCGAATTCAGTAACTTCTATCAGCTGATTGCCAAAAACCAGCTCTCCCACTGGCTGGAAACCTTGCCCGCGCAGATTGCCGCCTGGCAGCGCGATCAGCAGCACGGCCTGTTAAAGCAGTGGTCAAACGCGGTGGAGTTTCTGCCGGAACTGACCCCGCATCGTCTGGATCTTCTGCACAGCGTAACCGCCGAGAGCGAAGAGCCGCTTCCGGCCGGGCAGATCAACCGTATCGAAACGCTGATGCGTAACCTGATGCCGTGGCGCAAAGGGCCGTTTTCACTTTACGGCGTGAACATCAATACCGAATGGCGCTCTGACTGGAAATGGGATCGCGTTCTGCCCCACCTTTCCGACCTGACCGGGCGTACCATTCTGGACGTGGGCTGCGGCAGCGGTTACCACATGTGGCGCATGATTGGCGCGGGCGCGCATCTGGCCGTCGGTATTGACCCGATGCAGCTATTCCTGTGCCAGTTTGAAGCGGTGCGCAAGCTGCTGGGTAACGACCAGCGCGCGCACCTGCTGCCGCTGGGCATTGAACAGCTCCCTGCCCTGAAAGCGTTTGATACCGTCTTCTCCATGGGCGTGCTGTATCACCGTCGTTCTCCGCTTGAACACCTGTGGCAATTGAAGGATCAGCTGGTCAGCGGCGGCGAGCTGGTGCTGGAAACGCTGGTGATTGAAGGCGATGAGCATGCCGTTCTGGTGCCGGGCGATCGCTACGCGCAGATGCGCAACGTTTACTTCATCCCTTCCGCGCTGGCGCTGAAGAACTGGCTGGAGAAGTGCGGGTTTGTGGATGTGCGGATTGCCGACGTCAGCGTGACCTCAATTGAGGAACAGCGCCGCACCGACTGGATGATCACCGAATCGCTGGAGCAGTTCCTCGACCCGGCCGACCACAGCAAAACCATCGAAGGCTATCCGGCCCCGATGCGCGCGGTGTTGATTGCGACCAAGCCGTAGCCTTTAGCCGGGTGGCGGCTACGCCTTACCCGGCCTACTCGTAGCACGTTTTCTCCGAAATAGTTCAAGTTGCAGCAAGGCGGCAACGCAGCGCCCCCCCGGGCGCTTACATCAGTAAGTGACCGGGGTGAGCGAGGCGGCCAACGCAGCTGCGGCTTGAAATATGAAGGAGAAAAAAAGGCCCCTGTTGAAATTGCAGGGGCCTGGTACAAGCAAGCATCATATTGGGCGACATGATGCGCGGTAAAAATCGGTACGTTGCTACACGTGGTGGCGCTCAATCAGCGACTTCATTTCCGCAACCGACTCTCCCTCTACGCCATAGCGTGAATACTCATCCGCTTCAGCATCCGTCGACATTGACAATCCTGTGTTGCGATAACGCATGGGTGAAGGTATCCATTTACCCGCGGAGCTGTGCAGCTCTTCTACCCCGGCGTTTAAAAACCGTTCCAGATTGCTGGCGCGGACTCCCGCACCCGCCATTATTATTGGAACACCGGAATGTGCTTTTAGTTCCGTAATTAATTGCAGTCCTTTTTCAGCTGACGCCTGCTGGCCCGATGTCAGAATGCGCGCCACGCCAAGTTCTGCAAGCGTTTCAAAGGCCTGAAGCGGATCTTTACACATATCAAATGCGCGATGAAAAGTGACGGCCAGCCCCTGTGCGGCGCTCATAATCTGACGCATGCGCGGTAGATCGATATTGCCGTCTTCATCCAGCAGGCCGATCACCAGCCCCGGAAACCCCAGGTCCCGAACGAGCGCGATATCATCAAGCATGGCACTGAACTCGCCCGCCGTGTAACAAAAATCACCGCCGCGCGGACGAATAATCGGGTGAACGGGAATGGTGACGGCCTGACGGGCAGACTTCAATACGCCGAAGGACGGCGTCAGCCCGCCCTCTTTGGGTGCCGCGCACAGTTCAATGCGGTCAGCCCCGTGCTTTTGCGCGGTCACGGCACACTCCACGCTGTAACAACAAATCTCCAGCAGCGCCATTTAATCCTCCTGAAATCCCACTAAACGAACCATCATGCCACGCCGTCCGTTTTCAGTCCCGGCGTGAACTCACAACTCTTACGCTTCACTGGCAACGATCTGCTCAATGGTCCACGGATGAAACTTCACCGTGACCTGTCCGTCAGTGACGGCCAGCGTCGGGTTAGGTAACCGCTCGCGCTCGCCTTTGGGTGAACTCGTCTTCACAAAAATTCCCGGCTTGCTTAAACCCTCGTCAGAAAGCAGAGCCAGCGCGCGCGCGTTCAACGTCTCCGGCTCTCCCGACAGAACAATTTCGATATGTTCCCAGCCTTCGTGCGGATAGCGTTTCTCACCCGGCCACGGCAGTTCAACCACGGTGAATTGCCAGTGCGCCACGCTCACCGGTTCATGGAGTTTAAACAGGCAAATGGGGCGACCGTTGATGATGTTCTCGGACAGTAACTCACCGCACTGCTCAAACCCGCGACGCCAGCGCTCGGCGGTGGCATTCTGATGACAGCGCAAAGAGATGTGATCGGCCTCAAGCGGTGCGATATCCAGACCCAGACGGGTGGCAAGTTCTGTGAACGCCTGGGTGAAGCGCGGTAAATCTGCGGAAATATCATGCAGTTCGTCAATGGATTGCCAGTTCGCCATAATTCACTCTCTTTTCGTGTCGCAAAGCCGCTAATTTACTCTGTTGACCTGTTTTGACCAACCGCAGAATCCGGCTTTTTGCGACTGCATGATTATGCACACCTTCACCGCCTGGATTCTGAGCAATCTTCAGGCCCCGCGATGCTGACGCCAGAAGGCATTTGCAGTATACTCCCGCCCTAAATTCTTTAACTGGCGCGGGCGGTTGTAAGCCCGCATCAAAAACGTAAGGTATCCAGGTGAATATTCAGGCTCTTCTCTCCGAAAAAGTCAGTCAGGCACTGATTGCCGCAGGTGCGCCTGCGGATTGCGAACCGCAGGTTCGTCAGTCAGCAAAAGTACAGTTTGGCGACTATCAGGCTAATGGCGTGATGGCAGTGGCTAAAAAACTGGGCATGCCGCCGCGACAGCTCGCTGAGCAGGTACTGACGCATCTGGATCTTTCCGGCATTGCCAGCAAAACCGAAATCGCCGGTCCGGGCTTTATCAATATCTTCCTTGAGCCTGCGTTCCTGGCACGCCACGTTGACGCGGCGCTGAAATCTGACCGTCTGGGCGTTTCCCAGCCGGAGGCGCAGACCGTCGTGATCGACTACTCTGCCCCGAACGTGGCGAAAGAGATGCACGTTGGCCACCTGCGCTCCACCATCATCGGTGATGCCGCAGTGCGCACGCTCGAGTTCCTCGGTCACAAGGTGATCCGCGCGAACCACGTGGGCGACTGGGGTACCCAGTTCGGCATGCTGATTGCTTACCTGGAAAAACAGCAGCAGGAAAACGCGGGTGAAATGGCGCTGGCGGACCTGGAAGGCTTCTACCGCGAAGCAAAAAAACACTACGACGAAGACGAAGCCTTCGCCGAGCGCGCGCGCAGCTACGTGGTAAAACTGCAGGGCGGCGATCGGTATTTCCTCGAGATGTGGCGCAAGCTGGTCGACATCACCATGTCTCAGAACCAGCTCACCTATAACCGCCTGAACGTCACCCTGACCCGTGACGACGTGATGGGTGAAAGCCTCTATAACCCAATGCTGCCCGGCATTGTGGCCGACCTGAAAGCCAAACACCTGGCGGTTGAGAGCGAAGGCGCAACGGTTGTGTTCCTTGATGAGTACAAAAACAAGGAAGGTGAACCGATGGGCGTGATCATCCAGAAAAAGGATGGCGGCTACCTCTACACCACCACCGATATCGCCTGCGCGAAATACCGTTACGAAACGCTGCATGCTGACCGCGTGCTGTACTACATCGACTCCCGTCAGCACCAGCACCTGATGCAGGCGTGGACCATCGTGCGTAAAGCCGGTTACGTGCCGGATTGCGTTCCGCTGGAACACCACATGTTCGGCATGATGCTGGGTAAAGACGGCAAGCCGTTCAAAACCCGTGCTGGCGGTACCGTGAAGCTGTCCGACCTGCTGGACGAAGCGCTGGAACGCGCCCGCCGTCTGGTGGCCGAGAAGAACCCGGACATGCCTGCCGATGAGCTGGAAAAACTGGCCAACGCCGTGGGTATCGGTGCGGTGAAATACGCGGATCTCTCCAAGAACCGTACCACCGACTATATCTTCGACTGGGATAACATGCTGGCGTTTGAAGGCAACACGGCGCCTTACATGCAGTATGCCTACACCCGCGTGCTCTCCGTATTCCGTAAGGCAAACATCGACGAAAGCGCGCTGGCGAATGCTGCCGTGACCATCACGGAAGATCGCGAGGCGCAGCTGGCGGCGCGTCTGCTGCAGTTCGAAGAGACGCTGACGGTTGTCGCGCGTGACGGAACGCCGCACGTGATGTGTGCTTACCTGTACGATCTGGCGGGTCTGTTCTCTGGCTTCTACGAGCACTGCCCTATTCTGTCTGCGGAAAACGAATCGGTCCGCAACAGCCGCCTGAAGCTGGCACAGCTCACGGCGAAGACCCTGAAGCTGGGACTGGATACCCTGGGTATCGAAACCGTAGAACGCATGTAATACAAAAAACCCGGCAAATGCCGGGTTTTTTCTTTTCGGGCAATCATTATTCCCAAACAAGAACTTCGAATGTGTCCAGCTCGTATTCTTTACCCATGTAGCCGATGCAGCAGCCTTTACTCAAGTGCCTACCCGCTTTACCAACAAACAACCCTTTTTCAAATTTTGCACGGGCCACATACAGCGGTGCGCCGTTATCTTCCCGCCCGGCCTCAACCATATTTGGTGGGAATTTTTTACCACTCACCGCGACCCATTTTAGTGGGCCAGTATAAATGTCGAAATCAGTACAAATATGTTCAGCTCCGCCCCATGGGATCCAGGCCGTATTCCCCAGAACCCATTTACCTGGATGAACGCCATCCTTGTATTTGGCTCGAATGATAAATAATGGCGACGGCCCGACGATACCAGGTACACCATTTTCATATCCAGCGACCGGTGCATCTAAAGGAATAAATTCATTTTTGCTTGCAACTTTCCACATAATGACATCCTTATTTAAATGGAAGTAACTTATTGGTTAGATATCAGTAATAGCGTGAATAGCAAGATTATTATCAAGGGATTTAAAAATTATCACTTTCGCGATAGAGTTTTTGACACCCTGAGCCTGCATAAAGGTGCGTTCAGCAATATAGCTGTGAAGTTCCCCTGCTACCAGCTGGTGGCCCACATACATCAATGGCTTATACCCGGCACCGTCAAAATTGTTAAACGCAGTTTCAAACATCTCAAGCTGTTGAGTCGACATCTTATCAGCGGATTCATTAACCGCAGGCGTAATAACAATAGCGCCCATCATGGCATTACTCATAGTACATCTCCTTGTATTTTTATGTATTAGCGCATTCGCTAACAC
This sequence comes from Enterobacter sp. N5-15, assembly GCF_057221635.1. Lineage (NCBI taxonomy): Bacteria > Pseudomonadati > Pseudomonadota > Gammaproteobacteria > Enterobacterales > Enterobacteriaceae > Enterobacter > Enterobacter sp. N5-15. The sequence continues at coordinate 2,904,087 of NZ_CM170150.1, forward strand.
AATTTAAAAATACGCCTTAATGAGAGTTTACTTTGCGCTCCCAGTCACATTTTATATTATTACTAAAATATTAATACCTTGAATAAATAAAGCACTAACATAATTGATAATTATTTATTTTTCATATTTTTTAAAACAAAAACCGCGCCGATATTATCGAACGCGATTTTTTCCAGCCAATATTAATTAGAAGTATTTTCGCAAATATTCCGTCAAACAGAGAATCGCCATCGCCTGCCCATACGGCATCGACGTCAGCGGGATCTGGCGATAAAACTCAAGATTGCTCCCCATCCCCGTACCGAACGAGGTTTGCAACAGCTCGCCTTCCGGCGAGATATTCTTGACGATACCGCGAATGGCTTTTTCTGCCACTTCGGCATACTCCGCGCCAACGTAGCGCTTGCGCACAGCTTTCAGAATGCCGTAGGCAAACCCTGCCGTGGCGGACGCCTCAAGATACGAATGTGGATCGTCAAGCAGCGTGTGCCACAGCCCGCTGTCGTCCTGACATTTCGCCAGCGCGGCAATCTGCGCATTCAATACCTGCACCAGGTAGCGACGCACGGCGTTGTTTTCCGGCAGATCCACCAGCTCGAGGAAGTCCGGGATGACGATGGTGAGCCAGCTGTTGCCGCGCGCCCAGCGGGCATTGGCGAAGTTGTGATTACCGTCGTAGCTCCAGCCGTGGAACCACAGCCCGGTCTCCCGGTCCATCAAGTTCTGCACGTGCAGCAGGAACTGATAAACCGCCTCTTCAACGTATTCCGGTTTGTTGAGCAGCTTGCCGATTTTCGCCAGCGGCAGCACCGTCATCATCAGCGTGTCATCCCACATCTGCTGGTGGTTCTCTTCCGCCAGGGTGATGTGCTGCATCCCGCCGTGTTCAGTGCGCGGCATCTCGGCCATCGCCCATTCCGCCCAACTTTCCAGCCACGGCAGCCAGGCCTGATTTTTGGTCTCTTCGTATCGATAGGCCAGCGTCAGGAACGGCGACATGGTATTCACGTTTTTGGTGGTCGCGCCTTCCGCAAAGCGGTCGGCAAACCAGCTGTCGATGATGTCTCGCATACCTTCGTCGCCGGTCTGGCAGTAATACTGCCAGATACCGTACAGGCCGACGCCGTGCGTCCACTCCCATCCGGCCCAGCCTTTGGTGTCGATCACGCGCCCGTCGTCCAGCCGCAGCAAAAATTCACCCGTTTTGTCGTGGATATTGACCAGGCTATGCGTCACTTTTTGAATCAGCGATTTCAGCTCGTCCCGGGCGATAAAGCGCTCTGGCTGACGCAGTAACGGGCTATGTTTGACAGGCCAAACTTTCATTATCTTAACCTCTGTTGTATGTCGAATTCAGTACCGCGCGATCCTTCAGCGAAGGCGCCGCTGGCTTGTTGCGATTCAGATAACCGATGTTGTTATTGCCCCACAGTGACTCATAAGGCATACCGGCCAGCATCTCGACGGTGGCGCGGGCGTGTGGCGTCGCTGACTCAGGCATCGCATGACCACACTCACGCATTTTCGCGGTCTCCTCGCGCAGCGTGCTGTGGGTCTGCAAATTGAGCTTGAAGCGCAGGGAAACGAGGAAGCCGCAGAACAGCACCAGGATGGTGCCCACGCTCAGGATCATCAAAATGGTGTGGCTCACTTCCGCAGGCTGCACTTTCTGACCGCTGACAAAACCGGACATCTGCATCACAATGCCCACCAGCATCACCGCACCGGCCTGTGACGCCTTACGGGTCAGGGTCATGATGCCCGCGAAGATCCCTTCGCGGCGCTGGCCGGTGATCACTTCATCCACGTCAGCAATGTAGGTGTAGGTATTCCACGGCACGTAGTTGATACCGCCGCGACCCAGCCCGGCCACCGCAGAGATCAGCAACAGCAGAGAGTAAACGTCGCTCAGACCCGCGTAATAGAGCACGGCGTAGGAAATTGATGCCAGACCAAACAGCACCACCACCATGCGGTAGGACGGTGCCGGCCCGAAGCGGATACACAGCGGGATCATGGCGATAACCGCAAGGAACTGGAAGATGGCCATCGTGCCCAGCAGATTGGACGCCATTGACGCTTCCTGCATCAGCACGAACACCACGTAGTAGGTGAATACCGCATTAAACACGTCCTGCGCGATATAGCCGCCGAGGTACATGCCCAGATGCTGACGGAAAATCTTGATGCGCAGCGTGGAGCTTAGCTCGACGAACAGGCGGTTGAGGCTCTGCCCCAGCGTCAGTTTCTTCTTCTCTTCTTCAGCACGCAGCGCCGCTTCAGACCACTCTTCGCGCGGGCGTTCCCAGGTGAAGAACCAGACGAAGGTCAGCATCAGCGCGCAGAGCACGGAGAAGACCAGGCTTGCGTAGAAGAAGGAAACCGCGTTGTCTTTCCCGAAGTGGGTCAACAGGATCCCCGGCAGGAAGGAGGCCAGAATGGCGGACATCTGCGCCATAGAGATACGCGCCCCGGAGAACTTGGTTTTCTGCTTAAAGTCGTCGGTCATTTCCGGCACCAGCGTTTCGTACGGCACCAGAATCATGGTGTAGACAATATCAAACACCAGATAGGTCAGCAGGTAGTACCAGAAGCTCATGTCCCCTACCCACATCAGCGAGTAGCTGAACACGCACGGAATCCCCAGCAGGATAAAGAATTTACGACGGCCGAAGCGCTTACCGAGCCAGGTCGTACCAAAGTTATCGGTTAAAAAGCCCATTAACGGGCTAACCACGGCATCCAGCACCCTTGCCGCGGCAAAGATGAACGTGGCTTCGATCGGTGAGAGCCCGCAGAAGGTGGTATAGAAATATAAAAGCCAGGCCGCCGTCAGGGCGGTAGTACCCGCCCCGAGGAAATCGCCTGACCCGTAAGCAAGATAATTTGCGAGTCCAATTTTACGTGTTTTCATTGCCGTCAACCCTAATCAGTTTTGGGAGACTCCCTGCAAGCAAGCTTCATCCGGGAGCTTTTATACGGCTACAGTAAATGCATCGGCCTGTTGATACCTTTCTGTTTCTGCCATCACCAGGCGGGTGAATGGCAAAAATGCAAAGAGTATCGTCACGCGCGTCACTGATTTATAAAACAGCGTTTCTATTTATTCAAAAGGCGAGGGCAATTTTGAGAGCCAGCCATCAGAATTGCCTGATGGCTGGTGAAAAGAGAGGGTGTTAGCGGTAGTTCACGATGACAGAATTACTCTGTACTTTCAGGGCCGGGATTAAGCGTCCACCGCCCGGCACTTCCCAGATGAAACGCAGAGGTTCAATGGCCGGTACGCCGTTGAACGCCTGTGTCGTGCCGTTTTCGCCGTCGATTTCCGTGCAGCGCGTCTGAGAACAGAGGCGCACCCGCAGTCCGGCCGGGGTTGGGCCAATCAGCCGGTAGTTCCAGACCACAAGGCCCATCTGACCGGAAACCCCGTCAGAAGGCGACAGCGGGTTAGAGGACATGGCGACGCCCCGGTTGCTGAGGGTCACCCCCATGCTGCTCGCCTGCCAGGTCCCCTCCCCGCCAGCCTGTGCCGCCAGCGGGAAGAGCAAAATCCAAAGCCATTTACGCATTATTTTCCTCCAATCGTCGCGGTCATGCGGATATGACGGTTATCCGACAGCTCCAGATTCGACAGCACGACCAGCTGATTCAGGCTACGACGCAGGAAGCGCGACAGCAGCGGACGCAGCGCATGGTTCACCAGCAGCACCGGCGGCGCGCCCAGCATTTCCTGACGCGCCAGCGCCTCCTGCGTTTGCGCCAGCAGACGGTCCGCCAGCCCCGGCTCCAGGCCGCCCCCGCCCTGCAGGGCCTGCAGCAGCAGACGTTCAAGCGGTGTATCGAGGCCAATAACCTGCACTTCTCCGGTTCCCGGGAACCACTGCTGGGTGATCGCGCGGCCCAGCGCCACGCGCACCACAGCCGTCAGCTCGTGCGGATCGCTCTGGATTGGCGCATGCTCTGCCAGCGTTTCCAGAATGGTGCGCATATCGCGGATCGGCACCTTTTCTTCGAGCAGGTTTTGCAGCACCTTGTGCAGCGTTGTCAGCGTCACCACGCCCGGGACCAGATCTTCCGTCAGCTTCGGCATCTCCTGCGTGACGCGGTCCAGCAGCTGCTGCGCTTCCTGACGGCCAAACAGCTCCGCCGAGAATTGCCCAATCAGGTGGTTAAGGTGGGTCGCCACCACGGTACTGGCTTCAACAACCGTATATCCCTGGATCTGCGCCTGCTCTTTCAGGGCACTTTCAATCCAGATAGCGGCCAGGCCAAAGGCCGGATCGATGGTTTGCTCGCCCGGCAGCGTGCCTGCGGCGGTGCCGGGGTTAATCGCCAGCCAGCGGCCCGGATAGGCATCACCGCTGCCAATTTCGACACCTTTCATCAGGATGCGATAGCGCGCGGGCGGCAGGTCCATATTGTCGCGGATGTGAACAACCGGCGGCAGGAAGCCCATATCCTGCGCGAATTTTTTACGGATGCTGCGGATACGGCCAAGCAGCTCGCCATCCTGCTGGAAATCGACCATCGGAATCAGGCGATAGCCCACTTCCATGCCCAGGGAATCTTCCAGCTGAACGTCGTTCCAGGTCGCTTCGACGGCCTGGGTATTCTCCGGCATTTTTACCGGAACAGGTTCCGCTGCCGGTTTGGTTTCACGACCGCGCATCCACCAGGCTAGCCCCAGCAGGCCCGCCGTAAACAGCAGGAACACCAGGTTTGGCATACCCGGCACCAGACCGAGCAAACCCAGAACGGCAGCGGCCAGCAGCATCACGCGCGGGTTACTGAAGAGCTGGCCAACCATCTGCTCGCCAACGTCCTGATCGGTACTCACGCGGGTCACAATCACACCCGCCGCCGTGGAGATAACCAGCGCCGGGATCTGCGCGACCAGACCGTCACCAATGGTCAGCAGCGTATAGCTCTCCGCCGCGTGGCCCATGTCCATCCCGTGCTGCAATACCCCCACCAGCAGGCCGCCGACCACGTTAATCACCATGATCAGAATGCCCGCGATGGCGTCACCGCGCACAAACTTACTCGCACCGTCCATGGAGCCGTAGAAGTCCGCTTCCTGCGTCACTTCCGAACGGCGCTTTTTGGCTTCATCTTCGGCGATAAGACCGGCGTTCAGGTCGGCGTCGATCGCCATCTGCTTGCCCGGCATCCCGTCCAGCACAAAACGCGCGCCCACTTCCGCAATACGCCCTGCACCTTTGGTGATAACCATAAAGTTGATGATAACGAGGATAACGAACACCACGATGCCGATAGCGAAATTGCCGCCCACCAGGAAGTGGCCGAACGCCTCCACCACTTTACCTGCCGCTGCCGCACCGGTGTGACCTTCCATCAGGATGATACGCGTGGACGCGACGTTCAGCGCCAGTCGTAGCAAGGTGGTAAACAGCAGAATGGTCGGGAACGCGGCGAACTCCAGGGTACGCTGGGTGAACATCGCCACCAGCAGCACCATAATGGACAGCGCAATATTGAAAGTGAAAAGCAGATCGAGGATGAACGCCGGGAGCGGCAGTACCATCATCGACAGAATTAGCAGGATCAGAATCGGCCCGGCAAGGATCTGCCATTGGGTCGATTTCAGGTTGCCGGGCAGGCGCAACATTGCCACCAGATTAGCCATCAGTGTCCTTCTCGTTCATAAAATCCAGCGCGGCAGGCACCGGAAGGTTCTCAGGTTTCACAGGCCGTTGACCGCCGGCCAGACGCCAGCGCTTCAACTGCCATACCCAGGCCAGCACTTCCGCCACGGCGGCGTAGAGTTGTCCCGGGATCTGTTGTCCAATATCCGCATGGCGGTACAGGGCACGCGCCAGCGGAGGGGCTTCGAGGATCGGCACGCGGTGTTCTGTGCCAATTTCCCGGATGCGCAGTGCGATTAGTCCAGCCCCTTTCGCGACGACCTTCGGCGCGCTCATTTTGTTTTCGTCGTAGCGCAGCGCAACGGAATAGTGCGTCGGGTTGGTAACAATGACGTCGGCCTTCGGCACATCTTCCATCATGCGGCGACGGGCGACGGCACGCTGCATCTGGCGGATGCGCCCTTTCACGTGCGGGTCACCTTCCATCTGCTTATATTCGTCACGAATATCCTGCCGTGACATGCGCAGTTTTTTGAAGTGGGTATAAAGCTGGAAGATCACGTCAAAACCCACCATCGGGATAATGCTCAGCACCACCAGCAGCGCGCAGAGCCCGACCAGATTCAGCGCGTTGCTCATCGCGGTGAGCGGCGATTCGCTGATAAGACGCATCATTTCCGGCCAGTGGTACCAGAGGTAAAACCCCGCGGAACTGCCCATCAGCACCGATTTGAGCACGGCTTTGAGCAGCTCAGCCCCGGTCTGCGCAGAGAACATTTTCGCAATGCCCGGCAGCGGGTTCAGTTTGGAAAATTTCGGTTGCAGCGATTTGGCACTAAAAACCAGACCGCCGAGCATCACCGGAGAGACCAGCGCGACCAGCACAACCCCGGTAATCAGGGGCAACAGCGCGACCATGGCCCCTTTAATAAGCTGAATAATCTGGCTGAGGATCAGATTCGGATCGTTGACCATGCTGTGGTCAAAGCGTAAGCCGGTGGACAACATTCCCGCCAGCTTGCGGGCAAGCGACTCCCCGCCCCACCAGATAATGCACACGCCTACGATCAGGATCAGCAGGGAGGTCAATTCTCGGGATCGGGGGATCTGCCCTTCCTCACGCGCTTTTTCTAGTCGGTGGGGTGTGGGGGCTTCCGTTTTGTCGTCGTTCTCTTCTGCCACAGTGCATGCTCAGCCCATTACGTCACGGGTATCATGCCAGCGCAGCGGAAATCCAATGGCGGGAAAAGCCCGTTTATTCGGGCTCTTTTCGGTGATTTTGTCGCAAACCGCCTCAGGCGGCGTAAACCTCCTGAGGCGGAATTGGCAATCAGAAGCCGAGGCTGTCCAGCAGGTCGTCGACCTGATCCTGGCTTGCCACGACGCCCGCTTTGCTGGCGTCGAGCTGAGGACCATTGAGCAGGCTTTCGTTCTCGCGTTTTGGACGGGCTGCCGGTTCCGGAATGTTCTCCAGCAGAACCATCAGCAGCTGACGCTCAATCTCCTGGATAACATCCATCATGCGCTTGATCACCTGACCGGTCAGGTCCTGGAAATCCTGCGCCATCATGATGTCCAGCAGCTGGGCGTTGGTGAAGCTGGTGTGGCCCGGCACGTCACCCAGGTACTGACGGGTATCCGTCACCAGCTCGCGGGCATCCGCCAGCTCGATAGGGTTCTCAAACCACTCGTCCCAGCGTTTGCTCAGCGCTTTCGCTCCCTTTTCCATCGCATCCTGGTGCGGCTGTGACGCTTCAACGCTGTTCAGCGCACGCTCAGCAGCCTGAGCGGTCATCTGCACAACGTAGTCCAGACGATCGCGGGCATCAGGAATGGCTTCCGCCGCTTCGGCAATCGCCTGATCCAGACCCAGCTCGCGCAGGCTGTCACGCAGCATGCGCGTCAGGCTGCCGATGCGGACGATGATATCGCTCGGCGAGTGTTCTTCAACGGGTTTCATAGCAGGTTGCAACATTTCCATCACCTCACATGCCGAGTTTCTCGAAGATCTTACCGAGCTTCTCTTCCAGGGTTGCCGCGGTGAATGGCTTCACCACATAGCCGCTTGCGCCCGCCTGTGCAGCGGCAATGATGTTCTCTTTTTTCGCTTCTGCAGTGACCATCAGAACCGGCATAGACGCCATTCCCGCATCGGCACGAATGGTTTTCAGCAGTTCCAGACCGTCCATGTTAGGCATGTTCCAGTCGGAGATAACAAAACCAAACCCGCCAGCCTGCAGCTTGTTCAGCGCATCAACGCCGTCTTCTGCTTCTTCAACGTTGTTGAAGCCCAGCTCTTTCAGCAGGTTGCGCACGATGCGACGCATGGTGGAAAAGTCATCCACAACCAAAAACTTAAGCTCTTTATCCGCCATAAAATAATACTCCTGAGTCAAATACGTATTGCCTGTCCGGCACTGATTTTCGCCAGCATCTGCTGGCTTACCTGGCTAAGATCGACCACTTCGCTCACGCCACCCATATTGATGGCCTCGCGCGGCATGCCGAACACCACACAACTTGCTTCATTCTGCGCAATCGTCCAGGCGCCAGCCTGGTGCATTGCAAGCATTCCGGCGGCACCGTCGTTGCCCATCCCCGTCAGGATCACCCCAACGGCGTTGCGCCCCGCATGTTTCGCCACCGAATGAAACAGCACATCCACCGACGGACGGTGCCGGTTAACCGGCGGTCCGTCATGAATTTTGATTTGATAGTTAGCGCCGCTGCGCGACAGCTCCATATGCTTGTCGCCCGGGGCGATATAGGCATGTCCCGGGAGCACGCGCTCGCCGTCTTCCGCCTCTTTCACGCTGATCTGGCACAGCTTGTTCAGGCGTTCGGCGAACGAACGGGTAAAGCCTGGCGGCATATGCTGAGTGATCAGAATACCCGGACTTGAAAGCGGCAATGGCTGGAGTACATGGCGAATTGCCTCTGTTCCTCCGGTTGACGCCCCAATCACCAGCAGTTTTTCCGAGCTGAGTAAGGGACCGGCCTTCAGGGTCACAGGCGCGGCCATCGGCGTGTGGGCGGCAAGCTTCGCACGCGACGCGGTGCGGATCTTCTCTGCAATCATTTCGCTGTAGGCCAGCATCCCTTCGCGAATGCCGAGCTGCGGTTTGGTGACAAAATCCACCGCACCCAGCTCCAGCGCGCGCAGGGTAATTTCCGACCCTTTGCCGGTCAGGGAGGAGACCATTACCACCGGCATGGGCCGAAGCCGCATTAATTTTTCGAGGAAATCGATGCCATCCATGCGCGGCATCTCGACATCCAGCGTTAGCACGTCGGGGTTATATTTTTTAATTAAATCCCGCGCTACCAGAGGATCGGGCGCAGTGGCCACCATCTCCATGTCGCTGTGGCTATTGATAATTTCAGTCATGATCTGACGCATCAGCGCTGAATCATCGACAGACAACACCCTGATTTTACTCATGCTTTTTCCTTACTCAGCGCATATACCGTTTGCCCACGCAGGCTAAACTCACGCGCGAGGTTGCTGAAGTTTTCCGAGTGCCCGGCAAACAGTAAACCGTCAGGCTTGAGCAACGGAACAAACCGACGCAGAATGTCCTGTTGCGTCGTTTTATCAAAATAGATCATGACGTTACGGCAAAAAATGGCGTCGAACGGCCCCGGCACGTTGTACTGCTTATCCAGCAGGTTTACGGGCGCGAATTCGACGCAGTTCGCCAGCTCCTGACGTACGCGTACCAGACCTTCATGCGGGCCCGTCCCGCGCATGAAATAACGCTGCAGCTGCTGCGGCGACAGCGTTTTCAGTTCATCCTGGCGATAAACGCCGTTACGCGCCTTCTCCAGCACCTCGGTATCGATATCGCTGGCGTAGACTTTCCAGCGCCCGGGCGTCATGCCCAGGGTGTCAGCAAGGGTGATCGCCAGCGAGTACGGCTCTTCACCCGTCGAGGCGGCCGCACTCCATACGCGATACTCCCCGGTGCGACGGCGGGCGTGCTCGGCCAGGACCGGGAAGTGGTGAGCTTCACGGAAAAACGCCGTCAGGTTGGTGGTTAACGAGTTAATAAAAGCCTGCCACTCTGCGCTGTTCTGGTTCGCCTCGAGCATGCTCAGATAGCGGCCAAAATCATCCAGCCCCAGCGTGCGCAAGCGCCGCACCAGACGGTTGTAGACCATGTCCCGCTTATGATCCGCAAGCACGATCCCCGCACGCTGGTAGATTAACTGACATATCCGACGAAAATGCGCGTCGGACAGCGCGAGGCGCTGTGTCATCTGCAACAGTAATGACGTTTGCCCAGGGGGCATTGGTGATGTCATAGCGCCTTCTTAATTACATTCAGGATACAACTGGCACGGCCTGCGACCGCCCGACTTCTGTTACTGCTTCAACGTGCTCTTTCACATTAAACACCGCGACCAGTCCGGTCAGACGATCGGCCTGGCCGGCCAGCTGATCGGTTGCCGCTGCCGCTTCCTCAACTAACGAGGCGTTCTGTTGCGTCACCTGATCCATCTGGCTGACGGCCTGGGCAACCTGCTCAATGCCGCGACGCTGTTCGTCCGACGCCGAGGCAATCTCGCCCATGATGTCGTTCACCCGCGTCACGGAGGTGACGATCTCGTGCATGGTTTTCGCCGCCGTATCCACAAGGGTTGAGCCCTGCTGAACGCGCGAGACCGACTCTTCGATCAGCACCTTAATCTCTTTCGCCGCGTTGGCGCTGCGGCTCGCCAGGTTACGCACTTCCCCCGCCACCACCGCAAATCCGCGCCCTTGCTCACCGGCACGCGCCGCTTCAACGGCGGCATTCAGCGCCAGAATGTTGGTCTGGAACGCGATACCGTCAATCACGCTGATGATGTCACCAATTTTCTGCGAACTGGTGGCAATCTCCTGCATGGTGCTGGCGACATGGGAGGCCTGGTCGCCGCCTTTCTTCGCCGTCATCGCCGCCTGTTTTGACAGGTCGGACGCCTGGCGCGCGTTATCGGCGTTCTGGCCTACCGTCGCGGTCAGCTGCTCCATGCTGGCCGCCGTCTGCGCCAGCGAGGCCGCCTGCTGCTCGGTGCGGGACGATAGATCGTTGTTACCCGCCGCAATCTCGGAGATCCCGGTGTGCATGGCATAGCTGCCCTGCCGCACGTCGCTCACCGTTTCCCGCAGCGAACTCTGCATCGCCTTCAGGCTGGCAAAGATCGCCGAAATTTCGTTTTTGCCGAACACCGCTACCGGACGCGCCAGGTCCCCTTTCGCAATGCTGTCGAAGTGGCTGCTGATGATTGCCAGCGGCTGCACAATCATTCTGCGCGACCAGAGCAGTGCCCCGCCGGTCAGCAGCCCTGCCAGGATCACCACCACGGCAAAGATGACGCCCGACATGTGATAGCTGCTACGGCTCTGTTCACCGGCACGCTGAACAGACTGGTTAATATCCTGCTGCCACGCGTTAAAGCTGCCGTCAAACGCCGCCTGAGACGCCTGAACCGGTGCGGTCATAAAGTCCGAAAGCTGGTTGTTCTCAAGCCACGTTGCCTGGTGGTCGAGATCGCTGTACCACTGTTCAAAGTTCGTCTTCATGGCGGCCTTCAGCGCTTTCTCTTTCTCGCTGTCGGCGGCCTGCGCCGTAAAGGCTTTAAACTGTGCGTCAGCCTGCTTCAGGCTGTCGCGCGCGGCCGCCATCAGCGCTTTAATGTCATCCGGCGGATAACTCAGCGCGGATAAGGTTCCCGCCTTGTTCAGCGCAGTGCTTGCCTGCAACAGCACGGCACGCGTTTGTGCCAGTGCGGAGCGCTGCTGATTACTCGCCTCAACTTCCTGCAAATTCTGATAGCCATCGCGAAACGCCCAAAAAGACAACCCGTTACTGCCAACCTGCAACACACCGCAAAGGATCAGAATCAAAAACAGTGTGGTCGAGATACGAATACGATTTAACATCCACGCTCCCATCAAGCGGCAAGCAGCCGCGGTTTAATTGTCAGTCAAAATGTTTCCCAGTTTTCATCTTGTCCGGTCGTCGCGGTGCGCGTACGGTTTACAGCCGATTCAGCGGCTGGCGCGCGATACGTCGCCTGCGGGGTGACCGTGTTTCCAGCGAGTGAAGCGAGACGAAACGCCGAGACGGCCATCTTCAGACGGCTCGCCTGGTCTTCCAGGGCAGCGGCCGCCGCAGCGGACTCCTGCACCAGCGCGGCGTTTTGCTGTGTCACGCGATCCATTTCCGATACCGCCAGGGCAACCTGGTCGATACCACGACTCTGCTCATCAGACGCAGAGGCGATTTCACCCATGATGTCCGTCACGCGGGTGACGGCATTCACGATGTCATTCATGGTCTCCCCGGCGCTTTCCACCAGCACGGAGCCGGTATCCACGCGGGAGACGGAATCTTCAATCAGCGACTTGATCTCTTTTGCCGCGTTGGCGCTGCGGCTGGCCAGGTTACGCACTTCCCCGGCCACCACGGCAAACCCGCGTCCCTGTTCGCCCGCACGCGCCGCTTCCACGGCGGCGTTCAGCGCCAGAATGTTGGTCTGGAAGGCAATGCCGTCGATGACGCTGATGATGTCGGCGATTTTCTTCGAGCTGTCGGCGATTTCGTGCATGGTTTTCACCACGCCATCCACCACGCGACCGCCGCGCTGCGCCGTCTCGGAGGCGCTTTCTGCCAGCTGCGACGCCTGGCGGGCGTTATCGGCGTTCTGCTTCACGGTCGCGGTGAGCTGCTCCATGCTGGCGGCCGTCTCTTCCAGGGCGGACGCCTGCTGCTCGGTACGGGATGAGAGATCGTTATTCCCCATCGCAATTTCGCTGGTGCCGGTATAGATAGCCTCCGACCCGTTGCGCACGTTGGCGACGGTTTCGATTAACGAACGCTGCATATGGTCAACGCTGTTTGCCAGCTCGGTGATCTCATTGCGCCCGGAAACGGTCAGCGTTTTGGTCAGGTCCCCGCCGGCAATTTCACGAATGTGGGCAATGACGCGGCCGAGAGGGTTCAGCAGGATATGGCGAATGCCGTACCAGACCGCCACCAGCACAATGACCAGCGCCAGCGCCAGCACGGCCATCTGCCATTTCGCAAAGCGGTAGTCATTCTGGCTTGCGGTAAAGGCCGAGTGATAGAGATCGCCGCTGGTCTTCGCGTATTCCCCCAGCGCCGCGCCGAGTGCGTTTTGCATCCCTTGCGTAGGCTGCGCGAAATAGGCGTCCATGTTGCCGCTCTCCAGGAACTGAATCAGCTCCGTCAGACCGGTATGGTAGGCATTGTATTTTTCATCGATGTTCTGGCTCACCTGCTCCATAGCAGGCTGCGGGGCGATCTTCTTGAAGGCGTCGTAGTGTTTTGCGGCGTCAGCGAGGGTGGCACGGGCATTTTTCAACAGATCGGTTTTCGCGCTGCTCTGCTGATTGTTGGGATCCATCATCATGCGCGCGGACGAGCGGCTCAGGTTGATACGCGTTTGCAGCATCAGATCCCACGTCGACGTGAGCTCACTCTGCTGCAAGCGGAGATCGTTCGAGGCCGCGAAGCTGTCCTGGTTCTGTTTTAATGACGAGAAAAAAAGCCCGCCGGAAATAAGCTGAAGAAGTGCGAAAATGACCAGCACCATCATGAGCATTGTGACAACGCGGATACGGTTCAACATACAACACCTTCTCATAGATTTATTAACGGTGTTATCGGCACTGCCCACAGGAACTTTACATTTGAGAAAGGGAAAAGCGCGGGGTTAAAACGCCACGTCGACAATCAGCGTATCGGTATAGGTTCCGGCGGACGGTGTGGCCTGATTGGTCAGGACTTTCGCGGTGTAGTTGTAGGTGCGCAGTAAGCCGTCAGTACTGACCTGTGACGATACCGCGCTGGACCAGCGCTCGCTGCCGCTGCCGCCCCAGCGGTTAGTGGTGGCTTCCTTATAGATGTCGTAGCTCATGGTGTTGCTGCCGCTCACCATCCGCCGCACGTTGTTCAGCGCGTTGGCACCGTTATTAATGCCGATGGTATACGAACTTCCTTTGGTGCAGGTGACGGCAATCGCCTGCGAGACGGTGGGGAAACTTTGTACCAGCGGCGCGCTGTTGAAGTTCACATCTGGCGTGGTCATGGCGCTGCAGTCGTTGGTAACGGTCATATCCAACAGAATGGTGGTTGTCGAGGTTCCCGTCTGGGGGTTCGTACAAAGGCTTCCCACACCTAAGGCACAGACGCTGTAGCTGATGCTGAAGGTCAACTGCACCTGATAGGGACCGGCAGTGACGTTTTGTCCGGCGACGGTGCGTAAATAGAGCGGAATGTTGTACTGCTTTGTTCCCAGCAGCCCCAGCAGCGTATTCCCGCTCCAGGTATACGTTTTACTTATCTGTACCTCGCTGCTGCTCGCACAAGCCGATAATCCGCACAGCCGGGTGGGGATCACGTCCGTAATGGCCGCATTATCCGTACGTTTCATGGTCGCGCGACTGTTGCCCGACACTGATGCCGCGGTGTAGCTCAGGGTCACCGAATCGTTGGTCAGGACGTTGAGCACGGTATCACACGCCACCACCAGCCTGCCGGTGGTTTCCACCTCCCCGGTTCCGCTGAGCGCGAACGAGGTGACGCTGCCAAACGACGCATTAACCGTACTGACGGTACACGCCGCCCAGCCGCCGCCGGAGAAAAGCAGCAGCATCAACAGCAGCAGGCGCGTCATGGCCCCTCCCGACATACCAGCGGACCGTAGGTTTGCAGCTTGTGCTCCGGATTGGCCCGCACGGTCAGGGTAGCCTTGCAGCGTTTTCCGTCAGGTGTAATCACCTCAAGCGGGTTCACATCGCTGAGATTTTCCAGCCAGGCGATGCCGTCATACCCCACCACCGCATTGCTGCGCGAGACGCGTCGGACCTGGCTTCCCACCGGCAACGCCTGACCGTGTGCATCATGCAGAATGACGCTTGCCACCCGCTCCTGCTCCATCGGGAAATCGACCAGATAGCCGCTGTGACGGCGGATAGCGATTCGCCGCTCGGTCTCTTTCAGACGGGTATCCGCCGGCAGGTTCAGGGTATCAATCCGGTAGCTTGCCGGGTAATACGCCGACACCCCGCTCACCAGCAGGTAGCCGTTGTTATTAGTTTTACCGACGGGCTGGTTCTCATAGCTGACGGGCACGTCCGGGTGGCCGTCGGTACTGATGACCACAAACGCATCGTTGATCTTATTCGCCGCAAAAAGCTCGCCGTCCATCAGCACAACGGAACCCATCGCCTCGCCCCACCAGGTCATGGTGTCCCTTTCGCCATAGCCGCCGCCCTGCAGCTCTATGTTGTTATTGCGCCACCCCAACGTCCCCTGCTGATAATCACTGGATCTTGACTGGTTGGCCCAGGCCATGTTCCAGCTGAACCCGCCGTCAGAAGGCATGGAGTGGTTATAGTTGATGCGCTGGGTACTGCCTGCATCCGGGGTGTTTTCAACGGTGACGGCAGCGCTGTCGCGCGCCCCCAGCGGCACCTGCAGCGACAGCGCGACCGTCCAGTCTCCCCGCTGCCGATCCCGGCTGCCGGCCAGGTAAATACTGCTCGCCCCCCACAGATTGCGGCTCCAGGAGAGATTGAGCAGCTCGGTTTTTTGGCTGTCAAAACTCTCCACGCCGATCCAGGCCGCACCAACGTTGCCGTACTGTCCCAGATTGAAGGTCAGCGAATACTGGTCCGTATTACGGCTGAAGCTGGCGATGGGTTTATCGTTTTCGTCATACACCGTCGGCTGGTCGTAGAGGGCGAGGTTGCCAAAGCCGCGGTCGCGACGCGTGTGCTGGGTGGCGACGCTAAACGCGCTGGTGCTGTACTGGTAGCCCCAGTTGATCTGCCCGCCAGCATCCCCGCGCATGCGGCTTTGCGAGTAAGAGGTATTCACCACGCCAAGCTGGCCGAGTTTTATCACCGTCCCCGCGCCGCCCAGCGCCAGCTCCTGCGCCCCTTCCGCGTGGCCCTCCAGCGTTAGCCAGTCCGTCATCCCGTAGCGATACGAGCCGCTGCCTGCCGCGGAGCCGTAGTCAAAATTCTTGATACCGTAGTTACGCCGCAGGCCGCCCAGCGTCACGGCGCCGTCGCTCAGCCCTTGTTTAAGCAGGTCGCTGGTGACGTAAAACGGTAGCGTAGTGCTTACCTGGCGCCCCAGCGCATCCGTCGTGACCAGCACCGCATCCCCGGCGCCGTTGATATAGGGCAGATTAGTCAGGGTGAAGGGGCCCGGCTGAAGCTGGGTTGAGCCGGAGCGATAGCCGTTGATAAAGAGATCGACCGAGGTGGGAACCGCGGCTTCCCCCGCGAACTCGGGCAGCGGCCATGTCACCAGGTCAGGACGCAGGGAGAAATCCCGCCCGACGCTTACCCCACCCATTCGCACGCTGGAGCTCCAGCTCAGGGCATCGCTGATCACATCCCCGACGCTCCAGCTCATCGCGTCATCTTCGTTAGTGAACAGCAGGGTCGTGTCATAGCGAACATACCCTTCCTGCTGGCCGTCGTTACCGCTGAAATTTTCCCGCGCGTAGCCGGTGGAGGAAAAGGAGCCGTTCTCGTTGAAGTAGCGGAACTCGTGCCAGAGCGACGCCTGACCGCCGATATGTTCCGTGTGGTTGGTGTAGAGATCGTAATTCAGCAGCGCCCCGCGCCCGTAGTGCGGTTTGGCCTGCGCCGTTTGCGCGCTGAAAGGGGTTACCCGGGCCGTCACCCAGTCGCGGGGAACGGTCAGCAGCAGGCGCTGCGCGGCGCTGTCGTACTCCGCCCGAACCTGGGCAAGCGAGGAAAGATTCACCTCTCCGGCGGGAACATGCGCCGGGGGCAGCCCCGCGCGCAGCAAATCGGCGCTCGAGATATAGAACGCGCCTTTACGCTGCGTCACGGGCACCACCAGGCCGGTATCGTAGTGGTTGACCACGAGAGAAAGCTGGAAAACCGCTTCATCATTGATCGCCTGCGCCTGGGGAGGCGGCGGTAAACTGTCGTCACCGGGCTCGGCCAGGGTCGCGGAGCTGACGCATAGCAGTATCATCATCGCCGGCTTCAGTTGACGGGCGTCGACTGCCATTGTGCGTCCCTGGCATTAATCTGCGCGCTCATCCGCTCTGGCTGACGAACGCCAGCGGGTACCGGCCAGCTGCGGGTGCTGCCCGGAAGGACGTAACCCAGTAATCCCTCCGCAACCGTGCGTTTCTGCCCTCCCTGCTCAAGCGCGACCTGGCTGAGCCTGACATGGACATCCCCCCGGTTTCGGACCTCCAGCGCAGGCTGTCCCCCCGCCTGCGTCACCCGCCAGCTCAGGTTTTGAGTCTCCGCCAGCGCGTGGTGCGCGCCCTCTTTTATGGTCGGGATCCCCTGTCCATACACGAACAGAGGGATGGAGTAACGCATCTGCAGTTTGAGGCCGATGGTGGGTTCGGCTTTGGCATCCGGCTGGGGGATTTCATCGACGATAATGCGGTAGGCCTGTTCGACGCCTGCGGGAACTGAAGCCTGTTTGATAAGGCGAATAAGCTGCTTGCTGCCCGTGCCAATCGTGACGATCGGCGGGCTGGCGACCACGTCCTGCTGCGCGGTATAACGCTCGTGTCCTTCCTCCTGCTTCCAGCGCACGATGCGGACCTGCATCGTCGTGGCGCTGTTTCCCTGGTTCTGGATCCACAGCTCCGTGGCGTTGGCGTCCGCAGCGAGCCACGGATCGATCGGCCACAGCAGGATGGTGGCTGCCGCCTGCGCCTGGCCGGCAACCGCCATTCCCAACGCGCCCGCCAGACAAACGGGTCTGAAAAATGGCTTCATCAACACTCTCCCTTTATTACCATGACAAGGTCACGGTGAGCTGATCGGAATAGGTTCCCGCCGGGCTAAAGCCGGTCAGTAGCGCCACGCCAAAAAGCGGCAGCGCGATGTTATTGCTGTTGGTATAGGTCACCGGTATCGCCTGGTTAACGCCAATTTCGCTGTTCGCAGCCAGCGAGCTGCTGCTGTAGAGCCGGTACGGCACCAGTTCTGCTCCACCGGACCGCTTCATCCGACGAACGGATGAATAATTTTGACCGCCATTAATGCTCATGCTCAGCGCCACGCCCGGCGTACAGGCGATAGACAACGCCCCGTTTGGCACAAAGCTGGTGCTGACCGGCGCGCTTTCGACGCCGTTATGGCTGCCAAAATCCAGCGTACCGAGAAGCCCTCCGCTACCGGTGGCCACCGCGCATCCCGGTACAATCGTCGCGCTGACCTTAAAGGACTGTGAAGTCACCGCGTCCGCCGTGGGCATCATGAGCAATCCGACGATCAGCGCGAAAAAAGGCTGCACGCGTCCCTCTGCGCGTTTGCGCAGACCTGTAAGAGTTGCCTTCATGGCGGTTCGGGACTAGTAGGTGACGCTGACGTTAATCGTGTCGGTGTAGGTTCCCGGGACGACCGTCACGCTGTTACCACCGCCGGTAATACGCCCGTAGAGGGTGTAACTATCCACGCCTCCGGTCGTAGAGGCGATCGGCAACGCGGCGTTATTGGCAATGACGGTGTTAAACCCGCTGTCGCTGTACAGGCTGTAAGCCACGCCCTGTGCCGCGTTGGCCGTATTAACCAGATAGCGTTCAGGTGTACCCGGCGAACCGACAACGGAGCCGGGCGCGGTAGAGTGGGTATTACCGGTGATCGCGACCGTATAGCTTGCGGTCGTACATTGAATGGTGAAGGTGTTTCCGCCGCTGGCACCGCTCAGCTGCGTCGTAAGCGTGGAAAAGGTTGCCGGATGGGTACCGAAATCGAGCGTACCGAAGTTAATGCCGCTTTGCGCGGGCGATCCGTTTATCAGACAGCCGTTTGTCAGCGTCAGCGTCGCCCCAATGGTGCCGCTGCTGGTGACGGCCAGCGCTTGATGGGCCGTTGTTGCAGTCAGTAAGGTGCCTGCGCAGATCAAAAGAAGTTTTCTTTTCATTTACCACCCTCCAGAAGACGTCTCCGTTCCCTTGCCACATTTTATTTTTGTCGTTCAAGATGTTAGCCCCGCTTAAGGTTCCTCTGAGGGGGTTAATGTGAATTTAGTTTACGGATATCGCTTCGACCACCCGCCCCTCCACGCATAAGCCATATGTCTTATTGACTTAATTTTCATATTAATAACAGAGGGTTAAATACATTTAATCCGCTATTTTATTTTTTCCAGAGAGAATATATCCACTAATGTGTGACGCAGATCACAATATATCGTCAAGGCAATAACAACAAAATTAATAAAACTTAAAAAGGAGTTGTATCCCCCTACACTTTGCGTCAATTTATGTGCCGAATAATTTCCCGCATCGTAATAAAAAATTTATATGTATCGATGCGGGCTACATCTGAAGCGCATAGAGGGTCTTTTTTCGTGGCAAGTGCAAACAAACTCACACTCTTCATCGTGATATTCATGCTGGCGGGTATTCTTTCAGGGGCAGCAATTCATGAATATGCATCTGCGGATGCCATCACCGCCTGGTCGGATAATATTACCCTTCTGACCGACATTTTCCTCCGTCTGATCAAAATGGTCATTGCACCCTTGGTCTTCAGCACGCTCACCGTCGGCATTATGAAGCTGGGCGAAACCTCCACCATTGGCCGCGTTGGCGGCAAAGCGATGGTGTGGTTTATCAGCTCATCCGTGCTCTCTATTCTGGTCGGCCTGTTTATCGTCACGCTGGAGCATCCGGGAAGCGGTCTGAACCTGACGGTTCCAACCGAAGCGGTGGATACCGGTCTGGCCGTTGGCGGCATGACGCTGAAAGCGTTCCTGTCACACACCATTCCGACCAGCATCGCGGGGGCGATGTCGAACAATGAGATCCTGCAGATTGTGGTGTTCTCGATGTTCTTCGGCATCGGCGGCGCGTCGCTGGGCCAGAAATTCAACGCGCCGCTGGTGGCCGCGCTGGATGTGGTTTCCCATATCATGCTGAAGGTAACGGGTTACGTGATGTACGTTGCTCCGCTGGCTATTTTTGCGGCGATCTCCTCCGTCATTGCCACGCAGGGTCTGGGCATTCTGCTTAATTACGCCTCCTTTATTGGCGGCTACTATGTTGCCATTCTTCTCACCTGCATGGTGCTGCTGGCCGTGGGCTATATGGTGCTGAAAAAAGAGGTGTTTCGCCTGGTCAGCATGCTGAAAGATCCGGTCCTGGTGGCGTTTACCACCAGCAGCTCTGAAGCCGCCTATCCCAAAACGCTGGAGCAGCTGGAGCGTTTTGGCTGCTCGCGCAACATCGCCTCTTTCGTTCTGCCGATCGGCTACTCCTTCAACCTGGTGGGTTCGATGGTGTACTGCTCTTTCGCCTCAATGTTTATCGCTCAGGCGTACAACATTCACCTGAGCTTCTCGGAAGTGACGGTGCTGATGCTGACCCTGATGCTGGCCTCAAAAGGGATTGCGGGCGTACCGCGTTCATCCCTGGTGGTGCTGGCAGCGACGATCCCAAGCTTTAACATTCCGGTGGCGGGTATTCTGCTGCTGATGGGGATCGACCACTTCCTGGATATGGGACGTTCCGCAATTAACGTTCTGGGGAATGGTATTGCGACCGCGATGCTGTCGCAGAATGAAGGTGCGCGGGAAGCGGAAGCTGAGCTGGTCAAGCAGGAAGCGTAAAGGCATGAAAAAAGGGTGAGGCCTGCTGCCCTCACCCCAGCCCTCTCCCTGTGGGAGAGGGAGCAAACACAAAAAACGGCAACCTGGGTTGCCGTTTTGCTTTTACCTACGCTACATGACTCGCGGCGATATCCAGCAGCGCCATCTCATCGCTGTTCAACAGCTTCTCAATGTTCACCAGAATCAGCATACGCTCGCCGAGCGCGCCCAGACCGGTCAGGTATTCGGTCGAGAGCGTGACCGCAAACTCCGGCGCCGGACGAATTTGGTCAGAGGTCAGAGAAAGCACATCAGATACGCCGTCCACCACGATGCCGACCACGCGCTGCCCCAGGTTGAGGACGATCACCACGGTGTTGTCGTTGTAGTCAACGTCGCCCTGGCTGAACTTCACGCGCAGGTCCACGATTGGCACAATAACGCCACGCAGGTTGGTGACACCTTTAATAAAAGCAGGCGTGTTAGCGATGCGGGTAACCTGGTCGTAACCACGGATTTCCTGCACTTTCAGGATATCGATGCCGTACTCCTCATCGCCTAAAGTGAATACCAGGAATTCCTGCCCTGATGGCTCGCCCGCCAGCTTCGTTACATTACTCATACCGGTCATGTTATTACCTTCTACTTAATCAGGCGGCTGTGTACGCCACACGTTGTTCACGATTTAATCCCTGAAGCGCCGAGACATCGACGATCAGCGCCACGCTACCATCACCCAGAATGGTGGCGGCAGAAATACCCGGCACTTTGCGGTAGTTGCTTTCGAGGTTCTTCACCACCACCTGGTGCTGACCAATCAGCTGATCGACCAGCAGCGCGTAGCGGCGGCCCGCGCTTTGCAGGATCACAACGATACCCTGCGTGGCCTCTGTCTTCGCCCCGTCCACTTCGAATACTTTCCACAGTTCCACCAGCGGCAGGTACTCACCGCGCACTTCGAGGACGCGCTCGCCGCCCGCCAGCGGATGCAGATCTTCTTCACGCGGCTGCAGGGATTCCATCACGGCGTTCAGCGGCAGGATAAAGACTTCGTCCGCCACTTTGACGGACATGCCGTCGAGGATCGCCAGCGTCAGCGGCAGCAGAATGCGAATGGTGGTGCCGGAACCCTGTTTAGACTGGATCTCAACGTGGCCGCCCATCTCCTGGATGTTACGTTTCACCACGTCCATGCCTACGCCGCGCCCGGACACGTCGGTCACCTGCTCTGCGGTAGAGAAGCCCGGCGCGAAGATCAGCATGCCCACTTCTTCGTCGGTCATGTTTTCATTGACCGCCATCCCCTGCGAAATCGCTTTTGCCAGGATGCGCTCGCGGTTAAGACCGGCGCCGTCGTCGGTCACTTCGATGCAGATGTTCCCGCCCTGATGTTCCGCAGACAGGATCAGGTTCCCGACCGGGGATTTTCCGGCGGCAATGCGGTTTTCCGGCAGTTCGATACCGTGGTCGAGACTGTTACGCACCAGGTGCGTTAACGGGTCGATGATGCGCTCGATCAGGCTCTTATCCAGTTCGGTTGAGCTGCCCATCAGGGTCAGCTCAATCTGTTTATTCAGCTTGCTGGCAAGGTCGCGGACCAGACGCGGGAAGCGGCTGAAGACATATTCCATCGGCATCATACGGATGGACATCACCGACTCCTGCAGGTCGCGGGCGTTACGCTGCAGCTGCCCCATGCTGGTAATCAGATCGCCGTGCGTGACCGGGTCCAGTTCGTTAGAACGTTGTGCCAGCATCGACTGGGTGATCACCAGTTCGCCAACCAGGTTAATCAGCTGGTCAACCTTCTCAACCGCAACGCGGATGCTGGTTGATTCGCTGGAGCGCGCGGCAGGTTTTTCACCACGGCCAGGCGCAGCGGCCTCTTTTGGCACCGCCTTCAGCGCCGGGGCCGCAGGCGTCACGGCCGGTGCGGCGGCCTGAGCGACAACGGCCACCTCTTCCACTGCCGCAGGGGCGTCAACCGCAGCCGTTTCGGTTTCGAAGGCGATCTGGTCAGCTTCAATCACAAAACACAGCACCGCGACGATATCGTCCTGGCCAATACCGTCATCAAGCGTCGCGGCAAGGCTGTCTTTGCCTTTTACCACGTTGCTTAATTTCGCCAGGTTACCCAGCTCTTCTTCCAGCAGGTTAACTTCACTCTCTTTCAGGCGTGACAGCACAACGCGCAGTTTGCCCGCCTGTGCGTCGGCTGAGGCAGACTCCTGACCGGCAACCGCATCAACAACGCTCAGTTTTGCAGCCGGAACAACCGCGGCGGCAACCTCACCTTTTGCTTCCAGCGCGAGCTGGCGCAGCGCATTGCAGATGTATTCAAAGCTGGCGGCATCAGGCTCTGCCGAACTTTTATAGGCGTCGAGCTGTTCCTGCATAATATCTTTGGTTTCCAAAAACAGGTTGATAATGTCGGTATTGAGCTGCATCTCACCGCGTCGTGCTTCATCAAGCAGGTTTTCCATTAAATGGGTCGTTTCCTGCAGGATGGTAAATCCAAACGTTCCGGCTCCGCCTTTAATAGAGTGCGCCGCACGGAAGATGGCATTGAGCTGCTCGGAGTCCGGTGCTTCGGGCACCAAATCGAGCAAGTGTTGCTCCATATCGGCCAACAATTCGTCGGCTTCATCAAAGAATGTCTGGTAAAAATCGCTAATATCCATGCTCACGCTATCACCTCGGATTGGCTGGTGGCGATGTTGGAACGGCAGCCGAAGGAACGGCCCCAGGCTGTTTTAAATCGTCCAGTGACTCATTCTGACTTTCGGCGTTTTCATGCAGGATGGCCTGCTCCGCCTGCTGGTTCAGCACTAAAAGACTGATACGACGGTTGATGGCATCATCCGGCCCGCGGTCGGAAACGCGCATGGTTGCGGCCATGCCGACTACGCGCAGTACCTTGCCATCATCAAGCCCACCTACCACCAGCTCGCGACGCGAGGCGTTGGCACGATCGGCAGAAAGCTCCCAGTTGCTGTATCCCTTCTCCCCACTGGCGTACGGGAAATCATCCGTGTGTCCTGACAGGCTGATTCGGTTAGGAATGCCGTTCAGCACCGGTGCAATACCGCGCAGAATGTCGCGCATGTACGGTTCGACTTCCGCACTCCCGGTTTTAAACATTGGGCGGTTCTGGCTGTCGATAATCTGAATACGCAGCCCTTCCTGCACCAGGTCGATCTTCAGATGCGGGCGCAGCGCGCGAAGCTTCGGATCCGCCTCAATCAGCTGATCGAGATCGCCACGCAGTTTCTTCAGACGCGCCTGCTCCATCTTTCTTTTCAGCTCGTCGATGTTCGGCTCTTTTTTCACCTCACCCTTCTGCTGGGTGTAATCATCGCCGCCGCCCGGGATCGGGCTTTCGCTGTTAGAGATACGCGGCCCACCGGCCACCGCCGTTGCCAGCGGCGTTCGGAAATATTCGGCAATCTGGATCAGTTCTTTTGGGCTGGAGATGGAGATCAGCCACATCACCAGAAAGAACGCCATCATTGCAGTCATAAAGTCGGCGTACGCAATTTTCCACGAGCCGTGTGCGCCATGCCCGCCGCCCTTGTGCTTGCGTTTTTTTACGATGACGATCGGATGGGACTGGTTTTTCATGCGTCCTCAGTTGTCGTCTGTTGGTTTGGGTTTTTCACCGCACGCACGTGTTCTTCAAGCTCGATAAACGACGGACGCTCGCTGGAGTAAAGCGTTTTACGGCCAAACTCAACCGCGATCGGTGGCGCGTAACCGTTGAGGTTAGAGAGCAGCGTGATCTTCACGCACTGCATCATTTTGGTAGTTTCCGCGCTCTTCTGGCGCAGTACGCTTGCCAGCGGAGAGATGAAGCCGTACGCCAGCAAAATACCGAGGAAAGTCCCCACCATCGCGTGGGCAATCAGCGCACCGAGCTCGGCTGCCGGACGGTCTGCCGAGGCCAGGGCGTGAACCACCCCCATTACCGCAGCAACGATACCGAATGCCGGAAGCGAGTCGCCGACCAGCGCCAGGCTGTTGGCCGGCACTTCAGATTCGCTTTCGTGGGTTTCGATCTCTTCGTCCATCAGCGCTTCGATTTCGAAGGTATTCATGTTGCCGCTGATGATGAGTCGCAGATAGTCGACGATGAAATCCAGCATCATGGCGTCAGCAAGAATTCGCGGATAGCTGGCAAAAATTTCGCTCTCTTTCGGGTTTTCAATATCCCGTTCAAGCGAGAACATGCCCTGCTGACGCGACTTCGCCATCAGGCGATAGAGCAGTGCCAGCAGATCCATATACATACTTTTGGTGTATTTCGAGCGACGGAACAGCAACGGAATCGCTTTCAGCGTGCCCTTGATCGATTTACCGTTGTTGCCAACGATAAAAGCCCCTACCCCTGCACCGCCGATGATAATAAGTTCAGCCGGTTGATAGAGTGCTCCAAGGTGCCCGCCGGTCATCATGTAACCGCCGAAAACTGTACCGAGAACTACCAGGTAACCTAATAAGATAAGCACGACATCATCCTTCCGCTAGTGACTATGGCAAGGACGTCCAGCTCGCAGCGTTTACCGTTTGCGGGGTAAAAAAAAGCAGCGGTAATTGCTTACCGCTGCTGGAATCTTTCCCACACGTTCGGGTTAAACAGCTTGTTCGATCTGTTCATCCAGCAGTTGTGGAATAATATCGGCAGCATCCCGGGAAAGTTTACGTCTTTTTACTGCGCGGGATGGAGGCTGACATAAACTACAGGCGAAGCTGCCTGCAGGCTGATGAGCATGGGTAATAAAATTGCCGTCGCAGCAGTTGCAGCGCGACAGTTCAAGCATTCCGCTCTCAACAAAACGCACCAGCGTCCATGCGCGGGTCAGCGCCAGCAGAGGGCCTTCTTCCTGCTGTGGGCATTGTTCAAGGTAAAGTTTGTACGCTTTGATCACGGCGTCAACGCCGCTACACAAACCGGTTTTGAGAAGATACTGCCAGGCATTACAGAACATGGAAGCGTGAATATTCTGCTCCCACGTCATAAACCAGTCGGTAGAAAACGGCAGCATGCCTTTCGGCGGGGGACTACCACGTAACTCTTTGTACAGTTTGATGAGACGGCCACGGCTCAACTGAGTCTCGCTTTCCAGCATTTGTAAACGAGCACCCAGTGTAATCAGCTCCATGGCCAACTGTATGTCACGCGCTTCCTGAACAATGCTTTTCTCGCTCATTGCTAGGCCCTTTTCTTACGGGCTGCGTCATCAGGCTGGCTGATTTCGTTAAGCAAGCGAGTGGAAAGAAGAATACCGGTATGGATCTGTTGAAGATCGTCCACACGGGAATCCTGCGTCAGACGCGTTATTGTCTGCGAATCATCGAAACGGAACTGGCAAACCAGTTGATTCGTTTCAGCCAGTTTAACCATCTGCGGGAGGGTTAAGCCGCCCAGCATGGTTGCCATCTCTTCGTTAATACCCAGACGAAACATCGCGGACGCCTTGTCCTGACTAATCAAACGCTGCGCGAGCAGTAAATACGACAAATTGATGTCATAGATATGTTTTAGCAACTCGGATGTATGCATTGTTCCCATCCCGAATAACCAACTATTATTTTTATGCGGAAAGACCGCACCCCGTGATGTCGCCGGGAAATCACCCGGTATAAAAAAGAAAAGGCTAAATGCATAGTTGAATTTAGGTTTGTATTCACTGAAACCGTAAGAGAGAAACCGCGAATGCGTCTCTTACAAGATTTATCATTTCTTACAAATAACTAAGATTTTTCCTAATTCGACGCAAACTCTACTCGTCAGTTTTGCCACATACAATCCAGCCACCCTCAAATTTAAAAAAAATGTGATCCACGTCACACAATTTAAGTGAATATGACCCATAAATCCATCAGTATGACTTGTAATTTGTTCATTTTTTAACCAATCAGTACTGTTTTGTATTCTTAATCGACGAATACTCATGCAGACGTGTGATTAGAACTGGCATGCATCGTGCTTTTGCCGCCGCAAGCGCCGTGCGGAAACATTTACAACAAACCCCTCTCCGGGAAACATTTTTCTTACCGTGAAAAAACATATAGTTATGCAGGTAGCACAAAAAAGATGTTTCAGGACGTGATCATTCGAAATGAGTTTGTAACGCGTCAAAACGATTTAACAGTGAAAGCGTGAATTTGTGTGATTTACGTTAAGTTGTTAATTTTTTTCATTTAGGCGCATTTTTCAGTTATTCTTCTTATAAGAATAATTAATGAATAATTATGATAAGCTTCACACTAATGTCGTAATCAGCTCTTGCAGAACCAGGGAAATCGCGGTAAAGGTGATCATACGCTGTCTTTCAGACACCTAAGGAGTGCGCCATGAGTTACTCCCATCTTCTTGTTTCTGTTGCAGTTTCCCCCGAAAGTCATCAGCTCGTCGCCCGGGCAGTTTCCATTGCCAGACCCCACAATGCCCGCATCAGCCTCATCACGCTCGCCGCGGAGCCAGAGATGTATAATCAGCTGGCCGCGCCCATGCTGGAGGATATTCGAGAGGTCCTTCAGGAAGAAACGCAGCAATTTCTGCGCGAATTGGTGGAAAAGGCACAATATCCGGTTTATGAGACAATTATTGCGACCGGGGAGCTTAACGCCCATATTCTCGACATGTGTCGTAAACAGGATATTGATTTAGTGATTTGCGGGAATCATAACCACAGCTTTATATCGCGGGCAGCCTGCGCGGCGAAATCCATTGTCGCGTCGAGCCAGGTCGATGTGCTGTTAGTACCGCTTGGGGGGAATTAACCCCCCAGCGGAAAATCAGGCGAGTTTAGGGAAGGTCGCGATCTTTTTTTGCAGATCGCCTTCATGACTTTGCGGGGCGATGTCCCGGAGATCCTGAATAAAACGTGCCTGCCAGTGGTTAATGTCGTTCTTACGGATTGTCTCCATCATGTCAGCATGGCGGGAAAGACGTTCCGTGAGCGGCATTGTCAGGGCGCGATTCAGCGCGTTCGCCACGTCATCCCTGTCATAAGGGTTCACGATAAGCGCCGACGTGAGCTCATTTGCGGCGCCGGCAAACTGGGAGAGCACCAGAACCCCCGGGTCGGCAGGATCCTGGGCCGCCACATACTCTTTCGCGACGAGGTTCATCCCGTCGCGCAGCGGCGTGACCAGGCCAACGTCCGCATAGCGGAAGACCTTCATCAGGATCTTACGGTCAAAGTGCTGGTTCAGGTAAAAGAGCGGCGTCCAGCCCAGCTGCCCGTAGCGGCCATTAATGCGCCCTGCTTCCGTCTCCAGCTGGTGGCGAATATCCTGATAGGCCTGAACCTCACCGCGCGATGTCGGCGCGATCTGGGTATAGCGGATTTTACCGTGATGCTGCGGATATTTATCCAGCAGCGTTTCATACGCCAGGAAGCGTTCCGGCAGCCCTTTGGAATAATCAAGACGCTCTACCGAGAAGATATTTTTCACGTGCTTAAGTTCATTCTTAAGCTGCGCCAGCTTAGGCGGCAGCGGGCCGGAAGCCTGCTCCGCGATTTCGTCAGGTTCAATCCCTATTGGATACACTTCGGTGTGGAAGGTTTTCCCCCACGCCGTATGGGTTTTCCCGCCTTTGGTCACCAGCCGCGCTTTACCTGACACGGAGTCAAGGAACGCGAGGCGGTCATTTTCGGTCTGGAAGCCCAGCAAATCGTAATCACACAGCGCCTCCAGCAATTCTTCATGCGGCGGCAGCGCGGTAAAAATTTCCGGCGTCGGGAACGGGATGTGCAGGAAGAAGCCAATGCGATTATTTACCCCTCTTTTTCTCAGCTCGCGCGCGAAGGGCAACAGGTGATAATCGTGGATCCATAAAATATCGTCTTCTTCTATTAATGGCAGCAGTTTATCCGCCAGCAGCGCATTCACGCGCGAGTAGCCTTCGAAGGATTCACGCTGGAATTTGACCAGGTCAAGACGATAGTGAAACGCGGGCCACAGGACGGCATTCGAGAACTGCGAGTAATACTCGTCGTAGTCTTTCTCTTTCAATGCAAATGAAGCCCACGTAATGTTTCCGCGCGTCACCTTTTTGAGCGGTTTCTCTTCTTCACTGATTTCCCCACTCCAGCCAAACCACAGCCCGCCAGCGGCTTTTAAGGCACCTAACACCCCTACCGCCAGGCCACCCGCACTGGCTTTTTTATCGTCAGGCGGTGCGATTCGGTTAGAGACGACGACTAAGCGACCCATAATGGTTTCCCCCTTTGCTTTGCGCTATTTGTTGTTGTTGCTGGTTAGCGATGTCAGATATCCACTGCCAGACGCTGGCGACATCCGCCAGTCGCCATTCGGCAACGGTGTCACCAGGCCCCACCTTGACGGCGATCCCTCCGGCCTGATTCACCACGCGAAACCCGGCCTCGTCGGTCAGGTCATCGCCAAAAAATACGGGTGTACGTCCCTTAAATGGCGGTTCCGCCATAAACGCCGCAATAGCAGCACCTTTATTAATCCCTTCCGGTTTTATCTCAACGACGCACTTCCCCGGCTGCAGCGCGAGCTGCGGGTGTGCATCGGCCACGCTGCGGGCAATCGCAAAGATTGCCGCCTCGTGATGCGGTGCCTGCCGATAGTGCAAGGCGAAAGCCATGCCCTTCGCTTCCAGTTCAGTGCCCGGAAGCGACGCCAGCGCCGAGGAGAGTTGAGCGTGTAACGCCTGAATTAAGGTCTCAGGAAGTGATACAACGTGCAGTTGATCATGGATATCGCGGCGCTCCGCTCCGTGTACACCGGCTAGCGGAAAGTGGTAAGGACTGGCGAGCACGTCCAGCTCGGCCATTGAGCGCCCTGAAATCAATGCCAATGCGCCCTCGTTCAGTCTGGAGAGCTGCTGCAAATTCTCTAGCACCGTATCCGGTACGACCACGTCGTCAGGATGCGGCTGGATCCCGGCGAGCGTGCCGTCGAGATCAAAAAAGAAAGCATATTTTCCGGGCAGTACAGGCGGTGCGGTTAACATGTCAGCCACCCTAATCCTCCTTACGGTTTACGAGAGGTAAACGCCTTTACCTCTTTCATAGCCATGTAAGTATAGACAGTGTGACGGGGCTCGCCATTTGACAACCGCCCCGCCAGCAAAACTGGCGGGGCGGTTCAGGGGTCAACTAAGGTTATAAGTTGTGCAATAAAAACGCAGCGCTGGGGTTAAACGGTACGCTTCGCTTTTTGCTTGTAACGGTCGAAAATCACGGCTGCCAGCAGGATCAGACCACGCACGACGTACTGCGAGAACGGCGAAATATTCAGCAGGTTCATGGCGTTCTCGACGGTGCCCAAAATCAGGATACCGGCCACCACATATGAGATTTTTCCGATGCCGCCCTTGAGGGAAACGCCCCCTAACACGCAGGCCGAAATGACGATCAGCTCGTAACCGATAGAGGTCATCGGCTGGCCGCTGGTCATACGCGAGGCCAGAATAATTCCCGCGGCGGCAGAAACCAGCCCTGAGAGCACAAAGATAATAATCTTGGTTCGCACCACCGGCACCCCGGCCAGGCGAGCGGCCTCTTCGTTACCGCCAATCGCCAGCGTATTGCGGCCGAAGGTGGTCCGGTTGAGCAGGAAGCCGAACAGGATCAGGCAGGCCACGGTCAGCCAGATTGGCGCGGGCAGACCCAGCCAGTTGGCGTAACCCAGCGTAAAGAAGCGCTCGTCTTCAATCCCCACCGCTTTACCGTCGGAGATGATATAGGCCAGCCCGCGGACAATTTGCATCGTCGCGAGCGTCGTGATCAGGGCGTTAATCTTCAGACGGGCGATAACAAAACCGTTCACCAGACCGCTGATGACGCCGAGCAGTAGACCGGCCAGAACGCCAATCCACAGGCTCTCCGTCATGTTGATCACCACTGCCGTCGTGACGCCCGCACAGGCAATCACCGACGCTACCGACAGGTCAAAATCGCCGGAAGCCAGACAGAACAGCATCCCGCAGGCCACCATCCCGGACATGGAAATGGCCAGCCCCAGCCCCTTCATATTAATGAAGGTGGCAAAATTAGGAACAAAGATCGCGCAGGCGAGGAACAGTGCGGCAAAGACCACCAGCATGCCGTACTGATCCCAGATACGTCCAAAACTCAGCGCCGACTTCGACTTCGGCACTCCGGATGTAGTAACAGAGGACATCGTTAACTCCTTACTCAGGCGACAGCCTGGCTGACTTTAGGCATGGCGAGGTTCAACGCCTGTTGTTCATTCGCCTGTTCATGAAGTAATTCACCGGCAATTTCGCCTTCACGCATCACCACAATGCGGTCGGCCACGCCAAGCACCTCCGGCAGGTCGCTGGAGGCGAAGAGCACCGCCACGCCGCGTTTTGCCAGCTCATAGATCACGTTATAAATCTCGTGTTTTGCCCCCACATCGATACCGCGCGTCGGTTCGTCCAGTAAAATGACCTTCATATCTTCTGACAGCCAGCGGCCTAAAATCGCCTTCTGCTGGTTTCCGCCTGAAAGATTCATGATCAGCTGTTCCGGACCCGGCGTTTTGATATTCAGCGAGCGAATATGGTGGTCGGCGTTGCTCGACTCCCAGCCATCGTTTATCAGACAGCCTGCGCGAATAAACTTGCGGCGGGCGGAAATATTGATGTTGTCGCGTACCGAATGCACCGGAATAATCCCCTCGGCTTTACGGTCTTCCGGGCAGAGCATCATCCCCGCCCGGATTGCGTGGGCCGGTTTCTGGATATCGACCCGCTCGCCGTCAATGGAGACCTGCCCATCGGTAATACGGGTACCGCCGAACAGGCCTTTCATCAATTCGCTGCGCCCTGCCCCTACCAGACCAAACAGGCCGACAATTTCGCCGCTGCGTACGGATAACGAAACGGGCGTACGCACGCCCGGCGCTTTGACGTTGTCCAGACGCAGGCGCTCAGGGCCGTACTCCCGGGGTTTCCAGTGATAGATATCACCCAGGTCGCGGCCGACCATCGCCTGAACAAGCTGGTCATGGTTAACCTTCGCCATGTCGGTAAAGGTGCGCACATAGCGCCCATCTTTAAAGACGGTGATGGCGTCGCTCAGGGCAAATATCTCTTCCATGCGGTGCGAGACATACAAAATCGTACGGCCTTCCTGACGCAATTCGCGGATTACGCGGAATAGATTGTCGATTTCGCGCGCGGAGAGCGAACTGGTGGGCTCATCGAAGGCAATAATCCTGGCGTTACGCGCCAGCGCTTTGGCAATTTCCACCATCTGCCACTGGCCGATGGAGAGGTATTTCAGCGGCGTCTGGGGATCGACGTCCAGACCCAGGTGTTTAAGCTGCAGCCCCGCTTCATAATTAAGTAGCGAACGATTTACCATGCCGCCTTTGTGCGGGAGCTGTCCTAAATAGATGTTTTCTGCCACGGTCATCTCAGGAATGAGGTGCAGCTCCTGGTAGATGATCGCCACCCCGGCATTGAGCGCCGCCGTGGTATCGGCAAACGCCACCTCTTCGCCGCGAATGGCCAGCGTGCCGGTAGTGGGCGCGTAGTTGCCGCTGAGGATCTTCAACAGCGTGGATTTTCCCGCGCCGTTTTCCCCCATCAGGGCGTGAACCTGGCCGGCATAGCAGTCGAAGCTGATATCGGTCAGCGCGTTAACACCGGGGAAGGTTTTCCCGATGCCGCGAAAAGAGAGATACGGATCAGACTGTCGCATAACGTCTCCGTGATTCCTGTAGTGTGTACGTCTGGCCCCTCACGGTGCGTGAGGGGCACAATCACAGCGTATTACTTACCGCCCAGTCCTTTTTTCGCCAGCTCCTCTTTGAAGTTGTCGCGGGTAATCAGCACCACGTCGGTCACTTCGGTAAATTTCGGCGGCTCAGCCCCTTTGGTTACCCAGTTGTAGAGCATCTCACTGGATTTGTAGCCGTGAACGTCCGGGCTTGGCAGCAGAGAGCCGTAGAAGCCGGTAGCCTGCGCTTTGGACAGCTCGCTGACGGCGTCAACGCCGTTGATGCCAATCCCGATCACGTCAGGCGCTTTGAAGCCCTGGCCTTCCGTCGCGCGTACCCCACCCAGCACGGTGTTGTCGTTCATGCCGACCACCAGCCAGTGTTTGACCTCCGGATGCTGGACCAGCATAGAGTTCGCGGCGTCGAAAGCGCCCGGGATATCGTTAGATTTGGTTGGGACTTTGTAGATCTGTTTTTCCGGGAAACCGGCCGCCTTCAGCGCGTCCATTGAACCGGAAGTACGCCGACGCGCGGTGTCCAGCTCGTCAGCCGTGATGGCCATCACCGCGGTCTCTTTGACATCCCAGCCGCGCTTTTGCATCTCTTTATAGAGTTCCTGGCCCTGGCGTTCGCCGATTTTGGTCGCCGCCATCATGACCAGCGGGACGGTGTCCATCGGCTTGCCTTTCGCATTCACGAACTGATCGTCAACCGCGATGACCTTCATGTCGTAACCGCGCGCTTTCGCCGCTATTGCCGATCCCAGCTTTGGATCCGGGGTGCAGATAACAAAGCCTTTTGCACCGCTGGCCGCCAGGCTGTCGATGGCGTTCAGGGTTTTTTCACCGTCAGGCACGGCGATTTTAATCACTTCAAAACCTAAATCTTTCCCGGCTTTATCGGCGAATTTCCACTCAGTCTGGAACCAGGGCTCTTCGGGCTGTTTTACCAGAAATCCGAGTTTTAAATTCTCAGCGATAGCGGATTGTGACATAACGGCAGCCAGACCGATGGCCGCCAGCGCTTTAGTAAATTTGTGCATGGTAAACTCCAGCTTTAGCATTCTTTTCTGTAGGGAATAAGTGCGTGCTTCTTATTTAATCGGACTTAAAACAAGGCATTAGCGCTTACCTCGTCATAAGCGTTATTGCTGGTGATAGTTTTAGCGGGAAATTAATCATCCATAAGAGAGCCCCATCACACCGCAGAATTACAGTAATTGCGTACATAAATTCAGCGAAAAATGACATAAAAAAGGCAGGATTTGTCAGACAAATGAAAGTGGGTTAAGCAGAATTATCCATAAGATTAGCTAAGATATCCCTGATACCCCTCAGCGGGCAAAACGCCACCTGGCGTGAAAGAGGTCCAACATGTTTTTCATCAAAAATGAACGGCGCACCTGGAAAACCGTTATTCAGCAGAATTTGATTTAACGCAATTTTATTGGCACATCATATATTCGAAACGATTAATCCGTATTTCTCTTTTTCACGGAGCATTATTCCAACTTAATATTTTCGAAAGAGTAACAGTGTATCACTGCAATAAAAATTGTTAATTATTAGAGCATTAACCAAGGCTCAATTCATGGCGAGCTAATTGCATTTCTGTACTATATTAAACTTTGTAATGTATGGTAAACACAGCCTAATTAAGAGTTTTCTTAGACCAAAGACAAGGGTATGCTTATTTATATCGAACACAGGAAGTGAATTTCGGTCACGGCAGAATGTGTATTTCTGCTCTTTTCTTCGTATTTGCCTGACGGTCAGGTTAAGCAACGGACATCACGTCCCACAGTCAATAAGGATATGAGTATGGCTACCCAAACGATGATGCAAAAACTTAACGCGCAGATGAACCTTGAGTTCTACGCCTCGAATCTGCACCTTCACTTAAGCGCGTGGTGTGCCGAGAATAGCCTCACGGGATCTGCGACATTCTTTCGCTCTCAGGCGCAAAGTAACGTCACCCATATGATGCGTGTCTTTAACTTCCTGAAAGCCGCAGGGGCAAATCCTGTCGTTAAAGCCCTTGATGGGATCAATGAAAACTACTCTTGCCTGGAAGAACTGTTTCAGAAAACGCTTGAAGAGTATGAACAGCGCTGCAGCACCCTCAGCAAGCTGGCCGATGAAGCCAGGGCGCAGCAGGACATTACGACGCTCAAATTCTTACGTGATATGGACAAAGAGCAGCAGCAGGATGGCATGCTGCTGAAGACGCTGGCGGATGAGATCCATAATGCGCAGCAGGCGGGTTTATGCCCTGAGCAAACCGACCGTCACCTGCTCGACATTGTGGCGGTGCAGCACCACTGAGTTTTTTAATTTGCTCCTGCACGGGTTAAGGCACGAAATAATCCCCTCGCCCCTCTGGGGAGAGGGTTAGGGTGAGGGGAACATACGGCTGTAGTGGTCATTCCGTTCACTTTATGTTCCTTGCTACTCTGTAACGACATGACCGGTGAACGTGCCAGGGTGGCTCAATCTGCACTGAACCCCGTTTCCTGGACACCTTTATTCTTTTGTTTTTTCTGCCTGAGTCCGGTACGCCACCGGGCTCAGGCCGCCAGTTTTCAGGCTGATTCGTTCAGTGTTGAAGTAACGAATATAAGCCTTAATATCCCGCTCCAGCTCTTTCACGCAACCATACCTCTTGCGGTAGTACATCTCCACTTTCAGATGGCTGAAGAAGTTTTCCATCACTGCATTATCCAGGCAGTTTCCCTTTCGCGACATACTCTGGACTATACCGGCTTTTTCCAGCATTAACCGCCATGCCGGTGTCCTGTAAGCCCAGCCCTGATCGCTGTGTAAGACCAGACCTTCACTATGTCTGTGTGCTTTCAGGGCCTTATGCAGCATCCTGCAGACCAGAGGCTGTGAAGCACTGGTCGACATATTCCAGGCCACGATTTCGTTATTGAACAGATCCTGCAGGGCTGACAGGTAAAGTTTCTGTCCCCCGGCCCGGAACTCCGTCACATCCGTACACCACTTGATCCCGCTTCGTTCAGCGCTAAAGTCCCGGGCCAGCAGATTGGCGGATGACAGACCCGCATCAGGCATATATGAGCGATATCTTTTCCGGCGTAGCTGACAGGTGAGTCCATGCTCCTTCATCAGCCTGCGCACGGTTTTGTGATTAAGCACGAAGCCCTTATCCCGTAGTGCTCTCGTCATTCTCCGGTAGCCATAGCGCTGCGCATGCCGCTGGCTGATGGCCTTCATTGCACCGACTGCATCCGCATAACGCTCAGTCCCGTGCTCAGGGTGCGAGACATGATAATAATATGTGCTGCGTGACAACCGCGCGGCATACAGCAGGCAGGGTAGCCTGTGTGCCGTCAGCAACGACTGCACTAATCTGGTTTTTTCTGCTGCTCCCTGAGTGCATTTTCTTCTCTCAGGGCTTTCAGCTTTTTTAAGTAAGCATTTTCCGCGCGCAGATATTCCAGCTCCCTCTGCAGTTCTTTGGGTGTCATTTCACTGAAGGGCTTGGCGCCGGGAACATATTTTTTCTGTGACATAGCGGGTCCGGGTCTGGCAGTGTGAAGCGCTTTTTCACCTCCCCTCCGGTAACGCTGCGTCCAGTCGAGAATAAGGGACTCATTGGGGATGGCGAAGCGCGATGAAGCCTCCGCATAGCTGCACCTGTTTTCAGCGACGTAGCGGACAACGCGGAGCCTGAATTCTGCAGTATAGGTCCGCGCAGGACGGTCCTCCAGACCGGCTTTACCCTGACGACGGTAAGCCCGCAGCCAGCGGGTCAGTGGGGTTCTGCCCACACTGAACAGATGGGCTGTTTCTTTGATACTCGACTGTCCGGCCATGTAATGCAGTACAGCTGCAAGCCTAATATGGAAAGGATATTTCATTGTTCTGAACCTCCAGATTTGGAATCTGGTGTCCAGGATCCGGGGTTCAGTGCAATCGCCACCACCCTGGCAACCCGGGCTCCCGGCGGTAAATCGCCGCTTCGCGGTACCCTCAGCTTATTCCTTCAGGCTATCGGGTCGGGCATGAGCCTGCATCCCTGCAGGCCACGCCCTCTCGGCGCATCCCTGCGCCTCGACCCGGCCTTACGGAAACGCTTCGGCGATTTACAGCCGGACCAGGGCGTCGCTGTTAGTTTTTAATATTATTAAAACACTTTGAATCGCTGTTGAATGTGGATTTACGTCCCATACGAAATAAAGTCTCCTTCCTATCTCCAACCTTCTGCTTTTGCTGAAATTTAACAAATCAGATCTGGCTCCCAATGATTAACCACACAACGTGTGATGATTTATTTAGTTACATAATCATTGACGAGGGAGCATCATGATCACCATTGAGTTTGTTGTTATTCTCCTCTGCCTGCTGACGGGTACGCGTTTTGGCGGTATGGGGCTTGGGTTAATCAGCGGTATTGGTCTTTTTATTTTATGTTTTGTCTTTGGTCTGCAACCGGGTAAGCCGCCGGTAGACGTTATGCTGACCATCCTCGCGGTGATTGGTTGTGCGGCTACGCTACAGACTGCGGGCGGCCTCAACGTCATGATGCAGTTTGCTGAACGTCTGCTGCGCAAACACCCGCAGCACATCACCCTGCTCGCGCCTTTCACCACCTGGATGCTGACCTTTCTGTGCGGCACCGGGCACGTGGTCTACACCATGTTTCCCATCATTGCGGATATCGCCCTGAAAAAGGGGATCCGCCCCGAGCGCCCCATGGCCGTGGCATCGGTCGCGTCGCAGATGGCGATTACGGCCTCCCCCGTTTCCGTTGCCGTGGTATCGCTGGTATCCATCCTTGCGGCTCAGCATGGGATCGGCCACGCGTGGGGGATCCTGGAAATTCTCGCCGTGTCGGTTCCCGCTTCGCTTTTCGGCGTAGCCATTGCGGCCCTGTGGAGTTTACGCCGCGGAAAAGATTTGGCTGACGACATGGAGTTTCAGGAAAAGCTGAAAGATCCTAAGCAGCGCGAGTTTATCTACGGCGGAACGGAGACGTTAATGAATCAGCGTTTCCCTAAACAGGCCTACTGGTCCACGTGGATTTTCTTTGCCGGTATTGCCGTGGTCGTTTTGCTGGGGGCGTTCCCTGACCTGCGTCCCGCCTTTGAGCTGAAAGGCAAAATGACGGCGCTGTCGATGAACCTTGTCATTCAGATGATGATGTTAATTGCGGGCGCCGTGATGCTGATGGCCTGTAAGGTCAACGCGTCGGCGATTTCCAACGGCGCGGTGTTCAAGGCCGGTATGGTGGCGATCTTCTCGGTGTTCGGCGTGGCGTGGATGAGCGATACCTTTTTCCAGGCGCATCTCGACGAGTTGAAGCTGGCGCTGGAAGGCGTGGTGAAAAGCCACCCGTGGACGTATGCCATCGTGCTGTTTCTGGTGTCAAAACTGGTGAACAGCCAGGCGGCTGCGCTGACGGCCGTTGCGCCTATGGGCCTGATGCTCGGCATCGACCCGAAAATGCTGATCGCCTTTTTCCCGGCGTCATACGGCTATTTTGTCCTGCCGACCTATCCAAGCGATTTGGCCTGCATCGGCTTTGACCGTTCAGGCACGACCCGCATCGGCAAATTTATCATCAACCACAGCTTTATTCTGCCGGGGCTGATTGGGGTAAGCTGCGCGTGCGCGGCGAGCTATCTGCTGGTCCAGACGTTCTTCTGACCGCATCAAAGGGCGACACATGCCATCGCCCATTTCCCTGCTTTAGTGGGACTCACCCTGCGGCGTGAATCGCAGCTCAATCAGCGCGATGGCCTTCTGGATCGCACGAAGCGTAACCGGGTCAGCGGCAGCAGGATGGCTGGCGAAATCGATATTTTTCAGCTGAGTAGACATCTTCTCGCGCACTTCAACCGGCGCAATCACGTCCAGAACATCGAGGATTTGTTTGATAACCAGCTGACAGGCGACAACGTCAGAGACCAGTTCCTGATCGGCGCTCAGGTTTTTTGACATGGGGGCTTTCTCCTTATTTAAAGGCCGCCATAGTATCAAAACACGCCCCCTGACACCTTCCCTTCATCGTCAGCAGGTACAAAAAAACCCGCCGAAGCAGGTTTTTTTTATCAGAACATGGCGCCCGGCGGCACGTCTTTGAACGTGCGGCAGTAATTGGCCCACATACTTTTCAGGATTTTGCGCAGTTTCACGATGATGCTCCATTAACTTGTTATACAACTTTATTATCAACGTGCCTATAATATGACCACCATCACAAAAATCAACATTTTTGTGACTCTCATCACACTTTTCTTGCGGTATGGACTGAAAGCGCTCACCGCTGACCCGTTGCGAAGAGTGAGGGCAGATTGTCCGGCTATTCCAGGCATTGCAGCGGGCATCTGCGGGTACGATAACGTATTTCCATCCACTCAGAGCGAACCATGAAAAGAGTCATTGTAGCCGGCACAATCCTGCTGCTCGCGGGTTGTAGCATTAATCGCCAGGCTGAAGTCAGCAGCCTCGACGCGCCGAACGGCATCGTTCGTCTCGACTACGGCCAGGCACCGCTGCAAAATGCGTATTCCGATGCGTATGTGAACAACGGCACGGCGGCAAAAGCGTGTCAGAGCATGGGGTATGCCACTGCCTCAGCCTATGGTCAGCCCATTAAAACCTGCACCCTGACGAGCGGCTCTTTGTGCCTGAACGAGAGCGTGACTATCCAGTATAAATGTATGGGTTACGCCGTTAATCCTAAGTCAAATAATCCGTGGTATTAATCGAAGCTGCCAGCGCGTGCTGGCAGTTTATTTCATTACGAACAAAAATAATTCTCATTAATAAGTTTTAAAAATTGCCAATGCGTTTTATTCCCATTCGTATTTTAAATAAATAAAATAAAAATTTTACGTTTTGCAAATAATTAAATAACAAATTATAGTGTCGCTCATTGTGAACCAGAAATAATAATCCGGAGCGTCACCATGCTGAAAACTGAAATGATCGACAAGCTCAACGCACAAATGAACCTTGAGCTTTTTTCATCCCTGCTCTACCAGCAGATGAGCGCCTGGTGCAGCTACCACAGCTTCGAGGGCGCTGCCGCGTTTCTGCGTCGTCACGCTCAGGAAGAGATGACCCACATGCAGCGTCTGTTTGATTATCTGACGGATACGGGCAGCCTGCCGCGCATTGAAACCGTGACGTCACCCTTTGCCGAGTATAATTCTCTCGATGAACTGTTCCGCGCCACCTACGAGCACGAGCAGCTGATCACGCAGAAAATTAACGAACTGGTTCATGCGGCGATGACCAGCCAGGATTATCCAACATTTAATTTCCTGCAGTGGTACGTCGCTGAGCAACATGAAGAAGAGAAGCTGTTTAAATCCGTGCTGGATAAATTATCTCTGGTGGGGAAATCCGGCGAAGGTCTTTACTTTATTGATAAAGAACTTTCCACTCTTGATACGCAGAATTAATTTCAGCGCGGTGCCGGTTTCCGGCACCGCGTTAATTTACATACACCCCGCACAGCTGGTGCAGCGCCAGTCATGGGGATTCACGGCTTGGTAAAAATAGCGGTAGCTGGAGGTCTCCAGCGGAATACCCACTTCGAAGAACATATCCGTTAACCACTCGACATTCTCAATAACCCACTCATCTTCCTGTAAGCCTTGTGCAAAGGTTTCGTCTTCAGGATCAATAACCGAATAGATTGCCCAGGTGCCCATATCCTTTTCGCGACGGGGCTCGGGAAGTATCAGGGGTTGGTTCTGCCAGCTGATTATCCAGTGACCATGGCACAACAGGTTACCTCCCCGGCTCCATGCCGCGGTAAAGGGATTCTCCCCTGCCATAAAACCCTCACTTAATTTGATAATTTATATTTATTGTTTACGTTACGCCGGAATGTCGCGCAGCAACATTGCCCTTATGAAGTAGGCATAAGCCTATAAAGGATCAGAGGGTCAGTAATTCGTAAAGTATTCATTACACTACTTGTAACGGTGATTTGACGAATTACGGCTTTTCCCTTACTCTGCGCCGCAGATTTTGTCGCGGTTAAGCATCGTTGTAGAGGAAAGCGTGAGAAACAGAACCCTGGGAAGTATTTTTATCGTCGCCGGAACGACAATTGGCGCAGGAATGCTGGCAATGCCCCTGGCAGCCGCGGGCGTGGGATTTGGCATAACCCTGCTGCTGCTGGGCACGCTCTGGGCGCTGATGTGTTACACCGCACTGTTGCTGCTTGAGGTTTACCAACACGTGCCCGCCGACACCGGTCTGGGTTCGCTTGCGGCGCGCTATCTGGGACGCTACGGCCAGTGGATAACCGGCTTCAGCATGATGTTCCTGATGTACGCCCTGACCGCCGCCTATATCAGCGGCGCCGGGGAGCTTATCGCCTCCAGCGTCAACGACTGGTTTGGCTCTGACATTACCCCTGCGACGGGGGCTATCTTCTTTGCGCTCATCGGCGGCGGCGTGGTCTGCGTGGGCACATCGCTGGTCGATCTGTTTAACCGTTTTCTGTTCAGCGCCAAAATTCTCTTCCTGATCGTCATGCTGGTGCTGCTGGCGCCGCACGTGCACAAGGTCAACCTGCTGACGCTGCCGCTGGAAAAAGGGCTGGCGCTCTCCGCGATCCCGGTTATTTTCACCTCGTTTGGCTTCCACGGCAGCGTGCCGAGCATCGTCAGCTATATGAACGGCGATATCCGCAAGCTGCGCCGCGTCTTTGTTATCGGCAGCGCGATCCCGCTGATTGCCTATATTTTCTGGCAGCTGGTGACGCTGGGCAGCATTGACTCTTCAACCTTTCTTGGGCTGATGGCGCAACACGCTGGCCTGAACGGTTTTCTGCTGGCACTGCGCGAGGTCGTCACCTCCCCGCACGTGGAGCTGGCGGTACACCTGTTTTCCGACCTGGCGCTGGCAACCTCGTTCCTGGGCGTGGCGCTCGGCCTGTTTGATTACCTGGCCGACCTGTTCCAGCGTCGTAATACCGCGGCCGGACGGCTACAGACGGGCGCAATTACCTTCCTGCCGCCGCTGGCGTTCGCGCTGTTTTACCCACGTGGATTTGTGATGGCGCTGGGGTACGCAGGGGTGGCGCTGTCGATCCTTGCCCTCCTCCTCCCTTCCCTGCTGGCATGGAAAAGCCGTCAGCAGCATCCTCAGCAGGGATATCGCGTGGCGGGCGGAAAACCGCTGCTGTGCGTTGTGTTTGGCTGTGGGGTGGTGATTATTCTGGTGCAGGTGTTGATTGCAGCCGGGATGCTGCCGGAAGTGGGTTAAATAAAAAAGGGGCTGTCATCAGCCCCTTTTTTATCAGTGCAAACAGCAGCTCTTAAACTTCTTCCCGCTGCCGCAAGGACACGGATCGTTACGCCCGACCTTCGTGCCGTTCACCGTCGGTTTCTTCACTTCCGGCTGCTGCGGGTTGTTTACCCAGTATTGATATAGACGCAGCGCCGCAGGCTGGATGCTCTCGATGCTGGCGATATACTCCTCTTCGGACAGTTCATCCAGCTTTTCGCTGTTCTCTTCCGTCCCGTGCAGGGCAATCACCTCAAGATCGGCCTTCAGTGCTTCCGGCAAGGCTGACCAGTCCGTCAGCGCCACGCCGCGCATATAGCCATAGCACCACTCTTCCACCACGGTATAGCTCTCACCGTCAACGTCGTTATAACCGAACATCGGTTCAAACTGATCCGGGTACTCGCTCAGGCGTTCGGCAATATCGTTCATATGCTTAAAGCAGAGATCGATAAAACGGTTCATCTCACGATCGTTTTTCCAGCGCGGAATGTACTTCTCGCCACCCCACACCGCCACCAGCCAGGCATCTGGCTCAACGACAACAGGACCGGAAAGCACTGCGGTAAGCATGCCGTCCAGTTCGGACACGTCAATCACGGACGCGTCATCATGACCGTAAGACATTAACGTCTCTTCAAGCCACGCCATTTCGCTTTCATTCAATGGGCCTTCAGTCATCGCTGATACTCCTGCAAAAAAGGAAACGATCCTAACACATATCTCACCCCTCTCCGGGCTGAAGTTTAGGTCTTTATTGCTGCAAAAACGTGCAAATCGTGACCTTTGCACAACTTATGGGCTTTATTGTTAACGATATGTGATCTCCGCTGTAATTTCTTCTCCTCCCGCAAGGCGGCATAACGCGGCGCTCTATACTCAAACATGTCGCATGCTGGTCAATGGGTTAACCATTCTGGCAACGTTTTTGCTTAACGTTCTTCGCGCGTCCCTGCGCAGGGAAATCTCGCCGTAATATGCAGGATGCCGTCTGTATCTTGTTCGTTTAGTGCATTTTGTTCTTGCTCGTGTTTCGGATTGGCTGCGCCGTCGGGCGTTCGGGTTTACGCCGTGGTGCAAAAACCTCTTTGCTAAGGAACATAATAATGTCGCTGAAATTTATCAGAACTCCTCTTTCTCTTGTGTTGGCCGGTTGCCTGGTGACGGCGTTTTCCGCCCGGGCAGATATTGTGATTGGCGTGGCCGGGCCGTTTACGGGTCCGAATGCCACCTATGGCGATCAGTACTGGCACGGCGCAACGCAGGCCGCTGAAGACATCAATGCCGCAGGCGGCATTAACGGCGAGAAGATCAAACTGGTTCAGGGGGATGATGCCTGCGAACCTAAGCAGGCCGTGGCCGTCGCCAACCGTTTAGTTGACCAGGATAAAGTCAACGCCGTGGTCGGCCATTTCTGCTCCTCTTCCACAATGCCCGCCTCTGAGGTGTATAGCGACGCAGGCATTATTGCGATTACCCCCGGCTCAACTAACCCGCTGATCACCGAACGCGGCATGAGCGATATGTTCCGCATGTGCGGTCGCGACGATCAGCAGGGCCAGGTTGCCAGCGACTTCATCATCGACAAGCTGAAAGCCAAGCGCGTGGTGATTATTCACGATAAAGACACCTATGGTCAGGGTCTGGCTGACGCCACCAAAGCGGCGCTGGCGAAACGTGGGGTTCAGGATGTGATGTATGAGGGGTTATCCCGCGGTGAAAAAGACTTTAACGCGCTGGTGACGAAGATCGGCGCGCAAAAACCGGACGTCGTGTTCTTCGGTGGCTGTCACCCGGAAGCCGGTCCGCTGGTTCGCCAGATGCGTGAACAGGGCGTGCAGGCGAAATTCTTCTCCGGCGACTGCATTGTCAACGAAGAGATGGTGACCGCCGCGGGTGGCCCGCAATACACCAACGGCATTTACATGACCTTCGGTAAAGATCCGCGCCTTATCCCGGACGGTAAAGCGGTTATCGAGAAATTCCGCGCCGGTAAATTCGAGCCGGAAGGTTACACCCTCTACTCCTATGCCTCCGTCCAGGCCATTGCCGCGGCCTTCAAGGCCACCGGTGGCAAGGACTCCGCCAAAGCCAGCGAGTGGCTGAAAGCCAATTCCGTCGACACGGTGATGGGCAAAAAAGCCTGGGACAGCAAAGGCGATCTGAAAGTGTCTGACTACGTGGTTTACCAGTGGGACGACAAAGGAAAATATAAGGAAGTGCAGTAACGGGACGGAGTCACGCTCAACGTCGGCGGGCTTTCCCGTCGGCGCGTAATAAACATCAGGCTGCGCGGCTCGCGCGGCCTATAAAACGAGCGCGCTAAGATGAGTACATTCTTCCTGCAACAGTTAATTAATGGCTTAACGCTGGGCTCCGTCTACGGCCTGATCGCCATCGGCTACACCATGGTGTACGGCATTATCGGCATGATCAACTTCGCCCACGGCGAAGTGTATATGATTTCCGCCTATCTCTGCGCCATTGGCCTGGCGCTGCTCTCTTTCTTCGGTCTGCAGTCGTTTCCGCTGCTGATCCTCGGGACGCTGGTGTTTACCATTGTGGTAACCGGGGTGTACGGCTGGACCATCGAGCGTATCGCCTACAAGCCGCTGCGCAACTCCACGCGCCTGGCGCCGCTGATCTCCGCCATTGGGATGTCGCTTATCCTGCAAAACTACGCACAGTTGAGCCAAGGGCCGCGCCAGCAAGGGGTGCCGACCATGCTGGACGGCGTTATTCGCCTGCATCTGGGCGACGGGTTCGTGCAGATAACCTACACCAAAGTGTTTATTCTGATTGCCTCGTTTGTCGGCATGCTGGTGCTTACCTGGATAATCAACCATACCCGGCTGGGCCGGATGTGCCGCGCGGTACAGCAGGATCGTAAGATGGCCTCCATTCTGGGCATTAACACCGATCGGATTATTTCGATGGTCTTTGTCATCGGCGCGGCGATGGCCGGTCTGGCGGGGGTGTTGATCACCATGAATTACGGCACCTTTGATTTCTACGTCGGGTTCGTGATCGGCATTAAAGCCTTTACGGCGGCGGTACTCGGCGGCATCGGCTCCCTCCCCGGTGCCATGCTCGGTGGCCTTATCCTCGGCGTGGCGGAAGCCCAGTTCTCGGGCATGGTGAACTCGGACTATAAAGACGTCTTCTCGTTCGGCCTGCTGGTCATGATCCTTATTTTCCGTCCCCAGGGACTGCTTGGGCGCCCGATTGTGGCCAAAGTGTGAGGGAGAGAATGATGACATCACACGGTTTTTCACTTAAACGCTGCATTCTGGACGCGATTTTTTCCGGGCTGATTGCGCTGATAATCTTCGGCCCCATAGCGGGCGTAGTGCTGGACGGGTACAGCTTTAACTTCGCCGGGCAGCGGCTGGCCTGGATGGTTGGCATCGTCATACTCGGGCGTTTTCTGCTGAGCGCCTTTTTAGGTACCGCCGCGGGCGCTCGTTTCCAGGCGCGCTTCGAAGCCGATAGCGCGGGCGTATATGTCCGGCCACCGGAATACAAAAGCCGCATGCGCTGGATTATTCCTCTGGTGATTACCCTTGCGATTTGCTTTCCGTTTGTCGCCACGAAATATGTGCTGACCGTCGCCATTCTCGGGCTGATCTACGTGCTTCTCGGCCTGGGGCTGAATATCGTCGTGGGTCTGGCCGGCCTGCTGGATCTGGGATATGT
Organism: Enterobacter sp. N5-15; assembly: GCF_057221635.1. Classification (NCBI taxonomy): domain Bacteria; kingdom Pseudomonadati; phylum Pseudomonadota; class Gammaproteobacteria; order Enterobacterales; family Enterobacteriaceae; genus Enterobacter; species Enterobacter sp. N5-15. Next base: position 2,948,991 of record NZ_CM170150.1, read on the forward strand.
CGCGTTCTACGCGATTGGGGCGTACGGTCTGGCGCTGGGATACCAGTATCTCGGCTTAGGCTTCTGGAGCATGCTGCCGCTGGCGGCAATCATGGCCGCCGCCGCAGGCGCTCTGCTCGGTTTCCCGGTACTGCGCATGCACGGTGACTATCTCGCCATCGTCACCCTCGGGTTCGGGGAGATCATTCGCCTGATACTGAACAACTGGCTAACCTTCACCGGCGGACCAAACGGCGTGTCGGCCCCTCCTCCCACCTTTTTCGGCCTGGAATTTGGGCGACGCGCGAAAGAAGGCGGCGTGCCCTTCCACGAATTTTTCCACCTGACCTACAACCCGAACATGAAGTTTATTTTTATCTACGCGGTGCTGTTCCTGGTGGTGATGCTGGTGCTCTATATCAAGCACCGCCTGACGCGGATGCCGATTGGTCGGGCGTGGGAAGCGCTGCGTGAAGACGAAATTGCGTGCCGTTCAATGGGGTTGAATCATGTTCTGGTTAAGCTGTCGGCCTTTACGCTGGGCGCGTCCACCGCAGGCATTGCCGGAGTGTTCTTCGCCACCTACCAGGGGTTCGTGAATCCAACCTCCTTTACCTTTTTTGAATCGGCGCTGATCCTCGCCATTGTGGTGCTGGGCGGTATGGGCTCTACGCTTGGCGTGGTGCTGGCCGCCTTTGTGCTCACGGTAACGCCGGAACTGCTGCGCAGTTTTGCCGAGTACCGCGTCCTGCTGTTTGGCATGCTCATGGTGGTGATGATGATCTGGCGTCCACGCGGTTTGATCCGCATTAACCGCAGCGGGTTTGCCGTGCGTAAGGGCGTCGCGCCATGAACGGAACGATATTACGCGTTGAACATCTGATGATGCACTTTGGCGGGATTAAGGCGCTTAACGACGTCAACCTGGACGTGCAGCGTGGCTCTATTACCGCCCTGATCGGGCCAAACGGAGCGGGAAAAACAACCGTGTTTAACTGCCTGACGGGCTTCTACAGGGCCTCCGGCGGCAACATTTTATTTAATACCCGCACTAAAACGACCAACGTCATTCAGGTTCTCGGACAAAAATTCCAGCCGGGTGACTGGATTAACCCCGCGCAGTTCGGGCAGCGTCTGTTCTACAAAATGTTTGGCGGAACGCATCTGGTCAACCGCGCAGGGCTGGCCCGCACGTTTCAAAATATCCGTCTTTTTCGCGAGATGTCGGTCGTGGAAAACCTGCTGGTCGCGCAGCATATGCGCGTTAACCGCAATCTGCTCGCCGGGATCGTAAATACGCCGGCATACCGGCGGGCGGAAAGCGATGCCCTGGACAGAGCCTTCTACTGGCTGGAAGTAGTGGATCTGGTGGACTGCGCCAATCGCCTCGCTGGAGAGATGTCGTACGGCCAGCAGCGGCGTCTGGAAATCGCGCGGGCAATGTGCACCGGGCCGGAAATGATCTGTCTGGATGAACCCGCCGCCGGGCTGAACCCGGTTGAAACGCACAAGCTGAGCAGCATTATTCGCTTTCTGCGGGATCACCATGACATCACGGTATTACTGATTGAGCATGATATGGGGATGGTGATGGAGATTTCGGACGATATTATCGTGCTCGACCACGGGGATGTTATTGCCAGGGGAAAACCCGAGCAGATCCAGCATGATGAAAAGGTCATTGCCGCCTACCTGGGTACGGATGAAAGCGAGGTCACCCTATGAGCGAACCGCTGCTGGCATTTCGCGAGGTGGACGTGTTTTACGGCGTCATTCAGGCGCTGAAGCAGGTCTCCCTCGAGGTCAATAAGGGTGAAACCGTGGCGCTGATTGGCGCAAACGGCGCGGGTAAATCGACACTGCTGATGTCCATCTTTGGCCAGCCCCGCATCCGCAACGGGCAGATCCTTTTCGGTGGTGAAGATATCAGCCATAAATCCACCCACTACGTCGCGTCCGGCGGCATTGCGCAGGCGCCGGAAGGCAGACGAATCTTCCCGGATATGACCGTTGAAGAGAACCTGCTGATGGGGACCATCCCCATCGGCAGCCAGTTTGCCGCTGAGGATATGCAAACCATGTTCGACCTGTTCCCTCGCCTCAAGGAGCGACGCAAGCAGCGCGCAATGACCATGTCCGGCGGGGAACAGCAGATGCTGGCGATCGCCCGGGCGTTGATGAGCCGTCCGAAGCTGCTGCTGCTGGATGAACCGAGCCTGGGCTTAGCGCCGATAGTGGTGAAACAGATCTTCCAGACGCTGCACGAGCTGGCCCGCAACGGCATGACCATCTTTCTGGTGGAGCAGAATGCGCATCACGCGCTGAAGCTTTCCGATCGCGGGTATGTGATGGTTAACGGGCAGATCCGACTGAGCGGCAGCGGCGAGGAGCTGCTGGGGAATCAGGAGGTGAGGAAGGCGTATTTAGGCGGGGTGTGATTACACAATGTCCATGCACCAACAAACCACCTTTAGTGTGAAGCCACCCTTTTGTGATATCACAATAATGCCTTCCTTGAAAAAGGATAAAATAATTTACTCGCGTAAATCCTTTTTATAGGCAATAAGCATCTTTATGCGATAAAGTAATAAAGTGATATTCTCACATTCTTTACACAGTAAAACTATTAGCTTACAGGTAATTACATGAAGAAATTTATTAAATGGATTTTCTATATCTTTATTGCTTTGATGGTTCTGGGATATATCGTCGGTAAAAACGACAAAACGGAAGCAGGCGCGACTTCGTCTTCTGCATCAGTTACGGATACGCAGAAGTCAGTACCGCAAAAAGAAGTGTTTACGACCTCCGCAAGACAGCTTTTTAAAGCTTATGAAGAGAATGAAGTCGCAACCGATGAAAACATGAAGGGTAAGCTCATCGCAGTCAAGGGTGTTGTTCAGTCCATTGATAAAGATTTTACAGACTCAATTATCATCGGCTTACAAACAGACAACCAGTTCATGCCTGCACGAATGGAGATGGAAAACTCAGAAAAGGCTACCGCTGTAGCATTGAAAAAAGGACAGCAGGTCACTGTGATTTGTAAAAAAATGATCCGCGTAATGGGTGCACCTTCTGGACGAGATTGTTTATTCGCAAAATAACGAATCGGGAGGGTTTCCCTCCCATTCCCTCCCATTCCATTCCATTCCATTCCATTCCATTCTCCCCATCATGATCCTAATCGATACCAGATAGGCTTATATAATCCCCTCACTCCACACACCAATTGCGTTGCATTATCGGGGCAAGATACCAATGTGTAGATGCAATGATGTAATCGGCAAGGTGTACTTGTGAAAAGCTGGAATGATGGAAGAGTGAAATTCAGAAAATAAAAAACCACCTTTCGGTGGTTTACACGACACTGCTTATCATTGATTTTATTCTTTGTTTCCCATGGTAGCCGGAGTGGGACTTGAACCCACACAGCGCGAACGCCGAGGGATTTTAAATCCCTTGTGTCTACCGATTCCACCATCCGGCCAGGGAAGAAAGTGGAGGCGCGTTCCGGAGTCGAACCGGACTAGACGGATTTGCAATCCGCTACATAACCGCTTTGCTAACGCGCCGTAAAACTTTTCAAACTGACACCCGCAACTGCGCATGTCTTTAATCTGGAGCGGGAAACGAGACTCGAACTCGCGACCCCGACCTTGGCAAGGTCGTGCTCTACCAACTGAGCTATTCCCGCATGTCATCAAGTAAACGTCTAACCACTTGATTTCACTATCGTCCGGCTTAGTGTGCCGCCGTTCGATGCGTTGCATTCTACTGATATGACGTTATGAGTCAACGTTATTTTTTGCATCCCCGGATCGTTTGCTGAAAATTACGGCGAAACGATCACTGATCAAGCAAATCCCCGCGCGCAGCGTTCAAATATTGCAGCATAGACCACAGCGTCAGCACTGCCGCCACCCACAGCAGACCAATTCCCGCCCATTCAACCCAGGCGTTTGGACGCCAGAGCATCCAGACCAGCGCTGCCATCTGCGCCGTCGTTTTGACTTTGCCAATCCACGAGACCGCCACGCTGCTGCGTTTCCCCAGCTCCGCCATCCACTCGCGCAGCGCGGAGATGATAATCTCACGGCCGATCATGGTAGCCGCGGGCAGCGTTACCCACCAGGTATGATAGTGCTCGGCCACCAGCACCATGGCGATAGCGACCATCACTTTGTCTGCCACCGGATCGAGGAAGGCACCGAAACGGGTACTTTGATTCCAGCGACGGGCCAGATAGCCATCAAACCAGTCGGTGACCGCCGCGATCAGAAAGAGCAATGCGCAGGCGAAAGGTGCCCAGACGACCGGCAGGTAAAACGCCAGTACAAAGAACGGGATGAGTACAACACGAAAGAGAGTGAGCAACGTAGGGATATTAAATTGCATAATGACGGTAACTGTTTGTTGTCAGTAAAATTTAGCTCTATGTTGCTACAGAGCCCTCAATGTTTCAACGAGTAGTAGATCTTTTCTGCCAGCCCTTGCGAAATACCCGGCACTTTTGCAATTTCTTCCATGCTGGCGTTGAGTAATCCTTGCAATCCGCCCATATATTTCAGCAGCATCTGGCGACGTTTTGGTCCCACGCCTTCAATCGTTTCCAGGCTACTGGTATTTTTCACCTTCGCCCGCTTTTTGCGGTGACCGCTGATGGCGTGATCGTGCGATTCATCGCGAATATGCTGGATGACGTGCAGCGCCGGGGAATCCGGCGGCAGGCTGAAGCCCTCACCTTCCGGCTCGAAGAACAATGTCTCCAGACCAGCCTTACGATCGGCCCCTTTTGCGACGCCCAGCAGCAGCGGATGGTTTTTATCCCAGCTGACATCAAGCGATTCAAATACCGCTTTCGCCTGGCCGAGCTGCCCTTTCCCGCCGTCAATCAGGATCACATCCGGGATTTTGCTCTCTTCTATGGCTTTACCATAGCGACGACGCAGCACCTGATTCATGGCCGCATAGTCATCACCCGGCGTGATCCCGGTGATGTTATAGCGGCGATACTCGGCGCGGAGTGGACCATTCGCATCAAACACCACGCAGGACGCTACCGTCTGTTCCCCCATCGTATGACTGATGTCGAAACACTCCATCCGTTTCACTTCCGGAAGCTTCAGCAGCGTCGCCAGGGCCGTTAAACGCTGGTGCACCGTCGACTGTTGCGACAGCTTAGTGGTGAGCGCCGTCGCCGCGTTGGTTCGCGCCAGCTTCAGATAACGCGCGCGATCGCCGCGCGGTTTGGTTTGAACATTGACCCGACGGCCCGCCAGTTCGGAGAGCGAATCGGCCAGCAGGGTTTTATCGTCAAGATTAAAATCGAGCAGGATCTCAGAAGGCAGCGTGCGCATCTGGCTCCCCTGCAGATAGAACTGGCCGACAAAGGTTTCCACCACTTCACCCAGTTCGGTACCGCCGGGCACTTTCGGGAAATAGCTGCGGCTGCCGAGCACTTTGCCCTGGCGAATAAACAGCACGTGCACGCAGGCCATCCCGGCGTCAAAGGCTACGCCGATGACGTCAAGATCGTCACCGGTATTCGAGACAAACTGTTTCTCAGTGACTCTGCGCACCGCCTGGATTTGGTCGCGGATCCGCGCGGCCTCTTCGAACTGGAGTGCGGCGCTGGCTTTTTCCATCCGCGCGATCAGCTGCGTCAAGACCTGATCGTCTTTTCCGGCCAGGAACAGGCGCACATAATCCACCTGCTGCGCATACTCTTCTTCACTCACCAGCCCGGCCACGCAGGGGCCCAGGCAGCGTCCAATCTGGTACTGCAGGCACGGGCGCGAGCGGTTACGGTAAACGCTGTTCTCACACTGGCGGATCGGGAAGATTTTTTGCAGCAGCGCCAGCGTTTCACGCACGGCATAGCCGTTAGGGAACGGCCCGAAATATTCGCCCTTCGCATGTTTTGCACCGCGGTGCATGGCGAGGCGCGGATGGGTGTCGCCGCTCAGAAAAATAAACGGGTAGGATTTATCATCACGCAACAGAACGTTATAGCGCGGCTGGTAGAGCTTTATATAGTTGTGCTCAAGCAGCAGCGCTTCTGTTTCTGTGTGCGTGACGGTGACATCAATATTCTGAATGAGAGAGACCAGCGCTTCGGTCTTACGGGAGGCCAGATTGCTGCGAAAATAGCTGGAGAGACGTTTTTTAAGATCTTTTGCCTTCCCCACATAGATAACCGTACCGCCAGCGTCATACATGCGATAGACGCCAGGCTGGCTGGTTACGGTTTTCAGAAATGCTTTTGAATCGAACACATCACTCACTGACTTAACAACGTCTCCGCATTACACAAACCGTGCCGGATGGCCAGGTGCGTCAGTTCGACGTCGCCATGAATGTTCAGTTTACTGAACATCCGGTAACGATAGCTGTTCACCGTTTTCGGGCTGAGATTCAGCTGTTCCGAAATCTCATTCACCTTCTGACCTTTGGTGATCATCAGCATAATCTGCAATTCACGCTCGGACAAACTCGCAAACGGTGATTCGGTTTTCTCGGGCTCGATCTGACTCAGCGCCATCTGCTGAGCGATGTCGGAAGCAATGTAACGCTGTCCGGCAAACACGGAACGGATTGCATTGACGACTTCCTGCGGCGCAGCACCTTTACTCAGGTAGCCCGCTGCGCCCGCCTGCATCACTTTCGCGGGCAGTGGGTTTTCGGTATGCACGGTCAGCATGATGACTTTTGTATCAACAAAGGTACGCGCGATTTTGCGTGTTGCTTCAAGACCGCCGATACCGGGCATGTTCATATCCATCAGTACCACATCGGCCGAGTTTGTGCGGCACCATTTTACCGCATCTTCGCCACAGCACGCCTCACCGGCAACTTTAATACCTTTAATATCTTCAAGAATGCGTCGTATCCCTGCGCGCACCAGTTCGTGGTCATCAACAAGAAGGACGTTGATCAAAGGAAATGTCTCCAGAATAGGGATAACGCTACTGAGTGATAATTTGGTTTATATTAACGGTTTTCCTCACAAGATTAAAACGTTAAAAAACCGGCTATTCGATTTCGCTCTCGTTTTTGGAAATTAGGCTGTACAGTCCGTGGAAAGAAAGACCGTGTACACAGGGCTTTTGCAGCTTTTTTTAAGCATCTGTATTCAAAAAGTTACAAAAAACCTGCAGGGTTTCCCTGCAAAAAAACAGATCTCAAATTTTTGTAACAATAATTAACGGCAAGCGAACCGGGCATAAACAATTAATAGCCTTTAAAAGCGGTTCAGTTTACCGGTAGGTTCTGTTTACGCAATTAAACATCCGCGTAAAAGTACGAAAAACAACCGCTGCATTTTTTGCGTCAGCTTGTGGTATACTCCGCCGCCTTGACTTTCGTCGTCGCACTTTAGCGCCGTTTAATAATGAGGAAAATAAATGAGCACACCTGAATTTGCCACTGCTGAGAATAACCAGGAACTGGCACAGGAAGTAAACTGCCTGAAAGCGCTGCTAACGCTGATGCTGCAGGCGATGGGCCAGGCGGACGCCGGTCGTGTGATCATTAAAATGGAAAAACAAATCGCGGAGATGGAAGACCAGGCTGAATCTGCGGTATTTGCTAACACCGTTAAGCAAATCAAACAAGCCTACCGCCAGTAACAAAAAACGGCTGGATGCAGTGCATTCAGCCGTTCGCTCGTCTGTCACGCAGAACGTATTATCTCGTCAGATCAGTCCCGTTGCCGCCGCGTAGCACGCGATCTGGGTTTTGTTAGGCGCGTTGAATTTCTTCTGCATATTTTTCTGATGGAAGTTAACGGTATTCTCGGAGATGGAGAGAATGATCGCTATTTCCGCAGACGTCTTCCCTTCCGCAGTCCATTTCAGAATTTCGCGTTCGCGTTTGCTGAATTTCATTTCGGGTGGCATGACCATCTCATCTTCAAAGCGTATCAGAGAAGTTAAGGCCATTTGCACCAGCATCTGCAGCCGCAGTTCTATTTCCTCACGGGCAAATGCCCCTTCCAGTACACTAGTACGGGAAACCGACAGGAAGCCGAGCGCGTGATTAGGCAGCATCAGGCACTGCGTTATTCCCGCACGTAAACCGTGGTCCTGCGCGCTATGCCATAATTCCTGCGCGTCAGCGAATAATGCGTCGGTCCAGGGTAAATGACCCTGAATGAAATTCTCCGGTTTTAAGACGGGATCAATAGCGAAATAGTTCGCGGATTGATATTGCGCCATCCACTGCTTTGGATAAGTGGTATGCACGGCGATCTTTGGCCGGGTAAATGGCACGGGATGGCGCACGCAGAGCGCGAAATAATCAAATTCAAGCGTCTGAGTTTGTCGCTGAAGTTCCTGATATACCTCGTCGGCACAGGTCAATTCCTGAAACCGGAGGGAGCAATCCCGTCGCCAGGTGAAAAAGTCTGAATCCTTCATACTTACTAAATGAAGCCTCTGAAAAGATAATCATTATTATGGTGAATATAACCTAACACATAAAACTTTTTTCTAACTACAAAATATCGGCAATAGCACAATTAACTTTACTATTGATAAGGTTTATCCGAGCTGGATGGAATAAAAAAACGCAGGGCGGCGTGCGGGGGGAGAATAATTTGCTCCAGGCTAAATTTCTGGAGCAAATTAGTGCAAAAATTCTACTGCATCAGGAATTTTTCAAGGAACTGACGGGTTCGCGGCTGTTGAGGGTTAGCGAACAGGCTTTTCGCCGGCCCCTGCTCCACAATCCGCCCCTGATCCATGAAGATGGCTCTGTCAGCAACATCGCGTGCAAAGCTCATCTCATGCGTTACGATCACCATCGTCCGTTTTTCCTGTGCCAGCTGGCGAATGGTGTTCAGCACCTCACCCACCAGTTCCGGATCGAGCGCAGAGGTCGGTTCATCAAAAAGGATCACGTCCGGGCGCATCGCCAGCGCGCGCGCTATCGCCACGCGCTGCTGTTGCCCTCCCGACAGACGCCGCGGATAGCTGGTCTCTTTCCCCGCCAGCCCAACTTTGGCGAGCAGTTCGCGCGCCCGCGCCGTTGCGTCCTCTTTCGATTCACCTTTTACAATGACCGGCCCTTCAATAATGTTCTCCAGCACCGTACGGTGTGGGAAGAGATTGAAGTTCTGGAAAACGAAGCCGACATGCTGGCGCAGGCGGCGAATCAACCCTTTCTGCTGGCTGATGGATTTTCCGGTATCAATCGTTATATCTCCTACCCGAATAGTGCCGCCTTCAGGCTGTTCAAGCAGGTTAATACTGCGCAGCAGCGTCGTCTTTCCCGAACCGCTCGGTCCGATAATCGCCACGACTTCACCCTGCTCGACTTCAAGATCGATCCCGTGGAGCACCGTTTGACCGTGGAATTTTTTCACCAGGTTTTTGACGTCGATAGCACTCATTTTGGATCACGCTCCTGGCGGTTAAGCTGGTTTTCGAAGTAGTTTTGCAGGGCAGACAGCACCGTCGCCATCACCCAGTAAATCAGCGAGGCGGCCAGATACATGGTAAAGACTTCAAGCGTGCGCGAAGTAATGAGCTGCGCCTGACGGAACAGCTCCGGCACCTGAATCGTTGCCGCCAGGGAAGTATCTTTCACCAGGCTAATGAAGCTATTGCTCAGCGGTGGAAGCGCCACGCGCGCCGCCTGCGGAAGAATGGCCCGGCGCAGCGTCTGCCAGGGGGTCATACCGATACTGGCCGCCGCCTCCCACTGCCCTTTATCAATGGAGGAGATGGCCGCGCGCAGGGTTTCTGAGGTGTACGCCGCGGTATTGAGCGACAGACCAATCATCGCTGCTGGGATCGGATCCAGCTCGATACCAAACTGCGGTAAGCCGTAGTAGATCATAAAGAGCTGGGCGATAAGCGGCGTACCGCGAAACACGGAGATATAAAAACGCGCCAGCCAGCGTACCGGCAGGACGGGTGACATGCGCATTAAGGCCAGCACAAATCCCAGCACCAGCCCGAAGAACATCCCGCCGATACTGAGCTGTAACGTAAATACCGCACCTTTCAGCAGAAAGGGCAGAGAATCAATAACCAGTTGAATACTTTCTTGCATTATTATTTTTCGACCTGATTTTTAGACATGAGGATGGTAGGCAAACAGCGCAGGCGCCCCGCCGGTATGGACAAATAAAATCGGCCCTTCATCCTTAAAGCGTTTCTGCGCAATGCCGTCAATCAGTCCGGCCATCGCTTTGCCGGTATACACCGGATCGAGCAGTATCCCCTCGAGGCGAGCCAGCAGCTTCACCGCTTCCATCCCCTCTTCGTTAGGCGTGCCGTAACCCGGCGCAAAATAGTCATCCCAGAGCAGAATATCGGCCTTTGCCTTCAGCTCCAGCTGCTCGGCTACCGCCTGCTGTAAGGTCACCACTTTTGGCTTCTGATCCGCGACGCTGCGGGATACCGTCACGCCAATCAGCTCGACGTCCGGCAGCAGCTGCTCTAGCCCCACCGCCAGCCCGGCATGCGTGCCCGCACTCCCGGACGCGACAACCACCGAGGAGAGACTCACCGCGCCCTCGCACTGCTGCACGATTTCCAGCGCACTTTCCACATACCCCAGCGCGCCCAGCGCGTTCGAACCGCCGACGGGGATAACGTATGGGCGGAAGCCCTGTGCTTCCAGGCGCGTCGCCAGCTCGTCGAGCTGGGCGGTCGGGTCGGTCAACGCATCCACCATTTCGACCTGCACATTAAACAGGTCCAGCAGCAGGCGGTTACCGTTGGTCAGATAGTTTTCTGCCCGCGTGCCAATCGGGTTTTCCAGCAATGCCACGCAGTGGAGTCCGAGCTTTGCCGCCACTGCCGCCGTCTGACGGACGTGGTTGGACTGGATAGCCCCGGCAGTAATGAGCGTATCCGCGCCTTCGCGCAGGGCGTCCGCCGCCAGAAACTCCAGCTTGCGCAGCTTATTGCCCCCCATCGCCATCGGCGTCACGTCATCACGCTTAATAAAAATATCGCGCCCTAAATAATCAGAAAATCGCGGCAGGTACTCCAGCGGCGTCGGCGCGCCGATAAACTCCAGGCGGGGAAAGCGCGTTAAATTCTGTAGTGACATGGGTTCTCCGGTAACTCTGACAAAAAGTGATATTTTTCATTATGCACGCAGACGCGAAAGAAATAAAAAAGGCGCTTTTAAAAGCGCCTTTTTTTACGTCAGAAACTTATTTCGTGACGTCTGCACCGAACCACTTCTCGGAGAGCGCTTTCAGGCTTCCGTCTTTTTGCATGTCAGCAATCGCGGAATCAATCGCTTTGACCAGGTCTTCGTTACCTTTACGAACGGCCACGCCGGATTCCTGACGAGAGAACGCATCACCCGCTACGGCCAGGGTATTGTTGGTTTTCTTCACCAGATCCAGCGCTGCCAGACGGTCAACCAGAATGGCGTCGATACGGCCCACGCGCAGATCCTGATATTTCGTCGGGTCATCATCATAGGTGCGGATATCCACACCCTGCACGTTCTGGCGCAGCCACTCTTCGTAGTTGGTCCCCAGACCGACACCGACTTTCTTCCCTTTCAGGTCCGCGGCAGTTTTAATCCCGCCTTCGTTGCCTTTCTTCACCAGCGCCTGAATACCGGACACGGTGTACGGCGTAGAGAAGTCATACTTCTTCTTACGCTCGTCAGAAATGGTCACCTGATTAATCACCACATCAATACGTTTGGAATCCAGCGACGCCAGCATACCGTCCCATTTGGTCGGTTTCAGCGACGCTTTAACGCCGAGGTGCTTCGCCAGCTCTTCAGCAAACTCCACTTCAAAACCGGTCAGCTTACCGTCGTCGCCCTGGAAGCTGAACGGAGGATAGGTTCCTTCCAGCCCGACCAGCAGCGTACCGCGCTCTTTTACTTTATTCAGCAGGTTTTCTGCGGCGAACGTTTTCACGCTCATGCCCGCAACCAGCGCAACGGCCATAACACCCATCAGCGCCTGACGACCCAGAAGTGCAAATTTCATAAATACCCCGATATAGTGGAATTTTTACGTAGTGTAGAGAAATCGCCTGCAACGTCAAAGGCGACTGCGCTACATCTTATTCTTTTTTAATATATATCAGAAGTTGTTCCGGCGTGGGCTTTCTGCTTTATGGCTCCCGGCATTTGTACCTTGTATTGCGCATATTTGCGCAGCGCAATTCGGTAGTTGTTGGTGCTGGTCGCAGGCAGCCACGGCTCCAGATTTTCATCCAGATAACCGGTTGTCAGCAGATCGCGAGAAATATTGTTTACGGTCAGATGTTGCCCAAGGCGACGCAGGCGAACCACATATTCGCGAACGGTGCCGTGGCTCATCTCCGTTTGTTCAAACAGGAATTGCTTGAAGCCGATAATGTCGAAGAAGTCGCTTTGCTCTTTGCAGTGGAGATCCCCACAGAAACGGCAAAGCGCCACCCACTCTTTTTGCTCTTCGAGCCATGCTGATTCGTCCATCAACGTGTCGAGACGCGAAATCGCAATCTTATTGACGATTTCGCCCCGGCGAACCAGCGTGATACGATCGAGTAACTTGTTACAGTGGGCGCAATGCGTCTGGCTGTGTTTAAAGTCTTTCAGGTAGCGGCTTAAAGGCCGTCTTTTAGATTGCTGCACCGTCATGATAACTCCTGGTTGTCAATACGTTGTGCGGCATTTTTCAGGTGAATCAATCACCTATAACTTACCCAGTTTGGTTCGTAAGCGTTTAATGGCCTGGCTGTGCAGCTGGCTCACCCGCGACTCTCCCACCTCCAGAACAGCGCCAATCTCTTTGAGGTTAAGCTCTTCCTGGTAATAAAGGGTCAATACCAGCTGTTCGCGTTCAGGCAGAGCTTCAATAGCCTCCATGACGCGCTGGCGTAAATTCCCTTCCATTAAATGGTGTAACGGGTTTTCTTGCTGGTGCTCATCCGTCACCAGCTCGATGCTATCGCCATGCTCTTCGCGCCACTCGTCATAAGAGAAGAGTTGGCTATTATTGGTATCGAGCAACATCTGACGATACTCTTCAACAGCAATGCCAAGACGTTCCGCCACTTCGGTTTCCGTTGCGTTACGTCCCAGTTCCTGTTCCAGCTGCCCCATCGCATGCGCCACTTCGCGCGCGTTGCGGCGAACACTGCGCGGCACCCAGTCACGGCTGCGCAGCTCGTCCAGCATCGCACCACGAATACGCTGAACTGCGTAAGTCGTAAATGCCGTTCCTTGCAGAGCGTCGTATCGGTCAACTGCATTCAATAACCCGATACCGCCCGCCTGTAGCAGATCGTCGAGTTCCACGCTCGCCGGCAAGCGCACCTGGAGGCGCAATGCTTCGTGACGCACCAGCGGGACATAACGCTGCCACAGCGAGTGTTTATCCATTACACCTTCAGCGGTATAGAGTGAATTCACGATAAACAGCCCTGCGTTAGTTGAGTTATCGGCATGATTATCCGATTCTGCAGGGCGTTCAATTGGATGAAAAAGGGGGATAAAGTGAGGTTATTCTGAGGTTGCCCACAACAGGGGCAACTTTTCTGCCTAAATTAACAGTTGTAACAATGAAAGATCGTCGCCGAGTTTGACGCTATCTATATGTTGATGAAAGAGCTTTCCCGCTTCCTGATTATGCTGGCTAAGGGAGTGGAAGCTGTAAATAACATCAATGATATTATCTTGTTCAATTTTTCCCGCCACGAGTGCCTGACCGGCAAGTAACGTTTTAAGGAAATAAAACTCCGCGACGATTAAATAAAGATTATTCAACATGCTGCGGCCATTGTTCTGCGGGAAGCCCTGCTCCCACAGTTTGTATTTAAAAAAGTTCTTAAATAAATGGTCATTGGTCGCCAGGTAACTGCCCGCCACATCGCGCCAGACGGACTCGATATTCTCCATGACCTTCTCTGCCGGCACGGTGTCACCAGCAGACTCAAAGTGTTGATAAAGCTGAGTAAAATAACGGTTTAATACCGCACCGCCGCGGGCTGTCGCTTTCTTCGTAAAGTAGCTCTGGATGAGCGAAATTAACGCGAATTTCAGGCTGTAGTTCTGATTAAATCCGCCTAATTCCGTTTTGATTTTACCGCTCACCAGTTCGTTAACCAGCGAGAAATAGACCGTTTCGAGCGTGCCGATATTCTCTTCGAGGTTTTCGAGCTTTTCAGCCACCATGAGGAATTTCACCACGGCGTAAACCTGTTCTTCAACGCTGACCGCCTCAACGCTGAAAATATTCTGGCAGAAGAGATTGATGACCTTTGCCTTCAAATCAATCATCGGCGCATTATTGACGTCCTGCTGGACGCTGATGGATTCCATCATCGACATAGACTCCCGATCGTTCAACAGAAGTCGGGTCACTTCCGGACACGAGAGGTTCAGCGATTTTTCGATTTCATTTTTATAGACCCGGTTTGTCCGTGGAAACGACGAACAGGTTGGGCTTAAGGCCTGGGCACCCATGGCGCTATGAATAGAACAGAGTTTTTCCGTATCCATAAACGGGCAGTTTTTACTTTCCGTATGGAAAATCACTTCGCCCCAGTTGCCATACTGTTTTTTGGTGACTTTTATCGCCGTTTTCGCCGTATGACGAATGGCGGCATTTTTACTGTTCAGATAGCGATTAACGGAGGATTTATCAAACGCGATGGTCCAGCCCTGACAACAATGTTCACGGCATTCCCCACCGACACATGAAAAATCTGCGACCAGCTTTGGTTGAGTGACACTGATTTGTTTCACAGGCGGATTCTCAAATAGCAGAGATAAAAAAACCCCGCCGAAGCGGGGTTTCACGCGTAAAATTAACGCAGCAGAGACAGAACGGTCTGTGGAACCTGGTTTGCCTGAGACAGAACAGAAGTACCAGCCTGCTGCAGGATCTGCGCGCGGGACATGTTGGAAACTTCAGTTGCGTAGTCAGCGTCCTGGATACGGGACTGAGCAGCAGACAGGTTGTTAGAGGTGTTGTTCAGGTTGTTGATTGCAGAAGTGAAACGGTTCTGCACAGCACCCAGACCAGAACGTGCTTTATCAACGGTAGCGATAGCTTTGTCGATGGTGTTCAGGTCGGTAGCGGTCATTGCTTTCAGGTCGATAGCGTTCACGCCCAGAGTAGTAGAGTCAGCTTTAGCGCCGCTCAGATCCAGGTTGATGGTGTCGCCGTCGTTAACGCCAACCTGAATTTTAACCACACCAGCAGTACCTGCAGTGCCGTCCAGCAGTTTGATGCCGTTGAAGTCAGTTTTGCCCGCAACGCGGTCGATTTCAGCCAGACGAGCGGTAACTTCATCCTGCAGAGAAGCCAGGTCAGATGCGCTGTTGGTGCCGTTGCTTGCCTGAACAGCCAGTTCACGAACACGCTGCAAGTTGTTGTTGATTTCGTTCAGAGAACCTTCAGCAGTCTGCGCCATGGAGATACCGTCGTTGGCGTTACGTGCTGCCTGAGTCATCCCTTTGATCTGAGCGGTCATGCGGTTTGCAATCGCCTGGCCAGCAGCATCGTCTTTCGCGCTGTTAATACGCAGACCGGAAGACAGACGCTCGATAGCAGTGCCCAGAGAAGACTGAGATTTGTTCAGGTTGTTCTGAGTGGTCAGGGACAACAGGTTAGTATTGATAACTGCCATAATTTTGTTTCCTTCAAAAATTGGGTTTTAGGTCCGGTGCCTAACACTCACAGCGTCTCTCACCGTCAACAAGGTTATCGACGGGTCCCCAAAAGACTTTAGAATCAATTTTGAAAAAATTACAACGCACTGATTATTAATGATTTTATTTTTAAAAAATCAATTAAGGCCCGTCAGAGGTTTATTATTTACGCTTTTTTAACGCACAAAGAGATGACAAAAAAGGCACACACTTATCCGTGTTTTTAATGCACTGATAATGACACTAAAGTGCAATCCTTTCATTTACCCCGCCAGGACGCGTCTATTCTTCGGATTATTTTTTTCTCACCATCGTAAACTTTTACGTTGAGAGGCCGATAAGAGTCCTGAACTACTTTCGTATTTTAAGGAAAATATGCATGGCTACTATCAGTAACCTCGGGATAGGTTCTGCAGGACTCGGGGATTTATATAATCAGTTGGAAGCGGCAGAGAAAACCAAGCTGACGACGATTACTTCCCAGCAATCAACGTATAACGCACAGTTAAGCGCTTACGGCAAGCTGCAGAGCGCCATGACATCGCTGCAGACTGCGACCGCTGCACTGGGTAAAGCTACCACCTGGAACTCAACGTCCGTTAGCAGCACCAACACGGCCTTTACCGCCACGACAACGGCTGACGCGTCCGTGGGTTCCTTTGTTGTCAACGTCAACCAGGTCGCAAAGGCGCAGGCCCTCACTACCGGTTCCTATGCTAACAACACGGACCTGCTGGGCGATACGACAGGTACAACGCGTAAAATCACCATCACCCAGCCGGGCACAAAAACGCCTTTAGAGGTCACCCTGGCAGATGGCGATACGTCGCTGGCCGGGATCGCCAGCGCCATTAATAAAGCGAACGGCAACGTCACCGCCAGCGTCATTAAAGCGAAAGACGGTGATTACCGCCTGATGCTGTCATCAAAAACCACCGGTACGGATGGTGCGATGACGGTAAGCGTTACCGGCGACGCCAAGCTGCAAAGCGCCATTGGCTACGACTCAACCACCAAAACGGGCGCGCTGACGGTGAACACCGACGCGCAGAACGCGATTGTGGTGGTGAACAACATCTCCATCGAGCGTCAGTCTAATACCATTACCGATGCGCTGCCTGGGGTAACCTTCTCGGTGAAGGCCGAAAGCAAAGCCGATGAAACCCTTGAGGTTTCACGCGCAACGGATGCGAACCAGAAGGCGATCACGGACTGGGTTACAGCGTACAACTCGCTGCAGTCCACCATTAACAGCCTGACCAAGTATGTTCCGGTCGATGCCGGCTCTGGCAGCCAGTCTACCAGCAACGGCGCGCTGGTCGGTGATGCGAACGTGCGCGGAGTTCAGTCTCAGTTGCGCGGCCTGCTGACCGAAGTGCAGACCGGCTCCATTCAGATCATGGCCCAGTTGGGGATTACCCAGGACCCGGTGAAAGGCTCGGACGGTACCGTCGGTAACCTGAAAGTCGATACCGATAAGCTGAAAAAAGCGCTGACCGACAACCCGAACGCCGTACAGCAGTATTTTGTCGGTGACGGAAAGAAAACCGGTATGGCGACCCAGATGAACAACACGCTGACCAACATGCTCAGCACCAGTACCGGCAGCGCCGGGGTGATCCAGAACGCGAAAGACGGGATCAACAAAACGCTGAAGACTCTGGGCGAACGTTACGATGCCATGGATGCTCAAATTGAAGCCACCATGGCGCGTTACAAAACCCAGTTCACCAGTCTGGACGTATTAGTCACCAAAATGACCAGTACAGCCAACTACCTGACCCAACAGTTCTCACAAAAATAGTCGTAGCCTTCAGGAGTGGATATGTATAAGACCTCTGGTGTTCAATCCTATCAGCAGATAGGAGTAGAAAGCGCAGTCATGAATGCCAGTCCACACCAGCTGATTGTCATGTTGTTCGACGGGGCGCATAGCGCCCTTGTTCGCGCGCGTTTGTTCATGGAAGCCGGACAAATTCGTGAGAAAGGCGAAGCCCTGTCCAAAGCCATCAACATCATCGACAACGGTTTAAAAGCAGGACTGAACATGGAGGTTGAGAGCGACTTGTCCGATAATCTTGCCTCCTTGTACGAATATATGGTTCGACGTTTGTTGCTGGCGAATGTCAGTAACGACGTAGACGCAATTGTTGAAGTCGAGGGTTTATTAAACAACATTGCGGATGCGTGGAAGCAAATCGGCCCCAATGCGTCCTCTATTTCAGGATAATTTTTGATGAATAATCCCAGCGCAGCGCTTAGCCACTGGCAGGCGTTACATGCTCAGAGCATTGCTATGCTAAATCTCGCACATTCTGGTCAATGGGATGCGCTTATCGAGCAGGAAATGCATTACGTACAACTGGTGGAAAGGATTTCTCAAACGCCCATCATGTCATGCCCTCCGGCTCAGGTTGAGCAAGCGCGTGCGCTGCTGGAAATGATCCTTGAAAATGAGAATGCGCTAAAGGCACTGCTGAAGGTCCGCATGGACGAACTGCGCAATCTGATTGATCAAACCGGTAAACAGCAATCCATCACGTCTACCTATGGAAAGCTGTCAGGGAATATTCTTTATCCAGAAAGTTTTACCCGCGACACACAACTATGATTTCTTCATCCATACTCCAGAAGTCTGCCAACCGGCTTCTGGAGCAAGGATGATGAAAAACCCCACCCTGTTACAATGTTTTCACTGGTATTACCCTGCTGGCGGTGAATTGTGGCGAGAGGTCACGGCGTTAGCTCCCAATCTTAATGAAATCGGCATCAACATGATCTGGCTGCCGCCCGCCTATAAAGGTGCGTCCGGCGGGTATTCTGTTGGCTATGACTCTTACGACCTGTTCGATCTCGGCGAGTTTGACCAGAAAGGCAGTGTTGCCACGAAATACGGCGACAAAGCGCAGCTGCTGGAGGCCATCGACGCTCTCAAAAGCAACGACATAGCCGTGCTGCTGGACGTGGTGGTCAACCACAAAATGGGCGCCGATGAGAAGGAGTGTGTGCGCGTTCAGCGCGTGAACGAACAGGACCGCACGCAAATCGATGACGAGGTCATTCAGTGCGAAGCCTGGACTCGCTACACCTTCCCCGTACGGGCCGGACAGTATTCGCAGTTCATCTGGGATTACAAATGCTTCAGCGGCGTCGACCACATTGAAAACCCCGATGAAGACGGCATCTTTAAAATCGTCAACGACTACACCGGCGAAGGCTGGAACGATCAGGTTGATGATGAGATGGGCAACTTCGATTACCTGATGGGCGAAAATATCGACTTTCGCAATCACGCCGTGACCGAGGAGATCAAATACTGGGCCCGTTGGGTCATGGAACAGACGCGCTGCGACGGTTTTCGTCTGGACGCCGTCAAGCATATTCCCGCCTGGTTTTACAAAGAGTGGATTGAGCACGTCCAGGAAGTCGCCGACCAGCCGCTGTTTATCGTGGCGGAATACTGGTCCCATGAGGTGGATAAACTGCAGGCCTATATTGACCAGGTCGAAGGCAAAACCATGCTGTTTGATGCCCCCCTGCAGATGAAATTCCACGAGGCGTCACGTCAGGGCCGGGATTACGACATGAGCCAAATCTTCACCGGTACCCTGGTGGAAGCCGACCCCTTTCATGCGGTCACCCTCGTCGCGAACCATGACACTCAGCCTCTGCAGGCGCTCGAAGCGCCGGTCGAGGCCTGGTTCAAGCCGCTGGCCTACGCGCTGATCCTGCTGCGTGAAAATGGCGTGCCGAGCGTCTTTTATCCGGATCTCTTCGGCGCCAGCTATGACGACACGGGAGGCGACGGTGAAACCTACCATATTGATATGCCGGTCATTGAGCAGCTTCACGAGCTGATCCTCGCCCGCCAGCGTTTTGCCCACGGCGTGCAAACGCTGTTTTTCGACCATCCTAACTGCATTGCCTTCAGCCGCAGCGGCACGGAAGACGATCCCGGCTGCGTGGTGGTACTTTCTAACGGCGACGACGGTGAAAAAGTGATTTGCCTGGGTGAAAACTACGGCAACAAAACGTGGCGGGATTTTCTCGGCAATCGCGAAGAAACCATCACTACGGCGGCGGATGGCGAAGGGACGTTTACCTGTAATGGGGGGAGCGTCAGCATTTGGGTAATAGAGGATGCGCTGTAGAACGGGAAACGTGCGGCCTGATGCCCTCACCCCGTCCCTCTCCCACAGGGAGAGGGCGCAAACACCAAAAACGGCAACGAGGTTGCCGTTTTGCGTTTACCCTTAGGGTAGTTTACTCTCCAGCGGATGCTTGCTCAGGTAATCCGCACACTCAACCGTTGGGCGGTCGACCTTCTGCAGCTCCAGCCCGTCGTACTCAAGCGTCGAGCCATCGCGCTCCAGCGGATAGATATCCAGCTTGCGGGTCACGTTGTAATAGCTGTCTGAACGCAGCATGATTTTCCCCGGCACGGCAATTACGCGCAGCCACTGACGGCAGTCCAGCGTGTCGCCCTCCTCCGTCACCACCAGCGTGGCAATCGCCTTCGGGCTGACCATTTTGCTCTGCGGCCCTTTCGACTGCCAGTATCCCGCCAGATGCGCCGGGACAGGATGCTTGATCACGTCGTTATAGTTATCGACCTGAACGCACCCGGTCAGTGCCAGCAGCGCGCCAGCAATTGCTATTTTTTTCATCATCTTTCCTGCATTCGAAGAAAAAAATATTGTGGCATTAAAGCGCTGCGGCTGCCAGCGAAGATCGACAGGTCTTAAACCTGCATCCCCATCACTTCCTGATACGCCGACACCAGCTTGTTACGCACCTGGATCCCCATCTGCAGGGAAACCGAGGCTTTTTGCAAATCGGTCATCACATCATTCAGCGCCACGCCAGGCTCACCGAGGGTGAACTTTTCTGCCTGAGTGCGTGCTGCAGTCTGGGTATCACTGATACGGTCAAGAGCGGCATGCAGTTGCCCTGCGAAGCTGATGCTCGGCTGCTGATCTGCCACATTCTGATTACGGGCCGTCATCGCCGTTGCCTGCAACTGACTGATTACCCCTTCAATACCCTGTATAGCCATGACTTTCCCCTGGATGGTTTTTTACGCGGTCAAGACTAACAGCTTGTCAATAAGATAATGGCGGTAAATAGCGTGAAAAAACCAGGTTATTTGACGCATAGAAAATCACGAATCATCAAATAATGGCAGGGCCATCAATATGGAACTTTTGTCGTGTTTGCCGACCCGGGAGTCAGTTTTGTTTCTCTACACGAATAACGTAAACCACCAGGATTTAAGAGGTGCGCAATGAGTGCAACAGCATCGACAGCGCCGCAGAATAAATCACTCGAGTGGATGAACCGCCTTCGCGCGAATCCTAAAATCCCGTTGATCGTGGCAGGCGCTGCCGCAATTGCGATCCTTGTAGCGATGGTCCTGTGGGCGAAAAGCCCTGATTACCGGACGCTCTACAGCAACCTTTCCGATCAGGATGGCGGCGCCATCGTCACCCAGCTTACCCAGATGAACATCCCTTATCGCTTTGCCGATAATGGCGGTGCGCTTGAGGTACCGGCAGATAAGGTGCACGAACTGCGTCTGCGTCTGGCTCAGCAGGGGCTGCCGAAGGGCGGTGCCGTTGGCTTTGAGCTGCTGGATCAGGAAAAATTCGGTATCAGCCAGTTCAGCGAGCAGGTGAACTACCAGCGTGCGCTGGAAGGTGAACTGGCCCGCACCATTGAAACATTAGGCCCGGTGAAGAGTGCCCGCGTGCACCTTGCGATGCCTAAACCTTCTTTATTTGTCCGTGAACAGAAATCACCTTCGGCTTCCGTTACCGTGAACCTCCAGGCTGGCCGCGCGCTGGACGAAGGGCAAATCAGCGCTGTGACGCATCTCGTCTCCAGCGCCGTCGCCGGTCTGCCGCCGGGTAACGTGACGCTGGTAGACCAAAGTGGTCACCTGCTGACGCAATCCAATACCGCCGGTCGCGATCTGAATGATGCGCAGCTGAAGTATGCCTCCGATGTCGAAAACCGCCTCCAGCGCCGTATTGAAGCCATCCTCGGCCCGGTCGTGGGTAACAGCAACGTGCACGCGCAGGTTACCGCGCAGATCGACTTCGCGAATAAAGAACAAACTGAAGAGCAATACAGCCCGAACGGCGATGCGGCTCAGGCGGTGATGCGTTCACGCCAGATCAATTCGAACGAGCAGGTCGGCGGTGCATACCCAGGCGGCGTGCCGGGCGCACTCTCTAATCAGCCTGCCCCGGCTAACGCGGCGCCGATTTCTACGCCTCCGGCCAATCAGCAGAACGGTCAGCAAAATCAGCAGACCACCTCAACGACCAGCAACGCCGGTCCGCGTACCAGCAGCCGTAACGAAACCACGAACTACGAAGTGGATCGGACGATTCGCCACACTAAACTGAACGTGGGCGATATTCAGCGTCTTTCCGTTGCGGTAGTGGTGAACTACAAAACGCTGGCGGATGGCAAACCGCTGCCGCTGACCGCCGAGCAGATGAAGCAGATTGAAAACCTGACCCGTGAAGCGATGGGTTACTCCGAGAAGCGCGGCGATACCCTCAACGTGGTGAACTCACCGTTCAACTCGGTTGAAGAGACCGGCGGTGAACTGCCGTTCTGGCAACAGCAGGCGTTTATCGATCAGCTGATGTCCGCAGGACGCTGGCTGCTGGTGCTGATTGTCGCGTGGCTGCTGTGGCGTAAGGCCGTTCGTCCGCAGCTTCAGCGTCGTGCTGAAGCCGAAAAAGCGGCTCGCGAACAGATGTCTACGCGTCAGGAAACGGAAGAAGCGGTTGAAGTTCGCCTCAGTAAAGATGAACAGATGCAGCAGCGTCGTGCTAACCAGCGCATGGGCGCTGAGGTCATGAGCCAGCGCATTCGCGAAATGTCAGATAACGATCCGCGCGTCGTGGCGCTGGTCATCCGCCAGTGGATGGGTAACGAACATGAGTAATACGCTTACGGGCACCGATAAAAGCGTCATCCTGTTGATGACCATTGGCGAAGATCGCGCGGCAGAGGTGTTTAAACACCTCTCCCAGCGTGAAGTGCAAATTCTCAGTGCGGCGATGGCCAGCGTGCGTCAAATCTCCAATAAACAGCTGACCGAAGTGCTGTCGGAATTTGAACAGGAAGCCGAACAGTTTGCCGCGCTGAACGTCAACGCCAACGACTACCTGCGTTCCGTGCTGGTCAAGGCGCTCGGCGAAGAGCGTGCCGCCAGCCTGCTGGAAGATATTCTGGAAACGCGCGATACCGCCAGCGGTATCGAAACGCTCAACTTTATGGAACCGCAGAGTGCCGCCGACCTTATTCGCGACGAGCACCCGCAGATTATCGCCACCATCCTTGTCCACCTCAAACGTGGCCAGGCGGCCGATATTCTGGCGCTGTTCGAAGAACGCCTGCGCCACGATGTGATGCTGCGTATCGCCACCTTCGGCGGCGTCCAGCCGGCCGCGCTGGCGGAGCTGACCGAAGTGCTGAACAACCTGCTCGACGGTCAGAACCTCAAGCGCAGCAAAATGGGCGGCGTGAGAACGGCGGCGGAAATTATCAACCTGATGAAAACGCAGCAGGAAGAGGCCGTCATTACGGCGGTTCGCGAATTCGACGGCGAGCTGGCACAGAAAATCATCGACGAGATGTTCCTGTTCGAAAACCTCGTGGAAGTGGACGACCGCAGCATCCAGCGACTGCTCCAGGAAGTGGATTCCGAGTCGCTGCTTATCGCCCTCAAAGGTGCCGAGCAGCCGCTGCGCGAGAAGTTCCTGCGCAACATGTCTCAGCGTGCGGCCGATATCCTGCGCGACGACCTTGCCAACCGCGGCCCGGTTCGTCTGTCTCAGGTGGAAAACGAACAGAAAGCCATTCTGCTTATTGTTCGTCGTCTGGCGGAAACCGGCGAGATGGTGATTGGCAGCGGAGACGACACTTATGTCTAATGAGCTGCCGTGGAAGCGCTGGACGCCGGACGATCTGGCCCCTCCCCTCTCCGAGTTCACGCCAGCCGTGATACCGACCGAGGAGCGTGATCCGGGCGTCGAGCAGCCCGAGCTGAGCGAAGAGGAGCAGCAGGCACAGATGCTGGCTCAGCTGCAAATGCAGGCGCACGAGCAGGGCTATAATGCCGGTCTGAACGAAGGCCGGCAGAAAGGCCACGACCTTGGCTATCAGGAAGGTCTGGCGAAAGGATTAGAGCACGGCATCGATCAGGCGCGCCAGCAGCAGGCGCCGATCCATGCCCGCATGCAGCAGCTGGTCAGCGAGTTCCAGCACACGCTGGACGCGCTGGACAGCGTGATTGCCTCGCGACTGATGCAGATGGCGCTGGAAGCCGCGCGTCAGGTTATCGGCCAGACGCCCGTGGTGGATAACACTGCGCTGATAAAACAAATTCAGGGTCTGCTTCAGCAGGAGCCGCTGTTCAGCGGGAAGCCTCAGCTGCGCGTCCATCCGGACGATCTGCAGCGCGTTGAAGAAAGCCTGGGGGCGACGCTAAACCTGCACGGCTGGCGTCTGCGCGGCGACCCGTCGCTACATCACGGCGGCTGCAAAGTCTCTGCCGACGAAGGTGACCTGGATGCCAGCGTCGCCACCCGCTGGCAGGAACTGTGCCGCCTGGCGGCACCGGGAGTCGTCTGATGACTGCGCGCCTCACCCGCTGGCTCACCACGCTCGACAACTTTGAAACGAAGATGGCGCAACTGCCGTCCGTTCGTCGTTATGGGCGACTGACTCGCGCCACCGGTCTGGTTCTGGAGGCCACCGGCCTGCAGCTTCCGCTGGGCGCGACCTGCGTCATTGAGCGTCAGGATGGTCTGGAAACGCGTGAAGTTGAAAGCGAAGTGGTCGGGTTTAACGGCCAGCGTCTGTTCCTGATGCCGCTTGAAGAGGTGGAAGGCATTCTGCCCGGCGCGCGCGTGTATGCCAAAAACATTTCTGGCGACGGGCTGCAAAGCGGGAAGCAGCTGCCGCTTGGCCCTGCCCTGCTGGGCCGCGTGCTGGACGGCAGCGGTAAACCGCTCGACGGGCTTCCCTCTCCGGACACCACCGAAACCGGCGCGCTGATCACCCAGCCGTTCAACCCCCTGCAGCGTACCCCTATCGAACATGTGCTGGACACCGGCGTGCGCCCGATTAACGCCCTGCTGACCGTGGGACGTGGGCAGCGTATGGGCCTGTTCGCCGGGTCAGGCGTGGGTAAATCCGTCCTGCTCGGCATGATGGCGCGCTATACCCAGGCCGATGTGATCGTCGTGGGGCTGATCGGCGAACGTGGTCGTGAAGTAAAAGACTTTATTGAAAACATTCTGGGTGCGGAAGGCCGCGCCCGTTCGGTGGTTATCGCCGCGCCGGCGGACGTGTCGCCGCTGCTGCGCATGCAGGGTGCAGCGTATGCCACCCGTATTGCCGAAGATTTCAGGGACCGCGGCAAGCACGTGCTGCTGATCATGGATTCCCTGACCCGTTACGCGATGGCGCAGCGTGAAATCGCGCTGGCCATCGGTGAACCACCGGCGACCAAAGGCTACCCGCCTTCGGTATTCGCCAAGCTCCCTGCCCTGGTTGAGCGCGCGGGGAACGGCATCACCGGCGGCGGCTCCATCACCGCGTTCTATACGGTACTGACGGAAGGCGATGACCAGCAGGACCCGATTGCCGACTCCGCGCGCGCGATCCTTGACGGTCATATTGTTCTGTCGCGTCGTCTGGCCGAAGCCGGGCACTATCCGGCCATTGATATTGAAGCCTCTATCAGCCGCGCAATGACGGCGCTGATAACCGAGAAGCACTACGCCCGCGTGCGTAACTTCAAACAACTCCTCTCCAGCTTCCAGCGCAACCGCGATCTGGTCAGCGTGGGGGCGTATGCCAAAGGCAGCGACCCGATGCTCGACAAAGCGATTAGCCTGTGGCCGCAGCTGGAGGCATTTTTGCAACAAGGCATTTTTGAACGCGCCGACTGGGAAGATTCAATTCAGGCACTGGAGCTGATTTTCCCGCAGGTGTAACACAGGTGGAGGGCGAAGGTCATGGCGCAAAACAGCGCGTTATCAACGCTGAAAGATCTGGCTGAAAAAGAAGTTGATGATGCCGCATTGCAGCTTGGCGCAATGCGACGCGGGTGCCAGCAGGCTGAAGAACAGTTGAAGATGTTGATCGACTATCAGCATGAATATCGCACCAACCTCAATACCGATATGACACAGGGCATTGGAAGCCAGCGCTGGATTAACTATCAACAGTTTATCCAGACGCTGGAGAAGGCGATAGATCAGCATCGCCAGCAGCTTAACCAGTGGACCCAGAAAGTCGATACCGCGCTGAATTTCTGGCGTGAGAAGAAGCAGCGGCTGCAGGCCTGGCAGGCTTTACAGGACCGACAGATCGCGGCAACGACCCTGGCGGAAAACCGTCTGGATCAGAAGAAAATGGATGAGTTTGCCCAGCGCGCATCAATGAGGAAACCGGAATGATCACACTGCAACAACTGCTGATGAGCGACAGCGACCTGTCAGGCGGCACGCTAACGGGGAAAGGCACCGACGGTGCACAGGACTTTCTCTCTCTGCTGGCGGGCGCCCTGTCGGACGCAACGGGCAAGGGCAAAGATGCGCCGCTGACCCTGGCCGATCTGAAAGCCGCTGGCAGTAAACTGTCAAAGGTGGCTCAGGACGCCAAAGGGGATACCACCCTGCAGGCCAAAATTGCCGACCTGCTTTCGCGCCAAACCGCGCTGAATGGCGATGAAACCTCGCCCGTCACGCCGCTTGATACGCTGGTTTCCGGGCTGGTGCCGCTGTCTAAGGGCGACGCGCTGAAGACCCTCAATGCGGCAAGCAAGGATGACGGTAAAAGCGAGCTGAGCGAAGAAGAGCTGGCCGGATTAAGCGCGCTGATGGCGATGCTGCCGCACCAGCAAACTACCGCCTCTCGCGCGGCAGGCAGTGACGGCGTATCCGCCACCTCAACGCTGAATTCCGCGGCGCTTTCGCACAATGGCGCGGGCCAACCGTCCCTGAACGCGCTTCCGGGAAGCCATGATAAAGCGCAGAGTTCTGTGCCTTATCAGAGCCAGGTGAAAAATAACGACCCGGCCCTGTCGGGCAACGCGCTGGCAACCCCGGCCGTGGCCGCGGCGGCAGAGAAGCAGGAGCTCGCCAGCTCTTCCTCTTCAGCCTCCCCAACGGCCACCCTGGCACCGATTATGTCCAGCCATGCGACCAGTCAGACGGCCGCCACCGTCGCCACCGCGCCGGTGTTAAGCCAGCCTCTGGGAACCCACGAATGGCAGCAATCCCTGAGCCAGCACATCACTCTGTTCACTAAGCAGGGCCAGCAGACGGCAGAGCTGCGTCTGCACCCGGAAGATCTGGGTCAGGTGCAAATTTCGCTCAAGCTGGATGATAACCAGGCGCAGCTGCAGATGGTCTCTGCGCACAGCCACGTCCGCGCGGCACTGGAAGCCGCGCTGCCGGTACTGCGGACCTCGCTGGCGGAGAACGGCATTCAGCTTTCACAGAGCAGCGTCAGCAGCGAGAGCTTCGCCGGGCAGCAGCAGTCTTCATCCCAGCAGCAGCACCAGGCTTCGCGTTCCGGCAACACCGGCGGTTTTAATGAAGAGAGCGATGAACTACTGCCTGTCCCTGCCGCCCTGCAATCCGCAGCGCGCGGTAACAGTGCCGTAGACATCTTCGCCTAAACGCCAGAGGTAGCGTGATTATCCCCGTCTTTTCCACGCTTTGACGACAGCAGGACACGGGATAATCACCTTATTAAGCTGTACCGAAACAGGAAGCTCGTATCAGATGACTGACTCCGCTATCACCAAAAAAAGTAAGCGTTCCATCTGGATCCCGCTGCTGGTGTTGATCACGCTCGCCGCCTGCGCTACCGCGGGCTATAGTTACTGGCGTATGCAGCAGGAACCTACCACCGCTGCAGCCAAAGCTGAAGCGCCACCTCCGCCGGCACCCGTGTTTTTCCCGCTGGATACCTTCACCGTCAACCTGGGTGATGCGGATCGCGTGCTTTATGTTGGCATTACGCTGCGCCTGAAAGATGAAGCCACCCGTTCACGTCTGAACGATTACCTTCCAGAAGTGCGCAGCAGACTTCTGCTGCTGTTCTCTCGTCAGGACGCTTCGGCGCTGGCCACCGATGTGGGTAAGCAAAAGCTGGTCGACGCTATTAAACAAACGCTGGCGACCCCGCTGGTAAACGGCCAACCTAAGCAGGAAGTCACTGACGTTCTGTATACAGCATTCATTCTGCGGTAACGACATGGGCGACAGTATTCTTTCTCAGGCAGAAATCGATGCGCTGCTCAACGGCGACAGCGATAACAATGATGATCCTAAACCGGGTATTGGCGGCGATAGCGATATTCGTCCCTATGACCCGAATACCCAGCGTCGCGTGGTACGTGAACGTCTGCAGGCGCTGGAGATCATTAACGAACGTTTTGCACGTCAGTTCCGTATGGGGCTGTTTAACCTGCTGCGTCGTAGCCCGGATATCACGGTCGGTGCGATCCGCATTCAGCCGTATCATGAGTTTGCCCGCAACCTGCCGGTGCCAACCAACCTTAACCTGATTCATCTGAAGCCGCTGCGCGGCACCGGTCTGGTGGTGTTTTCGCCAAGCCTGGTGTTCATCGCGGTGGATAACCTGTTCGGCGGCGACGGGCGTTTCCCGACCAAAGTAGAAGGTCGTGAATTCACCCATACCGAACAGCGCGTCATTAACCGCATGCTGAAGCTGGCGCTGGAGTCATACAGCGACGCGTGGAAAGCGATTAACCCGCTGGAAGTGGAGTACGTCCGTTCTGAGATGCAGGTGAAATTTACCAATATCACCACCTCCCCGAACGATATCGTCGTTAACACCCCGTTCCACGTGGAGATCGGTAACCTGACCGGCGAGTTCAACATCTGCCTGCCGTTCAGCATGATCGAACCGCTGCGCGAGCTGCTGGTTAACCCGCCGCTGGAGAACTCCCGCAACGAAGACCAGAACTGGCGTGAAAACCTGGTCCGCCAGGTCCAGCATTCGCAGCTTGAGCTGGTGGCGAGCTTCGCCGATATCCCGCTGCGGTTATCTCAGATCCTGAAATTACAACCCGGCGATGTTTTGCCGATAGAAAAACCCGACCGCATTATTGCCCATGTGGATGGTGTCCCCGTGCTGACAAGCCAGTACGGCACGATTAACGGTCAGTATGCGTTACGCGTTGAGCACTTGATCAACCCGATTTTGAATTCGCTGAATGAGGAACAGCCCAAATGAGTGACATGAACAATCCGTCCGATGAAAACAGCGGAGCACTGGACGATCTGTGGGCTGACGCGTTAAACGAGCAAAAAGCACCCCCGGCCAAAAGTGCTGCGGATGCCGTATTCCAGCAGCTCGGCGGCGGTGATGTCAGCGGCACGCTGCAGGACATCGACCTGATTATGGATATCCCGGTTAAGCTGACCGTTGAGCTGGGACGCACCCGTATGACCATTAAGGAGCTGCTGCGCCTGACGCAGGGTTCCGTGGTGGCCCTTGACGGTCTGGCCGGCGAGCCGCTGGATATTCTGATCAACGGCTATCTGATTGCCCAGGGTGAAGTGGTGGTGGTTGCCGATAAATACGGCGTACGTATCACCGACATCATTACCCCGTCTGAACGTATGCGTCGTCTGAGCCGTTAAGCATGAAAACCCAGGCAACAATATCACAGCCTTCTGCCGTTCCCGGCTCGCCGCTGCTCCAGGTGAGCGGGGCATTGTTCGGTATTATTGCCTTTATCCTTATCGCCGCCTGGCTGGCGAAGCGCTTTGGCCTGGCGGGTAAAACCGCCGGTGCCCGCGGCCTGAAGGTCAGCGCCAGCACCACGCTGGGGCCACGCGAACGCGTGGTCATCGTCGAGGTGGACGACGCGCGCCTGGTCCTGGGCGTCACGGCCTCAAACATCAGCGTATTACATAAGCTGCCGCCCGCCCCTGCTGTGGTGGACGAGCGCGCAGACGCCCCTGCGGATTTTCAGTCCGTCATGAAGAGTTTGCTTAAGCGTTCCGGGAGATCCTGATGCGCCGTTTGTTATCCCTGACGCTCGCGGGCGTTGGCCTGTTTGCTCCCGCGGTTTATGCACAGCTGCCCGGTCTGGTCTCAACCCCTCTCGCGGGCGGCGGACAAAGCTGGTCCCTTCCGGTCCAGACGCTGGTTTTCATCACCTCGCTGACGTTTATTCCGGCCATCCTGCTGATGATGACCAGCTTCACCCGCATCATCATCGTCTTTGGTCTGCTGCGAAACGCGCTGGGAACCCCTTCCGCACCGCCAAACCAGGTTCTGCTTGGGCTGGCGCTGTTTTTGACCTTTTTCATTATGTCGCCGGTGATCGATAAGATTTATACCGACGCCTACCAGCCGTTCAGCGAAGACAAAATCTCCATGCAGGAGGCGCTGGATAAAGGCGCCCAGCCGCTGCGAGAATTTATGCTGCGCCAGACGCGCGAAGCCGACCTGGCCCTCTTTGCCCGCCTGTCCAACACCGGCGAGCTGCAGGGACCGGAATCAGTGCCAATGCGTATTCTTCTGCCTGCCTATGTCACCAGCGAGCTGAAAACCGCGTTCCAGATTGGCTTTACCATCTTTATTCCCTTCCTGATTATCGACCTGGTGATCGCCAGCGTCCTGATGGCGCTCGGGATGATGATGGTGCCGCCCGCGACCATTGCCCTGCCCTTTAAGATCATGCTCTTTGTTCTGGTCGACGGCTGGCAGCTGCTGGTCAGTTCGCTGGCGCAGAGTTTCTACAGTTAAGGAACGGTAATGACACCCGAATCGGTCATGATGATGGGCACGGAAGCGATGAAAATCGCGATTGCCGTTGCCGCGCCGCTGCTGCTTGTCGCGCTGGTTACCGGTCTGATTATCAGTATTCTGCAGGCCGCCACGCAGATTAACGAAATGACGCTGTCGTTCATCCCGAAAATCATCGCCGTGTTCGTGGCGATTATCGTCGCCGGGCCGTGGATGCTGAACCTGTTGCTGGACTATATGCGCAACCTGTTTACCAATCTGCCGTACATCATCGGCTGACCTGACGATGCTGCACTTCACCAGCGACCAGTGGGTTCAGTGGCTCGGCGTCTATCTCTGGCCGATGCTGCGCATCATGGCGCTGATCTCCACCGCCCCTATTCTCAGTGAGAAATCGATACCCAAGCGCGTCAAGGTGGGGCTGGGTATTATCATCTCCATTATCGTTGCGCCCTCTCTTCCCCCCGTGGATATTCCGATCTTCTCGGCGAACGCGGTGTGGGTGGCCCTGCAGCAGGTGATGATTGGCGTCGCCGTCGGCTTTACCATGCAGCTCGCCTTTGCCGCGGTGCGTACCGCAGGGGAGCTGATCGGCCTGCAGATGGGGCTATCGTTCGCCACGTTTGTTGATCCCGGCAGTCATCTCAACATGCCCGTGCTGGCGCGCATTATCGATCTGCTCGCCATGCTGCTGTTCCTGTCGCTCAACGGCCATCTGTGGCTTATCTCCATGCTGGTGGATACGTTCCATACGCTGCCGATTGGCGAAAATCCGGTGAACAGCAACGCCTTTCTGGCGCTCACTCGCGCTGCGGGGCTGATATTCCTGAACGGGCTGATGCTGGCGCTGCCAATCATCACCCTGCTGCTGACCGTCAACCTGGCATTAGGTTTACTCAACCGAATGGCACCGCAGCTTTCGGTGTTTGTCATCGGTTTTCCGCTGACGCTGACGGTGGGAATTTTATTAATGTCATTGCTGATGCCACTTATCGCTCCCTTCTGTGAACATTTATTCGGCGAGATATTCAACCTGTTAGCGGATATTGTCAGCGAACTGCCACGTAAATAATAGCCCGCACTGTTGCTACTGTCTTTCTGAGGATATTCCTAAAATAAAACGCGAAAAACATCTTCCAGGATATATCTGACGCGGTTTAATTGTTTCTAACCATCTCACAATACTTAATATTTACTTTACTTTAAGAAGATTCCTGGCAAATTATACGTAACTTTACGGGATAGTGAGTCCGCCTGAAAGTCTTTGTCATGCTCACAGGTTTATTATTTTTTTCCATCCCGTATGGCTGTTTTGAGCTCTCAGGCAGATGGTGAATTATCGTTACGCATTGAGTGAGGGTATGCCATGTCAACGATCATTATGGATTTATGCAGCTACACCCGGCTAGGGTTAACCGGGTACCTGGCAAGCAGAGGGGTAAGAAAGAGAGACATCAACGATGCACACACCGTTGACGAACTCGCAGCCGCTTGTGACGAACTAAAACCAGGCGTGGTGTTTATTAATGAGGACTGTTTCATTCACGATCCAGCCAACAGTCAGCACATTAAGCAAATCATTAATCAGCATCCAAAAACCCTGTTTATTGTTTTTATGGCGATCGCGAATATCCATTTCGATGAGTATTTGTTGGTCCGTAAAAATTTATTGATTAGTTCTAAATCGATTAAACCCGAGTCGCTGGATGACATTCTGGGTGATTATTTGAATAAAGAAGTTAAGAATGTAGGAGCGGTTAACTTACCCACCCTATCATTAAGCAGGACTGAATCAAGTATGCTGCGAATGTGGATGGCGGGACAAGGAACTATTCAGATCTCGGACCAGATGAATATTAAAGCGAAAACCGTTTCATCTCACAAAGGAAATATTAAAAGGAAAATTAAAACGCATAATAAGCAAGTGATCTACCACGTGGTACGCCTGACCGATAATGTGACGAACGGGATTTTCGTCAACATGCGTTAGTCCCTTAAGACCCTGTGCACCCTACCTTTGATCTCTGGCCTGGCCAGAGATTTTTGCTTCTGTGAGGTTGTCGGGCACGCGCTGTGCTACCCGACGCCGTGCTAGTCTGCCTTCTCTACAAAAATGCCGTCCGGATGCCCCAGTTCGTTAAAAAACCAGATGCCGAGCGGGTAGTCTTCGAGTGATACCAGATACATTGTGCCTTCGCTAAACTCTTCAATTGCCAGCACCACACCCGGGCGGCGCGGCCCACCGTCCGTTTTAACCGTTACCCGATCGTTGACCTTCATACATTCCTCCTCTGGTTTTGAGCCAGTGTAGAACAAAACGCAAAAACGCACATCGCCGCCCGGTGTGAATGGCGTTTTTATGCACAGTCTATACTTACCGTTGGACACGGTTGAATGAGGAACCCCGTAATGAAGACCGATAAAGAGTACAGCGACACCATCAAGCGCGAAGTCGAGGTGGATGTCGATGCCCTGCTGGCCGCCATCAATGAGATCAGTGAGTCGGAAGTCCGCCGGACGGACGACAATTCGGACCGCGTCATTGTCAACGGAAGGGATTATCACACCTATCGTGAGCTGGCCGAGGCCTTCGAGCTTGATATTCACGACTTTAGCGTGTCTGAAGCCAATCGGTAGGCCGAAAAAAATCCCGGTCATGGGGATGGCCGGGATCAAAACTTGCTTATGCAAGAAGCACTTGAAAATTCGTTACACCAGGAAATCTGATGTACACGCCACACTATCCCCAACGAATTTGTCTGACAAGCATATATTCTTATGATGAATATAATATTTTTAACATAATGCTTTTTGTTATGAGCAATAACACACGCCGAATGCGGGTTTGCCAGGGAATACTCTCATTTCTCCTGTTAACAATTCGGTTATTTTTTAGGAATTTTCTTAGATTGAGGCGAAGCCGTTACCAGGAGTCACTATGCCTTCACTGCGGGATAAATTGCTGATTTTTTCGGACCTGGATGGCTCGTTGCTGGATATTCATACCTATGAGTGGCAACCCGCCATGCCATGGCTGGACAGGCTGCTGGATAACCAGATACCGGTCATTCTCTGCAGCAGCAAAACCGCGGCAGAGATGCTGGATATCCAGCAGGATCTGGGGCTGGAAGGCTTGCCTTTTATTGCCGAGAACGGCGCGGTGATTCAGCCCGACGTGCGTTGGGACAAGGTTCAGCGCCAGATCAGGGGGATGACGCACCGGGATATTCGCCCGCGGCTCGAGCAAATTCGCCTGCAGACGGGCTTTAAATTCACCACCTTTGACGACGTGGATGAGCATGTCATCAGCGAGTGGACCGGACTGACGCGCTACCGTTCGGCGCTTGCCCGCAAGCATGAAGCGTCCGTCACGCTCATCTGGCGCGATACCGACGAGAAAATGGTCCAGTTTGAAGAGGAGCTGGCGCACAGCGGCCTGAAGTGTCTGCAGGGGGCGCGCTTCTGGCACATTCTGGACGCCCGCTGTGGCAAGGACGTTGCGGTTAACTGGCTGATTGCGCAGTACCGCGAGCAGGAAGAGATCGAACCCACCACGCTGGGGCTCGGCGACGGCCCTAACGATGCGCCGCTGCTCGACAGCGTTGACTTCGCGGTGGTGATTAAGGGCATTAACCGCCAGGGCATCACGCTACGGGATGATAACCCCGCCCGGGTTTATCACACCCGGCAGCCCGGCCCCGCGGGCTGGCAGGAGGGGCTGGATCACTTCCTGTCCTAATCCCGCCAGACGACCCGGTTACGGCCGCACTGTTTGGCCTGGTACAGCCGGGCGTCCGCCACGGACTGCAGCTGCTCAAACTCATAGTTACCCGCTTCATCCGCGCTGCTGACCCCCAGCGAGGCGCTGATGCGCAGAGTCGTGCTCTTCTTCACCAGGATCTCCTTGCTGTCGATCCGGCAGCGAATGCGGTCCGCGACGCTTCTCGCCTCCTCCAGACCAATCCCCGGCAGGACAACGCAAAACTCTTCCCCGCCTACGCGCCCTGCCACGTCATTCTTGCGTAGCGCGCTGGCAATCAGCCCTGCCGTGTGGGAGAGGACTTTATCACCGGCCTGATGGCCGAAACGGTCGTTGATGTTTTTAAAATGGTCGAGGTCGATCTGAATCACCGAGAACGGCAGCGACTGCTGGCGACAGGTTTCCGCCAGCAATTTTGCGCGGTCGAACAGCGCGCCGCGGTTATTCAGCCGGGTAAGCGGGTCATGCCAGGCCTGCCACTGGAGCGAGTGCTGAAGCGTGTACATGTTACTCACCATCCGACGGATCACCAGCCACGAGATCAATAGCATGGCGGTAAAGAGCGCCCACAGCAGCGCCAGCACGATGCTGATGCTGCCGAAGTCGTCCTGTACCCCTTCATGCAGGGTGTGGATCCGCAGGACAACGCCATCGAAGTGATCGAGCCGCTCCCAGCTAACAAAACGGCTTCCGAGGCGGATCCCGCCGCCGGTCGCGTGCTCAATCGCCTGCGCAATCTGCGCCGTTTCGCGTTCGTCAAAATGGTTAACCGCGTTTCCCGCGTGGACTGAGGTGGCAATCATATTGAGCCGGGTATCGTACAGCTGATACTCCCCTTCCGTTCGGTCTTCCGTCGCATCGGCCAGCAGTCGCTGCATCGTGCTCAGCGTAAAATCCATCGCCACGACGCCATACCAGTAATGATCGAAATAGATGGGGACGCTGGCGGTGATCGTCCGTTCATCATTGGTCCAGGATGAAGGGGTAGAGATAAACCAGCGCACCGCGCGAGCGCGATTGTTCCGTTCTGACTGCTGGGTAAACCAGGACTGCGTGACCAGATGATAATAGCGGGAGGTAATATCACCCGCCTGGTCAGGCGTATCCGTGGAAATGAAAAATCCGGCGCGGGACACGTAGATCACGCGCGCTTCCGTTTGCGCTCTCGACGACGCCAGCCTGAGCAAATACCCCACTTCGAGCGTGGCAGAAATTTCGTGGCTGAGGCGTTCAGCGTCACGATTCAGAAGCGTGGTTTTTTCAACGAACGCATCCGAAACCCCGTTAATGGGAAGGGTGCGTTTTTTATCAACGGCAAGCTGCCAGGTGGGGAGCATGCGGACGGTGTTAAAGCGTGACACCGCATCCTTTAAGACATCAAAGGCCAGCGGCGTCTGGATCGCATCACCCATGCCCTGACGGAACAGCAGCATCCTGTCCACGCTGTTCTGTAACTGCCTGTCCAGCGAACTGGCCACCGTATCCAGATGGTTACGCTGGCTGGAGATATACGCCTCTTCGAGGACCACCACCTCACGCCAGGTCAGGAGAGTGGAAAACACCAGAACGACCAGAAAACAGACATTAACAATCAACCCCGGATTGCTACGCTTATGCAGCCATTGCAAAAATGATTGTCTTACAACAAAGGTATCGCGCTGCACACACTCTCCATGATCACTGCCTTACACCCGGTACTTGAGATAAAAACGCCCGGCAAAGCCGGGCGTTATGTGATTAAGCCTTGTCCCGCTTGTGCTGCCCGTCCCCCGGCTGAAGCTCATCTTCACGAAATGCTTCCCGCTTGATGCTATAGCCATCGTGCCAACGACATTCCACCATTCCGCTGGAATACCCGGTGACAATCATACGTGGGCCGCCCTTCTTAGGCTTAACTTCATCACTGACCAAAAAGACCATACCTGCCTCCTGTATCAGGGTGAAACTGTTTCAATTTAGACGAGGAATGGTCTTTTTGCATCCCACAGCGGGTAACAATTAGTGCGACGCGCCGCGTACTTTTTCAACCAGCTTCACCGCCGCGACCACGATAGCGCCAATAATAAAGCCCAGCACCAGATTCAGCAGCGTCGGCAGAATCGCCGCGACAACGGCTCCCTGCGCCGAGGAGAAATGTTCGATAGCATGGTGCAGCGGAGCGATACCGTGAACCACGATCCCGCCGCCCACCAGGAACATCGCCAGCGTGCCCACCACCGACAAACTCTTCATCAGCCACGGGGCCAGCACCAGCAGGCTTTTGCCGATGCCTCTTGCCACCGCGCTCGATTTCTCCTCCAGCCAGTAGCCGATATCATCTAGCTTCACGATCAGTCCCACCAGGCCGTAGACGCCGACGGTGACCAGAATGGCGATGCCGGAGAGGATCAGGACCTGGTTCAGGAGCGGCGCGTCAGACACGATGCCCAGCGTAATGGCGACAATCTCTGCGGACAGGATAAAGTCGGTCCGAATGGCGCCTTTGACCTTATCGCGCTCGAAGGTTTTCGGATCCTGCGCGGCCAGCGCTTCAAGACGCTGCTGGCGCATCTCCGGCGTATCGCTCTCCTTGCGCGCGCTGAAGGAGTGCAGAACCTTCTCCACGCCCTCGAAGCAGAGGAATGCCCCGCCAATCATCAGCAGCGGCGTGATGGCCCAGGGAATAAAGGCGCTGATCAGCAGCGCCAGCGGCACCAGAATCACCTTATTCAGGAAGGAGCCTTTTGCTACCCCCCATACCACCGGCAGTTCACGGTTAGCCCTTACCCCACTCACCTGTTGGGCGTTAAGCGATAAATCATCTCCCAGCACGCCTGCGGTTTTTTTCGCCGCCAGTTTACCCATCACTGAAATGTCATCCAGTAAGGTGGCAATATCATCCAGCAATGTTAATAAGCTACTTCCTGCCAAAATCTTAATCCTTCATTTTTTGGTAATTAGGTGAATAGTATGGAGCAAAAGCGCAAACCCGGAAACAGGCACCTCACGTCAACAAAAAATTCACATCAGCTACACAATTAAAGGGCTCGCCAGCACGATAGTTTTCGCGTTTACTATCAGCGACCTTTTTATTTCGTCGTGAGGGATTATGCGTTTCCGGCAATT
Organism: Enterobacter sp. N5-15; assembly: GCF_057221635.1. Classification (NCBI taxonomy): domain Bacteria; kingdom Pseudomonadati; phylum Pseudomonadota; class Gammaproteobacteria; order Enterobacterales; family Enterobacteriaceae; genus Enterobacter; species Enterobacter sp. N5-15. Next base: position 2,986,288 of record NZ_CM170150.1, read on the forward strand.
GCTACCGCTCATTGGGGCACTCTTTTCGCTGTACATCATCTGGGGTTCAACCTACTTTGTCATTCGCATCGGCGTGGAAAGCTGGCCCCCACTGATGATGGCGGGCATCCGCTTCCTCTCGGCTGGCGTGCTGCTGCTGGCCTTCCTGCTGCTGCGCGGGCACAAGCTTCCCCCACTGCGCCCGATGCTGAATGCCGCCCTGATCGGCCTGCTGCTGCTGGCGGTGGGAAATGGCTTTGTCACGATTGCCGAGCACCAGGACGTACCGTCCGGGATCGCCGCCGTGGTCGTTGCCACCGTACCGCTGTTTACCCTCTGCTTTAGCCGTCTTTTCGGTATCCGTACCCGCAAACTGGAATGGCTGGGGATTGGTATTGGCCTGGCCGGGATCATTCTGCTAAATAGCGGCGGTAACCTGAGCGGGAATCCGTGGGGCGCCGTCATCATCCTGATTGGCTCGATGAGCTGGGCGTTTGGTTCCGTCTACGGTTCGCGTATCGAACTGCCGGCCGGCATGATGGCGGGGGCGATTGAGATGCTTGCCGCCGGGATCGTGCTGCTGCTCGCCTCCACGCTGACGGGAGAAAAGCTGACGACCCTTCCGCCATTGTCGGGCTTTCTGGCGGTAGGCTACCTGGCGCTGTTCGGCTCTATCATCGCCATTAACGCCTACATGTTCCTGATCCGCAACGTCTCCCCGGCTGTCGCCACCAGCTATGCCTACGTCAATCCGGTCGTGGCCGTGCTGCTCGGAACGGGATTGGGGGGAGAAACGCTCTCTTCCGTTGAATGGCTGGCATTAGGGGTGATTGTTTTTGCCGTCGTGCTGGTCACCCTGGGCAAATATTTACTGCCCGCAAAACCGGTGGTCACGCCTTGCGAGGTGGAGAAACCTTAAGCTGGTGAATTCCCTGCGTGTCGATCTGCGCTGTCTGGCCGCCGCCGCAGATCCACTCTTCCAGCCGTTCGGTCAGATCGGCATCGTTCAGTTTTAATCTGCCTCTCAGCGCGCACTCCCAGACGATCAGCACCCGCCAGCCCTGCGCAATCAGCGCGCTCAGGTCCCGGCTGTCGCGCTCGACGTTTTTGCCAATTTTATCCAGCCAGAAATCGGTGCGCGTCGCGGGGACTTTAAACAGGTAGCAGTCGTGGTGGTGCCAGAAACAGCCGTGGGTAAAGATGATGCACTGCCAGGCGTCGATGACGAAATCCGGCCGGCCCGCAAGCGCGGGATCCTGCACGCGGAAATCAAAGCCCGCCTGCGTCAGCAGCCCGGCCAGGCGCTTTTCGATGGCGGTGTCACGCGTGCCGATGGCACGCATGTTTTTGCTGCGCGTCGCCTTATCGTGAACATCCGTCATTGACGGCCTCACCCTGACGGAGTGCCACCGCCTGTCTGATGCGCGAGGCCAGCAGCTTGGCCACCGCCGCGAACGCGGGAACCACCACCGAATTACCGAACTGGCGGTACGCCTGGGTGTCCGACACCGGAATGCGGAAGCGGTAGCCCTGCGGGGTCTCAAATCCCATCAGCCGGGCGCATTCCCGCGGCGTTAAGCGTCGCGGACGGTGACGCTGGTTATGCGGATCGTCGAAATCTTTTTCACCCAGCGCCTTGTCCCAGCCCCTGTCGATCAGGATTTCCGCGCCGTCTTTGTAGTAGCGAGCAGACAGCGTGCGGGTCACGCTGTGCGGATCGTTGGGGTTTACCATCCCAAAACCGAAGCCGTTGCCCTTCGCCTGATGTTTCTTGGCGTAGCGGTAGAGGTATTTCCACAGCACCGGGGTCAGGATAAATTTCGCGTCAACGACCGGCTCCAGCAGGTCGGCCACGGTTGGACGCCGCTCGGGATACAGAGACGGAATGTCCCGAAGGGTGAAATCTCCCTTGAGATTGAGATCGCGGCGGAAACCCACCAGCACGATACGTTCACGATGCTGGGGCAGAAAATGTTTCCCATCAATGATTTTGGGATCGTCCGCGCCCATGTCCTGGGAATCGGCCACGTCATAACCCAGCTCATCCAGCGTTTGCATGATAATGCGGAAGGTTTTTCCACCGTCGTGGCTCTTTAGATTTTTGACGTTTTCCAGCACAAAGATGGCCGGACGGCAGGCGTCGATGATGCGCGCCACATCAAAAAACAGCGTTCCCTGGGTATCGCAGGCAAAGCCGTGGGCGCGTCCGAGGGCATTCTTTTTGGAGACACCGGCCAGCGAGAAGGGCTGACACGGGAAGCCTGCCAGCAGCACGTCATGCGCCGGGATCGTCTGGCGAATGTGCTCGGCGGCGTGTTCATCCGTTACGCCGCTTTTATGGCTCAGGGTCACATCGCGGATATCCGCGTTGAAATGATGCTCGCGCGGATCGCAGTACCAGTTGGCCTTGTAGGTCCTTACGGCATGTTTGTTCCACTCGCTGGTAAACACGCACTGCCCGCCGATAGCTTCAAAACCGTGCCGGATGCCGCCGATACCGGCAAACAGATCGATAAAGCGGAAGGCATAGTTTGGGTGCGCGGCAGAAGGACGCGGAAGCAGGTTTTGCAGATAACGAAACTCGCCTTCACTCAGGCGACGCCCTGCGCGCTCGCTGGTCAGCAGACGTTTAAGGATCGCCGGGCTCCAGTGGCTCTCGCCGCGCGCCACCAGCAGATTGGCCAGCGTTTTAGCATCATAGATATCCAACAGCTGGCGCAGTAACGCCTGCACCGTTGCCGTTGATTTCTCAGCCTGCTCAGGCGCGGGCTCTGTCACTGATCGATTTTCCTGCATTCTTTTAACCGGAGAATAAAGACTGGAAACAGATTACCACAGTTCAGTTGCGCAAACTGCGACGGAAGCGGTTCAACACCTGGCTATCCAGCCCGATGCAGTCGCCGCGTAATTCGGCACTGAGTTTCGCCATAAACTGGATCAGGAAATCGGCATTGTGACGTGCCAGCTCGCGGCCCATTTCCGTTTGCATTGTATCAGGCAATCGCAGCAGCTTGGTCTGAAAATGGTCGAGGGCAAACGCACGGTCATTAAGGGTACGCGCATCGGCAAAGGGATCGTCGGCATCAAAAAGCGGCACGCCCAGCGCGCCCGAGACGGCAAAGACGCGCGCCAGGCCGATGGCGCCTAACGCTTCCAGCCGGTCTGCGTCCTGCACAATTTTTGCCTCCATGCTCTGCGGCGCAATCCCAGCGCTGAAGCTGTGCGCCTCGATCGCGTGCGCAACGGCGGCAGCGTGCTCTGGCGGAAAGTCAGGGAAGTCGCGGTGCAAAATATCACCCGTCTTGCGCGCCGCCAGCTGTGATGAACGGCTGCGTTCGGGATGGTTTTTCGGCAGGCTGACAATATCGTGGAAATAGCATGCGGTCAGGATCACCAGCGGCTCCACCGTTTCATTAACCATGATTTTTTGCGCCGTCATCCAGACCCGACGGAAATGCGAAATATCATGAGCGGTATCGTCGGTGCTGTGGTTTTCCTCGAGCCAGCGCTCAAATCTGTGCTGCCACTGGGCAAGATCCATCGTCATATCCTGTTGTTTAAAAGAGCGTGAATTATAACACAGCCAAATTAAACCAATTAAAAAATAGAATTGCGAAATACTTAATAATAATTACATCATATAAATTCAACTAATTAATTCATTAGAAAAATAAAGAGATTAATAGAAATATTTAGCAATATTTCATCGAATTTAATTACATTTATTTTTGAAACTAAATGACATCTCCTGGAATAGTATCGACCCTGTAATTACGGAGGGTGATTACATATATTCATATAAATTATCTTTCAAGGGAATATATAATGAAAAGAAAAGTTCTGGCAATTCTGGTACCCGCGTTATTAATGGCAGGCGCAGCAAATGCGGCTGAGATGTACAACAAGAACGGCAACAAGGTTGACCTGTACGGCAAAGTCGATGCGCGTCACACCTTCTCTGACAACGCTGGCGATGACGGCGACGAAACCTATGTGCAGATTGGTTTCAAAGGCGAAACTCAGATCGCTAACGACCTGATCGGTTACGGCCAGTGGGAATACAAAACCTACGCTAACGATACCGAAGGCGCGGGTGACAAATCGTTTAACCGTCTGGCATACGCTGGCCTGAAATATGGCGAATACGGTTCATTTGATTATGGCCGTAATTACGGCGTCGTGTATGACGTAGAAGCCTGGACCGATATGCTGCCTGTATTTGGCGGTGACTCTTACACCTGGACCGATAACTTCATGAACGGTCGTGCGAACGGTCTGGCAACTTATCGTAACCAGGATTTCTTTGGTCTGGTTGAGGGTCTGAATTTCGCTCTGCAGTATCAGGGCGCGAATGAAGGTGCCAACGCAGATGAAAATCAGGAAGGCACCAAAAACGGTCATAAAGATGTTCGTTTCCAGAACGGCGACGGTTTCGGTATGTCTACCACCTATGACTTCTCTGGCGATCTCTCCGGCCTGAGCCTGGGTGCGGCATACTCTTCATCTGACCGTACCAACGAGCAGGTGGCATACGGTAAAAACTATGAAGGTTTCGGCTTTGCGGCTGGCGATAAAGCGGAAGCCTGGACCGTTGGCGCGAAATACGATGCTCACAGCGTCTACCTGGCGATGATGTATGCGGAAACCCGCAACATGACGCCAATCGGCAACGTTGGTATTGCCAACCAGACTCAGAACTTTGAAGCGGTTGCCCAGTACCAGTTCGACTTCGGTCTGCGTCCTTCCCTGGCATGGGTTTACTCAAAAGGTAAAGACCTGGACGGTAAAGGATTCGATCAGGACCTGGTTAACTACATCGACCTGGGCATGACCTACAGCTTCAACAAAAACTTCTCCACCTATGTTGATTACAAAATCAACATGCTGGATCAGGACGAAGCGCTGTATGACGCATACGGTATTTCCACCGATGACATCGTTGGCATCGGCATGACCTACCAGTTCTAATCCCCAAAATACCAAAGGCCGCAATTGCGGCCTTTTTTACGTCTTAACGGTGTGTATTACGGCGCTTCCTGCAGCGCCACGCGGATAAACCCGTTATTCTGCGCCAGCAGCTCATGGGCTTTCCACGCATCCAGCCCTGTCAGCACCATCAATACCGCCGTTTTACAGTTATGGTTACAGCTCTCCAGCGCGGCTTTTGCCTCCGTCCGGCTGCATCCCCCCGCTTCCATCACAATGGCGATTTGCCGTTCAGCCCATTTGGTCGTGCCTGCCTCGAGATCCACGCGCAGATTGCTGTAAACCCGTCCGGTTCGGACGGCCAGCCCGGTGGCGATCATCGAGAGGATCATTTTCTGCGCAATCCCCGCTTTGGTGTTGATGTAGCCTGCGACGACGTCGGCTCCCAGCTCCGGCGCGATAACCATGCTCGCCAGCTGCGCGGCTTCACTTTGCGCATCACCGGTAATAATGGCGACCGGTGAACCCAGCGACCACGCGTGCCGCATAGCTCCCCAGACCCACGGCGTTTTTCCGCTGACGGTCACGGCCAGCATCATATCGTGTTCACCAAACTTGATGGCCTGCAGATCGGCAACGCCGCGCTCGTAGCTCCCTTCCCCTTCTTGTGCCGTAACGGCCACCACAGGGGTTTTGCCCGGCGCATATTCATCGGCAACCTGTTGCGCAACGCGCCCCGACGGCCCCGCGCCAACGATGACCAGGCGACCGCCGTGGCTGAGCGTTGCGGCGGCGTTATCCACCACGCGGGCGAGAGTAGGTAAACAGGGGGCGATCGCAGCAGAAATGAGTGCATCATCCTGGTGAATGACTTTCAGCATGTCCAGCGTGGACAATCTATCAATATTCATCGTGCTGGCGTGCCGTCTTTCCTTGACCGAACCGGTAAGCATAATGCTCATAAACAGCCTCCTTATTATGAGTACCCACACACTATAAAGTGTTTTATATAGATGACCTGCGAGGAGGGTCACGAAAAGAGGACCAAATACACGCCTTTACATGGCTTTAAGAAAAGCCCGTCATCGGCGATAATTACCCCTTTCTTAATCCTCGCGGAGTGTTGATGAGCGATTTGCAGCCTTTCCTTCCGACGCGCAAGCGCCCCATGAAACTGAATACGCTGGTCACGTTGATGGTGGGCGCGATTATTGCCTCTGTGCTGCTGGTGGTCTTTGCGCTCTACTCCGTACAAATCACCCGGGCGACCCGCGATGATGTGAAAGACACCGCGCTCGGCATTGCCCGCACCCTCGCCGACAGCCCCGAGATACAGCGCGGCCTGATGCATGCACCGCAGGAGAATATTATTCAGCCCATTGCCCAGGCGGTGACGAAACGAAACGATCTGCTGTTCACCGTGGTCACCGATATGCGCGGGATCCGCTATTCACACCCGAACGAGGCGCTGCTGGGGCTGCATTTTATCGGTGATGATTTAACCCCCGCGCTGGAAGGCAAAGAGAACGTATCGGTTAACCGGGGCGCGCTCGCCGAAGCGCTGCGCGTTTTCACGCCCGTCTACGACGGCCAGCACGAACAGATCGGCGTGGTAGTGGTCGGTATCTCGCTGAATAAGGTTGAAGAGCAGATTGCCCGCGGGCGGCTAAACGCCGTCTGGACCATTTTATTCAGTATTTTTATGAGTTCGATGGCGATTTGGGGTCTGGTGCGGGTCCTGAAACGCATCCTGTTCGGGCTCGAACCTTACGAAATTTCCGCCTTGTTCGAACAGCGTCAGGCGATGCTGCAGTCGCTTCGTGAGGGGGTGCTGGCCGTCGATATTCACGGGCGCGTGACGATGATCAACCAGACCGCCAGAGAAATATTGCTTCTCCCCTCCGGCAAGCAGACCGAAAACGCCAGCGCGCCCCTGCTGGCCAGCCTGCGTGAAGTCTCAAAGACGGGCGTTGCGCGCCAGGATCAGGAGATTAGCTGTAACGGGCGTTTGTTGCTGTGCAATATGGTGCCCGTTAAAAGTCAGGATCGGGTGATCGGCGCCATCACCACCTTCCGTGATAAAACCGAAATCAGCCAGCTGATGCAGCGGATTGACGGCATGGTCAACTACGTCGACGCCCTGCGCAGCCATACCCACGAGTTTATGAATAAACTGCATGTGATCCTGGGCCTGCTGCACATGAAGCGCTACGACAAGCTGGAAGAGTACATCATTCAGACGGCACAAAATTACCAGACGGATATCGGTACGATACAGAGCAAGGTAAAATCCCCGGTTATCGCCGGGTTCCTGCTGGGTAAAATCAACCGGGCGAAAGAAGCGGGCGTCACCCTGACGCTGGCGGATGAATGCCAGATACCGGATACCGCGAGTGAAGAGCAGGTCGCGGTGCTGATCACCGCGCTGGGTAACCTTATTGAAAACGCGCTCGACGCGATGGAAGGACAGCAGGAAGGTGAGATTGGCCTGCTGCTGCATTATCAGAACGGCTGGCTCAGCTGCGAAGTCAGCGACGATGGCCCCGGCATTGATCCCGCCCAGCTGGAAGCTATTTTTACAAAGGGCTTCTCAACAAAAGGTGAAAACCGCGGCGTTGGGCTGTTCCTTGCTCGCCAGCAAATTCAGAACCTCGGCGGCGATATCAGCGTCGAGTCTGAGCCAGGCGTATTTACCCAATTTTTTGTTCACATCCCCTGGGATAGCGAGAGGAATATCGCGTGATAAATGTATTAATTGTCGATGATGACGCCATGGTAGCCGACCTCAACCGTCTGTATGTCAACCGTGTTGAGGGTTTTAGCTGCTGCGGCGTCGCCTCCACGCTAAACCAGGCCGAGGCCATCATTAATAACCCCGGGCAGCCTGTCGATCTGGTGCTGCTGGATGTCTATATGCAGCAGGATAACGGGCTGGATCTGCTTCCCGTTATTCGCGCATCCGGCCGCCCAATCGATGTGATTATGATCTCGTCGGCTGCCGACGCCGCCACGATCCAGACCTCCATCCACTACGGCGTGGTGGATTATCTGATAAAACCTTTCCAGTTCCCGCGCTTTGAAGAGGCGCTGAACGGCTGGAAGGCAAAGCACAACCTGATGGGTTCGCACCAGTACTATGAGCAGGCCGACGTCGACCGGCTGATCCACGGCGGGGCGCCGGAACTGGCGGACAGTAAAAAGCTGCCGAAGGGGTTAACGCCGCAAACGCTGCGCACGATTTGCCAGTGGATTGACGCTCACCCGGAGACGGAGTTTTCTACCGATGACCTGGCAAACGCGGTCAATATCTCCCGCGTGTCCTGCCGTAAATACCTGATTTGGCTCGCGCAAATCAACATTCTGTTCACCAGCATTCACTACGGTGCCACCGGCCGTCCGGTGTATCGCTACCGTCTCCAGCCGGAGCAGACCGGCTTGCTCAAGCAATACTGTCAGTAACGCGGTAGTCGTTATCCAGCAGGGTAAAGCGGAAGTGGTGCATCGAGGAGATCACCACTTCTTTTGTTTTGGTCACAAAAATCGCTTCGATATCAGGACGAGAACGCAGCGCAGCGCAGCCCTTTTCGACACCCATGCCGTACATCAGCGTGGTCCAGATATCGCCGTCGATGGAGTCTTTCGAAACAATCGTCACGCTGTCCAGCTCGTTGTCCAGCGGATACCCGGTGCGCGGGTCGAGAATATGGTGATAGCGCCTGCCGTTTTGTTCGAAGTAGCGCTCGTAGGTTCCCGACGTCACGACGGACAGGTTCTCTACGGTCATCGTGCCGATCAGCGCGTCACCGGCGAACGGTTTTTTCAGCCCTACACCCCAGCCCCCTTCCGGCGAGCCTAACGTCTGGATGTTCCCGCCGAGGTTGATCAGCCCCAGCTCAGCGCCCTCTTTACGAAGGTGATCACGCACCCTGTCGGCGATATAGCCTTTGGCGATGGCCCCCAGATCGATCTCCATCCCCGCCCTGGTCAGAAACACGCTGCTGCTGGCCTCATCAAGGAGGACATCTTCAGGACGGGTAATCGCCAGCAGCGACGCGATTTCATCGGCAGGCGGAACGCTGTCCCCCTGAAAACCAATTTTCCAGCGCTTCACCAGAGGACCTATCGCCAGGTTAAAAGCGCTGTCCTTCAGCAGGCTTGCCGCTTTTGCACAGCGGATCAGCTCAAAGACCGGCCGGCTGACGGTAACCGGATGCTGCCCAGCGGCATGGTTGATGTCCATCACCTGAGAGTGCGCGCGATTAACGGTGAGCAGATCTTCGTACTGTTTGATCAGGCGAAACACGCGGGACGCGAGGGCTTCATCGTGGGAGAAGAGTTTCAGGAGAATGGGTGAGCCCATCAGGACGGCGGAGTAGCTGTAAACGCGATGGCTATCAGGCATAGCAAGAGTCCTCAGATGTAGCCCCGGCAGGCACCGCGCCGCCGGGGAAAATGCCGGATAACGCTGCGCGTATCCGGCCTACTACACAGGGGTCTTACTGCTTTTTCGAACGCATAGCCGCCTGATGTCCTGCAAGCGTACCAAAAATAATGATATCTGCCACTGCGTTACCGCCGATACGGTTACCGCCGTGGATCCCGCCGACCACTTCACCGGCCGCAAATGCCCCTGGCAGAACGTTGTGGTTGCTGTCCAGCACGCAGGTTTCGGTGTTGATGGTCACGCCGCCCATGGTGTGGTGCACGCCTGGCGCAATCTGAATGGCGTAGAACGGCCCTTCGTTGATAGGCGCACGCAGCGCGGTGGTACGACCAAAATCGTCATCGTGCTGTTTCTCAACGAAACCGTTGTAACGTTCCAGCGTCGCGAGGAAAGCGTGGTAATCCATCCCCAGCGCTTCAGCCAGGGCTTTTGGCGAGCTGGCGCTGGTCACGAAACCTTTCGCGATGTACTCATCCGCGGCTTTGTTTTTGGCACGCACGTGCTCGTCAAAGACGATGTATGCGTATTTCTCCGGCAGCGCGATGATTGAGGCCGAGACCTTATCGCGGGTCGACATTTCGTTGTAGAAGCGTTCCCCTTTCTGATTGACCAGAATCGCCCCGCCGCCGCGAATGGATTCGGAAATCAGGTACGAGGTGTTCTGCTCAACGGTTGGGTGGATTTGGATTTCGCCCATATCCACGGTACCCGCCCCGATGCGCTCCAGCAGCGCGATACCGCCGCCGGTTGCCCCTTTGTGGTTGGTGGTGACGAACCCTTCCAGATCCGGACGGTATTTCACTACCATCTGGCTGTTGGCGCTGAAACCACCGGTGGCGACAATCACGCTTTTGGTTGCCACGGTGACGGTTTCGTTCTCTTCGGTGGTCAGACGTACGCCGGTCACTTCGCCGTTCTCGAAGATGATGTCGCTGACGGAGGTATCCAGCATCACCTCGATGTTGCGTTTGTTGACGTTACGCACCAGGCCGCTGATCAGGTAGCCCCCCACCGCAGAACCGTCTTTTGGACGGTGAGTACGGTCGATGCTCATCCCGCCGGTGGTGGTGATGTCGTTCAGCATGATGCCGCGCGTTGCAAGCCACTCAATCGCCTGCGGCGCGTTCTCGACAAAGCGACGCAGCAGTTCCGGGTTGTTCTTGTTGCCGCCGCCTTTCAGGCTTTCCTGATAGAACAGCTCTTTGCTGTCCTGAATGCCCTTCACGCGCTGGAAGCGGGTTTCGGCGGCGTTCATACCGGCAGAGGCTTTAATGGTGTTCCCGCCGATGGTTGGCATTTTCTCGACAATCAGCACGCTCGCGCCTTCGTCGTGAGCCTGAATCGCCGCCGCCAGACCGGCGCCGCCGCTGCCGACAACGACCACGTCCACGCTGCGGGTTTCGTTCGGGTCAACGCCCTCTTCCGCGGCCAGCGCCTTGCTGGACTTCAGCATCGCTTTCGAGACCGCTTTCTTCACCGCTTCACTCTGGCTGGTTGCGCCGGTGATGGCATCCACGTGCGGGGTATTGGCGTCCAGAATGCGGGTACGGATCTCTTCAAAGCTGGTCACAAACTCAACGTCTTCACTCGGGCCGGAGGCCAGCTCGATGTCCGCAATGCGGTCGGTTTCCAGGCTGACGTTAATCACCAGTTCGTTAGCGTCATCCTGCACTTTCTCAGCAAAGGTACCCGGTTTGAATTTGGATTCGCCCATGCTCATGTCGCGGATCATCGCTTCTACCAGCGAGAAGCGCCACAGCGGTTCAGGAATGCTCAGCGCCTCGCGTTGGGTGCTGCCCATAAACAGCTCAAGGCTTTCGCCGGCCGCGATGCGGTCTGTCCAGTCCGGATAAGCGATGGTGGCGCGGCCCACGGCGATCAGATCGTAACCGTGGTCCAGCGCTTCATTCACATCTGAAGCATTTACCACGCCGCCCACGCCCATGACCGGAACCTGCGCCAGCGTTTCAGAACGCATCGCGCAGTATTTTTCGATAAGCGGAGTTGGGTCCTGGGTGTCGACAATGGAAGGGCGCAGGGTCGCGCCGACGGAGAAGTGCAGATAGTCCACGCCGCGCGCCGCCAGTTTTTCCAGCAGGTACATGGTGTCGTCAAAGCGAATGCCCGGGACTTCCATCTCTTCAGGGGAGAAGCGGTAGCCAATAATAAACGCGTCGTCCGCGTACTGGCGCACCATTTTATGGGTAATGTCCAGCACCGCCAGCGGGAACTTCGCGCGGTTATCGCGGCTGCCGCCCCACTCGTCATCGCGCTGGTTTGAATTCGGTGAGTAGAACTGTTGAATCAGATAGGTGTTCGCCCCGTGGATCTCCACGCCGTCGAAACCGGCCTGGATGGCGCGGCGCACGGCCTCACCAAACTTGCCGATCATGCCTTCCACTTCTTCAGCGGTCAGCGCAACCGGCGTTGCGGCACCTTCACGCGGCGCGGCTACGGCGCTCGGGCCAACCGGGGTACGGCCACCAATCAGTTTTGGGTCGACCATGCGGCCGCCGTGGTAGATCTGCAGCAGCGCCTTAGACCCTTTAGACTTAATGGCCTCTGCGATTTTCGCCAGCCCGGCAATTTTCTCGTCATTATCAATACCGATGGCGCCCGGGAAGGCGAGACCGAGATCGTCGACGAAGCAACACTCCACGATGATGGTACCAATGCTGCCGGAACGGGCCCGATAGTACTCCACCAGCTCGCTGGTGACGGTGCCGTCAAAATAGCCGGTACAGGTTGTCATAGGGGCCATTAACAAACGGTTTTTCAGTTCAGTACCATTCGGTAATGTGAAGGGGCTTAGAATGCGTTCGTTAGTGCTCATAATTGAAACTCCAAACTTTTAAAAATTAAGAATTCGTTATCGGATTGATTTTTTATTTCGTCGTTATTTGCCGATGTCATGATATTAATATAATGATTTTTTTAGTTTCTAAAGTTATTACGTTAGTTAAAAAACTATTTAATCCCTGAGATAACACAAATAACACATTGGTGTTAGCGATTGTAATTCAGCCATTCACAATAATTTAAAATTCGTTAAATTATTAATGGTAAAACCAATTCACCACAACACAACTAAACCCTATAAAAACAACAATATATGATTACACCGAAATCAATATTGTTAATAAAATGATAAATAAAACGCAAAAAATACGCAATACCCACATACGCCAGAGTGGTTATTAATAAAAGCATAAAAATAACGCTGCAATTCTATTTTTTTGATCGCGATCAATAGTTATGGCATTCAAAAGCGCAATATAAAAACATCATCATTTTTTAATTTAGCGCACACAAAAACGCGTTAAATCGCTATTACTGAAAACACAAGAAAGCACCTTTAATAACTAAAAAAAGCAAAGAAACTTAAAAAAGTGATTTCGTTTTTCAGTGCGACCGAATTTTTGACAACTTAAGACGTGAAACTATGAATACAAAAACTGCTGTAACGCCCCCAGTGGCGAACCAGGCATCAAATGGAAACGCAAAACGACTGCTGATGATGGCGTTACCCATCGTCGTCGCCGTACTGCTGCTGTTTGTTCCCGTTCCTGAAGGCTTGCCGCCTTACGCATGGCACTACTTCGCCATCTTTGTCGGCGTGATCGTCGGTCTGATCTTCGAACCCCTGCCGGGCGCGGTGATCGGCCTGACCGGCGTCGTCGCCATTGCCCTGTGCAGCCAGTGGGTGCTGTTCAGCCCTGAACAGCTGGCTGACCCGAAATTCAAGCTGGCGGGCGCCTCCTTTAAATGGGCGGTGAGCGGGTTTGGTAACTCTACCGTCTGGCTGATTTTCGGTGCCTTTATGTTCGCCGCAGGCTATGACAAAACCCGCTTCGGCCGCCGTCTGGCGCTGATTCTGGTGAAGTACCTCGGCCGTCGCAGCCTGACGCTCGGTTACGCCATTACGTTTGCGGACCTGCTGCTGGCACCGTTCACCCCGTCCAACACCGCGCGCAGCGGCGGGACCATCTACCCAATCATTGCTAACCTGCCGCCGCTGTACGGTTCAAAACCCAACGACCCAAGCGCGCGTAAGATTGGTTCGTACCTGATGTGGGTGGCGATCACCGCGGCCTGTATCACCAGCTCAATGTTCCTCTCCGCCCTCGCGCCAAACCTGCTGGCCCTGGCGCTGGTGAAAAGTACGGTTGGGATTGATATCTCCTGGGGCACCTGGTTCCTCGCCTTCCTGCCGCTGGGTATCCTGCTGATTCTGGCCATGCCGCTGCTGGCCTACTGGTTCTACCCACCCGAAGTTAAAGTGAATAACGAAGTGCCGCTGTGGGCGACCCGCGAGCTGGAAAAACTCGGCAAACTGTCCCGCAATGAAATTCTGCTGCTGGTGTTCGTATGCTGTGCGCTGCTGATGTGGATCTTCGCTGCCGCGTGGATTGAGCCTGCCATGGCGGCCCTGCTCATCGTTGGTCTGATGCTGTGGACCGGCGTGCTGGAGTGGAACGATATCACCGGTAACAAAGCCGCATGGAACACCTTCGTCTGGTTCGCCACCCTGGTGGCACTGGCGGATGGCCTCTCTTCTACCGGCTTTATCAGCTGGTTAGGTAAAGAAGGCGGTCTGTTAATGAGCGGTATCTCCCCGGGCGTGGCGACCATCGTCCTGCTGCTGGCGTTCTACCTGCTGCACTACCTGTTTGCCAGCACCACCGCGCACACGACGGCGCTGCTGCCAGCGATGCTGACCATCGCCTCTACCATTCCGGGCATGAATATGGAAGTGTTTGTCCTGCTGATGGTGACCTCGCTGGGCGTCATGGGGATCATCACCCCGTACGGTACTGGCCCAAGCCCGATTTACTACGGTAGCGGCTACCTGCCAACCAAAGACTACTGGCGCCTCGGCACCATCTTCGGTGCCATCTTCCTGGCGGCCCTGCTGCTGATTGGTTATCCGTGGATGTCCATGATGTTCTGATTCCTGACCGCCGGACTTCTCCTCCGGCGGTTTTATTTTTGTGGAGCAATACTATGTCGAATAAACCGTTTTTTTATCAGAACCCTTTCCCTCTTTCCCATGACGACACCGAATACTACCTGCTGACCAAAGAGCACGTTTCCGTTGCCGAATTCGACGGTCAGGAAGTCCTGAAGGTGGAGCCAGAAGCCCTGACCCTGCTGGCGCAGCAGGCCTTCCACGATGCCGCGTTTATGCTGCGTCCTTCCCATCAGAAGCAGGTTGCCGCCATTCTCAACGACCCGGAAGCCAGCCAGAACGACAAATACGTTGCCCTGCAGTTCCTGCGTAACTCTGAAATTGCCGCAAAAGGCGTGCTGCCAACCTGCCAGGATACCGGCACCGCGATCATCATGGGTAAAAAAGGCCAGCGCGTCTGGACCGGCGGCGGTGACGAAGCGGCCCTGAGCCAGGGCGTGTATAACACCTACATTGAAGATAACCTGCGCTACTCGCAGAATGCGGCGCTGGACATGTATAAAGAGGTGAATACCGGCACCAACCTGCCCGCGCAGATCGATCTCTACAGCGTGGACGGGGACGAATACAAATTCCTGTGCATGGCAAAAGGCGGCGGTTCTGCCAACAAAACCTATCTCTACCAGGAAACCAAAGCGCTGATCACCCCGGCGAAGCTAAAAAACTACCTGGTTGAGAAGATGCGCACCCTGGGCACTGCGGCCTGCCCGCCTTACCATATCGCGTTTGTGATTGGCGGTACCTCTGCCGAAAGCACGCTGAAAACCGTGAAGCTGGCCTCCACGCGCTACTACGACGCGCTGCCAACCGAAGGCAACGAACACGGCCAGGCGTTCCGCGACGTTCAGCTCGAACAGGAACTGCTCCAGGAAGCGCAGAACCTCGGCCTCGGCGCGCAGTTCGGCGGTAAATACTTCGCCCACGATATCCGCGTGATCCGTCTGCCGCGCCACGGTGCCTCCTGCCCGATCGGCATGGGCGTCTCCTG
Organism: Enterobacter sp. N5-15; assembly: GCF_057221635.1. NCBI lineage: Bacteria > Pseudomonadati > Pseudomonadota > Gammaproteobacteria > Enterobacterales > Enterobacteriaceae > Enterobacter > Enterobacter sp. N5-15. The sequence continues at coordinate 3,001,594 of NZ_CM170150.1, forward strand.
CTCCGCGGACCGCAACATCAAAGCGAAAATCAACCGCGACGGCATCTGGATTGAGAAACTGGAGCACAACCCGGGTCAGTACATTCCGGAGTCACTGCGCCAGCAGGGCGAAGGCGACGTGGTGAGCATCAATCTCGATAAGCCGATGAATGAGATCCTGGCGCAGCTTTCCGCGCACCCGGTCTCTACCCGTCTGTCGCTGAACGGGACCATCATCGTAGCGCGCGATATCGCCCACGCGAAGCTGAAAGAGCTGCTCGACAACGGTGAAGAACTGCCGCAGTACGTCAAAGATCACCCGATTTACTACGCGGGCCCGGCCAAAACGCCGGAAGGCTACGCGTCTGGCTCACTCGGCCCGACCACGGCGGGACGTATGGACTCGTATGTGGACTTACTGCAATCCCACGGCGCGAGCATGATCATGCTGGCGAAAGGCAACCGCAGCCAGCAGGTAACCGACGCCTGTCATAAGCACGGCGGCTTCTACCTGGGCAGCATTGGCGGCCCGGCGGCGGTGCTGGCGCAAAACAGCATTAAGAGCCTGGAATGCGTCGCGTATCCGGAGCTGGGAATGGAAGCCATCTGGAAAATCGAAGTCGAGAACTTCCCGGCGTTTATCCTGGTGGATGACAAAGGCAACGATTTCTTCCAGCAGATCCAGAACCAGCAGTGCAAAGGCTGTTCACAGCGCTGAGTGCTTCCACACGTCCGGCAGTAGCGCCAGCGCGTCAGCAATGATGGCGCGCTTGTCGCTCCCCGGCTTCCAGATGGTGACCATCGTCTGACTAATCCCCTGGCTGCCCACTTCGGTGCGCAGCCTTTTTACGTTTTGCCACCGCGCGGCATGAAAATGGGTCGGTAAGAATCCCCAGCCGCATCCGCGCTCCAGCAGGCCGCGCAGCATTTCCTGCTCGTTAGTAAAAAGGGTATGCCCGGAAATCTGCAGGCGACGCGCGACCGGCTCGTCCGATGCAGGGTGCATAACGACCTGGGGAACCAGGGAGAGGTCAAGCAGCGACAGGGGGGATGAAATATCCGAAAACAGCGTGCTTGAGGCGTAAAAATCCATATCGATTGCCCCCAGGGCCCGCCACTCCATGTCGTTGCCCACGCTGCGGTTGCGCGCCTGGCAGATGGCCAGATCCGCGCGGCCGCTCGTCAGCAGGCGTTCAGATTCATCGCGCGAGGCGCAGATGAGGCTCAGCCGGACTTTTCGCGCTACCATTTCAGCGATGACCTCGTGCAGAAAGGCTCTGGGCGTAAAAGGATCGTAGACCAGCGTCAGATCCTGCGTGGCACCGTGGGGCACTTCTCTGGCAAAGGCCTCAAAGGCTTTTACCTGCCGCATCAGCAGATGCGCCTGGCGCTGAAGCTGCTCTCCTTCCGCCGTGAGGCGCAGGGTACGCCCGTCGCGAATAAACAGCGCATAGCCCAACCCGTCCTCAAGAAAATCAATCAGATCGCGAAGCGTCGTTCGGTCTTTTTTCAGCACCACCGCCGCTTTACTCAGGCTGCCGTTCTCAGCCACGGCGGTGAATGCCTCAAGCTGTGCAAATGAATAGAGTAGACCCGCCACGTTTCCTCCGTTATTAGGGGGGATTTTCCCCCATTATGCGTTTTTTATTATAGCGCCGGGCTTTTTAAACTGAAGCCGTTCTTAACCCATACGAGACGGATATGAAAAACAAAAAAGTAAACCAGGCTCTGCTGGCGGGTCTTGTCTTCAGTAGCCTGCTGTCCCCTGCGGCATTTGCCGCCTGCGAAGGCACCGACCTCAGCGCCTGCCCTGCCCCCTTTGACGCCGCGCTGCCGGACACCCATAAGATGCTCACCTGGAGCCAGGCTGACCGAGTGGTGGGCTTTCGCAATGACTACCGCAACTACGCCGGGGATATTTTCCGCCACGGTAGCGCCGTGCCGCTGCGGGTGTCGGATAAGCCGCTCAAGGACGCCTACTATCAGGTCAACGGCAGGCGCTACGGCCTGGAGGAGTACCTTAAACGCCAGAACGTCAGCGGTATGCTGGTGCTGAAAGACGGCAAAATCGCCTGGAAGTATCTTGCACAGGGCAATACCGACTCCACGCTCTGGACCTCGCGCTCGGTAGGTAAATCGGTCGTTTCGGCGCTGGTGGGCGTTGCCCTCAAAGAGGGAAAACTTCACTCGCTCAACGACCTGGTCACACAGTATGAACCCGATCTGAAAGGCACCGCGTGGGACGACGTGACGCTCAAACAGCTTATCACCCACACCTCGGGCGTGGCGTGGAACGAGGACTACACCAACCCGAACTCCGATTTCGCGCAGCTCACCGAGTGCGAGGCGAAGCCGGGTACCTACGACTGCGTGCGCAAGCTGGTGAAGGGACTACGCAGGGTTCACCCGGCCGGAGAGAGCTGGTCTTACTCATCGGGCGGCGCCTGGCTGCTGGGTGACGTGCTGGAGCGCGCCACCGGCATGACGCTCGCAGCCTATCTGGAGAAAAGCATCTGGCAGCCGTACGGCATGGCGAGCGACGGCGTGTGGCATGCCTACAGCAAAGGCCAGCACGACGTCGGCGCGCACGGCTTTAACGCCACGCTGGAGGACTGGGGTCGCTTCGGGCAATTTATCCTGAACAACGGTACGCTGCCGAACGGTAAGACGATCCTGCCGGATAACTGGATCCCGCAGTCGTCAGACTGGACAAAGGCAAAAGGCTCGGTATCAGACGCCCATCCAGACGGGCTGTACGGCTATCAGTGGTGGAACAACGCTGTGCCCGTCAACGCCACCGGCGTTGAGCCAGCAGCGCAGGATTCGCTGAAAGGTTCACTCTGGGCGCTGGGCATTTTTGGGCAAATGATCGTGGTGAACCAGAAGGAAAAGCTGGTTATCGTCCAGTGGTCTACCTGGCCGCAGGCGGAGCCGTCCTTTAGCGCCCAGCCGCTGGAGGCCTCTCTGATGTTCAGCGCTATTGCCAGGGCGCTGCGCTAAATTGCACCCGTCGGGTAATGAAGCGGTTACCCGGCGCTTTCGGAAGCGCCCCCCTGCGCCACATCACAAAATCGTAATATCAGAGACTTACAGAATATTGGTGAATAAAAAGACAACGACTTGTTAAGTTATTGTTGCCATTAATTGTATTTACACCGTGAATGGTATTCATGCAAAAAATGCATCAGCCGATGCGGCATTTGCGCTTATCTATTTCCTCGTCCTGATCCAGTTTTCAGAAACAGACGCGTAAAACGTCAACAATAAACTGGAGATAACCATGTTTTCCTCAACCTCACCTGCAACCGTACGATCTAAGGCGGGCGCGATACTTCGCGTGACGTCCGGCAACTTTCTCGAACAGTTCGATTTCTTTCTTTTCGGCTTCTATGCCACCTACATCGCCCACACGTTCTTTCCGGCGAGCAGTGAATTCGCGTCGCTAATGATGACCTTCGCCGTCTTCGGCGCGGGCTTTTTGATGCGGCCCATCGGGGCCATCGTGCTTGGCGCGTATATCGACAAGGTTGGGCGCAGAAAGGGGCTGATCGTCACGCTTTCCATCATGGCGGCGGGGACGTTCCTGATTGTGCTTATCCCCTCTTATCAAAGCATCGGTCTGTGGGCGCCGCTGCTGGTGCTGACGGGCCGTCTGCTGCAGGGCTTTTCCGCCGGTGCAGAGCTTGGAGGCGTCTCGGTCTACCTGGCTGAAATCGCCACGCCGGGCCGCAAGGGGTTTTACACCAGCTGGCAGTCCGGCAGCCAGCAGGTCGCCATTATGGTCGCCGCGGCGATGGGCTTTGCCCTGAATGCCCTGATGGAGGAGAGCGCCATTCGCGAATGGGGCTGGCGCATCCCGTTCCTGTTCGGCTGCTTAATCGTGCCGTTTATCTTCTTCCTGCGCCGCAAGCTGGAGGAGACGGAAGAGTTCAGCGCGCGCCGCCATCATCTGGAGATGCGTCAGGTCTTTAAAACGCTGCTCGGCAACTGGCAGGTGGTGGTCGCGGGCATGCTGATGGTGGCGATGACCACCACCGCGTTCTACCTGATCACCGTTTACGCCCCTACCTTTGGCAAAAAGGTGCTGATGCTCAGCGCCTCGGACAGCCTGCTGGTCACGCTGCTGGTGGCGATTTCTAACTTCATCTGGCTGCCGGTGGGCGGCGCGCTGTCGGATCGCTTCGGGCGCAAGCCGGTGCTGATTGCCATGGCCCTGCTGGCGCTGGCGACCAGCTACCCTGCCCTGACGCTGCTGGCGAGCGCCCCCAGCTTCTCCATGATGCTGAGCGTGCTGCTGTGGCTCTCCTTCCTCTACGGCCTGTATAACGGCGCGATGATCCCGGCCCTGACGGAGATTATGCCTGCTGAAGTGCGCGTGGCGGGGTTCTCTCTGGCTTACAGCCTGGCAACGGCGGTCTTTGGCGGCTTTACCCCGGTAATGTCCACCGCGCTGATTGAATACACCGGTGACAAAGCGTCGCCTGGCTACTGGATGAGCTTCGCTGCCGTGTGTGCCCTGCTGGCCACGCTCTACCTCTACCGCCGCCGCGCGGTATCGCTGCAAAACACCGTCAAGTCACAGGGGGCAGTATGAAACGCACTTATCGCTATACCGCCAGCGCGCTGGTGCTGACGCTCCTGAGCGTCAATGCCTGTGCCCAGGACGTGAAGGTCATGATCTCAGGCGGCTTCAAAGCCGCCCTTGAAAAGCTGGCCCCGGAATATGAACGCCGGACCGGGGATAAAATCGTGATCATCCCCGGCCCCTCAATGGGCGCGACGCCGCAGGCGATCCCAAACCGACTGGCGCGCGGCGAAAAAGCCGACGTGGTGATTATGGTCGGGGATGCGCTGGAGAAGCTCGAAAAAGCCAGCCAGACCCAGCCGGGTTCGCGAACTGAACTCGCGGACTCTCCCGTTGGCATGGTGGTGAAAAAAGGTGCGGATGTCCCTGATATCAGCAGCGAGGCGAGTTTGCGTAACACGCTGCTGCAGGCCAGCTCCATCGCCTACTCTGACAGCGCCAGCGGCAGGTATGTCAGCCAGGCGTTGTTCAAAAAGCTGGGGATTGAAAAGGACGTGGCGGGCAAAGCGACAATGGTCGAGCGTATTCCGGTCGCCTCAGAAGTGGCGAAAGGAAAATACGCCGTGGGCTTCCAGCAGGTCAGCGAGCTGCTGCCGGTTCAGGGCGTCACCTTTATCGGGAAAATCCCGGATAATCTGCAGTACATCACGCGCTTCGCGGGTGCGGTCACCCGCCATGCCGAACATCCCGCGGAGGGGAAAGCGCTGCTGACCTATCTCGCCTCACCGCCCTCAAGGGCCGTCATCCAGGAGACGGGGATGATCCCCGTTACGTCCGGCGATACTGCTCGGTAATCTGCTTTTCCAGTTCAGCCGCAATGTAGGACTGGATGCGCCCCCGGCGCCGGATAAGCCCCACGGTGCGTTTCACTTCCGGCGCCACCAGCGGCAGATGCGTCAGCAGCGTGTGCTCTGACGTCGGCATCGACATGGCGGGAACGGCAGCGATGCCGATCCCCGCCTCTACCATGCCGAGCATCGTGGTAACGTGGCGCGTTTCGCAGACGCTGGGGCGTTCGGGAATGATATCCCCCAGCATCCGATCGAGCAGGTTACGGTTACCTGACGTTTTATCGAGGGAGATGTAATCCTGCTGGTAAAATGCCTGCCACGTCAGGTGACTCTTCTGCGCCAGCGGGTGATCCTTTCGGCACGCCGCAACATAGACATCCTCCACCAGCGGGAAAAATTCGATGTCAGACGGCAAGTTTCCTGCGAAGGAGATGCCAAAATCCGCCTGGCTTCGGGCCACGGCGTCAATCACGTTCCCCGCGCTGCTGTCGATGAGCTTAATGCGAACGCGCGGATAGCGAGACTGAAAACGACGGATCACATCAGGCATAAAGTAACAGGCGGCGGACGGCACCGCGGCAACCGCGATCAGCCCCGTCCGCTCTTCACTGACTTTATCAACATCCGCCAGCATTGACTCAACGTTGTCGAGCAGCTGCGCGGAGCGTTCAGCAAAGTTTTGCCCGTATAAGGTTAAGGCCACGCGGCGGGTGGTACGGTCAAAAAGCCGGTTTCCCAGCGCGGCTTCCAGCTTTTCAATCCTGCGGCTCAGCGCCGACTGGGATAAGCAGATAGATTCAGCAGCGACACGGAAGTTACCGTATTCCACTAACGCTCTGAAAGCATAAAGATCGTTAAGGTCAAAATTCACGGGCATAGCGTCTGGATGTCCTGTCAGGGAATACGCAGCAAAGTCAAAAATAATAGCGTCTTATTGACCCACCGCAACCGGCGCGGTGTTGAAATACGTCAGAGGTCGTTGAGATGCAGGCGAACATACCCGGCGCGATCGGCAATGGCCTGTCGCTCCTCTTCCTTCATGTCCGCAAGCTGTTTAAAGACGATGCCCAGGCGGGGATTGTTACCCAGACGCGCCTGATTGCGCGCAAAGAAATCCCAGTAAAGAGCATTGAAGGGACACGCCAGCTCTCCGGTACGCTGGTTGTGCTGATACCGGCACCCCTGACAGTAATTACTCATCTTATGAATATATGACGCGCTCGAGACGTAGGGCTTGCTCGCCAGTAACCCACCATCGCCAAACTGGCTCATGCCGAGGGTATTGGGCAGCTCCACCCATTCAAAGGCATCAATGTAGACCCCCAGATACCATTCATGAACCGCCTGCGGCGACAGGCCGCTGAGCAGGCTAAAGTTCCCGATGACCATCAGGCGCTGGATATGGTGGGCGTAAGCCTCGGTGAGCGACTGTCCAACGGCATGCGCCAGGCAGCGCATCTGCGTCTTGCCCGTCCAGAACCAATCCGGCAGCGGGGCGTGCTGGTCTAAGGCATTCAGCTCCCGATAGCCCGGCATCTGCGACCAGTAAATCCCACGCACGTACTCCCGCCAGCCGAGAATTTGTCGGATAAACCCTTCAACGGCAGGCAGCGGCGCATGGCCCGAACGCCATGCCTGCTGGGCGGCAGCCACCACTTCCCGCGGATTAAGCATTTTGGTGTTCAGCGCGAATGAAATTAACGAGTGGAAAAGAAAAGGCTCCTCCGCGTGCATCGCGTCCTGCCAGGCGCCAAACAGCGGGAGCACGTGAGTGACAAATTCATCCAGCCCGGCTTTGGCTTCCGAACGGTTGAGCGGCCAGCGAAACTTCCCGGCCTGCGGTTCGCCGAAGGTGTTTACGCCGCAGCGTTGGATCTCCTCCCATAGGGCTGAATTATCATGGAGCGGACGCGAGTCCCCCGGCGCGGGCGGCTCGCCTGACCAGCGCCTGCGGTTTTCAGCATCAAAATTCCATTTTCCCCCTTCCGGCTCGCCTTCTGAGGTCAACAGTATGCCGTGTTGACGACGCATTTCCCGGTAAAAGTACTCCATTCGCCAGCTTTTACGCGTCGCAAAAAACGTGCTCACCTGTTCACGGGTGGTGAAGAAATGCTCGCTGCTGACGCAGGCCGTTTCGACGGAGGCCGTTTTCGCCCACGCCTGCAGCTGCGCATCAAGACGCCATTCGTCGGGCTCCTGCCACAGCACCCTGTCCGCGCCGTAATGCGCGACAAGCGCGTTTAGATTGTCTTCCAGCGCGCCGCGGTTTGAGCTGTCAGAGAGCCGAACGTACCTCACCCGATGCCCCTTTTCCTTTAACGCAGAGGCAAACGCGCGCATGGCCGCGAAGATGGCGATCACTTTCTGGGCGTGATGAAGCACGTATGCGGTTTCCGCCCGCAGCTCCAGCATCACGTAAATGACATTCGGATTGCAGTCATCAAACCAGCCGTGGTGCGGATTAAGCTGATCGCCCAGGATCAGGCGCAGCTCGGTCAACGGTGGCTCCTGCGACAGCGCTCGGAACAGTATTTGACCTCATCCCAGCATTTCGCCCATTTCTTGCGCCACGTCATGGGCCGCTGGCAGTGCGCGCACGCTCGGCTGGGCAGGTCCTGCTTGTTACCTTTGAAATCGCTCATTTTTCAATACCGTACTGATTTCTTCACTGAACCTGTGGGTTAAGGCTACGACAGACTTCACAAAATGAAGGTGATACCCGCAAACCGCTACCCACCGCTACGTACGAATGATAGTTTATTCAGGCTGGAATTGTCGCAGCGAGCGATTTTCTGGCATCTTAACCGAACCTGACTTTCCCATTTTTGTTCATGTGACGAGTTTGCGAGCAAAGCGATGATAAAGTGGCCCTGGAAAACGAATGAGGCTGGCCGGGATATGGCGCTGCCATGGGATGACGCGCTGACGATCCCTGTTCTGGCAAATCTTAAGCCGGATGAACAAGCGAAACTGGTTCAGCTGGCGGATCGTTTTTTACAGCAAAAACGCCTGGTTCCACTGCAGGGTTTCGAACTCGATCCCCTGAAAAACGCGCGCATCGCCCTACTATTCTGTCTGCCGGTGCTTGAGCTCGGCATTGAGTGGCTGGACGGTTTCCACGAAGTGCTTATCTATCCCGCGCCGTTCGTGGTGGATGACGAATGGCAGGACGATATCGGGCTGGTGCACAACCAGCGCGTGGTGCAGTCCGGACAAAGCTGGCAGCAGGGGCCGATCATCCTGAACTGGCTCGACATTCAGGACTCGTTCGATGCGTCCGGTTTTAATCTGATTATTCATGAAGTGGCGCACAAGCTGGATACCCGCAACGGCGATCGCGCCAGCGGAGTACCGCTGATCCCGCTTCGCGAGGTGGCGGGCTGGGAGCACGATCTGCACGCGGCGATGGATAACATCCAGGATGAGATAGACCTGGTCGGCGAAAGCGCGGCCAGCATTGACGCCTATGCGGCAACCGACCCGGCCGAGTGCTTTGCGGTGCTCTCGGAGTATTTCTTCAGCGCCCCCGAGCTCTTCGCGCCCCGTTTCCCGGCGCTGTGGCAGCGCTTCTGCCAGTTTTATCAGCAGGATCCCCTGCAGCGTCTGCGGCAAAATGAGGAGTCTGGCGGCCATTCCTCCCGCCAGATCCACTAAGGTTTTTCAGCAGGGGTACGCTCGGTTGACCGTACCCCTATGCTCAACGCTAAAAACAGCAATGCCATTCCCCATGCGGCCACCGTTAAAGACTGCTCGCCGTAAAAACGCGTCACCACGGGCACCAGCAGCGCGCTGACGCCGTAGCCTAACGTGTGGCTGGTGGCGATGACGCCCGCCCCTTTTCCGGTGGTCAGCCTGTCGTTCAGCAGCAGCTGGTAGCCCGGCGTGGCCATCGCCGCCCCGAGTGAAGTGATAACAATCCCCACGTAGAACAGCGTTAAACCCGCGACGGTCATCAGCCCAAGCCCTGCCACCATTAACACCGCCGCGATGCAGAGTAACGTCACCGGGGAGAAATGCTGCGGGCGGACCACCAGAAACTGCGCCGCAAGCGTGGCCAGCGCGGCCAGGCTCAGCAGAAGCGCAACGTGATGGCTGATGTCCCGGGCATTGCCCTCCAGCAGGGGGCTAAGATGCGGTGACAGCCCAAGCTGCATCAGGCTGACCAGCGCCGCCAGCAGCAGCGCCAGCAGCAGGAACGGCAGCATGGAGGCCTGCAGGCGGGTCGCCTGGTGCGCCACAGGCGGCAGCGGCGGGTCCGCGACTTCGCGAAGCACCAGCAGCAGGGCGATTAACGGCGCGATCGCCATCAGCCAGAGTGGCGCCACCGGATTGACGCTGAGCATCAGCGCCGCCAGCGGCGGGCCGAGCAGACGTCCGAGGCTGAGGCCGGAGCTTATCGTCGCCAGCGCCGCCATTCTCTTCTCCAGCCCCGCACGCTGAATAGCCCACGTCTGGGCCGCAGGCACCAGCCCCGAGACCGTCAGTCCGTAGAGCAGACGCGAGAGGATCAGCCCCGCCAGTCCCCAGTAAGTATCCAGCCTTCCGGCCGCCATCGCCCAGACCACCAGCGCCATGACGACGAAACTGGCCAGATAGCCGCTCAGCGAGGCCACCATCACGGCCTTACACCCCCGCCGCTCGCTCTGGCGTCCCCACCAGGGCGATGCCGGTAAAAAGAGCATGGATCCGAACATCAGCAGCCCGGCCCAGACCGAGAGCGACAGCCCGGTCAGGGTCACCAGCTGCGGGAGCATCACCAGCAGGCCGTTTTGCCCGATACCTAATAAACCCGCACAGAGCGCCAGGGGCCAGTTGGCTTTAGAGGTGACGTTTTCGGTCAATATTTCTGAGTCTGTGCGCATGAGAATGTGAACATAGTGTCAATAAATGTGTGGAAATCATGAAGTTTATGAAAACAAATATTGCAAAAATGGTTGCGACTGTAAACAGAATGAATATCATAACGAGAATTATTATCAATCATGGAATGAGGTACATCTATGCGTGCTCTGCCCCGCTCTGCCGGTACAGACGTTGCAGCCCAGTGTTTTTTAAACGCCCTGTTGCGCGAAACGAAGGACTGGCGCTATCTCCCCGCTACCGCTGCGGATGCGTTACCGGACATTCATATCCCGCTGTCACAAACCCAGGCTCTTCGGGTTCCGGTACGCTATTTCTCTCCCACCCAGCATCATCAGTACCGTTTCCCGGCAACGCTTATTCAAAGCAACAGTGATGACGGTGACGCCGTCACATTTGATCAACTGGTTGATTTAATTCTTGAAAAACCGTCAGTAAAAGGCTCGCTGGATGCCGATACGCTGGCGCGTTTTAAGCAGCGCGTTCTCGAAAGCCATGCGCACACCTGGCAGGCGATCGATCTGCGCCACGGCTGGGCAAACCTGCGCGATAAGCCGCTGACGTTTGCCGAGGCGGAACAGGCGCTGCTGGTCGGCCACGCGTTCCACCCAGCACCGAAGTCGCACGAGCCGTTCAACGAAACCGAGGCGCGTCGCTATCTGCCCGATTTTGCCTCCCGCTTCCCGCTGCGCTGGTTTGCCGTTGAGAGCACGCTCGTTGCTGGCGACAGCCTGAACGTCTCCCTGCGCGAGCGTCTGCTGCGCTTCGCGGCCCAGAGCGCGCCTGAGCTGCTCGGCCACTTCACCGACACCCGCTGGCTGCTGCCGATGCATCCGTGGCAGGCCGACTATCTGCTGGAGCAGGACTGGTGCCAGCGCCTGGCGAAAAACGGTTCATTGCAGGACCTGGGTGAAGCGGGCGCGCAGTGGCTGCCCACCAGCTCGTCCCGCTCGCTGTACAGCGAAACCAACGGCGACATGATTAAGTTCTCCCTCAGCGTGCGCCTGACCAACTCCGTGCGCACGCTGTCGGTCAAAGAGGTTAAGCGCGGAATGCGCCTGGCGCGCCTGGCGAAAACAGAACGTTGGAAAGAATTACAGTCACGCTACCCGACCATGCGCGTAATGCAGGAAGACGGCTGGGCGGGGCTGCGTGACGAAAACGGCATCGTTCAGGAAGAGAGCCTGATGGCCCTGCGCGTCAACCTGCTGTTCGATACCCCCGAAACACAAACCAACGTGCTGGTGAGCCTGACCCAGGCCGCGCCGGACGGCGGTGATAGCCTGCTGGCCTCCGCGGTGCGCCGTCTGAGCGAGCGTCTGGAATTACCGCTCGCCCAGGCCGCCCGCTGCTGGCTCGACGCCTATTGCGACCGCGTATTACTTCCGCTGTTCAGCGCCGAGGCGGACTACGGTCTGGTCCTGCTGGCGCACCAGCAAAATATCCTCGTTGAGATGCAGCAGGATTTCCCCGTCGGGCTGATCTACCGCGACTGCCAGGGCAGCGCGTGGACCGAAGGAGCCGATGCGTGGCTGAAAGAGGCGGGCGAAACGGAGGTGGAAAACCGCTTCGGTGAGAGCCAGCTGCTGCGCTACTTCCCTTATTACCTGCTGCTGAACTCTACCCTTGCCGTCACCGCCGCCCTCGCCGCCGCCGGTTTCGACAGCGAGGAGAGCCTGATGTCTCGCGTGCGCGACGCACTGGCCGAACTGCGCCGCACGGCAAAGCAGACCCGCTGCCTCGACTACGTGCTCGACAGCCCGACCTGGAACTGCAAAGGCAACTTCTTCTGCTACCTGCACGATCGCAATGAAAACACCATCGCCGATCCGGCGGTGATCTATTTCGACTTTAGCAACCCGTTTTACAAGGAGAAGGCGTAATGGCAATCGCGAATATCGTCCATTCCGGCTATGGCTTTCGCTGCACCGCAACGGATCGCGCGCTGCCGCTGACGTTGGGTCTCGACGGCAGCGCGGTGCTGGAGCGTCTGAATGGGATCCCGGACGGCTGGCTGGTCGAAGCCCTGGATCAGCTGTTTGTTGCCGCACCCGCGCTGACCGGCATTACCCTGCCCTGGGCGACCTGGCAGGATGAACCCCAGGCGCAGGCGCTATTTAGCCTGGCCCACGGGGACTATCTGGCACGCGAAACCTTCTGGCAGCTGCCGCTGTGGCTGAAAGGGGAACAATCACGGGCCAGCGGCGGGATGCAGTTTGATGAGAGCCGTCAGCTGTATTTCCCGCTGCGTCCTCACCGCCCGCAGGGCGAAGTGTACCGTCGTTACGATCCGCAAATTAAGCGCACACTCAGCTTCCGCGTGGCCGACGTGGCGCTGGACGGCGAGCGCTTTACCCAATGGATGAACAACCCGCGCGTGAACGCCTTCTGGGAGATGGCGGGCCCGCAGGCCGAACAGGAAAGCTACCTGCGCCGCCAGCTTGACTCGACGTACTGCTACCCGGTTATCGGCTGCTTCGACGACCAGCCGTTCGGCTATTTTGAGCTCTACTGGGCGGCGGAAGACCGCATTGGCCGCCACTACCGCTGGCAGCCGTTTGACCGTGGCCTGCACATGCTGGTGGGCGAAGAGAACTGGCGCGGCGAGCAGTACATCCGCAGCTGGCTGCGCGGCCTGAGCCACTATCTGTATCTCGATGAACCGCGCACCGCGCGCATCGTCGCCGAGCCGCGCTTCGACAACCAGCGCCTGTTCCGCCATCTGGCCTCCGCCGGTTTTGAGACGACGAAAGAGTTCGACTTCCCGCACAAGCGCTCGCGCCTCATCATGAGCCAGCGTCACCGCTTCTTCAGCGAGGTGGAACTGTGAACGCGCTCTGGCAGAAAGTGAACCGCGAGATGGTGGCGAAGATCCTCGCCGAGCTGGAATACGAACGCACCCTGCGCGCTGAGCCGGTTTCGTCGGACGGCTGGCGCATCACTATGGGCAACGAGTCCTGGCAGTTTCGCGCCACGCGCGGGATCTGGGGCTGGCTGCATATCGACCCGAATAGCCTGATCGCCGCCAGCGGAGAAGCCGTCGAAGCGGAAAGCGCGCTGCTGCAGCTGGCGACGGTGCTGGAGATGAGCGACGCGCAAACGGCAGAGCACATGGAAGATCTCTACGCCACGCTGCGCGGCGACATGCAGCTGCTGCAGGCGCGTGAAGCGCTGGACGCGGACGCGCTGATCCACCTCGACCCGGATGAATTACAGTGTCTGATGAGCGGTCACCCGAAGTTTATTTTCAACAAAGGCCGCCGCGGCTGGGGGCTGGACGCGCTGCGTCAGTACGCGCCGGAGTATCGCGGACGTTTTCGTCTGCACTGGGTTGCCGTTCAGAGGGATCATCTGGTCTGGAGCAGCGACGTCGATTGCGATATCAACGCGCTGCTGGCAAGCGCCATGGACAACACCGAGCGCGTCCGCTTTGACGCCCGCTGGCAGGCGCTGGGTCTTGACGACGGCTGGCTGCCGGTGCCGCTGCACCCGTGGCAGTGGCAGCAGAAAATTGCCATTCATTTCCTGGCGCAGCTGGCGCGCGGAGAGATGGTTGAGCTGGGCGAGTTTGGCGATGAGTATCTGGCGCAGCAGTCTCTGCGCACGCTCACCAACGCCAGCCGTCGCGCGCCTTACGACATCAAGCTTCCGCTGACTATCTATAACACTTCCTGCTATCGCGGCATTCCGGGCAAGTACATTGCCGCCGGGCCGCTGGCCTCGCGCTGGCTACAGCAGCAGTTTGCCACCGACGCTACGCTTGCCCGCTCTGGCGCTCAGGTGCTTGGCGAACCCGCCGCCGGCTATCTGTCGCATCCGGGTTACGCCGCGTTGCCGAAAGCGCCCTACCGCTATCAGGAGATGCTGGGGGTGATCTGGCGCGAGAACCCATCCTGTTATTTAGAAGACGGTGAACAGGCGGTGCTGATGGCGGCGCTGATGGAAACCGATAACGCCGGGCGCCCGCTGATCGACGCGTGGATTAAACGCTCGGGGCTAAGCGCCGACGCGTGGCTGGAAAAGCTGTTTGAGGCAACGGTGATCCCGTTCTACCACCTGCTCTGCCGCTACGGCATGGCGCTGATTGCCCACGGCCAGAACGTAACGCTGGTGATGAAGGATTACGTCCCGCAGCGCATCCTGCTGAAGGATTTCCAGGGCGATATGCGCCTGGTGGATGAGGATTTCCCGCAGGCGCAGAGCCTGCCGGAGCAGGTGAAGGCCGTCACGGCGCGCCTCAGCGCGGATTACATCATTCACGACCTGCAAACCGGCAACTTTGTGACGGTGCTGCGCTTTATCTCGCGCCTCACCCTGCAATGCGGCGTGAGCGAACCCCGTTTCTACCAGATCCTGGCGCAGGTTTTACATCGCTATATGGCCGCGCACCCGGAGCTTGCGGAGCGCTTCGCGACGTTCGACCTGTTCAAGCCGCAAATTATTCGCGTGATCCTCAACCCGGTCAAACTGACCTTCTCCGAACACGACGGCGGCAGCCGCATGCTGCCGAACTACGTTACCGACCTCGATAACCCTCTTTTTCTCGCCTCCCGGGAGTCAGCGCAATGAAAACCTATGATTTCATCGGCATTGGTATTGGCCCGTTTAACCTCAGCATCGCCGCTCTGGCCGAAGGGCTGGACGGCTTTAGCTCGCTGTTCCTTGAGCGCAAGCCGCACTTTTCCTGGCACCCGGGAATGATGGTGCCGGACTGCCACATGCAGACCAGTTTCCTGAAAGACCTGGTCAGCGCCGTGGAGCCGACCAACCGCCACAGCTTCCTGAACTACCTGGTGCAGCGCAAAAAGTTCTACCGCTTCCTGACCACCGAGCAGCGCACCGTCTCCCGCGAGGAGTTTGCGGACTACCTGTGCTGGGCGGCGGAAAACCTCACCAACCTCGCCTTCAGCCAGCAGGTGCAGCAGGTGAGCTTTGATGAGAAAAGCGGCCTGTTTGAAGTGGTGACCCAGCGCGACCGCTTCCTGGCGCGCCACGTCTGCGTGGGGATTGGCAAACAGATCAACCTGCCTGACTGCGTCACCGTTCAGGACGATACCTGCTTCCACGCTAGCGAGATGATGCTGCGCACGCCGGATCTTGCGGGCAAGCGCGTCACCGTCGTCGGCGGCGGCCAGAGCGGGGCCGACCTGTTTTTGAATATCTTCCGCGGCGAATGGGGCCAGCCGCTGAGCCTGAACTGGGTATCGCGCCGCAATAACTACAACGCGCTGGATGAAGCCGCCTTTGCCAACGAGTATTTCACGCCGGAGTACGTGGACAGCTTCTCCACGCTGGGTGAAGAGGCCCGTCGTCAGATGCTGCACGAGCAGAAGATGACGTCCGACGGTATCACCACCGAGTCTCTGCTGGCGATTTACCGCGCCATGTACCACCGCTTCGAAGTGCTGCGTGAAAAACCCTGGGCGCATCTCCTGCCGTCCCGCTCGGTGACGTCCCTGACGCGCCAGGAAAACGGACATCGTCTGAGCATTCAGCATCACCTCGACGGCGGCCGCGAGCAACTGGAGAGCGACGTGACGATCTTCGCCACCGGCTACCGCGCCGTTCAGCCCGCGTTCCTCGCGCCGCTGTCTCACCGCCTGCATCTGGATACGGACGAAGCCTTCTGCATCAACAACGATTTCACTCTCGAATGGGACGGCCCGCAGAGCAACCGCCTGTTCGCCGTTAATGCCGGGATGCACCGTCTCGGCATTGCCGAACCCCAGCTCAGCCTGATGGCCTGGCGCGCGGCGCGGATCTTGAATCGCGCGCATGCCGACGAGCCGTTTGAGCTGGCCACCACCCCCGGCGTTATCCACTGGCGCACCACCGCCAGCCCGGACAGCAACCCGGTTTTTAAATCGTTAGCAAAAACCACCGAGTACTGACACACACAATCAGGATCAACATAACAATGAAACGTTCTCATCTTTGGGTTTTAAATCCTTGCTTGCTTGCAATGCTTTCTACCTCTGCGTGGGCGGAAGAACAAAAGGAAGAAAATATCGTTGTCTCCGCCAGCCGCGCGCACCGCAGCGTGGCGGAGATGGCGCAGACCACCTGGGTCATTGAGCGGGCTGAAATTGAGCAGCAGGTTCAGGGCGGAAAAGAGATTAAAGAAGTGCTGGCGCAGCTGATCCCGGGCATGGACGTCAGCAGCCAGGGGCGTACCAACTACGGCATGAACCTGCGCGGCCGCTCCATGATGGTGATGGTGGACGGCGTTCGCCTGAACTCGTCCCGCAGCGACAGCCGCCAGCTGGACTCTATCGATCCGTTCAACATTGACCGTATCGAAGTCATCTCCGGCGCCACCTCACTCTACGGCGGCGGCAGCACCGGCGGCCTGGTGAACATCGTCACCAAAAAAGGCCAGCCGGAAACCGAAGTTGAGTTCCAGACAGGGACAAAGAGCGGATTTAACAGCCACAACGATCACGATGAGAACGTGTCGGCAGCCGTAAGCGGCGGCAATGACAAGGCCTCCGGTCGTCTGTCGGTGTCGTATCAGCGCTACGGCGGCTGGTATGACGGCAACGGCGACGAGGTGATTATCGATAACACCCAGACCGGCCTCCAGTATTCCGACCGTATTGATGTGATGGGCACGGGCACCATCAACATCGACGATCGTCAGCAGCTGCAGCTGACGACGCAGTACTACAAGAGCGAGTCCGACGGCAAGCATGGGCTGTATCTCGGGAAGAACTTCTCGGCGGTAACGGGGGATGCGACCGCCTACAACAAAGGTAATCTTGATTCTGACCGCGTACCGGGTACAGAGCGCCATCTGATTAACCTGCAGTACTCCAATACCGACTTCTGGGGCCAGGATCTGGTCGCACAGATTTACTATCGCGACGAGAGCCTGACCTATTATCCGTTCCCTACCCTGACCAAAGGCGTGGTGAGCAGCATCGGCGCGTCCCAGCAGAAAACCGATTTTTACGGCGGCAAGCTGACGCTGAACAGCAAGCCGGTGGACGATTTAACGCTGACCTGGGGTGTGGATGCCGACCACGAAACCTTTGATGCCAACCAGCAGTTCTTCAACCTGAGCAAGGCCGCGGCGAGCGGCGGCATGGAGCTGGATAACGCCTACAACGTGGGCCGTTACCCGGGCTACAGCATCACCAACCTCGCCCCGTTCCTGCAGGCCAGCTACGACATTGACGCCATCACCCTGAGCGGCGGCGTGCGTTATCAGTACACCGAAAACAAGGTGGACGACTTTGTCGGTTACACCCAGCAGCAGGCCATCGCCACCGGGAAAGCCACCTCCGCAGACGCGGTGCCGGGCGGGAAAACCGATTACAACAACTTCCTGTTTAACGCCGGGATCCTCGGGCGCCTGACCGAACAGCAGCAGGTGTGGTTTAACTTCTCCCAGGGCTTCGAAATTCCGGACCTGGCGAAGTACTACGGCTCGGGCACCTATCAGCTCAGCAACGGTCACTACCGCCTGCTGAACAGCGTCAACGTGAACGACTCGACGCTGGACGGCATCAAGGTCAACGCTTATGAGCTGGGCTGGCGCTACACCGGCGATAACCTGCGCACGCAGGTCGCGGCGTATTACTCGCTCTCGGATAAAACCATCACCATTAACAAGACGGATATGACCATCAACCTGGAAGACGACAAGCGTCGTATCTACGGGGTGGAAGGTCAGGTGGACTATTTCTTCACCGACAGCGACTGGAGCACCGGTGCGAACTTCAACGCAATCAAGTCTGAAACCCGCGAAAACGGGAAATGGGAGAAGCTGACGGTCGACAGCGCCAGCCCGTCGAAAGCCAGCGCATGGGTCAACTGGGCGCCGGGCGACTGGACCCTGCGCGTGCAGAGCACGCAGACCTTTGACGTGTCAGACTCCGACGGCAAGAAGATCGATGGCTATAACACGGTCGACTTCCTGGGCAGCTACGCCCTGCCGGTGGGTAAGGTCAGCTTCAGCGTGGAAAACCTGCTGGACAAAGACTACACCACCGCCTGGGGCCAGCGCGCGCCGGGGCTGTATAGCCCAACCTACGGTGCACCGGGCCTGTATACCTATAAAGGCCGTGGACGTACCTTTGGTCTGAACTACTCCGTACTGTTCTGATCCTGCGCGCCGCCTGCGGGCGGCGCTTTTTGCTGTGTAATTTCAACGCAAATTTGCCATAAAATCAGCGATTTGCTGAAATTGTCGGCAAACGAACGAAAAGTTTAATTTCCCCCTTTGACAAGGTGAACGCAGGTCGATAATATTCGCCCCGTTCACACGATTCCTCTGTAGTTCAGTCGGTAGAACGGCGGACTGTTAATCCGTATGTCACTGGTTCGAGTCCAGTCAGAGGAGCCAAATCCCTGTTTTTAGGCGTGCTTATAAGTCCCTATTCAATTAGGTTTCAATAAGTTAGCATGAAAATCTTTCCCGATGCGTATCTGGTTTTCCCTGTGCATCCGGCGAAATTGGTGGTCTGATTTGGGGTCATTTCAGTTCGATAATGGAGTGACCACCATATGTCCCTGTCCGACGCGAAAATCCGTAGTATCAAGCCTTCTGATAAACCCTTTAAACTGACCGATTCTCAGGGTCTGTATCTGCTTGTCAATCCGGGCGGTTCACGCCTCTGGTATCTCAAATATCGCTTCAACCGAAAAGAATCCCGAATTGCCTTAGGCGCATATCCGCAGGTCTCGCTTTCCGACGCCCGTCAGCAGCGCGACGGCATACGTAAACTGCTGGCGCAGAATATCAATCCCGCGCAACAACGCATGACTGAAAAAGCCGCCGCGTCACCGGAAAAATGCTTTGAGGCCGTTGCGGTGGCATGGCACAAAACCAATAAAAAGTGGTCGGCTGACTATGCAGAGCGCATCCTTGCCAGCATGAAAAATCATATCTTTCCGGCAATCGGTCATCTGCCCGTCACCACGCTAAAAACGCAGCATTTCACGGCGCTGCTGAGAGTTATTGAGGATAAAGGCTTTCTGGAAGTCGCGTCTCGTACCCGGCAGCAACTCTGCAACATCATGCGTTACGCCGTTCAGCAGGGACTGACCGAAAGCAACCCGGCGCAGCATCTGGAAGGCGTCACAACACCGCCGGTTAAAAATCACTATCCCGCCCTGCCGCTGGAGCGGTTGCCCGAATTGTTTGAACGCATTGGCGATTATCAGCAGGGACGGCAGCTTACAAGGCTGGCGGTGGTGCTGACACTCCATCTGTTTATTCGCTCCAGTGAATTGCGCTTCGCCCGCTGGAGCGAGATTGATTTCAGAAACAAAATCTGGACCATCCCCGCCACACGGGAAACGATTGAGAAAATCCGTTTCTCTGGTCGTGGCGCGAAAATGCGTACCCCGCATATTGTCCCGCTATCTCATCAGGCGATCGCCATTCTAAAGCAGATAAAGGAAATCTCCGGTCATCTGGATCTGGTGTTTCCCGGCGACCATAACCCGTATAAGCCGATGAGTGAAAACACCATCAACCGGGCGTTACGTCTGATGGGCTATGATACCAAAACCGATGTCTGCGGACATGGCTTCCGAGCAATGGCCTGTAGCACACTGGTTGAATCTGAACTCTGGTCGCGGGATGCAGTGGAACGGCAGATGAGCCATCAGGAGCGCAACAGCGTGCGTGCGGCATATATCCACCGGGCTGAACATCTCGACGCCCGTAAAGCTATGATGCAATGGTGGTCGGATTACTTGGACGTGAGCCGTGAAGGATACGTTGCCCCGTATATTTATGCGCGGCGGCATAAGGCAGCCTGAGCCAGTAGCAGTATAATGTGTTAAAAATGAAAAAGCAGATCCTGATTGAATTCGGATCTGCTTTTTGCATTGAAAGGATTTATCTTCAATTTTTGGGTTATTAATCGGAAAGCGTACAAAATTATTCGACGTAGAATAATTTTGTACGAAAACCTATCAATATATTATGAATCAATAGGCAAAAAATGGACATTATTCACAGTGAATAATTTCAGGCGAAAGCTGCCAGACAATTAGCGCCAGAGACTGATTTGCCGATACGTCATAACTGCACCAGTTCAATGTCACGGTTTATCTGCACCAGCCTGTCGTCGCCTGTATACGGCAGGACTGCACCAGATATCTCCGTAAATATCGATCTGCGCCAGCTTTAGCCTTTTAAGCCCTTTGGCCTTTTACGGTCTGGCGCTGTTACTCTTAGTCGCCCTTTACCTTTATCAGGCCCTTTTCCTTTTGCTGGCACAATCACCAGCAAAAATACCGTAATGCTGCACCAGAAGCATATTAATAGGCCATACCGTTCAGAAGGATTGTTATTAAGAGGAAAGCATACAAAAAATTTTGCCCCCAAAATTTTTTGTATGAAAACCGATTAATACCCCGAGATTAATAGGAAACTACCCCAAATTATTTGGGGACAAATAATTTGGGGTGAAAACCGATGAATAACACCATATTGCAAGTCTGACGCTATCAATCGGCATCATCCTTTCGCCCGTACACCTGCGCCACGTACCGTCCGCGCCCATCGCCATGCCCCAAATCCATCGCCGTCATCGCCAGCGCTTCTTTTTCACTGAATCCCTGCGCCAGATAATGACGGATCGCATCCTGCGCCCACGCATAGCGCAACGAGTGCGGAGAGTATGCGCCCGTTAACCCGAGACGTAACGCCTGACTGTGCCAGTATTTCATGGCGGTTTTCAGATCCGGCTTATCTATCAGCCTGCCGTGGCGATCTTCTGCCACAGCCAGCGCATTATCCAGCGCTTTTTTGATTGCGCCAGCATCAAGAATAATCGTCTCGCGAGGCCGTCCGCCTTTGGTGCCGAAAACTACGGTTAACCGGGTATCGCCACGCTCCAGCGCCTGCCGCCACGTTTTCAGAGACTGTACGCTCTGCACCGCCTCCTGCGAACGTAATCCCATCAGCCTTGAGAGTTCCAGTGCTGCCGCCAGCCCCGGATCTTTTACGCGGGCCGTCTCCAGCACGTCACGATAGTGCTCCGGCGTGATAGCCAGCTTCGTACCGTTACGGGATGCGCCGGACAATCCCAGAGAACGGTTGTTCAGCCGCTCACTCTGCGCCAGCCTGTCACGCCCGGCCTGTTTCAGAATGCAGCGCACCGCCGCCATCTCGTTTTGCAGGGAACGCTTTATGATGCCCTGCGCCAGCCGTTCACGGACATAGCCTTCAATATGCCGCGCCTTAAGCTGCTCCACCCGGCGGATCTGCACATTCTGCGCCAGCACCAGACGCTCACAAAACCGCTGCGCCAGCTTAATGCGGTCGTGAACGGTTTTATGGCTGCCGCCAGCCTGCTGTGCAAGACGCTTCATTTCCTGCTCCAGTATTCCCATATTTTCCCCTTTTCATGATTGCCGCAAACTCATCCCAGAAACCCAACACTGATACAGCTTTCCCCGGCGCGTAGGCCGATAGCCCCTGTTTTATTGTCGGGGCTGCGAACGATACCTGAGCGCCGGGGCGGTCGCCGTTGAGGTGTGGTGGGGCTTCGGTTGTGCTCTCTGAGCAGCCGCCCGCCTTAGCGGGTCATCCCCCGGATCGTCCTGATCCCCGTCCGGTATCGGTTCATGCTCTCCTTATTGGTCAAATGGCCTGAAAAGGCGGTGTCAGGATCCAGCCGTGAGCTGGCGCAGTTGAGTTTTCTGGTGCAGGTCGAAAAGGCCGCGTGCGTCACTTTCCCGCTCTGCGCGGTTAAAGTGACGCACTGGACTGGTGCAGTATTTTTAAAATCGCAGGCTGGTGCAGTTTTACGGTCACGCGGCAGCAAAGCCGGACGTCTTTGCAGGCCGCAGGGGGACTGACGCTCCAGTTAGGGAGCGTCAGTGTTTACAGTACAAATCCGTAGTGAGAACCATCCGGCAGTTCAACATCAAGGCGTAGCTTGCCACCGGTTGCTTCAACATAACGTTTAAGTGTGGAAAGTTTCAGGTCGCGGCCCGGTTTTTCCATGCCTGCAACGGTAGGCTGTCTGATACCCAGCGCCTGAGCCATTTCTACCTGCGTTTTCTGTACTTTCTCACGCAGTTCGGCAAGGTGAATGTTGAGCAGGATATCCGTCGCCATCGCCTGAGCTTCGGCCACAACTTCAGGTTTTTCATCCGCAATAAGCTGTTCCAGCGTTCTGCCCATCGCGTTACTCCTTCTCTTTTAATGTGTTCAGCCAGTTCGTGAATTCCCGGTCTGCGACCGGGAGCATCTCATCGTAAAAACGTTTTTCATTGCCAACCTTATTTCCAGCACAAAGCACAATGCCAGTACGGGTCGGATCAAAAGCGAAAAACGCCCTTATCGGATCGCCCCGACTCTGAATACGCAACTCCTTCATGTTGCTGTAACGGGAACCTCTGACCGTATCGGCATAAGGTCTGGACAAACTCGGCCCCTTTTCCCGCAGGACCAGCAGCGCTGCAAGCACGCTGACCCTGTAGGTATCGTTGAGCGAGGCAAACCAGCGATCAAACGTATCCGTTGTTTTAATCGTCCACACGGGACCTCCAAATTAATATAGGTTAAATGCTATATAGATGTAAAGCTATAAGGGTAATAATGAAGCGATGGAACGAGGGATTCATGCGTCATTACTGCAAAGCTGAAGACGCATTCGGTTTTTTCGGTGAATAACATGCATGGCAATCACCTTTTTACGACCTGTACCGAAAAACCGGTTCAGGCATTGACGCAGTGTGAAGAGTGACCTTAGCTGCAACGCAGCCCGACATTTTCAAAGGTATTGTCGGTAACGGGACGACCAGCCTGAAATCAGGCCGCTTCTTGCAGGTCGTGAAGCGTAAGGGCAGCCCGGAGGGCCATTCGTTGCGTGAGGAAAATTATACGAATGTAACTGGCGCAAAAAGAGGAAACTGTTTTTGTCTGAAAAACATTTCCCGTTGATTTGATAAAATGCTGAGTTGTCGCACGTCACTGGCGTTTTCTCGATCTCCCGCCTGCAAAGGCAGGCAGAAGATCGGGAGGAGCTGTTTGCCTTATCGATATTCTGATTTGCGATAGCGCGAAGGCCAGATTTGCTCAGGCGCGATGCCTAACGCTTCAGCAATTAACCTTTCACCTTTGGGCCAGCGGCGGGTAAGCGCATTAGCCAGCGTGGAAGACGCCAGTCCTGCCTGACGTGAAAGTGCTGACAGAGAAGTGCCACGTTTTTTCAGTCCGGCGATAATGTCGGCAGGATGCCAGTCCTGGAGCATCATGCGGCCACCTCGTCGATAAACTTCACGCCGTCGGCAGTGCGGAGCCAGCGCGGGGCTTTCATTTCCGCAGCGAAATAGTTGATCAGTTCATACAGCAGGCCGCTAAGGTGTTTCTCCATTTCAGAGTAAAAGCCTTGCCATGACAGCATCTGCGTCAGGGCGAGGCAATAGCGGCAAAGCTCTGTGCATTCAGGCTCGAAACGGGGGGAATTTGCAGGGAGGGTGTCAACGGTCAGGCTTTCAATAAGATGGGGAGGAACAGGCTCCAACAACGTGGGCTGCAACAGCGATAGACAGGCGTTGAGTCTGCCGCAGAGCGCCATTTTCAGTATGGGATCGTTGCTTTCAATCAGGGTTTCGGCGAAGGTTTCGCAGTGATCGGCAAGTACGGTGAAATCCGTGGCGGCGCTGAAGGGAACGGAAAGTAACGGGTGTGTCTGGATTGGGGTAGTAGCCATAAGGCAACCTCCGGTATGTGAATTTAAATTCCACCACCGAAGAGACCAATCTTCCGGGTGGTGGACTGAACGGAGTTGGTCTTACCGGCCATACCTACACCGGCGCACCTTGCGGTGCCCCCGCCCAGCCCACCATAGAGGTATAGCCGAACGCGCGACATAAAAAAGACGCTAACGCGTCATATGTCGCAGGTATGATATTCGGGAGACCAATCCCGGCACCTGAATTTGCAGGTACGGGTAAAAGATACCGCTTTCGGTCAAAAACAGCAATAGGAAGTGGTGGAATACAGATCGCAGATTGTTATAAATATGCACAATAGTTACTGTCGACGAAGGCGGCACATATAGTAACTTTACTCCCAATCTTCTGAATATTTTTTCGCATGTAATTCTCTGGTCATATAGTGGATACCCTCTTTCTTCTCTTTCATCCCCTCATGCCTCACCATAAAAGTAAACGAAAAAATTGCTGAACGCGTTATCTGAAGCAAATGTTCGAAATGGCGGATAAAATCACTTTCTTTTATGAAAAGAACATCTTCGATTAGTTGATAAGATTCGTAAATATCCTCAGGCTTATCACTTTTGTGTACAACTAAAAACTTATGCTCTAAACCATTGCGCCATTTTTTATAGAAAGCCAACTCCCCGCCCTTATCTTTATTCAAATCGGTAGCAATACTGTACAGAGCCAGAAGCCCTGGTGATTTCACCTTTTCAAATAATTGTCTTCTGTTATCAACATCTAACTGCCAGAAACTCTGGAAATAGATATTCTTCTGAAGTGTACCTTTTTTTGTTGTTGGGTAAAGATTATAAAGTTCACATATGGCCACCGCAATTTTATCGAGAATACCAAAGCAAAGACGAAATGCCGTCCTGATCTTTTCAATTTCAATACCTAAAACTTCGTCATTATACAATTCCAGAAAATGACTTTCGTACTTTATGTAATCCGTATTTTGTGGATGAAGATAATCAAAATAAAGATGACGTCCGAGTGAAAACTCCGATTTAAGGCGATTTAATATCATCTCCATGGGAATGATAAAATCACCTGTTACGCCCCCTCCCGAAGAAATAACAAGGTCATCTGTAGCACTTCCCACACATGGGCAATACAGGCCATGTTCTGATAAAGTCAGATGATTTCTAAGACAAAACTGTCGGTATGGGCTTAACGCTTCGAACTCTTGTTGTGTAAGTGCTTCATCGTGCTCATCCGTTTCATCATCAACTGCATATTCTGCGATCTTATCGTTAGTCTGTGCTATGCGACCTAAATAAAATGATTCCCATTGTGGTGGGATATTTTTTGATACAGAGGCTTTAATATATCCTGCTCTTACTTCTTTTAATAATTTGATTGAGAATGAAGATGAAATAAGATTGAGTACCATTAGTGACATCGAACGATTGACCCAAGCCTGTGGTATATCTAATCCCTTAAGATTAGTAAGATCATAATATCTCAGTGACTCACTGAGCCTAAATTGACTTCTTAACGAATTCGCCAAATTAACGGAAAGTTCAGCCTGAAATTCCTCCAACTCCTCAGAAGATAGCTTAAAAGAACGCCAGTAGATATTTTTTAAAGAAACCAATTCTTCTATCGATTTGAATGTATGGTCATTGGGGTTAGTAATGCTCACCAGATTAGATAGCGCATTTCCATAATTATAATAGTAAAGGCACTCTCCCAGCACTGAGATAAATGCTTCTTTGTTATCTTCCATCAGGTTGCAACCAAGCTCTGATGCACTTTTATTATTTTGCATCTGCCCGATGTCAACAAGAGTACCCGCAATATTCGCCAATACTATAAAGTAATTATCGCTCCTGATTGTTATTCCTTCCAGTTTGTTCAGGAACGCAACTGATTGTTGATAAGATTCGTCAAATCTTCCGATATCAACCAGTTTGCGAATAAAATTGCTTTCATCGACAAGCTCTTTTGTTATCAAAATAAATTTTCCTTATATAGAAGAATTTGGCGCTTCAACAGGAAGTATGACCTCACCGGAAACATCAATCACTATCGCTGATAAGCGGTCTCTTTTTTCAACCAGCACAGTTTCATTAAGCATATTTTCCATTGCACTGGCGTTTTCAGGTTGAGGTATGTTTTTCGTCAAACGTGGCAGAGGATTCGGTCGAGCAGAACCAAACCAAAAAACCAGATAGATACCGTAACCAGCAGCATCGGGGTTTTTAGTATAAAGCTTATCCAATTGTCCGTTAAGTGCAGTCCAGACATCACGATGATAATCACGCTTGATCTCAATAGGTACTTTTATACCGGGTAGTGAAACAATGATATCCGCCCTTTTATCGGAAACCATATGTCCTTCTGGTTCACAGCTTATTTTTAATGGATTAAGCCGGGCACGGAGTAAATCCAGAAAAATATTACGGCAACTCTCTTCAGGTTTAGGCGTTAGGGTACGACCATAACTGTCTTCATTCCAGAATTGTTTGAAAATATCGGTATTTTCATAAGCAATTCGGTTTGAAATATCCCGTATATGATCGAGCAGCAATGAGTAAAGATCCATTACGTTGGCAGGCGTTTCATTCACTAATGTACTTACAGCCAGCTTCCAGTCAGCATGATGAAACTGTGACTCTCTATATCGAATTCTCTGATTGCTTTGGGCATGTAAAAGATGGTCCCGATAGCTTTCACATTCAGGTAGCAATAATAAACGCGCAAGTACTTCACTGGCAGTATAGGAAGAAATAGAAGAAATTTCATTAATCAACGCTCTGATAAATTCTGCATAATCCCAGCTATTTCTTGAACCATGGCTTCCATCTGCTGGATGATAAGCATTAGGAAAATGTGTTGCTGAAACTTTAATGATAGTTTCTAATTGAATTAAAGAAAGCTCTTGACTATTATTTTCTCTCTGTCTTCTGGCATTACCCGTTAACTCACGCACAAGCCAAATGATCTCAGGATCTGATTTAGCTTCAGATATAAATAAATCATTAGCCTGTTCGGGCTCTAGCAAATAACAGCATACTAACCAAATATGATAGTTAACCTTCTTTAACACCCCCCGTCGATTAACCATAAGTTGAGATAGTTTCAGCAGCTCTCTATGTATCTGTGGACGTGCCAGCAGCCATTCAACTAATCTTTCGGTATGATTAACATCATCAGGATATTTTTCAGCAAAATGCATGAATAAAGGGATTATATGTGAATCCGACAGGGAATTATCACGTATTAAATAATTTAGTGCGCTAATGCATTGCAACTTATTTTTAAAACAGGCATCTATTATATAATGATATGTTTCTATAAAAATATCCGTTCTATATATTATGACATGTTTTTTCCACTCAAATATATGAGTATCATTTTTTTTACCATTTTGAATATACTTTCCTAGCCCAAGCTCCAGTGCTAGCAATATTTTTAATAACCCTTCATGCCATTGAGTAATATCAGGCTTACGCTTCCATAGTTCTTCAGCACCAGCCAGAATGGAAAACCACCATTTATAATAATGACCTTCAATTATAAAGGCATTAACATCATCAAGCGTTGGAAGATCCTGTCGTTGCAGTGTCGCCATAAGTCCAGAGATAGAATCCATCACATTTTCATCACCCAGCGCTGATGAAAGGCGCTCAGAGTAAGATTGTTTTTTATCTACATCGGTATATCGTGCATAGTATATATATGCTATATGTTTAAGCCACCCTGTATGCACTCCTGAAACGATCTGTTCTCTATGAAGCTCAAAGTCCAATTTATCCGCGTTAATTGTATCCCTCTTCTCTTTCTCACTTTCGAGTCTGTTGACGTTGTTTTTTACCTGCCAATCATCAATTTCACAGATCAGCGCATCTTCTAAAACTGAAGATAATTTGTTGTTAAAAAGGCCATAGGAAATAAGAAAATCAAAAACCTTTTGTGAAGGTACATCACAGCTCCAAAGAACAGGAAATGCTAAGCGGTAAATAAATCTTATCTTATCCTGAACCTTTTCATCACTCGATAAATAATGAATAAATCGGGACAGTAAAAGTTCACGAGGAATGACCCAAAATGTACTTTGATCGAATTCATGTAAAAAAAGAAACCTTGTATTATAACGACTGAATGATGCTACCGCGGCATCTATAATATCTTCATACTGCCATTCACGTTCTTTTAGCAACTGGACAATCCGATCTGTTTTACTGTCAAAACGACTATAATGTTCTTTATACCAGTAATGAACGCTCAGGCATATCCATATTTGCTCAGCAGTATACTGATCTTTCGTATTAAGAATAATCACCAGACCACTTTCAATATAATACAAAACTTCATGACGATTTATTGGTGATGAATACCAGTTATCTATATTTTCATTTTGATATTGATAGAGGTGTTCAAATATTGTCATTATATCCACGGCAGGAACAATATCTATAATTCCCCATAGAGACCCTACCGGTAAACGTTCCTCAGTAACACTTAAAGTGTCAATCAGGAGTTGTGCTACATCTAGCGCGGAAAAATAATCTTTATAAAGCAACTGAATAATGTGGTTACGCAATCGAATATTGTCGTGATTTATCTCTTTCAATTCAGGATAAATTCCGACGACTTCTTTAATACCTGATAGGCCCGAGTGTATTAATGCCGTTATCGCCTCTTCTTTTTCGGCATATGAATGACGTTCAGATCTAACAACATCAATTAAATCCTGATTCAATGACAATATTGGGGTTGTAACAGATAGAGATTCGAGAATAAGCATACGCAAAGAAAATCGCGATTTTGGATCATGGATAATCAGGCGCAAATGTGCTTCCATCTCCTCGCTCACGAAGCCATTCAAATTAGAAGAAAAGCCGTGATTTCTAAACCAAGGATCGCTTTCCGAAAGTTTGGACAGTGCCACAAGTAAACTTTGTTTATCTACAGTGGATAACGAAGCTGCATCGCCATAAGTCAGTACACCATAAGGATCAGCTTGAATGAAGACATTGGCGTATTGTGGTAAAAAGACCGCCAACCATGCGTGTAATCCTCTTAATTCTGAAGACGGATAGCCCTCAAACCCCAGCAGGCTTCTCAAACGACCCAAGGGTAAGCCCTTTTCAACGATACTCGCTAACCATTTCGCTGCCAAATACTCGGCAATTGTCCTATGGCTGTAATCAACTGTTTCGAGTTCATCCCCAGCGGCAAAAACGCGTCGAGATAACGTCGCTCTTATTATTTCATGTGAGAAAAACGGTATGGTTCTATAGCTACAATATTCTGGTCGGATATCATTCGGAAGCAGAGAAATTCCGGAAACATCACTCAGTATACGCAACGCACAAATAGACCCAGCAGGGTGCTCTAACTCGTCGCTGGTATAAATTCCCGAATTTTGCCGCGTATGCTCTTTACTATGTTCAGTTAAAAGAAGCTGTGTCGCTGAGTGGAAAAGTTCTGACCTCGTCTGAGGCCAGTTTCCCTCTTTGACGACCTCGGCCAGCATAAGCAAATTCTGTGGGTTGTGAAGAAACTCATAGGCAGAGTGTTTTTCTGCTTCCTCCAAAAACTTTTCGGGATGCTCTATGCCATGAGCATGCAGAATCGCTGTCTGCTCTTCCCTTGATAACTGCTGCAAATGTAAAACGACATATCCCCCTGTCCGCTCAAAATAGGGCAAAAATGCTGAGAGATCTGACTCACCCAACCAGTCCTGAGAGCGACAGGAGATTCTGACCTTTTGCGGTCGTAGGGAAAATAGACTGCGAACAATGTCATCAACCACATCATCACTGTTGTGTCCACTCCTTTTTTCATCCAAGGCGTCGATGAATAGCGTTTGAAATCCATCTAACGGAACGCCGTTGATAAATTGACGAACCTTTAAATAGGTCGCTCCGTTCTTTGCTGCAAACTGTTTGAAAAGATGGGTTTTCCCGGCGCCCGGATCGCCAAGCAGTACAATATTAGGAAATTCCGAATAATCACCAAACGTCTTCGTTTGGCTCTCCTTATCCTCTTGGGGCTGAATCTGCCTAACTCGTCTGTTCAACATGTTATAATTTCCTGCGTATCTGTTTTTCTATTAGGACTGCATCACATTCTGGCATGTGCATCAAATCTGCGGTTGAGGTACGACCACATAGCCTATCCCAGGCGCTGAAAAGCTAATCATTATTGCCATGATGCCCATCATGTCGCGACTCTTGATACACGACGTGGCCCATAACAAGCAGAAGAGACCAGTAGGACTTCAAGTGAGGTATTATAAACCTCATACACATTAACTACTTGCCCTTCAAGGAAGAATACTATGCCGGTGACCTATTTATCATTCGCAAATCTCAGAAAAGTAGCCTTCACCAACTCGCATCGTACCCCTCTGCCAGATGGGAATATCCTTCAGCCAGCTCAAATCAATATTATTTCAGGCCCCAACGGAAGTGGTAAATCAACGGTTCTTGATATCCTACGTACCATTTCTGATCCCGCCAAATTGGTTTCTCTAGGCAGAGAGAACATGCGAAGTGATACCACAGGATTTTTTCGGTTAGAGTTTGACAATAATACCATTCTTGTTGCCCTATTCACTTCTCAGGGTATCGGTAAATCGCATGTGGGTGTGATGGCGAAGCATTCTACCGGGGAATTGATACATGAGGACATCATCAGCTCTCATTCATCACAGCCATTTCCTTCTGGTTATGCGCAATGCATGAAAGCGCTACAGCAGAATGTAGCTTACCGCTCTGGTCATAATATTACCGGCCTCTCGCTGGAAAAAGTCGTTATGTATCTCAATAAAGATGCACGCTATCTTCCGGGCACTGCTGCATCAGGATTAAAAGAGACCGCCTTTCGCTACAAACGTCCCCCCGGGCAGCAAAGCTTTTCAGAGTATATCCTTGAACACTGCTTCTCTGTTTCAGATAGCGGCCCGAATGCACTCAGCGTCTGGCTGCACGATGATGAGCTTCAGTCTAATATCATAACCATCGAGGATATACCTGCGGGCTGGAAAGCATTCGCCGGGCTTCTGACCTGGCTTTCTCAGCAGGCCCCACTCACAATCTGTGTTATAGAAGAGCCAGAAGTACATATTCATCCCCACCTTCAGCGTATTCTGGTTAAAAGAATAAAAGAAATCACAGCCAAAAAATGCCTCCAGCTATTTATTAGCACGCACTCAACCGTTTTTCTTGAGTATGGAATTTGGGACAACATTCCAGTCAGTCTGTACGAGGCTGATGGGTATGGAGTCAAAGACTTCACCCGGTCCGCAGCTTTTCTTTCTGCTATGGGGATGCGGCCAAGTGAGATTTTTCAAGCCAATGGAGTAATCTGGGTAGAGGGCGTTAGCGATCGCATTTATATCCGGCACTGGCTGAAACTGTATTGTGAGGAAAACGGCCTTGATACCCCTATTGAGAACGTTCACTATGCGTTCATTCCCTATGGCGGCGCAATGTTAAAACACTACTCGGCGGAAAGTGCTAACACCATTCAAGCGCTGATGATCAACAAGAACTGCATTTTTATCGCTGACCGTGATAATGATTATGATATGACCACGCCTGCGAATCCCATTTTACTAAGTGCTAAAACGGCAAAAGAAGCAATCCGGCAAAACCTACCCACATGGATTACGCAGGGTTACACAATAGAAAACTACTTACCCGAACCAGTGCTTAGTACGTTTTTCGATGTAACAACGGATAAGACCAGCTTGAAAAACGGTAAAACGAAAATGGATGTTGCGGCCTATTTTGAAAATACCGTCTCTGAGTTTAAGGGAAGCTATAACTCAGGCTCGAATCTATCGAAGATGATTGAATTCGTCATTAATCATATCTCCGCCTGGAATAGGTAGATGCTTCTGATATGTTATTGTAGGTAAGCCGCTTAAAGGTGGTCATTCTTGTGGTCTTGACAACCCAACCTTTTAGGTTTAGCTTACCAATCAGCCAGTTAATGGCAAAGGCGATCCCAGTCAGAGGAGCCAAATTTGAAAAGCCTGCTTTTAAAGCAGGCTTTTTGCTTTTCTGCTTCTCTGAAGTTAACTCAGAATCGCATCCAGCCTGGCAAGCACCTCATTTACGACGACGTCAGGTATGCGTTCCAGCCGCATGCCGTTCCGGGCAGCCATATCAATAGTTCTGGGCTGGTCGCAGCGAATAACGCCCGTTGTTTTTGTCCCCGCCCCTTCCAGTGAAACGGTGAAACCTGCTGTACGTGCAAAGTTTCCGCCGCTGGTGACGGGTACCACCACCGGTAGCCGGGTCAGCTTGTTAAACGATGCCTTCGACACGATGAGTACCGGACGTTTTCCACTTTGCTCGTGGCCAGCAACCGGATCCAGTGAAACAAGCCAAATTTCCCCTCTTTCCATTTACAGGATCTCCTTGCCCACCGCAGGCGCATCAATCCATTCCCGATCCTCTTCGCTCATTTCAGCGTGCGGATCGCACTGCGCCAGCAGCTCCTCAAGCGAATAATGAGGCCGTTTCTGGGGTTCGATAATCAGGCAGCCATTATTAATGGTCATGCCGACTTCACTGTCCGTCGAGAGTTCCAGCGTTTTCAGCACGGCGGGAGGAACCGCCAGCATGATGGACCCACCGACCTTTTTAAGACGAGTTGTATACATAGCGCACCTCCAAATATTATATTTTAATATAACATTCATGGCGGGAGGTGCGCAATTATTCATCAGATTCATGGTGATTTCCTTTTCGTAATTAAGTGGGCAGAAAGCCGTTATCCATCGAAGGGCAGTGCAGGTGGGAACGAAGTGCATAACTAAGAAGGCAGATAATAGAAAACTGTTTTTGCGGTTCAAAGGATTATGGCGAATCGAATAAACGAAATGCGAGGCGGTTTCCAGATAGGAGCTGTGTCGGGGCCAGGTTGAGGCCCCCTCTCTCAAGGCTTCATAACGATGCGGCCAAGCGGTTTCGCTGTCTCAGCGTATTCATGGGCCCCGGCGGCGTTAGCCAGGGGGAAAATGCGGTCAATGACAACCGTGATGCGCCCTGCTACCACAGCCTGCAACATGTCGTCCACACCTGTCCGAACGCTGGGCCTTTCAAAAAGGGGCCCCATAAATACCCCCATGAGCGTCTGGTTAGACTGCATTGGCGGCCACAGGTCGACAGTCAGGCTGCCACCACCTGCATTACCGACGAAGACGAGACGCCCTTCCGGAGCGAGTGCAGCAAGCGAGTCAGGCAACGTCGTCCCTACTGGATCGATGACGAGGTCAACGCCGGCGCCATGGGTGTACTCTCGGACACTGTCCACGACGTTATTCTCTACACGATCCACGACGTGATCGGCACCCAATTCAAGCAACCGGCTTCTTCGCTGCGTTCCGCTTGCCGCGGCGATGACCGTTGCGCCTGCTTGTGAGGCAAGCTGAACGGCCGCGAGCCCCACGCCCCCCGCTGCAGCCTGAATCAGGACGGTTTCTCCGCGCCGAAGCATCCCTCGCGTGAAAAGGCAGTGATGTGCGGTTCCAAAAGAGATCGGTACCACCGCCGCCTCTGCTGCATCCACCCCGTCCGGTATAAGCCAGGTGCGTTCGGCAGGCACAGCCCAACGTTCCGCATGCGATCCCTGCATGCTAAAAGCAGTCACTCTGTCCCCAACCCTTCGGCTACGGACTTTCGCCCCGACGGCAACAACCGTGCCCGCGGCCGCGTAGCCGACGATCCATGAAGGAAAAGGCGGCGGAGTTGAGCGCCGGTTGATCAGATCTCCGCCTTCAATCGAGATAGCCTCGACAGAAATCAGGACGTCGTCAGGCCCGGCGACCGGATCCGGGACGTCGACATACTGCAGAACGCCGGGAGCGCCTTCTACGTCATAAACCGCTGCTTTCATCAATTTTCCTCTGTCTTATCATGGCCCGTAGGCAGCCTGGCAATCACCTTAATCTCAAACTGGAATCCGTACAGCCACGTCACGCCGATCCCGGTCAACGTAGGATAAGGCGCTTCCCCCCAATATTCTGGCAGGATACTCCAGATAGCGTCGAGGTTTGACTCGGGATCGACGACAAAGAGGGTAACGTCAACCACGTCAGCGAACGTGCAGCCCGCAGCCGTAAGAACAGCGTTAAGGTTATCGAATGCCAGCCGGACCTGCGCGTTGAGATCCTCTTCAGGCGAACCATCCTCCCGGCTACCAACCTGTCCCGAAACAAACAGGAAGCCGTTAGATTTGATGGCGGGTGAATACCGATTGCGCTCATAGAGCGCCTGGCGTCCGAAGGGAAAAACTGCTTCGCGTGTTGTCATGTTAGTACCTTTGTAATGGGGCGAAATCTGCCCGCTGAACATAAAGACACTTTACAGGCGCAGGATCCGGCGGATAAACAAGCGACTTTGTCCATCATTGTTTGTAATATCCAAACAATCGGTGAAAAGAGAGGACAAGGGATGGATCGTTTCGATGCGATGCGCGCCTTTGCTCGCGTGGTGGAAGCAGGTAGCTTCACAAAAGCTGCCCAAACGCTTCATATGAGCAAAACCACGGTGACGCAGCTTATTCAGCAGCTGGAAGCGCGCCTGCGCGTCAGGCTGCTCCATCGCACTACCCGCAGGCTCGGCGTCACTCCTGATGGCGCGGTCTACTACGAGCGCGTCATCCGCCTGCTGGCGGACATGGAGGATGCTGAAAACAGCCTGTCCAGTTCGGCGATGACGCCCAAGGGACGGCTACGAATAGATGTGCCCACTCCTCTCGCCCGCCTGGTGCTGGTGCCCGCGCTACCGGCATTTCACGCGCGCTATCCGGATATCCAGTTCGATATGGGGGTGAGTGACCGGGTGGTGGATCTGATCGGCGATAACGTGGATTGCGTCCTGCGGGGTGGCGAAATCAGTGACCAGTCCCTGATCGCACGCCATGTCGGTGATTTGCAAATCGGTGTTTACGTCGCACCGAGCTATGTGGAACGCCTCGGCGCCCCTGCGCACCCGCGAGAGCTGGAAAACACGGACCATCGCATAGTGGGATTCTTGTCCTCACGCACCGGTAAGATTGATCCTCTGGTACTGCACGGTGAGAGTGAACATATTGAAATCAAGAGCAGCTATGTTCTTGCAGTGGATGATGGCAACGCCTACCTCGAAGCTGGCCTCGCGGGATTAGGCGTGATTGCGCTACCCGTCTATATGGCGGCAGCACATCAGGCTTCTGGTGCCTTAATTCCGCTATTTGAACAATGGCGTATTAATCCAATGCCCCTGTACCTGGCATTTCCGCCGAACCGCCACGTCAACGCCAGGCTGCGCGTTTTTATTGATTGGATCGTTGAATTGATGCAGCAGCATGCCCCTACTTCCACCAATAAGTAACAACCTCTTAGCCCCTGATTCGCTCATCACCGTCGATTGGCGGTCATTCTGGCGGCTTTGAATCAGGCTTTTCAGCCCTACAGCACGAACTCATAGTGCGAGCCATCTGGCAGCTCAACATCAAGCCGCAGCTTTCCACCCGCAGCCTCAACGTAACGCTTAAGTGAAGAGAGTTTCAAATCGCGCCCGGGCTTTTCCATTACCGCAACGGTAGGCTGCCTGATCCCCAGAGCCTGTGCCATCTCTACTTGCGTTTTTTGTACTTTCTCACGTAACTCAGCCAGATGAATGTTGAGCAAAATATCCGCTGCTATCGCCTGAGCGCTGGCGACAACCTCCGGCTTTTCATCCGCTATAAGCTGCTCAAGGGTTCTTTCCATCGCGCTATTCCCTCTCTTTTAATGTATTCAGCCAGTGAGTGAATTCCCGGTCAGCAACGAGAAGCATCTCATCGTAGAATCGCCTTTCACTGCCGACCTTATTGCCAGCACAAAGCATGATGCCAGTACGGTTTGGGTCAACGGCGAAAAACGCCCGCAATGGATCACCCTTACTCTGAATACGTAGCTCTTTCATGTTGCTATGACGAGAGCCTTTAAGCGTATCAGCGTAAGGTCTCGATAAACCCGGCCCCTTCTCTCGCAAAACAAGCAGTGCTGCAAGTACGCTGGCGCGATCGGTATCGTCAAGCGATGTGAACCAGCGATCAAACCTGTCCGTCGTGTTAATTGCCCACACAAGGCCTCCCATCAAATATAGATCAAAAACTATATACATGCAAAGCTATAGCAATGATTATGCAGAGATGGAAAGAAGATTCTTGTGGGGTTACGGGAATACTGAATGCGTGCCGGAGAAATTCTATGTATCCCTTGTCGGATATTCATTTTGTTACGAGCAGCATCGAAAAAAGTTCAGGAGCCCGTCAACTGTCGCCAGACCGCCACTTCCTCGTTCAGCCACGCGACAAAAAGAGCCACTTCCGGCTTCGCCGCCGTTGATTGCGCCGTCACCAGCCAGTAAGGCCAGGGATACGGCGCGGTGATGGAGGTTAGCTGGACCAGTTCACCTCGGGTGATGGCATCCTGAACCAGAGAGCGACGCTCCAGCGCGATCCCTTTCCCAAGCCGAACGGCTTCGATAATGATATTGGAGTCGTTAATACATAAACTGCCAGGCACGATCTCTTTCTCCAGCCCCGCATTCACGCACCACGTTTTCCAGGACTCCATGGAAAAAATAATATGACTCTTTGCAATCTCAGCCGACGTAGCGGGCAGCACACCGTCGTTATAGCCAGGCGCGGCCACCACAATGAGCTCATCGGAAAAAAGGTAATGGCTTTCACTTCCTTCCCAGTTTCCCTTCCCCATCCGTATGGCGATGTCTATCCCCTCCTGCTGCAGGCTGGTGACCGTCAGGCTGGCCTGGATCCGCAGGGTGATAAGTGGATATTTCGCCCGAAAGCGTTCCAGGCGCGGCAACAGCCAGTGGCATCCAAAAGACGGAACCATTGCCAGCGTCAGCTCCTGTTTTCTCGGCTTCACCTGCACGAGCCGGGTAGCATCTGCGATATGGTTCAGCGCCTCGCGTACCTGTAAGGCATAGAGCCGCCCTTCTTCGTTGAGCTGCACCCCTCGCCCGTTCCGGATGAAGAGCTTCACGCCCACCATCTCCTCCAGCACTTTGATCTGCTGGCTGATAGCGGAATGGGTAACGTGGAGTTCTTTCGCCGCCAGCGTCACGCTGCCAAGACGGGCGACGGCTTCAAAGCTTCGCAAACTGGCAATGGGTGGAAAATCTGACATAAAAACATTCCCTTATCTGCGATGGATCTATAACGACAGCTTGCCCACATGTCAGTAATACTAACCTTTACGGTTAGATACTGAAGATATTCGCCGGGAAGTTTGTATTGTAATGTCAGTTCATCCTCTTCAATGAAGCGTTATTTCACAGAGACAGGAAAACGGGAATTATGATTAAGCTTATTGGCATGATGGATTCGCCTTATGTACGGCGCGTGGCGATCTCTCTTGAGCTTTATGGCGTTGAGTTTGAAAGCCAGCCGCTATCAGTCTTTAGCACCTTCGAAGCGTTCTCCCGGATCAACCCGGCGGTAAAAGCGCCAACGCTGATTCTGGATAACGGAATACGGCTGATGGACTCGTCGCTGATACTGAACTATTTTGAGGATCAGGCCGCCCCCGAGCGGAGACTTCTGCCCGTCGCGCCGGATGCGCAGGCAAAGGATCTTCAGACGCTGGGCTTTATTCTCGCCGCCGCTGAGAAAGCCGTGCAAAATGTGTATGAACACCACCAGCGGCCGGTGGAGAAGCAGCACGCTGCATGGGTCAAGCGCATTACAACCCAGCTGCTGGCGGCCTGCAGGGAATGGAATACCTTACTGGAGGGGCGCCCCGCCACCACCGTTCCCGATCAGGTTGCCGTCACGAGCACGGTTGTCTGGACGTTTATGCAGTCGATGATCCCGCACGTCGTTAACGCAGCGGATTTTAGAGAGATTCAGGCTTTTGCCGAATCATTCGAATCGCAGTCGGTCTTTAAAAAATATCCGTTCAGCTAAGCAACGAGCCCGGTCAGCGCAGCGCTACCGGGCAAGCCAGCAGCTAAATCTGATAATCAATCGCCACTTCTTCCGGCTCCATTACCTGGCGTTTAATCTCATCCACCGACAGCCCGGCGTTGCAGAGCTCGATAAAGCGCCACACATAGTTGCGCTGCAGCTGCCCGCGCTTCAGGCCAAGCCATACGGTATTGGCGTCAAACAGGTGACGCGTATCAAGACGCACCAGATTCCCGTCCTCGCGTTCTCCGCTGGACTGTTCCGCCACCAGGCCAATGCCCAGACCCAGCTCGACGTAGGTTTTGATCACATCAGAATCCTGCGCGCTCAGCACCACGTCCGGCGTTAGCCCTTTGCGGTTGAAGGCTTCATCAATGCGCGAACGTCCGGTGATCCCCTGGCGGTATGTGATCAGCGGCCATTTCGCAACGTCTTCCAGCGTCAGGGGAGAGACCTGATTCAGCGGATGATCGACCGGGAGTAATAAGCTGTGGTACCAGCGGAACCAGGGGAACGCCACCAGCAGCGGGTCGTTGCTCAGGCGCTCGCTGGCGATGCCGATATCCGCCCCACCGTTTTGCAGCAGCACTTCAATTTCCTGCGGCGTGCCCTGGATGAGCTCCAGACGGACGTCAGGGAAAAGTTCGCGGAAGGCTTTTATCACCGGCGGCAGGCTGTAGCGCGCCTGGGTGTGGGTGGTGGCGATGGTGAGCACGCCCGAGGCGTCATTGGTGAAGAGATCCGCCAGACGACGCACGTTGCTGGCCTCGTTGAGGATCCGCTCCGCGATGGTGAGCAAAGCCTTACCCGGCTCCGTCATGCCGAGCAGCCGCTTGCCGCGACGGATAAAGATCTCTATACCCAGTTCCTCTTCCAGCTCGCGGATATGGCGGCTGACGCCGGACTGAGAGGTATAAAGCATATTGGCGACCTCGGTCAGGTTGTAGTCCCGCCTGGCCGCCTCACGGATAATTTTAAGTTGCTGGAAATTCACGATTCACTCCGGCGCATCTGACATAGCTCTATTGTTAGAGTCAGCCGAGCTGCAGAACAAATAATAAAAACCAGCATCTTATGCTTTTTTGGAATATCAGCTCACGAGCTGGAGTTCGCGGTTTTCAAGCGATGGCTTGCTGACCAGCGACATCAAAATCTCTTTTACCGCCTGCGCCTGCGGCGACAGCGAACCGCGTGCAGACATGTTCAGCGACAGCGGCAGGCTCATCGAAGGCGTGGTGATCCGCGCCATCCAGCCGTTTGCCGCACTGCACAGCGAGCGGGCTGCGGATTCCGGCAGAACCGTCACACCCATTCCGCTGGCAATGGCCGCGGTGAGCGTGGAGATTGAGTCAATTTCACCGATGATTTTGGCCGTCAGGCGGCGCAGGGAGAACGCTTCGTCCACGCGCACGCGCACGGCGCTGTAGTCGCGCGGCAGATAGAGGTTCATCTCTGCCACGGCGGTAAGGTCGACGCTCTGGCCCGGACAGTCGCGGGTCCCCACGAGGTAGAGATCTTCTTTCAGCAGCGGCTGGCTGGTGATACCAGCGACCGGGGAGCGATCGTAAAGAACCGCCATGTCCAGCTGGCCGTTGAGCAGTTTGTCATTCAGTACGGAACCGCTGTTTTCGTGCAGGTACACCAGCACTTCAGGCAGCTCGGCGCGGACGGCCTGCAGCAGCGGCATGGTAATAGAGGACGCGGCCGTTCCCGGCGCCAGGCCGATAGACACGTGCCCGCTCAGGGTCTGGCCCACGTTATTCACCGCCAGCTGAGCCTGTTCACACTGGCGGAGGATGGTGCGCGCATGGGTATACAGGATTTTGCCTGCTTCCGTTGGCGTGACGCCGCGTTTGGTGCGGATCAACAGCTGCTGATCCATCTCGCCTTCCAGAGTAGCCACCTGCTGGCTCAGCGCGGGCTGCGCGATATGCAGCACTTCTGCCGCTTGAGTCAGGCTGCCGATATCGACGATTTTTACGAAGTATTTCAGTCGTCTTAAGTTCATTTTGCCCCCTGTTCGAAATGCTGTGCCGGAACCGGCTGTCGTTGTTGAACAGGTTTTGCAATATGAATGCCACTTTTACCAGGCGGTCTAAATTGTTCGCTAAGCGCCTGAAAATAAGGAAACCTAATCATGGAGGGGGGTTTTATTACCGAAACAGCAGTTTATGATCTGCCCCATTAGGGGTATACCCGCACCATGACGGTGCATTCCGCTGTCAAAAACATCACTTTGCCGATTTTGTCAGCAAACGATCAAAAGGCGTTGATCCACCCTTTGACAAGGCGAACGCAGGTCGATAATATGCGCCCCGTTCACACGATTCCTCTGTAGTTCAGTCGGTAGAACGGCGGACTGTTAATCCGTATGTCACTGGTTCGAGTCCAGTCAGAGGAGCCAAATTTAAAAAGCCTGCTTTTAAAGCAGGCTTTTTGCTTTTCAGCGAAAGGTAAATGCAAAACGGCAACAAGGTTGCCGTTTTTAGTGTTTGCACCCTCTCCCGTGGGAGAGGGCCGGGGTGAGGGCACCAGCCCGCACAATACCCTCAAATGCCGATCTTAACCGGCATCCCCGACCGCCGCTCCAGTTCAGCACCCGCACCCTCGTTTATCAACTGCGTTCGCTGCGCGGCTGAAATGGGCAGAGGCACTTTCCGGGTTGACTCAAATTCCGCGCGGTTACGTGATAATGGCTCGTGAACTTCCACCCAGCGGCTGCCGTCCGGCTCCGTGGTCACCTTTACCGGCCGATCGATAAGCTGCACGCGGGTTCCTACGGGAACGTTATCGAAAAGGTATTTGATGTCGTTATTTCGCAGACGAATACAGCCCTGGCTCACCCGCAGCCCGATGCCGAAATTCGAGTTTGTGCCATGAATGGCATAGAGCCTGCCGATATAAATCGCATACAGCCCCATCGGGTTATCCGGCCCGG
Source organism: Enterobacter sp. N5-15 (assembly GCF_057221635.1). Classification (NCBI taxonomy): domain Bacteria; kingdom Pseudomonadati; phylum Pseudomonadota; class Gammaproteobacteria; order Enterobacterales; family Enterobacteriaceae; genus Enterobacter; species Enterobacter sp. N5-15. Next base: position 3,042,365 of record NZ_CM170150.1, read on the forward strand.
CGGGCACGAATGCTGGCAGCGTTTTCCCTTCTGCCGCATAGGCACGCCGCGTATTAGGCGTCGGAGACCAGGTTGGCCCCTCCTGCTTACGCTCAACGGCCGTCACCCAGTTACGCGGGGTTTCACGCCCGGCCTGACCGATGCCGATGGGCAGCACTTCAACGGTATTGCCACCAGGCGGGTAGTAGTAGAGGCGCATTTCCGCCGCGTTCACGATAATGCCCTCGCGGACGGTGTCAGGCAAAATCAGCTGCTGAGGTATCACCAGCCGGGTGCCGGATTTAGGCAAAAAAGGATCCACGCCCGGGTTTGCTTCCAGCAGGTTGCTCAGCCCCTGTCCGTACCGCGCGGCAAAGGCTTCCAGAGGCAGCGTGTTGCCTTCGGGAACGGTGATGACAATTGGGTTTCCTACCAGGCGACTGCCTTCCGGTGGAAGTATATAAGTTACGGCAAACGCACCGGGTACAGCAGCACACAGCGTAAGGACGAACCAGGTAAGTCGAATCATAGTTTCCTGTGCTCAAAAAAAGAGAAAGCCTGGTCTCAGGCAGGCTTTCTCAGTTTACGCTATTACGCCTCGGTTTTGCGCCACCGGCGCGTCAGTACTTTCTCCGCCTCGACAATAAGGAACATCACAAAACCAATCAGCAAGGTGATGACCCAGTAGCGGAACGGCAGCGCTTCGGTGCCAAACAGCATCTGCATGAAGGGTGCGTAAATGATAAGAAGCTGTAGCGCCAGCAGTACGCCGCTCACGATCCAAATCCCTTTGTTCGCCAGCAGGCCTTTGCTCAACGAGAAGCCGTCATTAACGCGGCAGTTGAGCATGTAGAACCACTGCGCAGTGACCAGGGTTTGCAGCAGCACGGTGCGGATAAATTCCGCCGAGTAGCCGCGCGGCTGTAGCCAGGCCTCCAGCACGAAGGCGCTGATGGCAATCATCAGACCGACAAACACCACGCGCCAGATGGCATAGCCGTCCATCACATGGAGATTTGCCTTGCGCGGCGGCCGGTTCATGATGTCCTTCTCACCCGCTTCAAACGCCAGGCCAAACGACAGCGTTGCCGACGTCGCCATGTTCATCCACAGGATCAGGACCGGCGTCAGCGGGATCAGGTTCCCCGCCAGCAGCGCGATGATGATCAGCAGGGCCTGCGCGATGTTGCTGGGGATAACGAACAGAATGGTCTTTTTCAGGTTATCGTAAACCCGACGTCCCTCGTGCACCGCGCTGGCAATGGTGGCAAAGTTGTCATCCGTTAACACCATGTCGGCGGCTTCCTTGGTCACTTCCGTCCCCTTGATCCCCATGGCGATGCCCACATCCGCCCGCTTGAGCGCTGGGGCGTCATTTACGCCATCCCCGGTCATGCCCACGACTTCCTGCTTACTTTGCAGGGCCTGCACAAGGCGGAATTTATCCTCCGGGCTGGTTCGGGCGAAAATATCGTACTGCTGCGCGGCGTCGCTCAGCTGACGATCGTCCATCGCCTCCAGCTCACGTCCGGTGATAGCGCTTGCGGCGTTACCAATCCCCAACATTTGCCCAATGCTCATTGCCGTTTGCGGGTGGTCGCCGGTGATCATTTTCACGCGGATCCCGGCCTGCAGACAGTCGGCAATGGCGGTAATGGCCTCCGGACGCGGCGGGTCCATCATCCCTGCAATACCCAGCAGGATCACGCCATCATGCAGGTCCGGGTGATCCAGCTCGCGCTGCCCCTCGCGGGCAGGTTTCCAGGCCGCGGCCACCATGCGCAATCCTTCCCGGGCATACTCTTCAATCTTCCCTTCCCAGTAGGGCTGATCGAACGGCTGCAGTCCGTCATTCGTCTGCTGGTACTGGCAGAGGCGGAACAGGACGTCCGGCGCGCCGGTGATTAAAATCACCTCTTCATCACCCAGCCGGTACAGCGTGGACATGTATTTATACTGTGAATCAAACGGGATTTTACTGCGCATTTCGGTATCGAGCGGTGGGAGCGGGATTTTCGCCGCCAGCACCTTCAGCGCGCCCTCGGTTGGGCCCCCGGTGATTTTCCACAGCCCCTGCTCGTCTTTGATCAGCTGGCTGTCATTGCAGAGGTCAATAGTGCGCAGGTAGCGTTCCAGCAGGGAACCCTGCGTCACGCTGGCGGGCGTCGGGTCATCTACAGGGTGAATATTCCCCACCGGTTCGTAGCTGTCGCCCTCTACGCGATAGGTCGTGTCAGCGGTAATCACCGCTTTGACCGTCATTTCATTCATCGTCAGGGTGCCGGTTTTATCCGAGCAGATGACCGTCATTGCGCCCAGCGTTTCCACCGTAGGCAGCTTGCGAATAATGGCCTTGCGACGCGCCATGGCCTGTACGCCAAGCGAAAGGATGATGGAAATGATGGCCGGCAGGCCTTCCGGCACCGCGGCAACGGCGAGGCTGATAAGCGACAGCACCAGTTCAGAAACCGGCATATCCCGGAACAGGAGGCTAAAGACAAACAGCGCCACCATCATCACCAGGATAGTGATGAAGATGGTCTTACCGAGCTTGTCCATCTGCACCATCAGCGGCGTGCGGTGCTTTTCAATGTCGGACATCATCTGATTGATGTGGCCCAGCTCTGTCTCGCCCCCGGTTGCCACCACCACGCCTTTACCGCCGCCGGAGCTGACGGTGGTGCCCGAGTAGAGCAGATTATACCGGTCACCTAAGGGCAGTTCCCCGCTTAACGCATCGCTGTTTTTCTCAACAACGGTGGATTCGCCGGTCAGAATGGCCTCCTCCACGCGCAGGTTATGCGCTTCAATCACGCGCAGGTCCGCAGGGATACGATCCCCGGCGCGGATCACCACGATATCTCCCGGGACCAGCGCCGTCGTGGGGATCGTTTCATGATTCCCCTGTCGTACCACCACGGCTTCGCTGGAGAGCATATTGCGAATACTCTGCAACGATTTTTCAGCATTGCTCTCCTGGATATGGCCAATCAGCGCGTTAATGATGGCAACCCCAAGGATCACAAACATGTCTACCCAGTGGCCCATAAAGAGCTTAAGCAACGCGGCCACCAGCAGAACGTAAATCAATACGTCGTTAAAATGCGCCAGGAAGCGCAGCCAGGCGGGTTTGCCCTTTTTTTGCGGTAACGCATTCTCACCGTGCTGCTGAAGTCGGGCTGATGCCTCAGTGCCGCTAAGGCCTTCCAGGGTGGAGTGGATATTCGACAGGGTTTCGTCAACGGTTTGTTGATAATACGGACGTTCAGGTTTTCCTGTTTTCATCGTTCCTTCCTCAGGTTCTATTCAGAAATCACCTTGCTTCTCTGTAATTAACGAATAACGAAAACAGGAACATGTGCGTAACGAACAATACTTGCCGCCTCCGATCCTAACAAATGGGTTTGAATATTTGGATTTCGCGAGCCGACAATAATCGCGCCAGCAGCAAGTTCATCCGCCAGCTTAATAACCTCATCACGAACATTCCCGCTACGGACGTGGAGATGAACACGCTCTTCTGGCAGATTCAATTTTTTGACCAGGTCAGACAGCTTTTCTTTCGAATTATTAATCATATATTCATCCATTTTGCGCGCATCTGAAATAAAACCACGCGTCAGCTCGGCTGAAAATTTGGGCATGACGTGCAGCAAATGAATGTCACCCGATGCGCTTTGCGCCAGAAACTGTGCATGCTGCAACGCTTTATCCGCCAGGCTTGTCTCGTAGACATCCACCGGAACGAGAATGTTTTTATACATATCGAGCATCCTTTTTATAACCAACACGAGAGTGAATGAAGCAAAAAAACGCATTAAATGCAGGGGGTTGCCCTTAATGCCAGTTACGGTAAAAAAAGATGGATAACATTAAACGTAGCACAGGAATATCAGGTTTAGCGCTTACCCACTGATAATGGTTATTTAACATTTATCTTTTCGCCGACTATGCTCATAGTCAGCTACCGCTTCCTGCTCATGGAGGAATGTATGTATGGTTTAAGCCTGATTCGTCTGGGTATGTTTATTGCGCTTGCCATTATCGCCAGCACGGCGATTGGTTTATTTACCTATATGGTCGTCACTGTTCTGGCAGAATAGTGTCACCCCTGTCCAGGTTATGGAATAAATAAAACAGTTATTTATTAGGGGAATACAGTGAACCGCTACCTCTCTCTTTTACCGTTCGTTTTGTTAACGCTCACGGCGTGCGACCCGAAACCCAAGCAAGCCGCCCCCCTGCCCAGGATGGTAAAAGTGGCGGAGGTGACGGTTCCAGGTCACGACCAGCAGCGCATTTTTCCCGCACGCATTGAATCGGGCGATGCCACAGACCTTTCCTTCAAGCGCGCAGGTCAAATTGAAGCGCTCGATGTGCGTCAGGGCGCAGCCATCAAACAGGGGCAACAGCTTGCCAGACTGAACGCCCGTGAAGCCCAGCAGCGGGTTAACGACAGACAAACGGCGGCGACGCTGGCCCAGAGGCAGTTTGACCGCTTCCAGACGCTGGCGGGCCGCCAGGCGATTTCGAAAGCAGAAATGGACGTGCAGCGCGCAAACCGCGATTCGGCGAATGCGGCGCTGCAAATTGCCCGAGAAGAGCTAAACCAGATGACGCTCGTCGCCCCCTTCAGCGGGACGGCGGCAAGCGTGCACGTACGAAACCATCAGGTGGTGTCCCCCGGCCAGCCAATCGCGACGTTAACCCGCACCGACCTGCTGGACGTGGTGTTCAGCATCCCTGAAAACCTGTTTAAGACCTTTGATATCCGCAACGCGCAGTATCGCCCCGTGGTGAGAATTAACGCCATGCCGGATCGGGAATTTACCGCCGTCTACAAAGAGCACTCGGGCAGCAGCGACAGCAATACCCTGACCTGGCAGGTGATACTTACCATGCCGCGGCCAGATGATTTTCCCGCCGTCGGCGGCGTAAGCGGTACGGTGACCATCAATTTAACCAACCTCCCGGCTGGCGCGGACGCTCAGGCGCTGGTCGTCCCGGTTGAGGCAGTCTTTAACCCGAACAACAGCCCGCGCAACGAGCCGCACGTCTGGGTCGTAACGGGCGAAGGCGATGCGCTGCATCTGGAAGACCGCAAGGTCAGCGTGGGGCAAGTGAGTACCGAAGGCGTGGTGATTACCAGCGGGCTTAAGGCGGGCGAGCGCGTGGTGGCCGCAGGCGTTGGGGAGCTCCATGCTAACCAGCCGGTGCGTATCTGGACGCGTGAACGGGGACTGTAATGGATATCTCTCGTCAATTTATTAATAACCCTGTTCGCGTCTGGCTAACGATCCTGCTGCTGGGCATTGGGGGTATTTTCGCCCTGTTGAATATCGGCAGGCTGGAAGATCCCGCCTTTACCATCAAAACCGCAGTGGTGGTCACCCACTACCCCGGCGCATCCGCTCAGCAGGTTGAAGAGGAGGTGACGCTTCCGCTGGAGAATGCCCTGCAGCAGCTGCCTTATCTGGACAACGTGAGCTCCATCTCTTCAAACGGCCTGTCGCAAATCACCGTTAACATCGCTTCTCGCTATCACTCGAACGAGCTGCCGCAGATTTGGGATGAACTGCGCCGCCGGGTGGGCGATGCTTCGCGTCAGTTCCCGCCCGGCGTCGTCACGCCCTTCGTGAATGACGATTTCGGCGACGTGTTCGGCTTCTTCTTCGCCATTTCCGGAGATGAATTCAGTAATCCTGAACTGGTGAGATATGCGGAGCAGCTGCGCCGGGAGTTGATTCTGATCCCCGGCGTCGCGAAGGTCGCCATCGGCGGGGCCATTAGCCAACAGGTCAACATCGATATCTCCCTGACCAAAATGGCCGCGCGCGGCATTACGCTGAACCAGCTTTCCGCCCTGCTCAGCAGACTTAACGTCGTTTCCAGCGCCGGAGAAATTACCTCCGGCACCGAATCCATTCGCCTGCACCCGACCGGTGAGTTCGAGAATCTTGATGAACTGGCGGATATCATCATCACGCCTTCCGGCACCGGGGCGGCGACGCGTCTGCGGGATATCGCCACGCTGTCGCGCGGGCTGAACGAATCGCCAGCCAGTATCTACCATGCCAACGGCAAAAAAGCCGTTACCATGGGCGTCTCGTTTATTCCCGGCGTGAACGTTATCGACGTGGGCCACGCGCTGGAGGCGAAGCTAAACCAGATGTCGGCGGAAAAACCGGCGGGCATACAGATAGACCTGTTTTACGATCAGGCTGCCGAAGTGGGCCACTCCGTTAACGGTTTTATTATTAACTTCCTGATGGCGCTGGCGATTGTCATCGGCGTGCTGCTGATCTTTATGGGCGTACGCAGCGGGATCATCATCGCGTTCTCCCTCGCGCTTAACGTGCTGGGCACGCTGCTGATTATGTATCTGTGGGGCATTGAGCTGCAGCGCATCTCGCTCGGGGCGCTGATTATCGCCCTCAGCATGCTGGTGGATAACGCCATCGTGATTGTCGAAGGGGTGTTGATTGCCCGACAGCAGGGCTCCCCGCTGCTGACCGCCGTGAACTACATCATCCGCCGCTCCGCCCTGCCGCTGCTGGGGGCGACGGTGATTGCCATCCTGGCGTTTGCCCCTATCGGGCTGTCGCAGGATTCCACCGGGGAATACTGTAAATCCCTGTTCCAGGTGCTGCTAATTTCCCTGATGCTGAGCTGGTTTTCGGCGCTCACCCTCACCCCGGTGCTGATTAAGTGGTGGTTGTTTAAAAACGACAGCGCGCCCGATAAAACCGACGAGTCAGATCCTTACGATAAACGACTCTACCGCGCCTACCAGCGCCTGCTTAACACGCTGCTGCACCATAAGGCACCGACGCTCATTGTGATGGCTGCGCTGCTGGCAGCGTCTGTCTGGGGCTTCGGCGCCGTGCGGCAAAATTTTTTCCCGTCGTCTAATACGCCGATTTTCTTTGTCGACCTATGGTTACCCTACGGTACCGATATCAAGTGGACTGAGAAAATGACCAGCGATATTGAAAAAACGATCAATGGCCAGCCAGGCGTGGAGACCACCGTCTCAACCATCGGTCAGGGAAGTATGCGCTTTATTCTGACCTACAGCGGGCAGCGGCAGTACGGCAACTATGCGCAGATCATGGTGCGCATGGACGACCAGCGCAACATCTCCGCCCTGACGCGCCACGTGGACGAGTACATCGCGCGAAACTATCCGCAGGTCAACGCCAGCACCAAACGCGTTATGTTTGGCCCCTCCGGCGACAGCGCCATTGAGGTGCGCATTAAAGGCCCGGATCCTGACAGGCTGCGCCTGATTGCCAGCCAGGTGGACGATATTCTCACGCGCGACCCGGCCACGGGCAGCGTCAGGAACGACTGGCAAAATCGCAGCAAGGTGATCCGCCCACAGTACGTTGCCGCCCTGGGCCGCGAGCTTGGCGTAGATAAGCAGGACGTTGATAACGCGCTGGAGATGAATTTCTCCGGCAGTCGGGCGGGGCTGTACCGGGAAGGCAGCGACCTGCTGCCCGTGGTGGTGCGCCCGCCTGAGAGTGAACGGCTGGACGCCAATCACCTGAACAACGTGCTGGTGTGGAGCCAGACGCGGCAGCAGTATATCCCGCTGAGTAACGTCGTCAGCCGCTTCTCGCTGGAGTGGGAAGATCCGCTCATCCTTCGACGCGACCGCTCGCGGGTGCTGACGGTGCAGACCGATCCCGATCCGCTGAGCCAGCAAACCTCCGGGGACATTCTCGCCCGCGTGAAGCCGCAGATTGATGCCCTTCCCCTGCCACACGGCTACAGCATCGAGTGGGGGGGAGATGCGGAAAACTCCAGTGAAGCGCAGCAGGGGCTATTCACTACGCTACCTCTCGGGTATCTGGTGATGTTTGTTATTACGGTGCTGATGTTCAGCTCGGTTAAAAATGCCGTCGCCATCTGGCTGACCGTACCGCTGGCGCTGATTGGCGTGACGCCGGGATTTTTACTTACCGGCATTCCCTTTGGCTTTATGGCGCTAATTGGTCTGCTGAGCCTTAGCGGCATGCTGATCCGCAACGGCATCGTGCTGGTGGAAGAGATCGAACAGCAGAAAACGCAAAAGGATCAGCACGAGGCGATCGTGTACGCCGCGACCTCGCGCCTGCGCCCCATTCTGCTCACCGCGTTTACGACCGTACTTGGCCTGGCTCCGCTGCTGCTGGACGTTTTCTTCCAGAGCATGGCCGTTGTGATTATGTTTGGACTGGGGTTTGCTACAATCCTGACGCTGCTGGTACTCCCCGTTATCTATGCGTGTTTCCATCGTAAGGACGAAGCCAAACAACAATGAATGCGACAGGGCTGAACATTATCAAGACGCTGGGCTGTATGACGGCGGTGACTTTCTTTACCATCTACAACACCTGGGATCATTATGATTACGACTATCACTGGATCCTGGGGTTTTTAACCTTTATTTCGACCATCGCCACGCCGCTGTTTTTCGTTGTCGCGGGCTATCTCGACGGACAATCACGGCACGGCACCCGCTGGCAGCTGGGTAAAATTAAAAGTCTGGTGATTGTTTTTCTGTTCTGGATAACGATCTACTACCTGTGGGAGCCCTATCAGCGCGGGTATTTAATCCAGCCCTGGTTCGTGTTTGCGTTTGTGGTGATTTACACCTTCCACCCTGCGGTGGAGTGGCTGAGCCAGCGGCGAGCGCTGTTCTGCGGCGCGATTGCCGCCCTGCTGCTCTTTTCCTACGGATACGATCTGCTATCGGCGCTTTATCCTGAAACGCACGCCCTTTCGCTTTCACCGCAGTATCGGCTGTGGACGTGGCTGCTGTTTTACCTGACGGGGCAACTCTTCTGCGACCCGAAAGTCGCCGAGTGGATTAGCCGCAAAAATGTGGTCCGGGCAGCGGTTATCTCCATCCCGTTTATCTATCTCTTCACCTGGTTTTACGAGCGCCACTTCTTCTTCGCGCTGTTCAAGGCCGACAGAAACGCCTTTATTCTCACCGGCTCGCAGATCTACATCCTGATTGTTGCCCTGGTGATTGCGGCGAACGGCGTGCGCTTTCGCCGCAACGCTGAATTTAAGGAGTCCATACTGGCCGCCATCAGCAAAACGATGACCGGCGTGTACATTGTGCACTACTCGGTGTTTCATCTGCTGACGGCGGTGATACCGGTGACCTCTCTCGGTATGAAGCTGGCGCTGATTGTGCTCACGTTCGTCACCTCTGTTCTCTTCTCCATGCTGGTATTGTCTAACGCCGTGGCAAAAAAGGTGATCACCCTTTAAAAGCCTAAGCGCAGCCAGGCAAAGAGCACGTTGCCGTTGTTATAGGTTCCTGGAATATAGGTGAACTGGACGGTAACGCGCTTATACCCGGCCGAAAACAGCGGGAAGATGAACGGTAGCGGGACATAGTTTGCAAAATCATCTCGCGCCGTGATGCCCGCCGCGGCGCCGAGCCCAAGGCGGAAATCTTTGGCATCATCCAGATACCAGCCCTTCTCCCAGCCATAGCCCATCGCGGGCTGCCATTCGTTGTGCGAGTCCTTGAACATCATCGCGAACAGCGCGCTCCAGTTGCCCTCTTCGTTATAGCGGGAAACGCCCAGCCCGCCGCCCCACGGCATTTCATTATAATTGTCCGTTTTTTCTTTGTCGTACATAAAGCGAGCGTGCCAGCTCAGGAACGGCAGGTACAGGTCGTAACGTTGAGGCTCTTCCCAGGTCCGGGAGATATCATCCGTCAGCGCATTCCACCAGCCGCTGATGCGTTGCTCACCATAGACGTTGGGCTCCGCGTTAAGCGGTGCGACGTATAAAAACAGGACCATCCAGAATGCCGAAAAGGTGCGTTGCATCGTTATTCCCTCAGCTTAGGCCACGCAGCGGTATCTATAACTGTAATCCATTCAGCACTAACCGGAGCCAAACAGACTGATTTATCTCGAGGCAGGGGAAGATGAAATTTATTTATTCAGCGCCTTCCGGAAAGATAAAAACGTTTTCTCAGGCGTTTTGTCGCGGTAGTCTCATAGGTTCCGTTGATACGACGGCTGCTTTGTGAGTGACCTTTTCTTATACCAATAATTAAAAAATCAGTATGGACAGGACAACTATGGACTCCACCCTCATCTCCGATCGTCCCAACGAGGAGACACCTTCGCTCAATCGTGCCCGCCGCGCAGCCTTAGGCAGCTTCGCGGGTGCCGTCGTCGACTGGTATGATTTTCTGCTTTACGGCATCACTGCCGCCCTGGTGTTTAACCGCGAGTTTTTCCCTCAGGTCAGCCCCGCGATGGGCACGCTCGCCGCATTTGCCACCTTCGGCGTCGGCTTTCTGTTTCGCCCGCTGGGCGGGGTGATCTTCGGCCACTTCGGCGACCGTCTTGGCCGCAAGCGCATGCTGATGCTCACCGTCTGGATGATGGGGATCGCCACCGCGCTTATCGGTATCCTCCCCTCGTTTGCCTCTATCGGCTGGTGGGCGCCGGTACTGCTGGTCACCCTGCGCGCCATCCAGGGTTTCGCCGTCGGCGGCGAATGGGGCGGCGCGGCGCTGCTGTCCGTTGAGAGCGCGCCGAAGAACAGGAAAGCGTTTTACAGCAGCGGCGTACAGGTCGGGTACGGCGTAGGCCTGCTGCTTTCCACCGGGCTGGTATCGCTAATCAGCCAGCTCACCACCGACGAACAGTTCCTGAGCTGGGGCTGGCGCATTCCGTTCATCTTCAGCATCGTGCTGGTCATCGCCGCGCTGTGGATCCGTAACGGGATGGAGGAGTCGGCAGAGTTCGAAAAGCAGCAGGAAAAACCGGCCACGAACAAGCGTCTTCCGGTCATGGAAGCCCTCGTCCGGCACCCTGGCGCTTTTCTGAAAATTATCGCCCTGCGCCTCTGTGAACTGCTGACGATGTATATCGTCACCGCGTTTGCCCTGAACTACTCGACGCAGAACCTCGGTCTGCCGCGCGAGCTGTTCCTGAATATTGGCCTGCTGGTCGGCGGGATCAGCTGCCTGACAATCCCCTGCTTCGCGTGGCTGGCGGACCGGTTTGGTCGCCGTCGCGTTTACATCACCGGGGCGCTGATTGGCACCCTCAGCGCCTGGCCGTTCTTTATGGCGCTCGAGGCGCAGTCGATCTTCTGGATTGTCTTCTTCGCCATCATGCTCGCCAACATCGCTCACGATATGGTGGTGTGCGTACAGCAGCCGATGTTCACCGAGCTGTTCGGGGCAAGCTACCGCTACAGCGGCGCGGGCGTGGGCTACCAGGTCGCAAGCGTGGTCGGCGGCGGATTTACGCCGTTTATTGCCGCCGCGCTGGTGACCTTCTCCGGCGGCAACTGGCACAGCGTGGCGATTTATCTGCTGGCCGGCTGCCTGCTGTCGGCGGCGACGGCGCTGCTGATGAAAGAGACGAGCCACAGCTGATCTCCCTTTTGTTTCACAGGCGTGTGACATACTATCGGGTAGAGTCGCACACCTGTGGAACAAGGAGACAGAGATGAATAATAAGGGCTCCAGCCTGACCCCGGCTCAGGCGCTGGAAAAACTCGACGCGCTGTATGAACAGTCCGTCAACGCGCTGCGCGGCGCCATCAGCGAATATATCGAAACAGGGAAACTTCCCGATGAAAAGGCCAGAACCGAGGGCCTTTTTGTTTATCCATCACTCTCTGTGACCTGGGACGGCAGCGCCAGCACGACCCCGAAGACCCGCGCCTACGCCCGTTTTACCCACTCAGGCTGCTACAGCACCACCGTAACCCGCCCTGCACTGTTCCGCCCGTATCTTGAGGAACAACTCACGCTGTTGTACCAGGATTACGGCGCGCACATTCACGTTGAGCCCTCGCGGCATGAGATCCCGTATCCCTACGTGATTGACGGTTCGGCGTTAACGCTTGACCGCTCCATGAGCGCGGGGCTGACCCGCCACTTCCCGACGACGGAACTTTCACAGATTGGCGACGAAACGGCTGACGGGATTTATCACCCGGCAGAATTTTCTCCCCTGTCGCACTTTGATGCCCGCCGGGTCGATTTCTCCCTGGCGCGCCTGCGCCACTACACCGGTACGCCAGTCGAACATTTCCAGCCGTTCGTGCTCTTTACCAACTACACCCGCTACGTTGACGAGTTTGTCCGCTGGGGCTGCAGCCAGATCCTCGACCCGGAAAGCCCGTACATCGCGCTGTCCTGCGCGGGCGGGATCTGGATCACCGCGGAGACCGAAGCGCCCGAGCAGGCCATTTCCGACCTGGCGTGGAAAAAGCACCAGATGCCCGCCTGGCACCTGATCACCGCCGACGGTCAGGGCATCACCCTGATCAACATCGGCGTTGGCCCGTCAAATGCCAAAACCATTTGCGACCATCTGGCGGTACTGCGCCCGGACGTGTGGCTGATGATTGGCCACTGCGGCGGCCTGCGTGAAAGCCAGCTGATTGGCGACTACGTGCTGGCCCACGCCTATCTGCGTGATGACCACGTGCTTGATGCGGTGCTGCCGCCGGACATCCCAATCCCGAGCATCGCCGAAGTACAGCGCGCGCTGTACGACGCCACCAAAGAGGTGAGCGGCATGCCGGGTGAAGAGGTTAAACAGCGCCTGCGCACCGGTACGGTCGTCACAACGGATGACCGCAACTGGGAGCTGCGCTACTCCGCCTCCGCGCTGCGGTTCAACCTGAGCCGTGCGGTGGCCATTGATATGGAGAGCGCCACCATCGCCGCGCAGGGGTATCGCTTCCGCGTCCCTTACGGCACGCTGCTGTGCGTCTCCGATAAGCCGCTGCACGGTGAAATTAAGCTGCCGGGCCAGGCCAACCGTTTCTATGAAGGGGCTATCTCAGAGCATCTGCAGATTGGTATTCGCGCCATTGATTTGCTGCGGGCAGAAGGCGACAAGCTCCATTCCCGCAAGCTGCGCACCTTCAACGAGCCGCCGTTCCGCTAATAACGATAAGGAAAAACAATGTCCAGCACATCACCGCTCTCTGCTCTTCGCCACTGGCTTGAGGCCAGCCATCTCGACGGGATGATCGTCCCGCGGGCGGATGCCTGGCAGAGCGAATACTGCGCGCCCTACGACGAAAAGCTGGCCTGGCTGACGGGGTTTGACGGCTCGGCCGGCGTGGCGCTGGTGCTGAAAAACAAAGCGCTGCTGTTCGTCGACGGGCGCTATCAGGTTCAGGCTCGCGTTCAGGTTAATATGGACGAGGTTGAGATCCACCACCTGCACAACGAGCCGCTGGCAGAATGGCTTGCAGAAAACGTTGAGGCCGGGACACGCATCGGTTTTGACGCGCTGCTGATGACCAACTCGGAGTTTGAGCAGCTGTCTGCCACGCCGTGCGAGCTGGTACCTCTGAAGGCCTCGCCGTTTGACACCCTTTGGACTGACCGCCCTGCCGCGCCGGCGGGGCTTATCCGTGAAATGCCGGTTGAACACAGCGGCGAACGCAGCGCGGACAAACGTCAGCGCGTCGCCGCCGTGCTGGCCGCAAACAACGCTGACTATCTCGCCGTCACCCTGCCGGATAACATCGCCTGGCTGTTAAACGTGCGTGGCGCGGATATCCCTTACAGCCCGGTACCGCTCTCCTTTGCCCTTCTTGGTCGTGACGGTCACGTTGAGTGGTTTGTTAACGACAATAAGCTCAGCGCCCTGCCTGACGAAGTGCGCAACGCGTTCACCATTGCGCCGCAGGATACCTTTATTGAACGCTGCCAGCAGATTGCTGAAGGCAAACGGGTGATGATTGATGCCGATTCCGCGCCGGTGGCCCTGCGCTTCGCCATTGAGCCACGGGGAGACATTGTCTGGCGGACCGACCCCATCACTCTGATGAAAGCGACTAAAAACCCGGTCGAGCTGGCAGGCTATCGCGAGTGCCATCACCAGGACGGGGCCGCGTGGGTCAACTTCCTCGCCTGGCTGAGCCGTGAAGTGCCGCTGCGCGAGGCGGCAGGACAACCGCTCACCGAGCTGGACGCGCAGGCGCAGCAGCTTGCGTTCCGTCAACAGCAGCCAGGGTTCATCGAGCAGAGTTTTGAAACCATCTCCGCCTCTTCGAGCAATGCGGCGATGTGCCACTATCATTCGAGCGAGGCCAGCAATAAGCCCATCGGCCATGACCATTTTTACCTGAACGATTCCGGCGGCCAGTATGCTAACGGCACCACCGACGCCACCCGCACGCTGGCGTGGGGAAAAGTCGATCCGCAGCAGCGCCTTCACTACACAGCCGTGCTGAGAGGCTTCCTGTCGCTCATTACCCTGCAGTTTCCTTCCGGGACTCAGGGGCATCAGCTGGATGCGTTTGCGCGTCGCCCGCTGTGGGAGATGGGGCTGGATTACGATCACGGCACGGGGCACGGCGTGGGGCACCAGCTGCTGATCCATGAGAACCCGCATCGCATCGCCAAAAAGGTCAACCCGTGGCCGCTGGTGGCAGGCAATATCATGACTATCGAGCCGGGCTACTATCTGGGCGATAGCCACGGTATTCGTATTGAAAACCAGGTGGAGATTGTGGAGAGCCGTCCGGGGTTCTGCAGATTTGCCTCGCTGACGCTGATCCCGATCGACTTAAGTCAGGTTGAGCTGCATCTGCTGAGCGAGCAGGAAAAGCAGTGGCTGGATGAATATCATCAGCAGGTACGCGAGGCGCTCTCACCTCTGGTGAATAGCGATGCGCGTCCGTGGCTGGTTGAGGCGACGGCGCCGATTGGTGTGTAATTTCGTGCGATCTGGTGCCCTCACCCCAACCCTCTCCCACGGGAGAGGGTGCAAACACTAAAAACGGCAACCTTGTTGCCGTTTTGCATTTACCTTTCGCTGAAAAGCAAAAAGCCTGCTTTAAAAGCAGGCTTTTTAAATTTGGCTCCTCTGACTGGACTCGAACCAGTGACATACGGATTAACAGTCCGCCGTTCTACCGACTGAACTACAGAGGAATCGTGTGAACGGGGCGCATATTATCGATGCTCCCCCATGATGTCAAAGGCAGAATGCATATTTCCGATCGTTTGCCGAATTATTCTCCACTTCGCGCAATTGTCAGGCATTCTTTCGCAGATATTTCCACAGCCAGCGCCCGCTGACCATGCGCCAGTAGAACAGCGCGCCCCGCACGGCCCAGTCGAGGAACATCCCCAGCCAGACGCCGACCACACCCCATCCGAGCATCACCCCGAGCGTATACCCCGCGACAACGCGACATCCCCACATGCCGAGCATCGATACCCACATTGCAAAGCGGGCATCGCGCGCCCCTTTCAGCCCGGCGGGCAATACCCATGAGGCCGCCCAGATGGGCATAAAGGCCGCGTTGAGCCAGATGAGGATCTTAACGACCTCTTTAACGTCGTCTTCGTGGGTATAGAACGAAGCCATCAGCCCGGCAAACGGCGCGGTTCCCCAGGCGATCAGCGTCAGTCCAATGGTCGACAGCCAGAAGACGTGCCGCAGCTGCCGCTCCGCCTGGCCTATCTGCCCTTTCCCGAGCCGTTTACCCGTAATGATGGTCGATGCCGAACCCAGCGCGTTACCCGGCAGGTTAATCAGCGAGGCAATAGAAAAGGCGATAAAGTTACCGGCGATAACGTCGGTCCCCATCCCGGCAACAAACATCTGCGTGAGCAGCTTCCCGCCGTTGAACAACACCGATTCAATGCTCGCGGGAATGCCGATCCCCATCACTTCCCAGATAATGGCGAAATTAAAGGGACGGAAATAGCTTTTTAGCGTCAGACGCAGCGAGGGGGTGATCCCCGCCATCAGCACCCCAATAATGGCTACCGCGCCGATATAGCGTGAAATGGTTAAGCCCAGTCCCGCACCGACGAACCCCAGCCCCTCCCACGAGAACGCGCCGTAGATCAGCACGCTGCTGATCACGATATTCAGGATATTCATCCCGCCGTTGATCAGCAGCGGAATTTTGGTGTTGCCTGCCCCGCGCAGCGCACCGCTGCCAATTAGCGCAATGGCCGCCGCCGGATAGCTTAAGACGGTCATTTCCAGGTAGGTCAGCGCCAGGTCTTTAACCTCGTTCGTGGCCTCCCCGGCGACAAAATCGATAATCTCTTTACCGAAATAGTGGATCACCGCCGCCAGAACGATCGAAAAAATGGTCATGATCATCAGCGACTGGCGGGCCGCCTCGCGTGCACGTTTGGGGTCAAGCTTGCCGAGGCTAAAAGCCACCACCACCGTCGTCCCGAGATCTATGGCGGCAAAGAACGAGATCACCACCATGTTAAAGCTGTCCGCCAGCCCAACCCCTGCCATCGCCTCTTTTCCCAGCCAGCTCACCAGGAAGGTGCTCAGGACCCCCATCAGCAAAACGCAGGTATTTTCCAGGAAGATAGGCACAGCGAGAGGGGTGATTTCACGCCAGAACAGGACACGATAGCTTTTACGTTTTGCATACCATGGCGTGCGCTCTATCGCCTGGCGTAAGGAGGCAGTGACGTTCAAAATGGACCTTAGAGAGAAAAGTTGAAACTCCATTTCAAATGATGGGGGACAAATGCTAATCCTGCAAAGTATTTTCCAGAAAAAGATGTGTGGATTTACAACAAACTGACGACAGAATCAGCAATCGGTCGATTTTCCCTAAGATCAGGTTTGACAAAAGTTTTTTCGCCGCTAAGATAAGCCTCCACAACGATTCCTCTGTAGTTCAGTCGGTAGAACGGCGGACTGTTAATCCGTATGTCACTGGTTCGAGTCCAGTCAGAGGAGCCAAATTTAAAAAGCCTGCTTTTAAAGCAGGCTTTTTGCTTTGCGGATGAGGGAAAATGAACGCTCTGTTTGTCTACGGCACGCTGCGCCCGGGCCACTCTAATGCGCATATTCTTGAAAACATTGGCGGCGAATGGCTGGCCGGCTCCGTATCCGGTACGTTTTACGAACGCGGCTGGGGCGCTGCGGCGGATTTCCCGGGGATTGTGCTCCATCCGGACGGACCCCGCGTCGAAGGCTATCTGTTTATCTCTGATAACCTTGCCGCACACTGGCAAATGCTGGATGAATTTGAAGATGGCTACGATCGGGTTGAGGTCACGGTGACCACCCTTGAAGGCAAGCAGGTTAAGGCCTGGATTTATCAGCTACAGCCGCGTTCTGCATCATAAAAAAAGGCTCTCTGTCACCAGAGAGCCTTTTTTACTATTCGCTGCGATTACTCGCTTTTTGCTTCGCCGTTTTTGATTTCGCCCATCACTTTCAGCTTCTTGGAGATGTCGCGACGCTCTTTGGACAGCTCAGCGTTTTTGATGATGTAGTCATCAACGCGGTCTTCATAGTCGCTCTTCATGCTGGCGATGATGCCCTGAATAGCTTCAACGCTCATACCTGGCTTGATGTAGTCGCTCAGGTTGTCGAGCAGCAGGACACGTTTCTGGTTGTCACGGATCTTCTTCTCAACGTCCTGGATTTCACGCTGCAGTTTGTTTTTGCGGCGGAACAGGCGGACGAATTCCAGAACATCCTGGAACGAAGGCTTGGTAGTTTCCATTTTTACACCCCTGATAATGTGAGATTCGGATTCGTTAAGGCAACCGTTGTAACAATAACCTTACTGACAGCGGCTGCGAATGACAATGAGTATATCGTTTAAAGCTATCATAACCCCAATTGCTGCTGAATCGAAGCAGCAGCCGTCACATACGCCTTTTATTTGCGCAGCGCACGGCAAATAAGGTGCGATAACAGCTCAAGCTGCCGCGCCAGTTCCATGCTCAGCCACACGTAGCCATGAATTGGCGTTTCTGCCACGTTATCGCTCTGGCGTTCATTGATGAGCTGCTTCAGCTCCGCGACGATCTCATTCAGCCGCTCGCTGTTGGCCAGTATCGGCTGCGGGTTCCCTTCATAGAGCGCATGGGCGATGGTCAACAGCGTTTGCTGCGTCATCTGCTGGGTCTCTTTGAGGGTCTGCGCGTTAAGCATCAACAGATGGCTGGGACGCGAGGCCCAGTGGGCGTTGATTTGCAGTTCAAGCATGCAGACCAGATTGCGGCTTACCGTCTGGATGGCTTCAAAAATCGATTTCTGAATATGGGTTTCTTTGCTGGCGGGCGTGATCAGGCCGCGCATTTTAACCACGTCGTTGAGGATCGTTTGCAGATGCTTTTCCAGCCGGGGACGCTCAACCAGATTCGGGGAAAAACCGGCCTGGTAGACGCGGTTAAAGGCTGTGACGTAGTTAGCCATCTGAATACGCCAGTGCAGAAAAGCACGCTGTGGCCAGATACCGGTGAAAAGCATGGCCAGCAGTGACCCCAGGATGACATCCCCGCTTCGCCACAGCGCCGTGGTCATATCCCCGGCGGGCGCACCGACAACCACCGCGAGCGTAATACCAATCAGCAGCGCCTGATACGGCCTCTTACCCAGCGCCAGCCAGCCGCACAGGAACATGGCGGCACCGCACCATGCCAGCATCACGGGAAATGAGATGAGCTCCAGCTTCAGGGCGATAAGCCCAAGGGCCGAGCCTAAAACCGTCCCGCCAATTCGCTCGAAGGCGCGCGGAACAACGTTCCCCCAAAACGAGATGGGCCCCATCACCACCACCAGCGTGATCAGCGGCCATGTTCCTTCCGGAACATCCAGCAAACGGACCAGCACAAACGTCAACACGAAGGCCAGCGCGATGCGGCACCCGTGCACCACGCGGTAATGTTTGTACAAGCGAATTTCAAAAGGGGTTAATGATTTGTCGGGACGCACACCCGCTCTCCAGCTACACGGCAAATCACAATTGTACTGTGTTTTCAGCCGGGCGGATCGCTCCCAGCTGAAAAACCCTTCATTTAACAGGCTTAAACCGTTTTATGCTCTACCGCGATATACATTTCGATATCCCAGTAGCCGTCTGCATTCCCGTCATTGAGATAGCGTTCGAAGCAGGGTTTGAGCGCCATCTGGTACTTATTGTCCTGCAGCAGGGAATTAAAGAACTGATACCACGGCGTGGCGAAGTCGTAGTTTTCCACGCGCGCCGTCGCCACGGCATAATCCCCGGCCGCGATTTCCGTCATCATGACGCCTTCGCTGTTTTCCGGGATGACGAAATCATCCGGTACCGTAACGGCCGTATCGCAGCGCAGTTTTTCTGCCGGGACCTCATCCGGATTATCGTAGTAGACCGCAACCCACTCCAGCGGCTCAATGTGACGCCCGTCCACCCACATCACCAGCTGTTCAAAGCCCTGTTTTACCGTTTGTTCCCACGGTCCGACCAAATGAAAACCGGCAATCTTACGTTTCTGTTGCTGCTTAATGCTGTAGTCCATGCTGCCTCCATTTATTACTGTATATACATACACTATAAAGCGAGTTCTGAGCGTTCAGCAAACGTGAAGTGTTTATTATGTGAGCAGACTCGCAACCCTGCCAGTCTGCTCATCTGCCGTTAGAGCGTGTGATGCAGATAATCGCTCATGCGAGAGAACAGGCCGCCTTTATCAACGGCTTCCAGCGTCACCAGCGGCCAGTGCGCCACCACTTTGTCGCGGTCATAGAGCTGGATCTCACCCACCCGCTGATGCGCGGCAATCGGCGCTTCCAGCTCTTTTTTATCCAGCACGTATTTGGCTTTGATGTTCGGCACTTCCGCTTTCGGCAGGGCCAGCCAGAAGTCCTGGTCGGTACCCAGTTTCACCTGCTCCTTATCGCCGTACCAGATACGCTCTGTCCCCACTTTTTTACCGCTGTGCAGGATCTGCACCGTATCGAAATTCTGCTGCCCCCAGTGCAGCAGTTTTCGGGCCTGGTCCTCGCGCCCTTTCGGGCTATCCGCCCCCATGACAACCGCGATTAAACGGCGCTGCCCGTCAACGGCGGAAGCAATCAGGTTAAAGCCCGCCCCCGAGGTATGTCCCGTTTTAAGCCCGTCCACGTTCATGGTTTTATCCCACAGCAGGCCGTTACGGTTCTGCTGGGTGATCCCGTTCCAGGTCAGGCTCTTTTCGCTGTACATATGATAAAACTCAGGCTCGCCGTGGATGATGGCGCGGGAGAGTACGGCCAGGTCATAGGCCGAGCTGTGCTGGCCCGGCGCGTCCAGCCCGTGGACGGTTTCAAAATGCGTATCGCGCAGGTTCAGCTTTTGCACGTAGTCGTTCATCATCTTCACAAACTGCGGCTGACCGCCCGCCACGTGATCGGCCAGCGCCACGCAGGCGTCGTTTCCGGAGTCGACAATCAGGCCGCGGCTTAAGTCACGCACGGAGACGCGATCGCCCTCTTTCAGAAACATGAGCGACGAGCCGTCAAAAACCGGGTTGCCTTTAGCCCACGCGTCACGCCCTACGGTGACAATGTCGTCCGGCGTAATGCGGTGGCTATCAATGGCCCGATCAACCACATACCCCGTCATCAGCTTGGTCAGGCTCGCCGGATTACGTTGTTGATGTTCGTTGCCCGCCGTTAAGATCTGACCAGTCGTGTAGTCCATCAGCACCCAGGAGCCAGCCTGAATGGCCGGAGGCTGCGGCGAAAAATCCAGTGGTTCGGCCGCAAAAGCAGATGAGATACTCGAAGCGAGTAAAGAAACAGCAATAAACAGACGGCGTTTCAACGGTATATCCTCAGGTCATTAAAAATCGATGACCTTTTTACGGGAGTTCTGATGTCGTTACCTGGCTTAATTGCAAAAAAATGTGACAGAACGCAGATTTTTCTCTGAAGCTGGCGCGCAAATTTGCGCCACGGCGGTGCTTTTTATTCGGTCTGGACCGCGCGATCGTTTACCATAGTGACGTCATTTTTTAACAGGATGGTATTACTGGTGTCTGACTCTGCCGCTCGCCCGACTTTTTTGTTCCACGACTACGAAACCTTTGGCACGCACCCGGCGCTGGACCGACCGGCGCAGTTTGCCGCCATCCGTACCGACGACGAATTCAACATCATTGGCGAGCCTGAGGTCTTTTACTGCAAACCGGCTGATGACTACCTGCCGCAGCCCGGGGCGGTCATGGTCACCGGGATCACCCCTCAGGAAGCGCGGGAGAAAGGCGTTAACGAGGCAGAATTCGCCCGACGCATCCACGACCTGTTTACCGTCCCCAATACCTGCGTGGTCGGTTACAACAACATCCGCTTCGATGACGAAGTGACGCGCAACATCTTCTATCGTAACTTTTACGATCCCTATGCCTGGAGCTGGCAGAACCGCAACTCACGCTGGGATTTACTCGACATCATGCGCGCCTGTTATGCCCTGCGTCCTGAAGGCATTAACTGGCCGGAAAATGAGGAAGGGCTGACCAGCTTCCGGCTGGAACACCTGACGCGCGCTAACGGTATCGAGCACAGCAATGCCCACGACGCGATGGCGGACGTCTATGCCACCATTGCCATGGCGAAGCTGGTGAAAAGCGCGCAGCCCCGGCTGTTTGAGTATCTGCTGAGCCACCGCAGTAAACAGAAGTTGACCACGCTGATTGATGTGCCGCAGATGAAGCCGCTGGTGCATATTTCCGGCATGTTTGGCGCCTGGCGCGGAAATACCAGCTGGGTCGCCCCGCTGGCCTGGCATCCGGATAACCGTAATGCGGTCATCATGGTGGATTTGGCCGGCGATATTTCACCGCTGCTGGAGCTTGACAGCGATACCCTGCGTGAACGGCTTTATACCCCGAAAAATGAACTCGGGGATCTGCCTGCGGTGCCGGTCAAACTGGTGCATATCAATAAATGTCCGGTCCTGGCGCAGGCCAATACGCTACGCCCGGAAGATGCGGACAGGCTGGGCATAAACCGGCAGCACTGCCTCGATAATCTGAAAGTGCTGCGCGATAATCCTCAGGTGCGCGAGAAAGTGGTCGCCATCTTTGCCGAGGCGGAGCCTTTCGTTCCGTCAGAAAACGTCGATGCCCAGCTCTATAACGGTTTCTTTAGCGATGCCGATCGCGCGGCGATGAATATCGTTCTGCAAACCGAGCCGCGTAACTTGCCTGCGCTGGATATTACCTTCGCCGATAAACGCATCGAAAGGCTGATGTTTAATTACCGCGCGCGTAACTACCCGGGAACCCTGGATGAAGCGGAACAGGATCGCTGGCTGCAGCATCGTCGCAATGTCTTTACCCCGGAGTTCCTTAATAGCTATGCCCAGGAGCTGGAAATGCTTTATGGGCAGTATGAAGGGAATGCTGAAAAACAGGCACTGTTGAAATCCCTGTTCCAGTACGCGCAAGAGATAGTCTGAAATTCACAGATAAAAAAACCGGAGACGATAGTCTCCGGTTTTTTTTGCCCGGTGGCGCTGCGCTTACGCGGGCCTACGGGTGTGTTTTTTTGTAGGCCGGGTAAGCGCTAGCGCCACCCGACACGGTATTACGCGACGTCTTCGTACTGAGGAACCGGGTTACGGAAGCTCTTCGTGACGCAGGCCAGGTAAACCAAACCGATAGCACCCCAGATCAGACCCAGAACCATAGAGCTCTCTTCCAGGTTAATCCACAGCGCGCCCACGGTCAGGGCACCACACACTGGCAGCACCAGATAGTTGAAGTGGTCTTTCAGCGTTTTGTTGCGCTTCTCACGGATCCAGAACTGGGAAATCACGGAGAGGTTAACGAAGGTAAACGCCACCAGCGCACCGAAGTTAATCAGCGCGGTCGCCGTCACCAGGTCGAATTTAATCGCCAGCAGGGCAATAGCGCCAACCAGCAGCACATTCCACGCCGGAGTACGCCATTTCGGATGAACGTAGCCGAAGAAACGGGTCGGGAATACGCCGTCACGGCCCATCACGTACATCAGACGAGAAACGCCTGCGTGTGCCGCCATGCCGGACGCCAGTACGGTCACGCTGGAGAAGATCAGCACGCCCCACTGGAAGGTTTTACCCGCAACATACAGCATGATTTCAGGCTGTGACGCATCCGGATCTTTAAAGCGAGAAATATCCGGGAAGTACAGCTGCAGGAAGTAGGAAGCTCCGATAAAGATTAGGCCGCCAATCAGCGCTGTCAGGAAAATCGCTTTCGGGATCACGCGCTCAGCATCTTTGGTCTCTTCGGACAGAGAAGAGATACCGTCAAAGCCCAGGAACGAGAAGCACAGAATCGTCGCACCGGTAATCATCGGCACAACGTGCGCACCTTCAGACCAGAATGGACGCGTGCTGGTCAGCGTACCTGCACCTTCACCGTGAGAAACACCGTAGATGATCAGGCCAACGATAACCGCCACAATGCCCATCTGCAGAATAACAATCAGGGTGTTGAAGTTCGCCACGGTCTTGATGCTGCGCAGGTTAGAGATGGTCATAAAGGCCACCAGCGCGACAACGAAGATCCACGATGGAACAGAAGGCACCAGCGCTTCGAAGTAAATTTTTGCCAGCAGAATGTTGATCATCGGCATGAACAGATAGTCCAGCAGAGATGACCAGCCCACCATAAAGCCAACCGCCGGGCTGATGGATTTTTGGGCATAGGTGTAGGCAGAGCCTGCAGACGGGAAACGGCGAACCAGTTTACCGTAGCTCAGCGCAGTAAAGAGAATAGCGACCAGCGCAAAGGCGTAAGCCGTTGCCACGTGACCGTCTGTGAGGCCCGATACGATACCGAATGTATCGAACAGCGTCATCGGTTGCATATAGGCGAGGCCCATCATAACAACCGGAATCAACGTAAGCGTTTTACGTAATTCCACGCGAGAGGTGTTTGGAGTTGCGTTATGCGACATAGTTATTCTCCTTTACGGTGATAACCGCCACGTAAGCGAAAAATTGCCCCATTTCTTTCTTCCTCAGCGACAACAACTGTCGGATTTTAGTAAATATCTATCCGGTACGAAGCCCGGCCTCTTGGTTTTTAGTTTCGTTTCGTACATGCAAAAAAAAATAACCGACGCCTTTTATATCGTCGATTATTCATTTGGTTGCAGCGGCGGCATTTTGCCCCACATCGGATACAAAAGGCAATACTTTGCAAAGCACGGGACAATTTTCTTTTTGCTAACTGGCTGATTTCTGGACGCCGGGCTGAGAGTAAACGGCGGCGATAGCACTATTTGCTAAAATCTCGTCCCGCCACCAGGCGCTGGCCAGCCCGGCTGTTTGTTCATTCCAGCCTACCCACACCGAGTCATTACTGCTTTGAGCAAGCACCTGTTTTTCAACAAGCGCACCGCTGTCAATAAACCGCTGCGCCAGATAGCGGGGTAAATAGCCGCAGCCCAGGCCGCTTATTTGCAGTTCCAGCTTGGTTTTATAGTCGAAAACGGTAATGGCCTCCTGCTCATCAAGCAGCTGCGAGGAGACCGAACATTCCGGACGAGAGCTGTCCCCGACCACGATGGCGCGATAGCCTTTAATCACGCGACGGTTAATAGGCTCGGGTTCCTGAGCCAGGGGATGATGGGGCGCTACGGCAAACACCTGCTCGAGCACGCCCAGCCGGGCAAAACCAAAATCACTCAGTTGAGGAGGCTCATGGAGTGCACCGACAAAAATATCCGCCCTGCCCTGCGTTAAGGCATCCCAGGAGCCCCCCAGCACGCCGTTGATAAAGATAAGCCGGGTGACGCTGTGGTGTTGATAAAAGGCTTCAATCAGCGGCGTCAGGAGAGAAAACGGAAAGGTATCATCCACGCCAATAACCAGCTCGTTTTCCCACCCCTGATGGAGTTTAACGGCCTGTTTTTCGAGTTCACGGACGGTATGAAGGACTTCGCGGCCTTTTTCCAGCAGCATCTGTCCGGTACGGGTAAAACGGGCGCGGTGCCCGGAGCGATCGAGGATCTGGATATTGAGATCGCTCTCCAGTTTTTGAACGGTATAGCTCAACGCAGATGGGGTTTTGTAGAGCTTTGCCGACGCAGCGGCAAAGCTCCCCTCTTTTTCCAGTGCATCCAGAATAATAAGAACATCCAGCAGCGGTTTCATGTTCGCCCCCTTCTGGTGTGCGATCGTCTCCGCTGCGGGACTTATTCCATGGGCATCACCAGCGGATCGGGATACTGATACTCAAACCCCAGCTCATGACAAATGCGATTGCCATCAACAATTTTGCCTTTACTGTCATCCTTTGCCTCACCGAAAACCGGCGCCGCCAGGCCCAGCTGACGTGCCATCAGCGGGTAAAACGTGCTGCGCGCCGGATGAGACGGTGCACATATATTATAGATGTGTCCACCTTTCGGAGCCTGTAGGAGTAGCTCAATTGCGCCAACAACATCGTCAAGATGTACAAGATTGACGACATGCTCGCCGTCTGGCGCAGATTTCCCGGCAAAAAAGCGTCCCGGATGGCGGCCAGGGCCCACCAGCCCCGCCAGACGTACGATATCGACCTGCGTGCCGGGAAGATGATGCAGCCAGTCTTCCAGCTCTTTCAGAACCTGACCGCTCGTCGTCACGGGACGGCGCTCGGAGCTCTCTTTCACCACGCCCTCAACCTCGCCATAGACCGACGTCGAGCTGGTAAAAATGATGCGCGGAACATGGTGCGCCAGCGCGCTGTCGACGATCTCCTGCATCGCCTGCAGATAAAACGACTCGCCCGGCCCGCTGCGCCGCGCGGGTAGCGTGATCACCAGCGCATCGACGTTCATCAGCGTGTCCAGATCGTCAGCATCACACACCAGCTCCGGTTCAAGACGCAGTTCAACGCCATCAATACCGCACATGCGCGCTGCCTCTACCCCATCCGCCGTGGTTTTGCTCCCGGTCACCTGCCAGCCTTTCGCGGCTAATGACATCGCCAACGGCATTCCCAGCCATCCTAAACCGACAATCGCGACCTTTTTCATGCGAATTCTCCTGACTCTTACTCGTCTTTTATAAGGCTACGCCAGCCTGGCAGAACACACAATTCATAGCATCAATATGAAATGAATTAATGATCAAAAAAAGCCCTTGCAATATGTCGTACAACTGGTTTAGGTTAAAAGACATCAAATGAATAAGCATTCATCGAGAATTTATATGACACGCGTTCAATTTAAACACCACCATCATCACCATCATCCTGACTAGTCTTTCAGGCGATGTGTGCTGGAAGACGTTTGGATCTTCCAGTGGTGCATGAACGCATGAGAAAGCCCCCGGAAGATCTTCTTCCGGGGGCTTTTTTTTGGACCGAATTCGGACAGGTTAAAACAGGTTAACGAGGAATAAAGAATGTTAGATAACTCACGCTTACGCATAGCTATTCAAAAATCAGGCCGTTTGAGCGACGACTCACGCGAACTGCTGGCCCGCTGCGGGATTAAAATTAACCTGCACACCCAGCGCCTGATTGCTCTGGCTGAAAACATGCCCATCGACATTCTGCGCGTGCGTGATGACGATATTCCCGGCCTGGTCATGGATGGCGTCGTTGACCTCGGCATCATCGGTGAAAACGTGCTGGAAGAAGAGCTGCTGACCCGCCGCGCGCAGGGCGAAGATCCGCGTTACTTCACCCTGCGTCGTCTGGACTTCGGCGGCTGCCGCCTGTCGCTGGCTACGCCGGTTGATGAAGCGTGGGACGGCCCGGCCGCGCTGAACGGCAAACGTATCGCCACCTCTTACCCTCACCTGTTAAAGCGTTATCTCGACCAGAAAGGCGTGCAGTTTAAATCCTGCCTGCTGAACGGCTCTGTTGAAGTCGCACCGCGTGCGGGTCTGGCGGACGCCATCTGCGATCTCGTCTCTACCGGCGCGACGCTGGAAGCGAACGGTCTGCGCGAAGTGGAAGTCATCTACCGCTCTAAAGCGTGCCTGATTCAGCGCGACGGCGACATGGCCGACACCAAGCAGCAGCTGATCGACAAGCTGCTGACCCGTATTCAGGGCGTGATTCAGGCGCGTGAGTCCAAATACATCATGATGCACGCCCCAACCGAGCGTCTGGATGAAGTGATTGCCCTGCTGCCGGGCGCTGAGCGCCCAACCATCCTGCCGCTGGCGGGCGATCAGCAGCGCGTGGCGATGCACATGGTGAGCAGCGAAACCCTGTTCTGGGAAACCATGGAAAAACTGAAGGCGCTGGGCGCAAGCTCCATCCTGGTGCTGCCTATTGAGAAGATGATGGAGTAATCGCCATGAGCTTTAACACAATCATCGACTGGAATAACTGTAGCGAAGCACAGCAGCGCGCGCTGCTGATGCGCCCGGCGATTTCCGCCTCCGAAAGCATCTCACGCACCGTGGCGGAGATCCTGGACAACGTCAAAGCCCGTGGCGATGACGCGCTGCGTGAATACAGTGCAAAATTTGATAAGACGGAAGTCGGCGCATTACGGGTAACCGAGCAGGAAATCATTGATGCCAGCAATCGTCTGGGTGACAACATCAAACAGGCGATGGCCGTCGCGGTGAAAAACATTGATACCTTCCACACCGCGCAAAAGCTGCAGACCGTGGATGTCGAAACCCTGCCCGGCGTGCGTTGCCAGCAGGTCACGCGCCCGGTTGCATCCGTTGGCCTCTATATTCCTGGCGGCTCTGCTCCGCTTTTCTCCACCGTACTGATGCTGGCGACTCCCGCGCGCATTGCCGGGTGTCAGAAAGTGGTGCTTTGCTCACCGCCACCGATTGCCGACGAGATCCTCTATGCGGCGAAGCTGTGCGGCGTGCAGGCGGTATATAAAGTGGGCGGTGCGCAGGCGATTTCAGCCCTGGCGTTCGGCACGGAATCCATTCCAAAAGTCGACAAAATTTTTGGCCCGGGCAATGCGTACGTGACCGAAGCCAAGCGTCAGGTCAGCCAGCGTCTGGACGGCGCGGCCATCGATATGCCTGCCGGTCCGTCTGAAGTGCTGGTGATTGCCGACAGCGGCGCAACGCCGGACTTCGTTGCCTCCGACCTGCTTTCTCAGGCGGAACACGGCCCGGACTCGCAGGTCATCCTGCTAACGCCGGATGCCGATATGGCGAAACGCGTGGGCGAAGCCGTTGAGCGTCAGCTTGCCGACCTGCCCCGCGCCGACACGGCACGCCAGGCGCTAGCGGCCAGCCGCCTGATTGTGGCGCGCGATCTGGCGCAGTGCATTGCCATCTCCAACCAGTACGGTCCGGAGCACCTGATTATTCAGACCCGCAGCGCGCGCGATCTGGTCGACAGCATTACCAGCGCGGGCTCGGTGTTCCTCGGCGACTGGTCACCGGAGTCCGCGGGGGATTACGCCTCCGGCACCAACCACGTGCTGCCCACGTATGGCTACACCTCTACCTGCTCCAGCCTGGGCCTGGCGGATTTCCAGAAACGCATGACCGTGCAGGAACTTTCCCGCGAAGGGTTTGCGTCACTGGCTTCTACTATTGAAACCCTCGCAGCCGCCGAGCGACTGACCGCCCACAAAAATGCCGTTACGCTGCGCGTTGCAGCCCTGAAGGAGCAAGCATGAACATTGAAGAATTAGCCCGCGAAAATGTCCGTCGCCTGACGCCTTACCAGTCTGCGCGTCGTCTTGGCGGCAAAGGGGATGTCTGGCTGAACGCCAACGAATTCCCGACGGCGGTGCAGTTTGAGCTGTCCCAGCAAACGCTGAACCGCTATCCGGAGTGTCAACCGAAAGCGGTGATTGAAAACTACGCCCAGTACGCGGGCGTGAAGCCGGAGCAGGTGCTGGTCAGCCGCGGCGCGGACGAGGGCATTGAACTGCTGATCCGCGCCTTCTGCGAGCCGGGCAAAGATGCGGTGATGTACTGCCAGCCGACCTACGGCATGTACAGCGTCAGCGCGGAAACGTTCGGCGTGGCGTGCCGCAACGTGCAGGCGCTCGAGAACTGGCAGCTGGATCTGCAGGGCATTGCCGACAATCTCGATGGCGTAAAAGTCGTCTTTGTCTGTAGCCCGAACAACCCGACCGGACAGATTATCAACCCGCAGGATATCCGCACCCTGCTGGAGATGACGCGCGGTAAAGCCCTGGTGGTGGCCGACGAAGCCTACATCGAGTTCTGCCCGCAGGCGACGCTGGCAGGCTGGCTGGAAGAGTATCCGCACCTGGTGGTGCTGCGTACGCTGTCGAAAGCCTTTGCCCTCGCGGGTCTGCGCTGCGGATTCACCCTGGCGAATAAAGAGGTCATCGACCTGCTGCTGAAAGTGATCGCCCCGTACCCGCTCTCCACGCCGGTTGCCGACATTGCGGCACAGGCGCTGACGCCTCAGGGAATCAACGCGATGCGCGAGCGCGTGGCGCAAATCCTGGCGGAACGTCAGTATCTGGTGACCGCCCTGAAGGATATTCCCTGCGTGGAGCAGGTGTTCGACTCGGAAACCAACTACATCCTGGTGCGCTTCACCGCCTCCAGCGCCGTATTTAAATCTTTGTGGGATCAGGGCATTATCTTACGAGACCAGAATAAACAACCTTCTCTGAGCGGATGCCTGCGCATTACCGTCGGCACCCGTGCAGAGAGCCAGCGCGTGATTGACGCCCTGAAAGCGGAGAAAGTATGACCCAGAAGATCCTTTTCATCGATCGTGACGGCACCCTTATTTCGGAGCCACCTGCCGATTTTCAGGTCGATCGATTCGACAAGCTGGCTTTTGAACCGGACGTGATCCCGGTGCTGCTTAAGCTGCAAAAAGCAGGCTTTAAGCTGGTGATGATCACCAACCAGGACGGTCTGGGTACCGACAGCTTCCCGCAGGCGGATTTTGACGGCCCGCACAACCTGATGATGCAGGTGCTGACCTCTCAGGGCGTGGTATTTGATGACGTGCTGATTTGCCCACACATGCCGGCCGACGAGTGTGACTGCCGTAAGCCAAAAGTGAAGCTGGTAGAGCGCTACCTGGCTGAAGATGCGCTGGATAAAACCAACAGCTATGTCATCGGCGATCGCATCACCGATATCACGCTGGCGGAAAACATGGGCATCGCGGGGCTGCGCTACGACCGCAACAACCTTAACTGGGCGAAGATTGGCGAACAGCTGACAAAGCGCGACCGCTATTCCCACGTTGAGCGCAACACCAAAGAGACGCAGATTGATGTGAAGGTCTGGCTGGACCGTGAAGGCGGCAGCAAGATCCACACCGGCGTCGGCTTCTTCGACCACATGCTGGACCAGATTGCCACCCACGGCGGCTTCCGCATGGAGATCGCGGTAAAAGGCGACCTCTATATTGACGATCACCACACCGTGGAAGATACCGGCCTGGCGCTGGGCGAAGCCCTGAAGCTGGCGCTTGGCGATAAGCGCGGTATTAACCGTTTTGGCTTCGTTCTGCCGATGGACGAGTGTCTGGCGCGCTGCGCGATGGACATCTCCGGTCGTCCGCACCTGGAATATAAGGCCGATTTCACCTATCAGCGCGTGGGCGATCTGAGCACCGAAATGGTGGAGCACTTCTTCCGCTCACTGTCCTACACCATGGGCCTGACGCTGCACCTGAAGACCAAGGGCAAGAACGATCACCACCGCGTGGAGAGTCTCTTCAAAGCCTTTGGCCGTACCCTCCGCCAGGCGATTCGCGTGGAAGGTGACGCCCTGCCCTCGTCGAAAGGAGTGCTGTAATGAACGTGGTGATTCTGGATACCGGATGCGCCAACCTGAACTCCGTGAAATCGGCAATTGCGCGCCACGGCTATGAGCCGGCGGTGAGCCGTGACCCGGACGTGGTGCTGCGCGCCGACAAACTCTTTTTACCGGGCGTGGGAACCGCGCAGGCCGCGATGGATCAGATTCGCGAACGCGAGCTGGTCGATCTGATCAAAGCCTGTACCCAGCCGGTACTGGGCATTTGCCTGGGCATGCAGATCCTGGGCCGCCGCAGCGAAGAGAGCAACGGCATTGACCTGCTGGGCATTATTGACGAAGACGTGCCGAAAATGACCGACCACGGCCTACCTCTGCCGCATATGGGCTGGAACCGAGTTTATGCCAAAGCGGGCGACAGGCTTTTTCGCGGCATCGAAGATGGCGCGTATTTTTACTTCGTGCACAGCTACGCCATGCCGGTGAACGTGAATACGATCGCCCAGTGCACCTACGGCGAGGCGTTTACGGCAGCCGTACAGAAAGACAATTTCTTCGGCGTGCAGTTTCACCCGGAGCGCTCCGGCGCCGCTGGCGCGCAGCTGCTGAAAAACTTCCTGGAGATGTGATGATTATTCCCGCTTTAGATTTAATTGACGGCACGGTTGTCCGTCTCCACCAGGGCGATTACGGCCAGCAGCGAGACTACGGAAACGATCCGCTGCCGCGTCTGCAGGATTATGCCGCCCAGGGTGCCCAGGTGCTGCATCTGGTGGATTTGACCGGCGCGAAAGACCCGGCAAAGCGCCAGATCCCCCTGCTCAAAAATCTGGTCGCCGGTGTTGATGTGCCCGTACAGGTCGGCGGCGGCGTGCGTACGGAAGATGACGTTGCGGCGCTGCTGGACGCTGGCGTGGCCCGCGTGGTGGTAGGTTCAACCGCGGTGAAAGCTCCTGAGACGGTGAAGGGCTGGTTCCGCCGCTTTGGCGCTGACGCCCTTGTACTGGCGCTGGACGTGCGTATTGACGAACAGGGTAACAAGCAGGTTGCCGTCAGCGGCTGGCAGGAAAATTCCGGCGTGACGCTGGAAGAGCTGGTCGATATCTATCTGCCCGTCGGCCTGAAGCACGTGTTATGCACGGACATCTCCCGCGACGGAACGCTCGCGGGCTCCAACGTCTCGCTGTATGAAGAGGTCTGTGCGCGTTATCCGCAGGTAGCGTTCCAGTCTTCTGGTGGTATCGGTGATATTGCCGACGTGGCCGCGCTGCGCGGTACCGGTGTACAGGGTGTGATTGTGGGCCGGGCCCTGCTGGAAGGTAAATTTACTGTGACGGAGGCGATTCAATGCTGGCAAAACGGATAATTCCTTGTCTTGACGTACGCGATGGTCAGGTCGTGAAAGGCGTGCAGTTCCGCAACCACGAGATCATTGGCGACATCGTCCCGCTGGCAAAACGCTATGCTGATGAAGGCGCAGACGAGCTGGTCTTTTATGATATCACCGCTTCCAGCGATGGCCGCGTGGTCGACAAAAGCTGGGTAGCGCGCGTGGCGGAAGTGATCGACATTCCGTTCTGCGTGGCGGGCGGGATTAAGTCCGCTGACGACGCCGCCAAAATTCTCTCTTTTGGTGCCGACAAGATTTCTATCAACTCCCCTGCCCTGGCCGACCCGGAGCTGATCACCCGCCTGGCCGATCGTTTTGGCGTACAGTGTATTGTGGTTGGGATCGACACCTGGTATGACGCCGCAACGGGCAAGTACCACGTCAACCAGTACACAGGAGATGAAAGCCGCACGCGCGTGACGCAGTGGGAAACGCTCGACTGGGTGCAGGAAGTGCAGAAGCGTGGTGCGGGCGAGATTGTCCTCAACATGATGAACCAGGACGGCGTGCGTAACGGGTATGATCTCGAACAGCTGAAAAAAGTCCGTGCGGTCTGCCACGTTCCGCTGATTGCCTCCGGCGGCGCGGGCACCATGGAACACTTCCTCGAAGCCTTCCGCAATGCCAACGTGGACGGCGCGCTGGCCGCGTCCGTGTTCCACAAACAGATTATTAATATTGGTGAGTTAAAAACGTACCTGGCCGACCAGGGCGTGGAGATCAGGGTATGTTAACAGAGCAACAACAGGCGCAGCTGGACTGGGAAAAAACGGACGGATTACTGCCGGTGGTTGTCCAGCATGCCGTCTCAGGTGAAGTGCTGATGCTGGGGTATATGAACCAGGACGCGCTGGCGAAAACGATCGACAGCGGCAAAGTCACATTTTTCTCCCGCACGAAACAGCGCCTGTGGACCAAAGGGGAAACCTCGGGCCATTTCCTCAATGTGGTCAGCATGGCGCCCGACTGCGATAACGACACCCTGCTGGTGCTGGCAAACCCGATTGGGCCGACGTGCCACAAAGGGACCAGCAGCTGCTTCGGCGAGACGAGCCACCAGTGGTTGTTCCTGTATCAGCTGGAACAGCTGCTGGCAGAGCGTAAAACGGCGGATCCTGAGAGTTCCTACACCGCGAAGCTGTACGCCAGCGGAACCAAGCGTATCGCACAGAAGGTAGGTGAAGAAGGCGTTGAGACAGCGCTGGCAGCGACGGTGCATGACCGGGAGGAGCTGACGAATGAAGCGTCCGATTTAATGTATCACCTGCTGGTGCTGCTGCAGGATCAGGAGCTGGATTTGACGGTGGTGATTGAAAATCTTCGCAAACGTCACAAATAAAAAAACCGGGGATAATCCCCGGTTTTTTTTAATCTAAAAATCAGGCTTTTAGTTTGTAGTTGCGTAATGCGTTGCGCACAAGAACCACACCGGAACCAAGCATCACGCCCAGCAGTATGGCAAGAATAAGAGTAATCGCTTTTTTCGGGCTGTCACGACGAACAGGGAGTTCCGGCTTCATGACATAACGGTAAACGTGGATTGTATCCGGGTTCACATTGAGATTCTGGATGTCCAACAAATTTCGCTTGGTCTGGTAATAGGCTGTTGGGAAGACCAACGGACGAGAAGCTTCATTGTCAATCATCGATTTCAGCCCCTCGCTGCCCAGCAGAAACATCGTTTCCTGAGTCACCTCCTGGGTCTGCTGGACCTGCGGCGAGGTAATTTTTGCTGCTTCAGCGTTCTTCAGTGCCTCAGCAATCTGTTTGATACGCAGATCTTTTTGCTCCTGAGCAACCTTCTCCTGGTTTTGCAGAGAATCATTCAGGGTCTTTATCTGCTCTTTAATGTTGTCATTAAGGTCAGCAGCAAGTTCTTTCGCCGTTTGCTCATCAACCTGCTGGATGAACTGCGCCAACTGCTTTTGCGCGGCTTCTGCAGATGTACTGGTATAGGATACAATCAACG
Organism: Enterobacter sp. N5-15; assembly: GCF_057221635.1. NCBI lineage: Bacteria > Pseudomonadati > Pseudomonadota > Gammaproteobacteria > Enterobacterales > Enterobacteriaceae > Enterobacter > Enterobacter sp. N5-15. Next base: position 3,076,135 of record NZ_CM170150.1, read on the forward strand.
GGAGCGGCTGCTCATTAACCGAGGGCTCAATGGTCAGTTTTTCAGGCTCAGCCTGATTTTCAAGTGCCTGCGATAATGCCGAGAATGAGGAGCTAAAACGACCAATAGCGCGCGTTTGGTTGTCAAGCATAGAAGGTGCTGCGCTACCATAAAGGATATTCAATGCATTGGAATAGCTGGCAATCTGAGCCGCATCAGGTTGCGCAATAATCGCACTTGAGGTCCATTTTTCCTTTGCGACCGATAAATATCCAATTGCCAGGGCGATAGAAACAACAACAAAGGCTGCTATCACCCACTTCCCACGCCACAGCTGCAGCACTAAATCAAGTAAATCAATTTGCTCAGGGTCATTGCTTCGGCTGACCTGGCTATTGTTGTTTTGCGTCATACAATCCCTAACAGATGAAAAAGGGCAAACATAATTTTGTTTGTATAGTTTATCTATTACTGGCGATTTTTCTATAAGAATCCGATGAGTAATATCGGAAAGATGGGTTATGTAACTTACATCCTTCGCGCTATCATAGACGCTATGTGATGCGCTATGGCATCTGTCAGAATAGGTTTTATGAGGGAAGCTATGAAATTTTTAGTCACGGGTGCCGCAGGTTTTATCGGTGCGAACGTCAGTAAACGCCTTCTTGAGGCCGGTCATCAGGTTGTTGGTATCGATAACCTCAATGAATACTACGATGTCAACCTTAAGCTGGCGCGCCTGGAACTGTTAAAATCTGAGAGTTTCACCTTCCACAAGCTAGAATTAGCCGACCGCGAAGGTATGGCCGCACTTTTCGCTGGTGAGAAGTTTGATCGTGTGATTCATCTGGCCGCGCAGGCCGGCGTACGCTACTCCCTGGAAAACCCTCACGCGTATGCGGATGCCAACCTTATCGGCCATCTCAACGTGCTGGAAGGCTGCCGCCATAATAACGTTCAGCATCTGCTTTATGCTTCATCCAGCTCCGTATATGGCCTTAACCGCAAGATGCCCTTCTCCACCGATGATTCCGTGGATCACCCGGTCTCACTCTACGCCGCGACCAAAAAAGCCAATGAGCTGATGTCGCACACCTATTCGCATCTGTACAACTTGCCGACCACCGGCCTGCGCTTCTTTACCGTATACGGTCCGTGGGGACGCCCGGACATGGCCCTGTTTAAGTTTACTAAGGCGATGATTGAGGGCAAAAGCATTGATGTCTATAACTACGGTAAGATGAAGCGCGACTTTACGTACATTGATGATATCGCTGAAGCCATTATTCGTCTGCAGGATGTTATTCCCCAATCTGACACAAACTGGACCGTTGAGACCGGCTCCCCGGCTGCCAGCTCAGCGCCTTACCGTGTTTACAACATCGGTAACAGTTCGCCAGTAGAACTGATGGATTACATCACCGCGCTGGAAGACGCGCTGGGTAAAAAAGCAGAGAAAAACATGCTGCCTCTTCAGCCAGGCGATGTTCTGGAGACGAGTGCCGATACCCAGGCGCTTTATGAAGTGATCGGATTTAAACCGCAAACCTCGGTTAAAGACGGGGTGAAGAACTTCGTTGACTGGTACCGCGATTTCTACAAGGTCTGAAAATAAAAAACCCGGCAATTAAGCCGGGTTTTTTACAGGATAAAGCAGAGAATCAGTCGCTACCAAACAGATCGCGGGTATAAACCTTATCCGCCACGTCAGCCAGCTCTTCCGCCATGCGGTTAGAAATGATGACATCGGCTTCTTTCTTAAAGGCATCCAGATCGCGGATCACCCGAGAATTGAAGAACTGATCGTCCGGCATAGCTGGCTCATAGATAACAACCTCAACCCCTTTCGCCTTGATGCGCTTCATGATCCCCTGAATGGATGAGGCGCGGAAGTTATCGGAGCCACTCTTCATAATCAGACGGTACACGCCGACCACTTTCGGTTGACGCGCAAGGATGGAATCGGAGATGAAGTCTTTACGTGTACGGTTAGCATCAACAATCGCCGAAATGAGGTTATTCGGCACAGCCTGATAGTTTGCCAGCAGTTGCTTCGTGTCTTTTGGCAGGCAATAGCCACCGTAGCCAAATGAAGGGTTGTTGTAGTGGTTGCCAATGCGCGGATCGAGACACACTCCTTCAATAATCTGGCGGGTATTCAGTCCAAGACTTTCTGCGTAGCTGTCCAGCTCATTGAAATAAGCCACTCGCATTGCCAGGTAGGTATTCGCGAAGAGCTTAATTGCCTCAGCTTCAGTGGAGTCGGTAAACAGCACCTGAATATCTTTCTTCACTGCGCCTTCCTGAAGCAGCGCAGCAAAACGTTCAGCGCGCTCAGAACGTTCGCCAATGACGATTCGCGAAGGATGGAGGTTATCGTAAAGCGCTCTGCCCTCACGCAGGAATTCCGGCGAGAAGAAGATATTATCAATACCAAATTTTTCTTTAATGGATTTGGTAAAACCGACAGGAATGGTCGATTTAATGACCATCACCGCATCAGGGTTGATCGCGATAACGTCTTTAATCACCGCTTCTACAGTTGAGGTGTTGAAATAGTTGGTTTTAGGATCGTAGTCAGTAGGCGTCGCAATGATGACGTAATCCGCATTGCGGTATGCATCTTCTTTATCTGTCGTGGCGCGGAAATTCAGCGTTTTATTGCTGAGATAGTCCTGGATTTCTTTATCCACAATCGGCGATTTTTTCTGATTGAGCATATCCACTTTGGCCTGCACGATATCCAGCGCAACCACTTCATGATTCTGAGCAATCAGAATGCCGTTAGAAAGACCGACATACCCTGTTCCGGAGATTGTTATTTTCATTCGCTAATGACTTCTGTGAGTTAACTGTACTGATGGCCGCCAGACCATCGCGATAAACATAACTGTTGGGCTTTGTACCTCCTGGCAAACTGAACTGTCAAGGCAAACCAGGAGTAATCACTACGAGCGGGCCGAGATTCAGACTACTTCGAATAACGGGCGACATTTTTTGCATAAAAAAACCCGGAGACAGGCTCCGGGTTTTGATTACAGCGAGTAAGCTAACTTATTCCATCCATTCGGTATGGAACACGCCTTCTTTATCGGTACGTTTGTAAGTATGCGCACCAAAGTAGTCACGCTGTGCCTGAATCAGGTTAGCAGGCAGAACAGCCGCACGGTAGCTGTCGTAGTAGGCGACTGCAGCCGAGAAGGTCGGAACCGGGATACCGTTCTGGACAGCGTAGGCAACCACGTCACGCAGCGCCTGCTGATATTCATCCGCAATTTTCTTGAAGTACGGTGCCAGCAGCAGGTTAGCGATACCGGCATTTTCAGCATAGGCATCGGTGATTTTCTGCAGGAACTGCGCACGAATGATGCAACCCGCACGGAAGATCTTCGCGATTTCACCGTAGTTCAGGTCCCAGTTGTTCTCGTCTGACGCCGCACGCAGCTGAGAGAAGCCCTGCGCGTAAGAAACGATTTTACCCAGGTACAGTGCACGACGCACTTTTTCAACGAATTCGGTTTTATCACCAGCTGGTTTGGCCTGAGGGCCAGACAGCACTTTAGATGCCGCGACGCGCTGCTCTTTCAGGGAAGAGATGTAACGCGCAAACACGGATTCGGTGATCAGAGACAGCGGTTCGCCCAGATCCAGAGAGCTCTGGCTGGTCCATTTACCGGTACCTTTGTTCGCTGCTTCATCCAGAATCACATCAACCAGGTATTTACCCTCTTCATCTTTTTTCGTGAAGATATCTTTGGTGATGTCGATCAGGTAGCTGTTCAGCTCGCCTTTGTTCCACTCGGTAAAGGTTTCAGCCAGCTCTTCATTAGAGAGGTTCAGCCCACCTTTCAGCAGGGAATAAGCTTCAGCAATCAGCTGCATGTCGCCGTATTCGATACCGTTGTGCACCATTTTCACATAGTGACCTGCACCGTCCGCACCGATATAGGTTACGCAAGGCTCACCATCTTCAGCCACGGCTGCGATTTTGGTCAGGATAGGCGCAACCAGTTCGTACGCATCTTTCTGGCCGCCAGGCATGATAGATGGGCCTTTCAGAGCGCCCTCTTCACCACCGGAAACACCGGTACCGATGAAGTTGAAGCCTTCTGCAGACAGCTCACGGTTACGACGAATGGTGTCCTGGAAGAAGGTGTTACCGCCATCAATGATGATGTCACCTTTTTCGAGGTAAGGCTTCAGGGAGTCGATAGCTGCATCGGTACCTGCGCCCGCTTTCACCATTAACAGGATACGACGAGGCGTTTCCAGAGACTCAACGAACTCTTTCACCGTATAGAAAGGAACCAGTTTCTTGCCTGGGTTCTCGGCAATAACTTCTTCGGTCTTATCACGGGAGCGGTTGAAAACGGAGACGGTATAACCACGGCTTTCGATGTTGAGCGCCAGGTTGCGCCCCATCACTGCCATACCGACAACGCCGATCTGTTGCTTGGACATTACATACTCCTGTCAGGTGTGGTCACCACGGCTTATGCGCGGCTTGAAATGTGGTTGAGATGTTAACTCAGTATTAGGTGACATGAATAGCTTTTGCTGATCTATGTCACACTGATTGCACAATCCAGGTACAGTCAAGCCGCCAGAAATACGCTGGCGGCCGACCTTCACTTCCTGAGCAAAGCCAGAATTTCTTGTGTCTTCTCTTCCATCAGCGCCGTATCAGCACGTGATTCCACGTTCAGGCGCACCACCGGCTCGGTGTTGGACGAGCGCAGGTTAAAGCGCCACTGCGGGAACGCCATACTGATGCCGTCCGTACGGTCAATTTCCAGCGCGTGAATCGCAAAGTGCTGCTCCACGCGGGCAATGGCCTCGGCTGGCTCCGCCAGCTTGCTGTTGATCTCCCCGCTCGCCGGGAACGCCGCCATGCGGTCGCGCACCAGCTCGCCCAGCGTCTGCCCCTTCAGGCACAGCAGCTCGGTCACCAGCAGCCACGGGATCATCCCGCTGTCGCAGTAGGCAAAATCACGGAAGTAGTGGTGGGCGCTCATCTCGCCGCCGTAGATGGCGTCTTCTTCGCGCATGCGCTCTTTGATGAAGGCGTGGCCGGTTTTGGACATCACCGGCGTGCCGCCTGCCGCTGACACCACGTCGACGGTGTTCCAGGAAAGGCGCGGGTCATGAATGATTTTCGCGCCCGGGTTTTTCTCGAGGAACGCTTCCGCCAGCAGGCCGACAATGTAGTAGCCCTCGATGAACTGCCCTTTCTCGTCGAACAGGAAGCAGCGGTCGAAATCGCCGTCAAAGGCGATACCCATGTCCGCGCCGTGCTCAATCACCGCGTTGCGGGTGTCGTCGCGGCACTCCGGCAGCAGCGGGTTAGGAATACCGTTCGGGAAGTTGCCGTCCGGGGTGTTGTGCACCTTGATGAAGGTGACCGGCACGTTCAGCGCCTTAAAGCGCGCTTCGAGGGCATCCACCACCGGGCCAGCCGCGCCGTTACCGGAGTTAATCACCAGCTTCAGCGGCTTCAGGTTCGCCACGTTGATGTAGCCCAGCAGGTGGTCGATGTAGTCTTTCTGCAGGTTAATTTTTTTGTAGCTGCCGCGCTTCGCGTCGTTCACCGGCGGGAAATCGTTGGCTTCCGCCAGGCGCTGCACGTCGCGCAGGCCGGTATCGCCGCTGATCGGACGGGCGCCCTTGCGCACCAGCTTCATGCCGTTGTAGTCCATCGGGTTGTGGCTGGCCGTCACTTCGATACCGCCGTCCACGCCCAGGTGGAAGGTGGCAAAGTAAATCTCTTCGGTCCCGGAAAGGCCGATATCCAGCACGTCCACGCCCGCGTCCTGCAGCCCTTTCGCCAGGGCCAGCTTCAGGGACTCGCTGGTCAGGCGCACGTCACCGCCCAGCACGATGGTCTGCGGTTTTAAATATTCGCCGTACGCGCGGCCAATGCGCCACGCGATGTCTTCATTCAGCTCTTCGCCCAGCCTGCCGCGAATATCGTAGGCTTTAAAACAGGTTAATTTTTCCATGATAATTTTACCGTAATCTCAAACACGACCATACCTGTCAGCAAAACGTACAATATCATCCTCCCCAAGATAAGAACCTGAGCGAACCTCAATCAATTCTAAAGGGATCTTTCCAGGGTTTTCCAGACAGTGTGTCGCCCCAACAGGAATATAAATAGACTCATTTTCACCGAGAAGTTTTGTTTGCTCGTTAATAGTCACTTGTGCAGTTCCCGCGACGACAATCCAATGCTCCGCACGATGGTGATGCATCTGAAGAGAGATACCTTCGCCCGGCTTTACGGTCAATCGCTTAACCTGATAGCGGCTTCCCGTATCAATCGAGTCATATTTACCCCAAGGACGATAAACTTCACGGTGAGTATGATGTTCGTGACGGCCGTCTGCTTTGATCGATTCGACAATTTTCTTCACATCCTGTACGGCGTTACGATCGGCAATCAATACAGCATCCTTGGTCTGAACAACGACCAAATCTTTCACTCCAACAGTAGTCAATAGCCCGGATTCAGAATACAGGAAGCTATTTTCGGTATTGCAGGACAATACATCACCTGTAACGACGTTACCCTCTGCCGTCTTATGACTAATGTCCCAAAGCGAAGACCAGGAGCCGACATCACTCCAGCCTGCATCCATTGGCACAACAACAGCATCTGAAGTCTGTTCCATCACAGCATAATCAATCGACTCATCAGGACAAGCCCTGAAAGCTTCCTCGTCAACGCGAATAAAGTTCAGGTCAGGATCAACAGCGCTCATTGCCTTTTCGCACGCCTCAAGAATATCCGGACGATATTTTTTCAGTTCCTCGAGATAGCGATCTGCGCGGAAGAGGAACATCCCACTGTTCCAGTAGTATTCACCGCAGGCAACATAGGCTTCTGCCGTTTCAAGATTAGGTTTCTCAACGAATTGCGCGACCTCGAATGCATCGGCATGCTCAACATCATCGCATGGAACACCTCGACGAATGTAACCATAGCCAGTCTCTGGTTTATGTGGGACTATGCCAAACGTCACAAGCTGTCCATTTTCAGCATAAGGTAGCGCCTTCCGAACTGAATTACGAAACGCTTCTTCATCCTGTATTACGTGATCGGCGGCCAGAACCAGCATAAGCGCATTGCCCTCGTGCTGGGCACGAACAGCAGCAAGTGCAGCCAACGCAATCGCCGGAGCAGTATTACGACCAACCGGTTCGAGAATGATATTCTCAGTGAGTTTACTCATCTGGCGCAGTTGCTCGGCAACGATAAAGCGGTGCTGTTCGTTACAAATAACGACGGGGCTTTCGCATTCAATGCCCTGTAATCGGTTAATCGTCGCTTGTAACATTGTCAGTTCACCTTCCAGACAGAGAAATTGCTTTGGATAGAGAACACGAGAAAGCGGCCATAAACGACTACCGGAGCCTCCGGCCATAACAACAGGAAATAATGACATGATTGCACTCACTTTAATGATGAATATAAATTCATTATATTCTTAACCATCAACTCTTTAGTAAACATAGTATCAAATCTGGCCTTCGCGCCTGTACTATACGTCTCACTGCTTTGAATAACTGTAACTATTCCTTTTGCAAGCGCTTTGGCATCATTAGGCTCAACAACGATGCCAGTCTCGTTGTGCTGATTAACCCAAGCCACACCACTTCGAGGAATATTAGTCGACACAAGCGGTCTGGAAAAACTCATAGCTTCCAATTGAACTACACCAAAAGCTTCAGATTCATGAATAGATGGCAGACAAAAAACATCACATGCTTTGTAATAAGAAGCCAAATCCGAATAATTGATACTACCAAGAAGAATTACTTTGTCTGACAATCCATCATTAGCAATTTTTTGCTTTAATGTATCAATTAATGGACCAGTACCACCAATAAGAACAATGTAATCTTCAGGAAGTTCCTTCGCAGCATCAATCAGATATTCCATACCTTTATAGTAAACAAGACGTCCCAAAGAAAAAATTATTTTTTTATTTTGATAACGCTGCTTGATACTTTTTTCAAGGTCCTCATTCAGTGGCATAACACGGGTATCAACCCCAATTGGAATACAAACAATTTTATCCTGATAAGGCTGCAAAGTTGGAGAGGACTGCCCATAGACAGGGCTAGTAACAATAATACTGGTACACTTATCTAAAATCCATTTTTGTAACGGAGCAAAAAGCATCAATAGTTTTTTTTGCTTAACAATATCGCTGTGCCAATGGAGAACGATCTTCCCTTTGGGAGGGAATAAAAAGAGTGCCAACACAGCCAGTGGATTTGGAAGATGAACATGGATAACATCATAATTATTTCTTATCATTCTCCAGCGAGATATTAAGGAAAATGATAACGGTGTCGAAAAAAGCTGTGCAAACAATTTCTGACGGTAAACTTTATAACGGAGTTTATCGTCATTTTTTCTTTCTCCAATCGGATCAACACAGAGTACATCAACAGGTTGGTCATTACTTTTTGCGATACCTTCACTTATATCGAATGCTACCTGTTCGATTCCACCATGTACTGGAGGGTAAAATTTACTAAACTGTAAAACCTTCATTCAAATATTCCTTTGAGAGATCACATCCATAAGTTTCGATGCAACATCACGTACGTCAAATTGTTCCAGCCTACGATATCCATTACGAATCAATACAGGACTGAGCTCATCATAATTTTCAATCAATTCACGTAACTTAGCACTAAAATCTGCTGAGTCCTCTGGATTAAAATAATATGCCGCATCACCACAAACTTCAGGGATACTTGCGCGGTCAGAAGCCATTACAGGACAACCGCGTTGCATTGCTTCCAGAGGAGGAAGTCCGAAACCTTCATATAGTGACGGATAGACAAAAATTGAAGCGTCTCTATATTTTAACTCTAAATCGTCATCTGATAGATAGCCACAGAATACAATGTTCTCATGCTGTGAAAAAGTCACTTTTGAGAAAGCAGCCCCTAACCCTCCCACCACGATGAGTTTATAATCTTCGATTTTTGAATTCAAAAAAGCATTAATAACAAATTCGATATTTTTTCTCGGTTCTAAGGTACCAACCAATAAAATCTCTTTATGCTTAACCTTTTCATTTTCAATATAATTCTTGAGGTTAATAGATGTATCCACGGAATTTGGCAATACAGTGATCTTATCTGGATCTACCGCCAGATACTTCTCTATCTCTGATTTTGAAAAGTCACTAACCGTAAAAATACCTCTCGCGATTCTCGACTGAATGGCATAGTTAACTTTGTATACAGCACGATATAAAAAACGGAACCACTTTGGATATGCGTATAATGACATATCATGGATAGTAAAGTAACAGTTCTTGTAAAACGCAGGCGATAACCCAGTGAAGCAGAGCAGTAACGGACTACCGACGCTTCTTAGATAACGAGGTAACTCGATTTGTTCCCAGAAGTGGCCGTTACGATTTCCTATTTGAAGGATATTAAATTCCTTCCTCCATTTGTCATCAATGAGGTCAGTTTTCGGTGTTAAAAAACAGATATCAGGAACGTGTTTAACGAGTTCCCGACATAGTACCAATGCATATTGCTGTACACCAGTTTTACGTTGAGTCAAAAATCTCGCATTAATATAGATCATTTATTACTCGGCATTCTGTAGATGTAACACTGAAACATAAAGAAGGAATAAAAAAGGATAAATCTAAAAGGTAATGTAAAGAGCATCGAAGCAACAATATACATTAGAATGATAAAGTGATTCTTATTTGCTTTAAGTCTGGCTGACAATAAACATATACTTAGGACAAATATGAGTAAGCCCGGTAGGCCGAAAGTTAAAATAATAAAACTTAAGACATCTTTAGGGGCGAAACTTTCATAGGCATTGGGATCCAACGAAGATAAATAAGATCTCATTTCATTACAGTTTACGTCCAAACCAGAAAGAGCCTGACAATAGTCATGTATAAAAGGTGATAGCGTGCTCTTGAAACCATATACTCCACTGCCAAGTGGATAATCACTAAGATGCCATATGCTGACAATTGGGAACCCCAGACGAGTGACATACGTCATCGTTGCAGAATTTGACAAATGAGCTGCAATGAGTGCAAAAAGGTCATAATAGATGAACGCAAGACTGACAAAAAGAACAATAAAAGATAACGGAATGAGCTGGTATGTATAATTATAAAAGCCCTTAACCTTGAAGAAATAAACTAGCCCAAGGAGTACTGGAATTATCAGGAATGAAAATTTAGCACCTGAAATATAGGTGGTAATGGCAAACATACACGCCAGAATTAGTCTGTACTTTTGATTAGACAACATCACCATCAAGAACATTAAGCCATAAAAATAGCCATTTAAACTCGGCTCTGCAAAAGTACCTGCAAAGCGAAAATTTTCATCATATAACCAAGCCCCACCTAATATTTTAACATGAAAACCAAACTTCGCCATGATGTAAAGTATCAGCGCGGCACCAAGAAATAAACTCGATATCTTGACACTAAAAATATATATCTCAAAGTTACGTTCAAGTTCTTTAGCATAACTGAATATAACAAACCATAAGAGCATATTTAGTAAAAGCGCGAAGGTTTTATCATATTCAGCACCATGATAGAATGCACCTAGCGCAGCACCAATGAGAAGGATAAAGGCAAAAAAGAGTATTTTTGCAAGGTTAAGACTGCGAATCCTGAAAAGTACGAGCAATACGATTACAAGGATGATCTTTAGGCCAAAATCAGCAATACTTGAAAGGCCTTTCATCAAACCAATCTGAGAAAAGTCGACACCACTAAAAAGTGAATTAATTAATAACAGTCCAACAAGTGATTTGACAATAAAAGTTGTCGATAAATTATAGTTATTTACAAGTGTGCTACTGGAAATTTCGCTCACCTTAACCTCTTAGTTATTTATTTTTTTAACATTAGTCCGTCGATAATCCCTCTAACAAAAGCCTTATAGACATTATATGGCGTTCTGCGACAAAGTGGATAAACCAACCGGGTTACAATGGTAAAGAAAACGCTAATAATATAATAAGGAGCCTCAATATTTTTTCTGGCAAAAAATATTCGGTTCCTTGTCAAATAATATGCGCCGAATAGACTTAACCCCCCCCCAGTAGAAGTACTAACCTTATGAAACACTAGAGGCTCATTAATAATTCTAACCCGGGTGCCCGCTATGTTTGCACGATAGAGAAAATCAGTATCATCGTAATAAGCAAAGTAACGAGCATCCATCATACCTATAGTGGCAAACACCGAAGCATGCACAAGCAAAAAACATGTTGGTGCGTAATCGCACTCTTTTGGAATATTAGCACAAACATCATCGTAGTCGGCTCCCTCAAAAAGATGAGGGGCGATAGCTTTTTTCTTATTAAAAAATGAACCTGCGTACCAGACTTTTTTTTCTGGATAACTGAATATTACTGGTGAAACAAGTTTGTATTGTCCTTCCTCAGCAACACTCATCATTTTGCTGAGAGTATCTTCCTGTTCAAAAAGCAAGTCGTTATTTGTGAGCAATATATACTCACACCCATCTTTTAAAGCTTGTTCAATACCTTGGTTATTGGCCTGCGCAACCCCAACATTATTTCCTTCATTATTAATATAGGTGTAATTTATATCTTTCTCTAAAAGAATTTCTCGCGTTAAGTTAAAAGATTCCTGATTTGTACTGTTATCTACAATATAAAGATGCTTGTTCTGATAATTTTGTTTTTCAACACTCGAATAAAAGTCAGGCAGCACACCTGGAGAATTGAACAAAACAGTAACGAGTCCAACTTTTTTCACACTTTCACCATAGAAATATTAGTATTGATTTAACAGATTCTTGATGCTTTTTATTTGTTTTATTATGAAGACAGTAAATACAGATATAAAAGCAACCTGGATGCCATAAACAACATAATGGATAGTTACCGACTTAGTCATCACCAGACTGACCAGGCAGAAGGCTATCATCACAGGTATTATCAGAAACGAGACAAATATTAATTTTGATTTATATTCAGCTTCAGCCTGATACTTACATGCGTAAACAGCCATGATTAATACGCCTGAAATAAACGTCGAGTAGGCAATTCCAATGGCGCCAAATATACGAACAAAGTAAATCGACAACGCAAAGTTCAATATTCCTTCGAGCACCGGTAGCCAGGCAATTGACAATTGTTTGCCGTAGGCGACTAACATAAGCCCGTAGGGCGCTGCAATCATTCGAATAAGATAAGCCGCAAGCAGCAAAGAAAACATAACGTGCAAATTTGTCGCTTGCTGATATCCCAGCCAGACGCCAAGGATATGTACAGAGGCAAACCAGGCAATAAAGACGCCAATAAAGACAATCATCGAGAAAAGGAAGATAAGTTTGTTGACCAGAAGTTCAACATGCTGATTATTCCCGTGATTATGCATCCTTATCATGGGTTGAATTATAGGATTAATCATGGCTCCCAAAATTCCCACCCCAGCATTAACAAGTGTCATTAATACGGCAAACCCAGCGAGTTCCTGAAATGAGTATTTACCGACGGTAAAGGTGCCTATACCGGAAATTAAGAACTGGGCGATATTCCATACTAAGAGTCCGCTGAAAAAGACAACTATGGTTCGAAATAAATTTTTATCCAGCGATAACTTTGTTCTTTGAGATGTATTTTTAAATTTATATAAAATATAAAAAGTAATTTGATTAAAACTGTTTATTGCAAAATAAACCCATGCAATAACATCGAGACCATGGTGAACAAGCAACAGAATCGACGTACCCAAAATCACTTTAAAAAATATATTTATGCCAGCGGTAATATCATTGCGTTCTATACCAGTGAAATAACCGACGAAGGGTGAGAATACATTATTAATGACGAACGAACTGCCAATTAATATAAGAATTTGTCTAGCATTAGCACTAGTTTCTGAAACTTCAGGGAAAAATGAAAAAAAGAACTTTGCTAAAACGAAGATCCCGCTCAAACATACCACACTGAGCAGTAACGAAAAAAGCAATGACTGATGCATTGCCATTTGAAGTTTCTGTGGATTACTTAAATGAAGGGCGACAAAACGCCCTACCGTAACCTGAAGACCAATTCCAAAAATGCCAATCAAAACCCCAACCTGAAGAGTAAGGGACCAAATCGAAAAATCTACCTTTGAAAGATTATGTAGTAAAACTGGAGATATAACTATTCCAAGAATTACATTTGAGAAGCCATTTATTATATTAGATAAAGAGTTTTTAAGTAACCGCTTAAACCCACTCATATTTATCTCGCCAGTTCTTCTTTATAACTAGCTATCATAATTTTCAAATCATCAAGCACATGTTGTGGTTTATAATCCGGAATTTCATTAGTTAATTTACTTATGCTGGTAACAGGAAACTCTTCACGAGGAAAATTACCGTCATGCCAGTTAACTTTACAAGCTGTCTCTTTTTCAATGACATCAGCGATTTGTTTAGCTGTGACGTTAAATCCAGATGCGACATTGTATATTTTTTTATTGGCATTTTTGTTTTCAGCCAACCACACACATGCTTTAGCGACATCATTGACCGAAACATAGTCCTTAGCATATTCAGGTGCAACAAACATGTTGATTTCACCATTATTAATGGCATGACGGATAATTGACGGCAAGAATAATGTACTATTGAGCGCTAAACCATAGACATTGCTTGGTCGAACCACAGTAACATCACGTTCGCTCTTAAGGCACAGCTCCTCAGCTACCAGTTTGGTCAGATTAAAAAGCTTCCTGTTATCATCCGCTGTTACTACCAGATCGTCAGTTTCATTCGCGCTATAATGGTTCATATAAACTCGAGTTGAGGATATATATACCAGCTTTTCAAACTGTGCATCCTGCAGTAACTTTGCCAACAAGACCGTATTTGCTTCCAGCACAGAAAAATAGCTTTTTGCACAATCACCATTGCCAGCACAATAAATGACTTTGCCCAACTCACCATTGAGGGAATTGCAGCTATTACGATCAGGGACAACGACATCATGCCCTTGCTCTTTAAGCAAGGTAACGATATGTGAACCAATAAAACCGTTACCACCAATAATTGTATACTTAGCCATTTGTCCAGCCTTTAAGAATCTGTTCTTTGATACTTTCAAGTGAAGGTAAAATACAATCTTTAGCAGAAACCACAGGATTCGAAACTGGCCATTCAATACCCAGATCTGGATCGTTCCAGATAAGACCACCTTCATCGGTTGGATCATAATAATCTGTGCATTTGTATTGGAAACTAGCAGTATCACTTAATACACAGAAACCATGAGCGAAACCAGGAGGAATATAAAACTGAAGAAAATTATCTTCGGATAGAATGACTGAATGATGCTGACCAAATGTTGGTGACTCTGGGCGGAGATCAACAGCCACATCAAAAACAGAACCCTGGGTTACTGAGACTAGCTTACCCTGAGGCTTTGTTTTCTGAAAATGAAGCCCGCGCAGGACATTTTTCGTCGATTTAGAACGGTTATCCTGAACAAAGTCCAGACCAAATCCTAATTCCTGGTAACGTTTTTTCTGATATACTTCGAAGAAATAGCCACGTTCGTCACCAAAAACTTTAGGTTCAATAATCACAGCATCTTTTAAGGGCGTTTCAATAATTTTCATACGTTTTTAGTACTTAATGTTGGATTTTCAATCTTTAGCTAAATGCTGCAAATATTTGCCATAGTCATTTTTATTGAGCTCTTTGGCTAATTTTGCTAACTGTTTCTTATCAATGAAACCTTTACGATAAGCAATCTCTTCCGGACAAGAAACTTTGAGCCCCTGACGTGATTCGATTGTCTGAATAAAGTTACCTGCCTCAATTAGACTCTCATGCGTTCCTGTATCAAGCCAGGCATATCCACGTCCCATAATAGCAACTGAGAGCGAATTTTTTTCCAGGTAGAGGCGGTTAATATCAGTGATCTCTAATTCACCACGCGCTGACGGTTTCAGCTGTTTAGCCATCTCAATGACGTCATTATCATAAAAATAGAGACCAGTCACAGCGTAATTACTTTTTGGCTTCAGTGGTTTTTCTTCTAAAGAAAGCGCTTTGCCGTTCTCATCGAAATCTACCACGCCATAGCGTTCAGGGTCTTTTACATGATAGGCAAAGACCGTAGCTCCTTTTTCCTGATTCATTGCCATTTCAAGTTCTTTTGGCAAATCGTGACCATAGAAAACATTGTCGCCAAGGACTAAAGCACAAGAATCGTTACCGATAAATTCTTCACCAATTATAAATGCCTGAGCAAGGCCATCAGGACTTTCCTGGACCTTATATTCGATGTTCAGTCCCCATTTTTTACCGTTACCAAGTAATTGCTCAAACCGAGGGGTATCCTGAGGTGTGCTTATGATGAGAATATCCCGAATGCCAGCAAGCATCAGCGTGCTTAATGGATAATAAATCATCGGCTTATCATAGATTGGCAGCAGCTGTTTACTAACCGCCATCGTCACAGGGTAAAGGCGGGTACCTGAACCACCGGCTAAAATAATTCCTTTTCTTTTTGACATGTTCAATGCTTCTTATGACGGGGTTGAAAAGATTAACGTTGCTCGTAATTTTTGTTGATCCAGTCCTGATAGGCACCGCTCATAACATTTTGGACCCAATCCTGGTTATCAAGATACCAATGAATCGTTTTCTTAATACCAGATTCAAAGGTCTCTTGAGGTTTCCAGCCGAGTTCTTGAGTGATTTTACTGGCATCAATTGCATAGCGTCGATCGTGGCCTGGGCGATCGGCAACATAAGTGATTTGTTCGTTATACGAGGTATTCTTCGGCTTTATTTCGTCAAGGATATCGCAGATAGTCTGTACTACTTCAATATTCTTTTTCTCATTATAACCGCCGATATTGTAGGTTTCACCTACGATCCCTTCCGTGATAACGGTATAGAGTGCGCGGGCATGATCCTCAACGTATAACCAGTCACGGATTTGATCGCCTTTACCATAAATAGGCAACGGTTTTCCTTGTAATGCATTGAGAATTACCAGCGGGATTAATTTTTCTGGGAAATGGTAAGGTCCATAATTGTTTGAACAGTTAGTCACAATAGTTGGGAAATTATAAGTACGATGCCACGCGCGAACTAAATGATCGCTTGATGCTTTAGAGGCAGAGTAAGGACTGCTTGGAGCATAGGCGGTTTGCTCAGTAAATAATGGAAGACTTTTTTTATTATCCCATTCATCAGGATGAGGAAGATCTCCATACACTTCATCGGTTGAAATATGATGGAAACGGAATCTCTGTTTCTTTTCACCTTCCAGGGTTTGCCAGTATTTTCTGGCTGCTTCAAGCAAGACGTAGGTTCCAACTATATTCGTTTCAATAAACGCAGCAGGGCCGGTTATTGAACGGTCAACGTGACTTTCTGCTGCCAGATGCATTACTGCATCAGGTTTATGAGTTGAAAAGATTTCGTCTAACGCCTGTGCATCGCAAATATCAGCATGAACAAAAGCATAACGATCGCTATTTTCAATGTCTTTTAAAGACTGAAGGTTACCTGCATAGGTTAACTTATCAACATTCACCACATAATCAGTTGTCGAGTTAATAATGTAACGCGCTAATGCCGAACCGATGAATCCGGCACCACCAGTAACTAATATTTTCATCACGATCTCTTTTATATAATTGAAGCCAAGGGTTTTAAAGTACTGATATCAACTTCTTGCACTGACCCATTTATTCTCTTCAAATGAATAATACTTTATAACTTTGGCTGGAACACCTGCGACAACCGAATAATCAGGTATTGATTTAGTCACTACTGAACCAGCACCAACGACGCAATTTTTTCCAATCGTAACACCGGGAGAAATATGCGATCCAAAACCAATAAAAGAACCATCACCTATAGTAACTGGCTGTTGAATACTTGAAATTCGGTCACCAATTTTTTTCGTATCATGAATATTTTCGAAAGGATGGCTAACATCAACAATGGAACAATTCCCGGTAATAGTTACATTGTTACCAATAGCAACTTTTACGCGGCCAATAATATGACAATTCTGTTCAATATTGACATTATCACCAATACTGATGACAACCTCATTTTGAGGGTCAACCACTTCTAGCCTTAAACCGTTTCTTATTAAAACTCGCTGCCCAACCTCAATATATTGCGGATTTGCGATGAGCATGGGCGAGATAATCCTACTACGACGCCCAAAAGATTTCATACAGGTTTTATACTTAACCTGTGAAACAAATAAATGGAAGGCATTCACTATTTTATTTAGCAACATTCACTGCTTCCCATTCATGTGAACTATGATTGTACGTCTTGATGATGCGGGCTGGGTTACCTGCTACTACGCAAAAGCCTGGGAAGGATTTCGTGACAACAGCCCCCGTCCCTACGATGGTCCAATCACCGAGCGTTACCCCCGGCAAGATTTTAGTATTGAACCCAAGAAAAACGTTCTCACCTAGAATTATCTGCCCTTTGTCAATATCTTTCTGGGTGAGGATAGGCCCCAGTTCAGGATCTATACCATGAGCTAGCGTGCTTATATAAACATAGTCACTGATAACGCAATTTTTTGATATCACAATCTTAGAGGCAGTATGAATGTTTACATCTCTGCCGATATAAACCCCATCATGGATAAAGATACCGTTGCGATCTTCATTCGATCTCACAATGAAAGTGGGGTTCTTGTGAATGAATACATTATCACCCACTTGAATTTTATTTCGGAATTTTGTTGCTAACTTCAACTTTAATAGCAAACGATTGAGTAAACCGATCATGCATACCTCTTCAAGTCGCATATATACATCTCAACGCTGGAGGTTCATGTTTGAACACGCTACCGCCCCTGGCTCAATAGCTACCAGTGCACTAAGTCTGCATGAGACGTTGAATTTTATATTTTGTTACTCAGACTGCAGCGTCCATAGCAGCCACAGCGAATCCAGTATTGTGGTATTAATTACAGGTCAAAACAAGAAAAACCAACCGTTTGGTATTCAAAACCGTAAGACGTCCTACACATCGAGTTACGTGCTAAAAACAAAACGACAGAGGAGACGAGGGACACATTAAAATGTGCTCCAAGTATCATCTGTCGTTTTCTCATCAACTTAGACAAACACAGGTTCGAAAATTTACTCTTCCAGAAGTTTTTCAATTTTCTTACGGAACTTCGCCCCTTCTTTCAGGTTACGCAGCCCATAGTTCACGAACGCCTGCATATACCCCATTTTCTTACCGCAGTCATAGCTGTCGCCGGTCATCAGCATGGCATCCACAGACTGCTTCTTCGCCAGTTCTGCAATCGCGTCGGTCAGTTGGATACGATCCCAGGCGCCTGGCTCGGTTTTTTCCAGTTCCGCCCAGATATCTGCGTTCAGAACATAGCGACCCACTGCCATCAGGTCCGAATCCAGCGTCTGTGGCTGATCCGGTTTTTCGATGAACTCAACGATGCGGCTCACCTGCCCTTCCGTCTCCAGCGGTTCTTTAGTCTGAATAACGGAGTACTCGGAGAGATCGCCCTTCATGCGTTTTGCCAGCACCTGGCTACGGCCGGTTTCATTGAAACGTGCCACCATTGCCGCCAGGTTGTAACGCAGCGGATCGGCAGAAGCCGTATCGATAATAATGTCCGGAAGAACAACGATAAACGGATTGTCACCCACAACCGGACGAGCACACAGAATAGAGTGGCCCAAGCCCAGCGGCTGCGCCTGGCGCACGTTCATGATGGTCACGCCCGGCGGACAGATTGACTGTACTTCCGCCAGCAGCTGGCGCTTAACGCGCAGCTCAAGCAGCGCTTCGAGTTCGTAAGAGGTGTCGAAGTGGTTTTCTACCGCATTCTTGGACGAGTGGGTAACCAGGACGATTTCTTTGATCCCTGCAGCAACAATCTCGTCGACAATGTACTGAATCATTGGCTTGTCGACGATCGGCAGCATCTCTTTAGGAATGGCTTTTGTGGCTGGCAGCATATGCATGCCCAGGCCTGCTACCGGAATGACTGCTTTCAAATTAATCATTATTTCTTCCACCTTAAAATGGTTGACGAATTATAGCTCTTTAACCTGTTTTCGCCAGCATGATTTGCCGTAATCCTTGGGCAATGTTACGCCTTCGCATCACAAATTTCTGTAGTTGTAATCTGATTCGATCGCGCTTTTATGCCAGGAATAGTCTCAAAACAGACGATTGTCGATTATCTGTGCGGAAGCGCAAAGTTCAGCCTTTCCGCATTCACCACCTGCTGGTCGACCCTGTCAATATCCACCGAACTCTGCCCCTTCTCATTCACAGCTTTTATGTTCGCCAGCGACAGCAGGGTCTCGTCTTTCGCCATGAATTTACCCCGCACATCCTTGCGCAGGTCGAAGTTGATCTTCAGGGCGGGACCCACAGCAGATTCCTGCATCACATTGATATTTCGTAAAAAAAGATGCTGCGGCTTATTGTGTAATTCCAGCGTAGCACGTTGCATCTCCACGTTAGTTATCGCCACAAACGAGGTGGCGTTACCGGACGAAATCTGTATTCCGCGCAATTTATACGCAAGCTGTCGATTATCGAGGTGAATATTGTTGAGCTTGAAGTTCTGCGGGATGGATAAATAATCGCCTTTTATCACCCCATAGCCGATTAACATTCCGGCGCTGTTCACCATATCGACATTATCAATAATGAAATTATCACAGCCATAAATGGCCACCGTGGCGTTGTCTATTCCCGCCTTTTTACTGAAGTCGGGAGTAATATTTTTGGCTTTGATATTGCGGATAACAAAATGCTTGCCGTTTTCAACGTGCACCAGCTGGCGACAGTTGCTGCCGGTGATGTTGGCCACCACGAAGTTCTTGACGGTTTGCTTCTCCGGATAGTCGTTATCGTAGGTGCTGCCGGCGAGGCCAATGCCGATGCCCCAGTTGATCTTGCCGTTGGTGCAGTTGATGTTGTCGATGACATGATCGGAGATCAGGATATTGCGATCGTTGATGGCGACGTTCCACTCGATCGCATCCCCCTGCAGATGGCTAAATTTGCTGTTGGTGATGCGGGCGCCATCCACCTGGTTGTGGAAACCCTGGCGCAGGATGGCGTAGTTGGCCTGGCTTACGCTGATGTTATCAATCAGCAAATTACGCATCACGCTCGGTTTCTTGCCGCCGATGTAGATCTGCGTCACCGGGCCAAAACCGCTCATGGCCAGCCCTTTGATGACGCAGTCAGAGCCGCGAACGTCGAGCGTAATGTTCTCCGTGCGACCAGCGCCTTCGCCTATCACTTTGCTGCCTTCCTGCAGAACAAAGCGGCCGCGCCCGTTGCCGGTTAACGCCCCGCGGATCAGCAGCGTTTTACCGTCGGGAATGAAAATGCCCGTATTGATGTTTTCGCAGGTGAGCCCGGCAGGGACCACGACGGTGTCGCCGTCATTAAACGCCTGCTTAAAGGCGGCGATCCAGTCGTTGTTATTGTACTGATTAACAGAGACCGTTCTTCCGGCTGCCGCCCGCGCAATGCGTGACGACAGCAGCGGCGTGGCCGCCAGAACGGACAGAGAAGAGACAAAGGTGCGTCGGGTAATCTTTTTCAGCATACATCCTCGGCGTTACAGCGTTTGCAGCAGGCTCGCTAACTGGCGGTTAATCACCTGCTGGTTAAAATCGGCTTCCACTTTTTGTCGGGCATTATGGAGCACGGGCTCAAGCGCCTGCTGGTCGATGTCGCTGAAGGCAGCTAATCGGTCCGCAAGGGCCATCGCGTTATTCTCCGGCACCAGCCAGCCGGAGTGGTCAGACTTAATCAGCTCCGGGATCCCGCTGTGCAGGGTTGATACCACAGGAATACCTACGGCCATCGCCTCCATCAGCGCCACCGGAATGCCTTCCATATCGCCATCGGCGCCCGTCACCGAGGGCAGCAGAAACACATCCGCCTCATCGAGCATGGCCTTGACCTCGTGGCTCGGCTTGAAGCCCGGCATCTCTACGACATCTTCCAGCTGATACTGTTCGATAAGCGTGCGCAGACGACGCTCCCACGGCCCAATGCCGAGAATGCGATAGTGGAAATCCACCCCGCGCGCTTTCAGCTGGCGGCAGGCTTCAATGGCCACATGGAGGCCTTTCTTCTCGGTCAGACGAGCAACGGAGATGATCTGCAGCGGCTTTCCCGGCACCTTTACAGGACGCCGAGTGAAGCGCGTTAAGTCCACGCCCATACGCGAAACGGCAATTTTTTCTCCCGGGCATCCCATGTTTTTCAGGCGTCCGGCCCACAGGTCGCTGATCGGCAGCATCATGTCGCCGCGGCGGAAAAGCTGCTGATACTCCGGCGTGTAGTGGTTCAGGACTTCGCGGCTGGAGATGTCGATACCGTGGAAGATGGTCGCAATTTTACCGTCAATCACGCCCAGCTCGCGCAGCTTCGCGGCGGTGACGCCCGCCGGGCCAAAGTGGGCGATAAACACGTCGGCACGATACGGCTGCGCCGTTTGCCCGCAGATGGCCGACAGGATCAGATTGCGAGATTCAGACCCATAGCGGGAAACATTCAGGGCCCGCCACGTCGACGCGCGGTGGATCCCGCGTAAGGTCTGGCTGGCCCGGTGGCGCAGCTTGCTCAGCTTCCCGGACGGCTCATCCTGCAGCCAGCGGGTTTTCGCCTCCAGGCCATACTGGGTATACGCCGCATGGGTGTTTTGGGTATCGCCCTTTTGCAGGGCGATAATCTCCACGTCATATCCCATATCGATAAACGCGGTGATTTGGTTCAGGACAAACGTTTCAGACGACAGCGGAAATTTCAGTAAGAAGAAACCAACCTTCATTTCCCCTCCCGTACGCGGTCAAGTACCGATTTCACCATCCCAATGCCCTTCTCGCGCTCGGCTTTCACCGCCACGGCCAGGCGTTCATTGATGGCAGGCAGTTGACCCAGGGTGTCCCCCACCATCGCACCCAGCGAACCATCCAGAAGATGACGGATATCCACGGCCATTTCCGGCATACCAAGCTGCTGCATGATGCCTGCTGATTTGTGCTCATAGTTGATGGCAATGGCCGGCGTGCCAAAGTTCATGGAGATAATGGCGGAGTGCAGGCGCGTGCCCACGGTCAGGTCGCAGGCGGAGAGCAGCTTGCCCATCTCCAGATCGTTCAGTTCGTCCATCACCACATGATAGCGGGACGGATCGTTCACAAGGCTGCGAAGGTTCAGCGCCACCATGCGGTCATCTTTGTTGTAGCTGTCGATACCGGTACAGGTTGAGAGCGCCAGCACCTGGTAACCGCTGTCAAGCACGCGGTTCACCACGTCGGCGAAGGCTTTCTCATACGCCGCCTGCGTTGTGCCTAAACGTTTATCAAAGGGCGCCAGCTCGCGCAGGGTTATGGCGACGGTTTTCTGTTTCGCCGCCACATCGAGCCAGTGCTGCACCGCGTAGCTCGGCTGGAAGCTATCGTCCTGGTGATCCACCAGCCAGGCGGTATCCACGCCGTGCTCAACTTTTGAGGTGTCAATTTCGCTGCGCTTCATCATGTCGAGGCTGACCGACTCGCGCAGGATCAGCGCGTCGCAGTGGCCGAAAACGTAGTTTGCGAGCTGGTTAAACTGCGGATCCTGGAATGGCCCGACGCTGTGGCCAATCATAAACAGCGGTTTTTTCGCCATGAACGTACAAAGCGCATGCTCAAACTGCGGCACGCCGTAGAGATCGACGAAGAACGATCCGCCAACCTGGATAATGGCGTCATAGCCGGACAGCAGACGAACAAAATCGGTGAAGCCCTGCGCGATAGCGATGTTGCGCAGCTTGCCGGTATCGGTCACACGGGAAAGCAGCACCTGGTGCTGGTAGCGACGGCGCAGCACCTTCTTCACGCGGCCCATCACGCCCGCGGCGTTGTTATGCTGTTTCATCTGGCTGTAGAGCGGGTCGCCCATCACAGGGCGGTTCAGTAACCAGGATGAGCTGACCGGATAACGGCTCATCACGTCCACTTCGGTCTCAGGCTTAAGGGTGTTAATTGCATCCAGTAAACCGCGCAGGATGGCGCTGTCGCCACGGTTGCCGCAGGTATGGTTGCCAAGAATTAATAATTTCATAATGGCCTCTTAAATAACTAGCCTGCGCGAAGCAGCGTTTTCATTTTTTCGTTACGGCAAAACTGGCGCTTCATCTCTACCACCAACGCATTGCGTGACAGCACAATCATCACGACGAATGCCAGCGCGCCCGCGGCAACCTGTACCGCCAGCAGCGCGGCCAGCGGCAGGTGGCCGCTGAGGATGATGCCCAGGCCGTAGCTCACCGCCAGGGTCGGCAATGAGAGATAGAACGGCAGCCACAGGCTCAGGATGTACTGACGGTAGCTGGAGCCCAGCACCGGCTTGATCATGATGAAGTAGCTCAGAACGGTATTGACTACCTGCACCAGCAGAAAGCCCAGCGTAACGCCGATGGCGCCCGCCATATGCCCGCCGACGATAATCGCCGGAATAAACAGGAAGGTTTTGAACACGTTGAACTTAAAGCTGATGTCTACGCGCGCTTTTGCCATCAGCAGGGAACCAATCGGATTCCCCACGGAGCGCAGCAGCCCCACCACGCACAGCAGCTGCAGGATCGGGATGATGCCGTTCCACTTCTCACCAAACACCAGCGGCACGAAGTTGCTGGAAACCACCATCAGCCCCAGCAGCACCGGGAAGTTAATGATCCCCACCACGGAAAGCAGCTTGTAGAAGTTGACGCGCAGCTTCTCGGTGTCGTCCTGAATCTTGGCAAACGCCGGGAACAGGACGCGGGTGATAATCGGGTTCAGCTTCATCGGCGGCACCACCGCGACGTTGTAGGCCAGGTTGTAGCCCCCCGCCACGCTCGCGCCAAGAATACGCGCCAGCACCAGCGTCGACAGGTTGGTATTCACATAGTTGATGATGCTGTCCGCTGTCAGCCACGCGCCAAAGCGCAGGTTGGACGAGACGGACGCGAGAGAGAAATGCAGCCCCGGACGGTAGATCTTGCGGCCAAAGTAGCCGAACAGCAGCGTGCGCACGGAAGAGTTAACCAGGTATCCCAGAATGGCCGTCATCGCCAGCGGCCAGAAATGGGCGCTCACCACGGTGAAGGTAAAGCCCGCCAGCACCGCGCTGGTCTCGATCATGCCGATCTTGTTGAACTCCAGCTCTTTCTGCATCAGCGCGCGGAACTGCTGCCCGTGCGGGATCACCACGAAAGCAAACGACAGCGTGCGCATCAGCGGAGCCAGATCCGGGTTATGCAGCACGCTGGCGATGGTGTCGCTCAGCAGGAATACCAGCACAAACACGAAAATCCCCAGCCCCACGTTCAGCCAGTAGAGGGTGGTCAACTCAAGATGGCTGATCTCTTTGCGCTGGATAATCGAGTTGGCAATACCAAAATCAGACAGCGTATCGGCCAGCGCGATAATCACCAGCGAGACGGTCAGCAGACCGAACTGGTGATTATCAATAATGCGCGCCAGCACGGTCATCTGCACCAGACCGAGGCCAATGATGACGATGGTCGCCATCGCTGACCACTTCGCCCCGCTGATGGTTTTTTCACGTAAGCTCATCTTAGTACGCCGCTTTGTTCACGAAACCTTTGAAGATGGTCAGAAAAACAATCTTGATATCGAACCAGATACTCCATTCGCGGATGTACTCCAGATCGAATTCGATACGTTTTTCCATTTTTTCCAGCGTGTCGGTTTCGCCGCGCCAGCCGTTGATCTGCGCCCAACCGGTGATGCCCGGCTTCACCTTATGGCGCAGCATGTAGCCTTCAATCAGCGAGCGGTACTGCTCGTTGTGCGCCACCGCGTGTGGACGCGGGCCAACAATCGACATGCCGCCGGTAAAGACGTTGATAAACTGCGGCAGTTCGTCCAGCGAGGTGCGGCGCAGGAAGTTCCCCACGCGGGTGACGCGCGGATCGTTCTGCGTTGCCTGGGTCACCACCTTGTCGTTTTCCATCACCTTCATAGAGCGGAATTTCCACACCATAATCGGCTTACCGTCCATACCGTAGCGGGTCTGGCGGAAGATAACCGGGCCGGGAGAGCTCAGCTTCACCGCCAGGGCAATGCAGCACAGAACAGGCGAAATCAGCAGCAGGATCAGTGAAGAGAGCACGATATCTTCCACGCGCTTCAGCACGCGGTTAATGCCCGACAGCGGCGTGTCGTACAGCGGTACCACCGGCACGCCGTTCACCTCTTCAATACGGGAGTGAAGGATGTTGAAGGTAAACACGTCCGGGATCAGGATCACCGAGCAGGTGGTGTCCGCCAGCTCGCGCATCAAATGCTTAATGCGGGACTCGTCTCTCATCTGCATGGCGATGTAGACGTTATGAATTTTGCCGGCTTTCGCGTCTTCAATAAGCTGTTCGTAATTACCCGCCCAGTCCGCAGGCACGCCGCCCGGCTTCGCGTCGTGATAAATCCCGACCACTTCAAACCCTAACCACGGCTCTTTGCGGAAGCTGTCGAGCAGCACCTTCCCGACCGGCAGATCGCCCGCCACGGCAACGAAGCGACGGTTATAGCCCCGGTTACGCAGCCAGCCCGCGCCAAAGCGGATCAGTGAACGGCACACCACCATGCCGACGCTGGTCAGCAGATACCAGCAGAGATAGGTGACGAGGCGATTATCAAAATCATGGCTGAACGCCACCAGGCCAGCGCTGAAGATCAGGCTAAGGGTCCAGTTCTGCAGCAACAGCATCAGTTCGGTGGTCATTTTGACGCCGCGCCACGAGCGGTAGAAATCGGTCATCCCGCCGATCATCTGAAACACAACCAGCGCGATCAGTGCCATCAGCAGATGCATGTATAAGAACGGCAGCCCGCCGATCCGACACACCGCCCACAATCCACCGACCATGATGGTGATATCAGAAAAACGCTGCACCATAGAGATTAACGATGCATTCGTTCTCGCTCGTTCGCGTTTTTTTAGATTCGTCATCGTTGTTCCTGTATTCGGTTCCCCCTCCCACCGGGAGGGGCAATTGTTACTGATTCAACAGCGCCAGAATGTCCTTCGTTCGGGCTTCCATCAGCGCCGTATCAGCACGGGATTCCACGTTCAGGCGCACCACCGGCTCGGTGTTGGACGAGCGCAGGTTAAAGCGCCACTGCGGGAACGCCATGCTGATGCCGTCCGTACGGTCAATTTCCAGCGCGTGAATCGCAAAGTGCTGCTCCACGCGGGCAATGGCCTCGGCTGGCTCCGCCAGCTTGCTGTTGATCTCCCCGCTCGCCGGGAACGCCGCCATGCGGTCGCGCACCAGCTCGCCCAGCGTCTGCCCCTTCAGGCACAGCAGCTCTGTCACCAGCAGCCACGGGATCATCCCGCTGTCGCAGTAGGCAAAATCACGGAAGTAGTGGTGGGCGCTCATCTCGCCGCCGTAGATGGCGTCTTCTTCGCGCATGCGCTCTTTGATGAAGGCGTGGCCGGTTTTGGACATCACCGGCGTGCCGCCTGCCGCTGACACCACGTCGACGGTGTTCCAGGAAAGGCGCGGGTCATGAATGATTTTCGCGCCCGGGTTTTTCTCGAGGAACGCTTCCGCCAGCAGGCCGACAATGTAGTAGCCCTCGATGAACTGCCCTTTCTCGTCGAACAGGAAGCAGCGGTCGAAATCGCCGTCAAAGGCGATACCCATGTCCGCGCCGTGCTCAATCACCGCGTTGCGGGTGTCGTCGCGGCACTCCGGCAGCAGCGGGTTAGGGATACCGTTCGGGAAGTTGCCGTCCGGGGTATTGTGCACTTTAATGAAAGTGACCGGCACGTTCAGCGCCTTAAAGCGCGCTTCGAGGGCATCCACCACCGGGCCGGCCGCGCCGTTACCGGAGTTAATCACCAGCTTCAGCGGCTTCAGGTTCGCCACGTTGATGTAGCCCAGCAGGTGGTCGATGTAGTCTTTCTGCAGGTTAATTTTTTTGTAGCTGCCGCGCTTCGCGTCGTTCACCGGCGGGAAATCGTTGGCTTCCGCCAGGCGCTGCACGTCGCGCAGGCCGGTATCGCCGCTGATCGGACGGGCGCCCTTGCGCACCAGCTTCATGCCGTTGTAGTCCATCGGGTTGTGGCTGGCCGTCACTTCGATACCGCCGTCTACGCCCAGGTGGAAGGTGGCAAAATAAATCTCTTCGGTCCCGGAAAGGCCGATATCCAGCACGTCCACGCCCGCGTCCTGCAGCCCTTTCGCCAGGGCCAGCTTCAGCGACTCGCTGGTCAGGCGCACGTCACCGCCCAGCACGATGGTCTGCGGTTTTAAATATTCGCCGTACGCGCGGCCAATGCGCCACGCGATGTCTTCATTCAGCTCTTCGCCCAGCCTGCCGCGAATATCGTAGGCTTTAAAACAGGTTAATTTTTCCATGATGACCCCTTTTTCAGGCAACAGTCGGCCCTGACCACTAAATGGCCAAATTGATTTGTTTGTCATTCGTAGGCCCGGTAAGCGCAGCGCCACCGGGCATAATGCAGAGTGCTACACCCGCCCGTAGCGGTCCTGGAAGCGCACGATATCGTCCTCTTCCAGATACGAGCCGGAGCGCACCTCAATTAAGTCGAGAGGAATTTTCCCCGGGTTCTCCAGACAGTGCGTCGCCCCCAGCGGAATATAAATGGACTCGTTTTCACCCAGCAGTTTGACTTCACCGTCGATAGTGACTTTAGCGGTACCCGCAACCACCACCCAGTGCTCGGCGCGGTGATGGTGCATCTGCACCGACAGCCCCTCGCCCGGCTTCACGGTGATGCGTTTCACCTGATAGCGGTCACCGGAGTCAATGGAGTCATATTTCCCCCACGGACGGTAGACTTCGCGGTGAATATGGTGCTCGTGGCGACCATCCGCCTTGATCTTCTCCACCACTTTTTTAACGTCCTGCACGGCGTTACGGTCGGCAATCAGCACGGCGTCTTTGGTCTGGACAACCACCAGATCTTTCACCCCGACCGTAGTCACCAGGCCGGACTCGGCGTAGACGTAGCTGTTTTCCGTTTTGTGGCTAATAACATCGCCGTGATGGACGTTACCCTCCGGGGTATGGGCGCTGATCTCCCACAGGGAGGACCAGGAGCCCACATCGCTCCAGCCTGCATCCATCGGTACCACGACGGCGTCTGCCGTACGTTCCATCACCGCGTAGTCAATGGACTCTTCCGGGCAGGCGAGGAACGCCTCTTCATCCACGCGGATGAAGTCGAGATCCGGGTCCACCACCGCCATCGCTTTCTCGCAGGCGTTCAGAATATCCGGGCGGTATTTGCGCAGCTCTTCCAGATAGCGTCCGGCACGGAACAGGAACATCCCGCTGTTCCAGTAATACTCACCGCTGGCGACATACGCCTGCGCGGTTTCCAGATTCGGTTTTTCAACAAACTGCGCCACGTCAAACGCCACGCTGTCGCCTTCTCCCGGCGTCACGCTGCCGCGGCGGATGTAGCCATAGCCGGTTTCCGGCAGATCCGGCACGATGCCGAAGGTCACCAGCTTGCCGCTCTCGGCGTAAGGAATGGCCGCACGCACCGCGTCGCGGAACGCGTCTTCCTGCTGGATAACGTGGTCTGCCGCGAGGACCAGCATCAGCGGGTCACAGTCTGGGCTGCTGCGTTTTGCCGCCAGCGCCGCCAGGGCGATCGCAGGCGCGGTGTTACGACCGGCAGGCTCCAGGATGATGTTTTCGGTGAGTTTGTTCAGCTGGCGCAGCTGCTCGGCAACAATAAAGCGGTGCTGTTCGTTACAAATCACCACCGGGCTTTCACACTCCACGCCGTGCAGACGGTTTACCGTCGTCTGCAGCATGGTGAGATCCCCTTTCAGGCAGAGGAACTGTTTTGGATAGAGCACGCGGGACAGCGGCCACAACCGGCTACCAGAGCCACCAGCCATCACAACCGGATACAAAGTGGTTTGACTCATGATTTATCCCCGTATATCTGCAATAAATTGGCTCAGCACGTTCTCTTTCTCGAGCGTGCATTCGGCATATTCACGTGCCACCGTGTTCACTTTTGGCATGGCAAGTGCCTGCTCAATTCCGGTCACCAGCGCCGGGACCGATTCCGGCTCCACGCACACGGCAATTCCCGGATAGCTGTCGCACAGCTGGCCTAATTCTGTTTCGGCTTCTGCCGTAATCACCGCGTTGCCGCCCACTGCCAGGATGTTGGTCAGCTTGGACGGCAGCACCGCATCCGCGGCACCGCGTTTTTGCACCACCAGATGGCAGTCGCCCATCTTCAGCAGCGCAGGCAATGCCTCGTAAGACTGAAGCGGGAAAAATTTCACGTTGCTCAGGCCGCGTTCGCCGGCCATTTTTTCCAGCCGCGCTTTTCCACCGCCCTGCCCGACAATCACAAACGTCCACGGATGTTTGCTAAGCTGCTGGGCCGCTTCAATCACGCTCTCCAGCCCCTGCTTTTCGCCGATGTTGCCTGAGTAAAGAATGATTTTTTGATCTTCAGGCAAACCGAGCTGCGCGCGCAGCGCCAGAGCATCCTGTTCTGTCACATCGCGAAAACGCGCCACTTCGGACCAGTTCGGGAAGAAAATGACTTTCTCCGCCGGGACGCCCTTCTCCTGCGCCTTGTTCATCATCGAGCGCGAGATCGTCGAGACGTAATCCACGTTGTGCAGGCAGCTGCGCTCAAACGCGCTGGCGAGCTTCGCCACCTTGCCGCCCTTGCTTTTGCCTGCCATCCCCAGGCCCAGCATGGCGTCAACTTCGTAATCCTGAATGTGCAGCAGTGTGCGCGCGCCGGAGAGTTTGCCCAGCAGACGCATGCCCGGCGTGCAAAAAAGCGTCGGCACCACGCCGATGATGCGATCCGGCTTCCAGCGACGCTGCGCCATCAGCGGGAAAAAGCTGCTCAGGGCAAAGCTGCCCAGATGAAGTAACCGTTTCAGCGTTGAGGGCTGCTTAGGGACATACAGCGGGCAGCGCCAGACGGTCGCCGCCCCCTCTTCGCGACGGTAGCGCCAGCTTGAGTAGCGCTCCCCGACTTTCCACTCCGGGTAGTACGGCGGCGCGGTAATGACCCGCACGTCATGTCCCTGGCTCGCCATCCACTCGACCATCTCGCCGGTGTATTTCCCGATGCCGGTTAGCTCCGGCGAGTAGTTGATTCCGTACACTAAAATTTTCATAAGCCCGGCACTCCGGACTGACGATCGGCCAGGAAATAGGCACGACTGTTGTCATGCACATTGTCGCTGGCCAGCAGCGCCTCTGGCGTCTGCCAGCGGTAGTCGTCATGCTGAGAATCAGGCAGACGCAGGTCTGCCTCACTCACCTTCAGGCGGAACCCCAGCACGATGTAGTGCGTGGTGAACCCGGTGCCTGAAAAGTTATCGTCATAGAAGTGCTGCCAGACCCCGTAAAACTGGCCCGCTGCCATCGGCAGCTGCAGGCCCAGTTCCGCCAGAGTAAGACGCTCAAACGCATCGCTCAGCGTCTCATCCTTCTGCACGCGCCCGCCGGGCACGAACCAGAAGCCCTGTGCAGGACGGTTGGTTCGTTTCCCCAGCAAGAACTCGCCGCGTTCGTTCTCCACGATCAAATCAATTGAGATGAGCGGAGTGGAACGCACTACCGTGGCAAAATCTTCCTGACTTAAAAACATCGTTACCCCCGGAAGCGGTGCTGGTTTTCCAGGAACCACTGGTAGGTACTGGCCAGACCCTGCTCCAGTGACACCTCGTGATACCAGCCCAGCTGATGCAGACGGGTCACGTCCAGCAGCTTGCGCGGCGTGCCGTCCGGTTTCGTGGCGTCAAACACCACTCGGCCTTTGTAGCCCACCACCTGCGCGATGGTTTGCGCCAGCTCGCGAATGGTGCAGTCCACGCCGGTACCAACGTTGATGTGCGACAGCATCGGCTCGGTGTTCTCCTGCCACACTTCGCGATCCAGCTCCATCACGTGAATGCTGGCCGCAGCCATGTCGTCCACGTGCAGGAACTCGCGCATCGGCGTACCGCTGCCCCACACCACCACATCCGGCGCGTTCTCGGCGGTCGCCTCGTGGAAGCGGCGCAGCAGCGCCGGGATCACGTGCGAGTTGCTCGGGTGGAAGTTATCGTGCGGTCCGTACAGGTTGGTCGGCATCACCGAGCGATAGTCGCGGTTGTACTGACGGTTGTAGGACTCGCACAGCTTGATCCCGGCAATCTTGGCAATCGCGTACGGCTCGTTAGTAGCCTCCAGCGTGCCCTGCAGCAGTTCGCTCTCGGCGATCGGCTGCTTCGCCATTTTCGGGTAAATACAGGACGACCCGAGGAACAGCAGCTTATTCACGTTGTGCAGATGCGCCGCGTGAATGATGTTGCTCTCGATCATCATGTTTTCGTAGATGAAATCCGCCGGGTAGGTGTTGTTAGCAACAATGCCGCCCACCTTCGCCGCCGCCAGATACACCTGGTCAATGCGTTCGTTAGCAAAGAAGTCCTGTACCGCGCGGCTGTCGAGCAGGTTCAGCTCGTCGCGGGTGCGGACAATCACCTCTACGTCACCGCGCTGTTCCAGCTGGCGAACAATCGCGGAACCCACCATTCCGCGATGACCGGCGACAAAAATACGTTGTTTTGTCATTCTCAGGACTCCAGCGCGATGGCAACCTCGTAGCCATGAGACTTAAGCAGAGAGTGTTTTTTCGCTGCTTCAAGATCTTTGGCTACCATCTCGGAAACCATCTCCTGCAGAGTGATTTCTGGTTTCCAGCCCAGCTTCTCGTGCGCTTTGGTTGGGTCGCCCAGCAGGGTTTCCACTTCAGCAGGACGGAAGTAGCGTGGGTCAACCTGCACAATCACGTCGCCTGGCTTCACGCCCGGTGCATCGTGGCCGGTCACGGAAACAACGATACCTTTCTCTTCCACGCCGGTACCTTCGAAGCGCAGTTTGATGCCCAGCTGTGCCGCGGCCATTTCAACGAACTGACGTACGGAGTACTGCACGCCGGTCGCAATCACGAAGTCTTCTGGCTGTTCCTGCTGCAGCATCATCCACTGCATTTTCACGTAGTCTTTGGCATGGCCCCAGTCACGCAGGGAATCCATGTTGCCGAGGTGCAGGCAAGACTCCAGACCCTGCGCGATGTTGGCGATAGCGCGGGTGATTTTGCGGGTCACGAAGGTTTCGCCGCGACGTGGAGATTCGTGGTTGAACAGGATGCCGTTACAGGCGTACATGCCGTAGGATTCACGGTAGTTCACGGTGATCCAGTAGGCGTACAGTTTTGCTACCGCATACGGAGAGCGCGGGTAGAACGGCGTGGTCTCTTTCTGTGGGATTTCCTGCACCAGGCCGTACAGCTCGGAGGTGGATGCCTGGTAGAAGCGAGTTTTCTTCTCAAGGCCGAGGAAACGAATGGCTTCCAGCAGACGCAGGGTACCCATGGCATCAACGTCAGCGGTGTATTCCGGGGACTCGAAGGAGACCGCTACGTGGCTCATCGCGCCCAGGTTGTACACTTCATCCGGCTGTACTTCCTGCAGAATACGGGTCAGGTTGGAGGTATCGGTCAGGTCGCCGTAGTGCAGGTGGAATTTCGGGTTCGCCGCGTGAGGATCCTGATAGATATGATCCACGCGCTCGGTGTTGAAAGAAGACGCACGACGCTTAATACCGTGCACTTCATAACCTTTTTCCAGCAGTAATTCTGCCAGGTAAGAACCATCCTGCCCGGTAACGCCGGTGATGAGAGCGACTTTAGACATGTTTATATTCCTCTACTTATGAATTTAATCAGTTTCAACGCGTTCGCGTATCACCACTGCGGGGTTGCCACGGCAAACTTTATTTGCCGGTAGCGATTTAAAAACGCTGCTGCGGGCACCGACTACCGTGCCATCGCCAACAGAAACACCCGGTGCAACAAAAACATCCGTTGCCAGCCAGCATTTTTCACCGATCGCAATAGGCGAAGCGGTAATATCAAAATGCTGACTCATAAAATCGTGGCTGCCGGTGCACAAATAACATTTCTGTGAAACCACCGAATTTGCGCCAATCGTAATGTCGCCCAGGGTATATAACACCGCGTCATCCCCAACCCATGCGTAATCCCCAAGCGTTAATTTCCACGGATAGGTAATTTTCACAGAAGGTCGGATGACTACGTTTTTTCCTATTTTTGCGCCAAACAGGCGCAATAAGAAGGCACGCCAGCGGTACAGTATTTGTGGTGACCAGGCAAATAAGGTTGCCTGAACGGCCCACCACAGCTGTACCTTAATACCGTTCCCGCCCCGAAAGCCTTTCGGCACGGAGAAACCTTTCAGATCCTGCATTGCGTTTCCTTATATTCAGGCTTTGTTATATAAGGTTTTCGTTTTGCCTGTGGTACGCAGGCGCAATAAATAAGACAATTCCGCCCAGAACCCCGGCACGCGTAATATTTTGCGCTGTACGTTTTTGGCATCCTGGCACAATTCCAGATTATTCGAGGTTGACACGCCGCCCATTGAGAATTCAGATACCAGCCCTTTAATTCGGCGGAACGGGTAACCTGACTTATACAGGCTGGCCGCCAGTGCATAATCCGAAGACACTTTATACTGCAAATCGTAAGGCTGTTTTTTCAGACCTTTTACCGGGAAGAAAATGGCCTGATGGCTGGCCGGCAAGCTGTGATAGATATACCAGCCTGGCTTCGCGCTGCGGCACACTTTATGTCCGTCGCCAAAATCGAGCAGCGCATCGCCAATATACATGGCATCTTCTTTCTGACGAGCCAGCTGGCGGGCAAACAGCGCCACGTCATCATGGAAAATGTCGCCCGAGTTTAGAAAGATGGCATAGCGGCCTTGCGCCATGTTGATGCCTTTATTCATCGCATCGTAGATGCCTTTATCTTTCTCGCTGATGTAGCGTAAGTTGAACTCACCGTTGAGTTTTTCCAGAAACTCCGCCGTGCCATCGTTCGAGCCGCCGTCGACCACAATCCACTCAAAGGTGAGGCTTGGATCGCGCGCCAGGTTGCGCAGCGAGCGCCAGGTTTTTACCACCCCTTCGTAATTACGAAAAGCGACAGTAATGACGCTAAGAAACATAAATCACCTCATTTCGTCATGCGTTCGTAATATTAAGCGCTTTGCGCAGAATAAACGGACAGACAATCAAGAAAGCATATTCCGGGCTAAATATTGACCCGGTAAAAAACAGCGACACCGGAGTAAACAGATAAAGCTGAACGCGAAAATTCTGGTTATCACCAAACGCGTTAATCATCATTTTGAAAACTTTAAACAGATACCACAGGGTCAACAGTACGGCGAACCACGAAAAATAAATAATTAACAGATACAGACCATTGTCTATGGTTTTACCGACATCCGCACCGTTAAAGATTCCGAATGATGCAACATATTCGTAAAGTGAGCCGAATCTTACTACCCCATCAATATGGGTTAAGGAATAACCCACCATCACCAGTGGCCCAATGATGCGATAATAGGACGAAGACCCTTCCGTTCCCAAATCACCCAGACGTTCTGAGATGTACGGGAAAGCAAATATCACGCCTACCATAAATACCGTCAGGGAGATAATCGCCAGCGGCAGTTTTTTCTTAATCGCATCTTTGTTCAGGTACTGGAACGCCCACTCCAGCAGGTAAAACAGGATAAATGTCATTACCCCTGAGAACGATCCAGACAGAACAATTCCTGCAAGAATCATAGCATCGGTCTTAGGCGTTTTGATACCGAACTGTTTGATGCTGAGCCAAATTGAGATTAACGCCAGAGCGAAAAACGCCGGTTCAAAATAGAGGGCCGTAGTACGCTTCCCGCCAAACTTGATGAAGTTCAATACATAGCTGTTACTGTAAATGAGATATTTCGAAATTATCTCCATCAGGCTGCTGCCACCGGTCAGAATAATTTGCGCCATCTCCAGTGCGGCAAGCATAACAATTAACGCAACGGCAATATAAAAGAACCTAAGGATTTTCCGATAATTGTGTGGAGAAATAGTTTTAAACCGAATACTCCAGACCATTCCGATAATAATAACAATATAAACAAACAGCATGGTCGACGTGACGTATTTACTGGCATCCAGCGACTGGCCAAAGATGTAGTTAAACAGCGTCAGCCCCGTGCCCAGCCCCAGGGCAATCATCAGCTTCTTCAGGTTGATTTTATCGACATACAGCAGAAGCAGAACGGGCAAGAAGGTCACGATGGTTATCGGGAAGCTTTCGCCGAGCTGGGCAATTTTGACGTTGACCAGCAGGTAGATCAGCGGCAGCAGCAGATAACTACAGATTCTGATAGAACGAGACATACTCCTCCAGCATCTGTTGTCCACTGTAGGCCTTGCGGCTGCGGTTGCGGAACGATTCCAGGTCAGTGCCAAAAACGATCTCAGCAATCTGCGCCTTCGGCAGCTGTACCAGGGGCAGGACCTCCTGCTCCGTGAAGGTTTTCCCGCCGGACTTTTCCAGCACTTCACGCGCCGCATCGCTGTGGGTGGCAATCACCGGCACGCCGATTGAGAGCGCTTCGCAGAGGATCAGCGGGTAGTTATCCACGCGGGAGCTGAACACCAGCGCGTCCATTTCATTCAGCGCGCTCATCAGCTTGCGCTTGTCGGTCTCAAACCCGTGGTTCACCACGTTGGCCCCTTCGAACGGTGAAAACTTGCCGAAGGTGTGAAGCTCTATCTTGTCCCCAAGCGCCATCATGTCGCGCACCAGCTGCTGGTTGGTTTTACCGTCGTAACGCAGGTCATGCGCAACGATAGCGATTTTCGGTTTGCCCGCGGTTTCCGCCACCGGGGTCAGCTCGGCAAGAATGGCTTCCGTCGCCACGTCGATGCCGTTGTTGATAATCTGACAGCGCCCTGCCCCGTACAGGCTGTTGAAGGCATCGGCCACGTGCTGGCTCGGGGAGATAAAGGTACAGCCTAGCGAGAGCATCTCGCGGAACAGCTGACGCTTTCCGGCGACCAGCTGATGCGCGCGATCCACCTTCACCGGCGGGTAGTTGCTTAAGGTCGGGCACTTCTGGCAGTTATCTTTCCAGCCTTCGCAGCCGTCGGTAAACGCGCAGCGGCCCGTCACGCTCCAGTGGTCGTGCAGCGTCCAGACAAAGCGGGTATCGGGCTTGTGGGCCTGCACCTTCTGACAAAACGCCACCACCTCTTCCAGATTCAGCCAGTAGCTGTGCAGCACGTGAAAATGCAGCACAACCGGACCCGCGGAGCGGGTAACCGTACGGTAAAGCGTGTTCAGGTTGCCAAACAGATCGCGGTTAAACAGGCGGAACAGCGCAATGTTGGCAATCGAGGTCAGGCGCGGCGTGTGCTTGTGCACCTGCGGGAAGTTATCGTGGCTGACGCTTTTCTTGCCGCCTTTGCCGTAGCCGTAAATAAACCGGGACTGAAGTCCTTTTTGCAGCGCGCGCTGGTGCAGATCCAGGGCCACGCCTGCCGCTCCGCCTTCTGCGAGGCGTACGTTAAATTGCAGAATGTTCATTTAATCACCTTCACGCGGGCTTTTTCTCCCACAACCAGCGCGTTATCCGGAATGCTGTCCAGCACCACGCTGCCAGCACCAATCGTGACGTTATTCCCAATCGTGATGTCACCGACGATCACCACGTTCGCCCCCAGCTCGACGTTATTGCCGATGACCGGGCAGGCCAGGCTGTCAGGCCCGCGGTTGCCAATGGTGACCGCATGACGAATGGTGAAATCATCCCCGGCGACAACGAACTTGTTGATTACCACCGCATAGCCGTGATGGATGGTAAAGCGGCGGCCAATGGTGGCAGCGGCCTGGATTTCATAGCCCAAAAAGCATTCGGTGATGATGCGGTACAGCACCAGCACGGGTGCCGCCCAGATATTGTTCAGCACGTTTTTCTTACGCCACACCGAGCAAAAGTGCGCGATGCGGTACGCCAGAACCATGCAGCACGGGCGCAGGCTCCAGCTGTTAGCGCGGCAATCTTCCAGAAACATTATTTCCCCCGAAGCCCGTCAGCCAGGCGCTTGCCGTTACGCACGGAAAGCAGCGTCAGCAGCGTGCGCCAGTTCATGCGCTTATTGCGGATCTGATAGAGGGTAAAGAGCTGATATTTACGGCTGGCACGGTCAAACTTGTCCTTGTGCTTGCGGTAAAAATGGAAGTAGCCGGAGAACTTCTTCGGCGAGGAGGTGATTTGCATCTCCCCGTGGTTGATGTGCAGGATCTGCGTGGCCTCTTCCACCTTCCACGGCTCGCCGTATTCCACCACCATGCGCAGGAAGATATCGTAATCCTGCGCGGCCTTGAGTTCGGTATCGAACAGGCACTCTTTGAAACGCCACGCCCAGGTGAAGACCTGGTTACCAATAATGTTGCGCTTGTAGAACAGGCGGCGAGAGTACGGTGATTTCGGATACAGCGGCAGGCTCGCGGGCTGCGAGTAAACCTCGCCCTGGCAGACATAGTCGTTGGCATACAGGAAAGCGTGCGTAACCAGCTGTTCTTTATGCGACAGGAAGATAGACAGGCGGTTCGGCGTCCATTCGTCATCGTCGTCGATCCCGGTCAGATACTGCCCCTTGGCCTGCATAATCGCCTGATTACGCACCGCACATGCGCCGGAGTTAATGGCGTTATGCGTATAGACCACCCGCGGGTCGTTGAGGTCAGTCACAAACTTTTGCAGCTGTTCATACGAGGAAGAGCAGTCATCAACGATGATCAGCTCCCAGTTATCGTAGTCCTGTCGCAGGACGGATTTGATTGCGCGGATCGCCAGCTGCTGACGATTCCATGTCGGCATATAGATTGAAACTAAAGGGCGTTGTGTGGTCATGGTCTTCCCCTTATCCCTCACCCCGCCCCTCTCCCGGAGGGAGAGGGAGAAAAGCTGCTCTCCCCTCAGAGGAGAGGGTTAGGGTGAGGGGGATTTTTATTTACTGTCAGATTTATATTCGTACTCGTAATACCCGTAATCCTGGTACCCGGTCGCGCGGCGGAAGATGGAGTTCAGGATCACCCCTTTTACCTCAATGCCGTTCTGCTCGAAGCGGCTCAGGCTGGTTTCCACCTCTTTCAGGGTGTTCACCGCGTAACGCGCCACCATCAGCGTGGTGCCCGCATGGCGGCCAACAACGGCCGCGTCGGTCACGGCCAGAATTGGCGGCGTATCGATCAGCACCAGGTCGTAGTTTTTGCTCGCCCACTCCACCAGCTCGGTGAAGCGTTCACTCATCAGCAGCTCGGACGGGTTAGGCGGTACCTGACCGCGTGGGATCAGGTCAAATTTCGGCACCGTTGTAGGTTTCGCGCTCTGGCTGATTTCACCTTTGCCAAGCAGGATTTCCGACAGACCGTTAACGTTGTTGGTACCCAGCAGTTCGTGGGTATAGCCCTTACGCATATCACAGTCGATCAGCAGCACGCGCTTATTGGTCTGGCTGACCACCGCCGCCAGGTTGGCGCAGACGAAGGTTTTACCGATCGACGGGCTAACACCGGTTAACATCAGGACGTTGTTTTTGGCCTGCATCATGGCGAAGTGCAGACTGGTACGCAGGCTACGGATCGCTTCGATAGCGAGGTCGGTCGGGTTACCCACCGCCAGAAGCTGGCTCTGTTTGTAACGCTTAACGCCCTTGATGGTTTTGACACTGTCACGGGATTTTTGCCACTCAGACAGCGGAATGCTGGCATAGACGTTGATACCGCTCTCTTCAAGAACCTGCGGGCTTTCGATGCCGCGGTTGAACAGCGAACGCAGCAGCACGCCCACGATGGAGAGCATCAGGCCGAGAATAATGCTGCCGAGAATAATCAGCGCTTTCTTCGGCTTCAGTACGCCAGGCTGGGTAATTGCCGGGTCGACGATGCGCACGTCACCGACGGTACTGGCTTCGGTGATTTTCAGCTCCTGCTGCTTGTTCAGCAGCTGCATGTAAACCTGCTGTCCGGACTCCACGTCGCGGGTCAGACGCACGATCTCCTGCTGCGTTTTCGGCATCGCGGTCACGCGGTCATTAAGCTTCGCCTTCTCCTCTTCAAGGGTACGGCGTTTCTCCAGCAGCGTGCGGTAGGCCGGGTGACGTTTGGTATAAAGCTTGGAAATCTCCGCCTCTTTGAAGGTCAGTTCGTTGAGCTGCGCATCAATGTTGACCATCGAATCAAGGACCGATTTCGCCTCCAGCGGCAGGTCAACGGAGTCTTTATCCTGACGATAGGCGTTCAGCTTGTTCTCGGCATCATCCAGATGGGCGCGCACTTCCGGGAGCTGTTTGGCGAGGAAGGCCAGGCTTTTCGCCGCTTCCGCCGACTTACGCTCGACGTTCTGCTCAAGATAGTTGCGGGTAATGCTGTTCAGTATGTCGCGGATTTGATCCTTATCTTCACCGGTAAAGGTCATGCTCAGCACGCCGGTGTCCTTACCGTTTTCGGTGACGGTCAGGTTGTTTTGCAGATTGTTGATCATCCCCAGCGTGGAGAATTTGGTGACGGTGAATTCACCGCCCTCCTGGGCGTTAATCGCGCTGACCATCATGCTGACGCCGTCTTTGGTCAGCATCTGCCCCACTTCACCGCGCGCGCTAAAACCTGCGTCGCTGGTTAGCTGGTACTGTTTCGGACCAAGCACCGTCAGGGTAAACGTCTGATCGGCAGCCCCTTTCGGCAGCACGAAGTCAGTGACTTTCACCGTGTCGTTGTTTCGCCCCATCAGACGATCCCAGCCGGCACCAAAGACTGGGAAGGTATTCTTGGTGACGGAGATATCGAGCCCGAGGTCGTGAACCGTTTTACCCAGCACCAGACGTGACTGGATGAGCTGAATTTCGGCGTCGGATGCCGGCGGTTTGTTCGCCAGCGCGGAACCGATGTCCTGCACCAGCGAGTTACCGGTATTCTGCTCGATCTGCACCAGCGCGTCGGCGCTGTAGATAGGGGTGGCGAACAGCGTGTAGACGACGGCCGCCGCGGCAAATACGGCGGTAATGCCAAGCACCCACCACTTTGCCTCTACAACAGTGCCGACCAGGCGCCCAATATCAATTTCATCACTGCCCGAAATCGGGGCGGCAGAAGGTCTTGTTTTTTCTGTCATTGTTATCCCTGCTGAACTTTCAGTGCCTGCGCCCACTGTTGGGCAGACTGGTCAAGTAAGGTGTAAACCGCCTCAAAGGCCTCATGGCTTTTGCGATACGGATCGGGGATTTCACGTTCATTGTCCCAGTGACCAAACAGCATCACCTTGCCGCGCATCTCCGGAGCGATATCGCACAGCGCATGAATATGGCGTTTTTCCATCGTCAGGATCAGGTCATACTCCCGGCACATGCGGCCAGTGACCTGGCGGGCCACGTGGCCGTCGAGAGAGAGGTGATGATCCCGCGCCACGCTCGTAGCGCGCTCATCGGCACCTTTACCGACCAGTGCACCGAGCCCTGCCGAATCAACGGTCAGTTCGGGCTGGTAGTGTTTCAACAACCGTTCAGCCGTGGGGGAACGGCAGATGTTCCCCACGCATACCACCAGAATTTTGTTAAACATCGCGGATTACCAGGTATGAATGTCGCGCGCCGTATCCGTCATGTAGCGAACGCCACTGATGGTTGGCAGCAACTGGTTGATCAGACGGTTCCAGCGGGCAACCGGCGCGGTGGTGACGTACACCACATCGTATGGCTGGAGACGGAACTCCGTTGCCATCACCAGAGAGGTCGCATCGGACATATCCAGCTGGTAGATATTGGCGATCTTGCCTTTCGCACTGCCCTCACCTTTCAGCGGACGAATGACGAAGATACCGGTCGCGTTAGAGGTCGTCAGATCGATACCCTCAGCATTGCCCAGCGCTTCGGTCAGCGTCATACCGCTGAAGTCCATTTTGAGGGTGCTCTGTTTCTTCACTTCACCCATCACGAAGACTTTCAGATCGTCATTGCGCGGCACGTAGAGAATGTCGCCCGGATAGAGCAGACGGTTCTGGGTCAGATCGCCGTTTTGCATCAGCGCCTGCAGCGAAATGCGCTGCTCCTTCCCGTTGTGGGTCAGTACGACGTTGCGCCAGTCGGCGCCGTCGGTTAACCCGCCCGCGGCGTTAATGGCATCCAGTACGGTCAGAGGAACGTTGGTGATGGCCTGCTGGCCAGATTTGTTCACCTGGCCGGAGATATAGGCTTTTTGCGAGCGGAATGCGGCGATATTAACGTCCACCTGCGGATCGGCGATGTACTGCGCTAAGCGGCCGGTAATATCACTACGGATCTCGGCAAGCGTTTTCCCCACAACATGGACTTTACCAATGTAGGGATAGAACATGGTGCCATCTGACTGCACCCAGTTACCGGTGTCGCTTGAGCTGCGGTACTGGCCCGCTGGCGTGGTCAGTTCGGGGTGGTCCCAGACGGTCACGTTGATCACGTCACCCGGCCCCACGCGGTACTGGTAGGAGGCAATTTCCTGGTCCAGCGACATATTCGGCTGGGCAACATTCGGACGTGGACGTAATTGTTCGACCAGACGAGGCGTAAGTGGATAAACATTCACCATTTTGTCGAGATCAAAATCGGCATCCTGTTGCTTGATCACATCCTTACCCATTGTTGACATATTGCTGCCGGGAAAGACCGTGCAACCACTCATCAAGGTCACAGACACCAATAATGGCATCAATTTCATTTTGGATTTCATCATTGATTATTTATCACTTTGGCAGAGTAATTATCCTGTGCAATTTAAATAAGCTCGGGTCGTATTGGGTTTCAGCATGCAGTTAATCAAATAGAAATATAACTGGCATCAGTCCTAAAAAAAGCTTATTCATCCATTGGCTATTGACAGAATAATCGAGGCTGATTCACACGCTTTCAGGCACGCTACCGCCCTTGGCTTTCAGTTACCAATCCACTGACTAAACAATGTGTTATGGATAGACACCCTCTTGAGCAAGGTCTTCTGGAAATATATCAGTCGCTTGAGAAACCCGACGGATAATGAATAACCATCCCTGAAGACCGAACATTATTAGCAACACCGAGATTTAACATTTGATGCTGGGAGAATTGTTGCAGCTAACCTAATAGCAGGCAAGGAGACAACTGTCCTAATATCAGTTTTTAAGATTAATATTAAGAGCAAATTTTTGACCTTTTAGGAATTTCTTTATATTGACAAAAAGAGACTAAAAACCAGTAACTGCGATATGTCCTAAAATGCTTTCTTTGTAATTAAATATACGTATTTCGCTTATTTACACCCTCTTGAGAATGCTCTCTTTTTTATCCCTCCTATTAAGAGAAATCTCAGCCTGGCATTGCAATTTCCCCCAGCTTTATCCATGATCGAAGTGTGACATTCGTCATATAACAGAAGGTATTGCTATTACTATGGAATGGATTGCCGATCCCTCAATCTGGGCCGGGCTGGTTACGCTGGTCGTCATCGAGCTCGTGCTCGGGATTGATAATCTGGTCTTTATCGCCATCCTCGCTGAAAAACTGCCCCCTTCCCAGCGCGACCGCGCGCGCGTGACGGGTCTGCTGCTGGCGATGGTGATGCGGTTACTGCTGCTGGCCTCTATCTCCTGGCTGGTCACGCTCACTCAGCCTCTGTTCTCCATTCACGGTCTGAGTTTTAGCGCCCGCGATCTCATCATGCTCTTCGGCGGGTTGTTCCTGCTGTTCAAAGCCACGGTAGAACTCAACGAGCGGCTGGAGGGCAAAGACAGCGAGAACCCCACCCAGCGCCGCGGGGCGAAATTCTGGCCGGTAGTGGCGCAAATCGTGGTGCTGGATGCGGTCTTCTCCCTGGACTCGGTGATCACCGCCGTCGGGATGGTGGACCACCTTGCGGTGATGATGGCCGCGGTGATTATTGCCATCACGCTGATGGTCATGGCCAGCAAGGCGCTGACCCGCTTTGTGAACAGTCACCCGACCATCGTGATCCTCTGTCTGAGCTTCCTGCTGATGATTGGCTTTAGCCTGGTGGCCGACGGTTTTGGCTTCCATATTCCGAAAGGCTACCTGTATGCCGCCATCGGATTCTCCGTCATGATTGAAGCGCTTAACCAGCTGGCGATATTTAACCGCCGCCGCTTTCTGTCCGCGAATCAGACCCTGCGTCAGCGCACCGCCGACACGGTTATGCGCCTGTTAAGCGGTAAGAAAGAGGATGCAGAGCTGGACGCCGAATCCTCCGCCATGCTGGCCGATCACAGCGACGGGCTGATCTTCGACCCGCAGGAACGACGGATGATCGAGCGGGTGCTCAATCTGAATCAGCGGACGGTCAGCAGCATCATGACCTCGCGGCATGACATTGAACATATCGACCTGACGGCACCGGAAGAGCACATTCGCGCCCTGCTGGACAAAAACCAGCACACCCGCGTGGTGGTGACCGGCGGTGAAGAGGAAGAGGAG
The DNA here is from genome assembly GCF_057221635.1 of Enterobacter sp. N5-15. Taxonomy (NCBI): domain Bacteria; kingdom Pseudomonadati; phylum Pseudomonadota; class Gammaproteobacteria; order Enterobacterales; family Enterobacteriaceae; genus Enterobacter; species Enterobacter sp. N5-15. Next base: position 3,119,589 of record NZ_CM170150.1, read on the forward strand.
TTGCTGGGCGTGGTGCACGTTATTGACCTGCTCCAGCAGCAGCTGCACGGCGAGGCGCTCAATCTGCGCGTACTGGTCCGCCAGCCGCTGGTTTTCCCGGAGGGACTACCGCTGCTCTCCGCCCTTGAGCAATTCCGTAACGCGCGCACGCACTTTGCCTTTGTGGTGGATGAGTTTGGATCGGTGGAAGGGCTGGTCACGCTCAGCGACGTAATGGAAACCATCGCCGGTAATCTGCCAAACGAGGTGGATGAGATTGACGCCCGCCATGACATTCAGAAAAACGCAGACGGTTCGTGGACGGCTAACGGCCATATGCCGCTGGAAGACCTGGTGCAATACGTGCCGCTGCCGCTGGATGAAAAACGGGAATATCACACTATTGCCGGCCTGCTGATGGAGTATTTGCAGCGTATCCCGCAGCCGGGGGAAGAGGTTCAGGTGGGCGACTATCTGCTCAAAACCCTGCAAATTGAAAACCATCGCGTGCAGAAGGTTCAGCTTATTCCGCTGCGGGATGAGGAAGAACTGGATTTTGAGGTGTAGATAAAACAAAACGGCAACCAGGTTACCGTTTTAGGGTTTGCTCCCTCTCCCGTGGGAGAGGGCTGGGGTGAGGGCATCAGGCCGCACTGGCAGCCGGGTCAGGCGAAGTCGCCACCCGGCACAACGGGCATCAAAGCTTATCCAGCAGCTTCTTCACATCCTTGCCGTCCTGTGAATCTTTATTACGTTCCGCCCAGCCGCTAAGCCGACGTTTCGCTTCATCCTGCAGATGCTTACGCAGGATCTGATCCACCTGGAGGCTGTAATTCAGGGCCTGCCATTTGCCATATACGGTCAGCGGGACCGGCGTCTCTTTCAGGAAGTCGATGAGCTTGCTTTCACCCTGCCAGCCGGAGAGTACCCGCACGTTAAAGCGCGTGTCCGCCGTCTCTTTCACCAGATCCAGCTTACCGTCACCGGTCATTGATAACAGTGAAGAGGTGCCCTGCATACCGTCGAGAGAGAGTTGTCCGTTGTCCAGCGTCAGGTCCGCGGTGAAGCTGTCGAGGCGCGTGGCGCTGTCGTAGTTTTCCTGCGCTTTCACATCGCTACTGCGCTCAACCGCCTGCTGCACCAGCTGCTGGAAGTTAAGCCCTTCCATACGGGAGTTTTTCAGATCAAGATGCGCCTGCCCCTGCCATTCGCGGCGGAAAGCATCGGCATCAATTTTCGTGCCTGAGAAGTCACCCGCAAGCGTCAGCTGCCCCGTCAGGGATATCGGGTAGTTAAACGCTTTCAGGATGGTGCCTATCTCAACGTTGTCGAGACGCGGCTGGAATGCGGCGCTGGCAACGTCTTTACGGACATCCAGCGTGCCGGGCAGCGAGAGGTTCCCTGCACCCATCTTACCGCTCAGTTCGGAGATCACCAGCAAACCGTTATGGTTAAACATCTGGCTGCTCACGTCGGTAAAATCAATACCGCGCCAGCGCAGGCTATTGGCCTTCAGCAGAATATCCGCCGTGAATCCGCGCAGGGCGTTATAGTCAGGTTGATCAAGATTCGACGAGATAACCGGACGCGATACCGGTGCCTGGCTTTGCCCCGTCTGCGTGGCTTCGCTGTCGGTGGCGCTGGCTGGCAGCGGTGGCAGCAGGTTTTCCAGGTTGAGCTTGTCAAACTGCAGATTCAGCACCCACTTCGGCTTCTCTTCCAGCGTGACGCTCGCCTGCCCCTTCAGGCTACTGTCATTTGCCTGCAGGTTGAGGTTATCCAGCTCCAGCTGCTTCTGTTCTTCGCGCCACACGGCCTGCAGCGTTCCCTGCCCGGTGATACCCTGGGTGGGAAGATCGGCCCCCGTCAGCTGCCAGTCCAACTGCTGAATGTCGGCCGTAAGCTGATGCGGATAGTCTGAGGCGTTGACGCTGGCATTCAGCGACAGGGTCAAATCGCGCTGATCGCGATTGATGCGCCCGCTAAACTCCACCGACGCCAGGTGGTGATCGTCCTGTTCCATCTGCAGGTTGATGTTGCGAACGGTTACCTGCTCCTGGTGCTCATGCTGGAAAACCAACACGCTATCGGCAACTTTCAGCTTGCCGATATCAAAGGACCAGCCGGTATCAGACGGTTCATCAGGCAGAGTATTTTCGCGCGGCGCAACCGGCGCATTGGCATCACGCACGGCTTCGGATTGCGGGGTGAGCTGGATCACCGCGCCTTTCAGCATCACCTGTTTAACCTGCAGCTGATGGGAAATGAGCGGGATCAGCGCCACATCAAGGCGCATGTTGTCTGCGGACACCAGCGGCTGGGACGCCCCCGGCGCCGTGAGCGACATGCGGCCAGAGAGAATGCTGAGCTGCGGCCAGACGTGCCAGCGGAGCGGCCCGTCAAGCTTCAGTTGATAACCACTGCGTGCCTCGACCTGCCGCACCATGTAAGCGCGGAAATCGTTGGGGTTAACCAGCAGAACCAACGCCGAAAGGCCGGCCACCAGCACCACCAGCAAAATCATCAGCGTTGTCAGAACTCTTCTCATGGCATCCTCAATGGGCTAACGATCAGTCTTTATCAATACGGCTGGCAACCGCGCCCTGCTGGTCGCGATATTTTGCGTCCTGCCGACGGTTATAAGGACGATCTGCCGGGCCTGACAGCGGTTCAAAACTCAACGCGCCGATCATCATCCCCGGGCGAAGCGCCAGCGGCAATTTACCGGCGTTGAAAAATTCCAGCACGATACGCCCCGACCAGCCCGGATCGATACGGTGCGCGGTCACGTGAACCATCAGCCCCAGTCGCGCCAGCGAAGAACGGCCATCAAGCCAGCCGACGAGGTCCGGAGGCAGGGTGACGGATTCAAACGTCACCGCCAGAGCCAGTTCACCTGGGTGCAGATAAAAGGCTTCGCCCTCGTCGATAACGATTTCGTCACTCATCACGCGATCGAGCGCGGCGCTGACTTCATCCTTCGGCCCGCTAAGGTCAATGAACGGTGCGGTATGGCCGCTAAAGGTGCGGAATTTATTCCCTAACCGTACATCAACGGTCACGCCATTGATACGCTCAACGGGCGGACGTGGGGTAATAGACAAACGGCCTTCATCCAGCCAGGCTTCTATATCGCGATCGCAAAGACGCACGGCACTTTCTCCTTTCATGCATCATACCCTGAGGCGGTAAGCGCTCAGGGTAAAACCAGGTTATCTCTGAACGGTACACAATTCGCGCGGCTTATTCAAAAAACTGGCTGATTTTCGCTTTTAAGATATCAATAGCAATGCGGTTTTTACCCCCGCGCGGCACGATGATATCGGCGTATTGTTTGGATGGCTCAATAAACTGCAGGAACATCGGGCGGACCGTTTTCTGGTATTGCGCCATGACGGAGTCCATCGAACGGCCGCGTTCGTTCACGTCCCGCTTGATGCGGCGCATCAGGCAGATATCCAGCGGGGTATCAACGAAAATCGAGAAGTTCATGGATTCACGCAGGCGGGCGTCGGTCAGCAGCAGGATGCCTTCAAGGATAATGACCTTTTTCGGCTCGATGCGGATGGTTTCCTGGGTGCGGGTGTGTTCTACGTAACTGTAAACGGGCAGCTCAATCGCCTGGCCGCTCTTAAGCGCTTCTAAATGCTGGAACAGCAAGCTGTGATCCATCGCATTGGGGTGGTCATAGTTGGTTTTGACGCGTTCTTCCATCGACAGATGGGATTGATCTTTGTAATAGCTGTCTTCGGGAATGACGCCGATATGCTCATCACCTACTTGTTCACGCAGTTCGCGATAAAGCGTACTGGCAATTAGACTTTTACCTGAAGCCGATGCGCCGGCGATGCCTATAATGACGCACTGATGAGACTTATCAGTCATAAATTTAGCGACCTGATTAACCTGGATGTTAAGGAAGGACGACGCCGGAGCGTCAAACGCGGCAATTATAGGGATTTCGCGGGCGTGATACCAGTCGAATGCACAGGTTCTGCGAGACTGGCCGAAAAGTGGCGATTTATTCCCTGAGTGAAATTTAAATGAACGTTTTTTCAGCGTTTAACCGTTTTTTTCTCACGGAGTCTCTATTTAATAAGTCTGTGGTGTCAAATTCTGAGCGGTCACCATATGAATTGTAAATTGTTTGTACTAGCATAAACCAAATTATCAAATTCACGCGTTCGGACATCTTCCCTGACGGCATGGCGTCTCTGGATAAAGCGGTAATGAATAAACAATACCAGCGGGTTTTGGTTACCACCCCACATCCTTTAATACGACTTGTCTGTCTGGGCCTGGTCACCTTTATCTTTACCTTATTTTCGCTGGAGCTCACCCGGTTCGGCACCCTGCTTGCCCCGCTCTGGTTCCCCACCGCGATTATGATGGTGGCGTTTTACCGCCATGCAGGAAAAATGTGGCCCGGAATTGCCCTGGCCTGTTCGTTCGGCAATATTCTGGCCACCTGGATGCTGTTTTCGTGGGGATCGATAAGCCTCACCTACACCTCAATTAACGTGGTTGAGGCCTTTACCGGCGCCCTATTGCTGCGCAAATTGCTCCCGTGGTACAACCCGCTGCAGAATCTGAATGACTGGGTCCGCGTGGCCATCGGCAGCGCCGTGATACCGCCGCTGGTGGGCGGCGTTCTGGTGTCTCTGCTGGCTCCCGGCCCCGAACCCCTGCGAAATTTCTTCGTCTGGGTGTTGTCCGAAGCCATTGGCGCACTGGCGGTAGTACCGTTGGGACTGTTGTTTAAACCGCACTATCTGCTGCGCCACCGTGACCCGAGACTGCTGCTGGAAACGCTGACCACGCTGGCCGTGACGCTGGCCCTCAGCTGGGCGGCTATCACCTGGCTGCCGTGGCCTTTCACCTGCGTTATCGTTTTGCTTATGTGGAGCGCCGTGCGCCTGCCGCGAATGGAAGCGTTCCTTGTGTTTCTGGTCACCGTGATGGTTGTGTCGCTGATGATTGCCCAAAACCCGGTGGCGCTGACAACCCAGCACGTCGGGCCGATGCTGAACGCCCCCTGGCTGCCGTTCCTGATGCTGCTCCTGCCTGCTAACGTGATGACCATGGTGATGTACGCCTTCCGCGCCGAGCGCAAGCACATCACCGAAAGCGAGGAGCGCTTCCGTAATGCGATGGAGTATTCCGCCATCGGTATGGCGCTGGTCAGCATTGAGGGCAAATGGCTTCAGGCTAACAAGGCGCTGTGCAATTTTCTGGGTTACAGCCAGACCGAGCTCCAGTCGCTGACCTTCCAGCAACTCACCTGGCCGGAAGATCTGCACACCGACCTGGAACAGCTCGAACAGCTGGTAAACGGCGACATCAATACCTACACCCTCGAGAAACGCTACTACACCCGCGACGGAGAAGTGGTCTGGGCGCTGCTTGCCGTCTCCGTCGTGCGTCATGCCGACGGCTCGCCGCTCTATTTTATCGCCCAGATTGAAGACATTAACGACCTGAAGCAGACCGAGTGGGTCAATAAGCGCCTGATGGAGCGCATTACGCTTGCTAACGAAGCGGGCGGCATCGGCATCTGGGAGTGGGATCTGGAGCCAGACATTATCAGCTGGGACAAGCGGATGTTTGAGCTGTATGAAATTCCGCCGCACATCAAGCCCACCTGGCAGCTCTGGCATGACACGATGCTGCCGGAAGATCGTGCCCACGCCGAGAAGGTGCTGCGGGACTCGCTGATTTCCCGTCTGCCGTTTAAGCTGGAATTCCGCATCCGCGTGAAGGAAGGCGTGCGCCACATTCGCTCCCTGGCGAACCGGGTGCTCAATAAGCAGGGTGAAGTCGAACGGCTGCTCGGGATCAACATGGACATGACCGAGGTTAAGCAGCTCAACGAGGCCCTCTTCCAGGAAAAAGAGCGTCTGCACATCACCCTCGATTCCATCGGTGAAGCGGTGCTGTGTACCGATATCAACATGAACGTCACCTTTATGAACCCGGTGGCCGAGAAAATGAGCGGCTGGCTGCAGACCGAGGCTATCGGCCAGCCGATCCTGAAGGTGTTGCACATCACCTTTGGTGAAAAAGGGCCGCTGATGGAGAATATTCACAGCGGCGATATGTCCCGTTCCGATATCGATCAGGACGTGGTGCTGAACTGCCGGACCGGCGGGAATTTTGATATTCACTACAGCATTACGCCGCTCAGCACGCTGGATGGGCAGAATATTGGCTCGGTTATCGTGATTCAGGACGTGACCGAGTCGCGCAAAATGCTGCGACAGCTGAGCTATAGCGCCTCCCACGATGCCCTGACCCACCTGGCAAACCGGGTGAGCTTCGAAAATCATCTCAAACGACTCCTGCAGACCGTTCGCGAAACGCGCCAGCGTCATGCTCTGGTCTTTATCGATCTCGATCGCTTCAAAGCCGTCAACGATTCTGCAGGCCACGCGGCGGGCGATGCCCTGCTGCGGGAACTCTCTTCCCTGATGTTGACCATGCTCCGCTCCAGCGACGTGCTGGCGCGTCTGGGCGGGGATGAGTTCGGGTTACTGCTACCGGACTGCAATATTGAAAGCGCGCGCTATATCGCCGGGCGCCTGATCCACACGATCAATGACTATCACTTTATGTGGGAAGGCCGCCTGCACCGGATCGGCGCCAGCGCAGGTATCACGCTGATTGATGAAAATAACCATCAGGCATCGGAAGTGATGTCCCAGGCGGATATTGCCTGTTATGCCTCAAAAAACAGCGGGCGCGGCATGGTGACGGTTTACGAACCCCAGCAGGAGCGGGATCACAACACGCGCAGCATGATGTCGCTTGATGAACAGTGGCACATGATTAAAGACAATCATCTGCTGATGATTGCCCGCAGCGTCGCCTCTCCGCGCATCCCGGAAAGCAGTAATTTCTGGCTGCTGTCGTTACGCCTGTGGACCAGCCAGGGCGAAGTCCAGGAGGAGCATGCGTTCCGCTCGGGCCTGGCGGAGCCTGAGCTTTTGCACGCCCTCGACAGACGTATTTTTAATGAGTTTTTCCGCGCCTCTGCCGCACAGATCGCCAGTAAAGGCATGGGGGTGGCTCTGCCGCTTTCTGAGGCCGGTTTAGCCAGCGTAACGCTGGTTGATGAACTTCTCGACCTGCTGGATAAAAGCCCCATGCCGGGCCGTCTCCTGCATCTGGTTATCTCTGCCGACGTGGTGTGCAGCCCGGATAAAAACCTGCAGCGGAGTCTGCAAAAGCTTCGCCAGGCGGGCTGCCGCGTGATCTTCAGCCAGGTAGGCCGCGACATGAACGTCTTCACCCATCTGACCGCCAATATGGCCGACTATCTGATGCTGGACGCGGAGGTGGTAAGCAACGTGTATGGCAATCTGATGGATGAGATGATGGTGACCATTGTGCAGGGCCACGCCCAGCGTCTGGGAATGAAAACCATCGCGGGCCCCTGCAACCAGCCCATCATGATGGATACGCTCTCCGGCATCGGCATTGATTTTATCTTTGGTGACACCATCGCCGAGCCGCAGCCGCTGGATCTACTGCTCAATACCAGCTATTTCGCCATCAACTGACGGCGTCCAGCCGTCGGTATACCAGATGTGCAGCAGCGCGTAAGAGCGCCACGGCCGCCAGCGCTCGGCATAACGACGAATTTGCGCGGGCGTCATCCCGGCAAAGCGTTGCTTAATCAGATAATCATCCGGCAGAAAGACATCTTTCGCCTGCCAGCCGCGCAGGGCCAGGTAGTTTGCCGTCCAGCGCCCTATTCCCGGCCGCTGCTGTAGCGCTTTCATTCCGGCCTCAATATTCGCGGGCGGGAAAAGCGGAAACGTCCCGTCGATGACCGACTGTGCCAGATGAATTAACGATTCCGCCCGCTTTACCGGCATCCCTAACGCTTTCAGCGCCAGCGGGTCCGCTGCCGCCAGCGCGTCCGGCGTGGGGAAGCAGAGATAGCCCGGACAATCCGCAATCGGTTCGCCGCACAGCGCCACCACGCGCGATGCCAGTTTCGCCGCCATCGCCACGCTCACCAGCTGTCCGAGGATCGCCCGGACGCCCTGCTCGTACGCATCCATCGCCCCCGGCAAACGCAAGCCTGGCCGGGCAGCACCGAGGTCGCCCAGCGTATCCGCGACGTGCTGCGGGTTGCAGGCGAGATCGAACAGGCGTTCGATGCGTTCAAGGCACGTCTGCGCAACCGGGATTAACCCGGGACTGAGCGTCACGGTCAGCGTATGGGTGGCGATTTCCGGCGTGACGCGAAATATCCCCTGATGCCCTTCGCAGGCAAAACTGCGCTCGTAGTAGTCGTTTGTGACGGTTTCAATGCCCGTCACCGCACGCGCGCCAAGAAAGCCAAACATCCACTGCCAGTCGTAAGGGGGTTGCCAGTTCAGGGTGTACATCGTTGCTCCTTTTTTGTTCTTATCAGCATAAACGGAAAGACCTTGTATTGCCTTGCTTTCATATTCCTGTTGTCGCCATGAAGACATTTCGTTAAAGTCTCGCCCCTTCTCACTGGCATGGGGATTTATCGTGTTTATTGGATTCGACTACGGTACGGCAAACTGCTCGGTTGCGATTATGCAAAACGGGCAGCCACAGCTCCTGAAAATGGAAAAAGAGAGCACGCTGCTGCCCTCAATGCTCTGCGCGCCGACGCGTGAAGCGGTAAGCGAATGGCTGTTCCGCCACCATCAGGTTCCGGCCACGGCGGCGGAGACCCAGGCGCTGCTGCGCCGTGCGGTCAGCTTTAACCGCGAGGAAGACATCGACGTATCGCCGTCCAGCGTGCAGTTCGGCCTCTCTTCGCTCGGGCACTACATTGAAGACCCGGAAGAGGTCTACTTCGTTAAGTCGCCAAAATCCTTCCTCGGCGCCAGCGGGCTGAAGCCGCAGCAGGTGGCGATGTTCGAAGACCTGGTGTGCGCGATGATGCTGCACATACGCAATCAGGCGCAGACGCAGGTCTCCGATGCGATTACCCAGGCGGTCATTGGCCGCCCGATCAACTTCCAGGGGCTGGGCGGCGACGAGGCCAACCAGCAGGCGCAGGGGATCCTTGAACGCGCGGCGCACCGGGCAGGCTTCCGCGACGTGGTGTTCCAGTACGAGCCGGTTGCGGCGGGGCTGGATTTTGAAGCCACGCTGACGGAAGAGAAGCGCGTGTTAGTCGTGGATATCGGCGGGGGCACAACGGACTGCTCGCTGCTGCTGATGGGACCGCAGTGGCATAACCGTCGCGACCGCGAAAACAGCCTGTTGGGGCACAGCGGCTGCCGCGTAGGCGGTAACGATCTCGATATCGCCCTGGCATTCAAGAGCCTGATGCCGCTGCTGGGCATGGGCGGTCAGACGGAAAAAGGCATCGCCCTGCCGATCCTGCCGTGGTGGAACGCGATCGCCATTAACGACGTGCCTGCGCAGAGTGATTTTTACAGCACCGCGAACGGCCGCTTCCTTAACGATCTGGTGCGCGACGCGCAGGACGCCGAAAAAGTCGCCCTGCTGTACAAAGTGTGGCGTCAGCGCCTGAGCTACCGCGTAGTGCGTACTGCCGAAGAGAGCAAAATTGCCCTTTCCGACCGTACCGAGCATGCGGTCTCCTTGCCGTTTATCAGCGACGATCTGGCCACCGCGATTTCGCAGGACGGGCTGGAGACGGCGCTCGCGCAGCCGCTGCAGCGTATTCTGGAGCAGGTGCAGCTGGCGCTGGAGAACGGTAAAGAGAAGCCGGACGTTATCTACCTGACCGGGGGGAGCGCCCGTTCCCCGCTGATCAAGAAAGCGCTGGCGGAACAGCTGCCGGGCATTCCGATTGCCGGTGGGGATGACTTTGGCTCCGTTACCGCAGGGCTGGCGCGCTGGGCGCAGGTGATGTTTAGCTAGTGCGGTTGCGGTGCGGTCTGGTGCCCTCACCCCGGCCCTCTCCCACAGGGAGAGGGAGAAAACACCAAAAACGGCAACGGATGTTGCCGTTTTGCTTTTACCTCCATTCAGACCATTCCTGACAGTCTTCCATATTTCCTCCATTTTTCCGCTGTGTTAGCTGACTAAACTAGTATCATTCCCCGAAGTATTCAGGATGAGAACGTATAACGATGAAAGGCAGTAACAAATCCCGCTGGGCAATCGCCGCTGGCATCATTGTGGTGGTCCTTGCCGCCGCCTGGTACTGGCACAGTCAATCCGCGAACTCCGCCGCTCCCGCCGGTGCCAGCAGTCAGGTACAGCGCCCGGCAGGCGGAGGGCGTCACGGCATGCGCGGCGGCGCGCTGGCGCCGGTCCAGGCGGCGACGGCGGTCAATAAAGCCGTTCCTCGCTATCTTACCGGTCTCGGAACCATTACCGCCGCCAACACCGTGACGGTGCGCAGCCGCGTCGACGGTCAGCTTCAGGCCATTCACTTCCAGGAAGGGCAGCAGGTCAAAGCGGGCGATCTGCTGGCGGAAATCGACCCGAGCCAGTTTAAGGTCGCCCTCGCCCAGGCGCAGGGGCAGCTCGCAAAAGACAAAGCCACCCTCGCCAACGCCCGTCGCGATTTGGCGCGCTACCAGCAGCTGGTGAAAACCAACCTCGTGTCTCGTCAGGAGCTGGATACCCAGCAGTCGCTGGTCAGCGAAACGCAGGGCACCATCAAAGCCGACGAGGCCGCCGTGGCCAGCGCCCAGCTGCAGCTCGACTGGAGCCGCATCACCGCGCCGATTGACGGGCGCGTGGGCCTGAAGCAGGTCGATATTGGCAACCAGATCTCCAGCGGCGACACCACGGGCATCGTGGTGATCACCCAGACTCACCCGATTGATTTAGTCTTTACCCTGCCGGAAAGCGACATTGCGACCGTGGTGCAGGCGCAGAAATCCGGTAAAGGCCTGGTGGTGGAAGCCTGGGACCGCAGCAACAAGCAGAAGCTGAGCGAAGGCTCTCTGCTCAGCCTGGATAACCAGATCGATACCACCACCGGCACCATCAAGCTAAAGGCGCGCTTTAACAACCAGGACGATGCCCTCTTCCCGAACCAGTTCGTCAACGCGCGCATGCTGGTCGCGACCGAAGAGAACGCGGTGGTGATCCCAACGGCTGCCCTGCAGATGGGTAACGAAGGTAACTTCGTCTGGGTACTTAACAGCGACAATAAGGTCAGTAAACATCTGGTGAAAACCGGTATCCAGGACAGCCAGACGGTGGTCATCGCCGCAGGCCTTTCCGCAGGCGACCGCGTGGTCACCGACGGCATTGACCGTCTGACCGAAGGGGCCAAAGTGGAAGTGGTTGAACCTGCGAAACAGGGAGAGAAATCCTGATGCAGGTGATGCCCCCAGGCTCTACAGGCGGGCCGTCACGCCTGTTTATCCTCCGTCCTGTCGCCACCACGCTGCTGATGGTGGCGATCCTGCTCGCCGGGATTATCGGCTATCGCTTCCTGCCCGTGTCGGCGCTGCCGGAGGTGGATTACCCAACGATTCAGGTTGTCACTCTCTATCCCGGGGCCAGCCCGGACGTGGTGACGTCCGCCATTACCGCCCCGCTGGAGCGCCAGTTTGGGCAGATGTCTGGCCTGAAGCAGATGTCTTCGCAAAGCTCCGGCGGGGCATCCGTCGTGACGCTGCAGTTCCAGCTGACGCTGTCGCTGGACGTCGCCGAGCAGGAAGTACAGGCCGCCATCAACGCCGCCACCAACCTGCTGCCGTCTGACCTGCCTAACCCGCCGGTCTACAGCAAGGTGAACCCGGCGGATCCGCCGATCATGACGCTTGCCGTGACTTCCTCCGCCATGCCGATGACCCAGGTCGAGGACATGGTCGAAACGCGCGTGGCGCAGAAAATTTCACAGGTCTCCGGCGTCGGCCTCGTCACTCTCGCAGGCGGCCAGCGTCCCGCCGTGCGCGTGAAGCTGAACGCGCAGGCGATTGCCGCGCTGGGCCTGACCAGCGAAACCATCCGCACCGCCATCAGCAGTGCCAACGTTAACTCGGCAAAAGGCTCGCTGGACGGCCCCACCCGCGCCGTGACGCTCTCTGCCAACGATCAGATGCAGTCCGCCGATGAATACCGCCAGCTGATTATTGCTTACCAGAACGGCGCTCCGGTGCGTCTGGGCGACGTGGCGACCGTGGAGCAAGGTGCGGAAAACAGCTGGCTCGGCGCCTGGGCCAACAGGCAGCAGGCGATCGTGATGAACGTGCAGCGCCAGCCGGGCGCTAACATCATCGAAACCGCCGACAGCATCCGCACCATGCTGCCGCAGCTGATCGAAAGCCTGCCGAAGTCGGTCAGCGTGAAGGTGCTTTCCGACCGCACCACGAACATTCGCGCATCGGTTACCGACACCCAGTTTGAGCTGATGCTGGCCATTGCGCTGGTCGTCATGATCATCTATCTGTTCCTGCGCAACGTTCCGGCAACCATTATTCCCGCCGTCGCCGTGCCGCTCTCGCTGGTCGGGACCTTTGCGGTGATGGTGTTCCTCGATTTTTCGATTAACAACCTGACGCTGATGGCGCTCACCATCGCCACCGGATTCGTGGTGGATGACGCCATCGTCGTTATCGAGAACATTTCGCGCTATATCGAGAAAGGTGAAAAACCGCTGGCCGCCGCGCTGAAGGGCGCGGGCGAAATCGGCTTTACCATTATCTCGCTGACCTTCTCGCTGATTGCGGTGCTGATCCCGCTGCTGTTTATGGGCGATATCGTCGGGCGGCTGTTCCGCGAGTTTGCCGTGACGCTGGCGGTCGCCATTTTGATCTCCGCCGTGGTGTCGCTGACCCTGACGCCGATGATGTGCGCCCGCATGCTGAGCCACGAGTCCCTGCGCAAGCAAAACCGCTTCTCGCGCGCCTCCGAGCGCATGTTCGAGCGGATTATTGCCGCCTACGGTCGCGTGCTGGCGAAAGTGCTTAATCATCCGTGGGCAACGCTCGGCGTGGCGCTGGGAACCCTGGCGCTCAGCGTGATGCTGTGGATTTTCATTCCAAAAGGTTTCTTCCCCATCCAGGACAACGGCATTATTCAGGGCACGCTTCAGGCCCCGCAGTCGGTCTCCTTCGCCAATATGGCCCAGCGCCAGCAGCAGGTGTCGGAGATCGTCATGAAAGATCCGGCGGTGGAGAGCCTGACTTCCTACGTGGGCGTCGACGGCACCAACCCGTCGCTCAACAGCGCGCGTCTGCAGATCAACCTCAAGCCGCTGGATGAACGCGACGACCGCGTCAACGCCGTCATTGAGCGTCTGCAAAACGCCGTCGCGCGCGTGCCGGGCGTTGAGCTTTACCTGCAGCCGATTCAGGATTTGACCATTGATACCCAGGTCAGCCGCACGCAGTACCAGTTCACGCTGCAGGCCACCTCGCTGGACGCGCTCAGCACCTGGGTGCCGCAGCTGGTGAATAAGCTTAACACCCTGCCGCAGCTCGCCGACGTCAGCAGCGACTGGCAGGACAAAGGGCTGGCGGCGTACGTGAACGTCAACCGCGATACCGCCAGCCGTCTGGGCATTACCATGTCGGATGTGGACAACGCCCTGTACAACGCCTTCGGCCAGCGCCTGATCTCCACCATCTACACCCAGGCCAACCAGTATCGCGTGGTGCTGGAGCACAACACGGATAACACGCCCGGCCTGGCGGGGCTGGACTCGGTGCGCCTGACCGGTAAAGACGGCGGTATTGTGCCGCTGAGCGCTATCGCCACGGTGGAAGAACGCTATACCCCGCTGTCGATCAACCATCTGGATCAGTTCCCGTCCACCACCATCTCCTTCAACGTGCCGGACAATTATTCTCTCGGCGAAGCGGTGGAGGCCATTCAGGCTGCGGAAAAAGAGCTCAGCTTCCCGTCCGATATTCAGACCCAGTTCCAGGGCAGCACGCTGGCGTTTCAGGCCGCGCTGGGTAACACCATCTGGCTGATCGTCGCGGCGGTCGTGGCGATGTACATCGTGCTCGGGGTCCTGTACGAAAGCTTTATCCACCCGATCACCATCCTCTCTACCCTGCCGACGGCGGGCGTGGGGGCGCTGCTCGCATTGATGCTGGCGGGCAGCGAGCTGGACGTTATTGCCATCATCGGCATTATCCTGCTTATCGGGATCGTGAAGAAAAACGCCATCATGATGATCGACTTCGCCCTGGCTGCCGAGCGCGAGCAGGGCATGTCGCCGCGCGATGCCATCTTCCAGGCCTGTCTGCTGCGTTTCCGTCCGATCCTGATGACCACGCTGGCCGCCCTGCTGGGCGCGCTGCCGCTGATGCTCAGCACCGGTGTCGGCGCGGAGCTGCGCCGTCCGCTGGGTATCGGCATGGTCGGCGGTCTGCTGGTGAGCCAGGTGCTCACGCTCTTCACTACGCCGGTGATCTACCTGCTGTTTGACCACCTGGCGCTGTGGACCAAAAGCCGCTTTCCGAAACGTGAAGAGGAGGCATAAGTGAAGTTTTTCGCCCTCTTCATTTACCGCCCGGTGGCGACGATTTTAATCTCGCTCGCCATTACCCTCTGCGGCGTGCTGGGCTTCCGGCTGCTGCCGGTGGCGCCGCTGCCGCAGGTGGATTTCCCGGTGATCATGGTCAGCGCCTCGCTGCCGGGTGCGTCACCGGAGACCATGGCCTCGTCGGTTGCCACGCCGCTGGAGCGTTCCCTTGGGCGGATTGCGGGGGTCAACGAGATGACCTCCAGCAGCTCGCTGGGCAGCACGCGCATCATTCTGGAGTTCAGCTTCGACCGGGATATTAACGGTGCGGCACGCGACGTGCAGGCGGCCATCAACGCCGCACAAAGCCTGCTGCCGAGCGGAATGCCGAGCCGCCCAACCTACCGCAAGGCCAACCCGTCCGATGCGCCAATCATGATCCTGACGCTGACCTCGGATACGTACTCGCAGGGGCAGCTTTACGACTTTGCGTCTACCCAACTGGCGCAGACAATCTCACAAATTAACGGCGTCGGTGACGTGAGCGTTGGCGGAAGTTCCCTGCCCGCCGTGCGCGTGGGCCTAAACCCGCAGGCGCTGTTCAACCAGGGCGTGTCGCTTGATGACGTGCGCTCCGCCATCAGCACGGCTAACGTCCGCAAGCCGCAAGGGGCGATTGAGGACGGTAGCCACCGCTGGCAGATCCACACTAACGACGAGCTGAAAACCGCAGCGGAATATCAGCCGCTCATTATTCATTACAACAACGGCGCGGCGGTGCGCTTGAGCGATGTCGCCAGCGTCACCGACTCGGTGCAGGACGTGCGTAACGCCGGGATGACCAACGCTAAACCGGCCATTCTGCTGATGATCCGCAAGCTGCCGGAAGCGAACATTATTGAGACGGTGAACAGCATTCGCGCCCGTCTTCCGGACCTGCAGGAGACCATCCCGGCAGCAATCGATCTGCAAATTGCGCAGGATCGCTCCCCGACCATTCGCGCCTCGCTTGAAGAGGTGGAGCAAACGCTGATTATCTCCGTCGCGCTGGTGATCCTGGTGGTCTTCCTGTTCCTGCGCTCCGGCCGCGCGACGCTTATCCCGGCGGTGGCCGTGCCGGTCTCGCTGATCGGGACCTTTGCCGCCATGTACCTGTGCGGGTTTAGCCTCAACAACCTGTCGCTGATGGCCCTGACGATTGCCACGGGCTTCGTGGTGGATGATGCCATCGTGGTGCTGGAAAACATTTCCCGCCACCTGGAAGCGGGCGTGAAGCCGCTGCAGGCTGCCCTGCAGGGCACGCGCGAGGTGGGCTTTACGGTGCTCTCCATGAGCCTGTCGCTGGTGGCGGTATTCCTGCCGCTGCTGCTGATGGGCGGTCTGCCGGGCCGGCTGCTGCGCGAGTTTGCCGTCACCCTCTCCGTCGCCATCGGGATTTCGCTGGTTATCTCCTTAACGCTGACGCCAATGATGTGCGGCTGGATGCTCAAGCGCAGCAAACCCCATTCGCAGCCGCGACGCAAAGGCTTTGGTCGCTTCCTGATGGCGATGCAGGAAGGCTACGGCAAATCGCTGAAGTGGGTGCTGAACCATACGCGGCTGGTTGGCCTGGTGCTGATCGGCACCATCGTGCTCAACGTCTGGATGTACATCACCATCCCGAAAACCTTCTTCCCCGAGCAGGACACCGGCGTGCTGATGGGGGGGATTCAGGCGGACCAGAGCATTTCGTTCCAGGCGATGCGCGGCAAGCTGCAGGACTTTATGAAGATCATTCGTGAAGACAAAGCCGTGGATAACGTCACCGGCTTTACCGGCGGGTCACGCGTTAACAGCGGGATGATGTTTATTACCCTGAAACCGCGCGGCGAACGCAACGAAACCGCCCAGCAGGTGATTGACCGCCTGCGGGTGAAGCTCGCCAAAGAGCCGGGGGCAAACCTGTTTTTGATGGCCGTTCAGGATATCCGCGTCGGCGGCCGTCAGGCGAACGCCAGCTATCAGTACACGTTGCTCTCGGACGATTTAGCCGCCCTGCGCGAGTGGGAGCCGAAGATCCGCAAGGCGCTGGCCGCCCTGCCGGAGCTGGCGGACGTCAACTCCGATCAGCAGGACAACGGCGCCGAGATGGCCCTGACCTACGACCGCGAAACCATGTCGCGGCTGGGCATTAACGTTGAAGCCGCCAACAGCCTGCTGAACAACGCCTTCGGCCAGCGCGAGATCTCCACCATCTACCAGCCGATGAACCAGTACAAGGTGGTGATGGAAGTCGATCCGCGCTACACCCAGGACATCAGCGCGCTGGACAAAATGTTTGTGATTAACAACGACGGCAAGGCGATTCCGCTCTCCTACTTTGCCAGCTGGCAGCCTGCCAACGCGCCGCTGTCGGTAAACCATCAGGGGCTTTCGGCGGCGTCGACCATCTCCTTTAACCTGCCCGCCGGTTCGTCGCTTTCTGAGGCCAGCGACGCAATCAACCGCGCGATGACGCAGCTTGGCGTGCCGTCCACCGTGCGCGGCAGCTTTGCCGGGACCGCGCAGGTGTTCCAGGAGACGATGAACTCGCAGGTGATTTTGATTCTGGCCGCCATCGCCACGGTCTATATTGTGCTGGGCGTGCTGTATGAGAGCTACGTTCACCCGCTGACCATTCTCTCAACGCTGCCGTCGGCGGGCGTGGGGGCGCTGCTGGCGCTGGAGCTGTTCGGCGCGCCGTTCAGCCTTATCGCGCTCATCGGGATCATGCTGTTAATCGGCATTGTGAAGAAAAACGCGATCATGATGGTCGATTTCGCCCTGGACGCCCAGCGCAACGGCAATCTGTCGCCGGAAGAGGCGATCTTCCAGGCCTGCCTGCTGCGTTTTCGTCCGATCATGATGACCACCCTGGCGGCGCTGTTTGGCGCGCTGCCGCTGGTTATCTCGGGCGGAGACGGCTCAGAGCTGCGCCAGCCGCTGGGGATCACCATTGTCGGCGGCCTGGTCATGAGCCAGCTGCTGACGCTGTACACCACGCCGGTGGTCTATCTGTTCTTCGACCGCCTGCGGCTGCGCTTTTCGCGTAAAAACAGAACCACGGTGACCGAGTAGATGACCGATCTCCCCGCTAACGTTCGCTGGCAGCTATGGATAGTCGCATTCGGCTTCTTTATGCAGTCGCTGGATACGACCATCGTCAACACCGCCCTCCCCTCCATGGCGAAAAGCCTGGGGGAGAGCCCGCTGCATATGCATATGGTGATTGTCTCCTACGTGCTGACGGTTGCCGTGATGCTGCCTGCCAGCGGCTGGCTGGCGGACAAAGTGGGGGTGCGGAATATCTTCTTTACCGCCATCGTGCTGTTTACCACCGGCTCGCTGTTTTGCGCCCAGGCCAACACCCTCGACCAGCTGGTGATGGCGCGCGTGCTGCAGGGCGTTGGCGGGGCGATGATGGTGCCCGTCGGGCGGCTAACGGTGATGAAGATTGTGCCGCGCGAGCAGTATATGGCGGCGATGACCTTTGTGACCCTGCCCGGTCAGGTGGGGCCGCTGCTGGGCCCGGCGCTCGGCGGCATTCTGGTGGAGTACGCCTCCTGGCACTGGATCTTCTTAATCAATCTTCCTGTTGGCATCATCGGCGCCATCGCCACCCTGACGCTGATGCCGAACTACAAAATGCAGACGCGGCGCTTTGATTTCTTTGGCTTTATTCTGCTGGCGGTGGGCATGGCAACGCTTACCCTGGCGCTCGACGGGCAAAAAGGACTGGGGATTTCGCCCCTGACGCTCGGGCTCCTGATCGCGCTCGGCGTTACCGCCATACTGTGGTACCTGTGGCATGCCAGAGGTAACGATAAGGCGCTGTTCAGCCTGAACCTGTTTAAAAACCCGACCTACCGCCTTGGCCTGTTCGGCAGCTTCGCCGGGCGCGTCGGCAGCGGCATGCTGCCGTTTATGACGCCCGTTTTCCTGCAAATCGGGATGGGATTTTCGCCCTTCCACGCGGGCCTGATGATGATCCCGATGGTGCTCGGCAGCATGGGAATGAAGCGCATCGTGGTGCAGGTCGTGAACCGCTTTGGCTACCGTCACGTGCTGGTCACCGCCACGCTGGGGCTGGCGCTGGTGAGTCTGGTGTTTATGGCCGTGGCGCTGATGGGCTGGTACTACGTTCTGCCGCTGGTGCTGTTCTGCCAGGGGATCGTCAACTCCATGCGCTTCTCGTCGATGAATACCCTGACGCTGAAGGACCTGCCGGACGATCTGGCGAGCAGCGGCAACAGCCTGCTGTCGATGATCATGCAGCTCTCAATGAGCGTCGGGGTGACCATCGCCGGTTTACTGCTCGGCATGTACGGCCAGCACCACCTCAGCGTCGACACGCCGGTGGCGCATCAGGTCTTTTTATATACCTATCTCAGCATGGCGGTCATCATCGCCCTGCCCGCTTTCATCTTCGCCAGAGTGCCGGATGATACCAGCAAGAACGTCGTGATTAGGCGCGGCAAAAGGAGTGGCTCATGAAATTCTGGCGTCCGGGCATTACCGGCAAGCTCTTCGTGGCGATCTTTGCCACCTGTATCGTCCTGCTGGTCACCATGCACTGGGCGGTGCGGATCAGCTTTGAGCGCGGTTTTATTGATTACATCAAGCATGGCAATGAACAGCGTTTACAGGGCTTAAGCGATGCGCTGAGTGAACAGTACGCCCAGCATGGCAACTGGCGTTTTCTGCGCAATAACGACCGCTTTATTTTCCAGATCCTGCGCTCGCTGGAGCACGATACCGGTGACGATCGCCCGGGGCCAGGCATGCCGCCGCACGGCTGGCGCACCCAGTTCTGGGTGATTGACCAGGACATGCGCACGCTGGTGGGCCCGCGCGCGCCGATACCGCCGGACGGCACCCGTCGTGCGATCAAAGTCAATAATGCGACAGTCGGCTGGGTTATCGCCTCTCCGGTGGAGCGCCTGACGCGCAACACCGACATCAACTTTGACCGCCAGCAGCGTCGGACAAGCTGGCTGATTGTTGCCCTCTCCACCCTGCTCGCCGCGCTCGCCACCTTCCCGCTGGCGCGCGGCCTGCTTGCTCCGGTGAAACGGCTGGTCGAAGGCACGCACAAGCTGGCCGCCGGGGATTTCACCACCCGCGTCGATACCCGCAGCCAGGACGAGCTGGGCAAGCTGGCGCAGGATTTTAACCAGCTCGCCAGCACGCTGGAGAAGAACCAGCAGATGCGCCGCGACTTTATGGCCGATATTTCTCACGAGCTGCGCACACCGCTGGCGGTGCTGCGCGGCGAGCTGGAGGCCATTCAGGACGGCGTTCGCCAGTTTACGCCCGAATCGGTGGCCTCTCTGCAGGCGGAGGTGGGGACGCTCACCAAGCTGGTGGACGACCTCCACCAGCTCTCCATGTCCGACGAAGGCGCGCTGGCCTACCAGAAAGCGCCGGTGGACGTGATTAACATTCTGGAAGTGATCAGCGGCGCCTTCCGCGAGCGGTTTGCCAGCCGCAACCTGACAATCGAACACTCCCTGCCGGACAGCGCGGTGGTGTTTGGCGACAAAGACCGGCTGATGCAGCTGTTCAATAACCTGCTGGAAAACAGCCTGCGCTACACCGACAGCGGCGGCGGGCTGCACATCTCCGGCAGGCAGGAAAACGGGCGCTTTGCCCTCACCTTCGCGGATTCCGCCCCCGGCGTGCAGGACGCGCAGCTGGAAAAACTGTTTGAACGTTTCTACCGTACCGAAGGCTCCCGCAACCGCGCTAGCGGCGGTTCCGGCCTGGGGCTGGCGATTTGCGTTAACATCGTCGAGGCGCATAATGGCACGATCCGCGCCGCCCATTCGCCTTTTGGCGGGGTTAGCATTACAGTAGAGTTACCTCTGGAACGGGATTTATCGAGAGAAGTATGACCGAGTTACCGATTGACGAAAACACGCCGCGCATTTTGATTGTGGAAGACGAGCCCAAGCTTGGGCAGCTGCTGATCGACTATTTACGCGCGGCCAGCTACGCCCCGTCGCTGATCAGTCACGGCGATAAAGTGCTGGCATACGTGCGCCAGTCCCCGCCGGATCTGATCCTGCTGGATTTAATGCTGCCGGGCGTTGACGGACTGACGCTGTGCCGGGAAATTCGTCGCTTCTCCGACGTGCCGATCGTCATGGTCACCGCCAAAATTGAAGAGATTGACCGCCTGCTGGGTCTCGAAATTGGCGCAGACGATTACATCTGCAAACCCTACAGCCCGCGTGAAGTGGTCGCCCGCGTGAAAACCATTCTGCGCCGCTGCAGGCCGCAGCGCGAGCTTCAGGTGCTCGACGCCGAAAGCCCGCTGATTGTGGATGAAAGCCGCTTCCAGGCGAGCTGGCGCAGCAAGCTGCTGGATCTGACGCCTGCGGAGTTCCGTCTGCTGAAAACCCTCTCCCACGAGCCGGGGAAAGTCTTTTCCCGCGAACAGCTGCTGAACCACCTGTATGACGATTACCGCGTCGTGACCGACCGCACCATCGACAGCCATATCAAAAACCTGCGCCGCAAGCTGGAGGCGCTGGACGCCGAGCAGTCGTTTATTCGCGCGGTGTATGGCGTGGGGTATCGCTGGGAAGCGGATGCGTGCAGGATTACCTAGCCAGCCGCGGATCAATGTAGGCCGGGTAAGGCGAAGCCGCCATCCGGCACAATAACTTTACCTCCCTGCCCCGCAGCGCTACAATGCCCGCCCTTAAAGTGGGGGATCTCCCCTTACCGCTGCACCTGGTGCATGCGGATCTGACCTGTCATCAGAACGAGAACAAACATGTTTAAACCGGAACTCCTTTCCCCGGCGGGAACGCTGCAAAATATGCGTTACGCTTTCGCCTATGGTGCCGACGCCGTTTATGCGGGCCAGCCTCGCTACTCGCTGCGCGTGCGTAACAACGAATTCAACCACGAGAACCTGCAGCTCGGCATCAACGAAGCGCATGCCCTGGGCAAGAAATTCTACGTGGTGGTCAACATCGCGCCGCACAACGCCAAGCTGAAAACGTTTATCCGTGACCTGAAGCCGGTGGTGGATATGGGGCCGGACGCGCTAATCATGTCGGACCCGGGTTTAATCATGCTGGTTCGGGAGAACTTCCCGGAGATGGATATTCACCTCTCCGTACAGGCTAACGCCGTCAACTGGGCGACGGTCAAGTTCTGGAAGCAGATGGGGCTGACCCGCGTCATTCTGTCCCGCGAGCTTTCGCTGGAAGAGATCGAAGAGATCCGCACTCAGGTGCCGGATATGGAAATCGAAATCTTCGTTCACGGCGCGCTGTGCATGGCCTACTCCGGCCGCTGCCTGCTCTCCGGCTATATCAACAAACGCGACCCGAACCAGGGCACCTGCACCAACGCCTGCCGCTGGGAATATAACGTCCAGGAAGGCAAAGAGGATGACGTCGGCAACATCGTCCACAAGCACGAGCCTATCCCGGTGACTAACGTCGAGCCTACGCTGGGCATCGGCGCGCCAACCGACAGCGTGTTTATGATTGAAGAAGCCAAACGTCCGGGCGAGTACATGACCGCCTTTGAAGACGAGCACGGCACCTACATCATGAACTCGAAAGATCTGCGCGCCATCGCTCACGTAGAGCGTCTGACCCAGATGGGCGTGCACTCCCTGAAGATCGAAGGCCGCACCAAATCCTATTACTACTGCGCGCGCACCGCGCAGGTGTACCGCAAAGCCATCGACGATGCGGCGGCCGGTAAACCGTTCGATACCAGCCTGCTGGAAACCCTGGAAGGCCTGGCGCACCGTGGCTATACCGAAGGCTTCCTGCGCCGTCATACCCATGACGACTACCAGAACTACGAGCACGGCTACTCCGTTTCCGAGCGCCAGCAGTTTGTCGGCGACTTTACCGGCGAGCGCAAAGGCGCGCTGGCGGCCGTCGCGGTGAAAAACAAATTCACCAAAGGCGACAGCCTGGAGCTGATGACCCCGCAGGGCAACATGAACTTTACGCTGGAGCATCTGGAAAACGGCAAAGGCGAAGCGATTGACGTGGCGCCGGGCGACGGGCATACCGTCTGGCTGCCGGTTCCTGAAGAGGTGGAGCTGAAGTTTGCCCTGCTGATGCGTAACTTCAACGGTGAAAGCACCCGGAACCCGCACGGCAAATAGTTGATCAGGGAAATTTTTTCGCGCTGGGATAATTCTTAGAATCGGATCACATACCGCTTCGTTCAATACGGGTATTATCCCCCCGCTGAAAAACATAACCCATAAATGCTAGCTGTACCAGGAACCACCTCCTTAGCCTGCGTAATCTCCCTTACGCGGGCTTATTTTTTGCCTTCTCTTTCCGCAATCCAGGCAATAAGCTCGTCGATTTGCTTCTCTGAGAACACGGCTATCCCATGCTCTGCAAGCAACGATGCCGCAACACCCATCCCCACTTTATGTATCCCGCGAAAAGATCCGTCATAAATAAGCTGACTGCCGCACGTTGGGCTGCCATCGGTTAACAATGCAGCGCTGCACCCCGATTCCTGAGCAGTGCGTAGCGCGAGCCAGGCTGCAAGCTGGTAATGCTCAGTCACATCCTGCCCTGTATTTTCAATAATTCTGGCTTGTCCGCGCATCACGTCTTTGCCATCAGCGGACATAATCTCTGCCGGAGGACGAGGGACAGGCAGCCCGGCCGCAAGTTCAGGGCAGTGGATAACCAGACGTTGTTCCTGTTGCCAGCGAGCGAGTTGCTCGTTCATTCGCGCTTTTTCACTTCCGTTATAACGAACCCTGAAGCTCATCAGGCAAGCGCTTACCAAAATTTTATTCATTATCACTTTCCTGTGATTACATTAACTTCATCGCTGAAGTGTAACGCGCTTTCGTGCCTATTTTGTTCCTTTCATCCTGTTCTTACCCGCTTTTTTCCTCTCTGCTATACACTCTTACTAACGCTAAAAAAGGGAGCAGCGCGGATGGCAACCTATCCAGACAGTTTATTGATTCTCAATGGCAAAAGTGCGGGCAACGATCTGTTGCGTCAGGTGATTCAGGGTTTGCGTGACGATGGCGCGCGTGTCCACGTCAGGGTGACGTGGGAAAAAGGCGACGCGGCACGCTATATCAATGAAGCCCTCGGGCTTGGCGTCAACACCATCATTTCCGGCGGCGGCGACGGCACCATCAATGAGATTGCGTCAGCGCTTATCGACCTGCCCCCGGCGGACCGGCCGGTGATGGGCATTTTACCGCTCGGTACCGCCAATGATTTTGCCACCAGCGCCGGGATCCCGGAGGAGTTAGAGAAGGCGCTTCAGCTGGCAATCCTCGGCAAGGCCACCGCTGTGGATATTGCGCAGGTGAATGATAAAACCTGCTTTATCAATATGGCGACGGGCGGGTTTGGCACACGCATCACCAGCGAAACGCCGGAAAAGCTGAAGGCGGCGCTGGGCGGCGTGTCGTACCTGATCCACGGCCTGATGCGCATGGACACCCTCAAGCCTGACCGCTGCGAAATTCGCGGCGAGGATTTTCAGTGGCAGGGTGACGCGCTGGTGATTGGGATTGGCAATGGCCGCCAGGCTGGCGGCGGGCAGCAGCTGTGCCCGGAGGCGCTGATCAATGACGGTCAGCTACAGCTGCGTATTTTCACGGGCGACGGCCTGCTGCCCGCGCTGTTTACCACGCTGACGCAGCCGGAAGAGAGTCCAAATATCATCGCCGGGAAGTCGGCGTGGTTTGAAGTGAATGCTCCGCACGGGATGACCTTTAACCTCGACGGAGAGCCGCTGAGCGGAACGCAGTTCCGCATTGAGGTGTTGCCCGGCGCGCTGCAGTGCAGGCTGCCGCCGGACTGCGTGCTTTTGCGCTGATGTTTCACACGGTGCGCGATGATGCCCTCAGCCCAACCCTCTCCCACAGGGAGAGGGAGATGGAGGCGTCAGGCAATCGTGACTTTGCTATCCAGATAGACGTCCTGCACCGCATTGATCAGCTTCACGCCGTCGGCCATCGATTTCTTAAACGCCTTACGGCCAAGGATCAGCCCCATGCCGCCCGCGCGTTTGTTGATAACCGCCGTACGCACCGCGTCTGACAGGTCGGTATCACCGCCCGCTGCGCCGCCGGAGTTAATCAGCCCCGCACGGCCCATGTAGCAGTTCGCCAGCTGGTAGCGCACCAGGTCGATCGGGTTATCGCTGGTCAGCTTGCTGTAAACGCGATCGTCGGTGTAACCAAAGTTCACCGCTTTATAGCCGCCGTTATTCTCGGCCATTTTCTGCTTCACAATATCTGCGCCGATGGTCGCCGCCAGGTGGTTCGCCTGCCCGGTCAGGTCGGCCGACACGTGGTAATCCACGCCGTCTTTCTTGAACGCGTTGTTGCGCAGATACGCCCACAGTACGGTGACCATGCCCAGCTCGTGCGCGCGCTCAAACGCCGCGGAGATCTCTTCAATCTGACGGCGAGACTGCTCAGAGCCGAAATAGATGGTCGCCCCTACCGCCACCGCCCCCATGTTGAACGCCTGCTCGACGCTGGCGTAGAGGGTCTGGTCATATTCGGTAGGGTAGCTGAGGGTTTCGTTGTGGTTCAGCTTCACAAGGAACGGAATGCGGTGGGCATAGCGACGCGAAACCGAAGCCAGCACGCCGTAGGTGGAGGCCACACAGTTACAGCCAGCTTCAATCGCCAGCTCAACAATGTTCTTCGGATCGAAGTAGAGCGGATTCGCCGCGAAAGAGGCGCCCGCCGAGTGCTCAACGCCCTGGTCCACCGGCAGAATAGAGAGATACCCGGTGCCGCCGAGCCGCCCGGTGTTGTAGAGCGTCTGCATATTTCGCAGGACCGCAGGCGGACGGTTGTTATCGATCATCACGCGGTCAACGTAGTCATGACCAGGCAGATACAGCTGGTCGGCTGGAATGGTCATACAACGATGCTGTAAAAGGCTGTCGGCGTCTTTGCCAAGCAACTGCGCAATATCAGTCATGTGATACTCCCGTAAGTCCGACGTCGTGTCGGTGTGTGTTTATCCAGTCCCATCTTTTATGGGCAGACTAAGCCTGGTACCGACTTAACAGATTTTCCACCCTTTGCATTTTTTTTCAGCACAATCTGCTGGCTCGATTCGTGTACAACAAAACTGTTACATTGATCAAACAATCGCCACAAAGGTATTTAAAAGGTATTATTGAGTGGTATGTTAAAGGCGTACCCTCTCTGACATGCAGGATTAAAAAATGAAAACGAAAGTCCAACTGTCATTCATGATGTTTGTTGAATGGTTTATCTGGGGCGCTTGGTTTGTGCCGCTGTGGCTGTGGCTGAGCAAAAGCGGTTTTACCGCCGGGGAAATCGGCTGGTCTTACGCCTGTACCGCCATTGCCGCTATCCTTTCACCGATTCTGGTCGGCTCGCTGACGGACCGCTTCTTCGCCGCCCAGAAAGTGCTGGCGGTGCTGATGTTCGCCGGTGCGATTCTGATGTACTTCGCCGCCCAGCAAACCCAGTTCAGCACCTTCTTCCCGCTGCTGCTGGTTTACTCCCTGACCTATATGCCGACCATCGCGCTGACCAACAGCATTGCCTTCGCCAACGTGGACGACGTCGAGGCCGATTTCCCGCGCATCCGCGTGATGGGCACCATCGGCTGGATCGCCTCCGGGCTGGCGTGCGGCTTCCTGCCGCAGATGCTGGGCTACAGCGACATTTCCGATACCAATATTCCGCTGCTGATGACGGCCGCCAGCTCCGCCCTGCTCGGCGCCTTTGCCCTGTTCCTGCCGAACACCCCGCCGAAGAGCACCGGCAAGCTGGATATCAAAGTGATGCTGGGGCTGGACGCGCTGATCCTGCTGCGCGACAAAAACTTCCTGGTGTTCTTCTTCTGCTCGTTCCTGTTCGCCATGCCGCTGGCCTTCTACTACATCTTCGCCAACGGCTATCTCACCGAAGTGGGGATGAAAAACGCTACCGGCTGGATGACGCTCGGCCAGTTCTCCGAAATCTTCTTTATGCTGGCGCTGCCGTTCTTTACCAAACGCTTTGGTATTAAGAAGGTCTTACTGCTGGGTCTGATCACTGCCGCCATCCGCTACGGGTTCTTCGTTTACGGCGGAGCGGAACAGTACTTCACCTACGCCCTGCTGTTCCTCGGCATTCTGCTGCACGGCGTGAGCTACGACTTCTACTACGTCACCGCGTACATCTACGTGGATAAAAAAGCGCCGGTGCACATGCGCACCGCTGCGCAGGGCTTGATTACGCTGTGCTGCCAGGGCTTTGGGAGCCTGCTGGGCTACCGCCTGGGCGGCGTGATGATGGAAAAAATGTTCGCATACAAAGAGCCGGTGAATGGGCTGACCTTCAACTGGGCCGGAATGTGGGCGTTTGGTGCAATCATGATTGCCGTGATTGCCGTGCTGTTTATGCTGTTTTTCCGCGAATCGGATAAAGAGATCACCGCAATTGAGGTGGTTGATGGCGATGCCGCGCTAACACAAGGGGAAGTTAAATGAAACAAGAACGTGTTCTCGGTGCTCTTTACGGGCAGGCGTTAGGGGATGCGATGGGCATGCCGTCGGAGCTGTGGCCGAGAAAGCGCGTCAAAGCGCACTTCGGCTGGATCGACCGCTTTTTACCCGGCCCGGCAGAGAATAATGCGGCCTGCTATTTCAAACAGGCGGAGTTCACCGACGATACCTCAATGGCGCTGTGCCTGGCGGACGCGATTATTGAGTGTGAGGGAGACATCAACGCGGACGTTATCGGCAAGCATATTCTGCAATGGGCGCTCGATTTCGATGCGTTTAATAAGAACGTGCTCGGCCCGACCTCCAAAATCGCGCTTAACGCGATTCGCGACGGGAAGCCGGTCAGCGAACTGGAAAACAACGGCGTGACCAACGGGGCGGCAATGCGCGCCTCCCCGCTGGGCTGCCTGCTTCCGGCCACGCGTCTGGAGCACTTTGTTGAGCAGGTGGCGCTGGCCTCCAGCCCGACCCATAAATCCGATCTCGCCATTGCCGGCGCGGTGGTGATTGCCTGGGCGATTTCCCGCGCCGTCGACGGCGAAAGCTGGCAGAACATCGTCGATGCGCTGCCGGGTATCGCCCGCTATGCGCAGGAGGCGAAAACCACCACCTTCAGCGCGTCGCTCGCAGCACGTATTGAGCTGGCGCTTAAGACCGTGCGGGAAGCCAACGGGGTTGAGTCCGCCAGCGAGCAGGTGTACCAGCTCGTGGGGGCCGGAACCAGCACCGTTGAGTCCGTTCCGGCGGCCATTGCGATGGTCGAACTGGCGGGAACCGACCCAAACCGCTGCGCCATTTTATGCGCCAATCTGGGCGGCGATACCGACACCATTGGCGCAATGGCGACGGCCATCTGCGGTGCGCTCCACGGCGTGCAGGCGATTGACCCGGCGCTCAAAGCCGAACTCGACGCCGTCAACCGGCTCGATTTCGGCCACTATTGCGAGAAACTGCTGCACTATCGGGAGCAAAGGGAGGGCGTATGAATTCATTTGCCCAACGTCTCGACACCCTGCACGCCACGCGTCCGGTAACGGTGCTGGGCGCAGCGGTGATTGACGTCATCGCCGACGCCTACGCCCTGCCCTGGCGCGGGTGCGATATCGAGCTCAAACAGCAGGGCGTGAATATTGGCGGCTGCGCGCTGAATATCGCCATCGCCCTGAAACGGCTCGGCATTACGGCGCAAAACGCTCTGCCCGTCGGCCACGGCGTGTGGGCGGATATCATCCGCAACGCCATGGCGAAGCAGGATCTGCACAGCGCCATCGAGGCCGAAACCGGCGATAACGGCTGGTGCCTGGCGCTGGTGGAGCCGGACGGCGAGCGCACCTTTATGTCCTTTAGCGGCGTGGAGAACCAGTGGCAGCTGCGCTGGCTTGATGTGCTTAACATCCCGTCGAACAGCCTGGTCTATTTATCCGGCTATCAGCTGGCCTCGCCGTGCGGCGAGCTGCTGACACGCTGGCTGGAGGGGTTGCAGGACGTGACGGCCTTTATTGATTTCGGTCCCCGCATCGCGGATATCCCCGACGCGCTGATGGCGCGAATTATGGCCTGCAGACCGATTGTGTCGCTTAATCGTCAGGAAGCGGAGATCGCAGCCGAACGACTGGGTGTAGCGGCTGAAAATCTGGGTGCGGAGTGGCAGCATCGCTTCGGTGCCGCCCTGATTGTGCGGCATGATAAAGACGGTGCCGCATGGTATGACGGTGACGTCTCGGGCGTTGTTCCGGCATTTCCGGCCACGGTGGTGGATACCATTGGCGCTGGCGACAGCCACGCGGGCGGAACGCTTGCCGGGCTGGCGGCGGGATGGTCACTGGCAGACGCCGTTCTGCTGGGGAATGCCGTGGCGTCCTGGGTAGTCAGCCACCGCGGCGGGGACTGCGCCCCGACTCGCGACGAATTATTCCTCGCACACAAAGACGTATAGATCGCTGCGACAGTAGCTGATGCTGTACTCAATCGGCCGGTGCTGTTGGTCAAGCGCGACCTGCTTGATCACCAGCACCGGTATTTTTTCGTCCATCTTAATGTGCGCCTGAAACTCGCTGTCCGGCATGCGGGCGCTGACCCGCGAACGGGTACGCTGCGGGAAAATATTCTGACTGCGGAAGTAATCGTACAGCGAAATGCCAATCGCATCCGCATCGGGAATCAGCCCAACCGGCACCCAGGACTCTTCGATCGACACCGCATCGTCATCCACATAGCGAATGCGCTTGAGCAAAAAGACTTCGCTGTCCGGCGGGATCGACAGGTGGTTTGCGACCTCTTCCGGGCATTTCACCACCCGCTTGTTGACCCATAGCGTATTCGGCTTTTGACCGCGCAGCACCACCTGCTGGGAAAAGCCGCGCGCCTCTTTCAGCGAATATTCAAAGATGTTGTTGATTTGCGTGCCATAGCCACGGGAACGCGTCACCACGCCCTCTTCCTCCAGCGCCTGCATCGCTTTTCGCACGGTGATGCGCGACACCCCGGTTAACTGGCTCAGATCGCGCTCGCCGGGCAAAATATTCCCGTGCTCTAACATGCCGCTTCGCACCGCATTTTTTACCGTTTCGGCAAATTTCAGGTACAGCGGCGTGTTGTCAGGCGCGGCGATCCGTTCATTCAGTTGAGCGATTAACCGGGTATGCGCTTGTTCCATCTCTGTTTTCTCAGGCGTGGTGTTTCCTGCCAGTATACTGGGTTACCACCATGCATGAAAATGATGAACCGGCCCAATACCGTGACCCACTTCCAGAGTATCGGCTTTTGCCAGCGCCGCTGAGAGCCAGATTTTCGCTTCGCGCACCGTATCGGACCAGCCGTCATGCCGTGGACGCAGCGCCGCCAGCGCGGCAGAGAGCGTACAGCCCGTACCGTGGGTGTTTTTGGTCTGCACGCGCGGCGCGGTAAAGCGTACTTCGCCGTCGCGGGTAAAGAGCCAGTCCGGACTTTCGGCATCATCCAGGTGTCCGCCTTTCATCAGCACCGCGCCGCAGCCCATTGCCAGCAGCGCGTTCCCCTGCGCTTTCATCTCGCGTTCAGTTTGCGCGTGCGATGTGCCCAGCAGCGCGGCGGCTTCCGGCAGATTGGGCGTAATGAGCGCCACCTGCGGCAACAGCTTATTGCGCAGCGTCTCGACGGCGGAGGCGGAGAGCAGCGGATCGCCGCTTTTTGCCAGCATGACGGTATCCAGCACCACGTTTTGTACCTGATAGCGCTTAAGCCGCTCGGCCACCGCTTCCACTATGTCGGTCTCGGCCAGCATGCCGATCTTGGTGGTATCGATGCGGACGTCGCTGAACACCGAATCCAGCTGCGCGGCAACAAAATCCGGTTCAATACGGTAGACCGACTGCACGCCGCGCGTGTTTTGCGCCACCAGCGCGGTAATGACCGAGCAGCCGTACGCGCCAAGGGCCGAGAAGGTTTTCAGGTCAGCCTGGATACCCGCGCCGCCGCTGGGATCGGTGCCGGCAATGGTCAGGGCGTTAATCCGCTTCATGCCTGCTCCTCCAGCGTGTAGAGCGCATCCAGGAACGCGCTGGCAAAACTGCCCGGCCCAAGTGACTGCGCAACGGCCACCGTTCCGGCCCGCTTCATCCATCCGCAGGCGGCAGCGACGTTATCCATCCGGTCGCCCGGCAGCGAGCAGCTCGCCGCCACAACGGCAGAGAGCGCGCATCCGGTTCCCACCACGCGCGTCATCAGCGGATCGCCGCCCGTGACCGTGCGGGTACGTTGCCCGTCAGTGATGTAATCCACCTCGCCGGTGACGACCACAACGGCATTTGTCTGGCGAGCCAGCGCCTGTGCGGCGGACACCGCGCTGGCGGCGGTATCGGTCGTATCAACGCCGCGCCCGCCCGCGCTCATTCCGGCAAGGGCAAGAATTTCAGAGGCATTGCCGCGAATGGCGGTCGGTTTCAGGGCAAGAATTTGATGGCAAAAGCGGGTGCGGAACGTCAGGGCACCCACGGCAACCGGGTCCAGCGTCCAGGGCTTGTCTGCCGCCACCGCGCTCTCAATCGCCCGGCGCATCGACTGGGCGCGCGGTGAGGTCAGCGTGCCAACGTTAATCAGCAGCGCATCGGCGATCGCGGCAAACTGTTCAGCCTCTTCGGCCTCAATCACCATCGCGGGTGATGCGCCAAGCGCGAGCAGAACGTTGGCCGTAAAGGTCTGTACGACATCGTTGGTCATACAATGGGTCAGCGGAGAACAGGTTCGGAAGTGGCGTAAAACGTGTAAATCGAGCAGGTCAGGCTGCATGGGTTCGCTCCTGCCTTGCGTGAAGAAGCGATGACCGGGAAGGCATCTGACTTCCCTACGCTGGCATTATCCAGATCAGGTAATACGGGTATTTCTCAGCCTTCAACGAAGAAGGGCACCCCGAGTCAAAATACTTTTAAAACAGAGAGTTATAAAAACTCATTAACGTTGTTTAGTGTAACCGCGGCCATGGGCCAGGCGCAAGGAGTTTCGATTTATCGCCGGGCGTGTCATAGCTGAAATCTCCAGACGTACTTTCCAGTCATTTGCCTATATTTATTACGCTTTAGTTAATTCTGGTTCAATAATTGTTAACGCCTTATTGAAAACCTTTATTACGCACGTTTACTGAGGCTATTATTTTTATTTTTTATTACGTGCCCCTTCATCTTTTATAAGATATAGAAACTTCTTTCGCATGAAAGAAAAAGGAAATATTAATTTATTTAAACCCATTGAACATTCGTATTTTCATCAATGGCTTAACGTTTCCCCTGGCTTACCACACAATCCATAAGTCAATGTATACATTAAATAAATCACCACGGCGTCGTATCCTGACCATGTATTTATTCATATCATTTATGATTTAGATCAAAATAATCAGTTTGGGTTTAATTGATAGTTTATTCACGCAACTAAAAAAGATCTAAGCAATGAATAACCTGTATTGATATATGGAAATACAGATACCTTCATGCTCAATAAAGCCAAAACCGTTCTGCTTAAATTTGTTTTTCAATACGTTAATGATGTGAGTCCTTCGAATGAAAGCTTTTAAGAAATCTGTTATTTCTGTTTTTGTATTAGGCGTGGTAGCAGGTAGCGCCATGAATATTACCGATGCTGCTGCAGCCTGGGACGATGCATCAATCACAAATATTGTGATTGACCATCAAGACCAAATTACGCAAAACAATGCTGATAGTATTGCTCGCGATCTCTCAACTGACAATCGCTTAACTCAGGTTGATAGCGACCTTCAATCGACTAAATTAGGTGTTTTGATCGTTGATCAAGCCACAAATGAGGCTAAGCAAAAAGCATTACTTGCTGGTGCGCTCGCAGATACTGCGAATCAAAAAAGTGAGGCTGCTTTACAGGGCGTCATGACGAACGGCACTGAAATTATCAATATGGAAAACGTTAACAAAGTGCAGGATAACCGTCTTGATAGCCTGGAAAGTGCCCCTAAACCCACTAACGGCGTAGATGGAAAAGATGGCGTGACGACTACCGTGACGCGCGTGCAGGTTGACGCAGCAACGCAAACGAAAGTGGCTAACAACAGCCAGGCTGTTACCGCCACCGCTCAGGAACTTCAGGCAACAAAGCAGACGTTACAGGCAATGAATAACAACACCCGCCAGCAGTTCAAATCATTGCACGACGAAGTGGATAATAATAAGAAACAGGCCAACGCCGGTATCTCGGGCGCCATGGCGATGGCAGGTTTACCGCAGGTACAAACGAATCAGCATGTTATGTTCTCTGCTGGCGGTGCAACGTACAATAGTGAAAGCGCCCTTGCCGTTGGGGCATCCGTTAACGTCAATCCACATACGATCGCCAAAGTCAGTTTCTCTGATGACACCGCAAATAACATGGGTGCCTCCATTGGCGTAGGGGTCGGCTTTTAATAGAAAAGCAGCATGGCAAAATATATTTTTATCTCTTTAATATTATACATGGCACTTATCCTTATTGGCATATGGTTAGGTTGTATGTATCACTCTTATTATATTTGCGGATATTGAACATTCTCCTGCTGCATATTTTTAACTTAAGGTCTTTGCGTAATGAAAAAAACTCTCTTAGCGGTAGTCATGGCGGGGGCTACTGCTCTGCTTTCTGCATGTACGTCGCCTGCTCAGCGCATGGCTGAATGTGAACGCCAGGGGATTAGCAAAGATACGTGCTACCTGGCTGAGCAAAACCGCCAGAATGCCTACAATGAATCCGCACAAAATGCAGCATGGGCGAACGCGCGTGATGCCGCTGCGGGTACGGGAATCTGGGCTAAGAAAGATGCGAAACAACATGCTCAGGCAGCTAAAGCGGCGCACACCTTTAAATGGGAAGGGATGAAAATTACGATTAGAGGTGAGATATTAGATGTTGACGGCGTATTAGGCGCGCTGGATGAAAACGAGCCTAAGGCAAAGGTTTATTCACAAGGGTTATACACCTTCATTTACTATCCTGCTAAAGGCAAATTAGCGGTGAGTAAAGAAGGTCAGTTTCAGGGCTACGCCAGAAAGATTAAATAATACTAAAGGCGACACCTGTCGCCTTTAGTATTTGCGGACCTTACTGAATTTTTCTGATGTAACTCATTTACTCTAACTGCCACGCACCGGCATCAATGAGCAACGCACTCCCCGTCCAGGCAAACAACGCCAGTTCGCGAGCCCCCGCTTCAGGATAAATGCGGCTGCTGAGGCACGCTTCACCCTCATTGACAAACACCTCCACCGACGAGTTGTCAAAGAACAGGCGCAGGTTTAGCGTGTCGTTCAGGTTTATCGCAACGCTTCGGGTCCCGCACAGGCCATACTGCGGATAGTGACGCTCCAGCACCAGGCGCTGCATCTGCGCATCGACATAGATACGTAACCCGTCTCCGAGACGAATACCGTACTGCTCCGCGCTGCTGTTGACGCAATCCCACTGCAGAATGACCTCCATCGCGTCGCAGCTTTCCACCTGAGCGATCTGCTGATTGTTAAGCGCGCTCACCGGCCAGGGGAACCACGCCCTGCGCAGGCTTTCGACTTCTCTGGCCGGGCGCATTTGCAGACGGTCATCCGCACTCAGCGTCAGCTCGCGCGGTAAGGAGAGCATACCCGCCCAGCCGTCCTGCTGTTCCGGCAGGGGCGATTCCCACATGTCCAGCCAGCCGATAACGATGCGGCGGCCGTCGGGAGTCATGAAGCTTTGTGGCGCATAGAAATCATGCCCGCGATCCATCTCCACAAACTCCCCTTCACGCACGAAAGGTTGACCGGGCTGCCACTCGCCCAGCAGGTAGCCGCTCTGGAAAAGATTACGGTTTTTGAATCCGTCTGCCGCCAGCCCCTGAGGCGAAAACATCAGCACGCGTTTATCGTTGAGGGTAAAAAAATCCGGGCATTCCCACATATAGCCCATCTCTTTTTCAGCCACCGCAAGCACGCCCATATCCTGCCACGCGTGCAGATCGGCAGAACGGTATACGCGCACCTGGCCCGTCTCACCGTCTCGCGCGCCGACAACCATGTACCAGCTCTCCCCTTCACGCCACACTTTCGGGTCGCGGAAGTGATGCAGGCCTGGCGGCGTGTCAACAATCATTCCCTGCCGGGCAAAATGAACGCCGTCACGGCTGGTCGCCAGGCACTGCACCTGGTAGAGATTAGCCTCATCATCAGGGTCGCCGTGGAATTTATGTCCGGTGTAAATCAGCGCCAGCGTATCGCCATCGACTACCGCCGAGCCGGAAAAACAGCCGTCCTTGTCTTCTGGTCCTTCCGGCGCCAGTGCTACCGGAAGGTGTTCCCAGTGAACTAAATCCCTGCTGCGCGCATGGCCCCAGTGCATCGGCCCCCACTGAGTCGAGTATGGATGATGCTGGTAAAACGCGTGATACCAGCCGTCAAACCACACCAGGCCATTCGGGTCGTTCATCCAGCCGGCACGTGCGGCGAGGTGGAAACGCGGATACCAGCGCAGGTTAAGACGGCCTTGTCTGGCCTGCAGTTCCTGTTCAGCTTTGGCAATGGAATACGTCATGTGTCTACTCTTTTCAGTCAGATAGTGGAAGGTTGCGGCATTAAC
This sequence comes from Enterobacter sp. N5-15, assembly GCF_057221635.1. Classification (NCBI taxonomy): domain Bacteria; kingdom Pseudomonadati; phylum Pseudomonadota; class Gammaproteobacteria; order Enterobacterales; family Enterobacteriaceae; genus Enterobacter; species Enterobacter sp. N5-15. Next base: position 3,154,576 of record NZ_CM170150.1, read on the forward strand.
GGGTCAGAAGAGGACTTGCCCGAGCGCAACAGGAAGATGGAGATGAGCGTGGTGCTGAAAACTAACAGCCCCATAATGAGATAGGACTGGGCAAAGCCGTATTTCTCATAGCTGTAACCGGCCAGCGGCGACAGAACCGAGGCGATCACCGAGCTTGTACAGGCAAAGCCCACCAGATAGAGGGTGGAAGAGAGCCGCTTGTCAAAATGCAGGCTGTTGTATTTAAAGATTGAGACCAGCAAAACGGGCAGCTCAACCGCGTGCAATAGCTTGGTAATGGAGATCAATACCGGCCCCTCAACCAGACCCGATGCCACCATACGCATCGCCATCACCATTCCCGCGAAAATCAGGCCGTTTTTCGCACCGAGGCGATTGACCAGCCACGGGGCGCAAAACATACCGGCCGCCTCAAGGAAAACCTGGAAGGAGTTGAGATAGCCGTACATGGCGTTTCCTTCCTGCAACGTCGGGAACTGGGAGGAGAAATAGACCGGGAACTGCTGGTCATAAACGCCATAAATACAGGTGCCGATAACGAAAAACACCAGCGCCCAGAAACGCGGCAGCGTCAGCAGGCGCAAGGCATCTTCCAGTGTGACCTTACCGCCGGACACCGCTTCCTGCATGGCGTGCGGGGCGGAAGAGACCCTGAGACGCGCCAGCAAAACAAAAAACACCAGCCCTGCGCAGCTCGCGACGGCAAAGTTCAGCTTCGGATTAATGTTAAACAGCAGCCCCGCGAAAAAGGTTGCCGCCGCCCAGCCAAGCGATCCCCACATCCTCGCCTTGCCGAACTCAAACTGGCTCTGGCGGGCCACGCGCTCGGTATAGGACTCGAGCACTCCTATCCCGCCGTTAAACGTCAGGCCAATAAAAATCCCGCCGAAAATGCTGCCGAGCAACACGTTAATCTTCAGCAGATAGCCAAACAGCAAAAAAGCCGGACCTGAAAGAACGAGCAGGCTGGTCAGAAACCAGAGCAGGTTTTTGCGCAGGCCGAGTTTGTCCTGAATAAACCCGTAGCAGATTTGTGCAAAAAGCGCGGAGACGGAAAGCACGGCATAGATAACGCCGGTATCCCCCGCTTTTAAGCCCACCTCCTGATGAAGCCAGATGGAAAGTAACGAGCCGGAAGATGACCAGGTGACAAAAAAGAAAAACAGTAATGCGCTCAGTAAAGGGTAGCTGTGAGAGCGATGCGTTTTCATCATGACATTCTCATGTTGGAGTAATGACACAATGGTAACGTTAACATTATCTCTTTCTCATGCTGTTTGGCTAAAAGTTAAGATGTTAATCACGAAAGTTAACGTTAACATTGAGGAAATGAGATCGCGATCAAAAATTCATCACTGAGGTCAGCATGACCTAACCAGGGCATCAGCCTTCCTTTTACATCAGCGACTTAGTTGTATACCCTCTCACACAGAGCATTAACGGAGTAATAAAATGGCTTCCCTGAAGGACGTCGCAAAGCTGGCTAACGTATCGCTGATGACGGTTTCCCGCGCGCTTAACAGCCCGGAGCGCCTTAAGCCGGAAACGCTGGCGCGCGTTCAGCTGGCTATCGAGCAGACCAGCTACGTTCCTGACCTGTCCGCCAAGAAAATACGCGGCGCGCACGCCTCGCCGAAAACCATAGGCGTACTGGCACTCGATACGGTGACGACACCTTTCTCGGTGGACATCACGCTGTCTATTGAAGAGACGGCCAGAATGCACGGCTGGAACAGCTTCGTGATGAATATGTTTACCGATGACAACCCGGACGCCATTGTCGACCTTCTCCTCTCTCATCGGCCTGACGGGATTATCTACACCACCATGGGGTTACGTCAGGTTCCTCTTCCGGCCAAACTCCTCACCCTTCCCTGCGTGCTGGCCAACTGCGAAAGTGACGGCGAAAAGGTCGCCAGCTATATTCCTGATGATGAACAGGGGCAGTATACCGCCGTGCGGGCGTTGCTCGCACAGGGTTATCGACGGCCTCTCTGCCTGCATTTACCTGCGGGACATTTGGCCACAACCCGACGCCGTCAGGGGCTGGAACGCGCATGCCGTGAAGCGGGGCTCGACCCACAAAGCCTGGCGCATAGCTATATGGCGTTAGGGGACGAGCACTATCGTGATATCCCGTCAGTGCTGCTGGCGCACATGCAGAATGGCATTCCGGGGTTCGACTCCGTTATCTGCGGCAACGACCGTATCGCGTTTATGGTCTACCAGACGCTGCTGGCGCAAGGGCTTCGCATACCGGAAGACGTCGCGGTAATCGGCTATGACAATATGGTGGGTATCGGGGAGTTGTTCCTGCCTCCTCTCACTACGGTTCAACTGCCACACTATGAAATTGGCCGCCTGAGCGCCTTGCATATTATTAACGGCGAAGAGCATAAGAACACCACGCGCGTTGAAAGTCCTTTTTTAATGCGTGATTCCGTTGTGCATGCATCATGAGCACCGCTTTTTGCGCATGACGCAGGAATAGAGACAGCCAGCCTCCTTTTTTGCTATTCGATGGCACGTTTTGTCACACTCTTTTCTGCGACTTTACACGCCGGACAAACAGCCTGTAACAGGCTGTTTTTATTTGGCATAAAATGCAATTTTCATTTTAAAAATGGGGATGTTTTCTCCCCGCAGCCCCGTGTCACAAAACAGTAAACAAATTAACCATTGAGCCCCGTGGCAAAAGGCTCTATATTGGCGGCGTTTTTTTCAGGCCCCCATCTGTTTTTTAACTTTTTATTCAATCGTGGCTCATAACGAAGCGGCGGTTGTAGGAGTGATATGATGACGGATAAAGTCCGTATTGACACCGTAGATGCCCACAAAAGCAACGAAACCTATCTGGCCCGTCAGGCCGAGTTTGAATCTAACGTCAGGAGTTATCCGCGCAAACTGCCTTTAGCAATTACTAAAGCAGAAGGCGTGTGGATCACCGATGCAGACAATAAAGAATACCTTGACTGTTTAGCAGGCGCGGGGACCCTTGCGCTTGGCCATAACCATCCTGATGTGCTGAAAAGCATCCAAAATGTCATTACCAGCGGCTTGCCGTTACATACCCTGGATCTGACTACGCCTCTGAAAGACGCGTTTTCTGAATACCTGCTCTCTCTGCTGCCTGGTCAGGGCAAAGAGTACTGCCTGCAGTTCACCGGTCCATCCGGTGCGGACGCCGTTGAAGCGGCGCTGAAGCTGGCGAAAAAAGTGACCGGTCGTAGCGGTATCATCAGCTTCTCTGGTGGTTACCACGGTATGACCCACGGCGCGCTGTCCGTGACCGGCAACCTGTCTCCGAAAGAAGCGGTTGACGGTATGATGCCAGAAGTACAGTTCATGCCTTACCCGCACGAGTACCGTTGCCCGCTGGGTATCGGTGGTGAAGCGGGCGTGAAAGCGCTGACTTACTACTTCGATAACCTGATCAACGACGTTGAAAGCGGCGTGCGTAAACCTGCTGCGGTGATTCTGGAAGCCGTTCAGGGCGAAGGCGGCGTGAACCCGGCTCCGGCTGAGTGGCTGCAGCGCATCCGTAAAGTAACTCAGGAACACGGCATTCTGCTGATCCTCGACGAAGTTCAGGCTGGCTTTGCCCGTACCGGTAAATTCTTCGCCTTCGAACACGCTGGCATTGAGCCAGACATCATCGTGATGTCTAAAGCAGTGGGTGGCGGTCTGCCGCTGGCCGTGCTCGGTATCAAAAAGCAGTTCGATGCATGGGCGCCAGGTCACCACACCGGTACCTTCCGCGGCAACCAGCTGGCGATGGCAACCGGTCTGACAACGCTGAAAATCCTGAAAGACCAGAACATCGCAGGCAAAGTGGCTGCACAGGGCGAATGGCTGAAAGGCCAGCTGAAAGAGATGGCGAAACGCTATCCGGTGATCGGCCACGTGCGCGGTCTGGGCATGATGATCGGTATTGAGATCGTTAAGCCACACGAAGCCGCTGACCACATGGGCTGCTTCCCGGGCGACGGCGAGCTGTCTGCACTGATTCAGAAGAAGTGCTTCGAAGCCGGTCTGATTCTGGAGCGCGGTGGCCGTAACGGTATCGTTCTGCGTCTGCTGCCGTCTCTGCTGATCAGCGACGAAGAGCTGAAAATCTTCCTGGATAAATTTGAGCAGGCACTGCTTGCTGCGGGCGTTCGCCCGGCGTAACCGGAGTTATTGATTACGATGTCTGATTCAAACCCAATTTTGTTCTCCTCTGCGCAGAGCATTGAAGCTTACCAGCAGGCGATTGAACAAAGCACTCAGGCTGTGATGCAGTGGCTGAAACAGCCTGAGATGTACCAGGGCAAAACGGTCGCGGAACTGCGCGACCGTATTAAGCTGGATTTCAACCCAAAGGGGCTGGGCAACGAAGCGGCGATTGAACGCGCCGTGGAGTTCTTCCTGAAAGACAGCTTGTCCGTTCATCACCCGCAGTGTGTGGCGCACCTGCACTGCCCAAGCCTGGTGGTAAGCCAGGCGGCGGAAGTGCTGATCAACGCCACTAACCAGAGTATGGACTCCTGGGATCAAAGCCCGTCCGCAACCATTATCGAGATCAAACTGATCGAGTGGCTGCGTACCCGCGTGGGTTATCAGGCCGGCGACGCAGGTGTCTTCACCAGCGGCGGCACCCAGAGCAACCTGATGGGCCTGATGCTGGCTCGCGATGCGTTCTTCGCGCGTCAGGGTCACTCCGTTCAGCAGGACGGTCTGGTGGGCGATCTGCGCAAAATTCGCGTGCTGTGCTCCGAAAACGCGCACTTCTCCGTGCAGAAAAACATGGCGCTGATGGGTCTGGGCTACCAGTCCGTGGTGCAGGTGAAAACGGACGAATTCTCCCGCATGGATCTGACCGATCTGGCGGCGAAAATTGAACAGTGCAATGCGAACGGCGAGCAGATTCTGGCGATCGTCGCGACGGCAGGTACCACCGATGCCGGTGCTATCGACCCGCTGCGTGCGATTGCAGAACTGGCCGCGAAGCAGAACATCTGGGTACACGTTGATGCGGCCTGGGGCGGCGCGCTGCTGATGTCTGAGCAGTATCGTCACTACCTGGACGGCATCGAGCTGGTGGATTCCGTCACCCTGGACTTCCACAAGCAGTTCTTCCAGACCATCAGCTGCGGCGCGTTCCTGCTGAAAGAAGCGCGTCACTATGAGCTGATGCGCTATCAGGCGGCCTACCTGAACTCTGAGTTCGACGAAGAAGCGGGCGTGCCTAACCTGGTGTCCAAATCTCTGCAGACCACCCGTCGTTTCGACGCGCTGAAGCTGTGGATGAGCCTGGAAGCGCTGGGTCAGGAGCAATACGCGGCGATCATCGATTGCGGCGTAACGCTGGCGCAGCAGGTTGCGGCCTACGTGAAAGAGCAGCCAGCTCTGGAACTGGTTATGCAGCCACAGCTGGCGAGCGTTCTGTTCCGCTTCCGCGGACAGGTGAAGACGGATGACGCGGGCATCGCCCTGTTGAACCAGAAAATTGGTGATGCGCTGCTGGAATCCGGCCGTGCGAACGTCGGTGTGACCGAGCATAACGGCGTCACCTGCCTGAAGCTGACGCTGCTGAACCCAACCGTGACGCTGGAAGATATTAAAATCCTGCTGTCTCTGGTTGAGCGCACCGCGCAGGAAGTTCTGGCTAAGTAATACAACACCCCTCTTCCGCCGGGAGAGGGGTTATTTTAAAGCCCAGCCCACCACATCCTGGTTTTTAATCCCCAGTAGCTCGTCCAGCCCGTCGTGGTACTTACCACATTGCCCTTCGACACAATCACCAGCGTCGGCGTGACGCTCACCTGCCACAGCTGCGATAACGCACCGTTTTCATCATTTATCACCGGCATTTTCAGCTGTTTCTTTTCAACCCAGCGCGCAAGCTTTGCGTTATCACCTGAACGCATGGCAATACTCAACACGTTCCCGCCCTCTTCTGCCAGCTGATTAACGAAAGGCGTCGTGTAACGGCATATGCTGCACCAGGTGGCCCAGACGTAAATCAGCAGCGGACGCTCCTGGCTGAGCGCCGCGATATCGTGAATGTTGCCGTCGATGCTCTGCATCGGTGTTGCACTAAAGCTGGCGGGGAGTGTCGGTTTACGATACCGATCAACACCCCACACCACGGCCAGCGTCAGCAGAACGAGTATGATCCCTTCCCGCGCCCAGCGGCGCAGTCGACTGATTTTGCGGTTATCCATTGTGACCTCATGTTTCAACGAAGGTCATCTTAACGGGCAATACGCCATCACGCTGTAAAGAAGTGTCGCGCCACGTTTACTCCTGGGTATAGCCGTAGTCGTAATGGCTATATCCCGAGTTGTAATAGAGCGCTGCCGATTTCACGATATCATTGAGGATCGCGCCATTCACCCGCACACCCATTTGCTGCAGACGCTTCAGGCAGTGCTCGATCTCCTTGACGCTGGTTTTACCAAACCTGGCAACCAGCAGCGTGGTAGCCGCTGCTCTGGCTATCAGCAAGGCATCCGTCACGGCAAGCACAGGCGGGGTGTCGACAATCACGATGTCATAATGGTTGTCTATCTGCGACACCATAGTCTGGAAGCGTTCGCTCATCAGCAGCTCAACGGGATGCGAAGGTTGGGGTCCGCAGGTCAATACATCAAAACCGCCTTTCTCAACGCGTTGAATTGCCTCCTGCCACTCAACGGCGCCTCCAAGCACGCTGGATAGTCCACGATGATTGCTCAGTTTGAAAACGTTATGGACATATCCCTTGCGCATATCCGCATCAATAAACAGCACTCGCTGTCCGGCCTGAGCGGCAATCGACGCCAGTGACGTACTGACCAGCGTCTTTCCGCAGTCCTGCGTGGGGCCAGACACCACGACGATCCGGTTTGAGGCATCCATCATGGTAAAATGCAGGCTGGTGCGCAGCCCGCGCACCGCCTCGACAAACATATCTGCCGGACGGTCAACGGGCAGAAAAGGGATGTTCGACGTCCTGTGCTTCCAGTGGGAAGCAAACAGGTTTCTCCTGCGCAGGTGCGTTTTTTTCCAGAGCCACACCGAGCGCGGGAGCGTCGCCAGAAGCGGTATCCCCTGCACTTCCAGCTGTTCAGACGAGGTAATGCCTCGCTTAAAGGCTGAGCGCACTAAAACCGTTCCGGCAGAGAGCATCAAGCCCATCAGCATACCCAGCACGATAATGAGCGCTTTGCGCGGCTTGATTGGGGCCGGCTGCGTCACGGCCGGATCGATAATCCGCACGTTGCCGATAGCGCTGGAGCGCGAGATACTCAGCTCTTGCTGACGCGTCAGCAGCTGCAGGTATATGGTACGCCCGGATTCAACGTCACGACTCAGGCGTAAGATTTCCTGCTGCGTGGAAGGCATGGATGAGACGCGGCTATTCAGACGCGCGCGCTCACGCTCAAGCGTTTGTTTCTTCTCCCGCAAAGCGCGGTAGGTGGGATGGTCCTTTTTGAAAAGCTGGGAAACCTCTGCTTCGCGAAACGTCAGCTCGTTAAGCTGGTTTTCCACGTTAACCACCTGATCGAGAACCGACTTTGCCTCCAGAGACAAGTCGACAGAATCACGCTGCTCTCTGTAGGCATTCAGTCGCGCTTCGGCTTCATCCAGCTCCCGGCTGATCTTAGGTAATTGATCCTGTAAGAACGTGAGGCTGCGCGAGTCTTTCGCTTCCTGGCGCGCAATATTCTGACTGAGAAAATTTTCAGCAATCGTATTGAGCACCGTGGCGATCTTGCCGGGGTCTTCACCCGTTAACGTTAATGCGATCATACCGCTCTGTTTCGCCGACTCTACAACCGTGAGCCTGTTCTGAATGGCGTTGATCGCGTCAAGCCTTGTGACGGTTTCGAGGGTAAACTGGGTGCCGGGTTCCGCGCCGAGGGATGTCACCAGAAGCGATATGCCGTCTTTAGCCAGGGTTTTCCCCACAACGCCTTCTGCCTCAAGCATTTTCCCCTCAAGGCGATACCGCCCCTGCTCCTGTACGGTGAGTAAAAGCGTTTGTGGCTTCCCTTCCAGAAGAGGAATAGTCAGCGCGCCAATCGTTATTTTGTCTGATTTACGTCCCTGCACCTGTTCCCAAAAAGACCCGATGACAGGCAACACGCGCCGCTTAACGCTGTACGTCAGCCCTAACCGATCGACGGTTTCTCCCAGGATCATTCGTGATTTAAGGAGTAAAAGTTCTGGCGCGACGTCGGGCGAGAGATCGGACCCGAACGCGGTCAGGTTCTTGAGCAGCGAGTTATTCTGCTTCGCTTCAACCTGTACCAGGGCATCAGCCTGATAAACTGGCGTGGTGCTGAACGCGTAGATCCCCGCACATACCGTAAGCAGGAGCGTGACGCACGCGATCGTCACGCGGTTATCAAACATCTCAGCAAGCAGCTGAAGAAGATCGATCTCATTATTCTGCGACGTTGCAGCACTATATTTTTCTGATTTTGAAGACGACATTACTGCTTCATTCCTTGTTGACTCAAACGACGAGCCCATTCCTGACTGGCTTTTCCTAATTGCTCGAAAACATATTCATAGGCTTCACGACTTTTGTGATACGGGTCGGGAATGTCCCTGGTTTCCAGCCATTGTCCAAAGAGCAGCGATTTTCCCCGGTTCTCCGGGGCCATTGTGGCTATGAACCGGAGGTGTTCCGGCTCCATCACCAGAATCAAATCGGATTTTTGCAACAGGCTGCGCGTCACCTTGCGCGCAACATGCCCCTCCAGCGAAACGCCATGACGCCGGGCCACAGCCTGCGCAGTCGCATCTGCCGGATGCCCTTCAAGCCCCAAAATCCCTGCCGAGGTCACCTGCTTGCCGGGTAATTGCTGACGCAACAGCCGCTCACCTATCGGTGAACGGCAAATATTGCCGGTGCAGACCACTAAGATTGACTGGAACATTACTGCGGCCACGATCTGATGTAACGAACGGTTTCGGTCAGGTCATGAACGCCGCTGATGGTAGGCACCAGTTGGGTGATCACGCGATTCCAGCGTGATAACGGTGCGGTGGTAACGTAGACAATGTCATACGGTTCCAGCTGGAATTCCGTACCCAGCACCATGGCTGACGCATCTTCCGCATTCAGCTGATAGATGTTGGCAATTTTGCCCGTGTCGCCTTTTTTCGCTACCTGCCGAATAACAAAAATACCGGTTGCATCGGCCATATTTTGGTTAAGCCCCCCGGCATTCCCCAGGGCTTCGGCCAGCGTCATGCCGCTACGATCCATCTTAAGCGTGCTCTGCTTAACCACCTCGCCCATCACGAACACCTTCAGCGCGTCGTTGCGTGGAATAAACAGGATATCGCCAGGATAAAGCAGCTTATTTTGAGTCAAATCGCCATGCTGCATCAGCGCATAGAGCGAAAGACGCGAGTCCTGGCCATCATGCGTGAGCACGACGTTACGCCAGTCGGCATCAGCAGAAAGACCGCCTGCGGCGTTGACCGCATCCATCACCGTCAGCGGAATATTGGTTATGGGTTGTTGGCCCGATTTTTCGACCTCTCCGGTGACGTAGGCTTTTTGCGAACGGAAGGCGGCAATGCTGACGTCCACCTGCGGGCTCTCAATGACCTTATCCAGTCGAGTTGTAATCTCTTCACGTACCTGTGAAACTGTTTTTCCCGCCACCCGCAGCTTACCGACGTAGGGATAAAAGAGCGTACCATCGGCGTTGACCCAGTTGCCGGCGTCGCTCGCACTTCGATATTGCCCTGCGGGCGTCGTTAATTCCGGGTGATCCCAGACGGTGACCGTCAGGATGTCGCCTGTGCCAATGCGGTATTCCCAGTTTTTGATCTGCTCATCCAGATTAGGATTTGCCTGAGATTTCGATACGGCCGGACGCAGTTTTTCAATCAATCCCGGCGTCAGAGGAAAAATTTCCACGCGCTTATCAAGCTGATAATTGGCGTCTTCCGCAGCAATGACTTTTTTCCCGGATACACTCAAGTTCTGCCCGGGGGAAAATACACACCCTGTTAATTGACTAACAGTAAGAAATAACAGCGAAAATGCAGTTGTAGCTTTCATTATATAAATATTTCTTTTTAACGTTGCGTTTATCGTCAAGCTTGCAAAGAGACTTTAGCTAAGATTATGAAATTTAATTGTTTATTCTTATGCAATATGAAATTCTGGCATTGTAAAACGTGACCGAACCGCTCTCTAAAAAACAAAAGCAATACTCAAACCTGTAAAAAAAAACGGAAGTAAGCCCGCTTCATCCGAAGACAATATTAAATCTTCTTCAGTGGGAAAGCATTCGCATAGCAGTCCAATTTTGACGCGAAAAGTTATTTTCAGAATTAATTAATGAAATAATAAATATTAACAATATAAAGCGCAGACAATATTCATCGCAATGATGAGCATCCTTCAATTCGACTACACAAAACCGTCCACTTTTGTTACATTTTTTTTCAAACATACCCTGCGTTGATACTTAAAATGGACCGTCTGCTCCGCTTTGCACAACCCGCAGACGAAAAGTATCTGAAACGATATCACTGGAGAAAAAATGGCTAAGCGTAAATTGCTGCTTCTGGGTGTATTACTGTCTCTGGCGGGATCCGCATTCGCTGCCCCGCAAACGGCCGCTGCGCCATCTGGCATCAAGGCCTATGAAGAACAAGAGTTCATCGCTGACTTTACGAAATTCAAGATTGGCGACACGGCACCGGCGCAGTATCAAACGCCGGAGTACACCATCAAACAGTACCAGCTGCGTAACCTGCCGGCTCCGGATGCCGGAACCCACTGGACCTACATGGGTGAGAACTACGTGCTGATTGGCGATACTGATGGCAAGATCTACAAAGCCTACAATGGAGATATTTTCTATCACCGCTAACGCAATCCTGATTCGCCCCTGGCAGGAAAGTGACCGCCCTTTCCTGCGCACGCTCTACCTCCACGCCCGGCGTGAAGCCTGGCCATGGCTGGAGAGTGCAGACTGGCAGCTGGAAGACTTTGACGCGGCAACCCGTGACGAAGTGATTTGGGTTGCTGTTCAGAACGGGCATCGCCTGGGTTTTGCCTCCGTCTGGACGAACGATAATTTCCTGCACAACCTGTTTGTTGACCCGCAGTATCAAAGTCTCGGGGTCGGGAAGTTGCTCCTGGAGCAGGTTCAGAAGACGTTTACCAGTACGGGTTCGCTTAAGTGTCTGGTGAAGAATGCGCGGGCTATTGCGTTTTACCAGCGACACGGCTGGCACATTGAGGCGACGGGTAATTCTCCGGACGGAGAGTACTATCTGATGCATTATCGGCTTGGGTAAAGTCAGGTGGCGCTTCGCTTACCTGACCTACAAAACCGTATTTCGTAGGCCGGGTAAGGCGAAGCCGCCACCCGGCACTAAGCGAAGAGAAATTACACCGCGCGGAACGCGATTTCCCCTGGGATGATTTCGCCCTGCCAGTAGAGCTGCGCCGCGACGCGTCCCGCCAGCTGGCGATACATTCCTGCAAATTCACTGTCCGGACGGCTGACCACCGTCGGCTTTCCGCTGTCCAGATCTTCACGCAGGGTAATGTGCAGCGGCATCTGTCCCAGCAGCTGGGTATGATACTTCGCGGCCAGTTTTTCTGCGCCACCGGTACCGAAGATAGGTTCGTGGTGACCGCAGTTGCTGCAGATGTGCATGCTCATGTTCTCGACAATACCGAGCACCGGCACTTCCACCTTCTCAAACATCACGATGCCTTTTTTGGCGTCGATAAGCGCGATATCCTGCGGCGTAGTCACAACAACCGCCCCCGTAACCGGAATGTTCTGCGCCAGCGTGAGCTGGATATCACCGGTGCCCGGCGGCATGTCCAGCACCAGATAATCCAGATCCGGCCACATCGTCTCCTGCAGCATCTGCAGCAGCGCCTTGCTGGCCATCGGACCGCGCCAGACCATGGCGTTATCGTCGGTCACCAGATAACCGATGGAGTTGGTTGCCAGACCGTGCGCCATGATTGGCGCCATGTGGGTGCCGTCCGGCGAGGTTGGGCGCTGGTTTTCCGCGCCCAGCATGTTCGGAATAGACGGGCCGTAGATATCCGCATCCAGAATACCGACCTTTGCCCCTTCCGCCGCCAGCGCCAGCGCCAGGTTAACGGCGGTAGAAGATTTCCCTACCCCGCCCTTGCCCGAACTGACGGCGATGATGTTTTTCACGCCGTTCACGCCAGGCTGGTTTTTCACGCGCTTCAGCGTGGCGATGCTGTGGCTCAGCTTCCAGTCAATGGCTTTTGCGCCAGTAATGCGCAGCAGCTCAGCGCTGGTCTGCTCTTTCAGCGCGTCAAAGGCGCTGGTCCAGACGAACGGCATCTGCAGCTCAATGTGCAGCGTGTCGTCCAGCCAGGCAACGTGGTGTAACGCTTTCAGCGTAGTGAGATTGTGCTTCAGGGTTGGATGCTGAAAGTTAGCCAGCGTCCCGGCGACCATTGCTCGTAAGGCTTCCGGTGATTTGGCCTGGGATTGAGAACTCATCCCGACTCCTTTGTTCTTGTGAATAAGACCTTAGATGAACAAGTTTACCTGAAAGGCCGTGGTTTGTGCTTACTTAATAATGCCCCTTTTGGTAATATCAAAAACCCTTTTCACAGTTAAAAGAAGTAATGCCTACTATGACTCAAGTCGCGAAGAAAATTCTGGTAACGTGCGCACTGCCGTACGCCAACGGCTCAATCCACCTCGGCCACATGCTGGAGCATATCCAGGCTGATGTCTGGGTCCGTTACCAGCGAATGCGCGGCCACGAGGTTAATTTCATCTGTGCGGACGATGCTCACGGCACGCCGATCATGCTGAAAGCGCAGCAGCTGGGGATTTCCCCGGAACAGATGATTGCCGAAATGAGTCAGGAGCATCAGACTGATTTTGCTGGCTTTGACATCAGCTATGACAACTATCACTCCACGCACAGCGACGAAAACCGCGAGCTGTCGGAGCTGATCTACACCCGTCTGAAAGAGAACGGTTTTATTAAAAACCGCACCATCTCTCAGCTGTACGATCCGGAAAAAGGCATGTTCCTGCCGGACCGTTTCGTCAAAGGCACCTGTCCGAAATGTAAATCCCCGGACCAGTACGGCGATAACTGCGAAGTGTGCGGCGCGACCTACAGCCCGACCGAGCTTATCGAGCCGAAATCCGTGGTTTCCGGCGCCACGCCTGTGATGCGTGATTCCGAGCACTTCTTCTTCGACCTGCCGTCCTTCAGCGAAATGCTGCAGGCGTGGACCCGCAGCGGCGCGCTGCAGGAGCAGGTGGCGAATAAAATGCAGGAGTGGTTCGAATCCGGGCTGCAGCAGTGGGATATCTCCCGTGATGCGCCGTACTTCGGCTTTGAAATCCCGAACGCGCCGGGCAAATACTTCTACGTCTGGCTGGACGCGCCAATCGGCTACATGGGCTCCTTCAAGAACCTGTGCGACAAGCGTGGCGACACCGTCAGCTTCGACGAATACTGGAAGAAAGATTCCACTGCCGAGCTGTATCACTTCATCGGTAAAGACATCGTTTACTTCCACAGCCTGTTCTGGCCGGCGATGCTGGAAGGCAGCAACTTCCGCAAGCCAACCAACCTGTTCGTACACGGCTACGTGACGGTGAACGGCGCGAAGATGTCCAAGTCCCGTGGGACGTTCATCAAAGCCAGCACCTGGCTGAACCACTTCGACGCGGACAGCCTGCGCTACTACTACACCGCGAAGCTCTCTTCCCGCATCGATGATATCGACCTGAACCTGGAAGATTTCGTGCAGCGCGTGAACGCGGACATCGTCAACAAGGTGGTGAACCTGGCGTCCCGCAACGCGGGCTTTATCGCCAAGCGTTTTGACGGCGTGATGGCGGCCGAACTGGCTGACCCGGCCCTGTACCAAACCTTTACCGACGCGGCGGCGACCATTGGCGAAGCCTGGGAAGCGCGCGAGTTCGGCAAAGCGGTACGTGAAATCATGGCCCTGGCTGACCTGGCGAACCGCTATGTCGACGAGCAGGCGCCGTGGGTGGTAGCGAAACAGGAAGGCCGCGATGCCGACCTGCAGGCCATCTGCTCCATGGGCATCAACCTGTTCCGCGTGCTGATGACCTACCTGAAGCCGGTTCTGCCGCAGCTCGCAGCCCGTGCTGAAGCGTTCCTGAACACTGAACTGACCTGGGATGCAATGGCTCAGCCGCTGCTCGGCCACAAGGTGAACACCTTCAAGGCGCTGTACAACCGCATCGAGATGAAGCAGATTGAAGCCCTGGTGGAAGCGTCTAAAGAAGAGGTGAAGGCGGCTGCGGCACCGGTCACCGGCCCGCTGGCGGACGATCCGATTCAGGAAACCATCACCTTTGACGATTTCGCCAAAGTCGACCTGCGCGTGGCGCTGATTGAAAACGCGGAGTTCGTGGAAGGTTCTGACAAGCTGCTGCGCCTGACGCTGGATCTGGGCGGCGAGAAGCGTAACGTCTTCTCCGGCATCCGCTCAGCGTATCCGGACCCGCAGGTGCTGATCGGTCGTCAGACCGTGATGGTGGCGAACCTGGCGCCGCGCAAAATGCGCTTCGGCATCTCCGAGGGGATGGTGATGGCCGCCGGCCCTGGCGGGAAAGATATCTTCCTGTTAAGCCCAGACGAAGGCGCGAAGCCGGGTCAGCAGGTGAAATAACGAAAAAGCCGGAGATTATCTCCGGCTTTTTTTATGGCATTTTGTTTTCTCCCTCTCCCCGTGGGAGAGGGTCGGGGTGAGGGCATCAGGCCGCACCCATTCCGCAATCACACTTTCGGGTGATGCACCCGGTGGGTCAGCCCGCGCAGGAAATTGCGCAGAAACTGGTCGCCGCACTCGCGGTAGTTTTTATGATCCGGCGCGCGCATCATGGCGGTCACTTCCGGCACGGATACGCGGTATTTTTGCTCCGTCATGATCGCCACAATATCGTCCGTTTTCAGCGAGAACGCGATGCGCAGCTTTTTCAGCACCGTGTTGTTGTTCACGCGACGCTCAAGCGCCAGCTCTGGCGCAGACTCATCTTTGCCGCGCTTATCGTAGATAAGGCCGTTCAGGAAGCCAGAAAGGATAATATCCGGGCAGCGAACAAACCCCTCTTCATCCTCTTTGGTCATCCAGGTATCGAAACCTGCAGACGTGGCTTCCATATCGGACAGCGCAAGAATGCGCACCATGTCGTTGTTGTTTGCTTTCAGGGTGTAGCGCAGGCTACGAAGAATGTCATTACTAATCATGAGTGCCTTTAACTGTCGATGTTGCAATGGCGCGCAGTGTACCAGTTTTACAGGCCAATCGCCTCTTTCAAACTCTTCAGATAGCGACGGCTGACGGGTACCGTTTGCCCGGCACGCAGCACCAGCTCGGCCTGGCCGTTATCTTCCAGGCGGATCTCCTTCAGGTGCGCCATGTTCACCAGATACTGGCGGTGGCAGCGGATCAGCGGCGTGCGGCTCTCCAGCGTGCGCAGGGTCAGCTCGGTAAACCCTTCGTTCCCTTCCGCGCTGGTGACAAACACCCCGCTCAGGCGGCTGCTGACAAACGCCACATCATCCATCTGCAGAAGGTAGATTCGGCTGTGTCCCGTGCAGGGGATAAACTTCAGCGGCTGCTGGTTTTCCGGCAGCAGCGTGACGTCCTGTACGGTTCGCTCCTGGCGTAAACGGGTGAGCGTTTTTTCCAGACGCTTCTCTTCAATCGGCTTGAGTAAATAGTCAAACGCGTGCTCCTCAAAGGCCTTAACGGCATATTCGTCGAACGCCGTCAGGAACACGATGTAGGGGCGATGCGCCGGGTCGAGCATGCCGACCATCTCCAGCCCGCTGATGCGGGGCATCTGAATATCCAGGAACAGCACGTCCGGGCGCAGTTTGTGCACAGCGCCGATGGCCTCAATCGCGTTCGCGCACTCCCCCACAATCTCAATATCAGGCTGCTCCTGCAGCAGAACGCGCAGGTTTTCCCGTGCCAGCGGCTCGTCATCCACAATCAGCACTCTTAACATGCGTTTTCCTCCAGCGGCAGTCGTACGGTAATACGGGTAAATCGGTCTGGCTCACAGGCGACGGTAATGCCACAGTCATCGCCAAAATGCGCGCGCAGGCGTTTATCCACCAGGCTCATCCCTAAACCGCCGGAGGCGGAAGGCTGGTAAAGCCCGGCATTATCTTCAATATCCAGCACCAGATGGTGGTTAAAACGGCTGGCGGCAATCGTTATCTCCCCTGTCCCCAGAAGCTGTGACGTGCCGTGTTTAATGGCGTTTTCGACAATAGGCTGCAGGGTAAAGGCAGGGAGATGCTGATACGCCAGCTCGTCCGGAACGGAGAGCGTCACCTGCAGGCGCGACTGGAAACGCGCCTGCTCAATCTGCAGATAGGCATTCACGTGCTCAATCTCGTCGGCGAGGGTCACGATCTCGGACGGCCGTTTCAGGTTCTTGCGGAAAAAGGTCGACAGAAACTGCACCAGCTGCGCGGCCTGATCGCTGTCGCGGCGGATCACCGCTTTGAGCGTGTTGAGGGCATTAAACAGGAAATGCGGGTTGACCTGGGCGTGCAGCAGCTTAATTTCGGACTGCGTCAGCAGCGCTTTCTGCCGTTCATACTGCCCGGCCAGAATTTGCGCGGACAGCAGCTGGGCTATCCCCTCTCCCAGCGTGCGGTTGATCGAGCTGAACAGACGGTTCTTTGCCTCATACAGCTTGATAGTCCCCATCACCCGCTGGTTTTCCCCGCGCAGCGGAATCACCAGCGTGGAGCCCAGCTTGCACTGCGGATGCAGCGAACAGCGGTAAGGCACTTCGTTACCGTCGGCATACACCACCTCACCGGTTTCAATGGCGCGCAGCGTGTAGGCTGAGGAGATCGGCTTACCCGGCAGATGGTGATCGTCCCCGGTGCCGGTAAAGGCCAGCAGCCGCTCGCGGTCGGTTATGGCCACCGCGCCGATATCCAGCTCCTTGTAGAGCACCTGCGCGACCTTCATGCTGTTCTCTTCGTTAAACCCCTGGCGCAGGATCCCTTCGGTTGAGGCGGCGACCTTCAGCGCCGTGGCGGAAAACGCCGAGGTGTACTTCTCAAACATGGCGCGCTTGTCGAGCAGAATACGCATAAACAGCGCCGCGCCCACGGTGTTGGTTACCATCATCGGGGCGGCAATACTGCTGACCAGGTGCAGCGCATCTTCAAACGGACGGGCAATGAGCAGAATGATCGCCATCTGCGCCATTTCGGCCACAAAGGTAATGGCACCGGCGGTGAGCGGGCTAAAGACTTTATCCGGGCGGCCGCGTTTGATCATGTAGCTGTGCACCAGCCCGCCGAGCAGCCCTTCTACGATCGTGGAGATCATACAGCTGAGCGCCGTCATCCCGCCCATGGAATAGCGATGCAGCCCCCCGGTTAAACCGACAAGGCCACCGACGACGGGACCGCCCAGCAGCCCGCCCATCACCGCGCCGATCGCGCGCGTATTGGCAATAGAGTCTTCGATATGGAGACCAAAATAGGTCCCCATGATGCAGAAAATAGAGAAGGTGACGTAGCAGAGCAGCTTATGCGGCAGACGTACGGTGACCTGCATCAGCGGGATAAACAGGCGCGTTTTGCTCATCAGCCAGGCAATGACAAGAAACACGCACATCTGCTGAAGCAACAGCAGCACCAGATTAAACTCGTACATACTCAAAACCGCACACGCTAAAAACGCGTAACATACACTGATGCGGGTTTACTTTCTTTGAAGCATCCCAAAAAAGCGCAAAATCGTGTCCGTTATCACACCTTTTTCTGAATATCGCGCATGCTTCGCATTGTTTGTTCAAAAATCAATCAATCCTTCCTGGTTCGCCAAAGTGAGTCTACAGTTAAGCTGGGGACGCGTAAGCCAGGGGGCGAATATGGCGCTTTACACAATAGGTGAAGTGGCACTCCTTTGTGATATCAATCCCGTTACCCTACGGGCGTGGCAGCGACGGTATGGATTACTCAAACCGCAGAGGACCGACGGTGGGCATCGCCTTTTCAATGAGGCCGACATCGACCGCATTCGCGAAATTAAAAGCTGGATCGACAACGGGGTGCAGGTCGGCAAGGTGAAGTCCCTGCTGAGCCACGACGATCCGGACACGCAACACCTCTGGCGCGAACAGCAGGAAACCCTGCTGCGACTCCTGCAGGCGGGCAACCTTCAGCGCCTGCGCGCATGGATAAAAGAGCAAGGCCGCGATTATCCGGCACAGACGCTGATCAACCATCTCTTCATTCCGCTCCGTCGACGCCTGCAGTGCCAGCATTCCACCCTGCAGGCGCTGCTCAGCATGCTCGACGGGGTGCTGATCAACTACATTGCCGTCTGCCTTGCCTCGGCGAAGAACAAGGCCGGAAAAGATGCGCTGGTGGTCGGCTGGAACGTGCACGATACCACCCGCCTGTGGCTGGAAGCGTGGATTGCGACCCAGAAGGGCTGGCGCGTGGACGTGCTGGCGCACTCGCTGGCGCAGCTTAAGCCCGAATTTTTCGACGGTCAGACCCTGCTGGTCTGGTGTGGCGAAGTGCCGTCCGCCACGCAGCAACAGCTGCTGACGGAATGGCGAGAGAATGGTTACCCGGTTTATTCCCTTGGCCCGGATGAGCCATAACGGCATTTAATGGTTCATTAACAGCTGCGCTTCACCGTATAATTGTTCCGTTAACAACAGGAGCACATGATGAAGGCAACCAAACTGGCCATTATTACCCTTTTTGTCCTGATGGCCGTGAGCGGTATCGGCGGCGTGATGCTGGCAGGATACTCGTTTATTGTTCGCGGCGGTGTCGGCTGAGGTACAGCGCCAGCCGCTCAAAAAGGCGATCGACGACGATTGCCGCCAGCGCGACCAGCACCGCCCCCTGCACAATGTAAGCCGTATTAAACCCGCTCAGGCCGATGATAATCGGCGTTCCCAGCGTATTGGCACCGACCGTAGACGCAATGGTCGCCGTCCCGATGTTAATAATCACCGACGTGCGGATCCCGGCAATGATAACCGGTGCCGCAAGCGGCAGTTCAACCTTGCGCAGCCGCTGGCCGCGACTCATCCCCATCCCTTCAGCCACGCTTAGCACCGATGCCGGTACCGCCGCGAGGCCCGCCAGCGTGCCCTGCAGAACCGGCAGTACGCCGTATAAAATCAACGCAATAATGGCGGGCTGCTGGCCAAAGCCCATCACCGGAACCGCTATCGCCAGCACCGCCACCGGGGGAAACGTCTGACCAATGGCCGCTATCGTCTCCACCAGCGGACGAAACTCCTTGCCCGCGGGCCGCGTGACCGCGATGCCTGCCCCTACCCCCAACACAACCGCAATGAAGCTTGAGAGCGCCACCAGCCAGAAATGCGCCAGGGCGAGATTAATAAAGCTCTCCTGCTGATAGACCGGCCGCGGCAGCCCGGGAAAAAGGGCGTTAAACAGCGCCGCGCTGTGGGGCATCAGAAACAGTAAGGCGACAAAGAGCGCTACCAGCCAGAGGAGCGGATCACGCAGTGCCTTCACGCGTCACCTCCCCGGCCAGCAGATCGCGAAAATGTAAGGTTCCGCACGGCGCCCCGCGTGAGTCCGAGACGGGCAAAACCTCGCACTGGCGCGCGACAAACGCGGAGAGAGCATCCCGCAGGCTCATCTGCGCCTGCAGCGGTTCGCCGCTCACCGGGATCTCCTCCCGACGCATATAGTCGCTGACCGTCCGCAGGGAGAGCAGCCTCACGCCCAGCTCGCTGCGGCCAAAAAACTCGCGCACAAAGTCGTTCTTCGGCCATGTTAATAGCTCAAGCGGCGAGCCCTGCTGCACCACTTCGCCATGATCCATCAGCACCAGATGGTCGGCCAGGCGCAGAGCTTCATCAATATCGTGCGTCACGAGAACGATCGTGCGTCCGAGAATGCGGTGAATGCGGGTCATCTCCGCCTGCAGCGCCCCGCGCGTGACCGGGTCCAGCGCGCCGAAGGGTTCATCCATCAGCAGCACCTGCGGGTTGGCCGCCAGCGCGCGCGCCACGCCCACGCGCTGCTGCTGGCCTCCGGATAACTGATGAGGATAGCGGTCGCGCAGCGCGGGCTCTAACCCCAGCAGAGACATCAGCTCATCCACCCGGTCAGCGATTTTTGCCCGCGACCATTTCTCCAGCTGCAGCACGGTGGCGATGTTCTGCGCCACCGTCCAGTGGGGAAACAAGCCGATAGACTGAATGGCATAGCCCATCCGACGGCGCAGCTCCAGCACCGGCAGGCTGCGGATCTCTTCTCCGGCAAAGCGGATCAGCCCGCTGTCATGCTCAACCAGCCGGTTGATCATCTTCAGGGTGGTAGATTTTCCCGACCCGGAGGTGCCAATCAGCACGGAAAACGCGCCCTCGGCAAAGTTCAGGTTCAGGTGGCTCGCCGCCGGACGGCCGGCAAAGGTCTTACTGACGTCATGAAATTCAATCATTGGCTCTTCTCCTGAGCAGCGCGAGCCATAAGGCAAACAGCGCGTCGACGACAACCGCCAGCGCAATCGTGGGAACCACGCCCAATAACACCAGATCGAGCGCACTGCTCAGCAGCCCCTGGAACACCAGCGCGCCAAAGCCGCCCGCGCCAATCAGCGCCGCAATCACCGCCATGCCGACGGTTTGTACCGCCACAACCCGCAGGCTGCGCAGCAGCAGGGGCAGCGCCAGCGGGAGCTGAATTTTCCAGAAACACTGCCGTGCGCTCATGCCCATCGCATGGGCGCTTTCCAGCACATCCGGCGCGACCTGGCCCAGGCCCGCGACCACGCCGCGTACCAGCGGCAGCAGCGCATACAGCACCAGCGCGATGAGGGCGGGCGTTAGCCCCGTTCCGGCTATGCCGAGCGTTCCCAGCGCCGGGAATGACTTCACCAGCCCGGCCAGCGGGGCAATCAGCAGGCCAAACAGCGCGACGGAAGGAATGGTCTGGATCACGTTGAGCACGGCAAAGATCCCACCCTGGCGTGAAGGATGGCGATAGCACCACATGCCGAGCGGTATCCCGATCAGCAGAGCCGGGATCAGCGTGCCAAAAAGGATCGTCAGGTGTTGCGCCAGGGCATCATCAAACACCTCCTGACGGTTGGCGTACTCTTTTAACAGCGAGAGATTGTTCAGCTCACCGCTGAACAGCAGGAACAGTGGAATACACCATATCTGCGCGTTGAGCACCCAGCGCCAGACGGCGCTGGAGATGAGTCGACGAATGGCATCGCTGCTGGCCAGCAGACACAGCGCCAGCCACAGCCAGAGGCCGCTGCCCACCGTGGTTCTCGCCAGCGGACTTTCCGCTGACGCCATATGCGTCGCCGCCTGCCCGGCCCCCCAGAACAGGGTGATAAACAGCCCTTCAGCGAGGAGCAGCGTCAGCCACTGCGCCGTGCGGCCTTGCCAGAACGATAGCGCAACCCACGCGCCCAGCGCCGCCGCCAGCCACCACGGCGTGAACGCCCACACTTCCCAGAGATAGCGCCCCTCCCCTGACATCAGGCGGTTTGGAGCAACATTCACAAACGGCAGCGCGACTGCCGCGATGGCCACGCAGGCCAGCAGCAGCAGTACGCGGTTATGACATTTTATTGGCACAGCCCTTTCCCGTTACTTCACAAGCCCTTGTTGTTTCAGGAAGTCGGCGGCCACTTTTTTGGCATCCAGCCCCTCGACGGCAATGCTGGCATTCAGCTGCTGCAGCGTTTTTTCATCCAGCTTTTCGAAGACCGGTTTAAGCCAGTCGGCAATCTCCGGATAGGCTTTCAGCACCGCCTCACGCACGACCGGGGTCGGGGCGTAAATCGGCTGTACGCCTTTAGGATCGGTCAGGGTTTGCAGGCCGAGCGCCGCCACCGGGCCGTCGGTACCGTAGGCCATGGCCGCGTTAACGCCAGAGGTTTGCTGCGCCGCCGCTTTGATGGTCACCGCGGTATCCCCGCCCGCCAGCGAAAGCAGCTGCGCCTGGTCGAGCTTGAAGCCATAGGCTTTTTCAAACGCGGGCAGCGCGTCAGGGCGTTCGATAAACTCCGCGGACGCCGCGAGCTTAAAGTCGCCCTTCTCTTTCAGATAGCGGCTGAGATCCGCAAGCGAGGTCAGCTTACCTTTCTCCGCCACGTCCTTGCGCACCGCGATGGTCCAGGTATTGTTCGCAGGCGCAGGCGTCAGCCAGACCAGTTTGTTCTGTTCCGCATCGAGTTTTTTGACTTTCTCATACCCGGCGCTGGCGTTTTTCCATGCCGGATCGTTTTCTTGTTTGAAGAAGAATGCGCCGTTGCCGGTGTATTCCGGGTAGATATCCAGCTCGCCGGAGGTAATAGCACCGCGCACGACGGGCGTTGTACCGAGCTGAACTTTGTTGACCGTTTTGACCCCGTGACTCTCAAGCACCTGCAAAATAATATTGCCGAGCAGCGCCCCTTCGGTATCAATCTTTGATCCCACTTTGACAGGCTCAGCCGCCTGAAGCGGCAGACTCAGCGCCGCCAGCAGCACCGCAGATCCCAACATCCCCTTTGCAATCGTCATTCTACTATCCTCATTTATTTTGCTGCCTTTTTCAGAGGCTTGAGAGAAAAGCGTAGCTTAAAACGGCCGAATTAACCGTCAAAATGCCTTTTTAGCATAAGGTAAGACGCATCCCCCGCAGAGCGGGGGATGCAAAGGAGGGAAAGGTTACAGTAGCTCGAACTCGCCTTTATTCACGCGGGCAGAATCCACCCCGATAAAGACGTTAAACTTGCCGGGTTCCGCATCGTATTTCATCTGCTGGTTCCAGAACTTCAGCGCGTCCACGTCAATCGGGAAGCTGATGGTTTGGGTTTCGCCAGGCTTCAGGTTGACCTTCTCGAAGCCGCGCAGCTGCTTCACGGGACGGCTCATCGACGCGGTGACATCCTGAACGTACATCTGAATCACCGTTGCCCCTTCGCGCTTGCCGGTGTTGGTCACCTCAACGCTGGCGGTGACTTTGCCGTCACGCTTCAGGCTCGGTGCCGACATTTTCACGTCAGAGACCTTGAAGGTGGTGTAGCTCAGGCCGTAACCAAACGGATACAGCGGGCCGTTAGCTTCGTCGAAGTAACGAGACGTGTACTTGTTCGGCTTGTCGGCGTTGTACGGACGACCGGTGTTGAGGTGGCTGTAGTAGACCGGGATCTGCCCGACGGAACGCGGGAAGGACATCGGCAGCTTGCCCGACGGGTTGTAATCACCAAACAGCACGTCGGCGATGGCGTTACCGCCTTCGGTACCGGCGAACCAGGTTTCCAGAATAGCGTCAGCCTGCTGATCCTCTTTCACCAGCGCCAGCGGACGCCCGTTCATCAGCACCAGCACCAGCGGCTTGCCGGTGGCTTTCAGGGCGGCGATCAGATCGCGCTGGCTCTGCGGAATGGTGATATCGGTACGGCTGGAGGCCTCGTGCGCCATACCCTGCGCTTCGCCCACGACCGCGACCACAACGTCAGACTGCTTCGCGGTATTCACCGCCTCGTCAATCATCTCCTTCGGCGTGCGCGGATCGACCTTCACCGCTTCCTCGTACTGGTTGAGGAAGGTGACGATGTCTTTATCGTTGGTGACGTTCGCCCCTTTGGCGTACACCACTTTCGCGTTTTCACCCACGGCGCTCTTGATCCCGGTCAGCACGGTCACGGACTGATCGGCCACGCCCGCGGCAGACCAACTGCCCATCACGTCGCGCTTGCTGTCGGCCAGCGGGCCCACCACGGCAATGGTGCCGGATTTTTTCAGCGGCAGCGTGTCGAGACGGTTTTTCAGCAGTACCAGACTTTCGCGCGCCACTTCACGCGCGTCTTTGCGGTGCAGGCGGCTTTCGGCATTGGTATCTGCCGGGTCAGAATCTTTCGGCCCCAGGTGGCTGTACGGATCGTTAAACAGCCCCATGTCGTATTTCACGTTCAGCACGTGGCGCGCGGCATCGTCCAGCTCCGCCATCGTGACCTTGCCGCTCTTCACCAGCCCCGGCAGGTATTTGCTGTAGTACTCGTCGCTCATGCTCATGTTGATGCCGGACTTGAGCGCCACGCGCACGGCGTCTTCCGGATCGGAGGCGGTACCGTGTTTGATCAGCTCTTTAATCGCGCCGTGGTCAGAAACGGTGATGCCTTTAAAGCCCCACTGGTCGCGAAGCACGTCTTTCAGCAGCCAGGAATCGGAGGTCGCAGGCGTACCGTTCAGCGAGTTCAGCGCGACCATCACCGCGCCGCTGCCCGCATCCAGCCCTGCCTTGTACGGCGGCATGTAGTCGTTGAACAGGCGCTGCGGGCTCATGTCGACGGTGTTGTACTCTTTACCGCCTTCCACCGCGCCATAGGCCGCGAAGTGTTTGACGCTGGTCATCACCGAGTAGCGATCCGCCGGGCTTTTGCCCTGCATCGCTTCCACCATGGTTTTACCCATCGTGGAGGTTAAATACGTGTCTTCACCAAAACCTTCCGAGCCGCGGCCCCAGCGCGGATCGCGCGAGACGTCCACCATCGGCGCCCAGGTCATGTTCAGGCCGTCATCCGCCGCTTCATAGGCGGACACGCGCCCGACGGTTTTCACCGCGTCGAGGTTAAAGGAGGAGGCTAAGCCGAGGCTAATCGGGAAGACGGTACGCTGGCCGTGCACCACGTCATAGGCGAAGAACAGCGGAATTTTCAGGCGGCTGAGACCCATCACCTGATCCTGCATCTTGCGGATATCATCGCGCGTGACGGTGTTAAAGATGGCCCCTACCTGCCCGTCTTTGATCATCTCGCGGATGGCCTCTTTCGGGTTATCCGGGCCGACGCTGATAAGACGCAGCTGGCCGATTTTCTCATCGACCGTCATTTTCTTGAGCAATTCAGTGACAAACGCGTCCCGTGCTTCAGGCGTGAGCGGGTGATTACCAAACAAATCCTCTGCCAGCGCAGGTTGCAGCGCCAGGCTGACGGCGACACCTACAGAACATAGCCATTTCATGTCGTTTTACTCTCTCATCAATAACCGCCGGACGATCTCGGCCATACCGTGCGAAAAGCGCAGTGTGCCACAAACCCTCTGAACGTTGCAGGGTTATTCTCTGATTTTTCTCGTGAATACTCGACCGCTTAACAGTTAATCGCGCTATGCTTTACAGCGAGAAATTTGCCCCACCACAAGGAGTGGAAGATGTCTTC
Organism: Enterobacter sp. N5-15; assembly: GCF_057221635.1. NCBI lineage: Bacteria > Pseudomonadati > Pseudomonadota > Gammaproteobacteria > Enterobacterales > Enterobacteriaceae > Enterobacter > Enterobacter sp. N5-15. The sequence continues at coordinate 3,179,783 of NZ_CM170150.1, forward strand.
TGTTCGAACAAACGATAACACGGCTTTTATTAACGAACTGTCGCGCCTGGTTGGCTCCTCTCACCTGCTTACCGACCCGGCCAAAACCGCCCGCTACCGTAAGGGTTTCCGCTCTGGTCAGGGCGAGGCGCTGGCGGTGGTCTTCCCCGGCACGCTGCTGGAGCTGTGGCGCGTCCTGAGCGCCTGCGTCGCCGCCGACAAGATTATTTTAATGCAGGCCGCCAATACCGGCCTGACCGAAGGCTCCACGCCGAACGGCAACGATTACGATCGCGACATCGTGATTATCAGCACCCTGCGCCTTGACAAGCTGCACCTGCTGGATAAAGGCGAGCAGGTGCTCGCGTTCCCCGGCACGACGCTCTACTCCCTGGAAAAAGCGCTTAAGCCGCTGGGCCGCGAGCCGCACTCGGTGATTGGCTCCTCCTGTATTGGCGCCTCGGTGGTCGGTGGGATCTGCAACAACTCCGGCGGCTCGCTGGTGCAGCGCGGACCGGCCTACACCGAGATGTCGCTATTTGCCCGTATTGACGAGAACGGCAAGCTGACGCTAGTGAACCATCTGGGCATCGATCTCGGCGTGACGCCAGAGCAGATCCTCAGCAAGCTTGACGACGATCGCGTGAAGGACGAAGACGTGCAGCACGATGGCCGCCACGCGCACGATCACGACTACGTGACCCGCGTGCGGGATATCGATGCCGATACGCCAGCGCGCTACAACGCCGACCCGGACCGCCTGTTTGAATCCTCCGGCTGCGCCGGGAAGCTTGCCGTTTTTGCCGTGCGTCTGGATACCTTCCCGGCAGAGAAAAAGCAGCAGGTGTTTTACATCGGTACCAATCAGCCTGAGGTGTTGACCGAAATCCGTCGCCATATTCTGGGGGAATTCAGTCATCTGCCGGTCGCGGGCGAGTACATGCACCGGGACATTTACGACATCGCCGAACGTTACGGCAAAGATACGTTCCTGATGATCGACAAGCTCGGCACCGACAAAATGCCGTTCTTCTTCACCATGAAGGGCCGCACCGACGCGATGCTGGAGAAAGTGTCGCTGTTCAAACCCCACTTCACCGACCGCTTTATGCAGAAGCTGGGCAACGTTTTCCCGGCGCACTTACCGAAGCGAATGAAAGCCTGGCGCGACAAGTATGAGCACCATCTGCTGCTGAAGATGGCCGGAGACGGGATTGCCGAAGCGCAGACCTGGCTTACCGAGTTCTTCAAAACCGCTGAGGGTGATTTCTTTGCCTGCACGCCGGAAGAGGGCAGCAAAGCCTTCCTGCACCGTTTTGCCGCTGCAGGCGCCGCCATCCGTTACCAGGCGGTGCATTCCGAAGAGGTGGAAGATATTCTGGCGCTGGATATCGCCCTGCGCCGTAACGACACCGAGTGGTTTGAGCACCTCCCGCCGGAAATCGACAGCAAGCTGGTGCACAAGCTCTATTACGGCCACTTTATGTGTTATGTCTTCCATCAGGATTACATCGTCAAAAAAGGGGTCGATGCGCACGAACTGAAGGAGCAGATGCTCGCCCTGCTGCATGAACGCGGCGCACAATATCCTGCGGAACATAACGTCGGGCATCTTTATAAAGCCCCTGACGCACTTAAGCAGTTTTATCGCGAGAATGACCCTACAAACAGCATGAATCCCGGGATTGGTAAAACAACGCGGAAGAAATACTGGAAAGAGAGCGAAGATGCGGAGCAGCGCATAACGCAAGCGTCTGATTAATTCCTACAGCCAAATTTGAGAGATTGTTTAGCGCGCCTTAATCGTAATAGAGTGACTCTCTGACGCCGGAGTAACGTTTCTCCGGCATTCTATTACGAGGAGCAGGCACATCATGTCGGCTGTTGATGTTTTATCCGAGACCGAACTGGAAGTGCGCGATGCCCTTCCCGATGATGTGCATGCCATCGCCGCCATCTATGCCTGGCATGTGCTTCACGGGCGCGCGTCATTTGAAGAAGTCCCCCCGACTATCGACGAAATGCGTCAGCGTATGAAAAGCGTGGCTGAGAGCGGTTTGCCGTGGCTTATCGCGCTGTATCGCGGCATCGTGGTGGGCTACTGCTACGCCACGCCTTATCGTCCGCGACACGCCTACCGCTATACCCTGGAAGAGTCGATTTACGTGGATGCCAGCATTACCGGGCGCGGTTTTGGCTCGGCGCTAATGTCTGCGCTGATTGAACGCTGCGAGCAAGGCCCGTGGCGGCAGATGATTGCCGTTGTGGGAGATGGCAACAATAATTCCGGCTCGCTGCGGCTGCATAAAAAGCACGGCTTCGAGATTGTCGGTCAACTGCGCAGCGTAGGGTATAAGAAAGGCGACTGGCGGGATACGGTGATTATGCAGCGCCCGCTCAACGATGGAGACTGGACGCTGCCGGAATAAAAGCAAAACGGTAACCTGGGTTACCGTTTTTAGTGTTTTCTCCCTCCCCGTGGGAGAGGGTCGGGGTGAGGGCATCAGCGCGCACAAACGGCTCAGTCGTTCTGCGCCGTCGCCATCTGTTCCGCTTTCTGCTTTTTATACGTCAATGCTGCGGCCGGAACGGGCTGCACTTTCCCGGTCTCAATCCAGGTACGCAGGCGGCTCGCGTCCGCAAAGTGCGTATATTTGCCGAAGGCATCCATCACCACCAGCGCCACGGGCTTACCGTTAAACACCGTGCGCATCACCAGACAGTGTCCTGCCGCGTTGGTAAAGCCGGTTTTCGTTAACTGAATATTCCAGTTATCACGGTATACCAGGTGGTTAGTATTGCGGAACGGCAGCGTATAGGCCGGGTTCGCAAAGGTCGCCATCTCTTCACGGGTGGTACTGAGCTGACCAATCAGCGGATACTGTTTGCTGGCAATCAGCAGTTTCGTCAGATCGCGGGCCGTGGAGACGTTGCTGATCGACAGCCCCGTCGGTTCAACATAATGCGTATTGTTCATCCCCAGCGATTTGGCTTTCGCGTTCATCGCTCGGATAAATGCGTCGTAGCCGCCCGGATAGTGGTGCGCCAGGCTCGCCGCCGCACGGTTTTCAGACGACATCAGCGCCAGCAGCAGCATATTTTTACGGCTGATTTCACTGTTCAGACGCACGCGAGAGTAGATCCCTTTCATCTCCGGCGTGTGGCTGATATCCACTTTCAGCTTTTCGTCCAGCGGCAGATGGGCATCAAGCACCACCATCGCGGTCATTAATTTGGTAATCGAGGCGATCGGGCGCACCAGGTCCGGGTGGCTGGCGTAGATCACCTTATTGGTGTTGAGATCGACAATCATCGCGCTGCCGGAAGCAATTTGCGGTTGGGCAGCGGCGGCGGTCACCGCGGGCGTTTTAGCGACAGCCGGCACGGCAGCGGACGCGCCCAGCAGCAGCGCCAGGCTAAGTAAAGAGACTCGGAATTTCAGCATGGTGAGACTTCTGATAATTATTCACGCACGTCATGACGTACACCGCCTGTATCAACGGATAAACACAGGCTGGCTTCGGCATCATAGCGGTCACCGGACGTTGTCGCCAGCGGATAATCGTGAACAGATGCTGCATTGCTGGCATTTACGCCAGCAATGCAGTGAACTCAGAAGAGACGGTATCCATAACCCCAAAGAATAACCGTCAGCGCCAGTAGTGCCTCCAGCACCAGCACCCCGATAGCGAGCGTTGAACTGGAAAAACTCAGGCCCTCTTCTTTATTGATATTCAGGAAGGTTGGAACCCCCAGATACAGCAGATACCCGGTGTAAAAGAGGGCAATGGTACCGATCAGCGCGCACAGCCAGACCAGTGGATAGAGCGCTACAATACCGCTTAAGAACAGCGGGGTCGCGACGTATCCGGCAAAGACCATACAGTGCGCCAGCGATGGACGCTGTGGGTAGTTACGCGCCATCCAGTGAATGACGCGCCCCATTATCGCCACACCCGCCAGCATCAGGCCATAAAAAACAATGGCAAGATAGAGCCCGGTAAACCAGGAAAGCTGAACCACGGTGCCGTCACCGAAGTTCCAGCCGATTTGTGTTGTTCCGATAAAAGCGCATATTACCGGCACCGCAGCCATCAGCAGCACATGGTGCGTGTAATGATGCGAGACCGTTTCGTTCTCACTTTTAATGACATGCATTTCACGATCGGGATGGGAGAAAAGTCCCCAGACATGGTTCATAGCGCCCCCTTGTTGTCGGCCCGTCAGCGATACCTTAAGTATAATGCAGGCTTTAGATTATTTTCTGTACAGTGGGAAATTTCCGTTGATTTCCCCGCTGTTGATTCATGGGGTATATGATTAAATGAGGTACGCAAGAGGGAGATAACATTTACGTAATGGATATTAACGCACTCATTGAACAATATGGCTATGCCGCGCTGGTCATCGGTAGCGTGGCAGAAGGTGAAACCATCACGCTGTTAGGCGGCGTCGCCGCGCATCAGGGATTGCTTAAATTCCCGCTGGTCGTTGCCGCGGTCGCGCTGGGCGGGATGATTGGCGATCAGCTGCTCTACTTTCTCGGGCTGCGCTTCGGGCCCGCGCTGCTTAAGCGTTTCGCAAAGCATCAGAAGAAAATCCGCCGCGCTCAACGGCTCATTCAGCGTCATCCCTATCTGTTCGTCATCGGCACACGCTTTATGTATGGCTTTCGCATCATCGGGCCGATACTGATTGGCGCCAGCCATCTGCCGCCAAAAATTCTCCTGCCGCTCAATATTGTGGGTGCGATTGCCTGGGCGCTGATCTTTACGACGCTCGGCTACGTCGGGGGCGAAGTGATTGCGCCATGGCTGCATAATCTCGACCAGCATATTAAACACTGGGCTTGGCTGATTCTGGTGGTTGTGGCGGTGATTGGGGTCAGGCTGTGGATGCGGCACCGCGAGAAGAGGCGGGATGAGGAGTGAGTGCGGCCTGATGCCCTCACCCCGGCCCTCTCCCAGAGGGAGAGGGGGTTTTTAGTTCCCTCTCCCTCTGGGAGAGGGTTAGGGTGAGGGGGAAACTTACCCCTCCGGCTTAAACTGCGGGTTCGCCAGCATAAAACCCCCGTCGACAATAAACGATTGCCCCGTCGTGTAGCTGGCGTCGCTGTCGCACAGCCACGCGACCAGGCTGGCAATCTCTTTGGTGTGGCCCGGTCTTGCCAGCGGGATTTCCGGCATTGAACCTTCCTTCACTTCGCTGTCGTCCATGTCGTTCATCGGTGTGGCAATGGCTCCCGGCGCGACGGCGTTCACCAGAATATTGTGCTTAACCAGTTCCATCGCCATGGATTTGGTTAACCCGCCGAGCGCATGTTTTGCCGCGGTGTAGGCGCTCGCCTCCGGCAGCGGCGTGTGCTCATGCACCGAGGTAATGTTTACAATTCGCCCCCCTTCCCCCTGCTTCACCATCTGCCGCGCGGCAATTTGTGAACAGAGAAACGCGCCGTCCACGTCGACGGTGAAAATTGTCCGCCAGTCGTCAAACGGCATATCAAGGAACGGCGCTTTGGTCATCGCACCCGCATTGTTGACCAGCACGTCCAGCCGACCAAAACGCGCAATCAGCGTTTCAATGGCCTCTGCACCTTCCGGCAGGGTGCTTAAATCAAGATGGATAGCCTCTGCGCGCTGCCCCTGCGCTTCGACCTCGCGGCAGGTTTCCAGCGCCCCTTTTTCATCCGAGTGCCAGGTGACGCCAATATCAAACCCGCGTTCTGCCAGCATCAGCGCGGTAGTTTTACCGATACCGGAATCCGATGCCGTTACAATTGCTACTCGGGTCATACTCACCTCCTGAAAATGTGCAAAGAGGTAAGTATAGATAATGACCTTTTTTAGCCGTGGTGATAGCCACCGCCCAGCGCCGACGTCAGCTGCAGCGTGGCGTCGACATACTGGCCTTTCAGCAGCACTCCGGCGAGCTGTTCCCTGAGGGCCGGGATTCTGGCTTCGCTGACCCGGGAGCCCGCAACGATCCCCGCGCTGAAACGCGCCTGCGCCAGCGCTACAACCCGCGCCGCATCTTTTTCAACCTGCTGCTGATGGCGGTTCTTCGCCGTCAGCGTTTCGACTTCGCTGGCCGTGCGCGCCACCTGATTGACGGCTTCGACCACCGCTTTGTTGTAGTTTGCCACCGAGAGATTATTCTGCGCCTGGGCGATATCAAGGCTGGCGTTCAGCCTGCCGCTGTCAAAAATCGGCAGCGTCAATCCGGCGGTCACGCCCATCTGCTGCGCTGAAGAGCGAAACAGATCGCTCAGATGCAGGGCATCCTGCTGTAGGAACGCCATCAGGTTCACGTCAGGATAGAACGCCGCTCTGGCGGCCTCCACCTCGCTCATGGAGGCTTCGATATACCAGTGCGCCTCCTGAAGATCCGGACGGCGTGCCAGCAGTTCATAACCGAGCGTCGATGGTAACGAAGCGTCTGCCGTCGGCAGCGCATGGCGCGTAAGCGTTACGGAGGAAGAATTCGTCAGCGCGACCAGACGCGCCTCGACGGCTTTCATCTTCCCGTTGACTTCTGCCAGCTGCTCTTCGGTTTTGTTGGCGTTGATATCGGTTTCCACCCCTTCAACGGAGGAGGTGATCCCGTGCTGATACAGCTCGCGGTCGGCGCCGATAATGTTGTCCTGTTCATGTTTGATCTGCGCGAGAACCTCCCCCGCGGCGGCCTGAGTTTGCCACTCCCAGTAGAGCCGCGCCACGCTGCCGGCCAGCAGCTGGCGGGTCTGCTCCAGCTCCGCTTTTTGCGCATTCACTTTGCCAATCCGGGCCTCGACCCGGGCGCGATTTTTCCCCCACAGGTCGAGATCCCAGCCTGCGGTCAGCCCAAAGGTGCCGTTGGTGTACCACGGTCCGGTGGTACCTGCAGCCGGGTCGGTAAGGGCAAAGGGCCCCATCAGCCCTTCGGCGGACATTTTCTGGCGTTCCACATCGGCGGAAAAATCAATCTGCGGACCGTCTGCCGCCATTACGGCTTTGGCCTGGGCTTCGGCAAGCGTAATGCGCTGACGGGCAATCTGCATATCCGGCGCATCGCTTAATGCTTTTGCAATAAGCCCGTTAAGTTCGGGATCGTTATACGCTTTCCACCACTCATTTTTCGGCCAGTCCTGATGATTCAGAACCGTATTCACCGACGCCGCAGTGGTTTGCGTTTTAATAGGAGATACCGTGGCATGTTCAGGCGCACAGGCAGCCAGAATAAAAACGAAGGGAACACTCAGAGATAAAATAAGAGAACGTTTCATGACGCCATAAGCTCAAAAAATAAAAGCGCACGTTACGCTCGATGCCGTTCGTTTTTTTAGTAACGCGTGGCAATCCTCAAATTGTCATACATTTTAATACCCGGAAATTTATTCCTAAAGATTATGATTAAATTCAATACATTCATGCCAAATATAAATACGCTGCTACACTTATTCAGGACATTCATGAGCGGGAGAAGGGAATGAAAATATTACTGTGGGTTATTTTGATTATATTTCTGATAGGGCTCTTAGTGGTCACCGGCGTATTCAAGATGATTTTCTGATTCATTTGCCCGGCTCTGCGCCGGGCAACGGCCTTGATATCAGGCTTTCAGCGAAGCCCCCTTCGTGCCAATCACCTCTTTATACCAGTAAAAACTCTTTTTACGGCTGCGTGCCAGGGTGCCTTTACCGCTGTCGTCGCGGTCCACGTAAATAAAGCCGTAGCGTTTGGACAGTTCCGCTTTAGACGCGCTCACCAGATCGATTGGCCCCCAGCTGGTATAGCCCATCACCTCAACGCCGTCTTCAATCGCTTCACGCACCTGTATCAGATGGTCGTTAAGGTAGCTGATGCGGTAGTCATCCTGCACCACGCCGTCCGCATCCGGTTTATCCTTCGCCCCGAGGCCATTTTCTACGATAAATAACGGCTTCTGATAGCGATCCCAGAGCACGTTTAACAGGGTACGCAGACCGATGGGGTCAATCTGCCAGCCCCATTCGGAACTGGCCAGATGCGGGTTTGGCACCATGCTCAGGATGTTGCCCCGCGCCTGCTGGTTGAGGGCGTCATCCGCGGTGACGCAGCCCGTCATGTAGTAGCTGAACGAGATAAAATCGACGGTCGATTTCAGCGCCTCGCGGTCGGCATCCGTGACTTCAAGCTGAATGCCGTTGTCGCGGAAGAAGCGCTGCATATAGCCCGGATACGCCCCGCGGCACTGCACGTCGCCAAAGAATTGCCACGCGCGGTTTTCCTGCAGCGTCTCCAGGACATCTTCCGGCTTGCAGGTCAGCGGATACATCAGGCCGCCCAGCAGCATGTTGCCGATTCTGGCATCCGGGATAATCTCATGGCAGGCCTTCACCGCCAGCGCGCTGGCCACCAGCTGATGGTGGATCGCCTGATATATTTCCCCTTTGCTGCTGGTTTCCGGCAGGCCCACACCGGTCATCGGCGCGTGCAGGGACATATTGATCTCGTTGAAGGTCAGCCAGAGCTTCACCTTCTCCCTGTAGCGCGTAAAGACAGTACGGGCGTAGCGCTCGAAGAAGCCAATGGTCTGGCGGCTGCCCCACCCGCCGTACTGCTTCACCAGCCCCCACGGCATTTCGTAGTGCGACAGCGTCACCAGCGGGGTAATGTTGTGCGCGGCCAGCTCGTCAAACAGCCGGTCGTAAAACGCCAGCCCCGCCTCGTTCGGCTGCTGCTCATCGCCGTTCGGAAAAATGCGGGTCCAGGCAATGGAGACGCGCAGGCAGCTAAAGCCCATCTCAGCGAACAGCTTGATATCTTCCGGGTAGCGGTGATAGAAGTCGATGGCGACATCCTTGATGCCGCTGTCGCCCGCCACGCGCTCAACCACCGGGCCGAAGACACCCTGCGGCTGAACGTCTGAGGTGGACAACCCTTTGCCATCCTCCAGATACGCGCCTTCTACCTGATTCGCGGCAACCGCGCCGCCCCATAAAAAATCGTCCGGGAAAGTTTTCATCACGTTCTCCTGTTATTGATGGCTTACGCTGAGCAGCGGTGCACCGGCGTTGACGGACGTTGCCGCCACGGTCGCCACCTCGCGATACTCGTCGCTGTTACTGATAATGATCGGCGTCGCCAGGTCGTATCCGGCGTCGATAATCGCCTGACGATCAAACTCCAGCAGCAGGTCGCCCGGCTGCACCCTGTCGCCCACCTTCACGTGGGCGGTAAACGGCTTGCCGTCGAGCTTCACGGTGTCGATCCCCACGTGAATCAACACTTCAATCCCGCTGTCGCTGAGCAGGCCGATGGCGTGTTTGGTCTGAAACAGCGAGGCAACAACGCCCGCAAACGGGGCAACCACCCTGTTGTCGGAGGGAATGATCGCGGCACCGCTGCCCAGCAGGCCGCTGGCAAAGGTGGTATCGGGCACCCGATCGAGCGCCAGCACGGTGCCAGTCATCGGTGCCAGCACATCGTTTTCACCCGCTGGCGCAACCGCCTCGGGCGCTGAGCGTGGTGGCATGCCCGCCGCCAGCGTCAGGACGCAGCTCAGCACCAGCGCCACCGCGGTGCCGATAATGCCGCCCCACAGCGTGGCGTCTACCCCACCCGGCGGGATCATCTGGGCGATAGTAAAGACGTTGGCAAAGCCAAAAGAGTACACGTGGGTGTCGCTGAAGCCGACAATCGCGCCGCCGATTGCCCCCGCCACGCAGCCGAAAATAAACGGTCTGCGCAGCGGCAGGTTTACGCCATACACTGCTGGCTCGGTGATGCCGAAGATCCCCGCCGTTACGGACGACCCGGCCAGCATTTTCTGACGGGCATCGCGGGTGCGCAGGAAGATCCCCAGCGCCGCCCCCACCTGGCCGAACACCGCGGGCAAGAGCATTGGCAGCATGGAATCATGACCCAGCACCGCCAGGTTGTTGATCATCAGCGGCACCAGCCCCCAGTGCAGGCCGAAGATGACGCAGACCTGCCACAGCGCGCCCATCGCCGCGCCCGCCAGCCACGGTGCCAGGACGTAAATCCACTGGTAGCCGTTGGCCAGCAGCTGGCTGAGCCAGGTCGCCAGCGGGCCAATCACCAGGAAGGTCAGCGGCACGGTTAATCCTAAGCAGATCAGCGGCGCGAAGAAGTTTTTCATCGAGGACGGCAGCAGCCTGGTGCTCTGTTTTTCCAGCCAGCAGCTGACCCACGCGGCGAGAATGATTGGGATCACCGACGAGCTGTAGTTAAACCAGGTCACCGGGATGCCGAGAAACGCCTCGGAAACCGCCCCCGGCTGCTGGCTTGCGTTAAACGCCGCAATCATCATCGGATGGGTGAGCGCCCCGCCGATCACCATGGTAATAAACGGGTTGCCGCCGAATTTCTTACCTGCGGTATAGCCCAGCACCAGCGGGAAGAAGAAGAACAGCGCGTCGCTGGCGGCGAACCAGATTTTATAGGTGCCGCTCTCGGTGGTGAGCCAGCCGCACACCACGGCCAGGGCCAGCAGCCCTTTCAGAATACCGGACGCGGCCAGAATACCGATAAACGGGGTGAAGATCCCGGAGACGATGTCGATCAGGCGACCCAGCAGGTTGCCCTTGTCGCCCTTCTCTTCCACTGCTGGCGCGTCATCGGTAAGGCCTGCTTCATTGCGCACCGCCTGCCAGACGTCGTGAACGTGGTTGCCAATCACCACCTGAAACTGGCCGCCGCTTTCGACCACCATGATCACGCCCGGGTTTTTCTTCAGCCCTTCCGCATCCGCCCGTTGATTCTCTTTTAGTTTGAAGCGAAGCCGGGTGGCGCAGTGTACAAGACTGACGATGTTCTCTTTTCCGCCAACGTGGCCGAGAATATCCTTCGCTAAAGCCTGGTATTCCATCTCGATTTCCTTACATCCGATGCCTGCAGGCACCTGTTGACTGAGTACAAAAAATAAAAAAACCCGAGAACGTCCTTCTTACGAAGGCCGCGCTCAGGTTTTGCCTGCGTGATGCAGTAACAATCCTGTTTTGAGGCTTAACGCCCCTCTTTTCTCACCCGCTCGATATGAATGGCGAGGAACATAATTTCTTCGGTTGTCAGCTCACGCTGATAGCTTTTGTTCAGGTGCTGAGCGATTTTCTCTGCGCATTTCCACGCTTTCGCGTAGTTGTCTTTTACCGCGGTATGCAGCGAGACGTCGTCATCTTCCACCACCGTGCGGGTGAGCATCCGCTGGGCAAAAAACTTCAGATGCGTGACAAAACGCTGATAGCTGAGCGAGTCTTCATCGTACTCAAGCTGCAGCTGATACTTCACCAGCTGCAGGATCTCCTGCATCACCCGCGTCACGTGCATCACTTCCGGCATTTCGCTGTTCAGCTGCGCGGTGACCAGATGCAGCGCGATAAACCCGGCCTCATCCTCCTCCAGTTCGACGTTAAGGCGTTTGGCGATAATGGCCCGCGCCTCCTGCCCTAATTCGAACTCCTTCGGATACAGCCGTTTAATATCCCACAGCAGCACGTTTTTGATGGCCAGCCCGTTCTTCTGCCGCTCAATCGCAAAGTAGCAGTGATCGGTTAGGGTGATATACAAACTCTCCTGCAACTTGCCCAGCCGCTGCGCCGCCAGCCCGATGATGCGGTCGCAGGTGGTCATCACCTCCAGCGGAATTTGACTCAGCAGCTCCCCAAGTCGACGCACCAGCTCATCGCTTTGTAACGCAAACACCTTTTCAACCAACGCGGAATCCAGCGCTTCACCGACGCGCTTCTGAAAGGCCAGCCCACGGCCCATCACCACCTGTTCGCGCCCGCGCTCATCCTGAACAACCACCACGTTATTATTGAGTATCTTGGCGATTTTCATCTGAACCCCAGAAACAAAAAAACCTGACCTCCGGCAGATGCCAGAAAATCAGGTTTTGCCTGCCTAAGCAGTAACAATCCAGTTCTGGCACTCTATCAGTTTCATTCGTAGCCTCAATGCGTCACGCATCAGAAACGTGACGCGGATCGAACTTGCTACGCTGATATCAGAAGCTCACCACCGTTTTCAGCTCGGTGACCCAGGCATCCTGAGTGCGACTGACCCCGCCGGGATGGTGCCAGTACTGAATGCCCGGCTGCAGTTCAAGCCATGACACCGGACGAAAACGGTAGTAAAACTCGCCGTTCAGGGAATGGCCCGGCACCGGGTGATATGCCGGATTGTTGTAATCGCTAACGCCGCTCAGGCTGTTCAGGTAACGCTGATTGCGGGCGTACTGGCTGCTCATATCAATCCAGGTCAGCCCGAAGCCAATCCAGTCCTCCGGTCGCGCATCAAACAGCCCCCGGTAGCGCAGCGAGGCGGCGTAAACCTGATGCATGTAGTTAGTGCTCTGATCCGCAAGGCTCATGCTGAAAGAGGTGCTCAACCCGCGATTCGGATCGTCCCTGTGCTGCGTGATCTGCTGGTTAAGCCCGGCGTACATGAACCACGTGCGGTTATGCTTCTCGTAACCGTCCGGATCGCTCGCCCCAGCCCCGCCGGATTTTCCGCGGTAGAGATCGGTTTGCGGCGCGTTGGTAAACACCACGCCCAGGTTGTACGCGCCCGGCAGGCCGTTAACCAGCGGACGCGCTTCGATTTCAACCGGCAGCAAGACCCCTTTACTGCCCTTCGTCGACCAGCTCCAGGCGTGGCTGCGGCTGGAGGCGTCAGGATTTTGCTCCATCACGCCGCCTTTTAAGGTGACGGCTGGCGTGAGCTTATACTCCAGCGTGGTGCCCCAGGTATGAACGTTCCAGTTGTTCCAGGTCAGCGAGTTGGCTGACTTCCCGCCGCACTGCGACAGCAGTTGGAAATCACAGGGGATAATTTGATCGAAGGTTTGCACCTTGTTCATCATCCCGATGCGCCAGGTCAGACGCCGGTCGTCAAAGCTGCGGGCAAAGGTCAGCCAGCCGAGACGAGTAATCGACTGTCCGCCCCAGCTCTCCTGGGTCAGGTCGTTAAAGTTGACGCGAGGGTCCTGCACGCGTTTGGTGGTGAGGTCGTCATTGTGGTTACGGTTGACGATGTTCCCCTCGATGCGCGCATCCGGGATACCGGTCCAGCGCTCCAGGTCCTGGTTGAAGGTCAGCGCGAACTGGTCAATATAGGCCACGTGGGAGTCGTGGTTATATCCGCCACCGCCGTTCCAGCCAATTTCATTCAGGTATCCGAGGTTATAGGTAAAACCGTTATCGTTAAGGATTTTACGTATGCCGAGCATTTCGCCCAGAACAGGCTCCGGCGGAGCTTCAAATCCTAATACCGTTCCGTTCCAGTCCTGCGCCATCGACAGCGGGGATATCGCCAATAAGGTGAACGCAAAGAGTTTATTTTTATATGCCATGATAACAACCTGTGCTTGAGTATTGAGTGCGTAACCGGCCGCAGGAAATTTTCTATTTCCTGTCGAGATTTCATTTTTTTAAAATCGGTAAAAAGCGCTAAGCCAAATGTCTCTCCTGCGTAAACGACAGGCAAAAAAAAACCTAAGCGCTCCACAGCGAAAATGCTGTGAAACGCTTAGGTTTTGCCTGTTAACCAGTAACAATCCTGCGTTGAAAACAGTGGCACCTTAACACCGTCGCGCCACGTTGAAAACCTGAACTGTTTTCTGGTTTAAAAAAGTGTGAGCAATTTAACGCTTATTATTTGGACTGAATCACCCGGGCAATATCAGCAGAAGTCTGTAATGTCCGAATCTCCTGAAATAACCCCAGCGCTTCATCGTACTCTTTGCGTAAATAGCTCAGCCACTGTTTAATTCGCGCAACGTGATACAAGCCGGTGTCGCCCTGCTTTTCCAGACGGCTGTATTTTTGCAGCAGCGTAACGACGTCTGCCCACGGCATCCGCGGCTCGTTATATTTCACCACCCGGCTGAGGTTGGGCACATTCAGCGCGCCGCGACCGATCATTACCGCATCGCAGCCGGTGGCGTTCAGACAGGCCTGCGCGCTCTCGTAATCCCAGATTTCGCCGTTGGCGATCACCGGAATGGTGAGGCGTTTGCGGATCTCACCGATCGCCTGCCAGTTAATGCGCTCGGCTTTGTAGCCATCCTCTTTGGTGCGGCCATGCACCACCAGCTCGGTGGCCCCGGCCTGCTGCACCGCATCGGCGATTTCAAACTGCCGCGCGTCGCTGTCCCATCCCAGGCGCACCTTCACCGTCACCGGCAAATGCGAAGGCACGGCCTCACGCATGGCTTTCGCGCCGCGATAAATCAGCTCAGGATCTTTCAGCAAGGTCGCCCCGCCGCCGCTGCCGTTAACCAGCTTCGACGGACAGCCGCAGTTGAGATCCACGCCGTAAGAGCCCAGCTCAACCGCGCGGGCGGCGTTTTCCGCCAGCCATTCGGGATACTGGCCGAGCAGCTGAATACGCACCAGCGTGCCGGAAGAGGTCCGGCTCTGGTTGTGCAGCTCGGGACACAGGCGGAAGAAGGATTTTACCGGCAACAACATATCGACCACGCGCAGAAACTCCGTCACGCAGAGATCGTAATCGTTCACCTCGGTCAGAAGCTCGCGCACGAGGGAGTCGAGCACGCCTTCCATTGGGGCCAGTAAAACACGCATAGCAGTACCTGTGAAAAAAGACGCGCTATAGTAGCTGCTCTCTATATCGCTGGGAAGCGCTTCTGTTCAGGGAAAAAGTCAGCCGGCGTTGCCCCGACAATGGCGCGAAACGCCGCCGCAAATGCCGACGGGCCAGAAAACCCCAGCATCCAGGCCACCTGCTTAGCCGGGTATCCGTTTGCGAGCAGGTCCAGCGAGGCACAAATCCTTGCGCGCTGTCGCCAGGCCCGGAAGCTAAACCCTGTATCTTTGATAAACGCGCGTGAAAATGTGCGTTCAGACATCGCGGCCTGTTCCGCCAGCCTTTCCATCGAAACGTCCCAGAGATTGTTGGCAATGATGTCACAGGCAACGCGATGTAACCGCTCATCAACGGGCATCGGTAATTCGGCCGAAATCTGCTGCGTCTCACTGAGGATGTCGAGCAGCAAAACGGCCATGCTGCGCTGGCTTGCCGGCCGGTATTCCGCGCTGAACAGCCCGGCAATCAGCTCTTTGAACAACGCTGTCGCCATAATCACGTGAACCTCCTCTTTCCGTTTAAAAGGCTCACATTGCGCTATCAGCGCCGGGCTAAACCAGACCGCGCGGAGCTCCGTTGTGGATAACACGCTGTAGGTGTGTTCCTGAAAGGGAGGGATCCACAGCGCGCGCTGTGGCGGTATGACCCAACGCTTATTGCCGGTTTCGACCAGCATCACCCCTTTAATGGCAAACAAAAGTTGCCCCTGTGAATGCCGGTGAGGCGGATCCACTTCGCCGCGCGTATAGCTAATTGCCCCTCTGGACCATCCGATGGCATCGTCGTGAATTGGCGTTTTATCGATAACGGTTGGCATTTCACATTCCTCCCTTCCTCTTATGATGCTGCTTGTACACGTAACCGGAGAGAGACGCAATGCACATTCATTTTATCATTCATGAACATTTCGAAGCGCCAGGCGCCTATGAAATCTGGGGGGAAAACCGCGGCTGTAGCCTGAGCTACTCCAGAGTTTATCAGGGCGATCCGTTACCCGAGGATCTCGAGAGCACAGACCTGCTTATCATCATGGGAGGCCCGCAGTCACCTGCCACCACGCTTAAGGAGTGCCCCTGGTTCGATGCGCAGGCGGAAATGCGGCTCATTGGCCGTGCAGTAGAGGCGGGTAAAACGGTGATTGGCGTTTGTCTGGGCTCACAGCTTATCGGTGAAGCGCTGGGCGCAGCGTTTTGCCATAGCCCGGAAAAAGAGATCGGCAAATTTCCCGTCAGGCTCACAGAGTCAGGCAAGGCCAACCCGCTGTTTGAGGATTTTGGCCACGAGCTGAACGTTGGTCACTGGCATAACGACATGCCGGGGTTAACGCCGCAGGCTAAGGTGCTCGCTTACAGCGAGGGCTGTCCCCGTCAGATCGTGCAATATGGCGAACGGGTTTACGGTTTTCAGTGCCATATGGAGCTGACGCCGGAGGTCGTTGAGTTGCTGATTGAACATTCGCAGAACGATCTCCGCCGCGCGGCTGAATTTCGTTTTGTCGAAACGGCGGAAAAACTTCGCTCGCATGATTATCACGAAATGAATCAGGTGCTGTTTTCTTTTCTCGATAAACTGACCGCCTCGCGCTGATGCATTCTGTGGCTCGTCACTTCGCCACCGCACGCCCTTTCCTCTAAACTGTAGCCTGCCCGTGTAAGGTGATACCGGACGTTCCATTCTGGAATGTCTGGTATGCTCAAATTTCATGATGTGATCCGTGGCACATTTTTAGGTTTAATTGTATGATGAATGCGTTTCAGCAAGGACTATCACCATGAGCAAATCATTGAACATTATCTGGCAATACCTGCGCGCATTCGTCCTGATTTACGCCTGCCTGTATGCCGGGATTTTCATCGCGTCGCTGCTGCCCATCGTCATTCCCGGCAGCATTATCGGCATGCTGATCCTCTTTGTTTTGCTGGCGCTGCAAATCCTGCCCGCAAAATGGGTCAACCCCGGCTGCTTCGTCCTCATTCGCTATATGGCGCTGCTTTTCGTGCCTATCGGCGTCGGGGTTATGCAGTATTTTGATTTGCTCAAAGCCCAGTTCGGCCCGATTGTGGTCTCCTGCGCGGTAAGTACGCTGGTGGTTTTCCTGGTGGTGAGCTGGAGTTCGCATCTGGTGCACGGTGAACGTAACGTGGTTGGGGAGAAAACAAAAAAATGATGGCCAATATCTGGTGGTCGCTGCCGTTAACCCTGGCGGTATTCTTCGCCGCGCGCAAGCTTGCCGCTCGTTTCAAAATGCCGTTGCTGAACCCGCTGCTGGTGGCAATGGTCGTGATCATTCCGCTCCTGCTGCTCACCGGCATTCCTTACGAACGTTATTTTGCCGGCAGCAAAATTTTAAACGACCTGCTGCAGCCCGCCGTTGTGGCGCTCGCCTTTCCTTTATATGAGCAGCTCCACCAGATCCGCGCCCGCTGGAAATCCATCATTACCATCTGTTTTGTGGGCAGCCTGGTGGCGATGATCACCGGCACGTCGGTGGCGCTGTTGATGGGGGCCTCCCCGCAGATTGCCGCCTCTATTCTGCCTAAATCGGTGACCACGCCTATCGCGATGGCAGTGGGTGGCAGCCTCGGCGGGATCCCGGCCATTAGCGCGATGTGCGTCATTTTCGTCGGTATACTAGGCGCGGTGTTTGGTCACACCCTGCTGAACGGCATGCGTATTCATACTAAAGCGGCACGGGGACTGTCGATGGGGACCGCCTCCCACGCCCTGGGCACTGCACGCTGTGCGGAGCTGGATTATCAGGAAGGGGCGTTTAGCTCGCTGGCGCTGGTGATCTGCGGGATTATCACCTCCCTGCTGGCCCCGTTCATTTTCCCGCTGATTCTGGCGGTGATGGGCTAAAATTTGCGATGCGTCGCGCAAATTTCATTTTGATTTCATAAGTTGCATACATAATGAGAAGTGGATCACATATAAAGCCCTGACGGCTCCGTAAACTACCGATCCATTAACCTTTATGAGGCAAACGCCATGCACCCACGTTTTCAAGCTGCTTTCGCCCAGCTTGCAGAGAATTTGCAGTCAGCCCTGGCTCCCGTTCTGGCAGATGCACACTTCCCCGCCCTGCTGACCGCGGAGCAGGTCACGATGCTGAAACAGGCAACGGGACTGGACGAAGACGCGCTGGCTTTCGCACTGCTTCCCCTGGCCGCCGCCTGCGCGCGGGCCGATCTCTCCCACTTTAACGTCGGAGCCATTGCGCGCGGCGTCAGCGGCACCTGGTACTTCGGCGGCAACATGGAGTTCCTGGGCGCGACCATGCAGCAGACCGTTCACGCCGAGCAGAGCGCCATCAGCCACGCCTGGCTGCGCGGTGAAAAAGCCCTGAGCGCCATTACCGTTAACTACACCCCCTGCGGCCACTGCCGTCAGTTTATGAACGAGCTGAACAGCGGGCTGCAGCTGCGCATCAACCTGCCGGGCCGCGCGCCGCACACGCTGGGGGATTATCTGCCTGACGCGTTTGGCCCGAAAGATCTGGAGATCAAAACGCTGCTGATGGACGATCAGGACCACGGTTACGCCCCGTCCGGCGATGACCTGAACCAGGCGGCCATTTGCGCGGCCAACAAGAGCCACACGCCGTACAGCAAGTCCCCGAGCGGCGTGGCGCTGCAGTGCCGTGATGGCCGGATCTTTAGCGGCAGCTATGCGGAAAACGCCGCGTTTAACCCAACCCTGCCACCGCTGCAGGGCGCGCTTAACCTGCTGAGCCTGAACGGCTATGACTATCCGGACATTCAGCGCGCCGTTCTGGCTGAGATTGCCGATGCGCCACTGATCCAGTGGGATGCCACCGCCGCAACGCTCAAAGCGTTAGGCTGTACGACAATTGACCGCGTACTGCTTGCCTGAACCTTCCGGCGGGCAGAAATGCCCGCCAGTTTGCTGAAAAACCCCTCAGTTGAGTCGCTGTTTCTTGCGCTAACCAGGCGGGTAAAGTAGCCTGAGTTAAATTTCATCCACGAACGAGCCATCTCCATGTTAAAGCGCGTTTTTTACAGCCTGTCTGTCCTGGTCGGCATACTGCTGTTGATCGTGCTGGGTCTCGACCGCTGGATGAGCTGGAAAACCGCCCCCTACATCTTTGATGACCTGCAGGACCTGCCCTATCGTCAGGTTGGCGTGGTCCTCGGCACCGCCAAGTATTACCGCACCGGCGTCATTAACCAGTATTACCGTTACCGCATTCAGGGCGCGCTGAACGCCTACAACAGTGGCAAGGTAAACTACCTGCTGTTAAGCGGGGATAACGCCCTGCAAAGCTACAATGAACCGGTGACGATGCGGAAGGACCTGATTGCGGCGGGCGTGGACCCTGCCGATATCGTGCTCGACTACGCCGGATTCCGCACCCTGGACTCCATCGTGCGCACGCGCAAAGTCTTCGACACCAACGACTTCATCATCATCACCCAGCGCTTCCACTGCGAACGCGCGCTGTTTATCGCGCTGCATATGGGCATTCAGGCGCAGTGTTACGCGGTGCCGTCGCCAAAAGACATGCTGAGCGTGCGCGTCCGCGAGTTCGGCGCTCGTTTTGGCGCTCTGGCAGACCTGTATATTTTCAAACGCGAACCGCGTTTTTTAGGCCCGCTGGTGCCCATTCCGGCGATGCATGAAGTACCGGAAGATGCGCAGGGTTACCCGGCCGTCACGCCCGAACAGCTGCTTGATATGCAGAAAAAAGAGAAATAACAGGTCCGCCTTTATACTTTCTTTACGCCGGGCCTGACGCTTTTTATCCCCCCTTTACGCCGGCTCTTTTAAGCTGAGTTCACTGCCGCTACGGCTTCATTGAAGAATGACTATGAACTCGATAATGAATGCGTTTTTCCTCAAAAGTCTCCGTCCGTATTTTAACTTTCCCGGTTTATCACTTCCTGGCGCACTCAATTCCGGTCTGTGGCTTGATGAAAAAATTGACGCCCTGCAGCACAACATTTCAGTGGAAGTGGCAGATTATCTGGAACGTTACCCGCAGACGAAACATGTAGACGTTTACCTGAACGACATCAACGGCACGATGCGCGGCAAGCGCCTGTCGGTGGAGAGCATGCTGACCCTGGAAAAAGGCTGTTATTTTCCCCTTTCGGTCTACTCGATGGATCAGAAAGGAAAAATCGCCGCCCCGCTTCATGATGAACCGGACCGACTCTGCGTTCCGGTCCCCGGCTCCCTGCGCCCCTGTCCGCAAGATCCGCAGCACAACGCGCAGATCCTGCTGACGATGAAAGACAGCGACGACAACCCCTGCCCGCTTGAGCCGCGCGTGATACTGCAGAACGTGCTGGCCCGCTTCCACCAGCACGGCCTCTTCCCGGTGGTTGCCCCGGAAATCGAGTTCTATCTGACGGGGCATGACGATCGGGATCCGCAAAATCAGGGCTGTTTTCACATGGATACTACGACAGCCCACGCGGCGCTGTTTGACGAGCTGGAACAGCTGGCGCACCTGCAGCGCATCCCGCTGTCCGGGATCGTGGCGGAGGCCGAGTCCGGTCAGTACGAATTAAACCTGAAGCACGGCCATCGCGTCGTTGAGGTCTGCGATAACGTGCTGGCGCTTCGTCGCCTGACCCGGTACGTTGCCGAAAAGCACGGCCTGCAGGCCAACTTTATGGCTAAGCCTTTCAGCCAGCTGTCCGGCAGCGGCCTGCACTTCCATTTCAGCCTGAACAATCGTCACGGCGAAAACGTCTTTGCTTCCCCGGTGAACGCGCTTAACAGCATGATGCGTTTGTGCATCGCGGGCCAGCTGGCGCTGATGCCCGCCTCAATCGCCATTCTTGCGCCGGGCGTCAACGCGTTTCGTCGCCTGCGTAAAAACCTGACGGAACCCGTATTTAACTCCTGGGGCTATAACACCCGCTCCGCCGCTTTGCGTATTCCCTGCTCGGATGACCACAACCGTCGTATCGAATACCGGCTGGCCGGGGCTGATGCCAATCCGTATCTGGTGGCAGCCGCTATCCTGACCGGCATGCTGTACGGGCTGGAAAACATCGACGAGGAGGATTTGCCCGAACCGCAGGACGAGCAGCCCGAACTGCCGCTGTTTCAGCAGGAGGCGATTGAGACCTTTGCCCGCTGTCAGTACCTCACCGACAGCCTGGGCGACGCCTTTTCCGAACAGTGGGTCGCCTGCAAGCTCTCTGAACTCGACTGGTTTGAACGCATTGTGACCCGAGAGGAGTCACAGCTGGCATAAGGCATAAAAAAGCCCGCTCGATGAGCGGGCCGGATAACGCGAGGAGCAATTACTTCTTACGCGCGTACTTCAGTGAATCCAGCGCGACCGCGAAGATAATGATGGCGCCTTTGATGATGTACTGCCAGTACGGGTTCACGCCGATATAGGTCAACCCGTAGTTGATGACGGTGAAGATGATCACACCGGTCACCACGCCCAGTACCGTACCCACACCGCCGCTGAAGGAGACGCCGCCCACCACGCAGGCTGCGATCGCATCCAGCTCGTACATGAAGCCAAGGTTGTTGGTTGCAGAGCCGATACGGCCCGCTTCCAGCATCCCGCCGAAGGCGTAGAACACGCCGGACAGCGCATAGATGAAGAGCAGGTTCAGGGCAACGTTTACGCCGGAGACTTTCGCCGCTTCCGGGTTACCGCCGATTGCGAAGATGTTTTTACCAAAGCGCGTTTTGTTCCACAGGATCCAGACGAAGGCCACCGCGATCAGCGCATAGAAGGTGATATACGACAGGCGGAAGCTGCCCAGCGCGATAAACCCTTGCGTAAAGGTCGAGAAGCCGCTGTCAAAACCCGAGATAGGTGAAGCACCGACAAAGTCGTAGTACAGTGAGTTGATACCGTAAACGATGATCATCGTACCCAGCGTGGTGATAAACGGCGTCACGTTCAGGTAGGCGATGATAATACCGTTGATCAGACCAATCACCGCACCGATGGCGCAGACAATCAGGATCACCACGAAAATCGGCATGGTGGCCATTTCCGGGAAGACCTTGTTGGCGTTTTCCATCGACTGCAGCAGGGTTGCCGCGATAACCGCCGCCAGACCCACCTGGCGACCGGCAGAAAGGTCCGTCCCCTGAGTCACGATCAGGCCCGCCACGCCCAGCGCAATGATAATACGCACGGAGGACTGGGTCAGAATGTTACTCAGGTTCAGCAGGCTTAAGAACGTAGGGTCCTGGAAAATAATGATAGCCAGCAGTACTAAAAGAACAACGTAAATACCGCCTTCTTTCAGGTAAGTGAGAAAACTTTTTTTATTTAACGCACTCATGAGGAGCCCCTGATCTTAAAGGTGCAAAGACGCAAGACGCAAAATTTCGTTTTGCGTTGTCGTTTTGGTGTCAACAATACCGGCAACGAGACCATTGCTCATAACCAGAATACGATCTGTGATCCCTAACAATTCCGGCATTTCGGAAGAAATAATAATGATCCCTTTATTCTTTTTCGCCAGCTCGGCAATCAGCTGATAAATTTCAAACTTCGCGCCGACGTCAATACCGCGGGTTGGTTCATCCAGCATCAGAATTTCTGGCTGGGTTAATAACCAACGTCCGATAATGACTTTCTGCTGGTTACCGCCTGACAGCGAACCAATTTGGGTGCGGTGTCCTGGCGTTTTCACGCGCATGGAGTCAATGACCCATTGGGTATCGCTCTTCATGCGGGAGTTATCCAGCAGTCCGACTTTGTTTTTGTAATTGCGAATGTTAGAAATTAACGAGTTAAAGTTAATATCCAGATAGGCATAAATACCGGTCGAACGACGCTCTTCCGTCACCAGCGCAAAACCATTATTAATGGCTTCGTTGGCGTTGTGGTTGTTAATTTTCTTTCCGTGCAGCGTAATGGTGCCCTGCGCTTTCTCACGGATGCCAAACAGGGTTTCCACGATATCGGTGCGTTTTGCACCGACCAGACCGGCAATCCCCAGGATTTCACCCTTGTGCAGGTCGAAGGAGACATCGCGGATGGACGGCTGGCGTAACGAGGTCAGATTGCGCACTTCCAGGATCACTTCGCCCGGCTTGTTTTCTTTGTCCGGGAAGCGCTGGTTCAGAGAACGGCCGACCATCATGGCGATGATCTTGTCCATGTCCAGCCCTTCCAGCGGCTGCGTGGCAATCCACTGACCGTCGCGCAGGATGGTGATCTCATCGCACAGCTGGAAGATCTCTTCCATTTTGTGGGAGATATACACAATGCCGCAGCCGCGATCTTTTAGCTTACGAATAATGGTAAAAAGGTGATTAACCTCTTTTTCCGTTAATGACGATGTCGGTTCGTCCATGATGACGATTTTCGCATCATAGGAGAACGCTTTGGCGATTTCGATCATCTGCATCTGGGAGACGGATAATGTTCCCACGCGGGCGCGCGGATCGATATCAATATCCAGCTCATCGAAAATCGCTTTGGTGTCGCGATACATTTTGTCCTGGTCGACAAAGACACCCTTGGTTGGATAACGCCCCAACCACATGTTATCCATGACTGAACGCTGCAGCACCAGGTTTAATTCCTGGTGAACCATCGAGATACCGTTTTCCAGTGCTTCTTTCGCTGAATGGAAATCGATCTCTTTCCCCTGAAAAAGAATGCTGCCAGAATCTTTTTGATAGATCCCAAAAAGACATTTTAATAATGTTGATTTACCCGCACCGTTCTCACCCATTAAGGCGTGAATAGAGTGAGGACGCACTTTTAAATTAACATTATCGAGTGCCTTAACACCGGGAAAGGACTTGTTGATCCCGCTCATTTCCAACAAGTATTCACCGGACGACTGAGTATTTGTGCTGACCATAATTATACCTTGTTGGCCTCGCATATCGCGTTATAAATGGGCGCAACGAATTGCGCCCAGTGGAGACATAACAACTAACTTATTTACCGATAAACTCAGCCAGGTTGGACTGGTCTACGCCCACGTAAGGTACGCGAACGATTTTGTTTTCAATTTTCCAGTTGGTGCCATCAGCCGCACCTTTACCGTCGGCCAGGTTTTTCGCCAGATCGAAGGTCGCTTTCGCCTGGTTGTTGGCATCGTTCAGAACGGTACCGGCCATTGCACCAGATTTAACCAGCGCAAGTGCTTCAGGCAGCGCATCCACACCGAACACAGGAATGGAGGATTTGTTGTGCGCTTTCAGCGCTTCTACCGCACCCATTGCCATCGCATCGTTGTTGGCGATAACCACTTCGATTTTGTTCGCGTTAGGGCCGGACAGCCACGCGTCCATCTTATCTTTCGCCTGAGCGGTATCCCACATCGCGGTATCTAACGCCAGCTGCTGGGTTTTCAGACCCTTGTCGTTCAGCTCTTTGATAACGTAAGTGGTACGGGCTTCAGCATCCGGGTGTCCTGGTTCGCCTTTCAGCAGCACGAACTGAATTTGACCGTCTTTGTTCAGGTCCCAGTTCGGGTTCGCCGCCCAGTGTTTGGCGATCAGATCGCCCTGAATAATACCGGACTCTTTGGAGTCGGTACCGACGTAAAACGCTTTGTCATAGCTATCCAGCGCCTTACGGGAAGGTTCTTTGTTGAAGAAGACGATTGGCACGTTCTGGCCGCGCGCTTTTTCAATAACCGTGCCTGCTGCAGCCGGGTCAACCAGGTTGATGGCCAGGGCTTTCACGCCTTTCGCCAGCAGAACGTCGATCTGGTCGTTCTGTTTGGACTGGTCGTTCTGGGAGTCGTTCATCAGCAGCTGAACGTCTGGCGCTGCTTTCGCATCTTTCTCAATTGCTTTACGCACAACAGACATGAAGTTGTCGTCGTATTTATAGATGGTCACACCAATACGGGTATCCGCAGCGTGCGCTGCTGCACCAAAAAGCATGCTTGCCATTACAGCAGACAGGGTCAACACCTTCTTATTCATGGTATCTCCGGTTTTTTTATGCAGGGTAGTTCTTGTGAATAACGATCGGCGGGCAGGTGTTAATAAAACGTTACTGACAGCCGAAGTTCACTTATAAAATTTCTATCTTCCGTGTTCGGTAACGCTCCAGAAATGCGTTTTATTCGTTGTTTGCGGCACGTTGGCTATAGTGAAAGTGAATAATCACCGTTACATAGCGTTTCAGCTCCTAAAACGCTGACATCATAGTCAGCGCCTTGTTAAGATACTGTGAATTTACTCACAGATTGAAAACGGTTACATCACCTGATGTGATCAGTTAGTGATCGGAACCACAATTTGCCGGGCCGCGACGGAGTGACGACGCACTAAAGTCGGCATGAAACAGTGCGTTGCGCCCGGATCCAGCAGCCCTGCCGCCCCCTGTAACGCCAGCTCAGTCGCCAGTTTTGCCATAGAGGCAATGGGGTAGCGCACCGTGGTCAGCTGCGGGTCGGTGTAACGGGCAATCGGAATATCATCAAAGCCAATGAGTGACAAATGCTGCGGCACCGCAATGCCGTTATCTTTCAGCGCCGTCAGGGCCCCTGCCGCCATGCTGTCGTTATAGGCAAACACCGCAGTAAGCTGCAGGTTGCGCCCCAGCAGCTCGACCATTGCCGCCTCACCGCCCTGCATGTCCGGCGTACCGGTGCCCGTCCAGCTTTCTGACGGCGTAATGCCGTGCTCTTTCAGGGCGTTTTGCCACCCCTCGCGCCGCAGGTCGTCATCTTCAATATGATGGCTGGAGGCCAGATAACCGATCCGCTGATGCCCGTTGTTGATGAGCATCTTCGTGGCCATCATGGCGCCGCTGACGTTATCCAACCCGACGCAGCGATGGGCATAGCCGGGAACGATGCGGTTGATCAGCACCATGCCCGGGATCTGATCCATAAAGCCGGTTAGCTCTTCATCACTCAAGGCTTTTGAGTGGACAATCAAGGCGTTACAGCGCTGGCGAATCAGCACTTCGATGGCGTGGCGCTCTTTTTCCGCCTCATGATAGCTATTGCCGATCAGGACGTATTTCTGATGCTGCTGGGCGACCACGTCGACCGCTTTCACCAGCGCGCCGAAAAAGGCATCCGATACATCCATCACCACCACGCCGATGGTGTCGCTGACCTGCGTCGCAAGCGCCTGCGCATTGGCATTTGGCCGGTACCCGAGCTGGGTCACGGCTTTCATTACGGTTTCACGGGTTTCAGGGCTGACCAGCGCGCTTTTGTTGAGCACGCGTGAGACGGTAGCCACGGAAACGCCCGCCTGACGGGCGACGTCACGAATGGTGATCATATTCACCATCCTTCAAAGGATTGCAGCAACTCACAGACACCCCCTGTGTTTAGCAAGGTGGCTATTTTGGCAGCGAGAGGAAGGGGACTACGTGAAGAAGCTCACACTCATGAAAACGCTTACATCCGTTTTGTTAATGATTGTGATCCAGATCGTTATCTGGATGTGTTCCTCAATGATACCCCTGAAGCATGTGCGGTTAACTGACGCCACACCCACTCCAGCGGTCCCTGGCGGAAGTAACGTAGCCAGAGAACAGAAAACGCCAGGTTAATCACCCAGACCGGGATAACAAACGCCAGCAGCGCGAGGCGGTCGAATTTCATAAACAGGCCAAAGCGATAGAAAAGCGTGGTGCATATCAGTGTTTGCAGGAGGTAATTGCTCAACGCCATGCGGCCCACGCAGGCGATGGCGCTGACGATCCACAGGCGGGAAAGCGTTGGCCAGAAGCCATAGATCAGCGCCGCGTAGCCGATGGTCTGGAACGGTGCGCTCAGCTCGCGTGGCACCTGGAGCAGGAATGCGCACCAGCGGTAATCCCAGTGGATGTGCCACTGCGTAATGACCGCCGGGAGGTTAATCAGCACGCCGAGCAGCACCAGCCCGGCACCCGTTCGCCGATAGTGACGCAGGCTGAATTCGCCTTTCAGCCAGCCGGTGCGCATCAGTGACGCGCCCATCAGCATCATGCCCGCCAGCTGCCAGCCGTATTGCGCCCCCAGCGCAAGGAGGTTATCCCCCAGCATATCCGCGCGGTTGCTTATCGCTTCCGTACCGCCCTTCAGCTTCCAGTACTGTTCGTACTGCAGGTTAGCGGCATCCGGGATCCAGGAACGGTTTGTCGCCTCGCCGGAGATCATCCCCAGCAGCAGCAATACGGCAAGCCCCATGACGTAGAGCATCGCGCCGGTGTTAAACAGGCTTTTTACGCTGTGCGCATCGCGAATGAGACGCCAGCAGATAAGCCCGACTAACCCATACGCGAGAAGAATATCGCCATCCCAGAAGAACAGGCCGTGGATAAAGCCGAGGAGAACCAGTAGCGTCAGGCGCGACTGGATCCAGCGCGTACCGCGTTTAAGCAGCAGTTGCAAACCTGCGCCAAACAGCAGGGCAAACAGGGTGAGGAATTTAACCTGCGCGAAGAGATCGAGGACGGCCCACGTCCAGGCATCACTGCGTGTGATGTCGCCATACCAGGCAGGATTGAGATAAGCCGCCTTCGGCAGACCGAAGGCGCTGATATTAAGCAGCAGGATACCGAGAATGGCGACGCCGCGAACAAAATCGAGCGTGACGTTTCGCTCCATGGTTCCTGCCCTGTAAGACTTAGTTGTGGTGACGTACCGCGCGCAGGAACTCCTGGCGGGTATTCTGGCTCGATTTAAACAGGCCGCCCAGCGAGGTTGTTGTGGTCGCACTGGTTGCATCACGCACGCCGCGCGCCTTCACGCAGTAGTGAACCGCGTCGATAGAGACGGCCACGTTATTGGTGCCCAGCAGCGTTTGCAGCGCGGTCAGGATCTGCTGCGTCAGACGCTCCTGCACCTGCGGACGCTGGGCAAAGAACTGCACGATGCGGTTGATCTTCGACAGGCCAATCACCGTATCTTTTGGGATATACGCCACGGTCGCTTTACCGTCGATGGTCACAAAATGGTGTTCGCAGGTGCTGGTCAGCGTGATATCGCGTACCGTCACCATCTCATCCACTTTCATCTTGTTTTCAATGACGGTGATTTTCGGGAAGTTGGCGTAGTCCAGCCCGGAGAAAATTTCGTCGACGTACATTTTCGCGATGCGGTGCGGCGTCTCCATCAGACTGTCGTCACTCAGATCGAGATTCAGCAGCTCCATGATATCGGTCATATGACCGGCAATCAGACGCTTGCGGGTTTCATTGTCCAAATCCTGTACGGGCGGACGCAGTGGCGTTTCAAGACCGCGCGCAACCAGGGCTTCGTGGACCAGGGCAGCTTCTTTACTGAGTGATGACATTTTGTTCTCCTGCAGGTGTGGCGTCTTTTGCCCTCGTTGTGGCAAAAGTATGCGCTCATTGTGCGTGAGGCGGCGCACATAATCCAGTATTCACGACGATAATTATTGCAATTGCTGTTGCCTTTCAGCGCGACGATTCCAGACCAGGGCTCCCCCGACGAACAGCGCAACGCCCGCCAGCCCCAGCGCGGGCTCCAGCCGGTGGGTAAGCCAGGTTGATAACGCCGAGGTCATCGGGCCGATCAATTGCCCAATCGCATACCCGGTGGTGAGCAGGCCTGCCATATAGCGCGTGTGGTTTGGCGCCAGCTCGCGACCGTATAAAAGAGAGAGCTGCACGGCACACAAGAAGCCGCCACCCACCAGCAGCCCGCCCGTCAGCAAACCGCCAATCCCCGGCAGCAGCCAGGCCGCCAGCACGCCAGCACCCTGTAACCACAGCACGATAGCCAGCCTGCGGTTAGCCGTTGAGGTGTGGCGTAAAAGAATACTGAGCGCAATGCCCACCACGGCGGCGATGCCAAAAATCGGCCAGACAAACTGGGCAAACAGGCTGCCGGGAAAACGCACCGCCGCCATTTGCGACAGGAAGGTCGCCGGGAGGATATAGCCAAACCCGGCCAGGCTGTAGCTCCAGACCAGGCGCTTTAAATCCGCCGTCAGCACCAGCGGCTCCGGCGCGGTGCCGGGGCGATGGAGCTGGCCGGATCGCGGAAGGTAGCGCGCCACCAGCGCAATCAGCACCAGCGCCAGCACGCCGTAGATTTGCCATGCCGCCCCGGCCGAAAGGGATTTTGCCTGGATATAGACGGCGAGCAGCCCGCTCAGGGCAATGCCCGCGCCCGGTCCGGCAAACACCGCAGCGCTCAGGCCCGGTTTACCCAGCTGCCCCAGCCGTTCGTTGGTCCAGGCGGCAATGAGTACCATCGACCAGCCGCTCATGCAGCCAATCACGAAGCGCAGCAGGCCGTGCACGACGGCGTTATCCGCCGCCGCGGAGAGCAGCGTCAGCGCAACCGCACCGGTGATGCCAAGCCAGAGGCGCGTTTCCACAAAGCGGTGCGCGCGCATGGCATCCCATGCGCCCACCAGATAGCCCAGATAATTCATCGCCGCGACCAGACCCGCGCTGGTCAGCGTAAGCTGCCCAGCAGCAATCATGAGCGGCACCTGAGGCGTAAAGGCAAAGCGCCCTATCCCCATCGCCACCACCAGAACGACAAACCCACTGAGCGCAATACGCAGCGCCATGACGGCTCCAATTGTTAAATAAAAGTAAATTTATGATGCAGCATCTCGCCGCCTGGCGAAAGTGAAAGTTACTCACAGGTCAATGAAAAGGCTGTATTATGGTTTTTATGAATACGCATTCTCATTAAGGAGCCCTGCATGGAACTGCTCGAAGAGCACCGTTGTTTTGAAGGTCGACAGCAGCGCTGGCGGCATGACTCCACCGTCCTGAACTGTGCGATGACGTTCAGCATTTTCCTGCCGCCGACGGAAAATCCACCGGTTCTGTTCTGGCTGTCAGGCCTGACCTGCAACGACGAAAACTTCACCACCAAAGCAGGCGCGCAGCGACTTGCCGCCGAGCTGGGCATTGCGCTGGTGATGCCTGATACCAGCCCGCGTGGCGATGATGTGGCCGACGATGCAGGATACGACCTGGGCAAAGGCGCCGGGTTTTATCTGAATGCAACCGAGCAGCCCTGGGCGCGCCACTACCGCATGTATGATTACATTCGCGACGAGCTGCCCGCGCTGATTCAGTCCGGGTTTGCGGTAAGCGATCGCTGCGCCATCAGCGGACACTCCATGGGTGGACACGGGGCGCTAATCATGGCGCTAAAAAATCCGGGAAAATACGTCAGCGTGTCGGCATTTGCGCCAATTGTGAACCCAACGCAGGTGCCGTGGGGGCAGAAAGCCTTCACGAACTATCTGGGTGAAGATGAAGCAAAATGGCAGGAATGGGACAGCTGTGCGCTGATGCTGGCCAGCAGTTCGGAAAATGCGATCCCGATGCTTATCGATCAGGGCGATGCGGACCAGTTCCTCGCCGGACAGCTGCAGCCTGCGGTGCTGGCAGAAGCGGCACGCCAGAAGGACTGGCCGCTGACGCTGCGCATTCAGCCGGGATACGACCACAGCTATTACTTTATCGGGTCCTTTATTGAGGATCATCTCCGCTTCCATGCGGAGCATTTGTTTGGGTAAGTGCGGATGATTGCCGGGTGGCGGCTTCGCCTTACCCGGCCTACATTCGTGGTTTTTGTAGGCCCGGTAAGCGAAGCGCCACCGGGCATAAAGGTTACATCAGAACTTATAATCCACACCGACAAAGTAACGACGGCCATCTTCCGTGTAGCTGTAATCGTCACGGCTGAGATCTTTATCCAGCAGGTTCTGCACGCCCGCGCGCAGCTTAACGGCTTTCGTTACCTGCCATGCCGCACCGGTATTCCAGATCACGTAGCCACCCGGCGTTGGTTCACTGCTGGTCAGCGCGCGTTTCTCACCGGTGTAGTTGCCCTGAACATAGAACGACCAATCCTGCGTTGCCTTCCAGTCAACGGTTCCGTTGGCGGTATGGAACGGCAGATCGGACAGCGGTTTGTTGCCGCCGTTGCTGATGTCACGACCGTCGTTATAGGTATAGTTCAGCGTCACCTTCCAGTCGTCCGCCAGCGGGACTTTCAGCTCGGTCTCCACCCCGCGGATGCGCGCCTTGTTAACGTTGTAGTAGCGGAAAATCGGTTCACCGTCCGCATTCAGTCCAACGTAGTTAGGGTAGCCCTGGGCCTGTTTCGCATTGGCCGTACGGCTGATGCTGATGCGGTCATCCACATTATTCTGGAAGGTGGTGACGCTGGCCTGCACGCCCTCTAACCAGCCCTCTTCCCCGCTGTAGTAGAGACCGAATTCGAAGCTCTCGCTGGTTTCCGGTTTCAGATCCGGGTTACCGACAATCTCACAGGCACCGCGACACGAGCCGGTAACCCAGTCCGGGCTCAGCTGCAGCAGCGACGGCGCTTTAAACGCGGTGGCCCAGCCCCCTTTCACCGTTACGGTATCGGTCGCGCTGTAGACCAGATAGGCTCGCGGACTCCAGTGATCGCCGTAGGTATCATGATCGTCCATACGGATGCCGGTGGTCAGCGCCAGAGGTTCAAAGATACGCCACTCATCTTCAAGGAACAGGGCATACTGGCTTGTCGACGTGCTGCTGCTGGAACCGCCCGTCAGGTTGACCGGATCTTTCAGCTTATCGTGACGCCATTCGCCGCCGAAGGTCAGCAGCTGGTTGATTTCGCCCAGCGGCAGCACGTATTTTCCGTCCACCGCGTTGCTCTCGGAGGTAATCGGATTGCTGTTGCCCGGGTTTTTGTTATCCACCTTTTCGCCGTAAACCTTCAGCTCGCTGTTGCCGACGCCCCAACGACCGTTGTGGCTGAGAGAGTAGTTCTGACGCTCAAGGCGGTTTTTGTCGAGGGAATCCGAGTCGCGATCCTGACGGTCGAAACCGTAGCCCGCCGTAAAG
Organism: Enterobacter sp. N5-15; assembly: GCF_057221635.1. Classification (NCBI taxonomy): domain Bacteria; kingdom Pseudomonadati; phylum Pseudomonadota; class Gammaproteobacteria; order Enterobacterales; family Enterobacteriaceae; genus Enterobacter; species Enterobacter sp. N5-15. The sequence continues at coordinate 3,211,112 of NZ_CM170150.1, forward strand.
TCGTGATTTTCAGACGGAGTCCAGGCGAACTCCACATTCGCATCGCGGCTGGTGAAGCCTTCAATACGCGGCGTTTCACCGCTCGCCGTGGTAGAGGATTTCTGCTGGCCGTCTTTCTCACGCTTCGCGAGGCTACCGTAGGCTTTCAGCCCCAGCAGGCCGTCCACCAGCGGACCGCTGGTATAGAACTGGCCGTTATACGTGTCTCCACGGTCGCGGTGTTCCTGAACCGTGGAATCGGCGCTCAGGGTGCCCGTCCATTTCTGGCCGATTTTTTTGGTGATAATGTTCACCACGCCGCCCAGCGCATCGGAACCGTACAGAGAAGACATCGGTCCGCGCACCACTTCGATGCGTTCGATGGCGTCAACCGGCACCCAGTTGAGGTCGAAATCATTATGGCGGAATACTGCGTTACGCGAGTTAACGCGCTTGCCGTCGACCAGGATCAGCGTATAGCTGCTGTCCAGTCCACGAATACTTACCCCTTTACGGTTGTCCCCTTCGCTCGTGAGCTGAACGCCCGGCACCTCCCGTAACACATCTTTCAGATTCTGAACGGGTTTGCGCTGCAAATCTTCCTGGGTAATCACGCTGATGCTTGCCGGTGCGTCTTTCAGGTTTTGCTCGGTCGCGGAGGCCGTTACAACCATTGTGTCGCCGGATTCCGCTGCGATAACAGGCAGGGCCAGGGACATTGCGGACGCACAAAGTCCTCCCCTGACGAAGGGATTCAACCTAAACATTCCATATCTCCATGAGGTAAATACAACTAAATCAAATCATCATTGCTCACAGCGTCTTCCCTGCCGCCCACGTCTGCGGTGGGTCGGTGACACGCTTATTTTTGATAACGATAAAGCAAACGATAATTATTATCAATTAAATTGTTAAGAAATATATCTTTGTTTCAGCCTGCGGGAATAAAAAAACCCGCTCGAATGAGCGGGTTAAAAGAGAGGAAGTGCGGTTATTGTTTAAATCGTTCCGGGAATTCCATTTCACTGTAGCGAACGAATTTTGTTCCTTTCGTCAGCTTGTAGCCAAACCAGATGACGAGGAACAGCGGAATACCAATGTAGGTCGCCGTGACGGCACCCCAGTCAATGGTGTCCGCCAGGAACGCTTCATAGTTCTGTCCAAGCGTAATGATCAGGCACAGAATGAAGGCGAAAATGGGACCCAGCGGGAAGAAGCCGGAGCGATACGGCAGCGAGTTAATATCGTGCCCCTGCTTGACGAAGCCACGGCGGAAACGGTAGTGGCTAATGGCAATCCCCAGCCAGGCAATAAAGCCCGTCATCCCGGACGTGTTGAGCAGCCACAGGTACACCGTCTGGTTACCAAACATGGAGGTCAGGAAGCACAGACCGGCAATCACCGTCGTAGCGTACAGCGCGTTACGCGGCACGCCACCGCGGGACAGCTTCGCGAAGATACGCGGTGCTTTACCGTCGCATGCCAGCGTGTAGAGCATACGGGTGGATGCGTACATCCCGGAGTTACCGGCTGAAAGCACGGCCGTCAGGATAACGGCGTTCATCACTGCCGCGGCTGAAAGCAGACCGGCGTGCTGGAAGACCAGCGTGAACGGGCTGACGCTAATATCTTTTACGTCATTACGCAGCAGGCTTGGATCGGTGTACGGGATGATCAGGCTGATAATCAGGATCGCGAACACATAGAACAGCAGGATACGCCAGAAGACCTGACGAACCGCGCGTGGAATATTCTTCTCCGGGTTCTCTGACTCACCGGCGGCGATACCAATCAGCTCGGTCCCCTGGAAGGAGAAGCCGACAATCATCGCCACGCCAATCATCGCCGACAGTCCACCGGCAAACGGCGCATCGCCTATCGTCCAGTTACTCCAGCCCACAGGTTCAGCGCCTTTGAAAATACCAACGATCATCGCCACACCGACGACGATAAAGATGATGACGGTTGCCACTTTGATCAAAGAGAACCAGTATTCCGCTTCGCCGAAACCGCGCACGGAGATGTAGTTCAGCAGGAAGATGACGGCCAGGAACAGGGCGCTCCAGATCCAGCCCGGCGTATCGGGGAACCACCAGTTCATCACCAGCTGTGCGGCGACAAGGTCAACGGCGATAGTGACCGCCCAGTTGTACCAGTAGTTCCAGCCCAGCGCGAAGCCAAAGCCTTCTTCAACGTATTTTTGACCGTAGGTCGAGAACGAACCGGATACCGGCATGTACGCGGCCAGTTCGCCGAGACTGGTCATCAGGAAGTACACCATCAGGCCAATCAGGATATAAGAGAAGAGCGCCCCACCCGGGCCTGCTGCCGAAATCGTTGCGCCAGAGGCAACGAAAAGACCTGTACCGATTGAGCCGCCAATGGCGATCATCGTCAGGTGACGCGCCTTGAGTTCACGACGTAGCGTGGGCGCTTCTGTGGTTTTAATTTCTGAAACCATATGAAAATGCTGTCCATTTAATAAATGAGGCGCGATTGTAGCAGACGATCCGCGTTCCTTCCGGCAGAAATACTCAGTTATAAGAGAGCTTCATGACTCGGCCAGGATTATAAGTAAAGCATAAAAATGTGGGGTGACAGGCGCGCGTAGCCCCGGTAAGCGAAGCGCCACCGGGGAACGTTAAATGGCGCAGTAGCGCAGAAAACGCTGCAGAGAGCTGGAAAGGTGTTTCTGGCGGTGATGGATGCACCATAGCGTGCGCACCAGCTTCGGCAATGGAACCGGGATTTCAACCAGCGACCCCGTCTCAAGCTGTTCGGCAATGACGCGCCGGGAAAGACAGCTGATCCCCAGGCCATGACGCACCGCGTGCTTGATGGCCTCAGAGTTCCCCAGCTCCATCCCTAACTGGAAATGCGGCAGATGGGAAAGCAGCAGATAATCGACAATTTCACGCGTGCCGGAGCCCTGTTCGCGCAGGATCCACTGCGCCTGTGCCAGGCGCTCCAGCGTCACCTCGCCCTGCAATAACGACGAGGCTGGGGACGCAAACACCACCAGCTCATCTTCCAGCCAGGGCTCGGCAATGATATCCACGTTGTGGCACGGCCCTTCAATCAGGCCGATATCCACGCGGAAATCGATCACCGCGTTGATAACGTCCTGGCTATTGCCCACGCTCATCTCCAGCGGCAGGGTCGGGAAATCCCGGCGGTAGCGGGCAATCACTTCCGGCAGAATGTAGTTCCCAATGGTGCTGCTGGCATAGACGCGGATCGCGCCGTTGTCTTCGCGGAACAGCTGTTCGATTTCGATAGCCTGCTCCAGCAGCGCCAGCGCGCGTGGATAAAGAAGACGACCGTGCTCGTTGACCACCAGACGCTTCCCTACCCTGTCGAAAAGCTGAACGCCCAGCTGTCCTTCAAGATCGGTCAGCGCCGCGCTGACCGCAGACTGCGAGAGCGCCAGCATTTGTGACGCCTGGGTCGTCGAGCCGCTTTTCAGCACCTCGGCAAACACTTCCAGCTGACGCAATGTAATGTGCATGGTTGCTTACCACTTATATAGATTGATTATAAGTATATAATCAATTTTATTTTTAAGCCAGAGCGCCGTAACCTTTAGCCAGACAAAGGAGAAGGTTATGTCAGAAATCACCTTACAACATCATCGTACAGTGTGGCACTTCGTGCCGGGCCTCGCGCTTAGCGCAGCAGTGACCGCCGTAGCATTATGGGGCGGCAGCATCCCGGCTATCGCAGGCGCGGGTTTTAGCGCGTTGACGCTGGCCATTTTGCTGGGCATGGTCGTGGGAAATACCGTTTACCCACATATCTGGAAATCCTGCGACGGCGGCGTGATCTTTGCCAAACAGCACCTGCTGCGTCTCGGGATCATCCTTTACGGCTTCCGTCTCACCTTTTCGCAGATTGCGGACGTGGGCGTGAGCGGAATTGCCATCGACGTCCTGACCCTGACCAGCACCTTTTTGCTGGCCTGCTTTATCGGCCAGAAAGTCTTTGGCCTGGATAAGCAAACCAGCTGGCTGATCGGTGCCGGGAGCAGTATCTGTGGGGCCGCGGCGGTGCTGGCAACAGAGCCCGTCGTAAAAGCCGAAGCCAGCAAGGTGACCGTGGCGGTGGCAACGGTGGTGATCTTCGGTACGCTGGCGATCTTCCTCTACCCGGCAATGTATCCGCTGGTGGCGCACTGGTTTAGCCCGGAAACCTACGGCATCTACATCGGTTCGACCATGCACGAAGTGGCTCAGGTGGTGGCGGCAGGACATGCCATTAACCCGGAAGCTGAAAACGCGGCGGTGATTGCCAAAATGCTGCGCGTGATGATGCTGGCACCGTTCCTGATTTTCCTCGCCGCGCGGGTTAAGCAGCTGGCACCGGCAGGCGACAGCGAGAAAAGCAAAATCACCATTCCGTGGTTTGCGATCCTGTTTATCGTGGTGGCAATTTTCAACTCCTTCCACCTGCTGCCGAAAGCCGTTGTCGATATGCTGGTGATGCTGGATACCGTGCTGCTGGCGATGGCCATGGCGGCACTGGGGGTCACCACACACGTTAGCGCGCTGAAAAAAGCCGGTGCCAAACCGCTGCTGATGGCGCTGGTGCTCTTCATCTGGCTGATTGTCGGCGGCGGTGCGATTAACCTCGCGGTGCACAGCCTGATGGCATAAACCATCTCGTCCTTCTCCTGCTAACCCGCTATCATAAGCGTTTCGGGTTAGCAGGAGTTTTTTTATGAAATATGTTGGAGCGCACGTCAGCGCTGCAGGTGGCCTTGCGAATGCCGCCATTCGCGCCGCCGAAATCGAGGCGACCGCTTTCGCCCTGTTCACCAAAAACCAGCGCCAGTGGCGCGCCGCAGCGCTCACCGCTGAAGTGATTGATGATTTCAAGGCTGCCTGTGAGAAGTATCACTACGGGCCAGGCCAAATCCTTCCCCACGACAGCTACCTGATCAACCTCGGTCACCCGGTTGAAGAGGCGCTGGAAAAATCCCGCGAGGCGTTTCTTGATGAAGTACAGCGCTGCGAACAGCTGGGGCTGACGCTGCTGAACTTCCATCCGGGTAGCCATCTGATGCAAATCGATGAAGATGCCTGCCTGGCGCGTATTGCCGAGTCCATTAACATCACGCTGGACAAGACCAAAGGCGTCACCGCGGTGATTGAGAATACCGCCGGTCAGGGCAGCAACCTCGGCTTTAGGTTCGAACATCTGGCGGCGATTATCGACGGCGTGGAGGATAAATCCCGCGTTGGCGTGTGCATTGATACCTGCCACGCGTTTGCCGCCGGTTATGACCTGCGCACCACCGAGGCAACGAAAAACACGTTTGATGAGTTCGAGCGCATTGTGGGCTTTAAGTACCTGCGCGGCATGCACCTGAACGATGCAAAAAGTGCGTTCGGCAGCCGCGTTGACCGCCACCACAGCCTGGGCGAAGGCAACATCGGCCACGATGCGTTCCGCTTCATTATGCAGGACGCCCGCTTCGACGGTATTCCGATGGTGCTGGAAACCATTAATCCGGACATCTGGGCAGAAGAGATTGCCTGGCTGAAGGCACAGCAACCCGCTGAACAGGCGGCATAAAAAAAGCCGGGTGCGTAATGCTACCCGGCTTTTTTGTTGTTTATCGCTTACGCTGCTTTTGCCACAACTTCCGCTTCCGGACGTTTCAGCACCGCGTAAGAGAGACCCGCCACCAGCGTACCGGCAACGATGGCCAGCAGATAGCCCAGGACCGGGGTGATGGCGCCTGGGATCAGCAGCACAAACAGACCGCCGTGCGGTGCCATCAGCTTCGCGCCAATCGCCATGGAGATTGCACCCGTTACCGCACCACCCGCGATACAGCACGGCAGAACGCGCATTGGGTCACGTGCTGCGAACGGAATCGCGCCTTCGGTAATGAAGCACAAGCCCAGAACCAGCGCCGCTTTGCCGCCTTCCTGCTGTGCTTTATCGAACTTACGACGGGCAATAATCGTCGCCAGGCCGAGCGCCAGAGGAGGCACCATGCCTGCCGCCATGATGGCTGCCATTGGTGCGTAGGTCTGGGTACTCAGCAGGCCAACACCAAAGGCGTACGCCGCTTTGTTCACCGGACCACCCATGTCGGTACACATCATGCCACCGAGGATTGCACCCAGCAGAACCGCGTTCGCGGTACCCATGGTTTGCAGCCAGTGGGTCAGACCCGCCAGGATGCTCGCAACCGGCTTACCAATCAGGTAAATCATCGCCAGACCGACCACCAGGCTGGAAATCAGCGGGATGATCAGAATCGGTTTCAGCGCTTCCATACTCTGCGGCAGCTTGAGCTTCGAGCTGATGAGCTTCGCGACGTAACCGGCCAGGAAGCCCGCGATAATCCCGCCGATAAAGCCAGAACCGGTGCTTACGGCCAGCATACCGCCGATAAGGCCCGGCGTCAGGCCAGGACGGTCAGCGATGGAGAAGGCAATAAAGCCCGCCAGTACCGGCACCATCAGAGCGAAGGCTGAGCCACCGCCGATCTGCATCAGCGCCGCCGCCAGCGTCCCTTGCTCTTTAAACGCGGTAATACCAAATGCGAACGAGAGGGCAATACACAGACCGCCCGCAACCACCATCGGCAGCATGTAAGACACACCGGTCAACAGATGACGATATGCGCCTGCAGACTCTTTCTTACCTTCCGTCGCGGTTTGACGCGCGCCGGTTGCCTGATACGGCTTCGCTTCCACCAGCGCTTTATCAAATTCCTGCGCGGTCTTTTTCAGCGCCAGGCCGGTAGACGTACGGTACATTGGCTTACCGGCAAATTTCGCCAGGTCCACTTCGATATCCGCCGCCACGATCACCAGATCGGCCTCAGCCACTTCTTCTGGGGTGATAGCGTTGCCGGCACCGACGGAGCCACGCGTTTCAACTTTTACCCACCAGCCGCGTTTTTTCGCTTCGGTTTCAATGGCTTCAGCTGCCATAAAGGTGTGAGCCACGCCCGTCGGGCAGGCCGTCACCGCAACAATGCGTTTCGGGCCCGTGGCCGCAGCCGGTGCCGTCGCGACAGGCGCGCTGTAGACAGACGCGTGACCTTTCGCTTCGCTCAGGAACAGTTCCGGATGTGCCACCGCGCGATTAATATCGCCCAGCCACACTTTTTTGCCGTTCAGCGCACTGTCAGCCGGGATTTTGTCGCCCAGTACAATGGCCAGTTCTGCATCGCCTGGATTATCGATAATGTCCAGATGTGCTTTTTGTGCCGCCGCGCCCAGCAAGGTCTTCGCCATATAGGCGCGAGCCTGTCCGAGACCGGAGTCAATGATCAGCAGCGTTTTCATTATTCCTCTCCTGCTGTTAGTTAAAAGGTTTTAAGTCAACGCGCGCCATCATCGCGGCTAACTGGGTACGATCGGTAATGCCGACATTGCTCTGGCTTACGGCCAGGGCAGCAACGGCGGTGGCAAGACGTAAAGTATGTTCACTGGATTCACGCATCAGCAGGCCATAAATCAGGCCGCCAACCATGGAATCCCCTGCGCCAACGGTGCTGACAACTTCCATTGACGGCGGTTTGGCGATCCATTCACCAGACGCGTTAACCCACAGCGCGCCTTCTGCACCAAGAGAGATCACCACGTGAGCGATACCCTGCTCGCGCAGCGCATGGGCAGCGTCAATCACATCTTTTAATTCTGGCAGCTTACGACCCGCCCAGATCTCCAGCTCGCGGCGATTCGGCTTCACCAGCCACGGCGAGGCTTTCAGACCGGCAACCAGCGCGTCGCGGCTGCTGTCAAAAATGATGCACGGGCACTGGCTGCGCAGGCGCGTCATCCAGTCGGTAAACGCTTCCGGGCTGACGCCGGACGGCAGGCTGCCGCTGACGCAGACCATGTCAAACTGACCGAGCCAGGTCAGAGAGTCGTTAACAAAACGCTCCCAGTCTGACGGCGTCACTTCGAAGCCAGAGAAGTTTAGATCGGTCACTTCACCGTCTTTCTCCGTCAGCTTAACGTTGATGCGGGTACGGCCCTGAACAATCTGAAAACGGTTGGCAATACCCAGCTCGCTGAACAGCTGCTGAAAACCATCCTGGTTATCTTTACCGAGGAATCCACCCACGGTGACGTCGATACCGAGATCCTTGAGCACTTTCGCGACGTTAATTCCTTTACCCGCAGCATGCAGGCCAGTGGTACGCACGAGGTTGACTTCGCCGCGCTCAATTTCCGGGCAAAATCCTACCAGGTCATAAGCCGGGTTCAGCGTAATAGTCGCAACACGTCTGCTCATTATGCGCCCTCCCCCAGACCCGCCGCGATGGCGTCGCCAATCGCTTTCAGCGCCTGTTCAGCATCGGCACCCTGCGCGGTGAAACGCAGACGGTGGCCTTTCTTCACGCCCAGCGCGACAACTTTCATCAGACTACGGCCGTTGGCCGGTTTGCCCGTGCCATCAAGATTCGCCACGGTGATCTCACTCTCGAATTGTTTAATGGTATTCACCAGCATGGTGCCCGGACGGGCATGCAGGCCGTGCTCGTTACGTACCACGAACTCAGCGGTCTGCACGTCTTCAGTCGGCGCATCATCACTGGTCAGCAGTGCCAGCACGGTGGGGGCATCAGCGTTCAGCAGTTTTTCAGCTTTGTTGTTCAGCAGCAGATCGCCCAGACGCTTCAGCACGGAAACCGGCTGATCGTCATTCATCGCCACGGTCACCAGCATGGCCGCGCGCTCGCCTTCCACGTCAAACGCATTGGCCGCGCGGCTCACGGCGATAGCGCTGCGCAGGTTGCCTTCAGCACTGTCGTTCAGCCAGATACCCTGACCCAGATTCAACGGCTTATCGTTAATCACGCGCGTCACAAACGTGGCATCCGCCGCGCCGGCTTCTTTCAGACGGCCCGCGTTCAGCGCCTGCAGCGTCACCAGATCGGAGGCAGCCACATCCAGCGTCAGCGTTTCATTATCCAGTTTCAGCGCTTCGCTCTGTTTTTCGCCCATCAGCAGGGCGCGCAGCTCTTCAGCTGTGGTGGCTGACTTAAGCTGTTCAGCCACATCGTCATCGCTCAGGACATGCGTCAGCTGACGCAGCAGGCCTAAGTGTTCATCGCTGCTGGCCGCGATACCGATAGCCACGTAGGCCACCTGACCGTCGCCCCAGAGCACGCCCTGCGGGAACTGATAAACCTGAACGCCGGTTTTCAACACCTGATCGCGGGTGTCGGTTGTGCCGTGCGGAATGGCAATGCCATTGCCGAGGAAGGTTGAGGTCTGCTGCTCGCGGGCCAGCATGCCGTTGACATAGCCGTCCGCGACGTTACCCGCCTGCACGAGCGCAGCGGCAACCTGGCGAATAGCCTCTTCTTTATCCCCGGCCTGAGCGCCCGGGTGGATATCCTGAACAGATAACTGGAACATGGTTCTCCACTCCTGCTGAACTTGAATCGTTTCAGCTTTAATGAGAAAAAATGCGCTAGCCTGCTCCGTTTGTTAAAACAAGATAGCGCTGAAACGTTTCAAAAAGTCTTGCGCTTTCTGCAATGTCTTGCAAGTAAACTCGTATTTCCGATCTCAGAATTTAGAGATACAGCACATTTCTTCTTCGTTCAGCTGAATTTTGCTGAAGTTCAGCAAGACAGTTTCAGCTAAGGTCAGCTGGGTATGATGTAAGTTGAAATGCCATTTTGATTTTTCGTGGCATCATTGACCGCACCCACTGTTTATTTTTTAGCTGACGGCGTAAACTCCGCCCCTCTCTGCTACTCGCTAATTATAAAACATGCATAACACCCCTGCGGCCGTCTCGCCGAAGCCCTTTGATTTGACCTCAGCGGCATTCCTGGTTGTTGCCTTCTTCACGGGCATTGCCGGTGCGTTACAGACGCCAACATTGAGCTTATTCCTGACAAACGAGGTTCACGTCCGCCCGGCAATGGTCGGCTTCTTTTTTACCGGAAGCGCCATCATCGGCATCCTGGTCAGCCAGTTTCTGGCGGGGCGATCCGACAGAAAAGGCGATCGTAAAAGCCTGATCGTTTTCTGCTGTCTGCTGGGGGTCATGGCCTGCGTTCTGTTTGCCTGGAACCGCAACTATTTCATTCTGCTCTTCGTCGGGGTATTCCTGAGCAGCTTTGGCTCAACGGCGAACCCCCAGCTGTTTGCCCTTGCCCGCGAACACGCGGACCATACCGGACGTGAAGCGGTGATGTTCAGCTCTGTCCTGCGTGCTCAGGTGTCACTGGCGTGGGTGATTGGCCCGCCGCTGGCCTACGCGCTGGCGATGGGTTTTGGCTTTACGGTGATGTACCTGAGTGCGGCCGTTGCGTTTGTGGCGTGCGGCGCGCTGGTGTGGTTCTTCCTGCCGTCCATGCGCAAAGAGCCAAAAGTGACAACGGGCGTGCTGGAAGCGCCGCGCCGCAACCGCCGCGATGCCCTACTCCTGTTTGTTATCTGTACGCTGATGTGGGGTACCAACAGCCTGTATATCATCAATATGCCGCTGTTTATTATTGATGAACTGCACCTGTCGGAGAAGCTGGCGGGCATCATGATGGGCACCGCGGCCGGGCTTGAGATCCCGACGATGCTCATAGCGGGCTATTACGCAAAGCGCTTCGGAAAGCGTTTTTTAATGCGCATCGCCGCCATCGCCGGTCTGCTGTTCTATATCGGTATGCTGACGGTACATACGCCGGGGCTGTTGCTGGCTTTACAGCTGCTGAACGCCATCTATATTGGCATTCTCGCCGGGATAGGCATGCTCTACTTCCAGGATCTGATGCCGGGTCAGGCAGGCTCTGCCACCACCCTTTATACTAATACCACCCGCGTGGGCTGGATTATCGCGGGCTCAATGGCCGGTGTTGTGGCCGAAATCTGGAACTATCACACGGTGTTCTGGATTGCGCTGGTGATGTGTACGCTGACGATCGGCTGCCTGGCGAGGATTAAAGACGTTTAAGGCGCGGTGAGCGCTTCCAGCTCAAGAAGGTACGTCATCGCCTGCCCTCGCGTGCTGCCACACATTTCGGCAGTGGGCTGAAGCCCGGAGCAGACTTTCGGGCGCAGCGGTGAGCCAAAAATCATGCACAAATTCGTTTCCGAGAGCTGGACGCAGCGGGTATTGGCAGGCTTACCCTCCGGCATTCCTGGAATGGGGCTTGAAATGGACGGTGCAGTACAGCACGCGCCACAATCGGGACGGCAATCCATAAATGCTCTCTTTCGCTGACGATCGCCCGCGCAGTCGGGCATCGCGCGCACAGTAACACCTTTTGCGTATTGATAGCAAAAGCCACGAATTCCTCTTGCCTGAAAGGCCGCGCGCGAGTAATTTGGCGCGATATTTTTTACCTCCCGTAAACAGGATTACTGCAATGCCAAGAGCGAACGAAATTAAGAAAGGTATGGTGCTGAATTACAACGGCAAACTGCTGATTGTGAAAGATATCGACATTCAGGCCCCGAGCGCCCGTGGTGCAGCAACGCTGTACAAAATGCGTTTCGCCGATGTGCGTACCGGCCTGAAGGTGGAAGAGCGCTTTAAAGGTGACGATATCGTCGATACCGTGACCCTGACTCGTCGCTACGTTGATTTCTCCTACATCGACGGCAACGAATACGTGTTCATGGACAAAGAAGATTACACCCCGTACATCTTCACCAAAGATCAGATTGAAGAAGAGCTGCTGTTCATCCCTGAAGGCGGCATGCCTGACATGCAGGTCCTGACCTGGGACGGCGTGCTGCTGGCGCTGGAGCTGCCGCAGACCGTCGATCTGGAAATCGTTGAAACCGCACCAGGTATCAAGGGCGCATCAGCAAGTGCCCGCAACAAACCGGCTACCCTGACGACCGGCCTGGTTGTGCAGGTGCCGGAATACCTCTCCGCTGGCGAGAAAATCCGTATCCATATCGAAGAAAAACGCTATATGGGTCGCGCTGACTGATTGCGGCATTTGCCCGGTGGCGCTACGCTTACCGGGCCTACGAAAAACCGGCCCTGAAGCCGGTTTTTGTGTTTTTGTAGGCCGGGTAAGGCGAAGCCGCCACCCGGCAATTCCGGTTACAGAAGCTCCGGATACTTCGTCATCTTCAGCGCCAGCTCAACGCCGCGCACTTCCGCCATCCCTTTAAGACGACCAATCGCCGAATAGCCCGGGTTGGTTTTCTTACGCAGATCGTCCAGCATCTGGTGGCCGTGATCCGGACGGAACGGAATAGGACGCACATCGCCCGCCTGCTTGCGACGCGCCTCTTCCGCCAGAATGGCGTCTACCACCGCTACCATATTCACATCGCCGCCCAGATGCGCCGCCTCGTGGAAGGTTTTTGGATTCTCTTCGCGGCAGGTCGCGCGCAGATGCGTGAAGTGGATACGATCGCCGAAGGTTTCAATCATCCGCACCAGGTCGTTATCCGCACGCACGCCGTAGGAGCCGGTACACATGGTAAAGCCGTTATAGATGCTGTTTACCGTCTCTTTCAGCCACTGCATATCTTCAAGGGTGGAAACGATACGCGGCAGGCCGAGGATAGGACGCGGTGGATCGTCCGGATGCACGGCGAGGCGTACCCCGACCTCTTCTGCAACCGGCACGATAGCGCGCAGGAAGTGCGCCATGTTTTCACGCAGCTGGTGCTTATCAATATCGCCGTATTCCGCCAGGCGCGCGCGGAACTGATCCAGGGTATACCCCTCTTCAGCCCCCGGCAGGCCAGCAATGATGTTGCGGGTCAGCTTTTCGATGTCCGCGTCACTGGCTGCATTGAACCATTCGAGCGCCTGCTGCTGCTCTTCCGCGGTGTAATCCGCTTCGGCGCCTGGGCGTTTCAGAATGTGCAGTTCGAATGCCGCAAAGGCAATCTGGTCGAAACGCAGCGCTTTCGAACCGTCCGGCATCTGGTATTCAAGATCGGTACGCGTCCAGTCGAGGATGGGCATAAAGTTATAGCAGACCGTATCAATGCCGCAGGTCGCCAGGTTGCGAATGCTCTGCTGATAGTTAGCAATCCAGGTCTGGTACTCCCCTGAATGGGTTTTGATGTCTTCGTGAACCGGGATGCTTTCCACCACAGACCAGGTTAACCCCTTCTCCGCCAGCAGCGCCTGACGCTGTTGAATTTCCTCAACCGGCCATACCTGACCGTTTGGAATATGATGCAGCGCCGTGACGACACCCGTTGCGCCAGCCTGGCGCACATCATCAAGAGAAACCGGATCGTTCGGCCCGTACCAACGCCAGGTTTGTTCCATTGCCTCACCCTCTTAAGTTGTTATACCAATATGTGTTACTGCAATGACGACTACCATACATGTTTGCCGCTAAGGGTCAACATACCGCCACACATTGATTGATCAAACTCACAGAACGGGGATATTTACGGCTCACCAATTTTATTTGCTGTCATATAACTTTACACTGGCATTGTTAATTAATGGTTAATCAGGTGTGTATCTCATGAAGACAATTGCCTCCACCGCCCTTCCAGCCCATATTCAGCAACCTCGCTACGATCGCGCGCAATTACGCTCCCGCATCGTCCATTTTGGCTTTGGCGCGTTCCACCGTGCGCACCAGGCATTGTTAACAAATCGGGTGCTGAATGAAAAAGGCGGCGACTGGGGTATTTGTGAGATTAGCCTCTTCAGCGGCGACGTGCTGATGAGCCAGCTGCGCGCGCAGGACCACCTGTTCACCGTGCTGGAGAAAGGTGCAGAAGGCAATGAGGCGATTATCGTCGGCGCCGTCCATGAATGCCTGAATGCAAAGCTGGACTCCCTGCCTGCCATTATTGAGAAATTTTGCGAGCCGCAGGTCGCTATTGTGTCGCTCACCATCACGGAGAAAGGCTACTGCATCGATCCCGCCACCGGAAAACTCGATCTGCACAACGCCCGGATAATCCACGATCTTGAGAACCCCTCAGCGCCGCATTCCGCCCCCGGGATCCTGGTCGAAGCGCTTCACCGCCGCCGCGAGCGCGGCTTGCCTGCGTTTACCGTGCTTTCATGTGACAATATCCCTGATAACGGACACGTGGTAAAAAACGCGGTGCTGGGCATGGCGCAAAAGCGTTCCGCGGCGCTATGTGAATGGATAGATAGCCACGTAAGCTTCCCGGGGACGATGGTCGACAGGATTGTTCCCGCCGCGACGGACGCCTCACTGGCGGAAATCACCGACGCGCTCGGCGTTGAAGATCCGTGCGCCATCAGCTGTGAGCCGTTTATTCAGTGGGTGGTGGAAGATAATTTTGTCGCCGGCCGTCCGGAGTGGGAGGTCGCGGGCGTTCAGATGGTGCAGGATGTTCTGCCCTGGGAGCAGATGAAATTACGCATGCTTAACGGCAGCCACTCTTTCCTGGCGTATCTGGGATACCTCGCGGGCTACGCCCATATTAATGAATGCATGGAGGACGCTGCGTTCCGCGAAGCCGCCCGTCGGCTGATGCTGGACGAGCAGGCACCCACATTACGCATTAAGGATGTCGACCTCACCGCCTACGCCGATAGCCTGCTGGAGCGCTTTGCCAACCCGGCACTTCAGCATCGGACCTGGCAAATCGCGATGGACGGTAGCCAGAAGCTTCCGCAAAGAATGCTGGACGGGATCCGCGTTCATCTTGAGCGAAAAACACCGTGGCCGCTGCTGGCCCTGGGCGTGGCCGGCTGGATACGCTACGTCAGCGGCACCGACGACCGTGGCAACGCGATTGATGTTCGCGATCCCCTCAGCGATAAAATTCGCACGATGGTCAATGCCAGCAGCGACGCCGAGCGCGTTAACGCCCTGCTGGGGCTGAGCGAGGTCTTTGGTCACGATCTCGCGCAAAACAGCGCGTTTGTGGAGGCTGTCAGCCAGGCATACCAGCGCATCACCCGCCACGGCGCGCGTCAGGCTGTTATCGAAACGTTAAATGTTTAACGATTATTGCGCTTAACGCGAACGGATGCGGCCTCCGTTCGCCCTTCCCCTTCTCACAGGTCACGTTTTTCGCCAGGATAGAGAGAACAGTGTTATAGCATCACCATTCTCATCTGGAGCGCACGTGACCAAAACCAACCTCATCACCGGTTTTCTCGGCAGCGGTAAAACCACCTCAATTCTCCACCTGCTGGCAAATAAAGATCCGGCCGAGAAATGGGCCGTGCTGGTCAATGAATTTGGCGAGGTGGGCATTGACGGCGCGTTGCTGTCATCCAGCGGCGCGATGATTAAAGAGATCCCCGGCGGATGCATGTGCTGCGTCAATGGCCTGCCGATGCAGGTCGGGCTCAATACCCTGCTGCGTCAGGGCAAACCTGACCGCCTGCTGATTGAACCCACCGGGCTGGGTCACCCGAAGCAGATCCTCGATTTACTGACCGCCCCGGTTTACGAGCCGTGGATCGATCTGCGCGCCACCCTGTGCCTGCTCGATCCGCGTCAGCTTCTGGATGACAAGGCGGTGGCCAATGAGAACTTCCGCGATCAGCTCGCCTCGGCTGACGTTATTGTCGCGAATAAAGCAGATCGCGCCACGGCTGAAAGCCAGGCCGCGCTGGACGCGTGGTGGCAACATTTCGGCGGCAATCGCACGCGGGTGGAGACTACCCAAGGGAATATTGATAGCGCCCTGCTTGACCTTCCTCGTCTGAACCTGGCTGAACTTCCGGCCAGTGCGGAACATGCTCATCGCCATCCGGTGAAACAGGGTTTAGCTGCCCTCAGCCTGCCAGAACACCAGCGCTGGCGTCGTAACCTGAACAGCGGTCAGGGATATCAGGCCTGCGGATGGATTTTTGATGCTGAAACCGTTTTCGACACCATCGGGATCCTGGAGTGGGCTCGGCTGGCTCCCGTCGATCGCGTAAAAGGGATCATGCGCACGCCGGACGGGCTGGTGCGGATCAACCGTCAGGGCGAGGATTTCTTTATTGAAACGCAAAATGTGGCGCCGCCTGACAGCCGTATAGAGTTAATTAGTGCGGTTAACGCCGACTGGAATGCCCTCCAGTCCAGCCTGTTGAGGATTCGTTTAAGTTCGGGCGGCTAACGTTGCCCCAGTTTTCACTCTATGCAGAACGTTATGACAACTCGATTTCCCTTGATATTACTGCTTAATGTCGCCGGTCTGGCGCTTTTCTTCTCCTGGTATATCCCGGCGGATCATGGTTTCTGGTTCCCGCTGGATTCTGCCATTTTTCACTTCTTCAACCAGGAGCTGGTGAAGAGCAACGCGTTCCTGTGGCTGGTGGCAATTACTAACAATCGCGCCTTCGACGGCTTCTCGCTGCTGGCCATGGGCTGCCTGATGCTCTCTTTCTGGCTGAAAGAGGATAAAGTCGGGCGTCGGCGGATTCTCATTATCGGTCTGGTGATGCTGCTGTTTGCCGTTGTCATTAACCAGCTGGCAACCGCGATTATTCCGGTTAAGCGTTCAAGCCCAACGCTCTTCTTCACCGATATTTATCGCGTCAGCGAACTGCTGCATATTCCAACAAAAGATGCGTCGAAGGACAGTTTCCCCGGCGATCACGGCATGATGCTGCTTATTTTTTCCGCAATTATGCTTCGCTATTTCGGCAGAAAAGCCTTTGCCATAGCCCTGATTATTTTTGTGGTTTTTGCCTTCCCGCGCGTAATGATTGGCGCTCACTGGTTCACCGATATTGCCGTCGGTTCGCTCTCCGTGGCGCTGATTGCGCTGCCGTGGTGTTTAATGACCCCACTGAGCGACAGGATAATAGCGCTGTTCGATCGCTATCTTCCCGGTAAAGCGCAACAACAATTAAACAAATAACTAACCTAAATTAACGTGGGCTATCAGGGATCGACATGATCCCTGATAGCGTTCTCGCCGCGATCTTTCCCCTCTGTCATATTCTCGTCATCATATTCATGATAAAAATGAAGCAATTGCATACTGGCGAAGCGGATCCGTCGCTATTTTGAGCAATTCTATGTTTTTACTTTCTGTATCACATTTTCTTATAAAAAAAAGGCTTTTTTTACTCGCAATACCCCTGGCAATCGGTTAATCTCGAACTCGTTTTGCCCCATAGAGATAATTATTTCGCTGGTGAATAATTTTGTGCGCTGCGCCACAAATGTGACCAGAAAGAATTGTCTCAATGTGAACAGATAATTAGTCTCGTCACGTTTGGCATTTTTATAACGATATTTGTCGTTAAGGACTTCAAGGGATAATAAACAAAATGGTCAAATCTCAACCGTTTCTGAGATATATCTTACGGGGGATCCCGGCGATAGCAGTCGCGGTACTGTTATCTGCATGTAGTACATCGAACACCGCAAAGAATATGCATCCTGAGACGCGTGTTGTGGGAATGGAAGATTCCTCGTCACTGCAAGCCTCTCAGGATGAATTTGAAAATATGGTACGTAATCTGGACGTGAAGTCCCGCATTATGGACCAGTATGCTGACTGGAAAGGCGTGCGCTATCGTCTTGGCGGCAGCACAAAAACAGGTATTGATTGTTCCGGTTTTGTACAGCGTACGTTCCGTGAGCAATTTGGGTTAGATCTTCCGCGTTCAACCTATGAACAGCAGGAGATGGGCAAGTCGATTTCACGTACCAAACTGCGCACCGGTGATTTAGTCCTGTTCCGTGCCGGTTCTACAGGTCGACATGTTGGCATCTACATTGGTAATGACCAGTTTGTACATGCCTCCACCAGCAGCGGTGTGACCATTTCCAGCATGAATGAACCATACTGGAAGAAGCGCTACAACGAAGCGCGCCGCGTACTGACCCGCAGTTGATATGACTATTGTATCGTTGGTTATCCCTTGGCTGACGATATGATGAAAAAAAGCACTGCTTCGGCAGTGTTTTTTTTTGCCCGTTACACTGAATACATCCAGCGGCATTTCAGGAATCACGACGTCTATGTTTACCCGCTACTTCTCCAGCAATCGCAAGATATTAATCCTCAGCATTATCACAGGCCTGATCGCCGCCCTGCTCCTGGGTTCGTTGCAATTTTTCTGGAGCTACCACAAGCGGGAAGTCAAATTCGACACCCTGATCCGCGACGTGAGCATCTATATGGAGAGCTATTTCGATGAGTTAAAAAACGCAGTCGATACCCTCCAGCCGCTCACGTTAAACAGCTGCCACGACGTCAATCAGGAACTCACCTCGCGCGCGGCCTTTAGCATTAACGTTCGCGCATTCCTGCTGGTCAGAGACAAAATGGCGTTCTGTTCTTCTGCCACAGGCCCGATGAATTTCCCGATGGAGGAGCTGATACCCGAGCTGCACATCGATAAGCAGATTGATATGGCATTGCTTCCAGGCACCCCGATGTTGCCCAATAAGCCTGCGATTGCCATCTGGTACCGTAACCCCTTAGTGAAGGACGGCGGCGTGTTCACCTCGGTGAATATCAATCTGACGCCTTACCTGCTCTACACCGCGCGCCAGGACGAATTCACGGGGATAGCCATCATCATTGGCGATCATGCGCTGTCAACGCGTTCCAGCACGCTGGTCAACGCGAGCGATCTACATGAAATTCCGGTCCGTACCGCGACGCTGAAAGGCATCCCCCTGACCATAAACCTGTATGCGGACGCATGGACCAGCGATGAAATTCTCTACGCCCTGTTCTTCGGGCTGGTATGCGGCATTTGTGCCGGATCGCTCAACTACTATATCCTCAGCATTCGGCTCAATCCGGGTAAAGAGATTTTAAGCGCCATTAAGCGCGGCCAGTTTTACGTGGTCTATCAACCCGTCGTCGATGCCAAATCGCTCAAAATGACCGGGCTTGAAGTGCTGATGCGCTGGAAGCACCCGACAATGGGAGAAATTCCGCCGGACGCGTTTATCAACTTTGCCGAAGCGCAGAAGCTGATTGTCCCGCTGACGCTGCATCTCTTTGACCTTATCATTCACGATGCACCCGTGTTACAAACCCTGTTGCCCCCGGGTGCCAAGGTGGGGATTAACATTGCGCCGGGGCATCTGCATGCGGAGAGCTTCAAAGACGATATGCGCACCTTCAAAGCGTTACTGCCGCCGGATTACTTCCAGATCGTGCTGGAAATTACAGAGCGTGACATGCTGAATCATCGTGAAGCCAACAGCCTCTTCGAATGGCTGCATAACGAAGGGTTTGAGATAGCCATTGATGATTTTGGCACCGGCCACAGCGCGCTGATTTATCTTGAGCATTTCACCATGGACTACCTCAAAATCGACCGTGGGTTTGTTAATGCGATAGGTACAGAGACGGTGACGTCACCGGTGCTGGATGCCGTGCTGACGCTGGCAAGGCGGCTGAGTATGCTGACCGTCGCCGAAGGGGTGGAAACGCCGGAACAGGCCGCCTGGCTACGCGAACACGGCGTTAACTACCTTCAGGGATACTGGATTAGCCGCCCGATGCCGCTGGCACAGTTCCGCGAATGGCGGCCTGATATTTCGCCAGAGGGCGATTAATTTCACATTGCCCGTGACGTCACTTATTATTCAGCTTAACCGAGTCGGTCTGTAAAAGAGGGAGCTGCCGCGAGATGCTTATGCGCTTCATGTTGCTGCTGTTGGCACTAACGAGCCTGTCCAGCCAGGCGCAGGCCATCAAAGAAAATATCGCCTTCGCGGTGATTGGCGAGCCGAAATACGCGGTCAATTTTACGCACTTCGATTACGTTAACCCTGCCGCGCCGAAGGGCGGAAAGGTCACGCTTTCCGCCACGGGGACATTCGACAACTTCAACCGCTTCGCCCTGCGCGGCGTGGCGGCCGCACGGACGGAATCGCTTTACGATACGCTCTTTGTCACGTCTGATGATGAACCCGGCAGCTACTATCCGCTGATTGCCGATAACGTGCGTTACGCCGAAAACTTCGCCTGGGCGGAAATCTCGCTGAACCCGCGGGCCCGCTTTCATGACGGTACGCCGGTCAAGGCCAGCGACGTTGCGTTCACCTTCCATAAATTCATGACCGAAGGCGTTCCCCAGTTCCGCATCGTGTATAAAGGCGCGTCGGTCAGAGCCATTGCGCCGCTCACCGTGCGCATCGAGCTGAGCGAACCGAATAAAGAGAATATGCTCAGCCTGTTCTCTCTGCCCGTCATGCCGGAATCGTTCTGGAAAAACCATAAGCTAAGCGACCCGCTCTCCACGCCGCCGCTGGCAGGCGGCCCGTACCGCATAACCGACTGGCGCATGGGGCAGTATGTGGTCTATTCCCGCGTCAAAGACTACTGGGCAGCCAACCTTCCGGTAAACCGCGGGCGCTGGAATTTCGACACCCTTCGCTATGATTATTACCTCGACGATAACGTGGCGTTTGAAGCGTTCAAAGCCGGCGCCTTCGATTTACGCGTAGAGAGCAGCGCCAAAAACTGGGCGACCCGCTATATCGGCAAAAATTTCGCAAAAGGCTATATCGTCAAAGACGAGCACAAAAATGAGTCGGCCCAGGACACCCGCTGGCTGGCGTTTAATATTCAGCGTCCGGTATTTAATGACCGC
The DNA here is from genome assembly GCF_057221635.1 of Enterobacter sp. N5-15. NCBI lineage: Bacteria > Pseudomonadati > Pseudomonadota > Gammaproteobacteria > Enterobacterales > Enterobacteriaceae > Enterobacter > Enterobacter sp. N5-15. Next base: position 3,231,560 of record NZ_CM170150.1, read on the forward strand.
CGGGTGCGGGAAGCGATATCTCTGGCCTTTGATTTTGAATGGATGAACAAAGCGCTGTTTTACGGGGCTTACAGCCGCGCCAGCAGCTATTTTCAAAATACCGAGTACGCCGCGCGTGATTATCCGAAAGCCGACGAGCTGGTTCTGCTGGCACCGCTGAAGGCGGAGGTTCCGCCGCAGGTGTTCACCACCGTGTTTCAGCCGCCCGCGTCGAACGGGGACGGCTACGACCGCGACAACCTGCTCAAGGCCAGCAAGCTGCTGGATGACGCGGGCTGGCACCTGAAAAATCAAAAGCGTGTGGATGCCAAAACGGGTAAGCCTCTCAGCTTTGAGCTGCTGCTCTCGTCCGGGGGCAACGATCAGTGGGTGCTGCCGTTTAAGCACAACCTTGAGCGGCTGGGCGTGACCATGAACATTCGCCAGGTCGATAACGCGCAGATCACCAGCCGCATGCGCAGCCGTGATTACGACATGATGCAGCGCCTGTGGCCCGCCCAGCCATGGCCCAGTTCGGACCTGCAAATCTCCTGGGCTTCCAGCTACATCGACTCCTCCTACAATGCGCCGGGGGTAAAAAGCCCGGCGATTGACGCGCTGATTGCGAAAATAGTGGCGGCGCAGGGGGATAAAGAAAAGCTCCTGCCGCTCGGGCGCGCCCTCGACAGGGTCTTAACCTGGAACTACTACATGCTGCCGATGTGGTATATGGGCGAAGACCGCCTGGCGCGCTGGGACAAGTTCTCCGTGCCTGCCGTGCGCCCTGTCTATTCCCTGGGCTTTGATACCTGGTGGTATGACGTTAACAAAGCCGCCAGACTTCCCGCTGAGCGGCGATAAGGAATCATCATGGGTGCCTATCTTATCCGTCGTCTCCTGCTGGTCATCCCCACCCTGTGGGCCATCATCACGATTAACTTTTTTATCGTGCAAATCGCCCCCGGCGGCCCGGTCGATCAGGCGATTGCCGCCATTGAATTTGGCAATAGCGGCGGCATGCCCGGCGGCGGCGGCGAAGGGATGGGCGCGAGCCATGCGCGAACCGGCGTAGGGAATATCAGTGAAAGCCATTATCGCGGCGGCCGCGGGCTGGATCCGGAAGTGATCGCCGAGATCACCCACCGCTACGGCTTTGACAAACCGATTCACGAGCGCTATTTCAAAATGCTCTGGGATTACATCCGCTTTGATTTTGGCGACAGCCTGTTTCGCAGTGCCTCAGTGCTAACGTTGATCAAGCAAAGCCTGCCGGTGTCGATAACGCTGGGGCTGTGGGGAACGCTGATTATCTATCTGGTCTCTATACCGCTCGGGATCCGCAAAGCGGTCTACAACGGCAGCCGCTTCGATATCTGGAGCAGCACGTTTATCATCATCGGCTATGCCATTCCGGCGTTTCTGTTTGCCGTCCTGCTGATCGTCTTTTTTGCCGGGGGAAGTTATTTCGACCTCTTCCCGCTGCGGGGGCTGGTCTCTGCCGATTTCAGTTCCCTGCCGTGGTATCAGAAAATCACTGACTATCTCTGGCATATCACGCTGCCGGTGCTGGCCACGGTCATCGGCGGGTTTGCGGCCCTGACCATGTTGACCAAAAACGCCTTTCTCGATGAAATTCGTAAGCAGTACGTCGTGACCGCCCGCGCCAAGGGCGTGAGCGAGAAGCAGATCATGTGGAAACACGTGTTTCGCAACGCCATGCTGCTGGTGATCGCCGGATTTCCGGCCACGTTCATCGGCATGTTTTTTACCGGCTCGCTGCTGATAGAGGTGATGTTCTCGCTCAACGGCCTGGGGCTGCTGGGCTATGAGGCTACCGTGTCGCGCGATTATCCGGTGATGTTTGGCACACTCTATATTTTCACCCTGATTGGCCTGCTGCTGAATATCATCAGCGATATCAGCTATACGCTGGTCGATCCCCGAATCGATTTTGAGGGCCGCTGATGCCGCGTTTAAGCCCCGTCAACCAGGCCCGCTGGGCCCGCTTTCGCCACAACCGCCGCGGCTACTGGTCGCTGTGGATTTTTGCCGTGCTGTTTGCCTTAAGCATGTGTTCGGAGCTGATCGCCAACGACAAACCGCTGCTGGTGCATTTTAACGACCGCTGGTACGTGCCGGTTATCGCCAACTACAGCGAAAGCGACTTTGGCGGCCCGTTTGCGACCCCGGCGGAGTATCAGGATCCGTGGCTTCGCGATCAAATCGACAGGCACGGCTGGGCGCTCTGGGCACCGGTGCGCTTTGGCGCAAACAGCATTAACTTTGCCACCACGACCCCCTTCCCTTCCCCGCCCTCCGCGCAAAACTGGCTGGGAACCGATGCTAACGGCGGCGACGTGCTGGCGCGCATCCTTTATGGCACGCGAATTTCTCTTCTCTTTGGGCTGATGCTGACGATCTTCTCAAGCGTGATGGGGGTCGTGGCGGGTGCCGTTCAGGGCTACTACGGCGGGAAAATTGACCTGTGGGGCCAGCGGGTTATTGAAGTCTGGTCAGGCATGCCAACGCTGTTTCTGATCATCCTGCTTTCCAGCGTGGTGCAGCCTGGCTTCTGGTGGCTGTTAGGCATCACCGTCCTGTTCGGCTGGATGGCGCTGGTGGGCGTGGTGCGGGCGGAGTTTCTGCGCACCCGCAATTTCGACTATATTCGCGCCGCGCAGGCGCTTGGCGTGAGCGACCGCGGGATCATCTTCCGCCATATGCTGCCCAACGCGGTGGTCGCAACGCTCACCTTCCTGCCGTTTATTCTGTGCAGCTCCATCACCACCCTCACCTCGCTGGATTTTCTGGGCTTCGGGCTACCGCTGGGTTCCCCGTCGCTCGGCGAACTGCTGCTGCAGGGCAAAAACAACCTGCAGGCGCCGTGGTTAGGCATCGCCGCCTTTCTTTCCGTGGCCGTGCTGCTTTCACTGCTGATTTTTATTGGCGAAGCCGTGCGCGATGCCTTCGATCCGAACAAGGCGGTATAAAATGACCCAGCCTCTTCTGAGTATTGATAACCTGTCGATTGCTTTTTCAACGCAGGGCGAGACGCGCACCGTAGTCACCGACCTGTCGCTGCAGATCCAGCCCGGTGAAACGCTGGCCCTGGTGGGCGAGTCGGGTTCAGGCAAGAGCGTTTCAGCACTCTCCATCCTGCGGCTGCTGCCTTCTCCGCCGGTGAGCTACCCACAGGGGGATATTCTGTTTCACGGCAGTTCGCTGCTGCATGCCGACGAACATACCCTGCGCGGCATTCGCGGCAACAAAATCGCCATGATCTTCCAGGAGCCCATGGTTTCCCTCAACCCGCTGCACAGCCTGGAGAAACAGCTCTATGAAGTGCTCTCCCTGCACCGGGGGATGCGCAAAGAGGCCGCGCAGGGAGAAATTCTGGACTGTCTGGAACGAACGGGCATACGCAACGCGGCCAAACGGCTGAATGATTTTCCGCACCAGCTCTCCGGCGGTGAACGCCAGCGCGTGATGATTGCCATGGCCCTGCTCACACGCCCCGAGCTGTTGATTGCCGACGAGCCTACAACGGCGCTGGACGTGACGGTACAGGCGCAAATATTGACGCTGCTGCGGGAACTGCGTGACGAGCTGAACATGAGCCTGCTGTTTATCACGCATAACCTGAGCATTGTGAGAAAGCTGGCCGACAGCGTCGCGGTGATGCAAAACGGACGGTGCGTTGAGCAGAATACCGCGTCCACGCTGCTTAGCGCGCCGCAGCACCCCTATACGCAGCGTTTGCTCGACAGCGAACCCTCCGGCGACCCGGTTCCTCTCGCGGCTGACAGCACACCGCTGCTGCGCGTTGAGGATCTGTCCGTCTCGTTCCCGATCCGCAAAGGTATTCTGCGCCGCATTGTCGATCGGAACCCGGTGCTGAAAAACATCCGCTTCTCGCTGCGCCCGGGAGAATCCCTCGGGCTGGTGGGCGAATCCGGTTCGGGCAAAAGCACCACCGGTCTGGCGCTGCTGCGCTTAATTGCCTCTGAGGGCAAGATCCTCTTCGACGATATGCCGCTGCACCGCTGGAACCGTCGTCAGATGCTGCCCGTGCGGCCCCGCATGCAGGTGGTGTTTCAGGATCCCAACTCCTCGCTTAACCCACGGCTCAGCGTGTTACAGATTATCGAAGAGGGTCTTCGCGTACATCAGCCCGGCCTGAGCGCTCAGCAGCGAGAGCAGGACGTTATGCGGGTGATGGCCGAAGTGGGCTTAGATGCCGGAACCCGCCACCGCTATCCGGCTGAATTCTCCGGCGGGCAGCGCCAGCGTATCGCCATTGCCCGCGCGCTGATCCTGAAACCGGAGCTGATTATTCTGGATGAACCGACGTCGTCGCTGGACAGAACCGTTCAGGCGCAGATCCTGGCCCTGCTGAAAGGGCTGCAGGAAAAGCACCAGCTGGCCTATATCTTTATCAGCCACGATCTACAGGTGGTGCGGGCGCTATGCCATCAGGTGATTGTGTTGCGACAGGGAGAAGTGGTCGAGCAGGGTGAGTGCCAGCGCGTATTTAGCGCGCCAACGCAGCGCTACACGCGCCAGCTGTTGTCGGCAGACTAGCGGTCAGAACGGGTACTGGCCGGAGAAAGGCTCGGCGATGGCAACGCCAAAATTCTTCAGACGGCAGGTGGCGGCAAACTCGTCCTGGCTTTTAACAAACAGGCACGGCTCACCTTCACACTCCAGTACGGAGCTGTCCACTTCGATATCCGTCAGGGCCTGACTGAGACGCTCCATCACCCGCCACGCATTTTCGTCGCTCGGGCTCAGCAGCTTGAGTGCGACCAGGCAGTTTTCGCAGCCCGCGACGCTTTGCGGAATCGGTTCAACTTTCGAACCTGCAAAACCCGCCGACCAGCGATAGCTCTGGGGCAAGCGATGGACAATGGAGAGTTGTAATGTATTCACGTTCGTTCCCCGGAAGCAAAATTTACTTCACAATTTATTTACATTTATAGTAACACATCATCGCCAGCCTGCACTATTCAGCGCTTTTTTATCCGTTTCCAGGCTTGCGTCGGCGCTATATGTACCCGTTTCTGCGATCTAACTCAACCTTTTTGAATACAATGATGTGACTTTTTACACAAATAGATTTTACATAAAATAAACAAACACGGAATAAACGAACGGGGGTTTGGTTGATATGCATCAACAAAAAAGGCCCTGACGGGCCTTCTCTGTGTTTTAGTGGGCCGCTTTTCGCGGTCGACTGGCGTAAAGATAGAAGAGTATCGAGCTGGTTGCGCAAAAAGCCATCGCCCACAGCATCGGCCATGCCGTCGTAAAGGTGGCCATCGAAAGCAACGCGCCAACGATAGCGCCGATGCCGAAGCGGAACGTCCCCGCCAGGGAAGATGCGGTGCCCGCCATATGCGGAAACTCATCCAGGATCACCGCCATCGCATTAGATGACACCATCGACACGCAGCCGACAAAGGCCGCCACGCCGACCACCAGCGCCCAGAAACCCACGCCCAGAAACGCACTCACCACCAGCCAGATAGCCATCACAAACTGGATCCACAGCCCGGCGCGGAACATGTTCAGCGCCCCCACCCGCCGGACAAAACGGCTGTTGATGATGGTCATGATGAACAGGAAGACGATGTTGAGCGCAAAGTAATAGCCGAAGTGCTGCGGCGAAACGTGGTTCAGCTCGATGTAGACAAACGGCCCGGCGCTCAGGAAGGAGAACATTCCGGCGAAGCTGAACCCGCTTGCCAGCATATAGCTGAGCACGCGCTTATGGCGAAACAGCGAGGCAAAGTTGCCTATTGTGGTTCGGATGTGGAATTTCTGACGGCGCTCGACGGGGAGCGTTTCATCAATAAAGAAGAAAATCATCGCGGAGGCCAGCAGCGCGGCCAGGGCCAGGATCCAGAAAATCACGTGCCAGCTAAACCACACCAGCACCGCACCACCGGCCATGGGTGCCACCAGCGGCGCAATCGTCGTCACCAGCATCACGAACGACATCATGCGGGAGAACTCTTCCTTCGGGTAGATATCGCGCATCAGGGCGTTAATCACCACGCTTGCCGCTGCCGCCGCCAGACCGTGGAAGAAGCGCATGATAATCAGATGATCGATGGTCTGCGCCAGCGCACAGGCAACCGCTGCGGCCGCAAAGACCAGCGTCCCGCCCAGAATGACGGGCTTGCGTCCAAGGCTGTCCGCCATCGGGCCATAAAACAGCTGGCCGAGGGCAAAGCCGAGAATATAGGTGCTGAGCGTCATCTGCGCGCTGCCCGCCGGGACGCCAAACTGTGCAGAAATTACCGGCAGCGCAGGCAGGTACATATCAATAGACAGCGGCATCAGCATGGCCAGCAGGCCAAGAATGAAGACGATTTTGAACGACGAGTGTGGCCTGGTGGTCACAGAGCTCTCCTGAAATTAGTGCGAAGGCAGACCGACGCTGGCGATCTCTTCTTCCGTTAACGGACGATATTCGCCTGGCGCCAGGTCGGGATCGAGTTCAATCGCACCAATCCGCTCACGATGCAGGCCAACAACGCGGTTCCCCACGGCGGCAAACATACGTTTCACCTGGTGGTAACGTCCTTCGCTGATGGTCAGACGGACTTCGGTCGGCGTGATTACCTCAAGCACGGCGGGTTTGGTCAGATCTTTTTCATTATGCAGCTGAACGCCTTTCGTGAATTGCTCTGCCGTGTCATCGGACACCGGCGACTCCAGCGTGACCAGATAGGTTTTCTCGCAGTGGTGACGCGGGGAAGTAATGCGATGCGACCACTGCCCGTCGTCGGTCATCAGCACCAGACCCGTGGTGTCGATGTCGAGACGGCCTGCGGCGTGCAGCTTGTGCGCCACCGGTTCATCGAGGAAATAGAGCACCGTCGGGTGATCCGGATCGTCCGTTGAGCAGACGTAGCCTTCCGGCTTATTGAGCATGAAGTAGCGCGGACCGTGCTGCTGGGTCAGCGGATTGCCGTCATACTCCACCTGATGCTCAGGCTGAAGTTTGAAAGCGGTGTCTCTCACAATGTCGCCATCCACGGTAACGCGGCTGGCGCGAATTTCGCGCCCGGCAATAGCGCGGCTTACGCCGAGTTGCTGAGCGATAAACTTATCAAGTCGCATGAAATCTTTTTAGCCTTAATGATGCTGGAAGTCGGACTACGGGTCCGAAAAAAGAAGCAGTCTGGAACGGTTCAGTATAATGGTCTGGTTGCGCCACTCAAGGGAAAAAGTTTCGTGGCATACTATGTGCGGAATAACGAAACCGAGACCCTATGACTTTTACACTTCGTCCCTATCAGCAGGAAGCCGTTGACGCCACCCTCGCCTGGTTCCGTAAACATCGCGAGCCGGCGGCGATTGTGCTCCCGACCGGCGCAGGCAAAAGCCTTGTCATCGCCGAACTGGCGCGTCTGGCACGCGGTCGCGTGCTGGTGCTGGCGCACGTCAAAGAGCTCGTCGCGCAAAACCACGCCAAGTATTGTGCGCTTGGGCTGGAAGCCGATATTTTCGCCGCTGGGCTGAAGCGCAAAGAGAGCCACGGTAAAGTGGTCTTTGGCAGCGTGCAGTCGGTGGCGCGCAATCTGGACCTGTTTCGCAACGAATTTTCGCTGCTGATTGTCGACGAATGTCATCGCATCAGCGATGACGACGACAGCCAGTATCAGCAAATCCTGGCCCACCTGAAAGCGGTGAATCCTCACCTGCGCCTGCTGGGCCTGACGGCGACCCCGTTTCGTCTGGGGAAAGGCTGGATCTATCGCTACCATTATCACGGCATGGTGCGCGGCGATGACAAGGCCCTGTTTAGCGACTGCATTTACGAACTTCCGCTGCGCTACATGATTAAACATGGCTACCTGACGCCGCCTGAACGGCTGGATATGCCGGTGGTGCAGTACGATTTCAGCCGTCTGCAGGCGCAGAGCAACGGTTTATTCAGCGAAGCGGATCTCAACCAGGAGCTGAAAAAGCAGAAGCGTATTACGCCGCATATCATCAGCCAGATAGAGGAGTTCGCCGCGACGCGCAAAGGGGTGATGATCTTTGCCGCCACCGTTGAGCACGCGCGAGAAATCACCGGGTTACTGCCCTCCGGCGACGCGGCGTTAATCACCGGCGAGACGCCCGGCCCGGAGCGCGACGGCCTGATTGACGCGTTTAAGGCCCAGCGGTTCCGCTATCTGGTTAACGTGTCGGTATTGACTACCGGCTTTGACGCCCCGCACGTCGACCTGATCGCCATTCTGCGCCCGACCGAATCGGTCAGTCTGTATCAGCAAATTGTTGGCCGCGGCCTGCGTCTGGCCCCGGGAAAAACAGACTGCCTGATTCTGGATTATGCCGGTAACCCGCACGATCTCTATACGCCTGAAGTCGGCGCGCCAAAAGGGAAAAGCGATAACGTGCCCGTGCAGGTCTTTTGCCCTGCCTGCGGGTTTGCCAACACCTTCTGGGGAAAAACCACCGCCGACGGTATGCTGATCGAACACTTTGGCCGCCGCTGTCAGGGCTGGTTTGAAGATGATGACGGGCATCGCGAGCAGTGCGATTTCCGTTTCCGCTTTAAAAACTGCCCGCAGTGCAACGCCGAAAACGACATTGCCGCGCGCCGCTGCCGGGAATGCGACACGGTGCTGGTTGACCCGGACGACATGCTGAAAGCGGCGCTAAAGCTGAAAGATGCCCTGGTGCTGCGCTGTTCCGGCATGGCGCTGCAGCCCGGCGCCGATGAAAAAGGTGAGTGGTTAAAAATCACCTATTACGACGAAGACGGCGCGGACGTCAGCGAGCGCTTCCGGGTCCAGACGCCTGCTCAGCGAATGGCCTTCGAACAGCTGTTTATCCGCCCGCATACCCGAACGCCGGGCGTCCCCCTGCGCTGGATAAACGTGGCCGATATCGTGCGCCAGCAGATGTTATTGCGCCATCCGGATTTTGTCGTCGCCCGTAAGAAAGGCCAGTTCTGGCAGGTGCGCGAGAAACTCTTTGACTACGAAGGTCGCTTCCGTCGCGCCAACGAATTGCGCGGTTAGCGGGACTTTTCATTGATGTGAGGGGCATTTGAGTATAAAATGCCGCCCGCTTCACATCCGTGAGGCAGAACACTCACCTGCTGCTGGGTCGCCTGTAGCAGGGTTTTAAATACAGAGAGAAATCAATGTTCACTATCGAAGCAGAAGTACGTAACGTGCAGGGTAAGGGTGCGAGCCGCCGCCTGCGTAACGCTAACAAGTTCCCGGCTATCGTTTACGGTGGCGAAGCTGCTCCAGTTGCAATCGAACTGGATCACGACAAACTGTGGAACCTGCAGACCAAAGCTGAATTCTACAGCGAAGTTCTGACCATCGTTGTTGGCGGTAAAGAAGAAAAAGTGAAAGTTCAGGCTGTTCAGCGTCACCCGTTCAAGCCAAAACTGTCTCACATCGACTTCGTTCGCGCGTAATCGCAAACACGTCGAAAAAAAACCCCGCTTCTGCGGGGTTTTTTTATGGCTGTTATTTCCCGCCCGAGGTGCGGCGCTGGAGCTGATCGCGCAGGTTCGGCGGCGTGCCTTTAATGGTCAGCGTATCGGTGGCCGGATCCCAGAAGATCCGTTCACCCAGCAACATCGCGTCAAAGTTGATGGTTAACCCGCCGCCGCTGCCGGCAAACTTGGTTAACTGACGCAGCGTACTGCGATCCGCCGGGAAGCTCTCTTCAAGCTCATAGCCTTTCTCCGCGGTGAATTCCTGGAAGCTGACTTCGCTGACGCCGGCCAGCTCTTTTGACAGGGACTCCAGCTCGATCTCCTCCCCTGCCTGCAGCTGTTCGTTGCAGTAGCTGTAAACCTGCTGACGCACGGTCTGGCGCTCAGATTTATCGAGCTGCGCTTCTGCTGTGAAGTCGTCAACCGCCTGGAGCAGACCTTTGTTCTGCGCTTTGGCGTTGAGACCTTCGCTGGCACCGAGGAAATCCATAAAGAAATCCGCCACTTTGCGGCCCACGCGCCCCTTCAGGAATGTCAGGTAGCGGGTCGACTCCGGATTGGTTTCCCATTCGGTCAAATCAATGCGCGCCACGATATCCGCATGGTTGATATCCAGATAATGCGTTGAGCTGATATCCAGCTGCTCGTTCACGCGCATACTGCTTAAGTTATTCAGCACGGTAACCAGCAGATACTCTACCGCCAGATAGCGGTAGTGGCAGAACAGCACAATCCCGCCGTCGGCAAACGGATATTTCGCCAGCTCGTCGCGCAGACGCCCGGTTGCGGCGCGGCTAAACGCCAGAAAATCCTCTTCGCCCTGACGCTGCAGGCGCAGGCTATCCGCCAGTTCACTCTCTTCGCTGAACAGGCCATAGGCTTTATTTTTGGCGCTGTAGACGCGATGCAGCTCTGCCATCATCTCCACAACGGTCGCCGTGGGTTCCAGTAACGAATCGCGCAGCACCACTTCAAGGGTTTGCTCATCACGCTTGATAAGCTGGTGCAAGGCAATCTGGTTGATTTCCAGACTCATGATAAACTCTCCTTTTAGACCGGGCGGTATTCAACCACCACCAGGACATGTGTGCAACAACAGATAAAAAAGGGGAAAAAAAGCTGTTGCTACGGTAATATGTTGCCCTTTCATCAACAAACTGATTTTGATTTATGCCACAACATTCCCGCTACAGTGATGAACACGTTGAACAACTGCTCAGTGAGCTGGTCAACGTACTGGAAAAACATAAAACGCCGACCGATCTCTCCCTGATGGTTTTGGGAAATATGGTCACCAACCTGATTAACACCAGCGTTGCTCCGGCTCAGCGTCAGGCGATCGCAAAATCGTTCGCCCAGGCTTTACAGTCGTCCGTCAGCAACGACCCGGCCCATTAAGGGATACGAACAACAGTTTATGGTGACGAATCGTCAGCGCTACCGTGAAAAAGTCTCCCAGATGGTCAGCTGGGGGCACTGGTTTGCCCTGTTCAACATTCTGTTGGCGACGGTCATCGGCTGTCGTTATCTGTTTGTCGCAGACTGGCCAACAACGCTAACCGGGCGTATCTACTCCTGGATAAGCGTTGTCGGTCACTTTAGCTTTTTGGTTTTCGCCACCTATCTGCTGATCCTGTTCCCCTTGACGTTTATCGTCATGTCGCAGCGTCTGATGCGATTCTTGTCCGCCATCCTTGCGACGGTGGGGATGACGCTGCTGCTTATCGACAGTGAAGTGTTCACCCGCTTCCACCTGCACCTCAACCCCATCGTCTGGGAACTGGTAATTAACCCCGACCAGAACGAAACGGCCCGTGACTGGCAGCTGATGTTTATCAGCGTCCCGGTGATCCTGTTGATTGAGATGCTGTTTGCCACCTGGAGCTGGCAAAAACTTCGCAGCCTGACCCGGCGACGCCATTACGCGAAGCCCGTCGCTGCGCTCTTCTTCATCTCCTTTATCAGTTCGCACATCATGTATATCTGGGCGGATGCGAACTTCTATCGCCCGATTACCATGCAGCGCGCTAACCTGCCGCTCTCATATCCGATGACGGCCCGTCGCTTCCTCGAGAAACACGGCCTGCTTGATGCGCAGGAGTACCAGCGCCGCCTGGTCGAACAGGGTAACCCGGAAGCCGTCAGCGTTCAGTATCCGCTGAGCGACCTGCAGTACCGCGATATGGGTCGCGGGCAAAACGTCCTGCTGATCACCGTCGATGGCCTGAACTATTCGCGCTACGAGAAGCAGATGCCTGCGCTGGCCGATTTCGCCAGTAAAAACGTCTCGTTTACTCAGCATATGAGCTCCGGTAACACAACCGATGCGGGCATCTTTGGCCTCTTCTACGGCATTTCAGCCGGCTACATGGACGGCGTACTGTCTACCCGCACGCCTGCGGCGCTGATCACCGGGCTGAATCAGCAAGGCTATCAGTTAGGGTTGTTCTCCTCCGACGGCTTTAACAGCCCGCTCTACCGCCAGGCGCTGCTGTCCGATTTCTCACTGCCGACGGCACAAAAACAGTCCGATGCGCAGACCGCCAGCCAATGGATAAACTGGCTGCAGCGCTACGCCCAGGAAGATAACCGCTGGTTCTCATGGGTTGCCTTTAACGGCACAACGCTTGCTGACAGCAATAAGAATGACTTTGCGCGCCGTTATGGCCGCGCGGCTGGCGATGTTGATGCGCAGATAGGCCGCGTGCTTGATGCGCTTCGCGAGTCGGGCAAGCTGGACAACACCGTGGTGATCGTGACCGCGGGTCATGGCGTGCCGTTAGGTGACGAGACGAAGAGTATGAGCTGGTCTCGTCCGAATCTGCAGGTTCCGCTGGTGATCCACTGGCCAGGCACGCCGGCGCAGCGCATCAATATGCTCACCGAGCATAAAGATGTGATGACGACCCTGATGCAACGCCTGCTGCACGTCAGCACGCCGGCAAACGAGTATTCACAGGGGCAGGATCTCTTCAGCGCCGCGCGCCGCCACAGCTGGGTGACGGCTGCGGGGAATAATACGCTGGTGGTAACCACGCCGAAGCTGACGCTGGTGCTGAACAGCAACGGGAATTATCAGACGTATAATCTGCAGGGTGAACGGTTGAAAGACCAGAAACCGCAGCTGAGCCTGCTGCTGCAGGTCCTGACGGATGAGAAGCGGTTTATCGCTAACTGATTAATAATAAACCAGTTAGCGACGGATTCCCTTGCATTCAAAACGGAATCGAGTAGTATTCTTTTTATGCGTCGGTACGTAGCGCAGCCTGGTAGCGCACCGTCATGGGGTGTCGGGGGTCGGAGGTTCAAATCCTCTCGTGCCGACCAAAATTATTATCAAAACCAGCCTTTTACGGCTGGTTTTTTTATTCCATTTCGCCAGGTGTTTTTCGCAGATAAACCAGCGTCGCCAGACAAATCACCGCCCCGGCATAAAACGTATACTGCGCACCAAACGTCTCCCAGATGGCCCCTGCCCCCAGGCTGGCGACTAATAACCCCACGCCGCTGACCAGACTAAAAATACCGTAGGCGGTACCGCGCAGATCCGCAGGCGCGGTTTTCGCAATCATTGCCGCCAGCAGTCCCTGGGTCATGCCCATATGTATCCCCCAAAGCGCAACGCCTATAATAATGCCTGCCCAGTGGGTGCTCAGCGCCAGCACAATGTCCGCGCCAATCAGCACCACCAGCCCCCACTGCAGTAATCGGGTGTGGCTCATCACGTCGGATAACTTGCCAAACGGATAGGCAGAGAGGAAATAGAGCAGATTCATGGCCACCATCACCAGCGGGATCAGCGCCAGCGGCACACCCGACTGCTGAGCGCGAAGCACAAGAAATGCTTCGCTGAAACGTGCGAGCGTGAAGATAGCCCCCAGGCCAATGACCCACCAGCAGCCTTTCCCGAGGCGCCTGAGGTTCTCTCGTTTGATGGGATTCGTTCGTTTATGTTCGACAGGGGTTTTAGGTTCATGCAGGCCGAAGAAAAGCAAGGCAACGGCGAGTACGCCGGGGATCACCGCAATCCAGAAAATGGTACGAAAATCATCATTCCACAGCAGCATTAAGCCGACGGCCAGCAGCGGCCCGAGAAAGGCGCCGATGGTGTCCATCGACTGACGCAAACCAAAGGCCGCGCCGCGGAGTTCCGGCGGCGTAACGTCAGCGACCAGCGCATCGCGCGGCGCCCCCCGGATCCCCTTCCCTACCCGGTCGATTAAGCGTGCCCCAAGAATCATGCCGGAGGAAGAGGCAATAGCAAACAACGGTTTACTCAACGCGCCAAGACCGTAGCCCAGAACCGCCAGCCCTTTACGTTTGCCCAGATAATCACTGATTGTGCCGGAAAACACTTTGATAAACAGTGCAGTGGCCTCAGCCAGACCTTCAATCATACCAATGAAAATCACGCTGGCACCCAGCGTCGTGACCATAAACAACGGCAGCAGGCTGTGAATGATCTCCGAGGAGATATCCATCAACATGCTGACGCCACCCACAACCCAGACTCCTTTCGGGATCCGGCTGAGCGTCGCAAACCGGGATAACATTGCGCATCTCCTGCTTTATGTCGAACAATCTTGTTCGACACAGAATATCCTGGAAATGCGAATAAAAATCATCTGATATAAAAAAAGCCAGCCCGCAGGCTGGCTTCATTCTCTGGGTGAATGCTTAGCGCTTCTCACGTCCACCCAGGAAGAAAATACCCAGCGGGATGGCCAGCAGAACGGTGAACACCAGGCTGTAGACGAAGATCATCGCCGATTGCAGGACATACATGCTGGTTGTCCAGGCAGAGAGGGGGATATTGTACTGTTCGATCACGCCAACAATGGTTGCCCGCCCCACGCACGCGGCAGCAATCATAAACACGACCAGCAGCGCCAGGAGGAATTTGCGGCCTTCAGGTGTTTTCAGTTTTGCACGAACCATCTCTCTTCCCTTTTACAGATGAATAACATTATATAAGGTCTAAAATAACACGAACTGGCACTCGACTCCACACCAGCATAAACAACCACCAAACAGGATATTTAAAAGCTCATAACGCTATTCATAGTGAAAATGTAAGTAAATAACACCAATCATTCATAGTTGTTATGTTAACCTGCCCAGGATCGTTTTGACATAAAGGAATGACAATGAAAAACGCACCTAAATTTGCCATCGCCCTCATCGCCGCCGCGTGCGTCAGCAGCAGTGCTTTCGCCAGCGAAACCCCAAAAGAGCAGCCGCTGGAAAAAGTGGCTCCGTACCCGCAGGCGGACAAAGGGATGAAGCGTCAGGTGATCCAGCTGCCGGTTCAGCAGGATGAAGCGAACTTCAAAGTGGAACTGTTAATTGGCAAGACGCTGGAAGTGGACTGCAACCAGCACCGTCTGGGCGGTCAGCTGGAAAGCAAAACCCTGGAAGGCTGGGGTTACGACTATTACGTCTTTGATAAAGTGACCTCTCCGGTCTCCACCATGATGGCCTGCCCGGACGGCAAAAAAGAGAAGAAATTTGTGACGGCGTATCTGGGCGACAATAGTCTGCTTCGCTACAACAGCAAGCTGCCGATCGTGGTCTATACGCCTGAAAACGTGGAAGTTAAGTATCGCGTGTGGAAGGCGGACGAGAACGTCGGTCAAGCGGTAGTACGTTGAAATTAAGTCGGGTGGCGGCTTCGCCTTACCCGACCTGGAAAGGGTGCGCTCTGGTGCCCTCACCCCAACCCTCTCCCACCGGGAGAGGGAGAAAACACTAAAAACGGTAACGGATGTTACCGTTTTGCTTTTACCTTACAGCGCGATATCCGCAACCGGTTTGTTTTCCGGCTGAGGCTTCAGCTCCGCTTTTGGCGCAGCATCCGCAGCCTGCGGCTTGATGTATTGCAGCTGCAGTACGCGGCTGGTGTATTCAAGCTCCTGCTCCGTCGCGCTCACGTTGCCGTTCAGCTTCGTGCCGTAGGATGGAATAATGGTTTTCAGCTTCGCCTGCCATTCCGGGCTGGCGACTTTATCTTTAAACACTTTTTCCATCAGGTGCAGCATAATTGGCGCAGCGGTAGACGCGCCCGGTGACGCACCCAGCAGCGCGGCGATGGTACCATCCTTATCGCTTACCACTTCGGTACCCAGACGCAGCACGCCGCCCTCTTTCGGATCGCGCTTGATGATCTGTACGCGCTGACCCGCCTGCCACAAGCGCCAGTCTTCTTTCTTCGCCTGCGGATAGTACTCTTTCAGCGCCTCGAAACGGTCGTCGTCAGAGAGCATCACCTGGCTAATCAGGTATTTCACCAGGTCGAAGTTATCCAGACCCACGTCCATCATCGGCTTGACGTTAGAGGTGGTTGTGGCGCTGAGCAGATCCCACAGGGAGCCATTTTTCAGGAACTTCGTGGAGAAGGTCGCGAACGGCCCAAACAGCACCACGCGTTTGCCGTCAAGCATACGGGTGTCGATGTGCGGAACAGACATCGGCGGTGCGCCGACGGAAGCCTGGCCGTACACTTTTGCCAGATGACGGTTCACCACTTCCGGGTTATCGGACACCAGGAACTGGCCGCCCACCGGGAAGCCCGCGTAGTCGTCAGCTTCCGGAATACCGGACTCCTGCAGCAGCTTCAGCGCCGCGCCGCCCGCACCGATAAAGACAAACTTCGCCTTGATAACGTGCTCGGCTTCGTTGTTTTTCAGATCGGCAACGGTCACGCTCCAGCTGTTATCCGCGTTGCGCTTGAAACCGCGCACTTCGGTGCTGAGCTGCAGGTTGAAGTTCTCTTTTTTCTTCAGAGACGTCACCAGCTGACGGGTAATTTCGCCGTAGTTAACGTCGGTACCAATTTCCGTACGGGTCGCCGCCACTTTCTGGTTCGGGTCACGACCTTCCATGACCAGCGGAGCCCACTCTTTAATCTGCGCGTGGTCTTCAGAGTATTTCATCCCGCGGAACAGCGTGCTCTGCTGCAGAGCGGCGTAGCGCGCGCGCAGGAAGTTAACGTTCTGCTCACCCCAGACAAAGCTCATGTGCGGCACGGTATTGATGAAGGAGTGCGGGTCGTGCATCACGCCGCTGTTGACCTGATGAGACCAGAACTGGCGAGAAACCTGGAATGCTTCGTTGATCTCTACCGCCTTCTCGATACTAATGGAACCGTCCTTTTTCTGCGGCGTATAGTTCAGTTCCATGAGTGCCGAATGTCCGGTACCGGCGTTATTCCATCCGTTCGAACTCTCCTGCGCCACGCCATCAAGGCGCTCGACCATGGTCATAGACCAGTCCGGCTGAAGTTCTTGCAGATAGGTTCCCAGCGTGGCGCTCATGATACCGCCACCAATTAAAAGGACGTCCGTTTCCTGCTCTTTTGGTGCGTCAGCTTTCGCCGCCATGGAGACGGTGTTAAGCCCCACGGCCAGAGAAAAGAGCATGGCAGTCATTTTTTTCATAATTTATGCCTTAGTGTAAAAGTGCTTGATGCGTGGAAATTGCAGGTGAAAAAAGCTGCGGGGGGCACGGTAACAACTTTTAAATATTGTTTAAAGGTTACGAAATTATTGTAATTGTGAAATTTAATGATGGATTGTTTGTAGGGGATTACTCTGGCGGCTGGCAATAGGGGCATTTTCTGGCTACTATCCTGCACTTTGTGATCGCGCGCACGGAAGCCTGCCCTAACCAGCGAACTGTTATGTCCTTACCCCATTCTGCCGTATCCCCCGAAGACCGCGTAGCCAACGTGCTGCGTTCCCCTAAGCAGCTGACGCGTGAAACGCTGGCAGGCGTGATTACCGCCCTGGCGCTGATCCCCGAAGTCATCTCATTTTCGGTGGTGGCGGGCGTTGACCCGAAGGTCAGCCTGATCGCCTCCGTGGTGCTGTGTCTTGCCCTGTCTGTACTCGGTGGTCGCCCGGCGATGGTCACGGCAGCGGCCGGTTCCGTGGCGCTGGTCATTGGCCCGATGGTGCATCAGCACGGCGTACAGTACATTCTTCCCGCCGTGCTGATGGCAGGCGTGATTCAGATTCTGTTTGGCGTGCTGGGTATGGCAAGGCTGATGCGCTTTATTCCCCAGTCGGTCATGACCGGGTTTGTTAACGCCCTCGGCATTTTGATCTTCTTCGCTCAGGTGCCGCATTTCTGGAGCCGAAGCCCGCTGATTGTGGGCCTGTTCGTGCTGACGCTGCTGATCGTGCTGTGGGCGCCGCGCTATATCAAAAGCATCCCTTCCCCGCTGATTGCGATTGTTGTGCTTACCTTGTACACCGTTTCAACCGGTCAAATCCTGCCGACCGTGGGCGATGAAGGCTCCATGAGCGGCGGTTTGCCGGGCCTTACCGAACTTCTGGTCCCCCTTAATGTACATACGCTGAGCATTATCTGGCCGTGCGCGTTGAGCATCGCCTTTGTCGGCCTGCTGGAATCCCTGCTGACGGCAAAGCTGGTGGATGAACTGACCGCGACACCGTCAGGTAAACGCCGCGAAAGCATTGGATTAGGCGTCGGCAATATTCTGGCCGGATTTTATGGCGGTATTGCAGGCTGCGCGATGATTGGGCAAACCATCGTCAACGTGGAGATGGGGAAAGGTCGAAGCCGCATTTCAACCTTTGCGGCGGGCATCGTGCTGCTGATCCTGGTGACGGCGCTCAGCGAAGTGATGGCCAAAATCCCGATGGCGGTGCTGGCGGGTATTATGGCGATTGTCGCCGTCAAAACCTTCAGCTGGCACAGCCTTCAGCCAGCCACGGTGAAAACGGCCCCGATTGCAGAAACGGTCGTCATGCTGGTCACCGTAGCCGCCACGGTATCAACCGGCAATCTGGCGATTGGCGTGCTGGGCGGGATTATCGTTATGGCACTCCTCCCCGCCCGCATTAAGCGTCGGCTTAAAGAAGAAAAATCGTCGCCAGCCCAAGAAAAATAAAGAAACCGCCGGTATCGGTGATGGCGGTGATCATCACGCTCGACCCCACCGCGGGGTCGCGCCCCAGTTTGGTCATCGTCAGCGGGATAATGACCCCCATCATCGATGCCACCAGAAGATTTAGCACCATCGCCAGCATCATCACCCCACCTAACGCCATATCGTCATACAGCCACCAGGTAATGCCGCCCATAATGCCGCCCCACACCAGGCCGTTGATCAGCGCCACGCCCATCTCCCTGAAGATCAGAAAGGCGAAGTTACCGGGCTGAATGTTTTCCAGCGCCAGCGCGCGGACGATCATGGTTATAGTCTGGTTTCCGGTGTTACCGCCGATTCCGGCCACAATCGGCATCAGCGAGGCCAGCGCCACCAGCTGCGAAATGGTGTGTTCAAACCCGTCAATCACCCGGGAGGCGATAAACGCGGTACACAGGTTAATGGCCAGCCACGCCCAGCGCGTTTTCACCGCCTTGCCGACGGAGGCATGGACGTCATCTTCGGCGCTGATCCCCCCGAGCGCACGCAGGTCGTTGTCGGTTTCTTCGTAGACCACATCAACGATCTCATCGATGGTCAGACGCCCCATCAGTTTGCCGACGGAATCCACGACGGCGGCGCTGACGAGGTCGTCACGTTCGAAGGTACGCGCCGCTTTCTCCGCATCGTCTTCCGGGGAGAAAACCATCGGCTCGTTTTCCATCACCTCGCTCACCTTCCGCTGGGTGCTGTTGAGCAGGATGGTTTTCAGCTCCAGTTCGCCGAGCAGGGTTTTATCCCGGGAGGTAACAAACAGTTTATCGGTGTTGTCCGGCATCTTGCCCAGTCGACGCAGATAGCGCTGCACGGTGCCGAGCGTCACGTCCGGTCGCACCGTGATAACGCCAAACTCCATGATCGCGCCGACGCTGTTTTTCTCGTAGTGCATCACCTGACGCACGCGCGCCCGCTCCTCCGCAGGCAGCGACGCCAGCAGGCGACCGGTCAGGTTTCGCGGCAGGTGCTGAACGAGGTAAATCTGCTCGTCGATATCCAGGGTTTGCACAGCGTCGAGAATGTCCCGGTCGCTCATCTCGTCGATCAGGTCGTCCCAGACGTTTTCAGAGGCCTCAAGCAGCACCTGCCCGCGCTCGTGATCTTGCACCAGACGCCACAGGGCGTGACGTTCTTCCGAGGGAAGCGCCTCAAGGGTATCCGCCAGATCCGGCGGGGGTAAATGAGCAACCAGCGCACCTACCTCAGCAATATCGTCGGCCAGGGTGCCGACATCATATTGCTCAGCCAGGGTGAGTTTGCCTAATAGCGTAGAAGTGACCGCTTTATCGGTCGTGAGAAGCCAGATGAGTCGCGCGCGCTCCTGGTCACGCTGCCTGGCGCTGTTTTTCTTTAATACCGACATCAATCATAAATCCATTAAATGAGTTGGGGTTAAGCATAGCGCGGGGATATGTAAATAAGAATAAACAACGGGACGGGATGGAGAAAAAAGCGGCATGCCCGGCGGCGCTACGCTTGCACGGGCCTACAAAATCGTAGGCCGGGTAAGGCGAAGCCGCCACCCGGCACACTGGCATCAGGCCGTACGCGCCACCGCATCACGCGAGGCCGCATCGCGCTCTTCACCGGTCAGCTCGCTCAGCTTGCCGTCGCGCATCTCCAGCAGGCGGTCGGCATGAATGAAGTAGTGATCGTCGTGGCTGATGGCGAAAATGGTTTTGCCCATCTCCTGCATCAGCGGCAGCAGCACCTGATAAAACTCGCGGCGGAAGTGCGGGTCCTGATCCGCTGCCCACTCATCCAGCAGGATGATGTCACGCTCTTCCGCCAGCGCCAGCAGCAGCGCCACGCGTTTTTTCTGCCCTTTGGAAAGCTTCAGGTTGAGGATCTTCCCGTCCTGTAACGCCAGCTTGTGCGACATCTGCAGCTGCGCCAGCCATTTTTCCACCAGCGCAGGATTGGCCTGTTGCCCTTCCGGCCCCAGCAGCCGATCGAACAGCCAGACGTCGGTGAACACAGCCGAGAAAAGCTTGCGGTAATCCTCGGGCTTCTCCGCGCTCAGCGCCGTGCCGTCCAGCAAAATCTCGCCCGACTGCGGCTGATAGAGTCCGGTCAGCAACATCGCCAGCGTAGATTTACCGCTGCCGTTGCCGCCGATGAGGAACAGCAGTTCACCGCGGCGGATCGTCAGGTTGACCGGCCCCACGGAGAAGGCGCTGTCCTGATAGCGGAACGTGACGTTACGCAGCTCCAGCGTCTGCCAGTTCGGGAAGGCCTGCGGGCGCGGGAATTCGGCTTTAAACGGCGCGAGATCGAATTTTTTGAGCTTGTTAAATGCCACCTGCGCACTCAGCAAGGTGGGCAACGCACCGACCGCCGACAGCAGCGGCGTGCGCAAAAACAGCAGCGTCAGCGAGTAGGTTGCCGCGACGTTGGTGTCCGCCCAGCCCAGGCTGTTCGCCATCCAGAATACCAGGCCAATGGCGCCCAGCATCATAATGTTTGACCAGTTCACCGCGCTCAGGTGGAAGGTATCGGCGCGAATAATATGATGACGGTATTCGCGCGCGTCCGGAATATAGAGGTTATTAAAGATATGCTCGGCGCGCTCGCGGTTCAGGGTGAGCTCTTTGCGTCCTTCCAGTACCGTCTGGTAATCGTTATAGAGCTTATCTTCGGTTTCGCGCAGCACCGCCATGTGTTTGTAGACGCGCGACACCAGCATAAAGCCGCCCCAGATGGTAATGGCAATCCACAGCGCGGTCACCGCCAGCATTTTGCTGGAGAGCCAGGCGAGATATGCGGCCGATCCAAAGGTCAGAATGATCCCTTGCACCAGCTCCGGCAGACGCACGAACGCGATGGTAATGGCGCGCACGTCGCTGGTCAGCCCCGCCAGCAGGGAAGCGCTGCCGAGCTGCTCAACGCGCTCTATCTGGGTGTCCAGGATCCGCTTGATAAACTCACTGCGCAAACGAAAAACGAAATGGTGCCCGAGCGCGGTCAGCGCAAGCTGGGAGCCGAGCGTAACCGCCATCAACAGAAGCAGCAGGCCGAGAAACTCCGGCAGTACGGAGAGCGAGGTGTCGACCATTTCAATCAACCGCACGTTAATAAACGCGATCAGACCAATACCCAGCGCGGCGCTGGCAAGGCTTAATGCCATTACGGCGATGAAGGGCCAGCGGTACTGACGCCAGACAAGGAGAAGTAGTTGCATGCAGGCAATCCGGACAATAAAAATCAGCCAGCAGTGTAAACTGCCCTGCGCGGACATCAAGAATAATTCTTATTTTTGTTTACTGGCCCTGGCCTGACGAAAGGTCAGGTTATAACGGTATTCGCCCGTCAGGGGGTGAGCCCCGGGCTTTAGCGGCTGAATGCCGTGATAATAAAGCCGCGACGCCCTGCCCCACACCACCACATCGCCATGTTCCAGCATGATGCGTTTGAGCGGATCGTTGCGGCGTAATCCTCCAAACTGGAAGACGGCGGGCAGACCTAACGATACCGAGACGATAGGCGCGCGCAGATCGGGTTCATCCTTGTCCTGATGCAGCGAGAGCTTCGCACCGACGGCGTAGCGGTTGATAAGGCAGGCATCCGGCCGAAAGTCAGGATACTCCGCTGCTACGGCGGCCTCGTGGCAGAGAGCCTGAAAAACGGCAGGCATCGGGGGCCACGGCTGGCCGGTAGCGGGATCGTTCGGGGCATACAGATAGCCCCGCTCGTTCGTCGCCCAGCCCAGCTCGCCGCAGTTGGCCATAGCCACCGACATGGTATAGCCGCCCGGCGTCACCATATGGCGAAACGGCGAAACCGCCGTCACCTCGTCGATACCGGCAAGCAGCGCCGCCGCACGGGAGAGTGCAAAGCGGCGCAGGATCACCGCCCCCGGCGCAAGCGGCTCCTGCCAGGGTTCAGCATCCGCAAAAAGATCGAGCATTATCCCTCCTGGCGTTTAGCCTCACGTTTCAGTAATAGCGCTTTTCGCGCCGTCCCCCAACGGTAACCCGACAGCGCGCCGTCGTTACGAACCACGCGATGACAGGGGATCACAATCGCCAGCGTGTTTGCCGCACAGGCTCCGGCAACAGCGCGTACCGCATTGGGTTGACCAATCGCCTGCGCCACCTGCTGGTAACTTGCCGTTTCGCCGCAGGGAATGTTGCGAAGGGCCTGCCAGACGCGCTGCTGGAACGCGGTTCCGCGAATATCCAGCGGCAGCGCAAGCGGTACGTCGCGGTTATCGATACTGGCAATCACCTGCTGGATCCGCCGCGCGAAATCCTCTTCCAGCGGTGCATGCGCTGCTTTTGGAAAATGCGCGGCAAGCTCTTCGGCTAATTCCGCATCGCTGTCACCCAGCAGGATCGCGCAGATCCCCCGCTCGCTTTCTGCAACCAGACAGCGTCCTAACGAGCAGTCGCTGATGGCATAACGCACTGCCGCATCCCCTTTGCGGTACTGCTTCGCCGTCATGCCCAGCGCATCGTTGGCTTTGCGATAATAGCTGCTGCTGTCGGGAAACCCCGCCGCCAGCACGGCGTCGGTAACTTTGTCTCCCTGTGCAAGCGCGGTGCGCAGGCGCTGGCCTCGCGCCGCCTGCTGCCAGGCTTTTGGCGTCATGCCGGTCACGGACTTAAACAGACGGTGGAAATGGAAAGGACTCATGGCAACCTGCTGCGCCAGCCCCTCCAGCGTTAGCGTGGGTTCCTGCTCCAGAAGACGGCAGGCGTGTTCCACTTTCGCCAGCTTCTGCGCCTGCGGATCGCGTTTGTCCGGCATGCAGCGCTTGCACGGGCGAAACCCTGCCTGAACGGCGTGGTGGGCATCGGGATAAAAGCGGACATTTTTACGCAGCGCGTGGCGGGCGCGGCATGACGGGCGGCAGAAAATACCCGTGGTCTGCACGGCGAAGACAAACTGTTCGTCAGCGAGCGGATCGCGGGCCAGCACGGCCTGCCAGCGATCCTCATCGGTAATAAAGGTCGAGTTTCTCATTATCGGCTCCTCTTGTAAGCATACATAGAGCCTGCCTGAGTGCCACTGATAAAAAACCCGCAACCTTGCTTTTTAATTTTTTTCGCGCACCAGGAAGCTGTCGAACTGCGGTGAATGCCAGGTTTTGAACCCGTCGCCCTCTTTGGTGATCATATAAACCGCCAGCCCTTCCTGACGAACCACCTCTTTGGCTTTTTCCGGGCCGAGAACCATTAATCCGGTATCCCAGGCATCCGCTTCCAGCGCGGTGGGGGCAATGACCGTCACCGAGACCAGGTTATGCGTGATGGGACGTCCGGTCTGCGGATCGATAACGTGTGAAATACGCTTCCCCTCAAGCTCGTAATAGTTACGGTAGCTGCCGGAGGTACTGATCCCATGTCCGTTGATATCCACTATCGCCTGCACGGCATTTTGCCGATCGGTCGGCTTTTGAATCGCTACGCGCCACGGCCTATCGCTGGCGTTCATGCCCCGGCTGACTAGCGCGCCGCCCACGGAGACCAGATAGCGGGAAATCCCTTCCTGGGCCATCAGCGCAGCAAGATGATCCGCCGCATAGCCTTCCCCAACCGTCGACAGATCGACAAACAGATCGGGGATATCCTTTTGCAGGTACTGTTGCCCGTACTGATTGATCACCGTCAGATGCTGCAGCCCTGTCCTGGCGCGGGCGTCATCAATAGCCGCCTGTGCAGGCGTGGTCACCGGCTGTTTGTTAGGGCCAAATCCCCAAAGGTTTACCAGCGGTCCGACGGTCACATCCATCGCGCCGTTGGTTTTGTAACCCACGCGCATTGCCTCGGTCACGATATCGGCCATCGCCTCGCTCACCGGCCACAGGGAGGTGCTGGTTGAGAGGTTAAAGCGCATCAGCGCCGAGTCATTTTTATAGGTCGACAGCAGCTGATCGTCGGCGTCCAGCTGCGACTGGATTTTGCCGCGAAGTTCATCTGTGCGCGTTTTATCGAGGTTCATGACGCTGACGCGCCAGAAGGTCCCCATCGTTTTGCCTTCGAGCACCGCCGCGGCGGGTGCGTCGGTTTTCGCCACGGGGGTGGGATCGTTACACGCGGTCAGGAAAAAAAGCATAGCCAGAAAGCTGGCGCGTAAAAAAGTCATGTCCATTCATTATTATCCTCATGCCAGGGCGGCAAGAGTACACCAAAACGGGTGAGTTGTGAGAATCTGAGAGGCACAAAAAAGGGGCCATCAGGCCCCTTACGTCACACGGTGAAGCGATTAGAACTGGTAAACCAGGCCCAGCGCGACGATATCGTCAGTACCGATACCCGCCTGACGGGTGAATTCATTTTCATCAACCAGGTTGATTTTGTAATCCACGTAGGTGGACATGTTTTTGTTGAAGTAGTAAGTCGCACCAACATCAACATATTTCAGCAGATCCTGATCGCCATAACCTTCGATGTCTTTCCCTTTAGACTGCAGGTAAGCCACGGATGGACGCAGGCCGAAGTCGAACTGGTACTGAGCAACCACTTCGAAGTTCTGCGCTTTGTTAGCGAAGCCGTAAGCGGTAGTCGGGCTGCTGCCGTTAGAGGTACCGAAACGGGTTGCGTTGTAGGTCTGAGAGTACTGCGCTGCCAGATAGATGTTGTTGGCATCGTATTTCAGGCCGCCAGAATAGACTTCTGCGTTATCGCCATGACCATAAACGCTTGCGCCGTTCTGATCGGCGGTACGTTTGGAGGAGGACATTGCGCCACCCACGCTGAAACCTTCGCCCAGGTTATAGGTCACGGATGCACCGTAGCCGTCGCCGTTCTGTTTCAGCAGGCTGCGTCCACCGACGTTTTCACCGCTTACGCTGCCGTTTTTACCCTGATACTGCAGGGCAAAGTTCAGACCATCCACCAGACCAAAGAAGTCCTGGTTACGGTAGGTCGCCACGCCGTTAGCACGGGACTGCAGGAAGTTGTCTGCGCCATAGGTATCGCCGCCAAATTCTGGCAGAACGTCAGTCCAGGAGGTTACGTCGTAGATTACGCCGTAGTTACGACCGTAATCGAAAGAACCCGCGTCACCGAATTTCAGACCCGCGAACGCCACACGCGTCCAGGCATCATTTTCGCTTTCGGAGGTGTTGCCCTGGATCTGGTATTCCCACTGGCCGTAACCGGTCAGCTGATCGTTAACCTGAGTTTCGCCTTTGAAGCCAAGACGCATGTAGGTCTGGTCGCCGTCGGCACCCTTGTCGTCAGAGAAATAGTGCAGACCATCGACTTTACCGTACAGATCTAATTTGTTGCCATCTTTGTTATAAATTTCGGCCGCATTTGCTGCGCCTGCTACCAGGAGTGCTGGTACCAGGAGGGACAGTACTTTAACTTTCATTTTATTAACCCTCTGTTATATGCCTTATAATTGCCACTGCTTACTGGTTAACCCTCATTAACCAGTCGGCAATTTCATTCTCCGCAAAATTACAGAATAATCCAATGCGAATATGATACGAAAACTTTGAAGATGTTTCATTTATCTATCAACATGTTTCAAAATGTAAATATCAAGGAACTTTTACAAAGCACAAATAGCTTAGAAAATTAGCACTTATAATCAAACAGGAAAATCACCGCATAAATATCAATGAGTTACAATAAAATCCGTTACAGCACTGAATGACAAAACAAGATCGCACCTAATCTCTAAAATAACTCTCGCTATCATCATTAACTTTATTTATTACCGTCATTCAGTTTTGAATGTCTGTTTATCCCTAATTGAACCGGATGCTCCGCATTCGGTTTTTTTTTACCTTTCTTTACGTAACTTCTCTTTTTTTGTGCTACCGCACCGTAATTGTAACGACTATTAACTAAATTCTCCTCGGGTATCCTGCGAGGGCATAAAATTGAGGCGAAACTTAATTTCTTGTTAATTCGTGCTATTTTCCGGGAGCGTATGCCTGTTATTTGTACGCCTATGGCGAGTTTGTACATGTTTACTGCACACCCCACCGCCGATATTGTCCGGCGAAAAAGTCGCTTCTTCCCGGACAGTGGCGCTGGAAATTCAGTTATTACCCTTTATACTGCCCTATCGCCACAGAGCACGACCATAACGGGTTAAAGATATCAATGAGTCAGACTGAAACTACCGCCCCGAGCAAATTTTCCCTCCTTCCCGGGAGCATCACCCGTTTCTTTCTTCTTTTGATCGTTGTGCTGTTAGTCACCATGGGGGTGATGGTGCAAAGTGCGGTTAACGCCTGGCTGAAGGATAAGAGCTATCAGGTCGTTGATATCACCCATGCCGTGCACAAGCGCATTGATACCTGGCGCTACGCCACCTGGCAGATTTACGACAATATCGCGGCTGCCCCGACCTCCTCGTCCGGGGATGGACTTCAGGAGACGCGGCTGAAGCAGGATGTCTATTATCTCGAAAAACCGCAGCGTAAGACCGAGGCCCTCATCTTTGGCTCTCACGACAGCGCGACGCTTGAGATGACGCAGCGTATCTCGACCTATCTGGATACCCTCTGGGGCGCTGAAACGGTGCCGTGGTCGATGTACTATCTGAACGGTCAGGACAACAGCATGATCCTGATCTCAACGCTGCCGTTAAAAGATCTCTCTTCCGGGTTTAAAGAGACCACCGTGGGCAGCATCGTCGATTCCCGCCGGGCAGAGATGCTGCAGCAGGCGAACGCCCTTGATGAACGCGAGAGCTTCTCTTCCCTGCGTCGTCTGGCCTGGCAAAACGGTCATTACTTTACCCTGCGCACCACGTTCAACCAGCCAGGACATCTGGCGACGGTGGTAGCCTTCGATTTACCGATTAATGATTTAATCCCGCCGGACATGCCGCTCGACAGCTTCCGTATGGAGCCAGACAGCAGCACTCAGAACATGCGTGCGGCGTCAGACAAAGAGGCCGCAGAGAGCGTTTCGATCTCCTTTAACGGCTCGAAAATCGAAATTGCCTCATCGCTGAATTCGACCGGGATGCGTCTGGTGTGGCAGGTGCCGTTTGGCACGCTGTTGCTCGACACCCTGCAAAATATCCTGCTGCCTCTGCTGCTGAATATCGGTCTGCTGGCGCTGGCGCTGTTTGGCTACAGCACCTTCCGGTTCCAGACGGGGCGTCAGAGCGACGCCTCTGCGGTTCCGGCCGGCACCAGCAATGAGCTGCGCGTATTGCGTGCACTGAATGAAGAAATTGTTTCCGTGCTGCCGCTTGGGGTCTTGGTTCACGACCAGGAGGCGAATCGTACGGTGATGAGCAACAAAATTGCCGACCATCTGCTGCCGCATCTTAACCTGCAGAACATCACCACCATGGCGGATCAGCACCAGGGGGTGATTCAGGCCACCATCAACAATGAACTGTACGAGATCCGCCAGTTCCGCAGCCAGGTGGCTCCCCGCACGCAAATCTTCATTATTCGCGACCAGGATCGCGAAGTGCTGGTCAATAAAAAGCTCAAGCAGGCGCAAAGACTGTATGAGAAAAACCAGCAGGGGCGCGCCGCATTCATGCAGAACATTGGCGATGCCTTCAAGCAGCCGTTAAAAACGCTGGCGACCCAGGCGGCGGCGTTAAACACCTCTGAAAGCCACCAGCTTGCCTGCCAGGCCGATTCACTGGTCAGAATGGTTGATGAGATCCAGCTGGCGAACATGCTGGAGAATGATTTCTGGAAGGGAACGCCAACCCTCTTCTCCATTCAGGATCTGATCGATGAAGTCGTGCCGGACGTGCTGCCCGTGATTAAGCGCAAGGGGTTGCAGCTGCTGATCAATAATAATCTCCCGGCGAATGACGAACGCCACGGCGATCGCGAAGCGCTGCGTCGCATCCTGCTGATGATTATTCAGTACGCCGTGACCACCACGCAAATTGGCAAGATCACACTTGAAGTCAGCGCGGAGGAGTCGGCAGAAGACCGCCTGGCGTTCCGCATCCTGGACACCGGGGAAGGCGTCACAACGAGTGAAATTGATAACCTGCACTTCCCGTTCCTGAATGACACGCAAAGCGATCGCTACGGCAAGGCCAATGCCCTGACCTTCTGGCTGTGCGATCAGCTGGCGCGCAAGCTCGGCGGCCATCTGAATATCAAAGCCCGTGAATCCCTCGGCACCCGCTATTCTCTGCACGTGAAAATGGCGGCCAATCCACAGGAAGAAGATGAAGAACGTCTGCTGGATGACGTCGTGGTGATGGTCGATGTGACCTCGAATGAGATCCGCAATATTGTCGTTCGTCAGTTAGAAAACTGGGGTGCGGCCTGCATCACGCCGGATGAAAGACTTGCAAGTCAAGAATTTGATCTGTTTTTAACTGATAATCCGTCTAATCTTACTGCCTCCGGCTTGCTTTTAAGCGATGATGAGTCAGGCGTGCGGAAAATCGGCCCTGGCCAGCTGCGCGTCAACTTTAATATAAGCAATGCGATGCAGGAAGCTGTACTACAACTAATAGAAGATCAGCTGGCGCAGGAAGAGATAGCGGAATCACCGTTAGGCGGCAATGAAAATGCCGAGCTTCACGCCAGCGGATACTATTCACTCTTTGTTGATACAGTACCAGATGATGTTAAGCGGTTGTATACTGAGTCCGCTGCGAATGATTTTGCAGCGCTGGCACAGACAGCACACCGGCTTAAAGGGGTGTTTGCCATGCTTAATCTGGTTCCCGGCAAGCAGTTATGTGAAACGCTGGAACATCTAATTCGTGAGAAAGATGCCTCTGGCATTGAAAAATACATCAGCGACATTGACGCCTACGTCAAAAGCTTGCTGTAGCAAGGTAGCCTTATACATGAACAATATGAACGTAATTATTGCCGATGACCATCCGATTGTACTGTTCGGTATTCGCAAATCACTTGAACAGATCGAGTGGGTGAATGTAGTCGGTGAATTTGAAGACTCTACAGCACTGATCAATAACCTCCCAAAGCTTGATGCACACGTGCTCATTACCGATCTCTCCATGCCTGGGGACAAGTACGGTGATGGGATTACTCTCATCAAATACATTAAACGTCACTTCCCGGACATCTCGATCATTGTTCTTACCATGAACAACAACCCGGCGATCCTGAGTGCGGTGTTGGATCTGGACATCGAAGGGATTGTGCTGAAACAGGGCGCACCGACCGATCTGCCAAAAGCGCTCGCTGCGCTGCAGAAAGGCAAGAAGTTCACGCCTGAGAGCGTCTCTCGCCTGCTGGAAAAAATCAGCGCGGGTGGCTACGGTGACAAACGCCTGTCCCCGAAAGAGAGTGAAGTTCTGCGCCTGTTCGCAGAAGGTTTCCTGGTGACCGAGATTGCCAAGAAGCTGAACCGCAGTATTAAAACCATCAGCAGCCAGAAGAAATCAGCGATGATGAAGCTGGGCGTGGACAACGATATTGCACTGCTGAACTATCTCTCCTCCGTTACGCTGAGCGCAACGGACAAAGATTGATCCCGGACGGGTGTGCGGCCTGATGCCCTCACCCCAGCCCTCTCCCACAGGGAGAGGGGGAAAAACGTAAAAGGCCCTCGCGGGCCTTTTTTATATTCTGGTTTTTCTCACGCGATCCGCGTAAATCGACAATGTCTGTTTCAGCACGTCCAGCGTCACCGGTTTCGACAGACAGCTGTCCATGCCTGACTCAAGACAGCGCTGCTTCTCTTCCGCCAGCGCGTTCGCCGTTACGCCCACTACCGGCAGCGTCAGGCCCAACTGTCGGATGCGCTGCGTCAGACGGTAGCCGTCCATGTTTGGCATGTTGACGTCGCTAAGCACGATATCAATATGATTTTTACTCAGCACGTTCAGCGCATCCACGCCGTCATTGGCCGTTTTGCACTGGTAGCCCAGCGATCCAAGCTGGTCAGCCAGCAGGCGGCGGTTAATCGGATGATCATCCACTACCAGAATCATCATATCGTCATTCACCGACGCCAGAGAGTCCGGTGACGGCAATCCGCCCGCGCCGTCGCGCTCTTCCAGCTCCACTTTGTAGATGCGCGCCAGCAGGCTCAACAGCTCGTGCGGCGTTGCAACGCTGTGTACCCATTCTCCAGGCGCACGCTCGACAGGAATGCCGATGTGGCGACGACAGAAGAGCACCGACCCTCTTCCCTGCCACGGCTGATCCGGCATCTCGTCGGCGATCAGCACATCGTCCACGTCCGGGGTTTGACCTTCATAGCGACACACCCTCACGCCGCTGTGGGCAAGCAGCGCCGTCAGGTAGTCATTCAGCGAGGCGTTATGCACCGCCAGCCAGCAGCGCTTGTCGCTCAGCCCGTCCACCGTCGCTTTTGCCGGATACTGCGCCGAATAGAGCGGAATACGGATGGTGAACTGGCTGCCCATGCCGGGCTCGGTATCCACCGAGATATCACCGTCCATCATGCTGACGAGCTTCTCACAAATCGCCAGCCCCAGTCCGGTGCCCTGGAAGTTACGCTGCACGCCGGTCCCGACCTGGAAGAACGGATCGAACAGGCGAACTACTTCCTTCGCCGGGATGCCGACGCCCGTGTCGCGCACGCGAATGCTCAGATAATCCCCCGCCCGGCAGACGTGCAACACGATACAGCCAACATCGGTGAATTTGATGGCGTTGCTGAGCAGGTTAGAGATGACCTGCTGCAGGCGCATCGGATCGCCGTGCAGCGTCAGCGGCACGTCCGGTTCGATAAAGCAGTAGAGCCCCAGCTGTTTACGCACCACCAGCGGCAGATAGTTAGCGCTAATGTGGTTCATGACCTCGCGCGGCGAGAACTCCCGCGGCTCGATTTTCAGCTGCTCAGACTCAATTTTAGAGAAGTCGAGAATATCGCTGATGATTTTCAGCAGCAGGCTGGAGGAGTTGTTCATCGCCGTCACCAGCCTGTCGACCCCTTTCGGCAGCTCTTTCGTCTGCAGCAGGTCGAGGTTACCGATGATCCCGTACAGCGGCGTTCGCAGCTCGTGGCTGACGGTGGCAAGGAACATGGATTTCGACTGGCTGGCCTGCTCCGCCGCCTGCGCCATCTCCTGCAGCGACTCTTCCATCTTCACGCGCGCGGAGACATCCACCAGCACGCAAATCGCCACGTTTTCATTGCGATAGCGGGAATGCACAAAGCTGATCTGCAGGTTGGTGTGCGTGCTGGTGAGCACGTCGACAAAGTTAACCTGCTGGCCGCATATGATTTGCGTCAGCCTCTGCCGGTCTTCATGCGTCAGCATGTTCAGGTAGTTATGCGCCAGTTCATTACTCAGGATATTGGTCCCGTCCTGGGTACGCAGAATACAGATCCCCACCGGCGCCGAGGCAACAATCTTGCGGTTAAACTGCTCGTGTTCCTCCAGCCGCTGGGCGTCGCTCTCGGCGGGAATAAAGATTTTCCGCTCATACATGCGCGCCAGGGTGAACAGCGCCCCACCCGCGATCAGGTTCAGCAGAATGGCATTCATGATGAGAATGCGTATCCGCTCAAGCACCATGTCCACCGGCAGCGAATAGACAATACTCAGCGACGAAGGCGGCAGGCTCTTCTTCAGCA
This sequence comes from Enterobacter sp. N5-15, assembly GCF_057221635.1. Taxonomy (NCBI): domain Bacteria; kingdom Pseudomonadati; phylum Pseudomonadota; class Gammaproteobacteria; order Enterobacterales; family Enterobacteriaceae; genus Enterobacter; species Enterobacter sp. N5-15. The sequence goes on from NZ_CM170150.1 coordinate 3,263,445, forward strand.
CCAGTTCGCGGAAACCCGAGGTATAGCCAAACCACGACCGTTCCTGCATCCAGTGCGGTTCGACGTTTAACGGGTTATCCGGCCCGGCGAGTGAGATCAGCTGATGACCGTTTTCATCCAGAATGGTCACCCCCATGGGCAGGCTGCCCGGGGTGAAGAAGTTTTCCATGCGGATGGTCTGCTCAATCCCCAGCAGCGCCTGCAGGCGATTGCCGAGATACACCGGCGTCAGGGCGTAGAAATAGCCCACGCCCGGGCGCGGGCCCTGGCTAACCCAGAAGATGTTATTCCCGCGCTCGTCCTGCGGCGCATTGCGATATTTCACAATACGTTCATGCAGGCTTTTCAGCGCATCGTCACGCTCAACGGGCACATCCCGTAGGCCAAAGTCAGCCATGCAGAGATTTTCGCTGCCAATCAGGAATACGCGGTTCAGGTCATAGGCGGCGGAGAAATTGTCGCGCCAGTAGCGCATAAACCAGGCAAGGGATTCCAGCGACCCGCGCCAGGAATTGCTCATGGTGGAGCAATCGGAGTCCGGGAACAGGGGCTGGAAGTCCGGGACTTCGGTTTTGTCATTACGCCCGCGAAGCGCAAGGATGCCGTTTTCCGCCGTCAGACGATTCTCGGCTATATACTTCAGCTCCTTCATCACGTCAGACGTTCGCTGAATGTAGCGCTGGGCCTGGTCGGAGCTTAAGTTAAACTCCTGGCGGATCTCCGCTTCTTTCTGGTGCAGCGCGTTAACGATGTAAAACACCGAGAACAAGGCCACCAGCAGCCAAAGCAGGAGCGCCAGCGCCCGAAACAGATAGCGAGAAACTTTCAGCGTAGTACGAAAGGAGACGAGGTATTTCAAGGGGGCGAGGCTCCGCCGTCGGGGTCAAAAGAATGTGGTTAAGGTAGCGGTAAACGCGCCAGGTCGCAACGTTGACTTATCTGCTTGTGCAAAAGAAAAGGGCCGGAATCCGGCCCTTTTTTGCATCAGGAGACATTACTCGTCAGCGTCATCCGCTGCGTCATCGTCAGTATCGGCTTCCGGCGCGATATCATCATCGCCTTCCGCAACGCTACCGTCGATGGAATCGAGCTCTTCGTCATCCACCGGCTCAGCAACGCGCTGCAGACCGACCACGTTTTCATCTTCCGCTGTACGGATGAGGATTACGCCCTGGGTGTTACGCCCCACCACGCTGATCTCAGACACGCGGGTACGCACCAGCGTACCGGCATCGGTGATCATCATGATCTGGTCGGCATCGTCCACCTGCACCGCGCCCACAACGGAACCGTTGCGCTCGGTCACTTTGATAGAGATAACGCCCTGCGTGCCGCGAGACTTGGTTGGGTATTCCCCTTCCGCCGTACGTTTACCGTAACCATTCTGCGTTACGGTCAGGATAGCCCCTTCACCGCGCGGAATAATCAGAGAAACAACGCTGTCTTCGCCAGCCAGTTTGATACCACGAACGCCCGTAGCGGTACGACCCATCGCACGGACGGCATTCTCTTTAAAGCGCACCACTTTACCGGCGGCAGAGAACAGCATTACTTCATCAGAACCGGAGGTCAGATCCACGCCGATCAGCTCGTCGCCTTCGTTCAGGTTCACCGCGATGATCCCGGCGGAACGTGGGCGGCTGAACTCGGTCAGCGCGGTTTTCTTCACGGTACCGCTGGCGGTCGCCATAAAGACGTTCACGCCCTCTTCGTACTCGCGTACCGGCAGGATGGCGGTGATACGTTCGTTCGCTTCCAGCGGCAGCAGGTTAACGATTGGACGACCACGCGCACCGCGGCTTGCTTCCGGCAGCTGATAGACTTTCATCCAGTACAGACGACCGCGGCTGGAGAAGCAGAGGATCGTGTCGTGGGTGTTGGCCACCAGCAGGCGGTCAATAAAGTCTTCTTCTTTAATACGAGCTGCAGACTTGCCTTTACCGCCACGACGCTGTGCTTCGTAGTCGGTCAGCGGCTGATACTTCACATAGCCCTGGTGAGACAGGGTGACCACCACGTCTTCGCGGTTGATCAGGTCTTCAATGTTGATATCAGAGCTGTTCGCGGTGATTTCGGTGCGGCGCGCATCGCCGAACTGATCGCGGACCAGTTCCAGCTCTTCACGGATCACTTCCATCAGACGCTCTGCGCTGCCCAGGATGTGCAGCAGCTCAGCAATCTGTTCCAGCAGCTCTTTGTATTCGTCGAGCAGTTTTTCGTGCTCAAGGCCGGTCAGTTTCTGCAGACGCAGATCCAGAATCGCCTGTGCCTGCTGTTCAGTCAGGTAGTACTGACCGTCACGCACGCCGAATTCAGGTTCCAGCCACTCAGGACGCGCAGCGTCGTCGCCCGCACGTTCCAGCATCGCGGCGACGTTACCCAGATCCCACGGACGGGAAATCAGGCCGGCTTTCGCTTCCGCCGGGGTTGGCGCACGACGGATCAGCTCGATGATCGGGTCGATGTTGGCCAGCGCAACCGCCAGCGCTTCAAGGATGTGCGCACGGTCGCGCGCTTTGCGCAGTTCGAAGATGGTACGACGGGTCACCACTTCACGGCGGTGACGCACGAACGCGCTCAGGATCTCTTTCAGGTTCATGATCTTCGGCTGACCATGGTGCAGTGCAACCATGTTGATACCGAAGGAGACCTGAAGCTGAGTCTGGGAGTACAGGTTGTTCAGCACAACCTCGCCCACCGCGTCGCGTTTGATCTCAATCACGATGCGCATACCGTCTTTGTCAGACTCGTCACGCAGCGCGCTGATGCCTTCAACACGTTTTTCTTTTACCAGCTCGGCGATTTTTTCAATCAGACGCGCTTTGTTCACCTGATACGGGATCTCGTGAACAATGATGGTTTCACGGCCGGTTTTAGCGTCCGCTTCCACTTCGGCGCGGGCACGGATGTAAATCTTGCCGCGGCCGGTGCGGTACGCTTCTTCAATACCGCGACGACCGTTGATGATCGCCGCCGTCGGGAAGTCCGGGCCCGGGATGTGTTCCATCAGCCCTTCAATGCTGATGTCTTCATCGTCGATATAGGCCAGGCAGCCGTTGATCACCTCGGTGATATTGTGCGGCGGAATGTTGGTTGCCATACCGACCGCGATACCGGACGAACCGTTAACCAACAGGTTCGGGATCTTGGTTGGCATCACATCTGGGATGCGCTCGGTGCCGTCGTAGTTATCGACGAAATCAACGGTCTCTTTTTCCAGGTCGGCCATCAGCTCATGTGCGATTTTCGACATACGGATTTCCGTATAACGCATCGCCGCAGCGGAGTCGCCGTCGACTGAACCAAAGTTACCCTGACCATCTACCAGCATGTAACGCAAGGAGAATGGCTGCGCCATACGAACGATGGTGTCATAAACGGCGGTATCACCATGCGGGTGATATTTACCGATAACGTCACCGACGACGCGGGCAGATTTTTTATAGGCTTTATTCCAGTCATTGCCCAATACGTTCATGGCGTATAGTACGCGACGGTGTACCGGCTTAAGGCCATCGCGGACGTCCGGCAGCGCACGGCCAACAATGACCGACATCGCATAGTCCAGATAGGAGCTCTTCAGCTCTTCCTCGATGTTAACCGGTGTAATTTCTCTCGCAAGGTCGCTCATCTAACCGCTATCCCTCTACTGTATCCCGGATTCAAAGGTCGCAAATTATAACACAGCCGAGGTGATTGAGGTAAACCTATACGCTTTATTCACGGGGATTGCCTGATATACTCCTTTGTCTTGCTAAATAAGGAGTAAAAGCGCCCATGAATGCCGAAAAATCCCCGGTGGTTCACAACGTTGACCACGAAGAGATTGCCAAATTTGAAGCGGTGGCGTCCCGCTGGTGGGATCTCGAAGGTGAGTTCAAACCGCTGCATCGCATTAACCCGCTGCGTCTGGGCTATATCGCGGAGCGTTCCGGCGGTCTGTTCGGTAAGAAAGTGCTCGACGTCGGCTGCGGCGGCGGCATCCTGGCTGAGAGCATGGCGCGCGAAGGGGCGAATGTTACGGGCCTGGATATGGGCTTTGAACCGCTGCAGGTGGCCCGCCTTCACGCGCTGGAGTCCGGTATACAGGTTGAATACGTGCAGGAAACCGTGGAAGAGCATGCGGCGAAACACGCCCATCAGTACGATGTGGTGACCTGCATGGAGATGCTGGAGCACGTTCCCGATCCGCAGTCGGTGGTGCATGCCTGTGCAAATCTGGTGAAGCCGGGCGGCCAGGTCTTCTTCTCAACCATCAACCGCAACGGTAAAGCCTGGCTGATGGCCGTCGTCGGCGCGGAGTATGTGCTGCGCATGGTGCCGAAAGGGACCCACGACGTGAAGAAATTCATCAAGCCTGCGGAGCTGTTAAGCTGGGTTGACCAGACGTGGCTCAAAGAGCAGCACATCACCGGCCTGCACTACAATCCGCTGACCGATAAATTCAAACTCGCACCGGGCGTTGATGTTAACTATATGTTGCACACAACCGCCAAAAACGACTAACGTCATTCGTTATTCTTATAAAGATTGCGCGACATCATGTTGCGCAATTCTGACCTCTCGTTGAAGAAATCAGCACTCGATCAAATTTTGAATTTTTTTTCTTAATTATTGACATGTCTTCCAGGCCTTACGGTACGAGGACTTAGCCTTTTTTACCCTTTCACAACCTCAATTTAACGTCAAAATCAACCCTTGTGCTGAAATGATTCGATACTAGAATACTCACCATATAGCGTTTATCTTATCGCAAACCCCCTATATGTAGTATTTATCCACAGAGTTAGTCACAAGACGGATCTGTGGATAAGCGGGGGATATTTTTTATTTCACGGACAGGTAAAACCCACATGAATCAGAGTCTGCTGGTGACAAAGCGCGACGGTACTACCGAGCGTATCAATCTGGACAAAATCCATCGAGTTCTCGACTGGGCAGCAGAAGGACTGAACAACGTATCTATCTCCCAGGTTGAACTGCGTTCCCACATTCAGTTCTACGACGGCATCAAAACGTCTGATATCCACGAAACGATCATTAAAGCAGCGGCAGACCTCATCTCCCGCGAAGCACCGGATTATCAGTACCTCGCTGCACGTCTGGCGATTTTCCACCTGCGTAAAAAAGCCTACGGCCAGTTTGAGCCGCCGAAGCTTTACGATCACGTAGTGAAAATGGTTGAGCTGGGCAAATACGACACGCATCTGCTGGAAGACTATACGGAAGAAGAGTTCGAGCAGATGAACGGGTTTATCGATCACTGGCGCGACATGAACTTCTCCTATGCGGCGGTGAAGCAGCTCGAAGGCAAATACCTGGTTCAGAACCGCGTAACCGGTGAGATCTACGAAAGCGCCCAGTTCCTCTATATTCTGGTGGCCGCCTGCCTGTTCTCTAACTACCCGCGTGACACCCGTCTGGAATACGTGAAGCGTTTCTACGATGCGGTATCCACGTTCAAGATTTCTCTGCCGACGCCAATCATGTCCGGCGTGCGTACCCCAACCCGTCAGTTCAGCTCCTGCGTACTGATCGAGTGCGGTGATAGCCTGGATTCCATCAACGCCACCTCCAGCGCCATCGTGAAATACGTTTCCCAGCGTGCCGGTATCGGCATCAACGCCGGTCGCATCCGTGCGCTGGGCAGCCCGATTCGCGGCGGTGAAGCGTTCCACACCGGCTGTATCCCGTTCTATAAACACTTCCAGACGGCAGTAAAATCCTGCTCTCAGGGCGGCGTGCGCGGCGGTGCTGCGACCCTGTTCTACCCGATGTGGCACCTGGAAGTGGAAAGCCTGCTGGTCCTGAAAAACAACCGCGGCGTGGAAGGCAACCGCGTGCGCCACATGGACTACGGCGTGCAGATCAACAAGCTGATGTACACCCGTCTGCTGAAAGGCGAAGACATCACCCTGTTCAGCCCGTCCGACGTTCCGGGCCTGTATGACGCGTTCTTTGCCGATCAGGACGAGTTCGAGCGTCTGTACACCAAATACGAAAAAGACGACAGCATTCGCAAGCAGCGCGTGAAGGCGGTAGACCTGTTCTCCCTGATGATGCAGGAACGTGCCTCTACCGGCCGTATCTACATCCAGAACGTGGACCACTGCAACACCCACAGCCCGTTTGACCCGGTCGTCGCCCCGGTGCGCCAGTCTAACCTGTGCCTGGAGATCGCCCTGCCGACCAAACCGCTGGAAGACGTTAACGACGAAAACGGCGAAATCGCGCTGTGTACGCTGTCCGCGTTCAACCTGGGCGCGATTAAGAGCCTGGACGAGCTGGAAGAGCTGGCCGTGCTGGCGGTTCGCGCACTCGACGCCCTGCTGGACTACCAGGATTACCCAATCCCGGCCGCTAAACGCGGTGCAATGGGCCGCCGTACCCTGGGTATCGGCGTGATCAACTTCGCCTACTGGCTGGCGAAAAACGGCAAGCGCTACTCTGACGGCAGCGCCAACAACCTGACGCACCAGACGTTCGAAGCGATTCAGTACTACCTGATGAAAGCCTCTAACGAGCTGGCGAAAGAGCAAGGCGCGTGCCCGTGGTTCAACGAAACCACCTACGCGAAAGGCATTCTGCCAATCGACACCTACAAGAAAGACCTGGATGCGATTGTCAGCGAGCCGCTGCATCTCGACTGGGAAGGTCTGCGTGAGTCCATCAAGACCCACGGCCTGCGTAACTCCACGCTCTCTGCCCTGATGCCGTCCGAGACCTCTTCGCAGATCTCGAACGCCACCAACGGTATTGAACCGCCGCGCGGCCACGTCAGCATTAAAGCGTCGAAAGACGGCGTGCTGCGTCAGGTCGTACCGGATTACGAAACGCTGGGCAACAACTACGAGCTGCTGTGGGAAATGCCAAACAACGACGGTTACCTGCAGCTGGTAGGTATCATGCAGAAGTTTATCGACCAGTCGATCTCTGCCAATACCAACTATGACCCGACGCGCTTCCCGTCCGGCAAGGTTCCGATGCAGCAATTGCTGAAAGACCTGCTCACCGCCTACAAATTTGGCGTGAAAACGCTGTACTATCACAACACCCGTGACGGTGCGGAAGACGCGCAGGACGACATGGTGCCGTCAATTCAGGACGATGGCTGCGAAAGCGGCGCATGTAAGATCTAATGTAAATGCCGGGTGGCGCTACGCTTACCCGGCCTACGATTTTGTTTGCCCGACTGACAAAATCTCTCACAGGACACACTCATGGCATACACCACCTTTTCACAGACGAAAAACGACCAGCTCAAAGAGCCGATGTTCTTCGGCCAGCCGGTCAACGTGGCACGCTACGATCAGCAAAAATATGACATCTTCGAAAAGCTGATCGAAAAGCAACTCTCCTTCTTCTGGCGCCCGGAAGAAGTGGACGTCTCCCGCGACCGTATTGACTACCAGTCGCTGCCGGATCACGAAAAGCATATCTTCATCAGTAACCTGAAGTACCAGACGCTGCTGGACTCCATTCAGGGCCGTAGCCCGAACGTGGCGCTGCTGCCGCTGATCTCCATTCCTGAGCTGGAAACCTGGGTGGAAACCTGGGCGTTCTCCGAGACGATCCACTCCCGCTCTTACACCCACATCATCCGCAACATCGTGAACGATCCGGCGGTGGTGTTTGACGATATCGTTACCAACGAGCAGATCCAGAAGCGCGCGGAAGGCATTGCCCACTACTACGACGAGCTGATCCAGATGACCAGCTACTGGCATCTGCTGGGCGAAGGCACCCACAACGTGAACGGTAAAACCGTTACCGTGAACCTGCGCGCGCTGAAAAAGCAGCTGTACCTGTGCCTGATGAGCGTCAACGCGCTGGAAGCGATCCGCTTTTACGTGAGCTTCGCCTGCTCCTTCGCCTTTGCCGAGCGCAAGCTGATGGAAGGCAACGCCAAAATCATTCGCCTGATCGCTCGTGACGAAGCCCTGCACCTGACCGGTACCCAGCACATGCTGAACCTGCTGCGCAGCGGTACGGACGATCCGGAGATGGCGGAAATCGCCGAAGAGTGCAAGCAGGAGTGCTACGACCTGTTCGTGCTGGCGGCTCAGCAGGAGAAAGAGTGGGCGGACTACCTGTTCCGCGACGGCTCCATGATTGGCCTGAACAAAGACATCCTGTGCCAGTACGTTGAGTACATCACCAACATCCGCATGCAGGCCGTCGGTCTCGACCTGCCGTTCCAGACGCGCTCTAACCCAATCCCGTGGATCAACACCTGGCTGGTGTCCGATAACGTGCAGGTTGCGCCGCAGGAAGTGGAAGTGAGCTCTTATCTGGTCGGTCAGATTGATTCTGAAGTCAACACCGACGACCTGAGCAACTTCCAGCTCTGATGTCACGCGTCACGTTAAGCCTTTCCGGCACTGAGGTACTGTGTCGGGAGGAGCACCCTTCTCTGCTGGTGGCGCTTGAAGCGCATCAGGTAGAAGTAGAGTACCAGTGTCGTTCCGGCTACTGCGGCTCCTGCCGCTGCCGTCTGGTCGCCGGCCAGGTGGACTGGCTGACCGAGCCGCTGGCCTTTATCAACGAAGGGGAAATTTTGCCCTGCTGCTGCCGGGCAAAAGGCGATATTGAGATCGAGATGTGATGTTGTCCGTATCCCCTCTCCCGGTGGGAGAGGGTTAGTTCGTAGGCCGGGTAAGGCGCAGCCGCCACCCGGCAATTTCAGCGTTAATCCTTCAAAAAGCTCACCGCTTTATCCGGAAAATCCGTAAACAGCCCGTCCACGCCCGCCTGGTTATACAACACCTCATAAAGCTGATTCACGTCCGTAGCATACGGCGGCAGCTGGTCTGCACGCACGGTATACGGATGCACCTGCATCTTGCTGGCGTGCGCCTCTTTCACCATCGCCGTCAGCTTCACGTGGCCCGGCGCTGAGCCTTCCGCCACCAGCATGTGGTAATCCGGCCCGATGCCGTCGGCGTACTGCGCAATCTGCTTCATCGCGCCCGGCTTAAACATCCAGTCGTAGTTGTAGTTCACCCACTTCCCGTCCGGCTGCTTCTCCTGGGTTTCATTCCAGTCGGTATAGGCGATCAGCTGAACCAGATTGAGGTTCATGCCCATCTTCGGCTCCAGCTCGGTTTTGATGCGCTTCAGCTCGGCGGCGTCAAAACACTGCAGGTAGACTTTGTCCTTCTTGCTGGTGTAGCCGTACTGTTTCAGCACCTCCAGCGTCTTCGCGGCAATGTCTTTTCCTTCCTGATGGTGGAACCACGGCGCTTTGATCTCCGGGTAGATACCGATGTTTTTACCGGTGGAGTGGTTCAGCCCCTGAACAAACTCAATCTCTTCCTGGAAGGTATGAATGCGGAAGTCAGATTTGCCCATCGGGAAACGTCCCGGATAGACCTGCACCTTCTTGCCGTTTTCAATCTCGAAGCCTTCGGTAAATTTCAGGGAACGGATCTCCGCCAGGGTGAAATCAATGGCGTAATAGCGGCCATCTTTTCGCGCGCGGTCAGGGAAGCGCTCCGCCACGTCCGTCACGCGGTCCAGATAGTGGTCATGCAGGACGACCAGCTGGTCGTCCTTCGTCATCACCAGATCCTGCTCCAGATAATCCGCGCCCTGGGCATAGGCCATCGCTTTTGCCGGCAGCGTATGCTCCGGCAGATAGCCGCTGGCACCGCGGTGGGCGATAACGATTTTATCCGCCGCCAGCGCGGAGCCGGTCATCAGGCCCGCCAGCAGCAGGCCGGTTGTTACGTAAGATAATTTCATGGCAATACTCCTTATTGACGACGCGCCTGCACTTCCGCGTGGTGGCGTTTCTCACCGATCATCACAACAATCAGCAGCAGTACCGCCAGCACGCTGCCGCCGATCATCACCATAAAGCCGCCGTCCCAGCCGAAGAAGTCAACGGTGTAGCCCACGATGGCGCTCGCCGCGACCGAACCGCCCAGATAGCCGAACAGACCGGTAAAGCCTGCCGCCGTGCCTGCCGCTTTTTTCGGTGCCAGCTCCAGCGCGTGCAGACCGATCAGCATTACCGGACCATAAATCAGGAAGCCGATGACGATCATGCAGGCCATGTCTACTGATGGGTTGCCCGGCGGGTTGAGCCAGTAAACAACGGTCGCGATGGTCACCAGGGTCATAAAGAACACGCCCGTCGCGCCGCGGTTACCTTTAAACACCTTGTCCGACATCCAGCCGCAAAGCAGCGTGCCCGGGATCCCGGCATATTCATACAGGAAATAGGCCCACGAGGATTTATCCAGCGCGAAGTGCTTCACCTCTTTCAGGTAGGTTGGCGACCAGTCGAGGATGCCGTAGCGAAGAAGGTAAACGAACACGTTCGCCACCGCGATGTACCACAGCAGCTTGTTCGGCAGGACGTACTTCATGAAGATCTGTTTTGCGGTCAGCTCTTCCTCGTGCTCCTTGCTGTAATCATCCGGATAGTCGTTTTTGTACTCTTCAATCGGCGGCAGGCCGCAGGACTGCGGCGTGTCGCGCATCAGCGCGAAGGCGATAATCGCCACGACGATGGCGCCGAAGGCAGGCATATACAGCGCAGCGTGCCAGTCGTTGAACCAGGCCATACCCAGCAGGAACAGCAGCGGCGGAATACCGCCACCCACGTTATGCGCGCAGTTCCACACCGACACGATGCCGCCGCGCTCCTTCTGCGACCACCAGTGCACCATGGTACGTCCGCACGGCGGCCACCCCATCCCCTGGAACCAGCCGCAGAGGAACAGCAGCACGAACATGACGGCAATGCTGGACGTCGCCCACGGCACAAAGCCCATGAACAGCATGACCGTGGCCGCCAGGATCAGGCCGGCGGGCAGGAACACGCGCGGATTCGAGCGATCCGATACGGAACCCATGATGAATTTGGAAAAACCGTAGGCGATTGAGATCCCCGACAGCGCGAACCCCAGATCGCCGCGGGAGAAGCCCTGCTCCACCAGATACGGCATGGCGAGCGCAAAGTTTTTACGTACAAGGTAGTACGCCGCGTACCCGAAGAAGATCCCCAGGAAGATTTGCCAGCGCAGGCGGCGGTATAGCGGATCAATTTCTGCCTCTGGCAGACGCGCCCGATGCGGCGCAGGTTTGAAGATACTGAGCATAACAGCCTCCGTGGCCTTGAATTGAATGAGCAGGTGGCTCGCACCTGAATTCCAGAGGCGGGGATGTTAAGAAATCACGGTGATTGTTACTGTGAATCAACGCACAGATTGTTACAGAAATATGACAGAATGCGCAAAAAAGCGCATGAAATCACGTTTCACTTTCGAATTTCGCGCGTTTATGTTCGAAATCAAACAAACCACACTATTGATATGGCTAAATGATAAAAAAACGAACATAGAGGGTAAACAATGACCATTCACGATCCTCGCTACAGCGATGTGATAATCATTGGCGGTGGCGCAACCGGCGCCGGGATCGCACGCGATTGCGCCCTTCGCGGCTTAAGCGTCACGCTGCTCGAGCGCCATGATATCGCCACGGGCGCAACCGGACGCAACCACGGCCTGCTGCACAGCGGCGCGCGGTACGCGGTGACCGACGGTGAATCCGCGCGCGAATGTATTGCTGAAAACCAGATCCTCAAGCGTATCGCCCGCCACTGCATTGAGCCGACCGACGGCCTCTTTATTACCCTTCCCGAAGATGACCTCGCCTTTCAGGACACCTTTATTACCGCCTGCACTGCAGCAGGCATTCAGGCTGAGGCCATGGACCCGGCGCTGGCGCGGCGGCTGGAACCGTCGGTTAACCCGGCGCTTATCGGCGCGGTGAAAGTGCCTGACGGCACCGTTGACCCCTTCCGCCTGACCGCCGCCAATATGCTGGACGCTCGCGAGCATGGCGCGCACATCCTGACCGGGCACGAAGTGACCGGGCTTATCCGCGAGGGGAATCGCATCTGCGGCGTGCGGATCCTTGATACGCAATATAACGAACACAGCGAGCTGTATGCCGCCGTTGTGGTTAACGCGGCGGGGATCTGGGGGCAGCGCATCGCGGAATACGCGGACCTGTCGGTGCGCATGTTCCCGGCGAAAGGCTCGCTGCTGATCCTCGACCACCGCATCAATAACCACGTGATTAACCGCTGCCGCAAACCGTCCGATGCCGATATCCTCGTCCCGGGCGACACCATTTCGTTAATCGGTACCACCTCAACCCACGTGGACTACAGCGAGATTGACTACAACCGCGTGACCGCCGAAGAGGTCGACATCCTGCTGCGCGAAGGGGAAAAACTGGCCCCGGTGATGGCCCAGACGCGTATTCTGCGCGCCTACGCGGGCGTGCGTCCGCTGGTCGCCAGCGATAACGACCCGAGCGGGCGTAACGTCAGCCGGGGCATCGTGCTGCTCGATCACGCCGAGCGCGACGGCATGGACGGGTTTATCACCATTACCGGCGGCAAGCTGATGACCTACCGCCTGATGGCCGAGTGGGCGACCGATGCCGTCTGCCGCAAGCTGGGCAATACCGAACGGTGCGTGACGGCAGAGCAAGCCCTGCCCGGCTCGCGTCAGTCCACCGAAAAAACGCTGCAAAAAATTATCTCTCTGCCCGCGCCGCTGCGCGGGTCCGCTATTTACCGCCACGGCGACAGAACGCCACAGTGGCTCGGTGAAGGACGACTGAGCCGCAGCCTGGTGTGCGAGTGCGAAGCCGTCACCGCCGGTGAGGTGCAGTACGCGGTGGAGAGCCTGACGGTAAACAGCCTGCTCGATCTTCGCCGCCGCACCCGCGTTGGAATGGGCACCTGTCAGGGCGAGCTGTGCGCCTGTCGTGCCGCCGGGTTATTGCAGCGTTTTCACACCACCACCGCCACCCAGTCGCTCGATCAGCTCAGCGCGTTTTTAAACGAGCGCTGGAAAGGCATTCAGCCTGTCGCGTGGGGAGATGCCCTGCGCGAAAGCGAATTTACCCGCTGGGTCTACCAGGGGCTTTGCGGTCTTGAGAAGGAGCAACGCGATGAAATTTGATACCGTCATCGTCGGCGGCGGGCTGGCAGGATTGCTCTGCGGCATCAAACTCACGAAGCAGGGGCTGCGCTGCGCCATTATCACCCGTGGCCAGAGCGCCCTGCACTTCTCGTCGGGCTCGCTGGATCTGGTGAACGAAGCGTACCGCGATAAGCTGCCGCCGGAGCACCCGTATCACCTGATTGGCGCGCAGCATATTGACCGCTTTGCGCTGGAAACCGAAGCGCTGCTGGCGGACTGCGGCGCACGTCTGAAGGGAAGTGCCCGGCTCAATAACCAGCGCGTCACGCCGCTCGGCACCCTACGCTCTGCCTGGCTCAGCCCGGAGGAGGTGCCCGTTGCACCCTTCAATGCCGCGCGCGTGCGGGTCGTGGGTATTAGCGGCTTTCTGGATTTTCAGCCCCATCTCGCGGCGGCGTCGCTCTGTCGCCAGGGCGTTAACGCCGAAACGGCAGAAATAGAGCTGCCCGAGCTTGATGTCCTGCGCGATAACCCGAGCGAGTTTCGCGCGGTGAATATCGCCCGTTTTCTGGATAACGAAGACAAATGGCCGCTGCTGTATGACGCGCTCAGGCCGCTCGGCGACGGCTGCGACGCCCTGCTGATGCCAGCCTGCTTTGGTTTACGCGACAACCGGCTCTGGCGCTGGCTCTCGGATCGTCTGCCCTGCTCGCTCGGCCTGCTGCCCACGCTGCCCCCTTCCGTACCCGGCATTCGCCTGCATACCCAGCTCCAGCGCCAGTTTGTCGCGCAGGGCGGCGTGTGGATGGCGGGTGATGAGGTGAAAAAAATCACCCTGACCGACGGCGCGGTGAGCGAAATCTGGACGCGCAACCACGACGATATTCCGCTTCGTGCCCGCTATACGGTGCTGGCAAGCGGCAGCTTCTTCAGCAACGGGCTGCTGAGCAGCCGGGAGGGCATCCGGGAAGCCATCATGGGGCTGGATGTTCGCCAGCGAGCCTCCCGATCTGACTGGTATCAGAGTGATTTCTTCTCGCCGCAGCCCTGGCAGCAGTTCGGGGTGATTGTCGATAGCCAGCTGCACCCGCAGCTTTCCGGTAAGCCCGTCAGTAATCTCTTTGCCATCGGCTCGCTGCTGGGCGGGTACGATCCCATTGCCCAGGGATGCGGTGGCGGGGTCTGCGCCGTCACGGCGCTGTGTGTGGCAGAGCAGATTAGCCAGCGCACGGAGGCTGAACAATGAACGACACCCGTTTTGAAAGCTGCATTAAATGCACGGTGTGTACCACCGTCTGCCCGGTCAGCGGCGTGAACCCACGCTATCCGGGTCCAAAGCAGGCCGGACCGGACGGCGAGCGTCTGCGTCTGAAGGACGGCAAGCTGTATGACGAGGCGTTGAAATACTGCATTAACTGCAAACGCTGCGAAGTCGCCTGCCCGTCGGATGTTAAAATCGGCGATATCATCCAGCGCGCCCGGGCGCGCTACAGCACGCAAAAGCCGACGCTGCGGGACGCGATCCTTAGCCATACCGATCTGATGGGCAGCGTCTCGACGCCCTTTGCCCCGCTGGTGAATGCCGCGACCTCGCTCAAGCCGGTGCGCCAGCTGCTGGATGCGACGCTGAAGATAGACCATCACCGCAGCCTGCCAAAATATTCTCACGGCACCTTCCGCCGCTGGTACAAATCCGTCGCGGCGGAACAGGCGAAGTATGCCGACCAGGTGGCCTTTTTCCACGGCTGCTATGTGAACTACAACCACCCGCAGCTGGGTAAAGACCTGCTGAAGGTGCTGAACGCCATGGGAACGGGCGTTCAGCTACTGAACAAAGAGAAGTGCTGCGGCGTACCGCTGATTGCCAACGGGTTTACCGATAAAGCGCGCAGGCAAGCTCAGAGCAATGTCACCTCCCTGCGCGAAGCAATTGTCGATAAAGGTATTCCGGTGCTGGCGACCTCGTCCACCTGTACCTTCACCCTGCGCGACGAGTACCCGCATCTGCTGGACGTGGATAACACCGGCCTGCGCGAGCACATCGAGCTGGCGACGCGCTTCCTGTGGCGCAAGCTGGATAGCGGGCAGACGCTGCCGCTGAAGACATTACCGCTGAAAGTGGTCTATCACACGCCGTGTCACATGGAGAAAATGGGCTGGTCGCTCTATACGCTTGAGCTGCTGCGGCTTATTCCTGGCCTGGAGCTGACGGTGCTGGATTCGCGCTGCTGCGGGATTGCGGGGACCTACGGCTTTAAGCGTGAAAACTACGAAACGTCACAGGCGATTGGCGCCCCGCTGTTCCGTCAGATTGAAGAGAGCGGCGCGGATATCGTGGTAACGGACTGCGAAACCTGCAAGTGGCAGATTGAGATGTCCACCAGCAAGCGCTGCGAACATCCAATCACCCTGCTGGCGAAGGCGCTGGGCTGAACATGGCCGGGGCGAAAGGCCCCGGCACAGGTTTTACTCGATAAACAGCGACTCGACCACATGGATCCAGCCGTGCTCGCTGGCAACCTCTTTACCATTCAGCCAGCGGCGCAGCATGTTCAACGCCATCATGGCGCAAACCTCCTGACGCACCGCCAGGCTGTGGCGGGTGATGCTCATTTTTACCCGCAGGGCCCAGGTGCCTTCCGGCGTCGCCAGCGCGAAGTTAAGGTATTCCTCGTCCAGCCCCCCGACGAACAGCGCCAGACCGGCAAAATGCTTCACCCTTCTCTCGGAAGCCCAGCGTGCGGTTTGCGCCAGGGTCTCCTGCTGGAACGGCACCACTTCGCTGGCCAGCAGCGGCGCGTTGACGCGCGACAGCTGCAGCGCCAGCAGGCCACCCGTGAACTGCTCGCTTAAGGTCACGCTCAGCTGACGCGACTGCAGATGCGCCGCAATCTGCGCGGGCAACCCTTCCGTCCCTTCAAAAATCAGGCTTTCGCCCGCCACGCGCTGCACCTCGGGCCACAGGGCCAGCATCGCCTCTTTCTGCTCGGCCGGGCCTGTCAGCTTAAGTTCAATGATCGGCATGGAGGAGCGATAGCCCATGGAGACGCCCGGCGGCAGCGGGAGGGGGTCAAGGCTCTGGGCCAGATCGCTTTCAGAGCGGCCAAAGGTGGTCAGACGCAGGCACAGCGGCGGTTCAGGCAGGGTAAAACGATCGCGAAGGCGCGGCAGGATCTGCTGCTCGACCATCACTTTAAATTCTGAGGGCACGCCCGGCGTGAAGAACATCAGGCAGCGGTTCAGCTGCATGGCAAACCCGCACGCGGTACCCACCGGGTTATCGACCAGCTCGGCGCTGGCGGGAATTTCCGCCTGTTTGCGGTTGCTGGGGGCCATGACGCGACCACGTTCGGAGAAAAAGCGCTCCATCTGCGAAAGCCACGCCTCGTGCAGCACCAGCCCTTCGCCTTTTGCGGTCGCGGCGGCCAGCGCGCTGAGATCGTCGCTAGTGGGGCCGAGCCCGCCGTTCACAATCAGCACGTCGCAGTGCTCGCTGCGCTCGCGCAGAATAGCGACCAGCGACTCAAGATTGTCGCCCACGGTATTGCGGCGCGTTAACGGTAATCCTTGCTCAAAGAAAAGATCGGCAAGCCAGGCAGCATTGGTATCGATAATTTGTCCATGCAGCACTTCGTCGCCGGTGGATAACATCTCCACGTTAATCATTATGTTCTCCCGCTTATTTGGTCAAAACACTATAGCGCAAACGCGGGGTGGAGAAGAGAGAAACTGGCGCGGCAGAACGCCGCGCCGGAGTGATTAGAAGCCTGCGCTGACGCCCACGTACGGGCCGTCGGCCAGCGCGTTGTCGCGGTTGCCGTCTTTGCCGGCCAGGTTCAGATAGCGATAGCCCGCTTCGATGGTAATTGGACGCATGATGGTCCAGCGCGCGCCGGCGTTAGCCTCTTCATAGCTCTCGATACCGCTTGAGAGGGAGTCCGGCGAATAGTAATACTCACCAAACAGGCCGAAGCTGTCGCCAATTTTCCACTGCAGGCCGCCGCCCACTGCCGCCGCGTACCCTTCGTCACCGTCATTTGGGTTGGTATAGATACCTTTACCGCCGACGGTGGCCAGGAATGGGCCAAGAGGAACGTTCAGACCCAGGCCGAGGCTCGCCGCGTCGCCGTCGTCATCGTTATGCGTCCAGCCGCCGGTCATCGCCAGACCGGAAGTCTCGGTACCCATGCCAAAGCCCAGGTGGGTGTAATCCTGACCCGCCGAGCCGTTAATGCTGATGGCGTTAGCCGCCGCAGATACAACCATCAGGCCGAAGCCCAGTAATGCCACTTTTTTCATTGTCGTGATCCCGCACAATTATTATAAAGAAGTCCCAAAACCGCGAGATTTTAACCGGAGTCTCCCGGGGATCAAGCACTCTGCGTGCGGCAGAACGGTAGATTGTAACTAATTGAAACGGCTGTTATCCCTTCAGCGATGCGTTCACCCACTGCTGCAACGCGCGGCGCGAAACTTTAATGCCGCCATTTTTGAGTTCGGTCGGCAACAGCAGCCAGCGGACGGGTTGCTCAAAACGCGCCACCTTATCCCTGACCCAGTCAGGCAAACAGGTGATATCCGTTCCCGGCTCGCACTCCACCACCGCCACCGGACGTTGCCCAAACTCGGCGTCGTCCAGCGGGACGATAAACACCTGGTTAATCTGCGGATGGCGGGCGATAACACGCTCAAGGCTCTCCGGCTGAATCCCTTCTCCACCGCTAAAAAAGAGGTTGTCCATGCGGCCCAGGATCGTCAGGCGGCCATCATGCCATTCACCGCGATCGCGGGTGGCGAACCATCCCTGCGCATTGGTCAGCGGAACTAATTCGCCGTCCCGCCAGTAGCCTGAGGCCATGCTCTGCGCCCGGATCCAGACCTCACCGTTAACCACCTGCACCTCTCTGCCCGGCAGAGCATAGCCTACGTCCGGCTCGCCGTCCGCCGCTTTCGCGCAGACGGTAGAGGCAAACTCGGTCAGGCCGTAGCCGCAGAAGGTGTGAATCCCCTGCTCGCGCGCCTGCTGCGTCAATTCAACAGGGATGGCGGCACCGCCCAGCAGCACCGCTTTCAGTGCGACAGGCTGGTGGGTATTAAGCAGACGCCAGAGCTGGGTCGGCACCAGCGAGGCGTGGGTGCAGCCGAGCAGCGCCTGCGCCAGCGGCTGTTTCTCGCGCACGGTTAACCGCGCCCCGGCCTGCAGCCAGCGCCATAAAATCCCCTGGCCGGAAACGTGAAACAGCGGCAGCGAAAGCAGCCAGTCGTCGTCTTCACCGTATGGCATCAGCGCCAGCACGCCGCGCGCGCTGGCGAGGTGGCCGGCGCAGGTATGCACCGCCGCTTTCGGCAGCCCGGTGGAACCGGAGGTCAGCGTCATGGACGCCAGCCGCGACGGTTGCCACGCAACGCGATATTCACCCGCGCGCTCGCGCATGCGCAGGGCAGGAAGACCCTCACACGTACCGTCCAGCACCAGCGCAAAGCGCAGCGTCATCTGCGGGAGCAACACGTCCAGCAGCGGGCGAGGCAGCTGCGGATTAACGGGAAGAATACGCGCCCCGCACTGGAGCAGCGCCAGCCACGCCAGAAGGGTTTGCGGGTGGTTATGGGCCAGCAGCAGCACGCCGTCGCCCTCCTCCACGCCCTGAAGATGAAATTCTGCCGCCAGGCGGTCGATGCGGGTGCACAGCTGCTGCCAGCTGAGCACCTCGTCGTCCAGCCTCAGGGCCGGTTTATCAGCAAACTGCGCGCACCAGTGTCGCCACGGCCAGTCGGTAAAACTCATCGCAGCGGCTCCAGCGCCGAGACGTCGAGGCACGGCAGCGCGCTGTCCGGCCACGTGCGGATAAGCTGGGCCTGCATCAGATTCAGCGTGTCGAGGCCGGGGATCGTGTCCGGCGTTAGCCAGGCGGCAATGCGCGCCAGCTGGGTCAACCCAAGGCTGGATTCAATCGACGAGCTGATGACCGCCGTCAGCCCCAGCGCGTGCGCCGCCGAGACCTGCTCGCGCACCTTCGCCAGGCTACCGGTCAGCGTCGGTTTAATCACCACCGCGCTGACGCCGGGCTCGGCGACAAATTCAAAATCGTCCTCGCGCAGGCTTTCATCCCAGGCGATGGCTATCCCCGTTTCGCGGGCAAACGCGCGCGAATCGTCGCGGGTTTTGCACGGCTCTTCGAGGAAGGCAATGCGGCTGCGGTACGCCGGGTTGACGTACTTTGCGAACTGCTGCGCCTTGAGAGGCGTCCAGGCGCGGTTAGCGTCCAGACGCAGATGAAGGTCGGGGATCGCTTCCAGCAGCAGGTTGGCGACCATGCCGTCGCGCACCGCCTCGTAGAGACCAACTTTAATTTTCGCCACTTTCTCGCCCGGCATGGCGGAGAGCAGCGCGAACAGCTCGTCAGGATCGCCCGTGCAGAGCGGTGCCGCGCGGTAGTTAGCCTCTTCAGGCAGGCTGCCGTCGAGTTCCGCCAGCGCGCAGCTGATACCAAAAGCCGCGGAAGGCACGTCCGGCAACGCCGGAGCCGCGCCCTCGCGCCACGCGTCCGCCCACGCCAGCAATGCTGACTGCGCGTCATCCAGAGATTCCAGGCTAAAGCCCGGCAGAGGCGAAATCTCGCCCCAGCCTTCCCGCTCGTCCTGCTGCAGATGCACGAAGAAGCCGTCACGGGTTTTTAACCGCCGTTCACGCAGCACCACGCCCGCGTCCATCGGTATCTGCCAGCGGTAAACCTGCGCGCGACGCATTACGGGTTCCGTTTGTATTTGCTGAAGTCCGGCTGGCGTTTTTCGTTAAACGCGTTGCGCCCTTCCTGACCCTCTTCGGTCATGTAGAACAGCATGGTGGCGTTGCCCGCCAGCTCCTGCAGACCCGCCTGGCCGTCACAGTCGGCGTTGAGCGCGGCCTTCAGGCAGCGCAGCGCCATCGGGCTGTTTTGCAGCATTTCACGGCACCAGCGAACGGTCTCTTTTTCGAGATCGGCAATCGGTACCACGGTATTCACCAGGCCCATATCCAGCGCTTCCTGAGCGTTGTACTGACGGCACAGGAACCAGATTTCGCGGGCTTTTTTCTGCCCGACGATGCGCGCCATGTACGAGGCGCCCCAGCCGCCGTCGAAGGACCCGACTTTCGGGCCGGTCTGGCCGAAGATGGCGTTCTCTGCCGCAATGGTCAGATCGCACATCATATGCAGCACGTGACCGCCGCCGATGGAGTAGCCCGCCACCATCGCCACCACTGGTTTTGGACAGGTGCGGATCTGACGCTGGAAATCGAGGACGTTCAGGTGGTGGGTACCCGCATCGTCCTGGTATCCGCCGTAGTCGCCGCGCACTTTCTGATCGCCACCGGAGCAGAACGCTTTATCGCCTTCGCCGGTCAGGACAATCACGCCGATGTTGTCGTCGTAGCGCGCATCCGCCAGGGCCTGAATCATCTCTTTCACGGTCAGCGGACGGAAGGCGTTACGCACCTGCGGACGGTTGATGGTGATTTTGCCAATGCCGTCGGTGGATTTGTGGTAACGAATGTCGGTGTAGCCTTCGGAGCAGTCCTGCCATTCAACCGGGGCGTAGAGCATGTTTTCATCAGGATAGATCATAGAGTGTCCTTTATTCGATAACGCAGTATCTGAGCCAGACTCGCGATAACCGCATCGGGATTTTCCCGGTGGGCGTTGTGTCCGGCATTGGGAATGGCATGGCGAACGGCGTTCACTTCTGCGGCAAGGGCCGCGAACTTCTCATCCCGTTCGCCATAGAGATAGTCAAAAGAGAAATCGCGTGCGCTAAGCGCGGCACGCAAATCCGGCTGCACGGCCAGCGAGGTCGCCTCGAGCATCATCGCCAGCGTCGCGCCGTTGTTCTGGCTGCGCAGGGTTATCAGCGCCTCGCGCTGGGCGTCCGTGAGGGAGGCGAACACGGGCTGTTGGTACCAGTCAGCGAACACCTTCTCCAGCGGTTCGGTGCGAAAACGCGTTGCCCAGCGGCGGTCGGATGCCAGCCGCGCATTCCGCACCTCGGCATCCTGCAGGCCGGGATGTCCCCCCTCCACCATCACGCCCAGCAGCCCCTTCGGCTGCTGGCAGGCATGGAACATCGCAATGCGGCCGCCGAGGGAGTACCCGATGAGCCAGAATGTCAGTATGTTGTAACTAAGAAGGGTTCGGGTGAGCAACGTGCTCACCTCGTCAAACCCCGTCACGCCCAGCTCCTGGGATCCACCGTGACCCGGCAAATCCAGGTACAGCCGGGGGTAATCCCTGAGCCCTTCACCGACCCTCTGCCACTCGCGGCAGTCGCCTGAAAAACCGTGCAAAAAGACCAGCCAGGGATAGCCGGGTTTTCCGGCCTTCTGCACGCCAGAGAGGATCACAGCTGGCTCACCTGCGCCAGCAGGCTTTGCAGGGCCTGCGCACCGTCAGCATCGTTCACCACCAGCTCAATCAGCGTCGCACCCGGCTGCTTCCAGGCGCTGCTTAACGCTGCGTCTAGCTGTTCCCAGCTTTCCGGGCGATGGTATTTCAGGCTAAACATCGCCGCGGCGTGTTCGAACTGCACGTTCTGCGGCATCAGATAGAAGCGCTCGCGCTCGCTCTGCGGCGTTGGCAGCAGGGAGAAAATCTGTCCGCCGTTGTTGTTGACCACAATCAGCACAAACGGGGCAGACGCCTGACGCAGCAGCGCCAGCGCGTTGAGATCGTAGAGCGCGGAGAGATCGCCCACGATCGCCAGCGTCGATTTCGCGCTGGCGCGCTGCACGCCCGCCGCTGTGGAGATCAGCCCGTCGATGCCGCTGGCGCCGCGGTTGCTGTACACCGGGTAGCCCGCTGGCAGCTTCGAAAACGCGTCAATCAGCCGCACGACCAGGCTGTTGCCGACAAACAATTGCCCCTGTTCAGGCAGGCACTGGCGAATACGGTGCGCCAGCCCGGCCTCGCTAAACGCTTCACAGTGCGCTTTGGTCAGCTCCCACGCCTGGCGCGAAAGGTCCGGGATGGCTACCGCCCAGGGCTTGCGTTTTTCAGCCGGATGAAGCGTCAGCCAGGCGTCGATACTGCTGACCAGACGACGACCGCGGTGGTGTGCCGGGTCAAGCCGGCCTTCCAGCGCGTCCACCAGCCAGTACTCTTCCGGCGTGCAGGTGGCCTGCCACTGCAGTAACCGTTTGCCGGTCAAACTCGATCCAAGCTGGACCACAATCTGCGCCTGCGCCAGCTCGGTGACCGCTTTGGCATTCCCCAGCCAGAGGTCGGCGCACGGCAGCGGCTGACCGGTCTGGGAAAGCACGTCGCCTATCAGCGGCCAGCCAAGGGTTTGCGCCCATTCGGCAACCAGTTTGCCTTCAGCGGCGCTCATGCGCCCGGCAATCACCACGCCGCGCTTCTGCCGCCAGAAGAACCAGTCGCGCTGCTTCGCGCTCTCAAGATGCGTCTGCTCGCGCAGCCACGGTTTTTCACTCTCCCACCAGTCGCCAAGGGACTGCTGCCAGTCAAGACCCGTGTCGTCCAGCTCACCGTAGAGCGGCTCGGCAAACGGGCAGTTGATATGCAACGCCCCGCTGCGCAGCGTCTCCATGGCGTGATCGACGGTGGAGACCAGCCAGCTTGCCGGAATATCCTGGGTGGGACGCGGTAACGAAATCGTCTGCGAAGGATGCGAAGCAAAGAGCCCCGGCTGGCGAATGGCCTGATTAGCGCCGCAGTCGATAAGCTCAGGGGGGCGATCGGCCGTCAGTAAGATCAGTTTTTCACCGGTTAACCCGGCTTCAATCAGGGCCGGATAGAGGTTCGCCACGGCGGTACCGGAGGTGACGATCACCGCCACTGGTTCTTTGCTGACCTTCGCCAGCCCGAGCGCAAGATGGCCGAGACCGCGTTCATCAAAGTGGGTGTGGTGAATCAACGCCCGGTTTTCAGCGGCAGCCAGCGTCAATGGCGTTGAGCGAGAACCCGGTGCAATACACACGTGCCTGACGCCATGACGCGTCAGGGCTTCAAGGATCACCGCCGCCCAGCGTCGGTTAAAAGAACTTACTGACATGAGATTGTCCGGTATCAAGAATGCGACACAGTATAAATAATAGAAAAAAATAGAATTTTGATATGAATCGGGATTGCGCGATTCAGTATTAATCCCTTAGGAGCAGAGAGCGCAATCCGGCGGCTTTGTTTTCAATCTCCTGCCACTCCTGCTCCGGGTCAGACCCGCTGACAATACCGGCGCCGGCGTAGAGCCGCAGAGAATCCTCCAGAACGCGCGCGGAGCGCAACGCTACGCAGAACTCACTCTGTTCAGGAGATAAATACCCGGCCGAACCGGCGTACCATTCGCGGTTAAAGGGTTCAACCTTCTGGATAAACTCGCGCGCAGGCTGTCGGGGTAATCCGGCAACGGCCGCTGTCGGCTGTAACATGAGCAGACACTGCTCGTCATCGGCCTGTTTGAGCTCGGTCCAGATACAGCGGCGCAAATGCTGCACCTTACGCAGGCGCACCACCTGGGCGGGCAGTACCTCAAGCGTCTGCGTATGGTGCTGAAGACGCTGGCAGATATCTTCCACGACCAGCATATTTTCGCGCTGGTTTTTATCGTCATTCAGCAGCCACTCGCCGAGACGCTGGGCCTGGCTATCATCGGTATGGCTGGCAACGGTGCCCGCCAGCGCTTCCGTGCGCAGCAGCTTGCCGCGCCGCCGCCACAGACGCTCCGGCGTAGAGCCAAGAAACGCGTTGTTAGCGTCGAATACCATGCAAAAATGGTAGCAGTGTAAATTCAGGGCGCGGCTGGCCGCCATCAGCGCGACAGGGTTAACACGCTGCGTGAACTGCAGATCGGTTGCCCGGGCGAGAACCACTTTTTCAAAATCACCGCGCGCGATGGTCTCCGTCGCCGTGCGGATAAGCTTCAGCCATTCGGCCTGCTGCGGCTGATGGGTTTCGTGCTCAACCTGAACGGACAGCGGACGGATAGGTCTCGCAGGACGTAGCTGCTGTAAAAAATCCAGCGCGACGCAGGCATCCTCCTCAAGCGAGCGGTCGCTCCACAGCTGCAGGCGCAGCGTGGCGTTGCCGGCGGTGCGTCGCCAGAGCAGTCGCGGTAAAAAGAGGCTGCCCTGCTCCGGATTAAAGGCGTTCAGGCCACAAATGCGGGTATCACCTGCCACGTTTTGCTCGCGCAAAAACTGCGAGGCTAATGCCAGAGAGGGAAATTGGGTGACTGCCCCCAGCGCGGCCAGCTCTTCATCGCCGTTACGCTGCTGCCAGTAAAACTGCGGATAACACTGCTGCTCGCCCAGCCAGGCGAGGGGATCGAAGGCGTCGTTTAACGGGAAAGAGACGTCGAAATGACGTATGCCGGGTGCTGCGGGTAACGCTTGCGATAGCTGGGTACGCAGTTGCTCCAGCGCGAGGAAAATCGAATTCACGCGAACCTCTCCCTGTTAAAACCTCGTATTATACGGGGTACTGGCCATAAATAGCAGTACCCACGTATAGGGAGTGGTTAAGCGTTTAAAACGCTGTTAACGACGGGCTAACAGCAGCCCCAGCACCAGCCCCACGGCGGCACCCATCCCAATACCCTGCCACGGTTTTTCATGCACGTAATCATCGGCACGATACACCGCTTTTTTGGCACGGTAGTAGTAAGTATCAGACGCATGGCTGACGCGGTTTTTCACTTCATGCAGCGCCTGCTCGGCACGGGCTTTTAGCTCAATATATTTCTGATCGGCAGGGTCGCCCGAGGAACGTAACACTTCTTCAAGCGTTTCGCTCAGTAAGGCCAGGTCGTCGTCGATACGGGTATCCCAGGATTGAAATGACATATTTTTCTCCATGTTAGTACACCAGTCCGCTAACTATAGCCAACGAGATGCCATTACGCCTGTTTCACTTCTCGCGCCATGCCGATGTGCGGAATGCCATCTTCGTCATACACTTCCGTTACCGGCGTGAAGCCAAAGTGGGCATAGAACGACTGCAGGTGCGCCTGCGCGCCCAGGTATAACGCCTTGTCCGGCCACTGTTTCCGGCACGCTTCCAGCGTTTTTTCCATCAGCTGATAGCCCAGTTTTTCACCGCGCGCCTTGCCGCTGATGATGACGCGGCCAATCACGACAGGCTCAAAATCATCTTCGCTTTTCAGAATCCTCGCATACGCCACCAGCTCGTTATCACGCCAGCCGAGGATATGGCGGTTCTCGCCAACGAGGTCATCGCCGTCGATGTCCTGATACGGGCAGGTCTGTTCCACAACAAACACTTCACAGCGCAGCTTCAGCAGGGCGTAAAGCGATTGAACGGTGAGGTCACTATGATGTAAATCTTGCCACTGGATCATGTCAGTCTCCTTCCTGGGGTTCATCACGTTATACTAAACCCCTCCCCGTTCGGCAAAGGGCTGATTGCGTTATGGAACTGATTTTTCTGGGTACGTCCGCTGGCGTGCCAACCCGCTCACGGAACGTGACGGCGATCCTGCTGGATCTTAAGCACCCCACCCGTGGCGGACTGTGGCTGTTTGACTGTGGTGAAGGGACGCAGCATCAGCTGTTACACACCGCTTATCACCCCGGCAAGCTGGATAAAATTTTTATCACCCATCTGCATGGCGACCATCTGTTTGGCCTTCCCGGCCTGCTGTGCAGCCGCTCGATGGCCGGTAACGCCAACCCGCTGACGATTTACGGGCCAGCGGGTATTCGTGAATTTGTTGAAGCTACGCTGCGCCTGAGCGGGTCATGGACCGATTATCCGCTGGAGGTCGTTGAGATTACCGAAGGCCTGGTATTCGACGACGGGGATTATCGGGTCACTGCTCAACCGCTCAGTCATCCTGTGGAATGCTATGGCTACCGTATTGAAGCGCATGACAAACCCGGTGCGCTGGATGCCGCCGCGCTGATGGCCGACGGCGTAAAACCCGGGCCGCTGTTCCAGCGTCTGAAGCATGGAGAGACCGTCACGCTGGAGGACGGACGCGTCATCAACGGCCAGGATTATCTCGCCGCACCGCAGCCGGGCAAAAAACTGGCGATTTTTGGCGATACGGCCCCTTGCCAGGCGGCGCTCACGCTGGCCCAGGGCGTGGACGTGATGGTGCATGAAGCGACGCTTGAAACCGCGATGGAAGAGAAAGCCAACAGCCGGGGCCACAGCTCCACGCGTCAGGCGGCGCAGCTTGCCCGTGATGCGGGTGTAGGAAGACTGATCGTCACCCACGTCAGCTCGCGCTACGACGCGCGGGGATGCGCAGGCCTGCTGGCAGAGTGCCGCGCGCTGTTCCCGGAATGTGAGCTGGCCGAAGATTTCGCTCAGGTCAGCGTTTAGTCCTTCATTTTTCCCTCAGGATGCCGATAACGATTAAAAGGTCAGCATTTCTCTCGAGGGTAGAATGGATAATTTCCAGAAAGATATTGATGACAGGGCGAATCTGACCCTGTCGAACCGTTTTGAACTGTTGCTGTTCCGTCTTGGCACCTCTCTGAACGAAAATAAATCCGAGCTGTTTGGGATTAACGTCTTTAAGCTGCGTGAAATTGTGCCGATGCCGGAGTTCACAAAACCTGC
Source organism: Enterobacter sp. N5-15 (assembly GCF_057221635.1). NCBI lineage: Bacteria > Pseudomonadati > Pseudomonadota > Gammaproteobacteria > Enterobacterales > Enterobacteriaceae > Enterobacter > Enterobacter sp. N5-15. The sequence goes on from NZ_CM170150.1 coordinate 3,289,969, forward strand.
CGGGATGAAGTCGCCGCTGATGGGAATGGTGAATATTCGCGATCAGGTGATCCCGGTGATTGACCTGGCCGCCGTGGCGGGCTGTAAGCCCACCACCGGGCTGAACATTCTGCTGATCACCGAATATGCGCGCAGCGTGCAGGCGTTTGCCGTGGAATCGGTTGAGAACATCATGCGTCTGGACTGGAAGCAGGTGCACGCGGCGGAAACCGCCGTCAGCGGTCGCTACATCACCAGCATTGCGTGTCTTGACGAGAAGACCGATACCAACGATCTGGCGATGGTGCTGGACGTTGAGCAGATCCTGTATGACATCACCCCGGCCAATCACGATCTGCACGCCACGAACCTGAAGACCACCAAATTCCATATCAAGCCAGGCGCTGTCGCCATCGTCGCGGAAGACTCCAAAGTGGCGCGCTCGATGCTTGAGAAAGGTCTGCAGGCAATGGAGATCCCGGCACAGCTGCATATCACCGGCAAAGAGGCGTGGGAAAAAATTGGCGTGCTGACGGCACAGGCCCAGGCTGAAGGGGTGCCCATCACCGATAAGATCGCTCTGGTGCTGACCGACCTCGAAATGCCGGAGATGGACGGTTTTACGCTGACGCGCAAAATCAAAACCGACCCGGTACTGAAAGATATTCCGGTGGTGATCCACTCTTCCCTTTCCGGCAACGCCAACGAAGACCATATTCGCAAGGTGAAGGCGGACGGGTATGTGGCGAAGTTTGAGCTGAACGAGCTGTCGTCGGTGATTGAGGAAGTGCTGGACCGCTCGATGAAGAAGATTGACGGGCCGTTGATTAGCAGGAAGCAGCTGTCTTAAGCATTGTGCGGGCTGGTGCCCTCACCCCGGCCCTCTCCCACGGGGAGAGGGAGAAAACCATAAAAAAACCCGCCGAGGCGGGTTTTTTGTTTTACATCAGCGGCATCGCGCGCTGCACGATATCAATCAGCGGCTGCGGATAGATACCGAAGATCAGCACCAGCAGCGCGGAGATAAGCACGACGATACCACCGGCGCTGTACTGCCAGTTGGTTGGGGCATCACGGTTGAGCTGCTGAGGCGCGCTCAGGTACAGGCTCACGGCCACGCGCAGGTAGTAGTAGAGGCCAATCGCGGAGCCGATAACCACGCCCGCAGTCAGCCACCACAGGTGCGCCTGCACACCGACGGCCAGCACGTAGAACTTACCGATAAAGCCGAGCGTCATCGGGATACCCGCCAGAGAGAGCATCATCACGGTCATCACTGCGGACAGGATCGGACGGTGCCAGAACAGACCACGGTAGGAGAACAGTGAATCGGCATCCGGACCACGGTACGGGCTGGACATCAGGCTCACCACGCCGAAGGCGCCGAGGCTGCTGAACAAGTAGCCGGCCAGATATACGCCCACGGCTTCCATTGACATCTCACCGCTCTGCAGCGCAATCAGCGCCACCATCAGGTAGCCCAGATGAGAGATAGACGAGTAGCCCAGCAGACGCTTGATGTTGGTCTGGCTCAGCGCCATCAGGTTACCGAAGATGATGGAGACGAACGCGATAATGCCCAGCACCACGCGAACCGCTTCGCTGTCACCTACCGGTGCGTACAGGAACAGACGCATGACCACACCGAAGATAGCGATTTTGCTCGCCGTCGCCAGGAAGGTCGACACCGGAGCCGGAGCGCCCTGGTAGACGTCTGGCGTCCACAGGTGGAACGGCACCAGAGAGAGTTTAAAGCCGAGACCCACGATCATCATGCCCAGACCCGCCAGCAGCAGCGGCTCATGCAGCATGCCGTCACCGAGGCTCTTGCCGAGCGCCATGAAAGAGAGATTACCGGACTGTGCGTACAGCAGCGCAATACCAAACAGCAGGAACGAGGACGCAGCAGCAGACAGAATGGTGTACTTGATGCTTGCTTCCAGCGAGCGCTTCTGACGGAAGGCGTAACCAATCAGACCGAACAGCGGCAGAGAGATCAGCTCAATACCGAGGAACAGCGCGGCCAGATGGTTCGCATTCGCCAGCAGAATGCCGCCCAGCGCGGCAATCAGAACCAGCAGGTAAAACTCTTCTTTGTTGTCGTTGTAGCCTTCGAGCCACGGGTACGCAAAGGTACAGGTTGCCAGGCTCGCCAGCAGCACCAGACCGGTATACAGCATGGCGTAACCGTCAACGCGCATCAGCGGGGTGACGTCCATCGCCCCACCCTGGCCAACAAACCAGAGAGAGACTAACGCGGCGTTCAGGCCGATGACCGACAGCGTGGCATTCAGGAAGTGATTGCGTCGCCACGCAATGGAGAGCATCACAACCACCACCGTCAATCCGACGATCAGCAGCGGTAGCAGCGCGATCAGTTGTTGTGGAGTTATTGTCATGGCGAATTACGGCCTTGTAGTAGAAGCAGAATTAACAAACCACTGCTGGATGTTACCCATCGCGCTATGCGAGGTATCCAGAATCGGCTGCGGGAAGAAGCCCAGCAGCACCAGCAGTACGACCAGCAGCAGGATGATGAACAGCTCACGCAGCGACATCCCCGGCAGTTCTTGTGCAGCAATTTCGCTCTTCGCTTTACCGAAGTAAGCGCGGTGCAGCATCGCCAGCGAGTACACGGAAGCGAACACCAGACCAAAGGTGGAGATCACGGTAATCACCGGTACCACTTTGAAGCTGCCGAACAGAATCATAAATTCGCCGACGAAGTTACCGGTACCCGGCATCCCCAGAGTGGCAACAGCGAAGAACATGGACAGCGCTGGCAGCCACTTAATTTTGCTCCACAGGCCGCCCATCATGCGCATGTCGCGGGTATGCAGACGTTCATACAGCTGACCGCACAGGATGAAGAGGCCGGCTGCGGACAGACCGTGCGCAATCATCTGGATCACCGCGCCCTGGTACGCCAGCTGGCTGCCGGTGTAGATAGCAATCAGCACGAAGCCCATGTGGGAAACGGAGGTGTAGGCAATCAGACGCTTAATGTCGTACTGCGTGAAGGCCATCCAGGCACCGTAGAAGATACCGATCACACCCAGCCACATGGCAATCGGTGCGAACTCTGCGGAGGCATTCGGGAACAGCGGCAGTGCGAAACGCAGCAGACCGTAGGCCGCCGTTTTCAGCAAGATGCCCGCCAGGTCAACGGAACCCGCCGTTGGTGCCTGAGAGTGCGCGTCTGGCAGCCAGCCGTGCAGCGGAACGACCGGCATTTTCACCGCGAAGGCGATGAAGAAGCCCAGCATCAGCAGGTATTCAACGCCGTGTGACATTGGCGTCTTCAGCAGATCTTCGTAGTTGAAGGTCCAGGTGCCGGTCGCGTTGTGGTGAACAAACACCAGCGCCAGAATGGCAATCAACATCACCAGACCACTCGCCTGGGTATAGATGAAGAACTTGGTTGCCGCCGTGATACGCGTTTTACCGTCGGACGCCTTGTGGCCCCACAGCGCGATCAGGAAGTACATCGGCACCAGCATCATCTCCCAGAAGAAGAAGAACAGGAACATGTCGATGGCAAGGAACACGCCGATAACGCCGCCCAGGATCCACATCAGGTTCAGGTGGAAGAAGCCCTGGTATTTTTCGATTTCTCGCCAGGAGCAAAGTACCGCCAGAACGCCGAGCAGACCGGTCAGCACCACCATCAGCAGCGACAGACCGTCAATCGCCAGGTGGATCGTAATGCCGAAACGCGGGATCCACGGCAGAATGAACTCAGACTGCCACTGCGGAATGCCCGCAGACTGGGTCAGTGAGTAACCGCCCTGCAACCACAGTTGCAGGCCAAGCGCGAGCGTCAATCCCATGGTGATCAGCGCGATCCAGCGCGGCATCTTCACGCCAAAGCGTTCAGTCTGCCAGCACAGGAAGCCGCCGATGAAGGGAATTAATATTAGCCAGGGTAGTAACATGGCGATTTTTATTCCTTGTTAAAGTCCCTAAGGGACCGATTTTCAACAAATTCGACAAAATTCACGCGTTAGTGCGGTTTGTGGTGTCGGGTGGCGCTCACGCTTACCCGACCTACGGTCTCGTAGGCCCGGTAAGCGCAGCGCCACCGGGCAAAACCACTATCGCAACACCATCAGCAGCGCCAGTACGACAACCGCACCGATGCTCATGGACGCCACATACCAGCGCAGGTAACCGTTCTCGCTGTACAGCAGGCCTTTACCTGCAAAGCGGGAGAGGATCGCCGGGATATTCATCAGGCTGTTCAGTGGGTCGCGCTTCACCAGCCACGCAATGCCCAGGAACGGCTTAACGAAGATCATGTCGTACAGCCAGTCGAAGCCCCACGCGTTGTACCACCAGGTGCCCAGCAGGCGGCCCGGGGCGCTGTTGGCAACGGCAGTCACCAGCGTACGTTTACCCAGCCACAGCCATGCTGCAATCAGGATGCCCGCAATAGCGACCACGCCGGAGGTGATTTCAAGCGTCAGAACGCGACCGTGCTCAAGCTCGGTGGTGTCTGGCAGTACGCCCTGCAGCGGTGGCACAATCATCGCGCCAACGAAGGTGGACAGTACCAGCAGCACAATCAGCGGCAGGTGGTGGGTGATCCCCTTCCCTGCGTGAGCGTGAATTTGTTCTTTACCGTGGAATACGATGAAAATCATACGGAAGGTATACAGGGAGGTCATGAACGCACCGACCAGACCCGCAACCATCAGATTGATATGACCATTCGCCATGGCACCCGCAAGGATTTCGTCCTTACTGAAGAAGCCCGCGGTAATCAGCGGCAGTGCCGCCAGCGCCGCGCCGCCTACCAGGAAGCAGATATAAACCAGCGGGATGGACTTACGCAGTCCGCCCATCTTGAAGATGTTCTGCTCGTGATGGCAGGCCAGAATCACAGAACCGGATGAGAGGAACAGCAGCGCTTTAAAGAACGCGTGCGTCATCAGGTGGAAAATGGCTGCGTCCCACGCCTGAACGCCCAGCGCCAGGAACATGTAACCAATCTGGCTCATGGTGGAGTACGCGAGAACGCGTTTGATGTCGGTCTGCACCAGCGCGGCAAAGCCTGCCAGCACCAGCGTGACCGCACCGACGATACCCACCAGATGCAGAATTTCCGGGGTCATCAGGAACAGGCCATGAGTACGCGCAATCAGGTAGACACCGGCGGTTACCATGGTCGCGGCGTGGATCAGCGCGGAGACAGGGGTTGGACCCGCCATCGCGTCGGCCAGCCAGGTCTGCAGCGGCAGCTGCGCGGATTTACCCACGGCACCACCCAGCAGCATCAGCGTTGCCCACCACAGCATGTTGTTGCCTGCAGCGAAGTGCGCCGGCGCCAGTTCCACCATTTCGCGGAAGTTCAGCGTGCCCAGTTCGTTGTAAAGAATGAACAGCGCGAAAGCGAGGAAGACGTCACCCACGCGGGTCACGACGAACGCTTTCATGGCCGCTGCGCCATTCTTCGGATCGGTATAGTAGAAACCGATAAGCAGGTAAGAACACAGACCCACGCCTTCCCAGCCCAGGTACATCAACAGCAGGTTATCGGCCAGCACCAGAACCACCATGCTGGCGATAAACAGGTTGGTGTAGGCGAAGAAGCGGGAGTAACCCTCTTCACCGCGCATATACCAGGAGGCGAACATGTGGATCAGGAAGCCAACACCGGTGACCACGGAGAGCATGGTCAGCGAGAGGCCGTCCAGCACCAGGTTGAAGCCGATGTTGAAATCACCGACCGACATCCACGTCCACAGCGGCACGCTGAAAGGCTGACGTCCGTTGTTAAAGAAGTCGATACCCGCATACGCTGTGACCAGCGCAGCCAGGCCGATGGAGCCAATGCCCACGGTCGCAGACAGATTCTCGGACCAGCGGCCACGAGAAAACGCCAGCAGCACGAAGCCAATCAGCGGAAAAATAATGGTTAAGGCAAGCATGTTCATCCACGCAACTCACTTACTGAATCGATGTTCAGGTTCTGGCGGCGACGATGGAGCTGCAGTAACAGCGCCAGGCCAATACTCGCTTCGGCAGCCGCGAGGCTGATGGCAAGAATGTACATCACCTGACCATCGGTCTGGCCCCAGTAGCTTCCGGCGACCACGAAGGCCAGCGCGGAGGCGTTAATCATGATTTCCAGCCCGATCAGCATAAACAGCAGATTGCGGCGGATAACCAGACCGGTCAGACCCAGGACGAATAAAATCGCAGCGAGGATCAGTCCATGTGTTAAGGGGATCATGCGCGCTCCTCCATTTTTCTTTTCGCGCGGTCGTCAGTGCGGTTGCTCAGCACCTCGCCAACACGCTCTTCGCGGCCAACGTGGAAAGCAACAACCAGACCTGCCAGCAGCAGCATTGAGGCCAGTTCAACCGCCAGAACGTATGGGCCAAAGAGCGTAATACCGACCTCTTTCGCGCCAATCGGCGTTCCGTCAATGCCCTGATCGTTAACACCCAGAATGGCGTAAACGATCACCACCAGCATGATGGCCGACAAAATTGCCGGGCCAATCCACACCTGCGGTTTTAACCACTGACGTTCCTGCTCAATTTCAGAGCCGCCCAGGTTCAGCATCATCACCACGAACACGAACAGCACCATGATGGCCCCGGCGTAGACGATGATTTCCAGCGCACCGGCGAAGTGCGCGCCCAGTGCGAAGAACACCCCGGAAATGGCCAGCAGCGAGATGATTAAGTACAGCAGCGCATGCACCGGATTGGTGTGCGTAATCACTCGCAGCGTAGCCAGGATGGCGATAAGGCCACAGATATAAAAAGCGAATTCCATTGCCCTCTCCTTACGGTAACAGGCTCTTGACGTCGATAGGCTTAGCTTCGTTCTCTGCTTCGCCCTTATCTTTGCCGTCGATTGCCATACCCGCCATCCGGTAGAAGTTATATTCCGGGTATTTGCCCGGACCGGAAATCAGCAGATCCTCTTTCTCGTACACCAGGTCCTGACGCTTGTACTCACCCAGTTCGAAGTCTGGAGTCAGCTGAATCGCCGTGGTTGGGCACGCTTCTTCACACAGACCGCAGAAGATGCAGCGTGAGAAGTTGATGCGGAAGAACTCAGGGTACCAGCGGCCGTCTACCGTCTCGGCTTTCTGCAGAGAGATACAGCCTACCGGACACGCTACCGCACACAGGTTACAGGCAACGCAGCGCTCGGAACCGTCCGGGTCGCGCGTCAGCACGATACGGCCACGGTAGCGCGGCGGCAGATATACCGGCTCTTCCGGGTACATCCGGGTTTCGCGTTTGGCAAACGCGTGCAGGCCGATCATCCAGATACTGCGTACCTGGGTACCGAAGCCTACCAGTAATTCTTTTAAGGTCATGGTCTATAGCCCCTTATGGCTGCTGCCAGAGAATGACAGCCGCCGTTACCAACAAGTTGACGAGCGTCAGCGGCAGGCACACTTTCCAGCCGAAGGACATTACCTGGTCATAACGCGGACGCGGTAACGCTGCGCGAATCAAAATGAACATCATCATGAAGAACGCGGTTTTCAGCGCGAACCAGATGAACGGCGGTAAGAACGGGCCATGCCAGCCACCGAAGAACAGCGTTACCATCAACGCGGAAATGGTGACGATACCGATGTACTCGCCCACGAAGAACAAACCGAATTTCATACCGGAATATTCAATGTGGTAACCGTCGGCCAGTTCCTGTTCGGCTTCTGGCTGGTCAAACGGGTGACGGTGACACACGGCCACGCCCGCGATTGCAAAGGTAATAAACCCAAAGAACTGCGGAATAACGTTCCAGATGTCGGCCTGGTTGTTGACGATGTCGGTCATGTTGAATGAACCGGCCTGCGCCACCACGCCCATCAGGGAGAGACCCAGGAACACTTCGTAGCTCAGCGTCTGCGCGGAAGCACGCATCGCACCCAGCAGGGAGTATTTGTTGTTACTGGACCAGCCTGCAAACAGCACCGCGTAAACCGCGAGGCCTGCCATCATCAGGAAGAACAGAATGCCGATGTTCAGGTCAGCGACCACCCAGGTCGGGCTGACCGGAACGATAGCAAACGCCAGCAGCAGCGAGGTGAAGGCGATCATCGGTGCCAGAGTAAAGATCACGCGGTCCGAGAAGCGCGGGATCCAGTCCTCTTTAAAGAACATCTTGATCATGTCCGCGACCAGCTGGAGTGAACCACCCCAGCCTACGCGGTTCGGTCCGTAACGGTTCTGGAACAGACCGAGCAGACGACGTTCACCAAAGCTCATGAACGCACCACAGGTGACCACTACCAGCAGGATAACAACCGCTTTCAGAATGCTCAGCAGGATGTCGATAAGATCCGGCGTTAACCAACTCATGCTTTTGCCTCCTGCAGGTTATCAAGACGCGCACCCGCCAGAACCGGCGCGATGCCAGGCATACCCATCGGCAGACCCACCTGCCCTGCCGTCAGACCTTCGGAGATAATCAGCGGCAGGCTGATTGTCTGGCCGTCATAGCTAAAGGCAATGTTCGCGCCCGCGTTAACGCCAAGCTTCGCGGCATCCGCCGGGTTGAGCTTGATGTACGGCTGCGGCATACGGGTCTGGAAGACCGGTGAACGCTGGGACAGCTCGTCGCTACCGAACAGATGGTAGTACGGCGCGATACGCCAGTTGCCATCCTGTGCCTGGAAGCTTGCCGGTACGGTGGTGAAGAAGTCCAGACCGGTTTCGGAGGCTTCAATCAGACGCACGCCCGGATCGCCGTGGCGCAGGGAGCCACCCACTTCAGCCTGGAACTTGTTCCACGCCTGCGGGGAGTTCCAGCCTGGCGCCCATGCGAATGGGATTTGCGAACGCGGCGCAGACGGCTGGTTGTTCCCTTCCATGGAGAAGGCGAACATGGTGTCTTTATCCTGCGGCTGGCGCGGTTCGTGCACGCTGATATTGGCACGCATCGCGGTACGGCCGCTGTAGCGGTGCGGTTCACGCGCCAGTTTCTGGCCGCGAATGCGGAAGCTTGCTTCAGGTGCGGCATCTTTAATGCCTGCCAGCTGAGGCAGTTTTTCGACTACCGCGTCGATAACGTGGTCGAGCTGCGTCCAGTCCACTTCACGGCTCTGCACGGTGCTGTGCAGGGAGTGCAGCCAGCGCCAGCTTTCCAGCATCACGGTGTTGCTGTCGTAGTACGCCGGGTCGTAAACCTGGAAGAAGCGCTGTGCGCGGCCTTCGTTGTTAATCACCGTACCGTCGCTTTCTGCGAAGCTTGCCGCAGAGAGCACCAGGTGCGCTTTGTCCATGATCGCGGTGCGCTGATGGTCAATGACCATCACCAGCGGCGCTTTGGAGAGCGCGGCGTCAACGCGAGCGGCAGAGGCGTGGCGATGCAGGTCGTTTTCCAGCACCACAACGGCGTCGGCGGCACCGGATTCCAGTTCGCCTAACGCTGCTTCCAGCGAGCCGCCGCCGATCATGCCCAGACCAATGCTGTTCACCGCGCGGGCAATCATGGTCACACCGACGTCCGCACCGCGGCCTTTCAGGGCTTTGGCAACGTTGGCAGCCGCCTGAATGATCTCCGCGCTGCCGGCGTTGGTACCGGAAATAATCAGCGGTTTCTTCGCACCCGCCAGGGCCTGAACAATCACGTCAACCTTGTTCTGCAGGTCGCGATCCAGCTCAACGGCCGGCGAGCTGTTGTCCAGCGCGTGGGCAATCGCAAAGCCGAGGCGCGCCTGATCTTCAACCGGCGCGCAGTAGGTCCACGCGGCGATGTCGTCCAGACGGGTGTTGTCAACGTTGGTCACAAACAGAGGATGCTTCGCGCGCTGGCCGATGTTCAGGATCGCCGCAATCTGCCAGTCAGCCACTTTCTGCGCCGCTGCCATTTCACGTGCTTTACCCTTCACCGCCTGACGAACCGCCAGAGCCGCGCGTGCGCCCGTTTGCGTCAGGTCTTCACCCAGCACCAGGACCGCATCATAAGATTCAATTTCGCGCAGCGCAGGGGTATGAATACCGCCTTCACGCAGCACTTTCAGTACCAATTGCAGACGTTCCTGCTCGCCCTGGGCGATACCGGTATAGAAGTTTTCCGCGCCAACCAGCTCGCGCAGCGCGAAGTTGCTTTCGATGCTGGCGCGCGGGGAGCCGATACCGATCACTTTCTTCGACTGGCGCAGAATATCTGCCGCGCCCTGCATCGCCTGTTCAGCGTTCAGGGTAATGAAGTCGTCGCCACGGCGCTGAACCGGCTGACGCGGACGGTCTTTCAGGTTCACATAGCCATAGCCGAAACGACCGCGGTCGCACAGGAAGTAGTGGTTAACGGTACCGTTGTAACGGTTTTCGATACGACGCAGCTCGCCGTAACGTTCACCCGGGCTGGTGTTACAGCCGAGGGAACACTGCTGGCAGATGCTTGGCGCAAACTGCATGTCCCATTTACGGTTGTAACGCTCGGAGTGGGTTTTATCCGTGAATACGCCGGTCGGGCAGATTTCTACCAGGTTACCGGAGAACTCGCTTTCCAGCACGCCGTCTTCCGGACGACCGAAGTAGACGTTATCGTGCGCGCCATAAACGCCCAGATCCTGACCGTCTGCATAGTCTTTGTAGTAACGCACGCAGCGGTAGCAGGCGATGCAGCGGTTCATTTCATGAGAGATGAACGGCCCCAGGTCCTGGTTACGGTGGGTACGCTTGGTAAAGCGATAGCGACGGAAGCTGTGGCCGGTCATCACGGTCATATCCTGAAGGTGGCAGTTACCGCCCTCTTCACAGACCGGACAGTCGTGCGGGTGGTTGGTCATCAACCATTCCACAACGCTTTCGCGGAACTGTTTCGCTTCTTCGTCATCAATCGAAATAAAGGTGCCTTCGGTGGCTGGCGTCATACAGGACATCACCAGGCGACCACGCGTGTCTTCCGCGTTTTGATATTGCTTCACCGCACACTGGCGGCAAGCACCGACGCTGCCCAGCGCCGGATGCCAGCAAAAGTACGGAATATCGAGGCCAAGAGACAGACAAGCTTCCAGCAGGTTGTCCGCCCCGTTGACTTCGTATTCTTTGCCGTCTACATGAATCGTAGCCATTAGCATGCTTCCAGTTGGCTCGGTCGAAACCGAGCGTTAATCAAAATTCTTGTCGTTACCAGCGCGCTTTAAGCAGGTTCGGCTGAATCCCATTAATCGCATGGGTATTGCTGAACGGCTGCTTGATGCCTGCTTCGAACTCGTCGCGGAAATATTTGATCGCGCTCTGCAGAGGTTCGACGGCACCCGGTGCGTGGGCACAGAAGGTTTTACCCGGGCCTAAGAATCGACACAGCTGCTCAAGCGTCTCGATATCCCCAGGCTGGCCTTCGCCACGTTCGATTGCACGCAGGATCTTCACGCTCCACGGCAGGCCATCACGGCATGGTGTACACCAGCCGCAGGACTCGCGGGCGAAGAACTCTTCCAGGTTACGCACCAGCGAGACCATGCCGATCTCGTGGTCGACGGCCATCGCCAGCGCCGTACCCAGACGGCTGCCTGCTTTACCAATGCTTTCGAATTCCATCGGCAGGTCAAGGTGGGCTTCGGTCAGGAAGTCTGTCCCTGCCCCACCCGGCTGCCAGGCTTTGAATTTCAGGCCATCGCGCATGCCGCCCGCGTAGTCTTCAAGAATTTCACGTGCGGTGGTACCGAACGGCAGTTCCCAGACGCCAGGATTTTTAACGCGACCGGAGAAGCCCATCAGCTTAGTACCGGCATCTTTGCTTGAGGAGATGCCCTGATACCACTCCACGCCGTTGGCGAGGATAGCCGGAACGTTACACAGGGTTTCAACGTTGTTTACGCAGGTCGGTTTACCCCATACGCCGGAGCTTGCCGGGAACGGTGGCTTGGAACGTGGGTTCGCGCGGCGGCCTTCCAGGGAGTTAATCAGCGCGGTTTCTTCACCGCAGATGTAACGCCCGGCACCGGTGTGCACGAACAGTTCGAAGTCAAACCCGGTACCCAGGATGTTTTTGCCCAGCAGTCCCGCTTCGGTAGCTTCGGCAATCGCGCGACGCAGGTTTTCCGCCGCTTCGATGTACTCACCGCGCAGGAAGATGTAGCCGCGGTACGCTTTCAGCGCAAACGCGGAGATCAGCATGCCTTCCACCAGCAGGTGCGGCAGTTGTTCCATCAGCAGGCGGTCTTTATAGGTGCCCGGCTCCATTTCATCGGCGTTACACAGCAGGTAACGGATGTTCATGGATTCGTCTTTCGGCATCAGGCTCCACTTCAGACCGGTGGAGAAGCCCGCACCGCCGCGCCCTTTCAGGCCGGAGTCTTTCACCGCATTAACGATGTCATCCGGCGCCATGCCGCCGAGGGCTTTACGCGCACCGGCATAGCCGTTTTTGCTCTGGTATTCGTCGAGCCATACCGGCTGTTTGTCATCGCGCAGACGCCAGGTCAGCGGATGCGTCTCAGCAGTACGAATTACAGTTTTCATTTGTACTGCTCCAGCAGGTCAGGAATCGCTTCCGGCGTCAGATGGCTGTGAGTGTCCTCATCAATCATCATGGTCGGCCCCTTGTCGCAGTTACCCAGGCAGCAGGTTGGCAGCAGAGTAAAGCGTCCATCGAACGTGGTCTGGCCCGGCTTGATATTGAGCTTCTTCTCAATCGCAGCCTGGATGCCCTGATACCCGGTGATGTGGCAGACAACGCTGTCACAGTAGCGGATCACATGGCGGCCAACCGGCTGACGGAAGATCTGGCTGTAGAACGTGGCTACGCCTTCTACGTCGCTTGCCGGAATACCCAGCACTTTCGCGATCTCATAGATCGCCCCATCCGGCACCCAACCACGCTGTTTCTGTACGATTTTCAGCGCTTCAATGGACGCCGCACGCGGGTCTTCGTAGTGGTGCATCTCATGCTCAATGGCGGCACGTTCTGCTTCACTCAGCTCAAAAGCCTCGGTTTGTGGTTGTTGATTCTCGTGCATAATTAGCGGTCCACATCTGACATAACAAAATCGATACTACCCAGATACACAATCAGGTCGGAGACCAGACTGCCGCGGATGGCGGACGGGATCTGCTGCAGGTGCGCAAAGCTCGGCGTACGCACGCGGGTACGGTAGCTCATGGTGCTGCCGTCACTGGTCAGGTAGTAACTGTTAATACCCTTGGTCGCTTCAATCATCTGGAAGGATTCTTGCGCCGGCATGACCGGACCCCAGGAAACCTGCAGGAAGTGGGTGATCAGGGTTTCGATATGTTGCAGCGTGCGCTCTTTCGGTGGCGGCGTCGTCAGCGGGTGATCCGCCTTGAACGGGCCTTCCGGCATGTTGTTGAGGCACTGCTCAAGGATGCGCAGACTCTGGCGCAGCTCTTCTACTTTCAGCATCACGCGGGTGTAGCAGTCGGAAACACCGCCGCCCACCGGGACTTCAAAGTCGAAGTTCTCGTAGCCAGAGTAAGGACGGGCTTTACGCACGTCGAAATCAATACCGGTCGCACGCAGACCTGCACCTGTCGTACCCCACTCCAGCGCTTCTTTCGCGCCGTAGGCAGCAACGCCCTGGGAACGGCCTTTCAGGATGGTGTTGCGGAGTGCGGCTTTCTCGTAAGACGCCAGACGTTTTGGCATCCAGTCGAGGAATTCACGCAGCAGACGGTCCCAGCCGCGCGGCAGATCGTGTGCCACACCGCCGATACGGAACCAGGCCGGGTGCATACGGAAACCGGTAATCGCTTCTACCAGATCGTAGATTTTCTGACGGTCGGTAAAGGCGAAGAAGACCGGAGTCATCGCGCCGACGTCCTGAATGAACGTGGAGATGTACAGCAGGTGGCTGTTGATACGGAACAGCTCTGACAGCATGACGCGAATCACGTTAACGCGATCCGGCGTAACGATTCCCGCCAGTTTCTCAACGGCCAGCACGTATGGCATCTCGTTGACGCAGCCGCCGAGGTACTCGATACGGTCGGTATACGGAATGTAGCTGTGCCAGGACTGACGCTCGCCCATCTTCTCAGCACCACGGTGGTGGTAGCCGATGTCAGGCACGCAGTCGACAATCTCTTCGCCATCAAGCTGAAGAATAATACGGAATGCACCGTGCGCAGACGGGTGGTTTGGACCGAGGTTGAGGAACATGAAGTCCTCGTTGTCGGTACCGCGCTTCATGCCCCAGTCTTCCGGCTTGAAGGTCAGCGCTTCCATCTCCAGATCCTGCTTGGCTTTGGTCAGCTCAAACGGATCGAATTCGGTTGCACGTGCCGGGTAGTCTTTACGCAGCGGGTGGCCGGTCCAGGTCTGCGGCATCATGATGCGCGTCAGGTGCGGGTGGCCGTCGAAGGTCATGCCGAACATTTCCCAGGTTTCACGCTCGTACCAGTTGGCGTTCGGGAACAGTTTGGTGATCGTCGGCAGATGCATGTCGTTTTCAGACAATGCCACCTTGAGCATGATATCCGTATTACGGTCTATTGAGATCAGGTGGTAGAAAACGGAAAAATCCGCAGCAGGGAGGCCCTGGCGGTGGGTACGCAGACGTTCATCCATGCCGTGTAAGTCAAACAGCATGACGTACGGTTTTGGCAATTTCTTGAGGAAATCGACAACTTCCAGCAATTGCTCACGCTTCACCCAAACAACGGGTACCCCGGTGCGGGTAGCCTGAACAGTAAAGGCATCCGGCCCAAAACGGTTGCGCAGTTCGCCAATGACTGGGTCATCCAGATGATCCCGGGTCTGCCAGGCGGCTTCTTGCGCGGTTAAGTCGGTCATATTGTTCACCATTGCAAATGGTCCGTGGTGACTGTTGAGCCTGGCTTCGCGCTATTTGAGTAGTGATATGCGAAGGTGTTCTCCAGGCCTACAGGCGCAAATTAAATTTCGTCAGGCGTACGCAGATTGGTGACGGCAATACGTTCACCACGTTTACGCTCGCGCTCAGACTGCATGTTCGCGCGATACACACCCTGATCGCCAACAACCCACGACAGTGGGCGACGTTCTTTACCGATAGACTCCTGCAGCAGCATCAGCGCCTGCATGTAAGCTTCCGGACGTGGCGGACAACCCGGGATGTACACATCCACTGGAATAAACTTATCTACGCCCTGCACGACGGAATAGATGTCGTACATACCGCCAGAGTTTGCACATGCGCCCATGGAGATAACCCATTTAGGCTCCAGCATCTGGTCATAAAGACGCTGAATAACAGGTGCCATCTTGGTAAAGCACGTACCGGCTACCACCATCAGGTCAGCCTGACGTGGGGAAGCACGCAGTACCTCTGCCCCAAAACGCGCAACGTCATGCACCGCAGTGAATGACGTCACCATTTCAACGTAGCAGCAAGAAAGGCCAAAGTTGTACGGCCAGATGGAGTTCTTACGACCCCAGTTGACCATATCGTGCATGGCATGTTCGAGTTTGCCCATGTACACGCTTTTATTGACTTCTTGCTCCAGGGGGTCGGTTACGATCTCCTGTTTTTGCAGGGGGTAACGGTCATTCTCACCGTTAGGATCTATGCGGGTGAGCGTATAATCCATCTTATTGCCTCGCTGTTACTGCTGACGATTAGAGATACTGTTTTCCGGGTTGATGTGTTCACGACGTGAACGCGCAGGCGTCCAGTCAAGCGCGCCAATACGCACCAGATAAACCAGACCGGCCAGTAGCACTAAAATGAAAATTGCGGCCTCGACAAAGCCCACCCAACCACTTTCGCGGATGGACGTTGACCATGCGAAAAGGTAAAGCGCTTCCACGTCGAAGATGACGAAGAACATGGCTACCAGATAGAACTTGGCAGACAGGCGTAAGCGAGCGGAACCTACTGAATCAATACCTGATTCGAAAGGTGTGTTTTTGTGCCTTGCACGGGCGCGACCGCCCAGGAACCAGCCGCCGACTAACATCAGGCAGCACAGGCCAATGGCTACAATAAGAAAGATTGCGAATGCCCAGTGATGAGCGATGACTTCTGTGGATGTTGACATACTCATTGCTTACTCATCAAAAGTGATACCAACGACACTGCTCTTGCTGGCAGATGGGCATCACATCGATTCATGGGGAGGAACAAATAACCTTACACTAACTGTCAGAAATGAGACGTAGACAGCAAAATGATGGGGTTTTTTACTCCTTTCTATAACCTATTGTCAACTTTAACAAAGGTTTCTTCACATTAAATTACATCGAGCGATTCTCATTAACATTTGGTGCCCTTTAACCCTGGTGGGTGCATGACTTTCCGTCAAATGTATGTTGTTGAATCGTGTCCGTTTCGGAAGTAAAAAAAATAACCCTCCTATTTTGACAGGATTTGCCAACGATTCCTCCCCCCAAATAGGAGTATTTTCTTGATCTGAGACACGCTTTTGTTAATTCAACCTGGAAAACGGCAACATATTTCCTGTTTTTTTAACATGAGAGGGATGTGGATGAAGTTAGAACGGAAAACGGACAAGTTTTAAGCAAAAGCATTTATCTCATTGATAAATAGAGGATATCCTGAAAATCCATGCGCCATAAGCGGGTATTATTGCTAAAAAAAAGCCACTGCATGTGAAAATCACACGAGTGGCTTTTTTTTACACTTACATTTTGTTACCAGAATTTTGAGCTATCGATCACTCAAAATCCCCTTCAACGATCAGGGAGTCGTCCCCCCCTTCGGAGGTAACGCGCTCGAACTGCCACGGGTTATGGTAGTTTTCCATCGCCTCGAACACCACTTTGGCCAACTCGTTATGGCTGGACGAATTGTGGCAGAGCAGATACTCCGTATCCGGCAGCGCAGGAAGACCATCGGATTTCCCAAGGACGCGCAGATCGGGGCTCATCATCTCTACCGGACGGGCCGTTACGCCCAGACCGGCCTTCACGGCGGCACGGACCGCTGGCAGCGTGGAAGCCACATACGCCAGACGCCACGGAATGTTGGCCTCATTCAGCGCCGTGAGCACCATGTCGCGGAACGGGCTCGGGTCATCCAGTAAGACCAGTGGAACCGGCTCGCCTTTTTGCAGCACGTATTCGGCTGCGCAATACCAGTGCGTAGGCGATGTGCGCAGCGTCAGGCAATCAAACTGCCCGGGACGATGCGTCGTCACCACCAGGTCAACTTTATTCTCATTTAACATCTCAACCATAAAGGCATTACGCTTTACGCTAACGTCCAGCGCAAGCTTCGGATAAACCGAGCTAATACGGTTGAGAAGAAACGGCAATATAGTATCCGCTGACTCATCAGATGCGCCTAATGTTAGCACCCCTTGAAGGTTGCTAAACATTAATGACATACATGCTTCATCATTAAAGCGAAGAATTTTCCTGGCATAACCCAGAAGCTGAATACCGTGTTCCGTTAAGAGCTTATTACGCCCATGACGCGCAAAAAGCTCTTTACCAACCAGTTGCTCCAGCCGCTGCATTTGTTGGCTGACGGCGGACTGAGTTCGGCAAACGGCGGCAGCAGCTGCTGCAAAAGTGTTGAGATCGGCGACCGCAACAAACGTTCTCAGCAGATCGAGGTCGAGATTCATTATCGGACGATTTGCATTTATCATATCTATTCACTTTCAGGTTGCTCGTGCGGAGCTGCCCGGGTTGAAGCTGTGTGTGTACAGTTAAGCAATTCCCTCTGAAGATTTTCCCTCGCATCCCGGCCCGGCAGACTGCCTGACAGATAGTTATTGTGCTGCTTTATATCAACAGTCAGAAAGCACGTTTCATGACGTTATTTTTATTCTCTTAAACGTTCAGGATATTTGATGTTCGCAGGTTTATGTAAATTACATTAAAGGTGTAACACCTTTTCTGCCATCTTTATCGCAGCGCTGTCAACGTAGCAGGAGATGTTCGACACATTCCAGCCAGAGATAACTCCAACAATAACAATCAATTAATTCGGAAAAACAGCGTCAGATATACAAAAAGCATGCTTCTGACCTCTGCTTTCCTGAAAGACATCTTAACCCAAATCCACTTTATTTATAAGTCTTATTGCAATATTGAGGATTAAAGAAGAATGTTAAGCTTCTAAACTAATTTTATTAGAATTAACTAAAGTTGCATTTTTTAGGTTAATAATAAATAAATTTTAATTTAGATTAAGACCATTCATTAATGGCACTTAACATTAATTTCACATGAGTAACTTTTAGCCACAGTATGCTATTACAGGAACATGTATCAAGCATTCAGGTTTAACGAAATGTCACTCAAGGTGATTGCCACCTTTGTCCTGCTTCCCACTTATTTTTACCAGCACAATATACACAATTTTGACAAATGAATAGCACATTTAACCTAACGCGACGCTGTGAGCACAACTTTACGCCAGCATAAAAGCACACACACAGCGAAAAAGATTTATCAAAATTTTACTCCCGGCACAAAATCTTCTACTGCACACCCTTCAAAACGAAGCGAGGGGGGAGTACATTATTCCGTGCTGACTTCCACGGCAGGGAGTGGCAATAATAGCGAAAAGGTTAAAGGTTCATGTCCCCTATCGAAAAATCCAGCAAGCTAGATAACGTCTGTTATGACATCCGCGGCCCGGTTCTGAAAGAGGCAAAACGCCTTGAAGAAGAAGGCAACAAGGTTCTGAAACTCAACATTGGTAACCCTGCGCCATTTGGTTTTGAAGCGCCGGATGAAATTCTGGTTGATGTGATCCGCAACCTTCCTACTGCACAAGGCTATTGTGATTCAAAAGGACTTTACTCCGCACGTAAAG
This sequence comes from Enterobacter sp. N5-15, assembly GCF_057221635.1. Taxonomy (NCBI): domain Bacteria; kingdom Pseudomonadati; phylum Pseudomonadota; class Gammaproteobacteria; order Enterobacterales; family Enterobacteriaceae; genus Enterobacter; species Enterobacter sp. N5-15. The sequence goes on from NZ_CM170150.1 coordinate 3,308,657, forward strand.
CCATCATGCAGCACTACCAGGCACGCGGTATGCGTGATGTTACCGTTGAAGATATTTATATTGGCAACGGCGTCTCTGAACTGATCGTGCAGGCGATGCAGGCGCTGCTGAACAGCGGGGACGAAATGCTGGTACCCGCGCCGGATTATCCGCTGTGGACGGCTGCCGTATCACTGTCCAGCGGTAAAGCAGTGCACTATCTGTGCGACGAGTCCTCTGACTGGTTCCCGGACCTCGATGATATTCGCGCAAAAATTACGCCCCGCACGCGCGGCATCGTGATCATTAACCCGAACAACCCAACGGGCGCAGTGTACTCAAAAGAGCTGCTGATGGAGATCGTCGAGCTCGCCCGCCAGCACAACCTGATCATCTTTGCCGATGAAATCTACGACAAGATCCTGTACGACGCGGCGCAGCACCACTCAATCGCTGCGCTGGCCCCGGATCTGCTGACCGTCACCTTTAACGGCCTGTCTAAAACCTACCGCGTGGCCGGTTTCCGTCAGGGGTGGATGGTATTAAACGGTCCGAAAAAGCACGCCAAAGGCTATATTGAAGGGCTGGAGATGCTGGCCTCCATGCGTTTATGTGCCAACGTTCCGGCGCAGCACGCGATCCAGACGGCGCTGGGTGGCTATCAGAGCATTAGCGAGTTCATCGTTCCCGGTGGTCGCCTGTACGAACAGCGCAACCGCGCGTGGGAACTGATCAACGATATCCCGGGCGTCTCCTGCGTGAAGCCGAATGGCGCACTCTATATGTTCCCGAAAATTGACGCGAAGCGCTTCAATATTCACGACGACCAGAAAATGGTGCTCGATTTCCTGCTGCAGGAAAAAGTGCTGCTGGTTCAGGGTACGGCGTTTAACTGGCCGTGGCCGGATCACGTGCGTATCGTGACGCTGCCGCGCGAAGATGATCTCGAAATGGCCATCAGCCGCTTCGGGCGCTTCCTGTCCGGTTATCATCAGTAACGCTGGCTTTCTGCCGGGTGGCGCTGCGCTTACCCGGCCTACAACACCTTCAGATTTGCATCTTCCCTCCCCTCCCCGCACAATGAACGCCTGTCGCAGTGAAGACAAAAGGTAACCTATGAGTCAGAGTCATTTCTTTGCCCACCTCTCCCGCCTGAAACTCATCAACCGCTGGCCGCTGATGCGCAATGTCCGCACGGAAAATGTCTCAGAGCACAGTCTGCAGGTTGCGATGGTCGCTCACGCGCTGGCCGCCATTAAAAACCGCAAATTTAACGGTCAGGTCAATCCAGAGCGCATTGCCCTGCTGGCGATGTACCACGATGCGTCAGAAGTGCTGACCGGCGACCTGCCTACGCCGGTGAAATATTTCAACTCGCAGATTGCGCAGGAATATAAGGCCATCGAGAAGATTGCCCAGCAGAAACTGATTGACATGGTGCCGGACGAGTTGCGCGACATCTTTGAGCCGCTCATCGATGAGCATCAGTACACGGAAGATGAAAAATCGCTGGTCAAACAGGCCGACGCGCTCTGCGCCTACCTGAAGTGTCTGGAAGAGCTGTCCGCGGGGAATAACGAATTTTTACTGGCAAAAACGCGTCTGGAAAAAACGCTGGAATCCCGCCGCAGCGAAGAGATGGATTACTTTATGCAGGTGTTTGTGCCGAGCTTCCATCTGTCGCTGGATGAGATTAGCCAGGATTCACCGTTGTAATTTTTAGTTTGTAGGCCGGGTAAGGCGCAGCCGCCACCCGGCAAAATGCTCAGAACGGGAACAGGACCGGTATCAACACCACGCATACCAGCATCACCAGCACGGTGAACGGCACGCCCAGCTTCACGAAATCACTGAACCTGTAATTCCCGGGCCCCAGCACCAGCGTATTCACCGGTGAAGAAACTGGCGTCATAAACGCCGCGGAGGCCGCCATTGCGACCATCATCGCGAAGGGATACGGCGACACGCCCATGGATTTGGCCATCGCCAGCGCAATCGGCGCCATCAGTACCGCCGTCGCGGTGTTGGAGATAAACAGACCGATGGTGGCGCACATGATAAACAGACACACCAGCATCATGTACGGCCCGTACCCGCCGCCAACGTCCATTAAGCCTTTAACGATCAGATCCACCCCGCCGGTCTTTTGCAGCGCCAGAGCGAAGGGCATCATCCCGACAATGAGAATAATGCTCGGCCAGTGAATGGCTTTATACGCGCTTTCGGCGTCAATGCAGCGGAATTTGCCCATCAACAGGCAGGCGATAATTGCCGCGACCGGATTGGGGATTTCATCGGTCAGCATCAGCGCCACCATCAGCACCAGACAAAAAATCGCGTGGGGCGCCTGGCTGTGCGCCGGGGAGGCGTCGCTCTCCTCGACAGGCATGTTGAGCACCACAAAATCGCGCCCTTTTTGCCCGAGCTGGCTAATCAGCTTCCAGTTACCGACAACCAGGAAGATATCGCCCAGCAGGATCGGCTCATCTACCACCGCCCCTTCCATCGCCACGCCATCGCGCTTCAGCCCCACGACATTCAGGCCATAGCGGGTTCGGAACCCCATTTCCCGCACGGTTTTACCCAACAGTTCCGATTCCGGGATCAGCGATACTTCGGCCATGCCAACATCCAGCGCCTGATCGGAGAAATACTCCCCGCGCAGCACCATCGGTTCCAGCAGCTGCTCGCTGCAAAACTCGCGCAGATCCACGTCCGCGGTGGACATATCAATCAGCAGGACGTCCCGCGCGCGGAATTCCGACACCCCGTTGACGTTGACGATCACCCGGCGAAAACGACGCCAGCGCTCTACGCCGATCACGTTTGCGCCATAGCGCTCACGCAGCTTCAGGTCGTCCAGGCGCTGTCCCACCATCGGCGAACCGGGACGAATAGCCAGACGGCGCGCGCGCCCGGTGAGACGGTACTCTTTAATCAGATCGCGGAAGGTCCGTCGCTTCCACCCTTCTTTATTTTTATCCTGTTTTTCACCTTTCAGGGCAAACCGGGTCAGCAGCATGTAGACCACGCCCAGCACCAGAATGACCAGCCCAAGCGGAGTGACGCTGAAAAAACTGAAGCCCTCGAATCCTTCCCGGATCAGCTCGCTGTTGACGACCAGGTTCGGCGGCGTTGCCACCAGCGTCATCATTCCGCTGATCAAACCGGCAAAACTCAGGGGCATCATCAGGCGCGACGGCGAGATCTGCATCCGCATGGAGACGCTCAGCACCACCGGAATAAAGATGGCGACCACGCCCGTTGAGCTCATAAACGCCCCCAGCCCGGCGACGGTCACCATCAGGTAGATCAGCATTTTGGTTTCGCTGCTGCCCGCTACCTTCACCAGCCACGATCCCATGATGGTTGCCACGCCGGTACGCACCAGCCCATCACCGATAATAAACAGGGCGGCAATCAGGATAACGTTGGGATCGCTAAACCCGGAGAAGGCTTCCGGCAGCGTGAGCGTACCGCTCAGCACAAACGCGACGATGACAAACAGGGCGACGGCGTCCATGCGTACCTTGCCCGTTGCAAAAAGAAGGATGGCGATTAAAAGCAGGCTCAGGACCCAAATCAGTTCACCGTTCACAACATGTCCTTGTCAGTGGGAGAGGAGAAATTGTGCCATAAAAAAGCCCCAGCAATGTGGGGCTATATCATGTGATTACATTTTTAGCGAGACGGTTACAACTCCGTCAGAGGCTTTCGAAACGGCCAGCGCCGTCAGTGAATCCAGCACAAAGTCTGCCTCCTCCAGCCGGGGGGAGCCCGCCGGAACGTTAACGGCGATAACGTGGCTTCCGGCGTTCAGCCCGGCCAGTACGCCAGCGGCCGCATCTTCTACTACCACACACTCTGCGGGGGCGAGGCCCAGCAGTTCAGCTCCCAGTAAAAATGCATCGGGCTCCGGTTTACCGCGCTTAACGCGCTCCGCAGTGATAAACACTTCTGGCTTCGGTAAACCTGCCGCCTTATGACGGGCGTGGGCGACGGGAATGGAGCCTGAGGTGACGATCGCCCACGGGATCTGCGCTTCGTTCAGATGCTCAAGCAGCTCGCGCGCGCCCGGTAAGGCGGTGATGCCGTCCGTATCCGTGGCTTCAATGTGTTCCAGGTATTTGAACTCCGCCTGAATTTCGTCCTCAGAGCGTCCGGCCAGGAAGTGCCGTAGCGAGGTGATGGCCTGTTTGCCATGGATAAAATTCAGCACGTCCTGATGGTCGATGCCATGTCGGTCAGCCCAATGGCACCATGAACGCTCCACAACCGGCAGCGAATCCACCAGCGTACCGTCCAGATCAAACAGAAAACCTCTACACTGCACACGCACCTCCGTCAGGCATTAATGATTTGTTGAATTTCGTTGCTGCTTAAATGGTACTGACGCGGACAGGCGTGCCACGCGCTCAGCATACGCTGATATTTCTCCCACATTGGGGTCTGCGCGTTGAAGCCGTGGGTGCCCGCGTCAAAGTGGGTGTAACGCCCTTCTGTATTCACCATAAAGCGAACATAGCTCAGATAACGCGCTTCCGTTGCGGCATCAAAGCCTAAGAAGGTCACGCGGCGCTCGTCAATGGACTGCTGATCTTTGAGATTCGTCCAGGACACGTGCAGGGCGTGATACATCTCCATAATGTCGATCACGATGCGACAGGTTTCTTCTTTCAGCTCGCCAAACTCGCGGTCCAGTTCGCGCATTTGCAAACCAAAACCGCGTTCTACGATGGTTTGCAGGCGGCTGTAGCGCGCAGCGTTATCGGGATCAAGCATAGTCATCATCTTGTACTGGTTAGACAAAATCAGACGTTGAGCATGGGTCATTTCCATCTTTCGACTCCTGTAGCGCATTGCACTTTAAAAAAAAGACACGGTAACTGATTGTTACTGTGCCTTCTTTTCGTCGTCGTTTCGATGATCAATCACAAGTCATCGAGGAATGTTTTATCCAGTTGCTTAAAAGCGCGCTTTAACGTGTCCGCCAGCGCCTGGTAATCCGGCTTGCCTTCAACCGGGGCGAGCGCCTGTCCGGCCTCCTCCAGTTTTCCGCGCACTTCATAAAACCAGTGTAAAATAGAAGGGGGAAGCGGGGTGATGGAGCGTTTACCTAACCACCACAGGCCCTGCATCGGCAGGCTTAGCGCGAAGAGCGCCGTCGCGACCGCAGGACCAAGCTGCCCGCCCAACGCAATCTGCCAGCACAGTGTAAAGACAGCGACAGGCGGCATAAAGCGAATCGCATAGCGCGTGGCGCGGATGGTGCGATTCTCAATGAACATAGGCGCAAGGCGCTTTTCCATCGGCCACGTCTTTGCGTAATGCTGTCCCCGACGAAACAGACTAAAGAAATTTACGGACGGGTTTTCTGGTGTCGACATGGCTGTACCTCAACTTCACATATAAAAATTAAAATTTTCGTGCAAAACCACAACAAGCTATGACAACGTTCAAAATATTTTGTCATCACTACCCCGTATCGGGTATCCTGTGCCAGCCTGATAGGGCCATAGACGAGAATCATTAACTCGTCAAATTATTGCATATTATGCCATTGGCTGAAAATTGTGCAAAATGGCATAAAATCATAGTTATTTCTTCCATCATGCCACAATGTTCGTTTGGCATGATGTTAATCATAAATGTCTGAGTCGTCATGCGTTACGCTGTTAGACTCACTGACGTTTTTTTAGCCACGTATCAATAATAGGTACTTCCATGTCGAGTAAGTTAGTACTGGTTCTGAACTGCGGTAGCTCCTCACTGAAATTCGCCATCATCGATGCGCTCAACGGTGACGAATACCTCTCTGGTTTGGCCGAATGTTTCCATCTGCCTGAAGCACGTATCAAGTGGAAGATGGACGGCAGCAAACAAGAAGCGGCTTTAGGTGCAGGCGCCGCTCACAGTGAAGCGCTGAACTTTATCGTTAACACTATTCTGGCACAAAAACCAGAACTGTCTGCTCAGCTGACTGCGATTGGTCACCGTATCGTCCACGGCGGCGAAAAATACACCAGCTCCGTCATCATCGACGACTCTGTGATCCAGGGCATCAAGGACTCTGCGTCCTTCGCACCGCTGCACAACCCGGCTCACCTGATCGGTATCGCTGAAGCGCTGAAATCCTTCCCGAATCTGAAAGACAAAAACGTGGCCGTATTCGACACCGCGTTCCATCAGACCATGCCGGAAGAGTCTTACCTCTATGCCCTGCCATACAGCCTGTACAAAGAACACGGCGTACGTCGTTACGGCGCGCACGGCACCAGCCACTTCTATGTGACTCAGGAAGCCGCAAAAGTCCTGAACAAGCCGGTTGAAGAACTGAACATCATCACCTGCCACCTGGGCAACGGTGGTTCTGTTTCCGCTATCCGCAACGGTAAATGTGTTGATACTTCCATGGGTCTGACCCCGCTGGAAGGTCTGGTGATGGGTACCCGTTCCGGTGACATCGACCCGGCGATCATCTTCCACCTGCACGACACCCTGGGCATGAGCGTTGACCAGATCAACAAAATGCTGACCAAAGAGTCTGGCCTGCTGGGTCTGACCGAAGTCACCAGCGACTGCCGTTACGTTGAAGACAACTACGCAGACAAAGAAGACGCTAAACGTGCAATGGACGTTTACTGCCACCGTCTGGCGAAGTACATCGGCTCTTACACTGCGCTGATGGAAGGCCGTCTGGACGCGGTTATCTTCACCGGTGGTATCGGTGAGAACGCGGCAATGGTTCGCGAACTGTCCCTGGGCAAACTGGGCGTTCTGGGCTTCGACGTTGATCACGAGCGTAACCTGGCTGCCCGCTTCGGCAAGTCTGGCTTCATCAACAAAGAAGGCACCCGCCCTGCTCTCGTTATCCCAACTAACGAAGAACTGGTCATTGCGCAAGACGCGCACCGCCTGACTGCCTGATTCCACACCGCCAGCAATGCTGGCGGTGCTGTTTTGTAACCCGCCCAATCGCGGCGGTAACGAAAGAGGATAAACCGTGTCCCGTACTATTATGCTGATCCCTACCGGAACCAGCGTCGGCCTGACCAGCGTCAGCCTTGGCGTTATCCGTGCTATGGAACGCAAAGGCGTTCGTCTGAGCGTCTTTAAGCCAATCGCCCAGCCACGTGCCGGTGGCGATGCGCCAGACCAGACCACCACTATCGTTCGCAAGAACTCCAATCTGCCAGCGGCTGAACCGCTGAAGATGAGCCACGTTGAATCTCTGCTGTCCAGCAACCAGAAAGACGTGCTGATGGAAGAGATCATCGCCAACTATCATGCTAACGCGCAAGACGCGGAAGTGGTGCTGGTTGAAGGCCTGGTCCCGACGCGCAAACACCAGTTTGCCCAGTCTCTGAACTTTGAAATCGCGAAAACCCTGAACGCAGAGATCGTTTTCGTGATGTCTCAGGGCACCGACACCCCAGAGCAGCTGAACGAGCGTATCGAACTGACGCGCAGCAGCTTCGGCGGCGCGAAAAACACCAGCATCACCGGCGTGATCGTGAACAAACTGAACGCACCGGTGGATGAGCAGGGCCGTACTCGCCCTGACCTGTCCGAGATCTTCGACGACTCTTCCAAAGCGAAAGTTGTCAAAGTTGACCCGGCTAAGCTGCAGGAATCCAGCCCGCTGCCAGTGCTGGGCGCGGTGCCATGGAGCTTCGATCTGATTGCCACCCGTGCCATCGATATGGCGCGTCACCTGAACGCGACCGTGGTTAACGAAGGCGATATCAACACCCGCCGCGTGAAGTCCGTGACCTTCTGTGCGCGCAGCATTCCGCACATGCTGGAACACTTCCGCGCTGGTTCCCTGCTGGTGACCTCCGCAGACCGTCCTGACGTTCTGGTTGCAGCCTGCCTGGCCGCGATGAACGGCGTGGAAATCGGTGCGATCCTGCTGACCGGTGCCTACGAGATGGACCCACGCGTCAGCAAGCTTTGCGAACGCGCATTTGCCACCGGCCTGCCGGTCTTCATGGTGAACACCAACACCTGGCAGACCTCCCTGAGCCTGCAGAGCTTCAACCTGGAAGTACCGGTTGATGACCACGAGCGTATCGAGAAAGTTCAGGAATACGTTGCGGGCTACATCAACGCAGACTGGATCGAATCCCTGACCGCGACCTCCGAGCGCAGCCGCCGTCTGTCTCCTCCAGCATTCCGTTACCAGCTGACCGAGCTGGCGCGTAAAGCGGGCAAACGCGTTGTTCTGCCAGAAGGCGACGAACCACGTACCGTTAAAGCGGCTGCTATCTGTGCCGAGCGCGGCATCGCGACCTGCGTGCTGCTGGGTAACCCGGATGAGATCACCCGCGTTGCGGCGTCTCAGGGCGTTGAGCTGGGCGCTGGCATCGAAATCGTTGACCCTGCAGTGGTTCGCGAAAGCTACGTTGCCCGTCTGGTTGAGCTGCGTAAGAGCAAGGGCATGACCGAAGCCGTTGCGCGCGAACAGCTGGAAGACAACGTGGTGCTGGGTACGCTGATGCTGGAGCAGGACGAAGTTGACGGTCTGGTTTCCGGTGCGGTTCACACCACGGCGAACACCATCCGTCCACCGCTGCAGCTGATCAAAACCGCTCCAGGCAGCTCTCTGGTTTCTTCCGTGTTCTTCATGCTGCTGCCTGAACAGGTTTACGTTTACGGCGACTGCGCGATCAATCCGGATCCAACCGCAGAACAGCTGGCAGAAATCGCTATCCAGTCCGCGGACTCTGCGATTGCCTTCGGTATCGAACCGCGCGTCGCGATGCTCTCCTACTCCACCGGTACCTCTGGTGCAGGTAGCGACGTAGAGAAAGTGCGTGAAGCGACCCGTCTGGCGCAGGAAAAACGTCCTGACCTGATGATCGACGGCCCGCTGCAGTACGACGCCGCCGTAATGGCAGACGTTGCGAAATCCAAAGCGCCGAACTCTCCGGTTGCAGGTCGCGCTACCGTGTTCATCTTCCCGGATCTGAACACCGGTAACACCACCTACAAAGCGGTACAGCGTTCTGCAGACCTGATCTCCATCGGGCCAATGCTGCAGGGTATGCGCAAACCTGTGAACGATCTGTCCCGTGGCGCGCTGGTTGACGATATCGTCTATACCATCGCTCTGACCGCGATCCAGTCGTCACAGCAGCAGCAGTAAGCTAAAAAGCCCGGTGGCGCTAGCGCTTACCGGGCCTACGGTTTTGTAGGCCGGATAAGCGAAGCGCCATCCGGCAAGAAAGGCGACCACTTAACCGGTCGCCTTTTTTATTTACAGCAGTTCTCTCGCCGCCGACACAATGTCATGTGCCGTCAGGCCATACTCCTTCTGCAGGAAATCCTGCGTCCCTACCTGACCGTAGCGCTCCTTGACGCCCACCCGCCGCATCGGTACCGGGCAGGTTTCCACCAGCACTTCCGCCACCGCCGATCCCAGGCCGTTGTGAATGCTGTGGTTTTCACAGGTGACGATACGCCCGGTCTTCTCGGCGTAGTTTTTCACCAGCATCCGGTCGATGGGCTTCAGGGTAAACATGTCGATGACCACCGCGCTTACCCCCTCCTGCTCCAGCTGGCGCGCCGCTTCCAGCGCTTCCGCCACCATGATGCCATTGGCAATCAGGGTAATATCGGTTCCTTCACGCAGCACGTTGCCTTTTCCGATGGTGAAGGTTGAGCCCGGGGCATACACGCTCGGCGCCTGCTTACGAATGGTCCGCACCCAGTAGAAGCCTTCGAGGTCGATAAGCTGGCGCAGCACGTCCTCGAACATCACCGCGTCGGTCACCTCCAGCACCACCGAGTGCGCCAGACCGCGAACAATGCCCATATCCTCAAACGACATATGCGTTCCGCCGTTGTGGCAGGCCGTCACGCCCGCATCCGAGGCAATCACCTTCACGTTGTTGCGCTGATAGTCCAGAGACATAAACAGCTGGTCAAAGCAGCGACGGCTGGCAAAGGCTGTGAAGGTATGAACAAACGGCTTACGCCCGGTAAGCGACAGCCCCGCCGCGGTGCCGATGACGTTGGCCTCCATAATGCCGCAGTTAATCACGTGCTGCGGATAATCGCGCGCCACGCCGTCCATCGCCATTGAGCTCATCAGATCCGCCTCCAGGGCGATAATCTCGCTTCCTGCCTCAATCTGCTTTGCCACGAAGCCCGCGTAGACCTTACGCATCTCAACGGCGTCTTTCTGTCCTGCCGGTGCAACCTTAATCATGTGAAGCCTCCAGTTGGCGAATCGTCTCATTGAGGGCCGCTTTGCTCTCGGCGGTCAGTCGCAGGTGGTGCGAGTTGCTGAGCTGCTCCAGGTACGGCACCCCCTGCCCTTTAATGCTGTCGAGGATGACGACTAACGGACGCGCATCGGCAGCCGGAACCCGCGACGTTACTGCCAGCAGACCCGGAATGTCGTCGCCCTTCACCGTCGCCACGTCAAAGCCAAAGGCGCGGAATTTCCCCTCCAGGTCGAAAGCGCTGATGATCTCGTCCAGCTCGCCGTCGAGCTGCTGTTTGTTCCAGTCCACGAACACCGTCAGGTTGTTGAGGCGATGGTGGGCGATAAACTGGAACGCCTCCCAGCACTGCCCCTCGTTCAGCTCGCCGTCACCGACGATGCAGAAGACCCGATTCGGCCGCCCCGCCAGCCTGTGCGAGAGCGCCATACCGCCAGCAATGGAGATCCCCTGCCCCAGCGAACCGGTGGTGGCGTCCACGCCGCGCGTTTTCAGACGGTCCGGGTGGCTTGGCAGGCGCGTGCCGTTCTGGTTCAGGGTGCTCAGCTCTTCCACCGGGAAGTAGCCTTTGATTGCCAGCGTGCTGTAGAGCGCCGGGCCCGCATGACCTTTCGACAGGACAAAATAGTCTCGCTCCGGCCAGTCCGGATCCGCCGGGTCGATTTTCATCACCGCGCCGTAAAGCACGGCCAGGGTATCAACCACCGACATACTGCCGCCGTAGTGCCCAAAGCCCAGCTGCGTCAGGGACTTCAGCGTCTCAAGACGGATCTGACGCGCGAGTTCGGTTATCTCTTTCTCATTCATGATTTGGCTCCGGTGTTTTCCTGCGCGTTACCGCCCGCAGGTTTGTTTTTCGCGAAGACGTTGTACGCCACCAGCAGCGCGAACAACGCCACAACCAGTCCGGTGATGGCAAGCGGCGACAGGAAGCGCGCCAGGTTACCGAGGACAATCCCGACCGCGCCGAAGTCGGCGTCCGAGAAGGTGGTGTTGGCAAAGCCAATGGCGCCCAGCACCGGCAGCAGCAGGACCGGCAGGAAGGTGATCAGCAGGCCGTTAGCAAAGGCGCCAATCATTGCCCCGCGACGTCCACCGGTAGCATTACCGAACACGCCCGCCGTGGCGCCGGTGAAGAAGTGCGGCACGACGCCCGGGAGGATTAGCACCCAGCTAAACTGACCGCAGATGAGCAACCCCACAATCCCGCCGAGGAAGCTGAACAGGAAGCCAATCAGCACCGCGTTTGGCGCATAGGGATACACCACCGGGCAGTCCAGCGCAGGACGCGCGTTCGGCACCAGTTTCTCCGAGAAGCCGGTAAAGGCCGGAACGATCTCCGCCAGAATCAGGCGCACGCCCTGCAGGATGATGAACACGCCCGCCGCGAAGGTGATCGCCATGATGATGGCGTAGACCAGGTAGTTCTGGCCGCCGCTGAAGGTGGCCTCCACGTACTCGCGCCCGGCGCTCACCGCGAGGATGAGGTAGATAATCATCATGGTCAGGGAGATGGAGATCGAGCTGTCGCGCAGGAAGCTCAGGTTCTTCGGCAGGTTCATTTCTTCCGTTGAGCGAGAGCCCTTGCCAACCTTGCTGCCAATCCAGCCGGACAGCACGTAGCCCAGCGTGCCGAAGTGGCCGAAGGCAATCTCATCGTTGCCGGTAATGCGCTTCATGTAGCGCTGGGCAATCGCCGGGAAGAAGGCCATGATCAGGCCGAGGATCAGCGAGCCGGTAAAGACCAGCCCCACGCCCTCAAAGCCCGCGACCGTCAGGATCACGCCAATCATGCACGCCATGTAAAACGTGTGGTGACCGGTCAGGAAGATGTACTTCAGGCGAGTAAAGCGCGCGACGATGATATTCGCCACCATGCCGAAGGCCATAATCAGCGCGGTCGCTGCACCGTATTTTTCCAGCGCGATTGACACAATCGCTTCATTGTTTGGAATAATGCCCTGGATCGTAAAGGCGTGCTCAAACATACCGCCCAAAGGATTTAACGACCCCACCAGCACCGTGGCGCCGCCGCCCAGCACAATAAAGCCGAGAATGGTTTTAATCGTCCCTTTCACCACGTCCGAAAACGCTTTTTTCTGCGCAACCAGACCAATTAGCGCAATTAAACCGACCAGCACCGAAGGGACTTTTAAAATATCAACAACGAAATTCAGCGTTTCAAGGATAAACATATCCACCTCGCCTTATCAGGGTTATTGTCTGTCGAACCAGGCGCGCAGCTGCGCTTCAAGTTCGTTGATGTCGATGATGTTGTTAATCACCACCAGCTGGCTTTCCGGCACGCTGGCGCTGGCCGCAATGTCTTTTGCCATCACGAAAAGATCGGCTGCGCCCGGCGTGGCCGAGGAGAGATCGGAATGTTCAACCTCAGCCTCAATCTCCAGTTTTTTAAGCACCTTTTTAATATTCATTTCGACCATAAAACTGCTGCCCAGGCCGGAGCCGCAAATAGCCATGATTTTCATTGTTGTCCCCTTATTTTGAGTAGAGCACGCCCCATCACGCTGGCGCGTAATGTTGTGAATAATCGGATTAAAGAATTAAATCAGAAGCGGTCAATAATCGTTTTAATTTCCTCCAGGGTATTCGCCTGATGCAGTTCAGCCATATCTGCATCGCTGGAAAATAATTCAGCCAGCGAAGATATCATCTCAATATGGCTATTTTTGTCGGGTGCCGCGAGCATAATAATGACATCCACAGGGTCAAACTCACCGGCACCAAACGAGACGCCCTGTTTTAGTTTTAATAAAGACAACCCCAGTCCTTTGGCGCCTTCCTCCGGCCGCGCATGCGGCATAGCCAGCCCTGGTGCCAGCACATAATAGGGTCCTAACGTGTGGTGCTGCTGGATGATGGCCGTGACGTATTCAGGCTCAATCACCTGCAAATCCAGAAGCGGCTTCGCGCACAGCTCCAGCGCCTGCGGCCAGTTTTCCACGCTATCCTGCAGCGTGATGGTTGTATCATATATCCATTTTTTGAGCACTTTTCACTCCCGCTACACGCTTGAAGATGAGCAAACTTTATTCAACACATCGCTGGATGACTGCGATCGCGATCACAAAGATAGCGCTACCAATGGTTAACATGCAGAAATGTGATAGCGCTATCAAATTGCAATCACGGTGCTAAATCACAGCAAAAAAAGGGATTTAAGGCGTATACTGCCTGTCACGTGAAGCGAAGGAAATGAAGAACGCGTCTGGTCAGCAGGAAGGTGTATGTCTCTAACCCGAAAACGGCGCAGTACTGGTAAAGTGACACTCGCCGATGTCGCACAGCTTGCCGGTGTGGGCACGATGACCGTGTCCCGTGCACTCCGCACGCCCGAACAGGTTTCCGATAAACTACGAGAAAAAATTGAAGCTGCCGTGCAGGAGCTGGGCTATATGCCTAATCTTGCCGCCAGCGCGCTGGCCTCGGCGTCGTCATGGACGATAGCCATGGTGGTGCCTAATCTCTCCGAAGCCGGCTGCTCGGAGATGTTCGCCGGGCTACAGCAGGTGCTACAGCCTGCCGGGTATCAGATCATGCTGGCAGAATCCCAGCATCGCCTGGAGCAGGAGGAAAAGTTGCTGGAGACGCTGCTTGCGTCAAATATTGCCGCCGCTATCCTGCTCAGCGTTGAACATACCGACACCGTTCGCCACTGGCTGAAAAACGCCTCTATTCCGGTGATGGAGATGGGCGCCATGCGCGCCGACCCGATTGATATGAATATCGGGATTGATAACGTAGCGGCCATGTATGAACTTACGGAAATGGTGATTAAGCGCGGCTATCAAAATATTGGCCTGCTGTGCGCCAACCAGGAGCAGTGGATTTTCCAGCAGCATTTGCAGGGCTGGTACAAAGCCATGCTTCGCCACCATATGTCGCCGACCCGGGTCATTAACGCGGCGATGCCGCCGAGCTTCTCGACCGGCGCGGCACAGCTGCCAGAATTCCTGCTGGCGTGGCCGGAGCTGGATGCGCTGGTGTGCGTCTCTGACGAGCTGGCATGCGGCGCGCTGTACGAGTGCCAGCGCAGGCGAATCAAGGTGCCGGACGATCTGGCGGTGGTCGGCTTTGGCGATAGCGACGTGAGCCGCGTCTGTCAGCCGCCGCTGACGACGATGGCGGTGCCGCATCGTAAGATTGGAATTGAAGCCGGGAAAGCACTGCTGGAGCGTCTGAATGACGGTGACTGGCGCGATCAAAAGCCCATCGCGTCCAGTCTGTGTCTGAGAGAGAGTTGCTGAATCTTACTCAGCCTCTTCCTCTTTCTCTGATTTGGTCGATTCGTTTTTGGCGTTGCGGGTCATCCACAGCGCCAGCGCTTTTAACGAATCCGGCGTAAACTCGTCGCAGCGCGCGGTGATCTCTTCCGGCGTCATCCAGCTGACTTCGCTCACCTCTTCTTCCTGCAGGGCGAACGGGCCGTGAGAAACGCAGCTAAACAGCCCGCCCCAGACGCGGCAGTTTTCGTCTTCGAAATAGAACTGACCGTGCTCGGCAAACGGCACGCCGGCAATACCTAACTCTTCTTCCGCTTCACGACGCGCGGAATCCAGCAGCACTTCATCTGCCTGCACAACCCCACCTGCGGTGGCGTCCAGCATACCCGGGAGAAAATCTTTGGTATCCGTACGGCGCTGGACCAGAATTTTGCCCATCCCGTCATGCACAACGATGTACGTTGCGCGGTGGCGAAGACGCTCCGCACGCATTTGTTCGCGGCTAGCCTGCGCGATCACTTCATTCTCTTCGCTGACAATGTCAACCCACTCTGTACTTGCCAAATGACTCTGCTCCACCATCGGGAAACCTTCTCTTCTAAGCGCTCTTTCGGCGCGTTTGCAGTTGAGGTGTAACTTACGGATTAATCGCTATCTGCGCAATAACTTGCTGATCATTAAGTGCGATAACGCTCAGGGTATTTCCATCCAGCATGCCATAGCTCGCAGGGTATCCGCCTTTCGGTATGCTGACCGACCCCGGGTTAAAGTGATAAATCTCACCGCGCTTTTCAGCAACCGGAATATGAGTATGACCGTAAACCAGGACATCGCCAGCCGCGAGCGCCGGGAGATTATCCGGGCTAAAAAGATGCCCATGGGTCAGGAACAGGCGGCTTTGTTCCAGCAGCACCTGTTGCCATGGCGCGGTAAGGGGAAAATGCAGCAGCATCTGGTCCACTTCGCTGTCGCAATTGCCGCGAACGGCGATAATGCGCGAGGCAAACGGGTTAAGCTTTTCCGCGACCAGCGCAGGGGCATAGCCCTCCGGCAGCGCGTTGCGCGGGCCGTGATTGAGCACATCACCCAGAATAATCAGCCACTGCGCGCCGCTTTGTGCAAACAGGGAGAGGACACGCTCGGTAGCGGGCAGCGATCCATGGATATCCGACGCAAACATCAGTTTCATCAGTCACTCCTCGGGAAAACAGACTGCCCCCATCATACCTGAAGCGTCAGGGCTTATCAGCCCGCGCGCTTGGCCGAGAGTGCCACATAGCGCTGCACGGAGGCGCGCTGCCACTGAAACGCGGCATAATCCACCAGCAGCTGCGGCACCTCATCGCCGTTGAGGATCAGGCGGTTAAGCATCAACGCCAGATCGGCGTCGGCAATGCACCACTCGCCGAACAGGTTCGGGTTGCCGTGTGCGAGGAGCGAGGTGGCGGTTTCAATCAGTTTTTGCGCGCTTTCACGGCCTTCAGCGCTGAGCGCTGGCTTTTTCACCCCGGCAAACACGACGTCCGTCGAGCGTTCCACGCGAATCGGCACCAGATCGCTTCGCAGCCACGCCTGGATCTGCCTCGCCCGCGCGCGTTTTTGCAGATCGTGAGGATAGATGCGCTCCCACTCGGGCGGTGCGAACCGATCTTCCAGATATTCATCAATCGCCGACGATTCGCTCAGGGCAAAACCGTCAATCTCCAGCACCGGCACGCGTCGGGTCAGGTCGTAGCCCTGCCACTGCGGCTTGAGATGTTCACCGCCGTCAAGATCGACGGTCTTCAGCGTAAAAGTGAGCCCTTTTTCGGCCAGCGCAACGTATACGCTCATAACATAGGGAGAAAAGAAATTCGCATCGGACCACAACGTGATGACGGGCTGGTTCATAACATCCTCATAGGCTGATCGGTTTTTACTCAACATATAATCTCTTTGCCTCGCTGTCACTTGATGAAAACTCACGATTTACAACAACCACCTATACTCATTTGTCATGGCACCACTATTCGCATGGACAGGAGTTGAGAATGATCGACCTTTATTACGCCCCTACCCCAAACGGCCATAAGATCACCCTCTTTCTTGAAGAAGCCGAGCTGGATTACAGGATCATTCGCGTGGATATCAGCAAAGGCGATCAGTTCAGCCCTCTCTTTCTGGCTATCTCGCCGAATAATAAAATCCCGGCCATTATTGATAACCAGCCGACGGACGGGGGCAGACCGCTGAGCCTGTTTGAATCCGGTGAAATTTTGCTCTACCTGGCGGAGAAAACCGGCAAACTGCTGAGCGGCGAACTGCGCGAGCGTCACCATACCCTGCAATGGCTCTTCTGGCAGGCGAGCGGGCTGGGGCCCATGCTGGGTCAAAACCATCACTTTACCGCTTACGCCCCGCAGCCCATTCCTTATGCGATAGAACGCTATCAGGTTGAGACTCAACGGCTGTATGACGTTCTGAACCGACGTCTGGAGAAAACGCCGTGGCTCGGCGGCGATCATTACAGTATTGCCGATATCGCCTGCTGGCCGTGGGTGAATACGCATGAAAAACACCGCATTGACCTGGCCTCTTACCCGGCGGTGAACAACTGGTTTGAGCGCATTCGAACCCGCCCGGCCACCGAGCGGGCGATGCAAAAAATCCAGCAGATTTAACCCTCTATGAGGCTGGGTGCCCGCGAGCCTCTCATGTATGATGAGCAGGAAATACTGACACGGAGAAGACCTGCAATGTCACAGCCAGATGCTGTTATTCGTATAAAAAATTTACGCTTGCGTACCTTCATCGGTATCAAAGAGGAAGAGATCGCCAACCGTCAGGATATTGTCATTAACGTGGTGATTCACTACCCCGCAGACAAAGCGCGGGCCAGCGAAGACATCAACGACGCGCTGAACTACCGCACAATAACCAAAAACATCATTCAGTACGTGGAGAATAACCGCTTCTCTCTGCTGGAAAAATTAACTCAGGATGTGCTCGATATCGCACGCGAACATCACTGGGTCACTTATGCTGAAGTTGAGATCGATAAACTTCACGCCCTGCGCTACGCCGATTCCGTCTCCATGACGTTAAGCTGGCGACGCCAGGCGTAAACCTGGAGGTTGTATGAAGATTTTGCTGACCGGCGGTACAGGCCTGATTGGTCGTCACCTCATTGCGCGTCTGCAGGCCTTGCATCACGACATCACCGTGGTCACGCGCAGCCCGGAGAAAGCGCGCCAGGTGCTGGGGGCGGGTATCGATATCTGGAAAAATCTGGCCGAGCAGCAAAATCTGGACGGCTTCGACGCCGTCATTAACCTCGCGGGTGAACCCATCGCCGATAAGCGCTGGACGGAAGAGCAAAAACAGCTGTTATGCAGCAGCCGGTGGAACATTACCGAAAAGCTGGTCGAGCTCTTCCGCAATAGCCACACCCCGCCTTCGGTGCTGATTTCGGGTTCAGCGGTGGGCTATTACGGCGATCTCGGCGAGGTGGTGGTAACCGAGGAAGAGCCGCCCCATAACGAGTTTTCCCATAAGCTCTGCGCCCAGTGGGAGCGTATCGCCTCTGCAGCGCAAAGCGATCGTACCCGCGTCTGCCTGCTGCGGACCGGCGTCGTGCTTGCGCCGAAAGGCGGTATTCTGGCGAAGATGCTTCCCCCTTTCCGGCTCGGGCTCGGCGGCCCCATCGGCAATGGTCGTCAGTACCTGGCGTGGATCCATATCGACGATATGGTCAACGGTATTCTCTGGCTTCTGGATAACGATCTGCGCGGGCCGTTTAACATGGTTGCGCCGTATCCGGTGCGTAACGAACAGTTTGCCCACGCGCTGGGGCATGCCCTGCACCGCCCGGCGATATTGCGCGTACCTGCCACGGTCATTCGCCTGATGATGGGTGAAGCGTCCGTGCTGGTATTAGGCGGACAGCGGGCGCTGCCAAAACGGCTGGAAGCGGCCGGGTTCGCGTTCCGCTGGTATGAATTAGAAGAGGCGCTGGGGGATGTGGTGCGGTGAATATGTTACAGTGACAGGCCATGTTCCGAAGAAATGGCGTAACAATGGCAACCATCACCACTCCCCGGCTTCACCTCACTCCTTTCGAACCCACTGACTGGGCCTTCTTTCGCTCGCTGCGTGAAGATCGCAGCATCATGCGCTACATGGCCGCCATCGCGCCGGAAAAAGAGACCCGCCGCGCGTTTGCCGCGCGCCTGATGGCGGAGCATGTCTTCGTAATCCGCTCTCTGGAGGACGATACGCCGCTGGGCGATATTGGCCTGCAAATCAGCCCTGAGAATCGTGAAGAGGCCGATATCGGCTATACGGTTGTGCCTGCCGCGCAGGGAAAAGGGATTGCCAGCGAGGCGCTGCGCGCGGTGTGCGATTACGCGTTCAACCAGACCAGCGTGAAGGCGATTAACGCATATGTGCTGGCGGATAACGGCGGTTCGGTGCGGGTGCTGGAGAAAGCAGGGTTTGTGCGTACGCAGGTGCTGGAAAAGGCGTATGAAATTGACGGCGTGCGCTATGACGACTGGGTGTATCGGCTGGAGTATGCCGGCCGGCAATAGAATTTGTAGGCCCGGTAAGCGAAGCGCCACCGGGCGATTGGGCTGCACTGCGGGCTGATGCCCTCACCCCAACCCTCTCACACAGGGAGAGGGAGAACATCCAGCCCGTAGGCCCGGTAAGCGAAGCGCCACAGGGAGAGGGAGAAGGGCAAAATCTACTTCAAAGACCCCTTCAGGAACTGCTGCAAACGCGGGCTTTGCGGGTTCGCCAGCACCTCGTCCGGGTGGCCCTGCTCTTCAATTTTCCCCTGATGCAGGAAAATCACGTGGTTCGAGACGTTACGGGCGAAGCCCATCTCGTGCGTCACCACCACCATCGTTTTGCCCTCTTCGGCCAGCTTCTGCATGATGCGCAGCACTTCGCCAACGAGTTCCGGGTCCAGCGCGGAGGTCGGTTCGTCGAACAGCAGCACTTCGGGCTCCATCGCCAGCGCGCGCGCGATGGAGACGCGCTGCTGCTGACCGCCGGAGAGATGCACCGGGTATTTCATCTGCTGGCGCTCGTCGATACCCACTTTCGCCAGGTATTTCACCGCGCGCTCGCGGGCTTCCTGCTTGCTCAGGCCCAGCACCTGAATCGGCGCTTCCATCACGTTCTCCAGCACCGTCATGTGGCTCCAGAGATTGAAGTGCTGGAACACCATCGTCAGGCGCGTGCGCAGCAGGCGCAGCTGGTTTTTATCCGCGACCTTCAGCTGGCCGTCTTTGTCACGGACCAGGTTAATATTCTGCCCGCTCACCACAATCGAGCCTTCGCTCGGCTTTTCGAGGAAGTTGATGCAGCGCAGGAAGGTACTTTTACCCGAGCCGGATGAGCCGATGATACTGATTACATCGCCTGCATTAGCCTGCAGCGACACCCCTTTCAGCACTTCATGTTCGCCGTAGCGTTTGTGCAAATCAATAACGTTTAATTTGTTCTCAGCCATCATCTTTCTCAGTGCGTCGAAGAAGGTTTTATATGCTGCAACCAGCGTTTTTCAGCCTTACGGAACAGGCTAATCAAAACATAAGAGATAATTAAATAGAGCACCGCCGCAATGCCAAACGCGGTAAACGGCTGATAGGTCGCGGAGTTAATATCGCGCGCGATTTTGAGCAGATCCGGCACCGTCGCGGTAAAGGCGAGCGCGGTGGAGTGCAGCATCAAAATGACTTCATTACTGTACGCCGGTAGCGCGATACGCAGTGCCGACGGCAGAATAATGCAGCGATAAAGCTTCACTGAGGAAAAGCCGTACGCGCGCGCCGCTTCAATCTCACCGTAAGGGACAGAGCGAATTGCCCCGGCGAAAATCTCGGTGGTGTAGGCGCAGGTGTTGAGCGTCAACGCCAGCACCGTACAGTTCAGACCGCTGCGGAAGAACGCATTCAGCATCTCAGTGCCTTTTACGATCTCAAGCGTATACATCCCCGAATAGAACACCAGCAGCTGCACGTACAGCGGCGTACCGCGAAACACGTAGGTAAACAGCCAGATCGGGAACTGGATAAATTTATTGTTCGACACGCGGCCAATGGCAAGAAACACCGCCAGAATGCCGCCCATCACCACGGAGGAAATCAGCAGCCAGAGCGTAATAGCAACGCCGGTAAAGCGGTAGCCATCCGTCCACAGCAGGGATTTCCAGTATTCCTGAATAATCTCAATCACAGGTCAGCCCTCTTCACACCCACGGAGTAGCGACGCTCGAGCAGAAGCAGCACACCATTGGAGACGGTCGTAAAGACCAGATAAATCACGCCGCAGACCACCGCAAAGTAGAACGGCTCCCAGGTGCTCTTGCCCGCCAGCTGAGTCGCTTTCACGACGTCTTCCAGACCAAGCAGCGAGACCAGCGCTGTCGCTTTGAGGATAACCTGCCAGTTGTTGCCGATGCCCGGAAGCGCGTAGCGCATCATGGCCGGGAACATAATCCGACGAAACGTTTGTGAAGAGGTAAAACCAAATGCGGTTGCCGCCTCAATGTGGCCCTTCGGCACGGCCATGTAAGCGCCGCGGAAGGTTTCAGTGAAGTAGGCACCGTAGATAAAACCGAGGGTAATAATACCGGCCACCATCGGGTCGATATCAATTTGTCCCATGCCCATCGCGTCCGTTACGCTGTTCAGCGCAATCTGCAGACCGTAAAAGATAAGCAGCATCAGCACCAGATCGGGAACGCCGCGAATAAGCGTGGTGTAGCCTTCAAAAATTAGCGCCAGCGGTTTGTTAGCCGAAAGCTTCGCCCCTGCGCCTGCCAGACCTATCAGCACCGCCAGCACCACGGAGCTGATAGCCAGCTCAAGGGTGACAAGCGCGCCCTGTAAAATAACGCCAGAAAATCCGTACAGCATACCGCGAGCCCTGTCGTATCGTGAGTGGTGGAACCGTGTCTTATCCCCTCCCGCAGCGGGAGGGGCCGCACGTTATTTGACGGGGCGATTAGCCGCCGTAAACATTAAAATCAAAGTACTTTTTCGCCAGCTTGTCGTAGGTGCCGTCAGCGCGCATTTCAGCAAACGCTTTGTTCAGCGCCTCGCGCAGCTCGTTGTCTTCTTTGCGCAGGCCCATACCGGTGCCCACACCAAACAACTTCACGTCCTTAATGGACGGGCCGCCAAACTTGTAATCTTTACCCACCGGCGTTTTCAGGAAGCCTTCGCTTGCCGCGACTTCATCCTGGAATGCCGCATCAATTCGGCCTGCCGTCAGGTCAGCGTAGATATTTTCCTGGCCCTGGTAGGAGACGATTTCAATCCCCTTCGGCGCCCAGTGTTCGTTACCGTAAGTTTCCTGCGTGGTGCCCTGCAGCACGCCGACGCGTTTGCCTTTCAGGGACTCCAGCGTTGGCTGAACGTCAGAGGATTTAGCCACCACCAGACGAGAATCGGCCGCGTAGAGTTTGTCTGTGAAGGCAATCTCCTGCTGGCGTTTTTCGGTGATGGAGAGCGAGGACATAATCACGTCGATTTTTTTCGCTTTCAGGGATGGGATCAGCGCATCCAGCGGGTTCTCAACGTAGGTACACTGTGCTTTGATGCGTTTGCACAGCTCATTGGCCAGATCGATGTCAAAACCGACCAGTTCACCCTTTGAATTCTTCGATTCGAACGGCGCATAGGTTGGATCGGTACCAATCCGAATTTTCTGCGGAATGGCTGCGAATGCCGCGGTGGCGCTGGAAAAGGCCAGCACCAGAGATAGTGACAACACGAGTTTTTTCATATTTGTCCTCAACAAACTGTCTTCATACGGGATTTTTACGACGACGGGGTGGTGCTAATGTGCCATCAATCCCCTCTGTCAGGCAAAGACTAATGCCCTTCAGGCGGGAATTTTTGCATTATAAATGCGTAAGTATGCACAAAGCGATCCAACACGGTGCAACAAATGCACCGCATTGGGTCAACCGCTCCCGTAACGCACCTTTGCGGTGCGTTAGCGCCAGCTATTATTCACCGTATACGTTGAAGTCGAAGTATTTCTTCGCCAGTTTGTCGTAAGTACCGTCTTTACGCAGCTCTGCAAAGGCTTTGTCGAAGGCGGCTTTCAGCTCGGTATCATCCTTACGCAGGCCAATACCGGTGCCATCACCAAAGTATTTTTTGTCTTTTACCGACGGGCCTGCAAACGCATAGTCTTTACCCGCAGGCTGTTTCAGGAAGCCTTCGCTCGCGGCAACTTCATCCTGGAATGCGGCATCCAGACGGCCTGCGGCCAGGTCAGAGTAAATCAGATCCTGGTTCTGGTAAGCCACCACGTCTACACCCTTTTCACGCCAGGTAGCATTGGCATAACCTTCCTGAGTCGAGCCCTGAAGCACGCCAACATGCTTGCCTTTCAGCGAGTCGATGGTTGGCTTAATCGGGGAACCTTTCGGCGCAATCAGGCGAGAATCCGCGGCGTAGAGCTTGTCAGAGAAGGCAATCTCCTGCTGGCGTTTTTCGGTGATGGAGAGAGAAGAGATAATGGCGTCGATTTTCTTGGCTTTCAGCGACGGGATTAACGCGTCAAAGTCGCTGCCCACCCATGTGCATTTCACCGCAATGCGTTTGCACATTTCATTTCCCAGATCGATATCAAACCCCACGAAATCGCCTTTCGCATCCTTGGAAGAGAATGGCGCGTAGGTTGCGTCTGTACCGATACGAACCGTCTGTGGAAGCGCTGCGTAGCTACCTGCTGCCGCACTTAACCCCACGAGCAAAGACAGAGCCAGAACCGTCTTCTTCATACATTTACCCTCAAGTACCGTGATTTTATTATGTATTGTGTTGTGTGTTGTGTTGCAGGCTTCATCTTGCAGGTCTTATGCCACATTGCCGTCTGGTCAAAACTTCGACGTTAAATATGTTAATAAAACGTTGCGATATTGCCTTAATGGTGAAAGATAGCAGGTCTGCCGAACGAACCGGAAAGAGAAAAAGGGAAAAAACGAATTAAATGTCGAGGATATGATCGCCGTTGCATAATTGCCCTGAAACAGGGCAACGTCTCTTTTCATGCACTCTGTTTGTGCACAGAATCAGGCCCCTTGCCAGCGGGTGAAGAGATCTTCAGGCAGGTCGATGTCAAACTGATCCAGCACGCGGTTAACGGTCTGATTAATCACGTCATCCAGCGAGGTCGGGCGATGATAAAACGCCGGTACCGGCGGCATGATGATGGCACCAAGCTCAGCGGCCTGGGTCATCAAACGCAGGTGGCCGAGGTGCAGCGGCGTTTCCCGCACGCAGAGCACCAGGGGACGACGCTCCTTCAGCACCACATCCGCCGCGCGCGTTACCAGGGTATCGGTATAGCTGTTCACAATGCCTGAGAGCGTTTTAATGGAACAGGGCAGGATAACCATGCCGGCCGTTTTAAACGAGCCTGAGGAGATGCTGGCGGCGATATCACGGGCATCGTGAACCACGTCCGCCAGTGCCTGAACATCACGCAGGGAGAGATCGGTTTCCAGAGAGAGGGTCTGCCGCGCCGCCTGGCTCATCACCAGATGGGTCTCAACTTCCGCCACGTTACGCAGAACCTGTAATAGACGTACGCCGTAAATCGCGCCGCTGGCGCCGCTAAGCCCAACAATGAGTCGTTTCATGATTTTCGCCCTTACTGATTTCAGGGCAGACTGTGCAGGATTTTGCGGGGAGTTGCAAGTGAGGGCGTTCGCCCTCACCTGCCGGACCATCAACCTTCGTTGTGCATCTCTAAGCTTTCAAGATCGTTCTGCATCTGAACGGCTTTCGCATCGTCGTTGCGCAGAGAATCAAGATAGTCGAGGTACTGCTGGTCAACGTCTTTGGTCACGTAAATACCGTTGAACACGGAGCATTCAAACTGCTGAATTTCCGGGTTCTCGGCACGCACCGCGTCGATGAGATCGTTCAGATCCTGGAAAATCAGGCCGTCGGCACCGATGATCTGGCGAATTTCATCCACTTCACGCCCGTGAGCGATCAGCTCGTTGGCGGTTGGCATATCGATGCCGTACACGTTCGGGAAGCGAATCTCCGGCGCAGCAGAGGCCAGGTAGACTTTCTTCGCACCCGCTTCGCGCGCCATCTCGATAATCTGCTCAGAGGTGGTGCCGCGAACAATGGAGTCATCCACCAGCAGAACGTTCTTGTCGCGGAATTCCGCGCGGTTGGCGTTCAGCTTGCGGCGCACGGACTTACGGCGCAGGTGCTGGCCCGGCATGATAAAGGTGCGGCCAACGTAGCGGTTCTTCACGAAGCCCTGACGATATGGCTTGTCCAGAATGCGGGCGATCTCCAGCGCGATATCGCAGGAGGTTTCCGGGATAGGAATAACCACGTCGATGTCGAGATCGTCCCACTCGCGGGCAATCTTCTCGCCCAGCTTCGTGCCCATGTTGACGCGCGCGCTGTAGACGGAAATCTTGTCGATGAAGGAATCCGGGCGGGCAAAGTAAACGTATTCAAACAGGCACGGGTTGCTGACCGGGTTATCGGCACACTGGCGGGTAAACAGCTGGCCCTTCTCGGTGATATAGACCGCTTCGCCCGGCGCAACGTCACGCAGGAACTCAAAGCCCAGGGTATCCAGCGCCACGCTCTCAGAGGCAACCATATATTCGGTACGGCCATCGCCGAGGTCGCGTTTGCCGAGCACCAGAGGGCGAATGCCGTTTGGATCGCGGAAGGCCACCATGCCGTGACCGATGATCATCGCTACGCAGGCGTATGCGCCGCGGATCTGACGGTTTGTCGCGGCAATCGCAGCAAAGATGTTGTCTGCTTCCAGCGGGTAGTGACGGAAGTTATCCAGCTCGCTGGCGAACACATTGAGCAGGATTTCAGAATCAGAGGTGGTGTTAATGTGGCGACGTTTCTCTTCGAACAGCTTTTTACGCAGCTCATGCGCGTTGGTCAGGTTGCCGTTATGAGCAAGGGTGATGCCATACGGTGAGTTGACGTAGAAAGGCTGTGCCTCAGAGGCGCTGGAACTGCCAGCAGTAGGATAACGAACGTGACCGATCCCCATATTACCTTGCAGACGCTGCATATGGCGGGCTTCAAACACATCGTTTACCAGGCCATTCGCCTTGCGTAAACGGAAGCAGTTGTTTGCATCAATGGTGATGATACCCGCAGCATCCTGCCCACGGTGCTGAAGCACCGTTAACGCGTCATAAATCGACTGGTTTACCGGCATGAAACCGGCGATACCGACAATACCGCACATTCGTCTTTTCCTCGTTAAGCCACATCTCAGGGTTTATGCCCTGGGCAAAAAACTCGACGAGCTTTGCAGATAGTCAAAGAACCATCTGATGATGAAGCTGAACTCTGGAATGAGCTGCGATTTCTGCCAGTCTTCGCTTTTGGAGAACCCGGTAAAGGTATCCAGGAAGAACAGGATCGCGGCCACAATCAGCACGCCTCGTAACGCCCCGAAACAGATCCCGAGCACCCTGTCCGTTCCTGACAGACCGGTTTTCTCGACCAGCTGACCTATCACGTAATTCACGATAGCGCCGACAATCAGCGTTGCGATAAACAGCACCGCGATAGCGATTCCATTTCGGACCAGTTCATCTTCAAAGCCCGTGAACCAGACAGACAGGTAAGTGTAGTAATGACTGGCGACAAAGAAAGCACAACCCCAGGTCACCAGCGATAACGCTTCACGAACAAAGCCACGGATCAGGCTAACCAGACAGGAAAAACCAATCACCGCAATGATGGCGTAATCAATCCAGACCATATATGTCCCACGATTTAACGCCCTGTCATCCAGTTCGGGGCGAATTCTAACAGAAAAAGAAAACGTTTGCGTAGGGATTTCCTTCCCGCGCGTAAATAAAAAAGGCGCTGAAAAAATGTTCAACGCCACGGTCCATTTGACGTCTCTGTGGACGTCTGCTCCCCCCTCACCCCAGCCCTCTCCCTCAAGGGAGAGGGAGCTAACCACTCCGAGGATGGGTAAGATCTTATCAGTTCGCGCTGTAGCCCATCACCACACCGCTCAGGCCGGAGATCTGCTTCAGCTCACCGAGCGAACCTTTAAGCTTATCTTTGGACGCCTCTGGCCCCACGAGGATACGGGTAATTTTACCCTGCACCGGCGTGGAAGGTGAAGTGTAAACACGATATCCCGCACTGCGCAGTTTGCTCACGACCTCGTTGACCTTATCGGCGTTTTTCAGCGCGCCGAGCTGCACAACGTACGCTTTTCCGGTCGGTGCCGCGTCTTGTTTTGCCGGCGGTGGGGTTTCTGACGCGGCAGCCAGCTGCTCTGCGGCTTTATCCCGCTGCGGTTTCGGCTGCGGCTTCTCAACCGGCTTCGGTTTTTCAACAGGTTTAGGCTGCTCTACCGGCACCGGATCGATATCGCTGTTGCTGGCTGCCGCCAGGCGTGACGGATCGAGCGACGGTGCGGCGGCATCGCCTGCACGCACCTCTTCCGCCGCTCCTTCCGGAGGCTGAGCAGGCAGCGCCTGCGTCGCCGCTGGCAGCATATCCGGCTCATCACGGTCACCCGGTTTCGGCACCAGCGGAATAGCGGCAAACTCGTCCTGATAATGCTTTTTCTGCCCGTCGAGCAGACCCGGGAGAATAATCACCCCGAGCGCGACCAGCACAATGGTTCCTGTTAAACGGTTCTGAAACTTACTCGCCACCGGTTCTCCCCGCGTCCATCACTTCCATGACATGTGCCACCGTGTGGAATGACCCACACACCAGCACGGTATCTTCTGGTTTAGCATCCGCCATCGCGGCACGCCAGGCCTGAGCCACGCTACTGTAGATTGCGCCTTTGCCGAGATGTTCCATCAGCTGCTCAGCCGTCGCGCCGCGCGGCCCCTCCAGAGGAGCACAATACCAGCTATCGACCACACTCTCCATGCAGGCCAGCGTCCCGCCGATATCTTTATCATGAAGCATACCGATAACCGCCAGCACGCGCCCGGTTTTTGGTAACGATTTGAGACGTCCCGCGAGATACGCCGCCGCATGCGGGTTATGCGCCACGTCCAGAATCAGGCGCGGTGACTCGCTGACAATCTGGAAACGCCCGGGCAGAATTGCGTTCTGAATGCCGTCGCGGATCGCCTGCTCGCTGACCGCGAGGCCGCTGGCGCGCAGTGCCGCCAGCGCGGTTGCTGCGTTCGGCTGCGGCACCTGCGGCAGCGGCAGGTTGTCGAGCGCGCCCTGCGCGTCGCTAAAGCGCCAGCCGTTATCCTGGACCTCGTACTGCCAGTCAACGTCGCGGCGCAGCAGACGCGCGCCCTTCTCGTTTGCCACGTCAGCAATGGTGTATGGCATATCCGGCTCGCCGACCACGGCAGGCTTATTTGCGCGGAAAATACCGGCCTTCTCGCGGCCAATGCTTTCACGATCCGGTCCCAGCCAGTCGATATGGTCCAGCGCGATGCTGGTGACTACCGCCACGTCCGCATCGACCATATTGGTCGCATCAAGACGTCCGCCGAGGCCGACCTCAAGGATCACCACATCCAGCTGCGCCTGTTTGAACAGCCACAGCGCCGACAGGGTGCCGTATTCAAAATAGGTTAATGAGATCTCACCGCGCGCGGCTTCAATTTCCGCGAACGACGCCGTATGCGCCGATTCCGGCAGCTCGCTGTTCTGCACGCGAACGCGCTCGGTATAGCGGACCAGGTGTGGCGAGCTGTACACGCCAACTTTGTAGCCCGCGGCCATCAGGACAGATTCCAGCGTGCGGCAGGTCGTGCCTTTACCGTTGGTCCCCGCGACGGTGAACACGAAAGGTGCCGGTTTGAGCACATCAAGACGCGCGGCGACCTGGCTTACGCGCTCAAGCCCCATATCGATGGTTTTACTGTGCAGGTTTTCCAGATAAGAAAGCCACGCGGCCAGGGGCGACGTGGCTTGGGGAATGCTTTTATTTTCCATAATGCCCGGTTGTCATTAACAGATTAGAAAGCAAAAGGGCAGCGCCAACCGGCCCTGCCCTTTTCAGTTATCAGGCCTCGGGTTCCTGATCCGGTACCACCACGCCTTCGCGCGGCTCATCCGGGTTCGGCGCTGGCAGATTCATCAGCTTCGCCAGGACGCTCGCCAGCTTCAGGCGCATTTCCGGACGGCGGACAATCATGTCGATGGCGCCTTTCTCAATGAGGAACTCACTGCGCTGGAAGCCCGGCGGCAGCTTTTCACGCACGGTCTGCTCGATAACGCGAGGACCCGCAAAGCCGATCAGGGCCTTAGGCTCAGCGATGTTCAGGTCGCCCAGCATCGCGAAGCTCGCGGAAACGCCGCCCATGGTTGGGTCGGTCAGCACGGAGATGTACGGCAGACCGCGCTCCTGCATTTTCGCCAGCGCAGCAGAGGTTTTCGCCATCTGCATCAGCGACATCAGCGCTTCCTGCATACGCGCACCGCCGGAGGCAGAGAAGCAGATTAGCGGACAGTTGTCTTCCAGCGCCTGCTCTACGGCACGCACGAAGCGCGCACCGACCACGGAGCCCATTGAGCCACCCATAAAGGCGAACTCAAACGCAGCGGCAACAACCGGCATCTCATGCAGGGTGCCTTTCATGACGATCAGCGCGTCTTTCTCGCCGGTCTCTTTCTGTGCAGAGGCCAGACGATCTTTGTATTTTTTGGAATCGCGGAACTTCAGCACGTCTTTTGGTTCGAGTTCGCTACCCAGCTCTACCAGAGAGCCTTCGTCCAGCAGGCTATGCAGGCGGTTGCGCGCCGACATACGCATATGGTGGTCACACTTCGGACACACCTCAAGGTTGCGCTCCAGCTCTGCGCGATACAGAACCTGACCGCAGCTATCACACTTCGTCCATACCCCTTCAGGAATGCTCGCTTTGCGCGTTGGGGTAATGTTGCTTTTAATTCGTTCAATCCAGCTCATTGATAACCTTTCTGCCTGAACCTGGTCGTATGCCAGTTTTGCTATAAGAGGCGAATAATGCCATTTTTGCCTCCAACAGACCATGAATGTTGCACATTAAAACATAACAGCCCGAAACTTTGGATAAAAAAGTGGTCGAACCGCCAGCGTGCATTTACTTCGCTTGTTTTGCCGCCGCGCGTTTGTGACGAATGATTTCGATAACGCCCGGCAGTACGGAAAGCACAATAATCGCTACAATCAGTAACTTAAGATTTTCCTGAACGATCGGAAGATCGCCAAACAGGTAGCCTGCATAGGTGAACAGCAGTACCCACAGCAGCGCGCCAACCACGTTGTATGCCGCAAAATGACGATAGGACATATGCCCCATTCCCGCCACAAACGGTGCAAATGTACGCACAATAGGCACAAAGCGCGCAAGGATAATGGTTTTTCCGCCGTGGCGTTCATAGAACGCATGGGTTTTGTCTAAATAGCTGCGACGGAAAATTTTCGAATCAGGATTGCTGAAAAGCCGCTCACCAAACACACGTCCAATCGTATAGTTGACCGCATCACCGACAATAGCGGCAATCACCATCAGCACAACCATAAGATGCACGTTCAGATCGTTAGTGGGCAACGCCGATAGCGCCCCGGCAACGAACAGCAGTGAATCCCCTGGCAGGAACGGGGTAACGACCAGACCGGTTTCACAAAACAGAATAAGAAACAGAATGGCATAAACCCAGACGCCATACTGCGCGACCAGCTCTGCCAGGTGAACATCAATATGCAGGATGAAATCAATTAAAAAACGAATTACGTCCATATTGTCTAAACCCTAATTGCACCTTTGTTTAGTCCGCTAAAAATAGCGGACCCATTGGCGGTTTCGGCAGGTCAAACCGATCCGGATAGTCTACCGAGACCAGATACAACCCTTCCGCTTTCGCCGTGGCTGCCGCAAGCGTTCTGTCCTTCGCTGCAAGCAGGTCTGCAATCCAGCTCTCCGGCTGGTGTCCGGCACCCACTTCCATCAGGCTGCCCACAATATTCCTAACCATATGATGTACAAAGGCATTGGCTTTGATATCCACCACCACATACGCGCCAAAACGACTGACGTTTATGTGCATAACGTTGCGCCACGGCGTGCGGGATTGACACTGCACCGCACGAAACGACGTAAAGTCATTTTCACCAATCAGACACTGCGCCGCGCGATGCATACGTTCTGCATCAAGCGGCTCATAAAAATGCGTCACGCCCTGGCTTAGCACCGCCGGACGCAGGCGCTGGTTGTAGATGACATAACGGTAGCGACGCGCCGTGGCGCTGAAGCGCGCGTGAAAATCATCCGGCACAGCTTTTACCCAACGCACCGCAATGTCACCAGGCAAATTCGCATTTACACCCAGAGTCCAGGCAGCATCCTTACGCACAGCGGTGGTTTCAAAGTGAACCACCTGCCCCGTGCCGTGAACACCCGCGTCCGTCCGTCCTGCGCACAGGACGTTAATCGGCTCGTTTGCCACCTGAGAGAGCGCTTTTTCCAGCTTCTCCTGGACGCTGCGCACTTCGTTCTGACGCTGCCAGCCATAATATTTACTGCCATCGTACTCAATTCCGAGGGCAACTCTATGGACCGGCTTTTGTTCCACGTCTGACATCAGTACAGGTACTCCTGCACCAGTTTTTCAGCGATTTTGACCGCCATCAGCGCGCCGCCAAAGCGAACGTTGTCGGCAACGGACCAGAACTGAACCTGTTCCGGCATGCCGTAATCGTTACGCACGCAGCCAACGGAAAGATGCGCGCTGCCGGTGGCATCACCAACCTGGGTCGGGAACTCGCTCTCTTCAGAGAGCACGATGTCTTCACCGCGGCCAAACGCATCGCGCGCCTCTTCTGCCGCAAGCGGACGCAGGGCTTCGAAGCCGACCATCTGCGCGTGGCCGTAGAAGACCGGAGACTGCACGACGTTCGCGGAGATCATCAGGCCATCGTCCTGCAGAATTTTACGTACTTCATCGACGATACGACGCTCTTCGCGCACGGAGCCCTCGCGGTCCGGCAGCAGCGGCAGCATGTTGAACGCCAGCTGGCGGCCAAAGAAATCATCTTCATCAATCGGGATACCGTTCAGCAGCTTCGCGCTCTGCCCGGCCAGCGCGTCAACGGCCTTTTTGCCGTTCGCGGACGCGGAGAGCAGGCTGGTGACGGTAATGCGCGACAGGCCGCCGTCGTCGATCAGCGGTTTCAGGGCGGTCAGCAGCTGGCTGGTCAGGCTGTTCGGGACCGCAATGACGTTACGGTTGCGGTAGTCAGCCAGCACAAACGGGTTCACGTCCGGCACCACCAGCGGCACATCCGGCTCCATTGAGAACAGGCCGCTCAGGTCGATCACCAGGCAGCCTGCGTTGGTCGCTTCTTCAACGTACGCAGCAGTCGCTTCAGCACCCGCGGCGAAAAACGCCAGCTGCGCCTGCGTCCAGTCGAACGCTGCCGCGTCCTGGACCATAACGGATTTACTGTTAAAACGCAGATGCTCACCTGCGCTGTCGGTACGCGCCAGCGCATAGATGTCGCCCACCGGGAACTGACGCTCAGCAAGGGTTTCGAGCAGGGCTTCGCCCACGGCACCCGTGGCACCTAAAATGGCAATGTTCCAGCCTTCAGACATGGTGGTTTACTCCAGAAATAAAAAAGCGTCCCTGTCGGAGTATCCGACAGGGAGCATTAAGAAGACATTAACGTGCCGGGTGATGAACGGCGTTAAATCCCAGCTTATGCAGCAGCGTCGCCGCCGACGCGTCGTCGCACATCACATACAGGGAAGACCACTCGCGGCGCTCAACATAGTTCTTGCGCAGCTTATCAAACTCACCCGGGATCCCCGCCACTTTACGCAGCAGCGCATCATCGCGGCGCACATCATACACCAAATGCACCAGCCTTTTCAGCGTTGCCTGATCGAGCGGACCGTGCAGGGTAATGCGGCCAAATTCAGGCGCGGGGAGTAAGGTATCCAGCGCTACCTGCTGCGGATGGCCGATAAAAGTGCTGTAGGCCTCGAAAACCTGCGTCGTGCCGCGCGCTTTTCCCTCGAGGGTATAACCGGCGATATGCGCCGTGCCCACGTCCACCCTGTTAAGCAGCTCAACGTTGAGATCCGGCTCCGGCTCCCAGACGTCCAGCACCACGCTGAGGTCTTGACCTTCATTCAGACATGTCAGCAGCGCGGCGTTATCTACGACCGGACCACGGCAGGCATTTATCAGAATAGTGCCAGCCTTCAGACGACGGATCAGCGTCTCGTCAGCAAGATGCAGCGACTTATACGGCCCCTCTTTAAACAGCGGCGTGTGGAAAGTCAGCACGTCACACTGTTCGACCAGCTCGTCCAGCGAGCGGAAATCGCCCTCATCGCCGTTGTCTTTGCGCGGCGGATCGCACAGCAGCGTGCGGATCCCCAACGCTTCAAGGCGCTTTTGCAGGCGTCCGCCGACGTTACCCACGCCGACAATCCCCACGGTGCGGTCCTTCAGCGCAAACCCGTCGCGCTCGGCCAGCATCAGCAGCGAGGAGAAAACGTATTCCACAACGGCAATGGCGTTACAGCCCGGCGCAGCGGAAAAACCGATTCCAGCCTGCTTCAGCCACTGATCATCCACATGATCGGTCCCTGCCGTTGCGGTTCCGACAAACTTAATCGCTTTACCGGCGAGCAACGCCTCATTTACTTTGGTCACCGAGCGCACCATCAGCGCGTCTGCGTCATCCAGTTCGTTGACCGGGATCGGGCGACCAGGGACAGCCTTAACGTTACCCAGGCGGCTAAACAGCTCACGGGCATAAGGCATATTTTCATCAACGAGGATTTTCACGTCTGAGTACCTGTTTGAGAGGAAGAAAACCTGCCAAGTGTGCCATAATCTGGCCGCCAGGCATATACGTATACCTGGTTTACGCTGAGTTTTGACTTTAAGGATTTTTGACGATGCAGCCCATTTCAGGTACGCCGCCACGCCCTCCGGGTGAAGGCCCCGTCACGCCAAACGTTGCCGGTGAACAACCGCTATCCACGCAACAGCGCACCGTGCTGGAGCGACTGATCACGCGCCTGATTGCGCTGACTTCACAGCAAAACGCGGAAGTCTGGGCCGGGGTTAAGCATGATCTAGGCGTGAGGAACGACGCACCCCTGCAGTCGCGTCATTTCCCTGCTGCCGAGCAAAACCTGAACCAGCGTATCAATAACGCGCAGCAGAACCACACCACGCGCCAGATTGTTGCTCAGCTGACGGAGCTGCTGGGCCAGGGCAATAACCGCCAGGCGGTGAGTGATTTTATTCGCCAGCAGTATGGTCAGACCGCGCTGGGGCAGCTAACGCCCGACCAGCTCAAAACCGTGCTGACTCTGCTGCAGAACAACGAGCTGTCGATTCCGCAGCCTCAGGTGCGCCCGGCAACCGAGCGTCCGCTGCTGCCCGCCGAGCACAACACGCTCAAGCAGATGGTGACAAAGCTGGCTGCGGCCACCGGCGAACCGACGAAGCTTATCTGGCAATCCATGCTGGAGCTGTCCGGCGTGAAGGCGGGTGAACTGATCCCGGCCAAACAGTTTACTCATCTGGTGACCTGGCTCCAGGCGCGCCAGACGCTCAGCAGCCAGAATGCCCCTACCCTGCATACCGTCCAGGCGGCACTGAAGCAGCCGCTTGAGCCGCATGAGCTCGACGTGATTCGGGATTACGCTCAGCAAAACTGGCAGGCCACGCCACAAACGGTACTGACCACCGCGCAGGTGCAGGATCTGCTCAATCAAATCTTCGTTCGTCGCGCCGAGCGCGAGGGCGGCGTGCCGGAGGTGAGAAATATTCAGCCGATCTACAGCCCGCTGTTTGCGCCGGTCGTCGAGACGTTCAGAACGCTCTCTGCGCGTCCGGGGTTGATGTTTATTGCGCTACTGATCGCACTGGCGATTTTCTGGCTGGTTGCCTGAGGTTTTGCCCGGTGGCGCGACGCTTACCGGGCCTACAACGGCTCGAACCTTAGGCCGGGTAAGGCGCAGCCGCCACCCGGCAACAACGGCTCAAGTCCTGCGAAACGCCACCAGCGTCACCACGATCCCCACCACCGCAGAAACCGCACCGGCCAGGAAGACGGACGGATAACCAAAAGAGGTGGCTAACACCCCGGCCAGCGGCCCGGTTACCCCGTATGAGATATCCTGAAACGCCGCATAGCCGCCCAGCGCCGTACCGCGCACCTGCGGGGCCACGCGCTTCACCACTTCAACGCCCAGCGCCGGGAAGATCAGTGAACAGCCGCAGCCGGTTAGCGCCGCGCCAAGCAGCGCAACGGACGCCACGGGTGCATTCCACAGCAGCAGCAGACCCACGGTCTCTATCATCAGCGACGCTACCGCGACCTTCACGCCGCCGAAGCGATCCGGCATCCAGCCGAAAAGCACGCGCATCAGCACAAACGCGCCGCCAAACGCGGTAAGCGTAAAACCGGCCATCGCCCAGCCGCGGCTCATAAAATAGAGCGAGACGAAGGTACCAATCACCGCAAAACCCACGCCCTGCAGCGCCAGGCCAAGACCCGGCTGCCAGATCTGGCCGACCACGCTCCACAGGGAAGGACGCTCGCCTTTGTGCGCGGGCACCTTACGCACCGAACCGTTAAACGCCCACGCCAGCAGGGGTAAAACCATCGTGGTTGCGGCCAGCGCCGCAAATCCAAACTGGCTATTAATCAGCAGCCCAAGCGGTGCGCCTGCGGCCAGCGCGCCATAGATGGCCATGCCGTTCCAGGACATCACCTTGCCGGAGCGTGCTGGCCCCACCAGACCCATTCCCCAGGTCAGGGTGCCGGTCAGCAGCTGGCTTTCACCAAAGCCAAGGATTAAACGGCCCAGCACCAGCAGCGCAAATTTATACGCGGCGTCTACGGGCAGGAGAGCCGCCAGCAGCCATGCGCCGCCCGCCAGCCCACAGGCAAACATCCCCTGTAACGCCGAACGTTTTGCACCGTGCTGATCCGCCAGCCGTCCGGCGTAACCGCGGGTTAATACCGTGGCTAAAAACTGAATGCCCACGGCAATGCCGACCATGGTGTTGCCATAGCCCAGTTCCTGATGAACGAACAGCGGGATCACCGGCAGCGGCAGGCCAACGGTCATATAGGTTAGAAATACCGCAAAAGCGATGCGGAACAGCGAGGTGTTCCCGGACGTGGCGTTTTTTTCTGAGGTTGCGGCCGTCATGCATAACTCCGAATTCAGGCATAAAAAAAGGGAGCCATCAGGCTCCCTTCTACTATACATTCAAACGCTTATGCTTTCAGCTTACGCATTACCAGCGTGGCGTTGGTGCCACCGAAGCCGAAGCTGTTTGACATGACGGTGGTCAGCGTCGCGTCCATTGGTTTGGTCACGATGTTCAGGCCAGCAGCCTGCTCGTCCATCTCATCAATATTGATGCTTGGCGCGATAAAGCCGTTTTCCAGCATCAGCAGAGAGTAGATCGCTTCCTGCACGCCAGCCGCACCCAGAGAGTGACCGGTCATGGCTTTGGTCGCGGAGATCGCCGGGCTGTTGTCGCCGAAGACTTCACGGATCGCACCCAGCTCTTTCACGTCGCCTACCGGAGTAGAGGTACCGTGGGAGTTCAGGTAGTCGATTGGGGTATCAACGCCGTGCATCGCCATCTTCATGCAGCGCACCGCGCCTTCGCCGGATGGCGCAACCATGTCGGCGCCGTCAGACGTTGCACCGTAGCCCACGATCTCAGCGTAGATGTGCGCGCCACGTGCCAGGGCATGCTCGAGCTCTTCAACCACAACCATACCGCCGCCGCCAGCGATAACGAAACCGTCACGGTGCGCATCATAGGTACGGGAGGCTTTATCCGGGGTTTCATTGTACTTGGTGGACAGTGCGCCCATCGCGTCGAATTCACAGGCCATTTCCCAGCCCAGCTCTTCGCCGCCGCCAGCAAATACGATGTCCTGTTTACCCAGCTGGATCTGCTCAACAGCATTACCGATACAGTGTGCGGAAGTCGCACACGCGGAGCTGATGGAGTAGTTCACACCGTGGATTTTGAATGGGGTCGCCAGGCACGCGGAAACCGCAGAACCCATGGCTTTGGTGACCACGTACGGACCTACTGCTTTCAGACCACGCGGGCTACGCATTGCGTCAGCGCCGAATACCTGCGCTTTTGATGAGCCGCCGGAACCGGCGATCAGACCCACGCGCGGGTTGTTCTGATAAACCTCTTCACTCAGGCCGGAATCTTTGATCGCTTCCTGCATGGAGAGATAAGCATAAATAGAGGCATCGTTCATGAAACGAACCACTTTGCGGTCAATCAAACCGGTGGTGTCCAGTTTGACGTTACCCCATACGTGGCTACGCATACCTGAATCTTTAAACTCTTCAGAGAAAGTGATCCCGGAGCGTCCTTCACGCAGAGATGCCAGGACTTCCTGCTGGTTATTACCGATGCTGGAAACAATGCCCAGGCCAGTAATCACTGCACGTTTCATTCAATACCTCTGTAAGTCGCACTATAGTAAGTTTCGAGTCGCACAATAGCGTACACTTGTACGCCGAACAAGTCCGATCAGACATTTTCTGCGGAAATTTGCACCGATGGACTCACATCGTTAAGATCGTGCCACTGCCTGTCAGACGAGTAACTTACGTGAAACAAAACGCTATACAACCCGCCAACCTCGAATTCAACGCTGAGGGTACACCTGTTTCCCGAGATTTTGATGACGTCTATTTTTCTAATGATAACGGACTCGAAGAAACTCGCTATGTTTTCCTCGACGGAAACCAGCTCAGCACCCGCTTCCCGGAGCATTCGCGCAACCTGTTTGTGGTCGCGGAAAGTGGATTCGGCACCGGGCTGAATTTTTTAACCCTCTGGCAGGCGTTTAACCAGTTTCACGCTGCACACCCTGAGGCTACGCTACAAAGATTACATTTCATCAGTTTCGAAAAATTCCCGCTCACCGCGCATGACCTGCGGCTTGCCCATCAGCGCTGGCCGGAGCTTGCAGTCTGGGCAGAGCAGCTTCAGGCGCAGTGGCCGCCCCACATCGGCGGCTGTCATCGCCTGATTCTGGACGGCGGACGCGTCACGCTGGACCTCTGGCTGGGCGATATTAACGACCTGACCGATACGCTCGACGACTCGATGAATCAGAAGGTGGACGCGTGGTTCCTGGACGGCTTTGCGCCCGCCAAAAACCCGGACATGTGGAGCCAGCATCTGTTTAGCGCGATGGCGCGGCTGGCCCGTCCTGGCGCAACGCTTGCCACCTTCACCTCGGCAGGCTTTGTCCGCCGCGGGCTGCAGGAGGCGGGTTTTACCATGCAGAAGACCAAAGGCTTTGGCCGCAAGCGCGACATGCTGGTCGGCAGGATGGAACAGACGCTGGACGTTCCCGCTCAGGCGCCCTGGTTTGCACGCCGCGCCAGCGCAGCACGTGAGGTGGCGATAGTCGGCGGGGGGATCGCCAGCGCCCTGCTGTCCCTCGCGCTTCTCCACCGCGGCTGGCAGGTCACGCTCTACTGTGCTGACGATGCGCCAGCAAGCGGCGCGTCCGGCAATCGCCAGGGGGCGCTCTATCCGCTTTTAAGCGCGCACGACCCGGCCCTGTTCCGGTTTTTCCCGGCGGCGTTTACCTTCGCCCGTCGCCTGTACGACGCCCTGCCGGTGGCGTTTGACCATGACTGGTGCGGCGTGACGCAGCTCGGCTGGGATGAAAAGAGCCAGCAAAAAATCACGCAGATGCTGTCGCTGGGCCTGCCTGACGAGATTGCCCGCGCGGTAAGTGCACAAGAGGTGGCAGACACCGCTGGCGTGGAAACCGGCTGTGGGGGCATTCAGTATCCGCTCGGCGGCTGGCTGTGTCCGGCTGAACTGACCGCGGCGGTCATTGCCCTGGCGCAGTCGCGCGGGCTGACGGCGCATTATGCTCACACCGTTGAATCGTTGAGACGGACAGAACGCTGGAATCTGCGTTTTGCCGATGGCAAAGCGGCGAGCCATGCCTGCGTTGTGCTGGCAAACGGGCATAACATCAGCCAGTTTATCCAGACAGAAACGCTGCCGGTTTATCCGGTCGGCGGCCAGGTGAGCCATATTCCTTCCGCACCCGAACTGAGCAAACTGCGTCAGGTGCTGTGCTATGACGGCTATCTGACGCCGCAAAATCCGTCTAACGGCCATCACTGCATCGGGGCCAGCTACCATCGTGGCGAAACGGATATGCGCTACAGCGACGCGGATCAGGCGCAGAACCGCCAGCGCCTGATTGACTGTTTCCCAGATGCGGCGTGGGCGAAAGAGGTTGACGTCAGCGAGGGGGAAGCGCGCTGCGGCGTGCGCTGCGCCACCCGCGATCATCTGCCGATGGCGGGAAATGTGCCAGACTATGAGGCGACGCTTGAGGCCTATCAGGACCTTGCTGATAACCGGGATAATGCGGTAAGCGCGCCGGTTTATCCGGAGCTGTATATGCTGGGTGGATTAGGATCTCGCGGGCTGTGTTCCGCACCGCTGCTGGCAGAAGTGTTAGCCGCGCAAATGAGCGACGAGCCGATTCCGCTGGACAGGGTTACACTTGCTGGGCTGAATCCGAATCGCTTGTGGGTACGGAAACTGCTGAAGGGGAAGAAGGTTAAGTAGGGTGTGGCCTGGTGCCCTCACCCGTCCCTCTCCCCGTGGGAGAGGGTGGTGAAACACTTACTTCGCTTTCGCCTGCTGGAACAAAGTGTCCCACATGCCCAGCACCAGCGACTGGTCGCGCGGAGAGAGCTCCCCGGCCAAAATGGCTTTTTCCAGGCTGCGAGTGACTTCAGCGTGAACGGCATCGGCAGAGTGATCGTCACCCGCTTCCAGCTCGGCTACCGCGAGCGTCAGGTGACCACGCAGATAACCGCTGGCGAACAGCTCATCATCACTGGCGTGTTCCACCATGTCATCAATTAACGCCAGAATGCGTGATTCAAATTCTGCGATCATCTTCTTTCCTCTGTTAAAGATCTTCCGGCCAAGGGAAGCATTCCGCCGTGATAACCGGCGTGTGGTAATAATTCTGTAAGGCCTCGATCAGGCGTGCCGGACGTTCCGGGATGCCTTTCTCAAGATATTCCATCACCTGCGCATGCACACGGCGCTGGAAGACGATACGGTCTGGCTCGAAGTCGCCTTCGAGGTTGTCACAGCTCACGTTGAACGGGAAACCCGCCGCGACGCAGAATAGCCATTCCAGCGCCTGCGGCTTCACTTCCACATCCTCAAACTGCCCCTGCGTTGCGGCATCACGTCCATCCGGGCAGTACCAGTAGCCGAAGTCCACCAGCTCGCGCCGCGCTTTACCCGCAATGCACCAGTGTGAAATCTCGTGCAAGCCGCTGGCGTAAAAGCCGTGGGCAAAGACGATGCGGTTATACGGAACCTCTGCATCAGCAGGAAGATAGATCGGTTCGTCGTCGCCTTTAATCAGACGGGTATTAAAATCGTCAGCAAAACAGCCGTCGAAAATCTCAATCAGCTGTTCGTATTTATGCGTACTGTTCATTAGTGCATCCCCAACCAGGTGAGGATCTCCTGTCCATGGCTGTCATAAAGAAGTTTGGCGCTCATTACGGCCGAGACGATGACGATCATCGGGCGAATCAGTTTTTGTCCTTTGCTTAACACCAGACGCGAGCCCGCGCGCGCGCCCAGGAACTGCCCTGCCATCATCACAAATCCGGTTGCCCAGATGACCTTACCGCCGATGATAAACAGCAGCAGGCCGCCGACGTTTGAGGTCGCGTTGAGCACTTTGGCATGGGCAGTGGATTTGGCGAGGTTAAACCCGGCCAGCGTCACGAACGCCAGCGCATAAAATGAACCGGCCCCCGGCCCGAAGAAACCGTCGTAAAAACCCACACAGCCCCCGGCAATCAGCGCAAACGGCAGGCCGTGCAGACGACGCTGGCGGTCCTCTTCACCGAGCTTTGGCATCAGCAAAAAGTAGAGGCCAATGCAGATAACCAGAATCGGCAGGATCTGACGCAAAATATCAGACTGCACGTGCTGAACCAGCAGCGCACCTGAGGTCGAGCCGATAAAGGTCATCAGAATATTCAGCTTCTGATCGGCAAGGTTTACCACCTTACGCCGAATAAAGTAGAGCGACGCAGAGAGCGATCCGCCGCAGGCCTGAAGTTTGTTCGTGGCGAGCGCCTGGGCAGGGCTCATCCCCACCGCCAGCAGTGCCGGAACGGTCAGCAAACCGCCCCCGCCCGCCAGGGCATCGATAAAACCGGCTAACATCGCAACAAAAAACAGTGCCGCCAGCATCCACGGTGACACCATAAACAGATCGACGAAATTATCCATTAAAGTACATGCTCATCCAGTAGCGCCTGGCAGGAAGGCGGCAACGGAGGCGGTGTCTTCTTCTCAGGCTTAGAGGTTCCAGGTTTTGCCGGTTCAAACCAGCTTTGCAGTTCCGCACCGCAGCCATCGCCTGGCGGCGGTAGCGGCTGATCTTCACATTCCAGGCTATTTGCCGGGCAGCGCAGACGAACGTGCATGTGCGCACGATGCTGGAACCACGGGCGCACTTTGCGCAGCCAGTCGCGATCGGTTCCGGCATCCAGACAAAGCTGCTGCTTGATGGCCGGGTTAACGAAAATCCGCGTGACGTCGTTATCTTCCGCGGCCAGCTTGATCATGCTGGATACGTCCCGCGTCCACAGGGACGGCACAACGCGCTTACCGTCGCTCGCCACCAGATCCAGCGCCTGCGGTTTCAGTAGTTGGGCAGAGGTCCAGCGGGTTTTCGGCAGCTGCAGGAAGATATCGACATCCAGTCCGGTCTGGTGACTGGCGTGTCCACCGTTAAAGCGACCGCCGGCAGGCATCCCCATATCGCCAATCAGCATCGTGCCCAGCCCCAGGTTATGCACCTGGTTTCCCAGACGCTGGATGAACAGCACCAGATCCGGGTGGCCGAAATAACGTCGCTGATCGGTGCGCATCACCTGATAGGTATCAGACTGGAGAGGAAGCTCCTGGGCACCGACGATACAGCCGTTGGAAAAGGCGCCAATGGACTGCGCGCTCCCCGCCACCGGGTGGGTGATTTTTTGCCATGGCGTCGCGGCCAGACTGGCTCCACTGGCAAGCAGCGCCAGCAGAGCAATTGCGGTTTTTTTCATGTTTACCAGCGTGGAATGGTGGTCGTCACATCCGCATTCTGCGCGCGCTGGCGCAGGAAGTGATCCATCAGCACGATCGCCAGCATCGCTTCAGCGATCGGCACCGCGCGGATCCCCACGCACGGATCGTGACGACCTTTGGTGATCATCTCAACTTCTTCGCCATCGCGGTTAATC
This sequence comes from Enterobacter sp. N5-15, assembly GCF_057221635.1. Taxonomy (NCBI): domain Bacteria; kingdom Pseudomonadati; phylum Pseudomonadota; class Gammaproteobacteria; order Enterobacterales; family Enterobacteriaceae; genus Enterobacter; species Enterobacter sp. N5-15. The sequence continues at coordinate 3,350,440 of NZ_CM170150.1, forward strand.
GTGTGGCCCGGCACGGTGATGCTGGAGGTCGGCTTCAGCGCGATGTTGGCAACAATCTGCTGCCCGCTGCTGATACCGCCCAGGATGCCGCCCGCATGGTTGCTCTGGAAGCCCGCCTTCGTGATTTCGTCGCGGTTCTGACTGCCGCGAAGCTGAACCACGTCAAAGCCGTCGCCAATCTCTACGCCCTTCACCGCGTTGATGCTCATCAGCGCGTGGGCAATGTCGGCGTCGAGACGGTCAAATACCGGCTCGCCCCAGCCAGCCGGGACGCCATCGGCCACCACGGTGACTTTCGCCCCAATAGAGTCGCCCTCTTTTTTCAGGCCGCGCATCAGTTCGTCCAGCGCCTCCAGCTTGTCGGCATCGGCGCAGAAGAACGGGTTTTGTTCAACCTGATCCCAGTCTTTGATCGCCAGCGGAATGTCGCCCATCTGGGTCAGACAGCCGCGAATGACGATGCCAAACTTCTGCTGCAGGTATTTCTTAGCAATCGCCCCTGCCGCCACGCGCATCGCGGTTTCACGCGCGGAAGAACGCCCGCCGCCGCGATAGTCGCGGAAGCCGTACTTTTGTTCGTAGGTGTAGTCGGCGTGGCCCGGACGGAAGACGTCTTTGATGGCGCCGTAGTCCTGGGACCGCTGATCGGTGTTTTCGATCAGCAGACCAATGCTGGTCCCGGTGGTGCGGCCTTCAAAGACGCCGGAAAGAATTTTTACCTGGTCCGGCTCGCGACGCTGCGTGGTGTAGCGAGAGGTGCCCGGACGACGACGGTCGAGGTCGTGCTGTAAATCGGCTTCGGTCAGTTCGATGCCTGGCGGTACGCCATCAACGATACAGCCCAGCGCCAGCCCGTGCGACTCGCCAAAGGTGGTCACGCGGAATAACTGTCCAATACTGTTTCCTGCCATCACGGCTCCGATATTGTTGTTTGTGTTTGAGCGTTGTGAAACGGGCCGAAGCCCGCTGGATTAATCTTTATAGATGCTGAAGTGTTCGCGCGCGTCGAGCAGCTGCGCTTTGGTCAGCATAAAGACGCCGTCACCGCCGTTGTCGAACTCAAGCCAGGTGAACGGCACATCCGGGTACTGCTCTATCAGATGTACCATGCTGTTGCCCACTTCACAAATCAGAACGCCGTCGTCGGTCAGATAATCGGGCGCGCAGGCCAGAATGCGGCGCGTCAGCTTCAGGCCGTCAGAGCCTGACGCCAGACCCAGCTCCGGCTCGTGACGGTATTCGTTCGGCAGATCGGACATGTCTTCCGCATCGACGTACGGCGGGTTGGTGACGATCAGATCGTACTGCAGCGTCGGCAGATCGCGGAACAGGTCAGAGCGAATTGGCGTAACGTGATGGATCAGGCCGTGCTCTTCAATGTTGTGCTCGGTCACGGCCAGCGCGTCGGTGGAGATATCGACGGCGTCCACTTCCGCTTCAGGGAAGGCGTACGCGCAGGCGATGGCGATGCAGCCGCTGCCGGTACACATATCCAGAATGTGCTGCGGCTGATGGCCGATCAGACCTTCAAAGTGGTTGTTGATCAGCTCGCCAATCGGCGAGCGCGGCACCAGCACGCGTTCATCGACATAGAACTCGTGGCCGCAGAACCAGGCTTTGTTGGTCAGGTAGGCGACCGGAATGCGCTCGTTCACGCGGCGGATCACGCGCTCAACGATGCGGTGTTTTTCGCTGGAGGTCAGGCGCGCGGTGCGCATGTCTTCCGGGATATCCAGCGGCAGGTAAAGGGACGGCAGCACCAGCTGCACGGCTTCATCCCACGGGTTATCGGTACCGTGACCGTACCAGATATTGGCGGCGCTGAAGCGGCTAACCGACCAGCGCAACATGTCCTGTATGGTATGCAGCTCGTTTACTGCTTCATCGACAAATATTTTATCCACTCTTTCCTCCAGGGCATGCTCGCATAATTTTCGGCGGCTAGTTTGCCATGAAGACGGCGATAAATCAGCAATGACGCGTCTCGCTTGAGGTTAAAAAATGCGTTTAGTCGGGTACACTGTCGGAAATACGAGATGAGAATGACGAATGAAAAAGAAAACATCGCTCAGCGAGGAGGATCAGGCGCTCTTCCAACAGCTAATGACCGGGACGCGTAAAATCACGCAGGACACCATCGTCCATCGCCCGCAGCGTAAAAAAATCAGCGAAGTACCGGTCAAACGCCTGCTGCAGGAGCAGGCGGATAACAGCCACTATTTTTCAGATGAATTTCAGCCGCTGCTCAATACGCAGGGGGCTGTAAAATACGTGCGCGAAGACGTCAGCCATTTTGAGCTGAAAAAGTTACGTCGCGGAGATTATTCGCCGGAGCTGTTTCTCGATCTGCACGGTTTAACGCAGATGCAGGCAAAACAGGAGCTGGGGGCGTTGATCGCTGCCTGTCGCCGTGAACATGTTTTCTGCGCCTGCGTGATGCATGGCCACGGTAAACATATCCTCAAACAACAGACGCCGCTATGGCTGGCTCAGCATCCACACGTGATGGCTTTTCATCAGGCACCCAAAGAGTACGGCGGAGATGCCGCATTGCTGGTGTTGATTGAAGTGGAAGAGTGGCAGCCGCCAGAGTTGCCCTGACAGAATGGCGGGAAGCACATTGCACCCCGCCATATCGCACGTCACGTCAGATCGCTTTTGCCATCTTCAGGTTGCACGGACTCATTTGCCAGTTGAAGACACCTTTGCCCGTTTCGTCGAGAGAAACATTGGCAATAGCGGATGTCGTGAACATCGGCGGGGTCTCGCCTGGGCACAGCTCAGATACCAGATAGCCAACCAGTGGCAGGTGGGAAATGACCAGCGCGGAAGCGACACCTTCATTGCACAGCGCCTGAAGATAAGCGCTGACAAGGCCTACATCGCCACATGGGGTGAGTTCAGGGAGAACATCCACACTGGATGGCAGGTTCATACACTCCCCTACCACGTCCAGCGTCTGTTCTGCACGCAGGAACGGACTCACCAGAACGCGTTCGATGTCCACTTTTTGACCGTTAAGCCAGGTCGCCATCAGACGAGATTCGTCGCAGCCACAGACAGTCAAAGGACGTACTGAGTCACTGGCGGCATCGAGTGCCGCGTCGCCGTGACGCATGATAAAAACTTGCATATTGCACCGCTTTTGTTAACCAGAATCACCGGCGTTAGCTACCCGCGATAAATGCTGCGAGGTAGAAAACCCGATGGTCGGGCATTGTGCCTGATCCATTCGGTGAATGAAACGCTGTTTTTTACCTCAATGGCGTAAGTATAGTCAATCTCTGTTTACAAAATCGCCAGAACAGGTTCATTCACTTCAGGATTTACCCTTCTTTGACCTCAGCTTACGAGGACAGTTTCCCTTGCAGGCCAAAATGTCTGGCCGCGTTCCGCCATCTGCAATAATTCGTCACACGGTGTAAACCGTGGACCATATTGCGAAGCCAGACGTTGCAGGATAGCAACCACTTCACCCGCGCCGAGCGTATCCATGTAACGGAACGGACCGCCAAGGAACGGCGGGAAACCAATGCCAAATACCGCGCCGATGTCACCATCGCGTGCGCTCTTGATCACCTGTTCACCAAAGCAGCGCGCCGCTTCATTGAGCATCATCATCACGCAGCGCTCAGCGCACTGAACGGCGGACAGTTTTCCCTGACCGGTGGTCGAAATAAGCCCATAAACCGAAGGGTCGACCTGTTTCTTGCTTTTACGCCCTTTCGCGCCGTAAAGATAGAAACCGCGTTCATTTTTTCTGCCTTTGCGATCGTCCTTCAAAATCGCAGAAACAATGTTTGCAGGTGGGCTAAAACGATCGCCATAGGCGGCTTCCAGCACTGGTATAATTTTAGTGCCGGTATCTATTCCCACCTCATCCAAAAGTTGGATTGGGCCAACGGGGAAACCAAACTTTACCAATGCTTCGTCGACGTGCTCGATTTTCTCGCCTTCCGTCAGCAACCGCATTGCTTCATTAATGTAGGGAGCCAGAATGCGGTTAACGTAGAAGCCGGCTTTATCTGCTACCACGATCGGCGTTTTACCCTGCTTCTTCGCAAGCTTGACTACCGTAGCGATGGTTTGCGGACTGGTGGCCGCATGCGGAATCACTTCCACCAGCGGCATTTTTTCGACCGGGCTAAAGAAATGCAGTCCGATCACCTGCTCCGGACGCTCGGCTTTCGCCGCGATATCGCCAATGGGTAATGACGACGTATTGGAGGCAAAAATGGTATGCGGGGCGCAATGTTGCTCAACGTCTGCCACCATCTGCTGCTTAAGCGTCAGATCCTCAAACACGGCTTCAATCACCAGATCGCGGTGCGCAAAACCGCTGTAATCCGTGGTACCGGAAATCATCGACAGGGTTTTATCACGCTCGCTTGCCTTGATATGGCGGCGTTTGACCTTTTGATCAAGGTTCTGCCAGCTGTACTGCAGCGCGTGGTTGATCCCCTTAGGATTAATGTCTTTGATTCGTACAGGTAATTTGCCTTTGCTGGCGGTAACAAAAGCGATACCGCCGCCCATGAGCCCCCCGCCCAGTACGCCAATGGCACGCAGCGGCACAGATTCTGCCTCGCTGCCGGGATCTTTTTTCACGTCCGTGCTGGCGAAGAAGATGCTGCGCAACGCCTGAGACTGCGGCGTCATCGCCAGTTCGCCAAAGGCTTTAGCTTCAGCCGCATAGCCGCTGCTGCTGCCCTGCGACAGCCCGGTTTCGATCACGTCGAGGATCCGCTTTGCCGCCGGGTAATTGCCTTTGGTTTTTTGTTCGGTCTTTTTGCCCACCATGCTGAACAGGAACGTTCTCCCCAGCGGGCCGGCCAGCACGCGCTCACGTACCGGCAGAGGACGTTTTGCCTGACGCCCTTTCAGCGCAAGCTCAACGGCGGCCTCCAGCAAAATGGACTGCGGCACAACGTCATCGACCAGACCGGCTTTCAGCGCCTGACGGGCGCGCAGCTGTTTACCGGTTAAGATCATCTCCAGCGCCGTGCTGACGCCCACCAGGCGCGGCAGTCGTTGCGTTCCACCGGAGCCTGGCAGCAGGCCCAGCTGCACTTCCGGCAAACCCAGAATGGTTTTCGCATCGTCAGTACAAATCCGGCTGTGACAGGCAAGCGCCAGCTCTAGCCCGCCGCCCAGACAGGCGCCGTGGATCGCGGCAATGACCGGGATCGGCAGGCCGTTGATCTCCGCCATCACCTGCTGGCCCTGACGCGCCAGCTCTTCGGCTTCCAGGGCGCTTTGCGCCCGGGCGATCATGTTGATATCGGCCCCGGCGATAAAGTTATCCGGCTTGGCAGAGATAAACACCAGACCACGAATGGCTTTGTTGTCGCGGATCTGCTTTAGCATCGCGCGCACCTGAACACCAAATTCGGCCTTCAGGGTATTCATCTTTTCATCAGGCACATCAATAGTGATAACGGCCACGTTATCGAGGCGAACCGTCAGATTAAATGCAGATGGCATATCCATTATTCAGCCTCCAGAACCATTGCTGCGCCAAGGCCACCCGCAGCACAGGCGGTAACAAGGCCAAACCCGCCGCCACGGCGACGGAGTTCATGTAATGTTTGTGTGATCATCCTCGCCCCTGTGGCGGCAAACGGATGACCATAGGCGATAGAGCCGCCCAGCACGTTGAATTTACTCTGATCCACTTCGCCCGTGGCGTGGGCGCGGCCCAGCACATCGCGCGCGAAACGCTCGCTTGCCAGCAGCTGTACGTTTGCCAGGGTTTGCGCGGCAAACGCTTCGTGCATATCAATCAGGGTTAAATCAGCCAGCGTCAGCCCCGCGCGCTCCAGTGCCAGCGGCGTGGACCACGCCGGACCTAACAGCATGTCCTGCCAGACATCAATGGCGGTGAAAGCATAGCTGCGTAAATACCCCAGGGGAGTGATGCCCAGCTCCTTCGCGCGGGATTCGGTCATCAGGATCACGGCGGCTGCGCCATCCGTCAGCGGCGTGCTGTTCGCCGCCGTCACCGTGCCGTGCTTGCGGTCAAACGCCGGGCGCAGCTTTGCGTAATCCGCCAGCGTCGAGGTGCCGCGAATATTGTTATCTTCCGCGAGCGGTTCACGGTAAGGCGGGATGTAAGCCGTCATCACCTCGTCGGCAAGTTTGCCTTCCGACCAGGCCTTCGCAGCGAGCTGGTGCGAACGATGCGCCAGGGCATCCTGCTGTTCACGGGTAATGCCATACGTTTTAGCCATCTGCTCGGCGGTATCGCCCATGCGCAGGCCGGTGGAGTATTCCGCGACGGCAGGTGGTACAGGCGTGAGGTCGCGCAGGCGTAAACGTGAGAAGAGTTTGAGTTTCTGCCCCATCGTGCGGGCTTTATTGGCATCCACCAGGATGCGCGCCAGCTTTTTACTGACCCCAATCGGCAGCACCGAAGAGGAGTCCGCCCCACCCGCAATCCCGGCGCGAATTGTGCCCGCCATCAGGCTTTCGGCGACGTTAGCCACGGCCTGGAAACTGGTCGCACAGGCGCGGCTGACGCTGTAGGCATCGGTATGCACGTTCATCCCGGTACCGAGGACGATTTCACGCGCAATGTTGGGGGCTTCTGGCATCTGCACAACCTGACCGAACACCAGCTGTTCAATGACCTCAGGCGGAATTTCGCTGCGAGCCAGCATCTCCCCCACTACCATTTTCCCCAGGTCGACGGCCGGTATGCCATGAAACGCCGTTGCCTGACGCGCAAATGGCGTGCGCAATCCACTGACGATGGCAATGCGATCGCCCTGACGGGTAATAAGCGGTAATGCCTGACTCATAACACTCCCCTGTAAAAAATTTTCTCAAACATAAAGTGGTCTGACCTGATAATAGTCTTAACCATTTTTTTACATTCAGCCAATCGGGGAAACGAAAAAGTGCGAGCTAAGGCACAGAGAAGAAAAAGAAAATGCCCCAAGGAAAAAGCAAAACGGTAACCCGTAGGTTACCGTTTTTAGTGTTTGCACCCTCTCCAGTGGGAGAGGGTCGGGGTGAGGGCATCAGGCCGCAGAGATTAACGCAGACCGAGCTGGAAAATCAGCGTTTCAGCTTCACAGGCGAAGACAAAGTCGATGTCCAGCTTCACGCCGCCTTCCACTTCGGTAAAGGTAGACTTGATTTCACACGGATCGGATTCAACATCACGCGCACGCTTGCTCAGTGCGGTCAGGGTCTCTTCCGCTTCGGCGCGGTTGGTGAATACGCGGCTGTAAGAGGCGGTGCAATCGGTGTTGTCCATGATGGTCCCAACATCCATACAGCAGCAAACCGGGGTTTCATCAGCACTGCATTTACTCATAGCTCAATTTCCTCTGTATTCGCGCAGCGCGCGAGATAAACACGATGCTGCTATTTTACGCCCCGGCGCGGGCTCTCTCCAGCCGTTAATGGCGCAAAATCGGATAAGTGACCAATATCACACTAAAAAATGATCTAAAACAAAAACCACCCTTTTGGGTGAGTCGCGATGGTCACAATTTTGCCAACCAGATCTCGTTTCACGAAACATGTTTGAAAATATTAATAAACAAACTTGCAACATTCAGGCTGGTCAGACCTATACTCTGGCCACTGGTCTGATTTGTCTGTCATACCTCAGACCCTACACTTCGCGCTCCTGTTACGGTATGTAACAATTATTGAATAAAAATAACTCAATGAGGTTATGGTCATGAGCCAGAAAACCCTGTTCAACAAGACTGCGCTGGCAGTCGCAGTGGCACTCGTCTCCACTTCCGCCTGGTCAGCGGGCTTTCAGTTAAACGAATTTTCTTCCTCTGGCCTTGGCCGTGCGTATTCCGGGGAAGGCGCTATTGCTGATGATGCAGGTAACGCGAGTCGTAACCCTGCATTGATCATGATGTTTGATCGTCCGACTTTCTCTGCCGGTGCGGTGTATATCGATCCTGATGTCAATATTTCCGGCAAGTCACCTTCAGGTGCGAGCCTTAAAGCGGACAATATTGCCCCAACAGCATGGATCCCGAACCTGCACTTCGTTGCGCCTATCAACGAACAGTTTGGCTGGGGGGCATCCGTAACGTCTAACTACGGTCTTGCTACCGAGTTCAATAACAACTATCCGGCAGGTGAATACGGCGGTAAAACAGACCTTACTACGCTGAACCTTAACCTGAGCGGTGCGTATCGCCTGAACGATAGCTGGAGTTTTGGTCTGGGCTTTGATGCCGTCTATGCTGATGCCAAAATCGAACGTTATGCCGGGGAACAGACTGCTCGCCTGCCAAAAAACAGCAATAAAATTGCCAGTCTTGAAGGTGATGAGTGGGGCTATGGCTGGAACGCCGGTATCCTGTACGAGCTGGACAAAAACAACCGCTGGGGCCTGACCTATCGTTCCGAAGTGAAAATTGACTTCGACGGCGATTACAAGAGCGGCATCCTGACGCCTGTGAACAATCTGGTTCCAGGTGCGGGCACCACCATCCCTTGGGGAACGTCCAACCAGACCGTTCCAGGTTCACTGTCACTGCATTTGCCAGAAATGTGGGAAGTCTCCGGTTACAACCGCGTTGCACCACAGTGGGCCATTCACTACAGCCTGGCCTATACCAGCTGGAGCCAGTTCCAGGAGCTGAAAGCGACCGGAACCAATGGTCAAACGCTGTTCTATAAGGACGAAAGCTTCCACGACGCCTATCGTATTGCGTTGGGTACCACCTACTACTACGACAAAAACTGGACTTTCCGCTCCGGTATCGCATTTGACGACAGCCCGGTTCCGGCAGACAAACGTTCCATTTCCATTCCGGATCAGGACCGCTTCTGGTTAAGTGCTGGCGCGACCTATGCGTTGAACGAGAATGCTTCCATCGATGCGGGCGTATCTTATATGCACGGTCAGAAAGTGACGTTCAAGGAAGGTCCGTACGAGTTTACCTCTGAAGGTAAAGCCTGGCTGTTCGGTACGAACTTCAACTACGCGTTCTAATTGTGCTGAAATCAAAAAAGGTGAGCATTGCTCACCTTTTTTATTTATTCCGAATCGATGTCTTTTAGTTCGTTTTCGATCGCCTTCGCGTTTGGATTCTCTTCCGGCTTCAGCTTACCGCCGTTGGCAATAAAGTCATGATTCTGGAAGTACGCTTCACGTACCATAATGTACGGGTCAGAAGACTGGCGCAGCAGACCATCAGAGTCGAGCAGTTGCGCGCGGGTTTCAATCCCTTCCACCGTCCATTTACCCACCGACAGCGGCCAGGTCAGCCATGACAAGACCGGATACAGGGTATCCGCCATATCGCCGCCATCATCACGGAGGGTAAAACTACCGTAGAACGGTAAATGCATGTACGGACCATACCCGACGCCGTAGTGCCCCATCGTGCTGCCGAAACGGTGCGGCTGTTCACGCTGCAGTTTCGGGTTAGCCATACCAGCAACATCAATAAAGCCCCCCATCCCCAGAATGGAGTTCAGGAAGAAGCGGGTAAAGTGGACCATCCCCTGATACGGGTCGCCCTGCAGGAAGTAGTTCACCATTACCGCAGGTTCTTCAAGGTTGCTGGTAAAGTTACTTAACCCGTTACGCGCAGGTTGTGGAACATAATCGCGCCATGCTACTGCCACCGGACGAACCACATACGGGTCCAGTACGTTGTAGTTGAAGCTATACATTGAGCGGTTAAATCCTTCGAGAGGATCGGAGCGTCCCGTTTGCTCACCGGAGCTGGCGCAGCCCACAAGCATCGTCGCGCCAAGCGCAAGCGCCGACAGCCGAAGTTTCATAAATATCTCCCTGTTCAGTATGGCTATCGTTGATTGCCATCCGTAACGGAGCCGTTGACGCTCCGTCTGTAAACGTGCAAGCGATTGTAACAGCACGTTTACCGATGTCTATGAGCACAATTACGGGCAGTAACCACCGTGACTCTGATCTCAGCATAGCCTGGCTTTTGGAATTCGTTTCGCTGGCAATTTTATAATGACTTTGAAAGAGATGTATCACCTTTGTTGTCATTGCCGCCAATTTAAGAGCATCCCCACAGGCATCCCGATAAAAGCCGCTACGCTTAACAGAAAGATCAACCTCCGGGAGCAAATATGAAAGACGTGGGCGAAGAAAAAATTGGCGAGAACAATGAGGATCTTGAAATTGAAAGCGAGGAGAAAGCGCGCGGCGAGAAGATAGAAATTGATGAAGATCGCCTCCCCTCCCGCGCGATGGCCATCCACGAACATATCCGCCAGGATGGCGAAAAGGAGATGGAGCGCGACGCGATGGCCCTCTTCTGGTCAGCCATCGCTGCCGGGCTCTCTATGGGCGCGTCACTGCTCGCAAAAGGGATATTTCATGTGCAGCTGGAAGGCGTGCCCGGCGGATTTTTACTGGAGAACCTCGGCTATACCTTCGGCTTTATTATCGTCATCATGGCCCGCCAGCAGCTGTTTACCGAAAACACGGTGACCGCCGTGCTGCCGGTGATGCAAAACCCCACCCTCGGCAATTTCGGTTTATTGATGCGGCTTTGGAGCGTGGTCCTGCTGGGTAATATTATCGGCACGGGGATCGCAGCATGGGCGTTTGAATATATGCCGATCTTTGATGAACCCACCCGGGATGCGTTTGTGAAAATTGGCATGGATGTGATGAAAAACACCCCGATCGAGATGTTCTCAAATGCCATCATCTCCGGCTGGATTATCGCCACGATGGTCTGGATGTTTCCTTCAGCGGGGAGCGCCAAAATTGTGGTGATCATATTGATGACGTGGCTGATTGCGCTGGCGGACACCACGCATATTGTGGTCGGTACCGTGGAAATCCTCTATCTGGTCTTTAACGGTACGCTTCACTGGAGCGATTTTTTCTGGCCGTTCGCCCTTCCGACACTGGCGGGAAACATCTGCGGCGGAACGTTTATCTTTGCGCTGTTAAGCCATGCCCAAATCCGCAACGACATGTCGAACAAACGCAAAGCTGAGCTTAAGGCACGGGAAAATGATGATAAATCGACAAAAAAATCGACCTGAACGGTGACTCTTTGAGCAGTCAGGCGGCAATGCGCTTAACCCAAAGTGTAAATAGAGCTATACTCGTGCCGCCTCGTCCCCTTAGTTAAATGGATATAACGAGCCCCTCCTAAGGGCTAGTTGCAGGTTCGATTCCTGCAGGGGACACCATGATTACATCTCAGCAAGTCTAATAACTTCCATAACTCACTGATTTAAATCCTAATCACTAATCTTGTTCGTCCAGTAAAGTGCCATTATTTCTGATAGAATCTATACATCTTTGCGTATAAGATTGTGTATAACTGAGTTCGATCTTTTTTCTATACACATGCTGCTATCTGACATTCAAATAAAACGAGCAAAACCAAAGGATAAGCCCTATACGTTGAACGATGGCATGGGGTTGTCACTTCTTATCGACACATCAGGCAGTAAAGGTTGGCGTTATCGCTACCGCTTTGCAGGCAAGCCGAAGATGATTTCCTTTGGCGTGTACGGTGATGTATCGCTTGCACAGGCGCGTGCTAAACGTGACGAAGCTCGTTCGATGTTGGCCAAAGGGGTCAACCCCAGTGAAGCCAGAAAGGCAGAAAAAATTGCGTTACAGTTTGCTCATGCTAACAGCTTTGAATCTGTAGCGAGGGAATGGCACGCATCCAAAACGGCAACCTGGTCTAAGGGCTACGCAAATGAAGTTCTTAACTGCATGGAAAAGGATATTTTCCCGTTCATCGGCCAACGTCCAATCGAACAAATCGAACCTTTGGAGCTGCTCACCGTTCTGCAAAAGATCGAAAAAAGAGGTGCGCTTGAGCAAACCAGCAAAATACGTCGCCGCTGCGGTGAAGTTCTAAGATATGCAGTCGCTACCGGGCGAGCAAAGTACAACTTTGCCCCTGATTTGGCGATCGCACTTAGCAAACCTAAAACTCAACACTTCCCGTTTCTGACTGAAAGCGAGTTGCCTGAATTCGTCAATGCTCTGGACAGCTATAAAGGTAGTTTAGTAACCAAATACGCCACGCAGCTGTTAATGCTAACTGGCGTACGAACGATTGAACTACGTGCAGCGGAATGGGTTGAGTTTGATTTCGATAATGCTTTATGGGAGATCCCCAAAGAACGGATGAAGAAACGTCGCCCTCACCTAGTTCCGATGCCTATTCAAGCAATAAGTATCTTGAAAAAGCTGCAAGAAATAACAGGAAAATATAACCTTGTTTTTCCAGGACGAAACGACGTTAGAAAACCAATGAGCGAAGCCAGTATCAACAAAGTAATAAAGCTACTTGGCTATCATGGCCGTTTAACCGGTCACGGCTTTAGACATACCATGAGCACTATTTTGCATGAACATGGTTTTGAGAGTGCTTGGATAGAATTGCAACTTGCGCATGTTGATAGGAACTCTATTCGAGGTACTTACAATCATGCGCAATACTTAACCCAAAGAAAGTCAATGCTTCAATGGTATGCAGATCATCTTAACCTCTGAATAAGCAGTTCTATGTCATCAATAAAAGCAAGTAGCATACGTTGCAACGCCTCGGCATCTTGAAAACTCTTCATACCTTTATACTCTTTCACAGCACTAGACATTAGCTCTACAAAATCATGTCCTCTTATACATAATCTAGGATCACAATCTAATTTACCTAACCATTCATTAAAAGATCGAATGAATTCGCCATTTCTAGACTTTAATCCAAATGAAATAAGATTCTTATTAATATAACTAACATAGTCAAATATCAAACTATCACTTGGTGACGATAGCGATTTTCTTATATCACACCAATTACCATTTATCCCTAAAGATCGGTCTGTAAGTTTGATACTATAAAGTTGTTTCAAAACATTTAAAAAAGACACATAAAACTGCGGCCAATTTTTAATCTTGCTATTAGAAATATCAACTAAAATTACTTTTATTAATTGCTCTGAAAAAAAATACATCTCAAGAGAACTATAATCAGTCCAGACAAGTTGGGGGATATCTTCAATTGCGTCAAACCAATGATCCAAGTCTTTATCCACTAAACATTTATAATTATCGCATTGCAATTCTTCAAGCTCTTTCGCCAACGCAATTACTCTTTGTTTATTCCCTTCTGTTAGCCCATACTTTTCAAGTATTTCATATGGGATGTCAACACTATCAATTTCATATGAAACGATATTTTTCTCTAATTTTTTTTCGCACCAAGAATTTAATGCAAGCTTATCAAAATCGCCCTCAACATAGATATCACGCAGTGAAGGCTCAACAAAATATCGAGTTTTAATATCTTCAATAGATCTTCTTGGTAAATCAGCCATTTTGATTTTCCAGTTTAGCAACTCTTTTACGATGTTGAGAAATTATCTCCAAAGAATGCGAAGCAAAAATAAACTGAATGTTTGCTTCATTTGTAATATCAAGTAACGAGTTAATTATTATTCGTTGCCATTTTATATTTAGTGATATCTCAGGCTCATCAATCATGAATATACTAGGAGTATCCCTAGCAACTAAAACATAGCAAAACAGTAATAGCAACTGCTGTTCACCAGAGGATAACTGAGCAGGTGTCAGTTCATCTCCAAATTTATTAACAATCAGAAACCCTTGGCTTAACTTAAATTGAATCTCTTTATCAGTTAACAACTCATTAATCGTTGAAATAAATTTATCTAATATTTTATAAATAGAACGAACACCAGCTAAACGCCCATCTAAACTTTCAATATATGGTTTTAAAAGTTCGGCTGAAAGTGCTTTTTGTGATGAGGAATCTGTAGAAAGGACATATTGAAACTCAGTCATATCTAAAAAAGATGTTAATTCGTATTTTGCTAGTTCAAATGTTTCTTTCCCAATAGAAATTAAATTATTTTTAAGGCTATCAATATCAGCATCGACTATTAGTGTGCTCCCTTGATTTGTGCTTGAGCCAAGCTGTTTCAAAATCCTTACATATGTGGAGTGTACATTATCAGTCCCAATATTCGTACCCTGAACGGCTTTACGCGCAATCCATTTAGTTGCAGCACTCATAGCCTGACTTAATGCAATCTCTCTTGACCTTAAAACTAAGTCCTGGATTCGCTTTGGCGTTCCCATCTTAACAGCTCGCCTCAGCTCTACTTCATCATCAGGATCACTGATAGTGTCCCCATCTAACCTTCTATCAGCATCCAAGATAAAGGTAATTGGTGTAATTGATTTCAAAGTTTCAATATATAAACGTTGACTAGTGACTTTCCTTAAAGGATCTTTATTTTGATGTCTTTTGTTTTCAATTATAATATTTTCATACGGCCCACCTTCACGAACATACACAACTTCATCATCTATTACGAGTCTTCTTACCTCATTCTGACCAGGACTTCTAACCCATCTAGCAATTATGTTTCCTTTATGAGATATCTCCATTGTCAGGGAAGCATTCTCAGTGTTAAAACTTTCATGCTTAGCAGTTAATGTGTGTCCAGAAGTTAACTCAATTTTTAGAAGATCAAACTTGATACTTGAAAGTGCAGTTCTATGCCCATTTTGATTTGAGGGGGAAAGCATATGGAAAGCTAACCGAAGCAATGTACTTTTACCCACCCCGTTATCACCATATAAAATTACGGCACTGTTATTTAACTTTTCCTCATCCAAGTTATAAGTATATAACCCAAACAACTTTTCGATATGTATAGATTTAATCAGATACTGATTCATATTCTTCCTTGTTTATTCTTTGAATAACTTTACCATCTATAAGGTGATACATAATCACCCCTCTCAAATTATTTTAAGAAGCGAAGATTTAACTTAATTTCTTAATCTCATGCATATGATTCATGATGCTCCCAGCCAAACAGACGAGGTGAATTCATCAACAAAGATACTCAAAACAACAAAAAAAGTAAAACTACCAAAATCGCACTACACCGCACCCGCCTGCGGTTTTCAGATCGCAAAAATTTTTCAGTTGGGATTTTTTACAAATGATAGCGCCAGACCGCGCTACAACTGGGGATTTACAGCGAGCAGGAAACTGAAAAGAGTGAAAAGAATTTCAGCTTTTTTCAGTTTAGCTTCACTCCAACAT
The DNA here is from genome assembly GCF_057221635.1 of Enterobacter sp. N5-15. Taxonomy (NCBI): domain Bacteria; kingdom Pseudomonadati; phylum Pseudomonadota; class Gammaproteobacteria; order Enterobacterales; family Enterobacteriaceae; genus Enterobacter; species Enterobacter sp. N5-15. The sequence goes on from NZ_CM170150.1 coordinate 3,365,520, forward strand.
CGTAACCACTAGAATTAAGCTATTGATATTAAAGACATATAAAATTTTAGGTGAGATTTTTCATGATAACTGACGGCACACCTAAAATTTAACAATCTGATTATTATAGATATTTTTCCTTAAGCAGCTGAAATTTAATGAACCGAAGCCGGGAAAATTTTAGTGACTCCCGGCGTGCCGTTCACTGGTTCTCTTTGGCTGCCAACAGGAGTTCTAACGCTTTTTGTCGCTCGTCCGGTGGCAGGGCATCCATTAGCTCTTTAATCCGTCCCTGGCCGCTCAAAGCGCTGGGACTAATCGTGTGTGAGAAGGAAACGTTCATCACAAACGTATGCCCACACTCTACGTTAGAGCAATAACAGTACACATCTGATAATTTGGGGTGCTTTCGGTTTGTTTTCCTCACCGTTGCCGCAGACATACACTCCGGGCAGTAAATTTTCATCACTCGCATAGCTAAACCTCTGTTGCCTGCCAGAAGAAGGGATTTTGGTTCCTTTCCTCTTGTTCTGAACGTGTAACACTGGTAACACGTGTAACATCTTTGATTTAATTGAAATTAATCTGTTACCAGTGACCTAAATAAAGAGGTAACGCGTGGTAACACACTGATTTTTGTTACCACTGTTACCAGTGGCTATTTCTGACTGGTAACAGTGGCAAGCCTTGCCGTCACTGCCTGTTACCTCTGTTACCAGTGTTACCTCATAAAAATAAGACTCACGCGATTACTATTCGGGATCAGTGCTACCCAATACTTGCGTATTAAACTGGTACACACGCTTAAGCCCTATTTCTGGAAGGCGAACGCTGTTTTGCGTTCTCCCATCCTCCCCGGCTTTCAGCCAGCCCGCCTCAACACACAATCTGGCCACCTTTCGTGAATCGAACCCTTTACAAATTTCTTTCCAGCCAGATGGCAATACGTAGAAGGTCACAGTGGATTCTGTCACGTTGTCGCCCTTGTCCACTTTCCTGAACCCCATCATCGACAGTGGGCGGTTCCTGTCGTCGTGCCAGTCAGCAAAGCGGCTGAACTGGTTACGTGTCATATAATCCCTGACCTGCTCCAGTGCGGTTTTATCCTCCTGGTTCGCGGTATGCCCACGATCAGCCATCCATGAGGCAAGACAACACTCAGCAGCCCTGAACGCCTCACCTTCAGGCCATCCGGTTATCCCGGCTTGTGTGGCAAGTTCCCCAGCCATAGCAACCAGCGCAAAACGGGTAACGGCGCGCCCAACCTGATTTCCTGCATCCGCTGGGGTCAACCTGCGGGTGTAGTCCTTCAGCAGCGCTTTCGCCTGGCTGGTCAGTTCCTGGAGATCGGCTGTCAGACAATGCAGCCAGTCGCGGAAGGGTGAGCCATGATAATGAATAACGGCGTGTTCCAGATGCTCCGCCAGCGCTTTACCACCACTAAAGCCGTGCAACTCCTCAAATACTCCATGCTTGCCTGAATCACTCGGGATCTGGATCATGCGTACTTCAACCCCGGCGTAGGTTCGCTCTCCGGCACTGGCGGCGTGCTCGACCAGTGACAGCTCCCCCGTGGAAAGAAACAACAAATTCCAGCGGTTTGTTTCCCGTACCGAACCATCAGTTCGGGCACGGGCTTTGCCCTGGCCGTTCGCCAGCATGTAGGCAATATTCCCCGCCTCTCTGCCATCCACCTCGCGGATTTCATCAAGCATCAGTGTGGCATCATTGCGGCGGCTGGCCGTTCCTTCCAGCGCGTTCCCGGTAGCACGCCATGTATGCCAGAAATCCGTACCACCGCACACCGAAGCAGCCACTTTCATGGTCGTGGTTTTACCGTCTGTAGATTCACCTTTCAGGTGATAACCGCCGCCACCTATGCCAACCAGCTTCAGAAGCGGCGCGGCGAATGCCAGGCTTACGGCAAAGGCCAGTCGGGCATTATTGACGCAATAGCGACCTATATTTTCCCGCCATTCTTCCGTGGTGCCCGTAACACGAAAATCACGCCCCTGAACGCTGGAAGTCTGGAGAATGACAGACTGTGACTCTCTGCCGATCACTTCATCCTGAAGAACATAAACGCCGCCATGCCAGCCTGTTTTATTCACGCAGGTCACTTTTCTGTCGGGCTTGCACAGGGAGATGTATTCCATCAGGTGCGCTCTGGCCATCCCGTTGATATTGATATAAGAAAGCCCATTGACCAGCAGTACGCGCCGCAGTTCCTCCCCGCTACCACCCAGCATTTCCATCGGCATTGCCCATTTTCGGCTAATGCCGTTGGTGTCCTCCCATTCCAGCAGACGGCCATAATTACTGCCGTCAGCATCGCTGGTGATAGCAGTCACACGCAGTGGACTGCAAATCTTGATATTGCGGATCTCAGTGTCACCATCTGATTTGTTCACCAGCTTGTCATACCACAAATATTCTTTCGTGAGCCTGAACCCCTGCGGTAATCTGGTTTGCCCTTTTCCGTGCAACGTCATTTCCTCCCGGAAGGCTTCACGCGCCCTTTCCTTCCCGGTTTCCTGGCGATAATCATCCCAGTCGGCTTTATGACGTACCGGAGGCAGAGTTACCCAACCATCTACGGCTTTCGCCGCTTTTTCAGCCCATACCCGGCCAGTGTTCTCTTTCCCGTCAACAAGATCGTTATCTCCAGCCAGGATAATCCGGGTGTCAGGCCATCGAATGCGGATTTGCTCAGCAACCTTTACCAAATTTGTGGCCGCAATAGCTGCAACGATCCAACCTTCAGCCAGGAGGCTGACCGTCAACGCAGTGGCATATCCTTCAGTGATAATGACCTGTTCCGGAGCATCAGACGGAACATCAGCCACGGCAATAAAAGCACCTGACAGCTGACTGCCGGGTAAAAGACTTTTATCACCATCGGAGTTAATAAGCTGACCGCCTGTAACATTCCCGGTGATGTCAGTTAAAGGCAGCAGCAGCGACCCGGCTGGAAAAGACATCCCCGCCAGATTGATGGCGGCAGTAAGAAGCGGTAAAGAGTAACCCTGTAATCCCTTTTCGGTCAGATAGGCTGATTCACCGTTTTGAGACAGCTTTTTAAGTTTCTGATAGCGGTCTGCCCCGGTCTCTTTTCCCCCCGTCTTTTTCCTGGCTGGCATAGCGGGTTTATCCTGTACTTCAGGCAATGCCAGTACCTCAGAGACCATTCCCGCGACCTCCTTCACTGAGCGCCCAGTCACCAGACGGACTAAATCAAGGCCATCGCCATTGCCGCACTGATTACAGAACCATGTTCCGCGCCCTTCTTTGTCATCAAGACGAAAGCGATCTTTTCCGCCGCAGGCCGGACAGGCACCGTGGCGTCGGGCGGAAGGAACCTTAATCCCTAACGAGGATAGGATGTGTGGCCAGCGCCCGTTTGCTGCCCCCGAAACCGCAGATACAGACTGAACTTTCATAACAGTACCTCCCCGACTCCCGCAGTGGTAATGCTGAAACCAGGAGGTACTTCTCCATCTGGCGCACCGAAAACGATGTCCCGGTACACTTCACGTAGCTCAGAAACACCAAATGCGGAAAGACGGATATTTTCAGCCATGTAACCAGGTGACAGCATTCGCTCCAGAACGTCACACGCCAGACGATGCCCCTCTTCATGGCCGAATTCGTTAATCCAGGGCGCTTCAATGTGATAAAGAATATTCATGGCTACACGATCAGGTGTCAGCTCGATACGCTCGCCATCCTCGATATACACAGCTTCCCCATTAATCCGCAGCATCAGGGAGATATAGGCGTCAGCAATGCAGGAGCGCAGAAATGCCGCCCGAAATTCTGTTGAGTTGATCCCGATATTAGCGTGCATCGCTTTCTCCTTTCATGGTGCTGGTTTCCTTCACTACGCCTTCCAGCTGTTCTGCAATACATGCCATTAGCGCTGCGGCACCTTCAGCAGAAATCGTTTTTGTTCCGCTCATTACAGGCATTGAAAGAATTTCGGCAAGAAACTCGCTGGCCTGAGCTACTCGTAAAAGACGGCTTTCGCCCGCTTCAGACAAGGTGCAACCATGTTTAGTGATAGGTAAATGGCTCATGCGTTCACCTCCCCGAAATTGTTCATCGGAATACGTGCGGCGAAACTCAGTACAAAATCAGCAGCGAGTTTCATGCGGGCAGCACGCTCGCATGTTGCAACAGTACGCACAGCGAATGGTCGCGCGGCACAGTCAGAACGGCGAACAGCGAGAAATACAAAGGTAAATTGGGGGTGAGACAAAGCAGGGATCGTAGCCATGGCGGCAATCTCCGTTAGATAGCGGGTAACGCTACCACCGGAGTTCCTACGCTCATGGGTGGTAGCCCAGACGGGGGTAGGAATACCGGCTCTAACGGATACCGGCCAGCCCGAAAGCTGCCCCGCCTGGACTACCATAATTTGGATGATGTGGCGTAAATAACGAATAGATACGGTTAACCACCACACCATAAAATAAGGGTGAGTCAAAGCTACGACACAAAAAAACACGCCTGGCGCGTGTTGTGTCGCCGTTAGATTACTCGGGTTCCTACGCCCGGTTGCCGATTTTGCGGCAACGCTGTGAATATAGCCCGAGCAATTAGCATGGCGCAAGAATTTTATAACCGAATCTTGTGTGTTGAACATAAAGATAAACCTAGGCATTCTTAAACCTCAGACCGAAGTTTCGGTTTTTCATTATCCTGTTGCTGTGCATAAGACCCGCTTTTAGCGGGTCTTTTTGTTTCTATAGTCTCAGTCAGAAAAAGTCACCGCACTCTCATCAACAGCCGCATAAAGCTCCGGTTCACCCAGCGCATACCCTTCATTACGAAGATAAGAATTAACGTATTCACTTTTCTCATCATCAAACTCAGCCCGGAATGATCGGGTTCGGGACTGGGTATAGATGTGCAGATTATCCAGCGTAGTGACCGCAAGACGTTTTCCCGGCATGAACGGCGGGATAAAAGCAAACCGTCCAGCAACCGAACTGACTGCCATTTGTGCAGCATCCACATCAGCCGGGCGATCAGCTGCGTTGAAGAGCTTAAGACGCTGTTTAGCAGCAAGCTCGGCACCCACGAGAACCACCAGACGCGGATCTTCCCGATAAGGCTCTGCAATCAACTCAGTGATGAGGTGATTAGCGAGCAGATCGAGGTTTTTCCATTCCCCGGTATCTCCAAGGGTTAGAGGGGTGCTTAGAACCTGCTGACCATCTCGATAGTCTTTTGCCAGCGCATGCCAACCGATATTTACATCCTCACCTTTTTTATTGATCTCAGGATCAGTCGTATCGGCAATAGACTCGCCATTAAAACCAACCCGCAACATATCAAGTGCATAAGCCTGACTAAAAAACGCACTGACCGATTTATCAAATTCGCCCTGAGCACCTGTATGATAAATATGTGACATATCTAAATAGCTGATTCGTGCACACGTGTCAGTTTCGGACAGAAAAAATTCAGTGCCATTTATCGCTAACATCTTACTGAATCTGCCACCATGAACTCGTCCTGTATGTAACTCGCTGGCTCCAATATTAATGGCATTACCTGAAACAGCATTAACGTCACGCAAAGTGATATTATTGATTAACCAACCAGACTCAAGAATTGAGCTTCGCAAAATATTTTCCGTTGGTTTACTTAATGCAAATCTTCTGTTTGAAGATTCCTGGTAATTTGTACCAGATACGAATTTACTATGATAACGGCGTGCAGCGTCCGGCCTTTCGGCTTTGAATGCGTACATGATTTATCCTTTTATTATTTACGAAATATTTTTTTCTTGTGTTCAGAGAGCTGATTAAATTTCACAGCATGTTCTGCATACTCTCGATCGCTTACTACGGAGCGAAGTATGGCATTTTCAGCGCGGTAGTACTCCCGATAGGCCATAGTTCGACTTATCCCACCTCTTTCCAGTTCGTAACGGTCATTTGGGTATGCACAACATTTAAGAATGTGCTCAACAGCATTATCCAGTGCGCATAGAGCATCCAAGATAAATCTCACATCCCGAACTAAAGTCGCATCGTTTAAAACGTTAATAAACTCATCGGGAGAAGTTAACGGTCTGGAAAACGAGTTAATATATTTTTTACTAACGTTCCCCCCGATATGTTCAGCCTCTTCAAGTAACAAACTTCCGAATCCTCTGAAGAGACTTACCCGCGTTTGCTGCTCTTTCTGCCGTAAAAATGCAGAATGGTACTGTCGTTCATAAGCATCACGCGCCCCTTTCACGGCATTTTTGTTTTTTACTTCAGAAACTGTTCTGGAGTTAACATTCAACCCTGCATTTTTTAATGCGTACTCGGCAGTTTTAACCTCTCTTTGTCGGAAGGATAACTCTTCTTCTTCACGGTGACATAGCACCTCAAATCGGCTCAATAGGAGATTAGTTTCTTCGGTAGTCGCCTCTGTATCAGGGATCATTAGACCAGTTAAAGAACATAGTTTCTGTCCTTTAATGCGAAGTTTATTCAAAAAATAAATCTCAACGATTCTTGCGATACATGCAGCATCACTATATCCATCTTTGAATATACTTACCTGATATGCTTCTAATAGTGATGTGCTTTCATTCTTGATTGAGAGTATTTTATTAGCATTCCTTGGGTTAATCATTTTAATACCTCTTATGAGCAATTATCTTTCCTGTTCTGAATATTTTTCTCTATCCAATCATTAATCTCGGCTTCGACCCATGCTACAGATCGAGCACCGATAGACACCTGTCTAGGAAAGTCTTTGCTTTTCATTTTTAAATAAATAGTTGACTTTGGAAGCCCCGTTAAATCAATTACATCCGACATCCGTAAAAGTCTTAATTTTTTATAGGATGGTTCACTGTTAAGCATAAAACTCATAATTACCCCACTCATTAATTACTATTTCTTCTTTATTGGTCTCGATTGGATATTTATATACTTACACAGATGAATTTATTCGTAAAGTTAGCCCCATGACAATTCATTCAAAATTATTGAATAATAATAAGTGGTGAATAATATTGAGGAGTACTGAATGTTAACGAGCGACAACCATTGAAAACGGTTGTTAACTACTGACAATCATCAAATTTGACGAATGAATTTGTAACATTTTGTAAAGTGGAGGCTGGAGGCTGGAGGCTGGAGGCTGGAGGCTGGAGGCTGGAGGCTGGAGGCTGGAGGCTGGAGGCTGGAGGCTGGAGGCTGGAGGCTGGAGGCGTTGCAGAATGCCTCCATCTCGGATGAAAACACAAGCATTTATTGATGTGTATAATTAGGTGTATAACTTTATAGAATATAAATTAAATTAATAATATATTTCAACAACATACACACCAGGTTCTATTTATGCAGGGGACACTTTGACCTCCATGCTTTTTCCAGCACATTCACCTATCCGCGGCCAGAATTGAAGAATCCTGTTTTATTAGAACATACCGTGCTGCCAGTTGTTTAAGATGCAGCTCCAGCTGGGTCTTTTCTGCTTCAGGAAGCTCATTTCCGGCAGGATACTGCGACAGGCGTCTGAGCTGCTCTTCAGCCGGTATCGCATGGTTAAATGACTGTATCGTCGAAAAAACCACGGATTTAAGCTCGCTCACCGTTATATATTTTCCTTTTTGCTCATCCAGACTACTCAGCCGATTACTCAGCTGCTGAAGCTTCACCATCCCCTGATACCAGCTGTTCATTGCGTCCAGAGGCAAGGCTGTCGCGTTAAATTTTTGCTGCCACAGCATTGTGAGCGTTTTAGCCTCCTCCGGCCGCAATGTCTGGAGTTGTGCTAACAGCTGAAGGCTGTAGGAGATATTCCAGTCAGGAGGCAGTTTATCCAGTCGGGCAAGCTGCTGCTGCGTTTCGGAGATAAACGTGGGCGGTAAAGCTCCTCGCTGCGTTAACGCGTCTTGCTGAACAGGCGTGAGCGCTTCCGGTAACGGTGCCAGAGAGGCGACAACCTGAGCCGTTAATGGATCGGGTCTGGAGAGAAAGCCACCTCCCCACGCCAAGGCGGTGCAAACCACCAGCGCAGAAAACGCTCCAGCGACAAAGGGTTTCCATGGTCTGGCAGATCCGGGAGCCGTCATACGGTCCTCACTATTCGGCTCAGTTTCCTGCTGCGCAACATAGACCCATTTTACCTCTTCGATCGGCTCTGCCCTATCCGGAGGGGTTTCACTGCCGGGACTGCTCTCGTTCAAATCTCTTACGCCATTACTGTTTTCCAGCCTTGCTGCGCTTGAATGTACCAGCGTTCGTAACGTATCGAACTGGCTAAGATGTTTGAGCTCGAGACGCTGGAGCACCGTCCCCAGGCTGGTAAGCTGTTCTTCCGCGCTATAAAGCTCGCTAAGATTACCGTTGTTCACTGGAAGCATACGCACGAGCTGCTGCAGGCGCAGGCTCAGACTGCTCAGGATTTCCATACGAACCTGCAACGCCTGCGGCCAGAGAACATCCCACTGCCGACTAATCAGCGCCTCCAGGATTGCCAGCCCTTCATTCATGCCCGCTAATCGAGACAGATGTGTACGGGCAAGGGTATACCAGGCTGCTGTCTGCAATTCAACGCCGTTTTGCTCGAATAAAGAAAGACAGCATTTTTCCACGTATAGCCAGCTCACATCCGGACGTGCGGGATGGCTTAACTTACTCAGTTCATTACGCAGGGATGTATATTCCGGAAGCGTGCGCGGGTCGCCGCCGGTTTTTATTTTGCGTGAGGTGATGTCATTCATGACCAGATATCCCTTTGATATGAGGAACTATGGCGAATTATCGTTTATGCAGCTTCGTTTTCTGCATATTCGAGACTTTGCAGATACTGCAAAGCCACTGGGTCAGCAATATATTCAACCTGACCATGGTGACGTTCTACCTCATCGATAATTCTGCTGAGCTCGACACGGAAAAACTCCTTACGCAGGTTAATTCTGTTGATCCGGTAGCTTTCCAGATGATCATGAAGTGTCTTTTCAAGTGCGGGGGCGTCATCGCAGGAAATCATGGCGTGAACGTCAAAATCAAAAGGCACGGCAGCACCACTCAATTCTTTCACTCGCTCCATAGGCTCCAGGCGTCGGGTCATACCGATTTTGAAGACGTTCTCACCGAAGGAACCGATATTCGAAATCACATACACATGTCCCTGCTTTGTAAGCTGAGCCATGGATTTGGCGCGTTCATACCGCTGATGCACGTCCTGCATTTTCTGCTCCAGCTCAAGACGCTGTCTTTCCAGCTCTTCCCTGTGAGCGCCTTCAGCGGCGAGCAGAGCTTCCTCCAGTAAACGCTGCTGCTCCGCAAGGCGTTGCTCCTCCTCTTCCGCTTCGCGCTGCTGCCTGTCCAGTTCGTCCTGACGCTGTTTTTCTTCCCGCATCTGACGCTTGAGCTCTGCCTGAAACTCTTTTTCTTCCTGCGCTTTTTCCAGCAGGGCAACCTTATCCAGAAACTGCTGTTTTACGCCATCCCAGTCGGAGCTGTCTTCAAGTTCCAGAAAGGTGATTTTCTCGCTGATTGCAGCGTAAGCGTCTCTCTCCTTCCTGAGCTGGTCATACTTGCTTTGCCAGTTATTCACCGTGGTGCCGGAAAGCAGGGTTTTGACTTTGAATTTATACGCAGAATCCACAATACGCTGCAGTGCACGGGAGGCTCTATCTCTGGCATTGAGAAAGTCATCCCACTGACCGGAAAGCTGTTTCTTCTCCTGATACAGGCCGCGAGCCACTTCAGTGCTGACGGTTTCTTCAAAGGCTTTCTCTTTCTGAATGAGGTACGACATAGCCTGCTCAAGCTCCGCGGTTTTCTTCTGGAAGCCCCGGTAAATGAAAACCCGTATTATCAGCGCAACAGCTATCAGTAAACCAAAGAACAGACCGATTATTCCGACCGGATTCGATACTGATTCAATAAATCGCTCATTAAGATTAATTAATGCTCTTACCGCGACATAAACACCCCAGATAATTACGCCAATAATAACCAGAATAATTCCCGCAGCATTGTTATCCTTTTTTCTTCGTGCCATTTTTAATTTCCTTTCTTTTTGCAATCCAGTTCATTCAATCCGCATAGTGGAAAAGGAACCTCTTACCTCTTCCACAAGGATTAATACTGATTCCCTGAACAAATCGGTAAATGGGTGAAACCAGGCTTGTTTGCCATATAAAGAGGAGCGCATGTGGGCTGACGGGGTTGCGTATTGACTGGCTCTTCACTTTCTATCAGGTATTGCTGCTCCTGCTTTTTCGGGGTTTTCACCTTTTTAGCCCGTGTTTTACTTGTAGGAGCGGAAAAATTTTCCTGCTGGTGAGTTACGGCGTTCCCGTAGCCGGAACAGAATCGCTTCGACTGGCTAAAGCTGCCGTCGTTACAGACAAAACGACCATCCGTGGTGCAATGTGCAATCCCTCCTTTTGAACCTGAACAGGGCTGTCTTCCTCGTGCGGCCTCAGCCTGCAAGGTAAAAAGGACACAGAACATAAGAAAGAGGCGTAGTTTTTTCATTATTGCTTCCATGAACATTTCTCGGGTCAATTCGCAATGACTAATAAAGAGAATGAATATTAACGCTATGGCAACAGCGCTAAAATCAGACCGAAAAAAATACCTTCATCAAATAGTTGCCCTGATTGAGATGACATTTCAGGAGGAGCATAAGTCCAGTTACTCACACACCCCACCCGCATGAACAGACGTCCTTGAGAAATCACGCTTTCCCTCGAGCAGAAAGTCACCTCGACACAACCAGCTACGCCCTGCCCATAAAGAAAGAGCGGCATAAAGTTGACCGCCCGGTTGTCATAACGCAGAACGATACCGGAAATCTCGAAAGCCCCTCCCTCCACCAGCAGGTCCGGGACTGATGTCGTCAGTGTCTCTACATTCAGTCCGGTACCTGTCAGCCACTCATCCATCTGCGTCTGAAGCTGATCCATTCGCAGGCGAAACTCTGCTATATCAGCCTGACTCTTACTGCCAGGAGAAGCTGGAACGGATTGCCGTGCCTGAAGCTTCTTCAGGAACTGTGATTTTACTGACATGGTGTTATCTGACCTTATATACGGGTTGTTGTGTCGAGATACTGCTGTTGTCTGAGATGCCGCAACAGGACCCGTCCTTCGGGCATAAACTCAGTGCCGTACCGCACCAGGCCAATCCCTTTGAGTTCGGCGTCAATGGCATAGCGCAGCTCGCCGGGTACGTTCTGCTCCAGCAGAACAACGTCTATCTTTTTCAGGCGCGGCTCATATTTAAGCAGGACGGCAGATAATGTGCCCATAAGTTCATGGGCCGTTCCCGGCATGCCCTGCAGGATTTTCGTCATATCGGGCAGCCCATAATCAGGCAGATGTGCCAGCGTGCCGGCGCGACAGTTGAGAACGCGCTGCATGTTGTCCAGCACCGAAAGGATGACCTGGTTTTCCTCACTGACCTGATTAAGGTCGAGACCACCGGTAAAATTTCCGGTTAGCATTTCATACAGCGAAGGCGTGTTGTGTCCCTGGGGCATCAGTCGTCCTTAAACGGTTGCAGCGTAAGATGGTTCTCGCCAGCTTCCAGAATGCGCGGTTTATCCGGTTCCAGATCGCTGCGCTTGATAACCTGCTTCCAGGTGTCGTTGGTCATGTCCGGATGGCGGAACAGCCCTACTACCGCGACAAACTGCGCCTCTTCTTCCATCGGCATATCAAGGCTCGCATCACCGCCCGGCTTCACCACGACATTACGACTGGCCAGCATATCGTCTTTCAGAATGCTGGCATCATCCTGAAGCAACTGCTGATAAACCGTCTTATCAAAAGTTTTACGGTCTTTGAGCTGGTAAACCCGAAGCACGACAGGCTCTGACAGCGAGTTATTTTCGCGAGAGTCGGTGTTCAGCGCTTCACGGGCGGTAAAATCCAGATGCAGGATTTTAATCTTTTTATAGAACACAGAATTAAACGCCGATTTGGTACCGTCGGTGACGCTTTGCGTCACTCCGCAACCTGTCAGAGTGAGCGCTATTAGAGGTATCAACCAGCGCATGGTCTTAGTTAAACTTGTACGTAACACGTCGGTTTCCTTGTTGTGGTTTTGCGGGCTCCAGCCCGCTGTAATATCCCAGCTCTGTCGTAAAGGTTGCAGGCATGTCATCAGGATGGCTATCACCTTCCGCGCCCAGCACGCCGTTCATTCCCAGCCAGAAAGGATTTTCACCCAGCGGGGGTACGGCCAGCAGTCGAACCGACGTCGTCAGGGTCATTCTGGCCTTAAACCGCCAGCCCAGATAAACCCGCAGCATCACCAGAAAGTCCTGGTACAACTGGCCATCCGGCTTCCAGCCCTGCGCTTCCTGTTCGTTGTCCGTCGCGAGAGCAATCAGCAATTGGCTGCCGGCATCCATCGCTTCGTCACCCAGCGGCGTATTGCCATCAAGCAGAAAATCTTCGTCACCGTAAAATCCCAGCGGCCTGTCGATCTCTACAGGCCGGAGACAGTACGGACGCACCTGCACCGTCGTATAAGGGGCCAGCAGGCTCACCAGTGCCTGCATCCCTTCCTGAGTTTTGCCCGGCTGCTGCAGAACCCCCAGCAGAGCCAGAAAGCGCGACACTGGCGTGGCAATATGATTTGCCGTGCCCGGTATCCCAAGACCAACCAGACCCAATAACGACTGTGAAATGCTGTCCGTTCCGCCCGGCTCAAACGTGGCGGGATAAGAGTATTTACGCCAGACGCGGTAAAACTGGGTCAGGATGCGATGACTGAAAATATCCAGAAAGCCCTGCAGCGCCTCATGCCCTTCCCGGCGCTGGGTGATGTCATTGAGATATGCCGTCGGTAAGGGTGAATCGACACCGTACAGGCCCATAAAGGTGGTGCGAATAACAGCGGGCTTGCTGTCATCCTCTTCGTCATATTCGACAGCCTTCAGTTCGCTGGCCGGGAACCCCATCCCAGGATGCGGCGCAAAGCGTACCGGATCATCAGAGGGATGGCTGGTCGATCCCATCAGCGGCCTTCCTAGATTGCGTTTCTCCAGCAGCTGACATAACCGATAGAAGTTAATGCGGTGAAGGTCGGCTTCAAGCCTCGGTGTCAGCCGGGAATGCGGCGATTGTGCTTCTCTTCCCATTCCAGGCGTTCTCCGGTTGGTTGCAGAATAATAATCAGGCGATTGAACAGATAGATGTCGGTGTAGAGCGCAAAGAAACGGCTCAGCATCTCGCCGAACAGGCAGATGTCGCCGCGTCCGGCAAAGCCGTGGCTGTCCAGCGTTACTTCAATCTGCACGCCGCGCACCAGGTAACCCTGCTCAAATCGCTCGGTTTCACTGTGCTTCACGTCGATGATGGCTTCCAGACGACGGCGGTTCATTTCGCTATCCGTCCATTCATACAGCGCAAGGGTACCGCGCAGCACATCGGCGTTATCCATCATCGACAGGAACCCGCTGCCGAGATGGCTCAGCACGCGCCAGTGGAAACGGTCCTGCGCCGGTGGATAACAGGGAAGCGTTGGCGCACACAGGTTGCGCACGGTGATACTGGCTGACGTGGTTTTCATTACCGTATCGAGCACGGTACTTTGCAACGCTCGTCGCGGCAGTTGGCCGTTGGTACCCGTGAGCGTCAGCGACAGGCTTTCATCTTCAGGGACGGTGTGGTTATCAAACGCTTCGCTACCCAGGATAAGCCACGTATTGTGCAGCCCTGACGGACCGCGGCGCACGCGGGTGTGGTAGTAATATTCCGGGGCTTCATGGCGCATCATTCCGCCTTTGTGGCGGAAGCTTGAGAACGGCACGTAGGTATGCTGGCTCGATGACATCACCGAATCGACCGCGTATATCTCGGTATGGCCATCCTGCACGCGCATCGGGCGCAGCATGTACTCGGTTTGCAGCGAGTTGAGCGTCAGCGGATCAGATTCCAGCGGGAACAGGTTAATTACCGGCACGCAGTTCAGGCGCAGATGCTTTTCGGTAAAGCTGAAATCATGCTCCCAGCGTTCTGCCAGCACCACGTCGATTTCAAACCATGGGAGCTCAGCCGGAAAGGCCATAGTCTCAAGCCCACGTAGCCCCGTGAACATGAATTTCTCACGGAAGGTGAAGTACTCCAGCAGCAGCTGATAGCCGCTAAAGCTGCTGCTGCCCTTCGGCCACAGGTCATCGTCATCGCCAAATCCCAGCGCGGCGAAGTACCCGTCGAGCGGTCTTCTGTCCACGTCACCCGGCATTCGCAGCCAAAGGCGCGTCGTGTTCATGGTAAAGGCTTCATGCATGGCGCAGGCCAGCGGTGCATCAGCGTTGAAGTAGAGCGGGATCTGGCTGAGATCGACACGGCTCCAGTCGGCCAGGTGGCTGCAGTTAAAGCGCAGGCTGATGACCGAACGTCCGTCAGGATCAGTCGACAGGTGGGCGTGCTCCAGCGACAGCGGCTGAAGGGTGATCTCTTTAGTTGTGGTGTACCGGCAGCGTGTGCCCTTTTCACCAATAGGCCGAGAATTCACCTCAAAGCCTTTGACGATGCGCATCTGCTCTTTCATCTCACGCCAGTCAGGGGTGAACTCAACCACCGACATCGAGGGAATGGTGCGCAGGTAATGCGGCCACAGCAGGCTGACCAGCCCTTCGGTCAGTTCCGGTAGGTCGTCATCAAGCTTCTCCCGAAGGCGCCCCATCAGGAAGGCAAAGCCCTCGAAAAGCCGCTCCACGTACGGATCGCGTGCGCCCGCTTTATCGAGGTTGAGCATTGCCGCCTGCTCGGGGTGAGCACGGGCAAACTCTTCGCCAGCTTCCAGCAGGTATCGCATTTCAGCGTCGTAATAACGCAGGGTTAAATCGTCCATAATAGTTTCTGTTTAGTTAATTACTGCGTGATGAGCGATTAAGGGAATTTCAAAAACCTACAGGCGACTTCAAATAAAATGGTCGCTCATCAATATGGTTTTTAGGAGAATATTTCTTTTACATAACAAGTGGCTGTGCCTGGCATCCAGCCCGATGGAATATCATTGCAGCGTACTTAACCTCTGCTAATCAACTCGTTGGGATAGAGGATGAAGTACAACAGACCCAGTATTACAATAGCAATGCAACCCCATTTTAAATAAACGACATAGTAATCCTTCTTCTTGAAGGAAAACTCTTTTCCCATGAAGAGAACCAGAATAAAATAGGCCGGTAGGAATAGCATCACGAAAGGCAACGCAACCAAAGCAACGGTTAACCATGAAAAAAAACTTCATCACCAAAGCTGGATTATTCTTTAAACATTCCTTTTCCAAGGTAAAAGCTTAGAGTACACGACCCAATAATGATCTCTATAGTGAAAAATGCACGAATTCTATCTTTCATGCTGCCTACCCGAACTGAAGCATAATTTTTTATCGACCACATACTTGCTGGCCGTTCCGGGTGTCCATCCTGATGGCACTCCTGAGCAAAGAATGTAATCTTTGCTTTTAAGTGCTGACAAATAGCCAAACGAAATAGCACATGACAAAGCAAAAGCAAACACACACATGCACTTGAAATGCGGCATAATTTTATTTATTTTTTTAAGTGCGTATTCTTGCTCATATCGGAGCGAAAGGTAAAACCAGTATAACGGAAACGCAAATATCATTGGTATTGATATAAGACTTAATGACATCCACGAAAAAATAATTTCATCATGAAATTTGAGTAAATCAAAGACTTCACTCAACCAAAAATAAAACGACAGTATAGAAACAACCAACAATATAAGAATTGAAAAAAAAGCATTTATTTTTTTCGTCATATGTTAGTACATCCTCTTGGTAATATCGTTAATTGAGCTTCTCAAAAACCCTCTAATTTCTGACTCTATAATTTGCTTGCCTTTAATTAGCATTTGCTCTGCAAGCATAGCACCTAAGTCCCAAAAACCATCTTCCATTTCCCTGGCTTTTTCAGCAAATTCTTGTTGAGCCGCATCAATGTACTCAACTACTTTGTCTGTCACACCAAACTTCTGGTCCAGCTTATTTAAACCCCAGGCAGCAAAAAACCCAACGCCAATGACTATTACAAGGTTAAATGCAATCAACGGGGTTACTACGACACTTCCAACAACAAATGTGACTACTGATACAATGCCGACTTTCATTACATCAGTAGCCAGAGCCCCTATGAATTCAGCTAAAGATCTCTCATCATTTAAAATGAAATCAAGAGTCCTGTAAGCGGCTGCAACATAAAATGTCAGCCGTGCTCCTTCAACAACAGATTTTGCAAACCCATATTTACCAATTCCCAAATCAACAATCTTTGGATTTTTAGCCGCAAACACAGGTGCATTTAATATCTTCCTTACACCAGGATAACCACTTATTTTTATGAGTTCTGTACCGTTGCGGTTTACATATGTTGTTGCTTTTATGCTGAAGCTTCCCAATTGGTTGATCAACATAGATGCAGTCACAACATCCTTGATATTTGTTCCATAATTCACAACTATTTGTCCGGGGGTACTTTCTGTTATTGCTACCCATCCGTGTTTCCATGCCCCCCACGAGGACAATATTTCGAAAGCTTCTGGAAGAGTGAGCAGCATCACATCCTGATTACTTTGCCTTAGCATAGCCCTCAAATTACCATCAGGAAAATCATGAGTATTCCGTAAAACTGGATAATCAGATACAAATCCAGTTGGCTTTTGCTTACCGGTCAGATAACTCGGCAATTCTGGCGAAGTTTGCACAGAAGCTGCAAATCCTGCTGCTGGTTCTGCAGTGGAAGCTCCACTACTCTTCTCGTATGTATCATCCATCATCGACGGAATAAACTTTGCCTTACAGGGGCAGGTACTGTAGCTGTCGAGGGTGCCAGCCATACGCCTGCCATGGATGGTGTCGTTATCAATGCCGCCGGCTATCCTGTAAAGTCCGGCATGTTTACCGCAGGTCACACTGTCCTGCTCCCGGGCTACAGGTTTATCAAACAACGTGTGATCCTCTGCGCCCGTGGTGATCCTCCCGCCGCAGGTCGTTTTATCGCCCTGCACCAGGTAAAAGCCTTCTGCTGCCATATTTTTCCCTTTAGATGAATTCAGTCCAGGTTATCAGCAAAGCACTGCACTGCTGGCTGGATCGAGCGCAATCAGACCGGACAGAAGCAAATCCATCTCAGGCTGAAGCCGTGATTTATCGGTTTCACTGCGTGTGGCTTTCATGCGCAGCAACCGGAGGCGGCGCGATTTGACTTCAAACAACAGCGCTGGCGTCCACTGCGTGAGGGTGATTGATTGAGCTGCACCGTCAAGTTCACCCAGCAGATGCAGGGCCAGTTCATTTTTACCCTTCAGTTCCGCCACGCGTGCCATCAGCAGGCGCAGCAACCATTTGTCTTTCGTGGAGTCCGTCCTCGGACGTGTCTGAAGCCAGTGGAGTGCGGCATCCAGGCCATCCGAATCCGCTTTCTCGAGCGCTTCCGGCTCAAGGGCCAGAATATCGTTGCCCATCTCACTGACAGCACTGACCGGCTCATCACGCCAGTTGGACATATCGTCCAGCACACTTTGATTTATCCAGTTGAGCGTGACCTCATCAGCAAACGGCGTTCCGTCATTAAAGGTCAGGGTTTCAAGTCCGGTGAGGCGTCGCAGCAGCCCTCTCAGGTCGGCGATGATGATGTCGGCCAGCACATCCTGACCCAATCTAACCAGAGCCTGGTGGATATACCACTGCAAATCCAGCCAGAGGTGATTAGCACCACGTGAGAAGGTGCTGTCCGCCTGTTCCAGTATCTCCAGCCAGCTCTGCTGCAGATATAATCGTTTGAGCATGGCCCTTTGATCAGCCCGCGGCGGTTCAATGCGCGTTTTCCCCTCGGCATCCGGTGCAGGGATCGCTGTCAGCGTGTCGTGACGCAGGCTT
This sequence comes from Enterobacter sp. N5-15, assembly GCF_057221635.1. Lineage (NCBI taxonomy): Bacteria > Pseudomonadati > Pseudomonadota > Gammaproteobacteria > Enterobacterales > Enterobacteriaceae > Enterobacter > Enterobacter sp. N5-15. Next base: position 3,383,387 of record NZ_CM170150.1, read on the forward strand.
TTCATCAGACGGTGTGCGGGAAGCCATCCATCGGGTTGTTCACGCAAATACCCCGCCAGAGTACGGGCCTGACTCAACAAATCCTGACCAGACGTGATGCGGCTCAGGACTGGCGCGTCATGCTCTGTCGTGTGTGCAGAGGTCTGTGACTGAGGGGTGTTGCTGGCGTTCTGTGGAACCAAAGCATCCACGCCACCAGCCTTCATCAGGCGGGATTCCAGTGCGCTGAAGAGCGCATTCAAATCCGGCCGCGACGCTTCTGGCTCAGCCTCAAGACTGCTGCGGATGAGCAACAGCGCACCGACTGTACGCATAGCATCGTCGCGTACCACTTCAGGCCACAGGGACAGACTATCAAGCAGACGAGAGCCTGCGAGCCACTCCAGCGCCGGTTTACGGCTTCGTTCCCGCTGCGGATGAAGCTGCACTCCGTAGCGCTGCAGTAATCCCGCCAGCAGTTCAAGCCCTTCGCCAAAGCCAGCCTCACCGTCCTGGTGCAGACGGGCCCAGCAATAATAGGTCGCAATACGGATATCTTTGGCGGTAGTGGTCAGCAGTTTTTCGGCAAGCGTACAAATCAACCCGGTATCGATGCCCGAGAGTTTATTAACCTCCTCTCTGATACGCTGAAAATCATCGTCATATCCCGGTTCCTCCCCAGCAGGGCTGGTATCGCTGACAGGAGCAAGCCAGGGATGCCAGCGTTCCGTTCGCGCCTGCGCCTGCTGCCGCAGCTCAATTTCATCCGCCTGACAGGCGGCAATCAGATTCTGCAAAGTGCTCATTATTCGATTCCATCCATGTCACTGATTTCCGTATTGGCCATCAGCGCCTGAGCCGTGGCCGCGCTGTCAACGCTGAAAATCTGATCCGGTAGCGTGAAGCCGCGCAGTTCCAGTAATGCCAGTGGCCCTCTCCCCAACTGTGAACGCAGTACCCACTGCAGGATACGACCATCCGGGGCGGTGTAACTCACCATCCACTGACTGCGGTCAAGCTGCTGGCGCTTGCCCTGATCCAGCCAGCGAATAAAGCCCCAGGTCCCGCGGTAGTCCCCGAAAAGACGCGCACCTGCATTAACCGAGGTCCATGTCAGCATCGTCCCTGGTTTATAAGTGTCTCCCGGCCAGCGGAAGGATTGCCAGTCAGCCATCTGGTTAAAGTAGTGCAGCTTTTGTCCATCAATGGTCAGTTGAGTTTCTACAACCTGCGATGCCGGGCGTGCCTGCAGCTCGAAGCTGATGCCCTGACTGCCATCGGTAAACAGAATGTCTGAAAGTTCGCTCAGCTGGTTAATGGCCCGCAGGAAAGCCGGGTTAAAGCTCAGCCCCTGGCTGTTGACCTTATCCGGTACCCACTGGCTGCCTTCTTTGTGAAGCACCCCACTGAGTTCTGTGGTCAGGAATCGATCTATGCGACCACTGTCTTTACGGATGAACTCTGCCAGCATCGGCAAGGAGGCGTCACTCTTGCTCGCTGCGAACGGGAAGCGCCCTTCAAATGCGGTGCGCCAGTTCGCCACCACGGAGCGGGTCCATTTGTCATTCAGGCTCGCCGCCGACGGCTGGAGCACGGTCTCCCAGGCCTGAGTCAGCGGCTGCACAAACATGGTGCTGCCAAAACCACTCCACTCTTCACCAAGGCTTGCCGAAATCAGACTGCCATATTGCTGGGTGTCGGTCAGGTCAACGCTTTTTCCTTGAAATACGGTCTGCGCCAGGGTTTGCATCATCTCCTGCGGATCTGAGGCGCTGGCCACCTGCTGCAGGCGAAGACGCACGCGAGTGATACGGGTCAGATAGGTCTGCAGACTCAGAGAGTTATCAGCCGACATGACGTTGCTGCCCGTATTTTTACCCAGGAGCTGAAGCAGCGGACCGAAAGTTTCATCCAGCGGCCCCTGTAGACCTGTCCCCGACTGGTCAATTGCGGGTTTGTCTTTTCCACCAACCAGATCTTTTGCCGATTTGATAATGGAGTCCGAAAGGCCTTCGCTTTGTTGGCCGGTCTGTCCCTGCCAGGCGAGGGTGTTCATCAGGGCAATCAGTGGAGATTGGCGGACATCACTCATTAGCGTCAACTGGTCGGTCACATCGGCAATATTGTTCGCAGGATTCCAGCGCAGACTGTTAAGGAAGTTCAGCCAGCTGCCGGCAAAGTCAGTGAAGTAACGCTCAGTCAGGCGTGCTTTGAGCGCTTCAGGCGACATATCCGCCGATACGGCTTTACGGGAATCGCTCAGCACCCAGTCAATTTCATCCCGTCGCGAGTTTGCGGCCTTTTCGATAGCCTGCTGAATGCCCCCTTCCCAGGCCTGGCGAGTGAACATGCCCGACACCACTTCATCGGTGGTGAACAGTCGCCGCGCATCGGTACCGCTGGTGATGTCTTCGAGGGACACATCGGCATAGTTACGGCGCACCGATTTGAGCATGTTCTCATACCGCGTGCTTTCTGCATTGCGGCGGCCAATCTGCTGCAACAGCACCTGGCGGCTCTGGCTAACCAGCTGTGCATCCGGTGTGATTTTCCACTGTGGCTGCTTTGGCAGTTCAGAGATATAGAAGGTCCATAAATCCGGTGACAGGCTTTGCCATAAGCCGGTGGAGATCCCCATACGCGTTGGCTGCACGGTTTTCATAGCTTGTGCATAAAACGCGCCGTCGACTTTATCCGGACGAGCCATCATCAGCCAGGCTTTAAGCTGGTCATAACCCGGTTTCGCCAGCTGAGCACGCTGGTCGCTGTTTGGCGCTGAGTTGATCAGGGCGGTAAGCTTTTGCGCCAGGGCAGCATTTGCCGGGTCGCGTATTAGCCGGTCATTCGCCACGCCGTACCAGGGCAGCATTGCGTTGAGCAACTGCTGATTATGATCAAGCCCAAAGCGCTGATACCAGGGCGTGCCATCCTGAATATTGTGCAGCAGGCGGCCGGCGTCATTTCGCAGTTCATGCAGTGCCGTCAGTTGATAGTCGGATACGGAAGGATGCTCGACCAGGGCATGAGCCTGCTCAGCGACGGAGACAATGTGCTGGCGATTCACCGCAAATGACAGCAGCGTCCCTGCCCCCCAGACACCAATGATGGCCATCAATGTCCATGCAAGCGTCTGCTCCCAGGCCATACCGACGCGGCGGCCACGTATTCGGGTGCAGTCTTCAATAATACTCTGCCAGGTTGCTGGCAGGGTCAACGCGTGACGCTGAGATTCGGGGACATACTTCTCAGCGCTGGCTGTTCTCTCAGAAGTATGAATAGGTTGACTGTCCGGCAGGCTGAACATCAGACCTCGCAGCGGAACACGCTGCTGGGAGGCAGCCAACCATGGAACCAGTTGTTGATTCCAGCGGACAAGACCGCCGTCTTGGAGATGCTGGCTCAGGCGCAGCAGGAAGTCGTGGTCATTGTTCTCAATGACCTGACTCACACCCTGCGTCCGCAATGCAGGCAGCATCAGTTCAAGCTGACGGGTAATATCATCTGCAATGGCACGCAGCGGGAAAATGGCCCCTACCGCCTGTTCAGTGCGTTTCTCCTGCGGCCATTTGCTGTCACACAGCTTCCACAGCCAGACCGGCGCGGAATAACGCAGCAGATCGCTGATTTTTTCCAGTCCACGTAAATCGCTATCGCTAATCTGAGGGGTGAGGTTAAGCGACTGCGGTATGACGCGAATTATTCCGTCCAGAGGACGACCGCGACGCAGTTTACGCAGCGCGGCGTATTTCTCCTTATCCGGTTCAGCAGTCAGACTGCCACCGTTAATCAGAACGGTACGGTTACCTTCAAGCCACTGGTTTTCCTGCAGGCCAGGTACCAGCTGTTCGATTGCCGCCTCATCCCCTGTGATTAACAACAGACGGGTTTTACGACGCCAGTATAGGCCAACACGGGAGCGAAGATGTCCCCGAATCTTGTTACACATTGCCACTGCAGGGTGAACAGGCGCTTTTTCACTTTCCCGTTTCTTTTTCTCATCATCACCGTTGGTGTTGTCGACAAGCGCATTAAACTCTTGCTTACCGGCACTGCGTACCGCTGCCAGGAGAACTAAGGATACGATAAGGGCACAGCCTGAAATACATCCGCCGGCGATAAGCCAGTAAATTTGCTGCTGACTTCCGTCTTCAATCCCGGCTATATCCGGATGCTTCCAGACCATGAACGTCATAACGGCTAACAGAAAAAAGAAAATCAATGCGACAGCAAGATAGCGGCCTTCCGTAGTCTTCGGTGCTAAAGGTAGCTTCACGGATCCATCTCCTGTCGGGAAGCAATCGGGGTAATGAGCGTGCTCCACAGCACATTCTGTGTGGTATCACCGCAGATAATCATCTGTGGTAACTGAGTTTGTCGGGCGATTTCTGTGGCGGCAGCGATAGCCAGCCAGGGGGCCGCGGCACCGGCATGTCCCATAGATGTATCGAGCGAAATGACGGCTTCGTCCTCTACAGACTGCGCAGGGTGCGCATTCTGGCACTCAATAACTTCTGCACGCTGCTCACCTGTCAGCCCGGCAAGCCATAAATTTTTCACGATGTTTTCTTTGAGCGGGACGTTATAGGCGGCCATGTTCATCCCCTCCCTCAGCTCACCGGTTGTAGCAGCATCTGGCCGGTGCAGCAGCGCGAGAGGTTCGAGTGCCTCCTGGGTCAGGCGGTTGCCAAGAAGCAAAGCAACGGCTGTTTCAGCAGTATTATTTGAAACAGCCGGATCAATCTGGAGACCAACAATCAATAACATCGCATCATCTTTAATGCGGTGATCCAGCCAGTGGTTGACTACCCCCGGCCCATTGCTGTCTGTGTACTCAAGTGCGCAGGTTATGCCACTCTCCTGCCAGGCTTCCTGCCAGATATTTCTGATAGCAGGGAGTGGCAGAGATGACGAGACATCGAGGATGACAACAAGCGAAACGTTCTCAGGAAACTGGTGAACTGGAAGATCGGCAATAAGCTCAGAGAACAAACGTGAGATAACCATTCCAGGAGTATCTTCTGGTTCTGCCGTAATACGGCTCAGCCTCCTGCTTTTTTCGCCTTTCCAGTCCGACTGCGAAATGATAATGCTGTGATTATTGAGCATATCATCAGCGACAGAACGCTGTTGGTCTTCCTGATGGGCTGTAATAAATGTCGTATTCAACACCTGAAGCGCACGACGAGCCCTACGGGTCTCACTCAAGATCCATTGCTCCCGACGCCGGTCAAAACCATTCGCTTTACTGTCCTGTAAAGACCAGGCCCACATGCGAATAGTGAAACACACAATCCACGCAACTAATGGTGTGCCAATGGCCAACATCCAGAAGTGACTGTTATCGATGTATCGTCCGAATATCCGCATAAGAAGCACGCTGATGACCAGCATCGCAACCAATACGGCAAGCCAACGGGATATTTTAGGTGGAACTTGCCGGGGATAACATTCAGGAGGATGTTTCAGTGAATACGGCATTTATACTCTCATACTTCAAAATTTCTAAAAAACTAACTAAAATAGAAAGATCGTTTGGTTCTCTCAGGGCATCTATCAAAGAGCACCTTATCTTTTTTATAATCTCTATTTTTAATCTCAATAAATGCAACATCACCATTTTGATCATAAAGAACATGAAGACCTTCCTCGACATAATTCCCTTTTACATAAGCATAATTAACCTCTTCACTAAGACGGCCTTTTTCAATACCTGATTCATAGTATCTTCGGCATTTCATAGTCTTACCATCAAGCGAGCACACTCCAAATTTAGCAAATGTGAAGCCATACTTTTCAAATGTATAAATAGTGGTTACATCTCCTTTATAGAAGAAAAATTTATTTTCTAAACGTGGTGTATTATCATAACCCAAGTATAATTTATTGCCTTTATCACTATCTATATTTCCTGGAGGTATACCTTGACCAGTTCTATCAATTTCTGAAACATAAGTTCTACCTATTTCTTTCTGCCTTGAACACACTTTCTCATTTACAAATTCAATTTTTGTTATCCCACGAATGTATTCTTTACTCTCAGATTTATAAGACATACATGCACATGAATATTTTTTCGAAATTAACCGCTGGTCTTTCTTTTTCGTTTCAAATTCTTTGACACCACTCTTATCGTAAAATAAAAATGTATCACCTCCCGAGTTGATCAGTACTCCACATGATTTTTTCAACTTGCTTGCTGAATAAGTTGGCAAAGAAATAATCAAGAACGAAAGTAAGATTAATTTTTTAAAATTCATACCCCTCCCTATGGAGACTATTAAAAACACTTCAACTCAGACAGTTATGGATTGTAAGTGCTAGTTAATCAATCAGGAAATTGTTCAAATATTTATGTTATACATTGGCTTTTTTCAGATAATAGAAAGAGAATAATATAATAAGGATTAACGATAATAGTTAAAACCTTATACTAACTTCTTGATAGCACAATCACCACTATCTTTTCCAATACATTGCCAATATTAATATCAAGGGTATCTATTAAATTCCCACGAGCGATTTTTATTGCAAGTTTCAAAGTTATTATCATCTGTAGAATCAAATTCCGACCCAACTGACTTCAAATTTCCATTTGTAAGATTAAAAAACAAACCCTGATTGGTTGCGATATAAGCGACATCCTTTCCTTTTAAAAAATCAACGCTAAAAACACCTTCGCTTACACTCTTTTCAATCTTTTTATATCTGTTATCCAAATCAACAAGAATCACATTTGTATCCTGGGGATTGCCCTCATTAATTATTTTCGGCTTACACCAGAGAATTATTTTATCACCGCTACATTTAACACTATAGCCATTGATAACAGTATCAAACTTAAGAGTCTTTGTATGATTGTTAATGTCAACGGTTATTGAGTCAGTTCCATTTAATGTAACACCTGATGCATATGCATTAAACGAAATAAAAAAACTGCAATTGTTGAAATAATAAGATTCATTTGTTAGTCCATCAAAATATGAGAGATTCTAGCTGTTTCTTTCCATCGGCGTTCTTCGTCAGTATACGCGCCATTAATAGCTTTGGTTACAACCTTAGAGTGTTCATGTGAACATCCAACTCCACAATTTTTGCATTTATTGGACGAAAACCAGCGGTGCGAGCACCGGCAATCCAGTACCAAGCACCAGCGTCAATACAGTTGTATGGGGAAATGGATAGAAGCTGTGGGTCATCAATGGCAGGAGCTTTGCTCAAATTAACAGGTCTCCACCATCCATTTATAAATCCTTTGTAGTTCATAGGGTATTTTTCTAAGTCAATCCATCCCCTATAACCCCAGTATTTACTGTAGTTTTCGCGGCCTGTAAGCTGTTTCATCCCCCGGCCTCTAAATTTCGGACCATCTCCAGGCTCAATATTTCCAAGTCGTCCATTAAGATAATCAAGATAGCCTCCAGGCGGAGGGTTATAGTACCCATTTATCTCAGAAACAAAACTTGAATGGGTAGTCCTTCGCGATTAAAAACAAATGGGTATGCGTTCCCTTTACCTAACTTCTGGAAAATATAATAAGGAGGGAAACCGGTGTCAGGTGCATCAATTTGATATACTTGTGATAGACCGTAAGGTTCTCCATCCTTGATGGTATAGCTTTTAACTGCCGATAATACATCTACATCATTCGCAGACGCACCCAATGAAAAAATTAATGGCACTAACAAAACCCGACAGTAAAATTGTATTATTCATAATTAACCGCCATCTCACTTGCACTGCCTGGTGTAATCAACAGTGATTTTTACAGTACTACGACCTTTTTGTACTTCAACTGTTTTTTTTGGTATATGTTATTACAGCATCATTAGCTTTTAGGTGTTTTATCATCAACAAACCCAAAACTTTACCAATTTATATTCATTGTCTCAAAAAGTGATTCAACTTCATCTATAAAAAAGATCTTATTCTTCTGAGTGTATTTTATTGGAGTAGAGCTATACACTGCAGCATAGTTATCTTGTGAGTAAAAATATATATCCCTGACGATGCTGATTGGTTTGTTGTTTTCATCCTCGAAGATAATATCAGATACAACCACCCCCCCGTTATCCTTTGGAGTGAATTTTATTTTCACAATCGGATTCAATGCTTCAATATACTTATCACTCCCACCCTGTTTCACAATATCATGAATTGTGTTCTTTAATTCATCCTTATCATATCCATACGTTTTAGTTGATTCATCCCATGTCAGATAGCTTGCTCCGCCAGTTGGGTTTGCCTCTGATGTAAGGATGAATGTATCTTTTATTCCTTTGTATTGAATTGGAACGGGCTTATCACGACATTCGGAATCAGAAGACGCTTGCATAATAGCAGAATAATTAAAGCCTCCAGTGTCAAACGTTATCGTCTTACAATAATCAATATTTTTTGCATAAGTACTTGCAACGACTCCCATTGCAAGAATGGCAGCCATGATTTTAATTTTCATATATGCACCTTCAACCTAAAAATTTAACATTATCATTTGGAGAAACACTATCATTTAAAGCGTAAAATGCGTGTTCAAAACAAGGCCATCGGCTACCATCTAGTCCATTACTCCCGCCATTCACACACTTAGTTACTGCCTTAACTTCTGCATAAGTAGTCCCTTGGTCGGCCCAGTAATGTATGCTCAATGGGCCCCAGTTAACTAATTTCTTATTTTGCACCTTCATTCTTTGCTTCTGAATCCAATAGAATCCACCGGCATCACAGCAATAATAGGATGACGAAATTAAAGTTTCTGCACCTGCTGAACTTATGAACTTCTCGCTACTGCCTTTGTATTCACCATACACCCTATAATTAGTCCTGCCTGTTAGCTGTATAATTCCACGGCCTTTAAATCTAATGCCATCTCCAATTTGATCGTTACCAAGCTTTTTCGCAAGTTCGTTTTTATTATAATGTTTTGCATCAAATTCAGGTTCATACTTATCAAAGTATGAGTCTTTCCCTTTTTCTTCACATTCGCTAACCCGACCCGTTTCGCAATATATTTGTGATAAAAAGTGAGCCAATCTAATTGTGCTATTTACACCAAAATTTCTCATTGTCAATGCTAAGCTTTTTCTCATTTCTGATGGCCGAATAATTACCCCTGTTGATTTTTCTTTCTTTTGATTCAGGTGTTCAATTACTGTTTTTTCCGTCAACCGCCCTTCTTCTCTTAAAGAAGACTCATTTTTTACGGTTTTTCTGATCGTTCTAATAAAGTCCTGTTCACTTAGCCAATTACATTTCCGGAAAAGACTGATAAATTCAACAGGGTGAAAGTGCCATAATCGACCAGAACTAAACGCTCCGGCATCAAAACACAGCGCTTCTGCGTGCTGTTTGAACTTGCCATAATCCTCCTCATTCATCAGAACGCGGTCCTTTTTTTCCTGCGTCCCCGGGACCGTCCATATGGCCGTTTTTTCCGGCGTACACTGCTCCCAGGGCAGGCCGGTCATCAACCATTTATACCTGGCATCTATTGTGCTTTTTTCCCACTCGAATGGTAAACAGCAGATAAGCCTGTTGCTTTGAGTTCCGTAACTGCCTTCTTCCTGCAACTTTCTTATGATCGCCGAATTACACTGACTGTGTATATCGTTGTCATCATCAACCAGCAGCCATCCTGTCCAGTGTGGGAAATCTGCATCGCTAAACTTTTTGATATCGGGAGCGGCAAGATTTACCACCCCTGTTCCACCTGGATACCTGACTGTCATCCATAATGGCGCATCTGCTGGCACCAGCGTTTCATTTTCCGTATTGATAACCCGGCCAAAACGAAGCAACTCATATCCGGCACTGGGGCTCTCCTTATAATTCCGCATAGCGGTTTTATAAAGATTGTATTCATAATCTTCACCATCGGCGTTAACCAGCGGCTCGCCCAGCAGATCATACTTCCCGTCAGTCTGCGTATTCTTCTGTCGGGTCACGATCGTACAGTTGCCTTGTGCCAGACTCATGCTGACATACAGAGGTGCACTACTGGTATACAGCTCAGAAAGCCCGGCCAGGGAAGTACTGTTATTTGCGGGTGCTTTGTCGTAAAACGTTGTTCCTGCTGGCAGATAAAAATGGATATCACCGTAAACAGCATCAGTGCGACCATCTTTCGAAATATCCAGTTCCTTCGTTTTTCGTCCCGTCAGTTTACTGATGTTGTCATCATCGCAGAAAACCTGGAAGTGAAATTCATTCTGGCCATCAGTCATTCCGCAAGAGCCAAGCGGGTCTTTCCGGTAAATTTTGGCGTCAGCTTTTATCTCAGCTTCCAGAAACTTCAGATGCATATACAGAGAGTAAAATACTACCTTACCGTCCTCTCCGGAACCTATTTCTGTCTCATGTTTCAATAAAACATAGCCATCATCCGTTCCCCTTATAGGGGCATACTTCAGCGGGAACTGGTCTCTTTTTTCTGGCGGAGAGGGCTTGCGGAACGACACCACTGTTCCCTCAGCAATTGCCCTCACCTTCTCCGACGTTGTGCCTGAATCCGTATGTGATATATGGATGCCCCCATGCCAGGACTCTGATGCATTGAGAGGATATCCCCGGCGAGCATTGACAGGCATCATCGCTTCAATCCAGTCTGCGTCAGACTGAGTCGCCTCTTTATCTCTCAGAAACGGAGGACTGATAATCATGTGTTGACTCCTTGTCAGGAAAAGCTGAAGTTACTGGAAGGTTCGGTCGTTTCAGGTGCCACATTCGGGAAGTCTTTTGGCTCATTGGCCCTATCTTTTCGCCCGTAATGCCCGGCTTTGGTCCGGTACTCCCCCTGAGTGGCAGACTCAATGCCATTGGCATCAAGCGTGATATAACTTCCGCCCCCGTTGATCGTGACTTTTTTCTTCGCAGTAAGATGGATTTCATCCTCCGTGCTAACAATGCTGATTTCTTTACGTGCCAGCAATTCCATCAGGTCGTTCTGCGCCTGTACCTGCACCGGCCCCTGGTTCGCGATGAGCTTGATCCCCATCTTGCGAACAAACACGCTCAGGGCATTACCCACCCCGACGAACAGATTTTTCACCACGCTGACGTCGGCATTTTTACCGGCAGTGGCTATCAGGTTCTGCCCGGCTGATACCTGCAGATGTTGTCCGCTGGTCAGCGCCATTCCATCCGGCGCGCTGACCAGCAGCACTGATTTTTTGAGGTCTGTCAGCTGCTGTTCCAGCAGTTTGATTTGCGCCTGCAGATCGGCCGGGTTCGCGGTCGCCTTCTGCGCATCATCGGAGAGGGACGTCATCTGCTCCCGGGCATCACCCAGATTGCTGACCGCTGGCTGCATCTCCAGCACCTGACCCTGTGCTTTAGTCTGGCCATCAGCGCTGATGAACATCCCTTTCTGCGCCCGGATGGCGCCCCAGCTGTCCGTCCTGAGCTCAAAGCCCTCCCCGCGCTGCTGCTTTTCAGCATCCACCAGATGCCCGAGATTGAGCTGGCTCTTGCCGCCGTACTCGGTGCTAACCTTGATATGCTCCTTCCCGCGCTCGTCGTCGAGGCGGATTTTGTTGTTCGCCGGGGTGCGCAGGACGTTACGTTTGTAGTTGCGGATGGTGACGTGGTCGCCGTGGGCCGAGTCGTGCAGCACGCCGGAGATGTACGGCCTGTCCGGGTTGCCGTCTTCAAAGCCAATCGCCACTTCGGTGCCCGCCAGCAGCGGCAGGTGCAGGCCGTAAGTGTCACCTGCATACGGGCGGGACTGGCGGACCCACAGGCTCTCGAACCCGGTTTCCCAGCTATCACGGTCAAACAGCATATTGACGCGGTAACGACCGTCCTTATCGATGTGGCCATAGGTGTCATTTTCGGTGGTGCTGGTGACGCGGGCCGGCAGCGTCCCGGCCATCACCGGGCGTGAGCCAGGTTCCGGGCGGAAACCAAAATCGGTGCTGTCCGGGATGCCGTTGAAGTTGACGCCAAAGTCTTCATCACGGCGCGCATGGCTGTGCATCGCGGTGATGACCACACCCTGAGCAAACACGTCAGTCACTTCATATCCGCCGGTGACTTTGAGCACCTGACCCGGAGAAAGGGTCGGGCAACTGGTGACACCCCGGGTCTGCGTCTGGCCATTCAGGTAACGCTCATGCCGGATGCGGGCATAAAACGCACCGGACTCGGGCGCCGGATTGAGGTCATACGCGCTGCCCGGCGTCAGATAATTGTCGGCATAGTGGTACGCTTCCCCGTACGTGGTCGCGTCCCCCCGGGTGGCGTCAACCAGAGTATTCATATCCTCTGTGGCCTGACGGTAGTTGTAGTCGCGGGTGCTGACCTGCTTCTGCACCACGCTGTGATGGCTTTCCATTCCCCACACCGAGTCCACACCCTGTGAATGCTGGCCGGACGGCGGCACCGACGGCAGCGTCAGGCCTTTCTCGTACCCCTGCTGGCTGTCGTAAAACTCCACCACGTCGATGTTCAGGCGCGTGTCGGTGGTGAAGCGAAACCAGATGCCCACTTCGCCCAGCAGGCGGGTGATGAAGTGCAGATCGTCCTCGCCGTACTGCATCACCTGCTCACGGCGCGGATACTCTTTTATGAGCGAGAACAGAAAATCCTGACCGCGCATGCCGTGACGCTCGCGCAGGATTTTTTCCACAATTTGCGGGACCGTCATGTCCTGGTAAATGGCGTTCTGGTGCGAACGGTCAAGCAGCGCCAGACGGGGCCGGAGCGTCAGGGCGTAATGGGTTTCATCTTTTGAGGTGCCCAGGCGTTCAAAACCGGTCACCACCCCCTGAATCACCCGCAGCGGCTGCTGGATTTTGATGCCGTAACCCTGGTCAACCAGGGCCTGCAGCGTCAGCGAGCCGGGCTTCATCAGCATCATCTCTTTGCTGATGCCGTGGTCGCGGCTGGTGAACTCAACACGGTAGCTGAATGGTCGGCTCAGGGCTTCGTCGCCAACAAAAGCCAGCACATCGGGTTCGGCATCACAGCCTTTCACCACGAGCAGGTGGTGGTTGTGGCTGTATCTGATCGGAGGATTAGTGCTCATACGTTACCCCCTGATTCCAGTCAAATTCCAGTCCGATCCCTTCTTCATCGTCCCAGCCAAGGCGTAACGATGCTGGTTTCTGTTTTGCGGCCATGTGGGTGAGCAATTGCTGACTCAGCACCGGCAGAATTTGTTGATTCAGCAGACTGTCAACGTTACGCGCCCCCGTATCCGGCAGCAGGCAGGCAGAAGTGAGAGCGTCATACAGGCTCTCATCTATCTGCGTGGTCAGACCGTAGTGACGGTTCAGTCGCTTGCTGACCTGTGCGAGTTTCATCTCAACGATGGTGCGCATAGCCGCTTCCGCCAGAGGACGGTAAATCACGGTCTGGAAGCGGGCCAGCAGCGCGGGCTGGAAGTGATCACGCAGGATCGGACGCAGCCGTTCGTGTAGGTCTGCTTCGGTGGCTTCCGGGTTTTCATCCAGCAGCTGCATCAGGTGGTCGCTTCCGAGATTGGAAGTCATCAGGATGACGGTATTGCGAAAGTCGATTTCGCGCCCTTCGCCGTCGCGCATAAATCCGCGGTCGAAAACCTGATAGAAGAGGTTCATCACGTCGCGGTGCGCCTTTTCCACTTCATCCAGCAGCACCACGCTGTACGGTCGCTTACGCACCGCTTCGGTGAGGATCCCGCCCTGGCCGTAGCCGACGTAGCCCGGAGGTGACCCTTTCAGCTGGGAAACCGTGTGCGGCTCCTGGTATTCAGAGAGGTTAATCGTAATGAGTGACTTCTCGCCGCCGTACATGACATCGGCCAGCGCAAGCGCTGTTTCGGTTTTCCCCACGCCGCTCGGCCCTACCAGCAGGAATACGCCCTGCGGACCGTTCTCGGACGTAAGGCCCGTTTTTGCCGCACGAAGGCGCCGGGCGATAGCCTCAAGCGCCACACCCTGCCCAACCACACGTTTACCGATTTCATTTTCCAGAGTCAGCAGTTCGGTCTGCTCGTCCTTCATCAGTGATGACAACGGCACGCCTGTCCAGTCGGCAATCACGTTGGCAACGGTGCGGACATCCACATCCAGGGAGAGCAGCGGGTTGCTGTGCTGCATCTCGTTAAGCTCCTGTTGCAGCCTGTGAGTCTCACGCTGGCGTGAAATATCCCGACGGCTTTCGCGTAGCTGCCCGGTGAGTTTCATCTCCTGACCGTACTGGGTTTCAAGCTCGTCGAGAGCAACAATAAGATCGTTCTCTTCCTGTTCAATGACGGTCAGGCGTTCACCATGGTTCTTATTACCGACAGCAATATCTTCCAGCAGCGCCTGCTTCTCCATTTCAAGAGAGGTAATCTGCGAGCGAATGCAGGTCAGCGGTTCCGGCACGGTGTCGAGGCTCATGCGGACGCGCGCTGCGGCGGTGTCGAGCAGGTCAACTGCCTTGTCCGGCAGCTGGCGGCCCGTAAGATAGCGGCGGGAAAGCGTAACAGCCGCGCGCACCGCATCGTCGGTAATATGCACATTATGGTGTTCGGCATAGCGGGATTTCAGGCCACGGAGCATCAGGCAGGCGGTGTCATCGTCCGGCTCATCCACTTTGACCATCTGGAAACGGCGCTCAAGCGCGGCGTCGCGCTCGAAGTATTGTTTGTATTCAGACCAGGTGGTGGCCGCAATAGTACGCAGTTCGCCACGCGCCAACGCGGGTTTCAGCAGGTTGGCAGCATCTGCTCCACCCGCCTGGTTACCTGCGCCGATGATGGTGTGCGCTTCATCAATAAAAAGCAGGACAGGTACAGGCGATTGCTGCACCGCATCAATGACGTTTTTCAGGCGCTGTTCGAACTCACCTTTCACGCCCGCGCCAGCCTGCAGCAGGCCCAGGTCAAGGGTACGCAGGATAACCGTTTTAAGGGATTCCGGCACATTACCCTCGGCTATACGCAACGCCAGGCCTTCAACCAGTGCAGTTTTCCCCACGCCCGGCTCGCCGACCAGGATCGGGTTGTTTTTGCGGCGACGGGAGAGGATATCCACCATCTGGCGGATTTCAGTATCACGGCCGAACACCGGGTCAATCATGCCCTCTTTCGCTTTGGCGGTGACATCAAGGGTGAATTTATCCAGCGCGTTCTGCAGCGCCGGGCTCAGTTCCCCCTCTTCCATTTCTACTCCAGCCGGGCGCCCGACAAATTCCACCTCACCACCGTGGCGCTGCGTCAGTTCAGCTTCGCGCTGCATTTCCAGTCGCTCGTCCGATTGCGCATCCAGCAAAGGTCGCAGGCGTTCCAGCTGACTCTGACCAAGGGTTAACAACGGCCAGAGGCCGTCACAACGTGCCAGTTTCGGTTTTTCCACCAGCGCCATCAGCAGATGGACACTGCGAATCAGCTCTTCTTCGTTAAGTGAAGCGAGTAGCCAGGCTTGCTGCATCAGAGTCTGGATGTCCTCAGACAGCTGAGGCCGATGGCGAACAGACCGAGGTTGTCTGTCTAGCCAGCCGAGCAAATCCTGCCAGATGCTGTCCATATCCCATTCGTAGCGACGCGCCAACACCGTCAGGTCACCTTCCCCCTGCTCCAGCAGCTTCAGCAGCCAGTGCTCAGGCAGAATTTCTGCATGCGCGCGGGTCTGGCAGAGCGAAGCTGCACCTTCCAGCGCTCGAGCACAGTATGGATTAAGACGTCGAAGGAGGATTGCCGGGTTTTCCATGTTGGTTTTACTCACTGTTGAGGACCTGTCAGGCACGCTACCGCCCCTGGCCGTTACCGAGGCCCATAAGGTCTGTTTCCGGGATTTGATGTTTTCTTTGCTCAGCGCCCGCTGCTGCAGACGTTCAGCAAAGAGAAAAGCGGACAGAGAAATCTGCCCGCTTGCAACTTACGCGGTGGCGCGTTCGTTCCAGGAATCGGAATGAATGATGTTGCCGTCTTTGTAGGTCCAGGTGATTTTTTCGTAACGCAGTTCAATGCGCTCGAGGTGGTTGTGCTTCTCCTTGGAAGGATCCTTGACGTCATACATCTCAGGATTCACTTTCACCACCTTCACGTTTTCCAGTTTGGTGTTGAAGTACTCCACTTCCTGGCCCGCGTCGTTGATTTTGTACCACTTGAATTCCGCAGACTTGAGGGTCTGACCGGTGGTCACAGCCTTGTACAGGTAAGGGCTGGACGAGTCGATTTCCTTGGTGAACAGGAACGGAGTGTGGATACGGGTACCGGTCAGCTTACCGGTGTTGTTGTCGGTCGGGATGTACAGGTTATGTTCCTGAGCGACAACTTCGATGCTGCCTTCACGATCCTGAACGTCCACCGAACCTTTAATGTCCGCGCCGCCGTCGTCTTTCAGCCAAAGATAAACAGGAATTGCCATGGAATTACTCTCCATTGTGTAGTGAAGCGCCATCATCCTGCGATGACGCTGAGGGTTTGCCGGGTATCAGACAGGCATTCGCCTGCGGTACCAGACTGATTTCGACACGTCGGTTGAGCGCACGGCCTTCCGGGGTGTCGTTAGTTGCGATCGGACGGCTTTCGCCATAGCCCTGCACCGCAAAACAGCTTTCCGGCACGTCGCCGGTGTCTCGCATCCAGTTGCGTACCGCTTCAGCACGTTTCAGAGACAGCGTCTGGTTCAGTTGCGGAGTGCCGGTGTTATCGGTATGACCGGACACGACAATCAGCCAGCCCGGTTTGGCCTTAACCCCCACCAGGGAATTGACCAGCATTTTGGTGGAGCCCGCTTTCAGCACGAACTTGCCGGAATCGAACAGCGACATGCTGTCGAGCCTCACAATTTTCGGTACCGGTTTTGGGGTCGGCTGCGGTTTAGGTGGTGGAGGTGGCGGCACGTACGAACGAATCGCTTCCAACACCGGCATCCGTAGACGTTCCCCCTGATAAAGCCCCAGACCCAGCCGGGTCGGTATACCGTTGCGTGCATAGCTATCCAGCTGCGCCGCATCCTCCCTGAGGATCTCAACGGCGCTAGCCTTCGGGCCGTAATCATCCATAGAAAGGCTGTCGTAACGGGCAACATCGAAGCTGACGCGATGCAGCAGCTGGCGATTGTTCCAGCCACTGCTGAGCAGCGCGGTGATGGCCGCCAGGGTGAAAAGACCAAGGGCACAGCGCTGGGTGCGAGCTCGTGGCGTAAGCCCGCGTCCCTCCGGTAACAGCGGCAGGATGAAATCCGGGAAGGGTGAGATCACCGTACTGTCCGTCCCTACGGGATGCCAACCAGCCACCTGCCGCATAGCGGTGTGACGCGACAACCACGCCGTCCAGGCCGAAGAGGCGAGGCTCCCGGCAAGAATCGGCCCCATTCCCCACAGCACCGCTGCAGGTGCGATGGTCGGAACATCAGGATTCTCATCGATAAATACCGCCTGGACATGCTGATGGAACCAGCTCATCAGGCTGTTCATCAGCACCTGCTGCTGCATCACGGGCGCACCGCCGGTGTTGACCCACGCGGCGATCGAACAAGGCGCATTAGACTCACGCCAGACGCTCCTCTCTTCACCCGGAATAGCAGCCTGCCAGAGCATGTCATCCGCCATCGCGCTGCCGATCTGACCATTCAGAATCAATGGCACAGAATGACCCGTTTCTTTACGCAGCTGGCTGATTTGCCAGCGCAGAGCCAGCAGACGACTTGTCAGGGCTTCGCTGTCGACATGTTTCTGCGGGCAGACACTGACCATCACCGACAGCTGACGGCCCCAATCCGGGCGCTGCCACAGTATCTGACGGGCAACCTGCTCCAGATCCTGATGGTCCTCAACGCGGATCCAGCATCCCTGCGTGGCGATCAGCACCGGTGACTGTTGCGGCCAGGTCAGCGGCAGATCGCCACAAACCAGCACCACGGGCTGACGGTAAGTGGCTTCAGGAAGGTCATCCAGAAGCAGGGTGACGTCATGCTCCGCGCGAGGTCGGGTGATATACCAGAACACGAAGATAACCCCGAGCATCGCCAGCAGAACGAGCACTGAAGCCAGCCGGGATACCGGCAGAAAAGCCAGACAGACCACTGCACTCAGCAGGGCGGCCCACAGCGCAAGCCCGCGCTGTTGTGCAGGACTCATTTTACGGCTCCCGGCAGCAGGGTCAGCAGCATCTGATCGAGCCAGCGATCAAGTCCCCACCAGAGCGCGGCAATAACAATCACGCTTAGTCCAATACGTGCGGGCCACGATGCAAACCATCCGCCCATTCCCCGCCCTGCAAGGCTTTCTGCCAGAACAGGATGGGTCTGCGGATAACTGAACGGCGCGACATGTTCACTGAGCGCGCCGATCAGCTTCTGCCGTTCAGGATCGTTCAGCGCGCGATAGTCGCCCAGGAATCCAAGCATCATTACCCGCTGGAAGCAGGTCAGTACGGCAATGTCTGGTGCAGGTTCGCGCAGCACATCGCGCATCCTGTCACACAGGGTGTCGCCGGCGTCCATCGTGCCGAGGAAGTGTCCCTGCAGGGGAATGTCATACCACTGCACACAGGCGTCATCCTCCACACCGCGCCCTTTGACCGCCTCATCAAGCAATGCACATTGTGCAGTGAGGATATGCTCACAGCTGGCTTCATCGAGTTCACTCGCTTTCAGTTCGCGCTGAACGCGCTCCACATCAGCGATACACCGCTCCCACAAGACCCGACCTTCACCTTCCTGAAACTGCGGGCCATGGCGAAGGCTAATGACCTGAAGCCAGGTATCCTGCAGCAGGGCGTCAATATCAACAGACACGGCAGCGCCGTGTTTACGTTCACTCATGTTCTCAGTACCGCAAAGAGTTCAAGTTCAGGCTCGCCAAGCATGCCTGGGACGTAAAACATGCACGTCCCACTCTGGAGCATCTCAGTCGCAAGAGGATGGGAGAGATCGAGACTGAAATACTGATTTTCCAGGCGCAGCGGAATGGCGGCTGGTACATGGCGCAACGGCGTCAACGGCACGCCCACGCGGGAAGAGTTGACGATCCCCCGCACGTGGTCAGGACTGCCCACCTTACACTGACGCGGGAACTGTTCCTGCAGCTGCGCCACCGGGATCGGCGAGCGAACAGAAAGATAGTAATCAGCCCCTTCGCGCAGACGCGGGTCGTGCAGGCGAGCCTGCCAGAAGTGCAGCCGTGGGTCATAGTCGAGTGACAGGGCCACCACGCGGGACGGCAGGCTGGCTTCAAGCAGATCGCCAAGCAAATCAAACAGCGGTGGAAACACCGCATTAAGTTGCTCGTGGTGCCATGCCGGTATGGCATTCACCTGATGCTCCAGAGAGAAGGTCAGCAGGCTCCCTGCAAGACGAGAAAGTTCCGGATACAGACGTTCCGGCGGGCTTTGCAGGTTACGCTGGAACTGACCCAGCACGGGCTCAGCGCTGTTCAGCGCGTTGAGCAGCCAGAACAGGGATACATCAGCCACGGCAAAATCAGCCATACGCTCGTTGCTTTCACGCCGCATTGCCATGAGACGGCACAGGCGAGCACGCAGTTGGGTCATCAGTTGTTCCAGTTGGGTAACCAGCCAACGGCTTCCCTGGAGGGCCAACAGCGGAGGGAGAAACGTCTCATCTAATTGCCATGTCCCCTGCGAGTCTTGCTGCAGTCGGGCGACCGGGCAGGTCAGATAGTCGCTGTTGTTCTGATGGGCAAAACGCAGCGTCAGTTCCGGCTGTATCACAGCAATCTGGCGGGTATCTTCCCCAAAGGTATTGCGTACATCCCGCCAGCGCTGCCGGTATCGCACCGGACGCTCGGCTACCTCATCGGGCTTCAGGCAGTTGCCGCCGTTCGCCCGCAGTAGCGGGAGCGCCAGCACCACCTCCACCACCTGCGATTCGCTTTCAAGCGACAGCACCGGAGGCAGAGTATCGGCATTGTCTGTATCAATCAGCGTGCCGTCCTGAAAACGGACATGCAGATGACGTGCCTGCAGACGTCCAAGCCTGAGAGCTTCCGGTTCGAAGGTGGCATTGATCACCCCCCACGGACAGGAGAGGCCCAGCCGGGCAATACATTCGGCAGACCAGGCCGCATACGCGACCTGTTGCTGAAAATGCTGGGGAGAGACCATAATGCCCCTGCCCCATAGCGGTTGTTCCGTTTTCATCGGCTTCCTGCCTGTTCTTACGATTTCGCTTTCGGCATCTGGGAAACCAGCGACAGATTGACGTCCATACCTTCCACCTGGAAGTGCGGGATCGCGTACAGTTTCACGCGGAAGAAGCCCGGATTATCCTCAATGTCTTCCACCACCACTTTCGCATCACGCAGTGGATGAGACGCCTGCAGTTCGTCGCCCGGATCGGTCATTTCGGTCACCAGACTGCGAACCCACGTGTTCAGCTCAAGCTCCAGCAGCCGGCGATCCTTGGTAGTACCGATGTTCTCGCGCTGAATCAGCTTCAGGTAGTGGGCGATACGCGAAAGCAGGAAGATATACGGAAGACGGGCGTTGATGCGGCTGTTAGCCGTCGCATCTGCGGTGTCATACAGAGCAGGTTTCTGAGTAGAGTTAGCCGAGAAGAAGCAGGCGTAGTCGCGGTTTTTGTAGTAGGACAAAGGAATGAAGCCCAGATTCGCGAATTCGAATTCGCGGGTTTCAGGGATCATCACTTCGCTCGGGATTTTTACCTGATTGCCGGTACCGAGATCGTACAGATGGATAGGCAGATCCTGAACCGCACCACCCGCCTGCGGGCCACGGATTTGTACACACCAGCCATTGTTGATAAAGCTGCGCACCATGTTAGACGCGAAAGCAAACGAGGCGTTGGTCCACAGGTATTTGTCGTGATCCGGACCTTTGACTTCTTCGACATAGTTGAAGCTGCGAACCGGAACGGTATCCGGGCCATACGGTAAACGTCCCAGTACACGCGGCATGACCAGGCCGATGTAGCGAGCGTCGTCAGTATCGCGGAACGATTTCCACTTGATGTACTCTGCGCGGTCAAAATAGTTACCAATATCTTTAATCGCCGCAACGTCTTCCATGGACTCTTTAAGGAAGAATTTCGGGCCTGCAGAGCCGATAAACGGCATATGCGCAGCAGCGGAGACTTTAGAGATGTTACGCAGCAGGGCGACATCCTGCGCTGAAGCATCAAACTCGTAAGCGGAGATCAGCGCCGCAATTGGTTCGCCGCCTGGGGTATCATATTCATCAATGTAGGCGTGTTTATACAGACCACTCTGGATGATTTCCGGGCTGTCTTCAAAGTCCTGGCGCAGGTCTTCTTTGGACATGCTCAACAGCTCAATTTTCACGTTCTGGCGAAAATCTGTTTTATCAACCAGCGACTTCACACCGCGCCACAGGCTTTCAACCGCCTGAAACTCGTCATGGTGCATAACCGCGTCCAGCTGGCGGCTGATTTGATAATCGAGCTCAGCGATATGGTGATCAATCAGGCTTTTATCCAGTTTTTCGACCTTCGCGCCCGCTTTGGTCAGACACTCCAGAAAGACCTGCATACCGGCAGTCAGACGTTCATCAGCGGTCGCATCTGACATCGCCTGCGCATCCTGCCAGATGTCTAACGCGCTCAACTCGGAGACAGGACTCAGATTGATTTTCTCAAACAGAGAGGCGTAAACACCACCCGCAGTAGGGCGTTCCAGCACCACGCTTTCACCGCCAGCAATATTATTTTGTACAGACATGAGCATTCCTTGATTAATCCGTTAAAACAGCGTGATGGTTAAGGTTTTTTTGATGCCAGTGCAGAGAGTTCATTTCGCAGCTCAGCACTAAGCGACTGGTCCAGAACGATTTTTTCCAGCTCTTTTCGGAAAGTCTGGTTATCCAACAGGTTGGCCTTCAGATCGCGAAGCAAGTTGCGCATTGCCAGCATCGCCTTGAGCTGCGGTATCTGAGCAGCCACCTGCTCTGGCGTGAAATCTTTCATGCTCTGGAAAGTCAGCTGAATAGCATCCTCACCACCATCATCAGCCAGCGTATTTTTAACGGTTAGATTAAGTTTTGGGGAATATTCAGAAAGAACGCTATCAAAATTATTTTTCGTGATGTTAACTTTTTCACGCTCAGATATTGAAGCAGACTCCTGCCCATTACTGAAATCACCAGCAACCAGTAATTTCAGTGGTAATTCCATTTTCTTGCTTGCCCCGCCCGTATGCAGGTCAAGCTTCAGGTTAATACGTGCCTTAGGCACCTCGTTCTGAAAACTGTCAGCCATCTCATCATCCCTCTTTGTTTTGCTACGCCAACTTCACGGCATGGTTCTTGATGCGCAATATTAGAATAATGATCGACATAAAATCAAATACACAGATCTTTTATCCGTAATAAGAAATTTCTTAAGAATTTTCTACTAAACATTATGGCGAATTACCCTACAACCCCAGAAAAAGACGCTGCTTTTGTTATGCAAACCGAATATTTGTATCGAAAAAATGATTACAGGCAGATAGACGCCAGGGAAAACGCTTAATATTGATTTACATCAAGAAGCCAATACCAAATATCATGAACGGCCTGCAGCATATTATTGCAGACCGATAAAAATAAGATTTTCATAAATAATGAAAACAAACTGAATTATTGATTGCGTAAATAATACATGAGAATTTTCACAAGGAATTTTCTCATTCACTAATTTGGACGTGATAAATAAATTTCTTAAGTGAGTAATCTGTCACGAATAAGCACGCTGCTCTTTTTGCCCGTTCACGCCTTCATCAGAAGATGATCTACCTGCCCAACTCATGTAGACGGCCTGGTCTTGCATCGATTGATTATAAAATCTGTAAAATCAAACACCTTCCAAACTGCCGCTTTTTTAATCAAAAACGAGTAATAGCACATATCGTATAACGGTGTTACATTATGCCGCCCACCCAATGTCAGCTATGGCCAGGTAACGCCGTAAAGATCGGTAAAGCCTGCAACCATGACCTTGTACTACGGTCTAATAGGCACGTGGTATCGCACTATGCGTTACTTTCACCGGCTCTACATAGGTTTCTCTATTTTGTCTCAATCCAATTTCAAACGCGCATTTTTGCACCCGCGTTACTGGTTTACATGGTTTGGTCTTGGCGTACTCTGGCTGCTGGTTCAACTTCCGTACCCTGTTCTGCGTTTGCTGGGATCTAAACTGGGCAGCGCTTCCCGCGTTTTCCTGAAACGTCGCGAATCCATCGCGCGTAAAAATCTTGAGCTTTGCTTTCCTCAGTACAACGCTGAAGAGCGCGAGAAACTCATCGCTGAAAACTTCAAGTCTATCGGCATGGCGCTGCTTGAAACCGGCATGGCCTGGTTCTGGCCGGATGAGCGTGTCCGCAAGTGGTTTGACGTGGAAGGCCTGGATAACCTTAAGCGCGCGCAGATGCAAAAACGCGGCGTGATGGTCGTTGGCGTTCACTTTATGTCGCTGGAGTTGGGCGGCCGCGTGATGGGGCTTTGTCAGCCAATGATGGCAACCTACAGACCGCACAACAGTGCGCTGATGGAGTGGGTGCAGACGCGAGGCCGCATGCGTTCCAATAAGGCGATGATCAGCCGTAACAACCTGCGCGGTATGGTTGGAGCGCTGAAGAAAGGTGAAGCCGTCTGGTTTGCACCCGATCAGGATTATGGACGTAAAGGCAGCAGCTTTGCGCCCTTCTTTGCGGTGAAAGACGTTGCGACGACTAACGGCACCTTTGTCATTTCGCGTCTGTCTGGCGCCTCCATGCTGACCGTGACGATGGTGAGAAAAGCAGATAAGTCAGGCTATCGTCTGCACATCTCGCCTGAAATGGCTAACTACCCGGAAAACGAGTGCGAAGCCGCAGCGTTTATCAATAAAGTTATCGAAACTGAAATCATGCGTGCCCCAGAGCAGTATCTGTGGATGCATCGCCGTTTCAAAACCCGCCCTCTTGGCGAAGCCTCTCTCTATATTTAAGTCTTCCAGGAAGGTTAGTTTCGCTAAGAAACTAACCTTTTCAATCACCTGTCTTGCCGCTGAAAAACCGTCTTTGATTGCGTCGCCCAAAGTGAATTTATTGCGAAGCGAAATCAAACTGTCGCCGTTCCACGACACTCGTAAGTGACGGAAATTATTTAAAAAAATGCCTCTTGTCACCCCTCATTTTTAGGCGTACATTAGCGCCGTCTGGCAACAGGAAAGCACAGAATTCTGAGCTGGAGTTAACGGCGTAACGGGAAAATTCTCATTTCCGTTTTGACCGGATTTCAGTTCTCTATAATCAGGTGGACTCTGTTTTTAAATGCGTACCACAAGATACGCGGAGCGATGAAACGTGAAATATTTCTTTATGGGCATTTCGGTGATTGTTTTAGTCTGGGCCGGAACCTTTGCCCTGATGATCTAGTGAAGAACATGCAGTCAAAAAAACAGGAGCCATCGGCTCCTGTTTTTTTATGTCATGACGACGCGGGGTGTTCTGCGACGCTCTTTGAGGTGAGAAGACCGTCGGCCCGGAACATACTCTTGATGCCCCTCACCGCCTGACGAATACGGTCGCTGTTTTCAATCAGGGCAAATCGCACATGGGTGTCGCCGTAATCACCAAAGCCAATGCCCGGTGACACACACACCTTCGCATCCTGCAGCAGTTTTTTGGCAAACTCCAGCGATCCCATCGCCGCGTACGGCTCCGGAATTTTCGCCCAGACGTACATGGACGCTTTCGGCATTTCCACCATCCAGCCCGCTTCATGCAGCCCTTTTACCAGCACGTCGCGACGGCGCTTATACTGGGCGGCAATCTCGTGAACGCACTGCTGGTCGCCTTCCAGGGCAGCGATAGCCGCGACCTGCAGCGGCGTGAAGGTACCGTAGTCGTGATAACTCTTAATGCGCGCCAGTGCATTCACCAGCGTTTTGTTACCGACCATAAAGCCAATACGCCAGCCCGCCATGTTGTAGCTTTTCGACAGGGTAAAGAACTCTACCGCCACGTCACGCGCGCCCGGGACCTGCATAATCGACGGGGCTTTCCAGCCGTCATAGACGATGTCAGCATAGGCTAAATCGTGAACCACCAGCACGTCATAACGCTTGGCCAGCGCGACAACTTTCTCGAAGAAATCAAGCTCCACGCACTGGGCCGTAGGGTTCGACGGGAAACCGAGGATCATCATCTTCGGTTTCGGATAGCTTTCGCGAATCGCACGTTCCAGCTCGTTAAAGAAATCGACACCTTCCACCAGCGGCACGGAGCGAACCTGCGCCCCGGCAATCACCGCGCCGTAGATATGGATCGGGTAGCTTGGATTAGGCACCAGCACCGTATCGCCATGATCCAGCGTGGCAAGCATCAGGTGTGCCAGCCCCTCTTTCGAGCCGATGGTGACAATCGCTTCACTTTCCGGATCGATATCAACCTGATAGCGATCCTGATACCAGCGCGAGATCGCGCGACGTAACCTGGGAATACCGCGAGAGGTTGAGTAGCCGTGCGTATCCGGGCGCTGGGCAACCGTGCAGAGCTTCTCAACGATATGCGGTGGCGTTGGGCCGTCAGGGTTACCCATGCTGAAATCAATGATATCTTCGCCGCGCCGACGCGCAGCCATTTTCAGCTCAGCAGTGATATTGAAAACATAAGGGGGGAGACGATCGATACGCGTAAAACGGCGTTCAGGACTGAATTCAGCCATAGATTCCTCAGATTAACGTTAGCGCCCGGACCGTCCGAGCGACGCTGCCACCGATGTGGCATGTTTAGAAAATAACCTGAAAAAAATCATGCTGTCGAGAGGGAAATGAAAAAAAAGCGATCGTCTGAAAACAGGAACCCGGCTGCGCCTAAAAGCGGAAGCCTCTGTTTCAGGATCGGCTTTCTGATAGCTGTTATTTAACATGATGATATCAAACCAGTTACCTGACGGTGCGCGGGCATGGAATAAACAGGACGCATCGGTCACCGCCAGATAATCCCCTTTGTAAATTATGGTTTTTCCTCATTTGATAAACCTGACGGATAGCTGGTCAATACGCGCCAGGTTTTTTATCATGGTTCTTTCCCGTTATCCCAGGTCTACTCGTGCACGAAATATTCACTATGCTGCTGGCGGTTTTTGACCGCGCGGCATTAATGCTGATTTGCCTGTTCTTCCTCATTCGCATTCGCCTGTTTCGCGAGCTGTTGCACAAATCAGCCCACTCGCCAAAAGAGCTGCTGGCCGTTACCGCTATCTTTTCGCTGTTCGCCCTGTTCAGCACCTGGTCCGGCGTGCCGGTAGAGGGTTCGTTGGTAAACGTGCGCATAATCGCC
This sequence comes from Enterobacter sp. N5-15, assembly GCF_057221635.1. Lineage (NCBI taxonomy): Bacteria > Pseudomonadati > Pseudomonadota > Gammaproteobacteria > Enterobacterales > Enterobacteriaceae > Enterobacter > Enterobacter sp. N5-15. The sequence continues at coordinate 3,409,580 of NZ_CM170150.1, forward strand.
GTCATGTCCGGCGGGATTTTGTTTGGTCCGTGGGTGGGCGTCATCACCGGCCTGATTGCGGGGACGCACCGCTACCTGATTGATATCGGTGGCGTAACGGCGGTGCCGTGCTTTATCACCAGCATTATCGCCGGGGTGCTTTCCGGCTGGATCAGCCGCAAAATCCCGAAAAAACAGCGCTGGCGCGCCGGGATCGTCGCAGGCATGGTGTGCGAAACGCTGACCATGATCCTGGTCGTCGTCTGGGCCCCCACCACCGCGCTGGGGCTGGATATCGTCTCGAAAATCGGTATCCCGATGATCCTGGGCAGCGTGTGCATCGGTTTTATCGTGCTGCTGGTGCAAAGCGTAGAAGGGGAAAAAGAGGCCAGCGCCGCCCGTCAGGCCAAGCTGGCGCTGGATATCGCCAACAAAACGCTGCCGCTTTTCCGCCACGTTAACGCGGAATCGTTGCGTCAGGTCTGCGAAATTATCCGCCACGACATCCATGCTGACGCCGTCGCCATCACCAATATTGACCACGTGCTGGCCTACGTTGGTGTCGGGGAACACAACTATCGCGACAACGATGACACCATTAGCCCGACCACCAGGCAGGCGATTAACTACGGTAAAATCATTATTAAAAACAATGATGAAGCCCACCGAACGCCGGAGATCCACTCGATGCTGGTGATCCCGCTGTGGGAGAAAGGCGTCGTGACGGGCACCCTGAAAATTTATTACTGTCACGCGCATCAGATCACCTCCTCCCTGCAGGAGATGGCGATTGGCCTGTCGCAGATTATCTCCACCCAGCTTGAGGTTTCGCGGGCGGAACAGCTGCGTGAGATGGCAAATAAGGCAGAGCTGCGCGCGCTGCAGAGTAAAATCAATCCCCATTTCCTGTTTAACGCGCTGAACGCTATCTCCTCGTCCATTCGTCTTAATCCGGACACCGCGCGCCAGCTGATTTTCAACCTGTCGCGCTATCTGCGCTACAACATCGAGCTGAAAGATGACGAGCAGATCGACATCAAAAAAGAGCTGTATCAGATCAAGGACTACATCGCGATTGAGCAGGCGCGCTTTGGCGACAAGCTCACGGTCATTTACGATATTGATGAAGAGGTCAACTGCGTGATCCCGAGCCTGCTTATCCAGCCGCTGGTCGAAAATGCGATTGTTCACGGTATTCAGCCCTGTAAAGGCAAAGGCGTCGTCACCATCAGCGTCACCGAAAGCGGCAACCGCGTGCGTATTGCCGTGCGCGATACCGGCCACGGGATTGATCCAAAAGTCATTGAGCGCGTGGAGTCTAACGAAATGCCCGGGAATAAAATCGGCCTGCTGAACGTGCATCACCGGGTCAAGCTGCTTTACGGCGACGGACTGCATATTCACCGTCTTGAGCCGGGCACCGAAATTTCCTTTTACGTCCCGAATGAGCGCTCTCTCGCGCATACGACGACATCACTGTTGCCCCAGGTGGAGTAGCCCATGAAAGTTATCATCGTAGAAGATGAATTCCTGGCTCAGCAGGAGCTCACCTGGCTTATTAAAACCCACAGCCAGATGGAGATTGTGGGTACGTTTGATGATGGTCTGGACGTGCTGAAGTTTTTGCAGCATAACCGGGTCGACGCCATTTTCCTGGATATCAATATTCCGTCGCTGGATGGCGTATTGCTGGCGCAAAACATCAATCAGTTTGCCCATAAGCCGTTTATCGTTTTCGTTACCGCCTGGAAAGAGCACGCCGTAGAGGCCTTCGAGCTGGAGGCGTTTGACTATATTCTTAAGCCTTATCAGGAGTCGCGGATTGTCAGCATGCTGCAAAAGCTGGAGGCCGCATGGCAGCAGCAGACCGCTCCCGCTAGCGCCACCCCAACGGTACGGGAAAACGACACCATTAATCTGGTCAAAGACGAGCGCATCATCGTGACGCCAGTCAATGATATCTACTATGCCGAAGCCCATGAAAAGATGACGTTTGTCTATACGCGGCGGGAATCGTACGTGATGGCAATGAACATCACCGAGTTTTGCAGCAAGCTGCCAGCGGCACACTTTTTCCGCTGCCACCGTTCGTTCTGCGTGAATTTAAACAAGATCCGCGAGATCGAACCCTGGTTTAACAACACCTACATTTTGCGTCTGAAGGATCTGGATTTTCAGGTGCCGGTGAGCCGCAGCAAGGTGAAAGAGTTCCGCCAGCTGATGCACCTGTAAAGAAAGCGCCCTCTCCCGCGGGAGAGGGCACTGCATCAGAGGATTTGACCAAGAACCTGACGCAGATGGGCGCCCGAACCCAGCAGGCCAGGGTTATCATGCACGATCAGATAAACCGGAATGTCCTGCACGTAGCTTCTGAAACGCCCTTTATCTTCAAACCCGCCGCGGAAGCCCGAGGCTTTAAAGAAGTCGAGGAAGCGCGGTACGATCCCACCCGCAATATAGACCCCACCGAAGGTGCCCAGCGTTAGCGCCAGGTTGCCGCCAAAACGTCCCATGATCACGCAGAACAGCGACAGGGCACGACGGCAGTCAATGCAGCTGTCCGCCAGCGCGCGTTCGGTGACGTCTTTCGGCTGCAGGTTTTCCGGCAGACGACCGTCAGATTTCACAATCGCCCGGTAGAGGTTCACCAGCCCCGGACCTGAAAGAACGCGCTCGGCGGAGACGTGGCCGATCTCAGCGCGTAATTCTTCGAGAATAATGCCCTCTTCTTCGCTGTTTGGCGCAAAGTCTACGTGGCCGCCTTCACCCGGCAGGCTCACCCAGCGCTGGGCAACATGCACCAGATGCGAAACGCCGAGGCCGGTACCGGCCCCGTAAACCGCAATCGGCTTGCCTTCGACCGGTTCAGCGCCGCCAAACTGGATCAGATGCTCAGGCTTCAGCATCGGGATCGCCATGGACACCGCGGTGAAGTCATTGATGATTTCAAGATGCGAAAAACCGAGGTTTGTTTTCATCTCTGCGATGGAGAATGCCCAGGTATGGTTGGTCATTGCGACCCAGTCGCCGGTTATCGGGCAGGCAATCGCGATGCAACCGTCTTCAACGCTTACCTGATGCTCGTCCAGATAGACGCGGACAACGGCCTCAAGGCTTGGATAATCCAGCCCTGAGTAGGTTTTCGCCCGGGAAATCTCACCGCTACTTACATCGCATAATGCGAGGCGCGCGTTCGTGCCGCCCACATCACCTACCAAAGCATACTTTGTCATTCTTCTACTGCTCCGCTAAAGTCAGAATAAATCTTTGGGACACTGTAAATTCAAGGCGTGATAACAACAACGGCCGTAAGGTGAATGCCCATGGATTATCGATCTTCGTCACAGAATAACTTTACCGTTTCAGCACCTTTTGCACTATTGCCATAAAGCTTAATGTGCAAAGTAACGTAATACCGTTTTGTACAAGGAAATCATCATGCTCCACCCGCGAGCCAGAACCATGCTGTTACTGGCCATTCCGGCGTTAATCATTGGCGTGACCTCAAGCCTGGTGCTCATTGTCGTGATGAAAGTCGCGTCGGTGCTGCAAACAATGTTATGGACAGCGCTTCCGGCAAAACTGGGGGCCACTGCAGATTCTCCTGCCTGGGTCGTCATGATGCTGACGTTGACCGGTATTGCGGTGGGCCTGGTGATCCGTTTCAGTCCCGGCCATGCCGGACCAGACCCGGCGCAGGAACCGCTGATTGGCGCCCCGGTTTCCCCTTCGGCACTGCCGGGGCTGATTATCGCGTTGATTATCGGTCTGGCGGGCGGCGTTAGCCTGGGGCCTGAGCATCCGATTATGGCGGTGAATATTGGCCTGGCGGTTTTCCTCGGTTCACGCATTTTGCCCCGCGTCGGCGCGCTGGACTGGACCATTCTCGCCTCCGCAGGCACCATCGGAGCGCTTTTCGGCACGCCCGTCGCTGCCGCACTGATCTTTTCGCAGACGCTCAGCAGCAATAACGACGTCCCGCTGTGGGATAAGCTGTTTGCGCCGCTGATGGCCGCAGCCGCGGGGGCGTTGACGACCAGCCTGTTTTTCCATCCCCATTTTTCACTCTCGCTCCCCCACTACGGCCAGATGCAGATAGCCGATATTTTCAGCGGCGCCATCGTCGTCGCCATCGCCATCGCGCTGGGGATGGTCGCGGTATGGTGTCTTCCCCGCCTGCACCGGCTGGTGCATAAGCTGAAACACCCGGTGTTAATCCTGGGGGCTGGCGGTTTGATCCTCGGTATTTTAGGGGCAATCGGCGGGACGGTGACATTGTTCAAAGGTCTGGACGAGATGCAGCAGCTGGCCTTCAGCCAGGTGTTCAGCGTCTCCGACTATCTGCTGTTTGCCGTGATCAAGCTTGCCGCGCTAGTGGTGGCTGCAGCCTGCGGTTTCCGCGGTGGACGCATCTTCCCGGCGGTCTTTGTTGGCGTAGCGCTGGGGCTGATGCTGCACGAACATGTCGATGCGGTGCCAGCGGCCATTACCGTCTCCTGCTCTATTCTGGGGCTGGTTCTGGTGGTCACGCGCGACGCCTGGCTCAGCCTGTTTATGGCGGCGGTGGTGGTACCCGATTCAACGCTTTTCCCCCTGCTCTGTATCGTGATGTTGCCCGCCTGGCTCCTGCTGGCGGGCAAACCGATGATGATGGCCTGGCGAAACGACAAGTGATCAGGCGTTATTGCGCGCTTCCAGCGCTTTGGTAAGCGCCCCCAGCAGCGGTGGGATATCTGCTTTCGGCAGCATCACCTCAATCAGCGAGAGCCGCTCGTGGTGCGCGACTTTTTCCAGTACGTCCGCCAGCTCCTCCGCTTCACTGACTCGCCAGCTCTGGGCCTGAGGATCAAGGCTCAGGGCCTGCGGGATTTGCGTCCAGTTCCATAGCGCGATGTCGTTATACCGCTGCTCCGGCCCGTGGATCGCTCTTTCCACCGTGTACCCTTCGTTGTTAAGGACCAGAATGATGGGGTGTTGTTTATCCCGCAGCATCGAGCCAAGCTCCTGGATGGTGAGCTGCGCCGCGCCATCCCCCGTCAGCACAATCACGCGCCGGTTCGGGCAGGCGGTTTGCGCGCCAAATGCCGCCGCCAGCGTGTAGCCAATCGATCCCCACAGCGGCTGGACGATAAAATTCACGTCAGCCGGAAGACGAAGGTCGATCGCGCCGAAGGCAGAGGTTCCCTGATCCGCAAGAATGATGTCTCCCGGGCGGATAAACGTCTGCAACGTTTTCCAGAAATTCTCCTGCGTCAGCGAGCCATCCGGCTGCGGATAGGCCATCGCGCTTTGAGAGGCCGGTAGCGGCGTATCGTGCACGTGCTGTTTACACAGCTCCACCAGCGTTTCGATTGCCTGGAGCATGGGGATGCCGGTAAACCAGACGTCGCCGACGCGTGAGGCATGAGGCTGAACTTCAATTGTTTGTGACGGGGTTAACTGATGCGTGAAGCCGGCGGTCAGGGTATCGGTAAATCGCGTGCCGATGCACAGCACCGTGTCTGCCCCTTCAATCGCCTCCTTTACCGCGCCGGCGCTGGCCGAACCGCTGTAGGTGCCGTAAAAGCCGGCGTGACGCTCGTCAAATATGCCTTTGCCCATCAGCATGGTGGCGTGCGCCATCGGCACGTCCTTAACCCATTTCTGCAAGGCATGCTTCAGGCCATGGCGCAGGACAAGGAAATCGGCCAGCAGCGCAGTACGCTTGCTCATGGCCAGCCTGTTCTCTGCGGCATCCCGGAACGCTTTCAGGCAGGCGCTATCGGCATGCGCGTGCCGGAGAGTGAGAGCGTTTACAGGCGGCGTGGCGGCCTTTTTAGCCACGTCGGCGGGCAACATCAGATAGCCGGGGCGACGTTCCCGGAGCATGGTAGTTAACACCCGGTCAATCTCATAGCAGGCGTTTTGTTCGGTCAGGATCGCCTGTGCAGCGGTGATGGGTTCGCTCATATGGTAAAAATGACGAAACTCACCGTCGCCCAGCGTATGGTGCAGCAGTTCCCCTCTTTGCTGTGACGCCGTACCCGGCGCGCCCACAATATGCAGCACCGGAACGTGCTCGGCATAGCTGCCCGCAATGCCGTTCATCGCACTTAGCTCTCCTACGCCAAATGTCGTTAGCAGCGCGGCGAAGCCCTTACATCGGGCATATCCGTCCGCGGCATAGGAGGCGTTTAACTCGTTAGCACAGCCCACCCAGCAGATATCCGGGCTGTCTATCACATGGTCGAGAAACTGCAGGTTGTAGTCGCCCGGCACGCCAAACAGATGATCGGCTCCACAATCTGTAAGACGGTCCAGCAGGTAATCGGCGACGCAGTATGGGGTACGCATAAACAGGTATCCTTCTAATGTTGACCTCACCTTGAGTATTAAATAAGCGTGATGACTGTCCAGAATTGGCGATAAGTAGGGCATGGAAAGAATGCTTTACAAAAAAGGCTGCGCTATGCTGCTTTTTTTCACGTTAATGTAAACGCATACACAGATTTTTTTCTTCAGCGCCAGAGGTCACAAGAATGGGTTATCAGCCGGACAAAAATCGTTATCGGACAATGGAGTATCGCCGTTGCGGCCAAAGCGGGCTCACGTTGCCCGCCATCTCGCTTGGGCTGTGGCATAATTTTGGCGACACCACGCTTATCGAAAACAGCCGTCAACTTTTACAACGCGCGTTCGATCTGGGCATTACGCATTTCGACCTTGCCAACAACTATGGTCCGCCTCCCGGCTCTGCCGAACGTAATTTCGGCCGTATTTTGCAGGAGGATTTCCTGCCCTGGCGCGATGAGCTAATCATCTCCACCAAAGCGGGCTATACCATGTGGGAGGGTCCGTACGGCGACTGGGGGTCACGCAAATATCTGCTGGCGAGCCTGGATCAAAGCCTGAAGCGCATGGGGCTGGAGTATGTGGATATTTTCTATCACCACCGTCCTGACCCGCAAACGCCTCTGCTGGAAACCATGAAAGCGCTTGACCATGTGGTGCGCCAGGGAAAAGCCCTGTATGTCGGGTTATCCAACTACCCTGCTGAACTGGCCCGCAAGGCGATTGATATTCTTGACGATCTCGGTACGCCCTGCCTGATCCACCAGCCGAAATACTCTCTGTTTGAGCGTGCGCCGGAATCGGGACTGCTGAGCGTGCTGCAGGAAAAAGGGGTTGGCTGTATTCCATTCTCGCCGCTGGCCGGCGGGCAACTGACCAACCGCTATCTGAACGGCATTCCGGCAGACTCACGCGCGGCAAGCGGCAGTCAGTTCCTTAACCCTGACCAGATCACCGAAGAGAAGCTGGAGAAGGTAAGAAAGCTGAACGCCATGGCGGAAGAGCGCGGCCAGAAGCTGTCCCAGATGGCGCTGGCCTGGGTATTACGCCATGAGACGGTGACGTCAGTGCTGATTGGGGCAAGTAAAACGGCGCAGATTGATGACGCCGTGGGCATGCTGGAAAACCGCCATTTCTCTGCGGAAGAACTGACCCGTATAGAAGGGATTCTGAGCAGCTCAAAATAATACCGCTTTTAGCAAAAAGTGCTCTCACCCAGGAATTCGGAGTTGAGGCGATGAAACGAGGCTTTACCAACTCGTAATATTGCGTTAACAGGCCCAACAAAGGCCCCGATCGTGAAGGAGAAAGAGTATGTTCAGGTCACTGATTCTTGCAGCGGTATTACTGGCTTCAGCCCCGCTGATCGCCACTGCGGGCGAAATCACCCTGTTGCCATCAGTAAAATTACAAATTGGCGATCGTGACGACTACGGCAGATACTGGGACGGTGGCTACTGGCGCGACCGTGACTACTGGAACCGTCACTATGAGTGGCGCGGAGACCGCTGGTGGAAACACGATAACGGCAGACACCGCGGCTGGTATAAAGACAACGCCTATGAGCGCGGCTACCGTGAAGGCTGGAACGATCGTGACGACCGTCGCGGCGGCTGGGGTCGCGGCAAAGGTCACGGACATGGCCATCACGGTCATGACGACTAACAGCAAAAAGGAGCCTCCCGGCTCCTTTTTCTTTTAGAGTCCCAACGCGGTGCCAATCAGCAGCCACAGGTTCAGCGCCACCACCACCACCACGATGGCCCACCCGGTCCGTTTCACCAGCGTTGAGTTGACCAGTTCGCCCATCAGGGTTTTGTTGCTGGTAAAGATCAGCAGCGGCACCAGCGCCAGCGCGATACCAAAACTCAGCAGCACCTGGCTCATGACCAGAATTCGCGTTGGGTCGAGCCCCATCAGAATCACGATAAATGACGGGAGCATGGTAACAGAGCGACGAACCCACAGCGGAATATGGAACCGAACAAATCCCTGCATCACCACCTGGCCTGCCAGCGTGCCCACCACCGTCGAAGAGAGACCGGCAGCCACCAGGCTGAGACCAAATATCGTGGCGGCAGCATGGCTCAGTAACGGCTCCAGCGTGAGATAGGCCTGGTCGAGATCGGCAATACCGGTATGACCGTTAAAGTGGAAAGCCGCGGCTGCGGTAGCCATCATCGCCAGATTGACAAACCCCGCAATGGTCATGGCGATTGCCACGTCCCATTTGGTGGCGGAGTAACGCTCTTTGCGCGTCCCACCGTGCAGATGCTGAGTCAGCGAGGAGTGGAGGTAAATCACATGCGGCATGATGGTCGCCCCCAATACCCCGGCGGCCAGGAATACCGCTTCCGACGTTGGCAGGCTTGGGATCACCATACCTTTACCGAGCTGCGCCAGATTCGGCTGTGAGAAAATCAGCTCGACGATATAGGCCGCCGCAACAAACAGCAGCAGACCGCCGATGACCTTCTCCAGCGGCTTTTGGCCCCGACGCTGCAGCATCAGGATCAGGAAAGTGGCAATCCCGGTCAGTACCGCCCCCTGCAACAGCGACACACCCAGAATCAGCTTAAAGCCGATCGCTGCGCCGATAAATTCAGCTAGGTCAGTGGCCATGGCGATGATTTCAGCCTGAACCCAGTAGAGCCAGACGGCCGGACGCGGATAATGGTCGCGAATTTGCTCCGCCAGGTTTTTGCCCGTGGCAATCCCCAGCTTTGCGGAGAGCATCTGAATCAGCATCGCCATCAGGTTAGCCCAGACGACCACCCACAGCAGCTTATAGCCGAAGCTGGCCCCGGCCTGAATATTGGTCGCAAAGTTACCTGGATCGATATAGCCAATGGCAGCGATGAACGCAGGTCCCATTAATGCGAACCGCAGCTTGCGCGCGGCCCTGCCACTGCTACCCTCTACGCGACTGTTTGTCATTTCTGCCTCTGAAATATAGCCTTTGCTATGTTTAATGCTATCAAAATGAGAATGATTATCAAGATCATTTGTGAAGTTTACAGTGATTTCTCTGATAGCTTTGAACGATAGGCGGGCGGGTAAGTGGGGCGATCTAACAGAAACTGAAATCGCGCGCGCTTTTTGTGAAGACTAGCACACAAACTTAACTTTTCACTCATTTACCTAACATAACAAAAATGTATTGTGGATCACTATTTTTGAGACTCGTCACAGGATGTAACTATAGTGTGTCCTCGATCTCGTTTTCTTTTCGCTTGTTACATAGAATGTGCACGAAAATTAAACCTGCCTCATATTTGGAGCAAATATGGACCGCGTCCTTCATTTTGTCCTGGCACTTGTTGTCGTTACTGCACTTGCATTGCTGGTCAGCACAGACCGCAAAAAAATTCGTATCCGTTATGTTGTCCAGCTGCTGGTCATTGAAGTTTTACTTGCGTGGTTCTTCCTGAACTCCAACGTAGGCCTCGGCTTCGTAAAAGGCTTCTCCGAAATGTTCGAAAAACTGCTCGGATTCGCCAACGAAGGGACCAACTTTGTCTTCGGTAAAATGAACGACGAAGGTCTGGCGTTCTTCTTCCTGAAGGTTCTCTGCCCAATCGTCTTCATCTCCGCGCTGATCGGTATTCTGCAGCACATCCGCGTTCTGCCGTTCGTTATTCGTGGAATTGGCTTCCTGTTATCCAAAGTGAACGGCATGGGCAAGCTGGAATCCTTTAACGCCGTCAGTTCCCTGATCCTCGGTCAGTCTGAGAACTTCATCGCGTATAAAGATATTCTCGGCAAAATGTCCCGCAACCGCATGTACACCATGGCGGCAACCGCAATGTCTACCGTTTCCATGTCTATCGTGGGCGCGTATATGACCATGCTGGAGCCAAAGTATGTTGTTGCGGCGCTGGTTCTGAACATGTTCAGCACCTTTATCGTGCTGTCGCTGATCAACCCGTACCGCGTTGACGCCAGCGAAGAGAACATCCAGATGTCAAACCTGCACGAAGGCCAGAGCTTCTTCGAAATGCTGGGTGAATACATTCTGGCGGGCTTCAAAGTAGCGATTATTGTTGCCGCCATGCTGATCGGCTTCATTGCGCTGATTTCTGCGCTGAACGCCCTGTTCGCCGCGGTGCTGGGTATCTCCTTCCAGGGTATTCTGGGCTACATCTTCTACCCTGTTGCATGGGTGATGGGTGTTCCGGCTCACGAAGCGCTGCAGGTTGGGAGTATCATGGCAACCAAACTGGTTTCTAACGAATTCGTTGCGATGATGGATCTGCAGAAAATTGCCAGCACGCTTTCTCCGCGCGCGGAAGGCATTCTGTCCGTGTTCCTGGTCTCCTTCGCGAACTTCTCGTCCATCGGGATTATCGCGGGTGCGATTAAAGGTCTGAACGAAGAACAGGGTAACGTGGTTTCTCGCTTTGGCCTGAAGCTGGTTTACGGCTCTACGCTGGTGAGCGTCCTGTCTGCTTCCATCGCGGCACTGGTCCTGTAACCTTTAGCGTTAAACAAAAAACCGGGAGCCTGGCTCCCGGTTTTTTTATGCCCGCAACTCTTCCAGCGGTTTGGGTTTACCTATCAGGTAGCCCTGCAGGTAATCCACGCCAAAGCGAAGCAGCATCTCGCGCTGGGCCGGTGTTTCTACGTATTCCGCCACAACGCACAGCGATTTCGTCTTCGCCAGATTACACATTGACTGGACGATCATCGCATCCATATCGTCGGTACAAATGTCTTTAACAAAGCAGCCGTCAATTTTAATGATATCTGCCTGCAGGCGTCTGAGACGCTCGTAGTTGGCGTAGCCGGTACCAAAATCATCAATGGCAATCCGGAAACCGTAATCGCGCAGCTGCTGAATATTGTGCATGCTGCAGCCTGAATTTGAGAAGGCCTGCTCTTCGGTGATCTCAATCACGACGGCCTGAGGCGCAACGCCGTAGCGTTCAAAAAGCGCGCAAATCTCGGTCGCCACCTCTTTTTGCATCAGCGTGAGCGGCATCAGATTGACAGAGAAACGAGCACCAGCCTGCGTGGCAGGGTTATCGCGCAGCCACAGCAGTAATTTCTCCATAATGCACATATCAAACCGGTGGCTGAGGTTGAACTGGGCAATTAACGGAATAAAGCGGTCAGGAGTGAAGATCTCGCCCTCGCTCTCCATACGCGCCAGGATTTCGTAATACCCGCTCCCGTCCGCCTTCTGGATCGGCTGCGCGTATAAATGGAATCGATCCGTCTCCAGGGCATGCTTAATCCGCGCCAGCATCAGGACGCGCTCCGTTGTTTGCCCTGATGCCGCCTCGAGGCTATTCGTGAGTGCGAGAACGTTTTGCGCTCCGCTGGCCTGCTCTGCCAGCCAGCTCAGCTGCCCCAGCGTGTGATGCAGCTTTTCGCCATTTTCGACCATTCCCCAGGACGCGCCAAACTCAATATCCAGCCCTGCGTTGTTCCAGAAAATCTTACTGCTGTTGAGCCGATCGACCATATGCTGGAGACGTTCAGCAATTTCCGGCCCCAGTAATACCAGCACCAGCTCGCTTCCCGGGAGCTGGAAGAGCTTCTCATCCTTCTGCAAAAGTGGCTGCAGCGACGTGGCGATCGTGCGTTTGCAATGGACACGCATGAGGATCCCATAGTGTCGGCTCAAAAACTCCAGGTTATCCATACGCAGAATGCACACTTTGGCATCCGGGTGAGTCTCAAGATACTCCTCCAGCGCGCGAATATTGGGCAATCCTGTCAGCGGATCGGTGAGCGCTCTGTCCTGCCAGCCCCGCTTGAGCCATTCGCTACGCTGATAGATCCGCGACATGTAAAGCAGACAGATAGCGAAAGAGATAAGCACGGACAGGATAAAAGAGAGCGAATGGCCTGTTTCCACCCCGTTAAGGAAGTTGTAGTTGTAGGTCAACAGCAGGAGCGCGGATGCGGACCACAGCAGGGAGATAAGCGCATAGGTCAGGCGGCTTATCGCTAAGGTAAAAAGAATAAAAATCAGCGGCATCAAATAGCCGGCAATGACGGGTGATTCAAAAGGACCGCATAAAATGACGAGAATGAAACTTAAAAGCATTAGCCAGACAAAAATATATAATGAATTCTTGTGAAAAAACACGGGCTTCACGCTTTGTCGCCAGAAGTTCCTCGCATAGCGAGGATTAATTATCATTCTTAATGGGTAATAGAACATCATGGTAAAAATCAACGCCGCACAGATCAGGCTCAGTATATCTACAACGTTATAAATTACCGTTCCCTCGCCGAAAAAGGTCGATATTGTCACAGGAAAATCAAATAAATAGCCCGCCATATACATCGACAGCTTAATACCTATCGGCACGATAAAACCTAGCCAGAATATACGTAAACCGATGTGCTTGTTAGGGATACAGTAGCGCCAACGCTTACCCAGCATGATGCGCAGAACGCCGCAGGCCGTGAACAATGCAAAGGTCTGACAAAACAGTAATACTGCATATTGTAGCGGTGCTAAATTAATATAAAATAGATTAGTGACAGTAAAACCTAACACAATGGGAAGAATAGCCCTGCGCCCAAATAGCAGAACTATCGCCAGCATAACGCTCAGCGGTAGCCATGCTAAATAAACGTCGTGACCATTAACAATTGCACGGGGAGAGAGATAACGGGAGACAGGTACCGCAATCAGACAAAGTGTCAGGGCAATTATAAATATCTTTACATTATTGTACGTTTTTCTATTCATTAAGCTGATGAGTATATTATCCGTTCGAATCATTGACCGGATGGATAATAGGTTTATTAATTGCACGAATCAAGTTCAAGTCTATTTATAGACTGGTTTATTGATGTCGATTGAGGTGAGGTATGAGAATACCTGCTTTTTGATAACAAAATACGGGAGAGGGTGTTACAAACACATAAAAAAAAACCCTCGTCTTTTGACGAGGGTTTACAATTTTGGTGGAGCTAAGCGGGATCGAACCGCTGACCTCTTGCATGCCATGCAAGCGCTCTCCCAGCTGAGCTATAGCCCCACATGTTACTTTACTAACCGCACTCTGTTGGGTTCAGAGTTTGGTGGAGCTAAGCGGGATCGAACCGCTGACCTCTTGCATGCCATGCAAGCGCTCTCCCAGCTGAGCTATAGCCCCATCGTAAAGCTGTCATGTTGACGGGCGGCATAATATGAATTCCGCTGCGGAGTGTCAACGGCAAAATCAATTCCAGCCATTCAATCGCCGAAAAATCATGCAAATGAATCACTTTGCGAGCCTGCTCGCAGTCAGGAGTTAAGCCTGTCACGTTTTCACGTAAAACGGTGCTATAAAATGAGCCGTTAATTAACCCCACAGATATTCAGGAAATTGCATGATCAAGGAACGAATGACGCCAGAAGAGTTAGCCCTCCTCACTGGCTATAGCCGCCAGACCATCAATAAATGGGTACGCAAAGAGGGTTGGATTACGTCACCAAAGCCAGGCGTCCAGGGCGGGAAAGCGCGCCTGGTACATGTGAACGAAAAAGTCCGTGACTTTATCCGCAGCGCACGTCGGGCAAGTGAAACGTCCGAACTGCCAGAAGGCGCCAGCCATGAGGGTTCGCTTCACACCCTACTCCTGACGCTGGCCAATGAAATGACGCCGGAAGAGCAGAAGCAGATGACATCGCTGTTAATGCGGGAAGGGATTACCGGATTGTTGCAACGTTTAGGGATTCGCGATCAGAACTGATATGAAAAAATTACGTAGCAAAATGACCACGGAAGAGCTGGCGGAGAGTTTGGGCGTTGCCAGACAAACGGTTAATCGCTGGATACGCCAGCAGGGGTGGAAAACGGAAGGACTCAACGGCGTGAAGGGTGGTCGGGCACGGCTCATTCATGTTGATGCGCGCGTGAAGGAACATATTATGAGCCTTCCGGCGATCCGTAACCGTCAGGCGGTTTACCATCTCGCGGAGGTCACCGCTTCCTACAGTGAACCCTCTTCAAACCTGTCTCCGGGTATTATTGAGACGCTGGAGAGTATGACTCAGCCGGAGCAGAAGCGTCTGGACGCCTTATTGAAACGCGAAGGCATACACGGCTTTCTTACGCGGCTGGAAATCACGGAATAAATGGCATAAAAAAAACGGCAGGTTACCCTGCCGTTTTTTTATCTTAGGCGTAATTACTGCTGATTTTCGCGTTCAGCGATAAAGTCCAGCGCCTTGTTAATACGTGCCACGCTGCGTGACTTGCCGATGGCATGAACCGTCACATCCAGCGCCGGAGACTGACCCGCACCGGTCACCGCAACGCGCAGTGGCATACCGACTTTACCCATACCGACTTCCAGCTCGTCTGCCGTCGCCTGAATCGCGTGATGCACATTCTCAGCGGTCCACTCGGTGAGTGCAGCCAGCTTGTCACGCACCACTTCCAGCGGCTGACGCGCAACCGGACGGAGGTGTTTCTTCGCGGCGTCCGCGTCGAACGCATCAAACTCTTCATAGAAGTAGCGGCAGCTTTCGGCAATTTCTTTCAGCGTTTTGCAGCGCTCGCCGAGCAGTTTCACCAGATCCGCCAGCTCAGGGCCGGTGCGGGTATCAATATTTGCCTGCTCAATGTGCCACTGCAGATACGTCGCCACATATTCTGGCTGCATGGTATTGATGTAGTGATGGTTCAGCCACTGGAGCTTTTCGGTATTAAACGCGCTCGCTGATTTGCTTACAGAGCTCAGAGAGAACAGTTCGATCATCTCTTCGCGGCTGAAGATCTCCTGGTCACCGTGGGCCCAGCCCAGGCGCACCAGATAGTTCAGCAGCGCTTCCGGCAGATAGCCGTCGTCGCGATACTGCATGACGCTCACCGCACCGTGACGTTTAGACAGTTTTTTCCCGTCATCACCGTTGATCATGGAGACGTGCGCATAAACTGGCACAGGGGCATTCAGCGCCTTCAGGATGTTGATCTGGCGCGGGGTGTTGTTGATATGGTCTTCACCACGGACAACGTGGGTAATTTCCATATCCCAGTCGTCAACCACAACGCAGAAGTTGTACGTTGGGGAACCGTCGGTGCGACGGATGATCAGATCGTCCAGCTCCTGGTTGCTGAATTCAATTGGGCCGCGGATCTGGTCGTCAAAGATCACCGAGCCCTCTTGCGGGTTAGCAAAACGCACCACGCAAGGCTCATCAGCAGCATGCTCGCTGTGGTCGTGGCGGCAGCGGCCGTCATAGCGCGGCTTCTCACCGTTCGCCATCTGCGCTTCACGCAGCGCATCCAGACGCTCTTTCGAGCAGTAGCACTTATACGCCGTGCCCGCGACCAGCATCTCATCAATGACGGCGTTATAGCGGTCAAAGCGTTTGGTCTGGAAATACGGACCTTCGTCCCATTCCAGATTCAGCCAGTTCATCCCGTCCATAATGGCTTCAATTGCTTCCGGCGTGGAGCGCTCAAGATCGGTGTCTTCAATACGCAGCACGAACTCACCTTTGTTGTGGCGTGCGAAAAGCCAGGAATAGAGAGCGGTACGTGCACCACCGACGTGCAGATAGCCTGTCGGGCTCGGCGCGAAGCGAGTTTTGATTTTCATGAAATGGCCTTACGTTATAAAGATGCCGGCAATCGGCAAATTCTGGGGAAAAAACGATGGGCAATATTCTATCACTGTGGGGGGAATCCTCAATGTTGATCCCTTTATCGTGACCGAGTTTGCGATTTTTGTTTAGAAATCATGCGCCACAGCCCGTTTCACGATCGTTTTGTTTAATTTTACGACGAACGAATAAAAACTTTAGAAAATGCGTTGACTCATTTTCAACTCTCCCTATAATGCGACTCCACACAGCGGGGGTGATTAGCTCAGTTGGTAGAGCATCTCCTTTACACGGAGGGGGTCGGCGGTTCGAGCCCGTCATCACCCACCATCTACTTCGGTAGACTCGCAGTGTAGATAAGAATTGAGATTGGGCGATTAGCTCAGTTGGTAGAGCATCTCCTTTACACGGAGGGGGTCGGCGGTTCGAGCCCGTCATCGCCCACCATTCTCACCTTATCGCAGCAGTTCCGAAATGGGCGATTAGCTCAGTTGGTAGAGCATCTCCTTTACACGGAGGGGGTCGGCGGTTCGAGCCCGTCATCGCCCACCATTTCGGGTCGTTAGCTCAGTTGGTAGAGCAGTTGACTTTTAATCAATTGGTCGCAGGTTCGAATCCTGCACGACCCACCAATGTAAAAAGGCGCCCTAAAGGCGCCTTTTTGCTATCTGCGATTTACATCACCAGTGTTGCAATCAACGTCTTCACCGCGGGCGTAGCCTGCTTCTCGTCATACACCACATATAAATCTGCCGGTATACGCTCTTTCAGCGGGCGGAACACCACGCCCGGCCACTGCATTTGCGCGTAGCTGTCTGCGGCGAGCGTAATCCCCATCCCCATGCTGATCATCGCCAGCACCGTTTGCGGTTCAACGGCTTCACGCACAATCATCGGCGAAAAACCGGCCTGCTGGCAGACGCGATGTAAAAATGCCCAGTCTGAATGGGCAGACGGCATCGTGACAAAATACTCGTCCTGCAATTCTGCGAGCGCAATGGAAGGCTCCCTGACCAGCCGGTGATCTTCCGGCATCGCCACCAGAAAAGCCGCCTCACGCAACCGCAGGCTGGTAAACCCCGCGGTAGGTTCCGTTGCCATTCGCCAGATCCCGACATCCAGCTCCCGGCGCTCGAGCAGCGCCATCTGCATTACCGGCGATTTTTCGCGAAAAACGACATCAACGTTCGGATGCTCTTTCAGGAAAGCGCGCATCACCGTGCGCACCTCGCTCCACATGGCGGTGCCGACAATCCCCAGCTCAATGCGCCCTGCTTCCCCCCGGCCAATTTGCTCGACGCGAGCCAGAGCCTGGTTTGCGCTGGCGAGCAGCCGACGGGACTCTTCCATCAGCACTTTACCGGCATGCGTCAACGCGACGCTCCGCGAGTGGCGAATAAACAGTAACGTGCCCAGCTGACTTTCCAGCTCTTTAATATGCAGGCTTAACGGCGGCTGAGACATGTTGAGACGGGCCGCAGCCCGTCCAAAATGCAGTTCCTCCGCCACAGCCAGAAAATAGCGCAGCAGCTTGAGATCGGTCCGATAGACGCGTTCCATCAAAACATATCCTGGCGATAACACTTATGCGCCTACCTTAAAGCCTTTCAGCGTCCGGAGGGAAAATTTAGTGCGCAACTGTGCGCATCCCGCTGTTTTTACAGGTGTGGTGGTAGTTAAAGCTGAAGTAAAAGACCACCGCGAGCGCCAGGGCATAGGCCGCAAATACCAGCCAGATCGTCTGCCAGTCCTTCACCCCGTCCACCGAGAAATAATCCACTGCCATACCGCTCAATACCGAACCGAAATACGCCCCGATACCGTTAACGGTCGTCATAAACAACCCTTGCGCGCTGGCGCGGATATCGGCGCTGACCTCCTGTTCAACAAATACCGAGCCTGAAATATTGAAGAAGTCGAACGCGCAGCCGTAGACAATCATTGAGAGCATGAGCAGCACAAAGCCCGTCGCGGACGGATCGCCAAAGGCAAACAGCCCGAACCGCAGCATCCAGGCCACCATGCTCATCAGCATAACGGCTTTAATGCCAAATCGTCCGAGGAAGTACGGAATGGTCAGAATGAAGAACACCTCGGACATTTGCGAAACGGAGAGCAGAATGGACGGATATTTGACGATAAAGCTATCTGCATACGCCGGATTACGCGCAAAATCATGCAGGAAGGGGCTGCCAAACGTGTTGGTTATCTGCAGCACGGCGCCCAGCAGCATCGCGAATAAAAAGAACACCGCCATGCGGGGCTGTTTAAACAGGATAAACGCATTGAGGCCCAGCTTGCTTGCCAGAGACGGAGACGCTTTTGTCTTCGCAACCGGAATAGCCGGTAGCGTCAGAGAATAGAGCGCCAGCAGCAGGGACGCGGCAGCCGCTATATACAGCTGCACGTTGCTCAGCTCCGCCCCCATCAGGCTTATGGCCCACATCGCGGCAATAAAGCCCACGGTGCCATACACCCGCACTCGCGGAAAATGGCTTACCGTATCCAGCCCTGCCTGTTCAAGACAGGAGTAGGAAATGGTGTTCGACAGCGCAATGGTGGGCATGAACGCCATCGCATTCACCAGCATGACCCAGAACATCAGCCCGGGCTCATTGACCTGCGCGGCATAGCAGAGCGCGACGGCACAGACGAGGTGGCAAATCACGTAGGCACGGTCGGCCCGCAGCCACTTGTCGGCAATAATCCCCACCAGCGAAGGCATAACGATCGCGGCAAGTCCTTTGGAGCTGTACACCATGCCCACGTCGGAGCCGGTAAAGTGTAGGGTGTTAATCATGTAAGCGCCGAGGGTAACCAGCCAGCTCCCCCAGATAAAATATTGCATAAAGGACATCATCTTTAAGCGAGTCGTGATGTTCATAACCCATTCCTTATAGCAGTGTGGCCCTGGCGGGCCACTTTATTGTTTTACTCAGGCAATATGGCGAAGAAAACCGCAGATAAGATTGATAAAGTTCTGGCGGGAGAGCTCGGCGGCGGCAAGAGTTTGTTCATGCGAGAGTTTGACCTCACCCAGACCTTCGGCGAGATTGGTAATTGCAGAAACGGCCACGACCTTCAGGCCGCAGTGGCGCGCGGAAATCACTTCAGGCACCACGGACATCCCCACCACATCGCCGCCGATAATCTGCATCATGCGGATCTCGGCCGCCGTCTCAAAGTTCGGGCCGGGATAAGAGACAAACACCCCTTCATGCAGCGGGAAGCCTTCTTTCGTTGCCACGGTTTGCAGAGCGGCACGGTAATCCGCGTCGTAGGCATTGGCCAGAGAGAAGAAACGATCGCCAAAGCGCTCATCGTTCAGCCCCACCATCGGCGTGCCCGGCATGGTGTTGATATGGTCGCTCAGGGCAACCAGGCTTCCTGGCTGAACCTCCGGGCGCAGCGAGCCCGCCGCATTGGTGCTAAACAGCAGCTCGCACCCCAGCAGCGCAAAGGTGCGGATCGCATCGGTCATGATGGTCATCCCGCGCCCTTCATAGAAATGGCCGCGCCCCTTCATGCAGGCCACAGGCACCCCGGCCAGATGCCCGAGCACCAGCTCGCCGGCATGCCCATGCACGGTGCTCACCGGGAAGCCCGGCAGCTTTTCGTAGCTCAGGGAAACGGCGTCATCAATCTGGTCGGCGAGCGCGCCCAGGCCAGAGCCGAGAATAAACGCCACGCGAGGCGTGAAGTTCGGCTTAGCGGCGCGAATGATGTCGGCGCAGTACCACGGGTTATTCGAGAGGGTCATAGAGGCTCCTTAAGGATTAAGATCGCGATAGCGGGGATCGCATGACTTACGTCTTATATCCGCAGCCTGCCGGTGACCTCCAATACACTTTCACCGCACCATCAATACTGATTGTGTATCGATGCAACTCCCTGCCAGATATGGCAGTTTTGCTCAAGCTAATCCCGTCGGTGCCGATACCTCTGTTTTATAACGCGAGGAAAAAGTATGACGACCATTCAGGCTTCAACCCAACAGATTCAAACCAGCGGCGCGAGTGGAACTTCGAGCAGTAACGATATCTCTGCGCAAATCACCCGCATTCTCGACAAGATCAAAAAGCTGACTCAGCAGTTAAAAGAACTGGCAAACAGTCCCGTCAGCACCGATGAGAAGAAGAAGCAGCAGGAACTTATTCAGACCCAGATCAAAGTGCTGCAGGCGCAGCTCGCCGCGCTGCAGCGCCAGCAGGCCGAAGAGGCCCAGAAGAAGCAGGATCAAAAGCTGGGCAAAGTGGAAGGGGTGAACAGCCCGTCAGACACTAATCAGATTGATATCTACATCTAATCTTCTGATGCGTTAAACAGTGGGTCGCGTATGCGGGCTTCGGTTAATCGTTGTGCCTGGATACGCACCACTTCCCAGATAGCCTGCGCCGCCCCCGAGAGTGAGCGATTTTTTCGCCGCACCAGCATCAGCTTTCGCTCGACAACGGGCGTTAATCGCCTGACGGCCAGCCGGCTTCCCTGCGGCAGGGGAAGCGCCAGGGCGGGCAAGACGCTGATGCCAATACCGGCTTCCACCATCGGAAACAGCGTCGCCGGGTGACCAATCTCCTGCACGATAGTTGCTTTTACCCCCTGATTCACCAGCGCGGAATCAATCAGCGGACGGCTGCCCGAGGCATAATCCTGTAAAACCAGGTTCGCGCCCTGCAGGGACTGCCAGCTGACCTCCGGCAACGTGGCCAGCGGATCGTCGTCACGGCAGAGCAGCAAAAAGGGCTCAGAAAGTACGCTTTCGCACGCCAGATCGGTCACCTGACCGGGATCGATAACAATACCAAAATCCACATCTCCCTGGCGGATGCTCTCCAGCACCCACTGCTGTGGCCTGTCATGCAGGACAAAATCGATGTCCGGGTAGCGTTGACTGCCCTCGGCAATACACTGCGGAATAAGGTGCGCAGAGATCGTCTGACTGGCCGCGACGCGCACGGTTCCCGAAAGCTGCTGCCCCAGCCTCCCCACGTCTCTGAGCGTGCTGTTCAGCTCATCCAGCAGCCGTTCGAGGCGCAGGGCCAGCTGCTGCCCTGCTTCGGTCAACACCACTTCGCGCGTGGTGCGGTCAAGCAACTTCACCCCGGTCTGATTCTCCAGCTCTTTTACGCTGTGGCTGACCGCCGACTGGCTCAGACCAATGATATCCCCTGCCCTGCTAAAGCTGCGGGCATGGGCAACGGTGACGAAAATACGAAGCTGACGTAAGGAGTAATTCATCTGTTTAGTTCATGAATGGATGCAATAAATCAATTTTATTTCTCAAATGGAAAAAAGCACAATAGCGATATCTGATTTCAGGAGTCATTATGAAACTATTTCGTATTCTTGATCCATTCACGCTTACCCTGGTAGTTACCGTATTACTGGCCTCGTTTTTCCCGGCTCGCGGCGGTTTCGTCCCATTCTTTGAAGGGCTGACCACGGCGGCCATCGCGTTGCTGTTCTTTATGCATGGTGCCAAACTCTCCCGCGAGGCCATTATCGCGGGCGGCGGACACTGGCGACTGCACCTGTGGGTGATGTGCAGCACCTTCATCCTGTTCCCGATACTCGGCGTACTGTTTGCCTGGTGGGCACCGGTCAATGTCGACCCAACCCTGTATACCGGGTTCCTGTATCTGTGCATTCTCCCCGCTACCGTGCAGTCTGCCATCGCCTTTACCTCGCTGGCAGGCGGCAACGTAGCGGCAGCCGTTTGTTCAGCGTCCGCCTCCAGCCTGTTAGGGATTTTCGTCTCTCCGCTGCTGGTGGGCCTGCTGATGAACATGCACGGTGCGGAAGGCAACCTGGAGCAGGTCGGCAAAATCTGTCTGCAGCTGCTGCTGCCGTTTGTGCTGGGACATCTTTCCCGACCGTGGACCGGCGCGTTTGTGGCGAAGCATAAAAAATGGATTTCAAAAACCGACCAGACCTCAATTCTGCTGGTGGTTTACTCCGCCTTCAGCGAAGCGGTCGTGAACGGGATCTGGCACAAGGTGGGCGCAGGCTCGCTGCTGTTTATCGTGGTGGTCAGCATCGTCCTGCTGGCGATTGTGATTGCGGTAAACGTCTTTGTGGCGCGCAGGTGCGGCTTCAACAAAGCGGATGAAATTACGATTGTGTTCTGCGGTTCGAAAAAGAGCCTGGCGAACGGTATCCCGATGGCCAACATTCTGTTCCCGACCTCGGTGATTGGGATGATGGTGCTGCCGCTGATGATTTTCCATCAGATCCAGCTGATGGTCTGCGCGGTGCTGGCGCGTCGCTACAAGCGCCAGACCGAGAAGCTGGCGCAGGAAGAGACCCGCGCCGCGAAGGCTTAAGGACGTTTCAGGGGCTGAACCAGCTGGGTCAGCCCCTCGGTTTTGATCAGTAACGTGATAGCCATCAGCTCGCCCAGCCGCCCTGCCGGGAATTCATCCTTGCGGGCAAACCACAGCAGATACTCCTCCGGCAAATCAATCAGCCTGCGGCCCTTGTATTTACCGAACGGCATCTCCGTATTGGCGATCTCAACGAGCTGTTCTTTCTCCACGTTACTCTCCCAACAGACGCATCATTTCCGCTTCATCGATCACTGCAATGCCGAGCTCCTGGGCTTTCGCCAGCTTCGAACCCGCCGCTTCACCGGCGATCACCAGGTCGGTTTTCTTCGACACGCTGCCCGCCACTTTGGCCCCCAGCGCCACCAGACGCGCTTTCGCATCGTCGCGTGAAAGCTGGCTCAGGCTGCCGGTCAGGACTACCGTTTTACCGGCGAACGGGCTGTCGATCTCTTCGGCGTTGACCACCACCGGCGCGGGCCACCTGATGCCCTCTTCCAGCAGCTTGCCGATGACTTCACGGTTGCTCTCTTCGGCGAAGAAGTTAAAGACGTGCGTGGCAACGACGATGCCGACATCCGGAACTTTCTGCAGCTCGTCAATGCTTGCCTTTTCCAGCGCCTCCAGCGTACCAAAGTACGCCGCCAGGCCCGCGGCCGTCGCTTCACCCACTTCACGAATGCCCAGCGCGTACAGGAAGCGGGCGAAGGTGGTCTCTTTCGCGGCTTCCAGCGCGTTAACCACATTCTGGGCTGACTTTGGCCCCATGCGATCAAGGCCAGTCAGTTTACCTGCCGTCAGCCTGAAGAGATCCGCTGGCGTGTGGACATACTCTTTCTCAACCAGCTGATCGATAATTTTATCGCCCATGCCGTCAACGTCCATCGCCCGACGGGAGACGAAGTGCTTCAGCGACTCTTTACGCTGCGCGCCACAGATTAAGCCCCCCGTACAGCGCGCCACCGCTTCGCCTTCCACACGCTCAACGTCAGAGCCGCACACCGGGCAGTGGGTCGGGAAGACGATCTCGCGCGTTTCGGCAGGGCGTTCTGACTCCACGACGTTAACCACCTGCGGGATCACGTCGCCCGCGCGGCGAATCACCACTTTGTCACCAATGCGCAGGCCCAGGCGTTCGATTTCATCGGCGTTATGCAGCGTGGCATTACTCACCAGTACGCCCGCCACCTGCACGGGCTCGAGACGAGCAACCGGGGTAATGGCACCCGTACGGCCGACCTGGAACTCTACGTCGCGGACGAAGGTCATCTGCTCCTGAGCAGGGAACTTAAACGCCACCGCCCAGCGCGGCGCGCGCGCCACAAAGCCCAGCTGTTCCTGCAGCGCCAGTGAATTCACCTTGATGACGACACCATCAATATCAAACCCGAGCGTCGGACGGTCCTCTTCCACCTTGTGGTAGAACGCCAGTACCGCTTCCGGCGAGTCGCAGAGCTGAACGCGGTTGCTCACCGGCAGGCCCCACGCTTTAAACTGCAGCAGACGCCCGAGGTGCGTGTCCGGCAGCTCGCCGCCCTCAAGAATACCCACACCGTAGCAGAAGAAAGTAAGCGGTCGCTTCGCGGTGATACGCGGGTCAAGCTGGCGCAGAGAGCCTGCCGCCGCATTACGCGGGTTTGCAAACACCTTCCCGCCGGTGCGACGCGCCTCTTCGTTAATTTTCTCGAAGCCCGCCTGGGGCAGGAACACCTCGCCGCGCACTTCCAGACGCGCAGGAATGTTGTCACCCTGCAGTCTCAGCGGGATCGCGCGGATGGTACGCACGTTGGTGGTGATGTCTTCGCCCGTCGTGCCGTCGCCACGCGTCGCTGCGCGCACCAGCACGCCGTTTTCGTAGAGAAGACTGACCGCCAGCCCATCCAGCTTGAGCTCGCAGCACCAGGTGAGGAAGTCGCTGCTTTTCAGGCGATCCTGCACGCGCTTGTTAAACGCCAGAAAGCTCTCTTCATCGAAGACGTTATCCAGCGACAGCATCGGCACTTCATGGCGCACCTGGCTGAACGCCCCCAGCGGCTCAGCGCCAACGCGCTGGGTGGGGGAGTCCGGCGTAATGAGCTCTGGATGCTGCGCCTCTAATTCGCGCAGCTCGCGCATCAGGCGGTCATATTCCGCATCCGGGACTTCCGGCGCGTCCATAACATGATAGAGATATTCATGATGGCGAAGCGTGGTTCGCAGTTCAGTGAGTTGTTGTTCGATTGAGTCCATATCGCACCATCAATGAGAAAAAACCCCCGACAGGCGGGGGTTGAGGAGGAGTCGAAGTAAACGCGACGATTACGCGTTAGCTTCCTTAACTTCGCGGATGCGGTCCTGATACTCGCGCAGCTTCTGCGGGGTCATCATTCGACGCTGATCGTCGAGCACCACGCCGCCGACTTCGTCAGCGATGTGCTGAGCGGACTGCAGCATCAGCTTAAAGTTTTGCAGTTCGTCGCCGTAGGACGGCACCTGCATAAAGATAGTCACGCCCGGGGTCACGAAATCACCGGTCATTTCCGGATCAAAGGTGCCAGGGTTAACCATGTTGGCCAGGCTGAACAGCGCCGGGCCGCTACCGTCAGGGCTCAGGTGGCGATGGAAAATGTTCATATCGCCAAACTTGAAGCCTGCCTGTTGAATACTGTTAAGCAGCACGTCACCGTTTAGATGGCTACCGTGATGCGCGGCCACGTTCATGATGATTACCGCTTCTTTACGCTGCGGTTTTTCAACAACCGGCTCTGGCTCTACAACGGGCTCAGGCTCAACGTGCGGTGCCGGAGCAGGCTGAGGCGCAGGCTGCACGTGAACAGGCTGCTGCGGCTGTTGTACAGGCTGAGCAGGCTGTTGTTGCACGGGCTGCTGCACCGGTTGCTGTTGAACCGGCTGGGCAGGCTGCTGATAGACAGGCTGTTGCGGCGGCTGGCGCACCGGCTCTTCCACAGGCTGAGGCGCTGGCTGGCGCGGCTGTGCAGAAGCATACGGCGGTTGATACTGGTGCTGCGAAGGACGAGGCGCTTCATGCTCCCCATGGCCTGCGCCGGGCGCAGTATTGACCCGATGAACACGAACTTCACCCACGCCGTCGTCATCGCTGCCGTCGATGTCATCTTCACTGTCATCGTCGTCACGACTGGACTTCATGCGCTTCAGTGGGCGATCGCGAAACATCGAGGAACGCTCTTTACGGCTGGTCCAGAAACCATGTACCAGTAAAGCGATTATGGCGATCGCGCCAACAATGATTAATATCAGACGCAAATCCTGCATCATTATATTCTCTGTTGTTCTAACACCTTGCCACCACGGCAAACATTTACTCACTAAGAGTATTTGCCGTTTACGTCAAGTGCAAGTGTGTGCAGAGCATTCACAGCATAAAGATGAAGGAAATCGTGCTTTTTGCTGGTTTTTCGAACATTTCCGAACTGGTCATTGCTCCGTAAGTGGATAATATAGGCGGGCAATTCCACTGGTTGTGTAAAAAGGAGTACAGCCTGGCTATGGTTTCAACATCTTCTTCTCCCCCGCGCAGCGGCGTCTGGTATTTTTCTCAGGGCTGGAAACTGGTCTCCCTGCCGGGGATTCGACGCTTCGTCATTCTCCCGCTGTTGATCAACATTATTCTGATGGGCGGCGCGTTCTGGTGGCTGTTCACAAAGCTGGAGAGCTGGATCCCGTCGCTGATGAGCTATGTGCCGGACTGGCTACAGTGGCTTAACTACCTGCTCTGGCCGGTGGCGGTGATCTCCGTGCTGCTGGTGTTTGGGTATTTTTTCTCGACGATTGCGAACTGGATAGCCGCACCGTTTAACGGTCTGCTGGCGGAACAGCTGGAAGCGCGGCTTACCGGCGCAACGCCGCCGGATACGGGCGTGCTGGGGATCATGAAAGACCTGCCACGCATAATGAAGCGCGAGTGGCAGAAGTTTGCCTGGTACCTGCCCCGCGCGATCGTGCTGCTTATCCTCTACTTTGTGCCAGGCATTGGCCAGACGGTGGCGCCGGTGCTGTGGTTCCTGTTCAGCGCCTGGATGCTGGCCATTCAGTACTGCGATTATCCGTTCGATAACCACAAGGTGCCGTTTAAAGCGATGCGCACCGCCCTGCGCAGCCAGAAGGTCGCCAATATGCAGTTTGGCGCGCTGACCAGCCTGTTCACCATGATTCCCTTCCTGAATCTGTTCATCATGCCCGTCGCCGTCTGCGGCGCGACGGCGATGTGGGTCGACTGCTACCGTGCTAAGCACGCGTTATGGAAATAATGCAAAAATGTGTAAAGCAGGGGTGGCTTATGCCGCCCCTTATTCCATACTGATCCCCATTATTTCCTTGCAGTATATAGATATGCGAATTCCTTACTTCCCCCTACCTGCTTAGCAGGTATGCTGGGTCGGTATCCCAATTTCATACAGTTAAGGACAGGCCATGAGTAAGATTTATGAAGACAACTCGCTGACTATCGGTCATACGCCCCTGGTTCGACTGAACCGTATCGGTAATGGACGCATTCTGGCGAAGGTCGAATCACGTAACCCGAGCTTCAGCGTAAAATGCCGTATCGGTGCAAACATGATTTGGGATGCTGAAAAACGTGGCGTACTGAAGCCTGGCGTTGAGCTGGTGGAACCGACCAGCGGCAATACCGGTATCGCTCTGGCCTATGTGGCGGCCGCGCGTGGCTACAAGCTGACGCTGACCATGCCAGAAACCATGAGCATCGAGCGTCGTAAGCTGCTCAAAGCGCTGGGCGCGAACCTGGTGCTGACCGAAGGCGCGAAGGGCATGAAGGGTGCCATTCAGAAAGCCGAAGAGATTGTGGCCAGCGATCCGGCGAAATATCTGCTGCTGCAGCAGTTCAGCAACCCGGCTAACCCGGAAATTCACGAGAAGACCACCGGTCCGGAAATCTGGGAAGATACCGACGGCCAGGTTGACGTCTTTATCTCCGGCGTAGGTACCGGCGGTACGCTGACCGGCGTGTCACGCTATATTAAAGGCACAAAGGGTAAAAAAGACCTGATCACCGTTGCCGTTGAGCCGACTGACTCACCGGTTATCACCCAGGCACTGGCGGGTGAAGAGCTCAAACCAGGCCCGCATAAAATCCAGGGTATCGGCGCAGGCTTCATTCCGGGCAACCTGGATCTGAAGCTGATCGATAAAGTGGTTACCATCACTAACGAAGAAGCCATCTCTACCGCGCGTCGCCTGATGGATGAAGAAGGTATTCTGGCGGGTATCTCTTCCGGTGCGGCCGTTGCGGCAGCGCTCAAACTTCAGGAAGATGAAGCCTTTACCAATAAGAATATTGTGGTTATCCTTCCTTCCTCGGGTGAGCGTTACTTGAGCACCGCACTGTTTGCCGATCTGTTTACCGAAAAAGAGCTGCAACAGTAGTGCCAGCATGTTAATAACGCGTAAAAAAGCACCTTTTCAGGTGCTTTTTTGTGGCCTGCTTCAAACTTTTGCCCCTCCTGGCATTGCTTCACCCCGTTGGGTCTGGTATTTAAACCAGCAATTATTTTGATGCGTGAAATTAATCAGTGAACGAAATAGCCTTGCTGAATCGATTTTATGATTTGGTTCAAGTCTTGCTTTCGCTGCATAATGTTTAATGACGATCGAAACGTCAGCGCTAACAATACAGGCTAAAGTTCAGTCGCCAGGCTAGACTTTAGTTCCACAACACTAAACCTATAAGTTGGGGAAATACAATGTTCCAGCAAGAAGTTACCATTACCGCTCCGAACGGTCTGCACACCCGCCCTGCTGCTCAGTTTGTTAAAGAAGCAAAAGGCTTCACTTCTGAAATCACTGTGACTTCCAACGGCAAAAGCGCGAGCGCAAAAAGCCTGTTCAAACTGCAGACTCTGGGCCTGACTCAGGGCACCGTTGTCACCATCTCTGCAGAAGGTGAAGACGAGCAGAAAGCAGTTGAGCATCTGGTTAAACTGATGGCTGAGCTCGAGTAAGTTTCCGGGTTCTTTTAAATATCAGTCACAAGTAAGGTAGGGTTATGATTTCAGGCATTTTAGCATCCCCGGGTATCGCTTTCGGCAAAGCACTGCTGCTGAAAGAAGACGAGATCGTCATCGACCGGAAAAAAATTTCTGCCGACAAGGTTGATCAGGAAGTTGAACGTTTTCTGAGCGGTCGTGCCAAGGCATCTGCGCAACTGGAAGCAATCAAAACTAAAGCTGGCGAAACTTTCGGTGAAGAAAAAGAAGCCATCTTCGAAGGGCACATCATGCTGCTCGAAGATGAGGAGCTGGAGCAGGAAATCATAGCCCTGATTAAAGATAAAGGCATGACGGCCGACGCGGCTGCGCATGAAGTTATCGAAGGTCAGGCAACTGCCCTGGAAGAACTGGATGATGAATACCTGAAAGAGCGTGCGGCTGACGTACGTGACATCGGTAAGCGCCTGCTGCGCAACATCCTGGGCCTGGCCATCATCGACCTGAGTGCGATTCAGGATGAAGTGATCCTGGTTGCCGCTGACCTCACCCCGTCTGAAACCGCACAGCTGAACCTGAAAAAGGTCCTCGGTTTCATCACCGACGCGGGCGGCCGTACCTCCCACACCTCAATCATGGCGCGCTCTCTGGAACTGCCTGCCATCGTGGGTACCGGTAGCGTCACCTCTCAGGTGAAAAACGGCGACTATCTGATTCTGGATGCCGTAAACAATCTGGTTTACGTCAACCCAACCAATGAAGAGATCGATAAACTGCGCGCGGTTCAGGAGCAGGTTGCGACTGAAAAAGCGGAACTCGCTAAGCTGAAAGACCTGCCGGCCATCACCCTGGACGGCCATCAGGTAGAAGTGTGCGCAAACATCGGTACCGTCCGCGACGTTGATGGCGCTGAGCGCAACGGTGCGGAAGGCGTAGGTCTCTATCGTACAGAATTCCTGTTCATGGACCGCGACGCGCTGCCAACGGAAGAAGAGCAGTTTGCTGCTTATAAAGCCGTGGCTGAAGCGTGCGGCTCTCAGGCGGTTATCGTCCGTACCATGGACATCGGTGGCGACAAAGAGCTGCCGTACATGAACTTCCCGAAAGAAGAGAACCCGTTCCTGGGCTGGCGTGCAATCCGTATCGCAATGGATCGTAAAGAGATCCTGCGTGACCAGGTTCGCGCGATCCTGCGTGCCTCTGCTTTCGGTAAACTGCGCATCATGTTCCCGATGATCATCTCTGTTGAAGAAGTGCGTGCACTGAAGAAAGAGATCGAAATCTACAAACAGGAACTGCGCGACGAAGGTAAAGCATTTGACGAGTCAATTGAGATCGGCGTGATGGTGGAAACACCAGCGGCGGCGACCATTGCGCGTCATTTAGCCAAAGAAGTTGATTTCTTTAGTATCGGCACCAATGATTTAACGCAGTACACCCTGGCAGTTGACCGTGGTAATGATATGATTTCACATCTCTACCAGCCAATGTCACCGTCCGTACTGAACTTGATCAAGCAAGTTATTGATGCTTCTCATGCAGAAGGTAAATGGACTGGCATGTGTGGTGAGCTTGCAGGCGACGAACGTGCTACACTTCTGTTGCTGGGTATGGGTCTGGACGAATTCTCTATGAGCGCCATTTCCATCCCGCGCATTAAGAAGATTATCCGTAACACGAACTTCGAAGATGCGAAGGTATTAGCAGAGCAGGCTCTTGCTCAACCGACAACGGACGAGTTAATGACGCTGGTTAACAAGTTCATTGAAGAAAAAACAATCTGCTAATCCACGAGATGCGGCCCAATTTACTGCTTAGGAGAAGATCATGGGTTTGTTCGATAAACTGAAATCTCTGGTTTCTGATGATAAAAAAGACTCCGGAACTATTGAGATTGTTGCTCCGCTCTCCGGCGAGATCGTCAACATCGAAGACGTGCCGGATGTAGTGTTTGCTGAGAAAATCGTTGGTGATGGCATTGCTATCAAACCAACTGGCAACAAAATGGTTGCTCCAGTTGACGGCACCATCGGTAAAATTTTTGAAACCAACCATGCGTTCTCTATCGAATCTGATAGCGGTATCGAACTGTTCGTTCACTTCGGTATCGACACCGTTGAACTGAAAGGCGAAGGCTTCAAACGTATCGCGGAAGAAGGCCAGCGTGTTAAAGTTGGCGACCCGGTGATTGAATTCGATCTGCCACTGCTGGAAGAAAAAGCCAAGTCTACCCTGACGCCGGTTGTTATCTCCAACATGGACGAAATCAAAGAACTGATCAAACTGTCTGGCAGCGTCACCGTGGGTGAAACCCCGGTTATCCGCATCAAGAAGTAATTCTTGCCGCACAGAAAAATGGCGCCTTCGGGCGCCATTTTTGTTTATGCGGGGAGGATAAGCTCGTCGTAACCTTTCGACTGGGTATAAAGCATCACGTCAGTCACCCGATCGCCGGCCATGCGGATGGCATCAGCAACGGTTTTCCCCTCTACAATTCCGCTCACCAGCTCTGAACAGAACAGGTCGCCCGTCCCTTTCAGATCGGTTTCAACGCGCGGGTGCGCGCTGACGGTCACGCCCTCATTCGTCACCAGCACCACGTGGATGTTTTCCGGGTCGTCAGCGACCGGCGCGCTGGTGATCGCCACCCATTTCAGGCTGTCGGAGAGCAGTCCCTGCGCCGCCGTGATGGCGCTTTCCGGCGTTCGGCACGGTTTGCCGCTTAACACTTCCAGCTCATAGACGTTTGGCGTGATCCCCTGCGCCAGCGGCAGCAGGTGCTCCCGATACGCCTGCGGGATCTCGGGCTTCACGTACATTCCGCTGTCGATATCGCCGATGACCGGGTCGACCAGCACCAGCAGGTCCGGATGCTGCGCTTTGACCGCCTTCAGCCACTGCGCCAGCAGAACGATCTGGCTGGCGCTGCCCATATAGCCGGTGGTGACCGCTTTAAGCTCGCGCAGGATCTCACGCTCTTCCAGCGCCTTAAGGTAGCCGCTGAACCACTCGTCGGGGATCACTCCACCATAAAACGTGTCGTAGTGCGGCGTGTTGCTAAACAGTACCGTCGGCACGGCGGTAACGTTCAGCCTGTGGGTACGAATATTCGGTACCGCAATGCTGTTCCCCACGCTGCCGTAAACCACCTGCGACTGCACGGCGACAATGTCGGTTTGCTGCGCCCGGGTATTATCCCGGAATAGAATCATCTCCATGACGCTTAAATCCCCGCCCCCTGCGAATAACTCTCTTCACCAAAGACGCCGGTAGACAGATAGCGATCGCCGCGATCGCAAATAATCGCCACCACCACCGCCCCCGGGTTTGCCTTTGCCACCCGAATCGCACCCGCTACCGCGCCGCCCGAGCTGACGCCGCAGAAGATACCTTCGCGCACGGCCAGCTCACGCATGGTATTTTCCGCCTCGCGCTGGTGAAGATCCAGCACCTGGTCCACAAGCTGGGCATTAAAGATGCCCGGCATGTACTCTGCGGGCCAGCGGCGAATCCCCGGAATGCTGCTCCCCTCTTCCGGCTGCAGACCAACAATGGTGACGGCTTTTTCCTGCTCTCGCAGAAAACGCGATACCCCGGTAATGGTGCCGGTAGTGCCCATGCTGGAGACAAAATGGGTGATACGCCCCTCGGTTTGCTGCCAGATTTCCGGGCCGGTGGTGGTGTAGTGCGCGTAAGGGTTGTCCGGGTTGTTGAACTGATCGAGCAGTTTACCTTCGCCGCGCTCGGCCATTTCTAACGCCAGGTCGCGCGCGCCTTCCATTCCCTGCTCTTTGGTTACCAGAATCAGCTCAGCCCCGTAGGCACGCATCGCGGCGCGGCGCTCCTGGCTCATGTTGTCCGGCATCAGCAGCTTCATGCGGTAGCCTTTCAGCGCGGCGATCATCGCCAGGGCGATACCGGTGTTGCCGCTGGTGGCCTCAATCAGCACGTCGCCAGGCTTAATTTCTCCGCGTTTTTCGGCCTGGACAATCATCGACAGCGCCGCGCGGTCTTTCACCGACCCCGCCGGGTTATTGCCTTCGAGTTTGACCCAGATTTCACTGCCGTTGTCCGGCCCCATGCGCTGAAGCTTGACCAGAGGAGTGTTGCCGATGGTGTGTTCGAGTGTATTCACGATTTTTACTCAATAAAAAAGCCGGGGCGCGCGCAGCGATCCCGGCCTACAAGACGCAGTGATAACTGTAGGCCCGGTCAGCGCAGCGCCACCGGGCGATAAACATCCTAATAACCTATCAGGCTGACTCCGCCAGAGCAATATCCTCGCGCGTCTCGATGCGCTCCTTCCCGTGATAAATACGGGCGTGCTGCAGCCCAACAAACAGGCGCTCGCCCCGGTGCGGCGGCACGTCGTCGCGCATGACCACGGTCAGCGGCTCGGTATACCAGCCCAGCGGCTGTACCACCAATTGGGTGTAGTGACCTTTAGGGCTAGCTTCCAGCACCTGCACCGGCAGCGGAGAATCCAGGCTGGTTCGGCGGCTCACGTCCACTTCCCACGGACGCAGGAACAGATCGACCGGCCCCTGATGCGCGGAGGTATAGCCGAGCGGCCAGCGGTGCGCGCCAACGTGGAACTGGCCGCCGCGAATAGTGCCCTGAAGACGGTTTACCTCGCCCATAAACTCCAGCACGAAGCGGGTCGCCGGCTCACGCCAGAGCTGTTCCGGCTCGTCAACCTGCTCAATGTTGCCCTGGCTCATGACCACCACGCGATCCGCGACTTCCATCGCCTCTTCCTGATCGTGGGTCACGAAGACGCTGGTGAATTTCAGCTCTTCATGCAGCTGGCGCAGCCAGCGGCGCAGCTCTTTACGCACCTGCGCATCCAGCGCGCCGAAAGGTTCATCCAGCAGCAGGATTTGCGGCTCAACGGCCAGCGCGCGCGCCAGCGCCACGCGCTGCTTCTGACCGCCGGAAAGCTGGGCCGGGAAACGATCCGCCAGATGAGCCAGCTGCACCATCTCCAGCAGTTTGGTCACTTTGGCTTTGATAGCCGCTGCATTTGGACGCTCGCGACGCGGCAGCACCGTCAGACCAAACGCAATGTTGTCGAACACGGTCATGTGGCGGAACAGCGCGTAATGCTGGAACACAAAACCTACTTTACGATCGCGGGCGTGCAGGCGGCTCACGTCGGTGCCGTGAAAGCGGATGTGCCCGCTGGTCTGATGCTCAAGCCCGGCAATAATACGCAGCAGCGTGGTTTTACCCGAGCCAGACGGCCCCAGCAGCGCCACCATTTGTCCGGAAGGGATATCCAGCGAGATATCATTCAGCACCTGGGTGCGACCAAAAGACTTCTTAATATTGGCAATCTCAATGCTCATGATTTCCCTCCTGATGCTGACGTTTTTCCTGATTTTCTAAACGCCACTGCACCACACTCTTCAAAAACAGGGTCAAAATGGCCATCAGCGTCAGCAACGCTGCGGCAGTAAACGAGCCGATGGTGTTGTAGTCCTGCTGCAGCAGCTCAATCTGTAGAGGCAGCGACAGGGTTTCACCCCGGATGGAGCCAGAGACGACGGACACGGCACCGAACTCACCAATCGCGCGGGCGTTGGTCAGCACCACGCCGTAAAGCAGCGCCCAGCGAATATTCGGCAGCGTCACGCGACGGAACATCTGCCAGCCTGACGCACCCAGCAGCACCGCCGCTTCGTCTTCGTTGCTCCCCTGACTTAACATCACCGGCACCAGCTCACGCACCACAAACGGACAGGTCACGAAGATGGTGACCAGCACCATGCCCGGCCAGGCGAACATGATCTGCAGGTTATGCTCGTCCAGCCAGCCGCCCAATGGGCCGTTGGAGCCGTAAAAGAGCAGGTACACCAGACCCGCCACCACCGGCGATACGGCGAAAGGAATGTCCAGCAGGGTCAGCAGCAGCTGACGTCCCGGGAAGTTGAAGCGGGTCACCAGCCAGGCCAACAGGGTCCCGAACACGAGGTTCACCGGCACGGTGATCAACGCGATCAGCACGGTCAGCCAGATGGCATGCAGCATATCCGGGTTCGCCAGGTTTTCCAGCGCGGGCATCAGGCCCTTGCTGAACGCCTGAACGAAGATATAAACCGTCGGCACGACGAGAATGAGGGCGGAAACCAGCACGCCCGCCCCAATCAGAAACCATTTACCCCAGTTGATGCGGGGTGCATCGTATCGCTTCAATTGCGTAACTTCCGCCATCAGTGACCTACCACACGTCGACCAAAGCGACTTTGCAGAGTGTTAATCGAGTACAGCAGCAGCAGCGAGGCCGCCAGGATCACCGAGGCAATTGCGCTCGCCGCCGGATAATCAAACTCCTGCAAACGGATGAAAATCATCAGCGAGGTGACTTCTGTTTTCCAGGCGATGTTCCCGGCGATAAAAATCACCGCGCCGAATTCACCAAGGCTGCGGGTAAACGACAGCGCGACACCCGCCATCAGCGCCGGAGACAGCTCCGGCAGAACTACCTTGCGGAAGCTCTGCCAGCGCGTGGCGCCCAGCGTTTCCGCCGCTTCTTCGTATTCCGGACCCAACTCTTCCAGCACCGGCTGCACGGTACGGACCACAAACGGGATGCTGGTAAAGGCCATCGCCACCGCGATACCGAGCCAGGTGTAGGTCACTTTGATGTCAAATTTCGCCAGCCACTCGCCGTACAGCCCGTTCACGGAGAAGAGCGACGCGAGGGTTAAGCCCGCCACCGCCGTCGGCAG
Source organism: Enterobacter sp. N5-15 (assembly GCF_057221635.1). Lineage (NCBI taxonomy): Bacteria > Pseudomonadati > Pseudomonadota > Gammaproteobacteria > Enterobacterales > Enterobacteriaceae > Enterobacter > Enterobacter sp. N5-15. The sequence goes on from NZ_CM170150.1 coordinate 3,444,462, forward strand.
CGCAAACGGCAGATCCATCAGGGCGTCAAGCAGCGTGCGGCCCGGGAAGCGATAGCGGGTTAAGATCCACGCCATCAGCAGGCCAAACACGCCGTTAAAAATGGAGGCGACAAACGCCGACAGCAGCGTCACCTTATAGGCCGCCACCACCTGCGGGTTGGTGACCACGTCCCAGTACTGCGCCCAGCTCATCTGAGCAAGCTGCATCACCAGCGCGCTGAGCGGCAACAGCAGGATCAAGCAGACGAACAGCAGGCTGGTCCCGAGGCTTAAGGTAAAGCCCGGCAGCACGCGTTTTGTCGAAACTGCAAACATTACTTATGCCCCGCCGCCAGCAATTTGTCTAACTCACCGCCGCTGGCAAAATGCGTTTTCATCACATCAGGCCAGGAGCCGAAATGATCTTCCACGCGGAACAAATCGGTCTGCGGGAATTTGTCTTTCAGTTTGTTCATCACGTCCGGGTTATTCACGCGGTAGTAGTAATCGGTAATGATGGTCTGCGCCTGCGGGCTGTACAGGTAGTTGAGATAGGCTTTTGCCGCTTTCTCGGTACCGTTTGCCTGCACGTTTTTATCCACCCACGCCACCGGGAACTCGGCCAGGATGTTGGTTTTCGGGATAACGACCTCGAAGCCCTGCGCTTCATACTGTTTGCGGATGTTATTCACTTCCGATTCAAAGCTGATGAGCACATCGCCGAGACCGCGTTCTGCGAAGGTCGTGGTCGCCCCACGGCCGCCGGTATCAAACACTTCGACGTTTTTCAGGAACTGGGTCATGAACTGCTCGGTTTTGGCTTTATCGTTACCGTCAGCCTTGTCCGCCGCGCCCCACGCCGCTAAATAGGTATAACGCGCGTTACCAGAGGTTTTTGGGTTCGGGAAAATCAGCTTCACGTCGGAACGCACCAGGTCGCTCCAGTCGTGGATATTCTTCGGGTTACCCTTACGCACCAGGAAGCCCATGGTGGAATAGAACGGCGAGCTGTTGTTCGGCAGTCGGCTCTGCCAGCCCGCCGGGATCAGCTTGCCTTTGTCGTGCAGGATCTGCACGTCAGTCACCTGGTTGTAGGTCACCACATCTGCCTTCAGGCCCTGCAAAATCGCCAGCGCCTGCTTGGACGAGCCGGCGTGGGACTGCTTGATGGTCAGCTTGTCGCCGTTATTGTCTTTCGCCCACTGCTGTTCGAACGGTGGATTAAGGGCGGCAAACAGCTCGCGGGAGACGTCATACGAACTGTTTAACAGTTCAGTCGCCTGCGCCTGTGCCACCAGCAGTAAACCTGCCAGCGCCAGAGTTCCTTTTTTCAGTACAGTAACGGCCATTGCGCACCCTTATAAATGTGATGACTATCTTATAGTCATAATATTTATAACGGGGATGAAAGGAGTAACGGTTTTATATACCGTTTGGTGATTTAGAAGCAGAAAAGGGAATAAGGGGTGCGGCCTGATGCCCTCACCCCGGCCCTCTCCCACAGGGAGAGGGTGAAAGGCCATTACAGCGCCAGCAGACGCTCAACGGACGGCGCAAAGTAGTAGCCGCCGGTCACCGGTTTGGTGAAGCGCAGCATGGCGTCGCGCTTGCCGTCGGTATCGCCAAACATGCTCAGCAGCTGCTGCTCAATGTTATACAGGCGCGCGCAGTAGGCGCAGAAGTAGAGGCCGTGCGTGCCGCTGGCGGTACCGTACGGCAGGCTCTGGCGAACAATCTTCAGCCCTTTGCCATCTTCTTTCAGGTCAACGCGGGTCAGGTGAGAGGTAACGGGACGGTCGTCGCCGTCGATCTCTTCGTTGGCTTCTTTAGTACGACCAATCATCATCTCCTGGTCGTGCACGCTCATGCGGTTAAGCTGCTTGAGGTTGTGCTCCCAGCGCTGCACGAACACGTAGCTGCCGCCCGCGTCCACGCCGTCTTTGATTACCGCGACTTCACGACGCGTCTCTTCCCCAGCCGGGTTTTCCGTCCCGTCGACGAAGCCGCTCAGATCGCGCTCTTCGACCCAGCGGAAACCGTGAACCTCTTCCTGCACCTCAATGCTGTCGCCAAAGGCCGCCACCGCCGCCTGGGCAACGGAGAAGTTCACATCGTGACGCAGAGAAAGAATGTGGATCAGCACGTCGTACTGGGTCGCCGGCGCCAGACCTTTGCCGTAAGGGATGAAGTCTTTCAGCTCTTCCGCCCCTTCGCCACCGCTCAGCTGACGCCAGACGTTATTGCCAAAGGCAACAACGGCGCCGAGGTGGGCTTCCGGGAATTTGGCCTGGAAGGTGGCCAGCTTATCAACAAACGCTTTACTGGCCGCACGCAGGGCATCCACGTCCCCTTTAACATTGGCTTCAATCCAAATCGCCGCGCGGCAATGTTCTGGCAAAATGCCACTCTGAACCTGAGACATCGCTCCTCCTGAAATAAAGATGCCACGTCAGCGTGGCATTGATGGCGGGTATTATACCCGGATTTCAGCGAGGCGGTTTGTTCAGGCGCAAATTACTGCTTCCAGAGTATTTTGCTCACTTTCCAGCTCTTAAGCGTGTCGTCAGACGGCATCAGTCCTTCCGGGCCGCTCCAGGTTCCGGTGAAGACATAGCTGATGTGCTGGCTGCCTTCAGCCTTACATTCCACCGCGACCTTGTCGTCAGACGGCGCGCTGGTGCAGTTGCCAAAAGCCTGCTTATAAAGTTCGCTAAACGGCGTACCCACCTTCACCCCGCTCGCCGTCGGAATATCTTCATCCATCACGGCAATTCGGTTTACCGTGCCTTTGTCACCGTTGATCACCAGCGCCAGCTTGTCGCCCTTCAGCGCTTCGTAATAGCGAACAATATTGCCATTCTCCGTTTTCATGCCGCTGCGCAGGCGGTAATCGCTGCTGAGCGCATCCTGAATAGCATTCTGATCCAGCGCCGTCGCGGCGGTAATTTTCCCCACGCCCTGCTCGGTCACTTCCGTTGATGAGCCAAACCAGTTCCACGGATACGCGGCGGACCAGTTAATGGAGGAGAGCGTCGAACAGCCGGTCAACGCCAGCGGGAGAGCGCATAAAAGTAAACGCAGCGATTTCATTGAAACGTCCTTTCTTGTTAAATCAACGCTTGTTGGAGTGCGACATCGGCAAAAAGTGCCGGATTAATCATCCTGATGCGCAAAACAGGCGCGAAGACGCGGGTTGGTCAGCAGCCACAGCAGGGCCACAATATCGGCAACCACCAGCGCAACGCCAGTGCCCGTCAGCGGTTCACCGTACCACCAGAGTACCGGCTGCCAGAAGAGCAGCGCAACCTGGGCGAGGATCAGCAGCCAGCGAAGCGCGCGCCAAAAGCGGGGGATCGCCTGCCGTCGTCCGCTGCATAAAAAAGCGATCACCGCCGGTACGCCCGGCAGCAAGCCGAGCCAGAAGGCATCATGATCGGGATAAAAGAGATTCAGCAGCGTATCGCCCTGCCCGCGCGACGCGGCGGCCATCACAAACAGCACCCAGGTCCGGGCCTGCAGCAGCAGAACGCACCAGAATAAAAAGGGCAGCCTGACGCGGCCCTGCGCGTCATAGTCAGCCGGATGGATCTCAGTACTCTTCATCTTCAATCAAACGCTTGCCCAGAGTCAGCACGTCAGCGTGTTCATAGCCCAGACGCTCATACATGCCCAGCACCACGTCGTTATCTTCCCGCACCATGATCTGGATTTTTGGGCAGCCGCGGGCGATAAGCTTCTTCTCGAGCCGGTTCAGCAGCGCATTGGCAATGCCGCGGCCACGGTATTCCGGGTGGACGCCCAGATAATAGGCCGAGCCGCGGTGGCCGTCGTACCCGCCCATTACCGTCCCCACAACCTCACCGTTGACTTCCGCGACCAGAAACAGACTGACGTCGTGATTCACCTTACGTTCGATATCCATTTCCGGATCGTTCCACGGACGCAGCAGATCGCAGCGCTCCCAAAGGGTGATCACCTCTTCGAAATCTTCCTGGCGAAAAACGCGTATCTCCATGGTATTAACCGCCTTTTCGGGTTTAAAAACAGTGATTATGGCGCGAAGCACGCCTTTAGCCAATAACCGGGGAAAATCTCGCCAAAATTTGGCATAATGTCACTTTGTCACGTATTGAAATGAAAAGTAAAACAATTCTCAATATGGACTGTCGTAACGGGAAACACGATACGATATAACACCAGGACCCCTTTTTTTAGTATTCAGGCCGCATGAGCACATTCAAACCATTAAAAGCACTCACATCGCGTCGTCAGGTTCTCAAATCGGGGCTGGCGGCCTTAACGTTAACGGGCATCGCAAAGCAGGCTCAGGCGAAAGACGAGAGCACGCTCAAAACCAGTAACGGACACAGCAAACCAAAAACCAAAAAGCCGGGCGCGAAGCGTCTGGTGATGCTCGACCCGGGCCACGGCGGTATTGATACCGGCGCCATCGGCAAAAACGGGTCGAAAGAAAAACATGTCGTGCTGGCAATTGCAAAAAATGTGCGCGCAATTTTACGCAGTAACGGCATTGACGCCCGTCTGACGCGCTCTGGCGACACCTTCATTCCGCTGTATGACCGCGTTGAGATCGCCCACCAGCACGGTGCGGATCTGTTTATGTCGATCCACGCCGACGGCTTTACCAACCCTTCTGCGGCCGGTGCCTCGGTGTTTGCGCTTTCCAACCGTGGCGCCAGTAGCGCCATGGCAAAATACCTCTCCGACCGCGAAAACCGGGCGGATGAAGTCGCCGGGAAGAAAGCCACTGATAAAGATCATCTGCTACAGCAGGTGCTGTTCGACCTCGTGCAGACGGATACGATCAAAAACAGCCTGACGCTCGGCTCGCATATTCTGAAGAAGATTAAGCCGGTGCATCGTCTGCACAGCAAAGGCACCGAGCAGGCGGCGTTCGTGGTCCTGAAATCACCGTCCATCCCGTCCGTGCTGGTGGAAACCTCCTTCATTACCAACCCGGAAGAAGAGCGACTCCTCGGCACCACGGCGTTTCGTCAGAAGATCGCCAACGCCATCGCCTCCGGCATTATCAGCTACTTCAACTGGTTCGATAACCAAAAAGCGCACTCCAGGAAACGTTGATGAAACCCGATGCTCAACTGGTAAAAACCTTCCTGCTGCAGCTGCAGGATGAGATCTGCCAGAAACTGGCCGCCGCAGACGGCGGTGAATTTCAGGAAGATAACTGGCAGCGCGAGGCCGGGGGCGGCGGGCGCAGCCGCGTGCTGCGAAACGGCGGCATCTTCGAACAGGCGGGCGTGAATTTTTCCCACGTTCACGGCGACGCCATGCCCGCGTCTGCGACGGCGCATCGTCCTGAGCTGGCGGGCCGCAGCTTCGAGGCGATGGGCGTCTCGCTGGTGGTGCATCCGCACAACCCGTTCGTGCCCACCAGCCACGCCAACGTGCGCTTTTTCATTGCGGAAAAACCGGGCGCCGACCCGGTCTGGTGGTTCGGCGGCGGTTTCGATTTAACGCCCTACTACGGCTTCGAAGAAGATGCCGTGCACTGGCACACCACCGCGCGGGATCTTTGCCTGCCGTTTGGCGAAGAGGTCTACCCGAAATTTAAAAAGTGGTGCGACGACTACTTTTACCTGAAGCACCGCGACGAGCAGCGCGGCATCGGCGGGCTGTTCTTTGACGATCTCAACGCGCCAGATTTTGATACCGCGTTCAGCTTTATGCGCGCGGTAGGCGAAGGCTATACCGACGCGTATCTGCCCATCGTCGAGCGCCGTAAAAACACCGACTACGGCGTGCGCGAACGTGAGTTCCAGCTTTACCGCCGCGGGCGCTACGTGGAGTTCAACCTGGTGTGGGATCGCGGGACGCTGTTCGGCCTGCAGACCGGCGGGCGCACGGAGTCGATTCTGATGTCGATGCCGCCGCTGGTGCGCTGGGAGTACTGCTACGAACCAAAAGAAGGCAGCCCGGAGGCTGCCTTGCGTGAGTTTATTCAGGTTCGGGACTGGGTGTAGCTGCCGGATGGCGCTGCGCTTATCCGGCCTACTCAACCCGTAGGTCGGGTAAGCGAACGCGCCACCCGACACCACGCGCTTACAGAGGCTGCGTCTGCGCCTCAACCACCGCCAGCGCCACCATGTTCACGATACGACGCACGGAGGCAATCGGCGTTAACACATGCACCGGTTTCGCCACGCCCATCAGTACCGGTCCTACGGTCACCCCTTCAGAGCTGGAGACGCGCAGCAGGTTATAGCTGATACGCGCCGCTTCCACGTTCGGCATAATCAGTATGTTGGCCGATCCCTTCAGCGGGCTGTCCGGCATACGTTCGTTACGGATGCTCTCCACCAGCGCGGCGTCGCCGTGCATCTCCCCGTCAATCATCAGCTCCGGCGCACGCTCGCGCACCAGCTCCAGCGTCTGACGCATTTTGCACGCCGCCGCTGATTTAGACGAACCAAAGTTAGAGTGCGACAGCAGCGCCACCTTCGGCTCGATGCCAAAGCGACGCACGGTCTCGGCGGCCATCACGGTGATCTCCGCCAGCTCGTCCGGGGTCGGATCGTCGTTAACGTAGGTGTCAGCAATAAAGGTGTTGCCGCTCGGCAGCAGCAGCGCGTTCATCGCCCCGGCGGTATGGACGCCGTCGCGATAGCCGAAGATCTCCTGCACCACGCTAAAGTGCTCGTGGTAATCGCCGATGGTACCGCAGATAAGCGCATCCGCCTCGCCGCGATGCACCATGATCGCGCCGATCACCGTGGTGTTGCTGATGACCGCTTTCTGCGCCTGCTCCTGGGTGATCCCCCGGCGCTTCATGATCGCGTAGTATTCGCTCCAGTACTCTTTGAAGCGCGGATCGGATTCGTTGTTAACGATCTCGAAGTCGACGCCCGGCTTAATCTGCAGGCCCAGCTTCTGGATGCGCATCTCAATCACGCTAGGACGACCAATCAGGATCGGTTTCGCCAGGCCTAAGGTGATCAGCTCCTGGGTGGCGTGCAGCACGCGCGCCTCTTCCCCTTCCGCCAGCACGACGCGCTTCGCGTCGGCGCGCGCCTGGGAGAAAATCGGCTTCATGAACAGGTTCGTTTTATAGACAAACTCGGTGAGTTTATCGACGTAAGCGTCGAAATCGTGAATCGGACGCGTCGCCACGCCAGAGTCCATCGCCGCTTTGGCCACCGCTGGAGCAATTTTGACAATCAGACGCGGGTCGAACGGTTTTGGAATGATGTAGTCCGGTCCGAAGCTCAAATCCTGATCGCCGTAGGCTGAGGCAACCACCTCGCTCTGCTCGGCGTGGGCCAGCTCCGCGATGGCGTGAACGGCGGCAAGCTTCATCTCTTCGTTGATCGCCGTTGCGCCAACGTCCAGCGCGCCGCGGAAGATGAACGGGAAGCAGAGCACGTTGTTGACCTGGTTCGGGTAGTCGGAACGACCGGTACAGATAATGGCGTCTTCACGCACCGCTTTCGCCAGCGGCGGCAGGATTTCCGGCTCAGGGTTCGCCAGGGCCAGGATCATTGGCGCACGCGCCATCTTCTTCACCATCTCCTGGGTCAACACTTTCGGACCAGAGCAGCCGAGGAAGATATCCGCGCCGTCGATCACGTCGTCCAGGGTGCGTTTACCGTCGTCGTCCACCGCATACGCCGCTTTGGTTTCCGCCATGTTCGGCTCGCGGTCTTTATAGATAACGCCCTTGGAGTCGCAGACCACAATGTTGTGTTTCTGCATACCCAGCGCTACCAGCAGGTTCATACAGGCGATGGCCGCCGCGCCTGCGCCAGACACCACCATGCGCACGTCGGAGAGATTTTTCTCAACCACGCGCAGGCCGTTCAGAATCGCGGCGGTGCTGATAATCGCGGTGCCGTGCTGGTCATCGTGGAACACGGGAATGTTCATACGCTCGCGCAGCTTCTGCTCGATATAGAAACATTCCGGCGCTTTGATGTCTTCCAGGTTAATCCCGCCGAAGGTCGGCTCCAGCGCGGCCACCACGTTGATGAATTTGTCAGGATCGAGTTCGTCCACCTCGATATCGAACACATCGATACCGGCGAATTTCTTGAACAGTACCCCCTTCCCTTCCATCACCGGCTTGCCGGCCAGCGCACCGATGTTGCCCAGCCCCAGCACCGCCGTGCCGTTAGAGATCACGGCGACAAGATTGCCACGCGCGGTGTATTTGTAGGCCGCCAGCGGGTCTTTTTCGATTTCCAGACACGGGGCAGCGACGCCCGGCGAATAGGCCAGCGCCAGATCGCGCTGGGTTGCCAGCGGCTTGGTTGGGGAGACCTGGATTTTCCCCGGGACAGGAAACTCGTGAAAATCGAGGGCACTCTGTTTTAACTGATCGTCCATCTTGTTATTCCTTTTACGTATCGGTCAGATAGTATCGCCGCAGGACAGCGCATAAACTTTGAAGGCTGCCAAACTCTCACCATCACACATTAAAAATTGTTATCAATTTATAACAGCCATGTTACCCGTCTCAAAAGCAATGCCTCCCCCGTCTGCTATGCTTTTTTGTTAAGTCCATCATGATTTTTCCAGAAGTGTGAACTAACGCACTCATCTAACTCTTTTATTTCCAAGGAGTAATCATTTATGAACCAGCTAGACGGCATCAAAAAATTCACCACCGTGGTTGCAGACAGCGGCGATATCGAGTCGATTCGCCACTATCAGCCGGAGGATGCGACCACCAACCCTTCGCTGCTGCTCAAAGCGGCCGGGCTTGCCCATTTTAGTCATCTGATTGATGACGCCATTGCCTACGGTAAACAGCGCGGGAAAACGCAGGAGCAGCAGGTCGCGGAAGCCAGCGACAAGCTGGCGGTTAATTTTGGTGCGGAAATTCTTAAAAGCATCCCGGGACGCGTCTCAACCGAAGTCGACGCCCGCCTCTCGTTCGATAAAGAAAAGAGCATTAATAAGGCGCGTCGTCTGGTTGAGCTCTACCAGGAACAGGGGATCGATAAATCACGTATCCTGATCAAGCTCGCCTCCACCTGGGAAGGCATCCGCGCGGCAGAGGTGCTGGAAAAAGAGGGCATCCACTGCAACCTGACGCTGCTGTTCTCGTTTGCCCAAGCGCGCGCCTGCGCTGAGGCGGGCGTGTTCCTCGTCTCGCCGTTTGTCGGGCGCATCTACGACTGGTATCAGGCGAAACAGCCGATGGATCCATACGTGGTGGATGAGGATCCGGGCGTGAAATCGGTCCGTAATATCTACGACTATTACAAACAGCACCGCTACGAAACCATCGTGATGGGGGCCAGCTTCCGCCGTACCGAGCAGATCCTCGCCCTGGCAGGCTGCGACCGCCTGACCATCTCCCCTAACCTGCTCCAGGAGCTACAGGACAAAGAAGAAACGGTGATCCGCAAGCTGGTGCCAACCTCCACCGTTCTGCCAAAACCGAAAACCATGACCGAAGCGGAGTTCCGCTGGGAGCACAACCAGGACGCGATGGCTGTCGAAAAACTGGCGGAAGGTATCCGCCTGTTCGCCGTCGACCAGCGCAAACTTGAAGATCTTCTCGCCGCCAAACTTTAACCTTGCCACGGAGTGAACTATGTCCCGTAAAGAGCTAGCCAATGCCATTCGCGCCCTCAGCATGGATGCCGTGCAGAAAGCCAATTCCGGCCACCCCGGCGCGCCGATGGGCATGGCTGATATTGCCGAAGTGCTGTGGAACGATTTTCTGAAGCACAACCCGAATGACCCCACCTGGTACGATCGCGACCGCTTTATTCTCTCCAACGGTCACGCCTCAATGCTGCTCTACAGCCTGCTGCACCTTTCCGGCTACGATCTGCCGCTCGAGGAGCTGAAAAACTTCCGCCAGCTGCACTCCAAAACGCCGGGGCACCCGGAGATTGGCTATACGCCCGGGGTGGAAACCACCACCGGGCCGCTCGGTCAGGGGCTGGCCAATGCGGTTGGGCTGGCGATTGCCGAACGCACGCTGGCGGCGCAGTTTAACCAGCCGGACCATGAGATTGTCGACCATTACACCTACGTGTTTATGGGCGACGGCTGCCTGATGGAGGGGATCTCCCACGAGGTCTGCTCCCTGGCGGGCACGCTGGGGCTTGGCAAGCTGATCGGCTTCTACGATCACAACGGCATCTCCATCGACGGGGAGACCGAAGGCTGGTTTACCGACGACACGGCAAAACGCTTCGAAGCCTACCACTGGCATGTGGTGCACGAGATCGACGGCCACGACCCTGAGGCGGTGAAAAAAGCGATTCAGGAAGCGCAGAGCGTGAAGGATAAACCGTCCCTGATTATCTGCCGCACGGTGATCGGCTTCGGCTCGCCGAACAAGGCGGGCAAAGAAGAGGCGCACGGCGCGGCGCTGGGTGACGAGGAAGTGGCGCTGACCCGGCAGAAGCTGGGCTGGAAATACCCGCCGTTTGAGATCCCGAAAGAGATCTACAGAGCCTGGGATGCCCGTGAAGACGGTGAGAAAGCCCAGCACGCCTGGAACGATAAATTTGCCGCCTACAAAAAAGCGCATCCTGAGCTGGCGGCCGAGTTTTCCCGCCGCATGAGCGGCGGTCTGCCGGAAGACTGGGACGATAAAACCCAGGCGCTGATTGAAAACCTGCAGTCCAACCCGGCGAAAATCGCCACCCGTAAGGCGTCGCAAAATACGCTGAACGCAATCGGCCCTATTCTGCCCGAACTGCTCGGCGGCTCGGCGGACCTGGCGCCAAGCAACCTGACGATCTGGTCCGGCTCGAAATCGCTCAAAGAGGACATCGCCGGGAACTACATCCACTACGGCGTGCGCGAGTTCGGGATGACCGCCATTGCCAACGGCATCGCCCATCACGGCGGGTTTGTGCCGTACACCGCCACCTTCCTGATGTTTGTCGAGTACGCCCGTAACGCGGCGCGCATGGCGGCGCTGATGAAGGCGCGGCAAATCATGGTCTACACCCATGACTCCATCGGGCTGGGGGAAGACGGGCCCACGCACCAGGCGGTTGAACAGCTGGCGAGCCTGCGCCTGACGCCCAACTTCAGCACCTGGCGTCCGTGCGATCAGGTCGAAGCGGCGGTGGGCTGGAAGCTGGCGGTGGAACGCCACAATGGCCCAACGGCACTGATTCTGTCACGCCAGAACCTGGCGCAGATCGAGCGTACTCCGGAGCAGGTGAAAAACATCGCCCGCGGCGGCTACATTCTGAAGGACAGCGGCGGCAAGCCGGACGTGATCCTGATTGCCACCGGTTCCGAGGTGGAAATCACGGTGAAAGCGGCGGAGAAACTGACCGCCGAAGGACACGCGGTGCGCGTGGTGTCCCTGCCTTCTACGGATATTTTTGACGCTCAGGACGAGGCGTACCGGGAATCGGTCCTGCCGTCCAGCGTCGCGGCTCGCGTGGCGGTGGAAGCCGGTATTGCCGACTACTGGTACAAGTATGTCGGGCTCAAAGGGGCGATTGTCGGCATGCGGGGCTACGGGGAGTCCGCCCCTGCCGATAAGCTGTTCCCGTACTTCGGCTTTACCGTTGAGAACGTGGTGGAGAAGGCGCTGAGCGTGATCTAGTGCTTTTGCCGGGTGGCGCTGTCGCTTACCCGGCCTACAAAAATCGGGTGGCTTTGCCGCCCTTTTTTATACCACCCGCACACCCGCCGCCATCGCCCGCTCCGGCGTTAACAACACGCTTTCGCTGGCGTCATCGGTTTCCGCGCAGAGCAACATGCATTCAGACGTTTCGCCGCGCATCTTCGCTTTCGCCAGATTACACAGCACCACCACCGTTTTTCCCATAAGCTCTTCTTCCCGGTAATAGGGCACCAGGCTGGTGACGGTTTGCAGCGTTTTTCCGCCTACATCAATCTGCGCGATATAGAGTTTATCTGCGTTAGCGTGGCGCTTAACGTCCACGATCGTCCCCACGCGGATCTCCAGCTTTGCAAAGTCATCGTAAGCTATCGTGTCCATGCTCTCTCTTTGGTAAAATTTTACTAAATACTAGCACGCTATTTGCCGGAAGCAATGGGCATGATATTTAGTAAAAACTGATGCATGTCCTGGCCCATCCTTTACAATGGGTTATCACGTGGGGAATAAGGACAAACATGGCTACGCTCAAAGACATCGCGACGGAGGCTGGCGTTTCGCTGGCGACGGTATCCCGGGTTTTAAACGATGACCCAACGTTGAACGTAAAAGAAGAGACCAAACACCGCATTCTGGAGATTGCGGAAAAGCTGGAATATAAGAGCACAACGTCTCGCAAAATGCAGTCTGCCTCGGTGGGTCAGCAACATATTCTGGCGCTCTACAGCTACCAGCAAGAGCTGGAGATTAACGACCCTTACTACCTTGCCATCCGCCACGGCATTGAGACGCAGTGTGAAAAACTGGGCGTGGAGCTAAGCAACTGTTACGCCAGTGCCACCCTGCCGGAGAGTAAAAAACTGACCGGCGTACTGATTGTGGGCAAACCTTCATCAGCCACTCGCCGTAGCGCAATGGCCCTGACGGACAACGTCTGCTTTATCGATTTTCACGAGCCCGGCAGCGCGTTCGATTCCGTCGACATTGACCTCTCGCGCATCAGCAAGCAGATCGTTGATTTCTTTATCGATCAGGGCGTTAAGCGCATTGGCTTTATCGGCGGGGAAGATGAACCTGGCAAAGCCGATATCCGCGAATCCGCTTTTGTCGAGTATGGCCGTTTGAAAGGGGTGGTGTCTGAACAGGATATCTGGCGCGGCGGTTTTTCCAGCTCGTCCGGATACGAACTGGCAAAAACCATGCTGGCTCAGACAAGCTGGCCAACCGCCCTGTTTGTGGCCTCGGATTCGATAGCCATCGGCGTCTTGCGCGCTATCCATGAAAAAGGGCTGGCGATCCCGGAGGACATTTCGCTCATTAGCGTGAACGATATCCCGACCGCCCGCTTCACCTTCCCGCCGCTCTCTACCGTACGCATCCACTCTGAAATGATGGGCAGCCAGGGGGTTAACCTGCTGCTGGAAAAATCCCGCGATGGCCGGGCGCTGCCGCTGCAGGTCTTCGTGCCGAGCGTGCTGAAACTGCGCGGCACCACCCGTTAATCCCCTCGTTTGACACGCTGCCGGGCATGCCCGGCTTTTTTTTATTTCGTGATCGAGTTAAAGCAAATCAATTTTACTGATTTTATTTAGTAAAATATTTACTAAAATCCTCAGCAATGATGTTTTACCCCTACAGGGAGATCGCATGAATCGCTGGGAAAATATTCAACTCACGCATGAGAACCGGCTCCCGCCGCGTGCGTACTTCTTCTCATATGACACCGTCGCGCAGGCTCGCTCCTTTGCTCGCGAGGCCAGCAGCCGCTTTTTATCACTCAGCGGCCAGTGGAATTTTCGTTTTTTCACCCATCCGCTGCTGGTGCCAGAAAACTTCACCTCTGAGTACATGGCCGACTGGGGCGACATAACCGTACCCGCCATGTGGCAGATGGAAGGCCACGGCCAGCTGCAGTACACCGACGAAGGCTTTCCCTTCCCGGTCGACGTCCCCCGGGTGCCCACAGATAACCCAACCGGGGCGTATCAGCGCTACTTCACGCTTTCGGACGGCTGGCAGGGTAAGCAGACCCTCATCAAGTTTGACGGCGTCGAAACCTATTTCGAAGTCTACGTGAATGGTCACTACATTGGCTTTAGCAAAGGCAGCCGACTGACCGCCGAGTTTGATATCAGCCACGCGGTGCATGGCGGGCAAAACCTGCTCTGCGTGCGGGTAATGCAGTGGGCAGATTCTACCTACATTGAGGATCAGGACATGTGGTGGACGGCCGGTATTTTCCGCGACGTCTATCTGATCGGCAAAAATCCCACTCACGTGGGCGACGTCACGATCAAAACCACCTTTGACGAAGCTTACAAAAACGCCACCCTTTTCTGTCAGCTTGAGCTGGAAAACCTGGCCCCGCACGCATCGGCCGTGTCGCTGGAGTATGCCCTGTATGATGGCGAAGCAGCGATCCATCAGGGCACAACCGACAGCCTGACCGTGACCCGCAGCGCGGAAACCGCCTTCAGCATTGAGGTCAAACAGCCTCAACAGTGGTCTGCGGAATCCCCCTATCTCTACCATCTGGTAGTAACGCTAAAAGATGCGAACGGGCAGACGCTGGAGGTTATCCCGCAGCGTATTGGTTTTCGCGACATCAAGGTGCGCGACGGTCTGTTCTACATCAACAATCGCTACCTGAAGCTGCACGGCGTAAACCGTCACGACAACGATCACCAGAAAGGCCGCGCCGTGGGCATGGATCGGGTCGAGCGCGACCTGATCCTGATGAAGCAGCACAACATCAATTCGGTGCGCACCGCCCACTACCCCAACGATCCGCGCTTCTACGAGCTGTGCGACATCTACGGCCTGTTCGTGATGGCGGAGACGGATGTGGAATCCCACGGCTTTGCCAACGTCGGCGATCTGAGCCGCATCACGGACGATCCGCTGTGGGAACATGTCTACGTTGAGCGCATCGAACGCCATATTCACGCGCAGAAAAACCATCCTTCAATCATCATCTGGTCGCTTGGCAACGAGTCCGGCTACGGCTGCAATATCCGCGCCATGGCGCGGGCCGCAAAAGCGCTGGACGACACGCGCCTGCTGCATTACGAAGAAGATCGCGACGCCGAGGTGGTGGATATTATCTCTACCATGTACACCCGCGTGCCGCTGATGAACCTGTTCGGCGAGTATCCCCACGCCAAACCGCGCATCATCTGCGAATACGCCCACGCGATGGGCAACGGTCCCGGCGGTCTGAGCGAGTATCAAAACGTCTTCGATCGCCACGACTGCATTCAGGGCCACTACGTCTGGGAGTGGTGCGACCACGGTATTCAGGCGGCAGATGCCAGCGGCAATACGTATTACGCCTACGGCGGCGACTTTGGTGACTACCCGAACAACTACAACTTCTGCCTCGACGGGCTGATCTACTCCGACCAAACGCCGGGTCCGGGCCTGCGCGAATATAAGCAGGTGATTGCCCCGGTCAAGCTGCGCTGGCAGAACGGCGAGCTGCACGTTGAAAATCGCTTCTGGTTCACCAGCCTGGACGATTACACCCTGCTCGTTGAGGTGCGTGCCGAAGGTGAAACCCTGTACAGCCAGCCGCTGACAATGACCGGGCTGGCCCCCAACAGCACCCGCAGCGTGAGCCTGAACCTGCCCGAACTCGACGAGCGCGAAGCGTTCCTGACCGTGCGCATCAGCAAAAACAGCCGCACCCGCTATAGCGAGGCGGGACACGAGATTGCGGTGTATCAGTTCCCGCTAAAAGCGCGCACGGCTCACGCGACGCCGTTTATTAACGCCAACGCCACGCCGCTGCTGCTGGAAGAGGACCGCCTGAACTGTACCGTGACCGGACATAACTTCCGCGCAAGCTTCTCAAAAGTGACGGGAAAACTCAGCGCCTGGCAGGTTAACGGTGAAGATAAGATTACCCGCGAACCGAAGATTAATTTCTTCAAGCCGATGATTGATAACCACAAGCAGGAATATGAGGGGCTATGGCAACCCAACCACCTGCAGATTATGCAGGAGCATCTGCGCGGTTTTGAGATCGAACAGCAGGACGATGCGATCGTCATTACGACCCGCACGCTGATTGCTCCGCCGGTGTTTGATTTTGGTATGCGCTGCACCTACCGCTGGCGCATTGCCGCCGACGGACAAATTAACGTTGAGCTAAGCGGCGAACGCTACGGCGATTACCCGCACATTATCCCGTGCATCGGCTTCACCCTCGGCATCAACGGCGAATTCGACCAGGTGAGCTACTACGGACGCGGCCCCGGAGAGAACTACCCGGACAGCCAGCAGGCCAGCACCATAGACCAATGGCACACCACCGTGGACGAGATGTTCGAAAACTACCCGTTCCCGCAGAACAACGGCAACCGCCAGCAGGTGCGCTGGGCAACGCTCGCCAACCGTCACGGCAGCGGTCTTCTGGTGGTGCCTGAACAGCCCATCCATTTCAGCGCCTGGCACTATACGGCAGAGAACATCCACGCCGCGCAGCACTGCAACGAACTGCGCCGCAGCGATGACATCACCCTCAATCTCGATCATCAGTTGCTGGGCTTAGGCTCCAACTCCTGGGGAAGCGAAGTGCTGGACACCTGGCGCGTCTGGTTCAGGCCTTTCCGCTACGGCTTCACCCTGCTCCCGCTGGAAGGCGGACAAACCGCCGCGCAGGCACTGTTACACCATCGGTTCGGCACCGGTTTCTTCTCCATGAATTCGCACAGCGAGGCAGAAAAATGATCGTTCTCGACAGCCTGGAACAGTTCCAGCAGCGTTATCGCACGGGCCGTAAATGGCAGCGCTGCACGGAGGCCATCAACAATATCGACCACATCCAGCCCGGCGTCGCCCACTCGATTGGCGACTCTCTGGCCTATCGCGTGACCCATGATGCCAGCACCGACGCGCTGTTCGTCGGCCATCGTCGCTATTTCGAGGTGCATTACTACCTGCAGGGCGCGCAGAAAATTGAGTACGCCGCAAAAGACGCCCTTCAGCTTGTGGAGTGCTACCGGGATGAAACCGACCGCGAGTACCTGAAAGGCGTGGGCCATACCGAACTCATCCATGAGGGGCAAATCGTCATTTGCGAGAATCACGAGGCCTATCGCTTTATCAGCGAAACGCCTGCTAAAAAAGTCGTCCTCTATGTGACCATCGAAGACGGCTATTTCCATAACAAATAAAAATTCAGCGGTGCCAATGAAGCACCGCTATACCCTAAATAATTCGAGTTGCAGGAAGGCGGCAAGAGAGCGAATCCCCGGGAGCATAGATAACTATGTGACTGGGGTGAACGAGTGCAGCCAACGCATCTGCAACTTGAAGTATGACGGGTATCTATCCTCCTCGTACCCGGAGATATATTATGTCTGAAACTACCAAGCGTAATACCATCGGCAAATTCGGCCTGCTGTCGCTGACGTTTGCCGCCGTATTTAGTTTTAATAACGTTATCAACAACAATATCGAGCTGGGCCTCGCCTCGGCGCCGATGTTCTTTTTAGCCACCCTGTTCTACTTCATTCCTTTCTGCTTAATCATCGCGGAGTTTGTCTCCCTGAATAAAAACTCCGAAGCCGGGGTGTACGCCTGGGTGAAAAGCTCGCTGGGCGGGCGCTGGGCGTTTATTACCGCCTACACCTACTGGTTCGTAAACCTGTTCTTCTTTACCTCGTTATTACCCCGCGTCATCGCCTACGCCTCTTACGCCTTTTTGGGCTATGAGTACATTCTTACGCCGTTTGCCACCACGGTCCTGAGCATGGTGCTGTTCGCTTTCTCAACCTGGGTGTCCACCAACGGGGCGAAAATGCTGGGGCCGATCACGTCTGTCACCTCAACGCTGATGCTGCTGCTGACCCTCTCCTATATTCTGCTGGCCGGTGCGGCGCTGATGGGCGGCGTGCAGCCAGCCGACCCGATTACCGTTGACGCGATGATCCCGAACTTTAACTGGGCGTTTCTTGGCATCACCACCTGGATATTTATGGCCGCCGGGGGCGCAGAGTCCGTTGCGGTATACGTTAACGACGTGAAGGGCGGGTCAAAATCCTTCGTCAGGGTGATCATTCTGGCGGGGATTTTCATCGGCGTGCTCTACTCCATCTCCTCGGTGCTGATTAACGTCTTTATCAGCAGCAAAGAGCTGAAGTTCACCGGTGGTTCTGTACAGGTGTTCCACGGCCTGGCGGTATGGTTTGGCCTGCCGGAAGTGCTGATGAACCGCTTTGTCGGCCTGGTCTCCTTTACCGCGATGTTCGGTTCCCTGCTGATGTGGACGGCGACCCCGGTCAAAATCTTCTTCTCTGAAATCCCGAGCGGCATCTTTGGAGCAAAAACCGTGGCGCTGAACGAAAACGGCGTACCGGCGCGCGCGGCGTGGATCCAGTATTTGATCGTCATTCCGTTAATGATTATCCCAACCATGGGATCGAACACCGCGCAGGAGCTGATGAATACCGTCATCAACATGACCGCGGCCGCGTCAATGTTACCGCCGCTGTTCATCATGCTGGCTTACCTGAATCTGCGTCGTAAGCTCGATCATCTCCCGCGTGATTTCAAAATGGGCTCGCGCACCACGGGGATGGTGGTGGTGTCGATGCTGATTGTGATTTTTGCCATCGGGTTTGTGGCCTCAACCTTCCCCACCGGTGCCAATATTCTGACGATTATTTTCTATAACGTCGGTGGCATTGTGTTATTCCTCGGATTTGCCTGGTGGAAATACAGCAAATACGTCAGGGGATTATCAAAAGAACAACAACAAATAGAAGCGTCACCTGCCTCAAATATTAATTAACACTTAAGGCATGGATATTTTCTCATTGGGATGAGTGCATGAAAATTAAAGAGAAAACGATTGGGGCACTCGCTGCCCTCTCCTTCTGCTGCCCGTCATTTGCCGCAGAAGAGGCACGGCCAGCAGAGCACGACGATACCCGAACCCCGGAAATCACCTCTCCATCATTTCGTTTTTATGGCGAGCTGGGGGTTGGCGGATATATGGATTTAGAAGGCCAGAATAAGCATAAATACAGTGACGGCACCTATATTGAGGGCGGTCTGGAAATGAAGCACGGGCACTGGTTCGGCCTGATTTACGGTGAGGGCTGGACCGTACAGGCTGACCATCAGGGGAACGCCTGGGTGCCCGACCACAGCTGGGGCGGATTCGAAGGTGGGCTTAACCGCTTTTACGGCGGCTACAAAACTGACGGCAGCACCGAGATCATGCTCAGCCTGCGTCAGGACTCCTCCCTCGATGACCTGCAGTGGTGGGGAGATTTCACGCCCGACCTGGGATATGTGATCCCCAACACCCGCGACATTATGTACGCGCTCAAGGTACAGAACCGCTCCGGTAACCTGCGCTACAGCGTCACCGCCACGCCTGCGGGGCACCATGACGAGAGCAAAGCCTGGCTGCATTTTGGCAAATACGATCGCTATGACGATAAGTATACCTATCCGGCGATGGCCAACGGCTATATCCAGTATGACATCGTCAAAGACGTCACCTGGATGAACGGCCTGGAGGTCACCGACGGGACAGGCCAACTCTTCCTGACCGGCATTCTGTCGCCCAACCTGGCGGCGCGCGCCTGGCATCACACCGGGCGCGCCAGCGGCAGGGACGTCTCCGGCACAGAGACCGGGTATATGGTCAGCGCCATGATTGAAGCGTTAAAAGGCGTCTATCTCTCCACCGCTTACAGCTACGCAAAGCATCGCCCGGACAATGCCGCCGATGAAACGACCTCGTTTATGCAGTTCGGTATCTGGTACGAGTACGGCGGTGGCCGTTTTGCTACCGCGGCCGACAGCCGCTTCTACATGAAAAATGCCTCCGGCGACCCGAGCGACCAGGTCTTCCTGATGCAATATTTCTACTGGTAAAAGGATCTTCCGTCATGAAACTCAGCCTTACACCGCTGGCCTGCGCGCTGGCGCTCAGCTTTTCGGCTCACGCCACCACCCCAGCTGATTTTAAAAACGTCATCAACCGCGCCGGTGCACCGGAATACATGCACGATTTCGACGCTGACGACCACCAGCGTTTCAGTCCCTTTTTCGATTTGGGTGCCTGGCATGGGCATTTGCTGCCGGACGGACCGCAGACCCAGGGAGGATTTCCCGGCGTAGCGCTGCTCACCGAAGAGTACATTAACTTTATGGCGACCAACTTCGATCGCCTGAGCGTGTATCAGAACGGCAAAAAAGTCGATTTTACCCTTGAGGCTTACAGCCTGCCCGGCGCGCTGGTGCAGAAGCTGAATGCGAAAGATGTGCAGATCGCGATGACGCTGCGCTTTGCCACCGCGCGGACCTCGCTGCTGGAAACCCGCATCATCAGCAAGTCACCGCTCGACCTGGTGTGGGACGGCGAACTGCTGGAAAAGCTGGAGGCTAAAGAGGGCAAACCGCTGTCGGATAAGACCATCGACGGCGCGTATCCCGATTACCAGCGCAGGCTGCTCCCCGCGCGTGACGGCCTGAAAGTGACCTTTGGCAAAGTGCGCTCCACCTGGGATCTGCTGACCTCCGGCAGCTCCGAATATCAGGTGCATAAATCCCTCCCCGTTGACACCACCGTCGACGGGCACCGCTTTACCAGCCGCGCGCACATTACCGGCAGCACCACGCTGTATACCACCTACTCCCATCTGCTGAATGCCGATGAGGTAAAGCGCGAGCAGGTGCAGATCCGCGATATTCTGGCGCGCCCGGCCGCTTATATGACGGCCTCGCAGCAGCGCTGGGAAGGCTATTTGCAGAAAGGGTTAACCAACCCTGATGCGACCCCAGAGCAAACCCGCGTGGCGGTGAAGGCCATCGAAACGCTGAACGGCAACTGGCGCTCGCCGGGCGGCGCGGTGCGCTATAACACGGTGACGCCAT
Organism: Enterobacter sp. N5-15; assembly: GCF_057221635.1. Classification (NCBI taxonomy): domain Bacteria; kingdom Pseudomonadati; phylum Pseudomonadota; class Gammaproteobacteria; order Enterobacterales; family Enterobacteriaceae; genus Enterobacter; species Enterobacter sp. N5-15. Next base: position 3,464,920 of record NZ_CM170150.1, read on the forward strand.
CCGTCACCGGACGCTGGTTCTCCGGCAACCAGACCTGGCCGTGGGATACCTGGAAACAGGCGTTTGCCATGTCGCATTTCAACCCGGAAATCGCCAAAGAGAACATTCGTGCAGTCTTTTCCTGGCAAATCAAACCCGACGATCCGGTACGCCCGCAGGATGCCGGCTTTGTGCCGGACCTCATCGCCTGGAACCTGAGCCCGGAACGCGGCGGCGACGGCGGCAACTGGAACGAGCGTAATACCAAACCGAGCCTGGCGGCGTGGTCGGTGATGGAGGTGTACAACACCACGCAGGATAAGGCCTGGCTGGCGGAAATGTATCCTAAGCTGGTGGCCTATCACGACTGGTGGCTGCGCAACCGCGACCACAACGGCAACGGCGTGCCGGAGTACGGCGCGACGCGCGACAAGGCCCATAATACCGCCAGCGGCGACATGCTCTTCACGGTGAAAAGAGGCGATAAAGAAGAATCCCTCTCCGGACTGAAGAACTATGCCAGAGTCATCGACAAGGGCCATTACGACAGTCTGGAGATCCCGGCGCAGGTTGCGGCCTCGTGGGAATCAGGGCGCGATGACGCCGCCGTCTTCGGTTTTATCGATCAATTCCAGCTGGATAAATACATCGCAAACGGCGGTAAACGCAGCGACTGGACGGTGAAGTTTGCCGAAAACCGCGACAAAGAGGGCAAGCTGCTGGGCTACTCGCTGCTGCAGGAGTCCGTCGACCAGGCGAGCTATATGTACAGCGACAATCACTATCTGGCACAGATGGCGAGCCTGCTGGGTAAAGAGCAGGAGGCCAGCCGCTACCGCCAGCTGGCGGATAGGCTCGCGAGCTACATCAATACCTGCATGTTCGATGCGAAGAGCGGCTTTTACTATGACATCCGTATCGAGGATAAACCGCGGGCGAACGGCTGTGCGGGCAAGCCTATCGTCGAGCGAGGTAAAGGACCGGAAGGCTGGTCGCCGCTGTTTAACGGTGCGGCCACGCAGGAGCATGCTGATGCCGTGGTGAAAGTGATGCTGGATCCGAAAGAGTTCAACACGTACGTGCCGCTCGGGACTGCCGCGCTAACCAACCCGGCATTTGGTCCGGATATCTACTGGCGCGGCCGGGTCTGGGTCGACCAGTTCTGGTTTGGCCTGAAAGGGATGGAACGCTACGGCTACCGGGAACAGGCACAAACGCTGGCAGAAAGCTTCTTTAAGCACGCAAAGGGGTTAACGTCCGACGGCCCGATTCAGGAAAACTACAATCCGCTAACCGGGGCGCAGCAAGGCGCGCCTAATTTCTCGTGGAGCGCGGCGCACCTTTACATGCTGTACAACGACTTTTTCCGTAAACAGTAACGGGGAGCTGTCTGCTTTGCCGGGTGGCGCTATCGCTTACCCGGCCTACGGTTCGAGCTTTTGCAGGCCGCAGGATTCGTAGGCCGGGTAAGGCAAAGCCGCCACCCGGCACATTGTCACATAATGCAGGATTGGTAGGCCGGGTAAGGCCAAGCCGCCACCCGGCACATTGTCACAGACCGCAGGATTCGTAGGCCGGGTAAGGCCAAGCCGCCACTCGGCATATTGTCACAGACAGCAGGATTGGTAGGCCGGGTAAGGCCAAGCCGCCACCCGGCACATTGTCACAGACCGCAAGATTCGTAGGCCGGGTAAGGCGAAGCCGCCACCCGGCAAAACTAGCGTGTGATCCACAGCGTGGGCCAGGCATCTGGCCCGTTCCAGTTGTCGCAGCTGGGCTCCTCGGCGTAGCGCACCAGGCGGAAGCGCTGGCCGTCAAAACGCCAGCGCGTCTGGATCCCGCAATCGCCCATACCGCGTCCCAGCGCGAGCGTTGTCAGCTCGCGCGTCTTCTCATCGAAGCTGGCGTTCATCAACTCCATTTCACTGCCGTCGCTTGACGGCGTAAACGGCAGACGCAGCCTGACGCTGCGGGCAGTGAACGGTTTTTTGCGTGATACCAGCCACGCCAGATCGACCGTGTTATAGGCCCCCGCCTCGCAGCTGACGATCAGCAGCGCTTTGTCATCGGTTAACGCGGTGACGCGCACTTCCCGGCGGTTAGGATCCAGCGAGCACTGGCTGCTGTTCATCCGTCCGGTACCATAGTCCAGCAGGTCGTTCAGTTCGGCGTGGGAGAGTGGCGTCGGGGTCGGGTTGACGACCGCCACCTTTTTTAAGGCGGGTGCAGGCGGAACGCTTAACGGTGGATCGTCACCTTTCTTGATCCACGCGGTTTCGCTGCCGACGCGCTTTTGCTGCGCATCAATGAACAGCAGCGCGGCTTTCAGACCGCTCAGTGAAATAACCTGCTTACCGCCCCGCAGGGTCAGGGCCTTCCCTTCCTGGATGTTTTTCAGAAAGGCGGTGATGGTGCCCGCATCGTCCGTTTTCAGATGCCAGGGCGTGAGCTGCCAGCGCTGTTTGTCCAGCTTCAGGGGAACGTTATCCAGCAGCAGCCGGGGGGCAATCTCTGGCTCTTTGACCGAGGGCGTATCAAGACCGCCAAGATCGATACGCAGCGTGGCGTCCGTTTTCGCGCCGGCGCTTCGGGTGAGCGTCATAACCAGACCACGGTGTTCACCCGTGTTGCGCGCAAGGCAAAAGTTCTGGTTATTGCAGGTCACCTGCCAGTCAGAGAAGGCTTGCTGGGCAGGTGCAGCCCGCACCTGCGGCGCGAGGAGCACACAAAACAGGTAAAACAAAAAGACGCTGTAGCGCATGAATGGCACAATCCCGGAACGAAAACGCGTAACTGGGCAGTATCTTCGTGTTCCAGCCGGGGTTGCTCAATCGGATTTATCAGATATACCCGTCGGACTTCAAATTCATTAACCCGGTTGTCTGTAAATACTGCAGTAATATCACTGCCTTACCATCCCTGATTTCCCCTGAACGCATCATCTCCAGCGCCCGGGAAAAAGGAAGTTCCAGCACTTCGATATCTTCATCCTCAACGCCACCGCCCCGGTGGGTGCGCTGCGCGTCGCTGTACTCCGCAATAAAGAAATGGACGAGCTCAGTCACGCCGCCCGGTGACATAAACAGCTCAAAGACCTTTCTGACCTCGCCCACTTCGAAGCCGGTTTCCTCGACGGCCTCTTTGCGGATGCAAACTTCCGGCTCATCATCATCGAGCAGGCCCGCGCAGGTTTCAATCAGACGTCCGTCGGGGTTGCCATTGACCCATGTCGCCACCCTGAACTGACGGATCAGCACCACGCTCTGCTTTTCACGGTTATAGAGCAAAATGGTTGCTCCGTTGCCGCGGTCGTAGACCTCGCGCTTGTGGCGGATCACTTCACCGTTATTACGCGTAAGGTCATAGGTGATGTTACGCAGGACAAAGTAGTTTTCAGAGAGAATTTTGTCTTTGATAACGTCAATTTTCAGGGTCATACGGGCTCCACGACACAATGAGTCGTCCTATACTACGCCGTGAATCCCGCTTTGTCGCCCGCCGGTTTAATGATGTTTTGGCGCGTTAACCCCCAGCCAGTCGAGTATCCCTTGCGCCGCATGACGCCCTTCCGCCATGGCGGTCACCACCAGATCCGCGCCGCGTACCGCATCGCCCCCGGCGAAGATCTGTGGATTGGTCGTCTGGTAACGGTAACGGCTCTCGACGGAGGCAACGATCCGCCCCCAGTCATCCGTTTCGACACCCTGCGCCTGCAGCCACGGCATCGCGTGCGGGTTAAAACCAAACGCCATGATGACCGCATCCGCGGCCATCACGAACTCGCTGCCCGCCACGGGAACGGGCCGACGCCGTCCCTGCGCATCCGGCTCTCCAAGCTCGGTACGCAGCATCCGGATACCGTTGACCTTTCCGTCAGGATCCAGCGTCAGCTCAACCGGCTGGACGTTAAATTCAAACGTCGCGCCCTCTTCTCTGGCGTTCTTCACCTCTTTCTTCGAGCCCGGCATGTTGGCCTCATCCCGACGATAGGCGCAGGTCACCTTCGCCGCACCGTGGCGTAACGCGGTGCGGACGCAGTCCATCGCGGTATCCCCCCCGCCAAGCACCACCACGTTTAAACCCTGGGTGTCGATGAACGGCTCGCTGGCCGTCGCCTCCAGCCCCATAACATGCCGCGTGTTGCCCACCAGGAAAGGCAGCGCGTCATAGACCCCCGGCGCGTCTTCATGCGGGATACCTGCCTTCATCGAGCGGTAGGTTCCCACACCAATAAACAGGGCGTCGTAATCGTGCTTTAACTGCGACATCGACACGTCCTGGCCCACCTCGCAGTTCAGCTCGAAGCGGATCCCCATCGCAGTAAATATCTCTCTGCGCCGCGCGAGCAGCGATTTGTCCAGCTTGAATGCCGGGATGCCAAAGGTCAGCAATCCGCCAATTTCCGGATGCCGGTCATAGACCGTCACGCTCACGCCGCTGCGCGCCAGCACGTCGGCGCATGCCAGCCCGGCAGGCCCCGCACCGACGATCGCGACGCGTTTACCCGACGGCGTAACGGCGGACATATCCGGCCGCCAGCCCATCGCCAGCGCCCGATCGGAGATATAGCGCTCGATGTTCCCGATGGTCACGGACCCCGCCTCTTCACGTATTGTGCAGGCACCTTCGCATAATCGGTCCTGCGGGCAGACGCGGCCGGTAATTTCAGGTAAACAGTTGGTCTGATGAGAAAGCTCGACCGCGCCGGTGATATCCCCCGCGTTGAGGCGCTCAATCCACTGCGGGATGTGGTTATGCAGCGGGCAGGTCCATTCGCAAATGCTGTGCTCGCCGCATTTCAGGCAGCGCGATGCCTCGCGGGCGGCCTGCTCGGCCCGAAACGGCAGGTAAATTTCGTTAAAATGGCCCACGCGCTCTGCGGCAGCGAGTTTGTCGGGCTCGCCGCGTGGCGCCGTCGCCTGCATCTGCTGCAGTTTGGTGCGCGGAGCAGTTTCTCCGACGACTTCCGCATGCCAGGGCTGCGCCTCCAGGCAGGCCGTGTGCTGTCGGCGCGACTTCGCCAGATTATCAAGGACAGCAGGCGTCACCAGTGAGAGGACATCTGCCGGGCAATTTTCGATACAGGCCGGGCCGCGTGGCCGCGTCAGACAGAGATCGCATTTGTTCGCCGAGGCCTTCACGCTGCCGCTGTCGAGCGGGGTGACGATAATCTCCATCGTGCCAAACGGGCAGGCCACCACGCAGGCCTTACAGCCGATGCATTTTTGTTGATTCACCTGTACGCTGTCATCGCATTTACTGATGGCGCCGTTCGGGCAGCTTTGCGCGCAGGGTGCATTTTCACAGTGATGGCAGGTGACGGGGCGTCGCTTGTCGCCGGATTTCAGGACCGTAATACGGGGATGAAAATGGCGCTCGCTCAGGACATGCTGCTCATCGTTGTGCGCCATCACGCAGGCCACTTCACAGGCGCGACACCCAATGCACTGCTGGCTGTTCGCCATAATAAAACGATTCATAACCACACCTGTTTTTGGTTCAATAACCTTATTCTTTGTATGAATATGGTATTTACGCATCACGGCGCGATCGGGCAATGTTCAAATGCCCAGGATGCCCAATTATTTACAGTGAACCTGTGGCAGATCAATTTTATTCAGAGAGCCGTTCTGTGACCGTTAAACGACCCGTTTCCGGAAGCCTTGCCTGGGCTTTCTTTTCGATCATTGTCTTATCCGTGCTGACCAGCACCGTCGCCCTGCTGACGCTTGCCAGCAGCCAGCGTGACGCCGAAGCCATTAATATCGCGGGTTCGCTGCGCATGCAGAGCTATCGCCTGGGCTACGAGATGCAGCGCAACAGCCCTTCCCTTGCCGCGCATCGCGACAGCTGGCAACGGACGCTGAGCGCGCCTGCCCTGCAGAAGCTGAACCGCTGGTACGTCCCGGACAATGTCAAAGCGCGCTACCAGCAGCTGCACGTGGCCTGGCTGGAGATGGATGCGCACATCGCCCGCGGCGACAGCGCGTGGTATCAAACCCACATTGAGGATTTTGTTGGCCGCATTGATGCCTTTGTGCTCGCCCTTCAGCACTACACCGAACATAAAATTCAGACGGTGACCCTGCTCTCTCTGGCGGGCGCTCTCGGGATCCTGCTCCTGACGCTGTTTACCCTGCGACGCATCCGTCGCCAGGTGGTGCTGCCGCTGAACAATCTGGTGGCGGCCAGTGAACGGGTTGAGCGCGGGGAATTTGCGACCCCGGCGCCGGATACCGCCCTGCCGAACGAGCTGGGCCAGCTTTCCCGCGCCTTCAACCACATGTCCGCCGAGCTCGCTACGCTTTACCGTTCGCTTGAGGCCTCGGTTGCGGAAAAGACGCGGCATTTGCATGAAGCCCACCAGCAGCTCGACATGCTGTTCAAGTGCTCTCAGGCGCTGAATACCGGCCAGATAGACAGCCACTGCTTCCGGCATATCCTGCAGATTGTCCATGACTATACGCAGATGAATTATCTGGAACTGCGCACCAGCGACGACTGGCGGCTGTGTGAAGGGACGGAATCTGAGGGCACTCCTCTGCAAAACCTGCCGGTACTGATGCAGGACACCCTTTACGGCGAGCTGCGCTGGCAAAGCGAGACGGACAGCGTCCCCCTTCCGCTGATGAGAAGCGTGGCGACCATGCTCGGGCGCGGGCTGTACTTTAACCAGGCGCAAAAGCATTACCAGCAGCTGCTGCTGATGGAAGAGCGCGCCACCATCGCCCGCGAGCTGCACGATTCGCTGGCGCAGGTGCTGTCGTATCTGCGCATTCAGCTGGCGCTGCTCAAACGCGCCGTGCCGGAGGACAATACTCCGGCGCAGACCATCATATCCGACTTCTCCCGCGAGCTGAACAATGCCTGGCAGCAGCTTCGCGAACTGCTTACCACCTTCCGCCTGACGCTGAACCACGCGAATTTACCCGCAGCGCTGCAGGAGTCGCTTGACGTCCTGCAGAGCCAGACGCAGGCGAAGCTGCATCTTGACTGCCGCCTCTCCTCGCTGGCGCTGGACGCGCAAAAGCAGGTGCATCTGCTGCAGATCGTGCGTGAGGCCGTGTTGAACGCCATTAAGCACGCGCAGGCCAGCGAGATCACCGTAAGCTGCGTGACCGCAGCGGACGGTACGCACAGCGTCAGCATTCGTGACAACGGCATCGGGATTGGCGAAGCCAGCGAGCCGCCGGGACACTACGGGCTGAACATTATGCGCGAACGCGCGCAACGACTCGGCGGAATGCTGCACTTTTCGCAGCCGCAAAACGGCGGCACGCTGGTCAGCGTGACGTTCCCGGCGCCCGCGCCGTTAACGGGTAAATAACGGTAAAGAGGGACGCGCAGGGAAAAGCGCATGATAATTTACATTATCTCCTTTATTTCTCCACGTTTGACCTGGCCCTTACCGCTAAAGTTATGCGGGCAATAAACAATAATGACGTGCAGCAAAACGAGGTCACACTTTCATGGCGAATTTTTTCATCGATCGCCCCATTTTTGCCTGGGTGCTTGCCATCCTGTTGTGTCTGACAGGTGTCCTGGCGATTACTTCACTTCCTGTTGAGCAATATCCCGATCTGGCACCGCCTAACGTGCGCGTCACCGCAAACTACCCCGGCGCTTCCGCACAGACGCTGGAAAACACCGTGACGCAGGTTATCGAGCAGAACATGACGGGTCTGGATAACCTGATGTACATGTCCTCGCAAAGTAGCGCCACGGGCCAGGCGACGGTGACCCTGAGCTTTAAGGCGGGCACCGACCCGGACGAAGCGGTGCAGCAGGTACAAAACCAGCTGCAGTCGGCCATGCGCAAGCTGCCCCAGGCGGTGCAGAATCAGGGCGTGACCGTGCGTAAAACCGGTGATACCAACATTTTGACCATCGCGTTTGTCTCGACAGATGGCTCGATGGATAAGCAGGACATTGCCGACTACGTCGCCAGTAATATTCAGGATCCCATCAGCCGTATTAACGGCGTCGGCGATATCGACGCTTACGGCTCACAGTACTCAATGCGCATCTGGCTCGATCCCAACAAGCTGAACAGCGTCCAAATGACGGCAACCGACGTGACGAATGCCATCAAAGCCCAGAACGCCCAGATTGCGGTGGGGCAACTGGGGGGAACGCCGTCCGTCGATAAACAGGCCCTGAACGCCACCATCAATTCACAATCCCTGCTGCAGACGCCGGACCAGTTCCGCAACATCACCCTGCGCGTGAATCAGGATGGGTCGGAAGTGCGTCTGGGCGATGTCGCCACGGTGGAAATGGGGGCGGAAAAATACGACTACCTTAGCCGCTTTAACGGCAATCAGGCCTCCGGCCTGGGGATTAAACTGGCCTCCGGTGCAAACGAAATGGCCACGGCCAAACTGGTGCTGGACCGTCTGGACGAGCTTTCACAATATTTCCCGCACGGGCTGGAGTACAAAGTCGCCTACGAAACCACCTCCTTCGTTAAAGCGTCGATTGAGGACGTGGTGAAGACCCTGCTGGAAGCCATCGCGCTGGTGTTCCTGGTGATGTACCTGTTCCTGCAAAACTTCCGCGCGACGCTGATCCCCACCATTGCCGTCCCGGTGGTGCTGCTGGGGACCTTTGCGGTGCTTTACGCGTTCGGGTACAGCATTAACACCCTGACGATGTTTGCGATGGTGCTGGCCATCGGCCTGCTGGTGGATGATGCCATCGTGGTGGTTGAAAACGTCGAGCGCATCATGAGCGAAGAAGGTCTCTCACCGCGCCAGGCGACGCGCAAATCCATGGGGCAAATTCAGGGGGCGTTAGTCGGTATTGCGATGGTGCTGTCGGCCGTCTTTATCCCGATGGCCTTCTTTGGCGGCACCACCGGGGCGATTTACCGTCAGTTCTCGATAACCATCGTCTCGGCGATGGTGCTCTCCGTGCTGGTGGCGCTGATCCTCACCCCTGCGCTGTGCGCCACTATTCTGAAACCGCTGCACAAAGGGGAGCAGCACGGGCAAAAAGGCTTCTTCGGCTGGTTTAACCGCATGTTCAACCGCAATGCCGCGCGGTACGAATCTGCCGTCGGTGGCGTGCTCCATCGCAGCCTGCGCTGGATGATGATTTACGTTGTGCTGCTGGGCGGCATGGTCTGGCTGTTTATGCATCTTCCCACCTCGTTCCTGCCGATGGAAGACCGGGGAATGTTCACCACCTCGGTGCAGCTCCCGAGCGGCGCAACGCAGCAGCAGACGCTGAAAGTGGTCCAGCAAGTGGAACAGTACTTCTTCACCAAAGAGAAAGATAACGTTGTGTCGGTCTTCTCCACCGTGGGCTCTGGCCCGGGCGGAAACGGACAGAACGTCGCCCGCATGTTTGTTCGCCTGAAGGACTGGGACGAGCGCGATACCAGAACGGGAACGTCATTTGCCATCATTGAACGCGCGACGAAAGCCTTTGCGCACATCAAAGAGGCGCGCGTCTTCGCCAGCAGCCCGCCGGCGATAAGCGGCCTGGGCAGTTCCGCCGGGTTTGATATGGAACTGCAGGATCACGCCGGGGCGGGCCACACGGCGCTAATGGCGGCACGCGATAAGCTGCTAGCGCTGGCAGGCAACGATCCGGGCCTGACCCGCGTTCGCCATAACGGCCTGGACGACAGCCCGCAGCTCCAGGTGGATATCGATCAGCGTAAGGCGCAGGCGCTGGGCGTCTCGATCAACGATATCAATGACACCCTGCAAACGGCGTGGGGCTCAAGCTATGTGAATGACTTTATGGATCGCGGCCGCGTGAAAAAAGTGTATGTCCAGTCCGCCGCGCCGTTCCGCATGCTGCCGGATGATATAAACCGCTGGTTTGTCAGGAATAACGCTGGCGGCATGGTGCCGTTCTCCGCGTTTGCCACCTCGCACTGGGAGAGCGGCTCGCCGCGTCTGGAGCGCTATAACGGCTACTCTGCGGTTGAAATCGTCGGGGAAGCCGCGCCGGGCGTCAGTACCGGTACCGCCATGGATACCATGGAAAAACTGGTGCAGCAGCTGCCCGCCGGTTTTGGTCTGGAGTGGACGGCCATGTCCTACCAGGAGCGTCTCTCCGGCGCGCAGGCCCCCGCGCTTTACGCGCTCTCTCTGCTGGTGGTCTTCCTCTGCCTTGCCGCACTGTATGAAAGCTGGTCGGTCCCGTTCTCCGTCATGCTGGTCGTGCCGCTTGGGGTTATCGGCGCCCTGCTGGCGACCTGGATGCGCGGCCTGGAGAACGATGTGTACTTCCAGGTGGGTCTGCTCACCGTGATTGGCCTGTCGGCGAAAAACGCCATTCTGATCGTTGAATTTGCCAACGAGATGAATGCCAAAGGCCACGAGCTGATGGCCGCCACGCTGCACGCCTGCCGTCAGCGCTTACGCCCGATCCTGATGACGTCGCTGGCGTTTGTCTTTGGCGTACTGCCGATGGCAACCAGTACGGGTGCAGGCTCCAGCAGCCAGCATGCCGTCGGGACGGGGGTGATGGGCGGCATGATTTCGGCCACCGTTCTGGCCATTTACTTCGTGCCGTTGTTCTTTGTGCTGGTGCGTCGCCGCTTCCCGTTAAAGGAACGCGCTGAGTAAGTGATTGAAATAAAAAAAGGCGGCTTTATCGGCCGCCTTTTTATTGTGTGATTAATTCACACTATGGTTATTTTACTTATTTTAGTGCTCTTGCAATTCTTACTGAATGTCATTTACGAAGCATGCCTTCGATAAAATCTTTCCAGTTCCCCAGTTCACGTTCAATCATAACAACCTCTCTTATTATTATGCGCATTCTACAAAAACGGACCATCATTGTGAAGACTATTTAACCAATTGCTGTGATTGTACCCCACGTCCTGCGGGGATTTATGATAAATATGAACGGAGAGCCGTCAATTTTTTGTGACGGCTAGCAATATTTTGAAATAACCCCACGGACGGGTGAGTTTTATTTTACCCGCTGAGTTTATTCGAAATTTAAACCTTATGGACATCTATGCTTAAAGGGTGAAAGAATATTCAGCGTACAGATGTGAGTTGAATTAAGATGAAGTGTAAATCCAGACGATTCCTGAATGTGTTATATTCCACTTAAGGATATATCTTCGAATTTACTGAACATTTAATCGCCATAAGAGCAAAAGGATTCACCATGGTTGTGATGTACGGCATTAAAAATTGCGACACTATCAAAAAAGCCCGCCGCTGGCTGGAAGCAAACAGCGTGGAGTACCGCTTCCACGATTACCGTGCCGACGGGCTTGATGCAAAATTTCTGCATAACGCGATCGGCGAACTGGGATGGGAAGCCCTGCTGAACACCCGCGGCACCACCTGGCGTAAACTCGACGAATCTCTGCGCGCCAGCATCAACAACGCCGACAGCGCGGCGAAACTGATGCTCGAGATGCCGGCAATTATCAAACGCCCATTGCTCTGCGCGCCAGGGCAGCCTATGCTGCTGGGTTTCAGTGAAACCCTTTATTCCGACTTTTTTCGTTGAGGTGTAGTTTATGTCATGCCCGGTCATTGAGCTGACTCAGCAGCTTATTCGCCGTCCTTCCCTTAGCCCGGACGACGCAGGTTGTCAGGCACTTATGATTGAGCGCCTGCGTGCCATCGGTTTCACCGTTGAACGCATGGATTTTGGCGATACCCAAAACTTCTGGGCGTGGCGCGGCCAGGGTGAAACGCTGGCCTTTGCCGGGCATACTGACGTCGTTCCCGCCGGTGACGCGGATCGCTGGATTAACCCGCCGTTTGAACCGACCATCCGCGATGGCATGCTGTTTGGTCGCGGCGCGGCAGACATGAAAGGCTCTCTGGCGGCGATGGTCGTGGCGGCAGAGCGCTTTGTGGCTCAGCATCCAAACCACAAAAACCGTCTGGCGTTTTTAATCACCTCCGACGAAGAAGCCAGCGCCCATAACGGTACCGTGAAGGTCGTTGAAGCGCTGATGGCGCGTAACGAGCGTCTCGACTACTGCCTGGTCGGTGAGCCGTCCAGTACCGAAGTGGTGGGTGATGTCGTCAAAAACGGGCGCCGTGGCTCGCTGACCTGTAACCTGACCATTCACGGCGTTCAGGGGCACGTTGCTTACCCGCATCTGGCCGATAACCCGGTCCATCGCGCTGCGCCAATGCTGAGCGAGCTGGTGGGCATCGAGTGGGATAAAGGCAACGAATTCTTCCCGCCAACCAGCATGCAGATTGCGAACGTCAAGGCCGGGACCGGCAGCAACAACGTGATCCCGGGTGACTACTTCGTCCAGTTTAACTTCCGCTTCAGCACCGAACTGACCGATGAGATGATCAAGGCGCGCATTGTCGCCCTGCTGGAAAAATATCAGCTGCGCTACACCGTGGAGTGGTGGCTTTCCGGCCAGCCGTTCCTGACGCAGCGCGGTAAACTGGTGGATGCGGTGGTGAACGCCATCGAGCACTATAATGAAATTAAGCCACAGCTGCTGACAACGGGTGGCACCTCAGACGGACGCTTTATCGCCCGTATGGGCGCCCAGGTTGTCGAACTGGGTCCAGTGAACGCAACCATTCATAAAATCAATGAGTGTGTCAATGCGGCAGATTTGCAACTGCTGGCCCGTATGTATCAACGTATTATGGAGCAACTCGTCGCCTGACGAACGCTCAGAGAGGAATAGCGAATGGATTGGCTTTCAAAGTACTGGTGGATTCTGGTGTTAGTTTTTCTGGTTGGCGTATTGCTTAACGTGATTAAAGATCTTAAGCGCGTTGACCATAAAAAGTTTCTCGCCAACAAACCGGATCTTCCCCCGCACCGTGATTTTAACGACAAGTGGGACGATGACGACGACTGGCCGAAGAAGGACCAGAAGAAGTAATCGTTAATTTTCCCCTCTCCCCGGGAGAGGGGGAAACCTCACATAAACTCTACGATATCATCGTTATCCGGCTTACCGCCGCTGAGCGCTTCATCAAAGTAGTGCTTCGGTACGGTATAGCGCAAACGATCGAGCGCAAACTGCATGCTACGGTCGTCAATCGCGTGGCCCAGCTCGTCAACGATATCCAGCGTCACATCCCCACCTTCGCGAATCAGCGCTTCCTGGGCGGCAACCGCATGCGAGAGCTCAATCACCCGGTCTTCACCACCGTGGATCAGGTGGATGGTGGTCTGCGTGGTCGCGCTGGTCGGTAGCGTCGCAAAACGGCCGTTAAACGCGATGACGCGTGAAACCAGACCCGGCTGCGCTTTAACGCTTTCCAGCGACATGATTGACCCCTGCGAGAAGCCAATCAATGCGGTTGCGTCGGCACCCACGCCGCTCTGCTGCTGCCAGTAGCGGACGATATCGATAAAGGTGGGCATGATGGCGTCGATGCGCGCCTGACGATTCTCTTCCGTCACGCCCTGAACAGAGAACCACTGGCGTCCGTTCGGACCACACGGCTCTACGCCACCGATGCTGACAATCAATGCCTCCGGAAACACGGGCGCAAACCAGCTGCCAATCTGACCCATATTGACGGCATTATCGCCAACGCCATGAAACAGAAGCAGTAACTGTTTAGCCGGTTTGTCAGGGCTTTGAACAACAAAATGGTCGTGTTTCATGGTGGTCTCCTTAATAGATGACCTGGATTCTACGCCTCCCGACGTGAATGACCATGCCACTTTACTGAAGAAGTCATTGAAAAAATTGCCATTGCAAAATATCTTCTTTCAGCTGCTGGCAGCGCGGATAGTCAAGGCTTTCAATCGCTTGCGCGGTTTCACTCCGCAACGTTGCCAGCAACGCTTTTCGCCCGACGTCTTCCGTTTTTCCTTCCATTTTCCCACGCAGGGCCGGAAGCGGCATGTCCACGGTTAACAACAGCCGCTTCAGTGCGGCAACCGAGGTTGAAAACGCCCGATGCGCAAAAGCAAACCCCGCCAGCTCCAGCCAGTCGTCATTATTAAGGGTAGCTTCCCAGCCATCCTCCACGGGGATCTTTTCACCGTTCCAGGCCGATAGCACCCGCGCATCGCGCTTCAGACGCTGCTGCGCCTGCTCGCACAGCTGACGCCCTGCCTGACTCTGCGGCAGCAAGGCCATCGCGGTGTAGCAGCCGCTGCTGGCTTCACGATGGCTGCCCATCCGCACCAGCACAAACCCACATCGCTGCCAGAAACGCCAAAGCTCATCGGTATAGCCAAAGCTCACCGACAGATAATCTTCGCCGCTGGCGCTGCGAACAAGCGCCTGGCCAATCCCTTCCCGCTGACGGTGAGGATGTACGGCAATGCGGGTCACCCGTCGTCCTCTGAGCGTCGCCGCCAGCGGAGAGCCGCCGTGCGCCGCCAGAGACTGCGCCACCAGGTTACCGCGCGGACGCCGGTACCCTGCCCACACGGCGCGGCTAAGCTCGGGGGACAGCCCGCCCTCCTCCACCAGCCAGAGCGCCCCGGCGATATCCGGGTCCGTTTCGGCAACGGCAAACCGCTGTCCGGGCGCGTCCATCATGCGGCGTAAATCGAGCGGCGAGGTGCGATAGTGTGCTGCGCAGAGAAGCTCGTACACGCTCGCTGCAAGCGCCGGGCGGCTTTCCCATGCCGCCGGCGTCAGGGACGTTAGACGCACCTCTCCCTCCGGGCGGCGGTCGATAAGCGTATCGTCAAACAGCAGCGCGCTGGCGACAACCCGCTCAAGCGGGCAGCCCGCAGCCCAGCGTACCGGTGTAGATAAGCTGTAGCGCTGCAGCCCGGCAAACCGACCGCAGAATTTTAGTAAGAATCCCCGGCCCGTCCCTTCATATCCCTGCACCGTGGTGGTCAACAGCACGCGAGGGAAACGGACTGCTAACTTTTCCAGCAGAGGTCCGGGGATCGCAGCGGCTTCATCGACAATCAGCCAGTCAGCCCGGTGTGAAGAGGCAAGCAGCGCGTCCGGGGCCATAAAATGAAAATGCTCTCCGGCAAAGCGGGCGATGATATCCGTCGCCCCCTTCGACGGCGCGGTGACCACGGCGCTGCCCGCAATGCGGTTCAGCAGCATTCCCGCCAGGGCTGATTTTCCGCGCCCGCGCGCGGCGGTGACGGCCACGATGCCCTCCGCCATCCCCTGCAGCACATCCAGGATCTCAGCCTGTTCGCGCTGCGGGGCGCCGCTGGCAGGCTGCCAGTCAAGCGCGTCGGGTAAAGGTGGAAGAGATAACGCACGGCCCTGATGCCAGACAATCGCGTCGGGGTCGGCGGCAATCGTCCGGCAGAAATGGTGTACAAAATGCGGAGTGGCTATCGCTTCGGCGCTGTCGCTCCAGCGCAGTGAATCGCTGTCTGGCAACTCGGCCCACGCGTCGAGCGGTGGAACCCGCAGCACCAGAAGGCTTCCGGCGCTCAGCGTTCCGCTCAGGGCGGCAAACGCGGCGACATCAAACCCGGCGCTGGCGTCAAAAACGGCATGCCGGAACTCGCGGCCCAGCAGGCCGCTGATGGCTTTTGAAGGATGTTCGTCCAGCCTTACCCAGTCTCCGGGAAAGGCGTCACGCAGGGCAACCGCCTGGCTTAACGTCCACTGCGCCTCGCCGCTGAGCACCACCAGCCGACGATGGCCGGTGCGCTCAAGCTCGCCTATTAGCTGTTCAAACTCCAGCATTACATCGCTTTGCCGAAGGTATTACACTGCGCCGGATCGCCGCTGTCGAAGCCGCGTTTAAACCAGCTATAGCGCTGCTGTGAGGTACCGTGAGTGAAGCTGTCCGGCACGACGCGCCCCTGGCTCTGCTGCTGAAGACGGTCGTCACCGATAGCCTGAGCGGCATTTAACGCCTCCTCAAGATCGCCGGATTCCAGCACGCCCTGCTGCTGCATGCTGTGGCCCCAGACGCCCGCGAAGCAGTCTGCCTGCAGCTCCATTTTAACGGAAAGGCGGTTCACTTCAGCCTGAGACGCATTTTGCTGAAGCTGGCGCACTTTTGGCTCAATCCCCAGCAGCTTTTGCACGTGATGGCCGACTTCATGCGCGATCACATAGCCCTGGGCAAAATCACCGTCAGCGCCAAGCTTGCGTTTCATGTCATCGTAAAAAGAGAGATCGATATAGACGGTGCCGTCTGCCGGGCAGTAGAACGGCCCCATCACAGATTGCCCGGTACCGCATCCGGTGCGGGTTGCCCCCCGGTACATCACCAGCTTCGGCTGCTGGTAGGTACGCCCCATCTTCTCGAACAGCTGACCCCAGGTGTCTTCTGTTGTGGCGAGAATAACGGAGGTAAATTTGGCCGCCTCATCTTCATTCGGACTGATGGAGCGCTGAGAATGCTCCTGCTGCTGCAGCGGCTGACCGGTCATCAACCCGGTGAGGTCAACGCCGTAGTAACCCGCGACCAAAACCACAATCAGCAGGATTATACCGCCCTTGCCGCTGGGTAACCGGAAGCCTGGCCCACCCATTGAAGGACCGCCGCCGCCATCACTGCGTCTGTCTTCTACATTGTCACTTTCACGACGCCCTTGCCAGCGCATAACCACCTCGAACTATTCCATTTATAATAGCTATGATCGTAGGCGGTTAACGGCAAGATTACCATAGGAAACAAGGGTAAGACGCCAAAGGATGGAAACATCCTTTGGCAAGTGAGGGAGTTAGTCGAGCTTAACGCCTAAACGGTGAGCAACCGCTTCGTACGCTTCAATCAGGCCACCCAGGCTCTGACGGAAACGGTCTTTGTCCATTTTATCCAGGGTTTCTTTATCCCACAGGCGGCTACCGTCCGGTGAGAACTCATCGCCCAGCACCACTTCGCCTTTGAACAGACCAAACTCCAGCTTGAAGTCGACGAGGATCAGGCCCGCGTCATCAAACAGTTTTTTCAACACGTCGTTGGCTTTGTAGGTCAGCTCCTGCATACGCGCCAGGTTCTCTTTGCTCACCCAGCCGAAGGTTTCGCAGTAGGATTCGTTGACCATCGGGTCGTGCATGGCATCGTTTTTCAGGAACAGATCGAACAGCGGTGGATTCAGTTCGATACCTTCTTCAATGCCGAGACGCTTCACCAGGGAGCCCGCCGCACGGTTACGAATAACGCACTCAACCGGAACCATATCCAGTTTTTTCACCAGACATTCCGTATCGGACAGCAACGCTTCCATCTGGGTCGGGATACCCGCTTCGGCCAGCTTGGTCATAATGAAGTGGTTGAACTTGTTGTTCACCATGCCTTTACGATCGAACTGCTCAATGCGTGCGCCATCCCCTGCTGACGTATCATTGCGGAACTCGAGCACCAACAGATCCGGGTTTTCCGTGCTGTATACGGTCTTCGCTTTGCCACGATACAACTCAGCTTGCTTCTGCATCTTCATTACTCCTGGTGTGATGATTTGTGTTCAAAACTGGGGATATTATGCCACGCACACGTTTGCGTAGCACTAAAATAAAAAGGGCTGGATTCACCAGCCCTCGTATTTATTTGCTGAATGCTGCCTGGAAGACAGCGACCAGCGCATCGTTCTGCGACTGGGTCAGCGTGTGACCTTTTGGATCGATAAACTGCAGACTGCTGCGGTTATCAAGGTCGCCTACCTGAATCTTGTAGTCACCGGAGGCAAGCTGAGGATCTTTCGCGCCCAGTTCCTGCCATGCGCTGTCGGAGAGCGGCTTATACGTTGCCGTCATGCTGCCGGTCGAACGCGTGCTGTCGGTCACTTTCATGCCCACTTTTTCCAGCGTCGCTGGCAGACGCTGCCAGGTCTGGTTAAACGGTGCACGAACCACCAGCATTGGCAGGCCGGTATCATCCGCACCGCTTTGCACATCGAAGGTCGCGCCGTTGCGGCTCTGCGCGGCGTTGGCGGCATCAGTAGCGGTCTTATCCAGACCCGCGGCAATCACGTTCAGCATTTCGGTGCTGTAACGCTGCAGGGACGCGGCATCCGCAACCGGTTTACCCGCCTGCTCCAGGTTCAACAGCTTAACGTTAACCGCCTGCTGATAACCCTGTGGTTTTACGGAGACTTGATAACGACCGCGGTACTGCTGGTCTTCATCCAGACGGTTCCATTCGATCCAGTCGGTTGTTAACGTCTGGCTTGCGTCATCGCGTTTATCGATGGTGTAGTTCTTCGACTGAATGACGCTGACAACCTGCGGCCACAGGGTGCTACCGCGCGCGCTCTCAACCATCAGAGACGCCGTATCACCGGTGAACTGGGTACGCGCCCCGTTGACCAGCGCCAGAGGCTGTGCTGGCGGACGAATATCAAGCGCTTTACCGACCAGGCCGCTGCCGTTGGTCACGGGAATATTATAATCGCCGTTCTGAATCGGCAGGATCATACCAGCCGGTGCGTGAAGTTCAGCAAGCGGGGTCGCATCCAGATAGGATTCATCACCGCTCACCTGGCGCTTGTAGCGCGAGTCTGAACTACAGGCAGCGAGCAGCATAACAAGCGAAACACTCGCAACCTTCGCCAGGCGCGACTTCTGTACTGAATAAGCCATCAAATCTCCCTAAACTCTACAGCAAACCGGCATGCTTCAGCGCCGCCCTGACGATGTCACGACCGTGGTCGGTAATCGGTGTCATTGGCAAACGCAGCGTATCGGTTGCTACAAGCCCCAACTCCTTACATGCCCATTTCACTGGGATCGGATTGGGTTCGACAAATAATTTATTGTGCAGCGGCATCAGACGCTGATTAATGACACGCGCTTCATCAAAGTGACCGGCTGCGGCCAGTTTGCACATTTCTGCCATATCGCGCGCCGCAACGTTTGCCGTTACGGAGATCACGCCATGGCCACCGAGCTGCATAAAGTCCAGCGCGGTCGCATCATCACCACTCAACAGGATAAAGTCGTCTGAAACCAGCTCTTTGATCTGATGAACGCGGCTTAAGTTCCCTGTTGCCTCTTTAATACCGATAATATTTTTTACTTCCGAGAGACGACCAACGGTTTCCGGCAGCATATCGCAACCGGTACGGGACGGCACATTATACAGAATTTGTGGCAAGTCAGTATGTTCAGCGATGGCTTTGAAGTGCTGGAACAAACCTTCCTGAGTAGGACGGTTGTAATAAGGGGTCACCGTCAGACAGCCAACGATGCCGCTGTCGTTAAAACGTTTGGTCAGGCTGATAGCTTCTGCGGTTGCATTCGCCCCTGTCCCCGCGATGACCGGAATACGTCCGTCAGCCAGTTCCAGGGTCAGCATCACCACATCGCCGTGCTCGTCGTGGCTCAGCGTTGCGGATTCACCGGTAGTCCCTACCGAAACGATCGCCGAGGTTCCATTGGCGACATGGTAATCAATGAGCTTCTTCATGCTTGACCGGCAGACATTACCTTTTTCATCCATCGGTGTAACAAGCGCGACAATACTTCCCGTGAACATGAGCCATCCTCTGTGCGAACAAGAGCCTCAATGTTACGTTTGGAACTGTAATAAAAGCAAGCGACCTGAGGCTCTCAGGCGGTTGTATGCATGTTTTTTTTATGCTTTCCTTAGGAAGACTTAACCATGCAAAGGAAGAACAGGTTTGACAACCTCATCACAACATTACCTGGTTATCACTGCGCTGGGTGCCGACAGGCCGGGTATCGTGAACACCATCACCCGCCACGTAAGCAGCTGCGGCTGTAATATCGAAGACAGCCGTCTGGCTATGCTTGGCGAAGAGTTCACATTTATTATGTTGCTTTCCGGGACATGGAACGCCATTACCTTGATTGAATCGACCCTGCCGCTGAAGGGGGCCGAACTGGATTTGCTGATTGTCATGAAGCGCACCACGGCGCGTCCGCGTCCGGCACTGCCTTCTACCGTCTGGGTGCAGGTTGAAGTACCTGATTCTCCGCATCTGATTGAGCGTTTCACGGCGCTGTTTGACAGTCATCAGATGAATATTGCCGAACTGGTTTCCCGTACGCAGACAAGCGATGACCAGGGTCTTCCGGTGCTGTTTATTCAAATTACCGCGCACAGCCCTGCCTCGCAGGATGCGTCAAATATCGAGCAAGCGTTCAAAGCCCTCTGTACAGAATTAAACGCGCAGGGCAGTATAAGCGTCGTCAATTATTCGCAGCACGAACAGGATGGAGTTGAGTAATGAACCCACTGAAAGCCGGTGACATCGCACCGAAATTTAGCTTACCGGATCAAGACGGCGAGCAAGTAAATTTGACCGACTTCCAGGGACAGCGTGTTCTGGTCTATTTCTACCCGAAAGCCATGACCCCCGGCTGCACCGTACAGGCCTGCGGCTTACGCGACAACATGGACGAGTTGAAAAAAGTCGGCGTGGAAGTGCTGGGTATCAGCACGGATAAACCAGAAAAGCTGTCACGATTTGCTGAAAAAGAGCTGCTGAACTTCACGCTGCTTTCTGATGAAGACCATCAGGTGTGCGAGCAGTTCGGCGTCTGGGGCGAGAAGACGTTTATGGGTAAAACCTACGACGGCATTCACCGCATCAGCTTCCTGATTGACGCTGACGGTAAAGTTGAGCATGTGTTTGACGACTTCAAAACCAGCAACCACCACGACGTGGTGTTGAACTGGCTGAAAGCAAGCGCCTGATAAACAGCAAAACGGCAACCTGGTTGCCGTTTTTAGTATTTTCCCCCTCTCCCCGTGGGAGAGGGCCGGGGTGAGGGCACCAGCCCGCACAAAACCTATTTCTCTTCCACCGCCGGCACATCCGGCCACGCGTGGACCACGGCTTTAATCAGCGTCGCCAGCGGAATCGCAAAGAACACGCCCCAGAATCCCCACAGCCCGCCGAAAATCACCACGGATAAGATAATCACCAGCGGATGCAGGTTCACCGCTTCGGAGAACAGCACCGGTACCAGCAGGTTACCGTCCAGCCCCTGAATAATCAGGTACACCGCGAAGCAGCTCCAGAACTCGGTCCCCAGTCCAAACTGGAACAGCGCGACCCCAATAACCGGAATGGTCACCACAAACGCGCCGATGTACGGAATCAGGACCGACAGCCCCACCAGCACCGCCAGCAGCAGCGAGTAGTTCAGGCCGAAAATCAGGAAGCCAATCCAGGTGGCGACCCCCACGACAATCATCTCCAGCACCTTGCCGCGAATGTAGTTGGTGATCTGCTGGTTCATCTCTTCCCAGACCTGCCCTGCCAGCCCGCGGTTGCGCGGCAGAATACGGCGCACGGCGTTGAGCATCTGGTCTTTATCTTTCACCAGGAAGAAGACCATCAGCGGCACGAGGACAAGGTAAACCGCCAGCGTCAGCAGCCCGACCAGCGAGGCCAGAGAGTATTTCACCACCGAATCGCCCATCGTCATGATGCGGGCGCGCATATTTTCGGCCATCGCGTCGATAATCCCGGCGTCCATCAGGGCCGGGTAACGGCGCGGCAGCGTGGCGGCAAAATCAGAAAGCTTGTTCAGCATGCCGGGCATATCGCGAATAAGGTAGATCCCCTGCTGCCAGGCCACCGGCATCACCACAAAGGCCATTAACAGCAGGATGCCGACAAACAGCACCAGGACGATGCTGGTCGCCCAGCGTCGGGAACAGCCGATGTGTTCCAGTCGCACCGTTGGCCACTCCAGCAGGTATGCCAGCACAATCGCCACCAGCAGGGGCGCGAGCAGGCCGCTGAAGAAGAACAGAATACCGAACCCGGCAACCAGAATAACCAACAAAGCAATGGCTTCCGGGTCGCTGAACCGACGCCGGTACCACTGCATTAACATTTCGAGCATACAACCCTTCCCTGAATCGAATGGCGGGAGTGAGACGGTGAATTGTATCTAACTGTCACAAAAAAGACTTTCGCTTTTTGTATCCCGATCGCAATCCGCAAAAGCCTGATGAATGGGATTTTCTTCATGCTGTAACACGGCTACACTCGCAGAGCAGCAGAGATGAACGATATGCCGGTTCATCGGTCAAATTAGCACATCCAACATACAGGACAGTGGTTATGTTCAGGCAGTTGAGAAAAACACTGGTTGCAACACTGATAGCCGCGGTGACGGTCGGTCAGGTGTTGCCCGCTTTTGCTGACTCGTCCGATTCATTGCCGGACATGGGCACCACAGCAGGAAGCACGCTCTCTATTGGGCAAGAGATGCAAATGGGGGATTACTATGTTCGCCAGCTGCGCGGCAGCGCCCCGCTGATTAACGACCCTTTGCTGGTACAGTACATTAACGGGCTGGGGATGCGTCTGGTTTCGCACGCCGACTCGGTAAAAACGCCCTTCCATTTCTATTTAATCAATAATGACGAAATCAACGCCTTCGCCTTCTTTGGCGGTAACGTGGTGCTGCATTCGGCGTTATTCCGTTACTCTGACAATGAAAGCCAGCTGGCCTCGGTGATGGCGCACGAAATTTCGCACGTCACCCAGCGCCACCTGGCGCGTGCGATGGAAGACCAGAAGCGTAACGCCCCCCTCACCTGGGTGGGCGCGCTGGGCTCTATTCTGCTGGCGATGGCCAGCCCGCAGGCCGGGATGGCAGCCCTGACCGGTACGCTGGCGGGAACGCGCCAGGGGATGATCAGCTTTACCCAGCAAAACGAACAGGAAGCGGACCGCATCGGGATTCAGGTGCTGCAGCGTTCGGGCTTTGACCCGCAGGCCATGCCGAGCTTCCTCGAAAAACTGCTCGATCAGGCACGTTACTCTTCCCGTCCGCCGGAAATCCTGCTGACGCACCCGTTACCTGAAAGCCGACTGTCGGACGCGCGTAACCGTGCCAACCAGATGCGTCCGGTCGTGGTCCAGTCTTCACAGGATTTCTACATGGCGAAGGTGAGAACCCTGGGGATGTACAATTCCGGGCGTAACCAGCTTACCAGCGACCTGCTGGACACCCTGGCGAAGGGCAACGTGCGAGAGAAAAACGCCGCGCAGTATGGTCAGGCGCTCCAGGCGATGGAAGCCAGCAAATACGACGAAGCGCGTAAAGCGCTGCAACCGCTTCTGGCGGCCGATCCGAACAACCCGTGGTACCTCGATCTGTCGACGGATATCGATCTGGGGCAGAAGAAAACGGCCGATGCGATCAACCGTCTGAAAGGGGCAAAAGACGTCCGTACCAACCCGGTGCTGCAGCTTAACCTGGCGAACGCTTACTTACAGGGCGGCCAGCCTGGCGAAGCGGCGACCATTCTGAACCGCTACACCTTTAATAATAAAGACGATCAAAACGGCTGGGATCTGCTCGCTCAGGCGGAAGCCCAGCTCGGCAACCGCGATCAGGAGCTGGCGGCGCGTGCCGAAGGTTTTGCCCTGGTGGGCCGCCTCGATCAGGCGATTTCCACGCTCAGCAGCGCCAGCTCGCAGGTCAAACTCGGCAGCCTCCAGCAGGCCCGTTACGACGCGCGTATCGATCAGCTGCGCGGCCTGCAGCAGCGCTTTAAGCCGTACGAGAAGATGTAATAAAGGAGAATTCACGTCATGACAGACGCCGTAAAAATCTATCACAACCCTCGCTGCTCCAAGAGCCGCGATACCCTGAGCCTGCTAAAGTCTAACGGCGTTGAGCCGGAGGTGGTGCTGTACCTCGACACCCCGCCCGACGCGCAAACCCTCCGCCAGCTGCTGCACATGCTGGGAATGGGCAGTGCAAGAGAGCTGATGCGCCAGAAAGAAGATCTGTATAAGTCGCTTAACCTGGATGACAGCCGCCTCACCGAGGCTGAGCTGATCCAGGCGATGGTTGAAAATCCAAAGCTGATTGAGCGCCCGATTGTGGTGGCGAACGGCCAGGCGCGCATTGGACGTCCGCCGGAAGACGTGCTCGAGATCCTCTAGTCCTGATGCCGCAGCGCTTCCAGAAAGGCCTGCGGCGTACTCTCTCCCAGCTTTTTCTGCGTTTTTCCCCGGTTGTAAAATTCGCACAGCTTAATCAACAGCTCGCCTGCCAGCTCACTGTTCAGACGTGGGATGATTTCACATAGCGGCAGAGCAACCTGAACGGCGCGGCATTGCCGTGGATGCGCAGTTACGGTGGTATTGCGCTCCTTTAGCTTCACCTCTAAACCAAAAGTCTCAACAGATTGAATATCCGCCGGACAGGCTTCCAGCGCGTCGTTCACCCAGTGGGCCAGCAACTGCGGAGAAATGCCCGCGTACAGCCGGGCGTAGCACCAGCCGCTCACGGGTTCACGCGCCCAGAGCAGATGCTGTTCCCCGCCATCGTCCATATGCAGAGACAGAGGCTGATGATGTAACAGGAGTTTTTGCGGCACGATGCCTGCCTTCAGCGCCTTTTTCCCCTGCAACGTCGCGCCCTTCTGCTTTACCGAAGCCGGTTTAAGGTAGCGGTTCAGGGTCGCGCGGGAGACGGCGATCCCGAGTCCGTTATTGACCATCTGCAGCAGTTCGTCCAGCGGGGCGCCCGTGATATCCCGCAGGGCATTGACCAGCGCAACCTGCTCCTGTCTCAATGCTTTGTGTATCACTTTTGGCGTCGTATGGTTATCCGAAACCTGCTCGCGGTTGCGCCAGCGCCTGACGGTAGTGACCGAAATACCCAGCTCCGTGGCCAGCTCTCTATCGCTTTTATCTGACTGCTGAAGATAGCGACGGATGCGCGGCGTCGTGGTGGCATTAGCATGCAGTTTAATTTCCATCGCAGGATCCTTAGAACCAATCTCATGAGATTTATACTACACCAGCGATTGCTTTGTGACCGATTTCACCTTTCGCTCGCCGCGCTTCACTGATAATCCCCAGACATAACACAAACAACACCCCTCAATCTTGTACGGAGTTCACAATGAACAATGTTCTGGGATTTCTCGAAGCAAAACTGATGCCGCTGGCGGCCAAAACGGCCCAGCAGCGTCATCTCGGGGCCATTCGCGGCGCCTATGTCTCCTTCATGCCGTTTATCATCGTCGGCTCTATTCTGCTGGTGATCTCGTCGTTCCCGAATCAAGCCTATCAGCAGTTTATGTCTCAGGCCTTTGGTGAGAGCTGGAGCGCCATTATCGAAATCCCGTTCAACGCGGTGTTCTCCACCATGTCGCTGTTCATCAGCTTCCTGGTCGCCTTCCGCCTGGCGGAACACTACGGTGAGGATCGCATCTCCTGCGGCATCCTGGCGCTGGTCGCCTTTCTCATTCTGACGCCCTTTATCAAAGTGGCGGAAAACGGCGGTATCACCGTCATTCCGGTGGAGTGGATTGGCAGCAAAGGGCTGTTCGTGGCGATGATTGGTTCCCTGCTGTGGACGGAGCTGTTCTGCTGGCTCAAGCGCAAAAAACTGGTGATCAAAATGCCGGACGGCGTGCCTCCGGCGGTGCAGGAGTCGTTCGCCGCGCTGATCCCGGCCCTGCTGGTGATGATTCTGGTGCTGGCTATCCGCATCGTGTTTGAAAACACCCACTACAACACCATCCACCAGTTTATTTACGAAGTGGTTGCCACGCCGGTGCGCCACTACGGCACCTCCTACTTTGGCGCGCTGATGACGGTGTTCAGCATCACCATTCTGTGGTCAGTGGGCATTAACTCCGGATCGATGATCAACGGCATCATTCGCCCGCTGTGGATGGAGAACCAGACCGACAACATCGCCGCGATTCAGGCAGGCACGACGCCGCCGCACATTATCACCGAACAGTTTTTTGACATGATCTGGATGGGCGGCGCGGGAGCCACGCTGTCGCTGGTGATTGCGATGCTGATTTTCGCCCGCAGCAAAAACATGCGTGAAGTGGCGCGCCTCGGCGCCGGGGCGTCGGTGTTTAACATCAACGAACCGATCCTGTTTGGCCTGCCGGTGATCATGAACCCGATCATGCTTATCCCGTTCAACCTGGTGCCGCTGGTGCTGGTCACCGTGCAGTATGTAGCGATGAAGATTGGCGCGGTTGCCGTCACCACCGGGGTGTTTATTCCCTGGACGCTGCCGCCGGTCATCAGCGGTTTTATCGTCACCGGGCACCTGAGCGGCAGCGTGATGCAGCTGATCAACCTGCTGATTGGCGCCATGCTGTACCTGCCTTTCATGCGTATCGTGGACAAACAGTACCGCGCGGCGGAAATGACCACCGTTACGCAAACCGACACCACCCTTGCAAAACAGGAGTAAAGCATGTGGGGAATTATCGCGACCTGGAGAATGGCGCTTGAAGGCGTTACGGAGTCTGCGTCTGCGCTGGCTGCGGGGAACCCGGTCTCCGCTGCGGTGGTGGATGCCGTCGCCGCCGTCGAAGACTTTCCGTTTTATAAATCCGTCGGCTACGGCGGGCTGCCCACCGAAAACGGCGAGGTGGAGCTGGACGCCGCCTACATGGACGGCGATACGCTGGCGTTTGGTGCCGTGGGCAACCTGGTGGATATCGCCAACCCGGTGCGCGTGGCGCATGCTTTAAGCCGCCAGCGCTACAACAGCCTGCTGGTCGGCCAGGGCGCGCGGGAATGGGCACTGAGCCAGGGCTTTGCCGACAAAACCATGCTCACTGACCGCGCCATGCAGCACTACCGCAAGCGCTGCCGCGAAACGCTGGATAAGGGCTTGAGCCCTTACGATGGGCATGACACCGTCGGCATTATCGGCCTCGATAAGCAGGGCTCGATGAGCGTCGCCACCTCCACCAGCGGCCTGTTCATGAAAAAGCGCGGTCGACTCGGGGATTCACCCATTATTGGCTCCGGCTTTTACTGTGACAGCGAAACCGGCGCCGCCACCGCCACGGGCGTTGGTGAAGATCTGATGAAAGGCTGCACCAGCTACGAAATCGTCCGCCGCATGGCGCAGGGGATGACCCCGCAGCAGGCGGCGGATTCGGTGGTATTCGAACTGGAGGACAAGCTGATGTCGCGCTTTGGCCGCGTGGGCGATCTCTCCGTGGTGTGCATGAACAACAGGGGCGAATTCGGTGCCGCCACCAACATCAAAACCTTTTCGTTCGTGGTGGCGACGGCTTGCCAGCCCCTCACCGTTTTTCGTACCGAACGCCTGCGGGAGAAAACGCACTTTCACGCCGTGGATGAGGAATGGATGCAGGCCTACGCCGCGCGGATCCGCGCGCCGATTGAGGAGCAATGATGATTACGTATCAGTTTATCGCCGCGCTTTCTGACGCGGCTCCGCAAAGCCATTTGATTGCCTCCGCCTCCTGTACGCATTTGCCCGAAACGTCGCTGGTCGCGGAAATGCGCGAGTCTGCCAGCATTGCTGACACCCGCTTTGGCTGCGCCCCGTTTGCCCGGATCACCCTGCTGCCCGATGCGCTCTGGCAGGATAGCCTGACCGAAGAATTACTGGCGGCGCTGCGCCCGCTGCTGGCCTCGCCCGTCAGCCCCGAGCTGATACTGGACGTTACCGATATCGACGATGTGGTGCTGGCGCAGGTGCTGCGTTTTCTCTTTAATCAGGCGCACAGGCTAAGCGATTTGCAGTTGAAGAAAACCCGTGACAGCGTCCGTCTTGAGCGCATCACCGCGCTCTGTTTACCCGAACAGCATGACCGACTGGCGGTTATTTTCCGCCAGCAGCAGGCCATCGCCCGCGGCATGGTCGCGGCGCGACGCCTGGCGGATATCCCGTCCGACCGCTGCACGCCGCAGTTTGTAGTGGAAGAGGCGCAAAAACTGTGTGCCGCCTTCCCTGCCCTGAGATCTGAGGTGCTGGATGAAAAGCAGATCGTTGAGCAGGGTCTGGGGCTGCTGCACGCCGTCGGCAAAGGGGCAACCTGTCCGCCGCGCCTGCTGGCGATTCATTATGACGGTGCCAGCGACGACCCGGTGCGCTGCTATGTGGGTAAAGGCATTACCTTTGATACCGGCGGCCTGTGGCTAAAGGAAGGTGCAGGCATGTACACCATGAAATACGATATGTGCGGTGCGGCTAACGTGCTGGGCCTGATGCTGACCGTCGCAGAGCTGGGGCTTCCCGTTCGCATCATGGGCGTGCTGGCGCTGGCAGAAAACGCCATCGGCCCGGACGCCATGCAGCCCGGCACGGTAGCAACGGCCTGCAACGGGACCACCGTTGAAATCAACAACACCGATGCCGAAGGCCGACTGGTGCTGGCGGACGCCATCGCCTGGGCCAGCCAGCGCCATCCGCAGGCGCGCTATATTATTGATATGGCGACCTTAACCGGTGCGGTCGTGAAGGCGCTGGGGTATGAGCTGAGCGGGCTGATGACGCAGGATGAACCGCTGCGCGCGGCGCTGATGCTGGCGGGTAAGCAGAGCGGCGATGAAGTGTGGTCCCTGCCGCTGGATGCGCGGCTGAAAAAGCAGACCGACAGCGCGATTGCCGATCTGTGCAACACGCCGAGCAACAATGCGGCGATCAGCGCCTCGGCGGCGTGGCTGCTGCATCACTTCTGCCCGCCAACTATTCCGTGGGCCCATCTGGACATTAGCGGGACGGCGCTGTGGCGTGAAAACGGACGGAGCGTGGCGTCGGGAAGACCGATTCCGCTTTTGGTTGAGCATCTGATGGGGGATCTTTAGCCGGGTGGCGGCTGCGCCTTACCCGGCCTACAAAGTGCAGCGGGTTTTGTAGGCCCGGTAAGCGCAGCGCCACCGGGCGAACAAACTCAAAGCTTGAGAATATCTTTCACAAACGGAATGGTCAGCTTGCGCTGGGCGGTAATGGAGGCGCGATCGAGCTGATCGAGCGTGTCAAACAGCGTGCGCATTTCCCTGTCCAGGCGCTTGAGCAAGAAGCGCCCCACGTCCTCCGGCAGCTCAAACCCACGCTGCTTAGCGCGCAGCTGTAACGCCTGAAGCTTATCTTCATCCGACAGCGGCTGAAGCTTGTAGATTTGCCCCCAGTCCAGACGAGACGCCAGGTCCGGCAGCCCCAGATTGAGCTGGCGAGGCGGACGATCGCCGGTGATCAGCAGCCGGGTTTTACCCGATTCCAGAATGCGGTTGTAGAGGTTGAAGATCGCCATTTCCCACGGCTCATCCCCCGCCACGCATTCGATATTATCGATGCAGACCAGCGAGAGATGTTCCATTCCCTCAAGCACCTCAGGCACGAACCAGGTACGTTTATCCAGCGGCACATAGCCTACCGCGTCACCGCGCGCCGAAAGCTCCGCGCAGGCGGCATGCAGCAGGTGGCTGCGCCCCGCGCCTTCGCGTGACCAGATATAGATGTATCCGCTGTGATCCTGGCGCAGCACGTTTTGCAGTGCAGCCAGTAAAGAGGGGTTATCACCCGGCCAGAAACTCGCGAAAGTTTCGTCGTCAGGGAGATAGAGTGGCAGAGAGAGCTGTGCCGGTCCGTTCAGAAATACCTCAACCAGAGATCCTACGTAAAATCGGAATGGAGTTTAACACGGAACCTGCAAGGAGAGAACCGGGCGATCCCTCGCCCGTTAATACGATCAGTGTGACGCTTTTTCGCTGTCGTCCGCGTCCAGAATTTCTTCTTCCGGGCGGATGACCGAGATCAGCTTGAAGATCAGGCTCAGGCCCACGCCGACGATGGTCGCCAGCGCCATGCCCTTCAGCTCCGCTGCACCAATGTGCACCTTCGCGCCGCTCACGCCGATAATCAGGATCACCGAGGTCAGGATCAGGTTTTGCGCTTTGCTGTAATCCACTTTGGATTCAATCAGCACGCGAATACCGGAGGCACCGATCACGCCGTACAGCAGCAGAGAAACCCCGCCCATCACCGGTACAGGAATGATCTGAATCGCTGCCGCCAGCTTGCCGACGCAGGAGAGCAGAATGGCGATGATCGCCGCGCCGCCGATAACCCAGGTACTGTAGACGCGGGTAATCGCCATCACGCCGATGTTCTCGCCGTAGGTGGTGTTTGGCGTAGAGCCGAAGAAACCGGAGATGATGGTGGAGAAACCGTTCGCAAACATGGAGCGGTGCAGGCCCGGGTCGCGGATTAAATCGCGCTTAACGATGTTCGCCGTCACCACCAGGTGGCCGACGTGCTCCGCAATCACCACCAGCGCCGCAGGCAGAATGGTGAAGATCGCAAACCATTCGAAGCGTGGCGTATAGAAGGTTGGCAGGGCGAACCAGTGCGCCTGAGCAATCGGGGTGGTGTCCACCACGCCCATCACGAAGGAGAGCGCATAGCCCGCCAGCACGCCGATCAGGATCGGGATAATCGCCATGAAGCCGCGGAACAGCACGGAGCCAAACACCGTTACGCCCAGCGTTACCAGCGAGATGATAATGGTTTTGGAATCCGGTGACTGACCGTCAGCAGGCAGCAGACCGGCCATATTCGCCGCGACGCCCGCCAGCTCAAGACCGATGACGGCAACGATTGCGCCCATCGCCGCAGGGGGGAACATCACGTCCAGCCAGCCGGTACCGGCTTTCTTCACAATGAAGGACACCACGCAGAACAGGACGCCGCACATGATAAAGCCGCCCAGCGCGACTTCATAACCCAGCGGCAGCAGCAGTAACACCGGCGAGATAAAGGCGAAGCTCGACCCGAGATACGCCGGGATTTTGCCTTTACAGATAAAGAGGTACAGCAGCGTACCAATGCCGTTGAACAGCAGCACGGTAGCCGGGTTAATGTGGAACAGGATTGGCACCAGCACGGTTGCGCCAAACATGGCGAACAGGTGCTGCAAACTAAGCGGGATAGTCTGTAAAAGCGGCGGTCTTTCACTCACCCCGATAGCACGGCGCGTCATAGTGTTTTCCTCTGTGTAGTATTGTTGGCGTTTTATTCAAAAAAAAGCCGACTATCAAAGTCGGCTTATTTATCGTTATTCGATTATTTCGTACCAAAAATCTTATCGCCGGCATCGCCGAGCCCCGGGATGATGTACCCGTGCTCGTTCAGGCCCTGGTCGATAGAGGCGGTATACAGCTCAACGTCCGGGTGCGCTTTTTCCAGCGCCGCGATCCCTTCCGGAGCGGCAACCAGTACCAGCACCTTAATGCTGTTACAGCCCGCGTTTTTCAGCAGGTCGATGGTAGCGATCATAGAGCCACCGGTCGCGAGCATTGGGTCAACCACCAGCGCCATGCGCTCGTCGATGTTAGACACCAGCTTCTGGAAGTAAGGAACCGGCTCAAGGGTTTCTTCGTTACGGTAGATCCCGACCACGCTGATACGCGCGCTTGGCACGTGCTCCAGCACGCCTTCCATCATGCCGAGACCGGCACGCAGGATTGGCACCACGGTAATTTTCTTACCTTTGATCTGCTCAACCTGCACCGGGCCGTTCCAGCCTTCAATGGTGACTTTTTCTGTTTCCAGATCAGAGGTCGCTTCGTAAGTCAGCAGGCTGCCGACTTCAGATGCCAGTTCGCGAAAACGCTTCGTGCTGATGTCATGCTCACGCATCAGGCCCAACTTGTGTTTAACGAGTGGGTGTTTCACTTCCACAATCTTCATTCTCTTTCTCCTCTGAGGTGGCGTCCGCAAAAAAATCGCGGGATTATACCGCTTTTTTCGGATTAGACCATACCCATGTTGCTTGACAGGGATCAAGCAAAGACAAAAAACCGGAGATACGTCTCCGGCTTAAGTGCGAGGTTCTGTCCGGTGGCGCTAACGCTTACGCGGGCCTACGTGTAGTGTAGGTCGGGTAAGCGCTAGCGCCACCCGACAATTACAGGTTATCGCCGTTGCTCGCAATCACCTGCTTATACCAGTCGAACGATTTCTTCTTACTGCGGTTCAGCGTGCCGTTCCCTTCGTTATCTTTATCGACAAAGATAAAGCCGTAGCGTTTTTTCATTTCGCCCGTTCCGGCAGACACCAGGTCGATACAGCCCCACGGGGTATAGCCCATCAGGTCTACGCCATCCTCCACCACCGCTTTTTTCATCTCGCGAATGTGGGCGGCCAGGTAGTCAATGCGGTACTGGTCGTTCACCGTGCCGTCGCTCTCCTGCACGTCGATCGCGCCAAAGCCGTTCTCAACGATAAACAGCGGCAGCTGGTAGTGATCCCAGAACCAGTTGAGGGAGTAGCGAAGCCCCACCGGGTCAATCTGCCAGCCCCAGTCGGATTTCTGCACGTACGGGTTAGAGACCAGGCTCTTGCTTTCGTCGTAGTCCAGCTGCGGGTTGTCCGGCGTCGCCTTGGTAGCGAAGGACATGTAGTAGCTGAACCCGATGTAGTCCACGCAGCCCTGCGTCAGCGCCGCTTTATCTTCTTCGGTAATATCCAGCGCGAAGCCGCGACGTTCGAAGTAGTTGAGCAGATGCTGCGGGTATCTGCCGCGCACGTGCACATCGGTAAACCAGTAGCGGCGGTGCATGGCGTTCATCGCCATCATCATATCGTCCGGCGCGCAGGTCAGCGGATAGATAGGACACATGGCAATCATGCAGCCAATCTGCAGCGACGGGTTAATCTCCCGCCCCGCCTTCACCGCCAGGGCGCTGGCCACCAGCTCATAGTGCGCCGCCTGGAACATCACCGGCTCGCGGTCTTCACCCGGCGCGTACTTCAGCCCGGAGTTCGTGAACGGGGCAAAGTCTTCGTGGAAGTTGGCCTGGTTGTTGATCTCGTTGAAGGTCATCCAGTACTTCACCTTATGCTGGTAGCGCTGGAAAACCACTTTTGCGAAACGAACGAAGAAGTCGATCAGCTTACGGTTGCGCCAGCCGCCGTATTCCGTGACCAGATGGAAAGGCATTTCGAAGTGCGACAGGGTGATAACCGGTTCGATGCCGTGCTTCAGGCACTCGTCGAACAGATCGTCATAAAATTTCAGGCCAGCCTCGTTAGGCTCGCGCTCGTCCCCTTTCGGGAAGATCCGCGTCCAGGCAATAGAGGTGCGGAAGCATTTGAACCCCATCTCGGCAAAGAGTTTGATGTCTTCCTTATAGCGGTGGTAGAAATCGATGGCTTCATGGTTAGGGTAATTTTTCCCGTCCAGCACGCCGTTGGTGATTTCACGCGGCACGCCGTGCGCGCCCGCGGTCATCACATCGGCCACGCTCACGCCCTTGCCGCCCTCTTTCCAGCCGCCTTCCAGCTGATGCGCCGCAACGGCCCCACCCCACAGAAAACCTGCTTTAAATCCTGACATTCGCTTTCCCTCATTCTGCGTTATTTTCTGCAAAAACAATTACAGAAACCGGTTTCAGTTCGATGATGTGCAAAGGGAATAACCGTTGCAAGCAGTTCTCAGAAACCGGTTTCATTTTCGTGAACGGAGTCAAGTTTGGCTGCATTACCGGGGCACATAGAAAAAAAGATCCCCACGTCCAGAATAGGCTCGCAAACGTTTGCCTGGACTGTTAGAATTGCGCCGATTTTTCTTACTAGCTATGCAATCGCGTGGGGATTTAAGCCGTGACCAACAAAACTTCTCTCAGCTACAAAGATGCCGGTGTTGATATTGACGCAGGTAATGCGCTGGTTGACCGAATCAAAGGTGTGGTGAAAAAAACCCGCCGCCCGGAAGTGATGGGTGGTCTGGGTGGCTTCGGCGCACTGTGCGCGCTGCCGCAAAAATATCGTGAACCTGTTCTGGTCTCGGGTACCGACGGTGTAGGCACTAAACTGCGCCTGGCGATGGATTTAAAGCGTCACGACACGATCGGTATCGATCTGGTCGCGATGTGCGTGAATGACCTGGTGGTTCAGGGCGCAGAGCCGCTGTTCTTCCTCGATTACTACGCGACCGGCAAACTGGACGTGGATACCGCTGCCAGCGTGATTAGCGGTATCGCCGAAGGCTGCCTGCAGTCCGGCTGTGCGCTGGTCGGTGGTGAAACCGCGGAAATGCCGGGCATGTATCACGGCGAAGATTATGACGTCGCGGGCTTCTGCGTCGGCGTAGTAGAAAAATCAGAAATTATCGACGGCAGCAAAGTGGCCGATGGCGATGTGCTGATCGCGCTGGCCTCCAGCGGCCCGCACTCCAACGGCTACTCCCTGGTGCGTAAAATTCTCGAAGTGAGCGGCTGTGACCCGCTGACGACCGAACTCGACGGTAAACCGCTGGCCGACCATTTGCTGGCGCCGACCCGCATCTACGTGAAAAACGTGCTTGAGCTTATCGAGAACGTCGACGTTCACGCTATCGCTCACCTGACCGGCGGCGGCTTCTGGGAAAACATCCCGCGCGTCCTGCCGGACAACACCCAAGCGGTGATCGACGAATCCTCATGGCAGTGGCCGGCCGTGTTTAACTGGCTGCAGACCGCAGGCAACGTGAGCTCTCACGAAATGTACCGCACCTTTAACTGCGGCGTGGGCATGGTTATCGCCCTGCCGGCAAGCGAAGCGGATAAAGCGGTTAAGCTGCTGACTGAAAAAGGTGAAAACGCGTGGAAAATCGGTACGATTAAAGCATCCGATTCCGAACAGCGTGTGGTCATTGAATGAAAAACATCGTGGTGCTCATTTCCGGCAACGGAAGCAATTTGCAGGCAATCATAGACGCCTGCAAACAGAAGAAAATCAATGGCACCATTCGGGCAGTTTTCAGCAACAAGGCCGACGCGTTCGGCCTTGAGCGCGCGCGGGAAGCAAACATTCCTGCGCACGCGCTGGAAGCCAGCCAGTTCGCCGGGCGTGAAGCCTTTGACCGCGAGCTGGTGCATGAAATTGATGCCTACGCGCCGGACGTGGTCGTGCTGGCGGGCTATATGCGTATTCTGAGCCCGGCCTTCGTCGAACACTTCTCTGGTCGTCTGCTGAATATCCACCCTTCCCTGCTGCCGAAATATCCCGGCCTGCACACCCATCGTCAGGTTCTGGAAAACGGCGATGAGGAGCACGGCACCTCCGTGCATTTCGTTACCGACGAGCTGGACGGCGGTCCGGTGATCCTGCAGGCCAAAGTCCCGGTCTTTGACGGCGACAGCGAAGAAGATGTGACCGAACGCGTGCAGACCCAGGAACACGCCATCTACCCGCTGGTGGTGAGCTGGTTTGTCGACGGGCGTCTCGAGATGCGCGACGGCGCAGCCTGGCTGGACGGCGTGAAGTTACCCCCGCAGGGTCATGCGGCGGAAGAGTAGTTTGTTATGTCGGGTGGCGCTGCTGCGCTTACCCGACCTGTATATTGCATTACCCGATATCCCCTTCTCCAACCTTCTAAAATCCCCAACAAAAAAAATAACTGTCATACTTTTCTGGCACTGTTGGACATATCGTGGAAATGCTCGCCATAATAAGGACGAGACGGATTTACCACGTCCTGTGATTGAACTGGAGTGTGAGCTGTAATGGGTCAGGAAAAGTTATATATCGAGAAAGAGCTAAGCTGGTTAGCATTTAACGAACGTGTACTCCAGGAAGCGGCAGACAAAAGTAACCCGCTGATCGAGCGCATGCGTTTTTTGGGCATTTATTCCAACAACCTGGATGAGTTCTATAAGGTTCGCTTTGCCGAGCTGAAAAGACGCATCATCATCAGCGAAGAACAGGGCTTAAACTCGCACTCGCGGCATCTGCTGGGCAAAATCCAGTCCCGCGTGCTGAAAGCCGATCAGGAATTTGACGGCCTGTATAACGAACTGCTGCTGGAGATGGCGCGCAATCAAATCTTCCTGATTAACGAACGCCAGCTTTCCGTTAACCAACAAAACTGGCTGCGCCATTACTTCAAACACTACCTGCGCCAGCACATTACCCCGATTCTGATCAACCGCGAAACCGATCTGGTACAGTTCCTGAAGGATGATTACACCTACCTGGCGGTGGAAATTATTCGCGGTGAATCCATCCGTTACGCGCTGCTGGAGATCCCGTCCGACAAGGTGCCGCGCTTTGTGAACCTGCCGCCGGAAACCCCGCGCAGACGCAAGCCGATGATCCTGCTGGACAACATCCTGCGCTACTGTCTGGACGACATTTTCAAAGGCTTCTTCGATTACGATGCGTTAAACGCCTACTCGATGAAAATGACCCGTGACGCCGAATATGACCTGGTGCACGAGATGGAAGCCAGCCTGATGGAGCTGATGTCGTCCAGCCTGAAACAGCGCCTGACGGCCGAGCCGGTGCGCTTTGTTTATCAGCGCGATATGCCGGACGCCATGGTGGAGATGCTGCGCGAGAAACTGACCATTTCGCGCTATGACTCCATCGTACCGGGCGGTCGTTACCACAACTTTAAAGACTTTATTGGCTTCCCGAACGTCGGCAAAGCCAATCTGGTGAACAAGCCGCTGCCGCGCCTGCGCCATCTGTGGTTCGATAAATTCCGCAACGGATTCGACGCCATCCGCGAACGCGATGTGCTGCTCTACTATCCGTACCACACCTTCGAGCACGTGCTGGAGCTGCTGCGTCAGGCCTCGTTCGACCCGAGCGTGCTGGCGATCAAAATCAACATCTACCGCGTGGCAAAAGATTCCCGCATCATCGACGCGATGATCCATGCGGCGCACAACGCCAAAAAAGTCACCGTGGTGGTTGAGCTGCAGGCGCGCTTCGACGAAGAGGCGAACATTCACTGGGCGCGCCGTCTGACGGAAGCCGGTGTGCACGTCATCTTCTCCGCGCCGGGGCTAAAAATTCACGCCAAGCTGTTCCTCATCTCCCGTAAAGAAGGCGACGATGTGGTGCGTTATGCCCACATCGGTACCGGGAACTTTAACGAGAAAACGGCGCGAATTTATACCGACTACTCGCTCTTAACCGCCGATGCGCGCATCACTAACGAAGTGCGCCGGGTCTTTAACTTTATCGAAAACCCGTACCGTCCGGTGAACTTCGACTATCTGCTGGTCTCACCGCAGAACTCGCGCCGTCTGCTGTACGATATGATCGATAAAGAGATCGCCAATGCCCAGAAAGGGCTGTCGTCCGGCATCACGCTGAAGCTCAACAACCTTGTCGACAAAGGGCTGGTGGACAGGCTGTACGCGGCGTCCAGCTCCGGCGTACCGGTTAACCTGCTGATCCGCGGCATGTGCTCGCTGATCCCGGAACTGGAGGGCATCAGCGACAATATTCGCGTGATCAGCATTGTTGACCGTTACCTGGAACACGATCGGATCTATATTTTTGATAATGCGGGTGATAAACAGGTCTATCTCTCTTCGGCAGACTGGATGACGCGCAATATTGACTACCGAATTGAAGTCGCGGCACCGCTGCTGGATCCGCGTCTGAAGCAGCAGATCCTCGACATCATCGAGATTCTGTTCAGCGATACCGTGAAAGCACGCTATATCGACAAAGAACTCAGTAACCGCTATGTACCGCGCGGCAACCGCCGCAAAGTGCGGTCGCAACTGGCGATTTACGACTATATCAAATCACTCGAGCAACCCGATTAACCTATGCCGATAAATGATAAGACCCCACGCCCGCAGGAATTCGCCGCGGTCGATCTTGGCTCTAACAGTTTCCACATGGTCATCGCCCGTGAGGTGGATGGCGCGCTGCAGATCATCGGTCGTCTGAAGCAGCGCGTACACCTGGCGGATGGCCTTGATGAACGCAGCATGCTCAGCGAAGAGGCAATGGAGCGCGGGTTAAACTGCCTGTCGCTGTTTGCTGAACGCCTGCAGGGCTTCTCGCCCTCCAGCGTGTGCATCGTGGGCACCCACACCCTGCGCCAGGCCCTGAACGCCCCCGAGTTCCTCAAGCGGGCCGAAAAGGTGATCCCCTACCCGATTGAGATCATCTCCGGCAACGAGGAAGCGCGTCTGATTTTCATGGGCGTTGAGCACACCCAGCCGGAAAAAGGGCGCAAGCTGGTTATCGATATCGGCGGCGGCTCAACGGAGCTGGTGATTGGCGAAGACTTTGAGCCGCGCCTGGTGGAAAGCCGCCGTATGGGCTGCGTCAGCTTCGCGCAGATGTATTTCCCGGGCGGCACCATCACCCGCGAGAACTTCCAGCGTGCGCGTATGGCGGCCGTTCAGAAGCTGGAAAACCTGGCGTGGCAGTACCGTATCCAGGGCTGGAACGTGGCGCTGGGCGCGTCCGGCTCGATTAAAGCCGCGCATGAAGTGCTGCTGGCGATGGGTGAAAAAGACGGGATTATTACCCCTGAACGCCTGGCTCTGCTCACCGAAGAGGTGCTGAAGCATAAAAGCTTCGACGCCCTGAGCCTGCCGGGCCTGTCCGATGAGCGGAAATCAGTCTTCGTACCGGGGCTTGCGATCCTGTGCGGCGTCTTTGATGCGCTGGCGATTAAGGAGCTGCGTCTCTCCGACGGCGCGCTGCGTGAAGGCGTGCTGTATGAGATGGAAGGCCGCTTCCGCCATCAGGATATCCGCAGCCGCACCGCGCAAAGCCTGGCCAACCAGTACAATATCGACCGCGAACAGGCGAAGCGCGTGCTGGAAACCACGGTGCAGATGTACGAACAGTGGGAGGAGCAGAATCCGAAGCTTGCGCACCCGCAGCTTGCCGCGCTGTTGAAATGGGCTGCGATGCTGCACGAGGTGGGGCTGAACATCAACCACAGCGGGATGCATCGCCATTCGGCCTACATTCTGCAAAACAGCGATCTGCCCGGCTTCAACCAGGAGCAGCAAACAATGATGGCGACTCTGGTGCGCTATCACCGCAAGGCCATCAAGCTCGACGATCTGCCGCGCTTCACGCTGTTCAAGAAGAAGCAGTTCCTGCCGCTTATTCAGCTGCTGCGCCTGGGCGTGCTGCTCAATAACCAGCGCCAGGCCACCACCACGCCGCCTACGCTGAAGCTGAAAACCGACGACCATCACTGGACGCTGAGCTTCCCGCACGACTGGTTCAGCCAGAACGCGCTGGTCCTGCTGGACCTGGAAAAAGAGCAGCAGTACTGGGAAGCGGTCACCGGCTGGCTGCTCAAAATTGAAGAAGAGAGCGCCGACGTCGCCGCGTAACGGCTCAGGCGTCCGCGGTGGACGCCTCAGCTTCCAGCAGTGACTCAAGCGGTTCCGGCCTGCCAATCAGATAGCCCTGCACATAATCGATGCCTAGCGCGTGAACCGCGCTACGTATCTCTTCCGTCTCGACGTACTCAGCCACCACCAGCATCTTCTTCATGCGCGCCAGATGGCAGATAGACGCCACGATCTGATAATCCAGGCTATTGTTGACGATATTGCGGATAAAGCTGCCGTCAATCTTGAGAATGTCGGCATCCACGCTTTTCAGCCGCGCATAGCTCGCATACCCGGTACCAAAATCATCAATCGCAATGCGTACCCCCATTTTCTGCAGCTGCTGGAGAATATGTAGCGCCTGCTCCCCGCTGCCGAAGGTGCTGCACTCCGTCACCTCAAAAATCAGCTGCCACGGCTCAATGGCGTATCTCGCCAGCAGGCGACTGACCTCAAGCGGGAACTGCACCCGACACACGGTCGACGGGGCCAGATTAATGGCGAAGCGCTGGCCGGGCAGACGTTCGCGATGCGCGGCAAGGAAGCGCAGGGTATGCTCCAGCACCCACAAATCCACCCGCGAGGAGAGGCCAAACTCCTGCGCGACGGGCAGGAACTGGTCGGGGGAGATCAATAGCCCGTTGATATCCGGCATCCGCAGCAGAACTTCGTGATAGCGATCGCCACGCAGGCCGCGAACGGGTTGAACCAGCAGGGCAAATTCGTCGTTATCGAGCGCCTTTTGCAGGCGGCTCATCATCGCGACTTTATCCTTCAGGCTGCGCTGCAAATGGACCGCACCACGCTGCTGAAGATTTTCCGGATGGTTGGAGGAGAGCGACAGATCGGCCACCACGCCCAGCTCACCCAGCACCAGATAAAGATGGTTAACCGGGGACCGGACATAGCAATAGCTCACGCCCACCTGCGGCTGCAGCGGCATGCCGTCCCAGACAAAGCGGAACTGTTTGATGTGCTCGTCCAGGGCCTCAATCCGCTGCTGGTGCGATTCCGCGTTGAGCCGTACCGCCATATCGTACCCGGTCAGGTGATAGACCTGCTCATTGGGCTGGAGCGTGCCATTCACCCACTGCGCCAGCTGCTGTTTGTACTGAATGCGCAGCAATACGCCGTAATTTCGGCCCAGAATTTCCAGCTCCGGAATCCGTAGCAGGCACAGCGCCGACCACGGGTTTTTCGCCAGTTCGCGCGACAGCGCCCGCAGGTTAGGCATATGGACGACCGGGTCGAGTAGCGCCAGCCTGCGGGAGCGTTTGTTCACCGCGCGCTGCCGGGTCGCCAGCATCGACATATAAATCACCACAAACGAGAAGACCAGGTAGCTGGAAGAGGTGATCGCCAGCTGAATGTCATACCCCTGGTTCACCGGGATATAGCGGTAAAAATAGTGAATAGACACCAGCAGTACCGGTATCCAGATCAGCGACACCAGCTTATAGCCAAAGCGCATCGCGCCCCAGAGCATCACCGGCATCAGCAGCGACAGGGTGTAGTTAGTGGTAAAAATGGAGCTGTTTTCATTCATCGGGAGCAGCAGCAGCGAAAGCAGCCCGCCAAGCGCGATTGCCCACACCAGAAACTCAACGATCGTCACCTTTTTGTCTATCTGGGAACGGATCTGCGAGATAAGGCTTTTGAGATAGCGCGGATGACGAATCAGGCGGATCAGCAGATAGCTCAGCGGCACGCCCGTCAGCCCGCTCACCAGCAGCGTCTGATAGTTGATGAGCGTGCGAATATTGAGGGGGTTTAATCCCGCCAGGCTCTGTCGGCTCTCATACACGCCTAAATACACCGCAAACTGAAACAGCACCAGAAACAGCGTCGCGGGGCAGAAGGCCTGCCAGAAGATGCGCTGCGCCATCAGCCGGATATCGCCGTACGCGGTCATATTCCGTCTGGGCGCAAACACCCGGTAGCCGCCCCAGCTGAGCACCAAAGGGACGATAAAATGGAGTACGCCGGCGACCGTTTCGAACATGCCGACCGAGGGGTAGTAGCGGATAAACAGCGACAATGCGATCCCGGGCAGCGCTTCCAGCCCAAAGAACATCATCAGCGAAAGCAAAAATGAGAGGGGTAAATAATAGAGTGCCACAATGCCGTCGCCCAGCTGCGTGAACGTATTCGCAACGCTCAGCACGGGAAGTAAAACCACAGGCAAAATAAGCGGCAGTGCCCACCAGCGGTTTTCATTTTTTTTCAGGAAAGCGAGAATGTTCATAGATGCCCGGTTAAACCCCTTTCGCTCCAGAGGGAAAATAAAGACAGGCATCCAACCTGACGTACGCGCCGCCCGGCGGCGTGCGGGGCGAACAGTGTGGAGGAAGGATTTTAAATACCAAGGCCGGGAACCCGTTGACTTAAATCAAACTAATTTACGCAAATATCTTTTTGCGGCGTTTTTTTGAAA
Organism: Enterobacter sp. N5-15; assembly: GCF_057221635.1. Classification (NCBI taxonomy): domain Bacteria; kingdom Pseudomonadati; phylum Pseudomonadota; class Gammaproteobacteria; order Enterobacterales; family Enterobacteriaceae; genus Enterobacter; species Enterobacter sp. N5-15. Next base: position 3,506,033 of record NZ_CM170150.1, read on the forward strand.
TCATTTTCTTCATATTATCAATATGGTAAATGCATTAATTAATTTCAATAACATTAATTAATGTAAACATTGACGGTTATTTACACACTGCAGAATTGACCCCACCTTCCCGCTGTGCCTTAATGTCCTTATCGCCCAAAAGGGCTTATCCAGGATAAACAGAGTGAGTCAGGTCACGCGTATGCGCAAACGACATCAATTTAACACCCGAATGACCCGCATCATACTGCTCATCAGCTTCCTGTTTTTCTTTGGCCGCTTCGTTTACTCTTCGATTGGCGCCTGGTATCACCATCAGGACAAAACCCAGTCGCAGCAGTCCAGCCTGACCGTCGACACCGCTGACCGCTAGGCCGCCGGATGGTTTTGCACTATCCGAATAATGCCTGCTATCCCTTTGTTGAGGATTTTATCCTGCCGCATCACCACCGCCAGCTGCCGCTGCAGCATGGGCGTAAGCGACATCACGCATAGCCCTTCGCGATCGGCATCCTGTTTGACCGCCATTCGCGGCACAATACTGTAGCCCAGCCCCGCGCGAACCATGCGTTTGATCGCCTCGATGCTGCCAAGCTGCATCGCCGGCGCGATCGCTAATCCACTGGCTGCAAACCAGCCGTCGATCAGCGCCCGGGTACCGCTGCCTGATTCAAAGGCAATCAGCGGCTGAGCGTGCAGCGCCTCCGGGGTGAGCGCCCTGAAAGCCTCCTGCTGCTCCCGCGACGCGATAAAGACAAACTCTTCGTCCATCACCGGCATGACGTCCAGCGCTCTGCCGCTCACCGGCAGCGTCACCAGCCCCATGTCGAGACGGTTCTCTTCGATGGCCCTGACGATGTCGAGGGTGTTGCCCGTCGTGACTCCCACGCTCAGGAGCGGATAGTCGCGGCGTAGCTTCTCCAGCAGCGGCGGCAGAAGATGGATGCAGGCCGTAGCCCCCGTACCCAGCGTAATGGTGCCGCTCACATCGTGGCTGAAGGCGCTCACGGACCGGATAGCGTCATCCACCGCCTGCTGAATACGCTCCCCGTGCACCAGCAAAGCCTGCCCGGCAGCCGTTGCCTTGATCCCCCGCCCGGTCCGCTCCACCAGACGCGTTTGCAGAAACTGCTCCAGCTGGCGTATTTGCAGGCTGACGGCGGGCTGGGAAATGCCCAGCGCATCCGCTGCCGCTGAAAAGCTGCCGCGCTGGATCACCAGACGGAACGTGGCGAGATAGCCCAGATTAAGCGTCGTCATTCAAAGTTTCTCTTATACCGCGCATAAGGTTGCTGCCCTGCCAGCACAATACCGCGCGAGTTATGCTCAGGACAACTGCATAGCGGAATGAAAAATAATGGAAACACCTGCCCTGCCTCGCCGCCTCGCCCTCACGGCGGGGTGTAATCAACTCATCAACTGGGGGATCTCGTTTTATATGCCCGGCACCTTTGCGCTGGCCATTGCAGCCGACCGGGGATGGTCATCCCCGCAGATTTACCTCGGCCTGACGCTGGCGATGCTGGTGATGGCGGCGGTGTCCCCGTTTGTCGCCCGCCTGCTGGCACGCTTTGGCGGTCAGACGGTGGTAATGAGCGGCACGTTGCTGATCGCCGCAAGCTGCGCAGGGATGGCCTATACCCAGACGCTTTTTGGCTGGTACTGCGCCTGGCTGGTCACCGGCGTCGGGATGCGCCTGTCATTGTACGATGCGCTGTTCGCCGCGCTGGTGAACCTCTACGGGCAGCAGGCGCGAAGAACAATTTCACGCGTCACGCTGGCGGGCGGGCTGGCATCCGCCGTCTTCTGGCCGCTGGGCGATGCTCTGCTTCAGGTGATGAGCTGGCAGGAGGCGCTGCGCGTCTATGCTCTCTTCGGCCTGCTGAGCGCGGCGCTGATAAGAACGCTTCCCCGGCAGCGGCTGACGGTGACGACAAAGGTCGCCGCGCCTCCGCTGAGCGACGAACGGCGCAACGGCTGGCTTTATGCCGCCTTCATTGCCCTCATCACCTTTGTCTCTAACGGTACGTCCACCCATCTGCCGGAGTTTATTGCCCACTTCGGCCTGCCTGTCGCCATCGGCATGCTGTGGGGCATCGGCCAGACGGGCGCTCGCTCGCTGGAAGTGCTGGCGGGTGCCCGCTTAACTCCCTTCAAACTCACGCTTTTTACCGCGCTCGCCATGCCGCTCTGCTTTCTGGTTGGGCTAAGCAGTTCCCTGTTTGTCTGGTGCGCGGCCGGGTTTGTGCTGGGCTATGGCGCCATCAACGGGCTGGTCACCATCGTGAAAGCCACGCTGCCGCTGGAGCTGTTTAGCACCGAAAGCTATGCCCGCCGCACCGGCGTGCTGCTGATCCCCGGCCAGCTGATGGCGGCAGCCTCACCGTTTGCCTATGCGTGGCTGAATAAAACGCAGGGGATCGCGGGTGCAATGTGGGTTTCAACGGGGCTGACGCTGGTGATTGCCGGGCTGGCGATAGCGATTGTGCGCCGTCCCGGCAGGCAAACCGTATCGCACTGTATCCAGAGCGCCACGCTGACAAACGGGTACAAAACGCCGCCTCCGGCAAATATCTCCGATACATAAAAATGGTTTTCTTTCCCTGTCGCCATTCAGAACCGATGAGGAGAGAGACCGATGATTCGTCGCTATGCACTAATCCCCCTGCTTGCCCTGGCATCTGTAGCCCAAGCCACACCGCTGGACAACCTGAGCGCCGCGGACGTTAACGGCCCCGCCGCCGTTGCGCCGCTGGCGCAGCCGCAGCCGCCCGCAAAGCTGATCGTCGATCCGCCGCTTGCCGGGCCGCTGAGCAAAGGCGCGGTGTTTATTCAGTACCGTGCCGAAAACCTGCGCATCGAACCGGTGTTCGGCCCCGAAGCGCTCAAGGTTACCCCGCGCATCGGTCACATTCACGTGGTGGTGGATGACGCGCCGTGGCACTGGGCTGACGCCAGCGGAGAGCCGGTGATCCTGGTGGGGCTGCCCGCCGGTAAACACAAGGTGACCCTTATTCTGGCCGACCCGACGCATAAGCCGCTCGACCGCAAAACCGTTGAATTCACCGTCCCGCCCCACGCGGGGATCCACCATTTTTAAGAACCCGTCAGTTGAGCAGGCGTGGCGGATCCGGTGAGCACAATTTTGCCCGGCGGCGCTGCGCTTGCACGGGCCTACGGTTTCGTAGGCCGGGTAAGCACAGCGCACCCGGCAAAAAGCAGTGTCGTAGGCCGGGTAAGTACAGCGCCCTCGGCAAAAAGCAGTGTCGTAGGCCGGGTAAGCGCAGCGCCACCCGGCAAAAAGCAGTGTCGTAGGCCGGGTAAGCGCAGCGCCACCCGGCAAATAAAACTGCTTCAGCCCTCGCTGGCAGCGGGATAATCCCGATTAATCCACGCGTGGTCCTCCTCCCAGGTGAACATCCATTTGCGCACCGGCCCGGCCATCACGTTGAGGTAGTAGCTGTCATATCCGGCCATCGTCGCCACCGGGTGGTAACCCTTCGGCACCATCACCACGTCACGGTTATAGACCGCCATGCACTCATCCAGCGTTCTGTCGTCGGTGTAGACGCGCTGCATGCAGAACCCCTGCTCCGGGTTGAGGCGATGGTAGTAGGTCTCCTCCAGATACGTCTCCTGGGGCGGGTTATCCGTGTCGTGCTTGTGGCTCGGGTACGAGCTGGTGCAGCCCTCACTGGTCCATACCTCCACCACCAGCAGGCTGTCGGCAGGCCTGTCTTCCGGCAAAATGTTATGCACGTAACGCTGGTTGTTGCCCTTGCCGCGCGCTTCACCAGCGATATCCTGCGGCGCAATCAGCCGCGTCGGATACGTGCCCTTGCCCGGCGCGGCGCAGACCGCCAGCTCCAGCTTCGTCAGCGCCTTCACCTGCACCGTCTCCTGCGGGGCGACGTAAACCGCCCACGGCTTGATGCGCTCGAAGGGGCTCATCCGTTCGCCGATGTCGTTAAACTGCGCGGAAGGCGTGCGGATGGAGGCGCGCCCGGCGACCAGCACCAGGCAGCGCTCTTCACTGACGGCGGGCAGCGTCAGCGTCTGCCCCTCCTGCAGCTCATACGCCGCAAAGCCGACGTACCCCCACCCCGCGCTTTCCGGCGTGACGGACTGGGTGCGCCCCTCCGCGTTCGGCTGTTGCCAGCGTGATAACAGACGTGACATGTCCCCTCCTCAAATCAGTCCGGCGTCGCGCGCCAGACGGCTCAGGTTGTTATACCCCAGACGGGCGTAGGTCAGCGGATGGGCAATCGCCGGATCCTGCTCCGCCTCGACCACCAGCCAGCCGTGATAATCCTGGGCCTTCAGCAGCCGCATAATCGGCGGGTAATCGACGCAGCCGTCGCCCGGCACGGTAAACACGCCGCTCAGCACCGCATCGAGGAAGCTGGTTTTGCGGTTTTTCACGTCCGCCAGCACGTCGGCACGCACGTCTTTGCAGTGAACGTGGTTGATGCGCGACGCCCAGCGCTGCGCCACCGCCAGCGGATCGGCTCCGGCAAAGGTCAGATGGCCGGTATCCAGCAGCAATCCAACCTCCTCCCCGGTGTGGATCATCAGGTTGTCCACGTCCTCAGCGGACTCAATCACCGTGCCCATATGGTGATGGTAGGCAATCTGCACGCCCTGCTGCTGGGTGTAGCGGGCAAATTCGGTGAGCTTCTCGCCGTACTCTTTCCAGCGCGCCTGCGGGAAGCGCGGGCGCAGGTGCACCGGGGTCTGCTGCTCGCCGTGAATGCAGCCGCTTACTTCCGCAAAGACCAGCACCTTCGCCCCCAGCTCGCGCAGCAGCGTCAGGTGCGACTGCACGGCGGCGATCTCCTCTTCCACGCTGCGCTCCAGCAGGCGGCCAGAGTACCAGCCGGAGACCAGTTGCAGGTCGTGGCGCTGCAGGATGGGGCCAAGCAGGCGCGCTTCGCGCGGGAATTTATTGCCCAGCTCGAAGCCGGCAAAACCGGCCTCTTTTCCTTCGCTCAGACAGGTCTCCAGCGACGTCTCCGCGCCGAGAGAAGGCAGATCGTCGTTCGTCCACGTCAGCGGGTTAATGCCTAATTGCACACTCATTGTCGTCTCCATTATGCGTGTCCGCGCTCGCGCCACCAGGCGATAAGCTGCAGGTAGTTGTCCCGGATGCGCGCCACAAGCTGCGCATCGTCAATATCGTGCTTCAGCCACGCGCGGGAGGCATCGCCAAACAGCGTGCGCCCCACGGCGAAGCCTTTCACCAGCGCCTGCCCCGATGCGGCTTTGAAGTCGGCGCGCAGCTGTTCCGCCGGGGCGTCCAGGCCGAGGATCACCACCCCGCGGCAGTGCGGGTCCCGGCGTTCGATAATCTCGCTCAGCGCCGTCCAGCCGTCGGCTGAGAGCGGCGGCAGCTTCCACCAGTCCGGGTAAATGCCCAGGTTGTAGAAGCGGGAGATGGCGCGCAGGTAGAGCTCGTCGCTGCGCGGCATGCTGGCGGGCAGGATCACCTCCAGCAGCAGCTCGTGACCGGAATGGCAGCAGGCGTGGTACACCTCGGCGATTTTCTGCTCCTGCTCCAGGCGCAGGCCGTGGGCATCTTCCGGGTGGAAGAAGACCAGGCACTTCACCACGTGCTCCTGCGGCCAGCTGATAAGCTGGGTGCCGATGTTGCCGTGCTCCATCTCCAGCGGCCGGGAGCCCGGCAGCTCGATGGGGCGGCCAATCCACCACCCTTCCCCGGTGATCGCGTTTAGCGCGTCCTGACCAAAGGTGCCGTCGCACAGCAGGCCGGCTTTGCCCTCCAGTCCCGCGCGGCTCGCCGCCTCGCGGCTGGCCTGCAGGATCAGCTGCTTCAGCGCCGGAATACGCTTAAGCGACGCGCCGCACTGCATCGCCATATCCTCAAGCTGGCTGCGGTGGTCGAAGGCCATCACGCACAGCTCCGGCCATTCGCGGCGGCGGGTGGTCACCCGGTGGAGATGGTTAAGACGCGGGTCGAGATCCGGGCGCGGCACGTTCGCAGCGCGGGAGAGATAGTCATCCAGCTCGATTTTGCTCGGCATCGCCGGGGCGCAGCCGTGGCGCGAGACCACCAGCGCGCCGCAGGCGTTGGCGTAGCGGCACGCCTGCTCCCAGCCTTCGTCGTTCAGGTAGCCGCGCAGCAGGCCGGACATAAACGCATCCCCCGCCCCGAGGACGTTCAGCACCTCCACGCGCACGCCGGTCACCGTCAGGCCGTCGTCCAGACGGGGCGGAATGGCGTCGGTGTAGACCGAGCAGCCGAGCGCGCCACGTTTGCAGACCAGCGCAGCTTCACTGACGGCGCGCACCTGCTCCAGCGCCTGCAGGGTATCCGTGCTGCCGCCCGCGATGTGAAACTCCTCTTCGGTGCCGACAATGACGTCGAAGAGGTGCAGCACCTCCTGCAGCTCGCGGGTGACCTTATCGGCGGCGATAAAGCGCGTTTCGCCGTCGCCTAAGGCGGTCAGCCCCCACAGCACCGGACGGTAGTCGATGTCCAGCACCGTGCGTACGCCGTGACGGCGGGCATAGCCTAGCGCCGTCAGCACCGCCTCGCGGGTCTGCGGATGAGAAAGGTGGGTCCCGGTGATGGCAAGACAACGTGCGGAGGCAATGTAGCTTTCGTCCACATCGCTGGCGGTAATCGCCATGTCCGCGCAGTTATCGCGATAAAAAATCAGTGGAAAGGTGTCCCGGTCTTTAATGCCGAGCAGCACCAGCGCCGTAAGGCGTTGTTTATCGGTAATCAGATGGCTGGTATCGCAGCCCACCTGGTTGAGCTCTTCGCGCAGGAAGCGGCCCATATGTTCATCGCCGACGCGCGCCAGCATCGACGAACGTAAACCCTGACGGGCGGTGCCGTACGCCACGTTGCCCGATGACCCGCCGAGATATTTGGCGAAGCTCGACGCGTCCTCCAGACGGGCACCAATCTGCTGACTGTAGAGGTCTACCGCCACGCGGCCCATGCATATCACATCAAACTGCTTTTCCACGTTGATACCTCATCAGACAATGTCGTTCACGTTCAGCCAGCGGCCTTCCCGGTGCGAGAGCGCAATCGCGTCCAGCACGCGCGACACCTTCCAGCCCTCTTCGAAGTCCGGCCACATCGGCGCGTCGGCGGCAATCCCGTCCACCAGGTCGCGCACTTCCACCGTTTTTTGATCGTTAAAGCCAATCCCGTGGCCCGCGCCCATGCAGAACGCGGCGTAGTCCGGGTGCGCGGGGCCAACGAGCAGCGTGCGGAACCCCTGACGGTTCACCGGATCGTCATGCAGATAGAGCTTCAGCTCCGCCATGCGCTCCTGGGTGAAGCTGATGGCGCCTTTCGTCCCGGTGATGACGTACGACAGCCCCATCTTGCGGCCGCAGGCAACGCGGGAGGTTTCAATCACGCCCTGCGCACCGCCCGCAAAACGCACCATCGCGTGGGCCTGATCCTCGTTTTCGACGGAAATCATCTCTGACGATCCGGCCTTCGCCGGGCGTTCAGGGACCACGATTTTCAGGTCGCCGCAGACCTGCTCGATATCCCCCACCAGATACTGGGCCATATTGACGATGTGCGCCGCGAGGTCGCCCAGCGCCCCCAGCCCGGCGGTCTCTTTAAAGCAGTGCCAGTGAATGGGCGACAGCGGGTCGGCCATATAGTCTTCGTTGTGGGTGCCGTAGAAGTGGATCACCTCGCCAATCTCGCCGCGCGCGATAATCTCCTTCGCCAGCTGCGCGGTCGGGTTCTTCATGTAGTTGAACCCCACCAGCGTTTTCACCCCGGCCCGCTTCGCGGCGTCGACCATCTCGCGCGCGTCGTGGGCGTTAAGCGCCAGCGGCTTCTCCGAGTAGATGTGCTTGCCGTGGCGGATCGCCTCCAGCGCCATCTCCTTATGCAGGTGGTTGGGTGAGCAAATATCCACCACGTCAATGGCCGGGTCGGCCACCAGCGCTCGCCAGTCGCCCGTGGAGCGGTTGAAGCCAAACGCCTGCGCGCGCGCTGCCGCCAGCTCCGGCGTGACTTCCGCCACCATCTCGCGCACCAGCCTGCCGCGCAGGTTGAACACCGTCGGGGCCTGGGCATAGGCGATAGCGTGCGCCTTGCCGATATACCCGGTGCCAATTAATCCAATACGAACCTCTTTCATCGTGATCCTCACAGTGCGCCGCGACGGCTTTTGGCATAGGTATCGAATGCCACCGCCAGAACGATAATTAATCCGGTGATAATCTGCTGGTAGTAGGCCGAGACGTTCATCAGCACCAGGCCGTTAATCAGAATGCCCATAATGATGGAGCCGATAATGGTGCCGCCGATGCGCCCGTAGCCGCCCATCAGCGAGGTGCCGCCGATCACCACCGAGGCGATGACCCGCAGCTCAAAGGAGATCCCGGCCACCGCCTCGGCGCTTCCCAGACGCGCGCTCAGGATGAAGCCCGCCAGCCCCGCCAGACAGCCGATCAGCACGTAGACGCTGACCAGCACGCGCTTGACGTTTACCCCCGCCAGGCGCGCCGCCTCCGGGTTGCCGCCGATGGCGTAGACGAAGCGGCCCCAGCGGGTTTTATGCAGCGCCAGATAGCCGCCGACGGCAACGATGGCGAAGATCCAGATCGGAATAGAGATGCCGAGCAGCTCCCCGCGTCCCCACCAGCGGTAGCCTGGGTCGAAACCGGCAATCGGCGCGCCGTCGTTAATCACCAGCGTCAGGCCGCGCCAGATGGTCATCCCGCCGAGGGTAACGATGAACGGCGGCAGGCGCAGGCGGGTGACGCCCAGGCCGTGCAGGAAGCCAATCGCCGTGCCCATGGCCAGACAAATCCCCAGCCCAATCAGCCAGCTCATGCCGCCCCAGGCGTTCGGGTCGACGGTAGTGAAGTTGTCGCCTTTGATCACGTACGCCGCGGTCATGGCGCACACCGCCAGAATGGAGCCGACGGAGAGGTCAATCCCGGCGGTGAGAATGACGAAGGTCATCCCCACGGCCATGATCCCGTAGATGGAGACTTCGGTCAGGATGTTGAAAATATTGCGTTCAGAGAAAAAGTTGCTGTTCTGCGACTGGAAGAAGATCAGCAGCAGGATCATGAAAATCAGCACCCCGAAGCGCTCGAAGAAGGCGATGGGATCGATGCGTCCGGCGCGTTTGACCGGGGCCTGCGTTTTAGAAATCATCTGCGTCATGTGAAACTCCGTTATGCCGCGTTCAGGGCGTTGTGGTTGATGGCCATCATCGTCATCAGCCGTTCTTCGTTAGCGTCGTCACCGTGGATCTCGCCAGTCACCCGGCCTTCGCTGAGGGTGATGATCCGGTCGGACACCGCCATCACTTCAGGCAGATCGGAGGAGATCACGATCACCGCCACGCCCTTTTTCGCCATGTCAAACAGCACCTGGTGCACTTCCGATTTGGTCCCCACGTCGATGCCGCGCGTCGGCTCATCGACGATCAGCACCCGCGGGTTGAGCGCCATGCAGCGCGCGAGGATCACCTTTTGCTGGTTGCCGCCGGAGAGCTTGCGCACCTCCTGCTCGCTGTTGACCATTTTGATCTGCAGCGCCTGGCGGTAGGACTCAATCAGATCGTCCTCTTTACGGGTGTTCACGAACCAGCGCCACTGCAGCAGCGAGGAGAGGCAGGAGAGCGACAGGTTGTCGCGGATCGACAGCCCCAGCACCGCCCCCTCTTTTTTGCGATCTTCCGGCACCAGCGCCACGCCCTGATCGAGGGCATACAGCGGGTCGCGCGGCTGATACGGCACGCCGTCCAGCTCAAAGCTCCCGGAGGTAAACGCGTCTGCGCCAAACAGGCAGCGGGCCACTTCGGTACGTCCCGCGCCCACCAGCCCGGCAATGCCCAGGACTTCCCCGGCGTGGACGTGGAAGCTGATGTCGTGCAGGGCGATGCCGTGCGGATCCAGCGGCGGCTTTTCGCGGCTCAGCCCCTTCACCGCCAGGCGGACGGGTTTGTCCTCATGATGGGTTTCGCTGGCGGGACGACGGTTAAAGGCCACGTCGCGTCCGACCATCAGGCGAATCAGCTGTTCAACGTTGGTCTCCGCCACCGCGCCGGTGCCGGTGAAGCGGCCGTCCTGGAAAACGGTGAAGCGATCGCAGAGCTGGAAAACTTCGTGCAGACGGTGGGTAACGTAAATAATGCTCACGCCGCGGTTTTTAAGCTCCCGCACCACGCGGTGCAGGCTTTCCACCTCGCTGTCGCTCAGCGCGGCGGAAGGTTCGTCCATAATGATTAACCGGGCGTTGAGGGTCAGCGCCCGGGCGATCTCCACCATCTGCTGCTGGGCCACGCTCAGGCGGGCGACCGGCGTGGTCGGCGCAACGTTCAGCTGCAGGTAGTCGAGAATGACCTGCGCCTCCTGGTTAACCGCCCTTTCGTCGACGATCAGGTTACGCCTGCGCGGCTCGCGGCCGAGAAACATGTTTTCCGCGACGGTCATGTTGGGCAGCAGGTTGAATTCCTGATAGATGGTGATAATGCCCTTGTTCTGCCGTTCCACCGGGGAGTCGTCCACCGGCAGCGTTTCGCCGTTGAACCAGATATCCCCGCGCGTTTGCGGCTGCGCGCCCGCGAGCGCCTTCAGCAGCGTGGATTTCCCCGCCCCGTTTTCCCCCAGCAGGGCGTGAATTTCTCCGCTGCCGACGGTCAGCTGGGCGCTGCTCAACGCCCAGACGCCGGAAAAGCTTTTTGCCAGGTCGGTCACTTTCAGTAAGGGTTGCGACATCAGTCTGCTCCTCCTCATGATGAGCCGCCAGAGGCGGCTCGGGACATATTAGTTACCGGCCTCACCGATACGCTCAGCCTGCTGCAGGTTCTCTTTGGTGATCAGCGTCGGCGGATAGTCGGCCCCGGTGATGGCTTTCTTCTCGCGCACGTTGGCCACCAGCTGGCTCATCGCCGTCTGCACCGCAAAGCCCGGACGCTGATCCGCCGTTACCGCCAGCCAGCCGTCGCGCACGCGGGCCAGCGCTTCCGGCACCGCATCAAAGCCGGTCACGAGGATTTCGCCCGGCTTCACGCCCTGGCTCTGCAGCGCTTCAATCGCGCCCAGCGCCATATCGTCGTTGGCGGAGAGGATCACCTGCGGGCGCTTCGGCAGCGAGGGCAGAACGCTTTCAACGATGCGCATCCCTTCAGAACGCATCCAGTTGCCGGTCTGATCGGCGACGATCTTGTATTTATCCCCGCCCGCCTTCAGGCTGTCGCGGATCCCTTTGGTGCGTTCAATATTGGAAGAGGAGCCCGGCTGACCGGTGAGGAGAATGATGTCCGCGCCGTTGGGGAATTTGGTTTTAACGAAGTCGCCAACCGCCTGGCCGCCCTTGTAGTTGTTGGCGCCAAAGTGCGGCACTTTCTTCTGGCTGTCGACGGAGCGGTCAAGGGTGACGATCGGCAGCTTCGCATCCTGAATTTCATCCACCGCGCTGGAGACCGCGTTGACGTCGTTAGGGGAGACGATAAAGCCCTGCGCCCCGCGGGTGATGGCGTTTTCCAGGTCAGCCACCTGCTTCGGCGAGCTGCCCTGTCCGTCCAGCACCTGAAGCTTCACGCCCATCTCTTTTGCGGCTTTCACCGCCGTGCGCTGCATGTGAACTTCAAACGGCATGGCCAGGTTTGGCGTACTGAAAACAATTTGCTCGTTTTCGGCGAGGGCGGCCCCGGACGTCATGGCGATGAGGGCGGCTACGATCAGTTTTTTCATTATTATGTCTCTCTGTGTAGGGTTGTTGTGTTTAGAGGACGATCTCGCGCTGGCTGCGCAGTGACTCCAGCGCTTTATCCGCAAGGTACAGCGCACGTTCACCATCATCGCCGCTGCAGTCAGGCACCGCTTCGCCGCGCAGGACCGCAACAAAGTGTTCCCATTCCGCGGCGTAAGCGGATTTGTAGCGCTGCAGGAAGAAGTGTTCCGGCAGCGCGCTGGTGCAGCCCTGTTTGCCGTAGTGCTGCACCTGGTTTTCAAGAATATTGCCCGCGCACAGCAGCCCTTCGGAGCCGTGCAGCTCCAGGCGCTGATCGTAGCCGTAAGATGAACGGCGGCTGTTGACGATGGTCGCCATCGCGCCGGAGGCATATTTCAGAACGATAAACGCGGTATCAATGTCCCCCGCCTCGCCAATCGCCGGATCCACCAGGTTGCTGCCCTGGGCATACACCGACACCGGCTCTTCGCCCATGATGAAGCGGGCCATGTCAAAGTCATGAATGGTCATATCGCGGAACATGCCGCCGGAGACGCGCACGTACTCCGCAGGCGGCGGAGACGGGTCGCGAGAGATGATGAGCAGCGATTCCGGTTTGCCGATGCGCCCGGCCTGGGCGTCGGTTTTCACGCGGCGGAACTGCGGGTCAAAGCGGCGGTTAAAGCCGATGAACAGCGGCACGTCGTACTCTTTGACCACCTTCAGGCAGTCGCGCACGCGGGCGAGGTCAAGGTGTACCGGCTTTTCACAGAAGATGGCCTTGCCGTGGCGGGCGGCCATTTCAATCAGATCCGCGTGGGTATCGGTGGCGGAGGCGATCAGCACGGCGTGAACGTTAGGGTCGGTCATCGCCTCGTTCAGACTCTGCTGGCGGGCCTGATACTGCGCGGCAAGACGGGTGGCAAATTCCTGATTCGGGTCAACCACGGACCAGAGGGTGGTCGCGCCGTGGCTGGCGATGTTAGCTGCATGTACCTGGCCAATGCGGCCAGCGCCCAGTAAAGCAATGTTAAACATAACGGCTCCCGGTGTTGGTGAATGCTGTGAACTAACGACCCTATAAATAAAACATTTATTTCATTTTTATAAATAGTGAAAATTATGTTTTTGAGTGTGGGTTAACACTTTTGAGATGAATGAGATAAATTTTGTTATCAATCTCACAACATGGAAGGACGTGCGGCAACGCCCCTCCCCCCGGCCCTCTCCCCAATGGGGCGAGGGAGAAAAGGCCGCACCGAACCATCCCCTCTCCACTTTGGGGAGAGGGTTAGGGTGAGGGGAAATGAAATGAAAATTTCGTTACGAAGAGAAAACTCAATACTGGCGGGCTTTTTTCACCTGCGCCTGCGTTTGCTCCGCGGCCTCACGCACGGCAGAAGATTCCGCTACCTGCGCGTCACCGGTTCGCCACCATGAGGCGTAGTCGTGGGTCATGGTTTTCGGCAGCACCTTGATGTCCAGCAGCGTCGGGCCCGGATGCGCCCGTGATGCCTCCAGCGCCGCCAGCAGGGTTTGCTCGTCGTTCACCCGCCACGCGCGGCAGCCGTAGCTTTCCGCGTTTTGCGCAAAGTCGACCTTCACCAGCGGCCCGTCAAGCCGCCCGGTTTCCGGGTTGCGATGGCGGTTTTCCGTGCCAAAGCTGCCCATGCCGTGCCCCATCTGCAGGTTGTTAATGCAGCCGAAGCTGGCGTTATCAAACAGCAGAACGGCGATCTTAATGCCCTCCTGAACGGCGGTTTGCAGCTCGGAGTGCAGCATCATGTAGGAACCATCCCCCACCATGGCGTACACCGGCAGTTCGGGTCTGGCGAGCTTCGCGCCGAGGGCCGCCGCTATCTCGTAGCCCATGCAGGAGTAGCCGTACTCCAGGTGATAGCTGTCCGGCGTCTTGACCTGCCAGAGACGCTGTAAATCGCCCGGCAGCGAACCGGCCGCGCCCACCACAACGGCGTTATCTTCAATATGCTGGTTGATCAGCCCCAGCACCCGCGTCTGGGTCAGGCGGGTGTTGAGCGTCTCGCCGTATTCCGCCAGCTGCGCATCCAGGTGTCCCGCCACTTCGGGCGCGTCGTCAGGGCGCCACTGGCGATCCCACAGGCGGCGGCACTCGTCGCGCCAGGCGGACTTCGCCTCGGCGATCGCCTCTCCCCAGCCGCTGCGATACTCCTTGAGCAAGTGGGTTAATGCCTGCAGCCCGGTCTGGGCATCGGCGATCAGCGCGGTCGCGTCCAGCTTCAGGGCGTCAAACTCGGCCACGTTCAGCAGCAGGAATTCGACGTCCGGGTGGGAAAAGAGCGCCTTGGAGCCGGTGGTAAAGTCGGTCAGGCGCGTGCCCACGCCAATCACCAGGTCGGCCTGTGGCGCGAGCCGGTTGGCGGCCATGCCGCCCGTTACCCCTACGCCGCCCAGATTAAGTGGGTGGTCACTTACCAGCGCCCCCTTTCCGGCCTGGGTTTCGGCAAACGGCAGCCGCAGCGTCTCGACAAACTCGCGAAACGCCTCATGCGCGCCGGAATAGCGCACGCCGCCGCCGCACACCACCAGCGGACGACGCTTGCGGGCGATCAGCGCCCGCGCCTGCGCCAGACGCTGCGGATCGGGCGGACGGCGCTCAATGTGGTGCACGCGACGCGCGAAGAAGCTCAGCGGGTAGTCCCAGGCTTCCCCCTGCACGTCCTGCGGCAGGCAGATGGTCACCGCCCCGGTATTGGCGGGGTCAGTAAGCGTTCGCATCGCGCTTAGCATGGCGCTCATCAGCTGCTCCGGCCGGTTAATGCGGTCCCAGTAGCGGGAGACCGGACGGAAGCAGTCGTTAGTGCTGATGCTAAGATCGTGATACTGCTCGATCTGCTGCAGCACCGGGTCCGGCTGGCGGCTGGCGTAGATATCGCCCGGCAGCAGCAGCAGCGGGATGCGGTTCGCGGTGGCGGTGGCCGCCGCCGTCACCATATTGGCGGCGCCCGGCCCGACGGAGGAGGTGACGGCAAAAATGCGCTGACGGCGGTGCTGTTTGGCGAATCCCGTCGCCATATGGGCAATGCCCTGCTCGTTGCAGCCCTGCATCACCTGCAGATGGCCCGGGTCCTGCTCCAGCGCCTGGCCGATACCCAGCACGTTGCCGTGCCCAAAGATGGTGGCCACGCCCTCCACGAAGGGCGTTTCGTTGCCGTCCACGCTGACGTACTGTTGATTCAGGAACCGGACCAGCGCCTGGGCCATGGTCATACGTTCGGTTTGCATAAAACCTCCTGTCAGCCCAGCGTCGGCATGGAGAACGCAGCGCCTGTCTCCTGCTGCATTTCCGGCCAGCGCGCGGTGATGGTTTTCATTCGGGTGTAGAAGCGCACGCCGTCGCTGCCGTGGACGTTGAGCGCGCCAAAGATGGAACGCTTCCAGCCGCCGAAGCTGTGGAACGCCATCGGCACCGGGATCGGCACGTTGACGCCCACCATGCCCGCCTGCACCTCTTCGCAGAAGCGGCGCGCGCAGCCACCGTCGCGGGTGAAGATCGCCGAGCCATTACCATATTCATGGCGGTTAATCAGATCCACCGCGCTGGCGTAATCTGCTACACGCACCACAGAAAGCACCGGGCCGAAGATCTCTTCTTTATAGATGGTCATCTCCGGGGTGACGTTATCGAACAGCGACGGCCCGACGAAGTAGCCCTGCTCGTGGCCCTTCACGCTGAAGCCGCGACCGTCCACGCGAAGTTTCGCTCCCTGCGACTCGCCACTGTCGATGTAGCCCAGCACCTTGCTGCGGTGCACGGAGGAGATGAGCGGCCCCATTTCGTTTTCCGGCGACTGGTCCAGGCCCGGCCCGACGCGCAGCGCGGCAATCTGTTTCTCCAGCCGGGCGCAGAGGTCATCGGCGGTTTTATCCCCCACCGCCAGCACCACCGAGAGCGCCATGCAGCGTTCCCCCGCCGCGCCGTAGGCCGCGCCCATGATGGCGTTGGTCGCCATCTCCATGTCGGCATCTGGCATCAGAATGCAGTGGTTTTTCGCGCCGCCCAGCGCCTGACAGCGCTTACCGTGGGCGGACGCGGTCTGGTAAATGTATTCCGCAATCGGCGTGGAGCCGACAAAGCTCACCGCCTGCACGCGCGGGTCGGTCAGGAGCACGTCAACGGACTCTTTATCGCCCTGCACCACGTTGAACACGCCGTCCGGCAGACCGGCCTCTTTCAGCAGCTGCGCCAGCGCGAGCGCCAGAGAAGGATCTTTTTCCGACGGCTTCAGCACGAAGGTGTTGCCGGTCGCCAGCGCAATCGGGAACATCCACATCGGCACCATCGCCGGGAAGTTAAACGGCGTGATCCCGGCGCAGACCCCGAGCGGCTGCATCAGCGAGTGGCTGTCGACGCCGGTACCGACGTTCGCCGAGTGTTCACCCTTTTGCAGATGCGGGATGCCGCAGGCAAACTCCACCACCTCCAGACCGCGGGTCAGTTCACCCACCGCGTCGGAGAAGACCTTGCCGTGCTCTTCGCTGATGATGCGGGCCAGGCGGTCCATGTTCTCTTCCAGCAGCGCCTTGAAGCGGAACATCACGCGCGCGCGCTTCAGCGGAGCATGGTGCGCCCACGCCGGAAACGCCTGCTGCGCGGCGGCAATCGCCTGTTCGGTTTCCTGCGCCGTACTCATCACCACCTGGCGGATCTGCTCGCCGGTGGCCGGGTTGAAGATCGCCTGAACGCGCTGGCCTGAACCGGTGACACATTCGCCGTGAATAAAATTCGCTACCGTCTCCATCCTTAACCTCTCGCTGTTGATACGTGACTGTTACCTGAATGCTGTCTACTGGACACTATATATGAAACAAATATTCCATTTTAAGTTGAAATAAAATAAATGATGATTATTGTGATCAAGGATGGATTTTTATGTTAACAGCCAACAACACTGACGCAGCGTGCGCTATTAAGGGATTTCGGGCGAGGAAATGACTGAAGTTTCTGTTTCATTTTTGCTGCCAGATGGATGGCCGACATTTAAAAGACGCGGTTTTGCGTTTAGAATCATAAGACTGTACTTGGGGGATAAGATGACGACAGCAACCAGCCTGAACGAACTGCAGCAGCAAATCCGCGATCGCTACGATAGCCTGAGCAAGAGGCTGCAGCAGGTCTCCCGCTACGTGCTGGATAACACCAACAGCGTGGCCTTTGATACGGTTGCCGTCATTGCCGAGCGCGCCGACGTGCCGCCCTCGACGCTGATCCGCTTTGCCAACGCCTTTGACTTCACCGGCTTCAACGAAATGAAACAGCTGTTTCGCATGAACCTGGTGGAGGAGACCGCCAGCTACAGCGACCGCGCCCGGCTGTTCCGCGAAATGGAGAGCGAGGCCGTGCCGGAAACGCCGCTCGATATCCTGCAGGAGTTCGCCCGCTCGAACGCCCAAGCGCTGCAGCAGCTGGCCGCCCGCGCCGAACCGGAAATGCTGGAGCGCGCGGTACAGCTATTGGCCGACGCCGACACCATCTA
Organism: Enterobacter sp. N5-15; assembly: GCF_057221635.1. Classification (NCBI taxonomy): domain Bacteria; kingdom Pseudomonadati; phylum Pseudomonadota; class Gammaproteobacteria; order Enterobacterales; family Enterobacteriaceae; genus Enterobacter; species Enterobacter sp. N5-15. The sequence goes on from NZ_CM170150.1 coordinate 3,523,223, forward strand.
CATCGCCGGGCTGCGCCGCTCCTTTAGCGTCGCCGCGTATTTGACCTACGCCCTGAGCCACCTGGAGTGTCGCCCTATCCTGCTCGACGGCATGGGCGGCATGCTACGCGAGCAGATCAGCCGCATTAAGGCGCGCGACATTGTGGTGTCGATCAGCTTCTCGCCGTACGCGGAAGAGACGGTGATGGTGAGCGAAACCGCCGCCAGCGTCGGCGCGCGGCAGATCGTGATTACGGACAGCCAGATAAGCCCCCTGGCGACGTTCAGCGATCTCTGCTTTGTAGTGAAAGAGGCGCAGGTGGATGCGTTTCGGTCACAGTCGGCAACGCTGTGCCTGGTGCAGTCGCTGGTGGTGGCGCTGGCGTATAGATTGGGGGAAGGGAAATAAGGAAATAAAAAACCCCCTGCACAGGCAGAGGATTTTGGGGTTAGTTCAGAGGGAGGATTATCCCCACTCTATTATTAATTAGACTATCTTAACCCAATAAATTTAACGTATCTAAGATACCTTCTTCCTCAAAACCATGAATAATACTATTGAGAATTAAGAGTTATCTATATGACTTATATCACTTAAATCCAATCCATTAGAGAAAAGGTCCTAAAAAAGGTGACGTATGAAAATCTTCAGTCATCTTAGCGTACATTTCTGCAAGCCATCCTGAAGAGTACGACGACTCAACATCTAAAGACTATGCCATTGTCTCGATCATAACTGCAATATGTCAGTAACTTCCTCTGGTATTAGTTTGGAAGCAAAGCCAAATATTTTCGGCTATTTCCCGAGCATTTTTCATTTGCTGTACGCATAGTTTCACTCTCACAACTCATAGCCGCCAAGTTTGCTTTTCACGGTTGATTCGCCCGATATAACTACTTACATCCCATTGAAATATCTGCCGTCAAAACGCCCTAAATCCACTCTGCTTCCCTCGACTACCGATCTGATCATGATGACAAGGTAATCAGGCTCATTTTCTCCAGCCAACCCATAGCTAATGAACAGGAAAAGTGGGTATGCAAAAGACTAGGCAGCCACCAAACTACTTAAAATTTTTACTCCTTTTCGCAAAACCCTGCTGATAAAGTGGCATCTGATATGAGATTTCACCTAGAATTAGCACACTCGTATGGAAACGCGGCGGCCACAGTGTCGTCTTACCAGTGCGTATATTTCGTCACAGATGCAGCGTAGGAGTATTCTAATGGCTTTCGATGCTTCGCCTTCTTGGAGTGGCTTCAATTACCAAGGCAAAGTTGCTCTTTACTATGCCTTAAAACTTATAAATGCAGAGCCTGTAGATGCAGACATGTCAAATTACAGCTTGATGCTAGAGTCCACTGAGGACTTCGAGATCCGGCACAACGAAATCCCAATCTCGTTCCATCAGGTAAAGGCATATAATTCTAGTAGTTATAGCGAATATTCTGATGCCTTATTCGGAATTACCTTGGAGCTATACAAACAGCCTAATGTAACAGGAAAAATTCACACCTGGAAGTTGATAAATCCTAAACCTAATTTCCAGGATTTAGCAACATCAATACAAGACGACCTAAATATTATTCTAAACCATTACCAAAATACAATCCCCAAAGATGGAAGCTCTGTGCTCGAAAAAGCTGCATCTGATCAGAACAATATCACCAAGACAGCAGCTATATTAAGAGCAGCCTTCAATGGTAATAAGGCAAATCAGTTATATGACCACCTAAAATCTATATCGAATGGAAAAAATGACGCTCTTGCTAGGCTTGATGCCTATCAATATGATGATGGCAATAAATTTTGCAGCTTAGATGACATTAATAGCAAGATAAAATCTGAAATTGCTAATGCGTTAACCAAGAGGCATTTTCCTACTACTCCTGAGCAGTTAGAAAAAACTTTCCACTGTTTTTTAGGAATAATAGATCGATATATAATATACCGACATAAGAATAAAAAATTAGGCGAGAAAATCCCAATAAGCTTTGGAGAAATAATTTGTGCGCTTGATATTGAACATGAAGATATTGGCAAGGAGTATCTCGCCTGTAAATTTAAGGAAAAATTTTCTCATTTAATAGATGATTATATAAGTGATCCAGAAGACTATTTAAACCAAAGCCAAAGTGAGTACTGTAATCTTAAAGAAGCAAGAAAAATGCTATTAGGTTTAAGTCCAAAAGATTTGTGGGAACACTATCGTCGCTTCTCTCCTCAAATTTATCTCCAACATAACAACAATATAGAAAATGCTTTAGATGTAAACACGGATGGTATTCGCCACGTACTTGTAAAGATCCTACATGCAATTAATTTTGAACGTGTCTCACACAATGCACTACATTATAAATTCGTCTATCGTAGCGCGACTCCGCCACTTCAATACTACTTACCAACAACAATTATAAATATTGGGCGAGCCAGCCAAATTGAAAGAAAAATTATAGATAACCCAAACATGAGTGAAATATTATTTGAGGTAGAAAATCTTATATATGATGGGAAAGACGCGTACCAATTTTCGCCCACACTGGCTGTACATACGGAAGCTCCTATAGCAGAAGAATCAGACCCCCGTTGTAAAAGAGACGAAATGTTGAAAAATATTAACCTTATCCCAATATCTACCGCACAGAAGGCATTAAAATAATGATAAACATCGTCAATAATATCCTCTACAGCAATGGTTATGAGCGGATTGATATGAAAAAAGATCTCTATCTTTTCTGTTTGCCACAGGAAAGCAAGCGAGAGGAATACTTTGTTACGATTCAACTTCAAAGCCAATCCGACGCAACAGCTCAAGAATTACTAGATGATAAAGCGCAATCCCTATTCGAAGAAATCAGCAATTCTGGACAAGTGGACCGCTCTTTCGAAAAAAACTGCACCATGATAATTTGTCATGAAGAAGAAAAAATAAGCAGAAAGATAATACTTTCTATTGAAGAAGACCATTACAACTTCAAGAAGAATGTTATCACCTACACCTCAAGTGAATTGACAAGTCTAAAAGATTACCTCACCTCAGCAGGGATAAAAAAAATAACAAACAAGGTGATAAGCGAAATAATTAATTCAAATGACGGAAGGAATTTTCTTAAATTTAAGGATGATCATGCTAACAATAATGATTTCTACTCCCTCATACTGAAAACTGCACTTAAGCTTCCATTCATCACCTATACACCTCAAGAACAAAAACTAACCAACTTAAATGAAGAGATTCAAAATTGCTTATCCCAATATCAATCTTCGATATACAGAAAACTAATGGAGATCGATACTGAATGGACCGATGAAAACATTCATATGCGTGTCGCGAATATATGGGAGAACCAAGCATGATCAACCTCAATAAAATTGTACTAAAAAACTTCAAAATATTTGGAGGAGAACCATATACGTTAAACTTTGATGATAATAATCTCATATTATTAGATGGTCCAAATGGATATGGCAAAACTTCTGTCTTCGATGCAATCGAATTAGGTATAACAGGAAATATCACTAGACTTATATCTCTAGAAAACCGCCAAAATCCAGCAGATATCGTTGTTGCACATAAAGGTGCAGAAAAAGTTGAAATTACCCTTGAATTCAAAGATAAAGAATCAAAAACAAGAATATTTCAGCGAAAACTAAAAGATAAAATCCCTAATGCCTCCAAAAGGATCTCTAGATTCGTAGAGCTATGGGAACTCAACGAAATAATAGATGGAAATCCTGTACCAGTCCCCCCGAATGCATTGGAGCAATATTTTGATAGCAAAAATTTTTCGCGGGACTTCCTACTATTTCATTACGTACAGCAAGAAGAAACTTCCAGATTTCTGAAAACAAAAAACGAAACACAACGAGCTGAAGAGCTTTCCCAACTATTTGGCAATACGCGTGATGCAGATGAAAGGCTTAGTAAGCTGACAGACATTTCTCGTAAGTTAATAACTTCTAAAAAGAATGTCACGACACAGATCGAGAATATTAAGAAAACCTACAAAATTGATGAAAGCACAAGTATTACTGCCGACGTCATCGCGCCACATTTTTACGTATTCCAATGGTTAGCTGGTTCCAAAAGAGAGCCATTTTGGGACGCGATTACGATCACTGAATTAAATCAGGAAAAACTTAATTACTCTTTAGAGGAAATCAATAACGTAAAAAATCTTCTTACATATCAGAACTTTTTTATTAGAAACCGTCGCTTCGAGAATGCAACTCTTCAAAGAGAGATTCTCCAACTTTATATTGGCTACTATAATTCTGTTAATCATTATGATCTGTATGTCACAGCGAACAGAACTTACCAATCGATACGGCAATGTCATACAACTCTTAAAAGTGGTGATCTGAAGCTAATTCGTGATGTAGCTAACTTAAATTCAATATTCCAAATTTTGTCCCTTGGAAATAGTAGTGCATTTGAAGCAGCTCTTCAAAATCTTATTGAAATAGAGAACAAAGCGAGTGGTTTAAGCTCTATTTACTCCGAGCTTCTAAAGCATCACGATGCAATGTCTAATGGTGTCCAGAACATACCAGAAGAGTCTGCATGTTTGCTATGTGGACATGATTGGAAAACTCACGACTCCCTAACTCAAGCGATTACTCAACATGGCCATTTAATTAGATCACAACTTTCGGGACAGGAACAGCAGCTAGTAGCAGCCAGAGATGCATTCAACTCAACTTATCTCTCCCCCTTACTTCACTCCTGCGCCAAGTACCTTGAGCAAGTAACAGCTTCAACGCAAGAGGAGTTACTCTCCCTATCCAAAGCATTAGCTGATAAAAAACGGCTTGATAAGCTGAGCAAATGGTTACATTCGGAGAAAATTGAACATAATGATTTGTTCGCAACAACATTCCCAGTACCAGGAGGGGAAATTTATCTCACTAAAGCAGTAGATAACCTGTGCGAAAGAATACGCCTGGCGATAGGTGAGACACCTGAAGGATATTACGATGCCAACAGAGCTAATGTATTTGAAAGAATTTATAGAGATTATTTCAACAGCGAACAGGATAAGCTTGGATTAATAAATACTGTTCAACTAGATAAAAAAGAGAGCTATATAAAAAGTCTTTATTTCAGTTCATTGAGAGGCATTTCTGAAAATATCAAAAAGCTGACCACTGAATTTAATCAGTTAGACCGTGCTTCGAAAGATATAGGTGAGTTAATCACAATAGTTCGAACTCAAATTAGGCAGTATAGAAAAAAACTTATTACTAATATCGAAATCCCATTCTACATCTATTCCGGAAAGATTCTCCAGACTCACCAGGCTGGGCTTGGACATGGGATCTTTATTAAAGACCCAACGGGTGAGGATGAACTTAAGAATGTGCGCTTAGTTTCCAATTGGGAAAGCGACCATGATATCCTCAATACTATGAGTTCTGGGCAGATATCCGCCGTTGTAATTGCTTTAACTTTAGCGCTGCATCGAGTCTACTCTACCAAATTTTCTGGCATCCTTATTGACGATCCTGTCCAGACTATGGACGATATTAATATGGCATCGCTAGTCGAGGTATTACGCAATGACTTCAGAGAAAAGCAAATAATCCTATCTACGCACGAAGAAAAAGTAGCTAGGTATTTTACCTACAAATATTTGAAACATGGTGAGGGAGTCAAAATCATCAATGTGATGCAAAGGAAAGAGTACGTACCAAGTAATAAATTCAGATACAAACCGGCAACTAACGAATAATTAACACAATAGTTTTAATTACCCCAAACATCCCAAAGAAATGGGTCTTCCAATTTTTATCGTCGAACTCATCAGGTTCGACGATATCCCCGTATTGAAGTAAATTACTACCCTCAATCTCCTTCAGTGCAAAATCTGTCTCCGCATTAGTGAATTTTTGACTTATCAAAGGAATCACTTCCTGCCTGGGATATAAATATAATGCCGAAATTCTGTTTCATAATGGAGTAAGGATTTAGATCAGAGTCAGATATGAACAGTGCTAAAAAAAGTAACTTACGAACTGTACCCCAAAGGTTGAATATATAACTTTTGGGGTGCAGTTTTTACCAAATGTTAAATCATTCCCACTCAATCGTAGCAGGTGGCTTACCGCTGATGTCATACACCACGCGGGAAATACCGTTCACTTCGTTGATGATGCGGTTAGACACGCGGCCTAAGAAGTCATACGGCAGGTGCGCCCAGTGCGCGGTCATGAAGTCGATGGTTTCAACCGCACGCAGGGAGACAACCCAGTCGTACTTGCGGCCATCGCCCATTACGCCGACGGAGCGAACCGGCAGGAACACGGTGAACGCCTGGCTTACCTTGTTGTACAGATCAGCTTTGTGCAGCTCTTCGATGAAGATAGCGTCCGCGCGACGCAGCAGGTCGCAGTACTCTTTCTTCACTTCGCCCAGCACGCGCACGCCCAGACCCGGCCCCGGGAACGGGTGACGGTAGAGCATGTCGTACGGCAGGCCCAGTTCCAGACCGATCTTACGCACTTCGTCTTTGAACAGTTCACGCAGCGGTTCAACCAGGCCCATCTTCATCTCTTTCGGCAGGCCGCCCACGTTGTGGTGAGATTTGATGACGTGTGCTTTACCGGTTGCGGAAGCCGCAGACTCGATCACGTCAGGGTAGATGGTGCCCTGAGCCAGCCACTTCACGTCTTCCAGCTTCAGCGCTTCTTCGTCGAACACTTCAACGAACACGCGGCCGATGATCTTACGTTTCGCTTCCGGATCGTTCTCGCCTTTCAGCGCGTCCAGGAAGCGTTTTTCGCCTTCCACGTGAACAATGTTCAGACCGAAGTGGTCGCCAAACATGTCCAGGACCTGCTGGGCTTCGTTCAGACGCAGCAGACCGTTGTCCACGAAGACGCAGGTCAGGTTTTTGCCGATGGCGCGGTGCAGCAGCATCGCGGTCACGGAGGAGTCCACGCCGCCGGAGAGGCCGAGGATCACTTTGTCATCGCCAACCTGCTGGCGGATACGCTCAACGGCGTCGTCGATGATTTTTGCCGGGGTCCACAGGGCTTCACACTGGCAGATGTCACGCACGAAGCGCTCCAGCATGCGCATACCCTGACGGGTGTGGGTCACTTCCGGGTGGAACTGCACGCCATAGAAGCGTTTTTCTTCGTTCGCCATGATGGCGAACGGGCAGCTTTCGGTGCTGGCAACGGTGACGAAGTCAGACGGGATAGCGGTAACTTTGTCGCCGTGGCTCATCCACACGTCCAGCAGCGGTTTGCCGTCTGCGGTCAGGGAGTCTTCGATACCGCGCACCAGCGCGCTGTCGGTCACAACTTCTACCTGTGCGTAGCCAAACTCGCGCTCGTTAGAGCCTTCTACGTGGCCGCCCAGCTGCATTGCCATGGTCTGCATACCGTAGCACACGCCGAATACCGGCACGCCAGCTTCGAACACGTACTGCGGCGCGCGCGGGCTGTTCTCTTCGGTGGTGCTTTCCGGGCCGCCGGACAGGATGATGCCGCTTGGATTGAATTCGCGAATCTGTGCTTCCGTGACATCCCACGCCCACAGCTCACAGTAAACGCCCAGTTCACGCACGCGACGCGCCACCAGCTGAGTGTACTGTGAACCGAAGTCCAGGATGAGAATGCGATGTTTATGAATGTTTTCCGTCATTGACGCTAATTCCGAGGCAAGTGAAACAGATTAAATAAATCGCCCGACACGAGGTCGGGCGAAGAAAAATCAGGAGCCCAGACGATAGTTCGGGGACTCTTTGGTGATCGTCACGTCGTGAACGTGGCTCTCCTGGATACCCGCACCGCTGATGCGTACGAATTCCGCTTTAGTACGCAGCAGGTCAATGGTACCACAGCCGGTCAGACCCATACAGGAGCGCAGGCCGCCCATCTGCTGGTGAATGATCTCCTTCAGACGGCCTTTATAGGCAACGCGACCTTCGATACCTTCCGGTACCAGTTTGTCAGCGGCGTTATCGGTCTGGAAGTAACGGTCGGAGGAACCTTTGGACATCGCGCCCAGGGAGCCCATACCGCGGTAGGATTTGTAAGAACGGCCCTGGTAGAGTTCGATTTCACCCGGGGATTCTTCGGTACCGGCCAGCATGGAGCCTACCATCACGGCAGCTGCGCCCGCGGCGATCGCTTTGGCGATGTCGCCAGAGAAGCGGATACCGCCGTCGGCGATAACCGGAATACCGGTGCCTTCCAGCGCTTCAACCGCGTCAGACACCGCGGTGATCTGCGGAACGCCCACGCCGGTCACGATACGCGTGGTACAGATAGAGCCAGGGCCGATACCCACTTTCACCGCGCTGCAGCCAGCGTCAGCCAGCGCGCGAGCGCCTGCGCCAGTGGCCACGTTACCGCCGATGATCTGCAGGTCAGGGTATTTAGCACGGGTATCACGAATACGCTGCAGTACGCCTTCGGAGTGGCCGTGAGAGGAGTCAATCAGCAGGACGTCAACGCCCGCAGCAACCAGCGCGTCAACGCGCTCTTCGTTACCAGCACCTGCGCCAACCGCAGCGCCGACGCGCAGACGGCCATGCTCGTCTTTACAGGCGTTAGGTTTACGTTCTGCTTTCTGGAAATCTTTAACGGTGATCATGCCGCGCAGGTGGAAGCTGCTGTCAACAACCAGCGCTTTTTCAACGCGTTTTTCGTGCATTTTTGCCAGCACCACGTCGCGGGTTTCGCCTTCGCGAACGGTAACCAGACGCTCTTTTGGCGTCATGTACACGCTGACAGGCTGGTTCAGGTCAGTCACGAAACGTACGTCACGACCGGTAATGATACCGACCAGTTCGTTCTCTTCGGTCACAACCGGGTAACCGGCGAAGCCGTTACGTTCGGTCAGGGCCTTCACTTCGTGCAGCGTGGTGGTTGGCAGAACGGTCTGTGGGTCAGACACGATGCCGGATTCATGTTTCTTAACCAAGCGAACTTCTTCCGCCTGACGTTCGATAGACATGTTTTTGTGGATAAAGCCAATGCCCCCTTCCTGTGCCAGGGCGATAGCCAGGCGCGCTTCAGTCACGGTGTCCATTGCCGCAGAGAGCATAGGAATGTTCAGGCGAATGGTTTTCGTCAACTGCGTGCTGAGATCGGCAGTATTCGGCAGAACGGTGGAGTGAGCGGGAACGAGGAGGACGTCGTCAAACGTCAGTGCTTCTTTAGCGATACGTAGCATGGGCAATATCTCTGACCTGGGTGGTTAAATATTGCCGTGGCATTATACAGAGCGTAACCGATTGCATCCACACTTTTTTAAAAAAAATGCTTGCGCTCACCTCTCAGCAGGTTACTATCGACTGAATAACTTGCTGATTTAGAATTTGATCCCGCTCACATGTTATCCTCTCAATCCCCCTCAATTTATACTGTCAGCCGCCTTAATCAGACGGTGCGTTTGCTGCTTGAGCAGGAAATGGGGCAGGTCTGGATCAGCGGTGAGATCTCTAACTTCACGCAGCCGTCCTCCGGACACTGGTACTTTACCTTAAAAGACGACACCGCCCAGGTGCGCTGCGCGATGTTCCGCAACAGCAACCGTCGCGTGACGTTCCGCCCTCAGCACGGCCAGCAGGTTCTGGTTCGCGCCAATATCACCCTGTATGAGCCGCGCGGCGATTATCAAATCATCGTCGAGAGCATGCAGCCTGCGGGCGAAGGCCTGCTGCAGCAGAAGTATGAACAGTTAAAAGCCAGGCTCTCCGCCGAGGGTCTGTTCGACCAGCAGTTCAAAAAACCTCTGCCCTCTCCTGCCCACTGCGTTGGGGTCATCACCTCGAAAACCGGTGCGGCACTGCACGATATTTTACACGTGCTAAAGCGTCGCGACCCTTCTCTGCCCGTCATCATCTACCCGACCGCCGTTCAGGGTGAAGATGCGCCGGGCCAGATAGTTCGCGCCATTGAGCTGGCGAACGCCCGTCAGGAGTGCGACGTGCTCATCGTCGGGCGCGGCGGCGGCTCGCTGGAAGATTTATGGAGCTTTAACGACGAGCGCGTGGCGAGGGCAATTTTTGCAAGTCAGATCCCCGTGGTGAGCGCCGTCGGCCACGAAACGGACGTAACGATAGCCGATTTTGTGGCGGATCTGCGCGCGCCTACGCCTTCGGCGGCGGCGGAAGTGGTCAGCCGCAACCAGCTGGAGCTGCTGCGTCAGATTCAGAACGGTCAGCAGCGTCTTGAGATGGCGATGGACTACTTCCTTGCCAACCGTACCCGCCGATTTACCCAGCTTCATCATCGACTTCAGCAGCAGCACCCGCAGCTGCGTCTGGCGCGTCAGCAGACCGTGCTTGAGCGCCTGCGTCAGCGCATGAGCGTTGCGGTGGACGCGCAGCTTAAGCGCGCGGTATCGCGCCAGCAGCGCGTGACGCAGCGCCTGAACCAGCAGAACCCGCAGCCGAAAATTTATCGCGCGCAAACGCGGATCCAGCAGCTGGAGTATCGTCTGGCGGAGACTGTCCGTGCGCGCCTGAGCACCACCCGCGAACGTTTTGGCAATGCGGTGACCCATCTTGAAGCGGTCAGCCCCCTCTCCACGCTGGCGCGCGGCTATAGCGTGACGACGGCGACGGACGGCAAAGTGCTGAAGCAAACTAAACAGGTAAATACCGGCGATGTGCTGACGACGCGTCTTTCAGACGGCTGGGTAGAAAGCGAAGTGAAATCAATTAAACCGGTGAAAAAGACGCGTCAGCGTAAAACCGGATAATTCTTCGCCGGTTACTTACTATACTGCTGCTATTCCCTTTTTTAATAAGGAGAGCAGCATGCCCCATCTTCATAGCGTTATTCCCCCTTATATTCTTCGTCGTATTATTGAAAGCGGTTCCGAGCCGCAGCAGCGCTGTGCCCGTCAGACCTTAACCCACGTCCAGACTCTGATGGCCCACATGCCCGGCAAACCCGCCGCGCCGCACGTGAATAAAGCCGGACAGCTGGAGCGCGATATTTACGACGCGAAGCAAACCCAGGAGCTGCCGGGTACGCAGGTGCGTTACGAAGGCCAGGCGTCGAACGGCGATGTGGCGGTGGATGAAGCCTACGATTATTTGGGTATTACCCATGATTTCTTCTGGAAAGAATATCAGCGTGATTCGCTCGATAATAAAGGGCTTATTTTGACCGGCACCGTGCATTACGGTCGGGAATATCAGAACGCCTTCTGGAACGGTCAGCAGATGGTATTCGGCGACGGCGACGGGGAAATATTTAACCGCTTTACCATCGCCATCGACGTGGTGGCGCACGAGCTGAGCCACGGCGTGACCGAGACCGAAGCCGGGCTTATCTATTTTGAACAGTCGGGCGCGCTGAACGAGTCTCTGTCTGACGTGTTTGGCTCGCTGGTCAAACAGTACCATCTGAAGCAAACCGCCGATAAAGCTGACTGGCTCATTGGTGAAGGGCTGCTGGCGAAAGGGATCAACGGCAAAGGGCTGCGCTCGATGTCTGAACCCGGCACCGCCTATGACGATCCTCTGCTCGGCAAAGACCCGCAGCCCGCGCACATGAAAGATTTCATTAAAACGCGCGAGGATAACGGCGGCGTGCATCTGAACTCCGGCATCCCCAACCGGGCATTTTACCTGGCCGCAACGGCGATCGGCGGCTACGCCTGGGAAAAAGCGGGTTATGCCTGGTACGACACGGTTTGCGATCGCAATCTGGCGCAGGATGCGGATTTTGAGGCCTTCGCAAAACTGACGATCGCGCACGGAGAGAAACGCTCCGGCGGCGACGCTGGTGCGGCCATTAAACAAGCCTGGGAACAGGTGGGAGTGTTGTAAATGCAGGTTCCGGAACTGACGGATGACGCCGTGGTTGAGGTGGCTCGGGAAGGCGGCGTCGCTTTTATTCCCAAACTGAGCGGACAGCGCACCATCGCGCTTTCGTCGCTCAATGAGGCCCAGCGCCAGCGCCTGGTGAGCATCCTGGAGCAGGCTTTTCCACGCGGCCAGCCGCCCGGGCAAGCCTCTTCACCCGGCAGCGGCGACCAGCGCTATTTCCGCATCCAGATTATCTGGACCGGGCAAAATCAGGCGCACTACGCCGATATCATCGTGCTGGTACCCGAGCAGGAAGCGCCCGAGTCGCTGGTCGAGCTGTGGAAGAAAGGCGAAGGCTGCGTCTGCGATTAACCTTCGGCCCGAACAAACTCCACGCGTTTTTTAGAGATAAGACCGTGACCGTTCTGGCAGAAATAGTCCACCGCGCCGCAGGCTTTTAATACCTGGAGAGGCTGATGACACTCCGGGCAGCGGGCTTCAAGCGCAATGTCTTTTTTACAGCTGTCGCAGTGCGCCACCCCGTTCAGGGGCTCCAGCGGTGCCTGGCAATCCGGGCAGGTAATCGTCATGGTGACTCCTTAAAAGCGATCTGGTCTGCGGTAATTTTACCACGTTACGTTCAGTGCGGGCCACGCAGCTGCTGCTGTAACGCCAGCAGCAGCGTCACTTCCTCTATCCTGCGGCGCGTCGTGCGGCTCACCTCTTGCGGATCCCGTTCAAACAGGCTGTTGGCGCCCAGAAAATGCTCTGCAAGACAGCGCTCGTAGATCGTGCCGGGAATGTTCCAGCGTTGACGCGTGTCGCCATTCATCAGCTCCAGCACATCTTCAGCGCCGTGCCGGTCGTAGCTGATGGTCCGCCCGTCGCGCAACCAGAGCCGTAAGCCTTTTTGCCCGCCCGCGGGTCCCGCGTATTTGTTAAGCCAGATATCCACCGGTACGCCGCTGATGCTTCCCTGAAGATGCGCCTCGCCTTCCGCGGTGGTCAGGTCGCCTTTTGCAATATCGCGACCCAGGCGGTCTTTAGCCGTGACGACCCGCAGCGTCATCTCATCATTCCCGCCCAGATAGCGCACCGTTTCGCGCAGCATCGCCAGCACGTGCGTACCGATATCCAGAATCACGCCATCAGGGTGGCGAAGCGTACGCGCGTCCGGCTCGCCCGTGGCAAAGTTAAGCGCAATGGGTTCTCCGGCGGAGTTAACTCCGCTCGGCTCCTGCAAAAAACCGTCGATTTTGACGATGTCAGCGATATTGCCAACCAGGGACCGCTTCACCGTTTCGATACGCGCCATCCAGTGATCGAGCGCCAGCACGCGGGAGGCGACGTCGGGGTTCGCCAGCAGCGCGTTGAGCTTTTCGGTTTGGGGAAGCGTGGCAACAATCGGTTTTTCAACCACGATGCGGGAAACCGATGAGGCGAGAGCGTGTTCAAGCACCTCAAGATGGTGCAGCGACGCCGTGGTAATAAACAGGGTATCAAGCGGCTGGGAGAGGAGTTCAGCCAGTGTGGCACAGCGCGTTACGCCCTCCGGCTGTTTTACGGGCTGGATATCAAAGCCTAAACAGCGAGGGGGAGTATCAAAGATTTTTCGTATTGCGGGCAGGTAAGCTGTTTCAACGACTGCGCCAAGACCAACAAACCCTAACAGCATGTTCTTACCTCGTCGAATAAATTGCCGGGGCATAACGCCGCCCCGGCAAGATCGAGGTTTAAGAGGCGTTAGCTGCCGGTTTAGTCTGCGCATTTTCCAGCATGCGGCGCACCGGAACAATGAGGACGATCAGTACCGCGGCACAAATCAGCAGCGCGACGGAGCAGCGCGCAAAGAGATCCGGCAGCATATCCAGCTGATCGGCCTTCACGTGGCCGCCAATCAGGCCCGCCGCCAGGTTACCCAGCGCGCTGGCGCAGAACCACAGCCCCATCATCTGGCCGCGCATTCTTTCCGGCGCAAGCAGCGTCATGGTCGCCAGGCCAATCGGACTCAGGCACAGTTCGCCGAGCGTCAGCATCAGGATGCTGCCCACCAGCCAGAACGGCGACACGCCCGCCCCACCGCTGCTCAGCACGTTCTGTGCCGCCAGCATCATCAGGCCAAAGCCCGCCGCCGCGCACAGAATACCAATAACAAACTTGGTGATGCTGCTCGGACGAATGTTTTTGCTCGCGAGCTTCGGCCATGCCCAGCTAAACACCGGTGCCAGCAGGATGATGAACAGGGCGTTGATCGACTGGAACCACACCGCCGGGATTTCAAAATCTCCAATCATGCGGTTAGTGTAGTCGTTGGCAAACAGGTTGAACGAGGTTGGCTTTTGTTCGAACGCGGACCAGAAGAACGCCGCGGAGATCAGCAGAATAAAGCAGACCAGCAGCCTGGCGCGCTCTTTACGGTTCAGCCCCGCAAAAACAAACAGATAAATGAAGTAGAGGGCAACGGACGCCGCAATCACGTACACCAGCACGCTGGCTACCGCGACCGGGTTAATCACAATCACGCCCTGCGCAATCAGCGTCACGATCGTTGCCACACCTGCCGCCAGCGCCAGCAGCCAAACGCCCACGCCGTTACGCTTCACCACCGGGCTGTTCCAGGTAGAGTCGAGGCCGACTTCGCCGTCATAGCGCTTCATTGCCGGAACGGCAAACACGCGGAAGATAATCAGCGCCACCAGCATCCCGATTCCGCCAATACCAAAGCCCCAGTGCCAGCCGTGGGTTTTGATCAGCCAGCCGGAAATCAGCGGCGCGATGAACGAGCCCATGTTGATGCCCATATAGAACAGCGAGAAACCGCCGTCACGACGCGCGTCGCCTTTTTTATACAGGGTGCCGACCATCACCGAGATACAGGTCTTAAACAGCCCGGAGCCAAGCACGATGAACATCAGGCCGATAAAGAACAGGTTGTTCCCCATCACCGCTGAGAGCGCGATCGACAGGTGTCCGAGCGCAATCAGGATCGAACCGTACCAGACCGCTCTCTGCTGCCCCAGCCAGTTATCGGCCAGCCAGCCGCCCGGCAGCGCGGCCAGGTACATGGTACCGGCAAAGATACCGACAATCGCCGAGGCGTTTTCACGCGCCAGGCCCATCCCGCCGTCATAGACGGTGGCGGCCATAAACAGGATCAGTAACGGACGGATGCCGTAAAACGAGAAACGCTCCCACATCTCGGTGAAGAACAGGGAACCGAGCGGATACGGATGGCCGAAGAACGTTCGGCTCTCTTTTTGATTAACAGTGGATTGCATAATTCTCCCGAAAGGTATGTCGTCGTGCTTGTAAACACCAGCAGGTACGCCGGCCAGTTACGTATCTGGCCGATTTTTTACATGCGGCGAAAAGTTAGTTAACCATTTGATAACCAGGCGCTAGTTTTGTCTAGTACCGGACCCTGGACTTTAAGATGAAAATTCGACGATTGTCTACTTTCTTAGATTTAAACTTGGTTAAAAGTGAATAGTGATTGACTTCACACAGAGAAAACCGGCGGTATGACCAGGCAAAAAAAAGCCCGCGATATACGCGGGCTTTCGTGAAGCAGGCAAAGCTTATTTGCTTTTCTTAATGTGAAAGCCTATCAACTAATTAACTAATTGTTATTTAAAATTATATAAATTTAACACCTAGATTGTGTACACCCTTGGGTACACCTTAAAAGTGCTTCGTCAGGTCTAGTTGACCGATTACACCAAGTGTAAGATTGATCTACAAATGCTCAACATCATACTTGTTGAAGGGAATCCAATGAAAATTTTTGAGAAAAAAACAAAACACCATTATGTATGGGCACATTATCTTCGTGATTGGGCAGTTGATGGCTCCAACATTTGGTACATAACAAAGAAATCTAATATTGCTTGTGACAGCGTTAGAGGCCTCGGTTTCGAGAAAAACTTCTACAAAATGGGTGAGCTTAATGAATCCGACAAAGAGCTAATCAATCTGATCGTAAGTAAGTCAAATGAAACATTAAAGGAAATCCATTTGGATTTTGTGAATATTATATTTGAAGGCCAAAGAATAATTTCATTTTTAGCACCTAAAGCTAAAGATAAGCTTGGTGTAAACCTACAGGAGATTATGCAAAGTAATCTCTTTGAAAATTATTTATCCCAACAAGAATCAAGAGCCGTAGAGATTCTGAGCGAGTTAAAAAATGGTAATCTTCTTTATCTAGAAAACAAGGAAACATACTATGACTTCTGCTACTTCTTAGGATATCAATTTGCTAGAACATGGAAAATGAAGAAATTATTCATCCTCTCATTGGATAAAGTCCCTAGCTCACCACAGATAAAAGAACGATTAAGAGATTTTTATAACAGAAATTGGTGGTTCATGTGTTCATTTATGGCTACAAATCTTTCTTACGATATGTCATTGAATAATAAACGCCAGATAATTCTACTAGAAAATATTTCAACTATTGATTTCATCACATCAGACCAACCATTAATAAACCTACACCCAGATGGCAGCGAAGGTGAATCAATTGATTATTATTACCCACTATCAAGTCGTAAAGCGATTTTAATATCAACAAGTGGCAAAAAATATTTCTCGAGTAATCAGTTAAACGATAATGACGTTCATATACTTAATTCAAAGATAGCGAATGCATCATGCAAAACAATATTCGGCAAAAGCAGAGAATCAATCGCGATGTATTTAAAGGATTTTAATAACCGTAAATATTTAGAATTTAAAGGGGACTCCAAAGACTAAAACCTCAAATCTTATGAGTAGAACAGTAGAAGCACTTTCATCAAGCGCACATAAAATCAGAGTATGCTTTCTACTTGAGATAATGATATAGTGCATACTAGACTAATATATAAAAAGGAAATGATATCATGAGCTTTTTAATTTACTTAGATCAGAATACATTAAGTAATTTACGTCAAAGAAAAATCGACGAAATGAAAGTTAATGAATATATAAAATTAAAGCTCGTTTTGAAATTAGATGATGTAATTCCTATTTATTCATTCGTAACACTTCAGGAAATATCACAAATAAAATCTGAAGATTACAAAAAAGAACATATTAATCTGTTATCCGAAATAAATGCAGCATACATTGAACCAAATACTCACAAATTATCCAACATTCACCCTGAAATTATCTGGGAATCATTTTTAAAAATACAAAAAGAAAATTTAGAGCTCGGTATCGACTCAGTGTTATCTTCAACTGAATTATTTTCTAGAAAAATATCAGGAATTCAGGTAGGCGAGAGCTTTGAAGATATCAACAACGGACTCAATGATAGCCTGAATAATATGCTTGAGCTTGCATTGACACAATTAGCCTCTGTTGACTTATCCTCTTTGCCAGAAGAAGCAAGACAAGCTCTCATTGATTTTCAATCAAGTTTCAATACGTTACATAAAAACCCATTACTAGTTCAGTCACCAAAGATTGAAGACAATGAGCAACTGGGCCCACAACCTTTTCGCAATATGAATGAAATTAAGGCCTTAGACATTTTAAACGCAGACGTAAATGAAGTCGTTAAAAAAATCGAGACCGTATTCCAAAACAAAAATAGTACTTTTAACCTAAATGATTTTTTTGATAAAACCCCTGAATCTGATGTTGCACGAGCTTATTGTTTAATGAATTGGGCCGGATATTACCCTGATGACTTCACAAAAATCACTCGTGGAAAAGACCGTTTCAAATCTTCACAAAACGACATGTTACATGTTATTGCCGCTTTGGGTGCAGATTTTCTAATTTCAGATGACACGAGATTTTGCAAAAAAGCACGAGCCTGCTTTGCTTACTCTGGTTTTAACACCATCACTTGTAGTACGAAAGATTTTATCGAAAACTACTGTAAATTCGAATAACCTCATTATCAAAGTAAATATATCTTCGCAAAAGATGAGTTGGTTTTATCATAATAAAAAATCCCTTTATTCAAAGAATAACAGTCCAAAATGTCACTTTGAAAAAAAAGTGACATTAAAACATGCGAAAGGCAAAATCCTCACCAGTCTCATGACATGAAGAAAGTTATTTTTTCCGTGAATGATAATATGAAATCCTACTTGCAAAATATGAACTTGCCATTAGTGAGAAAAAACAAATCAAATCTGCTGGGCTTTCAATATCAAAATGGCTCGCTAAATCATTAGAATGAGTTATTTTTTTATAAAAATCCTTGAATTTTTCTTTATCCTTATCACTTAACTGATAATTCAAGTTATGACTAATCTTATTCCTTATATTATTAAAATCTTTAATTCTAATATAAATCTCGTTATAAGGAGGATTTGCTGGCTCATTTTGAATCAATGCTATTTTTTGCGAAAACGTCAACCTCGCATCACTCCAAGATAAGGAAGGATAACGTAAACTTAAATAATCTGTAATATATTTCTCAAGGCTAAGATGTGCGGTAAGGAACGCTCCAATAAACTCAACATCAACTCCTTCAACTCGTTCCCATATGCTATCGTCAGGTTGTTTATCACCCGTGTATACAGCGGTCTTAGCTAAATCTCTCCAGTCCATATCAGTTTCCTATCAATATTTAGCTTCTTGAGGATGTTAGGCTTCTCAGGCTATTCAAAATGCCATTATGATGCCAACTTAACACTTGAAAGCAACTGTAACTTAGAGCGCTTGTAGCAAAAAATCCCCACTGGCGGTGGATGACAAGTTTTCACAACTCAGTCTGTACGCCAGCGTCCGGGAAAACCAGAACAGTGCTCTGAATGAAGCTCGAGGATGGTTGCAAGGGGGTGTGCTTAACACCTCCCCTTCACGAGTTCGTGTGCCTGAAGTTTTCTGAAGCGGTAGCGGTTGACACTTTCCACCTAGTTTTCCCTAGTAAGGGATAACAAACCATAACAGGCTGACACCTGCCCTGCTTCGCATCAGAATTAACAAAAGTTAACAGCCAAGGCTCAACAAATCTCAACGCCAGCCCTTTACACTTCTGCTGTAGCTGCTGTTCGTAGGCGTCAGGATCCGTTAGGTTGGGTTGACACTTTTCCCAGTTTCTCGCGAAAAAGTGTCAAGTTTGAGGGGCTGGGGGGTTTACAGTTTTTCGCCGTCCAGCAGGCAGAGTGACATTAAACCAGTTTTGTTCCAGTCATCCAGCGTATCGGGGTGCATTGTGGCAACGTAAGCCAGCTCAGAACGAAGAAACCGTAAAGCGCCTGCTGCACGGTCTTTGCCATAGAAGCTGTGGGTTTCTTCATCCAGCCGGAAGAGAATCAGTAGTTGCTCTGCGGGCTCGTGCTGAACATCAAAACCCAGCTCAGCGGCGGCTGCCTCTATCCGCGGGCCAGCATCAATATAAGCCGGCAGCGCTTTCCCGCCGTCATGCTTCCATACCCATGCGGCAGCCTGCGCCCACGTCATTTCAGTCAGGTGTTCGCCAGCACCAGCAGAATTTTGTTTAGCCTGTGATGCGTCAACATCCACTTTATCGCCTGAAATAACAATTTCACCGCGGGCTATCCAGCCATAAACAGTTTGCCGGCTGACGCCCATATGCCTGGCGTAGGCTGATTTACTTAACAGCATTCTGGTATATCCCTCCGGGCAGAAAACAGCCGCCCTCAGGCGGCCTGCTTCTCTTCTGAATGTGTCTGCCGCTGGCTGCCTTTGAGCATCGCGCTGACATGTTCGCTTAACTGGTCAAGGCCGGTCATGCGTGGCTGTACGTCTGATGGATCGTCGTTCTTCCCGTAAACGAGATTGTTATACCAGGTTCGGACAGCTGTAATTTGTGCGACGTCCTTCCTTACCGCGTCGACCAGATCGGCAACCGCGTTAATCACCTGCCCGTTCTCTGATGCAATACGGGAGAAGCCGAGACGTTTTAGCTGTTCCGTATCGAGTCCCGAACACACAGCGTGCGCCCTCAGTAAGGCGTCCGCCAGCTCCTGATGCTTTCCACTGTGCATCGACAGCAGCATTTTTTCCTGGCTGCGGCGATCCAGTCGGGCGAATGCCTGACGCATTTCACTGTCACGCATGAATCCCTGAACATCATCAGATGCCAGTGGATTAACCGGAGCGAGCTTGTTCTTCAGGTAATCGAGAATGTTTGCGGCCTGCTCGCTTACGGCTGCGACGCCGCGGGTAAAGTCTTTGAGCGTGTCCGGGTTCCGGGCTTCACCTGCCCTGCGGTTTTTTGCCTGTTCGTTCAGATCCGGATCGTTGCGGATAACGTCCAGCAAATCCGCCTCAGCTTCGGCCTGCTGCGCCGTTGTCCTCAGGCTGGTGAGTTCGCCTGCCATGCCACGGAATAAAGCGGCCATCTGAGTATTTGGCGCAACAACCTTACCGGCATAACCTGCCAGCTCGATACTGTGTTTCCCTATTTTGATTGAGTAGCTCACTGGCCAGCCTCCATTTTCGATAGCCCTGCATCAAATACCTTGCGCGCAACAGCATGGATAGACGGCGCGATCCCTATGCCCGACTTCTGGCGTTCCCTCTCCTGAATGGTTTTCAGGGCCTGAATCTGCTCACCGTTCAGCAGGACGGGCTTAACGTTAACCTTGCTCATGATGCCCCCTGTTAAAGCCATCGTTAAAGTTTCATTAATCGCAACAACAAAATAATCAATTGCGATTTATGAAACGATATTAATGAAATAGCTGGGGTCCACAACGTGAAAAGAGTGGATGCGTTTTAAAGAATTTGCCCTCAAGGTATACATGGTGTTCACAAAGGCGATAAATCACAGACAAAACAATAAATTAACCTATGAACACCGGTCTACATACAGGGGTTACAAGTGTTCATAGTGTTCATATTTCTGTTTACTTTATGAGCACATATTTAAAGTGACCTATGAACACTATGAATACCCTATGAATACCTTACACGAAGGTGTTCATAGTCAATCTTATTGATTTTATTGAACTTTAACCAATCAATGAACACTATGAACACCTTTCGCCATATTTAGCTAAACATTCATCTTTTGTCCTCAGCTAACGGGTGCGCCTGCGGCAGCCAGTCCTCCGCACTCTCTGAAAGTTCGACGTTCGTCACCACGCCGCGGGTCTTTCTCTCCTTGCGGTACTCGTGATTAAACTCCCGCATGGCGCTTTCCATTCCCTCAGAGAATTTATTCAGCGTCAGCGGCTTCTCGAAACCGTTCGCCTCAAGAAACTTCAGATAAGCGTGATAGAGGTACATGCGGGGGCGATGAGGCGGGTTACGGTTACCCACCAGCATTCCCACGCAATCAGCCAGGCGCTCCAGATGCGCGCAGAAGGCATATAGCGGATCCGTTTTCTGCTTTACCTCCAGTGCTTCTTCGCTGTTCCGTTGCTCCAGCAGCAGCGCCCGCGCTTTTTCCGGATCCGCAAAGTTCGCCAGCAGCCGGCGAACCACAACCGGAATTTCAGCGGATATCTTTTCTGCAAGGTCGGGATCTTTATCCTCTTCGCTGACGCGCCGGTTAAACTGGAAAATTACGCGGCGCCGGGAAACCCCGCCGGCACGTTCGGTGAAAATCATCGGCGTGTTGTTCGTGGCCACAACCACCGCCCGCAGAACGGCGGTGTACTGGTGCTCGTGTTTCGGGTCGATCTCCACGGCATCCCCGCCGGTTATCGCTTTTATCCCGGTGCCCTCACCTGAATATTTGGGCTGATCAGGAAGCGTTATCATGCTCTTGCCGACGAACTGCGCCCGCCCGCGCGCGCTGTCGAGCGCCGCCATGTTCCCGCTGGCGGTGTTATGCGCGCCGGCCAGCATCGTGGCGATATGGGTAAAGACGCTTTTCCCGCTGCCGCCCTCCCCGGTTATCTCGAGGAACAGCTGCCAGTCGTACCGGTTCGCCAGCACCATAAAGAGCGCTGCAGCGATGCGCTGCATCTTAATTGCGTCTCTATCTGATGCGTAACTTAGCCATTTATGGAAGTTCGGCGCGTGGTCGCGGAGGTTTTCGCCCGGCACCGCCGGCGTGTAGGTCACGCCGTTATGGTTGGTCAGCCAGTTATCCTGGCTGTGTTCGGAGAAAACGCCGGTTTCCATATCGTAGACGCCATTAGCAAAGGGGATCAGGCTGCGCCGCGGCTCCCCCATTACCGGGATAACAATTTTCAGGGCGTCGATAACGTTGTTAATCGCGCGCTTGCTGAAGTTGGTTTTGTTCTCGTTGTAGATAGCCACCATTTCGCGGCTCAGCTCGAGCAGAGACGTTTTCTCCCAGATGCCGGCACGGTAGACGTACACACCTTCGCTGTTTTCGTTGATTGCAATGCCGGTGTAACGCGCGGCCAGTATGAGCGCCTTTTCGTTATCAGCCAGGTCGCGAAGGTTTACATCCGTCAGCGGTTTGCCGATCACCATGCTTTTGCCGGCTTCCGCATCGGCTTTGAGGCGCGGCAGCTGTGGCGTCCAGTCCTCCAGAAGCTGATAACCTTCAGAGTAGAATTGCGCGCGCTCCACGCCGGCCACCGCCAGCTTTGTGGCGAGAATGGTTATCTGACGTTCGGTCAGATGCCCGCCGCGGCAAACCCGGGCATAGAGCCGGCCATCATCCACAATGCGGATATTCTCCAGCTCCGCCAGCTGCTTTTTATCCAGCACAACCGGCGGCACCGTATCGCCAATCGGGTTCATTTCCTGCCATGCTTTGGCGAACGTCCAGGCATCAGTACCGGCAAAGATAATTGACTCCTCCATGAGATCCGCCGGCTGCTTTTTAAGGTTTGGTGCATTCTTCATTTTCTGTTCCCTCGCTCCCTGATGATTTCCCGCATAACCCGAATTCGTTCGATGCCCTGCACCCGCATAATTCGATCGATATCTTTTTCGCCGGCGACCGGCGCGGAAGATACAAATTCAAATTCCCGCACCAGTCTTTCTGGCGCGCAAAAACACGGTGAGCTGTACCCCTCGCGGCAATATGTCACTCTGTCGAATCGGTAACTTTCGATAATTACGATGTTGCCCCGACTGTCCTTCCATTTATCGCCCGGCCTGATTTCAGGGTGAGCGCGGCCACCAGCAGCTAAGCCGGAATTTCTAATCGTCATATTTTTTTACCTCACGCCGCTGGCGGGATTACCTGATAACCAATTTTCCTCAGAAAGCGCGCGGCACTCTCCACCGTAAAAATGATCTCGTCGTCCATAAGGGGGCGCATCGACTGAAGACCATTTGACGTGTCCACCAGATAGCGGCCGCCGGCCGGGAAACTGAAAACGTTTTTGCCGTCGGCCCGGCGAACCAGATCGTAAACAGGAGTCATAATTTCTCCTCCCCATCCCTTAATGACTGGCGGGCAAAATAATATCGCGCGCTATTTAATTGTTCAGATACGTGCTCGAGAAAAGCGCCGGGACGGCAAATCGGGATAACCGTTGTCATACAGATACCTCCATGGCCAGACGGGATTGAATGGCGGCGGCCTTGCTGCCTAACTGGAGGTAAGTTCGGGTGATTGCCGGGTTACTGTGCCCGAGCATTTCAGAGGCGACCAGCAAACCCTGTTCGCCCCCGGCGGACATGAGATTAAAGGCGGCAATTTTGCGACTGGAATAGGCGCTCAGGCGCAGACGCGTGTTTACCACGCGGGTAAACCACATCATTACGTTGTGCAGTTTCTTCCAGATCGTCTGGCGGCTCACGCTACCTTCCAGAGACTGGCAACGGTTACTTTCAATCTGGCTGCGGGAAAATACCAGGTCGTCACCGATAAGATTGCGCTCCATGCGTTCACGCAGCCGCTTGATGATGCCCGGCGGCAGCTGTTTGGTATCGTGCTTAACTTCAGCCTTCGCCACCAGCTCAAACACGATCGCCTGTTCTTCTTCCGTCATGCCGGCGGCCAGCTCGTCGCAGCTCACGCTATCCCAGTGCATGTAGGCAATGTGATCGCCAGCAAGCCGGGCAGCGTCCTTACGCTGCTGGCGAACAATCTCGATCCCCTTCCGGGTCGCCCTGGCTTCTGCTGCTTTGGTCTGCTTCGCTACGATGATTGTTGCAATGCCGGTTTCCCAGTTGATGCAGGAGTAACGGAAGTTGCACACGTCGCTGGTACGCCAGCCGGTAACGGTTGCAATATCCCACCAGAGTAAAACCCAGTCCGGCTGGGTCTGCTGGATGCGTTCGCGCAGTTTGCGCTGCTCTTCCCGTTCGTAAACGGGGGTCATGGTGCGGGTGCCTTTCGTGGTAGTGGCTTTTACCACGTTACCGCGCAGCTCGCGTGCTTTTGCTGTCAGGGTCTGGAGGTTAAACATGGCTACCTCCCAATTTCGCAACATCCAGTTCAAACGCGCCGCTGCTGTACTGATAAAGCGAACATTCAGAGCGAATTTTGGCGGCAAAGATAAGATCCCAGCGGGAATAAAACTCGCGGGCTTCTTGCTCACTGTCAGCAACGATGCGGATAACAACGGGAGTGCAGGTCCGGCCTTTCGGCGTACCGAGGAAAAGCCAGGTGAATTTGGGCAGTTTTTGGGTTGGGGTAGTAGCCATGTGGCAGCCTCCATACAGTGGTCTAGATAACCACCACCGGAAACGCCAATTTCACTGGTGGTGGACTGAGCAGGGTTGGCGTAACCGGACTGTATGGACTCCGGCGCGGATTTCTCCGCCCCCACCCAGCCCACCATAATTTTGCTAGCAGAGCGGTTTTGAACCACAACGCGTGAAAATAGGTGAGACGGATCAACGGCACAAAAAAAGACGCTTGGCGCGTCATGTGTCGCCATACAGTCATTCAGGACGCCAATCCTGGCACCAGATTTTGCTGGTGCTTTTAAAGCATACCCTTCAGTTGAATAACAAGGCAAGGAGTTTTTAGGGTGAGCGAAGCCCTGCCCCAGACGGGCATAATTATTCTTCATGGCATTAACCTTTTCGAATTGTTTAGTAAGCTGTCGCGACAAACTTATTTTGAGTGCTCTACATCGCAAGAGCACGCAAGTTATTCATGAACTCGATTTTTGTTTCCAACCGGAGCTGAGCGAACTTCAGTGAACGGCTCGTGAACATCTTCATCTAACAGCTCAGGCTGATACTTACGCCATAGTTGAATCTCCTCGCGTTCAAGAGCCTCTTTAGCACCCTTACATTGCTGCAAC
Organism: Enterobacter sp. N5-15; assembly: GCF_057221635.1. Taxonomy (NCBI): domain Bacteria; kingdom Pseudomonadati; phylum Pseudomonadota; class Gammaproteobacteria; order Enterobacterales; family Enterobacteriaceae; genus Enterobacter; species Enterobacter sp. N5-15. Next base: position 3,548,083 of record NZ_CM170150.1, read on the forward strand.
TTATAACCGCGTTTACTGGCCTCCTGCTGATAGGCTGCCATACGCCGGCTAAAATCGTTCAGAAACACGAACGGCACGCCATAAGAGCCAGTTTTGCGGATTGAGGGAATCACCTCGCGAAATACCCAATTACTGAAACGATGGGCGAATGTGCCTGCCGTAGTAGCTTTGCGGCTACGGGCAATCAGTTTGTAAAAACCAGATTCAGAGACAGCACTATGATTTGGGTTTCCACGAATACCGTAAGTTAAAGTTACGGTATTTCTTTCGTCATCATCCAGAGCCTGCAACGCCATACGCGAATTGGATAATTCCAGCGCCGCGCAAACATCCTTTGCAACGAACCACGGTTCGCCATTGAGCTTAACAATGCGAACTTTTAGCCCCTCAAAATTGATAACGGAAATATCATCACTACAGTTTTCAGGGTGAGGGAAGCCCTGACCATTAAGGCCATTATTTGATTTCATACTGTTCCTCGAATCTAATTTACAGAAGTGAAGATCTGACTCAGTTAGCTTTGCGCCGCTCTTCCAGCCAGCGATTAATCTCAAGTGCATCAAAAGCAGTCACGTTGTCACTCAACTTGACGGGACGTGGCAAGATTCCTTTTTTGACCCAACGATCAATTGTGGGCATGGATACCCCAAGCAACGCAGGCATGCGGAAACGACGGATGTAACCTTCAGTAGGAATAGCTGAGTAAACTTCCTGTTTTTCCAACATTTTTATGCTCCTGTGATAGCTGGTTAGGTTAGATGAAGTTTAATGATTCCTTACGCAGCATTTCCAGCATAAATAGATTCTTTTGAAAGAAATTAGGTTTCTTTTGAAAGAATCAATATCTTTTGAAAAACAAGGTGACCACCGAAAATTTGATCACTCTTATAAAACAGGACATTACAAGTCATACGAACATGATGAGTTATCAACGTTTTACATCTTTTTGTAGGTCTAGGTATCTCTAGGTATCATTTGGTATGTATGCTCATCACATGTAACTCAATGGTTTACATTGGCTGTTAATGACTGTTATTGGCCGTTAATGCTCTGCTATGACTTGCAGTGAGGTTATATGAGAAGACTTAACGTACCAATGCATAACGTCGTATCACTCAACATCACTCAACGTCATCCAACAATATTCAATAACCCACAACATCATAAAACTGCACAAAACTGCGCGAAACTGCGTAAAAGTGCTCTAAGTAATACAGGGGACTAACCATGACATAAAAGGGGAAAGTGGATATCAAGGAGGAGATCAGGAAATGAATTAGTTTTTTTTGATGCGGAACAGCTAAGTAAAGCGGATAAATATTGAGTAATAAAAACCGATAAGTTGCCCATTTTGTCTTCGTGCAAGTACGCAACGGGCACTCAAACTAAACTCTATTCTGCAGCATACATCGCTAATAGCGCCTGTTTTGCCTTTGCTGCAAATGCTGCTCGGCTTATGCCTTTCGTTGATAAACCTTCAGATTCTAACAATTCCAATACGTCACTATAAATTGCACTTATATTGGGCTTTCCCGAGTTAAGATATGAGGATACCCCGGACTTTTTAACTAGGAGATGAATGAGAACCCCCATCATCTTCATCGTTCCTTCCTGTTCATCTTGTTTACGGTGCTGGCCACGTCCACTTCTGTTTGTTTCTTTTATGTAATTAATAAGCTGCAGCCCACCTAAATTACGAGCCTTCTCCTCCCATCCTTTAGTGCCGCGCAAATCATCAATAGCTTCTTTAACTTTTTGAGCGATTACTTCGGGTGTACTTTCTTCAACGAACGGGAAAGCAGCTAAAAAAATGTCTAAGGCGTTACAAGCTTCATCTGTAGTTATTTTTTTATCCCTGTGAACTTTTAGCGCCCTCGCAATTGATTTGCGAGTAAGATCAACATAGTCAGAGTGCTCAGGGGGTACATCACTGAGACGCATTAGTGGATTCAAACCGGCGAGTGCCAATGCCATTTCCTGTGGCGTGATGGATACAGAAGCACATAACCTCTCAATTGGTGATTTCCTCAAGATGTCTTTCATGCTTTACTCCCTTTCACTTTAGATGTCATAACTCCTCAGTTATCCCCTCTTTCCAACGTCACCATTAATTCGGCCCAACACGATAATGCAGCTTTTCTCTCTTCGAAGTACTGGTGCCGGTTATAGATACCTTCAACGCCGGGGATTTTATGGTTTAAGCAACGCTCGGCTATCAAAGGATCAATGCCTAACGCCGCCATTTGAGTGCGCATAGTACGGCGCAAGTCATGAATACTGAACGGCTCGATTCCATGCATTTCCCTCAACACAGACGGCATGACCATATTGAGAGTTGCTCGGCTAATGTGAGTTCTGCTATTGGCTCTCCTGCCGGGTATAAACCAACGGCTGTTTCCAGCAAAAAGTCTTATTTCTTTTATCCACTCGATCACCGGCTGCGCCAATGGTATATCAATGTCATCGCCATTCTTTGCTCTTGAGCCGGGAAGATGCCAGACGCCCTTCTCAAGATCGAACTCAGTCCATTCAGCAGCACATAACTCCATTTTGCGCACACCCAGCGCCAAAATAAGTTTAAAAACTAGCTCATTTTCCCTGCTGATTCCTTGCCCACTACGCAGCGCTTTAAAGAACATTACTAACTCATCACGACTCAATGCCCGCTTTCTTCCCTTCTCCTTTCCCCCAGCATCTTTTGAGCCGAATGATATAGCAGGATTAACATCAATCATGCCTCGAACGACCGCGAAGTCAAACAGGCGTTTGAGCATACGGAGAACGTCATTAGCGACTGTGGGCGACCCACGCTTAAGAACGTCTTGAAGAACACTATCAACGTGGCGTGGGCGAACTTCTTCGACCTTCATTTTTCCAATTAAGGCCACAATATTCTTTTGCAGGCTAGCGAGGAAAAGCTCTGGATGCTTGTACGTTGGCTCAATCTGACGAGAGTAATACTCCGCTGCAAGTTCAGAAACGTGGATAGCGTTCTTTTCAGCTTCAATTTTTGCTATCGCCTCAGCCTTGCGTTGTTGCTTCTCTGCAGCCACGTCATGCCCTAGAGCAACACGGGCTGCAAGTTCCTTAGCAATCTCCCTTGCTTTAGCAAGCGAGATAACAGAATAAGAACCAATCATTAAGGTCCGGGGCTTGCCGGCAAGTTTGTATCGAAAACGCCAGAATGGAGTTTTGTCTTCTTTGCGAAAGCGGAGATAAAGTCCTTCGCCATCGGACCTACCCTCGAATCGTTCGCCACTCTTGATCCACACTCGGATCTGCATATCGGTAAGTTTTGGCATGCACGTATACCTAGCAATCTACTGGTACATCTAAAAGTGTACCCAAAAGCGTAAAGGTGTACCCAAAACGACATAACAGTATGCTGGGTACACCTCTGTGTACACCTAAAGGATGCACTTTCCTGTACTCTTATGATAGCCCCTGAAAACAAAAAAGCCCGAAATATTCGGGCTTTAGGAAGCTTATGATAGCTAGCAATTCACGATGAAAGCTTATTTGCTTTTCTTAATGTGCTTAATCAAGCGCTTACGCTTACGCATCTGGTTTGGCGTCAGGGTGTTGCGCTTGTTGGCGAACGGGTTTTCCCCTTCCTTAAACTGGATACGGATAGGCGTGCCCATTACGTCCAGCGATTTACGGAAGTAGTTCATCAGATAGCGCTTGTAGGAATCCGGCAGGTCTTTCACCTGGTTACCGTGGATCACCACGATTGGCGGGTTATAACCACCGGCGTGGGCATATTTCAGCTTCACGCGACGGCCGCGCACCAGCGGCGGCTGATGGTCTTCTGCAGCCATATTCATGATGCGGGTCAGCATCGCAGTGCTCTGACGACGGGTGGAGCTGTCATACGCTTCACGCACGGATTCGAACAGGTTACCCACGCCGCTGCCGTGCAGCGCAGAGATAAAGTGCACACGGGCAAAGTCGATAAAGCCCAGACGGAAGTCGAGGGTCTCTTTCACCTGCTCGCGCACTTCATTACTCAGGCCATCCCACTTGTTGACCACGATAACCAGTGAGCGCCCACTATTGAGGATAAAGCCGAGCAGAGAGAGGTCCTGATCGGAGATACCTTCGCGTGCGTCGATGACCAGCAGCACGACGTTGGCATCTTCGATCGCCTGCAGGGTTTTGATAACGGAGAATTTTTCCACCACATCGGTGATTTTCCCGCGCTTACGCACCCCGGCGGTGTCGATGAGGACATACTCACGCTCGTCGCGCTGCATAGGAATGTAGATACTGTCACGGGTGGTGCCCGGCATGTCGTAAACGACCACGCGTTCTTCACCCAGAATACGGTTAGTAAGCGTAGACTTACCTACGTTTGGACGACCCACGATAGCCAGCTTGATCGGCAGATCCTGCGGGTTGAAGTCGTCTTCAGGCTCTTCTTCGCCCTCTTCTCCGTCTTCGAACTGCGCCCAGTATTCAGCGTCTTCGTCGACTTCTTCCGGCGGGTTCACTTCATCAACCCACGGCAGCAGAACGGTTTCCAGAAGGCTGGTCACGCCACGGCCATGCGATGCCGCAATCGGGTAGATTTCACCCAAGCCCAGAGACCAGAAATCCGCGACGGCCTGATCGGCATCGATACCGTCAGTTTTGTTCGCCACCAGGAAGGTCGGCTTTTCGCGTGAACGCAGGTGTTTGGCAATAGCGGAGTCCGCCGGCATCAGGCCAGCGCGCGCATCAACCATAAACAGCACCACATCCGCTTCTTCAATCGCCAGCAGCGACTGTTCCGCCATGCGGGTTTCAACGCCGTCTTCTGTGCCGTCAATACCACCGGTATCAATACAGATGAACTCGCGTCCTTCCACCTCTGCACGACCGTACTTACGGTCACGCGTCAGCCCCGGGAAATCCGCAACCAGCGCATCACGGGTGCGTGTTAAACGGTTAAAAAGAGTGGATTTTCCAACGTTAGGGCGCCCGACAAGCGCGACCACAGGTACCATGTTTGAAGCCTCATAAAATTCAAAATAACGTCGCTTTCGCGGCGTTTTTAAAAATGTCAAAACGGCTCCTGAGTGAACAGGAGCCGTTTAGTATACTACAACCGCCGGGTAATTAACGCGTGATCGCGTACAGCGTGCCGTCTTTTGCCTGAATCAGCAGTTTGCCGTCGGCCACAACCGGATCGGTCAGGAAACCAGAGCTGTCGACTTTTTGCTGTGCAACAAAGCGGCCGTTATCCGGATCGATCCAGTGCATATACCCTTCGCTGTCACCGACCACCAGACTACCGTTGTACAGCGCAGGCGCGGTCAGCAGACGGTGCAACAGATCGCTTTGCGTCCACAGCGTTACGCCGCCTTCGGTGCTCAGCGCCAGCAGACGGTCGTTCTGATCGACCATATAAATGCGGTTACCCTCAACGATGAAATCGTTCACAGAGCCCAGCTCACGTTTCCACATGATTTGGCCGCTGCGCAGATCCATCGCGGTCAGGTTGCCGTTATAGGCCAGCGCGTACACCACACCGTTAACGATAACCGGCGTTGTGTCTACGTCGCTCAGACGATCAATTTCCGTTGAGCCAGTGGCCTGAGAGATACGCTGCTGCCAGATCATCTGGCCCTGCTGCATCAGCACTGCGCTCACGCGACCGTTGTCACCGCCCACAACGGCAGCACCAAATGCGGTCGCCGGGGCAGATTCGCCGCGCAGAGAGAGCGCAGGCATATCCAGGTTAACGGTCCATTTCACCAGACCGTCCGCTTCGTTAAGCGCCTGCAGCTGGCCGTTGCTGGTATGAATCAGCACCAGGCCGTCGCTCACCACCGGACGAGACAGGGATTCACCCGCCACGGTTGTTTGCCAGGCAATGGAGCCGTCGCTGCTGTTCAGCGCATAAACCTGCGCTTTTTCGCTGCCCACGTAGACATGACCACCGGCAACGGTCAGACCGCCAGACAGGAGTGCAGGTTTACGGGAGAACCAGCCGTCTTTTTCCGCCAGGTTAACGGACCAGACTTCTTTCCCGTCATCGGCGTTCACCGCTTTCACGGTACCTTTGCGGTCAGCAGCATAGACAACGCTGTCTGCATACGCCGGATGAAGGTTGGAATAGAAATCACCAATCCCATTGCCCACGGAGACATCCCACGCGGTGGATGGGGTAAACTGGTTTTCAACCGTCGGCAGTGGGGACATTTTCACAACGTCTTCTTCGCCACTGAACAGTGAACAACCACTCAATAACGTAACAGAAAGCAGTCCTGGCAGAAGTAATTTACGCAATTGCATCGGGTCCCTCTCAGACGGACAAATTATTTATTTTCATCTGCATCATTTCGCTCAGCGCAGGTGAAGCATTGCTCTCTACGCCAGCTTGCCACGCTTTACGCGCGCCCGCTTTGTCACCTTTGCTCAGCAGTGCTTCACCGCGCAGATCGGCAACGATGGCAGCAAAACCTTCGCCTTTGATGGTATCGAGCGTTTTCAGCGCATCGTCAACTTTCTTCTGCTGAACCTGAATACGTGCCAGGCGCAGATTGATCACCGCTTTCAGGTTCTCATCGCTGGCCGCAGCAAGGCTCTGAGAGAGCTGAGCAGCGGCTTTATCCAGTTCGTTCTTATCAACGTACTGCTGAGCCACTTCCAGCGCAGCCAGTGCACCGTAGGTGTTTTTGTTGTCAGCCGCAAATTTTTCTGCCGCAGCCAGCGTTTGCGGCTGATCGGCACGAATTGCGCTAACGGTAGTTTCATAGGACAGTGACGCGCCGCGCGCGGAATCCGCCTGATGACTGTTCCAGTAACGCCAGCCCATCAGCGCACCGACACCTAAAATAACCCCAACAACCAGCGCTTTGCCGTTTTCAACAAAGAAGCGTTTAATCGCGTCGACCTGATCGTGTTCGTTCTCGTAAATTTCCACGCAGTCCTTCTCCTTAGCCCAATAGAGTGCGCAAGTGCGCCGCAACGCCGTCCTGCGTTACCGTTGTCTGCTCACCAGAGCGCAGGTCCTTCACCACCACTTCGCCGTTAGCCACTTCGGACTCGCCCAGCACCAGTGCAATACTTGCGCCCCACTTATCGGCACGAGCAAACTGTTTTTTGAAGTTGCCGCCGCCATGGTTGGTCATCAGCTTAACGCCCGGTAGCGCATCGCGCACGCGTTCGGCAAGCTGCATCGCCGCAGACTGCGTTTCCGCGCCTGAGGCCACCAGGTATATATCGACAACGGAATCTGCTTTAAATTCCGGATTAACTGCCTGAACCAGCAAAACAAGTCGCTCAAGGCCCATCGCGAAGCCAACAGCAGGCGCTGCACGACCGCCAAGCTGCTCAACCAGACCGTCATAACGGCCGCCCGCACATACGGTGCCCTGAGAGCCGAGGCTGGTGGTCACCCACTCAAACACGGTACGGTTGTAGTAGTCCAGACCGCGCACCAGGCGCTGGTTCACGGTATAGGCGATGCCTGCCGCTTCAAGCAGCTTGCAGAGGCCCGCGAAGTGTTCGCGAGATTCTTCATCCAGGTAGTCACCCAGCGCAGGCGCATCGTTCAGCAGTGCCTGAACGTCCGCGTTTTTGGAATCCAGAACGCGCAGCGGGTTGCTGTACATACGACGTTTGCAGTCTTCGTCCAGCTTCTCTTTATGCTGTTCCAGGAACGCTACCAAAGCATCGCGGTAATTAGCGCGTGCATCCAGAGAACCGATAGAGTTCAGCTCAAGGGAAACGTGATCGGCGATACCGAGGGCGCGCCACCAGCGGGCGGTCAGCATAATCAGCTCAGCGTCGATGTCCGGGCCCTGCAGGCCAAAGACTTCCACACCCAGCTGATTGAACTGACGATAACGACCTTTCTGAGGACGTTCGTGGCGGAACATCGGGCCGATATACCACAGGCGCTGCTCCTGATTGTACAGAAGACCATGTTCGATGCCGGCGCGTACGCAGCCCGCCGTACCTTCCGGACGCAGGGTCAGGCTGTCGCCGTTGCGGTCCTCAAAGGTGTACATCTCTTTTTCAACCACGTCGGTGACTTCACCAATCGCGCGTTTGAATAACGGGGTCTGCTCTACAATCGGCAAACGGATTTCGCTGTAACCGTAGCTGCCGAGCACCTGCTTCAGTGTGCCTTCAATGCGCTGCCAGATGGCGGTTTCGCCAGGCAGATAATCGTTCATGCCGCGGATGGCTTGAATGTTTTTTGCCACGTTTATTCTCTTTCTATATACAAAAAAAACCCAAAGAATGGGTTCAATCATACATGGGAAGCGGCACGCTTCCCATCACGTTATTTTTCAACCTGCTGAACGCTGATACGCTGTGTTTCGTCCATCATGGCGGCTTTGGCGCGGATGCGGGCTTCAAGCTGGTCGATCATGTCGCTATTATCCAGACGATCTTTACGAACGCCATCTTCATAGAGACCACTTTTCTTGTTACCGCCGGTCACGCCCAGGGTTGACACCAGTGCTTCACCCGGACCGTTTACCACGCAGCCGATGATGGAGACGTCCATCGGGGTGATAATGTCTTCCAGACGTTGCTCCAGGGCATTCACCGTCCCGATCACATCGAACTCCTGACGCGAACAGGTTGGGCAGGCAATGAAGTTGATCCCGCGCGCGCGAATGCGCAGCGACTTCAGGATATCGAAACCGACTTTGATCTCTTCGACCGGATCGGCCGCCAGCGAGACGCGCAGGGTGTCACCGATCCCTTCAGAGAGCAGCAGCCCCAGACCGATCGCAGACTTAACAGAGCCGCTGCGCAGGCCGCCCGCTTCGGTGATCCCGAGGTGCAGGGGCTGGTCGATCTGCTTTGCCAGCAGGCGATAAGATTCAACCGCGAGAAATACGTCGGACGCTTTTACGCTGACCTTAAACTGGTCAAAGTTAAGACGATCCAGATGATCCACATGGCGCATCGCGGATTCGAGCAGCGCCTGGGGCGTCGGCTCACCGTATTTTTCCTGCAGGTCTTTTTCCAGAGAACCGGCGTTAACGCCGATACGGATAGGAATATTTTTATCGCGGGCGCAGTCCACTACCATGCGGATACGCTCTTCGTTACCGATGTTGCCCGGGTTAATACGCAGGCAATCGACGCCGTATTCGGCCACTTTCAGTGCGATGCGGTAGTCGAAGTGGATATCAGCCACCAGCGGAACGCTGACCTGCTGTTTAATCAGCTTGAACGCCTCAGCGGCATCCATGGTTGGGACGGAGACGCGAACAATGTCCGCGCCTACACGTTCTAATGCTTTGATTTGATTGACCGTCGCTTCCACATCGGTGGTGCGCGTGTTGGTCATCGACTGAACGGCGATAGGTGCCCCATCGCCGATTGGCACATTCCCAACGTAAATCCGTTTCGATTTTCTACGTTGAATCGGAGCCTGGTTATGCATGAAAAATCTCCCGCGTTGCCCGTCTGTTACTGTGCTGCTGATTGTTCGGCATTAACGGTAAGACGCGCAACCTGGTTAGTTCTGATAAAGCGGCTCAGGTCGACAGGTTTTCCTTGATACTGGATCTGTACCGCTGCCGGAGCGCCGATTTTAAGTTTATAGGGAGCCTGACCCGTTAGGTTTAACGTGCCATCTTTACGCTGCAGGCCGCTGAACAGTTTTTTACCTGTCGCGTCAGTCACTTCAAGCCAGCAGTCGGCGCTGAAGTTCATCACCAGCGCGTTGGGATCGGCTGCTGTCGCCGTCCCCGCCGGGCTGGTTGGCAGAGTCGCTGCGCTATTGTCTGCAGGCTGAGTAGCCGCAGGCGCGTTCGCCGCAGTATCAACATTCGCCTGAGAAGGGGCCACAACCGCGTTTTGATCCTGAGCCTGCGGCGCAGCGGTGTTAGCCGTTGCTGCCGGGGCCTGTGCTGCACCGGTCGCCGACGCGTCTGGCGCTGCGGTCTGTGGCTCGCTGGAGGAAGCTGCACCGTCGGTATTCAGCGGCACGTTCTGGCCGTTCTCACTACCGGCCTGGTTGAGTTCAGCGGAGGATTGATCGGCCATGGTGGTGATCTCTTCCTGCTGCGCCTTGTGGTTTTGCCACCACCATGCACCGGTCAGACCGATCACCACAAACAGCACCAGCCAGGTAAAGCTCATCAGCCAGCCATCACGTTTTTTACGACGTTTCCCCAGGGAGAAGGTCTGCATCGGCGCAACTTTTGCTGCACGGACCGGGGCCTGCTTCTCCATCATTGGCAGTAATTCGTTTTCGGGGATATGCACCAGTTTTGCGTAAGAGCGGATATAACCGCGCAGGAACGTTGAAGCCAGATCGGCGGGTGCCTTATCTTCTTCAATATCGCGAACCGTGGAAACCTTCAGGCACAAGCGTTCCGCAACGGCTTGCTGGCTGAGTCCGAGTTGTTCACGGGCGTTGCGAAGACGAACGCCAGTGGAGAGTGCTTCATGTTGGTCGTGAGTGGCTTCAGTATTCATTCGCTACAACTACTGGTACGTGAAAAATAAGGGTTCAGGTGCCGGTGAGTCACAATGCCACCCGCACCGCGAAACTTCTGGTCAGTTAACCTCGAACAGAGAGTATAAGACTGTCAGCCCGGAGATGACAGTACAGCCCTGCCCGTACGGCTAAACTGTTGTTACGTCGTTACATACTGCCCGAAAGTCGAATGAAACGCACCGTAATTATTGATCAGTCATCACGAATCTGACTGATTATTCAGTAAGGTTATGCTTCACGGCGCAGATAATGCGCCGCGAGTGCATAATAATCAAACAGCTTTAACCGCAATCGTCTCGCCCTGCATGCGTTTACGCAGAGTACGTTTGGTACGGTCAATAACATCCCCTGCCAGCTGTCCGCATGCTGCATCAATGTCATCACCACGGGTTTTACGCACGATGGTGGTGAAACCATACTCCATCAGCACCTTGGAGAAACGGTCGATACGGCTGTTCGAGCTACGGCCATACGGCGCGCCGGGGAACGGGTTCCATGGGATGAGGTTGATTTTGCATGGCGTATCTTTCAGCAGTTCAGCCAGCTGATGCGCATGTTCGGTACCGTCGTTGACGTGGTCAAGCATCACGTACTCGATGGTCACGCGGCCCTGGTTGGCGTTGGATTTCTCCAGATAGCGACGCACCGCAGCGAGGAAGGTTTCGATATTGTACTTTTTGTTGATCGGCACAATTTCGTCACGAATTTCGTCGTTTGGTGCATGCAGGGAGATCGCCAGCGCAACGTCAATCATATCGCCCAGCTTGTCCAGCGCAGGCACGACGCCAGAGGTAGACAGCGTGACGCGACGCTTGGACAGGCCAAAACCGAAGTCATCCAGCATGATTTCCATCGCCGGAACCACGTTGGTCAGGTTCAGCAGCGGCTCACCCATCCCCATCATCACCACGTTGGTGATAGGACGCGTACCGGTTACTTTTGCCGCGCCCACGATTTTCGCGGCACGCCAGACCTGGCCGATAATTTCTGACACGCGCAGGTTACGGTTAAAGCCTTGCTGCGCGGTTGAGCAGAATTTGCACTCCAGCGCACAGCCTACCTGAGAGGAGACGCACAGCGTGGCGCGGTCTTCTTCCGGGATGTAGACGGTTTCAACGCGCTGATCGCCGACCGCAATCGCCCATTTGATGGTGCCATCCGCGGAGCGCTGCTCTTCCACCACTTCCGGTGCGCGGATTTCAGCCACTTCTTTGAGCTTGTTGCGCAGGACCTTATTGATGTCGGTCATGTCATCAAAATTGTCGCTGCAGTAATGGTACATCCACTTCATGACCTGATCGGCACGAAACGGCTTTTCACCCATCTCTTTAAAGAACTCGCGCATCTGCTGACGGTTCAGATCCAGCAGGTTAATTTTTCCATTTTTATTGGGAACCGCAGGAATGGCGACTTCGGAGGTATTCACTAGTTCAGACATAATATTTTCCGGCCTCGTTGTTACACGTTATGGCCCGTGGAGGGTTGAATAGAAACGCCCCGGAAAGCAGTCTGCTCGTCCGGGGCGTTGCATTGTACAAAGTCTGACGCAGGGATGCCACGTCTGGACGCGGCATTTACGAAAATAATGTGTAAACGAAACCGTTAAATTAACGGGTACGTGGACACACTTCGCCTTCTGCGAAGAAGAAAGCGATTTCGCGTGCAGCAGATTCAACAGAGTCAGAACCGTGGGTGCCGTTCTCGGTGAAGCTGTCCGCATAGTCAGCGCGCAGAGTACCTGCCAGCGCGTTGTCCGGGTTGGTTGCGCCCAGCAGGTCACGGTGACGCTGTACTGCGTTTTCGCCTTCCAGCACGGATACCACGATTGGACCGGAGGTCATGAACTCAACCAGGCCGTCAAAGAATGGGCGACCTTCGTGCTCAGCGTAGAAGCCGCGAGCCTGCTCAACGGTCAGGTGCAGCATTTTGGTGCCAACAATTTTGAACCCTGCAGATTCAAAGCGAGCGAAGATGCTGCCAATAACGTTTTTTGCCACCGCGTTTGGTTTGATGATGGAAAAAGTACGTTCAATAGCCATGATAACCTCTGTCAATGTTCTGTTGTTTTGCATACCTGAGTATGGTGTGGCGCGGATTATAATGAGCAATAGCGCCATTGCCTATGGATTCAGGTAACATTTTTTTAAAATAAGACGAGTTTTAGCAACAGCTCACATCTGAAAGCTGTTTTCAGATCACTGCAGCGTAAAATTCACCGTCGCGACCTGCCCGCTCTCATCCATAACGAGTAACTGATAATCACCCGACTTATCAAGCTGTAATGTGTAAACCCTTCCCTTCACGCTCAGCGGTTCACCGTTCAAAAACCACCAGCGCTCACCGCTGTTGCCGGTCGCCTGAAGCGGCAGCGAAACGCGGGATTCACCCGGGAGACGTTTGATAACGGCCCCTTCGCGCACGCCTGTCAGGATGAGTGGCGCAGGTGCGTCCTGCGAAAGCGGAGGACAGGTTGTTGATGAAGGCGGGACCCGTACCGCGCGACGCTCGGTCGCAGGCAGCCACGGCTCCAGCGGCAGCGGCCAGACATCCAGGACTTTTTCCGTTGCATCAGGGCAATCTGCGGCCACACGCTTACCCGTTTTATCCAGCCAGACCGGGAAGCGAATGCCGCGTATGCCTTCCTGTTCGGGCAAGAGTAGCGTGGGCGGTTCACTCCCTTCCAGCAGCCAAGTCGACAGGCGACGCCGACAGTTTTCACTCCCTTCCGGCAGCGACTGGCCGCCAGGCCAGCAGATCACGCCCCGCCCGACGATCTTCGGGCGCGGATCGCGCGGCAGGCGGGCTTCGTCTACCGTTGAGCGTGACTGAAGCAGGTTATTGACCTGGTTTAATAGCGGAACCGCGCTGGCGAAACCAAACTGCCCCGCCACCGGCGTGCCGTCCGGTCGTCCGGTCCAGATGCCAATCACGTAACGGGCATTCAGACCGATGGCCCAGGCATCGCGGTAGCCGTAGCTGGTGCCGGTTTTCCATGCCAGCGGCGCGATTTGCGGCAGCGCATTATCCGGGAGCGGCTGCGCCTCGTTCGCCAGAATACGGCGAATAATCCACGCCGAGCCTTGCGATACCAGCGGACGTTCACTCAGCGGATCGCCCGGCTGTAACCGCAGCCTTCCCGCCTTACCGTGTCGGGCAAAGGCGCTATAGGCCGCAGCGATATCGGCCAGCCGCGCGCCTGCCCCGCCGAGGATCAGAGAAAGATTCGGCTGCGCCCCCGCGGGCAGGATCAGCGGCAATCCCGCGTTGCTCAGCATTCCGGCAAACCGTTTAGGCCCGTAGGCTTCCAGTACCTGTACCGCGGGCAGGTTGAGGGAGCGCACCAGCGCTTCACTCATGCTGACCGGTCCGTGGAACCCGCTGTCAAAATTCCCTGGGCGATAATCACCGGTTTTTCGGGGAACGTCCTGGAGCAGCGAGGCGGGATGGATCAGGCCATCGTCCAGCGCCATACCGTAGATAAAGGGCTTTAACACCGATCCCGGGGATCGGATCGCATTGACCATATCCACATGGCTGAAACGCGTGTCATCGTTAATATCCACCGATCCGACCCAGCCGCGCACTTTCATATCGGTGTGATCCACGACGATCATCGCCAGCGAGCTGCGCGCCGGCAGGCGAGATTTCCAGTTCATCGCCAGCTCTTCCAGCTGCCGCTGCAGTCCGGCATCCAGCGTGGTGACTATTTTGGTGTCGCGGCTTTTGCCGAGCATCATGCGCGCAAAGAGCGGCGCCAGCTGCGGCATCTGTCGGGGCGCCAGCCATACCGATTCTTCCCGCGATTCTTTGACCTGCTTCGCGGACCAGACGCCCTGCGTGACCATGCGGTCGAGCACTTTATTGCGTGCCGCTTCGGCCCGCTCAGGCCAGCGGTCCGGACGTAAGCGGCTGGGTGCCTGCGGCAGTACCGCCAGCAGCGCCGCTTCGGAATAGCTGAGCTGCGACGGCGGTTTGCCGAGATAGGTCCAGCTTGCAGCTCCGACGCCCTGCAGCGTGCCGCCAAATGGGGCACGGTTGAGATAGAGAGTGAGAATGTCGCGCTTGGAAAGATGCCACTCCAGCTGCATCGCCCGCCAGAGCTGGCGAACTTTGCCGCCAAAGGTACGCGGATGCGGGTCCAGCAGGCGTGCCACCTGCATGGTCAGCGTACTGCCGCCAGAGACGACTTTGCCGGAACTGAGATCCTGCCAGGCGGCGCGCAGAACAGAGAGCGGGTTTACGCCTGGATGGTCCCAGAACCAGCGATCTTCGTACTGGATCAGCGCCTCAAGATAGCGGGGCGAGACCTCTTCAATCGTAACCGGGTAGCGCCAGATCCCGTCGCTGTCCGCAAAGCGCCAGAGCGGCGTGCCCTTCTCATCTACCACCACCCGGGCGGGGTTAACCTCTTTCAGAGGCAACGGCCACAGGCGGTCGGCGGCAACGATCAGCCCCCATAAAACGAGAAGCGCTCCCGCCAGCCATAGCCAGCGGGAGCGTGTCAGACGAGCTATCTGCATATTACGGAACAACAATCAGCGGGCCGCTGGCCGCACCCGTTGCCCGCCACTGCGGAACGTACATAGACTCCACCATCGGCACCGGCACCTGGTAGGTTCCCGGCGTCACGGCGCGGGCCAGATAAACCAGCGTGACCGACTGACCTTCGTTTACCGGCACGGCAGCCACAAAGCGGTCGTCGCGGAACTCCATATGCTGAATATCCGCCTGCTGCATCTGGCTGAGCAGGTTCTGTACCTCACTGCCGCTGTCCTGCAGGCTGGCGCTGCTGCTCGCCAGGTTCTGGTTTTCCAGCTCCAGACCAGCAGGGAGGAGATCCACCACCAGCGCATCCGGCACGTTCTGGCTGGCTTTAACGTCCAGCCACACCAGCACCAGTTCGCCGCTCTTCAGGGAAGAGAGCGATTTACTGCTGCCGTCGGTTGCCAGGATATGACGTTCAACCTGCAGCACGTTCGAGCTCGGCTGAGGGGCATATTCCGGATAGCCGGTGCTGTCCAGACGCACCCACAGCGGTGTCGTTCCGGTATTAGTGACCTGCAGCGCGCCAAGCTGGTCGCCGCTCACGTTTTGTACCAGTGACTTATCGCCGCCTGATGCGGTCTCAGACAGAGACGTTTTCGCCTGCCATGTGCCGGACAAGGTTTGCAGCGAACGTCCTGCCAGGAACAGCGCATTGCTCTCCTGCGTTGACAGCCAGCGCTGGCTGAAGGCCTCTTCAGACAGCGCATTCAGCAGCGTATTCTGCGCATCCGGCAGCAGCTTGTACTCCTCCAGAAGGGAGAGCATCAGCGCGTTATCGCGAAGCGTGCTGCCGTAATCGGCCATCCAGGTTTTGCTGTCGTTACGCGGCGTTTTGAGCGCCAGATCCAGCGCCTGCTGGCTGCGCGGCGCATCGCCCATCAGTTTGAGCGCCATGCCCAGCTGCATCAGCGGCAGCCCGGAAGCCGCCTGCCCGTGGCGATCCCAGATTTCACGCAGCGCGCCCAGCGGCGCTTTCTGCTGACGGGCCAGCACCAGCGCGGCATAGGCCTGCACGGCGAACTTGCTGGCCTGAGTATCGTCACTGTAGCGAATGGACATCATGCCCGGATCCTGCAGATAGTGCAGCAGGCGGCTATTGGCGTTATTCACTGCATCGGCAGGTACGCTATAACCCTGCTCGCCCGCGCGCACCAGGAAGTCGGTCACGTAGGCCGTCAGCCAGTACTCTTCCGGACCGTTTTTATCCCACAGCGCAAAACCGCCGTCTTCACGCTGCATCTGCAGCAGACGGGAGATGCCAATATCAATCGCTGCACGGCGCTTGTCATCGGAGTCGCCCTTGATGCCAAGTGCAGCAAGCTGCGCCGCGTTGGTGTAGAGCGACGGGAACAGGCCACTGGTGGTCTGCTCCAGGCAGCCATACGGATACGCCTGCAGCTCGCGAATATAGCGCGCCAGGTTGAGCGGTGGTTTACCGCTCAGCAGCAGTTGTCCCTGCAGGGTGGCAGGAGAGATACCGTTGCTGTGCTGCGCCGGTGCGGTCCAGGACTCGCCGGGGTTCAGCATGGCACCGGTATTCACCGTCTGCGCCGGGAACGCCGGACGCACGCCGATTTTCCAGCTCTTTTGCTGCGGTGCGAAAGTCTCGCCCGGAAGCTGCAGACCGGTCACCTGCGCGGTAACCTCACCGTCACCATAACCTTCCAGCGCACGCACCGGAATAAACAGGGTGCTCCGCGCGCCAGGAGACAGCTGAACCGGCTGCGGCTGTGCGCCCTCCAGAGACAGTTTGCCGGTTGCGGTCAGGGCGACGTTCAGCGTTTGCGGCTTGTCGGTCAGGTTGGTGATATCCAGCGTCAGCCGAGAGGTGTCTCCGCTTGCCAGGAAGCGCGGCGTATTAAGCTCGGTAATGACCGGCGCGGCCACCACAACCTTGCTTTCACTGCTGCCGAAATCGTCTTCCGTCCAGGCCTGCGCCATCAGACGCAGCTCGCCGTTGAAATCCCCAATCGGCAGCGTAATCGTGCCTTCTCCGTTGGCATCCAGCGTTACCGGCTGTGCCTGCTGGGCAATAATGGTGACGTGGTTCACCGGCGGTTTGCCGCCGCGCTTCAGCTCATCACCGTCACCACCAAAGCGCAGCGCGGCCAGGCGGCCCTGCCCTTCAATGACCTGGCCGTAGATATCGTAGATATCCGCGCCGTAGCGCTTCTGGCCGAAGAAAGCCTGCCACGGATCGGGCGTAACGTAATCGGTAATGTTCAGCACGCCGCTGTCCACCGCCGAGACCAGCACGTTCACTTTCTGCGGCACCGCCCCCTCTTTAACGCTGGCTTTCACCTTCACCGAGAGCGTCTGGTTTGGACGCATCTTCTGCGGGTTATCGAGCGCAATATTCAGGCGGCGATTTTCGTCGCCCATCGGCAGATGCAGCAGGCCGACCGCGCGCTTCGGGGTGGCGGATTTGGATTTATCTCCAGGACGTACTACCAGCGTGCTCAGGTAGAGATCGTGACGTTTCCAGGCCTTGTCGACCGGGATAGCGAGATCGAGCCCGTTTGCCGGTACGTCGATCTCTTTCCACCACAGCGGCCCTTCGCTGGACTCGATCATCGCATAGCCCTTACCTGCGGCCGGCGCTGCAATGTGCAGGTTGATGGTGTCGCCAGGCTGATAGGCGGGTTTATCCAGCTTCAGCGTCACGCGGTCAGGGCGCGCGGCCCCGGTGCCGTCGCTGTTATCCTGCCAGCTATACCCTGCCCAGAAGCGCACGCTGCTGACCATCTCATCAGGCGCTTTAACCTCCAGACGATATGAGCCCCACTCCACCGGGAAGGTGACTTTACCCGTCTCGTCGGCCTTGAGGGTCAGCTCCTGCTCGCCTTCAACCAGGTCTTTCTGATCGAACTGAGACTGCCAGCCTTCGCTCTCAGACCAGTTCCAGAAGTAGTCACGGCGCTCGCGGATCAGGCGAACCTGCAAACCGGACACCGCTTTTTTCGCGCCGCTGGCATCGGCGTAAACGATATCGAAGCTGGCGTTGCCGTTCTCGTCAACAATCGGCTGGTTGACGGTGGTATCGGTGCGGTAGTCGTAAACGGCCTTGCTGGCGAACTGAGGGCGAATACCCGGCAGCTCAGCCGCTGGCCAGATGGCCTGCTCAGCGCGACGCGTCACCGGACGGCCGCCGGACTCCAGCAGGCTGGCCTGCAGGATCAGCTGCAGCGGAGAATGCACCTCTTTCCACTGGCTTTCGGTAGAAACCTGTCCACGCCCCTGCTCATCAAGCGTAAGCTGAACTTCATCCAGACTGCGGCTCAGGTTCTCCTCGGCGATATCGCCAAACTGGAAACCCGGCAGCGCAGCCACCGCGTCACGCAGCGGACGCAGGAAAAGCTGGCCCTGCAGAGAATTACCGTTGGCCGGGGCGCCATACAGGTAATAACCCACCACGTTAAAGTCCACGTTATCCTGCGGTGAAACCGGCGTTTTTTGTCCGCTCAGGTTGAGCGCCATACGCTCTGGCATGAAGTCTTCGATGTGGAAGTCCCACAGGCGCTGCAGGTTATCGCCCGTGTTGGCGCGGATATGCCACATACCGGTCTGCGCTCCGCTGTCCAGCGGATAGTTAAAGCGATAGAGTCCGTTCTCTGGCTTGACGACAATCGTACGCGCGACCTGTCCATCCGGACGCAGCACGTCAAGCTTCACAGGCTGATCCGGAAGTGGCTTACCGTCACTGTCGCGCAGGAGACCGTTGAGGATCACCGTTTCACCCGGGCGGTAGAGATCGCGTGGGCCAAACATAAAGAATTGCTTGCTGTAGCCCGGGCTCCCCGCGATATCAAACTCCGCCAGGTCGAGTGCCGGTAGCTTGAGGTCAAGCAGCGTGGTCTGGCCATCTTTACTGGCCAGGATCAGCGCGGCCTCTTTGTCGGTTTCAAGCTTCGCATGGCCGTCAGCATCGCTGTTTGCTTCGGCAAGCGTCTGGCCTTTGTCATTCAGCAGGGTAACGGTCACGCCGGACTGCGCCGCACCGTTTTCCAGGCTCTGGGTGAAGATGTCCAGGCGGTTGTGATAACGGTGAGCGGACAGTCCAATATCGCTTAAGGTAAAGAGCGTCGCGGCGTTGCTGTAGTTGTAGTGCCCTGCCTGGTTCATGACCGCGATATAAACGCCAGACTGCTGGAGCGGTTTAATATCCTTCAGGGGCAACAGCAATTTTTCGCGCGTATTGCGCGCCGGATTAAGATCGAATCGACCGGTGTAAACCAGCTCCGCCATCTTCAGCAGGTTATCGGACTCCCAGTTGGTCAGCGAGTTACGGTACTCCCACTGGCTGACAAGGGAAGCCAGCGATTCAGGCTTCACGCGGTAAAAGTTGACATCAACATTGTTGACGTTGAGCGCCATCACCGGCAGACCTTCCACCACTTTGCCCGGCAGCAGCGAGCCGCGGCTGGCAAAACCAACGGTGGGTTCAACGTCCCGGGTGGTCAGGGCTTTTTCATAATCAATGCCAAACGTCGCCTTGTTCAGCGCCTGCAGATCGCGTTCAACGGTGACGACCAGATTGCGGTTAGGCTCCAGATGGCGCAGGCGAAGCTCTTTCAGGTTAGGCGCAAGTTCCCACGCCCCATCAACCTTGCCGCTTTTCTTGTCCACGACATGCACGGTTTTCGCGAAATCCTGATCGGGATTCAGCGGAACAGAAAAGGTCAGCACCAGCGTGGCGGCACCGTCGAGCTGAACTTCTGAGGTATCCAGCAGCGTCAGCGCTTTTCCCTGACTTTGGGCGGCCAGCTTAGTCAGCGTTTCAGCATTGGGCTTTTCCGCGGCTTTCGGTGTTGATGCGGTGGATGCCGCGGGAGCCGCAGCCTGAGATTTGTCGTCGCTGTTATCGCAGCCGACAAGCGTAAACGTGGTAAGCAGCGCAAGAGAGAGCGCGGCTAAGCGAAACGGTTTCATCCTTTGTCCCTGGCCCATGGAGCCTGTTGGTCGTCGTCCGGATAAGTATTATCCGCAAGTTTCATTAATTCAAAAAGTCCAATTTTAGAATCTGGAAAGCGCCTCGCAGAATGACATCACGCCGCTACGCCGTGATGGAACCGCGATCACAGCGCATAACGTCACATGTTACCTTTCACGTCATTTGTTTTTAAAACAAGAAGATAGCTGGATAAGCACGCCTGAAGACTGCTAGTTTTATGACCATGACGCACCCCGAGTGCGCGGTTCAAAAAGAGAGAAAGCCATGAAACGAGCCGTGAACGCCCTACAAAATTTCGGAAAATCATTGTACGGACCGGTACTTATCTTACCGATCGTCGGTCTGTTTATCGCCTTTGGTAACGTGCTGGGTAACGGTAACCTCGCTGAATACCTGCCGTTTCTTGGCCATCCCCTGATTCAGCACATTGGTCAGCTTATCGCGAAATCTGCCGTGTCGGTGCTGGTGAACCTGGCGCTGGTGTTTGCCGTCGGGATCCCGATTGGTCTGGCGACGCGTGATAAAGGCTATGCCGCGCTGATTGGCCTGGTGACCTTTATCGTGTTCATCAACGCCATGAACGTCACGCTACAGCTGCAGGGCGCGCTGGCGCCAGCTGCCCAGATGAAAGCGGCCGGGCAAACCATGGTGCTGGGCATGCAGGTGCTGGAGATGGGTGTCTTTGCCGGGATCCTGACCGGGGCGCTCTCAGGCTATCTGTACAACAAATACTCCGGCGTACAGTTTAACGGCGCGATGGCGATTTACTCCGGCCACTGCTTTGTCGCCATCGTCATGCTCCCCGTCTCCATGCTGCTCGGCGTGGTGATGAGTGAACTGTGGCCGTTTGCCCAGCACGGCATTAGCGCCCTGGCGCTGGCCATCAAAGGCTCCGGGCCGTTTGGCGTGGCAATCTACGGTTTCCTGGAACGCATTCTGGTCCCCACCGGCCTGCACCATCTGGTTTATACGCCGTTCCTCTATACCGAGCTGGGCGGCACGCAGGAGGTGTGCGGCGCAACCTATCAGGGCGCGCGCAATATCTACTTCGCCGAGATGGCCTGCCCGGACGTGAAGCAGCTCAGCAGCACCGTAGTGTGGGACGCGCGCGGCATCAGCAAGATGTTCGGCCTGCCTGCCGCCGCGCTGGCGATGTATATGACCGCAAAGCCGGAGCGTAAAGCGATTGCGAAAGCCATTCTGATCCCGGCGGCGCTGACCTCGCTGCTGGTCGGCGTGACCGAGCCGATTGAGTTCTCCTTCCTGTTCGTCGCCCCGCTGCTCTTCGTGGTGCACGCGGTGCTGACCGGCATCGGCATGATGCTGTTCTCGCTGCTGGGCGTTCACGCCATCGGCGCCAACGGGATTATTGACTTCATCCTTTACAACCTGCCGCTCGGCACGGAGAAGTCCAACTGGCCGATGTACATCGTGGTCGGGCTGATCATGTTTGCCCTCTACTTCGTGGTGTTCCGCTTCCTGATCCTGCGCTTCAACATGAAGACGCCAGGCCGTGAGGATGACGATAAGGAGACGCGCCTCTACAGCAAGCAGGAGTACCAGGCCAAAGGCAATAACGACGGGCTGGGCGAATCCATCGTGGTGGGGCTGGGCGGCCGGGAAAACATTGAAGTGGTGGATAACTGCTACACCCGCTTACGCGTCACGGTGAAGGACGTCGACATCATCGACGAGCCGCGCCTGAAGGCGACCGGCGCGAAAGGGATAATCAAACAAGGTAACAACGTTCAGGTGGTCTACGGGCTGCACGTCAAAAAAATGCGAGAAGCCGTTGAGACGTTTCTCTGAAAGGAGCTAAAGATGTTTACACCCCCATTCACTCTGTCGATCGCCGGCGGCGGTAGCACCTACACGCCGGGTATTGTGAAAAGCCTGATGGTGCGCCTGCAGGATTTCCCGCTGGCCGAAATTCGCCTTTATGACATCGACGAGGCGCGTCAGAACACCATTGCGCCCGTCGTAGAGAAGGTCATTCGCGACCACAGTCAGAGCATCAAATTTACCGTCACCAGTGACCCGGAAGTGGCCTTTAGCGGCGCGCATTTTGTCTTCGCCCAGATGCGCGTCGGCCAGTACAGGATGCGCGAGCAGGACGAGAAGATCCCGCTGCGTCACGGCGTGGTCGGCCAGGAGACCTGCGGACCCGGCGGCCTGGCCTACGGCCTGCGCACGATCCTGCCGATGGTGGAGCTTATCGATCTGGTCGATCGCTACGCGCATGAAAAAGCCTGGATCGTGAACTACTCCAACCCGGCGGCGATCGTCGCGGAGGGCGTGCGCCGCCTGCGGCCAAATGCGCGGGTGCTGAACATCTGCGATATGCCGGTGGCCGCGATGCGCAATATGGGGGCGATTCTGGGAGTCGATCGACACAAGCTCGAAGTCGACTACTTCGGTCTGAACCACTTCGGCTGGTTTACCCGCGTACTGGTGGACGGCAAAGACAAGCTGCCGGAGCTGCGTAAGCATATCGCGAAGTTTGGCCTGCTGACGGAAGATGCGGCCAAAACCGACCCGCAGCACTCGGATCCTTCGTGGGTAAGAACCTGGCGCAACATTAAGCCAATCATGGACAACTTCCCGGAGTATCTGCCGAACCCGTATCTGCAGTACTACCTGATGCCGAACCAGATTGTGGAGCATCAGAACCCGGACTATACCCGCGCCAATGAAGTGATGGACGGGCGTGAGAAAAAGCTGTTCGCCGCAGCCGAAGAATATAAGCGCACCGGGATCCTGCCGGATGCCTTCCACGTGGGCGTGCACGGCGAGTTTATCGTCGATGTCGCCTGCTCGCTGGCCTTTAACCTGCGGAGCCGCCATCTGGTGATGGTGGAGAACCGCGGCGCGATTACCAACCTGCCTTACGATGCCGTGGTGGAAGTGCCCGCGTATATCACCTCCGAAGGCCCGGAACCGATTCGCATCGGTCAGGTGCCGCTGTTCCATCAGACCCTTTTGCAACAGCAGCTCGCCTCTGAACAGCTGCTGGTGGAGGCGACCATTGAGGGCAGCTATGAGAAAGCCCTGCAGGCGTTCACCCTCAACCGCACCGTGCCGACCATGGAACATGCAAAAGCGATTCTGGATGAGATGATCGAGGCCAACCGCGACTACTGGCCCGCGCTGCAAAAAGCCTGGCAGGACGGCGAAACGGTGAAAAAATAGGGGCTTGCTCGCGAGTTGAACGTGGTTTGCTTGTCGGTGTCAGAAAAAACACCGACAATCCTTTTTTACGGAAAAGAATGGAGGCAACCCATGTCCACCTCATATTTTGTCGCCGCCGACTGGCTGATTGAGCACGGCGACGATCCGGAAGTTCAGATTATTGACGCGCGTATGGCCCCTCCTGGGCAAGAGCATCGCGATGTTCCCGCTGAATACCGCGCAGGTCACCTGCCTGGCGCGGTATTTTTTGATATTGAAGCCCTCTCCGATCACACCTCCCCTCTGCCGCACATGCTGCCGCGCCCGGAAGCATTTTCCGTGGCAATGCGCGAGCTGGGCGTCAGCAAAGACAAACACCTCGTTGTCTATGATGAAGGTAACCTCTTCTCCGCACCGCGCGCGTGGTGGATGCTGAAGAACTTCGGCGTGGAAAAAGTCTCGATTCTGGCGGGCGGGCTGGCGGGCTGGAAGCGCGACGAGCTGCCCCTTCAGCAGGGCGACGTGACGCTGCCGGAAGGCGAATTTGATGCCACGTTCGACGCGCACGTGGTGAAACGCCTGACCGACGTGCTGGTCGTGAGCCATGAAAAAACAGCGCAAATCGTCGATGCCCGTCCTGCTCCGCGCTTCAATGCCGAAGCGGATGAACCGCGTCCGGGGCTGAAGCGCGGACATATTCCGGGCGCGCTGAACGTGCCGTGGGGGGACCTGGTGTTTGAGGGCGAGCTGAAAACCACCGACGAGCTGCGCGCCATTTTTGACCGCGCAGGCATGGATTTACATCGTCCGATTATTGCCAGCTGCGGCTCCGGCGTCACGGCCTGCGTGGCGATCCTGGCGCTCGCCACGCTCGGCGTAAACGACGTCACGCTTTACGACGGCGCCTGGAGCGAATGGGGTGCGCGAGACGATCTGCCTGTCGAACCCGCGAAATAATGGATAACCGCCTGGCCACGCTGTTAACGCGCGGGGCATCGCTGACCCGCGCGGAGTATCGCGTCCTCGCCCACCTCACGGAGCATCCGCTGCTGGTGGGCAACATCACGGTGCGAGAGCTCGCGCAGGCGACGTTTGTTTCTACCGCCACCATCATGCGGCTGTGCCAGAAGCTGGGATTCAGCGGCTTTAGCGAGTTTATCTGGCACTGTAAGCAGCTGCTCTCCGACACGCCGCATATTGCCGCCCAGGCTCCCTCCCTTCCAGAACTCCCGGCGCTGTTTAATCAGTTTATCGCCAACTATCAGCACACCTTCCAGTGGGTCACGCAGGAGAAGCGCCAGCAGTTTGCCGACCTGCTGCGCCAGAAAGAGAGCTTCTTTCTCTACGGCGCCGGGTTTTCCTATCTGTTTGCGGAGTACCTGACCAAGAAGCTGCAGGTGCTGGGCAAAACGGCGTTTATCTCCGGGCCGGGGGACAGCCGGAATATTTTCCTCAGCAACGCTGCCCGCTATCAGGTGTTTATTGCCGTCTCGCGCAGCGGCGAAACGGAACAGGTGCTGGATAAAGCGCGCATCGCCAAAAACGTCGGCATGACGATCGTCGCGTTTACCCGCGCCTCGGCCAACACGCTGGCGGGGATGGCGGACGTGCATTTTGCCCTCTATGACGAAGCGGTACACTTCGCCGCCGAAGCCGCAGGGGTGACGTCGTTTGAGTCGAATCTGGTGCTGCTGATGGATTTACTGCTGCTGGAAGCAACGGGGTGATATTCACCCCGCCGTAATCAGATGATGCGGTTAGTTTTGAGATCGCGCAGGAAGCCGCCCCAGCGACGCTCGTAGAACGGGGTGATATGCTCGGTAATAAAGTGGCTGATGCCCTTCTCACCGTTTTTCACCTGGCAGATATCAATCGGCTCATCGCCCGGCAGCGTGTCGGTCGCCACGCTTCCCGCCGCCTGGATGATATCCTCGATATCGCCGTCCGCCTCAATACCAATCAGCAGTACCGGATGTTCGTCCGCGCGCTCTTTAATGGAGCAGAGAAACGCACGCCTGACGGGCTTGAGCGTTTTAAACAGCGTGGTCAGGGAATCGATCATCTGCGCGGGCGGCTCGGCCACTTCAGAGAGCAGCAGCGTTTCGCCCCCTTCCAGCACCTCCTGGGTGCTGAGCGGGTTGCCCTCTTCACCCATCAGGTGGCTGATTTCGCGCGGCGTGAACTCTTTCCCGGTTGGCAATTTAGCGTTGAGGAACAGCGTCTGGCCTAGCGTCATTTCAAACAGAGTACGCACCGGCATTACGACGAACGCCTGTTCGTCTTCTACCGCTTCCTGCAGGGCTTCCAGCGAGGTGAAAAATGGGATCACCGAGGTGCCGTCGTCTTTCTCCCAGTGCAGCAGATCCAGCGCGCTGTCTTCGACAACCTGCTCACCTTCCGCCGCGGTGCCCGGCACCCAGACGGTGGATTCCAGCAGCGTGCGGAAAAATGCCGGACGGTGGGCGGGCTCGGTCGCCGCCTGCTCCAGCAGGGTTTCTAATTCGTTTTTGGTTTCTGACATAGTTTCGCTACTTCAAAAAACGCCGGGTGGCGCTTCGCTTACCCGGCCTACAAAACCGTAGGCCCGTGCAAGCGCAGCGCCGCCGGGCAATACGATGACACCGTAGCCCCGCGCAAGCGCAGCGCCACCCGGCGAAAAAGATTACTCAGCCGTCAGCAGGTTCGCCACGGTACGCACGCCCAGACCGGTCGCGCCCGCGGACCACTGCTCAACCGCCGCTTTACGGTACGTTGCGGAGCAGTCGATGTGCAGCCAGCCTTCGTGATAATTCTCAACGAAGTGGGACAGGAAGCCTGCTGCGGTGCTTGCACCCGCCGGGTACGCCGCGCTCGCGGTGTTGTTCAGCTCGGCAAAGTTGGACGGCAGCTGGCTGCGGTGGAACTCGGCCAGCGGCAGACGCCAGAACGGCTCGTTTTCCGCAGCGGCGCTTGCCAGCAGGCGAGCGGCCAGCTTGTCGTCGAAGCTGAACAGCGCATGGTAGTCGTTGCCCAGCGCCGTTTTCGCCGCGCCGGTGAGGGTCGCCATGTCGATAATCAGCTCCGGCTTCTGGGCAGAGGCGTCGATCAGGCCATCGGCCAGCACCAGACGGCCTTCGGCGTCGGTGTTCATCACTTCGACGTTTTTGCCGTTGCGGTAGCGAATGATGTCGCCCAGCTTGAAGGCGTTACCGCTCACCATGTTGTCCGCGCAGCAGAGATACAGCTTCACGCGCTTGTTCAGACCGCGAGTGATGGCAAACGCCAGCGCGCCGGTGATGGTTGCCGCGCCGCCCATGTCAGACTTCATGGAGTCCATGAACGCGCTCTGCTTCAGGCTGTAGCCGCCGGTATCGAAGGTGATGCCTTTACCCACCAGGCAGGCAAAGACCGGTGCCGCTTTATCGCCGGTTGGGTTGTAATCCAGCGCCAGCAGGACCGGAGGACGCTCAGAACCACGGCCCACGGTGTGGATACCCATGTAATTCTGCTCGCGCAGGTCTTCACCTTTGGTGATGCGGTAGGACATTTTGTCGCCCGCCACACCGCACAGCAGGTCAACGGCGCGCTGCGCCAGCTGCTCCGGACCGAGCTCTTCAGCCGGGGCGTTGATGGTGTCGCGTACCCAGTCGATAATTTGCAGGCGGCTTTCCAGCTCTTTCTGACCGGCGGCATCGAGGTTTGCCCACTCAATTTTGCGGGTGCCTTTCGGGCCCTTATAGCCCGCCCAGAATGCCCAGCTGCGGTCGGTGTCCCAGCCTTCGCCTTCCAGGGAGACATGCTTAATGCCCAGACCGTCAATTTTACGGGCGGCGCGCTGGATCAGGCCGGTATCATCTTTGCCGGTCAGGTGCAGGGTAATGCCGTCGTTATTAATGCTGTAGGTGGCTTTCTCGCCCCAGCGTGCGTCGGCAGGCTGATTCGAGAGCGTAATCTTCATCGCTTCGGTCATTTTATTTTTCCTTATTAGCAACTAGCAAACGGGCCGCCTGAAGGCAGCCCGTTATGTTATTTATTCTGCTTCATCTAACCAGACTAACAGAATCGCCTCCAGAATTTTTTCATTGGATGCGTTTGGATCGTCGTCGAAATCCTCTAAATCGCAGATCCACTGGTGCATGTCGGTGAATCGTACGGTCTTCGGATCGAGATCCGGGTTCGCGTCGTAGAGCGCTTCGCCGATTTCACGGCTGTCTGTCCACTTCAGTCCCATATCAATGCTCGCGTGCGTGGTTGATGGTGTAGCGTGGGAATTCCACGACCAGATCTTCATCGGTCACCGTGGCCTGGCAGCTCAGGCGGCTGTCTGGCTCCAGACCCCATGCTTTATCCAGCATGTCGTCTTCGTCTTCGGTGCTCTCGGCGAGAGAGTCGAAACCTTCACGCACGATGCAGTGGCAGGTGGTGCAGGCACAGGATTTCTCACAGGCATGTTCCACTTCGATACCTGCACGCAGGGCAACATCGAGAATGGTTTCACCGGTCTTCGCTTCCAGAACAGCGCCATCCGGACAGAGGTCCGCATGAGGCAAAATTACAATCTTTGGCATATTAAACCTCGTCCACGGACTGGCCTTTCAGCGCGACGCGGACAGATTTGTCCATGCGGCGAGCAGCAAAGTCCTGGGTTTGTTTATCAACGTTTTTAATGGCTTCTTCTATTGCGTCAGCGTCATCGCCTACTGCGACAGCGCTTAAGTGCGCGGCAGCATCGTCAATCACCTGACGCTCAGCGGCGCTTAACAGCGCGGCATCGGCAGCAAGCGCGCCGTTCAGGCTTTCCAGCACGCGGGCGGCTTCAACTTTCTGTTCAGCCAGCATACGCGCCTTCACATCCTGCTCGGCGTAGCTCATTGAGTCCTGAATCATGGAGGCGATTTCGCCATCGGTCAGGCCGTAGGACGGCTTCACCTGAATGGACGATTCCACGCCGGTGGATTTTTCCATCGCCGTGACGCTCAGCAGGCCGTCCGCATCCACCTGGAAGGTAACGCGAATATGCGCCCCGCCTGCAGGCAGCGCCGGAATACCGCGCAGCGCAAAGCGCGCCAGAGAGCGGCAGTCCTGCACCAGCTCGCGTTCGCCCTGCATCACGTGGATGGACATCGCGGTCTGGCCGTCTTTGAAGGTGGTGAACTCCTGCGCGCGCGCCACCGGAATGGTGGTGTTACGCGGGATCACTTTCTCCACCAGGCCGCCCATGGTTTCTAACCCCAGCGACAGCGGAATGACGTCAAGCAGCAGCATTTCGCTGTCCGGTTTGTTGCCGACCAGAATATCGGCCTGGATTGCAGCGCCTACGGCAACCACTTTATCCGGGTCGATGGAGGTCAGCGGCGTGCGGCCAAAGAATTCGCCCACGCGCTCGCGCACCAGCGGCACGCGGGTCGAGCCGCCCACCATGACGACTTCCAGCACCTCGTTTGCCTCAACGCCCGCATCTTTCAATGCGCGACGGCAGGCCAGCAGGGTGCGTTTCACCAGCGGGGCAATCAGGTCGTCGAACTTGTCGCGGGTGATGTCACCCTGCCAGCCTGCAACGTTAACAGTGACTGTCTGCGCATCGCTCAGGGCGATTTTGGCATCGATAGCCGCATCCAGCAGCTCACGCTGAACGCGCGCATCGCTGCGATCGCTGATGCCCGCCTGCTCGCGAATGTAGTCAGCCAGCAGATGGTCGAAGTCATCGCCGCCCAGCGCGGAATCCCCGCCGGTCGCCAGCACTTCAAACACCCCGCGGCTTAAGCGCAGGATCGAGATATCAAAGGTACCGCCGCCGAGATCGTAAACCGCAATGACCCCTTCCTGACCGGAGTCGAGGCCGTAGGCAATCGCCGCCGCCGTCGGTTCGTTCAGCAGGCGCAGCACGTGCAGGCCCGCCAGACGCGCGGCGTCTTTGGTGCCCTGACGCTGTGCATCGTCAAAATAGGCAGGAACGGTAATCACCACGCCGTCTAAATCGCCGCCGAGCGTCGCCGTCGCGCGCGCCGCCAGCGCTTTGAGGATGTCGGAGGACACGCGAATCGGGTTCAGCAGACCGGCCGCGGTTGCGATCATCGGCAGGCCGTTTTCACTGGCCTGCAGCTGATACGGCAGATGCGGATAGCGGGTCTGAATATCGGCCAGCGAGCGGCCCATCATGCGCTTTACGGAGCTGATGGTGTTGGCCGGATCGCGCGCGGCGTTGGCGCGGGCGTCATAGCCGACCGCGTGACCCTGCTGCTGGTAGTGGACCACGGAAGGCAGCAGATGGCGGCCCTGCTCGTCGGCCAGCGTTTCCGCCTGGCCGCTGCGCACGGTCGCCACGAGGGAATTGGTGGTGCCGAGGTCAATACCCACCGCCAGACGACGCTGGTGCGGTGCGGCACTTAAGCCAGGCTCACTAATTTGTAATAAGGCCATAATTGCTTCCGAAATTTAAAAATCGAGCAGCTTTTCTTCGAGTTGTTCAGCACTGCTTCGCAGTTTATCGAGAAAACGGAGTTTGCGCACAGTATCTGCCGCCACGTCCCAGGTCTCGTTGTTCAGTTGCTCCACCATCTGCTGATGGCGGGTATCGAACATGCCCTTCACGCGCGTGATGA
The DNA here is from genome assembly GCF_057221635.1 of Enterobacter sp. N5-15. Taxonomy (NCBI): domain Bacteria; kingdom Pseudomonadati; phylum Pseudomonadota; class Gammaproteobacteria; order Enterobacterales; family Enterobacteriaceae; genus Enterobacter; species Enterobacter sp. N5-15. The sequence goes on from NZ_CM170150.1 coordinate 3,577,787, forward strand.
AGCTTTCCAGACGCGCTTCGTCTTTGGCCTGTTCAATCTCATCCAGCTCTTCGCGAAGTTCCAGCTGTTCCATCAGAAACGCGGTGTCGCGCACGGTATGCTGTTCGCTCGCCAGATCGAAACCGTGGAGCGAGAGTAGGTACTCGGCACGGCTCAGCGGATGACGCAGCGTCTGCCAGGCCTGGTTGATGGTCGCAGAGTGCGATACCGCAGCCAGCTGTTCTGCCTGAGTACCACTGGCGAATTTATCCGGGTGATACTGACGCTGCAGATCCTGAAAGCGGATCGTCAGCGCCTGCAGATCAATCGGGTATTGAGCGGGTAGTCCGAAGAGAGTGAAGTAATCCATAACAATCTCAGGGGTAGCCTGTTAGAAGAAACCCCACGCGCAGCAGAGCCACGGTGGGGTTATACCTTCTTACTTCGCGCTGCAGATGCGTTGTCTGCGCTCGTTCCCCCCAGTCACTTACTTAAGTAAGCTCCTGGGGATTCACTCGCTTGCCGCCTTTCTGCAACACGAATTAATCGGTATAACAGCGGAACGCGGTTAAACGTGGAAGCTTTCGCCGCAACCACACTCGTCTTTGACGTTCGGGTTCGTGAATTTGAACCCTTCGTTCAGGCCTTCTTTAACGAAGTCCAGCTGAGTGCCGTTGAGGAATTGCAGGCTTTTGCCATCGACCACCACCTTCACGCCCTTGTCTTCAAACACGGTGTCGTCAGACGCCGGTTCATCAACAAACTCCAGTACGTAAGCCATACCAGAACAGCCGGAGGTACGTACGCCCAGTCGCAGGCCAAAGCCTTTACCACGGTTCGCCAGAAAAGAGCTTACTCGCGCGGCAGCGCTGTCGCTAAGGGTAATCGACATACTCAAACCTCAATTATTTTGCTTCACGTTTGCTTTTGTAATCCGCAATGGCGGCTTTGATCGCGTCTTCTGCCAGAATTGAACAGTGAATTTTCACCGGTGGCAGTTCGAGTTCTTCAGCAATATCCGTGTTCTTGATTGCCTGTGCTTCGTCCAGAGACTTGCCCTTCACCCATTCGGTGACCAGGGAGCTGGACGCGATAGCAGAACCGCAGCCGTAGGTCTTGAAGCGCGCGTCTTCAATGATACCTTCATTGTTGACTTTAATCTGCAACTTCATCACGTCGCCACACGCCGGTGCGCCAACCATGCCGCTACCGACAGATTCGTCGCTGTTGTCAAAAGAGCCAACGTTGCGCGGGTTTTCGTAATGATCGATGACTTTTTCGCTGTATGCCATGATTGAATTCTCCTTATGTACCGATTAGTGATGTGACCATTCAATGCTGTTCAGATCCACGCCCTGCTTAAACATTTCCCACAGTGGAGAAAGGTCGCGCAGACGGCCGATGGAGTTGCGAACCAGCTTGATGGTGTAGTCAATCTCTTCTTCGGTAGTGAAACGACCTAAAGAGAAACGGATAGAGCTGTGTGCCAGCTCGTCAGTCATACCCAGCGCGCGCAGCACGTAGGATGGCTCGAGGCTTGCAGACGTACAGGCAGAACCGGAAGAAACCGCCAGGTCTTTCAGGGCCATGATCAGCGATTCGCCTTCAACATAGTTGAAGCTGACGTTGAGGATGTTCGGAGCGCCCTGCTCGAGATCGCCGTTCAGATACACTTCTTCCATATCCTTCACGCCGTCCCACAGACGGTTACGCAGCGTGCGCAGGCGCGCCATCTCGGTTTCCATCTCTTCTTTTGCAATGCGGTAAGCTTCGCCCATGCCCACGATCTGGTGAACAGGCAGCGTACCGGAACGCATGCCGCGCTCGTGACCGCCACCATGCATCTGTGCTTCGATGCGGATACGCGGTTTACGACGAACATACAGCGCGCCGATGCCTTTCGGGCCATAGATTTTGTGGCCGGAGAAGGACATCAGATCCACTTTCAGCTGGCTCAGGTCGATAGGCAGTTTGCCCACGCTCTGGGTCGCATCCACGTGGTAGATGATACCGCGCGCGCGGCACATTTCGCCGATGGTCGCGATGTCTTGTACCACGCCGATTTCGTTGTTGACGTGCATGATGGAAACCAGAATGGTGTCATCACGCATGGCCGCTTCGAGCTCTTTGAGGTCAATAATACCGTTGCTCTGTGGCGCGAGATAGGTCACTTCGTACCCTTCGCGCTCCAGCTGACGGCAGGTGTCCAGCACGGCTTTGTGTTCGGTTTTGCTGGTGATGATGTGCTTGCCTTTTTTCTGATAAAAGTTGGCTGCACCTTTGATCGCCAGGTTGTCGGATTCGGTCGCACCGGAGGTGAAAACAATCTCACGCGGGTCGGCGCCCACCAGGTCAGCAATCTGATTACGGGCGATATCAACCGCCTCTTCAGCATGCCAGCCAAAACGGTGTGAACGGGAAGCTGGGTTACCAAAGTTTCCGTCCAGGGTCAGACACTGCATCATTTTCTCGGCAACACGCGGGTCCACCGGCGTGGTTGCGGAGTAATCGAGATAAATCGGTAATTTCATTGCTCTTTAAACTCCGTACATCGCTTCAATGCAAGGAATCAGGCAACCGGCTGGATGTACGACCGAGTACGCGGGACGTGACCGTCCCGGCCTGATTCTGAAATCTTTATCGTTTTATTACGCGCGCAGTTTGACGTCGATAGCGTCCTGCGCGCGGGTGCTGCGTTGGGAATCCTGACCGTGCTGACGACCCGAGACATCCAGAACTTCCTGGTTATTGACCAGTTCACCCAGGGTGATGTTGTTCAGGAAGCCGGTGAGACGGTCGCTCAGATCGCGCCACAGCGCGTGGGTCAGGCATTTGTCGCCGCCCTGGCAGCCGCCTTTGCCCTGGCAACGGGTCGCGTCAACGGATTCGTCAACTGCGCTAATCACTTCACCAACTGCAATACTGCCCGCGTCTTTACCCAGCAGATAACCGCCGCCTGGGCCACGAACGCTGGAAACCAGTCCATTTTTACGCAGTCTGGAGAACAGCTGTTCCAGATAAGAGAGGGAGATCCCTTGTCGTTCAGAAATATCAGCCAACGGAACCGGGCCCGCTTCGGAGTTGAGCGCAACGTCCAGCATCGCGGTCACGGCATAACGCCCTTTAGATGTCAGTCTCATGTCTTACTTAACCTCAAACTCGCCCCTGCCCGGGGTTTTTTATAGTAAAATGGGGTATTGCATAGCAGGGCCAAGTCTGACATTCCTGACTAAAATGGTCAACTATTTACTTGACTGTTTTAGTCAGGTATTTAACCTTCCGTGCCGTTTTACCTGGGTGCGGCCTGATGCCCTCACCCCGGCCCTCTCCCACGGGGAGAGGGAGAAAACAAACCGGCACTATTCCTTATTCTTCTGCTCAATCGACGCCAGAATTCCGCGCAGGATGTTCAGCTCCTGGCTTTCCGGGCGCGCACGGGTAAACATACGGCGCAGCTTGTTCATTACCTGGCCCGGGTGGCCTTCACGGATAAAGCCGGTTGAGAGCAGCGTCTGCTCCAGGTGACCGTAGAAGCGCTCAAGGTCGTCCACCAGAGGGTAGGCCGTCTCTTCTTTCGGTTCGACCGGTTTCTCCTGCGTCGCCAGCCACGCCATACGCACTTCATAGGCGATAACCTGCACCGCCATCGCCAGGTTCAGCGAGCTGTATTCCGGGTTCGCCGCGATGGCAACGTGATAGTGGCACTTCTGCAGCTCGTCGTTGGTCAGGCCAACGCGCTCGCGGCCAAACACCAGCGCAACCGGTGCCTGCTCCGCTTCTGAGACGCTTTTCAGGCCGCATTCGCGCGGATCCAGCATCGGCCACGGCAGCGTGCGTGAACGTGCGCTCGTGCCGACAACGAGGCTGCAACCGGCCAGCGCTTCGTCAAGGGTGTCGACGATCTGGGCGTTGCCGATCACGTCGCTGGCACCGGCCGCCAAGGCGATGGCCTGCGAGTCTGGTTTCACCAGCGGGTTAACCAGCCACAGGTTTGTTAAGCCCATGGTTTTCATAGCGCGGGCAACGGAGCCCATGTTGCCGGTGTGCGATGTTTCAACCAGCACGATTCGAATGTTTTGCAGCATAATTTTTAATGTCTGAATTCAGCGTCTGAAGAATATTCGGGCATATTATCATAAACGGGAGACATAATCCGATCCCACTGCTATACTCTGCGCCGATTTTCCTGTTCTTTAACATCCAGTGAGAGAGACCGATGCATCCGATGCTGACCATCGCCGTGCGCGCAGCGCGCAAGGCGGGTAATGTAATTGCCAAACACTACGAAACGCCAGACTCCGTAGAAACCAGCCAGAAAGGCAGCAATGATTTCGTGACTAACGTCGATAAAGCCGCAGAAGCGATTATTATCGAAACGATCCGCAAATCTTACCCACAGCACACCATCATCACCGAAGAAAGCGGTGAACATGAAGGTACCGATCAGGATGTTCAATGGGTTATCGATCCACTGGATGGCACCACCAACTTCGTCAAACGCCTGCCACACTTCTCTGTGTCTATCGCAGTACGTATTAAAGGCCGTACTGAAGTCGCCGTTGTTTACGATCCAATGCGTAACGAACTGTTCACCGCTACCCGCGGTCAGGGTGCACAGCTGAACGGCTACCGTCTGCGCTGCAGCAACGCACGCGATCTGGACGGCACCATCCTGGCGACCGGTTTCCCGTTCAAGGCGAAACAGCACGCGACCACCTATATGAATATCCTGGGCAAACTGTTCACCGAATGCGCGGACTTCCGTCGCACCGGTTCTGCTGCGCTGGATCTGGCCTACGTGGCGACCGGCCGCGTTGACGGTTACTTCGAGCTGTCACTGAAGCCTTGGGACTTTGCTGCGGGCGAGCTGATCGCACGTGAAGCAGGCGCGATTGTTTGCGACTTCACCGGCGGCCACAACTACATGACCACTGGCAACATCGTTGCGGGTAACCCACGCGTTGTTAAAGCCATGCTGGCAAACATGCGTGATGAACTGAGCGATGCGCTGAAGCGTTAATCCCGGTAATTCCCTCTCCCTGTGGGAGAGGGTCAGGGTGAGGGCATCAGACCGCGCCCTACTAGAAAGGCCGCAATCCCCTTCCTACCGGCACCGCGCTCATCCACATCGTCACCGCCGCTACCAGCAGAATCACCCCGCCCGCCAGCGCGAGCGTTGTCCACCCGACCTGTCTCCACAATACCGGCGTTTTATTGCCGCTGAGTTTGACCGCCAGCTGACGGAAGCTGTGTACCAGCAGCGCTAACGACGAAATGGTGAGAGACGTTCCTGCCGCCATCGCCAGCGCCGAGAGCATTCCCCAGCCAAACACGCCTATCACCTTACTGAACAGCAGCACCATAATTGCCCCCGAGCACGGGCGCATGCCCATCGAGAGAATAATCATCAGCCGCGCGCGCCAGTCGTCGCCGTTCTGCAACTGTTCCTGCGTGGGCAAATGCTGATGTCCGCAGCCGCAGGTTTCATCATGAACGTGGTGCGGCGTAAAGGTTTTGAATTTCGGTTTTTGCAGCAGCACGCGCAGCTTTTTCAGCGCCCGCCAGCAGAGGATCAGCCCCAGCACGCCCACCAGCGCGTAGCTCCCCTTCTCCAGCCAGAAGCTGCTCAGGTGCAGCTGGCGCGCGGGAAGCTGTAGCAGCGAAAGCACGACCACGACGAGCGCAATCGCGACGCTGCCCTGAAGCAGGGAGGAGGCCAGCGTCAGGCCGATACTCGATTTGAGCTTCGACGGATGTGTGGCGAGCCAGGTTGTGATGACAATTTTGCCGTGCCCCGGCCCCAGCGCGTGCAGAACGCCATAGATAAAGCTGAACGCCAGCAGGGAACCACCCGCTTTGGTCGGGTTTTCCGCCACCGCCTTCAGCAGACCGCTCATCTGCTGGTTGACCTCACGCTGCCAGACAATGCTTTTCATCATAACCTGCGGCCAGGCCTGCCACAGCCAGAGCGAACCGCAAACGGCTAGCAGGAGAAAGAGCGCCAGCGGCCAGAGGTGAAGCCAGCGGCGCGGTTTCCGAACCGGAGAGGAGATCACTGACATTGTAACGTCACCTCCTGCGCGAACTGTTTACCCAACTCCATGTCTTCAGGCGGTGCATCTTCTTTATCAAGCGAGACCGCAAAGTTCAGCGTCTCCTCGCTGGGTTTCGGGGTATGCACGCCAATTTTGCAGTTTTTTTGCAGAGCGTCCGGCAGCCGTACGTCGCTGTCTTTGTCATAGCGCATGTCGACGTAGTAGGTAGGATCAAAGGTGGAAAAACGGTACGTTTGCCCCGCCAGCGGCTGCGGATGCGCCAGAGGAAGCACGAACGTCAGCACCGCCTGATGCCCGTCACGCGTCATACCGTATTCCGTTGGCCGGTTAAGAAATTTGACCTTCTGCCCGTTGTGCCAGAATTCCGTGAAGTAGTGCTGGCCGAGCACGTTGGCCATCACTTCCGCCGCCAGCTTTTTCCAGATTTCGTCGCCGGGCTTCGCGTTTCCCGCATCGTAGAGCAGATCGGCCGAGGTGATTTCATCCATCGTCCAGCGCATCTTCAGGCCGCTCAGCTGCGTGCCGTCGGTGACCAGCTCCGTCTGGAGGTCAATAAAACTGTGAGGGTGTGCGCTGGCGGTGAAGCCGATCGCCGCCAAAAATAACGCCATCGCACTTTGTTTAACTGTTTGCATCAATTCCTCACGTCAAAAATTCTGTGATGTTCCCCAGCAATCCTGAGTGAAAGGCCTGCCGGCGCGCTTTTCAGCGCTCATCCTTTAGCTATTCTTATCAAACATTCACACTGGATACCCGACAGATGATGACGACGCTTGAAATTCCATCTGTGCTTTCCAGTTCGCAGCGCCGCTGCCAGGTGCTTTTGATGCTTTACCTGCCCGATGCTGCCGTCACCGCACAGAGCATAATTGCTGCCAACGGGGTTGACGACGCGATGGCACGGCAAGATATAGCCGAGACGCGCGATGAAATCCAGCGCTATCACCGGCTGGACATCGTCACGCACCACGACGGCAGCTACCGGATTGAAGGCACAGCCCTGAATCAGCGTTTATGCCTGCTGCACTGGCTGCGTCGGGCGCTGCGGCTTTGCCCGCAGTTTGTCTCGCACCAGTTTACCCCCGCATTAAAAACCGCGCTTAAACAACACGGCATTGCGCGGCCGCTTTACGACGATGCGAACCTGCGGGCGCTGATCGGCTTCTGCTCACGCAAGCTGCAGCGCCAGTTTGAATGCCGCGACGTCCAGTTTTTACAGCTCTATTTACAATACTGTCTTATTCAGCACCAGCTCGGGAATACGCCGCAGTTTTCTCACGTTCAGCGCAGCTGGACCCAGTCGAGAGGGGAGTATTTTACGGCCCAGGAGATCGTGCGTCACTGGAGACGGCGCGTCCCGCAGGGAGCGCACGGGGAAGAACAGCTGTTTCTGGCGCTGCTGTTTATGATGCTCCGCACGCCCGATCCGGTGCTCGATAAGCACCAGCAGGATCAGCGCTTGCGCCGCGCCATCGTGCGCATGGTCGCCCGTTTTCGCTCGCAGACCGGGATGAACTTCAGCGACGAACAGGGGCTGACCGATCAGCTGTATATCCATCTTGCTCAGGCGCTGGACCGCTCGCTGTTTGAGATCGGCATCGACACTAGCCTGCCGGAGGAGATCCATCGTCTCTATCCCCGGCTGTTACGCACCACGAAGGAAGCGCTGTTTGAGCTGGAGGCGGAATTTGGGCTGCGTTTTTCTGATGAAGAGATGAGCCTTGTCGCGGTGATTTTCGGTGCCTGGCTGATGCAGGAGACCGATCTGCACGAAAAACAGGTGATCCTGCTGACGGGAGACGATAAGGCCAGTGAGGATCTGATTGAACAGCAGCTTCGCGAGCTGACGCTGCTGCCGCTCAATATTCGCTATCTGACGCTGCAGGCTTTCCAGAAAGAGGGGGCACCGCGCGAGGCCGCGCTGGTTATCACCCCCTACCCTACCGTCCTGCCGCTGTTCTCGCCGCCGCTGATCCATGCCGTTGAGACATTGAACGCGCAGCAGCAAGAACATATTCGCGCCATGCTGGAATCATAGCGACGCGCGAGCGGCCACTTTAGGGCGAACAACGATGGCGGGTAAGGCGACCAGCGCCATCACCCAGAAGACGCCATGCCCCAGATGCTGGTAGAGGAACCCCGCAAAGACCGTCATGATGGCGATACTCCCCCCCATTGCAACCGCCGAATAAACGGCCTGCAGGCGAATAACGTCCCCGCCCTCGCGCGCAGCGATATAGCGCATCGCCGCCAGATGACACACGGTAAAGGTGCCGCAGTGAAGAATTTGCGCCACGATCAGCCACGGCAGTTCGGTCGTCCAGCCCATAATGCCCCAGCGCGCCACGCCGCACACGGCGGAAAGCAGCAGCAGGTCTCGCGCGCCAAAGCGACGGAACAGCTTCTTGCTCAGGGCGAAAATAATGACTTCGGCCACCACGCCCAGCGACCACAGATAGCCCACTGCGGAAGCAGAATATCCCGCCCCCTGCCAGTAGATGGCGCTGAACCCATAGTACGCCGCATGCGCCCCCTGAAGCAGACAGACACACGCCAGAAAACGCCAGCTTTGTGCTACCAGGCTCCGCCAGGCGGGCCAGCCTGCGCTCTCCTGATGTCGGCTTTCCCCATGCGGCATTATCGACGGCCGCAGCAGCATGCCCAGCAGCATTGAGGCAATACCGATACTCAGCAGGGCGAGAATGGCGCGGTAATCGTAAAGGCTGACCAGTTTACCCACCAGCGCGGAGCCAATCACAAAGGCAATAGAGCCCCACAGGCGCACGCGCCCATAGTCCATGGTGATCTGCTTTTGCCAGGTGTTCGCCAGGGCATCCGTCAGCGGTACCAGCGGGGAGAAGAACAGGTTAAAGCCGACCATCACCACCATCAGCCAGGCAAACTGGTGGCTGACCCAGAAGCAGGCAACAAAGACCAGCGTCAGCAGAGCAAGAATGCGCACAGCCTTGATCAGCAAGGAGGGATCGCTGACGCGCGGGGCAATCAGCAGGCTGCCGAGGAAACGCGCTACCAGCCCGGCCCCCAGCAGGACGCCGATGGTCTCGGGAGTCAGGCCGATACCCTTGAGCCAGACGCTCCAGAAGGGCAGAAAAATACCGTAGCTAAAGAAATAGGTGAAATAACTGAGCGCCAGCCAGCGCGTGGAATGCAAGACCATGAATCCCTCCCGAAATCGAGGCCATAGTCTGGCGAGAATATAAAAATTAAGCAAGTCGATAGCCTGCTATAAATTAACGGAAAATTAACATCTTGTGCAGTCGCCTGGCTTATGGCAGGGAATGAAAATATGTATTACGTTTAAATTACTCCACTTGCAGAGGTTTTTCTGCCATGAACTCACTACGTTATTTCGATTTCGGTCAGTCACGTCACCTGCTGCTGCTGATTGGCCGCATCGCGCTTGTCGTGCTGTTTATTATCTTTGGTTATCCAAAACTAACGGGCTTTAGCGGCACCGTACAATATATGACCTCGCTGGGTGCACCGATGCCCATGCTGGCGGCCATTATTGCGGTGGTGATGGAAGTGCCTGCCGCTATCCTGATCGTGCTGGGCTTTTTCACCCGCCCTCTCGCGGTACTGTTTGTATTCTATACCCTCGGAACGGCGGTGATTGGACACCACTACTGGGATATGACCGGTGATGCGGTCGTGCCGAATATGATTAACTTCTACAAGAATATCAGCATTGCTGGCGCCTTTATTTTGCTGGCCATTGTCGGACCGGGGGCCATTTCCCTCGACCGGCGTTAAGCCATAAAAAAAGGCCGCATGCGCGGCCTTTTTTATTTCTGCAAAGCAGATGAATTATGCGTATACCGGGAAGCGTGCGCAGATATCCAGAACTTTACCTTTGACGCGCTCGATTACCGCTTCGTCATTGATGTTGTCCAGAACGTCACACATCCAGCCGGCCAGCTCTTTTACTTCCGCTTCTTTAAAGCCGCGGCGAGTCACGGCCGGAGAACCGATACGGATACCGGAGGTCACGAACGGGCTCTTCGGATCGTTTGGCACGCTGTTTTTATTCACGGTGATGTTGGCGCGGCCCAGGGCAGCGTCAGCTTCTTTACCGGTCAGGTTCTTATCAACCAGATCCAGCAGGAACAGGTGGTTTTCGGTACCGCCGGATACCACTTTGTAGCCACGGTTCAGGAACACTTCCACCATCGCTTTGGCGTTCTTAGCAACCTGCTGCTGATAAACCTTGAACTCTGGCTCCATCGCTTCTTTCAGCGCTACCGCTTTAGCCGCGATAACGTGCATCAGCGGGCCGCCCTGCGCGCTTGGGAACACGGCGGAGTTCAGTTTTTTGTACAGCTCTTCGTCACCGCCTTTCGCCAGGATCAGGCCACCGCGCGGACCCGCCAGGGTTTTGTGGGTGGTGGTGGTCACAACGTGAGCGTGTGGAACCGGGTTCGGGTAAACGCCAGCGGCAATCAGGCCCGCAACGTGCGCCATGTCGACGAACAGGTAAGCACCGATGCTGTCCGCGATTTCACGCATTTTTGCCCAGTCAACGATACCGGAGTAAGCGGAGAAGCCACCGATGATCATCTTCGGTTTGTGCTCTTTAGCCTGCTTCGCCATGTCTTCGTAGTCAATTTTACCGGACTCATCAATACCGTAAGGGATGATGTTGTACAGTTTGCCGGAGAAGTTAACCGGGGAGCCGTGAGTCAGGTGGCCGCCCTGCGCCAGGTTCATACCCAGAACGGTATCGCCCGGCTGCAGCAGCGCGGTGTAGACCGCGAAGTTAGCCTGAGAGCCAGAGTGCGGCTGCACGTTCGCGTAGTCAGCGCCAAAGAGTTCTTTCGCACGGTCGATAGCCAGCTGCTCAACGATATCAACGTACTCGCAACCGCCGTAGTAGCGTTTGCCCGGGTAACCTTCAGCATATTTGTTAGTCAGCTGAGAACCCTGCGCCTGCATGACGCGCGGGCTGGTGTAGTTTTCGGAGGCGATCAGTTCGATGTGCTCTTCCTGACGTACTTTTTCCTGCTCCATAGCCTGCCACAGTTCGGCATCATAATCGGCAATGTTCATTTCACGCTTTAACATCCGCATCTCCTGACTCAGCTAACAAGTAAATTTTGGCCTGAAAAGGCAGTCCTGTTGGACGACGGGCAACAGTATAACTGATTAGTTCTGTGATAACAGGTCTTGACAAACGATTTTACGCAAACGTTTTCCTACGCGCCACGCAAGGGTTTGAGGAATAAAGCTCTCGTCATTTCCAGCGGATTTCTTTTCAGGTTTGTGATGCATATTTTTCATCTTGCAAAGAACCATTTACAACGCAGGGGTATTTTTTATAAGATGCATTTAAAATACATTATTAAAGTCACATCAGAAGGATGCGCTCATGCTCGACGCTCAAACCATCGCTACCGTTAAAGCCACCATTCCCCTGCTGGTGGAAACCGGCCCTAAACTCACCGCCCATTTCTACGATCGCATGTTCACGCACAACCCGGAGCTCAAAGAAATTTTCAACATGAGCAACCAGCGTAACGGCGATCAGCGCGAAGCGCTGTTCAACGCCATCGCGGCCTACGCCAGCAATATTGAAAACCTGGCTGCGCTGCTGCCCGCGGTGGAAAAAATCGCCCAGAAACACACCAGCTTCCAGATTCAACCCGAGCAGTACAACATTGTGGGTGGCCACCTGCTGGCGACGCTGGACGAGATGTTCAGCCCGGGTCAGGAGGTGCTGGACGCGTGGGGTAAAGCCTACGGCGTGCTGGCAAACGTGTTTATCAACCGTGAAGCACAGATCTACAGCGAAAACGCCAGCAAGAACGGCGGCTGGGAAGGCACGCGAGCCTTCCGCATCGTCGAGAAAACCCCGCGCAGCGCATTGATTACCAGCTTTGAATTTGAGCCGGTGGACGGACAGCCGGTTGCCGATTACCAGCCAGGCCAGTATCTGGGCGTGTGGCTGAAGCCTGAAGGCTTCCCGCATCAGGAGATCCGCCAGTATTCTCTTACCCGCAAGCCAAACGGCAAAGGCTACCGTATTGCCGTGAAGCGTGAGGACGGCGGTCAGGTCTCCAACTGGCTCCACAACGAAGCTAACGTGGGCGACGTGGTCCATCTGGCCGCGCCGGCGGGCGATTTCTTTATGGCCGTTGAAACGAATACCCCGGTTACGCTGATCTCTGCGGGCGTCGGCCAAACGCCAATGCTGGCGATGCTCGATACGCTGGCGAAAGCAAACCACGGCGCGCAGGTCAACTGGTTCCACGCTGCGGAAAACGGCGACGTGCACGCCTTTGCGGATGAAGTGAAAACGCTCGGGGCGTCCCTGCCGCGCTTCACCGCGCACGCCTGGTATCGCCTGCCGACGGATGCAGACCGCGCAGCCGCACTGTTTGACAGCGAAGGCCTGATGAATTTAAGCCAGATGGAAGGGGCGTTTAGCGCGCCGGACATGCAGTTCTACGTCTGCGGACCGGTGGCGTTCATGCAGTATGCCGCGAAGCAGCTGGTAGAGCTGGGTGTGAACAAAGACAATATTCATTACGAATGTTTCGGGCCGCATAAGGTGCTGTAATGAAAAAGCCCCTCGTTCGAGGGGCTTTTTTTCGCCGGGTGGCGGCTGCGCCTTACCCGGCCTACAAAACCGTTGGCATTGTTAAATCGCGGCGTCGTCTTCTTCGCCGGTACGGATACGGATCACGCGCGCCACGTCAAAGACGAAGATTTTACCGTCGCCGATTTTGCCCGTCTGCGCGGTGCGGATTATGGTATCCACGCAGGTATCGACGATATCGTCGCTGACCACGATTTCAATTTTTACTTTCGGCAGAAAGTCGACCATGTACTCTGCGCCACGGTAAAGCTCGGTGTGGCCCTTCTGACGACCAAAACCTTTCACTTCCGTCACGGTCATCCCGGTGATGCCGACTTCCGCCAGCGCTTCACGCACATCATCCAGTTTGAAAGGTTTAATAATCGCATCAATCTTTTTCATGGTGGGTCCTTAAACTCTTGCCTGTAAGCTGCCTCGTAATCGATTGCTCACAGTACCATACGGCATTACTCTTTAAAATCGTTTGCTTCCAGCTCGTGGCGCGACAGCAGCTTGTAGAACTCGGTGCGATTGCGTCCGGCCATGCGCGCCGCGTGGGTCACGTTGCCTTTGGTGATCTGCAATAGCTTGCGCAGATAGTTGAGCTCAAACTGATTCCGCGCTTCGGCAAACGTCGGCAGGGCCGTGTTTTCCCCCTCCAGCGCCTGCTCCACCAGCGCATCGCTGATCACCGGTGACGAGGTCAGCGCCACGCACTGCTCAATCACGTTCACCAGCTGACGCACGTTGCCCGGCCAGCCTGCGGCCATCAGCCGCTTCATCGCGTCGGTGGAAAACGCGCGGACGAACGGTTTATGGCGATCGGCCGCCTGGCGCAAAAGGTGGTTCGCCAGCAGCGGAATGTCTTCCGCCCGTTCCGCCAGCGCCGGGATCTTCAGGTTCACCACGTTCAGGCGGTAGTAGAGATCTTCGCGAAACTCGTTGCGGGCCATCACTTTTGGCAGATCGCGGTGGGTGGCGGAAATAATTCGCACATTAATATCAATGTCGCGGTTGCTGCCCAGCGGGCGAACTTTTCGCTCCTGCAGCACGCGCAGCAGTTTGACCTGCAGCGGCGCGGGCATGTCGCCAATCTCGTCCAGGAACAGCGTGCCACCTTCTGCTGCCTGGAACAGCCCTTCCCGGCTGCTCACCGCGCCGGTGAATGCGCCGCGGGCGTGACCAAACAGTTCAGATTCAAGCAGCTGTTCCGGAAGCGCGCCGCAGTTAATGGCGATAAAGGCGTTTTTACTGCGCGGGCTGGCGTTATGGATTGCCTGCGCCAGGATCTCTTTCCCGGTTCCGCTCTGGCCGTTGATGAGCACGCTGACGTCGGACTGCGCCACCATCCGGGCCTGTTCAAGCAGACGCAGCATAATGGGGCTGCGGGTGACGATGGACTCTCGCCATGCTTCATCCCCCGACGGGGCGGCATGTTCCAGCGCGCTGTCGATGGCCTTATAGAGCGCGTCTTTGTCCACCGGCTTGGTCAGGAAGCTGAATACCCCCTGCTGCGTCGCGGCAACCGCATCCGGGATCGACCCGTGCGCCGTCAGGATAATCACGGGCATACCCGGCTGCTGCTTCTGGATCTCCGCAAACAGCTGCAGGCCATCCATTTCGTCCATCCGCAGGTCGCTTATCACCAGATCGATTTTCTCGCGGCCGAGGATCTTCAGCCCCTCCAGCCCGCTTTCAGCGGTCACGACGCTGTAGCCTTCACTCACCAGACGCATGCCCAGCAGCTTTAGCAGCCCGGGATCGTCATCCACCAGTAACAGATGGGCAGGTTTACGGCTCGTCATGCTTCACATCCTCTTGTTTCGGCGTATCGCTATCCGGTGCCGCGGATGAACTCCCCGGCTGATATTTACGCGACGAAAGCTGCCTTTCGATATCGGTCAGATTCTCCAGCTTACGCGTCGTGGTATCCAGTTGCGTACGTAAATGTTGCTGCTGTTGACGCAGCGTATCAAGCTCGCTGTCGGTTGACTGTTGCAGCTTGCTGTAGCGGGAGCGCTCTTCAGACAGCTGAAGCTGTAATGTCTGCCCATCGCGCCAGAGCTGGTATACCGGGCGTACCTGTACCGGAAGATTGACCACAAACGTGTCCAGTCGGGTCACATTGACGCGGCGTTCAACGGGGGTGATTTTCGCATCTGCGAGTAAAATCCCACGCTTGAACGCGTCCTGCCAGGTGTCGTCATCCAGCATCGCCGCCTTCGAACGGGCGTCTACCGGCGCAAGACGCTGGGCGCAGTCTATTCCACGCAGCCAGAACAGCGGGTTGCTTTCAACGTCATGTCCTGACAGGTTCCAGATGTCTTCACAGCGGGTTGAGAGGAAATCTGCCAGTTGGTTATCGGGCCATTTATCTTCTTGTTTATCGCTAATGGCACTTTGTGGCGTATGGGAAACACACCCAGCCAGAAATAAACAGGGCAGGCTCAGGCGAAGCGTGTTGCAGGAAAACACCGCGCGTACGGCGCGGAAAAAGACGTGTGACATACTCACCAGACATAGATTCATTTTATTGATTTTTCCGGCTCAGGGGCAGTTCGATACGGAAGCAAACATCTGAACGTTCGTCCGCGGCAATGTTTAGCTCACCCTGCATGCGTCGTATGCAGTCCCGGGCGATGCTCAAGCCCAGCCCGCTTCCTTTAACCGCGCCTTTCCGCTGATGACTCCCCTGGAAAAAGGGTTCGAAGATCATGATTTTTTCGTCATCGGGGATCGGGGTGCCGGTGTTTGCGACGTCAATAAACACCCGTGAACCATTCGTATTACTTCGGATATAAATGTTACCGGATTCAGTACCATAGTGCACCGCATTGGAGTAAAGATTATCCAGAACGCTCATCAGCAGCATGGGCTCAGCCAGGCACGCAGGCGCATTCAGCTCGACGCCGGTATGCATCATTTTAGCTCTTGCTGGCAAGCTATGGGCGGAGATCACCATATCCACCAGCGGCTCAATCGCAACGTTTTCCAGTACGACCGCCCCGTCTGCCAGCTTGCGGTTGTAGTCCAGCAGTTGCTCAATTAGCTTTTGCAGATTACGGCTGCTGTTATCCAGGATCTCGACAATTTCTTTCTGTTCTGGCGTAAGGGGCCCGGCCACTTCGTCCGCCAGCAGCTCCGTTCCTTCACGCATGCTGGCCAGCGGCGTTTTAAGCTCATGAGAGATATGGCGCAGAAACTGATGGCGCTGAGATTCGAGCCACGCCAGGCGCTCGGACAGCCAGATAATGCGCTGGCCGACGGATCGCAGCTCGCGAGGGCCTTTAAAAGCGACCGTATCCCCGAGCGATTTTCCCTCTCCCAGGCGGTTGATCATACGCTGAATGCCCTTCACCGGGCCGATGATCATGCGGGTAAAGAGCAGTACCAGCCCAAGACTCACCAGGAAAAGCACCAGCGCCTGCCAGCCGAAGAACTGGCCGCGCTCGGCAATCTCCTGCTGGAGCTGCTGGCCGCGAGAGAAAATCACCGTGCGCGTTGACTGCACCATCTCGGTGTTGGCGCTGGCAAAAGCTTCAAGACGCGCGGCGGCGGCGGCATCCGGGCCGCTGTTGCTGCACTGCAGCTGCGCAAGATCGTTCAAATCCTGACGTAACGCCTGATAGAGCTTGTCGTCAGGCAAAACCCCCGCGTGAGCGTCCAGCATTTCGCTGTAGCGTTTACGCTGACTCTGATAAACCTTTTCCAGCGTCCGATCGTCAAGCACGCAATACTGACGATAGCTACGCTCCATCTCCAGCGCGGCGTTGGTCATCGCTTCACTGCGCCTGGCGTCGATGAGCGTCGTGCGGTTGGTCAAAGCCGCCTGCGCGCTCAGCGCGTTCAGACTTTGCCACGCCTGCCAGGCAAGGATCAGCAGCGGCAGCAGGATCAGCAGGAAGGCCATCATGACGAGCTGCCGCAGGGAACGGGGGAAAACGGGCCAGCGTTTCAACGCATTACTCTCTTAATGGGGGTTTACGCAGAGCGTAACTGAGTCTGCCCTTCAGATACAACAAAGCCGGGTAAAAACCCGGCTTTGTCATGGAATGAGGCGGTGCCTAACTCGACGTTTCGCCCTGGCCTGATAAAGCATCGCTATGATCAGTAGTTGGACGGCAGGCACCTTTTTGTGCGTCATTCGAAGTTTATGTAGCGCGTCCCGAAGGGGCTGACATAAGAAGGTGAATGAGCCACTGGTTAATATTATGCAACACCCGTGCCAGAATGCAAAACAAAATATTAACACATTGAAATATATGATTTTTACTCGTTTAACCGGTTAATTATCGGTTGAATGATTTCCAGGCTAAGTGTCGCTATTAAGCAACACCTTAACGGGAACCTTTACTGCCATATATAAATCAATGAGTTAAGTGTCTCCATTTAGAGACAGTCGCATACCCTCTTTGTCGCAGTTTTGCGACACGCATAAAAAAGCCCGGTGCGCTTACGCTTACCGGGCCTACAAGGGTTAGGGTGCTAAAACTTAACCCAGCTGCTTACGCGCGTTGCGGAAGATACGCATCCACGGGCTGTCCTCGCCCCAGCTTTCCGGGTGCCAGGAGTTGCTCACGGTACGGAACACGCGTTCCGGGTGCGGCATCATGATGGTCGCACGACCGCTTTCGCTGGTCACTGCCGTAATACCGTTGGCGGAGCCGTTCGGGTTAGCCGGGTAGGTTTCTGTCACCTTGCCGAAGTTATCGACAAAGCGCAGCGCCACCAGGCCTTTGCTCTCCAGCTGAGCCAGATGCGCAGCATCACGCACTTCTACCTGACCTTCACCGTGGGAAACGGCGATTGGCATCTGTGAACCGACCATCCCCTGCAGCAGCAGAGACGGGCTTTGGGTCACTTCCACCAGGCTGAAGCGCGCTTCGAAGCGGTCAGACTGGTTGCGCACAAAGCGCGGCCAGGCTTCGCTGCCCGGGATCAGCTCGCGCAGGTTAGACATCATCTGACAGCCGTTACACACGCCCAGCGCCAGGGTCTGCGGACGGTGGAAGAAGGTTTCGAACTCGTCGCGCACGCGGCTGTTGAACAGGATGGACTTCGCCCAGCCTTCGCCCGCGCCCAGCACGTCGCCGTAGGAGAAGCCGCCGCACGCCACCAGCGCCTGGAAATCTTCCAGACCGGTACGCCCGGCCAGCAGGTCGCTCATGTGGACGTCGATAGCGTCAAAGCCCGCGCGGTGGAAGGCAGCCGCCATCTCAACGTGGGAGTTAACGCCCTGCTCGCGCAGCACCGCCACTTTCGGACGCGCGCCGGTCGCAATGTACGGCGCGGCAATGTCTTCGTTGATGTCGAAGGAGAGCTTCACGTTCAGGCCTGGATCGTTGTCGTTAGCCTTGGCGTTGTGTTCCTGGTCGGCGCATTCCGGGTTATCACGCAGGCGCTGCATCTGCCAGGTGGTTTCCGCCCACCACATGCGCAGCGTGGTGCGGCTTTCGCTGAACACGGCGTGACCGTCTGCTTCAATGACGAAGCGGTCGCCCTGAACGGCTTTACCCAGATAGTGCACGCAGTCTGCCAGACCGTGCTTCGCCAGAATGGCTTCAACCGCGTCGCGATCCGCCGCACGTACCTGAATCACGGCACCCAGCTCTTCGTTGAACAGCGCCGCCAGACGGTCTTCGCCAAGCGTGGCAATGTTCGCTTCCACGCCGCAGTGGCCGGTGAAGGCCATCTCTGCCAGGGTCACCAGCAGGCCGCCGTCGGAACGGTCGTGGTAGGCCAGCAGCTTACGCTGCGCCACCAGCGCCTGGATGGCATCGTAGAAGCCTTTAAGCTGGGCAACGTCGCGAACGTCGGCTGGCTTGTCGCCGAGCTGGCGGTAAACCTGCGCCAGCGCGGTGGCACCCAGCGCGTTGTGGCCTTTACCCAGGTCAATCAGCAGCAGGGCGTTGTCTTCGGTCGCAAGCTGCGGCGTAACGGTGTGGCGCACGTCTTCCACGCGGGCAAACGCGGTGATCACCAGCGACAGCGGAGAGGTCATCTCGCGCTGCTCGCTGCCTTCCTGCCAGCGGGTTTTCATCGACATGGAGTCTTTGCCCACCGGAATGGTCAGGCCGAGGGCAGGACACAGCTCCTCGCCCACCGCTTTCACGGCTTCATACAGGCCAGCATCTTCGCCAGGGTGACCGGCTGCGGCCATCCAGTTTGCGGAGAGCTTAATGCGTTTGATATCGCCAATCTGCGTCGCGGCGATGTTGGTCAGCGCTTCACCGACGGCCAGACGGGCAGAGGCCGCGAAGTCCAGCAGCGCCACCGGGGTGCGTTCGCCGAGAGCCATCGCTTCGCCGTAGTAGCTGTCGAGGCTCGCGGTGGTCACGGCGCAGTTAGCAACCGGGATCTGCCACGGGCCGACCATCTGGTCGCGCGATACCATACCGGTCACGGTGCGGTCGCCGATGGTCACGAGGAAGGTTTTCTCCGCCACGGCAGGCAGGTGCAGCACGCGGTTAACCGCGTCGGTAACGGTAATGCCCTGGCGATCCAGCGCTTTGCCCGCCGCTTTGCGGGTCGTTACGTCGCGGGTCATCTTCGGCGTTTTACCGAGCAGAACGTCGAGCGGCAGATCGATCGGCTGGTTGTCAAAGTGGGTGTCACTCAGGCTCAGATGCTGCTCTTCGGTCGCTTCACCGATGACGGCATACGGCGCACGCTCGCGGCGGCACAGCTCGTCAAACAGCGGCAGCTGATCCGCAGCAACCGCCAGCACGTAGCGCTCCTGGGATTCGTTACACCAGATTTCCAGCGGGCTCATGCCCGGCTCATCGCTCAGGATATCGCGCAGGTTGAAACGACCACCGCGGCCGCCGTCGCTCACCAGCTCCGGCATGGCGTTGGACAAACCGCCCGCGCCCACGTCGTGGATGAAGAGGATCGGGTTGGCATCGCCCAGCTGCCAGCAGCGGTCGATCACTTCCTGGCAGCGACGCTCCATCTCAGGGTTGTCACGCTGCACGGAGGCGAAGTCGAGATCCGCGTCAGACTGGCCGGAGGCCATAGAAGAGGCCGCTCCGCCGCCCAGACCGATGTTCATCGCCGGGCCGCCGAGCACGATCAGCTTCGCGCCAACGACGATCTCGCCTTTCTGCACGTGATCGGCACGGATGTTGCCGATCCCGCCCGCCAGCATGATCGGCTTGTGGTAGCCGCGCAGCTCTTCGCCGTTGTGGCTGTCCACCTTCTCTTCATAGGTACGGAAGTAACCGTTCAGCGCCGGACGGCCAAACTCGTTGTTAAACGCCGCGCCGCCCAGCGGGCCTTCGGTCATGATATCCAGGGCAGTCACAATGCGCTCTGGCTTGCCGAAATCTTCTTCCCACGGCTGTTCAAAGCCCGGGATACGCAGGTTGGAAACGGAGAAACCGACCAGACCCGCTTTAGGTTTAGCGCCACGACCGGTCGCACCTTCGTCACGGATTTCACCGCCGGAGCCGGTCGCCGCACCCGGCCACGGGGAGATCGCCGTCGGGTGGTTGTGGGTTTCCACTTTCATCAGGATATGCGCAGGCTCCTGATGGAAGTCATAGCGCCCTGCTTCGCGATCGGCGAAGAAGCGGCCCACCTCGGAACCTTCCATTACCGCGGCGTTGTCCTTATAGGCAGACAGCACGTGGTCAGGAGTTTGCTCCATGGTGTTTTTGATCATTTTGAACAGCGACTTCGGCTGTTGTTCGCCATCAATAATCCAGTCGGCGTTGAAAATCTTGTGGCGGCAGTGCTCAGAGTTAGCCTGCGCGAACATGTAGAGTTCGATGTCGTTCGGGTTACGGTTGAGCTTAACAAACGCATCCTGCAGGTAGTCGATTTCGTCTTCTGCCAGCGCCAGGCCGAGACGCAGGTTGGCGTCAATCAGCGCCTGGCGGCCCTGCCCCAGCAGGTCTACGCTCTGTACCGGCGCAGGCTGATGGTGAGAGAAAAGCTTCTGCGCGTCATCGAGAGAGGCAAATACGCTCTCCATCATGCGATCGTGCAGTTCAGCCGCAACCGCCTGCCACTGCGCGTCGCTCAGGGTAGAGGCTTCCACGTAGTACGCCACGCCGCGTTCCAGACGGTTAATCTGGTTCAGGCCACAGTTGTGGGCGATGTCGGTGGCTTTGGAAGACCAGGGGGAGATGGTGCCCGGACGAGGCGTCGCAAGGATCAGTTTGCCGGTTGGCGTATGGCTGCTCAGGCTTGGACCATACTTGAGCAGGCGTTCCAGCTGTACGCGCTCCTCTGCATTCAGGGGGGCATTCAGGTCAGCAAAATGGACATACTCAGCGTAAATATTGCTTACCGGAAGGTCGGCCGCCTGAAAACGTGCCAGCAGTTTAGTGATACGGAAGGCAGACAGTGCAGGCGAACCACGCAGAATTTCCATCATAAGTCTCTCGTCTTCGAAGCGCCGGGGCGCTTACAGTGTGCGCAAGGGGGGAAAACGGGCGTCATTATAGAGAATCCTGAGCGCCGACGAAACCGTTTGCGTCGAAATAAAATTTGCACGGAGATTTAACAATAGATGTGACCTGTCTCTCTAATTGGTTGCCAAGTGGCGCAAGTTTACGCAAAATGCCGCTCATTCAATGGCAAACCTTATGATTAACATGGCTACAGCAGACTGAGGCAACCGGCGTCGCAGAGAATTAACTAATTGAAAAAATTAAAGATTAATTATCTGCTCATCGGCATTGTAACGTTGCTGCTGGCAGTGGCCCTCTGGCCTTCCATCCCCTGGTTCGGCAAAGCCGAAAACCGTATCGCCGCCATTCAGGAGCGGGGGGAATTGCGCGTCAGTACCCTCAACTCTCCACTGATTTACAGCGACATCAACGGCAAAATCATTGGCCTGGATTACGAGCTGGCACAACAGTTCGCCGATTATCTTGGCGTGAAGCTTAAAATCACCGTCCGCCAGAATATCAACCAGCTGTTTGACGACCTCGATAACGACGATGCCGATATGCTTGCCGCCGGGCTGGTGTATAACAGCGAGCGCAGCAAGAACTACCAGCCAGGCCCGACCTACTATTCCGTTTCGCAGCAGCTGGTTTACCGCGTCGGGAGTCTTCGCCCGCGCTCGCTGGCCTCGATTAACGATCGGCAGCTGACGATTGCGCCCGGACACGTGGTGATTGACGATCTGCGTGAACTCAAGGAGAAGAAATATCCCGACCTGAGCTGGACGGTGGATCCGAAACTCGGTACGACCGAGCTGCTGGAGCAGGTAAAAGACCAGAAAGTGCCCTACACCATCGCCGATTCGGTTGCGATCAGCCTGTTCCAGCGGGTGCATCCTGAAATCGCCGTGGCGCTGGACGTCACCGACGAGCAGCCCGTGACCTGGTTTAGCCAGCTTGATGACGATCAGACCTTCTCTGCCGCGATGCTCGATTTCTTCAACACCATCAATGAAGACGGTACCCTGGCGCGTCTCGAGGAGAAGTACCTCGGGCACGGTGATGACTTTGACTACGTTGACACCCGCAGCTTCCTGCGCGCGGTAGACAGCGTCCTGCCGGACCTGCAGCCGCTGTTCGAAAAATACGCCCAGGAGATTGACTGGAAGCTGCTGGCGGCTATTTCGTATCAGGAATCTCACTGGGACACCCAGGCCACGTCGCCCACGGGCGTACGCGGTTTGATGATGTTAACCAAAAATACCGCGCTGAGCCTGGGCGTCAATGACCGTACCGATGCCGAACAGAGCATCAGCGGCGGTGCGCGCTATCTGCAGGATATGATGGCCAAAGTACCGGAAACGGTGCCGGAAGAAGAGCGGATCTGGTTTGCGCTGGCGGCCTACAATATGGGCTACGCGCATATGCTTGATGCACGCGCGTTGACGGCCAAAACGAAAGGTAACCCGGACAGCTGGTCAGACGTTAAGCAGCGCCTGCCGCTGCTGAGCCAGAAGCCATGGTATAACAAGCTAACATACGGCTACGCGCGCGGGCATGAAGCCTACGCCTACGTGGAAAATATCCGTAAATATCAGATTAGCCTGGTTGGGTATCTGCTGGAGAAAGAGAAAGAGGCGACGGAGGCCAAACAGCTGGCTCAAAGTTACCCGGTCGTGGCGCCGGACGAGCTTAATCGTCCGACAGCTTCAATTCTGCCTTTTGCTGCTTTTTCTGCTGACGGCGCATTCGAAAGAAATCGCTTAATAACCCCGAACACTCTGGTGCAAGCACCCCACCGATAGTCTTCACCTGGTGGTTCATGCCCGGGTGACCCAGCACGTCCATCAGCGAACCGGCCGCACCAGTTTTTTCATCCCGCGCGCCGAAAACCAGAGTCCCGATCCGGCTGTGCACCATCGCGCCGGAGCACATCACGCACGGCTCCAGCGTCACATACAGCGTGGTATCAAGCAGGCGATAGTTTTGCAGCACCAGACCGCCCTGGCGAAGCGCCATGATTTCCGCGTGGGCTGTAGGATCGTGGCGTCCAATAGGACGGTTCCACCCTTCGCCAATCACCTGATTGTTATGAACCAGAACCGCGCCCACGGGCACTTCGCCCTCTTCCCAGGCGCGTTGAGCCAGCGTCAGCGCATGGCGCATCCAGTATTCATGATTGTATTCAGGGTTGGACAACGGTTGATACTCCAGTCGAAAAGCGGGCGGCATTATACACGTCCGTTTTAGAGAAGACTATTCGAGTTGCTGAAGTTCGCCCGCAGGCGTGACGCGCCAGCGGTGCTGGCAAAAATAGAGCAGCGGGTTGTCCTGCTTGCTGTCGCTGTAGCCGCTGTACAGGCGCAGCGGCGTACCGATGCGTTTCTCCAGCTGGACCACTTTTTCATGCCCCAGGCATCGCAGGGTCAGCACCCAGCCGCCGTAGCCGCGGGCAATTTGCGTGGCGATAAGATTCACGCGCGGAAGCCAGGGGGTATCAAAATAGACCTGCTCCACCAGCGTCTGCGGGGAGCCGGTAATCAGCCAGATGTCGGCATCGTTCGCGTCGAGGTAGCTGGTGAGGCGCGCCTGCACCACCGGAAAGGCGGCGACGTGGCCGCGAAACCAGTGCGCAAAATCCTTTTCGAGCTGTTTGAGCCGCGCTTCGCTGTGCCCAAAGGTACATCCCCACAGCAGCAGGCTCATCGGCCATCGCGCCGCCCGGCCTTTCACCAGCAGCGCGATCCCGATAACCGGTAGGAGCGGCAGCACGAGCAGCGCATTCAAAGGCTGACGCCGCAGCAGGTAACGCATAAACGTACCAAACATATCCTGCTGATGCAGCGTTCCATCCAGGTCGAAAAAGACAACGCGACGCCCGTGATTTGCCAAACCTTACTCCTCTGGGTCGTTGAAACCTAACAGCCAGGTAAACAGGAACCCGGCGATCACCGCTACTAAATAGCCTAACAGATAGAGCATCACTTTTCCGGTCACGATGGTTAATGCCAGCGGTAAACCGGAAAGCCCAAAGGTGATAACGGTAGCGACTTTCCAGTAGCTAATGAGCGCCCCGCCTACCGCACCGCCCAGACAGGCGGCGAGGAACGGTTTACCCAGCGGCAGCGTAACGCCGAAAATCAGCGGCTCGCCGATGCCGAGCAGTCCGACCGGGAGTGCGCCTTTAATCATTTTTTTCAGACGCGCGTTGCGGGTTTTCATCAGTACGGCAATCGCCGCGCCCACCTGCCCCACGCCCGCCATCGACAGGATAGGCAGCAGCGCGTTATAGCCGTGCGACTGCACCAGCTCGACGTGGATCGGCACCAGCCCCTGGTGCAGACCGGTCAGCACCAGCGGCAGGAAGGTACCGGAAAGCACAGCGCCCACCAGCAGGCCGCCGCGGTCAATAGCCAGAGATGCACCGTGAGCGATGGCTTCAGAGATCCACCCGCCTAACGGCTGGAGGGCCACAATCGCTACGCTACCGGTAATTAACGTGGTCAGCAGCGGGTTGAGGATCAGCTCGATCGAGCCAGGCAGGATCGCGCGAAGCCTTTTCTCGATCCAGCACATCAGGATGACCACCAGCAGCACGGCGATCACCCCACCGCGCCCGGGCTGGAGCGCCTCGCCAAACAGCGTTATCTGCGCCAGCTGAGGGCTGGACAAAATACCCGCCATTACCCCACCCATCGCCAGCGATCCGCCAAACACCTTCGCGGTATTCACCCCGACCAGAATGTTCATGATGGCGAAAACAGCGCTGCCGAAGATCCCGAGAATCCCCAGCAGGTTCGGATACTGCGTGGCGAAATCCCCCACAATATCCGGTCGCTTGAGGATGTTGATGATCCCGGTGATCAGGCCTGAGGCAATAAACGCCGGGATCAGCGGAATGAAGACGTTTGCCAGCTGACGCAGCGCATCGCTCATGGGGGCTTTGTATTTGGCCTTTGCCTGTGCTTTGGTGCGCTCCGCATCGTCCATCGACGCGCTCGCGCTACCGCCCATCAGCGCGCGCATGGCATCGACAACCTGCGCCGCTTTCCCCGGCCCGACGATCAGCTGGTGCTGCTGCCCCTGCTTCACGTAGCCGCTGACGCCGGAGAGTTGCTTCAGGCGCGGCACGTCAAGCTGGTCGTCGTTATGCACCTCGACGCGCACGCGCGTCATGCAGTTTTCGAGACGCTGAATATTTTTTTCCCCACCAATCCCCTGCAGGATATCGCTGGCGAGCGCTGCTGTTTTGTCCATAGACGCCTCTGTTAGTTTTCTAATGCCGCCCGTAAGAAGCCGTTATGCACAGCGAGTTTGGCTCTCGCGGTCGCCGCATCCAGCCCGCTTAAGATCATCAGAATGGCCGGTTTAACATCGTGATCGGTCTGCTTGAGTACCGCTTCTGCCTCTTCACGGCCCGCGCCTGTCGCCTCCATCACCATGCGGCAGGCTCTGTCCACCAGCTTGACGTTGGTGGCCTGCATATCCACCATCAGGTTCTGATACACCTTGCCGAACTTCACCATCGCGCCGGTAGAGATCATATTGAGCACCAGCTTTTGCGCGGTCCCGGATTTCAGGCGCGTGGAGCCGGTGAGCGCTTCCGGCCCGACAACCGGAGAGATAGCGATAGCGGCCACCTGCGCAATCGGGGAGCCCGGATTACAGGAGATGGCCACCGTCGTGCAGCCGGTCTGGTTGGCGTATTCCAGGCCGCCAATGACGTACGGCGTGCGCCCGGATGCCGCCAGCCCGACCACCAGATCCTTCGCGGTCAGATTCAGACCCTTCAGGTCATCCTCACCCAGCTGTTTGTTATCTTCCGCCCCTTCAACGGCTTTCAGCAGCGCGCCGGGTCCACCGGCAATCAACCCAACGACCAGACCATGCGGAACCCCAAAGGTTGGCGGACATTCTGACGCATCCAGCACCCCAAGACGCCCGCTGGTGCCCGCCCCCATGTAGATAATACGGCCGCCGGCCTTGAGGGCTTCCGCCGCCGCATCGACAGCTTTCGCCACCTCGGGTAATGTCTCTTTCACTGCCTGCGCGACCAGCGTATCCTGTTGATTAAAGCGGTTAACCAGCTCCAGGGTGGAGAGCGCATCCAGATCCATGGTTTGCGGGTTACGCGTTTCAGAAACAAGTGAGCCAAGATTCATTTTTGTACCTCAAGAATTTTTAATTCATAATAATCACACTATAATGGAATATAAAATTCATTCAGGCGAGCAAAATTCGTATTTGCGCAGATAATCATATTTTCGCCAGGAGACCGTATGAACTGTTTAATTCGCATTCGCCAGCGCTACGCAGGCTTTGCCCAAAGCGACAAGAAGCTGGCGGATTTTCTGCTTTCTCAACCTGACCACGCGCGCCATCTCAGCTCGCAGCAGCTGGCGAGTGAAGCCGGCGTGAGCCAGTCCAGCGTGGTGAAATTTGCGCAGAAGATTGGCTTTAAGGGGTTCCCCGCCCTCAAGCTGGCGATCAGCGAAGCGCTGGTGAGCAACCCCAACCCGCAGTCCATGCCGGTGCATAATCAGATCCGCGGCGATGACCCGATGCGGCTGGTCGGCGAAAAGCTGATCAAAGAGAACGTGGCGGCCATGCATGCGACGCTCGACGTGAATACGGAAGAGAAGCTGCTGGAGAGCGTGGCGATGCTGCGCGGCGCGCGGCGCATCATACTGACCGGCATCGGCGCGTCCGGACTTGTGGCGCGGAACTTTGGCTGGAAGCTGACGAAAATTGGGCTTAACGCCATCGTCGAGCAGGATATGCACGCCCTGCTGGCGACCGTACAGGCGATGGATCCTGACGATCTGCTGCTGGCTATCTCCTACTCAGGCGAGCGCCGTGAAATCAATATGGCCACCGATGAAGCCCTGCGCGTCGGCGGTAAAATTCTGGCGATCACCGGTTTTACTCCGAATGCCCTGCAGCAGCGGGCCACGCGCTGTTTATATACCATTGCCGAAGAGCAGGCCACGCGCAGCGCGGCTATCTCGTCCACCAGCGCGCAGATGATGCTGACGGACCTGCTGTTTATGGCGCTGGTGCAGCAGGATCTCGAGCGCGCGCCCGAGCGCATTCGTCACAGCGAAGAACTGGTAAAGAAACTGGTTTGACGCGTATAATGCCCGCCCAATTTGTGTTGTTTCTGAGAATTTCCTGATGGCGCTGTTAATTACCAAAAAATGCATTAATTGCGATATGTGCGAGCCCGAATGCCCAAACCAGGCGATTTCGATGGGCGACAGCATTTATGAGATTAACAGCGACCGCTGCACGGAATGCATCGGCCACTATGAAACGCCGACCTGTCAGAAAGTGTGCCCGATCCCGAATACCATCCTGAAGGATCCGGCCCACCTCGAGAGCGAAGAGCAGCTATGGGATAAGTTTGTCCTGATGCACCACGCGGACAAGCTTTAACTTTCGATGATCACCGTCGCGCTGGCATAGTGGCGTTCATCCGCGATCGTCACGTGCATGTAATTCACCCCCAGCTTTTCCGCCAGCTTTTGCGCTTCCCCCCACAGACGCAGGCTCGGTTTGCCCAGCTCATCGTTAAATACTTCGAACTGGTTAAACGCCAGGCCGTTACGAATGCCGGTCCCGAAGGCTTTGGCCGCCGCCTCTTTTACCGCAAAGCGCTTTGCCAGAAAGCGCACCGGCTGCTGATGCGCTTCCCAGATGGCCCACTCGTTATCGCTCAGCACGCGTCTTGCGAGGCGATCGCCGCTACGGGCGATCACCGCTTCAATGCGGGCTATTTCAACGATATCGGTGCCTAAGCCCAGAATGGCCATTACTGACGCGCTTCCTGCATCAGGCGTTTCATTTCTAAAACCGCCTCTTTCAGACCGCTCATCACCGCACGGCCAATGATGGCGTGGCCGATGTTCAGCTCGTGCATTTCCGGCAGGGCGGCAATGGCCTTCACATTGTGGTAGGTCAGGCCGTGACCGGCGTTAACCTTCAGGCCCAGGCTTGAGGCATACGTGGCCGCTTTGGCGATACGCTCCAGCTCTTTGGCCTGTTCGGCGTCATTTTTGGCATCGGCATAACAGCCGGTGTGAATTTCAATATACGGTGCGCCCACGTCGGCCGCCGCTTTAATCTGGGCGAAATCGGCGTCGATAAACAGAGAAACCAGGATACCGGCATCCGCCAGACGTTTGCAGGCATCGCGCATTTTGTCGAGCTGCCCGGCCACATCCAGACCGCCTTCGGTGGTCACTTCCTGGCGTTTTTCCGGCACCAGGCAGCAGAAATGCGGCTGAGTCTCGCAGGCAATGGCCAGCATCTCTTCGGTAACCGCCATCTCCAGATTCATACGGGTGTCCAGCGTCTGACGCAGAATGCGCACGTCGCGGTCAGTAATGTGGCGACGGTCTTCACGCAGGTGAACGGTAATGCCGTCAGCGCCAGCCTGTTCAGCGATAAACGCTGCCTGAACCGGATCGGGATACGCCGTGCCGCGCGCATTACGCAGCGTGGCGATATGATCGATGTTGACGCCTAACAGTAATTCAGCCATGACAATCCTCGGTTTTCTTTTCGATTCTGTGGTCTAACGTTTCGGCACAAACTGCCTGAATAATTCGCGGCTCTTTAAGGGCTTGCCGCCAAGATACGGCTTGAGGGCAATCCGGGTAAAGCGTTTTGCTGCGCGCAGGGTGTCCAGATCGGGAAACTCGCGCTCATACAGCGCCCGGAGCTGGCGCCCGGTAAAGGTGCTGTTGTCTATCACGATACTGGCAATGAAGCCCTTTTCTTCACGGTAGCGGTAGGTCATGGTGTCTTCTACCTCGTCCCCGCTGCCCGCACAGTGCAGAAAATCTACGCCGTACCCGAGGTGGCCCAGAAGCGCCAGTTCGAAACGACGCAAGGCGGGTTCGGGCGTGCCGGTTGCGCCAGCAAGCGCCTGGATACAGTGCAGATAATCGAAGAAAAGTTCAGAGAAGCGAGTCTCATGTTCAAGAACCCGTGAGATGAGTTCGTTGACATACAGACCGCTGTAGAGCGTGATGCCAGAAAGAGGAAGCGCCAGGGAGACGGCTTCGGCGCTGCGCAGGGTTTTCACTTCCCCTCGCCCACCAAAGCGTACCAGCAGCGGCGTGAAAGGCTGTAGGGCACCTTTCAGATTAGAACGTTTGGAACGTGCGCCTTTCGCAACAAGGCGCACGCGGCCCGACTCTTCCGTGAAGACGTCCAGCATGAGGCTGGTTTCGCTCCAGGGACGACTGTGCAGGACAAAGGCGCGCTGCCATCCATCCATATGCTCGTCGTCTTAAGTTACTGGTCTTCGCCGTAACCGAGGCTGCGCAGAGCACGCTCATCATCGGCCCAGCCAGATTTCACTTTCACCCACAGTTCGAGGTGAACCGGCGCTTCGAACATCTCCATCATGTCCTTACGGGCTTCAATACCGATGGTTTTGATCTTGGCCCCTTTGTTGCCGATCACCATCTTCTTCTGCCCTTCGCGCTCAACGAGGATCAGGCCGTTGATGTCGTAGCCACCGCGTTCGTTGGTCTGGAAACGCTCGATCTCCACCGTCACAGAGTACGGCAGTTCAGCGCCCAGGAAACGCATCAGCTTTTCACGGATGATTTCAGACGCCATAAAGCGCTGAGAGCGATCGGTGATGTAGTCTTCCGGGAAGTGATGAATCGCTTCCGGCAGATGCTTACGCACGATGCCCGCGATGGTATCCACGTTCAGGCCGGTCTCAGCAGACAGCGGAACGATGTCGAGGAAGTTCATCTGGCTACCGAGCCACTGTAGATGCGGCAGCAGGTCGGCCTTTTCCTGCACGTTATCAACTTTGTTGACCGCGAGGATGACCGGCGTTTTGCCGTCACGCAGCTTGTTCAGCACCATCTCGTCGTCCGGCGTCCAGCGGGTGCCTTCAACAACGAAAATCACCAGCTCTACGTCGCCAATCGAGCTGCTCGCCGCCTTGTTCATCAGACGGTTGATGGCGCGCTTCTCTTCCATGTGCAGGCCTGGGGTATCGACGTAGATCGCCTGATACGCGCCTTCAGTATGGATGCCGACGATGCGGTGACGCGTGGTCTGCGCCTTACGCGAGGTGATAGAAATCTTCTGCCCGAGCAGATTATTCAGCAGGGTGGATTTACCAACGTTCGGACGTCCGACGATGGCAATAAATCCGCAATAGGTTTTGTCGATGCTCATTCCAGCTCCAGCATTTTTAACGCCTGTTCGGCGGCAGCCTGTTCAGCCTTACGACGGCTTGAACCTGTGCCCACCACCGGTTCACTCAGGCCACTGACCTGGCAATGGATGGTAAATTCCTGATCGTGCGCTTCGCCACGTACCTGCACCACCAGATAAGATGGCAGCGGCAGATGACGACCCTGCAAATATTCCTGCAGACGCGTTTTCGGATCTTTTTGTTTATCGCCCGGACTGATTTCGTCCAGACGGGTCTGATACCAGTTCAGGATCAGCTTTTCTACGGTCTGGATATCGCTGTCCAGGAACACACCACCAATTAATGCTTCGACCGTATCGGCAAGAATAGATTCACGACGGAAGCCGCCGCTTTTCAGTTCACCCGGTCCAAGACGCAGACATTCGCCCAGCTCAAATTCGCGCGCGATTTCCGCAAGGGTATTACCCCGAACCAGCGTGGCACGCATGCGGCTCATATCACCTTCATCCACGCGCGGGAAACGGTGATAAAGCGCATTCGCAATCACGAAACTTAAAATAGAGTCGCCTAAAAACTCGAGACGCTCATTATGTTTGCTGCTGGCACTGCGGTGGGTTAATGCCTGTTGCAACAACTCCTGATGATGAAAAGTGTAGCCCAGCTTCCGTTGAAGCCGATTAATTACGATGGGGTTCATGCGATACCAATAAATGAATGCGTCAAAAATGCAGCACACGAAACCGACCTGAGAAAACCAACGCGGTTTCGTGTGCCGTGGCACCCTTGCAGGGCCAACCTTAAACTTCGGGGGAATATTCTATACACAACGACAGGGGATGTCGTTAGTTCGAAGAGATTTATCGTGGAAATAATTCACGTAGCCGCTAATTAAAGCGGCTACGCGTTCATTTAGTGAGAATTAATGGATTCCGCCGATACGATTCAGGCGTACACCGGTCGGCCATTCGCCTTCCTGCTTCTCAAAACTCATCCAGATGGCGGTAGCTTTACCCACCAGATTCGCTTCCGGCACAAAGCCCCAGTAACGGCTGTCCGCAGAGTTATCGCGGTTGTCACCCATCATGAAGTAATGTCCTGGCGGTACAATCCAGCTCGCCAGCTGCTGGCCCGGCTGGCGATAGTACATACCCAGCTGATCCTGCGCGATTGGCACGGTGAGGATACGGTGCGTCACATCGCCCAGCGTCTCTTTGCGCTCAACCAGACGGATGCCGTCCTCTTTGGTTTCACCTTTCGGTACCTGGAAGAATCCGCTGGTCGCTTCGCCGCCGTTACGACGGGCGAAGGTCTGCACAAAATCACTTGGCTCAACGTTTGAGTAGGTGATTGGCAGCGCGTTTTCACATGCGGTACCGGAGCTGCAGCCCGGCTGAACGGTGACTTCTTTCGCAACCGGATCGTAAGTGACTTTATCACCCGGCAAACCTACCGCACGCTTGATGTAGTCCAGGCGCGGGTCTTCCGGATATTTGAACACCACGATGTCGCCACGTTTCGGATGACCGGTTTCGATCAGCGTTTTCTGGTAGATAGGATCTTTAATGCCGTAGGCAAACTTCTCTACCAGAATAAAATCACCAATTAGCAGCGTTGGCATCATTGAACCTGATGGGATTTGGAACGGCTCGTAAATAAACGAACGTACCACCAGCACAATCGCCAGCACCGGAAATACCGAGGCACCCGTTTCCAGCCAGCCCGGTTTCGGACCGACCTTCTTCAGGGTTTTCGCGTCAATCCCATCATCAGTGGCTGCCTGTGCGGCAGCCTGACGTTCACGACGTTTTGGGGCGAAGATAAACTTATCCAGACACCACAGCAGACCTGTCACCAGGGTAGCAATGACCAGGATCAGGGCAAACATGTTCGCCATGCCAACTCCTTAGGGTTATTTGCCGTCTTTACCAACGTGAAGGATGGCAAGGAATGCTTCCTGCGGCAGCTCGACGTTACCGACCTGCTTCATACGCTTCTTACCGTCTTTCTGCTTCTGCAGCAGCTTTTTCTTACGGCTGACGTCACCGCCATAGCACTTGGCCAGAACGTTTTTACGCAGCTGTTTCACGGTTGAACGCGCGATAATGTGGTTGCCAATGGCCGCCTGAATCGCGATATCGAACTGCTGACGCGGGATCAGCTCTTTCATCTTCTCAACCAGCTCGCGGCCACGGTATGGCGCGTTGTCGTTGTGGGTGATCAGCGCCAGCGCATCCACGCGCTCGCCGTTGATCAGCACGTCCACACGCACCATGTTGGAGGCCTGGAAGCGTTTGAAGTTGTAATCCAGTGACGCATAGCCACGGGAGGTGGACTTCAGACGGTCAAAGAAGTCGAGAACCACTTCCGCCATTGGGATTTCATAGGTCAGCGCCACCTGGTTACCGTGGTAAACCATGTTGGTCTGCACGCCACGCTTCTCAATACACAGCGTAATGACGTTACCCAGGAATTCCTGCGGCAGCAGCATGTGACACTCTGCAATAGGCTCACGCAGTTCATGAATGTTGTTCAGCGGCGGCAGCTTGGACGGGCTGTCAACGTAGATCACTTCTTTCGAGGTGGTTTCAACTTCATAGACTACGGTCGGTGCCGTGGTGATCAGATCCAGATCGTATTCACGCTCCAGACGCTCCTGAATGATCTCCATGTGCAGCAGACCAAGGAAGCCACAGCGGAAGCCGAAGCCCAGCGCCGTTGAGCTTTCTGGCTCGTAGAACAGGGAAGCATCGTTCAGGCTCAGTTTACCGAGCGCGTCGCGGAAGTTTTCATAGTCGTCAGAGCTGACCGGGAACAGACCCGCGTAAACCTGCGGTTTCACCTTTTTAAAGCCTGGCAGCGCTTTATCTGCCGGGTTACGCGCACCGGTCAGGGTATCGCCCACCGGCGCGCCGAGGATGTCTTTAATGGCGCAGACCAGCCAGCCTACCTCGCCGCACGTCAGCTCGGTACGGTCAACCTGTTTTGGCGTGAAGATACCCAGACGGTCGGCGTTGTAGACCTGTCCGGTACTCATTACCTTGATTTTGTCGCCTTTACGCATGGTGCCGTTTTTAATACGCACCAGCGAGACTACGCCCAGATAGTTATCGAACCAGGAGTCGATAATCAGCGCCTGCAGTGGCGCATCCGGATCGCCTTCCGGGGCCGGAATGTCACGTACCAGGCGTTCCAGCACGTCGGTTACGCCCACACCGGTTTTCGCGGAGCAGCGCACGGCGTCGGTCGCGTCAATGCCGACAATATCTTCAATCTCTTCCGCTACGCGCTCAGGATCGGCGGCTGGCAGGTCGATCTTGTTCAAAACCGGCACAACTTCGAGATCCATTTCCATCGCGGTGTAGCAGTTTGCCAGGGTCTGGGCTTCAACGCCCTGCCCGGCATCCACCACCAGCAGCGCGCCTTCACAGGCCGCGAGCGAGCGTGAAACCTCATAGGAGAAGTCAACGTGGCCTGGGGTGTCGATAAAGTTCAGTTGATAGGTTTCACCATCAGCCGCTTTGTAATCAAGCGTAACGCTCTGCGCTTTAATGGTGATACCGCGTTCGCGTTCCAGGTCCATGGAGTCCAGAACCTGGGCTTCCATTTCACGATCAGACAGGCCACCGCAAATCTGGATAATACGGTCAGACAGCGTCGACTTACCGTGGTCAATGTGAGCAATGATCGAAAAGTTACGTATGTTCTTCATATAGTTAAATAATTATGCCTTACGAATTCCTGGAGGCCGCTGTTCTTAGCCTGACGTTTTTCAGTGCGAAAACGCAGCATTCTACACTACATCCTCGCTACCTGGAAATGCACTTAGAGACAGGTATAGCGTGAAGAAAGGACGTTTTCTGTTTTAGGGTGTAAAAAATGATAAAGCCCGATGGATCACCGGGCCTCAGAAGAGAGCGTTTCAACACGAAGCTGGTCTGGCGCCAGCCCAACGCTGAGAATGACAGGCTGCCACTCCTCGCGCGCGGCGAGCGTCGGAGAAAGACCTTTGGCAAGCCAGAATCCCCCTACGCCACCCAATGCGGCACCGCACATGGCGGCCACATCGGTACCAAACAGCATCTGAAACAGGCCGCCCATGATAAACAGCCCGACCAGCGGAGAGAGATACACCAGCATGGCGGAACTCAGCAGACTGCCTTCCGCGATGCCCAACTCTACCTTTTGCCCCGCCATCAGCGGCTGTTCGCTTGGCACAGAAATCGTGTGCGATGTTTGCGGCCCGAGCTTATTCAGCACGCGGCTGCCGCAGCCGGCGCGGGATGCGCAGCTATTGCATGAGGCTTTTACATCGCAGCTAACCAGCGCAATGCCGTTCTGCCACGAGACAACCGTCGCCCACTCTTTGATCATTGTGCGGCCCTGAATTTAATGCTGTCGGAGATGCGCTTCGCCGTTTGCGGAGGAAGTTCTCCCACAATGGTGATCTCTGCGTTATCGCGGACCGTTGTACTCACCGTACGGCGCCCGGTACGCAGCATTTGTTCGGCGCTGTTTGCCGTTGCGCGATTGATATTCACCGAGAAGCTGAACAAGCCGTCGGAATAGAGGCGCGATTCCACCGGCGTTTCAATCGTTGGCAGCTGACGACGGCTGCTGGACACTTCGCTAAACCCTTGCGGGATCCAGGCAGGTACCCAGTTGAACTTAACGGAATCCCCGGCAGGAACAGAAAGCAGCGGCGGCAGGCTGGCCTTAGCCAGGTTCTGCATGCTGTTACCAACCTGATTGTTCACGCTAAAGGAGATAACCCGGAACTGTTCCAGCGTTTCGCCGTCACGATCGAGGAGGTCAACACGCATGGGGAGTTTGGTTTCGGCGTCAATCCAGACGATATAGCTGTAGCGCGTTCCGTCCCGGGCAACAACGCGAATCACCTCGCACAGTCTGTCCGCGATGCGGGTACGCCCTACCGAAATAAAATCGTAGTAAGGGGCAAGCCGTTTGAAGTCGGTGTAAATGAGTGACGGTAGAGAATCAACGATATAATCGCCATTCAGCGTGAAAGGTTCCAGGCCTGGCTCGAAATAGCTGATTTCGTTGCCACGCTGGACAACTTCCCGACGCGGACCATCCATCTGTAGAAGCTGGGCGAGCGGCTGGTTATCAAGACGGGCATGACGATAGCGTAACGACTCGACGCCCTGCTTATTGATGCTGATAAATGCCAACTCGTAATTGAGTGACTGGCTAGCCAGATTCATTTGCTGCAACAACGCCCCGGATGAAACATCAGCCGAGGCGTTGGCAGAGAAGAACAGGCTACCCGCCATCAGAGACATGGCGAACCAAAGTTGCTTCATTACTGCGATTGCGTTCCTAAAGTTTGGTTTCCGGGCACCTGCACAGCAGCTTGCTGTGTCTGGGCCTGCTCAAACTGAAGCTGTTCAGAGTGCAGACGACGCTGCAACTCGTAATCCTGCAACATCGCATTAATGCGACGGCGCTGCTCCTGAACCTGCTGCTGCTGACCGCCGCTGGCGGAAGCATCAGCCGGTACGCCCAGACTTACCGGGCTGGCTTTGCCCATCATCGGCAGTGTGTTAAACACTGGCGCTTCTGGCTGCTGATTAGTTTCAGACTGAGTATTATAGTGCTGGACGCCAACAATAACTGCAAGCGATACGCATGCAGCCACACCCATTTGGGTAAGCTGGCTGGCCCACGGACGCACCTTTTGCCAGAACGGCATTTTCTGCCACTGGTGAGGCGCAGGTTGAGCTTCAGGAATCAGCGGAGTGGTCTGATGGACAGGCTCATTCTCAAT
The DNA here is from genome assembly GCF_057221635.1 of Enterobacter sp. N5-15. Classification (NCBI taxonomy): domain Bacteria; kingdom Pseudomonadati; phylum Pseudomonadota; class Gammaproteobacteria; order Enterobacterales; family Enterobacteriaceae; genus Enterobacter; species Enterobacter sp. N5-15. The sequence goes on from NZ_CM170150.1 coordinate 3,613,782, forward strand.
CGCCGCCATGACGCGGGCTGAGATATCGAAATGGAGAACCTCGCCGGTGTCACCGCGAAGGGTGTCACGGATGAGATGGTAACTCTCCCAGGTCTCTTGCATTTCGGGTGAATGAGACAGCTCGTTGAGCAGCTCACTATCCACCGTTTCACCATCCATTAAAGCGGAAAGTTTTTCTTTCTGCATGCCTAATACCTTTTCCAGTATCCCGCTATCGTCAACGCCTGATAAGCGGTTGAACTTTATTATCAATAGCTTCTCGCGCACGGAAAATTCGTGAACGTACCGTGCCGACCGGACAATCCATGATAGCGGCTATCTCTTCATAGCTCAGACCATCCAGCTCCCGTAACGTAATTGCCATGCGTAAATCTTCCGGGAGCGACTCGATCGTGCGAAAAACGATTTGTCTCAGTTCTTCTGACAACATTAAGTTCTCAGGGTTCGAAATTTCTTTCAATGCGCCGCCACTTTCGAAGTTTTCGGCGTCGATTGCGTCCACATCACTTGAAGGCGGACGACGGCCCTGAGCGACCAGATAATTCTTTGCCGTATTGACCGCAATACGGTACAGCCAGGTATAAAAAGCACTATCTCCCCGGAAAGAATCCAGCGCGCGATAGGCCTTAATAAAAGACTCTTGCACCACATCAGGCACATCGCCTGACGGTACATAGCGGGAAACCAGACTCGCCACCTTATGCTGGTAGCGCACCACCAGTAAGTTAAAGGCTTTCTGATCTCCCTTCTGGACCCGTTCAACCAGGACCTGGTCCGTTAACTGCTCGCTCATCCGAGGTAATGTCTCCCCAAACCTAAATTCCACGCGTTATCGAAACGCCACTCTAAAATACCGCACTTTGAGCAAGCACCGAATTAGAGTGTCTGATCTTCAATAAGTTCCGTAACGCCTTTGTTTTTGTTCATCGCGCCGCAGACCGTTCATTTTCTCTCATTATAAGTCTGTTCACGATACGCACCACTTTCTGACAAGAAACATCTTTTTCCCGCCAGAAGAGTAACGCAACACAGGCTTTATTTCACCACAAAATCTGACGCTAACGATCTGCTTCGCAAAATAATTTCACTCATTTACCCTCCGTTTACCTCCGCTTACGCGTTTAGCCATTGCAACAGCCTCTAAAAAAAACGTGCGATAAATCGCATTCGAGTGCTATTCTGACCTAACACTGTTTAGTAAATTAAACAACAATCATGAACACAACATCTGAACTCCATTGTGATGTACTGATCATCGGCAGCGGCGCTGCCGGTCTCTCTCTGGCGCTGCGCCTGGCCGAGCATCAAAACGTTATCGTTCTGAGTAAAGGACCGATAAGTGAAGGTTCTACGTTTTATGCCCAGGGCGGCATTGCCGCCGTGTTTGATGAAACAGACAGCATTGCATCCCACGTCGACGATACGCTGATTGCCGGGGCCGGGATCGTGGATGCGCACGCCGCAGAGTTTGTCGCCAGCAACGCCCGCCACTGCGTTCAGTGGCTCATCGACCAGGGCGTTTTATTCGATACACAGGTTCAACCCAACGGTGAAGAGAGCTACCATCTGACACGCGAAGGCGGCCATAGCCACCGCCGAATCCTGCACGCAGCGGATGCCACCGGAAAAGAAGTGGAAACCACGCTGGTCAGCAAAGCGCTGAACCATCCTAATATTCGCGTTCTCGAGCGAAGTAATGCCGTTGACCTGATCATTTCCGACAAGATTGGCCTGCCCGGCACGCGTCGCGTGGTGGGCGCCTGGGTCTGGAACCGTAATAAAGAGAAGGTGGAAACCTGCCAGGCGAAGGCAGTGGTGCTGGCGACGGGCGGCGCCTCCAAGGTGTATCAGTACACCACGAACCCGGACATTGCCTCCGGAGACGGTATCGCGATGGCCTGGCGCGCTGGCTGCCGGGTGGCGAACCTCGAGTTTAATCAGTTTCACCCAACCGCCCTGTTCCACCCTCAGGCGCGCAACTTCCTGCTGACGGAAGCCCTGCGCGGTGAAGGCGCTTATCTGAAGCGCCCTGACGGCTCCCGCTTTATGCCCGACTTTGACGCACGGGGCGAACTGGCCCCGCGCGATATCGTTGCCCGCGCCATCGATCATGAAATGAAACGTCTTGGCGTGGACTGCATGTATCTTGATATCAGCCATAAGCCAGCAGAGTTCATTCGCCAGCATTTCCCGATGATTTACGAAAAGCTGCTCAATCTTGGCATTGATTTAACGCGCGATCCGGTGCCCATTGTGCCAGCGGCCCACTATACCTGCGGTGGCGTGATGGTTGACGATCATGGACGTACCGATGTGGACGGTCTGTATGCTATCGGTGAGGTCAGCTATACCGGACTTCACGGCGCGAACCGTATGGCCTCTAACTCGCTGCTTGAATGTCTGGTGTACGGCTGGTCAGCAGCGGAAGACATCACCAAGCGCATGCCTTACGCCCGCGAGACAGAGCACCTGCCAGCCTGGGATGAAAGCCGCGTGGATAACCCGGACGAGCTGGTCGTGATCCAGCACAACTGGCATGAGCTACGGCTCTTTATGTGGGACTACGTGGGGATTGTGCGCACCACGAAACGCCTGGAACGCGCCTTGCGCCGCATCACCATGCTGCAGCAGGAAATTGATGAGTACTATGCCAATTTCCGCGTATCCAATAACCTGCTGGAGCTACGCAATCTGGTGCAGGTGGCCGAGCTGATTGTTCGCTGCGCGATGATGCGTAAAGAGAGCCGTGGGCTGCACTATACCCTCGACTACCCGGATCAGCTTGCTGAGTCCGGCCCGTCGATACTCGCCCCGCAGGTTTACATAAACAGATAAAACGCCTGGGTCAGAGCAGTGTAATCTTCGGAATAACGCTGGTCTGGCCCACGGATCACCATCCGGTCATTAAAGCATTCACCCTCTTTTGGCGAGAGCGCCAGCAGCACGCGGTGCGGCAGTCGCCCTTCCGTATCCGAAATATCGGTACGCAGACGTAACGTCCAGCCGATCTCCTGCGCGATACCGATGAACGTGTTGCCGGTACTCTCAGGCAGGACCACGCAGAAAAAACCTTCTTCGGAGATGAGTTCTGCCGCACTGGTGAGTAGCGCTTTATGATCGAGGGAGCCGGTATAACGCGCCTGTTCACGCTCGGGTGTCCCGCACTCAACGCCGGGTTCGTAGTAGGGAGGATTGCTGACGATCAGATCGTAACGCGCGGTTTGCTCAGGCGCCCAGGCGAGCACATCTGCGCATTCCACCTTCATTCGGGCTGCCCAGGGAGATTCGGCCATATTATCACTCGCCTGCTCTGCGGCCTGCGCATCCAGTTCGACGGCATCAATGGTGACATGTTCTTCCGTACGCTGCGCCAGCATCAACGCCACCAGCCCGCTGCCGGTACCGATATCAAGAATACGCTTAACACCTGCGACAGGCGCCCACGCTCCCAGTAAAATACCGTCTGTACCGACTTTCATGGCACAGCGATCGTGGGCGACAAAAAATTGTTTGAACGTAAAACCATCGCGGCGCAGCTGCGCTTTGAGTTGAGACATGTCAGGGCAACCTTCTAAGTGAAACTGGAGTAGCATAGGGGAAAGCGAAGTGGCCGAAAAGCGATATCCATACAAACAGATGAAGATTACAGCCGTAACGTCTATAATCAGCGCCCCAAACAGAGGTAGAACATGACTGTAACGACTTTTTCCGAACTTGAACTCGATGAAAGCCTGCTCAATGCACTTGAGAGCAAAGGCTTTACACGCCCGACCGCCATTCAGGCAGCGGCCATTCCGCCTGCGCTTGAGGGCCGCGATGTGCTCGGTTCTGCGCCAACCGGCACGGGGAAGACAGCAGCCTATTTGCTGCCTGTGTTGCAGCATCTGCTCGATTTTCCACGTAAAAAATCTGGCCCGCCGCGTATTTTAATCCTGACGCCTACGCGCGAACTGGCAATGCAGGTTGCCGATCACGCGCGTGAACTCGCGGCAAATACTCATCTGGATATCGCCACCATCACCGGTGGCGTTGCGTATATGAACCACGCCGAAGTGTTCAGCGAAAACCAGGACATCGTCGTTGCGACTACGGGACGCCTGCTGCAGTACATTAAAGAAGAGAACTTCGACTGCCGCGCGGTTGAAACGCTGATCCTCGACGAAGCCGACCGCATGCTGGACATGGGCTTCGCACAGGATATCGAGCATATTGCCGGGGAAACGCGCTGGCGTAACCAGACGATGCTGTTCTCTGCCACCCTCGAAGGGGAAGCGATCAAAGACTTCGCAGAGCGTCTGCTGGAAGATCCGGTTGAAGTCTCGGCGACGCCGTCCACCCGTGAGCGTAAGAAGATCCACCAGTGGTACTACCGCGCGGACAACCTCGAGCACAAGGTCGAATTGCTGAAACACCTGCTGAAGCAGGAAGATGCTCTGCGCACCATCGTGTTTGTGCGTAAGCGCGAGCGCGTGCACGAGCTGGCTGAAATGCTGCGTAACGCCGGGATCAACAACTGCTATCTTGAAGGCGAGATGGCGCAGATCAAGCGTACCGAAGGCATCAAGCGCCTGACCGACGGTCGCGTTAACGTGCTGGTTGCGACTGACGTTGCCGCTCGTGGGATCGACATCCCGGACGTCAGCCACGTCATTAACTTCGATATGCCGCGCAGCGGAGATACCTACCTGCACCGTATTGGCCGTACCGGCCGCGCGGGCCGCAAAGGGATTGCGATTTCACTGGTCGAAGCGCATGACTACCTGCTGCTGCAGAAGATTGGCCGCTATGTTGATGAGCCGCTGAAAGCGCGCGTTATTGACGAACTCCGCCCGACCACGCGCGCGCCGAGTGAAAAGATGACGGGTAAACCGTCCAAGAAAGCGCTCGCGAAACGTGCTGAGAGAAAAGAGAAAGAAAAAGAGAAACCGCGCGTGAAGCAGCGCCACCGCGATACCAAAAATATTGGTAAGCGCCGTAAGCCAAGCTCTGCCGCACCAGAGACGAAAACTGAAGAGTAAAAAAAAGCCGGGGATTTCCCCGGCTTTTTTATTCCCCCCTGCTGAAGCCGTTACAGGCTTTCAGTAAAGGTACGGGCGATAACATCGCGCTGCTGTTCTGGAGTCAGTGAGTTAAAGCGAACCGCATAGCCGGACACGCGGATGGTCAGCTGCGGGTATTTTTCAGGATGCTCAACCGCGTCCATCAGCGTTTCGCGGCGCAGTACGTTTACGTTCAGGTGCTGACCACCTTCCACGCGCACTTCCGGTTTCACTTCCATTGGAATTTCACGGTACTCGATTTCGCCCAGTTTGCTCACCGGCACGATTTCATCTTCAGCAAAACCCGCTTTCGCAACGACACAGCGCGCTTCGTTTTTCTCGCTGTCCAGCAGCCAGAAAGAATTGAGCAGATCGTCATTTGCAGCTTTAGTAATCTGGATACCTGTAATCATGTGTTGCCTCCCTAGGCTACATTAACTGATGTCGGCCTCTCGCGGCCAATTGGTAAAACCATTGTTTCTTGTGTGTATATATATCATTCACACCCCGGTGATTTATTGATTTAAATCAACAAAAACACCAACCACATAAAGAGTGTGGTTTGAATTTATTGTTTTAGATCAATTTCGCAACCTTACCAATTCAACTTGCCCTGCATCTTTTCAAAATAAATTTAGCCACTTAGCGCACTTTTCAGCGTGTAATTTTGCTCACCGGGGTTAAACAGGTAAGCTAGTCACAGATTGAGATTCGCAGGAGAGCGAGATGACAACACCTTTAACCTGGCATGACGTGCTGGCAGAAGAAAAGCAGCAGCCTTATTTTATCAATACGCTCAGCACCGTTGCCGCTGAGCGTCAGTCTGGACAGACGATTTACCCGCCACAGAAAGATGTGTTCAACGCCTTTCGCTACACCGAACTGAGCGATGTGAAAGTGGTGATTTTGGGCCAGGATCCCTATCACGGCCCTGGGCAGGCGCATGGGCTGGCGTTTTCCGTCCGTCCGGGCGTGGCTATCCCCCCTTCTCTGCTCAACATGTATAAAGAGCTTGAGGGAACCGTGCCCGGGTTTACCCGGCCAAACCACGGCTACCTGGAAAGCTGGGCGCGCCAGGGCGTGCTGTTACTGAATACGGTGCTTACCGTACGGGCGGGCCAGGCGCACTCGCACGCCAGCCTTGGGTGGGAAACCTTTACCGATAAAGTCATCAGCCTTATCAACGAGCATCGTGAAGGGGTCGTGTTTTTACTCTGGGGTTCTCACGCGCAGAAGAAAGGGGCGATTATCGATCGTCAGCGTCATCACGTGTTGAAAGCACCGCACCCGTCACCGCTGTCTGCTCATCGCGGTTTCTTTGGCAGTAATCATTTTGTTCTGGCGAATGAATGGCTGGAAAAACGTGGCGAAACGCCAATTGACTGGATGCCTGTATTACCGGCAGAGAGCGAGTAGGATTTGAATGTGCCGGGTCAGGCCCGGCACATTAAGAGGCTTATGCCTTGTTCTGACGCCACCACTCGGCCAGCAGTACGCCGGTCGCAACGGATACGTTCAGACTTTCCACATTACCTGTCCCGTCGATAGAGACGCTCAGATCCGCACTGGAGAGCGCCGCGTCAGACAGACCATCGCGTTCCTGACCTAATACCAGCACCATTTTACGCGGCAGCGTCGCTTTAAACAGCGGCGTACCGGAATGGCTCGAGGTAGTCACGATGGAATAGCCCGCTTTACGGAACTGCTCAAGGGCATCCAGAACGCTGTCGCCGGTGATCGGCTGTACGTGCTCGGCTCCGCCTTCCGCAGTACGGATCGCGGCGCCGGATTCCAGCAGCGCGGCATCCTGCAACAGCACGCCTTTCACGCCAAAGTGCGCGCAGCTGCGCATCATTGCGCCCAGGTTGTGCGGGTTACCCACATCTTCCAGCGCCAGCACGCAGTCATCGGCATCCGCCTGGCTGACCCACTGCTGCACGGTCGTGCCATTACGTTTTTTGATCAGGAAGCAGACGCCGCCGTGGTGTTCAGTACCGGACGCTTTGGTCAGCTCGGCATCATCCACAACGTGGTAGGCTTTACGGTTCGCAGCCATCCAGCGCAGTGCTTCTTTAAAGCGCGGAGTCACGCTCTGGATAAACCAGGCGCGGACGATACACTCAGGACGGCTCTGGAACAGCGCCTGGCAGGCGTTTTCGCCATACACGCGGGTCTCTTCTGCGCGCTGACGGCGCAGCACTTCCGGGTCGATGAAGCTTTTACCGCTGATACCGCCGTGATCGGCTTTTTCCGGCGTCTCATCGCCAGGGGCGCGAGAAACGGTGCGCCACGGGGAGGCGTTATCGCGTGAGAAGTCATCACGCGGACGATCGTCGCGTGGACGGTCACTGCGTGGGCGGTCGGAACGCGGACGGTCATCGCGTTTGCGATCGTCACGTTTGCGGTCATCACCGCGGTTATTTTTGTCATCGCGGGCGGGGCGACGGCCACCGTCTGCACGAGAAGACGCCGGACGCCCGCCACCTTTTCCGGTACGCGGATTTTGGGTGCGTTTATCAGAGTCATCATCACTGCGGACATACATCACTTTGACCTTGCCGCTTTTGTTTTTCATTTCGTCGTTCATGCTTTTCTCCACCAGCGCTGCGCGAAGCGCGCAGATTACCCGATGTGCCAGCGCATAGCCATAATTTCGTACAAAAGCCTGTGACTATTGTTCTCATTGAATAAAACGCATTGTTGTTTCAAACAGGCTCATTGATAATATGTAACATATTAGAAACATTATCGGCGTTCTGCCGCTGTCCCACGGCTCTATCAGAGGTTAGTTATGAATACCGTATGTGCCAACTGTCAGGCTCTTAATCGCATTCCGGACGATCGGATGGAAGATGGTGCGAAATGCGGACGTTGTGGCCATGAATTATTTGATGGCGATGTCATTAACGCGACGGGTGCTACGCTGGACAAACTCCTCAAGGACGATCTTCCTGTCGTGATCGATTTCTGGGCGCCATGGTGCGGCCCATGCCGTAGCTTCGCGCCGATCTTCGAAGATGTGGCCGAAGAGCGCAGCGGAAAAATGCGGTTCGTGAAGGTCAATACCGAAGCTGAACCCGAACTGAGCGCACGTTTTCGTATTCGCAGCATCCCGACCATTATGATTTTCAAAAATGGCGAAGTGATCGATATGCTCAACGGTGCGGTTCCAAAAGCGCCTTTTGAAAGCTGGTTAAACGAGTCGCTGTAACATTCACGGGGCACATCTTGTGCCCCGCTCCCGCCTCTGCGAAAATAGTGTTTTTCCTGCATTTCGCCCATGACTGATAACGCTGTCCTTAAATTACGCGCCGAACGCCTTGCGCGCGCCACCCGACCGTTCCTCGCCCGAGGCAACCGTATTCGCCGCTGTCAGCGCTGCCTGCTGCCGCTGAAGGTTTGTCTGTGCGAGACGCTGGCTCCGAGTACGGCGGAGAGCCGTTTTTGTCTGGTCATGTTCGATACCGAGCCGATGAAACCCAGCAATACAGGGCGTCTTATCGCCGATATTCTGCCGGATACGGCCGCGTTTCAGTGGTCCCGTACGGAGCCACCTCAGGCCCTGCTCGACTTAGTGGCAAGCAAGGACTATCAGCCGATGGTCGTTTTCCCCGCGTCATATGCAGGCGTGGATCGCCAGGTGCTTTCAGTGCCGCCATCCGGTAAACCACCGCTGTTTATTATGCTGGACGGTACCTGGACCGAAGCGCGGAAAATGTTTCGCAAAAGCCCCTATCTCGACGCGCTGCCGGTGATTTCTGTCGATCTTTCCCGCGTCTCCGCCTACCGCCTGCGTGAAGCGCATGCTGACGGGCAATACTGCACCGCCGAAGTGGCCATTGCGCTTCTGGATTTAGCGGGAGATACCGCCGCAGCTGGCGCCCTGGGCAACCATTTCTCATGCTTCCGGGAGCGCTATCTGGCGGGAAAAACCGTTCATAAGGGCAGCGTCACAGCACTCGAGCCAGAAAGCGTTTAAAATCATCAGGTCGCTTGCATTCACAGGAGGCCTGCATGAGCCAGCGAGGGTTAGAAGCGCTACTTCGTCCTAAATCCATTGCCGTCATCGGCGCATCAATGAAACCGGATCGTGCTGGCTATCTGATGATGCGCAACCTGCTGGCCGGGGGTTTTAATGGCCCCGTCATGCCCGTCACGCCGGCTTATAAGGCCGTTCAGGGGGTGCTTGCATGGCCTGACGTACAAAGCCTGCCTTTCGTACCGGATCTTGCCGTGCTCTGTACAAACGCGAAGCGTAACCTGGAACTGCTGGAGTCACTCGGCAAGAAGGGCTGTAAAACCTGCATTATTCTCTCGTCTCCCCCTGAACAGAAAGCCGAGCTTCTGGCCTGCGCCAGCCGCTATCAAATGCGCATTCTCGGGCCAAACAGTCTGGGCCTGCTCGCCCCCTGGCAGGGGCTGAATGCCAGTTTCTCCCCGGTTCCAATCCGCAAAGGCAAACTCGCATTTATCTCGCAGTCGGCTGCGGTATCGAACACCATCCTCGACTGGGCGCAGCAGCGTGAAATGGGATTCTCCTACTTCATTGCCCTGGGCGACAGCCTGGATATCGACGTTGATGAGCTACTGGATTTTCTGGCGCGTGACGGCAAAACCAGTGCGATCCTGCTTTATCTTGAGCACCTCAGCGACGCGCGTCGTTTTGTCTCGGCTTCACGAAGCGCTTCGCGCAATAAGCCGATCCTGGTGATCAAAAGCGGACGAAGCCCTGCGGCACAGCGTTTGCTGCATTCGCATTCCGGCATGGATCCTGCATGGGATGCCGCCATCCAGCGCGCGGGGTTGCTGCGGGTGCAGGATACGCACGAGCTTTTTTCCGCCGTTGAGACGTTAAGCCATATGCGCCCGTTGCGCGGTGAGAAATTAATGATTGTCAGTAACGGTGCCGCCCCTGCCGCGCTCGCGCTGGATGAGCTGTGGCGGCGCTTCGGCAAGCTGGCAACGCTGAGTGAAGAGACGCTACAGCGCCTGAAAGACGCGCTTCCGACCAGCGTGACGCCCGGCAATCCGCTTGATTTGCGCGATGACGCCAGCAGCGACCGCTATATCAGGGTGATTTCCATTTTGCTGGATAGCCAGGATTTTGATGCGCTGATGATTATCCACTCCCCGAGCGCGGTCGCACCGGGCAGCGAAAGCGCGCGCGCGCTCATTGACGCCGTGCACAACCATCCACGAGGCAAATATGTCACCCTGCTCACCAACTGGTGCGGTGAATTTTCCTCTCAGGAGGCGCGGCGCTTGTTCAGCGAGGCCGGGCTGCCAACCTACCGTACGCCGGAAGGCACCATCACCGCGTTCATGCATATGGTGGAATATCGCCGCAACCAGAAACAGCTGCGTGAGACCCCGGCTTTGCCCGGGAATCTGACGGCGAACACCGTCGACGTTCACCGGCTGTTGCAGCAGGCCATTGAAGAAGGCGCGACGTCGCTTGATACGCATGAGGTCCAGCCCATTCTGGGCAGCTACGGGATGCAAACCCTGCCGACCTGGATCGCCAGCGACAGCGCTGAGGCCGTGCATATTGCCGAGCAAATTGGCTATCCGGTGGCCCTGAAGCTGCGCTCCCCGGACATCCCGCATAAGTCTGATGTACAGGGGGTTATGTTATACCTGCGTACTGCGACTGAGGTGCAGCAGGCAGCTGATGCCATTTTCGACCGGGTCAAAATGGCCTGGCCGCAGGCAAGGATCCACGGATTGCTGGTGCAAAGCATGGCCAACCGCGCTGGGGCTCAGGAATTACGGGTGGTGGTCGAACACGATCCCGTCTTCGGCCCGCTCATCATGCTGGGGGAAGGTGGCGTTGAGTGGCGCCCGGAGGAGCAGGCCGTGGTCGCTTTACCGCCGCTGAACATGAACCTGGCGCGCTATCTGATCATCCAGGCGATTAAAAGTAAAAAGATCCGTGGCCGGAGCGCGCTGCGTCCGCTTGATATTGCCGGGTTAAGCCAGTTCCTGGTACAGGTCTCTAACCTGATTGTGGATTGTGCTGAGATCCAGCGGCTGGACATTCATCCGCTACTCGCCTCCGGCAATGAGTTCACGGCGCTGGACGTGACCCTGGATATCGCGCCATTCGACGGAGACAGAGAGAGCCGTCTGGCAATCCGCCCGTATCCCCTACAGCTGGAGGAGTGGGTTGAGATGAAGAATGGGGAACGCGCCTTGTTCCGCCCTATTCTGCCGGAAGATGAGCCCCAGCTGCGGGCCTTTATCTCTCAGGTCACGAAAGAGGATCTTTATTATCGCTATTTTAGCGAAATCAACGAATTTACCCACGATGATTTAGCCAATATGACCCAGATCGACTACGATCGAGAAATGGCGTTTGTTGCCGTTCGTCGCTCCGATAAGGGGGATGAGATCCTCGGCGTCACGCGTGCGATTTCTGACCCGGATAACGTCGATGCGGAGTTTGCGGTGCTGGTGCGCTCCGATCTTAAAGGCCTGGGTCTGGGAAGACGGCTGCTGGAAAAACTCATCAGTTATACGCGAGATCACGGATTGTTACGCCTCAATGGCATTACTATGCCTAACAATCGCGGTATGGTGACCCTGGCGCGAAAACTTGGGTTTGACGTTGATATTCAGCTGGACGAAGGTATTGTGGCCTTGTCCCTCAGTCTGACATCAGCAGACAAACGCGAGTAAGCTACTGGAAATGTTACCCACTTTGGACGGGACTGGTGGTATCATTGTCCGCTTATGTTGTTTGCATGGTACAGACAACCCTTCAATGAACAGAGAAGAAACGCACTGTGATGTTGTCAAAATTTAAGCGTAATAAACATCAACAACACCTTGCTCAACTACCGAAGATTTCTCAGTCAGTTGATGATGTAGAGTTCTTTTACGCTCCCGCTCATTTTCGGGAGACGCTTCTGGAAAAGATTGCCAGCGCCACGCGACGCATTTGCATTGTGGCGCTGTATCTTGAACAGGATGAAGGCGGGCGCGCGATCCTGAACGCGCTCTATGAAGCCAAACGTCAGCGCCCGGAACTCGATGTTCGCGTGCTGGTCGACTGGCATCGCGCTCAGCGTGGCCGTATTGGCGCGGCTGCGTCAAACACCAATGCCGACTGGTATTGCCGCACGGCGCAGGAAAATCCTGGCGTTGATGTGCCTGTTTATGGCGTCCCGGTTAATACCCGTGAAGCGCTCGGCGTACTTCATTTCAAGGGCTTCATCATTGATGACAGCGTGCTTTACAGCGGCGCAAGTCTGAATGATGTTTACCTTCATCAGCTCGATAAATATCGCTACGACCGCTACCATCTGATCCGTAATCCGCAGATGGCCGATATCATGTTCAACTGGGTTGATAAAAACCTGGTCCATGGACGCGGTGTTAATCGCCTTGACGATCCCGAGCGTCCTAAAAGCCCGGAAATCAAAAACGATGTTCGCGCCTTCCGCCAGGAGCTGCGTGACGCGGTCTATCATTTCCAGGGCGATGCGAACAACGAAGAGTTATCCGTTACCCCGCTGGTAGGGCTCGGCAAATCGAGCCTGTTGAACAAAACGATCTTCCATCTGATGCCGTGCGCGGAGCAGAAACTCACCATCTGTACGCCGTACTTCAACCTTCCTGCCGTGCTGGTGCGTAATATCATTCAGCTGCTGCGCGACGGTAAAAAAGTGGAAATCATCGTTGGTGATAAAACCGCAAACGACTTCTTCATTCCTGAAGATCAGCCGTTCAAAATCATCGGTGCGCTGCCTTATCTCTATGAGATTAACCTGCGCCGTTTCCTGAGCCGTTTACAGTATTACGTAAACACTGACCAGCTGGTTGTGCGTCTCTGGAAAGACGAAGACAACACTTACCATCTGAAAGGAATGTGGGTCGACGATGAGTGGATGCTGCTGACCGGTAACAACCTGAACCCACGCGCGTGGCGACTGGATCTGGAAAACGCTATCCTGATCCATGACCCGCAGCATGAGTTAGCCACAAAACGTGAGCGTGAGCTGGAGCTGATTCGCACACATACCACTGTGGTTAATCATTACCGCGAACTGCAGAGCATTGCCGATTATCCGGTGAAAGTCCGCAAGCTTATCCGCCGCTTACGTCGTATCCGTATCGACCGACTTATCAGCCGTATTCTGTAATGTCCAGGCCCTGCCATCCGCAGGGCTTTTTTATAGGGCCCGTTGATGCGTATTCCTCTGTTATTGAGCGTCTTCTTTTTGAGCGGCTGTAGCCATATGGCCAACGATAGCTGGTCCGGACAGGATAAAGCACAGCATTTCCTCGCTTCTGCGATGTTGTCCGCAGCCGGTAATGAATATGCGCAGCATCAGGGATATAGCCGGGATCGTAGCGCGGCGATAGGATTGATGTTCTCAGTCGGTCTTGGGGCCTCAAAAGAACTGTGGGATAGCCGCCCCGCAGGGAGCGGCTGGAGCTGGAAAGATTTCGCCTGGGATGTCGCCGGCGCAACGACCGGCTATGCCGTGTGGCAGATGGCGCGCTATTAAAGTCGAATGCCTTTCCCTTTGCGATGCAGCATCAGGGATACAACAAAGGCCAGTGCGCCCATTATCGTTACGTACCAGAAGAATGTCGTTTCACTTCCCCATGATTTAAGCGACAACGCAACGTACTCCGCCGATCCGCCAAATAGCGCATTAGCAACCGCATAAGAGAGCCCTACCCCTAAAGCACGGACCTGCGCCGGGAACATTTCAGCTTTCAGTATCCCGCTGATAGAGGTATAGAAACTGACAATCACCATCGCCAGCATCACCAGCGCAAACGCGGCATATGGAGAAGTCACATGCTGAAGGGCAGACAGAATAGGTACGGTACATAACGCCGACAGCCCGCCAAAAATCAGCATCGACGTGCGTCGACCGATTTTATCCGAGAGTGCACCGATAATGGGCTGTATGAGCATAAAGACAAACAGCGCCACGGTCATGACTACGCTGGCGATGTTTGCGTGCATGCCGGTAGTGTTCACCAGGTACTTCTGCATATAGGTGGTGAACGTGTAGAAACTGAGAGAGCCGCCCGCAGTAAAGCCCAGCACCATAAGGAAAGCTTTGCGGTTACGCCATAACCCTTTGAATGTTCCCGCCTCCTTCAGCGTTCTGACTTCCTTCTGAGAGGTTTCATCTAACTGACGGCGCAGCCAAAGTGCAACAACTGCCAGTACAGCGCCCATCGCGAAAGGAATTCGCCATCCCCAGGCATAAAGTTGTTCGTCCGTCAGAATCTGCTGCAGGATCACCACCACAAGGATGGCCAGCAGTTGACCACCAATCAGCGTGACGTACTGGAATGAGGCGTAAAAACCTTTACGGCCTTCCAGTGCAATCTCACTCATGTAGGTCGCACTGGTACCGTATTCACCGCCCACCGATAATCCCTGGAATAAGCGGGCCAGTAAAAGTAGCGCCGGCGCCCAGGTACCAATCGATTCATATCCCGGTAAGCAGGCGATCACCAGAGAGCCAAAGCACATCATACACACCGAGATCAGCATAGAAGCCTTACGCCCGCGACGATCCGCAATGCGGCCAAACAGCCACCCCCCGATGGGTCGCATCAAGAATCCTGCGGCAAATACCCCTGCCGTTTGAAGCAGCTGCGTCGTGGTGTTGCCGGAGGGGAAGAAAATATGTGCGAAGTAGAGTGAACAGAATGAGTAGACGTAAAAGTCGAACCATTCAACCAGATTCCCTGAAGAGGCGCTGACGATTGCCCATACCCTTCTTCGGGTATCACTGTTGGCCAGCGTCCCGTTTGATGTAATGCTTTCTGTCATTGTGATTATGCTCCTGCCATAAACAGCGGCGTATTGAGCCTGGAGACTCAATTACCTCGTAAATGAAATGTTATAATTTTGTTATAGATTACATTGAGACAGAGATCACACATTCCATTAGCAGGATAAGGGATTAAGAGAAAGGCCAGAGAGGGAAGCACAAAGCAAAAAACCCCGCACCTTCCGGTACGGGGTTCTTCTAATTGATGCCTGGCAGTTCCCTACTCTCACATGGGGAGACCCCACACTACCATCGGCGCTACGGCGTTTCACTTCTGAGTTCGGCATGGGGTCAGGTGGGACCACCGCGCTAAAGCCGCCAGGCAAATTCTGTTAAATCTGTATCAAAACTGAAAATCTTCTGTCTCTCGTCCGCCGAAACAGCTTCGGCGTTGTAAGGTTAAGCCTCACGGTTCATTAGTATCGGTTAGCTCAACGCATCGCTGCGCTTACACACCCGACCTATCAACGTCGTAGTCTTCAACGTTCCTTCAGGACCCTTAAAGGGTCAGGGAGAACTCATCTCGGGGCAAGTTTCGTGCTTAGATGCTTTCAGCACTTATCTTTTCCGCATTTAGCTACCGGGCAATGCCATTGGCATGACAACCCGAACACCAGTGATGCGTCCACTCCGGTCCTCTCGTACTAGGAGCAGCCCCCCTCAATTCTCCAGCGCCCACGGCAGATAGGGACCGAACTGTCTCACGACGTTCTAAACCCAGCTCGCGTACCACTTTAAATGGCGAACAGCCATACCCTTGGGACCTACTTCAGCCCCAGGATGTGATGAGCCGACATCGAGGTGCCAAACACCGCCGTCGATATGAACTCTTGGGCGGTATCAGCCTGTTATCCCCGGAGTACCTTTTATCCGTTGAGCGATGGCCCTTCCATTCAGAACCACCGGATCACTATGACCTGCTTTCGCACCTGCTCGAGCCGTCACTCTCGCAGTCAAGCTAGCTTATGCCATTGCACTAACCTCCTGATGTCCGACCAGGATTAGCTAACCTTCGTGCTCCTCCGTTACTCTTTGGGAGGAGACCGCCCCAGTCAAACTACCCACCAGACACTGTCCGCAACCCGGATTACGGGTCTACGTTAGAACACCAGCCATTAAAGGGTGGTATTTCAAGGTCGGCTCCACGCAGACTGGCGTCCACGCTTCAAAGCCTCCCACCTATCCTACACATCAAGGACCAGTGTTCAGTGTCAAGCTATAGTAAAGGTTCACGGGGTCTTTCCGTCTTGCCGCGGGTACACTGCATCTTCACAGCGAGTTCAATTTCACTGAGTCTCGGGTGGAGACAGCCTGGCCATCATTACGCCATTCGTGCAGGTCGGAACTTACCCGACAAGGAATTTCGCTACCTTAGGACCGTTATAGTTACGGCCGCCGTTTACCGGGGCTTCGATCAAGAGCTTCGCGTTGCCGCTAACCCCATCAATTAACCTTCCGGCACCGGGCAGGCGTCACACCGTATACGTCCACTTTCGTGTTTGCACAGTGCTGTGTTTTTAATAAACAGTTGCAGCCAGCTGGTATCTTCGACTGATTTCAGCTCCACCCGCAGGGGCTTCACCTACACATCAGCGTGCCTTCTCCCGAAGTTACGGCACCATTTTGCCTAGTTCCTTCACCCGAGTTCTCTCAAGCGCCTTGGTATTCTCTACCTGACCACCTGTGTCGGTTTGGGGTACGATTTGATGTTACCTGATGCTTAGAGGCTTTTCCTGGAAGCAGGGCATTTGTTACTTCAGCACCGTAGTGCCTCGTCATCACACCTCAGCGTTAATAAACGACCGGATTTACCTAATCGTTCCGCCTACATGCTTAAACCGGGACAACCGTCGCCCGGCTAACATAGCCTTCTCCGTCCCCCCTTCGCAGTAACACCAAGTACAGGAATATTAACCTGTTTCCCATCGACTACGCCTTTCGGCCTCGCCTTAGGGGTCGACTCACCCTGCCCCGATTAACGTTGGACAGGAACCCTTGGTCTTCCGGCGTGCGGGCTTTTCACCCGCATTATCGTTACTTATGTCAGCATTCGCACTTCTGATACCTCCAGCATCCCTCACAGGACACCTTCAACGGCTTACAGAACGCTCCCCTACCCAACAACACCTAAGTGTCGCTGCCGCAGCTTCGGTGCATGGTTTAGCCCCGTTACATCTTCCGCGCAGGCCGACTCGACCAGTGAGCTATTACGCTTTCTTTAAATGATGGCTGCTTCTAAGCCAACATCCTGGCTGTCTGTGCCTTCCCACATCGTTTCCCACTTAACCATGACTTTGGGACCTTAGCTGGCGGTCTGGGTTGTTTCCCTCTTCACGACGGACGTTAGCACCCGCCGTGTGTCTCCCGTGATAACATTCTTCGGTATTCGTAGTTTGCATCGGGTTGGTAAGCCGGGATGGCCCCCTAGCCGAAACAGTGCTCTACCCCCGAAGATGAGTTCACGAGGCGCTACCTAAATAGCTTTCGGGGAGAACCAGCTATCTCCCGGTTTGATTGGCCTTTCACCCCCAGCCACAAGTCATCCGCTAATTTTTCAACATTAGTCGGTTCGGTCCTCCAGTTAGTGTTACCCAACCTTCAACCTGCCCATGGCTAGATCACCGGGTTTCGGGTCTATACCCTGCAACTTAACGCCCAGTTAAGACTCGGTTTCCCTTCGGCTCCCCTATACGGTTAACCTTGCTACAGAATATAAGTCGCTGACCCATTATACAAAAGGTACGCAGTCACACCACGAAGGTGCTCCCACTGCTTGTACGTACACGGTTTCAGGTTCTTTTTCACTCCCCTCGCCGGGGTTCTTTTCGCCTTTCCCTCACGGTACTGGTTCACTATCGGTCAGTCAGGAGTATTTAGCCTTGGAGGATGGTCCCCCCATATTCAGACAGGATACCACGTGTCCCGCCCTACTCTTCGAGTTCACAACCTGTGTGCTTTCGTGTACGGGACTATCACCCTGTACCGTGCGACTTTCCAGACGCTTCCACTAACACACAAGCTGATTCAGACTCTGGGCTGCTCCCCGTTCGCTCGCCGCTACTGGGGGAATCTCGGTTGATTTCTTTTCCTCGGGGTACTTAGATGTTTCAGTTCCCCCGGTTCGCCTCGTTAACCTATGTATTCAGTTAACGATAGTGTGACGAATCACACTGGGTTTCCCCATTCGGACATCGCCGGGTCAAAGGTTCATATCACCTCGCCGGCGCTTTTCGCAGATTAGCACGTCCTTCATCGCCTCTGACTGCCAGGGCATCCACCGTGTACGCTTAGTCGCTTAACCTCACAACCCGAAGATGTTTCTTTCGATTCATCACCGACTTGCGAAAATTTGAGAGACTCGAACACACCATTTAAGATGTGTCGTTTCAATTTTCAGCTTGATCCAGATTTTTAAAGAGCAAATATCTCAAACGTCACCCGAAGATGAGTTTTGAGATACGGGGGTCGGCGACTTTCACTCACGAACCAGCAAGTGGCGTCCCCTAGGGGATTCGAACCCCTGTTACCGCCGTGAAAGGGCGGTGTCCTGGGCCTCTAGACGAAGGGGACACTGAAGTCTCAATCGCAAGACGCCTTGCTATTTACTTTTCATCAGACAATCTGTGTGAGCACTGCAAAGGCAGGTTCTTTAAGGTAAGGAGGTGATCCAACCGCAGGTTCCCCTACGGTTACCTTGTTACGACTTCACCCCAGTCATGAATCACAAAGTGGTAAGCGCCCTCCCGAAGGTTAAGCTACCTACTTCTTTTGCAACCCACTCCCATGGTGTGACGGGCGGTGTGTACAAGGCCCGGGAACGTATTCACCGTAGCATTCTGATCTACGATTACTAGCGATTCCGACTTCATGGAGTCGAGTTGCAGACTCCAATCCGGACTACGACGCACTTTATGAGGTCCGCTTGCTCTCGCGAGGTCGCTTCTCTTTGTATGCGCCATTGTAGCACGTGTGTAGCCCTACTCGTAAGGGCCATGATGACTTGACGTCATCCCCACCTTCCTCCAGTTTATCACTGGCAGTCTCCTTTGAGTTCCCGGCCGAACCGCTGGCAACAAAGGATAAGGGTTGCGCTCGTTGCGGGACTTAACCCAACATTTCACAACACGAGCTGACGACAGCCATGCAGCACCTGTCTCAGAGTTCCCGAAGGCACCAAAGCATCTCTGCTAAGTTCTCTGGATGTCAAGAGTAGGTAAGGTTCTTCGCGTTGCATCGAATTAAACCACATGCTCCACCGCTTGTGCGGGCCCCCGTCAATTCATTTGAGTTTTAACCTTGCGGCCGTACTCCCCAGGCGGTCGACTTAACGCGTTAGCTCCGGAAGCCACTCCTCAAGGGAACAACCTCCAAGTCGACATCGTTTACGGCGTGGACTACCAGGGTATCTAATCCTGTTTGCTCCCCACGCTTTCGCACCTGAGCGTCAGTCTTTGTCCAGGGGGCCGCCTTCGCCACCGGTATTCCTCCAGATCTCTACGCATTTCACCGCTACACCTGGAATTCTACCCCCCTCTACAAGACTCTAGCCTGCCAGTTTCGAATGCAGTTCCCAGGTTGAGCCCGGGGATTTCACATCCGACTTGACAGACCGCCTGCGTGCGCTTTACGCCCAGTAATTCCGATTAACGCTTGCACCCTCCGTATTACCGCGGCTGCTGGCACGGAGTTAGCCGGTGCTTCTTCTGCGGGTAACGTCAATCGACAAGGTTATTAACCTTATCGCCTTCCTCCCCGCTGAAAGTACTTTACAACCCGAAGGCCTTCTTCATACACGCGGCATGGCTGCATCAGGCTTGCGCCCATTGTGCAATATTCCCCACTGCTGCCTCCCGTAGGAGTCTGGACCGTGTCTCAGTTCCAGTGTGGCTGGTCATCCTCTCAGACCAGCTAGGGATCGTCGCCTAGGTGAGCCGTTACCCCACCTACTAGCTAATCCCATCTGGGCACATCTGATGGCAAGAGGCCCGAAGGTCCCCCTCTTTGGTCTTGCGACGTTATGCGGTATTAGCTACCGTTTCCAGTAGTTATCCCCCTCCATCAGGCAGTTTCCCAGACATTACTCACCCGTCCGCCGCTCGTCACCCAGGAGCAAGCTCCCTGTGCTACCGCTCGACTTGCATGTGTTAGGCCTGCCGCCAGCGTTCAATCTGAGCCATGATCAAACTCTTCAATTTAAGTTTGATGCTCGTGAATTAAACTTCGTAATGAATTACGTATGTTCACTCAGAGACTTGGTATTCATTTATTGTCCGAAGACATTAAGAATCCATGTCACTTTGAGTGCCCACACAGATTGTCTGATAAATTGTTAAAGAGCAGTGCCGCTTCGCTTTTCGCAGCGGCGCGGGGTGTGCATATTACGCTTTCCCGCTTCAGAGTCAAGCGTTTATTTTTGCTTTTCTCTGCTGACCCGGCGGCGTGTGTGCCGTTGTTCCGTGTCAGTGGAGGCGCATTATAGGGAGTAATTCCGAACCTGCAAGGATAAAGTTAAATTTATTTACTGACTGCTCATTTTCCAGGCAAAACTAACTCCAGACCTCAATTTTCGCCTAGTTTTTAAACAAAAACGAGCCGCAAGCGGCTCGTTTTTGCGTTTTGTGACTTACTGCACTGCCACAATGCGATCGTCGTTGGCTTCCAGACGAATAACTTTGCCTGGAATCAACTCTCCGGAGAGGATCTGCTGCGCCAGCGGGTTTTCGATCTGCTGCTGGATAGCACGTTTTAATGGACGCGCACCGTACACCGGATCGTAACCATTCTCGCTCAGCAGCTTCAGCGCATCGTCGGAGATGTGAATTTCATACCCACGCTCTTCCAGACGTTTGTACAGACGCTGCAGCTGGATCTGCGCAATCGACGCAATGTGTTTCTCACCCAGAGGATGGAAGACCACTACTTCATCAATACGGTTGATGAACTCCGGACGGAAGCTATGGCTGACCACACCGAGTACCAGATCCTTCATATGACCGTAATCCAGTTCGCCGAAACGTTCCTGAATCAAATCGGAACCCAGGTTCGAGGTCATGATGACAACCGTATTACGGAAGTCGACCGTTCTCCCCTGCCCGTCGGTCAGACGACCATCGTCCAGCACCTGAAGCAGGATGTTGAACACATCCGGGTGCGCTTTTTCCACTTCATCCAGCAGGATGACGGAATAAGGGCGACGGCGAACCGCTTCCGTCAGATAGCCACCTTCTTCATAACCAACGTATCCCGGAGGCGCACCGACCAGACGTGAGACGGAGTGTTTCTCCATAAACTCGGACATATCGATACGCACCATCGCATCGTCGCTGTCGAACATAAAGTTAGCCAGCGCTTTACACAGCTCGGTTTTACCGACACCCGTCGGCCCCAGGAACAGGAACGAACCAATCGGACGGTTTGGATCGGACAGCCCCGCTCGGCTACGGCGAATAGCGTTCGATACCGCCTCAACCGCTTCGTTCTGACCAATCACCCGATTGTGGAGATCTTGCTCCATGCGCAACAGTTTTTCACGCTCGCCTTCCAGCATGCGCGCCACCGGAATACCGGTCCAGCGAGCAAGCACTTCCGCGATTTCTGCATCCGTCACCTTATTACGTAACAGACGCATCGTTTTCCCTTCTGACTGTGTCGCTATCTCAAGCTGTTTTTCCAGCTCAGGAATTTTGCCGTACTGCAGTTCAGACATCCGCGCCAGATCGCCGACGCGACGCGCCTGCTCTATGGCAATTTTGGCCTGTTCGAGCTCAGCTTTGATGGTCTGAGTGCCGGAAAGGGATGCTTTCTCGGCTTTCCACTCTTCTTCCAACTCAGAATACTGGCGCTCTTTATCGTCCAGTTCTTCATTGAGCATATCCAGGCGTTTCTTACTGGCTTCATCAGACTCTTTCTTCAGCGCCTGCTGTTCCAGCTTGAGCTGAATGATGCGTCGGTCGAGCCGGTCCAGCTCTTCCGGTTTCGAGTCAATCTGCATACGAATGCTTGAAGCCGCTTCATCAATCAGGTCGATCGCTTTATCCGGCAGCTGACGGTCAGCGATATAACGATGAGAAAGCGTCGCCGCCGCAACGATGGCCGGGTCTGTGATCTGCACGTGGTGGTGCAGTTCATAGCGTTCTTTCAGACCACGCAGGATCGCGATGGTATCTTCAACGCTTGGCTCAGCAACAAACACTTTCTGGAAGCGACGTTCCAGCGCAGCATCTTTCTCAATGTACTGACGATACTCATCAAGCGTAGTGGCGCCGACGCAGTGAAGTTCACCGCGCGCCAGCGCAGGTTTCAGCATGTTCCCGGCATCCATCGCGCCGTCCGCTTTACCCGCACCGACCATGGTGTGCAGTTCGTCGATAAACAGGATAACGTTGCCTTCCTGTTTCGCCAGGTCGTTAAGCACGCCTTTGAGACGCTCTTCGAACTCGCCGCGGTATTTCGCACCGGCCACCAGCGCGCCCATATCCAGCGCCAGTACGCGGCGGCCTTTCAGGCCTTCCGGCACTTCACCGTTGACGATACGCTGCGCCAGCCCTTCAACAATGGCGGTTTTACCGACACCCGGTTCACCAATCAGCACCGGGTTGTTCTTGGTACGACGCTGCAGTACCTGAATCGTACGGCGGATTTCTTCATCACGGCCGATAACCGGGTCAAGTTTGCCCTGCTCAGCACGCTCGGTCAGATCGACCGTAAATTTCTTCAAAGCCTGACGTTGGTCTTCGGCTCCCTGATCGTTCACGCTTTCACCTCCGCGCATTTTCTCAATCGCCTGAGTCACATTGGCGGTGGTCGCGCCGGCAGATTTCAGCAGGTCGGTCAAGGTACCGCGTGATTCAAGCGCCGCCAGAACAAACAGCTCTGACGAAATAAAGTTGTCCCCACGTTTTTGCGCCAGCTTGTCGCAAAGGTTCAGCACGCGTACCAGATCCTGCGACGGCTGAACATCGCCGCCGGTACCTTCTACCTGCGGCAAACGGCTCAGCGCCTGATCGATAGCGGTGCGTAACTGGCCAGCATTAATGCCAGCGGACGTTAATAAAGGACGTACCGATCCCCCTTCCTGATTCAGCAAGGCGCTCATTAAATGAAGAGGTTCGATAAATTGGTTGTCGTGCCCCAGTGCGAGGGACTGGGCATCGGCGAGAGCAAGCTGGAATTTATTAGTAAGACGATCCAGACGCATAACTCCTCCCATAACAGGTCAAATTTGCTACTGGAGATTAAATGAGGTCATCCCTCAATTATTCAAGGTTAATGACCTGAATTATGTGAAAAGAAAACGGCACGTACCGGATCGTCTTGATTCTTTAGGTTATATCAGCCAAATGAAACTTGCCATACGTCCCGTGGTCTTGTCGCGGCGATAGGAGAAAAAATCACCCTTTTCGGTGAATGTGCAGCGATCGCCGCCGAAGATCTGCGTCACGCCGACGTTATTCAGGCGCTGGCGGGCGAGCTGGTAAATATCGGCCAGATATTTCTCCCCCGAAGGCAGGAAGGCTTCCACCGCTTGCGGATCTTTTTCCATAAAGGCTTCGCGAACCTCTGGCCCCACTTCAAAAGCGCGAGGACCAATGGCCGGGCCAAGCCAGGCCATAATATTGGCGGGCTCATCGTTAAAGCAGGCGACTGTTTCTTCGAGCACGCCTTCACACAGACCACGCCAGCCCGCGTGTGCTGCTGCCACCTCGGTACCTGCACGGTTACAGAACAGAACCGGCAGACAATCAGCGGTCATCACGGCACAAACGGTTCCCGGAGTATTACTGTAAGAAGCATCAGCGCGTTTAGAAGCATAGGGTTCCCCCGTCAACTTCAGCACCGCGTTACCATGAACCTGTTCCAGCCAGATCGGTTTCGACGGCAAGTTCCCCGCAGCAAACAGACGCCTGCGGTTCTCTTCAACGTGTTCCAGGTTGTCGCCACAGTGCGCACCGAGGTTCAAAGACTCCCACGCGCCCTGGCTAACACCGCCAATACGGGTTGAACTACAGGCAGCCACGCCTGCAGGCAATGGCCACTCCGGGACAATCAGTTTGGTCATAACCAGTCCACTTGATCCTTATGTTCTTCGAAATCAGCACGCATGGCGTCAATAAGGTCCACCATATCCTGCGGGATAGGCGCGTGCCACTCCATCTGAATACCGGTGATAGGGTGATAAAGACGCAGCATGGTCGCGTGCAGCGCCTGACGATCGAATTTTCGCAATACGCTGATGAACTCATCCGATGCGCCTTTAGGCGGACGCGGACGACCACCGTAGACCTGATCCCCCACCAGCGGATGGGTAATGTGGGCCATATGCACGCGGATCTGGTGAGTACGCCCGGTTTCCAGACGCAGACGCAGGCGCGTATGAATACGGAAGTGTTCCATAATGCGATAGTGTGTCACCGCCGGTTTACCCATCGGATGCACCGACATATGGGTACGTTTAGTTGGGTGACGGCTGATTGGCTCTTCCACCGTTCCGCCAGAGGTCATATGCCCAATGGCTACCGCTTCATACTCGCGGGTGATCTCACGCAGCTGCAGCGACTCCACCAGACGAGTCTGAGCAGGAACGGTCTTCGCCACCACCATCAAGCCGGTGGTGTCTTTATCCAGACGGTGCACGATGCCCGCGCGCGGGACATCAACGATCGGCGGATAGTAATGGAGAAGTGCGTTAAGTACCGTACCGTCAGGATTTCCCGCACCCGGATGAACAACCAGGTCGCGCGGCTTGTTGATCACCAGAATGTCATCATCTTCATAGACGATGTCCAGTGGGATATCCTGCGGCTCGAAGCGGATTTCCTCTTCGATTTCAGCATTGATGGCGACAGCTTCCCCACCTAACACTTTCTCTTTTGGTTTGTCCCAGATCTTGCCGTTTACCAGCACGCGCTGGTCAAGGATCCATTCTTTTATGCGTGAACGCGAATAATCAGGGAACAATTCGGCCAAAGCCTGATCTAAGCGTTGACCGAGCTGATTTTCGGAGACTGTTGCGGTGAGTTCTACTCGTTGTGCCATAAACTGCTTCTTCGTTTAACGTTGGGTTTTACGGCTTTGCCGTTTAATATAGTGTGCTATTGTAGCTGGTCTTAATCGGGAGCAGGAACAGAGTTTCTCCCGGACAAACATTTGAGGAAAGTCAAAACGTCATGACGCGCATGAAATATCTGGTGGCAGCGGCCACGTTGAGCCTGGCTTTGGTGGGCTGCTCCGGTTCAAATGAACAGGTCCCTGACAATCCGCCGAATGAAATCTATGCGACTGCACAACAAAAGTTGCAGGACGGTAACTGGAAACAGGCGATAACGCAACTGGAAGCGTTGGATAATCGCTATCCATTTGGTCCGTATTCGCAGCAGGTACAGTTAGATCTTATCTATGCATACTATAAAAATGCCGATCTGCCGCTGGCTCAGGCAACCATCGATCGTTTCATACGTCTGAACCCGACTCATCCTAACATTGACTATGTGATGTACATGCGCGGCCTCACCAACATGGCGCTGGACGACAGTGCGCTGCAGGGCTTCTTCGGCGTGGATCGTTCCGACCGTGACCCGCAGCATGCGCGTGATGCCTTCAATGACTTCTCCAAGCTGGTGCGCGGCTATCCGAACAGTCAGTACGTGACCGACGCCACCAAGCGTCTGGTGTTCCTGAAAGATCGTCTGGCGAAATATGAATACTCCGTGGCGGAATACTATACCCGCCGTGGCGCATGGGTTGCCGTGGTTAACCGCGTAGAAGGTATGCTGCGTGATTATCCGGATACTCAGGCAACGCGCGACGGCCTGAAGCTGATGGAGAACGCTTACCGTCAGATGCAGATGACCGCTCAGGCTGAAAAAGTGGCGAAAATCATCGCCGCGAACAGCAGCAACACCTGATCTTGCCTCAATGCAAAACGGCAGCCCGAAGGCTGCCGTTTTTTTATTCATTTTAGAGCGTCGCCGAAGCGCGTTAGCCTCAACACATCCAGTCAACTATGGCCCCAATTTTTGCCTTCGACAAGGTAAATCTCACCTCTTCCTGCCCTGCCTCACAAAAAAGATTCCCTGACAAAAACCGACAAAATAACGTGATCTAAATCACACATTTTGACATTAGGTCGGGTATGCTGGAATCACCAAGACGGAAAGACAAGAGGTAAAATTTATGACAATGAACATTACCAGTAAACAAATGGAAATTACTCCGGCAATCCGCCAGCACGTCGCAGACCGTCTCGCCAAACTGGATAAATGGCAAACTCATTTGATTAATCCACATATCATCCTGTCCAAGGAGCCGCAGGGTTTCATCGCTGACGCAACTATCAATACTCCAAACGGCCATCTGGTCGCCAGCGCAAAACACGAGGATATGTACACCGCTATTAACGATTTGATCAACAAGCTGGAACGGCAGCTCAATAAAGTGCAACACAAAGGTGAAGCCCGTCGCGCCGCAACATCGGTGAAAGACGCCAGCTTCGCGGAAGAAGTTGAAGAAGAGTAATCCTTTAAATTGAGTGTACCGCCAACGCGCCTCCGGGCGCGTTTTTTGTTTTTTATTGACAGGGTGAAAACAGTACGGGTACTTTAACGGTATCAATCACAGGATGACTTTATGAAACTTACGCCGTTCTTCTTCGCATTCTTTTTTACCTTCCCCTGACTGGGAGGCGTTTCGTCGTGTGATAAAGAATGCGAAGACGAACAACAAGGCCTCCCACAGCGGGAGGCCTTTTTTATTGATAACGATAAAATGAGACAGGCAACACTATGACACCGGAAAACCCGTTACTGGATCTGCGCGTAAAAATCAGCGCGCTGGACGAGAAATTACTGGCGCTGCTGGCCGAACGCCGCGCGCTCGCCGTCGAAGTGGGCAAAGCCAAGCTGGACTCCCATCGCCCGGTCCGTGATATCGACCGCGAGCGCGATCTGCTGGAGCGTCTGATCCAGCTCGGTAAAGCGCATCACCTCGATGCCCACTACATCACCCGGTTGTTCCAGCTCATCATCGAAGACTCTGTTCTCACCCAGCAAGCGTTACTCCAGCAGCATCTGAATAAAACCAATCCGCACTCTGCGCGTATCGCCTTCCTCGGGCCGAAAGGCTCTTATTCACACCTGGCCGCGCGACAGTATGCCGCACGCCATTTCGAAGAGTTTATCGAGAGCGGCTGTGCGAAGTTTGCCGACATATTTAATCAGGTTGAGACCGGCCAGGCGGATTACGCCGTGGTGCCGATTGAAAACACCAGCTCCGGCGCCATCAACGACGTTTACGATTTGCTGCAGCACACCAGCCTGTCGCTGGTTGGCGAGCTGACGATCCCTATCGATCACTGCGTGCTGGTCTCCGGCTCAACGGATTTAAGCAAAATTGAGACGGTCTACAGTCATCCACAGCCGTTCCAGCAGTGCAGCCAGTTCCTGAACCGCTATCCGAACTGGAAAATTGAGTACACCGAAAGCACCTCGGCGGCGATGGAAAAAGTGGCGCAGGCTAACTCCCCAACCGTCGCTGCGCTCGGCAGCGAAGCGGGCGGCGCGCTGTATGCTTTACAGGTACTGGAACGCAATCTGGCAAACCAGACGCAAAATATCACCCGTTTCGTGGTGCTGGCGCGTAAAGCTATTGATGTCTCGGATCAGGTTCCGGCTAAAACCACCCTGCTCATGGCCACTGGCCAACAGGCCGGTGCGCTGGTTGAAGCCCTTCTGGTACTGCGTAATCACAATCTGATCATGACGAAGCTGGAATCACGTCCGATCCACGGTAATCCGTGGGAAGAGATGTTCTACCTTGATATCCAGGCCAACCTGGAATCTGCATCCATGCAGAAAGCCCTGCGCGAACTGGGCGAGATCACGCGCTCCATGAAGGTGCTGGGCTGCTATCCGAGCGAGAACGTGGTCCCGGTTGACCCGGCTTAACGTTCGATAAAGCGGCTTTTCTTCATCCCTGCCACGCTCACGGGCAGGGTGAAGATGGCGCCGGAGAGCGGATACTTCGCCACCTCCTCCACGTCCATATTTTCCCGCGTGGTGGTAATAAACAGCGTTTTCATGTCATCGCCGCCAAAACAGACCATCGTCGGGCAACGTACCGGCATGCGATATTCTTCCAGTTGCTCCCCTTGCGGAGAAAATCGCGCAATACGCCAGCCGTCAAACAGCGCGCTCCAGTAGCAGCCTTCCACATCCATGGCCGCGCCGTCCGGTATCCCTTCGCCCTCTTTAAACTGACGAAACACCTCTCGCCTGCCGGGTTCGCCCTGCTCGTCAAGCGGCGTGCGGTAAATTACGCCGTTTGGCGTGTCTGAGGTAAACATCCACTGCTTGTCCGGGCTAAACGCTAAGCCGTTGTGCCCGTGAATATCGCACTGGATCACCTTCGGCGTCAGGTCGTTGTCGATGCGCATCAGCAACGCGCCGTTGTAATCTCCCGGCCCCCAAAAGGTGCCCGCATAGAACCGGCCCTGACGATCGGTGCCGCCGTCGTTAAAACGTGCGAGCTGTGGGTTAGAGGGGTTATCACACACCTTGCGGCGCAGCAGGCCGTGTTTATCGGTCAGCCAGATACCCGTTCGCATCGCAACGATAAAACCACCCTGCTCGCGCAGAGCAAAACAGCCCACCTCCTCATGGAAAGAGAGCACGGTGTGTTCTGCCGTCGACAGATGGTAGCGGTGGATCTCCCCTTCCAGAATATCAGCCCAGTAGAGCGCGTGCTCTTCTGCGCTCCACGTCGGGCATTCAGGCAGATGCCCGGTATAATTCAACAGCAGCTGCGGTTCGGCCATGACAGTTCCCCAAAATAAAAAAAGCCAGCATTGCTGGCTTTCAGTATATACATCATCGCATTACTGGCGACTGTCATTTGCCTGGCGCAACAGCGTTCGGCTCTCACTCTGGAAACGCTGCGCGTAATCGCCAAACCAGTGCTCGACCTTGCGGAAGCTGTCGATAAACGCCTGCTTGTCTCCGTGCTCCAGCAGCGTAATGGCTTCACCAAAGCGCTGATAGTAGCGCTTGATGAGCGCAAGGTTGTTCTCGGAGGACATAATAATGTCCGCGTAAAGCTGCGGATCCTGAGCAAACAGGCGCCCGACCATTGCCAGCTCCAGACGATAGATAGGTGAAGAGAGTGCCAGCAGCTGTTCAAGCTGCACGTTCTCTTCCGCCAGATGCAGACCGTAGGCAAACGTCGCAAAGTGACGCAGCGCCTGAATGAACGCCATGTTCTGATCGTGCTCGACCGCGCTGATGCGGTGCAGTCGCGCACCCCATACCTGAATCTGTTCCAGGAACCACTGGTAGGCTTCCGGCTGACGACCGTCGCAGTAAACCACCACCTGCTTAGCCAGGCTGCCGCTGTCCGGGCCAAACATCGGGTGCAGACCCAGCACCGGGCCCGTATGCGCAGCCAGCATGGCCTGCAGCGGACCATTTTTGACGGAGGCCAGATCCACCAGGATGCAGTCTTTCGGTAAAGGAGGCAGCTTTTCGATGATCTGCTCCGTCACGTGGATCGGCACGCTGACGATAACCATCCCGGCATCTTTCATGAGTTCCGGAGCATGCCCCCAGTCCTCTTTTTCCAGAATGCGCACCTGATAGCCAGAAAGCGTCAGCATTTTTTCAAACAGACGCCCCATCTGCCCTGCACCGCCGACAATCACTACCGGCCGCAGGGACGGACAGAGGGTTTTAAAGCCCTTGTCGTTTTCGCTGGAATAGGATTCCCGCATCACGCGGCGCAGAACATCTTCAATCAAATCCGGTGAAACGCCCAGCGCCTGGGCCTCTTTACGACGGGAGGCCAGCATTGAGGCTTCGCGCTCCGGGACGTAAATCGGCAGGCCGTATTTGCTTTTCACCTCACCGACTTCGGCAACCAGCGCCATGCGGCGCGCCAGCAGGTCCAGCAGCGCCTTATCCACTTCATCAATTTGATCGCGCAGTGCGGTCAATTCAGCAACCATAACAAACCTCTTAAGCCAGACGCGTCGCCAGCTGGCCGTTCAAATCTTTGTGGATCTCACGCAGCAGCGCATCGGTCGTCTCCCAGCTGATGCAGGCATCCGTCACGGAGACGCCGTGCTTCATTGCGCTACGCGGTTGTTCCGATGACTGATTGCCTTCATGAATGTTGCTCTCAATCATCAGTCCGATAATCGAACGGTTGCCATCTTTGATCTGTGCGATCACGGATTCCGCAACCGCAGGCTGGCGACGGTAATCTTTATTTGAATTACCATGACTGCAATCTACCATCAGTGCCGGGCGCAGTCCCGCCTGCTCCATCTCTTTTTCACACTGCGCCACGTCCGCCGGGCTGTAGTTAGGCGCTTTCCCGCCGCGCAGGATCACATGGCCGTCCGGGTTGCCCTGCGTTTGCAGGAGGCAGACCTGGCCTGCCTGGTTAATACCGACGAAACGGTGCGGCATGGCGGCAGCGCGCATGGCGTTGATCGCCGTCGCCAGGCTGCCATCGGTACCGTTTTTAAAACCAACCGGCATCGACAGACCAGACGCCATCTCGCGGTGGGTTTGCGATTCCGTGGTACGCGCACCAATCGCGGACCAGCTGAACAGATCGCCCAGGTACTGCGGGCTGTTTGGATCCAGCGCTTCGGTTGCCAGCGGCAGCCCCATGCTAACCAGCTCCACCAGCAGGCGACGCGCAATCTTCAGGCCTGCTTCCACATCAAACGAGCCATCCATGTGCGGATCGTTAATCAACCCTTTCCAGCCGACGGTAGTACGTGGCTTCTCAAAATAGACGCGCATCACCAGATAGAGGCTATCGCTGACCTCCTCCGCTAATGCTTTAAATCGACGAGCGTACTCAATGGCGGTTTCAGGATCGTGAATGGAGCAAGGCCCGCATACCACCAGCAGGCGCGGATCGCGGCCAGCGATAATGTCAGAAATGGTCTGGCGGGAGTGCTCGATCTGAGCCTCCTGCGCGACGCTCAGCGGGAATTCCGCTTTCAGCTGATCCGGAGTGATTAAAACCTGTTCGTCAGTGATATGTACGTTGTTCAGCGCGTCTTTTTGCATGATGGCGATCCTGTAAAGCTCGTTTGCGATAGTTGTTTTCCTCAATGAGGTGAAACCACGATACCATAAAAAGTAAACATTTCAATCCAAAATACGTACACTTTACTTTACACAAGCCAATTTATTGCAAAAAAACAGCCGATAAAACCGTAAAATTTAAATTACACACAGATTTTCTTTAGCCAGGCTATGCTGAAGAAAAAGGAGAATAGCTATGCGTTCAATTGCTCTCGCGCTGTTGTCGCTGTTTTTAACGGGCTGTCAGATCAATCCTTATACTTTCCATCCTGACTGGACCAGCCCATCCTGGTTTGATGCCGGTAAAGAAGACGCCATGAATGGCCTGCCGGTTAAAGATAACCAGGCCCTGGCCGATAGTTTTAACGACACACACGTTGATCGTAGCGAATATCTTCGCGGCTATGCCGATGGCCAGAAGAAAGTCTGCGAAGAAGGGTTTATGCATGCCTGGGGATTAGCAGGAAAATCTTTCCCTGCCAGCTGCGATACTGCCGAAAACGCGGCAAAACTGCGTGCGTCATGGCAGAAAGGGATGGATGAAAGTATGCAATCCAGCAGGCTGAATTAAGGCTATTTTTATCCACCGGAAAATAACCAACTGTAGGATTTAGCTTAGGTCGGCCTTAGGCTATTTCTGACATAATGACGGCTCTGATAAACAATGGTATTCTGCCCGCAACTCTTAAGGACATCTATTTCCGGAGCGATGTGGCGGATTCTGGTGAGAAATTTATTCTTGATCTCTTTTTTCCGACTCACTCTGGTGTTAATGCTGTTCCTTATGGTGGGCCCTGCGGCGGCAGGCACGCTTACGGAAACGGATAAATCGGTACGCTCGATTGTCTCAGGCATTGTGAGCTATACGCGATGGCCGTCACTTTCCGGCCAGCCTAAACTCTGCGTCTACGCCACTTCTCACTATACGCACGCCCTCAGCGGCGATGAGGGGCATAGCGAGTTACCTTATACTCCCGTTATTGTTCGTAACGATCGGGAAGCCCTGGCCGCGACGTGCGATGCGATTTATTTCGGGTCTGAATCACCGGCAAAACAACTTGAATTAATAAGTCAATATCAGGGCAGAGCATTGCTATTAATCTCAGAGCAAAATCCGGAATGTGTAATTGGCAGTGCCTTTTGCCTGATAATCGATCGCGGCCAGGTACGGTTCTCCGTCAACCTGGATGCATTGACGCGCAGTGGCGTAAGAGTCAATCCGGATGTATTAATGCTTGCCCGGAATAAGCAGCATGGATAAAGATTTCACTTCAACGCCGCGTCCGACGTTTAAAAGAACGTTAAGGCGAAACAGCATGATAAGCGTCATCATCACGATGACGTTAATATGGCTGTTGCTCTGTTTTGCTTCCGTCGTAACCTTAAAACAATACGCGCAAAAGAATCTCGAACTAACCGGCGCCACAATGAGCCACAGCCTGGAAGCCTCTCTGGTGTTCAACGATTCCCTGGCGGCCAACGAAACGCTCGCAGCCCTGGGCAAACAGGGCCAGTTTGCCCAGGCCGAGGTTATCAACGCGCATAAAAAGCGGTTTGCCTACTGGTCCTGGAACCCGGAAGATAACAACGACACGCTGGGCGCGCTGGTCAGCCGCTGGCTTTTCCCCGTACCGGTTGCGCAGCCCATCATGCATAACGGCTTAACGATCGGCGAAATTCGCCTTACCGCGCGCGACAGCCTGATCAGCCATTTCATCTGGATGTCGTTTGCCGTGCTTACCGGCTGCATTCTTTTTGCTACCGCCGTCGCGCTCGCCATTACCCAGTCTTTGCATCACGGCATGGTCACGGCCCTGCAAAACATTACCGACGTCGTGCATGACGTTCGTACTAACCGCAACTTCTCCCGCCGGGTGAAAGACGGGCGTATCGAAGAGTTTCACCAGTTTGGTGAAGACTTCAACAGCCTTCTGGATGAGATGGAAGAGTGGCAGCTGAAGCTCCAGGCGAAAAACGCCCAGCTGTTGCGTACCGCCATGCACGACCCGCTCACCGGTCTTGCCAACCGCGCTGCGTTTCGTAACAGCATTGCTGCCTTAATGAACGACCCTTCTGCCAAAATGAACTCGGCCCTGCTCTTCCTCGACGGTGATAATTTTAAGTTTATTAACGACACCTGGGGACATGCGGCAGGAGACTGCGTGCTGATTGAAGTCGCCAGCAGGATGATGGAGTTTGGCGACAAGCGTCACCAGGCATACCGGCTTGGCGGTGACGAATTCGCCATGGTGCTGTACGGCGTGCACTCTGAGCTTGAGGTTCAACATATTTGCGCTGCGCTTTCGCAGCAGTTTATCCGTCCGTTTGATCTTCATAACGGACAAAAGGCATCGATGTCACTCAGCATTGGCTTTGCTCTGGCGTGGGAAAATGCTTCCGTGGAAGCGTTACTGGAGAGGGCTGACCGCAATATGTACCAGGTGAAAAACCAGCGTACGAAAACAATAAGTTAGAAAGGATACACTATGTTAAAACGTTACTTCGCGCCGATAGTACTGGCCTCACTGGTTCTGGCAGGCTGTCAGTCGCCGCCGGAAGGCAAATTCACTCCTGAGCAAATTGCGGCGATGAAGTCTTACGGTTTTAACGAACTGAACGGTGACTGGTCGCTCGGCATGTCGGACACCATCCTGTTTGATAAAAATGACGCCAGACTGCGATCGGAAAGTGAAACGCAGATCCAATCCATGGCCTCCCGCCTGGCGGAAACCGGCCTGAACCACGCGCGAATGGACGGTCATACGGATAATTACGGTGAAGAAAGCTACAACGAAGCGCTGTCGTTAAAACGCGCCAACGCCGTGGCCGATGCCTGGGCGAAGGGGGCAAATATCCCGCGCAGCAATCTCACCACGCAGGGATTAGGTCAAAAATACCCGGTTGCGAGCAACAGTACCCCGCAAGGGCGCGCTGAAAACCGCCGCGTCGCAGTGGTTATCAGCACGCCATAGGGTTATTTAGCGGATGTTTCGGCGAGCGTCACCCTGGTTGCCGCTCGCCAGCGCAGCCAGTCCACCAGAACAAACAGCGCCAGACTCACGCCCATGACCGGCAAGGCCAGCCCAAGCAGTACGCTGATTATCACCGTAACCCCTCTTCCCCACCCTGACAGCGCCAGCCAGCTCTGACTAAGCGTCTGCACCGGATCCACGGCCGACTGTGCCGGACGACGCATCCACCACATCCGGTAACCCCAGATGATGAGCACGAAGAGGGCGAGGCCGAACGCCACGAGCAGCAGCTGATTCACCAGCCCGAATAAGATCCCCATATGGAAATCTACGCCCCAGCGGGTCAGTTTTGCCATTAGCGGGAAATCCTCGAATCGGGTTCTGTCCAGGACCTGCATCGTAGAAGGATCAACCGCAACGGCATCGACCTGGGTCGGCCAGCTGCGATCGATTTCCGTCACGGTCCAGGCGCGATCCGCCGTTTTCGCCGGGCGGATCTCCAGCCTGTTGGCATCAATCCCTGCTTTACGCGCCGCGTTTAACACCCCGTCAAACTGCGTCAAATCCATCGCCATTTCCGGCATCGTCATTCCGCCGTGATGGCCACGGTGTTCGGCATGTTCATCCACGATCTCATGTTGGCCGGAAAGCGTCGTGTTCACCTGCGGGGTCAGCCAGTTCATCTCAGCCCGCAGCCTGTCAACATTCCCGCCAGCCCACTGGGACCAGGTCAGCCCGGTTGCTGAGAACAGCAGCATTCCGCCCAGCAGACTCCAGCCCAGCGTCACGTGCAGGCGACGTCGATTCTGGAAGCGATTATTGATCCGCCGTTTGGGGCGGGTAAAAAACCATAGGCCAACACCGCCCAGCGCGGCAACCCACATCCAGGAGGCCGCAAGCTCGCTGTAGAGTCGCCCCACGTCGCCCAGCATCAGAGAGGTATGCAGGTAATCAATGGTCTGACGCAGCGGTAAAATCCCGCTGGTGCCGTATACCGTCATATCCCCCAGCACCGTCAGGCTTACCGGATCAATAAAAATAGACCTGTTCTCCGATGGCCCAAGCGCCGGGTCAGCAAACATCACGCGGGTGGTTTCCCCTTCAGCCAGCCCCGGACGAACGGCGTGCAAACGCACATCCGATCCAACGGTTTTTTCCGCCACGGAAATTTGTTCCGCCAGCGGCTGCGGCACGCCCACGGAATCCGTGTGGAGCGCGTGCCGGTAGAGCGCATTCTCCAGCTGCGGGGTCGCCACATACAGCGTACCGGTCAGCGCGGCAAAGAAGATAAACGGGCCGACAAACAGCCCAACGTAGAAATGGAGGCGACGCAGCAGGTTTCCCCATGCCGCGCGCGGAGTGCAGGTAGTCATACTTTTCCTTTTTAAGGCAGTAAGTTATCGATTTATTTTTTAAAGGGAAAAAGCAGACTGCCGCGGCGGCGCGCGGGTATCAGGATAAAGCCAGGGGAAAAAGTGCCAGTGACTGACCGCCTGGCGCGGCGGCTTAACGCGAAGCCTCTGCAGCACCACGCTGAGCAGGACGATCAGCGCCAGCATCACGCCAGGGACGTGCGCTAACAGCACGCAGTAGCCGCACGCTTCCGCATGGTCGACAGGCATCGTGTGCGGCATATCGCCGTGATGCTCATCCATCGACATCATGCTCATGTCATGATGCATGGCTGGCATCGCGCTCATGGGATCTTTCTGCAACGAGACGGAGATAAGCGGCGCTACCACGATCAGCAGGATCGCAAACAGCGCGGTCAATGCCGCTGCGCGTTTCCGGTTAGGCTGATGCAGTACGTTATCCACGTCCCCTCCATTCAAGAGGCGAGCATTGTAAATGATTTATGACAAAAGGGTTAACGTGAGAAATGCGCAGGGATAAAAAAAGGGCCGGCCTTTCGGCCAGCCCTTTCTAACAGGATGTCGCTTAAGCGAATCTTAGTTCAGACGCTCTTTAATACGAGCAGACTTACCAGTACGCTCACGCAGGTAGTACAGTTTAGCTTTACGTACAGCACCACGACGTTTAACAGCAATGCTGTCAACTACCGGAGAGTGAGTCTGGAAGACACGCTCAACGCCTTCGCCGTTGGAAATTTTACGAACAGTGAATGCAGAGTGCAGACCGCGGTTACGAATAGCGATAACCACGCCCTCGAATGCCTGCAGACGTTTTTTGGAACCTTCAACAACCCATACTTTCACTTCCACGGTGTCACCTGGACGGAAGGAAGGTACGTCCTGCTTCATCTGCTCTTGTTCAAGTTGCTTAATAATGTTGCTCATAATTTAATCTCTTATCCTGGGTAAACTGATATTCGGGAGCGTATTACGCATTCCCATCATGTTCATGCTGCTGGTGCGCGTGTTCAGTTTTGAACTCGGCCAGCAACTTTGCTTGCTCTTCAGTCAGAGCCAGGTTTTCCAGAAGTTCAGGTCTTCTAAGCCAGGTTCGGCCCAGCGACTGCTTCAAACGCCAGCGACGTATCTCGGCATGGTTTCCAGACAGTAAAACTGCCGGTACTTCCATCCCTTCTAACACTTCAGGACGAGTATAGTGTGGACAGTCCAGCAACCCATCGGCAAAGGAATCTTCCGTTGCCGAAGCTTCATGGCCCAGAACCCCCGGAATGAACCGGGCGACGGAGTCAATCAGCGTCATTGCGGGTAACTCACCACCGCTGAGAACGTAATCGCCGATAGACCATTCTTCGTCAATCTCGGTTTGAATTACGCGCTCATCTATCCCTTCGTAGCGCCCACAGACCAGAATCAGCTTTTGATTCGTCGCCAGTTCGCTCACGCCCGCTTGATCAAGCTTGCGTCCCTGAGGTGACAGATAAATCACCTTTGCGCCTTCACCTGCCGCGGCTTTTGCTGTGTGAATGGCGTCCCGTAAGGGTTGCACCATCATTAGCATCCCCGGTCCGCCGCCGTAAGGACGATCGTCCACGGTACGGTGCCGGTCATGAGTAAAGTCACGAGGACTCCAGCTCTGGATGCTCAGCAGGCCATTCTTTACTGCCCGGCCAGTTACCCCGTAATCGGTAATCGCGCGGAACATTTCAGGAAACAGGCTAATTATGCCAATCCACATAGCGCCGTCTTTTACCGTTTATCCGGAGAATTTAAAAACCAGGATCCCAATCTACTTCAATGGTTTGAGTAGTGAGATCGACTTTCTTGATAACCTGTCCATCGAGGAACGGAACCAACCGCTCCTTGATGCCAAATGCATCTTTCAGGTTTGCCTTAATGACGAGAACGTCATTTGACCCGGTTTCCATCATATCGATGACTTTCCCCAGGCTGTAGCCTTCGGTAGTGACTACCTGGCAACCCATAAGGTCTTTCCAGTAGTAGTCGCCCTCTTCCAGCTGTGGCAACTGCGACGAATCCACGACAATTTCACAATTAGTCAGCGCATTCGCGGCATCACGATCGTCAACGCCTTTCAGCTTGATGATGATGTCCTGATTGTGGTGACGCCAGCTTTCCAGCTCGACCTCTTCCCACTTACCGCCTTTCTGGATAAACCAGGGCTGGTAATCAAAAATGCTATCAGCGTCTTCAGTGGAGGAAAACACTCTGAGCCAACCACGGATACCGTAGCAAGAACCCATTTTTCCCAATACGATCGGTTCAACAGGTGCTTTATTGCTCATCATGACCACCGTGACAGATTAAGCTGCTTTGTTTGCTGCTTTGATCAGCGTAGCAACGCGATCGGAAACAGTAGCGCCCTGGCCAACCCAGTGAGCGATACGATCCAGATCCAGACGAGTTTCTTCTTCTGCGCCAGCGGCCAGTGGGTTGAAGAAACCAACGCGCTCGATGAAGCGACCGTTGCGTGCATTACGGCTGTCAGTCACAACAACCTGGTAGAACGGACGCTTTTTAGCGCCGTGACGAGCTAAACGAATAGTAACCATAACATCCTCTTGTGTGAATAAAACAACCGGGCCCCATCGAGGAACGGAGCCCGGGTGTCATATTAAAAGCCCGAAAATTTTACTGATTTTTGGGGAAAATGCAATCAGCATATTGATACTGAGCACGAAACACGGTTTATCGGCCAGGGAATCCTGGAGGCATCATCCCTTTCATACCGCGCATCATCTTCGCCATGCCGCCTTTCTTCATTTTCTTCATCATGCGCTGCATGTCGTCGAACTGTTTCAGAAGGCGGTTAACGTCCTGCACCTGCATGCCGCAACCGGCTGCGATACGGCGTTTACGGGAACCTTTGATGATGTCCGGGTTAGCGCGTTCTTTGAGGGTCATCGAGTTGATGATCGCCTCCATACGCACCAGCACCTTGTCATCCATCTGCGCTTTCACGTTGTCAGGGATCTGGCCCATGCCCGGCAGTTTGCCCATCAGGCTGGCCATGCCGCCCATGTTTTTCATCTGACGCAGCTGCTCAAGGAAATCGGTGAGATCGAAACCGTCGCCTTTTTTCAGCTTGCTGGCCAGCTTCTCGGCCTGCGCGCGGTCAACCTTGCTCTCGATATCTTCGATCAGCGACAGCACGTCGCCCATGCCGAGGATACGGGAGGCAATACGGTCCGGGTGGAACGGCTCCAGCGCTTCCGTCTTCTCACCCACGCCGAGGAATTTAATCGGCTTACCGGTGATGTGACGAATGGAGAGCGCCGCACCGCCGCGGGCATCACCGTCCACCTTGGTCAGCACCACGCCGGTTAACGGCAGCGCTTCGTTAAACGCTTTCGCGGTATTCGCCGCATCCTGACCGGTCATGGCGTCGACAACGAACAGGGTCTCTACCGGGTTGATAGAGGCATGTACCTGCTTGATCTCGTCCATCATCGCTTCGTCAACGTGCAGACGACCGGCGGTATCCACCAGCAGCACGTCGTAGAATTTCAGCTTCGCTTCTTTCAGCGCAGCGTTAACGATGTCGACAGGTTTCTGCGCCACGTCGGACGGGAAGAAATCTACGCCGACCTGCTCGGCCAGGGTTTCCAGCTGTTTGATCGCCGCGGGGCGATAGACGTCCGCAGAGACCACCAGCACTTTCTTCTTGTGCTTTTCACGCAGGAACTTACCCAGCTTACCGACGCTGGTCGTTTTACCCGCACCCTGCAGGCCCGCCATCAGCACCACGGCCGGCGGCTGAGCCGCCAGGTTAAGCACCTGGTTCTCTTCGCCCATCGCCGAAACCA
This sequence comes from Enterobacter sp. N5-15, assembly GCF_057221635.1. Classification (NCBI taxonomy): domain Bacteria; kingdom Pseudomonadati; phylum Pseudomonadota; class Gammaproteobacteria; order Enterobacterales; family Enterobacteriaceae; genus Enterobacter; species Enterobacter sp. N5-15. Next base: position 3,652,887 of record NZ_CM170150.1, read on the forward strand.
GTTCATTACGAACGATTTTGACGAACTCCTGACCCGGGGTCAGGCTCTTGTTAACTTCATGACCAACCGCCTTCTCTTTTACGCGGTTGATAAAATCACGAACAACCGGCAACGCGACGTCTGCTTCCAGCAGCGCCATGCGCACTTCGCGCAGCGTTTCCTTGATGTTCTCTTCAGTAAGGCGTCCGCGGCCGCTGATGTTGCGCAGCGTGCGCGACAAACGATCGGTTAAATTATCAAACATTGTCTCTCGCCTGAGTAGAAACGTTGGGCCGCCATGGGCGACACATACACAGAATTTTGCCGGAGTATAACATGAAGGCGCCTTTGTTGTTATGCAACGGTTGGAGCAGGCGTCACGTAACGTTATACTGCTTCTCTTTCTTATTAAGACAACTGTCGATGCCTATATGCCTGTTTTCGCACTGATCGCCCTTGTTGCCTACTCTGTCAGCCTTGCGCTGATCGTTCCCGGACTGCTGCAAAAAAACAGCGGCTGGCGGCGCATGGCTATTCTTTCCGCGGTGATCGCACTGATTAGCCACGCGTTTGCGCTGGAATCACGCATCATTCCCGGCGACGGCAGCGTGCAAAACCTGAGCGTCCTCAACGTCGGCTCGCTGGTCAGCCTGATGATCTGTACGGTAATGACCATCGTCGCGTCTAAAAATCGCGGCTGGCTGCTGCTGCCGATTGTCTATACCTTCGCGCTGATCAATCTGGCCCTCGCCACCTTTATGCCTAATGAATTCATTACGCATCTGGAGGCTACCCCGGGGATGCTGGTGCATATCGGCCTGTCGCTCTTTGCCTACGCGACGCTGATCATCGCCGCGCTTTACGCCATGCAGCTCGCCTGGATTGACTACCAGCTGAAAAACAAAAAGCTGGCGTTTAACCATGAAATGCCGCCGCTGATGGTCATTGAGCGTAAGATGTTCCACATCACCCAGGTGGGCGTGGTGCTGCTGACGCTGACGCTCTGCACGGGCCTGTTTTACATGAAGAACCTGTTCAGCGTGGAGAACATCGATAAAGCGGTACTCTCCATCATCGCGTGGTTTGTCTATATTGTCCTGTTATGGGGCCATTATCATGAAGGCTGGCGCGGTCGTCGCGTGGTCTGGTTCAACGTCGCGGGTGCGGGCATTCTCACCCTTGCCTATTTTGGCAGCCGCTTCATACAGCAATTTGCTGGCTAAGAAACAAAGGAGTTCCCCCTGGAACACATCTCTACCACCACGCTGATCGTTACGCTGATCGTCATGGTGGTCATTTCCGCCTATTTCTCCGGCTCGGAAACCGGCATGATGACCTTAAACCGCTACCGGTTACGTCATCGCGCTAAGCAGGGTAACCGTGCCGCACGTCGCGTTGAAAAACTGCTCCGCAAGCCGGATCGCCTGATAAGCCTGGTGCTCATCGGCAACAACCTTGTCAACATTCTGGCCTCCGCCCTCGGCACTATTGTCGGGATGCGCCTGTACGGCAACGCCGGGGTGGCGATTGCCACCGGCGTGCTGACGTTCGTGGTGCTGGTGTTTGCCGAAGTGCTGCCGAAAACCATCGCCGCGCTTTACCCTGAGAAAGTTGCCTACCCGAGCAGCTTCCTGCTGGCACCGCTGCTGATCCTGATGATGCCGCTGGTCTGGCTGCTGAACATGGTGACGCGCGTACTGATGCGGATGGTGGGGATCAAAGCCGATGTCACCATCAGCAGCGCGCTCAGCAAAGAAGAGCTTCGCACCATCGTGCATGAATCCCGCTCGCAGATCTCCCGACGCAATCAGGACATGCTCCTGTCGGTGCTGGATCTGGAAAAGGTGAGCGTAAACGACATCATGGTGCCGCGTAACGAAATCGTCGGTATCGACATCAATGACGACTGGAAAGCCATCGTTCGCCAGCTGACGCACTCCCCGCACGGGCGCATTGTGCTCTATCGCGACTCGCTGGATGACGCCATCAGCATGCTGCGCGTGCGCGAAGCCTACCGTCTGATGACCGAGAAAAAAGAGTTCACCAAAGAGGTGATGCTGCGCGCCGCCGACGAGATTTACTACGTGCCGGAAGGGACCCCGCTCAGCACGCAGCTGGTGAAATTCCAGCGCAACAAGAAGAAAGTAGGCCTGGTGGTCAATGAGTACGGCGATATTCAGGGGCTAGTGACGGTCGAAGATATTCTGGAAGAGATTGTCGGGGACTTTACCACGTCAATGTCGCCTTCCCTCGCGGAAGAGGTTACCCCGCAAAACGACGGCTCGGTGCTGATTGACGGTAGCGCGAACATTCGTGAACTCAACAAAGCCTTTAACTGGCATTTGCCGGAAGATGAAGCTCGAACCATTAACGGGATGATTCTGGAAGCGCTGGAAGAAATCCCGGCGGCGGGCACGCGGGTACGCATTGAGCAATACGATATTGATATCCTGGACGTGCAGGACAATATGATTAAGCAGGTGAAAGTCCTGCCCGTTAAACCCCTGCGCGAAAGTATCGCTGAGTAAGGCTGTAGGCCGGGTGAGGCGAACGCCGCCACCCGGCACTACGAATGGCAAATTACGCTTTCGCTTTCGCCACGGTCACCATCGCAGCGCGAATGGTACGGCCGTTCAGGGTGTAACCTTTCTGCATCACGCCCAGCACTTTACCGGCTTCCACCTCTTCGGACTCCACCATGGCAATCGCCTGGTGAACGTTTGGATCCAGCGGTACGTCGGTATCGGCAATCACTTCCACGCCAAACTTACGCACCACGTCGAGCATGGATTTCAGCGTCAGTTCGATACCTTCGATCATCGCCGCGTTGTCCGGATTCGCTTTGTCAGCCACTTCCAGCGCGCGATCGAGGCTATCAATTACCGGCAGCAGTTCGTTGACGAATTTCTCCAGCGCAAATTTATGCGCCTTCTCAACGTCCTGCTCGGTACGACGACGCAGGTTTTCCATTTCCGCCTTGATGCGCAGAACACCATCGCGTTCGCGATTCTGTGCTTCTACCAGTTGGGCTTCCAGATTCGCAATTTTTTCATCGCGCGGGTCCACCTGCTCAGCAGATGCGTCTGGCTCTACAGCCTCAACTTCATCGTGCTGTTCCGTGATAATTTCTTCAGGGGCTTGCCCCTCAGGCGTTTTCTGTTCTTTACTACTCATGAATTTCTCCGCGTTTTTCTGCATTCATCTCGCTAACTTCGCTTATTATGGGGATCAGTTTCCGGGATTCAAGGGAACAAGACAGATTGTCATCATTCATCAGGCACAAGGACCTCCAGAAAATGAATAATCATTTCAGGTGTATTGGGATAGTCGGGCATCCGCGTCACCCTACCGCACTAACGACACATGAAATGTTGTATCGCTGGTTGTGTAGCAAAGGCTATGAAGTGATGGTCGAGCAGCAGATTGCCCAGGAGCTGCAGCTCAAGAGCGTCAAAACCGGCACGCTGGCGGAAATTGGCCAACAGGCCGATCTCGCCGTGGTGGTGGGCGGCGACGGCAACATGCTCGGTGCGGCCCGCACGCTGGCGCGCTATGACATTAAGGTCATCGGCATCAACCGTGGCAATCTCGGCTTTTTAACCGACCTCGACCCGGACAATGCGCAACAGCAGCTGGCCGACGTGCTGGAAGGCCACTATATCAGTGAAAAACGCTTTTTACTGGAAGCGCAGGTATGCCAGCAGGACTGCCAGAAGCGCATCAGCACCGCGATTAACGAGGTGGTGCTGCACCCCGGTAAAGTGGCGCACATGATCGAGTTCGAAGTCTATATTGACGAAATTTTTGCCTTCTCCCAGCGTTCTGACGGGCTGATTATCTCCACCCCGACCGGCTCAACCGCCTACTCGCTTTCTGCCGGCGGCCCGATCCTGACGCCTTCGCTGGATGCCATCACCCTGGTGCCAATGTTCCCGCACACGCTCTCCGCCCGCCCGCTGGTTATCAACGGCGACAGCACGATACGTCTGCGCTTCTCGCACCGCCGTAACGACCTGGAGATCAGCTGCGACAGCCAGATAGCGCTGCCGATCCAGGAAGGTGAAGATGTCCTCATTCGTCGGTGTGATTACCACCTGAATCTAATTCATCCGAAAGATTACAGCTATTTCAACACATTAAGCTCGAAGCTTGGCTGGTCAAAAAAATTGTTCTGATTTTGCATCCAGTACTTTACTGTATAAAAAACCAGTTTATACTGTATGAAAACACAGTTATGGTTTTTCATACAGGAAAACAATTATGCTGGCACAACTGACCATCAGCAACTTTGCCATTGTTCGTGAGCTTGAGATCGATTTCCACAGCGGCATGACGGCGATCACCGGGGAAACCGGTGCAGGTAAATCCATTGCCATTGATGCCCTCGGCTTGTGCCTTGGCGGTCGCGCAGAGGGCGATATGGTGCGCATGGGCGCAAACCGTGCCGACCTGTGCGCCCGTTTCTCCCTGAAAGACACCCCTGCCGCCCAGCGCTGGCTGGAACAGAACCAGCTTGAAGATGGACGTGAGTGTTTACTTCGCCGCGTGATCAGCAGCGACGGTCGTTCACGTGGCTTTATCAACGGCACGGCGGTTCCGCTTTCCCAGCTTCGCGAACTCGGCCAGCTGCTTATCCAGATCCACGGCCAGCACGCGCATCAGCAACTCGTCAAACCTGAACAGCAGAAAGCGCTGCTGGATGGCTATGCGGGTGAGTACGCGCTTACTCAGCTTATGGCGGAGCACTATCGCCAGTGGCATCAGAGCTGCCGTGAACTTGCCCAGCACCAGCAGCAAAGCCAGGAGCGCGCCGCACGTGCGGAGCTGCTGGCGTACCAGCTTAAAGAGCTGAACGAATTCAACCCGCAGCCGGGTGAGTTTGAGCAAATCGACGAAGAGTACAAGCGTCTGGCAAACAGCGGCCACCTGCTCTCAACCAGCCAGAATGCGCTCAACCTGCTGGCGGATGGCGAAGACGTGAACCTGCAGAGCCAGCTGTATAACGTCCGCCAGCTGATTACCGAACTGGTCGGCATGGACAGCAAGCTTTCAGGCGTACTGGATATGCTGGAAGAAGCGGCCATTCAGATCTCCGAAGCCAGTGACGAACTGCGCCACTACTGTGAACGTCTGGATCTCGACCCGAACCGTCTGTTTGAGCTGGAGCAGCGTATCTCCCGTCAGATTTCACTGGCGCGCAAGCACCACGTCACGCCGGAAGAGCTGCCGGGCTACTACCAGTCTCTGCTGGAAGAACAGCAGCAGCTTGACGATCAGGCTGACTCGCAGGAAACCCTCTCTCTGGCGGTGAACCTGCACCATGAACAGGCGCTGGCGACAGCGCAAAAGCTGCATGAAATCCGTCAGCATTACGCCCAGGAGCTAAGCCAGCACATCACCGACAGCATGCACACGCTGGCGATGCCGCACGGCGTCTTTACCATTGATGTTCGCTTTGAAGAGAACCACCTGACGGCGGAAGGTGCGGACCGCATCGAGTTCCGCGTCACCACTAACCCGGGGCAGCCGCTGCAGGCTATCTCCAAAGTGGCCTCCGGCGGTGAACTGTCGCGTATTTCACTGGCGATTCAGGTGATTACCGCGCGTAAAATGGAAACCCCGGCGCTGATTTTCGATGAAGTGGATGTCGGCATCAGCGGCCCAACGGCGGCGGTGGTGGGTAAACTGCTGCGCCAACTGGGCGAATCAACGCAGGTGATGTGTGTCACCCACCTGCCGCAGGTCGCGGGCTGTGGCCACCATCACTTTATCGTCAGCAAAGAAACCGACGGCGAAATGACCGAAACGCACATGAAGCCGCTGGATAAACGTGCGCGCCTGCAGGAGCTGGCACGCCTGCTCGGCGGCAGCGAAGTCACGCGTAACACGCTCGCGAACGCGAAAGAACTGCTGGCGGCATAAACTTTTTCGGGATCTCAGGGTCATACAGAACAACAAAAACGCCGCCAGACCGGTTTCAAAGTGGGGCAAGGTCTATTATCATCGGCATATTACATATGAGCCGCGTTCTGCTCGGGCCCGAAAAGGAATCAAATCACTATGCGTTGTAAAATGCTGACCGCTGCCGCAGCGGTTCTTCTGATGTTGACCGCAGGCTGTTCCACTCTGGAGAAAGTGGTTTACCGTCCTGACATCAACCAGGGGAACTACCTTACCCCTAACGATGTGTCCAAAATCCGTGTGGGGATGACACAACAGCAGGTCGCTTATGCACTGGGAACCCCGATGATGTCCGATCCGTTCGGCACTAACACCTGGTTCTATGTATTCCGTCAGAAGCCGGGCCACGAAGATGCGACCCAGCAGACCCTGACGCTGACCTTCAGCAGCGCCGGTGTGTTGACCAACATCGACAACAAGCCTGCCCTGACCAAATAATCAGAAGTCAGAAATGCAAAAAGGTGCTCAATGAGCACCTTTTTTGTATCTGAATTCTTGCGCAGAATCGTAGCCCCGGTAAGCGAAGCGCCCGGGGGAGAAAACGCTACTTACCCGTTTTCTCCGCACGCTGACGACGCAGCTCTTTCGGGTCGGCAATCAGCGGACGATAAATCTCCACCCGATCGCCCTCTTTCAGCACATCACCCAGCTTCACCGGACGGCTGTAAATCCCGACCTTATTCTTCGCCAGGTCGATATCGCTGCGAAGCTCAAGGATGCCGGACGCGCGGATAGCCGCCTCAACGGTTGCCCCCTCTTCCAGCGTCACGCGCTGCAGATACTGCTTCTCCGGCAGCGCGTACACCACTTCTACAGCAATCTTATGCGACACTGTAAACCTCTTTGGCGCGGGTGGTAAACGCCTGAACCATATTGGACGCCAGCTCTTTAAAGATGCGCCCAAACGCCAGCTCAATCAGCTTATTGGTAAATTCAAAGTCCAGCTGGAACTCGATGCGACAGGCTTCAGCGCTCAGCGGCGTAAACTTCCAACCCCCCATCAGGGTTTTAAACGGACCATCCACCAGATGCATCAAAATACTCTGATTGCTGGTCAGCGTATTGCGGGTGGTGAACGTCTTGCTGATCCCCGCTTTGGAGACATCCACCGCCGCAGTCATCTGCGTCGGGCCGGACTCCAGAACGCGGCTCCCGGTGCATCCCGGAATAAATTCTGGATAAGACTGAACATCGTTCACTAACTGGTACATTTGTTCCGCGCTGTAAGGCACGAGCGCAGTACGGCTAATCTGAGGCATAGCATTTCCCATGGTCACACAACGGACAAATAATAACATTTATCACCTGTTAAAAAAACGCTAAGCCTCATCTCGTGCTAAGATAGCGCGTTAGACCTCACAGGACGCAATGAGGTGACTTTTTGAAATCAGATTACCGACGGCTTTACGACACTTATGACGAAGAAAAAAGCACATAAACCAGGCTCGGCGACCATTGCGCTCAACAAGCGTGCTCGCCACGAGTATTTCATTGAAGAAGAATTCGAAGCTGGCCTTGCGTTGCAGGGCTGGGAAGTAAAATCGCTGCGCGCCGGGAAAGCCAACATTGGCGATAGCTACGTGATCCTGAAAGATGGCGAAGCCTTCCTGTTCGGCGCGAACTTTACGCCGCTGACCGTCGCCTCCTCGCACTACGTGTGTGACCCAACGCGCACCCGCAAGCTGCTGCTGAACAAGCGTGAGTTGGAATCTCTCTACGGACGCATCAACCGTGAAGGTTTCACCGTGGTCGCCCTGTCGCTGTACTGGAAAAACGCCTGGTGCAAAGTGAAAGTTGGCGTCGCGAAGGGTAAAAAACAGCACGACAAACGTACTGACCTGAAAGAGCGCGAGTGGCAGTTGGATAAAGCGCGCATCATGAAAAACGCAGGACGTTGATTCTGCACACTTATTGTACTATTCAATAAGTTAGCGTTCCGGGCTGGTATCCAGGAAGTGAAATCTGGTATACTCAGTTCAACACTATTGGGGCTGATTCTGGATTCGACGGGATTTGCGAAACCCAAGGTGCATGCCGAGGGGCGGTTTGCCTCGTTAAAAGCCGCAAAAAAATAGTCGCAAACGACGAAAACTACGCTTTAGCAGCTTAATAACCTGCTCTGAGCCCTCTCTCCCTAGCTTCCGCTCTTAAGACGGGGATCAAAGAGAGGTCAAACCCAAAAGAGATCGCGTGGAAGCCCTGCCTGGGGTTGAAGCGTTAAAACTAATCAGGCTAGTTCGTTAGTGGCGTGTTTGTCCGCAGCTGACGTGCGAATGTAAAGACAAACTAAGCATGTAGTACCGAGGATGTAGAAATTTCGGACGCGGGTTCAACTCCCGCCAGCTCCACCAAAATTCTCCATCGGTGATTACCAGAGTCATCCGATGAAGTCCTAAGAGCCCGCACGGCGCAAGCCCTGCGGGCTTTTTTGTGCCCTCAATTTGTCCCGCGAAGTCCGAAGAGAACTAATTAAATCCGAACCTTTTAGGCACCTTGTTAGGCACCTCATAAAGCTATATTGTTTTTGAGGTGCCTAAAACTATGGAAATCTGGCAATGGCAAGACAAACCAAACCTCTCTCCGTTAAGGAAATCGAATCTGCCAAACCCAAGGAAGCGGACTATGTGCTCTATGATGGCGATGGCCTTGAGCTACTGATCAAATCCAGCGGGAGTAAAATCTGGCAATTTCGCTACATTCGCCCCGTGACCAAGAAGCGAGCGAAAAAGAGCATTGGCCACTACCCGTCAGTTACGCTTGCCGATGCTCGAAGCTATCGGGCAGAATCCCGTTCTCTCCTTGTGAAACAAATCGATCCCCAGGAACATCAGCAAGAACAACTGCGTAGTTTGCTTGAAGCCAAAACTAATACTTTCCAGCTAGTGGCAGAACGTTGGTGGAATGTGAAGAAAGCCAGTGTTACCGAGGACTATGCAGAGGACATATGGCGCTCTCTTGAAAGAGATGTATTTCCAGCGATTGGTGACGTCAGCGTTACAGATATCAAAGCTCATATGCTGGTTCAGGCCGTGCAACCGGTACAGGCCAGAGGTGCACTGGAAACTGTTCGTCGCCTTTGCCAACGCATCAATGAGGTCATGATCTATGCCCAAAACACGGGCCTGATTGATGCTGTTCCCAGTGTCAATATTGGCAAGGCATTCGAGAAGCCGCAGAAGAAAAACATGCCCAGTATTCGTCCGGATCAGCTGCCTCAGTTAATGCAGACGATGCGAACGGCCAGCATTAGCCTTTCCACACGCTGCCTGTTCATGTGGCAACTTCTTACCATAACCCGCCCTGCCGAAGCGGCTGAGGCTCGTTGGGAAGAGATAGACACGGAGGCACGAGAATGGAAGATTCCTGCATCACGCATGAAAATGAACCGCGACCACACTGTTCCATTGTCAGATGAAGCAATCGCGATACTGGAGATGATGAAGCCGTTAAGTGGTAATCGAGAATTTATCTTTCCCAGTCGCATTAAGCCTACCCAGCCGATGAACAGCCAGACAGTGAATGCTGCACTCAAGCGTGCTGGCTTAGGAGGCATACTCGTATCACATGGTTTACGTTCTATCGCTAGTACGGCACTCAATGAGGAAGGATTTCTGCCTGATGTCATTGAAGCAGCACTGGCTCATGTTGACAAAAATGAGGTACGTCGCGCTTATAACCGCAGTGATTACCTTGAGCAACGGCGACCGATGATGCAATGGTGGGCTGATTTTGTTATGGCTGCTGATCGCGGAAGTATGATTGTGGGAGGTATGAGGGGAGAGCGTTTAACGGGATGACGGATAATTAATGACAGTTCCCACTTTAGTAGTGGGCCAGATGAGAATTTATATTTCAAGCGAAAGCTAATAGTTTTAGAAATCAAGCTAATTAGCATAATATCTCTTAATTGAAGGGATATGGAGCCGCAGAAATAAATGAAGACACGGCAGTATGCGCAAAAATCAATCTTCGATCTGGAAGCAATCTTCGAGCAGTCCAGCAACAATGCTAGCGAACTTGAACAGTTGTTGAGCGAGCTGACCTTTCGCAACACTGCCAGGGCGCGGACGCTGACGGCTAAAATCGAGCAATCTCTATTTGCTCTTAGCGGCCACAGCGTGGTCGCCATATCGGCTTCCAGCCCATCAACACACCATCCCGATTCGGTGTCCATTCAATCTTCTCGAGTTGTGCCCCACAATTCGCCTGCTGCGGAAGAGCAACTTCAACTGAAGGCCATCCCAGACTCTGCCATACGAGAGCAATTCGACAAAGACCAAATCGACCTTGGTCCGATCCCGTCTTTTTCTCCATCAGGTAAGGCGAATGATGCGCGAGCAATACTGGCAGCATGGACAGCCCTCGAAGCACTGTCGCCTCAAGCTTATAAACGCCCAGAGGATATGGCAACCGGCGACCGCTCTAGGGTTGCTCTATTGGAGCGAGGTGTTCCATGGGGACCAAATGCCCGCAGCAAGCCCAGTTATAAGCTTTATTTCGAGGTCGTCCTCGGCTCCATCGCTCTCGACAAGGCGACGGACGAGCTGGTCAAGGTTTTTGGCGAGGATGAGGAGCGTTCACGCCCGGACGGTAAGAAAGCGGCCATCGGCTCGATCCTGATCGACAAAGAAGGCTTTGTGCTTGAGGACAAAGGCGTTGCCGTGTCCAGTTTTGCCTGGGCACTCAAGCCGGCTCTCGATCTGAAGCTTGGGAGTTTAGGGAATTGGCCGAATGTTGAGCCGCGCATTATCGATCATCTGGTTCGAATGGTTCGCCACCACAACAAAGATGGAGAACCCATACCGATCGATCTGAATGTTGTTCATAACGCTTATAAATGGCTTGTATCGCAGTTCAGTGTACCCGAGCATTTGGTTGAGCCACCCACATTCGCGATTAAGGTGTTTCATCATTTCAAGGCTAAGGCGCCGCCTGAACCTTCGTTACTGAATTCCTTCTATCTTGAAGATCTCGGTGAAGCAACCAAATTGCTCGAGACGGGCAAAGCCGGAACCGGTTTGCGCCGCTACATGGGAATTGGAAGACCTGACCAGAAAATCGACGTGCTATCGCCCATTTCCGCAGTTGAGCCGTTCGTCGCACCGTCGCTCATGCCGCAGGCTCGTTGGCCTTCGAAAGGTGGCCATCCACTGGTGCTGCTTCAACAGGCTGCCGTGAATGCGGCGCGTGCTGAGCTGAATGATGCTCCAGGTATCATCGGCGTCAATGGGCCTCCGGGAACCGGAAAGACCACTCTTCTCCGGGATATCGTCGTTGGATGCATTCTCGATCGGGCCACGGCGATGTCCGGCTTCAACAAACCGCAGGATGCCTTTTCCACAACTGGCGAGAAGCTGGCATTCGGTTCCAATGCATTCCTGCACTTCTACAAGTTACATGCATCCTTGAAGGGCCATGAGATCGTCGTAGCCTCCTCCAATAACAAAGCAGTCGAAAACGTCAGTAAAGAGCTTCCTCTCAAGGTAGCCAATGGTCGCCATGAACAGATCGCCTACTTCCGGTCCATCAGCGACCTGATTGCGAATCCCAAACGCGCCGGCTATTTCGAAGCCGAGGCCGAGGGGGACATCCCCTCCGACACTGTCGAAACCTGGGGTTTGATCGCCGCAGCTCTCGGCAAGAGCAGCAACCGAGGCGCGTTTCAGCAAGGTTTCTGGTGGAATGAAGACGGTGGTTTCCTTACCTACCTGAAAGCAGCTCGCGGCATAAATGTCATGCGTGAGATCAAGGACGAGCGAACTGGCGAAACCATCGATCGCGTGATGCCCAGCGTGGTTGTCAATGAGCGGCCCAGCACCAACGAAGCGGATGCTGCTGCGGCCTGGCAGAAAGCGCGAACCGCCTTTCTTAAACTTAAGGAGACGGTAGACGCCGAAATCGCCAGCATCGAAGAGATGCGACGGGATATCCAGGCGCTCAAGGGAGCGATCACCGAACTTCAAAGAGCTGAACAGCGTCGACCGAGTCTGAATGAAGCCGTCGAAGAGGCACACAAGACTGCTGAATCCTGCCAACGAGAGCATGAGAAGGCAAAATCGCAGATCGAGCAGGACAAGATCATGCTCGACAGCCATCTTGCTTGCCGTCCAGGTTTCTTCTCCCGTTTGTTTGCGACTGCGGCCTGGAAGTCGTGGAGATCGACACTGCAGAAGCTCTCGGCGACCTTGCAGCAATCAGTCATACGGGCGCAGGGGACGGACGGTGCCCTAGAGCTTGCAAGGGCTGAGTGGAGCAATACTGAGTCCCAGTTACAGCAACTCGACCAGGAAATTTCCAGCAAATGTCAGGCTGTCTCGAAATTGAAGGCAACCGAGGCACAGGCACGAAACCGTATGGGAGACAGGGTCGTTGATGAGAGGTTCTTCGAGCGCGAGCACGAGGCTATCCACCTCACTGCACCCTGGCTTCCCGATGAGGTTCATCGCCTGCGGGAGGATCTTTTCGCCGCTGCCCTGACTGTGCATAAAACGTTCATTGATGCTTCGGCCAGCCGCTTGCAACACAATCTTGGGTTATTGATGTCAGGCATGGTAGCTGGTGCCTTCCAGTCTTCCGCTCACCGTGAACTTCTCCCCGACCTTTGGTCAAGCCTTTTCGTGGTTGTGCCGACCGTGTCCACGACATTCGCCTCTGTTCGGACGATGTTCGGGGATCTGCCACCAGAGAGCATTGGTTGGCTTCTGGTAGATGAAGCGGGCCAAGCCGTTCCTCAGGCAGCAGTTGGAGCTATCATGCGGGCAAAGCGCTCCATCGTGGTAGGTGACCCGTTGCAAATCCCACCTGTAGTTTCACTTCCTGAAAAGCTGAACGCCGAAATCTGCAAGTTCTTTGACATTGACCAAGTCGAATGGTCTGCCCCCGCAGCATCTACGCAGACCCTTGCTGATCAGGCATCGCGCTTCAAATCCACCTTCGTCATGGACGTAGGTGATCGAGAAGTCGGGCTGCCATTGCTCGTTCACAGGCGTTGCCAGAACCCAATGTTTGATGTTTCTAACTCCATCGCCTATGCCGGGCAGATGGTCCATGCTGTCGGGCCTAAAAAACCCGGATCTATCGGCTCGGCTTTGGGGAGATCTCACTGGGTGGATATCAATGGCGATGCTGAGACGAAGTGGTGTCCCGACGAGGGCGAAGCGGTTGTGCGAATGCTCAAAGAGCTGGCAGCATCGGGCATTACAAATCCGGACGTATTTATCATCACACCATTCAAGATCGTAGAGCAGAACATGCGTCGGCGTCTCGACAGTGAAACTGATCTGCTGCGAACGTTCGGCGTAAAGCTGGATGAATGGTGCCGTGATCGTGTAGGCACAATCCACACGTTCCAGGGCCGAGAGGCGGACACGGTAATCCTGTTGCTGGGTGCGCCGAAAGCGAGTCAGCAAAGGGCACGTCAGTGGGCGGCAAGCCCACCAAACATAATCAATGTAGCCGTCTCACGCGCCAAGCAAAACCTGTATGTGGTCGGCTCGGCTGCTGCATGGGCAGGGGCGGGAACTAGCCTTCAGGTCCTGCATCGGCAATTGGCGAAATCAGCCTAACAATCTCCGAGGTGGCCCTCATTATTGAGGGCTCATCGCGACTCATTTTTGGCTAACTTCAGTAATGGGCTGGCCGCTATGTGTTAAAATCTGACATTGCTCACATAATAGTCAAGCAGTCACTTTTCACCGCCCATCCAAGCTTGATTATTCTTACCGCTCCCCTTATATCCACACTGAGGAATAACCTCTGACATGGCTAAGGAGTATGATTATGGGGCTTAAACCTGGTCCAAAACCAATCGCAAAATCAACAGGAAAACCCGATCAACGCAGACGTGATAATAAGGATACACCCGGCAATACCCCAGGACTGAAACCAAGCAAATCAACTGGGAAGTAATCGTTTAAGGGTATGGAGAATTCATCTATACCCTTATCTCATCAAATCAGTCTGCTTTAGCCCGTTTAGTGCCAGGAACGGACATTCGCAATTTATTTAAATGAACCGCACAGCAAAATTCTTTTACCAGAAAATTCATCCCTTACAAGAGTCATGACTGATAAGACGCTCGCGACAAACATCCAGAATTTCGTCAGCAAGAGCGGAATTATCTGGACAGGCACGAGACAACACCAGGGCGCCAACAAGATGCGCGATGGTATTTATCAAGTCAGCGCGCGTGCCATTTTCGGTTCCTAAAACTTCCAGTTGCCGCTCAATTCCGGCCGCAAACGTCTCTTTTATTGATTCAGATTGACGAGCTGCATCAGTACCCAGAGCCGACATCACGCAGCCTTTTCCCATGTCATCACGATGTTGTCGGGAGAGATAATATTCAATAAATTTTTCCCGATTAACACCCTCAGTTTTTTCTGCGGATCGCGTAAAGCCGCAGTTCATGGCCTCAGACAGTAAATCTGCCTTGGAACCAAAATGCTTGTAAAAGCCACCGTGAGTTAACCCTGCCTCAGACATCAGTTCCGATATCCCGATACCATCGTAACCACGCTCACGAAAAAGTTCTGAGGCCGTTTCAACAACTCGCATCCTGTTCTCGCGAACCTGCTCTTTTGACACTTTCACGTTTCTACCCTCTTCAAATAGAGCCTGATTATACATTGATGATGATCATAATCAAACTGGTTGACTTTTTAGATTATGATCACCATCATTAAATCAGTACCTCAACCAATCATTTACAGGCGGATAAACATGACGAACCAGGCATTATTTCAACCTTATGATCTTGGCCTCATAACACTTGCCAACCACATCGTGATGGCCCCTCTAACGCGTAACCGGGCTGGTGCTGGGCTGGTACCGGGCGAACTGGCAGCGACTTACTACGCCCAGCGAGCTTCAGCAGGATTATTGATTACCGAAGCCACGCAGATTTCGCCACAAGCGCAGGGATATCAGGATACACCGGGGATCTATACGCAAGCTCAAATAGAGGGTTGGCGCAAAGTGACTGACGCAGTCCATGCCAAAGGTGGGCGTATATTTGTACAGCTCTGGCACGTAGGGCGAATTTCGCATGTCGATTTACAGCCTGGTGGCGCTGCACCAGTCGCACCGTCCGCTATCCGCGCTGAGACGAAAACCTTTGTGAACAACGGTTTTGCTGATGTTTCTGAACCACGTGCGCTGGAAGTGGAGGAAATAAAGGGGATCATCGATGATTTCAGAAAGGCAGCTGCAAATGCCATTGTCGCCGGGTTTGACGGAGTCGAAATCCATGGTGCGAATGGTTATCTGCTGGAACAGTTCCTTAAAGATGGTGCTAATCAGCGTACCGATGAATACGGCGGCTCTGTCGAGAATCGTGCTCGCCTGCTGTTAGAAGTCACTGCTGCCGTAAAAGATGAGATTGGCGCGGAACGCACCGGCGTGCGCATTTCGCCGGTATCTCCTGCTAATGCAATTTCTTGCAGTGATCCGCAACCTCAATATGACTACCTCGCTGAGCAACTCAATGCATTAGGCATCGTGTATCTCCACGTGGTTGAAGGTGCTACGGGCGGCCCGCGCGATGTATCACCGTTCGACTACGACTCACTACGTCGACGCTTTAACAACACCTGGATCGGTAACAATGGCTATGACCTGGCGCTGGCGACCACTCAGCTTGAGCAAGGCAAGGCCGATCTGTTTGCCTTCGGTCGTCCGTTCATCTCCAACCCGGATTTGGTTGAAAGACTGAAGACGGGTGCGCCGCTGGCCTCACTTAATCCTGAAACGCTTTATGGCGGTGGTGCACAAGGGTACACCGATTATCCGTCGCTTACCGGAACCAGCAAGTAGATCTGTGAATATCACGGTTCGACCTGAATCGCACATTGCGGAATCAGTTTACACATTAATAAAGAAGAGCAACTTATGACTAACGCTTCAGTTCTCATTACGGGTGCATCCACAGGTATTGGTGCTGTTTACGCTGAACGATTTGCCCGTCGGGGACATGACCTGGTACTGGTCGCCCGCGACAAAGCAAAGTTAGAGATACTGGCCGATCGTCTGCGACGGGAAAATGGCATTTCTGTTGATGTTCTTCCAGCCGACCTCACGCAAGCGGTCGATTTAGCGACTATCGAAGCGCGTCTGCGTGAAGACGAGCAGATCGGTATTCTTATCAATAACGCAGGTATCGCGCAGTACAGGAGTTTTACAGAGCAGACGCCTGAATCGATAGAACGCCTAATCGCGCTTAATGTCACGGCACTGACGAGACTGGCAAATGCAGTAGCACCACGCTTTGTAAAAGCGGGCGAAGGTTCTATCGTCAATATCAGTTCCATAGTTGGGCTCGCTCCGGAATTTGCAATGACGGTTTACGGTGCAACCAAAGCCTTTGTGCTTTTCCTGTCTCAGGGAATGAGTCTGGAGCTGTCATCTAAGGGTATTTATATCCAGGCGGTACTGCCTGCCGGGACGTACACGGAAATTTGGGATCGTGCGGGTATCGACATCAGTAACTTTGCCAAAATGATGGAAGTAGGTGAGTTAGTCGATGCAGCCCTGGTGGGTTTTGATCGTCGCGAACTCGTCACCATCCCGCCTTTACAGAATGCTGCGCACTGGGAGACCCTCGATGCTTCCCGCCAGGCTCTGCTTTCAGACATCAAACAAGATGAAGCCGCAGAGCGATATAAAACACGTTAAGTAAAGAGTTGCCCTCTGCAGAACAATCTTTTAGGTGTTTTTCAGACGGGCAAATAAAGCATAACGCCCTGATAGCAGGTTTTCTCATTCCCTATGAGAAACCTCAAACAAATCATAAAGGTCTCGTTCAGTATGACAACAAAACGTGTAGCGCTGGTTACAGGCGCTTCGTCAGGTATCGGCAAAGCGTCAGCGACTAAACTTTTAGCTGCGGGTTTTACGGTATACGGCACAAGTCGGCGTGGCGCGCTGGCGGGAACACATCCTTTTCCACTATTGACGCTGGATGTGACGGACGACGCCTCTGTTGAGGCAGCCATTGATGAGTTGCTGCGCCTGGAGGGGCGGATCGATCTTCTTGTAAATAATGCGGGTTTCGGGGTCGCGCCAGCAGCTGCAGAAGAAAGCTCTCTCGATCAGGCCAGGCTTATTTTCGACACCAATTTTCTGGGCATCGTTAGGTTAACACGTGCTGTTGTCCCTCATATGCGCCGTCGGGGCAGCGGGCGTATCATTAACATTGGTTCGATACTCGGTATCGTTCCGTTGCCGTATGTGGCTCTTTACGCTGCCAGTAAGCATGCGGTCGAAGGATACACGGGAGCACTTGATCACGAGCTGCGCACGCAGGGTATCCGGGTTTCTGTCATTGAACCTGCTTACATAAAGACCGAGTTTGAAGCCAATAATATCGAACCGGATGCCAGGCTTGAAGAGTATGACCTTATCCGGGCTAAGCTGACGAAAGTGGTGAGCAAAGCAATGGCCGAAGCGGAAAGTCCGGAAGTTGTGGCGGACGTAGTGGTTAAAGCTGCTGAGGATTTACGACCAAAAGTGCGTTATACCGCGGGAACGCTGGCGGCTAAACTGAATTTTCTTCTCAAATTCGCGCCCTCAAAAATCCTGGATGAGGTAGTGAGAAATAGTCTTCAGCTTGATGCTAGAGAATAAAAATGAAATTTTCGCGACTGGCTATCCTGGCATCAGTGTTGTTTTTCATCCTCGCTACGGTATGGATGATTTTCCCGGAACAGCTCCTCGCCTTGTGGGGGATTGAAAGCACACCAGGTACCAATGTGCTCGGCCGACGTTCTGCTGCATTCTTCGCTGGAACAGGAGCAATGTATGTTTTAGCGAGGAATGCTGAGCCTTCTCCAACCCGATATGCTCTGGCCACCGGCATTAGTACGATATCTTTCATGTTAGCCGTGTCTGGCCTGTTCGAATGGTACAAAGGACATGTTAACGGGCAAATTCTTTTTGCAGTATTTATCGAGCTGCTACTGGGAACCGCTTTTTTACTCAGCAATATTGGCATTGGCACCCGGAAAATCAACAGGATAAACAACAAATGAATACGAAGACGATGAAAGCGTTTACGTTTAAACGCTATGGTAAATCTCCGGAGTTGGGATTTGATAACATAGATTATCCTTCCATCGGTCCTGACGAAATTCTGGTTAAGGTTTACGCTGTAGGCCTCAATCCCATTGACAACATGATCCCCACCGGAATTTTCAAACCAGTTTTGCATTTTAAGCTGCCAGCAACACTAGGTAGCGACCTCTCCGGGATTGTGATTGCAACAGGAAGCCGGGTGACGCGTTTCAAGCCAGGCGACGAAATCTTCGCGAGTATTTTCGACAGAGGTACAGGCTCTCTTGCCGAATTTGCCGTTGTTCCTGAAAGTCTCGCGGCCATTAAACCTGCAAATATCGATTTTGTGCAGGCAGCTTCACTCCCGATGGTAAGCCTCACCGCCTGGCAGGCGCTCACAGAAAGAGCCTGTTTGCAGTCTGGACAGAAGGTTTTCATCCCGGCTGGTTCAGGAGGAATTGGTAGTTTTGCCATCCAGTTGGCGAAGCACCTTGGCGCAAAAGTGGGAACGACAACAAGTTTAGTCAATGTCGAATGGGTTAGTCGTCTTGGCGCAGATGAAGTGGTTGATTATAAAAAGCAGGAGTTTGAAAATGTTCTGAGTGGCTACGATATTGTTCTGGGCACTGTGAGAGGAGATACGATAGAAAAGTCCACT
Organism: Enterobacter sp. N5-15; assembly: GCF_057221635.1. Taxonomy (NCBI): domain Bacteria; kingdom Pseudomonadati; phylum Pseudomonadota; class Gammaproteobacteria; order Enterobacterales; family Enterobacteriaceae; genus Enterobacter; species Enterobacter sp. N5-15. The sequence continues at coordinate 3,671,533 of NZ_CM170150.1, forward strand.
CACATTCTTAAGCCTGGCGGAAAGATTATTTCACTCATTGGGCCATTAGATGCTGCTTTTGCACGTGAGCGACATTTAAATATTTTTCTGCGTACTGTATTCGGCCTGATGAGCCGTAAAATCATACGTCTTGCAAAGAAGAGGAGCCAAACCTATTCATTTCTGTTCGTTCGACCTGATGGCGCACAACTCACTCAAATAAGTATGCTCGTGGAAGCGGAACACGTCCTTCCAGTGATCGATAAGGTTTTCCCCTTTGCAGAATCAAAGCATGCTCTTGACTATCTTGCTGGAGGACATGCGAAGGGCAAAGTTGTCGTTAAGATACAAGATTGAAAAGAACGGTGATTTGTATCAGCCTACTTTTGAGTAAATCGCAAGAGGCTTTTGCCTCAGGGAAGAGGTGCACAACGTCCGCTCCTCGCTCAAAGCAGACCTTATGACCTCGATTTCTGGCAGATCCGAGCCAAGAGCGAAAATTGATATCATCAATCGGCCTCAAGCTTAAGGGGAACATCTCCCCCTTTTTATGTAACCAGTTTACTGAAGATGTTCTTTCAGCCAGGTACACGCGCCTTCAATGTCATACGCTTTTTCCCCAAATCCTTTCGCAAGCAGAAACTCTGGTAAATATTCATCATATTTATCTAAGTACTTTTCTGGAACATTTACAGCAAGATCAAACGCTGAGGGCAAGCCTGACAGCAGCAGGCCTTTAAGGGCCTGTTGAACAGAAGTGATACTTGAGCCGTCAATTTCTATAACTCCAGCCAATGAATTAGCTTTAAAGCCACAACGTATGAGCAAGGCTGTAATCGTATTGACAACCTTATCTCCCATCCATGGGAGGATGTAACAGTATTGGCCGCTCGTAAGAAAATACTCATTTTGCAGGTTATAACTCTGGAAGTTACGACTGCCTTCCGCAAATAGGCTTCTGGCGGCAGAATCGGCATAATCTACTCTCTTGCTACCTATTGCTATGCGGTAATCACCTTCCCTATAGATAGCGAGCATTTCCTGACGAACGGCATCATGAACAGACATTCCCCCCCCACTAAATTGTGGTGGCTGACCGCCTTTGGTCGCCTCTACATAGATAACTTTTTTCTCTGTCTCGATCTCTGTCACTCTCCAGCGCCGCCCACCGAAGATGATGTGTTGATCTGGTAGCAGTGGGGAGTCCACAGGCACTGTTCCAAGGGTTCTGTTTCCGGTGACAATGCGGAACTCTTCTGGTGTGTTGAACACGGCATAAAACGTATAATGGTTAGTCAGTTTCTCTCCCTCTGCCCCAACAACCATTTCTCCACTAGCGAGTTGAGTGAGCAGGCCACATGCCCCCATATGTTTAAGCAGGCTTTTGAAATCGCCTATATCCACATTACGGAACGGGCCTGTTTGACATAGCTGTGACCAGAGTTGATCGGCACGAACTCCGCCCCATTGCGCGGTAATAGCAAGAATCTGGTGTAGCAGCGTGGAGTAATGCATCTGCTGGGAATCGGCAGGCTCAAACCATTGTTTAGAGATCATCAGTCTGATCATTGCCATCGACTGGACCAAATGCAGCCGTAGGTGGTCAACGATACTGCTAGTCACAGTGAGCTCATTTTCTGTAATTAGCATTCTTAGAACTGATGGGGAGTCGCGTCGCCCAGAACGTCCCATACGCTGACGCAGACTGGAAACAGTATGCGGAGGCGTAACTTGGATAACCGACTTAACCTTACCGATATCAATTCCCAACTCAAGCGTCATTGTACAAACAGCTGTTGTGGGCAAATTTCCTTTCTGAAGACGAGTTTCAAGCGCTTCCCGCAATTCCTTGGCAAGGGAACCATGGTGGGGAAAGAATTCATTGGGAACAATATGTTCCTCACACATGTCGCTCAGCGTGGCAGCAATGCTTTCAGTCCGCTTTCGACTGTTTGCAAAGACCAAATGAGAATCGCCACGGCAAAGTCTAAAAATGTCAGCGCAAACGTCATGTTCAGCTGAACTCTGAAGTTCTTCTTCTTTTTGGAGCACTCGCTCCAGATAACCTTTGACCTGTACCTGAAGAGTGGCCTCGCTCTTACTATCTGTAACAGTTACGCAGGGTAGTCGTTTGTCCGGGCGCAAAAGTTCGGGTACTTTTTCCAGTTCCCCCAGCGTGGCACTCAACGCAACGCGGGGAATTGGATTTACCAGGCGTCCTAACACATGGTCAATTCTATTGAGCAGAGAAAGCAGCTGTACACCACGCTCTGAGCCAATGAAAGCATGAAACTCATCAATAACGATGTATGCGACTGACGAAAACGCCTGTTTGAGCCAGCCCATTGAATTTATGAGCAAAGACTCAAGTGACTCAGGTGTAATCAGTAAAATGCCAGCAGGGTTTGTCCGAGCCTTCTTCTTTTTGCTTTGTGGTACATCCCCGTGCCAAGGAGTCACTGGCATTTCTAATGCATCTCCAAGGCTCTCAAGACGACGGTACTGATCGTTAATCAATGCCTTCAACGGACTGATATAGACGATGCCAAATCCATTAGTGAGATCTGCAACTGCCGAACAGGCAGGAAGAAAGAAAGCCTCTGTTTTACCCGCTGCTGTGCCTGCACTGATTAGCACGTCTCGATCACGGGCTAAAATTGCCGGGATAGAACTCTCCTGCAAGGGCCTTAATGTAGACCACCCCTGCTTGTAAACCCACTTGCGGACGCGGGGATCGAGACTATCATAGGCACTGCTCATAATTTGAAGTTAGCCAGTCCGTCGTCGTCATCGCTTTCCTCTATAATGGCGTCATCCATTTCGCTGGGCCTGTCCTCTTCAATCGCCACACCCTCGATTAGTGTTTGCCAGTTCATCGTTCTGTTTTGTTCCAGCACGGCCAGCATGTCCAGGAAACCTTTTATGGTATTACGGGGGGTACGGAAGTAAGCGTCTCCAATGGTTTTACTACAGTGATGCAGAAATCCAGTCAGTGCCTCATCTGGAACCAGATAATTCTCTGGATCTCCGCCTGCATAAACATGAAGAAGATTTCTCAGTAAAATATACAGTTCCTCAGGGGTGAGGCTGGCAAGATGCAAAGTGGGAGACGAGTAGTCAATCACTCCTGCTTTTTGCGCGAACCGATTTTCCGCCAGACGTGATTGGAGCGCCTCATAGCTGTAAAGACCTTTGCGAGGATCGAAAAGGAACTCTGGCGTCCCCCCGAGGATAAAACCAATATTCTCGGCTGAGCCTTGCAGGCAGTCATTCAGGATCCGCAAAATCTGTTCGTAGTTCGCTGTTCTTGCTTGCGTATTATTCAGTTTAAAGAGGTTCACCATTTCGTCGAGGCTGACCAAAAGACCGGCATAGCCTGCCTGGCGGACAAAAAGGCTCATCAGCTTCAAAGAGTCATAGAATGAAGCGTCTGAGATAATAGTCCGAACGTCGAGATCGTTACGGGCATCAGTTTTAGTGGTGTACTCTCCCCGCAACCAGCGAATAGCATTGGATTTTAGTGTTTCGTTATCCTGCTCATGCCCGCGCCAGAATGCATCAATGACCTTCGCAAAGTCATATCCGCCGACCATATCTGATAGTGCTGCCAGGCGTTTATGAATAACTGATGAAACCTCGGAGCCGTTCGTGTCAGCTTCCTTCCTTGCCTCCGTAACGAATCTTTCAACAACGCTAAGTAACGCATTACCATCCGGCTTGTTTCTGGTGGACATGTTTTTCATAAGCTCAGAATAGAGATTACGAGCCTGACCTCCCGATGAGTGAATGCGTCTGTCAGGAGAAAGGTCTGCACTGATTGACACCAGCTTCTTCTCTAGCGCAATAGAGCGCACAACACTCAGAAAGAACGTTTTACCAGAACCATATTCACCGATGATAAGTCTGAAGCTTGCACCACCGTCAGCAATCCTCTCAATATCCTGGTGGAGAGCGGTGATCTCATTCACGCGGCCAACCTGGATATGCTGAATGCCTATCCTTGGCGTTACACCTGACTTAAGTGACTGAATAATAGCGTCGCGTTCTTTCACTCTTATACGTGTTACAGACATTCACTATCCCTCTAATTCTTTGGCAATTTCCAGGTCAACCCAGATATCATCATCGGCATCGTCCAGTACCGGAGCATCAACCTCCGCATAGGACCAGTCATTAATCACCTCAAGCGCACCGCCGAGCATCAAATTCAAATTTCCGCACAATTCTGTCGCCTCTTTCCGGGACCACTGTTCTTTCTCCAGCAAACTGCGATAAAGCTGGCTATGTGCGGAGTCTAGCCCCCCCGCCTCCGTTAATGAGGCTGGAGCGCTTTCTGGCTCTTCCGGTTCTTCTTCGGTGAAAATTGTGTTCAGCAATTTACGAACATCATCCGTGGCAGATTCGTGGCGGGCAAGTACATTAGCATCCAGTGTGAACCCTACTGCTGGCTGATCAGTTGGTATAGACGAGACGAGATCATGTTCAGTTGCGGAATGCTGATGGATATTGCTCGAGACAGATGAGGGATCCAGCCCCAAACTTGAATAAATCTTCTCAAGCTGTTTGATTTCGGCAGGCGCTATTGTCCTATCCGAACAGGCAACACTAACGATAACTTTACCCACAGCAGCTTTTTCCGCGGCCCCCATCAACTCAATCCTGCTTTTCATTCCTGTCATATTGGCTGGGGTATGAAGTTGCCACGTTAAATACGCATGTAGAGAGCGTTTTTCATCATCGGTGAAGCCAGTATTGTTGTTGATGGCATTCTCAAGCACTTTCTGTTCAGCTTGATCAAGAGAATCGTCAATCAAGGCGACCATCGCCCCTAATCTGAGCGTCATTACTGCTGAGATAAATTCAGAAGAAGGTGAGAAGCGTCCACCTTCGGCGGCAGGGAATAGAACAAGTGTCCCATCAACATCCGCCTTCACATGGTGATAATACGGGTCAGGTGCCAGACCGTAACCCATCTTCAGAGCAAAGGCCTGCATCAAATCGGCCTCTTTTTTATTGATCTTATTGGGGCAACTGGCATTCATATGTGCCCAAAAGTCAGCAACTGAGACTAACCCCTCCTTGACGAGGATCGCCTCATCAGCCCAGCGTTTGAATGAGCTTAATATTTTTTCTGCGCTTTCATTAACGATCTCTGAAGGGAGCAACATAATTGCAGCCGTATCATTGACTGACTTACCTTTCCTACCAAGGTAGCGACTATAAGCATCAAGTTCATCCGTACATATGTCGGCAAGAGCCATAATTTTCTGGACAGGGCTCTTCAACGCACTTGGATCAGGCAGGTCGGGAACAGGGAGTCGAACACCTCGCAAACTAGGACTTGCTGGTGTGTAATCTAACCTTAGGCGCGTTTTATTCGCCTTAACGACCATCCCTTCACCATATTTGAGGGTGTAACGCCGTTTGAAAAGCGCAGCAAACTCTTTAGCACAGCGGCGAGCCGGGGTACGCAGCGAATACTCGGTGTGGTTTATTACCCAGTTCAACGCCAGTTCAGCTGATACAGGAACTCCTTCATGTACAGTTTTTGCCAGAGCCAGCTTAAATTGCATGCTGTTGCTGAAACCTGAATTGCTATCGAGCTCAGTGGCTAAGCCCATGTTCGGGCGCAGAATAGACATGGCTTCGAGTAACTGGGCCGAATATCCACGGAATGAGCGGTTCTCAATGAATACGGCTCTTAACCGAGCGACTTCTTTGAACAGATTACGGAACTCAGCATCAGGGAATTTTGGGTCAATGGAATCTATGAGCGCTTTTCTTTCCAGGCCGTAGAGGTAGATAAAAACATAGCCGATAGGACACGATTGATCAGACCTATCGCTGGCGAGCCAACTGACATACGCACCGCGTGCTTCTGGGGAAAGAGAGGAAAACCTGGGCCAGTATCCTAATGAACTGTCCTCGTAAAGATAAGAAGTAGGTTTTATCTTACATGTGTCATCAATTAATGATGCCTCATTTCCATCGTCATAATAGCCGCCTGATTCCTGACCGGAGGGCTTCATACGTTGCCCCAAGTATATGTGGCCACCGCTAATTGCTACACCAGCTACAGTTATCATCTCACCCGGAAGTACCCATCGAGCTAGTGCACCTGCTGACTTTGAGGTGTTCCGGTAATGATTGGTTGTCACCCGAAGTTCAACACCCCGGCCACCGCTCAATGTAAAAGTTGCAAGGTTATCGTCTTCACTATCATCGTTTCGCACAACCGCCTCTTTTTTCTTGATGTCAGCGAGCCATTCTTTTGGTGGTGCCTTCACGGGGCTTGAAGCATAAGACTTTGGAGATTTACGTTTTTTCTTTCTAAAAAACAACAAGTAAATTACTAAAATCGCCGCCAAAAACCTCAATAACTCCATGATATATAACCTTAAAATCATTCTCTATTCACATTTGAAATGTGGTAGGGAATTCATGGCAAGTGGATTAATCTCAAAATAATACGTCTAAATCGCTAGGGTTAAAAGCAAATCGCAATTAAAATTAACCAATTGATTTAAATGACAAAAATCATTAAATGATTTACTTAACCAGAAGTGAATTTTTAAGGAGTAAAAAGCCTGCTGGGCCATTCGCCTAAAAATGATGTTGTACTAATGCTAGGTTAACATACGAGCAAATATACTTCGGATGCAGAACTGACCGCTGTATGATGACATTTACCTAGTCGTTGAGAATTTCGGTAACTATTGGAAAGCCGTTAGAGACTGTACATTCTCGGATTTTAAGAGTAGCTGGTTTAGTTTTGTGTAATAGCTGCGTCAAGTCAAACCTGATCTATGAGCAGATATAGCGAGGGGCCCCACGCTGATTTTTATCAACTAATTAAGCTATGAGCTGAGTTGTGCCGAAGTTAAGATATCCTCATCACCTACGTTGATGAGCTGAAGAGCACCTCTGACGCCATTAATGCAGTTTATCCGGAGAGCGGATTAAGTTCTGTATCATTCACATGGTGCGCAATAGCCTACGGCTTGTATCTTAGAAGGACTACAAAGCATTAACCCATGACCTGGGGTACCAGCGGCAGAGGCGGTTTTACACGACGAATACCATTGCCAGATTGGACAGTGTGATCCGGCATACCATTAAAAAGTTGTATCGCTATCAACCCTGTCAGTATCGCTAAAAAGATGATGATGTTCAGGGGAGCTCGTATCGTCTTATTATCAGCTCTATGCTCTTCTGCACAGCCACATCTGAGAAAAGGCAGTCACATTGAATCACGTAGCGCTCTCAAGGTACCGGACTATCGATTTTGCGACACCCCGATACGTTTTTGTACTGCCTTCGCGAACGCCGCCTTCACTCTTTTGTCTTTGACTGACCATTCAGCCAACAACTTGCTCTGGCTTGCCTCCACCATTGCCGCGTCCCGTGAGTCGTTTTTATCCTGTGCGGAAGGCCATCCATGCTCCTCAAGATAGGGCCTTAACGCTTTAATAATTGCGTTGATGGCATCGGTTTTAGTTTCCCAGCCCTCAGGTTGCGCTTCCAGGTGTTTTATCACTTCGTCTTTAACGCCATCAAAACGTGTCGCTTTGACCTTTCCGCCATAAGCAGAATTGAGTTTATGCCGTTCCTTGATTCTTTTACCTGCTGCGGATTCACTGCGTTTCAGACCGCGATCCAACAACGCGATAGCCCTCAGCATTAATTGCACCGCATGATCTGGATCAGATTCGAGAGCCGATGTTCCCTGCTCCCAGTATTGTTCAGCCTTAGACATATCGTTCCTGATCCCCTTTATCATCCATTCTGAAAGACTGAAAATTTTCAGATAACGCCGCCATTTTTTCTCTCCGTGCTCATCAGCAAGTCGCCGCGCTAAATCTTCATCCTTCGTTTGTCTCCCTGTTTGTAGCACGATAACAATTTCAGTATCTTTATTCAGCCATTGCCTGGCGATATGTTTCTGTCTGACCCCGAGATGAAAACGTAACGCTTTCCTCTTTTTACGAAATACGATGAGTAACTCATCAGGGGTAAAATCCCTGTCTAAATCAGCCATGAAGTCCCTCTTTTTGAATGACAATTTCTATACTCCAGTAAATTTCCTTGCCTGACACCTGGAACGACTCATTCTTGCCCTTAGCCAGACGCTTCCGACACCATTTTCGAAAAAAAAACATTCTGTCACCAACAAAAAATGGAAAAAAACCCTAAAAAAAACCCTATCTCGTTGTTATAAAATGCCTTTTTTGCTACAGCCACCAGGCGGGTGCCATTACCTGTTCCGGCACCATACAATTGCGTCCATATCGAAAGAACAGGGGGAATTAACAGATATGTCTGTACAAGGTATCAGGATACTGCGCATACGCGCCGTTGTTAACAAAACTGGCATCGCCCGCTCAACCATCTATGACTGGATTAACCCGAAGTCACCGCGTTACGACCCGACCTTCCCGAAACAGCGCAGGCTGGGTATGCAGTCCGTCGGCTGGCTTGAGTCAGAGCTAGATGCATGGCTGCTGGAACGCCAGCAGCCATCATAAGCGATGAGATAGTATTGGTAAAAATTAAAGGAGGATACGCAGGTTATATAACAACGTCTCTGATTTAAATATGCGCTCGCTGCGACATATTTTTGCCAGTTGCAAGGAAACAGAATGCGATTATTTATTGGGTAAGATTATTACTTTAAATAAATTTTAACGCTTGGCTATTTTATTATATTCACAACTAACCCGTTACTGAAAACAGTAACCAAGGAGAATATTACATGCAGAATTTACTGCCATACACTGTCATTCCGAAAATGCCGGAGCCTTATATTCCCGTACAAAACAGAACCCCGGAGGGTTACCCTGTCTTCGCGTTCCCGCCGGTGATGCGGGATGTCATTGATGCTCTTTATAACGAGACGGGTATCCCGGCGGAACTGATAGCGGGGGCCGTACTGGCAGCCGCTTCCCTCGCCTGTCAGGCTCATATTGAGGTGGTACCACCACACTCATCGGATCCGATGCACTGTGCACTGTATCTACTGACGCTGGCGGTCTCAGGAGAAGGTAAGACCAGTATCAGCAAAAAAGTGATGAAACCTTTTTACCGGTTCTCTGAGCAAATGAAGCAGCAGCACGACAGTCTGATGAAGACGCACCTGCGTGCTGACAATATCTGGAAAATACACCAGAAAGCACTGACCAGTAATCTGTACACTGCCATCAAAAACGGTTATGAGGGGATGGAAGAAGAACGGCTGTTAGATGAGCATGCAGAAACCCGGCAGCAGCCTCCAGCCCGTCTGGCGATGCTTTATGATGACACCACCGCAAAGGCGCTCCTGGAAGGTCTGAGCCGGTACTCTGAAGCCGGGGTGGTCTCAGATGAGGCAATTACCTTTTTTAAAGGGTATCTGAAAAACAACCTCGGTTTACTGAATAAAGCCTGGGACGGGGAGACCTATGAATACCACCGCCCGGGCGGCGAAGAGTACGATATCAATGCCTGTCTGACCCTGGCATTAATGGTTCAGCCTCCGGTCTTTGAAAATTACTGCCGCAACCACGGTGAACTCAGCAAGGGAAGTGGTTTTCTGTCACGGTTTCTTTACATCAATACCATCAGCACACTGGGTCGTCGCCGCACCAATACAGGTCACGCTCAGTCTGATGAAGCATTAAATGTATTCCACCAGAAAATTAACCAGTTGCTTGATAAGCAGAAGGTGCGTTTTTATAGTAACGACTCGCAGAAACAAACGCTCAGGTTATCTGATGATGCGACCGCTTACTGGGCAGAAAAACAGTCAGAGCTCAGCCGTAAAGCAGCCCCCGGACAACAGATGGAACATATCAGTGAAATTGCAGCCAAAGCGGGGGCGAATGCCCTCAGGGTTGCGGCCATCCTGACATATATGTATTCACCTGAGAGTTTATGTATTTCGCGGGGGGTAATCCAGGCCGCCTTCAACATTGTGGAATGGCATCTTGAAGAAGCGGAAAGGCTTTTTTTCCCTTCTTCTGAACGGAATGCATTTATGGAAGACGTTTACGAGATGTTCAGGTGGCTTAAGGAGAAATTTCTCGATGATAAGGGATATCCATTCAGGAAAAATGAGGTAAACCGGAACGGCCCGAATCGGTTGCGTGACGCCAGTAAATCACAATCTGTTCTGGAGCAGTTAATCGCACTGGGTCTGATTTGTTTTATTCGTCCGGGCCGTCATTCTGCGGTGTATATTGCCATGCCTTCCCTGGAAGATCGCCACTCATGGTGTATTCCACCGGCATTCCTGGAGAACGGACATAATCCGATTATTGCATCGCCAGAGAATGTTACTGGTAGGTATGGTTTTGAATACTTTGACTTTAACAGGCTGGAATATTAATCGGGACACCTCACTACAGAGACCCGAATGGCCAGAGCGTAAACCGGTTAAATGTCTTCGAAAAACAGCCACAGAGGCAAAAACCCCGCGCCAGTCGCGACTGGTCGCAATCCGCGCGGGGTTTTCTCAGAATACAGTGCTAAAAAACAGATAATGACGACTGGTGGAAAGCTCTGTGGATATGAACCATTAACAGCCATCAAAACATGTAATTTAACACAATGTGTTTTGCTAGTGTATTTCTTACTCATTTGAGACAAATACATTAACATTTAATTAATGTTGATCAATAAATATATTTAATGACATATAAAAATAGCATCATTATTATTAACAATAAAAGCAAAGATATTACCACATTAAATAAGAGTTTAATTATGGCCGTATGTAAAAGAAATAACTGCATGGCACAGATCGGCCATTCACCCGCCGAACGGATATTACGGCTATGCCCGGCACATTATCAGGGCAGACAGTTAAATGCAGCCAGACGAACGGAAAGAGCAGCATTAATATGCCAGTATCCTGCCTGTGGTATCAGTATATCTGAAACCCGCAATCAGTTTTATTGTTGTAAGGAACATCGGGATAAAGCCCGGAGGTTAATCGATGACGATGCTATTATAAGACTGGTTAAGCACTCTTACTGGCTCAATGTGGAAGCTATGCTAAAAAATAATTCCCTTGGACTGGGGAGTATCACCGGTCCGACGGATATTGCAGACCTCATTCGGTTATATCAGCGCAAAGCTGACCACCAGAAAACGTATAATACGCTGAACGGGCACAGAGTTGCTGATACGCCAAAAAGGTTAATCCCCTGGCTGGATCTTGAGCTATGCCACATTTACCCTAACTCTAAGGGCGGTGCAAATATCGCCAGAAACATTATCATCGCACCTGCTGCTATAAACCGGATGATGAAGGATTTTATCCCCTGCTGTCAGTCAGGAGTGCTGAGTGGCATAAAAGCAATGGAAACACCTCAACCGGTTAAATCGACCTTACTGAAAGCGTTAACGGATAAATACGGTTCAGATGCTGTACAGGAAGCATTGTACGGAGTTAAGCATCTTGCCTTTGCTGATTTAAGTCTGTCACGCAGGCTATTTGACACTGATATTTACGCATTTCCTCCACTAACCCGTCTGTTAAAAGAGGAAGCCTTACGCCTGAATTTGATGTCACTATGGGAAACGCTGGTTTGTACCGAAGTCAGCGTCTGGCTTAATGCCGGGCCTGCGAATGAATTATTTGCCGTTGCCGCGTTTCATGCGTTGCTGAACGGCGACGGCGACCGCCTGCTGGAGCAATGTTATCGTTTAGTCGATGAAATCAGGGTGAAGCACAAGCGGGGGTCTCAACAAATCTACGACGAATTTCAGCATATACTCAGCCAGTACATGGCAAAATATTTTCACATTGACACTAGCGACCACAGAGCCTGTAATCTCTTCTATAACCGCTTTTTTAGTGTTCCTCCTGTCACAGAGGACGGTGTCTGCGCCATACCGCCTCAGTGATGCATTTCCTCAGCCTGTGTTCAATAAAATCTCAGATATATATCACCCTTCTGAAGTGAAACCGGACCATCGATAAACTCGGGCGAGGTTTACGGTAAATATATTTACTGAACCACGATCAATTTTGTCGATCGGTTCGATCGAATTTCATCGTTATCCCCTTCTTTTTTGCAGCTATAAAATCCCAACGGGATGCTTATGACTGTCTGTCTTCTACTAAAAATCATGCAGATACCCTTTCCGGGTAGCGTTTTACGAAAACCAGAGGTGCACAAAAATGAACAGAAAAATGATTCACCCTTTACTACTGACCTGTGCGCTGGTACCGGCAGTGGCAATGGCCTTCGGTAATCAAACCACCTGGACCCGGGGCTGGGGCCAGGGAGTATCAGAGTTTGTTATCAATGGGGAAAGTCAATCGCAACTGTCTCTGACCTGTGAGGATTACGGCTCGCAACCGGCCACGGTCATATTCACTGACGCCAGCGGGCATCAGGTCAGTATGGATGAAGATAAAAGCCTTCAGGTCAGTATCGACGGTGGAGCCCCCATCGACATCAGCGAATCTGGCAGTCGAGTGGGCGGTAATAACCTGGCGCTGGCCTGGGCTCAGCTACGTAATGGCAAACAGGTCTCAGTAACCGGAGACGGTGTTAAGGATGCCACATTCACGCTGGCTGGGGCAGCAAAGGTATTGCCAGTATTCGGGACCCACGGCTGCGTGGGTAAAGATGCACTCTAGCCTGCATCTGAATTTAATACCTGTTGATTACGTTATTTTTAAAAGGAACAGTTTATGAAATTTAAACACATGCTGGTGCCCGCACTGTTTGCACTGTCAGCCCTGGCGCTGGCAGAGCCAACGCCATCCATCAAAGTGGAGACCAGTAATCAGGTTCACCCTGCCGGAACACGCTACGTCACGGTCGTGGTCACTGCACTGGATAACACCGTGAAAGTCGAAAATATTGACGTGAACCGGGGAAACTGTCGCATTGCCAACCAGAAATATCTGTACTCCAGTAATAAAGAAACTATTTTGCCTGCCACCCTGCGTTACGGGCAGTCCGTCAGCGTGAGTTTTTATAATAACTGCGTGGCTTCAGAAGTCGTCGTCACTACTGATAAGGGGGGATGGCGTTACACTTACCACTGAGTCCCCGCCCCTGATTAACGTTTCCCAACCTAAAAAATGCCACAAGACCAACGGGCTGCCGCTGCGCAGTCCAGAGTAAATCCTATGACCTTTCTGAAAATGCTGGTGACCGCCCTGAGCCAGGCGCTGACCTGGTGCGGCGGACATCATGCCCGGCAGTATATTGAAATCCGCTTTCGTCAGGCCGGTTACGATGACGACTGCATTGATACAGCCCGGGAAGCGGTCACGTTGCTGGTCACTGCACTTATCTCCGCCCTGATGGCGCAGATACTGAAGATTCTGGATACGCTGTAATCCCGCCCTATCCGTTCATTGAGAACAACACATCCAGCCCCTGCCTCCTCACGGAGCAGGGGCTTTTGCTTTTATGCCTTCAGATTAACCAGATGAGGAATCAACTATGCGATTAGCCAGCCGTTTTGGTCGGGTGAACCAGATTCGCCGTGACCGTCCCTTAACCCACGAAGAACTGATGCAGCATGTCCCCAGCGTCTTCGGGGAAGACAAGCACGACTCCAGAAGCGAAAAGTACACCTACATACCCACGATCACCCTGCTGGAGAACCTTAAACGCGAAGGGTTCCGGCCATTCTTTGCCTGTCAGTCACGAGTGCGCGACCAGAGCCGACGGGAACATACAAAGCATATGCTGCGCCTGCGTCGTGCCGGTCAGATAAACGGTCAGCAGGTGCCGGAAATCATCATTCTGAATTCGCACGATGGCGCGTCGAGTTTTCAGTTACTGCCGGGGATATTCCGAAGTGTCTGCACTAATTCGCTCGTCTGCGGACAGTCGTTTGGCGAGATCCGCGTGCCACACAGGGGGGATGTCGTCGGGAAGGTGATTGAGGGTGCCTATGAGGTGCTCAGCGTCTTTGACCGGGTGGAAGAGAAACGTGACGCTATGCAGTCCCTGCAACTCCCGTCACCAGCACAGCATGCACTTGCTAAAGCGGCGCTGGCCTACCGTTTTGGGGAAGAGTACCAGCCAGTGACTGAATCGCAAATCCTTGCACCTCGCCGCTGGCAGGACGAGAGCGATGACCTGTGGACTACCTACCAGCGCATTCAGGAAAACCTGCTGAAAGGCGGGCTAAGTGGCCGTACCGCGCAGGGTAAACGTACCCATACCCGCGCAGTAAACGGGATTGATGGCGACGTTAAGTTAAACCGTGCGCTCTGGGTGATGGCCGAAAACATGATGGGCCTGTTGGGCGGGTAATAACCCGCGCCCCGCCACCGAAATCAATCCCCGGCCCGAGTCTTCCATTCAACATCTCCATGCATAAGGAAAAATTAACATGACCGACATGATTAATATTAACGATAAAAATCAGCTACCTCTGCAGGCTGACGATAACGGTTCTGCACATGCTCTGACAGCCGCGCCCGTACCAGACGAACAGCGTGTGGAGTTCTGGCCGCAGCACTTTGGCAACATCCCGCAGTGGATAACCCTTGAACCGCAGGTCTTTGCTTGGATGGATCGGTTCTGCGCTGACTACAGCGGCGGTGTCTGGAATTTTTATACTCTCAGCAACGGCGGGGCCTTCATGGTTCCGGAAACGGACAACGATGTCTTCTGGTCGCTGTTCAACGCCATGAACGGCAACGCCTCAGACATGAGCGCCGAAGCTGCAGGGATTGCAGTCTGTCTTATCGCTTACAGTCATCACGCTTGCCGCACGGAATGCGACTCCATGACGGAACATTACTGGCGTCTGCGTGACTATGCGCTGAACCACGCAGAATGCAGCGCCATCATGCGCATTATCGACTGAGCATCCCGCCATGCCGTATGAACTGTCTCACCTTAATGCCCTGTGGGATACGCTGAGGAATACAACGGTCAGGGATGAGGACGGTGACCTTGTGACCGACGAACCCTTCCTGCATTTCCTGACGGGTACCCCTCTCTTCCATATCTGGTGATGGTTTGAATCCCTGCACGACGAGTTCGTCGTTGCCGAAAAACTGTACAACACATCTCCTCCCAACGCGTCAACAGACAGGAAAAGCAAATGAATATCACCACGTGTCCCCCTGACAGCGGGGGAATATCTCCCACCGCGCAGCGCACCATCAGACGCGCTCTGACCCTGCTGGAACGCCAGTTACGCGAGCCCGGCGAGGCATTTACCTCCAGCCATGCAGTTCGCGACTGGCTTCGCCTGCAGCTCGCCACACTGGAGCGTGAAGTATTCATGGTGCTCTTCCTCGATAACCAGCATCGTCTTATTGCCCATGAAACGCTCTTCACCGGCACCATCAACCATACGCAGGTACATCCCCGTGAAGTGATAAAGGCAGCACTGAAATACAACGCGGCTGCCATCGTGCTTTCACACAATCATCCGTCAGGTTATGCCGAACCCAGCCATGCCGACAGATTGCTTACTGACCATCTGAAGCAGGCACTTAAACTCGTGGATATCTGTCTGCTGGACCACCTGGTAGTGGGAGGCATGGACATCGTCTCGTTTGCCGAGCGTGGCTGGCTTTAGGGAGAGAATAACGATGAAAATCATCAGCAAACGTCAGGCAATGGCGATATACCGCCAGCATTCTGAGTCCCGGCTGTTTCGCTTCTGTACCGGGAAATATAAGTGGTCCGGCAGTATCTGCCATTACTACGGCAGGGAAGTGCAGGATATCCGGGGTGTACTGGCCGTGTTTGCTGAACGTCGACAGGACCGCAACGGTCCGTATGTGATCCTGCGCAGCGTCACCCTGAATTAACTCACCGTTAAGGAGTACTTACATGCAGAAAGCAACCCGTGTAATCAACCATAACATCGCGGAACCCTGGTGGGGCCTCAGACGCAACGTCACGCCATGTTTTGGTGCCCGGCTGGTACAGGAGGGTAACCGCCTGCATTACCTTGCTGACCGCGCCAGCACCACCGGGACATTTAATGACGCAGATTTACGCCATCTGGACCAGGCATTTCCGTTACTGATGAAGCAGATGGAGCTCATGCTGACCAGCAGCGAACTCATGCCCCGCATTCAGCGCTGCATCACGCTCCATGCAAAAGGGCTGATATGTAAGGCCGATACGCTCGGTTCCTGTGGCTATTTGTATATCGTAATTTATCCGGCGTCTGCAACAACCGCATAAACCCCGGACGCTTTTCCTTCGTCAAAAGAGTGCAAACCATGCAAATACAATCCCTGCCCCCTCAAAGGGCGGCATCGTCACGTCTGTCATCAGTCAAAATCTGGCAAAAATTACTGGAGTATCTGCTGGAGCAACACTACGGCCTTACCCTCAACGACACACCGTTTGGCAACGACAGTGTGATCCAGAAACACATTGATGCGGGAATCTCACTGTGTGACGCTGTGAATTTTATCGTGGAAAAGTACGACCTGGTGCGTACTGACCGTCACGGCTTCAGCGTGAAAGAGCAGTCTCCGTTTATCGGCAGCCTTGATATGCTCCGAGACCGGAAGGCTACCGGGCTGATGACCCGCAAGGGATATAAAACCGTTACTGACATCACAGGTGGCAGATTCAGCGGAGGGAAATAATGACGTTAGCCCTGATCGTTGACGCCAACACCGTCAGCGATCAGCCCCTCAGGTACCAGTACAAAGACTGGCGCTTTTATCAGATCTCCATTAGTTGAAAAAGATGTTCGCTCAGACAGCGCGTATGGTGGTAACACCTTAACGGAGATATCCGTCTGAGGTAGAAGAGGGTGTGGCAGGACGCCGCCAGAACATCAGGGGCCGTATCGTCTGTCAGGATGGGGCTTAATTCCGGGGCGTTCAGTAAAATGAAACATTTCTCCGGGAGCATACCGTCGACATTTCCTTTCGGAAAATAACCGCCCAGATACAGTAACACGGCCAGCAGGCGAAACTGTCGGGTGAGTACCGTTTCAGTGTCCCGGTAATGTGCGGCTATCCACAGGCATTCCCGCAGCATAAACCGTCGGGTCCGTCGGGTGAGGTCACCGCCTTTATCATACCAGTGTTCGACGATATCCCTGGCGGAGCGAATGGAGTCATCACCCGTTGTCGCAGTTTGCCACGACCGCGCCAGAAGCGTTGCGATATCCATGGATTAACGCCGCACCTGCGAAACGGCTGCGGGAGTATTGCGGACACCAGGCAGATAAATATTGCGGACCAGCTTCAGGAGGAAAAAGACATCGCTCAGGTTGCTCACGCCGGATACCAGATGGCGAAAGGCTATCCGCGCACGAAAACGCGCCCGGACCGCCAGCCGGTCATTCACCCTGCGCCGGTACAGGCCCAGAAAATGGCGGCTTTCCACCAGCGCATGCCTGACCAGCGCTCGTCTGACAGATCGGTACTGCGTCTGTGTACTGAGTGCCAGAATATCTGCAATCACGTCGCAATAGCTGAACGCGCGGATATCGTAATAATCCGGGCGGTGGGTAATTGACGCCGGGTTATTCACCCACAGGTAATCCTGTCTGTCAGAGAAATAAAATCGGCCATCTGCGGCGGCAAGCTGTATCGTCCAGAGAATGTCCTTGTGGCTTTTCCCTTCCTGGAATCGCAGGTCATGCTCGCGAATATACGCTGAACGGATTATCTGCAGCCACAGATAATGCGGCCATTCCCTCTGACTGACGCAATGGCGTATCCACTGCTGACCCGTCAGCGTCTGACCGTAAGGCTGTCTGCGGTGAACGGTATGCCGCAGATGTCCGGCGCTGTCTGTATGCCGGGCATTGAAAAGGACGACATCGGCCTGTGCTTCGCGGGCTGTGCGCAGCCGCTCCTGCAGAAAATCTGCCGCAACCCGGTCATCCGCATCCAGGAACACCACCCATTCACCACGGTGAATCGCCAGTGCAGCATTACGGGCAGCATACACGCCCTGATTTTCCTGACGAATGAGAATAAGCCGTTCATCTGTAATGGCGCTGAGTAGCGTCCATGTTTCGTCGGTTGAACCGTCATCCACAACAATGATTTCAGTACTGAGCGTTGTTTCGCCAAGCAGTGTATGGACCAGAGCCCCGATGCTGTCAACTGCATTGAAGGCAGGAATGATGACGCTGATATCGATGTTGATTTTCATTGATCAAAGGGAATGTAAACAGAGGGAAGCTTCAGAGTTGTTACCCCATCAGAGGCAATAACCTGCCGGGTACGAAACATTGTCAGGAAGAGCGTCCCGGTGATTTTCGTGCTGGTGTGGACACCACTCGTTTTTCTCTGATTTCCTGGTTAACCACCATCAGACAGCCATCGCAAAATTCTTTATCCAGCCCGAAAATCCGGTCCAGAATGCTTCTTTTCTTGTTACATCGGGCACATCTTTTCATTCCATCACCTGCTGTCGCATTCCCATGCCGTGCCCGCAGGACAAAAGAAGGGCGCCCACCAGAAGACAGGAAATAAACTAATAAACAATACGTTAAATGAATTGCTGGGAATTTAGCACAGGCACTAGCGTGCCGGATAATTCATTTTGCAGATCAATTTTATAAAATCGATCGGTTTAATCGATCATCTTTTTCACTCTGCTTTACACGCCATCCGTGTGCCTGCATACCCTATCGGAGCGTTCGGTTTGTCGAGCTGTAAAGGATGCTATGCCTGCTGGATAGTCAAACCATTCCCGATAACTGACATCATGTGGAAGAGAAAATATACAAAAATTATTATCGCTTTGAATGGCAGCTATAAGCGAGAAGCGGACCTTCAAATCCGAACAGGTTCAATTGATTAACCTTGGTTGTCAGTTACGCCATCGTTAACATGAAGCCGATCGAATAATCCCCTGTCCCATTTTTTACAAATACGCAGTGGCAAGAAAGATGGATTCTGGCTCGTGACAAGTAGAGTTGTTCATTTGTATAAAGAGACTTCGCCTTCAGGACGCGTTTTGAACCTGCGATGCATCCACAGGTATTGCTCAGGGGCACGGAGAATTTCACGCTCGATGATCTTGTTCATATAAGCCGCTGCGGCGACCTTGTCTTCCCCTGGATAGCCTGATAACGGATTGCTGATATACATGTGATAACCTTTTTTATCGCTACGTCGAATCATGCTAAGTGTGATCAAGAGTGCACCAGCGAGTTTTGAAAGGGCATACGTTCCGTTCGTCGTTGCTGCTTTTTTTACCGAGAAAAAAGGTGCAAAAACGCTTCCTTTAGACCCATAATCCTGGTCTGGTGCAAACCAAACGGCTTCACCAGCTTTTAGCGCATGAACAAAACCAGATAAATTACGTCGATTAATCATAGCTTTATTTGAACGCATACGCCCTTTTGTCTGTACCCATTCCATTAATGGATCATTGTGTGGGCGATACGTTGCCATCATAGGATGGCATAACCCCATTACTCTTCCACACAACTCAAGGGACATAAAATGAATCCCGACAACCATTACTCCTCTTGTCGCACCGGTCAGGTTTTCAAGCCCTTCGACATCAAACCATTTTTTGACTCTCGCATCGCTCCAGAACCAGGCCATTCCTGTTTCCATCAGTCCCAGCCCGAGAGAAACAAAGTTTTTATTGACCATCTGGCTCCGGGCAAACGGTGTCATCTCGGGAAAGCACAGTTCGATATTTCTAATCGCAATCCGTTCCCGGCGTTTCAGAAAGGGTCTGGATATTTTTCCAAGGCCAGAGCCCAGAATATGTAAAACCGGGTAAGGAAGTTGAACGAGAAGCCACAGCAGACCCAAACCAGACCAGGTAAGCCAGTGGCGAGGATGAAGTAAATTATGAGTAAAAGTCTGTGCCATAAATTTCCTTAATGCTAATGAAGGTTATAACGCAAAAGGAAAACAATGAGGCAATTCGTCTTTAGCGATACATTTTGTTTTAGATAATTTAAATTCATCTAAATTTAGGAAAAAATATTTTCCAATGACTGGTGAATAATTTAAAGAGCCAAGGGTGAATTGTAAGCCAGCAAATTTATTCTGTTATAAATCCATGGTTTTATCATTGATACTCAAGGAATTGTCTTCTTGATTCATCATCATCAAGGTACTCAAAAGAAAGAAGCCGAATTTTGGTAAGTTTATAAAACCACTCACAATCGTTTCGTTGAATAATTTCGCCTGGTTTGAAACATATCCCGGATGCCACCCGAATAATCGCATATTTACCATTACTAAACCTGACCCGGTGAATACAGAAAGGTTGGCCAGGCTGTCCGTGACAGCTGTTCGACATGATATGCCCTTCAATAAAAACAGATTTTTTAGATTTCATTATCATACCCTCGACAACAGCAGTACAGGAGGAATGTTGTCATTTTCCGACATCACTGACGTTAAGTGATCAGCCGCCGATACACCAGCATTCTGAAGGTCTGAACAACAGTCCGCAGGCAGGGCACTCAAGAACCGCATCTTTTCTTAGTTTACCTGCTTTCTGATCGGCTCTGTGTGCACATACCGGGCAGGCAACATGAACCGGTCTTTCTTTAAAATACCTGAGCCCATTTGTATAAGACATAAATAATTCTCTGAGGAATACAGTAATTATTATACGCTTTAATATAAAAATAACTGGCATAAGTTATGTTAAGTTGTGTCTGAATCAGGATATCAGATATTGAAAATTGAACGTCTTATTTATGATACACTACCCTTCCGTGAGAAATTTAAGATGAAATCAGAAGACACCCTTGACTGGTATCCGGCACAACTACCGCCTGTGAAAATTATTCTTGGCGAAGCCGTGCTGGCTGTGGGTAAACAGGGCCGACCGATTAATACCCGCACCTTGCTGGAATACCTTCAGGTCATGCAGGACAAACAAAAAAGGCGGGATGACAAAATCGCCATGCAGACTGCGATTGATGTTCTCAGGGATAATCAGCGCATTAACGGCAGACGTTAATGCACCTCCGGGATCAGTGTCAGTTCTGAATGATCTCAACCGTATGGTTTTGTCCATCATCCTTCAGCGGTATTCTGTCATCAGGGAGGAGAACACCATCCAGCGTCACGCAATATTCTGCATCGCCGCGTGAAACACTAATCTGATAATGGCTTTCACCATATTGATATGCCATAGAAAAAGACGACCACTCATCCGGTAACCTGGCATGAACACTAAAGTCAGTGCCGGAACGTTTTATCCCCAGTAATTCCTCGGTAAGTAAACGCCAGGCCCAGCCTGCGGAACCGGTATACCAGCTCCACCCTGCACGTCCGGTATGGGGAGCGACGCTGTAGACATCAGCACTCATGACATAAGGCTCAGCTTTATAAATCCCGACAGAGTCCGCATTCAGGGTATGATTTATAGGGTTGAGCATTGACCAGAGTTGCCAGGCTCGTCCGGCATTCCCCATTCGGGCAAAGGCCATCACTGCCCAGATGGCGCCATGCGTATACTGCCCTCCGTTTTCCCGCACGCCGGGCAGGTACCCCTGTATGTAGCCCGGATTTGGACCGTGTCCGTCGAAAGGAGGCGTTAACAGTTTGATCAGCCCTCCTTCGTTATCCACAAGGTGCTTATCCAGCGCCTGCATGGCCTTTGCGCACCGTCCCGGGCTCGCGGCGCCGGACAATACAGACCAGCTCTGCGCAATCGCATCAATCCGGCAGTCCTGTGAGGTTTTCGATCCCAGGGGAGTACCATCGTCAAAATACCCGCGCCGGTACCATTCCCCATCCCAGGCGTGGGCTTCGAGATTACTTTGCAGGCGCAGAGCCTGTGAACGGCACATCGCGGCGACGCTTTCATCCAGCCTGCGCTCCGCCAGCGCTGCAAACCGCTGCAAAATGTCGTACAGGAAGAAGCCCAGCCAGACGCTTTCACCTTTGCCTTCGATACCCACCCGGTTCATCCCGTCATTCCAGTCACCAGCCCCCATCAGCGGCAGGCCATGCTCCCCGAAGCGAAGTCCATAGTGAATAGCTTTGACGCAGTGTAACCAGAGTGTCTCTTCGGTGCCGCTGATGACCGGCGTGTCATAGACAGACTCTTCACCAGGCTGAAGCGAGCGTCCCTCCAGATAAGGAATGCGTATTTCCAGTGCATCCATATCCCCCGTCGTTTCAACATAGTGGCAAACAGCAAGCGGCAGCCAAAGATAGTCATCGGAACAGCGGGTACGCACACCGTTGCCGTGTGGCGGGTGCCACCAGTGCTGCACATCCCCCTCGATAAACTGCCGTGATGCACAGAGTATTATCTGTTCACGCATCCGGTCCGGAGCAGCATGGCTCAGAGCCAGCGTATCCTGCAGCTGATCGCGAAAACCAAATGCACCGCCAGACTGATAGTAGCCACTCCGGGCCATAAGACGGCAGGCGACCGTCTGATACAACAGCCAGCCATTAACCAGTAAATTTACGGACGTGTCGGGGGTGTTAACTACGATTTTATCGAGAACATTGTGCCAGTGATTATGAATCCGGTTCAGCTCCTGACGGACCGTATCCTCGTTCATGTAGCGGGCCAGCGTCTCCTGAGCACAAACATCATTCTCCTCTGCGCCGAGGATAAAAATAAACGTCCTCTGGTCCCCGTCAATTAATGTAACCGCCGATTGCACCGCTCCGCAGGGATCCAGACCGGCCCCCGTCTTACCAGAAAGCTTTTGCAGTTTCATAGCCGAAGGGGCGTGAAGGGAACCATTACGGCCAATAAACTCCCGGCGGTCCCCTGTCAGAGAACAGTCATTACCGCTGACGGCAAAAAATGTAGTTCGGCCGCCACCATTATCACCATAAAAGTTATTCGCAAGTATCCCGCAGCCGCCGGGCGTTCTGGCCACATGTGTCACAATGTGAGGGGCTGAGCGCGTTCGTGTTTCTCCGAGCGTCCACTCTACATAGCCTGTGACGGAAAGTTGACGTGTCCGTCCCGAAGAGTTACTGAGCGTCAGGAGCACCAGTTTAACCGGATCTTCTTCAGCAACCAGGACCGTCAACTCGCTGTCTATACCACTCTCACGATGGGCAAAAACGCTGTAGCCAAAACCATGGCGGGTCAGGTAATCACCGTGTCCGCGAACAGGTAAAGCCGTCGGCGACCAGCACTCCCCGCTCTCTTCATCGCGCAGGTAAAATGCCTCGCCGCTGCGATCGCTCACCGGATCGTTCTCCCACGGCGTCAACCGGTATTCATGGGCATTCTCATACCAGGTATAGGCCTGCCCTGCCTCTGAGATCACACTGCCAAAACGAGAATTTGCCAGTATGTTCGACCAGGGAGCCGGTGTAAGCGCATTTTCCCGAAGGACGATCTGATACTCCCGCCCATCCTGAGAAAATCCACCGTACCCATTGAAATGGCATAACTGACTGGTATCAGGGCTCCAGTCCGTATGTTGATTACGCTCGCGCACAGCACGCGGAATGAATGCCCTTGCCGGCGATTTCAGGGTATGAATACGCTGGTTAAGCTGCTCATTAATCCCCCCTGCGCGGTCATCAAGATAAAGACAGGCCACGCTCATCAAAAGCAACTTATCCTCAGCGGAGAGATGCTCACCGTTGCGGACAAAAAGCCCGCCCTTTTTATCCAGCAGACTGGCTTCAGACCCGGCATAAATTAACTCCATAATCTGATTTTGTAATCCCTGCTGGTAGCCGCCGGGGCTGTTATTCAGGATAACTAAATCAACATCCAGCCCTTTCTGTCTCCAGTAACGGTGTGCCTGAATCAGTGTGGTCACTGAGGTGATACTTTCCTCGCTGGTTATACTCAGCAGCACTATCGGCAGATCCCCTGAAATTGCCCAGCCCCACAGTCCGGACTGGCCACGCCGGTTGCGGCCGATCGCCTGGCCTTCGGCGCGCAGCTCCTGGACAGGGTAAAGCACAGCGCTGGCGAGACTATTGAACAACGTGGCATCATCTTCACTGGCGTTCATCTGGCGCAATACCACCAGACTGTGAGACCAGGCCAGTTCAAAGACGCGATCGGCGATAGGGTAATCGCGATATTTCTCCAGCAACGCCAGGCTCTGCTGACGGGTCTCGCTGATGCCATAAATGATATCAATCGTAACCGGCTGCCCCGGCTGCAGAATAATGGCGTTGCGAATTGCCAGTATCGGATCCAGCACCGAGCCCGACGTGTTGCCTAGCATCCCTCCCGTCTCTATTGCCTGTGCATTCGCAGGGTTTCTGCCACGTCCAATAAACCTTGCCCTGTCCGTTTCAAACGACACGTTATGTCGGTTATCGCCGTGCACCACCATCATGTGAAACAGGCAAGGGCCCGGTTCATCCGGTGAGCGCGGGCGCCGGTGGCAAAGAATAGCGTCACGCTCAGGAGCCAGCTCAGTCTGAATAAACAAATTGCTGAATGCCGGGTGTGCCAGATCGCTGGCATCAGGTGCCAGTACCACTTCAGCATAGGTTGTCAGCTCCAGAGAGCGAGGCTTGCGACCACGATGAATCAGTGTGAGCCGTCGCAATTCAACATCATCCTCCGGAGAGATCACCACCTGAGTTTTGACGCTGAGTCCCCCTAAGCTGCGTCTGAATTCTGCCCCCGCATCGGTGAACAACACTTCCTCGTCTTGTCCGCTGGTGTAGCCTGTTGGTTGCCAGGTATTGCTCCACACATCTCCCGTCTGGGTATCGCGGATGTAGCAGAATGCTCCCCAGTTATCACGGGTGGTATCACTGCGCCAGCGCGTTAGTGCAATATCATTCCAGCGACTGTAACCGCCGCCGCCCGCGGTCAACATCAGATGATAATGGCCGTTGGACAGGAGTTGAATATCCGGGGCGGGGGTATCCACGCTATAGAAAATACGGGGTTCATAGCGAACGGGTTTGACCATGCCCTCATGAGATTCAAAATGACGGCGCGGACTGTACAGATCGACCGCATCCGGCACGCGCTCCTGTAACAGCAGACTCGCTGACCGGAATACCGTACTGGACATAAAGCGTTCAGTCATGGGGGCATCAAGCAGCACATGAGCCAGCGCCTGAAATGCCATACCCTGGTGATGCGCCATCCAGGACTGTACCACCGCATAGAGCTGACCGGTTGCAAGACGTGAGGGGGTATAGTCCAGCGCTTCATAAAAACCGTATTCTCCGCATGCACCATTTTTTTGCAGCCTGAACAGGTTCTCACAAGCTTTCTGCGGGGAAACCATCAGCGCCAGCAGCGTGGCGTAAGGAGCGACAACCATGTCATCGGCAAGTCCCCTGCGTAGACCGAGCCCCGGTACGCCAAATGCCTGATACTGATAATTATGCTGAACATCAAAAGCATGATAGCCAGACTCTGAAACACCCCATGGTACCCCGCGTTCTTTCCCCCAGTGAATCTGGCGCATAACCGCCGACTGACTCATTTCATCGAGCAGGCTGCCGGGCCAGGTGGGCATCACCAGATTCGGCATCAGATATTCAAACATGGATCCGCTCCATGACATCAGGGCAGTTTCATTATCAATCGTGGTAAACAATCGACCCAGCGCGTACCAGCTTTTAAGAGGCAGCTGATTAGTCGCAATGGCAAGAAAACTGGTCAGGCGGATTTCAGACGGCAGGAGATCGTAGTGGCTCTTGTCAGGCATATTGGTGTCACAGTTATAACCGACGCTGAGCAGACTGGTTGCTTCACTGTACAGAAAGGCGAAATCCATCCGGGCATGCTCATCCAGCCGCTGTTCCAGCTCGGTGATAATATTGAGTCGCATTCGGGCCTGCTCCGCCACTGACGCCGGAGGCGTTCCTGTACCGGTTAATGTCGGACGGGCAAGCTCGCTCAGCGTCGGCAGCGTCTGTTCATTCCAGGATGCAGGCAACCAGCCAAGCAACAGAGACCACTCATGGCAAAGCTGAACCAGTTGATGCTCCAGATGTCCAGCCCAGCGCATCTGAAGAGGAGATCCCTGATGACATGCGCTGGTCAGATGGTTGCACTGGGTGCGCATGCTTTTC
The DNA here is from genome assembly GCF_057221635.1 of Enterobacter sp. N5-15. Classification (NCBI taxonomy): domain Bacteria; kingdom Pseudomonadati; phylum Pseudomonadota; class Gammaproteobacteria; order Enterobacterales; family Enterobacteriaceae; genus Enterobacter; species Enterobacter sp. N5-15. Next base: position 3,697,436 of record NZ_CM170150.1, read on the forward strand.
AGTTCGCTGAAAAGCGCCTGCGGAGAGAGCGACACCGCGTTCAGGCAATGCTTGCGCAGCAGTCTCAGGCTGTCAGGTGGGTTCTTACCCCACTGTTTTTCCAGAATATCCAGCGTATCGTTCAGTCCTGCCAGTATCTGTTGGTTGCTTAAAACAGGCTGATGACGCATGGCGGACAGGCCTGCACGCAGGGTCAATAAATGCCCGGCCATATTGCCGCTGTCGACGCTGGAGATATAGCGTGGACTGAGGGGGACCAGCGTACGGGTGTCATACCAGTTGTAGAGATGGCCCCGGTAGTGCTCCATTTTATCCATCGTGTCGAGCGTGAGCGACACGCGCCGGAGCACCTCTCCGCCAGGCAGGTAGCCAAAGTCCCATGCCGTCAGGTTAGCCATAAGTGAAAGACCAATATTGGTAGGAGAAGTTCGGTGTGCCACCGTCGGTTGTGGTATTTCCTGATAATTATCAGGCGGAAGCCAGTTCTCTTTTGCTGTGGCAAATGTTTCAAAAAAAGCCCAGATTTCACGGCTTGTCTGGCGTAACAGCTGTTTTTGTTCCTGATTAGGCGAAAAAACCTTTCGCACGGGCTGGCGACTCAGCCAGCTCATCAGCAGCGGTGCCACACACCATACCAAACCGATCGGTAACGCAATCCCCAGCAGCTGTGGGGCAAATTGTCCGGTCAGTATTGTCAGCGCCACGCCACCGGCAGCGTTCAGCCACATCGCCTGATAAAAACGTGCAACAGTGGGTCTGGCCTGACTGCTGTCCTGGCTGTGGCTGACCCACTGGCTGAGGTGACGCCTGCTTATCCCCAGTCGCCATAGCGTCACGGCGATCGCTTTCAGCGAATATCCGGCTTCGTGCGGCAGTATCGCAAAATTAAGGCTGATACCTGACAGACGCTTTAGCGCGCCCGCCCCCACCAGTAACAGATGCGACTTCACGCGGCGACGCAGAGGTTTATGCAGAAGGTCGTGGCTAATGCAGAGGATGGCTGGCAACAACCATATCAGCAACAGTATGCCCAGCCAGTAAACCGGATTGGGTACCCAAAGCAGAGTGAAGAACAGCAATATCAGTAAGGAGGGGGCGACCAGACTGCGACGTAGATTATCGAGTAATTTCCAGTAAGAAAGCGCGGTCAGCGGATTCCTGACCCGGGTTCCATCGGCTTTTCTGACGCGTGGTTTTAGCCAGTTAAGCAGTTGCCAGTCACCCCGGATCCAGCGTGAACGTCGTGCAACATCCGACAGATAATTATTAGGGTACTGTTCGTACAGTAACACCTCGCTCAGCAGACCCGAACGTGCATAGCATCCTTCAAGCAGATCGTGGCTGAGTACCAGATTTTCCGGGCAGATGTTCGTAGTGGCCTGCATAAAAATATCAACATCGTAAATCCCTTTGCCCACAAACGAGCCTTCCCCAAAGAGATCCTGATAAATATCCGAAGACATCATCGAATAAGGGTTATTGCCCGGTACGCTGCTGCGCAGGGCTGCGTAACGCCCCTGACCGTTGCGTGGTATCTCCTCCGCAAGACCGGGCTGTAAAATACCGAATCCTTTGACAACCCTCTGGCGTACCGGATCATACTCAGGCGTATTCAGCGGATGCGCCATCGTCGCGACGAGTTTGTGTGCCGTATCGCGCGGGAGCACCGTATCGCTGTCCAGGGTAATGACGTATTTTATGTGACCCGGTAAAAGGTGGGCAGGCATCTCTGCAACGCTGACGAATTGCGTTCCGGGATGGCGCAACCAGCTGTTCAGTAACGCCAGTTTTCCCCGCTTGCGTTCATAGCCCATCCACGCGCCTTCCGAGGGGTTCCATTCAGGCTGGCGATGTAACAGATAAAAACGTGGTCGGCCGGAGGGGTAGCGGCGATTAAGCGCCTGCGTATCGGCGATAGCCTGTCTGAGCAGTGCGTGACTTTCCGGCGAGGGTTCATTTTCAGAATCAGCAAAATCAGTGAGCAGCGCGAACCTGAGATTTTCGTTTTCATTCCCCAACCAGCAGACTTCAAGACTGGTGAGGAGCTGGCTGAAACTTTCGTGGCTGGTCAACATGCAGGGAATGACTAACATGGTGGCACTGTCAGCGGGAATACCGGCTGAAAAATCCATCCCCGGCAAGGGTCGAGGAACGCGAAAACGGGTGGTTGCATCACTGAGCAAATCGCTCATTAACTGAGTTAATGCGATAATCAGAGGTAATATCACCGCGATCAATAGCCAGTCTGCCCCCTGCATGGCGGTTTCGTGCAATATTGCTGCGGTCGCTGCGGTTGTCAGCAACGCCAGGCTTCCAAGCCATGACAGCAGGGTTATTCTGTTGAAACTGTGCCGCAAGCGTATGAGCCTTGAGGCGTCTGCCAGGAGATGAATATCCAGCGCCTGTCGACCTTCGCCCGCAAGATAATAACCAACATGATGTTCCGGTGTATCAGGCGCTTTTTCCTCTGAAAACGCCAGCGCCTTCTCAGCAACCTCAGGCTCGCTGAGACCGCTGTCTCTGGCCAGAACCTCAACTACGTGCCGGTAATGATCCCGGGTATTGAAATGCATCCGGGGATAGATGCCGGCAGGATCATTGCGTAATGCCTGTTCGACAACGCTTATCGTTTCGGCGAAATCAGCCCAGTCCGTTTCACTCAATAAACGCAGGCCCGCGATGCTGTTACTGACGGACAGCTGGCTGGCGGCAAGCTGCTGATTGAAACTATGTATGAGAACGTCAGTGGTGATCCCCTGTTCCCGAAGGCACTGATCAACCCAGGTCAGAGGTAACGACAGCGCGTTGCCATGCCCCTGCAGGCGCCGCACCAGCTCTGCGACAAACGCACTGGTTAACGGAGGTCGGGAGCGCGCCATATCGGCAACCACCATGATTAAATCACCAGGCGCACTCTCTGCACATTCGACAATCCTTGTTATCCACGTATCAGCAAGGTTTCTGTCCTGCTGCGCTTTTATCACTTCCATACTGATACGACGAAGATTTTCAATCAGCGCAAGGCGCAGCATTCCCGGTAACGCCCAGACTTCACCCAGCGTCAGCGGCGTCACCTGTTGATAGGCAGTGAGATAGCTGGTCAGGCTGGCGGCATCCCAGCGGCCATCGCCGTGAGCAATGGCCTCTGATGCAATATGATAAATTCGTGGGCAATTCAACGGCGATACCAGCGACGGAAGACCTTTGCCAAAGCTTTTCGGCAGATGCTGGCGGACAGTGCGGATTTGTTCCTCAATCAGATAATAATTGTCCAGCAGCCATTCACCGGCGGGCATGATACTGGTCTTTTTACCCGCGTTAAGCTCATAGCAGTTTTGGGTAATGACGGCCTCATTGTCGCCAAGCCGTTTCAGAAGATAATAAGGATGCCTATCCGGTGATACTTTATGAGTCCGCGCCAGCTTCTGGCCGTAGCGTTCCATCTGGACGGTCGAAAAGAGTTCTGACCGCGGCGAGCTTTCACCGGCAGGATCGTTCGCCGAAAACGTTATGTTTTCGGCAGCATTCATCAGAATACGGGAGCGGTTAAACCACGCTCTGGGGATCATTTTCATAGCATTGCTCTGATGCGACGTTAGCGCGCAGGAGCAGTTGCGAAATCAGTTCAGAAACGTTCTCTCAGGATGGGCGTCAGGCATCAGGGATTTAACAGCTGCCGGAATCTAACATAAGTATAGGACATGAGCTCTGTTCTGCGATTTTGGTCGAGCTAGCGTCGGGAGATAAACAGAGCCTTACATCCGGGGCAAAGCATGGTTTGGTTGAGCCGGATTTTTGACAACGGTTGTACTGATTTTAAGCCACAAACAGGACAGGCAGCAGTGGCAGTAGACGCACTGCTGAAGAATTTCATTGCGTAATTGATAACAGACATAACCATTAACCTTTCAATGAATGAGCTTCACCGTACCACATGTGGTTAAGTTTTAATCTATCTATTTTGACATACTGAAAATCAGGAAAGATAAATGTTCGCAGCCACAGGCCCCCTGAGACCGTTTATCCGGCAAGACTCTATGCGGCTTCCAGGGATGAGTAATTCTGATTAGCGAGAGTTAACGGCTGAAATGTGAAGCAGAACGTCTTTTCGTCCATCAGATGGGATGATGAGGCCTTTACCACTAAGAATATCAAAGCTTTTGACAATTCCTGTCATTTTATGGGACAAGTCAATTCCTTATTGAAAACACTTAAAGACTATACATTGAAAATGGCATTCAGCCACTTTTATTTTCCCTACAGGACCTCTGGACGGCTAAAAGATAATTTGCTTATATCGATTCCCTGTGTCTTAATGAATCCCATCAGTTCGATGTACTAATGAAAGTTAGAAATTTTCCGGGCAGTTCTCATTACCAGGCGCTATCGTTGATATCCCCTCTTTTGAGTCCATACGTTTAATCTTATACGTTTACTATCAATACAATCATGTATAACGGAGTCAGTATGACCTCGAGAATTATGGGCCTGGTTAAATGGTTTAACGAAGACAAAGGTTTTGGCTTCATCTCTCCTCTTGATGGCAGCAAAGATATCTTTGTCCATTTTTCTGCACTTAATGGCGACAACTTTAAAACTTTATTTGAAGGTCAGAAAGTTGAATTCGCCATTCACCGCGGAGACAAGGGTCCTGCTGCTGCAAATGTAACACTTTGCGATAAATAAATCATTGTGGGTCTGCGATAACGATGAAGGATTATTCCTGAGTAGACAGATCCATAACTTAAATCAGATGAAAGTCGTTTATTCTTAATATCTGATCAGCATATTTTTCAAAATTATGAGTATGCTAAGCGATGTGATGAAGTGCAGTACTACTGCATAAAAAGTCTAAAAGCACAAGCTAACCACATGTTAAATAAGAAGTGCGTAATGGCTTTGACCTTAATGGCATCTGCCAGTTAATATCCACGAGAGAACAGGGTAATAGAATATGATTAAAGTCCTTGTTTTCTTTAATGCTGAATCCTGTAAAGTCATGACCGTTCTGGAAGGTATATCCTCTATCAGGCAGGAATATCCAAACGGTGAAGAAACACATCTTCGGATTATGTCTGCAGGTTTTCCTTCCTTAACTGGCGATCATGGTATTGTTTACGTGGCTACTGACAGGGAGTTAACGTCACAGGAGATACTTGATGCGGCCAGGAAATATTTATAGAATTTTTGTCATGCTCTCTGCTCCACGTTTAATTGCATGCTTACCCTATTTATCAGAATCGAACAAAAAATGAGTTAAAAGCATTTATGGCCTGCTAACAGCAGGCTTTTTTTTACATTACACTTTTTTAGAAACGTCTCTATAAAGAGAGAGTAATTCGCTACCCTCTGACAAAATGCAGGTGTCTCCCCCCTGCGTGCCATCTTGCCATTTGTGAAAACCTTGCTAAGTGGCGGCGCTGTCTCTCCTCATTTCAAATCTCATCAGGTGTGACTGAAGCAATAAGTTATGAGGGTATAAAAAGGCTCTCCGGATGACTCCTGGCATCATAGTTTTAAGTACCTTCAAAAATGCATGGACATTTCGTAGGAGTTGTAATTTAGTTCTTGCACATTCTTCTTAATTTTGTCTTGCGATAAGAGATTTATATAAGTAGTCTAAACCTCGTTAATAACAATATGTACCAATCGGATTAAAATGCTCAGTAAGAAAAATCGGGTTGATGAGCAACCGTCGACATTGGTATTTGCTGAACAACGAAAAAACTTTAAAAGGTCTCTTTATGTCAGATGCTCTTACACAGTTAAACAATATCCGTACCTTACGTTCTCAGACTCGTGAAATGTCATTAGATGTACTGGAAGATGTTCTGGAAAAGTTTAAAATTATTCTTATAGAACGACGAGAAGAAGAGACATTACGTCTTGCAAATGAAAGTCAGCGCCGCGATAAACTGGAAACACTTCGTCAGATGATGCTTGATGAGGGTATCGACCCCTCCGAACTTTTAGCTGCTATTGGCTCTCCGGGTAAGGCTAAAAGGACGCGCTCCCCCCGCCCCGCGAAGTATCGATATACTGACGAAACTGGAGAGTCAAAAACATGGTCAGGTCAGGGGCGAATGCCGAAGCGGATCTCAAATCTGATTGCTGAAGGTGGAGAATTAAAAGATTTCGAAATCAGCTAAAAAAGAGCCGGGCATACCCGGCTCTTTTTACGGATAGCCCACAACCATCCTTAGAGGATCGTCGAGAAGCATCTGGTTCGTAACCGGCTTCAACAAGGTGTTTCATGAAGAGATTATGTTGCGCTATAAACTGGGTAAAGAATGTATTAATGGTGACATTACGCAGTTGTAATGCAGCCAACACCACAGTTTTTCCTCTCATAGCATAATGCGGACGGGGTTAGTAGGCTGGAGGTCTTTAGTGAACGGCAAGCGGACGCCCTCGTAGATTAAACAGGCGTCCGATATCTTGAAGTGGACAGATTACCTAACCCGCTTTCCCGTTTCGTCAATGACCTTCTCGCCATCCTCTTTGGTAAACGCTCCTTTCTGACCTTCCGGAAGAATATCCAGCACTATTTCCGAAGGGCGGCAAAGACGAGTACCGAGCGGCGTAACGACTACCGGCCGATTAATCAGGATTGGATCTTGAAGCATGAAATCAATCAACTGCTCATCACTAAATTTCTCTTCATCAAGACCCAGGCGTTCATAAGGTTCAGCGTTTTTACGCAGCAAGGCGCGCACTGTAATCCGCATATCTGAAATAAGTTTAATAAGCTCATCACGGGTCGGGGGAGTATCGAGATAATAAATTATTGTCGGTTCGTTGCCGCTGTTGCGGATCATCTCCAGCGTGTTACGTGAGGTGCCACAGGCCGGGTTGTGATAGATGGTAATATTGCTCATATCAATATCTCGCTACAAGGTGACAGAGAGCCGCCACGCCAGCACAGCCAGAGTGACGAAAAGCACGGGCAGGGTCATGATTATGCCGGTGCGGAAGTAATATCCCCAGGTGATGGTCATGTTTTTCTGTGCCAGCACATGTAGCCACAGCAGGGTTGCCAGACTGCCAATCGGAGTGATTTTCGGGCCTAAATCGCAGCCAATCACGTTGGCATAAATCATTGCCTCTTTGACGACACCTGTCGCCGTACTTCCGTCAATCGACAGCGCACCAATCAGCACCGTCGGCATGTTATTCATTACCGACGACAGGAACGCGGTCAGGAAGCCGGTGCCGAACGTTGCTGCCCATAACCCCTTTTCTGCCAGCAGGTTTAGCACGTCAGACAGAGACTCCGTGAGCCCTGCATTGCGCAGGCCATAGACCACCAGGTACATGCCCAGTGAAAAAATAACTATCTGCCATGGTGCATCGCGCAGGACTTTTCCTGTGTTGATGGCGTGACCTCTTTTCGCCACTATGAACAGTACTGCTGCGCCAGTAGCGGCTATCGCACTTATCGGGATCCCAAGAGGTTCCAGAACAAAGAAACCGACAAGCAGCAAAAACAGGACAATCCAGCCCGCCCTGAACGTTGCCGGATCCTTTATCACACTGGCAGGCGTCTTCAGCAGCGAAACGTCATACGTCACCGGAATATCCCTGCGGAAGAAGAGATGCAGCATGACCAGCGTGGCCGTAATCGCGGCCACATCTACGGGGATCATCACGGAGGCATACTGCGTAAAGCCCAGACCGAAAAAGTCCGCCGAGACGATATTCACCAGGTTAGAAACAATGAGCGGCAGGCTGGCCGTATCTGCAATAAATCCTGCGGCCATGACAAAGGCCAGTGTCGTGCCCTGACTGAATCCCAGTGCGAGCAGCATCGCAATTACGATCGGCGTCAGGATCAGTGCGGCTCCGTCATTGGCAAACAGTGTAGCAACAGCAGCCCCAAGCAAGACTATCCAGCTAAACAAAAGGCGGCCACGTCCGTTACCCCAGCGGGAGACGTGCAGTGCGGCCCATTCAAAGAAGCCGGACTCATCGAGCAGCAGGCTGATGATGATGACCGCAATAAATGCCGCTGTCGCGTTCCAGACGATATTCCAGACAACGGGAATATCAGCGATATGGATGACTCCAGTTACCAGCGCCAGCACAGCCCCGATACTCGCACTCCAGCCAATACTCAGGCCTCCGGGTTGCCAGATCACCAGTATCAACGTCAGTAAAAATATACTCCCCGCCAAAAGCATCTCAGACTCCGTTATATATGATTATGTGAATTTGTTTTCTTTTCTCAGCAGGAGGTGCAGGCTGATTTATCCAGCCATTTACACAAATCCTCCCGCATACACTGCCAGGACGTCGTGATTGTCTCAGCTGCCCATGCCGGTATGTGGGGTGACAGACGATAGTGGATCCATTTGCCTTCACGACGGTCCAGAACCAGCCCGGCCTCACGAAGGATAGCCATATGTCGCGAGACTTTGGGTTGTGATTCGGAAATGGCTGCGCAGATATCACAAACGCACAGTTCTCCTGACTCCCGGAGAATCATGACGATGGCGAGCCGAGTTTCATCCGACAGGATTTTGAAAAGCTGAACAGGTTGTAGCATTTTTCACTCCGTTCCCTTTAGAATATATATATGATAAATCATATGTGTTAAATTTGAAATCATCTACTCTCTCCGGAGGAGAAAAATGGAACAATTTCCTGCCCTTAATATTGAATTCTTTGATCAACACATCGCTGAACGCCTGAACCTGCAAGTGCCACCACGGATTCTTATCCTGTATGGCTCAGTAAGAGAGCGCTCCTACAGCCGCTTTGCCGCGGAGGAAGCCGGTCGTCTTCTGACTGCAATGGGCGCGGAGGTGGAATTCTTTAACCCCTCTGGTTTACCCCTGCCTGATGATGCGCCAGACACGCACCCTAAGGTCACCGAACTACGCGGCCTGGTCAGATGGTGTGACGGGATGGTGTGGAGTTCCCCTGAGCGGCATGGGACGATGAGCGCGGTGATGAAGGCGCAAATAGACTGGATACCCTTAAGTGAAGGCGCGGTTCGTCCTTCGCAGGGCAAGACACTTGCAGTGATGCAGGTCTGCGGTGGTTCGCAGTCCTTTAATGCGGTGAACCAAATGCGCATTCTGGGCCGATGGATGCGGATGTTCACGATCCCCAACCAGTCCTCCATTGCTAAGGCATGGCAAGAGTTCGACGAAAACGGCCGAATGAAACCTTCGTCATGGTATGACCGTATCGTCGATGTAGCCGAGGAGCTGTTTAAAATCACGGTGCTGCTTAAGGGACAAACTGGTTATCTTGCAGATCGTTACAGCGAGAGAAAAGAGAGCTATCAGGAGCTTTCATCCCGTGTCAATCAGGACAAAATTTAACGTATATTTTTCGTGAATCCATACTGCATGAGATTAATAACATCCACTATGGCACAAAGGAGATATCCCATCCTGTGTCAGAATATGAAAAACTACCTTGAGGTGAACTAGTAACTCTGGTTATGACGTGGCGCTTGCGCGTCATGATGCAAAACTAATTTTGATGTTTAATGAAATCCTGGTTGCACCCAAGCTAAGCGCTTCATGCTAAATTTTAGGCGAAGGAATAACAGAAGTCCTGTCCATTGCGTGTTATAACCGAGGTTGAAAACCGGCACACTGGCGGTTGAGAGGCATCGCATGAAATTACAAATCACAAGAGCAATTGGCCTCAGTAAGCTCTCTCCACGTTGGGTTAAGGTTATCTGCTTACGGTTAATTAAAAATGATATTGAACGCTCTCTCAACGCTCTTCTGGTCAAAATTGATGAATCTGAACTCTCTACGGAGCAACTTAAAGCGTTTAAGGAATGCGTTGAAAGAATTAACCTGGCACGGGGTAAGGGGATGCAGGCGTGAGCATTTTTAATTAAGCATTTTTCGATGCTGCATTGGTGATGATGGCTTTTATCCAAAAAATTTCGCAGGCGAATAGTAGTCTAAGCGTTTGATAAAAGGTAAGCCCAAACCGTATATGCGCGGCGCGTTTGCTGCGCAAGAAATGGTTACCAGGTCAAATCTGTTTTTCAGTGTGACGACTCAACTAGATATCACCACGCACAGTCCCTATCTCGTCTTCTTTCTCATCAAAGGGAGAAAAAACTTTTAGGCACCCAAATAGGCCCCTAAGAAAAGTTGAACTAGCAGTTATTCAAATTAATTCAATGAATTACACAACCAATTCAGACTCCGCCAGCCCACCAAAATTCTCCATCGGTGATTACCAGAGTCATCCGATGAAGTCCTAAGAGCCCGCACGGCGCAAGCCCTGCGGGCTTTTTTGTGCCTGTAACTGTCCAAGACGATTCTCCTGCATCCAGTAAAGAAGCGCCTCTAACATCACGCATATCACATTGAAAGAAAAGCAAAAATATAAAACCAAAAGCATAGCTAATAATTATTAAAAAGACCTTTTGCCGATAATGTGCTAGAGATTTGTTCAACGTATCTCAGAGCCAATGACAGGAATAATGAGAATATGGATACGACGTTGCTGAGCGCATTAGATACCGATGGACGCGATAAATTCGAAAGCGCTATGAATGCCTTACAAGGCGATGTTTCCGCTGCAGCCGCGAGGTTATCGGTCGCCCCCCCGCTTACGCCTTGAGTACTCAAAAAGAATCAAAGAAATGTCCGCAGACTTACGCGCCAAGGCCAATGCTGGAGTGATCTCCTGGGACAAAGCTGCGCGAGAGGCTCAGGAAACGAGAAATTTGATCATGGAGATGGTGCGCTCTCGCAGCACTCCACTCGGACGGGCAATGGCCGAACGTATAAAAAGCGAGGGGAAGACGCTTAATGAGTTGGTAGCAAAAAAAGCGAAAGCTTTGTTCGGCCCACAGGCAAATTTTAACAGCCTTTCGGAAGTACAAAAAAAATCAGATATATGCAGGTATCGTTGAATCCGCAGGTAAGTCTAACCCACAAGTAAACATGAAAATGATGCAGCTCTCGCGCATTGGAAAAGGGCTGAGTGTTCTTTCGATTGCGATTTCTGTTTACGAAATTTATACCGCTGATGATAAGGTTTCTGAATCAGGCAAACAGATAGCGATTAATAGTGCAGGTATTGCCGGTGCTGCTGCAGGCGGTGCCATGGCGGGATTAATGTGTGGGCCAGGCGCACCTGTTTGCGTACTTATCGGTGGCTTCGTCGGCGGCGCTCTTGCCGCATGGGAAATGGGACGTTTGTGGAATTGATTATGCAACAGGTTAATTCAATATCTCTGGTTAAGGTTCACGACGCTACCGATGTATCCCAGGCTCAATCTGACGTTGTGCTCAATGGTAAAAGCACGGGCATTATTGTACCGGGACAAGTGTTTGAAGCAGCGGTCCAGGTTAATGAGCTGCGTTACATCCTGTTTCTGACGGATGACATTATTTTTGAAGAATCCCTGACAATTGCCCTTATTGACGTTCATGACGGGCTTAAAGAAATTGTTCGTTTGGGAAATGAGTACTCGACAGGGAGTTTTGCGGATCTCCAGGTCACTGACGATAACGTGGATTTCAGGTTTATTGGTGATTATATCTGGTCACTGAAAGTATCAGATTCACCTCGCCTGAGGCTTCCTTTTGTTTCCGATCCCAAAGGAGTTAAACGGGAGTCTGGTCTGAAAAAGTACATAACGATATCTGCCGCACCGGCGTCGGGAAACGTAAGCTGAAGTCATTATTTAACAGAATGAAAAGGCTTTCCGCTGAGCTGGATAAATGCTCCTGATAAGTATGCAGACTTCGCATCTGATGAAGTCCTGAAAGCCCGCATGGCGCAAGCCCTGCGGGCTTTTTTGTACCCTCAACATGTCACGTCATTAAACATTATTTCTCTCATGCTCAATGAGCCATTCTTTGCGAGAAATACCCCCTCCGTAACCTGCCATCGCGCCATCTTTTCCAATTATCCTGTGACAGGGGATCACAATCGCAATCCGGTTTGCACCATTAGCAGCAGCGACGGCGCGCACAGCATTTGGCTTATTCATCCGTAGCGAAATGGCCTGATAGTGTGAAGTCTGTCCATAGGGAACGGCACGCAGCTCATGCCAGACGGAATGTTGAAAATCACTGCCCGGAGCATCTAAAGAGAGATCAAATTGTCGGCGTTTTCCGGCAAAATACTCGCTGATCTCTTTTACTGTCTGCCGGGTATGACTGTTTTCTCCGGTGACAATTCTGGCGTTAAATAAACGCTGGATATCGCGAAATTCTGTTTCTAACATCCGGCGATCGGTAAACTCCAGGAGACAGACTCCCCGCTCTGTCGCGCAGACAAACATAGGCCCAAGCGTGGTGGTAAACCGGTGAATAACAATCACCTGAGTTGTCTGAGTCGGCGCTGCGCCAGTAAGCCGCTTGTAGGTATAACCAAACCCGCTCAGTGATTCATAGCCATTGTCCAGCGCAACGTCAGTCGCCGCTCGTCCGCTTTTCAGCTCCTGCAGGGCAACGTTGACCCGCTGCATTCTCTGGAAAGCCTGAAAAGTGATGCCATGATGTTGCAGGAACCAGCGTCTTACCCGCTCCGGGCTGATCCCATGCTGACGAAGCTCCGCGTCAGCAACACGGGATTTGATATCGCGCCTGACAAGCGCAAGCGCCTGTTCAACAAATAATGGTGCGCTATGTGCATTTTCAGCGGGCCTGCAGACCTTACAGGGACGAAAGCCGTCCGCCAGGGCAGATTTGGCATCTTTATAAAATTCTACATTTTCGCGTTTGGGCTTTCGCGCCCGGCATACCGAAATGCAGAATACGCCAGTGGTTTTGACGCCTACAAAAAACACGCCAGTATATTCTGAAGCACGTTCAAGTAATGCCTGATACCAGATATCACACAAATTCTTATCGGTTATTTTCATCACCAAAAAGTCCTTCAAACGTCTGACGAGATCGGATCGCATGCATGACATCAGTCAGCGTTGACTGCATGGCTGAATGAACAAAATTGCCCATTGAAATGCGGCTTGCCCCGGCCAATTTCAGCCTGCTGAATGACGGAAGATTAGGCATACACATGACATTCAGAGGCAGACCCGTTGCCTCTGCAATGAGGCTGATGTCTCTCTCTGACGTCAGGCAGGGAACAAAAAGGCCGTCAGCACCTGCAGCTTTATATCTTTGCCCCCGTAATATCGTCTCCTGCAACGCATCTTCATGCCCAAGAAGGTACGTGTCAGTCCGGATGTTCAGAAACAGGCGGTAATTTTCGCTCCTCAGCGCATCGCATACTGTTCTCAGGTTACGGGAAAAATCAGAGACATCGTCGAGCTGACGCACCCCGTTTATGGCTCTGCTATCTTCGAGGTTAACGCCTGCGACGCCTGTCTGAGCAAGGCGCCTCAAATTGGCTGTTATCTCTTCGGCTGAATCACCATATCCTGCTTCCATGTCAACGCTCAATGGCAGGTTGCTGACAGCCCGGATCCGGGTGACCATATAAAATAACTCATCAAACGGCACTCCCTGCCCGTCTTCATACCCCAGCGTGGACGCTATAGCTGCACTGGATGTTCCGAGTACCTGATAGCCTGCTTTTTGCGCTGCGACAGCACTGGCGGCATCCCAGACGTTGGCGATAAGAAGAGGCTCATGCTGATAATGGAGTTCTGCAAAGTTCATATTCATACCCTCTCGATAGATTGAAAATGAATCTAAGCATTCAGTAAGAGCCTCACAACCGAAATTCAGACGACCATTTTTTAGCAAAGGTCGTCTGAACGCGGGGGCGGAGCAGACCAAAACCTTCCAGGGTCGGGTTCAAGCTTTCAGCATGGCAAGGAGCGCCCAACGTGCCGCATCGTCTGCGATATTTTCCGGGAGCGCATCAGCCCGCAGAGTGATATAAGCGTCAACAGCCTTTCTGATGGCCATGCTGACGGAGTCACGATCGTGCGTTGCCAGCGTGGAAATCAGCAGACCATCAGGATCAATGCTGAGGAATTCAATGCGGCGAACCCCACGTTGCGGAAGATTTGCACGACGGAACAGCATAGGTCCCAGCACTTGCTCCCGGAAGAATGACAGCATACCAATCGCTTCAAAGAGTTCGCCCCTTCCCAGCTTCACCACCGCATAATGAAGCCAGATCCAGGCTCGGGACTCAAACCACTCCGGCGTCATATTAGGCCAGTGAGCACTAAATTTTGCCAGTTGACGCTCCAGAGCAAGGTTATCACGGGTAAACAGCACTGCTGGCTCTTCAACGCGTTGAGTGAGCATTTCCAGGGTGACAAATTTCAGATCAACGTGAAGGAGTTCGGGGCCATACAGGCAGATAAGCAGACGAGGCTCTCCCACATGTTCTCCGGTGAAAGCATGGAGCAGATGGCCTAGTGTTCCGGCGAGCACAATACGCTGTGCCTGGATTTCGTCATAGTAGAGAGGGTCTACCACAACGACAAAATCGAGGTCGGAGTATTTATCGAACCCGCCATGAACAAGCGAGCCGCCAGCGAGAAGGGAGTGAATCCGCGAGTCAGCCTGAAATTTAAGCTTGAGTTGCTCTGTAAAACTTCTGTGTAAATCGGGTAACGTACTAAGCATACTTTTTCCTGTTCACAAAAAAGACAAAGCATTACAGAGTATCGCGCCGTGTATAGGCAGGCTAGATATTTTTTGCAGGAACTATAATGTTCTAAGAGGATTCTCCCGATGCGTTATATTGTCCTGTAAATTCGGAAAAATTTCTGGCCATCGTCGATTACTCCGATATCTGACTGACATAGTCGTACCAGTAAAGGCAACAAAGCAGTCTTTATGAGATTATGACACGGCCCTCTGCGTAGCTCTTGCGCTGCAAGAACATATGCAAACGAGTAAACATTGTTATATGCTTTTGGCCGGAGCTGTCATAACGCGTTGATGGGGGTATATATGGATATTTCGCTGCTTACAGGACAACAGACTAACGCATGGTCAGCGACCATGATTAATCTGGAAGCTCGTAAACTCATTAACACTGCAAACATGGTAGCAGCTAACCATCTCAAGGATGGACTCACCAGAATTCAGTTTATGGAAGACATTAAGACTTTTATAACTGAGCAATTTTCTCTTGCCCGCAAAGCGAAATCCGACGAAGAAGGGATTTCCTATATAAAAAATCTCAGGGCAGAGAACGAGAATCTTCTTGAACAAGATCGCCTGCTCAGAACGAAAGCAGCGCAGCTTTATGCCAGGGTTGAGTTCATCAAGGAAAACAATAAAGTTGTTGGCTATGTCATCTCCGCTGTACAGGTTGTTTTTGCTGGGTTACAAGCCGCAGGTGGATTACTCCTTGCGAGCTCAATGACTCCGGTCGGTGTGTTGTTAGGTGCCACACTAGTAATTGATGCGGCTAATACCGTATCCAGAGAAGTGAATAATCAATTACTGAACAAACCTGATTCGCAGGGATTTATCGCTGACACAGCGATGTCGGTTGCAGAGTTTATGGGATTTCGCGGTGAGACTGGTCTGGCTGCGTATAAAACGGTAAGCCTTGCTGCCAATGCTTACAGCGTATTTGGTTTACTTCGCAAACCTGGCTCCTGGCGTTTGTTTTATTTTATGCGCTCAGATTTTTACAGAAAAATGGACTCAATGAGTCGGCCAAAACTTACTATGAAAATCATCGGATATGGCATAAACGCAAAAATTGTTTTTGACTTACTGTCTATTGATAATAGCCCCTCTTAAATCGCCAGGCTTTATACGTTAATTTGAGAGGAGTCATCCAACAGAAGATGCCAAAGATAAACAGCACAGCAACGCCTGATGAGATGATATTTTCTCGGGAAGCGAAGCAAACAGCCAGCATGAACAGAACAGTAAGTACGACTGAAAGTATAACAGTCCCTTTAAACCGATTTGAAAGCGCAGGAAGCAAAATATCCAGCGTCGAACGCTGAGTATCCACATAGCGTTTAAGTTTTTGCAGCTCTTCTTTTGTGAAACCCGACTTAAGCAACGCTTCTTCCGTTATCGCCATGCCATTCCCCTTCTTCTAATCAAAGTCAGTATACCGTGATCTTTGCAAAAAAAAACCGACCAACAGGCCAGTAGTTTATAGTGTTACCCCTTGGCTTTGACAAACATCAACACCCTCTCCCCCCTCCTGTGCAAAATTACCCGTACCACCCAGCGCTACGGATTAGCCGCCCCAACCCGGAAGGAACCCCAACATGTACAAACCCATAACCGTCATAATTTTCATTCTCCTGACCCTCGCCGCCCTTGCTGAAATAGGCTTTTTATCCTTTGGATAATCCTCAGGCGAAATATCCCTCATCAGGGCACATTGATCTCATTACAGTTTTTTCCTAAAGCCATCCCGCTTCGCCTGTGCCATGCTGAATCACGCTCATAACCGATAACGTTAAATGAGGATATTATGAAAAAAACAATTATCGCATTATCTGCCGTTCTGCTGGCTTCCCCAGTATTTGCTGCGACCACACATGCAACTGACGATACCGTCGCTGCGGCGAACGCAAACGCCAACGAGGCGAAGCAAAAACTGCACGAAGAGCAGAACAAAGGTGAAGAGCTGAAGCTGAAACAGAAGCATGCTGCGGAAGGCAAAAGCGAGAGCCTGGGCAGCAAGGTCAGCGAAGATTCCCAGAAAGCCTGGCATAAAACCAAACAAGGCACCGAGAAAGGGTGGGATGCCACCAAAGAAGGCGCTGAGAAAGGCTGGAACAAAACCAAAGAAGGTGCCAGCGAGCTGGAAAAGAAAGTCACTGAGTAATCCCTTCGAAAGGCCGCGCAAGCGGCCTTTTTTATTCCCCGCAGCGCTGTGTTCTCAAGGCTACACTTGTCACCAGGTCCGGTTATCGCGCTCCGGTTGAAATAATGTCAACAAAGCCGAATAGATCCCGGAGGTGACGCGTTTACTCCCTGCCCCCCTAAAAGAGATCCTGAGATGCTGCGACGCCTGGTGATAGTGCTTGTTTTGGTTTGTCCGTGGGCGATGGCAGCCCCGAAGAGCTACATTATCGACACCGATAACACCGACATTCGGCTATCGTGGCATGCCTTTGGCGGCATCCTCTCCTGGGCGACGTTCAGCGGCGTGACGGGCGCCGTGACGCTCAATCCGGAGAACGACGTCGACGACCATATTCACGTCACCATTCCCGTAGCGACGCTTGTGGCGTCAAACAAGCTGCTCACCTGGCAGCTGAAAAGCGACATGTTTTTTGAATCTGAGCGTTATCCGACTATCGAGTTCATCAGCTCTCGCGTGGTCGCTCAGGGCGACGGGCGGTACAGGGTATTCGGCACGCTGACCGTGCGAAACATTGCCCGCCCGGTGATTCTGGAAGCCATCGTGAAAGACCCGCACGCCCAGGCTCTCACCCTGGATGCCACGACGGCGATCTCGCGCGCGTCCTACGGGATGGATAAGTTTGCGCTGGTGGTGGACGATCGTATTGCCATCGCCATTGCGATTAAGACGAACGACGTGCCGTCATCCTGAGATGAGCCGCTGTAGCTGCTCCGCGTTTCCCCGCAGGTGAGACGGCGGGTTACGGCCAATCAGGACAAACTGGTAGCCCGCCTCCTGCCACCACGCCAGGTTCATGCTGTGCCGCTGCTCCTGGCGCAGAGAGGCCGTCGTCTTCTCATCAACAGGAGAGATACAGAGCGCCATCGGGCCGTAGTCGGCGTTGATCCAGGCAATCTGCGCGATAGAGGTGGTTTCATAGCGCAGCATTCGCACCATTTTCAGCTCAGCCCCCTGCAGGACAAGCTGCGACATTTGCAGCTTCATGCCGATGTCCTGCGCGGCCCGTTCCAGCCCGCGCTGCAGGACCGGCGTTGCGCTGTCCATATCCAGCAGCGTCTCGACGCTGTACAGGGACATATATTGCGCTTCCAGGTCGCGAATGTGGGCGTTCTCATCCGCCGGCACGGAAGCGGGCCTCAGCAGGTAGCCCAGCCCGGAGCCGACCATCAAGAAGCTGACCGAGGCGGCAATCAGCGCCCGCCTGCTGACGCCTGCCGGCGTGGAGGACTGTGGCTCGGGAATCGCTGCCAGACGCGCCTGCATTGTCTCCAGAGGGGCGTCATCCAGCAGGGAGGCAAACGCCCCGGCGAAATCCTGGCTGCTTTTCATCAGTTCGGCGGTTCGCCCGGAGAGGCGTTCGTCACTTTTCATCTGTTCTTCAAATTGCTGCGCGTCGGCGCGGCACATCTCGCCATCTATCCATGCCACGATAGCGTCGTCGTTGTAAGGCGGTGCAAAACGGTGCGAGTTCAAGAGCGTTTCTCCTTTACCGGAGGCAGAGCGTCAGCGGACCTGGCAAGCCGAGCCCGTGCCGTTACCAGGCGGCTCATCACGGTACCGATTGGCACCGCCAGGGTCTCCGCCGCCTCCTGGTAGGTAAAGCCTTCGACATAAACCAAAAATACCGCGTTGCGCTGGGCTTCAGGCAGCGCGTTCACGCGCTGCATCACCTTCAGGTAATGCAGGCGCGTCTCATCCTGTTCGCGGGTGTCCGGCGCCAGAAGCTCATCGCTGGCCACAAATCCCTGCCCCTGACGCACGTGTCGCGCCCGAAGCTCAGAGATCCAGATGGAGTGCAGTATCGCGAACAGCCACCTGTCGATGCGCGTGCCCGGCGTATACTGGCTGCTCCTTTCAAGCGCACGCACGCAGGTGGACTGAACCAGCTCTTCGGCGATATCCGTGTTTCGCGACAGCACCAGCCCATAGCGCCAGAGACGCGACAGGTGTGCCGCTAACTGTTGACGAACCTCACTGGTAGCGATGTGTTTTCCCTCCACGAGAAAATCAGGATTCCGGATGTCCGTTGATGGCGGCCTGCAGGTCACGGTACTCTTCGCAGGACTGGCCACAAATACCGGCAATCACCTTCAGCTGTTCTTTCGCGAGGTCAGGACGTCCTTTTACCATCCACGCTTCACCGAGATATTCCCGGGCTTTGGCATAATCCGGTGCGATAGCCAGCGCGCGCTGGTAGTAACCAATACCTTCGTCCGTGCGGCCAAGTTTACGCGTGGCGAACCCGCGATAGTTCCACGCTTCAGCCGTATTGCCATTTTTCAGCGAATCAAGCAGATTCAGCGCCGCCTGGTACTCGCCTTTTTTCGCGAGATGGTACGCATAGTTGGTTTTGTCCTGGTCGCTGAGGCTGCTGCTCTTGTCCGGCACACATTTCTGGGTGGCGCTGTCATACACCTGTCCGGAAGGACAGTCGGGCGTTTTGCTCTCGGTACTATTATTGCCCATTGCCAGCGCCAGGGGGGAAAGCAGGGAAAAAATCAGCACCGGGATCAAACGAAGCGAGGTCGTGTTCATATAAAGCTCCAGGGTAAGAAGGGAGTGACGTCAGTAAACGCCCGACTGACGAGTTTTATTCATTCTCCCCGTAATTTTTTTTCTGTCGCAAAATCATGCTGACGTCGTAGGCCCAACGAAAATGAACCAGGCTATTTTATCCTTGCCTTAACGTTATTATTTTCGCGTGATAGCAGAATTTTAACCCTACATAAGAATATATTTCATTGCGCAAGTGACATAATATATTTTATATCAAAAACGTTACCCTAACTTAAATGAATATTAAGTGTGATTAAACAATGACGTTTTACATTATATCCAAAATGCCCCCTACCAATTATCATACTGCCTAAACCACATTAATAATCAACATCGCAATGTGAAATTAAAATCATATAAAACAGATAGTTACAGCAATGCAATTATTTGCAATACGAATATATTAATGCCCTCTTCACTGTTTCCGCACTTATTTACGAAAGCTTAATTTGCACAACATGTGTTTTCTGTCTATATCATTTTTATATCCTCAAAAATAATTCCTCTATTAATTACAGGGTTTTACAAAACATAAAATACGAAAAAAACGGTTCTCTTTCATAAGAAATTAGATTCGCTCTGATGTTGCCACTCTAAATCCTGGCGGGCATCGTGCGCGCTAAAAACAACGGTCAGTGCTGCGTAATAACAGCGACTGCGCCGGGGCGCCCTTTACCTTCTGCAGAGATGGCTCGTCTTGCTCGCCGTTCATGACACATCTGCTGGAGTAATACCTAAATGAGCCAAATCTCTGTTATATCGAAACTTACTGGCGTGGAAACGACCACGGAAGGCACGCAGGTTACGCTGAGCCATTCCTCTATCGTTGAGCTTCATGTCGAGCGAGCGAGCGTCTCCCACTTCGCGCGAAGTGGTAACGATCTGCTGGTTACGCTGCACTCCGGCGAGGTGATCACCCTTAAAAATTTCTACGTCACGGACGCGCAGGGCGTGAGCCAGCTAGTACTGCAGGACAGCAACGGCGCATTATGGTGGATCGAAGATCCGACCGGAGTCGCCACGTACGAATCTATCGCGTCTACGGACGTGCTGCTCGCGGCCTCCGGGAGTGACGCCGGTGCCGCCGCCATCTGGCCTTGGGCACTGGGCGGCATTGTCGCAGCGGGCGGCATCGCGGCGGCGGCAAGCACCGGCGGAGGTGGTGGCGGCAATAACAATGGCACCAACCCCAACATACCTGTCGATCCTGCCGATCCGGATACAACACCGCCGAATCCGCCTTCCGGTCTTACGTTCTCTTCAGATGGCAAAACCGTTACCGGTACCGCCGAACCCGGCAGTACCGTTACGCTGAAAGACGCAAACGGTAATGTTATTGGCACAGGAAAAACGGGCAGCGATGGCAACTTTACCGTCTCTCTCGGCACACCGTTGACCAACGGCGAGCAGGTGACCGCCACCGCGACGGATAACGCCGGGAATACCAGCCCGGGCACAACGCTCAACGCGCCGGACATCACCGCGCCCGATGCGCCAGCAATCACCAGCGTAACGGACGATATTGCCCCGCAGACGGGGACAGTCAGCAACGGCGGCAGCACCAACGATCAGCGTCCGCAGCTTACCGGCACCGGCGAAGCGGGCTCGACCGTGACGATTTATGACGGCGGCGTCGCTATTGGTACGGCGGTGGTCGCCAGCAACGGCACCTGGACCTTTACCCCGTCGGTTGACCTGAGTGAAAGTACTCACCAGATTACCGTGCGGGCAACCGACGCCGCCGGCAACACCGGGCCAGCCTCACCGGTGTTTACACTGACTGTGGATCTTACCCCGCCGGACGCACCGACCGCGATTGTACTGACCGACGATACGGGCAATATCAGGGGAACCATCACGTCGGTCGCACCTACCGATGCTTCGCTGCCGATCCTGGCGGGAACGGGCGAGCCCGGTGGGACCATCACCATCTATGATAACGGCGTGGCGATTGGCACAACGACGGTGCTGCCCAACGGCACCTGGAGCGTTACCCCAGACGGTCCGCTCCCGGACGGGACGCACTCAATTACCGTCACTGAAACCGATGCCGCCGGAAACCAGAGCACGGCCTCAGAGCCTGTCATCTTCACCGTGGACACCACGCCGCCGTTAGCCCCTGGAAACCTCGTGGTGTCGAATGATGGCGGCACCATCAGCGGTATAGCGGAGGCAGGCAGCACGGTGACCATCCGTGAAGATGGCGTCACCCTTGGCACCGCTGTTGTCGATAGCCAGGGCAACTTCAGCCTGACGCTGACCCCACCGAAACTCAACGGCGAAATCCTGACCGCCGACGCCACCGACGCGGCAGGCAACACGGGGCCTGCCACCTCCGCGGCGTCACCGGATATTACCCCACCGCAGGCACCAATTATCGTGTCTGTGATTGATGACGTGCAGGCCACCACCGGCCCCGTAGGCCCTAACGGGATTACCAACGACCGGGCGCCGACCGTGAACGGAACGGGCGAGGCGGGCTCGACCATCACGATTTATAACGGCAGCGATGTCCTCGGTACGACGGTTGTTCCCTCCTCCGGCCTGTGGAGCTTTACGCCGCCCGCACCGCTGACCGATGGCACGTACGTGCTGACGGCAACGGCGACGGATCCCGCCGGTAACCCGAGCGGAATATCAACCGCGTGGACAATTAACGTCGACGGGACGGCACCCGGCGCCCCGGTTATTTCACAAGTCGTGGACGATGTCCCCGGGCGTACCGGCTCGCTCGATATTAATGAGACCACCAACGACGCCACCCCGACGCTCAGCGGTACCGCCGAACCAAACGCGACGGTCACCGTCCGCGTGGACGGTGTTGCTATTGGTACGACCGTCGCCAATGGCCTTGGCGTATGGATCTTTACGCCTTCCTCGCCGATCGGTGAGGGTCCGCACGCCCTGACCGCCGTAGCGACCGACGCGGCAGGTAACACCAGCGGCGTCTCCAACACCTGGACTCTGACAGTTGACAGCGTCGCGCCTGCCGCTCCGGTGATTACCCAGGTGATAGATGATGTGCCGGAGCGCCTCGGTGCGCTCACCTCCAACGACAGCACCAACGACACCACCCCCACGCTCAACGGCACGGCTGAACCGGGATCGACAGTCACCATCCGCCTGGATGGCACCGATCTTGCCACGGTTCCGGTCGACAACAACGGCGCGTGGAGCTATACCCTCACTACGCCTCTAGGCAGCGGGCCTCATACCTTTACCGTTGTCGCCACCGACGCGGCGGGGAACACCAGCCAGCCGTCAAGCGGCTTCACCCTGACCGTCGATACCACACCGCCAACAGCAGCCACCATCGCCACCGTGACCGATGACGTCGGCGGCGTTCAGGGCACGCTCAGCAGCGGCGATACCACGGATGACACCAAACCGCTGCTGCAGGGCTCCGCCCCGGCGGATGCGGTAATCACCGTTTATGACGGCGCCACCCTGCTCGGCACCGCCACCCTCGACGGCAGCGGCGGCTGGAGCTTTACGCCCGTTACCCCGCTCACCGACGGCCCGCATTCCCTGACGGTTCACGCCACGGATGCCGCTGGCAATACCACCATCTCCAGCCCGTTTGTATTGACGGTAGATACCGTCGCGCCTGCCACGCCGGATATCCCGACAATTACCGTCAATCCTGGCGGCACAGAAATACCGCTGAACCCGGGCGAAACCACCCGCGACACCACGCCAACCCTGAGCGGTACCGGCACGGCGGGCGATACCGTGACGATCTACAACGGCGGCGTCAAACTTGATGATGTCATCGTGGACGGTACCGGCCACTGGACCTGGACACCATCAACCCCGCTGCCTAACGGCACCTATGACATTACCCTGACCGTCACCAACATGGACGGTACGGGCAACGAAAGCGCCCCGTCGCAGCCGGTCACCATCACCATTGATACCGACCCGCCTGCCACGCCTGCGGCACCGACCGTCACCGACAGCGTCACCCAGATCACCGGCCCCGTTCCCGATGGCGGAACCACCAACGATCCGCGCCCGGTCCTGAGCGGCACCGGGACGCCGAACGACGTAATCAACATCACTGACACGGTCAACGGCGGCACGCCAACCGTCGTTGGCACCGTCACGGTAGACAGCAACGGCAACTGGAGCTGGCGCCCTGGCAGCGACATTGCGGAGGGCAGCCACGTCTATACCGCCACCGCCACCGATGAGGCGGGCAACGTCTCTGACCCGTCGCCAGCGATTACGATCACCGTGGATACCCTGGCGCCGGATACGCCGGTCATTAGCGCCGTCGGCGGTGAGCCGAACGGCGGCTACATCACGGATACCACACCGACAGTCGGCGGAACCGGCGTTAACGGTGAGACGGTGATCGTCTACAGCAACGGCGTCGAGCTGGGCCGTGTCGTGGTGGTGAACGGAGAATGGAGCCTGACGCTTCCAACGCAAACGGACGGCCCGCTAAACATTACCGTGGCGGGCGTAGATGCAGCGGGCAACGTCAGCGCCCCGAGTTCGATCTTTACCGTGACGCTCGATACCGTTGCGCCTGGGATACCGCAGATTAATGCCGTTTCAGACAGCCAGCTCACCAACAACGTGCTCTACACCCGCGACGGCACGCCGACCCTTACCGGGACCAGCGAACCCGGCACCACCGTTATCGTCTCCATCGATGGTACCCCGTCGGGCGTGCCGGTGACGATACAGCCGGACGGCAGCTGGAGCTGGACCGCCGGTACTACGCTGTCGGATGGTTCGCATACCTTCACTGTCTCCGCTACCGATCCTGCGGGTAACGCCTCAGGAAGTTCAGCACCGCTGAGCGTGACGGTGGATACCCTGGACCCAGCCGCCCCGGGCAATCTTAGCCTTGCTCAAGAAGGTACGCCGCTGACAGGCACCGCCGAAGCAGGCGCACTCATCACCGTTAAGGATAGCGGCGGTAACGTCATTGGTACCGGGGTTGCGACCGGCGGCAGCTTCTCCATCGCGGTCAGCCCGGCCCCGCTGGATGGCGCGACCCTGACCGTGACCGCAACCGATGCGTCCGGACGTACCAGCCCTGATGCGACTTACAATGTCACCGGTACGCTTCCGAATCTTCCTGACGTGCCCGCGATCACGGCGATCAACGACGACGTCGCCCCAATCACAGGCGACGTGAAGGACAAAACCACCAACGACACTACCCCAACCCTCACCGGTACGGCTCAGGCGGGCAGCCTGATCACCATCTATCTGGACGGTAGCACGACGCCATTGACGACGGTAACCGCCGACGGCAGCGGCAACTGGAGCTATACGCCACCCGCGCTTGGCGAGGGACTGCACACCTTTGAGGTGACCGCGACCCTCAATAACCTGACCAGCGGCCGCTCTCCGGCGGCCAGCGTCACCGTCGACCTTACCGCGCCGGGCACGCCAACTATCGGCGCGGTGATTGACGATGTCGGTCCGGGCACCGGCCCGCTGACCAGCGGCCAGACTACCAACGACAACCAGCCGACCCTCACCGGCACCGGCGCGGTGGGCGATACCATCTCCATCTACAACAACGGCGTGCTGCTGGGCAGCGTGGAGGTCGGCAACACCGGCACCTGGAGCTATACGACGCCTGCCCTGACAGAGGGCAACCATGTCCTGACCATCCGCGAAACCGATCCGGCAGGAAACCAGAGCGGTCCTTCGGCGGGCTTCACCGTCGTGGTGGACTCCGTTTCCACCACGCCGGTTATCACCAACGTCACGGATAACGTCGGTAACGCCGCCACTACGGTGGTTAGCGGCAGCGAAACGAACGACGCCACGCCAACCCTTTCGGGGACTGCGGATGCAAACAGCGTGGTGACCATTTTCGACGGCGGCACGCAGATTGCCGTGGTCACGGCTGACATCAACGGCGCATGGACGTTTACCCCTGACACCGCGCTCGGCGAAGGCTCGCACAGCTTCACCGTCCGAGCGACCGATCCGCAGGGCAACGTCAGCGCGGTCTCTGCCCCCTGGAGCGTGGTGGTTGACCTGACGGCACCGACGGTTCCGACGCTGGATACGGTAAATGACAACGTCCCTGGCGGCGTTACGGGCAACCTCACCAGCGGGCAGACGACCAACGACAGCACCCCTACGATTAGCGGCACCGGGCTGGCGGGCAGCACCATTCACATCATGAACAACGGCACGCAGATTGGTACTGCGGTTGTTGACGGAAGCGGCAACTGGACCTTTACGCCGACCGCGCCGCTGGGCGACGGCAGCTACTCCCTACGCGCATATGCAACGGATGCTGCAGGCAACGCCTCGGCGAACTCGTCGGTCTTTGCCTTTACCATTGATACCGCGGCCCCTGGCGTACCGGTGGTGACCAGCGTGATTGACGATGTCGGTCCGGTCACCGGGGCGCTCACGTCAGGCAACAGCACCAACGACGCGCGTCCAACCTTCAACGGCACGGGCGACGTGGGTTCTACCGTGCACGTGATCGTTGATGGCACCGAAATTGGCACTGCGGTGGTGAATGCCCAGGGCAGCTGGACCTTCACCCCGGGTACCGATCTGCCCGACGGGCCGCACGCCATCACCTTCAACGCCACCGACGCGGCTGGCAATACCGGCAGCACGACGACGCCGTTTAACCTGACGGTGGATACGGGCGTGCCGTCGGCACCGGTCATTTCGACCGCGGGTGACAACGCGGGTAGCATTCAAACCCCGCTCACTTCCGGGCAGAGCACCGACGACACCACGCCGACGCTGAACGGCACCGCGACCGCCAACGCCACGGTCACCGTTTATGAAAACGGGCAGCCGGTCGGCACCGTTCAGGCGGACGGTACCGGCGCATGGAGCTTTACGCCGTCAACGCCGCTGGCTAACGGCAGCCATACCTGGACCGCCACGGTCACCGATGCAGCGGGCAACGTCAGCCCGACCTCGCCGAACTTTACCCTGATTGTTGATACCGCGGCACCGAACGCGCCGGTAATCAGCCAGGCGATAGACGACGTAGGCAGCATCACCGGCCCGCTCACGTCCGGGCAAACAACCGACGATACGGTACCGCGCCTTGTCGGGACCAGCGAACCGTTTGCCACCGTGAAAATCTATGAGGGAACTACGCTTGTCGGAACGGGCACCGCGGACGGCAACGGAAGCTGGAGTATCTTGCTCAACACCACGCTGACGGCGGGCGCGCACAGCTTCACCGCGCAGGCGACGGATGCGGCGGGCAACACCAGCGTGTCGTCCACCAGCTTCAGCCTCACCGTCGACACCACGCCGCCTGCGCTGCCGGTGCTGACCAGCATTCTGGATGACGTGGGCAATGCGCCAACGCCGGTTGCGAACGGCGGGTTCACCAACGACGCGCAGCCGACCCTCACCGGTACGGCGGAAGCGGGATCGACGGTGAAAATCTTTGATAACGGCGTACAAATCGGCAGCGTGACGGCAACCGGCGGGGCGTGGAGCTTTACGCCATCCCCGGCGCTGAGCAACGGTCCGCACAATTTGACCTTTACCGCCACCGATGCGGTGGGCAACGCCAGCTCGCCTACCGCCGGGTATGTGATTAACGTCGATACCCTCGCGCCGGGCGCGCCGGTCATCAGCTCGGTCATTGATGATGTCGGCAGCGTCACCGGGCCGGTGACCGGTACGAATCCGACCAACGACACGCGCCCAACGCTCAATGGGACAGCCGAAGCGAATGCCACGGTGCGGATCTACGATGGCATCACGCTGGTGGGCACGGTGACCGCCGACGGCAGCGGCAACTGGACCCTGCCGCAAACCACCACGCTGACGCAAGGCACGCATAACTTCACCGCCACGGCCACCGATGCGGCGGGCAACACCAGCGTGGCGTCAGCCGTGACGACCATTATCGTCGATACGACCGCCCCAACGGCGCCGACCGGGACCTTCAACGCCGACGGTAGCGTCCTGACCGGGACTGCGGAAGCAGGCAGCACCGTCTCTATCCGCCTTGCGGACGGCTCGACGGTGACCGCCATTGCGGGCAGCAACGGCACCTACAGCTACACCTTCATTAACAAACAGATCGAAGGCCAGACGCTGCAGATCACCGCCACCGACGCCGCTGGCAACGCCTCGCTGCCGGGCTCTGCCCTTGCGCCGGTGGTGCCGTTCTCCGCCAGTAATAACGTCGAAGAGCTGAACCTCAGCACCACGGCAACCGTGACCAACAGCCAGTACAGCGATTACGGCTTCCTGCTGGTCGGCGCCGTGGGCAACGTCCTGACGCTGCTGGGCAATGATACCGCCCAGGTGAACTTCACGGTGGGCAGCGGCGGCAGCGCGGATATCGTGGTGAACGCCAACGCTACGGGGGCGGTGCTTTCTCTGCTCAATACCCTGGAGCTGGTGGTTCAGCATTACGTCAACGGTGCGTGGACCACCGTGGTGGATACCGGCCAGCCGCAGTTTGCCGATCTGCTGACCCTCGGCGCAACCGGCGTATCGCTGAACCTCAGCGGGCTGGCTGACGGCAACTATCGCGTGCTCAGCTACAACACCAACCTGCTGGCGACCGGCTCCTACACCAGCCTCGACGTGGCGGTAAAAGAGACCGGTCCAGGTACGGTCACGGGCGATACCAGCCTCAACGGCAACGTGATCCTCGATACGGACCCGACCGCCGGCAGCGACAACGCGCCGGCCGGAACCACTATCTCCGCGGTCACTAACGCCCAGGGCATCACCACCAGCGTGAACGCCGACGGCACGGTGATCCAGGGCAAATACGGTACGCTGACCATCAACCGCGACGGCAGCTACACCTATAACCTGACCGATACCAGCGCCGCGGTCATTGGCCGGACGGAGAGCTTCACCTACACCATCACCCACAACGGCGTCAGCGCGTCGGCGCAGCTGGTACTGTCTCTGGGTGCCGGTACGGTAATCAACGGCATTGTGGCGGTGGACGACACGGCCTCGCTGACTTTCGACACCAGCGTGCACGAAATCAATAACGGCGCCTCGTCTCAGGGCGGCTTTACCCTGGTGGGCATTAATCTCGGCAGCACGCTGGGGCTTAACCTGCTCGACGACATGACCAACCCGATTATCTACAACGTGGAGGAAGGCACGACACGCACCATGACCATCCAGGCCTCCGTGGGGGGCGTGGCGCTGGCGTCGGTATTCGATCTGTACGTCTATAAGTTCAACAACGCCACCCAGACCTTCGAGCAGGTTCGCGTCGAGTCGGGCTGGCTGCGCGCCCCGCTGCTGGGGGGCACGTCATCCCAGCTGACGCTGAATCTGCCCGCCGGGGAGTACCTGTTCTTACTCAATACCGCATCGGGGATCGCCGTCCTGACGGGCTACACGCTGAGCGTCCTGCAGGATCATGTCTACAGCGTGGCGAGCATCAGCGAAACCACCACGGGCGACGTGCTGGCGAATGACCCTGTTCCGGCGGGCACCGTGGTCACGGAAGTGAACGGCGTGACGGTCAACAGCAGCGGAACAACCGATATTCAGGGGGAATACGGCACGCTGACCATTAATTCGTCCGGCCAGTACACCTATACCCTGAGAAGCGGCGTGGGGGCGGACCATATCAGCACGCCGGACACCTTCGTCTACACCGTGACCGCGCCTGACGGCTCGAAGGATACGGCATCGCTTAACATCACCCCAACCGCGCGGGCGATGGATGCGGTGAACGATGTCAGCAGCACGATGGACCTCACCTCGGTGCACCACACGTCGGTCTACTCGGATACCACCGTGGGCGTCGCCAACTGGACGACGGCGCTGTTTTCATCAACCCAGGGCTCCGGCAGCGGAACTTTCGTGGTCGACCCGAACACCGCGCTGCACAACGCGTCGCTGCACTTTAGCGTGGCCTCGCTGCTGGCGCTGGGCGGGCTGACGGTGAACTGGACAATCAGCGACGGCTCGGGCGTGATCCGCAGCGGCTCCTTTAGCGGCGGCTCGCTGCTGGGCGGCAGTATCGACGTCCCGCTGACCGGGCTGGATCTCAACGCCGGGACCTATACGCTGAACTTTACCGGTAGCGTCCCGGGGCTGAGCGTCGGGACCATCACCATCACGCCTAGCGTGAACGGCACCACCTACTCGCTGAGTGATTTCGACGTCACCGGCAGCCACACCGTCAACGGCAATATCTTTGACGGCACCGACTCTGGCGGCGTGCTGGATCAGCTCCACTCGGTGGATACCCGTCTGAGCGTGACCGGTTATAACGGCGTGGCCACCACGCTGGATCCGTATACCGGCAGCGCAACGGTGAACATCACCGGCCATTACGGCATCCTGGCGATCGGCGCTGACGGTCATTACACCTATACCCTCAACAGCGGGGTATCGCTCTCATCCATGACGTCGAAGGAGACCTTCAACTACACCCTGACCGATTCTACCGGGAGAACGGACAGCGCCACCTTGACCATCAATATGGCGCCGCAGTTCATCAGCTCGGAGCATAACGACGCCATCACCGGTACGGCCTACGGCGATACGCTGATTTACCAGGTGCTGAACAGTACGGTAGGGAATGCCACGGCGGGTAACGTCAGCAGCACCGCGGGCGATCACTGGACCGGCTTCTCGCTGGCGCAGGGGGACAAGATCGACATCGGCGATCTGCTGGTGGGCTGGAACGGTAGCGCCTCGACGCTGGGGAATTATCTCCATGTCACTAATAGTAATGGCAATACCGTGATCTCCATCGACCGTGACGGTACAGGGAGCACCTACACTAATACCACGCTCGTTACGCTTGATGGCGTTCAGACCACCTACGACGAGCTTGTTAACCAGCAGCACATCATTACCTGATAGCACCTGCAAGAGATGACCCGGGCGCACAGCGCCCGGGCATAAATAATAAAGCTATATTTTTTTAATAGGGACATGACATGGGAATGAAGATGCCTTACTGGTGGCTTTCGTGCTGCCTGATATCTGTGCCCGCTCTCTGCGCGAACCCGGCGGCAATCATCAATACCGGACAGCTTCGCGAAACGCAGGAACTCCCCTCGCTCAATGGCCGCGTCGCCCCTGCGGCTGGCAAAGCCGCCCCCGGTTCATTGCAGCTAGGCGAGGCCGTCAACCGCGCCGTCACCTGGCACCCGGCCATCAGCGAAGCCGTGGGAAAACTCTATGAACAGAGCGAAGAGGTGGACGTCGCTAAATCAAAATACTATCCGCAGATTAATGCCGGCGTGGACAGCGGTTATTCCCATGACGGCGATCAGAACGGCTTTACGCCGTCGCTTGTGCTCTCTCTCTCACAGATGCTCTACGACTTTGGCAAAGTGGCCAGCCAGGTGCGCGCCGAGAGCGCCGGCGTTGCCCAGCAGCAGGCCAACGTGCTGGTGAGTATCGACACTATCGCCCACGATACCGCCATCGCCATGGTGCAGGTGCAAACCTTGCAGCAGATGGTCGACACCGCTAAAGAACAGCTCGACGCCCTCTCCTCTATTGGCACGCTGACCCGCCAGCGTAACGACGAAGGGGCCACGTCGCTCTCTGACGTGGTGCAGACCGATGCGCGCATTGAAGGCGCGCGCGCCCAGCTGATGCAGTACCAGGCCAGCCTGGACAGCGCCCGCGCCACGCTGATGAGCTTTCTCGGCTGGAACAGCCTGAACGCCATCAGCAATGACTTTCCGCAAAAGCTGGGCCGGAGCTGCGACATCGCCGAGCCGGATGACCGTCTGGTGCCTGCGGTGCTTGCCGCCTGGGCGCAGGCTAACGCCGCCCAGGCTAACCTCGACTACGCCGACGCGCAGATGACGCCAACCGTCTCGCTGGAGCCGGAGGTGCGTCACTACATGAACGATCGCTACGCGGGGAGTGAAACGCGGGATCGCACCCAGTATTCCGCCTGGGTGAAAGTGCAGATGCCGCTCTACCAGGGCGGCGGCCTCACCGCCCGGCGTAACGCTGCCGGACACGCGGTGGAGGCGGCGCAGTCCACCATTCAGCGTACGCGTCTTGATGTCCGCCAGAAGCTGCTGGAAGCCCGCAGCCAGGTGGTGAGCCTGCAAAGCACGCTGCAAATCCAGGGCCGCCAGGAGGCCCTCAGCGCCCGCACCCGCGAACTGTACCAGCAGCAGTATCTCGATCTCGGCTCGCGCCCGCTGCTCGACGTGCTCAACGCCGAGCAGGAGGTCTATCAGGCGCGCTTCACCCAGCAGCAGACCCTCGGTCAGCTGCACCAGCTGCAGCTCAACTGCCTGTATAACACCGGGCAGTTGCGTCATGCGTTCGATCTTGATAACCGCACCATCCAGACCGTGGAGATCCAGCCATGAAGCAGCGTGATATCCCGCAAGGTGAAAACATGACGGATGAGGCGCTGGCGCAGTGGGCGCAGGCCTTTGGTTTTG
Source organism: Enterobacter sp. N5-15 (assembly GCF_057221635.1). Taxonomy (NCBI): domain Bacteria; kingdom Pseudomonadati; phylum Pseudomonadota; class Gammaproteobacteria; order Enterobacterales; family Enterobacteriaceae; genus Enterobacter; species Enterobacter sp. N5-15. The sequence goes on from NZ_CM170150.1 coordinate 3,729,139, forward strand.
TCGCCACGCGCTACCGCGTCGCCTGCTCTCCCGGCGCGCTGCTGGCAGGTGCGCCGTGGCTAAAAGGCAAACCGATGGTACCCGCCCTCACCCAGCTGGCCCGCGAGGCGGGGCTGTCGTTTCAGCTCCTTACCGACGATCGGCAGGCGATCAACAGCTGGCGTCTGCCGGTGGTGGTGGCGATGCATGACGGCAGGATCGGCGTGATCGAGCATTTCGACGGGGACGATACGCTGGAGGTCAGCTTTTTCGGCGATGAGACCTACACCAACCGGCTGTCGATGACGGCGATGCTGCCCGCTATCCGCCACGTTATTGCCCTGCGTCCTCTCGCCGCGCTGAAGGACAGCCGCGTGGACGCCTATATTTCAAAATACCGCCCGGACTGGCTCTACCGGCTGGTGATGCGCGACCTGCGCCCCTACAGCTGGGTCATGCTGGCCGCCCTCTTTATCAACGTGCTGTCGCTCTCCGGGATCGTCTTTTCCATGCAGGTCTATGACCGGGTGATCCCCGCCCAGTCCTACCCGACGCTTTACGTCCTGACCATTGGGGTGCTGATTGCCACCCTGTTTGGCTTTGTGCTGCGCGTGGCGCGCGGGCACATTATGGATCTGCTGGGCAAGCGCTCGGATATGCGCGTTTCGGATCGCGTCTTCGGCCACGCGCTGCGGCTGCGCAACAGCGCTATTCCCCGCTCCACCGGCAGCTTTATCTCCCAGCTGCGCGAGCTGGAGCAGATCCGCGAGATGGTGACCTCGTCCACCATCTCAACGATTGTCGACCTGCCCTTCTTTTTACTGTTCGTGGTAGTGCTGGCGATCATCGCTCCGCAGCTGGCGTGGATCGCCCCGGTCGCCGCGGTGATCATGGTCCTGCCCGGCCTGTTGATGCAGAAGAAGCTGGCGGAGCTGGCGAAGCAGTCAGCCCATGAATCGACCCTGCGCAACGCGGTGCTGGTGGAGAGCGTGCAGGGGCTGGAGGACATCAAGCTGATGCAGGCGGAAAACCGCTTTTTGCAGCAGTGGAACAGCTATATCCAGATCACCGCGGAATCCGGCCTGCGCACCCGCGAGCTGACGCAGAACCTGATCAGCTGGGGGATGACCATCCAGAGCCTGGTCTATGCCGGAGTGATTGTGGTCGGCGCCCCGATGGTGATCGACGGCACCCTGACCACCGGCTCGGTGGTCGCCGCGTCGATGCTGGCCTCCCGCATGATCGCCCCGATGGCGACGCTGTGCGGCGTGCTGGCCCGCTGGCAGCAGGTCAAAGCGGCAAAAGAGGGGCTGGACAGCATCATGCAGCTTCCCACCGAAAACCAGCGCGAGGAGACGCCGATCCGCCAGGACGTGCTGCGCGGTCACTACCTCTTCGAGCAGGCGCAGTTCCGCTATCAGCCGGACGATCCGCGCATGGCGCTGCGCATTAACCGGCTGGAGATCCGGCCGGGTGAAAAAGTGGCGATTCTGGGGCGCAACGGCGCGGGCAAATCGACCCTGCTGCAGGCCATGGCGGGCGGGATGGATCTGGCGGCCGGCGAGCTGCGGCTTGATAACTTCAGCCTGCCGCATCTCGACGTCGCCGACGTCCGGCGCAACGTCGGCTTTATGACCCAGAACGCCCGGCTGTTTTACGGCACCCTGCGCGAAAACATCACCCTCGGCATGCCGCGCGCCACTGACGAAGAGATTTTCGAGGCGCTGGAGCTGACAGGCGCGGCAGGCTTTGTGCAGAAACTCCCAAAAGGACTGGACTACCCGATCATGGAAAACGGCGTGGGGTTATCCGGCGGGCAGCGGCAGTCGATTCTGCTGGCGCGAATGCTGCTGCGCGATCCGAATATCGTGCTGATGGATGAACCCACCGCGTCGCTGGACGAGCACACCGAGCGGGAATTCATCCAGCGTCTGGGCGACTGGCTCGGGCATCGCACCCTGATTGTCGCCACGCATCGCGTGCCGGTGCTGGAACTGGTGGAGCGCGTCGTGGTGTTGAAAGAGGGGATGCTGGTGATGGACGCGCCAAAAGCCCAGGCGCTGAACAACAGCCGTATGCAGCAACAGCAGCAGCAGGCAGCAACCGGAAGGGAGTGGAAAAATGAAAATCAGTCAGCGTGACGTGGCGGCAATGGACGATCTGGATAACGCTCTCGACTCCGAAAGCGGCTACACCGGCGCGCGTCGGATCGTGATCTTCTCGCTGCTGATGTTCGTGGTGCTGGGCGTCTGGGCGTGGTTTGGCATGCTGGACGAGGTGTCAACCGGCTCGGGTAAAGTGATCCCCAGCTCGCGCGAGCAGGTCTTACAGTCTCTCGACGGCGGGATCCTCACCGAGCTGAACGTGCACGAGGGCGATCAGGTGCAGGCCGGACAGGTGCTGGCGCGGCTCGACCCGACGCGTTCCGAATCGAACGTCGGCGAAAGCGCGGCGCGCTACCGGGCTTCACTGGCCTCCAGCGCCCGCCTGTACGCCGAGGTGAACGATCTCCCGCTGAAGTTCCCCCCCTCGCTGGCACAATGGCCGGATCTGATGGCTGACGAAACTCGGCTCTACAACTCCCGCCGCGCGCAGCTGGAGGATACCCAGCGGGAGCTGCGCGCCGCGTTAGATCTCGCCAATAAGGAGCTGGCCATCACCCAGCGTCTGGTCAAAACCGGCGCCGCCAGCCACGTGGAGGTGCTGCGCCTGCAGCGGCAGAAAAGCGATCTGGAGCTGAAGCTCACCGACTTGCGCTCGCAGTATTACGTTCAGGCGCGCGAGGCGCTCTCCAAAGCCAACGCGGAGGTGGATATGGTTTCGGCCATCCTCAAAGGCCGCCAGGATTCCGTGACACGTCTGACGGTAAAATCCCCGGTACGCGGGATCGTGAAAAACATCAAGGTCACCACCATCGGCGGCGTGATCCCACCCAACGGCGAGCTGATGGAGATTGTGCCGGTGGACGATCACCTGCTGATTGAAACCCGCCTGTCGCCGCGCGATATCGCCTTTATCCACCCGAACCAGGAGGCGCTGGTCAAAATCACCGCCTACGATTATGCCATTTACGGCGGGCTGCACGGCGTGGTGGAAACCATTTCCCCGGATACCATCCAGGACGAAGCCAAACCAGAGGTGTTCTATTACCGGGTGTTCATCCGCACCAGCCAGGATTACCTGGTGAATAAGGCGGGCAGGCACTTCTCGATTGTGCCGGGGATGATTGCGACGGTGGACATTAAGACCGGAGAGAAAACGGTGCTGGATTATATGATCAAGCCGTTTAACCGGGCGAAAGAGGCGCTGAGGGAGCGGTGATGAAACGCCTTAAATCATTTTCTGAAGCCGCCTCGCAGGATTTAACTTCTTCTGGGTAGCCTGCTTTTTATTAGGGTTAATCGGGCGTATGTTCCTTCCACGCCAGCAAAATCTGGCGTCGGGATTGGCATCCCGGTTAAACTTAATGGCGGCGTGAGCTCTTGTTGCGCCGTGCGTCTGGCTACATTTCAATGGTGGGCTGGACGGGGGCGTCGCAAGACGCGCCGGTGTCCATTAAGGCCGGTAATGCCAACTCCGTTCAGTCCTGCCACCCGGGAAATTGGCATTTCTCTGGCAGGGTCTTAATCACTTAATGGAAACTGTCATATGACCACCAGTAACGCACTTTTCACGACCCCCTTCGGCCACAATACCGACTTCACTGAACTTGCCGACAACTGCCAACGCTATTGCGAAGCATTGGTGGAAGAGACCGATCCTGCAAGAAAAATAGCGCTCTGCGGTCGTCTTGCATCGACCCTCGCCCTGCTTCGCCCGATGCTGCTGGAGCCGCTCCCTGAGCACTTACAGGAACGTCTTACCGTCAATGTGTTCCCCGAATGTGAACCTGCATTCAACGCTGAATCCGATCAGCTCTGTCGCTACTGCGAGGAAATTACGCAACTGTTGATGGGGGGCGCGCTCGCCCCTGAATCCGCTCGTGTGATGGGAGATTTACTCTTTGAACTAACGGGATATTTTGCTGACCAGCTAAAAGCCCCGCGCTGGCTGAGAACCGAGGCTGGGGTCGCGTTGCTGGGTTGACATGGTTTTCTCCCTCTCCCTGTGGGAGAGGGTCGGGGTGAGGGCATCAAACCGCACTCATTTTATATTTATAAACAGGAAGTTAATTATGAATAACCAGGAAAAACTACGCATCTCAACCACACCAGGCGAAGTGTTGCTGCACGATTATCTTAAGCCACTCAGTCTCGGCATCTCAGAACTGGCAGAGAGAATAAACACCGATCACACCACTGCCAGCGCGCTGGTAAACAATAAAATCAAACTCACCGTTGATTTGGCCACAAGACTGGCGAACGCATTCGATACCAGTATTGAATTCTGGCTGAATCTGCAGCAAAACGCAGAAAACCAAGGAGCGAGAATCGAGCACCTCTAACATAATCATCCCCCCAATCTGCTAAAGTAGCCCAAATTCATTTTTCAGGAAGAAATCATGCGCCAACGAACCATTGTCTGCCCCATCATCCAGAACGACGGTGCCTATCTGCTGTGCAAAATGGCCAACGATCGCGGCGTGTTCCCCGGCCAGTGGGCCCTCTCCGGCGGCGGAATGGAGCCGGGCGAAACCATGGAACAGGCGTTGCGCCGTGAGATCCGCGAAGAGCTGGGCGAAGCGCTGGAGATCGCCTCGGTCACGCCATGGGCTTTTCGCGATGACATCAGAGTGAAAACCTACGCCGATGGCACCACTGAGGAGATTTACATGATCTATCTGATCTTCGACTGCATCAGCACCAACCGGGCCGTCACGTTTAATGACGAGTTTCAGGAGATCGCCTGGGTTAATCCGGAATCGTTAAAAGAGCTTGATCTCAACGAAGCCACGCGTATTACCTTCGCCCAAAAGGGCCTCCTGTAAATTCAGACCGGAACACGGGCGACATACACCCCAATATAGCGCGCAAATTTCCCGAGAAACACGCCGGCAAACACGCCGCCGGAGACGATCGCCAGCGCGCTCATGGCGGGCTGCTGCATCGTCTGGGGAGAGACCGCGCTCATCACGCCCAGCACATATTTCACCCCGAACGCCAGCATCATAAACGGCAGCGCGGTGTAGTCTGCCTGGCGGAAAAGGGTGCGCGGCGCCTCTGTACGGGTGATAACAGCCTGCTTAATCAGGAAATACCCCAGCGCGGCCCCGGCGAGGATCCCCGCCGTCCACAATGCGACAGTCCCGGGGGTTAACGTGCGGTAGACCACCAGATCGTAAATATCCCAGATAAGAAAGATCGCCGGAATGACGGCAAGCCTCTCCAGCGTAACGGTGGTGGGCCTGCGGGCTTTAATGCCGCGAGAGATGAGGAAGATAAACAGCACCCATACCCAGACGGGCGTGTGGGTAACGACACCGATCAGAAATTCAAACATGGAACTCACCATGAACGATCGCGGCCCGTGCCGCCCTGAACGCGTATTGCGCATAACGGCAGGAAAGCCATTATGCGCAGCTCTTTTAGAGCGATTTTTTCAGGCGTTGAACCGCCTCTTTCAGATCTTCATCCGTTGGCGTCACAAATGACATGCGCAGCGTCGTTGGGTCTGGCTCATTGCAGTAGAAAAACTCGCCAGGCACAAATACTACGCCGTTGCTTAACGTTTTTTCAAGCCAGCGGGTGGTGTTACACCCATTATTCATCTTCGCCCACAGGAACATACCGCCCTTCGGCTTGTGGAACGACATCACATCGCCCAGCTCGGCCTCCAGCTCGGTTGCGAACGTCTGGTATTTCTGACGATAGGCTTCGCGGATCGTTTTAATCTGATCGGCCAGACGACCGGTTTTCAGGTACTCATACGTCATCAGCTGCGACAGCGTGCTGGTGTGCAGATCGGTGGTTTGCTTAAGGTTCACTACCGCGCGCTTCAGCCATTCCGGCACCAGCACCCAGCCTACGCGAGTCCCCGGCGCGAGTATTTTAGAGAAGGTTGAGGTATACACCACGTTCTCTTCATTGCCGATATCTTTGGCATGGGCAATCAACGGGCGGAAGACTTCATCGGTATAATTAATTTCGCTGTACGGGTCGTCTTCGATAATCACGAAGTCATAGCGCTTTGATAATTCCACCAGCTGCTTACGGCGCGCTTCAGACAGCGTGACGCCGCCGGGGTTACCAAAGGTTGGAACGATATAGACCGCTTTGATAGCTTTCTTTGCCACCAGGGCCTCAAGTTCGTCGACCTTCATACCGTCGCCGTCGGTGCCAACGGATTCAAAGTTGGCCTGCGCCAGGCCGAAGACCTGCAGCGCGGCAAGATAGGTTGGACGCTCAACCACAACGGTGTCACCCGGGTTGATTAACGCACGCGCCAGCACGTCAAGCGATTGCTGTGAACCGGAGGTCACGACCACATCATCGGCCTTACAGGCAATACCGCGTCCCTCGCAGATGCGCTGAATTTCTTCGCGCAGCCCCGGGACGCCTTCCGTCAGGCCGTACTGGAACGCCTCGCCAAAATGCTGTGATAAGACGGCATCGGCGGCAATTTTAAGCCCTTCGTGATCGAACAGATCGGGATTAGGGATACCCCCGCCCAGCGAAATCACCCCGGCCATTTTGCTATGTTTTAATAATTCACGGATGGCAGATGATTGCAGGCCCTGCGCGCTGCTGGCGAGTTTGTTTGCAGACATTCTTTGATTACCTTCTTTTTTATATTGTGCCCAATCTTAGCAGAATATGGGCGATAAATTCCGTAAGCTTAGGCAGTTGACGTAAATCCTGACGCCACAATAAATGCACCGGCCTCGGCGCGGGCGTGTACTGCTCCAGCACCCTCACCAGCCTGCCGCTTGCCAGCTCTTCCGCCACCAGCACTTCCGGTTGCAGCAACAGCCCCGCCCCGGCTCGCGCCGCCATGCGTAAGCCGTAGCCGTCGTTACATCTTAAGATCGCATCCCGCTTCCAGCGCACCTCCCCTTCCACGCCCGGCAGCCGCCACTCGTTACGCGCGGTCCACACCGTGTGCGAAAGACACAGATGATCCACCAGATCGTCTGGCGTTTGCGGCGTGCCGTGTCGCGCTAAATAATCCGGCGCGGCGCAGATCACCATGTTGTAGGGGCACAGGTATTTCGCCACCAGATCGTCATTGCGAACGTCACCAATGCGAATGGCCAGATCGACGCCCTCCTCCACCAGATCGACCATCCGGTTGGTAAGATCCAGCTCGATGCGTACCTCCGGGTAGCGCTGTAAAAAGGTTGCCGTCAGCGGGGCAATCACGCAGCCGCCAAACGACGTGGGTGCCGTGACGCGCAACGTTCCGGCAGGTGCAGCCCGCAGCCGCTCGACTGCATTTTCAGCAATGGAGACCTGCTCCAGCACCCGCTTCGCCTCGTCGAAATAGACCCGTCCGGCATCGGTCAGGCTCTGACGGCGCGTGTTGCGCTCCAGCAGTCGCGTGCCGAGCTGGGACTCCAGCAGGGCAATATACTTCCCCACCATCACCGCCGACATCTCCAGACGTGACGCCGCGCCGGTAAAGCTGCCGCTTTCCACCACCGCAATAAACGTCTCCATACCGCGAAGCTTATCCATATTCCAAACCCCTGGTTAGTAATCTTCTAACTTTAGCCCAGTTTATCTGCATTTTTATTTATTAAAGAATAAAGGCTCACAACATAAGGAGTCGGCTATGAAAATCGTCATTATTGGTGCCAGCGGTACGGTCGGTCGTGCAGTAACGGAAGAGCTGAGTCGTCGCCACGAGGTCATCCGCGTGGGTCGCACGCAGGGCGACGAGCAGGTGGATATCACCTCGCAGGCGAGCGTCCAGGCGCTGTTTGAGAAAATAGGCCCGGTGGATGCGATTGTTTCCGCCAGCGGTGGCCTTCACTTTGGCCCGCTCGCGACCATGAAGGACAGCGACTTCAACCAGGGCCTGCAGGATAAACTGCTCGGGCAGGTGCGACTGGCGCTGACCGGCCAGCACTATCTGAATGAAGGCGGCTCGATTACGCTGATAAGCGGGATTGTGGCACACGAGCCGATTGCGCAGGGCGTGAATGCCACCACGGTAAATGCGGCGCTGGAAGGGTTTGTCCGCGCTGCCGCCTGCGAACTGCCGCGCGGGATCCGCATCAACCTGATTAGCCCGACGGTGCTCACCGAATCCGCCGAAGCGTACGACGGATTCTTCCCGGGCTTTGAAAGCGTTCCCGCCGCGACCGTGGCGCTGGCCTACCGCCGCAGCGTGGAAGGCGTGCAGAGCGGGCGGGTGTATAAGGTGGGTTACTGAGCCTTACGGGCGGCGATCAGCACCAGCATCGGGCGCTCCGCCTCTTCGGCCAGCGCGGGCCAGGCGTCAATCTGCGCCTGCGCTGGCCCCCACTCGTTGACCTCGCTTACCGTTAATCCGGCCCCGATCAGCGCGTTAAGCGTGGTGCCGAGCGTGCGGTGGTATTTCACCACCCCGTCCGCCAGCCAGTTGCTGACGCGTTTGCCTTCATCCTGATAATGGTTTACGCCCCAGAACCGCTCGCCGTTATCGTCAGTCAGCCAGCCCTGACGGGAGGCGCAGGTGTATATCGGGTGCTCCATCGAAAAGACCAGGCTGCCGCCGGACTTAAGCGCGCGCTGAACCCTGGCGAACAGCGTGTCCAGCTCCGGCAGGTAGTGCAGCGCCAGCGAGCTGTAGACCAGATCGAGGCTGTTCTCGTTGAGCGTGAGAGATTCCAGATCGCTACGCAGATAGTGAACCTGTGGGTCAGCGGTAAGCTCCGCTGCGCGGGCGAGCATCTTTTCTGAGATATCGACTCCAGTGACGTGAGCCGCGCCCAGCTCGCGCGCGGCGCGGCAGAACCAGCCGTAGCCGCAGCCGAGATCGACAACCGATTTGCCGGTTAAATCCGGCAGCATGGCCTTAAGCGCAGGCCACTCCGGCGCGCCGTCCAGACCCTGTACCGAGCGCGGAAGCTGGGCGTAGCCTTCAAAAAACGCCGGATTGTCGTAGATGTTTTGTGCCATGGCAGATCCCTCTTTAAGAATGTGACTCCCAGTATAAAACATTGCCGGGTGGCGCTGCGCTTACCCGGCCTACGATTTGAGGGTTTCAGTAGGCCAGGTAAGGCGAAGCCGCCACCCGGCTCGCTTTTAGCCCACAGTACCCCAGACCAGATTTCCCTTATGGAACGTCGCGGTACGCGGTGAAATGCGCGCCACGGCCTCGGCGGAGCAGGAGGCATCCACCAGCACAAAGCTGGCGTCGTCCTGCGCTTTTGGCCACACGCGTTCGCCTTTGTCGTTCAGCGGCAGCACGTCGCCGGTGGCGATACCGAGCGCACGGGAGAGCGTCTGCTCGTTGGGACGAATATAGAGCTGAGCGTAGAGATTCGCTTTCTCCAGCATGTCCCCCAGACCGTACGGCGACCAGTGATCGATCACGCTGTCGGTGCCGGTCATCACGAACACGCCCTTCTCTCGCAGCTGCTTCAGCGGCATATGCAGGGTGCCAATCGGCACGGTGGAGGCGATGGTCACCTGCTGCGCCGCCATGCGGGTGGCGATCTCATCTACCTGCTGCTCGTTGAGCGTCGCCAGCGCGAAGGCGTGGCTAATGGTCAGCTTCCCCTTCAGCTCCGGCGTTTTCTCCACGGTTTCGACCATATAGTTCACCGCCGCCACGCCTGCCGGGCTGGTTTCGTGCAGGTGAATGTCCACCCCTTTGTCGTAGTCCAGCGCGATCTGGAACATCAGATCGAGGGATTTCTCCATCGCGCCGTCGACGTTGGTGGGGTCCAGCCCGCCCACGTAGTGCGCCCCCGCCTGCATCGCCTCGCGCATCAGCTTTTCGGAATTCGACAGCAGCAGGCCGTGCTGCGGGAAGGCAACGATTTCGCAGTCAAAACCCGCTTTGCGGCGCGCCAGCACCGCCTGCAAATTTTCCAGGTTTTTCAGGCCGGAAACCGGCTCAATGTTGCAGTGGCTGCGGGCGATGGTGGAGCCTTTCGACTGGATCAGGTCGATCAGCTTTTCCGCACGTTCCTGGGTGTAGGGCTGCAGCTCCGGCAGCAGCTTCTGCTCAAGGCGGATCATGTCCTGAATCGTGGTGCCCGCCGGACGGTTCAGGGAGCGCCACGGGCCGCCGTAGAAGGTTTTATCCAGGTGAATGTGCATGTCGCGCATCGCCGGAAGCATCAGCTTGCCGCCTGCGTCATAGTGCGGCAGCGTGGCGTCGGCGTGGCTCTTGTTGTCGCGCAGGGCGACGATCTTCCCGTCCTTGATTTCCAGCGTTTTCAGTTCGGTGCGGGTGCTCGTCGCCACGCCGCCGTCGACGTTAAATCCGGCTTCGAGCAGCACGTTGTCGAGATAGTAATGTTTCGCGGTGATGTTCATCGGTTTACCCGTCTCGCAGGTTGGCTTTGCGGAGTCAGCAGCATACGCGACGGATCCGGTCGCGCCAAACAGCGCGCAGGCGGTGACCATTTTGCCGCTCTGGCTAATAAACTCGCGGCGGCTTTTATTTTCACTCATCTTATCTTCCTTCATTAACGATATGGGTGCCGGTTTCCCCGCGCAGCGCCGCGGGCAGGCAGTCCGGCGAGGTGACGATCACCCGCTTGCCGCCGTGGCTTAAAAATTCCAGCGAGGCGACGATTTTGGGCAGCATGCTGCCCGCCGGGAAGTGGCCTTCATCCATATAACGCGTCATCTGCGCCACGTTAACGGTGTCCAGCGCCTGCTGGTTTGGCTTGCCGAAGTTGACGCACACCTTTTCCACGCCGGTGGTAATCACCAGCACGTCGGCACCGATCTCCCGCGCCAGCAGCGCCGTAGAGAGATCTTTATCAATCACCGCGTCGACGCTCTGGTAATCCCCCTGCTCGCTGCGCACGACCGGGATCCCGCCGCCGCCCGCGCCGATCACGACATACCCTTTTTGGGTCAGCGTCTTAATGGCATCCGCCTCAACAATCCGCAGCGGCTGCGGTGAAGCCACCACGCGGCGATAGCCACGGCCGGAGTCCTCAACAAAACGCCAGTCCGGGTGCGCGCGCTGCAGCTCATCGCGCTGCGCCTCGCTGAAGAACGCGCCGATAGGTTTCGTCGGGTGCGTAAAGCCGGGATCGTTTTTATCCACCTCCACCTGCGTGACGACCGTGACCGCTTTTTGCTCCCCGCGCGCGGCCAGGCAATTGTTGAGCGCCTGCTGGATCAGGTAGCCGATGCCGCCCTGGGTGTCCGCCACGCAGTTTGCCAGCGGGGTCAGGGGCAGTCCTTCCCGCTCGTGGGCGATTTCGGCGCGGCGCAGATCCAGCCCCACCTGGGGGCCGTTGCCGTGGGTGAGCACGATGTCATAGTCGGAGGCCAGCATTTCCAGCACCGACTCTGCCACCGCTTTCACCGCCTGCGCCTGATGTTCAACCGACTGGCTGGCGTTGTCTTTGATAATGCTGTTGCCGCCGATGGCGACGACCATAAGCTCTTTCATTTTGTTTCCTTTAGAAGGTGCGTTCTGGTGCCCTCACCCCGGCCCTCTCCCACAGGGAGAGGGGGATTAACAGAGGTCTCCAGCACATGCTTCACCACAAACATGCCGCCCATCATCAGATACGCGGTGACGAACATCAGCGAACTGCCTTCGGCAAAGCCCACCACCGGGGCGTGGATCACCCCAAACAGCGCCAGCAGCGCCCCACCCGCAGCCGCAACGGCCCCGCGCAGCGGTTTGTTGATGATGGCGAAGATGGCGATACAGCCCCACAGCATGCTGGCGAGCGGTGCGCCGTTCCCCAGATGGACTAAACCCTCGTAGTAGATCCCCTTGCTGTGCAGCACCTCGGTGCCGATTCTGGCCGCGCTGGTGCCTGCCGCCCCCATCACGCTGTTCATCATGGTCAGCGCCCAGTTGGCGATCCACGGGAACAGGCAGATGAAGATAACGGGCACCTCTACTTTGGGCGTTTCCCTTACCACCTGGTTGGCCGTCACGACGCCGATAAACACCAGAATCGGCACGATGGCGGTCATCGGAATGATAGCGAGCATAAACGCCCCCAGCCCGAACAGCGGCACGATGAACATGGTCACGCCCGAGGCCAGCGTGTAGCCTATGCTGGCCCCCATCGCTTTCCAGCCGGGGTGGCCGACGTAGACCGTCACCGGGAACGGGTTGCCCATCAGGCAGCCGAGCATGGAGGCCAGACCGTTCGCCAGCATCACCTTGCGCGTCGGATACGCATCCCCCGCCGCGTGGGCGCTTTCGATGTTCTCCAGGTCAAAGATGTAGTTCGCCAGCCCCAGCGGCACGGCAGAGGCAAGATACGGCAGCGCGTGCGGCAGGCCCTGCAGGAAGCCTTCCACGTGCACCTGCGGCGGGTTAAAGCCGAAGGATGACATGGACGCTTTTATCGCTTCCGGGCTTTGCAGGCCGGAGATCCACGCCAGTGCGGTACCGGCTATCAGCAGCAGCAGGCCGGTCGGGATACGGGCGAAAATCGGCTTTTTGCCAAACCAGTTAATGAAGATCAGCAGCAATACGATGAACGACACGGTCGGCGCTTCAAACGCCTGCAGCATCGGGTTCATCGCCAGCAGCAGCAGGCCCAACCCGGAGAGGCACGACAGCAGCACGGTACGCGGGATCATCTTGCGGATGGTTTCCCCTAAAAACGAACCTCCCGCGAGGATCATCGCCTCCACGAAGCACCACACCAGGCCAATCTGGATCGCAAACTCCGCATCGCCCGTTTGCTGATAAACCGGCATCAGCACCAGGAAGGTCACGGTGAAAATTGACGGCGCGCTAGGGCCGGACGGCAGCGCGGTCACATCCGTTCGCCCGGTGGCGCGCGCCATCTGCATGCCGAACCAGGCGTAGCAAATACTCGCGACCAGCACCGCCAGCCCGAAGGCCGGCGCGATGCGTCCATAAACAATCTCCTTCGGGATGCCGACGACAAAAATGAGCAGCCCCATCATGGTCAGCAAATTGGTCAGGTTGTTGGTCATCAACCCGAAATAGGCCGCCCAGTCACCTCTTTTCCACTCCAGTTTCATGTTTTTCATGGATGCTTGCCTTATAAAAAGTAGCGATCGCGGAAGGTCAACAGCGCCTTTTCAAAACAGCTAAACGGCGGGTGAACGATGCCCGCCCCAATCATGCCGATGCCCGCGTCTTTATGGGCAATGGCGGTGTTAATCACCGGCAGAATGCCGCTGCCCGCGACTTTGGTGATGTCGATGGCGGTCGGAATGCCCATAAACGAGAGCAGCGGAATGGTGACGTTCGGGTTTTCGCCGAGGGTGATTTCGCGCATCTGACGGGAGAAGTCGATGGCTTCATCCACCGTTCCGCCCACCAGCGCAACGATTGCCGGGGCCGTCGCCATCGCAAAGCCGCCGATGCCGTAGGTTTCGGTAATGGCGCTGTCGCCAATATCCAGCCCGGAGTCTTCCGGCTTATAGCCCGCGAACATCGGGCCAATCACCTGCTGCGCCGGGCCGGTGAACCACTGCCCCGGCAGGCCGGAAACGCGCAGGCCAAACTCGTAGCCGTTGCGCGCCATGGTGGTGACGACGGTGCTGTACTCAATGCCGTGAGCGGCGTCCAGCGCGGCCTTACACATCGCCATCCACGTCGGGCCGGAGAAGTAGTCGCTGCTGGCGACAAACTCGAACACCTCGCGCTGCTGCTCCACCGGATAGCCCGCCTGAATCAGCCCCGGCGTCAGCGCCTGAATAAGCAGCGTGGTGCCCGCGTTGTTGCGGTTGTGGCACTCGTCGCCCATGTGCAGCGCCTGGGCCAGCATCAGGCGCAGGTCGATTTCGCCGATAATCTTCATCGCGTCGCGCAGCATCGGGCCGAGCACGTCGCGCATCCAGTTCAGGCGGTCGATCACGCTCTGGTCGTTGGCTCCCATGCGCAGGATCTTCGCCATCTGCTCGCTGAGGTTGGTGAACGCGCGGTTGCCGTAGGTTTTGTTTTCAACGATGTGCATAAACATCGACGCGGAGGTGACGCCCGCCATCGAGCCCACGCAGTCATGCTCGTGGCACGGCGAGAAGGTAATATCGCCTGAAGCCGCCAGCCTTGCCGCGTCGTCCAGATCTTTCGCCAGCCCTTCAAACACCAGCGCCCCGGTCACCGCGCCCTTCATCGCCCCGCACATGTTTTCCCAGGAGACGGGCGGACCGGCGTGCAGAATGGTGGTGCGGGTCATGCCCGGCACAACGTTAATGGCCTGGTCATAGCCCACCAGCACCGGATGGGACTGAATAATGCGCTCAAGGGCGATTTGGTTAGCGGCGGCGATTTTCTCCGCCAGCGGTTTTTCCGCCAGCTGGTCGAGCGCCTCAACGACCTGCATATTGCCCTGTCCCGGCGGCGTCCAGTCGAGCTGGGTCACGGGAACGTGCTGTTTTTTGAGGTCATCGCTGAACATCGCAATGCCGACGTTAATGACGTTCAGCGGCTGGTTGAATAAGGTCGTCATTATGCTTTCTCCCCTTTGCAAACAAATTCGCGTGCCAGTAATCCGGTATTGGTGCTGCTGCTGGCCCAGATGACGCCTGCGTCGGTCAGCAGCTGACACTGCTGCGCCAGCGACTGCGGATCCAGGTCGGTGCCGAGCACATAGCCGAGGATCTCAAGCGGACGGCGATCGGCCTTCGCGATGGCCTGTGCCTCTTTGATGGCATCGAGCATCACGCCGACCGGATCCTCGTGCGCGCCGAAGCCCAGCACGAAGTCCATCACGATCACGCCCACCTCCGGATCCCGCGCCTCCTGCAGCAGGCGGCTGATGCGGTTGGTCGGGTCGATCATCGGGTGCGGCTTGCCGTTGGTGAAGTCGTCGTCGCCAAAGTCGAGGAAGGTGTGGGCTTTACTGACGCTGATGTCGCTCAGGCGCTTAGACGGATCCGGCTGGATGTTGCTGTAGACGTCGTCGAATTTCGCAAGCGTCGCGAACATCGCCTCGTCGCACAGGGTTCCGCCGCAGAACAGGCCGCGAATGTACTTCTGCCGCGGAGTCAGGCGGGCGCGCACCTCTTCAATCAAAGGCCAGTTGAGCGGGTGCAGATCGAGGGATTCTTTTTTGACGCCGGTGAGCAGGACCGCCTTCAGGGCAGCCTCTTTGGTACCGCGCGCAAACTGCAGGCCGTTTTCATCGGCGGGCGGTTCGCTGCGGCCGAGGAAGCAGACGACCACCGGCTTGCGGCAGGCTCTGGCGCGGGTCAGTACCTTTTCTGCCACCGCTGGCGCGGGCGGCTTGGAGATCAGCGCGATAACCCGGGTGCCCTCGTCGGCTTCCAGCATATCAATGGCGTCGAGCATCATCAGGCCGCCAATTTTCTCGCTGAGATCGCGCCCGCCGGTGCCAATCAGCTGCGACACGCCGCCGCCGAATTCGTGAATGCGCACGCTCAGCTCCTGGCTGCCGGTGCCGGATGCGCCGACGATGCCAATCGAGCCGCGGCGCACCGCGTTAGCAAAGCACAGCCCCGCGCCGTTGATGATGGCGGTGCCGCAGTCCGGCCCCATCATCAGCAGCCCTTTCCGGTGCGCGAGCTGCTTCAGCGCCAGCTCGTCGTCGAGCGATACGTTATCGGAGAAGAGCATCACGTTAAGGTCGTTTTCCAGCGCCTGGCGCGCTTCGCGGGCGGCGAAGGTACCGTTGACGGAAATGACCGCGAGGTTGCTGTCCGGGCGATGGGTTTTGGCGCTGGCAATCGTCGCGTAGCGCGCCTCATGGGAGCCTGCGCTCTCTTTACGGGTGAACAGCGCTTCAATAGCGGCCAGCGTTTCATCATTCGCCGCGTCGCCTTTAATCACGATCATCAGGTCGCCGTTTTTAGCTTCGGCTAATTCCGGCGTTAATAGCCCGAGGTTTTTTAAGACGCCTTTGTTCATTTCCGTCGCCATGGCCACAAACGCCTGCTCGACGCCCGGTAATTTATTGGCTTTAGTAGAAACGGACATTAATGATACGGAGTCAAAATAGGTGTTCTTTTTAATCACGATTTTCGTTGGCATTATTTTCTCCTGAATGCGGATAAAAGGGGGCCGCCGTCGTGCAAAATGCACGTCGGTAAAAAATACTTTTTGAATTAACGGCCAGACGGAAAAGGCTGGCCGAATACGTTATGCGCCCGCCGCCAGCAGCAGGTTTGCTATCGCATCGAAGCCTTTTTCCCTCGCCAGTTCGAGCGGAGTTTTGCCGTATTTGTCGGTCATGTGCGGGTTTGCGCCGTGATCCAGAAGCAGCTTGACGATCTCCTGCTGCTTCGCGCCGCCGTCGTTGAGCACGATCGCTTCCAGCAGCGGCGTCCAGCCGACAAAGTTGGTGTGGTTGACGTTGATATCGGTTTTTTCCAGCAGCTCGCGCACGATCTCCACGTGCCCTTTTTCACTGGCTGGCGTAATGCCCACGCCGCCAAAACGCGTCAGGCGGTCGAGATCCGGATTTGCCGGAAGGACAATGCGCAGCAGAGTGATATCGTTGGTCAGGCAGCTAATCAGGAAGGGGTTAAAGCAGGTCTGATCCTGTTTATCAATATCCGCCCCGGCGGCAATTAATAACTCCACGCAGGCATAATTTTTTTTCAGGCTGGCAATAATAACGGCGGTTCTTTTCTGTCGATTGGTGGCGTTAATATCCACGCCTTTTTCCAGGCAGGCTTTTAGCGCATCGCTATTGCCCTCTTCTGCCGCCAGCAGAAATTCAGTAACGAGTTCGTTCGCAGACATATTCAGACTCCCGATGTTTTTATTTCTGTTGACCTGAGAATAGCAACAGCCTGGTCATAAAAGAATCCGCTTAAAAATGATTCATCGACAGTCAATTCATTGTTGAGTTAAATTCAACAAACCGGTCAAAACGTGCGTCTGTGCAATCTTTTTCTTATGTTTCCCCACGTTTTAGCGCTCGAGACTGCATTATGCTTATGTCTGACGAAGCCTTACTGCATGCGGCTTTCGGCAAATAGTCAGAACTGTGATCGGCTTCAAATGTGTTGTAACAACGCTGTTAAAATATGTTCAAAACTGATGGCTGAAGGGAGTGAGATATGAATTCCATCTTTACCGAAGAGAACCTGCTGGCCTTTACTACCGCCGCACGCTTCGGCAGCTTCAGCAAAGCCGCCGCCGAGCTGGGCGTGACGACCTCCGCCATCAGTTACACCATTAAGCGCATGGAGACAGGGCTGGACGTGGTGCTGTTTGTCCGCAGCACGCGCAGCATTGAGCTGACCGAGTCCGGGTTTTACTTTTACCGTAAGGCCACCGACCTGCTAAACGACTTCCACGCCATCAAGCGCGGGATAGATACCATTTCGCAGGGCATCGAGGCGCGGGTGCGCATCTGTATTAATCAGCTTTTATACACGCCGCGCCACACCGCCAGGCTGCTGCAGGTGCTGAAAAAACAGTTCCCGACCTGTCAGATCACCGTGACCACCGAGGTGTACAACGGCGTCTGGGACTCCATCATCAACAACCAGGCCAATATCGCGATTGGCGCGCCGGACACGCTGCTCGACGGCGGCGGGATTGATTACACCGAGATCGGCGCCATCCGCTGGGTCTTTGCCATCGCGCCGGAACACCCGCTGGCGTTCACCCCGGAGCCGATAGCGGAAAGCCAGCTGCGCCTGTATCCCAACATCATGGTAGAAGATACCGCGCACACCATTAACAAAAAGGTCGGCTGGCTGCTGCACGGTCAGGAGGCCATTCTGGTGCCGGACTTTAACACCAAATGTCAGTGTCAGATCCTGGGCGAAGGGATAGGTTTTTTACCGGAATATATGACCCGGGAGGCGGTAGATGCGGGGCTGCTGGTTACCCGACGTATTAATAACCCGCGTCAGGACTCGCGTATGCTGCTCGCCACACAGCATGCCGCAACCGGCCAGGTCACGCGGTGGATCAAACAGCAGTTTGGCCCTGCGGGGGCGCTGACCCACATCTATAGCGATCTCCTCTGGCGCGAGGCCACAAATTAGTTTAGCATTTACTTAATTAAGTAATTGCTAAACTATCATGACCGAACTTGAACAGCTTCAGGCCAGCGCCGGGCAGGCCGCCACACTCTTAAAAGCGATGAGCAACCCGCGTCGTCTGCTGATCCTCTGCACCCTGTGCGGAGCGCCCGGCACCAGCGCGGGGGAACTGGCGCGAGCCACGGGGCTAAGTCCCTCCGCTACGTCGCAGCATCTGGCGCGCATGCGTGAGGAAGGGCTTATCGACAGCACCCGCGACGCGCAGCGCATTCTCTATTTCATTAAAAACGATGCGGTACATCAGCTGATCAGCACCCTGAAAACCCTTTATTGCCCGTAAGGAGCCGCCATGTCTCTTCCTCTTCTTTCCCCGCGCCAGGCCAGTGCCCGCGTCGCTGAAGGCGCAAAACTGATTGATATTCGTGATGCCGATGAGTACGCCCGCGAGCATATTCCCGCCGCGCGCTCCGTGCCGCTGGATACCTTACCCGGCGGACTTAACGCGCAGGCGGGTGATACGGTGATTTTTCACTGCCAGTCCGGCGCCCGGACGTCGGGGAATGTCGACCGCCTTGCTCAGGCCGCCGCGCCCGCACAGGCCTTTGTGGTCGAGGGGGGCATTCAGGGCTGGAAGCAGGCCGGGCTGCCGACCGTCGAGGACAAATCCCAGCCGCTGCCGCTGATGCGTCAGGTGCAAATTGCCGCCGGGCTGCTGATACTCTGTGGCGTAGTGCTGGGCTATAGCGTCTCCAGCAGCTTTTTCCTGCTCAGCGGTTTTGTCGGAGCCGGGCTGTTGTTCGCCGGTGTGACGGGCTTTTGCGGCATGGCGCGACTGCTCAAGGTGATGCCCTGGAACCGGCGTACCTCATAAGCAGTAATCGGTGAAATACGCTGTACCCGGCGTCATGCGTGGGCTAAGGTGAAGATCGCTAAAACGATGAGGAGGTAATATGTTTTCTGTCGGTGATTATGTGCAACCGCGTAAAGGCGGCCCGAAGCTGAAAGTGCTCGAAGTGAACGGTGACAGCATTGTGGCGGTCCAGGCCAGCAATGAGCAAGGCGAGAAATATACCCTGAAAGCTGCCGAACTGGCGCCGTATACCGAAGAAGGCGATTTCGGCGTCTGCTGAACAGCCAGCCGGGCGGCGTGTTCCGCCCGGCTAACCTGTTAGATCAGAAAATCATCCAGTGATTTACCGTTTGCCAGCGCGCTGGCAATAGGCTTCGGCGTGCGGCCCTGGCCGGTCCACGTTTTCTCTTCACCGTTCTGGTCAATAAAACGATATTTTGCTTCACGCGGCTTGCGCTTTTTCGCGGGCTTACCCGCCTGCACCCGTTCAGAGCCCAGCAGGTCAGTCGGTGAAATACCATCGGCTTTCATCAGCTCCAGCAGGGCATTAATTTTTTCCTGCTGCTCGGCACGCTGATGCTCTAATTCCGCCAGCTCACTCCGTTTCTCTTCAGTAACGACCCTGACCTTTTCCAGCGTTTCCTCAAGAACGTCCAGGGTTAATTCACGCGCCATGGCGCGCAGAGTTCGGATATTATTAAGATTCTGTAACGTCAAAGACATATTATTTGAAAACCTTCTCTTTAGGGTAAATAGATAAATCGTCGACAGAATAATTCATTTCCATAGAAATATCTACCCGCGAGGCGGTCCGGCCAGTCGTGTAAATATCTTTAAATATCACCGTTAATATTATCTTATGACGCAGATGGGATACGCACAGATTCAATCACCACATCAATATAAATGGTCAACTTTAATCCAAATTTCAGCATCCTACGCTACACGCAACAGGAGCAAATCCCATCTCGACACCATTAACATCAACCATCTGATTTACATGAAAAAATTATCAAGCGAGACAGATTATAACGAACCGAACAAAAAACAATCAACTTTAGAGAATTTTGTGGACAAAAGGCGATTAAATAAAAATTAATCACTAGTTGTTAGTTCAAACATAGAGATATACGCTATACATGTCAAACAAACCAACCTAAAGCACTAATCGCTTCGGGAAAATCGTTTCTTTTGTGTTCTTCTCAAGGAGTTCAGACATGTTCTCACCGCAATCACGCCTTCGCCATGCCGTGGCGGATACTTTCGCGATGGTTGTCTACTGTTCCGTTGTGAACATGCTGATCGAAATATTCCTCTCCGGAATGTCCTTCGAGCAGTCACTTTCCTCTCGTCTGGTGGCGATCCCGGTCAATATTATTATTGCATGGCCTTACGGGTTATACCGCGATGCGGTAATGCGCTTCGCGCGTCGTATCAGCCCCGCAGGCTGGGCGAAAAACCTGGCGGACGTTCTGGCGTATGTGACGTTCCAGTCGCCGGTTTACGTGGCCATTCTGCTGACGGTGGGCGCAGACTGGCACCAGATCGCAGCGGCCGTCAGTTCGAATATTGTGATTTCAATGCTGATGGGTGCGGTATACGGCTATTTCCTCGACTACTGCCGCCGCTTGTTTAAGGTCAGCCAGTACAGCCAGGCAAAAGCGTGATGTGAAGCGACTGGCGAAAGCCAGTCGCGAATTTACTGTACGTCGCCAAACAGTCCCTTCAAAAACCGCTCCAGCGCCATGCGTGAGCTGAAGCCATGCGGAATACCATAATGCTCATGCCGTTCGCCGCCTAAATAGAGCGGAAATTGCTGATAATGATCGCAGGTTTTAATATCCGAGGCAGGCTCAGCAAATGACAGACTTCTGTCTTTCAGCGTCGGGTGAATAATGAGAGCGGTACGTCCCATTCTTGCTTCGCGATTAACGTAAACATAATTCTCGCCACGGCGATATCCATACGCTTTTGATGTCACCTCATCCATGGTGAATCCCTCTTTTTCAAGAACGCGCGCCACCTCATCAGGTCGTAAATACATATCTCTTCCTCGTTATCTTTTCCTGCCCGGCCACCTTACAGTATTCAGCATTAGCAGGGCTTTCAGAATAATCCATAAACTGCCGGATAACGCGTGATGCGCTTCAGATATTAAATTTCTGAACTAAACTGAACGGGAACACAAAATTACGGAGGATCGTATGTTTAACAGACCGAACCGAAACGATATTAATGACGACGCTCAGGATATTCGTAATGATGTCAGCCAATTAGCGGATACGCTGGAAGAGGTGCTGAAATCCTGGGGAACTGACGCGAAGGACGAAGCGGATGCCGCAAAACGTAAGGCTCAGTCTCTGCTCCGTGAAACCCGCGCGCGCTTGAACGGGCGTACGCGAACGACCCAGGCTGCCTGCGATGCGGTCAGCTGCGCAACGACCTTCGTGCGCGAAAAACCGCTCTGCACGCTGGGCACGGTCGCGGCCGTCGGGATCTTCGTGGGTGCCCTGCTCAGCCTGCGTAAATAACCCCCTCGCGCACGTTTCTCAGCCCCGGTGGCCAATGGCTGCCGGGCTTTTCTTTGCCTTCTCGCCTGAAAAACCCGCATAGCCTGCCCTGCCCCGCTGTGCTCATCATAGGGGCAACATTAATCTAAATTTCCCATATCTTGTATGGTTGAAACTTAAGACAACTACATCTAGTATTCCTTTTAGCAAGACACACACAACCTGACGCGACGATTCGCGCCGCACCCTCATTTTAAATGGAAATACGAATCATGAGCATTATTATTTACACTCGTAACGATTGTGTTCAGTGCCACGCCACAAAACGGGCAATGGAAAGCCGTGGCGTAGCGTTTGAGATGGTGAATATTGACCAGGTCCCCGAGGCCGCAGATACCCTGCGCAAGCAGGGTTTTCGTCAGCTTCCGGTGGTAATCGCCGGGGAGACAAGCTGGTCCGGCTTCCGCCCGGACATGATTAACCGCCTGACCGCGCAGGCCGCCAGGGCATGAGTGGGCTGGTTTTCTTCTCCAGCAGCTCGGAAAACACGCTCCGCTTTATCGAGCGCGTCGGGCTGCATGCGGTGCGTATTCCGCTCAACGAGCGGGAGCGGATCCGGGTAGAGGAACCGTACATTCTGGTGGTGCCCAGCTATGGCGGCGGCGGCACGGCGGGGGCCGTTCCCCGTCAGGTGATCCGCTTTCTCAACGATCCTCATAACCGCGGGCTAATCCGCGGCGTTATCGCGGCGGGGAATCGCAATTTCGGCGATGCCTTTGGCCGCGCCGGGGATGTCATCTCTCAAAAATGCGGCGTGCCGTATCTCTATCGTTTTGAGCTGATGGGGACACAGCAGGACGTCGAAAACGTGCGTAAAGGAGTGAACGAATTTTGGCAACGACAACCGCAGAACGGGTGATTCAGGCGACACCGGATTACCACGCATTAAACGCCATGCTTAACCTCTACGATCGGGAGGGGCGCATCCAGTTCGATAAAGACAGTGAGGCGGTGGATGCCTTTTTTGCCGCCCACGTGCGGCCCAACAGCGTGACGTTTGCAAGCCAGAATGAACGTCTCGACTATCTGATTAAAGAAGGCTACTACGAAGAACGCGTGCTGACCCGCTACGACCGCGCCTTTGTGGTGACGCTGTTTGAACGCGCTCACGCCAGCGGCTTTCGTTTCCAGACGTTTCTCGGCGCGTGGAAGTACTACACCAGCTATACCCTCAAGACCTTTGACGGCAAGCGCTACTTAGAGAGCTTTGAAGATCGCACCGTGATGGTGGCCCTGACGCTGGCGCAGGGTGATGAAGCGCTGGCGGAGCAGCTAACCGAGGAGATCCTCTCCGGACGCTTCCAGCCCGCCACGCCGACCTTTCTCAACTGCGGCAAAGCCCAGCGCGGCGAGCTGGTTTCCTGCTTCCTGCTGCGTATCGAAGACAATATGGAGTCGATTGGCCGCGCGGTGAACTCTGCGCTGCAGCTTTCCAAACGCGGTGGCGGCGTGGCGTTTCTGCTCTCAAACCTGCGTGAAGCGGGCGCGCCGATAAAGCGCATCGAAAACCAGTCCTCCGGCGTGATCCCGGTGATGAAGATGCTGGAGGATGCGTTTTCGTATGCTAACCAGCTTGGCGCACGCCAGGGCGCGGGGGCGGTTTACCTGCACGCGCACCACCCGGACATTCTGCGTTTTCTCGATACCAAGCGCGAAAACGCCGACGAAAAAATCCGCATCAAAACCCTGTCGCTCGGCGTGGTGATCCCGGACATCACCTTTAAGCTGGCCAGGGAGAATGCCGACATGGCGCTCTTCTCGCCGTACGATATTGAGCGTATTTATGGCAAAGCGTTTGGCGATGTGGCCATCAGCGAGCTGTACAACGAGCTGGTGGCCGACGATCGCATTCGCAAAAAAACCATCAACGCCCGCGAGTTCTTCCAGCGGCTTGCGGAGATCCAGTTTGAGTCCGGCTATCCGTACATCATGTATGAAGATACGGTGAACCGCGCGAACCCGATTGCCGGGCGCATCAATATGAGCAACCTGTGCTCGGAGATTTTGCAGGTCAACAGCGCGTCAGCCTACGACGAGAACCTGGACTACGCGGACATCGGCAAGGATATCTCCTGCAACCTCGGGTCGCTGAATATTGCCCACACCATGGATTCCCCCGACTTTGGCCGCACGGTGGAGACCGCCATTCGCGGGCTAACGGCGGTGTCGGACATGAGCCATATCCGCAGCGTGCCGTCTATTGAAGCGGGTAACGCCGCGTCGCACGCCATCGGGCTGGGGCAGATGAACCTGCACGGCTATCTGGCGCGGGAAGGCATCGCCTACGGCAGTCCGGAAGGGCTGGATTTCACCAACCTCTATTTCTACACCATTACCTGGCACGCGCTGCACACCTCGATGATGCTGGCGCGCGAGCGCAACCAGCGCTTCGCGGGCTTTGAGCAGTCCCGCTACGCCAGCGGGGCGTATTTCAGCCAGTATCTGGAAGGCGACTGGCAGCCGAAAACCGAAAAAGTGCGCGCACTGTTTGCCCGCGCGGGGATTACCCTGCCGACGCACGAGATGTGGCAGCAGCTGCGTGACGACGTGATGCGCTACGGCATTTATAACCAGAACCTGCAGGCCGTACCGCCGACCGGATCGATTTCCTACATCAACCACGCCACGTCGAGCATTCACCCGATCGTGTCGAAAATTGAAATTCGTAAGGAAGGCAAAACCGGGCGCGTTTACTACCCTGCCCCGTTTATGACCAATGAGAACCTGGCGCTCTATCAGGATGCGTATGAGATAGGCCCGGAAAAAATCATCGATACCTACGCGGAGGCGACGAAACATGTGGATCAGGGGCTGTCGCTGACGCTGTTCTTCCCGGACACCGCCACCACGCGGGATATCAACAGAGCGCAGATCTACGCCTGGAAGAAAGGCATCAAAACGCTGTACTACATTCGCCTGCGCCAGCTTGCGCTGGAAGGCACCGAAATCGAAGGCTGCGTGTCCTGCGCGCTGTAAGGAGAAAGGATGAAACTGTCACGCGTGAGTGCCGTTAACTGGAACAAAATCCAGGACGACAAAGACCTGGAGGTGTGGAACCGTCTGACCAGCAACTTCTGGCTGCCGGAAAAGGTCCCGCTCTCCAACGATATTCCGGCCTGGCAAACGCTCGGCCACGCCGAACAGCAGCTGACGATCCGCGTCTTTACCGGCCTGACGCTGCTGGACACCATTCAAAATACCGTCGGTGCGCCCGCTCTGATGAGCGACGCGCTAACGCCGCACGAAGAGGCGGTGATGTCGAACATCAGCTTTATGGAGGCGGTGCATGCCCGCTCCTACAGCTCGATTTTCTCTACCCTGTGTCAGACCAAAGACGTGGACGCGGCCTACACCTGGAGCGAAGAGAGCGAGTCACTACAGAGAAAGGCGGAGCTGGTGCTGGCGTATTACCGGGCCGACGAGCCGCTGAAGAAGAAGATCGCCAGCGTGTTCCTGGAATCCTTCCTCTTCTATTCCGGCTTCTGGCTGCCCATGTACTGGTCGAGCCGGGGCAAGCTCACCAACACCGCCGATTTGATTCGGCTCATCATTCGTGATGAAGCGGTGCACGGGTATTACATCGGCTATAAGTACCAGAAAGGGCTGGAGAAAGTCAGCGAGGCAAAGCGCGAGGAGCTTAAAGGCTTTGCGCTCGATTTGCTGATGGATCTGTACGACAACGAGCTGAGCTATACCGAAGAACTCTACGCCGGCACCGGCTGGGAGGACGACGTGAAGGCCTTCCTCTGCTACAACGCCAACAAGGCGCTGATGAACCTGGGTTACGACGCGCTGTTCCCGCCGGAGATGGCGGAGGTGAACCCGGCTATTCTGGCCGCGCTGTCGCCCAATGCTGACGAAAACCACGATTTCTTCTCGGGATCGGGCTCATCGTATGTGATGGGCAAAGCAGTGGAAACCGAGGATGAAGACTGGGATTTTTAATGAACGCTAACGTTCGTTAATTTAATATAAACCCAACAATTCCCTCTCTAATATTTACAAAACAACTACACTGTAATTTCCGCGTCATATTCGCCTGAATCATTCCGATTCAGGCGAAATTTCCCGATGCAGCAGCAAAAAATCGAGAAAAATTCAAACCGCCCTCAGCCCTTTATTCATGGGAAATTCAGCCGTTTCGCTTGCGTCAAAATTCCGCCCTCAGCTCGATGCAGGGTTGTCTCAGATTCTCAGTATGTTAGGGTTATGCCCGTTAACAATTTACCATGGTAATCATATCGGCATAAACAAATAACAGGACACTCTCTATTGCATGGCAATTAAATTAGAAGTGAAAAATCTTTATAAAGTATTTGGCGAGCACCCGCAGCGCGCATTCAAATATATTGAGAAAGGCCTTACGAAAGAGCAAATTCTGGAAAAAACCGGGCTATCGCTTGGCGTTAAAGACGCCAGTCTGGCCATTGAAGAAGGCGAGATTTTTGTCATCATGGGATTATCCGGTTCGGGTAAATCCACTATGGTTCGCCTTCTCAATCGCCTGATTGAACCCACCCGCGGACAGGTACTGATTGACGGCGTCGATATCGCCAGAATATCAGACGCAGAGCTTCGCGAGGTGCGCAGAAAGAAGATCGCAATGGTGTTCCAGTCATTCGCGCTGATGCCGCACATGACGGTGCTGGATAATACCGCCTTCGGTATGGAATTAGCCGGCACGCCCGCTCAGGAACGTCAGGAAAAAGCCCTTGATGCACTGCGTCAGGTCGGGCTGGAAAATTATGCGCATGGGTACCCGGATGAACTTTCCGGCGGTATGCGCCAGCGCGTGGGATTAGCCCGTGCATTAGCCATTAATCCAGACATATTATTAATGGATGAAGCCTTCTCCGCCCTCGATCCGTTAATTCGCACCGAGATGCAGGATGAGCTGGTAAAATTACAGGCTAAACATCAGCGCACTATTGTCTTTATTTCCCACGATCTGGATGAAGCCATGCGTATTGGCGACCGTATTGCCATTATGCAAAACGGTGAAGTGGTGCAGGTCGGCACGCCGGATGAAATTCTCAATAATCCGGCGAACGATTATGTCCGCACCTTCTTCCGCGGCGTGGATATTAGCCAGGTCTTTAGCGCCAAAGATATTGCCCGTCGAGCGCCAAACGGCATTATCCGTAAAACGCCAGGCTTTGGCCCGCGCTCGGCGCTTAAGCTGCTGCAGGACGAAGACCGTGAATACGGTTATCTGGTTGAACGCGGCAATAAATTTGTTGGCATTGTCTCCATCGACTCCCTGAAAACGGCTCTCACTGAGAACCAGGGAATCGATGCGGCGTTAATTGACGCTCCGCTTGCCGTGGACGCCGAAACGCCGCTCAGCGAGCTGCTCTCTCACGTGGGCCAGGCGCCGTGCGCCGTACCGGTCGTCGGTGAGGAACAACAGTACGTCGGCATCATCTCAAAACGGATGCTGCTGCAGGCTTTAGATCGCGAGGGGGCAAACAATGACCGATCAATCTAACCCGTGGGGTACCACTGAGGCAGCGGACAGCGCTGCGCAATCCGCCGACGCGTGGGGTTCCACGCCCGCTCCTGCCGATGGCGGCGGCGCGGCAGACTGGCTGAACAGCGCACCCGCGCCTGCGCCAGAACACTTCAACATCATGGATCCGTTCCACAAAACGCTGATCCCGCTGGACAGCTGGGTTACAGAGGGGATCGACTGGGTGGTCACGCACTTCCGTCCGGTCTTCCAGGGGATCCGCGTCCCGGTGGATTACATCCTGAACGGCTTCCAGCAGCTGATGCTGGGCATGCCGGCACCGGTGGCGATTATCCTGTTCTCCCTGATCGCCTGGCAGTTCGGTAGCGCAGGGATGGGGATCGCTACGCTGATTTCGCTGATTGCCATTGGCGCGATTGGCGCGTGGTCGCAGGCGATGATCACCCTGGCGCTGGTGCTGACCGCCCTGCTCTTTTGCATTGTCATCGGCTTACCGATGGGGATCTGGCTGGCGCGCAGCCCGCGGGCGGCGAAGATTATTCGCCCGCTGCTGGATGCGATGCAGACCACCCCGGCGTTCGTCTATCTGGTGCCTATCGTGATGCTGTTCGGCATCGGTAACGTGCCGGGGGTGGTGGTGACCATTATCTTCGCCCTGCCGCCGATTATTCGTCTGACCATTCTGGGGATCAACCAGGTGCCTGCTGACCTGATCGAAGCGTCACGTTCGTTTGGTGCCAGTCCGCGTCAGATGCTGTTTAAAGTTCAGCTCCCGCTGGCGATGCCGACCATCATGGCGGGCGTTAACCAGACGCTGATGCTGGCCCTGTCGATGGTGGTGATCGCCTCGATGATCGCCGTTGGCGGTCTGGGTCAGATGGTGCTGCGCGGCATTGGCCGTCTCGACATGGGGCTGGCCACCGTCGGCGGCGTCGGAATTGTGATCCTCGCCATTATTCTTGACCGCCTGACCCAGGCCGTCGGTCGTGATTCACGCAGTCGCGGCAACCGTCGCTGGTATACCACCGGCCCTGTCGGGTTACTCACCCGCCCTTTCACCAAATCAAAATAAGGAACAACGATGCGACATAACGTACTTTTTGCTACCGCGTTTGCCACCCTTGTCTCCACCAGCGCGTTTGCGGCAGACCTGCCGGGCAAAGGCATTACCGTGCAGCCGGTGCAGAGCACCATTTCGGAAGAGAGCTTCCAGACCCTGATCGTCAGCCGCGCGCTGGAGAAGCTGGGCTATACGGTCAACACGCCGAGCGAAGTGGATTACAACGTGGGCTACACGTCGATTGCCTCCGGTGACGCCACCTTTACCGCGGTGAACTGGCAGCCGCTGCACGACGACATGTATGCCGCCGCCGGTGGCGACAAGAAGTTCTATCGCGAAGGGACCTTCGTGACGGGTGCGGCGCAGGGGTATCTGATCGACAAGAAAACCGCAGATAAGTACCACATCACCAATATTGAACAGCTGAAAGATCCGAAGATCGCCAAACTGTTCGACACCAACGGCGACGGCAAGGCCGACATGATGGGCTGCTCGCCGGGCTGGGGCTGTGAGGCGGTGATTAACCACCAGAACAAAGCCTTCGATCTGGCGAAAACGGTCGACGTGAGCCACGGCAACTATTCAGCGATGATGGCCGACACCATTGCCCGCTTCAAAGAGGGTAAACCGGTGATCTACTACACCTGGACGCCATACTGGGTGAGCGACGTGCTGAAGCCGGGTAAAGACGTGGTGTGGCTGCAGGTGCCGTTCTCCTCCCTGCCGGGCGAGCAGAAAGATATCGACACCAGGCTGCCGAACGGCATGAACTACGGCTTCCCGGTGAACACCATGCATATCGTGGCCAACAAAGCCTGGGCGGAGAAAAACCCGGCGGTGGCGAAGCTGTTCTCGGTGATGAAGCTGCCGCTGGCGGACATCAATGCCCAGAACGCGATGATGCATGCGGGCAAATCGTCTGAAGCGGATGTGAAAGGCCACGTGGACGGCTGGATCAAAGCCCACCAGCAGCAGTTTGACGGCTGGGTGAAAGAGGCGCTAGAGGCGCAGAAGTAAAGTACTTTCCCCTCACCCCAGCCCTCTCCCGAAGGGAGAGGGTGTTAGCGTTCCCTCTCCCCGTGGGAGAGGGTTAGGGTGAGGGCACCAGACCGCACCATCCCCTAAACCGCACAATACATCACCCAACAATCCCCCAACTTTCACAATCATTAGCTATTATGGTTTCCGGAAAAATAATCACTCAACTAACGATTCCTGAAACTAATGACAAAAACAACTCAAGGGCTTAGCCCCGCACTCATCCTTTTAATGTCCGTGGCAACGGGTCTGGCAGTCGCCAGCAACTATTACGCGCAGCCTCTTCTCGACACCATCGCCCGCGCGTTCAATCTCTCCGCCAGCTCCGCAGGCTTTATCGTCACCGCTGCACAGCTGGGCTATGCCGCCGGGCTGCTGTTCCTGGTACCGCTCGGCGATATGTTTGAACGGCGAATGCTGATCGTCTCCATGACCCTGCTGGCTGCCGGTGGGATGCTGATCACCGCCAGCAGCCAGTCGCTGACGATGATGATCGTGGGTACCGCGCTAACGGGGCTGTTTTCCGTGGTGGCGCAAATCCTGGTTCCGCTCGCCGCGACCCTCGCCTCCCCGGAAAAACGCGGCAAGGTGGTGGGCACCATCATGAGCGGCCTGCTGCTGGGGATTTTGCTGGCGCGTACCGTTGCAGGGCTGCTGGCAAGCCTCGGCGGCTGGCGCACCGTATACTGGGTGGCGAGCGTGCTGATGGTCATCATGGCGCTGGCGCTGTGGCGCGGGCTGCCAAAGGTGAAGCAGGAAAATCACCTGAACTATCCTCAGCTGCTGGCCTCCGTTTTCAGTCTGTTCACCCAGGACAAGCTTCTACGCACCCGCGCCCTGCTGGGCTGTTTCACCTTCGCTAACTTCAGCATCCTGTGGACGTCGATGGCGTTTCTGCTGGCCGCGCCGCCGTTCAATTATTCCGAAGGGGTGATTGGCCTGTTCGGTCTGGCCGGCGCCGCTGGCGCACTGGGCGCGCGTCCCGCAGGCGGGCTGGCCGACAAGGGCAAATCCCACCTGACCACCTCCGCAGGGCTGGTTTTACTTCTGCTCTCCTGGGCGGCGATCTGGTACGGACACATCTCGGTGCTGGCGCTGATCGTCGGTATCCTGGTGCTCGATCTCACCGTGCAGGGCGTTCACATCACCAATCAAACCGTCATCTATCGCGTGAAGCCAGAGGCGCGTAACCGCCTGACGGCCGGTTACATGACCAGCTACTTCATCGGCGGCGCTGCGGGTTCGCTCATTTCCGCGTCAGCGTGGCAGCATGCAGGGTGGTCTGGGGTATGTGCGATTGGGGCCATCGTCGCTACCCTTAACCTGCTAGTATGGTGGCGCGGCTACCATCGTCAGGATGCAATTCACTAAGTTTTACATTGCGTTGGCCTCTTAGGGTGTTAAGAGGCCCTTCACTCTGTTAATGTAAACGTAATCATTTATCCCAGAAATTTTAATGTGGGTGACATATTTACAATCGGCATGAATAGTTCAGACCCCCGTCCTCACATCCTCTCTTCAGCGGGTTCACACCCTACGCTTTCTGTGCTCACCGGGTCACGGACTTACCCGGCGCTTTCTGATGGTGACATAAGTTTGGCGGATATAACCGCACAAATAATTCATTTACATTATTTGTCACTATCGTTACTATATCGGCTGTAATTAATGAGGTTATGCCCAAATGGATAGTTCGTTTACGCCCATTGAACAAATGCTTAAATTCCGCGCCAGTCGCCATGAGGACTTCCCGTACCAGGAAATCCTGCTGACCCGCTTGTGCATGCACATGCAGGGTAAGCTACTGGAAAACCGTAATAAAATGCTGAAAGCTCAAGGGATTAACGAGACGTTGTTTATGGCGTTGATTACGCTGGAGTCTCAGGAAAATCACAGCATTCAGCCTTCCGAACTGAGCTGCGCGCTGGGCTCCTCCCGTACCAATGCGACCCGTATTGCCGATGAACTCGAAAAGCGTGGCTGGATTGAGCGCCGTGAAAGCGACAACGATCGCCGCTGCCTGCATCTGCAACTGACCGATAAAGGTCACCAGTTCCTGCGTGAGGTGCTGCCACCTCAGCACAATTGCCTGCACAAACTCTGGTCTGCCCTCAGCACCGCCGAGCGCGACCAGCTTGAGCACATCACTCGCAAGCTGCTCACCCGTCTGGACCAGATGGATGAAGACGGCGCCGTTCTTGAGGCGCTGCGCTAACGCGACGACACGCTCACCATTCCAGATTCATAAGAAAACCGACAGGCCAGCACGTCACACTGCTGGCCTTTCTGACAACAGGTCGGCTCAGCCGATGTGAAAATAAGAAGATCGTGGAGAACTACAATGAGCGCAAATGCGGAGAGCACTACCCCGCAGCAGCCGGGCAACAAGAAAGGCAAACGTAAGAGCGCCCTTCTTCTGTTGACCTTGCTCTTTATCATTATTGCCGTGGCATATGGGATCTATTGGTTTTTAGTACTGCGTCATGCTGAAGAGACTGACGACGCGTACGTGGCAGGGAACCAGGTACAAATTATGGCGCAGGTGTCGGGCAGCGTGACGAAAGTCTGGGCTGACAATACCGACTTTGTGCAAAAAGGCGATGTGTTGGTGACCCTCGATCCAACCGACGCCCAGCAGGCGTTTGAAAAAGCACAGACCGCGCTGGCCTCCAGCGTCCGTCAGACCCGCCAGCTGATGATCAACAGCAAGCAGCTGCAGGCCAACATCGACGTGCAGAAAACGGCGCTGGCGCAGGCGCAGAGCGACCTGAACCGCCGCGTACCGCTCGGCACGGCTAACCTGATTGGCCGTGAAGAGCTGCAGCACGCCCGCGATGCCGTTGCCAGCGCTCAGGCACAGCTGGATGTGGCCATTCAACAGTACAACGCTAACCAAGCGATGGTGCTGGGCACCAGCCTGGAAAACCAGCCCGCCGTACAGCAGTCGGCGACCGAAGTGCGCAACGCGTGGCTTGCCCTGCAGCGTACCAAAATCGTCAGCCCGATGACCGGCTACGTCTCCCGTCGTTCCGTCCAGCCAGGGGCGCAGATTAGCCCAACCACGCCGCTGATGGCGGTCGTGCCGGCAGACAATCTGTGGGTAGACGCCAACTTTAAAGAGACGCAGCTTGCCCATATGCGTATCGGCCAGACCGCGACGGTTGTCAGCGACATCTACGGCGACGACGTGAAGTACACCGGTAAAGTGGTCGGCCTGGATATGGGGACCGGCAGCGCCTTCTCCCTGCTGCCTGCGCAAAACGCCACCGGCAACTGGATCAAAGTGGTTCAGCGTCTGCCTGTGCGTATTGAGCTGGATGCCAAACAGCTGGCGGATCACCCGCTGCGTATCGGCCTCTCTACGCTGGTGACGGTCGACACCGCCAACCGCGACGGTCAGATCCTGGCAAGCCAGGTTCGCAGCAGCCCGGCTTATGAAAGTAACGCCCGTGAAATTAGCCTCGATCCGGTCAACAAGCTGATCGATGACATCGTGAAGGCAAACGCCGGTTAATCCGAAGGTGAGCGTTATGCAACAGCAAAAGCCGCAAAAACCGCTGGAAGGCGCGCAGCTGGTCATTATGACCATCGCGCTGTCGCTGGCGACATTCATGCAGGTGCTGGACTCCACCATCGCGAACGTGGCGATCCCGACCATCGCCGGTAACCTTGGCTCGTCGCTGAGCCAGGGGACCTGGGTCATTACCTCGTTTGGGGTGGCAAACGCCATCTCCATTCCGATTACCGGCTGGCTGGCAAAGCGCGTCGGTGAAGTGAAGCTGTTCCTCTGGTCGACGGTATTGTTCGTTCTTGCCTCCTGGGCGTGCGGCATGTCCAGCAGCCTGACGATGCTGATCTTCTTCCGCGTTATTCAGGGGATTGTCGCCGGGCCGCTGATTCCGCTGTCGCAGAGCTTACTGCTGAACAACTACCCGCCCGCCAAGCGCTCCATCGCGCTGGCGCTGTGGTCGATGACCGTGATTGTCGCCCCGATTTGCGGGCCTATCTTGGGCGGCTATATCAGCGACAACTATCACTGGGGCTGGATCTTCTTCATCAACGTACCGATTGGCGCCATCGTGGTAATGCTGACGCTCCAGTCGCTGCGCGGAAGAGAAACCCGGACGGAACAGCGGCGTATCGACGCCATTGGTCTGGCACTGCTGGTTGTCGGCATCGGTAGCCTGCAGGTCATGCTCGACCAGGGTAAAGAGCTGGACTGGTTCAACTCCCGGGAGATCATCATCCTGACGATTGTCGCGGTGGTGTCGCTGAGCTTCCTGATTGTCTGGGAGCTGACGGACGATAACCCGATAGTCGACCTGTCGCTGTTTAAGTCGCGAAACTTCACCATAGGCTGTCTGTGTATCAGCCTCGCCTACATGCTCTACTTCGGCGCGATTGTACTGCTGCCGCAGCTGTTGCAGGAGGTATACGGCTACACCGCAACCTGGGCAGGTTTAGCCTCGGCGCCAGTTGGATTGATTCCGGTTCTGCTGTCGCCGATTATTGGCCGCTTCGCCCACAAGCTCGACATGCGCAGGCTGGTGACGTTCAGCTTTATCATGTACGCCGTCTGCTTCTACTGGCGCGCGTATACGTTCGAACCGGGAATGGACTTTGGCGCCTCCGCGTGGCCGCAGTTTATTCAGGGCTTTGCCGTGGCGTGTTTCTTTATGCCACTGACCACCATCACGCTTTCCGGTTTACCGCCTGAGCGCATGGCGGCGGCATCGAGCCTGTCGAACTTTACGCGAACGCTGGCGGGCTCGATTGGTACGTCGATCACCACCACCCTGTGGACGAACCGTGAATCGATGCATCATGCACAGCTGACCGAAGCGGTGAATCCGTTCAACCCGAACTCTCAGCAGATGTACAACCAGCTGCAGGGAATGGGCATGACGGAGCAGCAGGCGTCAGGGTGGATTGCCCAGCAGATCACCAACCAGGGACTGATTATCTCGGCCAACGAGATTTTCTGGATATCGGCAGGGATCTTTATCGTCCTGCTGGGACTGGTGTGGTTTGCTAAACCGCCGTTTGGCGCCGGTAGCGGCGGCGGCGGTGCGCACTAGTCCTGGGACAGTTGCCCGGTGGCGCTGCGCTTACCGGGCCTACGAACGTAGGCCGGATAAGGCGTAGCCGCCATCCGGCAAAAAACCGCACCGTGTCCAGAATGCGATAGCCATTGTCAGTTCCGATAAAGCAGCGCGCCTGAAATCAATTCACGATAGTGAAAAGACAACAGGAGCGCATCATGCTGAACACACCCGCCGACAAGTACCAACCCTATCCGATCCTTTCCCTGCCCGACCGCCGCTGGCCGGAGCAACGCATCACCCGCGCGCCGCGCTGGCTCTCAACCGACCTGCGCGACGGCAACCAGGCCCTTGCCGAGCCGATGGACAGCGCACGCAAGCTGCAGTTCTGGGACCTGCTGCTGGGCTGCGGATTCAAAGAGATCGAGGTCGCTTTTCCTTCCGCCTCGCAGACCGATTTCAACTTTGTTCGTCAGCTGATTGAAGAAAACCGCATCCCGGATGACGTCACGATTCAGGTGTTAACCCAGGCGCGGGAAGATCTTATTCATCGCACTTTCGAATCCCTGCGCGGTGCGAAACAGGCCACCGTCCATCTCTATAACGCCACCGCCCCGCTGTTCCGCCGCCTGGTGTTCGGCATGGAGAAAGCGCAAGTCGTCGAGCTGGCGACGCGCTCCACGCGGCTTATTCGTCAGCTGTGTGAAGAGAACCCGGACACCCGCTGGCAGTATGAGTATTCCCCGGAAACCTTCTGCTTTACCGAACCGGAATTTGCGCTGGAGATTTGTGAAGCCGTGGCGGAGATCTGGCAGCCGTGCGACGAACGGCCCATGGTGATCAACTTACCGGCCACCGTCGAAGTGAGCACGCCGAACGTCTATGCCGACCAGATCGAGTATTTCTGCCGCCACTTCAGCCGCCGCCGCGACGTCTGCATCAGCGTGCATCCGCATAACGACCGCGGTACCGGCGTCGCCAGCGCCGAGCTGGCCGTAATGGCGGGCGCAGACCGCGTGGAAGGCTGCCTGTTTGGCAACGGGGAGCGCACGGGCAACGTCTGCCTGGTGACGCTGGCAATGAATCTCTACAGCCAGGGCGTCAGCCCGAATCTGGACTTTAGCGATATGAACCGGGTGGTGGAAGTGGTGGAAGCCTGCAACCAGCTGCCGGTGCATCCGCGCCATCCGTGGGCGGGTCGGCTGGCCTATACCGCCTTCTCCGGCTCGCACCAGGACGCGATCAAAAAAGGCTTTGATGCCCGCAGGCCTGGCGAGCGCTGGGAGATGCCCTATCTGCCCGTCGATCCGCAGGATATCGGCTGCACCTACGAAGCGGTGATCCGCGTAAACAGCCAGTCGGGGAAAAGCGGCAGCGCGTGGCTCATCGAACAGAATCACGGTCTGAAATTACCCCGCGCCCTGCAGCAGGATTTCAGCCAGCACGTGCAGCAGGAAACCGATCGCCACGGAAAAGAGATGACGCAGAATGCGCTGTGGCAGCTGTTCCGCACCCGCTACGGCCTGGTAGCCACGCCGCAGTTTGCGCTGCAATCCTACCGCAGCGACAGCCAGCAGGACGGCCAGCTGCGTTTGACGGCAAGCATCTCTACGCAGGGGGGAACGCGTCAGCTGGAAGGTCAGGGTAACGGTCTGCTCTCCGCCGCAGCTCAGGGCTTAAGCCGCTGGGTCAACGCCCCGTTCATGATTAAGGATTATCACGAGCATACGTTAGGTGAACGCAGCGACAGCCGCTCGGTGGCCTACATCCGCTGCCTGTTCCAGGACGGCAGCAGCCGCTGGGGCGTGGGCATTGACAGCGACGTGGCGCGCGCGTCGCTTCAGGCGCTGCTTAACGCCGTCAGTCGTTCTTAAAGTAATCGCTGGGGGAGACGCCCATCACCCGGCGGAACATCGCCGTAAAGGCGCTGTGGCTGCCGTAACCCAGCTCCAGCGCCACGCGCAATACCGGCTGGCCCTGCGCCAGCCGCACTAAGGCTTCCAGCAGGCGTGCCCTTCTCAACCACTCGCCGTAGCTTAATCCCGTCTGCTGCTGAAAATGGCGGTTCAGGGTGCGCTCGCTCATGTTCGTCATGCTCGCGGCCTGCGCGCTGCTCCAGCTTTCCCCCGCGTTTTGCCGGATTTGCAGACACAGGTGACGTAACGCCTCACTTTCCGGCTCCGGCAGATGAAACGGCAGCACCGGCATAGTGCGGATTTCATCGAGAATGAGCTCATAGACGCGTTCATCCCGGCTTCCGGGTGAGTACGATTCAGGTAAAGCAAGGGAGACGAGGATCAGCTCGCGCAGCAGCGGCGCGATCTGCACGATCTGGCAGGTTGCGGGGAGATCGGCCCGCGCCAGCGGATCGATGAACAGCGTTCGCGCCGCCACGTTGCCGGTGATGCGAAGCGAGTGCTCTGTCCCCGCCGGCAGCCAGACGCCGCGACCGGGAGGAACTACCCAACAGCCCGATGCGGTATCCACCCGTACCACGCCGCTCAGGGTGTGCAACAGCTGCGCGCAGTCGTGCTCATGCCACGGTTCGCTGTCGCCATGAACATAATCATGGGCAAACGGAACGAGGGGACGATGGGTAAAGGAGAAGGTTGCGGTTGTGGTCATGGGGTTAAACAACCCTCACCCTACCCTCTCCCTGAGGGAGAGGGAAAAGGTGCACTAGATGTGCAGTTCCTGCAGTTTTTCTTTTGGCAGGGCCAGCTCTTCGTTGCTGTTCACGCGAACATCACGCTCGATGATGTGACGCGCGATTTCCTGCGCTTCTTCCAGAGAGTGCATCTGGTAAGTACCGCACTGGTAAACGTTCAGCTCAGGGATCTGGTTCTGCTCTTTCACCTTCAGCACGTCTTCCATCGCCGCTTTCCACGCATCTGCGACGCGTTTCTCGTCAGGCACACCAATCAGACTCATGTAGAAACCGGTACGGCAGCCCATCGGAGAGATATCGATGATCTCAACGCCGTTGCCGTTCAGGTGGTCACGCATGAAGCCAGCGAACAGGTGCTCCAGGGTATGAATGCCTTTCTCTGGCATCACTTCTTTATTTGGCACGCAGAAACGCAGATCGAAGACGGTGATCGTGTCGCCGTGCGGGGTGTGCATGGTCTTCGCCACGCGAACTGCAGGTGCTTCCATACGGGTATGGTCGACAGTAAAGCTATCTAATAACGGCATACGTCACCTCCGATAGTGATTTTTTTTAAAATAAACTGAACTCTTCTACAGAATGCGCGTCTGAGTATATGAAAGACGCGCATTTGTTATCATCATCCCTGAATTCAGAGATGTATATTTTGGCCACAGCGATGTGGCCTTTTTCTTTTCTGCTTAAGCCTGCTTCGCCAGAAACGCCTCAAACGACTCGGTATCCGCCGCTTCAACTTCTTTCTGACGCACAACGGACGCATCGCGTTCCGCTACAAAATCCGCTTCGCTCAGCACTTCTAACGGCTCCTGCATCAGCATCTCACGGTACTCCGCTGAGAGTGAACGCCCCGTGCCGCCAATGCCCTGATCGATCATAGAACGCAGAATGCGTGCTGAGAACGTCAGTTCCGGATTATCAAAACTTTCCACCAGCCGATCGCAGATCTGTTGATACGCGTCGCCGCCGTCGATGCTGTCCATTGTCCGGGCAACACGCTTCAGGTCACGGAACAGATCTTTGCCGACTTTGGTCAGCGGGAACTGTGCCGTTTCGCAGCCGATACCGAGCGTCAGACCCGGTTTACGCCCTTCCAGAATCACGCGGTTCCAGTTTGTACGGGTGCAGAGCAGTTCGTCTGAACTCATTTCCGGCGCATCCGCCAGCACGCACCAGACCATAAACAGATCCAGGAAGCGAATCTGCTGTTCATCAACGCCAATCGGTGAGAACGGGTTGATATCCAGCGAGCGTACTTCAATGTATTCAATCCCACCGCGCTGAAGCGCATCCGACGGGGTTTCACCGCTGCGCGTTACGCGCTTAGGACGAATAGGCGCATACAGCTCGTTTTCAATCTGCAGCACATTGCTGTTGATTTGCAGGCGCTTGCCGTCTTTTTCGAGGCCGATTTTCTCGTACTCTTCCGACGGGGTTTTGATCGCCCGCTTCAATCCTGCCACATATTCGTGCAATTCGTTAAACGTAATACCGAGATTGCTTTGCGATTTATTGGTATAACCGAGATCGCTCAGGCGCAGAGAGGTCGCGTACGGGAGATAGTACATTCCGCACTCGGTCTTCTCGAACGGCAGCGTGGTCGGTTTCCCCTGCAGGAACGAAGAACAGATCGCCGGGGAGGCACCAAACAGATACGGGATCACCCAGCCGAAACGGTAATAGTTGCGGATCAGGCGGAAATAGCCCTCAGAGATCGCGTCTTTATCTGTTTCACCGCATTTCGCCTGCCAGAAAGCCATTGGCAGCGAGAAGTTGTAATGCACGCCAGAGATCGTCTGCATCAACGCGCCGTAGCGGTTTTTCAACCCTTCGCGATAGAGCGTTTTCAGCCGACCGATATTTGACGTGCCGTACTGCGCCAGCTCAATCTCCTGGCCCTGCTCGATATAGCACGGCATGCTGAGCGGCCACATACGTTCGTCGCCCATGTTGCGCGCGGTATAGCGATGGATATCGCGCATGATCGTCAGCATATGATCAATATCACCCTCTACTGGCGTGATGAACTCCAGCAGTGCTTCAGCGAAATCGGTTGTGATCCATTTATGTGTCAGCGCCGAGCCTAACGCCTTCGGGTGACCCGTCGTCGCTAAGCTACCGTCCGCGTTAACGCGCAGCGTTTCACGCTCAAGACCACGCTGAATACCCTTCAATGCCTGAGGGTGGTTTTCCAGCCAGGCCAGCGCCTGAGATACGTCCGGGATCAAATTGACCTCCCGCCTGTCAAAGTAATGTTACTCAGCATAATTGTAATGGTTGACGATTGAAGGTCGCGTATTCATTCCACCAATTAGTGCCACCACGTCATACCCTGTAGTGTTGCCCACGCCACGAGAACATAGCGCAACGCCTTGCCAAGGCACAAAAAAAAGAGCACCGGTCCCCAGGAGATGCGCATCCATCCCGCCAGCAGACACAGTAAATCGCCTATTACAGGCATCCAGCTTAATAACAGCGTGGCAGCGCCATAGCGTTTTAGCCAGCCGACTGCCTTTTCCTGCCAGCGCGATTTTTCGCGCAGCGGAAAGAAACGCCCAAGAATAACGTTAGTCAGCCCTCCAAGGCTATTACCCATTGTTGCTATTAATACAAGCAGCCAGGGCTGACTCACGCCGGACAACAGCATCGCCACCAGCACCACTTCCGAATTTCCCGGTAACAGCGTGGCGCTTAAAAAACTGCTGGCGAATAATGAGGCGAGTGACAGCGCGTCACTCACAGTAAGCGCACATCCACCGCATCCATTCCGGCATCACGCGCGGCCTGGATACCAAAATCGGCATCTTCAAACACGACACATTTTGCCGCCGGGACGCCCATTAACTCAGCGCAAAGCAGGAAGGTGTCCGGTGCGGGCTTATGATGTTTAACATGATCGGCGGCGACCACGGCAGAAAAATAGTGGCGCAGGCCAAGATGATTGAGTAATGCCTCAGCAATCGCACTTTCGCTGCCTGTTCCGACCGACATCGGGCGACGCCCGTGCCACTCTTTTACCACATCAATCAGCGGCAGAGGGCGTACGGTATCTAAAAGCATGGCTTTTACCGCATCGGTTTTTTCGCGCGCGAGCAGGTGCGGGTCGAGATCGGCCTGATTCAGTTCAATCACGGCCTGTGCAATACGCCAGGTGGGGGATCCGTTGAGGGCAATCATCGCCTGAAGATCGAAACGCATACCGTAGCGGCCCAGGACATCAGTCCAGGCTTGACGATGCGTGGGTTCGGTATCCAGGAGAGTGCCGTCCATATCGAAGATCAAACCGTCATACTGTGCGTACATCGTGCTCTCGCTAAACGATTAACAAAGCATTACTTTATCGTAAATGGTGATTTTTGTCGCTGATTGCGAAGTGATAACTACGAGAGTGATTAAGAACTAAACATCGAAGGGAATAACAGAAGAGATGGTGCATCCGGGAGGATTCGAACCTCCGACCGCTCGGTTCGTAGCCGAGTACTCTATCCAGCTGAGCTACGGATGCATCAGGGAACTACTTTCAGAAATAATAATGGTGCATCCGGGAGGATTACTCGGCTGCGCCTCGCCCTGCGGGCCGTTGCTGAAGCAACGTTATCCTCCCTGGTGCTCGCGATTAACTCGCAGACCTTGAAACAACAGCGTGGCTATTATCTCGGAGAATATGGTGCATCCGGGAGGATTCGAACCTCCGACCGCTCGGTTCGTAGCCGAGTACTCTATCCAGCTGAGCTACGGATGCATCAGGGTACTGCTTTCAGAAATAGTAAATGGTGCATCCGGGAGGATTCGAACCTCCGACCGCTCGGTTCGTAGCCGAGTACTCTATCCAGCTGAGCTACGGATGCATCGGGATTTACTACTGTACTGCTCGATATTCATATCACTTCTAAAGCAATATGAAGTAATAGATGGTGCATCCGGGAGGATTCGAACCTCCGACCGCTCGGTTCGTAGCCGAGTACTCTATCCAGCTGAGCTACGGATGCAAAATGGCGGTGAGGCGGGGATTCGAACCCCGGATGCAGCTTTTGACCGCATACTCCCTTAGCAGGGGAGCGCCTTCAGCCTCTCGGCCACCTCACCACACAACGCCTCTTTCGAGTGCTTCGAGTTACTCGTTAAGAGCTTCTCGTCGCTGCGTGGCGCATATATTACTTTCTGGGACTTATAAGTCAAACAATTTTCCAAAAGCTTTTATCGTTTGCACAAATCACACGCAATTCGCATGTAAAAGCCGCAAAGAGGGTGTTTTATAAGCGGATTTTGCAGGCATCTTCACAGAAAACCTTTGCAGAAATGGCGGCGTAAGGGCGAGTTTAGGGTGACGGAGTGGTTAAAAAGAGAGCGTTTGAAATTAAACGGTAACGTTGAGCAGGAAAAATGACAGGAGGGTTGCGTCTCGCCCGACAGCGAGACGCGACAATATCAGTAACTGGACTGCTGGGATTTTTCAGCCTGGATACGCTGGTAGATCTCTTCACGGTGGACAGATACTTCTTTAGGAGCGTTAACACCAATACGTACCTGGTTACCCTTTACCCCTAAAACTGTCACGGTGACCTCATCCCCAATCATGAGGGTCTCACCAACTCGACGAGTCAGAATCAGCATTCTTTGCTCCTTGAAAGATTAAAAGAGTCGGGTCTCTTGTATCCCGGCATTATCCATCATATAACGCCAAAAAGTAAGCGATGACAAACACGTAAAGTGTAAGCAGTCACGGCATCACATTCTGTTAAACGTAAGTTTAGCCGATATACACAAACTCAACCTGACTTTATCGTTATCGATAGCACAGTGAACAAGACGCCATAACGTTACCGCTATGGCGTCTGCTTGTGCTTTGTAGTTATTACAGTTTCGCGCTTACCCAGCTTTCAACGCTGGCCAATGCCGCAGGAAGTGCCGCCGCATCCGTACCACCGGCTTGCGCCATGTCCGGACGACCGCCACCCTTGCCGCCCACCTGCTGAGCGACCATACCAATCAGTTCCCCTGCTTTTACGCGGTCGGTCACATCCTTAGAGACGCCCGCAATCAGAGAAACCTTACCTTCTGCCACTGTCGCCAGCACGATAACGGTAGAACCAAGCTGGTTCTTGAGATCGTCGACCATAGTACGCAGCATCTTAGGCTCAACGCCCGCCAGATCGCTGACAAGCAGTTTGACGCCCTTAATGTCTACAGCCTTGCTGGAGAGGTTTGCACTCTCCTGCGCCGCAGCCTGCTCTTTCAGCTGCTGCAGCTCTTTTTCCAACTGACGCGTGCGATCCAGCGCAACGCGCACTTTCTCGCCCAGGTTCTGGCTATCGCCTTTCAGCAGCTGCGCGATGTCGTGCAGCTGATCGCTCTGCGCATGCAGGCTGGCAATCGCACCTTCACCGGTCACCGCTTCAATACGACGCACACCTGCCGCCGTACCCGACTCGGAAACAATGCGGAACAGGCCGATGTCACCGGTGCGCGATGCGTGCGTACCGCCGCACAGCTCGGTAGAGAAGTCGCCCATGCTCAGCACGCGAACGCGGTCGTCATATTTCTCACCAAACAGCGCCATCGCACCTTTTTTCTTCGCGTCCTCGAGCTCCATGATGTGGGTCTCGATTGGCAGGTTACGACGGATCTGCGCGTTCACCAGATCTTCCACCGCGCGGATTTCAGACGGTTTCATCGCTTCAAAATGCGAGAAGTCGAAACGCAGCACTTTATCGTTAACCAGAGAACCTTTCTGTGCAACGTGGGTACCGAGTACGTCGCGCAGGGCAGCGTGCATCAGGTGGGTTGCAGAGTGGTTCAGACGAATGCGCGCGCGGCGAGCTTCATCCACGTTAGCCTGTACGCCCTCGCCCACTTTCAGAGAACCGGAAACCAGTTTGCCCTGGTGACCAATCGCCTGACCGTATTTCTGGGTATCGCTGACGCTGAAGCTGAAACCGTTGCCTTTCAGTTCGCCTTTATCACCAACCTGGCCGCCGGACTCCGCGTAGAACGGCGTTTTGTCCAGAATGACAACCGCATCCTGGCCCGCGCTAATGCTGTCCACGGCTTTACCGTCAACAAACAGAGCGGTCACTTTGCCGGTCAGTTCCAGCGCGTCATAACCTTTGAATTCTGACGCGCTATCAACGCGGATCATCGCGTTGTAGTCTGCACCGAAACCGCTGGATTCACGCGCACGACGACGCTGCTCTTCCATCGCGGCTTCGAAGCCCGCTTCGTCAACTTTGATGTTGCGCTCGCGGCAAACGTCCGCCGTCAGGTCAACCGGGAAGCCGTAGGTGTCGTACAGGCGGAAAGCGGTTTCGCCATCCAGCGTGTCGCCCTTAAGTTTCGCCAGCTCTTCGTCCAGCAGCGCCAGACCGCGCTCCAGTGTACGTGCAAACTGCTCTTCTTCGGTTTTCAGAACCTGCTCTACCTGCGCCTGCTGGCGTTTCAGCTCATCACCGGCAGCACCC
Organism: Enterobacter sp. N5-15; assembly: GCF_057221635.1. Lineage (NCBI taxonomy): Bacteria > Pseudomonadati > Pseudomonadota > Gammaproteobacteria > Enterobacterales > Enterobacteriaceae > Enterobacter > Enterobacter sp. N5-15. Next base: position 3,772,291 of record NZ_CM170150.1, read on the forward strand.
ATCACGCCAATCAGTGGCCCAACGAGTTTATAGAAGAAGGTGTCCTTCGCGCCCAGCATGTTGCCGTGACGGATGGCACGACGAATGATACGACGCAGCACGTAGCCACGGTTTTCATTCGACGGGATAACGCCGTCGGCAATCAGGAACGCACAGGAACGAATGTGGTCCGCGATAACGCGCAGAGATTTGTTGCTGAGGTCGGTCGCGCCGGTCACTTCCGCGACGGACTTGATCAGCGTGCTGAACAGATCGATGTCATAGTTGGAGTTAACGTGCTGCAGAACCGCGGCAATACGCTCCAGGCCCATACCGGTATCAACGGAAGGCTTCGGCAGCGGCTCCATCGTACCGTCGGCCTGACGGTTGAACTGCATGAACACGATGTTCCAGATCTCAATGTAGCGATCGCCGTCTTCTTCCGGGCTACCTGGAGGGCCGCCCCAGATGTGGTCGCCGTGATCGTAGAAGATCTCGGTGCACGGACCGCAAGGGCCGGTATCACCCATCTGCCAGAAGTTATCAGACGCGTATGGCGCGCCTTTGTTATCACCGATGCGAATAATACGCTCGCGCGGGATCCCGACTTCTTTTTCCCAGATTTCGTAGGCTTCGTCATCGGTTTCATAGACGGTAACCCACAGACGCTCTTTCGGCAGGTTGAACCAGTTTTCACCGGTCAACAGTTCCCACGCATATTGAATAGCATCGTGTTTGAAGTAGTCGCCGAAGCTGAAGTTACCCAGCATTTCGAAGAACGTATGGTGACGCGCGGTGTAACCGACGTTTTCCAGGTCGTTGTGTTTACCGCCCGCACGCACGCAACGCTGTGAGGTTGTGGCGCGGGAATAATTACGCTTGTCGAGACCAAGGAACACATCCTTGAACTGGTTCATCCCGGCGTTGGTAAACAGCAGAGTCGGATCGTTGTTCGGTACCAGGGAGCTGCTGGCAACAACCTGGTGTCCCTTACTATGGAAAAAATCGAGAAACGCCTGACGGATCTCAGCGGTGCTCTTGCTCATAATTATCCTGAAATCAAGCTAACGAAATGTCGTAGCCAGCCTGTATCGGTAAACCGTTGGACAGACCAGCTACTGGAAAAAGTGGGAATAAGATAAGTTTTCTTGGGTGGGAAGTAAAATCCCGCATGCGTTCAATCGGCAAAATTACGCCAGATATCCTGAATATCTTCCATCAGAAAGCCGCGGTAGAGCAAAAAGCGCTGGATTTTGACTTTTTCTGAAAATTCACGCGGCAGCGGTTCGCGGTATTTACGTATCGCCTGTTCCCTGGCCAGCTCGCACCAGTCAATATCGCATTCGCGCATCGCTTTTTCGATGGATTCCCGGGCCACCCCTTTCTGGTTCAGCTCCTGCCGGATGCGTGCGGGCCCATATCCTTTGCGGCCGCGGCTGGCGAGAAACCGCGAGGCGAAACGCTCGTCATCGAGATAACGATGCTCATAGCACCAGGCAATCACGCGGTCATAATCTTCCGCGGTGGCATCAATCTCTTCCGGCCCGTTTTTACTCATCACCGGAGCCGACAGTTTTCGCCGCAACTCCTGTTCACTGTGATCACGCACGGCCAGGATGCGCACCGCGCGGTCCAGTAAGCGTGCATACGCGGGTCGACGTGTTGTCGGTTCACTCATAAAAAACCTGCTGATTCAGAAATGCAAAAAGGGCCGCATCAGCAGCCCTTCATTTTTAAACGAAAGAATTAAAAGTCTTCGTTAGTTTCTTCAGCATCCGCGGCATCCACCACGAAATCAGGTTTGGAGTCCTGGTTGTTCAGCAGAAGCTCACGCACCTTCTTCTCAATCTCTTTCGCCGCAGCCGGGTTCTCTTTCAGCCAGGAGATCGCGTTCGCTTTACCCTGACCAATCTTGTCACCGTTGTAGCTGTACCAGGCGCCCGCTTTTTCAATCAGCTTCTCTTTCACGCCCAGGTCAACCAGCTCGCCGAGGAAGTTGATCCCTTCGCCGTAGAGGATCTGGAACTCAGCCTGTTTGAACGGCGCGGCGATTTTGTTCTTCACAACCTTCACGCGGGTCTCGCTACCCACCACGTTCTCGCCCTCTTTCACCGCGCCGATACGGCGGATATCCAGACGGACAGAGGCGTAGAATTTCAGTGCGTTACCACCGGTAGTGGTTTCCGGGTTACCGAACATCACACCAATTTTCATACGGATCTGGTTGATGAAGATCAGCAGCGTGTTGGACTGCTTCAGGTTACCCGCCAGCTTACGCATCGCCTGGCTCATCATACGTGCCGCGAGGCCCATGTGAGAGTCACCGATTTCGCCTTCGATTTCGGCTTTTGGCGTCAGTGCGGCAACGGAGTCGACCACGATAACGTCAACAGCACCAGAACGCGCCAGCGCGTCACAAATTTCCAGCGCCTGCTCACCGGTGTCCGGCTGAGAACACAGCAGGTTGTCAATATCCACGCCCAGCTTGCGGGCATAAACAGGATCCAGCGCGTGCTCGGCATCGATAAACGCACAGGTTTTACCTTCGCGCTGTGCCGCGGCAATCACCTGCAGCGTCAGGGTGGTTTTACCGGAGGACTCTGGCCCGTAGATTTCTACGATACGGCCCATAGGCAGACCGCCAGCGCCCAGCGCGATATCCAGAGAAAGCGAACCGGTGGAGATGGTTTCCACATCCATGGAACGGTCTTCACCCAGGCGCATGATGGAGCCTTTACCGAATTGCTTTTCGATCTGGCCCAGTGCTGCCGCCAACGCTTTCTGTTTGTTTTCGTCGATAGCCATTATTACTCCTGTCATGCCGGGAGAAGCGACTGTGCTTCACCGTGGATTTCTGTTCTGTTGGTGCAATTATACTGTATGGTCATACAGTATCAAGTGTTTTGTAGAAATTGTTGCCAGAGCGTTTTTAACGCATAAACGGTTGCCTGACGACGCACGCTTTCGCGATCGCCGCTGAAGCACTCCCGGCGGGTGATCCCTTCCCCTTTGGAGGTGGCGAACCCAAACCAGACGGTGCCGACAGGCTTCACGTCGCTGCCGCCGTCCGGGCCCGCAATGCCGCTAATGGAAATCGCGTAATCTGCGCGTGCCTCTTTGAGCGCACCAATGGCCATCTCGATCACCACCGGTTCGCTGACCGCGCCATGCTGTTCAAGCGTGGATTCGCGCACGCCAATCATCTGTGCTTTAGCTTCGTTACTGTAGGTCACAAAACCGCGTTCAAACCAGGCGGAACTGCCGGCAATATCGGTAATCGCTTTCGCCACCCAGCCGCCGGTACAGGATTCCGCAGTGGTGATTGTCGCGCCACGCTGCTTCAGCGCAAGGCCAACGATCTCGCTAAGCTGCATCAATTCATGGTCAGTCATTCTCGCTCCAGGCATCAGAAAAACGTGCAGCACAAGATAGCACTTTCTCGTCAGATGTGGGGATGCACTTCAGGTTTTACGAGGGGGCTTCAGAAAAAAGCCGGTACGGACGCACCGGCGGTGGAAAGGTTATTTCATGCTCTCAGCGAGGGTGTTCACATTGTGGCGAAACGCCTTAACGTAGGTGTCTGCCGCCCCACCTTTTGCCGACAGCGCTTCGGGGTAAAGCTCGCCCCCAGGCTGCGCGCCCGTCGCCGACGCAATCTGCTTAACCAGACGCGGATCGAGCTGATTTTCCATAAACCAGGTTTTCACGCCGTCGGCTTTAATCTGATTGATAATCTCAGCGACCTGCGCCGCGCTGGCTTCGCTCTCAGACGACAGCCCCTGCGGCGCCATGAACGTCACGCCGTAGGCGCGGCTGAAATAGCCGAAAGCGTCATGGCTGGTCAGCACTTTACGCTTCGCCGGCGGGATCTGGCTAAAGCGCGTTTTGGCCCAGTTATCCAGCTGGCTAAGCTGCGCGATATACGGTTTACCGGAGGCTTCCAGCGCGGCTTTATCATCCGGATCGGCTTTCACCAGCCCGTTCAGGATATTTTGCGCATAGCGCGCCCCGTTCGCCGCGCTGTTCCACGCGTGCGGATCGGTGACGGTTTTGCCGTCCTCTTCCAGGGTGTGGGTTTTCACCCCGGCTGAAGCCACCACCAGCTGCCCCTTAAATCCGGAGGCTTTTACCAGACGGTCAAGCCAGCCTTCCAGCCCCAGGCCGTTCACCACCACCACATCAGCCTTGCTCAGGGCCGCGCTGTCTTTCGGCGACGGTTCAAAGGTATGCGGATCGCCGTCCGGCCCGACCAGCGTCGTCACCTTCACATGGTCACCGCCTACCTCCTGCGTGATATCCCCCAGTATCGAAAAGCTGGTGACCACATTCAGCGTTTTCGCCATCACGCCGTGCGACATCATCCCCAGCGCGAGCGCCACTACAAATCCTGTACGTTTCATCGTTTCCCCTTGCGTTAAAAAAGCGCGCGCAGACTGCCAGCGAGCCTGCTTCGCGTACCCAGTAAAATGGAAATAAAGAACAGCGCGCTGGCGGTGAGCACGATGGATGGCCCGGCCGGTAGACTCATCGCCCAGGAGAGGCTCAACCCCAGCCATGCGCAGAAAATACCGCTGATACCCGCCATCAGGAGTAAGGCAGGTAACGTGCGCACCCAGCAGCGTGCCGCCACGGCCGGAAGCATCATCAGCCCGACGGCCATCAGCGTGCCGAGCACCTGAAAACCGGCCACCAGGTTAAGCACCAGCAGCGCCAGAAACAGTCCGTGCAGCAGGCCAGGCAGCCAGCGGGCGTTCACCTGTAGCCAGGCGGTATCAAACGCTTCTGTAACCAGCCCGCGATAAAACAGCGCCAGCGTAATAAGGGTGAACATACAAACGCCCGTGACAAACAGCGCGGCGTCGTTGTCCACGGCGAGGATGGAGCCAAACAGCAGATGCAGCAGATCGACATTTGACCCGCGCAGCGACACCAGCGTGACCCCCAGCGCCAGCGAGCCAAGATAAAACCCGGCAAAGCTCGCATCTTCTTTCAGCGGCGTGCGTCGACTGACCAGACCGGCCAGCAGCGCCACGGTAATTCCCGCGATAAAACCGCCAATACTCATCGCCAGCAGCGACATCCCGCTGAGCAAATACCCCACGGCGACACCCGGCAAAATGGCGTGAGAAAGGGCGTCGCCCATCAGGCTCATCCGACGCAACTGAAGAAACACGCCGAGCGCGGTAGTGCTGACGGAGAGCGCCAGGCAAACCACCAGCGCGCGACGCATAAAGCCGTACTCAATAAACGGCTGAAAAAAGAGATGCCAGATCATGCCACCCTCACCCGCTCGGTTTTCCACTGGGGGACGTCAGCGTCCAGCCGTAACGTCTGCGGGAAATGGCGCGACACACGCTCGCTGTCGTGCAGTACCGCGAGCAGCGTTTGCCCCTGCATATACATCTCCAGCATCAAATCCATCAGCACGCTGCAGGTGGCTTCATCGACCCCGGTAAAGGGTTCATCCAGCATCACCAGCGGCGCCTGCTGCACCAGGACGCGGGCAAAGAGCATGCGCTGAAACTGACCGCCGGAGAGTTCATCGATGGTGGATAACGCCATGGACTCAAGCCCAACGCGCTCAAGCGCGCTGGCAATGCGCAGCCGCGTTTCGCGACGAAACCCGGAAAAAAGCGAAATGCCCGGCCAGCAGCCCATGCTTACCACGTCCTGTACGGTCAGCGGAAACTGCGCCTCCAGCGCGTGACGCTGTGCCAGCCAGCCGATGACCGGGCGCTTCCCCTGCCAGCGGAAGCCGCCGCTGACGGGAGGGATAAACCCCGCCAGCGTTTTTAGCAGAGTGGATTTCCCGCAGCCGTTAGCGCCGATAATGGCGGTCATGCTTCCGCGTTCAATGGTGCCCGAGAGGGGCCGCGTAACGGGCTGGCGTTCATAACCCGCAACCAGTTCATTCATCACAATCATGGCAATGCCACCGCCCAGCGCACGGCCAGCCCGATAAAGACAACAAGCACCAGCGCCAGCAAAAGCCGAACCAGAGCAGACAGAGAAAAAAGGGACGTTGACATGTCGACACCACATTAAATGTTATAACATAACAATAATAAAAGGCAGTTAAGATGTAAATGGCGGGTTTGAAAAGGGAGTGTGGCGAAATGTTTCTGAGGAATTTGCCTCTCCCGTGGGTGAGGGCATCAGGCCGCACCGTGCGTGCAGCCATGCCGGGTAGCGGCGTTGCCTTACCCGGCCTACCCGTCGGAGCGGCTTACTGACTAAACGGTGACGCCGCCGGAACGCGCGCCTGCGACACCGCCAGCCCCAGCTGCCACACCGCCATCGCATAGTGGGTGCTGTGGTTATAGCGGGTGATGGTGTAGAAGTTCGGCATGCCGTACCAGTACTGATAACCGGTTCCCACATCCAGACGCAGCAGACTCACCTGATCAACATTGCCCAGCGGCTGCGTCGGCGTTAAGCCTGCCGCCGTCAGCTGTGCGACGCTGTATTTGGTTTTGAAGCCGTTTTCCAGACCAAACGCCTCGCCGTTTGCCTGCACCGCAACTTGCCCACCCGGCGTCCAGCCGTGCGCTTTGAAGTAGTTCGCCACGCTGCCGATGGCATCCACCGGATCCCACAGGTTGATGTGACCATCACCGTTAAAGTCGACGGCATATTGCTTATAGGAGGACGGCATAAACTGGCCGTAGCCCATCGCGCCGGCAAACGACCCTTTCAGATCGAGCGGATCGTCCTGCTCGCTGCGTGCCATCAGCAGGAAGGTTTCCAGCTCGGAAGAGAAATACTCCGCGCGGCGCGGGTAGTTAAAGGAGAGCGTCGCCAGCGCGTCCAGGATGCGGGTTTTACCCATCACGCGGCCCCAGCGGGTTTCCACGCCGATAATCCCAACGATGATTTCCGGCGGTACGCCGTACACCTGCCACGCGCGGTTGAGGGCATCTTCATACTGATTCCAGAACACCACGCCGTTTTGCACGTTGTCCGGGGTAATAAACTGTTTGCGATAGCGCAGCCAGGCGCCGTTCGGCCCGCTCGGCACCTGGGCCGTCGGCGCCTGACGGTCCATCAGGCGCAGCACGTAGTCCAGACGCTTGGCCTGAGACAAAATTTCGTGCAGCTGCTGTCTGTCAAAGCCGTGTTTGCTCACCATTTTATCGATGAACTGCTCGGCCGCCGGGTTATTCGCGAAGTCGCCGCCCATCTGCATCATATTGTGCTGCGGCTCCAGCAGGAATCCTCCGGAAGGCGCGCCCGCCGTTTGCTGAACGGCTTCGGTCTTAGGTTTGCTACTACAGGCAGACAGCAGAATAAGCGCAGGCAACAGCGCTGCATAACGACGCTTGAACATGAGACATCCATTTAACGGGTTCGATAAGAACCCAGTATGGTAAAGCATCCGCAACACCTCAAGGAAGCGGTACGCACCTCCCCCACGCAAATCCGCGCTTTTTTCCACCGAAAATCATTCACCCCACCAATAAACTTTCAAAATAATCCATTTTTCTTTCATTGTGAGATCTAAATAACACTTTAAAACCTTTCAAAGTGATTATTATTAGCCCAGTCAGACAAAAACAAAAAAGCCCCACAGGAGAGAAGAATGATAGAAACCATCACCCACGGCGCCGAGTGGTTCATCGGGCTGTTTCAGAAAGGCGGAGAAGTGTTCACCGGCATGGTGACCGGGATCCTGCCCCTGCTGATCAGCCTGCTGGTGATCATGAACGCGCTGATCAACTTTATCGGCCAGCAGCGCATTGAACGCTTCGCCCAGCGCTGTGCCGGGAATCCGCTGTCCCGCTACCTGGTACTGCCGTTCATCGGTACCTTCGTGTTCTGTAACCCGATGACCTTAAGCCTCGGTCGCTTCATGCCGGAAAAGTACAAGCCGAGCTACTACGCCGCCGCCTCCTACAGCTGCCATTCCATGAACGGCCTGTTCCCGCACATCAACCCCGGCGAACTGTTTGTCTATCTCGGGATCGCCAGCGGCCTCACCACCCTTGGCCTGCCGCTCGGCCCGCTGGCGGTGAGCTATCTGCTGGTCGGCCTGGTCACCAACTTCTTCCGCGGCTGGGTGACCGACCTCACCACCGCCATTTTTGAGAAAAAAATGGGCATCCAGCTTGAACAGAAAGTCCATCTTTCAGGAGCCACAGCATGAACCGGATCCGCATTGAGAAAGGCGCGGGCGGCTGGGGCGGCCCGCTGGAGTTCGACGCCACCGAAGGCAAAAAGATCGTCTACATCACCGCAGGGACGCGCCCGGCGATCGTCGACAGGCTGCGCGAGCTGACCGGCTGGGAAGCGGTCGACGGCTTCAAGGAAGGCGAGCCGCCGGAAGCGGAAATCGGCGTGGCGGTGATCGACTGCGGCGGCACGCTGCGCTGCGGCATCTATCCGAAGCGCCGCATTCCGACGGTGAATATTCACTCCACCGGAAAATCCGGCCCGCTGGCGCAGTACATCCTTGAGGACATTTATGTCTCAGGCGTGAAGGAGGACAACATCACGCTGGTGAACGGGACTCCCGCGCCGCAAAAAGCGGCCCCGCGCGAGTACGACACCAGCAAGAAAATCACCGAGCAGAGCGGCGGCCTGCTGGCGAAGGTCGGGATGGGCATGGGTTCCGCCGTGGCGGTGCTGTTCCAGTCCGGACGCGACACCATCGACACGGTGCTGAAAACTATCCTGCCGTTTATGGCGTTCGTCTCGGCGCTGATCGGCATCATCATGGCGTCCGGCCTGGGCGACTGGATTGCCCACGGCCTCGCCCCGCTCGCCAGCCACCCGTTCGGGCTGGTGACGCTGGCGCTGATCTGCTCCTTCCCGCTGCTGTCGCCGTTCCTCGGCCCGGGCGCGGTGATTGCCCAGGTCATCGGCGTGCTGATTGGCGTGCAGATTGGTCTGGGGAACATTCCCCCGCACCTCGCCCTGCCCGCCCTGTTTGCCATTAACGCCCAGGCGGCGTGCGATTTCATCCCCGTTGGGCTGTCGCTGGCCGAAGCGCGCCAGGACACCGTGCGGGTGGGCGTGCCGTCGGTGCTGGTCAGCCGCTTTCTGACGGGCGCGCCGACGGTGCTGATTGCCTGGTTTGTCTCCGGCTTTATTTATCAATAAGAGGTTCCTGCGATGACCGTCATTTACCAGACCACCATTACCCGCATCGGCCAGAGCGCGGCCGACGCGCTGAGCGACCAGATGCTGATCACCTTCCGCGAAGGCGCCCCGGCGGATATCGAAGAGTTTTGTTTTATTCACTGCCACGGCGAGCTGAAGGGCGAGCTGAAGGCAGGAAGCCAGCTGGAGCTGGGCGAGGCGCGCTATGCCGTGACCGCCGTCGGCGACGTGGCCGAGCAAAACCTGCGCGAGCTGGGCCACATCACCCTGCGTTTCGACGGCCAGCCGCAGGCCGAGTATCCCGGCACGGTTCACGTGGCGGGCCCGGTTCCGCAGGCTGTCACCCCAGGCTGCACGTTAAAATTTGTTGCGTAATTAAGGAGAAACACATGAGTCAGGTTGCCGTTGTCATTGGTGGAGGACAAACCTTAGGCGAGTTCCTCTGCCGTGGGCTTGCCGCAGAGGGTTACCGCGTGGCGGTAGTGGACATTCAGAGTGAAAAAGCCGCCCGCGTGGCGGATACCCTTAACACCGAGTTTGGTGAAGGGACGGCGTACGGGTTTGGTGCCGACGCCACCAGCGAGCAGAGCGTGATGGCGCTGGCCCGCGGCGTGGACGAGATTTTTGGGCGTACCGACCTGCTAGTCTACAGCGCGGGGATTGCGAAAGCGGCCTTTATCAGCGATTTCGAACTGGGGGATTTTGACCGTTCGCTGCAGGTGAATCTGGTGGGCTATTTCCTCTGCGCCCGCGAGTTTTCCCGTCTGATGATCCGCGACGGCGTTCAGGGGCGCATCATTCAGATCAACTCCAAATCAGGGAAAGTGGGCAGCAAGCATAACTCCGGCTACAGCGCGGCGAAGTTTGGCGGCGTGGGGCTGACGCAGTCTCTGGCGCTGGATCTGGCCGAGTACGGCATTACCGTGCATTCGCTGATGCTGGGCAACCTGCTGAAATCGCCGATGTTCCAGTCCCTGCTGCCGCAGTATGCCACCAAGCTCGGCATCAAGGCTGAGGAAGTGGAGCAGTACTACATCGATAAAGTGCCGCTGAAGCGCGGGTGCGATTATCAGGACGTGCTGAATATGCTGCTGTTTTACGCCAGCCCGAAAGCCTCGTACTGCACCGGGCAGTCGATCAACGTGACCGGTGGGCAGGTCATGTTCTGATCGAGCGGCCTGATGCCCTCACCCTAACCCTCTCCCACCGGGAGAGGGAACAAAACAAGGAGTCGATATGGTAACCGCACTCATCACCGTCGCCGCCCTCGCCTGGCTGTGCCAGATGGCGTTTGGCGGCTGGCAGATTCACCAGTTTAACCGCGCGTTTGATGCCCTGTGCCAGAAAGGTCGCGTCGGGGTCGGACGTTCCGGCGGACGCTTCAAACCGCGCGTGGTCGTCGCCGTTGCGCTGGATGAGCACGACCAGGTGTGCGATTCCCTGATCATGCGCGGCATGACCGTCTTCGCCCGTCCGGTGAAAATCCAGGCAATCAACGGCATTTCGCTGCAGGAATTACGGCCTGATGTGATCTTTCCCCATGATCCACTCTGTCAGAATGCACTATCATTAGCGCTTAATCTGAAACATGGATAATTTCGTTGTGAAAGCTATAGACTTGCGAAATTATCATTTCGCAACCTAAGGAACGAAGCGCCTATGAAACCTCGTCAGCGGCAGGCGGCCATTCTCGAACATCTGCAAAAGCAGGGAAAATGTTCGGTAGAGGATTTGGCCCACTACTTTGACACCACCGGCACGACAATACGCAAGGACCTGGTATTGCTCGAAAATTCTGGCGCCGTCATTCGAACCTACGGCGGCGTGGTGCTCAATAAAGACGAAGCCGACCCGCCTATCGATCACAAAACGCTGATCAATACCCACCAGAAAGCGCTGATTGCCGAAGCCGCCGTAAAATTTATCCACGATGGCGATTCCATCATTCTGGATGCAGGCAGTACCGTCCTGCAGATGATCCCGCTGCTCAGCCGCTTTAACAACATCACGGTGATGACCAACAGCCTGCACATCGTCAACGCCCTGTCGGAGTTCGACAGCGAGCAGACCATCCTGATGCCCGGCGGCACCTTCCGCAAAAAATCGGCGTCGTTTCACGGCCAGCTGGCGGAAAATGCCTTCGAGCACTTCAGCTTTGATAAACTGTTTATGGGCACCGACGGCATCGACCTGAACGCGGGCGTTACGACGTTCAACGAGGTATTCAGCGTCAGTAAAGCGATGTGTAACGCCGCGCGGGAAGTGATTTTGATGGCAGACTCGTCGAAGTTTGGCCGCAAAAGCCCCAACATTGTCTGTAGCCTTGAAAGCGTTGATAAGCTGATTACCGACGCGGGTATCGATCCGGCGTTCAAGAAAGCGCTGGAAGAGAAAGGAATCGACGTGATCGTAACCGGAGAAAGAGATGAGTGATTTTCTGTTAGAAACGGGCCGCCAGACGCTGATGCTGGAACTGCAGGAAGCCAGCCGCCTGCCGGAACGTCTGGGCGAAGATTTTGTCCGCGCCGCCAACACCATTATCCACTGCGAAGGCAAAGTGATCGTGGCGGGCATCGGTAAATCCGGCCATATCGGCAAAAAGATTGCCGCGACGCTCGCCAGCACCGGTACCCCGGCGTTCTTCGTGCATCCGGCAGAGGCGCTGCATGGCGATCTGGGGATGATTGAAAGCCGCGACGTGATGCTGTTTATCTCATACTCCGGTTCGGCCAAAGAGCTGGACCTGATTATTCCGCGCCTGCAGGAAAAATCGGTCGCCCTGCTGGCGATGACCGGCAAATCCCGCTCGCCGCTGGCGCTGGCCGCCAAAGCGACGCTGGATATTTCCGTTGAGCGTGAAGCCTGTCCGATGCACCTCGCCCCGACCTCCAGCACCGTTAACACGCTGATGATGGGCGACGCGCTGGCAATGGCGGTGATGCAGGCGCGCGGCTTTAACGAAGAGGATTTCGCCCGTTCGCATCCGGCGGGTGCGCTCGGCGCACGCCTGCTGAATAAAGTGCACCATCTTATGCGCACCGACGATGCCATTCCGCAGGTCAAACTCGATACCAGCGTCATGGACGCGATGCTGGAGCTGAGCCGCACCGGTCTGGGGCTGGTTGCGGTGTGCGATGACAACGGGAGCGTCAAGGGCGTGTTCACCGACGGCGACCTGCGCCGCTGGCTGGTGGGCGGCGGCAGGCTGGAAACAAACGTGTCGGACGCCATGACCAAAGGCGGGCTGACGCTCAACGCCGAAAGCCGCGCCATTGAAGCCAAAGAGGTGCTGATGAAGCGCAAAATCACCGCCGCACCGGTGGTGGATGATGCCGGCAGGCTGTGCGGCGCCATCAACCTGCAGGACTTCTATCAGGCCGGAATTATCTAACCCTTCAGTCCCAGACGCTTCGCCAGCCTGTGCAGGTTGGCGACGTCCATCTCCAGCGCACGGGCGCACGCCGCCCAGCTGCGGTTATTCTGCTCCAGCGCGCGGGTAATCCTCTGACGCTGAAACGCCTCCGTGGCTTCACGCAGATTTTCATTCGCTATCTCTGGCGCAGCCTGCGCAACAGCCGGTGCGCTTTCATCCTGGAGCGCAAAATGCCGGGCGTGGATCACCACTTCGTCACCCGAACGCGTCGCCCGCGCCAGCACCACCGCGCGGTGAATCGCGTGCTCCAGCTCGCGCACGTTGCCCGGCCAGCCGTAGCTCATCAGATGCGACCGTGCCCCCGGGCTCAGCACCACGCGGGAAAGCCCCATCCTGAGGCGGCACTGCTCGCAGAAAAAGCCCGCAAGCAGCACCACGTCGTCCCCGCGATCGCGCAGCGGCGGCACGGTAAGCGGGAACACGCTCAGGCGATGAAACAGGTCGGCGCGGAACTGCCCCGCCAGCACCGCTTCACGCAGGTCGCGGTTGGTAGCCGCCAGCACGCGAACGTCCACTCTGTGACTGCGGTCATCCCCCACGCGCTGGATGTCGCCGTACTGCAGCACGCGCAGCAGCTTGGCCTGCAGCGACAGGGAGAGCTCGCCGATTTCATCCAGAAACAGCGTGCCGTTATCGGCCATTTCGAACTTGCCGCTGCGGTTGCTGATGGCCCCGGTAAACGCTCCCTTAACGTGACCAAACAGCTCGCTTTCCGCCACGCTTTCCGGCAGCGCGGCGCAGTTGAGGTACACCAGCGGGTTCACCGCGCGCGGCGAGGCTTCGTGAATGGACTTCGCAACCAGCTCCTTACCGGTGCCAGTTTCCCCGAAGATCAGCACGTTTAAATCTGAGGCGGCAACAATCTCAATCTCTTTTTTGAGCTGCGCCATACCCGGAGAAAGGCCGATCATCTCCGTGTGCGTTACCTGCTCAAACGCCGCCGGGCTGCCGGGAAGAATGTTCTGGCTCTCCAGCTGTTCAATCAGCAGGGCATTGTTCAGCGCCCCGGCGGCCAGGGCGGCAATCAGGCGCAGCTCTTCGTCGCTAAAGGTGTCGAACTGGTCCGGCGACAGGCCGTCGAGGGTCAGTGCGCCAATCAGGTTTTGTCCGGCAAACAGCGGCAGGCCGATACAGGCGTGCACCTTCAGGCTCTCCTGTCCGGGAATCAGCCCGTCGTACGGGTCGGGCAAGTCGCTGTCCGCCGGGAAACGCACCACGTCACCCGCGCGGGCGATGGTTTCCAGACGCGGGTGGCCCTCAAGGGTAAAACGCCGCCCGAGCACGTCCTTCGCCAGCCCGTCGATAGCCAGCGGAATAAACTGCCGCCCCTCGTAGCGCAGCAGCGCGGACGCATCGCACTCAAGCACGTGGCGCAGCGTGGAGATCAGCCGCTGAAAGCGGTCCTGATGGCCGATACCGGTCTGCAGCTCAATGGCGATCTTCGCCAGCACGTCTACGGAAAAGCTCATAGTGACCTCGCTGTCATTTTGACAATGCATGTTGTCATATTGACACTTTTTTTGATAGTCAAAATGACTACCCATTACGGATCATAAAAATATTAATTGATTAAAATCAACAAATTAAAAGTTGGCACGCAACTTGATATAAGCAAATCATCTTATTTGAAAATGCTGTATTACGTAGAGGTTGCTATGTCTATTCTGGTTAAAAATAACATTCATTGGGTCGGTCAACGTGACTGGGAAGTGCGCGATTTCCACGGGACGGAATACAAAACGCTGCGCGGCAGCAGCTACAACAGCTATCTCATCCGCGAAGGAAAAAACGTGCTGATCGATACGGTCGATCACAAGTTCAGCCGCGAGTTCGTGCAGAACCTGCGCGGTGAAATCGACCTGGACGCCATCGACTACATCATCATCAACCACGCGGAAGAAGATCACGCCGGTGCGCTGACCGAGCTGATGTCTTACATTCCGAACACGCCTATCTACTGCACCACCAACGCCATCGACTCGATCAACGGCCATCACCACCATCCGGAGTGGAACTTCCACACCGTGAAAACCGGCGACGCGCTGGATATCGGCAACGGCAAGCAGCTGATCTTTGTGGAAACCCCGATGCTGCACTGGCCGGACAGCATGATGACCTACATGACCGGCGACGCGGTGCTGTTCAGCAACGACGCCTTCGGCCAGCACTACTGCGACGAGCGCCTGTTCAACGACGAAGTGGACCAGACCGAACTCTTCGAGCAGTGCCAGCGCTACTATGCCAACATCCTGACCCCGTTCAGCCGCCTGGTGACGCCAAAAATCACCGAGATCCTCGGCTTCAACCTGCCGGTGGACATGATTGCCACCTCCCACGGCGTGGTATGGCGTGAAAATCCCACCCAGATCGTCGAGCTGTACCTGAAGTGGGCGGCGGACTATCAGGAAGACCGCATCACCATTTTCTACGACACCATGTCCAACAACACCCGCATGATGGCGGACGCCATTGCCCAGGGCATCAACGAAGTTGACCCGAACGTGGCGGTGAAAATCTTCAACGTGGCGCGCAGCGATAAGAACGAGGTACTGACCAACGTGTTCCGCTCTAAGGGCGTGCTGGTGGGCACCTCCACCATGAACAACGTGATGATGCCGAAAATTGCCGGTCTGGTAGAAGAGATGACCGGCCTGCGTTTTCGCAACAAGCGCGCCAGCGCCTTTGGCTCCCACGGCTGGAGCGGCGGCGCGGTAGACCGTCTCTCCACCCGCCTGCAGGATGCAGGCTTTGAGATGTCCCTGAGCCTGAAGGCGAAATGGCGTCCGGATATCGACGCCCTGGAGATCTGCCGCCAGCACGGTCGCGACATTGCCCGTCAGTGGGCGCTCGCCCCCCTTCCGCAAGCGGCACAACCATCCGAACAGCAGGAAGCCTGCGCCTGTGCCGCCGCGGCAGCCGCCGATCTCGGCCCGCGCATGCAGTGCAGCGTCTGCCAGTGGATTTACGATCCTGAGCTGGGCGAACCGCTGCAGGATGTTGCTCCGGGCACGCCGTGGCGCGACGTGCCGGACAACTTCCTTTGCCCGGAATGTTCCCTCGGAAAAGACGTCTTTGACGAACTGGGTACGGAGGCAAAATGAGCAACGGTATCGTCATCATCGGCTCGGGCTTTGCCGCCCGCCAGCTGGTGAAAAACATCCGCAAGCAGGATGCCAGCGTGCCGCTGACGGTGATTGCCGCCGACAGCATGGACGAGTACAACAAGCCCGATCTAAGCCACGTTATTAGCCAGAATCAGCGCGCCGAAGACCTCACCCGCCAGACGGCGGGGGAGTTCGCAGAGCAGTTTAACCTGCGTCTGTTCCCGTACACCTGGGTCACCGACATCGACGCTGCCGCCCGCGTGGTGAAAGCAAAAGAGAAGACCTGGCAGTACGACAGGCTGGTGCTCGCCACGGGTGCCTCTGCGTTCGTACCGCCGATTGAGGGCCGCGAGCTGATGCTCACCCTCAACAGCCAGCAGGAGTACCAGGCCAGCGAAACGGCGCTTCGCGACGCGCAGCGCGTGATGATTGTCGGCGGCGGGCTGATAGGCACCGAGCTGGCGATGGATTTCTGCCGGGCGGGCAAATCCGTCACCCTGGTCGACCATGCGGCGAGCATCCTGTCGTCGCTGATGCCCGCAGAGGTAAGCAGTCGCTTACAGCATCGTCTGACCGACATGGGGGTGCATCTGCTGCTCAAATCGCAACTGCTGAGTCTGAGCAAAACCGATGGCGGCATTCGTGCCACGCTCGACCGCAGCCGCAGCGTTGAGGTGGATGCGGTTATCGCGGCGACGGGGCTGCGCCCGGAAACCGCGCTGGCGCATCGCGCAGGCGCTGAAACAGGCCGCGGCGTGAAGGTAAATAGCTATCTGCAAACCAGCCAGCCCGATATTTACGCGTTAGGTGACTGCGCGGAAATTAACGGTCAGGTGCTGCCCTTTTTACAGCCGATTCAATTAAGCGCGATGTATCTGGCGAAAAACCTGCTCGGCGGCAGCGCGCCGCTGAAATTACCCGCCATGCTGGTTAAAGTCAAAACGCCGGAATTACCGCTGCATCTTGCCGGTGAAACGCAGCGTCAGGACCTGAACTGGAAAATTACCCTCGAACCGCAGGGAATGGTCGCGCGCGGCGCGGACAACGAGGGACAGATACGGGCCTTTGTCGTCAGTGAGGACCGGATGAAGGAGGCTTTCGCGCTGCTGAAATTGTTACCTGCTTAACCCTCTTTTTGCCGGGTGGCGCTTTGCTTACCCGGCCTACAGCACGGCCACGCTTACTTAACCTTTGGATTTAATTATCCACCGCCCCGATGTCCCGGGGCTTTTTTTTTACGCATTCTATTCATCAAATAAATGCAAAGCAGGTATATCATCGCTATCAATCCCTTATTTATTATTTCCATTAATACTTAAATGCGGAACAGCTTAAAAACATCACCCTGTTTTATTATTCGCATCCGGCTTAGTCTGAAAAGGTATTAATCAGCCGGAGACAAATCATGGCGACTTTTCATAAAGAACTCAATTATCTTTCTCGCTATTTCAAAGAAGCGAAGCATGCGGAACACATTTTATTTCGCTGGCTTTATTTGAGCCCGGAGGCGCGCATTGAGCGTTTGCGCGAGTTGATGATGCCGGTCAGTGAACCTGAGCGGTAATTGCCGGGTGGCGCTACGCTTACCCAGCCTACAAAGCCCGTAGGCCCGCGCAAGCGTAGCGCCGCCGGGCTAAAAACCGGAACACTTTACGTAAACCAGCACTTTTTCTTCCGCAAAAAAATCCTACACTCTCAGCATCCCTTTTTCATCGGTATGCCGCGATGCGCCAGCTTCAGAAAATCCGTCAGTATCAACGGCTTTATCAGCACTACGGCGTAACGCCTGCGTCCACGACCATTGCCGAAGTCGCGGAGGTTGCGCTGTGCAGCGAACGTCATGCTCGCACCCTGCTACGCCAGCTCGCGCAAAGCGGCTGGCTAAGCTGGGACGCGCAGCCGGGTCGCGGGCACCGTGCCACCCTGCACTGCCTGACCACCACCAGCGAACTGAGCGCGCCGCTGATGCACGCCTGTCTGGAAAAAGGGGATTACCAGAGCGCGCTGCAGCTGGCCGATGGCGATCCGGCCAGCCTGCACCACATCATCACCCCATTTTTAGGCGGCAAATGGCTTAAGCATCAGCCGACGCTGCGCATTCCGTGGTATCGCCCGCTGACCTCGCTGCATCCCGCCCTTCAGCGCCGCCGCGCCGAACAGCATATTATCTGCGCGGTTCACGCGGGGCTGACGCGCTACGCGCCCGGCCACCCGCAGCCGGTAGCGGATTTAGCCCACCACTGGGATACCCGTGACGACAAACGTCGCTGGCGCTTTTACCTGCGCAGCGGCGCGCACTGGCATAACGGGCAGGCCATCAGCGATGAAGATGTTCTCAGCGCGATGCAGCAGATGCTGGCCGATCCGGCGCGCGGCGCGGGGCTCGCGCACGTTCAAACGGTGTCGCTTGTCGCCCCCTGGTGTCTGGAGATTGCGCTGAACGCGCCCGATGCCATGCTGGCGCATCGTCTCGCGCATCACGCCTGTCGACTGCCGCATCCGCAGCAGCCGACTATCGGCGCGGGTCCCTTTGCTATCGCCCATCACCACTCGCACTACCTGCGCCTTGAGCGCCAGCCCTGGTACTTTGCAGCACACCCGCTGCTGCATGCGATTGAGTTCTGGCGAACCCGCAGCGAGGCGGAAAAATCGGCGTGGATCACCGTGGGTAAAGGCGAAAATGCCCGGGAGTCCGTCACCTCCACCAGCGGCGGGTTTGCCTGGCTGATGATGAATGCCGGGCTTCCGCACCCGCTGGCCGCCTGGCTTCGTCAGGAAATTCAGCATATTAACCAGCAGCATCTCCGCAGGGAGGATGTCGATACCCGCACGGAAATCCTGCCCGGCATCACTACGCCCGCGTTTGCGGATGCCTCCGACGTGGCGCTCCCCGCGGCCCTTTCTCTGATCTGTTACGACACGCCCGGGCTGTGCGATCTGGCCAGCATGCTGCAAACGCGCCTGAAAAAGCGCGGCTGTAGCGTTAACATCCAGCGGAAGGACCGCGAGGCGTGGCATGCCCCCGACGCGCTGGCGCAGGGGGATATTTTACTGGGGGATTATCTGGCGGGTGAAGCCGCGGAATTCGCGCTGGCAGAGTGGTTTACCGAAGAGCCCGCATGGGCCGCCGCGCTGGGGCAGACCGCCCGGCTAAAAGCGAAGCAGGCGCTGATGGCGTACTGCGAAAGCGAAGAAAGCCTGCGAAAACACCTGCCCGCCTTCTTTCAGCACCTGCTGGAAAGCGGCGCCTGTACGCCGCTGTTCCACTACCGCTATCGTCTTAACACCCTGGAAAACGTGCAGGACATTGTGCTGACCGCCAGCGGCTGGCTTGATTTTACCCGCGCCTGGCTGCCGCCGGCTCAGGAGCGCACAACCAGCGCGTCGTAGCCGCGCCAGCGGTAGTTGACCATGGAGATCAGCCAGCAGGCAACGAACAGCCCGACCACCACAAACCCGGCGTTGCCCAGGTTGTCGTTGACCGCGCCAATCAGATCCCAGACGCCGCCGCTGAGGGCGAATTTGTCCATCAGCAGACCCAGCGCTTCCAGCCCGCCGATAAACAGCGCCACCACCACGGAGGTGCCGGTGATGGTCATGTTGTAGTAGAGCTTGCGCTGCGGCTTGTTAAACGCCCAGCCGTAGGCACCGACCATCAGCAGGTTGTCGAGGGTATCCACCAGCGCCATGCCGCTGGCGAAGAGCGCCGGGAAGACCATGATTGACCACACCGACATTCCGCTGGAGGCGCTGGCGGCAGAGATCCCCAGCACGCCAATCTCGGTGGCCGTATCAAAGCCGAGGCCAAACAGGAAACCGACCAGGTACATCTGCCAGCTTTTATTCACCAGGCGGAAGGTTTTGCCAAACAGCCAGTTCATGACGCCGCCCTGCGCAGGCAGCGTGATGTCGCCCTGCACGGGCCTGCCGTGTTTCAGCGCCTGAAAACTGCGCCAGACGCCGCGCAGGATCACCATGTTTACCAGCGCCATCGCCAGCAGGAAGGTGGCGGAAACGGCGGTGCCAATCAGGCTGCCGGTTTCGTGGAACCATTCCATGTTTTTCTGAAACGCCGTCGCGGTAGCGGCGATGGCAATCGAGGCCAGCACCACAATGGTGGAGTGCCCCAGCGAGAACCACGCCCCCACGCCGGACGGGCGTTTGCCCTGCTGCATCATCTTACGCGTCACGGTATCAATGGCCGCGATGTGATCGGCATCCACCGCGTGACGCAGCCCGTAGCACCACGCCAGCAGGCTGGCGGCCATCAGCGCCGTGCTGCCGCTAAAGGCGTGCCATGCCCATCCCCAGGCCAGCAGGTTTGCCATTACCAGAGCCAGCAGCAGAAGCGCGGCGCGAGGTTCATTGCGTAAGAGTCGTAACATTTTAAATCCTTTGTGAACATGACCGGGCAGCGGCGATCGCCGCCTGCCCGAAGGAGATCGCTCCGTCACCTGCGGGCAGGCGCGAAGGAAAAAGAAGCGTAAAGTCAGAAAGATAATGACGCAGGCGCGCGCGCAGCAGACGGTTGTGCAACACGCCGCCGCTGAGGCAGATTGTCGACAGCGATAAGCGTCGGGCATGGAGCGCGGCGAGTTCTGCCAGCCCTTTAGCCAGCGCGTCGTGAAACGCCCACGCGCGCTCGCACGGCTCGGCCTGCCAGGCCAGCCACTGCTGCCAGAAAAGCGCGAGGTTAACCGTATCCAGCGTCACCGGATGGTCGACGCCCACGCACCGCGAGGCCAGCTCTTCCAGCCTGCAGGCGGCTTCACCCTCCCAGGATTGGGCGTCGATACCGAGCGCGCAGGCAACGGCATCAAACAGGCGACCACAGGATGAGGCACGCGGCGCGTTGATGCCGCGCCCTATCGCCGTCGCCAGCAGCGGCCAGTTCTGGCGCTGTACCGCGCGCGTTTCCGGGTACTGCTGCCAGTCAGGGACAAACGCCAGGCAGTGGGCGAGCAGATTGCGCCACGGCTGCCGCGCCGCCAGATCGCCCCCCGGCAGCGCAACGGCAGGCAGCCCGCCCAGACGTTCGCACGTGAGATAGTTGACCCGCAGGCACTCCCCGCCCCACAGCGCGCCGTTCTCGCCCATGCCGATCCCGTCCAGCGTCAGGGCGATAACGTCTCCGCCCTCACGCGGCCAGCCGTTCTCCGCCAGGCACGCCGCCGCGTGGGCGTGATGATGGAGCACGGTTTCGACCGGCAGCTCCTGCGCCTGCGCCCATTGTTGCGTGCGATAGCCCGGATGGGCGTCGCACACCACGCGCTCAGGCTGGAAGGCGTAGATGTCCTGCATCGTCGAGAGCGCGGCGCGCCACTGCGCTTCGACCCCCTCGTCACCGAGATCGCCAAAATGCTGGCTCAGCACCGCCTGGCTGCCACGCACCAGGCAGAAGGTGTTTTTCATCTCCGCGCCGGTGCATAGCATGGCGGGGATATTCTCGAAACCCGCAGGCAACGTGATGGCATCCGGCACAAAACCGCGCGCCCGGCGCAGCATCGTGCCGTCCCGATCCATCACCGAATCGTCCATCCGTTGAAGAATATCGCGATTGTGCAGCAGAAAGCCGTCCGCAATGTTGCCCAGTTCATCCAGCGCCTGTTGATTACTGATGGCAGGCGGCCTGCCGCTGAGGTTGCCGGAGGTCATCACCAGCGGGCGCCGGCAGTCCATCATCAGAAGATGCTGTAGCGGATTAGCGGGCAGCATGACGCCCACGCTATCCAGACCCGGCGCAATAGCCTCAGGGAAGTCAGGCAGCCAGGCTTTTGGCGTGAGCACGATGGGTGCAGCGGGTGAGCCGAGCAGCGTCTGAATCGACTCAGGCAGCTTATCCGCCTGCGGGATCATCACCGCCAGCGGCTTCGACGGGCGCTGCTTGCGTGACCGCAATTTCAGTATCGCCTGCGGGTCTTGCGCATCACAGACGAGGTGAAAACCGCCCAGCCCTTTAACCGCGACTATGCCGCCGCTTTTCAGCATCTCTACCGCCGCACGCAGTGCCGCTTCGCGGGTGGCAAGAGCGTCGCCCGCACGCCATTCCAGCGCGGGCCCGCAGTCCGGGCAGGCCACCGGCTGGGCGTGAAAACGTCGATCGGCAGGATTG
This sequence comes from Enterobacter sp. N5-15, assembly GCF_057221635.1. NCBI lineage: Bacteria > Pseudomonadati > Pseudomonadota > Gammaproteobacteria > Enterobacterales > Enterobacteriaceae > Enterobacter > Enterobacter sp. N5-15. The sequence goes on from NZ_CM170150.1 coordinate 3,794,018, forward strand.
CGGTATTCCTTCTCGCACGGCACGCAGAGGGGAAATGCGGCCATCGACGTGGCCGGACGGTCATAGGGCATGGCGCGGATAATGGTAAACCGCGGCCCGCAGTGGGTGCAGTTGATAAACGGGTAGCGGTAACGGCGCTCGCCGGGGTCGCGCATTTCAGCCAGACACGCCGGACAGGTCGCGGCATCGGGGACAATCTGCGTGTCCATCGCCCCGCCCGCGCTGTGGCGGATGGTAAAGTCCTCCGGCAGGTGCGCCCAGGTAAACGGCTGCGTTTCAACGTGGTCAATGCGTGCCAGCGGTGGGCAGTCCTGATGCAGCCTCGCGGTAAAGGCCCCCCCATTACCCGCGAGGCGCACCAGCACGCCCTTCCCGTCATTGCAGACGTCACCGCTCAACTGAAGCGCCTGCGCCAGCTGCCAGACGAAGGGACGAAACCCTACGCCCTGCACCTTGCCGCGCACGCGCAGCTGTACGCCGTTGCTGCTCATGGCGGATCAGAACAGCAGCGATGACGACGTGTCGAACGCCGCACGACGGCGCTTTTCGGCGCTCATCTGCTCAAGCTTGTCGCGATCCACGCAGACCAGCGCGTGCGTCGGGCAGGCTTCCATGCAGGCCGGACCGGCGTCGCGGTGGTAGCACAGGTCACATTTGTTGGCTTCGGCTTTGTCCGCACGTACGCTCAGCCCCATGCCGCTGTTGCGTACCACCGGACGGACAACCACCTCCATCGCGCCGTACGGGCAGGCGACCACGCAGGTTTTGCAGCCAATGCAGCGCTCCTGCATGACATGCACAAAGCCTTTCTCGCGTTTAATCGCCCCGTTCGGGCAGACGTTCGCACAGGGTGCGTCTTCGCACTGGCGACAGATGGCGGCGGTAGAAATATTCACGCCTTTGATGACGTGGATGCGCGGCAGGAACGTGTCAGGGGTAAGCGACGCGCAGTCCTGCTCCGCCTGATGGGAAACCACGCACGCCACTTCACAGGTACGGCAACCAATACACTTACTGGCATCGGCCATAATAAAACGGTTCATCTGCTTCTCCAGCATTACAGTTATGCCCGGAGATATTCATAAACCGTGCCAATAATTAACTTATTGATTTTATATGAGTTTAAACATCACGGCGGCGCTGTCATCGTCACTTATGACGATGACAGCTGTCGACATCAGCGGTGCGGGCCGTCAATAACGGAGTCGCGCAGCACCAGCTCGCCGGAAAAGGTTTGCTGATATTTAAACTCTCCGCCGTCGAGCATGAAGATCAGGCGGCTGATGGTCTCCTTGATCATCTCCGTCACCGGAATACGCACGCTGGAAAGCGACGGTACGATGTAGGGCGCGATGGCCACATCGTCAAAACCGATCACCGACACCGCGTCCGGTGCGGCCACGCCGCTGTCGTGCAGCTGCTTCATGGCGCCGATTGCCATGTCGTCATTACTCGCCACCAGCGCCGTAAAGCGTTCGCCGCGAGCAAGCAGTTCGGAAACCGCCGCCGCGCCGCTGGCCGGGCTCCACTTCCCCTGCGCAATCAGCCCCTCGCGCAGCGGAATACCGTGCTGCGCCAGCGCGTCCCGGTAGCCGGAGAGACGCTCAACCCCGGTGGGGGAATCCAGCGAGCCGGTAATAAACGCGATCTCCCGGTGCCCCTTCGCAATCAGCTGTGACACCGCCTCCTGGCTGGAGGCTTTATGATCGGACCAGACGCAGTGGCTGCTGTTTTTCCGCAGGCGGCGGTTGAGCACCATAATGGGCTGCTCGCACTTCTCGACGATCTCGTCCATCTCCTCGACGCTCAGAAAACGCGGGTAGATGATCACCGCGTCGCAGCGCATGTCGAGCAGATACTGAATAGCCTCGCGCTCCTCGTCGGCGCTGTGCTTGCCGTCCGCGAGGATCAGCTGCCGCCCCTTCTCTTCGGTCATGCGCGCGGCGTGAAACAGCAGTTCGCTAAAGTAGACGCCGTGGTAAAGGGTGTTGGTCACCACCAGCCCCAGCGTCTGGGTACGTTTGGTCGCCAGGTTGCGCGCCAGCAAATTCGGGCGATAGCCGCTCTCTTCAATGGCCTGAAAAACCCGGTCTTTGGTCTCCTGGCTGACGTAGCCATTTCCCGACAGCACCCGGGAGACCGTCGCTTTCGAAACGCCTGCCCGCTTCGCCACTTCAAGCATCGTGGTCATGTTGTTATTCCGTCTGAATCTGATGGAACGCAGTGTACTGCACTGCAAAAAAATTGTCGCAGCGGTGAAATCACGCTTTCGCTACCTCATTGCGATCTGCATCACGAAACGAAAAAATGGTCAAAAAGCGATCTTGTTTCATTCAAAGAAACTCATGATGATTATGTGGAACCGGTTTCCTACATTTCTCACAACGATAACAGGATCACATCCGATGGCCAAAAATTACGCCGCGCTGGCGAACGACGTTGTCAGCGCGCTGGGCGGCAAAGAGAACATTGTCGCCGTCACCCACTGCATGACGCGTCTGCGTTTCGTTCTGAAAGACGAAAGCCTTGCCGACGCTGCGCGCCTGAAAAGCATTAGCGGCGTGCTCGGCGTGGTGCGCAACGACAACCAGTGCCAGGTCATTATCGGTAACACCGTTTCACAGGCGTACCGCGAAGTGGTGAGCCTGCTGCCAACCAGCCTGCAGCCTGCCGTACCGGAAGGCCCGCAGAAGCTGACCCTGCGCCGCATTGGCGCGGGGATCCTCGACGCGCTGATCGGCACCATGTCCCCGCTGATCCCGGCGATCATCGGCGGCTCGATGGTCAAGCTGCTGGCAATGATCCTCGAGATGACCGGCGTGCTGTCAAAAGGCGCACCGACGCTCACCATCTTGACCGTCATCGGCGACGGCGCGTTCTTCTTCCTGCCGCTGATGGTGGCGGCCTCGGCGGCGGTGAAGTTCAAAACCAACATGTCGCTGGCGATCGCCATCGCGGGCGTGCTGGTCCACCCGAGCTTTATCGAGCTGATGGCGAAAGCCGCCCAGGGCGAGCACGTTGAGTTCGCCTTTATTCCGGTGACGGCGGTGAAATACACCTACACGGTGATCCCGGCGCTGGTGATGACCTGGTGCCTGTCGTACATCGAACGCTGGGTGGATCGCATCACCCCGGCGGTAACCAAAAACTTCCTCAAGCCGATGCTGATCGTGCTGATTGCCGCCCCGCTCGCCATCGTGCTGATTGGGCCTCTGGGGATCTGGATCGGTAGCGCCATCTCCGCGCTGGTTTACACCATTCACGGCTATCTGGGCTGGCTCTCCGTCGCCATCATGGGCGCGCTGTGGCCGCTGCTGGTGATGACCGGGATGCACCGTGTGTTTACGCCGACCATCATTCAGACCATTGCCGAGACGGGCAAGGAAGGAATGGTGATGCCGTCAGAAATCGGCGCCAACCTGTCGCTCGGCGGCTCGTCGCTGGCGGTGGCGTGGAAAACCAAAAACCCGGAGCTGCGCCAGACGGCGCTGGCGGCGGCGGCCTCCGCCATCATGGCGGGGATCTCTGAACCGGCGCTGTACGGCGTGGCGGTGCGTCTGAAACGTCCGCTGATTGCGAGCCTGATCAGCGGCTTTATCTGCGGGGCGGTCGCCGGCATGGCCGGACTTGCCAGCCACTCGATGGCGGCGCCGGGGCTGTTCACCAGCGTGCAGTTCTTCGATCCGGCGAACCCGATGACCATCGTCTGGGTGTTCGGCGTGATGGGGCTGGCAGTGGTGCTGTCGTTTGTTCTGACCCTGCTTTTAGGGTTTGAGGATATCCCGGTCGAGGACGACGCCGAAAAAGCGCGCGCCCTGCAGACCGCACCGGTACAGAGCAAAGCAGCACAAGCATAAATTGAAAGCGAGGTAAGAATGTCTGTTTTTCCACAAGGATTTTTATGGGGCGGCGCGCTTGCCGCCAACCAGAGTGAAGGCGCTTACCGTGAAGGCGGCAAAGGGCTGACGACGGTCGATATGATCCCCCACGGCGCGAATCGCCTGGCGGTGAAGCTCGGTAAGGAAAAGCGTTTTTCGCTGCGTGACGACGAGTTCTACCCAAGCCACGAGGCGATTGATTTTTACCATCGCTATAAAGAGGACATCGCCCTGATGGCGGAGATGGGCTTTACGGTGTTCCGCACCTCGATTGCCTGGAGCCGCCTCTACCCGAACGGCGACGAGCCGCTGCCAAACAAAGAGGGTATTGCCTTCTACCGCGCGGTGTTCGAAGAGTGTAAAAAGTACAAAATTGAGCCGCTGGTCACCCTGTGCCACTTCGACGTGCCGATGCACCTGGTCACGGAGTACGGCTCGTGGCGCAACCGCAAGATGGTCGATTTCTTCGCCCGCTACGCCCGCACCTGCTTTGAAGAATTTAACGGGCTGGTGAAATACTGGCTGACCTTCAACGAAATCAACATCATGCTGCACAGCCCGTTCTCCGGCGCGGGGCTGGTGTTTGAGGAAGGTGAAAACGAAGACCAGGTGAAATACCAGGCCGCGCACCACGAGCTGGTAGCGAGCGCGCTGGCGACCAAAATTGCCCACGAGGTGAATCCGGAAAACCAGGTCGGCTGCATGCTGGCGGGCGGGAATTTCTACCCGTACTCCTGCAAGCCGGAAGACGTGTGGATGGCGCTGGAGAAAGACCGCGAGAACCTGTTCTTTATCGACGTGCAGGCGCGCGGCAGCTACCCGGCCTACTCCGCCCGCGTGTTCCGCGAGAAAGGCGTGGTGATTGTGAAAGATCCCGGCGACGATCTACTTCTGAAAAACACCGTCGACTTTGTCTCGTTCAGCTATTACGCCTCGCGCTGCGCGTCGGCGGACATGAACGCGGGCAATACCAGCGCGGCGAATATCGTGAAGTCCCTGCGCAACCCGCACATTCAGGTGAGCGAATGGGGCTGGGGCATCGACCCGCTCGGCCTGCGCATCACCATGAACATGATGTACGACCGCTACCAGAAGCCGCTGTTCCTGGTGGAAAACGGCCTCGGGGCGAAAGACGTTATTGATGAAAACGGCGAAATCAACGACGACTACCGCATCAGCTACCTGCGCGAGCACATCCGCGCGATGGGCGACGCGATTGAGGACGGCGTGCCGCTGATGGGCTACACCACCTGGGGCTGTATCGACCTGGTGGCCGCCTCAACGGGCGAGATGAGCAAGCGCTACGGGTTTGTGTACGTTGACCGCGATGATGCCGGAAACGGCACGCTGGACCGCAAGCGCAAAAAATCGTTCGGGTGGTATAAGAAGGTGATTGCGAGTAATGGGGCGGATCTGGAGTAGCCTGTTGCCCTCACCCCAGCCCTCTCCCACAGGGAGAGGGAGATGGGTTTGGTAGGCCCGGTAAGCGTAGCGCCACCGGGCGCTGTTCAGAGCCGGGAGAAATTCCCGTCCCCAACCCATCCGGCCAGCCGTGAATAAACCACCTCCACCGCCTCTTTCACCGGCGGCGTCATCGGGTAATAGAACCCGACGATGTCAGGCTGAATGCCCAGAAACAGCACCTCGCCCACGTCGTCTTTAATCTGATCGACCAGGTAGTTCAGCGGCATATTGTGCGTCGTCATCATAAACATCTCGGCGATGTCGTCCGGGTCAATCAGGCGGATCTCGCCGGGGTTGAGCCCCATATCGGTGGCATCGACGATTAACAGCCTGTCCGGGCGCAGTTCGCGAATGGCGACCACGTCGTTTTCCGGCGCGCTGCCGCCGTCGATAACCACCCAGCTGCCCTGCGGGTTCGCGGCGCACATCTCTGCCAGCAGCGGGCCCGCGCCGTCGTCGCCCATCATGCTGTTGCCGACACACAGTAAAACGTCAGTCACGTAATCTCCTCACCATCAGGTAGATGGCGCTCTCCTGATGAATATCGTGCAGCATGCTAAGCAGCGTTTTGCTCCACGCCTGCTGCTCGGGGGTTTGCCTGCTCAGCGCCGCGTCGAAGGCGTTGGCGAGCATCGCAATGTGGTTGGCGTCGATGACGATCTCGCCGTACTTCGGCACGCCCTCCATCTTGCGCCGCGCCGTGCTGCCCTCCTCCAGCGTGGCGATCCACGCCAGGTACTCGGGCCACGGGCAGCTCAGCGCCGCCTCCAGGCAGTCGATCACCCCGAGGTGGTGCCCAATCGCCAGGCTGTAATAGACCACCTGCTGCGCCGCATCCGGCGTGGCATCGTTCTCATCAATAAACTTACGGCTCAGCTGGCTGAACACCACCGTTTCACTCATCGGATACGCGCCTCATCCACGATGCTGTTCAGGTTTGCCACGATCTCATTGAGACGCGGATCGTTTTCCGCCTCCAGCCAGCGCGCCACCTGATGGTCGCCCTGGCTCAGCAGGCGCAGATAATCGTCGGCAATCTGGCGGCCATAGCGATAGCCCGCCAGTTTCCGCGCCGTGCGGTCGACCTTCACCCGCAGCGGCTGCACCATGTCCGGGTGCAGAATGGCGGCAGGCTGGTTGTCCAGCTCGCCCGGCTCGCGCGCGTGGATTTTCTGCTCCAGCAGGCCGAGCGCCATGGCAAAACCGTACAGCGTCGCGGCGGGCGTCGGCGGGCAGCCGGGGATGTAGACGTCCACCGGCACGATTTTGTCGGTGCCGCCCCAGACGCAGTAAAGATCGTGGAAGATGCCGCCGCTGTTGCCGCAGGCACCGTACGAGATGCAGATTTTCGGGTCCGGCGCGGACTGCCAGGCGCGCAGTGCGGGCGAGCGCATGGCGCGGGTGACGGCCCCGGTAAACAGCAGAATATCCGCATGGCGCGGGGACGGCACCACCTTGATGCCGAAGCGCTCGGCGTCAAACAGCGGCGACAGCGTGGCGAAGATCTCGATCTCGCAGCCGTTGCAGCCGCCGCAGTCCACGCGGTAGACGTAGGCCGAGCGTTTGATTTTTTTCAGCAGCGACGCCTTCATGCTGGCGATGGATTCGTCCACCGTCATCGGCACAGGAATGCCGTTAGCGTCGCGCGGGCCCAGTAGGTTTTCCATCAGCTGGCCTCTCTCATATGGCGGGTGATATCAATACGGTCGGACGGCAGCAGGCACTTCTGACGCTTGCACTCCGGGCAGGTTTCAAAGCTTTCACGGTGATGCTCCGCGCGGGCGTCGCCGTTGTGCTGCAGCAGCGCGATGGCGTAGTCGATCTCTTTCTGCACGGCGAACGGGCGTCTGCAGACGCGGCAGCTGCACAGGTCAAAGCGCGACTGCTGCAGAAAATCCTCTTTCTTCCACACCGCCAGCTCGTATTCCTGCGACAGGCGAATGGCGACCGTCGGGCAGACCTCCTCGCAGCGGCCGCAGAAGATGCAGCGCCCGAGGTTAAACTGCCAGGCCAGCTCGCCGGTTTTGAGATCCGTTTCGACCGTTAAGGCGTTCGACGGGCAGGCGTTGACGCAGGCCGCGCAGCCGATGCACTGCTGCGGATTGTGCTCCGGCTTGCCGCGAAAGTTTTTATCCACCGGCATCGGCTCCAGCGGATAGCGGCTGGTCTGCGTGCCCGTTTTGATCACTTTTTTGATAAAGGTAAACATGGCGAGTCCTTATTTCAGCGGCGAGTTTTTACGCTCGATGCTGTAGCGCTCAAGCTCTTTGTACGGCACCACCTGGCTTTTCTTCTTGCGCACGTCCACGACGGTCATGCGGTCGGTGCAGGAGTAGCACGGGTCGAGGCTGCCGATGATCAGCGGCGCATCGGAAACCGTGTTGCCGCGCAGCATATAGCGCAGGGTTGGCCAGTTGGCGTAGGTGGCCGCGCGGCAGCGCCAGCGGTAAAGCTTCTGGTTGTCGCCGGTCATGCTCCAGTGAATGTCGTCCCCGCGCGGCGCTTCGGCAAAGCCGAGTGCAAAGCGGTTTGGGATGTAGGTGAAGCCCTCCACCATCAGCGGGCCGCCCGGCAGGTTATCGAGGCCGAAGTCGATCATGTTCAGGGCGGTAAACACCTCGTTGATGCGCACCTTAAGGCGCGAAATGACGTCGCAGCCCTGCTCGCTGTGCACAGTCATCGGCAGCAGGCCGTAGCCGACGAACGGGTGATCGGCACGCGTGTCGCGGGCGTGGCCGCTGGCGCGCACCATCGGGCCGACGTTGCTGAAGTCGCGGGCGATCTCCGGGTCAAGGCGGCCGATGCCGACGGTGCGCTGCTCGATGTTTGGCGTGCTGAGCAGCATGTCCACCAGCTCCTGCACGTCGCGGCGCATCTGCTGCGCCAGCTGACGGGTCTGGATCATGTCGTCCTTCAGCAGGTCGCGGCGGATCCCGCCGATCAGGTTCAGGCCGTAGGTTTTACGCGCCCCGGTGAGGATCTCCGCCATCTTCATCGACGCTTCGCGCACGCGGAAGAACTGCATAAACCCGGAGTCAAAGCCGACAAAGTGGCAGGCCAGGCCGAGGTTCAGCAGGTGCGAGTGCAGGCGTTCCACCTCCAGCAGAATGGCGCGGATCATCTGCGCGCGCTCCGGCACCACGATCCCCATGCCGTTCTCCACCGAAGTGGTGTAGGCGGTGCTGTGGGCGAAGCCGCAGATGCCGCACACGCGGTCAGAGAGGAACGTCACTTCGTTGTAGCCCATGCGGGTTTCCGCCAGCTTTTCCATGCCGCGGTGGACGTAGAACAGGCGGTAGTCGGCGTCGATGATGTTCTCGCCGTCGACGAACAGGCGGAAGTGGCCCGGTTCGTCGGAGGTGACGTGCAGCGGGCCGATCGGCACCACGTTGTTCTTCTTGCTGCCCAGCTCGTTGATGAATTCGTAGGTTTCGCTGTCGGTGGTCGGCGCCGGGCGCTGGCGGTAGTCCATGCTGTCTTTGCGCAGCGGATAGAGTTCGTCCGGCCAGTCGTCCGGCAGCACCAGGCGGCGTTCGTCCGGCAGGCCGACCGGCACCAGGCCGTACATGTCGCGCACTTCGCGCTCGCCCCAGACCGCGGCAGGCACGCGCGGCGTGACGGACGGGTATTCCGGCTTGTTCGGATCGACTTCGACGCGCACGGTGAGCCAGCACTTTTCGCCCTGCTCCATCGACATTACGTAGTACACCGCATAGTTGCCGCACAGCTGGCGCTCGTCGTTGCCGAACAGCACCGACAGCCAGCCGCCCTGCTGGTAGTAGAGAAACTCCACCACTTCCGGCAGGTAGTTCACCTTAATGGTGACGGTTATCTGGTCTTTGGTTTGCCAGGACTCCTCCAGCACCACGCCGGGGAAAGCCTGATGCAACGCGGCGAGATACTGCTGACCTTTCTTTTCTTCAGACATAAATACTCTCTTTAATCACGCCACCAGCAAGGAGACGAACGCTAAAAATGCAAAACCAAAACCGGCCCAGGTGATGCGTGACGTTTCCACAAAACGCAGGCGCGCCATGCTGTTTTCAAACAGGGCAATCACCAGCACGCCGACCAGCAGCTTGAGGGCGGCAATCACGACGGCCAGCGCCAGACCGCCTGCGGAGAAATGCGTCATCTGCCCCCACGGGAAGAAGACGCCGACAAACATCTGCAGCACCACCAGCTGTTTGAGGCTGATGCCCCACTTCAGCACCGCGAAGCCGTAGCCGCTGTACTCGGTAAGCGGCCCTTCCTGCAGCTCCTGCTCGGCTTCAGCCAGATCGAACGGCAGTTTGCCCATCTCAATAAACGTGGCGAACGCGCAGGCGCAGAGCGCCAGCACCAGCGGGATCGAGCGCGCCACCGGCCAGTGGTAAACGGTGTGGGTGATAAAGCTGATGTGGGTGGAACCTGCCACCTGCGCGGCAACCCACAGCCCCAGCAGCAGGATCGGCTCAACCAGCACGCCGAGCATCGCCTCGCGGCTGGCGCCGATGCCGGTAAACGGGCTCCCGGTGTCCAGGCCCGCAATTGCAAAGAAGAAGCGGGCGATGGCAAAGAGGTAGATAAGCGTGATCAGATCGCCAAGCACGGGCAGCGGCGATCCCACCGTGACCACCGGCAGCGCGGTGGCGATGGTCAGCATGACGCCCACCATCACAAACGGCGTCAGGCGGAAGACCCAGCCTGCGGCATCCGGCGCGACGCTCTGACGGGAGAGCAGTTTAAAGAGATCGCGGTACTCCTGAAGCACGCCAGGACCGCGACGGTTGTGCATCCGGGCGCGCGCCACGCGCGTGATGCCCGACAGCAGCGGCGCAGCGGCGAACAGCACCAGCGCCTGAAGAATTGCCAGTAACAGACTCATGTCAGGCTCCTCGTGAAATCACAATGACCACCAGCACCGCCAGCTCGATGACCGCCAGACGGCGGAACAGCACGGGCGCGGCGGCACTCTGCCAGCCGGGTACCCAGCCCACCGGGTTCAGCCAGTGGCGCAGCTTCAGCACGGCGGCGAAGTTCTCCTTCACCGGCATGGCGAAACCGTGGGCGGTGATGACCATCGACTGTTCGTGTTCGTAGCCGCAGGCCCACGCCGCACCGCGCGCGCGGGAGGTGAGCCTGTCGCGTTTGAAGAACAGCATCAGCACGAGCGGCAGCAGCGGTGCGCCAATCAGCAGCAGCGCGATCATCGGCTGAGAGACGGTGGTATTCGCCACGGTCAGCGGCAGCGGAATGGCGTTGCCCAGCAGCGGCAGCAGCCACGGCGCGGCGACGCCGCCCGCGATGCAGCACAGCGCCAGCGCGACTACGCTCACGCCCATCAACAACGGTGCGCAGCAGGCGTTTTCAGCTTCGCGGGTGCGCGGCGCGCCGAGGAAGGTGACGCCATAGACTTTCGCCATGCACATCACCGCCAGCGCCCCGGTAATCGCCAGCCCGACCGCCAGCAGCGGGCCGAGCAGGCGCGCGATAAAGAGATCGCTCTGACCGAGCGCGAAGAAGGACTGATAGATCACCCACTCCCCGGCAAAGCCGTTCAGCGGCGGCAGGGCGGCCATTGCCATCAGCCCGACCAGCATCGCCAGTGAAATCACCGGCATCTTTTTGCCAATCCCGCCCAGCTTTTCGATATCCCGATGACCGGTGCGGAACCAGACGCTGCCCGCCCCGAGAAACAGGGTGCTTTTAAACAGGCTGTGGTTGACGAGGTGATACAGACCGCCGATAAAACCGGCCGCAATCAGCGCCGGATGATTGAGCGCCAGCCCGGTCACGCCCGCGCCAATGCCGAGCAGGATGATGCCGATATTTTCCAGCGTGTGGTACGCCAGCAGGCGCTGAATGTTGTGCTCCATCAGCGCGTACAGGCCGCCGACGAAGGCGGTGATCATGCCCGCAATCAGCAGCACAACGCCCCACCACAGCGGCGGCTGTCCGCCGGTCAGCGTAATCGCCAGAATCCCGAACAGCCCCACTTTCATCACCACCACAGAAAACAGCGCGGCGGCGGGCGCGGAGGCATTCGCATGCGCCTGCGGCACCCAGCCGTGCAGCGGGATGATGCCGGCGAGCAGGCCAAAGCCGAGCACGCCCAGCAGCCAGACGTCGTTCCCCAGCGGATGGCCGTTGAGCGCAGCGAAGTCCAGCGTGCCAAAGCGTTGCCACACCAGCCAGCAGGCCAGCGCCAGCAGCAGCGTGCCGAGGCGTCCCAGCGCAAACCACAGCTTGCCGGAGGCGCTGCAGCCCGTCAGGAACACCCCGCACAGCGCCATGATTTCCGCCATCACCACCAGCGCGCCGAGGTTGCTGGCGATAACGGTGCAGACCGCCGTCGCCATCAGCAGGTTAACCAGCAGGCCGTTGGCTTTGGTGTTGGGGTGACGGTGCCAGTCGATATTGAACAGGCTGATAAACACCCCGCACAGGCCAAAGGTCACCAGCCAGATGGCGTTCAGGGGCGTGATCTCCACGGTGTGGCGAATCAGCGGCATTACGGTCTCTGCGGACTGGCCGCCGAGCAGGACAACGCCGCCTGCTGCCAGCGTCATCAGGCTAGCGACCGCCCCGCCGATCCCGGCTATCGCGCCGCTGAGGATTTTATGGAATGAGAAGATCAGCGCCAGAACAGCGGCGGCAGTAAAACAGGCTACCGCGCTGGTAATCATCATCGCCGCGTTCATTTCGCCCCCTCGTTAAGCGCCTGTAGCAGAGATAGGTCGCCAAAATCACTGTTGATGGTCAGCTCGCGTTTACGCTTGCTGGTACGGGCAATGTCGCGAATGTTAACCAGAATCAATGCCTTAGTCGGGCAGGTGCGCACGCAGGCCGGGCCCTGCTCATCGAAGCTGCACAGGTCGCATTTCACCGCAACGGCACGGATGCCGGGCACCCAGTCCAGCAGCGTGCTTACGCGTGCCGGAGCCGGTGGCGCGGGCGGGGCTTTTGGCGAGTTGGCGTTCGCCGGAATGTGCAGCGGACGGCTGCCGGAAAATTCAATCGCGCCGAACGGGCAGGCAATGCCGCACAGCTTGCAGCTTACGCACAGGCTTTCGTTCAGCTGGACAGCGCCATCAACGCGGGTGATGGCATTCACGGGGCAGACGCCCGCGCAGGGGGCGTCTTCACAGTGATGGCAGAGCTGCGGGGCAGACTCTTTTTCATTACGCATGACGTGCAGGCGCGGCATGGACTGCAGCCCATGCAGGCGATGCGTTTCCGAACACGCCGCCTCACAGGTTCGACAGCCAATACAGACCGTCGAGTCAGCAATTACAAAACGGTTCACCGGGTTATCCTCTGGTGATAGTCATTTTTGACGAAAAACTGTCTTGTCGACACTTCTCGACACGCAAGGGTCAGGCCACGTTCGCTGAGGCATTTCCGTCCATCAGCTGCTTCAGGTTGACCGGAAGATCGTGCTCAACGGCGGCGTACAGGCCGTTATAGACCGGCGCGATTTTTTCCAGATAGTGCTCCAGCACCTGCTGGCGATCGCGGTTGCTGACGTGGCCGTCCACCATGCCGTCAGCCATCAGCTGCGCCTTCGCAATACACTGTTTTTCGCCGTCTTTTGTCTCGAGGTGGTACTCAATGGTGTGGCTGTTGAAGTTGTCCGCCAGGGTAACGTTGATGGTGAAATGGCCGAACAGGACGAAGCGCATGTCGCCCTGCGCCGCGCAGCTCATCGCGTGGTGAAGACGTGCTTTCGAGAGGGTTATGCCCTGAACCAGAGAGTTGCAGTAGAGGTGCCACTGGTCCTGCAGCTGCTGATGACGCTGCGCGATGTAATCCGCTTTTTCGCTGATTTCCCAAATAGTCATAGAAGGTATCCGTTTAGTGGAGATAGCGGCTGTTAAGCAGATTCCATGCCAGTTTTTATCTTAATGATTTTAAATGGGTTTTATTGCAAAAGCGCTGTCAACGCCGCGGTGTCGACGTGTCATTTCGACAGCGTTGACATCGTCACGCCTTAACAAAAATCAAGCTGGCACCGTTATTGCATTCAATGGCGCAATTCATTGAGGAGGCGTCATGCACGAAATCACCCTCTGCCAGCGGGCTCTGGAACTTATCGAACAGCAGGCAGTGCAAAACCACGCGAAGCGCGTCACCGGCGTCTGGCTGAAGGTCGGGGCGTTTTCCTGCGTCGAGACCAGCGCCCTGCATTTCTGCTTTGAGCTGGTGTGCCGCGGCACGCTTGCGGAAGGCTGCGAGCTCCATATTGAAGAGCAGCAGGCGGAGTGCTGGTGCGAGCAGTGCCAGCAGTACGTCACCCTGCTGTCATCGAAGGTTCAGCGCTGTCCGCAGTGTCAGAGCACCGGTCTTCGCATCGTGGCGGATGACGGCATGCAGATCCAACGCCTCGAAATCGAGAAGGAGTAAAGTATGTGTAGCACCTGCGGTTGCGCCGAAGGCAACCTGTATATAGAAGGGGATGAACATCACCCCCATTCCGCGTTTCGCTCCGCGCCCTTTTCACCTGCCCCACGCCCTTCTGCGGCACTGACCGGTATCACCTTCGCTCCGCAGCGCTCCGACGCTGGCGACCTGCACTACGGCCACGGGGAGGCGGGGACCCACGCGCCGGGCATCAGCCAGCGCCAGATGCTGGAGGTGGAAATCAACGTGCTGGACAAAAATAACCAGATCGCCGCCCGCAACCGCGCGCGCTTTGCCACCCGCAAACAGCTGGTGCTCAACCTGGTCTCCAGCCCCGGTTCCGGCAAAACCACGCTGCTCACGGAAACGCTCAAACGCCTGAATCAGCGCGTTTCCTGCGCCGTCATCGAAGGCGACCAGCAAACCGTTAACGACGCGGCGCGCATTCGCGAAACCGGCACCCCGGCGATTCAGGTTAATACCGGCAAAGGCTGTCACCTGGATGCGCAGATGATTGCCGATGCGGCCCCGCGCCTGCCGCTGGCGGATAACGGCATTCTGTTTATTGAAAACGTCGGCAACCTGGTCTGCCCGGCGAGCTTCGATCTTGGCGAACGACACAAGGTGGCGGTGCTTTCGGTGACCGAAGGCGAAGACAAACCGCTGAAGTACCCGCATATGTTTGCCGCCGCGTCCATCATGCTGCTGAACAAAGTTGACCTGCTGCCGTACCTGAACTTCGACGTGGATAAGTGCCTGGCGTATGCCCGTGAAGTGAATCCGGAGATTGAGATCCTGCTGGTCTCCGCCACGCGCGGCGACGGCATGGACGGCTGGCTACAGTGGCTGGAGAACGAACGATGTGCATAGGCGTACCAGGGCAAATTTACGCCATCGACGGTAATCAGGCCAAAGTCGAGGTCTGCGGCATCCTGCGCGACGTAGACCTGACGCTGGTGGGCAGCAGCGATGAAACGGGCGCCTCGCGTCTCGGCCAGTGGGTGCTGGTCCACGTGGGGTTTGCCATGAGCGTGATTGATGAAGCGGAAGCCCGCGACACGCTGGATGCATTGCAAAACATGTTCGACGTGGAGCCGGACGTGGGCGCGCTGCTGTACGGCGAGGAGCGTTAACCATGCGTTACGTTGATGAATACCGCGCGCCGGAGCAGGTGCTGCAGCTTATCGGGCACCTGAAAACGCGCGCGTCGCTGCTGGACTACACGGCGGAAAACCCGTTGCGGATCATGGAGGTGTGCGGCGGACACACGCACGCCATCTTCAAATTTGGCCTCGACCAGCTGCTGCCGGAGAACATCGAGTTTATCCACGGCCCCGGCTGCCCGGTGTGCGTGCTGCCGATGGGGCGCATCGACAGCTGTATTGAAATTGCCAGCCAGCCCGACGTCATTTTCTGCACCTTTGGCGACGCGATGCGCGTGCCGGGGAAAAACGGCTCGCTGCTGCAGGCAAAAGCGCGCGGAGCCGACATCCGGATCGTCTATTCGCCGATGGATGCCCTGACGCTGGCAGAGAATAACCCCGCGCGTAAGGTGGTGTTTTTTGGCCTGGGGTTTGAAACCACCATGCCCGCCACCGCCATCACGCTGCAGCAGGCGAAAGCGCGTAAGCTCGATAACTTTTTCTTTTTCTGCCAGCACATTACGCTCATTCCCACGCTGCGCAGCCTGCTGGAAGAGCCGGGAAACGGGATAGATGCCTTTCTGGCACCGGGGCATGTCAGCATGGTGATTGGCACAGACGCCTACGGTTTTATCGCTGAACAGTACAATCGTCCGTTAGTGGTCGCTGGTTTCGAACCACTTGATCTACTGCAAGGTGTGACCATGCTGGTTGAGCAGAAAATAGCGGCCCTGAGTACCGTGGAAAACCAGTACCGCCGCGTGGTGCCGGATGCGGGAAATGAACGGGCGCAGCAGGCGATAGCCGACGTGTTTTGCGTCGAAGGCGACAGCGAATGGCGTGGTCTGGGGCTGATTGCCGAATCCGGCGTGCACCTGACGTCAGCCTATCGCGCGTTCGACGCCGAAGCGCATTTCCGCCCGCAGCCGCAGCAGGTTTGCGACGATCCCCGGGCCCGCTGCGGCGACGTGCTCACCGGTAAATGCAAACCTCATCAATGCCCGTTATTTGGCGATACCTGTAACCCGCAAACGGCGTTTGGCGCGCTGATGGTCTCCTCCGAAGGGGCGTGTGCCGCGTGGTATCAGTATCGCAACCAGGAGAGTGAAGCATGAATACGGTTGAAATGGCGCACGGCAGCGGCGGGCTGGCGATGCAGCAGCTGATTAACCGGCTGTTTATGGCGGCCTTTAACAACCCCTGGCTGGCCGAACAGGAAGACCAGGCACGGATTGACCTCGCCACCCTCATCGCGCAGGGCGACAGGCTGGCCTTCTCCACCGACAGCTACGTGATCGATCCGCTGTTCTTCCCCGGTGGGGATATCGGCAAGCTCGCCGTCTGCGGCACGGCCAACGACGTGGCGGTCAGCGGTGCCGTTCCGCGCTACCTCTCCTGCGGGTTTATCCTCGAAGAGGGATTACCGCTGGAGACGCTCACGGCAGTGGTCAACAGCATGGCGCAGACCGCGCGCGAGGCGGGGATAGCGATCGTCACCGGCGATACCAAAGTGGTGCAGCGCGGCGCGGCCGACAAGCTGTTTATCAACACCGCCGGCATGGGGGCGATCCCCGCCGATATTCACTGGGGCGCGCAGCGGCTTAGCGTAGGCGACGTGCTGATCGTGACCGGAACGCTGGGCTGCCACGGGGCGACCATCCTTAACCTGCGCGAAGGTCTGGGGCTGGACGGGGAACTGCGCAGCGACTGCGCGGTGCTCACCCCGCTGATTCAGACGCTGCGTGCCGTGCCCGGCGTGAAAGCCCTGCGGGACGCCACGCGAGGCGGCGTGAATGCCGTAGTCCATGAGTTTGCGGCAAGCTGCGGGTACGGGATTGAACTCACCGAGCGCAGCCTGCCCGTTAAGCCTGCCGTTCGCGGCCTTTGCGAGCTGCTTGGCCTTGACCCGCTTAACTTCGCCAACGAAGGCAAACTGGTGATTGGCGTTGAACGCGCGGCCGCGGAAGCCGTTCTTGAACAGCTGCGGGCTCATCCGTCAGGGAAAGAGGCTGCGATGATTGGTGAAGTGGTTGAGCGCAAAGGGGTGCGCCTGACCGGGCTTTATGGCGTGAAGCGGACGCTTGATCTGCCGCACGCGGAACCCTTACCCCGTATTTGCTAGAACCGCGCCAAAAGCGGTCAGCACTGAATGTCTCTTTTTTTGCCAGTTTCTATTGGAAAGCAATATGCCGTATACACCGATGAGCGATCTTGGACAGCAGGGCCTGTTTGACATCACGCGCACACTTTTACAGCAGCCGGACCTCGGTGCGCTGAGCGATGCCCTGACGCGGCTGGTCAGGCAATCGGCGCTGGCGGACAGCGCCGCGATTGTGCTCTGGCATAGCGGAACGCACCGCGCGAGCTACTACTCAACGCGTGATAATGGCAAAACGTTTGAATACGAAGACGAAACGTATCTGGCGCATGGCCCGGTGCGCCGCATCCTCTCCCGTCCTGAAGTGCTGCACTGCAGCTTTGCGGAATTCCGCCAGGCGTGGCCGAGGCTGGCGGAAAGCAACCTCTATCAGCCTTTCGGGCATTACTGCATGTTGCCGCTGGCGGCAGAGGGCCAGATTTTTGGCGGATGCGAGTTTATCCGCACCACCGACCAGCCCTGGAGCGAGGCGGAGTACGAGCGCCTGCACACCTTTACCCAGATTGTGGCCGTGGTGGCTGAGCAGATCCAAAGCCGCGTCACCAATAATGTCGATTACGACCTGCTGAGCCGCGAGCGCGACAACTTCCGCATTCTGGTCGCCATCACCAACGCCGTGCTGTCACGGCTCGACATGGATGAGCTGGTCAGCGAAGTCTCGAAAGAGATCCACCACTATTTTAAAATCGACGCTATCAGCATTGCGCTTCGCGGCCATCGCAAGGGCAAGCTGAACATCTACTCCACGCATTATCTCGATGAAGCCAACCCGGCGCACGAGCAGAGCGAAGTGGATGAAGCGGGCACCCTTTCTGAACGGGTCTTCAAAAGCAAAGAGATCCTTCTGCTCAACCTGAACGAGCAGGACCCGGTCGCGCCGTACGAGCGGATGCTGTTCAACACCTGGGGCAATAAAATTCAGACCCTGTGTCTGCTGCCGCTGATGTCCGGCAACACCATGCTGGGCGTGCTGAAGCTGGCGCAGTGCGAGGAAGGCGTGTTCACCACCGCCAACCTGAAGCTGCTGCGCCAGATCGCCGAGCGAATCTCTATTGCCCTGGATAACGCCCTCGCCTACCAGGAGATCCACCGCCTGAAAGAGCGGCTGGTGGATGAGAACCTGGCCCTGACCGAACAGCTCAACAACGTGGACAGCGAGTTTGGTGAAATCATCGGGCGCAGCGACGCCATGTACAGCGTGCTCAAGCAGGTTGAGATGGTGGCGCAAAGCGACAGCACGGTGCTGATCCTCGGCGAAACCGGTACGGGCAAAGAGCTGATTGCCCGCGCCATCCACAACCTGAGCAACCGCAACAGCCGCCGGATGGTGAAGATGAACTGCGCCGCGATGCCTGCGGGCCTGCTGGAAAGCGATCTGTTCGGCCACGAGCGCGGCGCATTCACCGGGGCCAGCAGCCAGCGGCTGGGCCGTTTTGAGCTGGCGGACAAAAGCTCGCTGTTCCTCGACGAAGTGGGCGATATGCCGCTGGAGCTACAGCCGAAACTGCTGCGCGTCCTGCAGGAGCAGGAGTTTGAGCGCCTTGGCAGCAACAAGCTTATCCAGACCGACGTGCGGCTGATTGCCGCGACCAACCGTGACCTGAAAAAAATGGTCGCCGACCGCGAGTTTCGCAGCGACCTTTACTATCGCCTGAACGTCTTCCCGATCTTCCTGCCGCCGCTGCGCGAACGCCCGGAGGATATCCCCCTGCTGGTCAAAGCCTTTACCGCGAAGATCGCGCGCCGGATGGGGCGAAACATCGACAGTATTCCTGCCGAGACGTTGCGTACCCTTTCATCGATGGAATGGCCCGGCAACGTGCGCGAGCTGGAAAACGTCATCGAACGCGCGGTGTTGCTGACGCGTGGTAACGTGCTGCAACTCTCCCTGCCTGAGGTTACCCTTCCTGACGTGACCGCGCCCGCTGCCGAGACCGCAAAAGAGGGAGAAGATGAATATCAGCTCATTATGCGCGTCCTGAAAGAGACCAACGGCGTGGTCGCCGGACCAAAAGGTGCCGCCCAGCGGCTGGGGTTAAAACGCACCACCCTGCTGTCACGCATGAAGCGTCTCGGGATTGATAAAGAGAGCCTCATTTAAGGCCTTATTCCGGCGGTGTTTTTCTGACACCGCCTTTTGTTCCCCTGCGTAATTGTCCCTCATTGACACAAAATCGTTTCCTCTGTATAAAATTCCGCCTTAATAATGAGTTTCATTTGCATCAATAATAATTTTAATGAAGGGTAGCGTTTCATGAAAAAGGTCATCTGCGCGTTAGGCCTGGCGATTGCGTCGGTCGGTTCTGCTCTGGCAACTACCTATCCCCTGACGATTGAAAACTGTGGCTACAAAGAGACATTCACCAAAGCGCCGGAACGCGTCGTGGCCCTGGGCCAGAACACCGTCGAAATTTTGCTCCTGCTGGGGCTGGAAGATAAGGTGAAGGCCAGCGCCTTCTGGCCGACAAAAGTGCTGCCGCAGCTGGCTGAAAAGAATGCAAAAATCAAAACCCTGACGGTAGAAATCCCGACGCTGGAATCCATCCTTTCGCAAAATCCCGATTTTGTTCCAGCCCAGCTTCCTCTGCTGCTCGGGCCGGAAAGTAAGGTCGCAAAACGTGAAGATCTGGCCACCGTCGGCGTGAACAGCTATTTATCACCAGGCATGTGCGCCACCAAAAAGGCCGCAGGCGATATGTACGGCAGCCGCCAGACGCTGTGGGATATGACGTACCTTTATAAAGAGATTGAAGATTTCGCGAAGATTTTCAACGTTGAAGCGCGCGGCCAGGCCGTCATTGCCGATTTCAAAAAACGCGAGGCCGACCTGCGTCAGGAATTTGGTAAAAACAAACAAGATCTCTCGTTTGTCTTCTGGTTCTCAAGCGCCTCGCCTTCGGCGGATGCCTATGTCGGTGGGAAAAACAGCGCCTCCGGTTTTATTGCCAACGTGCTGGGCGGCCATAACGCCATTACCGCTGAGACCGAATGGCCAACCGTGGGCTGGGAAAGCATTATCGCCGCGAACCCGGACGTGATTGTTGTCTCCAGCCTGGATCGTAACCGCTGGGCGCTGGATAACGCTGAAGAGAAAATCAAATTCCTGAAAAGCGATCCCGCAGTCAGCCAGCTGGACGCGGTGAAAAAAGGCCATATCGTGGTGATGGACGGCCAGGCCATGAACCCGACAATCCGCACGATTTACGGCGCTGAACAGGTGGGCGAGCAGCTCAGAAAGCTGGGGCTGAACTGATGACGGCAGCCGTACTTCAGGCCCGACAGGGCCTGTTCCTGACCACCTCTGCTCTGCTTGCCGTCGTCCTGCTGTTGCTAGTGATCGCCCTCGGCGTCAGCGTCGGCGAGCTGTCGATTCCGCTGTCCAACGTCTTTTACGCTATTGGCAATAAGCTGGGGCTGACCGACGTTCCGCTCAACCGCATCTATGAGAGCGTGATCTGGGACTTTCGCCTGAGCCGCGCGCTGGTGGCGGCCTGCTGCGGGGCGGGGTTAGCCATCTGCGGCGCCGTGTTGCAAAGCCTGCTGAAGAACGCGCTGGCGGAACCTTACGTGCTCGGCGTGTCGGCGGGTGCGTCAACCGGTGCGGTGTCGGTCGTCGTATTAGGAATTGGTACCGGCGCGGTGTCGCTCTCTGCGGGCGCGTTTGCCGGGGCGTTTGCCGCCTTTGCGTTTGTCGCGTTTCTGACGAACGGTGCGCGCGGGGGGAATGAACGTACCATTCTGGCAGGGGTCGCCGCCTCTCAGCTGTTCAACGCCATTACCGCCTACACCATCAGCACCTCCGCCAGCGCCCAGCAGGCGCGCGACGTGATGTTCTGGCTGCTGGGCAGCTTCAGCGGCGTTCGCTGGCCGGAATTCCAGCTGGCGCTGGTGGTCGTGCTGGCGGGACTTGCCGTCTGTCTTTACTATTCCCGGGCGCTGGATGCCTTCACGTTCGGTGATGATGCCGCCGCCTCTTTAGGTATTGCCGTCCCGTGGGTTCGCCTGACGCTCTTTACCACTACCGCGCTGATTACCGCGACGATTGTCAGCATGGCGGGCTCTATCGGCTTTGTCGGGCTGGTGGTGCCGCACGTGATGCGTTTCCTGTTCGGGCCGCTGCACCGCACGCTGCTGATTGCCAGCGCGCTCGCAGGGGCGATCCTGATGGTGCTGGCAGACATTGCCTCGCGCATGCTGATTGCGCCGCAAAGCCTGCCCGTCGGCGTAGTCACCGCGCTGGTTGGCGTCCCCTTCTTTGCCGTGATTATCTACCGTTCAAGGAATAAGTGATGAGTATTAGCGCTGAAAATATTACCTGGAAGGTAGGCAAAAAAGTCATCGTTAATGACGTCTCGCTGAAGGTTTCCCGGGGGGAAACGGTAGGACTGCTTGGCCCTAACGGCTGCGGTAAATCATCGCTTCTGCGCATTCTGGCTGGTCTGCGCCGCCCGGATGCGGGCTGTGTGACGCTGGACGGCCAGGACATCTCCCGCATCGCCAAAAAGCAGCTAGCCCGCCGGGTCGCCTTTGTGGAACAGCACGGGATGACGGACGCCAACATGCGCGTGCGCGACGTGGTGAAACTTGGGCGTATTCCGCACCACTCCGCTTTTTCCAACTGGAGCAACCACGATGACGAAACCGTCACCGCCGCCCTGCAGCGCGTGGATATGCTGGATAAAAGCGACCAGGGCTGGCTGAGCCTCTCCGGCGGCGAGCGCCAGCGCGTACATATTGCCCGCGCGCTGGCTCAGACCCCTACGGAAATCCTGCTGGACGAGCCGACCAACCACCTCGACATTCATCATCAGATGCAGTTGATGCAGTTGATCAGCGAATTACCGGTCACCAGCATTGTCGCTATCCACGATCTCAACCACGCCTCGATGTTCTGCGACTCACTGATTGTGATGCAGAAAGGGCAAATTGTGGCGACGGGGACACCGCAGGACATCTTATCCGAGTCGCTGTTGTGGGATGTCTTCCGGGTCAAAACCAAAATTGAGATCTCGCCGTTCCATGGCAAAAAGCACATCCACTTTATCGTTTAGGGGCGAGTGAACAACGATGCCCCTTCGCCCTGCCACTACGCTCTGGCCGCCCGTCTTACTGGGTAGCCAGTTTGTTTTCAACATTGGCTTTTACGCCGTCGTACCCTTCCTGGCGATATTCCTGCGCGACGACATGCTGCTCTCCGGCGGGCTGATCGGGCTGATCCTGGGCCTGCGCACGTTCTCTCAGCAGGGTATGTTTATCGTCGGTGGTGCGCTCTCGGACCGGTTTGGCGCGAAAGTGATTATCCTGAGCGGCTGTATTGTTCGTGTTTCAGGCTATCTGCTGCTGGCCTTCGGGGAATCACTGTGGCCGATTATTTTGGGCGCGTGTCTGACGGGCGTTGGCGGCGCATTGTTCTCTCCCTCGATTGAGGCACTGCTGGCAAAAGCGGGCACCCACAGCGAGGCAAAAGGCAAACGAAGCCGGGCGGAGTGGTTTGCGCTCTTTGCCGTCTGTGGAGAACTCGGCGCGGTACTGGGCCCGGTTGCTGGCGCCCTGCTCACCGGGCTGGGTTTTCGTCAGGTGGCGCTGGCGGGGGCAGGCGTCTTTGTCATTGCGTTAGTGGTGCTCTACTTCTGCCTGCCTGCTGCTGGCCGCCGTTCACAGACGCTGAAAATACAGCCCTGGTGGACAACGTTCCGTCAGCCTCGCTTTGTCGCCTTTATCATTGCCTACAGCTCGTGGCTGTTAAGCTATAACCAGCTCTATCTGGCGCTGCCGGTGGAGATCCAGCGTTCTGGCGGTAGCGAGAAAGATCTCGGTCCGCTTTTTATGCTAGCCTCCGTTCTGATCATCACCTTACAGCTGCCGCTGGCGCGTTTCGCCCGACGCGTGGGCGCGGTGAGGATCCTGCCGGTGGGATTTTTGCTGCTCTCCGCCGCCTTTGCGAGCGTGGCAATGTTTGCGTCGACGGCACCGCCAGAGGGCTGGCTGCGCCTGCTGCCTTCAGTCTGTTTCGTGACGCTGTTGACGCTGGGGCAAATGCTGCTGGTGCCATCGGCTAAAGATCTGATCCCCCGGTTTGCGGAGGAATCCACGCTTGGCGCGCACTACGGCGCACTCGCCACCGCTGGCGGCATTGCGGTACTCGCTGGAAACCTGTTATTTGGCAGCCTGCTGGATCGCGCGCTGGTGCCCTCGACGCAGGCAATGTGTCCCTGGCTGCTGCTGGCCCTTTTCCCACTCTGCAGCGCGCTGGCCCTGAACGTGATTTGCCGCCCGCTGAGACGCTGAACCGATCACTTTTTCGGACGGTACTTCTCCGGCAGTTCCGGTACAGGGCGACGGTCATCAATCAGATGACGAATAGTCAGGATGGGGTGACGCCATAACATACGCGGACCCGCCCAGCGCATAACCTGTTTCATCTCTTCACGTCTGGCAGGCTGGTAGCAGTGTACCGGACACTGCTTGCAGGCAGGCTTGTCCTCACCGAAAACGCACTTATCCAGGCGCTTATCGGCATACGCGTTGAGCGCCTGATAATGCCCTTCCTCCTGAGATGCCTGTGGGCACTGCTTTTCATACAACGCGATCATTTTCGCGATGGTCTCTTTTTCTCGTGAGATACGTTTACCGGACATAACGGCTTACCGAATAATAAAGTGCATTAATAATACACCTTTCACCACTGGATTTCAGCGGTTGCATTTCGTTTCCTGAAGCCTGATTCCAGTTTTAGCCCTGCACCGGCCGATAATCACTGGTATTTTATACAGGCATCAGAAATGACCTTTGTCAGTGTTGTCTGGAGACCCTATGCAAGAACTCACGAGCGGCAAACCCTATCGCCATTTAAAAGTGGGATATTTTAGAAAGCGCCATGAAGACCGCAATACCAAGATACCGAAGCGCTACAGCGTGCATGCGGCGCTGAGCTTAAAAGGTGACTGGCTTGAAAAGGCGGGGTTTACGACCCATTCCAGAGTCAGAGTGGGCGTAGAGCATGGAAAAATTGTCATCGAATTAATGTCGGAAGGCGCCTCGTAAAGCCACGACATTTTTCTGCGCCGGACCTTTTTTTCATGCGACAATAGAAGGAACAAACGGCCACTGAGCCGATCAAAACGGTTTATTTTCAAAGAAATGGACATCATAACTCCATGAGCACAATCGACAATTTCGACGCACATACGCCGATGATGCAGCAGTATCTGAAGCTGAAAGCACAGCATCCGGAAATCCTGCTGTTTTACCGTATGGGTGATTTTTACGAGCTGTTTTATGACGATGCTAAGCGTGCATCGCAGCTGCTCGACATTTCGCTGACCAAACGTGGCGCATCGGCAGGCGAACCCATCCCTATGGCAGGTATCCCGCACCACGCGGTAGAAAACTACCTGGCGAAGCTGGTGAATCAGGGGGAGTCCGTCGCCATCTGCGAACAGATCGGCGATCCGGCGACCTCAAAAGGCCCGGTGGAACGCAAAGTCGTGCGCATCGTCACGCCTGGCACCATCAGTGATGAAGCCCTGTTACAGGAGCGCCAGGATAACCTGCTGGCAGCGCTGTGGCAGGACGGTAAAGGCTTTGGCTACGCGACGCTGGATATCAGCTCCGGACGTTTTCGTCTGAGTGAACCGGCTGACCGTGAAACGATGGCAGCCGAACTGCAGCGCACCAACCCGGCAGAATTGCTCTATGCCGAAGATTTCGCCGAGATGGCGCTGATTGAAGGTCGTCGCGGGTTGCGTCGTCGTCCGCTGTGGGAATTCGAAATTGATACCGCGCGCCAGCAGCTGAATCTGCAGTTTGGCACCCGCGATCTGATTGGCTTTGGCGTTGAAAATGCCCCGCGCGGGCTGTGTGCGGCAGGGTGTCTCCTGCAGTATGTAAAAGATACCCAGCGCACCTCCCTGCCGCATATCCGCTCAATCACCATGGAGCGCCAGCAGGACAGCATCATCATGGATGCCGCCACGCGCCGTAACCTGGAGATCACGCAGAACCTGGCGGGTGGCGTAGAAAATACGCTCGCGTCGGTCCTCGACAGTACGGTGACGCCAATGGGCAGCCGCATGCTGAAACGCTGGCTGCATATGCCGATCCGCGATACCGATACGCTGGTTTGCCGTCAGCAGACGATTGCTGCGCTGCAGGATCGCTATACCGAGCTGCAGCCGGTCCTGCGCCAAGTGGGCGATCTGGAGCGTATCCTTGCTCGTCTGGCACTGCGAACAGCTCGACCACGCGACCTCGCGCGGATGCGTCATGCTTTCCAGCAGCTGCCGGAACTGCGTGCGCAGCTGAGTGACGTTGACAGCGCGCCGGTGCAGAAACTCCGCGAAACCATGGGCGAGTTTACCGAGCTTCGCGAACTGCTGGAGCGCGCCATTATCGATGCGCCTCCGGTTCTGGTGCGTGATGGCGGCGTGATTGCCCCAGGCTACAACGAAGAGCTGGACGAATGGCGCGCGCTGGCCGACGGTGCGACGGACTACCTCGACAAGCTGGAAATCCGCGAACGCGAACGTCTCGGGCTCGACACCCTGAAAGTGGGGTATAACGCGGTACACGGTTACTATATTCAGATCAGCCGCGGGCAGAGCCACCTGGCGCCGATTCACTACGTGCGTCGCCAGACGTTGAAAAACGCCGAACGCTACATCATTCCTGAGCTGAAAGAGTACGAAGACAAAGTCCTCACCTCGAAAGGTAAGGCGCTGGCGCTGGAAAAACAGCTTTATGACGAGCTGTTCGACATGCTGATGCCGCACCTGGCCGACCTGCAGCTGAGCGCCAGCGCGCTGGCGGAGCTGGACGTGCTGGTGAATCTGGCAGAACGCGCTGAAACGCTGAACTATACCTGCCCAACCTTTACCGACAAGCCCGGCATTCGTATCACAGAAGGCCGTCACCCGGTGGTAGAGCAGGTGCTGAACGAACCGTTCATCGCCAACCCGCTGAGCCTGTCACCGCAGAGAAGAATGCTGATCATTACCGGTCCGAACATGGGCGGTAAGAGTACCTATATGCGTCAAACGGCGCTGATTGCGCTGCTCGCGTATATCGGCAGCTACGTCCCGGCGCAAAACGTGGAGATTGGACCAATCGACCGCATCTTTACCCGCGTCGGGGCAGCGGACGATCTGGCGAGCGGTCGCTCAACCTTCATGGTCGAGATGACCGAAACGGCAAACATTCTGCATAACGCGACGGAGCACAGCCTGGTGCTGATGGACGAAGTCGGACGCGGAACATCAACCTATGATGGTCTGTCGCTGGCATGGGCCTGTGCGGAAAGCCTCGCGAATAAAATCAAGGCCATGACGCTGTTCGCCACCCACTATTTCGAACTGACGCAGCTTCCGGAGAAAATGGAAGGGGTTGCGAACGTTCATCTGGATGCGCTGGAGCACGGCGATACCATTGCCTTCATGCACACGGTGCAGGATGGCGCGGCGAGCAAGAGCTATGGCCTGGCCGTCGCGGCGCTGGCAGGTGTGCCGAAGGACGTGATCAAGCGCGCGCGGCAGAAATTGCGTGAGCTGGAAAGCCTTTCGCCTAATGCGGCGGCGACGCAGATTGATGGCACCCAGATGTCGCTGCTGGTGCCTGCGGAAGAGGCGTCGCCGGCGGTGGAAGCGCTGGAGAACCTCGACCCGGATTCACTGACGCCGCGTCAGGCGCTGGAGTGGATTTATCGGTTGAAGAGTCTGGTTTAGTTTTCTGCGGTCTGTTTTGTCGGGTGGCGGCTTCGCCTTACCCGACCTACAAAACCGTAGGCCCGGTAAGCGCTGCGCCACCGGGCTTTTTTTACAACAGCGGCGGGATCGTCGGCACCTGCGGCGCCTCGTCAATATCCTTCTGCGTCATGCGGAACGCTTCCGGGTAATGCTCGCGGCTGGTACGGCGCAGCGGTTCAGTATTGCGCCAGGTATACAAACAATGCTGGCACTGGTAAACGGTCCAGACCCCTTTTACCGGCGACGTCGCCATCACTTCAATATGCTCATCGGCACAACGTGGACAAATCATCTTTTCCTCCTTATTGGCGTGCTGCCAGCATCGCGGTCAGTTTTTCGGCCCAGGCTTTGGTTTCAGGCAGATCCTGTACCGGCTGGCTGTAGTGGCCTCGGGTGTCCGGTGCAACCGGCGTGGTGGCATCGATAATCAGCTTGTCGGTAATGCCCGCCGGGCTGGAGCCAGGGTCAAGCTCGAGGACCGACATGTTCGGCAGCTGCACCAGATCCCCTGCCGGGTTCACTTTTGACGACAGCGCCCACATCACCTGTGGGAGGTTGAACGGATCGACATCCTCATCCACCATGATTACCATCTTCACGTAGCCCAGACCGTGCGGCGTGGTCATGGCGCGTAAACCGACCGCGCGGGCAAAACCGCCGTAGCGTTTTTTGGTGGAAATAATCGCCAGCAGGCCGTGGGTGTACATCGCGTTCACCGCCTGCACTTCCGGGAATTCCGCTTTCAGCTGCTGGTAGAGCGGCACGCAGGTAGCCGGTCCCATCAGATAGTCAATCTCGGTCCACGGCATGCCGAGGTAGAGCGACTCAAAAATCGGTTTGGAGCGGTAAGAGACTTTGTCGATACGGACCACCGTCATGTTACGGCCACCGGAATAGTGTCCGGTAAACTCGCCAAACGGCCCTTCGATTTCACGCTTGCGGCCCTCAATCACCCCTTCCAGGATCACTTCAGAACCCCAGGGCACATCGAAGCCGGTCAGCGGCGCGGTGGCAATCGGGTACGGGCTTTCACGCTGCGCGCCGGCCATTTCATACTCGGACTGATCGTATTTCAGCGGCGTGGCGCCCATCAGGGTGATGATAGGGTCGTTGCCCAGCGTAATCGCAATCGGCAGGTCTTCACCGCGCTCTTCCGCTTTATGCAGATGCAGAGCGATATCGTGCATCGGAACCGGCTGGAGGCCGAGCTTGCGCTTGCCCTTCACTTCCATGCGGTAGATCCCGACGTTCTGCTTGCCGAAGTGGTCCGGGTCGAGCGGATCGCGCGAGACAACGCACGCTTTATCGAGATAAAAACCGCCGTCACCGTCGTTCAGGCGAAACAGCGGCAGGATATCGAACAGGTTAATGTCTTCACCGTCCACCGTATTCTGCGCCCAGGCCGGGTTGGCGCGGCGCTCCGGTGTGACGGGGAATTTATCCCAGCGGCGGATAAACTCGTCGATCTGTTTTTTTACCGGGGTGTTCGCAGGCAGCCCCATCGAAATGGCGTGGTTCTGCCAGGAGCCGATGGTGTTCATCACCACGCGGGCATCGGTAAAGCCACGAATATTATCAAACCACAGCGCGGGAGCACCGTCGCCAATGCGGCCGGTCGCGTTGGCTGCCGCCGCCAGATCGGGCTCGGCGTTTACCTCTTCCTCAATTTTCAGCAGCTGCCCTTGCTCATCGAGCGCCTGCAGGAAGCTTCTCAAATCATCAAATGCCATCTTTATTCTCCTGTGAAAAATGTTTCGCCTCCCGCAGCCCGTTCCAGCGGCGCGCCTTTTTATGCTCCAGACCGAACTGGTCGAGCACGCGGGTCACAATATGCTGGGTAATGTCATCGGCGGTTTGCGGGTGGTTGTAATAGGCAGGCATGGGCGGCACCATCGCCACGCCCATGCGGGAAAGGGCAAGCATGTTCTCAAGATGAATGGTGCTGAGCGGCGTTTCACGGGGCACCAGCACCAGCTTGCGTCCCTCTTTCAGCACCACATCCGCCGCACGTCCCACCAGCCCTTCGGCGTAGCCCGCGCGGATACCTGCCAGCGTTTTCATGCTGCAGGGAATGACGATCATGCCGTCGGTGCGAAACGAGCCGGAGGAGATGGTGGCGGCCTGGTCAGCCGGACTGTGGACAACGTCAGCCAGGGCAGCAACGTCCTGCGCGGTGTAAGGCGTTTCCAGCTCAATGGTGGTTTTTGCCCACTTCGACATCACCAGATGCGTCTCCACCTCCGGCATTTCCCGCAGCGCCTGCAGCAGCGCCACGCCCAGCGGCGCCCCCGTTGCTCCCGTCATTCCTACTATCAATCTCATTCATCACCTCAATAATTTGTTCGTGTACGAACATTATAAATAAGCTACTCCAGGATTGTTTTCCTGACAAGATCGTTCGCATACGATCACACGAATGGCTAAAAAATGCCGCGTTAAAATTGAGAGCAATAGCGGCTATCATAGGGGGAGATTTTTTCCGTCGGAGTGTTCATGGAACTAAGACAAGAGGCGTTCCACCTGTTACGTCAGCTTTTTCAACAGCATACCGCACAGTGGCAACATGCCTTACCGGAACTGACCAAGCCACAGTATGCGGTTATGCGCTCCATTGCCGAGCATCCGGGTATTGAACAGGTGGCATTGACCGAAGTGGCGGTCAGCACAAAAGCGACCCTGGCGGAGATGCTCAGCCGCATGGAGGCGCGCGGCCTGGTCAAACGCGAGCACGATCCGGCCGATAAGCGCCGCCGGTTTGTCTTCCTGACGCCAGAAGGAGAAGCCCTGCTTGCAGGCTGTAAACCGGTTGGCAACGAGGTGGATGAGGCGTTTTTAGGACGTCTTAACAAGGCCGAGCGGGAGCAGTTCTCCGCGCTCATCAAAAAGATGATGCACGATTAATTCACGCTGGCGCGCATAAAATCGATAAAGGTGCGCACTTTAGCTGACACATGCCGGGCATCGGGATAAACCGCATAGATGCCCTGCTGCGCAAAGGTATATCCCGGTAAAACCGGGACCAGTTTTCCCGCATCAAGCGCATCGCGCGCCAGCCATTCCGGCAGTAACGCCACGCCTCCGCCTGCGAGCGCAAAAGCCATAAGGGCCTGAGCGCTGTCGGCAAACAGGCGCGGCGCTTTTTTTATCTCCAGCGTTTCAGGCGCACCGCTGGCATCTCTCACCTGCCAGCACAGCGGCGAGGCCAGACGCTCGTGAATAATCCAGTCCGCGTGGGCCAGCTGCGCAAGCGTTTCGATCGGGTGGTTAACGAGCCACCCGGGCGTCGCGACGGGGAGAATGGAGAAGTGCGAAATCAGCGCGGCGTGGTTGCGCGAATCGGCAAGCGTTCCCAGCCGGATGGCCACGTCAAAGCGCTCCGAGATAAGGTCGGCGTGCAGGGACGATGAAACATGCCGCACGCGAAGATCCGGGTGCTGCTGGCTAAACCTGGCCAGCAGCGGCACCACCACCTGTGAGCCATACTCGGGCGTAGTGGTGATCCGCAGCTCCCCCGTGAGCCCCGCATGATTCGCGCGGACATCATCCTGCAGCCGTTCTGCATCCTTCAGAAGCGCCACGCTGCGCTGATGAAAAAGTGCGCCCGCCTCGGTTAACGTCAGGCGGCGGGTGGAGCGCAGCAGCAGCGTAACGCCCAGCTCATCTTCAAGCTGGCGAATATTGAAGCTGACCACGGCTTTTGTCAGCCCCATCGCCTCGGCTGCGGCAGTGAAGCTGCCGGTGTCGGCCACCGCGACAAACATCTGCGTCCGCTGTAAGTTAATCATCATCACGCCCTTTACTGTCAAAATATTTTTGACAGTATATCGCGCTTTGTCAGGTTTATCCGTGCTTCCCGGCTGGATACGATACGCCACCTCACCGGAGGATCCACCATGACGTATCGCAGCAAAGTCGCCGTTGTTTATCTGCTGGGCTTTTTTCTTGATTTGATCAACATGTTTATTGCCAGCGTCGCGTTCCCGGCAATGGCTCACGCCTTTAACACCACGCCTTCAGCCCTTGCCTGGGTCAGTAACGGATACATTGCCGGCCTGACGCTGGTGATCCCGTTCAGCAGCGTGCTCACGCGCCGCATCGGGCCAAAGCGCGTCATCCTGCTCTCGCTTTTTCTGTTCAGCACAGCCTCCGCGGCGGCGGGCCTGTCTGCAACGCTTGAAGGTCTGATCGCCTGGCGAGTGCTCCAGGGCGTGGGAGGAGGCTTACTGATCCCCGTCGGACAGGCGCTGACCTGGCAACAGTATAAGCCTCACGAGCGGGCCCGACTCTCCTCGGCGGTAATGCTGGTCGCGCTGCTTGCTCCGGCCTGCTCCCCGGCTATCGGAGGACTGCTGGTGCAGACGCTAGGCTGGCGATGGATATTTTTTGCCACGCTGCCGGTCGCTATCGTGACCTTTGTTTTAGCCTGCCTGTGGCTTAAACACGAAATGCCGGCGATGAAAGCGGCCAGACTGTTAAACCTGTCGTTGCTCGCGGACCCGCTTTTGCGTTTTTCCATGCTAGTTTATTTATGCGTTCCTGGCGTATTTATTGGGGTGAACGTCACGGGCATGTTTTATCTTCAGCACGTGGCGAACATGAGCCCCGCCGCAACGGGGATGCTTATGCTGCCGTGGTCCGTAGCATCGTTTATCGCCATCACGGCAACGGGACGCTATTTTAACCGTATCGGCCCCCGACCGCTGATCGTCATCGGCTGCCTGCTGCAGGCGACGGGTATCCTGCTTTTGATTAACGTTAGTTCGGCTACGCTGCTGCCTGCCGCGGCGTTTACCCTGATGGGCGCGGGGGGAAGCCTGTGCAGCAGTACGGCTCAGAGCAGCGCTTTTCTGACGACGCGCCGGGAAGAGATGCCGGATGCCAGCGCGCTGTGGAATCTTAATCGTCAGCTGAGCTTTTTTGCCGGAGCCCTGCTGCTGGTGCAGGCGCTGAACCTGGCGCAGGCCTGGCTGCCACCGCTCGCCGCCTGGCACGGGATGTTTATTTTTGCCGCAGGCATGACCTTGCTGCCTGTACTGTACGTTTTTCGTCTTAACAATACGCAGGTGCTCACCCAGCTGCGACAGGAGAATTCATGACGCCTTTCGAACACGACATTATCGACCTCCACATTGCGCTCGAAGACTGGTTAGGCAAAGGTGAAGGTGATTCCGACGCCCTGCTCGCCCGCTTCCGTCCAGATTTCCTGATGATCCCACCGGGCGGCGTTCATATCGACTATGTCGGTCTGGTCAGTTTTCTGGAAAAACAGTGCGGAAGCCGTCCCGGACTGAAGATCGTCATTGACGAATTATCCACGATCGAGCGCTGGGATCGTGGCGCGGTGCTGCACTACCGGGAAACGCAAACCCGGCCAGACCTGCCTGACAACGTGCGCTGGTCAACCGCGGTGCTCAATCAGGAAGGCGATCGGATAGTGTGGCGCCTGCTGCACGAAACGGCGCAGCCGTAGCGCAAAAGAAAAAGGCCCGTCTCACGACGGGCCTTTTTTGACGAAAGGTTGCTTATTCGCGGAACAGCGCTTCGATATTCAGACCTTGCCCCTGCAGGATTTCACGCAGGCGGCGCAGACCTTCAACCTGAATCTGACGAACACGTTCACGGGTCAGGCCAATTTCGCGGCCGACGTCTTCCAGTGTCGCAGCTTCATACCCCAGTAAACCGAAACGACGTGCCAGCACTTCACGCTGTTTGGCGTTCAGCTCGAACAGCCATTTGACGATGCTCTGCTTCATGTCATCGTCCTGCGTGGTGTCTTCCGGACCGTTGTCTTTTTCATCGGCCAGGATGTCCAGCAGCGCTTTTTCGGAGTCGCCACCCAGCGGGGTGTCAACGGAGGTAATGCGCTCGTTGAGACGCAGCATACGGCTTACGTCATCAACCGGTTTATCGAGTTGTTCGGCAATTTCTTCTGCGCTTGGCTCGTGGTCCAGTTTATGGGACAACTCGCGCGCGGTGCGCAGATAAACGTTCAACTCTTTGACGATGTGAATCGGCAGGCGGATCGTACGGGTCTGGTTCATAATAGCCCGTTCGATGGTCTGACGAATCCACCAGGTCGCGTAGGTTGAGAAACGGAACCCGCGTTCCGGGTCAAACTTCTCAACTGCGCGGATGAGACCTAAGTTGCCCTCTTCAATCAGATCCAGCAGAGCCAGACCACGATTGCCGTAACGGCGGGCAATTTTCACGACCAGTCGCAGGTTACTTTCAATCATACGACGACGCGAGGCCACATCACCACGCAAAGCACGACGTGCGAAATAGACTTCTTCTTCGGCCGTTAGCAGTGGGGAGTAACCAATCTCCCCAAGGTAAAGCTGAGTCGCGTCCAGTACACGCTGTGTGGCGCCCTGCGATAACAGCTCTTCTTCAGCCAAATCGTTATCACTGGGTTCCTCTTCTACTAAGGCTTTTTCGTCAAAAGCCTCTACTCCGTTCTCATCAAATTCCGCGTCTTCATTTAAATCATGAACTTTCAGCGTATTCTGACTCATAAGGTGGCTCCTACCCGTGATCCCTGAACGAGACACCCTGGCTGGCATGCCCCGTCAAATTATCGCTGCGGCAAATACTGCAGCGGGTTTACGGATTTCCCCTTGTAACGAATTTCAAAATGCAAGCGTGTAGAACTGGTTCCGGTGCTACCCATGGTAGCGATTTTTTGCCCCGCCTTAACTTCTTGTTGTTCCCGGACCAGCATTGTGTCGTTATGGGCGTAGGCACTCAGGTAATCATCGTTATGTTTGATGATAATAAGATTACCGTAACCGCGCAGAGCGTTACCGGCATACACAACGCGCCCGTCTGCGGTCGCGATGATAGCCTGTCCCTTACTCCCTGCGATATCGATCCCTTTATTTCCCCCTTCGGAGGAAGAGAAGTTCTCGATAACCTTGCCGTCAGTTGGCCAGCGCCATGCGGAGATTGGCGAACTGGAGGTCATACTGCTGGCAGTCGGTTCAGTAGAGCTAACCACAGGTGCCGTTACCGGTGCTGTGACAACAGTCGCAGTCCCTTTATTATTCGGCAACATTTTGTTAGCAGTCTGATCACCTGAATCCTCAGAATACGTAATTACAGGTTGTGAAGCAACCACCGTGGTGGATTTTTGTGCAGGCTTAACGCTGTTATTTTGAGCCGTCACATCGGCCGCTGAAACGGTGTTGCCAGGCGTAAGCGGCGTGCCCGTCGCGTTGCCCACCTGGAGCGTTTGCCCGACTTCCAGACCATACGGGGCCTGGACGTTATTGCGCTGCGCGAGGTCACGGAAATCGTTCCCGGTGATCCACGCAATGTAGAACAGCGTATCGCCGCGTTTCACGGTATAGGTGCTGCCACCGGTATAGCTGCCTTTCGGAATGTTCCCATACTGACGGTTATAGACTATGCGGCCATTTTGGGTCTGAACAGGTTGTTCCACTGGCTGAATCTGCGTCGGCTGCGTCATTGGACGCTGAACCGGCTGAATTGGCGGATTTTGTTGCGCCGTAGA
Organism: Enterobacter sp. N5-15; assembly: GCF_057221635.1. Classification (NCBI taxonomy): domain Bacteria; kingdom Pseudomonadati; phylum Pseudomonadota; class Gammaproteobacteria; order Enterobacterales; family Enterobacteriaceae; genus Enterobacter; species Enterobacter sp. N5-15. The sequence continues at coordinate 3,828,295 of NZ_CM170150.1, forward strand.
GGTACCCATTTTAGGCGGAGGTGTGATCAACATTCCGCTGGACGTGTTACCCGAGCCGCTGTTTCCGCCGACAGAACTGACGGGCGCAGGCGCGTTGTTAGAACTTGTACAACCTGCCAGCCAGAGCGAAACCAGTGATAATGCCGCAACACGGCTGATGGTGAATTTAGGGCTTCCCGCGCTCATTTATCCCCCAGGAATGTGTTAACTACCAGTGACTTAAAATTTACCGTGATGGCACGAATCTTTCGCGCCACACCATACGCTGAATTTGCCTTAATAACCCTGGATAATTCCGAGTCTCAGGCCAACTCCCCCTTTACCAGAGGCACAAAGCGCACGGCTTCCACGGTGTCGATAATAAACTCGCCGCCGCGCCGACGAACGCGCTTCAAAAGCTGCTGCTCGTCCCCGACAGGCAGAACAAGAATGCCCCCCTCATCCAGCTGCGACAACAGGGCCGCAGGAATTTCAGGCGGGGCCGCCGTCACGATGATCGCGTCAAACGGCGCGCGTGCCTTCCAACCCTGCCATCCATCACCGTGTCGTGTCGAAACATTATGTAAATCAAGTTGTTTCAGGCGACGACGCGCCTGCCACTGTAAGCCTTTAATCCGCTCAACGGAGCATACATGATGAACCAGATGCGCCAGGATCGCGGTTTGATACCCCGACCCGGTGCCGATCTCCAGCACGCGGGAGTCGGGCGTCAGCTCCAGCAGCTCCGTCATGCGCGCCACCATGTAAGGCTGTGAAATCGTCTGACCCTGCCCGATGGGCAGCGCTACGTTTTCCCACGCTTTGTGTTCAAACGCCTCGTCTACAAATTTCTCACGCGGAACCTGAGCAAGCGCTTCAAGCACGTGCTCGTCGCGGATCCCCTGCGCGCGGAGTTGTTCCAGAAGAGTTTGTACACGTTTGTTTACCATTGCGCGTTCACTCCTGCGCGATCCAGCCAGCCCGACACCACATCATGCGCGCTATACGCGGTTAAATCTACGTGCAGCGGGGTAACCGAAACATAGCCTTCATCTACGGCGGCAAAGTCGGTATCCGGACCCGCATCGCACTTATCGCCGGGAGGGCCAATCCAGTAAAGCGTGTTGCCGCGAGGATCCTGCTGCGGGATCACCTGATCGGCAGGATGTCGGCTTCCGCAACGGGTGACGCGAATGCCTTTAATTTCATCAAGAGGAAGATCCGGCACGTTGATGTTGAGGATGCGCCCGGTACGCAACGGCTCGCGGCCGAGCGCCCGCAGGATCGAGCAGGTCACCGCGGCGGCGGTGTCGTAATGCGTGTGGCCGTTTAACGAGACCGCCAGCGCCGGGAACCCCAGATGGCGCCCTTCCATTGCGGCCGCCACGGTACCGGAATAAATCACGTCATCGCCGAGGTTAGGGCCAGCGTTAATGCCGGAGACGACGATGTCCGGACGCGGACGCATCAGCGTGTTCACGCCCAGAAAAACGCAGTCGGTTGGCGTACCCATCTGCACGGCAATATCGCCATTTTCAAAGGTAAAGGTGCGAAGCGACGACTCCAGCGTCAGAGAGTTAGACGCTCCACTGCGGTTACGATCGGGTGCCACGACCTGCACATCCGCAAATTCACGGAGGTGTTTCGCCAGGGTCTGAATGCCCGGCGCGTGGATCCCGTCATCGTTACTCAGCAATATTCGCATAATCACCCGAGGTGTTGATAAGTTCCCTGACAACACTGGTGGCAAAGCTACCTGCCGGTAGCCAGAAGCGTAACTCGACGGTTACGTCATCCCACCAGTTCCAGCTTAACTGCTGCGGATAGAGCAGCATCGCGCGGCGTGCCGCTTCGACTTTTTCCCGCACCAGCAAGGATTGCAATTCTGGCGCATCCGCTACGGCTGACTGCTCGGCGGCCAGCGCGTCGCCCTGTGCTCCCCAGTCGCCCGTACCGGGCAGCGCGGCGGTAATCATCAGCGCTTTTGCGTCCACGCGCGACTGCACATCGGCCATTTCTTCGGCCGTTGCCACAAACCAGCTTCCGCGTCCCGCTAATTGTAGCGCATCGCCAACAACAACTTGATTCGCGTCCGGTTTTTTCAGCCTTTCGCTCACAATCTGATTAAACAACGCACTGCGGGCCGCCGACAACCAAAAACTGCGTTTATTCCTGTCGCGCACCGGTGCATCGCTTTGCGCCCAGCGCAGCGCCCCCTGCAGGTTGCTGCCGCCAATGCCAAAGCGCTGTGCGCCAAAGTAGTTCGGTACGCCCAGCTCTTGAATCGCGCTCAGACGCTTCTCAACGTCATCGCGATCGGTCACTTCACGCAGCACCAGCGTAAAGTCGTTCCCCTTCAACGCCCCCAGGCGCAGCTTGCGCTTGTGGCGGGCGAACTCCAGTACCTTACAGCCTTCAAGCTCAAATTTGCTTAAATCAGGCATCGTATTGCCGGGAACGCGCGCGCAGAGCCACTGTTCAGTGACGGCGTGTTTATCTTTCTGCCCGGCAAAGCTCACTTCGCGGGCATGAATTTTGAGGAATTTTGCCAGCGCGTCGGCCACAAAGCGGGTATTGCAGCCATTTTTCAGAATACGCAACAGGATATGTTCGCCTTCGCCATCCGGCTCAAAGCCCAGATCCTCCACCACGAGGAAATCTTCCGGGCTGGCTTTCAGCACCCCGTTCCCCTGCGGTTTACCGTGCAGGTATGTCAGGTTGTCGAAGTCCGTCATTTGCTCGCCTTCACCAGCAGCGCCACGGCTTCACAGGCAATCCCTTCGCCACGCCCGGTAAAGCCCAGCTTCTCGGTCGTGGTCGCTTTGACGTTCACGTCGTCCATATGGCAGCCCAAATCTTCTGCAATAAACACGCGCATCTGCGGAATGTGCGGCAGCATTTTCGGGGCCTGGGCAATAATCGTCACGTCGACGTTGCCGAGGGTGTAGCCTTTCGCCTGAATGCGGCGCCACGCTTCGCGCAGCAGCTCGCGGCTGTCCGCCCCTTTAAATGCCGGGTCGGTGTCCGGGAACAGCTTGCCGATATCACCCAGCGCGGCAGCGCCCAGCAGCGCGTCGGTCAGCGCATGCAGTGCCACGTCGCCATCAGAATGCGCCAGCAGTCCTTTTTCATAAGGAATGCGCACGCCGCCAATGATAATTGGGCCTTCTCCGCCAAAGGCGTGTACATCAAAACCGTGTCCAATTCGCATTATGCCTTCTCCAGATGGGTCGAACGGGTAAGATAGAATTCCGCGAGCTGTAAATCTTCCGGACGCGTCACTTTAATATTATCAGCGCGTCCTTCAACAAGCTCAGGGTGGAAACCGCAATATTCCAGCGCAGAGGCTTCGTCCGTGATGGTCGCACCTTCTTTAAGCGCACGCGTTAAGCAGTCGTGGAGTAATTCGCGGGGGAAAAATTGTGGCGTCAGCGCGTGCCATAAATCGACGCGATCGACGGTGTGGGCGATAGCCTGTTTGCCCGGCTCGGCGCGCTTCATGGTGTCGCGCACCGGCGCGGCCAGAATCCCGCCAACCTTGCTTGTTTCGCTCAGGGCCAGCAGGCGCGCAAGGTCGTCCTGATGCAGACACGGACGCGCCGCGTCATGCACCAGCACCCACGGCGCGTTTCCGGCGGCCTGTATGCCCGCCAGCACGGAATCGGCGCGCTCGGCGCCACCGTCTACGACGGTAATCTGCGGATGATTTGCCAGCGGCAGCTGCGCGAAGCGCGCATCGCCAGGGCTGATAGCGATGATCGCTCGCGTCACACGCGGGTGCGCCAGTAGCGCCGCCACGGCGTGCTCGAGGATCGTTTTATCGCCAATAGAGAGGTACTGCTTGGGACATTCTGTCTGCATGCGCCGGCCAAAACCTGCGGCCGGCACCACGGCGCATACGTCCGAAAAAGTTACTGCCATGTCGTAATCCTGGGCCTGATTATCGATTGTTTTGTGCTGAGCCCTGATTGCGTTTAGACGCATCCGGAACCAGACGATAAAAGGTTTCGCCCGGCTTAGTCATACTGAGTTCATTGCGTGCGCGTTCCTCAATCGCCTCTTGCCCGCCATTGAGGTCATCAATTTCAGCAAAGAGTTGATCGTTTCGCGCCTTAAGTTTGGCGTTTGTTGCCTGCTGAGCCGCGACGTCATCGCTCACCCGGCTATAGTCGTGCAGTCCGTTCTTACCGAACCACAGCGAATATTGCAGCCAGATTAGCAAAGCCAGCAACAGCAGCGTTAGTTTACCCATCCTGCCCCCTGAAAAACGGCATCATCATCCCAAGACTTCCCCAGAGCACTACGCCGGGGTAACAGAGATGCCGCAACATCGCGGGCAAATGTACCACATTTTTTCCGCAGAATCGTCCTGCACAATATCGTTACACAGTTGGTTACGGTTTGAATTATGGCTGAAGATAGCCCATGAGCCACAAAAATAACAGACCAAACATCAGAACCACCGTCACAATCGTGACCACGGTGCTGTACAGGAGCTTACCGTTGAGCAGCGAGTGCAGCGCAATGCCGACGACAACCGCCACGGGCATCAACGCGAGAAAGAAAGGCCAGGTGTAGAGAAAGAAGAACAGCGTGTTGCCGCCGTAGATGAGAAACGGAATGCCAAGCGCCAGCAACCATGAGACGAAGCCAATGATGGCCCCAGGAAATGACCAGGTCGTTTCGTCGTCGGTCGCGAGCGGCTCCGACCCGGTGGTGGTGATGTAATGTTCACTGTTGCGCATAGCTAATCCTGTGACCGTGACTCATCGTTCGGGAAGACAGCTCCCGAACGATACCGTCTCAGGATCTGATAATATCTTCCCGTCTGAGCAGGTCTAATAATTGGCTTACTAAATTTGTTACCAATTGTTGACCTTCCAGGTGAATCTCAGGCGATTCAGGCGCTTCGTATACCGCGTCAATTCCGGTGAAGTTGCGCAGTTCTCCGGCACGCGCTTTCTTGTACAGCCCTTTCGGGTCGCGCGCTTCGCAAATCTCCAGCGGCGTATCGACAAACACCTCGATAAAGCGATCCTGGCCCACGCGTTCGCGCACCATCTGGCGCTCGGCGCGGTGCGGAGAGATAAACGCGGTCAGCACCACCAGCCCGGCGTCAGCCATCAGGCTGGCGACTTCGCCCACCCGGCGGATGTTCTCTTTGCGGTCATCGTCGCTAAACCCTAAATCGCTGCACAGGCCGTGACGCACGTTGTCGCCATCCAGCAGGTACGTGCTTACGCCCTGCTGATGCAACGCCTCTTCCAGCGCGCCCGCCACCGTTGATTTACCCGAGCCGGACAGCCCGGTAAACCACAGCACAACCCCACGGTGACCGTGGAGCCGTTCGCGCTGGGCGACGGTCACCGGATGAGGATGCCAGACGACGTTCTCATCATGGGCGGCCATTACTTGCCTCCCAGCAGATCGCGTGCGCCCCAGTGCGGGAAGTGTTTACGCACCAGCGCGTTCAGTTCCAGCTCGAAGGCGCTGAATTCAGACGTCGCGGCAGCCTGTTTAATCGGTTCGCGAACCATACCGGCCCCGACGGTCACGTTGGTCAGCCTGTCGATAAAGATCAGCCCTCCCGTGACAGGGTTCTGCTGATACGGATCCAGCACCAGCGGTTCGTCGAAGGTCAGATCGACCAGACCAATGCCGTTCAGCGGCAGCTCGGTGACGTCACGCTGGGTCAGGTTGTTGATATCCACCTGGAACTGAATACCGTCCACGCGGGCGCGGGTTTTCTTGCCGGCAATTTTGATGTCATAGCTCTGGCCAGCGGTCAGGGGTTGCTCCGCCATCCACACCACATCCACTGAGGCACCCTGCACTGCCGCCAGCGTTTCCTGCGCGTCTACCAGCAGGTCGCCCCGGCTGATATCAATTTCGTCTTTCAGCACCAGCGTTACCGCTTCACCAGCGCCCGCGTCCTGCAGGTCACCGTCGAAGGTGACGATGCGGGCGATAGTCGATTCCACGCCGGATGGCAGCACCTTGACGCGCTGACCCACCTTCACGGAGCCTGACGCGAGGGTGCCCGAGAAACCGCGGAAATCGAGGTTTGGACGGTTCACGTACTGCACCGGGAAGCGCATCGGCTGGGTATCGACCACGCGTTGAATTTCAACGGTTTCCAGCACCTCCAGCAGCGTCGGGCCGCTGTACCACGGCATGTTCGCGCTCTGGGAGGCGACGTTATCCCCTTCCAGCGCCGAGAGCGGTACAAAGCGAATATCCAGGTTGCCCGGCAGCTGTTCGGCAAAGGTCAGGTAGCTCTGGCGGATCTCCTCGAACTTCTCTTCGCTGAAGTTCACCAGATCCATCTTGTTGACCGCCACCACCAGGTGTTTGATCCCCAGCAGCGTCGAGATAAAGCTGTGACGACGGGTCTGATCCAGCACGCCTTTACGCGCGTCCATCAGCAGGATCGCCAGGTCGCAGGTGGACGCGCCGGTCGCCATGTTACGGGTGTACTGCTCGTGCCCCGGCGTGTCGGCAATAATAAATTTGCGCTTCTCGGTAGAGAAGTAGCGGTAGGCCACGTCAATGGTGATGCCCTGCTCGCGCTCCGCCTGCAGGCCGTCCACCAGCAGGGCCAGGTCGAGTTTTTCGCCCTGGGTGCCGTGGCGCTTGCTGTCGTTATGCAGGGAAGAGAGCTGATCTTCATAAATCTGGCGCGTATCGTGCAGCAGACGGCCAATCAGGGTACTTTTCCCGTCATCCACGCTGCCGCAGGTCAGAAAACGCAGCAGGCTTTTGTGTTGTTGCGCGTGCAGATACGCTTCCACGCCGCCTTCGTTGGCAATTTGTTGAGCAATAGTGGTATTCATGGCGGCTCCTTAGAAATAACCCTGACGTTTCTTCAGCTCCATGGAGCCTGCCTGGTCGCGGTCAATCACGCGCCCCTGTCGCTCGCTGGTGGTGGACACCAGCATCTCTTCGATGATCTCCGGCAGCGTCTGCGCGCTGGATTCCACCGCGCCGGTCAGCGGCCAGCAGCCGAGGGTACGGAAACGCACCATCTGTTTTTTGATCACTTCACCCGGCTGCAGGTCGATGCGATCGTCGTCGATCATCATCAGCATGCCGTCACGCTCCAGCACCGGGCGCTCGGCGGCCAGATACAGCGGAACGATTTCGATGTTTTCCAGATAGATGTACTGCCAGATATCCAGCTCGGTCCAGTTGGAGAGCGGGAAGACGCGAATGCTTTCGCCTTTATTAATCTGACCGTTGTAGTTATGCCACAGCTCCGGGCGTTGGTTTTTGGGGTCCCAGCGGTGGAAGCGGTCGCGGAAGGAGTAGATACGCTCTTTGGCGCGGGATTTCTCTTCGTCACGGCGCGCGCCGCCGAAGGCCGCGTCAAAACCGTATTTATTCAGCGCCTGCTTCAGCCCTTCGGTTTTCATGATATCGGTGTGCTTGGCGCTACCGTGCACGAACGGGTTAATGCCCATCGCCACCCCTTCCGGGTTTTTATGCACCAGCAGCTCGCAGCCGTAGGCCTTCGCGGTACGGTCGCGGAACTCGTACATTTCGCGGAATTTCCAGCCGGTATCCACGTGCAGCAGCGGGAACGGCAGCGTGCCCGGATAAAACGCTTTACGCGCCAGATGCAGCATGACGCTGGAATCTTTACCGATGGAGTACATCATCACCGGGTTAGAAAACTCGGCGGCCACTTCGCGGATGATATGGATACTCTCCGCTTCGAGCTGCCGCAGGTGTGTAAGACGTTTTTGGTCCATAACCGTTCCTTAAGCCAAATTTACAACAGAAGAACCAAAGCCTTCTGTATCGGTTGTGTGTTGGAACCAGGCGAGCGTGCTGTGCAGCTGCACCACTTCTCCCACCACGATCAGGGCGGGCATCGGGGCGTCTTTCGCCAGGATTGCAAGATGTTCCAGCGTGCCCGTCGCAACGTGCTGATCGACGCGCGTGCCGCGAGAAATGACGGCAACGGGCGTCGTCGCCTCGCGACCGTGCTGAATAAGCTGTTCGCTGATGTCCGCCGCCTTCATCGTGCCCATGTAAATCGCCAGCGTCTGGCGGCTCTGGGCGAGATGCGACCAGTCGAACGGCGTGCTGTCGGCCTTGTAGTGGCCGGTCACAAAGGTCACGCTCTGGGCATAATCGCGGTGGGTCAGCGGGATACCGGCGTAGGCCGTTACCGCAGAGGCCGCCGTAATGCCGGGCACCACCTGGAACGGTACGCCCGCTTCGGCTGCCGCCTGCAGCTCTTCGCCGCCGCGACCGAAGATAAACGGGTCTCCCCCTTTCAGGCGCACCACGGTTTTACCCGCTTTGGCGGCGTCAACCAGCATCTGGTTGGTGTCGTGCTGCGGCACCGAGTGCTCGCCAGCCCGTTTGCCGACGCAGATTTGCTCCGCGTCGCGACGGATCAGCTCGCGCACGCCGTCGGTGACCAGATGGTCGTAAAACACCACGTCCGCGTCCTGCAGCACCTGCAGGCCGCGCAGCGTCAGAAGCCCGGCATCGCCCGGCCCTGCCCCCACCAGAATGATCTCCCCGCCCGTGCTGCCGGGGTTATCCAGCTCGTCCTCGAGGATTTTCTGCGCCGCCGTCTCATTACCGGCATGCATCAGGCTGGCAAAGCGGCCGCGAAACACGCGTTCCCAGAAGCGACGGCGTTCCGTCACGCTGGTCAGGCGCGTTTTCAGGTGGTTACGCCAGAAGCTGGCTTTTTCCGCCATGCGCCCGAGGCTGGTCGGCAGCAGCGCTTCGATTTTTTCACGCAGCACGCGCGCCAGCACCGGTGCGGTACCGCCGGAGGAGATCGCCACCAGCAGCGGCGAACGGTCAACGATCGACGGGAAGATAAACGAGCATAGTGGCTGGTCGTCCACCACGTTCACCAGCCGGTAACGGGCCTGAGCGGCCTCGGAAATCCGTCGGTTCAGGTCGCGATCTTCGGTCGCCGCAATCACCAGCACTACGGTGTCGATTTGTGATTCGTCAAAGTCCGCTTCTGCTACTACCCGCACCTGCGCCCCTGCGCGCTGCAGAAACGCGATTTTGCGATCGGCAATTTCACCCGTGCCTACAACCAGCACCGGCTTCTCTTTTATCGCGGCAAATAAGGGCAGATAGTCCACAAGCAACAACTCACTAACAACGAGGAATAAAGGGACTATAGGGGGCGGCTTAGACCGAATGAAATTACGAATTGGAATGAGTAGTTACTCAATGGAATAACGCCGTGAAAAAGCTAATACCAAAAAGTGCTTAACACGCGAAATTTCGGGCATTTAAGAGCAATTCAAATTGTGTATGGACGATCACAGTTTCATACTAAGCGGGTTATTATTTTGCTCAGTTTTTAAGGACTCACTATGTTTTCCGCAACGCGCCACCGTATTGCTGCCCTGGCGCTCGGCGTTTGCTTTATTCTTCCGGCCCAGGCAAAAAACCAACCTTATGGTGAAATCGCCACTCTGCAGGCGCGGCATATTGCCACCGTCTTTCCTGGCCGCATGACCGGTTCGCCTGCGGAAATGCTCTCCGCGGACTATCTTCGCCAGCAGTTTGCCGACATGGGCTACCAGAGCGATATCCGCGCGTTTCACAGCCGCTACGTTTATACCTCCAGAAATAAAACGAAAAACTGGCATAACGTGACCGGCAGTACGGTTATCGCGGCGCATGAAGGTAGCGCGGCTGAACAGATTATTATTATGGCGCACCTTGATACCTACGCCCCGTTGAGCGATGCCGATACGGATAACAACCTTGGCGGGCTGACGCTGCAGGGCATGGACGACAATGCGGCAGGCCTGGGCGTAATGCTCGAACTGGCCGAGCGGATGAAGGATATTCCAACCCAGTACGGTATCCGTTTCGTGGCCACCAGCGGTGAAGAAGAGGGCAAACTCGGCGCTGAGAATCTCCTTAAACGCATGAGCGCTGAGGAGAAGAAAAATACGCTGCTGGTGATCAACCTCGATAACCTGATCGTCGGCGATAAGCTTTATTTCAACAGCGGGCAGAGTACGCCGGGTACCGTGCGAAAACTGACGCGCGACCGGGCGCTGGCGATTGCCCGCAGCCATGGCGTTTATGCCACCAGCAACCCCGGCGGTAACCCGGGTTATCCGCGAGGAACAGGCTGCTGCAACGACGGGGAAGTGTTCGATAAGGCAGGCATTCCGGTGCTGTACGTGGAAGCGACAAACTGGGCACTGGGCAAGAAAGATGGCTATCAGCAGCGGGCTAAATCGAAGGCCTTCCCGGACGGGACAAGCTGGCACAACGTGATGCTGGATAATCAGCAGCACATTGATAGCGCGCTGCCGCAGCGGATTGAGCACCGTAGCCGTGACGTGGTGAAGGTGATGCTGCCGCTGGTGAAGGAGCTGGCGAAAGCGGGGAAAGCCTGAGGTTTTTAAGTATAGCGCGGCCTGATGCCCTCACCCCAACCCTCTCCCACCGGGAGAGGGAGGATAAAGGATTACCCTTCGTGCAGCCCGCACTCCCGCTTCAGACCAAAGAATCGCGTCTCTTCTTCCGCCATTCCCGGTTCCCATTTGCGCGTGGTGTGGGTGTCGCCCACCGACAGATAGCCCTCGTCCCACAGCGGATGGTACTTCAGCCCGTGTTTTTGCAGATACTGATACACCGTCCGATTATCCCAGTCGATAATCGGCAGCACTTTAAACACCCCGCGCTGGACCGCCAGCACCGGCAGGGTTGCACGGCTGCCGGACTGCTCGCGGCGCAGGCCCGCAAACCACGTCTGCGCATTGAGCTCTTTCAGCGCCCGGTTCATCGGCTCAACTTTGTTGATCTCATTGTATTTCTCAATGCCCTCAACGCCCTGTTCCCACAGCTTACCGTAGCGCGCCTCCTGCCAGGCCGCGCTTTCCGTCGCGCGGTAAACTTTGAGGTTCAGCTTGAGCTTGTCCGTCAGCTCGTCAATAAACTGGTAGGTTTCTGGGAACAGGTAGCCGGTATCGGTGAGGATCACCGGAATGTCTGGACGGATCTGATTCACCAGATGCAGGCTGACCGCCGCCTGAATACCAAAGCTCGACGACAGCACATAGTCTCCCGGCAGGTTTTCCAGCGCCCACGCCACGCGCCCTTCGGCGTCCAGCTTTTCAAGGTGGGCATTGGTTTCTGCCAGCGCCAGGATGCGTTCGACTTTTGGCAGGTCATTAAGGGCGTTTAGATCGAGTACGGACATAATTACCTCTCGTGGTTACTCCCAGAAATCCCTTGCGGGATCGAGCACCGGGCGAATGATGCCCGCACGCACCGTAAAGTCGCCGAAGCCTTCACCCGCTTCGCGCTCTTTCGCCCAGCGCCCGACAAGCTCGTCGATGGAATCAAGAATTTCCGGTTCCGTAATATTTTCACGGTACATACGCGGAATGCGCGTTCCCATACGATTGCCGCCAAGGTGCACGTTGTAACGACCCGGTGCTTTGCCGACCAGCCCAAGCTCGGCCAGCATCGCGCGACCGCAGCCGTTCGGGCAGCCGGTGACGCGCATAACAATATGCTCGTCCGGAATACCGTGTTTTTCCAGAATCGCCTCCACTTTGTCAGTGAATGACGGCAGGAAACGTTCCGCTTCGGCCATCGCCAGCGGGCAGGTCGGGAACGACACGCAGGCCATCGAGTTCTCACGCTGCGGTTTAACGGCATCCATTAACCCGTGATCGCGCGCCAGCTTCTCGATCTTCGCCTTCAGGCTCTCCGGCACGCCGGCAATAATGAGATTCTGGTTAGCGGTAATGCGGAACTCACCTTTATGGATCTTAGCAATTTCCAGCAGACCGGTTTTCAGCGGACGGCCCGGATAATCCAGAATACGGCCGTTTTCAATAAACAGCGTCAGGTGCCATTTATTATCGATACCTTTCACCCAGCCGATGCGATCGCCGCGACCGGTGAATTCGTAAGGGCGGATCGGCTCAAACTTGATGCCTGCACGACGCTCCACTTCCTCTTTGAACGTCTCAACGCCCACGCGCTCCAGGGTGTATTTGGTTTTCGCGTTTTTACGGTCGGTACGGTTGCCCCAGTCGCGCTGGGTGGTGACCACAGCTTCCGCCACGGCCAGCGTGTGCTCCAGCGGCAGGAAGCCGAACTCGCTCGCGGTGCGGGCGTAGGTTTTCTTGTTACCGTGCTCAATGGACAGGCCGCCGCCCACCAGCAGGTTAAAACCAATCAGCTTGCCGTTTTCGGCAATCGCCACGAAGTTCATGTCGTTGGCGTGCAGATCGATATCGTTCTGCGGCGGGATCACGACAGTAGTTTTAAACTTACGCGGCAGATAGGTCTGGCCGAGAATCGGTTCTTCGTCCGTGGTCGCGACTTTTTCCTGATCGAGCCAAATCTCTGCGTAGGCGCGCGTGCGCGGCAGCAGGTGCTCAGAGATCTTCTTCGCCCACTCGTACGCTTCGGCGTGCAGCTCGGACTCATACGGGTTCGAGGTGCAAAGCACGTTACGGTTCATGTCGTTGGCGGTCGCCAGCGCGTCCAGCCCGACCGAGTGCAGCATCTGGTGCACCGGCTTCACGTTCTTCTTCAGAATGCCGTGGAACTGGAAGGTCTGACGGTTGGTCAGGCGAATGCTGCCGTAAATCGTATTTTCACCCGCAAACTTGTCGATGGCCTGCCACTGTTTGGTGGTGATCACCCCGCCCGGCAGGCGGCAGCGCAGCAGCATCGCGTGACGCGGCTCCAGCTTCTGTTCAGCACGCTCGGCGCGGATGTCGCGGTCGTCCTGCTGATACATACCGTGGAAGCGGATCAGCAGGAAGTTGTCGCCTTTGAAACCGCCGGTGAGACCGTCATTCAGATCTTCAGCAATGGTGCCGCGCAGATAGTTGCTTTCCAGCTTCATGCGCTCGGCGTCTGTCAGTTTACCTTCGACCACCAGTGGCCCTGGATGTTTTTCGCTCATTAGTAGACATCTCGCTGATAACGGCGCTCAACGCGCAGCTCACTTAAAAATTCATCCGCCGTTTCGGCATCCATACCGCCGAATTCGGCAATCACTTCCAGCAGTGCCTGCTCAACGTCCTTCGCCATGCGATTGGCGTCGCCGCAGACATAAATGTGGGCACCGTCATTGATCCAGCGCCACAGCTCTGCGCCCTGTGCGCGCAGTTTGTCTTGTACGTATACTTTTTCTTTCTGGTCGCGGGACCAGGCCAGTTCGATGCGGGTCAGTACGCCTTCTTTAACATAGCGCTGCCACTCGACCTGGTAGAGGAAATCTTCGGTAAAGTGCGGGTTGCCGAAGAACAGCCAGTTTTTACCCGGCGCGCCGTCTGCCGCGCGCTGCTGCATAAAGGCACGGAACGGCGCGATGCCGGTGCCAGGGCCAATCATGATAACCGGGGTTTCCGGGTTCGCCGGCAGGCGGAAGTTGTCGTTGTGCTCGATAAAGACGCGCACTTCGCCCTCTTCTTCCACGCGATCCGCCAGGAAGCTTGATGCCCCACCCGCTCGGGCGCGGCCTTCGATGTCGTAGCGCACCACGCCTACGGTGACATGCACTTCACTCTCCACTTCGGCCTGCGAAGAGGCGATGGAGTACAGGCGCGGGGTCAGCGGACGCAGCAGGCCGATCAGCGCATCGGCATCCAGCTGAGCCGGAGAGAAACGCACCATATCGACAATTGGCGTCGTCGCGGCGTAATGCTGCAGTTTCGCCTTATCGCCCACCAGCGGCAGCAAGGATTCGCTGCGCGTTAAGGTGGCATAATTTTCGACGATATTCGGGGTGTTCACCGTCAGCTCGAAATGCCACTGCAGCGCCTCTGAAAGCGGCTGGGTTTTGCCGTCAACGGTGACAGGCTCGTCACCCTTCAGCCACAGCAGCTCAACCAGCTCTTTCACCAGCGCCGGATCGTTTTGATACCAGACGCCCAGCGCATCGCCCGGCTGGTAGCGCAGGCCAGAGTCGCCGAGATCGATCTCGATATGGCGCACGTCTTTTTCCGAGTCGCGGCCGGTAATTTTCTGGTTCACCGACAGGCTCGCCGTCAGCGGCGCCTCTTTGGTGTACGGGCTGGTGTGAATGTCGTTGACGGCACCCGTCGCGGTGAACGCGGCCTGCGCCGACGTCTCTTTCGGCACGCGCGCTTTCAGCACCTCAACAATGCGGGCACGCCATTCGGCGGCGGCGGTCTGGTATTCGACATCCGCGTCAACGCGGTCCAGCAGTCGCTCCGCGCCCAGCTCCGCCAGCTTGCTGTCGAAGTCTTTACCGGACTGGCAGAAGAATTCATAGGAGGTATCGCCCAGGCCAAAGACGGCAAACGCCGTGCCGTCCAGCTTCGGCGCTTTTTTCGAGAACAGGAACTTGTGCAGCGCCACCGCTTCTTCAGCGGGTTCACCTTCGCCCTGGGTAGAGGCGACCACCACCAGCAGTTTTTCTGACGCGATTTGCTTAAATTTATAATCCCCGGCGTTGACCAGGTTCACGTTCAGTTTGGCGGCCAGCAGGTCGTCACGCAGCGCTTCGGCCACGCGGCGCGCATTGCCCGTCTGCGAGGCGGAAATCAGGGTAATGGCCGGAATTTCAACGGCCGTTACCGGTGCACCCGCCACAGCGCCAGGCTGCTGATTGAGCATTCCCCAGAAATAACCGGAGACCCAGGCAAGCTGAGTGGGAGAAAAATCAGAGGTGGCAGCCTGAAGGCGCGCCAGTTGCTCCGGGTTCAGGGGAAGCAAATTTGAAGGTGGGGCCTGTGTTGTCATGCGTCGTTATGTTCCAGTAGCCAAGCGGACTTTAAGCGAATAAATCCAAACTGAAGATAAGGTTAACGGCGAGGATAATAACAATTAAAGAAGGGATGGAAATAATAAATAACCAAATGGACTAACCTGTTTTAGTTGTCATACTTAGCGATAAAACCGATTAATTAACCCTCTGAAAATTATCGATAAAAACATCAAAAAACGCCTGTTAACGAGACGTCAGGCTTCAGAGCCGTTTTAGTTAATGCTAAAAATTGTGCTTTCCGGTACTATGCGGCGGTTTTTTCCGCATTACTGAGAGCGATCATGTCCACCACACTGTTTAAAGATTTCACCTTCGAAGCCGCCCACCATCTTCCGCATGTCCCAGAAGGGCATAAATGCGGCCGTCTGCACGGGCATTCGTTCATGGTGCGTCTTGAGATCACCGGTGAAGTTGATCCGCATACCGGTTGGATCATGGATTTTGCCGAGCTGAAGGCGGCGTTTAAGCCGACCTACGATCGTCTGGATCATTACTACCTGAATGATATCCCGGGCCTTGAAAACCCGACCAGCGAAGTGCTGGCCAAATGGATTTGGGATCAGATGAAGCCGCTGGTGCCGCTGCTGAGCGCGGTGATGATCAAAGAGACCTGCACCGCTGGCTGTATCTATCGCGGGGAGTGATGCTTGCCGGGTGGCGCTGACGCTTACCCGGCCTACAAGAGCCTCGAACCGTAGGCCCGGTAAGCGCTAGCGCCACCGGGCTTTTTTATGCAATATTCAGGTACTTGTGCGTCTGCATCGACAGGCGCCAGTTACGCGCAATACAGGTTTCAATGCACAGGCGCGTGGCGTCGTCTTTCTGGCTGATCGGCTGTAGCGCAATGACGCGCTGCTTTTCATCCGTCAGCGTTGCCAGCAGTTCATCCAGCGCTTCGATATCACGCACGCGCCCTACCGGGTGCTTAATCTCATCCGCGCGTTCCAGCGCCTGAGACAGCACGTCATACCCGCCGCGCATATTCACTTTTGGCGATACCGTCACCCAGGTCGTGTGTGAACAGCGCACTTCATGGGTGCCGCTGGTTTCAATCTGGCAGCTGTAGCCGTTCTTCTCGAGCAGCTCGGTCAGCGGCGTCAGATCGTGGATGCAGGGTTCACCGCCGGTGATCACCACGTGGCGCGCCGTCCAGCCCTGACGACCAATAATGGCCAGCAGATCTTCTGAACTGCCCGCGCCCCACTTATCGCTCTCTTTGGTTTTCGCCAGTATGCTAAACAGCGACACTTCCCGATCTGCGAGCTTATCCCACGTATGTTTGGTATCACACCAGGCACAGCCAACCGGGCATCCCTGTAAACGAATGAAAATAGCGGGAACGCCGGTAAAGTAACCCTCGCCTTGCAGGGTCTGGAACATCTCGTTAATCGGGTACTGCATAGTCATCTCAGTAAAGGGGATAAACGATAAGTATCGCAGATCCCCGCCGGATGGTCATGCTCCATCGGTGCTTTGCGCGCCAATCGCCGCCATAAAACGCTCGGTAATTTGCTGTGGACGGGTGATCGCGCCGCCGACGACGACCGTATGCGCGCCCAGCGCCAGGCATCTGGCCGCGCGTTCAGGCGTATCCACGTTGCCTTCGGCAATCACGGGAACCGTCACGGCAGCCAGCACGGCCTTCAGGAACGCGCAGTCGTTCTCCGGAAGCGAATGGCCCGCCGTTTTCGCCGTATAGCCGTAAAGCGTGGTGCCGACGCAGTCAAAGCCAAGCGCCTGCGCCGTCACTGCCTCTTCGACCGTTGAAATATCCGCCATCAGCAATACTGAGGAGTAACGTGAGCGTATGCGCGCGACCAGCGTTTCCAGGGATTCCCCACCGGGACGCTCCCGCGCCGTCGCATCAAGCGCAATGATTTCCGGAGAGACGGCCATGAGCTCATCCACCTCTTTCATCGTGGCGGTGATAAACACCTCGCTTTCCGGGTAATCCCGTTTGATGATGCCGATGACAGGCAAAGAGACCTGCTGCTTAATGGCCTCGATATCCACCACGCTGTTGGCACGAATGGCTGCGGCCCCGCCCTGCGCCGCCGCCAGCGCCATCCGCGACATAATAAACGGGCTATGCAGCGGTTCATTCTCCAGCGCCTGACAGGAGACGACCAGTTTTCCCTTCAGGTTATCCAGTACAGTTTTCATTACGATAAGATCTCTTCCACTTCGTTTTTGATAATCGTGACGTGCGGGCCATAAATGACCTGAACCCCGTTACCGCGCACGATAACGCCGCGCGCGCCGGTGGCTTTCAGCGCCGCATCATTCACTTTGCTGCCGTCCTTCACCGTGACGCGAAGCCGCGTGGCGCAGCAGTCCACCTCTTCCAGATTCTCTTTTCCGCCTAATCCAGCGATCACCGCAACGGCGCGCTCGCTCTGCGAGAAGGTCACCTCATTGGCCATCGCCTCCTTTTCCCGACCCGGCGTGGCAAAATCGAAGCGGTTAATCAGGTAGCGGAAGGTGAAGTAGTAAAGGAAGAACCACGGCACGCCGACCAGCGGAACGAACATCCAGTTGGTTTTGGCCTCCCCCTGCAAAATGCCGAACAGCACGAAGTCGATAAAACCGCCGGAGAAGGTTTGCCCGATGGTGATATGCAGCATGTGCGCGAGCATGAACGCCAGCCCGTCAAACAGCGCATGAATGACGTAAAGCACCGGCGCAATAAACAGGAATGAGAACTCGATAGGCTCGGTAATCCCGGTCAGGAACGAGGTTAACGCCGCAGAGAGCAGCAGCCCGGCAACGCGCTTTTTGTTCTCCGGTTTTGCCGTGTGGTACATCGCCAGACACGCGCCGAGCAGGCCAAACATCATCGTAATAAAGCGCCCGGACATGAAGCGCGACGTGCCCTCATAGAAATGCTGCGTGTTCGGGTCGGCCAGCTGGGCGAAGAAGATCCGCTGTGTGCCCTCAACCAGGTGACCGTTGACAATCTCGCTGCCGCCGAGCGCGGTGGTCCAGAACGGCAGATAGAAGATGTGGTGCAAACCAAACGGGCCCAGCATGCGTAAAATGAAGCCGTACAGCAGGGTGCCCAGATAACCGGTGGCATCCACCAGCCCGCCGAGACCAAAAATCAGTTTCTGGAAATGCGGCCAGATCACGGTCATGAGCGCGCCGACAAGTATCGCCGCCAGCGAGCTGATTATGGGAACAAAGCGCGAGCCGCCAAAGAACCCGAGAAACTGCGGAAGCGCAATTTTATTAAACCGATGATGGAGCGTGCAGGTCACCAGACCAATCACCACGCCGCCAAACACGCCGGTTTCCAGCGTCTGAATACCCAGCGTCATGCCCTGCCCCACAGCGCCCGGGTTGTCGTGCGCCAGTTTGCCGGTGAGGATCAGCAGCGCGTTGATGGTGGCATTCATCACCAGAAACGCGAGCAGCGCCGCCAGCCCAGCCGTGCCCTTATCGCTTTTTGCCAACCCGACGGCAACACCAACCGCAAACAGCACCGAGAGGTTCGCAAACACAATTGAACCGGCGCTGCTCATGATGGTGAAAATGGCCTGCAGCCAGCCCACGTCTAAAAACGGATAAGCCGCCAGCGTATTGGGATTGGATAACGCGCCGCCTATCCCCAGCAGCAGACCCGCCGCGGGCAACACGGCGATGGGCAACATAAAGGATTTACCAAAGCGCTGCGCTTTTTCAAACCATCCCCCCGAAGAAGCACCACTGAACATTTGCATCATTTTTTCATCTCCCCTTTGTTTGATGAAAATTTTTACCACATAAATATTATTACGTGAAAATTACCATCAAAAACCAGGAAGCCGATCATACTTTTTCAAAATGACTGGCATCTTTCCCCTCCTTTCCGCCACACTAGTCGCAGCGAAACACATTAAGGACGTGGCATGTCGGACCATGAAAATCTGCTGCTGAAGCTCCGCCAGGAGGCTTCCGGGTACAGCCCAACGCAACAAAAACTCGGCGAGTTTGTCCTCAGCGATCCTGCCCGGGTGCTCTACCTGACGATCACTGAACTGGCGCGCGAGAGCCACACCAGCGAGGCCAGCGTCACGCGTCTTTGCCGGACGCTGGGCTGCAAGGGCTATAACGAATTTAAAATGGCGCTTGCGCTGGATATTCAGCAGGGCCAGCCCGCGCGTCAGGCGGGGGATGAGATTGATAACGTCGTGGATGAGTCGGTGCAGGCTTTGCAGGATACCGCCAGACTCCTCGACCGCACGCTGCTTGAAAAGGCGGCGCTGGCGCTGCACCAGGCGCAATCCGTGCAGATTTATGGCGTTGCGGCCAGCGCGATCCTCGGGGAGTATCTGCATTACAAGCTGCTGCGGCTGGGCAAACCCGCACAGCTGTTTAGCGATATGCACCGCGCGGCCATGAATGCGACAACGCTTTCGAAAGAGACGCTGGTTGTGGCCATCTCCAGTTCGGGTTCAACGCGGGATTTACTCCACGTGGTGAAGCTTGCCCGCAAGCGCGGCGTTAAGGTTCTGGCCCTCAGCAATACGCCCCGCAGCCCGCTGGCGTCTCTGAGCGACATGCTGCTGGTTGCCGCGAAACCAGAGGGTCCCCTTAGCGCAGGCGCACTTAATGCAAAGGTTGGGGTGATGCTGCTGGTCGAGCTGCTGACCACGTCCATGATTGCGCTGGATGGTCATTACGGCGACGTTAGCCAACAAACCGCCAGCGCCACGCTTCCGCTGTTACTCTAAAAAATCCTTCGCAGGCTAAATAAAACAGCCTGCGAGCTACGTCGTCTGATTTTAGTTAAGTGGTGTTTAAATCATTTATTTGGTAAATGTTTGGTGTAACAAATTATTATATTTATTACATTTTGAATTAAGTTTACTATTCGGGCTACCCACCATAAAAAACATTAAATTCAATAGGTTAAAATTTAAATTTTAATAGAGTGAATTTTTACCCTTCCGCTAATGTCCAATATATCCACCCGATTTCCTTTCCTTAAAATAAGCTTAAGATGCTGTCGGTTTCGGCGATTTATTATTTAAATGCCGTTTACTTTTGCGCGCCTACAATCCGCCTCATCAATCATAATGAGACGGTATTAATGAAGATGTTATTGATTACAGGCGTAACCGGATTTCTGGGCGGTGCAGTTCTTGAAAAAATCCTGACCAACGATCAATCCGTAGAACTCCTTTTGCTTGCGCGCGCCGGCGATCCGCAGAGCGGGCTGGAGCGCGTGCTGGAGAATATGCGCAAGTTCAACGTTCCTGAGGACAAACTGGCCTCTCTGAAGGTGGATAATATCCTGATTGGCGACCTCAGCCAGCCTGAAGTCTTTCTCAACGATCCCCGTCTGGATCGGGTGACGCATGTCGTTAACTGTGCGGCTGTCGCCTCATTTGGTAATAACCCGCTGATCTGGAAGGTCAACGTTGAAGGTACGCTCGCGCTGGCGCGCCGTATGGAGCAGGTCACAGGACTGCAGCGTTTCCTCCACGTTGGCACCGCGATGTCATGCACGCCGGAGCAGGATTCACTGGTCGCCGAAAGCGCTGAATTCAGAGAGAATGCTGAACACCTGGTGGAATACACGTTTTCGAAGTCAACCATCGAACAGCTGATGCGCCAGGAGTGTCCGAACCTGCCGCTGCTCATCGCCCGTCCGTCCATCGTCGTCGGCCATACCCGTCATGGCTGCACGCCGTCGAGCAGCATTTTCTGGGTCTTTAGCATGGGCCTGATGCTGCAGAAGTTTATGTGCTCAATGGAAGACCGGATCGACGTTGTTCCGGTGGATTATTGCGCCGACGCGATGTTAATGCTGCTCAACAGCAACGCTCGTCCGGGAGAAGTGGTACACATTTCTGCTGGAGAAGAGAACAGCGTTCGCTTTGCGGATATCGATCAGGCCATGGCGCAGGCGCTGGAGAAAGCCCCCGTCGGGGATAAATATGCTCAGGTCAGCTACGAAACGCTGGTCAGAATGCGCCGCGAGTTGAAACATATTTTTGGGCCGTGCAACGAACGTCTGATGCTGAAAGCCATGCGTTTATACGGTGCGTTTGCCACGCTTAACGTGCGCTTCAGCAACGATAAGCTTCTGAGCATGGGGATGCCGAAGCCACCCCGGTTTACGGATTACATCGCCCGCTGCGTGCAAACCACCCAGGGGCTGACCATTCCGGAGCAAATGGCGGTCGATTTTAAATAGCCAAAAAAAATGCCAGTCATTCGACTGGCATTTTCATTTTAAGGCTTAAGCAATTATGCCTGGCCTTTGATCTCTTTCAGACCGTTGTATGGTGCTTTTTCGCCCAGCGCTTCTTCGATACGAATCAGCTGGTTGTATTTAGCAACACGGTCAGAACGGCTCATAGAACCGGTTTTGATCTGGCCTGCAGCGGTACCCACAGCCAGGTCGGCAATGGTAGCGTCTTCAGTTTCGCCAGAACGGTGAGAGATAACAGCGGTGTAGCCAGCGTCTTTCGCCATTTTGATCGCAGCCAGAGTTTCGGTCAGAGAACCGATCTGGTTGAATTTGATCAGGATGGAGTTAACGATGCCTTTCTCGATGCCTTCTTTCAGGATCTTGGTGTTGGTTACGAACAGGTCGTCACCAACCAGCTGGATTTTGTCGCCCAGTACTTTAGTCTGGTATGCGAAACCAGCCCAGTCAGACTCGTCCAGACCGTCTTCGATAGACACGATTGGGTACTGTTTGGTCAGGTCTTCCAGGAAGTGAGTGAACTCTTCGGAGGTAAACGCTTTGTTGCCTTCGCCAGCCAGAACGTATTTACCGTCTTTGTAGAATTCAGATGCTGCACAGTCCATCGCCAGGGTGATGTCTTTGCCCAGCTCGTAGCCAGCAGCTTTTACTGCTTCTGCAATAACAGCCAGTGCTTCTGCGTTAGAACCCAGGTTTGGCGCATAGCCACCTTCGTCACCAACAGCAGTGTTCATACCTTTAGCTTTCAGAACTTTAGCCAGGTTGTGGAACACTTCAGAACCCATACGTACCGCTTCTTTCAGGGATTTCGCGCCAACTGGCTGAATCATGAATTCCTGAATATCAACGTTGTTGTCTGCGTGCTCACCACCGTTGATGATGTTCATCATTGGTACAGGCATGGAGTATTTGCCTGGGGTGCCGTTCAGTTCAGCGATGTGCTCGAACAGTGGCTGACCTTTCGCTGCTGCAGCTGCTTTGGCGTTCGCCAGGGAAACAGCCAGGATTGCGTTCGCACCGAAGTTAGATTTGTTTTCAGTACCGTCCAGATCGATCATGATCTTGTCGATGCCAGCCTGGTCTTTGGCGTCTTTGCCAAGGATTGCCTGAGCAATCGGACCGTTTACAGCGCCAACCGCTTTCAGTACGCCTTTGCCCAGGAAGCGGGATTTGTCGCCATCGCGCAGTTCCAGCGCTTCGCGAGAACCAGTAGAAGCGCCTGATGGAGCAGCAGCCATACCAACGAAACCACCTTCCAGGTGAACTTCGGCTTCAACGGTCGGGTTACCACGGGAGTCGATGATTTCACGACCGATGACTTTAACGATTTTGGACATTAGATTTTCCTCAGTACAAGTTAAACTAAAACTCCAGACAAACAACGCGTACCAAAGGTACGCGTTGCCGTTCTAACTTTTTTTACTTCGCCTGACGCTTCTGGTAGTCGCTGGCGGCCTTCACGAAGCCTGCAAACAGCGGATGCCCGTCACGCGGCGTTGAAGTAAATTCCGGGTGGAACTGGCAGGCGACAAACCACGGATGGTTTGGCACTTCAATGATCTCGACTAACTGATCATCCCCGGAGCGGCCCGCAACACGCAGGCCCGCGGCTTCAATAGGTTTCAACAACATGTTGTTGACTTCATAGCGGTGACGATGGCGCTCGGTGATGGTTGGTTCGCCATACAGCTTGCGAACCACGCTATCGTCAGACAGCTGGCAGGCCTGTGCGCCAAGACGCATGGTGCCACCCAGATCGCTCTTCTCGGTACGGACTTCGACGTTACCTTCTTCGTCACGCCATTCAGTGATAAGCGCCACCACAGGGTACTTACAGTCTGGCACAAATTCCGTAGAGTTCGCGTTTTCCATTCCCGCTACGTTGCGCGCAAATTCGATCAGCGCAACCTGCATACCCAGGCAGATGCCGAGGTATGGGATATTGTTTTCACGCGCATAGCGCGCGGTGGCGATCTTGCCTTCTACACCACGGTAGCCGAAGCCGCCAGGGATAAGGATAGCATCCAGATCTTTCAGGATTTCAACGCCACGCGTTTCTACATCCTGCGAATCAATCAGCTTGATGTTCACAGAGACACGGTTTTTCAGACCACCGTGTTTCAGCGCTTCGATCACTGACTTATAGGCATCCGGCAGTTCAATGTACTTGCCGACCATACCGATAGTCACTTCGCCTGCCGGGTTGGCTTCTTCGTAAATAACCTGTTCCCATTCAGACAGGTTAGCTTCCGGACAGTTCAAGCTGAATCGTTTACAAATATAATCGTCCAGGCCCTGCGATTTCAACAGGCCCGGGATTTTATAAATGGAATCGACATCTTTCATTGAAATAACGGCTTTTTCAGGCACGTTACAGAACAATGCAATTTTCGCACGTTCGTTCGCCGGAACCGCGCGATCGGAGCGGCAAACCAGGATATCTGGCTGAATACCAATAGAGAGCAGCTCTTTCACAGAGTGCTGAGTCGGCTTGGTTTTCACTTCACCTGCGGCGGCCATGTACGGCACCAGGGTCAGGTGCATGAACAGCGCGTTTTCACGGCCAATATCTACCGCCAGCTGACGAATCGCTTCCAGGAATGGCAGGGATTCGATATCACCCACGGTACCGCCGATCTCCACCAGCACCACGTCGTGGCCTTCGCCACCCGCAACAATGCGTTCTTTGATTGCGTTAGTGATGTGCGGGATAACCTGAACGGTTGCCCCCAGGTAGTCACCACGGCGCTCTTTACGCAGAACGTCGGAGTAGATGCGGCCAGTCGTGAAGTTGTTACGACGGGTCATTTTGGTGCGGATGAAACGCTCGTAGTGGCCAAGATCCAGATCGGTTTCAGCGCCGTCTTCAGTAACGAACACTTCCCCGTGTTGGATTGGGCTCATGGTACCCGGATCGACGTTGATGTACGGATCCAGTTTCATCATGGTTACATTGAGGCCACGGGCTTCAAGAATGGCTGCGAGGGAGGCTGCGGCAATGCCTTTACCCAGAGAGGATACGACCCCGCCGGTCACAAAAATATAGTTCGTTGTCATGCTGAACCTGAGAAGTTAGGGTGAAACGATGGAATAACCAGGACGGGAAAGTAGTATACCCGAACACGGCGAGCGCCACAAACTTTCATTCTCCGTCTCCATTCCAGGCCATGACAAACATAAGGAGTGAGAAAATAGCCCCTTTTGGGTAAATGTTTTTGACGCAAATCAAGCGCTTGTCATTTAAAAAATCACACAAATTGCGCTTGATCGCAAAATCTCGTTAGAGATCAGATTCCTGGCGCTTTACTTCCTGCCAGACTTCTTCCATTGCTTCGAGGTCAATTCCGGTCATTTCCAGGCCTCGCGAGGCGACAATCCGCTCAACTTCGCGAAAGCGTCGTTCGAATTTTATGTTGGCCTTTTGCAGCGCGGTTTCCGCTTTTACACCCAGGTGGCGAGACAGGTTGACGGTCGCAAACAGCAGATCGCCCATCTCTTCCTCAAGCTTGGCTTCATCCACCACCGCCTGCTGCGCTTCGTGCATGACTTCATCAATCTCTTCGTGCACTTTATCCAGCACCGGGCCGAGGGAGGTCCAGTCAAAACCTACTGCGGAGCAGCGTTTCTGGATTTTATGCGCGCGCATCAGCGCGGGGAGGCTCAGCGGAATATCATCCAGCGCCGAGTGCTGGGATTTTTCCGCCCGCTCGGCGCTTTTGATCTGCTCCCAGCGGGCCAGAACCTCGGCGCTGTTGCCTGCGGTGGCATCGCCAAAGATATGGGGATGACGGCGCTCCAGCTTGTCGCTTATAGCAGCGCAGATATCGTCAAAGTTAAAGCGCCCTTCTTCCTGCGCCATTTGCGCATAGAACACCACCTGGAACAGCAGATCGCCCAGTTCGCCGCGCAGGTCGGCAAAATCTTCACGGGAAATAGCGTCCAGCACCTCATAGGTCTCTTCAAGGGTGTACGGGGCGATGGTGGCGAAAGTCTGCTCTTTGTCCCACGGACAGCCGTTTTCCGGGTCGCGCAGGCGTTTCATGATGCCGAGCAGGCGGTCAATTTGGGTCATGGTTATGTCCTGATAAAAAAATGCCGGGTGGCGGCTTACGCCTTACCCGGCCTACAAAAAAGGGAAATCTTATCCGCCGTGCAGACGACGCGCGTCAATCACATCCGGCACCTGGTTCAGTTTGCCGAGCACGCGGCCCAGCACCTGCAGGTTGTAGATTTCGATGGTCATGTCGATGGTGGCAAGCTGCTCGCGGGTATCGCTGCGGCTGGCAACGCCCAGCACGTTGACCTTCTCGTTGGCGAGAATGGTCGTGATGTCGCGCAGCAGGCCGCTGCGGTCGTTGGCAGTGACGCGCACCACCAGCGAATAGCCGGCGGAATAGCTCTCACCCCAGACCGCTTCCACGATGCGCTCCGGCGCATGCGACTGCAGCTCGGCAAGCTGATCGCAGTCGGAACGGTGAATCGAAATCCCACGCCCCTGGGTGATAAAGCCGACGATATCGTCGCCTGGGATTGGCTGGCAGCAGCGGGCAATGTGGTGCATCAGATTGCCTACGCCCTCGACCACCACGCGACCGTTGTCTTTGCTGCGCTGCTGCGGCGCGTAGGTTTTCTGCTGCAGCTGCTTCAGCGCCGCCGCGTCCTGCTCTGCCGCGCTTGGCTTATTGAACTGCGCCTGCAGGAAGTTCACCATCTGATTCAGACGGATATCACCGCCGCCAATCGCCGCTAGCAGCTCGTCAAGCTCGTTGAAGTTGTAGCGCGGCAGCAGGAATTTCTCCGCCTCTTTCAGGCTTATCCCGATATGCTCCAGCTCGTCGTCGAGGATCTGGCGACCGGCAAGGATGTTCTTGTCACGATCCTGTTTACGGAACCAGGCGTGAATTTTCGAGCGCCCGCGGCTGGTGGTGACGTAGCCCAGGTTAGGGTTAAGCCAGTCACGGCTCGGGTTGGGCTGCTTCTGGGTAATGATTTCAATCTGGTCACCCATCTGCAGCTGGTAGGTGAACGGTACGATTCGTCCGCCGATTTTCGCCCCGATGCAGCGGTGTCCCACATCGCTGTGGATGTGGTAGGCAAAATCGAGCGGCGTAGAGCCCGCAGGCAGGTCGACAACGTCCCCTTTCGGGGTAAAGACATAGACGCGGTCATCAAAGACCTGGCTACGCACTTCGTCGAGCATCTCGCCGGAGTCGGCCATCTCTTCCTGCCACGCAATCAGCTTGCGCAGCCAGGCAATGCGGTCTTCATGTCCTGAACGCGCCCCGCCGGACGTGCCTTCTTTGTATTTCCAGTGCGCGGCGACGCCCAGCTCGGCGTCTTCGTGCATCTGTTTGGTGCGGATCTGAATCTCGACCGTTTTGCCGCCAGGGCCAAGCACAACGGTATGGATAGACTGATAGCCGTTCGGTTTGGGGTTGGCGACATAGTCATCGAACTCATCGGGCAGATGACGGAAGTGAGTGTGTACTATCCCCAGCGCGGCGTAGCAGTCCTGCAGACGCTCCGCCACGATACGCACGGCGCGCACGTCAAACAGCTCGTCAAAGGCGAGGTGTTTCTTCTGCATTTTGCGCCAGATGCTGTAGATATGCTTGGGCCGACCGTAGACTTCGGCGCGCACGTTCTCTTCTTTCATCGCCTGGCGCAGCCCGCCGACAAACTCCTCGATATAGTGCTCGCGGTCGATACGGCGCTCATGCAGGAGTTTGGCAATACGTTTATATTCCGCCGGGTGCAGATAGCGGAAGCAGTAATCTTCCAGCTCCCACTTCAGCTGACCAATCCCTAAGCGGTTCGCCAGCGGCGCATAGATGTTTGTACACTCTTTGGCGGCCAGCACGCGCTCGTCTTCCGGCGCATCCTTCACCTCACGCAGGTGGGCAATCCGCTCGGCAAGCTTGATGACCACGCAGCGGAAATCATCCACCATGGCCAGCAGCATCCGGCGAACGTTATCGACCTGTTCTGAAGAGACGGAATCGGTGTGCGCGGCTTTGAGCTGGCGGATGGCCGCCATATCCCGCACGCCGTGGATCAGCGCGACGACGGATGTCCCGACGCTGTCGCGCAGCACGTCTTCGCTGACCACGTCCGCATCCGCGAGGGGGAAGAGAAGCGCGGCCTGCAACGTTTCGATGTCCATGTTCAGCATGGACAGGATTTCAACCATCTCCACGCCGCGCCACAGGAGAAGATCGGCGTCGGGATGCCCCTGCGTGGTGCGCAGACAATAGGCCCAGGTTTCGGTTAAGCGTTCACACGACTGCTGGCTGGAAATTCCCAGACTTGCGATCCATTTTTGTGGGTCAAACTCCCCAGCTTTATTGAGATGTGCACTTCTTACCGCAACCATTGTCCTCTCCTTTAGGGACCTGGGCCTGTCGAAGTCGACAAGCCAAACAAATTAGATGTGCTCGAACAACACCATCGATTCCAGATGACCAGTGTGCGGGAACATGTCCAGCATTGCCAGACGCTGAATCTGGTAACCCGCGCTGATTAATGCCTCACTGTCCCTGGCAAGCGTTGCCGGGTTACAGGAAACATAGACCACACGCTTCGGCGCGAGTTTAATAATATGTGCCATCACACCCGGGGCACCGGCACGCGCCGGGTCGAGCAAAATTTTATCAAAGCCCTGTTTTGCCCACGGCTGTTGGGTGACATCTTCCTCAAGATTTTGATGAAAGAATGTCACATTTTGCAAGCCGTTCTGCTGTGCGTTCTCCTGCCCTTTAGCCACCAGCGCCTCAACGCCTTCTACGCCGACGACGCTGGCCGCGTTTCGCGCCAGCGGCAGCGTGAAGTTGCCCATTCCGCAGAACAGATCGAGCACTCGATCGCTTTTCTGAACGTCCAGCCACGTCAGCGCTTTCTCAACCATCTGCTGGTTTACGCCATCATTCACCTGAATGAAATCCCGCGGGCTGAACGTTAAGCGTAGCCCGTTTGACGCATACCAGGGCGCCTCACCGGTAACCTGCTCAAGTATCTCGCTTTGTGGTGCAAGGAAAAGCGCCAGGTCGTGGGAATGCGAAAAGCGTTCCAGTTTTTCGCGATCTTTTTTCGACAGCGGCGCGGTATGGCGCAGCACCATCAGCGGTCCATTGTTGGCCATGACCAGTTCGACATGCCCGAGGTGGCGAACGCCGTCCAGCCCGGAGAGACAGGTGCGCACATCCGGAAGCAACGCCTCAAGATGGGGCACCAAAATGGGGCATTGCTTCACATCGACGATGTCACTGGAGCCGGCCTTGCGAAACCCCATCTCCAGCCGCGCCGTTTTTGGCTGATAGCGGAGGCTCAGGCGGGCGCGCCGACGGTAGCCCCAGGGCTCATCGGCGAGAATTTCGTTAACGTCATGTTTAAGCTGACGCGCCAGCGCGCGGCTTTTGCTTTTTTGCTGTAATTCTGTGCTCGCATGCTGTTGCTGGCAGCCCCCGCAAACGCCAAAATGTGGGCAGCGGGGCTTCATGCGCTCCGGGCTATCGTTAAGACGACGCTTAACCTGTCCGCGCGCGAACTGGCGTTTATCTTCCGTCAGCGTAATTTCTGCTCGTTCTGTTGGCAGTAAACCTGTTATAAACAGAGCCTTACCATTGTGACGTGCCACTCCCTGACCAAACGGATCGAGGTCCGTGGCTTCAACAGTGATGATTTGACGCGTCGTCACGCGTCGCTTTGCAGAGTAGAATTGCGCCATCGCCGAGATTTTTCTCACATAAACATAATTATCTTAATTGTCCCATAACGGAACGCCATGACCAACTACAGCCTGCGCGCGCGCATGATGATTTTGATCCTCGCCCCCACCGTTCTCATCGGTTTGCTGCTGAGTATCTTCTTTGTGGTGCACCGCTATAACGATTTGCAGCGACAGCTGGAGGATGCAGGCGCCAGCATTATCGAACCGCTTGCCGTTTCCAGCGAGTACGGCATGAACCTGCAAAACCGCGAATCCATAGGTCAGTTAATCAGCGTACTCCACCGCCGCCACTCGGACATCGTACGCGCCATTTCCGTTTACGACGAACATAACCGCCTGTTTGTCACCTCGAATTTTCATCTCGATCCTGCGGCTCTGAAGATCCCGGACGGTACGCCGTTCCCGCGCCACCTCACCGTATTGCGGCGCGGCGATATCATGATCCTTCGCACGCCGATCGTATCGGAAAGCTATTCACCCGATGAGTCTGCGCAATCCGACGCCAAATCCAGCAACAATATGCTGGGATACGTGGCGCTGGAGCTGGATCTCAAGTCGGTCCGGCTACAGCAGTATAAAGAAATCTTCATCTCTGGCGTGATGATGCTGTTCTGCATTGGCATTGCGCTGATCTTCGGCTGGCGCCTGATGCGCGACGTGACGGGCCCCATCCGCAACATGGTTAACACGGTTGACCGCATCCGCCGGGGACAGCTCGACAGCCGGGTGGAAGGGTTTATGCTGGGCGAGCTGGATATGCTGAAGAACGGCATCAACTCGATGGCCATGTCGCTGGCGGCGTATCACGAAGAGATGCAGCACAACGTTGACCAGGCGACGTCCGACCTGCGCGAAACGCTGGAGCAGATGGAGATCCAGAACGTTGAGCTGGATCTGGCGAAAAAGCGCGCTCAGGAAGCGGCACGTATTAAGTCGGAATTCCTGGCCAATATGTCGCACGAGCTGCGTACGCCGCTCAATGGCGTGATCGGCTTCACCCGCCTGACCCTGAAAAGCGAGCTCAACCCGACCCAGCGCGATCACCTGCACACCATTGAACGCTCGGCCAACAACCTGCTGGCGATCATCAACGACGTGCTGGACTTCTCCAAGCTGGAAGCGGGCAAGCTGATCCTGGAGAGTATTCCCTTCCCGCTGCGCAGTACGCTGGATGAGGTGGTGACGCTGCTCGCGCACTCGTCGCACGACAAAGGCCTTGAGCTGACGCTCAACATTAAAAACGACGTGCCGGATAACGTTATTGGCGATCCATTGCGTCTGCAGCAGGTCATTACCAACCTTGTCGGGAATGCCATTAAATTCACCGAAAGCGGTAACATCGACATTCTGGTAGAAAAACGCTCGATCAGCAGCAATAAGGTCCAGATTGAAGTCCAGATCCGCGATACCGGCATCGGGATTCCGGAGCGGGATCAGTCGCGTCTGTTCCAGGCGTTCCGCCAGGCGGATGCCAGTATCTCCCGCCGTCATGGCGGTACCGGCCTGGGGCTGGTGATCACGCAGCGCCTGGTGAACGAGATGGGCGGCGATATCTCCTTCCACAGCCAGCCGAACCGCGGCTCAACCTTCTGGTTCCACATTAATCTGGACCTCAATCCAAACGTATTGACCGACGGTCCGGTGACGGACTGCCTGAAAGGCAAGCGTCTGGCCTACGTCGAACCTAACGCGGCGGCAGCGCAGTGCGCGCTCGATATTTTAAGCACCACGCCGCTGGAGGTGGTCTACAGCCCAACCTTCTCAGCGCTTGCCGTTGAGCACTACGACATTCTGCTGATGGGGATCCCGGTCACCTTTACCGGCGAGCTGACCATGCAGCAGGAGCGGCTGGCGAAAGCCGCGTCAATGACCGACTATCTGCTGCTGGCGCTGCCCTGCCATGCCCAGCTCAATGCAGAAGAGTTGAAAAATGACGGGGCCGCCGCGTGTCTGCTGAAACCGCTCACCGCGACCCGCCTGCTGCCCGCGCTCACGGAGTATTGCCGTCTTAGCCAGCATGCCCTCCCGCTGATTGACGATGAGCAAAAATTGCCGATGAGCGTGATGGCGGTGGATGATAATCCGGCCAACCTGAAGCTTATTGGCGTATTGCTTGAAGACCAGGTTCAGCATGTTGAGCTGTGCACCAGCGGCGCGCAGGCGGTTGAACAGGCTAAGCAGATGCAGTTTGATTTGATACTGATGGATATTCAGATGCCGGGCATGGATGGCATTCGGGCCTGCGAGCTGATCCACCAGCTGCCGCATCAGCAGCAAACGCCGGTCATTGCGGTCACCGCGCACGCGATGGCCGGTCAGAAAGAGAAGCTGCTGAGCGCCGGAATGAATGATTATCTGGCGAAGCCAATCGATGAAGAGAAACTTCATAACCTGCTGTTACGCTATAAGCCGGGTCATATTGGCGGGACGTACACGGTTTCCAGCGAGCCGGTTGAAATCAGCGTCAACCAGAACGCGACCTTTGACTGGCAGCTTGCCCTGCGCCAGGCGGCAGGTAAACCCGATTTAGCCCGCGAAATGCTGCAAATGCTGGTCGCGTTTCTGCCGGAAATTCGCAATAAGGTGGAAGAGCAGCTGGTGGGTGAAAACCCGGAAGATCTGCTGGAAGCAATCCACAAGCTGCACGGTAGCTGCGGGTACAGCGGCGTGCCGCGGCTGAAAAACCTCTGCCAGCTGCTGGAGCAGCAGCTGCGTGCCGGTACGCCGGAATCGGAGCTTGAACCGGAATTCCTGGAGCTGCTGGATGAAATGGATAACGTGACGCGGGAAGCGATGAAGGTATTGGGGAGCTGAGGTAAAAGCCCGGTGGCGCTACGCTTACCGGGCCTACAATTGCGGGTGCGGCCTGATGCCCTCACCCCGCCCCTCTCCCACGGGGAGAGGGAGAACTACATTCCCTGCCCCACCTTCAGCACCGCCGCGATATTCCTTGCGGCCATCCTGACGTTCTCGCTGGCATTTTCAAGCGCGTCTTCCAGCGAGCAGATCGTGTAGATCACGCTAAACACCGCATCAATGCCGTGATCGTGTACCACGCCAACGTCCGCCGTCAGGCTTCCTGCAATGCCGATAACGGGTTTGTTAAAGCGTTTTGCGATTTTCGCCACGCCCACCGGAACTTTGCCGTGGATCGTCTGGCTGTCGATGCGACCTTCTCCCGTGATCACCAGATCCGCATCGGCCACCTGGTCGGCCAGGTGTAGCGCATCGGTCACGATCTCAATGCCCTGGCGCAGCTGCGCGCCGCAAAAGGCGTACAGCGCGGCCCCCATGCCACCCGCCGCGCCGCCGCCAGCAAGGTTTAGCACATCGATATCCAGATCCCGGGCAATGACTCTCGCATACTGTGCCAGCGCGTTGTCCAGGGTAACGATCATCTCGGGAGTGGCCCCCTTTTGCGGGCCAAATACGGCGGACGCGCCATCCTTTCCGGTGAGCGGATTCGTCACATCACAGGCGACTTCTATCCGGCACTCCGCCAGACGTCTGTCCAGCCCGCTCAGGTCGATACGCGCGAGTTTTCCCAGCTCGCCCCCGCCCTGCCCAAGGGGCTGCCCGCTGTCGTCCAGCAGCTTTGCCCCCAACGCCTGCACCATCCCTGCTCCGCCGTCATTGGTGGCGCTGCCGCCTATGCCAATGATGATATGCTTAACGCCTGCATCCAGCGCGTGACGAATAAGTTCGCCCGTGCCCCACGAGGTGGTTTTCAGGGGATTACGCTGCGAAGGGACGACCAGCTCCAGGCCGCTTGCCGCCGCCATTTCAATAAAGGCACTCTGCTCGTCACCGGATAAGCCATAAAACCCTTCCACGCGCTCACCCAACGGGCCGGTCACCGGAACATGCACAATGCGTCCCTGCGTTGCCGCGATCATCGCCTCAACCGTCCCTTCGCCACCGTCCGCGACCGGCAGTTTGACGTAAACCGCCTCGGGGAAGATCTCGCGAAAACCACGTTCTATCGCTGTCGCAACCTCAAGCGCACTCAAACTTTCCTTATACGAGTCCGGTGCGATAACAATTTTCATAAGCCATCCTTACGCATAGTCGTTACGTTAAGCATACACCACGTAAAAGACCGCTTGTGGGAGCGGTCCCAATGCGTTTATCGTACCATGCACGGGCGTTTATTGTCGAATGTCCAGTCCGGGATCAGATACTGCATCGCCATCGCGTCGTCGCGCGCGCCCAGACCGTGTTTCTGATACAGCTCGTTGGCCTTCATGACCTGGTCCATATCCAGCTCAACTCCCAGCCCCGGGGTGGAAGGCACCTGCACCATGCCACCTTTGATCTCAAACGGCTGCTTAGTCAGACGCTGGTTACCTTCCTGCCAGATCCAGTGCGTGTCGATAGCGGTAATCGTGCCCGGCGCGGCGGCGGCAACGTGCGTGAACATCGCCAGCGACACGTCGAAGTGGTTGTTAGAGTGCGAGCCCCAGGTCAGGCCAAACTCGTGGCACATTTGCGCCACGCGCACCGACCCCTGCATCGTCCAGAAGTGCGGGTCCGCCAGCGGAATATCAACAGACTGCAAGGACAGGGTGTGTCCCATCTGACGCCAGTCGGTCGCAATCATATTGGTCGCGGTCGGCAGCCCCGTTGCGCGGCGGAATTCCGCCATGACTTCACGTCCTGAGAAGCCTTGCTCAGCACCGCAGGGATCTTCCGCATACGCCAGCACGCCTTTCAGCTGTTTACCGATCGCAATAGCCTCCTTAAGCGACCATGCGCCGTTCGGATCCAGCGTCACGCGCGCCTGCGGGAAACGTTTTGCCAGCGCGGTGACGGCTTCCGCCTCTTCCTCACCGGCCAGCACGCCGCCTTTCAGTTTGAAATCATTGAAGCCATATTTTTCATAAGCGGCTTCCGCCAGGCGCACCACCGCATCCGGGGTCATCGCCTCGTCGTGGCGGAGTCGGTACCAGTCGCATTGTTCATCCGGCTGGCTCTGATAAGGCAGCGGCGTCAGCCTGCGGTCGCCGACAAAGAACAGATAGCCCAGCATTTCCACTTCGCTGCGCTGCTGACCCTCGCCCAGCAGCGACGCAACGTTGACGCCCAGATGCTGACCCAGCAGATCCAGCATGGCGGATTCAATCCCGGTCACCACGTGGATGGTGGTGCGCAGATCGAAGGTCTGCAGGCCACGCCCTCCGGCATCGCGATCGGCAAAGGTGTTGCGCACGGTGTTGAGGATATTTTTGTACTCACCCAGCGTTTTGCCCACCACCAGCGGAATGGCATCTTCCAGCGTTTGGCGGATCTTCTCCCCGCCCGGAATTTCGCCCACGCCCGTATGGCCGGAATTGTCTTTGATAATGACAATGTTGCGGGTAAAGAATGGCGCATGCCCGCCGCTCAGGTTCATCAACATGCTGTCATGGCCCGCAACCGGAACGATCTGCATGGCGGTAACTACTGGGGTAGAAAAAGTACTCATCGTTCAATCCTTTTATCAGTGACGTCCGAAAACAGGGCGCTTACGGTCAAATGTCCAGCCGGGGATCAGGTACTGCATCGGGCCCGCGTCGTTACGCGCGCCGCCCGGTAGCTTTTTATACGCCTCATGGGCTTTATGGATCTGATCCCAGTCAATCTCCACGCCCAGGCCCGGCGCATCCGGAACGGCAATCTTGCCGTTGATGATTTTCAGCGGATTTTTCGTCAGGCGAGCTTCCCCTTCCTGCCAAATCCAGTGGGTGTCGATGGCGGTCGGGTTACCCGGCGCCGCCGCGCCAACGTGGGTAAACATCGCCAGCGAAATATCAAAGTGATTGTTCGAGTGACAGCCCCAGGTCAGCCCCCAGTCATCGCACAGCTGCGCCACGCGCACTGCGCCTGAAAGCGTCCAGAAGTGCGGGTCCGCCAGCGGTATGTCGACGGCGTTCAGCATCACCGCGTGGCCCATTTCACGCCAGTTGGTGGCGATCATATTGGTCGCGACAGGCAGCCCGGTGGCGCGACGGAACTCGGCCATGACTTCACGGCCCGAGAAGCCCTGCTCCGCGCCGCAGGGGTCTTCCGCATAGGTCAGGACATCCCCCAGCCCTTTGCACAGGCTAATCGCTTCATCCAGCAGCCATGCGCCGTTGGGATCGACGGTGATCCGTGCATCCGCAAAGCGTTTTTTCAGCGCCCGGGCCGTTTCAATCTCCTGCTCGCCGGGCAGCACTCCGCCCTTCAGCTTGAAATCCTTAAAGCCGTAGCGATCCTGCGCCGCCTCGGCCAGCCGCACCACCGCGTCGCTGGAGAGCGCTTCCTGGTGGCGCAGGCGATACCAGTCGTGATCGCCCGTGGATCGCGCCAGATAGGGGAGATCGGTCTTATTGCGATCGCCAACGTAGAACAGATAGCCCAGCACGGTTACCGCATCGCGCTGTTTGCCGGGCCCCAGCAGCTCGCAAACCGGAACATTCAGCGCCTTACCCAGTAAATCAAGCAGGGCGGCCTCCAGGGCGGCGACCGCGTTGACCCGCAGTTCAAACGTCCAGGCACCTTTACCGAACGTATCAAAGTCTGCCGACTGATTGCCCTTATGCACCCGCTGAACCACCTTGTTCAGACGGGCGACCTCCTGGCCTACGACCTGCGGAATGGCATCGACCAGCGTCTGGTAAATCACCTCTCCGCCAGGGGCCTCGCCCACGCCGGTATTCCCTGCGCTGTCTTTCAGCACGACGATATTACGGGTAAACCAGGCGTTATGCGCACCGCCAATATTGAGCAGCATGCTGTCCTGCCCGGCCACCGGGATGACCTTCATCTCCGTGACGGTTGGACTCGATTGCGTTGTCATCATCCACGCTCCGCTACAGGTTTAAGTTCGACGCGTTTGATATCCCCCACCAGCACCAGGTAGCTCAGCACCGCCACCAGCGCATGCACACCCACGTAGATCAGCGCACCGTTGAAAGAGCCGGTGGTGCCGACGATGTAGCCGATAGCGATTGGCGTAACAATCCCGGAGATGTTGCCGAACATGTTGAACAGACCGCCGCTCAGGCCGCTGATCTCTTTCGGTGCCGTATCCGCCATCACCGCCCAGCCCAGCGCGCCAATGCCTTTGCCGAAGAAGGCCATCGCCATAAAGCCGATAATCATCCATTCGGCATTGACGTAGTTACAGAACACCATGGTCATGGAGAGCAGCATGCCGAGCACAATCGGCGTTTTACGCGCGATGTTCAGTGACCCCGTGCGGCGCATCAGCCAGTCGGAAATCACCCCGCCGAGCACGCCGCCGACGAAGCCGCAGATTGCCGGAACCGAGGCGACAAAGCCCGCTTTTAGAATCGACATGCCGCGTGCCTGCACCAGGTACACCGGGAACCAGGTGATGAAGAAGTAGGTTAAGGCGTTAATACAGTACTGGCCCAGATAGATGCCGATCATCATGCGCGAGCCGACGAGCTGCTTGATCTGCGCCCATTTCTGGCTGAACGGGACTTTTGCTTTTGCGGATTTCTGATCCATGTTGATCAGCGCTCCGCCTTCCGCGATGTACTCCAGCTCTTTTTTGTTCACGCCAGGATGCTGGTTGGGTTC
This sequence comes from Enterobacter sp. N5-15, assembly GCF_057221635.1. Taxonomy (NCBI): domain Bacteria; kingdom Pseudomonadati; phylum Pseudomonadota; class Gammaproteobacteria; order Enterobacterales; family Enterobacteriaceae; genus Enterobacter; species Enterobacter sp. N5-15. Next base: position 3,864,529 of record NZ_CM170150.1, read on the forward strand.
GTGGATCACTTTCAGCCAGACGAAGCTGATGACGATCCCAAGCCCGCCCATGAAGAAGAAGACGTGTGACCAGCCTACCTCATGCGTCAGCCAGCCCATGATTGGCGCGAAGATCACCGTTGCGAAGTACTGTGCGGAGTTGAAAATCGCCACCGCCGTTCCCCTCTCCTGCGCCGGGAACCATGCCGCCACAATGCGGCTGTTGCCCGGGAAGGAAGGTGCTTCCGCTAAGCCCACCAGGAAGCGCAGCGTGAAGAGCGCCACGATAATGCCGAAGCCGCTGAAGATATCGACGAAACCCTGCAACAGGGTAAACATCGACCAGATAAAGATGGACCAGAAATAGACGCGTTTAGATCCAAAACGGTCCAGCAGCCAGCCGCCAGGAATTTGCCCGATGACGTAGGCCCATGAGAATGCGGAGAAAACGTAACCCATGCCCACGGGATCAAGGCCGATATCTTTTGCCATTTCCGAACCGGCAATCGACAGCGTGGCGCGGTCACCATAGTTAAAGGACGTGACGATAAACAGCATCACCACTATCCAGTAGCGGGCGTTGGTGCGCTTTTCAGCGCTGCTCGCTGCGTGGCTTAATGTACTCATTGTTGCACTCCTGAAACATAGCTTTCGCCTGGTTCATTCTGTACAGCACCGGTAGGGTAATCAGAATGAGACTTGTGTTTTGTCGTTTTGGTACGGCCTGAAGCCGTTTTATAGTGACCGGGAAAGTATATGAAGGAGTGACACGTTCTCTCACCGTGCAGAAACACAGTATTGAAGGGTGTATGAGAGGTTGTTTAAGGCATAAGCCCAAGGGAGTGGAAGGTGGTTCACGGAATTGAGGATTTGCTGCGGCTTCGTTGCCGGGTGGCGGCTAAGCCTTACCCGGCCTGGATAACTATTTAAGGAGAGTTGCCCAGTGCTCAACCCACGGGTTTGATTCGCTTTCTGGCTCCGGGTGCTCCCCGGCATCAATCAACAGCATCTCGCCGACGCGCTGGGCGCTCTGTTCCTGCAGGAGCGCATCGAACTGCTTGCCGCCGCCGCAGAAGTTGGCGTAAGAGCTGTCGCCCAGGGCAATGATGCCGTAGTGCACGTTCGGCTGATAGCCAAGCTGGTCTTTAATGCCCTGGAACAGCGGCACGATGCTGTCCGGCAGATCGCCCTGCCCGGTGGTGGAGGTCACCACCAGAATGTATTTATCTTGATACTTTTGCCAGTCCGCCAGTTCCGGGTCTTCATAGACCGTGGCTTTATGGCCCTGGCTGGCGAGTATTGCCTCAGCCTCTTCCGCTACCAGCAGCGAGTTGCCGTACATTGTGCCGACAAAAATGCCTACTTCAGCCATGATATTTTCCCATAATGAATGCGTTTACCGTTCATCCTGAACGTTGCCCGATACAAACTCAACCCTTTCATTTTCGGGGAGTTGTCCCAGCCAGCCAAACTGTGACAGCGCCTGCATCCAGACGTCGTCCAGCCCCGCACGGATAGACAGCGGTTCGCCGGTAAACGGGTGCGTCAGGCTCAGCTCGCTGGCGTGCAGCATCAGACGATGGCAGCCAAAGTGTTCGGCCGCGCTGCGGTTCTGGCGCAAATCACCGTGTTTGCTGTCGCCAATAATCGGGTGGCGCAGGTGCGCGAGATGGCGTCGCAGCTGGTGCTTACGCCCGGTTTTAGGCAGAAGCTCAACCAGGCTGTAGCGTGTGGTCGGAAATTTGCTGGTTGCCACCGGCATTTCGGTCGTCGCCATGCCGCGATAATCCGTCACTGCGGGCTGCGGACCTTTGTCATCGCGGGCAAATTTATCGGCGATTTTGTCCAGCTCCTCCACCAGTGGGTAGTCCAGCGTGGCGGCTTCCGTCAGCCAGCCACGGACGATCGCATGGTAGCGCTTTTGCATCTGGTGCTGTTCGAACTGCTGTGACAGCAGGCGTCCCGCCTCGCTGGAAAGCCCCATCAGCAGCACGCCGGAGGTCGGCCTGTCGAGACGATGGGCGGTAAAAACATGCTGACCAATCTGGTCGCGAACGGTCTGCATCACCACCACTTTCTCATCACGATCGAGCCAGCTGCGGTGTACCAGCCAGCCTGACGGTTTATTCACCGCCACCAGCCACTCGTCCTGATAGAGGATCTCAAGCGTCATGCATCGTCACCGGCAAACAGGGTATCCAGTTTTTCCAGTTCGATCAGCATCACGTCGCGCGCAGGGTGCGTCGCCTCAAGCGCCATTTCATAGTAGGGAGAGACAGCAAACGCCTGCGGCAGCGGGTGACCGCCCTCAAGCAGGGCGTGCATGCGCGGAATTAACACCCACTGCAGCCACTCAAACGGGGCCAGCGTATCCAGGCAGAAGGGCTGGGTGCTCGCGAACGCTTCTGGCTGCGGCGCGGTCTCCTGCCACAGCTGATGTTGGCGCAAAAGGGCTTCGATGGCGTGCAACTGGGCACGAACGCTATCGTGTTGCGTCATAGTAACCTCAACTGAAAAAGTGAACGGCGCGCAGCATAGCATTGCGGAAGGCAGAAATAAAAAAAGGGAGCACTGTAAAAACAGTGCTCCCGGTTCGTTCCGCAGCATTCCAGCTACAATTCGTGCTCCCTGCTCATCCGTGACAACTTTTCCTGAAGCCCGAAGGCCTGGTCATCCGTAAACCGTTGCATCCTGCACACATCTTCCTGACGTGTTTGTTTCATCCTGAAACGTCCTGGCCTTCCTGACCCACCGACCATCCTGACCGGCTCTCGTTCTCCTTCCTGGAGGTGTCCCTTACGCATCCTGCGTTATCCACTTTGCTTCATCCTGAAGCCTTCCTGCAGCGCCATCCTGACGAGTCCTGAGTGAGATACGCCATCATCCTGATGTTCGTTTCTCGTGTCGGCGTCCTGTCGACGGAGATAGAATCCGCTATTCCGCTTCGTCTTACAACCCACCCTTTCGGGGTTGTAAGCCGTAAGAAATCCCTAAAAACGATGCGATAAACCACTAATCTATTGAAAAATAGAGTGATATTAATCTGAATTAAATAAGGTAATACTGAATGTTCCAGCGATCTCTCACAAACCTTGTAAGAGATCTCTCACACGCGCTATAGCATCATGGATTACAGAAGTGGCTCAAGTCGGGTAAGGAAATCCGCAAGAGAGGGGGCGAGAGTCTCGCGATTGCGGGTTCCGATAGTCTCTTTAACCACTTCACCTGACAGGTTACAGACGGATAACACATCCAGTTCGCTGTCCAGCGTGGCAATAAAGAGCGTCGGAGAAAGCTTAAGGCGTTTTTGCGTGACCAGATGACCAATCAGGTTTTCCTGAACACGCTGCAGATCGTCTTCGCTCCAGGTCTGCAACAGCGTCAGCGTGATATCAGCAAAGCGCGCGGGCATATCCCCTGCGAACTGAGTAGTATAAAACGCGTGAACCGCTGGTTGTACCACAATGTCCATTGCCCGTTCAACCGCATTTACATTTTGCTCGCCGGTATTGGGCTTCGGCTGCCAGATAACGTAATCCTCAAGCGAAGAGATAATGCACGGCGAGGGTACACCATATAAATCAGCACTTTGCGGCCACGAGCCCTGCTTTTCATGCCATGCGTCGCAATAGCGGGTCGTGAAGGTAGTGAGGGCATTTGCAGTTTCGATGTCCACCGATTTCTCTCTTCTTGTCAGACAGGATAAACTCAGCCCATAAGTGTACCTGTAAAGTGGCTATGAAACATGTCTTACGAAAATCATCATGCGTTAACCGGCTTAACGCTGGGTAAATCGACCGATTACCGCGATACCTACGATGCAGGCCTGCTGCAGGGCGTGCCGCGCAGCCTGAATCGCGATCCTCTGGGTCTGCATGCGGACGCATTGCCGTTTGTCGGCGGCGATATCTGGACGCTGTACGAACTCTCCTGGCTTAACGCACGCGGTCTGCCGCAGGTGGCGGTGGGCCACGTTGAGCTGGATTACGCCAGCGTTAATCTCGTCGAGTCCAAAAGCTTTAAGCTCTATCTCAACAGTTTTAACCAGACAAAATTCAACAGCTGGGATGACGTTCAGCACACCCTGGAACGTGATTTAAGCGCCTGCGCGCAGGGAAAGGTAAGCGTTTCACTGTATCGCCTGCACGAGCTGGAAGGGCAGCCGGTCGCCCACTTCAACGGGACCTGCATCGACGATCAGGATATCGAGGTGGAGAATTATGAATTCAGCGCCGATTACCTCGAAAATGCGGCGAGCGGAAAGGTGGTCGAAGAGACGCTGGTCAGCCATCTGCTGAAATCCAACTGCCTGATCACCCACCAGCCGGACTGGGGCTCGGTGCAGATCCAGTACCGCGGCCCGAAAATCGACCGGGAAAAATTGCTGCGCTATCTGGTGTCGTTCCGCCATCACAACGAATTCCACGAGCAGTGCGTGGAGCGTATCTTTAGCGATATTCAGCGTTTCTGCCAGCCAGAAAAATTGAGCGTTTATGCGCGCTACACCCGCCGCGGCGGGCTGGACATCAACCCGTGGCGCACCAACACCGATTTTGTGCCTGCGACGGGACGGCTGGTGCGTCAATAATATAAATATTTTCACAATATGCGCGGTATCTTCCGCGCTTTAGGTTGTGAAACGTCACGCGGCAGGGCTATTGTAATCAACAGGGAAAGACGATAATCGTCCCGTAAGGAGCTCACTTGATTACACATATTAGCCCGCTTGGCTCAATGGATATGTTGTCGCAGCTGGAAGTGGACATGCTTAAGCGCACGGCCAGCAGCGATCTTTATCAACTGTTTCGTAACTGTTCACTTGCCGTACTGAACTCCGGAAGCCTGACAGATAACAGTAAAGAACTGCTGTCCCGCTTCGAAAGCTTTGATATCAACGTGCTGCGCCGCGAGCGTGGCGTGAAGCTTGAAGTCATCAACCCGCCGGAAGAGGCCTTTGTCGACGGGCGCATCATTCGTTCACTTCAGGCTAACCTGTTTGCCGTGCTGCGTGACATCCTGTTTGTTAACGGGCAGATCCACAACGCAGGCCGTTTCCAGCATCTCGACCTGGAAAGCTCGGTCCATATTACCAACCTGGTGTTCTCCATTTTGCGTAACGCCCGCGCCCTGCACGTTGGTGAAGCGCCGAACATGGTCGTCTGCTGGGGCGGTCACTCCATTAACGAAACCGAATACCTTTATGCCCGTAGGGTAGGAACGCAGCTCGGACTGCGCGAGCTGAACATCTGTACCGGCTGCGGTCCGGGTGCGATGGAAGCGCCAATGAAAGGTGCCGCAGTGGGGCACGCGCAGCAGCGTTATAAAGAGGGGCGGTTTATCGGCATGACCGAGCCGTCAATTATCGCCGCTGAGCCGCCTAACCCGCTGGTTAACGAGCTGATTATCATGCCGGATATCGAGAAGCGTCTTGAGGCGTTTGTCCGTATCGCCCACGGCATTATCATCTTCCCGGGCGGCGTGGGGACAGCGGAAGAGCTGCTCTACCTGCTGGGTATTCTGATGAATCCGGCCAACAAAGATCAGGTTCTGCCGCTGATCCTGACCGGGCCAAAAGAGAGCGCCGACTACTTCCGCGTGCTGGACGAGTTTATCGTGCACACGCTGGGTGAAGCCGCGCGCCGTCACTATCGCATCATCATTGACGATGCCGCAGAGGTGGCGCGCCAGATGAAAAAAGCGATGCCGCTGGTGAAAGAGAACCGTCGCGATACCGGCGATGCGTACAGTTTTAACTGGTCAATTCGCATTGCGCCGGACCTGCAGATCCCGTTCGAGCCTTCGCATGAAAATATGGCGAACCTGAAACTCTACCCGGACCAGCCGGTGGAAGTCCTGGCGGCCGATCTGCGTCGTGCCTTCTCCGGGATTGTGGCGGGCAACGTCAAAGAGATGGGCATCCGCGCCATTGAACAGTACGGCCCGTACAAGATCCACGGCGACCCGGAGATGATGCGCCGTATGGACGACATGCTACAGGGCTTCGTCGCTCAGCACCGCATGAAGTTGCCAGGCTCCGCCTACATTCCTTGCTACGAAATCTGCACCTAACGCTTAGCAGCGTCTCATCAAAACCGGGTCGCCCTCTCGCGCGTCCCGGTTTTTTTTTACCGAAGCAATTCATAGGCATCACTTATGTCTTTTACAAACTATTCACAACGCAAACGATTACCTCATTTTTACAACCGTAAGTTATCAGCCTTAATCCAAATTACCCGCCAGAAAATCCTAAAAACCCAATTCTTTACAGCTAAAGACACCTATATCACGGGTCGGTCTTTCAGCTCACATGTCGTTGGTGGTAGCCTTCGCGCCCGTAAATTCTCTTTGATGTTTTTTTAACAGATAAATGGTCTAAAGATGCCCACATCATAAGTGGATTATTGCATTTGGGATCACGATCACTGATAGATTCATAACTAGAATGTATCTTTCCGCCCGCCAATAGTTACGGGCGAAAATTATTAAAAAACCGTCACTGAACGAATTTCATATTACCGTCAGGCACTTTTTCATCGGATTTGACTAAAAAACCTGACAATTCGCTTCCTCCAGGAGATATAGATGGAAACCACTCAAACCAGCACCGTTGCTTCGATTGAATCCCGAAGTGGTTGGCGCAAAACGGATACCATGTGGATGCTTGGCCTTTACGGCACGGCAATCGGCGCTGGTGTACTGTTCCTTCCTATCAACGCAGGCGTCGGCGGTCTGATCCCGCTGATCATTATGGCTATCATTGCTTTCCCGATGACCTTCTTTGCACACCGCGGTCTGACCCGCTTCGTGCTGTCCGGTAAAAACCCGGGCGAAGACATCACCGAAGTTGTTGAAGAGCATTTCGGCGTTGGCGCAGGTAAACTGATTACCCTGCTCTACTTCTTCGCGATTTACCCGATTCTGCTGGTCTACAGCGTGGCGATCACCAACACCGTTGAAAGCTTCATGATGCACCAGCTGCACATGACGCCGCCTCCGCGTGCGATTCTGTCTCTGATCCTGATTGTGGGCATGATGACCATCGTGCGCTTCGGTGAGCAGATGATTGTGAAAGCAATGAGCGTACTGGTCTTCCCGTTCGTTATTGCCCTGATGGTGCTGGCTTGCTACCTGATCCCACAGTGGAACGGTGCAGCGCTGGAAACCCTGTCCCTGGGCAGCGCATCGGTAACCGGTAACGGCCTGCTGATGACCCTCTGGCTGGCGATTCCGGTAATGGTGTTCTCCTTCAACCACTCCCCAATCATCTCCTCTTTCGCTGTTGCGAAACGTGAAGAGTACGGTAATGGCGCAGAGAAGAAGTGCTCCAGCATCCTGGCACGCGCTCACATCATGATGGTACTGACCGTGATGTTCTTCGTCTTCAGCTGCGTACTGAGCCTCTCCCCGGTGGATCTGGCGGCAGCGAAAGAGCAGAACATCTCTATTCTGTCTTACCTGGCAAACCACTTTAACGCACCGGTCATTGCGTGGATGGCGCCTATCATCGCGATTATCGCCATCACCAAATCCTTCCTGGGCCACTACCTCGGCGCACGTGAAGGCTTCAACGGTATGGTGATTAAATCTCTGCGCGGTAAAGGCAAGAGCATTGAAATCAACAAGCTGAACAAAATCACTGCACTGTTCATGCTGCTCACCACCTGGGCGGTAGCAACGCTGAACCCAAGCATCCTGGGCATGATTGAAACCCTGGGCGGCCCGGTCATCGCGATGATTCTGTTCCTGATGCCGATGTACGCGATTCAGAAAGTCCCTGCTATGCGCAAGTACAGCGGTCATGTGAGCAACGTCTTTGTGGTTATCATGGGTCTTATCGCAATCTCTGCGATCTTCTACTCCCTGTACACCATGTTCTGATTATCACCCGCGCCGTCTTCGGACGGCGCACTCCTCCCTCTCTGACTGAAAGCAATGGACGCATCATGATTAGCGTATTCGATATCTTCAAAATCGGTATTGGTCCTTCCAGCTCTCACACCGTCGGACCAATGAAAGCCGGTAAGCAGTTCACGGATGACTTGATTGCACGCGGCATCTTGCATGACATTACCCGCGTGGTTGTCGATGTATACGGCTCGCTTTCCCTGACCGGGAAAGGCCACCATACCGATATCGCCATTATCATGGGCCTGGCGGGAAATCTGCCGGATACCGTTGATATTGATGCGATCCCTGGCTTCATCCAGGATGTGAACACCCACGGTCGCCTGCTGCTGGCGAACGGTGAACATGAGGTTGAATTCCCGGTTGACCACTGCATGAATTTCCATGCGGACAACCTGTCGCTGCACGAAAACGGCATGCGCATTACCGCGCTGGCTGGCGACAAAGCGGTATACAGCCAGACGTATTACTCTATCGGCGGCGGTTTTATCGTCGACGAAGACCACTTTGGTCAAACCGATAACGCTTCCGTCGAGGTGCCGTATCCGTACAAAACGGCGGCGGATCTTCAGCGTCACTGCCAGGAGACGGGCCTTTCCCTCTCCGGCCTGATGATGAAAAACGAGCTGGCACTTCACAGCAAAGAAGAGCTCGAACAGCACTTCACTAACGTCTGGGAAGTGATGCGCGGCGGTATTGAGCGTGGGATCACCACCGAAGGCGTTCTGCCTGGCAAGCTTCGCGTGCCGCGTCGTGCTGCAGCGCTGCGCCGTATGCTGGTGAGCACCGACAAAACGACAACGGACCCGATGGCCGTCGTAGACTGGATCAACATGTTCGCACTGGCGGTGAACGAAGAGAACGCCGCAGGGGGCCGTGTGGTCACCGCGCCGACTAACGGTGCCTGCGGTATCGTTCCGGCGGTGCTGGCGTACTACGACAAGTTTATCCGTGAAGTGAACGCGAACTCACTGGCACGCTACCTGCTGGTCGCCAGTGCGATTGGTTCGCTGTATAAGATGAACGCGTCCATTTCCGGTGCGGAAGTGGGCTGTCAGGGTGAAGTCGGCGTGGCGTGCTCCATGGCGGCGGCGGGTCTGGCCGAACTGTTGGGTGCAAGCCCGACACAGGTGTGCATCGCTGCGGAAATCGGCATGGAACATAACCTGGGACTGACCTGTGACCCGGTTGCCGGACAGGTACAGGTGCCGTGCATCGAACGTAACGCGATTGCCTCCGTGAAGGCGGTGAACGCGGCACGTATGGCGCTGCGCCGCACCAGCGAGCCGCGCGTCTGTCTCGATAAGGTTATCGAAACCATGTACGAAACCGGTAAAGATATGAACGCCAAATACCGCGAAACCTCTCGCGGCGGCCTGGCGATGAAGATCGTGACCTGCGATTAAGCCTCTCAGGAAGCCTCGTTTTGCGAGGCTTCTTCCTGTTTTCCCCACCATTCATAGTTTCACGCTGCTGACAGTGTTACCCTTCACGCATGAGATAGAAGGGAGATTATCTGTGGCCGTTCATTTACTTATCGTCGATGCTCTAAACCTGATCCGCCGTATCCATGCGGTACAGGGGACGCCTTGTAAAGACACCTGTCTGCACGCGCTGGAACAGCTTATCCGCCACAGTGAACCCACCCACGCGGTCGCGGTATTTGATGACGAAGCCCGCAACACGGGCTGGCGACACCAGCGTCTGCCGGACTACAAAGCCGGACGCGCACCGATGCCGGACGATCTTCACGCTGAATTGCCCATGCTGCGCGCCGCATTTGAACAGCGGGGCGTCCCCTGCTGGGGCGCACAGGGAAACGAAGCCGACGATCTCGCGGCCACCCTCGCCGTCAAAGTGGCAAGTGCCGGGCATCAGGCCACTATCGTTTCAACTGACAAAGGCTACTGCCAGCTGCTCTCGCCGACTATCCGCATTCGCGACTATTTTCAAAAACGCTGGCTGGACGCGCCGTTTATCGCCAGCGAGTTCGGCGTCTCGCCTGAGCAACTGCCGGATTACTGGGGGCTGGCAGGCATCAGCAGCTCTAAGGTTCCGGGTGTCGCCGGTATTGGACCAAAGAGCGCCGCGCAGCTGCTGACCGATTTTCAGAGTCTGGAAGGGATTTACGCCCGTCTGGATGAGGTGCCAGAAAAGTGGCGCAAGAAGCTGGAGGCGCATAAAGAGATGGCGTTTATCTGCCGGGAAATCGCAACGCTACAGACGGATTTACAGCTGGACGGGAATTTACAGCAGCTGCGGTTAGAACGTTAAAGCGACTTCAGGGTTTTGTAGGCCCGGTAAGCGCAGCGCCACCGGGCAAAACAAAGCACGCACTATCTCTCGTCGCGACGTCCGCCAACCGCAGCCCACCAGCGACGAATATGCACCGTCACCTCTTCACGGTCGTGATACAGCTGACGCGCCTGGATCTCTACGTTAATACCGTTTTCGTCCATTTGTTCCTGAATGTACGCCAGGTTCTGCGACACTTCCTCATAGCGCTTTTTCATCGGCAGCTTGAGGTTGAAAATGGTCTCACGACACCAGCCGTTCACCAGCCAGGAGGCCATCAGCGCGGCGACTTTTGCCGGCTTCTCAACCATATCGCACACCATCCACGAGATGTTGTTACGGTTCGGGCGATAGCGGAAACCGTCTTCACGCAGCCAGGTGACCTGTCCGGTGTCCATCAGGCTTTGCGCCATTGGACCGTTATCAACGGATGATACCCACATATTGCGTTTCACCAGCTGATAGGTCCAGCCGCCCGGGCACGCGCCAAGGTCGACGGCGTACATGCCGTTTGCCAGACGCTCATCCCACTCATCTGCCGGGATAAAGACGTGGAACGCCTCTTCCAGCTTGAGCGTGGAACGGCTTGGCGCATCGGACGGGAAGCGCAAACGCGGGATGCCCATAAAGAAGGGGGAGTTGTTGGTGGTGTACGAATAGCCTGTATAGCAGCAGCCCGGTGCGATAAAGAAGATATGCACCACCGGACGCTTCGGCGTTTCGTAGTTTGTCAGCACGCCCGCATCACGCAGCGCCGCACGCAGCGGCACGGTGAACTTACGGCAGAACTTCATCAGCTCTTTACTTTCGTTGGTATCCGCCACTTCAACGCGCAGATCGCCGCCCTTCTCCACCACGCCCTGCAGCATGCCGACAATTGGCGTGATGCGGTCTTCCGGCGGAAGATCCTTCAGCAGCTCACCCGCAACAAACATCTGGCGAGCGAAGATCAGCGAGCTGAACGGCAGCTCGCGCGCCAGCTTGTCGGCGTCTTCAGGCTGATAGCACTCGAATACCACATAGCCCGCGTTTTCTTTTACTCGGGCGAAACCGAAGACTTCGCGCTTCGCCGCTTTATCGGTAATTTCCGCGGCGCACTCTTTCTCAAACCCCGGGCGACAATACAAAACAACCTTATTCATGAACAACGCCCTTGCGTTTCAGACGGATAGCTCCGATAAACATTAATACCCAACCCGCCAGGAAGCTGAAGCCGCCGACAGGTGTAACGAACGCCCACAGGCGCAGATGTGAGAGCGCAAGGCAGTACAGGCTACCGCTGAACAACACGGTACCCAGCGCCATAAACACGCTGCTCCAGTAAAACCAGATACTGATACGACGCTGCATCGCCACCGCCAGCCCAAAAATAGCCAGCGTGTGGAACGCCTGATATTCAAGGCCGGTCTGGATCCAGCCCATCTCTACTGCGCCCAAAGACTTGCTTAATACATGTGCGCCAAAGGCGCCCAGTGCAACAAAAATAAAGCCACTCACCGCGGCAAAAATCAGCATGAATCGGCTGGTCATGTTTAAGTCCTGAATTGATGCGTGCCCGGCACACAAACGTTATTGCTCATACCTGAAGCGGAATTTTTCTTGCTCGGTTGCCGCTTTCGCCAGTATCCACTGCCGGAAGGCGGCTATTTTACCCAGTTCTGCCTGACTGTCATGACAAACCAGATAAAACGCATTCTTGCTGACCAGTACATCATTAAAAGGGCAAACCAGGCGGCCTGCCTCAATTTCGGACTGCGCCATGACGTTGTTCGCCAACGCCACGCCCTGCCCGTGAATGGCAGCCTGTAACACCATCGCACTGTGGCTAAAGATGGGTCCCTGCTGCACGTTTATATGTGTAAGACCTAATTGACGGGTATAAGTTTGCCAGTCGCGGCGAGAGGCATCATGCAAAAGCGTATGCTGAGCCAGGTCAGCGGGTGACTTCAGCGCCTTTTCACCTGTTAACAACAGGGGAGAACAGACCGGCAGGAGATATTCTGCGTATAATTTCTCAACACGCAAGCCCGGCCAGTTACCGCGACCATAAAAAATGGCGACATCCACGTCATCGGCCAGCTTGTCCTCCTGGCGATCTACCGCCTGGATTCGAACGTCGATCCCCGGATAAGCTGAGTTAAAGCTTGAGAGTCTGGGCACCAGCCAATGAATGGCAAAACTGGGCAATAAACTGACAGTCAGGGCACCTTTTGCACTGCGAGCCTGCAGCTTACGCGTGGCTTCCGTAAGCTGGGAAAAAATCTCTTTAATATCCTGAAAATAGCTCTGCCCCTCTTCGGTCAACAGCAACGAACGGTTGCGTCGACGAAACAGCTTAAGGCCCAGAAAATCCTCCAGAGACTTGATTTGGTGACTTACTGCGGCCTGTGTCACAAAAAGCTCATCTGCTGCGCGGGTAAAGCTCAGGTGACGTGCTGCTGCATCAAAAACACGTAATGCATTGAGGGGTGGCAATCGCTTTGACATGGTTATCTGGCTTAGATGTTAACGGATTTTAACAAACAGGAAACAACGTTTAACCTATTAGTTTTTTTTATCTGAGCCATTATAATTTGTCCGTTGAGGAACTACCAGCAAATACCTATAGTGGCGGCACTTCCTGAGCCGGAACGAAGAGCTTTTTTCGGAATGCGTGTTCTGAAGGGCTTTTGGCTTACGGTTGTGATGTTGTGTTGTTGTGTTTGCAATTGGTCTGCGATTCAGACCACGGTAGCAACGCTACCAATTTTTCACTTCCTGTACATTTACCCTGTCTGTCCATAGTGATTAATGTAGCACCGCCAATTTGCGGTGCTTTTTTTTCGCCTGCGATCCGTTAGTGCTCGATCTCTTTCATCTCTTTCACGTCCGTGCGGTTGATCTGCTGCTTGTTCCCGTTAGCATCTTTGTACGAAATCATCCCGGTATCATTATCGGTAGTCGGTTTCCCTTCCGAAACGATAGAACGACCATCGTTGGTGTGCATCACGTAGTTGTTACCAGAACACGCGCTCAGGGCAAAAGTAAACGCACAGGCAGAAATGATTGCAGCTGTCTTATTCATGATTATTCTCCTTTAGCAATTAATGCTATTCAAACCTCGATTTATAACAGGCTAAAACATCCGCCTAACACTATTTAGCATAACCTGCTTTTTTGAGGTCGTAAGGATAAGCAGACAATTCTGATAGATATCAACCTCCTTGCCCTGCCGCTGAAATTGCGCGACGATCGCTATATTGAAATGAGGAATCCCATGAACGCTTTCAGTCCTGCGCAGTTTCGCGCACAGTTTCCGGCCCTGGCCGATGCCGGTATTTACCTGGATAGCGCCGCCACTGCCCTTAAGCCACAGGCGGTGATTGAGGCCACGCAGCAGTTCTACAGCCTGAGCGCAGGGAACGTGCATCGCAGCCAGTTTGCCGAAGCGCAGCGATTAACCGCGCGCTACGAAGCCGCACGCGATCAGGTCGCGCGCCTGATCAATGCCGAAAGCGGGAAAAACATCGTCTGGACGCGCGGCACGACAGAGGCCATCAATATGGTGGCCCAGTGCTACGCGCGCCCGCTGCTTCAGCCGGGCGATGAGATCGTCGTCAGCGAAGCGGAACATCACGCCAACCTGGTGCCATGGCTGATGGTGGCCGAGCAAACGGGTGCACGCGTGGTAAAACTCCCACTGGGTGCAGACCTTCTGCCCGATGTGGCCCGTCTCCCCGAGCTGATTACTCCCCGCAGCCGCATTCTGGCGCTCGGACAGATGTCGAACGTCACGGGAGGTTGCCCGGATCTGGCTCAGGCCATTCGCATGGCCCATGCCAGCGGGATGGTGGTGATGGTTGACGGCGCTCAGGGCGTGGTGCACTTCCCCGCTGATGTGCAGGCGCTTGATATCGACTTCTATGCCTTCTCGGGACATAAGCTCTACGGTCCAACCGGTATAGGGGCGCTGTACGGCAAGCCAGAACTGCTGGCAAAAATGACGCCGTGGCTCGGTGGCGGCAAAATGATTACCGAAGTGTCGTTCGATGGCTTCAAAACGCAGGACGTACCCTATCGTCTGGAAGCCGGTACGCCGAACGTGGCGGGAGTGATTGGCTTAAGCGCGGCGCTGGAGTGGCTGGCTGAAACCGACATTGTCCAGGCTGAAAGCTGGAGCCGGGGGCTGGCGACGCTGGCAGAGGAAGAACTCAAAAAGCGCCCGGGATTCCGCTCGTTCCGCGTTCAGGACTCCAGCCTGCTCGCCTTTGATTTTGCGGGCGTTCATCATAGCGACATGGTGACGCTGCTGGCCGGGTACGGCATTGCCCTGCGTGCCGGACAGCACTGCGCCCAGCCGCTGCTGGCGGCGCTCGGCGTTAACGGTACGCTACGCGCCTCGTTTGCGCCGTATAATACCCAAAGCGATGTCGACGCGCTGGTTGCCGCCGTTGACCGCGCCCTTGAAATACTGGTGGATTAATGACTAGCGCTGCTTTAGCCGGACATCCGTTTGGCACGGTCGTCACAGAAGAGACCTTAAAACAGACCTTCGCCCCGCTCCAGCAGTGGGAAGATAAATATCGACAGCTGATCCTGCTGGGTAAACAACTCCCTGCCCTTTCAGACGATCTCAAAGCGCAGGCGAAAGAGATCGCAGGCTGTGAAAACCGCGTCTGGCTGGGCGTGAGCGTCTCCGGCGAGAAGCTGCACTTCTTCGGCGACAGCGAAGGCCGCATCGTCAGGGGCCTGCTGGCCGTATTGTTGACCGCTGTGGAAGGGAAAAGCGCGGCGGAATTGCTGGCACATTCGCCGCTGGCGTTATTTGATGAGCTTGGGCTGCGCGCGCAGCTCAGCGCCTCGCGCGGTCAGGGGCTGATCGCGCTCAGCGACGCGGTACTGGATGCCGCACGTCAGGCTCAGGCCTGACGTTCCGCCTTCGCCATCATTTTCTTGAGGGCATGAGACACCGCCACAAAGCCGAAGGAGGCGGTCACCATGGTGGCCGCACCAAACCCGGAGGCGCAATCCATTCGTTTTGGCCCTTCCGCCGTGCTTTTCATTGCGCAGACTGACCCGTCCGCCTGCGGGTAGACCAGCGCTTCGGTCGAGAACACGCAGTCGACGCCCAGCTTGCCTTTGCTGTTCTTCACCACGTTAAAGTCGCTCTTCAGGCGTTCGCGCAGCTTGGCAGCCAGCGGATCCTGAATGGTTTTCGCCAGATCGGCCACCTTGATCTGCGTCGGATCGATTTGCCCGCCCGCGCCGCCCGTTGTGACCAGCGGCACCTTGTAGCGACGGCAGTATGCGATCAGCGCCGCTTTTGGCCGCACGCTGTCGATAGCGTCAATCACATAGCTGTAGCCTTTGCTCATGTACTCCGCGACGTTATCTGCCGTCACAAAGTCATCGATCACCGTCACGCGGCACTCCGGGTTGATCAAACGGATACGCTCCGCCATGACCTCAGATTTCGCCAGACCGACGCTATCGCGCAGGGCGTGGATTTGACGGTTGGTGTTGGTGACGCAAACGTCATCCATGTCAATCAGCGTGATTGCGCCAATACCGGTTCTCGCCAGCGCTTCTGCCGCCCACGACCCCACACCACCAATGCCCACGACGCAGACGTGCGCATCCGCAAACAGCTGCAGGGCTTTTTCACCATATAAACGTGCCGTTCCGCCAAAACGCTGGCGCCAGGCGTCGCTGATTACCACAGACATAAAACCTCAGATGTAAAAAGGGTGAGGTTTTCCTCACCCTGAACAGTAATCCGTATTGCGCTCAGAATACCACAATCAGCCGCTGAATACGTTTCCAGCACCCGGCGCCGCCTTCAGTACCCACACGCGTCCGTAGTGGTTATACCAGCCCGCGCGATGGCCTGCGTCAGGGCCAATACCCTGGTAGATGTCGAAGTGCTGGCCTTTAATCGCCCCGCCGACGTCCAGCGCCACCATCAGACGCAGCTCATACTGGCCGTTGAACTTGCCGTTATGGTCCAGCAGAGGAACCTCAGCCAGCAGCGTGGTGCCTGCAGGAATAATCGAACGATCCGATGCTACCGACGCGCGGCCAATCAGCGGAACGGCACTCGCCCCTTTCACCGGCGCGAAGTTTTGCGGTTTGAAGAAGACGAACGACGGGTTCTGCTCCAGCAGCTCACGCACCTCGGCTTCGCTGTGTTTCTCACCCCACTCGCGGATAGCCTGCATCGACATGTCTTCTTTCTTCACTTCGCCGCGGTCGATCAGCACCTTACCGATGCTGCGATAGGCGTGGCCGTTTTTACCGGAATAGCTGAAGAAGTTAAGCGGCGAACCGTCGCCAAAATCAATATAGCCGCTGCCCTGAACGTCCATGATGAAGTTATCCATCAGGGAGTTGCTGTAGGCCAGAACGTAGTTTTCGCTCAGCGCACCGGCGTAGATCTCAGCACGAGACGGCAGACGACCGCGTTTTGGCGGCATACGGTAAATAGGATACTGGAACTCGCCCTGACGGGAGTGTCGCGCCTGGATAACCGGGGTG
Source organism: Enterobacter sp. N5-15 (assembly GCF_057221635.1). Classification (NCBI taxonomy): domain Bacteria; kingdom Pseudomonadati; phylum Pseudomonadota; class Gammaproteobacteria; order Enterobacterales; family Enterobacteriaceae; genus Enterobacter; species Enterobacter sp. N5-15. The sequence goes on from NZ_CM170150.1 coordinate 3,881,221, forward strand.
TAATAGCCGGTAAACTGAACGTTGCCGTAGTTATCGGCCCCTTCCATCTGCCAGGCATCGATACCAAACTGGCGCATGTTGCGCGTATCGCCGCCTGCTTTCAGCCAGTCCTGGACCGCGCTATAAACACTGTTCTGTGAGCTATACAGACGCGGCGACGCGTTGCGGATCTGGTAGACCTGCTCGGAGAAATCACCGGCATTAATCGGTGCGCCGACAGCATCAGGCTGATTAACTAAAGAGAAAGGCTGGGATAACTTCCCGTCTTTATACTGTTGACCGCGATCGGTCGGTTTGGAAGAACAGGCCGCAAGAATCGCTACCATTGCGCCCGCCATCAGATACTTCGCCCAACGTCCTTTCATTATATCTCGTCTTTAAGTTGCCCATTTCCGCGTGATGAAGATAACAAACCGCCAGGGCTAATGAAATGCGATCGCATGCCCTTTGGCAAATTTTGCGCAAAAAATAGTCCAAACAAAGCCATGTCGTTCAATTTGCATACAAAATCATGATTTATGTGAAAAAGGGGTTGCATCACAAACCTATCCGAGTATAGTGCGCATCCACGGACGCGGGGTGGAGCAGCCTGGTAGCTCGTCGGGCTCATAACCCGAAGGTCGTCGGTTCAAATCCGGCCCCCGCAACCAATTAAAATTTGATGAAGTATCTTCTACGACTGTAGAAAGACGGACGCGGGGTGGAGCAGCCTGGTAGCTCGTCGGGCTCATAACCCGAAGGTCGTCGGTTCAAATCCGGCCCCCGCAACCAATCAAATTTGAAGAAGTAAGTTTCTACACGAGTAGAAAGACGGACGCGGGGTGGAGCAGCCTGGTAGCTCGTCGGGCTCATAACCCGAAGGTCGTCGGTTCAAATCCGGCCCCCGCAACCAACACTTCTAAAAACAATAAACACCCTTAAGGGTGTTTTTTTGTATCTGTCGTTTGTGAATTTGCCGGGCGTTTACCCGGCTGAAAGATTTACCCGCGTCGCGCCAGCGTCGCCCCGTCAGAGAAATACGCCCGTATCCCCGCCAGAATCGACTCCGCCACTTCCTGCTGGAATTTTGCCGTCTTGAGCTTGCGTTCCTCTTCAACGTTACTGATAAACGCGGTTTCTACCAGAATCGACGGGATATCCGGTGCCTTGAGTACCGCAAACCCGGCCTGTTCAACGCTGTTTTTATGCAGCTTATTGATATTGCCCAGCTTGCCCAGCACCGCTTTACCAAACTTCAGGCTGTCGTTAATGGTCAGCGACTGCACCATATCGAACATAGTGTGGTCGACGTAGCGGTCGCCGCTTTTGCTCACGCCACCAATCAGGTCAGAGGCGTTCTGGCTGTCAGCCAGGAATCTTGCTGCGGTACTGGTCGCGCCTTTGGTTGAGAGGGCAAACACCGACGAGCCGCTTGGCTGGCGGCTGGTAAACGCATCCGCATGGATCGACACGAACAAATCGGCGCGCTGCTTCTGCGCTTTCGCCACCCGGACCTTCAGCGGAATAAAGACGTCTTCATTGCGCGTCATATAGGCGCGCATATTGCCTTCTTTATCAATCAACGCTTTCAGGCGACGGGCAATTTGCAGCACCACGTCTTTTTCACGCGTGCGGTATTTCCCCACCGCGCCGGAATCTTCGCCGCCGTGGCCTGGATCGAGCATGATCACAATCGGACGATCGCGCCCTGCTTTCCCCGGCTGCGGACCACTTTGCGCAGGTGGAACCTGACGCTGCAAATCGCCCTTGTTGTAATCTTCCAGCAGGGCAAGAAGCGGATCCTGAATATCCGTCGCATTGGCCGGGTAGAGATCCATCACCAGGCGCTCTTTGAAGGTCGCAACGGGCGCCAGGGCAAACAGCTGCGGCTTAACGTTCTGCTTCAGCTCAAACACCATGCGCACGGTTTGCGGATCAAACTGCCCGACGCGCGCCGATTTAATAAACGGATCGTCTCCGCGGATCTGCGCCGCCATCCCTTTCAGCACGGAGTTGAGGTTAACGCCTTCGAGATCCACCACCACGCGTTCCGGGTTGCTGAGGGCAAATTGCTTATATTTCAGCACGCGGTTGGATTCGACCGTCACGCGCGTATAGGTCGACGACGGCCAGACGCGCACCGCGACCACCTGACTCGTGGCGGCAAGACCGACCTGACTGACGCTAAGCAACCACATTGCCCCGGCCCCTTTTAACAAACGGCGGCGGCTTATTGCTGAATTGGATCCCGACATGCTTCTCCCGAGCAAGAACACTGACTGATATATAAAATGTCCAAATTGACCGAAAACTTTAACGAATGACGCATAAACTGTCATCTATAAAAGGGTAAACAATCATACGCTAACGCACGGATTACTTACCAATTTCTGTGGGTCGCGGAAAATTTGCGCTTGCACACGCGACCACAATCGAATAAAAATACAGAAATTACGAATAAGCATTCATTAAGGGTTGTGCCATGGTGAAGGAACGTAGAACCGAACTGGTCCAGGGATTCCGCCATTCTGTTCCCTATATCAACGCCCATCGGGGAAAAACGTTTGTCATCATGCTTGGCGGCGAAGCCATTGAGCATGAAAATTTTTCCAGCATCGTCAATGACATTGGCCTGCTGCACAGCCTCGGGATCCGCCTGGTGGTGGTGTATGGCGCGCGTCCGCAGATCGACGCCAACCTGGCCGCTCACCACCACGAGCCGATTTACCACAAGCATACCCGCGTTACCGATGCCAAAACCCTTGAGCTGGTGAAACAGGCGGCGGGTCTGCTGCAGCTGGATATTACCGCGCGTCTCTCCATGAGCCTGAACAATACGCCGCTGCAGGGGGCGCATATCAACGTCGTGAGCGGAAACTTTATCATTGCCCAGCCGCTCGGCGTGGACGATGGCGTGGATTACTGCCACAGCGGCCGCATTCGTCGTATTGATGAAGAAGCTATTCATCGCCAGCTGGACAGCGGAGCCATCGTGCTGATGGGCCCGGTCGCCGTTTCCGTGACCGGCGAAAGCTTTAACCTGACGTCCGAAGAGATTGCCACGCAGTTGGCGATCAAGCTGAAGGCGGAAAAAATGATTGGGTTCTGCTCTTCCCAGGGCGTCGTGAATGATGAAGGAACAATCGTACCGGAACTCTTCCCGAACGAAGCTCAGGCTCGCGTAGAGGCGCTGGAAGCCGAAGGCGATTACCACTCCGGCACCGTCCGCTTCCTGCGTGGCGCCGTGAAGGCCTGCCGAAGCGGCGTGCGCCGCAGCCACCTGATCAGCTATCAGGAAGACGGGGCCCTGCTGCAGGAACTGTTCTCCCGCGACGGTATTGGTACACAGATTGTGATGGAGAGTGCTGAGCAAATCCGCCGCGCCACCATCAACGACATCGGCGGTATTCTGGAGCTGATCCGCCCGCTGGAACAGCAGGGTATTCTGGTGCGTCGCTCACGCGAACAGCTTGAGATGGAGATCGACAAATTCACCATTATTCAGCGCGATAACCTGACCATAGCCTGCGCCGCGCTCTATCCGTTCCCGGAAGAGAAGATCGGTGAAATGGCCTGCGTGGCGGTGCATCCTGATTACCGCAGCTCTTCACGCGGCGAAATGCTGCTTGAGCGCGTGGCGGTACAGGCGCGCCAGATGGGGCTAAGCAAGCTGTTTGTCCTGACGACGCGCAGCATTCACTGGTTCCAGGAGCGCGGATTCACGCCGGTGGATATCGATTCTCTGCCGGAAACGAAGAAAGAGATGTACAACTATCAGCGTCGTTCAAAAGTGCTGATGGCCGATCTGGGATGATACGACGCCCTCACCGTCCGGCGAGGGCTTTCGTTCAGAGTGACTCAAATATCGCGCTCAGCCCGCTTCGGCGTTCCGTTCGGGTGGCGATCGCCTGCACCAGCACCCGTTCATCGGCATACAGCGACAGGCGCTGACGCGCGCGCGTAATCGCGGTATAGATCAGCTCGCGGGTAATGACGGGTGAAAGCTGCGTGGGCAGGATCAGCGCCGCATGGTTAAACTCGGAGCCCTGGGATTTATGCACCGTCATCGCCCAGGCTGTTTCATGCTCGGGCAAACGACTGGGCTGGAAAGACTTCACGCTCCCGTCCGGCATCTGGAACCAGACGCGCAGGCCCTGGCCGCAGTCGAGCGCAATCCCGATATCCCCGTTAAACAACCCTAGCGCGCTGTCGTTACGGGAGATCATCACCGGTCGCCCTTCATACCATCGCGAGTGCGGGGTACGGTTAATTTTGCGTTTTTGCGCCAGCAGCTGTTCCAGCCTGTCGTTCAGACCCCGGACACCAAAGGGGCCTTCCCTCAGCGCACAGAGCAGCTGATACTCGCCAAACGCGGCAATGACCTGCTCCGGCGTACTTTGCTGTTGTACGCCCGTCAGAAAGTGCTGGTACCCCTGCAGGGCGTCATCAAGCATCGCCTGATACTCTTCCCCGCTTTGCAGCGATTTTTTCTCAATATCCGTAAAGGTTCCGTCAAATACCGCAGTGGTGGTGCGCCGGTCGCCCCGGTTCACCGCTGCCGCAAGCTGGCCGATGCCGGAGTCGCTGCCGAAACGGTAGCTTTTTTGCAGCAGACACAGGCTGTCGCGCAGCGCCCCTGCAAGCGAATGGTTTTCAGAGGTGAGCGAACATCCGGTGAGACGGGCCAGCTCCTGAGCGCGCTCAGCGGTATATCCCAGGCTGGCATACGTGCAGATATCCCCCAATACGGCCCCGGCCTCAACGGAGGCAAGCTGGTCGCGATCGCCGAGGAAAATAACCCGCGCGTGCGGCGGGAGCGCATCAATCAAACGTGACATCATCGTCAGGTCAATCATCGACGCTTCATCCACCACCAGAACATCAAGGTGCAGCGGGTTACCGGCATGATAGCGCAGACGCTGGCTACCCGGCTGTGCGCCAAGCAAACGGTGCAGCGTGCTGGCTTCGTTGGGGAAAAGCGCAAGCTGATCCCCGGTTAGCGGCAGTTTTTGCACCGCGCCGCCTAACGATTCCGTCAGACGTGCCGCCGCTTTACCGGTGGGGGCCGCCAGGCGAATACGGCACTTTTGCTCACCCGATAGCTGAATCAGCGCAGCAAGCAGTTTTGCCACTGTGGTCGTTTTCCCGGTGCCCGGGCCGCCAGAAATCACCGAGATCCGTCGCGTTAAGGCCACGGCTGCCGCCACTTTCTGCCAGTCTGTCGCGTCGTCGGAGGTAAACAGCGTATCCAGCGTTTGCCGGAGCTTTGCTTCATCGCAGGGAAGCGGGGCGTTGGTCTCACTGAAAAAGCGCGCAACCGTCAGTTCGTTACGCCAAAGCCGGTTAAGATACAACCGCTCGCCGACAAGGATCATCGGCGTCCCGGTATCGGCTCCGCTCACGGCAGGCGAGCCGAGTAATATCGCCTGCCAGTCCACTGAGTCACCCAGCAGCGCGAAACACGCCTGTAAAGCCGGAGGCATCTTCTCATCCACCGCCAGACGCGACAGCGGCAGACACACGTGCCCCTCTCCCGCGTCTTTACTTAGAATGGCGGCGGCAAGCATGACGGCAGGCTCCTCACCTGCCACCATCATGGCGAACTGCACATCCAGGTGGCGCAGCAATCGTTGTTCAACCGCGTCCAGCAGTAGCGCCTGCATCGTCATGCCACCTCCTCCGTGCTTGCAGCAAATAGGTTATCCATTTTTTCAATCAGTTCCGCAGCCGGACGCGTACTAAAGACGCCGGAACGCGGGTCGTTAGCATCCACTCCGCGCAGGAACAGGTAAATTACGCCGCCAAAATGCGCGTCGTAGCGGTAATCGGCCATGCGATGACGCAGGAAACGGTGCAGCGCCAGGGTGTAAAGCTGGTACTGCAGATCGTAGCGATGCATTTGCATGGCAGAGGCCATCGCGTCTTGCGTGTAGGCTTCGCTGCTTTCACCCAGCCAGTTCGATTTGTAATCCAGCAGGTAGTAGCGCCCTTCGTGGCGGAAAACCAGGTCGATAAAGCCTTTGAGCATCCCCTGCACCTGGCGGAAGTTCAGCGGCGGGCACCCGGAAGATAACGGATCGTACTCGCGGATCAGCGCATCAAGCGCCTCGGCTCTGAGCGGGCTGGCGATGGGGAGATAAAACTCCATCTCCACCTGCTTATCTTTGGCGGTCAACTGGCTCAGCGAGATCCCCTGCGTCGTGAGCGGCGCGTGCAGTACAGCGCGGATCCAGTCGGTGAGAACCGGCTGCCACTGCGCGTCGTAGCCGCCGCTCTGTAACATCTTCAGCACCCACTCTTCGGAAACCGGCTGGGTAAAATCCAGCTCTTCAAACAGGCTGTGCAAAAACGTGCCCGGCGAGGCGCCGCGCGGGAACTGGTGCGGCGTAAGCACCGGCTCAACGGGTACGCTCCCGGCTCCTGCGGCATCCACGTCCAGTTTTGGCATCAGATCCTGCGCAATACTCTGCCCGTGCTGCTGTAAACCGGAGTAGCTGGTGACGCGCCAGTCGTCGGCAATGGTACGCACAACCTGGCGGGCATGGAGCGCTGACTCACGCAGCTCCGGCATCTGCCAGCGGCTCGTGTCGGGCTGCGACGGAATATGCAGGGCAACATGCTCTGTGCAAAGTGATTCGATGCACTGGCGCAGGCCCGCCGCGTCTTTGGGTTCGCCGTGCTGAATAAGCCGCCCCAGCGCGCTCAGATGAAAATCGCTCTCCCCGGTCTTTTCGCCACGGCGACGGAACAGCGGCGCAACGCCCAGGCTGCAGTGCCAGATCGAACGGGTCAGCGCTACGTAGAGCAGGCGTAAATCTTCCGCCAGACGTTCAGCCTCTGCCAGCTCAACGCTGGACTCCGCGTTGCTGAGATCGAGCACCGCCTCAAAAGACTCGCGATCGTGGTAAAAGGCCTGATCCTGCACGCGGTAATTGGCAATAAACGGCAGCCAGACCAGCGGATATTCCAGGCCTTTCGATTTGTGAATGGTGACGATCTGCACCAGATGTTTATCGCTCTCAAGGCGCATCTGCTGGCTGGATGAATTGCTGTTCGGGTCGGCAATCTGCTGCGCCAGCCAGCGCACGAGGGCGTGCTCGCTCTCCAGCTGCGTACCCGCCTCCTGCAGCAGTTCGCTGATGTGCAAAATATCGGTCAACCGACGCTCGCCGCCCGCTGTCGCCAGCATATTCTCCGCAATGTGGCGCTGAGCCATGAGCTCGCGCACCATCGCCATGACCCCGCGCTTCTGCCATTTTTCGCGGTAGCGAACAAACTCTTCCACCGCGGCATCCCACGCGGCTTCGTCATTGTTGAGCGCATCAATGTCACGCGCATTCAGCCCGAGCATTGCGCTGGCCAGTGCGCTGCGCAGCGTGCTTTCCCGCTCCGGGGCCAGCACGGCCTGCAGCAGCCACAGCATCTCCTGCGCTTCCAGCGTTTCAAAGACGCTGTCGCGGTTGGAGAGGTAGACGGAGGGGATATTCAGTAGCGTCAGGGCGTCGCGGATGAGCGCGGCCTCCTGACGGCTGCGCACCAGTACCGTAATATCGGACGCCTTTACGGGGGCAGATTTATCCCCTTTCCACAGCAGCGCTTCACCGCGCGCGCCAGCACTGAGCCAGTCACGGATTTGCGCAGCACAGTGCTGGGCCATGGCATTTTGATAGTCGGCAACGCCGCAGCCTTCCCCGTCCAGCAGCCAGAAGTTCATGGCAGGCTGCGTCGCGCCGTTGAACTCGAAGCGCAACGAGGCATTTTTCTCGGCGAATTTTACCGGCTGAAACGGTATCTCCCGGAACATAAACGCCGTATCCATGCGGCCGAAGAGCGCGTTGACGCTTTCCACCATGCCTGGAGAGGAGCGCCAGTTGGTGTCGAGCGTGTAGTGCGCGTCAACCTCGCTGCGGGCTTTCATGTAGGTGAAAATATCCGCACCGCGGAAGGCGTAAATGGCCTGTTTCGGATCGCCGATTAACAACAGCGCGGTGCCGGGCTTCTGGCGCCAGATACGGCGGAAAATGCGGTATTGCTGAGGGTCGGTATCCTGAAATTCGTCAATCATCGCCACCGGGAAACGGGTGCGAATCGCGGCGGCAAGCGCTTCGCCGTTCTCACTGCACAGTGCCGCATCGAGGCGGCTCAGCATATCGTCGAACCCCAGCTCACCCCGGCGGCGTTTTTCACGCGCGACGGCTTCGCGAATTTCGGTCATGGCGCGAGTGATTATCAGATCGTTGAGCGTTAAGGGCTCAGCCAGCAGGGTTTCAATCGCCACAAACAGGGGATGCTCAGGCACAATGCCGTCGGCTTTGGTCCGCTCAACCAGGAAACGTCGGGAAAATTTTTCCAGCGCGTCCGGGAGCTGATAGCCTCGCGTCTCTTCCTGCGCCCAGGCGCCGATCTTGTCGATCCATTTCCCCTGATTGCCACGGTTAAACTTGCGTCGGTCAATCCCGGAATTTTCGATGATTGCGTCAATCTCACCAACGGACTCAATCCATTTTTGCTTGATGTCGGCAATCTGCGCGATGATTTTTTCATGCCGTGAGGCCAGGGTCTCATCCGCAGGCGGCGGGGATTTGATGACCGGCGCTTCCCCCTGCAGATAACGATCGATAGCGCGCAGCAGCGCCTCCGGGCCCTTCCACAACGCGTGTACCGCTTCGGCGATATCGCGCTGTAAGGGGTAACAGTGGCGACGCCAGAAATCCGCGCAGGCCTGATAGCGAAGCACGGATTCATCTTCAATAAGCTGCTGTTCAAACAGCATGCCGGATTCAAACGCATTCAGGCTGAGCATGCGCTGGCAAAAACCGTGAATGGTGAAGACGGACGCTTCATCCATCTGCCGTTCGGCGAGGAGCAGCCACTGGGCTGCCTGTTGCTTATCGGCAATCTCTTCCAGAAGGCTCGCGTAGAGAGGGTTATCCGTGCTCTGACGCAGACAGGCGATGCGCAGCTCGTGGATATTGGTACGAATACGGCCCCGCAGCTCAGCGGTGGCAGCCTCGGTGAAGGTCACCACCAGCAGCTCTTCCACGCTCAAAGGGCGTGGAAAAGCTGCATTGCCGCCAAGCCCCAGCAGCAGACGCAGATAGAGGGCGGCAATGGTGAAGGTTTTTCCCGTTCCCGCTGAGGCTTCAATCAATCGTTCACCCTGCAGAGGTAAACGTAAGGGATCAAGGGACTCAGCGGTATCGGTCATTCTTTCTTACTCCAGGGCATAGATTGCTGCAGCGCGCTGACGCTCTTCCAGACCTTCCAGCCTTTCGGGTTCACGTACTCCGTTTTCCCGTTCTGGCTACCGGAAACCTGGGACAGGATGGTGATCCCCTGCGGCTTAATGACCGACTGATGGAAGAAGTCGGCAACCTTCTGCGGCGTCAGCTGTTTTATCTCGGCCACTACTTTATCACGCGAATCAAATTTCAGATTACCGCGATCGAAATCTTTGCTCAGCTGCGAGGCTTCTTCACCCAGCGTCTGCGGCGGCTGCATCACCTGCGCGATGACGGCCTGCTGGATCTGAGCAAACTCTTCCGGCTTCATGGCGCGCAGTTTTGCTTCCACCTGCGGGAAGAAGGCCTGGTAACGCTGCCAGAGATACGCTGGCTGTTTATCGCTGCTTTGCAGCAGGAAACCCAGACCCCACTGTCGGCCTACGTTCATGGAGAAGGCAAACACCGCGTAGCCAAGCTGCTCCTCTGTGCGTAACTGGTTATAGAACCACGGCTGAATAATTTGCCCCAGCACGGCACTCTGCGCTGAGCTGGCGAATTCATCATAGCCCGTTGGCACAAATACCGCGGCCAGCGCGGAATCCGTGCTGTTACCCGCCTTTTCAAAAATCACGTTCTGTTTTTTCTCAACCAGCACGTCCTGGTTGCGGCACCACTCGTCGCCTTTCGAGCCGAGCTGAGTGCGCACATTCTCCGCCAGGGTTTTGGCCTGATCCTCACTCATGTTGCCGACGATCAGGAATTCCGGACGCGTGTTGGTTTTCAGCGCGTCACGGTAAGCCAGCACGTCTTTTAAGGTGATCGAAGGCAACAGCGCGCGGCGGTCTTCTCGCTGGAAATAAGGAACTTGCGACAGCATTTGCGCTGGCATAAGCGCCAGATCGTAGGCTTTACCCTTCTCCGCAGAATCCATCATCTGCGCATACCACGATTTGGCCTGCTCAAGCTGCTCTTCCGTCGGCGTGTAGCTGAAATACCCTTCCAGCAGCGCCTGGAACAGCTGAGGCAAACGCTGGGTATAGCCGTTTGCATTGAGCATCAAACCATTGTTGGCGTTGGTGGAGAAGCTGATCCCACCCACGGCCGCCTGGTTGCTGAGCTGATCGAGCGCAATTCCGGCAAGATAGTCATTGAGCGCGAACATCACCTGATTTTTGGCGCTGTTCATCGCTTTCGGGTTACGCAGCACCACGCTGACATCGGCCTTTGGCTCGCTTGCGAAATAGCGGCTGGGGGTATACACCACGCGCAGCGTCGGCTCATCAATGATAAGCGCCGGGTGCGGGTAATCTTGAGTCGTTTTGGTCAGCGAGAAGTCATCCGGAATATAGGGGTTCAGCTCCGGCAGCTTCAACGCAATCTCTCCGGCCTTCTTCTGCCAGTCGGCGAAGGTCTGCGCGCTGATTTTATCCACCTGATAGGGGGCATCGACAAAATACGCCGTCTTGTTATGCGGTTCGTTCGGGCTGATGTACCAGATGCGGGCATTCTCCGGCGTCATCATCGCCAGGCGGGATTTTACCGCCTCGGCGTCATACCGGTCGGCAATATTCACCGCGTCGAGGGTGTGTTCCACCGGCACGCGGATCATGGTATCCGCCAGCCACTCAACGTAATCCATGTCGCGGGTAATGGACGGGTAACGGAAATCGAGATCCAGCACGTGGGCGAGTTCATCAAAATAGCGCTTATCGACGCCTTTCTCACGCAGCAAAGAGAGGTAGCTGAAGATCGCCGCTACCACTTCATCACGGTTTGCCAGCCCTTTGTCGGTCAGGGTGGCGGAGATCGCCAGCACGCCGCTATTGCCGTTCACAACCGGATCGGAATCGGCGCGAATACCTTCCACCAGCCCCTGTTTTTGCAGCCAGTCAGAAAGCGTGCCCGGGCTACGGTTACCTATCAGGTAGGTCACCAGCTCATCGGTTTTACTGCGAAACTGTGCGGTGTTGTTATCGATGCGGAATTCCACGCGCAGCACTTTGCGCGGCAGCGCCGGCACGTAGTGGATAACGATCCCTTTTTGCGCGTCCGTGACCACCGGTACGTCTATCTGCGGCAGGTCGATATTTTTATTCGGCACCCGGCCAAACGTTTTAGCCGCCATGCCTGCAAGTTCTGGCAACGGTTTATTGCTGTAGATGACCGCTTTCATCAGGTTGGCAGAGTAGTATTTATCGCGAAACGCGTGCAGGGCATCAAGCACCGGGCTGTTCGGTTTGTCGCTTAACGTCTCCAGGTTACCGCCGGAGAAACGCGAACCCGGGTGCGCAGGGTTGATGGTTTCAGCGCTGACCTGGGCCATGCGCATACCGTCTCGCGTGCGGGCCATGGTCAGTTCGGCATTCACCGCATTGCGTTCACGATCGGCATATTTTTTATCCAGCAAGGGGGCGGCGATGGAATCAGCAAGGCGATCGACCGCGCCTTCCAGCGCATCATTTTCGACTTCAAGATAAAAGGCCGTGCGGTACGGTGCCGTGCTGGCATTGTGGCTGCCGCCATGCATTTTCAGAAATTCGGACAGGCTATCTGGCTGCGGGTATTTTTTTGACCCCATCAGCGTCATATGTTCCAGATAGTGTGCAAGCCCAGGATGAGCGTCAGGATCTTCCAGCGATCCAACCGGTACCACTAATGCCGAAAGGGATTTAACCGCCTGCGGATCGGAAACCAGCAGTACGGTCATGCCGTTATCAAGACGAATAGCCTGATATTGACGGGTATCTTTTTCGCTTTTACGAATAGTTTCCTGAACGGGTTGCCAACCGGAGTCTGCCTGAGTGACAGGTGCCCAGAGGGCGACAAACAAAACAAACGCTTTAAACAAGGTGCTGCCTGGCATTACGACCTCTTTATCACGGCTACATCATTAACACATTGCGTGCTGGACACGCCAACATCTCTTTATTGGGTACATCAGTCCGTGATAAGAAGTGCATCATAAATGAACACCCCATGCTGCGCAATTTTTATACAGCACTCAGGACTGATTAAATTCAAACAACGGCAGCAGGTAGCGCTGCGCCTCTTCCGTGATAGCCTCGAAGTACTCTGGCTCAAGGGTTCGCCATAAGCGCTGATACCAGACATCTTCACCCTCGCCACGCACCATCATGTTACCTTCATAGGCCTGCATAAATTTACTGCGTGCTTTCTGCAGCGAAGACTCATCCGTTAACATCGCATCATTCTGCGCGTCATAACAGGCTTTTATCCACGCACCGCCACTTTCCGGCAGTAACAGGAGCGGTTTGTTCATTCCCTGACGGTAGCCCTCAATGTACAAAGACAGATAGCGTAACGCCTGTTCAGACTCCATCGGCGGGAAGCGCCATTCGCCCTCTTTGCGCACGAAAATCCGGCTTTCACCTTTATGACCACCCGCACTGTAGACAAGATGTTCCAGCCAGAGTTGCAATCCCTGTGAAACGCTCAGCATAGAGGGCCGCCAGCGCAGCAGCCCGTCCGGCTGAACCTGGGTTAACCAGCCCGTGAGCTCTACGCCACTGCAGTTGAGATCGATTTCAATACTTTTGCCCGGCTGCCGACACGCTCTCACGCGCTCTGCCAGGGCGGTCATCTCCTGACACTGCGCCTCCCAGACAATTTCCCCGAACGCGCCATAGGGCAACTGCCCGGCAGCACGATAGCGGCGGTAAAGTTTGTTAGCATCTTCCTCTTCAACCAGCGCATTCAGCAGCTGGAGGTTTAGCTGATAGCGCTCCAGCCCTTCCAGCGTAAAAGGCTCTGCATCCGGAATTTCGCTCTCTTCAGAACGGAAGTTAACCTGCAATCGTTGCTGGAAGAAGGCCCGCACCGGATGCGCCCAAAACCGCTGAAGCTGTTCAAAGGTCAGGGTGTTAATGGGCAGCGGATCAAGCGTCTGAATGAAATCCGTGTGCGCATTCCCCTCCTTTTTCGCCGCCGGTAGCCACTCCTGTGCATAGCTCTGGCGCTCGCTGGCCGTGTAGTTCACAGGGTCAAACGGCATGCGGCTGTGGAAACAGGTGATATGGGCTTTCACCCTCTGCTCGCTTTCATCGCAGTTGCGCTCTTCATCCCCCGGCAGATAGTGGCTCTGGCCGATATAGTCCACCAGCTCCTGCACCAGAACGGAGGGAAAACGCTCGCTGTTGTCCTGAATGGAACGGCCGATATAGCTGATATAGAGCTTATTCTGGGCAGAAATGAGCGCCTCAAGGAAGAGGTAGCGGTCATCATCACGGCGGCTACGGTCGCCCCGTTTTGGATTTGCGCTCATCAAATCGAACCCCAGCGGTGCCAGCGCGCGGGGATAAACGCCGTCGTTCATGCCAAGCAGACAGACCACTTTAAACGGGATAGAACGCATTGGCATCAGGGTGCAGATATTGATGGGGCCTGCCAGGAAACGCTGGCTGATTCGCTCCTGATCGAGCCGCTGCGTCAGCTCATCCCTCAACAGCGACAACGGGATGGCCTCCTGATAGTGGGAATTCACGCCTTCGTCGATGATAGCCTGCCACTGCGTTTCAATAAGCGCCATTGCCGCTTCGGTGTCACTGTCTGGCAGGAAGAAATCATTAAGCAACGCCCTGCAAACCGGAAGCCACGCGTCAAGCGGACGCGGCTGCAGCAGCTCGTGTCGCCAGCGGTTAAGCTGCATCAGGAGTGACGCTAAATGCCCCACCAGCTCAGCAATTAACCCGCTGGACTCATCGTAAGGCAGCACCTCGTTCCACTCGCCCTGGCTGCTCTCCATGGCGTAGCCCAGCAGCATACGCGTCAGGCCAAATCGCCACGTGTGCTGCCCGGTTGGGGGGAGTTCGAACTCCTGAACGTTATCGTCATCAATCCCCCAGCGAACGCCAGACTCATTCACCCACTGGCGAAGGTAGCGCAGCCCCTCTTCATTGATGTTGAAGCGTGCAGCCAGCACGGGAACATCCAGTAACGCCAGGACATCTTCGGAGAAAAAGCGGCTATCAGGCAGTGAAAGCAGGGTGATAAATGCCTGCAGTGCCGGATGCGACTGGCGGGCACGACGGTCAGAGATAGCGTAAGGCAGGTATCGCTCGCCCGTCGCACTGCCAAAGACGGCCTGAATAAAGGGACTGTAGCTGTCGATATCCGCCACCATCACCACGATATCGCGTGGCGTCAGTTCGGGATCGTCCTGCAGCATCGCCAGCAGCTGGTCGTGAAGCACTTCGACCTCACGCTGTGGGCTATGGCAAACATGGATCGTGATGCTGCGATCGTCAGCGTCCAGCTTCCGCTTGCTGTCGCTGCGTTCGAACTCGTTCGCCGTCACGCCCATCACGGCGCGGTTTTCCAGATCCAGAATATCCAGCTGAATATGGTGAAGCAGGCTATCCGGGGCAATCTCGACAAAGGCATCCACGTCGCCTTCACCTGATGAAGTGATGTCTGAAAGCATGTGAATGTAGTCACGCCCCAGCTTCCCCCACGAGGCAAGCAGCGGATTGGGCAGGTTCTGGATACCGTCTTCATCGAAAAGCTGCCCGGCAGTCGAGCCGTCTTTAAACAGCGGGACGGCACGTTCTTCAAAAAGGCGTTTTCTTTGGCGAGTTACCAGCCGCGCAAGCCAACGTTCGTCGAGGATATCCCCCCAATACTGTCGGCAAGGGTTGGTAAACAAAATATGGATATCAATATGCTTACCCAGCGCATGTAACGCCTTCAGATAGACAGGGGGTAATGCGGATATCCCGCAGATAAAGACGCGTGACGGCAGTCGGGCCGGGCGCTCCGACGCATTTTCAAGTATCGAGATAAACCGATCGTAAAGATTGGCACGGTGCCACTTTGGCTGGCCAAGTTTCTCCGTATACTCTACCAGCGCTTTCCACAGCGGTGCCTGCCATATTTGCGCCTCCGGCAGCCCTTCAATCAACTCGCCCGCTTCCCAACGAATTAACCAGTCAGAACGGTAAACAAGGTATTGGTCGTAGAGATCGGCGGTGCGCGACGCCAGCTGGAACAGCTTGCGCTTATCGGTATCGTCATTGAGATAGTGGAGCAGCATGGCGAATTCATCGCGCTGCAGCATGTCCGGCAGCAGCGCCATCAGCTTCCAGCTCATGCTCTGCTTGTTGAAAGCGCTCTGCTCCGGGATGTCCGGCAAGACGCGAACGAACATGTCCCAGATAAAGCTCGCGGGCAGCGGGAAATCAATGTTCGCGGCTATGCCAAATTTACGGGAAAGCGACATTTGCAGCCACTGTGCCATACCGGTGCTCTGCACCAGCACCATTTCGGGCTCAAAAGGATCGTCAAGCCGCTCGCGCTCGACGATAAACTCCATCAGTGCTTCCAGCACGTCCAGACGATTTGAGTGGTAGACCCTTAACATAGACGCTCCCGACTACTGGCTAACCGGGCAATGCAGACGCGTTATCTCACCGCGCCGCCCCAGAGGAGAAATAAGTGTAACCGTGATGCTGACACATCCTGCGTGCGTTGTCTGCCCCCGACTGGCCTGCCAGCCTGCGGGGAGAACATTTGTTGAGAGCTGAGACTGATTCCAGGCATAGTGCCAGAGCTGGCGATACTGATTAAACACGCTAAACCGCACCGCCAGTGCCCGGTGATAACCCGACAGAGCCGTCACGACGATCACCAGCAGCATCATCGCCAGCAGGACCTCCACCATGCTAAACCCTTTTTCTCTGCTCACGGCAGCTGACATAACGCGATCTCCTTGAGGGGACAAAAATCACTCCAGCCGTGAGGCGAAAAGCGAATTTTCCCGTCGACAATCTCTCCTGCGCGCCAGAGCAGGAGGCCGCTGTCACCGGCAATCAGCAGCACACGCGCCTCACTCAGCTGGCGCAAGCAGACTCGCCACGCCGATGTCTTTTTGCACTGAACCTGTGACTCTGACGACCAGCGCTGAACCCGTCCCCACTCAAGCGCGGACTGTACCGTCGCCTGCAGTTGGAGCGAGCGGCTCTCGCCGCCAACGAGCGCGCTAAACGTTGTGAGTTGCTGATTGAGCCCCGTCAGGATCAGGGTACCGAGCACCAGTAAAAGCAGAACCAGCGCCAGCGAAGACATTCCGCGTTGACGGTTCATAGGTTGTACCCCGTGACCGTATACGAAGCCTCCCAGGGCTCCCCCTGCCCGTCTTTTCGCATCGCGGCAAGTTCGATAGTCACCTCTGGCGCAAAACCGGCATGCTCCACTTTCCTCACCACAAAATGCGCGATCGTAAGCCTTTCCGGGTCCGTGAGCTTTTCCCATCCTTTTCCTTCACACGACGTCGCCCCCCGCTGGGTTTCCAGCGCACCCGATTCCAGACGAAAACCGGTGCTGTCATTTTCTGATACCGTGTTATCCCAGCTGCCGTTACTGTTGGCATCCCACCGCACGATGACGCAGCCTCCAAGCCTCGCGGTCACCAGCGCCTGTCCTTGACAGTTTCCCGCACAGTACCCCGCACGCTGAAGCTGCTTGCCCAGTGCAAACAGGTGTTGCCAGACCTCTTCCTCCAGCTCTCTCTGGCCGGATTGCAGTAAGACCGTCCGCTGCAATCCGGGTAAAAAACGCGATGCGCTTATCAGCAAAAGGCTGCTAATCGCCGTGGCAATCAGAACTTCAGTCAGTGAGAAACCACGCTGCTTCATCGACATGAACTTCCCTCTGAGACCTTACACATCCTTATGCGTCCTCCATTTGAGACAACAATCAGCCATGCTCCGGCACGGCTTTGAACGCGTATCCGCCCCGCCCACGCCGTATCCCTTAATCCATAGAACGCCAGCGACGGCGTGACCTCACTGACCTCGACCTCAGGCCAGAGCGGAATCATTACAAAGGGACTGCCCTTCTCACATCCCTGCACGGCAGAGCTCGCCAGACAGTCCCGGTCTCCCACTCGCTGACGGGTAATTTGATGGTCGCGGTTGTGGCGGTTGGCATGGTTGCGCAAAAACAGCAGGTAATCTCGCACCTGGCTGGCGGTTTGCCACAGCCGCTGCTGCCGTTGCCAGCTGTCCCAGCCGTACAGACCTGAGGCGCTGAGGATAACGACAAGCGAAATCGCGACCAGCGTTTCGATAAGCGTAAAACCGTTCTCTTTTTTCATACCGGGAGTGTGGCGAAGCGCCGTGAACATGACGAGCGACGGATCCTCGTTTTACGAGGCGTTATCAGAAGAATTGGGAGAGTTGCAGCGCGTTGCACGCTTTGTGGATAGCGCCTCGGGAAACGGGATAACGGCAAAAAAAAACCGGCGCTAAACAGCACCGGTTGTGTCACGCTTTATCGCATCAGATAGCGACGGGCGCTTTGATGCCAGGATGCGGGTCGTAGCCCTCAATCTCGAAATCATCAAAGCGGTAGTCGAAGATTGATGCCGGTTTTCGTTTGATAATCAGCTTCGGCAGCGCACGCGGTTCGCGGGTCAGCTGGAGATGCGTCTGTTCCATATGGTTGCTGTAAAGATGGGTATCCCCACCGGTCCAGACAAAATCACCCACTTCCAGGTCGCACTGCTGCGCCATCATGTGGACCAACAGCGCATAGCTGGCAATGTTAAACGGCAGCCCGAGGAACACGTCACAGGAGCGCTGGTAGAGCTGACAGGAAAGCTTCCCATCCGCCACATAGAACTGGAAGAACGCGTGGCACGGTGCCAGCGCCATTTTATCCAGCTCGCCGACGTTCCAGGCGGAAACGATGATTCGGCGCGAGTCCGGATCGTTTTTCAGCTGGTTCATCACGGTGGTGATCTGGTCAATATGGCGGCCATCAGGCGTTGGCCATGCGCGCCACTGCTTGCCGTAAACCGGGCCCAGGTTGCCGTTTTCATCTGCCCACTCGTCCCAGATTGAGACGTTATTTTCGTGCAGATACGCAACGTTGGTATCGCCTTGCAGGAACCAGAGCAGTTCATGAATGATTGAGCGCAGGTGGCAGCGCTTTGTCGTCACCAGCGGGAAGCCTTCTTGCAGATTGAAGCGCATCTGGTGGCCAAAAATGGAGAGCGTACCGGTACCGGTGCGGTCGTTTTTCGGCGTGCCCTCATCGAGCACTTTTTTCATCAATTCAAGATACTGTTTCATGGTTCCTCAGGAAATTTGTTGCTGTGGACGACGACGATACGCCCAAATCATCATAATGGCACCCGCGACAATCATCGGAATGGAGAGGATCTGCCCCATGCTGATGTACTGTACCCACTCGCCGGTAAACTGTGCGTCTGGCTGACGGAAGAACTCGACGATAATACGGAATGCGCCGTAGCCGATCAGGAACAGGCCGGAGACAGCGCCCATCGGACGCGGTTTGCGGATAAACAGGTTGAGGATGATAAACAGCACCACGCCTTCCAGCGCCAGCTCGTACAGCTGAGACATATGGCGCGGCAGCACGCCGTAGGTATCGAAAATGGACTGCCACTCCGGATGTGATGGCAGCAGCGCGATATCTTCTGCGCGAGAGCCCGGGAAGAGCATCGTATACGGCACGCTCGGGTCGACGCGGCCCCACAGCTCACCGTTGATAAAGTTACCCAGACGGCCAGCGCCGAGACCAAACGGGATCAGCGGTGCGATAAAATCTGAAACCTGGAAGAAGTTGCGTTTGGTGCGTTTGGCAAAAATCACCATCACCAGGATCACCCCAATCAGGCCGCCGTGGAAGGACATGCCGCCGTCCCAGACGCGGAACAGATAGAGTGGATCGTTCAGGAATACCGGGAAGTTATAGAACAGCACATACCCAATACGGCCACCGAGGAACACGCCGAGGAAGCCCGCATACAGCAGGTTTTCAACTTCGTTTTTAGTCCAGCCGCTGCCCGGACGGCTGGCGCGACGGCCAGCGAGCCACATGGCAAAAATGAAGCCCACCAGGTACATCAGACCGTACCAGTGAAGCGAAACAGGTCCTACTGAGAAAATGACCGGATCAAATTCCGGAAAATGCAGATAACCACTGTTCATCTGTCACCACAAGATGTTGTTATTCCGCTGAAAGTGGACAGCGGTAGAAATGCGATTCTGCTGTAAGCAGAGGCTCCAAAGTTGCGAATCATAGCACAAGGCGGGCGCGGAGGATGCGCCAGAGATGTAAAAGATGTGTATAGGGTTTTATGCGCGCTGGCGCCCTCACCCACAGGGAGAGGGCGAAAGACGATTAGCGGCCACCGCGGATCAGGCCGCCCATACCGCGTCGTTCCATAAACGCCGCGACCTGATGACGAACTTCAGCTGCCAGCTGTGCGTCAAGGCTGCGTTCAGCCAGCTCGCGGGCATCATTGATGTCGATATGCCGCAGCAGGTATTTCACGCGGGCGACGGCACGACCGTTCATCGACAGGTGGCGGAATCCCAGACCAATCAGGATTGCAACACACATTGAATCCCCGGCCATTTCACCGCACAGGCGTAAATCAATGCCGTACTGTTCCGCTTCACGGGCGATCATCGCTAACGCGCGAATGATCGCCGGATGCAGGCTGTCGTAGATACTGGCGACGCGGGTATTGTTACGGTCGACGGCCAGGATATATTGCGTCAGGTCGTTCGTGCCGACAGAGATAAAATCAACGCGGTTTGCCAGCTGCGGCAGCATAAAGACCATAGACGGCACTTCAAGCATCACCCCAATCCGTGGTTTCGGGATCGCGTAGCCGATCATCTCTTCCACTTCACGACCCGCACGTTCGATCAGTCGCCGGGACTCGTCGATCTCATCAATGCTGGTGACCATCGGCAGTAAGATGCTGAGATTGCCCGTCGCCGCGTTGGCGCGCAGCATCGCACGCACCTGGATCAGGAAGATCTCCGGCTGGTCGAGCGTAATGCGGATCCCACGCCAGCCCAGGCACGGGTTTTCTTCGCTGATCGGCATATAGGGCAGCTGTTTATCCGCCCCGACGTCCAGGGTTCGCAGGGTGACAGGTTTGTCGTTAAACATCTGCAGCATGCCCTGATACTGCGCCACCTGCTCCTCTTCCGAGGGGAAACCGCTCTGCAGCATAAACGGAATTTCAGTACGGTACAGGCCAATACCGTCGATGCGGCTGCCAAGCTTTTCTTCATGCTCCGGGCTTAAACCGGCGTTGAGCATGACTTTGATCCGCTCACCGCTCTTCAGCTGTGCGGGGAGGTTAACGTCATCTTCCGCCAGCTTGCTTAATTCATTCTCTTCGCTGATAAGACGCTGGTATTCCTGGAGCAGAACCGGCTCAGGATCGACCAGCAGCTCACCGCGATAGCCGTCAACCACCAGCGTACGGCGGTGCAGTACCGACGGCTGGATATCCGCGCCCATAACGGTCGGAATACCCAGCGCGCGCACCATAATGGCGGCGTGTGAGTTGGCGGCACCATCGCGCACCACCACACCGGCCAGCCTGTCCTGAGGCAGTTCAGCCAGCGTCGTTGCCGAGAGTTCATCGGCGACCAGAACAAACCGTTTTGGCCAGGCATTCGGCCCCTGAATGGTGTCATCGAGATGGAACAGTAGACGTTGTCCCAGAGCGCGGAGATCACCAGCCCGCTCCTTCAGGTAACCGTCGGTCAATGCCGCAAATTGGTCGGCAAATTTTTCGATTACCTTCTTTACCGCCCACTCAGCGACCGAGCCTTTGTCCACTTCCGCAAAAAGCTCACGACGCAGACGCGCATCGGAGAGCAGGTGCGAATAGAGGTCGAAGATGGCCGCCGTCTCTTTTTGTGCGCCTGCGGCAAAGCGCTTGCTGTAACGACGAAATTCATTCGCCGCCTCTTCCAGCGCGGCGGTAAGACGCTCGCGCTCAAGCGCTTCATCAAGCGTTGAGGCTTCGTAAACCTGCTCCATTAGCGGCAGGGTGGCGTCCATCCAGCCTTCCGCTATCGCCACGCCTGGCGAGGCAGGAAGAGCGCGAATGCGCGTATGGCGATACTGACCAAAAAGCGCGGCAAGCTGAGACTGGGAGAGAATCGCCGCCATCTGCGTGGCCAGCGTGACGAGGAAAGACTCTTCGCTTTCATCGTATTGACGTAGCTCGCGCTGCTGGACGACCAGCACGCCGAGCAGCTGGCGGCGCTGGATAATCGGCACGCCAAGGAAAGCGCGGAAGCGCTCTTCTTTTACGGAAGGGATGTATTTAAAGCTGGGGTGTTTTTGTGCGTCAGCAAGGTTGATAGGTTCAGCCAGCCGACCAACCAGCCCGACGATACCTTCATCAAAGGCGAGCGTTACGGTACGTCCACGTGGTTTTTTCAAACCACGGGTCGCCATCAGGTAATAGCAGCGCCGATCGTGGTCGGCCAGATACACCGAACAGACCTCGGTCTCCATCGCAAGACAGATGTCAGTGACCAGAATATTCAGCGCCTCGTTCAGACGCGGAGCACTGGCCACCTTCTCGACTATTTCTCGCAAGCGGGTGAGCATGATTTGCGTAGCTTAACCTCTTTTACGTCGCCATGCAGGTGCGCTCTGCGGCTTAGGCGGGATCTCCTGAAGCTGCATTACCACACTTGCAAACTCTTTCATCACCCTACGGTAAACATCGCGTTTAAATGACACGACCTGACGAACAGGATACCAATAGCTCACCCAGCGCCAGCCATCGAACTCCGGCGTACTGCTGGTTTGCATATTGATGTCTGAATCGTTGCCCACCAACTGCAACAGAAACCACTTCTGTTTCTGGCCGATACAAACCGGCTTTGTGTCCCAACGCACCAAACGTTTCGGTAACTTGTAACGCAACCAGTTGCGGGTCGAAGCCAGGATGCGAACATCTTTTCGGCTTAAACCGACCTCTTCAAAAAGCTCCCGGTACATCGCTTGTTCTGGGGACTCTCCTGGATTGATCCCGCCTTGCGGGAACTGCCAGGAGTGCTGACCATATCGCCGGGCCCACATTACCTGGCCCTGACGATTACAAATTACTATTCCTACGTTCGGGCGGTAGCCATCGTCATCAATCACCGGACTACCCCAAACTAAACCTTATATATGAATGATTGTTTCACACTACAGGGAGGCGGTAAACCACTCTCTTACAGGGCTGCAGCCTAATAACATTTGAATAACTCACAAATAAGTGCTGAGTTATAAACAGATGAGAGTCAGTGAAGGGAATTTTATTCACCTTTTCTGTGGATATAGTTGTGAAGAAGTGTCTGATTACCGATGAACAACCTAAAACACCGCCGTGCTCTCTCTTTTACCTGAATTAAATAATGTAATTATTTTCATATAGTTAAATGTATATCCTTCAACACAAAACAGAATAGCGTGACGATCGTCACATCAGGGATCGTGGTGCTGATGAAAGATCGAACAGCGTCGGTTTTATCCACAGATTGTGCCAATAAGTTAGTCACAATTTGTTTGAAAATTCGATTTTCATCGCACGTCAAGGCTGTAAATTGAAACAGTAGTTAGGGTTATGCCCAGTTATCCCATTTTTCTGTGGATAACATGGTGTAAGATCCTGTTCATTGTCAGTGACCAGATTTGAACAACCGGTTTTCTGACTCAGGTGAAACGATTTCAAATCAATAAAAAAATCTATAAATCATAGACATAGAATATTGGTACAGAAATAGTTAAACTCTATCCACAGGGGACAATTTCTTCGTTTATTTTTTAATCAAAAGGTTACCTTCATGCATCCGCTTACACCCTTGCTCTCACCGCCGTCCAGCGAAGGCCGGTTGCTACAGCAGGCACAGCGTCTGGCAGGCTTTTCGCTTGGCGAACTGGCGGCAATGGCAGGGCTTCAGATCCCGAAGGATCTGAAGAGGGATAAAGGCTGGATCGGCATGCTGCTTGAACTTTGGCTGGGCGCCAGCGCAGGGAGCAAACCCGAGCAGGATTTTGCAGCGCTTGGCGTGGAGTTAAAAACCATCCCTGTAGACCGCCAGGGCAAGCCCCTTGAGACCACCTTCGTCTGCGTTGCGCCATTAACCGGCAACACCGGCGTAACGTGGGAAACCAGCCACGTTCGCCACAAGCTGAAGCGCGTGCTGTGGGTACCGGTTGAAGGTGAGCGTCAGATCCCCCTGGCTGAGCGTCGCGTTGGCGCGCCGCTGCTCTGGAGCCCGAACGACGATGAAGAGCATCAGCTGCGGCTGGACTGGGAGGAGCTGATGGACATGATTGTGCTTGGGCAGGTAGAGCGCATCACCGCCCGACATGGAGAAGTATTACAACTGCGCCCGAAAGCGGCCAACAGTAAAGCGCTTACCGAGGCAATCGGCGCGCAGGGCGAGCCGATACTGACGTTGCCGCGCGGTTTTTATCTCAAAAAGAATTTCACCGGCGCACTCCTGGCACGTCATTTCCTGTTAAAAACATAGTTTTTTACTTATTTTGCGAGCTCTCAAACATAATCGACTGCTTTTTAAGATTTTACCGCTTCCTCAAGTCGCCATATCGGGTTAATACTAGATTATGATTTGATACGCGCCAGATGAGGACGATAACGATGAAAAAATGGGCAGTGTTAGTTTCAGCAGTCGGTTTAGCGTTTGCCGTATCGGGCTGTAGCAGCGATTACGTTATGGCGACAAAAGACGGTCGAATGATCCTGACCGACGGCAAACCCGAAGTCGACGATGATACCGGTCTGGTCAGCTACCGCGACCAGGAAGGTAATAAAATGCAGATCAATCGCGACGAAGTCTCGCAAATTATCGAGCGATAAACAGAGAGAGGTCAGTCGCTTGCTGGCCTTTTTAATTTTTTCTTCCCCTTTTGCTTCCCCTCTGCCATGTTTATATTCCTTTGTCGGGCACGCCCTGACGCGGTCTATAAGTCTACTGAGGAAGCCGGCTATGCATTATCACCGTATCCCCCACAGCGCTCTGGAAATAAGCCAACTGGGGTTGGGCACGATGACATTTGGTGAACAAAACAGCGAAGCCGATGCCCATGCACAACTCGATTACGCCGTCAGCCAGGGGATTAACCTGATTGATGTCGCGGAGATGTACCCTGTTCCTCCCCGTCCGGAAACGCAGGGACTTACCGAAACCTACGTCGGTAACTGGCTGGCAAAACACGGCAACCGTGAAAAGCTGGTGATTGCCTCAAAAGTCAGCGGTCCCGCGCGCAACAACGATACCGGGATCCGCCCGAATCAGATCCTCGATCGTAAGAATATCCGCGCCGCACTGGACGCCAGCCTGAAGCGCCTGCAAACCGACTACCTCGACCTGTATCAGGTGCACTGGCCGCAGCGCCCAACCAACTGCTTTGGTAAGCTCGGCTACAGCTGGAATGAGAGCGCCCCCGCCGTAACGCTGCTGGAAACGCTGGAAGCGCTGACCGAGTGCCAGCGCGCGGGAAAAATCCGCTACATTGGCGTCTCTAACGAAACGGCCTTTGGCGTAATGCGCTATCTGCACCTTGCAGATAAACACGATCTGCCGCGTATCGTCACCATCCAGAACCCGTACAGCCTGCTTAACCGTAGCTATGAGGTGGGTCTGGCCGAAGTGACGCAATATGAAGAAGTGGAACTGCTCGCCTATTCCTGTCTCGGCTTTGGCACGCTGACGGGGAAATACCTTAACGGCGCGAAGCCGGCCGGGGCGCGAAATACCCTCTTTAGCCGCTTTACCCGCTACAGCGGAGAGCAAACGCAGAAAGCCGTTGCAGCCTATGTGGATATCGCAAAGCGTCACGGTCTTGACCCTGCGCAGATGGCGCTGGCCTTCGTGCGTCGTCAGCCGTTTGTTGCCAGCACCCTGCTTGGCGCAACCACGATGGAACAGCTGAAAACCAATATTGAGAGTTTCCATCTGAACCTGAGTGAAGAGGTGTTAGCGGAGATTGAAGCGGTGCATCAGGTATACACATACCCGGCACCGTAATAAAAGCAAAACGGCAACGCACGTTGCCGTTTTTAGGGTTTGCTCCCTCTCCCTGTGGGAGAGGGCCGGGGTGAGGGCATCAGGCCGCACTTATCAACGCCGACGCTGCCAGATCCACAAACCCGCAATCGCCAGCGCAAACAGCCCGCCAAACCCGACGCCAATCCCCACCACCGGCACACCGACTTTCACCGCCAGCGAGTAGAGCCCCAGCATTAGCAGCATCGCCAGGTTTTCACCCAGGTTTTGTACGGCGATGGCATTCCCCGCCCCGACGGTCTGTTTGCCACGCTCCTGCAGCAACGCGTTCAGCGGCACCACGAAGAAACCGCCCAGAATACCAATCAGGATGAGGAGGACATACGCAGGCAATAACGCATGTTGCAGCGAGAAAATCAGCACCACGACGCCAATCAGGATCCCTGCGGGCATGCAGCGTGCTACCGTCTCGAGCGTCACCAGCTTCGCCGCCGCGCCTGCCCCCACCACAATGCCGATGGCTACCATCGCATTCAGATAGGTCGGCGTCGCGTTGTCAGTAATCCCCAGCGCCACGGGCACCCACAGCACCAGCAGGAAGCGCAGCGTAACGCCCGCGCCCCAGAACATACTGGTTCCCATCAGGGAGAAACGCGTTTCTCCGTTACGCCAAAGCACGCGACAGGCGGTAAAGAAACTGCCGGTCATCGGTTTAAAGCGCCAGGATTGCCCCGGGCGAGCAACCGGCAGTTTGGGAATAAACAGGTTTGCCACGACCGCGCCGCCATACACCGCCGCGCAAACGCCCAGTGCCGCCAGTACATGCCAGTCGGCCAGTACGCCGCCCGCAACGGATCCGAGCAGGATGGCGGCAATGGTTGACGACTCCATCAGGCCGTTGGCTTTCACCAGCTTATCGCCCGTGGTCAGTTCTCCGAGAATGCCATACTTCGCCGGGGAATAGGCGGCGGCGCCAATGCCCACCAGCGTGTAGCCAATAAACGGGTTGAAGCCAAAGCAAATGCTGGCAGCCCCCAGCAGCTTGAGACCGTTGGCAAACATCATCACCCGGCCTTTGGGGAAGCTGTCTGCCACCTGCCCGACAAACGGAGCAAAGATAATGTAAGCACCCACAAACACCATCTGCAGGATCGGCTGGCTCCAGTCGGGGTAAAATTCGGCCTTCAGCAGCGCCAGAGTGGCAAACAGCAGCGCGTTATCACCAAACGCAGAGAGAAACTGCGCAGCGATAACGGCCATCATGCCTTTCGATCTGAGCGATGTGTTAGTGTGTACTGACTCACGCATTTTGCTGTTCCGCCTCTTCAACCATGCCTTTCAGGGTCACGAAATCGGGCTTCCCGCTACCCAGCACCGGGAGCTGCTTCAGGAAGCGAATATCGCGCGGCACCGCCAGTTCAGGGATACCGTGTTCACGCGCATAGCTCAGTAACCTGTCGCGCTTAAGCTCAGCGTCGGTCGTAAACAGCACCAGCGCCTCACCTTTGCTGGCATCACTCTTCACCACCGTCGCATGCATCTTATCTGCGGACACGGCCATCGCCAGCTGCTCAACCATTTCCAGAGAGACCATTTCACCGGCGATTTTGGCGAAGCGTTTCGCACGTCCCTGAATCTGAACAAAGCCTTGTTCATCAAAACGGACAATATCACCGGTGTCGTACCAGCCGGTTTCAATCTCGCCGTTGACGTTTTCCGCCGTCGGGACCTCCAGCACGCCTGGGTTTTCCACGCGCAGATAACCGTTCATCACGTTTGGCCCTTTCAGCTGCAGACGGCCACCGTCCTCAATGCCCGGCACGGCAAGCAGACGCGCATCCATTCCCGGCAGAATTCGGCCCACCGTACCCGGCTTCGCCGCCATCGGAACGTTAATCGAGACCACGGGAGCACACTCGGTAACGCCATAGCCTTCGAGAATGCGCAGGCCGAACTTGTCCTGCCAGATCTGACGCGTGCTCTCCTGCAGTTTTTCCGCACCGGCCACCACATACCGCACGCGATAGAAGTCATACGGATTGGC
This sequence comes from Enterobacter sp. N5-15, assembly GCF_057221635.1. Classification (NCBI taxonomy): domain Bacteria; kingdom Pseudomonadati; phylum Pseudomonadota; class Gammaproteobacteria; order Enterobacterales; family Enterobacteriaceae; genus Enterobacter; species Enterobacter sp. N5-15. The sequence goes on from NZ_CM170150.1 coordinate 3,908,295, forward strand.
GAAACGCGCGTAGTTGCCGAGGAACGTTGAGGTGCCGAACAGGACGGTGCAGTTACGGTCATACACCAGCTCCGGCACAATGCGGTAATGCAGCGGGCTTGGATAGAGGAACACTTCTGCGCCGGTCAGCAGCGGCGTAAACAGCCCCACCGTCAGGCCAAAGGAGTGGAACAGCGGCAGCGCCGACATAAAACGGTCATCCGCGGTAAAGTCGGCGATGCTTTTAATCTGCTCAACGTTCGCCAGAATGCTCTTGTGGCTGTGGACGACGCCTTTTGGGTTGCCCTCCGATCCCGACGTGAAGAGGATAATCGCGTCATCTTCCGGCTGCTGTTTGACCTGGGCCAGACGCGGCATCAGCAGGTGAGCAAAAATCCACAGCTTGTCGCCGGTGGTTACGTCCGCCTTCAGATCCTCCAGGAAGACCCAGCGCACCTGGGTGAGCTGCTCGGGAAGATGCCAGAGCTTGCCTTTGTCCAGGAACTGACGAGAGGTAAAGACGGTATTAATCTGGGCAGCGGTGATGGCGCTGGTCAGCCCTTTCACGCCCGCCGTGTAGTTCATCATTGCCGGGATGCGCCCCCGGGAAACCGCACCAAAAATCACCGCCGCGCTGATGCCCGCGTTAGGCAGCATCAGGCCAATTTTCTCGCCCTTCTTGCTGTACTTTTCAAGAATGCGGCCCACAAACAGGGTCTTGGTCAGCAGTTTGCGATAGGTATCCGGAGTAAAGTTGATGTCTTCGATGCAGTTTTTCTTCGCGCCATAGCGGTGCTGCGCGGAAAGCAGAGACTCGTACAGCGTTTCGCGCGGACGCACGGCCATGCGCGCTTCCATCATAATCTGGTGCAGCATTTCCCCGGCAATTTTACGGCGATCGCGGGCACGCGGCGCGTCCGGCATCGGTAACGACGTTGGCGGCAGAATATGCAGCGTGATTTTTGGGAACAGACGCTGCTTCACCCGCCCCTTAAGGCGGCTGAAATGGCTCAGCTCTGCGCCTTCAATGCGCAGCGGCACCACGGTCGCTTTTGACTTCGCCGCGACAAACCCCGCGCCGTCATAGATTTTCATCAGCGAACCGGTCACTGAAATACGCCCTTCCGGGAAAATGACCACCGGACGACCCTGCTCGACCAGACGCACCAGATGCTTAATCATCATCGGCTTTGTCGGATCGAGCGGCACAAAATCAATCAGCGGCGTGAGCCAGCGCATGTACCACTGCTGGCTGATGGAGGTATAGACCGCAAACACCGGGCGCACGGGCAGAAACAGCGCCAGCAGGATGCCATCTATAAAGGAAACATGATTTGGTGTGATAAGAACGCGTTCGCCGCGAAGCGCCTGGGCATCGCCAGTGACGCGGATGCGAAAGAGAATACGAAATAGTGTACGGAAGAACCCAAATAGCATCTCAACTCCCTTTGCCAGCCAGTGTGGAGGGTTGATAGTAAATGGTGGCAGATTACACGAGAAGTGATACGGGAGCGACAGCAAAAGTGGAGGCGAAAAAAAACCTGCGCATCCGCGCAGGTTGGTGCAAGAGATGAGTACGAAACCGTACTAAGAATTCTCACCAATCAATACCTCTGGGATCTTGATTCTGGCCGTTCACACTGCGCTTCGCCAGCAGGAAAACGCAAGGGAATGAGCCGAAGTGCAACCAGGTGTGAATATTCTCTGTTGCTGTTACAGGTTGAACTGTCAGGCAAAAAAAAACCTGCGTAAAAACGCAGGTTGGTGTAAAGCGTGTTAATCAACCGGAGTTGATTCCACCTATCAATACCTCTGGGATCTCGACTGTATCAACCTCTTTAACGTCCTCGCCATCGGACAATCGCAACAGCCTGAGGCAAAGTGTAACCAAAGGTTCAGATTGACATTTTTCAGACATGACTGCGCGTGTAACGATTACACCGCCAGGGTTGTCCTGCGTCACGTTTGTGGAGAGCGGAAATCCGCTCCCCTTGAATGCGCGCCGCTTTTCCGCAACACTATTTGGTGTGTAAACGCTTACCCCCAATAAGAAGGTAATGAATGGCGACAATAAAGGATGTGGCCCGTCTGGCAGGTGTGTCGGTGGCAACCGTCTCCCGCGTGATTAACAACTCACCGAAAGCCAGTGACGCATCACGCCAGGCGGTACAAAACGCCATGGAATCCCTGAACTATCATCCCAATGCCAATGCCCGCGCGCTCGCCCAGCAGTCCACAGAAACCATTGGGCTGGTGGTGGGCGATGTCTCCGATCCCTTTTTCGGCGCCATGGTGAAAGCCGTTGAGCAGGTTTCTTATCAGACAGGCAATTTTTTGCTGATCGGCAATGGCTATCATAATGAACAAAAAGAACGCCAGGCCATCGAGCAGCTGATCCGCCACCGCTGCGCGGCGCTGGTGGTTCACGCCAAAATGATCCCGGATGCCGAACTGATTCATCTGATGAAGCAGATCCCCGGGATGGTCATCATCAACCGCATAATTCCCGGATTTGAAAAACGCTGCGTGGCGCTCGACGACCGCTACGGCGCATGGCTTGCGACCCGTCATCTGATTCAACAGGGTCACACCCGGATTGGCTATCTCTGTTCTAATCACCCTATTTCTGATGCGGAAGACCGCCTGCAGGGCTACTACGATGCCCTGCGCGAAAACAGACTGCCGTGTAACGATCGCCTGGTGGCCTACGGTGAACCGGATGAAAGCGGCGGTGAACAGGCCATGACCGAGCTGCTGGGTCGCGGACGGAATTTCACGGCGGTTGCCAGCTATAACGACTCGATGGCCGCAGGGGCAATGGGGGTGTTGAATGACAACGGGATTGAGGTACCGGCAGAAATTTCGCTGATAGGCTTCGATGACGTGCTGGTCTCTCGCTACGTGCGCCCGCGTCTGACCACCGTGCGCTACCCGATTATCACCATGGCAACGCAGGCCGCCGAGCTGGCGTTAGCGCTGGCTGAACAGCGCCAGCCGCCGGATATTACGCATCTGTTTAGCCCGACGCTGGTTCGTCGTCACTCCGTTGCGTCGCCTGCGGAAGCGCAGAGCGAATAACGGTAGAGGTGAACCCGCGTGTTGGGGTATTCCAGCCCATCACCGATATACTGCCAGCCGTAACGTTCGTAAAAGTCGCGGCAGGCAGACCACAGATGCAGCTCGGTGTACCCGGCCTGCGCGGCATACGCAATAACATGCTCCTGAAGCTTCCCCGCGAGTCCTTTTCCTCGCGCCGCCTCATCCACGTACAGCGCCGCCAGCCAGGGATAAAGATCCTGACGCGTGATGAGATCGCAGCGCCATAATCCGACGGTGCCCAGAAGACGTTCATCCTCAACGGCAATAAACGTCATCGGCAGCGCGCCGGGCGTCTGGCTGTGATCGATAACGCTCTGGAAAAATTCACGCGGCAGGCCGTCACCGAAGGCCTGCCAGATCCAGTCGATCACCTGCTCCGCAAACTGCGGCGCGGCGTACAGCGGGAGGATCTTCATATCAGTTTCCCCTGAAAAAGAGGAACTGACTCAAACAGATAACCGTCGAAATCCGGCGCATCTTCATCAGACAGCTCCAGCAAACTTTTTTTCACATTTTCCAGATGCTGGAACATCGCCTGCCAGGCCCCCATCACGTCGCGACGGCGCAGGGCAGCAAGAATGGTTTGCCGGTCGCCCAGCCATTTCAGGCGATACGCACGACTGGCAATATGGACGTTAAACTGCTGCCACAGCGGGCTGCTGTCCATGTGGTGCCAGATACTTTCCACTGTTGCCAGCAGCATCTGATTTTGCGTTGCGCCCGCCAGCACCAGGTGGAACATCTTGTTGTTGTCCTGGCTGTTGTCGTCCGCGGCAATGGCGCGCTGCTCCTGCTCGATGATGCGGCGCAGATTATCGATATCCGCCCGCGTCGCCATTTTGGCGGCAAAAGCTGCGATGTTGCTTTCGAGCAGCTGGCGAGCCTGCAAAATCTCAAACGGGCCCACGTCGCTGTTGAGGAAACGCTCTTCCTCATTTTCATGTTCGTCGGGGATGCGCATGACGTAAACACCCGAGCCCTGACGGATATCCACCGTGCCCTGCAGCTCCAGCATCAGCAGCGCCTCGCGCACGATAGTGCGGCTTACGCCATAGGTCTCGGCAATGTTGCGCTCCGGCGGCAGGCGCGACCCAACGGGATAATGCCCCTGGATAATTTGCGCCCGTAAATCCTCGCCAATTTCCTGGTACTGTTTTTTTTCCGGCAGGATGACAGCCTTATCCACGTTTTCACCTGTTTTTTCAGTTAATGCGCAGGCCGGGCGTCCTCCCGGCCAGTTTGTACGCTATTTTATCAGAACGCTTACTTCCATTCATCGTCAACGCTGAGCGTCAGGACGCGCTCATCGCGCAGCTGACGGAACCAGGATGCCGATTTTTTGGCGCGCCGGGCGCGGTTATCCTCAAGATCAATCTCAATCAGACCATAGCGATTTTTGAAGGCGTTCATCGGCGAGACGTTGTCGGTAAAGGCCCACAGCATATAGCCGTGGCAGTTCGCCCCCTCCTCGCGCGCCAGCAGCGTGTAATAGAGATGTTCGCTGATAAAGTCGATGCGGTAGACATCATCAATAATGCCGTCACGGTTGCGGAACTGCGCTTCGTTTTCAACGCCCATTCCGCTTTCCGCCACGAACCAGTCGATATTGCGGTACTCCTTTTTAATCCGCATCGCCATGTCGTAGATAATGCGCGGATAAATCTCCCAGCCGCGGGATCTGTTCATCCGTCGCCCCGGGAGTTCAAACGGCTCGTAGTAGTACGCCGGGTGGAACGGGGTCTCCGGATGCCAGGCGCGGGAAGGCGCTTTCACCCTGTGCGGGTAGTAGAGGTTGATCCCTAATTCGTCGACGGTGTTGTCGGCAATCAGCGCCAGTTCGTCATCCGTATAGGCCCACGGCACCTGGTGCTGCTCCAGCAGGGTAAAGAGCGCCTGCGGATAGCGCCCGTGCACCAGCGGGTCGAGAAAGACACGGTTGTAGAAGAGATCGTACATCTCCGCCGCCCGCACGTCGTGCGGCGCACGCGAGCGCGGATAGGTCACTTCCGGGTTGAGAATACAGCCTACGGAACCGTCATACCCTTTCTCCCGAAACAGCTTCACAACCTTCGCCGTCGCCAGCACCTTGTGGTGATTCCACTGCATCCAGGTGCCGGTGTTCTGCTCGTACGGCCAGCGCAACGCATCCAGATAAACGCGGGTCTGCACCACAATCGGCTCATTGAAGGTAAACCAGCGGGTGACGCTGCCGTGAAAGCGTTCAAACACCTTTTCCGCGTAGCGGACAAACAGTTCAACCACATGCTTCGACGCCCAGCCGCCGTATTTCTCAAGCAGCACGCCAGGTAGCTCGTAATGCTCCAGGCAGATCATCGGTTCAATACCCTGGCGGTGCATTTCATCGAACAGGGCGGCGTAATACGCAGCGTACTCCTCATCTATCGTCACGTTTTCATAGTCGGTCAAAAACCGTGACCAGTTTATCGAGGTCCGGTAGTGCGTCAGCCCCGCCTGCTTCATCAGGGCTACATCTTCGCGGAAGCGGTTGATAAAATCGGTCGCCACCGCCGGTCCATAGCCGTTATGCCAGACGTGACGATCGTTTTTGTACCAGAGATCGATCCACGAATCCTGGCCCGGTTTTTTGCCGCTCCAGCCTTCGGTTTGCCAGGCTGACGCCGCTGCGCCGAGAATAAAATCCTGCGGCAGGGTTATCTTTTTTATGCTCATCATCACCTCAGGCGTTATCGGTAGCTTGCTGCAGCGCGGCCTGATCTGCACGGCGTGAGGCAATTTTCACAAACGGCAGGTAGATAATGACGGCAGTGACAATGCAAATAAGCTGGGTTATCACCGCCCCCATTGAGCCTGCGGTGGAAAGCCAGGCGTTAATCAGCGGCGGTGTGGTCCACGGCACCATCACGACGGCTTTGCCGGCAAAACCGGTTACCGTCGCAAAGTAACCGATGGAGCCGGTAACCAGCGGCGTAATGATGAACGGAATGGCAAGGATCGGGTTGAGCATGATTGGCATACCGAAGATCACCGGTTCGTTAATGTTGAAAATGCCGGGGCCAATAGAGAGCTTGGCGATCTCCTTCATCTCTTTACGTTTGGTGGCGATCATCACCGCGATCAGCAGGCCGATGGTCAGCCCTGACCCCCCGATGCTCATATACACGTCCCAGAACGGCATGGTGATGATGTTCGGCACCTCTTTGCCCTGCTCAAAGGCGCTCATGTTAACGGTGATCGCCCCCAGCAGCAGCGGCTCGCGGATAGGCTTGATCATCTGGTTGCCATGAATACCAATCACCCAGAACAGCTGGGCGACAAACATCAGCAGCAGAATGCCAGGCAGGCTTTGCACCACGCGCTCCAGCGGCTGCTGCACCACCTGGTAGACCGCGTCGTAGAGATACATGCCGGTAAGCTGGTGGAAAACGAAGCCAAACGTGGCAATCGCCGTGGTGGTGATAATCGCCGGGATCAGGGCCGAGAACGATGCCGCCACGTTAGGCGGTACGGTATCCGGCATCTTAATCTTCAGCCCCTTGCGGTTTTCCAGCCAGCAGTAGACCTCGACGGAGAGAATGGCGATAAACATGCCGAGGAACAGGCTGCGGGTGTCGGAGAACTGGCGCATCAGCACGTCTTTCACCACGTGCATTTCGCCGTCCACCAGCATTTCCACCGTGGTCGGCGTCACGCAGATGAAGCAGATCACCGCCAGCAGGCCGGGGAACAGGGATTTGATCCCGTTAATCCGCCCCAGCTCCACGCCAATCAAAAACACCGCGCCGATGTTGAGGAAGTTAAGCGTGGCGTAGTTTAGCGCGCTGGTGATCGGCTTTAGCGCGGCGAGAAACGACAGCGACTGGAAGCTCGCCAGGCCATTTTTCGGATCCAGGACCATGTTGGAGATCAGCACGGAGAATGCCCCAACGATGATGACCGGCATTAAGGTAATAAAGGCAGACTTGATCGCCATGATGTAGCGATAGCTGTTGAATTTGGTGGCAAAACTGCCCAGAGCGTCGATCAGTTTTTCCTGTAATGCCATAGGGTAATACCTCAGTAAAAGGGCTTTTATTGAATAAGGTGTACAGCCGGATACTATTGGCATACCAAAAATAGCTTTATGAGGCTTTCCATTCTGTGATTAAGCTCTCAACGGAGCAAGAGGTATTCCAGATGAGTATTTTTGACCATTTTGGCATACCACTTAACGACGATAATTCCGTGCTGTCAGGTCGTTGCCAAAAAGCGTGATCGTGGCGGAGTTTTTGCGCTTCCCGCATCGCTTATACGCCGTGAGGTCTGTGTTAAACTGCAGACCATTACGTGGAAGCAGGAATGTAGAATGGCAACAATGCTGGATGTCTCACTGCGTGCGGGCGTGTCGAAGGCCACGGTATCGCGCGTGCTGAACGGCACGGGTCAGGTTAAAGAGAGTACGCGTCAGCAGGTGTTTGCGGCGATGGAAGAGCTGGGCTATCGCCCAAACTTTCTCGCGCGCTCGCTGGCTAACCAAACCAGCAACAGCATTGGTCTGGTCGTCTCCACCTTCGACGGCTTTTACTTTGGTCGTCTTCTCCAGCAGGCGTCGCGGCAGACCGAAACCCACGGGAAACAGCTGATCGTCACCGATGGCCACGACGCGCCGGAACAGGAAGAACAGGCGGTGCAGATGCTGGCCGATCGCCAGTGCGATGCCATCGTGCTTTACACGCGCTACATGAGCGAGAAAGCGATCGTCAAACTGATGGACACCGTGAAAACGCCGCTGGTGGTCATTAACCGTGAAGTGAGCCAGGCGCCGGATCGCTGTGTGTTCTTCGAACAGCAGGATGCCGCGTTTAAGGCCGTGGATTACCTGATCGGCCAGGGACATCGGGAGATCGCCTGTATCACCGTTCCGATCCATACCCCAACCGGGAAAGCGAGGCTGATGGGCTATCGCAAGGCGCTGGAAAAGCACGGCATCCGCCTGGACGAGCGCCGGATAAAGTACGGCGATGCGGGAATGACGCGGGGATACGAGCTGTGCAAGGAGCTGATTGCCGACGGCGTGCCGTTTAGCGCCCTGTTTGCCTGTAACGACGATATGGCGCTGGGTGCGTCCAAAGCGTTACACCAGGCGGGGCTTAAAATCCCGCAGGATATTTCGCTGTTCGGCTTTGACGATGCCCCAAGCGCGAAATGGCTGGAGCCTGCGCTCTCGTCGGTTTATCTGCCCATCGACAATATGATTGTCACGGCCATCGATCAGGCGATCCGGCTGGCTAAAAACCAGCCGGTCGATGCCATCCCGCCGTTTACCGGCACGCTGGTCTTACGCGATTCGGTCACAACGGGGCCGTACTTTCATCAGATGAGTTCTAAAGCCAGCAGTTCCTGAATGGTCTGACGACGACGGATCAGCCGTGCCTTGCCGTTATCAAACAGCACTTCCGGCAGCAGCGGGCGGCTGTTGTAGTTAGATGACATCGACGCCCCGTAGGCACCGGTATCATGCAGCACAAGATAATCACCCGGTTTGACCTCTGGCAGCGCGCGGGTCTCCACTTTGCCGCCTTCCTGCTGAGTGAACACGTCACCCGATTCGCACAGCGGCCCCGCAACGACCGTCTCAACCCGCGGCGCCTGCGTTAAATCGCGGCCGTCGGCAGCCAGGGCGGTAATGTGGTGATAGCTGCCGTACATGGACGGACGCATCAGGTCGTTAAAGCCTGCGTCAATCAATACGAAGTGGCGAGACCCCATCTCTTTCACGCTGCGCACCTGTGAAACCAGCACACCGGCTTCCGCCACCAGGAAACGACCCGGCTCAATTTCCAGCTTCACCGCGTGACCAAGATGCGCGGCAATTTGGTCACGCGCGGCGCTCCACAGACCGTAATAGTGATCGGTATCGATCGCCTCTTCGCCTTCGCGATAGGGAATGGAGAGGCCGCCACCGGCAGAGATCGCCTCCAGATCCTGACCGAAGTCGATAACCTGGCGCACCATCGCGCCGCACACCTGCTCAAGGTGGCCGTAATCGACGCCAGATCCAATGTGCATATGAATACCCACCAGCTTCAGGCTATAGCGCTGTAATACCTCCAGCGCGGCAGGCATATCGGCATACCAGATCCCGTGCTTGCTGTTTTCGCCGCCGGTATTGGTTTTTTGGCTGTGGCCATGACCAAAGCCCGGATTCACGCGCAGCCAGACGCGATGGCCGGGAGAAACCTGCCCCAGCTGCTCCAGCATATCCACAGAACCGGCATTCACCGGGATCTGCAGCTCGTGGACGCGCGCAAGTGTCGCATCGTCGATCACGTCGGCGGTAAAGACGATCGCGTCGCCGTCGGCTTTCGGATCGAATCCGGCCGCCAGCGCGCGCTCGATTTCGCCCAGTGAGACGGAGTCGACCTTCACGCCCTGCTCACGCATCAGGCGCAGAATATGGATATTGGAGCAGGCCTTCTGGGCAAAGCGCACCACGTCAAACTGATGCAGGGCGGCGATCTTCTCGCGAACGATCTGCGCGTCGTAGACCCACACCGGGCAGCCAAACTCGGCGGGCAGGCGCAGCAGGTTGTCGGCGTTCAAATCGGTATCAGTCTGGTTCAGCGGGCGTGGCATGGTCTTCTCCGGATAAATGCGTTTTCATGATTACGCCACAGCACGAAGAGAATAAAAAATATCGTTTTATCGCGAGTCTATGCAAAAATGATATGGACAGTAATCTGCTTTCAGGTGCCCTATGCCCGCCGTCAATTTACGCCACATCGAAATTTTTCACGCCGTGATGACCACCGGCAATCTCACCGAAGCCGCGCAGATGCTGCATACCTCGCAGCCGACGGTGAGCCGCGAGCTGGCGCGCTTTGAGAAAGTGCTGGGGCTGAAGCTGTTCGAACGCACCCGCGGCAGGCTTCACCCAACGGTACAGGGGTTACGCCTGTTCGAGGAAGTTCAGCGCTCCTGGTACGGACTGGACAGAATAGTGAGCGCTGCGGAAAGCCTGCGCGAGTTTCGCCAGGGCGAGCTGTCGATCGTCTGCCTGCCCGTCTTTTCGCAATCTTTTTTGCCGATGCTGCTTCAACCCTTTCTGGCCCGATACCCGGAGGTCAACCTCACCATCGTGCCTCAGGAATCCCCCCTGCTTGAAGAGTGGCTTTCGGCTCAGCGCCATGATTTAGGCCTGACCGAAACCCTCTCCACGCCAGCGGGAACGGCACGCACGGAGTTGCTCTCATTAGATGAAGTGTGCGTTCTGCCCGCCGGACATCGGCTTGCCGGTAAGGCGGTGCTCACACCGGAGGATTTCCACGGGGAAAACTACATTAGCCTGTCGCAGACCGACAGCTACAGACAGCTGCTGGATACGCTGTTTGCAGAGCATCAGGTCAAACGGCGAATGGTGGTGGAAACGCACAGCGCGGCTTCGATTTGCGCGATGGTGCGTGCAGGGGTCGGCGTCGCGGTGGTGAATCCGCTCACGGCGCTGGACTATGCCGGAAGCGGGATCGTCATCCGCCGCTTTAGCGTCTCCGTCCCGTTCACCGTGAGCCTGATCCGCCCGCTGCACCGTCCGGCTTCCGCGCTGGTGGACGCGTTCACCGAACACTTAACGGAGCACGCGCGTCAGGTGGCGCTTCGCTTACCTGACCTGCAAAACCCGCTATGACAGCATAAACGCCACGGCATCCGCGGCATGGATGGCGGTGGTATCGAATACCGGGACGGGGCTTCGCTCGACGGGTACCAGCAAACCGATCTCGGTGCAGCCGAATATCACCCCTTCGGCCCCCTGCTGCGCGAGTTTATCGATGACGCTGACGTAATACGCGCGGGAAGATTCGCTGAAGGTACCGAGGCAGAGCTCGTCAAAGATAATCTGATTGATGCGCGCCCGATCGTCTTCATCAGGGATCAGGCTTTCGATCCCAAATTCACTGTGCAAACGTCCGCGATAAAAATCCTGTTCCATGGTGTAGCGTGTACCTAAAAGCGCTACGCGGCGCATTCCGGAGGCCGCAATCGCACGCCCGGTCGCGTCCGCTATATGCAGAAACGGCAGCGAGCAGCGCTCCTCAATATGCGACGCCACTTTGTGCATGGTATTGGTACAGAGCACGATACCCTCTGCGCCGGCGCGCTCCAGCCCCAGCGCCGCCTGGGCCAGGATCTCCCCGGCTTTATCCCACTCGCCGCTCGACTGGCAGGCTTCGATCTCATGGAAATCAACGCTGTGCAGCAGCAGGCTTGCGGAGTGCAGACCACCCAGACGCTGCTTTACCCCTTCGTTAATCAGGCGGTAATAAGGGATTGTCGATTCCCAGCTCATTCCACCTAACAGGCCGATCGTTTTCATCATCCCTCCTTATTTTGGTCTCTTTTTTTAACACAACCGATGCACATAAAAAAAGGCGCTCTGTTCAGCGCCTTTTTAAACTTCAGAATTTATTTCGCCACCGGCTCTGGCGGCGAAGTACGGGTGAGCATCGCCTCGCGCAATAAAACGCTACCGCACGCAAACAGGCCTCCCAGGAGCGCCGCCAGAACGACAATCAGGGCCTTGCCCGGACCATCCTTTTTCACCGGCATGGAGGGCGAAAGCTGGTACCTGAATGGCTCAAGCTTAACATCGGCAAAGGAGAGCTTTTTCAGCTGGGCGAGATAGTATTCCCGGTTCTGGAACTCTGCATTCAGCTCGGTCACATCCTTCAGATTTTTTTCAATCTGCAGCTTTTGCGCGATACCGTCTGCTCCGAGCGCAACGGAGTAATCCGGGTCATCTTTTACGGCCTGCCCGTTGCTGTAAACCGGCTTCTTGATGCCAGCGGCATTTGCCACTTCCAGCGAATAATTCAGCCGCTGCAGGTTGGTATTGTGAATATTGGTCAGACGGACGCGATCCAGTTCCAGCTGCTGCTCAACGACGTTCGTTTTCAGGGCGATCAGGTTGCGGATATTCTGTACCGTCTCTTTTTCAACAATAGCCGCAATATAATCGATGTATCCCTCCAGGACGGCTTGCGCATCGTCTGCTGTCGGCGCAGAGAAGCTCAATGTCCAGGAAACATAAGGTGTTTTATCCGCCTCTTTTCCCTGAGCGTTATTCACCGCCTTCATTCGGTCTGAAATGTTCACTATCGCCCGATGCAGTTCAAGCGGATCCACCTCGGTGCTTTGGAGCTGCGACGTTACGTAAGGAGAGGTTGTCATATACTCTTCGAGCAATGACTGTGACTGGAACTTTTTAATAAACAGGTCAAAGATTTGAGGACGGGTAATCTTCACGTCCACATCAAGCACCTGTAACGCCACCATCATCTGGCGCAGCGGGTTCCACTGCACCTGTTCTGCCGGGGTGATCACCGCTTTACTGGTCCATTTCTGCGGCAGTAAAAATGAAACGGCCAGCCCCACCAGCGCGCAAGTAAAGACAATGGCGACGATACGTTTTTTCGCCGCCAGAAGGACCTCAAACAGTCCCAGAAGATCTATCTCTTTTGCGCTTACAGCCGGGACGGCATAACGGGGAAAGTCGAGGTCCGTGCTTTTTTTTAAATCCATTTCTGACATAGTGATTTTTCTTTTTCCGGATGCGACGCGCCTTTGCTCAATTGATAGCTGTAGCCAGACAATTCAACAATCTAAGAAAAATCCTAATGCCAGTACCCTCTCTGTGTCTACTCCCTACCCGAGTTAGTAGTGATCTCAGTCACATTATTACTGTGATTAAGCCACCTTTCCCTTTCAAGTTACGCCATGTATTCCAGCCTTCGGACGGGCAAAAACATCACACGCCGATGTTCCGCAGTTTTTCCCCTCCCATCAGCCTGCGCTCGATGTGTTCCAGCGTCACGCCTTTGGTTTCCGGGATCAGCCAGAACGTGACGCCAATAAACGCGACGTTCAGCACCGTGTAGAGCCAGAAGGTTCCGGCAGCACCAATTGAATCCAGCAGCGTCAGGAACGTCGCGCCGATGATCATGTTCGACACCCAGTTGGTGGTTGTGGAACAGGTGATGCCAAAGTCACGGCATTTCAGCGGCTGAATTTCGGAGCAAAGGATCCACACCACGGGCGCGGCGCTCATCGCGTAACCTGCGATACACATCATGGTCATACCGACAGAAAGCCAGGACAGCCCGCTTGAGGCGGTGCCGTTATCAAACTGCATCAGGCAGTAGCCGAGGATCAGCGTGCCGATCGCCATTACGCTAAAACCGATTTTCAGCGCCGGTTTACGCCCGGCTTTGTCCACGGTGAATACCGCAATGAACGTGGCGAACATAAAGGTCAGCCCGACCACCAGAGTTGCGATCATCTGCTGTTCCGTAGTGGTAAACCCGGCCATTTTGAAAATGCGCGGCGCGTAGTACATGATGATGTTCATCCCGGTGAACTGCTGCATCGCCTGCAGCAACATGCCGAGGAAGACCGCGCGGCGCACGTTGCGGTTGATCTTAAACAGCGCCCAGCCGCCCTGCTTCAGCTTCAGGCTTTCGCGGATCTCGTTCAGCTCTTCGCGCGCTTTTTCCGAGGTATCGCGCAGCATGCGCAGGACCTCTTCTGCCTCCACGTGGCGCCCTTTTTGCGCCAGCCAGCGCGGGCTGTTTGGCAGGAAAACCACCAGGACGATCAGCACCAGCGCCGGTAGGGCCAGCACGCCCAGCATCGCGCGCCAGTTGCCGCTGTAGCTGAAGTAGGTATCAGACAGGAACGCCAGCACGATGCCCAGCGTGACCATCAGCTGATACATGCTGATCATCTTGCCGCGCACGTTCTCACTCGCCATTTCGGAGAGATAAAGCGGCGCGGTGTAGGAGGCAATCCCCACCGCCACGCCCAGCAGCACGCGGGAGAGCAGCAGCACTTCTACGTTTGTCGCAAACGCGGAGCCGATCGACCCCGCGACGAACAGGACCGCCCCGACCATCAGGCTGTATTTGCGCCCCAGGCGGAACGACAGCCAGCCGTTAAACAGCGCCCCGATGGCCGCGCCGAGCATCATGCTGCTCACCACCCACTCCTGCAGACGGTTGCTGAGGGTAAAGTGATCGGTAATAAACGGCAGCGCTCCGGCAATGACGCCGATATCCAGTCCAAACAACAGGCCCGCCACGGCGGCGGCAATGGAGACAAACTGGTTCATGCGGCGCGTATCCCGCAGCGCAGCGGGCATTAGGGTAGAGTCATTTATTGATGTCATATTTTTCCTGCCTCAACAGCAAAATTCGTTAACTGAAATTACGAGAAAGCGAGGAAAAGTGTCAGGCCGGAAATCGCGAAGTTATGGATTATTCCGCTACGGCATACGGTTCTGTGATGGACATTACAATTTCAACTTGTGGCGAATAATCATGTATTTTTACTAATCACTTAATATTTAAGCAATAAAAGTGTGATTGCCGTCATTCATGATTTTTCAGTATGGATTTTTCATCTTTAACGATATGGACTAAGCCAATTTTTGCGCAAAAAAAACCTCCGCCCATGGGCAGAGGTTTTTAATACAGGTGGAATTAACGCGCCAGCCAGCCGCCGTCTACAGCCACGGTGTAACCGTTGATGTAATCCGATGCCGGGGAGGCCAGGAAGACAATCGGCCCCATCAGATCGCTCGGCAGGCCCCAGCGTCCCGCAGGGATACGCTCCAGGATCGCCGCGCTGCGCTCTTCGTCTGCGCGCAGCTGCTGCGTGTTGTTGGTCGCCATGTAGCCCGGCGCAATCGCATTCACGTTGATATTATGTTTCGCCCATTCGTTTGCCAGCAGGCGGGTCACGCCCATTACGGCGCTTTTGGACGCGGTGTAAGACGGCACGCGGATGCCGCCCTGGAACGAGAGCATAGAGGCAATATTAACGATCTTGCCGCCTTTCCCCTGCGCAATAAAATGCTTCGCCGCCGCCTGGGACATAAAAAATACGCTCTTGATGTTCAAATCCATCACGTCGTCCCAGTCGCGCTCGCTGAAGCTGATCGCGTCTTCGCGGCGAATCAGCCCGGCGTTGTTCACCAGAATGTCGATATGACCGAATTCAGCCACCGCACGGTCCAGCAGTTCAGGAATGGCATCGATTTTACGCAGGTCAGCGGTCAGGCTCAGGAAACGGCGGCCCAGGGCCGTCACGCGTTCGATGGTGTCAGTCGGTTCAACGATATTAATTCCGACGATATCGCAGCCCGCTTCCGCCAGCCCTAACGCCATCCCCTGACCCAGCCCGGTGTCGCACCCGGAAACCACAGCCACTTTCCCCTGCAGAGAGAATGCATCCAGAATCATATTTATTCCTTACTCTTTCAGAGCCTGTCACTCACAGGCAGGTTTATGCTTCACCGCCCGCCACTAGCGCAGATCGCTGACCGCAACGTGGTCCATATCATCGAAGACCTGGTTTTCGCCCACCATTCCCCAGATAAAGGTGTAGGCCTTCGTCCCTACGCCGGAGTGAATAGACCAGCTCGGTGAAATCACCGCCTGCTCGTTATGCATCACGATATGGCGCGTTTCCTGCGGCTGTCCCATCATGTGGAACACGCAGGCGTCCTCATCCATATTGAAGTAGAAGTAGACTTCCATGCGGCGCTCGTGGGTATGGCACGGCATGGTGTTCCACAGGTTGCCCGGCGCCAGCTCGGTCAATCCCATGCTGAGCTGGCAGGTCTCCAGCACGTCCGGTACGAAGTATTTATTGATGGTGCGGCGGTTGCTGGTGAGGTTGTCGCCCAGCGTCACGGGTGCGACGTCTGCCGTGGTCACTTTTTTGGTTGGGTAGGTGGAGTGAGCCGGCGCGCAGTTGTAGTAAAACTTCGCAGGCTTGCTGCCGTCGATGCTGGCAAAGACCACGTCTTTCGCCCCTTTACCCACGTACAGCGCCTCGCGATGGCCAATCTCATAGCACTGTCCGTCTACGGTGATGGTGCCCGGCCCGCCGATGTTAATCACACCCAGCTCGCGACGCTCGAGGAAATAGCTCACGCCCAGCTGTTTACCGACCTCGCCGCCCACGGAGACGCTGTTCGTGACGGGCATAATCCCGCCCACAATAATGCGGTCGATATGGCTGTAAACCATGGTGTACCTGTCGGCCTCGAATACCTGCTCGACTAAAAATGCATTGCGCAGCCCCTGAGTATCCAGCGTTTTGGCGTGCGCACTGTGGATGCTTTCTCTGACGTCCACGGTAACCTCCAGATGTGGTCATGCCCGAAGGCGGAAATAAACGAAACAGCGTTCCGTTTTTAATAATGAACACATACTATCGGCATAAAGCAGGCTTTTCAATTGTATTTAAAACAACGTTTCATTTTTATTTTTGTTTATAACGAAAATGATGTTCGGATCACATTTAAGCCGCAGGGAGAAAAAGGGAACGAAAAAAAACCTCCCGGAGGAGGTCATTTTTCAATAAGGAGAGGCTAGCGTTCGATGGCCAGCGCCACCCCTTGCCCGCCGCCTATACAGAGTGTGGCAATCCCTTTTCGGGCATTGCGCTTTTTCATTTCGTGGACCAGCGAAACCAGGATCCGGCAGCCGGACGCGCCGATAGGATGCCCCAGCGCGATCGCGCCGCCGTTAACGTTGACCCGCAGGGGATCCCACTCCAGCATTTTTCCAACGGAGATCGCCTGCGCGGCATAGGCTTCGTTCACTTCGATCAGATCCACATCCGAAAGCTGCCACCCTGCGCGTTCCAGACAGCGGCGGGTCGCGTAGACCGGTGCGATCCCCATTAAGGCAGGATCAACCCCCACGCTGGCAAACGCCTTAATGCGGGCCAGCACGGGGAGATCGAGCTCAAGGGCTTTGCTTTCGCTCATCATCATGACGGCGGCAGCGCCGTCGTTAATGGAAGAGGCATTTCCCGCCGTCACCGAGCCCTGCATTTCAAACGCAGGGTTCAGCCTCGCCAGGCCTTCCGCGCTGGCGTCGGTGCGCGGCTGTTCATCGGTATCCACGACGATAAGCTCACCGCTCTGACGCTGCGTGCTGACCGGGACAATTTCGTCGCGAAAACGGCCGGAATCAATCGCCGCACGCGCTTTTTGCTGCGAGCTTAGCGCATAGGCATCCTGCACCTCACGGCTGATGCCGTACTCGCGCGCCAGGTTTTCCGCCGTCACGCCCATATGGTAGTCATTGAACGCATCCCACAGCCCGTCATGCACCAGGCTGTCGAGCAGCTGACTGTTGCCCAGCTGTGCGCCGGTACGGCTGTCGGTCAACACGTGCGGCGCGCGGCTCATATTCTCCTGCCCGCCGGCAATGATCACATCCGCCTCACCACACTGAATGGCTTGCGTAGCAAGATGCAGCGCTTTTAATCCTGAGCCACAGACGTCGTTAATGGTGATGGCGGAGACGGTATTGGGCAGCCCGCCCTTCAGCGCCGCCTGACGCGCAGGGTTTTGCCCGGCACCGGCCGTGAGAACCTGTCCCAGGATCACCTCATCAACTTCATGTGCTGCGATCCCGCTACGTTCCACCAGCGCTTTTACCACCACGCTCCCCAGGTCAACCGCCGAGTGACGCGCAAGCGCTCCCTGAAAACAGCCGATAGCTGTACGCAACGCACCCACTATTACGACATCTTTCATCACGACCTCTGTGTTAAATGACATGACGATAGTAGAGGATTGTTACTGGCAATTATCTTAATTGTTTAAAAATAGTGAGTTTAATCACAAGGATCAGCGCGCATCCTGCAGATACTGCCGCAGCCAGCTTCCGGCAACGCCGGGAGGGGATCGTTTATTCCACAGCAGATCGATGCCGATCGCCCGCGGCCAGCCGGGAACATCGAGCTGTACCAGGGATTTCGCGGCGGCAAATTCATCCACCAGCGCACAGGGCAATACGCACCAGCCAAATCCCTGTACCGCCATACTCAAGAGTAACAGGTAATTCGGTGCTGACCAGACGGGCCCGCGCGCGATCTCAGCCTCGCGCTCAAGATAGGTGCTCAGCCGCAGCTCTCGCCAGCCGTGCAGCTCGTCACGCTGAACGTCATGTTGTCCGGCCAGCGGATGCGTGGTCGCGACATAGATCGCCATGCGGGTCTGCATCGGCAGGCGGATAGCGCCGATATCCGTAGGATAACCGTCTCGCGCTTCGGTGAGGCCAACCTGCGCTCGCTCCTTTTGCAGCAGATCGATCACGTCCTCTTCCTCGCCAATCAGACATTCGAATTCCGTATGGGGAAAACGCGCGTCAAACTGTTTCATCATATCTTCCAGCACGTCCGGGTTGAGGGTATCGGAAAGGACAAACGTCAGACGCGCCTCCGTTTGCGCCGTTAACGACACCGCCAGCTCGTCCAGCCGCGTGCTGGCGGCCAGGATGGCCTGCACGTAGCCCAGCACCTGTTCTCCCTGGACCGTTAACACCGGCTGACGCGCCGAGCGGTCAAACAGTTCGAAACCGAGATCGGCTTCAAGATTGGCAATGGACGTGCTGATCGTCGACTGGCTTTTACGCAGCCGGCGTGCGGCGGCAGAAAACGAGCCCGCCGCAACGGTCTCGACAAACGCATTAAGGGCTTCGGGTGAATAGCGCATAACCTATCTACTTTAGCGATGGATACCATCTTTATTATATCAACTTTAGCGATGAAAATAGGCTGCATCAACGCCCATACCGGCGAATTAATGAGGTCTATGACTATGCAACATCAGGATGCACTCCAACGTAAACTGCCGGAGCGGATCTTTCATGCTGTCTGTTTTGAAGGGATTGCGACGGCGATCCTCGCCCCTACGGCAGCGTGGCTCATGCAGCGTTCCGTGGTGGAGATGGGTGGGTTGACCATTATTCTGGCCACTACCGCCATGCTGTGGAACATTATTTACAACTTCGGCTTCGACCGCTTCTGGCCGGTTCAGCGCGTCAAACGTACGGCAAAAGTGCGCGCGCTGCATGCGCTGGGGTTCGAATGCGGGTTCATTGTGATTGGCGTGTCGATTGTCGCCGCCGTGCTGGGCGTCACCCTGCTTCAGGCATTCACGCTGGAAATAGGTTTCTTCCTGTTCTTCCTGCCGTACACCATGTTCTATAACTGGGTATACGATTGCCTGCGCGAGAAATTTCTTAAGCGTCGCCAGCAACGGCGCGCCCTGGCAGGCTAAACCGCCCTTGGCCGGACGCCCGTTCCGGCCAAACTCCTTCGAAGCAACTGCGCTCTCAGTGCATAACTATGGTAAATTGCACTCCATTCCGATGGTTTGATAGTTGATACGTTGCTCTAATGTCGAAAATTTGGTCAAAAGATGAGACTCTCTGGAGTTTCGCTCTCTATGGCACGGCCGTGGGCGCAGGAACGCTGTTCTTGCCCATTCAGCTGGGCTCCGCAGGCGCTATCGTCCTGTTTATTACCGCCCTCGTGGCCTATCCCTTAACCTACTGGCCGCACAGAGCGCTGGCGCAATTTATCCTGTCGTCAAAAACAAAAGGCAATGAAGGGATCACCGGCGCCGTCTCGCACTACTACGGCAGGAAGATTGGCAATCTGATCACCACGCTCTATTTCATCGCCTTCTTTGTGGTGGTGCAGATTTATGCGGTGGCCATCACCAACTCGCTCACGGAGCAGCTGGCAAAACACCTGACGGTGGATACCGCCGTTCGCGTGCTGGTCAGCCTGGGCGTGGTGCTGGTTCTGAATCTGATCTTCCTGATGGGACGCCATATCACGATAAAAGTGATGGGCTTCCTGGTGTTTCCGCTGATTGCCTATTTTCTGTTTGTCTCGCTCTATCTGACCGGAAGCTGGCAACCCTCGCTGCTGACCAGCCAGATGGCCGTCGATCGTCATACGCTGCATCAGGTATGGATTTCGATTCCGGTGATGGTATTTGCTTTCAGCCATACCCCGATTATCTCAACGTTTGCCGTTGATCGCCGCGAGAAGTTTGCCGACGGTGCCATGAATAAATGCAAGAAAATCATGAAGGTGGCGTACCTGATCATCTGCCTGAGCGTGCTGTTCTTTGTCTTCAGCTGCCTGCTCTCTATTCCGCCGTCGTACATCGTGACCGCCAAAGAGCAAGGGGTAACGATCCTGTCCGCGCTGTCGATGATGCCTTCTTCACCGGCGTGGCTGGGCATTTCCGGGATTATCGTGGCGATTATTGCGATGTCGAAATCGTTCCTCGGCACCTATTTTGGGGTGATTGAAGGGGCGACGGAGATCGTGAAGTCGTCGCTCAATCAGGTGGGCGTGAAAAAGAGCCGCGCCTTTAACCGCGCGATTTCCATTATGGGGGTGTCGTTAATCACCTTTGCCGTCTGCTGCATTAACCCGAACGCCATTTCAATGATTTACGCCATCAGCGGCCCGCTTATCGCCATGATCCTGTTTATCATGCCGACGCTGTCGACGTATCTGATCCCGTCGCTGAAACAGTACCGTTCCATTGGCAACCTGCTGACGCTGATCGTCGGCGTGCTGTGCGTGTCGGTGATGTTTGTCGGCTAATCCCCTTTCCTGCCCGGCGCTCTGCCGGGCAGGCCATGCTTACAGCGGAAAAGGCCTGTCCTGCACTACCGTTTTCATAACAAGCGTAGAGCGAAGGTGCTGCACGCCCGGCATGGCGGAGAGCTTCTCGTCGTAGAGTTTCTGGAAAGCCGACAGGTCGCGGGTCACGACGTGCATCAGATAATCGGGATCGCCAAACAGGCGCTGTGCCAGCACGATCTGCGGAATTTCCTCCACCGCCGCTTCAAATGCGCTAACCGCCTTTCTGTCTCCCTCCTTCAGCGTCGCAAACACTATAGCCAGGAAGTTGAATCCCATTTTGGCCGGGTCGAGGCTGGCACGGTATCCCGTTATGGCCCCGCTTTGCTCCAGCGCCCGCACGCGACGATGGCACGGCGAGAGGCTCAGATTCACTCTTTCAGCCAGCTCGGTCAGGGATAAGCGGCCATCAGACTGTAGCTCAGCAAGAATTTTTCGATCGATGCTATCCATGTGGAAGATTTTCTCAATTTCACGGTGTTATGAGCATAACATTGAAAGCCTATTTCGCAGGGTTAGCGATATTCTTTTTCTCAACCTTTGACGCACTGCGGGAGTCTTCAGGACGATGGAAATGAGTATTGTGGCCGGCTTTTGGGTGGTTTCTTTTCTGCTTATCATGACGCCAGGCGCCGACTGGGCCTACGCCATTAGCGCCGGAATTAACGGGCGACGCGTGGTGCCGGCGGTGATGGGGTTGATGTCCGGGCATCTGTTAGCCACGCTGATTGTGGTGGCTGGCGTGGGGGTAGTGATTGCTCAACATCCGCTGGCGTTAACCGGGCTGACCATCGCGGGGGCCGCGTATCTCCTGTGGCTTGGCATAGGCTTGTTGCGTCACCCTGCCGCACCGGAAAAACCCACCCACCATGCGGGAAACTGGAGACAGTGGGCGGTGAAAGGACTCTGTATTAGCGGTCTTAACCCGAAAGTTTTTTTACTTTTCCTGGCGCTGCTTCCGCAGTTTACCGACCCGACCGGAAGCTGGTCGATAGCAATGCAAATGTCCGCGCTTGGCGTGATGCACCTTATCACCTGTACGCTGGTCTATCTGCTGGTGGGGTATGGTTCGAAAGCGGTACTGGCGACCCGGCCGCAGGCGGCGCGTCTGGTAAGCATGGCATCAGGAGGGATAATGGTGCTGATCGCGTTGATATTGCTATTTGAGCAGGCGAGATGAAAAAACACCGGCCATCGCCGGTGTTATTTACGCCCGAATATCGTCATATTCCCGCGTTTTATCAAACTCATGCTTCGCGAACGGGCACAGCGGAATAATTTTGCGGTTCTCGCCGCGCATCCTCTCCACCACTTTCGCCACCAGCTGCTTGCCAACGCCCTGCCCTTTCAGGCTCTCATCCACGTCGGTGTGCTCGATAATGCTCAGGTGCTCGCCGGTCGGCACGAAGACAATCTCCGCGACCTGGTTGCCGTTCGCATCATTCACGTAAAACTTGTTATGGCCTTCCAGAATATCCATGGTTCCTCGCTTATTTTTGGCGATACTTCAGCGCACCGCTCGGGCAGGTATCAATCACGCGGACAACCGTTTCAACGTCCACTTCATCGGGAATGATCCACGGCTTACGTTTCAGATTAAACAGCTTTGCGCTCCCACGCACGCAGTTACCTGAGTGTTTGCAGATCCCGGTATTGAAGTAAACGTCAATTTTCTCGCCGGTATAGGCCCGGTAACCCGCATCCAGTAGTTCTTTATCCATGACATTGCCTCTGTAATTATTATCGTGCTGAATGAAGCATAGCCTTACGGGATCCTGATGGCTATAACGCCGAAAACGAAAAGCCAGGTCACAACTCTTTTCTCGCCAGATTGCGTCCGCTATTGGCACATGTCAGGCTCGGCAAATGTCACTTTTACATAACTTCCGCAGGTTGAATGAAACGCAGACTCTCTTTTCAGGTAAAGCTGTTTTTAGCGCTGGTGTGCTTCTCCTGCCTGCTGTTAGTTCTGCTGGGAACAATCCTGTTTCATTTTATTGACCGACAGCTCCATCACGATCTCGGCCAGCGCGCCCGGGTTCAGGCCAGCCAGATCGCGCTGATGCCGGGTCTGGCGGCAATGGTTGCGGCCAGAGATATCCCCGGCATCGCCCGATTAATTCAGCCGCTGCGCGCCCAAAGCGATGCCAGCTACATTGTGATTGGCGATACCGAGGAACAGCACCTTTATCATTCGGAATCCCCGGAGCGTATTAATTTACCGATGATCGGCGGGGATAATGCGGAGGTGTTAAAGGGGAAAACCATTATTTCCGTGCGCCAGGGCGGGATTGGCGTGTCGCTACGCAGCAAAGCCCCCATCTTCAACGCGCAGCATCAGGTGATTGGCATTGTCTCGGTCGGCTATCTGACCTCGTATATTGCCAACATTAACGCCCGCATTCTCTGGCAGTCCGGGTTGTACGGCGCAGGTCTTCTGCTGCTGCTGTTTATTTTCTCCTGGCTGTTTACCCGCAACCTCAAAAAACAGATGTTCCGACTGGAGCCAAAAGATATCGCTCAGCTGGTTTTACAGCAGCGCGCGCTATTAGAAGCCATGTACGAAGGGGTATTTGCCGTCAACGGAGAGAAGCAGCTGATTTTAATTAACCGCGCGGCACGAGAAATGCTGGATATTCGGCAAAGTGAGAAAGAACTTATCGGTAAACCGCTGGAAGACATTCTGCAAACGTCGCCGGGCTTTTTATCCCAGCGCTACGCCTCGGTGAGCAGTGGTAGCCACGACCAGATTGCGGTGCTGAACCAGCGGGAGGTGATCGTCAACCGCGTAGCGATTGAGGTCGAACCGGGCGTTGAAAGCGGCTGGGTGTACAGCTTTCGCGACAAAAATGACATTAACACGCTCAGCAGCCAGCTTAGCCAGATCAAACGCTATGCGGATAACCTGCGCATTATGCGCCACGAACAGCTGAACTGGACCGCCACTCTGGTGGGGTTACTGCAGATGAAACACTATGACGAGGCGATCCGCTACATCCAGGTGCAGTCAGAAGGCGCGCAGCGCGTGCTGGATTTTGTCTCTGCCCATTTTGTCTCTCCGGCGCTGTGCGGGCTGCTGCTCGGAAAATACGTCAGCGCGCGCGAAAAAGGCATCGAGCTGCTGTTCGATCCCGCCTGCCAGCTCACCCGCATGCCTGCCGCGCTGAGTGAAACGGAGCTGATGTCCATTATTGGTAATCTGCTGGATAACGCCGTGGAGGCGACCCTCAACGCGCCGGTCCACGCGCCGGTAGAACTCTATATTTCTGACCGTAACCAGGAGCTGCTGATCGAGGTAGCCGACCGGGGCTGCGGGGTGGACGATGCGATGAAGCCACATATTTTCCGCCAGGGGTTTAGCAGCAAACCGGACAGCGAAAACGACATTGTGGGTACCGAGCACGGTATCGGCCTGTTTCTGGTGGCAGGATATATCGACAAGGCCGGTGGCAGTATTGAGATAGCCGACAACACGCCGCAGGGCACTATTTTTTCCGTGTTTATTCCGAATGGGCAACAGCATGACCCGACCACTTGACGTTGTGATCGTTGAGGATGAGCCGCACCTGGCGGAGCTGCATCGCGAGTATATCGAGCAAAACTTTCATTTGCGCGTGGTGGGCATCGCCGCGTCGATTGAGCAGGCGTGCAGCCTGATTCGTCAGCATCAGCCTCGGCTTATCCTGCTGGACAACTATCTCCCGGACGGTAAAGGCGTGGAGCTCATCGATAACCCACTGCTGAAAAGCTATGAGTGCTCGGTGATCTTCATCACCGCCGCCAGCGATATGCAGACCTGCAGCCACGCCATGCGCAGCGGCGCGTTTGACTACCTGATTAAGCCCGTCTTTTTCCAGCGCCTGCACGCCTCGCTGGAGCGGTTTATGCGCTTCATCCACACCGTGCAGCAGGTGAAGGTGGTCGACCAGCATGCGCTGGATCGCCTGTTTAATCTGCCTGCTGCGGAAGCCTCCATTGCGCCGTCGACGAAGGGCATTGAGCCCCAGACGCTGGAACGGATTAAACGCCTGTTCGCCGAGCATCCCGACAACGCGATGTCGGTTGAAGAGGTGGTGGAAAACGTGGGGATCAGCAAAACCACAGGGCGTCGCTACCTTGAATACTGCGTGGAGAGCGGGTTAATCAGCGTCGAAATGCTGTATGGCAATATTGGTCATCCGCGAAGGTTATACCGCAAAGCGCCCGATAAACCGTAATTCAGAACCGTTCACAGGCTAACGTTCGCGGATTTTATGGTGTTAATTGCTGAAACGACGGCGACAATCACACTTCGGAATCATTACTCGCTCCCCCCTATTGTGGGTGGAGCCCGATACGCTATGTTGACAATTAGTTCCTCAAATGTAACTAAAAGGTTAACTATAATGTCGAACACGTTCCGAATTTCTCTGCTTACCGCTACTGTACTGTTCTCTGCTTCTGCACTGTCTGCCCTGCCGCAGGGGTATCCCGCTGAGTATCAAAAAGTTGTTGATGCCGCAACGAAAGAGGGCAAGGTTGTTATCTACTCCACCACCGACATCAAAGCCGCCGGGCCGCTGATCCAGGGCTTCGAAAAAACCTACCCGGGCATTAAAGTTGAATACAACGACATGAACAGCACCGAGCTGTACAACCGTTTCATCAGCGAACAGGCCTCCGGTGGCGTGAGCGGCGACGTGGTCTGGAGCTCCTCAATGGACACGGGCCTGAAGCTCGCCACCGACTACGCCATGGAGTATAAATCGCCGGAGCAAGGCCAGCTGCCGAAATGGGCGGTCTGGAAGGATAAGGCTTACGGCACTACCTATGAGCCGGTGGTCTTTATCTACAACAAGCGTCTGATCCCGGCCGGCGACGTGCCGGACTCTCACGCCGCGCTGGCGAAGCTGATTGCCAGCCAGACGGACAAATTCAAGAGCAAAGTCACCACCTACGACATCGAAAAATCGGGTCTGGGCTTTATGCTCTCGGTTCAGGATCACAACGCCGATCCTAACTACTTTAAGACCCTGGCCGACGTCGCCAAAGGTGGCTTATCGGTGCAGTCGTCTACCGGCACCATGATGGAGCGCGTCTCCTCCGGTGAAAACCTGATCGGCTTCAACATCCTCGGCTCCTACGCGGAAGCGCGTGCGAAGAACGATCCGTCGCTCGGCATTTCCTATCCAAAAGATTACACCCTGGTGCTGTCGCGCGTGTCGTTCATCAGCCAGCAGGCGCAAAACGGCAACGCCGCGAAGCTGTGGCTGGACTATGTGCTGTCTGAACAAGGGCAGAACATTCTGGCCAACCAGGCAGATATTCCCTCCATTCGTAACGATATCGAAGGCAAGAATGATATCGACGGCCTGACCAAAATCCTCGGCAACGCGCTGAAGCCAATTCCGGTTGATGAAACGCTGCTGGAATACCTGCAGCCGAAAAAACGCCTGGAGTACATCAAAGAGTGGCGTACCGCCGCCGGTAAATAAGCGTCTGAGCGCGGCGCAGGCCGCCGCGCTCCCTTATCGACTGAGTTCGTTTTTCTGGGCTGCAACACCAGGGATACCCCATGAATACATTACGCAGAAAGTGGCAAAGCCTGCCGCGAGGCATCGTCGTGCTGATAACCGCCCTGGTTATCTACACGCCGCTGTCGTTTATCGTGATACAGAGCTTCCTGTCCGCCCCGTTCTTTTCGCCGTCAAAAGAGTGGAGCTTTGAATCATTTGAATTTATTTTCACCGACCCTGATTTTTATAAGGCCCTGAAAAGCGGCTTTATTCTTGCTTTCGGGCTGGTCTTTATCTCCATTCCGCTGGGCGGCGTGCTGGCGTTTCTGATGGTGCGTACCGACCTGCCCGGCCGTCGGTTGATTGAACCGCTGATCCTGGTCCCGATTTTCGTTTCACCGATGGTGCTGGGCTTCGGCTATGTGGTGGCCGCCGGTCCGGTGGGCTTTCTCTCCCAGTGGGCTCAGGCGCTGATTGGCTTTGTGCCGTGGAATATCTACGACATGTCGAGCATTGTGGTCATCGCCGGCCTGACGCACGTCCCGCACGCCTATCTGTATATCTCGTCAGCGCTGCGCAGCGTGGGCTCCGATGTGGAAGAAGCCGCGCGCACCGCGGGGGCGTCGCCCTGGCAGGTGATGACCTCCGTCAGCCTGCCGATGGTGCGCCCGTCCATTCTGTACGCCACCGTGCTGCTGTTCTTCCTGGGGCTGGAAGTGTTTGGCCTGATGCTGGTACTCGGCGACCCGGAAGGCAACATGGTGCTGGCGACCTATCTCTATAAGCTAACGAACAAGATGGGCACCCCATCCTATAACCTGATGGCGGCGGTTGCCGTGGTGCTGATCTGCATCACCATCCCGCTGGTGATGCTCCAGCGTCGCCTGATGCGTACCGCCAACCGCTTCGTCACCATGAAGGGCAAGGCCTCGCAGGCCCGCGCGCTGCCGCTGGGTAAATGGCGCTGGGTGGCTGGCGGAGTGATTGCCTTCTGGCTCACCGTCACCATCGGCGTTCCGCTGCTCGGCGTGGTATTGCGCGCGTTTATCTCCAACTGGGGCGTGGGCGTTTCGCTGTGGGACGAGCTTTCTCTGAACACCTTCCGCACCATCTGGGCGCAGCCCAACCTGCTGCGCGCCATCGTCAACTCCATGGCGATTGGCGTGATTGGCGGCGCGCTGGCCGTGGTGTGCTACCTGTTTGTCGGCATTGCCATGCACCGCAAGCCGGACAACACCACGCGTTTCCTGGACTACAGCGTGCTGGTGCCGCGCGCCGTGCCTGGCCTGCTGGCGGGTCTGGCGTTCCTGTGGGTGTTCCTGTTCCTGCCGATGTGGCTGGATAACTCCCTGAAATCCGGCTGGCTTTCCGGGTTCGCCTGGACCGACTGGATGCGCGAAAACGTCATCGTCTGGCTGCGTTCGCTGCGCAGCACCATTTTCAGCGTCTGGCTGGCCTATACCGTGGTGTGGATGGCTTACGGGCTGAGGCTTATCTCTTCCACGCTGCTGCAGGTGGGGCCGGAGCTTGAGGAAGCGGCGCGCAGCACCGGGGCAACGCGCGGGCAGATCACCCGCCACGTCACCATCCCGCTCTCCCGCTACGGTCTTATCGGTTCGTGGCTGCTGATGTTCCTGATCTTTGAGCGCGAATATTCAACGGGTGTGTACCTGCTTTCACCCGGCACGGAGACCATCGGCTCGATGCTGGTTTCCCTCTGGGCCGCGGGTGCCATCGATATCGTGGCGGCGCTCTCTTTCATTAACATCCTGCTGGTCGTGGTAGGTCTGGGCATTGCCCTTCGTTTCGGAGTGAAAATACATGATTGAATTAGCGGTTGACGATCTGCACTTAACCTACGGCGACAATCCTGTTTTAAAAGGTGTCTCCATGAACCTGAAGCGCGGCGAAGTGGTCTCCCTGTTAGGCCCCTCCGGCAGCGGTAAAACCACCCTGCTGCGCGCCGTCGCGGGTCTGGAAAAACCGACGCAGGGGTCGATTGTCATTGGCAACAATAAAGTTTACGACGGCACGCCGCGCAGCGAGGTCCCGGCGGAAGAGCGTAACCTGGGACTGGTGTTTCAGTCCTACGCCCTGTGGCCGCACAAGACCGTGTTTGAGAACGTGGCCTATCCGCTCAAGCTGCGCAAAGTCCCGGCCAAAGAGATCCAGCAGCGCGTGCAGGGCGTGCTGGACCAGCTGGGTCTGGGCCATCTTGGCAAACGTCACCCGCACCAGCTCTCCGGTGGACAGCAGCAGCGCGTGGCGATTGGCCGGGCGCTGGTCTACAACCCGCCGGTGATTTTGCTGGACGAGCCGCTCTCTAACCTCGACGCCAAGCTGCGCGAAGAGGCCCGCGTGTTCCTGCGCGAGCTGATTATCAAGCTCGGGTTATCCGCGCTCATGGTGACGCACGACCAGAACGAAGCGATGTCCATATCCGACCGCATCCTGCTGCTCAACAACGGCAAAATTGAGCAACAGGGCACGCCGCAGGAGATGTACGGCTCGCCGAAAACGCTGTTTACCGCCGAGTTTATGGGCAGCAACAACCGCCTGCACGGCAAGGTCACCGAAGTGCGCGACGGCAAAGCGCGTATAGAAGGAAAAGGCTGGGTGCTGTGGGGCCAGGCCGGTGAAGGGGTGCAGAGCGGTGAAGAAGCCACGGCGGTGATCCGCGTCGAGCGCGTGGCGGTGGTCGAGGGGCCAGGGGAAAATCAGCTTGAGCTGCCGCTGCTCACCAGCATGTATCTCGGCGACCGCTGGGAGTACCTGTTCCGCACGGTGGGGGATGATTTTGTCATTCGGGCGTATGGGCATGAGGTTCGGGATCCGCAGCATTGTCATCTTTCGCTGCCGGAGAAGCATGTGTGGGTGTTCCCGAAAGGGTGATGAGTCAATAATTAATCTGCCATGGCCCGGTGGCGATTCGCTTACCGGGCCTACAAAACAAATAAATGCACAGATGCAAGATTGGTGGCGCTAGCCATTATTGTTAAGGCATTCTGAATGAAATAATCATCGGACACTTCTTTCCGCCCGTACATATAACGGATTAAAGCTCCATATCAAAATGTTATTACAGAGAATATAGAGAAAATTCATGCGTCATATCCAGCATTTTTGAAAACTGATTGAACATGTTCCGCCAGTCCAACAAGATCTTCATAGGCGATTGGGCCAAAATTTGGATAATGGTTTTCAATATACTCGTTAACATCTTCCATACCTTCATTGTCTCTAATATTCTTAACAAATGTAGGAAAAATACGATAATTGACACCAGTACCATACTCTTTCGGATGATGGGTCATACACCACTCAACTTTACCTTTATATGATTGAATCGCATCTTCCAGTAAGGTAATAACTTCTGGGACCTCTTTTTCAAAACGAAAACTGGTATAAGGAGGATACTTAGAGCGATCAATTTTTTCAAAATGGTCATTTATCCATTCATCTTCAATACGGCTCTGATAATGTAACCACTCCAGTTTTCCAAGAGAACCAATGAAGTCCAACAAGATTGTTTCTTTCTTACCTATCGGAAACATTATTCTATACCCTGTAATTTGTCAGAGATCTTAACACTTCCCTGATTTATAGATTTGATATGTTTTTCCCAATCTCCTTTAGGAATTGGTTTTAAGGACACTCTTGGATCGTAAACATACTGACCATCGATATAAACCTGATGGAAAGCTTGTTCATGTACAATTTTTCCATTTTCATACACATTTAAGCCGTTGCGGAGCAAAAAACCACCAACTATGGGCGGATTTCTTGTTAATCATCTTATTAATGTACTCCATTGAACTGATACATAAGGCTTTAACCTAATCTCCATTCGCGTTACGGTTTCTCCTAAATTGATATCAGATGACAGATATTCACCTTTTGTTTCGCTCTTGATTTCAAAATAGTTAACACCTTCGCTAAGATGTTGAGATATTTTCTCACCATTAACTTCAATTATGGTTTGGATCCACCCTTCTAAAGCTGCATATGAGAAAATTAATTTCACACCATTACTATCTGTATATTCATACCCATAGTGATGATCTATTTCATTAGAAAAAAACGGTTCACTTTCAAAAAACGAAAGGAGATCTATAGGATCTGGAAGATTTTCGATAAAAATCATTTTTTGCCATCCTTCGGTATTGTTGTTATGAATCGACGAGAACCATCATCCATTATTTGGAATGATGTTTCTAACTTGGCAGCCTTACCTGATGGCCCCATTAGCAATGACTCTCTAATTTCAAACCTTCCGAATTTATTACTATAAACATTTATAATACTGCCTGGTATTTTAGGAACCTGAGAAATATGTTCCATTATCAACTTGGCCAATACATCATCTAAAGGAATACCAAGACGATACATTGATTGAGCCAATTGAGTCGAACGGGGGGTGTTATGAGCACTACTATTGTTCTCTCCAAATAGAAATTTAAGCTTGTCTTGTTCTATGATGACATTGCTTTGTGAAGCCTGTTGATCAAGCACCGAATAATTCTGTTTTGAATTAAGGTTAGCTGTATTTTTCGAGTTCTGAGCAATTTTTTCTAATGCTTCTTTTTCAGCCGAAATTTTCCCAGCATTAACAGTACCTTCAGGAACTTTTTTGCCAGGCAATATAATACTAGCCAGTATTCCCCCAGTTGCTTCCAAGGAAGCCTAGTTTCCGCCCCATGCTCCAGTCAGCGTATTAGCAACAGCGTACCAGGTATCACTTTTCATCAGCGCCTTAACGCTGTCTGCTACCGCCTGATTTTTCCCGGCCAGGTCGCTCATCGCCTTGCTGCAGTAGCTGTCGCCCGCAGCACACGAAGCCAGTGCCATTGCCGCATCAGCGGCTTAGTCCGCCGAGCCTAGTGCTGCTTCACTGGTATCAGCAAGAGCATTGATAATACCATTCGCGATGGCAGAGGTTGCACCTTCGCCCAGCTTGTCTCTTACCTGATTTTTCAGGGATTCAGCAGTCTGTTTTGCCGCTTCGCGAGCCCGGTCACCACTCAGCGAGTTATTCTCAACAACAACTCGTTCCGACGCGATTATTGAGGGCCCAAAGCCAATTTCCCTCTAGTCAGCAGGTTATAAGTCATTTTGCTGATGCATTTCCAAAGCAGCAACTTTTTGACCCGGCGTTTTTTTGTCGGAACACACAACTATCCCGGTGAAAATCGCCATGCATATTAGCATGTCCATTAGGCGTGTCATCGTTATTTTCATATGTGTATAATGATTAACAAAAATCATATAATTTTTTCCAAAACAATTCTTTTGCCGATAGCAACAACCTCTGAGTCATTTTCATCAAACTGCCCCAACATAAAAAAAACAACCCCATTATTATGCAGTATATTTTCAATCCATTTTATTAGTCGCTTTGGTTGAGATTCAAAAGAAATACTCAAGTCTGGCGATAAATTAGAAAAAAACAATTTCTCTTCAGTGTTTATTAGCTGCTGAATCTCACCATGAAGAGAACAAGAAATACGACAAGTTCCTGTTAGTATTAACCCACGACTTCCCTTATCAATAAAAGAAGACTTATCTTGAAAAGATTCTAATTTCACACCTGAATTTTCAATCAACCCCCATGTTTTTTTATAATTAACTATCGCCGTATCAGGCTGCTCTGGAACTAACTCTACCATTACATGATAACAATTTAATTCACCATCAGTAATTGTAGAAAACATTTCATTTAACAGGAAGGCACCAAACTCCTTACGGGAACAATTAGGCAATTCCCAACTTACGGCTGCTATCTCATTCATACCAGGGAGTAAACCGCTAAGATCACAAATATCATTTTTGATATTTATATTTTCAGCATATCGCTTGACATAGTTAGTAGTCATAATGATTACCTCTTTCATCATTAAAATGTGGGCCTCTATTTTGGCTTGGGTCATCCGTAAAGAAATGACCACCCGCATCATCACGGATATATACTTTCTGTGTTCCGCCGCCAGGTCTGGGCACTTCAAATTCATATATATATCCTGGTTGAGGGTTATTCCGTTTATCAACATTTGGATATACTTTACTCGGGCTTTGGCTTACAGGGATACCCGATTTCCTTTTAGCTTCATTGAAAGCTCCAGACCTTGCGGAACCTTCAGGTGACAAGTTTGCAGGTTTATCCAGATAAGCCAAATCATCTTTACTTGGGCCTTCTGGAATCGGTGTAACCGTAGTATTGCCGCCCGTATCCGGATTTCCATCAATGTTACCTGTATTGGTTGCACCCTGACCCGAGGACTGGTTATTCCCTGTATTTGAAGGCACATTTCCGGTTACAGTCCGGTCTCCACCAGTGTTTGATGGTCCCGGATTGATGACCTGCGTACCACCAGTACTGGTGATCGTCTTACCTGTCAGGGACTCATATGCCGCTTTCTGAGCATCATTTAATTGGCTTAGCTGGGATGGATCATTGAGCGAGGCCACATAGATCAGATGTAACTGCTCATCTTGAGACAATGTATCCATTGCTGATGTGGATGCACCAATCCCCAGCAAAGCACCCAGACCACTGGCAACCAGCCGATCACGGCAAGCAGAAATTTTCAGACATCCCTGCGCAGCCAGCTTACCGCCCTGTATAACGACACCCAGCGAGTTATTCTCAACCTCCACCTTCGCCGTTTCCGACGCCGTCGCCGCCATGGAGACACTGCCATCCGTCACTGCAGCGCCCGCCAGACCACCTGCAATACTCACGAGGCTACTGACCAGCCGTTTCTCCTCTGCTGTCAGGTCACTGGATTTTTTATCTCCATACAGCGCGCTGACCAGATGGTCAGTCATCGCCGAGGCCGTAATGGCTCCTATGGCACCAGCCTTCAGGCCATCAGCACTGCTCCCGCCACTCAGCTGCGTCAGCGCCGCCGCCACAATACCGTGCAGCGCGGCACGGGCTGTCGGGTCTTTCTGCTCCTTGACCAGGGTCGCCAGCAGAGGGGCCGCCCCTGCTGCCGCCCCTGCCTTCAGGTTACCGCCAAACGCACCTGCCAGTAATCCCGCCGCTGCGCTGCCCTTAGTCCAGAAGGCACTCCCCGGACCGTACTCGGTATTCTGATATCCGGGCTGCGTCTTCAGGAACGCTTCCTGCTCCTGCGGCGTATCGCCCTGCAGTTTTCCTTCAGATGCCAGTTTCGCGCCCAGCGCCGCATTGGATTCCCGCGCTTTCTGCTCCGCATACTTGCCGTAAGCATCCAGCGCAGAGGTGGCCAGCGCCGCGCCTTCGCTCTGGACCGCCAGGTTATCCCTGACCTTCTGCACATCACCGTTCACGTCCACGCCGTGGTGGGCGCCAGCCGTATCACGGCTCAGGTCGGCAATATCCTGTTTTTGTCCCGCCGGGTTGCGAATGACAATGCTACCGCCACTCACCGCTGATGAGGTCGTCCCGGTGTGGCTCTCTTCTGCCTGGCCCGTACCGATTGCCGGTGCCAGGTTGCGGTTTTCACCGTTTCCGCTGCCGCCCGCGCTGCCAGAAAGCGCCACCGTGTAGCCGTTGCCGCTGGTCTGGCTCTCGTTGTGGAGATTACTGAAACCCAGCGTACCCGTGTCGAGGCTATTTTTATCTGCAGACGCCGTGGATGCAATCACCGCGCCGTCAAGCTGGGTATGATTTCCGGTGGTGACAGCAAAGCCGCCCTTGCCTGCGAATATCCCGCTCTGTTCAGAAACGCTCTTACCATTCTGGGTGATATTCTCACCCGATGCACTGACGCTACCGGAAGAGGCACCATAACACAGTGGCGGTATGCACAGACTGAGGGACGCGCCTGACGAAGACTGCTTGCTGTCATAACTGGCCGTATCCTGCACGCTGCTGATGGTCAGATCGCGCCCGGTGTTCACCACCACACGATTACCTTCCAGCTCCGCACCTTTCAGGGTAGTGTCGCGCCCGCTGTTCACCGTAAGCTGTTCATCAGCATGGACAACACTGTTCGTATTGCGCTGTGACTGGCTGTTTTCCTTACCCTTATGCTGTGACGCTCCCAGCTCCACCGAGATGCCGTTTTGCGCACCAATCAGGCTCACACCGACACCGACGCTGAACTGGCTGCCGCTGTTTTTACTCTCAGAGTGGGTTGTGTTCTGGGAGGCAGACAGCAGAATATCCCGCCCCGCATCCAGCGCCACGTGTTTACCCGCGATCTGTACCCCCGTGCCGGCAATGTCGTTTCCGGCACGAACAGAGACATTCTCGCCGGCATTAATGGTGGTGCCCTGCGTGTCGGTACTGTGGTAACGACTGTCCTGAGATGACGTCCCCGCCGTTAAAGACACTTTAGCCTTGATGAGCGACGAATCCGACATAGCGCCCTGCGCCGCGGTTGCCGCCGACTGACCTGTTCTGATGGCGGTCAGCCTCGGGTCATCGCCATTTTCTGCGCTGCGTGCAGCCGTCTCAGCGGCTTTTGCAGCCTCAACAGCCCAGCCGCCAGCAGATGCCGTCACACCATACTGGGCGCTGCTGCTGTGGTTTTCACCGTCACGGGTATCCCGGCTCACCCCCATGAGGACATTTTCGCCACTGAGTGAGACCGATTTACCGGCACGGATATCCGTACCTGACAGGGAGAGATCGTTACCGGCCTGCGCGACAACGTTACCGTTTTTGCTGCTTAGCTGGCTGCGCAATCCGTTTTCGAGGCTGCTATCTTCCCGACTGCTGTTTTTTTCATGGCGGTAGCCTGCCGTGGCGCTGTAACCATCGCCTCCCAGCGTTCCCAGCAATTTGCTGCTGCCGCTGCTCTCAGTGCGCGATGTATTGCGTCCGGCAGAAACGGAGATATCCCCATTTGTGGCTGACAGCAGAAGATCGTCCGTGGCGGTCATAAGGCTGCCGCTGATATCCACGCTGCCGTCACGACTGTTAACGTAAATATCTGAGCCCTGAATGACCGACGCGTTTTGAGTGGTCCGGGTATCGTTACCGTTGTTCTCTGCCTTGTTCATGCCGCCCGGGAGAAGCTGATTGCCGTGGGAACCCCCACCCGAGATGGCGCGAACAGCACTTCCGGCGCTCAGGGCGCTCGAAAGATTCCAGCCGCTATTTTTTGCGCTGTTGCTGTGTTTCTCGCTGTCTGTTGAGGTGGTGATATCAACGTCGCGTTTCGCATCGAGGATCACCGTTTCACCGGCCTTAGCCTGGCTTCCGGCAATCAGGATATTGCCGCTGTTGCTGCCTCCCTGTTTACCGGTGGCAGTCATCTGGATATTGCCTGCGGCGGCAAGATGGCTGCCGCTGTTAAACTCGCCCTCGTAGTGCGACTCAGAGGAAGACCGGCTGCTGCCTGCGGCAATGGCCATCATCTGCCCGGGTCCGTCAAGACCGAGCGCACCGCCTTCTGCCCCCAGTCCCTTCACTTTATCGACGGTGCTGTTGCCACTGTTGCCCTTACCGCGCACGATATCGCGCACGTTACGCACCGTGTCTTCGAATGGCGCTTTCACACTGACAGTTACGCCAGACGATTTAGCCTCCTGCTTCATGGACTCAGTGGTCGTATCCCGTCCAGGAAGGATGGCGATGCTGTCGCCAGTGATATCGATATGGCCGGTTTTACGGGAGGAATCATCCTTCGCTCTTCCGGCAACCACATCTGCCGCACTCAACTGGACGTCATTTCCGGCGCTGATAATGACATTACCGCCAGTAGTACCCACCGTGCTGCGGGCATCAC
This sequence comes from Enterobacter sp. N5-15, assembly GCF_057221635.1. NCBI lineage: Bacteria > Pseudomonadati > Pseudomonadota > Gammaproteobacteria > Enterobacterales > Enterobacteriaceae > Enterobacter > Enterobacter sp. N5-15. The sequence continues at coordinate 3,944,068 of NZ_CM170150.1, forward strand.
TCTGCGTCGTATTTGCCCCCTGTCGGGTGCTTTTTGAAAACTGCGACCCGATGGTGATACCCAATCCCGACCCGCTGGAGAAAACGCCGGATTTCTTCGTCTTCTTCATGTCGTAGAACGTGTCGGTGTTGGTTGCTGCCTCCACGGTCAGATCATTTCCAGCCTTCAGTGCCACATCGCGCTCAGCGGCAACTGACGAGCCCTGTACCGTCAGGTTGTTACCAGCCCGGAGAGCAACGTTGTCGCCGGAAAGCTGCGTACCTTTCTCACGCGTATGCGTTTCTTCGTGGATGGTGTGAGTGGTTTTCTTGCTGAGGAATCCACCGGACGTCTTTTTCTCCTCCCGGTATGCATAGTCACTTTCCGTTGCAGTGGAAAGGGTGATATCCCGCCCGGCGGCCACGGCTGTATCGCCTTTGGCATAGACATCTGCTGCCTGTGCCGTCACATCCCGTCCGGCGACAACGGTCACATTCCCACCCGCAGTGATGTCGGTTCCCGACTGGCGAACCGACTCATTAATCACTTTTTTACGGCCTGACCTATAGCTGTCGCCCTGCGTGGTCTCTTCCGCAGCCAGATTCACGTCGCGACCCGCCTGCAGCCCGACGCTTTTCTCCGCCGCCAGCGCGGCGGCCTGAGCGTTGATATCCTGCCCGGCCTTCAGGACCAGGTTATCGCCTGCGGAAATCGTGGTGCGGTCGAGCCCGGTGCTGTGGGATTCGCTTTTCCCTTTACGGCTGCTTTCGCTTGTTTGCTCCGCGTTCAGATTGAGATCGTTGCCCGCGCTCAGCCCCGCGCTGCCGCCCGCCTTCAGGTCGCTGGCGGTCACGTCAAGGTTGTGCCCGGCATTCACCAGCAGGTTGCCGCCCGCGGTGACGTTACTGCCCTGATACGTGACGGACGAACGGCTGGTTTTCTCCCGGCTGGAGCTGAATGCGTCGTTAATCTGGTTCGCGTTGACGGCAATATCGCCCCACGCGTTCAGCAGCATATCCCCGCCGGAGGCCAGGTTCGCCCCGGTAACGGTGATGTTTTTTCCCGCCTCAAGCGACAGGCCATCCTGCGCGGTAATCGACGCCGTGTTGCCCAGCAGGGTGTCTTTCAGGCCGATGTTGCCGTATTTACCTCCGGCGTTGATATCAATCTGCTCAACCTGAGTCAGGTTGTTGATGCTGCCGTCGAGGCTCTCCAGCGCGACCGTTTTGCCGCTGATGGTGGAGCTGATGTTATTGATATCGCCGATGGCGCTCAGGTTCAGGTCGCCGCCCGCTTTCATCAGGCCGCTGTTGAGGTTGCTGATGCTGTTCTGGCTGTCGAGCGTCAGGCTGTTTTTCGCCAGCAGCGAGCTGCCGCTGTTGGTGATGTCGCCGCCCTTCAGGGTGACGTTATTGCCCGCGATCACGCTGCCGTTATTGACGGTGACGTCCTTCGGCGACAGGTAGAGTTTCGGCACCATCACCGTTTCGCCGTTGACGGTGGCTTTCTCCCACCACAGCAGGCTGTGGTCGAGCGCGGCAATCTGATCGGCGGTCAGCGAGACGCCAAACTGCAGGCCCAGCGACTGCTGCGCCGCCGCGGCGTTGTCCATCAGATAGCGCATCTGATCCAGATCGGAGCCGATGCCGTTCAGGTAACGGTTACCGGTCTGGTTGAGCACCACGTTGGAAACATAGCGGGTATCGAACGCCGCATCGCCGAGGAAGCGGTAATCGTAATCCGGGTTCAGGTTGAGGCGGCCCAGCATATAGGACGAGCCGAGGAACTGCTTCTCGTCGGTAAACGCCGGCCGCGCCTCCTGCGGCGCGGTGGACGACGGTTTGACCCCGAGCATCGCGTTCAGGTCGGCAAACAGGGCGGGATCAAGCTGCCCGAGACCGTTCAGTTTCGGGTTGATGCCGATCAGGTACGGGCTTTTCGGGTTGTCGGAGAAGACAAAATAGCCGTTGTTGCCCGACGGCAGCGGGTAAGCGCTGGTATCGACGCGCTGGCCCTGATAATGCCCGACGGCACCGCCCTGAGCGGTTCGGAGATCGGCGGTGGTGACCCCGGCGTTCGCCAGCGCGCCCAGCTGGCCGAGGTTCGCGTTGCCTTTCTGCGTGGTGGCAATGTTGCTGAGAGACGTGCCGGACGCGCCGCCGTTTTCCAGCGCGCCGCCGCCGTTAAGCTGCTGCAGCGCACCCTGAAGCTGATCGTTCCACTGCGGCGAGTTCACCGCCACGGTGCCGGTAGCGTTCAGCCCCTGCTTTTGAACACCGCTGCCGATGGTCTGGTTGCTGAGAGAGTTCAGCGACGGCGCAGGAATGGCATTGCTTATTCCTCCGCCATTCGAAGTCGTCGCCGTGTTGCTGATATTACTGGTGAAATTAGCAGTGACCTGACCACCGGCCTGAATCACTGCGCGGAGGGCTTGATCGGTGGTATGGGTTTCGTACTGAGGTGCGCCATCCAGCGTATAAGTCACACGACGGTTGTTATCGTTGCCGGAGGCGGGACTTCCTTTCAGGCTGGATACCTTGCCTGTTTTCCCACTATAACGATAGACCTTATATTCATCCTCTGAATAACCAAGCCAGGACTGATTATTCAGGCTGTTGCCGGAAAGGCTCATCCCATTCCCGGCCAGTAAATAACCGGCACGGTTGTTCAGCGTAGCGGCATTGATAGTCAGATCGCGTTTAGCGGCGATGCGCGCTACACCTCCTGTTGCAGTGACATTGACCACGGTCGATCCGACCAGATAACGTTGTACTGCCCCATTTGGCATGGGTGCGACAACGGATGTGGCTCCTCCACCTCCGAAACTATTTATGATCGTGTAGATATACCCCCACTCATCAGGGGATAGGTCAGTGACTTTTACACTAATAGATGTCGCGCCGCTTGCCGCAGGACTGCCCGTCGCGGCCTGATAGTTGCGGGTTTCACTGATCCCCTCTCGCTCATTCAGCAAATGCCCGGTCCTGATCCCAATATCCCCATTCTGCGTCTCAATATTCCCCGACGTGTTCACCACCTGGCTGTTCGCGTTCCCCGCCGCATCCCGCTGCATCCACAGGTTGTTCCCCGCCATGATGTCGCCGCGCTGGTTGGTGATGCTGTCGGCGTACAGCGCCAGGTTATTCGCCGCGTACAGCAGCGCGGTGTTGACGATGGAGCCCGGTGCGCTCAGGGTCAGCGAGCCGCGCGTGCCGGTGAAGCCGTCGACGGTAATGTTGCTCCGGCTGGCCACGGTGATGTCGCCCCCGCCCTGCACCGCGCCCGCGGCGTTCAGCGCCACGCTGCTGCCGGAGAGCGTGCTGGTGCCGCCGCCGGTGGTGATTTGTCCGTTATTGCTGAGCTGCCCGCCCGCGCTGAGGTTGACCGCCTGCCCCTGCAGCACGCTGCGGTTATCGATGTCGCCGCCGCTGCTGATGGTCAGGGTTCTGCCTGCCGCCACAGCGGTCCGGCTGGTAAACGCGTTCGTCAGCTGCAGCGTTAAATCCCCCAGGGACACCAGCTGGCCGGTGAGATCCAGCCCCCGGCTCTGCAGCCACAGGTTGCCGCCGCTCAGCAGCTTACCGCCCGCGCTCTGGGTCACCTGGTCGGCATTGATGTTCAGCTGCGCGTTGCCGAGCAGCGTGCCGCTGTTGTTCAGCTGGCCGTAGTTAACCGTCAGCTGTCCCGCCTGGGTGGTGCCCTGGCTGGCAAGCGCGGTGCCGGTCAGGGTGGCCCGGTCGGCCACCCACGTGCCGCCGTTGACGGCGTTTGCCGCATTGAGTATCAGGTCGGTGGCCTGCAGCCAGCCGGTGCCGGTGAACTGCGGCGTGCCGAGCGTCAGGCGCGCGCCGGAGAGCAGCCTGCCGTCGTTACGCGCCTGCGAGGAGGCGGTCACGCGCGTCTCGCCGCCGCCCTGAATCAGGCCGTAGTTAAACAGCGCGGGCGCGGTCAGCGTCAGGCCATCGCGGCTGACGATTTCGCCCCCGCTATTGTTGGTCAGCGTCCCGCTGAGGGCCAGCGTCGCGCCGTTATCGCCCTGCAGACGTCCGCCGTTGGTGAGCGCCCCGGTGGTGATGCCGAGCGTGCTCCCCTGCATTTTGCCGTCGCTGGTGACGGAGGCCGCCGTGACGTTCAGCGCCCCGCCGGAGAGCAGGGTCCCGGTCGACTGCTGGCTGACCGCGCCGGTCTGGCTGAGGGTCAGGCCATTCACCCCGCTGATGGCGCCGCTGTTGCTGAGCGTGCCGCCGGTCAGCGTCAGGTTTTTCGCCGCCCACTGCCCCTGGTTCGCCAGCGTGGCGGCCTGCAGCGTGGCGCTGCCCAGCGCGGTGATCCTGCTGCCCGCGGTTCCGGTGAGCGCGTCGGCCAGCGTCATCTGCAGCGCGTCGGCGCTCTGCACCGCGCCGCTGTTGGTGAGAGACTGGGCGTTAAGCACAATGTTCTGTGCCTGCCAGCTTCCGGCGTTGGTCACCGCGCCGGACGCAATCGTCAGGGTGCCCTGGGTGAGCAATTTGCCGCCTGCGCCGTTAATCAGCGCCTGCTGCGGCGCGGCCATCGCCATGCGCGCCATCAGCCGCTGCTGCCCCTGAACGGTCAGGCTCTGCAGGCCGGTCAGGGTGCCCTGGTTGTTAATGCTGCCCTGATGCAGCGCGAGGGTGTTCCCCTGCACGGTGCCGCTGTTTGTAAGGGAGCTGCCGCCGAGCGTCACATCGCCCTCGCTGAGGAGCTGCCCGCGGTTATCCAGCGTCTGTGCGGTGATATCCGCCCTGCCCTGGCTCATCAGCGAGCCGGTTGAGGTCAGCGTGCCGCCGGTCGTGGCCGTCAGCGCCCCCTGGCTGAGCAGGGACCCGCCGTGCGTCCAGTCGCTGGCGCGGATATCTGCGCCGTTCCCCTGCAGCGTGCCCTGGGTGGTCAGCTGGCCTGCGTCCAGCGTCAGCATGCCGCCCGAGAGGGTGCGCGAGGCCGCGCCCGTGGTCAGCGTGGTGCCGGTGAGCGCCAGGCCGTTCGTTCCCTGCATCAGCCCGCCGTTGTTCATATCGCGGGCAGTGAGGGAGAGCGTGCCGCCGGTGATGCGCCCCGGGTTCGCCAGGGTGTCCGCGGTGAAGGTGGTTGCGCCGCCGCTCTGCAGCAGCCCGGTATTGGTTAACGCCCCGCTCAGCGTGCCGCCGAGTCCCGCCTGCCCGTTCACCGTGCCGCTGTTGGTGAGGGTGGTGCCGGTCATGCCCAGCGTCGCGCCCTGCAGCGTACCGGCGTTGGTCAGCTGTCCGCCCGTCAGCGTGAAGCCGCCGCCGGAGAGCCATTTACCGTTCAGCTCGTTGATAAAGCGGTCGGCGGTGGCGTTAACCGCGCTGCTGCCCTGCATCAGACCGCTGTTGCGCAGCTCCGCCGCGCCTGCGGTCAGCGTTTTGCCCGCCACCGTGCCGCTGCTGGTCAGCGTCGTCGCGTGAAGCGCGGCATCGCCGGTGGCAACGAGGTTCCCTGTATTTGTCAGGGTGTTGCTCAGGCCCAAATCCAGGCTCTGCGCCTGAATATCGCCCCGGTTCGTCAGGTCGCTGCCCCGGAGGGTAAACCCGCCGTTCACCAGCAGCAGACCGGCGTTATCGAGCGTGCCCAGGGACACATTCAGGTCGCTGCCGCTCACCAGCTGCCCGGCGGCGCCGTTGCTCAGGGCGCGGGTGGTCAGCGCCAGCGTGTCGTTACCCTGCAGAATGCCGGTGTTATTCAGCTGCGCGGCGTTCACCGTGAGCGCTTTCCCCGCCAGCCGGCCGTCGTTAAACAGCTGCGCCGCCGTCAGCGTGAACAGGTTCTGGCTGAGCAGGGCGCCCGTGTTGTCCAGCCTGCCGGTCGCGGCAAGCGTCAGGGCGTCCAGCGCCTGAACGCTGCCCTGGTTATTCAGGCTCCCGGCGTCCAGCGTCGCGCTGCGCCCCTGCAGGCTGCCCGCGTTGCTGAGGGTTTGTCCGCTCAGGGTCAGGGCCTCGCCGCCCGTCACCTGCCCCTGAGCCTGGTTCGCGAAGGTGTTGCCGGACCAGGCCAGCGTGCTGCTCCCCTGAAGCAGGCCGCTGTTCTGCAGGTCGCCCCGCAGGGTCAGCACTTTCGCCAGCAGCTGGCCCCGGTTATCGGTATTGCCGGCCTGAACGTCGATCGCCTGCTGGCTGAGCACCTTACCGCTGTTGGTCAGCGCCCCGGTCACCGCCGCCGTCACGCCCGCTTCCCCGAGCGCGTTACCGGTGTTAATCCACTCGCCGGTGGCCAGGTTCAGGGTGTTGCCCTGCACAAGCCCGGCGTTGTTCAGGGTGGCGTGGTGCAGGTCAAGCGCGCCACCGGAGAGCAGCATGCCCGCCTGCAGGTTGCTGAGCTGTGTCCCCGTCGCCGTCAGGGAGCGGGTTCCCTGCAGGGTGCCGCCGTTGGTCACCGACGCGCTGTTAAACTGCGCGTCGGTGCCGGCCATCAGCCCGCTGTTCGTCAGGCTGGCGGCGGTCAGCGTCAGGCCGTCCCGGGCAATCACCCGGCCACCGGCCTCGTTGCTGACCTGACGGGTCAGGTTCAGCAGCAGCGCGGTGGCGCTGAGCTCGCCGCTGCTGGCAAGCGTATCGCCGCCGAGCGTCAGCGTTCCGCTGCTGCGCAGCGCGCCCCGGTTAGTGAGGTCTGCCACGTCAAGCGTCAGGGCCGCGTCCCCCTCGACGGTGCCCTGGTTCTCCAGGCTGTCCGCCGTGATGTGCAGGTCGCTGGCCGCTATATTGCCCGCGTTAGCAAGCGTGGTGCCGTTCAGCGTGAGCCGGTCGTCCGCCAGCAGGCGTCCGGTATCGGTGTTGGTCAGGCTGAGGTACTCACCGCTCAGGCTGACGCCGTTGATTTCGCCCTGGTTTGTCAGCGTGTCGCCTTTAATGCGCAGCGTGCCGTCGGTGGTGATAAGCCCGCTGTTGGCCAGCACCGGAACGTTCAGCGTTAAATCCTGTGCGCTGTAGACCGACCCGCCAGCGAGGTTCGTGAGTGACCCGGTATTCAGGCCGAGCAGGGTGGTTCCCTGCAGCAGCCCGCCGTTCTCCACCGAGGCAGCATCCAGCGAGAGGGTACCGGCAACCAGAGAGCCGCTGCTGGTGATACGCCCGGGGGCCGTCAGGGTTATGCGGTCCGCTTTTGCGGCGCCGGACTGGAGGATGTTCTGTCCGCCGAGCGTGATGGCGCTGGCGGTAAGCTCTCCGCCGCTGGTCAGGTCGCCGGTCGCGTTAAGGCTCAGCGTGTCACCGGTGGATTTCCCGGCGTGCGCAATCGTGCCCGCCGTCACCGACAGGGCCCCTTTCGCCGCCTGCGTGCCGTTCAGCGCGGCATTCTGCGCCTGCAGGGTGAGCCCCTGCCCGCTCTGCAGGTGCGCATCCCGGCCGGTGGTCAGGTCGCCGGCGCTGACGGTGACTGCCCCTGCCGCGTCCGTCTGCCCGTTCAGGCTGGCGCTGCGGGTCGCGGTAATCTGTACGTTGCCCTGGCTGGTGGTGCGGGACGCCTGACCGCTGGTCAGGGTACCGGCCCGCGCCGTCAGCGCCGTCGCGCCGGACAGGGTGCCGTTCTGCTCAAGCGTGCCTGCGGTCACGTTCATCGCGCCGTCCGCCAGCAGGCTGCCGCCGTTACGCAGGGTCTGCTGCGCCGTGACGTTCGCATTGCCTTTCGCGCTCAGCGTGCCCCGCTGCTCCAGGGTTCCGGCGCTTAACGCCAGGCTGCTGCCGCTCTGCAGGGTGCCGTTATTGGTGACCGTCTGCCCCTTCAGGGTGACGTCGTTGCCCTGCGCCGTGCCGCCGTTCGTCAGGTCTCCGGCGTTCACGTCCAGATGGCCTTTCGCCGCCAGCTGGCCGCCGTTTGACACCCTGTCGCCGGAGAGCGTTATGTCGCGCCCCGCATTCACCTGCCCCTGGCTACTGACGGTGCTGCCCGTCAGGCGGATATCTGCCGCGGCATCGGCCCGGCTCTGGCCGTCCAGCACCAGCTGCCCGCCGCTCAGCGCCAGGCTCTCCCCTGCCGAGACCGCACTGCCCGTGGATGACAGCGTGCCGCCGCCCGCCAGCGTCGTGCGGGTATCGCTTCCGCTGCGGGTATTCGTCAGCGTGATATCCTTCCCGGCCGCCACGCTGAGCGCGCCCTTACTGGTGACGCTGCCGCCGCGCTGCGTCAGGCTGCCGCCGGTGGACAGCGTGGTGTCGGCCTGGCCTGTCAGCGTCGCATCCGAAAGTGCCACTCCCTGCCCGCCCGCGACGGTCAGCGCCCCGCCCTGTGCCGACACGCCGCCGCCGTTGACGGTCAGGGTGCCTTTACTGTCCAGCGTCGCCGCGCCGCGGGAGATAAGGGAGGTGTTGCTGAGCGACATCGCCTGCCCGCTGCTGACCGCCAGCGCCCCCGCGCTGTTTGTCCCGCCGCCCGTCGTCTGCATTTTCCCCGCAGCGGAAAGGCGCATATCGCCCTGGCTGGCGAGCGTGCTGTTATTGAGTTCCACATCCTGCGAGCTGGCCACATTCAGCGCGCCACCGGCCTGATGGCTGCCGCTGAGGGCCACCCCCGCGCCATTCGCGCTAACCGAGCCGCTGGCCAGGCTGTTCGTGACCGTCAGTTTGCCGCCCGCATCCAGCTGAATATCGCCCTGGCGCGCGGTGAGGTTGCCGAGGTTCACCCCCACGCCCGTCTCGCTGGAGACCAGGCGGATACGGTTGGCATACATCCCGCCGAGCGCGCCGGTATCCACCGCCACCACGGGCGCGGCGCCCTCACCGGTAATCGGCCTGACGCTGCCGTCTGCGCCCACGCGGTTCGCCCCTGCCGTTACCGTCAGGTCGTTCGCGTGGATCGCGGCGTTCACTTCCGTTGCGCGCGCAATAATCGACAGCGCGTCGCTCTTGCTGGCGTCCAGCCCCTGGCCTTCAACCGTGATGGCCCCTTTCGTGACATCCAGCGCCAGCAGGTTACCGCTGGCGTCAAACTGCGGCTTGCCGGTTGTCAGGGTGACGTTCGGGGTGTTGATAAATCCGCACCCGTTACAGGTGATCCCGTACGGGTTGGCCACCATGACGTTTGCCGCCTTACCGGCGACTTCCGTGTAGCCCTGCAGCTGCGAGCGGCTGGCGCCGGTGACTTCGTTGATGATGCCTTTCGCTTCCCGCCCGGCCTGCAGGTTGGGGTTGTTCTGGATAAGCCCGCCGAGCTGGGTCTGGGTTAAACGGTCCGTGCCGTTATTGAGGATAAGCCCCTCTTTGCCGACGTTATACTCACCGAACTGGTTATGCGAAATGCCCGCCCCGTTCGGCGTGGCAATGTTGACGACCGGCACCCCGTTCCCGGCCCGATCGACCGTGGTCTGCCCGGCCGGCGTAAGCGCCGCCGCGACGGCAGGTGCCATCGGCTGCCAGACCATCAGGCCGCAGACAATCCAGCTAATCAGACGCTGCGAGAAACGAACGGGAGGGTGACGGGTATCCATAGTCGTAGAGTCTCTTAAAGCATGAAGGCAATGCGCCAGTTAACGCTCACATGATCCGGGCCGAGCCAGTCGGGGTAGTGCAACGGCGTACCGACCGAAATCTGGCTGCTGTACCAGCGCCCTGCGCTGCTCAGCCCCACCGAGCCTCCCCACAACGTGCCGGAGGCAAAGCGGTCCTGGCGATCTTTTTCCAGCCAGCCGCCGTCAACGGCGATCGTTGCGCTCACCGCGCCAATCACCGGGAGGGTGAAGAGGGAATACCCCAGCTCGTTACGCCAGTAGCCGCCGTTATCCCCGGACAGGTACTGTTCTTTAAAACCGCGCACGGAGCTTTCGCCGCCGAGCGTCAGGCGCTCGGCGGCGTACAGCCGGTCGGGCGACCACTGGCCGTAGGCGCTGGTCAGCCACCACGCGTTGCGGGCGACAGGACGCTGGAAGCTGGCGTTCAGGCTCCATTTACGGAACTCTGCCCGCGGCATATCCCCGGATTTATTTTCGTCGGTTTCGGCATTGAACCACGGCATGCCGTGGCTCCAGGTCGGATTGAAGGTCGCCACGCCGCCCAGCATTTTTTGCGTGTGGGTAATTCCCAGGACCAGGCTGGAGAGGTTGCGCGTGCTGCTCTGCAGCGGCGCGTCGTTCAGCCAGTTGCGGCTGGAGCGCTGAACCACGCCTGCCGCAATGCCGGTTTTCACATCCCCGTTGCGGAAAACCACCCATGACGCGTTAAGGCGGTGGGTTCTGGTATCGCCCGTGGAGAGCCAGTTGAATCCCTGGTTACTGATGGTGGTCCGGTAGTTACTCCAGGCGTAGCTGTAGTCCAGCAGCCCGTAGCCAAACGGTACGCTGACGCCCGCCTGGAAATTCTGCGCATCGTACGCGCTGGCAAAATCACTGCTGCGCCCGCCGCTGACAAACCATTTATCCGCCAGCCCCAGCATATTATTGGCGGTGAGCACGCCGTTAAGCTGGTTTTCACCGGTGCTCTTCTGCCCGCTATTATCCAGGCTTACGGATGCACTTAACGGAAATTCCGGTTTAGCCGTGAGATTAACGATGGAATATCCGGCCTGCGTTCCCGGAAGAATTTCAATCTGAACCGGTTCGGCGCGCAAACGGTTAATTTGCTCCATACCCTGTTCGATGTCGCGTAAATTAAGGATGCCGCCCACCCGTCCCGGAAACGCCATTTTCAGCATTCGCGGCGTTTCGCCTTCCAGACGGATCGCTTCCAGCCGCCCTTCCAGCACAACAATATTCAGCTGACCGCCGGAGAGATCCTGTTCGGTGAGAAAGGCGCGGCTGGTGATATATCCGCGGCTGATATACCAGTCAGAAATATGGGCGAGAAGTTCCGTTATTTTCGCCATATCCAGACACCGGCCCTGCCACGGCGCAACAAGGGCCTGACGGGTTTTCGGGGGGATTAAGGTCGCGCCGGAAAGGGTAATGGTATTAATGGTGAAACAGGGCCCGGAGCCGGTAACGGGCAGCGGTCTGGCGGGCGCGGGGCGAGGAATACTGCGCTCCAGCTCTTCACGCTGTTGCTGGTTCTTTAATAACAGTTCCTCCTGCTGCTGACGCACTGTGTCCCGGTCAGCAGGAGTAAGGGGGGCTGCATGGCTCAGAGAGCAAAAAAATAACGAGCAAAAAAAGACGGCTTTGCTGTAATAGCGCATATAAAAGGATAATATTTTTCTGGTTTTCTACAGTATGCCAGTTTTGGAGCAATAGGGAATAGTCTCAAAAAGAGGGCTACTATTATTGGTAGCAATATTTGTGTTAAGTTTAAAAAAATAAACCCCGTTACGACGAAGAGCGTCATATCTGAAATTTTTATTATTTCCTCATCATTTCTTCTTTCACAATATATTAACCACCCATCCCAATAGTTAGATATAAACATCAGCTAGCAGTGCAGATTAAATTACCCGTTGCATTCATCGTGCTGCAAATTCTGATGGCGCCTGATAACTCAGCGCTGAATATGGAGGCATGCGTGATAACTTCGTTGAAGCGATCAAACAACAGCATGACGATACCTGTATGGAAAAGCATTGGCAGGGTAAAAGGAGGATAACATCAGGAAAATCTGGAGCGGGCGAAGGGAATCGAACCCTCGTATAGAGCTTGGGAAGCTCTCGTTCTACCATTGAACTACGCCCGCTTTGAGGTGCGTAAGGCATTATAGACCTTACACACCTTCATACAAGCCTCTTCGCAACTAACCGGCGATTAAATAATCACTTAGCACTTCGGTTTGCTGCCTGGCGCAGGAAGATAACGCTGCGGATCGATGGCCGTCGCCTTATAGCGAATCTGGAAATGCAGCTTCACCGCGTCCGTACCGGTGCTGCCCATGGTGGCAATCTTCTGCCCGGCTTTGACGTTCTGCCCGTTGTTGACCAGCATCGTGTCGTTGTGCGCATAGGCCGTGATGTAGTCTTCGCCATGCTTAATCATGATCAGGTTACCGTAGCCGCGCAGCTGGTTACCGACATACACCACCTTCCCTGCCCCGGAGGCATAAACCGGCGTACCGCGTGCAGCCGCGATATCAATACCTTTGTTACCCCCCTCAGACAGGGAGTACGGCAGCACCACTTTACCGCTGGCAGGCCAGACCCAGCAGCGTTGACCGACCGGCGGCCAGGACGACTGCGGCACCGCGTAAGACGGCGTCACTTTGGCAGTTTTGCCTTTCGAAGAGGATTTTTTACCCGAGGACGATCCGCCGCTAACCTTCAGCTGCTGTCCCACTTCGATGGTGTAGGGCGGAGAGAGGTTATTCAGCCGCGCCAGATCCTTCACGCTGGTCCCCGTCGCGCGCGAAATTCGATACAGGGTGTCCCCGCGCTTAACGGTATAGACCGAACCGGAATAGCTGCCCATATCCGAAGATTTGCTCCCGGAACAGCCCGCCAGTAATAGCGTCAGCGTCAGGCAAAAAATGGCGGTGATGGGGTTTCTCGTCAGGCTTCCTGCAAACAAAACAGATCCTCGGTCAGCGTGAATGGCGCACTATGATAACAGCCAAAACGAATATGGGTCATGCCCTTTTCCGCTCTACGAGCCAAACCGTTCGTATAAGAATGCCGTATAATGATCCGGCTGATGGTGCTGAACCACTCGGCATTTTGGCACTGGAGCATCAATGAGTATTCAAGAACACGTTATTTTGGTAAACGACCAGGGAATGGTGATTGGCACTCAGGAAAAATACGCCGCGCACACCTTACATACCCCGCTGCATCTGGCGTTCTCTTCCTGGCTTTTTAACGCAAACGGCGAATGTCTGATCACCCGACGCGCCTTAACCAAAAAAGCCTGGCCCGGCGTCTGGACCAACTCCGTCTGCGGCCACCCGCAGTCCGGCGAAGAGACGATACAGGCGATAATCCGCCGCTGCCGCTTTGAAGTGGGCGCTGAACTGGCCGATATCACCGCCGTCGCCCCTGAATTTCGCTATCGGGAAACCGACCCGTCCGGGATCGTGGAAAACGAGATTTGCCCGGTATTCGCTGCCCGCATCACCAATGACGTGACGATAAACGAAGATGAAGTGATGGACTATCAGTGGGTTGAGCTGGACGCGTTATTCCGTGCGCTGGACGCGACGCCCTGGGCCTTTAGCCCGTGGATGGTCATGGAAGCGACAACTGCCCGCGATAAGCTCAAAGCCTTCGCGGCGCAATAAAAAAGCCCCTTTCGGGGCTTTTTTTACATCTTAACGTCTTATTTCACCGGGCGCATCGCCGGGAACAGGATCACGTCGCGGATGGTGTGGCTGTTGGTGAACAGCATGACCATACGGTCGATACCAATACCCAGACCCGCCGTTGGCGGCAGGCCGTGCTCCAGCGCGGTCACGTAGTCTTCGTCGAAGAACATGGCTTCGTCGTCGCCTGCCGCTTTTGCGTCAACCTGATCCTGGAAACGCTGAGCCTGGTCTTCCGCATCGTTCAGCTCGCTAAAGCCGTTGCCGATTTCACGGCCGCCGATGAAGAATTCGAAACGATCGGTGATTTCCGGGTTCTCGTCATTACGACGCGCCAGCGGAGAGACTTCAGCCGGGTATTCGGTGATGAAGGTCGGCTGAATCAGGTGCGCTTCGGCCACTTCTTCGAAGATCTCGGTCACGATACGGCCCAGACCCCAGCTCTTCTCAACCTTGATACCGATGCTTTCCGCGATGGCTTTCGCAGAGTCGAAGTTATCCAGATCCGCCATGTTGGTTTCCGGACGGTATTTCTTGATCGCTTCGCGCATGGTCAGTTTTTCGAACGGCTTGCCGAAGTCGAAGACTTCTTCACCGTACGGCACTTCGGTGGTGCCCAGAATATCCTGCGCCAGGGTGCGGAACAGGGATTCGGTCAGCTCGATCAGATCTTTGTAATCCGCATACGCCATATAGAGTTCCATCATGGTGAACTCTGGGTTATGACGAACTGAAATACCTTCGTTACGGAAGTTACGGTTGATTTCGAACACGCGGTCGAAACCACCGACCACCAGACGCTTCAGGTACAGTTCCGGCGCGATACGCAGGTACATGTCCAGGTCCAGGGCATTGTGATGGGTGATGAACGGACGCGCAGACGCGCCGCCAGGGATCACCTGCATCATTGGGGTTTCCACTTCCATAAAGTCGCGGTTGACCATGAACTGGCGGATACCGGCCATGATCTGGGAGCGAATTTTGAAGGTCTTGCGGGAGTCATCGTTAGAGATGAGATCCAGGTAGCGCTGACGATAGCGCGCTTCCTGATCCTGCAGGCCGTGGAATTTGTCCGGCAGCGGGCGCAGGGCTTTGGTCAGCAGACGCAGCTCGGTGCAGTGGATAGACAGTTCACCGGTTTTGGTTTTGAACAGTTTACCTTTCGCGCCCAGGATATCGCCCAAGTCCCACTTCTTGAACTGCTCGTTGTAGATGCCTTCCGGCAGGTCGTCACGGGAAACGTACAGCTGAATACGGCCGCCCACGTCCTGCAAGGTCACGAAGGAGGCTTTACCCATGATACGACGGGTCATCATGCGGCCTGCAACGGCCACTTCGATGTTCAGCGCTTCCAGCTCTTCGTTCTCTTTAGCGTCGAAGTCAGCGTGCAGTTGGTCTGAGGTATGGTCACGACGAAAATCGTTCGGGAACGGCACGCCCTGCTCGCGCAGCGCTGCCAGCTTCTCGCGGCGGGTTTTCAGTTCGTTGTTAAGATCGACTACCGCGTCAGCGCCCTGTGCTTGTTGTTCAGACATGTTGGTTCCTCATAACCCTGCTTTCAAACTTGCTTCGATAAATTGGTCCAGGCTGCCGTCCAGCACCGCCTGCGTGTTGCGGGTTTCAACCCCGGTACGCAGGTCTTTGATGCGGGAGTCATCAAGGACGTAAGAACGGATCTGGCTGCCCCAACCGATGTCGGACTTGTTGTCTTCCATCGCCTGTTTCTCAGCATTTTTCTTCTGCATCTCCAGCTCATAAAGCTTCGCTTTCATCTGCTTCATGGCCTGGTCTTTGTTCTTATGCTGGGAACGGTCGTTCTGGCATTGCGTTACCGTGTTGGTTGGAATGTGGGTAATACGCACCGCAGATTCCGTACGGTTAACGTGCTGACCACCCGCACCGGATGCGCGGTAAACGTCGATACGCAGGTCCGCCGGGTTAATTTCGATATCAATATCTTCATCAACTTCCGGGTAAACAAACGCGGAGCTGAAGGAGGTATGACGGCGGCCACCGGAGTCGAACGGGCTCTTACGCACCAGGCGGTGAACGCCGGTTTCGGTACGCAGCCAGCCGTAGGCGTAATCGCCAATGATCTTGATGGTGACGGATTTCAGACCCGCGACTTCACCTTCAGACTCTTCGATAATTTCGGTTTTGAAGCCGCGCGCTTCTGCCCAACGCAGGTACATACGCGTCAGCATGCTGGCCCAGTCCTGCGCTTCGGTGCCGCCAGAACCTGCCTGAATATCGAGATAGCAGTCAGCGCTGTCGTATTCGCCGGAGAACATACGGCGGAACTCAAGCTGCGCCAGCTTCTCTTCCAGCACGTCGAGTTCTGCCACGGCTTCGTTAAAGGTTTCTTCGTCGTCGGCTTCGACGGCCAGCTCCAGCAAACCGGAAACATCTTCCAGCCCCTGGGCCATTTGATCCAGCGTATCTACGATAGCTTCGAGAGAGGAACGCTCTTTACCCAGCGCCTGTGCGCGTTCAGGTTCGTTCCAGACGTCCGGCTGTTCCAGCTCGGCGTTTACTTCTTCAAGACGCTCTTTCTTGGCATCGTAGTCAAAGATACCCCCTAAGAACGTCAGAGCGCTCCGTGAGGTCCTGAATACGGTTTTTTACCGGATTAATTTCAAACATGGTCTGTTTTCTTTTATGGACTTGTCAAAATGCGGTGATAAGAGCGGGATTGTACCGAATCCACGCCCTTTTTTATAGAGATTACTGCCGCTAAATTGGCCAGATATTGTCGATGATGATCTGAAGGGTGCGGTTACCGCGAAACTCGTTGATGTCCAGTTTGTACGCCAGCTCGACCTCGCGCACGCCGTTGTCCGGCCATACCGCTGTGTCAACGTTGAAGGCGATGCCGTCCAGCAGCGGGCCACCGCCGACCGGTTCAACCATCACCTTCAGATGACGTTCACCGACGATACGCTGCTGCAGCAGGCGGAAACGCCCGTCGAACAGCGGTTCCGGGAACATCTGTCCCCACGGGCCGGCATCGCGGAGCATTTGCGCCACGTCCATCGTCATCTCAAGCGGTGAAAGCTCGCCATCGGACACCACTTCCCCCTGCAGCAGGGCTGGGTCGATCCAGTCGGTGACCAGTTCACCAAACAGCCGCTGAAACTCGTCGAACTTCGCCTCTTCCAGCGACAGGCCTGCCGCCATCGCATGGCCGCCAAACTTGATCATCAGACCCGGGTGAAGCGTATCAAGACGCTCCAGCGCATCGCGCATGTGCAGACCCTGAATCGAACGGCCAGAGCCTTTCAGCGTGCCGTCGCCCGCGGGGGCGAACGCGATCACCGGACGGTGGAAACGCTCTTTAATGCGCGACGCCAGAATGCCGACCACGCCCTGATGCCACTCAGGATGGTACATCGCCAGGCCGCCCGGCAGCGTATCGCCGCTGCGCTCAAGCTTTTCGCACAGGGTCAGCGCTTCGGCCTGCATCCCCTGCTCAATCTCTTTACGGGTCTGGTTCAGCGCGTCAAGCTCGTTGGCCAGCACGCGTGCTTCACCAATGTTGTCGCACAGCAGCAGCGCCACGCCGACGGACATATCGTCCAGCCTTCCGGCTGCGTTAAGACGCGGCCCGAGGGCAAAGCCCAAATCGCTTGCCGCCAGCTTGAGCGGATCGCGGTTAGCAATCTCCAGCAGCGCCTTGATCCCCGGACGGCACTTGCCTGCCCGGATGCGGCTTAAGCCCTGCCAGGTCAAAATGCGGTTATTGGTATCAAGCGGCACCACGTCCGCGACGGTACCCAGCGCCACCAGATCGAGATATTCGGCCAGGTTCGGTACGGCAATACCGCGGGAGTCGAACCAGCCCTTGTCGCGTAACAGGGTACGTAACGCCAGCATCAGATAAAACGCCACGCCCACGCCTGCGAGGGATTTCGATGGGAAATCGCAGTCGCGCAGGTTGGGGTTAATAATCGCTTCCGCATCCGGCAGCGTTTCGCCCGGCAGGTGGTGATCGGTGACCAGCACCGGGATCCCCAAAGCGTGAGCATGATCGACGCCCGCATGGGAAGAGATCCCGTTATCGACGGTCATGATCATCTGTGCACCACGGGCGTGGGCCTGATCGACCACTTCCGGACTGAGGCCGTAGCCGTCTTCAAAACGGTTCGGCACCAGATACGTGACGTTATCGCAGCCCAGCGCGCGCAGGCTGAGCACGCTCAGCGCGGTGCTGGTTGCGCCGTCGGCATCGAAATCGCCCACCACCACAATCCGCGTTCCCTCACGAAGCGCGTTGTAGAGCATTTCAGTGGCTTTTTCGATACCGCTCAGCTGCTGCCACGGCAGCATCCCTTTCACGCTGCGTTCAAGATCCTCAGCGCTACGCACGCCGCGGCTGGCGTAGAGGCGCTTAAGCAGCGCCGGGAGATCGTCTGGCAAATCAAGCGGTTCAACCGCCTCGCGGCGGCGCAATTTTATTGGGGCTTTCACGCGGATTATTTACCACCAAACTGTATCTGGTGCGCGTCGAGGAACTCTTTCATCTCTTTCGGTCCCTGATAGCCCGGAACGACATAGCCGTTGCTCAGGACAATCGCAGGCGTACCGCTCACGCCAAACTGCACGCCGAGCGCGTAGTGGTTAGCGATATCAATGTCGCAGGAGGCTGGCTTAACGCCTTTGCCGTTCATCGCGTCGTCAAACGCTTTGTTGCGGTCTTTCGCACACCAGATCGCCTTCATGTCCTGCTCTGGCTGGCTCTGCACGCCCGCGCGCGGGAAGGCCAGGTAACGCACGGTAATGCCCAGCGCGTTGTAGTCTTTCATCTCTTCATGCAGCTTGTGGCAGTAGCCACAGGTGATGTCGGTGAAGACGGTAATGACGTGTTTTTCCTGCGCCGCTTTATAGACGATCATCTCTTTTTCGAGCGCGTTCAGGTTTTTCATCAGCAGCTGGTTGGTGACGTTCACCGGCTGCGCGCCGCTCACGTCGTACATTGGCCCCTGAATAATGTGTTTGCCGTCTTCGGTGACGTACAGCACGCCGCTGTTGGTCAGCACCGTTTTCATGCCGGCAACCGGTGCAGGCTGAATATCGCTACCGGTGACGCCAAGCTTAGCCAGCGACTGTTTGATGGCGGCGTCGTCCGCATGGGCGAAACCGGTAAATGAGGCTGCCAGCAGGGTGAACAGCGCGAAAGACTTTTTCATATGTGATCCTGTTACAATTCGTCGGCACTCACGCACGAGGGTGGTGCTGTTGGTGTAGCTGCCGCAGGCGTTCCGTCGCGACATGGGTGTAAATTTGCGTTGTGGAAAGATCGCTGTGCCCCAGCAGCATCTGCACCACGCGTAAATCAGCGCCGTGGTTTAACAGATGCGTCGCGAAGGCGTGACGCAATACGTGCGGCGAAAGCTTTTCACTGTCGATACCCGCCAGTGTGGCGTAATGCTTGATGCGATGCCAGAACGTTTGCCGCGTCATCTGCTGGGCGCGCTGGCTCGGAAACAGGACGTCGATAGACGTACCATTGAGCAGCCACGGACGACCGTGCTCCAGATACGTTTCCAGCCAGTAAACCGCCTCTTCACCCAGCGGAACCAGCCTCTCCTTGTTTCCTTTACCGATGACGCGCACCACGCCCTGACGCAGGCTGATGTCGCTCATCGTCAGGCCAACCAGTTCCGAAACGCGCAAGCCGGTAGCATACAATAGCTCAAGCATGGCTTTATCGCGTAACTCCAGCGGCAGGTCAACAGCCGGTGACTGTAATAATCTCTCAACTTGTGCTTCGCTGAGATCTTTCGGCAGCCGCTGCGGAAGCTTAGGGGATGCCAGCAGCGCGCTGGGATCGTCTTCACGAATCTTCTCACGGTAGAGGTGCTGGAACAGCCGACGCATGGCGCTGAGCAAACGCGCGGAACTGGTGGCTTTATAGCCCCCTGCGATACGTTCCCCAAGCAGCGCCTGCAGGTCGTCACGTTGTGCGCTCGCAAGGGATAAACCTCGGTGCGCAAGCCACTCCACCAGCATGGTGAGATCGCGACGGTAGGCGCTGAGGGTATTCTCGGCCAGATTTTTCTCCAGCCACAGCGCGTCGAGAAACTGTTCGATCAGTGCGAGATCCTTTTCCACATCAGCCCCTTTGATTCTGCAGTCAGGCCATTATGCCTGATTGCGACCGGTTTCTGGTACACTACGCGCAAAGTCAAAGCAAGAATTGAGATAGTTACGCGATGAATATTGGTCTGTTCTATGGTTCCAGCACCTGCTACACCGAAATGGCAGCAGAGAAAATTCGCGACATCATTGGCCCGGAACTGGTGACGTTGCATAACCTGAAAGATGACGCGCTTACGCTGATGGAGCAGTATGACGTGCTGATCCTCGGCATCCCGACATGGGATTTCGGCGAGATACAGGAAGACTGGGAAGCTATCTGGGACCAGCTCGATACGCTCAACCTCGACGGCAAAATCATTGCCATGTACGGCATGGGGGATCAGCTGGGTTACGGGGAATGGTTCCTGGACGCGCTCGGCATGCTGCACGACAAACTGGCGCCGAAAGGGGTGTCGTTTATCGGCTACTGGCCAACCGAAGGTTACGAGTTCACCAGTAAAAAACCGATTATTGCCGACGGCGAGCTGTTTGTTGGACTCGCGCTGGATGAAACCAATCAGTACGATCTCAGCGATGAGCGCCTGCAAAGCTGGTGCGAGCAGATCCTGGGCGAAATGGCCGAAAAGTTTAGCTAACGCGCGTTACCCCTGCGTCGTCTGTTGCAATAGCATCCGGCGCAGGTCTCGCCACTCTGCAGCATCCATACTGTCAGCCGCCAGCCACAGATGCTGGCAACGCCCGCCGTCCACCTTGCGTAACCGTAACATCATGCCGCAGTTGAGCATCCAGGGCATACCGAGAATATCCCACTCTTTACCCTGCCAGCGCAGGCGGGAATCCATCAGTAATTTAATCTCTCCCTGACGGGCATTAATGCGACGCTGGCTGCGTACGCTGTCAAAAACGACAAACGACAGTAACAGCAGCCACAGAGGCGTATAGCTCAGCGGCCAGGGCATCAGTAACACAAAGGCCGCAACCAAGCCGTGGAGCAATAAAGACATCCACTGCGAGCGCCACGAGACGCGAAGATCAGATTGCCACAGGACCACGTTCCCGATTCCGTGTTTGAATTAATTGCACCATCCGTTGCAACTCGGTGTCGGCGGGTTTGCCGTGGTTCATCAGCCAGTTGAACAAATCCGGATCGTCAGACTCAAGCAGGCGAACAAACAGACGCTTATCGTCATCGCTTAAGCTGTCATACTCATATTCGAAGAAAGGCATGATGGAAATATCAAGTTCACGCATGCCGCGACGGCACGCCCAGTGAATACGGGCCTTGTTGTTAATATCCATGTTCAGTTTCCTGCATTACGTTTGGCACAGTCGGTACCCCGTTCAGTGTTCTTTATTTCTCTACGGGGACACCAGCTAGTGTAACGTGTTTTTGACCGTTTCATTACTGGAATATTGCGATCGCCGAGCAGGCTTCCAGAATAATCCCTACAAAGACAGCGGATTACATTATTTTGCGTAGCGCTACGCATAACCGGTTTATGGCACAAATGGTCTGTTGAAAGCGCTTGCATTGCCTGCAGGCTCTTTTACCATTAGGCATTATCAAAGCGTTAAGCAATTCAGGATATCGTTATGGCATTTACACCATTTTCTCCTCGCCAGCCCGCCGCCTCTGCGCGTCTGCCGCTGACGCTTATTTCTCTTGATGACTGGGCGCTGGCAACGCTCACCGGTGCCGACGCCGAAAAATACCTGCAGGGCCAGGTGACCGCCGACGTCAGCCAGATGACAGAACACCAGCATCTGCTGGCCGCGCATTGCGACCCAAAAGGCAAAATGTGGAGCAACCTGCGTATCTTCCGCCGTCAGGACGGTTTTGCCTTTATTGAGCGCCGCAGCCTGCAAGAGGCCCAGCTCAAAGAGCTGAAAAAGTACGCGGTCTTTTCCAAAGTCACGATCGCCCCGGACGACGAACATGTCCTGCTGGGTGTGGCCGGTTTCCAGGCCCGTGCGGCGCTGAAAAATCTCTTCAGCGAACTGCCAGATGCGGAAAAGCAGGTGGTCAGCGAAGGCGCGACCTCCATCCTGTGGTTTGAACACCCGGCGGAGCGTTTCCTGTTAGTCACGGATGCGGCAACTGCCGAACGCGTGACCGAAGCGCTGCGCGGAGAAGCGCAGCTCAACAACAGTCAGCAGTGGCTGGCGCTGAACATCGAAGCGGGTCTGCCGGTGATTGACGCCGCAAACAGCGCGCAGTTTATTCCTCAGGCAACCAACCTGCAGGCGCTGGGCGGCATCAGCTTTAAAAAGGGCTGTTACACCGGGCAGGAGATGGTGGCGCGTGCAAAATTCCGCGGCGCAAACAAACGTGCGCTGTGGACGCTGGCGGGCCATGCCAGCCGTGTACCTGAAGCGGGTGAAGACTTAGAGCTGAAGATGGGTGATAACTGGCGCCGCACCGGCACCGTGTTAGCCGCCGTACAGCTGGATGATGGACGTCTTTTGGTTCAAGCCGTCATGAACAACGACATGGAAGCCGACAGCGTGTTCCGCGTGCGTGACGATGCGAATACGTTGAGTATTGAGCCGCTGCCGTACTCTCTGGAAGAGTGACGCTGTATCGCCCGGTGGCGCTGCGCTTACCGGGCCTACGGTTTTGTTGTCCTCCCTCTCCGCGTGGGAGAGGGCCGGGGTGAGGGCAACCGCCCGCGCAGTGGAAAATACTACGCCTGCCCCACATACAGATAAATCGCCAAAAAGTGGCACACGCTGCCGCCCAGCACAAAGCCGTGCCAGATGGCATGGTTATACGGGATGCGCTTGCAGACGTAGAAAATCACGCCGAGCGAGTACACCACGCCACCTAATGCCAGAAGCGTTACGCCCCCTACCGACAGTTTGACCGCCAGTTGATACACCACAATCAGCGACAGCCAGCCCATGGTCAGATAGGTGACCAGTGACAGCACCTTAAACCGGTGCGCTATGGTCAGCTTAAACAGGATCCCCAGCAGTGCCAGGCTCCAGATAACAATCATCAGGCCACGCGACAGCGGTGAGTTGAGCCCCACCAGCAAAAACGGCGTGTAGGTGCCTGCAATAAGAAGATAGATAGCACAGTGGTCAAATTTCTTGAGCCACGTCTTGGCCCGCTGATGCGGGATCGCGTGATACAGCGTCGACGCCAGGAACAGCAGGATCATACTCCCGCCATACAGGCTGTAGCTGGTAATGGCCATTGCGCTGGCATTGGCGTCCACCGCCTGCACCAGCAATAACACTAAACCGACAATCCCAAACACCAGGCCAATGCCGTGGCTGATGCTGTTGGCTACTTCCTCAGCCAGCGAATATCCCTGTGCGATTAATGGTCTGCTCACCATACAAAACTCCGGGAAAACAAAAGATGATTATTCATCGCATAACTATGCTAACTGAGAATGATTCCAGTGAACACCTGTTAGCTAAAAAAAATTCATTTCAAAATTTATACCTAAAAATCATAGATATAAAGAAATCTTTCACCTAACAATTGTTCACATTAAAATTTAATCATTATGAATCAAGAGCATAAAAAAGGATCCTGCCGTCTGGGTGCATGTTATGATGTGACGATGAGATCAGAATGAGAGTTATGCCATTGTGAGTATGTTCACCCACTCCGCCATTGCCAGTCTCAATAACCTGGAGATGATGGTCTACAACTATGTCATAAAAAATCGTGACAAAGTCATGTACATGACCATCCGCGAGCTGGCGGATGCGGCAGACGTCTCAACCACCACTATCCTGCGCTTTTGCCGCAAGCTTAACTGCGAAGGCTATTCTGAATTCCGCGTGCGCTTTAAGCTTTATCTTGAGCAGAACGAACCCCAGCAGGCGAATTTCGGTGCCAGCGAAATTATCAGCTTTTTTAAAAGCGTGAATAATGAAGAATTCGATGCGTTATTAGATAAGGCGGTAGATATTATTTTATCGTCCGAGCGAATTATATTTGTCGGTGCCGGAACATCGGGTTCGCTGGCAAAATATGGCGCACGCTTCTTTTCTAATATCGGGAAATTCAGTAACCATATTGATGATCCTTATTTTCCGGTCACCAATGATATGGCGAAAAATGCGCTGGCGATTGTGCTCTCCGTCTCGGGCGAGACCGAGGAGATCCTGCGCTTCGCCAGCCAGTTCAGCCTGCATCACTGCAAGGTGCTCTCCATTACCAGCCACGAGCACTCGCGTCTCGCAAAACTGGCGGATTTTAATCTCTCCTGGCACGTTCCTCAGACGCGTATTGCAGGCGTCTACGACATCACCACGCAAATTCCCGTCATTTATATTCTGGAATCTCTCGGACGTAAGCTGGCGAAGAAACTCACAGAATAAAACACCCTGTTTTTTTGATGTAACAAATCACATTTCCTGTGAATTGTTATATCGTGACATTTAATTTCGCTTTGCTAGACTCGATGCCAATAAGCCATTTATTGAGAATAGCAGCGATGAAAAAATTGACCTTACCAAAAGATTTTTTATGGGGCGGCGCGGTTGCGGCTCACCAGGTTGAAGGCGGCTGGAACAAAGGCGGCAAAGGGCCAAGCATTTGCGACGTATTGACCGGCGGCGCGCACGGCGTGCCGCGCGAAATCACGCAGGAAGTAGTGCCGGGTAAATACTACCCAAACCACGAGGCCATCGACTTCCACGGCCACTATAAAGAAGACATCAAGCTGTTTGCCGAGATGGGTTTCAAATGCTTCCGCACCTCTATCGCCTGGACGCGCATCTTCCCGAAAGGTGACGAAACGCAGCCAAACGAAGAGGGTCTGAAGTTTTACGACGACATGTTCGACGAGCTGCTGAAGTACAACATCGAACCGGTGATCACCCTCTCCCACTTCGAAATGCCGCTGCACCTGGTGCAGGAGTACGGTAGCTGGACCAACCGTAAAGTGGTCGATTTCTTTGTGCGCTTCGCGGAAGTGGTCTTCGAGCGCTACAAAAACAAGGTCAAATACTGGATGACCTTCAACGAAATCAATAACCAGCGTAACTGGCGCGCGCCGCTGTTCGGTTACTGCTGCTCGGGCGTGGTCTATACCGAACATGACAATCCGGAAGAGACCATGTACCAGGTCCTGCACCACCAGTTTGTGGCCAGCGCCCTTGCGGTGAAGGCTGGGCGCCGCATCAATCCGGAGATGAAAGTCGGCTGCATGCTGGCGATGGTGGCGCTCTATCCGTTCTCCTGCAAACCGGAAGACGTGATGTTCGCCCAGGAATCCATGCGCGAGCGCTATGTCTTTACCGACGTCCAGCTGCGTGGTTACTACCCGTCCTACGTGCTGAACGAGTGGGAGCGCCGCGGCTTCTCCATCAAAATGGAGGCAGGCGACGAGCAGATCCTGCGTGAAGGTACCTGCGACTACTTAGGTTTCAGCTACTACATGACCAACGCGGTGAAAGCAGAAGGCGGTACCGGCGATGCCATTTCCGGCTTCGAAGGCAGCGTGCCGAACCCGCACGTGAAGGCGTCCGACTGGGGCTGGCAGATTGACCCGGTGGGCCTGCGTTATGCCCTGTGTGAACTGTACGAACGCTATCAGAAGCCGCTGTTTATCGTGGAAAACGGGTTCGGCGCCTACGATAAGGTGGAAGAAGACGGCAGCATCAACGACGACTATCGCATCGACTACCTGCGTGCCCACGTGGAAGAGATGATCAAAGCCGTCACGCACGATGGCGTGGATCTGATGGGCTATACGCCGTGGGGCTGCATCGACTGCGTGTCGTTCACCACCGGCCAGTACAGCAAGCGCTACGGCTTTATCTACGTGAACAAGCACGACGACGGCACGGGCGACATGTCGCGTTCGCGTAAGAAGAGCTTTAATTGGTATAAGGAAGTGATTGCCAGCAACGGCGAGGCGCTGTAATTTTTTTGCCCGGTGGCGCTGCGCTTACCGGGCCTACACGAACAGTAGGCCGGGTAAGGCGAAGCCGCCACCCGGCTTATTTCCCACCGGCCAACTCTAAAAAACTGCCCGTTACGTACGACGCCTTCTCGCTCAGCAGCCAGACAATCGCCTGCGCCACCTCTTCCGGCTGGCCGCCGCGCTGCATCGGCAGCAGCGACTTAACGCGATCCACCCGCCCCGGCTCTCCGCCGGACGCATGAATATCGGTATAAATCAGCCCCGGACGTACGCAGTTGACACGAATGCCCTGCGCCGCCACCTCCAGCGATAGCCCGGTTGTCAGCGAATCCACCGCCCCCTTGGACGCGGCATAATCCACATATTCACCCGGCGCGCCCAGACGCGACGCCGCGGAAGAGACGTTCACTATCGCCCCACCCTTGCCGCCATGTTTGAAGGACATGCGTTTTACCGCTTCCCGACAGCAGAGAAAGTAGCCCGTGACGTTGGTCGCCAGAACGCGGTTAATGCGCTCAGCGGAGAGATTCTCGATAGTGGATTGCTCAAACAGAATGCCCGCATTATTGACCAGCGCACGAAGCGGCTCGCCTTCACGATCGAGGCTGTCAAACATCGCCAGCACCTGGGCTTCATCACTGATATCCGCGCGGACGGCAAACGCTTTACCCCCCGCATCCACAATCTGCTTGATGACATCCGTCGCGGCTTTAATGTTGTGATGATAGTTCACCGCCACGGTGTAGCCTTCGCGCGCCAGCTGCAGCGCGGTGGCTTTCCCAATGCCCCGGCTCGCGCCGGTGACCAGTGCAATTGCCATTCGTTTCTCCCAATAAAAAAGCCGGGTGGCGGCTTCGCCTTACCCGGCCTACGTTAC
Source organism: Enterobacter sp. N5-15 (assembly GCF_057221635.1). Taxonomy (NCBI): domain Bacteria; kingdom Pseudomonadati; phylum Pseudomonadota; class Gammaproteobacteria; order Enterobacterales; family Enterobacteriaceae; genus Enterobacter; species Enterobacter sp. N5-15. Next base: position 3,970,086 of record NZ_CM170150.1, read on the forward strand.
TACATCAGCAATATTACTGGTATTCGCTCATCGGTACGCAGGAGCAGAACAGGTTACGGTCGCCGTAGACGTCATCGAGACGCTTCACGGTCGGCCAGTATTTGTTTGCCACGCCTGCCGGGAAGACCGCCAGCTCGCGGGAATAGCCGTGGTTCCACTCTGCCACCATTTCGTGCTGGGTGTGCGGGGCGTTAACCAGCGGATTATCTTCCAGCGTCCACTCGCCGTCCTGCACGCGATCGATCTCCATGCGGATGGCCAGCATCGCGTCGATAAAGCGGTCCAGCTCGGCTTTGCTTTCAGATTCCGTTGGCTCCACCATCAGCGTACCCGCAACCGGGAACGACATGGTTGGCGCGTGGAAGCCGTAGTCGATCAGACGCTTGGCAATATCCAGCTCGCTAATGCCGGTCTGCTCTTTCAGCGGACGAATATCGAGGATGCACTCGTGCGCCACGCGACCGTCGCGGCCGGTATAGAGCACCGGGAAGGCGGACTTCAGGCGAGTCGCAATATAGTTGGCGTTCAGGATCGCCACCTGGCTCGCCTGCTTCAGCCCTTCCGCGCCCATCATGCGGATGTACATCCAGCTGATTGGCAGGATAGAGGCGCTACCGAACGGTGCCGCAGAGACCGCGCCCTGACGGGTCAGCATGCCTTCAATCTGCACCACGCTGTGGCCTGGAACAAACGGTGCCAGGTGCGCTTTCACGCCGATTGGGCCCATGCCAGGGCCGCCGCCGCCGTGCGGGATGCAGAAAGTTTTGTGCAGGTTCAGGTGCGACACGTCCGCGCCGATAAAGCCCGGAGAGGTAATGCCCACCTGAGCGTTCATGTTTGCGCCGTCGAGGTATACCTGACCGCCAAACTGGTGCACCACTTCACACACTTCTCGGATGGTCTCTTCGTACACGCCGTGGGTAGACGGGTAGGTCACCATGATGCAGGAGAGCTTGTCGCCCGCCTGCTCGGCTTTCGCACGCAGGTCGGCTAGATCGATGTTGCCGTTCTTATCGCACGCAACGACCACCACTTCCATACCCGCCATCTGGGCAGAGGCCGGGTTGGTACCGTGGGCAGAGCTTGGGATCAGGCAGATATCGCGGTGACCTTCGTTGCGGCTTTCATGGTAATGACGGATCGCCAGCAGGCCCGCGTACTCGCCCTGCGCGCCAGAGTTCGGCTGCATGCAGAGCGCGTCATAACCGGTCAATTTCACCAGCCAGTCGGAAAGCTGATTGATCATCATGTGATAACCTTCCGCCTGCTCTGGCGGGCAGAACGGGTGCAGCTCGGAGAATTCAGGCCAGGTGATCGGGATCATCTCTGCCGCGGCGTTCAGCTTCATGGTGCAGGAGCCCAGCGGGATCATCGCCTGGTTCAGCGCCAGATCCTTGCGCTCCAGAGAGTGCATGTAGCGCATCATCTCGGTTTCGCTGTGATAGCGATTAAAGACCGGATGCGTCAGGATCGCGTCATTGCGCAGCATGCTTTCCTGAATGGAGCGGCTGTCGAGCGCGACCTCTTTGTCGAGCGCGTCAACGTCCAGACCGTGCGCATCACCCAGCAGCACGCTGAACAGGTTCAGGATATCGTCGCGGGTGGTACTTTCATCCAGCGTAATGCCGACGGCGTTGTGGATGTCGCTGCGCAGGTTGATCTCTGCCGCATTCGCGCGCGCCAGCACGGCCGCTTTGTCCGCCACGTCCACACACAGGGTGTCGAAGTAGTGGGCATGGCGCAGCTTAAGACCTTTCTGCTGCAGACCGCAGGCCAGAATATCGGCCAGGCGGTGAATGCGGCTGGCAATGCGCTTCAGGCCAGCCGGGCCGTGGAACACGGCGTACAGGCTGGCGATGTTTGCCAGCAGCACCTGAGAGGTACAGATGTTGGAGTTCGCTTTCTCGCGGCGAATGTGCTGCTCGCGAGTCTGCATCGCCATGCGCAGCGCGGTGTTACCGGCAGCATCTTTTGAGACGCCGATAATACGACCGGGCATGGAGCGTTTGAATTCATCTTTCGCGCCGAAGAACGCCGCGTGCGGGCCGCCGTAGCCCATCGGCACGCCGAAGCGTTGCGCTGAACCAAAGACAATATCCGCGCCCTGTTTGCCCGGCGCCGTCAGCAGCACCAGCGCCATAAAATCGGCGGCAACGCTGACAACCACTTTGCGGGACTTCAGCTCGGCAATCAGCGTGCCGTAGTCGTGTACTTCACCCGTCGTTCCTACCTGCTGAAGCAGCACGCCGAAGACGTCCTGGTGATCCAGCACTTTGTCAGCGTCGTCGACAATCACGTCAAAGCCGAAGGTCTCTGCGCGGGTGCGCACCACGTCCAGCGTCTGGGGATGCACGTCCGCCGCCACGAAGAAGCGGTTGGCATTTTTCAGCTTGCTCACGCGCTTAGCCATCGCCATTGCTTCGGCGGCAGCGGTGGCTTCATCCAGCAGCGAGGCGGAGGCGATGTCCATACCGGTCAGATCCAGCGTCACCTGCTGGAAGTTCAGCAGCGCTTCCAGACGGCCCTGAGACACTTCTGGCTGATACGGGGTGTAAGCGGTGTACCAGCCCGGGTTTTCCAGCATGTTGCGCAGGATAACCGGCGGCAACTGTACGTTGGTGTAGCCCATGCCAATGTAAGACTTATAGCGCTTGTTCAGGCCTGCGATAGCCTTCAGCTCCGCCAGCGCGGCGAATTCCGTAGTGGCTTCCCCCACCTGAGGCGGCGTGGCAAGCTGGATGTCTTTTGGCACAATCTGGCCGATCAGTGCGTTTAATGAATCCGCGCCAACTGTCTTCAGCATCTCCTGCTGTTGCTGGGCATCCGGCCCAATGTGACGTTCAATGAAGGCGCCACGGTTTTCAAGCTGGCTTAAAGTCTGTGTCATGAGCGATGGTTCCTGAAACGTGCAGTGAATTTAAGTTCCCTCTCCCTCTGGGAGAGGGTTAGGGTGAGGGGAAGATGGGCACCCTCACCCCTGCCCTCTCCCAAAGGGAGAGGGGGATTAACAATTACTCGTCTTCTAACAGGGCTTCGTACGCGGTCGCATCCAGCAGCGCGGCAACCTGAGATTCGTCGCTGGCTTTGATCTTGAAGATCCAGCCGCCTTCATAAGGCTCGCTGTTGACCAGTTCCGGGGAGTCGCTCAGCGCGTCGTTGACGGCGACAATTTCACCGCTAACCGGTGCGTAGATGTCGGATGCCGCTTTTACGGACTCCGCCACGGCGCAGTCGTCGCCCGCGCTAACGGTTGCGCCTACTTCAGGCAGGTCAACAAACACCATGTCGCCCAGCAGCTCTTGCGCGTGCTCGGTGATCCCTACGGTGTAAGTGCCGTCCGCCTCTTTGCGCAGCCACTCGTGTTCTTTGCTGTATTTCAGTTCTGCTGGCACATTGCTCATTGAAGTTCTCCTGATAAAAATGATTAGGCGACCGGCTTACCGGCGCGAACAAAAATCGGTTTGGTCACGTTGACCGGCATTTCGCGGTTGCGGATTTGCACCACCGCCGTTTCGCCAATACCCGCCGGCACGCGTGCCAGTGCAATACTGTAGCCCAGCGTTGGGGAGAAGGTACCGCTGGTGATCACGCCTTCACGAGGATTGCCGTCGGCATCGGTAAAACGCACCGGCAGTTCACCGCGCAGCACGCCCTTCTCGGTCATCACCAGCCCCACCAGCTGTTCAGTGCCCTTCTCGCGCTGCATCTCCAGCGCTTCACGGCCAATAAAGTCGCGGTCAGCCGGTTCCCATGCGATGGTCCAGCCCATATTGGCGGCCAGCGGAGAGACGCCTTCATCCATCTCCTGACCGTAGAGGTTCATCCCCGCTTCCAGACGCAGCGTATCGCGCGCGCCCAGACCCGCAGGCTTCACGCCCGCTTCCACCAGCGCACGCCAGAAATCAGCGGCCTTCTCGTTCGGCATGGCAATTTCGTAGCCCGCTTCACCGGTGTAGCCGGTGGTGGCGATAAACAGATCGCCCGCCTGCACGCCGAAGAACGGTTTCATGCCTTCGGTTGCTTTGCGCTGCTCGTCGTTAAACAGAGACGCGGCTTTCGCCTGCGCGTTCGGCCCCTGCACGGCGATCAGCGACAGATCGTCACGAACGGTGATGTCGATGGCATAAGGTTCGGCGTGTTGGGTGATCCAGGAGAGGTCTTTTTCGCGGGTGGCGGAGTTTACAACGAGGCGGAAGAAATCTTCAGTGAAGTAATAGACGATAAGGTCATCAATCACGCCGCCCGAGGCGTTCAGCATGCCGGTATAGAGCGCTTTACCCGGCGTCTTCAGTTTGGCGACGTCATTTGCCAGCAGATAACGCAAAAACTCCCGGGTGCGGCTACCGCGCAGATCGACAATCGTCATGTGGGACACGTCGAACATACCGGCATCGGTGCGCACCGCGTGGTGCTCATCAATCTGCGAGCCGTAGTGCAGCGGCATCATCCAGCCGTGGAAGTCCACCATGCGGGCGCCGCATAACACGTGTTGTTCGTACAAAGGAGTCTGTTGAGCCATCTTGTCCTCGTTGAAAAATTCACCGTGAAACCCGGTATCGGCCTCGTTCCCGAATGCCGACGCAAACGTTCTCTTTTACCTGAACTTACCACCGAAACCGGCGGTTAACCATAAGGTAAAACGGGTCATCACATTAGCTTATGACTAAAGAACGCTAAAAAGCCTACAGAGTTATTCACTGGAAAAATGCGATTAACCCCGCACAAAATTAACAATGATCTAACAGGATTTAGCACATGGTGATATTTCGTGCGGAAAAACGGGCCGAATTTCCGTAACGAGAAAAACACGACATTAGATTATCTAATGCGAAAAATGACGTGAAATTAGAATATTTCAAACGAGGGGATTTCCCCGGCGCAGAGGCCGGGAAAATAAAGTGTGACAGGGGTCTAAATTAACGTAGCCAGTCCGGCAGGTCGTTAAGACCCATCGCCTGACGGAGGAGTTGAGGTTTAACACCCGGAAGGGTGTCGGCCAGCTTGAGGCCAATGTCGCGCAGCAGTTTTTTCGCCGGATTCGCCCCGGCAAACAGCTCGCGGAAGCCCTGCATGCCCGCCAGCATCATCGCCGCGCTGTGCTTGCGGCTGCGTTCGTAGCGACGCAGATACAGATGCTGACCGATATCTTTGCCTTCGCGGTGCAGGCGACGCAGCTCCTCAACCAGCTCCGCCGCGTCCATAAAGCCAAGGTTAACGCCCTGCCCGGCCAGCGGATGAATGGTATGCGCCGCATCCCCCACCAGCGCCAGACGGTGCGCGGCAAACTGACGCGCGTAGCGGCCGGTTAGCGGGAATACCTGACGCTCGCTTTCAAGCGTGCACAGGCCAAGGCGGTTATCAAACGCCACGCACAGCGCCTGGTTAAAGGCGTCCGGCGTCGCCTCCTGCATCAGCTGGGCTTTTTCCGGTACCAGGGACCAGACAATCGAGCACAGGTGCGGATCGGAAAGCGGCAGGAACGCCAGAATGCCGTCGTTGTGGAAAATCTGCCGCGCCACGCCGCCGTGCGGCTCCTCGGTGCGGATTGTTGCCACCAGAGCATGATGGCGGTAATCCCAGAAGGTCAGCGGGATATCGGCTTTATTCCGCAGCCAGGAGTTGGCACCGTCAGCACCGACCACCAGACGCGCGGTCAGCATGTCGCCGCTTTGTAAGGTGATAAACGCCTCGTTTTCACCCCATGCCACCTGCTGGATCTGCGCAGGCGCAATCAGGGTCACATCGCTGCACTGCTGTGCTTTCTGCCACAGCGCGTGGTGGATCACCGCGTTTTCGATGATATGACCCAGATGGCTATAGCCCATGCTTTCATCATCAAAAGCAATATGACCAAAGCTGTCTTTATCCCACACCTCCATGCCGTGATAGCAGCTGGCGCGCTGCGCCACAATATCTGCCCAGACGCCAAGGTGCGTCAGCAATTTCTCGCTGGCGGCATTGATCGCCGAGACGCGGAGTTCCGGCGGAGCATCTGGTGCAACGGGCTGAGGCTGCTTTTGCTCCAGCACCGCCACGCGCAGGCCGCTGCCCTGTAAACCACAGGCCAGCGCCAGTCCGACCATACCGCCGCCAACGATGGCGACATCAACATTTTGCACGGTGATAACTCCTTAACGCGCGACCCAACCAAGAGTCCGCTGCGCCAGCACGTCACGTGCCGGAATGAATAATTCCATCGCCATCAGCCCGAGGTTGCGACCTGCAACCAGCGGCGCCCAGCGATTGGCAAAGAGATGGACTAAGCCGTCGGTAACGCCGATTGTCGCCTCTTTATCGGCCTGACGTCGCTTCTGGTAATGGCTGAGTACAGGGTATGCGCCACAGTCTTTTTGCTCGCCCCACGCCTGCGAAAGGGTTTCCGCCAGGCTCATGACATCCCGCAGACCAAGGTTGAACCCTTGCCCCGCGATGGGGTGCAGCGTCTGCGCGGCATTACCGACAAGCGCCAGACGATGGGAGATGGACTGAGAGGCTGTCGTCAGCGAAAGCGGGTAGACCGCCCGCTGGCCAGCATGGGTAATACGCCCCAGCCGCCAGCCAAAGGCTTTTTGCAGCTCGGTACAAAAACGTTCGTCTGACCAGGCTTTAACCTCTTCAGCCTTATCCTGCGGGTGACACCAGACGAGGGAACAGCGCCCGTCCGACATCGGCAGCATGGCCAGCGGACCGTGCTGCGTAAAGCGTTCAAACGCCCTGCCGTGGTGTTCTGCTGCGGTAGAGACGTTCGCAATGACCGCAACCTGCCCGTAAGGCTGCTGACGCCACTCCACGCCACACTGGGCGCCGAGCGATGAGCGCGAACCGTCCGCGGCGACCAGAAGCTGGCCTTCAAGGACGGTGCCGTTTTCCAGCGTTACGCTGACCGACGCCTCGCTGCGGCTCACGCTGGCGACGCACGCAGGACAATGCAGCGTGACGCCCGGCGCATCCTGGAGCAGGCGGAACAGACGCAATCCGACGTCGTGCAGCTCAACAACCTGACCCAGGGCATCAATTCGGTAATCCTGCGCGTCCAGCGTGACAAAGCCAGCATGGCCGCGATCGCTGACGTGAACGGTGTGAATTGCCGTGGCGCAGTCGGCAATGGCCTGCCAGATGCCAATGCGGGATAGCTGCTGACAGGTACCCTGTGCCAGGGCAATGGCGCGGGAATCAAAACCGGGATGATTCTTCGCCTGCGGCGCGACGGCTTCCACCAGGTGCACCGGAAGCAGGCCTTTCGTCAAATGCGAAATGGCCAGCGCCAGCGTGGCCCCGGTCATACCGCCGCCAACGATAATCACGCTCATACGCGTGCCGCTGCCATCAGCGCCTCGATATCGTCAGCATTTTTCACGACGCTCGCGGTCAGGTTTTCGTTACCGGTTTCGGTAATAACGATGTCGTCTTCAATACGAATGCCAATCCCGCGGTACTCTTCAGGCACGTCGGCATCCGGCGCGATATACAGCCCCGGCTCCACGGTTAACACCATGCCCGGCTCCAGCACGCGCGAACGGTCCGTGCCGTACGCGCCAACGTCATGTACATCCAGCCCCAGCCAGTGGCTCAGGCCGTGCATAAAATACGGTCGATGCGCATTCTCAGCAATCAGGGTGTCGACATCCCCTTTCAGGATCCCGAGCCTGACCAGACCGGTAATCATGATGCGCACCACTTCACCGGTCACTTCCTGCATGGACGTTCCGGGACGATACAGCCTGAGCGCCGTCTCAAGCGAGTCGAGAACGATGTCGTAAATCGCGCGCTGTGCCGGTGAGAATTTACCGTTCACCGGGAAAGTACGGGTGATATCCCCCGCGTAGCCCTGAAATTCGCAACCGGCGTCAATCAGCACCAGATCGCCGTCGCGCAAAGCGCTTTCGTTTTCGGTGTAGTGCAGAATGCAGCCGTTTTCCCCGCCGCCAACGATGGTGTTGTAGGAGGGATAACGCGCGCCGTGGCGGTTAAATTCGTGGTGAATTTCGCCCTCCAGCTGGTATTCGAACAGCCCGGGACGGCACTTCTCCATGGCGCGGGTGTGCGCCAGGGCGCTGATTTCGCCCGCACGGCGCATCAAATTCAGCTCTTCTTCTGACTTGAACAGGCGCATCTCATGCACCACCGGACGCCAGTCCGTCAGCGTGGCCGGCGCGGACAGATTCTGGCGCGAGCCTTTGCGCAGCTTATCCAGCGCGGTGAAAACAATCTCATCGGCGTACGCATATTCGCCCTGCGCGTGATAGAGCACGTCGAGGCCGTTAAGCAACTGATAGAGCTGCTGGTTGATTTCGCTAAACGCCAGCGCGCGGTCAACGCCCAGCTTCGCCGGTGCGGCTTCCTGGCCTAAGCGGCGGCCAAACCAGATTTCAGCGGTTAAGTCTCTTACGCGGTTGAAAATCACGCTGTGGTTGTGGGTGTCATTGCTCTTAATCAGCACCAGCACCGCTTCCGGCTCGTTAAAGCCGGTGAAGTACCAGAAATCGCTGCTCTGGCGATAGGGATATTCGCTGTCGGCGCTGCGCGTGACTTCGGGCGCAGCAAAAATCAGCGCGGCGCTGCCCGGCTGCATTGTTGCCAGCAGCGCCTGACGGCGGCGCGAATACTCTTGACTCGAGATAACCATGACACCCTCCTGTGCGTTATTTTTCTTAATGTAAGGTTGGCTTGCGGACTTCCGGCGCGGTCGGCTGTGAGCGCGTGAAGTTGTCGTGGCACAGCAGTGCCGCCACGCGCACGTACTCAATAATCTCTTCAAGAGACATTTCCAGCTCTTCCTGGTCTTCGTCTTCATCGTAGCCAAGCTGGGCAATGTTGCGCAGGTCGTCGATTGCTTCACCTGCTTCACCGGTCACTTTATCCAGTTTAGGCTGCGTCACGCCCAGCCCCAGCAGATAGTGGTTTACCCAGCCGGCCAGCGCATCGGCGCGATCGAACACGCTGACGTCGTCGCCTTCAGGCAGATAAAGCTGAAAAAGGAAGCCATCGTCTTCCAGCGAATCGCTGGTTGCGGCGTGCATTTTACGCAGCGCTTCCGCCAGCTCGTGACCAAACGCCAGCCCTTCATTCGTGAGGTCGTGGATCAGCGGCTGCCATGAGCTGTCGCTGTTTCCGCCGCACAGCATGCCACTGATCAGACCGTGCATTTCGGCAGGGGTTAAACCGACTCCCTGCTGGTTCAGTAACTGGTTTAAATCCTTGTAACCAGGCATTTCGTTCTGTATAGACATGAGCATTCGTCATCAAAGGGGGGAAGTTTCATGATATGCTACCACTTTGGACCCTGGTGATACCAGAAAAGGGCTTGTATCTTCACATCAGGGTAGCTATAGTGTCGCCCCTTCGCAGCCCCCGGGGCAGTAAGCGAAGGCAGCGCAGTCAATCAGCAGGAAGGTGGCATGTCTGCACAACCCGTCGATCTCCAGATTTTTGGCCGTTCACTGCGAGTGAATTGTCCGCCTGAACAAAGGGATGCTTTGAATCAGGCAGCGGACGATTTGAATCAGCGGTTGCAAGATCTAAAAGAACGCACTAGAGTCACAAATACTGAGCAGCTGGTTTTCATCGCCGCGTTGAACATCAGCTATGAACTGACTCAGGAAAAAGCGAAGACCCGCGACTACGCGGCAAGCATGGAGCAGCGCATTAAAATGCTCCAGCAGACCATAGAACAGGCATTGCTTGATCAAGGTCGCAATCCCGAAAGACCGGGACCAAAGTTTGAATAACACTTCTCAGTTGACTATGGTAGAGTAACTGTGAAGACAAAATTTCTCTGAGATGTTCGCAAGCGGGCCAGTCCCCTGAGCCGATATTTCATACCACAAGAATGTGGCGCTCCATGGTTGGTGAGCATGCTCGGTCCGTCCGAGAAGCCTTAAAACTATGACGACACATTCACCTTGAACCAAGGGTTCAAGGGTTACAGCCTGCGGCGGCATCTCGGAGATTCCCACTCTTTTCTTCTACCGATTACCATGACTCAATTCCCTGAAGTTTCCGCTTCACGCCAGGATATCCGTCAGTTAATTCGCCAGCGCCGCCGTGCGTTAACCTCCGATCAGCAAGCGCATTTTGCCCAGCAGGCCGCCGCCCGTATGATGGCGTATCCCCCTGTCGTGATGGCGCACACCGTTGCGCTGTTTCTGTCGTTTGATGGAGAGCTGGATACCCAACCGCTGATAGAACAACTCTGGCGTGCCGGGAAGAAGGTTTATCTGCCGGTGCTGCACCCGTTCAGCGACGGTAATCTGCTGTTTCTGCACTACCACCCGCACAGCGAGCTGGTGGTGAATCGCCTGAAAATCACCGAGCCGAAACTTGACGTGCGCGACGTGCTGCCGCTGTCACAGCTGGATGTGCTGATTACGCCGCTGGTGGCGTTTGATGAACAGGGCCAGCGTTTAGGGATGGGCGGCGGTTTTTACGACCGGACGCTGCAAAACTGGCAGCAGTACGGGTTGCAGCCGGTGGGTTACGCGCATGATTGTCAGGGCGTGGAGGCGTTGCCGGTGGAGAAGTGGGATGTGCCGTTGCCGGCGGTAGTGACGCCATCGAAGTTGTGGGAGTGGTGAACCAGGCGTGCGGCCAGATGTCCTCACCCCGGCCCTCTCCCACAGGGAGAGGGTGAAAACATAAAAAACGGTAACTATCGTTACCGTTTTGCATTTACCTCGCACCATCAGTACAGCAGACGCGCGCGAATCGTCCCCGCAATAGACTTCATGCTCAGCAGCGCTTTCTCGGCAACATCGTCATCCGCTTCGATATCAATGACCACGTAGCCCATCTGCGAGTTTGTTTGCAGATACTGCGCGGCAATGTTGACGCCCTGCTCGGCAAAGATCTGGTTGATCGCGGTCAGCACGCCCGGACGGTTTTCGTGGATGTGCAGCAGACGACGACCACCGTGCAGCGGCAGAGACACTTCCGGGAAGTTCACGGCAGAGAGCGTAGAGCCGTTGTCGGAGTATTTGCTCAGCTTACCCGCCACTTCCAGACCGATATTCTCCTGCGCTTCCTGGGTCGAACCGCCGATGTGTGGCGTCAGGATCACGTTGTCGAACTCGCACAGCGGAGAGGTAAACGGATCGCTGTTGGTGGCTGGCTCCGTCGGGAATACGTCGATGGCCGCGCCCGCCAGATGCTTACGCTTCAGCGCATCCGCCAGTGCCGGGATATCGACAACCGTGCCGCGCGCGGCGTTAATCAGCAGCGAGCCCGGCTTCATCAGCGCCAGCTCTTCCGCGCCCATCATGTTTTTGGTGGAGGCATTTTCCGGCACGTGCAGGCTCACCACGTCGCTCATGTTCAGCAGGTCAGAAAGGTGTTGAACCTGGGTCGCATTGCCCAGCGGCAGCTTGCTTTCGATATCGTAGAAAAACACGTGCATACCCAGGGATTCCGCCAGAATACCGAGCTGCGTACCGATGTGGCCGTAGCCGATAATCCCCAGCTTTTTACCACGCGCTTCGAAAGAGCCAGACGCCAGCTTGTTCCACACGCCGCGGTGCGCCTTGGCGTTCGCTTCTGGAATGCCGCGCAGCAGCAGCAGCAGTTCGCCAATCACCAGCTCCGCCACGGAACGGGTGTTGGAGAACGGGGCGTTGAAGACGGGAATACCGCGTTTGGCGGCAGCACTCAGGTCAACCTGGTTGGTACCGATGCAGAAGCAGCCGATAGCCACCAGCTTTTCCGCCGCGGCAATAACGTCTTCAGTCAGATGAGTACGGGATCGCAGGCCAATGAAGTGGGCATCACGGATGGACGCTTTCAGCTCTTCGGTATCGAGCGCGCCTTTGTGAAATTCGATGTTGGTGTAACCTGCCGCACGAAGGCTATCGATTGCTTTTTGATGCACGCCCTCGACCAGCAGGAATTTAATCTTGTCTTTCTCCAGTGATACCTTTGCCATTTCCCCGACCCTGTTTTTGTCTGAACTGATGTTGTGCTGGATATGAATCCGCTGTAGCCAACATATCAAAAAAAACTATTGCAGCAATATGAACGTTTGCGTCGGCACTCTGAAGAAAAGTCATCCAGGGCAAAATGTCAGAGGAAAATGCTATGGAAATTTACAAACGTGGCAGGATCGGCAAAAGAGGCTGAAAAACGTGACACAAGTCACCGAATTTAGCTTTTCAAAAATTTTTTAGCGGGGGGAGGACTCCCCCCGTCAGATCATTTTACGATGGTTTTCACGCCGTCAGCGGTGCCGATCAGCGCCACATCCGCGCCACGGTTGGCGAATAGCCCTACGGTCACTACGCCTGGGATAGCGTTGATGGCATTTTCCAGCGCAATCGCGTCGAGAATTTCCAGACCGTGAACGTCGAGGATCACGTTACCGTTGTCGGTGACGACGCCCTGGCGATATTCCGGACGACCGCCCAGCTTCACCAGCTGACGGGCAACCGCGCTACGCGCCATCGGGATCACTTCGACCGGCAGCGGGAAGTTACCCAGAATGTCGACCTGCTTGGAGGCATCCGCGATGCAGATAAACTTGTCCGCAACGGAGGCGATGATTTTTTCGCGCGTCAGCGCCGCGCCGCCGCCTTTGATCATCTGCATGTGGCCGTTGATTTCATCCGCGCCATCAACGTAAATCCCCAGACGATCCACTTCGTTGAGATCGAAAACGGTAATGCCGAGGCTTTTCAGCTTTTCCGTGGAAGCATCAGAGCTGGAAACCGCGCCCTCGATTTGCCCCTTCATCGTACCCAGCGCATCGATAAAGTGTGCCGCGGTTGATCCCGTACCGACACCGACAATGGTACCCGGCTGTACGTACTGGAGAGCGGCCCATCCTACTGCTTTTTTCAGTTCATCCTGCGTCATGATCGTTTTGCCTGTGGTGTGAAAACTCAGGGCGCATTATAGAACACGTCGAATGGAATTCGTCTGCCACGAAGGGAAAATTGTGTCATAGTGCAGAATAAGCAAAATTAAGGAGCCAGCCAGAGCAATGAAACGTCCGGACTACAGAACACTACAGGCACTTGATGCAGTTATCCGTGAACGCGGTTTTGAGCGCGCGGCGCAAAAGCTTTGCATCACCCAGTCCGCCGTATCACAGCGTATCAAACAGCTTGAAAACATGTTCGGCCAGCCGCTGCTGGTGCGTACCGTGCCGCCACGTCCAACCGAGCAGGGGCAAAAGCTCCTCGCCCTGCTGCGCCAGGTTGAACTGCTGGAAGACGAGTGGCTGGGTGACGAACAAACGGGCTCTACGCCGCTGCTGCTCTCTCTGGCGGTCAACGCCGACAGTCTGGCGACCTGGCTGCTGCCGGCCCTGGCGCCGGTATTAGCGGACTCCCCTATCCGCCTGAACTTACAGGTTGAAGATGAAACCCGTACCCAGGAACGCCTGCGTCGCGGTGAAGTGGTTGGGGCAGTCAGTATCCAGCCTCAGGCGCTGCCAAGCTGTCTTGTCGATCAGCTGGGTGCGCTGGACTACCTGTTTGTGGGTTCAAAAGCCTTCGCCGAGCGCTACTTCCCGAACGGCGTCACCCGCGCCGCGCTGCTGAAAGCGCCCGCCGTCGCGTTCGACCATCTGGACGATATGCATCAGGCGTTCCTGCAGCAAAACTTCGATCTGCCGCCGGGCAGCGTGCCGTGCCATATCGTTAACTCGTCTGAAGCCTTTGTGCAGCTTGCGCGTCAGGGCACCACCTGCTGCATGATCCCGCATCTGCAGATTGAGAAAGAGTTGAAAAGCGGTGAGCTGATTGACTTAACGCCGGGGCTGTATCAGCGTCGGATGCTCTACTGGCACCGTTTTGCGCCGGAAAGCCGCATGATGCGCAACGTCACCGACGCGCTGCTGGCGTTTGGGCACAAGGTGCTGAGACAGGATTAAAAAATAAGCCGGGTGGCGGCTTCGCCTTACCCGGCCTACAGGTTACTGAGCCGGTTTCGGCTGTGCTGCAACAGGCTCCAGCTGGAAGACCACATCCACCTGATCGTCGAACTGAATGGTTGGTTGCTCGTAAGTTTCCTGAGCAGAAACCGGGGCTGCATCAGCCTTCATCATCCGTACCATCGGGCTTGGCTGGTAGTTAGAGACGTGGTAACGCACGCTGTAAACCGGGCCGAGCTTGCTCTTAAAGCCAGAAGCCAGCTGTTCCGCCTGGTGAATGGCATCATCAATCGCCGCTTTACGCGCTTCGTCTTTGTATTTCTCCGGTTGCGCAACGCCCAGCGACACGGAACGAATTTCGTTCAGACCCGCCTTCAGCGCGCCATCCAGCAGCGAGTTAAGCTTATCCAGCTGACGCACGGTCACTTCAACGGTACGCACGGCGCGGTAGCCTTTCAGGATGCTTTTGCCATTCTGGTAGTCGTAATCAGGTTGAGTTCGCAGGTTCGCGGAGTTGATATCTTTTTTACCAACACCGTTCTGCTCGAGGAAAGAGAGGTATTGCGCAACACGATCGTCAGCCTGCTTCTTGGCAGATGCCGCATCTTTCGCAGCGACATTGACTTCAATTGCCAGCGTTGCAACATCGGGTACCGCGTCCACGCTTGCGGTGCCTGAAGTGACGATGTGCGGGCCATCCGGCAGTTCACTTGCCTGCACCGACACCGCACCAAAACTTACTAATGCCGCCAGGGCCATCACCTTAAACTTCACTGTTATTCCTCCATGTTGCGAAGAGTGCCCATTAACAGGGCGCATGCCAGCAAGCTTAGCGGGTCTTGTTCAGTTGTCCATAAGACAAGGATTAGTTGAACAATTCCTGAACGTGGTGAATCCCCTCTTTTGCCAGCTGAAAAGCAATAAACCACATCACCAGCCCCACCAGCGTATTAATGATGCGCTGGGCTTTGGCTGTACGCAGACGAGGTGCCAGCCACGCGGCAAGAATGGCGAGACCGAAGAACCAGAGGAAAGAGGCGCTGACCGTGCCAAGCGCAAACCAGCGTTTCGGCTCAACGTCCAGCTGTCCGCCCAGGCTGCCCAGCACCACGAAGGTGTCCAGATAAACATGCGGATTAAGCCAGGTGACCGCCAGCATGGTGACGATAATCTTCCAGCGGCCCTGCTTCATGACTTCCGCGCTCGCCAGTTCGAGGTTGCTGCTCATCGCCGTTTTTAGGGCACCAAAACCATACCAGAGCAGAAACGCCACGCCGCCCCAAGTGACCAGCGCCAGTAGCCAGGGAGACTGCATCAGCAATGCGCTGCCGCCAAAAATCCCGGCACAGATCAGCAGTAAATCGCTAACCGCGCACAGCAGGGCAATCATCAGATGATACTGGCGGCGGATGCCCTGGTTCATCACGAATGCATTTTGCGGGCCGAGGGGAAGGATCATGGCCGCACCTAAAGCAAGCCCTTGAAAGTAATAGGATAACATGACGAAATTCTCACAGTATTGTTCTGGAAGGTGACTATACTGCGCGAATCACATTAGAGGAAATGGATAATATTAATTGGGGATTAGCAGCGCTTATAAAAATAAAGCCCGGTGTCGCTAGCGCTTACCGGGCCTACGGGTGACGTTATTCTGCTTCTTTAACTTTTTTGACGTTTACGTCCATCTGCGGGTACGGGAAGCTGATGCCGTTGGCGTCGAAGTCGCGCTTAATGCGTTCCAGCACGTCCCAGTACACGTTTTGCAGATCGCTGCTCTTGCTCCAGATACGCACCACGAAGTTAATCGAGGACGCGCCCAGTTCGTTCAGGCGAACCGTCTGCTCTTTGTCTTTCAGAATGCGATCGTCTGACGCAATGATGTTGCTGATCAGCGACTTCACCTGATCGATATCGGAGTCGTACGCCACGCTGATAATCAGTTCGTTACGACGCACCGGTTCACGGGAGAAGTTAATGATGTTGCCCGCGATGATTTTCCCGTTCGGCACGACCACGATGCGGCCATCGACGGTACGCATGGTCGTTGAGAAAATCTGCACCTGCAGCACGGTCCCGGCAATGCCGCCAAGGTCAACGTATTCGCCGGAGCGGAACGGACGGAAGGTGACCAGCAGAACGCCTGCCGCCAGGTTTGAAAGCGAGCCCTGCAGCGCCAGACCAATGGCCAGACCGGCGGCACCTAGAACGGCAATGACGGAGGCGGTCTGCACACCCACCCGACCCAGCGCCGCAATCAGCGTAAAGGCGATAATACCGTAGCGCACCAGTGCGGAGAGGAAGTCAGCCACCGTGGCGTCAATGTGACGGGCCAGCATTACGCGGTTAACCGCGTTCGATACAATACGCGCCACGATCATCCCGACGATAATGATGGCAATCGCCGCGACGATGTTCACGGCATAGCTCAGCAGCAGCGCCTGGTTGCGCACCAGCCAGTTACCGGCGTTATTGATGCTGTCTACAACATCGAGTTGTTCCATTTATTCTTCCTTTTGTTAAACCAAAACACAAAATCCATCCCCCATGGAGACAGGCAGGTCCGTAAAGGGTAAACAAAAAGCGCAAGTATTGCCAAACAGATCACAAAAACCGGCCTGGCAGGGTATTGAAAAAGCATAAAAAAAGGCCCGCATTTGCGGGCCTTCTGATGCTGTTAGCAGCTCAAATTACAGAACGTCTACCGCGTTCAGCTCTTTGAATGCCTGCTCCAGACGAGTAATCATAGAAGTCTGGGCAGCGCGCAGCCATACGCGTGGATCGTAGTATTTCTTGTTCGGCTGGTCTTCGCCTTTCGGGTTGCCCAGCTGACCCTGCAGGTAAGCTTCGTTAGTTTTGTAGTACTGCAGGATACCGTCCCATGTTGCCCACTGGGTGTCGGTATCGATGTTCATTTTCACTACGCCGTAGCTTACGGAGTCTTTGATTTCCTGAGCAGAAGAACCGGAACCGCCGTGGAAGACGAAGTTCAGGCTGTTGTGCGGCAGGTTGTGTTTCTTAGAAACGTATTCCTGAGAATCACGCAGGATGGTCGGGGTCAGAACCACGTTACCTGGTTTGTAAACGCCGTGTACGTTACCGAAGGACGCCGCAATGGTGAAGCGTGGGCTGATTTTGCTCAGCTCGGTGTAAGCGTAATCAACGTCTTCTGGCTGGGTGTACAGTGCAGAAGCGTCCATGTGGCTGTTGTCCACGCCGTCTTCTTCACCGCCGGTGCAACCCAGTTCGATTTCCAGGGTCATGCCCATTTTGGCCATGCGCGCCAGGTATTTGGAGCAGATTTCGATGTTTTCGTGCAGTGACTCTTCAGACAGGTCGATCATGTGAGAAGAGAACAGTGGCTTACCGGTAGCTGCGAAGTGTTTTTCACCCGCATCCAGCAGACCGTCGATCCACGGCAGCAGTTTCTTCGCGCAGTGGTCAGTGTGCAGGATAACTGGAACACCGTAGTGTTCAGCCATCTGGTGTACGTGGTGCGCACCAGAGATAGCACCCAGGATTGCAGCACCCTGAGGAATGTCAGTCTTCACGCCTTTACCTGCGATGAACGCAGCACCGCCGTTAGAGAACTGAACGATAACTGGAGCTTTAACTTTAGCAGCAGTTTCCAGTACGGCGTTGATGGAGTCGGTACCCACGCAGTTAACTGCTGGCAGAGCGAAGTTGTTTTCTTTAGCTACCTGGAACACTTTCTGTACGTCATCACCAGTGATAACGCCAGGTTTTACGAAATCAAAAATTTTAGACATGTTGCTTAGTCCTGTATCTTCGGCCGTTAGAAAAGGTGCGAGCTCTTAAAAGCGCGCTGAAAATTGGGCAGGTTTCCCTGCCCTTGAATGGCTTACTTCTTAGCGCGCTCTTCGAGCATTGCTACTGCTGGCAGTACTTTGCCTTCCACGAATTCGAGGAATGCGCCGCCACCAGTGGAGATGTAGGAGATTTTGTCAGCGATACCGAACAGGTCGATTGCTGCCAGGGTGTCACCACCGCCTGCGATAGAGAACGCTTCGCTGTCTGCGATAGCGTTAGCAACGATTTCAGTACCTTTGCGGAAGTTCGGGAATTCGAACACGCCAACAGGACCGTTCCACAGGATAGTTTTTGCGTTTTTCAGGATTTCAGCCAGTTTCTGTGCAGAAACGTCGCCCAGGTCCAGAATCTGTTCTTCATCTTTGATGTCGTTTACAGATTTCAGGGTCGCGGTTGCGGTTTCGGAGAACTCGGTCGCTACGCGAACGTCAGTTGGCACCGGGATATCGCAGGTGGTCAGCAGGCGTTTAGCTTCGTCAACCAGGTCTGCTTCGTACAGGGATTTACCCACGTTGTGGCCCTGAGCGGCAACGAAGGTGTTCGCGATGCCACCGCCAACGATCAGCTGGTCAGCGATTTTAGACAGGGAATCCAGAACGGTCAGTTTGGTAGAAACTTTAGAACCACCAACGATAGCCACCATTGGACGAGCAGGTTCTTTCAGTGCTTTACCCAGCGCTTCCAGTTCGTCAGCCAGCAGAGGACCCGCACACGCTACGTCTGCGAATTTACCGATACCGTGGGTTGACGCCTGTGCACGGTGAGCCGTACCGAAGGCATCCATCACGAATACGTCGCACAGCGCAGCGTATTTTTTGGACAGGGTTTCGTCGTCTTTCTTTTCGCCTTTGTTGAAGCGAACGTTTTCCAGAACAACCAGTTCACCGGCAGCAACTTCAACGCCGTCCAGGTAATCTTTCACCAGGCGAACCGGGCTGGACAGTTTGTCTTTCAGGTAATTAACAACCGGCAGCAGAGAGAACTCTTCGTTGTACTCGCCTTCAGTTGGACGACCCAGGTGGGAGGTGACCATCACTTTCGCGCCCTGCTTCAGAGCCAGTTCGATGGTTGGCAGAGATGCACGGATACGCGCGTCGCTGGTCACTTTGCCATCTTTAACCGGTACGTTCAGATCGGCACGGATGAAAACGCGTTTACCAGCCAGATCCAGATCGGTCATCTTAATTACAGACATGGTGAATCCTCTCGTTGATTCTTAAAGTTTTGCAGACGCACAATGCGTCTTACCTGAAACCTTGAGCGGCCATTGCTAACGTGGTGTCGAGCATTCGGTTAGCAAAGCCCCATTCGTTATCACACCAGACCAGCGTCTTGATAAGGTGTGCGCCACTGACTCTCGTTTGCGTGCCATCGACGATGGCGCTGTGCGGGTCGTGGTTAAAATCTACTGAGACCAACGGTAATTCCGTATAGTCAACTATACCATGAAATGCCCCCTGTGCCGCTTTTTGCAGCAACAGGTTGACTTCACAGGCTTTTACCGGTTTTTTCACCGTCACGCTGAGGTCGATCGCGGTCACGTTAATCGTTGGGACACGCACGGCAATCGCTTCAAACCGGTCGTTAAACTGCGGAAAAATTCGGGTGATCCCTGCCGCCAGTTTTGTATCCACCGGAATGATTGACTGGCTCGCCGCACGAGTGCGTCGTAAATCCGGATGGTAGGCGTCGATAACCTGCTGATCGTGCATGGCGGAGTGAATCGTGGTCACGGTGCCGGATTCAATGCCATACGCATCGTCTAACAGTTTGATGACCGGAATAATGCAGTTAGTGGTACAGGAGGCGTTGGAAACAATGCGGTGTTCGGCCTGCAGCTCATGCTGGTTGACGCCAAACACGACGGTCGCGTCGAGGTCGTTACTGCCGGGATGAGAAAACAGGACTTTTTTCGCGCCGGCAGCCAGATGCGCTTCGCCATGTTCGCGGTTGCCGTAGACACCGGTACAGTCAAGCACCACATCCACACCCAGTTCACGCCAGGGTAGCCCGGAGATGCTGTTCTCATGCAGCACACGAATAGCGTCATCACCCACAAAAAGCTGATCTCTTTCCTGGCGAACATCCCAGGCAAAGCGTCCGTGGCTGGTGTCATATTTCAACAAATGCGCCATGCCCGTAGCATCCGCCAGTTCATTGATTGCCACCACGGTTATTTCCGCCCGACGTCCGGATTCATACAAAGCACGAACCACATTACGTCCGATGCGACCGAAGCCATTAATCGCTACGCGTACGGTCATAGATCTCCTGCAAAGCAATCCCTGAGTTTGAGGTGGCTGAAAGAGTAATCCAGCTACGCCCGAAGGGGAATCCTTGCTGTCACAAACTGCGATTGATTGGTCAATTGTCGAACATTTAATCGACTGAAACGCTTCAGCAAGAATAAGCGAATCGGGGAATAAAAGGAATGTCTGTCCAGATGAATAAGCGAGCTATATGACTTGCGTCACATTTTAGGTGGAATAATTTACGCCGAGGGAAAAGCAAAACGGTAACCGAAAGGTTACCGTTTTTAGTGTTTGCACCCTCTCCCCGTGGGAGAGGGCCGGGGTGAGGGCATCAGCCCGCACCGTACAAGCAATTACAGCAGTTCTTTCGCTTTCGCGACAACGTTCTCAACGGTGAAGCCGAACTCTTCGAACAGCAGCTCTGCCGGAGCAGACTCACCGAAGGTGGTCATACCGACGATGGCACCGTTCAGGCCCACGTATTTGAACCAGTAGTCAGCGATACCCGCTTCCACTGCCACGCGAGCGGAAACCGCTTTAGGCAGAACGGATTCACGGTAAGCGGCATCCTGCTTGTCGAACGCGTCGGTAGACGGCATGGAAACCACGCGTGCTTTCACGCCTTCGGCAGTCAGTTTTTCCCACGCGGCAACAGCCAGTTCAACTTCAGAACCGGTGGCGATGAAGATCAGCTCTGGCTGGCCCGCGCAATCTTTCAGCACGTAACCACCGCGAGCGATGTTCGCCAGCTGCTCTGGCGTACGCTCCTGCTGTGCCAGGTTCTGACGGGAGAGGATCAGCGCGGTTGGACCGTCCTGACGCTCAACGCCGTATTTCCACGCCACCGCGGATTCAACCTGGTCACATGGACGCCATGTGCTCATGTTCGGGGTCACGCGCAGGGAAGCCACCTGCTCTACCGGCTGGTGAGTTGGGCCATCTTCACCCAGACCGATGGAGTCGTGGGTGTAGACCATCACCTGACGCTGTTTCATCAGCGCGGCCATACGCACAGCGTTACGTGCATATTCAACGAACATCAGGAAGGTAGAGGTGTACGGCAGGAAACCACCGTGCAGGGAGATACCGTTGGCAATCGCAGTCATACCGAATTCACGTACACCGTAATGGATGTAGTTACCGGCAGTGTCTTCGTTGATCGCTTTAGAACCGGACCAGATAGTCAGGTTAGAAGGCGCGAGGTCTGCGGAGCCGCCGAGGAATTCAGGCAGCAGAGGACCGAACGCTTCAATCGCATTCTGAGACGCTTTACGGCTCGCGATTTTAGACGGGTTCGCCTGCAGCTTAGCGATGAATTCGTTCGCTTTCGCGGCGAAGTCGGACGGCATATCGCCTTTCATACGACGGGTGAATTCAGCCGCTTCCTGCGGGAACGCTTTCGCATAGGCAGCGAACTTCTCGTTCCAGGCCGCTTCTTTCGCCTGGCCTACTTCTTTTGCATCCCACTGAGCGTAGATCTCAGATGGGATTTCGAATGCAGGGTGTTTCCAGCCCAGCGCTTCACGGGTCAGTGCGATTTCCGCATCGCCCAGCGGTGCGCCGTGGGAGTCGTGAGTACCCGCTTTGTTCGGCGAACCGAAGCCAATGATGGTTTTGCACATCAGCAGGGACGGTTTGTCCGTTACAGCGCGCGCTTCTTCCACTGCACGTTTAATCGAGTCAGCATCGTGGCCATCAACGCCACGCACAACGTGCCAGCCGTAGGCTTCGAAACGTGCTGCGGTGTCGTCGGTGAACCAGCCTTCAACGTGACCGTCGATGGAGATACCGTTGTCGTCATAGAACGCAACCAGTTTGCCCAGCTTCAGGGTACCTGCCAGGGAGCACACTTCGTGAGAAATGCCTTCCATCATGCAGCCGTCGCCCATGAACGCGTAGGTGAAGTGGTCTACGATGTCGTGACCAGGACGGTTGAACTGCGCCGCCAGCGTCTTCTCAGCAATCGCCATACCCACAGCGTTAGCAATACCCTGACCCAGCGGGCCGGTGGTGGTTTCTACGCCAGCGGTGTAACCCACTTCCGGGTGACCTGGAGTTTTAGAGTGCAGCTGACGGAAGTTTTTCAGCTCTTCAATTGGCAGATCGTAGCCGGTGAGGTGCAGCAGGCTATAGATCAGCATAGAGCCGTGGCCGTTGGACAGCACGAAGCGGTCGCGGTCAGCCCATGACGGGTTCTGCGGGTTGTGGTTCAGGAAATCACGCCACAGGACTTCGGCGATATCAGCCATACCCATAGGAGCCCCTGGGTGGCCGGATTTGGCTTTCTGTACTGCGTCCATGCTCAGCGCACGAATAGCATTAGCAAGCTCTTTACGTGAGGACATTTTAACTCCAGATCGGACTGTTAAAGGCCATGCCCTTGACGACAGCGCGTTTTGGGCTACGCCGGAAAAAAGTGCCAACAATGTAACCCAAGCCGCAAGTCATGTACATGGAGCATTCTTTTGCTTGTTAAGAAATCTCTGGATCATGCTCGCATGTTGCGCAATCTACTCGCCCGGCTCTGTCGATATTCCTTATACTTAGCCCGACACCGCCTTCGCTGACGGTGCATTTTTCGGATTTTATTCAGATTAACGAGTACGGAAGCAACCTCATGAAAATGCGTGCAATAGTGCTGGCCCTGGGTACAACGCTCCTGCTGAGCGGCTGTCAGAATATGGATTCTAACGGTCTGATGACGTCAGGCGCAGAGGCCTTTCAGGCCTATTCCCTGAGCGATGCGCAGGTGAAAGCGCTGAGCGACCAGGCCTGTAAAGATATGGACGGAAAAGCCACGCTTGCGCCAGCTAACAGTACCTACACGCAGCGTCTGAATAAGATTGCTTCCGCGCTGGGCGACAACATCAACGGCCAGCCGGTGAACTACAAGGTGTACATGGCGAAAGACGTGAACGCCTTCGCGATGGCGAACGGCTGTATCCGCGTCTATAGCGGGCTAATGGACATGATGACCGACAACGAAGTGGAAGCGGTCATCGGCCATGAAATGGGCCACGTTGCCCTGGGCCACGTGAAGAAAGGGATGCAGGTTGCCCTGGGCACCAATGCCATCCGCGCGGCGGCGGCTTCAGCGGGCGGTATTGTTGGCAGCCTGTCGCAGTCACAGCTTGGTGACGTGGGTGAAAAGCTGGTTAACTCTCAGTTCTCACAGCGCCAGGAGTCCGAGGCGGATGACTACTCCTACGATCTGTTGCGCAAACGCGGCATTAATCCATCAGGTTTAGCCACCAGCTTCGAAAAACTGGCCAAGCTGGAAGCGGGACGCCAAAGCTCCATGTTTGACGATCACCCTGCCTCAGAAGAACGCGCACAGCATATTCGCGACCGCATGGCCGCAGACGGAATTAAATAATTTTACCGGGAGGCAGTTTTGCCTCCCTTTTATTTCGCATGAATTGTTAACTTAACAGCACGTATCGATAACACCCCTGAAAGCCGCGCCAAATCTGCCCTATCACATTGAAATGTCTGGTCACATAATTATTGCAAAGGTGATTTTTTCCGGTAATTATCACCCCGTAGTTATTCAAATTAATATATCCAGACAGAGACGTTCCCTCCGTGAAAAAAGAATTATCATTAATTGCTTTAAGTTTATTTGCCGCATTACCTGCCGCCGCAAGCCAGCAATCCGACAGCCAGGGTTTTATTGACGACAGCCATCTGGATCTGTTTTTACGCAATGCGTATATCAGCCGCGACTACCATCAGGGCCAGCAGGACAAAGCAGAATGGGGTCAGGGGATCATCGCCACCTTTGCATCCGGCTATACCGAAGGGCTGGTGGGCTTTGGTGTGGACGGTATTGCTCAATACGGCGTGCGCCTGGACGGCGGCCGTGGCAAAAGCGGCGCAGGCGGCATCGACTTCTTTAAGCAGGAAGACGATGGCCGGGCAAAATCCGATCTGGCAAAGTTTGGCGCTACCGCCAAAATGCGCATTTCAAACACCGTGCTGAGCTACGGAAATCAGCGTCCTGAGCTGCCTATCATCAATGCAGACAGCTCCCGCCTGCTGTTTGAAAGCTACACTGGCACCATGCTCACCTCGAAAGAGATCGACGGTCTGGAAGTCAACGCTGGTTACTTCACCGACGAGCAGCGTAAAAGCGATGACCGCCACGACAGCGGACTGAAAAGCCTCTCCTTCGGCGGTGCGAGCTATCAGTTTAACGACCAGTTCAGCGGCGCGCTTTACGCCTCTCATAATGAAGAGGTGATGAACAAGCAGTACCTGGGCATGAACTTCAAACAGCCGTTCAGCACCGGGCAGCAGCTGGTGCTCGACTTCAACGGCTATAACTCCCGTCTGGACCAGGGTTACGCGGACAGCCTCGACACGGGCCGCAGCAACACCATCTGGAGCCTGGCGGCGAGCTACATCTGGGACATTCACACGTTCAAAGTGGCGTACCAGCAGAGCAGCGGCAGCACCGGCTACAACTACGGCGGCTATCGCGACAAGGGCGGCGTGGGTGACGGCGGTAACACCATCTGGCTGGCGAACTCCTACTGGTCTGATTTTAACGGCGAAGATGAACGTTCCTGGCAGGCATCCTACGGTCTGGACTTTGGCGGTCTTGGCCTGCCGGGCCTGAGCTGGACCACCGCCTACGTGCGCGGCGATAACATCAAAACCTCTGAAACCAGCAACGGCAAAGAGCACGAGTGGTTTAACCAGATCCAGTACCAGGTGCAGGATGGCCCGGCGAAGGATCTGAAGCTGAAACTGCGCTACTCCGTCCTGCGCGTCTCCAGCAACGCCAGCGAGTACAACGTGGGCGGGGACGAGATCCGCGCTTACGTGGAATACCCGTTTAACGTGTTCTAAAGGCAATAAAAAACCTCTCAAGAGAGAGGTTTTTTTTTACGCCAGGCGAGGCTTACTCGCCTTTCTTAGCAGCCTGGATGTAGAGCATCTCCAGCGCCAGAGTCGCCGCCGCCAGCGCGGTGATCTCGGACTGATCGTACGCAGGCGCCACTTCCACCACGTCCATCCCGACAATGTTCAGATCCTTCAGACCTCGCACCAGCTTGATGGCACGATCTGAGGTCAAACCGCCGATGACCGGCGTACCGGTGCCCGGTGCAAATGCCGGATCCAGGCAGTCGATGTCGAAGGTCAGATACACGGGCATATCACCCACGATCTGCTTCACCTGAGCGATGATGTCATCGACGCCGCGATCGTTAACCTGGCCCGCATCCAGCACGGTGAAACCGTTGTCTTTGTCGAACTCGGTACGAATACCGATCTGCACGGAGTGGTTCGGGTCGATCAAACCTTCGTTCGGCGCGGTGAAGAACATGGTGCCGTGGTCAAACTCACAGCCGTTCGCGTAGGTGTCGGTATGTGCATCGAAGTGCACCAGCGCCATTTTACCGAAGTGCTTGGCATGGGCGCGCAGCAGAGGCAGGGTCACGAAGTGGTCGCCGCCGAAGGAGAGCATGCGCTTGCCGGCAGCCAGCAGCTTCTCGGCGTGCGCCTGCAGCTTTTCGCTCATCTCACGCGCGTCACCGAAGGCGTACACCAGGTCACCGCAGTCCACCACGTTCAGGCGCTCGCGCATGTCGAAGTTCCACGGGAAGCGGTTGTGCTCCCAGGCCAGGTTCGTGGAAACCTGACGAATCGCTGCCGGGCCGTGACGACCACCCGCGCGGCCAGATGTTGCCATATCGAACGGCACGCCGGTGATCACCCAGTCAGCGTCACTGTCGTACGGCTGGAAGTTCATCGGAAGGCGTAAAAAACCAAACGCGTTAGATACCAGAGAGTTATCGTACTGATGACCTAAAGTGCTCATGTCCTGACCTCTTTTAAAGTCGATACATTAAAAACAGATGAAAAAAAATCCCCTCCGCGTCGTTAAACCCGACGAGGAAGGGATTGATTCGTAAATCGCTTATTGGGGCGAATTATCGCCGGTAATGCATACGGGTTCAAGTGAGTATAGCATTCTGCCGGATGACGGCTTCGCCTTATCCGGCCTACATTCGTAGGCCCGGTAAGCGCAGCGCCACCGGGCATCAGCGGCTACTCGTCTTCCAGGTAGGTGTACCCGTACAGACCCGCTTCAAACTCTTCCAGGAACTGTTGCTGGAGCGCATCGTCCAGACCGGTGTTTTTCACCTGGTCGCGGAACTGGGTGAGCAGTTTTTTCGGATCCAGCTGAACGTATTCCAGCATGTCCGCCACGGTGTCGCCTTCATCGGACAGCTCGATTTCTACGTTGCCGTCAGGGAAGACAAACACGTCCACCGCTTCGGTATCACCGAACAGGTTGTGCATGTTGCCGAGGATCTCCTGATACGCGCCGACCATAAAGAAGCCCAGCATCGGCGGGTTCTCCGGGTCGTACTCCGGCATTGGCATCGTCGTTGCGATACCGTCGCCGTCAACGTAGTGGTCGATAGCACCGTCGGAATCACAGGTGATGTCCAGCAGCACCGCACGGCGTTCCGGCGCGTGGTTCAGCCCTTCCAGCGGCAGAACCGGGAACAGCTGGTCGATACCCCAGGCATCCGGCATCGACTGGAACAGCGAGAAGTTGACGTAAATCTTATCCGCCATACGCTCCTGCAGCTCGTCGATAATCGGACGGTGCGCGCGGTTGCTCGGGTCGAGCTGTTTCTGCACTTCATGGCACATGTTCAGGTAAAGCTGCTCCGCCCACGCGCGCTCCTGCAGGCTAAAGGTGCCTGAAGAATACCCCACGTGAATGTCATGCAGGTCCATCTGGCTGTCGTGCAGCCATTCGCGCAGGGAACGACGCGTGCCCGGCTCGTGCATTTCCTGCCAGGTTTCCCACATGCTTTGCAAGGAACGCGGGGCATCGTCTGCCGGAGGCGTTGCCTCGGAGATTTCGCTACGCTCAACGCCGATGATGTTAGAGACCAGCACCGTATGGTGCGCGGTCACCGCGCGACCGGATTCGGTGATCACCGTCGGGTGCGGCAGGCCGTTCTCTTCACAGGCATCGCCGATCGCCCAGATGATATTGTTCGCGTATTCGTTCAGGCCGTAGTTCACCGAGCAGTCAGACTGCGAGCGGGTCCCTTCGTAGTCCACGCCGAGGCCGCCGCCCACGTCGAAGCACTGAATATTCACGCCAAGCTTGTGCAGCTCCACGTAGAACCGCGCGGATTCACGCACGCCGGTGGCGATGTCGCGAATGTTGGCCATCTGCGAGCCGAGGTGGAAGTGCAGCAGCTGAATGCTGTCCAGACGACCGCGCTCGCGCAGAATTTCCACCAGCTGCAGCACCTGGTTTGCCGCCAGGCCGAACTTGGATTTTTCACCGCCGGAGGACTGCCATTTACCGGAACCTTGCGACGCCAGACGCGCACGCACGCCAAGGCGTGGCACCACGTTCAGACGCTCAGCCTCTTCCAGCACGATGGCGATTTCGGTCATCTTTTCGATAACCAGATAGACCTTGTGGCCCATCTTCTCGCCAATCAGCGCAAGACGAATGTATTCACGGTCTTTATAGCCGTTACAGACGATCACCGAACGGGTCATGCCCGCATGCGCCAGAACCGCCATCAGCTCCGCTTTGGAGCCTGCTTCCAGACCCAGCGGCTCGCCGGAGTGGATCAGGGATTCAATCACGCGGCGGTGCTGGTTCACCTTGATCGGGTAAACCAGGAAATAGTCGCCTTTATAGCCGTAGGACTCACGCGCGCGCTTGAAGGCGGCGTTAATAGAACGCAGGCGATGTTGCAGGATCTGCGGGAAGCAGAACAGTGCAGGCAAACGCTGGCCCTGAGCTTCACGGGCTTTCACCAGTTTAGCAAGGTCCACGCGCGCTTCAGGGACGTCCGGATCCGGGCAGACGCTGATGTGGCCCAGTTCGTTAACGTCGTAGTAGTTATTGCCCCACCAGGCAATATTGTAAGTGCGCAGCATCTTGCTGGCTTCCTCGGAGCTCATCGCAACCTCCTGCATAGAACGTAGTACACCCTGTTCGCCCGCTGACGAAGGCGAAAAAGAAGACATGTCGTCAGACATAGCGAACCTCAACTCTTTGTATTAAGTGTAAAACAGTTGACTACTATCGCAGCGTTATACGGCGATAACAACCCATAAACGGCTCCGTTTCCCAGCAGAGTATGCTGAAAACCAGACCGTGCGACCGGTTTCTTATTCATATCATTGTAAAACACGTATCCGAACTCTGTATGACAAGGTTCGGCGAAACCACGAGAAAACTCTTGTATTAACAAGAGCGCCCTTGTTCAGTTTTCACAGAGCGTGACCGGCCCTTGAATCCTGAGAAGCGCCGAGATGGGTATAACATCGGCAGGTTTGCAGACTAGAAATGCGGGTTGCGGGAATCAAATGCGCGCCAGAACGGCTGCGCTGAATGTGCGGAAAACGATGGTTCATTATCTCGTATCACCTCCACGGCCGCCTCTGCTGAAACGGACCACAAGCCAAAGCTAAAAGTTCACTGCTTAACCCGGCTGGAAGTGGCGACACGATGAGTTCATCGAGCGCTTATTTTATATGAGCCGCGCGCCGCGTTTTATACCGAGAACAGGGGTAAAAAGCAAAAGATAAATGTGCGTGTTGCCGGGGCCGTCAGGAATTATTGCCAGCCGCAATTTCAACTGAGTGAGAGGTTAGTCAAAAAAAACTGGAAATCGGGCGAAGAAGTGACCTAAAATAGCCATCCAGATGTTAATCCATCTATACTGATTAACACTCATACTGCCAGTGTCAAAAACCTGCAGGCCTTGGTAGAATTATCTCCTTTGGCTATTCCGCACAGCAGCTTGAGCTAACCAAATTCCTCTTAGGTGAAATAAAACATGGCAAAACACCTGTTTACGTCCGAGTCCGTATCAGAAGGACATCCTGATAAAATTGCTGACCAAATCTCCGATGCGGTGCTGGATGCGATCCTGGAGCAGGATCCAAAAGCGCGCGTAGCGTGTGAAACCTATGTCAAAACCGGCATGGTTCTGGTTGGCGGTGAGATCACCACCAGCGCATGGGTTGATATCGAAGAGATCACCCGTAACACGGTGCGTGAGATCGGCTATGTGCATTCTGATATGGGCTTTGATGCCAACTCCTGCGCGGTACTGAGCGCAATTGGCAAACAGTCTCCAGACATCAACCAGGGCGTTGACCGTGCCGATCCGCTGGAACAGGGCGCGGGCGATCAGGGTCTGATGTTCGGCTATGCAACCAACGAAACCGACGTGCTGATGCCAGCACCGGTCACCTACGCACACCGTCTGGTGCAGCGTCAGGCTGAAGTGCGTAAAAACGGTACCCTGCCGTGGCTGCGCCCGGATGCGAAAAGCCAGGTCACCTTCCAGTACGACGACGGCAAAATCGTCGGTATTGACGCAGTGGTTCTGTCTACCCAGCACTCCGAAGATATCGATCAGAAATCCCTGCAGGAAGCAGTGATGGAAGAGATCATCAAGCCGGTTCTGCCGACCGAATGGCTGAGCTCTGCGACCAAATTCTTCATCAACCCAACCGGACGCTTCGTTATCGGCGGCCCAATGGGCGACTGCGGTCTGACCGGTCGTAAAATCATCGTTGATACCTACGGCGGCATGGCGCGTCACGGTGGCGGTGCATTCTCCGGTAAAGATCCGTCTAAAGTTGACCGTTCTGCGGCGTACGCTGCACGTTATGTGGCGAAAAACATCGTTGCTGCCGGCCTGGCTGACCGCTGCGAGATCCAGGTTTCCTACGCTATCGGCGTGGCTGAACCAACCTCCATCATGGTTGAAACCTTTGGTACTGAAAAAGTGCCTTCAGAACAGCTTACGCTGCTGGTGCGCGAGTTCTTCGACCTGCGTCCATACGGCCTGATTCAGATGCTGGATCTGCTGCACCCAATCTACAAAGAAACCGCGGCATACGGTCACTTTGGTCGTGAACATTTCCCATGGGAAAAAACCGACAAAGCCGCCCTGCTGCGTGAAGCTGCCGGTCTGAAGTAATCGACTGACAGCGTTAAAAAGGCCAGCCTTTGTGCTGGCCTTTTTTTATGCTTGAAACCGATTACACCATGCCGAATATAACCCGCTTTCAGAATAATCTCTTTGCCTGATCGTCTTTCTTCTGCTGTTACATTTCATTTCAGTTAAGTCCGAAATTCTAACAAACGCGATGCACATCACCTCGTTTACCTCTATATTTTCAAAGCTTTAATTATTTTTACGGTTTCGCGTTAGTGTAACCGATTACACCTATGTGATTAATCTCACATATTTTTACGGGTCACTCACCTACCCTTTACATCAATAAAACTGATAACCCAACTGGAGGGCATAATGCCTGACAATAAAAAACAGGGGCGTACGTCCAACAAGGCGATGACATTCTTCGTCTGTTTCCTCGCTGCCCTGGCAGGATTACTTTTTGGCCTGGATATCGGCGTGATTGCCGGTGCATTACCTTTCATCACTGACGAGTTCCAGATCAGCGCTCACACCCAGGAATGGGTGGTCAGCTCCATGATGTTTGGCGCTGCCGTCGGGGCCGTCGGCAGCGGCTGGCTCTCCTTCAAGCTCGGGCGTAAAAAGAGCCTGATGATTGGCGCGATCCTGTTCGTTGCCGGTTCACTCTTCTCTGCCGCAGCGCCTAACGTTGAGGTTCTGCTGGTTTCCCGCGTGCTGCTCGGCCTGGCCGTGGGCGTGGCGTCCTATACCGCCCCGCTTTACCTGTCTGAAATCGCGCCGGAGAAAATCCGCGGCAGTATGATTTCGATGTATCAGCTCATGATCACCATCGGTATTTTGGGCGCGTACCTTTCCGATACCGCGTTTAGCTACAGCGGCGCATGGCGCTGGATGCTCGGCGTGATCATCATCCCGGCCATTCTGCTGCTGATTGGAGTCTTCTTCCTGCCGGACAGCCCGCGCTGGTTTGCCGCAAAACGTCGATTCCACGATGCCGAACGCGTACTGATGCGCCTGCGCGACACCGGCGCCGAAGCGAAAAACGAGCTGGAAGAGATCCGCGAAAGCCTGAAGGTCAAACAGTCCGGCTGGGCGCTGTTTAAAGAGAACAGCAACTTCCGCCGCGCGGTGTTCCTCGGCGTACTGCTTCAGGTGATGCAGCAGTTCACCGGGATGAACGTCATCATGTATTACGCGCCAAAAATCTTTGAGCTGGCGGGCTACACCAACACCACCGAGCAGATGTGGGGGACCGTCATCGTGGGTCTGACCAACGTGCTGGCGACCTTTATCGCCATCGGTCTGGTGGACCGCTGGGGACGTAAGCCAACCCTGACGCTGGGCTTCCTGGTGATGGCGGTCGGGATGGGTGTCCTCGGTACCATGATGCATGTGGGCATTCACTCACCAACCGCCCAGTACTTTGCGGTAGGTATGCTGCTGATGTTTATCGTCGGGTTTGCGATGAGCGCCGGCCCGCTGATTTGGGTGCTGTGCTCTGAGATCCAGCCGCTGAAAGGGCGTGATTTTGGTATCACCTGCTCTACCGCAACCAACTGGATTGCCAACATGATCGTCGGCGCAACGTTCCTGACCATGCTCAATACCCTGGGCAACGCGAACACCTTCTGGGTCTACGCCGGTCTGAATATCTTCTTTATTGTGCTGACTATCTGGCTGGTTCCTGAAACCAAACACGTTTCTCTGGAACATATTGAACGTAACCTGATGAAAGGTCGTCCTCTGCGCGAAATCGGCGCCCACGACTGATCCTCATGCGGGGGGCGCCTCTTGCGCCTCCCCGCTTCGCGCTTTATGCTCTGCCCCTATGAAAGCACCCCGTCTCCCCATTGCCCTTCAGCAAGCCGTTATGCGCTGCCTGCGGGAAAAACTCGCCCAGGCGAACCTGAAGCTCGGTCGCAATTACCCTGAACCTAAGATCGTTTATCAGCAGCGCGGCACCGCGGCCGGCACCGCCTGGCTCGAGCCTTATGAGATCCGCCTTAACCCGGTGCTGATGATGGAAAACCAGCAGGCGTTTATCGAGGAAGTGGTACCGCACGAGCTGGCGCATCTGCTGGTGTGGAAACACTTCGGACGCGTCGCGCCCCACGGGAAAGAGTGGAAGTGGATGATGGAAGCGGTACTCGGCGTTCCGGCACGCCGTACCCATCAGTTCGAGCTGGAATCGGTGCGCCGCAATACCTTCCCCTACCGCTGCCAGTGTCAGCAGCATCAGCTTACCGTCCGCCGCCATAATCGCGTGGTGCGCGGCGAGGCGACTTACCGCTGCGTCAAATGCGGCGAGCCGCTGGTTGCGGAATAATCATCTGAACTTTCAGGAACTTTCCTGATCTGACTGATTGCATACGGGAACAACATTCGTTACGTTGCGGGCTCGTTTTGACACGGAGTGTAAGATGTCCCGTAATTTTTCTCTCGCGGTCGCCTTTCTGACGACGGCGCTCTCAGGCCATGCTCTGGCCGACGGTATCAACAGTTTTTCCCAGGCTAAGGCAGCAGGCGTGAAGGTGAACGCCGATGTGCCGGGCGATTTCTACTGCGGCTGTAAAATTAACTGGCAGGGTAAAAAAGGGGTCGTTGACCTTGAGTCCTGCGGCTATAAGGTGCGTAAAAACGAAAACCGCGCCAGCCGTATCGAATGGGAGCATGTCGTTCCGGCCTGGCAGTTTGGTCACCAGCGCCAGTGCTGGCAGGATGGCGGACGTAAAAACTGCGCCAAAGATCCGGTTTATCGCCAGATGGAAAGCGATATGCATAACCTGCAGCCTGCCGTAGGTGAAGTGAACGGCGACCGCGGTAATTTCATGTACAGCCAGTGGAACGGTGGCGAAGGCCAGTACGGCCAGTGCGGTATGAAGGTTGATTTTAAAGAGAAAGTCGCCGAGCCCCCTGCCCGCGCGCGCGGCAGTATCGCCCGCACCTACTTCTATATGCGTGACCGTTACGACCTCAACCTCTCCCGTCAGCAGACGCAGCTGTTCAACGCCTGGGACAAGCAGTACCCGGTGACGGAGTGGGAATGCCAGCGCGACGAACGTATCGCCAGAGTCCAGGGGAATCACAACCCTTACGTCCAGCGGGCTTGCCAGGCGCAAAAGAGCTAACCTACACTACGGCAATTCGCTTATATCGCATGACACATGGAATTTCTGACTATGCGCATTCCCCGCATTTACCATCCTGAACCGATTACCGCAGGCCGAGAAATCGCCCTGTCTGATGACGCCGCCAACCACGTTGGCCGCGTGCTGCGCATGGGCGCAGGTCAGGCAATACAGCTGTTCGACGGCTCGAACCAGGTTTTCGACGCGGAAATCACGCGGTCGGATAAAAAAAGCGTACACGTTAACGTGCTGCGTGGCGAAGTAGATGACCGGGAATCACCGCTGCACATCCATCTGGGCCAGGTGATGTCGCGCGGCGAGAAAATGGAGTTCACCATTCAGAAATCCATTGAACTGGGTGTAAGCCTCATTACGCCACTTTTTTCTGAGCGCTGTGGCGTTAAACTGGATGCGGAACGTCTGAACAAAAAGATCCAGCAGTGGCAGAAAATCGCCATTGCGGCTTGCGAACAGAGTGGCCGCAACCGTATTCCGGAGATCCGCCCGGCGATGGATCTGGAGGAGTGGTGTGCTGAAGAGGACAGCGGGCTGAAGCTCAATCTTCATCCGCGCGCCAGCGCCAGCATCAATACGCTGCCCCTGCCCGTTGAGCGCGTACGCCTGCTGATTGGCCCCGAAGGCGGCCTGTCGGCGGATGAAATTGCGATGACGGCACGTTACCAGTTTACTGATATTCTGTTGGGACCTCGCGTTCTGCGCACTGAGACAACGGCACTCACGGCCATTACCGCGCTACAGGTACGGTTTGGCGATCTGGGTTGAAGCATTAACGGAGAAGAACATGATCAAGCTCGGCATCGTGATGGACCCCATCGCAAACATTAACATCAAGAAAGATTCCAGCTTCGCCATGCTGCTGGAAGCGCAGCGTCGCGGCTATGAACTCCACTATATGGAGATGAACGATCTTTACCTGATCAACGGTGAAGCCCGCGCGCGCACCCGCATCGTTAACGTCGAGCAGAACTACGACAAATGGTACGAATTCGGCACCGAGCAGGACATTGCCCTGGCCGATCTCAACGTCATCCTGATGCGTAAAGATCCGCCGTTCGACACCGAATACATCTACTGCACCTATATCCTTGAGCGTGCTGAAGAGAAAGGCACGCTGATCGTCAACAAGCCGCAGAGCCTGCGCGACTGCAACGAGAAGCTCTACACCGCCTGGTTCTCTGACCTGACGCCGGAAACCCTGGTGACCCGCAGCAAAGCGCAGCTGAAGGAATTCTGGCAGAAGCACGGCGATATCATCATGAAGCCGCTGGACGGCATGGGCGGCGCGTCGATTTTCCGCGTGAAAGAGAGCGATCCGAACATTGGCGTGATTGCCGAAACGCTGACCGAGCTGGGCACGCGTTACTGCATGGCGCAGAACTATATTCCGGCGATCAAAGACGGCGACAAACGCGTTCTGGTGGTGGATGGCGAACCGGTTCCTTACTGCCTGGCGCGTATCCCGCAGGGTGGCGAAACCCGCGGTAATCTGGCCGCCGGTGGCCGTGGAGAACCCCGTCCGCTGACCGAAAGCGACTGGGAAATTGCCCGCCGCGTTGGCCCGACCCTGAAAGCCAAAGGCCTGATCTTCGTTGGCCTGGATATCATCGGCGATCGCCTGACCGAAGTGAACGTCACCAGCCCGACCTGCATTCGTGAAATTGAAGCGGAATTCCCGATTTCGATCACCGGAATGCTGATGGACGCTATCGAAAAACGTTTACAGAAATAACCTAACAATACTATTAGTGACAGCGCCTGTGTTTGTCCCCATACTGGGCGCTGTCGCTTTTTAAACCAGGAAACAGTACCTCTGACAATGAATTTACAGCATCACTTTCTTATTGCCATGCCTGCTCTCCAGGACCCGATTTTTCGCCGCGCCGTGGTGTATATTTGTGAATACAATGAAGACGGCGCGATGGGCATTATCATCAATAAACCGCTGGAAAATCTTCAGGTTGAAGGAATTCTGGACAAGCTGAAAATCCCGGCTGAAGCGCGACTGCCGGAAATCCGGCTTGATAAACCCGTGATGCTGGGTGGACCTCTTGCAGAAGATCGCGGTTTTATCCTGCATACGCCGCCGGTATTCTCTTCCAGCATTCGCATCTCCGACAACACCGTTATCACGACATCGCGTGACGTGCTCGAAACGCTGGGCACCGCAGAGCAGCCTTCTGAAGTGCTGGTTGCGCTGGGGTATTCGTCGTGGGAGAAAGGCCAGCTTGAGCAAGAGATACTCGATAACGCCTGGCTTACCGCGCCTGCGGACATGAACATCCTGTTTAAAACCCCTATCGCCGATCGCTGGCGTGACGCGGCGAAGCTGATTGGCATTGATATCCTGACCATGCCAGGCGTAGCGGGGCACGCCTGATGAGCGGCACACTTCTGGCCTTCGATTTTGGTACCAAAAGCATTGGCGTCGCCGTGGGTCAGCGCATCACCGGTACCGCGCGTCCGCTCACGGCCCTGAAGGCTAATGACGGCACGCCAGACTGGAATCTTATCGAGCGCCTGCTCAAAGAGTGGCAGCCGGATGACGTGATTGTTGGGCTGCCGCTGAACATGGATGGTACAGAACAGCCGCTTACCGCCCGGGCGCGTAAATTCGCCAATAAAATCCATGGCCGCTTTGGTGTCTCAGTGAAGCTTCACGACGAGCGTCTTAGCACCGTCGAAGCGCGTGCGGGCCTGTTTGAGCACGGCGGCTTCCGGGCGCTCAACAAGGGCAGCGTGGACTCCGCTTCAGCAGTCATCATCCTCGAAAGCTATTTCGAACAGGGCTTTTAGACTCAGGGGCCTACAGCCGCCCCTGCGCCCGTCTCTCCGCCAGGCTCTGGTCAAAGCTCTGCATTCCTGCCTGCTGACCGGTCTGGATGATGCCGGGCAGTTGCCACGTTTTCCCTTCACGAATAAGATTCGCCGCCGCTGCGGTGTTTACCAGCAGTTCATACAGCGCAACGCGCCCGCCCTGGAGATCGGGAAGCAGCTTTTGCGCCAGCACCGCCCGCAGGCTGCCGGCCAGCTGGTTACGCACCGGATCTTTCTCCTGCGCCGGGAACGTATCGACCAGCCGTTCAATCGCCTGCGATGCCCCGCGCGTGTGCAGCGTCGCCAGTACCAGATGTCCGGTTTCCGCCGCCGTCAGCGCCAGGCGGATCGTTTCGCTGTCGCGCAGCTCTCCCAGCAGAATAACGTCCGGATCCTGGCGTAAGGCACTGCGCAGCGCTTCGGCAAATGACGGGCTGTGCTGGCCTATCTCCCGCTGCTGGATCAGGCAACGCTCGCTCTGGTAGATAAACTCCACCGGATCTTCAAGCGTGAGGATATGACCGTCAGCATGGCGGTTAAGAAAATCGACCATCGCCGCCAGCGTAGTGGATTTACCGCTGCCGGTTGCCCCTGTCACCAGAATCAACCCGGCGTCATTGGACAACAGTTCCGGGATTGCCCGCGGCGCGCCCAGCGAAGCGAGCTGCGGGCAGGTACGCGGCAACAGCCGCAGCGTCACAGAGATCCCGCTCATCTGCTTAAAGGCACTGCCGCGCAGACGCTGGCCTCCCGTTACCGTCGCGGCAAAGTCCACCTGCCCGTTCGCCCACCAGGTTCCCTGCTGCTCATCGTTGAGCCACGCTTTTAATAACGCCCCAACGTCGGGAGGCGGAAAGGGAGCAGGCTCAAGCCGGCCTAATCTGCGCCAGCGCGGCGGTGAATCACTGCACAGGTGTAGATCGGAGACGTTATGCTTTACACTAAGGGCCACAATTTCTTCCACATCCATAGACTACTCCTCGGAAAATGAACGACATTGCGCATAACCTGGCACAGGTCCGGGACAAAATCTCAGCCGCCGCAACGCGTTGCGGCCGGGCTTCAGAAGAAATTACGCTGCTTGCAGTTAGCAAAACCAAGCCTGCGAGCGCCATCGCAGAAGCCATTGATGCAGGCCAGCGGGCGTTTGGTGAAAACTACGTGCAGGAAGGCGTGGATAAAATTCGCTACTTCCAGGAACAGGGAAAGACGAGTCTGCAATGGCACTTTATTGGCCCGCTGCAGTCGAACAAAAGCCGTCTGGTGGCAGAGCACTTCGACTGGTGCCATACCATCGACCGTCTGCGTATTGCTACCCGTCTGAATGACCAGCGTCCGGCAGAAATGTCGGCACTCAACGTGCTTATTCAGGTCAACATCAGCGACGAAAACAGCAAGTCCGGCATTGCGCTGAGCGAACTGGACGCGCTGGCCGCAGAGGTGGCCGACCTGCCGCGCTTAACCCTGCGCGGGCTGATGGCAATTCCGGCGCCTGAGTCAAGTTATGAAAGGCAGTTTGCCGTGGCACAGCAAATGGCTGTAGCATTTGAGGCGCTTAAAGCGCGCTATAACACGGTAGACACGCTTTCTTTGGGCATGTCGGATGATATGGAAGCCGCCATCGCGGCAGGCAGCACTATGGTGCGCATCGGCACGGCAATTTTCGGTGCGCGCGACTACTCAAAATAATAAGGAAACCTGAGGAACGCCATGAAGACGTTGACTTTCCTGCTCTCAACTGTGCTTGAGCTGTATACGATGGCGCTTTTGCTGCGCGTCTGGATGCAGTGGGCCCGCTGTGATTTTTACAATCCGTTCTCGCAGTTCGTCGTGAAAATCACGCAACCTATTGTCGGACCATTGCGCCGTATTATCCCGGCCATGGGCCCCATCGACAGTTCGTCTCTGCTGGTGGCGTTTATTCTGAGCGTTATCAAAGCGATCGTGCTGTTTATGGTCATCACCTTCCAGCCGATTATCTGGATTGCTGCGGTCCTGATTCTGGTCAAAACCGTCGGCCTGCTGATTTTCTGGGTGCTGCTGGTCATGGCCATTATGAGCTGGGTGAGCCAGGGGCGTAGCCCGGTGGAGTATGCTTTGATTCAGCTGGCCGAGCCGCTGCTGCGTCCGATCCGCAACCTGCTTCCGTCTATGGGCGGCATCGATTTTTCCCCGATGATCCTGGTTCTGCTGCTCTATGTGGTCAACATGGGGATCGCTGAGCTGTTACAGTCCACGGGCAACATGCTGCTGCCGGGGCTGTGGATGGCGCTATGAGTGCAGTAAGCACCTGCGCTGACGGGCTGGTCTTGCGGCTGTATATTCAGCCCAAAGCCAGCCGTGACACTATTGTTGGGCTGCATGGCGACGAGTTAAAAGTCGCCATCACCGCCCCGCCGGTTGACGGCCAGGCGAACGCGCATCTGACCAAATATCTGGCAAAACAGTTTCGCGTCGCCAAAAGCCAGGTCATCATTGAAAAAGGTGAACTTGGGCGACATAAACAGGTAAAAATCCTTAATCCGCAATCTATCCCGACGGAAGTCGCGGCTCTGAAAGAACAGGACTAAACCATGCAGAAAGTTGTTCTCGCGACCGGCAACGCCGGTAAAGTGCGCGAGCTGGCCTCGCTATTAAATGATTTTGGGCTGGACGTGGTCGCCCAGACCGATCTTGGCGTGGAGTCCGCCGAAGAGACGGGGCTGACGTTTATCGAAAACGCGATCCTGAAAGCACGCCACGCCGCGCAGATTACCGGCCTGCCAGCAATTGCCGACGACTCCGGCCTGGCCGTGGATTTTCTCGGCGGTGCGCCGGGGATTTACTCCGCGCGCTACTCCGGCGTTGACGCCACCGACCAGCAGAATCTGGAAAAGCTGCTTGTCGCCCTGAAAGACGTCCCGGACGAACAGCGCACCGCGCAGTTCCACTGCGTACTGGTCTATATGCGTCACGCGGAAGACCCTACGCCGATCGTCTGCCACGGCAGCTGGCCGGGCGTGATAACCCGTGAAGCGGCTGGCAACGGCGGCTTTGGCTACGACCCGATTTTCTTTGTCCCGACCGAGGGCAAAACCGCAGCGGAACTGACCCGCGAAGAGAAAAGCGCGATTTCCCACCGTGGACGCGCGCTGAAACTGTTACTGGAAGCACTGCGTAATGGCTAATTTGCCGCCTCTGAGTCTTTATATTCACATCCCGTGGTGCGTGCAGAAATGCCCGTACTGCGATTTCAACTCGCACGCGCTGAAGGGCGAAGTGCCGCACGATGACTACGTTGCGCATCTGCTGGCCGACCTGGACGCCGATGTACCTTACGCACAGGGACGTGAAGTTAAGACCATTTTCATTGGTGGCGGTACGCCGAGCCTGCTGTCCGGCCCGGCGATGCAGACGCTGCTGGACGGCGTGCGTGCGCGCCTGAACCTGGCGGCGGATGCTGAAATTACGATGGAAGCCAACCCCGGCACCGTTGAAGCCGACCGTTTTGTCGACTATCAGCGCGCGGGCGTGAACCGCAT
Source organism: Enterobacter sp. N5-15 (assembly GCF_057221635.1). Classification (NCBI taxonomy): domain Bacteria; kingdom Pseudomonadati; phylum Pseudomonadota; class Gammaproteobacteria; order Enterobacterales; family Enterobacteriaceae; genus Enterobacter; species Enterobacter sp. N5-15. Next base: position 4,009,464 of record NZ_CM170150.1, read on the forward strand.
CTCCATCGGCGTGCAGAGCTTTAGCGAACCGAAGCTAAAGCGTCTGGGTCGCATTCACGGCCCGGAAGAGGCGAAGCGCGCGGCCAACCTGGCGACCGGGCTTAATCTTCGCAGCTTCAACCTCGATTTGATGCACGGCCTGCCGGATCAGTCGCTGGAAGAGGCGCTGGACGACCTGTGTCAGGCGATCGAACTCAACCCACCGCACCTGTCGTGGTATCAGCTCACCATCGAGCCAAACACGCTGTTTGGCTCGCGCCCGCCGGTGCTTCCGGACGACGACGCGCTGTGGGATATCTTCGAGCAGGGCCACAGACTGCTAACCGCTGCGGGCTATCAGCAGTATGAAACGTCCGCGTACGCGAAGCCGGGCTATCAGTGTCAGCACAACCTGAACTACTGGCGCTTTGGCGACTATCTGGGGATTGGCTGCGGCGCGCACGGCAAGGTGACCTTCCCGGACGGGCGCATTCTGCGCACGGCTAAGACTCGCCATCCGCGCGGGTATATGGAAGGCCGTTATCTTGAGCGTCAGCACGACGTCGAGGCGGCAGATAAGCCGTTTGAGTTCTTCATGAACCGCTTCCGTCTGCTGGAAGCCGCGCCGCGCGCGGAATTTGCGCGTTATACCGGGCTGTCGGAGTCGGTGATTCGCCCGCAGATCGACGAGGCGCTGGCCCAGGGGTATCTCACCGAGTGTGAGGAATACTGGCAGATCACCGAGCACGGCAAGCTGTTCTTAAACTCCCTTCTTGAGCTGTTCCTCGCCGAAGAATCCTGAAGGCTGATTCAGGATTTTGCATCCCGTTCTGCCGGCTGAGGGAAAGGCTGGCAGAGTGTGGGGATGGAAAGATTAAAACAACTCCGCAAACAAATGACGCCCGAAGAATTACGCCTCTGGTATTTGCTCAGAGGTCGTCGTTTCTTTGGGTATAAGTTTCGCCGTCAGATGCCGATTGGGGCCTATATCGTCGATTTTGCCTGCTTTAAGGCGAAACTGATCGTTGAGCTGGATGGGGGACAACATCAGGGTGAAGAGGACTATGATTCACGTCGTACCGCGTTTTTGAATACGAACGGATGGGAAGTCGTACGGTTCTGGAATAATGAATTCAGGGCTAATGAGGAGGTGGTGTTGATGGCTATTCTGCAGCGACTGCAATGCCTGATGCCCTCACCCTAACCCTCTCCCACGGGGAGAGGGAACGATTACACCCTCTCCCATGGGGTGTACGGTCCGGGGACATAGTGAACACTTGTTCGGGGACATGGTAGACACTTACAACTAAGGCATAAGAACCCGTTTATGGAGTCGCTTATGCCCTGGGATGCGAGAGATACCATGTCATTACGTACCGAGTTTGTTTTGTTCGCCTCGCAGGACGGGGCGAACATTCGTTCCCTCTGCCGTCACTACGGTATTTCACCTGCCACAGGCTACAAGTGGCTTCGCCGCTGGGCTCAGGAAGGTGCCGCCGGCCTTCAGGACCGCCCGCGCATACCGCACCATTCCCCGAACCGCTCATCTGACGACATCACAGCCCTGCTGCGCATGGCGCATGACCGCCATGAGCGCTGGGGCGCACGCAAGATAAAGCGCTGGCTCGAGGACCAGGGGCACCGCATGCCCGCCTTCAGCACCGTCCATAGCCTGATGGCCCGCCATGGTCTGCTGCCGGGCGCTTCACCGGGCATTCCCCCCACGGGACGGTTCGAACATGACGCGCCGAACCGCCTCTGGCAGATGGATTTTAAGGGCCACTTTCCCTTTGGCGGCGGCCGCTGCCATCCGCTCACCCTGCTGGACGACCACTCCCGTTTTTCCCTGTGCCTGGCGCACTGTACCGATGAACGGCGCGAGACCGTGCAGCAGCAGCTGGTCAGCGTGTTTGAGCGTTACGGCCTGCCGGACCGGATGACGATGGACAACGGCTCACCGTGGGGCGACACCACCGGCACCTGGACGGCGCTGGAGCTGTGGCTGATGCGCCACGGTATCCGGGTGGGGCACTCCCGGCCTTATCATCCGCAGACGCAGGGCAAGCTGGAGCGTTTTCACCGCAGCCTGAAGGCGGAAGTACTGCAGGGAAAATGGTTCGCAGACAGCGGTGAGCTGCAGCGCGCCTTCGACCACTGGCGGACGGTCTATAACCTTGAACGCCCGCACGAGGCGCTGGATATGGCGGTACCGGGCTCGCGGTATCAGCCGTCAGCGCGGCAGTACAGCTGCACCACAACGCCCCCGGAATACGACGAGGGCGTGATGGTCAGGAAGGTGGATATCAGCGGAAAGCTGAGCGTGAAAGGGGTAAGTCTGAAGGCAGGCAAGGCGTTCAGGGGAGAACGGGTCGGGCTGAAGGAGATGCAGGAAGACGGCAGCTACGAGGTGTGGTGGTACAGCACGAAAGTGGGGGTGATCGACCTGAAGAAAAAGTCGATCACCATGGGTAAAGGATGATAAAAAGTGTTCACCATGTCCCCGAACACCTGTCTACCATGTCCCCGGACTGTACATGGGGAGAGGGCCGGGGTGAGGGCCCAGCGCGCAGAGATCTTACTTAAGCGTCCCCACCAGCGCCTTCCGGCTATCTTCCAGCGACACCACGCGTTTACACACGTCTTTGCCGAACTGCTGGAAATCATCTTCCTGGTTCTTCCACTCGTTCTGAATGGAAGTCTGCAAGCCGCCCAGACTGCCCAGCACGCCCTGCAGCGGGTTACCGCCGCCTTTCAGCACCGCTTTGGCGCCCATCTCGTTGATGCTGTCCTGCAGGATGCCGCCCATCGCCTGATTCACCAGCTGCTGCCCGTCAGCACGGACCTGATCAATCGCCTTGTAGTGGAACGTCAGGCCGTCGGTGCGCGTCTCGATAATGCGGTTCATCTGCTCTTTAAGCTGCTTATCGAGCTTCGTCAGGCGGGTGCGCATGTTGCTGCTCTCCCCCACCTCTTTGGTGATGATCTTATCCAGCGCGACGCGGCTTTTCTCAACGCGGGTCAGCGCGCCTTCATTAATCCACGGCAGCGCGGTACGCAAATCGGCCTGATAGTCTTTCGCCTGCTCACGCTGTGCGGCAGTCAGGTTGTACTGCTTGCCGTTAAAAGTGACGTTCCCCTGCGGCGTAATCACCAGATTGCCGTTCTCGCCTTTGACCTGCACGGTTTGCGGGCTTAACACCACGTCATCACGCGGGGTGACGCTACATTGATAATCCGCATGGGCGGTGAATCCGGTTGCCATCAAAGCAACAGCCAGCAACGTTTTGCGCATCTTAAACACTCCCTCAGACAAAATGGGCCAGCTAATGCTGGCCCCTTACTGCTTTATTAGTCCCACCAAACGTCGAAAAGTTCGCTGACGCGGACATCTTCCAGCTTGTGGTCCTCAAGCCATTTACGTACCAGCGCCTGATGTTCTTCGGTGCATTTACCCACTTCCTGGGTGCAGATCAGACCTTCCCATGCCAGGTAGCCGCTACCGTCGAAGGCCAGCTTGTTTGGCTCAATCACGTCGTTGATGAACGCATCCACGTCCTGATCGATCTGTTCTACACTGGTGCCTTCCGGGAAACGCCACGCAACGGAGAAGCCCACTTCCTGGAATTCTTCGATGTGCATCTTTTTACGCAGACGACGGCTACGATTCTTTGCCATTATTTCATCCTCTCGAACATTAAGTCCCATACACCGTGACCAAGACGATGGCCACGCTGTTCAAATTTCGTTACCGGACGCGATTCCGGACGCGGTACATAGTCGTTGCTCGCAGACTGGTTTTTATACCCATCCAGCGACGACATCACTTCCAGCATATGTTCCGCATACGGTTCCCAGTCGGTCGCCATATGGAAGACACCGCCCAGCTTCAGCTTACTTTTCACCAGCTCGGCAAACGGTGCCTGAACGATACGGCGTTTATTATGACGTGCTTTGTGCCACGGGTCAGGGAAAAAGAGCTGAACCATGGTTAAAGAATTGTCAGGAATCATTTTATGCAGCACTTCCACCGCGTCGTGACACATTACGCGCAGGTTATCAACGCCCTCTTCATGGGCCGTTGCCAGGCATGCCCCCACGCCCGGGGAGTGGACTTCGATACCGAGGAAGTTCTGCTCCGGGCGGGCTTTCGCCATGGTCACCAGCGAGGTGCCCATACCAAAACCGATCTCCAGCGTGACGGGTGCTTCGCGGCCAAACAGTTCAGTAAAGTCCAGAGGCTGCTCGCTGAACTCAACGCCCATCACCGGCCAGTAGTTGTCCAGCGCATGTTGCTGCCCTTTTGTCAGGCGGCCCTGACGGCGGACAAAGCTGCGAATACGGCGCAGCGGGCGACCGTTTTCATCAAATTCCGGTGAAATGACGTCGTTTTTCATAAAAGAGTTGTCTGCTTGTGAGAATGTTCGGGAAACGGGCATTATCCAAAGTTAAGGCTTCTATGCAAGCATGGGAAAGATCCGGTTTACAGCAGATTGACGCTGTGCTGCAATCTGCGTCCCTGATTATGCGAATCGATGACCATGCAAGCCTCTCAATTTTCAGCCCAGGTGCTGGACTGGTACGACAAATACGGGCGTAAAACCCTGCCCTGGCAAATTGAAAAAACGCCTTACAAAGTATGGCTCTCCGAGGTGATGTTGCAACAAACGCAGGTCGCCACGGTGATCCCTTACTTCGAGCGTTTTATGGCGCGCTTCCCGACGGTGACCGATCTGGCCAACGCGCCGCTGGACGAGGTCCTGCACCTGTGGACCGGTCTTGGCTATTACGCCCGCGCGCGTAACCTTCACAAGGCCGCACAGCAGGTTGCCACGCGCCACAACGGGACATTCCCGGAAACCTTCGACGAGGTGGCCGATCTCCCCGGCGTCGGACGTTCAACCGCAGGCGCTATTCTCTCCCTGTCTTTAGGCAAGCATTTCCCGATCCTCGACGGCAACGTGAAGCGCGTGCTGGCACGCTGCTATGCCGTCGACGGCTGGCCGGGGAAGAAGGACGTTGAAAAACGTCTCTGGGAAATAAGTGAAGAGGTTACCCCGGCCAAGGGCGTCGAGCGTTTTAACCAGGCGATGATGGATCTCGGCGCGATGGTCTGCACGCGCTCAAAACCAAAATGCGAACTCTGCCCGGTGAATAATCTCTGCGTGGCGTATGCCAACCATTCATGGGCGCAATATCCGGGTAAGAAACCCAAACAGACGCTGCCGGAGCGCACCGGCTATATGCTGCTGATGCAGCACGACGACGACGTGTTCCTCGCCCAGCGTCCGCCGAGCGGCCTGTGGGGTGGTCTATACTGCTTCCCACAGTTTGAAAATGAAGACCTGCTGCGTGAATGGCTTAAACAGCGCGGAATTGCTGCCGATAACCTGACGCAGCTGACCGCGTTTCGCCATACCTTCAGCCATTTCCACCTGGATATTGTACCCATGTGGCTTCCCGTGTCGTCATTTGCCTCGTGCATGGATGAAGGCACCGCTCTCTGGTATAACTTAGCGCAACCGCCATCAGTCGGACTGGCGGCTCCCGTGGAGCGCCTGTTACAACAATTACGTGCCGGTGCAATGGTTTAGCATCGACAAGAAAAAGAGGAATGAGTATGGCCAGAACGATTTTTTGTACTTTCCTGCAGCGTGACGCTGAAGGCCAGGATTTCCAGCTTTACCCGGGCGATCTGGGTAAACGCATCTACAATGAAATCTCCAAAGAAGCCTGGGGACAGTGGCAGAAAAAGCAGACCATGCTGATCAACGAGAAAAAACTCAGCATGATGAACCCGGAACACCGCAAGCTGCTGGAGCAGGAGATGGTGAGCTTCCTGTTCGAAGGCAAAGACGTGCACATCGAAGGCTATACGCCACCGGAAAAATAACAGCGTGCGGGGGAAACCCCGCCGTTAAAGCAAACACAACACGCACTCCCGGAATGATGAAAAAACTTTTAGCGCTAGCCCTTGTTGCGCCGTTGCTTGTCTCGTGTTCGTCAAAAAAAGGCGAAGATTACAACGAAGCCTGGATCAAGGACACCAACGGTTTTGACATTTTGATGGGGCAGTTTGCCCACAACATCGAGAATATATGGGGATTTAACGAAGTTCTTATTGCCGGACCTAAGGACTACGTTAAGTACACCGATGCCTATCAGACCCGTAGCCACATCAACTTTGATGAGGGTACGATCACGATTGAGACCATTGCAGGCACCGACCCTGCGGCACGACTCCGTCAGGCGATTATCAAAACCCTGCTGATGGGTGACGATCCGGGATCTATCGATCTCTACTCCGATGCCGACGATATCACGATCTCGAAAGAGCCGTTCCTGTACGGCCAGGTTGTCGATCAGACCGGTCAGCCGATCCGCTGGGAAGGTCGCGCCACGAAATTTGCCGACTACCTGCTGCAGACGCGCCTGAAAAGCCGCTCTAACGGTCTGAAGATTATCTACAGCGTCACCATCAACCTCGTCCCGAACCACCTCGACAAGCGTGCGCATAAGTACATTGGGATGGTGCGTCAGGCCTCGCGTAAGTACGGCGTGGATGAGTCGCTGATCCTGGCGATTATGCAGACCGAATCCTCGTTTAACCCGTACGCGGTAAGCCGTTCCGACGCCCTGGGGCTGATGCAGGTTGTCCAGCACAGCGCCGGTAAAGACGTCTTCCGCGCGCAGGGGAAATCCGGCACGCCGAGCCGCAGCTATCTGTTCGATCCGCAGAGCAACATTGATACCGGCACGGCCTACCTGGCGATGCTGAACAATGTCTACCTGGGCGGCATTGATAACCCAACGTCGCGCCGCTATGCGGTGATCACCGCCTATAACGGCGGTGCGGGCAGCGTGCTGCGCGTCTTCTCAAATGACAAGGTGCAGGCCGCGAACATCATCAACAGCATGGCGCCGGGGGATGTCTACTCAACCCTCACCACCCGCCACCCGTCTGCGGAATCACGCCGCTATCTGTATAAGGTGAATACGGCGCAGAAGAACTATCGTCGCCGATAATCAACACACCTTCTCCTACAAGGAGAAGGTGTTCTGCTTCCCCTCTCCCCGTGGGAGAGGGTCAGGGTGAGGGCATCAGGCCGCACTCACTCACCCCACCCATACGAAAATGTTATTTGCATCACAATCCAAACTGCAAATTAATGTGGATTGCATTTTTTTGCGGGAGGTAACAAAACATATCGTTGCCAACTGATAGAATTGCATCAAATAACAACCCTGAATGTTCCCAAAACAACATATCTCCCGCTCACTTGTGAGGAAAGTAACATGAACCTTAAGCTGCAGCTTAAAATATTGTCGTTTCTGCAGTTCTGCCTGTGGGGTAGCTGGCTGACCACACTCGGCTCCTATATGTTTGTAACGCTCAAGTTCGACGGAGCGTCAATCGGTGCCGTATACAGCTCGCTCGGTATTGCGGCTGTCTTCATGCCAACGCTGCTCGGTATCGTGGCGGATAAATGGTTGAGTGCGAAGTGGCTGTACATGCTTTGCCATCTGGTGGGCGCGGGGACGCTGTTTATGGCAGCCCAGGTGACCACGCCGGGGGCGATGTTCATGGTGATCCTGCTTAACTCGCTGGCCTATATGCCAACGCTTGGCCTGATCAACACCATCTCCTACCACCGCATCAAGTCTGCGGGCATGGACATCGTGACCGACTTCCCGCCAATCCGTATCTGGGGCACCATCGGCTTTATCATGGCGATGTGGGGCGTGAGCTTCGCGGGCTTTGAACTGAGCCATATGCAGCTCTATATCGGTGCAGCGCTCTCCGTGGTGCTGGCCGTGTTTACCCTGACGCTGCCGCACATTCCTGTGTCTAACCAGCAGAAAAACCAGAGCTGGAGCGCCATGCTCGGCCTGGACGCGTTCGCGCTGTTTAAAAACAAGCGCATGGCGATCTTCTTTATTTTCTCCATGCTGCTGGGCGCTGAGCTGCAGATCACCAACATGTTCGGCAACACCTTCCTGCACAGCTTCGATAACAACCCGCTGTTTGCCGGAAGCTTTATCGTCGAGCACGCGTCGGTGATGATGTCCATCTCTCAGATCTCTGAGACGCTGTTCATCCTGACCATCCCATTCTTCCTGAGCCGCTACGGCATCAAGAACGTCATGCTGATCAGTATCGCTGCATGGATGTTGCGCTTCGGCCTGTTCGCCTACGGTGACCCGAGCGCGTTCGGCACCGTGCTGCTGGTTCTGTCGATGATCGTTTACGGCTGCGCCTTCGACTTCTTCAACATCTCCGGTTCGGTGTTTGTGGAAAAAGAGGTGAAGCCTGAAATCCGCGCCAGCGCGCAGGGTATGTTCCTGATGATGACCAACGGCTTCGGCTGTATTCTGGGCGGCGTGGTGAGCGGTAAAGTGGTTGAGATGTACACCACCAACGGCATCACCAACTGGCAGCCCGTGTGGCTGATCTTCGCGGCGTACTCGCTGGTGCTGTTCTTCGCGTTCATCGCGCTGTTCAAGTACAAGCACGTGCGCGAGCCGCACGGTGCGCAGCCGATTGCGCATTAATCCTTGATGTCTTTTGCCCGGTGGCGGCTTCGCCTTACCGGGCCTACAAAAGCACGGAGAGTAGGCCGGGTGAGCGTTAGCGCCACCCGGCTATTTTATTGCAGAGAGCACCCACCCCACCGACAGCAAATCCGCACTGCCGCCCGGGCTCAGATTGCGTTCAATCAATGCCTTATCCATCTTAAGCAACGCCTCGCGATCCCAGCCGTTAGCCAGCAGTTCCCGCGCGTAGCCCTGAACGTAGCGCAGCCCTTCAATGCCGCCGCGCGACACGAGATTGCTGTCCTGATTAACCGCCATCAGGCGCAGCAGCAGGCCGTGAAGAGAGTGTCCGTTCCACTGCGTCAGCGCCCTACGCGCCGTCGCAAAGCCGCTTTCCGCCTCACCGCGCGCGCCGGTTAAGCCGTACTGCTGAAACTGCCGCTCGCCCGCCGTCGCCTGCCCGCTGCGCGCGGCCAGCTCCCGCGACACCAGCCCGCTGCAGATGTTACTCACCTCACAACAGAGGCTGTCAGCGGAGATATTTTTCACACGTCCGGCGGCGAAGCACAGTAAACCCAGGGCAAAAATCCCGCCCTTGTGGGTGTTCACTCCGTTCGTCGCGGCATACATCGCCTGCTCGCAGGCCATCCCCATCGGGCGGATAATCCGAAGCTGTGCGTCAGCGGGTTTATCCGCATGCGCACTACCCAGCTCGGCAAAACGCGAAAACCACGGCGTGATCGCCGCGATGCTGCGGACGAACAGCGCGTGGTCCATATCGCGATGGGAACCGTTATTGAGCTTGTCCACCAGCCCCGGCTTGGGCGTCAGCTCCAGCTCCTGCCACAGCGCCGCTTCGGCAAGCGCGGGCACGTCAGCCGGGCGCGGTTTAGTCGCGAGCAAACCAGTCATCGATCGTCTTCTCCACGCGGGAAACCACCGCCTCAACAGGATGCTTTCGCGAACGGGAGCAGGCGTGAGCGGGCTCGTCGCAGATCAGGCAGCGTCTGAGGTTCGCCCCCAGCGACTGACGCCCGACGTGGCCGTGCTGAGGGCAGATCACGTCCAGATCCCACAGCCTGCCGAGCGGGTGCGTCTGCTCCAGATCCGCACAGTGCGCTTTGATTTCCGCCGCCGGATGGGCCACGCACCACAGGGCTTCTGGCCCGGTAGGGAGCCACAGCACCTGGCGGTTCAGCACCTGCCAGCGGTTTTCCCACAGCAGCTGGTCGCACATTTGCAGCGCCACGCCCATGGTATTGCGATAGCGCAGGCTGTCTTTAATTTCCCCTGGCGTGACCAGCGTGAGGGAAATCACCGGCTGTTGATAGTGCTCAAGCATGTCAGCCTGGCGCGCCGCGCGGCGATCTTTCGCCGCCAGCAGTTCATCCAGGCTGACACCCGCCCGCACGGGTGTCGCTATTGTCATAACTACTCCTTTACCTGTCGCACGGTGTCGATCACGCTGCCGTCGCGGTAGCGGATCACCCCGACGATTTTGTCGGTAAATTCAATCGGTTTCGGTACGCCCGTCAGGGAAATCGCCCGCTCGTAAAGCGCGCTGATATCCACAACGTTGAGCCCGGCTTCCTGCAGCCGCTCGCGGATCTCCGGGCGCGCCGGATTGACCGCAATGCCGTGGTCGGTGACCAGCACGTCGATGCTTTCGCCCGGCGTGAGGCGCGTGGTAACCCGCTTCACGACCGTCGGAATACGGCTGCGCAGCAGCGGCGCGACCACAATGGTCAGATTCGCCGCGGCGGCCACGTCACAGTGTCCGCCGGACGCGCCGCGCATCACCCCGTCGGAGCCGGTAATAACGTTGACGTTGAAATCGACGTCGATTTCGAGGGCGCTGAGGATCACCACGTCGAGCTGGTCGCAGCTTGCCGCCTTGCTGCCGGGGTTGGCGTAGACGTTGGTGGAGATCTCCACGTGGTTCGGGTTGCGCGCCAGCGAGGCCGCCGCCTGGCCGTCAAAGCACTGGGTGTCGAGCAGCTTTTCGATGAGCCCCTTCTCGTGCAGATCCACCAGGCTGCCGGTGATGCCGCCGAGCGCAAAGCGCGCCTTCACGCCGCTGCGCTCCATCTTCTCTTCCATAAAACGGGTGCAGGCGGTCGCCGCCGCGCCGGAGCCGGTCTGCATCGAGAAGCCCGGTTTGAAGTAGCCCGAGTATTCAATGACGTCCGCCGCATAGCGGGCAATCATCAGCTCGCGCGGGTTGCTGGTGACGCGCGCCGCGCCGACGCTGATTTTCGCCGGGTCGCCCACGCTTTCAACCTGCACGATGTAGTCCACCTGGTCCTGCACCAGGCTGGCGGGCATGTTGGGGAACGGCACCAGGGCTTCGGTCAGCAGCACCACCTTGCGGGCAAAGTGCGCGTCCACCATCGCGTAGCCCAGGGACCCGCAGCACGATTTACCGTGCGTTCCGTTGGCGTTGCCAAATTCATCGCTGCACGGCACGCCGAGAAACGCCACGTCGATATTCAGCTCGCCGTCCTGGAGCAGCTTCACGCGCCCGCCGTGGGAGTGTATTTGCACCGGCTCGTCCATCAGCCCGTGGGAGATGGCGTCCGCCAGCCTGCCGCGCATGCCCGAGGTGTAAATCCGGGTGATGACGCCGCTTTCAATATGCTCGATCAGCGCGTCGTTGCAGGTCATCAGCGAGCTGGAGGCCAGCGTCAGGTTTTTAAAACCCATCCGCGCCAGCAGCGCCACGACGGTGTTAATTACCCTGTCGCCTTCGCGAAACGCATGGTGGAAGGAGATGGTCATCCCGTCCTGCAGGCCGCTTCGCATCACCGCCTCTTCAACAGAGGCGCAGAGCTTGCGGCTGTGCTTCGCGTCGCTGTCCGCCAGCCACGGCGTGGCGCTGTGGGCGGTATCGAAGGGTTTTAAGTCCCGCAGATGGGGAAAATTCACGTGAAGAAGTTCTGTCTGATTCATCATCTCATCCTTACCGACGCACGCCGGAGGCCGCCGCGCGCTCCAGCACCACCTGCGCGTGGTTAATAATCGGTGCATCCACCATTTTGCCGTTGAGCGACACCACGCCCAGGCCGTTACGCTCGCCCTCTTCTGCCGCCTCAATCACCCTTTTGGCGTGATCCACCTCTTCCTGAGTCGGGGCGTAGGCGTTGTGCAGCAGGTCAATCTGGCGCGGGTTAATCAGCGATTTGCCGTTGAAGCCCATCTTGCGGATCAGATCGACCTCGCGCAGGAACCCAGCCTCGTCGTTGACGTCTGACCACACCACGTCGAAGGCGTCGATGCCCGCCGCGCGGGCGGCGTGCAGCACGGCGCAGCGGGCGTAGAACAGCTCGGTGCCGTCGCCGCGCTCGGTCTGCATGTCCATCACGTAGTCAAAGGCGGCCAGCGCAATCCCGATGAGGCGCGGAGAGCTGCGGGCAATCGCCACGGCGTTGATGACGCCAATGGCCGATTCAATCGCCGCCATCACGCGGGTGGAGCCGACCTCGCGCCCGCACTCGCGCTCGATACGCTCAAGGTGGCCTTCCAGCTCGTAGATATCGTCCGGCGTGTCGGTTTTCGGCAGGCGGATCACGTCCACGCCGGCCCGCACGGCGGCTTCCAGATCCAGCAGGCCAAACGGCGTGCTGAGCGGGTTAATGCGCACCACGGTTTCGATATCCTGATACATCGGGTGCTGTAGCGCGTGGAACACCAGCATGCGCGCGGTATCCTTCTCGCGCAGGGCGACGGCGTCCTCAAGGTCAAACATGATGGAGTCGGGACGGTAGATAAAGGCGGTTGAGAGCATGGCGGCGTTGGCGCCCGGCAGGAATAGCATGCTGCGGCGGAGTTTGCTCATTTCAGCGCCCCCCAGTTGATGCCCTGTTCATCGGCGGCACGCATCAGCGCGCTTTGCAGGCGGGCGCGGATAACACAGTCCAGCGCCCCTTTGTCTTCAATAATGATGAGTCCCTGGTGCACGTTCATGGCGCGCAACGTGTCGTTGACCACCTGGCGAATCTGCTCGCCAAACTGCTTAATCACTTCACTGTGGATGACTATCTCCAGCTCGCCGTGAGCGGGAGCGATTTTCACCATCAGGTCGCTGGACTCCTGCGTTCCGGCCAGCGCCTCCCTTACAATTTTCATGATAAATTCCTGGTAGTTAAGCGACTTCCGCACTCGCACGGTAATGCGTTTCGAGATGCGCGAAGGTGGAGTCCGGGACAATCTCCCGGATCCGGGAAAACTGCTGTGTCTTCAGTAAGCGGCGCACTTCAGACGCTGATATGGCGTTGCCGGTGGCCTTGATGCGCGGCATTTCCACCACCTCGATATGCGAGGCCAGCAGGTCGTGCAGCGTCTGGTTGTACTGGCGGGTGATATCGCAAAACGGCTCCGAGCCGATGAAGCGGTGCGTGATGCCGAGCGCCGGGGCGATGAAGTCCCGGAAGATCAGCACGTCAATCTCGCTCCACGCCTGCTGCACTTTGCCGGTCTCCTTCAGGAAGTAGGCCGGGAAGGTGGCGCGGGAGATGATGTACTGCGAACCTTCATGCACCACCACGTTCGGCAGATGCGCCACGCCCGCGCGCACCATCTCAAGGCGCGCGCTGAACGGGAAGAACGAGGCGTCTTCACGCACCACGAACAGATGCAGGGCATCGCACCGCGTCGCCGCCTGCTCCACCAGATGGCGATGGCCGAGAGTGAACGGATTGGCGTTCATCACTATCGCGCCAATGTTCTCCCCGCACCTGCGCTTCGCGCGCAGGGAACGGCAGTAGCGCTCGATCCCCTGCGGGGTGTTCTCCATCAGCACCGCGTTGTTCCCGCTTTGGGCAATCGGCCAGAAGCCGCTGCGGGCAAAGCGCTCCCGGTTGCACGGCCGGGTGCAGAGGAAGAGGTGAAAATGGCCGCGCTCCAGCGCCGCATTTTCCACCTCTGCCAGCAGCCGCGCGCTGAGGTTCTCGCCGCGAAGCTGTTCATTGACCGCCACGCATTTGATGACGTTGGCAGCAAGCCCTGCGCAACCCACCAGCTGCGAGCCGGACCAGGCTTCGACAAACAGCGTGATGTCGTTGTCCAGGCCAAGGCCGCTGTCTGCCAGCAGGTAACGGATCTGGCTTAAGCGTTCCGGGTGTTTCGCCACCAGCGTGTGGCGAAAATCGATGGGTTGCGAGTACATACTGCCGCCTTACTTAATGTGCTGCCGCAAGCCCGACGGCTGGCGCTTCCACGATCACGTTGCTCAGATGACCGATATGCTCGATCTCCACCTCAATGCGGTCGCCCTCTTTCATAAACAGCGGCGGGTTACGCTTTTTACCCACCCCGCCAGGCGAGCCGGTGATGATCACGTCGCCCGGGCTTAAGCGGGTAAAGGTGCTGATGTATTCGATCAGCTCCGCAACCTTGTGGATCATGCTGCTGGTGTTGTCTTCCTGCACCATGCGGCCGTTCAGCCAGGTGCGGATAGCCAGCTGATGCGGATCCGGGATCTCATCCGCCGTCGCCATCCACGGGCCGAACGCGCCGGTCTGTCGCCAGTTTTTACCGGCGGTAAACCAGGTGTGCTGCCAGTCGCGGGCGGAGCCGTCCATGTAGCAGCTGTAGCCCGCAACGTGGCGCAGGGCGTCGTCGCGGCTGATGTTCTCCCCGCCTTTGCCGATGATCACCGCCAGCTCGCCTTCATAGTCGAATTCGCTGGAGTGGCGCGGCTTCAGCACCGGCTCGTTGTGGCCGGTCTGTGAATCCGGGAAGCGGACAAACAGCGTCGGGGCCGGGTTATGCTGGTCAAACTCCTTGCGCTTGTCGGCGTAGTTCATGCCCACACAGAGGATCTTTTCCGGCTGCACAATCACCGGTAAGAAGGTGATGGCGCTCAGCGGCACGTCCACGGCGTCGTTCAGGTAACGGGTGGCCTGCGCCAGCCCGTTGCCCTGCAGCAGCGCCTTGAGGTCGCCGTAGCGGTCGCCGATACGGCGGCCTAAATCAATCACGCCGTCGGCCTGGACGATGCCGTAGCTGCGTTTTCCCTGGTATAAAAAGCTTGCGAGTTTCATTGTTCTTTCCTGAAAACTTAAACGAGGAAGTTGCCCAGAATCAGCAGTGAGATAGAGACGTTAATCGCCCCGCCGATACGGGTAGCAATCTGGGCGAACGGCATCAGGCTCATGCGGTTGCCTGCGGTCAGGATCGCCACGTCGCCGGTACCGCCCTGGCCGCTCTGGCAGCAGGAGACGATGGCGACGTCAATCGGGTGCATACCAATCTTTTTGCCGACGAAGAAGCCGGTCGCCACCAGTGCGGAAACGGTGCTGACAATCACCAGCAGGTTGCTGACGGTGAACGCCGCCACCAGTTCATGCCACGGGGTGATGGCCACGCCGACGGCGAAGAGAATTGGGTAGGTCACGGAGGTCTGGAAGAATTTGTACACCACCTGCGAGCCTTCCAGCAGGCGCGGAGAGGCGCCGTTGCAGAGCTTCACCAGTACCGCCATAAACAGCATGCCGACCGGAGCAGGCAGACCAATCAGCTTGTGGCCGAGCATGCCCAGCATGTAGAGCAGCACCGCCAGCAGCGCGCCGGAGGCGATAGTGGTGACGTCCGCTTTGCCGGAAAACGCAGGCTGAGAGACGGTAGCATCGGCATTCGCGCGGTTAGGCATCAGCTGGCCTTCGCCGGTCAGGTGCGGGTAGCGTTTACCGAGCTGGTTCAGGCAGCCGGAGATGATGATTGCCGTCAGACCGCCGAGCATGACCATCGGCAGCACGCGGCCGAGCGCCACGCCCTGGTCCATATGCAGCAGGGTGGCATAGCCGATGGAAAGCGGGATTGCCCCTTCCCCGACGCCGCCCGCCATAATCGGCAGAATAATAAAGAAGAAGATCTGGAACGGCTCAAGGCCCAGCGCCATACCAACGCCCATGCCGACAATCATGCCGACGATTTCGCCGCACAGCATCGGGAAGAAGATGCGCAGGAAGCCCTGAATCAGCACCGTGCGGTTCATGCTCATGATGCTGCCAACGATAATGCAGCAGATGTAGAGATAGAGAATGTTGGTGGATTTATAGAACTTAGTGGTGGACTCGACCACCACGTCCGGCAGCAGGCCATAGTAGACCAGCGCGGAAGGGATAAAGGTGGCGCAAATCGCCGCCGCGCCGAGCTTGCCGACAATCGGCAGGCGTTTGCCAAACTCGCCGCAGGCAAAGCCGAAGAAGGCCAGCGTGGCGACCATCACCACGATATCGCTCGGCAGCTTTCCGCCCAGGCAATCAATCGCAATCAGCGCGCCCGCCAGAACGAACAGCGGCAGAGGAATAATCCCAATTTTCCAGGTATCCATAATATGCCACCAGCGCTCTTTGAGCGAAGGTCGCTGAATTTCAATCGGGTCGTGGGTAACAGAGAAAGAATCGTCAGTTGTGCTCATAATAAGCCCCTTGGTTATTTTGTGCGTTCAGCTTAGAGTCACAAAGGCTTACTTTATGTGAGGAATGGCATATTAAAAGCGAAGTTTTAATGGCAGCTATGGTTTTAATGGTTTCTTTTATTTAATGTGATTTATACCTTATTTATTGGCGTGGTTTTTATGGTTTCTTTTCCGAATTGAACAAACAAATAACATTTATTTGCGCAGCTCGAAGCACGTTGGCCTTCAGGATAACTCTTTTACAGCGCCCGCTGTGCAAGGGATCACAAGTTTTCGGCAAAGCGGGCGTCCGCACGAAAAAAGATGATATATTGGCGATCTTTGCTGCTACCTCGCGTGATAGTTATGAAAGTCTCTTTCCAGATCAAGTTGTTTATTTCGCTGGTTGCCTTTTTCTCAGTGCTTTTTGCGCTGCTGGGCGGATATTATTATGCCGATGTCGGTAAACAGCTTTATCAGGAAATGAGTACGCGAGCCAAAATACAGGCTGAAGAGATTGCGCTTATTCCGACGTTGCGTAATGAAGTTGAACAAAAAAATATCTACGCCATCCATGATTTTATGCAGAAGATTTCTGCGCACAGCGACGCCAGCTTTATTGTGATTGGTGATAATAAAGGGCAGCATCTTTTTCACTCCGTCTTTGCCGACAGAGTGGGCACTACCCTGGTGGGCGGAGACAATGAAGCCGTATTGCAGGGTAAAAGCACCACCACCATCCGCAAAGGCGGGCTGGGCATTTCGCTGCGCAGTAAAGCCCCCATCTTTAACGCTGCCGGACAGGTGGTCGGCATTGTTTCGGTAGGCTATCTCACCAGCTACCTTGATACCATTACCGTCAGTAAGGTGGTCAATATCCTGATTGCCGCCGTGCTGCTGCTGATCGCTCTCTTTATCTTCTCCTGGTTCTTTACCCGCAGCATCAAGAAGCAGATCTTTTCCCTTGAGCCGCGAGAGATCGGCCTGCTGGTACGCCAGCAGAAGGCGATGATGGAATCTATTTATGAAGGCGTGATTGCCATTGACGATCGGCGGCGGATTGAAGTCATCAACCAGGCGGCGCGCAAACTGCTGGGTCTGAGCCAGCCGGCCCGCGAGCTGCGCGGACAGCTGATAAGCCAGGTGATCGATCCGGTCCCGTTCTTCGACACGCAGACGATGCTGGCGAAAGATACCCATGACGAGATTTGCCGTTTTAACGATCTCACGGTAATTGCCAGCCGGGTGCACATCATGCTTGAGGGGTCGCTGCAGGGCTGGGTGATCACCTTCCGCGATCGCAACGAGATCGACTCGCTGAGCGCCCAGCTCAGCCAGGTAAAACGCTATGTCGATAACCTGCGCATTATGCGTCATGAGCAGTTAAACAGGATGACGACCCTCTCCGGCCTGCTGCATATGGGCCGCTATGAGGAAGCCATTGGCTACATTCAGGCGCAGTCGGAGCATGCTCAGGAGCTGCTGGACTTTATCTCTTCGCGCTTTAGCTCCCCGACCCTGTGCGGCCTGCTGCTCGGGAAAGCCGCCCGCGCGCGGGAGAAAGGCGTCGAACTCAGTTTCGACCCGGCCTGTCGGCTGGACAGACCGTTCCAGCCCCTTGGGGAGCAAGAGCTGATTTCAATTATTGGCAACCTGCTGGATAACGCAATCGAAGCGACGCAGCGATCGCCGCTTCCCCATGCGCCGGTAGAAGTGCTGATAAAACTCAGCGAACAGGAGCTGATTATTGAAGTGGCCGACCAGGGCGTTGGCATTACACCGGCGATCCGTGACCGGATCTTTGAACGCGGCATCACCACCAAAACGCGCGGCGATCATGGGATTGGTCTGTATCTGATCGAAAGCTATGTCACACATGCTGGCGGCGCGATAGAAGTTGCCGATAATACCCCGCGCGGCGCCATTTTCTCCTTGTTTATCCCGGCTACGGGAACCGCCCGGCAACTGGAAGACACCGACTATGCAACATGAACTTATCGACGTACTGATTGTTGAAGACGAGAACGAACTGGCGCAACTGCACGCGGAGCTGATAAGCAAACATCCGCGTCTGAGGCTGGTGGGCATTGCCTCGTCGCTGGCTGCGGCCCAGGCAGAGCTTGAAAGCAAACAGCCGCAGCTGATGCTGCTGGATAACTATCTGCCGGACGGCAAAGGTATCTCGCTTATCAATAACCCCATGCTGGCCCGCGCCAACTGCTCGGTGATTTTTATTACTGCCGCCAGCGATATGGACACCTGCAGCCAGGCGATTCGCAACGGCGCGTTCGACTACATCCTCAAACCCGTCTCCTGGAAGCGGCTCAGCCAGTCGCTGGAGCGGTTTGTGCAGTTTGCCGAACAGCAGCGGGTCTGGAAGATTGTCGACCAGCAGAACGTGGATTCGCTCTATCAGCTACAGGCGAAAAACTACCGCCTGGACAACGGCAGCAAAGGCATTGAGGAAAATACGCTGGCGCGGGTGCAGACGCTGTTCAACGACAAGGCAACGCACTGCTTTACCGTGGATGAGGTGGTGAGCGAAACGGGATTAAGCAAAACCACCACCCGGCGCTATCTGGAGCACTGCGTAGAGGCGGGCTTTCTGACGGTGGAGATGCTGTACGGCAAGATTGGGCATCCGAGGAGGATGTACCGCCGCACAGAAGCCTGATGCGGTATTGTAGGCCCGGTAAGCTTGCGCCACCGGGCAAGTCGCCGGGTGGCGCTGACGCTTACCCGGCCTACGTTCGAGAGAGGGTCTACCTTAATACATACCCATACAGCCGCTTAATCCCGTCGGCATCCTTCTCGCTGTAAACCCCCTGCAGCTCCGGCGAGAAGCCCGGCAGCAGGTTGATGCCCTCCTCCAGCGCCAGGAAGTAACGCTGTACCGCCCCGCCCCAGACTTCACCCGGCACCACGCACAGCACGCCCGGCGGATAGGGCAGCGCCCCTTCAGCAGCAATGCGCCCTGCGGCATCCCGAATGCGAACCAGCTCCACCTCTCCGCGAATATAGGCCCGGTTTGCATCCTGCGGGTTCATTACCACCTCCGGCAGGCTCTCCTTGCGGAACATCGCCTTCTGCAGATCTTTCACGTCAAAACTGACGTAGAGATCGTGCATCTCCTGGCACAGCTGGCGAAGGGTGTAATCCCGGTAGCGCACCGGGTATTTCTGGAAGATCGTCGGCAGCACGTCCGCCAGCGGCGTGTCGTCTTCAATATGCTGTTCAAACTGGCCCAGCATTGCCACCAGCTGCGCCAGCTTCTCGCTGCTTTCGGCAGGCGTCAGCAGGAACAGGATCGAATTGAGGTCGCATTTCTCCGGCACGATGCCGTTTTCGCGCAGGTAGTGCGCCAGAATCGTCGCCGGGATCCCGAAATCCGTGTACTCCCCGGTTTCGGCATCGATACCCGGCGTGGTCAGCAGGAGCTTGCACGGGTCGACAAAGTACTGCTCGCTGGCATAGCCCTCAAACCCGTGCCATTTAGCCCCCGGCTCAAAGCTAAAGAAGCGCAGCTCGCTGGCGATGGCGTGCGTCGGATGATCCTGCCACGGCCGCCCCGCCACCACCGGTGGGATAAACGGTTTGATCATATGACAGTTGGCAACGATCGCCTTGCGCGCCTCAATCCCCAGCTCGACGCACTCCGCCCACAGCCTGCGTCCGCTTTCACCTTCGTGGATCTTCGCATTCACATCCAGCGCGGCGAACAGCGGATAAAACGGGCTGGTGGAGGCATGCAGCATAAACGCGTTGTTCAGCCGCTTGTGCGGGCAGAAGCGCGCCTGACCGCGGATGTGGTTATCCTTTTTATGGATCTGCGACGTTTGCGAGAACCCGGCCTGCTGTTTGTGCACCGACTGGGTCACGAAAATCCCAGGATCGTTCTCGTTCAGCTCCAGCAACAGCGGGGACGTTTCCGCCATCATTGGAATAAACTGCTCGTAGCCCACCCAGGCGGAGTCAAAGAGGATGTAGTCGCAGAGATGGCCGATCTTGTCGATCACCTGACGGGCGTTGTAGATCGTCCCGTCGTAGGTGCCAAGCTGAATGATCGCCAGGCGGAACGGACGCGCCTCGTCGGCCTTCTCCGGCGCCGTCTCGCGGATCAGCTCCCGCAGATATCCATCGTCAAAGCAGTGGTCGTCAATCCCGCCAATAAAGCCAAACGGGTTACGCGCGGCCTCAAGATAAACCGGCGTGGCGCCCGCCTGGATCAGCGCCCCGTGGTGGTTAGATTTATGGTTATTGCGGTCGAACAGCACCAGGTCGCCGCGGGTCAGCAGCGCGTTGGTCACCACCTTGTTGGCCGCCGACGTACCGTTCAGCACGAAGTAGGTTTTGTCCGCGTTGAACACTTTCGCCGCGAACTTTTGCGCGTGCTTGGCGGACCCTTCGTGGATCAGCAGATCGCCCAGCTTCACGTCGGCATTGCACATGTCGGCGCGAAACACGTTCTCACCGAAGAAATCATAGAACTGTCGCCCTGCCGGGTGTTTTTTGAAAAACGCCCCGTGCTGGTGGCCCGGACAGGCGAAAGTGCTGTTGCCCATCTCCACATACTGGCTCAGGGTGTCAAAAAAGGGCGGCAGCAGGTTCTCTTCGTAGCGGCTGGCAGCGCTCTCCAGTTCCAGAAACTCCTGAGCCTTACCCGAGATAACCGCGGTGGCGCCGTCAGGAACGTCCGTTGGCTCCTGCGAGAAAATAAACACCGGTAGCTGAAAGCCCGTGCGTTTCAGCAGTGCAAGAATGCCGCTGCGACTTTCAGCTGTTGTGATGACCACGGCCGCCACATCGGTAAAATCAGTGCTGTCCAGCGTCACCTTTTCGCGGTGCGTAGACACGGTGGAGGCCAGCTCGCGGCTGACGGCAATTTTCATGGTTTTCATAGGCGCAGTTACCCTCACCGAGCGGTGAGACAGGGAGGAGAAAATTCGCGCAATAATGTCACCTTTTATTTTGAGGTGCAAGAAGGAATCAGTATGCACGAAACCACCCAAAGCTAAGGCCCGAGCAGCCCTAGCGTGCCATAATAATGCAATATCAATGATTAAATAACAGGAGTTAACTTTGGTTATCGGGCCATTTATTAACGCAGGCGCCGTATTGCTGGGCGGCGTACTCGGCGCCGTGCTGAGCCAGCGGCTGCCGGAGCGTATTCGCACCTCCATGCCCTCGATATTCGGCCTGGCATCGTTAGGGATCGGTATTCTTTTAGTCATCAAATGCGCCAACCTGCCGGTGATGGTGCTGGCCACCCTGCTCGGCGCGCTGATTGGCGAGTTCTGCTATCTGGAAAAAGGCATTAACAGCGCGGTGAGTAAAGCCAAAAACCTGATTGCCCGACCGGGCGGCAAGGCGAAACACGGCACGCACGAGTCGTTTATTCAAAACTATGTCGCCATCATCATTCTGTTTTGCGCCAGCGGCACCGGGATTTTCGGTTCAATGCAGGAGGGGATGACGGGCGACCCAAGCATATTGATTGCGAAAGCGTTTCTTGATTTCTTCACCGCCACTATTTTTGCCACCACGCTCGGCATTGCCGTTGCCGCGATTTGCGTGCCGATGCTGCTAATTCAGCTGGCACTCGCCACCTGCGCCACGTTGATTCTCCCGCTCACCACGCCGGCGATGATGGCAGACTTTACCGCCGTCGGCGGCCTGCTGCTGCTGGCGACCGGGCTGCGCATCTGTGGGATTAAGATGTTTGCCGTGGTGAACATGCTGCCCGCACTGCTGCTCGCCATGCCGCTCTCCGCGCTCTGGACGCACTTTTTCGCTTAAGGATGCGGCGAAATGGTGAGAGATTGCGCAGTCTGTAACGAAAACAACATTTTTCGTTGACGGCAGGGGGCAGATCGGGTTTAATGCGCCCCGTTGCCCGGATAGCTCAGTCGGTAGAGCAGGGGATTGAAAATCCCCGTGTCCTTGGTTCGATTCCGAGTCCGGGCACCACTATTTAGAAAACCCAGCCTATGGCTGGGTTTTTGCTATATGGCTACGGCCGATTTCTGGGCGCTGATAAGCGTGGCTTTAATGCAGGCACGCTTACGCTAATAGCCCGGTAAGTTAATACAGGCGGTGGCTCTTTTTTATCACTTAATTTTGCCGGATAAATTGCTGACCTGATTTGAAAGGTTGTCGTTGCTCCGCTTCATGTCATCAAGGCTTCTTTGCAATCGCTCGATCTTACTCTCCTGCTCAGAATTCTTTCTCTCAAGCTGTAAAACCTTCTGAGTTAGCTCATCGACTTTGCGGTTGTCGGACTTCATCTGCCTCAGGCTATCCTGTAGATCCGACTCCCTGAAAACAGAAGCCTCGATTTCATCTGCAGCAGAAATTACCGGGATATATCCTCTATTAAAGTTGCTGGGTTCGATACTAACCTGAACTTTATTTGGACCCACAGAGTGCGCGTAACCTATTGAAGAAAAATAAAAAAAAGAAACAACACACAGACCAGACAGATATTTATTCATTTCTAACGTCCTTTTAAATTTTTCAATCACTTCCAGGAGTCTCCTTCTGGTATCACCCGCTCAGGATAAAACACATGGCTTAGCCTCTGGCAGTTCATAAACGGGGTTGAAGAGCAGAAGATACTATTCGTTTTTCATTATAATACGCGTTTCCTCTCCCCCAAAATCCAACCGCCACCCGCTCATTTTCTGCCACCTTATATCCGCCGGTATCGAGATAAACGCGTTACCACGCACCTTATCAAAGGTATCTCCCATGCCCGTCAAAGAAATAATCCTGCTTAGCGCCTGCCTGTCAGGGCACCTTGTCCGCTACAACGGTACCGATAAATCCTGTTCCTCAGATCTGCTGCAACACTGGCGCAAAGAAGGCCGTCTGGTCACCCACTGCCCGCAGCATCGCTTGCCGGGACAGGAGCTTAGCCAGCGTTAGAAGTGATATTTGAGGCCGAGCATGGCCGCAGCGTCGTGATAACCTTTATCCCCCATCTGGACGCCGATATTTCCCCAGGTGTTCAGCCGTGGGTTAATCTGCCCTTCGATGCCCGTTTTGATTTCGCCCAGATTTCTCGCACCCGCCTGGTAGACGCTCACATCATCCATCTGTGTACCAAAATCACGGGTGTTATGGATCCAGTTAAGTTCAACGTAAGGCTGGAACACGCGCTCCTTATCGTTATCCATCGCATGGTGGCTTTTCAGGAAAGTACGAATGCCCAGCCTGGTGCGGATATTCCCGTCGCCTTCGCTTTGAATGCGGGTGCCGTTTGCCTCATGGAAATCATCGGCTTTTACTCCCATCCATATCGCCTGCGCCTGAGGCTGGATGAACCATTCGTTCAGCGTCCCCTTGCTCCCCATGAACTCAGCGAGTTTCTGCGTGTATCCCGCCTCCAGCGACGCGGTGAATCCCCGAGATTTATACGATTCACTCGCTAATCCTTTGCCCTGAACGCTGTTAGTAAACCAGTTGTACAGTAACCAGCTATCCAGCCAGGCACCCTGCGACGCCGGGGCATCGGCATACCAGGTTGCGTATCCACCTATGCTGTATCCCTCCACGGAACCGCTGGCGCGGTAGCCGCTCGCCAGACTGCGCGTCGAGCTGTGGTTGTTGCCGTAGCCCGCCATAAAGCCGAGATGCCAGCGATCGACACCATCACGACTCCAGCGCGCCACGTCTCCGCCCATCTGTGCCACATAGCGATTACTCTGGGTTGTCAGCTGGCCGCTACCGTCATGCCAGCCGCTGTGGCCGCCAACCTGACGCAGCCACAGGCTGGTCACTTCTGGCTGTGCCGATAAGGCATCCACAAACCCAGGTTCCCCCAGTCGGTCGTGCAGGCTCATCGTAAAGAGGGTATTGGCCGCGCCGATGTTCGCGGTATAACTGCCCGCTTCGGGACGAACCACCGGCGCTTTTCTTTGCAGATCCGGCATCGGCTCAGGTTTCGTGCCAGGATCGGGTTCTGGCAGTGGCTCCGGCGTTGGATCCGGTACAACCGGCGTCGCCTGGCTGGTCAGATACCAGTTTTCTCCCTTTTGCATCAGAGAGTAGTCATAAGCGCCCGCCACAATACGGCCCAATTGAACGAAATTGCCGTAGGAGGTTCCGCCGACATCGATAATTTCAATACCTTCAATCGTTTGCGCGCCGTGTCCGCCGAGGTTATTGATAGCGACGTACGTCGTGCCCGCCAGCACGTCGCCGCCGACGATCGCTTTATTGCTCGGCGAGCTGTCGTCTCCCAGCACGCTGTTAAACATCAGCATCCCGCCATTACCGGCATAATCGCCGGTCACCGTCAGGGTGTCCGCCGCGTTGAGCGCGGAAAAGGCGATAGTGCCATTATTGGTCAACTGGCCGACAACCGAACTGCCACTCATATTCCAGCGGCTGGTACTATCCAGCGCCAGCGACGTCGCATTAGTGACTGCGCCATTCAGCGTCGAGGCCGACGTCAGATCTATCGCCACGCTGTTAGCGACGTTTGTGGAGATAATATCGCCATTTAACTGGCTGTTGGCGGCCGTTAAGGTCACAGTGCTGTAGAGGTTATTGGCGGGATCACCCGCATATTCATAATGACTAACGTTCATCAGCTGGCCGTTGCCGCCGCTGAGCGTAGAGTCATTTACCGTTAGCGCCAGCATCGTGGTATCGACATCGATTGCCTGCGCCTGCGCGCTTTGCAACGTCACATTTTTCAGCGATACGCGATTGCTGAGCGTGGTGGAGTAACCATTCACATACAGCCCGCTTGCCGCGTCGCCAGACGTCACGATCGTGCTGTTGCTGATATCCAACTCCCCTGCACGGCTCCATAGCCCAAAGCCTTGTTTGCCCGTGGTGGTAACGCGCACATTATCGGCGGTAATAACCGAGCCGGGATAGACCAATAGCCCCGGCGCGAGTTCGCCGTGTGTGGCGATATCGCTGTTTGTCAGCGTGCCCTTCCCGCCGGTTGCGGCGAACAGGCCAGCCCCGCCGGTGCCGTGGGTGGTTATGGTTAGCCTATCGCCCGTGAGCTGCTGATTTCCGCTATACAGCGCATAAGAATTGAGTCCCGCGGTTTCGAGGGTACTATGAGTAATCGTTGCCGTGCCGCGCTGCGCGTTCAGCGCGATGGCGCGATCGCCTGCGGTAGAAAGGGTGGCATTGTTTATATTGACGGAGGAGTCAGTGGCGGTGACCCACACTGCATCGCTGTATTTACCCTGGGTCGCGTAGCGGCCCCCTTCAATAGTTATTTTTGCCGCCTGGTTGGCATTCACTGCATAACTGCTATCGCCGGTTGTTGTGGCAACCGTATTGGTCAGCGTTACTTCACCCGCCATGACGTTGATGGCGTCGGCACTTTCGGTGGCGATGGTAGTATCGCTGACCTGCGCCATCGCGGAGCCCTGCGTGGTGGACCAGGTACCGTCCAGCACCAGCCCCTTAGCGTTATTCTGAGCAGCGATGGTAATATCGGAAAGCACGGCTGAGCTATTATTCGCAAGATAAATGCCGCTGCCGGCGTTACCGCTGACGTTAATTTCCAGATTGTCGCCAGTGAAAACGCTACTATCAATCCACGCACCGCCGCCGCGCGCCCCGCTACTGGTAAGAAACAGCTGGCTGCCGTTAAATTCCGCGCCGTTTTTTGCCTGGATAATAAAGGCACCGCTTGTGTCATTTACAAGCGTCAAATTATCGAAATGGAGTTTTCCTCCATCTACGACAATAGTGTTACTGTTTGCGGCGGAAGCATAATTACTTACAAGGAGATAGATTGGTAACGCGCAGAGTAAACGATGCCACTCACCCTGACTGGTGTGATAATTGTCCATAGTATTGCCTTATAACTATTCCATTTATAAACACAGCGTGTTTCTTTCATTACATCCACAGCGGGCAACAAACGAGGCGTAACGATAAAACTCAGCCTGGTTTGAGGCACCCATCTTACGACTGGCGTTACGATAATGGGTGCTGATTGTCTTTGGCGAGCGATTCAATATTCGTGAGATATCGCCGCTGTTGTAACCCTTGCCAATTAAGAGCATGACATCGGTTTCCGCATCCGAAAGCTGGGCGTATTTCTTTAATCCGAAGCTCCAGTAGGCATCTTCTTTATTGAGATGAACGTGATAGTCCGCAGTAGCGATTGCCAGTATTTTACCGATCTTCATCGATACATCGTTGAGCGTTTGATTACGGGCCAAAAAGGGAACATGCAGCGTTAGCTTTTCTGGCACCCTGTTTTCTTTATGCCAGCGATCGCTGCTATTACGAATTTTCTTTTTATTCAAAACATTAATCGTTACATGATCATCATAGAAGATGATGTTAGCGTCTTCCTTACTCATTTCGTCTGTTGATAATGCAAAACGCGCCTCGTTTAGACGTGCGTTTGCCAATTGACTCAAAATTAAGGATTTTACCCCTAACCCACGATAATAGTTAGAATCTCTCAACAGTATATTCAACATATTCCACACCCATGTATTGCATTCCCTTACAAGGAAAATTACCCCCAAAAACAGAGAGATAAACATTCAGCGAAAACGGTATTCGCTATGCGGAAATGGTTCTCTATAGAACCCCACAAATTAAGAAAAAGCTCACCTTGATACTATTCAAAAACCTCTCTCCTGGTAATACCCATCAATTATTTTAGGATAATTCGCCAAGAAAACGTTCAAGGTAAGACCTTAATTTGTGCGTTAAATTTCTTTATTTAAGATAGGTTAAGATTTATTAAAGAAGCTTCAGATCGACTTTTTCAGACTCCACGTCGTAACGACCATTCATACATAAATCAACAGGATGGGGCTGCCAGTCAATCAGCCCTCGAATCTCAAACGCAATAACGGCATGCCTCGCCATATGCTCCCTTTCCTGCAATGATCGCACCAGCAATGTTTCAGGGATAATACGTGGTTCGAAGCGAATGATAGCCTTGCGGATTGCCCGCTCGATAACCTGCCAGTTATTCCGATTTTCAGGGCTACCAATCAACGCCGGAATACCATAATTAAGCACTGATTCCGTTACTGCTTTATAGCGTTGCTCATTGATCGTGTCCTCGATGTTGGTATGATTTATTAAATCAGCAATATCTTTCTGAACCAGCTGACGTATCGTTTTAGCGTCGACAGGCCGGGCGCGATCGTGAGGGCTTTTAGGTTCGTCATCCTGTAACCGCTCCAGAAGAGTGGGTAGATAGCGGCCTCCTCTGGTTAACGACTTATTCGAAGACAATCTCACCCACCTCCATGATCGAATGTTCACAGCTGTCGGTAATCAGAACCTTACGGCCATGACCGAGAATAAGCAGATCGGATAGCGAGGACCACTCTGTCTTTGACCCCAGTTTATAGCCTTGTTCATCATCCGTCATAATCGGGTAGCGTGCCGGAATGAAGCCAAAATACTCTTCCCCCGCAACGTTAACGGATGCCTGTGTCCAGAGAAGGTCGAGGAGATCTTTCGGTTTTGAAACGCGTATCTGTTGAACTTCAGAGAAAGGCAGCCACCGATATCCTCCGGCACAAATAAATTCGCATACCGGCCCAAGACGGCCATCGCTGTCTGCAATCCAGGAAAATTCGCCCAAAGTATCACTTTTGCCATGACTTTCCGGCGCAAGTTCAAATGCTTCAGATCGCGTCATATCCGATAACTTCATATTGCCCTGGCAATATTGTCCGTTCGCCTCATGTAGTTTCTCCATCCACAGCGGCATATCACCCTGCAACGTTGCGGCCAGACGCTCACCGGATAAAACCTGCGTGCGCTGCATTTCACTAAAGACGAGGTTTTTATATAGCTCACACTGTTTTTTCATTCCCTCGTCGAGCAGCGATAATGTCTGCAGTTGTAGTAACGCGCTGTTCCATGCGCCGTCAACGCAATACAATTTAAACAGCACTTCACGGGCTTTGAGATCCTGCGGAGACGCCTTCACCTGGGAAAGAACCTGCGCCAGCAAATCATTAAGAGATGAGGTTTTTAATGCTTCGGTTAATGTCGTAATGTCCTGCATAGTAGTAACTCCTGTTATTAATAGTGTGAATCCAGGCCAATCTTGTGGAAATCACGGAACACCAGTTCCGGAACCTGATATGTTCCTTTCGCCACGATATGCTCTGGTGAAAGGGATTTGAGTAAATCGATTTTTTCTTCTTCGACAAAAATATCGTCCGGGACACCGCTGTTTTCAAAATCAGGCCAGACCTTTTCCATCAGAAAAGTTCTGTCGACGATACATTCCGTTAAGGTCTTTTCTTTTAGACTTTCGTTTACGCGGTCAAATTGATTATCGGTTTTGATAAGATAAGCCGCTTCATTGCTGACATTATCGTAGTACTGGCGTCCTTGCTCTTGCCAGATAAGGAATCGTTTGTACTCGATTTCAAGCATTTTCAATACATCATTACTGTTCCTTTGCGCGATGACATTATTAAAATAATGTAAGTCATTTATATAACTGCCCCCGTTCGGCAAAATCTCCTCAACTTCAGGGATTTTATCCGCCGCCTGCCAGGTATTTTCCGCGCCGATAAACGGCAAAAAACCCTGATGCGTTAGCGCGTCGGCCTCCTCAGTGGACATTTCCAGCTTAAAGTGGCCGATCTGAAGATGACTCCCGATGCGCAGGGGCTGGCTCTCGCCGTAGCGGAGCTCGACGCCGTCCAGCAAACAGATGGCGTTGACGCAAAAGTTCCGCATGACCGGACGGGTTAAATGCCAGTAAAAAGCCACTGCATCTTGTCCCTCCGGTACCTGGCTGTGGGGTCCAAAGACCCCGCTGCTTACCTCCAATGCGATGGCCCGATCCGCCGTAATATTTTCCTGCAGCGTCACGGGCTGGCGCGATACGGGCCATTCAAAACGGAGCTTCATCGCGTTAACCGATATAGACATCGCCAGAGCCCGTTACGACAGCCGCACCGCACCCGGTTACATCACCCAGCCTTGCGGCCGGTACCCCGTTGATAAAGACCGTTCCTGAGCCGACGGCCACGGGCGCTGCGCCATGCAACAGCGCGCATGGCGCGATACTGACGCCCACCATCGCGGCTGGGATGCCATTAACGTAGACATTGCCCGACCCGGAACATAAGGCACCACCGTGAGCGGTGGCATCTCCGACACGTGCTGCGTTTTGCATACTTCACTCTCCCTTAAAAATAGTGGGTGACGACGACAGGTCTTCACCGTCAGATGCACATTAAGGTTCAGGCGTTTCGCTGCCTGTCTCCGTTGGGGTTTCCGTCGGGGTTACCGTCGGCGTTTCCGTCGGGGTTTCCGTTGGGGTTTCCGTCGGGGTTACCGTCGGCGTTTCCGTCGGGGTTTCCGTCGGGGTTTCCGTTGGGGTCTCCGTTGGGGTTTCCGTTGGCGTATCCGTCGGGGTCTCCGTCGGGGTTTCCGTTGGCGTATCCGTCGGAGGTTCCGTTGGCGTCGGGAGCGGCGGTAATGGAATCTCAACGCCAAACAGCGTTGAAATCACAGGCAGGCCACGCAGGCCAATCATTCCACCGCCGCCGCCGCCGCCGCCTCCACCGCCGCATTTATCGCAGCAGTCGCCAGGGTTAAGTTCGACTGTGCCGCCCTGGATAATGACCTGATCGGAACCCACGATTTTGATTTTCTTCGCCGAGAGCACCAGCTCACCGCCTGCCGAGAGCGTCATCGCTCCTCCCGCAACGGTCGTGCTCGCGCCGCCGACAGCCAGAGAGTGATATCCCCCCACATTGACCTGCTGAGCGCCGCCAACAGATAAAGAGTGGTAGCCACCTACGTTCGTCATAAACGCGCCGCCGACGTTAATTCCCTTCGCAAGCGCAACGGTATCGGTCTGGCCTCCTCCCACCTGAATGGCCAGCGCGCCTCCGATCATGGCGCTACTGTTACCGATCACATCCGACATATAGTTCGCGCCAACGAACAGATTTCGCGACAGGCCGACATTCACGTCGGAATTCATGCCGATCGTCTGCTCCTCGTTTTGCTTGGTTAAACGAGTCATATTGCGCTCGGCCTGTTCCCAGTACTGCTCAAGTCCGGGCTTATCTTCAAAGCGAATGCCGTTAAAGTTACTTCGCCCACCGCCAACGGTGCGGCTAACCAACCCGCTCTGCGTAGCGTTTACTGGCAGATCCCACGGCGGCATTGTGACGTTGTTGTACAGGCTGCCGATAATGAGCGGTCTGTCCGGATCGCCGTTAATAAAGTCGACTATCACTTCATGGCCGATACGGGGAATATAGATCCCGCCAAAGTTGTTTCCGGCCCAGGCCTGGCTCACACGTAGCCAGCAGGAGTCAGACTCTCTGTTTTTGCCATAGCGATCCCACAAAAAACGCACCTTTACGCGGCCGTATTCGTCGGTCCAGATCTCTTCGCCATCAGGACCAACAATGATTGCCGTTTGCGGTCCGCTGGTTTTCGGCTTGGGCACCGTCATCGGGTGGCGATAAATCTTGGTGGTGGGCTGAACGGTAAAATCGCAGTGATAACGGAATTCGTCCATGCCGGTCACCTGATTAATCTCTTCCACCACCAGATGGCTTCGCAAAATCATGTATTCGCGGTTCGCTTTCTCGACGGGATAATTCACCAGTTCAAAATCACACCCGCAGGCAATACCGCGCAGTTCGCCTGAACCTTCACAGCGTGACCCCAGCGCCCCGCGCTCTTCCATTCGCACCCGCGCCAGCTGCTCGCCGATATTGGGCTGCTCGTAATCACCTGGCCAATGGAAGATCTCCATCTCATTAAAACTGGTTTTCCGTGGCTTGCTGTCGAGCGCCATAATATCGGCACGTGATTTCGTAAAATCATAATCATTGGTGACCCATTTCCCGGAAGTAATGGTCTCCTGAAAATGGAACTGGCTGATATATTCCTGGTCCATCTTCGGACGATCGGCAGCGTACTGAATTACGTGATAGGCTTCACTCGGGAAACGTTTATGTGCCCCGACGTTATCCACTAAAATCAGTTTGTGGTGCTGTTCGGCATGTTCAAAGAACCAATAAATACCCCACTCTTCCATTAACCGTTCAATAAAGTCAAAGTCAGTCTCACCATACTGAACCTGGAAATCCAGCAGCGGGTAGCTTCCCGACAGCCGTTTTTCTAACGGAAAATTGTAATCACCTAACACCTCATCAATAATATCCACTACGGTTTTTTGCTGGAATATTTTGAAATCAGAGGTGAGTTCTGCCAGATGCAGCCATGGACGAATCACAATTTCATAGAGCGCCTGATTACCATCGCGTCCGATATAACGCGCACGTTGCACAATGCCTGAAATTTCCCGGGTATCTTTACCAATGGCAAAAATATCCCCCAGCCCGTTGCCATCCAGTTCAATGGTGACGGTCATTTCTTTGCCGATTAACGCTTTCAAATCGACATTTGATGCGGCCTGCCAGGGAATCAAAGGGTTAGCCGGGGTTTTAGCCGTAATCACATAGGAGTACAGGGACGACAGCGCCTCTTCACCATCCAGCTTAGAGATGACCAGAGCGGTATTGCCCAGCAACAACGGCATCGCCGGACTGCTTAATGTTATAGTACGTGACATATAATCACCTGATACGTTGTGAATCCAATATTTTTCTATGTCGACTTTCCCGCCATAACCATATCCCTGACTCGTTTAATAGGCAGTCAGGCCAGTTTTTCCATGGCATAACGTCAACACCATCGCTATTTCGGATGCAATAGTCTTGCTGTGATCCCTCCCTGAGTAAGGCCTGCGAACGAGTTTTAAAACGCCACGCTGGCGTCAGCGCAAAAGACTCCCAAAATGGAGAATAAGCACGCTGCAGTGCCGTGCGCCATTGCCGCAGCAATGGTGTGTTGCAGGCAGAAATATCATTTTCCTGTACCATATTTAAAATTCTGCTCATCCAGAACGTCAGTGAAAAATCGGCCTGCATATTCTTATTCAGCCACTGGTGTGATACCGGGCTGTACATTCCCACAAGCGACTTTTCCCCTTGTTCATTACAAAGAATCTTACACGCCCCGACATAATGATATTTATCCTGTGCAGTGCTGGACGATATGACAAAACACCACGGATACGCCGTAGATAAATATTCATCTGTCATTGCCGCAGCCATGTTTGACAGAATTTTCTGAGAAATAAAAGCCTCCTTCTGACGCTGTTTTTTTCTCTTTCTGCAAAACGGACTCGCACGCGACTCACCACCAAGTAAATACAGTCGTAGAGACATCTTTCCCTCGGATTTTAATATTCGCCAGGACAACGAAAATCTTTCAACATATCCACGACCAGTTGATCTTTGAAGATTAGCCCCGCGACCTCAAGATCCGCACGTCTGGCGTCCAGCGAATAACGCAAAATCAGTTCATCAGTATCCGTTGAGGAAATATCGCGGGCGCTATCCAGCCAGCGTAAAAGCGACCATGGACCGCTAAACGTCAGCGACGAATTCCCCGTTGCGACCCGTGGGGTCACGTTCATTGTCGTTTTTGATACGGCACGCGACGTCGGCCAGACGATCGACGCCGATGAAACCGGACCGTGCGCATAATTCACCTGCTGACCGTCAAAATTCATATTGAGCTGCGTAATCACCGGATCCAGATGCTGAACCGAAATATCAAACGCGAGCGCTAATTTTCGGCCATTCTCCCCCTGGAAAAAGGCTTCGCGAATTTCCGCCGCCTGCTCAAAAAAAGCCAACATATTCGCATCATCCGTCTCAACGTCGCCTTTATAGCGCCACGGCTGCGAAGAGGTATCGACTTTATCCGCGAGGTATTTTTTGTAATATTCGTCGACCAGGCCGCCCACCGAGAAAAAGCGCTCAAAGTCAGCGCGTTTGACTTCACGCGCGGTATCGGCAAACGGATAACGCCCCTTCAGCGTGGCGCGGCAAACCTGCCCGATGCTCTCTTCAATCCCTTCATTGCTTCTGGCGATAGCCTCCTGGCTGGCGTGATGGTAAACGCTGTCCAGCAGCGGTCCCACCAGGTGACTCAGCGGATCGGGCCAGGTTTGCGATTCTGCACTAATTTTCAGAGCGGTATTCGGCAGCGACGGCGAGTTACCGTTTTTCAGCGCATCGTCGTAAATCACAAACAGCGTGTATTGTTCGCTTAACGCCCCCATCAACTTGCCAAGCTCCGCGCCGGTCATGGCCGGGCTTCCTTCCTGCGTCAGTTCCTGGCTACCGGTGGCAAATTCACGCAGCGGGGCAAACTGGTTATCAACCCGCTCTCTGAGCAACTTCTTTTCCATGCTGGCATAAGCGAGACTCACCTTCTCTGCCGCATTCAGAATTCGGCCTTTAGTGCTAACGTTATCAAGCAGCGATTTTTCATCGCTTTTCGCCAGCGTCGTCTCCTTCACGATGCGCTGAATGAGATTCACCAGCGGCGAACTGGAGGCGCTGAGCGTTCGCAGCATATAGATATTTGCCGCGACGCCTGCGCTGCCGTAATCCTGCGTGAGCACGTTCTCTTTAATACGAATATTGCTCAGAAAGTCCTGCCAGGACCGGGTATATTCATCCAGATAGAGGGCGAGAACCTGCTGCTGCACCGGGTTAACCAGCGTGCCGTCGCTGCCGAGGGCCACCTTTGGCGGCGCGGCGTCCGGCTTCGCTTTCCCCAGCACCCAGGCATCCTCACGCGTTAACAGCATCAGCTCCGGACCCATTTTTTTTTTAAACGCCTCGTAATACCCGGCCCGGGTAAAAAGGCCGGGAATGGCGCTACCGCTATACTCATCGCTCAAAGTAAACAGGTCACCGCCCTGAGATTTTGCCATTTCACCGAGGGTTAAATCCGCCGGCGCGTCCTGCGCCAGGGAGGCTTTGATACGCCCATAAAGGCGGCTGGCTAAGTCTTCGCGTTCCAGCACCGCCCGCGCGTATTTCACCAGGCCTTCATCCACATCCTGACCAAAACGCCGCCACTCCGGCTCCGCAAAAAGCTGGGTCAGATGCGAGACAAAAATCTGCCGCTCTTCATAGGGCTGGAGCTTGCCGGTGTGCTCCCACAGTTGGGTAATGCTGACGATCATCT
Source organism: Enterobacter sp. N5-15 (assembly GCF_057221635.1). Taxonomy (NCBI): domain Bacteria; kingdom Pseudomonadati; phylum Pseudomonadota; class Gammaproteobacteria; order Enterobacterales; family Enterobacteriaceae; genus Enterobacter; species Enterobacter sp. N5-15. The sequence continues at coordinate 4,043,425 of NZ_CM170150.1, forward strand.
CTTGCTGGTCGAACTTGCCCTGGCCGGTGACCTGCAGATAGAGCTTTAACAGGCTGTAGATGCGCGCCGCGTCACCGCTTTCAATCGCGTCCTGTAACGACACCACCACCTGCTGCTGGATCTGCGGCAACAGCAGCCGCTGCAGGAAGTACTGATAGAGCGAGTCCGACGCTGTCGCCACATCCGTGCCGGTATACAGCCCATAACGCCACGACAATATCGGGTTCAGCACATCCAGCGTGCCGTAGTCCGGCAGCGAGTGTGAAAGCGCCAGCAGGCGCGGCAGCATGGTGTCGTTCGCCGCCTGGTTGAAGCGGTTTACTTCTCCGCGCAGCGCGGCAACTTTCGTCTCGATGGCATCCAGATAACCGCTGTTGTTGTGATAGCTGTTATAGAAGCCGTTTAACAAAATAAAGGCGATCGCGATGCACAGCGTATGGCCAAGGAAGCGTTGCAGGCGGTACTTTGACTGGTTAGCCAGGTTATAGCGCGCCAAATGCAGATCCTTAACGATCACGTCGCTAAAGGGCTGTTTAAGAAAATACTGCCGCCCGTAAGAGACATCGTTAACCAGAAAATCCTGGTCGTCTGACTTCGCGCTCAGCGACGCCATCCCCTCCGGTGACTTATGTTCGACGTAGTTTGACCAGTGACGAATCACGCTCTGGTTATTCAGCAGGTTAAAATCAATCGGCTGATGGCTGCTGCTAAAATAGATACCGCGCAGCTGGGTATAGCTTTGCGTTTCATCGTAGCGGGAGGCAAAAAAGATGTTATGTACCACTTCCGCCACCATGCCGGAAAGCAGGTGAAAGTCTTGCGGCAACGCATACATCTTTTTGCGATCCCGATGGTCATACTCCTCCTGCTGACGCACGATCATCTCGCGCTCCAGGCGCTCTTCAAGGAGGGAGAACTCCTCGACAATCTGGCTACGCAGCCCCGAGACGGAAACGGTTTTGACATCGCCATAAGGGAACGTCACGCCCCAGACCTGCTCGCGTTCCTGATCGGTCAGGATCCTGAAATACTCGGTAAAACCCGGTAACTGATCGAGTTTCGTCACCAGCACATACACCGGAAAACGCACGCCGAGCGTCTGCCGCACATCCTCAATTTTTGCCCGCAGGCTGGCCGCCAGCTCAAACAGTTCGGCTTTATTGCGACACATCACGTCGGCGGCGGAAAAGGACAACACCACGCCGTTAATCGCCTTGACCGGACGGTGTTTTTTCAGCGCTTTCAGGATAGCTCGCCACTCGCTGAGGTATGTTTCCGGCTCGCTGATGTATTTCCCGGACGTGTCAAGATAGATAGCATCATTGGCGAACCAGCATTCGCAGTTGCGGGTAGGCGAGGCAGGCTTGCCAACCTGATTCAGCTGCTCCGGCAGCGGGAAATTCTGGCCGGATGCCAGGATCGCCGACGTTTTGCCGGCACCAGCGGTCCCGATCATCATATACCAGGGCAGCACATCCAGCGGCTTACGTGCCAGGATCACGCGCTGGAAAAACGACAGCGTGCCGCGGCTTGTATTCACGTAGTTGACCGCATTGCTAATGACCGCCATCACTTCCGAGCTATTATCGTCCGCGACCGGCCCCTTATTGCGGGCAAACTTATTGAGCAGCTCAGGGTTGTCTTTCAGCGCCAGCAGTAATAACCACACGCCGTATAACAACGCGACCAGCAAAATAACGGCAATGATCGCCAGCCTGACGCTCACCGGCGCAACTGGCCAGCTTTCGCCCACCAGCAGGAAGGGGCCAAATACCCAGACAATGACGCACAGCGTTGCGGTCAGCGCAATAAATGCGGGCCAGCCCAGCCAGAGACAGACGAGACAAAACGCCGCCAGCAGAATAAAAATAATGCGCGACTCAATGCTCTGCAGAGGACGAGACTCACCGAATCCAAAGAACGGTCCCAGGAACCAGATGGCGGCGATCAATAACGCCACACCGCACACAATCAGCAGCGTCTTCATAAACCGCGTGGTGAAGACTCTATTTAAATAAGACATTGTCGTCCTCATTAGTACGTGACAAAAAACTCGACACGGCGATTCTTCGCCCTTCCCTGAGCCGTCGCATCGGACGCCACGGGTTGACTACTCCCCACGCCACGGACTTTCACTTTGCTTTCAGGCAACCCAGCCGAAATAAAATATTGCGCTACTTCCGCCGCTCGTTTTTCCGAGAGCACAACGTTATTGGGCAAGCCTGGCCGACTGATCGGGGTGGCGTCCGTATGGCCGACAATTACTACGTCACCGTTCACGCGTCGGACTTCGCTGGCGATACGTTCAATGACGTTCACCATCTCCGGCTGAACGCGGACAGATCCGGACAGGAACAGCGCATCCCCTTTCAGCACCACTTTGCTCTGCTTCTGGCTCTCATCCACGCTCAGAAGCTGCTGCCTGATTTCGTTACGCAGCAGCACCGCCAGCTTCAGGCGCATGGCAGGTTGCGCCACGGGCACGCTGAGGTTTTGCATGGCATAGATGCCATTGGTAATGCCGTCGCTGCGCGACAGTAACCAGAATTTGCAGCAGAGAAACGCCGACGCCACCAGTACGCCTGCGCACAACGCGCTTAGCCGTACGGGGATCACTATCTTCTCGCGCACCGCTGGTCCGTGCGGCTGCAGACCATGCGGCGACAGCGTGGGCGGAGTGGTGTTTCGCGTGCTTTGGATCAGGGTCAGCAGACGCTGGCGGATTTTGCTGAGCTGGCGATCGCCATCTTCAATAATGCTGTAGCGCCCTTCAAACCCCAGCCCCAGAATGCGCAGCAATACCTCCAGCACATCCGCGAATTCGGTAGGATTCATCGAGAGACGGCCAACCAGCAGGAAGAATTTATTCCCACCGTCGTTATCCCCTTCAAAGTGGTTCAGCAGGTTGCTCTGCGACCATCCCGCCTCAAGCCCCCATGCCGTGGTATGCGCCGCCTCATCCAGCGCGGTGCAGAGGCAATAACGCACGATCGCCATCTTTTTCCACGGAATATTCACCTCATCGCAGACGACGCCGAACAGGGTGATCTGGCTCTTAAGGGTGTTTTTGAGGATCTCAACATGGGTGATATCCTTAATTTGCTCCGGCATATCGCCAAGCGAGCGCAGTAGCGGTTGCGCAGCCTCCAGCAGAGGATTTTCCGCCGCCTTCACGCGTAAGATCCGCTGCTGCACACTTTCGCTTTTCAGCGCGTGTTCGCCACGCGGCGCATGCTCGCCAACCGGCCCGGCTTCACCTTTCGACGTCGCTTCCGGTTCCTGTATCCAGTCCCCTTGTTCATCCAGAAGGAACTTACCCAACGCCTGCGGCGAGCTGTCCTCGAACTCCGCCGGTTCCGCGGAGGCTTGTGGATTAATATCGTCTTTCATCAGTTCCTGATTCCCCAAAGTTCCATCTTCAGGCCAGGGAACTCACCCGCAATATGCAGCGCCAGCGCGCCAGTGGTTGAAATCTTGTCCCAGAAAGGCCCATTTTTGAGCAGTTCAAAATAGACGTAGCCCGTGCTGTACGGGATCTGCCGCGGCGGTACCGGCAGCCCCTGCAGCACCAGGCCCGGCAGGTGCGAGCGAACCAGTTCATGGAGCTGTTGCGGTGCGCTGATCTTGGCCTGCGCCTGGAACTGCTGGAGCAACACGTCCATCGGCAGCTGCGCATGAACCGCCAGCACCAGGTTTGAGAACGAACGTAACTCGTTCGGCAGCATCGAGGCCGCCCAGACACCGTTGCCTTTAGCCTGCAGGTCAATAAGCTGCCCGGCCCGCACCAGGATCTGGTTCAGCAGGTCATGCACATCGTCGACCAGGGGACGAATGGAAGGATAGAGGCTGGCGTGGTCATAGCCCGGCGCGCTCTTGGGACGACGCGTTTTGGTGCGCACAAAGGTCGAAAGCTCGCCGGCCAGCTTCGCCAGCTCTTCGTAAAGCACGATAGGCGGTAGTTCCGGGATATGGCGCAGGTGATCGAGAATCGGCTCGTATTTATTGAAAATCTGCAACAGCAGATAATCCACCACCTCGGAGCTGGCGCTGGCCTTGCCGTCTGACGCCGACAGGCGGTGCGCCAGCATTCCGGCGCGCATTTTGACCAGACCATTAAGATGGGTCAGCCATTCGCTCAGCAGGGGGTTCGCCGCATAGCCGGTGACGGGCGGAATATAATCGTCCAGATGCAACAGCACGCTGCCATCGGGCTGAATCGCCTTGACGCGGGTCAGCGGCAGACCAATCCACGATTCGGTCATTTCCGTTTGCGACATCAGCCTGAGCCGCAGTTTGGCCAGTTGAACCGGCTTCGGCCCCTGGCGAATCGCGTTGGTATCGCACAGTTCCGCCTCTTGCGCGTGAAAACGCGCCAGCGAGCTGACATCATGCTGGCTGAAGATGGTCTCATCGCTATTATCAAGACGTAACGGTACCGCCAGAAAAATCGTCTTGCCCAGGTGTTCAGGCAAAATCGTGAGCGGCTCGGGTAAATCAGCGTGATCGGGCACATCAAAAGGCGTACCGTCCGGCAATACACCGCGCGCGGTCCGCAGCACCAGCTTGCCATACGACAGCGCCTCGCGGTCGATTTCATACTGCGAGAATCCCCAAAAGAAGGGGCTCAGGGTTGATGCTCTTTTATGTGCGTAGTATTCAAAATAGCGTTCTTGCTGTTGAAAAAGCTGCGGACGAAGAAACAGCCCTTCACTCCAGACGACTTTATTCGTTCTCACGGTTTAATCCATTTCTTTAATTGTTATTGCTGTTTTCTGGAAATGCACATTCAACTCAAGCGAATCATCGCTAAAGAAACTCGGCCGCCACCACGATGTTTTCTTTTCTGGCAGATCCCAACTCGCCAGCCAGAGAGAATCATTAAGGCTGCGATAGGCACCAATGAAAGCAAGGCTGCGTGTAGTACCGTCTGGTTTAATCAGAATGGTGCGCGACTCTCCGGGTTGTAAAATCGCTTCATAGACTTTTGAAGCTGCTGCCTGTACAGGCTTACTGGTCCCATCAACAATTTCATAAAAATCCGCATTGGTTAAAACATCCAGATCCTTGACGTTATAAATAAATATATTGAGTGGCGCCGGGTCGCCCATTTCATTTGGGTTAATATCGCTTGCCGCCAGCAGATTTATTTTTATTTCATCACCATCGGTCGCCGGACTGCTGCTTCCACTACAGGCGACTAAAAAGAGTGACAGTAAAAAAACTGCCGTTCCTTTGAGTATGTGTTTTATTTCTTTTCCGCTCAGCATACGTTTCCACTCAATCCATCCAAACTGCGTCATTATGAGAAGAGTTTTGCCGCCGCAGCGGCAAAACTCTGTCAGCGAACCTGGTGTGAATTAGCTGCGCAGGTTAGCTTTTACGTCATAACTTGTAGAAATTACGCCAGACTTCGCGCCTTCGGCGTTCTGCATGACGTAATCCTGAGTCAGTTTAGTGAAGGCGAACGTCACACGTTCACGCGGACGCGTTTCGTCAGCGTGGGAACCCGCTGTTTCAACGCGAGTAATGATGACATCGGAGAATTTAATGGTCAGATATTCCAGCGGATCGCCGCCAGCTTTACGAATCACAAACTGAATGTCTTTAATATGCTTACCGGACAGACAGTAGCTCAGCAAATTAGTACTGGCCTTATCGACATAGTGCTCAAAGCAAAAATCTTCAACCGTTGCTTTACCTGCACCGCCGCCGGAACCGCTGTGCATATTTGAACTCTGCGCGCTGGCCCAATGCCAGGAAAGCACTTCGATTTCATTTTTATGGGTAGCATCAAGAGATTCGCCTTCGATGCCATCAATTTTAATAAACATATCCTGAGCCATACGATTTCCTTAATTAGCCCTTAGTAACAACGTTACTCAAAAAGTAACGAACGAAATGAAGACAAAATAGTTTTTGCCTTTCACAGTGCGCAGAAACCCCTGCGCAACCGCATTTTCAAGAATAATGAGACTATTATTCTTATTAATTCATTGACTGAATTACGCCACGTCTTTCAGCGACGGTAATTTAGCGACCATGCGCAAAGAAACGGTCAGACCTTCCAGTTGGAAATGAGGACGCAGGAAGAATTTCGCCTGGTAATAACCCGGATTGCCTTCCACGTCTTCCACCACCACTTCCGCCGCCGCCAGCGGACGGCGCGCTTTGGTTTCCTGCGATGAGTTAGCCGGGTCGCCATCGACATAATTCATGACCCAGTTATTCAGCCAGCGCTGCATATCTTCACGCTCTTTGAACGAACCGATTTTGTCGCGCACGATGCACTTCAGGTAATGTGCGAAACGTGAACAGGCGAACAAATACGGAAGACGCGCGGAAAGGTTGGCGTTGGCCGTTGCGTCTGGATCGTAATATTCCGCCGGTTTCTGCAATGACTGCGCGCCAATAAATGCCGCGTAATCGGTATTTTTACGGTGAACCAGTGGAATAAAGCCATTCTTCGCCAGCTCAGCCTCGCGACGGTCGGAAATCGCGATTTCCGTCGGGCATTTCATATCCACGCCGCCATCATCGGTCGGGAAGGTATGACACGGCAGATCTTCCACCACGCCGCCGCTCTCTACGCCGCGAATCATGGTGCACCAGCCGTAATGCTTGAATGAGCGGTTGATGTTGACCGCCATCGCATACGCGGCGTTAGCCCAGACGTATTTGCTGTGATTCGCACCGTCGGTATCTTCTTCAAAATTGAAGTTATCCACCGGGTTAGTGTTGATACCGTAAGGCAGACGAGCAAGGAAGCGTGGCATCGCCAGACCGATATAACGAGAATCCTCAGACTGACGCAGGGAGTTCCACGCGGCATATTCCAGGTTCTGGGTAAAGATTTTCGTCAGATCACGCGGGTTAGCCAGCTCCTGCCAGGAGTCCATCTGCATAACGGATGGCGAAGCGCCGGTAATAAACGGCATATGGGCAGACGCCGCCACCTTACCGATGGAGGAGAGCAGATCCACATCCGGCGCACTGTGGTCGAAATGGTAATCTGCCACCAGACAGCCATAAGGTTCGCCACCAAGCTGACCGTACTCTTCTTCGTAGATCTGCTTAAACAGCGGGCTTTGATCCCATGCGATCCCTTTGTAGCGCTTCATGTTGCGACGCAGGTCATCTTTGGAAATGTCCATGAAACGCAGCTTCAGCTTCTCATCGGTTTCGGTGTTGTTCACCAGGTAGTGCAGACCGCGCCAGGCGCTTTCCAGACGTTGAAACTCTTCATGATGAAGGATCAGGTTTATTTGCTCTGACAGCTTAAGGTCAATCTCCGCGATAATCGCCGCGATGTTTTTGTAAGCATCGTCGGCCATGGTGATCGAGGTTGAGAGCGCCTGCTCCGCCAGGGTTTTCACCGCCATTTCGACCGCCGATTTCGCCTGCTCGGATTTCGGCTTAAATTCACGGGTCAGTAACGCATTAAAATCATTTTGCGTTGCGGCCTGCGGCGCGGCCTGCTTATGGTTTTGTGCTTGAGTTGCCATTTTTATCTCTCTGATTCACATTCAGGACGCGGCTTCGTCAGCCTGTTTAGGTTTTGGCGCCGATGCCAGGGTGTTCAACAGCGACTTGTCATTCAGCACCTTCATCACCAGGCTTTCCGCGCCTGCTTTACCGTCCATATAGGTCTGCAGATTGGCGAGCTGCGTACGGGCTTCGAGAAGCTGAGATAACGAATCAACTTTGCGGGCGATCGCATCCGGAGAAAAATCGTCCATGCTTTCAAAAGTCATATCGACCATCAGCTGCCCTTCACCCGTTAAGGTGTTTGGCACCGCGAACGCCATACGCGGGCGCATGGCTTTCATACGCTCGTCAAAGTTATCGATATCGATACTCAGGAATTTGCGGTCCGCCACAGGCGGCAGCGGCTCAAGCGGTTTTCCGGATAAATCCGCCAGCACGCCCATGACGAACGGCAGTTCAATTTTCTTTTCACTGCCATAGATTTCTACGTCGTACTCAATTTGTACGCGCGGCGCACGGTTACGTGCGATAAATTTTTGTGAATTACTCTTGCTCATATGGATATATACTCTTTAATCACCGTTTATGTATAAATCATGACTGGTCTGATAGTTAACGTTCAGATAATTCGCTGATTCCACTCCCTGTTATTTATAAACAAGCTCGACTCCCGCTACCGTCTGGACTTTGCCGGCAGTAGCAGCTGAGTCACCCTTCGCATAATAGCTCGCTAAAAACCTATGACTTAATGGGCCTGCCGTGGCAGAAATAATATAGTCCTGGCCTGAGGTCGCATCATCGATAATGACCTGCGAACTGTCTTCTTTACGTAATCTGATCTGAACATTTTTGCTCATATCAGGTCCCGTATCGTTAATAAGGTTTCCCGTCGCGGTATCCGTGCCGGAGATGCTGCTATTGAAAAACACCGCAACGGTCCTGCTGGCCGGGCACTCTTTCAGGGTGATATTAAATGGTACGCTGCCCGCTTCGCTGCCATTGGTCTGCAGCGAAATAACCGAAATTTTAGGCAAGGTGACGACTTCATTATTGCTGCCATTATTAATCTCTACGACGCAGGTTTCGTCGGTATAGGTCCCGGTAAAATATACATCCATTGAGTAATTAACTGCATAGGCGCAGGCTGTCGGGATCCCCAGCAGAGCCAGGAAGAGTGTTTTTTTGATTAATGACATACCACCTCCACCTGCGTAACAGAACCGGCCGATTTACTTATTTTTTTAGCGATATCACTATTGGAGTAAATCGTGCACAGACGATCGCCAGATGCGTTTTTCACGTATAAATTACTGCTCTCAGCCTGCCAGCCACGAATAAACGCCATACCACCCTGGCCAATAATGCCCAGACTATTATCCAGCTGATCGAAAATATCGGCACCGATAGGCAAAGGCTGTCCCTTTCGATCCCGGACAATTAATACCGCAGGCGCTCCCACCTTCGTTTTGATATTCACTTTTACCGCGGCGCCCATTCGCGGAATAACCGTGCTTTCACTTTCCAGCACATCCACGTTATCAGGCAGTCCCACGGTATTCACCGCAATGGCGTTTTCACGATAGGGCGTGAGCGACGGCACAATCGCAAAGCCGCGGGAGTCGATGCGTGAACCATAGCCGTTCAGCATCCTTGCCCCTTCCGCGCCCGGCGCGTCAATCAACGCAAACGGCGCATCGCCCAGTCGCGGCCCCAGCGTAACGCCGCCGCGATGCGCCACCACGCTGCCGTTTGCCGACAGTGAGAGCTGACGCGTCTTATTCCCCACCGACGCGGTCGCGCCAAGCTGTCCTACCGGCGCGTTGTAATTTACGTTGCCATTGAACGCCGCCTGCGTTGACGTATCCTGCGCTTTATTAAGCGAGGTGCCCACGCCGTAGCTCAGTTCATTCTGTACGCCCTGGCTGCCGATGGCATTCATCTGGAATCCGCTGCCGCCGTTATTGTCATGCGTGGCGGTGGAGTAGACCGTGTTGAACAATGGTTTTTCTGTGATGCTGCGTCCCAGCGGCACGCTGACGGACAGCATCACGTTATTCACGTTTCGGCCGTCGCTGTTATACGACCGGGAAGCCGACACCGACCACGAGAAATAGCGCTCGGATTTGCTATACGAGACCATGTACTGGCTGGTCGATGGTCGATCGTCCCAGTAGTTATAAAAATTACCGGAAAAATTTATCCTGCTGCCGTTCCATAACGGCTGACCGATGCTCACGGTAAAGCGCTGTCGGGTACGGTAATCCACCATGTAATCATTGTTTCTGGCGCCATAGCGCTCAAGCGCCGCATCGCGGAGGCTGTAAAACCCCGTTGATGAGTATCGATAAGCTGCCAGCGTGACGTCTGTCGACGTGGTATCCAGGAACTTACTAAAACCAATATTAAAACTGTTGCCGGAGGAGACCTTGCCACCGCCAAGTTCACTTCGCGCGCGGGTCGCATCCAGCGATACGCCCCCCAACGGGGTATTAAACGCGTTTCCCAGCCCTACCGCGGCGTAGTGATCGGCCAGCTGGCCGCCGCCGTACAGGGTATACATATTGCCAATGCCATACTGGTAAAAGCCCTGGGCCACACCGGGTTCTTCGGCGAGTGCATCGTCCTGCAACTTACCGACCGTCACGCCAAAACGGCTTACGCCGGCGTGCAGCAGCATCGGCGGCGCGGAAAAGGGCACCACCTGCGTCCGCTGGCGGCCATCCGCCTCCGTCACCGTCACCTGCAAGTCACCGCCATATCCCATTGCGCCAATGTCGCTCAGTTCAAACGGTCCTGGCGGCACGGTTGTCTCGTATAGTGTCTGCCCCCGCTGCGTCACCTGTACTTTGGCGTTAGTTTCAGCGATACCGCGTACCATCGGCGTGTAGTAACGTAAGCCTTCCGGCAGCATACGGTCGTCAGACTGTAGCTGAATCCCCCTCACCGTCATGCTGTCGAACAGATCCCCGCTGGTCGAGCTATCGCCCAGCGTCAGCTGACTTCTGAGCACCGGAACGTCGCGCTGCAGATACGTCATGAGGGAGTGGGTATGCGTTGATCCCGTACTGCTCCAGTTGGTATTCAGCCGCTTACGAAATCGCCAGTCATACACGTTCAGTCCCATCATCAATCCCAGGTTGCCGCTGGCGGATCGATCGTTTCCCCCGCCGGACTGATTGACGCTCTGCTGAGCATAGGCGTTGGCGTTATAGTCCAGTACCCCCGCCAGCACGCCAGGATCCCACGACGCAGGATCGGTATAACCACGCGGAAACTGCACCATGAAAGCCTGCGGAATAACCAGATTGAGATAAAAATCGCCGGGCAAATAATTCGCGCTCGCGCCTTCCACCCACTCGTCCACCCTGGCGCATTGCCCGCTTTCTGACGTCTCAGGTTTTGCCGTCACCTTAATTCCCAGATGACTCAGTTCGTCATACGTGAAGCATGGCTGGGCGCTAACATTGCCTTTAACAGGCTTAAACAGCACCTTACGCTGCCCCCGGCTCAGACCATTGACGGCGACCTGCACCGCATACTCCCCCGCCGGCGCCGGGTTGCCCTCGTAAAAACGAGAGACATCAACGCTAAGGCCGTGAATGAACGAGCTGTTAAATTTCACAACGTCATTTTTACCGCTGGTTGCCAGATCGCCGGTGCTGGCCTGTGCCAACACGGAAACGCTGGCACCAAAAGAAGCGATAAGGATATGGCGTATCGCCGCCGCGATTTTTGATTCACGGATTGCGCGGCGTGCATGTTTTTTTATCTCTTTCGGATCCACGTCCTTGTCTCCCCCGCCAGGCGGTTCAGCGTCTTATTATTTCTTTATTGACAGGGTGTTACCCGTTGAATGAGTCAACTGATATTTAACAACGCCGCCATAATCGTTAATCAGGCGGACCTCAACGCTACCGATCGTTGCTGGCACTTTATTTTTACCCGCCAGTACAAATTCTTTATTACCAAACGGCGGGATCATATCCACTACCAGAGGATATTGTGTGCTCCCTGAATAGGCGATCGCCGAATCAAATGAAAAATAATAAGGCGTTGGGTTATTCACTTTAATACCTCGGATCGGGCTAATGATTTCCCAACGCAGTTTTTCGAATTCATTGGCACTGCTACTCTTTAACGCGGTCGGGCGATAAAATATTTTAATACGGGTTCTGAATGCCAGTTCCAGACGATCGGTGTCTTGTACCTTTTCATTCATTGGCGGTATTTCCAGCATATTAAACCAGAACACCGACTCCCGATCCTGCGGCAATGGCATACCATTATAAATAAGACGTACACTCTGTCCTTTGCCAGGCTCTACACGATAAACGGGCGGCGTAGCGGTAAATGGCACCTTAATATTATTAATGTCAGTATTTTTATTGCCATCATCAACCCAGACCTGAACCAGTGTCGGTGTATCATTTTTATTATTGGTTCTCACCGTCTGCTCTTTTTCAGAACCGGGAAAAATCACCCGCGTACCGGATATGGTCATCCCGGCAAAAGCAACGTGGGTTGCCAGCGCGAAAAAGAGAAAAGCATTTAATAATAGTGCACGTTGATATTTCATAGTACTGTCCCGCAGGTAATACGGTCTATCTGATAAAATGGCTTAACAGGGGCGATTTCTCGCCCCGGATTCAATCCTGGCGGAAAGACTTACGGATACGCGATGGTATAAGCTGTCTGCGCGTAAACCTTACCTACAGTGGTCGCACCCGTCGCGTAGTAACCGCCGTAGTAACGCATGGTCGCTTTACCGTCGGTCACGGTAGCAGGCGCGCCAGTTTCACCCAGCTTCAGCTGCTGCTCGTCAGAGTTATACAGACGAACCTGTACGTTTCCCGCCGTAGGGGTACTCGCATCAGTAAACTGGTTGGTCAGGTTGCCAGTTGCGCTATCAACGCCAGTGCTGCCGATAGCTTCAAAGTGCGCGGCTACCTGAGTAATACCGGTAGGACACTTTTCAACGTTCAGGTCAAAACCTTTAGAACCCGCAGTGTCACCGGCCTTGGCCAGAGTCTGAATCGCAACTGTCGGCAGTTGTACCTGGCGATCAACAGAATCAGCGGCAATTTCGCAGGTGCTGGTAATCAGTTCACCGTTAAACGTTACGGTACCCTGCGTGGCGGCCAGCGCAGAAGTTGATACTGTCGCCATCGCCAGCGCGCATAATGTCATTTTGAAAGTAGACATAACAAATTCCCTATATTAGCGTTATTCAAATTAAAACTTGTCGACCCTAAGATCGCTTTTTGGTTATTACATACTTCCTGTAGATTAAATTTTTAGCTTGCCCTCCACTTGCATCACAATATCAATTTCCTTTTCTTCAGATAAAATGCACTGCATAGCTATTATTTTATTTTTCGCCGATTTATCAGCCTGGTTTAAAAGTGCACTGCCAATCTTTGGTAAAATATTTTTCTCAATAAAACGAATCAGCATTCTGGCGCCGGTTTCCGCTACCGGACATTGTTCAACAACGTGCTGAACCAGTTCATCGCTAAAGGTAAGCGCTATGTCATACTGCGCTTTCGCACGCTCAGCGATACGGTTCAAATGAATTCTGACAATATGCTGCAGTGAATCCGTCGCCAGCGGTAAGTAAGGTATAACGGTGACGCGGCCTAAAAACGCAGCCGGAAATACCTTAAGCAACGCGGGCTGGAGTAATTTCAGCAAGCCTTCTTCATCAGGCATGGTCTGCGGATCGGCGCAGGTGCTGCTAATAATGTCGCTACCGGCATTGCTGGTCAGCAAAATAACGGTATTGCGAAAATCAATCTGCCGACCTTCACCGTCTTCCATCGACCCTTTATCAAATACCTGGAAAAACAGTTCATGGACATCGGAGTGCGCTTTTTCCACTTCATCCAGCAAAATGACGCTATAAGGTTTGCGGCGAACCGCTTCGGTTAATACGCCGCCTTCGCCATAGCCTACGTAACCCGGCGGCGACCCTTTCAGCGAGGAAACCGTATGTGCTTCCTGATATTCACTCATATTAATGGTGATCAGATTCTGCTTGCCGCCATAAAGCTGGTCGGCAATCGCCAGCGCGGTTTCAGTTTTCCCGACCCCGGAAGGGCCAACCAGCATGAACACGCCAAAGGGTTTTTGCGGATCGGCAAGCCCGGCGCGCGCGGTCTGGATACTCTGACTCAGGCAGGTTAGCGCATAGGTCTGGCCAATGACTTTTTCCGCCAGACGTTGCGGCAGCTCCATGACGGCACTGACGTCGTCTTTCAGCACCTGTCCCACCGGGATGCCCGTCCAGTCAGCCACAATCGCCGCTACTATGCTGGCGTTCACTTCCGTCTGCACCAGCGCGTTTTCACCGCGGATCTCGCTCAGCGTCGCTTCCAGTTCATTCAAACGAGACTGCAGGAAACTGATTTTTTCCGCCTCCGGCATCTGCGGATCTTCCACCGTGGCGGCAAGCAGCTGCTGACGGGTATCGATAATCGTCGCCACCAGTTCACACTCCTGCACCCAGCGCCGCTCCAGCACCGACGCTTCTTCTGCATGGTCGTCGATAGCGCGCTGAATCGGCTGAAGCCGTTTGTCGTCCTCTTTGCCAAAACCGATGGCTTTTTCCAGCATGGACAGTTCAGCCTGCGCCGACTGCTGATGGAATTTCAGCAGCTGTAGCTCAGTCGGCGGCGCATGCTGCGCAACGGCGACCCTGGCGCATGCCGTATCCAGCAGGCTGATCGCTTTATCGGGCAACTGCCGGGCCGGAATATAGCGATGAGATAAACGCACGGCGGCGCGAATCGCCTCATCCATTACCCAGACGCCGTGGTGTTTTTCCAGTACCGGCAGCAGGCCGCGCAGCATGGCGATAGCCAGGTCCTCCGACGGTTCGTCTACCTGCAGCACCTGGAAGCGTCGCGTCAGCGCCGGATCTTTTTCGATGTGGCGCTTAAACTCGCTCCAGGTTGTCGCGCCGATGGTGCGCAGCTGCCCGCGGGCCAGCATCGGTTTCATCATGTTAGCGGCGTCCCCGGTGCCGACATTGCCACCCGCACCGACCAGCGTATGCACCTCATCAATAAATAAAATTACCGGTTCGACCGATTTGGCGGCATCTTCCAGTACCGCTTTTAAACGCGCTTCAAATTCGCCCTTCATGCTGGCCCCGGCTGAAAGCGCGGTGACATCCAGCGTCAGCAGGCGAACGTTTTGCAGCGCGGGCGGTACTTCTCCGGCTAACGCGAGCGCCAGACCTTCCACGACGGCCGTTTTCCCTACCCCCGCCTCCCCGGTGAGCAGCGGATTATTCTGTCGACGACGCAACAGAATATCGATCATGGTGTTGATCTCTTTATCCCGTCCCAGCACCGGATCAATTTTGCCTTCCCGCGCCAGCGCGGTCAGATCGGTCGAATATTGCGCCAGTCCGCCGCTCTGCGTGCTGCCCATCGCGTTGCTGGCTTCGCCCGGTACGCCCGCTTCGGCGGAAACCATTGCGCCGCCCGCTTCGCTCTCTTCTGCAGAGTCGCGAATAATGTAGCCAAGATCTTTACTTAACTGTTCCAGCGGAATTTTTTCGAATACGGACGAAATACCGAAAAGCGCGCGGCGTAATTCCATGGTGGTCAGCAGCGCCATCAGCAAATGGCCGCTACGAATACGCGTGTTCTCACACTCCAGGCTGGCAAATATCCATGCCCGCTCAATTGCCAGTTCAATATGATATGAAAAATCCGAAATAGAACTGGCGCCCGCAGGCAGGCGCGTTAATGCCTGCGCAAAATCACGCTCGAGTATTTCCGCATCAAGTTCAAAATGCCGTACAATTTGTCGGATATCGCTATCCTGCTGCTGATAAATCTGATTTAACCAGTGAATCAATTCAACGTAAGGATTACCGCGTAATTTACACAGCGTAGTGGCACTCTCCACGCTTTTAAACAGGCTTACATTAAGTTTTCCGAATAGGTTTTTTCTGGTAATCGCCACAACAAAACTCATCCCATTTTAATTTGACGTCGTTTTTGGCCACTACTCCTGTAGTGGAACAGATTTTTCCTGCCTGCGCTGGAGTATTCACAGAGGCATAACTGGCTACTTCGGATTAATACTAAACATACTTAGCAATAAGAAAAACCTTTAATCAGAATAGCAGGCAGGATTTAAGAAAATCGCTCAAACGGGATTCCTAATTTCGCCATAGACGATAAAAAGTGTGATCGTGAAGAACCCGTTTAATTCTAGAATCCGGGCGATATTAAAGAAAGTCGCGAAATTGACGGGATCCAATGTGGAACACAACTTTCTAGATTACTATAACCAGGAACTGACGTTTGTCAGGGAAATGGCGCGTGAATTTGCAGAGCGGCATCCGAAAATCGCCGGGCGACTGGGGATGCAGGGCATAGAAACTGCCGATCCTTACGTAGAGCGTCTGATTGAGTCATTCTGCTTTTTATCTGCGCGAACGCAGATGAAACTCGATGCAGAATTTCCAAAATTCACCCAACGACTACTGGATATCATCTATCCAAATTACAATTCACCGATGCCGTCGATGGGGGTCGTTCAGCTACAGCCAAATCTAAAAGAAGGCGATTTAACGCAAGGCTATGTCATTCCCAAAAAAAGCACGTTTTACAGTCGGTTATTGCCTGGAGTAATGACGCGTTGCGAATTCAGAAATAATCAGGACGTCACGCTGTGGCCGGTGGATATTGCAGAGGTACGGTTAACCTCTGTTCCTCCTGATATTCCCAACCTGGAAATCCATCG
Source organism: Enterobacter sp. N5-15 (assembly GCF_057221635.1). Classification (NCBI taxonomy): domain Bacteria; kingdom Pseudomonadati; phylum Pseudomonadota; class Gammaproteobacteria; order Enterobacterales; family Enterobacteriaceae; genus Enterobacter; species Enterobacter sp. N5-15. Next base: position 4,059,670 of record NZ_CM170150.1, read on the forward strand.
CCTCAACCACCAGCAGCTAAAGGGCGCGCTGCGCATTAAGCTGCGTTTACAGGGTGATTTAGTATTTTCAGATTTGAACGGACTGGATGAGTTACCCATTTATATTCAGGGTGATGAACGCGTGGTATCACATACCTTTGAATTGCTTCACAGCAGGCATGTCGCGGTGGTGGTACGTAGCGGGGACGGTAAAAAAAACCAGCATCACGTTATCGTCAAAGATGCGTTAAAGTTTGAAGGCCTGGCACCAGATCAGAGCCTGCTGCCCTTGCAATGGAATATGTTCCACGGGCACACACTGATTCAGGAATATATCGCCTGCCGCGAGCGATTTTATTTTTTCTCGATCGCCCAGCTGGCCGCCGCGCTGGAAGGGAACAATACCAATGAAGTAGAAATTATTATACTGCTCAACACATTGCCGCAGGATTTGGTGCCGCATCTGGACGCCTCGCGCTTTTTACTTCACTGCACTGCGGTGATTAACCTCTTTCCCAAACGCGTGGACCGAATTGAAGTTAACCGCGCGCTGAATAATTTCCACATTGTGCCGGATCGCAGCCGTCCTATGGACTATGAAGTCTTTTCCGTCGATAAAGTCTTCGGCCTGCAGGCGGAAACCAGCGAAGAGCTAACTTTTAATCCGCTCTATCAGACCCGACACAGCGACACCGGTAATTTTGGCCGTTATTTCTCTATCAGACGAGAAGTCAGGGTGAAAGAGGCGAGCCACCGTAAATATGACACCCGCACGCCCTACAGCGGCACGGAGATTTTTATTTCGCTGGTCGATCAACAGGAAGCGCCCTATAGCGAACATATTCGCTACCTGCTGGTTGACGCCATGGTAACCAACCGCGACCTGCCCCGCTTGCTGACCAGTACCGGCAGCCTTGAGCTGACCATGTCGGACTCCGTTCCGATTCACGGCGCCCGCTTCGTCAGCTCGCCAAGCGCCCCGCGTTCGCCGTTCGCCGTCGGTGAGGCGGCGTGGCGGCTTATCCGTCAGCTTAGCTTTAACTATCTTCCTCTCTTCGAGATGGAACACGCCCGGGGCGGCGAATCGCTGCGTAATATGCTGCGCCTGTTCACCAACTCCGCCGATACGGAAACCCTGACGCAAATTGACAGCCTGGTCGGGTGTAATACCGAGCCCGTGGTGCGTCGCCTGTCAGAGGAGGGATTGTTGGTTTACGGACGCGGCGTGCGCTGCAGTTTAACCGTAGATGAAGAGGGCTTCTCCGGCATCAGTCCGTACCTCTTTGGCCTGGTAATGGAAAACTACCTGGCGCGGCACGCGGCAATCAATATCTTTACCGAAACCGAGCTGCACTCCATGCAGCGCGGCTTAATCGCGCGCTGGAAAGCGCGTCCCGGCAAACGAGGCGCATTATGAAATCCGTCGACGCCTGGTTTGATGACAGCCAGCCCTGGGAAGCGGGTTTTATCAGCACGATGCGCGCAATTGCCGCCCGCACTCCTGAGTTAGCGCCCCCCGGCAAAGCCCTGCTGCCCTCACAGGAGCGTTTTCGGCTAGGGCAAGTGGCCAGTATGACTTTTGCGCCGCGTGAAATCGCCGCCATTAGCCAGCAGGATGACAAAATCAAGCTGCAGCTTTTTGGTTTGGGTATCTGGGGCGCGCAAGGCGCCATGCCGCTTCATCTTTCCGAACTGGCTTACTCCCGCTACGAGCAGCACGACCCTACACTGATTGATTTTGTTGATATTTTTCACCACCGCGCGCTTAGCCTGTTTTATCGCGCGTGGTTTTTATCGCAGGACACCGCCTCGCTGGACAGGCAGGACGACGAACGGTTTTCGTTTTACGTCGGCAGCCTGATCGGCCTCGATCCGGCAGAGCTCTCTCCCGATTCGCTACCTATTCACACCCGGCTGGCCTCTTCCGCCCACCTTATTCGCGAAGCCCGTAACCCGGACGGCTTGCTGGGGGCGATGCATTACTACTTTGGCGTTCCGGTTCGCATGGAAGAGTTTGAGCTGCAATGGATCTACCTGGAGCGTAACGATCAAACCGCGCTCGGCGACAGCCATTGCGCCGGGCTACTGGGAGACGGGGCGATCCTCGGCAACACCGTGCTGGACAGACAGCATAAATTCAAGCTGCTCATGGGGCCGTTGACCCTTCCCCAGTACATGCTTTTTAGCCCGTGGGGCAGCGATATGTCGGTGCTGCGTGAACTGGTGCGCAGCTTTATCGGTTTTGAATATGCCTGGGATGTGCAACTGGTACTGGCAGCCGATCAGGTGCCGCAGGCCCGGCTTGATGGCTCCCACCAGCTTGGTTACGCAAGCTGGCTGGAGCGTCATTCTTGTGATGATCCGGTTTACGGCATGAGCTTCGAGCCGGAAATGTATCACCGCTAGTTAGCACTTATACCCACAGTAAAAAGATACGTACGATGAATCAAACATACCATCTGACCTGTTCTGATTATTACCAGCCCCTGATGTCCCCCATCGCGGGCAGCGACGCCTGCGGCGAGACGCTCGATTACGACCCCGCGTTCATCATGCTGCAGTCCCGGCTCCAGCCCAAACTGGGCGTGGAATACGGCGACTTTGTTGAAGCGGCGGAGCCCATTAACTGGGCCGAAACCGAACGCGAATGTCAGACCCTACTGCAGAAAAGCAAAGACGTCCGGCTGATTATCATCCTGATGCGTTGTCGGCTACGTAAAGTCGGACTCCCCGCCCTGGCGGAAGGTCTGGAAGCGCTTCATGCCTTACTGTGCGCCTGGCCGGACGACCTGCATCCGCAGCTTCTTGATGAGGGAGAGTTCGCCCCGATGCTGCGCGCTAACGCCTTCGCCGAGCTGGAGGATGCTAACGGCCTGCTTGCCGACCTGCGCAATCAACCGCTACCGAAAGCCTCCGGGTTGCAAATCACCATTAAAGAGTTTGAAAAAGCGCATCAGGTTCCGCGGGAAGAGGGGGCGCTGTCGGATACAGCCATGGCCGCCATTATTCATGAGTGGCAACTTAATGCCCGTGACAGGCTCTTCCCGCTTACCCAGGCGTACGGCTTCATGCTGGAGATAAAAAGCATGCTTGCCGACACGCTCGGGCACGATGCGCCTGAATTTGCCGTACTCGGTAATCTGCTGGTCTTTTTCGCTAACGATTTCAGCGGTCTGGCCCCTGCCCCGCTCGTTTCGCCGTCCATCGTGGAGGACGAAACGCCACAGGCTCAGGAGATCGAGGAGCGTCCCGACAGTGGGCTCCCCGCAGTGGCGGATCTTCCCCCCATCGCGCCACCTGCCGTCGCGGAGGCGCGCCGCAGTATCGAAAGCCGCGCCGATGCGCTGCACCGCTTACAGGAAATCCGCAGCTGGTTTGCAATGACCGAACCCAGCAGCCCGCTTGTTCAGGTGCTGAAGTATGCGGAAGAGAGCATCGGCAAAAGCTTTGCCGACCTCTTGAAAATGTATCCCCCTGAGATAGTCGCCATGCTGAATCACGAGAAGGAATAAAACATGTTAAGGATCGCCATTACACTTTGTGCACTTGCTTTGACGCCCGCCGCTTCCGCCGTTTGTACGCTGGCGCGCGGCGCGCCGACCGCGGTTTCCATTCCTTCGCAGGTTATTCGTATCAACGCGAATGCCCCCATAGACACCTCAAACCCGATCGCCCAGTTCGACAGCAATCAGGCAGGCCAGAATATTGGCTATGACCACTGCGTTGCCGGCACCGAGTACGGGAAGCGAGTGATCAACCTGACGGGACAGGACTCGTCAACCCGCATCTATCCGACCACTATACCGGGCATCGGCATTAAGCTGCTGTGGAGCAATGGCACTGCATTCGGCAACTTTCCCTCCACCAGTCAGTTGACCATTTCCAGTGGGAATCAAGAAACCACATTTGATTATGTGGCCGCCTCTTTTTACCGCATCCAGTTTTTTAAAACGGCGAACAATTTGCGCCTGAGCGATCCGAACGGCGATACCGTTCTGCCCGCCGGGGATATTGCCTATAACTACCTGATGACGGCCGATCCGGCCTCGTATGTCATGAAGCTCGCGATTGGCGATATCAAAATCATCAGCACTCCCACCTGCGATGTCGACAGCGCCAAAACGATTGATTTCAACGAAGTGACCCCGTCATTGCTCAGTAGCGGCGTGAGCCGCAATCTGGATTTCACCATTACCTGCAAAAGCGACTACGGCACCTATTCCACTACCGCCTCGATGATCGCCGATACCCCCTCCTCAGATGGTTCGTATATCCGCGTAAAAGATGCAGGCGGCAATCTGGATCGGCTGGGCATAAAAATCACCGATGGCGCAGGCAAGGCGATGAAGCTGGACGGCAGCACATCAGAACAAAAAACCAGTATTACCAGCCAGGGGCCCGCCGAATTCGCCTGGAACGCCACGCTGTTCGCCAGCGGTAAAACCGCCCCCGCAGGTGGAACCTTTAACGCCAAAGCGGAAGTCGTTTTTGATATTCCGTAATCAGCTTTTGAATGGATTGGGAAAAATGGATACCCCAGCAACAATTTTTATCAGTATCGCAAGCTACCGCGACCCGGAACTCATTCCAACGCTAAAGAACATGCTGCAGCAAGCCGCTCATCCGGAGAATCTGCATCTCGCCGTATGCTGGCAGGACGACGAAAACCTGTCGCTGTTTGAACAAAGCGGCATGATCCCGGAAGGTAGCCGGATCGTTGCGGGGCATGAAGTCGTTGCCTTCCGCTACCGCCAGGCCAGGATTGATTTTATCAGCGTCCATTTTTACGCCAGCCAGGGTGCATGCTGGGCACGCAGCATGGCGGAAACGCTGTTTGAACAGGAAGTCTATTTCCTGCAAATCGATTCCCACTGCCGTTTTATTCCCGGCTGGGATGACGAAATGATCGCCATGCTGCGCCAGTTACAGCAGAAAAGCGCGCGGCCCATACTCTCCTCCTATCCCCCGCCTTATCGCCCAGGCGAAGATGAAGAGGCCAGCAAAAAGCACTATGTCAGCCGCCTGATATTTCGCGAATTTAATCCGCAGGGTATTCCCATGCTTACCTCCACGCCTTTTACGGCAACCGAGCCGGTGCGGGGAAGCTATCTCGCGGGCGGTTTTATCTTTACGCACGGCGATTTCGTCAGCACTGTACCTAACGATCCGCAGATTTTTTTCGCCGGCGAAGAGATCGCCATGGCGGTACGCGCCTTCACCTACGGCTATGACATTTATCATCCGCACAAGCCGCTGCTCTGGCATTTCTATCAGCGTAAAGAGCACAGCAAAGTCTGGGGCGATCACTCAAACGAGGCCAAAGCGCAAGGCGTAGTGGATAAAGCCTGGTGGGAAAGAGACAATATCTCGAAAAAACGCGTCCGAACCCTACTGGGGCTGGAAACAGAGGACGCCGCAAGTCTGTCGCCTTACACCACGGGATCCGCGCGTCCTCTGCGAGCGTTTGAGTATCAGACTGGAATTTGCCTGCAAAAGGGCACCGTGCTGCCGGAGGTAATGAGCGCGGAGAAGATCAATTTTTTCCCAACGCCGCCCGATGACCACGCGCAATGGCTTGCCCGCCAGTACGTCTGGTACAAAAAAAACCTCACGCTGGAGCCCGCCGTCTGGCGCGCTGACGATGGAGACGCGGAAAAGCTGCACCTTGGCGTTTATAACCCGCAAAACATGCTGCTCTATAAACGCACGCTTGATGGCCGGGAACTGCAAGCGCTGCATACCGCATCCCCGGATGACAACCTCACACTCTCGCTCGAATTTAAAACCGCCACCGCCGCGCAGCCTGCTGTCGTGCGGATATGTCCGTGGTCAATAACCTCTGGCTGGGGCACCGTTACGGAGAAAACATGGTGAAAAGTGAACATTTTTTCTGCCGACTGATCGGCATTGATACCCTGATTTCCTTCGACGGCATCATACCTTCAGCGGCGGATTTTCAGCTCAGACTCATTTCGCTCATCGAGCAGTTTAATAAAGCCTTGCAGGAGGAGAACCAGGCTGCCGAAGAGAGCGAAGCGCTGTGCCAGCTGTTATGCGGTTATTTCGATAAGCGCCTGATGATAACCCAGAAAGATAATGCGCTCTCCTGGGAGCGTTACTCGTTAATGCATTACTTTTATGGCTACACCCAAAGCCAGGCGAATGACGATATTACATCACTGCTTGCCGCTCTGCTTCGTTCCGACAGCAAGCTGATTTTCCGCTATGCCAGAAAGCTGCTTACGCTGCTGGAACAGGTCGAAGGGCAAACCGACGCGCTGACGTCGCTGCGCGCCACCTGCGCCCCCCGTACCTGGCTGATGCGCGCGGAAGCGGACCCTGAACCGGAAAAAGGCGACGAAGATACACCAGCAACCTCTCCCCGGCTGATGGTGTTGATTACCGGCCCCTTCGCCCGAAAATGGTTTCACCATGCTAATTTATCAACCAGTGATAACGGACACATCGTCTGGATGGTAGCCGAACATTCGACTACGCTCGCCAGCCGGCTCACGCATGCAGAAGAGACGCACCCGCCCATGGCGACAGTGGCCCTGTTTCCCGTGCTCGTCGATGGTATGGAGAACAGCGCTCTGCTGACAGAACAGCTGATGTCCTGGCAATACGCCTTCACCTCCATACGGCTTAACAGGCAGTTGCCCTGCATACCGGCTTTTTATACCCGTCTGAGCCAGCAACGCCATTCGCACGATCCCGACCGGGCGATCTGGACCCGCTCTCTGACGCCGCACGGTCAGTTGACGCTGGAATCGTGTTTCCACGATCTGGTGGACAAGCTTAATGCCCGCGATGACGGACAGAATCTTTACGCCATTCAGAGATATGCGCTCGGCAGTACCTTTATTGCCTGGCTTGCCGAAAGCCGGTTGATGAACGTCATGCAAACCTTGTTTAAAAACACCCCGCTCGATCTCGCAGGCGTCATCCTTGCCGACTATGGTCAGGGGTTTACCCGTCACGGTGCCTGGTCGCAGTGGCTGGGAGAAAGATACGGTATCCTGCCTGCGCTTTCCGCCACGATTGCCATGCCGCCCTTACCTCCGTTGCCATTACCGCCGCTACCGGAACCCGAGGCCGCATGGCCTGCGCCAGTCCCTCTCGTTAAGCCAGCGCCGCGGCGTCGATCGCCACTGCCCGCCATTATCACGCTGCTATTACTGTTAGCCTGTCTGGCCAGCGGCGTTTACTACTATGCCCGGCATAACATCGGCGAAATTCGCGAACAGATAAGGCAATTTTCTCCGTTGCGGGAAAATGTTGCCGCAGACGACAACGCATCGATCTTCCCTCTGGCGGATACCGTGCCGCTTTTTGCGAACGGTAGCAGCAATCTCATGCCCGACAGCGAAAAAACCCTGCTCACGATCGTGCCGGCAATTCGCCGCTCGCCAGAAAAAATATTCCTCATAATTGGCCATTCCGACAGTACCGGCTCTGCCGCAACGAACATGGCGCTCTCTGCCGAGCGCGCGCAGGTCATTAAAGACTGGCTGGTGGCGTATACGGGACTTCCCGCCGAACAGTTCATTACCGAAGGCGCTGGTGACACCCGGCCGGTCGCCAATAACGACACCAAAGAAGGGCGGGCGCAAAACCGCCGCGTTGAGATCATTCCCTTATCCCGATAAAACATTAAGGATGAAAAGGACTTACATGAATAAAACCCCCATGACTTATCCTATTAATGAAGGTACTTTCATGACGCTTACGCCTCAGGAAGATCAGTCCATTAATATTCTGCGCTATATGGATGAGGACAATAATCAGTACAACATACTGATAAACCGCACCACGCTGGAAAAAGATCAAACGGTGGACGATTTCTGTGAGAAGCAGTGGGAGAAAATGAAGCTTTATGTGCCGGGATTTGAGGTGGAAGGAAAAAACCTGCGCCATGAAATTGGCCCAGCCAAACTGCAGGTGCTGCAAACCGCCAATAAATTTCTGGAGGATGGCGCCTGGGTCCGGCAGGTCTCTTCCATCGTAACGCTGCCACATCACCCGAAGCTGAACCCCGAGTCGCGCAAACTGCTGGTGTTTACGCTGGCGTCTTATAACGAATTTACCGAAGCGCAGCGCAAGCATTACGTCCGCATAATCAACAGCTTTATCCCAACGGAAACTGCACTCAGCGTTGAGTGATCTGCAAAACCTTTCTGTGCCCCGCCTGGGGCGCAGAAAGATTGAATTTGCTTTTGGTTTCTCCCCTCACTAGGGATCGTTCCCACCTGCGTCCAGCAGTTTGTTTTTAAAGATAAACAAACACGCCTCGTTGAAGTTCTCCGCCCCCAGGCGTTCCGAGAGGGCCGTTCGTTTGCGATAGAGGCTTTTCACCGACGTATTCAGCTCATCGGCAATGGCTTCCATCGGCATCCCTGCCCTCAGCAGCCGCAGCATGATCGCTTCGTGCGTGCTAAGCCGTAAGTTAAGCAGCCACTTCGTGGTCAGGCGTCTGCCCTTCATATTGAGCACCAGGTTAAATAACGACGCCATATCCGGCGCGGTGAGCGACGTGTTCATAAATAACTTCATACTGAGCAGATTCTCCTCGCGGTGTCGCATATCAAGCATAACGCAGCAGATTGTTTTTTTCGTTCTGGCCGGATGGCGTATCAGGTAATCATATAAACGGAGCGGAGAACGACTATCAATCAATACAGAATATTCATCTGCACCGTTATCAAATATGTTTCTGTCAATCGAGTCGAGCAGGATAATATCCGGAAAAAATATCCGCATCCCCCTGACAAGGTAGCGATCCTGAGTCACTAACACTATTGAAGTTGCCACTAACCATCCCTTTTAGATTAAAGCAAGAACGATCCCTCGGAAAGAAGGCCGCCTTCGTTTTATAGCGCTGTTATATTAACGATAAATGTATTCTGGCTTTGGACATCCCTCAATACAGACATTGATGAGTAAGACTTCCTGTAGACTATCATTCAATGGCTGCCGTTAATTATAAATAAAAAACAATCGCAGAAAAGTCACTTCTCTAAACATTAAGAATTTTTGTCATGAAACTTCCCAAACATGCACCAGAAAGTACTTTAATTGACACAGACAAACCGCATTAAAAATATATACAAAGCTGTCACGATAAAAATAAAACAATTTAATTTCAACAACTTACAAATAAACCATCAATTCAATAAAAACGCCACAAAGCGCTCAATCCAGAATTATCTCAAAACGACACGCCCGCTTTTCAACATATTTATCCGGCAACATATCAGGTGTACATTAGCTTTCACCCAGTCCACTAAGATAAGGATCCATAATTACCTTTAGGTAAGTACCCCGTAACATCACTGCATTCAGATTTAATGTTCTCATTTATGGCCTTTAACCCTGGGTTTAAAGGCGGCCGTGTTATGCAATGGATTCATGATAAACAAATGGCAAATAGATATGGAAAGTTCACTTCGCTTCAATACGTTATTCTTTTATCGCGCCCCAACATTATTGTTTCTGTTATTCCTCTTTCCTGTTCTGGCTCAGGCGACTGAATCCGTTTATGAGCAACAGATTCAACAGGCGCGTAACGGTAATTACACGCCGTTTCTCGATTATCTTCAGCGTTATCAGCAGCAGCATGCCCTGACGCCTGAACAAGTTGCGGACTGGTTACAGGTTGCAGCCTGGGCGGGTCATGATGACGAGGTTATTCAGGTCTGGCAGCGTTACGGCATTTATATGCCGCTGCCCGCCCGCGGCGTTGCTGCCGTCGCGCAGTCCAGGCGAAATCAAAAGGCGTGGCAGCCGGCCCTTGCGCTCTGGAAAGAGGCGCGTAGCCTTGCGCCGGATAACGATGATTATCGTATCGGCTATATCAAAACCCTGGCCGATGCCCGCATGGATACGCTTGCCCTGCAGGAAGCCCGACAGCTGGTGGCGGAAAATCCCTCTCAGGCGCATCTTCAGACGCTCTCGTATGTCTGGTTACGTCAGGGAAAAAGCTGGGATCGGCTGCTGGCAGACACGCGCGCGCTGAATATCGCACCGGAGAATAAAGCGCTCCTCAGCGAGCTGATCGACGCGCTTACGGATAACCGGGTGAATACCCCCGCGCTCCAGCTTTCACAAAGCGTGACGCTGTCTCCCGCGGAGCGTCGTCGTCTTGAGCGTAATGCCGCCGCCGAACGGGTTCGCCTTGCCGATGTACCTGGCAGAACGGAAAAGGAGCGCCTACAGCTTGCGCAATCTGCGCTGAATCGTTACGACGCCCTGCTTGCTCGCTGGCAAAACGAGCCGCAGGCGGCGGAAGACGTCGTCCTTGCGCGTATCGACAGGCTTGGCGCGCTGTACGCCCATGCTGATTACCCACAGGTGATTAGCGAATATCAGGATCTTACGGCAGCCCAGCATCCGGTGCCGGGCTGGGCAATCGGCTGGGTCATCTCCGCGTATCTGCAGGAGCAAAACGCGGCCGCCGCCTTCGCGCTTCTGAAACGGTATCCGCAATACGCATCCGACCCGCAGGACGAGGAGCACGCGCTTTTCTACGCCTGGCTGGATACGGGACAGTATCAGTCCGCCCGCCAGTACGTTGAGCGCCAGACCCGCGACGTCCCCTGGATCCGTTACGATTTCGGCTCCCCTACCCCTCAGCCGAACGACAGGTGGCTTAGCGGGCAGTCGCTCCGCTTTAACTATTTGCTGGCGACGAACGCCCTGCCGGAAGCCGAAATGCTGGCGCACCGTCTGGCGACGACGGCGCCGGGCAATCAGGGGTTACAGATTGACTACGCCACCCTGCTTCAGGCTCGGGGCCTGCCGCGCGAGGCCGAGCAAAAGCTGAAAACGGCGGAGGCGCTGGAGCCATCGAATCTGGAACTTGAGCAGCAGCAGGCCTACGCCGCGATGGATCTGCAGGAGTGGCGACAGATGGATTTACTGGCCGACGACGTGCTGGCTCGCGCGCCCGCCGACCGCAGCGCCAGGCGTCTCGACAGGCTCAGAACGGTCCACCACATGTCCGAACTGCGCCTCAACGCAAGCAAGGGTTTGCACTCCGATAGCCCCGTCAGCGAAACGCACGACCTGAGCTGGGACGCCACGCTCTATGGCCCACCCGTAGCGGACAGCTGGCGGCTGTTTGCAGGCACCCGCTACGCGCAGAGTAATTTCGATGAGGGCAAAGGCACCAGCCGTCACCTTTTGGGCGGCGTCGAATGGCGGCCACGCGACCTGCAGCTCGAAGCCGAACTCTCCAGCAACCGCTATCACGGGGCAAACAAGCCGGGCGCTCGCCTGTCAACAACGTATTTTGTGACCGATAGCTGGCAGGTTAGCGGCAGCCTTGAGCGCCTGTCGCGCACCACGCCCCTTCGGGCCTTACGCAACGGAATTAGCGCCAACCGGGGTGAAGGCGGAGTGCGCTGGTATCAAAACGAGCGGCGTGAGTACCAGTTCAGCGCCGCCCTCAGCCGCTTCTCCGATCGTAACCGCCGCCAGGAATACACCCTCACGGGCAAGGAGCGTCTCTGGCAGACCCCGTCCCTGACGCTGGATCTCGAACCGGGGATCGCCGCCAGTAAAAACAGCCTGCGGGACACTCTCTACTACAACCCGGCGCGGGATCTGTCCGTGACGGCTGCCCTGGCCGTTGACCATGAAATGGTCCGCCATTACGACACCCTCTGGAGCCAGCAGTTCGTGGCGGGAGGCGGCAGCTACTGGCAGAAAAATCAGTCCGCTGGCGCCATCGCCCTGCTGGGTTACGGACAACGCGTTCAGTGGAACAACGTTATTGATACCGGCGTGATGCTGAACTGGGATAAACGCCCTTACGACGGCAAACGCGAGAGCAACCTCTCCGTCACGTTTGACGCGACTTTACGCTTTTAAGGATGAATATGCTGAACACACGTTATTCCGTGAGCCTGATACTCCTCGGCTGGCTCTGCCTCAGCGCGAGCGTCTGCGCGCAGGCGATCTCGTTCATTGCGCCCAAAGCGCGGCCGCAGCTGGAGGCGAGTAAACCCTGGCCGGAGAACCAGTTTCTGGTCCTGGCCTACCACGACGTCGAAGACGATGCCGCCGATCAGCGCTACCTCTCCGTTCGCACCAGCGCGTTAAACGAGCAGATAAGCTGGCTTCTGCACAACGGCTATCACGCCGTCAGCGTGCAGGACATTCTCGATGCCCATGACGGAAAAAAAACGCTGCCGCCAAAAGCCGTTCTGCTCAGCTTTGACGACGGCTACAGCAGCTTTTACACCCGCGTCTGGCCGCTGCTTCAGGCGTGGAACGTTCCTGCGCTGTGGGCGCCGGTGGGCAGTTGGGTGGATACGCCGGCAAATCAAAAAGTTAACTTCGGCGGCCTGATGACGCCCCGCGATCGCTTCGCGACGTGGGAAATGGTGCGCGAGCTCAGCCAGTCCCCGCTGATTGAGATTGGATCGCATACCTGGGCCTCGCATTACGGCATTCCGGCCAACCCGCAGGGCAGTCGGGAACCGGCGATTGCCAACCGCTTTTATGACAAAGCCACGGGCCGCTATGAAACCGACCAGCAGTTCAGCCAGCGGATCGGCGATGACGTTCGCAAAGTGACTGAAAAAATCACGCAGGTGACGGGCAAAGCGCCGCGCACCTGGGTCTGGCCCTACGGTGCCGCCAACGGTACGTCGCTCGCTATCGCCAGACAGCAGGGTTATCAGCTGGCCTTTACCCTTGAGGACGGGCTGGGGAATGTGCAGGATCTGGGCAACATCCCCCGTCTGCTGATCGCCGGAAATCCCTCGCTCAAGGCGTTTGCCAGTACGGTAAGCCAGGTTCAGGAACGCGATCCCGTGCGCGTCATGCACGTCGATCTCGACTACGTTTACGATCCCGATCCGGCCCAGCAGACCCAAAACATCAACAGGCTGATCCAGCGGGTCTATGACATGAAAATCAGCCATGTTTTCCTGCAGGCGTTTGCCGACCCGCAGGGCGACGGCAGGATCAAGGCGCTCTATTTCCCCAACCGTCGGCTGCCGGTCCGTGCCGATCTCTTTAATTTTGTTGCCTGGCAGCTACAAACCCGCGCGGGGGTAAAAGTCTTCGCGTGGATGCCGGTGCTCTCGTTCGATCTCGATCCTTCCCTGCCGCGCGTGCAGCGCCGGGATCGTCAAACCGGCCAGCTGCGCGAAGCCACCGAGCCCTATATCCGGCTCTCCCCGTGGGACCCGCAGGTGCGCCAGCAGGTGACGGACATCTATGAAGATCTGGCCCGCTATGCCAGCTTCAATGGGATTTTGTTCCATGACGACGCGGTGCTGACGGACGTGGACGATGCCGGACAGGACACGACTCGCCAGAAGAGCCAGACGCTTATCGGGTTTACCCACGCCCTGAGCCTGGCGGTGAAGCATATCCGTGGCCCGCAGATAAAAACCGCGCGCAACATGTTCGCCTTACCCATTCTGCAGCCCGAAAGCGAAGCGTGGTTTGCGCAGAATCTTGATGATTTTCTGGCGGAGTATGACTGGACGGTGCCAATGGCCATGCCGCTGATGGAGTCCGTCCCGGCAGACGAGAGCGATGCCTGGCTGACGCGTCTGGTTAACGCGGTCGCCACGCGCCCCGGCGCGCTCGATAAAACCATTTTCGAGCTGCAGGCCAGGGACTGGGACCAGAAACCGCAGCGCGCCGTTGCCGATAGCCAGCTTGCGCAGTGGATGCGCGTGCTCCAGCTGAACGGCGTCAAAAACTACGGTTACTACCCCGACGACTTCCTCAACAACCAACCTGATATCTCGCGCATCAGGCCTGAATTTTCTTCGTACTGGTACCCTGACAATGACTGATCGCATTATCGCATTCTCTATTTTATGTCTGGTATTCGGGTTGCCGTTGGGCGTGGCCGCCCTCTTTACCGGCGAACTGATTCTGGATTTTGTGTTCTTCTGGCCGCTGTTCATGTCGGTGCTCTGGATAACCGGCGGCCTCTATTTCTGGTATCAGCTTGAACGCCACTGGTCGTGGGATAAAGACACGCCCGCCCCGACGCTCGCCGGTGAGCCGCTCATCTCCATTCTTATCCCCTGCTTCAACGAGGGACGAAATGCCCGGGAGACCATCAGCGCCGCGCTGGATCAGCGGTATGAAAATATAGAAGTTATCGCCATCAACGACGGCTCGTCTGACAACACGGCGGAGGTATTGCAGGCGCTGGCGCAGGAACAGCCGCGCCTGCGGGTGATTAACCTCGCGGAGAACCAGGGGAAAGCGCTGGCGCTCAAAGCCGGGGCGGCTGCGGCCCGGGGCGATCTGCTGGTCTGCATTGACGGCGACGCCCTGCTCGATCGCGATACCGCCGCTTATCTGGTGGCCCCGCTGATTCAGTACCCCCACGTTGGGGCGGTCACCGGGAACCCGCGCATTCGCACGCGCTCCACGCTGATTGGCCGCATTCAGGTGGGCGAGTTCTCCTCCATCATTGGGCTCATCAAGCGGACGCAGCGGATTTATGGCCGGGTCTTTACCGTCTCCGGCGTCATCGCCGCCTTTCGCCGACAGGCGCTGGCGGACGTCGGGTACTGGAGCCCGGACATGATCACCGAAGACATCGACATCAGCTGGAAGCTCCAGCTGCGCCACTGGGATATCTTTTTTGAGCCGCGGGCGCTGTGCTGGATCCTGATGCCGGAGACGCTGAAGGGCCTGTGGAAACAGCGTCTGCGCTGGGCCCAGGGCGGCGCGGAGGTGTTTCTGGTCAACCTGCGCAGGATTGTGCGCTGGGAGCATCACCGCATGTGGCCCCTGTTTATGGAGTACGCGCTGTCAACGCTGTGGGCCTTCGCGTACGCGATGACGGTGCTGCTGTTCCTCCTCAGCCAGGTTGCGCCTGTTCCCGCCAGGCTGACCGTGGAGAGCCTTTTTCCACCGGAGTTTACCGGGCTGCTGCTGGGCGTGATGTGTCTGCTGCAGTTCCTGGTCAGCTTGTTCATCGAGCGACGCTATGAACGAAGAGTGGCCAGCTCGCTTTTCTGGGTGATCTGGTTCCCGATGGTGTACTGGATGATTGGCCTGTTCACCACCCTCGTCGCATTTCCAAAAGTCATGCTTAAACGCCAGCGCGCCCGCGCGCGCTGGATCAGTCCGGACCGGGGAAAAGGAAGCATTCAATGAACGAAAATACCTTAATTTTGACCGAGCATCGGCTATTGCCACGTCTTTTCGATGCCGCGTTAACGCTGGTGGCGTGGGGAGGATTTCTGTTTTTCCTGTATGCCAGGCTCTGGATGCAGCTAACCGATGAGAGCGACCACCGCTGGGGCGTGATTATCGCGTCCTTTAATACGGTGTTGATCTATTTGCTGTTCGCCGCGCTCAACGGCTGGCTACTGATTTTGTGGTATCAGTACAACCGCCGCCGCGCCCACGTGAGGCGGCGTCAGCCGGGCTATTTTCACCAGGAGGAGCTGGCCCGCAGCTTTAACGTCTCACCGCAGATCATCTCCGAGATGAGCCAGTACAACCTGCTTACGGTTTATCATGACCAGATTGGCCGCATCATCGATCTGAAGATCAGCGAGCGGCTGGAAGAGGAAGAACTGTAACGAAAAGCCCCCGCAGGATACTCTGCGGGGGCTTTTTTATGGCGGGTGTGAACTACTTATCTTTAACCACAATCAGCGGCTCGATATCGCTCTCTTTTTTCACCACCAGCTAATCCTCCTTTTCAACATAAATATATCTAACTCAAAAACAATAAATTACACCGTCAAGAAGTATTTCCAAAATAATCATTTCTTTTTCTCACTGAAGTATCCATGCAGCAAAACCGACTCAAAAATACACTCTTTTCATATGAATAAACGTAAAATCTCGAAATATCACTTCTCTTCTTTTAGAAAAAGTACTCACTGTAAGATGTTACCTGTGACACAGGCTCTGTTAAAAATAATACACAAAGTACTTTTTAGCATCAAAATCTTGATCAACTTCACACAATCAGAATTCAAAATTGCTTAAAACCTCATATTCTATATTAATGATTTTATAAATCAGTTATTTGACAAGCATAGTTTTCTACATATCACACTTTAAAGCACAGCCAATATTTATGGAGCCATTAATGGAATTCGAGAATGATTTAACTCGTAAAATCCTTGATCCAATACACGGAATTATAAGACTTACGAATTTAGAAATGGCAGTTATTGACCATCCTTTATTTCAACGATTAAGAAACATTAAACAAAACTCTTTTCTGTATAAAGTTTTTCCCTCCGCTGTTCATAGCCGATTCGAACACTCATTAGGTGTTCTACATTTATCATATGAAATAATAGAAAACCTTCGACTCAATGCCATTAGATATAATAATAAATATCAAGATGGGCATGTCTTTTGTTATATCAATGAAATCCCCAGTTGTCATATACAAGAATTAAGATTAGCTGCACTCCTTCATGATGTAGGGCATGGTCCAATGTCGCATCAGTTCGAAAGTTTTATGCCGACAAAGAATGAACTGAAATCTTTCTTAAAAAATAAACATCATGAAATATTCAACCTCATAGAAAAAGACGATGCTCCCGTAGAGCATGAGCATATCTCTTTAATTTTTGCATCAATGATTTTCGCTGACATAAGTAAAGAAGAAAATCTTCTGGAAAACATCAACACAGAAAACGTTTTAAAAATTATTGAAAAAGAATATGGCGACAGAAAAATTTCATGCAAAATTGGCCAAAATGAAATTGATTTACTTCCTTTATTAACATCGATCATATCATCCTGCCCAATTGATGCCGACAGGATGGATTATCTGCTAAGAGACAGTTATTTCTCAGGTGTAAAGAGTGGGATTTATGACTACAATAGACTTTTTATGTCTATTGTACCTGTAGAATCAGAAGGTAAACTTTTTCTAGCTTATAAAGAAAGCGGAATTGACTCTGTTGTCGAGTTCATTGGAGCAAGATCCAGTCTTTTTTCTCAAATTTATTTTCATAAAACTAATCGTTCCATTTCATCAATGCTTAATAAACTTTGCGAGAATATGAAGTCCACCGCCCAGAAGAATCTTATCATTGACGAACTGCGAACAAAAAAGGCTTCAGGGCAAAACCCGGAACATCTAATGTCTGATTTCTATCTTGATTGTAGCGACGACCATTTTCTCAATGAAAAGTTGGGATTGTGGATAGATAAAACAAACAATATTGCGAGCAATAAAAAAATTCTCAATGACATTATCGAAAGACGTCCTTGGTCAAAAGTATTCGAGAAAAAACATTACGTTAAAAACGTTACTATAAATGATACAACTTCGAAAGAACTCACCGCATCAATTAAAGATGAATTAAATAAACTAGTTAGCTCACATTTCAATAAAGATCAATTTTGCATTGATATACAAACAGATGTAGCATTTAAGGATATACAAAAAACAGAAGTTAAACTTCTTGTTAAAAACCTTAACAATAGCTATACAGCAAAACGCCTTGATGAATGTGGGTATAAACTTAATCAGTATCAAACTATCCATTATATAATCCGTGTATTTATTGATAGAAATGCAACTAACTTTTCTTATTTTAAAGAAAGCCTTCCTTCCGAAATCAACGCAATAGTAGAAAACTATCTACCCATGAAATAAATAAGAAATCATATAGCCCAGATACATCTGGGCTACGATTGATATCTAATTGTTCACTACCACTAGCGGCTCGATATCGCTCTCTTTCTTCACCACCAGCGAGTCATCGCCGCGCAGACAGGTTCCCCCGTAGTTCCCGCCCACGGTAAAGGTGCAGACCTGTATGTACTTGCCGTCGACCTTCGGCAGGCACCACAGCTGCTGGTAGATATTTTTACGGTCGACAAACTTGCCGCTGGATTTATCCAGCAGTTCGTCCTGGGCGCTGATGAGATCGATATTGCTGCCGCAGCGTCCGGCAATCGGCTTGACGGCGTATCCGGTCTGCTTCAGCAGATCGTTAACCTCAAAATCGGTGTCGAGCAGGTAGCGGTGATTCGGGAACAGCTGCCACAGGACCGGGAGAATCGCCTTGTTGCCGGGAATCACGGTCCACAGCGGTTCGAAGACCAGCACCTCCGGGCGCAGCAGGACGTCAATCAGGCGCACCTCGCCCTCGGGATGTCCGGTGCGGATCGGTACGGCGGCGTATTCGGTTTCGCTGACCTCGCGGATCTGCTCTATCGCCGTTTCCCACGCCCAGGTTTTCCACACGCAGTTGACGTGGCGGCCTTCGTCGTCAATCAGCTGCCCGGCGGCATCCCAGCTGAGCGCCTCCAGCCCGTGCAGGATTTTGGTTTCGAAACCGGCCTGCATCAGCGAACGCTGAATAAAGAGCGCGTGATAGTCCTCTTCGACATCGTTGTCCTGCATGATGTGGACGAACGGCCGCGCGTGGCTGTGCTTCCATGCGCCGGTCAGCTCTTCCAGCAGCCCTTCCGCCGGGTTATGCCCGTTACCGCGATAGCCGTTTTTCACCCACTCTTCGAGAATCAGCCCGCCCTCGGTATGGCAGGACGCGGAGTCGGCGTTGTACTCGTAGACCTTAATGCCGCGCTCATCCATGCAGAAATCCATACGACCGGTGATCATATGGTGGCGACGCCACTGCCAGGAGAGGCGCAGGCGCGGCCAGAGGATTTTCGGGATGTCGAAAAGCGCCAGCAGGCTGTCGTCTTTCAGCACCTTGTCCGTCGCGTGCAGGTACATCAGGTGCAGTTCGTTGGTGGCCTTGATCAGCTCCTGCTCGGCGCTTTCGGTAATGGTGAAGTACTGGCAGGGATCTTTGTTGATCACATGGCCGTTGGCGCGGATATACGCCTGCTGCAGCGCGTCATTTTCATTAAGCCATTTACCGTCGAACTGACGCCTGTTTTTCAGCCGCGCGCCGCTGATTTTCAGCAGTTCGCCTTCGATTTCCGGCTGGGGAATGCTGTGTTCCGCGTCGTCGGTCTGGATCATCCAGCCGAGGATCTCCGTGTCGTTGAAGGTGTCATGGATTGTATAACATCCGTTCTCCACGCTCAGACGCAGCTCGCGCGTCCACTGCTGCCCGAGCGGCAGCGGGGAGTGAATCACGTTCTGCTCCGCAATACGCACCTTATCGTCGAGAAGCTGGGTGATCACCGCCACGTGGCCGGTCTCGTGAAACTCGCCGCCCTTTTGCCAGATCAGCAGCGCCCCGGCGCGCGGCGCGCGTTTCGAACCGTTGGCAAAAGCCTGCAGGGGCAGAATGTTATCGTTCACCACCTGACGCAAAAAGCGCAGGGAGAAGATTTCCCACGCCATGCCGACGTCGGTAAACACGAAGCCATAGTTGAGAAACAGGAAACGGCGGGCAAACTCAACGCACTGCCACTTGTGGCCCATGTATTCGTTGCCGATATAGCTGCGGAAATCCGCGTCTTCCGGGTAGCTGCGCGGGTCCAGACTGCCGTAATTTGAAGAGTAAATCGCCACGCCACCGGGCGCATAGCCTAACAACGTCCCGAATGGCGCATCACTGCTTAACTTTCCTTTACGCATGTATCCAACCTAAAACAGGCAGGCGGCAATATTTTTAAGAGTTGTCGTCGTCTGCACGTTGTGATTAACCTGACAGAGGGATATTTATCATACACCTGCGTGGCAAATAATTCGCCTTACCCGGCCTACAAAACGCAACCCCCTGTAGGTCGGGTAAGCGAAGCGCCACCCGACACGTTTAAGGCTCAAATCTTAAACAACCAGCACGCCGCGAAATGCCCTGGCGCAATCTCCCGCATGGCAGGCTCCTGCGTCTGGCAAACCGGCATGGCGTGCGGGCAGCGGCTGCAGAACTTACAGCCCGGCAGCGCGGACGTGGGGCCGGGAATATCGCCGCGCAGGGTGGCGTCTTCGAGATTGCGGATGCGCGGATCGGGCTGGGGAACCGCCGCCAGCAGCGCGCGGGTGTAAGGGTGCGCCGGACGCTGATACAGTTCATTCGCCGGGGCCACCTCCACTAGCTTACCGAGATACATCACCCCAATGCGGCTGGAGATATGGCGCACCATGGAGAGATCGTGGGCGATGAACAGGTAGGTTAGCCCCAGCTCCTGCTGCAGATCCTGCAAAATATTCACCACCTGGGCCTGCACCGAGACGTCCAGCGCCGAGAGCGGCTCATCGCACAGCACAAATTCGGGATGCACGGACAACGCGCGGGCAATACTGATGCGCTGACGCTGCCCGCCGCTGAACTCATGCGGGAACCGTTCAAGGTGTTCGTGCTTCAGCCCCACTTTGTAGAGCAGCGTTTCCGTTCGTTCCCGCTGTTCTTCGCGGCTGTAGCCGTGGATCTGCATCGGTTCGGCCACCAGCTGTCGCACCGTCATACCGGGGTTGAGCGAGGAGTAAGGATCCTGAAAGATCGCCTGCATCCGCTTGCGCAGCGGCTTGAGTTCTTTTTCACGGGCGTGGGCGATCGCCTGCCCGGCAAAGTGGATCTCGCCAGAGGTGATATCGAAAAGGCGCAGGATAGCGCGCCCGAGAGTGGATTTTCCGCAGCCGGACTCTCCCACCAGGCCAAACGTCTCGCCGGGCTGAATATCAAAGCTCACGCCATCAACCGCCTTCACGGCCACGCCTTTACGCAGCAAACCACCGTTAAGCTGATAATGTTTGCGCAGATCGCGAACGCTCACTAATGGCGCCTGTTGTTCACTCATGCCTGAATCTCCTTGTCGGCCCATAGCCAGCAGGCGGCGCGATGGCCCTCTCCGGTGGTGTAAAATGCGGGCTGCCGTTCACACTGGGGCATGCGTTTCGGGCAGCGTTCCGCGAACGGACATCCCGGCGGCGGGTTAAGCAGACCGGGCGGCGAACCTTCAATGGGCGATAAACGCTGATTCACCTCATCCGGACGCGGCAGCGAGGCCAGCAGACCCTGGGTGTAAGGATGCGCAGGGCGATAAAAAATGTCCTCCACGCTCCCCTCCTCCATCACCAGCCCGCCGTACATCACCACCACGCGGCTGCAGACCTGCGCCACCACGCCGAGATCGTGGGTGATCAGCAAAATCGCGGTCCGGGTCTGCTGTTGCAGACTTTTCAGCAGGCGCAGGATCTGCGCCTGAATGGTCACGTCCAGCGCGGTGGTCGGCTCATCGGCAATAAGAAGCTTCGGGTTGCAGGAGAGCGCAATCGCGATCATCACCCGCTGGCGCATCCCGCCGCTGAACTCGTGGGGATACTGGTCGTACCGGCGTTCCGCCTCGGCAATCCCTACCTGTTCCAGCATGGCGATCGCCGCCGCTTTGGCCGCTTTTTTGGCCAGCCCTTTGTTACGCATCAGGATCTCAGACATCTGCTTGCCGATGGTCAACACCGGGTTCAGGGCGGTCATCGGATCCTGAAAAATCATCGCGATCTCGTTGCCGCGAATGGCGCGCATCTGCGCGGGCGTTTTCTGCGCCAGATCTTCATTCTGGAAGCGGATGCTGCCGCCGGTTATCCGTCCGTTGCTCCCCAGAAGCTGGATAATCGACTTACAGGTGACGCTTTTCCCGCAGCCCGACTCGCCGACGATACCGACGAGTTCGCCCGGCTGAACCTGAAAGCTCACGCCGCGCACCGCGTGAACCTCACCCTCGCGGGTGCGGAACGTGGTTTGCAGGTTCTCAAGCGCTAATAAGTTACTCATCGCGATTCGCTCCTGGCTCAAAGGCGGTACGGAACACATCGCCCAGCACGTTAAAGCTGAACACCGTCAGCAGGATCAGAATGCCGGGGAACATCGCCAGCCACGACGCTTCGCCAATATAAGACTGCGCGTTGTTAAGCATGCTTCCCCACGACGCCGCAGGCGCCTGCACGCCCAGCCCTAAGAAGCTGAGCGTTGACTCCATCAGAATGGCCGAGGCGATATTGAGCGTGGCCGCCACGATAATGGTCGGCAGCACGCCGGGAATGATGTGGCGCACGATAATGCGCAGCGGATGCTCGCCCGACGCGCGGGCATAAAGCACGTACTCGCGCTCTTTCACCGACAGGGTTTCAGCACGCACCAGACGCGACATGTTCATCCACGTCAGCAGGCTGATAATCAGAATGATGTTATCCACGCCCGGCTTGAGGTAAGCATTTACTACCAGCAGCAGGAAGAAGGCCGGAATGGCCATCAGGATATCCACGGCGCGCATCATCAGGTTATCCAGCCAGCCGCCAAAATAGCCGCTCACCGTTCCTACCACCGTGCCGATAAGCGTGGAAAAGAGCATGGCGAGACACCCAACCATCAGGGAGATCTGGCCGCCATACAGCGCGCGGGTAAAGTAGTCGCGGCCATACTCGTCCGTACCGAACCAGTGCGCGGCATTCGGCGGCAACGTGCGCGCGCCGAGCGCCATCCGATCAGGATCGTACGGACTTAACCCCGCGCAGAGCGCGGCAACAACGAAAATAAAAAGCACAAACAGGGAGAACTGCGCCGGACGGTTGCGGCGCAGCTGGTGACGAACCTGCTGCCAGCGTCTGCTCATCCGGGTTACCTCAGCGTACGAATGCGGGGATCGGCGAAGCGATAAAGCACGTCGGCGATCAGGTTACCGACGATCAGCATCATCGACGAGAGCATGATGATCGCCATAATCAGCGGGTAGTCGAGCGAGGCGATCGACTGGATCCCGAGCAGCCCCATCCCCGGCCAGGAGAAGACGCTCTCGGTTACATAAGCCCCCACAATCAGCTCGCCGAACGACAGGCCAAACAGGGTAATCACCGGCAGCAGCACGTTTTTCAGCACGTGGCGGAACAGAATGCTGGAACGCGTGGCGCCGTAGGCAAGCTGGGTCTGCACGTAGTCGGCCGAGAGCTGCGAGATGGTGTTGGAGCGGATGTAGCGCACGTAGCTGGAGAGGTTGTAGAACGTGAGGGCAATACACGGCAGCACGCCGTGACGCAGCAGATCCAGCCCGTTGTCCTCCATGCCGATGGTGCGCATCCCCATGCTGGGGAACCAGTTAAGCTGCACGGCAAAAACGGTGATGAGCAAAATGCCGAACCAGAATATCGGAACAGAAATGCCGATATAGGCGAACAGGTTCAGCAGGTGATCCAGCCAGCGGTGCTTAAATGCCCCCGCCAGCAGGCCCAGCGGGATCGCCAGCACGATCGCCATCAGCAGCGACGCGCCCATCAGCCCCAGCGTGGCCGGAATGCGTTCGCCGATCATCTCCAGCACCGGGCGGTGGTAAATCAGCGAATAGCCGAGATCGCCCTGCAGGACGTTTTTCAGCCACAGAACGTACTGCGTGACCAGCGGCTTATCCAGCCCCAGGCTCTGGCGAATACGCTCAATATCTTCCGGGGCCATGCGCGGCGTAATGTACGCCGCCACCGGATCGCCGGGCGCGAGCTTGACCAGCAAAAACGCCACCAGTGAAATAAAGAACAGCATCGGCAGCAGTTGCAGCAGCCGACGCGTGAGGAGTGTGTTCACGACGTGCCCTTACAAAATCCCCGGCCTGACGGCCGGGGCAATCACTTATTTCTGATAGATTTTTGACAGATCCTGGAACAGATAGACCGGTTTCGGCTCTGCCTCCTGGGTGCCGCCGAAGCGCTTGTCCACCGCGACGGTCGCATTGGTGTAGGCAATCGGATAGTAGGTCATGTCGTTCGCCACGGTCTGCTGAATTTGCTTGTAGATATCGGCACGTTTCGCGGCGTCGGTTTCCACTGCGCCTTTATCCCACAGGGCATCAAACTGCGGATTTTTGTAGTGCGCGTAGTTATAGGCTTCGTTGCTCATGAACAGCGATTTGTAACCGTCCGGCTCTGATCCCATGATGTAGCCGCCCAGGTTCAGCTCCCACGCGGTATTGTTCATATCGAGGCTGCGCTGAGACATGGCGTTGGAATCCAGCGGCATCAGCTCCACGTTCACCCCAATGCCCTTCAGCGCCTGCTGAATGTAGAGCGCCATGCTCTCCTGGGTTTTGTTGGTGTTCACATACGCCAGGCGCAGCTTGAGGTTGTCCGGCGCGCCGGACGTCTTCAGCAGGTCTTTGGCTTTTTGCAGATCGAATTTGTACTGTTCAACGTCATCCGTCTTGTAAAGCGTATCTGGCGTCAGGAACGAGGTCGCCGGTTTAGCGTAGTCCAGCGAGGTAAACGCGGTCTGGGTTAGCTCGTCTTTGTTGATGGCATACGCGATGGCCTGACGCAGCGCTTTGCTCTTCATCACCGGCACGTTCTGGTTGAACGTCATATAGGCCAGACGGCCTTCCGGATAGACCACGAAGTCAAACTTACCGGTATTTTTCAGGCGGTTTACATCCTGCGGGTCAACCATCTTGAGGTTGATTTCACCGTTTTGCAGCGCAAGGTTGGCGGCGTTGCTGTCTTTGGCGAAACGGTAGGTGACTGAATCAAGCTTCGCTTTGCCGTTCCAGTAATCGTCAAAACGGGTCAGGGCGTAATACTGCCCGGCGCGGTACTCTTTAAATTTGAACGGCCCGGAGCCTACCGGCGCATCGTTTTTGGTGCTCTTTTCCAGGTCGCCTTCACCGGCGAACACGTGCTGCGGGATCGGGTATATCTGCACCAGAGTTCCGGTAAAGGCCGCGCTGACCTGCGGTAAGGTGAACTTAACGGTGCGCTCATCCACCTTGCTCACCTCAACAGGCTTGCCGCCGTAGGTAAACATGCTGCGGAAGAAGCTGTGCTGTTTGGCATCCAGCAGCTTATTGAAGGTGAAGACCACGTCGTCCGCCGTCAGCGGCTGTCCGTCCTGCCATTTGAGGTTGGGTTTTAACGTCAGGGTATAGCTCAGGTTGTCGGCGGAGGGCGTCAGGCTTTCCGCCAGGCCCCACTCAATGTTGCCGTTATTAAAGCTGTACAGCGGGGCATAGAGCGCCTGCATGATCGTTAACGTTGTACGGTCACTGGCATAGAGCGGATTAACGGCTAACGGGTCGCCGGAGGTAATCCCGATAATCAGCGAACCGCCCTCTTTTGGCGCGTCGCTTTTTGCCGCAGCCGCACTGTTTGTCTCTTTATTTTTCGCATCATCACAGCCAGCCAGGCCTAACGCGAGCGAAACCACCACTGCCGATAACAGAAGCTTGCGCATCTCACTAACTCCTTGCCTTATAAAGTGTTTATTACTGCATCTTTTATTTATGTTGAAGCATCATATTCAGCTTTATCGGTTTACGCATTAATTATGAAAATGCGATTTTCGATTAAGCTTATGCCGGATTTGATATATATAAGCGCCGGAAGGAATAGCGGCAGATCGATTACGCTCAGTTCGTTAAACGCTTCACAAATCTCCTGCTACACTGCCTCAACACATCACTCAAAAGGCAGGCCAACATGTCAGACAACACGTATCAGCCACCAAAAGTGTGGGAATGGAAAAAGAACGGCGGCGGCGCGTTCGCCAATATTAACCGCCCGATCTCCGGCGCAACGCATGAGAAGGATTTGCCCGTCGGTTCGCACCCGCTGCAGCTCTACTCGCTGGGGACACCCAACGGCCAGAAAGTGACGATCATGCTCGAAGAGCTGCTGGCCCTGGGCGTGACGGGCGCGGAGTATGACGCCTGGTTAATTCGCATCGGCGAAGGCGATCAGTTCTCCAGCGGGTTTGTAGACGTGAACCCGAACTCGAAAATACCGGCGCTGCGTGACCACTCCACGAACCCGCCAACGCGCGTATTTGAATCCGGCAATATCCTGCTTTACCTGGCAGAGAAATTCGGCCACTTCCTGCCGAAGGATCCGGCGGGACGCACCGAGACGCTGAACTGGCTGTTCTGGCTGCAGGGCGCGGCGCCGTTCCTCGGCGGCGGTTTTGGTCACTTCTACAACTATGCCCCGGTGAAAATTGAGTACGCGATTGACCGCTTCACCATGGAAGCCAAACGCCTGTTCGACGTGCTGGATAAACAGCTGGCGCGCGGTCGCTACGTGGCGGGTGAAGAGTACACCATCGCGGATATCGCCATCTGGCCATGGTTCGGCTGCGTGGCGCTGGGCAGCGTGTATAACGCCGCCGAGTTCCTGGATGCAGAGAAGTACGCTAACGTGCAGCGCTGGGCGAAAGACGTGGCGAACCGCCATGCCGTTAAGCGCGGACGTATCGTTAACCGCACCAGCGGCGAGCTGAACGAGCAGCTTCACGAACGCCACGCGGCGAGCGACTTCGAGACGAATACCGAAGACAAACGTCAGGCGTGACGACTGACCGGGCGGTTCGCCGCCCGGCAGCAAAGATCCTTATCCAGGGCATGATTAGCTTAAAGGTTGAGTCGGTATTGCTGGCACTATCTGGCCGTTTTTCTCGCGTCAGAAAGTGAGAAATGACGTCTCAACCGACAGCAGTCACAAAGGATCTGTTATGAAACTTATTAAAACAACGCTGGTTATCAGCGCCCTCATTTTTTCCACCTCGGGAATGGCCATCGACAAAACCGCCGCTGGCGCGGTAGCAGGCGCTGCCATTGGCGCGGCCACGGGCAAAGATCTGAAATCAACCGTTGGCGGCGCCGTCGTGGGCGCAGGCACCGGTGCCATGTTCAAAAACGGCGACAAAGGTAAAGCCGCGCGTAAAGGTGGCGCGGTAGGTGCTGCCGTGGGCGCAGGTGCCGCAGCGGTTACCGGCAAGAGCGTGCTGAAAGGTGCGGCCGTTGGTGCCGGTTCAGGTGCGCTGATTGGTGAAGCGACGCACTAAGGTGGTGTGCCACCTTGTGAACAGGCATGAATAATAAACCCAGCGATCGCGCTGGGTTTTTTGTGTTTTTGAATTAGATACAAGCCCGTTCGAACAACCGACGCGCGGCTGGCGTTAACCCTGACATATGAATGCAGGCATGTACCATTCCCGGCAACCGTTCGCAGCGTACTGGCACCCCCGCCTCCTCAAGCCGCAGCGCATACTCTTCAGCCTCATCGCGCAGGGGATCATATTCACAGCTCAGGATGGTTGCTGGCGGTAACCCCCTCAGCGAGGCCATATGCAGCGGCTCGGCATAAGGATGACGACATTCTCCCAGATAGTTTTCCCAGCAAAACGCCATCGCATCTCGCGTTAAATAATAACCTTCAGCAAATTCACAATAGCTTTGGGACGACATTTCGCGACTTAACGCCGGGTAGAGCAGCAACTGATGCTCAATGTGAGGTCCGCCGCGATCCCGGGCCAGCAGAGCTGTCGCGGCAGCAAGATTGCCGCCTGCACTGTCGCCGCCCACCGCCAGACGGGTCGCATCTATCCCCAAAAGCGCGGCCTGTTCACTGGCCCAGCACAGTGCCTGATAAACATCTTCTAACGGCCTTGGGAAGGGGAACTCCGGTGCCAGACGGTAATCAACGGAGAGTATTTTCCGGCCAGTGGCATTAGCCAATGCCTGACAGGGCCGATCGTACAGCGACAGCGAGCCCAGACACCATCCGCCGCCGTGAGCAAACAGCATCGCAGGCTGTGCGATTTCAGCGTTTGAGGCAGCAGGCGTATACGCGCGAAGGCTGATAGCGTAACCATCATCAGCGATAACAACGTAATGTTGAATGCCGCCACCTGTTTCCTCCTCACCCTGAAGCCGCAGCAAATCCACTTCGGTGGCGGCACGCAGGTCGGCTAACGACGCCGGTTGCGGCGCGCCCGATGACGCAGCCAGAAAGTCAGCAATGTGTTTATCAAGCGGCACGATCGGTGTCTTCTGAGAGAAAGGGTACGATTAGCCCAATAAACGCCTCATGACACTCTTCGGTAATAAAATGCCCGCAGTCCGCCACCGTCTCGCCACGCAAATCAAGGGCATTGCCCTGTAGGGTTATCAACGGCGCATCGCGCGTCGCATGTTCGGCCCCCACCGTTAACACCGGCATGGTTAAAGGCGTTTGCGCACGGCGCTGGTTCTGCCGGATGGTTTCCGGGATAGCGCGATAATAGTCGAAGCCCGCACGCAGCCCGCCGGGTGTTGAATAGGCGGCGATATACACCTCTGCGGCAACCCGTTCACGTCGATGAGACCAGCGGTCGAAAATATAGCTGAGATACTGTGATTCGCGCCCGCTGGTCAGGGTTTCGGGTAGATCCGCCAGTTGATTGAACATGAAGTGCCAGAGAAAGATGTTCTCTTCCGGTGCGACAAAAATCGGCGGCGGTGGGGCCAGTCCAGGGATAACCGCTTCTGTCAGCACAAGTCGTTCTATTGCCTGAGGAAAATCGCTCGCCATGGCGTATCCAACCCACATGCCAATATCGTGGCCTACTATGCTATAACGCGCATGACCCAACTGCGCCATCATGGTATGCAGCATGGCACCGACACGTCCGGTGTCATAGCCGTCGCGCGGTTTATCTGACTCACCAATGCCCGGAGGGTCGACCGCTATCGCCTGAAAACCCGCCGCCGCCAGCGCCTGAAGGACATAGCGCCAGGTATACCAGGTCTGCGGCCAGCCCGGTATCAGCAATACCGGTTGTCCTTTTCCCGCTACAACGCAGTGGATGCGCTGTCCGTTAACTTTCATATAGACGTGTTCTGCCCTGAGATCCGCGTGCGCGATCTCACCGTATTGTTGTTCCATGGGGACTCCCTGTGATGTCGTGGCTTAGCGAATGCCGAGTAATGCGTTGATTTGCTGAGGGTTAACTGGCGCACCGGCGAAATCATCGAAGACTTTATCGGTGATGTGAATAATGTGGTCGCGGATGAACGCTGCCCCTTCTCTGGCGCCATCCTGCGGGTTTTTCAGACAGCACTCCCACTCCAGGGTTGCCCAGCCAGCGTAATCGTATTGGGTCAGCTTCGAGAAAATAGCCCTGAAATCAACCTGGCCGTCACCCAATGAGCGAAAACGTCCTGCACGATCGACCCAGGACTGATAGCCACCATAAATACCCTGACGCCCGGTCGGATTAAATTCAGCGTCTTTGACGTGGAACATGTTGATCATGTCCTTATAAATATCAATAAAATCCAGATAGTTAAGCTGCTGTAGCACCATGTGGCTGGGGTCGAAAAGTATCCGGCAGCGGGGATGCTCTTTCACCCTTTGATAAAACATTTCAAACGTCACCCCATCATGAAGATCTTCGCTCGGGTGGATCTCATAGCAGAGGTTAATACCCTGCTCGTCACAGGCGTTGAGCACCGGCATCCAGCGCCTGGCCAGCTCGTCAAAGGCGGTTTCAATTAACCCTTCCGGCCGCTGCGGGAACGGGAACAAATAGGGCCACGCCAGCGAGCCAGAGAAGGTACCCAGATCGCTGAGTCCAAGCCTGGCAGAGGCCTTGACCGCCATCAGCAGCTGTTGCTGTGCCCATTCGCCGCGGGCCTGTGGGTTGCCGTGGACTTCCGGCGGCGCAAAGCTGTCGCATAAGCTATCGTAAGCAGGATGTACCGCCATCAGTTGGCCGAAGATGTGGCTGGTCAGCTCACTCACCACCAGGCCATGCTCCGCCAGCATACCGGTCAGATCGTCGCAGTAGGTCTGGCTTTCTGCCGCCGTCGCCACGTCGAAGAGACGGCGATCCCATACCGGGATTTGCAGAGCGCTAAACCCCGTTTCCGCCGCCCACCGGGCGATCGCAGGCAAATTATTGAATGGGGCCGCATCATCGCTGAACTGAGCCAGATGGAGAGAGGGACCTTTGAGGGTTTTCATCGTATACTCCTATTGTTTGTCGATTGACAAACAATAGGAGTAAAGCCGGATAACCGCAAGCGAAAATTATAAATTCATTGGTAATCCAGATGATTTAGGCGATCCTGTTTCACTGAATTCAGGACCAACCGGAGCAACAAAATGGCAGGCAGACCGCGCCAGTTCGATCGTGACCAGGCGCTTATCAAAGCGCGCAACCTGTTCTGGCGACAGGGTTATGAAGGAACCTCAATGTCGGATCTGGTGGCAGAGCTGGGGATTGCATCGGCACGAATTTACAAGGCGTTCGGTTCAAAAGAGCAGCTCTTTCGGGAAGCTATCGCCGATTACGAAAAACAGGAAGGCGGTTTTGCGGATCGGGCCTTATCCGCAGGGGGCAACGTGCGGGATACCATCCAGACGCTGTTAATGGATGCGGCTCACCTGTACTGCCATCCGGATTTGCCGCAAGGATGTATGGTGGTGGCCTCTGCAGCCAGCGTCAGTGCGGAAAATGAAACGCTCAAAACCTGGCTGGCACAGCATCGCCTGCAGCGTACGCAGCAGATCATCGACCGTCTCCATCAGGCAGTGCATAACGGTGAACTGCCGGATACGACCGATGCAGAGAGTCTGGGAGACTATTTTGCCGTCTTTTTACATGGTTTGTCGGTGCAGGCCAGGGACGGTGTTCCGGAATCTCGTTTGCAGGCGGCGGTTAAGCAAGCGCTTAGCCTGCTGCCGCATTGCTGAGTGTGATGCTGAGAAAGGCCGAACACAACGGTCTCGAATATTTGCGATCCGCTTTCAGAAATCACATCTTCCCCACTGTCACAACCCTGTGAACAGTTGCCTGTCGTAGCCTGAAGATTACAATGCATTTGCTTATCGTAAACTACAGGCTACAATAATGGCTAAGGTTAAACACTACATCACAGCTGACGGGTACGATCCTTTTGATGCATATCTGAGAAGTGTGAAAGATCCCATAGCAAAAGCCATGATTGCTACGCGTGTCGCCAGAATGTCAACGGGTAACTATGGTGATTGCAAGCCATGCAGAGAGAGCGTTTCAGAGCTCAGAATTAACCAGGGGCCGGGTTACCGTGTCTATTTTTCAGCGAAGTCTCCGATCCGGCAGATGGCGCAGTGAGTCTGGTGTTATTGACTGGAACGAAAAAAAAGCAAAATGCAGATATTGAAAGGGCCGTTGAGTACCTCAACGACTACAAGCGAAGAATATAAGAGGAAATCGCAATGGCTAAATCAGTACTACATGATGACGCAATGGTACAGCTCCTGAAAGATTCTCCGGATTTCGCGCCCGTATATCTTCATCAGGCTTTCATTGAAATTGACGAGCCCGGAGGCTATGAGGCGTTCATGCTGGCTTTACGCCATGTCATTGAAGCCTCTGGCGGGATGACCGTTATCGCAAAACGTGCAGGTATTTCCCGCGAATCACTCTACAAATCACTTTCACCAAACGGTAACCCCTCATTTAAGCGTATCGCAGAAGTGGCATCTGCAACGGGAAACCCGATTTCCCGAATTGCAACAGCAGGATTAAACGCAACAGCGTGAGAGGTGCATCAAAATAGGCCCGGATGTACTACCCGGGCGAAGCATCAATGATGATCGTCGTACTGATGCTCAATCACCATCCCTTCAGCCACGCTCGCCACATGCCGCGCACGCGGGTGATAAACCGGAGCAGGCGCTGGCGCGGCATAGACAGTTTGTGACGGTGCTGGCGCAACGGTCACCGCCTGCGGAACCGTGGTGGATGACGGGACAATCACTACTTTATAACCGCTCGGAACATCCACGGTGACGCTTTGCGCCATTGCTGAATTGACCATAGCCAGGCCTGCCATGGCGGCCAATACAATATAGAGTTTTTTCATAGACTGTATTATTTCCGGTAAAATAAGAAAATTAATTATGTCGGGAGGAGCTTAAGACTATATTAATGCCCATCGCTTTTACGGTGCAGAAAATGCCAAATATATTGTTACATTAACACATGAAAATAATAACCCAGGCCGGGTAAGGCGCAGCCGCCACCCGGCAACAGAAAACAATCTTAATTAATCGCGATATTTCCTTCCGGCGTATTTATCCAGCGCGGCGCTTTTAGCGTATCGGCGTAATATCCCACCAGCTCACACAGCAAATCCTCTATCACGCGCGCCATCTCCTGTGGCAGGGCGCGGCTAATCAGCAACTGGGTTAAAACCTGGCAGTATTGACCGAGTTGGTCGCTCTCCGGTTCGAAAGCGGGCAGCCGTGCGGGAAGATCGTTCACGACAAAATGCGGGATCAAATGCGCCGGAACCGGTTCATGGAGCGTGGATTGCAGCAGCGACAGGCAGGTGGAGAGACGCCCGCATAATGCCAGCTTCTCGGTGATGTCGTCACACTCCACCAGAGAATAAGCATAGTGCTCGCAGTTGTCCGCCAGCTCGGTGAAATCGGTGGTATGAGAGAACGGGGTGGTTAATAACGGGTGTGTCTGGGTTGGGGTTGTAGCCATGATGGCAGCCTCCTGTAACGGTATTTATATCCGCCATCGGAGAGGTCAATCTCACGGGTGGCGGAGCCAGACGAGGTTGACCTTACCGGCGTTACAGGAAACCGGCGCGTCTTTCGACGCCCCCGCCCGGTCCGCCATTGAGGTGAAACCGTGCGCGCGACATAGTAATCCATGTCACCTGTAACTTATACCAGGAGGTCAATCCCGACGCCTGATTTTGCAGGCGCGGCAAGAAGATACTGCGATTAGTGCGAGGCGACAAGGGGCATTCCCGGAAGCCGTCTCGCAAATCTGATTAATACTTAATGTCCCGCGCTTTTTGTCTTCCGGACTGTTTCATCTGACGCTTGTCCTGACGGCAGTCGTGATTGCTCTGGTTATTGTTCGCCACGCAGGCCTGCTTCACCTGCCGTGACGCGTCGCGGGTTTCCTGCCTGACATCTCGCGCCACGCGCCGTTCCTGCGCCTGCTGGGTCGCACTGGCAAAAACCGAGAACAGCATCAGAAAAATGAAAGAGAGAACAGGGATGACAGATAACGGTCTGTTCATAGCAACACCTCATAGAAGAGAGCCCAGAACGTCAGGGGGGTTAGCAAAAGAATAGCAGCTTCAGCGCGCGCTGAATGGGGAAGGCGTTAATAATGCAAGGCCGCACAAGGCGGCCTTGCAACGTTGCGTTATGCCGTCAGGCGGAACTTCTGCACCGAGCGTTGAAGATCTTCGGTCTGGCGCTCCAGCGCCGCCGCCGCCGCGGAAACCTCTTCCACCAGCGAGGCGTTTTGCTGGGTCACGCCGTCCATCTGGGTAATGGCAATCCCGACCTGCGAAATGCCCTTGCTCTGCTCCTCAGAGGCGGAAGCGATTTGCTTCATGATGGTCGTCACTTCCGTCACGTCACGCAAAATCGCATCCATGGTGGTGCCGGTGTCGCCCACCAGCTTCGCCCCCTGCTCTACGCGGGAAACGGAGTCGGTAATCAGCCCCTCAATCTCTTTGGCCGCGTTGGCGCTGCGGCTTGCCAGGTTGCGAACTTCACCTGCCACCACCGCGAAACCACGCCCCTGTTCGCCCGCGCGCGCCGCTTCAACCGCCGCATTGAGTGCCAGAATATTGGTCTGGAAGGCAATGCTGTTGATCACGTTGGTGATTTCAGCAATTTTCTTCGAGCTTTCCGAAATCCCGCTCATGGTGGTTACCACCTCTTCCACCAGCGAGCCGCCGCGGCTGGCGGTAGTTGAGGCCACATCGGCCAGCTGGCTGGCCTGACGCGCGCTTTCCGCGTTCAGTTTCACCGTGGCGGTCAGCTGTTCCATGCTGGCTGCCGTCTCTTCCAGCGCAGCCGCCTGCTCTTCGGTACGGGAAGAGAGATCGTTGTTACCGCTGGAGATTTCCGTCGCGCCGCGCCAGATGTTTTCACTGCCGGAGCGAATCGTGCTGACCGCTTCGCGCAGGCTGTCCTGCATGGCGCTCAGCAGCGGTACCAGCTGCCCCACGCAGTTGCGGCCAAACGGCTCAATGGGCTGGCTGAGATCGCCCTGGGCAATCTGGCGGAACTGCTGGCGAATGCGGTCCAGCGGTTTAACCAGCATCGCCACCAGGTAGCGGTCGGTGAAGAGCAGGATCAGCAGGCCGATAATCGTGGCGACGATTATCACCGTGCGGGTCATGCTTGTCAGGCCGTCCAC
The DNA here is from genome assembly GCF_057221635.1 of Enterobacter sp. N5-15. Taxonomy (NCBI): domain Bacteria; kingdom Pseudomonadati; phylum Pseudomonadota; class Gammaproteobacteria; order Enterobacterales; family Enterobacteriaceae; genus Enterobacter; species Enterobacter sp. N5-15. Next base: position 4,093,491 of record NZ_CM170150.1, read on the forward strand.
CACCACGCGGGTGCTATCGAGCGACTTCGCGGCAGCATTGTTGAACTCCTCAGCGGCCGCGCCGAATGCCCGGCTCAGCGGAGGCGTGACGTTATTGGCCTGCTGGCGATACCCCTCCAGAGCCTCCAGCTTTGCCTGCTGCATTTGCGGCGTGACGCCCTGTTCAAGCAGCGCCTGCCAGGTGCCGATCACCCGGGAAGAGATCTGCTCATCCATCGGGCCTGGGGAAATGGCTTTCATCTCGGCCAGTTTCTTGCCCATGTTATCCAGCGCCTGTTGGGCAGAGGCCAAATCCGGCGTGCCGCCTGCGGCTTTAACTTCCATTGCGCGGCTCAGACGGGTCACAAAGCGGAAATACTGATCGTTGCCCTGGCTGAGTACCGTCATCTGTTTAACCAGCTGGCGATCGACTTCATTGCCATCCGTTACGCGAGAAAGGGACCAGGTGCTGTACAAGCCAACACCCGCCCACATTAAACAAAAGATCCCGAGGATCGTCAGCATGACGAAGCGGATTGTGAAATTACGGAGCATATTCATAAGTCTTCCTTGCCGTGAGGGTGAGTTCGCCCAGAGGCGAGTACTACTCTCGTTATCGGCAGGAACGAGGGAAATTATAACGTTTTGTGATCATTTTTAATTAGCGTGGCTTCACTGGTCGCACAGCCACCGTTAACCATTATCTTCGCTCTTTGTGATGTGATAAGTTCAGAATGAAAACGACGTTTCAAAAAATTATCGATAAGAAAAGGAGACATCATGTCCTGGCACCCTTACCCCGGCCGCTATGAGAATATGCAATACCGTTATTGCGGGAAAAGTGGCCTGCGCCTGCCCGCGCTGTCGCTCGGTCTGTGGCATAGCTTCGGCCACATCCAGCCTCTTGATGCCCAGCGCGCGCTGCTGCGCAAAGCCTTCGACCTCGGCATCACCCATTTCGATCTCGCCAATAACTATGGCCCGCCGGCGGGTAGCGCGGAAGAGAATTTCGGCCGCCTGCTGCGTGAGGATTTTGCCGCGCACCGCGACGAGCTGATTATCTCCACCAAGGCGGGTTACGACATGTGGCCAGGGCCGTACGGTTCGGGCGGTTCGCGTAAGTATCTGCTCGCCAGCCTCGACCAGAGCCTGAAGCGTCTGGGCGTCGAATACGTGGATATTTTCTACTCCCACCGCGTGGATGAAAACACGCCGATGGAAGAGACGGCCTCTGCGCTGGCCCACGCCGTGCAGAGCGGCAAAGCGCTGTATGTGGGCATTTCCTCCTACTCAACCGAGCGCACACAAAAAATGGCCGAGCTGCTGCGCGAGTGGAAGATCCCGCTGCTGATCCACCAGCCGTCCTATAACCTGCTTAACCGCTGGGTCGATAAGACCGGCTTGCTGGATGCGCTGGAAGCAAACGGTACGGGGTGTATTGCCTTTACCCCGCTGGCGCAGGGTCTGCTGACCGGGAAATACCTGAACGGTATTCCGGAGGGTTCACGCATGCAGCGCGAAGGGAATAAAGCGCGCGGCCTGACGCAGAAGATGCTGACCGACGCCAACCTGAGCAGTCTGCGTTTACTGAATGAGATGGCACATGCCCGCGGTCAAACCATGGCGCAGATGGCGCTAAGCTGGCTGCTGAAAGATGCGCGCGTGACGTCCGTACTGATTGGCGCAAGCCGCCCGGAACAGCTGGAAGAGAATGTTCAGGCGCTGGAAAACCTGCGCTTTACGGAAGACGAACTCAAGCGGATTGACCAGCATGTTGCGGATGGGGAGTTGAATCTGTGGCAGGCGTCGTCGGATAAATAGTGCGGTCTGATGCCCTCACCCCGGCCCTCTCCCACAGGGAGAGGGTTAGGATGAGGGGAAATTACTTCTTACTGATCTTATCCAGATACCCCATCACAAACGCTGACAGCACAAACGTCAGGTGGATGATGACGTACCACATCAGTTTGTTATCCGGCACGTTCTTCGCGTCCATAAACACGCGCAACAGGTGGATAGAGGAGATCGCCACAATCGACGCGGCCACCTTATTCTTCAGCGACGAAGCATCCATTTTGCCCAGCCAGCTGAGCTTCTCTTTACGCTCGTCGATATCAAGCTGGGAGACAAAATTCTCGTAGCCGGAGAACATCACCATCACCAGCAGCCCGCCCACCAGGGTCATATCCACCAGCGACAGCAGAACCAGAATCAAATCCGCTTCGGCAATGGAAAAAATGTTCGGCAGAACATGCCAGATTTCCTGAAAGAACTTAATCGTCAGCGCGACAAGTGCCAGCGAAAGGCCAAAATAGACGGGGGCCAGTATCCAGCGAGAGGCGTACATGGCATTTTCAAAAAAGCGTTCCATAAAGTCCTGTTTGCAAAAGAAACCAGCGCCCAGTATATCTCAACGGCGCTGGCTGTTTGCAATAACTCAACGGTACGTCACTCAGACGTTGTCCGGGTTAACCTCGGGACGTGCGTACTCCGGCCAGACAAGCGCCACCAGCTCAGGATAGGCTTCCAGGCTGAACTCGCGAAAACACTGCCGCAAATTTAATACGTCCAGATCGGAATAAGATACCTTCTCGCCGTTAAGGCAGCGCTTTTTGATATTGTCATAATATTTATACACTGCTGAATTCAGGTCGCTACAGCGACGCTGCGCCTCAAACAGACCGGGCGTGTCATTAATTTCCGACATTTTCATGCGTTTAATTGTCGCGTGTAAAAAGTCGATATATTCGTGGTTCACCCGCCAGTACCAGACAGGTGTAACGGAGTTCATCAATACAGAGAAATGGTCTTCACCTTCCTCTTTTGTCATCAGTTCAGGTTGCGGGGGTTCACTGGTGTCTTTCGACACTTTCGTTTTATTGAACTCCTGCATCAATAAAAGAACACCAGCGGTCAGTAATAGTAATGTGATGACCGTAAAAAAGATGCTGTTCATGGGTAGGCTCCATTTTTTTTGATTTTAAATTTGCCTCATGATATTGTCAACGAATCTCACGCCTTTACCAACCCCACCCTGTTGAAATTAAAGGAAATTAAAAATGCTGCCCGACTATCTCGTCCCGGCTAAGTACCACATCACGCCTGTGGAACAGCAACCGACGGAAGCAGAAAAAGAGGCCAGTTTCACTCAGGGGAAAAGAAAGCTCTCTGATTTCGAGCCCGATATATTAATTGGTGTTTCCCGAACTGGCAAATCCCGAAATATGTTGCTGGAAGAGCACGATCGCCATATAAAAGACCGCTTATTTCGCGCCATAAAAATTGAAGCCTTTGTCCACCTGCTGAATGACCTGCAGGCCGAAGGTGAAATAGATGCCCAGAAACTAAGTCAAATAATAGCCGAAAAAACCGAAGAGATTAATGAAGCGGGCAATGAAATTTGGCTTAATTTAATTACGCGCGAAAAAAACAACCCAATTTTTTATAACCTGGGGGAAGATTAACGTGAAAAAAGAAGTTAAAAATAACGACGTTTATTTGACTTTAGATGATAAAAAAAGTGATGAATTTATCTTAAAGCAAAATCTCGACGCACTAAGAAACACAAAAAATGACGAGATGACGCGTATTACACAAGACCTGGTATCGATCCCGGCGACGCTGGTTCGTCTGAAATGGCAGAATCGCCGCGATATTTATCCGCTACAGGTCAAAGAAGAAATTTACGGTGCCGTGATGAACGCCATCATTGAACAGCGCCCAGAACTGAAAGAGAAGCTTCTCGGACGTCTTGAGGCCAATTATCAGTATCTGCTTGCCAGAGAAATCGCCACCCTGCGTCTGACGCGCAAGCTGTCAGACGGTGAGTACCGTACTTCAAACGTCACCTGCGTTGCGCTTGATGAAGACGCGCTGGCGTCTGGCACCAGCGCCCCCTCCGAACCGAAAAGCTAGTTAAATCTGAATACGGCAATCGCCTCTTTTAACTGACCCGTCTGCTGCCGCTGCGCGTCGGCCACCTGCAATGTTTGCGCAACGTGACGGACATTCTCCTGCACGCTGGCATCGATGCTGGCAATGCTGTCGTTCATCTGCGCAATGCTTGCCCGCTGCTGCTCGCTCATCTGCGACAGCTCTTCCAGCAGAGAGCGAAGCCCTTCGATACTCTCAATGATCGACTTCATTGTCATACCGGCGTGCTCAACCTGCTCGACGCCCTGCAGCGTGGTCGCCTGCGATGTGGTCAGAAGCTGGCGGATATCTTTTGCCGCCCCCTCGCTGCGCTGGGCCAATACACGCACTTCTGAGGCAACCACAGCAAAGCCTTTACCATGTTCGCCCGCTCTTGCAGCCTCGACCGAGGCGTTGAGCGACAGAATATTTGTCTGGAACGCAATCCCGTCGATCAGCTCCAGAATGGCGTAAATACGCTGCGACTCCTCGCGAATGTGCTCCATTGCCGCAATCGCCTGCCGTACGTTATGGCCCCCCTGCTCCGCCACGTTACTGGTGCTGAACGCCACCTCCCTGACCTGGCTGGCTTTTTCACTGGTCAGGGTAGCGACGGCCCTTAACTGTTCCATCGCACTGGCCGCCGTTGCCAGCGAACTTGCCTGGTGGTCGGTACGTTCCGACAGCGCGCTGTTGCGCTGTCCTAACGCGCGGGATGCCTCCAGCAGTTGCCCAATATTGGCACTGACCTGCTCAAGCGTGGCGCGCATGGTGCCAAGCGTCAGGCTGAACGTGCGGGCAAAAGGAGACTCTGCAGGCACCGCATCGACGGCAAGCGTGAGGTACCCAGGTTCGCGGTTGATCACGCCCGCGAGCCCTGCCACCTCGCTCGCAGAGCGGGCGTCCTGCTCCATTCGTATCGCCAGCAGAACCAGGATCGCGGTCTGGACCACCACAAACAGACCATGAAAAACCACCATATGAAAGCCGGTGTGCATGAACACCACGACGCCGTAAAGGTCGTTCTCCTGCAGATAGTTAAACACCAGATGATGTAACGCGATGACCGCCGCCCCCATCACCAGGGGCCGCCAGTCTCGCCAGGCAAGCAGCGCGGAAAGCAGGACGAAAACTGAGAAATGGTATTCGGTTTCCCCCTCGCCCAGATGAATGAGCAACGCGGAAAAGGCCATTAGCACAAAAGCAGAGCTCAGGCGGAGCAGCAGCGCGCCGGGAAACAACAGCGTCAGCAGCGTCGATAGACTGGCCAGAGAGGTACCGACAATGGCCCCCTGCACAATATTCTCGTTCATATATCCGACCCCCAGCGAGATCCCCCACAGCGACCAGATAAGCACCAGAATGAGCCTGTCGGCGCGTCGTCGAATTGCGGAAAGCGAAAACTGGTCGTTTTGAGGCGCGTGCGGATACAGCCATGTCATCGTAGCCATAGGGAGTCTCTTGCTGTGCAGGTGAAAAGATCCTTCGAAGAAGGTCTGTTTTTATTATCTTTTTTAAGCGTAGTGGGGATATTCCACGACGCCATTTCAGCAAACGATATATTTTAATGGCGCAGCCGAATACTGATATTTACTTAACTATCAATGGATTATTAATTATGGCTTTATTGATAAATAAATATGAAGAATGGGGATATACAGCAGAAAATAATAACGATTTAACATAGCAACAAACAAAAAAGCCGGCTTTCGCCAGCTTCTTTATCACTTCGAGGCCGCTTTCTCTTCGCCGACCAGTCCAATCTTCAGGTAACCCGCCTGATGCAGCGTGTCCATTACCTTCATCATGGTTTCGTAATCAACGGTTTTATCCGCACGGAAGAAGACCGTGGTGTCTTTCTTACCGCCCGTAAGCTGCTCCAGCGCCGGGATGACAGAGTCGGCCGTCACCGGGTCGTTCCCGAGGAACATGGATTTATCCGCCTTCACCGACAGGTAGATAGGCTTCTCCGGGCGCGGCTGGGGCTGGCTGGAAGAGGCAGGCAGATTGACCTTCACATCCACCGTCGCCAGCGGCGCAGCCACCATGAAGATAATCAGCAGAACCAGCATAACGTCGATAAACGGCGTCACGTTGATTTCATGCATTTCGCCGTTATCATCCAGATTTTCGTTTAGACGCATCGCCATACAATCAACCTACGCGCAGTTTGGACGCCGCGTGCACCGGCTTAACCGAGCTGGCATTCAGGTCGAGATCGCGACTTTGCAGCAGCAGAACCTGCGCGGCAACGTCACCCAGCGTGGCTTTGTAGCTGCCAATCATACGCGCGAAGATGTTGTAGATAACCACCGCCGGGATAGCGGCAACCAGACCGATCGCCGTCGCCAGCAGCGCTTCCGCGATGCCCGGTGCCACCACCGCCAGGTTGGTGGTTTGGGTCTGCGCGATGCCGATGAAGCTGTTCATGATGCCCCAGACCGTACCGAACAGGCCGACGAACGGCGAGATCGCACCGATGGTCGCCAGATAACCATTGCCGCGGCCCATGTGTCGGCCCACGGCCGCAACGCGACGCTCCAGGCGGAAACCGGTACGCTCTTTGATGCCTTCGTTATCTTCACTGCCAGCGGAGAGTTCCAGCTCGTTCTGTGCTTCATTAACTAACATGCTGGTCAGGCTTTTCGCGTGGAAGGATGAGGTCATATCAGAAGCCTGATCCAGAGAGCGGGCTTCAGCCAGCTGCTGCTGTTCGCGCTTAAGGCGACGCTTCTGCGAAAGCAGCTCGGCGCTTTTGCTGAAGAAGATAGCCCAGGTGACAACGGACGCCAGAATCAGGCCGATCATCACAATCTTAACCACGATGTCAGCATGCTGATACATGCCCCAAACGGAGAGATCCGTCTGCATCAAATTATTACCCACTCTGTATCTCCAGGACGCAAATCACAAAATCTGAGCGTAATAATATCAAAACGTCGTCGAATTGATAGTAGTTCTCATTAGTATTTGCATGGTGCCGTAATTTTCGCTCACTTTCCTTGCGCTTACGCAGTAAAAATTTCTTATGCGGTTTTTTGCTAATATTTTCTGCTTATTCGATAAGCCTCCGGGTGCAGTTTTTTCCAATCGTGGTAGTCTGGACGTCCAGACGTATAAAAAACAGGGTTAGCGAACATGACAAAAAAGCATCTTGATACCACGCTGGTACAGGCAGGACGCAGCAAAAAATATACGCAGGGATCGGTCAACAGCGTGATTCAACGAGCCTCCTCGCTGGTGTTTGATACCGTTGAGGAGAAAAAAATCGCCACGCGCAACCGCGCGAAAGGCGGGCTGTTTTATGGCCGTCGCGGCACGCTAACCCATTTTTCTCTGCAGGAGGCGATGTGCGAGCTGGAAGGCGGCGTGGGCTGCGCGCTGTTCCCGTGCGGGGCGGCTGCAGTCGCCAACACCATTCTGGCGTTTGTGGAACAGGGCGATCACATCCTGATGACCAACACCGCCTACGAGCCCAGCCAGGACTTCTGCACCAAAATTCTCAGCAAGCTCGGCGTGACCACCGGCTGGTTCGACCCGCTGATTGGTGAAGGCATTGCCGAACTTATTCAGCCAAACACGCGCATCGTGTTCCTGGAATCTCCGGGGTCACTCACCATGGAAGTTCACGACGTGCCGGCAATCGTGAAAGCCGTGCGCAGCAAAGCGCCAGAGGCGATCGTGATGATAGACAACACCTGGGCGGCAGGCGTGCTGTTTAAGGCGCTGGAATTCGACATTGATATCTCGATTCAGGCGGCGACGAAGTACCTGATAGGCCACTCTGACGGCATGATTGGCACTGCGGTCTCCAACGCGCGCTGCTGGGATCAGCTGCGTGAAAATGCCTACCTGATGGGCCAGATGGTGGACGCAGACACGGCCTACATGACCAGCCGCGGTATCCGCACGCTGGGCGTTCGCCTGCGTCAGCACCATGAAAGCAGCCTGAAAGTGGCCGAATGGCTGGCGCAGCATCCGCTGGTTGAGCGCGTTAATCACCCCGCGCTACCGGGCAGTAAAGGCCACGAATTCTGGCAGCGTGACTTTACGGGCAGCAGCGGTCTGTTCTCGTTCGTGCTGAAAAAAAGGCTGAATAACGACGAGCTGGCGAGCTATCTGGATAATTTTACCCTCTTCAGCATGGCCTACTCCTGGGGCGGTTTTGAATCCCTGATCCTGCCTAACCAGCCGGAACAGGTTGCGGCTCTGCGTCCCGGCGGAGAAGTGGACTTCAGCGGTACCCTGATTCGACTGCATATCGGTTTAGAAAATGTTGACGATCTGATTGCCGATTTAGCAGCAGGGTTCGAGCGTATCGTGTAGAGTGCTGGCTGAAAATGTACTCCCTGGACGCTTTTGTGGACACCGCAAGCAGAAAAGTCTGCATGAGTTGCGCCCGGGATCAAACCCGACGGGCGAATAAGGGAGTACAATAGCGCTATATCTGCTGTTCCACAGGAAAGTCCATGGCTGTTATTCAAGATATTATCGCGGCGCTCTGGCATCACGACTTTGCCGCGCTGGCGGATCCTCACGTCGTCGGTATCGTTTACCTCGTGATGTTCGCAACTCTGTTTCTGGAAAATGGATTACTGCCAGCCTCTTTTTTACCCGGTGACAGCCTGCTTTTACTTGCCGGGGCGTTAATCGGGAAAGGCGTCATGGACTTCACGTCAACGATGGTTATTCTCACCTCCGCAGCCAGCCTGGGCTGCTGGTTGAGCTATCTGCAGGGCCGCTGGCTGGGGAATACCCGCGTCGTGAAAGGCTGGCTGGCGCAGCTACCGCATAAATATCATCAGCGTGCGACCTGCATGTTTGACCGGCACGGCCTGCTGGCGCTGCTGGCCGGGCGTTTCCTGGCGTTTGTTCGCACGCTTCTGCCTACGATGGCGGGCATTTCCGGTCTGTCGAACCGCCGCTTCCAGTTCTTCAACTGGCTGAGCGCCCTGCTGTGGGTGGGTGTGGTCACCACGCTCGGCTACGCGCTGAATATGATCCCCTTTGTGAAACACCACGAAGATCAGGTGATGACCTTCCTGATGGTGCTGCCGATGTTCCTGCTGGTCGCGGGACTGGTGGGGACTATTGCGGTAGTGATTAAGAAGAAGTACTGCAGCGCATAATTCAACAAAGCCGGGTGACGCTATCGCTTACCCGGCCTACATTTCCCGTCAGGCTCCCTGCATCGTTCGGATGCGTGATGCATCTTCTCCCGGCGTAACGCCGAAATAGCGCTTAAACTCCCGACTGAACTGCGACGCGCTTTCGTAACCCACCCGCATTGCCGCCGCGCTGGCCTTCATGCCGTCGTGGATCATCAGCATCCGCGCCTTATGCAAACGGTAGGTTTTGAGGTACTGCAGCGGCGAGGTGCTGGTCACCGATTTAAAATTATGGTGAAACGCCGAGACGCTCATGTTCGCTTCCGCCGCCAGCTGGTCGACGCTGAGGTTTTCCGTGTACTGGCTTTCGATACGCTTGAGCACGCGGCTTATCAGGCTGAAGTGGGTCTGTCGGCTCACCAGGGCTAGTAACGCCCCGCCCCCCGGGCCCAGCAGCACATGGTAGAGAATTTCACGGATAATCTGCTTGCCCAGAATACGCGCGTCCAGCGGCCTCTCCATCACGTCCAGCAGACGCTCAATGGCGCAAAGGATCTCTTCCGACAGCGTCGCCGAGTTAATCCCGCTCGACGCCATCGAAGGCTGGAAGAACTCGTCTTCACCTATCTCCATCAGCAGCTCCTGCAGCTGAAGAATATCGACGTTGACGCGTATACCGGCCAGCGGAACGGCCTCTGTCGCGAAGGTTTCACATTCGAAGGGTAAAGGTACCGTCAGAAGCAGGTATTCATTGGTGTCGTAGCGGAACACGCGCTCGTTGATATAGCCAATTTTATGGCCCGAGAAGAGAAAAACGATGCCCGGCTGGTACATGACCGGCGTGCGCGTTCCGGGCTGCGTGCCGTAGAGCAGGCGAATATCAGGAAGCAGGCCACTGACGCCATTTTCGTTATCTATCAGTCTTTTAATCTGCGTAGTGAGCTGATGGCAGATCGCTTCACGGTTCATATTACGTTACTCCGGGTACGGTTTCCGACGTTGACAGTGTGCGTGCTTTTCCGCGCTTTCTCCAGCGCTCTGTAGAAATGGGCAAGACATCGGCAGGAATGTGCATTGAGAGGATAGCCCCGGGCGGCCACAATGTGCAGCATCAGGTAGCCCTCTGCGCCACCACGGTTTTTCACCCACTAAAGGGAACGAGCAATGAACAACTTTAATCTTCACACCCCCACCCGCATTCTGTTTGGTAAAGACGCTATCGCCGATCTGCGCGCGCAGATCCCTGCTGACGCCCGCGTGCTGATCACCTACGGTGGCGGCAGCGTGAAAAAAACCGGCGTGCTGGATCGGGTTTATAGCGCGCTGGACGGTCTGGACGTGCGTGAGTTTGGCGGCATCGAGCCAAACCCGTCTTACGAAACGCTGATGAACGCGGTGAAAATCGCCCGCGAAGAAAACATCACCTTCCTGCTGGCCGTCGGCGGCGGCTCCGTGCTGGACGGCACCAAATTCATCGCGGCGGCAGCGCACTACGCTGACGGCATTGATCCGTGGCACATCCTGGAAACCCGCGGCAGCGACATTAAAAGCGCCATCCCGATGGGCTCCGTGCTGACCCTGCCAGCGACCGGCTCTGAATCCAACAAGGGCGCGGTGATCTCCCGTAAAACCACCGGCGACAAACAGGCCTTCATGAACGAACACGTTCAGCCCGTGTTTGCCATTCTGGACCCGGTTTACACCTACACCCTGCCTGCGCGTCAGGTGGCTAACGGCGTGGTCGACGCCTTTGTTCACACCGTTGAGCAGTACGTCACGTATCCGGTCGATGCCAAAATCCAGGATCGCTTCGCGGAAGGCATTCTGCTGACGCTCGTCGAAGACGGCCCGAAAGCGCTGCAAGAGCCGGAAAACTACGACGTTCGCGCCAACGTAATGTGGGCCGCAACGCAGGCGCTGAACGGCCTGATCGGGGCTGGCGTGCCGCAGGACTGGGCCACCCACATGCTGGGCCACGAGCTGACGGCAATGCACGGTTTGGACCACGCTCAGACGCTGGCCGTTGTGTTGCCTGCCCTGTGGAACGAAAAACGCGACACCAAGCGCGCCAAGCTGCTGCAGTACGCCGAACGCGTGTGGAACATCACCGAGGGTTCTGACGATGCGCGTATTGATGCCGCCATCGAAGCAACCCGCGACTTCTTTGAAGGTCTGGGCGTGCCAACGCGTCTGTCCGGCTACGGTCTGGACGGCAGCTCCATCCCTGCCCTGCTGGCAAAACTTGAAGAGCACGGCATGACCCACCTGGGCGAGCACGGCGACATCACGCTGGACGTGAGCCGTCGCATCTACGAAGCGGCGCGTTAAGCGTTTTTGCCCTCCCGACTTTCGTTTTTTGACATTTCGTCCAGACTTAATGCACACCCCATCGCCGGGGGAACCCTCCGGCGATGCGCACCTGAAGGAGGAAAAATGGCAAACCAAACCGTAATCAAGCTGCAGGACGGCAACGTGATGCCCCAGTTGGGGCTAGGTGTATGGAAAGCCGGTAACGACGAGGTCGTCTCCGCCATTCATAAAGCCCTGGAAGTCGGCTATCGGTCCATTGATACCGCTGCCGCATACAAAAACGAGGACGGCGTGGGTAAGGCACTGGCCAGCGCTGGCGTCCCCCGCGATGAGTTATTCATCACCACGAAACTGTGGAACGACGATCAAAAACGCCCCCGCGAAGCCCTGCAGGAGAGTCTGGAAAAGCTCCAGCTCGATTTCGTCGATCTCTGGCTGATGCACTGGCCGGTTCCGGCTATCGATCACTACGTTGATGCCTGGAAGGGGATGATTGAACTGCAAAAAGAGGGGCTGGTGAAAAGCATCGGCGTCTGTAATTTCCAGGTTCATCACCTGCAGCGGCTGATTGACGAGACGGGCGTCGCGCCGGTGATTAACCAGATCGAGCTGCACCCGCTGATGCAGCAGCGCCAGCTTCATGCCTGGAACGCCACGCATAAAATCCAGACCGAGTCCTGGAGCCCGCTGGCGCAGGGCGGCGAAGGGGTGTTTGATCAAAAGATTATCCGTGAGCTGGCGGATAAATACGGTAAAACCCCGGCGCAAATCGTCATTCGCTGGCATCTGGACAACGGCCTGGTGGTCATTCCGAAATCGGTCACGCCATCGCGCATCGCCGAAAACTTCGACGTCTGGGATTTCCGACTGGATAAAGATGAGCTGGGTGAGATTGCGAAGCTGGATAAGGGCAAGCGGCTTGGGCCGGACCCGGACCAGTTTGGCGGTTAATTGCGTAAAAAAGCCGGGTGGCGGCTTCGCCTTACCCGGCCTACGTGTCTACACAAAAAACCCCGGCTTGCCGGGGTTTTTTATTTATGCTTTGCGCTTCACGGGCTTCTTCACACTCGAATTACCGTTCGAACGCTGATGCACAATCGGCGTGTGCTTGGTCAGCGCCGGGCGCGTATTGCGGTTCTGGCGACGCGCTTCGCGCATCTCATCCAGCGTCGGGGCCGGTACCAGGCAGTCGCGGCGCGAGCCGATCAGGTGTTTTTTACCCATCTCTTCCAGCGCCTGACGGATCAGCGGCCAGTTTTTCGGATCGTGATAACGCAGCAGCGCCTTGTGCAGACGACGCTGTTTATCCCCTTTCGGCACCACCACCTCTTCACTCTTGTAGCCAATCTTACTCAGCGGGTTCTTGCCGGTGTAATACATGGTCGTCGAGTTGGCGAGCGGTGACGGATAGAAGTTCTGCACCTGATCCAGGCGGAAGCGACGCTGCTTCAGCCACAGCGCCAGGTTCACCATGTCTTCATCGCGCGTGCCCGGGTGGGCGGAAATGAAGTACGGGATCAGATACTGCTCTTTGCCCGCCTGCTTCGAATAGGTGTCGAACAGCTCTTTAAAGCGATCGTAGCTGCCCATGCCCGGCTTCATCATTTTCGACAGCGGGCCTTCCTCGGTGTGCTCCGGCGCAATCTTCAGATAGCCGCCGACGTGGTGCGTCGCCAGCTCTTTGATGTAGCGCGGATCTTCCACGGCGATGTCGTAACGCACCCCGGAAGCGATGAGGATCTTCTTGATGCCCTTCAGGTCACGCGCGCGGCGATAGAGGTTGATCGTCGGCTCATGGTTGGTGTCCATGTGCTCGCAAATGCTCGGATAGACGCAGGAGAGGCGACGGCAGGTTTGCTCCGCGCGCGGCGACTTGCAGCGCAGCATGTACATGTTCGCGGTTGGACCGCCGAGGTCGGAAATCACGCCGGTAAAGCCCGGCACCGAGTCGCGAATCGCTTCGATCTCATTGATGATCGAATCTTCAGAGCGGCTCTGGATAATACGGCCTTCGTGTTCGGTAATAGAGCAGAACGAGCACCCGCCGAAGCAGCCGCGCATGATGTTGATCGAGAAGCGAATCATCTCATACGCCGGGATACGGGCGTTGCCGTAGGCCGGGTGCGGCACGCGCTTGTACGGCAGCGCAAAGACGCTGTCCATCTCTTCGGTGGAGAGCGGGATCGCCGGCGGGTTGATCCAGATAAAGCGCTCGCCGTGCTTCTGCATCAACGCGCGGGCGCAGCCCGGGTTGGTTTCATGGTGCAGAATACGGGACGCGTGCGCGTAGAGCACCTTGTCGGCTTTCACCTTCTCGTAGGTCGGCAGCAGCACGTAGGTCTTTTCCCACGGCTTCGGGCGCGGCGGCTGCACGACGATAGCCTTCGCTTCCGCTTTTTTCGGCTCAACCGGCTTGTTATCGGCACACGGCAGATCTTCGCCGTACGGGTGCGGGATCGGGTCGATTTTGCCCGGCATATCAATGATGCGGGAATCCACCCCGCTCCAGCCCGGCAGCGCCTCTTTCACCATGATCGCGGTATTGCGCACGTCGCGGATGCTGCTCACCGGTTCACCCTGCGACAGACGGTGCGCCACTTCCACCAGCGGACGCTCGCCGTTACCGTAAATCAGCATGTCGGCTTTGGAATCCACCAGCACCGAGCGGCGAACGGTATCTGACCAGTAGTCGTAGTGCGCGGTGCGGCGCAGGCTCGCCTCGATGCCGCCCAGGATCACCGGCACGTCCTTCCAGGCTTCTTTACAGCGCTGGGTATAGACCAGGGTCGCGCGGTCGGGGCGTTTACCCGCCACGTTATCCGGCGTGTAGGCGTCGTCATGGCGCAGCTTACGGTCGGCAGTATAGCGGTTGATCATCGAGTCCATGTTGCCTGCGGTCACGCCGAAGAACAGGTTGGGTTTACCCAGACGCATAAAGTCGTCTTTGCTGTTCCAGTCAGGCTGGGAGATGATCCCCACGCGGAAGCCCTGCGCTTCAAGCATACGGCCACAGATGGCCATACCGAAGCTCGGATGGTCAACGTAGGCATCGCCCGTGACCAAAATGATGTCGCAGCTGTCCCAGCCCAGTTGGTCCATCTCTTCACGGGACATCGGCAGGAACGGTGCCGGTCCAAAGCAGGCCGCCCAGTACTGGGGCCAGGAGAAGAGGTCACGATCCGGCTGGATCAGGGAAATTGCGCTCATAATACTTCCGAAGAAAAAATAGACAAAAGGAGCGGGATTATACGCTGGATCAATGTGGGAAATGAAGGGGTATTATGCGGGCTGTTGCCCTCACCCCAACCCTCTCCCACAGGGAGAGGGAGAAAAGCATTTTACGGTGCCGGATTCACCAGCATCTGCCCCACGGAGCCCCTGTCCATCATCTCCAGCGTCTGGCTGTGGAACAGGAACGGGAAGTGCGGCCAAGAAGGCTGACCGTAGTAGACGAGCAGTTCAACCTGACCGTCCACCCAGACGGTATCTTTCCAGCCGCGATCTTCCGGGAACGGCATCGCGCCGTTGACGTTGCGGATCAGGAATGACACCCCTTCAATATGGAACGACTGCGGCATATCTGAACGGACCGTCCAGCGCTCCCAGGTGCCCTGCTGCGCGGTAATGTCGATGCGGTTGACGTCCCACAGCGCGCCGTTGATGCCCGGATCGTCGCCCAGGCTGATATCACGGCTGCGCACCGGCGAGCCGCTCATGATCTCCTGCGGCAGCAGACGCATTGGCAGGCTATCGGTCACCAGCGGCAGCAGACCGGTTGGACGCAGGGTCAGCACCAGGGTCGAGACAAGAATGCTCGACGGCTCAAAGAACCCGCGAATACGGTCAACAATGCTCGCCGCTTCGCCGCAGGTCAGCGACACTTCATCCCCGTTGGTCATATCCACGAGAATTTCGCGACGTTCACCCGGCGAGAGCGCCAGCTGTTTGACGGAAACCGGCGCCGGTAAAAAGCCCTGGTCGCCGGAGATCACGTGCAGCGGACGGCCATCGCTCATTTGCAGCTGATAGCGGCGCGAGTTGGAGGCGTTGAGCAGGCGCAGGCGCACCCAGCCGCGCGAGACTTCGACATACGGACTTTGCGCGCCGTTGACCAGCAGCGTATCGCCAACGAAGCCGCCGCTGCCCGGCTCGCTGTATTCCGGCGTACCGAAATTATCCAGACGTTTGTCCTGGATAATAATAGGGAAGTCATCCACGCCGTAGTGGTTCGGGATCGGCAGGGATTTGCTGACCTCATCTTCCACCAGCCACATTCCGGCCAGGCCGTTATAGACCTGCTGCGCCGTGCGGTTAGGCGTGTTGGCGTGGTACCACAGGGTTGCCGCGCTCTGGCGAATCGGCAGAACGGGCGCCCAGTCGGCGCTGGGTGACATCATTCGCGCCGCGCCGCCAATCAACGGGCCAGGCACCTGTAGGCCGCTGATGGTCATGGCGACATTTTCAGGGGTACGGTTACTGTAGATGAGCTTAACGTCATCGCCATTCCACACGCGTATGGTCGGCCCAAGGTAACGTCCGTTAATGCCCCAGACCGGCGCACGCGTCCCCTGGGTGAAGGACCAGTGGCTGCGCTGCAGCGTCAGGAAAAGCGGCTGACCGCGACGAGATTCAATTAATGGCGGAATAGGCAGCGGCTGTTGCTGCCCGGCGGCGCTGGCTGTCAGCGGCATCGCACCCGCACAAAGGGCGATCCCGGAAGCCTGAATAAACTGACGCCGACTGAGTGACATATAAGCTCCATCTGAAACGACTAACAACGCGGGAATTCGTTTTCCCTTCAACGCCGGATTAAATCTTACCGGCGGCTTCTCTCTCTGCGACTTCTTTGTCGAGCTGCGCAATATGCTGAGCCATCAGCTCACGGCAGTGCGCTGCCAGCTCGCGCACCTGGTCTTTACCGTATTTGCTGGTATCGACGGGTGGCAACATTTCGACAATCACCAGCCCGTTATTCAGGCGGTTAAGATTAATCTTATTCGAAGTATTGGAAACGCACACAGGAATAATTGGAACACCTGCCGCAATTGCAGCATGAAACGCACCGGTTTTAAACGGCAGCAGGCCGCGGCCGCGGCTGCGCGTTCCTTCCGGGAACATCCAGATTGAGATTCTGCGCTTTTTAAAATGATTCACCACTTCCGCAATGGTGCTGTGCGCTTTTGCACGGTTGTTACGGTCGATCAGCAGGTTACCGGTAAGCCAGTACAGCAGGCCAAAAAACGGGATCCACAGCAGGCTTTTTTTCCCCACCGTCACGGTCGGTGGCAAAACGATATTTGCGGCGGTCACCATATCGTAATTGTTCTGATGGTTAGCGATATAGATGGCGTTACCGAAATTCTCCGCCCCTTCAGGAAGACGTTTTTCAACCTTCAGACCAAACAGCGGCGCAAGGCGACCGAACATATGGCCGAAGGTGGCAACATGCTTAGGATTTCGCGGGCTGAACAGGCAATAGATGCAGCCGAAAATACAGACCAGAATGCAGTAGATAACGGTAAGAATAAGACGAACAATATATAGCATAGCGACCTCTGAAGCCCCAACAGCTGACAATTATACTTCACCTGTGGCCAGGTAAGGACTTTATTACGAGCGCGTATTGTTAATCGCAACGCACGAATTAACAACGATTTTACGGGAAATTTTATTGAAATTCCCCCTCCGGGCAGAGGGGGATATCACGACATTACTCTTCGCTGTCACCCGCAGCGCTGCGTGCAGGAGAGTCAATCTCTACGCGGTCGATGCGCTGCAGGCCGCGCATCAGCGAGCCACGGCGACCGCGCTCACCCACCACTTTCTGCAGCTCTTCCGGACGAAGCTTGATCTTACGCTTGCCGACGTGAATGGTCAGCGTGCTCTGCGGCGGCAGGAGGAAGAGGTGCGCCAGGCCATCTTCGCCTTTCGCGGCTTCCGCCGACGGGATGTTGATGATCTTGTTACCCTTGCCTTTCGACAGCTCCGGCAGATCGCTGACCGGGAACATCAGCATACGTCCTGCGGTGGTGATCGCCAGCAGCATGTCGCTTTCGTTCTCAATCACCAGCGGCGCCATTACGTGGGCGTTGTCCGGCAGGCTAATCAGCGCCTTACCGGCACGGTTACGGGAGACCAGGTCGTTAAAGGTACAGATAAAGCCGTAGCCCGCATCGGAGGCCAGCAGCAGCTTCTGCTCATCGGCTTCCATCAGCATATGGTCGACCGTCGCACCCGGCGGCAGCGTCAGCTTGCCGGTGAGCGGTTCGCCCTGCCCGCGCGCGGAAGGCAGCGTGATCGGGTCGATGGCGTAGCTGCGGCCGGTGGAGTCGATAAACGCCACCGGCTGGTTGCTCTTACCTTTCACCGCCGCTTTGAAGCTGTCGCCCGCTTTGTAGCTCAGCCCCGGCGCGTCGATATCGTGGCCTTTGGCGCTACGCACCCAGCCGCTCTGCGACAGAACAATGGTCACCGGCTCGGACGGCTGCATGTCGTGTTCGTTCATCGCCTTCGCTTCTTCGCGCTCGTGCAGCGGAGAACGACGGTCGTCGCCGAACGCGTCTGCATCGGCCTGCAGCTCTTTCTTCAGCAGGGTGTTCATCTTGCGCTCGGACGCGAGGATCGCCTGCAGCTGATCGCGCTCTTTTTCCAGCTCGTTCTGCTCGCCGCGGATCTTCATCTCTTCCAGTTTGGCGAGATGGCGCAGCTTCAGTTCGAGGATCGCTTCGGCCTGGGTTTCGCTGATGCCAAAGCGCGACATCAGCGCCGGCTTCGGCTCGTCCTCGGTACGGATGATCTCAATCACTTCATCGATATTGAGGAACGCCACCAGCAAACCTTCAAGGATATGCAGGCGCTTAAGCACTTTCTCCAGACGGTAATTCAGACGACGGCGTACCGTATCGCGGCGGAACGTCAGCCATTCGGTGAGGATCTCCAGCAGGTTTTTCACCGCCGGGCGTCCGTCGAGGCCAATCATATTCAGGTTGATGCGGTAGCTTTTTTCCAGATCGGTGGTGGCGAACAGGTGGTTCATCACCTGCTCCATGTCCACGCGGTTAGAACGCGGTACGATCACCAGACGGGTCGGGTTCTCGTGGTCGGATTCGTCGCGCAGGTCGTCCACCATCGGCAGCT
The DNA here is from genome assembly GCF_057221635.1 of Enterobacter sp. N5-15. NCBI lineage: Bacteria > Pseudomonadati > Pseudomonadota > Gammaproteobacteria > Enterobacterales > Enterobacteriaceae > Enterobacter > Enterobacter sp. N5-15. Next base: position 4,111,937 of record NZ_CM170150.1, read on the forward strand.
TTTTATTGCGCATCTGGGAGGCGATCTGCTCCAGCACTTTGGCACCGGAAACCTGATGCGGCAGCGCGGTGATGACGACTGCGCCGTCCTCTTTGTTCCACACCGCGCGCATGCGCACGGAGCCGCGACCGTTCTGGTAGATTTTGCGGATTTCCGCGCGCGAGGTGATGATTTCGGCTTCGGTCGGGTAGTCCGGCCCCTGCACGATATCCAGCAGCTCGTCCAGCGAGGTTTTCGGCTGCTCGATCAGGGTGATGGCGGCTTTCGCCACTTCACGCAGGTTGTGCGGCGGAATGTCCGTCGCCATACCGACCGCGATACCGGTGGTGCCGTTCAGCAGGATGTTCGGCAGACGCGCAGGCAGCATCTTCGGCTCCTGCATCGTACCGTCGAAGTTTGGCACCCAGTCAACGGTTCCCTGACCCAGCTCGCCCAGCAGCACTTCGGCGTATTTAGACAGGCGGGATTCGGTATAACGCATCGCCGCGAAGGATTTCGGATCGTCCGGCGCACCCCAGTTCCCCTGACCATCCACCAGCGGGTAGCGGTAAGAGAACGGCTGCGCCATCAGCACCATCGCTTCATAACAGGCGCTGTCGCCGTGCGGATGGTATTTACCCAGCACGTCACCGACGGTACGGGCGGATTTCTTGAACTTGGCGCTGGCGCTTAGCCCCAGCTCGGACATCGCATAGACGATGCGGCGCTGAACGGGCTTCAGGCCATCTCCGATAAACGGCAACGCCCTGTCCATGATGACGTACATGGAGTAGTTCAGGTAGGCGTTTTCCGTGAATTCATGTAGCGCGAGGCGCTCTGCCATATCGCTCATTACGTGTGATTCCTCAACTCAGAAACCGAAGGGTTTCAGGCAATATTGCCGCAGATACTACCTTATCTGGCGAGTTGAGTCACAAAGAAAAAGGGCCGCACAGGCGGCCCTTTTCGGGTTATTTGTTCAGCTTAATAACCTGCTTCACGTCGATTTCAAAATCGTTCCACTCTTTATCGACTTTACCCTGCAGTTCAACTTTATCCTGCGGGGTGACGGTCACACCGTTCCAGCGCTTGTGGTCAATCTCCACGTTGACCGTGCCGGTCTCATCGCGGAAGGTGTAGCGGTCATCGGACAGGCGCTCGGTAATGTTCCCGCGCAGCTTCACCCAGGCATCGTCCTTCAGGTCTTTCACTTTTGCCGCGGTGGTGAGGTTGGCGTTGTTATCGACAAAACCGCCCTGCTGAGTTTGCGTCTGGGTCTGTGTGGCCGATGGGCCAGTAAAACCGCCCTGAGCAGCAAAGACCGGCGCGGTGGTCATCATCATGATGGCAGCAATTGCAGCGAATTTTTTCATCTTCATCTCTCCCTTTAATGTCGTTTCGCAATCCATTTAACAGGGTAATCCTTAACAACTTCTTAAGGGAAAAATTTATTTATTATTGCTGTACAGCAGGCGCTTGCAGAGGGTTTACTGACGGCATCAAGGAGGGAATATGCGCATTTTACTGGTAGAAGACGACAGGTTAATCGGCGACGGTATCAAGGCGGGGTTAAGCAAAATGGGCTTTAGCGTGGACTGGTTTACCGACGGAAAAACCGGTCAGGCCGCGCTCGCTTCTGCACCCTATGATGCCGTGGTGCTGGATCTGACGCTGCCGGAAATTGACGGTCTGGAGATCCTGCGCGCGTGGCGCGAAAGCGGGCGCAGCGAGCCGGTATTAATTCTGACGGCGCGGGATGCGCTGAACCAGCGCGTCGAGGGGCTGCGTCTGGGCGCGGATGATTATCTCTGTAAGCCGTTCGCGCTGATTGAAGTGGGTGCCCGCCTGGAAGCGCTGGTCCGCCGCAGCCACGGGCAGGCGCGTAGCGAGCTACGTCACGGGAAGGTCACGCTCGATCCGACCCGTCTTGTCGCCACGCTAGAGGGTGAGCCGCTGACGCTCAAGCCGAAAGAGTTCGCGCTGCTGGAGCTGTTAATGCGTAACGCGGGCCGGGTGCTGCCGCGAAAGCTGATCGAGGAAAAACTCTATACCTGGGACGACGACGTCTCCAGCAACGCCATCGAGGTTCACGTCCATCATTTGCGCCGCAAGCTTGGCAGCGAGTTTATCCGCACCGTGCACGGCATCGGCTACACACTGGGTGACGCATGAAGCTGACGCAACGCCTGAGCCTGAAGCTGCGCCTGACGCTTCTCTTTTTACTCCTGTCTCTGACGGCCTGGTTTGCCGCCAGCGTTGTCGCCTGGCAGCAGACGACCCACAAGCTCGACAAGCTTTTCGATACCCAGCAAATGCTGTTTGCGAAACGGCTGCTGACGATGGATCTGGACGAGATCCGCGCTCCCGAACGCATGCGCGAGATCCCGAAAAAAGTGAAGCATGGTCGTCTGGACGATGACGCGCTGGCTTTCGCCATTTACGCCGTCGACGGCAAAATGATCCTCAACGACGGTGAAAACGGGCGCGATATCCCGTACCACTATCGCCGCGACGGGTTCGATAACGGGCAACTGCAGGGCGACAACGATGAGTGGCGTTTTTTATGGCTGACTTCACCCGACGGGAAGTACCGCGTGGTGGTCGGCCAGGAGTGGGAGTACCGTCAGGAGATGGCGCTGGACGTGGTCAGCTCGCAGCTTACGCCGTGGCTGGTGGCGCTACCCGTAATGCTGCTGTTGCTGATCCTGCTGTTGAGCCGCGAACTGAAGCCGCTGAAAAAGCTGGCGCAGACCCTACGCTCCCGCTCGCCGGATGCCACCGATAAACTGCCGACGGAGGGTGTCCCTACTGAAGTGCGCCCCCTGCTCGACGCGCTGAACCATCTCTTCGCGCGCACCCAGGAGATGATGACCCGCGAGCGCCGCTTTACGTCCGATGCCGCCCACGAGTTACGCAGCCCGCTGGCGGCCCTGAAGGTGCAAACTGACGTGGCGCAGCTCTCTCATGACGATCCGCAGGCGCGGGAAAAGGCGCTGACGCAGCTGCATGCGGGCATCGACCGTGCTTCCCGGCTGGTGGATCAGCTCCTCACGCTGTCGCGTCTGGACTCGCTGGATAACCTTGACGATGTCGAACCGATTATCCTGGCCGACTTGCTGCAGTCGGCCGTGCTGGATATCTGGCATCCGGCGCAGCAGGCGGGCATTGATGTTCGCCTGAACATCCATGCACCAGAGCTTACACGCACGGGCCAGCAGCTGCTCCTGAGCCTGCTGGTGCGCAACCTGCTGGATAACGCGATTCGCTACAGCCCGCGCGGCAGCGTGGTGGACGTGACGCTGGACGCGCGCAGCTTTACCGTGCGCGACAACGGTCCCGGCATTTCACCGGACGCGCTGGCGCGCATCGGCGAGCGCTTTTATCGTCCGCCGGGTCAGGATGCGACGGGCAGCGGGCTGGGATTATCCATCGTAAAACGCATCGCCGCCCTGCACGGGATGCGCGTTTCGCTGAGCAATGCCCCTGAAGGCGGTTTTGAAGCGAAGGTCAGCTGGTAAGGGATTATTGCGTTTAATGCAAAAGACTTTGCACATTTTGCTCATTTTACCGCACCATCCTCGCGCGTAGAATACTCACCATACTCTCATCATCGAGGACAACTCATGAGCAACATTCTGATTATCAACGGTGCAAAAGAATTTGCGCACTCTAAAGGCCAGCTGAATGACACCCTGACCGAGGTCGCGGACGGTTTCCTGCGCGACGCCGGGCATGATGTTAAGGTCGTGCGTGCAGACAGCAACTACGACGTGAAAACCGAAGTGCAGAACTTCCTGTGGGCTGACGTGGTGATCTGGCAAATGCCAGGCTGGTGGATGGGCGCGCCGTGGACCGTGAAAAAGTACATGGACGACGTGTTCACCGAAGGTCACGGCTCACTGTATGCCAGCGATGGCCGCACCCGCTCTGACGCCTCCAAAAAATACGGCTCAGGCGGCCTGATTCAGGGCAAAAAATATATGCTCTCCCTGACCTGGAACGCGCCAATGGAAGCCTTCACCGAGAAAGATCAGTTCTTCGAAGGCGTAGGCGTTGACGGCGCATACCTGCCGTTCCACAAGGCTAACCAGTTCCTGGGCATGGATCCGCTGCCGACCTTTATCGTCAACGACGTGATTAAAATGCCTGACGTCCCGAGCTATATCGCAGAATATCGCAAGCATCTCGCGGAAATTTTTGCTTAACTGGTAGCCTGGAATTAAAGGAGTAGTAAACATGCTTACCGTTATCGCAGAAATCCGTACTCGTCCAGGTCAACATCACCGTCAGGCGGTGCTGGATCAGTTCGCGAAAATTATCCCGACCGTACTGAAAGAAGAAGGCTGCCACGGCTACGCGCCGATGGTGGATGCCGCCACTGACGCCAGCTTCCAGGCGACCGCGCCAGACTCGATCATCATGGTTGAGCAGTGGGAAACCGTCGCGCATCTTGAAGCGCACCTGCAGACCCCGCACATGAAAGCGTGGAGCGACGCGGTGAAGGGTGACGTGCTGGAAACCCACATCCGTATTCTGGAGCAAGGGGTTTAAGTTCGTGGAATTTGCCGGGTGGTACTGCGTTTACCCGGCCTACAAAACCTGAACCGTAGGCCCGGTAAGCGCTAGCGCCACCGGGCTTTGTTTTAGCTGCTTTTCTTCCCCGGTTTTAACCCACGATGTAACTCGTTGATGCGCTTCATTGACTTGATGGTGCGCTGCGGCTCGGTGGAGGCCACGGATAAAATAATCATCTCCAGACACAGCAGCACCGTGCCGTGGAGCGGGATTTTGCCCTTTTCACCGCCGCGCGGAACGTGGATCACCACGCTGGCCTCCTTGCTGAAGCGTGAGTCAAGGGCGTTGGTCAGCAGGATGGTGGGAATGCCCAGACGTTTTGCTTCACGCAGCGTGGTTTGCCCCTCCCGGTGGGCGGATTTCTGCGCCATCATCACCAGCACGTCGCCGCGCTGAAGCGCGATCAGCTGCTCGGCAAGCCCTATTCCGGTACGGTTAAGCGGCGTGGCGGGTAACCCCATGCGGCTGAACAGCCTGGCGGTGTACTCGGCCAGAATGCCGGAGGCGCCAATGCCAAATATGGCGACCTGCCTTGCCTGCGCCAGCAGAGAGACCGCCTGGGCCATCGCGTAGCGGTTGTGCGGCTCGGATAACACCTCGCAGGTGTGTTGATGCCCCTCCAGCACGAAATCAATGCTCGCGTTGACGTCGCTGGCGAGCGTATTCACAGTGGTGGACATCTTTTCGCTGGAGGTGACCACCGGACCAAACCACTGCTCCAGCGTTTGCTTGAGATCGCGCAGCCCGGCGAAACCCAGCGCCTGAATGGCGCGGACTACCGTGGCGTCCGAGGTTTTCAACCCCGCCGCAATCTCCATTGCGGTCTGCTCCATCACCGCTTCGCGGTTGTCATGGATATAGCGTGCAACCTGCAGCAGACGCGGCGTCAGCTGATGCGCGCGCGCGCGAAAGCGGTCGCCGTAGACATCCACGCGCCCTTTCTCTTTGCGGATCACCGTGTCGCCTCCGGCAGCGGACGCCCGGCAATCTGGGACTGCACCTGCGCGGCCATCAGCCCTAAAGACGCGAACGAATTCGAGATGGCCTCTTCACGCGAGATCAGCACGTAGTGCCCGGTTCGACAGGCATTCAGGAACTGACACCAGCCGGGCATGACCGCATCCATCGCCGCCAGCTCGTCCTGCGGTTTACCGCCCGTATCTCCGCGCCAGGTGGCAAAGACGAAATCGGCATCCAGCTCCGGCAGACGCTCGGCGCTGACGTCAATCCGCCCCCCTTCCGGAATAGACTCAATCAGCGGCGGGAAGGTGAACCCGGCATCACGCAGCACGCGGCCCAGCGAGTGGTAGCTGTGCATGGCGTTAATCTTTCCCTGATTCGCCTGAATCACGGACACGGTCACCTTGCGGGTATCAATAGTCGCCTTCAGCGCCTTAATCTGCTCCTGATAGCGCCGCTCCAGAACCTTGAGCCGCGCCTGCGTTCCCGTCAGCTGAGCCAGCTTGCGGTAGATCTCCGGCGCGCCGCCGTCGAGATGATCGATGCTTACCGTCGGGGCAATTTTTTCCAGCTGTTCCACCGGGGTGTTGCGGGTCGGCTCGGTAATAATGAGGTCAGGCTTTGCGGCGGCGATGGCTTCAATGTCGATATCGGCCGTGCCGATAAACGTAATGTCGGAATTATCGAAGTCGACGCCGGTCAACATGCCGCTGGAGCGCAGAAAGTGGCTGCCGTCCGGCCGCGTGCGGCCATGGCTTGCCACCGGCGGCACGCCTAGCTCAATCAGCGGAATGGTAATATCCAGATCGTGTAAGGAGACAATCCGTTTCGGATGAACCGGCACCACCACTTTTCGGTTCAGATCGTCAGTAAACGTCTGCGTCGGCTCCGCCGCACTCACCGCGAACCCCACCAGCAACAGTATCGAAAACACTACGCGCATTATAGTCCCCTAAAATCTGTCCCGACGCTGCCAAAGCAGCAGCAGTAAAAAAGGTCCGCCAATCAATGAAATCACAATTCCCGCCGGCAGCTGCAGCGGGAGGAATGCCAGACGTCCGACGTTATCCGCCAGCAGCACCAGCAGCGCGCCCAGCGCGGCGCTTCCCGTCAGAAGCGCGGTTTGCCCACCGCGCAGCAGCAGGCGCGCCATATGCGGGGCAATCAGCCCGACGAAGCCAATACTGCCCACGCAGGAGACGCAGGCCGCCGTCAGCACCACCGGGGCAAGAACCCGCAGCAGCGCCAGCCGGGTTGTGCGTACGCCAAGGCCCGCTGCGGCCTGATTGCCGAGCAACGCCACGTCCGCTGCCCGCGCGGTAAACAGCAGCAGCGCAAACGCAGGGGCAGCCCAGAGTGCGGCCAGCCCCACCAGCGTCCAGTTTGCCGCATGCAGGCTTCCCGCCAGCCACAGCATCGCCGTCTGCACGTCCCGCACGTCCGCCGTGGTCATAAAGACGCCCATTGCCGCGGCAAAGGCCCATGACACGCCGATGCCGATCAGGATAAATCGCGGGCGCGAGATATCGCGCGCCAGGGCGACTACCAGCAGCGCGGTAAGCAGCCCGCCGGCCATGCCGACCAGCGGACGCCAGGCCAGGCCCAGCGCCGGGAACTGAAAAATCAGCAGCAGTACCGCCGCGCTACAGCCCTCCTTCACGCCGATAAGCCCGGGGTCAGCCAGGCCATTGCGGGTGATGGACTGCATTGCCGCCCCCGCCATACCGAGCATCGCCCCGCACAGCACCGCCATCAGCAGGCGCGGCAGGCGGATATCCATCACGATGTAGCGCGTCTCCGCCGTCAGGCTCTCAGGAGAAAACAGCGCGCGCCCGATGTCGGAGGTGGGAATGGGCAGTGAACCGTGCGTCAGGCCAAAGCCCAGCAGGCTTAGCGCCACCAGCGCTAAAAGGGTCAGGCACGCCAGCGCCCGCGGGCGAACCAGCGCCGATAAACGGCCAATTCGGATCGCGCGGAATCCCGCCCGGTTCATTTGAACATCCTCGATGCCATAAAGATGAACACGGGCGCGCCGACCAGGGCCGTCATAATGCCGGTTGCCAGCTCCCAGGGCGTAAACAGCGTGCGGGCGGCGATATCCGCCAGCAGCAGAACCAGCGCGCCACACAGGGCAGAAAGCGGCACCATCACCCGTAAATCGACCGACACCAGACGGCGAATGAGCTGCGGCACGACCAGGCCGATAAAACCAATTGGCCCGGCGACAGAGACGGCCGCACCGCAGAGCAGCGCGATGGCCAGCAGGGCGAGCAGGCGAGTTTTCAGCAGCGACACGCCAAGCCCCTGCGCCATCCGGTCTCCCAGCGCCAGCATGTTGAGCGAGGGCGACAGTCCGATAGCGAGAACAAAACCGGCTGCTGCAGCCCAAAGGGCGCTCTGGAGCGTCTGCACGCTGACCCCGGCCAGGTCTCCTGCCAGCCAGGTGCGCATGGCGAGCAGCGTCTGTTCATCGAGGATTAACACCGCGGCGGTAATCGACGAGGCAAACGCCGACATCGCCACGCCGCACAGCGTGACCTTCATCGGCGTAAGCCCGGTGCGGCCGGACGAGGAAAACATCAGCACCAGCAAAAACAGCGCGGCGGCACCGGCGGCGGCAACGAGCGGGCGACCAAACGGCAGCGACAGCCCAAGCGCGCTGGTAATCACTACCGCCAGCGCGGCCCCGGCGTTGAGCCCCAGAATATGCGGCTCGCCGAGCGGGTTGCGGATCACGGACTGCAGCAGCACGCCCCCCACGCCGAGCGAGGCGCCCGTTACCATCGCGGCGCAGAGGCGCAGCAGTCGTAATTTGATAATGACGCTATGGTCGAAATTGCGCGGGTCGAAATGAAAGAATGCCTCCAACACCGTCTGCGGGGCGATAAAGCGTGCGCCGATGCCCAGGTGCATAATCGCCCCCAGTACCAGCAGCAATGCAAAGATCGGGAAAGCCAGAGAGGAGCGCATCATGGCTGAACCGTGCCCTGGCGAAACGGCATAAAGAACGGCTTGCCGGTCAACGGGTTTATGGACATATGCACGTCCACATCAAACACCGCTTTGATCAGCTCCGGCGTGCAGGCATCGCCTTCATGCAATACGCCTTCAACTTTCCCCTGGCGTAAAAAGACCAGCGAATCGCCGTAGTTCACGGCGAAGTTGAGATCGTGCAGCACCACCACCACGGTACGCCCGTGCTGGCGGGTCAGGGTGTGCAGCAGTTCCAGGATCTCCACCTGATAGCGGAGATCGAGAAACGTCGTGGGCTCGTCAAGCAGGATATACGGCGTTTGCTGCGCCAGCGCCATGGCGATCCAGCAGCGCTGACGCTGGCCGCCGGACAAGCTTTCCACCGGCATATGGGCAAATTCTGCCGTGCCGGTCAGGCGCAGGGCCTCTTCCACCGCCTGCTCGTCCTCGTCGCTCCACTGACGCATAAAGTTCTGCCAGGGAAAACGCCCGCGCGCGACCAGCTCAAAGACGGTTAACCCTTCCGGCAGCAGCGGAGACTGCGGGAGAATGCCAAGCTGACGGGCGACCGCCTTGGTCGGCTGCGCATGAATGGCTTTGCCATCCAGCAGCGCGGCGCCCCCCAGCGGCTGCAGCAGCCGAGCGATAGTGCTCAACAGCGTGGATTTCCCACAGCCGTTCGCCCCTACCAGCACCGTCATTTTCTGCTGAGGGATGGCAAGAGAGATATCATCAACGATGATTTTTTTCTGATAGCCCGCAGAGAGGTTCTCCAGAACCAGTCCCGGTTGTTTTGTGTTGTGAGCCACGTGAACGCCAACGTAATGAAAAACCAACAAATAAAAATAAAACTCATTCTCTTTTGAGAGTTTGACGCTGCGCCATGTAGTAGTCAAGAGAAGAAACACCCTGAAAAAACCAGGGGTAAGCCAGAGGGATGACGAACGTGGAATAGCTTACAAAAAGTTTAATTTCAACAAGTTAATTATTATCCCGCTGCGCTTATACGTAGGGTTAAACGCTGTAGTCGATTTTTTCTATTTTCCATTTACTACTACATTCGCACGTGATTGAATGATTCTCAATTACATGTTCGATGCCCGCCGTGGCTAACGGACAGACCGTAAAAGGGCAATGACTCACACATTTTTCCGCGAAACGTCATTCGCGGGATATTTCGGGATAACAGATGTAATGGCTACGTTCACACCTTCACTCTCTGGGGTAAAAGGGCGCGCGCTCTTTTCACTGCTGTTTATGGCACCGCTGGTGCAGGCAGCAGGCACCACCGCGGCTAAAGACGGCGAAACGCTTACCGTCACCGCCGATCCAACTACTGCGGCGGAGGCCACCAATGGCTATCAGCCGTTGAATACTTCCACCGCTACGTTAACCAACATGCCGATGCTGGACATCCCGCAGGTGGTCAATACCGTCAGCGATAAAGTGCTGGCGGATCAGCACGCCACCACGCTGGATGAAGCGCTTTATAACGTCAGCAACGTGGTGCAGACCAACACCCTGGGCGGTACGCAGGATGCCTTCGTGCGCCGCGGGTTTGGCGCGAACCGCGACGGCTCGATCATGACCAACGGCCTGCGCACCGTCCTGCCGCGCAGCTTTAATGCCGCAACCGAGCGCGTGGAGGTGCTGAAAGGCCCGGCCTCAACGCTCTATGGCATTCTCGATCCGGGCGGCCTGATTAACGTCGTCACCAAACGCCCGGAGAAAACCTTCGGCGGTTCCCTTTCCGCCACCTCTTCCAGCTTTGGCGGCGGCACCGGACAGGTCGATGTTACCGGCCCGATTGACGGCACGCGCCTGGCGTATCGCCTGACGGGCGAATATCAGGACGAGGATTACTGGCGCAATTTCGGCACCGAACGCAGCTCCTTTATCGCTCCGTCGCTCACCTGGTTTGGCGATGATGCCACCGTGACCGTGCTCTATTCGCATCGCGACTATAAAACGCCGTTCGATCGCGGAACGATCTTCGATCTCAACACTAAGAAAGCCGTCGACGTGGATCGCAAAACCCGCTTCGATGAGCCGTTTAACGTGACCGACGGCCAGTCCGATCTCGCTCAGCTCAACGCTGAATATCGCCTCAACAGCCAGTGGACCGCGAAGTTCGACTACAGCTACAGCCAGGATAAGTACAGCGATAACCAGGCCCGCGTGATGGCCTACGATTCAAAAACCGGCAACCTGACCCGCCGCGTGGATGCGACCCAGGGCTCGACCCAGCATATGCACACGACGCGAGCGGATCTGCAGGGGAACGTGGACATCGCGGGCTTTTACAATGAGATCCTGACCGGCGTGTCGTATGAGAATTACGATCTGCTGCGTACGGACATGATCCGCTGTAAGAACGTTAAGGATTTCAATATTTACAACCCGAGCTACGGCAGCCTCGGCAAGTGCACCACCGTCTCGGCATCCGACAGCGACCAAACCATTAAGCAGGAGAGCTACTCCGCCTACGCGCAGGACGCGCTATATCTGACCGATAAGTGGATCGCCGTCGCCGGACTGCGCTACCAGTATTACACCCAGTACGCGGGGAAAGGACGCCCGTTTAACGTGAACACCGACAGCCGCGACGACCAGTGGACGCCTAAGCTGGGGCTGGTGTACAAGCTCACCCCGGCGGTCTCGCTGTTTGCCAACTATTCCCAGACGTTTATGCCGCAGTCGTCCATTGCGAGCTACATCGGCGACCTGCCGCCGGAAACGTCGAACGCGTATGAAATCGGCGCTAAATTCGACCTGTTCGACGGCATTACCGCCAACATCGCGCTGTTTGACATCCACAAGCGCAACGTGCTGTACACCGAGAGCATTGGAGATGAAACCGTCGCCAAAACCGCGGGCCGCGTGCGCTCGCAGGGCGTTGAAGTGGATCTTGCCGGATCGTTGACCGAGAACACCAACATTATCGCCAGCTACGGCTATACCGACGCGAAGGTGCTGGAAGACCCGGACTATGCGGGTAAACCGCTGCCGAACGTGCCGCGCCATACCGGCTCCCTGTTCCTGACCTACGATATTCACAATGCGTTTGCCGGGAATACCCTGACGCTGGGCGGCGGCGGGCACGGCGTAAGCCGTCGTTCCGCAACCAACGGTGCGGATTATTATCTGCCGGGCTATTTCGTGGCGGATGCGTTTGCGGCGTATAAGATGAAGCTGCAGTATCCGGTGACGCTGCAGGTGAACGTGAAAAACCTGTTTGATAAGACCTACTACACATCGTCCATTGCGACCAACAACCTGGGCAACCAGATTGGCGATCCGCGCGAAGTGCAGTTTACGGTGAAGATGGAGTTTTGACGTCAGTGTGAGGCGTTCCCCTCACCCTAACCCTCTTACCAGAGGGGCGAGGGGATCGATCGTAGGCCCGGTAAGCGCAGCGCCACCGGGCAAAAAAAAGCCCTGCATCGCAGGGCTTTTTCAGCATCAGGCCTCGATATCCGCCATATCGCCTTTCTCCTGCAGCCAGTTACGTCGGTCTTCCGAACGTTTCTTGGCAAGGAGCATATCCATCATGGCGTTGGTTTGCTGTTCGTCTTCATCGCTGATCGTCAGCTGCACCAGGCGGCGCGTGTTCGGATCCAGCGTCGTTTCGCGAAGCTGCATCGGGTTCATCTCGCCCAGCCCTTTAAAGCGCTGCACGTTCGGTTTGCCCTTCTTGCGCTTCAGCTGTTCCAGCACGCCCGCTTTCTCTTCTTCCGTCAGCGCGTAGTAAACCTCTTTGCCGAGGTCGATACGGTACAGCGGCGGCAGCGCCACGTGGACGTGACCGTTTTTCACCAGCGTTTTGAAGTGCTTCACAAACAGCGCGCACAGCAGCGTGGCGATGTGCAGACCGTCGGAGTCCGCATCCGCGAGGATACAGATCTTGCCGTAGCGCAGCTGGCTCAGATCGTCGCTGTCCGGATCGATGCCGATCGCCACCGAGATATCGTGGACTTCCTGCGAGGCCAGCACTTCATCAGAAGAGACCTCCCAGGTGTTCAGGATCTTACCCTTGAGCGGCATGATCGCCTGATATTCACGATCGCGCGCCTGCTTGGCCGATCCACCCGCCGAGTCCCCTTCCACGAGGAACAGCTCGGTACGGTTGAGATCCTGCGCGGTACAGTCTGCCAGCTTGCCCGGCAGCGCAGGGCCGCTGGTCAGCTTTTTACGCACCACTTTCTTCGCGGCGCGCAGACGACGCTGGGCGCTGGAAATCGCCATTTCAGCCAGCATCTCTGCCGCCTGAACGTTCTGATTCAGCCACAGGGTAAAGGCATCTTTCACCACGCCGGAGACGAACGCCGCGCACTGACGTGACGACAGGCGCTCTTTGGTCTGACCGGCAAACTGCGGATCCTGCATCTTCACGGAGAGCACGTAGGCGCAGCGATCCCAGATATCTTCCGCCGACAGCTTCACGCCGCGCGGCAGGATATTGCGGTATTCGCAGAACTCGCGCATCGCGTCCAGCAGCCCCTGACGCAGGCCGTTGACGTGGGTACCGCCCAGCATTGTCGGGATCAGGTTAACGTAGCTTTCGGTCAGCAGCTCGCCGCCTTCCGGCAGCCACAGCAGCGCCCAGTCCACGGCTTCGGTATCGCCGCTAAAGTTACCGACAAACGGTTTTTCCGGCAGCGTTGGCAGGCCGTTTACCGCTTCGCACAGGTAGTCGTTCAGACCATCGGCGTAGCACCAGGTTTGTGCGGTATTGTTAACGTGATCGGTAAAGGTGATTTCCACGCCCGGACACAGCACCGCTTTGGCTTTCAGCAGGTGCGTCAGGCGTGAAACGGAAAAGCGCGGGCTGTCGAAGAAGCTTTCGTCAGGCCAGAAGTGGACGCTGGTGCCGGTGTTGCGTTTGCCGCACGTGCCGACAACCTGCAGATCCTGCACCTTATCGCCATTTTCAAACGCAATGTTATAGACCTGGCCGTCGCGACGGACGTTCACTTCCACGCGTTTGGACAGGGCGTTCACCACGGAAATACCGACGCCGTGCAGACCGCCGGAGAACTGGTAGTTCTTGTTGGAGAACTTACCGCCCGCGTGCAGACGACAGAGGATCAGCTCAACGGCAGGCACGCCCTCTTCCGGGTGGATATCCACCGGCATGCCGCGCCCGTCGTCGATGACTTCCAGCGACTGATCGGCGTGCAGGATAACGTCAACGCGTTTGGCATGGCCCGCCAGCGCTTCGTCAACACTGTTATCAATAACTTCCTGGCCCAGATGGTTTGGGCGCGTCGTATCGGTGTACATCCCCGGGCGGCGGCGAACCGGCTCAAGCCCGGTGAGGACCTCAATGGCATCAGCGTTATAGGTTTGCGTCATGATTTAAACTAGCAATTCGCATTGATTGTCAGTGGCTGTGCAGTCCAAGAAAATCGACAATCTGGGTGAAATGATTCTCAAAGCCCGTGAAAGCATGGTTTCCGCCCTCTTCTATAGTCTGGCGGCAGGAGGCGTAATACGCCACTGCCTGGCGGTAATCCAGCACTTCATCACCCGTCTGTTGCAGCAGCCAGATGAGATCCGGCGCCTCAAGCGGGTCGACCTGCATAACTTTGAGATCGTAAATATGGCGTGACTCTAGCACATATTGCTGGCCGGTGTAGGGGTTCTCGTTTTCGCCAAGAAAGTCCCTCAGCAGCTCAAATGGCCGAACCGCCGGGTTAACCACAACGGCGGGCAGCATGAAGCATTGTGAAAGCCAGGTGGCGTAATACCCGCCCAGGGATGAGCCGACCACACCGAAGGTTTCGCCGCCGTGCGCAAGCACGATAGATTCCAGCATCTCCGCGGCCTCAGCCGGGTAAGGCGGCAGCTGAGGGATAATCATCTCAACGTCGGGGTGATGCTCGCTCAGCCACTGGCGAAACTGTGTCGCTTTTGCGGAGCGCGGCGAGCTGTTGAATCCGTGCAGATAAAGGAGCGTAGACATCAATAGCCTTCTGAAGCGGTATCCGGGCGGAATTTTGCACCGGTCAAACGGCAGACTTCCGTGGTCAGCGTGCCGTCGGCATGCAGTTCCAGCCAGCGCCAGCCCGGCGCGATGGTATCCAGCGTAAAGTTGGCGCAGTGCGGCTTAAACTGAACGCAGGTCGACGGCGTCGCCAGCATGCGGCGTCCGTTCCAGTCGAGATCCTGTTCCTGGTGAATATGCCCGCACAGCAGATTTTTCACCCGCGGGAACTTCGCCAGCACGCGGTCCAGCGCCGCAGAGTTGCGCAGGCTGTGCTGATCGAGCCAGCTGCAGCCCGCCGGCAGAGGGTGATGATGAAGCAACAGCAGCGTGTGGCGTTCAGGTTCAGCAGCCAGTTTGGTCTCAAGCCAGTCGAGCTGAAACTCGCTTAACTCACCGTGCGGGACGCCAAATACCTGGCTGTCCAGCAGCAGGATCTGCCACTGTTCACCCGCAAAAACACATTTCGCCGGAGAGATCCCCGCATCATGGAGGGAACTGTACATCGCGGGCTGGAAATCATGATTTCCTGGCAGCCAGACGCAAGGTACGCTAAAGCTCGCGATGCCTTCAGCAAAATGCTGGTAGGCCGCGGAGGATTGATCCTGCGCCAGATCGCCGGTTGCGACAATCAGATCGCATACACGATTTTCAGCGTGAATGGCGCTCAGTACCGCCTGATAACTCTCCCAGGTGTTGACCCCCAGTAGCGTCTCATGCTTTTCGGCAAAAAGGTGGGTATCGGTGATTTGTAATATCCTGACTGGCGCCCCACCAGCAACAGTCAGGTTCAACAGGCTTTCCAAATGGTGTCCTTAGGTAGGTTTATGACGCTAACAAACCGGAATCGCCATTGCTCCATGTGCTAAACAATATCTTAGCCAGTCGGCTAAAAACTGGTTAATTTGATGCTTTTCGTCGCGTTGATGCAACTTTTTATTCGGGTAATCATACCGCGCCTTGAAGCGAAAGATCTGCTGGCTTGAACACACTTCAGCGACCATCGCATCGTGATAGAGGCGAACCGTCATCGACGGCAGGCTCCAGTAGCTAATGCTGGGTGCCGTTTGCTCAATCTCCACCAGCGTAGTGTAGCGCGTTGATTCTGTTATCGTTAACCGATACTGCGCGTTGCTCACCTGATAGCTTACCGTTTCGCCGGGTGCGTCGTTTTTCGGCAGCAGGCGGCGCAATTGTGCGAAATTGGTTTCGCACAGGCGCATCATTTCTGGGAAGTCAGGCGTATAGCGCTTCATTTTTTCCACTCGTTTCGTAATGTCTGATAATGCAGCTGTAGCCATTGCAGGGCGATGACAGACGCTGCGTTGTCGATTTTCCCCTCTTCTACCCACTGATAAGCCTGCTCCCGGCTCACCACATGAACCCGAATATCTTCGTTTTCATCTGCCAGACCGTGGATCCCTTCCGCCGTCGTGGCGTCCACTTCACCCACCATAATGGACAAGCGCTCGCTGGTGCCTCCCGGGCTTGCAAGATAGCTCAGCACCGGTTTTGTGCGGCCCACCACCAGCCCCGCCTCTTCCAGCGCCTCGCGCCGGGCGACGTCCTCGACCGACTCACCTTCTTCGATCATCCCGGCCACCATCTCCAGCAGCCACGGGCTCTCGCTCACGTCATAAGCGGCTATGCGGATCTGCTCCACCAGCACAACTTCATCGCGCACTGGGTCAAAGGGTAGCAAGACTGCCGCATGCCCGCGCTCAAAAATTTCGCGTCTGATTTCGCCGCTCATTTCACCGTTAAACAGGCGATGCCTGAAACGGTAAAGTTCCATTGAAAAAAAACCGCTATAAAGCGTTTCTCGTGCAATAATTTCTACATCGTTTTTGGCGAATGTCACGGGCAACTTTTCTGGTTTCTGCATGAGTCGAGTCCTGGTAGCAATGGTGATGAAATTGTGAATTTCAAGGCTGTTTGGCTGCCGTCTGTAAGGCTATATGGTAGATTGGTGCAAATTACCGCCAGATGGCACGTAACGCCAACCTTTTGGTATGGAAGATTCTGTTAGAATCGGCAATTATTTTTTAATTAGATCAGCGCTAATACTGCTTCACAACAAGGAATGCAAATGAAGAAATTGCTCCCCATCCTTATCGGCCTGAGCCTGACGGGCTTCAGTGCAATGAGCCAGGCGGAAAACCTGTTACAGGTCTACCAGCAGGCACGTCTGGGCAACCCTGATTTACGTAAATCAGCGGCCGATCGTGATGCTGCGTTTGAAAAGATTAACGAAGCGCGTAGCCCCTTGCTGCCGCAGTTAGGTTTAGGTGCAGATTATACCTACAGCAACGGTTTCCGCGACGCTAACGGCGTTAACTCCAATGCTACCAGCGCCTCACTGCAATTGACACAGACGCTGTTTGATATGTCCAAATGGCGCGCCCTGACCCTGCAGGAAAAGAGCGCGGGTATCCAGGATGTGACCTATCAGACCGACCAGCAGACGCTGATCCTGAACACCGCCACGGCGTACTTCAACGTGCTGAGCGCGATTGACGCACTCTCCTACACCGAAGCGCAGAAACAGGCGATTTACCGCCAGTTAGATCAGACCACCCAGCGCTTCAACGTGGGCCTGGTCGCGATCACCGACGTGCAGAACGCCCGTTCACAGTACGACACCGTGCTGGCCAACGAAGTGACCGCGCGTAACAACCTCGATAACGCGCTGGAATCCCTGCGTCAGGTCACCGGGAATTACTATCCAGAGCTGGCGTCTCTGAACGTGGACAGCTTTAAAACGGATAAACCGCAGGCCGTTAACGCCCTGCTGAAAGAGGCGGAAAACCGCAACCTGAGCTTGCTGCAGGCGCGTCTGAGCCAGGACCTGGCCCGCGAGCAAATTCGTCAGGCACAGGACGGCCATCTGCCAACCCTGAGCCTGAGCGCCTCTACCGGTGTTTCTGATACCACTTACAGTGGTTCTAAAACCAATACGTCCCAGTATGACGACAGCAACTTGGGTCAGAACAAAGTGGGCCTGAGCTTCTCCCTGCCGCTGTATCAGGGCGGTCAGGTCAACTCTCAGGTGAAACAGGCGCAGTACAACTTTGTTGGCGCGAGCGAGCAGCTGGAAAGTGCCCACCGCAACGTGGTGCAGACCGTACGTTCCTCCTTCAACAACGTGAACGCCTCGATCAGCAGCATCAACGCCTATAAACAGGCCGTTGTGTCTGCACAGAGCTCCCTGGATGCGATGGAAGCGGGCTACTCGGTCGGTACACGTACTATCGTTGACGTGCTCGACGCGACTACCACGCTGTACAACGCGAAGCAGCAGCTCTCAAGCGCGCGTTACCAGTACCTGATCAACCAGCTGAACATCAAACAGGCTCTGGGTACGCTGAACGAGCAAGACCTGCAGATGCTGAACAGCGCGCTGGGCAAACCGGTCTCCACTTCTCCGGAGAGCGTGGCACCTGAGAATCCTGACCAGGTTGCCGCCGTAGATAACTTCAACGGTAACAGCAACACCCCTGCTGCACAGCCTGCCCCCGCGCGCACCACTGCGCCTGCCAGCAAAGGCAATAATCCGTTCCGTAACTAAGAGTGTCATCAGGCCCACCGCGGCCTGATGCCCTCACCCCGGCCCTCTCCCACAGGGAGAGGGAGCATCTGAATCACATCCGAACGTAAGCCAACGTAAAGATCCCCCTGATTCCGCCCCTCTTCGCTTCATTTTCAACCACTCATCCTCTATCCTGAGCGTTATTACCACTGGGTCCAGGAAGACAAAGATGAAACGGACAAAATCTATAAATCACGCTTCGTTCCGCAAGAGCTGGAACGCGCGTCACCTCACCCCTGTTGCGCTGGCGGTCACGGCTGTCTTTATGCTGGCAGGCTGTGAGAAAAATGACGAAACGGTTTCGCTGTATCAAAACGCAGACGACTGCTCCGCCGCAACCGGCAAAGCCGCCGAATGTAAAACCGCTTATACGAGCGCGCTGAAAGAAGCGGAACGTACCGCACCGAAATATGCCTCACGCGAAGACTGCGTGGCGGAGTTTGGTGAAGGTCAGTGCCAGCAGGCACCGGCTCAGGCAGGCACCGCACCTGAAAATCAGGCGCAGGCTCAGTCCAGCGGCAGCTTCTGGATGCCGCTGATGGCAGGCTACATGATGGGTCGTCTGATGGGCGGCGGTGCGGGCTACCAGCAGCAGCCGCTGTTTAGCTCGAAAAACCCGGCCAGCCCGGCTTACGGTCAATATACCGATGCCAGCGGCAAAGGCTACGGCGCAGCGACCCCAGGCCGCACCGTGAACGTTCCGAAAACGGCGATGGCGCCGAAGCCAGCGACGACCAGCACCATCACCCGCGGCGGGTTTGGTGAATCAGTGGCGAAGCAGACCAGCATGCAGCGCAGTGCGACCGGCACCTCCTCTACTCGCTCAATGGGCGGCTGATCATGGAACGAGTCAGTATCACCGAGCGCCCGGACTGGCGTGAAAAAGCCACCGAGTATGGTTTTAACTTCCACACCATGTACGGCGAGCCGTACTGGTGTGAAGACGCCTATTACAAGCTTACGCTGGCCCAGGTGGAAAAACTGGAAGAGGTGACCGCCGAGCTGCACCAGATGTGCCTGAAGGTTGTGGAAAAGGTCATCGACAGCGACGAGCTGATGGCAAAGTTCCGCATTCCGAAGCACACCTGGGGCTTTGTGCGCCAGTCGTGGAAAACGAATCAACCTTCGCTTTACTCTCGCCTGGATCTGGCGTGGGACGGCAAAGGTGAACCGAAGCTTCTGGAAAACAACGCTGATACGCCAACCTCTCTGTACGAAGCGGCGTTTTTCCAGTGGATCTGGCTGGAAGACCAGGCCAATGCCGGAAACCTGCCGGAAGGCAGCGACCAGTTTAACAGCCTGCAGGAAAAGCTGATTGAGCGTTTTGCCGAGCTGCGCGAACAGCATGGCTTCAACCTGCTGCATCTCGCCTGCTGCCGCGACACGGAAGAAGACCGTGGCACGGTTCAGTATCTGCAGGACTGCGCCGCCGAAGCGGAAGTGGCAACCGAGTTCCTCTATATCGAGGATATCGGACTCGGTGAAAAAGGTCAGTTTACGGATATGCAGGACCAGGTGATAAGCAACCTGTTCAAGCTCTACCCGTGGGAATATATGCTGCGCGAGATGTTCTCCACCAAGCTGGAAGATGCTGGCGTGCGCTGGCTGGAACCGGCATGGAAGAGCATTATCTCTAACAAAGCCCTGCTGCCGATGCTCTGGGAGATGTTCCCGAACCATCCGAACCTGCTGGCGGCGTACTTTGCGGAAGATGACCATCCGCAGCTGGATAAGTACGTCGTGAAGCCGATCTTCTCCCGCGAAGGCGCAAACGTGTCGATTATCGAAAACGGTAAGACGCTGGAAGCGGTTGAAGGACCGTACGGCGAAGAGGGGATGATCGTCCAGGAGTTCTATCAGCTGCCGAAGTTTGGCGACAGCTATACGCTGATTGGCAGCTGGCTCATCAACGATCGGCCGGCCGGGATTGGCATTCGCGAAGATCGCGCGCTGATCACGCAGGATCTGTCACGGTTCTATCCGCATATTTTTGTGGAGTAAGACTGCGGCCTGATGCCCTCACCCCAGCCCTCTCCCACAGGGAGAGGGTGCAAACACTAAAAACGGCAACCTGAGGTTGCCGTTTTGCTTTTATTATCCCACCTGCACCGACAGCATACTCAGACTCCCCATCTCGATACCGTCGACCGGGATCGTAACCGGTTCCTGACCATCCCACGCGCCAAGAACGTACAGCAGCGGGAGGAAGTGTTCCGGCGTCGGGTTAGAGAGCGAACCGCCTTCGTGATCCAGATAGTTCACTAACGGATGCTCCTCAGCCGGACCTTGCCACGTCAGGTTCGCTTTGACGTAGTCGTTAAACGAGGTCGCCCACGGGTATGGCGTATTCTCACCGTGCCAGCGTGCCGTGCGCAGGTTATGCACCACGTTACCGCTTGCCACCAGCATGATGCCTTCATCACGCAGGGTTGCCAGCTTGCGGCCCATCTCCAGATGCCAGGCGGCCGGTTTGGTGCTGTCGATGCTCAACTGCACCATCGGGATATCCGCATCAGGATACATTTTGATCAGCACGCCCCATGAGCCATGGTCAAAGCCCCAGGCTTCTTTATCCAGCGTGACAGGGACAGGTGCCAGCAAATCGACCAGCTTTTGGGCCAGCTCAGGCGAGCCTGGGGCCGGGTAATGCGTGTCGTACAGCGCCTGCGGGAAGCCGCCAAAATCATGAATGGTTTTTGGCGCTTCCATGGCGGTCACGCCCGTACCACGGGTAAACCAGTGTGCAGACACCACCACGATCGCTTTCGGACGCGGCAGCGTCTCGCCCAGATGACGCCAGGCTCGGGTATAGACGTTGTCTTCCAGAACGTTCATTGGGCTACCGTGGCCTAAAAACAGGGCTGGCATACGGGAAGAAGTCATGGTGATATCCTTACAGAAGGTGTCAATTTAATGGTGCTACATTACGCGCAATCTGGCTAAGATGAACGCAGATAAGCGTGAAGATCATCATCAGGAAATTTGAATGTAAGGAATGTGTAAAGCCGGGGTTTCCCCCTCGCTTTGCCAGAAATGAATCATTTATATTAATGAGAATCATTATCATAAGGAGCAATGCATGTCAGTCCCCTTGATCCTGACCATACTGGCGGGCGCCGCGACCTTTATCGGTGCGATCCTCGGCGTGCTCGGCCAAAAGCCCTCTAACCGCGTACTGGCCTTCTCACTGGGCTTTGCTGCCGGGATCATGCTGCTCATCTCGCTGATGGAGATGCTGCCTGCCGCGCTGGGCACAGAAGGCATGTCTCCGCTGCTGGGTTACGGCATGTTTGTCTTTGGCCTGCTGGGATACTTTGCCCTCGATCGCATGCTACCGCACGCGCATCCGCAGGATTTAATGCAGAAAAACGTGGCGCCGATGCCGCGCAATATCAAGCGTACCGCCGTGCTGTTAACGCTTGGCATTAGCCTGCATAACTTCCCGGAGGGGGTCGCGACCTACGTGACGGCCAGCAGCAATCTTGAGATGGGCTTTGGCATCGCGCTGGCGGTCGCCTTACACAATATTCCTGAAGGACTGGCCGTCGCCGGACCGGTGTATGCCGCCACCGGCTCTAAACGCACCGCGGTGTTTTGGGCAGGTATTTCCGGGATGGCTGAAATCCTTGGAGGCGTGCTGGCGTGGTTGATCCTCGGAAGTCTGGTCTCCCCCGTTGTGATGGCTGCCATTATGGCTGCGGTTGCCGGGATCATGGTTGCGCTCTCCGTCGATGAGCTCATGCCGCTGGCGAAAGAGATCGATCCGAATAACAACCCCAGCTATGGCGTACTGTGTGGAATGTCGGTAATGGGGCTAAGCCTGGTATTATTGCAGTCTGCGGGTATTGGTTAACATTAGCCTGCCTCCGTACCATACGGAGGCAGGCTTGCGAAACATTAAGATACAGGTAAAATAATAATCCATCCTATTGCCAACAAATTATTTACAATGAATAATATTGTTTCAAAGAAATATATTTATAAAATTGAGTTTGAATATCGCCCTACCACTTCTTAAATCATGAGAATAAGCTGATACTTACAATCAATAAGTATTATATATTAATAAAATCTTAAAATAGCTTTAAGCTACAGTAATCGCTTCCCCCCACCTCCCTCCCGTATACTTGACGTGCGTTCTGAAATTAATATTCAGAGTATGAATTCGTTTGAAAAAGGATATTTTCATGTATATGGGTAAAAAAGTTCTGTTAGCCGTTGCTATGGCTGCGATTGTATCGGGTTCTGCCTTTGCTGACGACCAGGGTTCAGGCAAAATCAAATTCAAAGGTGTCGTTATTGATGCGCCTTGCAGCATTGCTCCAGACAGCGTTGATAAAGAAGTCGACCTCGGTGAAGTGACCACTGCCGTCATCAACGCCAACAAAAAGTCTACCGCTGTGCCGGTTGATATCAACCTGGAAAACTGCCAGCTAGACGATCCGGCGGACGAAACGGACACGCCAATTACCAAAGTCGATGTCACCTTCACCAGCTCAGCAACAGACGCGACGGATACCAGCCTGATGACCAACACCTACGCAAGCGGTGCGCAGAACGTGGGTGTTCGTCTTCTGGATAACGCCGAAGCCAACATTACGCTGGGTGCGCCTAAAGAAGTTGATCTTCTGGCAGGTTCCACCACTCAGACGCTGCACTTCAAAGCGTTAATGGAAGTGCTTGCAGGCAAAACCGCTACGGCGGGTCAGGTTGAAGCCACCGCTAACTACGTTCTGGCGTATAAATAATAACTTCGCGTCACGGTATAAACCGGCTGGCATTTAGTGCAGCCGGCATTCTATATCTTTTCTTGAGTAACAGGACGATGACATACAAATTACAATGGATAATCATTATTACGTCCCTGTTAATGACGAAAATTACCTCTGCGACTGAATTTAACATAAATGCCATTGATAAAGATCAGCGTGGTAGCGTTGACTTATCACTCTTCAAAGATCAAATCGCCGTAACGCCAGGTAACTATTTTGTTACGGTTTCCATTAATGATATTCCGCTGGCAAACGGCTGGCAGCTTCGCTGGCGAGAAATGAATAATCAGGTACAGGTCTGTATTCCACCTGAACTGGCCGATACCTTTGCTCTACAGGACTCCATTCGCAGCGCTCTGCCAGAAAAAGAGGGATGCATTGATTTTTCATCCAGACCCGATATTAAGTTTACCTTTGACCAGGCCAGCCAGACGCTCAAGGTGACCGTCCCGCAGGCATGGCTACAGTACCGTGCCGCAGACTGGATGCCTCCATCCACCTGGGACAACGGCGTGCCTGGCGTATTGCTGGATTACAACCTGTTCGCCAGTCATTATCAGCCTAATAACGGCTCAGGTACGGACAACGCCAACACCTACGGTACCGCGGGTGCAAATATGGGCGCGTGGCGGCTGCGCAGCGATTATCAGTACACGCAAACGCATACCGATGCCGGTTCTGAACATGATGGACGCTTTTCACGCGTTTATATGTTCCGTCCTCTCCCCTCGCTCGGCGCCAAACTTACGCTGGGCGAAACGGATTTCCAGTCCGCTATTTTTGATGCTTTCACCTATACCGGCGCATCCCTGATTAGCGATGAGCGCATGCTGCCGTGGTCGCTACGCGGTTACGCACCGCAAATTACCGGCATCGCTCAGACCAACGCCACGGTTACCGTCAGCCTTGCCGATCGTGTGATTTACCAGAGCAAAGTCCCGCCCGGTCCCTTTGTGATTCAGGATCTTAACCAGTCTGTCCAGGGTACGCTGGACGTCAAAGTGACGGAAGAAGACGGGCGCGTCAGCACCTTCCAGGTCTCTGCAGAATCGGTGCCGTTTTTAACCCGCAAAGGTCAGGTTCGCTACAAGCTGGCGACCGGGAAAGCGCGCAAGGACGCCTCGCACGACGTTGAAGATAACGCGTTTCTGAGCGGGGAATTCTCCTGGGGGATGCTGTCACAAACCTCACTTTATGGCGGTACGCTCGCCGATGGCGACCATTATCGGTCCGTCGCCGCCGGGATCGGACAAAACATGGAGTACCTGGGTGCCCTCTCTTTTGACGTCACGCAGGCGACCAGCCAGTTGCCCAATCAGAATAGCCAGACGGGCTACAGCTACCGCTTTAACTACAGCAAGCGTTTCGATACCACTGGCAGCCAGCTAACGCTCGCCAGCTATCGTTACTCCGACCCACAGTTCCTGAGCTACGCCCGTTTTCTCGATTATGACAATAACGATCGTCAGTCCGAAAAACAGACGCTCAGCGTGACCGCAAGCCAGTACATTTCGGCATTATCGCTCAACCTCTATGTGAACATGCTGCGCCAGACCTGGTGGAACGACTCGCCGTCCACAACGGGCAGCGTGACCGCAGGCTACAACTTTGACCTGGGCCGCTGGAAAAACCTGGGCGTCACCCTGTCGTGGAGTAAAACGCATTATGAAGATGAAGCAGACGATACGCAGTTCTATCTGTCGTTGAGCGTGCCGCTCGACCCCGATCATCGTCTGAATTATGACCTGCGCAACAGCGACAGCCTGAGCCAGAACGTGTCGTGGTATGACACATCAGACCGCAATAATACCTGGGGCGTTTCCGCAGGCACCGAGAGCGAGAAGTCAGATGCAGGCGCGCAGGTCAGCGGCAACTATCAGCATTATTCCCCTTATGGCGATCTGAATCTCTCCGGGAGCTATAAGGCTAATGAATACAATTCCCTGAGCGCGAGCTGGAACGGCTCATTCACCTCAACGGCCAAAGGCGCCGCCCTGCACCGCCGCAGCTACGGTAATGAACCGCGCGTGATGGTCAGCACCGACGGCGTAGGCAACATTCCGCTGAACATGTCGCGGGATGAAACGAACCGGTTTGGCATTGGCGTTTTACCGTCCATCTCCAGCTATTCGCCCTCCAGCGTGCAGGTCAATATGAACAACCTGCCCGATGGCGTGGACGTGGACACCCGCGTCGTCACCTCAACCTGGACGGAAGGCGCCATTGGATATCGTCAGATTGTCACGCGTGCCGGCAACGATATCGCAGGCATCTTACGTACAACCTCTGGCACACCACCGCTGGGTGCGGTTGTTCGCCTGCTTGAGAACGACCGGCAGATTGCTATGGTCGCCGATGACGGCCACGTCTGGCTCGGTGCCGTAGAGCCAGAACAACAGTTTCGCGTGACGTGGGGAGACAATCAGCAGTGTCGCTTCACGTTACCTTCACACCTTGAAAACAGTATGCAGTTGATACTGCCATGTCAGTAAGAAACCATGATGAAATTAACCTCACTCAAAAGCCTGTGCCTGATGCTGGTCGGCACAGCATTCACCACCCACGCGGCCGTAAACCTCGACCGCACGCGCATTGTCTTCCCGGAAAGCGACAAAGCCAGCAGCCTGAAGGTTGAAAACCAGAGCAAGGCGTTGCCTTATCTTGCGCTCTCCTGGATTGAAGATGAAAAGGGGCGCAAAGAAGACACGCATTTCATGGCGCTCCCCCCTATTCAACGCCTTGAAGCGGGCTCCGCGTCGCAGGTTAGGATCGTTAAGCAAGCGGCCACCAGCCAACTGCCGAAAGACAGAGAATCTCTGTTTTATTTCAACCTGCGCGAAGTGCCGCCGAAAAGCAGCAGCGCCAGCGAGGAACGCAGCGTCATGCAGGTTGCGATGCAGAGCCGAATCAAGCTGTTCTGGCGTCCAAAAGCGATTACCAAAAAGCCCGGTGAACTGGCGGAAATGCGCATGGAAATTTCAGCCA
The DNA here is from genome assembly GCF_057221635.1 of Enterobacter sp. N5-15. Classification (NCBI taxonomy): domain Bacteria; kingdom Pseudomonadati; phylum Pseudomonadota; class Gammaproteobacteria; order Enterobacterales; family Enterobacteriaceae; genus Enterobacter; species Enterobacter sp. N5-15. The sequence continues at coordinate 4,137,756 of NZ_CM170150.1, forward strand.
ATGTCAAAGGGCTAACCGTGCATAACCCCACGCCGTATTACATCACCCTCGCGTGGCTCAGTAAGAATGCGAAGACCATGCTGCCGGGCTTTGACAGCCTGATGATCGCGCCTTTCGCAACGGAGACAACCTCTACCGGTGATTACCACGGCAACTACTACAGCGTCGGTTACATCGACGATTACGGTGCGTTGAAAAAAGTCGACGCGCAGTGCGCCGGAACGGCTAAATGCACGCTAACCGAACGGAAGATCGATAAAGATGCGAAAGCTCACTAACATTCTGTTTATTCTGCTGGTTTCGGTGCTGCCTTTAAAAGAGGCATTGGCGCTCGACTGCTATCTGGGTGGCTCAGGCGGTCCCGTTGAAGAAACCAAAACCATCTCGCCGTTTGCCATCCCCAGTAATGCACAGGTGGGTGAAAAAATTTGGGAGTCGGATGACATCAAAATCCCGGTAACGTGCGACCACAACGTTGTCAGCGGTTTTGAAAAAGAAGATATCTACGCCTGGGTCAACCCTTACCCTGCCGCTTCGGACCCCTATTATGAACTTGGCGTGACCTATGAAGGGATGGATTATGATGCAACCGGCCAGCCTAACGGCGTTGACACCCGGCAGTGTCTGGATAACCACGGTATCCTGATTTATACCCCGGCCCAAATCCGTCAGATGGGTTGGGAAAATCTCATTTGCTCCGGTAATCCGGATGATATCCACACCTCACGCACCTTTATCGCTCGTCTGCGCCTTTACGTAAAAATCAAAGCTATGCCGCCCCACGGCTACGTCAGCTCGCTGGGCGATTACATCGTTGTCCAGTTTGACGGTAAAGGCGGCGTGAACCAGATGGCGGACGCGAAAAACCTCAAATATCACATTAACGGCCTGCAGAACATCACCGTTCTGGACTGCGGGGCGACGTTCAGCATTTTCCCTGAGAACCAGGAGATTGATTTTGGCACCTTTAGCGCGCGCGATATTGTGAATCAACAGACGCGTAAACGGACCTTTTCGGTGAAGACAACGAAGGTGCAGGATGCCCAATGTTCAGACGGCTTCAAAATGGATTCGTCGTTCTATACGAGTGAATCGCTGACCGCCAACGATACCGCGCTGCTGATAGGCAATGGCCTGAAGCTGAGGATCCTTAACGGGACCGAGCCCTATGCCTTTAACCACTACAACGAATACGCGGATTTTACGGGCAGCACGCTGCAGTATCAGCAGGATTACACCGCAGAGCTGTCGCCGGTCGAAGGAAAAGCGATCCAGTCCGGCCCGTTCGAAACGGTGGTGCTGTTCAAAATTAACTATCACTAAAAACACAAAAGCCGGGTTTCCCCGGCTTTTTTCATATCAGCCATTTCAGCTAGCTTTGCGCTCGTGCGCCTGGCGATACTCAACCAGATCTTCAATCGTGACCACCGGCATGTTGTGCAGACGCGCAAAGGTGATGCACTCCGGCGCGCGCGCCATGGTGCCATCATCGTTGGTCAGTTCGCACAGCACGCCTGCAGGTTTGAAGCCTGCCAGCGTCACCAGGTCGATGGTCGCTTCGGTGTGGCCGCCGCGGGTCAGCACGCCGCCCGCCTGCGCACGCAGTGGGAAGACGTGGCCTGGACGGTGCAGATCGGATGGCTTCGCACCGTCTGCAATCGCGGCACGTACGGTGGTCAGACGGTCAGCCGCAGACACACCGGTGGTCACGCCATGCGCCGCTTCAATGGTCACGGTAAAACCGGTACCAAAGGCGCTGGTGTTGTTTTCGACCATCATCGGCAGCTCGAGCTGCTTACGACGATCTTCATTAATACACAGGCATACGATGCCGCTGCCGTGACGGATGGTCAGCGCCATCTGTTCAACGGTCATGTTTTCGGCGGCGAAAATCATGTCGCCTTCGTTTTCACGGTTTTCATCGTCAAGCACCATCACACCGCGGCCTTCGCGCAGTGCATCCAGTGCATGTTCAACACGTTGAGTTGAAGTACCAAAAGAGGAAAGTAGCGTCTGATTCATGGTAAAAAAACCTCATTAACTTTATGGTTACCAGAATCAGGGCAGTCTTAGGAGCGCCGTATAAGCGGCAAAAAGATAACGTGAGCGGGCCCATGCCCGACTGGATCGTTACTCTCTCCCATCCGGACTCTAACCGTCGGCCCCGGAATTACACCGGATCTGCTGACCTTTGAGTTTTCACCCAAAGCGCTCGCGGGCTTTCAGCGTCACGCTGATTTACCGCCGGTGGGGAATTTCGCCCCGCCCTGAGAATAAGCGAGATAACTATAACGCTATTGATTATCCTGGGCAATGCATAAGCATCAAACAATTTTGTTTACCCCGGGCATGACGCGCTACAATGGACACTAACACCTTTCCATCAAGGGAAACGACAATGATTGACCCGAAAAAAATTGAGCAGATCGCGCGTCAGGTTCATGAATCTATGCCAAAAGGCATTCGTGAATTTGGTGATGACGTAGAAAAGAAAATCCGCCAGACGCTGCAGGCGCAGTTGGTTCGCCTTGATTTAGTCAGCCGCGAAGAGTTTGACGTGCAGACCCAGGTTCTGCTGCGCACCCGCGAGAAGCTGGCGCTGCTGGAACAGCGTCTGACCGAGCTGGAAAACCGTAATGCACCGGAAGAAGTGAAGCCGGCACCGGCTATTCCACCGGTGGACGACCAGGAGTAAGTGCGGCCTGTTGTGCCCGGTGGCGGCTACGCCTTACCGGGCCTACATGAACGCGTATGTCGGGTAAGGCGCAGCCGCCACGCGACATAAAAAACGGGCCAACTGGCCCGTTTTTTACTGACTGTCTTTCTGGATCTTCTTGATGATGTTGGTGGTTGAGCACCCGTCCTCAAAGTTGAGCACCATCACCTCGCCGCCGTTGGCCCAGACCTCTTCGCTACCCGCGATTTGCTCCGGCTTGTAATCCCCGCCTTTTACCAGCAGGTCCGGCAGAATGCCGGCAATCAGGCGCTGCGGCGTGTCTTCTTCAAACGACACCACCCAGTCCACCGCTTCCAGCGCGCCGAGCACAATCATGCGCTGCTCGAGCGGGTTCACCGGACGCGTTTCCCCCTTCAGGCGCTTCGTCGACGCATCGCTGTTGACCGCCACAATCAGGCGATCGCCCAGCTTGCGCGCGTTCGCCAGATACGAAACGTGGCCCGCGTGCAGGATGTCAAACACGCCGTTGGTCATCACCACTTTTTCACCACGCTTGCGCGCGGCGGCGACGGCCACTTTAAGCTCGTCTTCGGTCATGACGCCAAAACCGGTATCGGCACGACCGCGCACCGCGTTTTCCAGCTCAATTGGCGAAACGGTTGAGGTCCCGAGCTTACCGACGACCACGCCCGCCGCGGCGTTGGCGAAGTAGCACGCCTCTTCCAGCGAGTTTCCTGCTGCCAGCGTTGCCGCCAGCACGCCGATCACCGTATCACCGGCACCGGTCACGTCGTACACTTCCTGCGCCTGGGTTGGCATATGCAGCGGCGCTTTGCCCGGCTGCAGCAGCGTCATCCCCTGCTCGGAGCGGGTGACCAGCAGCGCGGACAGCTCAAAGTCAGCAATAATCTTCATGCCGCGCTCAACCAGCTCTTCCTCGGTTTTGCACTTGCCCGCCACCGCTTCAAACTCGGAGAGGTTTGGCGTCAGCAGGGTTGCGCCGCGATAGCGCTCAAAATCGGTCCCTTTCGGGTCGATCAGCACCGGCACGTTGGCTTTACGCGCCAGCTGAATCATCGTCTTCACACTGGCCAGCGCGCCTTTGGCGTAGTCGGACAGCACCAGCGCGCCGATATTGCCCAGCGCCTGGTTGATACGCTCGTGCAGCGGCTCGGGATCGACGCCCTCGAAACCTTCTTCAAAGTCGAGGCGGATCAGCTGCTGGTTGCGAGACAGCACGCGCAGCTTGGTGATGGTCGGGTGGGTCGGAACAGAAACGAAGTCGCACTTCACGTTCACGTCCGCCAGCGACTTGCTCAGCGCGCGCGCCGCATCGTCGATGCCGGTCAGGCCAACCAGACGCGACTGCGCGCCCAGAGAGGCAATGTTCATCGCCACGTTTGCCGCGCCGCCGGGACGCTCTTCAATGGTGTCGACCTTAACCACCGGTACCGGTGCTTCCGGAGAGATGCGGCTGGTCGGCCCATACCAGTAGCGATCCAGCATCACATCCCCAACAACCATTACCCCAGCACGTTCAAACTCTGGCAGTGTTACTTTCATTCCTGACTCCAGAAAGATTCACAATTTGCGCGCGATAATATCACACTTGATTTGTTACGCACGGTTCCACCAGCCACTTCTGCCAGCTGGCCGTTACCTGAGCACGTTCATGAGCAAAACTGTCCAGCGCCACGTGCCCCGGTTCCTCCTGCAGCGCCAGGTGATGAAGCTCATCGCGAAGCGTCGTGTAGGCGCGGGTTAAGGCCTGCGCCTCCTGCTCGTCCATGATGTCGTTTTGCGCCAGCAGTTCCAGAATGCGAACGTTATCGGACCAGCGCGTCAGCTTCGGCTTGTCGTGGGCGTGCAGCAGCACCAGATACTGGGTGATGAATTCAATATCGGTAATCCCGCCCTCGTCGGCTTTAATATCAAAGCGATCGCGATGTTTATTGCCGAGATGCGCGCGCATTTTCTCGCGCATTTCGCGCACTTCCGTTTGCAGCGTGCTGCCATCACGCACGGTGGTCATAACCTCCCTGCGGATGACGTCAAACTGCGTTTTGAGCGGCGGATCGCCATACACCACGCGAGCGCGCACCAGCGCCTGATGCTCCCACGTCCAGGCTTCGTTCTTCTGGTAATCGGCGAAGGAGTCCGTTGAGGTCACCAGCATGCCCGCCGCGCCGGACGGACGCAGGCGCGCATCCACTTCATACAAAATGCCCGACGAGGTGCGGGTACTGAACAGGTGCATGATGCGCTGCGCCAGGCGCAGATAGAACTGACGCCCGTCAATCTCACGCTCGCCGTCGGTCATCACGTCAACCGGGCAGTCGTGCAGGAAGATTAAATCCAGATCGGAGCTATAGCCCAGCTCCCAGCCGCCGAGCTTGCCGTACCCCACGACCGCGAAGCCGCGTCCTTCACGATCGGCCAGGTGTTTCGGCTGGCCGTAGCGCGCCACCATCTGCACCCACGCCTGATGCACTACCGCGTCGATGATTGCCTCTGCCAGCCAGGTTAAGTGATCGCTCACTTTCATCACCGGCAGCGTTCCGGCGATATCCGCCGCCGCCACGCGCAGCATCTGCGCCTGCTTAAACTGACGCAGCGCCTCCAGCTGTTGCTCTTCGTCTTCTTCCGGCACGCGCAGCAGATACTGACGCAGCTCGTCCCGGTAGGCATCCGTCGCCGTTGGCTGATACAGCGTGTTCGGATCGAGCAGCTCATCCAGCAGCAGCGGGTAACGCGCCAGCTTGTTGGCCACCATTGGCGACGCGGCGCAGAGCGTAATCAGGTGCTTCAGCGCGCCGGGGAACTCGCTCAGGAGCTCCAGATAGGTGGTACGCGTGATAATCCCGCTCAGCAGCGGCATCATGCGCGACAGCGGCACCGGCGCGTCCGCCCGCGAGCAGACCTCGCTCAGCAGGTGCGGCATCAGGTGATCCAGCACCTGACGACCGCGCGGGCCGATGGCGCGTTTGTTCAGCTCAAGACGGAAATCTGCGATCAGCGCCACCACGCGATGCCGGGCGTCGTCAGTTAAGTGCGTCAGCACCGGCGTGGTGTCATCTTCCTGAAGCGCATCCTGCCAAAGCTCGCGCCAGTGCTCGGAAAGCGCATCGTCCTGCGATTCACTTTCGTCATCACCGATCAGCTCGTTAAAGATGCGGCGCACGCCCGCCATGTGGGCGTCCAGCCGTTCGGTTAACGTTGACCAGTCGTCCACGCGCATGCCCCAGGCCAGACGCGCCCGGTTGAGGTCATCGCCCGGCAGGGTCTGGGTCTGTTCGTCGTTGATGCTTTGCAGCAGGTTTTCCAGACGGCGCAGGAAAAGATAGGCCTCGCGCAGGGTTTGCGCGTCGCCGTCCGGCAGCAGGTGCAGCTGCTCGATGGCGCTCAGCGTCGGCAGCAGCGAGCGGGACTGCAGCGACGGCTCACGGCCGCCGCGAATAAGCTGGAAGACCTGAACGATAAATTCGATTTCGCGAATGCCTCCCGCGCCGAGCTTAATGTTGTCCTTCAGACCACGACGGCGCACCTCACGGGCGATCATTCCTTTCATGTTACGCAGGGACTGGATCACGCTGAAGTCGATATAGCGACGGAACACGAACGGGCGCAGCATGGCGCGCAGCTCGTTGGCGTAAGCGTCGTCGCTGTCGCCCATGATCCGCGCTTTAACCATCGCATAGCGCTCCCAGTCGCGCCCCTGCTCCTGGTAATAATCTTCCAGCGCGGCAAAGCTCAGCACCAGCGGGCCGCTGTCGCCAAACGGACGCAGGCGCATGTCCACGCGGTAAACAAAACCGTCCTGCGTGGGCTGATCCAGCGCCTTAATCAGACGCTGACCGAGGCGGGTAAAGAACTGGGCGTTGTCCAGCTCGCGACGGCCGCCGCGCGTGGAGCCGTTCTCGGGCCAGGCAAAAATCAGGTCGATGTCGGAGGAGAAGTTCAGCTCGCAGCCGCCCAGCTTGCCCATCCCCAGAATCAACAGCGGCTGAGGAACCCCTTCCTCACTGCACGGCGTGCCCCACTCTTTACAGCAGGCGGCGTAGAGCCAGTCGCGCGCGGCGACAATCAGCGTTTGCGCCAGCTCGCTTAGCTGCTGCAGCGTGCTCTCTTCGCTCACCAGCTCAAGCGACTGCGCCCAGGCAATGCGCACCATCACCCGACGGCGGAACTGGCGCAGGACGCGCATCAGCGTGGCTTCATCCGCAACGTCTTCGAGCGCGGTTTGCAGCCAGCCGGCATAATGCCGCCACTCGTCCGCCTGCGGCGGCGCGTTCTCAAGCTCTGCCAGCCAGTCCGGGTTGGCGGCGATACTTTCCTGCACAAAATCACTGAAGGCGAGCACGCTCTTCGCCTGCTCGCTTAATGATGACGCCGGTAATGACTCAGGCAGACGTTCGCAAACGGTCTGCCACTGCTGCTGTAACGCTGAAGAAAGCGGCATTATAGGGGTTCCTTGCCAGAGTTAACGTTTTCCGCTGTGCAGCCAGAACGGCTCCTGCGAAATGGCCTCGTTACGGAAATGCTCAATCTCAATATGCTGGCGGGTTTCAATGGCATGCTTCAGACCCTGCCAGTTCTCCAGCCAGGCCTGCGCCTTCACGCCGTCATAGGCACCGGACAGCAGCACCATGCTGTCGATGTTCCGCGACAGACGGGGAAGCTGATCGCCATATTGATCGCCCAGCGGGTAAGCAAACGTAGTCTTCAGTTCAGCGGCATGACGGGAAAGATGAATATCCGCGAAACGCTTAAAGTTTTCCGCGATTTTGGCCTCTGCTTTCGCATCCAGGAAGGCGCGCCAGCCGCGCGTCACCAGGAACTCGGTCAGCGCCAGTTTTGCCGTCGCGGCTTGCGGGCTGTAGATCGCCGTTTGCGCCGATACGTCGGAGAGCATCAGCGTTTCGGTTTGCGTCAGCAAGTCACGTAAGTGAGCGCTCGCTTTGCGAGGAACAATACCGCCGAACAGCGTCAGGGTATGGCGCACCAGAGCAATCGCCGCCAGCACGTGGGATTTCGCGTTTTTCACATTTCGCACCCACAGCTCTTCATGGTACTGCCACTGAGAAAGCGCCAGCTCCAGCGCGGCTTCCAGACCCTGCTCAACGCTGGCTTTCGGCGCAACGTGCAGGATGGTCGTCTCTTTCAGCACGCGCGGTGCATTTCCGGCGGCCAGATGGTAACCCCGCGCGGCTTTACTCAGGCTTCCCTGACGTAATCCGGACTGGTTCACCAGCCTGCGCGCCAGCTTCAGCACGTCATTTGCGTCCCCTTCCAGCAGCTCAAGCTCCAGTTCGCAAATCGGCTCCTGGAACTCGCCCGCCTTCACTTCCCCCAGATCGAGGGCAATTTCGATGCGGCTTTTGCCTTCGGTCACCAGCCATTTTTCGCGCCAGAAATCGGTGCTGAACAGCGGCTGTACCTGTTCCGCCAGCGTGGAAGGCAGCTCGCCTTCCGGCCAGACTTCCGCCGGGAAGCGTTCCAGCTCAAGTTCTGGCTTGCTGATGTCGATATTGTATTCCGGGCGCTGGTGTAAACCGCCGACCACGCGGCCGGCAATTTTCATCGTCATCTCGTAATGCCCGCTCACACCGCGGATGCGCAGCCCCATATCGTGGCGGCGAAGCCAGTTGTCTGGCGTTTCGTAATAGATATTAAGCAGTTGTACCGGTGCATGGTGTTCGCCGGAAAGCGTATGCAGATGCTGGCGGAGTGCGTCAACGCTGTCTTTTTCGACGATAAACTTTAATTCGATTTCTTGTGCCATAGCCTTGTACTTTTGCGTGCGTCACAGACGCGTCAATGAGGGCGAACTTCCTCGCCATTTGTTTGTCAGTACATAGTATTTTGCGCCAAATTGCCATGCAATGAGCAATTTGTCGGGCGTAAATCTGTAGAGTCGTGACACAGATGATTCTGATTGCTGACGAATGCTTTGCGTAGAGACACTGTTGCCACTACTATCGTTCCACTATTTATGAAAATAACGACTAATGATGCTTAAATTACGCCTGATTGGACTTACTTTACTCGCTTTTAGCGCCGCAACCGCAGTGCACGCTGAAGAGAAGCGTTACGTTTCTGACGAACTGAACACCTGGGTACGCAGTGGCCCCGGAGATAATTATCGCCTCGTGGGCACGGTGAATGCCGGCGAGGAAGTCACCCTGTTACAAACCAACGCGGACACCAACTATGGTCAGGTTCGCGACAGTACCGGTCGTACTTCCTGGATCCCGCTGAAAGAGCTGAGCACCGTGCCAAGCCTGCGCACGCGCGTGCCGGATCTGGAAAACCAGGTGAAAACTCTGACCGACAAGCTGAACAACATCGACGGCACCTGGAACCAGCGCACCGCTGAAATGCAGCAGAAAGTGGCGCAAAGCGACGGTGTGATTAACGGTCTGAAAGAAGAGAACCAGAAACTGAAAAACGAGCTGATTGTCGCGCAGAAGAAGGTGAATGCCGCCAATCTGCAGCTCGACGACAAACAGCGCACCATTATCATGCAGTGGTTTATGTATGGCGGCGGCGTGCTGGGCGTGGGTCTGGTTCTGGGTCTGGTGCTGCCGCATCTGATCCCAAGCCGTAAGCGTAAAGACCGCTGGATGAACTAATTCGTCTTCTCTGCCAGACTTACGTATCATTCTGGAAAAGAGAAAACGGGAGAGTTGGGCGTGAAGAGTTATCTGGTCGGTGGTGCGGTACGTGATGCGTTGTTAGGTCTGCCGGTCAAAGATAAAGACTGGGTGGTGGTTGGTGCCACCCCTGAAGAGATGCTCGACGCGGGCTACCAGCAGGTAGGCCGCGATTTTCCCGTTTTCCTGCACCCGAAAAGCCGTGAAGAGTATGCCCTGGCGCGTACCGAGCGGAAATCGGGCTCGGGCTATACGGGCTTCACCTGCTATGCCGCGCCGGACGTGACGCTGGAGCAAGATCTCCTGCGCCGCGATCTCACCATCAACGCGCTGGCGCAGGACGAGCACGGGCAGATCGTTGACGCCTATGGCGGTCAGGACGATCTGCGCAACCGTCTTTTACGTCACGTTTCCCCGGCGTTTTCTGAAGATCCGCTCCGCGTGCTGCGCGTGGCGCGTTTTGCCGCGCGTTACGCCCATCTCAGCTTCCGTATTGCCGACGAGACAATGGCGCTGATGACCGCCATGACCGAGGCGGGCGAGCTTGAACACCTGACGCCAGAGCGCGTCTGGAAAGAGACGGAAAATGCGCTCACCACGCGCAACCCGCAGGTCTTTTTCCAGGTCCTGCGCGACTGCGGCGCGCTGAAGGTGCTGTTCCCGGAAATAGACGCGCTGTTTGGCGTACCAGCCCCCGCAAAATGGCACCCGGAAATTGATACCGGCGTACACACGCTGATGACGCTGAGCATGGCGGCCATGCTCAGCCCTGACGTGGACGTGCGCTTTTCCACCCTGTGCCACGATCTTGGCAAAGGCTTAACGCCAAAAGAATTCTGGCCTCGCCACCACGGGCACGGCCCGGCAGGGGTGAAGCTGGTCGAGGGTCTGTGCCAGCGTCTGCGCGTGCCGAACGAGATCCGCGATCTGGCGAAACTGGTGGCCGAGTTCCACGATCTGATCCACACCTTCCCGATCCTGAAACCGGCTACCATCGTTAAGCTTTTCGATAATATCGACGCCTGGCGCAAACCCCAGCGCGTAGAGCAAATTGCGCTGACCAGCGAAGCTGACGTGCGCGGTCGTACCGGGTTTGAAGCGTGCGATTACCCGCAGGGACGTTTACTGCGTAAAGCCTGGGACGTCGCGAAAGCGGTGCCCACGAAGGACGTTGTCGAAGCAGGATTCAAAGGACCGGAAATTCGCGAAGAACTCACGAAACGGCGAATTCAGGCGGTGTCGGACTGGAAGGAAAAGCATTGCCCTCAGCCGAAAGACTGAGGGCCATCGGTCAGAAGAAGACCACGTACACCGCAGCCGCCACGATAAAGCGATAGATCGCGAACGGAATAAACGAGATACGCTTAATCAACTGCAGGAAGGTTTTGATGGCAATCAGCGCCACGATAAAGGCGGTGATGAAGCCGACGGCGAACATCGGAATGTCGCCAGCCGTCAGGAAGTGATAGCTCTTATAGACGTCGAGTACGGTGGCGCCCATCATCATCGGCACCGCCAGCAGGAACGAGAACTCTGACGCGGCGTAACGGCTTACGCCCATCAGCATCCCGCCGGAGATGGTAGCACCTGAACGCGAGAAGCCCGGCCACAGCGCCAGACACTGGAAGCAGCCAATGATAAACGCCTGACGATACGTCATATCGTCCAGACCTTCCGCGCGCGGCGTTTTTGGCTTCAGTACTTCCGCGGCGATCAGCAGGAAGCCCCCCACCACCAGCGCGTACATCACGTTAATCGGGTTAAACAGAGATTTGATGGCGTCGTGGAAAACCAGGCCCAGCACCACCGCAGGGATCATCCCGAGCAGAATATGGATCAGTGACAGACGACCTTTACCGGCCCCCTCGTGCTGAGGCGGACGACCAAAATGGATGCCGATCAGGCCAAACAGGCGACGCCAGAACATCACGACTACTGCCAGAATAGACCCCAGCTGGATCACCACTTCAAACGTTTTCGCGGTATCCCCTTCAAAGCCCAGCAGATGGCCAACGATAATCATATGGCCCGTACTGGAAACCGGCAAAAACTCCGTCAATCCTTCGACCACACCCAGTATTGCCGCCACCAGCAGCGAGTGCATATCGCTCATCTATAAACCCCTAAAAAAGATATAAAAAAACGGTGTCACATACGGACAACCGATAAGATACAGTCTTGAGACCGGTATAACCTAAAATGGTTTAGCAATTATGACGTTAATTCTTGCCTTTCAGATTTGTGCCACGCTCAATGATGACGCCAACATTGGCGGCGCGCGCCACCGCTCCCGGCTTGCTCAGCTTGATGCGCACCCACGGTGAGTTGAATTTTTTCAGCAGCAACTCTGCGACTTCTTCCGCCACCCGTTCGACGAGCGCAAAACGTTGCCCTTCAACGTGGGCGATGACCGTTTCACTGATGTCGGCATAGCTCAGACAGTCGTTCACGTCATCGCTTTTTGCCGATTTGCGGTTATCCCATCCCATTTCGATATCGAACACCAGTTTCTGCTCGATGGTCTGTTCCCAGTCGTAAACACCAATTGTGGTGATTACCGAAAGTTGCTCTATAAATACAATATCCATCACGACCTGCCTGCTTTTTGGCTAAACCGGATACCACTTCCGGCGAATTATGCGTATTATCCACAGATGCTGAGAATACAGATACCTTTTCAAAACGGAACAGCGTTATGAGTGCAATCGCGCCTGGAATGATCCTCCTCGCCTATCTTTGCGGCTCAATCTCCAGCGCCATTCTGGTCTGCCGCATTGCCGGGTTACCTGACCCGCGTGAAAATGGTTCCGGGAATCCGGGGGCGACCAACGTACTACGAATTGGCGGCAAGGGAGCAGCCGTAGCGGTTTTGATTTTTGATGTTCTGAAAGGGATGCTACCCGTCTGGGGCGCGTATGCGCTGGGCGTCACGCCGTTCTGGCTGGGGCTCATTGCTATTGCTGCCTGCGTCGGCCACATCTGGCCCGTATTCTTCGGCTTTAAAGGCGGCAAAGGTGTGGCGACCGCCTTTGGTGCCATTGCGCCCATCGGCTGGGACTTAACCGGCGTCATGGCCGGGACCTGGCTTCTGACTATTCTGCTGAGCGGCTATTCGTCGCTGGGCGCTATCGTCAGCGCGCTGATCGCGCCGTTCTACGTCTGGTGGTTCAAACCCCAGTTCACCTTCCCGGTGTCGATGCTCTCCTGTCTTATCCTGCTGCGTCATCACGACAATATCCAGCGCCTGTGGCGTCGTCAGGAGACCAAAATCTGGACGAAGCTCAAGAGGAAGAAAAAAGACGTTCCAAAGGGTTAGTTATGCCTTATAGCCAAATGTGATTTTGGTCACCTTCTGCCTGTGGTAACTGTTAGGGACACAACACAACCACATAAGAAGAAAATGGCTGAAATCACAGACACCACTCCCCTTTCAACGGCAGGAAGCACCCCGGATGGCGACATCAAGTGGGTGCGTAGCGCATCGGATGTATCACGCCTCGTTAATGACGGTTCTCAGGGCCGGACAAACGCCCGTATCGTGGTCGGTATCGCGCTGGGCGGCATTTTCCTCGACGCCTACGATCTCGGCGCGCTGGCGTTCGGCATTAAAGACATCACCCGCGAATTTAACCTGACGCCCGCCGGTACCGGCATGGTAGCCTCGGCGATTACCTTTGGTGCCATCGTCGGGGCGCTGCTCGGCGGCTATCTTACGGATAAAATCGGGCGCTACCGCGTCTTTATGGCTGATATGGTCTTCTTCGTCGTCGCCGCTATCGCCTGTGCTTTCGCCCCGAACGAATATGTGCTCGCGGGCGCGCGCTTTGTGATGGGGCTCGGCGTGGGGATCGACCTTCCCGTGGCGATGGCGTTTTTAAGCGAGTTCGCCAGGCTGAAAGGGCCCGGAAATAAGGCTTCCAGCGTCGCGATGTGGTGCCCCACCTGGTATGCCGCCATCAGCATCTCCTACCTGCTGGTGCTTTTCTTCTACGCCGTGCTGCCGGAAAGCCACAGCGACTGGTTGTGGCGTTTGATCCTGGGCTTCGGCGCGGTGCCCGCGCTGGTGATTATCGCCATCCGCAGCCGCTATATGAGCGAATCTCCGGTCTGGGCGGCGAATCAGGGCAACCTGAAAGAGGCGGCGTCCATTTTACGCCAGTCGTATAACATCAATGCCCACGTGCCGCAGGACGCGCTCAGCCAGCCCGCACCCGTCGTGAATAAAGCGAAATGGTCAAACTATCTGAACCTGTTCCGCGGCATCTACTTACGCCGCACGACGCTCGCCACGCTGCTTTCCGTGGTCTCGTCGTTTGCCTATAACGCCGTGGCGTTTGGTCTGCCTGTGATCATCTCCAGCTTCTTTGTCCAGTCGATGCTCACCACCATACTCATTTCTCTGGTGCTTAACCTGCTGTTTGCCTTCGTCGGCGGACTGCTGGCGGTACGCTACGTGCCGCGCTTCGGCGCCTGGCGGATGTCGCTTGCGGGTTATGCCTGCCAGCTTGTGGCGCTGCTGGGTCTGGCGCTGATTGGCCGCCCTGAAGGCGCCTCTGAAGGGGTGCTCGCGGTCGCGATGCTGGCGCTATTCCTGTTCGGTCAGGGCTTCGGCCCGGGCGCGCATACCATGACGTTTGCCTCGCTGAGCTACCCGACCTCCCTGCGCGGCGTGGGCGTGGGTCTCAACCAGACGCTGATGCGCAGCAGCTCGACGCTGTCGCTGTTCCTGTTCCCGCTGCTGGTCGCCTCGCTGGATACCGCCGTGTTCTGGGTGATTGCGCTGGCGCCGTTTATCGGCCTGGCGTCGCTGCTGGCGATCCGCTGGGAACCGTCCGGGTATGATGTGGATGCGGAGGATTATCGCTAGCCTTTCCTGCCGGGTGGCGCTGCGCTTACCCGGCCTACACTGCGCATTATCTTGTAGGCCCGTGCAAGCGTAGCGCCGCCGGGCGAAAATCACATGAGCCGTTTTATCCATAAGCGACTCATATGACAGGCTTCATTTCCGCCAGGGCATACTGAAACGTATCCCGATGGTGTGGAAATGGATGCAGCATGTTAGCAGCTCAGGTCACTGATAATACGTATAAAGGCTGGCAGGCATCGCTTGCCCTGCAGTTTTGTCACACCCCTGAGAAAACCCTCCTGCACTCCGCCCACCACGTCGGGCCGCTCACCGTTCAACGTCCGTTTTACCCCGAAGGGGAAACCTGCCACCTTTACCTGCTGCACCCGCCCGGCGGGATTGTTGGCGGCGATACGCTGGACATTTCCGTTCGGCTGGACGCCAAAAGCCATGTGCTTATCACCATGCCCGGCGCCAGCAAGTTCTATCGCAGCAGCGGCCCGCAGGCTCGTCTGAGCCAGCATTTTTACCTCGAGGAAGATTCCACCCTCGAGTGGCTGCCGCAGGACACCATTATATTTCCCGGCGCGAATGCCGCGCTGCGCTCCGTTTTTCATCTGAAGGCCTCCAGCACGCTGCTGGCGTGGGAGCTGTACTGTCTGGGTCGCCCGGTGATAAACGAAGCCTTCAGCCACGGCACGCTGGAGAGCCGCCTTGAGGTGTGGGTAGATGATGAGCCGCGCCTGATTGAGCGCCAGCATCTTAGCGACGGCGATCTCACGCCCGTCGCCGGGCATCCGTGGATCGGCACGCTACTGTTCTACCCAGCCCGGGAAGAACATCTCGACGCGGTGCGCGAACGGCTCGCACCGCTGGAAAATTATGCGGGTGCAACGCTCACCGATGACCTGCTGTCGGTGCGTTTTCTCTCCCACGACAACCTGATTTGCCAGCGGGCGATGCGCGATATCTGGCAGTCGCTTCGCCCGCTTCTCACTACCAAACCCGCCTGTTCGCCGCGTATCTGGCAGACATAAGAGAAACGTTATGGAACTGACCCCCAGAGAAAAAGACAAGCTGTTGCTGTTCACCGCCGCGCTGGTTGCCGAACGCCGCCTTGCGCGCGGGGTAAAGCTCAATTACCCGGAATCGGTCGCGCTGATCAGCGCCTTCATCATGGAAGGCGCGCGCGACGGCGAAACCGTCGCCTCGCTGATGGAGGCGGGCCGCCACGTCCTGAGGCGCGACCAGGTCATGGAGGGCGTCCCGGAGATGATCCCGGATATTCAGGTCGAAGCCACCTTCCCGGACGGATCGAAGCTCGTCACCGTCCACAACCCGATCGTCTAAGGAGCGCGAGATGATCCCAGGTGAATACCGGATCCAGCCCGGAAACATTGCCCTCAACGTCGGGCGTGAAACCCAACGCGTGGTTGTCGAAAACCACGGCGACAGGCCGATCCAGGTCGGATCGCACTACCACTTTTACGAGGTCAACCCGGCGCTGAAGTTCGATCGGGAAGCCACCAGAGGCTACCGGCTGAACATCCCGGCGGGCACCGCCGTGCGCTTCGAGCCCGGCCAGAAGCGGGAAGTGACGCTGGTTCTGGTCACCGGGGCGCAGCGCATTTTCGGTTTTCGCGGCGAGGTGATGGGAGAGGTGAAACATGGCTGAGATTTCACGCCGGGCGTATGCCGATATGTTCGGCCCCACCACCGGGGATAAGGTGCGGCTGGCCGACAGCGAGCTGTGGATCGAAGTAGAAGACGATTTCACGGTCTACGGCGAAGAGGTCAAGTTCGGCGGCGGAAAGGTGATCCGCGACGGCATGGGCCAGGGGCAGATGACCGCTGACGGCTGCGTGGATCTGGTTCTCACCAATGCGCTGATCGTCGATCACTGGGGGATCGTAAAAGCCGATATCGGCGTCAAGAATGGGCGGATCTTCGCCGTCGGCAAAGCCGGGAACCCGGACATTCAGCCCGGCGTGACGATCCCGATTGGCGCGGCAACAGAGGTGATTGCCGCCGAGGGGAAGATCGTCACCGCTGGCGGGATCGACACCCACATCCACTGGATCTGCCCGCAGCAGGCGGAAGAGGCGCTGGTCTCCGGCGTCACCACCATGATCGGCGGCGGCACCGGACCGACGGCGGGCACCAACGCCACCACCTGCACGCCGGGGCCGTGGTATATCGCCCGCATGCTGCAGGCTGCCGATACGCTGCCGGTGAATATTGGCCTGCTCGGCAAAGGTAACGGCTCCAACCCGGATGCCCTGCGCGAGCAGATTGCCGCCGGTGCTATCGGGCTGAAGATCCACGAAGACTGGGGCGCGACGCCTGCGGCGATCAACTGCTCGCTGGAAGTCGCGGAAGAAATGGATATTCAGGTGGCGCTGCACAGCGACACGCTGAACGAGTCCGGTTTTGTCGAAGACACGCTGGCGGCTATCGCCGGGCGCACCATCCACACCTTCCACACCGAAGGCGCGGGCGGCGGCCACGCGCCGGATATCATCACCGCCTGCGCGCACCCGAATATTCTGCCCTCTTCCACCAATCCGACCTTGCCCTACACGGTGAACACCATCGACGAGCATCTCGACATGCTGATGGTTTGCCATCACCTCGATCCGGATATCGCCGAGGACGTGGCGTTTGCCGAATCCCGCATTCGTCGTGAAACCATCGCCGCGGAAGACGTGCTGCACGACATCGGCGCGTTCTCGCTCACGTCGTCAGATTCGCAGGCCATGGGCCGCGTCGGGGAAGTGATTATCCGCACCTGGCAGGTCGCGCACCGCATGAAGGTTCAGCGCGGCGCGCTGCCGGAAGAGACCGGCGAGAACGACAACTTCCGCGTGAAGCGCTATGTCGCCAAATACACCATTAACCCGGCGCTCACCCACGGCATCGCCCACGAAGTCGGTTCGATTGAGGCGGGCAAGCTGGCGGATCTCGTGGTCTGGTCCCCGGCGTTCTTCGGCGTCAAACCCGCCACCATCGTCAAGGGCGGGATGATCGCCTGTGCACCGATGGGCGATATCAACGCCTCAATCCCTACGCCGCAGCCGGTGCATTACCGTCCGATGTTTGGATCGCTGGGCGCCGCGCGCCACGCCACCCGACTGACGTTTATCTCGCAGGCCGCCAGTGCAAACGGCATCCCGCAGCAGCTCAGCCTGCAAAGCGCCACCGCGGTGGTGAAAGGCTGCCGAACGGTGAAAAAGGCGGACATGATCCACAACGGCCTGCAGCCGAATATCACCGTCGACTCGCAAACCTACGAGGTGCGCGTCGACGGTGAACTGATAACCAGCGAACCGGCTGACGTTCTGCCGATGGCGCAACGCTATTTCCTGTTTTGAGGAGTGATGATGATCTATTTAACCCAACGCCTGGACCATGCGCACCCGATTACCGCCAGCGTCACGCTGCCGATTGACGTGCGGGTGAAAAGCCGCGCCCGCGTATCGCTGAATGACGGTCGCGAAGCCGGGCTGATGCTGCCGCGCGGCCTGCTGCTGCGCGGGGGCGACCTGCTGACTACCGACGACGGCAGCGAGGTTGTCGAGGTAATCGCCGCTCCTGAGTCGGTTTCCGTGGTGCGCTGTGTCGATCCGTTCCTGCTGGCCCGCGCCTGCTACCACCTGGGAAACCGCCACGTGCCGCTGCAGATCATGCCCGGCGAGCTGCGCTATCACCACGACCACGTTCTCGACGACATGCTGCGCCAGTTCGGGCTGGAAGTAACGTTCGCTACTCTGCCGTTTGAACCGGAAGCGGGCGCTTACGCCAGCGATGCCCACAGTCACTCTCACGCTCATTCACATTAAGGATCAATCATGCGCAAGTATTTACCGCTGTTACTGCTGGCTTTTTCCGTTCCCGCGCTCGCGCATCCCGGCCACGGCGCCGACAGCTTTCAGGCCGGTTTTCTCCACCCGCTGACCGGGCTCGATCACCTGCTGATGCTCACCGGTGCGGGCGTACTCTCGGCGCTGAGCGGTCGCAAACTCCTGCTGCCGTTTGCCACCCTCGGGATGATGCTTGTCGGCGCTATTGCGGGCAGCCTGCTCGGCGGCTTCAGCGGCATGGAGATGCTGATTATCGCCTCGCTGGCGGTATCCGGCGTGATGATGTTTAAAAATGAAAACCGTCTGCTGCTGGCGGTGCCTGCCCTGGCGATGTTCCACGGCTGGGCGCACGGCGTGGAGATGTCCGGCCACAGCTTCTGGCTCTTCACCAGCGGCTTTATGCTTGCCAGCGCCACGGTGCTATGCGCCAGTTTCGCCGCAGGGCTGCTGCTGCGCCGTCACGACGGCCTGCGTAAAATCTTCGGCGGCGGGCTGATTGTCTCCGCCCTGCTGGCGCTGATGAGCTAATGGAGCACGCCCGCCAGAGGCTGCGCCTGATGCAGCTCTCCAGCAGCAGCCTGCCGGTCGGGTCGTTTACCTGGTCGCAGGGGCTGGAGTGGGCCGTTGAGGCGGGCTGGGTCACGGACGCCGGGGCCTTTAAACGCTGGCAAATCCAGCAGATGGAGCAGAGCTTTTTCTGCGTCGATCTGCCGCTGTTTATCCGTCTTTATCAGGCCTGTGAGCAACGCGATCTTACACATGCAAAACGCTGGACGGCATATCTTCTCGCCTGCCGGGAAACGCGCGAGCTGCGCGAAGAGGAGCGCAACCGCGGGGCGGCGTTTACACGGCTGATTAAGAGCTGGGAACCTGACTGTCCGCCCGAATGGCTGCCGCTGTTTATGCAAAGCCAGCTTTGCGGCATGGCCTGGCTCGGCGTGCGCTGGGGCATTAGCGCGCGCGAGCTGGCGCTGAGTCTCGGCTACAGCTGGATGGAGAGCGCGGTGATGGCGGGCGTCAAGCTGGTGCCGTTTGGGCAACAGGCCGCGCAGCAGCTGATTATCGAACTGAGCGACCACTACGCCGCTGGTTTTGAGCAGGCATTTTTACGTCGCGACGACGCGCTGGGGGCAGCAACGCCGCTGTCCGCCATCGCCTCCGCGCGCCACGAAACCCAATATTCACGACTATTCCGTTCCTGAGGAGTCAACATGGCTGATTACAAACATCCCCTGCGCGTGGGCGTGGGCGGCCCGGTAGGGTCGGGCAAAACCGCGCTGCTGGAAGCTCTCTGCAAGGCGATGCGCGATACCTACCATCTTGCGGTGGTGACCAACGATATCTACACCAAAGAGGATCAGCGCATCCTGACCGAGGCGGGCGCGCTGGAGCCGGAGCGCATCGTGGGCGTGGAGACGGGCGGCTGTCCGCATACTGCCATCCGCGAAGATGCCTCAATGAACCTGGCGGCGGTGGAAGCGTTAAGCGAGAAGTTCGGTAATCTGGATCTGATCTTCGTTGAAAGCGGCGGCGATAACCTGAGCGCCACCTTCAGCCCGGAGCTGGCGGATCTGACCATTTACGTGATCGACGTGGCCGAGGGGGAAAAAATCCCGCGCAAGGGCGGGCCGGGGATCACCAAGTCCGATTTTCTGGTGATCAACAAAACCGACCTCGCGCCGTACGTCGGTGCGTCGCTTGAGGTGATGGAGCGCGACACCAACCGCATGCGCGGCGAGCGTCCGTGGACGTTTACCAACCTGAAAGCGGGTGACGGCTTAGCGACGATTATTGCGTTTCTGGAAGAGAAAGGGATGCTGCGGGTGTAGTGCGGTTTATTGCACGTTAGCACACGTGGGTGTTGTAGGCCCGGTAAGCGCAGCGCCACCGGGCAAAAAAACTCACGCCTCCGGCAGTTCCGCCAGCGGCCAGCGCGGACGCACGGACACGCTCAGGTCGGACGTCGCACCCGCATTCAGGCGCACCATTCCGGCGTAAGCAATCATCGCGCCGTTATCGGTACAGAATTCCGGACGAGCATAGAATACTTCCCCGCGACGCTTTTGCATCATCTCGGCGAGCTTCGCGCGCAGCGTGCGGTTAGCGCTCACGCCGCCCGCCATTACCAGACGCTTAAAGCCGGTCTGATCCAGCGCGCGCTTGCACTTGATCATCAGCGTATCCACCACCGCATCTTCAAACGCGCGCGCAATATCCGCGCGAGTTTGCTCGTCGTTGTCGTTATTGCGGATGGTATTAGCCGCGAAGGTTTTCAGCCCGGAGAAGCTGAAGTCCAGCCCCGGACGGTCGGTCATCGGGCGCGGGAAGACAAAGCGCCCTTCCGTTCCCTGCGACGCCATTTTCGAGAGCATCGGGCCACCCGGGTAATCCAGCCCCAGCAGCTTGGCGGTTTTGTCGAACGCTTCACCGGCGGCGTCGTCGATCGACTCGCCCAGCAGCTCGTACTTGCCAATGCCCGTTACGCTAATCAGCTGCGTATGGCCGCCGGAGACCAGCAGCGCCACAAACGGGAATTCAGGCGGATTCTCTTCCAGCATCGGTGCCAGAAGATGCCCTTCCATATGGTGAACCGGAATAGCCGGAACATCCCACGCGAACGCCAGTGAACGACCCACCGTCGCGCCAACCAGCAGCGCGCCGACCAGGCCCGGGCCTGCGGTATACGCCACTGCATCAATCTCTTTTGCCGTTAATCCCGCTTCTTTCAGCGCCGCCTGAATCAGGGGAACCGTTTTACGCACGTGGTCACGAGAGGCCAGCTCAGGCACGACGCCGCCGTAGTCAGCGTGCAATTTCACCTGACTATACAGCTGGTTGGCCAGAAGCCCTTTTTCGTCGTCGTAAATGGCGATGCCGGTTTCATCGCAGGATGTTTCAATACCCAGTACACGCATGACTTGTTTTACCTCGTTTCAATACCGCGCAGTGTAGAGCCTGGGCGGGTTGATGTAAAACTTTGTTCGCCCCAGGAAGAAGGCTCGTGTATACTCCTCACCCTTATTAAAGTCCCTTTCAAAATCGCATCGGTGCTTTACAAAGCAGCAGCATTTGCAGTAAAATTCCGCACCATTTTGAAATAAGCTGGCGTTGATGCCAGCGGCAAACCGAATTTATTAAAGGTGAGAGTTACATGCCGGTAATTAAAGTACGTGAAAACGAGCCGTTCGACGTAGCACTGCGTCGCTTCAAACGTTCATGCGAGAAAGCAGGTGTTCTGGCTGAAGTTCGTCGTCGTGAGTTTTATGAAAAACCAACGACCGAACGTAAGCGCGCTAAAGCTTCCGCTGTGAAACGTCACGCGAAGAAACTGGCTCGCGAAAACGCACGCCGTACTCGTCTGTACTAATTGGTTGAGGGCCTCAGCCCTCAATTGACAGACAGAGTAATAGTCGTAAGGCCGTGCTTCCGGAAGGAATGCGCGGCTTGTTTTCGTTTATAAGTCGCTTAAAATTTTGGGGCATATGGCCGGAAGAATCCCACGCGTTTTCATCAATGACCTGCTTGCCAGAACCGACATCGTCGATCTCATCGACGCGCGGGTAAAGCTAAAAAAGCAGGGCAAGAACTACCATGCGTGCTGTCCGTTCCATAACGAAAAAACCCCCTCCTTCACCGTAAACGGTGAAAAGCAGTTCTACCATTGCTTCGGCTGTGGCGCACACGGTAATGCCGTCGATTTTTTGATGAACTACGACAAGCTCGAGTTCGTTGAAACCGTCGAAGAGCTGGCGGCGATGCATAACCTTGAAGTGCCGTATGAAGCAGGCAGTGGGCCAAGTCAGATCGAGCGCCATCAACGGCAAACGCTGTATCAACTGATGGATGGCCTGAATTCGTTTTACCAACAGTCTCTTAAGCACTCTGCGGCTGAGCCTGCGCGTCAGTATCTGAACAAGCGCGGACTGAGCGACGATGTCATTGCGCGTTTCGCTATTGGTTACGCCCCGCCCGGCTGGGACAACGTGTTAAAGCGTTTTGGCGGCAATAGCGAAGATCGTAAGTCTCTCATCGATGCAGGCATGCTGGTCACCAATGACCAGGGACGAAGCTACGACCGCTTCCGCGAACGGGTCATGTTCCCAATTCGCGACAAGCGTGGCCGGGTAATTGGTTTTGGTGGTCGCGTG
Organism: Enterobacter sp. N5-15; assembly: GCF_057221635.1. Taxonomy (NCBI): domain Bacteria; kingdom Pseudomonadati; phylum Pseudomonadota; class Gammaproteobacteria; order Enterobacterales; family Enterobacteriaceae; genus Enterobacter; species Enterobacter sp. N5-15. Next base: position 4,159,940 of record NZ_CM170150.1, read on the forward strand.
CTGGGTGATGCCCTGCCGAAATACCTCAACTCCCCGGAAACCGATATTTTCCATAAGGGCCGCCAGCTGTACGGTCTTTATGAGGCGCAGCAGAATAATGCGGAACCTCCGCGTCTTCTGGTCGTCGAAGGCTATATGGACGTCGTGGCACTGGCGCAGTACGACATCAACTACGCGGTTGCGTCGTTAGGTACGTCCACCACCGCCGATCATATTCAGCTATTGTTCAGGGCGACCAACAACGTCATCTGCTGTTACGACGGTGACCGCGCAGGACGCGACGCCGCCTGGCGTGCGCTGGAAACCGCGCTGCCGTATATGACCGACGGGCGTCAGCTACGCTTTATGTTTCTGCCCGACGGCGAAGACCCGGATACGCTGGTGCGTAAAGAGGGCAAAACGGCGTTTGAAGCGCGGATGGAGCAGGCTCAGCCGCTCTCCACGTTTTTGTTTAACAGCCTGATGCCGCAGGTCGATTTGAGTACCCCTGACGGGCGCGCGCAGCTCAGTACGCTGGCGCTGCCGTTAATCAGCCAGGTGCCCGGCGAAACGCTGCGCATCTATCTGCGTCAGGAGCTAGGCAACAAGCTCGGCATTCTGGATGACAGCCAGCTTGAACGTTTAATGCCTAAACAGGCTGAAAACGGTGCGGTTCGCCCTGCACCTCAGCTAAAACGCACAACCATGCGTATACTGATAGGGTTGCTGGTACAAAACCCCGAGCTCGCACCGCAGGTGCCGTCGCTGGCGGGTTTGAACCACGAGAAATTGCCCGGGCTTGGCTTATTTTCAGAACTGGTCAACACGTGTTTGTCTCAGCCAGGTCTGACCACCGGACAACTTTTAGAGCACTATCGCGGCACAAAAGAGGCCGCTACCCTTGAAAAATTGTCGATGTGGGACGATATAGCAGATAAGGACATTGCAGAAAAAACGTTCACCGACTCACTCAACCATATGTTTGATTCGATGCTTGAGCTGCGCCAGGAAGAGTTGATTGCTCGCGAGCGCACACACGGTTTAAGCAGCGAAGAACGCCGGGAGCTCTGGATGATTAACCAGGAACTGGCGAAGAAATAAAAAATTTAACGGCTTAAGTGCCGAATATCGATCGGGAAGCCCCCGGCAGCCGCACTGAGAGGCAGCGGCAAAAATATAAGTACGCCCTCGCTTTAAAGGTTGGCAGCCCCATCGCCGACACCAATCAAACGAATTAAGTGTGGATACCGTCTTATGGAGCAAAACCCGCAGTCACAGCTGAAACTTCTTGTCCAACGTGGTAAGGAGCAAGGCTATCTGACCTATGCCGAGGTCAATGACCATCTGCCGGAAGATATCGTCGATTCAGATCAAATCGAAGATATCATCCAAATGATCAATGACATGGGCATTCAGGTGATGGAAGAAGCACCGGATGCCGATGATCTGTTGCTGGCTGAAACCTCCAACAACACTGACGAAGATGCGGAAGAAGCTGCTGCACAGGTACTGTCCAGCGTGGAATCTGAAATCGGGCGTACCACTGACCCGGTCCGCATGTACATGCGCGAAATGGGTACCGTTGAACTGTTGACCCGCGAAGGCGAAATTGACATCGCAAAACGCATCGAAGACGGGATCAACCAGGTTCAGTGCTCCGTTGCCGAGTACCCGGAAGCGATCACCTATCTGCTGGAGCAGTACGATCGCGTTGAAGCGGAAGAAGCGCGCCTGTCTGACCTGATCACCGGTTTTGTCGACCCGAACGCTGAAGAAGATATGGCGCCTACCGCCACTCACGTCGGTTCTGAACTGTCTCAGGAAGAGATGGATGATGACGAAGACGAAGATGAGGAAGAGAGCGACGACGACACCGCGGACGATGACAACAGCATCGACCCGGAGCTGGCGCGTGAGAAGTTTGCCGAGCTGCGTACCCAGTACGAAGTGACGCGTGACACCATCAAAGCGAAAGGCCGCAGCCATGCCGCCGCTCAGGAAGAGATCCTGAAACTGTCTGAAGTCTTCAAACAGTTCCGCCTGGTGCCAAAACAGTTCGACTACCTGGTAAACAGCATGCGCGTGATGATGGATCGCGTACGCACCCAGGAACGCATCATCATGAAGCTGTGCGTTGAGCAGTGCAAAATGCCGAAGAAGAACTTCATCACCCTCTTCACCGGCAACGAAACCAGCGAAACCTGGTTCAACGCGGCTATCGCGATGAACAAGCCGTGGTCTGAAAAACTGCACGACGTGAAGGACGATGTCTATCGTGGTCTGCAGAAGCTGCAGCAGATCGAAGAAGAGACCGGACTGACCATCGAGCAGGTTAAAGACATCAACCGTCGTATGTCCATCGGTGAAGCGAAAGCCCGCCGTGCGAAGAAAGAGATGGTTGAAGCGAACTTACGTCTGGTTATCTCTATCGCCAAGAAATACACCAACCGTGGTCTGCAGTTCCTGGATCTGATTCAGGAAGGCAACATCGGTCTGATGAAAGCGGTAGATAAGTTTGAATACCGTCGTGGTTACAAGTTCTCCACCTACGCAACCTGGTGGATCCGTCAGGCTATCACCCGCTCTATCGCGGATCAGGCGCGCACCATCCGTATTCCGGTGCATATGATTGAGACCATCAACAAGCTCAACCGTATTTCCCGCCAGATGCTGCAGGAGATGGGCCGCGAGCCGACGCCAGAAGAGCTGGCCGAGCGCATGCTGATGCCGGAAGACAAGATCCGTAAAGTGCTGAAGATCGCCAAAGAGCCAATCTCCATGGAAACACCAATCGGTGATGATGAAGATTCGCATCTGGGTGATTTCATCGAGGATACCACCCTTGAGCTGCCGCTGGATTCTGCGACCACCGAGAGCCTGCGTGCTGCGACGCACGACGTTCTGGCTGGCCTGACCGCCCGTGAAGCGAAAGTCCTGCGTATGCGTTTCGGTATTGATATGAACACCGACCACACGCTGGAAGAAGTGGGTAAACAGTTCGACGTTACCCGCGAACGTATCCGTCAGATCGAAGCGAAGGCGCTGCGTAAGCTGCGTCATCCAAGCCGCTCTGAAGTGCTGCGTAGCTTCCTGGACGATTAATCCAGGTAAACAGCAAAAAGCTCCCAATCGGGAGCTTTTTTTTTGTTTATTCCCTCTCCCTGTGGGAGAGGGCCAGGGTGAGGGCATCAGGCCGCAGAGACCCTAAAGCCCCCGCACCATCAGCGCTTCATCCAACTCCCGATACGCCTCTACCAGCTTATCCAGCGTTGCTCTGTTGAGCCCGCTTGGATTTGGCAGCACCCATACCTGCGTAACGCCAATCATGATGCTCTGCTTGCCCCACTGCGTTCCGCGCTGGCTAAACGCCTGCTCGTAGGCCTGCTTGCCGAGGATCGCCAGCGCGGCCGGCTGATAATCCTCTATCTTCTTGATCAGCTCCCGCCCGCCGCTGCGCAGTTCATGCAGGTTGACCTCGCTTGCCTGCACCGTAGGCCGCTCGACCAGCATGGTGATCCCGCAGCGCGTATCCAGCAGATGCTGCTCCTCTTCGGGCTTGAGTAGCCTGTCGGTAAACCCGGCCTGGTAGATCACCTTCCAGAATCGATTCCCCGGATGGGCGAAGTGAAAACCGGTGTGCGCCGAGGACTTACCCGGGTTGATACCGCAGAACACCACCCGCAGGCCTGGGGCCAGAATATCGTTGATCATCTTTACTCCCGCTCGATACATCGTCAGGGAAGTATAAAGGATTGATTATGCGTTGTTTATAAAAACAGCAGGCAGGTGTGAATGGCTGGATTGCTGCGGGGAGTTACTTTATAATTCACCGCCACGGCCCCTTAGCTCAGTGGTTAGAGCAGGCGACTCATAATCGCTTGGTCGCTGGTTCAAGTCCAGCAGGGGCCACCAGACACCGCAAGGGCTGGCGGGGAGTCACTCACCAGCCCAAAATCCTCCAGGATATTTATAGGATATTTTGAAACGGGAACCATAGTGATACATGGTTAATTTATGACCGTTCATACACTCCTGGATCTAACCAGCTTCATGCAGTAACCACTACTGCAAGGGGTATGAATGAAACGGATTTTCATCACTGCTCCAGTTCTGCTTGCCCCCCTCAATGCCGCTTATGCTGGTTGTTACTATGCCTGTAGAAATCTAACGAATGAAAAAGCGCTGCTGATTTTCGTCCTTCTGCTTTTGTTTTTCGCAGGGATGGGGTTATGGGGATGTGTTGAGGACTTCAAAAACAAAAATTCTCACTCTCTGCTATTGAGTGCCTTGATGGTCATAATAAATTTATCTGGATTGTTCGCCTCATTCTACTTTGGCGGGGCTGTCGGGTTTCTTGGTGCACTCTTCGGAAATACTTTGCTCTTTTTCCTGACTCCGAAATGAACATTAAAACATCATCCCACCAGCACACAAAATGCCAGCAAAAGCCTTTACCCTAATTTTTTATTTTCGCGGGTGTAAAAATTCGATGAAGCGGGCCGTTCCGCAAAATGAAAGGCTCAGAGATTGCTCCTCCCCCTCCTATCCATGGATATGCAGCAAGATAAACCGATACAGAAAAGCTAAATATACACCTGTATATTTTGGTTACCTGTTACGAGTCTAATGCTGGTGGTAGCCAAGTAGCGAGGTTTCGGATAGTCAGTATGGGAACGTGTCAGGAATGGTTATAAAGCGTAAATGCCCTGTCTAGCCACAGAACGTAAAACGTAGCTTCGTGCTTGTAACCTACCATGGGTGCCTTGCTACAGAAGCGGAATGCAATAAGCTCCACGTCTTCGGTAACATGCGCGGGGATGGCCGCCTTGATTGAGTTACGGGAGATTTTTTCGTATCCGAGTTTATGCCGGTGCTGCTGGCGGATATCCGCCCATGAAAGTTGACTCAACCGGAAAAGCTTATCAGTTAATGCTGCCTTTTCTTTTTGCTCGCAGCAATCAACGCAAAAATCCTTTTGAAGGTATGCCCCAAAAACCTGATCATTTCTTAACAGCTAACAGGGTAAGGCATATCCGCGAATTATCCGGCCTTCCCCTGCCAAAAAACCCGCTAGACATACCGCCGACATGTGTTTTGAGACGATCGAAGCATCATGATGATTCCCGAAATCATTAAACCAAAAGTTGCGAATTCGCAGATCGTATGTGGGGGATTCTGGCTGTAATTTTTGCAGGGAAGTTCTTCCCTGGCAACATCAACCGGATCTCACCCACGCCCCAGCCATTGACCTGCAGGGGCAATAACCCAATTTGTGCCCGGCGGGCAATCACAATGTACTTTTGGTCCATGAACCGCTACGGGTACGCCGTGAAAACTTACACGCGGCTCATCGGGTCATTGACCCGACTGCAAGGGATTTTTACTATCGACTAAATTTCCCCTTGTCCCAGCCCTCGCCACGGGCCGTTAAGTCGATTGACGGCGCGGCCGCTATTCCCTCAGCATCATAAAAAAATGCGGACGTTGTAAAGCTGTACACGGTGCCATAAACAGTAAATGAGATATTGTTGCCTATGCCGTCAACTTTCGCGCGGGCGGTGTTCGCTGTAAGCGTTGGGGCGATATGTTGTTTTTCGAGAGCCACCAGCGGATCGCCGTCAATCTTGCTCGCTAAAAAATAGCGATACACTTCTCCCGTAGTCATGTTAGAGCCGTCATACTCAGTAATGTATAACCAGGTCCGGGGCGTGAGCTGGCGAACCTCATAAAGTTTGTCACTCACCGTTAAGCGCTGGATATGCTGAAAATAACAGTACCCCGCAATCACGATAGCCATAGCGAATGTAGCCACCCAATGCAACGCCTTAAACGCCTTAATAGTGGTGCTGCTTAACATAGTCTATACCTTGCTTTATCCAAAATTGGTCCATCGGATCATCACCAAACGGCGGGGCCCCCGTGAAATTCCCCCACTCTGGTCTTGATGTGCCGGCTTTCCACTGCGCCGCGCCGGCGGCAATAAGCAAAATCTTTGCAGGTATGCACGCTGCATAACCCACCGCGCCGTAATGAAAATTCCCGAAGTCAGCGTAAGCCCGTTTTTGTTGTTTGTAATCCCACACTCCGCCGTTTCTTACTCGCTCATAAAACCACGTATACGTAAGCGGGATGGCCATGTCCTGAACTCCGTGACGCGCCCGCGCAAGCCTGATGTGTTCGCGTAATATCTCCAGCCCGCGGGGTGGGTAAATCGGTATACATGCCATCGTTATTCCCTTTTGCCTGGCAAAACCAGCAACATAAGAGCAACGGCGAGGCGCGGTACTGCTTGAGATCAATCAATCATTTTTATTATTAATATCAATACTTAACATGCTTTAATCACTCAGACCGATAACACAATTTGTATCACCTGCGATCCGGTTTTAGCCGTTAATGAGGGTTTACCCTCATAAAACGGAGTTTTAAAAATGGCTATTCCGGCTTACATGTGGCTTAAAGACGATGGCGGCAACCTGATCAGGGGGTCTGTAGATGTTCAGGATCGTGAAAGTAGCGTAGAAATTCTCTCTTTTAGTCACGGCTTGCTTGTTCCAACCGATAGCAACACGTGCAAAATCACGGGTACACGCTTACATGCGCCGCTTATGATCGAGAAAGAATTTGATAGCTCCAGCCCGTATCTCTATAAAGCGGTAGCAACCGGCCAGACGCTTAAAAGCGTTGAAATTAAGTGGTACAGAATCAACGACGCGGGGCAAGAGGTCGAGTATTTCAACATGCTGCTTGAGAATGTGCGGGTAGTCAGCATTAACCCAGTTATGCATAACTGCAAAGAGCCAGGTTTACAGATGCATAATCATAATGAGGGCGTACAGCTGCGCTATGAGCGGATCACCTGGAAGTATTGCGATGGGAACGTCCAATATTCAGACGCGTGGAACGAGCGTGTAACAGCGTAAAAAAAAGGGGGCGGTTAATCCGCCCTATATTGTTTTTAGTGCCAATTCTTTCGCACCCATGGTCTGCCAGCACGTAGCCTCCCTCGATGGCAATACCCCGCGCGATCACCCGGTGCTGGCTCTCCGCACTTCTTATACGTTTGGGGTATTTTAATCATGCTTTATGCTGTTAAGCATTCTCTGGCAGTTATTGCGGCGTACCGCTGCCGCTGCGCGCGTTTTGTCGGTCTGGTCTGGTCTGGTCTGGTCTGGTAAATACATCACCTCAAGCCAGCGCGTTGCTGCGCGCCTCCATAGCTCCAAATTTTCGAGTTTCTCGGCTATGCTCACTTTGCATCTGACCACCTGAATGAAGCGACATTGTTCAACCCACTAACACTTTTATAAGGCGTTGCTTTTAGAAGACAAGCTATGGAATGGGATACATTATTAGTATTGATCTGTGTACTTCTTTGCGGATTGTGGATGATTTTTCATTCAGCAAAAGCTCTTAGAAGTGGGGTCTTCGTCGGCTGGTATAAAGGCACATATGAAAATTACTACATCTACCGCTCCGAAACACCTATCTATTTCTACTGGTATAACACTGTGTTTTCGCTGTTCGGCTCCTTTATGATTGGTTTAGCCCTCTACCTCTTGAATGGCGATTATCATTTTTTATAGGCATCATTGGCAGCAAAATGGCAGCAGACCTATTCACTATGCTTTCATATTTGAAATTATTCGATGCAACAACACATTTAAAATCTAACCTATTATTTTATAAGACTTTAAATTGGGACTCATAATCGCCAGGTCGCTGGTTCAAGTCCAGCAGGGGCCACCAAATTTTAGTTTTAGAATCATATGATTAAGCCACTCGATTGAGTGGCTTTTTTGAGCGGGCGATACAGCCGCTAACCGTGGTTCAGCGAAGCCGTTCGGACATGCTCAGACGCACCGGGAGTCGCAATCAGGCGCTCCACGGACTCCATCGTCACGAACGTACAGCTGCAGTCCACATTGGTGCACTGGTGATAGCGCTCTTTGGTATTTTCACTTAGATAGCGACTGGTACGCGCATGCGCAGAGTGCTTGCACTTAGGACAATGAAACATGTACCCCTCCACTTGACTCACATTTTGTGAATCAATAATACCCAAAATAAAACCAATAGCAACTACATTACTCACTATCAACAGTAAATTTTTCGTCGGTGACGTTCAGCTCAAGCTTAAGCTGCGTGGTAAATCCGCTGTTGTTGAGGGTATGCACCACCTCGCTGATGATCCACGCCTGCTCGTCAATGACGCGTTTAAAACCGTTTACCAGCACCGGCATTTCGGGGAACAGATCGGCGCGTCCCAGCGCAAGCTGGATGGAAAACTCCACGGTTCCCCGCTGAAGCGCGCGCCACTTCGCCTCTGCGGCCCTGAGCGCCTGCTCTTCAGAAGCATAAACCGTAGTGAGCTCAAATACGTTTTCCGCCGATCCCACCAGCTTCTCTTGCGGTTTCTGCTCCTTGCCTCCTGCTTCCGCTACCGGTGCGGCGGCATCCGGGTGCTGCAGTGCTTCTGCCGGCTGTCCTCCGGACTGACGATTAATACTCAATTGAGGATTTTGTTGTTTGGGGTCACGCGTTTGCAGCCATTTGGCCGTTACGCCGGAATAATTTTCACGGTCAGCTATGGAAAAAAGGTGCTTATCTCCATCCCCACGTTCAATCATCATTAAGGAAAGCGGAGTGCCGCTGGCCGTCACGGCCTGGCCCGCTTTCATAAAGATAATCTTCCCGGCTTTGATTGAAACAAATGCTCCATTACGTTCAGCAAGGCGGGAGAGGAACGCCGCGTCTGTCTCCTGAGACTGGTCAATATGAGAGATGGCGATGGATGCAAGCCGCGACGCGACGCTGGCGGTCAACTGGTTACGCTGAGCGATGGTATCGACTATCGCGCCAATCGTCGTGTCATGCCACGACTGTTCGCGCCGCACGTTTAGCTTTCCACGAAAATCCGCGCTGAATCCCCGGATGGTCAGCGTGTCCGGCGCGCCCTGGAATTGAATCGCATCAATCGTAAAGTCCCCTTTCTCCTCGAGCGGGGTTCCCTCCCATCCCAGCCATAAGGACAGCCTTGCCCCCCGGGCAGGCAAGTCCAGCAGCCCGTCCGAATCATCCAGTTGAATATTCAGCTGATCGGCTTCCAGCCCCCGTTTGTCGGTCATGGTCAGGCTGATAAGACGATGGCTGAAATTTTGCGTGATATCACGATCGTCAAGCTTAAGCATAAAATCAGGGGCGATTTTTCCACCCGCCCGGATATTCATTTCGGCGATCATCCCACCAGCCCTCCGATGCTATTGCGTGCGCTTTCCACCAGCTCTGAGGCCTGCGTTCGCAGGTCGCCAAACGTCGCCATCAGTGATTCATCCACGCGTTTTAGCGACAGGGTAAAATCAATTTTTCGTGCGGTACCATCGCTGTAAAAATCCGAATGCGTGTGCGTAACTTTCTCAATGACAAACATGCCGTGAATGATGCCGGTACCGTCTATCAACGGCCATGCCCGCCCCTCATTCGCCATCAGCTCAACCGCCTTGAGAGAAAGCCGCCCTCCCGTGAGTTCCGGGTAGAGTAAGCCGGAGAGGCTGAAGGATGTATCCCCTTCGCCAAGGTACTGCCAGGCTTTGGGTTTCCCGATGCGAGCGCTGGATGCCCAGCGGTAGTCTTTTGTGAATATCATTGACTGATACGGTAAGGTTCGTCGTTCAAAGACAAACAGACCCAGCACCATTAACATTTTCTCTCTCCTCAAACATACATAAAGCTGGATTGCCGCTGTCTCGCTTTATCACGTTCACTGTTTTCTATTTCCTCCCGGATTTGACGCGTCAGATCCGTTCCGGAGGCCGTGCCCCCCTGCAGCGTGATGTGATATTCGCTTTTACTCTGATCGACGTAAGAGCGTCCTCCAGTAGCGATGGTCGGCTGATACCCCAGGCTGCCGCCAGAGATCCCCGTGCCCGGAATATAAGCGCTGCCCGCCGGTGAGGATGCCGCTTCTGCTTTTGCCGCAGCGGCGTCGAGATCGCCCGACTCGTTTTTGATAAGACCGAGTTTCTCCAGCAGCCAGCTGGCCTTGCCGCTCAGGCTGTTAAAGAGATCAAGCGGTGCCATTAACGCATCGCCCAGCGCCTGACCAAAAATCACGCCAGCGTTTTTACAGCCATCCAGCGTTTCCTGCGTCGCCTTGATCGGCGTGATTAAGTCGGTGAACCATTGCCAGATACCGCCCAGCTTCTCCGAGATAGAGTCAAACACCGCCATCACCGGTGAGAACAGCGCACCCAGCGGTGCGAAAGCCGTCGAAAGCCCTTCCATTACCCCGCCAAAGAAGGCGCTGATGGGCTCCCAGTATTTAAAAATCAGTAAGGCACCGGCAGCAATCGCCGCGCCAAGGGCAATTACCGGCCAGCTAAGGGCACCCAGCACCGTCATGATGGCGCCGCCCACCACGCTGAATACCGTTCCCAACATCCCGGCCGCGGTAATAACCATATTGACGCCCGTCAGAACCGGGCCGACAACCGTGCCTACGCCACCCAGTACGCCAGAGAACGCCTGGGCGCCAACAACGATGCTGGCGAGGGTCTGCGTCAGCTCAGGGTTGGCATTCACCCAAAGAGAGGCCGTGCCAAGCCAGCCGGTTGCGGTTGTTATCAGGTTGCGCAGAGCGCCATCCACTTTATCAAATACATCAATCTTCAACCCGTTCCACGCGGCCTGGAATCGGTTGATATCGCCGTCAAGATTGTCGGTCTGCACGGACGCCGCAATCGCGGTACTGCCCTTTGCCCCCTGCAACTGCTGGCGTTTTTCATCAAGCGATCCATCACCCGCAGCGGAAGCCAGCGCCCCCGAGGCTTTTATGGCATCCGGAGTCTGAACATGGCGCAACATCGCGCTGAGCGCGTCCCCGGCGGCGGCGCCTTTCATCCCTTTTTCAGCCAGAACGCCAAGCAGCGCGGTGGTCTCTTCAAGCCCCATACCGGATGCACCCGCAGCGGGCGCAGCAGAGGTGACGGCCGCTACCATCTCAGCGAGGCTGGTATTCGAAGAGGTAAAACCGCGCGTAAGCACATCTGCGATGCGTCCCGCATCCGCATCGGCCAGGCTATACGCGGCCTGCGTGCTGGCGATCATATCGGCCGCGTTAGCCGCGTCGACATTCCCCGCCAGGCTGAGGTTGACCGTTGGCGCGGTGGCCGCAAGCAGCCCATCGGCGTCATAGCCTGAACGAGTCAGTTCGGTTTGTGCCCGGAGGACCGTATCTGCAGGTACACCGGTCCTGGCACTGACCTCCCGCGCCTGCTGGCGAATCGCCTCAAGCCGGGGATCCCCCTTCGCCAGACCAAGGTTTGCCTGAATGGCCGACATCTGCTTTTCAAAGCTGATGCCTGGCGCCATAAACCGGGACGTCTGGTCAAAGCCCGCTTTTGCTATGCCCACACCCGTATTCGCAAGCTGACGCACCCGCGCGGTAACGCGTTTGCCTGACTCGTAGCGATTCTGAACGGTACTCAGCCGCTCCTGCTGCTGATTGACGCGGGCCAGCGCATCACGCTGTCGGTTAAGCTGCTGCGTTTTTTCGCTGATGTGAGTTCGTAAACGACGCTCATCAGACGAGAGCGTGCGCGTGTTGACTCCCGCCTGAGCGAGTTCAGCGCGCTGACGCTGTACCGAGTAGCGTAAGCTGTTGTACTCAAGCTTAAGGTCGGCCGCCGATTTTCGGGCTGCAGTCAGCGCATCAGCCTGTGCCTGGGTGGGGTTTTGCGTGTTTTTAAGCTGCACCGCCAGCGCCGCTGCCTGCTGTTTCGCCTGAGCAAGCGACTGCTCCGTCACGGTGAGCTGGGCGTTTGCTTTCCTGAAGCCGTTAATACGCCCCGCCTGCTCATCGAGTGCCCCCAGCGCCGTCTGCGCCTCGCGGATATCGCTCGCGAGAGTGAGGCTGGCGTTCTGGAGAGCGTTAAGCGGTCGGGTTGCCCGGTCGACTGCCTTAAGCAGCTCCTGAAGACTGACATTATTACTCATGATGGTTTCCGCTTCGCTGCAGCGCTTTTTCGCGCCATAAGAGGAGTTCGGTCACGCTAAGGGAGTACAGTTCTGACGGCGGCCAGTGAAAGATCACCGCGATATCCGCCATCAGATCGTCGACCGACACATTTTTGGGAAATTTCAGCGAGCCGAAGCCGGTGACAAAAAACCGATCACCTTACCTGCAAAAGAGAGCAGATCGCAGGCATCCAGGCGCGCAACCTCATGCTCGGTCAGCGCCGGCGAGGTCATTCGCGGCAGCACCTTAATCAGCGCATCGACGTCAGATTGCGCCAGCGACGCCAGCGATACCCCGCGCAGGGTCCCCGCATTGGGTTTAGAAACCGTTACCTTTTCAATTTTTTGCTCACCGCGCTGAACGGGGCTATCAAGCGTGACGATATGTGGGTTTTCACTTTCGTTCATGGCGGTCTCGTTGATATTTTCCATTTCGTTACTCTTCAGAAAGTTAACTCACCGGCCGGTAATCCCAGCCGGTTAAAGGGTTACAGGCCGATGGCCTTACGGTGTTCTGCCAGGCGATCGACGCCATCGACTTTGAGCACCATGTTGATGATGTCGATTTCGATGATCTCTTTGCCATCAATGGTCAGCTGGTAGTAAGCGCACTCGGTGGACATCTTGGTGGTGCCGCTCTCGCCCTGCTTGTTTTCACCGCCATCAAACTCTTTATGGCGGCCGCGCATGACGATTTCGACGGCGGAGATTTCGCCGGTATCATCGCGCTGATAAGAGCCGGTAAAGCGCAGCGGCACGCTGTCCGCGCCCGGAGAGGCGTACTGCGCCCACAGCGCGGCGTCCGGCAGACCGCCAACGGTCCACTCCAGCGCCAGGGCGTCATCGTCCAGGCCGAGGTCGACAGAGACCGAGCCCGGCATACCGCCGCCGCGATACTTCTCCAGCTTGCGGGTAAGCTTCGGTAGGGTCACAGACTCAACAACGCCCATATAGCTCAGGCCATCGTTGAACATATTCAGGTATTTAAGTTTGCGTGGTAACGCCATGCTTCAGCTCCTTAGCTGTTAACCGAATCTGACAGGTCTGCCAGATAGGTATCGGTGATGCGCTGGCGCAGGGTCAGATTTTCCAGCGGCGGGACAGGGGTGTAGTCGTAATCGATATACAGTTTCCCCGCTTTCAGGGTTGATGCATCGTTCGACTCAGGGTCATACCAGCAGGAGCCGTCGACGATATAGCCGTTGGTTTTCAGCTCGCGGAACTTGGCGTTAATACCGGAGACGATGTCGCGGATAAGCGTTGGCGTGATGGGTTTATCCATCGCCCACGCGTGCGCTTCCGCCATGGTATCGGCCAGCACCTGTGCGGTACGGGTGTAGTTTTCAAAGACGAATAACGGATCGTCTGAGCAGGTACGGTTACCCCAGAATTTGAAGCCGTCGTTGCGAATCAACGTGGTAACGCCAGCCTGGTTGAGCAGGTTCGCATCGGTGGCCTGTTCCTGCAGATCCCAGGAGACAGAGGCGCTTACGCCAGTAACGCCGTTGACGCCAACGTTTGACAGGGTTTTATGCCAGCCGATTGTCTGGTCGATTTTGGCGCGCAGGCCAAGCGCGCGGGCGGTAGCCCAGGCCGTCGTCGTTGCGTTCGTGGTGGTATCCCATGCCAGAAAATCAGGATGGATAACCATCAGCTCGCGCTGGCTGAAGTTTTTGCGGTAGTCGATCGCTTCAGAGATGGTTTTACAGCCCCACGCGCTGACATAGCCGAACGCGCGCAGGCTCTGGCACATGGCGGCCAGCGCGGTCGCCACTTCCTGAGAGTCCAGCCCCGGCACCCCGAGAATACGCGGCTTAACGCCGGTCACCGTTTTCGCGGTCAAAAGCGCCTTCAGGCCGGTATATTTACCGTTTTCATCGGTGGTACCGATGATGTTGGAAACGGTTTGCTTGCGCGCCTCTTCCGGGGTTTCTGCGGTGCCTTCGGCCACGCGAACAACAACGACAACCGGTTTGCACTGGTCGGCGATCGCCTGCAGAGAAGCGGACAGCGTCCCCGCCTTGCCGGCTTTCGCAATCGCGTTTTGCACGTTAGTAATGAGCACGGGCTCATTTAAAGGAAATGTCTTGTCGTCAGCATCGCTGGCCGTACAGACCATGCCGATGATTGCCGTCGAGACGGTGGAAATGGTGCGGGTGCCATCGTTGATTTCGATAACTTCCACGCCGTGGTGAAAATCACTCATCCGTTTAACTCCTTGGTTAGTTGGTGAGTGATATTGTCGCGGCTGGGCTTGCTATGAGCTAACCATCCCTGTCCAGCGGCCGCTGGCACAACGATTGTCCGATCGCCGTGGCGGGGAATTTTTTATAAAGCGTGGAAATACCCACATCAAAAATTAACGCAACGCGCTGTCGGGATTCCCCGGAAGCAATCAGCCTGCCAGCCTGAGCCCATTCCTCCTGCGTCAATTTAGGGCGTCTGCCACCAATTCGTCCCTGCTCCCGCGCTGCGGCCAGCCCGGCGCACGTCCTCTCGACAATGAGTTCACGCTCCATTTCAGCAAGCGCCCCCATAATATGGAAGAAGAAACGCCCCATTGGCGTTGATGTATCAATGCTATCAGTCAAACTGCGAAAATTAATGCTTCGCTGGCGTAGTTCCTCGGTCATTGAAACAAGGTGGCGCATACTGCGCCCGAGACGATCGAGTTTCCATACAACGAGAGTGTCGCCCGCATTAAGTTGTCTGAGGGCACGATTGAGTCCCGGTCTGTTTGTCGATTTACCGCTGATTTTATCTTCAAAAATTAGCTCACATCCTGAACGCTTCAGCGCGTCACGCTGTAAGGCGGTGTTTTGTTCATTTGTTGACACGCGTATGTATCCAATAAACATGGTATTTCTCTCCGTCAAAACCGGAAATCATGCCAGTTAATTGATAAACACGCATTTTCGAAAACCTTGGTTTGGGAGAAGGGTCAGCTTTGCCGGTGGGCGTTCCCGTTCCGTGGCCGTCAGCGACACCACCGACGGGATGGCTCAAATGTAACGGAGCGGTGTTCGCGGCCTCTCAGTATCCCAAGCTGGCACTGGCTTATCCTGCGCTCAGATTACCTGATTTACGCGGTGAGTTTATACGCGGCTGGGATGACGGGCGTGGCGTGGATGCCGGGCGTAGCCTGCTGTCTGCTCAGTCGGACGCGATTCGAAACATCACTGGTAAGTTCGGTAATGCCCAGCTGTTCCCAAGCATTTATCGCGATGGAGCATTTGGAGGAACTATAGAAAATATTTCTCAAACAAATGGTTTAACAATGTCAGCTCCTGGTCAGGGAAACGGAGTGGTTAACTTTAGCTTTGACGCCTCTAAAGTTGTCCCTATCGCCTCTGAAAATCGTCCACGCAGCATTGCATTCAATTACATTGTGAGGGCTGCATAATGGTTAAAGCAGAATTAAATAAAGAACTTATTGCCACAGTCGCCGGTGATATCACCGTTTTTAACTACAACGGTGAGTCCCGTGAATTTCAGTCCTCATCCGTTGAATACCTCGCCGTGGGGGTCGGTATTCCTGCAAATTCCTGCATTGATGCTCCGGGAAAGGGTAAAGCCGGCTTTGCCATTTGCCGTACAGCAGACCTTTCATCATGGGAATATATCACCGACCACAGAGGCCAAACCGTTTTTAGCACAGAGACGATGCAACAAGTTGAAGTGACGGAACTAGGGGGTTATCCCACAGGGACAACGCCAAATGTACCTACATCACCATATGATAAATGGGACGGAGATAAATGGGTGACTGATTCTGCCGCAAAACATCAAGGTGATATTGCTGATGCAGAACAACACCGTCAAGCACTCCTCGTTAATGCTGATGACCTAACCTCCGACTGGCGGGTAGAGCTGATGCTAGGCGATATCAGTGAAGAAAATAAAAAGAAACTGTCATCGTGGATGTCATATAAAGCTGCGGTTAAAGCCGTCGAGGTGTCGACGGCTCCCGATGTTAGTTGGCCTGTTAAACCGGAGGTGTAGGCCATTTGATATTTGGTGCAGCGTCAGGAAAGACAGCTTGCAATTCCTTTATGTAGGTCAGCCAGAGCATCAGGCTGGCCTTATCGTTATCACTGATAATGCCTAACTGCAGCTCCGTCTGCCATAGGCTGATCGTTGCCTGCGCTTTAACTAATAAAGCTGATTTTTGCTTTTCTGCAGCTTCCACGTCTGCGGTATGTAGCTTGTCGGTATCCGTAACCCACTCACTGCCGTTCCACGTATCGTATGGCGTAGCAGGAGCCAGCGTCGTGGTCTCTTCTGGGTAATCCCCTGGTAAAGATACAACAAGTGCTTCACCAGTTTTGGTGCCGTAGATTGTTTCACCTCGATGGTCGGTAACATATTCCCACGCCGTAAAGTCTGCTGTACGACAAATGGCAAAACCATCCTTTTGCTCTCCTGGCCCATCAGTACAGGATAAGGCTGGAATACCGACTCCCACGGCGAGATACTCAACGGATGAGGACCGGTACTCGTACGACTCACCGTTAAAGTTATAGACGATAATATCCCCAGCCACAGTGGCGATAAATTCACTATTTAGCTCAGCTTTAGCCATTATGCGGCCCTCACGATGTAGTTAAATGCGACGTTCCGTGGTCTTGCCACACCACCCACTGCGGATTGACCACTAACTGTTGTGCTTAATTGTGCGGTTGAGTACGGGATAGTGCCATTTGATGACAGCCGGTTAACAGCAAAAGGCTTTTGATAATTAGCCATTGAATCCATGCCCACACCATCTATTAATGGTTTGTAGTCAGGAGGTGCATATACATGCATGGTGTTCATCACATCATCTTCTGTACTACCGGAAATAGATACAGCCATCAAACTACCCATCTGAAGCGATAGCAGGCCGCGCCCTGCATCAATACCACGCCCGTCATCCCAGCCGCGTATAAACTCACCGCGCAGGTCCGGAAGTTTTAGCGCCGGATAGGCAAGTGCCAGATTCGGATATTGCGCAGCCGTAAATGCCGCTCCGTTACATTTGAGCCATCCCGTCGGTGGTGTCGCTGACGGCCACGGAACGGGGACGCCAACCGGCAGAGCTGACCCTTCTCCCAAACCAAGGTTTTTGAGAACCTCAGCACTCAACCCTGCATCGGCAATTTCTTTTAACGCATTGGCGATTAAAGGGTACTGTTTATGCGGATTAGCAGCAGCAATATGCTTCTTAATCTGATCATCAGCGTAGCCCTTTACCTCAATAACTTTATCGTCAACATACTGGCGCGTTGCCAGCACAACGGATGGATCAATTTTCAGGGAAATTGACGCTGTGCTCGACACAATCAGAATCATGCGGATGGTCTGCGTGCGGCCGCTGCCTTCCTGCAGCTGAGGCTTGTATGTCTCCGGGCAATTGGCCACGGCGATCAGAATGCCGTCGTCGTCATAGAGACCGATCTCTCGGATCCAGAAACCGCCCTCATTCTCGGGAATAATCTGTTCAGCGATGATCTGGCTGGTATTGTTTGGGTCAACAGCGAGCAGGTTCAGCGGCGCTATGCGTTTTTGGTTGACGAGCTTCGTCTGCGCCGGATCGGGAGTAGGCAACGTTCCGTTAGCGTCTCCTACCGCCATTTGCGTCAGGTTGAGCTGCGTACCAAGTGCCGTCGCGTTAGCTAGCCGCGCCGCGCCCTGATTCGTCAGTATGGCAAAGTATTTTGCGGTCATGCGTTCACTCTCAGGTTATCAATCAAATGGATGGCCGAGGCCGGGTAATAATCACCACCGACAATAAGTTCCTCTGTGGTGTAGGGGTAAACGGCCAGCGCATCGCCGTGATAGCATCCTGCGCCGACATAAAACTCTCCCGTTGAGCTCAAGCTGATAGCCAGCCCGGTCATGTGTCTACTTGCCGGTTTGGCATCCTCAATTAGGCGCTCAAGCTCCTGATACATTTCGTCAGTGATGCCGTTATCAAGCACACCGACAACCAGACGGAATGTGCCTGGCTCCTCACCGAGCTGCCACCACTCCCGCACCTCAATCAAAAAGCCAAGCGGTTCCACCACACGACGCAATGCGCTGATGGTTCCTTTATGCTGATGGACGAAAAACGAGGACATAATGACGCTGCGTTTCGTGCTCTCCGGCCACGCCTCATCCCAACGATCTACCGACAGCGCCCATGCCAGGTAGGGAAGCAAATTTACCGGGCACGCGCTGGGGTTCCATAACGTGCGTAGCGAGACCGGCACACGCTCAATATTCGAGAGCGCAGTAGCAGCGGCGATTTCCAGCGGTGAGGATCCAACGGGTAATAGCCTTTCACTCATCCGAACCCCCGATAGCTATCTGATACGAGGTACAGTTCGATGCCTGCGACTTACTCAGTACAATGTCAGAGTGGGGAGATTCCAGTTCAACGCGCTGCACGCCTTCAACGTGAAGTGCTGCATAAATGGCCGACAGACGGATATCGCGTCCAAGTCGATGCTGTGCGCTTATATAATTTTGCAGCTTCTGCTCTGCAGCTTGCCTGATGGGTTCAGACTCTGGTCCGGGATAAACGTAGAGCGTTGCGTTTATCTTGTAAGGCACAATTTCTGCTGACTGAACAGTCACACGATCGCCGACCGGGCGGACGGTTTCAGCGTTAAGCGCTTTTTCAACAACCGCCAGTAGTTCAGGACGAGCGGTGCCATCACCCTCACGGGATAACACCGAAATCGTCACATATGCAGGCTGAGGGCTTTCAACCGAAACGTCAGCGACCCGTCCGTCGGCACTTCGACCATGATATTCATAGGCTCCAACCGGCCCCGCGACGCTCAGTCCCTCAAATGCCTGCTGCGCGCGCAGTCGCAGGTCAGCGTCAGACTCCATGAAGGCAGCCGTTGGCGGAATGGTAGTGTCATCTCCTGGGGTGATGGTCAGGCGTTCGGTATTATTGTTTCCCGCAATAACATCAAGGTCGTGACCGGCAGAATAGGCAAGCGTCACAGCCAGCGCAGCCTCATTAACCCGCAGGCGCCAGATAACTTCCCGGTAGGCGTTCTCCTGCAGGAGCTTCACAATCGGCTCGGATTCCAGGGTCAGCGTCCGTGCAATCGCCTCTCGCTCCTCTTCCGGATAGAGGGAGACAAAGGTGGCCTTTCGTTCTGCCAACAGCGTTTCATAATCCACCTCCTCCACGACATCAGGCGCGGCGAGCTGGCTCAGATCAACAATAGCCATAGCGTTTAACTCAGTGAAATGGTGATAGAAAAGGATTGTCCGGA
This sequence comes from Enterobacter sp. N5-15, assembly GCF_057221635.1. Classification (NCBI taxonomy): domain Bacteria; kingdom Pseudomonadati; phylum Pseudomonadota; class Gammaproteobacteria; order Enterobacterales; family Enterobacteriaceae; genus Enterobacter; species Enterobacter sp. N5-15. Next base: position 4,179,190 of record NZ_CM170150.1, read on the forward strand.
GGTCGGGCGCGTGCCGGTGATATCGACATACAACGTCCCGTCGTTCTCCGAACGCTCGAAAGTGATGGCCGTCAGGCTTATCCGCGGCTCCCATTTCTGGATGGCGGAATAGCATGCGGCCATGATTTGCAGACGCAGCGCCGGACTCTGCGGCCTGTCGATCATCGCCGCCAGCAGCGAGCCGTAATCCCGGCGCATGACCCGTGAGCCGATCGGCGTAACCAGAATGTCGCGCACGCTTTGCCGGATGTGTTCAGCCTCTGAAATGCTCAGCCCGGTCTGCCTGTTCATCCCCCTGTAACGCACCGTCATTGTGTCCCCTTAGTCCAGCTTCCGCCGCTTTGCACACTGCCGTGCGCGTGGTTGTCCACCTGCACCCCGTTGGAGGTGAATTTACCGCCGGAATGCTCAATATTTCCGGCCATCACGCCGCCCTTCTGCACTTCAAGAGAGGCAGTAATTAACCTGTTGGTACACACCACTTCAGGCGTATCCAGCGTGATGCGCGATGTTGACGTCACCCGCACCTCCGGCACGGTGGCGGTCAGCGATTCAGAGGCGGTAATATCGGCCGTTTTAATCCCTGCAACCGTCAGCGCCCCGCGCCCGGGTTCGTACTCGATGACCGCGCCGTCCGGAAACGAGACGTGGAACGCGTCAGCCGATCCGGACGGCGCCGGATGGTCGTCAGAGAAAATGCCGGGCAGCACAAAGGCGGTATCAAGCTCGCCGCCGATGGCCAGCAGCAGCACCTGCTCTCCCTCGGAAGGAGCCCACCAGACGCGCGAACGTCCCGCACGACAGGTTAGCCAGTTCAGCCAGGTGGTTTTCATCCCGCCGGTCTGGACACGACAAAGCCCTCTGTTAAGGTCAACGTCGGTCACAACACCGATACGAATCAGATTGCGGATCGCGCGAGCGATACCGTTCATGGAAGTTAATGTATTCATGAGAAGAGAATGCCGTTCAGGAAGAACGGCAGCAACGAGACGGGGTTTTCTGCGGGATGATACAACAAGCGGTCAAGACGGCAGGCGAATGGCGGCCTTCAGCGCGGGGAACTTAGTCCTCCCACTGGCTGACCAGCTCGCCGTTGATATACAGCGCCTTCGGCCGCGTGACGGGCTCCGGCAGCGGCGGCTCGGGGGAATACGTCGCGTGCAGAGCGCCCTGTTCCTGGGAAACAAGAATACGCTCGGTTAATTGCACGCTGATGGTGATATCCATCGTATCGTCATCGTTTAAGACGATCGCGAAGGTGTAACCGTTTTTGCGTCCTTCATCGAGGGTAAAAATATCCGGCTGGTTTTCCCGAAGCCAGGCCAGTACCGGGACGAAAAAACCGTCGCTGTCGCCGGTGAAGCCGCTGACCTTCGCGTTCAGCGCATACCGCTTTTCAAAGGAGAGCGAGGAGGCCAGTCGGGCGTCAATATTGCCGCCTCCGATCGACATCTGCAGGCGCTCCGGGTTGGCATTGAGTTGGGGGATCGCGTCAATTAATGCCTGACGCAGGCTCTTGAGTTTGTGCATCGAGTTTATCCTGACAGTCTTTGATGGTTTCAACCTGCAGCGCGCAGGCGATAAGGGCGTGTTCCAGCCTGCGAATATCCGCGCTGAGATCGCCGTTAGTGGCGGGCTCGCTTCCCGGCATCGGGCAGCGGCTCACCTTCGGGCAGGCGTTGTAAACAATGGGCTGCGGAGGCGCAGGCGGTGCGGGTGTGCAACCTGCGGACAGCATCAGGCAGCTGAGCGGTATACCAGCGGCGTAACGCTTCATTTTCATTGAGTAATCTCCCGATAGTCGCTTCCCGTCTTGCCCTCTCCTCGCCCGCGGTAACAAGCTCCTCACGGAGCCTGACCTGGGCATTTTCATTTGCTCTGGCCATCCGCTGCGACAGGGACAGCTGCTGGTTAAGCGTGGCGAGGGCCGTTTTTTGCTCACTGGCGACCCGGTTGGCGTTGGCTAAGGAACGGGACAGGTTCAGGTTGTCATGACGAAGCCACAGCGTGATGGCCAACAGCCCGGCCAGCGCCAGCATGAGGGTTCTCATCGCAGCCCCTTCATGCACCAGGCCTTCTCGCGGACGCGACGATTTTCCAGCCCGGCATTTTTGACGCCGTTGACGTACACCCAGCGGGTAAGCTGCCCGCATGCCTGCGACCACTGTTTACGTTTGATAAAGGACACCAGGGTCGAACGGCAGGCGGCGCCTGCGCCGACATTAAACGTAAAACTCACCAGCGCGTCGTAGACCCGGGGTGGCATCTCTACCGACGCACACGCCGCCAGACGCCGCTCAACGTTGAGCACATCAGCGACCAGGTTTACCGCAGCCTCACGCTCGGTAATGTCCCGCGTCGGCACAACGTTTGCCGTGTGCCCAATGCCTGACGTCCATACGCCGGCGCTACACCGGTAGGGCGACAGGCGACATCCTTCGAGATCGGCAATCAACGCCAGCCCCTCCGGGGACGTTTTCAGTAATCGAAAGTCAGGCATCAGCACCGCCAGGGCCAGCACGCCGGCGACGCTGCAACGCTTAATGATTGAGTTCACGAATGCTCTTCTTATCGAGGCCCAGAGACTGGAGATAGCGCCAGGTTTTGCGCTTAAACCAGTAATTCGTCAGCGCGGTAAAAATGGCGCAAAGACTCCCCACGTACAGCGCGACTTTTTCAGGAGACATCGCCCCGAACCAGGCTAGCGCCACGGCCAGCCAGTAGGCGATAAACGTGGTGATTTTCTCCAGGCTCAGTCCCATAGGTTTACGGATTCTTTTGTGGGGGCGCTATTCACCTCCGGCATCTCTACCGGCGTGCCGTGAGGCAAGATAACGCCTAACTCCGCGAGGCCAGGATTGGCCTTCAGAACGGCTTCAACGACGCCAGCCGTGCGCCCATAAAAGCGGGCGCAAACGGCATCAAGCGTGTCCCCCTGCATTGCATAGATTTTCATCAGACGCTCCCAACATCCGGTTTCCAGGTACCCTAGAGTTTCCCGGGCCAGAAGGCTTTTCGCTATCGCTGACAGATGGACAATCGCGGGCACAACAGATCGTCCGCGAGCAGCGAAGCGTGGTTCAACGGAAGCGCAAAATAGGAATGAGGGTGTTGGTACGGGTGATGACGCCGGGGCTAGCGCCAGCTCTCGTCTTCCCAGACTTCCCGGAGAATAGCGTCCAGCATTTCGCGATCGGCCTCTTTTTCAAGCCCCTGGAGCTCGACCCCCGTCACCGATCCTATTTTCACGTTCACCCGCGATGACGGAAACAGGGATCGTATTCTGCGGGTCAGTTCGCACTGAAAGGCTTCAACGACGGCATGGCCAATCTGCTGATCTTTATCGAGAGTAATGTTCACCCGAACGTTGCCCTCTTTTTTGATTCGTTCCGGAACAGGCGATGCTGAGAAAACAACGGTAAATGCGTTGTTCTTGATTAAATTTCCCCGCGCAATCTCAGCAATCAAATTCAGGGCAATCTCACGATCTCTTTCCTGACACGTTCCTTCTGTCGTCAGTCGCGCAATCAGCTCGACTCGCTCAATCATGACCTGCTCGTTCAACTCTCTGTCCACACAACCTCCACCACGAGATACTGTATAAACATACAGTAGCACGTATTCATAAAAAGAGTGAAGCGAAAAATCAGAACCCTTCACGGTATGTACATGATATGGATGGAGATTAGCGGGCTCTCTGAGCGAAGAGATCCGTTAAATACCCAATACGTTCAAGGATTTTCCGCGCCTTTTGCTGGTAAGAGCACGGTGCCGGAAATAGCGATCCGTCGGCTGCGCCTCTGCACCATTTATCGTTAAAGCGGCTGATGCCTCCCGCCATTAGATGCAGGGCCTCTCCCCGAGTGATGGCTATCCCGGTGGCGAGCCGTATCTCATCGATCACCTTCTCCGGAACCCCGTTCTGCGGGTCGCTCGCGAAGACGATGGGCGACGACGCGCCAGGGCGGATGAATTTGATGCGTTCGGTTAACGCCCGTCTCGCTCGTCGGCTGAGGGGTTGAGAAAGATCGGCCTGCGTACAGTTATTGACAGAACTCCGAGAGGATACAGGCGCGTCCTTAAGATCCGCGGCCCGCTTCGGCACAATTTTCCACTGCGTGAGTCGGGTTATAATCGGGCTGCCCGCGCCAACGGCAGGATCGTACACGCCGCGGATGCGGACCGTTTCCTCGCCGTACTGGTTAAACCCGGCGTGCGGCTCATACAGGGTGCGCACCTGTAAATCATCGCGACGTACAAACGGCCCGCCCTGCGCAGTGACGTAACCCGCCCAGTCCCCGGCGTCGGCAGCCTCATGGACGGCGGCAAACTCAACGCTCAGACCGCGCGCGGCTTCGGGATCCGCCAGACGCCGCAGCTCGCGGTAGACCGTTACCGGCGCGCCGCCGATAAACTGAAACTGGCGAATGTGCCAGCGCCCTGCCCATGCCGACACGGCGGACGCCGTCTCCTTCAGCAATCCGCCGCTTTCGTTATCGGTCTCGCCATCGAGCGCATAGCCGTCGATATTCTTTGAGATGTATTTGGCAATATAGCCGGTAGCGCTGCCTTTCTGCGGATCGATCGCGTCCGCGTGAAAGCGCGCCTGTCTGGCGCTTTCGCTCTGCAGTTCAGCGCTCTCCTCCTGCCGCGCGTAGTCCCCGATAATCTGGCGAACGCATTCGACATCTTCCGGCAGCATAAACATCAGCATGTGCCAGTGGGGCGTACCGTCGTGATGGGGTTCCGCAACGCGGATACCGAAAATACGGAGCCCGTCACGGTGGAGCTTTGCGCGGATACGCGCCCACAGCCGGGTAAAGTAGCCTTGCGTATCCGCCGGGCTGGCCCCGTTCCACTTCGCGTTGGGGTAACCTGATTTCAGCGTCGCGTGATACTGCGCGGGCGCGGTTAAGGTATAGAACTCGCCCACATAGCCCAGCGCCTCGCAGATATTTTCAAACCCGCGGATGCGGGTCATCAGTTCACAGCGGCGTATCGCCGGGTTAGCCACCGAGGTATCGTATTTTTCAATCAGGCTGATGCGGTTGCCCTCTTCATCTTCCAGCTCCATACCCTTGAGAAATTCGCGGGTGCGGCGCTTCTGCTCGCGCCACTCGGTCACGCAGCGTTTGCTCGCATACGCCGTTCTCCGTTTGCTGACGTTGCCGAGGGCGATCTGCAAATGCTCGCGCCAGGCAGCCGCGACCCGACGCAGACGCCCGCGCCACCACGCCTCGGAAAACATGCGGATCACCGCCGCAGCAACGTCATCTTTGTCGAAAAACGTCTTCGACACCCGCTCCCAGTGCGGAGGCGACACGTTGAACTGCCGGGCGATCAGCCCGGCGCGCTGATACCAGACGTACAGCGTCTGGTATTCCCCCATCTCAGCATCCTTAATATTCGCCAGATCGCCGCGAATAAAGCTGGCGATATCTGCGGCCAGCAGGTCGATATCCGCGCGGGACATATCCGAAAGGCGGTTATAGCGGGCAACCAGTTCGACCATCCGCGAGGCGAGGTATTGCAGAAGCTGAGTGTCGAAATGGCCGTCAAACACGGCCCTGGAGACCTCGTCGTGCAGGCCTGTGCAGCCATAGCGTTCAGAGACCCGCCGCAGGCGGGGTAACATCCTTTTGCAGAAGCGGATCAAAAAGGCGTTGGCCTGCGGGCTGCCCCGATGCTGTTCGAGGGCATCAACCGTGCGCCAGACCTCGAAGCGTACGCAGTCGGGCTGCTGTGCGAGAGCCCTTCTTGCCTGCTGCAGCGCCGCGAAAAGGCTATCGCGGCGCTGCTGTTGGGCATGGGTGAGATAAGGGCTGGCAATGGCCGACCGCGGGGCATTCCACGGATAAGCAAATGACGTAGCCAACTTATCCTCCCCGGACGTGTTTATTTTTCATCTCCGCGATCTCCTGGCAGGTTACGCACAGGGCCACGCCGGGCACCGCCATTCGGCGCGCCTCCGGTATCGGGGCCTCGCAGTCCTCGCAGAGGAAACGCGAAGGCGATGCGGGCCGTCTGCGGGCGCGATTAATGTACCGCTCTCTGTCCTCCTGCTCGCGCGCCTGCGCAAGATCGATAAAATCGGCCATCAGTGCAGCTCCTGTGATTCACGCTCGTAGCGGGCCGCCTCGTGGCACAGCAGTTCGGCAACGTCCTCTCCGCTCATGCCGGTTTTGTAGATATGGCTCGCCAGCGCCTCCAGGCGCAGGGAGACCGCGAGGGCTCGCGCGCATCGTTCCTCCGTTTTTGCCTCCATCAGCAGGCGTTTCAGTTCTTCACTTCCGATCGGATAAGGGCGGTTTTCACTGTTTCGCATCACGCGTTCTCCTTAATTTCAGGCAATAGGGTGCCCGGCGGGTTTACGCCATCAGGTTTTTGGTTGGGTTATATCGGCATGGTCAGCCGTTCAGGAAATAAACTCACAACAGCACGAAAATGGTTCATGGCGTTAATCAGCGCCCGTTTCTCTTCGGTCGTCAGCTCGCTGATATCGCACTCATGACGGGCGACGGGTAATCTCGCCAGGAAAAAGAGGGCGGCCAGCGCCCTGCTGTTCTCCTCAAAACAGGGATCGCGCCTATCGCGCAGCTCGGCCATAAACCGCGCCAGCTCTTTCCCGCTATCGCCCCCGTATCGGGCGCGCAGCTCAGCGACGTGGTTAAGCCCGTTAAGACGCGCTCCCACGCTAAGTGGAACCCTTGCACGGGCAGCTTCTATCGCCATATCTCCCCTCGCATAAATTCACCGCACGCTAATGTGCTGAAAACGGGCACAGCACGGCTTTTTTCCACCGTTTGAGGATTGCGATTTCAGAAGCCATGCTGCATGATTCCCATTTTGATAATGTCTGCAATCATTAGCCTCTGTTTGCCAACGTCTGCCGCTGATTGCCCGAATTTGTAATGATACTAATACCCAATTGAGCATTAGTAAACACCCAAAGGAATATATTTTGATTTTAGATTCTCAAGTGAATAATGAAGAGTTACTCGATAGAATCTGTCAGGTATATGGTTTCACGCAGAAAATCCAGCTGGCCCGGCACTTCAATATCGCCGCCAGCTCGCTTCAGAACCGCTACGCGCGCGGTACCATCTCTTACGACTTTGCGGTTCAGTGTGCGCTGGACACCGGCGCGAGCCTTCGCTGGCTGATGACCGGGCAAGGTGCGCAGTTTGAAGGTCACCCCGCGCCGGGCGATCCGGTTTCGGTTTCCATGTTCACACTCGGTGATGGAAGACTGGAAGAAAATACTATTTTGAGTATCGACTCTGCTTTCTTTAGCAAACCACTGGCGCGCGGTATCGCCGTCCGGGCGGAGGGGAAGCTGCACTTTATTGAAAAAGACGCATCGTTAACCGACGGCCTGTGGCTGGTTGAGATTGAAGGCACCGCCAGCATCCGCGACCTAACGCTGCTGCCGGGTAAAAAACTCCACGTGGCGGGCGGCAAGGTTCCGTTTGAATGTGGTATCGACGAGATAAAAACGGTGGGTCGCGTGGTGGGGATTTACAGCGAGGTGAGCTGAGGCGGCCAGATTCAAGGCTGACGACGCTCGCCAGCCTTTTGATTGATTTTAAACCTTATTTTTCGATGTAGTTGTATGAAGTCAGAATTCCTTTATCAGAAAAATCAACGGACAGCTGCTGCTTGCGGTCCAGATTAAGTGGAATGATGAGATAGATACGACGGTCGAGGATCTGCGACGTATATTCCCAGTGGCGCGTATTATTGTAGTCAGCCGTATTGGCAGGCACGCCAAAAGCAATCAGTACATCTTTGCGGGTCGTGACCTCTGGGATCAGCTTATGCTTTATCTCTTTTTCAGAATACTGCGCCAGGCTTGTTGCCTTAGTTCCATCGTAGTTTGATGCACAAGAGGTGCTCAGTAGACAGACTAACGCCACACCTAAGACATTCATGGTTCTCACTGTACAAAATCCTTTTCAATATAAATACCATTGACGGTATCCAGCGCGACTTCTTTCATATAAAGCACGCAATATCCCGTTTTATCGCTATAGCTAATATGGCCTTCGTAAATCTTTTTCTTTTCTGGCGTGAAGGTGAGCGATACATTACATCCCTGGTATAAAGCATGCTGAACAGTCGTTTTTTCGTCTGGCACAATCAGCGTTTCAAAATAGTCTTTATCATATTTCTTACCCGTCACTTTAGGGAGACCAATATCTTTTGTCGACCCAAGGAAAGGGTTCAGATAGCGATTGTGCTTGAGTACCCATCCACCAGTTTCTTTACCTGCCTTATCATACTGATAGATGCCATAACTCATCGGCGGGCCAATGAGGCGAATCTTAGCCACATCCTCGCTATTCGGAGGAGGAGTGTACATTTTCGGCTCAGGAAAGAAAGTGCTACAACCAGAAAGACTCACTATTGCTGGAATAATTATATATTTTAAAAATCGCATACCGTTACCTTTATATATACCATTGCTTATTTCCCGGGAGACAATGCCGGGCCATTAACATCCCGGAATGTTATTAACAAATCACTCATAGATATAAAGGTCAACTAAAAAAAATAAATTTAGGTTTAGTGTAATAAAAATGAGCGTGACGTTGGATTTTGAGGAATTCACGAATACGATTTGTACAATGAAATGTCCATTGCTATATGATGCTCCTCAGGCACGGAAAGCGCTGCGAACCCCATGGCAAAGCGTGGAAACATTGGCAGAACGGGAACGGGGAACGCAAACCATCCTGTCTCTTTACTCACAAACCCTAAAAACTAAAGAAATCCCCCATCGCGCCGATCATCATCCGTGTGTATTATTTCCTGTAGCTTTTACAACAACTAACCTTAACTCAAATACTTAAGCGCCAAAGCGAAAGGCATCATGAGCACACCGATCAAACGGCTAGAAATCATTAAAAATGCCATTGAACTGGAAGATGACGACATCATCCAGAGCCAGCTGACACGCCTGAAAAATGAAGCGTTTGACGATGAGCTACAGGCAATCGTCGTGGCGCTTGAGGAGAAGAACTACACCTCTGCGATGGCGGCAATTACCGCCTGGCTGCAGGGCCAGCGCGCCGTGACCCAGTGGCGCGATCCGCAGGTGGCCGCCAGCAAGCTGGAGCTAAAGGCGCTGGAAGAGCGTCTGCGCGATCTGATTGACCGCCGCAACGCCCGGGTGCAGCAGCTCGATGAGTTCAACGATCTCTATTTCTCCCGTCTCGGCCCGCTGATGCAGCAGATCCTCGCCCTGCGTAAAACCCTGGCAGAGCTCAACCTGCGTCGCCAGCAGGCGGAAGCGCGTCGTCGCGAGGAAGATTATCGTCGCTGCCAGCGCTATATGGCGCAGGCGGTAGAGGTGCTGGCGACGCTCACCCAGCGCTGGCGCGATCTCCCGGCCGACTCCGTCCAGGCCGCTGAGACGCGTAAGCATCTGGAGCAGCAAAGCAATCTGATTGCCAACCTGCTGGCCGAAGCGCTGGAGCTGGAAAGCGGCTTAACGCGCGAAGAGGAGCCTGCGCGTCAGGCGCGCGACGACGCTAACGAAGAGTATGAGAAGTATCGCGAGCAGCACCACGATGCCGAAGTGCGGCTGCGCAAGGGCAAGGATCTTTCGGAAGAGGATCGGAACGAGCTCAAGCGTCTCTGGCGTCAGGCGAGCAAGCTCTGCCACCCGGATCTGGTGGCGGACGACCTGAAAGAAGAAGCCAACGCGATGATGGTGCAGCTCAACCAGGCGAAGCAGCGTGGTGACGTTAAAACCATTCGCTCACTGGTGGCCCGCCTGCAGCAGGGCTTTGAGCCATTGATGGCAAGCGACAGGCTGAACGATCTGGAACGCATCCGCAAGAAAATGGCGCAGGTCCGCGAGCAGATCGACATCTTAGTGAACGAGCTGGCGGAACTGGAGAAAGAGGAATCCTGGCTGCTGGTCTCATCGCTCAACAATATGGAAGCATACTTCGCGCAGCAGGAGAAAGCGCTGCACGAGGTCCGCGCCTCGCTCGAACATCAGGTGAACGAAGCGCAGCTGGATTCCGCCGCCTGATTATTTGGCGTGCCAGTATGCGCTGGCACGCACCAGCTGCTGGTCAATTGCATCGGTTTCAAACTGACGGCTCAGCGTCTTCACCACCTTTCCTTCCCCGGTCAGCCAGATAAAATAGTCTTCCCCCGGAACGGTCAGCGCCGCCAGATGGTCCGCTACCGCCTGCTCGCTATGGCCCATCACCCAGGTGATATCGAACCCGTTCAGGTGTGCCAGATACTCTTTATAAGATTCGTCCCCGACCGTCACTACCGCATGAACCTGCGGGCGAACCGGCAGTTTAGCAATGCTTTCTAAGCGTCGGCGCAGCGCGGGCATGCCGGACTCGTCGCACACGTACAGCTGCCAGGCGTAATCCTCCGACACCACCAGCGAACCGCGCGGGCCGCCGATGGTCAGCCTGTCCCCCGCTTTCGCCTCGACCGCCCAGCGGCTGGCAATGCCGCCGTCGTGAATGAAGAAATCGAGCACCAGCTCATGATTTGCCTCGTCGTAAAGCGGCGTATAGTCTCGCGCCTGAGGACGCACGCCGTCGCCCCAGTCGATGCCTTCATCGGTGACCACCGGCGGTACAAACACCGCCCCAGGAGCCGGGAAAAAGACTTTGGTATGGTCGTCGAAACCCCGGGAGCTAAAGCCCTCAAGCGCCTCGCCGCCTAAAACAATACGCTGAAAACACGCGCTGGCGCGCTCAACGCGAAGCACCGTCAGCTCGCGAAAACGCAGGTCATTACGAACACGCTGTGGGTAACGGGTAGATGCCATTTGTAGCCCCTTCTCTGGTGAATACGATATATCTAAATCAATTTTCAAATGATAATGATTACTAGTTAGTAAAAATGCAAGATCTTTTAGATTGCATCTGAATATATCTTAGATATAGTTTAGATATATCAAATTTAAGGATCTGTTATGCGACACGAACACGACAGCGGCGGGCGCCGACCGCGCTTTTTCGGCCACGGCGATCTGCGGCTGGTGATTCTGGATATCCTGACCCGCAGCGCGAGCCACGGCTACGAGCTGATCAAAGAGATCGAGAATCTGACCCAGGGGAATTACACCCCGAGCCCAGGGGTGATCTACCCAACCCTGGATTATCTTCAGGATCAGACATTTATCACCATCACGGAAGAAGAGAGCGGTCGTAAGAAGATTGCGATTACCGCTGAAGGACAACGCTGGCTGGACGAAAACCGGGAACAGCTGGAACAGATCCAGGTGCGTATCAAAGCGCGTTCCGTCGGTTTTCAGCTGCGCAAAAACCCGCAGATGAAGCGGGCGCTGGATAACTTCAAAGCGGTGTTAGACCTGAAGGTGAATCAGGGAGAGCTCAGCGACGCGCAGCTCAAGCAGATTATCGGCGTCATTGACCGCGCGGCGCTCGAGATCTCCCAGCTGGATTAAGCCGGAGCGCGCTCGCTCACGCGGAAGACGCGCACCAGCTCTTTCAGGTGCATCGCCTGTTCGTTAAGCGATGCCGCCGCAGCCACAGACTCCTCCACCAGCGCGGAGTTCTGCTGGGTGGTGGCGTCAATCAGGCCAATCGCGCTGTTAATCTGCGAGATACCTTCCGTCTGCTCGTGGCTGGCCTGGCGAATTTCCCGCAGGATCACGTCCATCTCTTCCACGTTGCCGACCATCCCGTTGATCAGCCCACTCGCTTTTTCGACCAGGTTCATCCCGTCCTGAGTCTGGCTGGTGGAGCTCTCAATCAGCTCGCGGATTTCGCTGGCAGACGACGCGCTCTTCTGGGCAAGCTGGCGCACCTCGCCGGCCACCACCGCGAAGCCGCGGCCGTGCTCGCCGGCGCGCGCCGCTTCCACCGCCGCGTTCAGCGCCAGAATGTTGGTCTGGAACGCAATGGCGTCGATCAGGTCGATAATGTCGGACATCCGGTTCGATGTTTCGTTAATCAGGCGCATTTTGCTGGTCACCTGCTTCATCATCTCACCGTTGTTTTTGACCACCGTGGCGGCATCCGCCGAGAGGTTGGTTGCTTCCCCGGTATGCGAGGCGGTATTTTTCACCGTCGCGGTGATCTGCTCCATCGAGGCGGCGGTCTGTTCGACAGAACTTGCCTGCTCTTCCGTGCGCGCGGCCAGATCCTGGTTCCCGGCGACAATCTGCGCGGCTGCGCTGGAGATATTCTCCGAGCCGGTTTGCACCTGCTGCACAATGTCCAGCAGTCGCGTCTTCATCTCCATCAGCGCATGCAGCAGCAGACCCGTTTCGTCTTTGCCGTGAGGCGTGATGCTGCCCGTCAGGTCGCCCTCTGAAATGGCTTTCGCAAAATGCACCGCCTCGCCGAGCGGACGAGTGATAGCCCGCACGATAAACCAGCCGATCAGGCTGCCTGCCCCGACGCTAAAGAGCGTGAGCAGGATCAGCAGCAGGCGGTTAGACCTGAAATCCCCTTCCACCTGCGCGCCTGCACTCTGCATCTCGCTGTTTTGAATGGTAATCAGCTCCTTCACCTTCGCTTTATAAGCCTGCTGCACGGCGAGGGTGGTGGTCATCATCTCCTGAATAGCGCCCGCACGATTGTTGTTCTGCACCGCCTGCAAAATGCGGTAGCGCGAGTCCAGATACTGCTGGCGCACGCTGCGGATATCCGCCAGTACCTGCTGAGACTTTTGATCCTGCAGCGCGTTGTTCAGCTCGCCCAGGATCACAGTGATGTGCTCGCTGATCTCTTTCAGGCGCTGCTGAGATTGCCCCGTGTAGGTGCCCTGCTCGTCCAGCAGCATCAGCTGTTGAGTGCTAATAAATTCCTGGAAGTTATCGATTAACTGGTTCGCTTTTACGGTGGTCGGATAATCACTGGTAATAATGGATTGCATCCCGTTATTAGCCCGGTTCAGGCTCAGCAGAGACAGGCTCGCGCTGATCGCCATCAGGACAATAAAGAACCCAAACGCCAGAAATAATTTCGTGCCGATCTTTACGTCATGTAAGAACATATTTTCTCCATCGATGTGATTATTTCTCAGACGATCGCTGTTATCGGTAACGATTTTGCTAACTTTATGAGTTTGATCGTTTTTTTATTTCATAACCGTCACAATGGATAGGTACAGGCTATTAATATTGCTCCATCGATCGTTACCAGACCACCGGAAGGGTATTTTTCAAAATAGCGTTCTGAATAATTGACTTAGGCAGGGATAAATAGCTGACGCACTTTCTTTAGTTATTTAATATTAACTTAACAAGAAAATACATTAATAGTCACAACCAGAAAATAAAATGCCGCTTATTCCTTACGGAATAAACGGCTTTTCCGGAACATTATTGAATCAATGGAGCACGGTTACCGCATCCTTAAGGCGTCCGGCGCGGTGCTTCACCATCGCGGAAATGTGGGCGCTCTCCTCGACCAGGTCGGCGTTTTTCTGCGTGATGCTGTCGAGTTCGGCGACCGCGCGGGTCAACTCTGACAGTCCGGTTGCCTGCTCGGAGGTCGAGTGGCTGATCTGGGCGATAAGCTGCGTCACGTTTTTCACCTGCTCGACAATATCATCCATCGTACGGCCTGCGGCGTGCACCTGCTCAGAGCCGGACTGCACCTTGCTGGCGCTGGCATCAATCAGTTTACGAATATCATTCGCGGCACTGGCGCTGCGGCTGGCAAGATGGCGGACTTCGCCCGCGACCACGGCAAAACCCTTGCCCTGCTCCCCTGCCCTTGCCGCTTCAACCGCCGCGTTCAGCGCCAGAATATTGGTCTGGAAAGCGATATCGTTAATCAGGGAGGTAATCGAGCCAATTCGCTGCGTGCTGTCGGCAATGTCATCCATGGTTTTGACCACGGTCTGCATCGCGTTGCCCCCTTTCGTGGCCGCGCTGCTCGCGGCCACGGAGAGTTTGTCCACCTCGGCGGCGGTTTCAGAGTTACTCTGAACGGAAGCGGCCATCTGGTTCATTGTTGCAACGGTCTGCTGCACGTTCGCCACGGTCTGACGCGTCCGATCGTTGAGATCTTCGTTCCCCTGCGCCAGCCTGTCGCTGCCGTCACGGACGCTCACCACCTGGCTCGACACGTCATTGATTAACCAGCGGCACATCAGGCCCAGTTGCCCGACCGCGCGCAGCGTCAGCCCCAGCTCGTCGCTGCGGTTCAGATGCTGCACGCTGTTGCGCTCACCGGTTGCGACCTTCAGCGCCTGTCGGGCCACATTCTCTACCGGGCGGACAATCTGCTGCTCAAACAGCAGCGTCCCCAGCAGCATCACTAGCGCGGCTGCGGCGAGCGGCATCCACCCGGCGGAGGTCGCGACCAGCGTGGCGGCGAGAACGGCAAAAAGCACCGCCATCACGCTGCGCACGCGCCAGCGCAGCGGCATAGCCGGCAGTTTGCCCAGCCAGCCTTTTCCAACCACCAGCCCCTTGTGCACACGTTTCTTACAGCTCCCGTCGTTCAGCGCCCGGTAGAGCGGCTCCACGGTGGCAATCTCTTCCGCTGTGGCTTTGGTGCGAATGGACATATAGCCCGTCACCTGCCCGCGGCGCACCATCGGCACCGCATTCGCACGCACCCAGTAGTGGTCGCCGTTTTTGCGCCGGTTTTTGACAATCCCGCTCCACGGCTCGCCCTGCTGCAGCGTGTACCACATATCGGCAAACGCGGCTTTTGGCATGTCGGGGTGGCGTACCAGATTGTGCGGCTGGCCCGTCAGCTCATCAAGCTGGTAGCCGCTCACCTGCACAAAGGTGTCGTTGGCGTGTGTGATATAGCTGTGGACGTCTGTGGTAGACATTAAGGTGGTGTCATCGTCCAGAGGGTATTCATTCTGGGTGACATAGGTTGGAGAGGACATCGTGGGCATCCCTTGCAGGTTATTTGAATGTTAATTTTGTGGGTCAATGTTTTTTCGGCGGTAAACAATTTATCTTTAGTTGTTAAACTTGATGAAGATCGCAGATTTCACTTAAACCATACTTTTTGTACGATTTTATAATTCATTGATTTCAAATACTTTCGTAAAGAAATTACCTATAAAGCATGACCAGTTAATGCCCACTTAAGTTGCAGCGAATGCACTTCTTTAGTGCAGCTGCGCTTTTCCGCCCTCATTTATCCTCTCTTTCCTGTACCGCTAAATCCCGTTTCGGTTGCTCCGGCATGATTAAATATTGTGCAACATAATTTTAACCTGGCGTTTATCCCGATTTTCATTAAGTCATCTGAAGTGGCGTAATCCCTGCAATACTTAATCCAGTATCATGTGATACGCGATCCCCGGGAGCACATTTTGAACAGGTTACCTTCCAGCGCCTCGGCTCTTGCCTGTACCGCGCACGCACTGAATCTCATTGAAAAGCGAACGCTCGATCATGAGGAGATGAAACAACTTAACCGAGAGGTCATCGATTACTTTAAAGAGCACGTCAATCCAGGGTTTCTGGAGTATCGCAAATCTGTTACCGCCGGCGGGGATTACGGAGCCGTAGAGTGGCAAGCGGGAAGTCTTAACACGCTTGTCGACACCCAGGGACAGGAGTTTATAGATTGCCTGGGAGGTTTTGGAATTTTCAACGTGGGGCACCGTAATCCAGTTGTGGTTTCCGCCGTACAGAATCAACTTGCGAAACAACCTCTCCATAGCCAGGAACTGCTCGACCCGCTTCGCGCCATGCTCGCGAAAACGCTGGCGGCCTTAACGCCCGGCAAGCTGAAATACAGCTTCTTTAGCAACAGCGGCACGGAATCGGTCGAAGCGGCGATTAAACTCGCCAAAGCGTACCAGTCGCCGCGCGGGAAATTCACCTTTATCGCCACCAGCGGCGCGTTCCACGGTAAATCCCTGGGCGCACTGTCTGCTACCGCCAAATCCACCTTCCGTAAACCGTTTATGCCGCTGCTGCCGGGCTTCCGCCACGTGCCGTTTGGCGACATCAACGCCATGCGCACCGTGCTGAGCGAATGCCGTAAAACCGGCGATGACGTGGCGGCGGTGATCCTGGAGCCGATTCAGGGCGAAGGCGGCGTGATCCTCCCTCCGCAGGGCTATCTGCCCGCCGTGCGTCAGCTGTGCGATGAGTTTGGCGCCCTGCTGATCCTCGACGAAGTCCAGACCGGGATGGGGCGCACCGGCAAGATGTTTGCCTGCGAGCACGAAAACGTTCAGCCGGACATTCTGTGCCTGGCGAAGGCGTTAGGCGGCGGCGTGATGCCGATTGGCGCGACGGTGGCTACCGAGGAGGTCTTCTCGGTGCTGTTCGATAATCCGTTCCTGCATACCACCACCTTTGGCGGTAACCCGCTGGCCTGTGCGGCCGCGCTGGCGACCATCAACGTGCTGCTGGAGCAAAACCTTCCCGCCCAGGCGGAGCAGAAAGGCGACATGCTGCTGGACGGCTTCCGTCAGCTAGGCCGGGAGTATCCGGACCTGGTGCAGGACGCGCGTGGGAAAGGAATGCTGATGGCGATTGAGTTTGTCGATAACGAAACCGGCTATAGCTTCGCGAGCGAGATGTTCCGCCAGCGGGTGCTGGTGGCCGGAACGCTCAACAACTCGAAAACCATTCGCATTGAACCGCCGCTGACGCTGACGATTGAGCAGTGTGAGCAGGTGCTGAAAGCGGCCCGTAAAGCGCTGGCAGCGCTGCGGGTGAGCGTGGAAGAGGCGTAATCAACGCCGGGTGGTGCTACGCCTACCCGGCCTACTTTTTATCGGTGAAACTCCGCCACCGTCATGGTGAAGCGAAGCACGGTATCGCCTTCATTGGCGTAGCCGTGCGCCGCTTCCATTTTCGCCACCGCCGATGCGCCAGCGTTAACCTGGGTCACCGTCTCGTCCACCGTCAGCGTTAAAACGCCTTCGTTCACGTGCAGCAGCTCACAGGTTCCCGCCGGGTGCCCCGGAGAGGTAAAGCGCTCCCCCGGCTGCATCTCCCACTGCCATAACTCAATCATGTCCGGTCCCGCGGTACCCGCCAGCAGTCTGGCGCGTCCACCCTGTGCACCCTGCCACAGCACCGGGATCGCCGCTTCTGCGATAACATGCACCAGCGGCTCGCTGGAGACGTTGACGATATCCGCCACGGAGATGCCAAGCGCGGCGGCCAGCTTGCACAAAATGGCGATGCTGGGGTTGGCTGCGCCCTTTTCGATCTCCACCAGCATCCCTTTGCTGACGCTGGCGCGGCGGGACAGCTCGTCCAGCGACAGCTTTTTCTCTTTACGCCAGTTGCGGATGCGGTTCGCCACGGCCAGGCTTACCTGGGCAACATCGGCACCCGAATCAGTCATTATATTGACTTTCTCAGTCATTGGTCACTACCATGGTATAAAACAGTCAATACAGGATTATTTATGTCTCTCGTTACGCCGTCAATAGATTCGCGTCTTGCCGGGATCGCTCCGGGCTTTCGGGCGCTGAGCATTCTGGTTGAAGCTGCGCCGATTACTCACCCGGAGGTTGCCGCCGCCGCGCTGGCGCAGGCCTGCCAGCAGATGTTGAATGATGATGTGCCGTGGGCTGATGCACACCTTTCAGACTGGGATGAGGTGTTTAAAGCCTTCGGCGCGAAACCGAAACGCACGCCCTGTTCCGCTGCGGCCCTGCGCAAGCGGGTACTGAAAGACGGTTCGCTGCCGTCGCTGGATCCGGTCGTGGATATCTATAACGCGGTGAGCATTCGCTATGCCATTCCGGTGGGAGGAGAAAATCTCGCGGCGTACTCCGGCGCGCCGCGTCTGACGCTGGCCGACGGCAGCGAGCCGTTTGATACCTTTAAAGAGGGCCAGCCGGTGGTGGAATACCCGGATGCTGGCGAGGTTATCTGGCGCGACGACCTCGGCGTCACCTGCCGCCGCTGGAACTGGCGACAGGGGGTGCGTACCCGTCTGGACAGCCAGGCGCAATCTATGTGGTTTATTCTTGAAAGCCTGCCGTCGATGCCGCTTGCGGCACTGGAAGAGGCAGGAGAAGAGCTGGTCAACAACCTGCAGCGGCTGATGCCGGGGGCAACGGCTCGGGTACAGCTGCTGGAGCTGGCCTGAACAACGCCGGGTGGCGCTAGCGCTTACCCGGCCTACAAAACTTACCCGGCCTACAAAATCAACACAACCTCGTACCCGTAGGCCCGGTAAGCGCAGCGCCACCGGGCAAATCCGCTACTCCGGCAACAGCCCCACAAAACTGCGTTTCTTACGCGGCTCCGACATCAACTCCTCAAGCTTATCCACGCACGCCAGATAGTGCGGGGTTTGCTTATGCGCCAGCACCGCCTCCTCGTCTTTATAGGCCTCGTAGATAAAGAACCGGGTTTTCACCCTCGGGTCCTGCAATACGTCAAAGCGCAGGTTTCCGGGCTCCTGAATCGCCCCCTCGTGGTTGGCGCGAAACACCTCCAGAAACTCGTCCACCCGCTCGGGCTTAATGTTGATCTCCACCAGCGTCACGTTCATTGTGCTTCTCCCTGTTTCTCTTCCTGCCAGAACTGGAACGCCTCCCGGGCGCTCATGTTCTCGTGTACCACTTTCTTCACCGCCTTCAGCATGGCGAGCGGCGCGCTGGACTGGAAGATGTTGCGCCCCATGTCCACGCCGGACGCGCCCTGATCGATAGCGCGCCAGCACATCTCCAGCGCCTCGTGCTCCGGCAGCTTTTTGCCCCCGGCGATGACAATCGGCACCGGACAGCTGGCGGTCACTTTTTCAAAGCCCTCGTCCACGTAGTAGGTTTTGACGAACTGCGCCCCCATTTCGGCGGCGATTCGGCTGGCGAGCGAGAAATAGCGCGCGTCGCGCGCCATCTCTTTCCCCACGCCCGTCACCGCCAGCGTCGGCATGCCGTAGCGCGCGCCCGCGTCCACCAGCTTGATGATGTTGTTGATCGACTGGTGCTCAAACTCGCTGCCGATGTACACCTGTGCCGCCACGGCGCAGACGTTCAGGCGCAGCGCGTCCTCCATCGCCACCGCCACGCACTCGTTCGACAGCTCGCCCAGAATCGAATTACCGCCGGAGGCGCGCAGCACCACCGGTTTGTTCGTCGCGGCTGGCACCTGGCTTCTGAGGATGCCGCGGGTACACATCAGCACGTCGGTTTCACCAAACAGCGGCGCGATGGAGAGATCGATACGCTCAAGGCCGGTGGTCGGTCCCTGAAAGTAGCCGTGGTCAAAGGCCAGCATCACCGTGCGGTTGCTCTGCGGGTTGAAGATGCGCGCAAGCCTGGACTGCATGCCCCAGTCCAGCGAGCCGCAGCCCTTCAGGGTGTAAGGCACATTCTGCTGCGGCGTGCCGATGCCAAAATCCTTGCCGTCTTTGATGTCGTCTAAATCAGCCATTTGCTCCCCCGTCAGAAATCGTATTTGCTGATGTTCTCTTTGGTGAACACCACGCGCTCCGGCAGCAGCACGATGCCGTTGCCCTTCGCCTCATACTGGTAGCCCTGCACGCTGTTCGGCTCGACCTTCAGCGCGCCGATATCTTTTACGTCCACGCTGTCGCCGACGTTAAGATCGCCTTTTTTCAGCAGGCGATCGGCGACATTGACCGCAATTTTGCCCTGTTGTACGACATCCCACAGGCCGAAGGCTTTCACCGTGCCGCGCTCAACGTACGGACGCATCACGTTCGGCGTGCTGAAGCCGACAATCGCCACCCCTTCGCGCTTCAGGTTTTCCGCCGCCTGCGCCGCCGCAGGCAGCGCGTTGGCGTCCGGGGCGATGATTGCATCCAGATCCGGATACGCTTTTAAGATCCCTTCGGCGGTTTGCAGGGATTTGGTGGCGTCGTTATAGCCAAACTGGGTCGTCACGACCTGCCACTGCGGATGATCTTTCTCGATTTTGGCCTTCGCCTCTTTCACCCACTGGTTCTGGTCGGTAACGGTGGGGCTTGAGTAGAAGAACGCCACTTTAGCGTTCGGTTTGGTGACCTGCTTGCCCGCCATCTCCACCAGCAGGCCGCCAAGCTGCTCCGGCGTCCCCTGGTTGATATAGATGCTGCGGCACTCCGGCTTAGTGTCGGAATCCCAGGTCAGAACCTTGACGCCGCGCTGCATCGCGCGCTTGAGCGCCGGGCAGAGTCCGTCCGGCGACACGGCGGAGACGATAATGGCGTTATAGCCCTGGTTAACGAAGTTATTGATCAGCTGCACCTGGCCGGAGACGCTCGGCTCGGTCGGGCCGTCGTAGGTCACGTCCACGCCGAGGTCTTTTCCCGCCTCTTTCGCGCCGTTGCCGCCGCTGGTGAAGAAGCCCACGCCCACCAGCTTCGGGATAAAGGCAATGCGGTCCGCCGCCTGCGCCGAGGCGAAGCTGAGGGCCATTGCCAGGACGAACAGTTTTGTTTTCATCTTACGCTCCGGATAGTTTTCTAAAGAGAGAACGCACCCACTCGCGGTGCAGACTCAGCGAACGTCCCATCACCACTACAACCAGCAGCGCCCCTGACAGCGCGCTCGACACCTGGTTAGGGATGCCGACCATCTGTAAACCCTGCTGCAGGTAGCCCACCAGCAGCGCCGCCAGCGCCGTACCGACAACCGAACCTGACCCGCCGTAGATATTGGCCCCGCCGAGCACGGCGGCGGTGAGCGCGGGCATCAGCAAATCGCGCCCCAGATCCGAACGCGCGGAGCCGAAATAGGAGACCATCACCAGCGCGGCAATGGCGGAGGCCACGCCCACCAGCCCGTACAGCGCGTAGGGCATGCCGTTCACCGACAGCGCCGCATAGCGCGCCGCGCGAGGATTCTGGCCGATCAAAAACAGATGACGGCCAAAGCGCCCGCGGTGGGTAATAAGCCAGAAGAAGACGGTAATCACCGCGAACAGCACCAGCGGGATCGGCAGACCCAGCACCGTGAGGTTAGCGAACGCCGTGAAGCTGTCCGGGAAGCCGCCGATGCCCTCATAGCCCGTCGCCCCCGCCATGCCGGAGAGCAGCAGCGCGCCGCCGCCGTAGAGGTAGAGCGTGCCGAGGGTGATCACCAGCGGGCTGATGCCGGTGTAGTGAATAAGCGCGGCATTAAATAATCCGCACAACAGGCCTAGCAGCAGCGTCAATGGAACGGCGACCGCCATCGGCCACCCGGCCTGCATCATCACCCCCAGCGCGATGGCGCACAGGCCGATGGTCGAGCCGAGGGAGATATCGATCCCGCCGCTGACGATCACCAGCGTGAGCGGCAGCGCCACAATGCCGATGCAGATGAAGTCGCTGGTGCTGAACAGCAGCATGTTGACGTCGAGCATGCGCGGGTTGATGGCGCCAAAGAGCAGGATCTCCAGCACCAGTAAAATCAGCAGCGCGCTTTCCCAGTTAAGCCTCATTTACGCCACCTCTTTTTTGCGTTTGGGAAACGGGGTGACGTGCTTTCCCCCTTTGTTACCCGGCTGGAAGCGACCGTACTTCAGCGCCCGCTGATGGCGCGCCAGCGCCTGGCGCAGGCGCCCGTCGAGCACCAGCACGCCCAGCAGCACCAGCCCGGCGATAAAGTCGTTCCACCACGCCGGGAGCCTGAACAGCACCAGCACGGTGTCGATTTGTGTCAGGAAGAAGGCGCCGAGCAGCGCGCCAACCAGCGTGCCCGTGCCGCCCAGCAGCGAAATACCGCCGAGCACGCAGGCGGCGATGGCCTTCATCTCCAGCCCGCTGCCGGTCTGGTTGGGCACAAAGCCAATCTGCGCGGCAAAGACGATCCCGGCGCAGGCCGCCAGCATGCCGTTCAGGGTAAAGGCAATCATGCGGGTGCGGTTCACCGCCACGCCCAGCTGGCGCGCGGCGGCGAGGTTATCCCCCACGGCGTAAAAATCACGCCCGAACGCGGTGCGCGACAGCGTCCACGCGCCCGTGGCCGCGACGATCAACACCAGAATGCCGAGCGGCGAAATGCCGACGGCGGCAGGCTCAGAAAGGGATTTCAGCCCCGGCGGCAGCCCCTCAATCCACTTTCCGCCCGTCCAGAGCAGCATCGCCCCGCGGTACAGCCCCAGCGTGCCGAGGGTGGCGACAATCGCCGGGATGCGCAGCCCCACCACCAGAAACCCGTTGAACGCCCCGGCCAGCGCGCCTATCGACAGCGCGAAGAGAATGGAAACGGGCAGACTGTAGCCGCTGTTAAGCGCCACGCCGACGGCGATGGCGGACAGCCCGACGATGGAGCCGACGGACACGTCGATATTGCGGGTTAGCATTACCAGCGCCGCGCCGACGGCCAGCAGGATCAGGATCTGCGAACTGGCGAAGATCATCCCCAGCGTCTGTAAACTCAGATAGGACGGATTCAGCGCCACCAGCACGGCGAACAGCGCCAGAATGGCGAGAAACGCGCTCAGCTCGCGGTTTTTGAGTAAGGTCTTCATGATTGCCCTCCAAATGCCAGCGCCATCATCCTGTCGAGGCTGACGGCGTGGCGCGGCAGCTCGCCGCTGAGCACGCCCTGATGCATCACCAGCACCCGGTCCGCAAGGCCGGGAAACTCGTCGAGATCGCTTGAGATCATCAGCACCGCCACGTTCTGCGCCGCCACGCTTTTTATCAGCTGGTAGATGTCGGCGCGCGCCGAGACGTCCACGCCGCGCGTCGGTTCATCGACGATCAGCAGTAAAGGGTTGGCCTCGAGACAGCGCGCGAGCAGCACCTTCTGCTGGTTGCCGCCGGAGAGCGTGCGCACGGTTTGATCCGCATGGTTGAGCTTGATCCCCAGCGCCCGGTGATAGCGCTCCACCACCGCCGACTCCCGCTTGCGCTGCTGCCAAATCGACGGCTCGTTGAGCGCCACGGTGTTCCAGCGGATCGGCGCGTCGAGGAACAGGCCGGACACCTGCCTGTCTTCCGGCAGGTAGACCAGCCCTTTTTCCAGGCGTGAACTTACCGGCTCGCCGGTAATATCCTGATTCTCCAGCCAGACGCGGCCCCCGCGTACCGGCCGCAGGCCGTAAAGCGTTTCTGCAAGCTCGGTGCGCCCGGATCCCACCAGCCCGGCCAGGCCGACGATCTCCCCGGCGTAGATCTCAAGGCTAAGATCGATAAACCCTTCTCCGGTGAGATCGTCCACCCGCAGCACCGGGAAATCCTGCGGCTGGGTGCGGCGGTTGCCCGGCAGCGCCAGCCACAGCTTTTGCGTATCGCTCAGGGATTTCTCCCGGCTTACCGGCGTCATGGCGGCGATCAGGGCGCTGTCGTCAAACTGCGCGGTTTCGCCGCTCAGCACCACCGCGCCGTCGCGCATCACCGAGACGTGGCTCGAAAGCATGCGGATTTCCGGCAATTTGTGCGAGATAAACACAATCCCGACGCCGAATTCCTGCAGGGCGCGGATCTGGCGGAACAGCCGCTCGGTTTCGCCCGGCGTGAGGGAGGCCGTTGGTTCGTCGAGGATCAGGATCCTGGCATTGCGCATCAGCCCGCGCAGGATCTCCACCATCTGCTGATCCGCCACTTCCAGGGTGCTGGCAGCGGCGTCGAGATTAAGCTGGCACTGCAGCTGCTGGAGTTTCTCCGCCAGCCGCTTTTCCAGATCGCGCTCGCGCGGCAGGCGGAACAGGATGTTTTCCCGCACCGTCAGGTTGGGGAACAGCAGCGGCTCCTGCGGCACCAGGTAAATGCCTAACCTGTGCGCCTGCACGGGCGTGAGCCGCGCATATGACTGCCCCTCGACAGAAAGTTCACCGCCGTCCGGCTTTTCGACCCCGGCGATGATCTTCATCAGCGTCGATTTTCCCGCGCCGTTGCCGCCCATCAGGGCGTGCACCTGTCCCGCAAGCAGCGTGAAATCTATGCCTTTTAGAACCGGCACGCCTGAGAACTGCTTGCTGATATTCTGCGCGTCGAGAAGTGAGGTCATCATCGCTCCGCTATTGAACAAATGATTTTTAGATTTAATAATGTTCAAAAGCGTAGACGGTGAACTATATTTACAACCGTGCAGGGATCACAGTTTTATCGATTGAGATACAGATAAACCAGAAACGATCTAAAAGATCCGTTTTGTCGCGTGGCTCACACTTTCCCTTCGCGCCATCACGAACATATGATCTAAATTTTTATAAGAGTTCAACTATGAGCGATAAACGCACTGCGGAAGAAGGACGGTTTGCCGGGCTGGCACTGGCGGAAGAGGAACTCGTGGCGCGCGTCGCATGGTGCTACTACCACGACGGGCTGACCCAGAACGACATCGGCGAGCGGCTTGGGCTGCCGCGCTTGAAGATTTCTCGCCTGCTGGAGAAGGGCCGTCAGTCCGGAGTGATCCGCGTGCAGATCAACTCCCGCTACGAGGGCTGCCTGGCGCTGGAGACCGAGCTACAGCAGCGCTTTGACCTGAAGCTGGTGCGCGTGATGCCCGCGTTAAATACGCCGCCGATGAACGTGCGGCTCGGCATTGGCGCCGCGCAGTCGCTGATGGGCGTACTGGAGCCCGGCCAGCTGCTGGCGGTGGGGTTTGGTGAAACCACCATGAGCAGCCTGCAGCACCTGAGCGGCTTTATCAGCTCGCAGCAGATCCGCCTGGTGACGCTCTCCGGCGGCGTCGGGCCCTATATGACCGGTATCGGTCAGCTGGACGCGGCCTGCAGCGTCAGCATGATCCCCGCCCCGCTTCGCGTGTCATCCGCCGAGGTGGCCGGGATCTTAAAACGCGAAACCAGCGTGCGGGACGTGATCCTCGCCGCCACCGCCGCCGACGTGGCGGTGGTCGGCATTGGGTCGGTGAACCAGCGCCGTGACGCGACGATACTGCGTTCCGGCTATATCAGCGAAGGTGAACAGCTGATGTACGCCCGCAAAGGGGCGGTCGGCGACATTCTCGGCTATTTCCTCAATGCCGAAGGGGAATGCGTCGAGGAGCTGGAGATCCATAAAGAACTGCTGGGCGTCACGCTCGATGAACTGGCGCAGCTGCCCACCATCGTTGGCGTGGCCGGAGGGGAAGAGAAAGCCGATGCGATTTATGCCGCACTGAAGGGTCGCCGTATCAATGGCCTGGTGACGGAGGAGACGACAGCCCGCGCGGTGCTGGCCCTGACGTAACGGGGTTGCCCTGCGCTAACAATGAGGCAAGCTCATGAGTTACCTTTTAGCGTTAGATGCAGGGACAGGCAGCGTTCGCGCCGTTATTTTCGATTTACAGGGCAACCAGATTGCCGTCGGCCAGGCCGAGTGGAAGCACCTGAGCGTGGAGAACGTGCCGGGGTCGATGGAGTTCGACCTCGAGACCAACTGGCAGTTAGCCTGCCGGTGCATTCATCAGGCGCTGGAGCGTGCGCGCCTGAGCGCGGCGGATATTCAGTCCGTCGCCTGCTGCTCAATGCGCGAAGGGATCGTGCTGTACGACCGCAACGGCGAGGCCATCTGGGCCTGCGCCAACGTCGACGCCCGCGCCAGCCGCGAGGTGGCCGAACTCAAAGAGATCCACGACGACCGTTTTGAATCCGAAGTGTATGAAGTTTCCGGCCAGACGCTGGCGCTGAGCGCCATGCCGCGCCTGCTGTGGCTGGCGCACCATCGCCCGGATATTTACCGCAAGGCCGCGACCATCACCATGATCAGCGACTGGCTGGCGGCGAAGCTCTCCGGCGAACTGGCGGTCGACCCGTCTAACGCGGGCACCACCGGCATGCTCGATCTCTTCTCCCGCGACTGGCGTCCGGCGCTGCTCGACATGGCCGGGCTGCGCGCCGATATCCTCTCCCCGGTGAAAGAGACCGGCACCGTACTGGGCGCTATCACCAAAGAGGCCGCGCAGCAGAGCGGCCTGCGCGAAGGTACTCCGGTGGTGATGGGCGGCGGCGACGTGCAGCTGGGCTGTCTGGGGCTGGGCGTGGTTCGCGCCGGGCAAACGGCGGTGCTGGGCGGCACCTTCTGGCAGCAGGTGGTGAACCTGCCGCAGGTGCGTACCGACCCCGAGATGAACATCCGCGTGAACCCGCACGTTATTCCCGGCATGGCGCAGGCGGAGTCGATCAGCTTCTTTACCGGGCTGACCATGCGCTGGTTCCGCGACGCCTTCTGCGCGGAGGAAAAGCTGATTGCCGAGCGGATGGGGATGGACACCTACTCCCTGCTGGAAGAGATGGCGAGCCGCGTACCGGCAGGCTCCCACGGGGTAATGCCGATCTTCTCCGACGCGATGCATTTTAAGCAGTGGTACCACGCCGCGCCGTCGTTTATTAACCTCTCCATCGACCCGGAAAAGTGCAACAAAGCGACGCTGTTCCGCGCCCTGGAGGAGAATGCGGCCATCGTCTCGGCCTGTAACCTGGCGCAAATTTCGCGCTTCTCCGGCGTGACGTTTGAAAGCCTGGTGTTTGCGGGCGGCGGGGCTAAGGGCGCCCTGTGGAGCCAGATCTTAAGCGACGTCACCGGCCTGCCGGTGCGCGTGCCGGAAGTGAAAGAGGCGACGGCGCTCGGCTGCGCCATTGCGGCAGGTGCGGGCGCGGGGCTGTTTGCGGATATGGCTTCGATGGGCGAGCGGCTGGTGAAGTGGAGCCGCGAGTTCACGCCGAACCCGCAGCACCGCGAGCTGTACGACGGCATGATGCAGAAATGGCAGGCGGTGTACGCCGACCAGCTTGGGCTGGTGGACAGCGGGCTGACGACGTCGATGTGGCAGGCACCGGGGCTAGTGCGCGCAACGGCGCCGTAAAAAACGCCGGATGGCGCTGCGCTTATCCGTCCTGGGGTTTTGTAGCCCCGGTAAGCGCAGCGCCACCGGGGAAGTTCTTTGAGATCTATCACAATCATTCGATCCCGCTTTTACCTTTCCGCTGCCGCTGGCTAAATTAGTAACTCATCCGACCACATAACAATAATTTTACACTGGAAGAGACTATGAGCCGCTACCCGTCGTTATTCGCCCCTCTCGATCTGGGGTTCACCACACTCAAAAACCGCGTGTTGATGGGGTCGATGCACACCGGGCTGGAGGAGCATCCGGACGGGGCCGAGCGTCTGGCAGCCTTCTATGCCGAGCGCGCCCGCCACGGGGTGGCGCTGATTGTCACCGGCGGCGTGGCCCCTGCACCTTCCGGCGTGGGCATGGAGGGCGGCGCGGTCCTGAACGATGCGTCACAGCTGCCGCACCACCGCATTGTGACCGACGCGGTACACCGCGAGGGCGGTAAAATCGCCCTGCAAATCCTGCACACCGGACGCTACAGCTATCAGCCGAACCTGGTCGCGCCGTCGGCTCTTCAGGCACCGATTAACCGTTTTAAACCTCACGCCCTGACCCACGATGAGATCCTGGCATTGATTGACGACTTTGCCCGCTGCGCGGCGCTGGCCCGCGAGGCGGGCTACGACGGCGTTGAGGTGATGGGCTCAGAAGGCTACCTGATCAACGAGTTCCTCGCCGCCCGCACCAACCAGCGCGACGATGAATGGGGCGGCGACTATGCCCGCCGGATGCGCTTTGCCGTGGAGGTGGTGCGCGCGGTGCGCGAACGTGCGGGCGCGGACTTTATTATCGTCTTCCGCCTGTCGATGCTCGATCTGGTGGAAGGCGGCGGGACGTTCGACGAAACCGTGCAGCTGGCGCAGGCGATTGAAGCCGCAGGCGCCACGATTATCAATACTGGGATTGGCTGGCACGAGGCGCGCATCCCGACCATCGCCACGCCGGTGCCGCGCGCGGCGTTCAGCTGGGTAACGCGGAAGCTGAAAGGCAAAGTGTCTGTTCCGCTGGTCACCACTAACCGCATTAACGATCCGCAGGTGGCGGACGATGTGATTTCGCGAGGCGACGCCGATATGGTGTCGATGGCGCGCCCGTTCCTCGCGGATGCCGAACTGCTGTCTAAAGCGCAAAGCGGCCGTGCGGACGAGATTAATACCTGCATCGGCTGTAACCAGGCCTGTCTGGATCAGATCTTCGTCGGCAAGGTCACCTCCTGTCTCGTCAACCCGCGCGCCTGCCATGAAACCAAAATGCCGGTCGTTCCGGCGGTCAATAAAAAACGCCTGGCCGTGGTGGGCGCAGGCCCGGCGGGGCTGGCGTTTGCGGTAAATGCCGCCTCGCGCGGGCACAGCGTGACGCTGTTTGATGCGCTGGCGGAGATTGGCGGGCAGTTTAATATCGCCAAGCAGATCCCCGGCAAAGAGGAGTTCTATGAAACCCTGCGCTACTACCGCCGGATGATCGAACTTACAGGCGTCGAGCTGCGGCTTAACCAGTTTGTCAGCGCGGCGGATCTGATCGGTTTCGATGAGGTGATCCTGGCGAGCGGGATCGTACCGCGCCTGCCGGCGATCGAGGGTATCGATCATCCGAAAGTGCTGAGCTATCTGGATGTATTGCGTGACAAAACGCCGGTTGGCGAGAAGGTGGCGATTATCGGCTGCGGCGGGATCGGTTTTGATACCGCCATGTATTTAAGCCAGCCGGGCGAGGCCACCAGCCAGAACATTGCCGAGTTTTGCGTGGAATGGGGTATCGACACCAGTCTGAGCCAGTCCGGCGGATTGCGCCCGGAAGGGCCGCAGCTGCCGAAAAGCCCGCGCCAGATCGTGATGCTGCAGCGTAAGGCCAGCAAGCCGGGCGAAGGGCTGGGCAAAACCACGGGCTGGATCCACCGCGCCACCCTGCTCTCACGCGGGGTGAAGATGATCCCGGCGGTCAGCTACCAGAAGATCGACGACGAGGGTCTGCACGTCACGATCGGCGGCGAACCGCAGCTGCTGCGCGTGGATCACGTCATTTTATGTGCCGGGCAGGAGCCGAAGCGCGATCTGGCGGATCCGCTGCGCGAAGCAGGTAAAACGGTGCATTTGATCGGCGGGTGCGACGTGGCGATGGAGCTGGACGCGCGGCGGGCAATTGCGCAGGGGACGAAGTTAGCTCTGGCGATCTAGGGCATTGCCGGGCGGCCAAGGTAAAAGCAAAACGGCAACCCAGTTGCCGTTTTTAGTGTTTGCTCCCTCTCCCTGTGGGAGAGGGTTGGGGTGAGGGCATCAGGCCACACATACCCAATCTTACCGACGACGCCCCAGCTTCACCGCCTTCAGCACCACGAACTTGTTATTGGTCGCAACGGTGACGCAGTTGCCGAAAATCTTCTTCAGCTTGTGGAAGTAGTCCAGGTGGCGGTTCGCCACGATGTACAGCTCGCCGTTGATTTTCAGGCAGCGGCGCGCGTGGTGGAACATCTCCCACGCGACGTTATCCGTCAGGGCGTGCTTCTGGTGGAACGGCGGGTTACAGAACACCGCGTTGAAGCGGAACGGCTCTACGCCAGACAGCGCGTTGTTGATCATAAACTCACAGCGGTCCAGCGCTTCCGGCATGTTGGTTTCCACGTTCAGACGGCTGGAGGCCACCGCCATTGGCGACTCGTCGCTGAACACCACGCTGGCGTCCGGGTTCTTCGCCAGCAGCGTCAGGCCAATCACGCCGTTACCGCAGCCTAGATCGACAATCTCACCTTCCAGATTTTCCGGCAGATGTTCTATAAAGAAACGCGCCCCGATATCCAGCCCGGTGCGGGAGAAGACGTTCGCATGGTTGTGGATGGTCCAGTCGGTGCCTTCCAGCTTCCAGCTCAGGGTCTCCGGCGCGTCGGCCAGCTCCGGCGCGCTGAAGGTACAGTTGATCAGGCGCGCTTTTTTCCAGGCCAGCGTCGTGGTGGTCGGCCCGAGGACTTTCTCGAACAGCTCCAGCGTCGAGGTGTGAATATCGCGCGCTTTGGCACCCGCGATGATGCGCGTTTCAGGCGTCACGACCTTACGCAGCGCGCGAAGCTGTTGCTCCAGCAGCGCCATGGTTTTTGGCACTTTGATCAGCACCACGCCCGGCGCCTGCGGGTAGTCCGCGGTGCTGTCGAGGAACTTCACGCTGGACTCTTCGATGTCGTTATGGCGCAGGTTTTCACGCGTCGCCAGCTCGCTCAGGTAGGAATCGCCGATGCTGTAAGGCGTGTGTTCCGCCAGGGCGCAGCCCAGCGCGCCAAAGGCGTCATTCAGGATCAAAACCGGGCCGCGGATTTCAGTCTCATCCAACTGCTGCAGCAGATATTCATCCGCCGCTTCCCACGCCATGAGCGGGTTAACGTCGTCCGTTTCCGGGAAACGTTTAAGGTTGAGTGAACGGAAACCGTTGTCTAAGTGGCTCATCGGCCCTCCTGAATGGTAAAATTTGGCGTATCCCTGAAAAGGGTGCGTGAGTATACCCGTTTTATTGTCGATTTGGGGCGTTGATGAACCAACTTACTTATCTCCAGGGCTATCCGGAGCATTTACTGACTCAGGTTCGCAGCCTGATTGCCGAGCAGAAGCTCGGCGCGGTGCTGGAAAAACGCTATCCCGGCACGCACGATTTCGCGACCGATAAGGCCCTCTGGCAGTATACGCAGGATCTGAAAAGCCGGTATCTGAAGAGCGCGCCGCCGATCAACAAGGTGATATACGACAACAAGATCCACGTGCTGAAAAACGCGCTCGGCCTGCACACCGCCATCTCCCGCGTGCAGGGCGGCAAGCTGAAGGCGAAGGCCGAAATCCGCGTCGCGACGGTGTTCCGTAACGCGCCGGAAGCCTTTCTGCGGATGATCGTCGTCCATGAGCTGGCGCACCTGAAAGAGAAAGAGCACGACAAAGCGTTCTATTCCCTGTGCTGCCACATGGAGCCGCAGTACCACCAGCTGGAGTTTGATACCCGGCTATGGCTTACGCATTTATCGTTAAATGGTAATGCGGAATAGCGCACGCGAATTGTCATGATGACGTGCTACAGTGGCTAAAGGTTCCCCGCTACGGAGTACGTAAACGTTTATGATACGTTTCGCAGTCATTGGTACGAACTGGATCACACGCCAGTTCGTCGACGCCGCCCACGAAACCGGCAAACTTAAACTTACCGCAGTCTATTCCCGCAGCCTCGAGCAGGCGCAGAGTTTTGCTAACGACTACCTCGTTGAGCATCTCTTCACTTCGCTTGATGACATGGCGCAAAGCGACGCCATTGACGCGGTGTATATCGCCAGCCCTAACTCCCTGCACTTCCCGCAGACAAAGCTGTTTCTCAGCCACAAAAAGCATGTGATTTGCGAGAAGCCGCTGGCGTCAAATATCCTGGAAGTGGAAGCGGCCATTGCGCTTGCCCGCGAAAACCAGGTGGTGCTGTTCGAAGCGTTCAAAACCGCCAGCCTGCCGAATTTCCTGCTGCTGCAGCAGTCCCTGCCGAAAATTGGCAAAGTGCGTAAAGCCTTTATCAACTACTGCCAGTACTCGTCGCGCTACCAGCGCTACCTGGACGGCGAGAACCCGAACACCTTTAACCCGGCCTTCTCGAACGGCTCGATTATGGATATCGGCTTCTACTGTCTGGCCTCCGCCGTGGCCCTGTGGGGCGAGCCGCACGGCGTAACGGCCACCGCCAGCCTGCTGGAGAGCGGCGTGGATGCGCACGGCTTAGCGGTGCTGGACTACGGTGATTTCAGCGTCACGCTGCAGCACTCCAAGGTGAGCGATTCCGTGCTGCCGAGCGAAATTCAGGGCGAGGCGGGCTCGCTGGTTATCGAGAAGATCTCCGAGTGCCAGAAAGTGAGCTTTGTGCCTCGCGGCGGCAAAGCGCAGGAGCTGACGCAGCCTCAGCATATTAACACTATGCTCTATGAGGCAGAGGTCTTCGCCCGTCTGGTGGAAGACAACGAAGTGAATCACCCTGGCCTGGCGGTGAGCCGCACCACGGCGAAGCTGCAAACGGAGATCCGCCGCCAGACCGGCGTGGTGTTCCCGGCAGACGGCGTAGGCGCGGAAGCTATCGCGTAAAGCTGTGTAATGAAACGGCGCAGACCATTGACGAAACCAATGGTCTGACATATTTTGTTACCTGCAAAGGGGAGTAACTTCTTCGCCGGTGGATCGTCATTACGATGCGTTAAACACGCATCCGGTCGCCGGGCAACCCTCGTGGTTGTAAGTGAGACCTTGCCGGAAGGCGAGGTCTATGCATAAAAAGCTAACGGCTATCGTCTTCTGACCATGGCCGTTTTTGTTTTTTATGTGTAAGGAAAATAGTATGCATTCTGTCGGCACTCCAATGTTGTGGGGCGGATTCGCGGTTGTCGTGCTCATCATGCTGGCGATCGACCTCTTTTTGCAGGGGCGTCGCGGCGCACACGGCATGAGCATCAAACAGGCTGCGGCCTGGTCTCTGGTGTGGGTCACCCTCTCCCTGCTGTTCTGTGCCGCCTTCTGGTGGTATCTGGCCTCGACCGAAGGCCGCGCGGTGGCCGATCCTCAGGCGCTCGCCTTCCTCACCGGCTATCTGATTGAAAAAGCCCTGGCGGTCGATAACGTCTTCGTCTGGCTGATGCTGTTTAGCTACTTCGCCGTGCCTGCTGCCCTGCAGCGCCGCGTGCTGGTTTACGGCGTGCTGGGTGCCATTGTTCTGCGTACCATTATGATCTTCGCCGGCAGCTGGCTGATTACCCAGTTCGAATGGCTGCTGTACGTCTTCGGCGCGTTCCTGCTGTTCACCGGGGTCAAGATGGCGCTGGCGAAAGAGGACGGCTCCGCGATTGGCGATCGCCCGCTGGTGAAGTGGATCCGTGGGCATCTGCGCATGACCGACAAGATTGAGAGCGAGCACTTCTTCGTGCGCAAGAACGGCCTGCTGTTTGCCACCCCGCTGCTGCTGGTGCTGATTCTGGTTGAGCTGAGCGACGTAATTTTCGCGGTGGACAGCATTCCGGCTATCTTCGCGGTGACAACCGACCCGTTCATCGTCCTGACCTCAAACCTGTTCGCCATCCTCGGCCTGCGTGCGATGTACTTCCTGCTGGCAGGCGCGGCGGAGCGCTTCTCGATGCTGAAGTACGGTCTGTCGGTGATCCTGGTGTTTATCGGTATCAAGATGCTGATCGTCGATTTCTACCATATCCCGATCGCCATTTCGCTCGGCGTGGTGTTTGGCATTCTGATCGTGACGCTGATTATCAATACCTGGGTTAACCGCCAGCACGATAAGAAGCAGCAGGTGGAGTAAAACGGTCGGTGCGGGCTGATGCCCTCACCCCGGCCCTCTCCCACAGGGAGAGGGTGAACACACATTTGTAATGCAGTAGTTAAAAAACATGATGCAACACGTAAAATCCAGCATTTTACGCTTCCCTCCGAAGACACTTTCCCTATACTCGACCAGGCAAACATGTACTTACATCCGGACATAAATGTGACTTAGAGCACATCCGGGATGGAACGCAATTTCACTTAAGGAATCCCCATGACCGCATCTTCGTCTGGTCTGTTTGCGCGTCTGTCGCGCGGCAGCCTCGTTAAGCAAATACTGGTTGGCCTTGTGCTCGGCATCGCGCTGGCACTGATCTCGAAACCTGCCGCCGAGGCCACCGGCCTGCTCGGCACGCTGTTCGTCGGCGCGCTGAAAGCGGTCGCGCCGGTTCTGGTGTTGACCCTGGTGATGGCCTCAATCGCCAACCACCAGCAGGGGCAAAAAACCAATATTCGCCCGATTCTGTGGATGTACCTGCTGGGTACGTTCTCCGCCGCGCTGACGGCGGTTATCGTTAGCTTTATCTTCCCTTCCACGCTGCAGCTGACCACCGGCGCAACCGACATTACGCCACCTGCGGGCATTGTTGAGGTGATGCACGGCCTGCTGATGAGCATTGTGGCAAACCCGATTCACGCGCTGATCAACGCCAACTATATCGGCATTCTGGTGTGGGCGGTGGGCCTGGGCTTTGCCCTGCGCCATAGCAATGACACCACCAAAAACCTGATCACCGACGTTTCTAACGCCGTGACCTTTATCGTGACGGTGGTGATCCGCTTCGCACCGATTGGTATTTTTGGTCTTGTCGCCTCGACGCTGGCAACGACCGGTTTTGGGGCCTTGTGGGGCTATGCCCAACTGCTGCTGGTTCTGATCGGCTGTATGGCCGTGGTGGCGCTGGTGATTAACCCGCTGCTGGTGTTCCTGCAGACCCGCCGTAACCCGTACCCGCTGGTGCTGATGTGCCTGCGCGAAAGCGGCGTGACCGCCTTCTTCACCCGCAGCTCTGCGGCGAATATTCCGGTCAACATGTCGCTGTGTGAGAAGCTGAATCTGGACCGCGATACCTACTCCGTCTCAATCCCATTGGGGGCGACCGTCAATATGGCGGGGGCGGCAATTACCATTACGGTGCTGACGCTGGCGGCGGTCAATACGCTGGGTATCCCGGTGGATCTGCCAACGGCGCTGCTGCTAAGCGTCGTTGCTGCGCTCTGTGCCTGCGGCGCATCCGGCGTGGCGGGCGGTTCCCTGCTGCTGATCCCGCTGGCGTGTAATATGTTCGGCATCCCGAACGAGATCGCCATGCAGGTAGTTGCGGTGGGCTTTATCATCGGCGTATTGCAGGACTCCTGCGAGACGGCGATTAACTCCTCCACCGACGTGATGTTTACCGCCGCCGTGTGCCAGGCGGAAGATGCGCGTTTAGCGAAGAACGCCCTGCGAGGTTAACAGCAAAACGGCAACCCTGAGGTTGCCGTTTTTAGTGTTTGTACCCTCTCCCCGTGGGAGAGGGCCAGGGTGAGGGCATCAGGCCGCACCGATTAAAGCGTCACACCGCTCTTAAAAATCGCCAGCTCGCGGAAATCGTTCTTCTCGTTGCAGGTCTGCCTACCGTTAGCAAATTCCACGATAGCGTCCACGAACTCCGTCAACAGCTGCGGCATCGCTTTGCCGTGGATCAGCTGGCCCGCATCGAAGTCGATCCAGTGCTTTTTCTTTGCCGCCAGCTCGCTGTTGGTGGCGATTTTCACCGTCGGCACAAAACCGCCGTACGGCGTACCGCGCCCGGTGCTGAACAGCACCATATGGCAGCCGGCACCCGCCAGCGCGCTGGTGGCGACCGCATCGTTGCCCGGTGCGCTCAGCAGGTTCAGACCGTGCGTTTTCAGGCGCTCGCCGTAGCGCAGCACGTCCACCACCTGGCTCGCGCCCGCTTTCTGAGTGCAGCCGAGGGATTTCTCTTCCAGCGTGGTGATCCCCCCCGCCTTGTTGCCCGGCGACGGGTTCTCATAAATCGGCTGATTGTGGGCAATGAAGTACTGTTTGAAGTCGTTCACCATGGTGACGGTCTTCTCAAACGTCTCTTCGTCGCGGCAGTGGCTCATCAGAATACGTTCCGCGCCGAACATTTCCGGCACTTCGGTCAGCACCGTGGTGCCGCCGTTGGCAATCACGTAGTCCGAGAAACGGCCGAGCATTGGGTTAGCGGTGATCCCGGACAGGCCATCAGACCCGCCGCACTCCAGCCCAAACTTCAGCTCGCTCAGCTTGCCCGGCTCGCGCCTGTCGTGGCGCATTACGTCGTACAGCTGATGAAGCTGCTCAATGCCCGCTTCCACTTCGTCGTCCTGATGCTGACACACCATAAAATGCACGCGCTCAGGGTCGAATTCCCCCAGCGTTTCGCGGAAGGCGTCCACCTGGTTGTTCTCGCAGCCCAGACCAATCACCAGCACCGCGCCCGCGTTCGGGTGACGCACCATGTTTTGCAGCATGGTGCGGGTATTGATGTGGTCGTCGCCGAGCTGCGAGCAGCCGTAGGTGTGGCTGAACAAATGCACGCCGTCAGTGCCTTCGGCATCGTTGGTCTCTTTCAGAAAACGCGTCTGGATCTGACGCGCAATCCCATTCACGCAGCCGACGGTCGGGAGGATCCACAGCTCGTTGCGGATCCCCACCTCGCCGCTGGCGCGACGGTAGATCTGCACCTCACGATCTGCCGCCTGCCCGGCTTCCGCCTGGAAATCAGGTTGATAGCTGTACTCGTCCAGATCGCTCAGATTGGTGCGGGTATTGTGGGAGTGAATATATTCACCCGGCGCAATATCCGCCAGCGCATGACCGATGGGCAAACCGTACTTCACCACGTTCTCCCCTTTCGCAATGGGGATCAGGGCAAACTTGTGTCCACGCCCAATAGCCTGGCGCAACGTGACCGACTGACCGTCGAACGTGACGCTCGTTCCTTCGGTCAAATCAGCCAGCGCGACGGCAACGTTATCCAGCGAATGGATTTTGATGTATTGCATATCAACCTCAAACGGCCTTAGTTCAGTTCAATGGCGAAGTAGTCACGCGCATTGTTAAAGCAGATGTTTTTCACCATTTCGCCCAGCAGCTGGATATCCGCTGGCGCTTCGCCCGCGTGCACCCAGCGGCCAATCATCTGGCACAGAATGCGGCGGAAGTATTCATGGCGGGTATAGGACAGGAAGCTGCGGCTGTCGGTCAGCATGCC
Source organism: Enterobacter sp. N5-15 (assembly GCF_057221635.1). Lineage (NCBI taxonomy): Bacteria > Pseudomonadati > Pseudomonadota > Gammaproteobacteria > Enterobacterales > Enterobacteriaceae > Enterobacter > Enterobacter sp. N5-15. The sequence continues at coordinate 4,215,446 of NZ_CM170150.1, forward strand.
GACAAAGCGGCTCAGCAGGCCCAGCTGCGCCAGCTGCGTCATCTGACGCTCCATGCCGTCCTTCTGATCGTTGAACCACCAGCCGGAACCGAACTGCATCTTGCCCGGCATCCCTTCGCCCTGGAAGTTGCCGACCATGGTGCCCAGCACTTCGTTATCGCGCGGGTTCAGGCAGTACAGGATGGTTTTTGGCAGCAGGTTTTGTTCGTTCTGTTTGCTCAGCAGTTTGGACAGCTCTTCCGCCAGCGGACGGTCGTTGATGGAGTCAAAGCCCACGTCGGCACCGATCAGCTTGAACTGGCGCTGGTTGTTATTGCGCAGCGCGCCGATATGGTACTGCTGTACCCAGCCGCGACGCGCGTATTCCGCGCCGAGGAATACCAGCACCGCCGTTTTAAACTGCGCCACTTCGTGCTCGCTCAGGCCTTCGCCGGAGAGACGACGCGCAAGGATGCTGTCCAGCTCGGCTTCGTTTGATTCCGCAAACAGCACCACGTCCAGCGCGTGGTCAGACACTTTACAGCCGTGCGCCGCGAAGTGATCCAGACGTTTGGTCAGCGCGGTTTGCAGGTCAGCGAAACGACGGATGTCGGTATCCGACGCTTCCGCCAGCTTCGCCATGTAATCGGTGAAGGTGGCCTGCTCAATGTTGAAGGCTTTGTCCGGGCGCCAGCTTGGCAGCACTTTGATATCAAAAGAGGTGTCTTTGGCGACAACGGCATGATGTTCCAGGGAGTCGATCGGATCGTCGGTGGTGCCCACCATCTTCACGTTCATCTGCTTCATGATGCCGCGCGCGGAGAAGTTATCCTGCGCCAGCAGCGCGTTGCAGCGATCCCAGATTTCATCGGCGGTCGCTGGGGAGAGCAGTTTGCCGGTGATGCCAAACGGACGGCGGAGCTCAAGATGCGTCCAGTGATAGAGCGGGTTGCCGATGGTGTGCGGAACGGTCGCCGCCCAGGCGTCAAACTTCTCGCGGTCGGTCGCATCGCCGGTACACAGGCGCTCGGCAACGCCGTTGGTGCGCATGGCGCGCCATTTGTAGTGGTCACCCTTCAGCCAGATGTCATACAGGTTTTTGAAACGGTAATTTTCGGCAACCTGCTGCGGCGGTAAATGGCAGTGGTAGTCGAAAATCGGCTGGTCTTTTGCGTAGTCGTGGTACAGGCGGCGAGCAAATTCGGTATCTAACAGAAAATCTTCGGTCATAAACGGCGTCATTATCGTCTTCCTCATTACGGGAGCGTCAGAAAGCGTATGTTCATATGCTGCAAAGTTATCACACCAATTTCCACCCACCGAAGCTTTTTTCGTGAGTGAGATCAATAAACGTCAACAAATAAATTACCCTCAATGGAGTAAACCCTTCCGCAACCCCCGCCATTACTGGCTTTGCGCGCAACGATTAATGTCCCCACAAAGAATCATACATTTGTGATGTCACTCACCTTTTAAAGTTGTATGACAAGTTATCTTTTCGCCGTCGCAAACTATAAGCCGACGGAATGCATTGCCGGTGTGAGAGACATCGGATTTAGCGGTACGGATACCGACTTATGCACGCTTACTTATGGCAAGGTTCGGGCCGTTCCGGGACATGCTCCCGGTTACGCCCCTCCCGTTACACAACTGCTCCCGGAAACGGTTGAGAGGTTGCCGTGCTCTGGCGCGGAAATAACATAACGATGAGGTTTTAGATGCGTAAAATTAAAGGGTTACGTTGGTATATGATCGCACTGGTGACGTTAGGCACCGTGCTGGGCTACCTGACGCGTAACACCGTGGCAGCAGCAGCGCCAACGTTGATGGAAGAGCTGCATATCTCCACGCAGCAATACTCCTACATCATTGCCGCCTATTCCGCGGCTTATACCATCATGCAGCCTGTTGCGGGCTATGTGCTGGACATTCTCGGTACCAAAATCGGTTATGCCTTCTTCGCCATCGCCTGGGCGGTGTTCTGCGGTGCAACCGCACTGGCAGGCAGCTGGGGTGGACTGGCTCTGGCTCGCGGTGCGGTCGGTGCGGCTGAAGCCGCAATGATCCCGGCGGGCCTCAAGGCCAGCTCCGAGTGGTTCCCGGCGAAAGAGCGTTCCATTGCGGTCGGCTACTTCAACGTAGGCTCGTCCATCGGGGCAATGATTGCGCCGCCGCTGGTGGTGTGGGCTATCGTGATGCACAGCTGGCAGATGGCGTTCATCATCTCTGGCGTGCTGAGCTTTGCCTGGGCGATGGCGTGGCTGATTTTCTACAAACACCCGCGCGATCAGAAAAAGCTCTCCGAAGAAGAACGCGAATACATCATTGGCGGTCAGGAAGCGCAGCATCAGACCAACAACGGCAAAAAAATGACCGTCTGGCAGATCCTGGGCACCCGTCAGTTCTGGGGTATCGCCCTGCCGCGTTTCCTGGCTGAACCGGCCTGGGGTACCTTTAACGCGTGGATCCCCCTGTTCATGTTTAAAGTCTACGGCTTTAACCTGAAAGAGATCGCGATGTTCGCCTGGATGCCAATGCTGTTCGCTGACCTGGGCTGTATCGTGGGCGGCTACCTGCCACCGCTGTTCCAGCGCTGGTTTGGGGTGAACCTGATTGTTTCCCGTAAGTTGGTCGTCACCATGGGCGCGCTGCTGATGATCGGCCCTGGCATGATCGGCCTGTTTACCAGCCCGTACATCGCCATTGCTCTGCTGTGCATCGGTGGCTTTGCGCACCAGTCCCTGTCCGGCGCGCTGATTACGCTCTCGTCTGACGTCTTTGGTCGTAACGAAGTGGCAACCGCAAACGGCCTGACCGGCATGGCCGCCTGGACCGCGAGCACCATGTTTGCACTGGTGGTCGGCGCGCTGGCGGATACCATCGGCTTCAGCCCGCTGTTCGCGGTGCTGGCGATCTTCGACCTGATGGGTGCGGTGGTTATCTGGACGGTGCTGAAAAGCAAATCGGCAGAGGAGCTGGCGAAAGAGTCCCTCGGGAAACCGGCTACGCAGAGTTAGCATGTTGTGCCGGGAGCCGGGTGGCGGCTTCGCCTGACCCGGCCTACACCATCCAACGAAACCGTAGGCCGGGTAAGCGCAGCGCCACCCGGCATTTAAAGGCCGCTCAGTAGCGGCTTTTTTAATGGCAAAATCTGGAGAGTGGCACGCAAAAGTGGTATAACAAATCATCTGCCGTACCCTGCCTGGAGCGCATATGGAAATCACCGAACCACGTCGTTTATATCAACAACTTGCTGCGGAGCTGAAAGATCGCATCGAGCAAGGGGTCTATCTTGTCGGTGATAAACTTCCCGCCGAGCGCTTTATCGCGGATGAAAAAAGCGTGAGCCGCACCGTGGTGCGTGAAGCGATTATCATGCTGGAAGTGGAAGGCTACGTTGAGGTACGCAAAGGCTCCGGCATTCACGTGATTTCTAATCTGCCGAAACACTCTCCCGTCGCGGACGAAAGCCTGGAATTCGCCAGCTATGGCCCGTTTGAGCTGCTCCAGGCTCGCCAGCTGATCGAAAGCAATATTGCTGAGTTTGCGGCGACGCAGGTGACCAAGCAGGACATCATGAAGTTGATGGAGATCCAGGAGAACGCCCGTAAGGAAAAATGTTTCCGCGATTCAGAGTGGGATCTTCAGTTCCACGTTCAGGTCGCCCTGGCAACCCAAAATACGGCCCTGGCGGCAATCGTTGAAAAAATGTGGACTCAGCGCGTTCACAACCCGTACTGGAAAAAACTGCACGACCATATTGATTCCCGTACCGTCGACAACTGGTGTGACGATCACGACCAAATCCTTAAGGCGCTGATTCGTAAAGATCCGCATGCCGCCAAGCTGGCGATGTGGCAGCACCTGGAAAACACCAAGCAGATGCTGTTCAACGAAACCAGCGATGACTTCGAATTTAACGCTGACCGCTATCTTTTTGCCGATAATCCCGTTGTTCATCTCGATACGGCATCCAGTGCCGCAAAATAGATGACCTTTCTGCTGGCAGGCGCTACGTTGCGCCTTCCGGCTTACATGGGTAAGCAAAACATATATAGTGTCAGCCTTTGTAAATCCCCTCGCTCACTTCCTGGGCTTACGCCAAAATCAACCCACCCCTGCAAATTCTGTGACGCAGAACGTTGGGCTTTGTTACAATTGGATTCAATTCCTTATTTTGTAAGTTAGTGCTTGCTAACCAGCCAATTAACAGGGAACAGTGTTGGCCACACCGCAATGTGTCCGCGAGCGACCATAATGAAATCACAACAATGTCGCCGTGCTGTTTGTCCCGGATAACAGGCGTGACGTTAACCGATTTCCAGGAACACTGAATGGAACTTTTGACCCAACTACTGCATGCCCTCTGGGCGCAGGATTTTGAAACGCTGGCCAACCCTTCCATGATTGGCATGCTCTATTTCGTCTTGTTTATGATCCTGTTCCTTGAGAACGGTCTGCTGCCTGCTGCCTTCCTGCCCGGTGATAGTTTGCTGGTGCTTGTCGGCGTGCTGTGTGCCAAAGGGGCGATGGCGTTTCCACACACCATTTTATTACTGACCGTTGCGGCCAGCCTCGGCTGCTGGGTGAGCTATATCCAGGGAAGATGGCTGGGCAATACCCGGATCGTCCAGAACTGGCTCTCTCACCTTCCCGCGCATTATCACCAGCGGGCGCACCACCTGTTCCATAAGCACGGGCTTTCCGCGCTGCTGATTGGCCGCTTTATCGCCTTTGTTCGCACCCTGCTGCCCACCATTGCTGGTCTGTCGGGGTTGAGCAGCGCGCGCTTCCAGTTCTTTAACTGGATGAGCGGCCTGCTATGGGTGCTTATTCTGACGACGCTGGGCTATGCACTGGGTAAAACGCCGGTCTTTATGAAATATGAAGATCAGCTGATGTCCTGCCTGATGCTGCTGCCCGTGGTTCTGCTGGTCTTCGGCCTGATTGGCTCACTGGTTGTCCTGTGGAAAAAGAAATACGGAGCCAGAGGCTGACGATGGTTATCTCACCGCTCGCTCTGCGCCGTTTTGCTTTTGCCACGATTACACTGGTGGTGCTCAGCGCCCTGCTGCTGGCATGGAGCGCGCTTTCGCATCAGGAATCGACGCTGGCCATCCGCCCGGTAAACCAGGGTGCCAGCGTGCCTGACGGTTTTTCCGTCTGGCATCATCTGGATGCGAACGGGATCCGCTTTAAGAGCATCACCCCGCAGGACGATGTTTTACTGATCAAGTTTGATTCCCGTGCGCAAAGTGCCGCCGCGAAAGTGGTTCTCGACCGTACGCTGCCGCACGGGTATATCATTGCTCAGCAGGAAGATGAGAGCCAGCCTGCGGCCTGGCTCTCATTGATTCGCGATACGTCGCATCGGTTTGGATAACTTCCAGGATTCCGAATCTTTTCACTCACTTTGGTGAATCCCCCGTTTACTTACTATGCTTAAGTACGCGGAGCACCCCTCGATGTACTCCGCATAACTTTGGATAGCGGCTTATGCCGCCACACAATGGAAGGTTTCGATAATGAAATTCCGCATTACTCTGGCTCTGGCCCTTTTTTCTTTAAGCACAGCATCCTTCGCAAACTCTCTCTGTCAGGAGAAAGAACAGGATATTCAGCGTGAGATCGGTTATGCCCAAAAGCATAACAATCAGCACCGTGTTGATGGTCTTAAAAAAGCGCTGAGCGAAGTGAAAGCGAACTGTTCAGACAGTAAGCTTCGTGCCGACCACCAGAAGAAAATCGCTGAACAGAAGGACGAGATAGCCGAGCGCCGTCGCGACCTGCAGGAAGCGAAAGAGAAAGGGGATGCGGAAAAAATTGCTAAGCGCGAGAAGAAGTTGAAAGAAGCGCAGGATGATCTGAAAGCGCTGGAAGCTCGCGATTATTGAGTTAACGGAAATCTCAACAGGAGAGAGAATCATGTCAAAAGATACGACGTCTGAACATCTGCGCGCTGAACTGAAATCCCTGGCCGATACCCTTGAAGAGGTGCTGAACTCCTCTGCTGACAAGTCAAAAGAAGAGGTCAGCAAACTGCGCAGCAAGGCGGAGCAGGCGCTGAAAGAGAGCCGCTATCGCCTGGGTGAAACCGGTGATGCACTGGCGAAACAGACCCGCGAAGCGGCTGCGCGCGCGGACGAATATGTGCGTGATAATCCATGGACGGGTGTAGGGATTGGTGCCGCAGTGGGTGTGGTACTGGGTGTCCTTCTGACGCGTCGCTGATATGGAAGATCCTCGTCACGCACAAGGGCCTGCTAACAACGTCCTCGGCATCGGCCAGCGTATTTTAACGACGCTGGTCGGGATTGCCGAAACGCGCGTCCGGCTGGCAGTGGTCGAGCTGGAGGAGGAGAAAGCGAACCTCTTCCAGATGCTGCTGATGCTCGGGCTGACCATGCTCTTCGCCGCGTTTGGTCTGATGAGCCTGATGGTGTTAATCATCTGGGCCATTGATCCCCAGTATCGTCTTAACGCGATGATTGCCACCACCGTCGTTCTGCTGGTCGCAGCGTTGATAGGCGGTATCTGGACGCTGCGTAAAGCCCGCAAGTCCACTTTCCTGCGCCATACGCGTCAGGAGCTGGCGAACGATCGCGCCCTGCTGGAGGATGACTAGCCGTGAGCGGTAAAGCCGAACGTCAAAAGCGAAAAGCGTACCTGTTAAGCCAGATCCAGCAGCAACGGCTGGATCTGTCTGCCAGTCGTCGCGGCTGGGTTGACGCGACGCGACGGTTTGACCGGGGCTGGAATACCGTCCTGAGCCTGCGTTCCTGGGCGCTGGTCGGCAGCAGCGTGATGGCTATCTGGTCCGTTCGTCATCCGAACATGCTGATCCGCTGGGCTCGTCGTGGATTTGGCGCCTGGAGCGCCTGGCGTCTGGTGAAAGCAACGATCCGTCAGCAGCAGTTACGGTGATAAAAGCAAAACGGTAACCCTGGTTACCGTTTTTTGTTTTTGCGCCCTCTCCCTGTGGGAGAGGGTTGGGGTGAGGGCACCAGCGCGCACGCCCCCTTACTCAATATCTTTGAATTAGATTGACAGTTTTCCTAGCTAACAATTGCTACCCGCCCCGTTTATGATGCTCTCCATCGACAGCAATACCGCGGTATCTACCCGGAATTGCAGACAAATAAAGTTCAGCCGCTCATGTGGTTTCCTGGAGAGTAAAATGAAAAAATTAGAAGATGTTGGTGTACTGGTCGCGCGTATTCTGATGCCAATTCTGTTCATCGTGGCAGGTTGGGGAAAAATCACCGGTTATGCGGGTACCCAGCAGTACATGGAAGCCATGGGCGTTCCGGGGTTCCTGTTGCCACTGACCATTCTTCTTGAGTTCGGCGGCGGCCTGGCAGTCCTGTTCGGCTTCCTGACCCGTACCACCGCGCTGTTTACCGCAGGCTTCACCGTGCTGACGGCGTTCATCTTCCACAGCAACTTTGCGGAAGGCGTGAACTCTCTGATGTTCATGAAAAACCTGACCATCGCGGGTGGCTTCCTGCTGCTGGCCGTCACTGGCCCGGGCGCATACAGCATCGACCGCGTTCTGAATAAGAAATGGTAAGCACGCTATACTGAATGAACACAAAGCGAGGAGACATCTCCTCGTTTTTGCTATCTGACGGAGGAGAAAAAATGGGACAACTCGTAGACGGCGTATGGCAGGATGTCTGGTATGACACCAAATCCACCGGAGGTCGCTTCAAGCGCTCTGTTTCGGCCTTCCGTAACTGGCTGACCGCCGACGGCGCGCCAGGCCCGAGCGGCGAAGGCGGCTTCGCGGCTGAGAAAGACCGTTATCATCTTTATGTTTCGCTTGCCTGCCCGTGGGCACACCGCACGCTGATCGTGCGCAAGCTTAAAGGTCTCGAATCCTTAATTCCGGTTTCAGTCGTGAACCCGCTGATGCTGGAAAACGGCTGGACGTTTGACAGTGATTTCCCTGCGGCGACCGGCGACGATCTTTACCACCACGATTTCCTTTACCAGCTCTATCTGCGCGCCGATCCGCACTACACCGGGCGCGTTACCGTGCCGGTGCTGTGGGACAAGAAAAACCAGACGATTGTCAGCAATGAGTCTGCGGAAATCATCCGCATGTTCAATACCGCGTTTGACGCGCACGGCGCCCGTGCCGGAGATTACTATCCGGTTGAGCTGCGTGAGAAAATTGACGAGCTGAACAGCTGGATTTACGACAACGTCAACAACGGTGTCTACAAGGCCGGTTTCGCCACCAGCCAGGAAGCGTATGACGAAGCGGTTGGAAAGGTGTTTGAATCGCTGGAGCGTCTGGAACAGCTCCTGGGCAAGCATCGCTACCTGACGGGCGATCGCCTGACGGAAGCGGACATTCGCCTGTGGACCACGCTGGTTCGCTTTGATCCGGTCTATGTCACCCACTTTAAGTGCGACAAGCACCGCATCAGCGATTACCTGAACCTGTATGGTTTCCTGCGCGACATCTACCAGATGCCGGGGATTGCCGACACGGTCGACTTCGACCATATTCGCACCCACTATTTCCGCAGCCACAAAACCATCAACCCGACGGGCATTATCTCCATTGGGCCGTGGCAGGATCTGGATGAACCTCACGGGCGCGACGTCCGTTTTGGATAAATATTAAGGGCATCAATGGATGCCCTTTTTTAATTCACAATCTCCATCTATCCTTACTTTGATTGCTTAGAAAACAAGTGATTGACCGACTATTGAGGCAAGGAAAAATGGACTGGTATTTAAAAGTACTGCGCAACTACATTGGATTTGGTGGCCGTGCCCGCCGCAAAGAGTACTGGATGTTCGTTCTGGTGAACTTCATCCTTATCATGGTGCTGGGTATTGTGGATAAAATTCTCGGCTGGGAGCGGGCTGGCGGTGAAGGCGTGCTGACCACCATTTATGGCCTGTTGGTCCTGCTGCCATCATGGGCGGTGCTGTTCCGTCGACTGCACGACACCGATCGTTCAGCGTGGTGGCTATTGCTGCTGTTGATCCCGATTGTAGGCTGGATCGTGATTTTGATTTTCAACTGCCAGAGCGGGACGCCGGGCGAAAACCGCTTTGGTCCCGATCCTAAGATCGGCGCGTAAAATAACGCCCGGTGGCGCTTACGCTTACCGGGCCTACTCGTTTATTTATTCTGGTGGGCGAAGAGTTTAGGTATTTCGCGCAGGCACCACGATTTGGCTTCGCCCATGCTGTCGCGACGCCACGCCATAATGATATCCACCTCGTGGCTATATTCCGGGCTGACAACGCGCAGCCGCCCTTCAGCAATGTCTTTTTCCACAAACGGGTACGGCATGGTCGCCACGCCCAGACCTGCCAGCAGCGCCTGCCGTTTGTCTTCCAGCGAGGTCACCGTCAGACGAGGCTGCTTATCCAGCAGCTGCACCGTCAGCACCGGACGCTCGCGCGCGGTATCCGCCACCGCCACGCCGCGATACTTCACGCGCGTTACCTCCGAGAGCGGCTCCGGCTCCTGATGAATCGGGTGATTGGGTGCGGCAACGTAGACGTTCATCACGCTGTAAAGCTTGCGCGAGTTGATTTCTGATGAGGAACGGAAGTGCATGTCCGGCGCAATGACGATATCCGCCCTGCCCGTTTCCAGACGTTCCCACGCGCCTGCCAGCACCTCGGTGATGATTGACAGCTGTGTATTGGCCTTCGCCGCCAGGCGGTCCACCAGCGGGAACAGCGCTTCAGTCGGCACCAGCGCTTCCGTCACCAGCGTCAGATGGGTCTCCCAGCCGCGCGCCAGCGCTTCCGCGTCTGTCGTGAGCTTGTCCGCCGCTTCCAGCAGCACGCGGCCGCGCTCCAGCAGCATTCGCCCCACGTTGGTGAATTTTGTTCGATGACCGGAGCGGTCAAACAGCACCACGTCCAGCTCTTCCTCCAGCTTCTGCATGGTGTAGCTTAGCGCAGACGGAACGCGCCCCAGCTCATCTGCCGCCGCCGCAAAACTGCCGCGCCGGTCAATCGCGTCCATGACGCGAAGCGCCTCAAGCGTCAATGCTCTCTCTTTAGCCATCTCGTTCTCATTCAGGAAATTTGAACATACCGGGCAGAATATCTGGCTAACAATGCAGCGTCCATACCTTTACCATTGTTTTAGTGTAAAGAGAGGTCAAGTTTATGATTACGACAAGAACAGCTAAACAGTGCGGACAAGCCGATTTCGGTTGGCTGCAGGCCCGCTACACCTTTTCCTTTGGACACTACTTTGACCCTAAACTCCTCGGTTACGCTTCATTGCGCGTGTTGAACCAGGAAGTGCTCGCCCCGGGCGCCTCCTTCCAGCCGCGTACGTACCCGAAAGTCGATATCCTGAACCTGATCCTGGAAGGCGAGGCAGAATACCGCGATAGCGAGGGCAATCATGTCCAGGCAAAGGCTGGCGAAGCGTTGTTAATTTCCACGCAGCCGGGCATTAGCTACAGCGAGCATAACCTCAGCAAAGACAAAACGCTGACCCGTATGCAGCTGTGGCTGGACGCCTGCCCTGAGCGGGAAAATCCGCTGGTACAGAAGTTAGATTTAACGGGCGATAAGCAGCAGCTTATTGCATCGCCGGACGGCAGTAAAGGTAGTCTGCAGCTGCGTCAGCAGGTGTGGCTGCACCATATCGAGCTGAAGAAAGGTGAACAGGCGAGCCTCCAGCTTCATGGTCCGCGCGCCTATTTGCAGTCTATTCACGGTACGGTGCATGCGGTGACGCACACGGAAGAGAAAGAAGCGCTCACCTGCGGCGACGGGGCGTTTATTCGTGATGAAGCGAATATCACCCTGGTGGCGGATACGCCGCTGCGCGCGCTGCTGATTGATTTGCCGGTTTAAGATAAACACGCCCCCTCGCTCGATCGGTTCCCTCTCCCTGTGGGAGAGGGTTAGGGTGAAGGGTAACGGGTTGGATTAAATCACAACACCTTACTCGCCATAATCTCAATAATCTGCCGGTCCGTTTCCTGCATTGAGCGGCACGCCAGCGCGCACAGGTTTGCGATCGACTGCTCCACATCGTGCGCCACAATCCCCTCGTTGCCCGTTACGGCAGAGTCATCCAGTGCCATCATCACCGCTTTCCAGGCGCTACTGACGCTGGTTGAGACCTTCATGGCGCAGCTGTTAGATGCCCCGTCGCAGATCATCCCGCTGACGTCACCGATCATACTGCCTATCGCCATTGAAATGGTCTGGTAAGAACCGCCCATCAGCCACGCCATCCCCGCCGCAGCGCCCATCGCTGCCGTTGTCGCCGCACACAGCGCCGACAGGCGTGGAAGCTGGACGTGGATATAGATAGCCGAAAGATGTGACAGCATCAGCGCCCGCGCCAGCCGTTCGTCGTCAGCCTGAACGTGTTCAGCCACGACCACTACCGGCATAGTAGCGGCGATCCCCTGATTGCCAGAGCCCGAATTGCTCATCGCCGGCAGCGTCGCGCCGCCCATACGGGCATCCGAGGCTGCGCTGGTACGAATGACAATATCTGACCCCAGATCCTGCGCCATCCATCCGCGCGCGCGCTGCTTACTGAGCGTTGCGCCAATGTGCAACCCCCACTTCCCGCTGAGCCCTTCGCGGGAGAGCGCATCGTTCAACTGCCCTGCCTGCAGGATAAAGCGGATCGCCTCAAACGGCACCTGCTCAACAAATTCCAGGATCTGCGACAGCGTGGTAGTGGAAAGCACCGCCAGCGGATCGTCGTTCGTCTGGCACCGTTGATCGTCAAGCCTAAAGCGCGTTTCGCCCTGACAAACCACCTCCACCACTCGCGTATGCCCGCCAGCGATAGTCACCATTGCCGAGGTGTCCCCTGCATGAACACAGGCGCGCGAGTAAAGGATCTCATCGCACGGCGCCTGCAGTTTGACCTGCACCAGCCCCGCCTCAAGCAGGGCTTTGGCGCGTATCAGCGCATCGGCGGTGACATCTTTCAACACCTCCAGTCCGGCGTTGGCTTTACCGCCAGTCGCGCCCAGCGCCGCCGCAATGGGTAACCCGACCATGCCGGTGCCCGGCACCGTTACGCCCAGCCCGTTTTTCATCAGGTTCGGCGATACCCACGCCTCTATTTGCGTGACCTCCCCCGGCAGAAGGTCTGCGGCCATCGCGCAGGCCAGCGCCAGAGAGACGGGTTCGGTGCACCCAAGAGCAGGCTTCACTTCTTCCTGCACCGCGCGAATAAATTGATTCCATAAAGGATGAGTTTGCTTAGACATCGTTACGACCTTAATTACCCTCAGGAGAATGCGAGGAAAGGAGAAACACAAAGCAGCAGTCCGGTGATGACGATTATCACCAGCGATACGCCTTTATATTTATGCAGAGCCGGCACCTTGTAGACCAGCCATGCAGGGATCAGGCAGCCCACCATGCCGAAGATAGGGCTGCAAATGGAGGTGAAGCTCAACACCGGCGCGTTTAAGACAATGGCGCTCCAGGCCAGCAGAATGGCGAACAGCATAATTCCGCGCTGGACGGCGTTTTCACTGATTTTCTCTGCCGGCATTTTGCGGCGCAGGATGTTCATGACGATACCCTGCGTAGCCTCGCGAAAGCCGAGGTAAACGCCGAAGAACGCGGTCATCACGGCAAAAATATTGAGGATCACGCTGACAATTTTGACCCAGCCCGCGCCGTCACCGCTGATAAACTGCGCCGCAATCGCCAGAGCCGAAATGTTCTGCTCGTAGGCTTTAACCGCCTCATCGTGCCCCATCGCCAGGGTGAAAGAGACGGCGTAGAAAAAGACCGTCACAAACAGTATGCCAAAGGCAATATTCATCGCCCGCAGCGCCTTGTGACGCGCAACCTCCACGGATTTTTCACGTGAACGATATGAGATCACCATCGGGCTTAAGGTCTGAATAAACAGAATGGAGGTTAAGGTAAAGGGCAGCGTAATGATGGCGTTTTTAATCAGCAGCCCCGCAGGCGGCAGCATGCCCACGTTGGCCAGATGCCAGAGCCCAATCATCGACAGCCCCAGCGCCGCCACCACAAACAGCTTGGTCAGCACCATCAGGCTGGAGACTTTAAACAGCAGCTTTTCACCGCGCGACGAAATGGCCACCAGAATGCAGATCAGGCATAAACCGTAAAACGGATTGTCGGATAACAAACCGTCGGTCACGCCGAAGGTGTGCAAATACGAGGCGCTGTCGTTGGTGATGGCCGTGGAATAGACAAACATCCAGATCACCAGCATCACGAAATAGAGCGCGCCTAATAAGATGCCCCAGTTCTTCCCCAAATAACCGCTAATGACGCTCGGGTAATCTTTGCACTCCGGCGATTCCGCCAGCGTATTAATAAACAGACGCTGGAATAAATACATGGCCGGATAGCCGATTATTGATGAGAGCAAAAACACCCACAGCCCCATTAATCCTACCTGTACGGGGAGAAAAACTATCCCCGCGCCGATAGCCATCCCGATACTCATGATGACCCAGCCCGTGTCGGTGCTGTCGAAGTTAATTGCCTCTTGCCACTCGCTTTCGCTCATTCCCGCCCGCCTTGCCGCGGGGGAATCACTCACAATCACACTGCTGTTTGTTACCGTATCCATTGGGCACTCGCTTATTTTGTAGGGTAAACAGTTGTTTTTATAGGTTTCCGATCGCCAGCGATTGCGATTCAGAGAGCAGCAGGTGCTTATTGTTGATGTGAGAAAATCATATCCGGAGCGAGGGAGAAAAAAGTCACAATTTTTATAAGGATTTTCAAAAGCTGGGGGAAATTTTGCTTTTTTGAAGGTTTAATATGCGTTATTTTTCTAAAAGTGACGACGATCAAGAAATAAAAACCCGCGCCGTGCGCGGGTAGGAAATCACTCAGCCAGCGCGTTAGCCATGTCGGTTCTAATCTGCTTACGCTGTTCCGGCGTCAATACTTGGCTGACGTCGAAGTAATATTTCACGCGGTAATAACGGGTCTGCTCTTCAATTTTACTAAAGGCGGTAAGCTGGCTTTTCACCGTGCTTTCGTCCCATTTACCCGCCTGGAACATGTCGATCAGCGCGCCGTCCTTCACGCCCGTCATCGGGATCTTGCTGACATTTTGTTCCAGCTGCTTATGCAGATCTTCAATCTTCTTAACCTGCTCATTGCTGAGCTTCAGGTGCTGTACCAGCGGATCCTGCGATGGAGACGGGGCAGCCTCAACGTTCGCGGCCTGTGCCGTAAAACTGCACACTGCCAGCGAGGCGGCGACCAGCGCAATACGGGTCATTTTCATCATCTTACTGTCCTTACATGCTGTTATAGGGAAAAGCAGGCGTATTGTTTTTCAAGAGCGGATGAATATGTGTCAGTAATTATATAAACAATTTTGTATGTTTAGCGGGCAAAAAAATGCCCCCTGCGTTGAGGGGGCATGAGAACTCATTTTTAGATAGATTGAGTAAACGTTCGCGAAATCACATCCTGCTGCTGCTCGCGCGTCAGGGCGTTAAACCGCACCGCATAGCCTGACACGCGGATCGTCAGGTTCGGGTAATTCTCGGGATGCGCGATGGCATCAAGGAGCATTTCCCGGTTCATGACGTTGACGTTCAGATGCTGCCCACCCTCAATGGACGCTTCGTGGTGGAAGTACCCGTCCAGCAGCCCTACCAGGTTGGTTTTGCGCACCAGCTCGTCCTTGCCCAGCGCCTGCGGCACGATGGAGAAGGTGTACGAGATCCCGTCTTTCGCATAGGTGAACGGCAGTTTGGCTACAGACGTTAGCGAGGCCACCGCCCCTTTTCTGTCGCGACCGTGCATCGGGTTCGCGCCTGGCGCAAACGGCGTGCCGCCGCGGCGTCCGTCCGGCGTGTTCCCGGTCTTCTGGCCGTAAACCACGTTGGAGGTGATGGTCAGGATCGACTGGGTTGGCACCGCGTTGCGGTAGGTTGGCAGCGCCTGAATTTTCTTCATAAAGCGCTCCACCAGGTCGCAGGCGATGCTGTCCACGCGGTCGTCGTTGTTGCCGTACTGCGGGTAGTCTCCTTCAATCACGAAATCGACCGCCAGTCCGGTATGGTCGCGCACCGGCTTCACCGTGGCATATTTAATGGCCGACAGAGAATCCGCCGCTACCGACAGCCCGGCAATGCCGCAGGCCATGGTACGATAGACCTCTCGGTCGTGCAGCGCCATCAGCGAGGCTTCGTAGCTGTACTTATCATGCATGTAGTGAATGAGATTCAGGGCGCTGATGTACTGCACCGCCAGCCAGTCCATAAAGTGATCGAGGCTCGCCATCACGGTGTCGTAATCCAGCACGTCATCCAGCAGCGGCTCGGTTTTCGGGCCGACCTGGATCTTCAGCTTCTCATCCACCCCGCCGTTGATCGCGTACAGCAGCGTTTTGGCGAGGTTGGCGCGCGCGCCAAAGAACTGCATCTGCTTGCCGATCACCATCGGGCTGACGCAGCAGGCAATGGCGTAGTCGTCGCTGTTGAAGTCCGCACGCATCAGATCGTCGTTCTCATACTGCAGCGAAGAGGTGACGATCGACACCTGCGCGGCGTATTTCTTGAACGCGATCGGCAGTTGTTCAGACCAGAGGATCGTCAGGTTCGGCTCTGGCGCAGGCCCCATGGTGTGCAGCGTGTGCAGATAGCGGAAGCTGTTTTTGGTCACCAGCGTGCGCCCGTCCAGCCCCATGCCGCCGATCACTTCCGTCGCCCAGATCGGATCGCCGGAGAAGAGCGTGTCGAACTCCGGCGTGCGCAGGAAGCGCACCATGCGGATCTTCATGATGAAGTGGTCGATCAGCTCCTGCGCCTGGACTTCATTCAGCCTTCCTGCCTGCATGTCGCGTTCAATGTAGATATCGAGGAACGAGGCCGTGCGCCCCAGCGACATCGCCCCGCCGTTCTGGGATTTCACCGCGGCAAGGTAGGCAAAATAGACCCACTGCACCGCTTCCTGGGCGTTCATCGCCGGGCGCGAGATATCAAAGCCATAGTTCGCCGCCATCTGCTGGATCTGCAGCAGCGCGCGCTTGTGCTCCGCCAGCTCTTCACGCAGGCGGATCGTCGCCTCCAGATCTTCACCGCGCTCCAGCCTGCCCTGCAGATCCGTAAACTGGAGTTCACGCTCGCGCACCAGATAAGCGATCCCGTACAGCGCCACGCGGCGATAGTCGCCGATGATGCGTCCGCGCCCGTAGCCGTCCGGCAGACCGGTCAGCACGCCGGATTTACGACAGCGCATCATCTCAGGGGAGTAGACGTCAAACACGCCCTGGTTGTGGGTTTTGCGCAGGTCGGTAAACAGGTACTCGAACTGCGGATCCATCTCCCGGCCATAGGCTTCGAACGAGCTGCGGATCATGTTGATCCCGCCGTACGGATGGAGCGCGCGCTTGAGCGGCTTATCGGTTTGCAGACCGACGATCGTCTCCAGATCCTGGTCGATATAGCCCGGCCCGTGGGCCGTAATAGTGGTGGCAATGTTGGTGTCAAAATCCACCGGGGCGTGGGTGGCGTTCTCCTGGCGAATGCCGACCATTACCTTCTGCCATAGCGCCGTCGTTGCTGGCGTCGCCTGCGCGAGGAAAGCTTCATCGCCTTCATAAGGGGTGTAGTTATGCTGAATAAAATCGCGGACGTTGACGGCGTTTTTCCATTCTTCACCGCGAAACCCGGCCCATGCGTCGCTGTAGGGCGCGACGCTCGTATCGATTGTTACTTTCATGTGTTTCTCGCTTTATCAGGCGTAAGCCGCGGCCGGAGTAACCTTCCCAAGACGGAGGGCGTCCAGCGCGATCATTTTTTCTTCGTTGGTAGGGATAACCGCGCAGGCCACGCGGGACGACTCGGTGGAGATCACGCGCTCACCCGCGCTGCCCGGCAGGGCATTTTTGGCGTCGTCGAGGCGGATGCCGAATACGTTCAGATGTTCCGCCACCAGCGCGCGGACAAGCTTCGAGTTTTCGCCAATGCCGCCGGTAAAGACCACCCCATCCAGGCGGTGCAGCGACGCCGCGTGCCCGGCGATATGTCGCGCAATGCGGTGAACGAAGGTATGGATAGCCAGCTGTGCCCGCTCATTGCCTTCGTGCCAGGCTTTCTCCAGCGCGCGTAAATCGGAGGAGATGCCGGAGATCCCCAGCAACCCGGACTCTTTATTGACCACGCGCTCCAGATCCTCGAACGACTGCCCGGTCTGCTGGGCAATCCACGCCATCGCGCCGAAGTCCACGTCGCCGCAGCGCGTCCCCATTACCAGCCCTTCCAGCGGCGTCATCCCCATCGAGGTATCGACGCTTTCGCCGTTGCGCACCGCGCAGATGGACGCCCCGTTGCCGAGATGGGCAATCACCAGGCCGCTGTCATCGGGGGACAGCCCGAGAAGCGTATGCGCCTGCGCGGCCACGTAGCGGTGAGAGGTGCCGTGGAAGCCGTAGCGGCGCACGCCCAGCGCTTCAAAATAGCGGTACGGCAATCCGTACAGATACGCCTGCGGCGGCAGCGTCTGGTGGAAGCTGGTATCAAATACCGCCACTTGCTGCACGCCCGGGAACAGGCGCTCCGCGGCTTCCACGCCGCTCAGGTTGGCGTAGTTATGCAGTGGCGCCAGCGGGGAGACCTGGCGGATCTGCTCTATCACCTCTTCCGTGATCAGGGTCGACTCGCTGAAGAGGTCGCCGCCGTGCGCAATGCGGTGGCCAATTAGGGCCACGCTGCGCATCAGGTTACGCTTCTCCAGCTCCAGGGCGATGGCAGCCAGCGCCCCTTCGTAGTCCTGGTGAGCCAGCCTGGCCGGCTCACCCCCGTTCACGGAAATAAAGGCCTTCTCGGTGTTGATCCCGTCTGCAATGCCCGTCATCAGGGCATCGCAGCTGCTGGCGTCGAGCACCGAAAACTTAACAGAGGACGATCCGCAGTTAATAACCAGTACAACCGGAAACTCAATCATCATGTGACTCCGCTCTTCCTGAGCAATGGGTTAGAACAGTTTGTAAACGATATTCAGAATGGTCAGCAGGCCGACCGCGGTAACGAAGATGTTCTCGGTACGCCCTTTGTATTTCGCCAGCGCAGGCGCCTTGCGGATGGCATACATCGGTAGCAGGCATAGCAGAGAGGCGATGATTGGCGCACCCATGGCTTCAATAAGGTCCAGAATGTTCGGGTTGGCGTAGGCCACAACCCAGGTGGAGCCCATGATGAACACCATGCTGATGGTGTTCAGTTTGCCAACAGAAACTTTCTTCTTATCGCCCTTGTAGCCGAACTTAAGGATCAGGCCATTCAGCCCTTCCAGCGTGCCCAGGTAGTGACCGAAGAAGGATTTGAAGATAGCCACCAGCGCGATGATGGAAGCACCGTATTCCAGTACCGTCGCAAACGTCGATTTGGTTCCGGACATTGACGCAAAGTGGTTCGCCAGGTAGGAGAGCACCGGAATGTTCTGCGCCTTGGCGTCCGCCATGTTCTGCGGAGAGAGCGTAAACAGACAGCTAAAGGCGAAGAACATCACCACGGCCACCATCAGCAGGCTGGCGCGACCGATGATTTTGGAACATTTCTGCTCGGTGAACTCTTTACCGAACTCAGGTTCGTACTCTTCGCGCTTGGAGACCACAAACGAGGAGACGATAGGCGAGAAGTTGAAGGAGAAGACCATGATGGAGATACCCAGCCACACCGTGACCAGAATGCCGTCATGACCGGTAAAGGCGATATCGCTCAGGTTGACCTGGTCGATCACCGCCGAGTTCCAGTAAGGGATCAGCGACAGGGAAATCAGCACCAGGCTGGCGATAAACGGGAACACCAGGAAGCTCATGACCTTCACCATCAGGTCTTTACCAAACCAGATAACAAAGGCCATCAGCAGCAGCAGGAACAGCGCCACCACGCCGCGGTTCAGCGCAGGCAGCTGGAGCTGGTTTTCCCAGAAAGTCATAAAGGTGTTGGTAATGGTGACGCCGTAAATCCACAGCAGCGGGCAAATGGCGAAGAAGTAGAGGAAAGTGATCAGCACCCCACCGGTCTTACCAAAGTGCTCTTCCACCGTTTCGGTGATGTTGCCGGAGACGTTGCTGCCGGACAGACACAAACGCGCCAGCGCGCGGTGGCAGTAAAACGCAATCGGGAACGCGAGAACCAGCATCAGCAGGATAGGGATCAATCCACCAAAGCCTGCGCGAATGGGGAAGAACAGCACGCCTGCGCCAATGGCGGTACCAAACAGGCCAAGCGTCCAGGTGGTATCAGACTTACGCCAGGAGGACGTTTTTGTCTGGCCAACGATAATGCTTTCTGTGTTGCTCATAGGTCACCTTTATGCGTCAACGAAGCCGGTAATTTGGGAAACACGGGAGAGATCGATATTGCCGCCGGAAATAATGCAGACGGTTTTACGACCCTGAATATAGTGGTCAAGCTTGCCGCTTAATAACGCGGCACAGGCCAGGGCGCCCGCGCCTTCCGTCACCACTTTATTTCGCTGAATAAGCGCGATCATGCTGTCGCGAATGTTGTCTTCGCTGACCAGCACAATGTCATCAACCAGCTCGCGAACAATTTCGAACGGTAAATTACCGGGACGAGAAACGTCACAGCCGTCGGCCAGCGTGCCGGTAACGCGATGGCTCATTATTTCTCCGGCCTGATACGATGCCGCCATGCCGTGAACATTTTCTGACTGCACGCCGATGATATTAATGGTGGGGTTGATGGATTTAATTGCCGTCGCAATCCCGGCAATTAAACCGCCACCACCGATAGGCACAATGACGTTATCCACGTCGTATAAATCTTCGAGAATTTCAAGACCGATGGTGCCCTGCCCGGCGATCACTTTGGCATCGTCGTAAGGGGGAATAAAAATACGCCCTTCCATCTCGACGATTTCGCTGACTTTGGCGATGGTGTCGTTGAAGTTTTCACCGTGCAGCACGACTTCTGCGGAGTAGTCGCGGGTAGCGGCAACCTTGGATTTCGGCGCGCCCATCGGCATCACTACTTTGCC
The DNA here is from genome assembly GCF_057221635.1 of Enterobacter sp. N5-15. Classification (NCBI taxonomy): domain Bacteria; kingdom Pseudomonadati; phylum Pseudomonadota; class Gammaproteobacteria; order Enterobacterales; family Enterobacteriaceae; genus Enterobacter; species Enterobacter sp. N5-15. The sequence continues at coordinate 4,235,414 of NZ_CM170150.1, forward strand.
GTCGATGCCGAGCATGGCGCAGGAGAGGGACACCCCCTGCGCGTGGTTCCCCGCGGAGCAGGCGACAACGCCTTTGCGTTTTTCAGCGTCGGTCAGCGAGCTTAACTTGTTAAACGCGCCGCGGATCTTAAACGAGCCGGTACGCTGCATGTTCTCAAACTTCAGGAATATTTCACCCTTACAGCGTTCGCTCAGGTAATTCGAACGTGGCATACCGGTTTTATATATTTTTCCTGCCAGTCGTTTTCTGGCGTCCTGAATATCTTCAATCGTTACCGGGAGATCGTAGGTAATATGCATAATATCCTCGTTATAATAATTCATTCTTTTCAGGCAAAGTCAGGGTATCAGCGCGTTAACACGTTAACGCTCTGGGTGTTTTTAAAATGGGTGCTAATTATTCATCGTCGTCTTTCGATATTCATCGACGAATATTGTTTTGCCAGCTCAACTAATACTGACGCCGATTTTTTAATCCTGTAATTTTTTGACCACACGGCAGCATAACGCGCCACGGGTAATTCATCTTCCACTGGCAGCACTATAAACTGGTCAGAACCGAACGGTGCAATCATGTCGCGGGGAATGACCGTCAGATAATCGGCATTCAGGACAAGGTTATAAATGGTGACGACGGAATCGGTCTGGACGATGTTTTCGATGCTGATGTGGTTGTCTTGCAGGGTGGTCAGAAGTTCTTTGTAGTAGCCCATATCGGTTTGCGGCATCACCCACTGCTCGTGCGTGAGCGATGCCAGTGTCGTCGGGCCGGTGCACGTTCGCGTTTTGCTGGCGACCAGCACAAACTCGGACTCAAACAGCGGTTCGACGTGCAGATCCTGCAACAGCATTTCATCACTCAGCGTGCCGATAGCGAAATCCAGACGACCGTCGCGAATGGCCGGCAGGAAAGAGGAGAGCTGGGCTTCATACATCGAGACGCGTGCTTTCGGGAACACTTCCTTGAATTTTTTGATCATCTCAGACAGGAAGGTAAAGCCGATCAGCGACGGGTAACCAAAGGAAACGTCCATAACGGTGCTGAAACTCAGGCTGTTAATCTCACTCACCATATTTTTCATTTCGCGGGTGATCGACTCAGAGTACGAGAGCAGAACCTGGCCCGCGGCAGTGAGTTTTACGCCGGTGTTTTTACGCACCATCACTTCCACGCCGAAGTAGGACTCAATATCGCTGATGATTTTGCTGACGGCGGGTTGAGTCAGGCCCAGCTGTCTTGCTGCAGAACCTATGGAGCCACTTTTAATGACTTCCTGAAATACCACGAGGTGCTGTGTTTTCGGTAGAATAATAGTGTTCATAATATTCTGCACTTATTTCCCTATGACGGGGTGAATTCTACTCAATAATGTTTGAAGGGGTATGTGCTGTTACTCACAATTTGCTTTCCAGCCCCCTTTACCCACACCTCAAAAAACAAATAAAACAGTTATTTATCAAACGAATACCATAGGATAAATACGCCACTACGCTGATATTGATCAACAAAAATAGCGGTAATAAATTTATTTTATGGCGATAACCCGGATAAATTTTACCGTCCGGAAAAAATCAATAAAGACGATATTTCAGGCAATTAAAGGCCAATAAATAACCGCTATTTGTTTGAAACATTCTTTCAATTTATCAAATTTTTACGACGCGAATTTTCAGGCTGGCAGAAAAGAGTGGAATACGTCACATATTCACGGGAGAAATGTATTTGATTTCAATATATGCATATCAAACGAGAAAAGATTCGCGATCATTAAGGTAACAATCATAACAAATTATCAATACTGAAAATCGTGCGTTTTTTAGCGTGAAATTTTGTGATGGCGATCGTCTACAGACGCGGGAGCGATACTGAAGGGATAAAAATAGTGAAATGTGCTTAATGTCGCAAATATGAGAATTGAGGTGGCGCTGCGCTTACCCGACCTACAACACCCTGAAAGCAAAAACCCCGCCGAAGCGGGGTTTTTTAAGAAGTTGAAGCTGACCGATAAGGCGGCTTCGTTCATCCATACGTCAGGCATCTGCGGCGCTGGAGTTGTCTTGTGTCGCAGTCTGTATCGCAGTTTGTGTTACAGTGCAAAGTCCACCGAGTAAAGCTCCTTTCACACCCAACCATGCCTAATTGCTAACATTTGTAATACACCAACGATAAAAAACAACAGACTGACAACCGCCAGGTATATCTCCGCGTAGAATGGGCCAATAAGCCGTTTTGGTAGCCCACGAATAAAGTCCTTGTCATCGTTTTTGGTCAGGATTGAGCTTTTATTCCACAACAGCGGCATGTATATAAAACTCACTTTTGTGCTGTATGCCACTTTGACATAGAGCGTGTTGACGTTCTCGAACAGCAATACAGCATCAGGCAAACTACCGTATCTTTCTTTGTACAGGATGCAGATCTCTTTAAATCTATCCCTGTTCAGAACTGAGGCTATGATACTGGCTATACCGAAGCCGAAAGCAAGTGCACCAATAATTACTGTTGCCTTGGCGCTAAGTAGGTCATCAATGGTCATTGCTTGTAACCTCATATAGCGATTCACCAACGAAGCCACCGAACGCGGATGTGGCTTTATCGCTCCCATATGCAATAGCGCCATTTACACCAAGCGTACAAAGTAATGCTCCGGCACCTGCGGCTTCTATGGTTGCAGCGCCAAGCACTATCGCACAGACGGTATTTGCTGCGGCTGTACCCGCAATTTTTCCAGCTATCGCACCGCCGATCAGGCTACCGGAAAACTCTCCAATAGAGGTAAACGACGTTTTCGCTCAATCTCGGCCCACGCTGCAGGCTTCGATGATCTTTGCGGCTGTATCAAAGGCAGACAGACCAATGCCGATCTTCCCGGCTGTTTCCATCCACTTGACGTACTTCGCCAGCTTCTCAATGTGGGTGGCGTAACCCTCTATATCGCTAATGCCTGTTTCATTCCAGCGGTGAGTGATTGAACGGCTGGAAAGGCCGAGGGCGCTTTTAAGGTCGGTGTATTCATTGAACATGAAACGATGCTTCATGAACATCTTCAGCACGCTATCGAGTTGCCCGAACAGGCGACGGCGCTCAACAAAGAATTGTTCACCGATCAGTGTGCCACTGGTGATGTACTGGTTCGTGTAGGTTTTCTCTATCTCGACAAGGATTTTTTCTACCTGTTCAAAATACCCTTTCGCGGCTTCGGTTGCTTGTCCTGAGTATCCATAAGTATCGCTCGCCGTACTGGCAGCAGCAGCGAACATCTCAATGGTGTCTTTGTACTTGTAGAGAAAGTTGGCTTGCTGAATGGAGAGAGGAGCTAACGCTGCATCAACTCGCGCTTTCGCGGTCTGCATATGTGCAATTTGTTCGCTGTCCTGCTTATCAGGGTCAACCACCAGCATAATAGAACCGGCTTTATATCTTTCATCCCGGCCGTTCAGCGCGGCAAAGAGTTCTTTTACACCTGCAGGTGGGCTCTCTGTGAACAACAGACGTTGCCAGGCTTCCGTAGTGCCACCATAGGGGATAATGGCAAAACCTGCGTCTATTCCTGTTTTCTTTTTCGCGGTCTGGGCGTGCTGTTCTGGTTCCGGCTCTGAACGAAGTTTTGGCATCAGTGCGACTGGGGACGCTGCCGCTACATTTGAACGTCTTGACGAAGATACATTTTCTTTTTCATAACAGTCCGGAATGGAAGGAATGAACTTCGCCTTGCACGGGCAGGAGCTGATACTATCCAATGTTCCGGCTAACTGCTGCGTTTTGTCCAAAAATCCCTCTGTGCCCCCGATAATTTTGTAGGAAACACCTGGATTTTTTCCACAAGAAACAAAATCGCCTTCGCGCGCAGCGTTAGCACCGTACCAATCTATTACCGGGGTTCCGGTTAAGATTTTGCCACCACAGGTAGTTTGGTCTCCAACCCGCAGATAATAACCTGTTGCCATAAGTCCCTCTACTTGTTATGGAAATAACAATGCTGGACAGTTTACAAGCAATAATCTCTCAAACAAGAAACATCAGACTTAAGTAAAACTTAATCAGGTATTACTCAATAGGTATACGTAATGGAGGGCAGGAAAAAAGACAACCGCTGATGCATCCCATTTTTTACACCTGAGACACATCAACGATCGTTTTAGAAGAAGTTGAAGCTGACCGATAAGCCGGGTTCTGTCGTGGACAGTCATTCATCTAGGCCAGCAATCGCTCACTGGCTCAAGCAGCCTACCCGGGTTCAGTACGGGCCGTACCTTGTGAACCCCTATTTGGCCTTGCTCCGGGTGGAGTTTACCGTGCCACGGACTGTTACCAGCCGCGCGGTGCGCTCTTACCGCACCCTTTCACCCTTACCTGATCCCGCTTGCGCGGGCCATCGGCGGTTTGCTCTCTGTTGCACTGGTCGTGGGTTTCCCCCCCAGGCGTTACCTGGCACCCTGCCCTATGGAGCCCGGACTTTCCTCCCCTCCGCCCGTCTCCCCCGAAAGGGACGACGACGAAGCGGCGACTGTCTGGTCAGCTTCGGCGCGCAGTATAGAGGGTTTGCGCGCCGCTGTCACCCTAAGGTGTGGGCAAGGCGTGATTAACGCGCCACTGTCACCCTAAGGTGTGGGCAAGGCGTGATTAACGCGCCACTTCCACCTTCGCCAGTTTTTCGTAGTAGCATGCAATCGCGCTGTGATCGGCCGTGCCCAGGCCATCGGCACGCAGCGCCTGCATCATCTCCATGACCGCCGCGGTCAGCGGCAGCTGTGCGCCCACGCCGTGTGACGTATCCAGCGCGTTCGCCAGATCTTTGATATGCAGGTCGATGCGGAAACCGGGTTTGAAATTACGATCCATGACCATCGGCGCTTTGGCATCCAGCACGGTACTGCCCGCCAGACCACCGCGAATGGCCTGATAGACCAGATCCGGATTGACGCCCGCTTTGGTTGCCAGCGTCAGCGCTTCGGACATGGCGGCAATGTTCAGCGCCACAATAACCTGATTTGCCAGCTTGGTCACGTTACCCGCCCCGATGTCCCCGGTATGCACCACGGAGCCCGCCATGGCTTTCATCAGGTCGTAAAATCTATCGAATACAGCTTTATCGCCGCCGACCATCACCGACAGCGTGCCGTCGATCGCTTTCGGCTCACCGCCGCTGACCGGCGCATCTAGCATATCGACGCCCTTCGCTTTTAACGCCTCGCTGATTTCACGGCTTGCGAGCGGCGCAATAGAGCTCATATCAATCAGTACCAGGCCCGGCTTCGCACCGTCGATAATGCCGTTTTCACCCAGCGCGACCTCTTTAACATGCGGGGAGTTTGGCAGCATGGTGATGATGACATCGCACTGCTCGGCAATGGCTCTGGCGGTGGTGGCCGTTTCTGCGCCAGCCGCCATTACCTCAGCCACGGCCTGCGAATTATGATCGGATACCACCAGTGAGTAACCCGCTTTGATGAGGTTCTTACTCATTGGTTTACCCATGATCCCCAGGCCAATAAAACCCACTTTCAGCGTCATAATCTGTTTCCTCAATGATGGTTATTTTTTAAAAGTGTCCGCTAATTTCTGCGTAGCCGAGCGGAATACGCCGAGGTCGCTGCCGACGGCAACAAACGTGGCTCCCCACTCCAGATAGCGACGGGCATCAGCCTCAACCGGCGCCAGAATGCCGCACGGTTTGCCGTGTACTTTAGCGCGGGCAAAGATGTGCTGGATCGCGCGCTGCACGTCAGGGTGGCTGGCGTTACCCAGATGGCCAAAGGCGGCAGCCAGATCGCTTGGGCCGACGAAGATACCGTCCACACCGTTTGTGGCTGCAATCGCGTCGACGTTATCAACGCCCTGCTGGCTCTCGATCTGAACCAGAATGGTGATGTTGTTATTAGACTGCGCGAAGTAGTCCGGCACGGTGCCAAACATATTGGCGCGATGCGAAACGGAAACGCCGCGGATCCCTTCTGGCGGATAGCGCGTTGAGGCTACGGCCAGCGCCGCTTGTTCTTCCGTCTCCACAAACGGGATCAGGAAATTGTAGAAACCAATATCCAGCAGACGCTTGATAATCACCGGCTCATTGGTGGGTACACGCACTACCGGGGCGCTGTGGCTGCCTTTCAGCGCCATCAGCTGCGGAATAAACGTGCTGATATCGTTCGGCGCATGTTCGCCGTCCAGCACCAGCCAGTCGAAACCGGCCAGGCCCAGCACTTCGGTACTGATTGGGTTTGCCAGCGCGGACCAGCAGCCAATTTGAATCTGGTGCGCCGCGAGGGCCGCTTTAAATTTATTCGGGAAGATATCGTTACTCATCGTATTTACCTTTTTTATTCCGCAGCCTTTTTCAGTATCATTTTATTTATTCAGACACCGCGCCAGCATTATATTTATTATTCTGACGTATTTTGGCGTTATAAAATCGTCATTCAGTATAAGACGCAATCCACGACCACACATTGTTGTAACGCTCAAGCATTGCGATACATTTTGATAAAAATTTTTGCATATGCACAAAGCACTGGGCGCTAATGCACAGAATCAGGGATTACCGGTTCGGGAGCGATCGCGATCACATTTTCATGCCCCCTATGCTGACATGCTTTAATTCTGAAAGCCGCGTATTTATTTCTACCATTAGAAAATTGGCTGGAATTATTATCAGACACTTTGCTGGAGAATACTGAACAATGGCCGACATTGAAATTCGACAGGCATCGCCGACGGCGTTTTATATAAAAGTACACGACACCGATAATGTGGCGATTATTGTCAACGATAATGGCTTAAAAGCGGGCACCCGCTTCCCGGACGGGCTGGAATTGATTGAGCATATTCCGCAGGGGCATAAGGTGGCGCTGGTGGATATCCCTGATAATAGCGAAATCGTACGTTACGGTGAAGTCATCGGCTATGCCGTTCGCTCTATACCACAGGGTAGCTGGGTTGAGGAGTCTCTGGTGGCGCTGCCTGAAGCGCCGCCGCTGAACACGCTTCCGCTGGCGACCCGCGTGCCGGAACCGCTTCCTCCGCTGGAGGGCTATACCTTCGAAGGCTACCGCAACGCGGACGGCAGCGTCGGCACCAAGAACCTGCTCGGCATTACCACCAGCGTACACTGCGTGGCGGGCGTCGTGGATTATGTGGTGAAAATCATCGAACGCGATCTGCTGCCGAAATACCCGAACGTCGACGGCGTGGTAGGCCTGAACCACCTCTACGGCTGCGGCGTGGCGATTAACGCACCCGCTGCCGTGGTGCCTATCCGTACCATTCACAATATCGCACTGAATCCGAACTTTGGCGGCGAGGTGATGGTCATCGGTCTGGGGTGTGAAAAATTGCAGCCCGAGCGCCTGCTGCAGGGCACTGAAGATGTCAAAGCCATTCCGGTAGACGAGGCCAGCATCGTGCGCCTGCAGGACGAACGCCACGTTGGGTTCCGCTCAATGGTCGACGATATTCTGCAGGTGGCAGAGCGTCATCTCGACAAACTCAACCGGCGCCAGCGCCAAACGTGCCCGGCCTCGGAACTGGTAGTGGGCACCCAGTGCGGCGGCAGCGATGCCTTCTCCGGCGTGACGGCCAACCCGGCGGTGGGCTATGCATCCGATCTGTTCGTGCGCTGCGGCGCCACGGTGATGTTCTCCGAGGTGACCGAAGTGCGTGACGCCATCCATCTGCTGACGCCACGCGCCGTGAATGAAGAGGTGGGCAAGCGCCTGCTCGAGGAAATGGCCTGGTACGATAGCTATCTCGATATGGGCAAAACCGACCGCAGCGCCAACCCGTCTCCGGGCAACAAAAAAGGCGGCCTGGCAAACGTGGTGGAAAAAGCCCTCGGGTCGATTGCCAAATCCGGCCAGAGCGCGATTGTGGAAGTGCTCTCTCCGGGCCAGCGCCCGACGAAACGCGGCCTGATTTACGCGGCAACGCCTGCCAGCGACTTCGTCTGCGGCACGCAGCAGGTGGCGTCCGGCATTACGGTGCAGGTCTTTACCACCGGGCGCGGCACGCCGTACGGCCTGATGGCGGTGCCGGTAATCAAGATGGCGACCCGCACCGAGCTGGCAAACCGCTGGTATGACTTGATGGACATCAACGCGGGCACCATCGCCACCGGAGAAGAGAGTATTGAGGACGTGGGCTGGAAACTGTTCCACTTCATTCTGGATGTCGCCAGCGGACGGAAGAAAACGTTCTCCGACCAGTGGGGGCTGCATAATCAGCTGGCGGTGTTTAACCCGGCACCGGTGACGTGACTTCCCCTTACCCTGCCCTCTCCCCATAGGGGAGAGGGTAAAAACCTTAAACCAACACCACATCAATCCCGCTTTTCCGCAGCCCGTCCAGGCTCTCCGCCGGAATGCCTTCATCGACAATAATCATATCAATCCTTTGCGTATCAATGATTTTATGCAGGCTTGAGCGGTTAAATTTGCTGGAGTCAGTGACAACGATAATGCGCTCCGCCACCTCGCACATTTTGCGGTTCAGACGGGCTTCATCCTCGTTGTGCGTGCTCACGCCGCGATCGAGATCGATGGCGTCAACGCCCAGGAACAGCAGGTCAAAATGGTAATTCTGTAGCGACTGTTCTGCCTGGTCACCGTAGAAAGATTGCGACTGACGGCGCAGATGCCCGCCGGTCATCAGCAATTCCACCCCTTCCGCTTCCAGCAACGCATTCGCCACGTTCATCCCGTTGGTCATCGCAATGACGTCCGTGTGCTGGCGCAGCATGCGGGCGATTTCAAACGTCGTGGTGCCGGAGTCCAGAATAATACGGTGCCCGGGTTTGACCAGCGCGGCAGCGGCCTGTGCGATGCTGCGCTTCACCGCCGTATTCAGCGAGCTTTTATCCTCCACGGAAGGCTCAGCGCCCGGCATGTTGCCTTCGCATATCAATGCCCCACCGTAAGCGCGAACGGCAATGCCCTGCTTCTCCAGGAACGCCAGGTCGTTGCGGATCGTCACCGTCGATACGCCGTACAGATGAGACAGGTCGTTAACCTGCACGCTTCCCTGCGCCCGCAACCGCTGAATGATCTGCTCTCGCCTTTCACTGGTACCGGTGATGCGCTTTTCCGCGGATGAATCGGTGCTGCTCATACGAGCTCCTTAATAAATAGTCTTTCGTTTCATTTCGTTTTGCCTATTAAGGCCTTTCTTTTCCGGGAATGCAAGTCCCGCCTTACGTCCAGAAGCAAGCCAACACGGAGCTGAAACCTTTCATTATGTTTCTTTTGTGAAACAGATCGGAAATCTATTATCTTTCGTTTTATTTTTATATCACCATGATGCAGGATTAAATGAAACAAAACGAAAGACAAGTGTCATTACCATCCGAAATGGAGAGGAAAGTGAAACATCTGACAGAAATGGTGGAACAACATAAACGAGGGAATTCAAACGGGATCTATGCCGTCTGTTCCGCACATCCGCTGGTACTTGAAGCTGCCATTCGTTACGCGCATTCGCATCATTCGCCGCTGCTGATCGAGGCCACCTCCAACCAGGTGGATCAGTTTGGCGGCTATACCGGCATGACGCCTGCGGATTTTTACGGATTTGTCTGCCAGCTTGCCGATTCGCTCGGTTTCCCGACGTCACAGCTGATCCTCGGCGGCGATCATTTGGGCCCTAACCGCTGGCAAAATCTCCCTGCAGAACAGGCGATGGCGAACGCCGACGATCTGATCAAAAGCTATGTTTCTGCCGGATTCAAAAAGATCCACCTCGACTGCAGCATGTCCTGCGAGGACGATCCGGTTCCCCTGACCGATGCGATCGTCGCCGGTCGCGCCGCACGCCTGGCGAAGATTGCCGAAGCGACCTGTCGCGAGCAGTTTGGTGAATCCGATCTGGTCTACGTTATCGGCACGGAAGTGCCGGTTCCCGGTGGCGCGCACGAGACGCTCACAGAACTTGCCGTCACCACGCCGGACGCGGCACGCGCCACGCTTGAAGCGCACCGCCACGCGTTCGAAAAGGAAGGCTTGAGCGACATCTGGCCGCGCATTATTGGCCTGGTGGTCCAGCCTGGCGTGGAGTTCGACCACGCGCACGTCTGCGACTATCAGCCGCAGAAAGCCGTTGCCCTGAGCAAAATGGTTGAAGCCTACGATACGCTGGTGTTTGAAGCGCACTCCACCGACTACCAGACGCCGCAGGCGCTGCGTCAGCTGGTCAACGATCACTTTGCGATTCTGAAAGTTGGCCCCGCCCTGACCTTCGCCCTGCGCGAAGCGCTGTTCTCGCTGGCCGCCATAGAAGAGGAGCTGCTGCCGGCAAAAGCCAGCTCCGGCCTGCGTCACGTGCTGGAAAACGTCATGCTCGATCGCCCGGAATACTGGCAAAGCCATTACCACGGTGACGGCAACGCGCGTCGCCTGGCGCGCGGCTACAGCTACTCAGACCGCGTGCGCTACTACTGGCCGGACAGCCAGATCGACGACGCCTTTGAACGGCTGGTGCGTAACCTGGCTGACGAGCCTATTCCTCTGCCGCTGATCAGCCAGTACCTGCCGTTGCAGTACGGCAAAGTTCGCGAGGGCGCTCTCAAGTCAACGCCACGGGAACTCATCATCGACCACATTCAGGACATACTCCAGCAGTACCACGCCGCCTGCGAAGGCGTAACGACTCAAAACGCATAATTAAAAAAGAGGAAACCGCTATGCCAAACATTGTCTTATGCCGCATCGACGAACGCCTGATCCACGGTCAGGTGGGCGTGCAGTGGGTGGGGTTTGCGGGGGCAAACCTGGTGCTGGTCGCTAACGATGAGGTCGCTGAGGATCCGGTTCAACAGAACCTGATGGAAATGGTGCTCGCGGAAGGGATCGCCGTGCGCTTCTGGTCGCTGCAAAAGGTCATCGACAACATTCATCGCGCCGCTGACCGCCAGAAAATCCTGCTGGTCTGCAAATCACCCGCCGATTTTCTGAAGCTGGTTGAGGGCGGCGTGCCCATCACCCGTATTAACGTCGGAAACATGCACTACGCCAGTGGCAAACAACAAATTGCCAAAACGGTCTCTGTCGACACGAACGATATCGCCGCGTTCAACGGCCTGAAAGCGGCCGGTGTGGAATGCTTCGTTCAGGGCGTTCCAACAGAAACTGCTTTGGATCTCTTTAAACTGCTCTGAGGGATTCACAATGGAAATCAGTCTGTTGCAGGCGCTGGGGTTAGGCATACTCGCCTTTATCGCCGGTCTGGATATGTTTAACGGGTTAACGCACATGCACCGCCCGGTGGTACTCGGGCCGCTGGTCGGCCTGATTCTGGGCGATCTGCACACCGGCATTTTGACCGGCGGTACGTTAGAGCTGGTCTGGATGGGGCTGGCCCCGCTCGCCGGTGCCCAGCCGCCAAACGTCATTATCGGCACCATCGTGGGTACCGCCTTTGCCATCAGCACCGGTGTGAAGCCAGAAGTAGCGGTTGGCGTCGCCGTGCCGTTTGCCGTTGCGGTTCAGATGGGGATTACGTTCCTCTTCTCGGTGATGTCCGGCGTCATGTCGCGCTGCGACCGCATGGCGGCCAATGCAGATACTCACGGTATTGAACGGGTTAACTATCTTGCGCTGCTGGCGCTCGGCATCTTCTATTTTCTGTGCGCGTTCCTGCCGATCTACTTCGGTGCGGAACATGCGAAAACCGCCATTGACGTTCTGCCAGCGCGTCTGATTGACGGCCTCGGCGTCGCGGGCGGCATCATGCCAGCCATCGGCTTCGCCGTGCTGCTGAAGATCATGATGAAAAACGTCTACATCCCTTACTTCATTATCGGTTTTGTCGCCGCCGCCTGGCTCAAGCTTCCGGTGCTGGCGATTGCGGCGGCCGCGCTGGCCATGGCGCTGATCGACCTGATGCGTAAATCACCTGAACCGACGGCTCCCGCAGCCCAGAAAGAGGAATTCGAAGATGGCATCTAACCAAACCACCCTGCCGGGCGTGTCTGAAAGCGAAGAGACGCTGCTGACCGGCGTGAATGAAAACGTCTACGAAGACCAAAACATCGGTGCCGAACTGACGAAAAAGGATATTAACCGCGTGGCCTGGCGTTCCATGCTGCTGCAGGCCTCGTTTAACTACGAACGTATGCAGGCCTCCGGCTGGCTGTACGGGCTGCTGCCCGCGTTGAAAAAGATCCACACCAACAAGCGGGACCTGGCGCGGGCGATGAAAGGCCATATGGGCTTCTTTAACACCCACCCGTTCCTGGTGACCTTTGTTATCGGCATCATTCTGGCGATGGAGCGATCCAAGCAGGATGTGAACAGCATCCAGAGCACCAAAATTGCCGTCGGCGCGCCGCTCGGCGGCATTGGCGACGCCATGTTCTGGCTAACCCTGCTGCCCATCTGCGGCGGTATTGGTGCCAGCCTGGCGCTGCAAGGATCGATTCTGGGCGCGGTGGTCTTTATCGTGCTGTTTAACGTGGTACACCTCGGCCTGCGTTTTGGCCTGGCGCATTACGCTTACCGGATGGGCGTCGCGGCCATTCCGCTGATTAAAGCCAACACCAAAAAGGTTGGCCACGCAGCGTCTATCGTGGGGATGACGGTGATCGGCGCGCTGGTGGCAACCTACGTCCGCCTCAATACCACGCTCGAAATCAAGGCGGGTGATGCGGTCGTCAAACTGCAGGCCGACGTCATCGACAAGCTGATGCCCGCGTTCCTGCCGCTTGTCTACACCCTGACGATGTTCTGGCTGGTACGCCGCGGCTGGAGCCCGCTGCGGCTAATCGGTATCACCGTGCTGCTGGGCGTTGTCGGTAAATTCTGTCACTTCCTGTAAAAGCAAAGAGGTTGCGATGTTAGGCATTATTTTGACGGGTCACGGCGGGTTTGCCAGCGGGCTTGAGCAGGCGATGAAGCAGATCCTCGGCGAGCAGCCGCAGTTTATCGCCATCGATTTTCCTGAAACCTCTACCACCGCGCGGCTGACCGCTCAGCTTGAGCAGGCGGTGAGCGAACTCGATGCGCAGCACGATATTGTGTTTCTCACCGACCTGCTCGGCGGAACGCCGTTCCGCGTGGCGTCAACGCTCGCGATGCAAAGGCCGGGCCGCGAAGTGATCACCGGCACCAACCTGCAGCTGCTGTTGGAGATGGTGCTGGAGCGCGACGGATTAAGCAGCGAAGCGTTTCGTCTGCAGGCGCTGGAGTGCGGACACCGCGGCCTGACGAGCCTGGTGGACGAGCTGGGGCGCTGTCGCGAGGAAGCCCCTGCTGAGGAAGGGATATGAGCCAGCTGCTGCGCGCGCGACGGATCCTTACCGAACAGGGCTGGCTGGACGACCACCAGCTACGCATTGAAAGCGGTGCGGTTGCGGCGATTGAACCCATCCCGGCGGGCGTTACGACGCGGGATGCGGAGCTGCTTTGCCCGGCCTATATCGATACGCACGTCCACGGCGGCGCGGGCGTGGACGTCATGGATGATGCGCCCGGCGTGCTGGATACTCTGGCAATGCATAAAGCCCGCGAAGGCGTGGGCGCATTTCTGCCCACCACCGTGACCGCGCCGCTGGAGAGTATCCACGCCGCGCTGATACGTATCGCCCGGCGCACTCAGTCCGGCGGTCCCGGCGCGCAGATCCTGGGCAGCTATCTGGAAGGACCGTACTTTACGCCGCAGAACAAAGGGGCGCATCCGCCGGAGCTCTTCAGGGAGCTGGATATCGCCGAGCTGGACAGGCTGGCTGACGTTTCACAGGGCACGCTACGGGTGGTGGCGCTCGCGCCAGAAAAACCCGGCGCGCTGCAGGCGATTCGCCATCTTAAACAGCGCGGTATACGCGTGATGCTGGGCCACAGCGCTGCCACGTACCGGCAAACTCTCGCCGCGTTTGATGCGGGTGCCGACGGGCTGGTTCACTGCTACAACGGCATGACGGGGCTGCACCACAGAGAGCCCGGCATGGTCGGCGCAGGGCTTACGGACAAAAGGGCGTGGCTGGAGCTGATTGCCGACGGCCACCACGTCCATCCGGGGGCGCTGCGCTTATGCTGCTGCTGCGCGCAGGAGCGCGTGGTGCTGATTACCGATGCCATGCAGGCGGCAGGTATGCCGGACGGACGGTATACGCTTTGTGGCGAAGAGGTCTCGATGCAAAACGGCGTGGTTCGAACCGGCTCCGGCGGGCTGGCGGGCAGCACGCTGTCGCTGGATGCTGCGGTCAGGAATATGGTGGAGTATGCGGGCGTAACCGCCGAAGACGCTATCCATATGGCCTCGCTGCACCCTGCCCGGCTGCTGGGCGTTGACGGTCAGCTCGGCTCCTTAGACCCGGGTAAACGCACCAATGTCATTGCGCTGGACGGGGGGTTACACCTCCAGCAGATCTGGATTCAGGGCCAGGCTCTCCCCCTTTAGCCCTTTCACTGTGTCTCCTGTTGGCCTTACGGCACCCGATCGTAAGGCCTTTCTTTTCCTTTCCTTAACTCTTCCCTTTCCTTTCACGATCACACTTTTCGTTTTATTTCTTTTCTTTCATTGAAGTTTCGATTTCTTTTCTATAGATTTTATTTAACTGCTTAAGTGAACAAGTGAAACGAAACGAAAGATAGCGACACGATTGCCAGCGTCTGATGTGGAATTCACACGACTAAGGACTGAGTTATGCCACAAACCACTACCGCCGCGACAACCGGCACCTGGACCGAGGAAGAGATCCGCCAGCAGCCTGCCAGCTGGATCCGCTCGCTCAACAACATCGATAACCTGCGTGCTTCGATCGACAGTTTCCTGACGCCGCTGCTGCGCAAGGACGATCTGCGGATCGTCCTGACCGGCGCGGGCACGTCCGCCTTTATCGGCGATATCGTTTCTCCCTGGCTCGCGAGCTACACCGGGAAAAACTTCACTGCCGTGCCGACAACCGATCTGGTCACGAACCCGATGGACTACTTCAGCCCTGCGCATCCGCTGCTGCTGATTTCGTTTGCCCGCTCCGGCAACAGCCCGGAAAGCGTCGCGGCCGTTGAGCTGGCAAACCAGTTCGTGCCGGAGTGCTACCACCTGCCGATCACCTGTAACGAGGCGGGCAGCCTGTATCAGAACGCCGTCGACAGCGATAACGCCTTTGCCCTGCTGATGCCTGCCGAAACGCACGATCGCGGGTTCGCGATGACCAGCAGCATCACCACCATGATGGCGAGCTGTCTGGCGGTGTTTGCTCCGGAAACGATCAATAGCCACACCTTCCGCGACGTCGCCGATCGCTGTCAGGCGATCCTCACTGCGCTCGGTGATTTCAGCCACGGCGTCTTTGGCAATGAAGCGTGGAAACGCGTTGTCTATCTGGGAAGCGGCGGCCTGCAGGGCGCGGCGCGCGAATCGGCGCTGAAGGTGCTGGAGCTGACGGCGGGCAAGCTGGCGGCGTTTTACGATTCCCCGACGGGCTTCCGTCACGGGCCGAAGTCGCTGGTCGATAGCGAAACGCTGGTGGTGGTGTTCATCTCCAGCCATCCGTATACGCGTCAGTACGATCTGGATCTGCTAGCCGAGCTGCGCCGCGATCGCCAGGCCCTGCGCGTCGTCGCCATCGCCGCTGAAAACGATCCGGTCATTGAAGCGGGTCCGCACATTCTGCTGCCGCCTTCACGTCCGTTTATCGATATGGAACAGGCGTTCTGCTTCCTGATGTATGCCCAGGTCTTTGCGCTCACCCAGTCGATCGGCGTAGGCAATACGCCCGATACGCCATCCGCCAGCGGGACGGTCAACCGCGTAGTGCAGGGCGTTGTTATTCACCCGTGGCAGGCTTAAGAGGATCGGATCATGAGTATCATTTCAACCAAATATCTTCTGCAGGACGCACAGGCAAAAGGCTACGCCGTTCCGGCGTTCAACATCCACAACGCGGAGACGATCCAGGCGATCCTTGAAGCGTGCAGCGAAATGCGATCGCCGGTGATCCTCGCGGGCACGCCGGGCACCTTTAAGCATATTGCGCTGGAAGAGATCTACGCCCTGTGCAGCGCATACTCCCACACCTACGACATGCCGCTGGCGCTGCATCTCGATCACCACGAATCGCTGGACGATATTCGCCGCAAGGTCAACGCGGGCGTGCGCAGCGCGATGATCGACGGCAGCCACTATCCGTTTGAACAAAACGTGAAGCTGGTGAAGTCGGTGGTCGATTTCTGCCACCTCAACGACTGCAGCGTCGAAGCAGAGCTGGGCCGTCTGGGCGGCGTGGAAGATGACATGAGCGTGGACGCCGAAAGCGCGTTCCTCACCGATCCGCAGGAGGCGAAACGCTTCGTCGAACTGACCGGCGTCGATAGCCTTGCCGTCGCCATCGGCACCGCACACGGCCTGTATACCAAACGTCCGAAAATCGACTTCCAGCGGCTGGCGGAAATCCGCGAAGTGGTCACCGTGCCGCTGGTGCTGCACGGCGCGAGCGATGTGCCGGATGAGTTTGTTCGCCGCACCATCGAGCTGGGCGTATGCAAAGTCAACGTGGCCACCGAGCTGAAAATTGCCTTCTCTGACGCGGTTAAAGCCTGGTTTGCCGAAAACCCGCAGGGTAACGATCCGCGCTTCTACATGCGGGTCGGCATGGACGCCATGAAAGAGGTGGTCAGAAGCAAGATCGCCGTTTGCGGCTCGGCAAACCGGCTCCTGCTTCCTGCCGAAGCCTGATCCCATCGCGCATTACGTCAATACCTAAAAAATAACTATAAGCCTCGCAAATATGAAGGCGCGTCCTTAAGCCGGACAGCGCCTTCCATTATCCTAAAAATCCGAGGAGTCCCTACATGACACAGGAAAAGTCGTTTAAATCGAAAGCGTGGGAATTTTTCCAAAGCCTGGGAAAGACGTTTATGTTCCCCGTCTCTCTGCTGGCCTTTATGGGGTTGCTGCTGGGTATCGGTAGCTCCGTCACCAGCCCTTCCACTATTAAAAGCTTTCCCTTTCTGGGCGGCGAGTTAACGCAGCTGACCTTTGGCTTTATCGCCATGGTGGGCGGCTTCGCCTTTACCTATCTGCCGCTGATGTTTGCCATGGCTATCCCGATGGGCCTCGCCAAACGCAACAAGGCCGTGGGCGCCTTTGCCGGGTTCGTTGGCTATATGCTGATGAACATGAGCATCAACTACTACCTGACCGCCACCCACCAGCTTGCCGACGCCGCCACCATGAGACAGGTAGGACAATCGATCGTGCTGGGGATCCAGACCCTGGAGATGGGCGTGCTGGGCGGCATCGTGGTGGGGGTAATCACTTACTTCCTGCACGAGCGTTTTCAGGACACCGTGTTACACGATGCTTTTGCCTTTTTCAGCGGCATTCGTTTTGTGCCCATCATTACCGCACTCACGCTGTCGCTGGTCGGGCTGTTTATCCCGCTATTGTGGGAATACGTGGCGCTAGGGATTGCCGGAATTGGCCATATCATTCAGAGCACCAGCGTTTTCGGACCGTTCCTCTACGGCGTAGGCGTGCTGCTGCTTAAACCCTTTGGTCTGCACCATATTCTGCTGGCGATGGTGCGCTTCACGCCAGCAGGCGGCATTGAGATGGTCAACGGTCATGAAGTGGCCGGCGCGCTGAATATCTTCTACGCCGAGCTGAAAGCCGGACTGCCGTTTAGCCCGCACGTTACTGCGTTTCTGTCACAAGGCTTTATGCCGACCTTTATCTTTGGCCTGCCTGCCGTGGCGTACGCCATCTACCGCACCGCGCGCCCGGAAAACCGCCCGGTAATTAAGGGGCTGCTGCTTTCCGGCGTGCTGGTTTCCGTCGTCACCGGTATTTCAGAACCGATTGAGTTTCTGTTCCTGTTTATCGCCCCCGCGCTTTACGCCTTCCATATCGTGATGTCGGGCCTGGCGCTGATGGTGATGGCCCTGCTGGGAGTCACCATCGGCAACACCGACGGCGGGATTTTGGATCTGCTCATCTTCGGCGTGATGCAGGGGATGTCGACCAAATGGTATCTGCTGTTCCCGGTCGGTATCGCCTGGTTTGCCATCTACTTCTTCGTCTTCCGCTGGTACATCCTCAAACACGATATCAAGACGCCGGGCCGTGAGGTGGACGCGCAGGGTGCGCAGCAGGCCGTCGAAGCCAACACCCGCGCGCGTGGAAAATCGAAATACGATCACGGGCTTATCCTGCGCGCGCTCGGTGGCAAAGAGAACATCGAGTCGCTCGACAACTGCATCACCCGCTTGCGCCTGGTCGTGAAGGAGATGGGGCTTATCGATCAGCAGGCGCTGAAAGCGGCTGGCGCCCTGTCGGTGGTGGTGCTGGATGCTCACAGCGTTCAGGTGATCATCGGCCCGCAGGTGCAGAGCGTCAAAACCGGCATTGAAGCCTTAATCTAACAGGGGGTTGTTGTGTTTGATTTCGACAAAATCATCGAGCGTAAAAGCGATAAGTGCCGTAAATGGGACCATGCGTTTGTCCGCTCGCGCTTTGGTGATGTCCCGCAGGGGTTTATCCCGCTGTGGATCGCAGACATGGATTTCACCTCGCCGCCTGCCGTTATTGAAGGCTTCCAGCGCATCGTGGAGCACGGCACCTTTGGCTATACCTGGTGCTTCGACGAATTTTACGACGCGGTGATGGCCTTCCAGCGCACGCGTCATCAGGTTGAGGTGGAGAAGTCGTGGATCACGCTGACCTACGGCACCGTCTCCACGCTGCATTACACGGTTCAGGCGTTCTGCACGCCTGGCGATAGCGTAATGATGAACACGCCGGTCTACGATCCGTTTGCGATGGCGGCACAGCGCCAGGGCGTGCAGGTCCTTGCTAACCCGCTTCGCGTGGAAGAAAACCGCTATCAGCTGGATTTTGATCTGATTGAAGAGCAGCTCAAAACCCACCGTCCAAAACTGTGGTTCTTCTGCTCGCCGCATAACCCCTCGGGCAGGATCTGGCGCGCGGATGAGATACGCCAGGTCTCCGATCTCTGTAAACGCTACGGCACGATTCTGGTGGTCGATGAGGTTCACGCTGAGCATATTCTGGACGGCACATTCGTCAGCTGTCTGACCTCGGGCTGTGCCGCACTGGACAACCTGATCGTGCTGACGTCGCCAAATAAAGCCTTCAACCTGGGCGGGCTGAAAACGTCCTACTCCATGATCCCGGACGATTCGCTGCGCCAGCGCTTCCGCCAGCAGCTTGAGAAGAACTCGATTACCTCACCCAATATATTCGGCGTATGGGGGATTATTCTCGCCTACCAGCACGGCCTGCCGTGGCTCGACGCGCTGAACGGCTATCTGCAAGGGAATGCCCGCTACCTTGCGGACGCTATTCAGACCCACTTCCCGGCGTGGAAGATGATGAACCCGGAATCGTCGTATCTGGCCTGGATAGACGTAAGCGCCGACGACCGCAGCGCCACAGAGTTGACCCAACATTTCGCCCAGCAGGCCGGTGTCGTGATTGAAGACGGCAGCCACTACGTGCAAAACGGCGAAAACTACCTGCGGATTAACTTCGGCACCCAGCGCTACTGGCTGGAGCAATCCATCAACCGAATGCTGAAGCATTACTAATAAGGAATCTTACCCTGATGAAAAAAGTGCTCACACTCTCGCTGCTGGCCCTGTTTGTTTCTCACGGCGCTCTGGCCGCCAACTACGCGCTCAATAACGACAATATTGCTCTGTCGTTTGATGACGCAAACTCAACGGTAGTGGTTAAGGACAATAAGGCTAACCATCCGCTCACGCCGCAGGAGTTGTTCTTCCTGACGCTGCCGGACGAGACAAAAATCCACACCGCGGATTTCACCATTAAGCACGTCGAGAAGCAGGACAACGCAATTGTCGTCGACTTTACCCATCCGGACTTTAACGTAACGGTGAAGCTGAACCTGGTGAAGGGAAAATACGCCAGCATCGACTACACCGTTGCCGCAGTCGGCCAGCCGCGAGACGTGGCGAAAATTACCTTCTTCCCGACGAAAAAGCAGTCTCAGGCACCCTATGTTGACGGGGCGATCAACAGCTCACCGATCGTTGCTGATTCGTTCTTTATTTTGCCGGACAAGCCCATCGTTAACACTTACGCCTATGAGGCGACCACCAATCTCAACGTAGAACTGAAAACGCCGATCCAGCCGGAAACTCCGGTCAGCTTTACCACCTGGTTCGGCACCTTCCCGGAAATCAGCCAGCTGCGCCGCAGCGTGAATCAGTTTATTGATACCGTGCGTCCACGACCGTACAAGCCTTATCTGCACTACAACAGCTGGATGGATATCGGCTTTTTCAATCCGTACACCGAGCAGGATGTGCTGGGGCGGATGGACGAGTGGAATAAGGAGTTCATTACCGGACGCGGCGTGGCGCTGGACGCCTTCCTGCTGGACGACGGCTGGGACGACCTTACCGGGCGCTGGCTGTTTGGCCCGGCATTCAGCAACGGTTTTGGCAAGGTTCGGGAAAAAGCCGACAGCCTGCACAGCTCGGTCGGACTGTGGCTCTCACCGTGGGGAGGCTACAACAAGCCGCGCGACGTTCGCGTCTCGCATGCAAAAGAGTATGGGTTCGAAACCGTCGACGGGAAGCTTGCGCTGTCAGGGCCGAACTACTTTAAGAACTTCAATGAGCAGATCGTTAAGCTTATCAAAAACGAACGCATTACCTCATTCAAGCTGGACGGGATGGGTAATGCCAACGCGCATATCCAGGGCAGCCCGTATGCCTCGGATTTTGACGCCTCTATCGCCCTGCTGCATAACATGCGCAGCGCCAACCCGAATCTGTTTATCAACCTGACGACAGGTACCAACGCCAGCCCGTCCTGGCTGTTCTACGCCGACTCGATCTGGCGCCAGGGCGATGACATCAACCTGTACGGCCCCGGCACGCCGGTGCAGCAGTGGATGACCTACCGCGATGCGGAAACGTACCGCTCCATTGTGCGCAAAGGCCCGCTGTTCCCGCTGAACTCCCTGATGTACCACGGGATCGTCAGCGCGGAAAATGCCTATTACGGGCTGGAGAAAATCCAAACGGACAGCGATTTTGCCGATCAGGTCTGGAGCTACTTCGCGACCGGCACGCAGCTACAGGAGCTGTATATCACCCCTTCAATGCTTAACAAGGCGAAGTGGGATACCCTTGCGCAGGCGGCGAAGTGGTCGCGGGAAAACGCCAGCGTGCTGGTGGATACGCACTGGATTGGTGGCGATCCAACCGCGCTGCAGGTTTACGGCTGGGCATCCTGGAGCAAGGACAAAGCGATTCTCGGCTTGCGTAACCCGTCGGATAGGCCGCAAAGCTACTTCCTGGATTTGGCGAAAGATTTCGAAATCCCGACGGGAAACGCGGCGCAGTTTAGTCTGAAAGCGGTGTACGGCAGTAATTCAACCGTACCTGAGGAGTACAAAAACGCGGTGGTGATTACGCTGCAGCCGCTGGAAACGCTGGTGTTTGAGGCGGTGCCAGGAAAATAAAAAGTGTTCGGCTGGCAGGTTAAGCCATCACCTGCCAGCTTCCCCCTTTCCTTGCCCCCAGGCGTTTTAATTTACCTTTTGTTTGCAAAGAATGGAGATAGCGTTCCGCGGTGCGGGAAGTCACGCCCAATACAGAGGCCAACATCACCGCAGTCATTTGCGGTTGAACGGTAAGAAGCTCAAGGATAGTGTTTTCCTTTTCCGACAATTCTTCCGACATTTTTTCCGACGCGATGGATGTCATATCGATGCTTTCCCGCAAAGCTTCGGCCAAATTTTGCAGCATAAACGCCACGAATGCCGTGCAATCACTGGCCCGATCGCATTGTCCTAAAATCTGGTAATAGCGCGCTTGCTGGAAGTGAATGAGTGTCTCAACGGGCAGCCATGCAAGCTCTGCACGCCACTGGCTTAAGATCAGCGTTTGCCACAGCCGCCCCATGCGGCCATTTCCATCCGAAAAGGGATGAATAAACTCAAACTCGTAATGAAATACCGAGCTGGCAATCAGCGGGTGAAGATCGGTTTGCTTAAGCCAGGAAAGAAGATCGTCGATAAGGCGGTTCATCTGCGAGGCAGGCGGAGCCATGTGGACTAATTGGTTTCCACGGTACACCCCTACGTCCCCATTTCTGAGCTTTCCGGGATGATCGACCAGACCCATCATCAATAATCGGTGCGCACTGAGTAAGTCATTGAGCTTCCAGGGCTTCCATTCGGGCAATTTTTCATATGCCAGGATAGCGTTACGTACTTCCTGAATATCTTTTTCAGGTGCAAGCACGCGCTTGCCATCCATGATTGCCGTCACCTGCCCTGTCGTCAGCGAGTTGTGTTCAATGGCTAGCGAAGCCTGAATGGTTCGAATACGGTTCTCTTTACGGAGAAGCGGCGAAGTTCTACCTGAATGTGCCGCCCAGTGCCCCAATAG
The DNA here is from genome assembly GCF_057221635.1 of Enterobacter sp. N5-15. Taxonomy (NCBI): domain Bacteria; kingdom Pseudomonadati; phylum Pseudomonadota; class Gammaproteobacteria; order Enterobacterales; family Enterobacteriaceae; genus Enterobacter; species Enterobacter sp. N5-15. The sequence goes on from NZ_CM170150.1 coordinate 4,257,788, forward strand.
CTCACCAATCTCAACCACCTGATTGAGGATAAAGGGTGTGATGGTGAACGGAGGCTGATAGCGGCTCATCTGGATTACTCCCCCTGCTGCTCCAGCGCATGCTTGTACAGCGCATTTTTCTTCACGCCGTGGATCTCCGCCGCTAATGCCGCCGCTTTCTTCAGCGGCAGTTCCGCCTGCAGCAGCGCCAGCGTGCGCAGCGCGTCGGCTGGCAGCGCGTCTTCCTGCGCCTTATGTCCTTCGACAATCAGCACCATTTCACCCTTGCGGCGGTTTTCGTCTTCCTTCACCCACGCCAGCAGTTCACCCACCGGCGCACCGTGGATCGTTTCCCAGGTTTTGGTGAGCTCGCGCGCCAGCACCACGTAGCGGGCCTCTCCCCAGACGGTCACCATATCTTCCAGGCTCTCCAGCAGGCGGTGCGTGGATTCGTAGAAAATCAGGGTGCGCGGTTCCGCCTCCAGGTCTTTTAACACGTCGCGACGGCCTTTGGATTTGGCCGGCAGGAAGCCTTCATAGCAGAAACGATCAGACGGCAGACCCGCCGCGCTCAGCGCAGCAATGGCGGCGCACGGCCCCGGCAGGGGCACAACGCGAATACCGGCTTCACGACAGGTACGCACCAGGTGATAGCCAGGATCGTTGATCAGCGGCGTACCGGCGTCGGAGACCAGCGCAATGTTCAGCCCCTCTTTCAGCTTCGCCACCAGCGTTTCGGCTTTTTGTTGCTCATTGTGATCGTGCAGAGCAAACAAACGGGCGTTAATCGCGAAGTGTTGCAGCAGCAGGCCAGTGTGGCGGGTATCTTCAGCAGCAATTAAATCAACAGCTTGCAGTACGGTGAGCGCACGTTGGGTAATATCAGACAAATTCCCGATAGGAGTAGGTACAATATAAAGCTGGCCTTGAGAATTATCTGCCGTTTCGTGTTGTTTCATTGTTTCGTCCGTATTGCCGATTTAATATTGAGCATTGCGTAAAAAAAATCACTGGATACAGTATGGTACCGTTAACGTTTCTTCGAAAAAAAGCCACGCGCAGCGTGCCGCTTCTGCTGGCAGCCCTGATCTTTACAGGCTGTGGCACCCAGGCACCTGACCAGAGCACCGCCCATCTTCAGGGTTCTGCTCAGGCTGATTCTGGCTTTTATCTGCAACAAATGTCGCAGAGTTCAAATGATACCAAGACCAACTGGCAATTACTCGCCATTCGTGCACTGCTGAAAGAGGGTAAAACCCAGCAGGCTGCCGAACTGTTTAACCAGTTGCCGAAAGATCTTAACGACGCCCAGCGTCGTGAGCAGAGCCTGCTCTCTGCCGAGCTTAAGGTCGCGCTGAAGAATTACGCCGCCGCGAAGAAGATCCTCGGGGACATCGACGTGAGCGCGCTGGATAAAAATCAGCAGGCTCGCTTCTGGCAGGCGGGCATTACCGCAGAGCAGGGGCGTCCTTCCCTGACGCTGCTCCGCGCCCTCGTCGCGCAAGAGCCGCTGCTCGGCGGTGCCGATAAGCAGAAAAATATCGATGCCACCTGGCAAGCGCTTGCCTCTATGACCCAGGAACAGGCGCAGGCCCTGGTCATCAACGCCGATGAAAACGTCCTGCAGGGCTGGCTGGATCTGCAGCAGATGTGGTTTAACAACCGCAGCGATCCAAAGATGCTGAAGGCCGGTATTACGGACTGGCAGACGCGCTACCCGCAAAACCCGGGGGCGAAAATGCTGCCAACCCAGCTGGTGAACGTGCAGAACTTTAAGCCAGCGTCCACCAGCAAAATCGCCCTGCTCCTGCCGCTCAACGGCCAGGCGGCGGTGTTTGGCCGAACTATTCAGCAGGGCTTTGAAGCAGCGAAAAACGGCACGACGTCGGTAACCGGCAGTGCGGTTCCCGCGCAGGCGGCTCAGGCGGCTAACGTGAATGACGTTGTCAGCCCGTCAGCAGCAGAGACCAGCGACCTGACCACGGCGCAAGCGCCGGCGCAGGGTACGATGCAAAACCCGGTGACGGCTCCGACGACGCCTCCGGCTTCACCTGCACCGGCTGCAGCAGCCCCGGCTACTACAGCACCTGCTGCTCAGGCTCCGGCCGAGACGCAAGCGGCGCCAGCGCCTGACGCAACAGCAGAACAGCCTCAACAGCAGCCTGCGCAACCCGCGGCCCAACCTGCCGCACAGCCGCAGGCCGTGGCAACCACCAGCGCCAACCCGGGCGCTGAGTTGAAAATCTACGACACCAGCTCGCAGCCGCTTGACCAGGTTCTGGCGCAGGTCCAACAGGACGGGGCAAGCATCGTTGTCGGTCCGCTGCTGAAAAACAACGTGGAAGAGCTGATGAAGAGCAATACCACGCTGAACGTGCTGGCGCTCAACCAGCCCGAGCAGGTTCAGAACCGGGCCAATATTTGCTATTTCGCGCTTTCCCCTGAAGATGAAGCCCGCGATGCGGCGCGCCATATTCACGAGCAGGGTAAGCAGGCTCCGCTGCTGCTCATCCCACGCAGCGCGCTGGGCGATCGCGTGGCCAATGCCTTTGCCGATGAGTGGCAGAAGCTGGGCGGCGGCGTGGTGCTGCAGCAGAAATTCGGTTCCGTCTCTGAACTGCGCGCTGGCGTAAACGGTGGAGCGGGTATCGCGCTTAACGGCAGTCCTGTCACCGCGAGCCTGCCACAGCAGCAGGGCGTGACGATTGGCGGCCTGACGATCCCTGCCCCACCTACCGACGCGCAGATTAGCGGTGGCGGTAAAGTGGATGCGGCCTATATCGTTGCCACGCCGCAGGAGATCGCCTTTATCAAACCGATGATCGCGATGCGTAACGGCAGCCAGAGCGGCGCAACGCTCTACGCCAGCTCGCGCAGCGCGCAGGGCACCGCAGGCCCGGATTTCCGTCTGGAAATGGACGGTCTGCAGTACAGCGAAATCCCGATGCTGGCAGGCAGCAACCCGGCGCTGATGCAGCAGGCGCTGAGTGCCGTACGTAACGATTATTCGCTGGCGCGTCTGTATGCGATGGGTGTTGATGCATGGGCGTTGGCGAACCACTTTACCCAGATGCGTCAGGTGCCGGGCTTTGAGCTTAACGGCAACACCGGCGATCTGACCGCGACTCAGGACTGCGTGATCAACAGGAAGTTATCATGGCTCAAATACCAGCAGGGACAAATCGTCCCGGCCAGTTAAGCCGTAAAGAGACCGGCGATGCGTGGGAGTTAAAGGCGCGTCGCTGGCTTGAAGGCAAAGGACTGCGCTTTATCGCCGCTAACGTCCGCGGGCGCGGCGGCGAAATCGACCTGATCATGAAAGACGGTCAGGTCATCGTGTTTGTAGAAGTCCGCTTTCGACAGTCCTCCCGTTTTGGCGGTGCTGCCGCCAGCGTGACGCTCGCCAAACAACATAAATTATTACAGACTGCCCACTTGTGGCTTGCCCGCCATAATGGGAGCTTTGATACTGTGGATTGCCGGTTCGATGTGATAGCCTTCACCGGAAATGAGATCGAATGGCTTAAAAACGCTTTTGGCGAAGACGCATAATTAAGATTTAAAAGGGATAACGTGCTCGAAAGAATTAAAGTGTGCTTCACAGAAAGCATCCAGACTCAGATTGCCGCGGCGGAAGCCCTTCCGGATGCTATCTCGCGTGCCGCAATGACGCTGGTGCAATCCCTGCTTAATGGCAACAAAATCCTCTGTTGTGGCAACGGCACGTCAGCCGCCAACGCACAGCATTTTGCTGCCAGCATGATCAATCGCTTTGAAACAGAACGCCCGAGTTTACCCGCCATTGCACTTAATACCGATAATGTGGTCTTAACGGCGATTGCTAACGATCGTCTGCATGACGAAATTTACGCCAAGCAGGTGCGAGCCCTGGGTCACGCCGGAGATGTGCTGCTGGCCATCTCCACGCGCGGCAATAGCCGGGATATTGTCAAAGCCGTTGAAGCTGCCGTCACCCGCGACATGACAATCGTGGCCTTAACCGGCTATGACGGGGGTGAGCTGGCGGGTCTGCTTGGGCCGCAGGATGTGGAAATCCGCATTCCTTCTCACCGGAGCGCGCGTATTCAGGAGATGCATATGCTCACGGTGAACTGCTTATGTGATTTGATCGATAACACGCTTTTCCCTCACCAGGATGATTAAGGAGTTCTTATGAAGGCTTTATCGACCCTCGCAGTCCTTATGTCTGCATTACTGCTTCAGGGATGTATCGCTGCGGCCGTTGTGGGTACCGCCGCCGTAGGCACCAAAGCGGCAACCGATCCACGCACTGTGGGGACACAGGTGGATGACGGTACGCTGGAGCTGCGCGTCAACAGTGCGCTGTCGAAAGACGAACAAATCAAGAAAGAGGCGCGTATCAACGTGACGGCTTATCAGGGCAAAGTGCTGCTGGCAGGCCAGGCGCCGAATCTGGAGCTCGCCTCTCGCGCGAAACAGATTGCGATGGGCGTCGAAGGGACCACAGAGGTGTTTAACGAAGTGCGTCAGGGCAAGCCAATTGGCCTGGGTGACGCCTCTTCCGATACCTGGATCACCACCAAAGTGCGTTCCCAGCTGCTGGGCTCGGACCAGGTGAAATCCTCCAACGTGAAAGTGACGACTGAAAACGGCGAAGTGTTCCTGCTGGGTCTGGTGACCGACCGTGAAGGGAAAGCGGCGGCGGATATCGCCAGCCGGGTGAGCGGCGTGAAGCACGTCACCACCGCGTTTACGTACATTAAGTAATCCACACCTGACTGTAGGCCCGGTAGGCGCTAGCGCCACCGGGCTTTTTTTACATCAACGCAACACTCCCCACCATCACCCCGCTCAACGCCACCAGCCCCGCGGTCAGCCACAGCGCTTTCGCCGGGAACGACTTACGCAGCATGATAAGCGACGGCAGGCTGATCGCCGGCAGCGTAATCAGCAGCGCCAGCGCCGGCGCGGTGCCCATTCCGGCCAGCATCATGGTCTGAACAATCGGAATTTCCGCCGCCGTTGGGATCACAAACAAACAGCCCGCAACCGCCATTGCGATAACCCACATCAGGGTATTGTCGATAGCGCCATCCGCATGCGGGAAGAGCCAGACGCGCGCCGCCCCCAGCACCAGTACCGCCAGGATATAGACCGGGATGGTGCTCCAGAACAGCTGCCAGAGCGCTTTGCCCCAGCGCGCAAAGAAGCCACCCTGCGGCTCGCTGACGTCCAGCTCAACGGCTGCGGGTTCTGCGGCAGTATCCTTCACCAGTTTTTGCACCAGCGTCGCCACCACCAGCACGGTCAATAGCCCGGCAACCAGACGGATGAACGCGAAATACCAGCCCAGCACAAAGCCCATAAACACCAGCGTTGCCGGGTTGAGCAGCGGGTTACCCATCCAGAACGCCAGCGCGCCGCCCATCGACACGCGCTGACGACGCATCCCTGCGGCCACAGGCGCGGCACAGCACGAGCACATCATGCCCGGCAGGGAGAAAATCGTTCCCAGCAGCGTGCCCTGAAAGCGCGGCTGCCCGAGGGTTTTCACCAGCCAGTTGCGGGGGATAAGCACCTGAATCAGTGACCCCAGGATCACGCCTAAGACGGCGGCTTTCCAGACGGCGAGGAAGTAGACCATGGCATAGTCCCACGCCGCCTGTAGCGGGCTGGATTCAGCCTGCGCGAGAATAGATTTACCGATGCTGTGCGTTTCGGCGGCGGTGAAGGCTTTGCCGTAGTACGGCTGCCATTTCACGTACCAGAGGCCAACAATGACCACGAGAAAGAAGAGTGCGGGCTTCCACCATTGAACAGGTGTTGCCGCCTGAGATGAAGACTGACCAGTCATAGCATTCCCCGGAGAGTATTAGGTTATTAGCCGGGGGAGTTTACGCCTCGCCCTGCGCGATTTCACGCAGTTTTGCCGAAGGGATAATGTTGACGCCCGCTTTCGACGGGGCCAGCCCCTCTTTTAACATCGCGCGGGCGACGTCCCGCGCCTCGATGGATTTCCAGTTGCCGGGAAGAATGCGAAACAGCGGGGCCAGTATCGACTCGTTAAATCGGCGTTCGTCCCGGTGGCCGATCAGCATCGACGGGCGCACAATCGTCAGCTGCTCCCATTTCTGCGCAATCAGTGCATCCTCCATCTTGCCCTTCACCTTGTTGTAGAAGAAAGGCGATCCGGCACTGGCACCCAGCGCGCTGACCACCAGAAAATGTTTGGCCCCCAGCTTTTTCGCCGTGAGCGCGGTGTCCACCACCAGCGTATAGTCGGCGTGGATAAATGCCTCTTTGCTGCCCGCCTCCCGCCGCGTGGTGCCCAGACAGCAAAAAGCGATATCAATAGGATCCTGGACCTGCGCCAGCGCGTCCGTCAGCTGAGGATCGTGCGGATTAAAGACGCCGGATAAATCTGCCAGCGGTCGACGCGTCGGGGCGGCGATATAGTTCACGCGGCGATCCTGAATCAGCAGCCGCAGCAGATGATCGCCCACTAACCCGGTGGCACCCGTAATCAATACCTGACTCATCTTTTCCCCTTTACAGAATTGTCCGTTTGCGAACTCAGCGTCGTCGACCACACTTAGAAGTCTGTTACAGGTAAGTATTTACCACAAGCGGAGAAAAATCAGTCTGAAGCCAAAACAACGGAGGAAGCATGGGCAAGAAAATCGCAGTCTTGATTACCGACGAGTTTGAAGATTCAGAATTCACCTCTCCAGCAGAGGCGTTCCGCAAGGCGGGACATGAGGTCATTACCATTGAGAAAGAAGCGGGTAAAACGGTGACAGGCCATAAGGGCGAGGCGACCGTAACCATCGATGAGACCATCGATAACGTGAGCCCCTCAGATTTTGACGCCCTGCTGTTACCCGGCGGCCATTCTCCGGATTCCCTGCGCGGGGACGAGCGCTTCGTGACCTTCACCCGGGACTTTGTTTCCACCGGCAAACCGGTCTTTGCCATCTGCCACGGCCCGCAGCTGCTCATCAGCGCAGAAGTGGTCCGCGGGCGTAAGCTCACCGCCGTGAAGCCGATCGTTATCGATCTGAAAAATGCGGGGGCCGAGTTTTACGATCAGGAGGTGGTCAACGACAAAGACCAGCTGATCACCAGCCGTACCCCGGACGATCTCCCGGCGTTTAACCGCGAAGCGCTACGCCTGCTCGGCGCGTAGCCAGTGCAGCTTCTTGCCAAAGCCCAGGGTGTTGTCGGTAAATTTCAGCTCATCGAGGCGGATTTCCCACACCGGGGCTTTTAGCGCAGCGGCAACGGGGAAGCGGCGCGTGTAGAGCTTACGGCGCGCGCCGCTCTCTTCGCCGTCCAGACGACGGATCTCGCCTTTGAACTGCACGCCGCGGATCAGCGCGACCGTTTTCGGCTGGCCGTTTACCGTCCCCGCGACCTTTGCCTGCTGGCCGGTCATCTGCGCATGACGCGTTTTGTCTTCGCTCATGACATAAAAAGCCACGCGCTCAGGATCGTAGTAGTAAAACGCATTTGCGCACCACATTTCCCCCTCGTCACAGACGCACCAGGTGACTACATGCTGCTTCGCCAGCCAGCGGTTAATGGCGGCCAGTGTTTCCATTTTCGTTCTCTCTCATGCTATGGTGCGTTCACCTTAACATACTGAATCTGTTTACCGTGTGCTGGTTTCTCTATCTTGTCCGAACCGCTGATAACGCTCTCTACACCGGGATCACCACCGATGTGGCGCGGCGTTTTTTACAACATCAAACGGGAAAAGGGGCAAAGGCACTGCGGGGGAAAGGGGAATTACAGCTCGCCTTCTCAGCGGCCGTCGGCGACCGATCGCTGGCGCTCAGGCTGGAATATCGCATCAAGCAGCTGACGAAGCGCCAGAAAGAGCGCCTCGTAACCGGAGACGGCTCCTTTGAGGCGCTACGCGAGAGCCTGATTAAAAGCGATTGAAATGGTCGTGGTACTCGACCAGGCCATTGACGCCGTTGAGCGCATCGTCCGCCAGGCGATGGACCTGGAAAGCGGATTCCGTACCCGGCCAGCGGCAGCGCAGATCGTAATGCGCGGCCTGCTCAAAGCCTAAACGGCCATAGAACGCCGGATCGCCCAGCGTGACAACGGCCGCGTAACCGAACTCATTGAGCGAATCCAGCCCTTCATAGACCAGCTGGCGTGCCAGCCCCTGCCCGCGATAGCTTTCATCTACCGCCAGTGGCGCCATGCCTACCCACTGCAGCTCTTCGCCCTGAACGATGACCGGACTGAAGGCAACATAGCCCACCACCTGACCTTCGTCATCGGTGGCAACCAGCCCCAGCGTAATCAGGCCGTCTTCGCGAAGGTCGTGGACCAGTTGGGCTTCGGCATCGCTCGCAAAGGCGCGGCGTAACAACGCATCGATCCCCGGCGCATCAATCCCAATTTCGACTCGAATCAGCATGGCTCACCTACTGAAGTGTGTTTACCGTCCGGCGGGGTTTTCAGCCCGGCCTCAACGAAATCTGCCATTTGCATTAACATCACGCGCAGCGCCTTCGGCATCTGCTCCAGCTCAATGGCATCCATTAAATTCTTAACGTACAGGCCCAGCTCCGTGTCGCCTTCAATCACCAGACGGCGCTGGAAGAAGAGCGTATCCGGATCCTGCTTACGCGCGGCGATCATCAGCAGATCGCTGGCGTTGGCGCTAAAACTCACATCCGCCTCGGCGGATTCGCGTACGATCAGCTGGTCATTCTCAACGGAGGTAAACCAGCGCAGCCCGATGTCACGCACTTCAATGCTTAACCAGCGGCCTTCCAGGAATTCCAGCTCGCCATCCTGCAGCGCCTGGCGGAACTGCCAGCTCAGGACCTGCTCCAGCACCTGGCGTTTAAGCGCGAACGGCGCCAGCTTGACCGGCACGCTCAGCATTGATGGACCAAATTGTACGAGACGTGAACGCAGTTTATCCAGCACGAGCTTTACTCCCTGATATCTATAGTCCTGCTATTTTGCCATATCCGAAGCGCAACATAGCGGCGTAAATCAACAAACCGTCGTCCGTCGAACCTCATTATTGGTGCCATCAATACGCCATTAGCTGCCTTAAATCAAAAATTGTCGCGTATGGGTTAATTAAAATCCCAGCTCGTTAACAATTTTGCGATCGACTACATCAGGATAAATTATGGAGCTGCTCTGCCCTGCCGGAAATCTTCCGGCGCTTAAGGCGGCCATCGAAAATGGGGCCGATGCGGTCTATATCGGGCTGAAAGATGACACCAACGCCCGCCATTTTGCTGGCCTCAACTTTACGGAGAAAAAGCTTCAGGAAGCCGTTAACTTCGTTCACCAGCATCGCCGCAAGCTGCATATCGCCATCAATACCTTTGCTCATCCTGACGGCTACGCCCGCTGGCAGCGCGCGGTGGATATGGCGGCACAGCTGGGTGCCGATGCGCTGATCCTGGCCGACCTCGCCATGCTTGAGTATGCGGCAGAACGCTATCCCCATATTGAGCGCCACGTCTCTGTTCAGGCATCTGCCACCAACGAAGAGGCCGTACGTTTTTACCATCAACACTTCGACGTGGCCCGCGTGGTGCTGCCGCGCGTGCTCTCTATTCATCAGGTTAAGCAACTCGCGCGCGTCACGCCAGTACCGCTGGAGGTTTTTGCCTTTGGCAGCCTGTGCATCATGGCCGAAGGCCGTTGCTATCTTTCCTCTTATTTAACCGGTGAATCGCCGAATACCGTCGGAGCCTGCTCCCCTGCCCGCTTTGTTCGCTGGCAGCAGACCCCGCAGGGGCTGGAGTCTCGCCTGAATGAGGTGCTGATCGACCGCTATCAGGACGGCGAAAACGCCGGTTATCCAACCCTGTGTAAAGGCCGCTACCTGGTCGACGGCGAGCGCTACCACGCGCTGGAGGAGCCAACCAGCCTTAACACGCTGGAGCTGCTGCCGGAACTGCTGGCGGCCAATATTGCCTCGGTGAAAATCGAAGGTCGCCAGCGCAGCCCGGCCTATGTGAGCCAGGTGGCGAAAGTGTGGCGTCAGGCCATCGACCGCTGCATGGCGGATCCGCAGAACTACGCTCCGCAGCAGGCCTGGATGGAGACGCTCGGATCGATGTCCGAAGGCACGCAAACCACGCTGGGCGCGTATCACCGTAAATGGCAGTGAGATAATCATGAAATATTCATTAGGACCGGTGCTCTACTACTGGCCAAAAGAAACGCTGGAAGATTTTTACCAACAGGCCGCCACCAGCAGCGCCGATGTGATTTACCTCGGCGAAGCGGTGTGCAGCAAGCGCCGCGCCACCAAAGTGGGCGACTGGCTGGATATGGCGAAAAGCCTGGCCGGCAGCGGCAAGCAGGTGGTGCTCTCCACGCTCGCCCTGGTGCAAGCGTCTTCCGAACTGGGCGAGCTGAAGCGCTACGTCGAAAACGGCGAGTTCCTGCTGGAAGCGAGCGATCTCGGTGTGGTGAACATGTGCGCCGAGCGTAAGCTGCCGTTTGTCGCGGGTCATGCCCTGAACTGCTACAACGCCGTCACCCTGCGTCTGCTGCTCAAACAGGGGATGACGCGCTGGTGCATGCCGGTAGAACTCTCTCGCGACTGGCTGGCTAACCTGCTGAATCAGTGCGACGAGCTGGGCATTCGCAATCAGTTTGAAGTGGAGGTGCTGAGCTACGGCCATCTGCCGCTGGCCTACTCCGCCCGCTGCTTTACCGCGCGCTCGGAAGACCGCCCGAAAGACGAATGCGAAACCTGCTGCATCAAGTACCCGAACGGACGCAGCATGCTGTCACAGGAGAATCAGCAGGTGTTTGTCCTGAACGGCATTCAAACCATGAGCGGCTATGTCTATAACCTCGGCAACGAGCTGGCGTCGATGGACGGTCTGGTGGATATGGTTCGGCTGTCGCCGCTGGATACCGGCGTGTTCGCGATGCTTGACGCCTTCCGCGCCAACGAAAACGGTGCCGCTCCGCTGCCGCTGACGGCAAATAGCGACTGCAACGGCTACTGGAAGCGTCTCGCCGGGCTGGAATTGCAGGCGTAAAAAAGGCTCACTTTGTTAACAACGGTTATCATTTTTTAATGCAGTATTAAAGATTCACCGTCGACAAAGTGAGCTGTTATGACTGACAAAACCATTCCGTTTTCGGTGCTGGATCTGGCGCCGATCCCACAAGGCTCCTCGGCAAGAGAAGCCTTTTCGCACTCTCTCGATCTGGCTCAGCTGGCCGAAAAGCGTGGCTATCACCGCTACTGGCTGGCCGAGCATCACAACATGGTGGGCATCGCCAGCGCTGCCACCTCGGTACTGATTGGCTATCTGGCCGCAAACACTACAACTTTACACCTTGGTTCGGGGGGCGTGATGTTGCCTAACCACGCCCCGTTGGTGATTGCCGAGCAGTTTGGCACCCTGAATACCCTCTATCCGGGGCGGATTGATTTGGGTCTTGGTCGTGCGCCCGGCAGCGACCAGCCGACCATGCGCGCCCTGCGTCGCCATATGAGCGGCGATATCGACAACTTCCCGCGCGACGTGGCCGAACTGGTTGACTGGTTCGACGCGCGCGATCCGAACCCGCACGTGCGCCCGGTACCGGGCTACGGTGAGAAGATCCCGGTGTGGCTGTTAGGCTCAAGCCTCTACAGCGCACAGCTCGCCGCACAGCTGGGGCTGCCGTTTGCCTTCGCCTCGCACTTCGCACCGGATATGCTGCATCAGGCGCTGCATCTTTACCGCACGAACTTCAAACCGTCCGAGCGTCTGGAGAAGCCGTACGCGATGGTCTGTATCAACATCATTGCCGCCGACAGCAATCGCGACGCGGAATTCCTCTTCACCTCCATGCAGCAGGCGTTTGTGAAGCTGCGTCGCGGTGAGACGGGCCAGCTTCCGCCTCCGGTGGAGAATATGCACCAGCTGTGGTCAGCCTCCGAACAGTATGGCGTTCAGCAGGCGCTGAGTATGTCGCTGGTAGGTGATAAAGCGAAAGTGCGTCACGGGCTGGACGCGGTGCTGCGCGAAACGCAGGCGGATGAAATTATGGTTAACGGCCAGATTTTCGATCACCAGGCGCGTTTGCATTCGTTTGATTTGGCCATGCAGGTGAAAGAGGAGTTGGTGGGGTAGCCTTTTTGCCGGATGGCGGCTTCGCCTTATCCGGCCTACGGTTTTCTCCCTCTCCCTTCGGGTGTACGGTCCGGGGACATAGTGAACACTTGTTCGGGGACATGGTAGACACTTACAACTAAGGCATAAGAACCCGTTTATGGAGTCGCTTATGCCCTGGGATGCGAGAGATACCATGTCATTACGTACCGAGTTTGTTTTGTTCGCCTCGCAGGACGGGGCGAACATTCGTTCCCTCTGCCGTCACTACGGTATTTCACCTGCCACAGGCTACAAGTGGCTTCGCCGCTGGGCTCAGGAAGGTGCCGCCGGCCTTCAGGACCGCCCGCGCATACCGCACCATTCCCCGAACCGCTCATCTGACGACATCACAGCCCTGCTGCGCATGGCGCATGACCGCCATGAGCGCTGGGGCGCACGCAAGATAAAGCGCTGGCTCGAGGACCAGGGGCACCGCATGCCCGCCTTCAGCACCGTCCATAGCCTGATGGCCCGCCATGGTCTGCTGCCGGGCGCTTCACCGGGCATTCCCCCCACGGGACGGTTCGAACATGACGCGCCGAACCGCCTCTGGCAGATGGATTTTAAGGGCCACTTTCCCTTTGGCGGCGGCCGCTGCCATCCGCTCACCCTGCTGGACGACCACTCCCGTTTTTCCCTGTGCCTGGCGCACTGTACCGATGAACGGCGCGAGACCGTGCAGCAGCAGCTGGTCAGCGTGTTTGAGCGTTACGGCCTGCCGGACCGGATGACGATGGACAACGGCTCACCGTGGGGAGACACCACCGGCACCTGGACGGCGCTGGAGCTGTGGCTGATGCGCCACGGTATCCGGGTGGGGCACTCCCGGCCTTATCATCCGCAGACGCAGGGCAAGCTGGAGCGTTTTCACCGCAGCCTGAAGGCGGAAGTACTCCAGGGGAAGTGGTTCGCAGACAGCGGTGAGCTGCAGCGCGCCTTCGACCACTGGCGCACGGTGTACAACCTTGAACGCCCGCACGAGGCGCTGGATATGGCGGTACCGGGCTCGCGGTATCAGCCGTCAGCGCGGCAGTACAGCGGCACCACAACGCCCCCGGAATACGACGAGGGCGTGATGGTCAGGAAGGTGGATATCAGCGGAAAGCTGAGCGTGAAAGGGGTAAGTCTGAAGGCAGGCAATGCGTTCAGGGGAGAGCGGGTCGGGCTGAAGGAGATGCAGGAGGACGGCCGCTACGAGGTGTGGTGGTACAGCACGAAAGTGGGGGTGATCGACCTGAAGAAAAAGTCGATCACCATGGGTAAAGGATGTTAAAAAGTGTTCACCATGTCCCCGAACACCTGTCTACCATGTCCCCGGACTGTACACGGGAGAGGGGCGGGGTGAGGGGATCAGGCCGCACGGTTTAATGGTAAACAGGCAGCAGGTTAAAACTCGACAGCACGTGTACCAGGGCATTGCCAGCACCAAACACCAGGATCAGCGCAATCATCGGCTTGCCGCCCCAGACGCGGAATTTCGGGCTGCCGAAGCGTTTACGTGATTTACGTGCCAGCAGCGCTGGCACAATCGCCGCCCAGATAGTTGCCGCCAGCCCTGCATAGCCGATGGCGTACAGGAAGCCGTTCGGCCACAGCAGGCCGCCCACAATCGGTGGCAGGAAGGTCAGCAGCGCGGTTTTGAAACGCCCCATCGCAGAATCATCAAAGCCAAACAGATCCGCCAGGTAGTCAAACAGGCCCAGGGTTACGCCGAGGAAAGAGCTCGCCACCGCAAAGTTAGAGAAGATAACCAGCAGCAGATCCAGGCTGCGGCTGTTCAGCACGCCGCTCAGCGCCTGCACCAGCACGTCGATGTTACCGCCCTTCTGGGCAATGCCGATAAATTCCGGACGCGGGATGTTGCCCATCGTCCCCAGCAGCCAAATCACATACAGCCCCAGCGCCAGCAGCGTGCCGTAGACCAGACACTTCACAATGGTGCGCGGATCTTTGCCGTAGTACTTCATCAGGCTCGGCACGTTACCGTGGTAGCCAAACGACGCCAGACAGAACGGCAGGGTCATCAGCAGGTACGGCGTGTAGGAGGTGTTTACTTCGGCGACGTTAAACAGCGTGGCGGGCGTCACGTGCCCCAGCAGGCTGCCGAAGGTCAGGAAGAAGGTGATGACCTTAGCGCCTAATACAATCGCCGTCATGCGGCTCACCGCTTTGGTACTCATCCAGACGATAAACGCCACAGCCAGCGCAAAACACAGCCCCGCCAGGCGCGCCGGAACGTTCAGCGACATCTCCGAGAAGGTGTGATGCAGAATCGAGCCGCTCGCCGAAATATACGCGTAGGTCAGGATATAGAGCACAAACGCGATGGATAGCCCGTTCACCAGGTTCCAGCCTTTGCCCAGCAGATCTTTGGTGATGGTGTCGAAGCTGGAGCCAATGCGGTAGTTCAGGTTGGCTTCAAGGATCATCAGCCCGGAATGGAGCATGCAGAACCAGGTGAAGACCAGCGCGGCCAGCGACCAGAAGAACCACGCACCGGACATGACCACGGGCAGGGAAAACATCCCGGCACCAATGATGGTTCCGCCGATGATCACCACGCCGCCAAGCAGCGAAGGTGACGTTTGGGTGGTGGTTAGTGTCGCCATACAGCCTTTTCTCCAGTCAATCATGCGGTTCTGCATTTTAATGTGACGCACTGTACCAGTACAAGAGTACAAAAGGAATAAAAAAAGCCCCGATAGCGTGTATCGGGGCTGTATATTTTACTTTACGTCAGTTGCGTAAGGTTTACGCGTCACGGCGACGGCTGGTGCCTTCGTCACGACGTGGGCCGCGGTTTTCGCGACGCTCGCCGGAGAAACGACGTGGTTCACCGCGACCTTCGCTGCGGCCGCCTTCACGACGTTCGCCACCGAAGCTGCGACCACCGCCACGACGCTCACCACCGCGGTCTGGACGTGGCTGTGCATCGCCCATCAGCTGCATGTTCATCGGCTTGTTCAGGATGCGGGTACGCGTAAAGTGCTGCAGCACTTCGCCCGGCATGCCTTTTGGCAGCTCGATGGTAGAGTGGGATGCGAACAGCTTGATGTTACCGATGTAACGGCTGCTGATATCGCCTTCGTTAGCGATCGCGCCAACGATGTGACGAACTTCAACGCCATCATCACGGCCCACTTCAATGCGGTACAGTTCCATATCACCCGCGTCACGACGTTCACGACGTGGACGGTCTTCACCACCACGCTCTGGACGGTCACCACGTGGGCCACGGTCATTGCGGTCATTACGGTCGCCACGACGTTCGAAGCGATCGTCACGGTCACGGAATTCACGCTTAGGACGCATCGGCGCATCTGGTGGCACGATCAGGCTACGTTCGCCCTGAGCCATTTTCAGCAGTGCTGCTGCCAGGGTTTCCATGTCCAGCTCTTCGCCTTCAGCGGTAGGCTGAATCTGCGACAGCAGCGCGCGGTACTGATCCAGATCGCTGCTTTCCAGCTGCTGCTGTACTTTCGCGGCGAATTTTTCCAGACGGCGTTTGCCCAGCAGATCTGCGTTTGGCAGGTCAGCTTCTGGAATGGTCAGCTTCATGGTGCGTTCGATGTTACGCAGCAGACGACGCTCGCGGTTCTCAACGAACAGCAGCGCGCGGCCAGCACGACCCGCACGACCGGTACGGCCGATACGGTGAACGTAAGACTCGGAATCCATCGGGATGTCGTAGTTCACAACCAGGCTGATACGCTCAACGTCCAGACCACGTGCTGCCACGTCGGTTGCAATCAGGATATCCAGACGACCGTCTTTCAGACGCTCCAGAGTCTGCTCACGCAGGGCCTGGTTCATGTCGCCGTTCAGCGCTGCGCTGTTGTAGCCGCTACGCTCCAGGGCTTCAGCCACTTCCAGAGTCGCGTTTTTGGTACGCACGAAGATAATCGCCGCATCAAAATCTTCCGCTTCCAGGAAACGTACCAGCGCTTCGTTTTTGCGCATGCCGTACACAGACCAGTAGCTCTGGCTGATGTCCGGGCGAGTGGTTACGCTGGACTGAATACGCACTTCCTGAGGATCTTTCATGAAGCGCTTGGTGATACGACGAATCGCTTCTGGCATGGTGGCAGAGAACAGCGCGGTCTGATGACCGTCCGGGATCTGCGCCATGATGGTTTCGACGTCTTCGATGAAGCCCATACGCAGCATTTCATCTGCTTCATCCAGTACCAGGCCGCTCAGTTTAGAGAGGTCCAGAGTACCGCGCTTCAGGTGATCCAGCAGACGGCCCGGCGTACCGACAACAATCTGTGGGCCCTGGCGCAGGGCGCGTAACTGCACGTCATAACGCTGGCCGCCGTACAGGGCTACCACGTTTACGCCGCGCATATGTTTAGAGAATTCCGTCATTGCTTCTGCAACCTGAACAGCCAGTTCACGGGTTGGAGCCAGGACGAGGATCTGCGGTGCACGCAGGTCCGGATCAATGTTGTTCAGCAGCGGCAGCGAGAATGCTGCAGTTTTACCGCTACCAGTCTGGGCCATGCCCAGCACGTCACGACCAGAAAGCAGGTGTGGGATACACTCAGCCTGGATCGGAGATGGTTTTTCGTAACCCAGATCGTTAAGGGCTTCAAGGATAGGAGCCTTCAGGCCCAGATCTGCAAAAGTGGTTTCGAATTCAGCCATGTAGTACAAGTGCCTCGATATTAATGGCGGCCAGTCTACTTAGCTCATCGTGAAAATGATTAGCAATTTTCATTGAAAAGTGTGAACCGGCTCAAAGTAGGTGTATTGACGAACAACAACGCCCTCACCAGTTAAGGTGATGGCAATCAAAAGATTACGGGCTGATGTTTATGTCGTCAGCTATTGCTGGTCCGATTCTGCCAGGTCGTCATGCTCCTGGCCCAAGAGCGATAATTCCAACAATGCATAACGGTGCTCAACGAAGTTGTGTACGTTGTTAGCAACCGCTAATTTGAACAGTGCTGTAGCGCTGTCCATATCCCCCAGACTTAGGTAGTACTTACCTAAATAGAAGTTGGTTTCACTGAGATGCTCAGCGAGCGAGGTGTTATCCGTTGCGTCCGCCTTGAGGCGTTCCATCAGCGTTGCTTCGCTAATGTTGCCCAGGTAGAACTCGACAATGTTCCATCCCCACTGTTCCTTGTCCGATTTATCGAAGCGCTGTTTCAGTGCCTCTTTTGCCTGCTTCTCATCGAGCTTCCGCTCAACGATGTAAAGCCACAGGCTACGGAAAGGATCATTAGGATCGTCTTGATAAAACGCCAGCAGATCATCTTGCGCTAACTTATCACGACCGCCGTAATACAGTGCGATACCGCGATTCAAGTGCGCGTAGTTGTAAGTTGGATCAAGCTCAAGTACAGAATCAAACGCTTCATAGGCAGCATCAAAATTGCCTGCCTGCGTTAAATAAATGCCTAAGTAATTGAATACTTCAGGCATATCAGGTCGGATAGCCAGCGCTTGTGAAAAATCATTTCGCGCCAATGCCCTCAGACCGAGACTATCATACAACACTCCGCGCTCATATAAAAGCTGTGCGCGTTCTTCATCGGTTAAAGCCCGACTGGCAAGAATTTGTTCCATGCGTGCCAGAATCACTTCCTGCTGCAAAGTCGGTTGCAATGGCACTGCGAGGACTTCGCTCTTACGCCAGGCAGAGTTGCTGCATCCTGCCAGCGTTAAAGCTGTCGCAACGAAACACCAGCGCAAAAAAGGCTTCATTTCCCACTCCCGAAGACAACTATTGGATGAACGTCCTGTCCCCCGGCGGCTTAACAAGGCGTCCTGCCTGATAATAGGCCCTCCGCAAAGCGGAGGGCAAATGGCAACTTACTCGCCTTGCTGTTCTGCTGCCTGTGCTTCTGGCGCAGCAGCTGGCTGAGACTGCTCGGTTGCTTCTTTAATGCTCAGACGGATACGGCCCTGGCGATCAACTTCCAGAACTTTCACCGGGACTTCCTGACCCATCTGCAGGTAATCGGTCACTTTCTCAACGCGCTTGTCAGCGATCTGAGAGATGTGAACCAGACCTTCTTTACCGCCACCGATGGCAACGAACGCGCCAAAGTCAACGATACGGGTCACTTTACCTGCGTAGACGCGGCCCACTTCGATCTCTGCAGTGATTTCTTCGATGCGACGGATAGCGAATTTCGCTTTCTCGCCGTCGGTTGCTGCGATCTTCACAGTACCGTCATCTTCGATTTCGATCGTGGTGCCAGTCTCTTCGGTCAGCGCACGGATTACGGAACCGCCCTTACCGATAACATCTTTGATCTTGTCTGGATTGATCTTGATGGTGTGGATACGTGGAGCGAACTGAGAAATGTCGCCACGCGGCGCGTTAATCGCCTGTTCCATCACGCCCAGGATGTGCAGACGCGCACCTTTAGCCTGGTTCAGAGCAACCTGCATGATCTCTTTGGTGATACCTTCAATTTTGATATCCATCTGCAGCGCAGAGATACCTTCGCGGGAACCCGCTACTTTGAAGTCCATATCACCCAGGTGGTCTTCGTCACCCAGAATGTCAGACAGAACAACGAAGTTGTCGCCTTCTTTCACCAGGCCCATTGCGATACCCGCAACGGCGGCTTTGATCGGCACGCCTGCATCCATCAGCGCCAGAGAAGCACCACACACGGAAGCCATGGAAGAGGAACCGTTGGATTCGGTGATTTCAGAAACCACACGAACGGTGTACGGGAATTTATCAGCTTCTGGCATCACTGCCAGCACGCCGCGCTTCGCCAGACGACCGTGACCAATTTCACGACGCTTCGGCGAGCCAACCATACCGGTCTCACCTACGGAGTACGGAGGGAAGTTGTAGTGGAACAGGAAGCTGTCAGTACGCTCGCCCATCAGTTCGTCGATGTTCTGTGCATCACGTGCGGTACCCAGGGTCGCGGTAACCAGCGCCTGCGTTTCGCCACGGGTGAACAGCGCGGAACCGTGAGTACGTGGCAGTACGCCAGTACGCACATCCAGACCACGGATCATGTCTTTTTCGCGGCCATCAATACGCGGCTCGCCTGCCAGTACGCGGCTACGAACAACGTTTTTCTCGATAGCGTGCAGAATGTCGCTCAGTTCGTTAGCGTCCAGCGCTTCGTCTTCAGCAACCAGCGTCGCGATAGTTTCAGACTTGATCACGTCAACCTGAGCGTAACGCTCCTGTTTGTCAGTGATGCGGTATGCATCGCTCAGACGAGATTCTGCCAGGGCTGCAACGCGTGCGTTCAGCGCGTCGTTTGCCGCTTCTGGCTGCCAGTCCCAACGTGGTTTACCGGCTTCTTTCACCAGGTCGTTGATGTTCTGGATAACGATCTGCTGCTGCTCGTGGCCAAATACCACAGCGCCCAGCATCTGGTCTTCGCTCAGCAGTTCTGCTTCGGATTCAACCATCAGCACAGCGGCTTCAGTACCCGCAACAACCAGGTCCAGCTTACTTTCTTTCAGCTCTTCCTGAGTTGGGTTCAGCACGTACTGGTCGTTGATGTAGCCAACGCGCGCGGCACCGATTGGGCCATTGAATGGAATACCAGACAGTGACAGGGCAGCGGATGCGCCGATCATGGCAACGATGTCCGGGTTAACCTGTGGGTTAACGGAAACAACGGTCGCGATAACCTGTACTTCGTTAACGAAGCCTTCCGGGAACAGCGGACGAACCGGGCGGTCAATCAGACGCGCAATCAGGGTTTCGCCTTCGCTTGGACGGCCTTCACGACGGAAGAAACCACCCGGGATCTTACCGGCAGCGTAGGTACGCTCCTGGTAGTTAACGGTCAGCGGGAAGAAGTCCTGACCTGGTTTAGCTTTTTTCTGGCCAACAACGGTAACGAATACCGCAGTGTCATCCATGCTTACCATAACGGCAGCAGTAGCCTGACGTGCCATCATGCCGGTTTCCAGCGTGACGGTATGTTGACCATACTGGAATTTACGAACGATCGGATTCAGCAAAGTTCTGTCCTTTCTTAAATGTTTGACAGCACACCACCGGTGTGCTGTCGATTTAACCCGACCTTCTTCGCATCCTCGCGACTAATGACAACCAACACCCCCATGGGTGAAGCCTCTCATTAGCCGCGCGAACCTCTGCAATGAAGATCATTTATAGCAACAATACAATAGTTTCCAGTGAATTGCTGCCGTCTGGTTGAAAAAAGGGGCCATCAGGCCCCCTTTTCTGAAACTCGCAAGACTTAGCGACGCAGACCCAGACGCTCGATCAGCGCGGTGTAGCGTGCAACATCTTTACGTTTCAGGTAGTCGAGCAGTTTACGACGCTGAGAAACCATACGCAGCAGACCACGACGGCTGTGGTGATCTTTTTTGTGCTCTGCAAAGTGACCCTGCAGGTGGTTAATCTGTGCAGTCAGCAGTGCAACCTGAACTTCGGTAGAACCGCTGTCGTTAGTACCACGACCAAACTCAGAAACGATTTTAGCTTTAGCTTCAACGCTTAGAGACATTTTCAAACTCCAAAGTATAAAGAATGTAAGGATGCCGATCTCTAATTCAGCAATCCAATGTACGCCCCGCAGATTGTTAAACAATTTACCAGGCGTTAAGCGGCGATATTCTACTCGTCTCCCCTGCTTATCGCAAGGTGAGCCGTTATCACCGTCACGCGTCGACCGGATATTCGACGACCAGACGACGCGGCGCAACGCGCCCTTCGCCGTCCATTTCGCCCATACCGATGAATTTCCCTTCGTCACCTTCGGTCACGCGTACCAGCCCTTCCAGCGGCGCTTGTGCCGTACGAACCGGATTGCCGTTCTTAAAGTAAACGGACGATGTTAAAGGAAGATTAACAACCGGGAAGTCCGCTGCCGGACTGTCCATCGGCATCAGCAATGGATCCAGCAAATCTGCCGGCGCGATCCCCTGCGCTTCCGCCTGTTCAACCAGCGCGTGCAGATGTTCCAGGGTCACCATCCGCTCCACCGGGTACTTGCTCACCGCCAGACGACGCAGGTAGATCACATGCGCGCCGCAGCCCAGCTTTTCACCGAGGTCGTCGATGATGGTGCGAATGTAGGTCCCTTTCGAACAGTGCACTTCCAGCTCCAGCTCATCACCTTCATGGCGAATAAACAGCAGTTCGTACACGGTTATCGGGCGGGCTTCACGCGGAACGTCAATGCCCTGGCGCGCATATTCGTAGAGCTTCTTGCCCTGATATTTCAGCGCAGAATACATCGACGGCACCTGCATCGTGTCCCCACGGAAGCTCTCCAGCGCCGCATCAAGCTGCTCTGCGCTGAAGGTCACCGGGCGCTCTTCCACCACCTGGCCATCCGCGTCGGAGGTGTCCGTGCGCTGGCCCAGTTTAGCGATAACGCGGTAACGCTTATCGGAGTCGAGCAGGTACTGGGAAAACTTTGTCGCCTCTCCGAGGCAGACCGGCAGCATGCCGGTTGCCAGCGGATCCAGCGCGCCGGTGTGGCCCGCACGGTTGGCGTTATAAATACGCTTAACTTTTTGCAGCACGTCGTTGCTGGAAGCGCCCTGGGGTTTATCCAGCAGCAGCACACCATGCACGTCGCGACCGCGACGACGAGGACGACTCATTAGTCCTCCTTGCTGTCGTCCGCCGGGTTAACACGACGCTCGTCGTCATGTTTAACCACGCTGGTCACCAGGTTGGACATACGCATACCTTCGACCAGCGAGTTGTCGTAGAAGAAGGTCAGTTCAGGCACGATACGCAGGCGCATCGCTTTGCCAAGCAGGGAGCGGATGAAACCAGAGGCTTCCTGCAGCGCTTTAATGCCATTTTTTACTGCCGCTTCGTCCTGATCGTTCAGGAAGGTGACGAACACTTTTGCATACGCCAGATCGCGGGACATTTCGACACCGGAAACGGTGGTCATCATGCCGACGCGCGGGTCTTTAATTTCACGTTGCAGAATGAGTGCGATCTCTTTCTGCATTTCCTGCGCTACGCGCTGAGGGCGACCAAATTCTTTCGCCATAATAAATTCTCCAGACAAAAAAGGGGCTAAAGCCCCTTTTTTAAATTATTGCCGGGTGGCGCGAGGCGATCCCGGCTTACAATCGGTAATTAAGCGATGGTACGCTGAATTTCGATGATCTCGAACACTTCGATCATATCGCCAACGCGAACGTCGTTGTAGTTCTTCACGCCGATACCACATTCCATGCCGTTACGGACTTCGTTAACGTCATCTTTGAAGCGGCGCAGGGATTCCAGCTCGCCTTCGTAGATAACCACGTTGTCACGCAGTACGCGGATTGGGTTGTGACGCTTGATGTTACCTTCGGTAACCATACAGCCCGCGATCGCACCGAATTTCGGTGATTTGAACACGTCACGTACTTCAGCCAGACCGATGATCTGCTGTTTCAGCTCAGGAGACAGCATGCCGCTCATCGCTGCTTTCACTTCGTCGATCAGGTTATAGATGACGGAGTAGTAACGCAGATCCAGGCTTTCGGCTTCAATTACTTTACGCGCAGATGCATCCGCACGAACGTTGAAGCCAACCAGGATAGCGTTGGAGGCAGCAGCCAGGGTAGCGTCGGTTTCGGTGATACCACCTACGCCAGAACCGATGATCTTCACTTTCACTTCGTCGGTAGACAGTTTCAGCAAGGAGTCGGAGATCGCTTCCACAGAACCCTGAACGTCAGCTTTCAGAACGATGTTCACTTCGTGAACTTCGCCCTCGGTCATGTTGGCAAACATGTTCTCGAGTTTAGATTTCTGCTGACGAGCCAGTTTAACTTCACGGAATTTGCCCTGACGGTACAGTGCCACTTCACGCGCTTTCTTCTCGTCACGCACAACGGTCACTTCGTCACCGGCAGCCGGAACACCGGACAGACCCAGGATTTCCACAGGAATGGACGGACCCGCTTCCAGAACTTCCTGACCCAGTTCGTTACGCATCGCACGAACGCGGCCGTATTCGAAGCCACACAGAACGATGTCGCCCTTGTTCAGGGTACCTTCACGAACCAGAACGGTTGCAACCGGACCACGACCTTTATCCAGGAAGGATTCGATCACCGCGCCGCTCGCCATACCATTACGGATCGCTTTCAGCTCCAGAACTTCAGCCTGCAGCAGGATCGCGTTCAGCAGGTCGTCAATACCGGTACCCGCTTTAGCAGATACAGGGATGAACTGCGCTTCACCGCCCCACTCTTCCGGCATAACGCCGTACTGAGACAGTTCGTTCTTCACGCGGTCCATATCGGCTTCTGGCTTATCGATTTTGTTGACCGCAACAACCAGAGGCACCTGCGCCGCTTTCGCGTGCTGGATAGCTTCGATGGTCTGTGGCATCACGCCGTCGTCTGCTGCAACAACCAGTACAACGATATCCGTAGCCTGAGCACCACGAGCACGCATTGAGGTAAACGCTGCGTGGCCTGGGGTATCCAGGAAGGTGATCATGCCGTTTTCGGTTTCTACGTGGTAAGCACCGATGTGCTGGGTAATACCACCCGCTTCACCAGAGGCAACCTTAGTAGAACGAATGTAGTCAAGCAGAGAGGTTTTACCGTGGTCAACGTGACCCATGATGGTCACAACAGGTGCACGCGGTTCAGCCGCAGCGCCTGTGTCACGGTCGCTCATTACTGCTTCTTCCAGCTCGTTTTCACGACGCAGGATAACTTTGTGGCCCATCTCTTCAGCAACCAGCTGTGCGGTTTCCTGATCGATCACCTGGTTGATGGTTGCCATGGCGCCCAGCTTCATCATCGCTTTGATGACCTGAGAGCCTTTAACCGCCATCTTGTTCGCCAGATCGCCAACGGTGATGGTTTCGCCGATCACGACGTCACGGTTTACGGCCTGGGCAGGCTTCTGGAAGCTCTGCTGCAGAGCGGAACCTTTACGCTTACCGCCTTTACCACCGCGAACGGCAGCGCGTGCTTCTTCACGGTCAGCTTTGGATTCAGCGTGCTTGTTGCCTTTTTTCGCAGGGCGCGCAGCTTTAGTACTGCGAGTACGACCACGACCACCTTCAACTTCACGGTCGTTGTCGTCTTCAGCCTGACGTGCGTGCTGAGAAGTGGTCACGTGATAATCGCTGGTGTCTTCAGTCGGCTCAGCGGTATTCACACCGTTCTTCTCGTTTTCTTCTGCCATACGGCGCGCTTCTTCGGCGACGCGGCGAGCTTCTTCTTCCAGCTTACGGCGGGCTTCTTCTTCCGCTTTACGCTTCAGCTCGGCAGCTTCATTTTCACGGCGGGCTTTTTCAGCCTGGGCGGTTTTGGTCATTTCGTCTGTCTGTTGATTGCTCACTTTGTCTTTTTCCGCAGCGTCACGCTTCACTTTATCACTTGCGTCGCGTTTCGCTTTTTCTGCGGCCTCACGTTCAGCTTTTAATTCTGCTTCACGTTTGGCGGTTGCTTCCGCCTCACGCTGAGCTTGTTCTTCCGCTTCACGCTGTGCCTGCTCTTCCGCGGCAAGGCGTTCTGCCTCTTGCGGATCACGTTTTACAAAGGTGCGCGTCTTGCGGACTTCAATTTGTACCGATTTGCTTTTGCCACCAGTACCAGGGATGTTTAACGTGCTACGCGTTTTGCGCTGCAGCGTTAACTTGTCAGGCGTAGAGCCGTGTTCACGGTTCAGGTGCGTTAACAAGGTTTGTTTTTCTTGCGCGGTCACCGAGTCATCAGCGGACTTCGGGATCCCTGCATCAGCAAATTGCTGTACCAGGCGGTCCACGGAGGTCTGAATCTCAGCAGCCAGCGATTTTACAGTTACATCAGTCATGCTGTTCCTTCCTGCTACAGTTTATTACGCTTCGTCGCCGAACCAGCAAATATTACGTGCGGCCATGATGAGCTCGCCGGCTTTCTCGTCGGTTAAACCTTCGATATCAGCCAGGTCATCAACGCCTTGCTCAGCGAGATCTTCCAGCGTACAAACACCACGGGCAGCCAGCTTGAACGCAATCGCACGATCAAGACCTTCCAGATTCAGCAGGTCATCAGCCGGCTTCTTATCGCCAAGGCTTTCTTCCTGAGCCAGCGCCAGGGTGGTCAGTGCGTTTTTAGCGCGTTCACGCAGGGCTTCAACAGTCTGTTCATCCAGACCGTCAATTTCCAGCAGCTCTTTCATTGGCACATAGGCCAGTTCTTCCAGC
Source organism: Enterobacter sp. N5-15 (assembly GCF_057221635.1). Lineage (NCBI taxonomy): Bacteria > Pseudomonadati > Pseudomonadota > Gammaproteobacteria > Enterobacterales > Enterobacteriaceae > Enterobacter > Enterobacter sp. N5-15. The sequence goes on from NZ_CM170150.1 coordinate 4,283,031, forward strand.
GTAGAGAAACCTTCTTCAACCAGAACAGTGGCGAAGTCTTCGTCAATATCCAGGTATTTAGTGAAGGTATCGATCGCCGCATGGGCTTCAGCCTGATGCTTAGCCTGCAGGTCATCAACGGTCATAACGTTGAGTTCCCAGCCGCTCAGCTGTGACGCCAGGCGTACGTTCTGGCCGTTACGACCGATTGCCTGCGCCAGGTTGCCCGCTTCAACAGCGATATCCATGGTGTGTTTGTCTTCGTCAACAACGATAGACGCCACATCAGCTGGAGCCATTGCGTTGATCACGAACTGCGCCGGATTGTCATCCCACAGAACGATATCAATACGTTCGCCGCCCAGCTCAGTAGAAACTGCCTGGACACGCGCACCGCGCATACCGACGCAAGCACCGACCGGGTCGATACGCTTGTCGTTGGTTTTCACCGCAATTTTCGCACGGGAGCCCGGATCGCGAGCTGCCGCTTTAATCTCGATAACTTCTTCACCGATTTCCGGTACTTCGATACGGAACAGTTCTACCAGCATTTCTGGTTTAGAACGGGTCACGAACAGCTGTGCACCACGCGCTTCAGGGCGAACGGCGTACAGAACGCCGCGGATACGGTCGCCTGGACGGAAGTTTTCACGCGGCAGCATATCTTCACGCAGGATCACGGCTTCAGCGTTACCCGGCAACCCTTCGGATTTGATCTCCAGGGAGATGTTGTCGCGGTTCACTTTCTTCACCACGCCGGTGATGATTTCGCCTTCCTGATCGCGGAACTGATCGACAACCAGCGCGCGCTCGGCTTCGCGAACTTTCTGCACGATAACCTGTTTAGCGGTCTGGGTCGTGATACGGTCGAAGGTGACAGATTCAATCTGATCTTCAACGTACTCGCCTACGTTCAGACTTTCGTCTTCAAAACGGGCGGCTTCCAGCGTGATCTCTTTGGTCGGCTGGGTCACTTCTTCAACGATTACCCAACGACGGAATGTATCGAAGTCACCGCTTTTACGATCGATTTCTACGCGAACATCGATCTCTTGTTCGTATTTTTTCTTGGTTGCTGTAGCCAGTGCACTTTCCAGCGCTTCGAAAATCTTCTCACGCGGCAGTGATTTCTCGTTGGAGACGGCTTCAACAACAGCCAAAATTTCTTTGTTCATCGCGGGCTTTTCACCTCAATCCAGACTGTTAAAAGTGGGGAACCAGGTTCGCCTTCTGGATATTACTCAGCGCGAACACTTCATCTTTGCCGTCGACTGTCACCGTGATCATTTCACCATCAACGGCTTTGATAATTCCCTGCCATTTACGGCGGTTCTGTACGGCCATACGCAGAACGAGAGCCACTTCTTCACCGGTAAAGCGCACGTAGTGCTCGGCCGTGAACATCGGGCGATCGAGGCCAGGTGAGGAAACTTCCAGGTTGTACGCAACGGTAATCGGGTCTTCAACATCAAGAACCGCACTCACCTGGTGGCTAACATCAGCACAATCATCAACATTGATGCCATCTTCACTATCAATATAGATGCGCAGCGTCGATGTACGGCCGCGAACGAATTCGATGCCGACCAGTTCGTAGCCCAGTGCTTCGACCGGTGCAGTAATCATCTCTGTTAATTTTTGCTCTAATGTGGACAAGCCCACCCCCAAGACATAAAAAAAGGGCGTAAAGCCCAGTTATTCTGTAGTCAGATAACAAAAAACCCCGATAAATCGGGGCTTTAGATAACTGAACCCTATAGCCACAACTGTGGCCTGGAGCACTTTCCGAAAGAATTTTTTCAAATCCAGCTACGAAGGCTCTAAGTCTTCACAGTATATTTGAAAAAGAACTTTATGGGAAAGTGGTTGCGGGGGCCGGATTTGAACCGACGACCTTCGGGTTATGAGCCCGACGAGCTACCAGGCTGCTCCACCCCGCGCCTGAAACGTGGCAAATTCTACGCGTTTTGGACAGAATTTGCAAATAATGCTGGGATTTGGTACCGAAGACGGGACGTAAAATCGGCGTTTAGTATATTGATAGTTGACCCCACCTGTCAACCCAACTTCCGCCAGAGCGATCAGACCAAAATTTTTACAAAAAACGCACGACTCTCTTCCGGTCTTCGCCAAAAGATGATTAAATGAATACTCACTTATTTTGCATAAAAATGCACAAGAGAGCGAAAGCGGTCTCTAATCAGTCAATCAAGCAGGGTTTTATTCTATGACGACGATTCTCAAGCATCTTCCGGTTGGACAACGTATTGGCATCGCTTTCTCAGGTGGCCTGGATACCAGCGCTGCACTGCTGTGGATGCGCCAGAAGGGAGCGGTTCCGTATGCCTACACTGCGAACCTGGGTCAGCCGGATGAGGACGACTATGATGCCATTCCTCGTCGCGCTAAAGAGTATGGTGCAGAGAACGCGCGCCTGATTGACTGCCGTAAGCAACTGGTCGCTGAAGGTATCGCGGCTATTCAGTGTGGTGCGTTCCATAACACCACCGGCGGCCTGACCTATTTCAACACCACCCCGCTGGGCCGTGCGGTCACCGGCACTATGCTGGTTGCGGCGATGAAAGAAGACGGCGTCAATATCTGGGGTGACGGTAGCACCTATAAAGGTAACGATATTGAACGTTTCTATCGCTATGGCCTGCTGACCAACGCCGAACTGCAGATCTACAAGCCGTGGCTGGACACCGACTTCATCGACGAGCTGGGTGGCCGCCATGAGATGTCCGAGTTTATGATCGCCTGCGGTTTCGACTATAAGATGTCAGTCGAGAAAGCCTATTCCACCGACTCCAACATGCTGGGTGCGACGCACGAAGCGAAAGACCTGGAATTCCTGAACTCCAGCGTGAAGATCGTTAACCCGATCATGGGCGTGAAGTTCTGGGACGAGAACGTCAAAATCCAGGCTGAAGAAGTGACCGTGCGTTTCGAACGCGGCCATCCGGTTGCGCTGAACGGTAAAACCTTCTCTGATGATGTTGAGCTGATGCTGGAAGCTAACCGTATTGGCGGTCGTCACGGCCTGGGCATGAGCGATCAGATTGAAAACCGCATCATCGAAGCGAAAAGCCGTGGCATCTATGAAGCCCCGGGAATGGCCCTGCTGCACATCGCTTATGAGCGTCTGCTGACCGGCATTCACAACGAAGACACCATTGAGCAGTACCACTCTCATGGCCGTCAGCTGGGTAAACTGCTGTATCAGGGCCGCTGGTTCGATCCACAGGCGCTGATGCTGCGTGATGCGCTGCAGCGTTGGGTGGCAAGCGCGATCACCGGTGAAGTGACGCTGGAACTGCGTCGCGGTAACGACTACTCCATCCTGAATACCGTGTCTGACAATCTGACCTATAAAGCAGAGCGTCTGACCATGGAGAAAGGTGATTCAGTCTTCTCTCCGGACGATCGTATCGGTCAGCTGACCATGCGTAATCTGGACATCACCGATACCCGCGAGAAGCTGTTCAACTATATTGAGAATGGCCTGCTCTCCGCCAGTTCCGGTAACGGCCTGCCGCAGGTTGAGAACCTTGAACACAGCGATAAGAAGTAATCTGTAGCAAAGCATGCAAAAGGCGCCCACAGGGCGCCTTTTTTATATGGTATTTGTAGGGCGGGTAAGCGCAGCGCCACCCGCCATTTTGGCCGCCACCACAATATACAGACGAAAAAAAAGACGTCTTTCGACGTCTTTTTTCTGGAATATTGGTACCGAGGATGGGACTCGAACCCACAAGCCCGTTAGGGCACTACCACCTCAAGGTAGCGTGTCTACCAATTCCACCACCTCGGTACAGAATACTTAGTGCGGGATATCGCTGGTTGGCTTAGCCGGTGCAGCTGGCTGAGTCTGCTCAGTTTTCGCTGGCGCGCTCAGGTTTTCCCACTCGCTTCCTTTGCTGGTCTTATTGCTGTTGATATTGCCAAGCACCAGACTGATGATGAAGAACAGCGTAGCCAGAATCGCCGTTGTGCGGGTCATGAAGTTCGCAGAACCACTTGAGCCAAACAGCGTACCGGAAGCGCCTGCTCCGAAGGAGGCTCCCATATCAGCGCCTTTACCTTGCTGCAGCATAATCAGCGCTACGAGAGCGATGGCTACAATAAGGAAAATAACTAAAAGAGCTTCGTACATAATCAACCTGTTCCTTGCGGATTTGCCGCATACCAATGCTTCGACCAATTAGCAGGATTTTTGTTTCCCACTGAAGCGGGTGTGAATACTAACCAAAGCGAATGGCCTTCGCAAGGGCATTTTTGACGCATTGTATCAACTGCGGAAAAAAACAGCAAAAAGCCATTAATTGCTCAAAACAAAGGCGGCAACAGCCGCCTTTTTATACATTTAGCGTGCACGATTATGCAGCTTTTACCGCATCGGCAATACGGTGTGCAAATTCGGTTACCTGCGCTTCGTCTTCACCTTCCACCATCACGCGGATCAGCGGTTCGGTACCGGACTTACGCAGCAGCACGCGTCCACGAGTGCCCAGGGCCGCTTCAACGTCAGCCATCACCGCTTTGACGTTCTCATTTTCCAGCGGATCGCCTTTACCGGCAGTGAAGCGTACGTTTACCAGGATCTGTGGGAACATTTTCATCCCGCTGCACAGATCGTGCAGGCTCATATGGTTGCGCGCCATCGCGGCAACCACCTGCAGCGCGGCCACGATACCGTCACCGGTGGTGGTTTTGTCGAGCAGGATCACGTGACCCGAGTTTTCTGCACCGATGCGCCAGCCCTTCTCCTGCAGTTTTTCCAGCACATAGCGGTCACCCACTTTCGCGCGGACAAACGGAATACCGAGCTGTTTCAGCGCCAGTTCCAGGCCCATATTACTCATCAGCGTACCCACCGCACCACCGCGCAGCTGGCCCTGGCGCAGACCTTCACGTGCAATGATGTAGAGGATCTGATCGCCGTCGACCTTGTTGCCTTCGTGGTCGACCATGATCACGCGGTCACCGTCGCCGTCCAGGGCAATACCCAGATCGGCTTTCTCTGCCAGAACACGCGCCTGCAGGGCACGAACGTCAGTTGCACCCACCTGCTCGTTAATGTTCAGACCATCCGGCTCGCAGCCAATGGTGATCACTTTCGCACCCAGCTCGCGGAAGACATTCGGGGCGATGTGATAGGTCGCGCCGTTTGCACAGTCCACCACAATTTTGAGGTGAGCGAGGCTCAGCTCATTCGGGAAGGTGCCTTTACAGAATTCGATATAACGACCCGCCGCATCAACGATACGGTTGGCTTTACCCAGTTCTGCGGAATCAACACAGGTGATCTCTTTTTCCATTTCGGCTTCAATAGCCTCTTCCACGTCATCCGGAAGCTTGGTGCCGTCAATGGAGAAGAATTTAATGCCGTTGTCGTAGAACGGGTTGTGAGAAGCCGAGATGACAATTCCCGCTTCCGCACGGAAGGTGCGCGTCAGATACGCAACCGCAGGCGTTGGCATTGGGCCCGTAAAGGAGGCGGACAGTCCGGCCGCCGCAAGACCCGCTTCCAGCGCAGATTCCAGCATATAGCCCGAAATACGGGTGTCTTTACCGATAATGATCTTACGGGAACCATGACGCGCCAGCACTTTACCGGCAGCCCAGCCGAGCTTCAGGACAAAATCAGGGGTGATGGGAGCATCGCCTACACGCCCACGGATACCATCGGTACCAAAATATTTACGATTACTCATAGCGTTTGTTTTCCTTCGCTGCCAGTGTGGCTTCCACCACACGCATGGCTTCTACTGTTTCTTTGACGTCATGGACACGAATTATGTGCGCACCCTGCATTGCCGCAATCACCGCGCAGGCCAGGCTGCCGCTCAGGCGCTCGCTCGGCCCCACGTTCAGCAACTGCCCAATCATCGACTTTCTCGACATCCCCACCAGCAGCGGCAGACCAAAGTGATGGAATTCCGACAGACGCGCAAGCAACGCATAATTGTGTGAGAGATTTTTACCGAAACCGAACCCCGGGTCGAGCAGCAATTTCTCTTTTGGGATACCTGCACGTTCACAGCGCGCGATATGCTCAATAAAGAAGCGATTCACGTCGGCAAAGACATCGTCGTACTTCGGTGCTTCCTGCATGGTTTTCGGCTGACCCTGCATATGCATCAGGCAGACCGGCAGGCCAGTTTCCGCTGCCGCCTCAATCGCGCCAGGCTCAGTCAGTGAGCGAATATCATTAATAATGTGAGCGCCCACTCTCGCCACTTCACGAATCACTTCCGGTTTGGAGGTATCAACGGAGATCCACACTTCAAACCGCTGCGCGATAGCTTCAACCACCGGCACCACGCGCGCCAGCTCTTCTTCCACAGACACGTCCGCCGCGCCCGGACGCGTCGATTCGCCGCCAACGTCAATGATGGTGGCACCCGCATTAATCATTAAATTCGCGTGCTTAACCGCCTCGATAAGCGTGTTGTGCGTGCCGCCGTCAGAGAAGGAGTCAGGGGTAACATTCAGGATCCCCATCACATGGGGATGTGAAAGATCGAGATGCGAGTCCTGAGCGAATAATTTCATGGCGAAATCCCTGATATCTATATCGTTAAACAGAAATGAAAAACCCCGGAGCAAGCTCCAGGGTTTGAGGTACAGACAAACGCGTCAACAGGAGTGACTTACTTATCGCCCAACTGTTCTGACATGGTGTTGCCCGGGTTTGGCGTACGCGGTTCATCAACCGGACGCGGCGCACGCGGGGTGCCATTGTTGTCAGAATTATTGGAAGCGCCTGGGTCTTCCCAGCCTGCTGGCGGACGCACTTCACGGCGCGCCATCAGGTCGTCAATCTGCGGTGCATCGATGGTCTCATATTTCATGAGCGCATCTTTCATCGAATGCAGGATGTCCATATTGTCGTTCAGGATCTGGCGAGCACGTGCATAGTTACGCTCTACCAGAGATTTTACTTCCTGGTCGATGATACGAGCCGTCTCATCGGACATATGTTTCGCTTTAGCCACAGAACGACCCAGGAATACTTCACCCTCTTCCTCTGCATACAGCAGCGGACCGAGTTTGTCGGAGAAGCCCCACTGCGTCACCATGTTACGCGCCAGGTTTGTCGCGACTTTGATGTCGTTGGACGCACCGGTAGAAACATGTTCCACACCGTAGATAATCTCTTCTGCCAGGCGACCACCGTACAGGGTAGAAATCTGGCTTTCCAGTTTCTGACGGCTGGCGCTAATCGCGTCGCCTTCAGGCAGGAAGAAGGTCACACCCAGCGCACGACCGCGCGGAATAATCGTCACTTTATGCACCGGATCGTGTTCCGGCACGAGGCGACCGATAATCGCGTGACCCGCTTCGTGGTATGCCGTGGACTCTTTCTGCGCTTCCGTCATCACCATGGAGCGACGTTCCGCACCCATCATGATTTTGTCTTTCGCTTTCTCAAACTCCACCATCGATACGACGCGCTTGTTACCGCGAGCGGCAAACAGAGCGGCTTCGTTGACCAGGTTAGCCAGGTCCGCACCGGAGAAGCCCGGGGTACCGCGCGCAATGATTGCCGCGTCGATATCTGGTGCCAGCGGTACGCGACGCATATGAACTTTCAGAATCTGTTCACGACCGCGAACGTCCGGCAGACCCACAACAACCTGACGGTCGAAACGGCCTGGACGCAGCAGCGCAGGGTCAAGTACGTCCGGACGGTTAGTCGCCGCGATAACGATGATACCTTCGTTACCTTCGAAGCCGTCCATCTCAACCAGCATCTGGTTCAGCGTCTGTTCACGTTCATCGTGACCACCGCCCAGACCTGCGCCACGCTGGCGGCCTACGGCGTCGATTTCATCGATGAAGATAATGCACGGAGCTGCCTTTTTGGCCTGCTCGAACATGTCACGCACACGAGATGCACCGACACCCACGAACATTTCAACGAAGTCAGAACCTGAAATAGTAAAGAACGGCACCTTCGCTTCACCCGCGATGGCTTTCGCCAGCAGGGTTTTACCGGTACCCGGAGGGCCAACCATCAGCACGCCTTTCGGGATCTTACCGCCCAGCTTCTGGAAACGGCTCGGTTCACGCAGGTACTCAACCAGTTCACCCACCTCTTCTTTCGCTTCGTCACAACCGGCGACATCAGCGAACGTGGTCTTGATCTGGTCTTCCGTCAACATACGCGCCTTGCTCTTACCGAACGACATGGCACCTTTGCCACCGCCGCCCTGCATCTGGCGCATAAAGAAGATCCAGACGCCGATAAGAAGCAGCATCGGGAACCAGGAAATGAAGATAGAAGCCAGCAGGCTTGGTTCTTCTGGCGGCTCGCCAACTACCTTGACGTTTTTGGTCAGAAGGTTATCAAGCAGCTTAGGATCGTTCACCGGGATGTAAGTCGTGTAACGGTTACTATCTTTCTTGGTAACGTTGATCTCACGTCCGTTGATACGCGCTTCGCGAACCTGGTCCTGATTGACCTCCTGCAGGAAGGTAGAATAATCCACCTTGCGGCCATTCGACTCGCTGGGCCCAAAGCTCTGGAATACTGACATCAGCACGACGGCAATGACCAGCCAGAGAATTAGGTTTTTCGCCATGTCACTCAAGGGATTAACCTCACATTACAACTGTGTTAAAAACAGCGTCAGGATACTCTATATCCAGTTTCATTCAAACTTTCGCCTGAAATCTACCGGTTATCATTTTCGCCCGGTCGCTACAATATACACTTCTCGGGAACGGGCCCGGGAAGAGTCCGGCTTACGAACTTTAACCTTCGCAAACAGGGAGCGAATTTCCTTAAGATACTCCTCGAAACCTTCGCCCTGAAACACCTTCACAACAAAACTACCACCAGGCGCCAGAACATCACGACACATTTCTAACGCTAGCTCAACCAGATACATGCCGCGGGGGATATCCACCGCCGGTGTTCCACACATATTTGGTGCCATATCAGACATGACAACCTGAACCTTACTGTCACCCACACGTTCAAGTAACGCTTTCAGCACTAATTCATCACGAAAATCGCCCTGAAGGAAGTCGACACCGACGATGGGATCCATTGGTAAAAGATCGCATGCGATGATTCGACCCGCTCCGCCGATCTGCGTGACCGCATACTGGGACCATCCGCCAGGGGCAGCGCCGAGGTCGACAACCGTCATCCCCGGCTTAAAAAGTTTGTCACTTTGCTGTATTTCATCAAGTTTAAACCAGGCGCGGGAACGCAACCCCTTTTTCTGCGCCTGCAGAACATATTTATCGCTAAAGTGTTCCTGAAGCCAGCGGCTGGAACTGGCAGAACGCTTTTTACCTGTCATTTAACATTTCCGTCCGGGTTCATCGTTGCTTACCTTTGGCGTAAATTTCTACGCTGCTATTTGGCGATATTAGGGAGATGGCGGTAGAATGAACCGTTTTCAATCCCAACGTAAGCAAAAATATACGATGAATCTGAGTACTAAACAAAAACAGCACCTTAAAGGTCTGGCACATCCGCTCAAGCCTGTAGTCATGCTTGGCAACAATGGTTTGACCGAAGGGGTGCTTGCCGAGATTGAACAAGCGCTGGAACACCACGAGCTGATCAAGGTGAAAATCGCCTCTGAAGACAGAGACACTAAAACCTTGATCGTGGAAGCCATCGTGCGCGAAACCGGCGCCTGTAATGTACAGGTCATCGGTAAAACGCTGGTGCTCTATCGCCCATCTAAAGAGCGCAAAATCTCGCTGCCACGCTAAGGATATCCTGAATCAAACACATTTTCTGTGTGAAACGAGGGATTTCTGTCAGCAGGCGAGCAAAATGCCATGCTCCTTGAGTTGATAAAAGGCCGCTATGCGGCCTTTTTCTTTTCTTTACAATGTATCAACATCTTAGTAGAGAAGCGAATTACAGGTATTCAACCTTAATAATTTCGTATTCCACTTCACCGCCAGGGGTGCGGATGGTGACAACATCGTCCTGCTCTTTGCCAATCAGGCCGCGAGCAATCGGAGAGTTCACTGAAATCAGGTTCTGTTTGAAGTCTGCTTCATCATCACCCACGATGCGATAGGTCTGCTCTTCGTCGTTGTCCAGGTTCAGCACGGTCACGGTAGAACCAAAGATCACACGCCCATTGTTAGGCATTTTGGTGATATCGATAACCTGTGCATTGGACAGTTTTGCTTCGATATCTTTAATACGCCCTTCACAGAAGCCCTGCTGCTCACGCGCGGCGTGGTATTCAGCGTTCTCTTTCAGGTCACCATGCTCGCGCGCATCCGCGATAGCGGCGATGATTTCAGGGCGACGCACGGATTTCAGAAAATCCAGCTCTTCGCGCAGTTTTTCGGCACCACGTAAGGTCATCGGAATAGCTTGCATTTGTTATACCTCTTAAACATTCCTGTTGGGAGCAGTGTTCCCTGCTCCTGCCCCCCTAAGCGGGCAAGAAGCAAAAAGAAAACCGACCCGGGAGCAATGCCCCAGGTCAGCAGCAATTTTTCAATTTGATATGCATTTTACCGCGAAGTTCACTATGGGTCATCGTTTACTTTGCAGTGCCATGCACCGTAGTATGACGGTTTGTTTTCGGGTTGTTAGCGCGAGATTATGCGATTTTCCAGATTTATCATCGGATTGACTACCAGTATAACGTTCACCGCCCAGGCCGCGAATGTTGATGAGTACATTAATCAGCTCCCCGCAGGCGCGAACCTTGCCCTGATGGTGCAGAAGGTTGGCGCACAGGCTCCCGAGATTGACTATCACAGTCAACAGATGGCCCTGCCTGCCAGTACCCAAAAGGTGATCACTGCCCTCGCCGCCCTGCTCCAGCTCGGGCCTGACTTCCGTTTTACGACCACACTCGAAACCAGAGGTAACGTAGCAGGCGGTGAACTGAAAGGCGATCTTATCGCCCGTTTTGGCGGCGATCCGACCTTTAAGCGTCAGGATATCCGCAATATGGTTGCGGTGCTGAAAAAATCTGGCGTGCAGAAAATTGATGGCAATGTGCTGATCGACACCTCCATCTTTGCCAGCCACGATAAAGCCCCTGGCTGGCCGTGGAACGACATGACCCAGTGCTTTAGCGCCCCGCCCGCCGCCGCGATTGTCGACCGTAACTGCTTCTCGGTTTCGCTTTACAGCGCGCCGAAGCCAGATGATTTAGCGTTTATTCGCATAGCGTCCTACTACCCGGTCACGATGTTTAGCCAGGTTCGCACGCTGGCGAAAGGCTCCCCGGATGCGCAATATTGTGAGCTGGACGTGGTGCCAGGCGATCTTAACCGCTTCACGCTTACCGGCTGCCTGACGCAGCGCGCCGATCCGCTGCCGCTGGCCTTTGCGATACAGGATGGGGCAAGCTATGCGGGCGCCATTCTGAAAGATGAACTGAAACAGGCGGGAATCACCTACTCCGGCACGCTGCTTCGCCAGACGCAGGTCAACCAGCCCGGCACGGTCATCGCCAGCAAACAGTCCCCGCCGCTGCACGATTTACTGCGAATCATGCTGAAAAAGTCTGACAACATGATTGCCGACACTGTATTTCGCATGATTGGTCACGCGCGTTTCGGCGTGCCGGGCACCTGGCGTGCGGGTTCAGACGCCGTTCGTCAGATCCTGCGCCAGCAGGCCGGGATCGAGCTGGGTAATACCATCGCGGTCGATGGCTCCGGATTATCGCGTCATAACTTGATCTCCCCGGCCACGATGATGCAGGTGCTTCAGTACATTGCACAGCATGACACTGAGCTAAACTTTATTTCAATGCTGCCGCTGGCCGGGCATGACGGTTCACTGCAGTATCGCGCCGGGCTTCACGCTGCCGGCGTGGATGGCAAAGTATCCGCTAAAACAGGCTCACTGCAGGGAGTTTACAACCTTGCAGGCTTCATCACTACCGCCAGCGGACAACGCATGGCATTCGTGCAGTATCTTTCCGGCTATGCCGTCGAACCGACCGACCAGCGCAATCGTCGTATTCCGCTTGTTCGCTTCGAAAGCAGGCTTTATAAGGACATCTACCAGAATAACTAGCGATGAAACTACTCATAGTTGAAGACGATTTGTTATTGCAGGAAGGGCTGGCGCTGGGGCTGGCCAATGAAGGGTATGCCCTCGACTGTGCCGGCACCGCGGCGGAGGCGGACGCCCTGATTCAGAGCGGCGAATACAGTCTGGTGATCCTCGATTTGGGCCTGCCTGATAAAGACGGCGCCACGCTGCTCAGCCAGTGGCGACGCCGCGGTATCGCCAACCCGGTATTGATCCTGACGGCACGCGATGCCATTGAGGATCGTATCACCGGCCTCGATGCAGGCGCAGATGATTACCTGGTGAAGCCTTTCGCGCTTGCGGAGCTGCAGGCTCGAGTGCGAGCGTTGATTCGCCGCTATCAGGGCCATAGTGATAACTTACTGACCGACGGCGATATTACGCTGAATCTGCAAACCCAGCAGGTACTGCGCCAGGATCAGGCGGTAGAGGTGACGCCAAAAGAGTTTGCCTTGCTTACGCGTCTGATCATGCGCAGCGGGCAAACGGTGCACAGAGAAACGCTCCAGCAGGATATCTACTCCTGGCAGGACGATCCGGGGTCCAATACCCTTGAAGTGCACATTCACAACCTGCGTCGCAAGCTCGGCAAGGACAGAATCAAAACCGTCCGTGGCGTTGGCTATCGCCTGGAGAGCCAGAAATGAACAGCATGCGTCGGCGTTTGATGGTGCTGCTGGCGGTCATTCTGTTATTTTTTCAGCTGATAAGCGTCATCTGGCTGTGGCATGAAAGCCGTGAGCAGATCGGTTTTCTCGTTAATGAAACGCTGTCGGCGAAAGCCCGTAATAACCATGTCGAGAAAGAGATCCGCGAAGCGATTGCTTCTCTTCTCGTCCCTTCGCTGGTGATGGTCGGTTTCACGCTGCTGTTTTCATTCTGGGCGGTCACCTGGATAACCCGACCGCTGAATAAACTGCGTGACAGCCTGGCTAACCGCTCGGCGGATAACTTAACTCCGCTTCCCATGTATTCCGACATGGAAGAAATCGGGGCGGTGACAACCTCCCTGAACCAGCTGCTCGCCCGGCTGGACAATACCATTCAGCAGGAGCGCCTCTTCACCGCTGACGCCGCACACGAGCTTCGAACGCCCCTTGCCGGTATCCGGCTCCATCTGGAGCTCATGGCGCAGTCAGGCGCGCCACAGGCCGCGACGTTAATTAGCCGTATCGATCAGCTCATGCATACCGTCGAACAGCTGCTGATGCTGGCCCGTGCCGGACAGGCAATGGCCAGCGGCCACTACGAAACCGTGAGCTGGACGGAAAATATCATTGAACCTCTCGGCCTGGGGCATGAAGCCAAAGAGCATACGGTAATTTGGCCCGCTAAAAGCGCGCTCACGGTTCAGGGAGACCCCGTGCTCCTGCGCCTGATGCTGCGCAACCTGCTGGAGAATGCTGGGCGCTACAGCCCGACAGGGACAACGATTACGGTGACATTAACCGAGGTCGACGGGGGGACGCAGATCGGCGTTATCGATCAGGGTCCAGGGATTGATGAAGCGCACCGACAGTCAATTACCGAGCCATTCCGCCGTCTTGACCAGCGCTACGGAGGCAGCGGTCTGGGCCTGAGTATCGTGCAGCGCATCGTGCAACTCCACCACGGCAGATTAACGCTTGAAAATGGCGCTGAAGGCGGCTTAATCGCCAGCTGCTGGCTGCCCTCAACGCTGGAATAAAAAAAAGCCCCCATATTGGGGGCCTTAGACAGATATTAGTGCTTGTAGATGAACTCGACGCCTTCTTCGTCGTCTTCATCCCAGTCATCGTCCCAGTCTTCATCATCTTCTTCAGCTTCCAGCTCTTCAAGCTGCTGGCGGTGGTAGTCATCCCACATGAATTCAACTTTTTCAGGCTGTTTCGCTTCTTCCGCCTGAACGATTGGGTTCTCGATGATAAAGGTCATCACATCCCAGCACAGATCTTTCACGCCAACCTGGCTTGCCGCAGAGATCAGGTAGTATTTATCTTCCCAACCCATCGCTTCAGCAATCGCTTTGGCTTTTGCTTCCGCTTCGGCTTTGTCCATCAGGTCGATCTTGTTGAAGACCAGCCAACGTGGCTTACCTGCGAGTTTTTCGCTGTATTTTTCAAGTTCACCGATGATGATACGGGCGTTTTCGACCGGATCGGACTCATCGATTGGATTGATATCAACGATGTGCAGCAATACGCGGCAGCGCTCAAGGTGTTTCAGGAAGCGAATACCCAGTCCTGCACCTTCTGCTGCGCCCTCGATCAAACCAGGGATATCAGCGACAACAAAGCTCTTTTCGTGGTCCATACGAACAACGCCCAGGCTTGGCACCAGCGTCGTAAACGGATAATCCGCCACTTTTGGCTTCGCGGCTGATACAGCACGGATAAACGTCGATTTACCGGCGTTAGGCATACCCAGCATACCGACGTCAGCCAGCAGCATCAGTTCCAGCTGCAGCTCGCGCGTATCGCCCGGTGTCCCCATGGTTTTCTGACGCGGAGCACGGTTAACCGATGATTTAAAACGGCTGTTACCGAGACCGTGCCAGCCACCTTTAGCAACCAGCAGGCGCTGACCGTGTTTGGTCATATCACCCATGGTTTCACCGGTGCCCTGGTCAATCACACGCGTACCGACCGGAACCTTGATGTTGACGTCTTTACCACGTTTACCCGTACAGTCACGGCTCTGGCCGTTCTGGCCGCGCTCGGCACGGAAAGATTTTTCGAAACGGTAGTCGATCAGCGTGTTGAGGTTTTCATCCGCCTCCAGCCACACGTCACCACCATCCCCTCCGTCGCCGCCATCAGGACCGCCACGTGGGATATACTTTTCACGGCGGAAGCTCACGCAACCATTGCCGCCATCACCAGCCACGACCAGGATCGTCGCTTCATCAACAAACTTCATTTTACTCTCCGTAACTCATTCGCCTGAGCGGGGGACTACTACAACCGCTTCATTTTTGCGCCAACGTCCCCAAAGACGATGACCAATGGCGGAATACATCGCGCCCGCAACCACGACAAACGCACCGAGATAACCCAACAGGTTGAGCATCGGTCTGACGAAGACATCGGGCCAGGCCATTGATAACAAATCTGAAAATAACAGCGTAAACAGCGGAGTAAGCGTAATTAACGCGCTCACCTGTGCTGCCTGCCAGCGCGCCATCGCTTCGGCCAGCGCGCCATAACCGACCAGCGTGTTCAGCCCACAAAAAATGAGGCACGCCAGTTGCCAGTCGCTAAGCTGGGTAATCACGCCCGGCTTTGCTAATGGCAGCAATGCTATTGTACACAAAGTGTACAGCAAAAAGAGGATCTGCTGTGAGGCAAGTCGACGCAATAACACCTTTTGCGCGACGCCATAGCTCACCCAGACCGTTGCTGCCCCCACACCGAAAATGACACCCCAGGTGTAATCCGTCAGGCGGGTAAAAATCTCTATCAGACTGGTGTTGAAGAACATCACCAGACCGCATAACAGCATGCTCGCCCCGATAATCTGCGTACCGCGCATCTTCTCCTTGAGGATAAAGACGCTGGCGACCATCATGCCCACCGGTGAAAGCTGACCTATCACCTGCGACGCCGTGGGGCTGAGATATTGCAGGGAAGAGCTGAACAGGATGAAGTTACCGAACAGACCACCCGTCGCGATAGCCAGCAATACCAGCCAGCGCGGTTTACGGAAGAGCCGCAAGGATGGAAGCTTACCTTTGATAGCCAGAATGGCCCCGAGGCCGATGCTTGCCATCAGAAAGCGATAAAAGACCACCGTAGGCGGCTCCATCACTTCCAGTACCTGCTTCATTGCAATTGGCAACGCACCCCAGCACATTGCGGTGGTAAGTGCCAAAAGAATGCCCATGCCGGCCTGCTGCTTCATGCCCGTTTTCCCTACAGAAAAAAATTACCGGGTTTCCAATGTAAAAAGCCCCGCAACAGGTTGCGGGGCTTTAATCCGTTACCGGACCGAGAAAACCTTACTCAGCAACGATGCTGATGTATTTACGGTTGTTCGGGCCTTTAACTTCAAATTTCACTTTACCGTCTGCTTTAGCAAACAGAGTGTGGTCACGACCGCAACCTACGTTGTTGCCAGCGTGGAATTTGGTACCACGTTGACGAACGATGATGCTACCCGCCAGAACGGATTCGCCACCGAAACGCTTAACGCCAAGGCGTTTAGCTTCTGAATCGCGACCGTTACGTGTGGAGCCGCCAGCCTTTTTATGTGCCATTTAAATCTCTCCTCAGGTCTTAGGCGCTGATGCCAGTAATTTTCACATCAGTGAACCACTGACGGTGGCCCTGCTGCTTACGGTAGTGCTTACGACGACGAAACTTAACGATTTTAACTTTCTCGCCACGACCGTGTGCAACAACTTCAGCTTTGATAACGCCGCCATCAACGAAAGGAACGCCGATTTTGACTTCTTCACCGTTTGCGATCATCAGAACTTCTGCGAACTCAACAGATTCGCCAGTTGCGATGTCCAGCTTTTCCAGGCGAACGGTCTGACCTTCGCTTACTCGGTGTTGTTTACCACCACTTTGGAAAACCGCGTACATATAAACTCCGCTTCCGCGCACATCCTCGTATGATTCAGAGTGCGCTATAAATATTCACAATAGGGCGCGAATATTACGCAAAACGCGAGCCTTTGACAAGTGCTACCGTCAATACATGAAGAAAAAAAACACAACACGTACGGTAACGTTTATCTGTGCCGTTTTTTCAGTACAATCAGCACTACTATTGATAAACCGAAACCCTTCGTTACCCCATTGAAGATGGGATCAACAGGATAAAAAGCCCGGCTTTTGCGATGAATTTAGAAAAAATCAACGAGTTAACCGCGCAAGATATGGCGGGTGTGAATGCAGCAATCCTGGAGCAACTCAACTCTGACGTTCAGCTGATAAATCAGTTGGGCTATTACATCGTCAGCGGCGGCGGTAAACGCATTCGTCCGATGATCGCCATTCTGGCTGCCAGAGCCGTTGGTTATCAGGGAAATGCTCACATCACTATCGCAGCGCTCATCGAATTTATTCACACGGCGACGCTTCTGCATGACGATGTGGTGGATGAATCGGATATGCGTCGTGGCAAAGCCACGGCAAACGCCGCTTTCGGGAACGCAGCCAGCGTACTGGTGGGGGATTTTATCTATACCCGCGCCTTCCAGATGATGACCAGTCTGGGCTCCCTGAAAGTGCTGGAAGTGATGTCTGAAGCCGTAAACGTCATTGCTGAAGGCGAAGTACTGCAGCTGATGAACGTCAACGACCCTGACATCACCGAAGAAAACTACATGCGCGTGATCTACAGCAAAACCGCGCGCCTGTTTGAAGCGGCTGCCCAGTGTTCCGGCATTCTGGCTGACTGTACCGAAGCGCAGGAGAAAGGTCTGCAGGACTATGGCCGCTATCTTGGTACGGCATTCCAGCTGATTGACGATTTGCTGGACTACAGTGCAGACGGCGAGACGCTCGGCAAAAACGTGGGCGATGACCTGAACGAAGGCAAACCGACCCTGCCCCTGCTCCATGCTATGCGCAACGGAACGGCCGACCAGGCGAAAATGATCCGTGAAGCGATTGAGCAGGGAAATGGCCGCCATCTTCTGGAACCTGTGCTGGAAACCATGGCTATCTGCGGATCGCTGGAATGGACGCGTCAGCGTGCGGAAGAAGAAGCCGACAAAGCCATCGAAGCTCTCCAGGTCATTCCCGACAGCCCGTGGCGCGAGGCGCTGATTGGTCTTGCCCACATCGCCGTTCAGCGCGACCGTTAATCCTCCTTGTCTCTCCCCGCGGCCATGGCGGGGAGATTCCAATAAACTCCTGTAAATTCCGTATTCCTGTAAATTCATCGGTTTAGAGACCGCATGAATAAAGCCATGTCTTATTCTGAATATCCCTTCAAGTAACGCGAACTTTTTAGAACAAGAGTTTGAAATGGGTATAGTAACCCCGTCGTTTCAGAAGAAACGGCGTAGGTGAATCCGAACTTAAGGACGGCGTTATGGATACGAAATTTATCGACTGGCACACGGCTGATATTATTGCCGCGCTGCGCAAAAGAGGCACTTCACTGGCAGCAGAGTCCCGCCGCCATGGACTGAGTTCTTCAACTCTGGCAAACGCCCTCACCCGCCCCTGGCCCAAGGGAGAATTAATTATCGCGACGGCGCTGGATACGCATCCGTGGGTAATTTGGCCTTCGCGCTACCACGATCCCATCACCCATGAATTTATCGACAGATCGCGCATGATTCGCCAGAGAAAGGCAAAAAGAGAACCGCAGGAGTAATGCGTTTTTGACAGGAACAGCAACCCCCCGGTCATTGCTGGCAGGGGGCTGCCGGAACGATTACTCGCCCTTCACTCGCTCGATATTGGCACCCAGCGCGCGCAGTTTATCTTCGATACGCTCATAGCCACGATCGATGTGATAAATACGATCCACGATCGTTGTGCCTTCCGCGATACAACCCGCCAGCACCAGGCTTGCGGATGCACGCAGATCGGTTGCCATCACCTGAGCACCAGACAGTTTCTCAACGCCATGACAAATCACGGTATTGCTTTCGATCTCAGCATGCGCACCCATACGGATCAGCTCCGGTACGTGCATAAAGCGGTTCTCGAAAATGGTTTCTGTGATGAAGCCAGTACCTTCGGCGACCAAGTTCAACAGGGTGAACTGCGCCTGCATGTCCGTTGGGAACGCCGGATGCGGTGCCGTACGCACATTGACCGCTTTTGGACGCTGGCCGTGCATATCAAGACTGATCCAGTCTTCACCGATTTCGATATCCGCACCCGCATCGCGCAGTTTCGCCAGCACCGCATCCAGGGTATCTGGCTGCGCGTTGCGACAAACAATCTTACCGCCAGAAATCGCCGCAGCGACCAGGAAAGTACCGGTTTCGATACGGTCCGGCAGTACGCGATAGACACCACCGCCCAGACGTTCAACGCCTTCGATGGTGATACGGTCGGTCCCCTGACCGGAGATCTTCGCGCCCAGCGCCACGAGGAAGTTGGCGGTATCCACAATTTCCGGTTCGCGCGCGGCGTTTTCGATGATAGTGGTCCCTTCTGCCAGCGTCGCCGCAGACATAATGGTGACCGTTGCGCCCACGCTCACTTTGTCCATGACAATGTGCGCGCCTTTCAGACGACCATTGACGGACGCTTTAACGTAACCTTCTTCCAGCTTGATCTCTGCGCCCAGTTTCTCCAGACCAAAGATGTGCAGGTCAACCGGACGCGCACCGATAGCGCAGCCGCCCGGCAGAGAGACCTGACCCTGACCAAAACGCGCCACCAGCGGGCCAAGCGCCCAGATGGATGCACGCATGGTTTTCACCAGATCGTAAGGAGCTGAGAAGTTATTCACCTTGCTGGCGTCGATCCAGACGGAACCGTTACGCTCAACTTTCGTGCCCAACTGGGTGAGCAACTTCATGGTGGTGTCGATATCTTTCAGCTTCGGTACGTTCTGAATTTCTACCGGCTCTTCCGCGAGCAGCGCAGCAAAGAGGATTGGCAGCGCGGCGTTTTTGGCGCCAGAAATTGTGACTTCGCCCTGGAGACGCGTTGGCCCCTGTACACGAAATTTATCCATTGTGTGCTCTCTTATAAATTCAACCGTGCTGCGGGCCTGTCGCCCTCAGCTCAAAAACCGTTTAGTTTGCGATCGCGTGCCCACTCTTGCGGGGTGAACGCTTTAATCGACAGGGCGTGGATGCGGTTATCCGCAATATATTCCATCAGCGGCGCGTACACAGCCTGCTGTTTCTTCACACGGCTCATACCGTCGAACATCTCACCCACAGCAATAACCTGGAAGTGACTGCCATCGCCAGAGACGTGGGCTTCCTGAAGGGAGAGTGCATTCATCAGCACTGTCTGGATTTCATGATTTTCCATGGGCTCTTAATCATCTGATAGTGAAAACAAGCCCAACATCTTAGAGCAAAGTGGCGTTGTCTTAAACAAGCAAAAAGCCCCGACGATGAAACTGTCAGGGCTTTCGGAAGTAACGCACTGAAAATATTAACGAGGCAGTACGTCCTGAGGGAGGTTGTAGAGCTGTGCAAGGGTCACGACATTATCGCTCGCGCCGTGAAGCGTAACGCTAGCACCCTGCTTTTTCCCTACCGCAACCAGATGGGCCAGCAGCGCAACACCCGCCGTATCCACCCGCGTGACGTCAGTTAAATCGATGAGCGTCACGCCCTGCATCGCTTCATGGCGTTTGTCCCACAGTGGGTTCAGCAGATCCTGATCCAGCTCACCGGACAGCTTTAATGTCTCGCCTTCACGCGACCAGCTGAGTTGCTGTGACATTACTTCTTCTCATCCAGGCTAATTTTCTGACGAGAGATAGACTGCAGCTGCGCGGTCAGGCCATCGATGCCCTTGGTGCGCAGCAGGTCACTCCATTCGTTCTGTTTGGTGGTGATCATGCTTACCCCTTCGGCAATCATGTCATACGCCTGCCAGTGACCGGTCTGGCTGTTTTTACGCCACTGGAAATCCAGACGAACCGGCGGACGACCGTTAGGATCGATGATCGTCACACGGATAGGGACGATGGTCGCATCACCCAGCGGCTGCTCAGGCGCAATCTGATAGGTCTGACCGTGGTACATTGCCAGCGCCTGGCCATAAGCCTGTTTCAGGTATTCACGGAACGCGGCAAAGTAAGCATCACGCTGCGCAGGGGTCGCGTCTTTGTAATAACGTCCCAGCACCAGCGCACCCGCATATTTAATCTGCACGTACGGCAGCAGCTCCTGGTCAACGACGTCACGCAGATAATCAGGATTAGCACGAATTTTAGGCTGTTCATTTTTAAGACGGTCGAAGGTCTTCTTCGCCGCTTCGTCCATCAGTTTGTACGGGTTACTCTGATCCGCAGCGTGAGCGGCGGTAAGAGGGGCGATGACCAGCATGGCAACCATTAACAGTCGTTTAAACATGAATGACTTCTCCTGATATTAATTCGCAGCACCTGGCGTCGGTGCGACGTCGGTATGATCTTCGCTCTGCGCTGGGGCAGCGTCGGATTTTTTCTCATCCCCTTTACTGCTGTAAAGGAACTGACCAATCATATCCTCCAGCACCATCGCGGATTTCGTATCCTGAATGACGCTACCGTCTTTAAGGATAGTCGTTCCCAGCTCGGGGTCTTCAAAGCCGACGTTAAGCGCCAGATATTGTTCGCCCAGCAGGCCGGAAGTACGGATAGAAAGGGAGCTGGTGTCCGGGATATGGTTGTAACGCTCTTCGATATCCATCGCGACGCGTGGCAGATAGGTTTTCTCATCAAGCGTAATGTCAGAGACGCGTCCGATCACCACGCCGCCGATACGAACCGGTGAGCGCGCCTTCAGCCCGCCGATGTTGTCGAAGGTGGCATAGATGCGATACGTCGGCTCGGTGCGCACAGACGTGATATCCGCCGCTCTCAGGCAGATAAACAGCGCGGCCAGCAGCGCCAGCAGCAGGAATACACCGACCCAAATTTCATTTTTTCTCGTTTGCATGAACTCAATTCCCAAACATCAGTGCGGTGAGCACAAAATCCAGACCCAGTACGGCCAGCGACGAATGTACGACTGTACGTGTAGTTGCACGGCTAATGCCCGCCGACGTCGGGATGGCATCGTAACCATTGAACAATGCAATCCAGGTGACCGTAATGGCAAATACCACGCTTTTAATCAGGCAGTTAACCAGATCCATTCGCAGGTCAATGGCGTCCTGCATCGCGGACCAGAAGAAACCGGCATCAATGCCTTTCCAGTGCACGCCGACCAGCGAACCGCCCCAGATACCCACGGCGACAAACAGAATCGTCAGCAGCGGTAAAGAGATCACCCCCGCCCAGAAACGCGGTGAGATCACGCGACGCAGCGGATCGACCGCCATCATCTCCATGCTGGAGAGCTGCTCGGTCGCACGCATCAGGCCAATTTCAGCCGTTAATGCCGACCCCGCACGCCCGGCGAACAGCAGCGCCGCCACAACCGGCCCCAGTTCACGCAGCAGCGAGAGCGCCACCAGCATCCCGAGGCTGGTTTCCGCACTGTAGGTTGTCAGCACAAGATAGCCCTGTAGCCCAAGCACCATACCGATAAACAGACCGGAAACAATGATGATGAGCATCGACAGCACGGCGACATTATAAAGCTGGCGCACCAATAGCGGTGCGTGCTTACGGAATTCCGGCTTGCCGACCAGCGCGTTGAATAACATCAATCCGGCACGCCCGAACGTCCTGATGGTTTTTATGCCACGGTGTCCGAGAGCGGCCAACGCATTTAACAGCATGAGTGGCTTAACTCCCTATTCCCAGTAAATCGTCACGATAGTCGCCCGCCGGGTAGCGGAACGGCACAGGGCCATCGGCAATACCGTCGAGGAACTGCCGCACGCGCGGATCGCAATTTTCCTGCAGCGCCTGGGCGCTACCGTGTGCGACGATCTTTTTGTCCGCCACGATATAGGCGTAATCGGCAATGCTCAATACTTCCGGTACATCGTGAGATACCACAATGCAGGTGACGCCAAGCGCGCTGTTCAGTTCAGAGATGAGCTTCACCAGCACGCCCATCGTGATGGGATCCTGTCCAACAAACGGTTCGTCGAACATGATTAAATCAGGTTCTAATGCAATGGCTCGCGCCAGCGCGGCACGGCGCGCCATCCCACCGGACAGCTCAGAAGGCATCAGCTTCGCGGCGCCCCGCAAACCGACGGCTTCAAGCTTCATCATCACCGTGCTTTTCAGCAGTTCCGGCGGCAGGCTGGTATGCTCGCGCAGCGGGTAGGCCACGTTATCAAAGACATTCATGTCGGTGAACAAGGCTCCAGACTGAAAGAGCATGCTCATGCGTTTGCGGACAGTATACAGGCGCGAGCGTGACATCTCCGGGATGTTTTCGCCATCAAAGAGGATTTCACCGCGATCGGGTGGGATCTGACCACCAATAAGGCGCAGCAGGGTCGTTTTACCGATCCCGGACGGCCCCATGATGGCAGTGATCTTGCCATGCGGTACGGTCAACGAAATATCATCAAATATCAATCTGTTGGCGCGAGAAAAACTCACACCGCGAACATCGACTAAATTCGCCATCGTTTGGCTCATTTATGGTTCCTTTATTACCCTGCTCACGTTAAGGCATGCCGCCTGAATCAGCCCTCAACTCCGCATTTTTACAGAATAATAGCCGTTGAGGTTAGCGAAAGCTGGCATTTGTTTTACTTTTCCGGCGCATAAAGTCAAAATTAGGAATTCGTTACGCCTCAGACTGTATGCAGTCCAGCCATTCCCGCGCGATGGACCGACGAGTATACCTGAAGAAAGGACTTTTGATGCTTTTAGCAACAGCACTGTTAATAATTGGTTTACTATTGGTGGTCTACAGTGCTGACCGTTTAGTGTTTGCTGCATCTATCCTGTGTCGCCTGACGGGCGTACCGCCTGTCGTCATCGGGATGACCGTGGTCAGTGTTGGAACGTCACTTCCTGAAATCATCGTCTCTGTCTCGGCATCGCTGCATGGCCAGTTAGACCTGGCAGTCGGTACCGCGATTGGCTCTAACATCGTCAATATACTCTTGATTTTAGGCCTGGCCGCCCTGCTCCATCCATTTCGCGTGCATTCTGATGTTCTGCGCCGTGAATTGCCGCTAATGTTAATCGTAAGCCTGCTGGCAGGCTGCGTATTTTACGATGGTGTACTGAGCTTCAGCGACGGCATTTTCTTGCTGGCGCTGGCCGTTATTTGGCTGCTGTATAGTGTTAAAATCGCCCGTCTGGCTGAGAAACAGGGCCAGGATAGCCTCACGCGTGAGCAGGTTGCCGAACTTCCGCGAGAAGGCACGCTGCCTGTTGCCCTGCTCTGGCTTGGCGTTGCGCTGATCATCATGCCGATGGCCACGCGCATGGTCGTGGATAACGCGACGGTGCTGGCGAACTATTTCGCCATCAGTGAACTGACCATTGGCCTGACGGTGATTGCCATCGGTACCAGCCTGCCGGAGCTGGCCACGGCCATTGCGGGGGCACGTAAAGGTGAGGATGACATTGCCATTGGTAATATCATCGGTTCTAACATTTTTAATATCGCCATTGTGATGGGTCTGCCAGCCCTGATTACGCCAGGGCCCTTTAATCCCCTGGCGTTCTCACGCGACTACGGCGTGATGTTATTGGTCAGCGTGATATTTGCCCTGCTCTGCTGGCGGCGGCAACGACAGATCGGCAAAGGCGCAGGCGCGCTGCTGACGGGTGGATTTATCGTATGGATGGCGATGCTGTACTGGCTCTCGCCTCTTCTCTCTGGGTAAACGGAAACGCATTATGTCGCAAATAGAATTGCAGCCGGGTTTTGACTTTCAGAAAGCAGGCAAAGAGGTTCTGGAGATTGAACGTGAAGGTCTGGCGCAGTTAGATCGGTACATTAATCAGGATTTTAGTCTGGCATGTGAGAAGATATTCTACTGTGCCGGCAAAGTCGTGGTGATGGGGATGGGTAAGTCCGGCCACATTGGACGCAAAATGGCGGCAACATTTGCCAGCACCGGAACCTCTTCCTTCTTTGTACACCCGGGGGAAGCCGCGCACGGCGACCTGGGTATGGTCACGCCGCAGGATATCGTCATCGCGCTGTCCAACTCCGGTGAGTCCAATGAGATCCTGGCGCTGATCCCGGTACTGAAGCGCCTGCAGGTGCCGCTTATTTGCATGACCAGCCGTCCGGAAAGCAGCATGGCGCGCGCGGCTGATATTCACCTGTGCGTGAAGGTGCCCAAGGAGGCCTGTCCGCTCGGCCTGGCGCCAACGTCCAGCACCACCGCCGCGCTGGTCATGGGCGATGCGCTTGCCGTCGCGCTGCTCGAAGCCCGCGGTTTTACGCCGGAAGATTTCGCGCTTTCCCACCCGGGCGGTGCGCTGGGGCGCAAGCTGCTGCTTCGGGTAAACGATATTATGCACACCGGGGATGAGATCCCTCACGTGAGTAAAGAAGCCTCCCTGCGTGATGCGCTGCTGGAAATCACCCGCAAGAATCTGGGTATGACGGTCGTGTGCGACGATCTGATGAAAATTCAGGGGATCTTCACCGATGGCGACCTGCGTCGCGTGTTCGACATGGGTGTAGATGTCCGCACGCTCGGCATTGCCGACGTGATGACGCCGGGCGGTATCCGCGTGCGTCCGGGTACGCTGGCCGTGGATGTGCTGAACCTGATGCAGTCCCGCCATATCACCTCCGTTATGGTTGCCGATGGCGACCAGTTGCTGGGTGTGGTACATATGCATGATCTGCTGCGCGCAGGCGTAGTGTAATGAAGGATAAGACAATGAGTAATGCGGGTGCATCCCTTGCAACCTGTTATGGTCCGGTCAGTACCCAGATGATGGCAAAGGCGGAAAACATTCGTCTGCTCATCCTGGATGTAGATGGGGTACTCTCCGATGGCCTGATTTACATGGGCAATAATGGTGAAGAGCTGAAGGCGTTTAACGTTCGCGACGGCTACGGTATCCGCTGTGCGCTCACCTCCGGTATTGAGGTGGCTATCATCACCGGGCGAAAAGCTAAACTGGTAGAAGACCGCTGTGAAACCTTAGGAATTACCCATCTGTATCAGGGTCAATCCGATAAAATGGCGGCGTTTAAGGATTTACTGGGTAAACTGGCTATCGCACCGGAAAACGTGGCCTACGTCGGGGACGATCTGATTGACTGGCCCGTGATGGCTGAAGTGGGGCTGAGCATCGCCGTTGCCGATGCGCATCCGCTGCTGATCCCGCGCGCTGACTACGTTACCCACATCAACGGGGGCCGTGGTGCCGTACGTGAAGTCTGCGATCTGCTTTTGCTGGCGCAGGGCAAGCTTGATGAGGCCAAAGGGCAATCGATATGAGTAAAACCAGACGTTGGATTATCATTTTGCTTTCGCTTGTCGCACTGGTCTTGATTGGCGTGAACCTTGCCGATCGCGACGATACGCAAACGCAAGTGGTCAACAATAACGATCCAACCTATAAAAGCGATCACAGCGACACCGTGGTCTACAGCCCGGAAGGTGCGCTGAACTATCGCCTGATTGCCCAGCACGTTGAATATTTTTCAGATGACGGTATTTCGTGGTTTACCCAGCCTGTCATGACCACCTTTGATAAGGACAAAGTCCCGACGTGGTCAATTAAGTCAGATCGGGCAAAACTGACAAATGACCGTATGCTTTATCTGTATGGCCACGTTGAAGTCAACGCCCTGACCGCTGACTCGCAACTGCGAAAAATTACGACGGATAACGCCCAGATTAACCTGGTAACCCAGGACGTGACCTCGCAGGATCTGGTCACACTGTATGGCACAACATTTAATTCCAGCGGTTTGAGAATGCGCGGGAACTTACGCAGCAAAAACGCCGAGCTGATTGAAAAGGTTAGAACCTCCTATGAAATTCAAAACAAACAAACTCAGCCTTAAAGTAATTATCGCCAGCGCGATGCTGGCGACCAGTCTCCCCGCGCTTGCTGTAACGGGCGATACCGACCAACCGATCCATATCGAGTCCGATACCCAGTCTCTCGATATGCAGGGTAACGTCGTCACCTTCACGGGTAACGTCGTCATGACTCAGGGCACCATCAAAATTAACGCCGACAAAGTGGTCGTGACCCGTCCGGGTGGCGAGCAGGGCAAAGAGATCATTGATGGTTACGGCAACCCGGCGACCTTCTACCAGATGCAGGACAACGGCAAGCCGGTGAAAGGTCACGCCTCGCATATGCACTACGAGCTGGCGAAGGACCTGGTCATCCTGACCGGAAATGCGTATCTGGAACAGCTGGACAGCAACATTACCGGCGACCAGATCACCTATCTGGTGAAAGAGCAAAAAATGCAGGCCTCCAGCGAGAAAGGCAAACGCGTCACGACCGTACTGGTTCCGTCGCAGCTGCAGGACAAAGGCAAAGGCCAGGCCCCGGCACAGAAGAAGAGTAACTAATTCGTTATGGCAACATTAACTGCAAAAAATCTCGCGAAGGCCTATAAGGGCCGCCGTGTCGTAGAAGATGTCAGTCTGACCGTCAACTCCGGCGAAATTGTAGGGCTGCTTGGCCCTAACGGTGCGGGTAAAACCACCACCTTCTACATGGTCGTTGGCATTGTGCCGCGCGATGCCGGCAACATTATCATTGACGATGAAGACATCAGCCTTCTGCCGCTGCACGCGCGCGCGCGTCGCGGGATCGGCTACCTGCCGCAGGAAGCCTCTATTTTCCGTCGTCTTAGCGTTTACGATAACCTGATGGCGGTCCTGCAAATTCGTAACGACCTGACCAGCGAACAGCGTCAGGATCGTGCCAACGAGCTGATGGAAGAGTTCCACATTGAGCACCTGCGTGACAGCCTCGGTCAGGCACTCTCCGGGGGTGAACGCCGCCGCGTTGAGATTGCGCGTGCGCTGGCCGCAAACCCAAAATTTATCCTTCTGGATGAACCGTTTGCGGGCGTTGACCCGATCTCGGTTATCGACATTAAACGTATCATTGAACACCTGCGTGACAGCGGGCTTGGCGTACTGATCACCGACCACAACGTTCGTGAAACGCTGGCCGTGTGTGAACGCGCGTATATTGTGAGCCAGGGCAATCTGATCGCCCACGGTACGCCGCAGCAGATCCTCGAAGACGATCATGTTAAGCGCGTCTATCTTGGGGAAGACTTCAGACTCTGATAGGGTAGAGGTAACGTAACGCCGAACCGGAGAAAAATGCTCTGAACATGAAGCAAGGTTTGCAATTAAGGCTCAGCCAACAACTGGCGATGACGCCGCAGCTACAGCAGGCAATTCGCCTGTTGCAACTGTCCACGTTAGAACTTCAGCAGGAGCTCCAGCAGGCGCTAGACAGCAACCCCCTGCTGGAACAAACCGATCTTCATGACGAGGTAGATACCCAGCAATCGCAGGATACGGAAGCGCTCGACACCGCGGACGCACTCGAACAAAAAGAGATGCCCGACGAGCTACCGCTGGATGCCAGCTGGGATGAAATCTACACCGCCGGAACCCCTTCCGGTACGCGTGCAGACTACCAGGACGATGAGCTACCGGTCTATCAGGGAGAAACCACCCAGTCGCTGCAGGATTACCTGATGTGGCAGGTGGAACTCACCCCCTTCTCCGATACCGACCGCGCGATTGCCACCTCAATTGTCGATGCCGTTGACGACACCGGCTATTTGACCGTCACGCTGGACGATATCCTGGAAAGCATGGGCGACGAAGAGATTGAGCTTGAGGAGATCGAAGCCGTACTGAAGCGCATCCAGCGTTTCGATCCGGTAGGCGTGGCCGCAAAAGATCTGCGCGACTGCCTGCTGATCCAGCTTTCTCAGTTCAGCAAAGAGACGCCATGGATCGACGAGGCGCGCTTAATCATCAGCGATCATCTGGATCTGTTGGCCAACCACGATTTCCGCTCCCTGATGCGCGTCACGCGCCTGAAGGAAGAGGTGCTGAAAGAAGCGGTGAATCTGATCCAGTCGCTCGATCCGCGCCCGGGACAGTCGATCCAGACCAGCGAGCCCGAGTACGTGATCCCGGACGTGCTGGTCAGAAAACACAATGACCGCTGGGTCGTTGAACTGAATTCAGACAGCATCCCTCGCCTGCAAATCAACCAGCAGTATGCCTCCATGTGCACCAGCGCGCGTAACGACTCCGACAATCAATATATTCGTAGCAATCTTCAGGAAGCGCGATGGTTGATCAAAAGTCTGGAGAGCCGAAATGATACGCTGCTACGCGTCAGCCGCTGTATTGTCGAACAGCAGCAGGCATTCTTTGAGCAGGGCGAAGAGTATATGAAACCGATGGTACTGGCGGATATCGCCCAGGCCGTCGAAATGCATGAATCAACCATTTCCCGTGTCACCACGCAGAAGTATCTGCACAGTCCACGCGGTATTTTTGAGCTTAAGTATTTCTTCTCCAGCCATGTGAATACCGAGGGCGGCGGCGAAGCGTCGTCAACGGCCATTCGTGCCCTGGTGAAGAAGTTGATCGCCGCGGAGAACCCCGCGAAGCCACTAAGCGACAGTAAGTTAACCACCATGCTGTCCGATCAGGGTATTATGGTGGCACGTCGTACTGTTGCGAAGTATCGAGAGTCTTTATCCATTCCGCCGTCCAACCAGCGTAAACAGCTGGTCTGACACAACCGATAAGGAAGACACTATGCAGCTCAACATCACTGGACAAAACGTCGAAATTACTGAGGCTTTACGCGACTTTGTGAACGCGAAGTTTGCAAAACTCGAGCAGTATTTCGAAAGGATCAATCAGGTCTATATTGTGTTGAAAGTGGAGAAAGTGACTCATATCTCGGATGCCACCCTGCATGTTAACGGGGGTGAACTGCATGCCAGTGCGGAAGGGCAAGACATGTACGCTGCTATCGACGGCTTGATTGATAAGCTTGCACGACAGCTCAATAAACATAAAGATAAACTGAAACAACACTAATTGTCCGGGCAGTTAACGGGTGCAGGACGGCCTGTTGTGAAACACAACAGGCCATTTGTACAGTTAGCGCTTAGGTGAAATTATGATGAACAACGATTCCGCTCTTCAACTGAGCAATGTCCTTAACCAGGAATGTACCCGCAGTGCGGTTCACTGCCAGAGCAAAAAACGTGCGCTGGAGATCATCAGTGAACTGGCTGCAAAACAGCTGGGCCTGCCGCCGCAGGTGGTATTCGAAGCAATTCTGACCCGTGAAAAAATGGGCAGTACCGGTATCGGCAACGGCATCGCGATCCCGCACGGCAAACTGGAAGAGGATACCCTGCGTGCCGTTGGTGTGTTTGTGCAACTTGAAACACCCATCGCCTTCGATGCCATTGATAACCAGCCCGTCGATCTCCTCTTCGCGCTGCTGGTGCCTGCCGATCAGACGAAAACCCATCTGCATACGCTGTCGCTGGTCGCAAAACGTCTGGCCGATAAAACCATTTGCCGTCGACTGCGCTCGGCCCAAAGTGATGAAGAGCTCTATCAAATTATCACTGAAGCAGAAGGCAATCAGGATGATGCATAACCAGGAGATGGCCTTCACATCTGTTGTCCTGAGGAGAAACGGAACATGGTGCTGATGATTGTCAGTGGCCGTTCAGGGTCGGGGAAATCCGTTGCTCTGCGCGCGCTGGAAGACATGGGTTTTTACTGCGTCGATAACCTGCCGGTCGTGTTATTGCCCGACCTGGCCCGCACGCTTGCGGAGAGACAAACCTCTGCCGCCGTCAGTATCGACGTCCGTAACATGCCTGAATCGCCAGAGATCTTCGAACAGGCCATGAGCAACCTGCCTGATGCGTTCTCGCCTCAGCTGCTGTTCCTTGATGCAGACCGCAATACGCTGATCCGCCGCTACAGCGATACCCGTCGTTTGCACCCGCTTTCCAGTAAGAACCTCTCTCTGGAGAGCGCTATCGATGAAGAGAGCGACCTGCTGGAGCCGCTGCGTTCTCGCGCCGACCTGATTGTCGACACCTCTGAGATGTCCGTTCACGAGCTGGCGGAAATGCTGCGTACCCGACTGTTGGGTAAACGCGAGCGTGAACTGACAATGGTGTTCGAATCCTTCGGCTTTAAGCACGGTATTCCGATTGATGCGGATTACGTTTTCGACGTGCGCTTCCTGCCGAACCCGCACTGGGATCCGAAGCTGCGTCCAATGACCGGTCTGGATAAACCCGTCGCGGCCTTCCTCGACCGGCACACAGAAGTTCACAATTTTATCTACCAGACGCGAAGCTACCTTGAGCTATGGTTACCTATGCTGGAGACAAACAATCGTAGCTACCTGACGGTGGCGATTGGCTGTACCGGCGGTAAACATCGTTCGGTTTATATCGCCGAACAGCTGGCCGACTATTTCCGCTCGCGCGGGAAGAACGTTCAGTCCCGTCATCGCACGCTGGAAAAACGTAAAACATGACCGTAAAACAAACCGTTGAGATCACCAATAAGCTGGGTATGCATGCACGCCCGGCGATGAAACTGTTTGAGCTGATGCAGGGTTTCGATGCAGAGGTTCTGCTGCGAAATGACGAAGGTACCGAAGCGGAAGCGAACAGCGTGATCGCCCTGCTGATGCTGGATTCCGCCAAAGGGCGCCAGATTGAAGTTGAAGCCACCGGGCCTCAGGAAGAGGAAGCGCTGGCGGCGGTGATTGCCCTGTTTAACGCTGGCTTTGACGAAGACTAACGTTCGCCCCTCGGCGGGTGGCGCTGCGCTTACCCGCCCTACATAAGATTATTACGCTGCATAAAACCCTCTCCGCCCAGCTGATTCATCTGGCGTATGATCCACGCCTGACGGCTTCGCACGTATCCTGATGGGGCACTGGCTTTAAAGCGGATGGGATTCGGTAAAACAGCGGCCAATAGCGCTGCTTCTGACATGCTCAGACGGCTGGCTGGCTTATTGAAATAACGCTGCGCGGCAGCTTCCACGCCAAAAACACCGTCGCCAAACTCAGCGACGTTGAGATAGACGGTCAGAATGCGTTTTTTGCTCCAGACCGTTTCCATCCCCAGGGTCAGCCCCGCTTCCAGCCCTTTTCGCACCCAGCTTCTACCGTCCCACAGAAAAAGATTTTTGGCCGTCTGCTGCGACAAGGTTGACGCACCGCGCACGCGGTTCTCATGGCGTTCATTATGAGCTAACGCCTTCTCAATGGCCGCCACGTCGAACCCCCAGTGCTCCGGGAATTTCTGGTCCTCCGCCGCGATGACCGCCAGCCCCATGAACGGGGAGATCTCGTCCATACTCACCCAGTCAGAGTGGGCAACATAGCTGAAATCACCGCTGAACCACGCGCCGAGCTGGCGCTCAACCATAACGGCAGAGAACGGAACCGGCATAATGCTGAATAAAGCCAGCCCGCCTCCCCAGAATACCGCCAGTACAAGGACGATACGCAAGAGAATACGTTTCACCCCTGCGCCTGCGGCAAATTTACGCCTCATTCAGTCAGCACCAGCACGCGGGCCACTAGCTTTTCAATGCCTGAGGCCGCCTCAGCGATATTGTTCGCCAGCATATACGCTGGCGTGGTGACAATTTTGTTATCTTCATCAACCACAATGTCATCAACCGGGCACGGAACGTGTTCGCCCCCCATTTCCTCGACGATCTCTGCGGTATCAATATCCGTCCCGATAGTCAGGCGCAGCGGGAAATCAAAAATCCTGGGCAGCATTGCCGGCGCGATGCAGATAAAGCCCAGCGGTTTTCCTGCCGCATGCATGGCCTGCGACAGTGCCTTTAAATGAGGATCGATCTGACACTCCGCGCCCTGCGCAGCAAAGGTACTGAGATTTTTGGCCGCGCCAAACCCACCCGGCACAATGAGCGCATCAAGCTCTGTAGGATCTGCCTGAATAAGAGGATGGATATCACCTCGCGCAATACGCGCGGCTTCAATCAGTACATTACGGGTTTCCGCCATCGGCTCACACGTCAGATGATTAATCACATCCGCCTGATTTTTGTCTGGCGCAAAACAAATAACCTCTGCTCCGTGCTTAGCCAGGGCCAGCAGCGTGATTACGGCTTCATGTATCTCAGAACCATCGTAAACACCGCATCCGCTCAGCACGACACCAATCTTTTTCATCATGACAATCCTTTTCTGCAACTTGCTGAAGCACATTAATAATTTTGATTAAAACGCTATGCTTCACACATTTCACTGATTCATGTAACAAACCATTTAAGATTTGCTATCTTATCTGCGTGCGGCCTAAATTTTTCAGGCAGCGCCCTTTCGAAAATAACTATAAAAAACAGGCGCAGCCACGATTTCCCTGGTGTTGGCGCAGTATTCGCGCACCCCGGTTAAGCCGGGGTCATTTTTTTCTGGCATCGACCCAGGCTTTAAGCACCGCAACATCGTTTTGCCACTCTTGTTTCATCTCTTCAACCCAATCACCCACGTTATCTTCCCATGCAGGTAAATCAGGCGACTGAATCTGTTGACCCAGCTGCTGCAGGTGGCGTAGGCCAACCGAGCCGGCGGCACCTTTAATTTTATGTCCTTCTTCCACAATGCCCTTCTGGTCACGAGCCGTCAGGTTTGATTCCAGCACGCTCAGATAGCCCGGCATCATTTTTTCGAACACCGCCAGACCGTCGGTAATCAGTTTCGGGCCGACCAGATCGATGTACTGCTCCAGCATCGCGGTATCGAGTATCGTTTGGGCTTTTGCGCTATCAACAGACGTCATGGTGCTCTCCTCTTCATCACGGGTATCCCAGAACTTCTTAATCATGGCGGTCAGAGCAGGCACCGCCAGCGGCTTGCTGAGTACATCGTCCATACCGGCATCGAGATACTCTTTTTTATCTTTCAGTACGTTCGCCGTCAGCGCCACCAGCGGCGGCAGTTCGTCGGCCGCGTACTGACGCGTCAGCTCACGCGAGATATCCAGCCCGGTCATATCCGGTAGCTGAATATCCAGCAGGACAAGATCGTATTCGCCCGGTTTAAACATCTCGAGCGCGGCCTTACCGGTCATCGCGACATCCACGCTGTTGCCCAGTTTCTCCAGAACGGAGCGCGCCACAATCACGTTCAGCTCAATGTCTTCCACCAGCAGGACGTGCAGCGCAGGCAGCGGCATGTCGTCGTTTTCAAAGGTATCCTCAACCTCCTCCGCCACCGCCGGCGCGTGGACCGTCAGCGTGAAGGTTGACCCTTTACCCGGCTGGCTGGCAACGGTGATATCGCCCCCCATGCTTTTCGCCAGCCGTTTAGAGACCGCCAGGCCAATGCCCGTTCCGGTCGCCGGTTTCCCGCCGTTGCTGTCCTTCACCTGGTAATACATCGCGAAAATTTTGTCCTGCTCCTCCTGCGGAATACCCATCCCCGAGTCTTCCACCTCGAAGTGCAGCATATCGCCTTCGTCAAAGCGGATGCGCACCGCCACCTGCCCCTTCTGGGTAAATTTCACCGCGTTGCTGATAAGGTTCCACAGGATCTGGCGCAGACGCGTGCCGTCAGTCACCACTTTATGCGGCAGCGGCAGGGTTGGCTCCATGACAAAACGCAGCCCCTTCTGCTGCGCCTGCAGGCCGGAAAGGTTTTCCAGATCGGCAAGGAAGCTGGTGAAATCAACAGGCTGATTATCAAGCTGAACTTTACGGCGCTCCATCTTATCCATATCAATAATATCGTTGAAGATATTACCCAGCGTGACCGCGGAGACATGGATAGTCTTGAGGTATTTTTCTTGCTCTGCGGTCAGGTCGGTATCCAGCAGAATACGGCTCAGCCCGACAATGCCATTAAGCGGCGTACGCAGCTCGTGGCTGATGGTGGAGATAAAGGTCGTCTTGTCGCGGCTGGCGCGCTCCAGGGCGTCCTGATAGCGCTTACGCTCGGTGATATCGCGGCCAAAGCCCATCAGGCCGTGGCGTTTCCCCACGCGGTCATAGTAGGGCACCTTACGGATCTCAAAGCAGGCTTTACGTCCGTCCGGGTAATCCAGCCACTGTTCATAGGTCAGCGAGACGTTATGGCGGAATACTTTTTCGTCCGTCTCCATGACCTTGGCCGCCGCCTCTTCAGAGTAAACGTCCTGCGGCTTCAGGTTAATCAGCTGCTTCTCGCTTTTCCCGGTGAGCAACTCCATCGCCCGGTTACAGCCGGAAAACTCTTTATCTTCATTACGGTAAAACACCAGATCCGGCGAAGCATCGAGGAACGACCGCAGGAATGAGGATTGCTGCTCAAGCTGGATCTGCGTGACCTCGCGCTCTTTCATTTCGATTTTCAGCTGCTCAAGCGTAGCCTGACGCTCGGCCTCCGCCTTCTCACGATCTGAAATCTCCTGGTTCAGCTGCGCAATGTTGTCTTTGAGCTGGACGTTGAGCTTCAGGTCGCGCTCGCGCATCTCTTCCAGTTTATCGACCAGTTTTGACAAACGCTGACGGGATTCTTCCAGCTGTTCAACCACCACGGAAAGGAAATAGACCGCCCAGGGAGTAATGAGCAAGCCAAAGAAGATGGAGCGGATGACGTCGATACTCTCGACCTGACCATGCAGAACCATGGTGACGGCCATTTGCACGACAATGGCCAGAACGACCAGCGCCAGCGCAAGCAGCATGGAGAAACGCACCAGCCCAAGCTTCATCATCAGGTCGACGTAATACTGGGCAAGCATTCGAATTTGCTTCATAGAGGATCCCTTCACGACTTTATCGCTCAATAATACTCAAATTCAGGGCGAGGCGTTGAAGGTTGTGAGAAAAAGTGCGGGGTGAAACAGGAGATTAGCCTCGCTCCCGGTTAACCGGAAGCGAGGAGAGGTCAATCAGGAGCGTTTCAACAACAGCCAGAGGCTGATCAGGAGGAAGCTGGCGCTTGGCAGCAGCGCACCAATGATCGGCGGAATGCCATAAACCAGCGTCAGTGGACCGAAGATCTGGTCCAGCACGTAGAACACAAAGCCGAAGCTGATACCGGTCACGACGCGCACGCCCATCGGCACGCTGCGTAACGGGCCGAAGATAAACGACAGCGCCATCAGCATCATCACCGCCACGGACATCGGCTGGAAGATTTTGCTCCACATGTTGAGCTGATAACGTCCTGCATCCTGCCCGCTCGACTTAAGGTATTTCACATAGTTGTGTAACCCGCTGATGGAGAGCGCGTCAGGATCCAGCGCCACGACCCCGAGCTTATCGGGCGTCAGGTTAGTCTTCCACGTCCCGGTGACCGTCTGAGAACCGGCGATCTGTTTCGGATCGGTCAGGTCAGACTCATCTACCTGGGACAAACGCCACTGTTTTTTGTCGGCGTCAAATTTCGCCGAAGAGGCATGGCGGACTGACTCCAGACGGCGCTGGTCATCGAACGCGTAGATGCTCACCCCACCCAGCTCATCATTCCCATTTACCCGTTCGATGTAGACGAAGTTTTTACCGTCTTTCGCCCATAAACCTTGTTGTGTCGAGAGCAGTGAACCGCCGTACATTGCCTGCGCACGGTAGTTACGCGCCATCT
The DNA here is from genome assembly GCF_057221635.1 of Enterobacter sp. N5-15. Lineage (NCBI taxonomy): Bacteria > Pseudomonadati > Pseudomonadota > Gammaproteobacteria > Enterobacterales > Enterobacteriaceae > Enterobacter > Enterobacter sp. N5-15. The sequence goes on from NZ_CM170150.1 coordinate 4,319,182, forward strand.
GTTCGCCCTGCGGTGCGACCCACTCGCCAATCGCCATGGTCAACAGCACCAGTGGGATCGCGGTTTTCATGACCGACAGCGCGACCTGCATGCGGGTAAAGCCCGAGGCCTGCATAACGACCAGCTCACTGCGCTGCGCCAGCATTCCCAGCCCCAGCAGCGCGCCCAGCAGGGCCGCCATCGGGAAGAAGATCTGCACATCTTTCGGCACGCTGAGCAGGGTATACATCCCCGCGCCCACCGCGTCATAGCTCCCCTGCCCGGCTTTTTTCAGCTGATCGACAAATTTGATAATGCCGGAGAGCGACACCAGCATGAACAACGTCATCATGATGGTGGTAAAAATGGTTTTACCGATATAGCGATCAAGAACGCCAAACGCCTGCATTAGATGGCTCCTTTACGCGAGAATCGGGCACGTATGCGGCGCACAGGCACCGTATCCCACAGGTTTAATCCCAGCGCCAGTAAGATGTACAGGCTGTTGACGAACCATGTCCAGACCATAGGGTCCAGCTTACCCTTCGCGCCGTTAGAACGAATCGAGGTTTGCAGCAGGAAATAGATCAGGTAAAGCAGCATCGCCGGCAGCATAGAGAGCACGCGTCCCTGGCGCGGGTTCACCACGCTCAGCGGAACGACAATCAGCGCCATCATAAACACGGTGAAGACGAGCGTAATACGCCAGTGGAACTCAGCGCGCGCTCGGTCGGTATCGGTATTCCAGAGGGTACGCATGTCCATTTGCTCGGTATCCGTTGGATCGAGCGCCACCGCCTGATGGCCGATAATGGCCTGATAGTTCTGGAAATCCGTAATACGGAAGTCGCGCAGCATCGCGGTGCCTTCGAAACGGGTGCCTTTGTTCAGCGTCACGATTTGAGAACCATCTTTGCGCTGAGCAAGCTGACCGGAGTCTGCAACCACCACTGACGGACGCGCGTTACCTTTGGGACGTAACTGCGCCAGGAAGACGTCGTTGAATTTACTGCCGTCAACGCTCTCAATAAACAGCACGGAGTTGCCGTCGGTTGCCTGCTGGAACTGACCCTGGGCTAACGCCGCCATGCCGGGGTTGGCTTTCGCCTCGGCCAGCACTTCGTCCTGATGACGGGAAGACATAGGACCCGCCCACATCACATTCACCGCCGCAACAATGCCCGTGAACAGCGCCAGTATCATGGCCGCTTTCACCAGTACGGCTTTGCTCAGGCCGCAGGCATGCATCACCGTGATTTCACTCTCGGTGTAGAGTTTCCCAAGCGTCATGAGCAGGCCAAGGAAAAGACTTAGCGGCAGGATGAGCTGCGCCATTTCCGGGATCCCTAAACCAAGCAGGGAAAGCACCAGATTTGTTGGAATTTCGCCGTCAACGGCCGCACCGAGGATCTTAACCAGCTTCTGACAGAAAAAAATCAGCAGCAGGATGAAGAGGATCGCCAGTTGGCTTTTGAGCGTCTCCCGCACCAGATATCTTATGATTATCACTTTAAATACGCCCGTAAAAACCCGTCTCTTTGCAGGAATTTCGCTTGTTTCATGGCTTAAACGTCATTTATTCTCTTGAGTCGTCGAAATCATCGCTAAGATTAAAACATCCAGCGGATTCACGTTTCAGGACTTTTTCTGACGTGTCGAAACCGTAGTAACGTAAGATTAACACGAAGTCACCACAACAGCGGACATGAGTTACGAAAGGTTTCAATTCTATCCGTAGCAGCCGCCGTTGTCTTTAAGATTCAGGAGCGTAGTGCATGGAGTTCAGTGTAAAAAGCGGTAGCCCGGAGAAACAGCGGAGTGCCTGCATCGTTGTGGGCGTCTTTGAACCACGCCGACTCTCCCCGATCGCCGAGCAACTCGATAAAATCAGTGACGGCTATATTAGCGCCCTGCTGCGCCGTGGCGAACTGGAAGGCAAACCTGGGCAGACGCTGTTACTGCACCATGTTCCGAACGTACTGTCAGAGCGTATTCTGCTGATTGGCTGCGGCAAAGAGCGCGAGCTGGATGAACGTCAGTATAAGCAGGTGATTCAGAAAACAATCAATACGCTGAATGATACTGGCTCAATGGAAGCCGTCTGCTTCCTGACCGAGCTGCACGTCAAAGGACGTAACACCTACTGGAAAGTACGTCAGGCGGTTGAAACGGCAAAAGAGAGCCTGTACAGCTTCGATCAGCTGAAGACCAATAAAAGCGAGCCGCGTCGTCCGCTGCGTAAAATGGTCTTTAACGTGCCAACCCGTCGCGAACTGACCAGTGGCGAACGCGCGATCCAGCACGGTCTGGCGATCGCAGCCGGCATTAAAGCGGCCAAAGATCTCGGCAACATGCCGCCTAACATCTGTAACGCAGCGTACCTGGCCTCTCAGGCACGTCAGCTGGCCGACGCCTACAGCAAAAACGTCATTACCCGCGTCATCGGCGAACAGCAGATGAAAGAGCTGGGGATGCACTCTTACCTGGCAGTCGGTAACGGCTCGCAGAATGAATCCCTGATGTCCGTCATCGAGTACAAAGGCAACCCGTCCGAAGACGCGCGCCCGATTGTACTGGTCGGTAAAGGCCTGACCTTCGACTCCGGCGGTATCTCCATCAAGCCTGCCGAAGGCATGGACGAGATGAAATACGACATGTGCGGCGCGGCGGCGGTTTACGGCGTGATGCGCATGGTTGCGGAGCTTCAGTTGCCTATCAACGTGATCGGCGTACTGGCGGGCTGCGAAAACATGCCTGGGGGGCGCGCCTATCGTCCGGGTGACGTGCTGACCACCATGTCTGGCCAGACCGTTGAAGTGCTGAACACCGACGCCGAAGGCCGTCTGGTGCTGTGTGACGTGCTGACCTACGTTGAGCGCTTCGAGCCTGAAGCGGTGATTGACGTCGCCACCCTCACCGGTGCCTGTGTGATTGCGCTGGGCCACCATATCACCGGCCTGATGTCGAACCACAATCCGCTGGCGCACGAGCTTATTGGTGCCTCAGAGCAGGCCGGGGACCGCGCATGGCGTCTGCCGCTGGGTGACGAGTATCAGGATCAGCTGGAGTCCAACTTTGCGGATATGGCGAACATTGGCGGACGTCCTGGCGGTGCGATCACCGCGGGCTGCTTCCTGGCACGCTTCACCCGCAAGTACAACTGGGCGCACCTGGATATCGCGGGCACCGCATGGCGCTCCGGTAAAGCCAAAGGCGCAACCGGTCGTCCAGTGGCGCTGCTGTCGCAGTTCCTGCTCAATCGTGCGGGTTTTAACGGCGACGAGTGATGTAAAACGCCGGGTGGCAGCTTCGCCTTACCCGGCCTACAGCGTCACTCAACCGTAGGCCGGGTAAGCGTAGCGCCACCCGGCTTTGCATTTAAATCCACGACAAGAAGCCCCATATATGAAGAATGCAACGTTCTACCTTCTGGACAACGACACCCATCAGGATGGCCTCAGCGCCGTCGAACAGCTGGTGTGTGAAATTGCCGCAGAACGTTGGCGCGCAGGTAAACGCGTTCTGATTGCCTGTGAAGATGAACAGCAGGCCATTCGCCTTGATGAGGCGCTGTGGGCGCGCCCGCCGGAGAGTTTTGTCCCGCATAACCTGTCGGGCGAAGGCCCGCGCGGTGGAGCACCGGTTGAAATTGCCTGGCCGCAAAAGCGTAACAGCAGCGCGCGCGATATTCTGATTAGCCTGCGGATAGATTTTGCAGATTTTGCCACCGCTTTCACAGAAGTGGTAGACTTTGTCCCTTACGAAGAATCTTTGAAACAACTGGCGCGCGAACGCTATAAAGCGTACCGCCTGGCTGGTTTTAACCTGAATACGGCAACCTGGAAATAATGGAAAAGACATATAACCCACGCGATATCGAACAGCCGCTTTACGAGCACTGGGAACAGCAGGGCTATTTCAAGCCTAACGGCGACGAAAGCAAAGAGTCCTTCTGCATCATGATCCCGCCGCCGAACGTCACCGGCAGTTTGCATATGGGTCATGCTTTCCAGCAGACCATCATGGACACCATGATCCGCTACCAGCGCATGCAGGGTAAAAACACCCTGTGGCAGGCGGGGACTGACCACGCGGGTATCGCGACCCAGATGGTGGTTGAGCGTAAAATTGCCGCTGAAGAAGGAAAAACCCGCCACGACTACGGTCGCGACGCGTTCATCGACAAAATCTGGCAGTGGAAGGCGGAATCCGGCGGCACCATTACCCGTCAGATGCGCCGTCTCGGCAACTCCGTGGATTGGGAGCGCGAGCGCTTCACCATGGATGAAGGCCTATCCAACGCCGTTAAAGAAGTTTTCGTCCGCCTGTACAAAGAAGACCTGATTTACCGCGGCAAACGCCTGGTAAACTGGGATCCGAAACTGCGCACCGCCATCTCTGACCTGGAAGTGGAAAACCGCGAGTCTAAAGGCTCCATGTGGCACATCCGCTATCCGCTGGCCGATGGCGCAAAAACCGCCGACGGTAAAGATTACCTGGTGGTCGCGACCACCCGTCCGGAAACCCTGCTGGGCGATACCGGCGTGGCCGTTAACCCGGAAGATCCGCGTTATAAAGATCTGATCGGCAAATTCGTAGTGCTGCCGCTGGTAAACCGCCGTATTCCAATTGTGGGCGACGAACACGCCGACATGGAAAAAGGCACCGGCTGCGTAAAAATCACCCCTGCGCACGACTTCAACGACTATGAAGTCGGTCGTCGTCACGCCCTGCCAATGATCAACATCCTGACCTTTGACGGCGATATCCGTGAAAGCGCAGAAGTGTATGACACTAAAGGCGAAGAGTCTGACGTTTACTCCAGCGACATCCCGGCGGAGTTCCAAAAGCTGGAACGCTTTGCCGCGCGTAAAGCGATTGTGGCTGCCGTCGACGCACTCGGCCTGCTCGAAGAGATCAAACCTCACGATCTGACCGTGCCGTACGGCGACCGTGGCGGCGTGGTGATCGAGCCAATGCTGACCGACCAGTGGTACGTGCGTGCCGACGTGCTGGCGAAACCAGCTGTTGAAGCGGTTGAGAACGGCAGCATTCAGTTCGTGCCGAAGCAGTACGAAAACATGTACTTCTCCTGGATGCGTGACATTCAGGACTGGTGTATCTCCCGTCAGCTGTGGTGGGGTCACCGTATTCCGGCGTGGTACGACAACGAAGGTAACGTCTACGTTGGCCGTACGGAAGATGAAGTCCGTCAGGAAAACAACCTGAGCGCGGACGTTGCGCTGCGTCAGGACGAAGACGTGCTGGACACCTGGTTCTCCTCCGCGCTGTGGACCTTCTCCACCCTCGGCTGGCCAGAAAACACCGACGCGCTGCGTCAGTTCCACCCAACCAGCGTGATGGTCTCCGGCTTCGACATTATCTTCTTCTGGATTGCGCGCATGATCATGATGACCATGCACTTCATCAAAGACGAAGACGGCAAGCCGCAGGTTCCGTTCCATACCGTCTACATGACCGGTCTGATCCGCGACGACGAAGGCCAGAAGATGTCCAAGTCCAAGGGTAACGTGATTGACCCGCTGGACATGGTTGACGGTATCTCTCTGGAAGACCTGCTGGAAAAACGTACCGGCAACATGATGCAGCCGCAGCTGGCTGAGAAAATCCGCAAGCGCACCGAGAAACAGTTCCCGAACGGGATCGAGTCTCACGGTACCGACGCCCTGCGCTTCACCCTGGCGGCACTGGCCTCTACCGGCCGTGACATCAACTGGGACATGAAGCGTCTGGAAGGTTACCGTAACTTCTGTAACAAGCTGTGGAACGCCAGCCGCTTCGTGCTGATGAACACCGAAGATCAGGACTGTGGCTTCAACGGCGGCGAAATGACCCTGTCTCTGGCGGACCGCTGGATCCTGGCGGAATTCAACCAGACGGTGAAAGCGTTCCGCGAGGCGCTGGACAGCTACCGCTTCGATATCGCGGCGGGCATCCTGTATGAATTCACCTGGAACCAGTTCTGCGACTGGTATCTGGAGCTGGCGAAGCCGGTGATGAACGGCGGTACTGAGGCGGAACTGCGCGGCACGCGCAATACGCTGATTACCGTTCTGGAAGGTCTGCTGCGCCTGGCGCATCCGGTCATTCCATTTATTACCGAAACTATCTGGCAGCGCGTGAAGGTGATTGCAGGCATCAACGCCGATACCATCATGCTGCAGCCGTTCCCGGAATTCGATGCGGCTAAGGTTGATGAAGCGGCGTCCGCGGATACCGAGTGGCTGAAGCAGGCGATCGTTGCGGTACGTAACATCCGTGCTGAAATGAACATCGCCCCTGGCAAACCGCTGGAGCTGCTGCTTCGTGGCTGTAGCGAAGCGGCTGTTCGTCGCGTCACCGAGAACAACACCTTCCTCAAGACCATGGCGCGTCTGGAAAGCATCACCGTGCTGCCTGCGGATGACAAAGGTCCGGTTTCCGTGACCAAAATCATCGACGGCGCCGAGCTTCTGATCCCGATGGCAGGCCTGATCGACAAGGACGCCGAGCTGGCGCGTCTGGCGAAAGAAGTGGCGAAAGTCGACGTGGAAATTGGTAAAATCGAAAGCAAGCTGGCGAACGAAGGCTTTGTCGCCCGCGCGCCGGAAGCGGTCATCGCGAAAGAGCGTGAGCGTCTGGTTGCCTTCGCCGATGCGAAGACCAAGCTGATTGAGCAGCAGGCGGTTATTGCCGCACTGTAATGCTTTTACCCCTTACGCTTCAGGGCGTAAGGGGTAACCTTCCTGAAAACTCCTCGCTTGCACTCCCCTTTCTGCGGTGCTATTAACAGCAGTTATGTGTGAATTTTTGTAATGAGTAATGCTATGAGCGTGATTACCCCCGTCGCGACGACGATGCGTCGGATCACTGAGCAGGATAATCCGGCTATCGCCGCCGTTATCCGCACCGTTTCTGCCGAATATGGCCTGACGGCTGACAAAGGCTACACGGTTGCGGACCCGAACCTGGACGAGCTTTTCCAGCTCTACAGCCAGCCAGGGCATGCCTACTGGGTAATCGAGCAGAACGGCCAGGTTGTGGGCGGTGGCGGCGTGGCGCCCCTCAGCTGCAGCGAGCCGGATATCTGCGAACTACAGAAAATGTATTTCCTGCCAACGGCGCGCGGACAAGGGCTGGCGAAAAAGCTGGCGCTGATTGCGCTGGACCACGCGCGCAAGCAGGGTTTTACCCGCTGCTACCTTGAAACCACCGCTTTCCTCAAAGAGGCCATCGGCCTGTATGAACATCTGGGCTTTGAGCATATCGATGCGCCGCTGGGCTGTACCGGCCACGTTGACTGCGAAGTCAGGATGCTGAAAAGTCTGTAACTTTCGTTCCTGCCCTCTTCTGTTAAGCGGCTGTAAACTGAATGCTCTACACTCTCAGTTCACACCATAACGGGGGAAACACGATGTCGAAGATAAAAAGCTACGCCGCACCGCAGGCGGGTGCAGAACTTGAGCTGTACGAGTACGATGCGGGCGAACTAAAAGCAGAAGACGTCGAAGTACAGGTTGATTACTGCGGGATCTGCCACTCGGATCTCTCGATGATCGACAACGAATGGGGCTTCTCGAGCTATCCGTTGGTTGCCGGGCACGAAGTCATTGGCCGCGTCGTGGCGCTCGGTAGCGCCGTGCAGGACAAAGGGCTGAAAGTGGGCCAGCGGGTGGGCATTGGCTGGACGGCACGCAGCTGCGGCCACTGCGATGCCTGTATCAGCGGCAATCAGATCAACTGCCTCGAAGGCGCCGTTCCCACCATTCTGAACAAGGGCGGTTTTGCCGATAAGCTGCGCGCCGACTGGCAATGGGTCATCCCGCTGCCGGACAGCATTGATATCGAATCCGCCGGTCCGCTGCTGTGCGGCGGTATCACCGTCTTCAAACCCCTGCTGATGCACCATATCACCGCCACCAGCCGCGTGGGCGTGATCGGTATTGGCGGTCTGGGGCATATCGCCATCAAGCTGCTGCACGCGATGGGCTGTGAAGTCACGGCGTTTAGCTCGAACCCGGCAAAAGAGAAAGAAGTGCTGGCGATGGGTGCGGATAAAGTTGTGAACAGCCGCGATCCTGACGCGCTGAACGCGCTGGCCGGGCAGTTTGACCTGATCATCAACACCGTGAACGTGGATCTCGACTGGCAGCCGTACTTTGAAGCACTGGCCTACGGCGGTAACTTCCATACCGTAGGTGCCGTAATGAAGCCGCTGCCGGTTCCGGCGTTTACACTGATCGGTGGGGATCGCAGCGTGTCAGGCTCCGCGACCGGTACGCCGTTTGAGTTGCGCAAGCTAATGAAGTTTGCCGGACGCACCAAAGTGGCCCCGACCACCGAACTGTATCCGATGTCGAAAATCAACGAAGCGATCCAGCACGTGCGTGACGGCAAAGCCCGCTACCGCGTGGTGTTGAAAGCGGATTTTTGATGTGACATTGCCGGGGAATGTGCGGCCTGATGCCCTCACCCCAACCCTCTCCCACGGGGAGAGGGCGCAAACACTAAAAACGGTAACGGTTGTTACCGTTTTGCTTCTACCATGGCCTTAAACACCTCTGCCACCGCGACCGCCCCCGGGTCCATTACGCCGTCCAGATTCTCTTTATTCACATATGACGAGCGCCCTGCTCCGGCTTTCGCCATTTTCGCCGTTGCCTCTGCCCCCTGCTGTGCCGCCTGCACTGCCGCCTGAAGATCGCCTTTCTGCAAGGCTTCCAGCGCCGGTTGCAGCGCGTCGATCAGGGTACGATCGCCGAGATCTGCCCCACCGTACTGCTTCATCTGCGCCAGCCCGCTGAGCAACGCCTCCGGCAAAGACCGATCCTCGTGAAGCTTTTGCCCGGCAGCGGTAAAGAAGATCGACATTAGCACCCCGCTCGATCCGCCCATCACCGTGGCCAGCCGCTCGCCCACCAGCAGCAGCAGCGTCGATACGTTATCAAGCGGGAGCTTGCGATCCTCCAGGCGCTGCGCAATATCCCGCGCGCCTTGCGCAAAGGTAGAGCCCGTATCACCGTCGCCCACTTTGGCATCCAGCGCGTTCAGTCGGTTTTCCAGCTGGAGGAGCGTACTGGTCACCGTGGAGACATATTCGCCCACCCGCAGATTGTCCGACGGGGTGTATTCCACACGATCGTGGATGGCGCTATGCGCCACGGTGCGCAGTGGCGCAAACGCCACGGGCTTCTGCCAGCCCAGCGTCTCGACCTCGGCGTGAATCGCCTTTTCGAAGAAACCGTTAAGCTTCAGCAGCGTGAGCGAAAAGCCCTTCATGTCCAGCGCGCTCACCAGCGGCGCGGGGCCTATCAGGTACGCGATCTCCTCTTTCAGCGCCGAATGCGCCAGCTCTTTGGTCAGCAGGGCCATCTCCAGCGCCGAGACGCCCCCAAGATTGTTAATCAATACCGCAAAGCGCCCCTCTCCCGCCTGCGCGCGTAGCGGCGTCACCAGCGTGTCGATAATGGCTTTGCTGTTCTGCGTATCCACGACGGAAGCTCCCGGCTCGCCGTGAATGCCCAGACCCAGCTCAACGTGGCCTTGCTTAATGCGCCCCTCTTCCTCGTCGCTGCCCGGCAGGTTGCAGGTTTGCATTGCAACGCCCAGGCTCCACAGGTTGTCGCAGGCCTGTTGCGCAATATCCCGCACTTCGCTCAGCGATTTCCCGTGCTCCGCCGCATAGCCCGCAACCTTATGCACCAGTGCCGTACCGGCAATACCGCGCGGCTGTTTGTTATCGGGCAGCGCGATATCGTCCGCCACGATCACCATCTCCACCTTGAGGCCGTAGCGTTTGGCCTTTTCTGCCGCCAGGCCAAAGTTCAGGCGATCTCCGGTGTAGTTTTTGACGATCAGCAGACAGCCGCGATCGCCCGTGACCGCCACAATGGCATTCAGCACCGCATCCACGCTCGGCGAGGCAAAAAGATCGCCACACACTGCCGCCGTCAGCATCCCTTTGCCGACAAACCCGGCGTGCGCGGGTTCGTGGCCTGAGCCGCCGCCGGAGATCACCGCCACGCGGCTTTTGTCCCAGTCGCCGCGCGCGACGATCCTGATGGCCGGATCGATATCAAGTTTGACGAGGTTTGCGTGTGGCGCAGAAAGCAGTATGCCTTCAATGGCATCGTTGACCAGCTGTTTGCGATCGTTAAAGAAGAATCTGGACATAGTTTCCCACTATTTTGTGAACCGTATGCAAAAGCATAGTCCGCGCTGGATAATGCGCCGCAAAGTCAGGAATTTACTCAACCAAATTGCTATCAGGTTGCCTATACTCCACCCAGGACAAAGAGAGGAAGCGCATCATGAGTACACCATTGTTAATTGCCCGGACGCTGGAAAAAGAGCTGTATTTACTGCCCGCGATGGCGAACCGCCACGGTCTGATCACCGGAGCGACCGGGACGGGGAAAACCGTCACCCTGCAAAAGCTGGCGGAGTCGCTTTCGGAGATTGGCGTACCGGTCTTTATGGCTGACGTGAAAGGCGATTTATCCGGTGTGGCTCAGGAAGGGACGGCCTCTGAAAAACTGCTCGAACGGCTGAAGAATATTGGCATCACGGACTGGACGCCGCATAGCAATCCGGTGGTGGTGTGGGATATCTTTGGTGAAAAAGGCCATCCGGTGCGCGCCACCGTCTCCGATCTCGGCCCGCTGCTGCTGGCCCGTCTGCTTAACCTCAACGACGTGCAGTCCGGCGTGCTGAATATTATCTTCCGCATTGCCGACGATCGGGGACTGCTGCTGCTTGATTTTAAAGATCTGCGCGCCATTACGCAGTACATCGGCGATAACGCCAAATCCTTCCAGAACCAGTACGGCAATATCAGCAGCGCCTCGGTGGGCGCCATTCAGCGTGGGTTGCTGACCCTGGAGCAACAGGGGGCCGAACACTTCTTTGGCGAGCCAATGCTGGATATCAAAGACTGGATGCGCACCGACAGCAGCGGCAAAGGCATCATCAACATTCTGAGTTCGGAAAAGCTCTACCAGATGCCAAAGCTCTACGCCGCCAGCCTGCTGTGGATGCTCTCCGAACTGTACGAGCAGTTACCGGAAGCGGGCGATCTGGAAAAACCGAAGCTGGTGTTCTTCTTTGACGAAGCGCACCTTCTGTTTAACGACGCGCCGCAGGTATTGCTGGATAAAATTGAACAGGTCATTCGCCTGATCCGCTCCAAAGGGGTCGGCGTCTGGTTTGTTTCACAAAACCCGTCGGATATCCCGGATAACGTGCTCGGCCAGCTTGGTAACCGCGTGCAGCACGCCCTGCGCGCCTTTACGCCGAAGGATCAGAAAGCGGTGAAAGCCGCCGCGCAAACCATGCGCGCCAATCCTGCCTTTGACACTGAAGCGGCGATTCAGGCGTTAGGCACCGGTGAAGCGCTGATCTCGTTCCTTGATGCGAAGGGCAGCCCGTCCGTGGTGGAACGCGCCATGGTGATCGCGCCCTGCTCGCGCATGGGGCCGGTTACCGACGATGAACGTAACGGCCTGATTAACCACTCTCCGGTTTACGGGAAGTACGAAGACGAGGTGGATCGCGAGTCCGCGTTCGAGATGCTGCAAAAAGGGGTGCAGGCGACCACCGAATCGCAGGATGCGCCTGCCGCTAAAGGGCAGTCTGTCGCCGTGGATGACGGTATTCTCGGGGGGCTCAAAGACATTCTGTTCGGCAGCACCGGGCCGCGCGGCGGCAAGCGCGACGGCGTGGTACAAACCATGGCGAAAAGCGCGGCGCGACAGGTCACCAATCAGATAGTGCGCGGCATGCTGGGGAGTCTGTTAGGCGGCCGTCGCCGGTAGACGGGGAACCCACGGGCGGCCAAGCGCCGACCCCTGTACGCCGTTCTCCTGCAGATAGCGGTCGATTTCCACCATCCCCGTCCAGCGGTTCTCACACCATAGCGGTGCCAGAAGCGTTGGACGGCGGGCGCTGGCCGAGATGCGGTGGTAGACGATTTCCGGCGGCGTGTGGCGAATCATCTCCCCCGCCGTCACCGTATAGTCCTCAAGCTCAATTCCGCTTAACCGCCCCGCTTCCCAGGCTTTCGCCATAATGCTTCCCGTAACGATATGCAGCGGGTGCAGCTTAATGCCGTCCACGCCGGTCTCAACCACCTTTTCCAGCGTTTCAAGGCCATGCTGTTGACCTTCACCGGGTAACCCAACAATCAGGTGTGAACAGACCTTCAGCCCTCGCTCACGGGCCAGGCGCGTGGTGCGCTGGTAGCAGGCAAAATCATGGCCACGGTTAATGCGGTGCAGGGTTTTGTCGTGCGCGGTTTGCAGGCCCAGCTCCAGCCAGATCTCGTAGCCTTGTTCTTTGTACTCGCTGAGCAGATCCAGCACCGCGTCCGGTACGCAGTCCGGGCGCGTGCCCACGCACAGCCCAACGATGTTAGCCTGGCTGACGGCCTGCTGATACATAGAGCGCAGCACCTGCGCCTCCGCCCACGTGCTGGTGTAGGCCTGGAAATAGGCCAGATACTGCTTCGCGCGGTTCACCAGGCTGGCCTGATGGGCGAGCTGTTCCGCGATAGATTTATGCTGCTGGGCTTCGTCAGCAAAGGACGCTACGTTACAGAAGGTGCAGCCGCCGCGCCCGATGGTGCCATCGCGATTGGGGCAGCTAAACCCGCCGTGCAGCGTCAGCTTATGAACCTTTTGCCCGTACCGCTGCAAAAGATCCCCACCAAACATATTGACTAATTTCTGTAACTGCATAATCTGATAGACCGTCCCGGAGAAAGGGGACAAGCCTGCCACTTTTAGCCTCTGTCGGCGATGACCTGGATCAATCGCCCTGGACGGCCTTTATCTATATGAATAAATACTCAGGATTACTGCAATTTCATTCACGCTATCCGTGATTACTTTTCCTTATGTTCTGATTGTTTTTTTCATTTATAGCGCCACCACTGAAAAACAGTGGCTTTATGCGGGTTTGCAGCCGATTCCAGATTATTATTCTGCTATAAAACTGCTATTCAGCACGCTACATTGATAATACCGCTTTCATATAGTGAGTCAGATCACACTCCGTTGCGTCCTGCCAGGGCATACAATCAATGTAAAAATAGTTAAATACCCTTTAATTACAATCAGATAAACTCTCTTTAGCACATTTTTGTATAAATAAGATTGCCATTTGACCTGTGTACCAATTCCCGATAAGTTGGAAATCCGCTGGAAGCTTTCTGGATGAGCGGCCTGCTCATCATATTTATGCAGTAATTGAGATTCCCTCTGAAGCAAGTCCTCAAACTTGTTTACCTGCGCGAAAGGATGAAAAAGAGGGCGAATGCGAGGTCCGCGTATGAAACGCAAACCCCGTCGCCATGCTCTTTCTGTGCCTGTGCGCCACGGTAAAGTTCAGTGGGAAGCCCGACGAGCCTGGGGAGGTTCACTGATATGTTGTACGATAAATCCCTTGAGAAGGATAACTGTGGTTTCGGCCTGATCGCCCACATAGAAGGCGAACCTAGCCACAAGGTAGTGCGTACTGCTATTCACGCACTGGCCCGAATGCAGCACCGTGGCGCGATTCTTGCCGATGGTAAAACGGGCGATGGTTGCGGCCTGCTGCTGCAAAAACCGGATCGTTTCTTCCGCATCGTGGCGGAAGAGCGCGGCTGGCGTTTAGCCAAAAACTACGCTGTCGGCATGCTGTTCCTGAACCAGGATCCTGAAAAGGCTGCCGCCTCACGCCGCATCGTCGAAGAAGAACTTCAGCGTGAAACCCTGTCGATTGTCGGCTGGCGCAATGTGCCAACCAACGAAGGGGTGCTCGGTGAAATCGCCCTCTCCTCGCTGCCTCGTATTGAACAGATTTTCGTTAACGCGCCTGCGGGCTGGCGTCCACGTGATATGGAACGCCGTCTGTTTATCGCCCGCCGCCGCATTGAAAAACGTCTCCAGGACGATAAAGAGTTCTACGTTTGTAGCCTCTCTAACCTGGTGAACATCTATAAAGGTCTGTGTATGCCGGCTGACCTGCCGCGCTTCTACCTGGACCTGGCGGACCTGCGTCTGGAATCGGCCATTTGCCTGTTCCACCAGCGCTTCTCCACCAACACCGTTCCACGCTGGCCGCTGGCTCAGCCGTTCCGCTACCTGGCGCACAACGGCGAGATCAACACCATCACCGGTAACCGCCAGTGGGCCCGCGCTCGTACCTATAAGTTCCAGACGCCACTGATCCCTGATCTGCACGATGCCGCGCCGTTCGTGAACGAAACCGGCTCTGACTCCAGCTCAATGGATAACATGCTGGAACTGCTGCTGGCAGGCGGGATGGACATCGTGCGCGCCATGCGTCTGCTTGTGCCACCGGCCTGGCAGAACAACCCGGATATGGACCCCGAGCTGCGCGCGTTCTTCGACTTTAACTCCATGCACATGGAGCCGTGGGACGGCCCGGCGGGCATCGTCATGTCCGACGGTCGCTTCGCTGCCTGTAACCTGGACCGTAACGGTCTGCGTCCGGCACGCTACGTCATCACCAAAGACAAGCTCATCACCTGCGCCTCCGAAGTCGGTATCTGGGATTACCAGCCTGACGAAGTGGTCGAGAAGGGCCGCGTCGGTCCGGGCGAGCTGATGGTTATCGACACCCGCGGTGGGCGCATTCTGCACTCTGCCGAAACCGATCACGATCTGAAAAGCCGCCATCCGTACAAAGAGTGGATGGAGAAGAACGTGCGTCGCCTCGTGCCGTTCGAAGATTTATCGGATGAAGAAGTGGGTCGTCGCGAACTGGACGACGATATGCTTGCGAGCTTCCAGAAACAGTTTAACTACAGCGCGGAAGAGCTGGACTCTGTTATTCGCGTACTGGGTGAAAACGGTCAGGAAGCGGTCGGCTCCATGGGGGACGATACCCCGTTTGCCGTGCTCTCCAGCCAGCCGCGCATCATTTACGATTACTTCCGTCAGCAGTTTGCGCAGGTGACCAACCCGCCAATCGATCCGCTGCGTGAAGCGCACGTGATGTCGCTGGCAACCAGCATCGGTCGCGAGATGAACGTTTTCTGCGAAGCAGAAGGCCAGGCGCACCGTCTGACCTTTAAATCGCCGATCCTGCTGTACTCCGATTTCAAACAGCTCACCACCATGAAAGAGGAGCACTATCGCGCCGACACGCTCGATATTACTTTCGACGTGAACGAAGCGAGCCTCGAAGAGACGGTGAATGCGCTGTGTGACAAAGCCGAACAGATGGTGCGTAACGGTACCGTTCTGCTGGTGCTGTCCGACCGCAATATCGCGAAAAACCGTCTGCCGGTGCCTGCCCCCATGGCGGTTGGCGCTATCCAGACGCGTCTGGTCGATAAGAGCCTGCGCTGCGACGCCAACATCATTGTTGAAACCGCAAGCGCCCGCGACCCGCACCACTTTGCCGTGCTGTTAGGCTTCGGCGCGACGGCGATCTACCCGTACCTGGCCTACGAAACGCTGGCACGCCTGGTGGATACCCGCGCGATCGACAAAGACTACCGCGCGGTGATGCTGAACTACCGTAACGGCATCAACAAAGGTCTGTACAAGATCATGTCCAAAATGGGCATCTCGACCATTGCCTCCTACCGCTGTTCGAAGCTGTTTGAAGCGGTCGGCCTGCATGACGAAGTCGCCAACCTCTGCTTCCAGGGCGTGGTCAGCCGCATCGGCGGCGCCGGTTTTGCTGACTTCCAGCAGGATCTGGTGAACCTGTCCAAACGCGCATGGCTGGCACGTAAGCCGCTGGATCAGGGCGGTCTGCTGAAATACGTTCACGGTGGCGAATACCACGCCTATAACCCGGACGTGGTGCGCACGCTGCAGCAGGCGGTTCAGAGCGGCGAATACAGTGATTACCAGCAGTACGCTGAGCTGGTCAACAACCGTCCTGCGGCAACGCTGCGCGACCTTATTGCCCTGAACCCGGGTGATGAAGCGGTCAGCATTGACGAGGTTGAGCCTGCATCCGAGCTGTTCAAACGCTTCGATACCGCGGCGATGTCCATCGGCGCGCTGAGCCCGGAAGCCCACGAAGCGCTGGCGGAAGCCATGAACAGCATCGGCGGCAACTCCAACTCCGGCGAAGGCGGTGAAGATCCGGCGCGTTACGGCACCAACAAAGTGTCCCGCATCAAGCAGGTGGCATCCGGTCGCTTTGGCGTAACGCCCGCGTACCTGGTCAACGCCGACGTGATCCAGATTAAAGTCGCTCAGGGTGCTAAACCGGGCGAAGGCGGTCAGCTGCCGGGTGATAAAGTTACCCCGTACATCGCCAAACTGCGCTATTCCGTGCCGGGCGTGACGCTGATCTCCCCGCCGCCGCACCACGATATCTACTCTATCGAGGACTTAGCGCAGCTGATTTTCGACCTGAAGCAGGTCAACCCGAAGGCGATGATCTCCGTGAAGCTGGTTTCCGAACCGGGCGTCGGCACCATCGCTACCGGCGTGGCGAAAGCCTATGCGGACCTCATCACCATCGCCGGCTACGACGGCGGTACCGGCGCCAGCCCGCTCTCCTCCGTGAAATACGCGGGCTGTCCGTGGGAGCTTGGCCTGGTGGAAACCCAGCAGGCGCTGGTGGCTAACGGTCTGCGTCACAAGATCCGCCTGCAGGTGGACGGTGGCCTTAAAACCGGCCTCGACATCATCAAAGCGGCGATCCTCGGCGCGGAAAGCTTCGGCTTCGGTACCGGCCCAATGGTTGCGCTTGGCTGTAAGTACCTGCGTATTTGCCACCTGAACAACTGCGCAACCGGCGTGGCTACCCAGGACGAGAAGCTGCGTAAGAACCACTATCACGGCCTGCCGTTCAAAGTGACCAACTACTTTGACTTCATCGCCCGCGAAACCCGCGAGCTGATGGCGCAGCTGGGCGTTAAACGCCTGGTGGACCTGATTGGCCGCACCGACCTGTTGAAAGAGCTGGAAGGCTTCACGGCGAAGCAGCAGAAGCTTGAGCTGTCTAAGCTGCTGGAAACCGCGCAGCCGCACCCTGGCAAAGCGGTCTACTGCACCGAGAACAACCCGCCGTTCGATAACGGCGTGCTGAACGCGCAGCTGTTGCAGCAGGCTAAGCCGTACGTGGACGACAAGCAGAGCAAAACGTTCTGGTTTGATATCCGCAACACCGACCGCTCCGTGGGCGCCTCCCTTTCCGGTTACATCGCGCAAACGCACGGTGACCAGGGGCTGTCGGCGGATCCGATTACCGCGCACTTCAGCGGTACCGCGGGTCAGAGCTTCGGCGTATGGAATGCAGGCGGCGTTGAGCTGTACCTGACTGGCGATGCCAACGACTACGTCGGTAAAGGCATGGCAGGCGGTCTGCTGGCGGTGCGTCCTCCGGTCGGCTCAGCCTTCCGCAGCCATGAAGCCAGCATCATCGGTAACACCTGCCTGTACGGCGCGACCGGCGGTCGTCTGTTCGCAGCAGGCCGCGCGGGCGAGCGTTTTGCGGTGCGTAACTCCGGTGCTATCACCGTGGTGGAAGGCATTGGCGATAACGGGTGTGAATACATGACGGGCGGGATTGTTTGCGTAATGGGTAAAACCGGCGTGAACTTCGGCGCGGGCATGACGGGCGGTTTTGCGTACGTCCTGGACGAAGACGGTGAGTTCCGCAAACGCGTGAACCCGGAGCTGGTGGAAGTGCTGGACGTTGATACGCTGGCTATCCATGAAGAACACCTGCGCGGCTTGATTACCGAACACGTGCAGCATACCGGTTCTTCGCGCGGCGAAGAGATCCTGGCGAACTGGCCGGCGTTCTCTGCGAAATTCGCGCTGGTTAAGCCTAAGTCCAGCGATGTTAAAGCCCTGTTGGGTCACCGTAGTCGTAGCGCAGCAGAGCTGCGCGTGCAGGCGCAGTAAGGAATTCAGATGAGCCAGAACGTATACCAGTTTATCGACCTGCAGCGTGTTGATCCGCCAAAGAAACCGCTGAAGATCCGCAAAATTGAATTTGTTGAAATCTACGAGCCGTTTTCAGAAGGCCAGGCCAAAGCGCAGGCAGACCGCTGCCTGTCCTGCGGTAACCCTTACTGCGAATGGAAATGTCCGGTACACAACTACATCCCGAACTGGCTGAAGCTGGCCAATGAAGGGCGTATTTTTGAAGCTGCCGAGCTGTCTCACCAGACCAACACCCTGCCGGAAGTGTGCGGCCGCGTGTGTCCTCAGGACCGTCTGTGCGAAGGCTCCTGTACTCTGAACGACGAGTTCGGTGCGGTGACCATCGGCAACATCGAGCGCTATATCAACGATAAAGCGTTCGAGATGGGCTGGCGTCCGGATATGACCGGCGTGCGTCAAACCGACAAGCGCGTGGCCATCATCGGTGCAGGTCCGGCGGGCCTGGCCTGTGCGGACGTGCTGACCCGCAACGGCGTGAAGGCGGTGGTCTTTGACCGCCATCCGGAAATCGGCGGTCTGCTGACCTTCGGTATCCCGGCCTTCAAGCTGGAAAAAGAGGTCATGACCCGTCGCCGTGAAATTTTCACCGGCATGGGCATTGAGTTCAAACTGAACGTGGAAGTGGGCCGCGACGTGCAGCTCGACGACCTGCTGAAGGATTACGACGCCGTGTTCCTCGGCGTGGGCACCTATCAGTCCATGCGCGGCGGTCTGGAGAACGAAGATGCGCCGGGCGTGTTTGACGCGCTGCCGTTCCTGATTGCCAACACCAAGCAGATCATGGGCTACGGCGAAACCGCCGATGAGCCGTTCGTCAGCATGGAAGGCAAACGCGTGGTGGTGCTGGGCGGCGGTGATACCGCGATGGACTGCGTGCGTACCTCCATTCGTCAGAATGCGGCACACGTGATCTGCGCCTACCGTCGTGACGAAGAGAACATGCCGGGCTCTAAACGCGAAGTGAAAAACGCGCGTGAAGAGGGCGTGGAGTTCCAGTTCAACATCCAGCCTCTGGGTATTGAAGTGAATGCCAACGGTAAAGTGAGCGGCGTGAAGATGGCGCGCACTGAGATGGGGGCACCGGATGCGAAAGGCCGTCGTCGCGCCGAGATCGTCGCCGGTTCTGAACACGTGATCCCGGCCGATGCCGTGGTGATGGCGTTCGGTTTCCGTCCTCACAGCATGGAGTGGCTGGCGAAGCACAGCGTCGAGCTGGATTCACAGGGCCGCGTAATCGCGCCGGAAGGTAGCGATAACGCGTTCCAGACCAGCAACCCGAAAATCTTCGCCGGCGGCGATATCGTTCGCGGTTCTGACCTGGTGGTGACGGCGATTGCCGAAGGCCGCAAGGCGGCTGACGGTATACTGAACTTCCTGGAAGTGTAAAAAAAAACAGGCCCGATTGGGCCTGTTTTTTTATTTCACGACGCGAAGTGCCGGACGACCACCGCGCGGAGGCGGATCGTCATCAGGGTCATTGTCGTCGTGATGATCGGGTTTATCGCCATCAATAAGTGACATCACCGTGTCGCTTTCGCGCTCATCGGATGCGTTGTCATCATTCAGGCTGGCAACATCTTCATCATACGCCGCTTCCGGCTCGAACATGGTACCCGCACCGTTTTCACGCGCGTAGATAGCCAGCACGGCTGCCAGAGGTACGGAAACCTGACGCGGCACGCCGCCGAAACGCGCGTTGAAGCGCACTTCATCGTTTGCCAGCTCCAGGTTACCCACCGCACGCGGCGCAATGTTCAGTACGATCTGTCCGTCACGCGCATATTCCATAGGAACCAGCACGCCCGGCAACGTCACATCCACAACCAGGTGCGGCGTGAGCTGGTTATCCAGCAGCCATTCATAGAAGGCGCGCAGCAGATACGGACGGCGTGGGGTAAGTTGTGACATTTCCACAGTCATTAGCCTCGGCCGAGACGCATTTCACGTTCCGGTTCAGTTAAAGATGCCAGGAAAGAGTCGCGTTCAAATACGCGAGTCATATAGCCCTTCAGCTCTTTCGCGCCAGGACCGCTGAACTCTACGCCCAGGGTTGGCAGACGCCACAGCAGCGGTGCCAGGTAGCAATCCACCAGGCTGAACTCATCGCTCAGGAAGAACGGTTTCTGACCAAACACAGGCGCGATTGCCAGCAGCTCTTCACGCAGCTGCTTACGCGCAGCGTCGGCTTCAGAAGCGGAACCGCTGACGATAACGTTCATCAGCGAGTACCAGTCTTTTTCGATACGCTGCATGTACAGGCGGCTTTCACCACGCGCGACAGGGTAAACAGGCATCAGCGGCGGATGCGGGAAACGCTCATCCAGATATTCCATAATGATACGGGATTCCCACAGGGTCAGCTCGCGATCCACTAGCGTCGGTACGCTTTGGCTCGGGTTGAGATCGATCAGATCCTGAGGCGGGTTATCCTTTTCCACATGCTCGATCTCAAAACTGACACCCTTCTCGGCCAGCACGATACGAACCTGATGGCTATAAATGTCAGTAGGACCAGAAAACAGCGTCATTACCGAACGTTTGTTGGCAGCGACAGCCATGAAAACCTCCAGGTATATTCAGAATTTTTACTGCTACCAGCCCAACAGGGGCCAGCCAGATGTTGTATCGCCCATCCCAGGGAAAACACATTGTTCAAGAAACGAACAAAAATCGAGTATTCACCGATATTTGGGCAGAAAATTGGATGATAGTTTACCAGATTTTGATGGCTTTGTGGTGAGGGGATTCTGGAAATGTGGAAAAAGAGAAGATATATGCATGGAGATTGTGGATAACCTGCGCATTATCCATAAAAAAACCCGCCGAAGCGGGTTTTTCGCCAATCGTTCTGCGTAAGCAGAATGGATTAACGTTTGGAGAACTGTGGACGACGACGTGCTTTACGCAGACCCACTTTCTTACGTTCAACCTGACGCGCGTCACGAGTAACGAAGCCAGCTTTACGCAGTTCAGAACGCAGGGATTCGTCGTACTCCATCAGAGCGCGGGTGATACCGTGACGGATCGCACCTGCCTGACCGGAGATACCACCACCTTTAACGGTGATGTACAGATCCAGTTTTTCTACCATATCAACCAGTTCCAGCGGCTGGCGAACTACCATGCGGGCAGTTTCGCGACCGAAGTATTGTTCCAGAGAACGCTGGTTGATTACGATTTTACCACTGCCCGGTTTGATGAAAACGCGAGCTGCGGAACTTTTGCGGCGACCAGTGCCGTAGTATTGATTTTCAGCCATTGCCTATAATCCCGATTAGATGTCAAGAACTTGCGGTTGCTGTGCCGCGTGGTTGTGCTCGTTGCCTGCGTAAACTTTCAGTTTACGGAACATAGCACGACCCAGCGGGCCTTTTGGCAGCATGCCTTTAACCGCGATTTCAATCACACGCTCAGGACGGCGGGCAATCATCTCTTCAAAGGTCGCTTCTTTGATACCACCGATGTGGCCGGTGTGGTGATAGTACACTTTGTCAGTACGCTTGTTGCCGGTTACAGCAACTTTATCAGCGTTCAGAACGATGATGTAATCACCGGTATCAACGTGCGGAGTGTATTCCGCTTTATGCTTACCGCGCAGGCGACGAGCCAGTTCAGTAGCCAGACGGCCCAGAGTTTTACCGGTCGCGTCAACAACATACCAGTCGCGCTGTACGGTTTCTGGTTTAGCTGTAAAAGTTTTCATTAAAAGCTTACCCAAATAAATAAGTTACACGTTGGTGAACACCCAAACGTTTAGTCAGTTGAGGCTCACACGACAAAGTCCGGCAAACCTACCCCTTCGAATAGCACATGCCGACACATAGAAAGTTTTGGGAAAAAAACCTTCTCGTAACGTGGGGTCGCAAGATTATAGAGAAGTTGAGGTCAAAGATCGACCCTTAAATGCGATTTGGAATGGGTTTTTCGGGGTTAGATATTGTGCGGTCTGGTGCCCTCACCCCCAGCCCCTCTCCCACAGGGAGAGGGTGGCATTTACGGCATATGCTCCAGCTTCAGGTATTCCTCGCTCTGCATCTCCTGCAGGCGCGACAGGCAGCGCTGGAACTCAAACTTCAGCCGCTCGCCCTGGTAAATCTCATATAAAGGTACCTCGGCGCTGACCACCAGCTTGACGTGGCGCTCATAAAACTCGTCCACCAGCGCAATGAAGCGCCGTGCTTCGCTCTCCATCAGCCGCGTCATCACCGGTACACCCAGCACCATCACGGTGTGGAACAGACGCGAAAGCGCAATGTAGTCATGCTGGCTGCGGGCATCCACGCAGAGCGTCGTAAAGGAGACCGCCAGCGTTTGGTTTTCGACGCCAAGGGTGGGCAGCGGGCGATGGTTAATCTCGAGTTCCGGGGCGTGCTCGCGTTTTGCCCCCGCCAGCGCCAGCCAGAGTTTATCCATCTCGCGGGTGGTCTCTGCATTTAACGGCGAAAGCCACAGGTGCGCCTGGGTCAGCGTGCGCAGACGATAGTCAACACCGGCATCGACGTTCATGATATCGCAGTGCTGCTTGAGGGCATCGATGGCGGGCAGGAAGCGTGCCCGCTGCAGGCCGTTACGATAGAGCTCATCCGGCGGGATATTCGACGTGGCCACCAGCGTGATCCCGCGGGCAAAAAGCGCTTTCATCAGGCCGCCTAACAGCATGGCGTCGGTGATGTCAGACACAAAAAACTCGTCGAAGCAGAGCACGTCGGTTTCCGCCTTGAACCTGTCGGCCACAATCTCCAGCGGATCGCTCTTGCCCTGTAGTGCAGTCAGCTCTTCATGCACCCGCAGCATAAAACGATGGAAGTGCAGACGCTGTTTACGTGCGCCAGGCAGGCTCAGATAGAACAGGTCCATCAGCCAGGTTTTTCCGCGACCGACCCCGCCCCACATATATAAACCGCGCACCGGCGCGTGAGCCTGTGGCGCTTTTTTACCGAGCAACCGCCCAAACGCCGCCTTTAGCCCACCGTTCTGTTCGACTTCAGCGGGTTTTGCCGTGAGCTCCTGATAAATCATCTCCAGACGGTTTACCGCCTCACGTTGAACGTCATCAGGCTGATGAGTGCCCTCGTTTAGGGCCAGTTGATAACGCGATGCAGGGGACAGGTTTTGCATAATCTTATTGTTATTCCTTCAATTAACGCTCACCAGCAGACGTGACTGATGAAAAAAAGGCCGTTCTACACTACGCGATGATACGTCAGGATTCCACTTCTGCAGAAATAGCGGTTATAGTGGCATTATCAGGCACAGGCAGGAGCCGAGCCAACACCCTACGGAACAACAAGACAACGGGAGAAGTTCATGACCTGGGAATATGCGCTAATCGGTTTAGTCGTCGGCATCGTCATCGGTGCTGTGGCCATGCGTTTCGGTAATCGCAAATTGCGTCAGCAGCAGTCACTGCAGTACGAACTGGAAAAGAACAAAGCCGAGCTGGAAGAGTATCGCGAAGAGCTGGTCAGCCATTTTGCCCGTAGCGCCGAGCTGCTGGACAACATGGCAACCGACTATCGTCAGCTGTACCAACATATGGCAAAAAGCTCCAGCAGCCTGCTGCCGGAAATGACCGCGGAAACCAACCCGTTCCGCAACCGTCTGGCTGACTCTGAAGCCGGTAACGATCAGGCGCCCGTTCAGATGCCTCGCGACTATTCCGATGGCGCGTCCGGCCTGCTGCGCGGCGGTGTAAAACGCGATTAATCGCACAACCTGAATTTATTTTACGGGCGCAGCGATTGCGCCCGTCCTTTCTTGATGACCCCAGCTATCATTTAGTTAAACACCTCATTGTTCAGCGGTTTAAAATTCAATAACATCAACGTGTTTTTAGGGCCGTTTTTCCTTTATTCCAGGTTACGAGAGTCAACATCGATGAAGAAAAAAAACCAGCTGTTGAGCGCTATCGCGTTAAGTGTCGGGTTATCTCTCTCGGCGTCCGTCCCTGTATTCGCCGCCATACCCACCCAGGTACCTGGCCAGGCGGCCATTCCAAGCCTCGCGCCCATGCTGGAAAAAGTGTTGCCTGCGGTCGTCAGCGTTCAGGTTGAGGGCACCGCAGTACAAAGCCAACGCGTCCCTGAAGAATTGAAAAAATATTTTGGCGATGAGTCTCCGGACCAGCAGGCGCAGCCTTTTGAAGGCCTGGGCTCTGGCGTCATTATTGATGCGGCAAAAGGCTATATTCTGACCAACAATCACGTCATCAGCCAGGCCGATAAAATCAGCGTCCAGCTGAACGATGGCCGTGAATTTGATGCCAAACTGATCGGCGGCGATGACCAGAGCGACATCGCGCTGCTGCAGGTGCAAAACCCGAGCAACCTGACCCAGATTGCCATCGCGGACTCGGACAAACTGCGCGTCGGCGATTTTGCCGTCGCCGTGGGCAACCCCTTTGGTTTAGGGCAGACCGCGACTTCCGGGATCGTCTCGGCGCTCGGGCGCAGCGGCCTCAATCTGGAAGGGCTGGAAAACTTTATCCAGACCGATGCCTCAATCAACCGTGGTAACTCCGGCGGGGCATTGCTTAACCTGAACGGCGAGCTGATTGGGATTAACACGGCGATTCTGGCCCCGGGCGGCGGCAGCATCGGGATCGGTTTTGCTATCCCCAGCAATATGGCCAAAACCCTCTCTCAACAGCTCATTCAGTTTGGCGAAGTCAAACGCGGGCTGCTGGGTATTAAAGGTATGGAGATGAGCGCGGATATCGCAAAAGCGTTCAACATCAACGTACAGCGCGGGGCGTTTGTCAGTGAAGTGCTGCCAAACTCCGGCTCGGCAAAAGCGGGCGTGAAGTCGGGTGATGTGATCGTCAGCCTGAACGACAAACCGCTGAGCAGCTTTGCAGAACTGCGTTCGCGGATTGCCACAACGGAACCAGGCACCAAAGTGAAGCTGGGCCTGATACGTGACGGTAAGCCGCTTGACGTTGAAGTGACGCTGGATAAGAGCACCTCTTCCTCGGCCAGTGCGGAGCTTATCGCCCCGGCGCTACAAGGGGCTACGCTGAGCGATGGGCAGCTGAAGGACGGTACGAAAGGCATTAGCATCGACACCGTCGAAAAGAGCAGCCCTGCGGCACAGGCTGGATTGCACCAGGATGACGTGATCATCGGTGTCAACCGCAATCGCGTGCAGTCCATTGCCGAACTGCGCAAGGTGCTGGAAAGTAAACCGGCGGTTATTGCCCTGCAGGTCATGCGTGGCAATGAGTCTATCTATATTCTGTTGCGCTAAGCATTTGCGACCCGGACATCACCGCTGCGTGTGATGTCCGGATAACTCATGTTATGCTGCAAATCGTTCCTATTTTAACGACACGCGCATCATGCTTTTAAAGCTCTTACGTTCTATTGTCATCGGTTTGATTGTCGCTGGCCTGCTGCTGCTGGCGCTGCCGTCTTTACGTCAGTTCAATAAACTGTCGGCTCCCCAGTTCGATAGCACGGATGAAACGCCGGCCACCTATAACCAGGGCGTCCGCCGTGCCGCACCTGCCGTGGTTAACGTCTATAACCGTGGCCTGAATGCTTCAGCCCATAACCAGTTGGAGATCCGTACACTCGGCTCCGGCGTGATCATGGACGAGCGCGGCTACATTATTACCAACAAGCACGTGATTAACGATGCCGACCAGATCATCGTCGCCCTGCAGGATGGCCGCGTGTTTGAGGCGTTACTCGTTGGATCTGACAGCCTGACCGACCTGGCCGTGCTGAAAATTAACGCCACGGGCGGTTTGCCGGTCATCCCGATCAACCGTAAACGTACCCCGCATATTGGTGACGTCGTACTGGCTATCGGTAACCCTTACAACCTGGGCCAGACCATCACCCAGGGGATTATCAGCGCGACCGGTCGTATCGGTTTGAACCCCTCCGGGCGGCAGAACTTCCTGCAAACCGATGCCTCAATCAACCACGGTAACTCCGGTGGTGCGCTGGTCAACTCGCTGGGCGAGCTGATGGGCATCAACACCCTCTCGTTCGATAAGAGTAACGACGGTGAGACGCCGGAAGGGATCGGCTTTGCCATTCCGTTCCAGCTGGCGACCAAAATTATGGATAAACTGATCCGCGACGGGCGCGTGATCCGCGGCTATATCGGTATCGGCGGGCGTGAAATTGCGCCGATGCATACCCAGGGCGGCGGTATCGATCAGATTCAGGGCATCGTGGTCAACGAGGTGTCGCCTGGTGGCCCGGCCGCTAATGCGGGTATTCAGGTTAATGATGTCATTGTGTCGGTCAACGGCACGCCAGCGGTCTCCGCGCTGGAGACGATGGATCAGGTGGCAGAAATTCGCCCGGGTTCTATCATCCCTGTTGAGGTCATGCGCAACGATAAGAAACTGACGCTGCAGGTAACGATTCAGGAATACCCGGCCACTAACTGACAGGCATAAAAAAACGGAGCGATAAGCTCCGTTTTTTTTACCGGGAGACGGTTCGTTTTACTTGTTAACGAACTCTTCGCCCAGGGTGATATCTTTCTTCAGCGTATCCAGCATGCCTTCCATCGCGTGTTTTTCAAACGCGCTCAGCGTACCAATGGATTTATGCTCTTCGATACCGTTTTTACCCAGCAGCAGCGGCTGAGAGAAGAAGCGAGCGTGTTCGCCGTCGCCTTCAACGTAAGCGCATTCAACAACGCCTTTCTCGCCCTGCAGAGCGCGAACCAGTGACAGACCAAAACGTGCAGCAGCCTGGCCCATAGACAGGGTCGCAGAACCGCCACCCGCCTTCGCTTCCACCACTTCGGTGCCCGCGTTCTGGATGCGTTTAGTCAGGTCAGCCACTTCCTGCTCGGTGAAGCTCACGCCTGGGATCTGCGACAGCAGAGGCAGGATGGTGACGCCAGAGTGACCGCCGATGACCGGAACTTCCACTTCTGTTGGCTGTTTGCCTTTCAGCTCAGCAACAAAGGTGTTGGAACGGATGATATCCAGCGTGGTCACGCCGAACAGTTTGTTTTTGTCGTAAACACCCGCTTTCTTCAGCACTTCTGCCGCGATAGCCACGGTGGTGTTCACCGGGTTAGTGATGATACCGATGCATGCTTTCGGGCAGATTTCTGCAATCTGCTGCACCAGGTTTTTCACGATGCCCGCGTTGACGTTGAACAGGTCTGAACGATCCATGCCTGGCTTACGCGCCACGCCTGCAGAAATCAGCACCACGTCGGCACCCTGCAGTGCAGGACGTGCATCTTCACCGGAGAAGCCTTTGATTTTTACAGCGGTCGGGATGTGGCTCAGGTCAACCGCCACACCTGGGGTTACCGGGGCAATATCGTACAGGGAGAGTTCTGAGCCTGAAGGCAGTTGGGTTTTCAGTAGTAGGGCAAGCGCCTGGCCGATACCACCAGCAGCGCCGAGGACTGCGACTTTCATCCTAAACTCCTTATTATGGTTAACTTAAGTATCTGTAAATCCGTTGCGGCGACCATAATTCAGCAAGTAAATAATTACAATTTTCGTAGCTAAAGAATTTGAGGTCACGCGACTTTATCTCTCATCAGAAGACTATCTGAGGACAGAGGGCAACGCTTTAAGAGGTGGTTACAATACACCCTGCCCCGCCACCAAAACAACATCATTTTGATAACATTTAATTTACTTTTAAGCTTATTTGCGCGGCGTGACCCAGGCATGTTTTCTGATAACGAAATCTGATAAAATCACTCCCTTTCATAACATTATTTCAGCCTACCGCTGGGTAGATAATTTGCATAAAAATTCATCCACATGCATAATAATGTTGTTTCTATCGTCATATTCCGGGTGACTTATGCGAAGCTCGTCTAAGCAAGAAGAATTAGTAAAGGCGTTTAAGGCGCTACTCAAAGAAGAGAAATTCAGTTCTCAGGGAGAAATTGTTCAGGCGCTGCAGGAACAAGGCTTCGATAACATCAACCAGTCGAAAGTCTCCCGCATGTTAACGAAATTTGGCGCGGTGCGTACCCGTAACGCCAAGATGGAGATGGTCTATTGCCTGCCGGCAGAACTTGGCGTGCCGACCACCTCCAGCCCGCTCAAGAATCTGGTTCTGGATATCGATCATAACGACGCCGTCGTGGTGATCCACACAAGCCCGGGTGCCGCACAGCTGATTGCCCGCATGCTGGACTCGCTGGGTAAAACGGAGGGTATCCTCGGGACTATCGCCGGCGATGACACCATCTTTACCACACCGGCTAGCGGTTTCTCCGTGAAAGATCTCCACGAAGCGATTCTGGTTCTGTTCGAACAGGAACTCTAATTCCCTCTCCCCGTAGCGCCGCTGCGGGGATCGTTCTGCTTCTGCTGCGTTTCCCCCTCTTTTCCACTGCCCTTCACTTTGACAAATAGTGCTTTTTACCACCCATTAACATTCATCTGGTGAATGCTAAATCAAAAAATCGCACAAAAAATCAAAAGCGGATATCCATATGATTTAATTAGATATACCCGCCACTAGCGGACAAAAAACGCCCAATATTATGCAATTTGGTTATAAAAAACAGACTGGTTAACACGTAATAACAAGGGAAACCATTAGTCTGGTATTAATTTTTGCCGTTATTAGTGTATACTTGATTTTGTGATGAGGGTCACGAAACAAGACCCCACTAAAAAATTCGACGAGGTAAGAATCATGAAAATCAAATCAACTGTAGCGGCGCTGAGCGTCCTGTCTGTCCTGTCATTCGGTGCTTTCGCGGCTGACTCTATCAATGCTGACCAGGCGCAATCCCGCCAGGCTATCGGTACGGTTTCTGTCGGTGCGGTCGGCACATCGCCAATGGACATGCATGAGATGCTGAACAAAAAAGCGGAAGAACAGGGTGCGTCATCCTATCGCATCATCGAAGCGCGTTCCGGTGACCACTGGCACGCCACCGCTGAGCTGTACAAATAAGTTTTAGTAATAGCTGAAAACGTAAATCTCCACTCAACGGCACCAGGCATAAAAATAGCGGTTCAACCCTTCTCGCCGTTGAGTAAAAAAACCCTATTCAGGAGTAAAGACTATGAAAACCAAATTGATCATCGCAACCCTCGGTCTGGCATCTGTTCTCTCTTTCGGCGCAAGCGCAGCCGTACAGCAGGTGAATGCCGACCAGGCACAAAATCTACAGCGTATGGGCAGCATCTCCGTAACGTCTGTCACCGGTTCACCGATGGATATTCGTCACGAACTTGCCGCCAAAGCTGAAAAAGCAGGCGCCAGCAGCTATCGCGTCACCGAACTGAATCAGGGTGACCACTGGCATGCAACGGCAGAGCTGTATAAATAAACCCTCGTCGTATCTCATCATACGACTTGCCCCTGGCCTCATGGTCAGGGGCTTTTTTTCATTCAATGCCGCGCGTTAAAGCGCAGCTGCCCTTCAAGCTCTTCTTCCGCTTCATCGAACAGCAATATCAGCGCGCCAAAACGTCTGCGAAGCTTATCGGGCAAATGGATGAACTCAATTTCCAGCGGTAGCGGCAACAGACTGCCGGTGACCACGTCCCACAGCGTATCCAGATTCGTCACGCTTTCCCGTTCAAGATCAAACGCCCGGATAAATTCACGGTAGAAGTCTTCCTGACTGTCGATCTCGTCAAAATCAAACGTATAGGTTTTCATTGCCAGCCACCCAGTCCAGGCGAGCGGCAGATGCCGCCCTGTCTATTATAATCCCCCAATATGCAGGGTTTTAACTTCCAGATACTCTTCCAGCCCCAGCACGGAGCCCTCTCGTCCAAGACCAGACTCTTTTACGCCGCCAAAGGGGCCGAGCTCCGTGGAGACGGCGCACTCGTTAATGCCGATCATCCCGCTCTCGATTGCCTGTGAAACGCGGAAGACCCGGGAGAGATTCTGGGTATAGAAGTAAGCCGCCAGCCCATACGGCGTATTGTTGGCGCGCTGGATGACTTCATCTTCCGAGGTGAAACGGAAGCACGCCGCCACCGGGCCAAACGTCTCTTCTTCTGCCAGCTTCATGCCTTCATGGCAGTCGCCCAGTACGGTTGGCATCCAGAAATTCCCGCCAAGCGGATGGGGCTTACCCCCAGCCAGTACGGTTGCGCCCCGGGCAACGGCATCGTCGACATGCTCACGCACCTTGTTGACCGCAGAAGATTCAATCAGCGGCCCGACGACCACTCCCTCCTCAAGACCATTGCCCACCTTCAGCGCATTCACCGCATCGGCGAGTTTATTCACAAATTTGTCGTAGACGGTTTCCTGAATATAAAAACGGTTCACGCTGACGCAGACCTGCCCGGCATTGCGGAACTTGTTGGCGATCGCCCCCTTTACCGCTGCGTCGATGTCCGCATCCTCAAAAACGATATACGGGGCATTCCCCCCCAGCTCCATAGAGACTTTTTTCATGGTTTCTGCGGCGTTACGCACCAGCGTCTTGCCGACGGAGGTTGAACCGGTGAAGGAGATTTTACGCACGTCGCGGCTGGCCATGATCGCATCGCTGATTTCATGCGTATTCCCGGCCACGGCGTTGAGCACGCCGTCGGGCACACCGGCCTGTTTCGCCAGCGTAAGCAGCGCAAAGGCGCTGAGCGGCGTGTTGTTGGCCGGTTTGATCACCCCGGTACATCCTGCTGCCAGCGCCGGGCCCAACTTGCGGGTGAGCATAGCCATCGGGAAGTTCCACGGCGTAATCGCCGCGACCACACCAATGGGTTCACGGGTCGCCAGAATGCGTGAGCCGGGTTTGATCGGCGGAATAATTTCACCGTTCGCGCGTTTGGCCTCTTCGGCAAACCACTGGATAAAGCTGGCGGCGTACTCGACTTCTCCCTCCGCCTCTTTCAGGGGTTTGCCCTGTTCGGTGGTCATTAACCGCCCGAGCCAGCTTTTATTCTCAATGATCAGTTCGTACCAGCGGTAGAGAATGGCCGAGCGTTCTTTCGCGGTTTTGGCACGCCATGCCGGGAAGGCCTGGGTAGCCGCTGCGATAGCGTCTTCGGTTTGCGCTTTACCCGCTTTTGCGACTTTAGCAATGACCTCACCGGTCGCGGGGTTCAGCACATCAAAGGTTGTATCCAGCGTTTTCCAGATTCCGTTGACCAGATAACCGGTCTGAAAAAGGATGTGGTCCTGAAGCGCCTGCGTCGTCATGTGTTCTCCCTTTCTGAAATGTAAGAACGTGCTGGAATAAGTATAGCCACAAAAAAACCGACGCTTTTGGCGTCGGTTTTTTTACGTCTGTCAGTTGTCCGTGAGGGCATTCTGGTAGCGATGCAGCATAAACACCAGCCGTCCTACCGGCTCGGTCACCTGAGGCGGTGCCTCCCAGTGCTTGAGCTTTTCCTGATAGATATCGAGCTCTTCAAGCAGCTGCGTAAAGTAACGACGCCGTTTGTCATCGCTACTGGCGGAAAGCACGTGATCGGCGGTACGACGCAGCTGGCGGTGCCAGGCCGACAGGTCGTCGTTGATCGGCACGGGCGCGTTACGCAGACGCTGGTGCGCGATGATCATGGTTAACGCCAGGCGGAACTTCGCGATATCGCCCGGGAACTTGTTCAGCAGTAAAAACAGCTGCTGGTAGAGAGCGGGCAGGTGGTTCTCTTTACGGCGCGCGGTATTGGTTGTCATCGACGACACGGCAGCCGACACGAACTGGTTCAACAGCACGCGGCCCGTTCTTGCCTGCGAGTTATCCCGAACCAGCAGTATCACCATCATGGCCAGGAAACAGCCCACCAGCTGACCTAACGCGCTGTCGAGGAACTGGCTGAAATGGAAGGTCATCGGGTTATCGAGCACGATGATGTTAATCGTACTCGCCAGCGCCCCCAGCGATCCCAGGCGCCGCTTTTGCACTTCAATGCCGATAAAGAACGCCATTACCGCCAGGCTAATACAGAGCAGCAGCATGCTCTGTTGCGTCGACGGGATGATGACCAGGAAAT
This sequence comes from Enterobacter sp. N5-15, assembly GCF_057221635.1. Taxonomy (NCBI): domain Bacteria; kingdom Pseudomonadati; phylum Pseudomonadota; class Gammaproteobacteria; order Enterobacterales; family Enterobacteriaceae; genus Enterobacter; species Enterobacter sp. N5-15. The sequence continues at coordinate 4,351,003 of NZ_CM170150.1, forward strand.
AGAGCGCGCCTATCGGCAGGGCGGCAATGGTGCCGTAGAGGAAATCAACGGCGACCATACGCGGGTTAGGCAGACGCATCGCCAGTGCGGTCACGACGGCAATCATCACCATCGCGCCGCTGCCGGACGTCCAGCCCGTCCACAGCCAGAACAGCGTGCCGAGCATGCAGGCAAGGGTCGTACGCCAGAAGTTGACCATGGCGTGATGGCGCTCGGCGGATTCCGCTTTGATCACCACTTCCCCCTGCAGCACCTCTTCTTCCGCCGCGCTGATTTTGGTGTTGCCGATCACGCCGCGCTTCAGCAGCAGGTAGCGCGTCGCGGCGCCGACCCAGGTGTAGATGGTTACCGGCGTGTCGCGCTCCCCGGTCCAGGCAATGACCCGGCGCATGCGCTTAAGCTGCTTGTGTACGTCCTGCACGGTTTCCACCGGCTCGGCAAACAATTCGCGGAACGTATCGGTGACCGCTTCCGGGCGGGTGTTCTGAATCAGATAGGTTTCACATGCCTGGGTAATCAGCGTCAGAGAGACGGTGTTGAGGGCTTTCAGACGACGATTCGCGCGAGCCCAGCGCGAGGACTCCATATTAAGGTTGCTGCGCATTCCTTCAAGCGCCTGCGTACGGCGTACCAGCCCGCTCCAGGCTTTATCCACCTCTTCGCTGTCGCCGTGCTTAATGCAGAGCTGCATCAGCTGGTACTGAGCAACAATCAGCGCGTCAAGCTCAAGGTCGACTTCCTGCTTGATGGAGCGCGGGGAGAAAAGCAGGTCAGCGACGATCGCACTGACAATACCAATCACAATCTCGCTGCAGCGCTCAACCGCAAACTGCGGGGCGAGCAGCGGTTCAGACTGAATGGTGATGACAATAATCAGCGCGGTATAGCCCGCCAGCCCCCAGGCGTAAGAGTTCTCCACTTTCACCAGAGACGAGATCCAGGTGCAGAAACCCGCCCAGATGCAGCAGACCATCAGCATCAGCAGCGGGGTGCGAATCATCAAAATAATAATGGTCAGCGCCGCGAAGCAGCCGATAAACGTCCCGATGATACGCAGCATCCCGCGATAGCGGATCGCGCCTGAATAGGGCTCCCCGCCCGCGGCGAAGGCAGGACCCGCCGCGACAATGGCGGCCGTTAACACCGCCCAGCGAGGAGTTTCAAGCTGGAAGTGGAAGCCGACAAACAGCGCCAGCACGATGGCGCACGCCAGCTTCACGGCGAAGCGAATGTGCTGGCTGGCGATGGAAAAGATACCCATGGCGATTAACCAAACTCGCGCAGGCGGTGGGCAATTTTACGGAAGAACGAGTCCTGGCTGGCATCCCGATCCTTTTCACCGGTAATCACCACCGTCGCCGTGGTACCCGCAGGCCACAGATTTCCCTGCTGTTCATCCAGGTGGATGCGCACCGGCACGCGCTGGGCCAAACGTACCCACTCCAGGTTGGAGTCTACCGTCGCCATCCCTTTGGCATCGTTAGAGCTGCTGGAGTTAGTTACCCCTGCAGCAACGCTGTCGACGGTACCTTTAAACACACGATTACTGCCGAGCGGCGTAATTTCCGCCCGGAACCCCGGACGCACGCCTTCCAGCTTGGTCTCTTCCATATAGGCGAGCACGTAGAAGGAGTTCTGTTTAACCAGCGCCACGGCGGTTGAGCCGCGGGTGATGAATTCCCCGGCATAGACGTTCAGGTTGGTCACCCAGCCATCGGACGGCGCGCGGATCACGGTGCGTTCCAGATCGAGCTTCGCCAGATCGCGCGTTGCCTGCGCTTTCGCCAGCTGGTGCAGCACGGTTTGCAGCACGTTGTTGGACTGGTCAATCTCTTCGCGGGACATTGCCTGAACGCCCAGCTGATTACGGCGGCCTGCCTCACGGCGTTTCTCCGCAGCCAGCGCCTGGTAATAGGCCACGTCCGCTTCCGCCTCTTCCAGCGCTTTCTGGTAACGAGGCTGGTCGATGGTGAACAGGACCTGATCTTTCTTCACCAGCTGGTTATCTTGGACGTTGACCGCCGTGATAAGACCGGCCACGTCTGGGGCTATTGCCACCACATCGGCGCTGAAGCGTGCATCACGCGTCCACGGTGATTCGGTGTAATAAACCCAGGCGCGGAAAATAGCGATGAAGGCGAGGATAACCAGCGCCATCGTGATGGCAGTGCGGGAGATTTTTCTTGTTAGCGTTTTCACATCAACCTCAGACAAACATGCGCGATATCAGGTAAAACAGGCAGCAATACAGCGCGGTATTGAACAATGCAGGGTGCCAGACGAAATCGTAGATCCCGGTAGGGACCAGCACCTTGCGCACCAGCCAGAAGATCGCCAGTGATAAAAGAAGCTCGAAAAATATCGGTGGGAACGACAGACCGAACACCACGATAACGGGAAACAGACTCATGTTGACCTTGATAAGAGAGAGTGCAGGCTTCAGAATTTTTAAGCGCACGCCACCGCGGGAGAGCAAGAGACGCCGGGCGAGAATGGCGCAGCCGTCATGTAATTAATAATATATTAACGTAACTGTTATGCTGTTATCTATAATATGTGATCTAAATCACTTTTAAGCCAGAGTGAACAATGGAACGTTTAAAACGCATGTCGGTCTTCGCCAAAGTGGTTGAACTGGGCTCGTTTACCGCCGCTGCCCGCCAGCTTCAGATGAGCGTCTCATCCATCAGCCAGACGGTGTCCAAACTGGAAGATGAGCTTCAGGTCAAGCTGCTCAACCGCAGTACCCGCAGCATTGGGCTGACGGAGGCGGGTAAAATTTACTATCAGGGCTGTCGCCGCATGCTGCTTGAAGTGCAGGATGTTCACGAACAGCTCTATGCCTTCAACAACACCCCCATCGGCACGCTGCGCATCGGGTGTTCTTCAACTATGGCACAAAATGTTCTCGCTGCCATGACCGCGGATATGCTGAAAGAGTACCCTGGGCTTACGGTCAATCTGGTGACGGGTATCCCGGCGCCGGACCTGATTGCCGACGGGCTGGACGTGGTGATCCGCGTCGGCGCGTTGCAGGATTCCAGCCTGTTCTCGCGCAGGCTGGGCAGTATGCCGATGGTCGTCTGCGCCTCGAAAAGCTATCTGGCGCAGTACGGCGTTCCGGAGAAACCCGCCGATCTCACCAACCACTCGTGGCTGGAGTACAGCGTGCGGCCCGATAATGAATTTGAGCTGATTGCCCCGGAAGGGATTTCTACCAAACTGCTGCCGGAAGGGCGGTTTGTCACTAACGATCCGATGACCATTTCGCGCTGGCTGGTGGCCGGGGCCGGGATCGCCTACGTGCCGTTAATGTGGGTGATCAACGAGATCAACAGCGGCGTGCTGGAGATCCTCTTCCCGCGCTACCAGTCCGATCCGCGTCCGGTGTACGCCCTGTATACCGAAAAAGACAAACTCCCGCTCAAGGTACAGGTGTGTATTAACTATCTGACCGAGTATTTTGTGGACGTGGCGGAGCTGTTTCAGGGGATGCGGGGAAGAAGGAAGGAATAACGATTTTACGCTGAAAGTATATGAGCGATGAATATTACCAGGATGAAACGCCTCAGCATTCTGGAATATTCCTTCGGCACTATCAGGAATAGCGAATTGACACTGCCGCCGCCTGCCCTTTACCTTAATAACAGTCTGCCTTTCAGACTGTTATTAATTTGTTGCTGATATGAATAATAAAATGTATTCCGCAGGATGACGTTAAACAAGGAAAAGAAATGAATCTATTTGAACAAACACCGCCTTCACGCAGGCGCTATGGGCTCGCCGCGTTCATCGGTTTAATTGCAGGGATTGTCTCCGCCTTTGTCAAATGGGGAGCCGAGGTACCGCTTCCGCCACGCAGCCCCACCGATTTATTCACCGGCGCATGCGGGCCCGAGCAATTAATAAGAGCTGCCAGCCAGATTGACTGCTCAAGAAATTTCTTAAACCCTCCCTATGTATTTTTACGCGACTGGCTGGGCGTCGTCGATCCTAACGCGGCGGTTTATACATTTGCCGGACATATATTTAACTGGGTCGGCGTAACACATATTATTTTCTCAATCGTGTTCGCTGTAGGTTATTGTGTAGTGGCTGAAGTCTTCCCGAAAATTAAACTCTGGCAGGGTTTGCTGGCGGGTGCGTTAGCTCAGCTTTTTGTGCATATGATCTCCTTCCCTCTGATGGGGCTGACGCCACCGCTGTTTGAGCTGCCGTGGTATGAACACGTGTCAGAGATCGTGGGCCATCTGGTCTGGTTCTGGTCGATCGAAATCATTCGTCGTGACTTGCGTAACCGCATCACGCACGAGCCGGATCCGGAGATACCGCTGGGTAACTTACGTTAAAAAAAAGGCGCTACGTCAGTAGCGCCTTTTTTTATGCAGGGTCAGGTCAGGCCGTGCCGCCCACCGTCAGGTTGTCCACTTTCAGCGTTGGCTGGCCCACGCCAACCGGCAGGCTCTGGCCCTCTTTACCGCAGACACCTACGCCGTTATCCAGCTTCAGATCGTTGCCGACCATGGAGATCTGCTGCATAGCTTCAATACCGGAGCCAATCAGCGTCGCGCCTTTCACCGCTTTGGTCACTTTGCCTTTCTCGATCAGATACGCTTCTGACGTGGAGAAAACAAACTTACCGGAGGTGATGTCCACCTGGCCGCCGCCAAAGTTTGGCGCAAAGATACCGTAATCAACGGATTCGATAATCTCCTGCGGCGTGGATTTGCCCGGCAGCATGTAAGTGTTAGTCATGCGCGGCATCGGCAGGTGCGCGTAAGATTCACGGCGTCCGTTGCCTGTCGGCGCTACGCCCATCAGGCGCGCGTTGAGTTTGTCCTGCATGTAGCCTTTCAGCACGCCGTTTTCGATCAGCACGTTGTATTGGCCCGGGGTGCCTTCATCGTCGATGGAAATCGAGCCGCGGCGATCGAGCATGGTGCCGTCATCCACCACGGTACACAGTTCGGAGGAGACGAGCTGCCCAATCTGACCGCTGAATACGGACGTCCCGCGACGGTTAAAGTCGCCTTCAAGACCGTGGCCCACCGCCTCGTGCAACAGCACGCCCGGCCAGCCAGCGCCCAGCACCACCGGGAATGAGCCCGCCGGCGCCGCGACGGCATTCAGATTTACCAGCGCCATGCGCACGGCTTCTTTTGCCCACGCGTCAGCGCGTGCTTCACCGTCAACGTCGCCCAGGAACCAGTCATAGCCGAAACGACCGCCGCCGCCGCTTGAGCCGCGCTCGCGTTTGCCGTCGTCATCGACCTGCACGCTGATGGAGAGACGCACCAGCGGGCGAACATCTGCCGCCAGGGTACCGTCCGTTGCCGCAACCAGAATCAACTCATACACGCCGCTCAGGCTGGCAGAAACTTCCTGCACGCGTTTGTCCGCCGCGCGGGCGACTTTGTCCACGCGACGCAGGATATCCAGCTTCTCTTCACGGCTCATGCTTTGCAGCGGATCGATACTGGTATAGAGCGCAGAGTGCTGCACTTCCCCCAGCGTTTTCACGCGGCCATCGCCGGTATCACGCACAATGGTACGCGCAGCCTGCGCGCTCTGCTCAAGTGCGGTGAGGCTAATCTGATCGGCATAGGCAAAACCGGTTTTCTCGCCGCTGACGGCACGGACGCCGACGCCCTGGTCGATGTTGTAAGAGCCATCTTTGATGATGCTGTCTTCTAAAACCCAGGATTCGTGATAGCTCGACTGGAAATAAAGGTCGCCGTAGTCGAGACGGCGTTCGGTCAGTTGACCAAGAATGGAGAACAGGTCCTGATGGCTCAGGCCGTTCGCTGCGAGCAAATGTTCACTTACCAGGTTCAGACTCATCGTATTGCTACTCGTTCGTTGCCGCCCGTGGCGGTATAAAGATCGTATTTATTGAGAGTGAGGCAATTACCTGCCCACGTCAAATCATTGCTGTGCTTCTTTGCGCGGCTGGCGCAGCACCTCGTTAATCTGCGGTTTATCTACCGGACCGGTAATGCGGTAGCGCAGAATGGAGACCTTGCTCCAGAGTGGCCCCAGCACTTTACTGGCGGCAAACACCGCCGCACCGACAATCGGGTTCACCACAAAGGCCGCCGCAACGCCCACGCTTGCGGAAATTTCCGGTGCCACCACGGCTTCCATATCCAGCTCGCGGCGCACGAGGTTGACGGAGCCTTTCATGGCGATATCCGCTTCCAGGCCATCCACCAGCGTGTCGTCCGTATGCAGAACGCCGTCCTTGATCCACGCCGTGCTGCGAATGGAATCGTAGTAGAAACCTTCGCTGAAGGTATCGCTGAAATCGAAGCGCAGCTTGCGCAGCAGCGCGTCAAAACTCAGCAGGCGCAGGATCTGCCCGGCGCGCCCCGTGCTCACGTCGGCAATTTCACCTTTGCCAAAGTGGGTTTTCAGAATGCCGTTCAGCGAGGCCTCATCCGGCTTCCACGGGGCGTCACGCCAGTGAAGATCGTAATTGACGTCAAATGACGAGCCGCGCAGCGGCGTGCTGATACCAAAGAAATTGGCTGCCGCGTCCAGTTTATTGCCTTTAATGTCGCCCTTCAGGGACGTTCGCTGCTCGCCTGGCTTATTCACCCATTCCCCCGCAGCCGTCATGCGGCCAAAGCCGGTATCAACCAGGCCGCCGGAGAGCGTAAGCGTGTTTGCCTGAATAGTGAAATCACCGTCGATACGGCCATATTTCTGCCCCCACAGCCAGCACTCCGCACAGCGCAGCTGGAGATCGGGCCAGCCGCTAAAATCGACGCGGGAGGTATGGCTCAGCGGCGACGTCTCTGCCGGTTTGTCTTTATCGCTCGCGGCGGCTGCCGGGTTGTAGTAGAGATAGCGGATCGCCGCCTGCCACGGCGCGTGATTGCGCATGGTCAGCGTACCGTTGATCTCTCTGCCCTGGGCCTCCACCTTCGTACCGTTAGCGCCAGGCTGCGAGACAATGCTCAGGTTGTTCCACTGCTGCCCGCCCAGCATCAGCGACGGCGTACGTACGGTAATGGCCTGCGGGAACTGGGCGGTTTCATCAACGTTTTGCCCAACGCCTTTCTGGAACAGCGCCAGCCACTCTGCACCGTCCATCGGCGGGAGGTTCAGCTCAATGCCCGGCTGCTCCGGCAGCGGCGGAGTGGAGCGGCTATCCGTTGTCCAGATGGCTTTGTCGAGGGTGAGCTTGCGGTTAAGCAGCCAGCGGCTGTTGAAGTGGTTTGTCCCACCCGCGCTGCCGGTCAGCTCGAAGCTGTTCAGGTTGCCATCGACGTTCAGCTTTACCGGCAGCGGCTGTCCGGACTGTTTATCCAGCGGCGCAGGCAGCTGGCTGTGAAGGTTTTTCAGATCGCCCGTAATGTCGACCTTATACCGGGCACCCGCGTGATAAGGCAGGTCGATTGCCACTTTACCCTGCCAGGCGACCGCCCCCTCCACTGACGCCTCAATAGGCTTCGGCAGGACGTCCATTCGTGCTGGCTGCCAGTTGCCGTCCAGATTGACGGCCACCTGATAGGCCTTTTCACCTTCGGTAGTCGTGAAGTCAATATTCACGGGCTGATTAAACCAGCTGGCCGTAAGCGGCTCGCTCTTCAGGTTACCGTTCTCAAAGCTGAACTGCCCGCTGAGATTTTTCAGCGTGCTCTCAAGGGGCTTGATGAACAGGCTGTTGTTCTTCAGGCGGACGTCGCCTTTGGCGGTGGTCATCTCCCCGTCCAGCGGGATATCAAGATGTAAGCGAGCATTCACATCGCCATCAAGCTGCAGCTGCTGAAGCGTCGCCGCCAGCGACTCCTTCAGCGGCGTCTCCTCAAAGTACGGTCCCACCGCTTTGCCCGGACCGTTGATATCGGCATCAATCAGCAGCATCTCTTTTGAGTAGTCCGGGATGTTGGCCGTCAGGTTGCTGGCCGTCACGCCGCCCAGCGCCACGCTGTCGGACTTCATCCATAGTCCGTCATTGAGGAAGTTGAGTTCGATATCCAGGTCTTTCAGCGCGGGCCAGCCGGGCTGGAAAGCGAAGGTCGCGTTATGCAGCGGCACCAGCACCTGGAACTGGCCTTCATTATGTTTGTACGGGAAAAGATGCGGATTACCGCCATAGACCAGCGTGGCATTGTCCGCCTGACCGCCCTGAATCGCGCCGCTGAGATAGTCTACCAGGGCTTTTCCCATCAGGTTTTCCGGGAAGTAGCGCCAGGCCTGAGAGCCGTCATCGGTGCTGATCCCGGCCAGAATGCCCAGCCACGGCTCATCACCTTCAGGCTGCAGATAGCGGAAATCGCCGCGCGCGTGCACCGCTTTGGCTTTCACATCGATATGGCGGCCATCAAGCTGGAAACCCTTGTCGTTACGGAGCCAGTTAAGCACCGCGCTGCCCTGTTCGATTTCCAGCGGCGCGCGGAAGACCGTTTCGTAAGGCATTTTGGCGTCGTGCATATCAACCGTCAGCCTGCCGTTTTCCACGCTGCCTTCCAGCTTGCCGCTAAAGTGTTCCGCCCCCGGCAGCAGCTTCCACTGCTTCCAGGCAAGATCTTTCCATGTGGCCTGGAAGCGCGTTTTTTCCGTCGCCTGAAGCGGGATGTCCAGCCCCAGAGCATCGATCGTCCCGCTCGGCTGCGTTGCCAGCCAGATCTCGCCCAGATCCGGAGAGAGCTTTGCCGCCATCGAGCGCAGGCCTTCAATGGCTGCCAAATCCAGGTTACTGGCGCGGATGCGCAGCTCATCGCTGCGTTTACTGGCCGCGCCGCCGACGTCCTGCTCCGGCATCCAGGCCAGCGTCAGCGCACCGCGCGGCCACGGCTTGCCGTCCATGGTGATACGCGTATCCGGAATGGCAAACTGCCAGCCCTCTTTCTCCTGCGTCACGTGCGCGGTGAGGTTATCGACGGAAAGCTGATGCTGCCGTTTTTCGCCTTTCCAGCTTGCGCCCCCCTGCTTGAGCCAGATATCGCCGCTGGCAAATTCGCCTTTGGTCAGGGTCAGCCAGCCTTCAAGGCTGAAGCGGGCAGTCTCCAGCTGCATATTTTGCTGGATCCAGTCGCCCAGCCACGGCTTCACGTCCACATCGTCGGCCTGCAGCCAGACTTTGCCGTTGTTTAACAGGCCGTCGTCGTCCCGCAGATCCATGCGCACCTGCATCACGCCGTGCTGGCCGTTCAGGCTTGAGAGATTGACCTGCCCCTCGGCGCGGTGACGTTCTTTACCGTTGAGCCAAGTCAGCTGAGGGATCGCCAGTTCGGCGCGCTGGCCGGAAAGGGTAATAAAGCTCACTTCGCTGTCGCGCAGATCGAAATGATCGAACTGGCGGAGGAAAAGATCGCTGAAGCGGTTGGCTTCAAGACCCTGACCGCTATCGCCGCCAGACAGCGGCGTATTGGTCAGAAACTGGAGTTGATAAAAGGTGAGATCGCGAAACTGCCAGCGCAGATGCAGCAGGCTTTGCCAGACGTCCAGCGCCAGGGTTACGCGTTTGATTTTCAGGTAGCCGCCATCTTTCAGGCTGGCGTTGATATCCCGGACATCGAGCGTCGGGCCAAAATTCTGCCAGTTAGCGCTAATCTGGCTTACGTTCACCGGCACGCCGGTGGTGGATTCGATTTTAGCCAGCAGCTGCGGACGCCAGCTGTCCAGATGCGGTAATACGAGGCGTAGCCCGCTCACGAGCAACGCGACAATCACGACCAGCGTTGCCCCTGTAAGCACTAAAATCCCCGGCAATCGCCTCACGCATCTCTCCTTGTCAGCTTTCGTCACGCAGCGTACTGCGTCTTACATCATCACGACGTCAAACTGCTCCTGGTTATAGAGCGGTTCAATTTGTACTTTTACCTGTTTGCCGACAAAGATTTCCACTTCCGCCAGCGCGTGCGACTCTTCGCCTTTCAGCGCTTCAGCCACCGCAGGGGAAGCATAGACCAGAAAACGATCGGAGTCGTAGGCATGATGGACACGAACGATTTCACGCATAATTTCGTAGCAGACGGTCTCAACCGTCTTTACCGTTCCGCGTCCATGGCAGGTAGGGCATTCATTACACAGCACATGCTCAACGCTTTCACGGGTACGCTTACGCGTCATTTCCACCAGCCCCAGCTGTGAGAAGCCGTTGATGCTGGTTTTCACGCGATCTTTACTCAGCGCCTGCTCGAGCGAGTGCAGCACGCGGCGACGATGGTCTTCATTACTCATATCGATGAAGTCGATGATGATAATGCCGCCCAGATTGCGCAGACGAAGCTGGCGCGCAATCGCCTGCGTGGCTTCGATGTTGGTGTTGAAGATGGTGTCATCCAGGTTGCGATGGCCGACAAACGCGCCGGTGTTGATATCGACGGTGGTCATCGCTTCGGTCTGATCGATGATCAGATAGCCGCCGGACTTCAGCTCGACCTTACGCTCCAGCGCACGCTGGATCTCGTTTTCGACATCATAGAGATCGAAGATCGGCTGACGTCCTGAATAATGCTCCAGCAGGCCAGGCATCTCCGGGATGTACTCGGCGGTAAATTCCAGCAGCGCTTCATAGGTCAGGCGCGAGTCCACGCGAATGCGGTCGAGCTGCGCATCGGCAAAGTCACGCAGAACGCGCTGGGCAAGCGCCAGTTCACCGTAGAGCTGGTAGCGGGTCTGGTTGCGTTTTTTACGCTCCATCACCTTGGTCCAGACGCGCTTCAGGTAAGCCGCATCCGAGGCCAGATCTTCTTCGCTGATCCCTTCCGCAGCGGTACGGATGATAAACCCGCCCTGCTCATCGCAGTAGGCGCTGACCACTTTCTTCAGCCGCTCGCGCTCGGTTTCGCTCTCAATACGCTGCGAAACGCCCACGTGCGACGCGCCGGGCATAAAGACCAGATAGCGGGAAGGTAAGGTGATGTCGGTGGTCAGACGGGCGCCTTTGGTGCCGAGGGGATCTTTCACCACCTGCACCATCAGATCCTGTCCCTGACGTACCAGTTCAGAAATATCGCGCACGGCAAACTGCTTTTGCTCTTCACCCGCGACGCACTCGGTGTGCGGCATGATATCGGAGGCATGTAAAAACGCCGCCTTATCCAGTCCAATATCTACAAAAGCCGCCTGCATACCCGGTAGTACACGACTGACACGACCTTTGTAGATATTGCCTACTATTCCGCGCCGCGCTTCACGCTCAATATGAATTTCCTGAAGAATGCCACCATCAATATAGGCCACACGGGTTTCCGATGGCGTTACGTTTACCAACAATTCAGCCGTCATAATTATCCCTTCCCTCACGCAGTGAGTTAAAATTGCTCAGCAACTCATACGTTTCCACCAGCGGTAAGCCGACTACGGCGTGATAGCTGCCATTAATCTTCCTGACAAAACAGCCACCCAGCCCCTGAATACCGTATGCACCTGCTTTATCCATTGGTTCACCGCTGGCAATATAAGCGGCAATGTCGTCGTCGGTAAGTACTCTGAACGTTACTTCTGTCACCACCAGGCAATCCAGCACGTGCTGGCTGTCAGCCAGCGCGACGGCCGTCATCACCTGATGCGTATGTCCGGACATTTTGCGCAGCATGCGCGCCGCATGATCGGCGTCGCGCGGTTTCTCAAGCACTTCACCGTTCAGAATAACGATGGTATCTGCTCCCAGCACGGGAAGATCGCGTGGCACACTGGCCACGCCCGCCTGCGCTTTCTCGCGCGCCAGGCGAGACACGTACTGTTGAGCGCTTTCGCCTTCAGCACGTTTTTCTTCAATGCCGGTAACGATGCGTTCAAAAGAGACCCCTAGCTGCGTCAGGAGTTCCTGACGGCGCGGGGAGCCGGAAGCGAGATACAAAGACGTCATAGAAACCTTTTATTGCACAGCAAACTGCTGGCGAACCTTACGCATCAGCAGGAATAACCATGGCCAGAGCACACCGTTTACTACACTACTCCAGAACACTTCCGGTCGGAAAGAGACGTTGATCACTAAAAACTCTGCCCAGAAAACAACGATATCCGCAGCGAGCGACAATAGCATCACCACCAGGGCCTGTTGCCAGAGCGCAAGGTTACGAAAGAGCTGGAATTTGAGTGCGACGAGGTACGCAATAATGCTCATGGACAAGGCGCGCACGCCAAGCGTAGAGCCGCTAATGAGATCCAGTATGGCACCCATCACGAAACCTGTGCCGACATTTACGCGATGCGGCAGGGCAAGGATCCAGTAGAGTAAAATGAGCAATACCCAGTTTGGCCGGAAAACGAGAATGTCATCCGGCCAGGGCATCACTTGCAGTAACAGTGCAATGAGAAACGAGAGCCAGATGACCCAGCGTCCCTGGCTGCGATAGCTTGCCACTACTGCCCTCCCGAAGAGAGTTTAGGCGGTGGCGGCGCATCCGGCAGCGGCTGCGTTAACCCGGTTGCCGGCGCCGGTACTGGCGCAGGCGGCCCCATGGAATCCGCAGGCGGGAGAACCTGCGGCATCATCTGCATCAGGCGCTCATTTGCTACGCGATGCACCTCTTCAGGCGTCATCGGATTAGCACCGTTACGATCGGCGCCCCACAGCAGCAGCAGATAGCGCAGACGCTGCAAACCGGCGGTTGGACGCGCCTGAATCACGGTATAGGCACGCTGAGTATCCAGCTTGACCGAAGAGACCACCGCAACCGGATAGCCTTCAGGGAAGCGTCCACCCAGGCCGGACGTCACCAGCACGTCGCCCACGCGGATATCCGTGTTAGCCGGCAGGTGTTCCAGCTGCAGGTCGTCCGTACAGCCGTTACCGGCCGCAATCACGCGGATGTCGTTGCGCAGGACCTGGATCGGCAGCGCATGCGTGGCATCGCAAATCAGCAGCACGCGGCTGGTCAGTTTGGCCACGGCAACAACCTGGCCCACGACGCCTTTATCACTGATAACAGGCTGACCTTCATACACCCCGTTCACGCTCCCTTTGTCGATCACAACCTGATCGCTGTAGGGGTCGTTCACGGTGGAGATTACCTGCGTGACCATTTTCTGCTCATCCTGACGCAGCGGCGAGCCGAGCAGTTCACGCAGACGCGCGTTTTCCTGCTTGTATTGCCCCAGCATCAGCAGTTCGCTGTTTTTGAGCAGCAGTTCCTGACGTAATGCCCGGTTTTCGAGTTCGAGTTGGTCGCGCGAAGACAGCGTTTGAGAAACGGAGTCGAGCAGTTCACGGGGACCATTTGAAACAAAGTAGAAAGGACTGACGGCGGTATCCATGTACGTTCTGATCTGGCTGAACGTACCGAGGCGGCTATCGGCAATAATGACCCCAAGCGCAACCAGAACCGCCAGGATGAGGCGAAACTGTAGCGATGGGCCACGGCTAAAAATTGGCTTCATAGGCTATGCGTATTCTCGCGTCAGAGAGAAAGGGTAGCAAATTGCTACCCTCTCAAACTCGACTACTCTTCGCTGAACAAATCGCCGCCGTGCATGTCGATCATTTCCAGCGCCTTGCCACCACCACGGGCGACGCAAGTCAGTGGATCTTCTGCAACTACGACAGGAATACCTGTCTCTTCCATTAACAGGCGGTCGAGGTTACGCAGCAGCGCACCACCACCGGTCAGAACCATACCGCGCTCGGAGATATCGGACGCCAGCTCTGGTGGACACTGTTCCAGCGCAACCATTACCGCGCTCACGATGCCCGTCAGTGGTTCCTGCAGTGCTTCCAGAATTTCGTTGGAGTTCAGGGTAAAACCGCGTGGAACACCTTCCGCCAGGTTACGGCCACGTACTTCGATCTCACGCACTTCATCGCCCGGGTACGCAGAGCCGATTTCGTGTTTGATACGCTCTGCGGTGGCTTCACCGATCAGAGAGCCGTAGTTACGGCGCACATAATTAATGATGGCTTCATCGAAGCGGTCACCACCGATACGTACGGAAGAGGAGTAGACTACGCCGTTCAGAGAGATAACGGCCACTTCAGTGGTACCACCACCGATATCCACCACCATAGAACCGGTAGCTTCGGAAACAGGCAGGCCCGCTCCGATGGCTGCAGCCATTGGCTCTTCAATCAGGAACACTTCACGTGCACCTGCACCCTGGGCAGATTCACGGATTGCGCGACGTTCTACCTGGGTTGCGCCAACCGGCACACACACCAGAACACGCGGGCTTGGACGCATGAAGCTGTTGCTGTGAACCTGCTTGATGAAGTGCTGAAGCATTTTTTCAGTCACGAAGAAGTCGGCGATAACGCCGTCTTTCATTGGGCGAATGGCGGCGATGTTGCCAGGGGTACGACCCAGCATCTGCTTCGCGTCATGACCCACAGCGGCCACGCTTTTCGGCGAGCCCGCACGATCCTGACGAATGGCCACAACAGAAGGCTCATTCAATACGATGCCTTGTCCTTTTACATAAATAAGGGTATTCGCGGTACCCAGGTCAATGGACAGGTCATTGGAAAACATGCCACGAAATTTTTTCAACATACTAAGGGATAATCCTGAAAGCTGGGGCGGAAAACAAAATCCGCTTACTTTACCAACCACACGCAGCAGCGACAAGGCGCAAAAATCATCTGCAACGGTGAAAATTTGTGCAGTACGTTTCCTGATGTTACAAAACCATCCCCTGACTCCCTCAGGGCTGAGTAAACAGTAGCGTTCCCCACTGACGTTTGTAACCCGTTACAGGTCGTTCACTGGCTTTTTGCTCGACATACTCAAAGCTACAGGCGCGATATTCTACGTGAAAACAGCGTAAACGGCAGGTCAAACAGAGTATCTTTGCAAATATTTTTTCACGTTGGTGTCAAGCGGTTGAGAGGCAGCAAAAAAATCCCCCTGACCACCCATCACACCGCGCTCTGTTAACATCTGCCATTCGCTTCTGGAGCGCACGCCCGCGGCAAATACTTGTGTTCGCGTTCCCTTGCATGCTTCAACCAGACTCTGTACCAGCAGCTGGTTTTCCGTACGCTTCTCAATATTCCTTACCAGCCCCGGATGTAGCTTTAATAACTCCACATCCAGCTCCTTGATCCAGTTGGTACTGACCAGCGTTAAACCTGCCTGCGTCACCGCTACTCGCGCACCCAGCGCATTAATCAAACGTACCACCGGACGTAACCGGCTGATGTGTTGACCTACGTCGGCCTCAGCAAGTTCAAAAATAATGTGTTTGCGTTGCGATTTTTCGCATTGCATTAATGTATCACGTAGCCAGCGCTGAAAACGTGGGCGTATTAACGACTCCACGGTGACCTGTAACGCCAGGTTTTCTTCAGGCCAGAAGGATAAAAACGGAATCAGCCGGGTAATTTGCTGGCGGTCATACTCTTCGGACAGGCCAAATTGCAGCACCATCGGCAGATATTCCGCAGAGATGACCTCTTCCGTACCGTCAAAAATACGACACATCAGTTCACGGTGATGAACGTTGCCGTTTTTCATGACCGCGGGTTTTTGATAAATACGTGGCCCGCCGCGGCTGAGCATTTGCTCAATCAGCGTTCGCCAGCGCACGTTGCCGCGCCCTTTTTCCGGCAGCGAGTCATCATAAACCGCCCACCCGTTCGCCCCCTGCAACACGGCGTTGCGGGTAGCGGCTTCCGCATGCTCCATCACCTGTTCCGTGGATTGTCCGCCACGCCAGGCGCAGATCCCCATGTGGACCATATCGTCCCTGTCGAGCATTTTGCTCTGCGGCAGCGCATCCACCGCCTTCAGCAGCTGGCTGGCGATGCTTTCCGACTCCTTCAGCGTGCGGTGAGGCAACAATACGGCAAAGTCGCTGCGGTGATAGCGGGCCAGCAGCGCGCCCGGGTAGCGCATAATAAAGGTGGAGAGCAGGTTGATCAGCGTAAAGAGGTTTTCTTCCGCGACCCGCTGTCCCCAGGTGTCGCGCAGGAGATCGAAATCGGGCAGGCGAATCATCATCACCACCCCGTGTGTCCCCACTTTTTCTGAATCGTCGAGCAGCGTGGCGAGCTGATTATCAAAGAACAGACGGTTGTTAAGGCCGGTTTTATTATCCTGCGCCGCATAAGAGCGGATCAGCGTATCCATACGGCTGCGCTGATCGCTGGCAAACTGGATTTCGGAGAGCAGGGTATCCAGCGCGCTGCTGGCGCGCGACGGCCACTCGTGGACGGAGCCACGCACCTGCGGGCCGCGTTCACCGTTAAGGATCCGCACAGAGCGCATCTCCAGCAGCTCCTGACCGGAGAGCTGGCGGCGCAGCCAGCGGACCGCGAGAAAGATCAGCAGGACGATAAACGCAACGGCGACGGTGAGCGGCGCGGTGGTCATCATGGAACGGAAATAGCTCGCCATCGGATCGAGGTAGACCATGTGTATGGTCATCCCCGGATTTTTAAGGGAGTGCACCGTCACGTCCCGATACTGGCTCACCACGCCCGCGGGCAGATAACTTCCCGGCCGTTCGTGGCTTAAAACACGGTGCTTTCCCTGCAGAATGTCGATCTGAACGATATCAACAGGTACCATCAACTCATCGAGCTCACGGGAGAGCGCCGGCAGCGGCGTCGTCAGCAGACGCGTATCAATCACCGATGCAACAGACTGTACCCGGTTAACCAGCTTGTCCTGAATGGCGGTGTAAAAGCTCAGGGAGCAGCCCATAAGCGTGACAAAAATGGTAAGCCCCGTCAGCAAGGTGATAAAAGCCGAGAACTTCGTCGTTAATCGCATCCTTGAGATTACTCCGTGGGTTGATGGGGTAGCGAGTAAGCGCTAACTTGCATTTCAAATGCGGCATACTACCAAATCGGGCGTATCTGGCAATTTATTGCGTTAAATCGGCATTGCGTTTCCCTGAGCGAGTATAGTCTTCAGAAATTATTTTCCAATCATCTGAGTCGAGAGGACCCCCGTATGCAGGCTTTGATCTTAGAACAGCAGGACGGCAAAACGCTTGCCTCAGTGCAGGCGGTTGAAGAGAGTCGCCTGCCGGAAGGCGAAGTAACCGTCGACATCGACTGGTCCAGTTTAAATTATAAAGACGCGCTGGCTATTACCGGTAAGGGTAAAATCATCCGAAATTTCCCTATGGTGCCGGGGATTGATTTCGCAGGCCGGGTTCATACCAGCGAAGATCCGCGTTTCCATGCGGGCCAGCAGGTGCTGCTTACCGGCTGGGGCGTAGGTGAAAATCACTGGGGCGGGCTGGCAACGCAGGCGCGCGTGAAGGGCGACTGGCTGGTGCCAATGCCGAAAGGCATGGATGGCCGCAAGGCGATGATCGTCGGCACGGCAGGCTTTACCGCCATGCTGTGCGTGATGGCGCTGGAAGATGCGGGTATCCGCCCTGAGTCGGGTGAAATTGTCGTCACTGGCGCCAGCGGCGGCGTGGGCAGCACGGCGGTCACGCTGCTGCACAAGCTGGGCTATCAGGTCGCTGCGGTTTCCGGCCGTGAAAGCACCCATGACTATCTGCGCCAGCTCGGTGCCAGCCGCATTCTCAGCCGCGACGAATTTGCCGAAACCCGCCCGCTGGAAAAACAGGTTTGGGCAGGGGCGGTGGATACCGTCGGCGATAAGGTGCTGGCAAAAGTCCTGGCGCAGATGAACTACGGCGGCTGCGTGGCAGCCTGCGGTCTGGCGGGCGGATTTGCCCTACCAACCACCGTGATGCCATTTATTCTGCGTAACGTACGCCTGCAGGGTGTGGATTCCGTGATGACCCCGCCGGCTCGTCGTCATGAAGCCTGGGAACGGCTGGTGCGCGATCTGCCTGAATCTTTCTATACCCAGAGCGCAACGGAGATAACCCTCAGCCAGGCGCCGGAATACGCCAGTAAGATCATGGACAACCAGTTCCACGGTCGTGCGCTGGTGAAAATCGCCTAATCTTCAAATTTTCGTGACATATTCGCGCGAATCCCTCTCCTCCGTCATGCTTAGAAAAACGCATGACGGAGGATGCCATGAAAAACCGAAAACTGACGGAAGCCGACGTAACGTCCGAGTCTGTCTTTATGTTACAGCGCCGCCAGATCCTGAAAATGCTTGGCATCAGCGCCACTGCCCTGACGCTCTCTCCGGCGGCACACGCCGACCTGCTCGACTGGTTTAAAGGCAACGATCGGCCGAAGGCCCCTTCCGGCGCCCCGCTCACCTTTACCAAACCCGCCCAATGGCAAAACAAACTGACGCTCACGCCGGAAGATAAAGTCACCGGCTACAATAACTTCTACGAATTTGGTCTCGATAAGGCCGATCCTGCCGCGAACGCCGGAAGCCTTAAAACCGATCCGTGGACGCTGAAGATTGATGGCGAAGTGGCGAAACCCCTGACGCTGGACCACCACGATCTCACCACCCGTTTCCCGCTCGAAGAGCGTATCTATCGCATGCGCTGCGTGGAGGCGTGGTCGATGGTGGTGCCCTGGGTCGGCTTCCCGCTGCATAAACTGCTGGCGATGGTTGAGCCCACCAGCAACGCAAAATATGTCGCTTTCCAGACGCGCTATGCGCCGGACGAGATGCCCGGGCAGAAAGATCGGTTTATCGGCGGCGGGCTTGAGTATCCGTATGTGGAAGGGTTACGCCTCGACGAAGCGATGCACCCTCTTACCCTGCTGACCGTCGGTGTTTATGGCAAAGCGCTTCCGCCGCAGAACGGTGCCCCAATCCGTTTAACCGTACCCTGGAAATATGGTTTCAAAGGGATTAAATCTATCGTCAGCATTAAGCTTACCCGTGAGCGTCCGCCAACCACCTGGAATCTGGCGGCCCCGGACGAATACGGCTTCTTCGCCAACGTGAACCCGCACGTGGATCATCCGCGCTGGTCGCAGGCAACCGAGCGGTTTATCGGTTCCGGCGGTGCGCTGGACGTGAAGCGCCAGCCGACGCTGCTGTTTAACGGCTATGCGGATGAAGTGGCCTCGCTTTACCGTGGTCTCAATTTACGGGAGAACTTCTGAGTGCGTTTAACGGCAAAACAGATTACCTGGCTGAAAGTACTGCTGCACCTGGCCGGGCTGCTTCCTTTTATATGGCTGTTCTGGGCCGCCAGCCAGGGGCTCTTTAGCGCAGACCCGGCAAAGGATATCCAGCATTTTACCGGTCGGATGGCTCTGAAATTTTTGCTGGCCACCTTGCTCGTCTCGCCGCTGGCGCGCTACGCTAAACAGCCATTATTGATTCGCACGCGTCGGCTGTTAGGGCTATGGTGTTTTGCCTGGGCGACGCTGCACCTCACCAGCTATGCCCTGCTGGAGTTGGGAATTAACAATCTGGCGCTGCTTGGCCGCGAACTGGTGACGCGTCCTTATCTGACGCTCGGTATCGTGAGCTGGGTGGTTTTACTGGCGTTAGCGCTGACATCCACGCAGTATGCGCAGCGAAAACTGGGCAGGCGCTGGCAGCTGCTGCACAACTTCGTCTATCTTGTCGCGATCCTCGCCCCCATTCATTACCTGTGGTCGGTGAAGATCCTCTCCCCGCAGCCGGTCCTTTATGCACTGGCGGCCGTGGCGCTTTTAGCATGGCGTTATAAGAAGTTCCGCCAGTGGTGGCGATAGTTCGCGAAACTGTGCGTTTTCCCGCAGATTGGCCGTCAACCGCAAATCTTTTTCGGATAGCGGTTGATAATCTTCCCTGATAAGACCAGTATTTAGCTGCTAAATGCTACGAAATCGTTATAATGTGCGACCTTGGTTCGCCTGACAGCGGTTTTAAGCCTCTGAAAAGGTGACATTTGCGCTTTGAAGGTATATTTTGTTTTTTACCCGAAAATCGCAGGAGATAGCGGCATAATGACTGATAAGTTCCATATCTTAGTTTTGAACGGACCGAACCTGAACATGCTCGGCACCCGTGAGCCAGAGAAGTACGGCACGCTAATATTGGGTGAAATTGTTAACCGTCTGGGAACGGAAGCAGCGTCACTGAATGTGGATTTGGATCATTTTCAGTCGAATGCGGAGTACGCACTCATCGACCGTATTCATCAGGCTAAAGACACTGTGGACTATATCCTGATCAATCCGGCCGCGTTTACGCACACCAGTGTTGCTATCCGCGACGCACTGCTCGCGGTGAGTATCCCGTTTATCGAGATCCACCTGAGTAATGTGCACGCCCGAGAGCCATTCCGCCACCACTCGTATCTGTCAGATATCGCTGCTGGCGTTATCTGTGGACTGGGCGCTGACGGCTATTCATACGCTTTACAGACAGCGGTAAAACGCTTGTCACAATCACACTAAACAAGAGTACGGAACCCACTCATGGATATTCGTAAGATTAAAAAACTGATCGAGCTGGTTGAAGAATCAGGCATCTCCGAACTGGAAATTTCTGAAGGCGAAGAGTCTGTACGCATCAGCCGTGCAGCCCCAGCCGCTAGCTTCCCGGTAATGCAGCAAGCTTATGCTGCGCCAGTGCAGCAGCCTGCGCTTTCCGCAGCCGTTGCGCCAGCAGCTGAAGCCGCACCTGCCGCTGCAGCAGAAATCAGTGGTCACATCGTACGTTCCCCAATGGTTGGTACTTTCTACCGCACCCCGAGCCCGGACGCGAAGGCGTTCATCGAAGTGGGTCAGAAAGTCAACGTAGGCGATACCCTGTGCATCGTTGAAGCGATGAAAATGATGAACCAGATCGAAGCAGACAAATCAGGTACTGTGAAAGCGATTCTGGTCGAAAGTGGTCAGCCGGTTGAATTTGACGAGCCGCTGGTCGTCATCGAGTAACGAGGCGTACATGCTGGATAAAATTGTTATCGCCAACCGCGGCGAGATCGCACTGCGTATTCTTCGTGCCTGTAAAGAACTGGGCATCAAGACCGTCGCTGTGCACTCAAGCGCGGATCGCGATTTAAAACACGTATTGCTGGCGGATGAGACGGTCTGTATTGGCCCGGCTCCGTCCGTAAAAAGCTATCTGAACATCCCGGCTATCATCAGCGCCGCTGAAATCACCGGCGCGGTGGCAATTCATCCGGGTTACGGCTTCCTCTCTGAGAACGCCAACTTTGCTGAGCAGGTTGAACGCTCTGGCTTTATCTTCATCGGCCCGAAAGCCGACACTATCCGCCTGATGGGCGACAAAGTGTCTGCTATCACCGCGATGAAAAAAGCCGGTGTTCCAACCGTACCAGGCTCTGACGGCCCTCTGACCGACGACATGGATGCTAACCGTGCTCATGCTAAACGCATTGGCTACCCGGTTATCATCAAAGCGTCCGGCGGTGGCGGCGGTCGCGGTATGCGCGTTGTGCGTAGCGATGCTGAACTGGCTCAGTCCATCTCCATGACCAAAGCAGAAGCGAAAGCCGCTTTCAGCAATGACATGGTGTACATGGAAAAATACCTGGAAAACCCACGCCACATCGAAATTCAGGTGCTGGCTGACGGTCAGGGTAACGCGATCTATCTGGCAGAACGTGACTGCTCGATGCAGCGTCGTCACCAGAAAGTGGTCGAAGAAGCACCAGCACCGGGCATTACCCCAGAGCTGCGTCGCTACATCGGCGAGCGTTGCTCCAAAGCGTGTGTCGATATCGGCTATCGCGGTGCAGGTACCTTTGAGTTCCTGTTCGAAAACGGCGAGTTCTATTTCATCGAAATGAACACCCGTATTCAGGTTGAACACCCGGTTACCGAAATGATCACCGGCGTTGACCTGATCAAAGAACAGCTGCGTATCGCTGCAGGCCAGCCGCTGTCCATCAAGCAGGAAGAAGTTGTGGTGAAAGGCCATGCGGTAGAGTGCCGTATCAACGCCGAAGACCCGAACACCTTCCTGCCAAGCCCGGGTAAAATCACGCGTTTCCACGCGCCGGGTGGCTTTGGCGTGC
Source organism: Enterobacter sp. N5-15 (assembly GCF_057221635.1). NCBI lineage: Bacteria > Pseudomonadati > Pseudomonadota > Gammaproteobacteria > Enterobacterales > Enterobacteriaceae > Enterobacter > Enterobacter sp. N5-15. Next base: position 4,372,783 of record NZ_CM170150.1, read on the forward strand.
GTTGGGAATCTCATATCTACGCCGGTTACACCGTACCGCCGTACTATGACTCAATGATCGGCAAGCTTATCTGCTACGGCGAAAACCGTGACGTGGCGATTGCCCGCATGAAGAACGCCCTGCAGGAGCTGATCATCGACGGTATCAAAACCAACGTTGATCTGCAGATGCGCATTATGAGCGACGAGCACTTCCAGAATGGTGGAACCAACATCCACTATCTGGAGAAAAAACTCGGTCTGCACGAGAAGTAATACAGCATCTTTGCGAAAAGGCCGGATTATCCGGCCTTTTTTATTTCTGGGGCCTGGAAAGCCTCATCATGTACAATCCCCGCTTTCTTCATCCACAAGGGACAAAAAATGGACAAGCGTTTTGTTCAGGCCCATAAAGAAGCGCGCTGGGCGCTGTGGCTGACCCTTCTCTATCTCGCTGCATGGTTAGTGACTGCTTACTTACCAGACTCAACCACAGGCATCACCGGCCTGCCGCACTGGTTCGAAATGGCGTGTCTGCTGGTGCCGCTGATTTTTATTTTGCTCAGCTGGCTGATGGTGCGCTTTATCTTCCGCGATTTCCCGCTGGAGGACAGTGATGCAAACTGAAATCATCACCGTACTGGTTGTCTATTTGATCGTGGTATTTGGTCTCTCTTTCTATGCCATGCGCAAACGCAGTACCGGATCGTTTCTGAGCGAATATTTCCTCGGCAGCCGTTCCATGGGCGGGTTTGTGCTGGCGATGACGCTGACCGCCACTTACGTGAGCGCCAGTTCGTTTATCGGCGGGCCGGGAGCCGCATACAAATACGGCCTGGGCTGGGTATTGCTGGCCATGATTCAGGTGCCCACAATCTGGCTGTCGCTGGGCATTCTGGGCAAAAAATTTGCCATTCTCGCCCGTCGCTATAACGCCATTACGCTGAACGACATGCTGCAGGCGCGTTATCAGAGCCGTGCGGTGGTCTGGATTGCCAGTATCAGCCTGATTGTCGCCTTCGTTGGCGCCATTGCCGTTCAGTTTATTGGCGGCGCGCGCCTGCTGGAAACGGCAGCGGGTATCAAGTACGAGACCGGGTTGCTCATCTTCGGGATCACGATTGCGCTGTACACCGCGTTTGGCGGTTTCCGCGCCAGCGTACTGAACGACACCATGCAGGGCATGGTGATGCTGATAGGCACCCTGGTGCTGCTGGTTGGCGTCATCTACGCGGCCGGCGGGTTACACAATGCGGTGCAAACGCTGGAACAGATTGATCCTAAGCTGGTCAGCCCTCATGGTGCTGACGATATCCTGACGCCCGCGTTTATGACCTCCTTCTGGGTGCTGGTTTGCTTTGGGGTTATCGGTCTGCCGCACACCGCCGTGCGCTGTATCTCTTATAAAGACAGCAAAGCCGTTCACCGTGGGATTGTGATTGGTACCGTCGTTGTCGCCCTTCTGATGCTGGGAATGCATCTGGCGGGCGCGCTGGGTCGGGCCGTATTACCTCACCTGACCGTGCCGGATCAGGTGATCCCTACGCTGATGGTGCAGGTTCTGCCGCCGTGGGCCGCCGGGCTGTTCCTTGCTGCACCGATGGCGGCAATCATGTCCAACGTTAACGCGCACCTGCTTCAGGCTTCCGCCACTATCATCAAAGATCTGTGGCTTAGCGCGCGTCCGGCTAAAATGCATAATGAGCAGAAGCTTAAACGCATCTCAACCTGGACCACGCTGGTGCTCGGCATTCTGATGATGCTCGCCGCATGGCGTCCGCCGGAGATGATCATCTGGCTGAACCTGCTGGCATTTGGTGGGCTTGAGGCTGTATTCCTGTGGCCGCTGGTGTTAGGGCTTTACTGGGAACGCGCAAACGCGGCAGGCGCGCTGAGCGGCATGATCGTCGGCGGTGTGCTGTATGCCGTCCTCGCAACGTTTAAGATTCAGTACCTGGGCTTCCATCCGATTGTGCCTTCGTTACTGCTAAGTTTACTGGCGTTTGTGGTGGGGAACCGTTTCGGTCAGCCCGTCCCACAGCCCGCTATGATTTCTACTGATAAATAAAGAGTTTTGCCATGCCGTGGATCCAACTAAAACTGAACACAACCGGCGCTAACGCCGAGGAACTGAGCGATGCGCTGATGGAGGCCGGCTCGGTCTCCATCACCTTCCAGGACACGCATGACACGCCGGTCTTTGAGCCGCTGCCGGGCGAAACCCGCCTGTGGGGCGATACCGACGTTATTGGCCTGTTTGATGCCGAAACCGATATGAAAGAGGTTGTCGCGATTCTGGAGAATCATCCTCTGCTGGGCGCGGGTTTTGTGCACAAAATCGAACAGCTGGAAGACAAAGACTGGGAACGCGAGTGGATGGATAACTTCCACCCGATGCAGTTCGGCAAACGTCTGTGGATCTGCCCAAGCTGGCGCGACGTCCCGGACGAGAATGCGGTCAACGTGATGCTCGATCCGGGCCTGGCGTTTGGGACCGGCACTCACCCAACCACGTCCCTCTGCCTGCAGTGGCTTGATGGGCTGGATCTGGACGGTAAGACAGTGATCGACTTCGGCTGTGGATCCGGGATCCTCGCGATTGCAGCCCTGAAACTGGGCGCGGCAAAAGCCATCGGGATCGATATCGATCCGCAGGCGATTCAGGCCAGCCGCGATAATGCCGAGCGTAACGGCGTTTCCGACCGTCTGGAGCTGTATCTGCCGGATGCTCAGCCAGACGCCATGAAAGCCGATGTGGTGGTCGCAAACATTCTGGCGGGCCCACTGCGCGAGCTGGCCCCGTTAATTAGCGTGCTGCCCGTTGAGGGCGGTCTGCTGGGGCTTTCCGGTATCCTGGCGAGCCAGGCCGACAGCGTATGTGAAGCCTACGCCGATCTCTTTGCCCTTGACCCGGTAGTGGAAAAAGAAGAGTGGTGCCGCATCACCGGCCGTAAAAAATAAGCATTTGGCGTGGTCATCTGACCACGCCTCTCCCCCTCTGATAATCCTCTCTCCCCCGTTCATTCTTCGGTAAAATAACCACACAAATCATGTTGATTTGTATTACAAAAATTCACCGGAAGAATATGATGAAACACATTACAGGCAAGGCAGCGCTGCTGGCGCTGAGCATGATCTCGGCTTCAGCATTCGCATCACACTGGAGCTACGAAGGGGAAGGTTCGCCGGAACACTGGGGCGAGCTGGACGAGGCATACAAGACCTGTCAAAGCGGAATGAACCAGTCTCCCATTAATATTGATTCGACCGCTAACGCCCATCTTTCCCCGCTACAAACCCACTACGTTGATGGCCCTGTTACGCTGACAAACAACGGCCATACCATTCAGGCAAGCGAACAGGCTGACACCCGCGATACCCTTACTCTCGATAAGCAAACCTGGACATTACAGCAGTTCCATTTCCATGCGCCGAGCGAAAACACCGTTCATGGCAAGAAATATGCGATGGAAATGCACCTGGTTCATAAAAATGCCGGTGGAGAACTGACGGTGGTGGCGGTAATGTTTGATAAAGGGGCCGCAAACCCGGAGCTTGAAAAACTGTGGCGCGTTATGCCTCAGCAGGCCGAGCAGAACGTCTCCATTAAACAGGATCTTAATCTGAACAAACTGCTGCCAAAAGATAAAACGTACTGGCGCTTTAGCGGCTCATTGACCACCCCTCCGTGTTCAGAAGGCGTCACCTGGATTGTGCTTAAGCAGCCCCTGACGGTTTCTGCAGAACAGCTTGATAGATTCACCCATACAATGCATCACGATAATAACCGTCCGGTACAGTCGCTGCACGGGCGCGTTGTGGTCGAATAAGACGCATTTTTCGCATGACGATCATGTTCTAAAATGCGACGCAGATCGCAAAGAAGTGGGGAAATCTGCTGCTAAAAACAGCAGATTATCCCGCTTCAGCGAAGCATTTATTCAGAAATGATGAGAAGTTACGGGAAATTGTAAGCGCCCATAAAATAACCATTCTCGTATAACATAATGATTTAAATAATGAATAATTTTGAACAGGAAGATTGAGCGGCGATTCCTTGATCTACAACAGTGGATTGTTCAAAGTTTGGCCTTTCATCTCGTGCAAAAAATGCGTAATATACGCCGCCTTGCAGTCACAGTATGGTCATTTCTTAACTCATGCGCATCGGACACCACCAGCTTAGAAATCGCCTGATCGCAGCCCCTATGGCAGGTATTACAGACCGGCCGTTCAGGACGCTGTGCTATGAGATGGGAGCCGGTTTAACCGTATCCGAGATGATGTCGTCTAACCCGCAGGTTTGGGAAAGCGATAAATCCCGCCTTCGGATGGTGCACGTTGATGAACCAGGTATTCGCACCGTGCAAATTGCCGGAAGCGTGCCTGAAGAGATGGCAGATGCCGCGCGGATTAACGTGGAAAGTGGTGCCCAGATTATTGATATCAATATGGGGTGCCCGGCCAAAAAGGTGAATCGCAAGCTTGCAGGTTCAGCCCTTCTGCAATACCCCGACCAGGTGAAAGCTATCCTGACGGCGGTTGTCAGCGCAGTGGACGTTCCTGTTACGTTGAAGATTCGCACGGGTTGGTCGCCGGAACACCGTAACTGTGTAGAGATTGCCCAACTGGCCGAAGACTGTGGCATTCAGGCCCTGACCATTCATGGACGCACTCGCGCCTGTTTGTTCAACGGTGAAGCTGAATACGACAGCATTCGGGCAGTTAAGCAGAAAGTTTCCATTCCGATTATCGCGAATGGCGACATAACTGACCCGCTTAAAGCCAGAGCTGTACTCGACTATACGGGAGCTGATGCTCTGATGATAGGACGTGCCGCTCAGGGAAGACCCTGGATCTTCCGGGAAATCCAGCATTATCTGGACACTGGGGAGCTGCTTGCCCCGCTGCCTCTGGCAGAGGTTAAGCGCTTGCTTTGTTCGCATGTTCGGGAACTGCATGACCACTACGGTCAGGCAAAAGGGTACCGAATTGCGCGTAAACACGTCTCCTGGTATCTCCAGGAGCACGCTCCAGATGACCAGTTTCGGCGCACATTCAACGCCATAGAGGATGCCAGCGTACAGCTGGAGGCGTTGGAGGCATACTTCGAAAATCTTGCGTAATGAAATAAAGAGCTGACAGAACTATGTTCGAACAACGCGTAAATTCTGACGTACTGACCGTTTCTACCGTTAACTCTCAGGACCAGGTAACTCAAAAGCCCCTGCGTGACTCGGTTAAACAGGCACTGAAGAACTATTTTGCTCAACTGAACGGTCAGGATGTTAATGACCTGTATGAGCTGGTACTGGCTGAAGTTGAACAGCCACTGTTGGACATGGTGATGCAATACACCCGCGGTAACCAAACCCGCGCTGCGCTGATGATGGGTATCAACCGTGGTACTCTGCGTAAGAAACTGAAAAAATACGGCATGAACTGATACTAATCAGTTAAATGCTTGTTTAAAAAGGCGCTCTTCGGCATGGGGAAGCGCCTTTTTTATTACCCGTGCCTCTCCGTCAACGCATTGTAAACCTTCGCTTCTCCCGCTTTTCAACCACGGTTTTTCGTGTATATTTCCCCCACCTTACTGGCGTTCTTTCTGCGGAATGACACAATGATTCGTAAATACTGGTGGCTGGTTGTCTTTGCAATCTCCGTTCTCCTTTTCGATGCACTCCTGATGCAGTGGATTGAACTGATGAGCACCGAAACCGATAAGTGTCGCAATATGAACTCCGTCAATCCGCTGAAACTCGTGAACTGCTCAGAGCTCGACTAACCGTCCGATTGCGCAAGTCACCCCGTTATTACCCACTAAAAACGGGGATTTAAATCCCTTTGAGCCATTACCTGACGGTGATAATGTCTCGCCCTTCTCAACCGCTCTAGCGTAACCCCACACTCGAGTAGAACCGTCCATGCTGGTCAGCCAATACAACCATATCCTTGTTGTCCTCTCCTTTGTTGTTGCCATCCTTGCTGCGTATACCGCGCTGAACATGGCTGCACGCGTCGCCGGGAGTGAGGGCGTCGCTGCCCGCGTCTGGCTGGCTGGAGGCGGTATTGCAATGGGTATTGGCGTGTGGGCCATGCATTTCATCGGCATGCTGGCGATGGACCTCTCCATGAGCATGAGCTACAACGCCACCCTGACGGTGTTATCCATGGCTATCGCCGTGGGTTCGTCGCTGTTTGCGCTATGGCTCGTGAGCTGCGAGCAATTACGCTTGCGCCGACTGCTGCCCGGCGCGCTGGTGATGGGGAGCGGTATTGTTGCTATGCATTACACCGGCATGGCGGCGCTGGAAGTGATGCCGGGGATTATCTGGGACAAGGTCTGGGTGGCCATTTCGGTCGTGATTGCGCTTGCCGCTTCGCTCGCAGCATTATGGCTGACCTTCCGCCTGCGTCGCGAAGCCGCGCAGGTCGTGCTGATGCGCATGGGGGCCGCCATCACGATGGGGATTGCCATTGCCGGTATGCACTATGCCGGGATGAAAGCGGCGCAGTTTCCCATGTCCACAATGGTTCATCATGAGGGGATTAACGGGAGCTGGCTGGCGGTACTGGTCAGCGTCGTCGCGCTCTCTATTCTTGGGATCACCCTGCTGGTGTCGATGCTGGATGCCCGCCTTCAGGCACGTACCGCCCTTCTGGCTTCGTCGCTGGCAGAAGCTAACCGGGAACTCGCTCAACTGGCGCTGCACGATACCCTGACGCGTCTGCCCAACCGTATCCTGCTGGAAGACAGACTCGATCAGGCCATCAGCAAAGCCGATCGTGAAGGGAACCATTTTGCCCTGATGTTCATGGATCTCGACGGCTTTAAAGCCATCAATGACGCCTACGGCCATGATGTCGGTGACAGGCTGCTGGTCGCCGTTACGCAGCGTCTGCTGCTTCTCCTGAAAGGCCAGTTCACCCTTGCACGTATCGGCGGTGATGAGTTTGTTCTGCTGGCAGAGGGTGAAGGTCCGGACGACGCGGCATCGCTGGCGAATTCGCTGGTCCGCGCGATCGATAGCCCGTTCAATCTCGGCCCCTATGAACTGGTGGTGACCCTCAGCATTGGTATCGCGCTGTATCCTCACGACGGTAAAACCGAGCGTGAGCTGATGTTTAACGCCGACGCGGCGATGTATCACACGAAGCATATGGGCCGTAACGGTTACCACTTTTTCCAGCCCTCCATGAACACCCTGGCGCAGACCCATCTCCAACTAATGAACGATTTGTGGATGGCGATCGATCGCAATGAGCTGCGCCTGCTGTATCAGCCAAAATTCCACGCCCCCGCAGGTCCTGTTCTCGGATTCGAGGCGCTATTGCGCTGGCAGCATCCTAAGCAGGGGTTACTGACGCCAGAACTTTTTCTGCCGCTGGCGGAAAAAACGGGGCTGATCATCCCCATTGGCAACTGGGTGATTAATGAAGCCTGTCGCCAGCTGCGGGAATGGCATCTTCAGGGGCATCAAAGCTGGTCAATGGCGGTAAACCTGTCGACACTGCAGTTTGAACAACCTTCGCTGGTTAAAACGGTTCTCGACTGCCTGGCACTTCACCATGTACCACCGGAAATGTTGATCCTCGAAGTGACGGAAACCACGGCGATGAGCAACCCGGATGAGAGCGTACGGGTGCTGACAGAGCTGACGGATGCGGGCGTGAAGGCCTCCATTGATGATTTTGGCACCGGATATTCGAGCCTGCTGTATCTCAAGCGCTTACCGGCCTGTGAATTGAAAATCGACAGGGCGTTTGTGAAAGAGCTCAGCGGCGAAAGCGAGGATGCCACTATTGTCTCAGCGATCGTGGCCCTCGCTAAAACACTTAACCTGAAAGTCGTGGCAGAAGGTGTGGAAACCGAAGCACAGCAAGCCTTTTTAACCGAGCTGGGCTGTAACACCCTTCAGGGCTATCTGTTAGGTAAACCCGCCAGCGCGCAGACCATAGAAGCACTTTGTGCCCGAGGGGAGATGTTACCTGGCGCTGAGCTGTAAGCCCCCTCATCAGGCGACACGCGAATGACAGGAAGTGTCGCCAGTATGCTATCGACCAGAGCGGGTGCCTGCTGATAAAGATTAAAACTGTCGTTATTCATTAACCAGTTTTTAATTATTCCGCTAAAAAAACCGTGGAATACAATCAAGGTGAGATCAACATTCACCTTTGGCGAAATGATATTGCGCGAAATACAGGTCTCCAGCGTGGCGCGTAGCGTGTCATCATTGAATCCAATACGCTTTCTGATTTCACGCTCTGAAATCATATCGCTGCTAAATTCACACTTATGATACAGAATTTGTAAAAGCGCACATTGCCGGGGTTCATGGGCAATATACTGCAGCGCGGTAATAAACTGCTCACGAAGTTTTAACAACGGGTCGTCGCTATCGGAAAGGGAAAGCCTGTCGCGAATAATGTCGCGAAGCGGTAATTGCTGTTCCCAGATGGCATTAAATATTTCAGATTTACTGGTGAAGTGCCAATAGATCGCGCCGCGCGTCACCTTAGCAGCATCAGCGATATCCGTCAGCGTCGTGCTGGCTACGCCACGCGTCGCAAACTGTCCGATAGCCGCCTCAATCAGCTGCTGCCGGGTTAGTTGAGCCTCTTCTTTCTTTTTACGCGCCATAGGTAACTACCCGTTACTCACAAGGTTTAAAGGTAATATTGCGTTCATGCAAATGTAAGTATTCACTAAAATCCGTTTTAATTTTGCACAAAAAAAGTCAACCCTCTTAATTTATAATTAATACAAATACATCGAATCAATTAAATTCATGAAGTGAATAATTAGACAACATTAATCCCATTTACCTGATTAACATGCCTGAAGTATATCCCCGAATGGACCAGGTCTGATTCTGATTTTTTTCTACAAGCATGGTCATTCGCACTTATAAATTAAAAAACATTAAATACCCTCATTATTATACGCAGCTACATTTTATTTTTTATCCCTCTGCCCCAGCTACCGGTTCGCGACATATATCGGTTAATGGGTATTTAAAGGAACAGTAATGACGAATCATTTCAGACGCTTGCCCTTATCCGGTTTCATTGTCTGCGCGGTACTGCTCACTGGATGCGATGGTCAGGAAAATCAACAACAACACCTGCAGGCGCCTCAGGTCAGCGTGCATATTGTGAAAAGCGCGCCTCTGGCTGTCACCACTGAACTCCCGGGCAGAACAGATGCATTTCGCGTTGCGGAGGTTCGTCCTCAGGTTAGCGGTATTATCCTTCGCCGCAACTTTGCGGAAGGTAGCGATGTAAAAGCGGGTGAGTCACTTTACCAGATTGACCCCGCGACCTATCAGGCGGCCTATGACAGCGCGAAAGGCGAACTGGCGAAGGCTCAGGCTGCGGCCAATATTGCGCACCTGACGGTGAAACGTTATCTCCCGCTGGTAGGCACCCAATATGTCAGTAAGCAGGAGTATGACCAGGCCGTGGCGACGGCTCAGCAGGCAGATGCCAGCATGGTGGCCGCAAAAGCCGGCGTTGAAAGCGCACGTATCAACCTTGCCTACACCAAAGTGACCTCTCCTGTTGATGGTCGTATCGGGAAATCCAGCGTGACCGAAGGGGCGCTTGTGACGAATGGGCAGGCCGCAGCGCTGGCAACGGTCCAGCAGCTCGATCCGATTTATGTCGATGTCACCCAGTCCAGTAATGATTTTATGCGCCTGAAACAGACGAGTCTGCAAAAAGGCGATACCGCCAGCAGCGTTGAACTGCTAATGGAGAACGGGCAGCCCTATCCGCTGAAAGGCACGTTGCAGTTCTCTGACGTCACGGTCGATGAAAGTACCGGCTCGATTACCCTTCGCGCCATTTTCCCGAACCCTCAGCATCTGTTATTACCCGGCATGTTTGTTCGCGCCCGCATTGATGAAGGCACCCAGCCGGACGCGATTCTGGTTCCACAGCAAGGCGTGACCCGTACACCGCGAGGCGATGCAACCGTCCTGGTGGTGAACGATAAAAACCAGGTTGAGCCGCGAACCGTCGTGGCCCCTCAGGCAATTGGCGATCGCTGGCTGGTGACGGAAGGGCTGAAAAACGGTGACCGCGTGATTGTCAGCGGGCTACAGAAAGTCAAACCGGGGGTAACCGTCGTCGCCACGCCGGATACCACCACGACTCCAGCCGGTTAAGGGACGACGACATGGCTAATTTCTTTATTCAGAGGCCGGTTTTCGCCTGGGTACTTGCCATCATTTTGATGATTGCAGGCGGGCTGGCCATTCTCAAACTTCCCGTCGCACAGTATCCGACCATTGCCCCTCCCGCCGTGGCGATATCCGCGACCTACCCGGGAGCGGACGCTCAAACGGTGCAGGATACCGTGACCCAGGTTATCGAACAGAACATGAACGGTATCGATAACCTGATGTATATGTCCTCCACCAGCGATTCAGCGGGTAACGTCACCATCACCCTGACCTTCGAGTCAGGAACCGACCCGGACATCGCTCAGGTGCAGGTGCAGAACAAGCTGCAGCTCGCCATGCCGCTGCTACCGCAAGAGGTTCAGCAGCAAGGGATTGGCGTGGAGAAATCCAGCAGCAGCTTCCTGCTGGTCGCCGGTTTTGTTTCAGACAACAAAAGCCTCACGCAGAACGACATCTCTGACTATGTCGCCTCAAACGTCAAAGATGCCATCAGCCGAACGTCTGGTGTCGGTGACGTTCAGCTGTTTGGCGCTCAGTATGCGATGCGCATCTGGCTCGACAGCAACGCGATGAACAAATACCAGCTGACGCCGCTGGATATTATCAACCAGTTGAAAACCCAGAACGATCAGATAGCGGCAGGCCAGCTGGGCGGAACGCCGTCCATTCCAGGGCAGCAGCTGAATGCCTCGATCATCGCGCAAACTCGTCTGAAATCACCGGAGGAGTTTGGCCGCGTGACGCTTAAGGTGAACCAGGACGGCTCGATGGTTCATCTGAAGGACGTGGCTCGCATTGAGCTGGGTGGCGAAAACTACAACATGGTCACTAAAATCAACGGGCAGGCGGCAACCGGCCTGGGGATTAAGCTGGCAACCGGGGCAAATGCGCTGGACACTGCGGCAGCCATCAAAAGCAAGCTGGCGCAGCTGCAGCAGTTCTTCCCACAGGGGCTGAAAGTTGTCTATCCCTATGACACCACGCCTTTCGTGAAAATCTCCATCCACGAAGTGGTGAAGACCCTGTTTGAAGCGATCGTTCTCGTCTTCCTGGTCATGTACCTGTTCCTGCAAAACCTGCGTGCGACGCTCATCCCGACTATCGCGGTGCCGGTCGTTCTGCTGGGTACCTTCGCGGTTCTGGCGGCGTTTGGTTTCTCCATCAATACCCTGACGATGTTCGGCATGGTGCTGGCGATAGGTCTGCTGGTCGATGACGCTATCGTGGTCGTTGAGAACGTTGAACGTGTCATGGTCGAGGACAAGCTGCCGCCGAAAGAGGCCACGCAGAAGTCGATGGAGCAGATCCAGGGCGCACTGGTGGGGATCGCCATGGTGCTCTCGGCGGTCTTTATTCCGATGGCCTTTTTTGGCGGCTCGACGGGGGCAATCTATCGCCAGTTCTCGCTGACTATCGTTTCCGCTATGGCGTTGTCCGTACTGGTTGCGCTAATCCTGACGCCCGCACTCTGTGCAACGTTGCTTAAGCCCGTATCCGGCGACCATCATGAGAAAAAAGGGGGTTTCTTCGGCTGGTTTAATGCGCTCTTTGATAAAAGCGTGGAGCACTACAGCAACAGCGTGAGCGGTATTTTGCGTAAGACAGGGCGCTATCTGGTGGTGTACGTCATTATTGTCGGTGGCATGGCGGTGCTTTTCCTGCGCTTGCCCACCTCCTTCCTACCCGAAGAGGATCAGGGGGTATTTATGACGATGGTTCAACTCCCGGCAGGTGCAACCCAGACGCGTACTCAGCAGGTCCTCGACCAGGTTCAGGATTACTATCTGAACAAAGAGAAGGCGAACGTTGAATCCGTCTTTACCGTAAACGGCTTTAGCTTTAGCGGCCAAGGTCAGAACTCCGGTATTGCATTCGTCAGCCTGAAGCCCTGGGAGGAGCGCCCGGGGTCGGAAAATGGCGTCGAAGCCATTGTGGGTCGCGCGACGAAAGCCTTCAGTCAGATTAAAGATGGCCTTGTGTTCCCGTTTAACCTGCCTGCAATTATTGAGTTGGGTACCGCCACGGGCTTCGACTTTGAATTGATCGATCAGGCTAACCTGGGGCACACCCAGCTGACGCAGGCGCGTAACCAACTGCTCAGCATGGTGAAAGAGCACCCTGACCTGCTGGTTCGCGTGCGTCCTAACGGTCTTGAAGATACGCCTCAGTTCAAGCTGGATGTCGATCAAGAGAAAGCGCAGGCGCTGGGCGTCAGTCTTTCTGACGTCAACCAGACGATTTCGACGGCCTTAGGTGGTACCTATGTGAACGACTTTATCGATCATGGCCGCGTGAAAAAGGTCTACGTACAGGCCGACGCAAAATTCCGTATGTTGCCAGGCGATATTAACAACCTTTACGTGCGCAGCGCGAATGGGGAAATGGTCCCGTTCTCAGCCTTCAGCAACGCTCACTGGGTCTATGGTTCACCTCGCCTGGAGCGCTATAACGGGATGCCCTCTATGGAGATCCTGGGTGAATCAGCCCCGGGTAAAAGTACCGGTGAGGCCATGGTTATGATGGAAAGTCTCGCGGCAAAACTGCCTTCCGGCATCGGCTATGACTGGACGGGGATGTCTTATCAGGAGCGGCTCTCGGGTAACCAGGCGCCTGCACTGTACGCCATTTCACTGATCGTGGTGTTCCTGTGTCTGGCAGCGCTGTATGAAAGCTGGTCCATTCCGTTCTCCGTTATGCTGGTTGTCCCACTGGGGGTCATTGGGGCGCTTCTCGCAGCGTCGCTGCGCGGGTTGAATAATGACATCTATTTCCAGGTCGGCCTGCTGACGACGATTGGTTTATCGGCGAAAAACGCCATCCTGATCGTCGAATTTGCTAAAGACCTGATGGATAAAGAAGGCAAAGGCATTATTGAAGCCACGCTGGAAGCTTCCAGGATGCGCCTTCGACCGATCCTGATGACGTCCCTGGCCTTTATCCTTGGCGTCATGCCGCTGGTGATCAGCACCGGGGCCGGAAGCGGCGCCCAAAATGCCGTCGGTACGGGGGTTATGGGGGGAATGCTTTCCGCAACGCTTTTGGCGATTTTCTTCGTGCCCGTCTTCTTTGTGGTTGTTCGGCGATGGTTTACTCACCATAAAGAGTAATGTTCCCCTGAAAAGGCACCTCTGGTGCCTTTTTTTATTTTTAACATAAACAATAAATTAGGCTTTACATAAAGGCAGTGTTTAAACATGATGATTTGCATTAAGTAAAAACAGCCCCTTACATCTTCATAATGTCTCCATTAATTCCTCCTGAAACCGACTTTTCTCCACGATTTTTACAAACTACATAATTTGAGATTATTCCTCGTGTAACGAGGACTTACCCCGGTGGTAAAATAACCTCCAGTTCGTTAATAGCCCTCCTGGCTTTATGGCGGATGAGAAATAATACTGAGGTAACATCATGAAAAGATTCATTTCCGTTGCACTTCTCGCTGCGCTGCTTGCTGGTTGCGCGCACGACTCTCCATGTGTACCGGTTTACGACGACCAGGGCCGACTGGTTCATACCAATACCTGTATGAAGGGCACCACCCAGGATAACTGGGAGACTGCGGGTGCTATCGCCGGCGGTGCTGCCGCAGTAGCGGGTTTGACGCTGGGTATTGTTGCTCTGACGAAGTAACATCTGTTCAGAAAGCGCGGCTCTGCCCGCGCTTTTGCTTTTAATGAGTGCAGTATTTTCAAATAAGTAAAAAAATAGCCCCGTATTTATTCACGTAATTAATACAAGCCTGAAGTTAGTCACAACTTTTTCGCATACTCATTCAAATTACTTATTCTATCGTGATGATTTTCACACATTAATATTATTGAATACCCTGCCAATATTCACCCTAGAAACTATCTCTTCTTTTTCCTGACCCGACTCAAAACTTTTGCTCCGATTTGTGGCACAGGTTGTAATTTCGCACCGTTTCGGGGCGCTCGTTTTATTTAAGCCTGTCTACACTCAGCATTAAGCGTTCACTCGTCTCTTATTTTGTCGAACGCAAAACTGGCATTACGTTTGCTTTATAAACGTTGGCCAAAGCCACAGACAGGTTAAGCGTTTAAAAACGCCTCTATAACGATAAATTTCGCCACACAGGATGCATTATGAAAAAGACGATGATAGCCAGCCTGGCCGCTGCAGGCATGTTGTTTGCCGTAGCCGGTCAAGCCCATGCGGGAACGACACTGGATGCCGTTAAAAAGAAAGGTTTTGTTCAATGTGGTATCAGTGACGGTTTGCCTGGCTTCTCTTATGCCGATGCGAACGGCAAATTTACCGGTATTGATGTAGATGTCTGCCGTGGCGTTGCAGCCGCCGTTTTTGGCGATGACAGCAAAGTAAAATACACCCCGCTGACGGCGAAAGAACGCTTTACGGCGCTGCAGTCCGGCGAGGTCGACATGCTCTCCCGTAATACCACCTGGACTTCCTCCCGCGATGCAGGCATGGGGATGTCATTTACGGGCGTGACCTATTATGACGGCATCGGCTTCCTGACCCACAATAAAGCAGGCCTGAAAAGCGCTAAGGAACTGGATGGTGCCACCGTTTGTATCCAGGCGGGCACCGATACCGAGCTGAACGTCGCGGATTATTTCAAAGCAAACAACATGAAATACACCCCGGTGACATTCGACCGCTCGGATGAATCGGCCAAAGCGCTGGAATCCGGCCGTTGCGACACGCTGGCCTCTGACCAGTCACAGCTGTATGCCTTACGTATTAAGCTGAGCAACCCGGCAGAGTGGATTGTCCTGCCAGAAGTAATCTCCAAAGAACCTCTCGGCCCCGTCGTTCGTCGTGGTGATGAAGACTGGTTCTCCATTGTTCGCTGGACGCTGTTTGCCATGCTGAACGCAGAAGAGATGGGCATCAACTCTAAAAACGTTGATGAGAAAGCTGCTAAGCCATCCAACCCGGATATGGCACACCTGCTCGGTAAAGAAGGTGATTTCGGCAAGGATCTGAAGCTGGATAACAAGTGGGCTTACAACATCATCAAACAGGTGGGCAACTACTCTGAGATCTTTGAGCGCAACGTGGGATCGGAAAGCCCGCTGAAGATCAAACGCGGCCAGAACAATCTCTGGAACAACGGCGGCATTCAGTACGCGCCACCAGTACGTTAAGTCATAGCTGTAACGGGCACTGCTCAGGCAGTGCCCACTCCAGAGTCATGGTTACTGAGGTTTCTTTATGTCCCATCGCCGCTCAGCCGTAAAAGGATCGCTATCCTTTTCTCATCCCGCGGTCCGCGCCTGGCTATTCCAGATTATTGCTATTGTTGCGGTTGTTCTCATCGCCGTGTATCTCATCCATAACACCATCACCAACCTGAATAATCGCGGCATTACTTCCGGTTTCGCGTTTTTAGATCGCAGCGCGGGGTTTGGTATCGTTCAGCACCTTATTGATTACCAGGAAGGTGACACGTACGGACGCGTGTTCGTAGTCGGTTTACTGAATACGCTGTTGGTATCGGCGCTTTGTATCGTCTTCGCGTCGATACTGGGCTTCTTTATTGGCCTGGCGCGTCTTTCTGAAAACTGGCTCCTGCGGAAACTGTCGACTGTTTATATTGAGACGTTCCGCAATATCCCCCCGCTCCTGCAGATATTCTTCTGGTATTTCGCCGTACTGCGTAACCTTCCCGGTCCCCGCCAGGCCGTCGACGCGTTTGAGCTGTTTTTCCTGAGTAACCGTGGGTTGTCCATCCCCTCTCCCCTGGTGAGTGAAGGCCTGTACGCTTTCATCGGCGCGATTGCGATAGCGCTTGCTCTCTCTGCTGGGGTATTCCGTTTTAACCGCAAGCATCAGATCAAAACCGGTCAGCTCCGTAGAACCTGGCCCACGGCAGTCGTCCTGATCGTTAGCCTGCCGCTGATCGCACACTGGCTGTTTGGGGCCGCGCTGCACTGGGACATTCCACATCTGCGGGGCTTTAACTTTCAGGGCGGGATGGTATTAATTCCCGAGCTGGCAGCCCTGACGCTGGCGCTGTCGATTTATACGTCCGCGTTTATCGCAGAGATTATCCGTGCGGGGATACAGGCCGTACCTTATGGACAGCACGAGGCGGCACGCTCACTGGGATTACCCCATACCGTGACGCTTCGCCAGGTCATCATTCCGCAGGCTTTACGGGTCATCATTCCGCCCCTGACCAGCCAGTATCTCAATATTGTCAAAAACTCGTCGCTGGCCGCTGCCATTGGCTACCCGGATATGGTGTCACTCTTCGCCGGTACCGTGCTTAACCAGACCGGACAAGCCATTGAAACCATCGCCATCACGATGTCTGTCTATCTGATCATCAGCCTGGTGATTTCACTGCTGATGAACCTTTATAACCGTCGTATAGCACTGGTCGAGCGCTAAGGATCTATGATGACAAAAGCGATACTGTCGCACTCCTCGCGCCCTGCCAACTCGACAGGTGGACGTTTCATTCTCTGGGCGCGTAAGAATCTGTTCTCCAGCTGGAGTAACAGCCTGCTGACGATTGTCTGCCTGTGGCTCATGTGGGAATTGATTCCTCCCCTGCTGAACTGGGCGTTTTTACAGGCCAACTGGGTCGGTTCAACCCGAGCAGACTGCACAAAGGCCGGCGCCTGCTGGGTGTTTATTCATGAGCGCTTCGGCCAGTTTATGTATGGATTGTATCCCCATGAACAGCGCTGGCGGATTAATCTGGCGCTGGTTATCGGCCTGCTTTCTGTCGCGGCCATGTTCTGGAAAAAGCTGCCTCATCGTGGACGCTATATTGCCGCCTGGGCAGTGGTTTATCCAATTATTGTCTGGGCGCTGTTGTATGGCGGTTTCCTGGGGCTGGAACGCGTTGAAACACGCCAGTGGGGCGGGCTGACGCTGACGCTGATTATCGCTTCAGTGGGGATAGCCGGTGCGCTACCGTGGGGGATTTTACTGGCCCTGGGACGGCGTTCAAAAATGCCGATCGTCCGCGTGCTCTCCGTTATCTTCATTGAGTTCTGGCGCGGCGTACCGCTTATCACCGTTCTGTTTATGTCGTCGGTCATGCTGCCGCTGTTTATGGCAGAAGGTACCACCATCGACAAGCTGATCCGTGCCCTGGTGGGGGTGATTCTCTTCCAGTCCGCCTATGTCGCTGAAGTTGTACGTGGTGGGCTGCAAGCGTTGCCTAAAGGCCAGTACGAAGCGGCGGAATCACTGGCTCTTGGTTACTGGAAAACGCAAGGACTGGTCATTCTTCCCCAAGCACTCAAGCTGGTCATCCCGGGTCTGGTCAACACGATCATTGCCCTCTTCAAGGATACCAGCCTGGTGATCATCATTGGATTGTTCGATCTCTTTAGCAGCGTGCAACAGGCAACCGTTGACCCTGTCTGGCTGGGTATGTCCACCGAAGGATATGTCTTTGCAGCTCTGATCTACTGGATCTTTTGTTTTAGCATGTCGCGCTACAGCCAGCATCTGGAAAAGCGCTTTAACACCGGGCGTACACCGCACTGAGGAAATTATGAGCCAAATAACTATGACACCCGCCGACGCGATGATTACGCTGGAAAATGTGAATAAATGGTACGGACAATTTCATGTCCTGAAGGACATTAATCTTAAGGTAAAGCAGGGAGAACGCATTGTCCTTTGCGGCCCTTCTGGCTCCGGGAAATCCACGACCATTCGCTGTATTAATCATCTTGAAGAACATCAGCAAGGACGCATTGTGGTTGATGGCATCGAGCTGAATGAAGATATCCGCAATATCGAACGCGTACGTCAGGAAGTGGGAATGGTATTTCAGCACTTTAATCTGTTTCCGCACCTGACCGTTCTGCAGAACTGTACGCTTGCGCCAATTTGGGTACGAAAGATGCCGAAAAAGGAAGCGGAGGCATTAGCCATGCACTACCTCGAGCGCGTACGTATCGCCGAGCATGCCAATAAGTTTCCTGGCCAGATATCGGGCGGCCAACAGCAGCGTGTGGCTATCGCCCGTTCGCTGTGCATGAAACCGAAAATTATGCTGTTTGATGAACCGACATCTGCCCTGGATCCGGAAATGGTGAAAGAGGTTCTGGACACCATGATTGGGCTGGCGCAATCCGGTATGACCATGCTGTGTGTGACGCATGAGATGGGGTTTGCGCGAACCGTGGCCGACCGGGTGATCTTTATGGATCGCGGGGAGATTGTTGAGCAGGCACCGCCGGATGAGTTCTTTGCGCATCCGAAGTCAGAACGTACGCGAGCATTCCTGTCGCAGGTGATTCATTAGTCGTTTGCTCTGCCGGGTGGCGGCTTCGCCTTACCCGGCCTACCGTTTTTTCTGCACATAAACGCAAAAAGGCCATCCTTTCGGATGGCCTTCTCACTTATTTGATGTCTGGCAGTTCCCTACTCTCACATGGGGAGACCCCACACTACCATCGGCGCTACGGCGTTTCACTTCTGAGTTCGGCATGGGGTCAGGTGGGACCGCCGCGCTAAAGCCGCCAGACAAATTCTTTTACTTCTTGCCGAACTTTAACCTAAGTATAAAGTGGTGCTGATACCCAGAGTCGAACTGGGGACCTCACCCTTACCAAGGGTGCGCTCTACCAACTGAGCCATATCAGCACGCTAAATTTGATGCCTGGCAGTTCCCTACTCTCACATGGGGAGACCCCACACTACCATCGGCGCTACGGCGTTTCACTTCTGAGTTCGGCATGGGGTCAGGTGGGACCACCGCGCTAAAGCCGCCAGGCAAATTCTGTTAAATCTGTATCAAAACTGAAAATCTTCTGTCTCTCGTCCGCCGAAACAGCTTCGGCGTTGTAAGGTTAAGCCTCACGGTTCATTAGTATCGGTTAGCTCAACGCATCGCTGCGCTTACACACCCGACCTATCAACGTCGTAGTCTTCAACGTTCCTTCAGGGCCCTTAAAGGGTCAGGGAGAACTCATCTCGGGGCAAGTTTCGTGCTTAGATGCTTTCAGCACTTATCTTTTCCGCATTTAGCTACCGGGCAATGCCATTGGCATGACAACCCGAACACCAGTGATGCGTCCACTCCGGTCCTCTCGTACTAGGAGCAGCCCCCCTCAATTCTCCAGCGCCCACGGCAGATAGGGACCGAACTGTCTCACGACGTTCTAAACCCAGCTCGCGTACCACTTTAAATGGCGAACAGCCATACCCTTGGGACCTACTTCAGCCCCAGGATGTGATGAGCCGACATCGAGGTGCCAAACACCGCCGTCGATATGAACTCTTGGGCGGTATCAGCCTGTTATCCCCGGAGTACCTTTTATCCGTTGAGCGATGGCCCTTCCATTCAGAACCACCGGATCACTATGACCTGCTTTCGCACCTGCTCGAGCCGTCACTCTCGCAGTCAAGCTAGCTTATGCCATTGCACTAACCTCCTGATGTCCGACCAGGATTAGCTAACCTTCGTGCTCCTCCGTTACTCTTTGGGAGGAGACCGCCCCAGTCAAACTACCCACCAGACACTGTCCGCAACCCGGATTACGGGTCTACGTTAGAACACCAGCCATTAAAGGGTGGTATTTCAAGGTCGGCTCCACGCAGACTGGCGTCCACGCTTCAAAGCCTCCCACCTATCCTACACATCAAGGACCAGTGTTCAGTGTCAAGCTATAGTAAAGGTTCACGGGGTCTTTCCGTCTTGCCGCGGGTACACTGCATCTTCACAGCGAGTTCAATTTCACTGAGTCTCGGGTGGAGACAGCCTGGCCATCATTACGCCATTCGTGCAGGTCGGAACTTACCCGACAAGGAATTTCGCTACCTTAGGACCGTTATAGTTACGGCCGCCGTTTACCGGGGCTTCGATCAAGAGCTTCGCGTTGCCGCTAACCCCATCAATTAACCTTCCGGCACCGGGCAGGCGTCACACCGTATACGTCCACTTTCGTGTTTGCACAGTGCTGTGTTTTTAATAAACAGTTGCAGCCAGCTGGTATCTTCGACTGATTTCAGCTCCACCCGCAGGGGCTTCACCTACACATCAGCGTGCCTTCTCCCGAAGTTACGGCACCATTTTGCCTAGTTCCTTCACCCGAGTTCTCTCAAGCGCCTTGGTATTCTCTACCTGACCACCTGTGTCGGTTTGGGGTACGATTTGATGTTACCTGATGCTTAGAGGCTTTTCCTGGAAGCAGGGCATTTGTTACTTCAGCACCGTAGTGCCTCGTCATCACACCTCAGCGTTAATAAGGTACCGGATTTACCTGGAACCTCCGCCTACATGCTTAAACCGGGACAACCGTCGCCCGGCTAACATAGCCTTCTCCGTCCCCCCTTCGCAGTAACACCAAGTACAGGAATATTAACCTGTTTCCCATCGACTACGCCTTTCGGCCTCGCCTTAGGGGTCGACTCACCCTGCCCCGATTAACGTTGGACAGGAACCCTTGGTCTTCCGGCGTGCGGGCTTTTCACCCGCATTATCGTTACTTATGTCAGCATTCGCACTTCTGATACCTCCAGCACCCCTCACAGGACACCTTCAACGGCTTACAGAACGCTCCCCTACCCAACAACACCTAAGTGTCGCTGCCGCAGCTTCGGTGCATGGTTTAGCCCCGTTACATCTTCCGCGCAGGCCGACTCGACCAGTGAGCTATTACGCTTTCTTTAAATGATGGCTGCTTCTAAGCCAACATCCTGGCTGTCTGTGCCTTCCCACATCGTTTCCCACTTAACCATGACTTTGGGACCTTAGCTGGCGGTCTGGGTTGTTTCCCTCTTCACGACGGACGTTAGCACCCGCCGTGTGTCTCCCGTGATAACATTCTTCGGTATTCGTAGTTTGCATCGGGTTGGTAAGCCGGGATGGCCCCCTAGCCGAAACAGTGCTCTACCCCCGAAGATGAGTTCACGAGGCGCTACCTAAATAGCTTTCGGGGAGAACCAGCTATCTCCCGGTTTGATTGGCCTTTCACCCCCAGCCACAAGTCATCCGCTAATTTTTCAACATTAGTCGGTTCGGTCCTCCAGTTAGTGTTACCCAACCTTCAACCTGCCCATGGCTAGATCACCGGGTTTCGGGTCTATACCCTGCAACTTAACGCCCAGTTAAGACTCGGTTTCCCTTCGGCTCCCCTATACGGTTAACCTTGCTACAGAATATAAGTCGCTGACCCATTATACAAAAGGTACGCAGTCACACCACGAAGGTGCTCCCACTGCTTGTACGTACACGGTTTCAGGTTCTTTTTCACTCCCCTCGCCGGGGTTCTTTTCGCCTTTCCCTCACGGTACTGGTTCACTATCGGTCAGTCAGGAGTATTTAGCCTTGGAGGATGGTCCCCCCATATTCAGACAGGATACCACGTGTCCCGCCCTACTCTTCGAGTTCACAACCTGTGTGCTTTCGTGTACGGGACTATCACCCTGTACCGTGCGACTTTCCAGACGCTTCCACTAACACACAAGCTGATTCAGACTCTGGGCTGCTCCCCGTTCGCTCGCCGCTACTGGGGGAATCTCGGTTGATTTCTTTTCCTCGGGGTACTTAGATGTTTCAGTTCCCCCGGTTCGCCTCGTTAACCTATGTATTCAGTTAACGATAGTGTGACGAATCACACTGGGTTTCCCCATTCGGACATCGCCGGGTCAAAGGTTCATATCACCTCGCCGGCGCTTTTCGCAGATTAGCACGTCCTTCATCGCCTCTGACTGCCAGGGCATCCACCGTGTACGCTTAGTCGCTTAACCTCACAACCCGAAGATGTTTCTTTCGATTCATCATCGACTTGCGAAAATTTGAGAGACTCGAACACACATAACATGTGTGTCGTTTCAATTTTCAGCTTGATCCAGATTTTTAAAGAGCAAAACTTCTTAATGCACTCAAAAGTACATTCAGAAGTTCATCATTCATCAGACAATCTGTGTGAGCACTACAAAGGCAGGTTCTTTAAGGTAAGGAGGTGATCCAACCGCAGGTTCCCCTACGGTTACCTTGTTACGACTTCACCCCAGTCATGAATCACAAAGTGGTAAGCGCCCTCCCGAAGGTTAAGCTACCTACTTCTTTTGCAACCCACTCCCATGGTGTGACGGGCGGTGTGTACAAGGCCCGGGAACGTATTCACCGTAGCATTCTGATCTACGATTACTAGCGATTCCGACTTCATGGAGTCGAGTTGCAGACTCCAATCCGGACTACGACGCACTTTATGAGGTCCGCTTGCTCTCGCGAGGTCGCTTCTCTTTGTATGCGCCATTGTAGCACGTGTGTAGCCCTACTCGTAAGGGCCATGATGACTTGACGTCATCCCCACCTTCCTCCAGTTTATCACTGGCAGTCTCCTTTGAGTTCCCGGCCGAACCGCTGGCAACAAAGGATAAGGGTTGCGCTCGTTGCGGGACTTAACCCAACATTTCACAACACGAGCTGACGACAGCCATGCAGCACCTGTCTCAGAGTTCCCGAAGGCACCAAAGCATCTCTGCTAAGTTCTCTGGATGTCAAGAGTAGGTAAGGTTCTTCGCGTTGCATCGAATTAAACCACATGCTCCACCGCTTGTGCGGGCCCCCGTCAATTCATTTGAGTTTTAACCTTGCGGCCGTACTCCCCAGGCGGTCGACTTAACGCGTTAGCTCCGGAAGCCACTCCTCAAGGGAACAACCTCCAAGTCGACATCGTTTACGGCGTGGACTACCAGGGTATCTAATCCTGTTTGCTCCCCACGCTTTCGCACCTGAGCGTCAGTCTTTGTCCAGGGGGCCGCCTTCGCCACCGGTATTCCTCCAGATCTCTACGCATTTCACCGCTACACCTGGAATTCTACCCCCCTCTACAAGACTCTAGCCTGCCAGTTTCGAATGCAGTTCCCAGGTTGAGCCCGGGGATTTCACATCCGACTTGACAGACCGCCTGCGTGCGCTTTACGCCCAGTAATTCCGATTAACGCTTGCACCCTCCGTATTACCGCGGCTGCTGGCACGGAGTTAGCCGGTGCTTCTTCTGCGGGTAACGTCAATCGACAAGGTTATTAACCTTATCGCCTTCCTCCCCGCTGAAAGTACTTTACAACCCGAAGGCCTTCTTCATACACGCGGCATGGCTGCATCAGGCTTGCGCCCATTGTGCAATATTCCCCACTGCTGCCTCCCGTAGGAGTCTGGACCGTGTCTCAGTTCCAGTGTGGCTGGTCATCCTCTCAGACCAGCTAGGGATCGTCGCCTAGGTGAGCCGTTACCCCACCTACTAGCTAATCCCATCTGGGCACATCTGATGGCAAGAGGCCCGAAGGTCCCCCTCTTTGGTCTTGCGACGTTATGCGGTATTAGCTACCGTTTCCAGTAGTTATCCCCCTCCATCAGGCAGTTTCCCAGACATTACTCACCCGTCCGCCGCTCGTCACCCAGGAGCAAGCTCCCTGTGCTACCGCTCGACTTGCATGTGTTAGGCCTGCCGCCAGCGTTCAATCTGAGCCATGATCAAACTCTTCAATTTAAGTTTGATGCTCGTGAATTAAACTTCGTAATGAATTACGTATGTTCACTCAGAGACTTGGTATTCATTTATTGTCCGAAGACATTAAGAATCCATGTCACTTTGAGTGCCCACACAGATTGTCTGATAAATTGTTAAAGAGCAGTGCAACGCGGCTTTCGCTCACCGTTGCGAGGTGGCGTATATTACGCTTTCCTCTTTCAGAGTCAACCCGTTATTTCAGGATTTTTTCTCTTCAACCGAACCGCTTGTTGTGTGAAGTGATTCACATCCGCCGTGTCGATGGAGGCGCATTATAGGGATCCCATTTTTTAGCACAAGTATTTTTTAGATCTTTTTTTCCGACTGCTGATTTTCCGCGCTTTTCGCTGAAATCCCGCCCGATCTGCTTAAATATTGACGTATTTTGCCTTGCCTCGATCCATTACTATGATCAAAGTCTTCTGTATAGCGCTCATTGTTAGAGGTAGATATGCCCGCAGTATTACGTCCTTATAAAGATCTCTTCCCCCAAAAAGGCGATCGCGTGATGATCGATGCCAGCAGCGTGGTGATTGGTGATGTCCGAATGGCCGATGACGTCAGCATCTGGCCGCTTGTCGCCATCAGGGGAGATGTTAACTATGTGTCGATTGGTGCACGTACCAATATTCAGGACGGTAGCGTTCTGCATGTCACACACAAATCCTCCTATAACCCGGAGGGCAATCCCCTCATCATTGGAGAAGAGGTTACCGTCGGCCATAAAGTGATGCTTCACGGCTGCACTATCGGAAATCGCGTACTTGTTGGCATGGGGTCGATTTTACTGGATGGCGTCATAGTAGAAGATGACGTAATGATTGGTGCCGGTAGCCTGGTCCCGCAGAACAAACGGCTGGAGAGTGGCTATCTCTATCTGGGAAGCCCGGTAAAACAGATCCGCCCCCTGAAGGAGGCAGAGATCGAAGGGTTAAAATACTCGGCAAACAACTACGTTAACTGGAAGAATGACTATTTGGATCAGGACAACCAAACCCAGCCCTGATCGTCTTCCTGTTGTTCGCGGATTAAATCGCTGGCTTCCTCTTCCAGATCCCAGCGATTTTCGCAAAATACCGCTATCGGGTCTGAACCGCCAAAACGACGCAGCAGCGTTTCCCCATGAATGGCACAGGTAAGTTGCATCCCCTGCACCAGCACCGGAAAACAGACCGCTTGTTTACTCTCATCCCAGTTCTCTCTGTCCGGGAAATGAATAGCCTGGTTCACGCCGACAGCTCCTGCTTTAACTTTTCAATGACAGGTTCGACCGCAGGCAACACGCCATGCCAGAGCAGCACCGCATGCGCGGCCTGACCCACCAGCATTCCCAGCCCATCGGCTAACTGTTTCGCGCCGTGTTGTTCGCACCAGTTAAGGAAAGGCGTTTTCCCTTTCTGATAAAACATGTCATAGAAGTACATATGCGCGTTGACCAGAGAAGCGGGAATTGCCGGGATCTCGCCATTAATGCCGCTGGACGTGGCGTTGATGACAAGATCGAACTCACGATCGGCAAGATCGTCAAGCGCTACCGCGCTCACGCTGCCGGTATGGGCAAACAACGCCGCTAGCACTTCTGCGCGGGAAAAGGTTCTGTTGGTAATGGTCACCGCGCAGTCCAGTGAAAGCAGAGGCAACAGTACTCCCCGCGATGCGCCACCCGCACCAATCAGCAGGACCCGGAATCCGGGCTTAATAAACGACAGTCGTTCCAGATCGCTAAGTAAACCAATTCCGTCGGTGTTGTCCCCCAAAAGGCGGCCATCCTCAAGCCGTTTTAGGGTATTGACTGCACCAGCCAGTGAAGCGCGCTCGGTTAGCTCATCCGCACGTTCGAAGGCTTCCTCTTTAAAAGGGACCGTCACATTTGCGCCTTTACCGCCCGCAGCGAAAAAAGCCTCCAGCGTTGGAATAAATGCATCCACCGGTGCCAGTACGCGGCCATAGGGATGATTTATCTGCAGCTGCTTCGCAAATTGCTGATGGATCAACGGTGACTTGCTGTGTGCAATCGGATTACCAAAAACAGCATAGGTTTCCATGAGATTACCCCTGGCGAAAACGTTCGCCGGTCAAAGCGTCGCGAATTTCAGACGGATTCAGGCGCCCTCCCGTTTCACCGACAGCAACAGGGAAGTCATTCCCGAACTGCGCCAGTACTTCTTCGGTTGACCGACAAGGTGGCAATCCGGTCAGGTTGGCGCTGGTTGAGACCAGCGGTTTACCAAATGCCAGACAAAGCTCAACCACCAGCGGATGGTCAGTTACGCGAACGGCGAGGGAATCAAAACGTCCGGTTAACCAGCGCGGCGTTGTCGGCTGCGCTGGGAAGACGAAGGTCACCGGTCCAGGCCACGCCGAGAAGATAGTCTCGCGCTGCGCCGGCGTCAGCATGGAGTCATCGATATAGGGTTTAAGCTGTTCGTAATTCGCAGCGATCAAAATCAGCCCTTTCTCGACGGGTCTTTGTTTTAAGGCAAGCAGACGGCTCACTGCCGTCTCGCTGTCAGGATCGCAACCGACCCCAAAAACAGCTTCAGTTGGATAGGCGATGACTTCTTCATTTTTCAGTACGTCCACTGCATGCGCAATGGAGCCTGATGGCAGGTTATTATTCACTATTTTGATCCGCCGTAACCGGCTTTCCACATTGTTTACTGGCGCAGAAGCGTTTCATGCCTTGCGCGGTTTTCTTCTCTATGAGTAGCGGATAATTGCAATGAGGGCAGGTTCCCGCTACCGGTTTAAAATTGATAACGAACTGGCATTCAGGATAGCGATCGCACGAATGGAAGGTCTTACCATAACGGGAGCGGCGCTGTACCAATTGACCACGTTGACACTGAGGGCACGCAATTGCCGTTTCATCAGGCTTATCAATTTGTTCCGTATGTTCGCATTCCGGGTAGCGGCTACATCCAATAAACATGCCGAAACGCCCCTGACGCAGGGCTAATTCACCACCGCAGACTGGACAAAACTGCCCCTCCAGAATTTTAACGATATGTCCATCCGCCTGGCTTTTCAGGGGACGGACATAATCACATTCCGGATAGTGTGAACAACCGAGAAACGGGCCGTGTTTCCCGGACCGAATAACAAGTTCAGCCCCGCACTGCGGGCAGGGCTCGTTTTTATGCACCGTGAATAGTGCTGATTTGGCCATAACAACTCTTGGTGCTGCACATTGAATTAGTGCAGCATACCTTCATTCACTTCAAAGAGTAATTCTTCCATTTGCTGATAGGCATTTTCACAGCCCGGGATATTAAACAGAACCATCAGGATCACCCACTTGAGATCTTCCAGTTCAAATTCTGCTGTATCCAGCGCCATGACGCGCTCTATCACCATTTCTCTCGTTTCGAGGTTCAGCACCTGAATCTGCTCAAGGAATAAGATGAACCCCCGGCAGCTGGCGTCCAGCCTTTCACACTCTTCTGCGGTATAAATGCGTACTGACAATGGGTCAGAAGCAAGCTGCATCGGTTCGGCGAGGCCTTCCTGATAATCAGCCAGTTTTTCCAGCCACATCAACGCATTATAGATATCTTCCCGCTCAAACCCCGCATCGGTAAGATCCTGTGTTAATTTGTCCTGATCCACTCGCATTTCTGCTTCGTTATGGATGTAAGTCTCAAACAAATACATCAGTACGTCGAACATGGCATGCCCTCCTTAATCGGACATAGCCGCCGGGTACAGCTGCGATCCACCCTGCTAACTCCAGTTCGAGTAGCTGTGCTACTGTTACTGGCACAGGTTGGCCGGCACGTTCAGCGACAACGTCAACAGGTGTTACCTCATCTCCTACGTTAGCCAGGAGCTTGGGAAATGGCAATGCCACCTTTCCCTGATCTGATGAATATTGTCGCTTTTCGGGATCTTCCTGCAGCCATTGCAACCCATATTGCAAATTTTCAAGAATATCCCCTACTTCCGTTACCGGTGTTGCCCCTTGCTTAATCAGCCAGTGGGGCCCGTCGCATCCGGGGTTGCCTATCGGACCAGGCAAGGCGAAGACTTCTCGCCCTTGTTCGAGCGCGCATCGCGCCGTGACCAGCGAACCGCTTCTCCGCGCCGCTTCAACGACCAGCACGCCTTTGCTAAGCCCGCTGATAATGCGATTACGACGCGGAAAGTTTGCTGGCCTCGGCTGTGCGGAAAGCGGGAACTCCGACACTATCGCGCCGTCAGATTCAATAAGCCGCATCGCCAGTGCCTGATGTCGGCGTGGATAAATACTAAAAAGACCGTTCCCGAGCACCGCTACACTTCGACCTTTAACTGACAGCGCCGCGCCGTGGGCAACGCCGTCAATACCGCAGGCAAGCCCGCTGGTGATCGTGAAACCGCTTTGTGACAATTGTTCGCACAGGAATTTCCCCCATCGCTCGCCGTACCATGACGGCGCACGACTGCCTACCACCGCCAGTTGAACCGTATTAAGCGCCTCAGGGTTACCTTTTACGAATAATGCCCCGGGATAATCAGGGATCGTTCGGAGTAAAGGGGGATAAAGCGGATGGTTGGCCGTCAATAAGTGATTTCCCGGCTGCTCAAGCCACATCAGGCTACGTTCCAGTTCGCTCTCGTCTGGCGCAAAGAACCGTTCAACCTGCTTTGCTGTCAGCCCGGCGTTCCTGGCGACGAGCGCATCGATGTTTCCCTGCTTCTGCAGTCGCGCAGCCGCTTCCAGCATTACATCACCACATAGAGACCCTGTGTGTATTAGCCGTAGCCATATCTCGGTAGACGTCATCCTTTCCCCTGCCATAAGCGGCCTCCGCAATCATTGCGATTGGTCACTGATGCTGTCAATCGATGGGGGATTTGTCTAGAATAGAGAGAGTATTCTTATCAACTCCTGAACACGACTCTGGAAATTTATGGCAGTTTTGCAAGTGTTACATATTCCGGACGAGCGCCTTCGCATCGTCGCTGAACCGGTCAAAGAAGTGAATGCAGAAATCCAGCGTATCGTTGATGATATGTTCGATACCATGTACGCCGAAGAAGGCATTGGCCTGGCGGCGACGCAGGTGGACATTCACAAGCGTATTATCGTGATTGATGTTTCTGAAAATCGCGATGGCCGCCTGGTGCTGATCAACCCTGAGTTGCTCGAAAAGAGTGGCGAAACCGGTATTGAGGAAGGCTGTCTGTCCATTCCTGAACAGCGTGCTTTAGTGCCGCGTGCCGAAAAAGTGAAAATTCGCGCCCTGGATCGTGACGGTAATCCGTTCGAACTGGAAGCAGACGACCTGCTGGCGATTTGTATTCAGCATGAGATGGATCACCTGGTCGGTAAACTGTTTATCGATTATCTCTCGCCGCTGAAACAGCAGCGTATTCGTCAGAAAGTAGAAAAACTGGATCGTTTGCGTTCTCGCGCATAACGTCCCCCCGGATACAAGGATCATCGTGTCTAAAACACTACGAATTATCTTCGCGGGAACTCCTGATTTTGCAGCGCGTCATCTTGACGCGCTGTTATCTTCTGGTCACCAGGTTGTTGGCGTCTTTACCCAGCCGGACCGTCCTGCAGGTCGCGGTAAAAAACTGATGCCGAGCCCAGTAAAGGTACTGGCAGAAGAGCATGGGCTACCCGTTTTCCAGCCCGTATCGTTACGCCCACAGGAAAATCAGCAGCTGGTTGCTGACCTGAATGCCGACGTAATGGTGGTGGTGGCTTACGGTTTAATTTTGCCGAAAGCTGTGCTCGATATGCCTCGCCTGGGGTGCATCAACGTGCATGGGTCTCTGCTCCCGCGCTGGCGTGGTGCTGCACCTATCCAACGCTCGCTGTGGGCAGGTGATGCCGAAACGGGCGTTACTATTATGAAGATGGACGTAGGTTTAGACACCGGCGATATGCTGTATAAACTGGCCTGTCCCATTACGTCAGACGATACCAGCGCCACGCTGTATGACAAACTGGCAGACCTCGGTCCACAAGGGCTTATCGAGACGCTCCAGCAGCTGGCTGACAATACGGCGAAACCGGAAGTTCAGGATGAGGCACTGGTGACGTATGCCGAAAAACTGAGCAAAGAAGAAGCGCGGATCGACTGGTCCCTGTCAGCCGCTCAACTTGAACGCTGCATTCGCGCTTTTAATCCGTGGCCAATGAGCTGGATGGAGATTGATGAGCAGCCGGTGAAAGTCTGGAAAGCCTCCGTCATTAGCGGTACTACCACCGCTGAACCCGGTACGATTGTTGACGCCAACAAGAACGGGATCCAGGTGGCGACTGCGCAAGGGATCTTGAATCTTGAATCGCTACAACCGGCCGGTAAGAAGGCCATGAGCGCCCAGGATCTGTTAAATTCCCGTCGCGAATGGTTTATTCCGGGCAATCGTCTTGCCTGAGCAAATTTATCCTTAAGGCCCGGTGTTTCCGGGCATTTTTATTTTTACGGTTATGAAAAAACAAAATCTACGCAGTATGGCGGCTCAGGCCGTTGAGCAGGTTATCGAGCAGGGCCAGTCATTAAGTAACGTCCTGCCTCCTCTGCAACAAAAAGTCTCTGATAAAGACAAAGCCCTGCTTCAGGAGCTCTGTTTTGGCGTTCTGCGCACGCTTTCTCAGCTTGAGTGGTTGATTAACAAACTGATGTCACGCCCAATGACAGGCAAGCAGCGCACCGTACACTATTTGATTATGGTGGGCTTTTATCAGCTTCTTCATACCCGCATCCCACCTCATGCCGCGCTGGCTGAGACGGTGGAAGGTGCCGTTGCGATTAAACGCCCTCAGCTGAAAGGGCTGATCAACGGCGTACTGCGTCAGTTCCAGAGACAGCAGGAAGAGCTTCTGGCTGAATTTGCCCAAAGCGAAGCACGTTTCCTGCACCCGGACTGGCTGTTGAAGCGCCTGAAAAAAGCTTATCCCCAGCAGTGGCAGGAAATTGCCGATGCCAACAACCAGCGTCCGCCAATGTGGTTACGCGTGAATCGAAATCACCACACCCGTGACGCATGGCTGGCATTGCTTGGAGAAGCTGGAATGAGTGGATTCCCGCATGACGCCTATCCAGATGCTGTACGCCTGGCCTCACCGGCACCGGTGCATGCATTACCCGGTTTTGATGAAGGCTGGGTAACCGTACAGGATGCCTCGGCTCAGGGCTGCATGACCTGGCTTGAACCCAAAAATGGTGAGCAGATCCTCGATCTGTGCGCCGCGCCTGGGGGCAAAACGACGCATATTCTTGAAGTGGCTCCGCAGGCCAGCGTGATGGCAGTGGACGTCGATGAACAGCGCCTCTCACGCGTCTACGACAACCTTAAGCGTCTTGGCATGAAGGCTCAGGTTAAGCAAGGCGATGGACGCAAACCCGCAGAATGGTGTGGTGAAACACAATTCGATCGCATTTTGCTGGACGCTCCCTGCTCTGCAACCGGTGTTATTCGTCGTCATCCGGACATCAAGTGGCTACGCCGCGATCGTGATATTAAGGAACTTGCCCAACTGCAATCCGACATTCTCGACGCCATTTGGTCACATCTTAAACCTGGCGGAACGCTGGTCTATGCAACCTGCTCCGTACTGCCGGAAGAAAACAGCCAGCAAATCGCGGCCTTCCTTAAACGTACCCCGGACGCCACGCTGCGCGATACGGGAACGCCTGAATCCCCGGGTCTGCAGAACCTGCCGGGTGCTGAAGAGGGTGATGGCTTCTTTTACGCTAAGCTAATCAAAGAGTGATGTTGAGAACAGGTCACGAGATATGAAGATTATCATTCTGGGTGCAGGACAGGTGGGCGGAACGCTGGCGGAAAACCTGGTTGGCGAAAACAACGACATCACAATTGTTGATACCAACGGCGATCGTCTGCGTGTCTTACAGGACAAGTTTGACCTGCGCGTGGTGCAGGGTCATGGTTCGCACCCACGCGTTCTTCGTGAGGCGGGTGCCGATGATGCCGACATGCTGGTTGCGGTAACCAGTTCTGACGAAACCAACATGGTGGCCTGTCAGGTGGCCTACTCGCTTTTCAACACGCCAAACCGAATCGCGCGTATTCGCTCTCCGGACTATGTTCGCGATGCTGAGAAACTGTTTAATTCCGAAGCGGTCCCTATTGACCATCTCATCGCGCCAGAACAGCTGGTTATCGACAATATCTATCGCCTGATCGAATATCCGGGCGCCCTGCAGGTGGTGAACTTTGCCGAGGGTAAAGTGAGCCTGGCAGTGGTTAAGGCCTATTACGGTGGACCATTGATCGGGAATGCGCTTTCCACCATGCGCGAGCACATGCCGCATATCGATACGCGCGTCGCAGCCATCTTCCGTCACGACAGGCCAATCCGCCCGCAAGGTTCCACGATTGTCGAAGCGGGTGATGAGGTCTTCTTTATTGCGGCCTCACAGCATATTCGTGCGGTGATGAGTGAACTTCAGCGTCTCGAAAAACCGTATAAACGCATTATGCTGGTCGGCGGCGGCAATATTGGTGCAGGTCTGGCACATCGGTTAGAAAAAGATTACAGCGTGAAGTTGATCGAGCGCGATCAACAGCGTGCTGCAGAACTGGCAGAAAAACTGCAAAATACGATCGTATTTTATGGCGATGCGTCGGATCAGGAGCTGCTGGCTGAAGAGCATATTGATCAAGTTGATCTCTTTATTGCCGTCACCAACGACGACGAGGCGAATATAATGTCCGCCATGCTCGCCAAGCGTATGGGAGCAAAGAAGGTCATGGTGCTCATCCAGCGCAAGGCGTATGTCGATCTGGTTCAGGGCAGCGTCATTGATATTGCCATTTCGCCGCAGCAGGCGACAATTTCCGCGCTCCTGAGCCATGTTCGTAAAGCGGATATTGTCGGTGTGTCATCGCTCCGCCGCGGCGTAGCGGAAGCCATAGAAGCTGTTGCTCACGGAGATGAAACCACGTCACGCGTCGTGGGCCGGTCGATCGACGAAATTAAGCTGCCGCCAGGCACGATTATCGGCGCCGTTGTACGCGGGAACGACGTCATGATTGCCAATGACAATTTACGTATTGAGCAAGGCGATCACGTTATTATGTTCCTTACCGATAAAAAGTTTATTACCGACGTCGAACGTTTATTCCAGCCAAGTCCATTCTTCCTTTAAAGATTTGGGTGCTCGAGTAAGAGCACCCGTACTTTATCCTTTTCATTTCTGTGCCTTTTATTTTTCATAACGTTTAATTATCCCGAATGGCAATTGGCTAATCATTTGTTAAACTTATACTCGTCAGCTGGCACAAGGAGAGAACAATGAGTTTTATTAAAGAATTTCGCGAATTTGCGATGCGCGGGAACGTGGTGGATTTGGCAGTGGGTGTCATTATTGGTGCAGCATTCGGCAAGATTGTTTCATCATTAGTGGCCGACATTATCATGCCACCTTTAGGGCTCTTAATCGGGGGCATCGATTTCAAACAATTCGCTTTCACGCTGCGTGAAGCGCAGGGTGATGTTCCGGCAGTAGTAATGCACTACGGCGTATTTATTCAGAACGTATTTGATTTTGTGATTGTCGCGTTTGCCATTTTTATGGCTATCAAGCTGATCAACAGGCTCAACCGTAAAAAAGAAGAGCCGGCTGCTGCACCTGCACCAACGAAAGAAGAAGTGCTGCTGAGTGAGATCCGCGATCTGTTAAAAGAGCAGAATAACCGCGTATAATCAACAGATAAAAGCAGGAAGGCCAGTGGTAAATAAGCGATTCGCTTGCTTGCCACTGGCCTCCCAGTTACCCCGTTTTTCATGTTTGTCTTTACGCAGATAACTTCCTTTCCCTTTTTTATTCTTCTCAACGCGCTGCCTGAATAACGGGTCGTGAAGTAACGCCTCAATGGCATTGTCCTTTATTTGTCCTTTCGTGTGCTGATAGCGGCTCATAATGTCTCCAGAGCAGGGTTTATGACGACGGGAGTCTAGACCCGGATGAACTAAAAATCAACAGCCCTGTTTTTCTCCACTCGCTCCCTGTTCAAGGGCTTCGAGAATTGAACAGTAAATACTGCTGTGGGCCGTCCCGCAGCAGGCATCATTCAGCCTTTGCAGAGAGCGCTGCATGGTTTGCAATTCCTGAATGCGTGCTTCAACTTCATCCAGCCGGGCCTGCACAATGCTTTTAGATTCCTGGCAGGTGTGATGCTCCGGATCGATGCGGATCGATAATAACTCACGGATCGAATCCAGCGTGAAGCCGAGCTGACGCGCATAACGAATAAACCGCAGTCGCTGCAGATCGTTATCGGTATAAAGGCGAAAGCCTCCTTCTGTACGAACTTCATGATCGATCATCTGCTGCTTTTCGTAATATCGGATGGTATCCGGCGTGACGTTCGCAAGCTTCGCAAGTTCACCGATACGGTACATAACTACTCCTCGTTTATTTTCTGCATCAATCTTTCACCGTATTCACCGCGAAGGAAATCGGTGTTCATCCCAGCCTGGCGCAGCTTGAGTTCAAGCAGGGCGAGGCGGCGACTAAGTTCAGAGTATCGCGGATCGTCATGGCGGATCCCGTTGAGAAGATCGGCCAGTTCTACAGCCTCTCTGCGCTGTTCGAGCTCAGGAGGGAGACAGCCGGCATTTTTCAGTAAACGGTATCCAGCACGCAGTTCAGGCGCGATGTGCGAATCATCGTCAAGCACAAGGGGTTCGCCGCTACCCGGGAGATCGTCGAATTCACCTTTTCTTTGGGCATCGCGAATATGGCGTTCTGCCCACTGGTCGAGCAACCACATTACCAGCTCCAGGGGATGAACAGAATTGATACAGACATTGTAGAGAAGTGGGGGTATCGCGGATATAAAAAAACCCGCCGAAGCGGGTTTTTTTACGTTACTGCAGATTACTCTGCAGCAGCTTCTGCTTTCTCTGAACGATCAACCAGCTCGATGTAAGCCATCGGCGCGTTGTCGCCTGCACGGAAACCACACTTCAGAATGCGAGTGTAACCACCGGCACGGCTCGCGAAACGCGGGCCCAGTTCGTTAAACAGTTTTGCCACGATCTCGTTATCACGAGTACGGGCGAATGCCAGACGACGATTAGCAACGCTGTCAGTCTTGGCAAGAGTAATCAGCGGCTCAACTACGCGACGCAGCTCTTTCGCTTTAGGCAGGGTCGTCTTGATGATCTCATGACGAACCAGTGAACCTGCCATGTTGCGGAACATAGCCTGGCGATGGCTGCTGTTGCGGTTCAGTTGACGACCACTCTTACGATGGCGCATGACCTTATCCTTCTCAGTAAAACCTTAACCTGTGATCCGGTTACTCGTCAGCAATGCTTGCCGGTGGCCAGTTTTCCAGGCGCATGCCCAGAGACAGACCACGTGAAGCCAGCACGTCTTTAATCTCAGTAAGAGATTTTTTACCCAGGTTCGGCGTTTTCAGCAACTCAACCTCGGTACGCTGTACCAGATCACCGATATAGTGGATAGCTTCTGCCTTGAGGCAGTTAGCAGAGCGGACAGTCAATTCGAGATCGTCAACAGGGCGCAGCAGGATCGGATCGAATTCTGGTTTCTCTTCTTTCACTTCCGGCTGACGTACATCACGTAAGTCAACGAAAGCTTCCAGTTGTTCTGCCAGGATGGTTGCCGCACGACGAATCGCCTCTTCAGGATCGATTGTGCCGTTGGTTTCCATTTCGATGACCAGCTTGTCCAGGTCGGTACGCTGTTCTACACGCGCTGCTTCAACATTGTAGGCAATACGCTCTACAGGGCTATAGCATGCGTCGACCAGCAGACGGCCGATTGGGCGCTCATCTTCTTCCGAATGAATTCGGGCAGAAGCCGGCACATAACCACGACCGCGCTGAACTTTGATACGCATGCTAATAGCTGCGTTCTCATCGGTCAGGTGGCAGATCACGTGCTGCGGCTTGACGATTTCAACATCACCGTCGTGGGTGATGTCGGCTGCAGTCACAGGGCCAATGCCAGATTTATTCAGAGTAAGAATAACTTCATCTTTACCCTGAACTCTCACCGCCAGCCCTTTCAGGTTGAGCAGGATTTCAAGGATATCTTCCTGAACGCCTTCTTTGGTGCTGTACTCATGAAGTACACCATCAATCTCAACCTCGGTCACCGCGCAACCCGGCATCGATGAGAGCAGAATACGGCGCAGTGCGTTACCCAGAGTATGGCCAAAGCCACGCTCTAAAGGCTCAAGGGTCACCTTGGCGTGCGTCGAACTCACTTGCTCGATATCTACCAGGCGCGGTTTTAGAAACTCTGTCACAGAACCCTGCATTGTGTCCTCTCTTTGGTACTAAGCTTTACTTGGAGTAAAGCTCGACGATCAGGTGTTCGTTAATGTCCGCAGACAGATCAGAACGTTCTGGCTGACGCTTGAACGTACCTTCCATCTTGCCAGCATCAACTTCCAGCCAGGTTGGCTTTTCACGCTGCTCAGCCAGCTCCAGAGCGGCCTTCACGCGAGATTGCTTTTTCGCTTTCTCACGAATGCTAACAACGTCATTCGCTTTAACCTGATAAGAAGCGATGTTAACAACACGACCGTTTACCATGATTGCTTTGTGGCTAACCAGCTGACGTGATTCAGCACGAGTAGCGCCGAAGCCCATACGGTATACAACGTTGTCCAGACGACCTTCCAGCAGAGCCAGCAGGTTTTCACCTGTGTTGCCTTTCAGACGTGCTGCTTCTTTATAGTAGTTACGGAACTGACGCTCCAGCACACCGTACATACGGCGAACTTTTTGCTTTTCACGCAACTGCACACCATAGTCAGACAGACGCGGTTTACGCGCACCGTGCTGGCCAGGAGCTTGTTCAATTTTACACTTGGTATCGATCGCGCGAACGCCAGACTTAAGGAATAAGTCGGTGCCCTCACGACGGCTCAGCTTGAGCTTAGGACCCAAATATCTTGCCATTTTCTATCTCCAACTAACCTAAAAAACGGAGCGTTATACGCGACGTTTTTTCGGCGGACGACAACCGTTATGAGGGATCGGAGTCACATCAGTAATATTCGTGATGCGGAAACCAGCGGCGTTCAGAGCGCGAACAGTAGATTCACGACCCGGACCCGGACCTTTAACCATAACTTCCAGATTCTTGATGCCGTATTCTTTTACGGCTTCTGCGCAACGCTCTGCTGCAACCTGAGCTGCGAACGGAGTGGATTTGCGAGAACCACGGAAACCGGAACCACCGGCTGTTGCCCAACCCAATGCGTTACCCTGACGATCAGTAATAGTAACGATGGTGTTGTTGAAAGAAGCATGGATATGAGCCACGCCGTCAGAGACTTGTTTTCTTACACGTTTACGTGCACGAACTGGTGCCTTTGCCATTATTCAATCACCCCGATTATTTCTTGATCGGTTTGCGCGGACCCTTACGGGTACGTGCGTTGGTCTTAGTACGCTGACCGCGCACTGGCAGACCACGACGATGACGCAAACCGCGATAGCAACCAAGATCCATCAGGCGCTTGATGCTCATGCTGATTTCACGGCGCAGATCACCTTCAACGACAAATTTGGCAACTTCGTCACGCAGCGTGTCGATTTGTTCTTCAGACAGCTCACTGATCTTAACATCTTCAGCGATACCCGCTGCAGCCAGAATGGCTTTAGAACGGGTCTTGCCGACGCCGTAGATCGAAGTTAATGCGATCACAGCATGTTTCTGATCAGGAATGTTAATGCCTGCTATACGGGCCACTATGCACTCCTACTATTTAATATGTACGCACCATGCTGAAAAGCCCGTTTTCAGGATACTCAAATGGAAACGTACAGACATACAAAAGATTGGCTGGCTAATCTAGCCAGCTCAACCCAACTTTGCAAGAAAAATATGCGAAATAATCAGCCTTGGCGCTGTTTATGCTTCGGCTCGGCACTGCAAATCACACGGATGACACCATCACGC
The DNA here is from genome assembly GCF_057221635.1 of Enterobacter sp. N5-15. Lineage (NCBI taxonomy): Bacteria > Pseudomonadati > Pseudomonadota > Gammaproteobacteria > Enterobacterales > Enterobacteriaceae > Enterobacter > Enterobacter sp. N5-15. The sequence continues at coordinate 4,410,342 of NZ_CM170150.1, forward strand.
TTAACGATTTTGCAGTTACGGCATAATTTCTTGACGGAAGCACGAACTTTCATTTTTACTCTCCGTAACTTCTCAGGCGACCATTTAGCGGCCGTAGCCTTTCAGGTTCGCCTTCTTCAATGCAGACTCATACTGACTGGACATCATCAGAGTTTGCACTTGAGCCATAAAGTCCATAATCACGACAACAACGATAAGCAGTGAGGTCCCACCGAAGTAGAACGGTACTTTCATTGCATCACGCATGAACTCCGGGATCAGGCAGATAAAAGTAATATAAAGCGCACCAACCAAAGTCAGGCGAGTCATTACTTTATCGATATACTTCGCCGTTTGCTCTCCCGGACGAATTCCTGGTACAAATGCACCGGACTTCTTCAGGTTATCTGCTGTTTCACGCGGGTTGAAGACCAACGCCGTGTAGAAGAAACAGAAGAAGATGATCGCAGACGCATAGAGTAACACATAAAGTGGTTGCCCAGGCTGCAAATACAGCGAAATTGTTGTCAGCCAGTTCCAACCAGTACCGCCCCCGAACCATGACGCGATGGTTGCCGGGAACAGAATAATACTGGAAGCGAAGATAGCCGGGATAACCCCCGCCATGTTCACTTTCAGCGGTAAATGTGTGCTCTGTGCAGCATAGACACGACGACCCTGCTGACGTTTAGCGTAGTTCACCACAATGCGGCGTTGACCACGTTCAACGAAGACAACAAAGAACGTCACTGCAAATACTAATACTGCAACCAACAGCAACAGGAGGAAGTGCAGGTCGCCTTGACGCGCTTGCTCGATAGTATGGGCGATGGCTGGCGGGAGGCCCGCAACAATACCGGCGAAGATAATGATTGAGATACCGTTACCGATACCACGCTCAGTAATCTGTTCGCCGAGCCACATCAGGAACATAGTCCCTGTGACCAGACTTACAACAGCGGTGAAGTAGAATGCAAAGCCCGGGTTTAACACCAGGCCCTGCATACCAGGCATATTCGGCAAACCGGTAGCAATACCGATCGACTGGAATATTGCCAGCACCAGAGTACCGTAACGGGTGTACTGACTAATCTTACGACGTCCAGACTCCCCTTCTTTCTTCAACTCTGCCAGGGCCGGATGAACGACCGTCAGCAGCTGGATAATAATAGATGCCGAAATGTACGGCATAATACCCAATGCGAAGATAGAAGCACGGCTGAGAGCACCACCAGAGAACATGTTGAACATTTCAATGATGGTGCCTCGCTGTTGCTCAAGCAGTTTGGCAAGTACAGCGGCATCGATACCAGGGATCGGAATAAAAGAGCCAATACGGAACACAATCAGCGCGCCGATAACAAACAGCAGTCTGCGTTTCAGCTCGCCAAATCCACCTTTGGCACTTTGAAAATCTAATCCCGGTTGCTTAGCCATCTGCTACTTATTCCTCAATTTTACCGCCAGCAGCTTCGATAGCAGCACGAGCACCTTTAGTAACACGCAGGCCACGAACAGTTACCGGAGTAGAAACTTCACCAGCCAGGATCACTTTCGCGAACTCGATCTGGATACCGATAATGTTTGCTGCTTTCAGCGTGTTCAGGTCTACAACGCCGCCTTCAACTTTCGCCAGGTCAGACAGACGGATTTCCGCTGTGATCGCTGCTTTGCGAGAGGTGAAGCCGAACTTCGGCAGACGACGGTACAGTGGCATCTGGCCACCCTCGAAACCGCGACGTACGCCACCGCCAGAACGAGAGTTCTGACCTTTGTGACCACGACCACCGGTTTTGCCGAGGCCAGAACCGATACCACGACCCAGGCGTTTACCCGCCTTTTTAGAGCCTTCGGCCGGAGACAGAGTATTTAAACGCATCTCTTACTCCTCAACTTTAACCATGAAGTAAACCGCGTTGACCATACCACGAACAGCAGGAGTATCCTCGCGCTCAACGGTATGACCAATACGACGCAGACCCAGGCCAAGCAGCGTTGCCTTGTGTTTCGGCAGACGACCGATTGCACTGCGGGTTTGAGTGATTTTAATAGTCTTTGCCATGGTCAATTACCCCAGAATTTCTTCAACGGATTTACCACGCTTGGCAGCGACCATTTCTGGAGAATTCATATTTTCCAGGCCATCAATAGTTGCACGAACCACGTTGATCGGGTTGGTGGAACCATATGCTTTGGCCAGAACGTTATGAACCCCAGCAACTTCCAGAACGGCGCGCATTGCACCACCGGCGATGATACCGGTACCTTCTGAAGCTGGCTGCATGAATACACGAGAACCCGTGTGAACACCTTTAACTGGGTGCTGCAGGGTGCCGTTGTTCAGCGCGACGTTAATCATATTGCGACGGGCTTTTTCCATCGCTTTCTGGATCGCTGCTGGAACTTCACGCGCTTTACCGTAACCAAAACCAACGCGACCGTTACCATCGCCTACTACAGTCAGAGCTGTGAAGGAGAAAATACGACCACCTTTAACGGTTTTAGATACGCGGTTTACCGCGATCAGCTTTTCCTGCAGTTCGCCAGCCTGTTTTTCGATGTGAGCCATCTTACACCTCTACCTTAGAACTGAAGGCCAGCTTCACGGGCAGCATCTGCCAGTGCCTGGACACGACCATGATATTGGAACCCGGAACGGTCAAAGGAAACATTGCTGATGCCTTTTTCCAGAGCGCGTTCTGCAACAGCTTTACCTACAGCTGCAGCGGCGTCTTTGTTACCGGTGTACTTCAATTGTTCTGAGATAGCTTTTTCTACAGTAGAAGCAGCTACCAGAACTTCAGAACCGTTCGGTGCAATTACCTGTGCGTAAATATGACGCGGGGTACGATGTACCACCAGGCGAGTTGCACCCAGCTCTTTGAGCTTGCGGCGTGCGCGGGTCGCACGACGGATACGAGCAGATTTCTTATCCATAGTGTTACCTTACTTCTTCTTAGCCTCTTTGGTACGCACGACTTCGTCGGCGTAACGAACACCCTTGCCTTTATAAGGCTCAGGACGACGGTAGGCGCGCAGATCTGCTGCAACCTGACCGATCAGCTGTTTATCAGCGCCTTTCAGCACGATTTCAGTTTGAGTCGGACATTCTGCAGTGATACCGGCCGGCAGCGGATGCTCAACAGGGTGTGAGAAGCCCAGAGACAGGCCTACTGCATTCCCTTTGATAGCTGCACGATAACCTACACCAACCAGCTGAAGCTTTTTAGTGAAGCCTTCGGTAACACCAACAACCATTGAGTTCAGCAGGGCACGCGCGGTACCAGCCTGAGCCCATCCATCCACGAAACCATCACGTGGACCGAAGGTCAGAGCGTTATCTGCATGTTTAACTTCAACAGCTTTGTTGAGGGTACGAGTCAGCTCGCCGTTTTTACCTTTGATCGTAATAACCTGACCGTCGATTTTTACATCAACGCCGGCAGGAATAACGACCGGTGCTTTAGCAACACGAGACATTCTTTCCTCCGATTAGGCTACGTAGCAGATAATTTCGCCACCAAGACCAGCCTGGCGCGCTGCACGATCAGTCATAACACCTTTAGAGGTAGAAACAACTGCGATACCAAGACCAGCCATAACTTTCGGCAGCTCATCTTTTTTCTTATAGATGCGCAGACCTGGGCGGCTGACACGCTGAATGCTTTCTACAACAGCTTTACCCTGGAAATACTTGAGAGTAAGTTCCAGTTCCGGCTTGGTGTCGCCTTCAACTTTAAAATCTTCGATAAAACCTTCTTCCTTCAGCACGTTGGCAATTGCCACTTTCAGCTTGGCGGAAGGCATGGTGACCGCAACTTTGTTCGCGGCCTGACCGTTACGGATACGGGTCAGCATATCCGCGATCGGATCTTGCATGCTCATCTGTCTTTACTCCCGTGATTCAATTGGTAATTACCAGCTAGCCTTTTTCAAGCCTGGCACTTCACCGCGCATAGCGGCTTCACGCAGTTTGATACGGCTCAACCCAAACTTGCCCACATAACCATGTGGACGACCTGTTTGACGACAGCGGTTACGCTGACGAGACGGGCTGGAATCACGCGGCAGAGACTGCAGCTTGAGAACCGCATTCCAACGATCTTCGTCGGAAGCGTTCACATCAGAAATGATCGCTTTCAGTTCAGCGCGTTTAGCGAAGAATTTATCAGCTAAAGCTACGCGCTTTACTTCGCGTGCTTTCATTGATTGCTTAGCCATTCAGTAACCCTACCTTACTTGCGGAACGGGAAGTCAAAGGCAGCCAGCAGAGCACGGCCTTCTTCGTCAGATTTCGCAGTAGTGGTAATGGTAATATCCAAACCACGCACGCGGTCGACTTTATCGTAGTCGATTTCTGGGAAGATGATCTGCTCACGGACACCCATGCTGTAGTTACCACGACCGTCGAAAGACTTAGCGGACAAGCCACGGAAGTCACGGATACGTGGAACAGCAATAGTGATCAGGCGCTCAAAGAACTCCCACATGCGTTCGCCACGCAGAGTTACTTTACAGCCGATCGGATAGCCCTGACGGATTTTGAAGCCTGCAACAGATTTGCGTGCTTTGGTGATCAGCGGTTTTTGACCGGAGATTGCTGTCAGGTCAGCTGCTGCGTTATCCAGCAGTTTCTTGTCAGCGATCGCTTCACCAACACCCATGTTCAGGGTGATCTTCTCGACCCGAGGGACTTGCATGACAGAATTGTAGTTAAACTCAGTCATGAGTTTGTTAACTACTTCGTCTTTGTAGTAATCATGCAGTTTCGCCATCGTACTACTCCAAATTACTTGATAGTTTCGCTGTTAGACTTGAAGAAACGGACTTTTTTGCCGTCTTCGAATCTAAAGCCTACACGGTCAGCCTTGCCGGTAGCCGCATTGAAGATTGCAACGTTAGAAACCTGAATAGCAGCTTCTTTTTCAACGATGCCGCCTGGTTGGTTCAGGGCCGGAACCGGCTTCTGATGTTTCTTAACCAGGTTGATACCTTCAACGACAAGTTTGCCGGAAGACAGAACATTTTTTACTTTACCGCGTTTACCTTTATCTTTACCGGTTAACACGATAACTTCGTCATCACGACGGATTTTCGCTGCCATGATTCGCTCCTTAGAGTACTTCTGGTGCCAGAGAGATAATTTTCATGAACTTCTCAGTACGAAGTTCACGAGTTACCGGCCCAAAGATACGCGTGCCGATAGGCTGCTCGCTGTTATTGTTTAAAATAACGCATGCATTACCATCGAAGCGAATGACAGAACCGTCAGGGCGACGAACACCCTTCTTGGTGCGCACCACTACCGCCTTCAGCACATCACCTTTTTTGACCTTACCACGTGGAATTGCTTCCTTGATGGTGATCTTGATGATGTCGCCTACGCCTGCGTAGCGACGGTGCGAGCCACCCAGAACCTTGATACACATTACGCGACGTGCACCGGAGTTGTCGGCGACGTTCAGCATAGTCTGTTCTTGGATCATTTTAGTGCTCCGCTAATGTCAACTACTACCTGAGACTCTAAAATCAGAGCCGTTAAAAAGCCCCATATCGAGGGCGCGGCATTATAACACCGCTTCTGCAATATGGGTAGAAAAAATAAACGGCTCATCGCTGAGCCGTTTATTCGTATTGAGAAGGCGTACTGTATTACAGAACCGCTTTCTCTACAACGCGAACCAGCGTCCAGGACTTAGTCTTGGACAGTGGACGGCATTCACGGATTTCAACCTTGTCGCCGATACCACATTCGTTGTTCTCGTCATGTACGTGCAGTTTGGTCGTACGCTTGATGAATTTACCGTAGATCGGGTGTTTCACAATACGTTCGATAGCTACAACAATGGATTTCTCCATTTTGTCGCTAACAACACGACCTTGCAGAGTACGGATTTTATCGGTCATTACGCACCCGCCTTCTGAGTCAGTAAAGTCTTAACGCGTGCAACATTGCGACGCACTTGCTTCAGCAGGTGAGTCTGTTGCAGCTGGCCACTTGCAGCCTGCATACGCAGGTTGAACTGCTCACGCAGCAGGTTCAGCAGCTCAGCGTTCAGCTCTTCAACGCTTTTTTCACGCAGCTCTTTTGCTTTCATTACATCACCGTCTTAGTTACAAAGGTGGTTTTGATAGGCAGTTTCGCTGCTGCCAGGCCGAAGGCTTCACGGGCCAGCTCTTCCGGAACACCGTCCATTTCATAAAGGACTTTGCCCGGTTGGATCAAGGCAACCCAGTACTCCACGTTACCTTTACCTTTACCCATACGAACTTCCAGCGGCTTCTCGGTGATCGGTTTGTCCGGGAATACACGGATCCAGATCTTACCTTGACGCTTAACTGCACGGGTCATTGCACGACGTGCTGCTTCGATCTGACGTGCAGTCAGACGACCACGGCCAACAGCTTTCAGACCGAAAGTGCCGAAGCTAACATCCGTACCCTGCGCCAGACCACGGTTGCGGCCTTTGTGCACTTTACGGAATTTTGTACGCTTTGGTTGTAACATCAGCGACGCTCCTTATTTACGGCCTTTACGCTGCTGCTTTTTAGGTTGAGCAGCCGGTTTTTCCGGTTGTTCAACAGCAGCCATACCACCCAGGATCTCACCTTTGAAGATCCATACCTTAACGCCGATTACACCGTAAGTGGTGTGCGCTTCAGAGGTGTTGTAGTCGATGTCAGCACGCAGAGTGTGCAGCGGTACGCGACCTTCGCGGTACCATTCGGTACGTGCGATTTCCGCGCCGCCCAGACGGCCGCTAACTTCAACTTTGATACCTTTAGCGCCCAGACGCATTGCGTTCTGTACAGCACGCTTCATAGCACGACGGAACATAACACGACGTTCCAGCTGTGAAGTGATGCTGTCAGCAACCAATTTAGCGTCCAGTTCAGGCTTACGAACTTCAGCGATATTGATCTGTGCAGGAACGCCAGCGATATCCGCTACGACCTTGCGCAGTTTTTCTACGTCTTCGCCTTTCTTACCGATAACGATGCCAGGGCGAGCAGTGTGAATAGTCACACGGATGCTCTTCGCTGGACGCTCGATAACGATACGAGATACAGACGCTTTAGCCAGTTCCTTAGTCAGGTACTGACGTACTTTAAAATCGCTGTCCAGGTTGTCAGCGAATTCTTTGGTGTTCGCAAACCAGGTAGAGTTCCATGGTTTTACAATACCCAGGCGAATACCATTAGGATGTACTTTCTGACCCATTGCTAGTCTCCAGAGTCTCAGCGATCGGACACAACCACAGTAATGTGGCTGGTGCGCTTCAGGATGCGATCTGCACGACCTTTCGCACGCGGCATAATGCGCTTCATGCTTGGGCCTTCATCTACGAAAATTTTCGCGACTTTCAGATCGTCGATGTCAGCGCCATCGTTGTGTTCAGCGTTAGCAATGGCAGATTCCAGTACTTTCTTGACCAATACCGCAGCTTTCTTGTTGGTATAGGTCAGGATGTCCAGGGCCTGCGACACTTTCTTACCGCGAATCAGGTCAGCAACAAGGCGAACCTTCTGAGCAGAAGAACGAGCATGGCGATGTTGAGCTAAAGTTTCCATCTCTTCCTCCTACCTTATTTCTTCTTCGCTTTTTTATCAGCAGCGTGGCCGCGATAAGTACGAGTCGGTGCGAATTCACCCAGTTTGTGACCAACCATTTCGTCGGTAACAAAGACTGGAACGTGCTGACGACCATTATGGACAGCGATGGTCAAACCGATCATGTTAGGAAAGATCGTTGAACGACGGGACCAAGTGCGCAGGGGCTTCTTGTCTCCGCTTTCCACCGCTTTCTCTACCTTCTTCAGCAAGTGCAGGTCAATAAAAGGACCTTTCTTGAGAGAACGTGGCATGGCTTATCCTCTAAAATTATTTGCTACGGCGACGTACGATAAATTTATCAGTACGCTTGTTGCTGCGGGTCTTCTTACCTTTGGTCTGAACGCCCCACGGAGTTACCGGGTGCTTACCAAAGTTACGACCTTCACCACCACCATGTGGGTGGTCGACTGGGTTCATCGCAGTACCGCGAACGGTAGGACGAACACCACGCCAGCGTGCAGCACCTGCTTTACCCAGAACGCGCAGCATATGCTCAGCATTGCCAACTTCGCCCAGAGTAGCGCGGCAGTCTGCTTCGACTTTACGCATTTCACCAGAACGCAGACGCAGGGTGACATAAGCACCATCACGAGCAACGATCTGAACGTAAGTACCAGCGGAACGTGCCAGCTGACCGCCTTTACCTGGTTTCATTTCTACGTTATGAACGGTAGAGCCAACCGGGATATTGCGCATCGGCAGGGTGTTGCCTGCTTTGATTGCAGCATCAACGCCAGACTGAATCTGGTCGCCAGCTTTCAGGCCTTTAGGGGCCAGGATGTAACGGCGTTCGCCGTCTTTGTACAGAACCAGCGCGATGTTCGCGGAACGGTTCGGATCGTACTCAAGACGTTCAACAACTGCTGGGATACCGTCTTTGTTGCGTTTGAAGTCAACAATACGATAAGCCTGCTTGTGGCCACCACCGATGTGACGAGTGGTGATACGGCCATTGTTGTTACGACCACCGGATTTGCTGTTTTTTTCCAGCAACGGAGCAAAAGGTTTGCCCTTGTGCAGCTCAGGGTTAACCACTTTAACTACGTGGCGACGACCCGGAGATGTCGGTTTACATTTAACAACTGCCATTGTATTACTCCTCCGACTTACTCAGCGCCGCCAACGAAGTCCAGATTCTGGCCTTCTTTCAGGGTGACGTAAGCTTTTTTCCAGTCGCTACGACGACCGATACGCTGTCCGTGACGTTTAACTTTCCCTTTAACGACCAGGGTGTTAACGACTTCGACTTCGACTTCAAACAGTTTCTGCACAGCAGCTTTGATCTCTGCTTTGGTCGCGTCTTTAGCAACTTTGAGAACGATGGTGTTTGTTTTTTCCATCGCAGTAGACGCTTTTTCAGAAACGTGCGGTGCGCGAAGCACCTTCAGCAGACGTTCTTCACGAATCATGCCAGCATCTCCTCAACTTGCTTAACAGCATCAGCAGTCATTACGACTTTGTCGAAGGCGATCAGGCTAACCGGGTCGATACCAGTCGCATCGCGTACGTCAACCTTGTGCAGGTTACGTGCGGCCAGGAACAGGTTCTCGTCCAGCTCACCGGTGATGATCAGCACATCTTCCAGAGCCATGTCTTTCAGTTTCTGTGCCAGCAGCTTAGTTTTAGGCGCTTCAACAGAGAACTTCTCGACAACGATCAGACGATCCTGACGTACCAGTTCGGACAGAATGCTTTTCAGCGCGCCGCGGTACATCTTTTTGTTAACTTTTTGACTGTGGTCCTGTGGACGCGCAGCGAAGGTCACGCCACCTGAACGCCAGATCGGGCTCTTGATAGAACCTGAACGCGCACGGCCGGTACCTTTCTGGCGCCATGGCTTTTTGCCAGAACCAGTTACTTCAGCACGAGTCTTCTGAGCACGAGTACCCTGACGAGCACCAGCTGCATAAGCAACTACAACCTGGTGAACCAGCGCTTCGTTGAAATCACGACCGAAGGTAGTTTCGGAAACAGTCAGCGCGCTCTGCGCGTCTTTCAATACTAATTCCATTGCTATCCCCTTACGCCTTCACAGCTGGTTTAACGATCAGGTCGCTACCGGTTGCACCCGGAACTGCACCTTTAACCAGCAGCAGGTTGCGCTCAGCGTCAACACGTACTACGTCCAGGCTCTGAACGGTTACACGTTCGTTACCCAGCTGACCTGCCATTTTCTTGCCTTTGAACACTTTGCCCGGAGTCTGGTTCTGACCGATAGAACCCGGAACGCGGTGAGACAAGGAGTTACCGTGGGTAGCGTCCTGGGTACGGAAGTTCCAGCGCTTAACGGTACCAGCAAAACCTTTACCTTTAGAGGTACCGGTTACGTCAACTTTTTTAACGTCAGCAAACAGCTCAACGCTAATGTCCTGACCTACGGTGAACTCTTCGCCTTCAGCAAGACGGAATTCCCACAGACCACGGCCAGCTTCTACGCCAGCTTTAGCGAAGTGACCCGCTTCTGGTTTGGTTACACGGTTAGCTTTTTTAGCACCAGTGGTCACCTGAACAGCGCGGTAGCCATCGTTAGCCAGATCTTTAACCTGGGTAACGCGGTTTGCTTCAACTTCGATTACGGTTACTGGGATTGAAACGCCATCTTCAGTGAAGATGCGGGTCATGCCCACTTTTTTACCGACTAAACCAATCATTGTATCAACCTCTCAATCGCTCGATGACCTGATTAACCCAGGCTGATCTGCACGTCTACACCGGCAGCCAGATCCAGACGCATCAGAGCATCAACGGTTTTCTCAGTTGGCTCAACGATGTCAACCAGACGCTTGTGAGTGCGGATTTCGTACTGATCGCGCGCGTCTTTGTTGACGTGCGGGGAGATCAGAACGGTGAAGCGCTCTTTGCGGGTCGGCAGCGGGATCGGACCACGGACTTGCGCACCAGTGCGCTTAGCAGTCTCGACGATTTCCGCGGTTGATTGATCGATCAGACGATGATCAAACGCTTTAAGGCGGATACGGATTCTTTGGTTCTGCATGAGACCAGAGCTCCAATTATTTTATAAACGAAAATGATTACTCCTCAAACCCATTACGATTGATGGGAGAGTGTAACCGTTCTTACGTAGCTCCCCAATTGGGAGCATTGTTGAGTAACAAAGTGAGCTACTCTGGTTCAGATTGAACCCGCCGTCAATTACGACAAGCCCGCGCATTATACGTAAATCTGGGCAAGACGCAAGTGCCGTTTAGAAATTAAGCGCCTGAGGCGCAGTATGCGTAAGGGCGCGCAACTTTTTACGCAATGTATCCCTTCTCAATGCTTTGTCTCGAGCCCCTACGCAATTGTCGTTTTTGTCGATTGCCGGCCAGGCCGCTTATGACGAGTATGCGCTCAAACCCTTTTGAGGCCATCTCCATGCTAACCACCCTCCCCTTTTTGCTGGTCTATTTTTCGCTGACGGCCTTTCTTGTCCGTGCAGATATTCGCTACGGACTGCTTCCCGATAAATTTCTCTGCCCGCTGCTATGGTCGGGCCTGCTCTTTCAGCTCTGTATCCATCCTGATTTTCTGCCGAGTGCTGTGGCGGGTGCGATGGCTGGATATATCGGCTTTGCCGTTATCTACTGGGGATATCGGTTTATCTGCCGGCGTGAAGGGATGGGATATGGCGATGTAAAATACCTGGCGGCGCTTGGCGCGTGGCATGGCTGGTGCATACTGCCTGCACTGGCATTACTCGCTGCGCTTATGGCGCTACTCAGCATTCTTGTGTTTTCGTTATTCACCCCTGATAAAGGGGCATTAAAAAACCCACTGCCTTTTGGGCCATTTCTGGCAGCAGCGGGTTTATGCGTAGGTTGGAAGACGGTGGTTACTCTTCCACTTTAATCTGCGACTGAAGGTAGTTCTGCAGGCCGATTTTAGCAATCAAGTCCAGCTCCGTTTCCAGCCAGTCAATGTGGCCTTCTTCATCGGCCAGGATCTGGATCATCATATCGCGACTGACGTAGTCATGTACGCTGTCTGCGTAGGCAATGGCTTCACGGAGATCTTTGGCGCCTTCAAGCTCCAGCCTGAGGTCGGAACGCAGCATCTCTTCGACATCTTCTCCGATGCCCAGCTTTCCGAGGACCTGCAGGTTTGGAATGCCTTCAAGGAATAAAATACGCTCGATATATTTATCGGCGTGCTTCATTTCATCGATCGATTCATGGTACTCAACGTCGTTCAGACGTTTAAGCCCCCAGTTTTTGAACATTCTCGCGTGAAGAAAGTACTGGTTAATTGCGACAAGCTCATTTCCCAATAATTTATTGAGATAACTTATGATTTTAACATCACCTTTCATTATATAGTCCCTCCGCTTCCACTCATTGAAGCGTAGATCGGGCTACAGGGATGTCAAAAAAAAGATGGGCGCTTACGCGATCTCTTTGTATTCCGGGATCTGCATCAATTCGTCCTGCATGATCTCGCGCGCAGCACGTACGCATTTACCGCATTGATTTCCCACCGGAACAAATTTGCGTAGCTGCTGAAATGACTGAGGCTGAAACTGGCGAACGGCCTGACGTATTTTCTTGTCGCTTACACCATTACATAAACAAACGTACATAGAGACTCCCGTTCAAATTATGCGCAAAGTGTAAGTGAGAATGGTTATGATTACAATAGCACAAGCGCCACAATACGGGGCGGGAGCAGGCAAAAAATGCGAAATTTTGTGACAGTGACTGAACGGCAGAAAACAAAAAAGGACGCCGAAGCGTCCTTTTTTTATTCAGGGATAATTAATTAGCCCAGAACTTTAGCAACAACGCCCGCACCAACGGTACGGCCGCCTTCACGGATTGCGAAACGCAGACCGTCGTCCATCGCGATTGGGTGGATCAGAGTCACAACCATCTTGATGTTGTCGCCTGGCATTACCATCTCTACGCCTTCTGGCAGTTCGATGGTACCGGTCACGTCAGTTGTACGGAAGTAGAACTGTGGACGGTAGCCTTTGAAGAACGGAGTATGACGGCCGCCTTCGTCTTTGGACAGGATGTACACTTCAGATTCGAACTTGGTGTGTGGCTTGATTGAGCCTGGCTTCGCCAGAACCTGACCACGTTCGATTTCTTCACGTTTGATACCACGCAGCAGAACACCAACGTTCTCACCAGCACGGCCTTCGTCCAGCAGTTTGCGGAACATTTCAACGCCAGTACAGGTAGACTTAGCAGTCTCTTTGATACCAACGATTTCAACTTCTTCACCAACTTTGATGATACCGCGCTCTACACGACCGGTAACAACGGTACCACGACCGGAGATGGAGAATACGTCTTCGATTGGCAGCAGGAATGGCTTGTCAATCGCACGCTCTGGTTCTGGGATGTAAGAATCCAGGAAGCCAGCCAGTTCGATGATTTTCGCTTCCCACTCAGCTTCGCCTTCCAGCGCTTTCAGAGCAGAACCACGAACGATTGGGGTATCGTCGCCTGGGAAATCGTACTGAGACAGCAGTTCACGAACTTCCATCTCTACCAGTTCCAGCAGCTCTTCGTCATCAACCATGTCGCATTTGTTCAGGAACACGATGATGAAAGGAACGCCTACCTGACGACCCAGCAGGATGTGCTCACGAGTCTGAGGCATTGGGCCGTCAGTCGCAGCAACAACCAGGATCGCGCCGTCCATCTGCGCAGCACCGGTGATCATGTTTTTAACATAGTCGGCGTGGCCTGGGCAGTCTACGTGTGCGTAGTGGCGAGTCGGGGTGTCATATTCAACGTGGGAAGTGTTGATGGTGATACCACGTGCTTTTTCTTCTGGTGCGTTATCGATCTGGTCGAATGCACGAGCAGAACCACCGTAGGTTTTAGCCAGAACGGTAGTGATTGCAGCAGTCAGGGTAGTTTTACCATGGTCAACGTGGCCGATAGTACCAACGTTGACGTGCGGTTTTGTACGTTCAAATTTTTCTTTAGACACGGCTATATTCCTTACTATAGTGCTCTCCCCTGTGGAGAGAGCACGGGACTTAGGTTTTAATCCTGTGGATTACTTACCACGGGCTTCAATAACGGCCTGAGCAACGTTGTTAGGCGCATCATCATACTTCAGGAATTCCATGGTGTATGATGCACGACCTTTGGTCAGAGAACGCAGCTGAGTTGCATATCCGAACATTTCAGACAGCGGAACTTCAGCGTGGATCTTAACGCCAGTTACTTCGGATTCCTGACCACGCAGCATACCGCGACGACGGCTCAAGTCACCGATAACGTCACCGGTGTTCTCTTCAGGAGTTTCTACTTCAACCTTCATGATTGGCTCAAGCAGAACTGGTTTTGCTTTCTTAAAGCCTTCTTTAAAGGCAATAGACGCAGCCAGTTTAAACGCCAGTTCAGAGGAGTCAACGTCGTGGTAAGAACCGAAGTGCAGACGAACACCCATGTCAACAACCGGATAGCCAGCCAGCGGGCCCGCTTTCAGCTGTTCCTGGATGCCTTTATCAACGGCTGGGATGTATTCGCCAGGAATTACACCACCTTTGATGTCGTTGATGAACTCGTAACCTTTCGGGTTAGAGCCCGGCTCCAGTGGGTACATGTCGATCACAACGTGACCGTACTGACCGCGACCACCAGACTGCTTAGCGTGTTTACCTTCAACATCGGTAACTTTCGCGCGAATCGCTTCGCGGTAAGCAACCTGAGGTTTACCCACGTTCGCTTCAACGTTGAATTCACGCTTCATACGGTCAACGATGATGTCCAGGTGCAGTTCACCCATACCAGCGATGATGGTCTGGTTAGATTCTTCATCAGTCCATACGCGGAATGATGGGTCTTCTTTCGCCAGACGGCCCAGAGCCAGACCCATTTTTTCCTGGTCAGCTTTGGTTTTTGGTTCAACTGCGATGGAGATTACCGGCTCAGGGAATTCCATACGCTCCAGAATGATCGGGTGATCTGGGTCACACAGGGTGTCACCAGTAGTCACGTCTTTCAGACCGATAGCTGCAGCGATGTCGCCCGCACGAACTTCTTTGATCTCTTCACGTTTGTTAGCGTGCATCTGTACGATACGGCCAAAACGTTCACGCGCCGTTTTCACGGAGTTCAGGATGGTGTCACCGGAGTTAACCACACCAGAGTAAACGCGGAAGAAGGTCAGGTTACCCACGAATGGGTCGGTAGCAATTTTGAACGCCAGTGCAGAGAATGGCTCTTCGTCGCTTGCGTGACGCTCAGCCGGAGTATCTTTACCGTCGTCCAGGATGCCGTTGATCGCAGGAACGTCAACCGGGGATGGCAGGTAGTCAACTACCGCATCCAGCATCGCCTGAACACCTTTGTTCTTGAACGCAGAACCACAGGTTACCAGGATGATTTCGTTGTTCAGAACGCGCTGACGCAGAGCTTTTTTGATCTCTTCTTCAGTCAGTTCTTCACCACCCAGGTATTTCTCCATCAGCTCTTCAGAAGCTTCAGCAGCGGATTCGATCAGGTTCTGGTGCCATTCGTCAGCCAGGTCCTGCATCTCAGCCGGGATATCTTCGTATTCGAAGGTAACGCCCTGGTCTGCATCGTTCCAGTTGATGGCTTTCATTTTCACCAGGTCGATAACGCCGGTGAAGCCTTCTTCAGCACCAATAGCCAGCTGCAGCGGAACAGGGTTCGCGCCCAGACGGGATTTGATCTGACCAACAACTTTCAGGAAGTTAGCACCCATACGGTCCATTTTGTTAACGAACGCGATGCGTGGAACTTTATATTTGTTCGCCTGACGCCATACGGTCTCAGACTGTGGCTGAACACCACCAACTGCGCAATAAACCATTACCGCGCCGTCAAGAACACGCATGGAACGTTCTACTTCGATGGTGAAGTCAACGTGGCCCGGGGTGTCGATGATGTTTACGCGATGCGGTTCGTACTGCTTAGCCATACCTGACCAGAATGCAGTAGTCGCTGCGGAGGTGATAGTAATACCACGCTCCTGCTCCTGTTCCATCCAGTCCATGGTGGCTGCGCCGTCATGAACTTCACCGATTTTATGGTTTACACCGGTGTAGAACAGAATACGTTCGGTAGTAGTGGTTTTACCGGCGTCGATGTGCGCACTGATACCGATGTTACGGTAGCGTGCGATGGGTGTTGTACGAGCCATTTGATTCCTCGTTTATATCTTTAGGCGTTCAGTTAAGTTACCCAGAGCGGGCGGCTTCTCTGAAGCGCCCGCCTGGTGACTAATACTCCGAAGGGATTACCAACGGTAGTGTGCGAACGCCTTGTTGGCTTCTGCCATACGGTGAACGTCTTCACGTTTCTTAACTGCAGTACCTTTGTTGTCTGCAGCATCAGAAAGTTCGTTCGCCAGACGCAGAGCCATGGATTTATCACCGCGTTTACGAGCAGCTTCAACGATCCAACGCATTGCCAGAGCATTACGACGAACCGGACGAACTTCAACTGGAACCTGATAAGTAGAACCACCAACGCGGCGGGACTTAACTTCTACAGTTGGGCGAACGTTGTCGAGAGCGACTTCGAAAGCTTCCAGTTCATTTTTACCAGAACGCTGAGCCAGGGTCTCAAGCGCGCTGTATACGATTGCTTCTGCAGTAGATTTTTTACCATCTACCATCAGGATATTTACAAATTTTGCCAGCAGTTCTGATCCGAATTTCGGATCTGGAAGGATTTTACGCTGACCAATGACGCGACGACGTGGCATGGGAATACTCCGTTGTTAATTCAGGATTGTCCAAAACTCAAAGAGTTTAGTGTGACATTAAGATAAATCAGTTTGGCCTTACTTAACGGAGAACCATTAAGCCTTAGGACGCTTCACGCCGTACTTGGAGCGAGCCTGCTTACGGTCTTTAACACCTGAGCAGTCGAGCGCACCACGAACGGTGTGGTAACGAACACCCGGAAGGTCTTTAACACGACCGCCACGGATCAGGATCACGGAGTGTTCCTGCAGGTTGTGACCTTCACCACCGATGTAGGAAGTCACTTCGAAACCGTTAGTCAAACGCACACGGCATACTTTACGCAGTGCGGAGTTTGGTTTTTTAGGAGTGGTGGTATATACACGAGTACATACGCCACGTTTCTGCGGGCAGGCTTCCAGCGCAGGCACGTTGCTCTTTGCAACTTTGCGTGCGCGTGGTTTGCGTACCAGCTGGTTAACTGTTGCCATTAAATAGCTCCTGGTTTTAGCTTTTGCTTCGTAAACACGTAATAAATCGACCTCATACAATATGAGGACGCGAAATTTTAGGGCTACGTCGAAAAGGTGTCAAGAAATATACAGCGATCTCAGATCACCAGTTCATTTGACTGGCGTGCGTCACAGTAAGATTGACGAAATCAGTATAGCCAACCACGTCAATTTTGGCTGAAATTTGACCAGAAAGACCCCGCGCATCCAGATCGTCTTTCAGCGCAGAGACTGTTATGGGGGCATTCGTGAGAATTTCAACGAAACGACTGCCTTCCAGTGCGGCAAGCACGCCATCCTGAATCAGCAGCAGGTCATCACCTTCGCGCAGCATACTCAGTAACGCGTCGGTATCACATTGCCATGGTGAATGGCTCAGAGTATGGAGCATGACGGCCTCAGAAAGTCAGAATAGTGTCGTAGTGGGAAAGGTGTTCGCGCAATGCAGCAGAAGACAGGACCGTCGCATCCAGCACGAAAGGCGTTGCCTCGTTTAAACCACGCGCGGCCAAAGAGTCAGCACAAACATAGAAGGTTTCGATATCGTAAAGCGGTAACACTTTGAACGTCGCGATGTAATCACGCGCCAGAATGGCCTGAGGCTGTTGCCCCGTCAGAAGCTGAAATACGCCGTCGCCCAAAAAGAAGACACCGATATCTTCGGTCAGCGCGGAAGTCGCAAGTAACGCATCCAGCCCTTCTCGACCAGAAGCGCTGCCGTGCGGCGCAGAGGTAAAAACAAATGCCACGCGCTTCATCAAAATTGCACCACTCTGTCACAGGTTAATGCCGCCTGTGCCAGTGCACCCAGACCACTCAACGAAAAACCGGGCTGCAGGTTAGAACCCGATAAACCAAGACGCGCGGCTTCGGTTGCATCGGTCACGCCGCGGCGCAGTGCCGCCGCCACGCAGATGTGCAGTTCTACGCCCTGCTTTTCGTTTAATGCCTGCCAGCCGCGCACCAGATCGAACTCATCGCTCGCCGGTGACGTAAACTGATTCGCGTTATACACCCCTTCCCGATAGAAAAAGACGCTCGCCAGCTCATGCCCGGCCGCCAGTAGCGCATGCGCAAACTGCAGCGCGCTGCTGGCCTGCTGAGTACCGTACGCCGGGCCTGTCACCATTAACGCAAAACGCATTACTTGTCTTGTCCCAGGAAATCGCCGCTTTTGAACTGGCGAATATAGAGGTAGACCGTGTGCTTGGAGATGTTCAGACGATCGGCCACCTGGTTGATGGCGTCTTTAATATCAAAAATCCCTTTCTCATAGAGATTGAGCACGATCTGACGATTCTTGGCGTTGTTCGAGACGTTGCGATCGGCATTCACCTCTTCAATCGTAAACTCAAGCGTCTGCGTCACCAGATCTTCAACGGAGGAGGCAAAGTTAACAGAAGAGCCAACGTCCGGCGTTTCTGGTGGAATAAAGGTGCTCATGATTTGCGAGAATGGCACATCAAGGTTCATGTTGATGCACAGCAGCCCAATAACACGATGCTCGCGGTTTCGAATCGCGATGGTTTCTGATTTCATCAGCACGCCGCTTTTGGCGCGGGTGAAATAGCATTTGGAGACGCTGCTGTCCGCGCCGGTCATGTCATGCAGCATACGCAATGCAAGGTCGGTAATTGGCGAACCAATTTTACGGCCAGTATGCTCACCATTCGCAATGCGGATGGCGGAACACTTCAGATCTTGCAGGGAGTGCAATACGATTTCGCAGTGGGAGCCAATGAGCATCGCTAACCCGTCCACTACCGCTTCATAGGATTTCAGAATATCGAAGTCGGTCTGATCGAAAGGACGTTGATCCAGCAAATCAAGTTCACTGGTTTCGTTGGTTAAAAGCGACCTGGACATGAAAAAAACACTCCTTTTCAGGAGCCTGTCGTTAGGTTTTCAGGGCAGGCTCATTATCTACACGGACAACTAAATTAATACAGCGTGCCTAACGCTTTCCAGTGTTAATTATATCTGCCCCACAATAAAAAACCGCCGCCTTAAAGGCGGCGGTTTTTTTACAGCATTACTTCTTAGCAGCAGCGGCTTTATCGTCAGCCGGCGCGTCTGCTTTGGCATCCGCTTTCGGTGCCGGTTTGATGTCCAGCAGCTCTACGTCAAAGACCAGCGTAGAGTTGGCAGGGATACCCGGAACGCCGGTTTTGCCGTAGGCCAGATCTGGTGGGATAACCATCTTAATCTTGCCGCCTTTCTTGATGTTTTTCAGGCCTTCAGTCCAGCCTGGGATAACGCCGTCCAGACGGAAGGAGAGCGGCTCACCGCGGGTGTAAGAGTTGTCGAACTCTTTACCGTCGATCAGCGTACCTTTGTAGTTCACAACAACGGTGTCGCTGTCTTTAGGCGCATCGCCGGTGCCTTCTTTCTCAACTTTGTACACCAGACCAGTAGAAGAGGTTTTCACACCCTTCTCTTTAGCAAAGGTATCGCGGTAGGCTTTGCCTTTCGCTTCGTTGTCTTTGGCGTCCGCGTCCATCTTAGTCTGCGCGGCACCCTTCACGCGCGCTTCAAACGCCTGCAGAGTCTGTTCAATTTCCTGGTCAGACAGCTTGCTCTTATCTGCAAATGCGTCCTGAACGCCCGCGATCAGCTGAGCTTTATCCAGTTTGATGCCCAGTTTCTCTTGTTCTTTCAGAGAGTTTTCCATGTAACGACCCAGAGATGCGCCCAGTGCGTAGGCGGATTTCTGGTCGTCATTTTTGAACGCCGCTTTGCTGTCTGCAGTAGCAGCAGGCTTCGCAGCAGTATCAGCAGCGAATGACAGCGGCGCGTTCAGCGCAACGGCCATCGTGGTCGCCAGCAGCGTTACTTTAAACAGTGATTTCATCCATATCTCCAGGGCCTGGGGACTCTCACCCCAGCGTTAAACGTAAATGAGTGACGTACTATAAAACGTTGCGGAAGAAATCTACAGACAGACACTTCCAATTCTCGCCACTTTTCAGACTATTTTTGTTTAAATAAGTTTCCTGCCAAAGGGATGCGGACTGTACTTAAGGATAAACTCAGTTAAACTGCGCCGCCGCAGGGCCATTATGGCGAATCTGAAATAAACGAGGTGAATGATGAAGGATACAGCAATAGAAGCGAGATTGGCTGAGCTGGAAAGCCGCCTGGCTTTTCAGGACATCACCATCGAAGAGCTAAACCAGACCGTGACCGCACATGAGCTCGAAATGGCAAAACTGCGGGATCTGATGCGCCTGCTCACTGAAAAAGTGAAGGCAACGCAGTCATCGCACATCGCCTCTCAGTCAGAAGAGACGCCACCTCCTCATTATTGAGGCGTAAAAAAAGCGGGATTATCCCGCTTTTTTATTTTCCGCATGACGGAATTAATGGCAGCCGCAGCCGCCGTTACCGCAACCACCTTTACCGTGATCGTGGTCGTGACCATGGTCGTGGCCGTGACCACCGCAGCAGCCGTCGTGGCCGTGATCGTGGTCATGGTCGTGACCGTGCGCACCGTGAACGTGGCCATGAGCCAGCTCTTCTTCGGTCGCTTCACGGATCGCAACAACTTCTACGTTGAACTTCAGGTTCTGGCCAGCCAGCATGTGGTTACCGTCAACCACGACGTGGTCATCTTCCACTTCGGTGATTTCAACAGGAACCGGGCCCTGGTCAGTTTCAGCCAGGAAGCGCATGCCAACCTGCAGTTCGTCAACGCCCATGAACACGTCTTTAGGAACGCGCTGAACCAGGTTGTCGTCATACTGACCGTAAGCGTCGTTCGCGCCCACAGCAACGTCAAATTTGTCGCCAACTTCATGACCTTCCAGCGCGGTTTCCAGGCCAGAAATCAGGGAGCCGTGACCATGCAGGTAGTCAAGCGGCGCACTCACCGGAGACTCATCAACCAACACACCGTCTTCTGTACGTACCTGATAGGCCAGGCTGACCACCAGGTCTTTTGCTACTTTCATGATATCTCCTGAGCGTGGGA
Organism: Enterobacter sp. N5-15; assembly: GCF_057221635.1. Lineage (NCBI taxonomy): Bacteria > Pseudomonadati > Pseudomonadota > Gammaproteobacteria > Enterobacterales > Enterobacteriaceae > Enterobacter > Enterobacter sp. N5-15. The sequence continues at coordinate 4,431,088 of NZ_CM170150.1, forward strand.
AAATTGCTGGCGCAGATTGTAGCGGAAATCTGCACCCGTGTACCCTTTAGCTTAAAAAAACTCAGGGCATATCGCTAGTCCGGATGAAAAATCCCGATAACTTGCTCTTCTTTGCGAACGTGATCGCGGGCCTCTTTATCGGCCTCACGCATCTGGTGACCGCACTTAACACACTCAACAACATCAATATTATTTTCCCGCCACATCGCCAGGGTATCTTGCGCCTGGCAGGTCGGGCATTTTGCACCCGCAATAAAGCGTTTACGTACAGCCATCTTTCGTTACCCTTTATTCAAATTCATCCCAGCCATCAAGCTGGCGTCGTTCCTGCTGCATCTCTCGCTGGAAGATCTCCTCCAGCTCGCGACGCGCTTCCCGCACGCGGGAGATCTGCTCAGTATCAGTATGTACCGGCATCAGCTCGCGCAACATTTGCATATCCAGCCGGCGGAAGTGCATCTGGGCGCGCTGCGCCTGATGCGGATGCATACCGAGCGAGATCAGCGCCTTGCGGCCCAGCTCCAGCGCACTGGAGAACGTCTCACGGGAGAAGTGTTTCACACCCGCCTGCAACAGTTCGTGAGCTTCAACACGTCCCCGCGCACGCGCCAAAATATGCAGATGCGGGAAATGCTGCTGACACAGCTCCACCAGCTTCATCGTGTCTTCCGGATCGTTACAGGTAATCACGATGGACTCTGCCGCTTCCGCCCCCGCCGAGCGCAGCAGCTCGAGCTGGGTGGCATCGCCGTAATACACCTTATAGCCATATTTGCGCATCAGGTTGACCGCGCTGATATCCCGCTCCAGTACCGTAATGCGCATTTTGTTCGCCATCAGCAGGCGTCCAATCACCTGTCCGAAACGGCCAAAGCCCACCACAATCAACTGCGGCTTGTCGTCTTCCACCCACGGCGCTTCGTCTTCATCGTCCGTCGGGTTCAGGCGGCGCGACAGCAGTTTATCCACCAGCTTCATCAGCAGCGGCGTGGTCATCATAGACAGCGTGACCGTCACCAGCAAAAGCGCCATCTGATCGTCTTTAAACAGCTTCTGGGAGGAGGCGGTCGAAAACAGCACAAACGCGAACTCGCCCCCCTGGCTTAACACGCTGGCAAACTGCATGCGTTCCGAACTGCGCAGCCCGTAGATACGTGCCATGACGTACAGCACCAGCGTCTTCACCGCCACCAGGATGGCAACGCTCACTATCACCCACAGCAGATGGGTATAGAGCACGCCAAGGTTGAGCGCCATCCCCACCGAGATAAAGAACAGGCCTAACAGCAGCCCTTTGAAGGGATCGATGGCAATTTCCAGCTCGTGACGATACTCGCTCTCCGCCAGCAGCACCCCGGCGATAAAGGTCCCGAGCGCCATCGACAGCCCCAACGCGTCCATAAATAACGCCGATCCCAGCACCAGCAGCAGCGTCGCGGCGGTAAATACCTCGCGAACGCCCGACGCGGCAATAAAGCGGAACACGGGACGTAGCAGGAAACGACCGCCGATCAGCATGCCCGCGAAGGCCAGCACCTTCATGGCGATTTTAGCCCAGTCGAAATGATCGTCCCCGGATCCCGCCAGCAGCGGTACCAGCGCCAGCGCCGGGATCACCGCCAAATCCTGGAACAGCAGCACCGAAAAGCCCAGCTGACCGGCTTCGTTGCGATTCATCCCTTTGTCACGCATCAGCTGCAGCGCCATCGCCGTGGAGGACATCGCAAGGCCTATCCCGCCAATCACCGCCGCCTGCCATGAAAAGTGGGTCAGCATTAGCAGGCCGCCCAGGATCGCGGCGCTGAACAACACCTGCGCGGCGCCCACGCCAAAGATAGAGCGTCGGAGTTGCCACAGTTTCGAAGGATTCAGCTCCAGGCCGATGATGAACATCAGGAACACCACGCCCAGCTCGGAGAAATGGAGAATCTCATCTACATCGCTGATGAATCCCAGTCCCCAGGGACCAATCGCGATCCCCGCCAGCAGATAACCCAACACCGCACCGATACCAATACGTGCAGCAAGCGGCACCGCAACGACGGCCGCAAATAAAAACAGCACCCCGGCGAGGAGCAAATTCGATCCTTCCATTAACGACCTCCTGCCGGAATGGGTGACGCCAGCCATTCACCGTAGGCTCTGGCGTGGCTTGCCAGTTCTTTCGGATCCTGTCGCCGCGCCCAGTAGACAATAATCGGGCTCATCCAGTGCATACGGCACATCGCCGCCGTCAGCTCGAAAGGCCGCAGAATGTCGCTCATCGGATAACGATTCAGCCCGTCGTGACGGTAAGCGCTTTCGGGTTCACCGGTCGTAATCACACTACGCCAGTACTTTCCCGCCAGCTGGTTGCCCCCCACCCCGCTGGAGAAGCCCCGGCTCAGCACGCGGTCCAGCCACTCTTTGAGCAGCGCCGGACAGCTGTAGGTATAAAGCGGATGCTGGAACACAATCACGTCATGCTGACGCAGCAGCTCCTGCTCGTAAGGGATATCAATAAAGAAATCAGGATAGTGCGCGTAGAGATCGTGCACCGTCACGTTGCTGAGCTGTGTGGCCGGCTTAAGCAGCACCCGGTTTGCCACCGAGTCCTGAGATTCCGGATGGGCATACAGCAGCAGCACTTTTGCTGTCTGAGACATCATTCCCCTCCCGGTCTTGTTTCTGTTTTTGTGTATCGTCGTTGTTTTGGGCTACCATGGCGGCCCGGTGCGGAAAATGGCCCACACCTTACATTATCATAATGACAAATTAACATAGTCGGAACATACGGCGCTTCTATGATTGTTTTCTCCTCGTTACAAATTCGTCGCGGCGTGCGCGTCCTGCTGGATAACGCCACTGCTACCATCAACCCAGGCCAAAAAGTGGGCCTGGTCGGCAAAAACGGCTGCGGTAAATCCACCCTGCTGGCGCTGCTGAAAAACGAGATTAGCGCTGACGGCGGTAACTTTACCTTCCCGGGGAACTGGCAGCTTGCCTGGGTAAACCAGGAGACGCCTGCGCTGAGTGAACCGGCGCTCGACTATGTTATCGACGGCGACCGTGAATACCGTAAGCTCGAGGCGGAACTCAACGCCGCGAACGAGCGCAACGACGGCCACGCCATCGCCACCGTTCACGGCAAGCTGGACGCTATCGACGCGTGGACCATTCGCTCCCGCGCCTCCAGCCTGCTGCACGGCCTGGGCTTCAGCAATGAACAGCTGGAACGCCCGGTCAGCGACTTCTCCGGCGGCTGGCGTATGCGTCTCAACCTGGCGCAGGCGCTGATCTGCCGCTCTGACCTGCTGCTGCTCGATGAACCGACCAACCACCTCGATCTCGATGCGGTTATTTGGCTGGAGAAGTGGCTCAAGAGCTATCAGGGCACTCTGATTCTGATCTCCCACGACCGCGACTTCCTCGACCCGGTGGTGGATAAAATCATTCATATCGAACAGCAAACGATGTTCGAGTACACCGGCAACTACAGCTCCTTCGAGCGCCAGCGCGCGACGCGTCTTGCCCAGCAGCAGTCCATGTACGAAAGCCAGCAGCAGCGCGTGGCGCACCTGCAGAGCTTCGTGGATCGCTTTAAGGCCAAAGCCTCAAAAGCCAAGCAGGCCCAGAGCCGCATCAAGATGCTGGAACGCATGGAGATGATTGCCCCGGCGCACGTGGATAACCCGTTCCACTTCAGCTTCCGCGAGCCGGAAAGCCTGCCAAACCCGCTCCTGAAGATGGAAAAAGTGAGCGCGGGCTATGCCGACCGCATTATTCTCGACTCCATCAAGCTCAACCTGGTCCCGGGTTCACGCATTGGCCTGCTGGGGCGTAACGGTGCCGGTAAATCAACGCTGATCAAGCTGCTGGCGGGCGAGCTTAACCCGGTCAGCGGTGAAATCGGCCTGGCGAAGGGCATCAAGCTGGGCTACTTCGCCCAGCATCAGCTGGAATTTTTACGCGCGGATGAATCGCCGATTCAGCACCTCGCGCGCCTGGCGCCGCAGGAGATGGAGCAGAAGCTGCGCGACTATCTCGGCGGCTTCGGCTTCCAGGGCGATAAGGTGACTGAAAACACCGAGCGTTTCTCCGGCGGTGAAAAAGCCCGTCTGGTGCTGGCGCTGATCGTCTGGCAGCGCCCGAACCTGCTGCTGCTCGATGAACCGACCAACCACCTGGATCTCGACATGCGCCAGGCGCTGACCGAAGCGCTGATCGAGTTCGAAGGCGCGCTGGTTGTGGTTTCGCACGATCGTCACCTGATCCGCTCTACCACGGACGATCTCTACCTGGTGCACGGCGGCAAAGTCGAACCGTTCGACGGCGATCTTGAAGACTACCAGCAGTGGCTGACGGACGTGCAGAAGCAGGAAAACCAGCCGGAAGAGTCAGCTAAGGACAACGCCAACAGCGCGCAGGCGCGTAAAGACCAGAAGCGTCGTGAAGCGGAGCTTCGCACCCAGACGCAGCCGCTGCGTAAAGAGATTACCCGTCTCGAAAAAGAGATGGAAAAACTCAACGCCACGCTGGCTATCGTTGAAGAGAAGCTCGGCGACAGCGGTCTGTATGACCAGAGCCGCAAAGCTGAGCTGACGGACTGCCTGCAAACGCAGGCGAAGACCAAATCCAGCCTCGAAGAGTGCGAGATGGCATGGCTCGACGCGCAGGAACAGCTGGAAGCGATGCTGCAGGCTGAATAACACGCCGGGAGGGTTATGAGTTTCGATATCACGAGCGAGATTACGTTCCGCAAGCTCAGCATCTTCATGACGTTTATGGAGAAAGGGAATATCGCGCGTACCGCCGAAACTCTGGGCCTGAGCGGCGTCAGCGTGCACCGCGCGCTGCACACGCTGGAAGAGAACGTGCGCTGCCCGCTCTTTACCCACAAGGGGCGCAACCTGATTGCCCTGCCTTCCGCCTGGACGCTGCTGGAGTATTGCCAGGAGGTGATGCAGGTGATGGAGCGCGGGCTGGAAGAGTCGCGCAAAATCGCCGGTATCGGCCAGGGGAGGCTGCGCGTGGGCACGCTCTACTCCCTGACGCTGGAAACCGTGCCGCGCCTGATTATGGGCATGAAGCTGCGCCGTCCGGATCTGGAGATGGATCTGACGATGGGCTCCAACGACACCCTGCTGCACATGCTGGATGAAGGCTCGCTGGACGCGATTCTTATCTCCATCTCCGAAAGCGACATCGACCGCAACAGCCTTGAGGTTCTGCCGCTCTTCCACGACGACATCTTCCTCGCCGCACCGGCTTCCGCCACGCTTGATACCAGCGGGCCAGCGGATCTGCGTGATTACAAAGATCAGAAGTTTGTCGCTCTGGCAGAAGGGTTCGCCACGTATGCAGGGTTTCAGGAAGCGTTTCATATCGCCGGGTTCGAGCCGGAAATCGTCACGCGCGTAAATGACATTTTCTCGATGCTGAGCCTGGTACAGGCGGGCGTTGGATTTACGCTGATGCCGGGCAGGATGAAGAAGGTCTACGAGAATTCGGTGCAGCTGTTGAAGCTGGCGGAGCCGTACCAGATGCAGCAGCTGATCGCGATTGTCTTTGCCCGCAACCGCGAGCAGGACCCGAGCCTGCGGGCATTAGCCGCCGAAGGGCGGATGTATGCGCGCAGTTTGCAGGAAAGTGTGTGATACAAAACAAGACAACCGAACCCGTAGGCCCGGTAAGGCGCAGCCGTCACCGGGCAAAAAAACTCACGCACGAAGCCGCTTCGCCAGATGCACCGCCACGTCTACCCCGCTGCGCTCCAGCGAAAGGGTCTCCCCTTCCCACGCAGCCTGCCGCGTCAGGCAGGTCAGTACGCCGCCGGGCGGCATCTCAATTGCCAGCCGCGCTTCACGCTCGTTAGCGGAAATCACCGCCTCCTGCCAGCGCACGGTTCGCGCCATGTTCATCGCCAGATCGTCGGCGATTTTTTCCGGCTGCCAGAGCACGCGGCCGGTACTGCCGCTCAGGTACGCGCAGCGTGGACGAGCCAGCGTGACGGACTCAAACGCCGCCGCCAGCTTTTGTGCCGGTTTCGCCAGCAGCTCGCAGTGCGACGGCACGCTTACCGCCAGCCGTTTGGCCTTGTTCGCCCCTTTTGCCAGCGCTCGCGCCGCCACCTGCGCCATCCCGTCATCGCTTCCGGCAATCACGATCTGCGTTTCAGCGTTCAGGTTGGCAATATAGGTTCCGGTGCCTTCAATCAGCGTTTCCACCTGCGGCAGGGTTAAGCCCATGATTGCCGTCAGGCCGTAGCCGTGCGGGTACGCCTGCTCCATCAGGTCACCGCGCAGCGCCACCAGCCTCAGCGCGTCCGAAAAGTCCAGCGCGCCCGCGATAACCGCCGCCGGATAAGCGCCGATGGACAGCCCGCTAACGATATCCGGCGTCACGCCGCGACGCTCCAGCTCGCGCCCCCAGGCCACGCCTGAAATCAGCAGACACAGCTGAACCGCACGGGTGTGAGCGAGTGAGGCTGCACTATCCAGCGTATCGACTTCGCTGCCCAGCACCTCGCGTGCCTGTGCCAGCGTCGTTCCCGGCAAATTTTGCAGCATGCCTTCATGCTGCGTGCCCTGTCCCGGAAAGGTAAACAGTATTTTCATCACTCCTCCCTGCGCCACGGATCCGCCACCAGGCGCGGTCCGCGGCGGGTTTTCAGCAGCGTTTTGCCGTCACGCAGCCACTCCGCCAGCGCAAAGCCCCCTTCGGGCGTATCCACCTGCGTATCCGCCCGACACAGCGCGCGGCTAAGCTGCGACTGCCATGCGGTAAAAGCATCGGGGGAAATCGGCTCAGGGGCGCGGATCAGCAGATCGAGATCGCTGTCGGCATGGATCACCGGAATGCCGGTCGCCAGCGCGTAGCCGGTGCTGCCAGTGATCCCCCACATCCACGGCCACGCCTGCTGCGCAAGCTGCAGCGCCACCTGAACCGGCGGCTGGGTGACAAACGGCGAACGAAGCAGATCGGCGGTGGCGCACAGGTCTTCCGGCGACACCACGCGCTGCACGTTTTCGGGCTTCACCCACCCTGCCGCCCGCTGGTCGCGGCGCAATCCGCGCACGCCAACGGGAATGCGGCCTTCACTATCAACATCACGCCGCACCACCACCGGCAGGCCGGTATGCCATGCCGCCTCCACCCAGGATTCGGTGATGCCTTCCAGCGCGTCGCGCGCGGTAAGCCAGATGAGGTCGTGCGGGCGTAATGTTGTGGTCATAATTACATTCCTGAAGTCAGCGAGATAAACAGCGGCAGCGACAGGATACACAGTACGGAGCTTAACAGCAGCACGGCTTCAGCATCCGGCGACTGCACGCCAAAGCGGTTACCGAACACCACGCCGAAGAAGCCTGCGGAGAGCGCAATCATCAGGATAGCGGTGATCGCCACGGAGCCGTGCAGACCGAAGATCAGCACAATACCCCAGGCAATAGCGGGCTGAATCAGCAGCTTGGCGATGGTGGACGTAATCACCATGGTGTTGATCTGCAGCTTACGGGCAGAGAGGATCACCCCGGTCAGGAACAGCGCCGCAGCGGTCGCCGACAGCCCCAGCGGTTTAATCGCCGCAAGCACCAGTTCCGGCATTTTGATCCCGATGGCGGAAAGAATCACGCCCAGCAGCGGGCCCATCACGATCGGTTTCTTAATGGAGCGCCACATCAGCACCGGCAGCATGGAGAGCGTTGAGCCAGAGTTATTCCCCTCGGCGCGCGCTTTCTCACGCTCCAGGATCAGCAGGCAGAACGGGGTCATCAGCACCGAACCGCAGGCAATAGAGACCGCAACGGAAAGCGACGTGGAAGATCCTTCACCCAGCACGCTGCCCAGAATCGGCAGGCCCAGCGCAGCGTAGTTCGGTAAAGCTACCGTCAGGGTCAGCACTGCCGCGTCCTGCGGGGATTTCTTAAAGACTTTAGTCGCGAGGAAGTAGATGGCCGCATAGGTGATCCACATCGCCAGGGTCAGCACCAGAATCAGCGGCGACTGCGCCACGATGCCGGTCCACGGCGTTTGCACGGTGGCGCTGAACAGCGCGGCAGGCAGTGCAAAATCCATCACGAAGATATTGAGCAGGGAAACGTTTTTGTTATCGACCATCTTTGCCTTACCGGCCCAGAAACCCAGCAGCATGATGACGAAAATCGGTGCAAGAGCATGAACAATTACGTAAGTCATAAATCACCTGTAGTAAAAAAAGTTTTAGCACTGGTGCGATGTTTATTATTTTTCAGGATGCAGGCTCCCACGCGGGCGCAGCGGACGCGCTCGCGGGGGTTTGCATCTCTGGCAGGTCTTTTTTTTACTTACCAGCTGGCTCGCATGCGTTCGCGTACGAGCGCCGAGCTGCGGCGGTTGTCAGCACCCAGACGATTTTTAAGCGTCGCATCCTGACGGGCATCGCTGATGGCCTGTTGCAGGGTGGATTTCACCTGCGCCAGATCGCGATCGGACGGGGCATCCGGGTTGCTGATATCCAGCAGGCTGGAGAGCAGCCCCAGCGTGGCGTAGTTGCTGATGTCGTAGGCCATTGGCGGAATGGTTGCCGCCAGTTTTTCCAGCGCCTCGACGGTACGCAGGGTAATACGCGCCGCAGACTCTTTTCCCATCGCGTGGATCAGCACGCCCTTGTCGTTAAAGGCGATCAGACGGTTGGCCTGGTAGCCGTGCGCCAGGAACGCGCCGGACATCGCCTTGCCGACGATAAGCCCAATCACCGGGTGACCGGCCAGGCGCGCGTTAGCATACGCGGCAGCGGCTCCTGCCAGCGCCTGATGAATACCAAACGCCTCTTCACGACGGCCATAGGCCTGGCTCGGGACGTCGATCACCGCCACAATCGGGCGCTTCACGGCTTTATCGGCATCCGCCGCGACGGTTTCGCTGACCACTTTCGCCAGCGTCCAGCCTTCCAGCAGACCGACCTCACCTTTCGCCGCCCGCGGGAAGTGGTTGTTGGCATCCGGCACCACGGCCACAAAGCGCACCGCCTCACCGTTCAGCTCGCCGTCTGCCGCCTGCACGGACGGGCAGAGCCCTTCGATACGTTTGGCGTTCGGGGCGAGGGTTTCCAGCCACAGCTCGCCACGGCTTTTTGAATTACTCATCATTTCACCTCCCGGGCAAAAAGCGCGTTAATCTGTTCGGCATCGGCCTGCTTGCGGGTGTCGAAATTCGTCAGACGGTTCAGGTAATCGTCGTAGTTATCGGTGCGGTGTTTCGCCGGTACGCCTTTCGCAATCGCGTCGTTCATCGCCGCCTTCACCGCATTTACGCCGTCGCCCACCAGCGCGTCCACCAGGCCACTTTGATAGCGCACTTCGCCGCCGGTCATGCTCCAGATAAACGGACGGTCGCGGGAGTCGTACTCTTCAATGCCCGCCTCCTGCTCGATAACCTGCGGGCCGTTGAGGCCAAGACGCGCTTCGCGGGTCACAATCAGGTAGCTGCACAGCGCTGCCGCAATGGACATCCCGCCGAAGCAGCCCACGGTCCCGGCCACAATCCCGATGACGGGCGTGTAGCGACGCAGGTCTACAATCGCGGCGTGGATATCGGCAATCGCCGCGAGGCCGAGGTTAGCCTCCTGAAGACGCACGCCGCCGGTTTCGAGGCACAGCACTGCCTGCGTCGGAATGCCGTTACGGTTATCTTCCGCCGCCAGCTCCAGCGCCGCCGCCATTTTTGCACCGGACACTTCGCCCATGCTGCCGCCCTGGAACGCGCCTTCAATCGCGACCACGACCGCAGGCTGACCGTTGATGGTGCCTTTTGCGACGACCATGCCGTCATCGGCCTGCGGGACAATGCCCTGCGGCCCAAGCCACGGAGAGATAATGCCTTCAAACGGATCCAGCAGTTCGCGGTAGCTGCCGTCATCCAGCAGGGCCTGCGCGCGCTGGCGCGCTTTTAGTTCGATAAAGCTGCTGTCATCACGCATGGCTCACCCCCTCAAAAACCTGTTCGATGCGAATGCGGGCCACGCCCGGCGTCGCGCCGAAGTCATGAATGGTCAGTTTGCCTGCGGGCAGGCTGCTGACGGTCTGCAGGCGGTTGAACAGCGCCTCCCAGCGGCCACGGCTGTTGTCGACTGAGGTGGTGATATCAATGGTTAGCGTCTGGCCCGGTTCGGCGGTGAAGAGCACCTCCATATCCCCGGAGCCGACGACGCCCGCCAGCGCCCTGCCGCTTAACGCGCGGCTGGCTGGCACGGTCAATGTAATTTTTTCCATAACTTCCTCTTAATGCTTTGAATAAGGCGTTTCGACGCGGTCGAGAAACAGCGTGGCGGCAAGCAGGTCGGCAGCGCCGCCCGGTGAAGCGTTGAGCGAGAGCATCTGGCGGTCCAGGCTCGCCAGCGCCTGCTGGCCCGCCGCCGTTGCACAGCCTCCGGCGTTCAGTACCGCACGGGCACCGTTCTGCATGGCGTCCAGCCCCTCCATTCCGGCGCGCGACAGCACGCAGGTGTCGGTGAGGGAGGTCATGATGGCCATCAGCGCGTCGAGCCTGGCCTGCGCCTCGCTGCTGCCGTTCAGACGGCTGAGGCGAAGCTGCGGCAGTGCGCGCTGCATAACGTGCGGGAACGCCTGCTGCGCCTCTTCGCGCGCGCCCGGCACGCGGTAGCGGTGCGTGGCGCGCAGACCTTTGCTGAACACCTTCGGTGCCGCCTCGTCCGGGAGTTTCGCCAGCTGAGCGGCGGTATTCGCGACGACCTGCGCAGTTGCCTTCCCGCCCAGCATCGCCACCGCGCTCACCAGCACTCCCAGCGCCCAGATCGCGCCACGATGGGTATTCACCCCGTCGGTGGCCGCCATCATCTGCTGTTCGCCTTCGCGGCCAAGACGGCCAACGGTTTGCCGAAGCGCAATATCTGCCGGACGCAGCCAGCTCTGCTGCGCCAGCGCCTGAAACGTGGGGGTCAGGCTGCGCGCGGAGCGCTCCATCAGCGCAAGGGATAAATCGTGGTGCGCGCCGTTCCCCCGACTGTCCACCAGACCGGGTTTCGGGCTTAAACGTGCTTCGTCAATCAGACACTGCGTGGCGGTTCGCGCCAGCCATTCGGCACCGCCTTCAACCTGAATCTGGGGCAGAAGTTTCATTACCAGCTCCGGAATTTCGCAGGTGGGTTATACAGACCGCCGGACCACTCCACGAGGTCTGACACGCTGCCCGCAGCCAGCAGAGAGCGGGTGGCGTCGGTGCGGCGAATCCCCATATCTTCCGGGTACACCACCTTGCCGCTCTGGCGCAGTTCCGCCACGCGTTTGGCGTCAACGCCCAGGCCGATATCGGTGATCCCCGCGACGGCGGCAACCATGGACCGACGCTCTTCCAGATCTTTCGCCCGGTAGAGGTAGGCAATCCCCTCTTCCGTCAGCACGTGGGTCACGTCATCGCCGTAAATCATCACCGGTGCCAGCGGCATGCCGGAGGCTTTCGCCACGTCAACGGCATCGAGTTTTTCCACGAAGGTTGGCTTCACGCCAGCCTGGAAGGTTTCGACCATCTGCACGACGAGTTTTTTACCGCGCTGCATCGGGTCAGGCTCGGTGATCATGTTCAGCCAGGCCGGGGTAGCGTGGCGACGACCGTGCGGGTCATGGCCCATGTTTGGCGCTCCGCCGAAGCCGGAAAGACGACCGCGGGTTACGGTTGAGGAGTTGGCGTAACCGTCAACCTGCAGCGTAGAGCCGATGAACATATCCACCGCGTACTGGCCTGCCAGCTGGCAGAAGGCGCGGTTGGAACGCATTGAGCCGTCGGCACCGGTAAAGAACACGTCCGGACGGGCGCGGATGTACTCTTCCATCCCCAGCTCGCCGCCGAAGCAGTGCACGCTCTCCACCCAGCCGCTTTCAATGGCGGGGATCAGCGTCGGATGCGGGTTCAGCGTCCAGTGTTTACAGATTTTGCCCTTCAGGCCGAGCTGTTCGCCGTAGGTGGGCAGCAGCAGCTCAATCGCCGCGGTGTTAAAGCCGATACCGTGGTTCAGGGACTGCACCTGGTGCTCAGCGTAGATGCCTTTGATGGCCATCATCGCCATCAGGATATGCTCCTGCTTAATGAGGCGCGGGTCGCGGGTGAACAGCGGTTCAATAAAGAACGGTTTGTCCGCAACGACCACGTAGTCGATCCAGGAGCCCGGAATATCCACGCGCGGCAGCTCGCACTCGTCGTCCACCAGCTCGTTCACCTGCGCGATGACGATGCCGTCGTGGAACGCGGCGGCTTCCACCAGCGCCGGGGTATCTTCGGTACTCGCCCCGGTATAGAGGTTGCCTTTGCGGTCGGCTTTAAAACCGGCAATCAGCGCCACGTTGGGCGAAAGGTCGACGTAGAGGCGTGAGTAAAGTTCGATGTAGGTGTGAATCGCACCGATTTCGAGCTGACCGTCTTCCAGCAGCTGCGAAATACGCAGGCTTTGCGTCCCGGAGAAGGAGAAGTCCAGCTTGCGGGCGATGCCTTTCTCGAAGATGTCCAGATGCTCGCTGCGGCCGACGCTCGGCATGATCATATGCAGGTCGTGGACAATTTGCGGGTTCACTTCGGCGAGCGAGCGGGAAAGGAAATCCGCCTGCTTCTGGTTGTTCCCTTCCAGAACGACCTTGTCGCCAGGCGCGATTAATTTTTCCAGCATGGCGACAAGATCGCCGGTTGGCAGTACCTTGCCCTGCACCGGTACGGAGGCCAGACGACGCGCTTTTTCGCTGCGTCGCGTGTTCCATTGCCGGGTGGGTGTTTGCCCAGATAACATTATTAACCTCCTGATTCAGCTAATCATTTTGATTTGCTTAACGTTGAGTAAAGTGTGCGCTCTGGTGAGAAAGGCATCAATTAAGCGTAGAGCGGAATCATTAGCCTGAGAGTAATAATCAAGGTAAAGATTTGTGATCGGGATCAGTTCATGTTTCGGAAAACCAGGCTAAACGGGGTACAATTCGGAAAGTACCGTAAATTTCTGACAAGAATCAGCATCGCCCTTATGACCCAAATCATTCCATCAGACTTCGACATTGCGGCCGAAGACAGCACCGAGTTCGTGCCCATGCGCGGCGTGGCTAACCCCCACCTGCAGACCATGCTGCCGCGACTGATCCGCCGCAAGGTTCAGTTCACCCCGCACTGGCAACGGCTTGACCTGCCAGACGGTGATTTTCTGGATCTCGCCTGGAGCGAAGCGCCGGAACAGGCCCGCCATAAGCCGCGTCTGGTGGTCTTTCACGGCCTGGAAGGCAGCCTGCACAGCCCGTATGCGCATGGATTAATTGAGGCGGCAAAAGCGCGCGGCTGGCTGGGCGTGGTGATGCATTTTCGCGGCTGCAGCGGCGAACCGAATCGTCAGAAACGCATTTATCACTCGGGTGAAACCGAAGACGGAACGTGGTTTTTACACTGGCTGCGGGACAACTTTGGCACCGTGCCAACCGCCGCGGTGGGCTACTCGCTGGGCGGAAATATGCTGGCCTGTCTGCTGGCCAAAGAGGGCGAAAGCGTACCGCTGGATGCCGCCGTCATTGTCTCCGCGCCGTTTATGCTGGAGCAGTGCAGCTACCACATGGATAAAGGCTTTTCCCGCGTCTATCAGCGCTACCTGCTCAACCTGCTGAAGGCCAACGCGGCGCGTAAGCTGAAGGCCTACCCGGATACCCTGCCGGTCAGCCTCCGCCAGCTGAAAAAGGTGCGCCGTATTCGCGAGTTCGACGACCTGATCACCGCGAAAATCCACGGCTTCGCCGATGCGATTGACTATTATCGTCAGTGTAGCGCCATGCCGCTGCTCAGCAAGATCACGCAGCCGACGCTGATTATTCATGCCAAAGATGACCCGTTTATGGATCATCATTCGATCCCCGCTCAGGAGTTTCTGCCCGACAACGTTCACTATCAGTTGACCGAGCACGGCGGCCACGTCGGGTTTATCGGCGGCACGCTGCGCCGCCCGAAAATGTGGCTTGAGGCGCGTATTCCTGACTGGCTAACTCCTTATCTGGACGGTGCAAAATGATTATTCCCTGGCAGGATCTGGCTCCCGAAACGCTCGATAATCTGATTGAAAGCTTTGTATTACGCGAAGGCACCGATTATGGTGAACAGGAACGCTCGCTTGAGCAAAAGGTCAACGATGTTAAGCGCCAGCTGAAAAGCGGCGACGTGCTGCTGGTGTGGTCAGAACTGCATGAGACGGTCAATATCATGCCCCGCAACGCGTTTCACGGCTGATCTTCCACCCTTTTCAGTCAGGGAGTTGCTATGTCTGCCAGACATCCGGTTATTGCCGTTACGGGGTCGAGTGGTGCGGGAACCACCACCACCAGCCTCGCATTTCGCAAGATTTTCGCCCAGCTGAATCTCCGTGCGGCGGAGGTCGAAGGCGATAGCTTTCACCGCTACACGCGCCCGGAAATGGACATGGCCATCCGTAAGGCGCGCGATTCGGGTAAACACATTAGCTACTTCGGCCCGGAAGCCAATGACTTCGGCCTGCTGGAACAAACCTTTATCGAGTACGGTCAGAGCGGCAAAGGGCAGTCCCGCAAGTATCTGCATACCTATGATGAAGCCGTTCCCTGGAATCAGGTGCCGGGAACCTTTACCCCGTGGCAACCGCTGCCGGAACCCACCGACGTCCTGTTTTACGAAGGATTGCACGGTGGCGTGGTCACCCCTCAACACGACGTGGCCCGCCACGTGGATCTGCTGGTCGGCGTGGTCCCTATCGTTAACCTGGAGTGGATCCAGAAGCTGACGCGTGACATGAGCGAGCGCGGCCATTCTCGCGAAGCGGTGATGGACTCCGTGGTGCGCTCCATGGAGGATTACATTAACTTCCTGACGCCGCAGTTTTCCCGCACCCATATCAACTTCCAGCGCGTGCCGACGGTGGATACCTCCAACCCGTTTGCCGCCAAAAGTATCCCGTCTCTGGATGAGAGCTTTGTGGTGATCCATTTCCGCAACCTCGACGGCATTGATTACCCCTGGCTGCTGGCCATGCTGCAGGGTTCGTTTATTTCGCACATGAATACGTTAGTGGTGCCGGGCGGAAAAATGGGGCTGGCGATGGAGCTCATCATGACGCCGCTGGTGGAGCGACTGATGGAAGGGAAGCAGATCGCGTGAACATGTTCCCTCTCCCTGTGGGAGAGGGTTAGGGTGAGGGCATCAACACGCACGATGCCCAAATAATTAGGCCTCGATCACTTCATACGAATGCGTGATTTTTACCGCTTTCTCCAGCATTAACGCCACAGAGCAGTACTTCTCCGCAGACAGGTCCACCGCACGCGAGACCGCCGCGTCTTTCAGCTCTTTACCGGTGACCACAAAGTGCAGGTTAATATGGGTGAACAGGCGTGGCGCCTCTTCGCGACGTTCTGACGTGAGTTTGACTTCACAATCCGTGACGTCATGACGACCTTTTTGCAGAATCGACACCACGTCAATTGCGCTGCATCCACCTGCCGCCATCAGCACCATTTCCATTGGGCTTGGCGCTTTATCGCCGGAGTTACCGTCCATCAAAATCTGGTGTCCTGACGCGGACTCGCCCAGGAACGTTAAACCTTCAACCCATTTCACGCGCGCTTGCATATTCTTAAACTCCAACGTTGCATTTTTGGTGACAGATTACGCGTGCGTTACATTTCTCGCAATGGAAGGCGACCTGCATCATGCTGAAGCGAGACACCAGGAGACACGCGGCGAAAGCTATGCTAAAACACTCTGGATGCTACAGTAATACATTGACGTTACACATGTATGCAGAGGACATCAAACTTTACTGGCTGCGAAACGTTACGGTAGCCGACTTCCCAGGGTATGGGTAAGAATTCGATTGCAACCCCAGAGTCCGGATGCATCTGATGACTCTGGTGACAGCTTATAACAGAGGATAACAGCGCATGGTGCTTGGCAAACCGCAAACAGACCCGACTCTCGAATGGTTCTTGTCTCATTGCCACATTCATAAGTACCCATCAAAGAGCACGCTGATTCACCAGGGTGAAAAAGCGGAAACGTTGTATTACATCGTTAAAGGCTCGGTGGCAGTGCTGATCAAAGATGAAGAAGGGAAAGAGATGATCCTTTCTTATCTGAACCAGGGCGATTTCATCGGTGAACTGGGCCTGTTTGAAGAGGGCCAGGAACGTAGCGCCTGGGTTCGTGCAAAGACAGCATGTGAAGTGGCTGAAATTTCTTACAAGAAGTTCCGTCAGCTGATTCAGGTTAACCCTGACATCCTGATGCGTCTTTCTTCCCAGATGGCGCGCCGTCTGCAGGTCACGTCAGAAAAAGTGGGTAACCTCGCCTTCCTGGACGTTACCGGCCGTATCGCACAAACCCTGCTGAACCTGGCGAAACAGCCAGACGCTATGACCCACCCGGACGGCATGCAAATTAAAATTACCCGTCAGGAAATTGGTCAGATCGTCGGTTGCTCCCGTGAAACAGTGGGCCGTATCCTGAAAATGCTGGAAGATCAAAACCTGATCTCCGCCCACGGTAAAACCATCGTGGTCTACGGAACGCGTTAATTCCGCTTAAACGGCGTGCCATCGCAAGGTGTCACGCCGTTTTTGTCTCTACTCCCCATGTGGCGCAGGCTGATCTATCACCCGGAAGTTAACTACGCACTGCGACAAACGCTGGTGTTGTGTCTTCCTGTGGCCATAGGTCTGATCCTCGGACATCTTCAGCAAGGCCTGCTGTTTTCCCTCGTGCCCGCCTGCTGCAACATTGCCGGTCTGGACACGCCGCATAAGCGCTTTTTCAAACGCCTGATTATCGGCGGCTGCCTGTTTGCGGGCTGTAGCCTCGCCGTACAGCTGTTACTGGCTCGTGATATCCCGCTGCCGCTGATCCTGACCGTGCTGGCGATGACCCTCGGCGTCACGGCGGAAATCAGTTCGCTGCACGCCCGCCTGCTTCCCGCCTCGCTGATTGCGGCCATTTTCACGCTGAGCCTCGCCGGGAATATGCCGGTGTGGGAGCCGCTGCTGATCTACGCCCTGGGGACATTGTGGTACGGGCTGTTTAACTGGTTCTGGTTCTGGCTGTGGCGCGAACAGCCGCTGCGTGAATCCCTGAGCCTGCTCTATGTGCAGCTTGCGGATTACTGCGAAGCCAAATACACCCTGCTCACCCAGCATACCGATCCGGAAAAGTCCTTACCGCCGCTGCTGACGCGCCAGCAGAAGGTGGTGGATCTGATTAGCCAGTGCTATCAGCAGCTGCATATGCTCGCCGCCAACAAGAACCACGAGTACAAACGGCTGCTGCGCACCTTCCAGGTCGGATTGGATCTGCAGGAGCATATCTCCGTTAGCCTGCACCACCCGCAGGAGGTGCAAAAGCTGGTCGAGCGCAGCCACGCCGAAGCGGTGATCCGCTGGAACGCGCAAACCGTGTCCGCACGCCTGCGGGTGCTGGCCGACGATATTCTCTACCACCGCTACCCGACGCGCTTTAACATGGATAAGCAGCTGGGCGCGCTGGAGAAAATCGCCCGTCAGCATCCGGATAACCCCGTCGGCCAGTTTGCCGCCTGGCACTTCAGCCGCATCGCCCGCGTGTTGCGCACGCAGCGCCCGCTTTATCCCCGCGACCTGATGGCGGATAAGCAGAAACGGCTTCCGCTATTGCCCGCCCTCAAAAGCTATCTTTCTCTTAAATCGTCCGCCCTGCGCAACGCCGCAAGGATTAGCGTTATGCTCAGTACCGCCAGCCTGATGGGCATGGCGCTGCACCTGCCGAAACCCTACTGGATCTTAATGACCGTGCTCTTTGTCACCCAGAACGGCTACGGTGCCACGCGGGTGCGTATTCTGCATCGGGCTGGCGGAACGATGGCCGGGCTGATCATTGCGGGCGTGACGCTGCACTTCCACGTGCCGGAAGGCTATACCCTGGCAGGCATGCTGGCGGTTACGCTGGTGAGCTACCTGATTATCCGCAAAAACTACGGCTGGGCGATGGTGGGCTTTACGGTGACGGCGGTATATACCCTGCAGCTGCTCACGCTCAATGGCGAACAGTTTATTGTCGCCAGGCTGATTGATACCCTGATCGGCTGTCTGATTGCCTTTGGCGGCATGGTCTGGCTGTGGCCGCAGTGGCAAAGCGGACTGCTGCGCCAGAACGCCCACGATGCCCTGGAAGCCGACCAGCAGGCCATTCGCCTGATCCTGAGCGACGACCCGCAGCCCTCCCCGCTGGCCTATCAGCGAATGAAGGTCAACCAGGCGCACAACGCCCTGTTTAACTCACTCAACCAGGCGATGCAGGAGCCGGGCTTTAACTCGCACTATCTTGCAGACATGAAGCTCTGGGTGACGCACAGCCAGTTTATCGTCGAGCACATTAACGCCATGACCACGCTGGCGCGCGAGCACACGATGCTGACGCCGGATCTGGCGCAGCGCTATTTGCAGTCGTGTGAAATTGCGCTGCAGCGCTGTCAGCAGCGTCTGGAGTATGACTCGCCGGGTGAGTCGGGAGATTCGAACATTCTGGAAGCGCCGGAGACGTTGACCCACGGGCCAATGAGCACGCTGGAGCAGCATTTGCAGCGCGTTCTCGGGCATCTGAACACCATGCACACCATTTCATCGGTGGCATGGCGTCAGCGTCCGCATCATGGCGTTTGGTTAACGCGCGTGTTAAAGCGGACGCCGTATTAGCCTTTTACGATCTTCGCGACCGCCGCGGCAAAGCGGGTTAACCCGTCCTCAATATCCCTGTCTTCCACCACCAGCGACGGCGCAAAGCGCATCACGTCCGGCCCGGCATTGAGCACCATCACCCCTTCGTGCGCGGCGGCGTGCAGGAAATCACGCGCGCGGCCCTTGTACTGCGGCTTCAGCTCGGCGCCAATCAACAGCCCCATCCCGCGGATTTCGCTGAACACGTCGTACTGCTCATCAATCTTTTGCAGGTGTTTTACGAACAGCTCGCGCTTCGCGCTCACGGCGTTCAACACCTCCGGCGTGTTGATAATGTCGAATGCGGCGCCCGCCACGGCGCTCGCCAGCGGGTTACCGCCGTAGGTAGAGCCGTGAGAGCCGACGTGGAACGCGGAGGCGATCTCCTGCGTCGTCAGTACCGCACTCACCGGGAAACCACCGCCGAGCGCTTTAGCGCTGGTCAGAATATCCGGCGTCACGCCGTAGTGCATATACGCGAACAGATCGCCGGTACGCCCCATCCCGCACTGCACTTCATCAAAGACCAGCAGCGCCTGATGTTCGTCGCACAGCGCGCGCAGCCCTTGCAGGAATTCCGGGGTTGCCGCGGTCACGCCGCCTTCACCCTGGATTGGCTCGACCACCACCGCGCAGGTATGGTCGTCCATCACCGCTTTCACCGCATGCAGATCGTTAAACGGCACGTGGACGATGTCGGCCGGCTTCGGGCCAAACCCGTCGGAATACTTCGGCTGGCCGCCAACGGAGACGGTAAAGAAGGAGCGTCCGTGGAAGGCATTGTGGAAGGCGATGATTTTGGTTTTGTACGGGCTGTGGCGCGTGGTGGCGTAGTAGCGCGCCAGCTTAAAAGCGGTTTCGTTAGCCTCGGTGCCGGAGTTCATAAACAGCACGCGCTCGGCGAAGGTGGCATCGATTATCTTACGTCCCAGGCGCAGCGCCGGTTCGTTGGTGAACACGTTGCTGGTGTGCCACAGGGTTTCGCCCTGGGTTTTCAGCGCCTCCACCAGCGCGGGATGGCAATGACCCAGCGCCGTGACCGCAATACCGCCCGCGAAATCCACATACTCTTTACCCTGCTGATCCCAGACGCGGCTGCCCTTTCCCTTCACCGGGATAAATTCAGCCGGTGCATAAATCGGCAGGATCACTTCATCAAATGTCGCGCGGGTAATTGCTGGTTGTTCAGTTGCCATGTCATGACCATCCATTTTATGTCACAGTGATTGTGAAAATATAATCACAAAATATGCATAAAAAATCACAACAAGGCAACAGATATTCAGCGATTGAGGAAATTTGCCAGCAGCGCGTGGCCCTGTTCGCTGAGGATGCTTTCCGGGTGGAACTGCACGCCTTCGAGGTCCCATTCGCGGTGACGAATCCCCATAATCTCCTGGGTATCGCTCCAGGCGGTCACCTCAAAGCAGGCGGGCAGCGTCGATGGGTCAATGACCAGAGAATGGTAGCGCGTCACGGTTAACGGGTTATTGAGCCCTGTAAATACCCCGGTGCCGGTGTGGGTGACCGGAGAGGTTTTACCATGCATCACTTTGGCGGCGCGCACGATGGTGGCACCAAACGCCTGGGCAATCGCCTGATGGCCCAGGCAGACGCCCAGGATCGGCAGCTTGCCGGCATAGTGCTGGATCACATCCAGAGAAATACCCGACTCCGACGGCGTACACGGCCCCGGAGAAATCACGATTTTCTGCGGAGCCAGCGTGTCGATATCGTCGAGATCGATCTCGTCGTTGCGGCGGACAACCACCTCTGCACCCAGTTCACAAAAATACTGGTAAAGGTTCCAGGTGAAGGAATCGTAGTTATCAATCAGCAGAATCATGGCGGCTCCCGAAAAAAATGCCGCCCTATTCTACTCAAATTCCCGCGCTTCGCTCACTACTTTGGCAAAGATAGCGTTTAACGCGGTTAAATCTCCCGTTGCGCCACTTCGGTTAGCCGCCACCCACTGCTCGGGATCGATATCACGCCAGTCCAGCGCGTAGCCCGCGTGAAGCGCCAGCTGCTCGAAGAAAACGCGCTGGGCAATACCGTTGCCGCGCATGAAGGGATGCAGCATGTTGATTTCGCAGTAATAGTGGCTAACCCGGTCAACAAACGCCGCTTTCTCAAGTCCCACAAGATACTTTTCGCTTTCCAGCGCCGCCATCAGCTCGTTGCCCATCTTCTCGATGTACTCAAAATGGCAGAAGGGAATATCCCCTTTAAAAATATCGTCGGTACGGAGCTCGCCTGCCCGCTTCATCTCGCTGCGGTACAAATGACGATGAATAAGGCACAGATGGGGCAACCCGGGCGCGGAAGGCCCAAGCTCCAGCGTCTCAATATGGGGTTCTGAGGGACCATTACCTTTTTCAAGGAGACAACTGGCCTGTAAATTGACGTTACGCTGCTGCTCCCAGAAACGGGATTTTTGCTTGTCGGTGAGTTTTTTCACTTAACGCCTCCCTGAATAGTCCGTTTGCCACAAGTATAAGCAGCAAAACGCGCTTTCGCAGGGAGGGCTAAATCACACGGGCGAGGATCGCCCGTATTTAAGAAGATTACGGCAGCACTTTCGCGGAGAGGATAACCACCGGTTTTGACGGCACATTCTGATACGGACCGACGTCGTGAGTAGGCACCTGAGAAATCTTGTCGGCCACGTCCATCCCTTTCACGATTTTACCGAAAACGGCATAGCCGAAGTCGCGCTGACCGTGGTCGAGGAAGGCGTTATCCGCCACGTTGAGGAAGAACTGGCTGGTCGCGCTGTCTTTATCCGCGGTACGCGCCATGGAGATGGTGCCGCGCTTGTTCAGCAGGCCGTTGTCCGCTTCGTTTTTAATAGGCGGGTTCGGCTGCTTCTGCTGCATCTGCTCGTTGAAGCCGCCGCCCTGCACCATAAAGCCCGGGATCACGCGGTGGAAGGTGGTGTTGTTATAGAAACCACTGTTCACATAGTCGAGGAAGTTTTTCACAGAAACCGGAGCTTTCTGGCTATTCAGTTCCAGCTCAATGTTCCCGGCGGAGGTGGTCAGCAGAACGTGAGGGTCCCCTTTGGCTGCCAGCGCAGCAGGGGAAACGGCAGAAAGAGCAAACACAGCTGCGACAGCCGCCAGTGTTGATTTGAGCATGAGAATTCCTTAACAAAGCGCAGTATAAAAAGCGAATGGCTTGATTCTAAAGAGCAGTATGAACGGAGACCAGCCTTTTACCTAATTTTACGAAATTGAAACAGTTGTAACCGCGCAAACGGTTGGCTTTAGCGCCTTTTTGTGTGATCGCGATCACACAAAACCATGTAATGAACTTCTAATTTCTCTTAAAAGATATGAATAGATCACTTTAATGTCTAAAATCTGCCCGCTCTCAGCGCCCCCTGGGCGCTTTTCTTTTTCTGAACAGGCCAGACATGACTAACAGCAATCGCATCAAGCTCACATGGATCAGCTTCTTCTCCTACGCCCTGACCGGCGCGTTGGTGATCGTCACCGGGATGGTGATGGGGAATATCGCAGACTACTTCCAGCTGCCCGTTTCCAGCATGAGTAATACCTTCACCTTCCTCAACGCAGGGATCCTGATCTCTATCTTCCTGAATGCCTGGCTGATGGAAATCGTCCCGCTGAAAACCCAGCTGCGTTTTGGCTTTGTGCTGATGGTCGCCGCCGTGGCGGGCCTGATGCTGAGCCACAGCATCGCGCTGTTCTCAGCCGCCATGTTCGTGCTCGGTCTGGTCAGCGGGATCACCATGTCGATCGGTACGTTCCTGATTACCCATATGTATGAAGGCCGCCAGCGCGGCGCGCGCCTGCTGTTTACCGACTCTTTCTTCAGCATGGCCGGTATGATTTTCCCGATGGTCGCGGCCGTTCTGCTGGCGCGCAGCATCGAGTGGTACTGGGTCTATGCCTGCATTGGTCTGGTCTATGTGGCGATCTTTATTCTGACCTTCGGCTGCGAATTCCCGGTGCTGGGCAAGAAAGCGCAAACCACCGCAGAGCCCGTTGCGAAAGAAAAGTGGGGCATCGGCGTGCTGTTCCTCTCCGTTGCCGCCCTGTGCTACATCCTGGGCCAGCTGGGCTTTATCTCCTGGGTACCGGAATACGCCAAAGGTCTGGGCATGAGCCTGAACGATGCGGGTCAACTGGTGAGCGATTTCTGGATGTCTTACATGTTCGGCATGTGGGCGTTTAGCTTCATCCTGCGCTTCTTCGACCTGCAGCGCATTCTGACCGTGCTGGCAGGTATGGCGACCGTACTGATGTACCTGTTCATCAACGGTTCACCGGAACATATGCCGTGGTTTATTCTGACTCTGGGCTTCTTCTCCAGCGCCATTTATACCTCGATCATCACCCTGGGCTCCCTGCAGACCAAAGTGGCCTCGCCGAAGCTGGTTAACTTCGTCCTGACCTGCGGCACCATCGGCACCATGCTGACCTTCGTGGTCACTGGCCCGATCGTGGCCCACAGCGGCCCGCTGGCGGCGCTGCACACCGCCAACGGTCTGTATGCCGTGGTGTTCATCATGTGCTTCATCCTGGGCTTCGTGACCCGCCACCGCCAGCACAACGCGGCAGCAGCGTCTCACTAACCCTTACGCCCCTTTGCGCTCTGCAGAGGGGCTGTTTCTGGCAAAGCTTACCTCTTCTCCCCCGACGTCCGTCTGGATCCACGTCTGCGCCAGCTGCGTCGTAGCGATCACCCGTCCCTGACGAATCGACCAGCGCACCGGCACCTGGCAGCGCACCGCTTCAAACCCGCTCTCCGCGGGCAGAATAATCAGGTTCGCCGGGTTCCCCGTCTTAATGCCGTAATCGCTCAGGCCAAAGGTCCGGGCGCTGTTATGGGTGATGAGATTCAGGCCGCTGTCGATTTGCGGATAGCCCATCATCTGGCAGACGTGCAGCCCCATATGCAGCACCTGCAGCATGTTGCCGGTGCCGAGCGGGTACCACGGGTCGAAGACGTCGTCGTGACCAAAGCAGACGTTAATGCCCGCTTCCTGGAGCTCTTTCACCCGGGTGATGCCGCGGCGTTTCGGGTAATCATCAAAGCGCCCCTGCAGGTGGATGTTCACCAGCGGGTTAGCGACGAAGTTAATCCCCGACATCTTCAGCAGGCGGAACAGGCGCGAGGTGTAAGCGCCGTTGTAGGAGTGCATGGCGGTGGTGTGGCTGGCCGTCACGCGCGTGCCGATACCTGCTTCATACGCCAGCGCGGCCACCGTCTCGACAAACCGCGACTGCTCGTCGTCGATTTCATCGCAGTGGATATCCAGCGGACGGTCATACTTCTTCGCCAGTTCAAAAGCGATATGCAGCGACTGCACGCCATACTCGCGGGTGAACTCAAAGTGTGGGATCGCCCCCACCACGTCGGCCCCCAGCTTTAACGCCTCTTCCAGCAGCGCCGCGCCGTTCGGGTAAGAGAGAATACCTTCCTGCGGGAACGCGACGATTTGCAGCGTCACCCACGGGGCAACCTCCTGCTTCACCTCCAGCATCGCCTTAAGGGCGGTAAGCGTCGGGTCGGAGACATCCACATGGGTGCGGACAAACTGGATGCCGTTGGCAATTTGCCACTTCAGCGTTTTCCAGGCGCGCGCTTTCACATCCTCATGACTGAGCAGCGCCTTGCGCTCCGCCCAGCGCTCAATGCCTTCGAACAGCGTGCCGGACTGGTTCCAGTTCGGCTCACCCGCGGTCTGGGTCGTATCAAGATGGATATGCGGCTCAATGAACGGCGGGATAGCAAGCCCGCCGCGCGCGTTCAATACTTCATAACTTTCGGCGTGGGTGTCGTCCATCGGGGTGATGTCACCAAATCGCCCGTTCTCAATGGCGAGTTGCCACAGCCCTTCCCGACCCGGTAAACGAACATTCTGAACAAGCCATAACGGTGTTGTAGACATACCCTTCCCCTAAAAAACGCCGCTGATATTCAGGCGTATCAATTTTGGCAAAACCGCCCCTGATTTGTACACAAATTCAACGGGCACGAAAAGCCTGCGATTTCCGCCACTTATAAAAATCCTGACAAATCAGTCGCATACCACCTAAGGAGTAGGCGAAGACGTATTTGATTTGCATCAATAAGCGCCCCTGCTGAATCGTTAAGGTAGGCAATAATAGAAAAGAAATCGAGGCAATAATGAGCAAAGTCAGACTCGCTATCATCGGTAACGGCATGGTCGGCCACCGCTTTATTGAGGATCTTCTCGATAAGGCCGATGCTGAGCAGTTCGATATTACCGTGTTCTGTGAAGAACCCCGCAAGGCGTACGACCGTGTGCACCTGTCTTCCTACTTCTCCCATCATACCGCCGAAGAGCTCTCTCTGGTGCGGGAAGGTTTCTACGAGAAGCATGGCGTAAAAGTGCTGGTGGGCGAACGCGCTATCACCATCAACCGTCAGGAAAAAGTGATCCACTCCAGCGCCGGGCGTACGGTTTTTTACGACAAGCTGATCATGGCGACGGGCTCCTATCCGTGGATCCCGCCGATCAAAGGCTCGGAAACTCAGGATTGCTTCGTCTACCGTACCATTGAAGACCTCAACGCCATTGAGTCCTGCGCGCGCCGAAGCAAACGCGGTGCGGTTGTCGGCGGCGGTCTGCTGGGCCTGGAAGCGGCTGGCGCACTGAAAAACCTCGGCGTTGAAACCCACGTCATCGAATTTGCCCCGATGCTGATGGCCGAACAGCTGGACCATATGGGCGGCGACCAGCTGCGTCGTAAAATCGAAAGCATGGGCGTGAAGGTTCACACCAGCAAGAACACCAAAGAGATCGTGCAGGAAGGGACTGAAGCGCGCAAAACCATGCGCTTTGCCGACGGCAGCGAGCTGGAAGTGGACTTTATCGTCTTCTCCACCGGTATTCGTCCGCGCGACAAGCTGGCGACCCAGTGCGGTCTGGCCGTGGCGCAGCGCGGCGGGATCATGATCAACGACGCCTGCCAGACCTCCGATCCGGATATCTACGCCATCGGCGAATGCGCCAGCTGGAACAACCGCGTATACGGCCTGGTGGCGCCGGGCTACAAAATGGCGCAGGTCGCCGTGGACCATATCCTCGGCAGCGAAAACGCGTTTACCGGTGCAGACATGAGCGCCAAGCTGAAGCTGCTGGGCGTGGACGTGGGCGGTATTGGCGATGCGCATGGCCGCACCCCGAATTCCCGCAGCTATGTCTATCTCGACGAAAGCAAAGAAGTCTACAAACGCCTCATCGTCAGCCAGGACAATAAAACCCTGCTCGGTGCGGTGCTGGTGGGCGACACCAGCGACTTCGGCAACCTGCTCCAGCTGGTGCTGAACGCCATCGAACTGCCGGAAAACCCGGACGCGCTGATCCTCCCGGCCCACGCGTCCAGCGGCAAACCGTCTATCGGCGTGGATAAACTGCCGGATAGCGCGCAGATTTGCTCCTGCTTCGACGTCACCAAAGGCATGCTGATCTCCGCCATCAACAAAGGCTGCCACACCGTTGCGGCCCTGAAAGCCGAAACCAAAGCCGGTACCGGCTGCGGCGGCTGTATTCCGCTGGTCACTCAGGTGCTGAACGCCGAGCTGGCGAAACAGGGCATCGAAGTGAACAACAACCTGTGCGAGCACTTCGCGTATTCTCGCCAGGAGCTGTACCACCTGATCCGCGTGGAGGGCATTAAGTCCTTCGACGAACTGCTAGCGAAGCACGGGCAGGGCTACGGCTGCGAAGTGTGTAAACCGACCGTCGGCTCCCTGCTGGCCTCCTGCTGGAACGAGTACGTGCTCAAGCCCGAGCATACGCCGCTGCAGGACACCAACGACAACTTCCTGGCCAACATCCAGAAAGACGGCACCTACTCCGTTATTCCACGTTCCGCCGGTGGCGAAATTACGCCGGAAGGGCTGGTGGCCGTGGGCCGTATTGCCCGTGAATTTAATCTGTACACCAAAATCACCGGCTCCCAGCGTATCGGCCTGTTTGGCGCGCAGAAAGACGACCTGCCGGAAATCTGGCGTCAGCTGATTGAAGCCGGCTTCGAAACCGGCCACGCGTACGCCAAAGCGCTGCGTATGGCGAAAACCTGCGTGGGCAGCACCTGGTGCCGCTACGGCGTCGGCGACAGCGTGGGCTTCGGCGTGGAGCTGGAGAACCGCTACAAAGGCATCCGCACTGCGCACAAAATGAAGTTCGGCGTCTCCGGCTGTACCCGCGAATGCGCGGAAGCGCAGGGTAAAGACGTGGGTATCATCGCCACCGAGAAAGGCTGGAACCTTTACGTCTGCGGCAACGGCGGGATGAAGCCACGCCATGCGGACCTGCTGGCGGCGGATCTCGATCGCGACACGCTGATTCAGTACCTCGACCGCTTCATGATGTTCTACATCCGTACCGCCGATAAGCTGACCCGTACCGCTTCCTGGCTCGATAATCTGGAAGGCGGCATCGATTACCTGAAATCGGTGATCATCGACGACAAGCTGGGTCTGAACGAACATCTGGAAGCCGAGATGGCGCGCCTTCGCGAGGCGGTGATCTGCGAGTGGACAGAAACCGTCAACACCCCGGCGGCGCAGACGCGCTTCAAACACTTTATCAACAGCACCCAGCGCGACCCGAACGTACAGGTTGTGCCGGAGCGTGAACAGCATCGTCCGGCAACGCCGTATGAACGTATTCCGGTCACGCTGGTGGAGGAAAACGCATGAGCCAGTGGATAAACATTTGCGATATTAACGACATCATCCCCGCCACCGGCGTGTGCGCGCTGCTGGGCAAAGAACAGGTCGCGATTTTCCGCCCTCGCCACGATGAACAGGTTTTTGCCATCAGCAATATCGACCCGTTCTTTGAGGCCAGCGTGCTCTCCCGCGGCTTGATTGCCGAACATCAGGGGGAGCTGTGGGTTGCCAGTCCGTTGAAAAAGCAGCGTTTCCGCTTAAGCGACGGTTACTGCATGGAAGATGAGAGTCATTCAGTGAAGCACTATGACGTTCGCGTGAAGGACGGCAAGGTGCAGCTGAAAGGCTAATCCCCCACCCTTTTAGGGATAACGGCAGGAAAGTCGTATGTTCTGTACGATCCCTGCTGTTATCCTGACGTCAATTCTTACCCCCTCCATGAATGCTGCGAGGTAACGTCGTGGATCACCTGCCAATTTTTTGTCAATTACGCAACCGCGACTGCCTGCTCGTGGGCGGCGGCGACGTGGCCGAACGCAAAGCGCGCCTGCTGTTAGAAGCTGGCGCCCGACTGACCGTTAACGCCCTCGCCTTTGCCCCACAGTTTGAGGTATGGGCCCAGGAAGGGATGCTCACGCTGGAACAGGGAGAGTTTGATGTCTCCCTGCTGGATACCTGCTGGCTGACCATTGCCGCAACGGATGACGATGAAGTGAACCAGCGCGTCAGCGACGCCTGCGAAGCGCGCCGAATTTTCTGCAACGTGGTGGATGCGCCGAAAGAGGCCAGTTTTATCATGCCGTCGATTATCGACCGCTCGCCGCTGATGATTGCGGTGTCGTCCGGCGGACGCTCGCCGGTTCTCGCCCGCCTGCTGCGGGAAAAGCTGGAAGCCCTGTTGCCCCAGCATCTTGGTCAGATTGCCCATTACGCCGGGCAGCTGCGTTCACGCGTGAAGCAAACCTTCACGACCGTGGGCGAGCGCCGTCGCTTCTGGGAAAAATTCTTTGTGAACGACAGGCTGGCGCAGTCGCTGGCCAATCAGGACACCAAAGCCGTTGAAGAGACGACCGAACGGCTCCTGAGCGAGCCGCTGGACCATCGCGGCGAAGTGGTGCTGGTCGGGGCCGGGCCGGGAGATGCGGGCCTGCTGACGCTGAAAGGACTGCAGCAGATCCAGCAGGCCGATATCGTGGTTTACGATCGCCTGGTTTCCGATGACATCATGAACCTGGTGCGCCGCGACGCCGACCGCGTATTCGTCGGCAAACGGGCGGGCTACCACTGCGTGCCGCAGGAGGAGATTAACCAGATCCTCCTGCGCGAGGCGCAGAAAGGTAAGCGAGTGGTGCGTCTTAAGGGCGGCGATCCGTTTATCTTTGGGCGCGGCGGCGAGGAGCTGGAAACCCTGTGTGACGCGGGCATTCCGTTCTCTGTCGTGCCGGGCATTACGGCGGCATCCGGGTGTTCAGCCTACTCTGGCATTCCGCTGACCCACCGCGACTACGCCCAGAGCGTGCGTCTGGTGACGGGCCACCTGAAAACCGGCAGCGAGCTGGACTGGCATAACCTGGCCGCCGAAAAGCAGACGCTGGTGTTCTACATGGGGTTGAACCAGGCCGCGACCATCCAGGCGAAGCTGCTGGAGCACGGCATGGAGGCAGATATGCCGGTCGCGCTGGTGGAAAACGGCACCGCCATTACGCAGCGCGTGGTGAATGGCGTACTGACGCAGCTCGGCGAGCTGGCGCAGCAGGTTGAAAGCCCGGCGCTGATTGTGGTGGGTCGTGTGGTTGAACTGCGCGACAAGCTGAACTGGTTCTCGAATCACTAACGCATATTCTTCCTTTCCGGAGTAGTCCTTAAGCGGACTACTCCCCTCTTACCGCTGTCGATAACATACCGCCCCGAAGTGGAACTTTTCCCTTTATTCCCTTGAGTTACATCCAATTTTCGTTTTTAAGACAAGGAATGCGTATGTTCAAACTGGCAAAAGCCGCCGTTCTGGTTGGCCTGTTATCGACTCTGACTGCCTGCACCGGTCACGTACAGAACACCAAAAATAACTGCAGTTATGATTACCTGCTGCACCCGGCGATCTCCATTTCGAAGATCATCGGCGGTTGCGGCCCGGCGGCGCAGCAGTAAGCGATTTTCAGGCGTAAAAAAACCGGGGCTTTCCCGGTTTTTTTGTTGGTGCGGAGCGGTTTCTTTGTCGGGTGGCGCTAACGCTTACCCGACCTACACTGTCCGTAGGCCGGGTAAGGCGAAGCCGCCACCCGGCAAGCAGACTTACGGCTTCGCGACAAACCCAATCGCTTCATACACCGCTTTCAGGGTTTCGGACGCGCGCGCGCTGGCTTTTTCTGCGCCGTCTTTCATCACCTTCTGCAGGAAAGCTTCGTCATTGCGATAGCGGTTATAGCGCTCCTGAAGCTCGGTCAGCATCCCGGAAACGGCGTCTGCCACTTCACCTTTCAGGTGGCCGTACATTTTGCCTTCGAAGTGCTGCTCCAGCTCAGGAATGCTCTGGCCGGTCACGCCGGAGAGGATATCCAGCAGGTTGGAGACGCCCGCTTTGTTCTGCACGTCGTAGCGCACAACAGGCGGCTCGTCGGAGTCGGTGACCGCGCGCTTGAGCTTTTTGACGACGGATTTCGGATCTTCCAGCAGGCCAATAACGTTGTTGCGGTTATCGTCAGACTTGGACATCTTCTTGGTCGGCTCCAGCAGCGACATCACGCGCGCGCCGGATTTTGGAATAAACGGCTCTGGCACTTTGAACACATCGCCGTAAATCGCGTTAAAGCGCTGGGCGATATCGCGGCTCAGCTCCAGATGCTGCTTCTGGTCTTCACCCACCGGCACCTGGTTGGTTTGATACAGCAGGATGTCCGCCGCCATCAGCACCGGATAGTCGAACAGGCCGGCGTTGATGTTTTCAGAGTAGCGCGCGGATTTATCCTTGAACTGGGTCATGCGGCTCAGCTCGCCGAAATAGGTGTAGCAGTTCAGCGCCCAGCCCAGCTGCGCGTGCTCTGGCACGTGAGACTGAACGAAGATGGTGCTTTTCTCAGGATCGATGCCGCAGGCCAGGTACAGCGCCAGCGTATCCAGGGTGGCTTTACGCAGCTTCTCAGGATCCTGACGCGCGGTAATCGCGTGGAGATCGACGATGCAGTAAATGCAATGGTAGTCATCCTGCATGCTGACCCACTGACGTAACGCACCCATGTAGTTACCAATGGTCAATTCACCTGAAGGCTGTGCGCCACTAAAAACGATGGGCTTAGTCATTATTCAATTCCTGATGTTCACTGTGCGAAAGCCCGAGTGCGGGCAACAAATCTTTGAAGTGGTCGAAGACCACATCCGGCTCACTTAGCGTGATGGCCTCACCGTAGTTGTAGCCATAGGTTAATCCGACGGAAGGACACCCTGCCGCTCGGGCAGCCAGAATATCATTGCGCGAATCCCCGACAAAGAGCAGCTCCGCAGGCGTTAAGGATAATTTTCCTGCCACCAGCAACAGCGGTTCCGGATGCGGCTTTTTGTTCTGCACGTCATCGCCGCCCACAATCACGGAGAAGTACTTCGCGATATCCAGCGCTTCCAGCAGAGGCGCAACGAACGGGGTTGGCTTGTTGGTCACCAGCCCCAGCGGGAGGCCCTTCGCGTGCAGCGCGCTCAGCGTTTCCTGAACGTCCGGGAACAGGAAGCTGCCCTCCTCGACGGTCTCTTCGTAGAAACGATCGAACAGTTTACGCAGAATACGCAGCTGCTCGTCCTTAGGGATATCAGCGTGATCCACGCTCGGTTTACCCTGCGCGGAACGCTGCGACGCGCGCTCCTGGCGAGCCCACGTCAACGCGCGCTCCATCAGAACATCGGCACCGTTGCCAATCCACGTCACTACGCGCTCTTCGCCCGCAACGGGCAGTTCAAGAGCGTACAACGCCTGGTCTACGGCGCTCGTTAAGCCCGGCGCGCTGTCGACCAGCGTGCCGTCGAGGTCGAATGCCACACCCCGAATTGCCTGCAATTTATCCATGACTTACCTTCGCCAGCTCACGGCGCATTTCATCAATGACTTTTTTGTAATCCGGCTGGTCGAAAATTGCCGAACCTGCAACGAACATATCCGCGCCCGCTGCCGCAATTTCACCAATGTTATTCACTTTCACCCCGCCGTCCACTTCCAGACGAATATCGTAACCTGACTCATCAATACGACGGCGCACTTCACGCAGCTTATCCAGCGTGTGGGGGATAAACGACTGACCGCCAAAGCCTGGGTTCACGGACATCAGCAGGATCACGTCCAGCTTGTCCATGACATAGTCGAGATAGCTCAGCGGCGTGGCCGGGTTAAACACCAGCCCTGCTTTACAGCCGTTCTCTTTGATCAGCTGCAGCGTGCGGTCTACGTGTTCAGAGGCTTCCGGATGGAAAGTGATGATACTGGCACCCGCTGCGGCGAAGTCAGGCACGATGCGATCGACAGGCTTCACCATCAGGTGAACGTCGATCGGCGCGGTAATGCCATAGTTACGCAATGCCTTAAGCACCATTGGGCCAATGGTCAGATTCGGGACGTAGTGGTTGTCCATAACGTCGAAATGGACGACATCTGCGCCAGCCGCGAGAGCTTTGGCGGTGTCTTCACCCAGGCGGGCAAAATCGGCCGACAGAATTGAGGGAGCAATCAAAAACTGTTTCATCCGCTTCTCCTTGAAATGTGTTTACCGGCGGGCAAAACGGCTCAGGGGCGATAAAGAGCCAGAAGTTCGTCCACCTTTTTACGTGTGCCGCCGTTGCTGCTAATGCTACGCCGCACTTTGACCTGAAAATGCTTCGCGGCTTTGTACCATTCGCGCGTATCAGGGGTATCGTGATTCGAAATTAACACCGGAATTCTTTTGCTGACCAGCTTTTCCGCCATCTCAGCCAGACGAGCCTGTTCGGCCGGGCTGAAGCTGTTGGTGTGATAAGCGGTGAAATTCGCCGTTGCAGACAGAGGTGCGTAAGGCGGGTCACAGTAAACCACCGAGTTTACGCCTGCCAGTTCCATACACTCTTCATAAGAGAGGCAATGAAACTCTGCGTTCTGCGCTTTTTCGGCAAAGTGATACAGCTCGTCCTGCGGAAAATACGGGCGTTTATAGCGACCAAACGGCACGTTAAACTCCCCACGCAGGTTATACCGGCACAGGCCGTTGTAACCGTGTCGGTTGAGATAGAGGAACAGCAGCGCTCTGCGGAACGGATCCTGACTCTGATTAAACTCAGTGCGGAACTGGTAGTAAACGTCCGGGTGATTATTCTCCGGCGTAAACAGCTTGCGCGCCTCTGCGACATACTCTTCGGTACGCAGCTTAACGATGTTATAGAGGCTGATAAGGTCGTTGTTGATATCCGCCAGGATATAACGAGAAAAATCGGTGTTGAGGAACACCGATCCTGCGCCCACGAAAGGCTCGATAAGACACTCGCCTTTAGGCAGGTGCTTTTTAATATCATCGAGCAGGGGGTATTTCCCCCCTGCCCATTTCAGAAAAGCGCGATTTTTTTTCATGCTGACTAACTGATTACACCTTCTCCGGCTGTGGAGAAAGCTCCGACAGCATCCTGCGCTTTAAACATTACTTCAGATCGGCCTGAACCTGATGAATCGGCTTAGCCCACGGATTTTTCGCCTGAACATCCGCTGGCAGTGCCGCCACGGCACGTTTCGCTTCATCTTTAGACGTATAAACACCGCTGACCAGCACGTACCACGGTTGACCGTTACGGGTCGTCTGATAAACAACGTAGTTTTTCAGATTTGATTTCTTCGCCCAGCTGTTGAGGTTGTCATAGTTAGACGAACTGCTCAGCTGCAGCGTGTAGTTGCTGGATGGCGCAGACTTCAGCGAACCAACGTTACCTGCCGTTTTGCCTGCGGCGCTGCTGGAGGCTGTTGCCGTGGCTGCTGGAGCTGTTGCTGCAGGCGCAGCTGTGGCAGCCGGTGCCGTTGTGGTCGCCGTTGCTTTCGGCGCAGTCTGCGTGACTGGCGCTTTAGCAGGCTCGCTCGCCGCAGCCGTTTCGGTGTGTTTCGGCTGTGCCGGTACGGATTTCACTTCAGGCGCTTTGACGACTGCCTGAGGTTTGGTTTCACGCTTAGGCTCAATCACCGCCTGCTTACGTTCAGGACGTGTCGCAGTTTGCGTCTGGCGCGGTTTGGTTTCCGTCGCAGCCGTTTGCGGCTGAGCATTACCACCGCGAATCGGGGCAACGGTTGCCGGCTCGGTTGGCAGCGTGGAGTTAACCACGACGTTATCAACCTGCTGCTGGTTCTGCGGCTGCGTCAGCGCATTGTTCAGGTCACCCTGAACTTCTACGCGCTGCTGGCCTTCAGGCGTAGCAGGTGCCTGACCCTGAGCAGGGGTTGAAGAAACGGGAGGCAGAGAAACATCCTGCGGCGCGGTGGTGTTACCTGCGGTCTGCTCTGCGGAAGTCGCACCCGGTGCAGGCTGTGCGCCATTCGCCTGATTGGTCGCATCGTTACCGGACAGGTTGATGCTCTTCTCAGCGGAAGCAGTTTGCTCGGTTGAGTTCGTTGACGGTGCTTTAAGCGCGGAGCCAATGCCGACAATCAGCAGCACAAGCACCAGAACGCCAAGGCCCATCATAATGTACTGGCGGGACGCCGGTTTAGGCGCAGCGGCTTTTTTACGTTTACGCGGGCGACGCTCTACAGGCTGTTCGTCCATTGAATCTTCTTCGGACTCATAATCCTCTTCTGCTCGCTCTTCGTGCGCGTTGCGGCTGCGCGAAGGGCGACGATCGTCTGCATCCAGATCAACATCGTCAAAGTTGATCTGCGGCTCGTTATCACGTTCTGAAGATTGACGAGAACGACCAGTACGACGATCGCTGGGATCGGGTTTCAGCTCGTCTTCTGGTTTGAATTCATCCATTTAACACCCCACTCAAAGGCTTATGCTAACGACTTTGCATTTCACCTGAAGCTAAACGACCACCGGCGACAGTGGCCTGACCTTTCTAGTTGTTACGCCTGCTGACAATCAGCGATAGCGCCAAGAACGACATCGTGCGGCACTCCGCCGCGCACTTCACTCTTCCCTATTGCAAGCGGGAGTACAAGACGCATCTCGCCTGCCAATACTTTTTTATCGCGCATCATGTGGGGTAAATACGCTTGCGCCGACATCTCCTGCGGTCCGGTCACCGGCAAACCTGCACGCTCAAGCAGCGCAATGATGCGTGCCGTCTCTTCCGGTGTGAACTGCCCGAGACGTTCTGAAGTACGGGCAGCCATTACCATTCCGGCCGCGACGGCTTCACCGTGCAGCCAGTTACCGTAACCCATTTCGGCTTCAATCGCGTGACCAAACGTATGCCCAAGATTCAGTAAAGCACGTAAGCCCGTTTCACGCTCGTCTGCGGCGACAACTTCTGCTTTCAGCTCACAACAACGACGGATGCAGTATGCCAGTTTAGCCTCATCCAGGCACAGCAGCGCATCCATATTCTCTTCAAGCCAGTTAAAGAACTCGCCATCCAGAATAATGCCGTATTTGATCACTTCCGCCAGACCAGAAGCCAGTTCGCGCTTCGGCAGGGTTTTCAGACAGTCGAGATCCACCACCACCGATGCGGGCTGGTAGAACGCGCCAATCATGTTTTTGCCGAGCGGATGGTTGACTGCCGTTTTGCCACCCACAGAGGAGTCGACCTGGGACAGCAACGTGGTCGGGATTTGAATAAAACGGACGCCACGTTGATAGCTTGCGGCCGCAAAGCCGGTCAGATCGCCCACAACACCGCCGCCCAGGGCAAGCAGTGTTGTATCGCGACCGTGCGGTTTTTGCAGCAATGCGGTAAAGACGGTATCCAGTACCGTCAGGCTTTTATACTGCTCGCCATCGGGGAGAATCACACTGTCGACTTTTACGCCCGCCTGCTCAAGCAGGTGGCGTACGCGGTCGAGATAAAGCGGAGCCAGCGTCTCATTGGTGACCAGCATCGCCTGATCACCCGCTTTCAGTGGTAAAAAGGAAGCTGGGTCGTTAAACAAACCAGCCGCGATGGTGATAGGGTAACTACGTTCCCCGAGAGTAACTGTAATCCTCTCCATGACGCGACATCCACCTTTAATGCTTTTACCCGCAGGCGAGTGTATATAAAGCCAGAATCAGTTGCTTTCCAGCATATGAATAATCTGGTTTGCAACCACTTTAGCGCTCTGGTCGTCAGTACGAATGGTCACATCGGCAATCTCTTCATACAGCGGATTGCGTTCATCGGCCAACGCTTCCAGAACTTCGCGTGGTGGCGTTTCAACCTGCAGCAGCGGGCGCTTTTTATCGCGCTGCGTACGTGCCAGCTGTTTCTCGATGGTCGTCTCAAGATAGACCACTACGCCACGGGCGGAGAGACGGTTGCGGGTTTCGCGAGATTTCACAGAGCCGCCGCCTGTTGCCAGAACGATGCCCTGCTTTTCCGTGAGTTCGTTGATCACTTTTTCTTCTCGGTCACGGAAACCTTCTTCGCCTTCTACGTCGAAAACCCAGCCCACATCAGCTCCGGTTCGTTTCTCAATCTCTTGATCAGAATCGTAAAATTCCATATTGAGTTGTTGAGCTAACTGACGCCCAATAGTGCTTTTGCCGGCACCCATAGGCCCAACCAGAAAGATATTGCGTTTCTCTGCCATTTTATCGGTACTACTAAGACTATTCGTTAATGGTAATCCCCGCTTCGCAGACACTCAGCGTAGCAGGACATGAACTGAAACCTCATATGCAATAGAGCGAGAGTCAGACTAAAAATTATCTCAATACTCCGGCTTGTTTGGCAACTGATTAAATCACCGCGTCGGGCGCATAAGGTAATAAGACGTAAGTCCAACTCAAATCGGTACTCCTTGTATGCTAATTCATGCCCCACGTCAAACATCTGCAACAAACTGAATGCAAAATCATTGCGGGGATCGTTACCCGTCAGCGAATACCGACCAGACGTGGCGTAATAAACACCACTAACTCGCGCCGTTCATTATCCTTCCCATCGTGGCGAAAAAGCTGCCCAAGCCAGGGGATGTTTCCCAGCCCCGGGACGCTGTCACTACCGGTTTTGTTCTTCTGCGAAAAAATTCCGCCTAACGCCAGCGTTTCTCCACTTTTTACCTCTACCTGGGTTTCTATCTCCTGTTTGTCGATCGCCAACGTTTCGCCGTCCGCCTGCTGCAGAACCTGTCCCGGCATATTTTCGCTGATGTGCAATTTCAGGCGCACGCGCCCTCCCGGTAACACCACCGGTGTGACCTCCATCCCTAATACCGCCTCTTTAAACTCAACGGAGGTGGCGCCGCTTTCACCGCTTGAGACCTGATATGGAATTTCACTCCCCTGCTTGATGCTGGCCGGCTGCATATGCGAGGCCAGCAGCCGCGGGCTGGCGATGATATCGACCTGCTGTTTTTGCTCCAGCGCAGAGAGCTCCAGATCCAGCAGCCGACCATTGATCCGCCCGATGTTAAAACCCACGTGGCTGGTGGCGCTGGCGACGGAAAGATCGCTGCCAAGCGTGGTGAGCTGACCAACCTTGCCCGCGTCGGTGGCGTCGGTGAGATTCCACTTCACTCCCAGCTCACGCAGGCTTTTTTCATTCATGGTCACAATATGCGCCGCCAGCTCGACCTGTTCGACGGGAATATCCATCTGAGCGGCCCAGCGCTGCAGCGTCTCCACCACCGTCTGGTTATCCCTAATCAGCAGGCGGTTGGTGCGTTTGTCGACAGATAAACTCCCCTTTGGGCTAAGGAGTTTTTCCGCGGCTTTTTGCAGCTCTCCGGCATCGGCATAGGAAAACGGGATACTGTGAGACACCAGCGGCGCATCAAGCTGTCGACGCGCCCGCTCCTGCTCTGAGCGTTCCTGCTGTTCACGCTGCCAGGCCGCGGTATGCACGTAAAAAATGCCGCCTTCCTCTCGCAAAACCAGGCCAGCGCTGGTGACAACCGTCTGTAACGCCTGCCGCCAGGGCACGCGCGTCAGGTTAAGCGAAAGCGTGCCGCCGACATCGGGCGATATCACCAGATTACGGCTCTCCTGCGCGGCCAGGCTCTGAAGCACCTGGACTACAGGCACATCATCCACCACCAGCGTGACCGGTTTTGGCGCGGCGGCCCACAGCGGATGGCTGAACGCCAGCAGCCACAGCATTATCCGTAAATTCATTCTTATCCGTTCCTTCTCGTTGCCACGTCCATTTTCCTGGTTCACATGTGTCACCCACATCAACAACCAGTTCCGTTTCATTGATGGCTGTTATCGTCCAGCCTGTCGGGAAGCGCTCATGCGTTTTCAGCCGGTGCCAGCGCTTTTGCCCATCCTGTAAAATGCCGATAGCCTGCTGTCCTCCCACCATGCCGCGATAGTGCCACTGCGCCAGCTCGCCAATGGCGCAGGGATCGTCCGGCGGGCGAAACGGATCGCGCATGCCGGTCAATAGCAGCGCTGAGCAAACCAGCAAATATCGCGCGCTATTTCGCATGTTCCAGCTCCAGCCGCAGGCGCAACGCTGTACCCTGTGGCGAAATCGCAAAAGCGGCGATCTGCACATCCCGCTGCGCCAGCCGGGAAAAAAGCGCCGGAAGCGCCTGCCACTCAATCTCCAGCATCAGTTCGCCTCCGTTCTGCAACGGCTTCCAGTGAACCAGCGTCGCGTTATCGCCCTGAAAATCGAGCGGGGAAAAAGATATCAGCTCCCGTGATTCCGGTGCTTCCGGACGAAACGGCATCTTTCTGACGGCAGGCCATAACGCTGCGTTAGCTCTCGCGTC
Source organism: Enterobacter sp. N5-15 (assembly GCF_057221635.1). NCBI lineage: Bacteria > Pseudomonadati > Pseudomonadota > Gammaproteobacteria > Enterobacterales > Enterobacteriaceae > Enterobacter > Enterobacter sp. N5-15. Next base: position 4,469,314 of record NZ_CM170150.1, read on the forward strand.
CTGAATCAGCTGGCGCTGTCGTTCAGCACACTGCCTGTCTAGGGGTCTGAGCAAGGTGCCCCACGCTGCCAGTCCGGCCAGGAGACTCCCCAGGCACCAGAAGAGCACCCGATACCAGGGACTGCTTTCGCACCAGCGTTCTAACAGAGTATCCACGCGTTAACCCTCGCTTTTAAGATGAAGGGTGAACATCCAGCGCCCCTGGCTGTCCTGCCGAAGCTCACCCGTCGTCCCGGGCGTAAAATCCGCGATTTGGCCAAGCGCATCCCGCAGGGCGGAGAGGGCCGGCAGGGTTAGGGCATACCCGCTCAGCATCAGCGCAGGCGGCTGATAGCGCAGCTCTGTCAGCCAGACCTGTGCCGGAATGGCGCGGGAAAGCGACTCCAGCACCGGCTGCCATGCGCGTCGCTGAAGTGTCTGCGCTGGCATCTGCGCCTGTGAGGCGAGTTTCTGCCGGGAGAGAAGCGCATGCTGCACGGTCTGCATTCCCGTGAGTTCCGTTTGCAGCGCGTGCAGCCTCATAAGAGGGTTCATCCGCAGACCGAACATGACCATGAACATCAACAGCACGGTGCCGACACCCATTGCGCCCCAGAAACGCAGGCATCGCGCGCGCCGCTGCTGTCGCCAGGGCAGAAAGTTCATGATGCTCATCCGGGCACCTCGCTCATGGCCAGCGCCAGCGCAACGGTATAATCTGCGCCGCAGTCCGGTAGCGGGGCATGGCAGCGTTCCAGGATTTCCCACGGGTCACGTCGGTTATCAAACAGCGCGATGTCATCCGGTCCAAGCGCCAGCAGCGCCGCCAGCTCGGCCACGCTTTCGGCTTCTGTGGTAAAGCGGCGTCCCCACTGGTGGCGCATCGCCCACAGCCACTGCCGATCGTCCCGCCAGGCGATGCACGTCGCGGGTGCCACCGCAGGAAGAAGATTCGCCAGCGCGCTGGCATCCGGCGTAATGGCCACCAGCCGCAAACGCAGCGTTTTCGCTAGCGCCAGAAGGGTGTCGACCTCGCTGTTTTGCGCGGCAGTGACGTGAAAGGTATTGCTGAAGGTGTCCTGCGCGTAATCGAAACAGAGCGTATCGGCAGACATCTCCAGTTCGCGCGCGAGCGCCGCGCCAAGCCATGAGAGCTGCTCGCTGTCGCGCAGCGCAACGGTCGGGCGGGGAAGCGACCGCTGCAGGGTGCGCGCTGCCGGGAAAGAGAGGAACGCCCGGTGGTAGTGCGGCAGCGTTTTCCGCCAGTCGCGTAACGCATCAACCAGCTGTTCTGGCTGACAAATTTTGCCGTCACGAATGATGCCTTCGGCCAGAGGAATCGCCCACCAGCGGCGCAGGCACCAGCCGGACTTCTCCCGGGCCAACGCGACGATCAGCACCCTATCCTGTTGAATATGAACGCCCGTTTGCCATGTTTTGAAAGCCATGCTTCACGATCTCCTTATCGCCCGTCACCTTGACGGCTATATCAATGAATCAGGCTTGCCTTTATACTACCGCGCGATTGTTTAGAAACTGCCCAAGTGAAACCAAATGGGAAATCTCCGGTGAAGTTCGTAAAGTATTTATTCATCCTTGCAGTCTGTTGCATTCTGCTGGGAGCAGGCTCGATTTACGGTTTGTACAAATATATTGAGCCACAGCTACCTGATGTCGCCACGCTTCGCGATGTACGACTCCAGATCCCGATGCAGGTCTATAGCGCCGATGGCGAGCTCATGGCGCAGTATGGCGAGAAGCGTCGTATTCCGCTGACCTTAAACCAAATCCCTCCCGTGATGGTGAAAGCCTTTATCGCCACGGAGGACAGCCGTTTTTACGAGCACCACGGTGTCGATCCGGTGGGGATTTTCCGTGCCGCGAGCATTGCGCTGTTCTCTGGTCACGCCTCTCAGGGGGCGAGTACCATTACGCAGCAACTGGCGCGTAACTTCTTCCTCAGCCCCGAAAAGACGCTGATACGTAAGATCAAAGAGGTGTTCCTTGCGATCCGTATTGAGCAGCTGCTGAGCAAAGACGAAATCCTTGAGCTGTACCTCAACAAAATCTACCTGGGCTACCGCGCCTATGGCGTGGGGGCTGCCGCGCAGGTGTACTTCGGTAAGCCTGTTGAGCAACTCACCTTAAGCGAAATGGCAACCATTGCCGGTCTGCCGAAAGCGCCGTCCACGTTTAACCCGCTCTACTCGCTCGATCGCGCCACCGCGCGTCGTAACGTCGTCTTGTCACGTATGCTGAGCGAAGGCTACATCAGCCAGAGCGAGTACGACCAGGCGCGTAACGATGTGATTGACGCTAACTACCACGCCCCTGAGATCGCCTTCGCTTCTCCTTACCTGACCGAAATGGTTCGCCAGGAGATGGTGAATCGCTATGGTGACAAGGCCTATGAAGATGGCTATCGCGTGTACACCACCGTCACCCGCAAAGTCCAGCAGGCGGCTCAGGAAGCGGTGCGCAACAACGTGATGGACTACGATATGCGTCACGGCTATCGCGGCCCGTCAAACGTGCTCTGGAAAGTGGGCGAAAGCGCGTGGGACAGCAAAAAAATCACCAGTACGCTGAAGGCGCTGCCAACCTATGGTCCGCTCCTTCCTGCCGTGGTGACGCAGGCCGATCCTCAGGAAGCCGTTGCGACGCTCGCGGACGGTACTTCCGTCTCGCTGCGTATGGACGGTATCCGCTGGGCGCGTCCGTACCGCTCGGATACGCTGCAGGGCGCAACGCCGCGTAAAGTGACCGATGCGGTGCAAACCGGGCAGCAAATCTGGGTGCGCAAGGTAGGCGAATCCTGGTGGCTGGCCCAGGTGCCGGACGTCAACTCGGCCCTGGTCTCTATCAACCCGCAGAACGGTGCCGTTCTGGCCCTGGTCGGCGGGTTTGATTTCAACCAGAGCAAATTTAACCGCGCCACCCAGGCGCTGCGTCAGGTTGGTTCCAATATCAAACCGTTCCTCTACACGGCAGCGATGGATAAGGGCTTGACCCTCGCCAGCATCCTGAACGACGTGCCAATCTCCCGCTGGGATGCCGGTGCCGGTTCCGACTGGCAGCCGAAGAACTCCCCTGCGGAGTATGCCGGTCCTATTCGTCTCCGTCAGGGGCTGGGGCAGTCGAAAAACGTGGTGATGGTGCGCGCCATGCGCGCGATGGGCGTCGACTATGCCGCAGAGTATCTGCAGCGCTTCGGTTTCCCGGCGCAGAATATCGTTCGCACCGAGTCGCTGGCGTTAGGCTCCGCCTCCTTTACGCCGCTTCAGGTCGCACGCGGTTACTCGGTGATGGCCAACGGCGGCTTCCTGATTGACCCGTACTTCATCAGCAAGATCGAGAACGACCAGGGCGGCGTACTGTTCGAAGCGAAGCCGAAGATTGCCTGTCCTGACTGCGATATTCCGGTCATTTATGGCAATACGCCGAAATCCGAGGTGCTTGAAAACAAGGACATGGAAGATCCTGCCGTGTCTCAGGAGCAGCAGAACGGCGTCGTGCCGCAGCCGCAGCTCGAGCAGGCTAACCAGTCTCTGGTAGCACAGACCGGTGCGCCGGAGTATGCCCCGCATGTGATCAACACGCCGCTGTCGTTCCTGATCAAAAGCGCGCTGAACACCAACATCTTCGGTGAACCGGGCTGGCAGGGTACAGGCTGGCGTGCAGGGCGTGATTTGCAGCGCCATGACATCGGCGGTAAAACGGGGACAACCAACAGTTCGAAAGATGCGTGGTTCTCCGGTTACGGGCCGGGCGTGGTGACATCGGTCTGGATCGGTTTCGACGATCACCGCCGTGACTTAGGTCGTACAACGGCCTCCGGCGCGATTAAGGATCAGATTTCCGGCTACGAAGGCGGAGCGAAGAGCGCGCAGCCGGCCTGGGACGCCTACATGAAGTCCGTCCTTGAAGGCGTGCCGGAGCAGCCGTTGACGCCACCGCCAGGCGTGGTGACGGTCAATATCGACCGCAGCACGGGCCAGCTCGCCAACGGCGGTAATAGTCGCGCAGAGTATTTCATCGAGGGCACGCAGCCAACCACGCAGGCGGTGCATGAGGTGGGTACAGAGATTATTGATAACGGCGAAACGCACGAGCTGTTTTAAGCATAAAAATGCCCGGTAAAAACCGGGCAAATAATCGTAGGCCGGGTAAGGCGAAGCCGCCACCCGGCTTTTTTTATGGCCTACAGTCGCCCCTGCCCCTTCAGCCACTCCCGGACCAGGAACAGCGCGCTCACGTTGCGAGCCTCATTAAAGTCAGGGTCTTCCAGCAGATCCATCAGGTGCGCTAGCGGCCAGCGAACCTGCGGCAGCGGCTCCGGCTCATCCCCTTCGAGCGATTCAGGATAGAGATCTTCGGCCACCACGATATTCATTTTGCTGGAAAAATAGGACGGCGCCATGCTCAGCTTTTTCAGGAATGAAAGCTCATTCGCCCCGAATCCGACCTCTTCTTTCAGCTCGCGGTTTGCCGCTTCGAAGACGGTTTCACCCGGGTCGATAAGCCCTTTCGAGAAACCAAGCTCGTAAGATTCCGTTCCCACAGCGTATTCGCGGATCAAAATCAGATGATCGTCGATAATGGGAATGATCATCACCGCTTCGCGCGAAGAGGGGCGCATACGTTCATAAACGCGACGCACACCGTTGCTGAACTCCAGATCCACACTTTCGACATTAAACAGGCGCGATTTGGCGACAGTTTCAACATTTAGAATGGTGGGTTTTTGTAGTGGTTTGCTCATCGTGATGGGTCTTAGCAGTGAGAACTGGCGTTATTGTGCGATATGCCGCACGGTTTCGGCAATGTCAATCGTTCTTTATTTACATTTATGCAACGTATCAGGGATCAATCCTCAATTCAAAACAAATGTCAAGAGGTTGAAATGTTTCCAGGAATTTGCTGATATCGCGCCATAACAGGCTTTGCTATCATCACCGGTCACTGGGATGCGCTTCAGAATGCTCAAGTTCGACTCCATACTTGCCGATAGCCAACCACAGACTCTCATTCAATGTAAAGGTGCTACTGACTACACCTGTAAGATAAGTAAGATGGGGAAAGCATGAGCACCATTTTGATTGTTCTCGCTGCTATGCTGGCCAGCGCATTGGTTGCAGGGTGGTTGTACAGGCGCCGCGTACAGCGCCGTTATCGTCTGCCCTTTTTAAATGCATTTGCGGGTGCGAGCACGCGTAAACTCACGCAAGACGAGCGCGATGCAGTTGAAAACTATCTCGAAATCCTGAACCGTTCTCAGCTAACGCCTGGGCCGACGGGAGCTACCGCTGCGCCCGTCGCGCTAAAGCTTAACGCGCAAAGTGATACCGTGCTCTGCGTGACGCGCTCCATCACGCGTTATGGCATCACCACTGATGACCCCAACAAATGGCGCTATTACCTGGATTCCGTCGAAGTGCATCTGCCCCCGTCCTGGGAGCAGTACATAAATGACGAGAACAGCGTTGAGCTGATCCACACCGATTCGTTGCCCCTGGTTATCTCGCTTAACGGCCATACGCTGAATGAATACCTTCAGGAAGCCCCGCGTTTTGCGCTGGAGCGCGCGAGTTCAACGCAGGCATCCATTCGTGGCGAAGAGACTGAGCAGATCGAACTGCTGAATATTCGCCAGGAGACGCATGAAGAGTACGCCCTGAGCCGCCCGGACGGCATCCGTGAAGCCATTCTGATCGTCGCGGCCTTCCTGCTCTTTTTTATCTGCCTGCTCACGCCGGATGTGTTTGTCCCCTGGCTGGCGGGAGGCGCGGTGCTGCTGCTGGCAGCAGGGCTGTGGGGGCTCTTTGCCCCACCGGCCAAAACCTCGTTGCGAGAGATCCACTGCCTGCGCGGTACGCCAAAGCGCTGGGGCCTGTTCGGTGAAAACGATCAGGAACATCTCAACAATATTTCACTCGGTATTATCGACCTAATCTACCCGCGCCACTGGCAGCCGTGGATTGCGCAGGACCTAGGGCTGAAAACCGATATTGATATCTACCTTGACCGCCACGTTGTGCGTCAGGGGCGCTTCCTGTCTCTGCATGACGAAGTGAAAAACTTCCCGCTTCAGCACTGGCTGCGCAGCGCGGTCATTGCCGGCGGCGCCGCGCTGGTCTTAGTTATGCTGCTGCTCTTCGTGCCGCTGGATATGCCCATCAAATTCACCCTGTCGTGGATCAAAGGCGCGCAAACCATTGAAGCGAGCAGCGTCAGCAAGCTGGATGAAGCCGGTGTACGAGTGGGGGACACGCTGCGCCTGAAGGGGACCGGGATGTGTAATATTCACACCCCGGGGGCGTGGAATACCCGCCAGAACTCGCCTTTCATGCCGTTCGATTGTTCGCAAATTATCTGGAACGACGCGCCGCCGCTGCCGCTGCCGGAATCCGAAGTGGTGAATAAGGCCACGGCGCTGACCCAGACGGTGAACCGCCAGCTGCACCCGAAACCGGACGATGATTCGCGCGTCAGCCCTGCGCTGCGCTCGGCCATTCAGAAATCAGGCATGGTTCTGCTGGATGATTTTGGTGACATCGTCCTGAAAACGCAGGATTTATGCTCCTCTCAGGATGAGTGCATACGTCTTAAAAATGCCCTGGTAAACCTGGGTAACAGTAAGGACTGGGACTCGCTGGTGAAACGCGCCGAAGCGGGACGACTGGATGGCGTTAACGTGCTGCTGCGTCCGGTAAGCGCTGAATCGCTGGATAACCTGGTCGCCACCTCGACCTCGCCGTTCATGATGCGCGAGACCACCCGAGCGGCTCAGGCGCTGAACAGCCCGGCACCGGGCGGATTTGTGATTGTCAGCGATGAAGGCAGCGACCTGGTCGATCAGCCTTACCCGCAGGTTGCGCTTTATGACTACCCGGCGCAGGAGCAGTGGAGCCAGTTCCAGCGCCTGGCGCAGATGCTGATGCAAACGCCGTTCAGCGCCGAAGGGATTGTCACAAGCATCTACACCGATGCCAACGGCACTCGCCATATCGGCCTGCACCGGATGCCGGATAGCGCAGGCTTATGGCGCTACATCGGCACCTCTCTGCTGATGACCGCGATGCTTGCCGCCATTTTCTGGAACGGCTTTATGGCCCTGCGCCGCTACCAGCGCTCGCGCAACCGGCTTGCCGACATCCAGCAGTATTATGAAAACTGCCTCAATCCTAAGCTGATCCCCTCGTCTGAGAGCCTGATCTGATAACGTCGTTGCGCGACAAGATGTGCTACCCTGTCGCGCACGTTTCTTCTGGCTGGAGTTCCCCCTAATGCATCTTGATATCGCCTGGCAGGAGGTTGACACCGTTCTGCTGGATATGGACGGCACGCTGCTCGATCTCGCCTTTGATAACTATTTCTGGCAAACGCTGGTTCCTGAAACCTACGGCGAACAGCAGGGGATCTCCCCGGCAGAAGCGCAGGCATTCATTCGTTCGCAATATAGCGCGGTGCAACATACGCTAAACTGGTACTGTCTTGATTACTGGAGCGAGCGCCTCGGTTTGGATATTTGTGCCATGACCACCGCCCAGGGCCCGCGCGCCGTTCTGCGCGAGGATACCGTGCCCTTTCTGGATGCGCTGAAAGCCAGCGGCAAGCGCCGTATTTTGCTGACCAACGCGCATCCCCATAATCTGGCGGTGAAGCTGGAGCATACCGGCCTGGCGTCGCACCTTGATTTATTACTTTCCACCCACACATTTGGTTATCCGAAAGAGGATCAGCGGTTGTGGCATGCGGTGAAGGAAGAGACGGGTTTGCAGCCAGAACGTACGCTGTTCATTGATGACAGCGAGCCCATTCTGGATTCCGCGGCAAGGTTTGGCATTCGCTACTGTCTTGGCGTGACCAATCCTGACTCTGGCCTGGCTGAAAAAAGCTATCTGCGCCACCCTGGACTGAACGACTATCGCCAGATGATCCCCTCACTGACCGTGAAGGAGACGCCATGAAAGAAAAACCCTCTGACGGGGTAAGACTGGATAAATGGCTGTGGGCAGCGCGTTTTTATAAAACACGCGCCCTTGCCCGCGAGATGGTTGACGGCGGAAAAGTGCATTACAACGGCCAGCGCAGCAAACCGAGCAAGCTGGTTGAGCTGAATGCCACCTTAACGCTGCGTCAGGGCAACGATGAACGTACGGTGGTGATTAAAGCCATTACCGAACAGCGTCGACCCGCAACGGAAGCCGTACTGCTTTATGAAGAGACGGCGGAGAGCATTGAAAAGCGCGAGAAGACCGCGCTGGCGCGCAAAATGAACGCGCTGACGATGCCTCACCCGGACCGGCGGCCGGATAAAAAAGAGCGCCGCGATCTGATGAAATTTAAACACGGTGAGACCGAGTAACCTCACCCGCACGAGAGATGAAAATGGCCCAACACGACCAATTACACCGCTATCTGTTTGAACAATTCGCCGTGCGCGGCGAGCTGGTCACCGTATCCGAAACCTGGAAACAGATTCTGGAAAACCACAACTACCCGCTGCCGGTGAAGACCCTGTTGGGCGAACTGCTGGTTGCCACCAGCCTGCTGACGGCGACGCTGAAGTTTGCCGGTGATATCACCGTGCAGCTGCAGGGTGACGGCCCGATGACGCTGGCGGTGATCAACGGCAATAACCAACAGCAGATGCGCGGCGTGGCGCGCGTTCAGGGCGACGTGCCTGAAAATGCGGACCTCAAAACGCTGGTAGGTAATGGCTACCTGGTGATCACCATCTCCCCTGAGGAAGGTGAGCGCTATCAGGGCGTGGTGGGTCTGGAAGGCGATACCCTGGCAGCCTGCCTGGAAGATTACTTCATGCGTTCTGAACAGCTGCCGACGCGTCTCTTCATCCGCACCGGTGAAGTGGACGGTCAGCCTGCTGCCGGCGGTATGCTGCTGCAGGTTCTGCCTGCGCAGGACGCACAGACCAATGACTTCGAGCACCTGGCGACGCTGACCGAAACCATCAAAGCGGAAGAGCTGTTCAACCTGTCAGCGACCGACGTGCTGTGGCGTCTGTACCACGAAGAAGAAGTGACGGTCTACGACCCGCAGGCGGTGGAATTTAAGTGCACCTGCTCCCGCGAGCGCTGCGCTGGCGCGCTGAAAACCCTGCCGGATGAAGAGATCGACAGCATCATGGCGGAAGACGGCGAAATTGATATGCACTGTGACTACTGCGGTACGCACTACGTGTTCAATTCGATGGATATCGCTGAGATCCGCAATAACGCCTCCCCGGCGGATCCGCAGGTTCACTAATATCCCCATCCTGTTCCCTCTCCCTTTGGGGAGAGGGCTGGGGTGAGGGGTAAAAAACTCCCCCCAAGCTGAATCGTTTTCCCTATGTAACTCTTACGTAATTTTCTTACGTGTATGCGATTACATTCACATTCTTTCCGATAAAATCACCACTCTTTAACCTTTTCGGAACATTTTCCCCAACCAAAAAGCGATTCCTGCGATAATCCGCCTGCGCTGTGACTGGAGTCGCAGCGTTTTCCGTTAGTAAGGGTTTTGTCCAGATGCGTAAATCTATGAGCCCCGTCGCGGTTAACAACCTCAGAAAAACCCTACAATTTCAGGCAGTACATATTGGCTAAGGAGCAGTGATATGCGTGTTACTGGTTTAACCCCGCAAAATCTCAAGGCTTATGGTATTCACGACGTCCAGGAAATCGTCTACAACCCCGACTACGATACGCTGTATCAGGAAGAGCTCAATCCAGCACTGGAAGGATACGAGCGTGGTGTGTTGACGAATCTTGGTGCTATCGCCGTCGATACCGGTATCTTTACCGGTCGTTCGCCGAAAGATAAGTATATCGTCCGAGACGAAACCACCCGCGATACGCTGTGGTGGGCTGACAAGGGCAAAGGGAAGAACGACAACAAACCGCTCTCCCCGGAAACCTGGCAGCACCTGAAAGGGCTCGTCACCCATCAGCTTTCCGGCAAGCGCCTGTTCATTGTCGACGCTTTCTGCGGCGCTAACGCCGACACCCGTCTCTCCGTGCGTTTTATCACTGAAGTGGCCTGGCAGGCGCATTTCGTGAAAAACATGTTTATTCGTCCAACCGACGAAGAGCTGCAGGATTTCACCCCGGATTTCATCGTGATGAACGGTGCAAAATGCACGAATCCACAGTGGAAAGAGCAGGGTCTGAACTCCGAAAACTTTGTGGCCTTCAACCTGACCGAGCGTATCCAGCTGATCGGCGGAACCTGGTACGGCGGCGAAATGAAGAAAGGGATGTTCTCCGTCATGAACTACCTGCTGCCGCTGCGGGGCATCGCCTCCATGCACTGCTCGGCTAACGTCGGTGAAAAAGGCGACGTGGCGGTATTCTTCGGCCTGTCCGGCACCGGTAAAACCACCCTCTCCACCGATCCAAAACGTCGTCTCATTGGCGATGACGAACACGGCTGGGATGACGACGGCGTATTCAACTTTGAAGGCGGCTGCTACGCGAAGACCATTCGCCTGTCCGAAGAGGCCGAGCCGGATATCTTCCACGCGATCCGTCGCGATGCGCTGCTGGAAAACGTCACCGTGCGCGCCGACGGCTCCATCGACTTCGACGATGCGTCGAAAACGGAAAACACCCGCGTCTCTTACCCGATCTACCACATCGACAATATCGTGAAGCCGGTGTCAAAAGCGGGTCATGCCACGAAGGTCATTTTCCTGACGGCGGATGCGTTCGGCGTGCTGCCTCCGGTGTCCCGCCTGACGGCCAGCCAGACGCAGTACCACTTCCTCTCCGGCTTTACCGCCAAGCTGGCGGGTACCGAGCGCGGCGTGACGGAGCCAACCCCAACCTTCTCAGCCTGCTTCGGCGCGGCCTTCCTGTCGCTGCACCCGACGCAGTACGCTGAAGTGCTGGTGAAACGCATGCAGGCATCCGGCGCGCAGGCCTATCTGGTGAACACCGGCTGGAACGGTACCGGCAAACGTATCTCTATCAAAGATACCCGCGCGATTATCGACGCCATTCTGGATGGTTCTCTGGACGACGCCGAAACCTTCACGCTGCCAATGTTTAACCTGGCGATCCCAACGTCGCTGCCGGGTGTGGATACGCATATCCTCGACCCGCGCAATACGTACGGTTCTCCTGAGCAGTGGCGCGAGAAGGCGGAATCGCTGGCGAAGCTGTTTATTGAGAACTTCGAGAAGTATACCGATACCCCGGCGGGTGCTGCGCTGGTGAGTGCGGGACCAAGGTAAAAGCAAAAGGCAACGTAAGTTGCCTTTTTTAATGTTTTCTCCCTCTCCCCGTGGGAGAGGGTCGGGGTGAGGGCATCAGGCCGCAGAGACCACATTTTGTCGGGGGGTGGCGAGCGCCACCCTTTTTTTAACCCTCTTTCACCTGCCCCCGCGTCACCGGTACCGGCAGCCAGGCGCGAATGCTCAATCCACCCCGCTCGCTGGTGCCAATTTCCAGCAGCCCGTTGTGGTTATCGATAATACGCTGAACAATCGCCAGGCCTAAGCCCGTACCGCTGGTGCTGCGCGCGCTGTCGCCGCGCACAAACGGCTGGAACAGATGCTTACGCTGCTCGGGCTTGATGCCCGGACCGTCATCCTCCACCTGGAACCAGGCGCGGTTGAGTTCAGACCCGCTGCTGACTTTGATCCAGCCGTTACCGTACCGCGCCGCGTTGACCACCATGTTGGCAACCGCACGTTTGATGGAGAGCGGGTGCATGCGTACCTGGATCTCCCCCGCCTGAAGGTCGGTATCAATCTCGCGCTCGTAGCCGCTTTCCGCCGCCACCACCTCGCCCAGCACCGCGTTCAGATCCGCCATCTCCATTGGCATCTCCTGCCCGGTGCGCAGGTAGTCGATGAACTGCTCAATGATGGCGTTACACTCTTCGATGTCCTTGTTGATGGACTCGGCAAGGTAACCGTCCTCTTCCCCCATCATCTCCGTCGCCAGGCGAATACGCGTCAGCGGCGTGCGCAGGTCATGGCTGACGCCCGCCATCAGCAGCGTACGGTCATCCGCCAGCTGCTTCACGCCTGCCGCCATATGGTTAAACGCGCGCGTCACCGAACGGACTTCCGAGGCGCCATACTCGCGCAGCGGAGGAGGAATAATTCCTTTACCGACCTGCAGCGCAGCGTGCTCCAGGTCGACCAGCGGTCGGTTCTGTATACGGATAAATAGCCACGCGCCGCCTATCGCCAGCAGCATAATCGCCAGGGTGTAGCGGAACAGCGGCGAGAAGTCGCCCTGATGGATTTCGGTCAGCGGGACGCGCACCCAGATATTGGGTGACAGCCAGGTTTTCAGCCAGACGACGGGCGAGCTTTTGTTGACCTCAACGCGCACTTCCGTTGGGCCGCCCAGCTGCTGCGCCATCTGCTGGCTGAGGAATTCGTAATGCTGCGCCCAGCGCAGGCCCGCGTCTTCCGCCGCTTCGTTGGAGTAGAGCGAAATGCCCAGCTCACGGTAGATTTCACGGCGAAACGCCGGGGGAACGACGAGCTGCGTGCCGTCCTCCAGCTGCAGTTTGTCGGTCATCAGCATACGGACTTCGTAGGCCAGGACCTTATTAAACTGCTGGAGGCTCGGCAGGATCGCAAAGTTCAGCACCACCAGATAGGTCGTCACCAGGCTGACGAACAGCAGGGTGACGATCAGCAACAGGGTGCGGGCAAACGAGCTACGCGGCGAGAAGCGCATTCGCCTCATGCTTTAGAGCCGTCCGGGACGAACACGTAGCCCAGACCCCATACGGTCTGAATATAACGAGGATGAGCAGGATCTTCTTCCACCATGCGGCGCAGGCGAGAGATCTGCACGTCAATAGAGCGTTCCATTGCGGAGTATTCGCGACCGCGCGCCAGGTTCATCAGCTTGTCACGGGAAAGCGGTTCACGCGGGTGGCTGACCAGCGCTTTCAGTACCGCAAACTCGCCGCTGGTAAGCGGCATTGGCTCGTCTTCACGGAACATCTCGCGCGTGCCGAGGTTCAGCTTGAACTTGCCGAAGGCGATGACGGCTTCTTCCTGCGACGGTGCGCCTGGCAGTTCGTTCGCCTGACGGCGGAGAACAGCGCGAATACGCGCCAGCAGTTCACGCGGGTTAAACGGTTTTGGAATGTAGTCGTCCGCGCCGATTTCGAGGCCCACGATACGGTCAACTTCCTCGCCCTTCGCCGTCACCATGATGATCGGCATCGGGTTGCTCTGGCTGCGCAGACGGCGGCAGATAGAAAGCCCGTCTTCGCCGGGCAGCATCAGGTCGAGCACCATCAGGTGGAAAGATTCACGGGTCAGCAGACGGTCCATCTGCTCAGCGTTCGCGACGCTACGAACCTGGAAGCCCTGCTCAGTCAGATAACGTTCCAGCAGCGCACGCAGGCGCATGTCGTCATCCACGACCAGAATTTTGTAGTTCTCTTGCATTGTGTGTACTCCCAAAGGTTCGGATAGTCTTTGTAACAGCGTATTCTAAAAAAGTGCACGTATTCGACCAGCTAATTCTGGTATAAATTCTAGTCGAAATTGTTACAAAGCATATTTAACAGCAGCTTATCTGCTCATTTCATCACATAAATCATTATTAATCCTGTCTGTTACACTGTGTGGTACGTATTGTGCGCAAGACAGAAAACCGGCAGCAAAGGCTTTACCATGAAAACGCCCCTGATCACCCGCGAAGGGTATGAGAAACTCAAAAAAGAGATGGATTACCTCTGGCGCGAAGAGCGTCCTGAAGTAACCAAAAAAGTCACCTGGGCGGCAAGCCTGGGCGATCGCAGCGAAAACGCTGACTACCAGTACAATAAAAAGCGGCTGCGCGAAATTGACCGCCGGGTTCGCTATCTGACCAAGTGCCTCGAGAATCTCAAAATTGTCGATTACTCCCCGCAGCAGGAGGGCAAGGTATTTTTCGGCGCGTGGGTGGAAATTGAAAACGACGACGGTGACACCCTGCGGTTTCGCATTGTCGGCTACGATGAAATTTTTGGTCGTAAGGATTACATCTCCATCGACTCCCCGATGGCCCGCGCTCTACTGAAAAAGGAAGTGGGCGATCTGGCCGTCGTTCAGACCCCGGCCGGAGAAGCCAGCTGGTACGTCAATGAGATCGTCTACGTAAAATAGTCCGAGAGCGCCCTCCCCGGCTGGCATTTTGCCGTGTCAGCCCGTATAACTATCCCCTGATTTTTCGACTCAACAGATGATAAAGCCATGATGAAAGATTCGCTCTGCCGCATTATTGCGGGTGATATTCAGGCCAGAGCCGAACAGGTAGAAGCTGCCGTTCGCCTGCTTGATGAAGGGAACACCGTGCCGTTTATTGCACGCTATCGTAAGGAAGTCACCGGCGGTCTGGATGACACGCAGCTGCGTAACCTGGAGACCCGTCTGGGCTATCTGCGCGAGCTGGAAGAACGTCGTCAGGCGATCCTCAAATCCATCGGCGAACAGGGCAAACTGACCAGCGAGCTGGAAAGCGCCATTAACGGTACCCTGAGCAAAACCGAACTCGAAGATCTCTATCTGCCGTATAAACCGAAGCGCCGCACGCGCGGGCAGATTGCGATTGAAGCGGGCCTTGAGCCGCTGGCCGACCTGCTGTGGAACGAGCCGTCCCACGACCCGGAAACCGAAGCCGCCAAATTTATCGACGCCGACAAAGGCGTAGCGGACACCAAGGCCGCCCTCGACGGCGCGCGCTACATTCTGATGGAGCGCTTCGCCGAAGACGCCGCCCTGCTCGCTAAAGTGCGTGATTACCTGTGGAAGAATGCCCACATCGTCTCTACCGTCGTCGCGGGTAAAGAGGAAGAAGGCGCGAAATTCCGCGACTACTTCGATCACCACGAACCGATCTCTACCGCCCCTTCACACCGCGCGCTGGCGATGTTCCGCGGCCGCAACGAAGGCGTGCTCCAGCTCTCCCTGAACGCCGACCCGCAGTTTGACGAGCCGCCGAAAGAGAGCCACTGCGAGCAGATCATTATCGACCATCTCGGCCTGCGCCTGAACAACGCCCCGGCGGACAGCTGGCGCAAAGGCGTGGTGAGCTGGACCTGGCGCATCAAGGTGCTGATGCACCTCGAAACCGAGCTGATGGGCACCGTGCGCGAGCGCGCCGAAGATGAAGCGATTAACGTCTTCGCCCGTAACCTGCACGACCTGCTGATGGCCGCCCCTGCCGGCCTGCGCGCAACCATGGGTCTCGATCCGGGTCTGCGTACCGGCGTGAAGGTCGCCGTGGTTGACGGCACCGGCAAGCTCGTCGCCACCGACACCATCTATCCGCACACCGGCCAGGCAGCGAAAGCGGCCGTCGTGGTGGCGGCGCTGTGCGAAAAATACAACGTGGAGCTGGTTGCCATCGGCAACGGTACGGCGTCCCGCGAAACCGAACGTTTCTACCTCGACGTGCAGAAGCAGTTCCCGAAAGTGACGGCGCAGAAAGTGATCGTCAGCGAAGCGGGGGCATCCGTCTATTCCGCCTCCGAGCTGGCGGCGCTGGAGTTCCCGGACCTGGACGTTTCCCTGCGCGGTGCGGTTTCAATCGCTCGCCGCCTGCAGGATCCGCTGGCGGAGCTGGTGAAGATCGACCCGAAATCTATCGGCGTGGGTCAGTATCAGCACGACGTGAGCCAGACTCAGCTGGCGCGCAAGCTGGATGCGGTGGTGGAAGACTGCGTAAACGCCGTCGGCGTTGACCTGAACACCGCCTCCGTCCCCCTGCTGACCCGCGTGGCGGGCTTAACCCGCATGATGGCGCAGAACATCGTCGCCTGGCGTGATGAGAACGGCCAGTTCCAGAACCGTCAGCAGCTGCTGAAGGTGAGCCGTCTGGGGCCAAAAGCCTTTGAGCAGTGCGCGGGCTTCCTGCGCATCAACCACGGCGATAACCCCCTGGATGCCTCTACCGTTCACCCGGAAGCGTACCCTGTGGTGGAACGCATTCTGGCCGCCACCCAGCAGGCACTGAAAGATCTTATGGGTGACAACAGCGCCCTGCGCAACCTGAAAGCCGTTGATTTCACCGACGACAAATTTGGTGTCCCAACCGTCACCGACATCATCAAAGAGCTGGAAAAGCCGGGCCGCGATCCGCGTCCTGAGTTCAAAACGGCGACCTTTGCTGACGGCGTGGAAACCATGAACGACCTGCTGCCCGGCATGGTGCTGGAAGGCGCGGTGACCAACGTGACCAACTTTGGCGCGTTTGTGGATATCGGCGTGCATCAGGACGGACTGGTGCATATCTCATCCCTCGCCGACAAGTTCGTTGAAGACCCGCACACCGTGGTCAAAGCGGGCGACATCGTGAAGGTCAAAGTGCTGGAAGTGGATCTGCAGCGCAAGCGTATCGCCCTGACCATGCGTCTGGACGAGCAGCCTGGCGACACCAACGCGCGCCGCGGCGGCAATGGCGGTGGCCGCGAGCAGCAGCGTCCGGCCGCGAAAGCAGCAAAACCGCGCGGACGTGATGCGCAGCCTGCCGGCAACAGCGCGATGATGGATGCGCTGGCGGCAGCGATGGGTAAGAAACGCTAAGGTTGTCAATGCCCGGTGGCGCTGCGCTTACCGGGCCTACGGTTTTGTAGGCCGGGCAAACGCAGTGCCGCCCGGCAAGCAGGCCGCAGCGAATTAAAATAAATAGAATGTAGCCATATTTAAACCACTAATTATCACCCCGTTAACAAATACTCCTCTTTTCATTTTCCAGGCAATTCAGCAAATATTGAGCAAGGTCAAACAGGCCGTAAATTAATACCGCAAACAACATTCCGTCACAGTTTTAATATTGCTGATAAAAACTATTCTCATTATCATCCCATAGTAGATAATTTAACCTTTCGTGGAATCAGGCGTTATGCAATTCACTCCAGACAGTGCATGGAAGATTACCGGTTTTACCCGCGAAATTAGCCCGGCCTATCGGCAAAAGCTGCTGTCGCTGGGCATGCTGCCCGGCTCGTCATTCCAGGTCGTGCGCGTGGCGCCGCTAGGTGACCCGGTTCACATCGAAACCCGCCGCGTGAATCTGGTGCTGCGTAAGAAAGACCTCGCGTTAATAGAAGTCGAAGCCTTATCCCGATAACAAGCCAGCGGTTTCAGTGAGTCTAAAAAAATGAAAAAGTTAACTATTGGCTTAATTGGCAATCCTAATTCCGGCAAGACCACCCTTTTTAACCAGCTGACCGGCGCACGCCAGCGCGTGGGCAACTGGGCGGGCGTGACGGTTGAGCGTAAAGAGGGCCAGTTCACGACAACGGACAATCAGGTGACGCTGGTTGACCTTCCCGGCACCTACTCCTTAACCACCATTTCGTCGCAAACCTCGCTCGATGAGCAGATTGCCTGCCACTATATTCTTGGCGGCGACGCGGACCTGCTGATCAACGTGGTCGACGCCTCCAATCTCGAGCGTAACCTTTATCTGACGCTGCAGCTGCTGGAGCTGGGTATCCCCTGCATCGTGGCGCTCAACATGCTCGACATTGCGGAGAAACAAAAGCTGCGCATCGACGTCGATGCCCTCTCCGCGCGCCTGGGGTGCCCGGTCGTTCCGCTGGTCTCGACGCGCGCTCGCGGTATTGACGCGCTGAAGCTGGCCATTGACCGTCACCAGGGTAATCGCGACATTGAGCTGGTGCATTACGCGCAGCCTCTCCTGCGCGAAGCCAATTTGCTGGCGCAGGAGATGGACAACAGCATGCCTGCGAAACAGCGCCTGTGGCTCGGCCTGCAGATGCTGGAAGGCGATATCTACAGCCGCGCTTACGCCGGGCATGCGGCAGATAAGCTGGACGCGACGGTAGCCCGTCTTAGCGACGAGCTGGACGACCCGGCGCTGCACATCGCCGATGCGCGTTATCAGGCCATCGCCTCGATTTGCGACGTTGTCAGCAACGCCCTGACGGCAGAACCCAGCCGCTTTACGGCAGCGGTGGATAAAGTGGTGCTTAACCGCTTCCTCGGTTTGCCCATCTTCCTGCTGGTGATGTACGTGATGTTCCTGCTCGCCATTAACATCGGTGGCGCACTCCAGCCCATTTTCGACGCTGGTTCCGTCGCGGTCTTCGTGCACGGTATTCAGTGGGTGGGTTACACCCTGCACTTCCCGGAATGGTTAACCATCTTCCTCGCACAGGGGATCGGCGGCGGTATCAACACCGTTCTGCCTCTGGTGCCGCAGATCGGCATGATGTATCTGTTCCTCTCGTTCCTGGAAGATTCCGGCTACATGGCGCGCGCCGCGTTCGTGATGGATCGTCTGATGCAGGCGCTGGGTCTGCCGGGTAAATCCTTCGTTCCGCTGATTGTCGGCTTCGGCTGTAACGTGCCGTCGGTGATGGGCGCGCGCACGCTTGATGCGCCGCGTGAACGTCTGATGACCATCATGATGGCGCCGTTTATGTCCTGCGGTGCCCGCCTGGCAATCTTTGCGGTCTTTGCCGCTGCCTTCTTCGGTCAGCAGGGCGCGCTGGCGGTCTTTTCGCTGTACGTGCTGGGCATCGTGATGGCGATCCTCACCGGTCTGATGCTGAAGCACACCATCATGCGCGGTGAAGCGTCACCGTTTGTGATGGAGCTGCCGGTGTATCACGTGCCGCATCTGAAAAGCCTGGCGATCCAGACCTGGCAGCGCCTGAAAGGCTTTGTGCTGCGCGCCGGTAAGGTCATTGTCATCGTCAGCATTTTCCTGAGCGCGCTGAACAGCTTCACCCTCAGCGGGCAGGCGGCAGATAACATCAACGACTCTGCCCTCGCCTCCGTCAGCCGCGTCATCACGCCGGTCTTTAAACCGATTGGCGTGCATGAGGATAACTGGCAGGCAACCGTCGGGCTGTTCACCGGCGCGATGGCAAAAGAGGTGGTTGTCGGCACCCTGAACACGCTTTACACCGCTGAGAACATTCAGGAGCAGGAATTTAATCCGGCAGAGTTTCATCTCGGGCATGAACTGCTGGTTGCCGTAGAGGAGACCTGGCAGAGCCTGAAAGACACCTTCAGCCTGAGCGTGCTGGCGAACCCTATTGAGGCGAGCAAAGGCGACGGCGAAATGGCGACGGGTGCCATGGGCGTGATGGGCGAGAAATTTGGCAGCGCGTCCGCGGCCTACAGCTACCTCATCTTTGTTCTGCTCTACATTCCGTGCATCTCCGTGATGGGAGCGATTGCCCGCGAGTCCAGCCGCGGCTGGATGGGCTTCTCCATCCTGTGGGGGTTAAACATTGCGTACTCGCTGTCGACGCTCTTTTATCAAACCGTTAACTTCAGCCAGCATCCGCGCTACAGCCTGGTCTGCATTCTCGCGGTTGTGCTGTTTAACGTGATAGTGCTCGGTCTTCTGCGGCGGGCACGCAGCCGCGTCGACATCGACCTGCTGGCAAACCGTAAAACCGCCGCGACCTGCTGCAGCAGCCCGGCGGGCGACTGTCACTAAGGAGCACACCATGGCATCGTTGATTCAGGTTCGTGACCTGCTGGCACTGCAAGGGCGGATGGAGGCGAAACAGCTGAGCCTCAGCCTGCATACGCCGCAGCCGATGATCGATGCCATGCTGGAAAGACTGGAAGCCATGGGGAAAGCCGTGCGGATTCAGGAAGACGCGGACGGCTGTCTATCCGGCAGTTGTAAAAGCTGTCCGGAAGGAAAGGCCTGCCTCAGGGAGTGGTGGGCACTGCGTTAATCAAGCCAGGCATCGCTGCCTGGCTTTATCGTATTACTTGTAGACGTCCGCCGTTGCGCGTACGTTTTTGGTCTGCTTTTCAGCGCTGGTGACGACGTAGTACGTTCCGCCCAGCTCATCCGCTTTCTTCGACAGCTCTTTTCTCGCGTCCATCGGCGCGGTGGTGTCAGACGTAGAAATTTCACCAATTTTCGTCAGATTCATGCTGGCAACTTTATCTTTTTCCAGCTCTTTTGCCGCAAAGACGCCAAATGACAGTGACCCAATAACCAGAGAAGTGACAATACCTGTAACAAGTTTCATAACCTGACTCTCCATAGGATTGTTGTTTTGATTATCGTAGGCAGAACAACCGCAACGACATCAGGAGTATGGTTGCGGTGTGTAACTTTTTCCAGGCTGGATAGAAAATAATCAGTCTAAACGTTGACTTAACGCAATGAGCGCTGAACAAAACTCCGTCGGATGGGAGATAAACGGGGCATGTGCGGCTTTGGCAATAATCTGCGATTCGCTGTCCGGCCAGAGCGAATCCAGCAGCGGAACCACTTTGCGCGGCACAATCCCGTCGAGGTAACCGTAGATACGCAGGTGCGGCACCGTCAGCGCGGCCAGCGGCTCGCGCAGGTCAACCGTTTTCAGGAGCTCAAGACCCCCGTTAAGCACCTCAACCTCCGGCATCGGCAGCGAAAGCACGGTCTGCTTCAGCGTTCGGGCATCTTTACGCGCGGTGTCAGTGCCCATTGTCTGCAATGCAAGAAACCGCTCCACGGTCCGCTGAAAATCTTCGCTCAGCTGCTGCTGGAAGCCCGCCAGCACTTCAGGTTTGATCCCTGGCCACGCGTCCTGCGCGCTAAAACAGGGTGACGACGCCACCGTTACCAGGGCTTGTACGCGGTCAGGCCGCGACAGTGCAATCTGGCTCGCCACCAGCCCGCCCAGGCTCCAGCCCAGCCAGACCGCGTTTTGCGGCGCTGCGTCCAGAACCTGCTGCGCCATCTCATCAAGCGATAACGCGCCATATCCGCGGCTGCGGCCAAAGCCGGGTAAATCCACCAGATGCAGTGTGAAATGCGAGGCAAGTTCCTCACGTATGCAATGCCATATCTCCGCGTTCAGGCCCCATCCGTGCAGCAGCACAAGATGGCAATTTCCTGTCCCTACGGTCTGCCACCACAGCGTCTTCATCAGTTACTGTTCTCTTTTTTCACATGGAGGTTGCACATGCTAACAGTACCCGGCTTGTGCTGGCTATGCCAAATGCCGCTGGCGCTCAGCCGGTGGGGCGTCTGCTCCGTCTGCACGCGATCGCTGGAATGGCGTATCGGGACCTGTCCACAATGTGGTTTACCGGCCACAAATCCCTCTTTGCCCTGTGGCCGCTGCCTGAAAAAATCCCCGCCGTGGAGCGCGCTGGTGGCCGTGGATGATTATGTTCCCCCGCTGAGCAGGCTGATTCACGCGCTAAAGTTTTCCGGGCAGAGCTCGCTGGCACAGCCCCTTGCCCGCCTGCTATTGCTGGCGGTTTTGCAGGCACAGCGTCAGCGTGCGCTGCCGAAAATCGACATGGTGGTGAATGTCCCCCTATACCGGCGTCGGCACTGGCGGCGCGGCTATAACCAGAGTGACCTGATCTGCCGCCCCCTCGCGCGGTGGCTCGGCTGTCGGTATGAGGCCAACGCGCTTACACGAGTTCATGCCACCGCCATCCAGCATCAGCTCAGCGCCCGGCTGCGCAAAAGAAACCTCAAAAATGCCTTTCGCCTTGAATTGCCGGTCGACGGTCTCCATATCGCGATTGTGGATGATGTCGTCACCACGGGCAGTACCGTTGCTGAACTTTCCCGACTGCTTTTGCGAAGCGGCGCCGCGTCGGTTCAGGTATGGTGTCTGTGCCGTACCTTGTAGCCCTTCTTCAATGGGCGTATGATTATACCCAGGTAATTTAGTCAACTATTAGGCCAAAGCTATGATCCGTATTTCCGATTCTGCACAAGCGCACTTTGCCAAACTGCTGGCAAATCAGGAAGAAGGGACGCAGATCCGCGTGTTTGTGATTAATCCAGGCACTCCGAATGCAGAATGTGGTGTTTCTTATTGTCCTCCGGACGCTGTGGAAGCGACTGACACTGCCCTTAAATTTGAACAGCTCACCGCCTACGTTGATGAGCTGAGCGCACCGTATCTTGAAGATGCGGAGATCGACTTCGTCACCGATCAGCTGGGTTCTCAGCTGACCCTGAAAGCGCCGAACGCGAAAATGCGTAAAGTGTCTGACGATGCCCCGCTGATGGAGCGCGTTGAGTATCTGCTGCAATCCCAGATCAACCCACAGCTGGCGGGCCACGGCGGCCGTGTAACCCTGATGGAAATCACGGAAGACGGTCTGGCGATCCTACAGTTCGGCGGCGGCTGTAACGGCTGTTCGATGGTCGACGTGACCCTGAAGGAAGGGATCGAGAAGCAGCTGCTGAACGAATTCCCGGAACTGAAAGGCGTGCGTGACCTGACCGAGCACCAGCGCGGCGAGCACTCTTACTACTAATTCAGTGTTCGCCCGTATTGCCCGGTGGCGCTGCGCTTAGCGAGCCTACAAAAATAGTGAGGTCTGATGCCCTCACCCCGGCCCTCTCCCACGGGAGAGGGTGAAAACATTAAAAACGGTAACCTTGTGGTTACCGTTTTGCGTTTACCTCTCCCTCTATATGTTGACCTGCGTCTCATAATTCACATTTTGCCTGCCTGGGTGATTCTCAATCACATCATGTTACCCGTATCATTCTCGTGGGCACTAAGCACACTCATAACAGCCGACTAAACTTAATGGTTTCCAAGGCATCAGTATTAGTGCCGTTAACACTCTGTTCCCAGTTGGGACAATCGGAATTTGTCGTTGAAACAATGACGTTACCCATAACAATTCAAAGGCCAGGTAAATCATGCCATTAGTCATCGTTGCTATCGGTGTTGTGTTATTACTGCTCTTGATGATCCGCTTCAAGCTGAACGGATTTATCGCTCTGGTTCTGGTGGCACTTGCAGTCGGTCTGATGCAAGGGATGCCGCTGGTTAAGGTTATTAGCTCCATTAAAGCCGGCGTCGGCGGTACGCTCGGCAGCCTGGCGCTGATCATGGGCTTCGGTGCCATGCTCGGCAAAATGCTGGCGGACTGCGGTGGCGCGCAGCGTATCGCCACCACCCTGATTGCCAAATTCGGTAAACAGCACATTCAGTGGGCCGTGGTGTTAACCGGTTTTACCGTCGGTTTCGCGCTGTTCTATGAAGTGGGCTTCGTGCTGATGCTGCCGCTGGTGTTCACCATCGCGGCTGCGGCAAACATCCCGCTGCTGTATGTCGGTGTGCCAATGGCTGCGGCGCTGTCCGTGACCCACGGCTTCCTGCCGCCGCACCCGGGTCCAACCGCTATCGCGACCATCTTCCACGCGGATATGGGTAAAACCCTGCTGTTCGGTACGATTCTGGCGATCCCAACCGTGATTCTGGCAGGCCCGGTTTATGCCCGCTTCCTGAAAGGCATTGATAAGCCGATCCCGGAAGGTCTGTACAGCGCCAAAACCTTCACCGAAGAAGAGATGCCTGGCTTTGGCGTCAGCGTCTGGACCTCTCTGGTACCAGTGATCCTGATGGCCATGCGTGCCGTGGCGGAGATGATCCTGCCGAAAGGCCATGCGTTCCTGGCCGTTGCGGAATTCCTGGGTGACCCGGTGATGGCAACGCTAATTGCGGTGCTGATCGCGATGTTCACCTTCGGTCTGAACCGCGGTCGCTCAATGGATCAGATCAACGACACGCTGACCTCTTCCATCAAAATCATTGCCATGATGCTCCTGATCATCGGCGGTGGCGGTGCGTTCAAGCAGGTTCTGGTCGACAGCGGCGTGGACAAATACATCGCTGCCATGATGCATGAAACCAACGTGTCGCCGCTCCTGATGGCCTGGTCAATTGCTGCGGTTCTGCGTATTGCGCTGGGTTCTGCGACCGTTGCGGCGATCACCGCGGGCGGTATCGTTGCCCCGCTGATTGCGACCACGGGCGTAAGCCCTGAGCTGATGGTTATCGCCGTCGGTTCCGGCAGCGTGATTTTCTCTCACGTTAACGACCCTGGCTTCTGGCTGTTCAAGGAGTACTTCAACCTGACGATCGGTGAAACCATCAAGTCCTGGTCCGCGCTGGAAACCATTATTTCGGTGTGCGGTCTGGTCGGGGTGCTGCTGTTGAATATGGTTGTCTGATGTAAAAAAGCCGGGTGGCGCTGACGCTTACCCGGCCTACATTCTATTCCCTCTCCCTCTGGGAGAGGGTTAGGGTGAGGGTGAAACTACCGCTTCTTACCCACCGCCCTTCTGCGCTTGTCCAAATCCTTAATCAGCCTGTTCACCCCGTCATCGGTAAACATCTTCTCAAGCGTTGTGGACAGCTTGCGACGCCAGTTCTTGTACTGATAGCTGGTGCCCGGGATGTTCACCGGCTCCGCCATATCAATCCAGTCTTCCGGCTGCAGGCCCAGCAGCGCGCTGTTGCTGTCGGCAATATAGCGCTGCAGGCCGCGATTGAGGGTAGCGGTCATCGACATCAACGACGCCTTATGCCCGGCACGTTTCGGCAGACAGCCCTGCTTGTGCAGCGCATCAAGCAGCCCCTGCTTAGAGAGCTCGCGATCCTGATACAGGCCGCGCAAAACCTCTTCATCAGGATACAGACCCAGCGTTTTGCCGAGCGTCAGATCGCCGCTTTCCCAATAGCCACGAAGCGTAGGAAGGTCATGCGTCGTCGCGACTGCCATTGACTGTTCAGGGTACGCTTTCGGCGCGCGGAAGGTTTTCTCATGGTCGTTTTCAAAATAGAGCACTTTATAGGAGTAGACGCCGCTGTCGCGGAGCTTGCTGACAATTTCCACCGGCACGGTACCGAGATCTTCACCGATCACCATGCACTGGTGACGCTTACTTTCCAGCGCCAGGATCGACAGCAGATCGTCAACCGGGTACTGCACGTACGCCCCGTGGTCGGCGGTTTCACCGTACGGGATCCACCACAGGCGCAGCACGGACATCACGTGGTCGATACGCAGCGCACCGCAGTTCTGCATGTTGGCGCGCAGCAGGTCGATAAACGGCTCGTAGGCGCGCGCCGCCATAACGTGCGGATCCATCGGCGGCAGTCCCCAGTTCTGGCCGAGCGGGCCGAGGATATCCGGTGGCGCACCCACGGAGGCTTTCAGACAGTAAAGCTCACGATCGCACCAGGTTTCCGCACCGCCTTCTGCCACACCCACGGCCAGGTCACGATACAGGCCGATCGGCATCTTATAGCCCTGGCTCACCTGCCAGCAGGCGGCAAACTGGCTGTACGCCAGCCACTGCAGCCACAGGTAGAAATCCACTTCATCGGCATATTTTTCACAGAACGCTTTCACTTCAGGCGTGTCGACGGACTGATACACTTCAGGCCAGACCGGCCAGCCCCAGCGCATTTCGTCCTCTTTCACCTGATACGCGTGCAGCGCATCAAACGCCGCCTGCCAGTACAGGCTCTCGCCCTCCTGCATCACAAACTGGCGGAACGCGGCCATCTGCTCGTCGTCACGCTGCGAAAAGCCTTTCCACGCCAGACGCAGCGCGGCCATTTTCAGCGCCGTGACGGTGGAATAGTCCACCCAGTCTGCGTCGCGCGCCTGCTTCAGCGCCTGCTGCGTGGTGCTGAGTTTCCACCACGCCTGCGCCTCTTTGCTGTTTTTGAAGTCATCTAACGCGTTAACGTCGATATAAATCACGTTCAGCCAGCGGCGGGACGACGGGCTATACGGGCTGGCGCTCTCCGGGTTGGCCGGATAGAGCGCGTGGATCGGGTTGAGGCCGATAAACGCGCCGCCGCGCTCGCCCACGGATGCCAGCATCTTTTTCAGATCGCCAAAATCACCGATGCCCCAGTTGCTGTCGGAGCGCAGGGTGTAGAGCTGCACGCAGGCGCCCCACAGCTTTTTGCCTTCGAGCAGCGCCTGCGGCTCGTAGCAGCGTTTTGGCGCGACGATTACCCGGCAGTGGAAACGCAGGTCATCCTGGGTGAGCGTGAGGGTGTGATACCCCTCCGGCAGCTTCGCCGGAAGGTTTAACGTTTTGCCGCCGGTGGCGTGGCCTTTGTGCTGATGCCCCTCTTCGGTGGTAAGCAGCCAGCTAAACTCGCCGCGCCCCTCCACCGCCAGCGGCATCTTTTTGCCTGCGGTGAATACCTTCACGTTCGGCACCGGCGCAACCGACGCTTTCGCGTCGGCTTTGTGCATGGCGTCCAGCAAACGTCTTTTGGTGTCGGCGCCAATAGACTGCGGTTTGCCGTGAGCATTAATGTAACTGAGGCTGATCCCCGCCGCCTGCGCGGCGCTGTCCAGACGTTTACTCTCCATCGCGCTTCCTTAGCGTTTTGCCTGCCAGATACGGGCCTGATAATCACGGATTGAACGGTCAGAGCTGAACATGCCGCAGCGGGCGGTGTTCAGGATGCACGCGCGGGTCCACGCTTCCTGGTCGCGATACAGCACGTCGACCTGTTTTTGCGCTTCAACGTAGGCCGTGAAGTCCGCCATCACCAGATACGGGTCACCGCCGTGTTTGTCCATGCTGTGCAGCATCTGGTCAAACGCGTGCTTGTCGCCGTCGCTGTATTTACCGCTTTCCAGCTCTTTCAGTACAGCATCCAGCACTTTGTCTTTCTTACGCCATTTCACCGGGTCATAGCCTTTGGCCTTAATGGCTTTCACCTCTTCCACGGTATGGCCAAAGATAAAGATATTCTCTTCACCGACCTTCTCGGCGATTTCGACGTTTGCCCCGTCGAGCGTACCGACGGTCAGCGCGCCGTTCAGCGCCAGCTTCATGTTGCCGGTACCGGACGCCTCTTTCCCCGCCGTCGAGATCTGCTCGGAGATATCCGCCGCCGGGATCAGCAGTTCAGCCGCCGAGACGCAGTAGTCCGGCAGGAACACTACCTTCAGCTTGTCGCCCACTTTCGGATCGCTGTTGATCGCCGCCGCCACTTTATTGATGGCGAGGATAATGTTTTTCGCCAGGTAGTAGCCCGGCGCCGCTTTCGCACCGAACAGGAACACGCGCGGCACGCGGTCGGCCTGCGGGTTCTCGCGGATCTCTTTGTACAGCGCCAGAATATGCAGCAGGTTCAGGTGCTGACGTTTGTACTCGTGCAGACGTTTGATCTGGATATCGAAAATGGCATTCGGGTTGATCTCAATCCCGGTACGCATTTTCACGAACTCCGCCAGGCGAACCTTGTTCTCCAGCTTGATCGCGCGGTACTGCTTGCGGAACTTCGCGTCGTCAGCCTGTTTTTCCAGGTTGATGAGCTGGTCCAGGTCGTTGGCCCACTCTTTCTTCAGGGTCTTGTCCAGCAGGCCGGCCAGCAGCGGGTTGCACTGCTTGATCCAGCGGCGCGGCGTGATGCCGTTGGTCACGTTGTGGAATTTGGTCGGCCACAGCTGGTGGTATTCCGGGAAGAGATCTTTGACCACCAGATCCGAGTGCAGCGCCGCCACGCCGTTCACCGCAAAGCCGCTGACTACGCACATGTTCGCCATGCGCACCTGCTTATCGTGAACCACCGCCAGCTTCGCCCAGACCGCTTTGTTGCCCGGCCAGGTTTTATCCACCAGGGTTTTAAACTGGTCGTTAATCTTGTTGATGATCTGCATGTGCCGCGGCAGCAGCGTTTTCACCAGCTTCTCATCCCAGCACTCGAGCGCTTCCGGCATCAGGGTGTGGTTGGTGTAGGCAAAGGTGCGGCTGGTGATGGCCCAGGCGTCGTCCCAGCTCAGCTGATGCTCGTCGATCAGCACGCGCAGCAGTTCCGGGATGGCAATAGTCGGGTGCGTGTCATTGAGCTGAATCACTTCGAAGTCCGGCAGCTGCGCCAGCTTGCGGCCCGCCAGGTGATGGCGACGCAGAATGTCCGCCACGGAGCAGGCGCACTGGAAGTACTGCTGCATCAGGCGCAGCTTTTTACCCGCCAGGTGGTTGTCGTTCGGGTAGAGGACTTTGGTCAGCTTCTCGGCGTCGATGCCCTGCTGCTCGGCGCGCAGGAAATCGCCGTCGTTGAATTTGGTCAGGTTAAACGGATGCGCGTGCTTCGCCTGCCACAGACGCAGCGGCTGCGCCACGCCGTTACGGTAGCCAAGCACCGGCAGATCCCAGGCTTCACCGGTAATGGTGAACGCCGGTTCCCAGAGCCCCTGCTTTGTGACTTTCCCGCCAATGCCGACCTGCACATCCAGCTGCGCGTTGTGGCGGAACCACGGATAGGTATTGCGATGCCAGTCGTCCGGCGCTTCCATCTGATGGCCATCGGCAAACGACTGACGGAACAGGCCGTACTGATAGTTCAGACCATAGCCGATCGCCGACTGGCCGACGGTCGCCATAGAGTCCAGGAAACAGGCCGCCAGACGGCCCAGGCCGCCGTTGCCCAGCGCCGGGTCAATCTCTTCTTCCAGCAGGTCGGTCAGGTTAATGTCGTGTTCTTTCAGCACATCGCCGACGTCCTGATACCAGCCAAGGTTCAGCAGGTTATTGCCGGTCAGGCGGCCAATCAGGAATTCCATCGAGATATAGTTCACGTGACGCTGGCCCTTAACAGGCTTCGCCACCGGTTGAGCATCCAGCTGTTCTGCGAGCGCACCGCTCACGGCCTGCCACCACTGGTGAGGCGTCATTTCGTTTGCAGCATGAAGGCCAAAACGCTGCCACTGACGCGTCAGGGCAGCCTGGAATTGAGCTTTGTTGAAGGTAGGCTGTGACATAGGGGATCGGCATCCTTTAGAAAGAAAACACAAGTTGGCGCTAGTGTGCCTGGCTCATTTCACCTCTTCCTCCTCCTGTGGGGGATTAGACAGGGAGGAGTAGCGGGGATGAGCAGAAAAGTGTGATCGAGGCCACTCTCAGAGCATAGTTCGAGTGTGCCCTGAAGATAAAAAAGTAACAGGGGAGAATGTCAAAGAAATGAAATGCAGTTTCGGGGGAAATTAATCCGCTCAGAAATAATTACTTACGTAGAATAATAATTTAGTCATCGGGTCACCTTTATGGAGACTATTACTCTCACTCAACTTTACCCGGACTTTATTAAATTTGACGTCACTATACCTTTCTGAAACCAGTTTCAGCGCAGCGGTAATGTATACAGACAAGCCAGCAGTGACGCGGCGTGAAGCCCCTTTCGAGAAAGTTCCAACATTTGCCTGAATGTTTTGTGACAGAGTGCAAATTCAGAACCACAAAACCCAGACATAACTTGCAATAGTTCTCTTTCTGTTCGACCTTATATCCTATTAATTACGAAGCGCAAAAAAAATAAAATCTCTCGTTCCCCACAGTGAAGTGAAACCTATGTTGATTCCGTCTAAATTAAGTCGCCCGGTTCGCCTTGACCATACAGTGGTTCGCGAGCGTCTGTTGGCTAAACTTTCCGGCGCGCATAATTTCCGACTGGCGCTGGTTACGAGCCCTGCAGGCTATGGAAAAACAACGCTCATTTCGCAATGGGCCGCGGGTAAGAGCGATCTTGGCTGGTACTCCCTCGACGAGGGCGATAACCAGCAGGAGCGTTTTGCCAGCTATCTGATTGCCGCCATACAGCAAGCCACCCATGGACACTGCGTCGCCAGTGAGGTGATGGTGCAAAAGCGCCAGTACGCCAGCCTGTCCTCCCTTTTCTCTCAGCTGTTTATCGAACTGGCCGAATGGCATCGCCCGCTTTACGTGGTGATTGATGATTACCATCTCATCACTAACCCGGTGATTCATGAATCGATGCGTTTCTTCCTGCGCCATCAGCCGGAAAACCTGACCTTAGTGGTGCTGTCACGCAACCTGCCGCAGCTGGGTATTGCCAACCTGCGCGTGCGCGATCAGCTTCTGGAAGTGGGCAGCCAGCAGCTGGCCTTTACCCACCAGGAAGCGAAACAGTTCTTTGACTGCCGACTGACATCGCCCATTGAGGCCGCCGAAAGCAGCCGCCTGTGCGATGACGTTGCCGGCTGGGCCACGGCGCTGCAGCTAATCGCCCTCTCTGCCCGGCAAAACAACAGTCCGGCGCATCAGTCTGCGCGGCGTCTGGCGGGCATCAACGCCAGCCACCTTTCTGACTACCTCGTGGATGAGGTGCTGGACAGCGTCGATCCCTCGACGCGTAATTTCCTGCTGAAAAGCTCTCTGCTGCGTTCCATGAACGATGCGCTGATCGTGCGCGTCACCGGTTGTGAAAACGGTCAGCTACAGCTCGAAGAGATTGAACGTCAGGGCCTTTTCCTGACGCGCATGGACGATCCGGGCGAGTGGTTTAGCTATCACCCGCTGTTTGGCAGCTTCCTGCGCCAGCGCTGTCAGTGGGAGCTGGCGGTTGAACTTCCGGAGATCCACCGCGCCGCTGCCGAAAGCTGGATGGCACAAGGCTTCCCGAGCGAGGCCATCCACCACGCGCTGGCCGCCGGTGATGCCAGCATGCTGCGCGATATCCTCCTCAACCATGCGTGGGGCCTGTTCAACCACAGCGAACTGACGCTGCTGGAAGAGTCTCTCAAAGCCCTGCCGTGGGAAAGCCTGCTGGAGAACCCGCGTCTGGTTCTGCTGCAGGCCTGGCTGATGCAGAGTCAGCATCGCTACAGCGAAGTGAACACCCTGCTGGCGCGCGCCGAGCAGGAGATGGAAAGCGAAATGGATACCACCCTGCACGGCGAGTTCAACGCGCTGCGCGCTCAGGTGGCCATTAACGACGGCGACCCGGACGAAGCTGAGCGGCTGGCGATGGTCGCGCTGGATGAACTGCCGCTGGCTAACTTCTACAGCCGCATCGTGGCGACCTCGGTGCACGGCGAGGTGCTGCACTGCAAAGGCGACCTCACCCGTTCGCTTTCACTGATGCAGCAAACCGAACAGATGGCGCGTCGGCACGATGTCTGGCATTACGCGCTGTGGAGCCTGATCCAACAGAGCGAGATTTTATTTGCACAGGGGTTCCTGCAGGCCGCCTGGGAAAACCAGGAAAAAGCGTTCCAGCTGATTCGTGAACAGCACCTGGAACAGCTGCCGATGCACGAGTTCCTGTTGCGTATTCGCGCTCAGCTGCTGTGGGCATGGTCGCGTCTGGATGAAGCGGAAAGCTGCGCCCGCCAGGGTGTGAATGTCCTTTCCAGCTTCCAGCCTCAGCAGCAGCTGCAGTGTCTGGCGCTGCTGGTGCAGTGCTCGCTGGCGCGCGGCGATCTCGATAATGCCCGCAACCATCTTAACCGCCTGGAGAACCTGCTCGGCAACGGTCAGTATCATAGCGACTGGGTCTCCAACGCCGATAAGGTCCGGGTGATTTACTGGCAGATGACCGGCGATAAAAAATCCGCCGCCAACTGGCTGCGTCAGAC
Organism: Enterobacter sp. N5-15; assembly: GCF_057221635.1. Classification (NCBI taxonomy): domain Bacteria; kingdom Pseudomonadati; phylum Pseudomonadota; class Gammaproteobacteria; order Enterobacterales; family Enterobacteriaceae; genus Enterobacter; species Enterobacter sp. N5-15. The sequence goes on from NZ_CM170150.1 coordinate 4,500,425, forward strand.
GCCCAAACCGGAATTTGCGAACAACCACTTCCTGCAGAGCCAGTGGCGCAACATTGCCCGCGCGCAGATCCTGCTCGGTGAATTAGAGCCCGCTGAGATTGTGCTGGAAGAGCTGAACGAGAACGCGCGCAGCCTGCGTCTGATGAGCGACCTGAACCGCAACCTGCTGCTGCTGAACCAGCTCTACTGGCAGGCGGGTCGTAAAAACGATGCCCAGCGCGTGCTGCTCGAAGCACTGCAGCTGGCTAACCGCACCGGGTTTATCAGCCACTTTGTGATTGAAGGTGAAGTAATGGCGCAGCAGCTGCGTCAGCTTATTCAGCTCAACACGCTGCCGGAGCTGGATCAGCATCGCGCCCAGCGCATTCTGCGCGAGATTAACCAGCATCATCGGCACAAGTTCGCGCACTTTGATGAGAACTTCGTTGAACGTCTGCTGAACCACCCGGAAGTGCCGGAGCTTATCCGCACCAGCCCGCTCACCCAGCGTGAATGGCAGGTTCTGGGGCTGATCTATTCAGGCTACAGCAACGAGCAGATCGCCGGCGAGCTGGCGGTGGCGGCGACCACCATCAAAACGCATATCCGCAATCTGTATCAGAAGCTGGGTGTGGCGCATCGACAGGATGCGGTGCAGCATGCGCAGCAGCTGTTGAAGATGATGGGGTATGGGGTTTAGGTTTTGTGCAGCCTGATGCCCTCACCCCGACCCTCTCCCTGTACAGTCCGGGGACATGGTAGACAGGTGTTCGGGGACATGGTGAACACTTTTTATCATCCTTTACCCATGGTGATCGACTTTTTCTTCAGGTCGATCACCCCCACTTTCGTGCTGTACCACCACACCTCGTAGCTGCCGTCTTCCTGCATCTCCTTCAGCCCGACCCGTTCTCCCCTGAACGCCTTGCCTGCCTTCAGACTTACCCCTTTCACGCTCAGCTTTCCGCTGATATCCACCTTCCTGACCATCACGCCCTCGTCGTATTCCGGGGGCGTTGTGGTGCAGCTGTACTGCCGCGCTGACGGCTGATACCGCGAGCCCGGTACCGCCATATCCAGCGCCTCGTGCGGGCGTTCAAGGTTATAGACCGTCCGCCAGTGGTCGAAGGCGCGCTGCAGCTCACCGCTGTCTGCGAACCATTTTCCCTGCAGTACTTCCGCCTTCAGGCTGCGGTGAAAACGCTCCAGCTTGCCCTGCGTCTGCGGATGATAAGGCCGGGAGTGCCCCACCCGGATACCGTGGCGCATCAGCCACAGCTCCAGCGCCGTCCAGGTGCCGGTGGTGTCGCCCCACGGTGAGCCGTTGTCCATCGTCATCCGGTCCGGCAGGCCGTAACGCTCAAACACGCTGACCAGCTGCTGCTGCACGGTCTCGCGCCGTTCATCGGTACAGTGCGCCAGGCACAGGGAAAAACGGGAGTGGTCGTCCAGCAGGGTGAGCGGATGGCAGCGGCCGCCGCCAAAGGGAAAGTGGCCCTTAAAATCCATCTGCCAGAGGCGGTTCGGCGCGTCATGTTCGAACCGTCCCGTGGGGGGAATGCCCGGTGAAGCGCCCGGCAGCAGACCATGGCGGGCCATCAGGCTATGGACGGTGCTGAAGGCGGGCATGCGGTGCCCCTGGTCCTCGAGCCAGCGCTTTATCTTGCGTGCGCCCCAGCGCTCATGGCGGTCATGCGCCATGCGCAGCAGGGCTGTGATGTCGTCAGATGAGCGGTTCGGGGAATGGTGCGGTATGCGCGGGCGGTCCTGAAGGCCGGCGGCACCTTCCTGAGCCCAGCGGCGAAGCCACTTGTAGCCTGTGGCAGGTGAAATACCGTAGTGACGGCAGAGGGAACGAATGTTCGCCCCGTCCTGCGAGGCGAACAAAACAAACTCGGTACGTAATGACATGGTATCTCTCGCATCCCAGGGCATAAGCGACTCCATAAACGGGTTCTTATGCCTTAGTTGTAAGTGTCTACCATGTCCCCGAACAAGTGTTCACTATGTCCCCGGACCGTACACTCCCACAGGGAGAGGGAGAACGGCTTTTCAACACAACTCTAACTGCAAATTATTATCCTTAATCACCTGCATCACGCCCGCCGGCGGCATCACGTCGGTATAGACCGCATCCACCATGCTGATGCTGCCCATGTTCACCATCGCGTTACGGCCAAACTTGGAATGGTCCACCACCAGCATCACGTGGCGCGAGTTTTCAATAATCGCGCGCTTGGTGCGTACCTCGTGATAATCGAACTCCAGCAGGGAGCCGTCGCTGTCGATGCCGCTGATCCCCAGAATGCCGAAGTCGAGGCGGAACTGAGAGATAAAATCGAGGGTCGCTTCGCCAATAATCCCACCGTCGCGGCTGCGCAGTTCGCCGCCCGCGAGGATGATGCGGAAATCGTCTTTCTGCATCAGGGTATTGGCCACGTTCAGGTTATTGGTGACCACGCGCAGGTTCTCGTGATCCAGCAGCGCATGGGCCACCGCTTCCGGCGTGGTGCCGATATCAATAAACAGCGTCGCCCCGTTTGGGATCTGGCTGGCGACCTTGCGGGCAATGCGCTCTTTCTCTGCCGTCTGCGTGGCTTTACGGTCGTGCCAGGAGGTATTGACCGAACTGGACGGCAGCGCCGCCCCGCCGTGGTGGCGAAGAATGCGGTTCTGATCGGCCAGGTCGTTCAGGTCACGACGGATGGTTTGTGGGCTGACGGCAAACTGCTCCACCAGCTCTTCGGTGCTGACGTATCCCTGTTTTTTTACCAGTTCGATAATAGCGTCATGACGTTGTGTTTGTTTCATCAATTATCCCTGAGAATTATGTTCGTTTTCGCGCATGGAGCGTGTCGGCAAACGCCATCGCCAGCCCCACGGCCAGCCCGGCGACGTGTGCACCGTTGGCGATAGACATACCAAACAGATCAAACCATCCGGCAATTAGCCATATTAACGCAAAGGTTATTAATCCGCGTTGCAGATAGATGCCGCTTTCCGGATCGCGCTCCCCGCGAAGCCAGACATAGCCCATCAGGGCGTACACGACGCCCGACAGCCCGCCGAACCACGGCCCGCTGAACTTGTGCTGCACATAGCCGCTCAGCAGGGCGCTGATAAGGGTGATAACGATCAGCTTGCCGCTGCCCAGACGCTTTTCAACGGCACCGCCGAGATACCACCACCACAGCAGGTTAAAGAGGATATGCATCACCGAGAAGTGCATCAGCGCGTGGCTAAAGTAGCGCCAGACGTCAAACTCAAGAGACGGGTCATAGGGCCAGGCCAGAGCAATCATCACGCTCTGGTCGCCCACCACGTTCATAATAATGAAGACGATAATGCAGGCCGCCATCAGCAGCAGCGTAAACGGGCCCGCGCGTTCGCGGATGGTGGCAAGGAAGGGAAAACGGCTGTAGTGCAATCCGCTGCCGGTCTGCCCGGACTGCCAGCTGGCCGCCAGATAGCGCGGGTCGCCGGGGTTCTCAAGAAAACGCGCCAGCTCTTCGTTTACGCGCGCGGCCTGGCTCTCGTCGGCCAGCCAAACGTCGGTCTGGTTATGTTGCTGAATGGTCAGAATAACGCCCTGCGTCGCCATATAGTCGACAAACGCCTGGGCGACGCGCGGGTTGGTAAAAGAGGTGATCATCAACATGGGCAGCGGTCGCTTATTTCCACACAAAAGGGGACAGTATAGCGGGATCAGCGCTCAAAAGCGTATTCCACTTCTGCCGGGAAATGACGATGCCAGGCATCGAAGCCGCCGTCGACGCTGTACACCGCGTCGTAGCCCTGCTGAAGCAGATACTGCGCCGCACCTTTGCTGCTGTTGCCGTGGTAGCACATGACCATGACCGGCGTCTCGAAGTCGTTATCGCGCATAAACGCGCCCAGCGTGTCGTTGGTGAGATGGAACGCGCCCGGCGTGTGGCCCATCGCAAAACTCTGCGGATCGCGGATGTCCACCAGCACCGCTTTTCCCTGGTGCATCTTCTGGTGGGCTTCTTCTACGTTAATACATTCAAACTGATCCATGGTGTTCTCTTTACAGTGGTCAACGACAAGATTTTACCCCGTAGTGTACGTCCTGGCGGCGGGTAAACGCCATTATGTTATCCATATCACTCTAAATTGTTTTTTTGATGTTACCAAAAGCGCGTTCCTTTGCTATTATGAGCGATATCGAACATTTCTGAGCTTTAACGAAAGTGCATGAGGGTGTTATGGAAACCAAAGATCTGATTGTGATAGGCGGTGGCATCAACGGTGCCGGTATTGCGGTTGATGCCGCAGGACGCGGTTTATCCGTACTGATGCTGGAAGCTAACGATCTCGCCTGCGCGACGTCGTCCGCCAGCTCCAAACTGATTCACGGTGGCCTGCGCTACCTGGAACACTACGAATTCCGCCTGGTCAGTGAAGCGCTGGCCGAACGTGAAGTGCTGCTGAAAATGGCGCCGCATCTGGCTATTCCGATGCGCTTCCGCCTGCCCCATCGCCCGCATCTGCGTCCGGCGTGGATGATCCGAATTGGTCTGTTTATGTACGATCATCTGGGTAAACGCACCAGCCTCCCGGGTTCGAAAGGTTTGCGTTTTGGCTCAGAATCGGTCCTTAAGCCAGAAATCGTGCGCGGTTTCGAATATTCCGACTGCTGGGTGGACGATGCGCGCCTGGTGCTGGCGAATGCCCAGATGGTCGAGAAGAAAGGTGGCGAGGTGAAAACCCGTACCCGCGCGACCGCTGCCCGTCGTGAAAACGGCCTGTGGATTGTGGAAGCGGAAGACATCGATACCGGCGAGAAATTCAGCTGGAAAGCGCGCGGCCTGGTGAACGCTACCGGCCCGTGGGTGAAGCAGTTCTTCGACGACGGCATGCATCTGCCTTCGCCGTACGGCATTCGCCTGATCAAGGGCAGCCACATTGTGGTGCCGCGCGTGCATACGCAGAAGCAGGCCTACATTCTGCAGAACGAAGACAAGCGCATCGTGTTTGTGATCCCGTGGATGGACGAGTTCTCGATCATCGGTACCACCGACGTGGAGTACAAAGGCGATCCGAAGAACGTCGAGATCGACGAGAGCGAAGTGAACTACCTGCTCAAAGTGTATAACGCGCACTTTAAGAAACAGCTGTCTCGCGATGACGTTGTCTGGACCTACTCCGGCGTGCGTCCGCTGTGCGATGACGAGTCTGACTCGCCGCAGGCGATTACCCGCGACTATACGCTCGATATTCACGACGTTGACGGCCAGGCGCCGCTGCTTTCCGTGTTTGGCGGCAAGCTGACCACCTACCGCAAGCTGGCCGAGCACGCGCTGGAAAAACTGGCGCCGTACTATAAAGGCATTGGCCCGGCATGGACCAAAGGCGCGGTACTGCCCGGCGGTGATATCGGCGATAACCGCGATGATTACGCCGCGAAGCTGCGCCGTCGCTTCCCGTTCATCACCGAAGGAATGGCGCGCCACTATGCCCGCACCTACGGCAGCAATACCGAGCTGTTCCTGGGCGATGCGAAGGACATTGCGGATCTGGGCGAGCATTTTGGCCACGAGCTGTACGAAGCCGAGCTGCGCTACCTGGTTGAGCACGAGTGGGTTCGTCGTCTGGATGATGCTATCTGGCGTCGTACCAAAGAAGGGATGTGGCTCAACGCCGAGCAGCAGTCTCGCGTGGCGCAGTGGTTACTGCAAAATGCGGGGAAGCGTGAGCTGTCGCTGGCGTCGTAATACGATCGGTGCGGGCTGATGCCCTCACCCTGACCCTCTCCCACAGGGAGAGGGAACAAACACTAACAACGGCAACCGAGGTTGCCGTTTTGCTTTTATAACCTCACCGGATCAATATGCCAGATCGTCTCGGCATACTCCTTGATGGTCCTGTCAGACGAGAAATAGCCCATATTGGCGATGTTATACATCGCGGCGCTGGTCCACTTCTCCTGCTGACGATACAGTTCGTCCACCTTATCCTGACAGTCCACGTAGCTGCGATAATCCGCCAGCACCTGGTAGTGATCGCCAAAGTTAATCAGCGAATCCACCAGATCGCGATAGCGGCTCGGTTCATCCGGGCTAAACACGCCGGTCGCGATCTGCGTCAGCACCTGGCGTAACTCTTCATCCTCTTCGTAATATTTACGCGGCGAGTAGCCTTTCCTGCGCAGCGCCTCCACCTCTTCCGTCGTATTACCGAAGATAAAGATATTTTCTTCGCCCACGTGCTCCAGCATCTCAACATTCGCCCCGTCAAGCGTACCAATGGTCAGCGCGCCGTTAAGGGCAAACTTCATGTTGCTGGTGCCGGATGCTTCCGTACCCGCCGTAGAAATCTGCTCAGAAAGATCCGCCGCCGGGATGATCATCTGCGCCAGGCTCACGCTGTAGTTCGGAATGAACACCACCTTCAGCTTGTCGCCAATGTCCGGATCCTGGTTAACCACCTTCGCCACATCGTTGATGAGATGAATGATGTGCTTCGCCATGTAGTAGGCAGAGGCCGCCTTACCGGCGAAGATCTTCACGCGCGGCACCCATTCGGCCGTTGGATCGGCCTTGATGCGGTTGTAATGGGTGATCACGTGCAGCACGTTCATCAGCTGACGTTTGTATTCGTGGATGCGTTTGATCTGAACGTCGAACAGCGCTTTCGGGTTTGCCACCACGTTGAGGTGCATCGCCAGCCAGACCGCCAGACGCTTTTTGTTCAGCAGCTTGGCTTCGCGCACGGCTTTGTTCACCGTCGGGAAATCAATGTGCTGTTCCAGCTCGCTCAGCTGGCTCAAATCGGTCCGCCAGGTACGGCCGATATTCTCGTCCAGCACCTCAGAGAGCGGCTGGTTGGCCAGCGCCAGCCAGCGGCGCGGCGTGACGCCGTTGGTCACGTTGCAGAAGCGCGTCGGGAAAATCTTCGCGAAGTCCGCAAACAGCGACTGCACCATCAGGTTCGAGTGGAGCTCGGACACGCCGTTGACCTTGTGGCTGATGACCACCGCCAGCCAGGCCATGCGCACGCGGCGACCGTTTGATTCATCAATGATGGACGCGCGGCTCAGCAGCCCGGTATCGTTCGGGTACTGCTCCTGCAGCGTCTTGAGGAAGTAGTCGTTAATCTCAAAGATGATCTGCAGATGGCGCGGCAGGATTTTGCCGAGCATGTCCACCGGCCACGTTTCCAGCGCTTCGCTCATCAGCGTGTGGTTGGTGTAGGAGAACACCTGACAGGTCACTTCAAACGCGTCATCCCAGCTGAACTTATGCTCGTCGATCAGCAGGCGCATCAGCTCCGGAATGGAGAGCACCGGGTGGGTGTCGTTAAGGTGAATCGCGGTTTTCTCCGCCAGGTTGGCGTAGGTTTTGTGCAGCTGATGGTGGCGGCTGAGGATATCCTGAATCGTCGAAGAGACGAGGAAATACTCCTGACGCAGGCGCAGCTCGCGGCCGGAGTAGGTCGAGTCATCCGGGTACAGCACGCGGGACACGTTCTCGGAGTGGTTTTTATCTTCCACCGCCGCAAAGTAGTCACCCTGGTTGAATTTACCGAGGTTAATTTCGCTACTGGCCTGGGCACTCCACAGGCGCAGCGTGTTGGTGGCATCGGTGTCATAGCCGGGGATAATCTGGTCGTAGGCTACGGCCAGGATCTCTTCCGTTTCGACCCAGCGGGATTTTTTGCCTTCCTGCTGGATACGCCCGCCAAAGCGTACCTTGTAGCGCGTATTGTGGCGCTTGAACTCCCACGGGTTGCCGTACTCCAGCCAGTAGTCCGGCGACTCTTTCTGACGCCCGTCGACGATGTTCTGTTTGAACATACCGTAGTCGTAGCGAATACCGTAGCCGCGGCCCGGCAGCGCCAGCGTCGCGAGCGAGTCGAGGAAGCAGGCGGCGAGACGCCCCAGGCCGCCGTTGCCGAGGCCCGGGTCGTTCTCTTCATCGATCAGTTCTTCTAAATCTAACCCCATCTCTTCCAGTGCGGTTTTGACGTCGTCATAAATACCGAGCGACAACAGCGCGTTGGAAAGCGTGCGGCCAATCAAAAATTCCATCGACAGGTAGTAAACCTGACGCGTTTCCTGCGAGAGCTGGGCGCGGTTTGAGCGCAGCCAGCGTTCCACTAAACGGTCACGCACCGCAAACAGGGTGGCGTTCAGCCACTCGTGTTTGTTCGCAATAACCGGATCTTTCCCGATGGTGAACATCAGCTTGTAGGCGATGGAGTGCTTTAACGCCTCAACGCTGAGCGTGGGTGAAGAGTAGCTAAATGGAGCGTTCATATCAGTAACTTCGCCTCGTTACATCAAGCGTTGATAGAGATCGCGGTATGACTGCGCCGCGACATGCCAGCTAAAGTCCATGGACATCGCCTGACGCTGAACGTAACGCCAGAGCGATGGACGGGACCACAAGACGAAAGCACGCCGAATCGCCCGAAGCAGCGACCAGGCATTACTGTCCTCAAAGACAAACCCGCTGGCGATACCGTCCGCCAGGTTTTCCAGAGAGCTATCGGATACGGTATCCGCCAGCCCGCCCGTGCGGCGTACCAGCGGCAGCGTGCCGTATTTCAGACCGTAAAGCTGCGTCAGGCCGCAGGGTTCGAAACGGCTCGGCACCAGGATGACGTCCGCGCCGCCCATGATGCGGTGCGAGAACGCTTCGTGGTAGCCAATCTGCACGCCCACCTGCCCCGGATGTTCCGCGGCGGCGGCAAGGAAACCTTCCTGCAGCACCGGGTCGCCCGCGCCGAGCAGCGCCAGCTGCCCGCCCTGCTCCAGTAAACCGGGCAACGCCTCCAGCACCAGATCCAGCCCTTTCTGGCTGGTCAGGCGGCTGACCACCGCGAACAGCGGCACCTTGTCGTTAACCTTCAGGCCCATCGCAATCTGCAGCTGGCGTTTGTTTTCCGCTTTGTCTTCCACGGAGTCACGGCCATAGCGCGCCGCCAGCAGGAGATCGGTCTCCGGGCTCCAGATCTGTTCATCCACGCCGTTCAGAATGCCCGACAGGCGGCCTTCGCGATGGCGCTGTTGCAGCAACCCTTCCAGACCGTAGCCAAACTCCGGCTGGGTGATCTCACGCGCGTAGGTTGGGCTCACCGCCGTGATGTGATCGGCGTAGTACAGCCCGGCTTTCAGGAACGAGATCTGCCCGTTAAATTCCAGTCCGTGCATGTTATAGAACGATAATGGCAGATCGATTTCACTCATGTGATGGGCATAGTACATCCCCTGATACGCCAGGTTATGCACGGTAAAGACCGATTTGGCCGGATGGCCGCGCGCCGCGAGATACGCCGGGGCAAGCCCGGCGTGCCAGTCGTGCGCGTGCACCACATCCGGACGCCAGAACGGATCCAGCCCCGTCGCCATTTCGGCACCGACCCAGCCGAGCAGCGCAAAGCGCAGCACGTTGTCGGTATAGGCGAACAGGTTCGTATCGTGATACGGGCTGCCCGGTCGATCGTATAAGTGCGGCGCGTCGATCAGGTAAATCCCTACGCCATTGTAATGTCCAAACAGCAGGGTGATGCGTCCGGCGAAGGTCTCACGGCGGGTCACCACTTTTGCATCAGGTATACCGCGCCGGATATCCGGAAAGGCGGGCAGCAGGACTCGGGTATCCACGCCTCCGGCGATTTGCGCCGCCGGTAATGCACCCAGAACATCCGCCAGACCGCCCGTTTTTAACAACGGGAACATCTCAGAACATACGTGTAAAACCTGCATCATCGCTCCTGTTTGATCTGCAGCTTCCGCAACATTTCCCGTGTAACTAACACGATCCCCTCTTCCGAACGATAGAAACGACGCGCGTCTTCTTCCGCGTTTTCACCAATCACCATCCCTTCGGGAATGACGCAGGCACGATCGATAACGCAGCGACGCAGACGACACGAGCGACCTACCCAGACATCAGGCAGTAAGACTGCCGAATCGATATTACAGAATGAATTTATCCGCACGCGGGGGAACAGCACCGACTGCACCACCACCGAGCCTGAAATAATGCACCCGCCGGACACCAGCGAGTTCAGCGTCATACCGTGGCTGCCGGAGCGATCCTGCACAAATTTCGCCGGCGGCAGCGATTCCATATGGGTACGAATCGGCCAGTTCTGGTCGTACATATCCAGCTCAGGCGTGACCGACGCCAGGTCGAGGTTCGCTTTCCAGTACGCTTCCAGGGTTCCCACATCGCGCCAGTAGGGTTCCGCATTCGGGTCGGACTGCACGCAGGACAGCGGGAAAGGATGTGCATACGCCATGCCAGCTTTCGTGATTTTCGGAATGATGTCTTTACCGAAGTCGTGGCTGGAGTTTTCGTCTTTGTCATCTTCTTCCAGCAGCTCATAAAGATATTCTGCATCAAAGATGTAGATCCCCATGCTGGCAAGCGATTTGGTGTCATCGCCCGGCATGGTTGGCGGGTTCGCCGGTTTTTCAACAAAGTCGATAATTTTGTCGTCGGCATCCACGTGCATCACGCCAAACGCCGTCGCTTCAGCAACGGGCACGGGCAGACACGCCACGGTGCAGCGCGCCCCTTTTTCGACGTGATCGATGAGCATGTGGGAGTAATCTTGCTTGTAGATGTGGTCCCCGGCGAGGATCACGATGTATTCCGCGCTGTAGCGACGAATGATGTCGAGGTTCTGCGTCACCGCATCCGCCGTCCCGCGGTACCAGTTCTCGCCGTGAACGCGCTGCTGAGCAGGAAGGAGATCGACAAACTCGTTCATCTCTTCGCTGAAGAATGACCAGCCGCGCTGGATATGCTGAACCAGCGTGTGCGACTGATACTGCGTGATGACGCCAATACGGCGAATGCCCGAGTTCAGGCAGTTGGAGAGCGCAAAGTCGATGATGCGGAACTTACCACCAAAGTGAACAGCCGGTTTGGCGCGCTTGATGGTCAAATCTTTCAGACGGGTACCACGCCCACCCGCAAGTATCAGGGCAACCGTTTTTAATGGTAGCTGGCGTGCCAACATTAAGGGATCGTTCTTCTCTAATCTAACCATGACTAACTCCTTTTTTATCATCTTTGGAATACGCACACTCCGTGCGCAGGCCCGTGCCAGACAGCCATTACTACCGGATTATCCGCTCCGGCAAAGGGGGGAACAGCTCGCCATTCCCCTTCAGGTAAAACAATCTCTGCGACGTCATCCGTCGCGTTCAGCGTGACCAGCCATTTATCCGACAGCAGGATTTGCAGGCGTGGTACGCCGTGTTGCCACTCTTGCGCGCTTAACGGTTGCGCGTCTTGATTCAACCAGCGAACGTTGCCGTCACCCTCTTCCCACCAGCGATCGGCGGTCAGCGCGGGGATCTGCTGGCGAAGATGGATCAGCGCAGCGGTAAAATGAATCAGCCCGCTGTTGGCTTCACCCCAGTCGAGCCAGGTTAACGTGTTGTCCTGGCAATACGCATTGTTGTTACCGTGCTGGCTATGGCCGTGCTCATCGCCTGCCAGCAGCATCGGCGTGCCCTGCGACAATAAAAGCGTTGTCAGCAGCGCATGTACGCTGGCGCGTCGCCGCTCGATAACGTCAAGGCTTCCGCCTAACCCTTCTATACCATGATTAAAGCTATGGTTATTGTTAGTGCCATCGCGATTCTCTTCGCCGTTTGCCTCATTGTGTTTCTGATTGAAACAAACGCAGTCCCTGAGGGTAAAACCGTCGTGCGCCGTCAACAGATTGACGGTGGCCGACGGGCGTTTGCCGTCGCGCTTAAAGAGATCGCTTGAAGCGGCAAAGCGTCCGGCGAACTCCCCCAGCGACAGATTCCGTTCCAGCCAGAAGCGGCGCGCGGCATCGCGGTAGTGATCGTTCCACTCGGCAAACAGCGGCGGGAAATTCCCGACCTGATAACCGCCTTCACCGATGTCCCACGGCTCGGCAATGAGCTTCACCTGCGAGAGCACCGGACAGTTTTTTATCGCCTCAAACAGCGGCGCCTGCTGGCTGAACGCCGGCGTGCGGCCCATCACGGGCGCCAGGTCGAAACGAAAACCGTCGACGTGGAACGTTTCTACCCAGTATTTCAGGCACTCATAAGCAAAATGCGTGACCGCCGGATGGCTGAGGTTGAGCGTGTTACCGCAGCCGGTCCAGTTCTCATAATCGCCATCCTGCCTGATCCAATAATAGCTACGGTTATCAATTCCGCGCATGGAGAGCGTCGGACCGTCGAGATCGCTTTCGGCACTGTGGTTCAGCACGACGTCCAAAATGACCTCAATGCCCGCCGTATGAAGCGCCTTCACCGCATCGCGAAACTCGTCCCGCGCCTTTTCCGGATGAGCGGCATAGCGTGGCTCAAGCGCGAACATCGCCAGCGGGTTGTAGCCCCAGTAGTTGCTTAGCCCCAGCCGCTGCAGGCGCGGCTCGCTGGCAAAATGGGCGACGGGCAGCAGTTCCAGCGCGGTAATGCCGAGGTGTTTCAGGTAGGCGATCATGGTGGGATGCCCGAGCGCCTTATAGGTGCCTCGCATCTCTTTGGGGATCGACGGATGCAGGTACGTCAGCCCTTTGACGTGGGCTTCATAAATGACGGTATTGCCCCACGGCGTCTGCGGCGGGGCATCGTCTTCCCAGTCATAAAGATCGTTCACCACCACGCTTTTTGGCGCGACGGGCGCGCTGTCGCGGTGGTCGGGCTCGCCGTAGCCCACGTGGAAGAGCGGGTCATCTTTAAATTCACCGTCCACGCGGTGCGCGCACGGGTCGATCAGCAGCTTCGCCGGGTTAAACCAGTGCCCCTGCGCCGGATCCCACGGACCGTGTACGCGAAAGCCGTAGTGCATGCCTGGCCGTCCTCCGGCCAGGTAGCCGTGCCAGGTATCCCCCGTGCGCTCGGGTAAATCGTAACGGTGCTCGTTACCTTCCCCATCAAAAACGCACAGTTCTACCCGCTCAGCGTGAGCGGAAAAGAGGGTGAAATTGACACCCTTTCCGTCAAAACGCGCGCCGAGCGGTTCGGGTTTACCTGCCGTAAGCTGCGTCATTCGCCCTCCCGCATCAGCCAGATGGTGCCAAGCGGCGGCAGCGTCAGGCTCAGGGAGTTGGGTCGTCCGTGGCTTTCGATGGCGTCGCTCTGTACCAGCCCGCCGTTACCGGCGTTACTGCCGTGGTAATGCATCGAGTCGGTATTCAGGATCTCGCGCCATTTACCCGGCTGGTTAATGCCGAAGCGGTAGTGTTCGCGCGGCACCGGCGTGAAGTTGCTGGCGACGACGATCTCGTTACCCGCTTTGTCACGACGCACAAAGACAAACACCGAGCGCTCGTGGTCGTCCACCACCAGCCACTCAAAGCCGTACGGATCGAAGTCGAGCTCGTGCAGCGCTTTGTGGTGGCGGTAGGTCAGGTTCAGGTCGCGCACCAGACGCTGCACCCCGTGGTGCCAGTTGTCACCGCCTTCGAGCAGATGCCAGTCGAGGCTGGCGTCGTGGTTCCACTCGCGTCCCTGAGCGAACTCATTGCCCATAAACAGCAGTTTCTTGCCCGGGAAGGCAAACATCCAGCCGTAGTAGGCGCGCAGGTTGGCAAACTTCTGCCACGCGTCGCCCGGCATGCGGTCGAGAATGGATTTTTTGCCGTGCACCACTTCATCGTGGGACAGCGGCAGCATGAAGTTTTCGGTGTAGTTGTAGAGCATCCCGAACGTCAGCTTGTCGTGATGGTACTTGCGGTGAACCGGATCCAGCTTCATGTAGTCGAGCGTGTCGTGCATCCAGCCCAGGTTCCACTTATACCAGAACCCCAGGCCGCCTAGTGACGGCGGACGGGAGACGCCCGCAAAGTCGGTCGACTCTTCCGCCATGGTCACGGCACCGTCCACCTGCTCGCCGATAATGCGGTTGGTATTGCGCAGGAATTCAATCGCTTCCAGGTTTTCACGGCCGCCAAACTCGTTCGGGATCCACTCGCCCTCTTTGCGGCTGTAGTCGCGGTAGATCATCGACGCCACCGCATCGACGCGCAGGGCATCAATACCAAACCGCTCGATCCAGTACAGGGCATTCCCGACCAGGTAGTTTGCGACTTCACGGCGACCGTAGTTGTAGATCAGCGTATTCCAGTCCTGGTGATAGCCTTCACGCGGGTCGCTGTGCTCGTACAGCTTCGTGCCGTCAAATTCTGCCAGCGCAAAGTCATCCGACGGGAAATGGCCCGGCACCCAGTCGAGGATGACGTTCAGCCCGGCGGCGTGCGCGGCATCAATGAAATAGCGGAAGTCATCGCGCGTGCCGAAGCGGCGCGTTGGCGCATACAGCCCGGTGGGCTGATAGCCCCAGCTGCCGTCGAACGGATGCTCGTTGACCGGCAGCAGCTCAAGGTGGGTAAAGCCCATCCATTTGGCATAGGGCACCAGCTGGTCGGCAAGCTCACGGTAGCTCAGCCAGAAGTTGTTATCGGTGTGGCGACGCCAGGAGCCAAGGTGGACCTCATAGACGGAGATGGGCGCATCAAAGCGGTTGGCCTGTTTACGCTCCTCCGTCTGGACGACCTTCTCCGGCAGGCCGCAAATCAGCGACGCGGTCTCCGGGCGCATCTGCGCTTCGAAGGCATACGGATCGGCTTTAATGCGCAGCTTGCCGTGGGCGTCGATCATCTCGAATTTATAAAGCTGCCCGTGGTGCGCCCCGGGGATAAACAGCTCCCAGATGCCGGTTTCCCGGCGCAGGCGCATCGGGTGGCGGCGGCCGTCCCAGTAGTTGAACTGGCCGACAACGGAGACGCGCTGGGCGTTAGGCGCCCACACGGAGAACCGCGTGCCGGTAATGCCGTCCATGGTATCGGCATGGGCACCCAGCGTTTCATAAGGGCGAAGATGCGTTCCTTCGGAGAGCAGCCAGGCATCCATCTCCTTAAGCAGAGGGCCGAAGCTGTAAGGGTCGTCAATCAGGTTTTGCTGACCGTGCCAGAGAACGGCGAGCTGATAGCGAAAAGGGTTTTTACGACGGGGCATTACGCCCGAGAAGAAGCCACGGGAATCGAGGCATTCTAGATTACCCACCTTGCGGCCGGTTTTGGGTTCAATCACCCAGACTTCTGTGGCATCCGGTAACAGTGCCCGAACTTCAAGACCATCCTCAGTATAATGCATCCCAAGCACAGAAAAGGGGTCAGCAAAATGACCCGCAATAAGCGCATTAATCACGTCTCTATCCACACGATCGGACATGGTATTCATCCTGTTTTTTATGTCGTCCTTTTTAAGCGCTCCGGGACGACTTTTAATGTGACCTGAACGGGACAGCACAAAAATGTGCATCCATTCTGCTCCGTTCGAACCTCAGGTAAGAAATGACTCTTCCTTAAAGCATAGCCAACGCTCTAGATGACTCCTGATAAAAAATAAGACATACGCGTGTTACTCCATGTAGTACGCAAAAAAAAGGGGTGAAAATCACCCCCGGTATTTAACAAATTATTACGCCAGCTGGCGCAGCATGCGGCGCAGCGGCTCGGCGGCACCCCACAGGAGCTGGTCGCCGACGGTGAACGCGGAGAGATATTCCGGCCCCATGTTCAGCTTGCGCAGACGGCCAACCGGCGTGGTCAGCGTGCCGGTAACAGCAGCCGGGGTCAGCTCGCGCATGGTGATATCGCGATCGTTTGGTACCACTTTCGCCCACGGGTTGTGCGCGGCCAGCAGCTCTTCCACGGTCGGAATAGACACATCTTTTTTCAGTTTAATGGTGAAGGCCTGGCTGTGGCAGCGCAGCGCGCCGATACGCACGCACAGACCGTCAACCGGAATGGTGTTCGCGGTCGCGAGGATTTTGTTGGTCTCAGCCTGGCCCTTCCACTCTTCGCGGGTCTGGCCGTTATCCAGCTGTTTGTCGATCCACGGGATCAGGCCACCGGCCAGCGGTACGCCGAAGTTATCCACCGGCAGCTCGCCGCTGCGGGTCAGCTGAGTCACTTTACGTTCAATATCGAGGATCGCGGACGCCGGGTTTGCCAGCTCGGTCGCGACGCTCTGGTGCAGCTGGCCCATCTGGGTCAGCAGCTCGCGCATGTGACGCGCGCCGCCGCCGGACGCGGCCTGGTAGGTCGCCACGGAGACCCACTCCACCAGATCCTGCGCGAACAGGCCGCCGAGGGACATCAGCATCAGGCTGACGGTGCAGTTGCCGCCAACAAAGGTTTTCACGCCGTTGTTCAGGCCGTCGGTGATGACGCCCTGGTTAACCGGGTCAAGAATGATGATGGCATCGTCTTTCATGCGCAGCGAAGAGGCCGCGTCAATCCAGTAGCCCTGCCAGCCGCTTTCACGCAGCTTTGGATAGATTTCGTTGGTATAATCGCCGCCCTGGCACGTGACAATAATGTCGAGTGCCTTCAGCGCTTCCAGATCGTAAGCATCCTGCAACGTGCCTGTGGTACCACCAAAGGACGGAGCAGCCTGGCCGAGCTGGGAAGTGGAGAAGAAGACCGGGCGGATAGCGTCGAAATCGCGCTCTTCAACCATGCGTTGCATGAGTACAGAGCCGACCATACCGCGCCAGCCGATAAAACCAACGTTTTTCATAGCATTTTTTTCCTGCTGAGGGTGTGTGCTGTTTGTGCAAGCCAGTATTGAACTGGGATATGCTTCACATTACAAAATGCTGCCAAAGTCGCAAGCGAAATTAATCGATGATTGCCCGGCAATCAGAAATACAGCTAATTATCATAATAACCATAGAGAATTTCAGGGATAATTTACATGAGTGAAATCATTTCCGCAGCGGTTTTATTGATTCTGATAATGGATCCACTGGGTAACCTGCCGATCTTCATGTCGGTGCTGAAGCACACCGAGCCGAAGCGCCGCCGGGCGATCATGATCCGCGAGCTGCTCATCGCCCTGCTGGTGATGTTTATCTTCCTGTTTGCGGGTGAAAAAATTCTCGCGTTCCTGAACCTGCGCGCCGAAACGGTTTCGATTTCCGGCGGGATTATTCTGTTCCTGATTGCCATTAAGATGATTTTCCCGAGCGCGGAAGGCAGCAGCAGCGGCCTGCCTGCGGGTGAAGAGCCGTTTATTGTGCCGCTGGCGATCCCCCTCGTCGCCGGGCCAACCATTCTGGCCACGCTGATGCTGCTGTCGCATCAATATCCGAACCAGATGAGCCATCTGGTGATTGCCCTGCTGATCGCCTGGGGCGGGACGTTTATTATCCTGCTGCAGTCGTCCCTGTTCCTTCGCCTGCTGGGAGAGAAAGGGGTGAACGCGCTGGAACGCCTGATGGGGCTGATTCTGGTAATGATGGCAACGCAGATGTTCCTGGACGGGATCAGGGCGTGGATGAAAGGCTAGGTAAACGCAAAACGGCAATCAAAGATTGCCGTTTTTAGTGTTTGCTCCCTCTCCCCGTGGGAGAGGGCCGGGGTGAGGGCATCAGGCCGCAGAGGACAGCCCATCTAACCCTTACGAATCAAATACCGGTACGGCAGCGCCTCGGTCTGCTGTGCCACCAGTTCATGTTCCATAAAGGTACAAAAGCCGGGAATATCGCGGGTCGTGGCCGGGTCATCGGCAATAATCAGCAGCGTTTCACCGGTCTGCATGTTGCGCACGGTTTTGCGTACCATCATTACCGGCTCCGGGCAGCGAAGGCCCTGGGCGTCAAGAGTGTGGTCTGGGCTGGAAAACAGGTCGATCATGGTCTTCTCGGTCTGGTAAAAACGGCTGTAGTTTACGCCCGGTTGCGATCAATGCAAACCAGGTTAACGATTGCGTAAAAACTAACCATTGCAATGTCCTGCCAAAGCAGTATCATGCTGCGGTTTTTATTGGGTTCCCTCACCCCAACGTATAAAAAGGTCACAATATGACGTCGTTTTCTGAATCACAGCGCGTAAAAGCGTTGTTCTGGCTTTCGCTTTTCCATTTGCTGGTGATCACCTCCAGCAACTATCTGGTGCAGCTCCCGATCTCCATCTTTGGTTTTCATACCACCTGGGGCGCGTTCAGCTTCCCGTTTATTTTCCTCGCGACCGATTTGACCGTGCGTATCTTTGGCGCACCGCTGGCTCGCCGCATTATTTTTTCGGTCATGCTCCCGGCGCTGTTCATCTCGTACGTGATTTCCTCTCTGTTTTATATGGGAAGCTGGCAGGGCTTTGAGGCGTTAACCCACTTCAACCTGTTTGTTGCCCGTATCGCCGCGGCAAGCTTTATGGCCTACGCGCTGGGGCAGATCCTCGACGTGCATGTGTTTAACCGCCTGCGTCAGAACCATCGCTGGTGGATGGCACCAACCGCCTCCACGCTGTTCGGTAACGTGAGCGATACGCTGGCCTTCTTCTTCATCGCCTTCTGGCGCAGCCCGGATGCGTTCATGGCTGAACACTGGATGGAAATCGCGCTGGTGGACTACTGCTTCAAGGTCCTCATCAGCATTGTCTTCTTCCTGCCGATGTACGGCGTGCTGCTCAATATGCTGCTGAAAAGGCTGGCAGATAAATCTGAAATCACGGCATTGCAGGCTGGTTAAGGGTTCGCTTTATCAGTTGTGATAAGATGAGCGAATGAGCCGTTATGGCCGTTTATCGAAAGGAAGAAGTCAATGCGCAATCTGGTTAAATATGTCGGGATTGGCCTGCTGGTTGTGGGTCTTGCAGCCTGTGATAACAGCGACACGAAAATGCCTGCTCAGGGCGCATCCGCAGAGAGCAACGCGACCGGCCAGCCGGTGAATCTGATGGATGGCAAACTCAGTTTCTCTCTGCCAGCCGATATGACTGACCAGAGCGGCAAGCTGGGCACCCAGGCGAACAACATGCACGTGTACTCCGACGCAACCGGGCAGAAAGCGGTCATTGTGATTGTGGGCGACGACACCAGCGAAGATCTGGCCGTTCTGTCCAAACGTCTGGAAGATCAGCAGCGCGGCCGCGATCCGCAGCTGCAGGTCGTCACCAATAAATCCATCGAGCTGAAAGGCCACACGCTGCAACAGCTCGACAGCATCATCTCTGCAAAAGGCCAGACCGCTTACTCTTCTGTGGTGCTGGGCAAGGTTGATAACAAACTGCTGACCCTGCAGATCACCCTGCCAGCGGAAGATCAGCAGAAAGCGCAGACGGCTGCTGAAAACATCATTAACACCATCGTGATCCAGTAACCCTTCACGACGATGACGTGGCCTCCGGTGCCTGCACCGGGGGCCATTTTTTTAGCCGCCACGTCAGCAGCAGCGCAATCACCACCAGACCCGCCGCGGCAAGATAGATCACCGGAACCCCTGCCCAGGCCATCACCAGCCCCGCCAGCGGGCCGGTAATGCCTAAAGACATATCCATAAACACCGTATAGGTCGCCAGCGCCGCCCCCTGATTCTGCTGCGGCACGGCTTTTACCGCCACCACGCCCAGCGCCGGGAAGACCAGGGAAAAGCCTGCCCCCGCGAGGAACACGCCCACTTTCGTGACCCAGGGCACCATCGCTATTCCGGTCAGCAGCAGCCCGACAATCTCTATCGCAAAGCAGATCATCGCCACGTTCAGCCCGCCCAGACGGTTGATGCCGTTAGGGAAAAGCAGGCGGGCGCCTACAAACGCACAGCTGAACAGGGTTAACGCAAAGGCCGCGCCGTCCCAGCCTTTGGCGTCGTAGAACAGAGTAATGAAGGTCGCGATCACGCCGAAGCCGGTGGTCGCCAGCGCCAGGGCCATGCCGTACGGCCAGACGCGCCCCAGCACCGCCCGAAACGGCAGCGGCTTGCCTTTGCTGGCCTTCACTTTCGGGCGCGGCAGCGCAAAGAGGATCGCCAGCAGCGCGACCACCATGATGGTGATGGCCAGCCCATACAGCCCCCCCAGCGCATAGCAGGCCACGCCGAGCGGCGCACCGAGCGCCATCGCACCGTAGGTGACAATCCCGTTCCAGGAGATCACCCTGCCAATGTGCGGCGCGCCTACCACCCCCACGCCCCACAGCGTCGAGCCGGTTCCCGCCAGACTTTGCCCAATGCCCAGAATGACGCGGCCCAGGCAGAGCAGCGCCAGGCTGACCAGCGGCCAGTGGCTGGTTGCGGCAGCCAGCAGATAGCTCAGGCCACTGAGGAAACAGCCGCACAGTCCCACCACCACGATGCTTTTTGGACCGAACGTGTCCGCGTAGCGCCCGGCATGCGGGCGGCTGAGGAGCGTGGCGAAATATTGCAGGCTAATCACCAGCCCCGCCCAGAAGGCGCTGAAGCCCATCACGTCATGGACATAGCCCGGCAGGACCGCCAGCGGCAGGCCAATGGTCAGATAGCTGGCAAAGTTGAAAATCACAACGGAAACGATGCGCAGATTGAGGCGCAGTCCGCTCAGTGCCGGTTCAGCGGCAGGTTCGGGCATGGGGTTCTACCTGGGTTTTTTACAACAGTGTTTCACTATTACCACGGCGCAATAAGAAAATCAGCCCCGACTTTCAGATTAACGGCCCCAGACGAAGCGGAGCCCGGGCACTACACTTACCGGGTCATCACATTAAGGAACACGCATGATCGCTAACCCGTCCGACAAAACAGGACTTCACATCTTATTAAAACTCGCCTGTCTGGTGGTTATCCTTGCGGGTATCCATGCTGCCGCCGACATTATTGTTCAGCTCCTGCTGGCGCTCTTTTTTGCCATTGTGCTTAATCCTCTGGTCACCTGGTTTTTACGCCGGGGCGTCAGCCGTCCGGTAGCCATCACCATCGTCGTCATCGTGATGCTGATTGCCCTGACGGCGCTCTTCGGCGTGCTGGCGGCATCGCTGAGCGAATTCTCCACCATGCTGCCGCAGTACAACAAAGAGCTGACGCGTAAGATTGTCGCACTGCAGGAGATGGTGCCCTTCCTTAATCTGCATATCTCACCCGAACGGATGCTGCGCCGGATGGATTCAGAGAAGGTTATGACCTACGCCACCACCTTAATGACGGGGCTTTCCGGCGCGATGGCCAGCATTCTGCTGCTGGTCATGACGGTGGTGTTCATGCTGTTCGAAGTCCGCCACGTCCCTTATAAGCTGCGCTTTGCACTGAACAATCCACAAATTCACATTGCGGGATTACACCGGGCACTGAAGGGCGTCTCCAAATACCTGGCGCTGAAAACGCTCCTGAGCGTCTGGACCGGGGTGATTGTCTGGCTGGGGCTGATGCTGATGGACGTGCAGTTCGCGCTGATGTGGGGCGTGCTGGCCTTTCTGCTGAACTACGTGCCCAATATTGGCGCGGTGCTTTCCGCCGTGCCGCCGATGATTCAGGCGTTTCTGTTTAACGGCTTCTACGAATGTATGCTGGTCGGCGCGCTGTTCCTCGTCGTGCATATGGTGCTGGGCAATATTCTTGAGCCGCGCATGATGGGGCACCGGCTGGGCATGTCGACGCTGGTGGTGTTTTTATCCTTACTGGTTTGGGGATGGCTGCTGGGCCCGGTCGGCATGCTGCTTTCGGTCCCGCTGACCAGCGTATGTAAAATCTGGATGGAAACCACCAAAGGCGGCAGCAAGCTGGCGATCCTGCTCGGGCCGGGGAGACCGAAAAGCCGGCTACCCGGGTAACCTACCTGTACAGGTAGGTTTAAACCGTCAGTAATACGCCGTAAATTACCGCGACCTTAATCCGTCGCGGTATTTTTATTTGCGTTAAGGCGATATTCGCCCTGTCTTTATTTACGCTACGCGCATTATGTTGATACGCAATTCATGATTTAACGCAAATTATAAAAAATGAAATTCTTATTTATTTTCCATGATATTATGCCCGTCTTCGCGTCAACGTAATGCAAACATTAATATTGATTAAAAATACATCTGGCGCAAACGATACGCCGGATGAATATTATTTGTAAAAACCACTACCTTTAATTGTTATTATTGATATGGAGTTGTTGATGAAAAAGATCGTTAAATGGTGTGCTGCTGCCGTATTCGTTGGCGCACTGGCAGGCTGTGCGCGTACCGCCCCAATCGCTCAGGTTCACTCTATTGTCAGCGCGGGTCATTCTGCCGATCAGGTAAAAACGGCAATTTTGAAAGCAGGCCAAAAGCGTGACTGGATCATGACGGAAGCGGGCCCGGGAGTGATTAAGGGACGTCTGCAGTCACGCGATCACTCGGTCCAGGTGAGTATTCCGTACACGGCAACAAGCTATTCAATCAACTATGAAAACAGCCTTAACCTGAAAGCGGCAGACGGTAAAATTCACAAAAATTATAACCGCTGGGTGAATAACCTCGACCACGATATTCAGCTGAACCTTTCCGCTGGCGCCGCGCTGTAATTTTTTTCTAAAGTCGGGCCGCGTATGGCCCGATAACCTCTCTTTATTGCCCTAAAAGGTTACGCAGTAATGTACGAAAAGGACACACTCAGCGCACTGGATGCCATTACCGAAGCGCAGCGCATCGCCTTTGCCCCGATGTTATTCCAGACTGCGCTTTGTCTGCGTAACTCAGGCGTTCTCGCCTGGCTCGATAAACAAGGTAAACAGGGTGCCAGCCTCGAGGAAATAACCGAACACAGCACGCTCGGCGGCTATGGCGTCAGCGTACTGCTGGATATGGGATTAAGCGGTCGAATCGTTACCCAACAGAATGGACGTTATTTTCTGGCGAAAGTGGGCCATTTTTTACTGCACGACGAAATGACCCGCGTAAATATGGATTTCACTCAGGACGTTTGTTACCAGGGACTATTTCACCTGGCGGACGCCCTGCAGGAAGAAAAGCCTGCCGGATTAGCCGTGTTTGGCAACTGGCCAACCATCTACCCGGCCTTATCCCAATTACCGGCTCCGGCGAAAGAGAGCTGGTTCGCCTTCGATCATTACTATTCTGACGCCGCTTTTGACGCTGCGTTGCCATATATATTCGCAAGCTCGCCGACAAAATTGTACGATGTGGGCGGAAATACGGGTAAATGGTCGTTACGCTGCTGCCGCTATGACGAAAATGTTGCCGTGACGATCCTCGATCTGCCGCAGCAGATAGCGCTGGCGCAGGAAAACATCGCAAAAGCAGGTTTTTCTCATCGTATTGCATTCCATGCTGTCGATATGCTTAGCCCAGCAGCATTGCCGGGTGACGCCGACGTCTGGTGGATGAGCCAGTTCCTGGATTGTTTCTCTCCGGATCAGATTGTCGCCATGCTGACGCGCGTCGCACAGGTCATGAAGCCAGGCGCACGTTTGTGCATCATGGAGCTTTTCTGGGATGCCCAGAAATTTGAAGCGGCCTCTTTCAGCCTGAATGCAACCTCGCTCTATTTCACCTGTATGGCGAATGGTAATAGCCGGTTTTACAGCGTAGAGAAGTTTTATCGCTATCTGGAGAGCGCAGGTTTCAGCGTTGAACAGCGGCTGGACAACCTTGGGGTCGGTCATACCCTGCTGATATGCACCAAACGTGAACAATAGAGCAGCTTAGCTGCCCGGGTGGCCCAGCCTGCCCTTTGAATACGGTTTTTTTCGCGGACGCGCGTAGATGAAATTTTCACTGAACATTATCGACTGGCAGGCGAGAGCGCCAGGACTCAGCGATGCCACAGAGTGGCAGGCGTGGTCGCGCCTGCAGCTGGCCGTTGACCCAGCGGCCCCGCTTCCCCGGCTGACAGCTTTACCCATGATGACCGCGCGCCGCCTCAATTCAGGCAGTAAGCTGGCGGTGGATATTGGTCTTGCCATGCTGCAAAACCACGCCATTGATGCCGTCGTCTATGCCAGCCGTCACGGCGAGCTGGAGCGCAACTACCGTATTCTGCATGCTCTGGCGACCGGGCAGTCCGTTTCCCCCACCGACTTCGCCATGTCCGTGCACAATTCCGCGGTGGGCAATCTCACGATTACCGCACGCCAGCCCATCGTCTCGTCATCCATCTCTGCCGGGCTGGACACCTTCCAGCAGGCCTTATGCGAAGTGCTGAGCCTGCTGCATGCGGGCTACTCCCGCGTCCTGCTGGTCGATTTTGACGGCGCGCTGCCGGAATTTTACCATCCGGCGCTACCGCCGCAGATGCCCACCTGGCCGTACGCGCTGGCGCTGGTGATTGAATCCGGCAACGACTTGCAGTGCGAAACCCGCAGCGGCAGCACGGGTGAAGAACCTGCCCTGCCGCAAAGCCTGATGTTCCTGCAACGTTATCTCAGCGAGGAACGTCAGTTTGTAGTGCCGGGCGAACGTTTGCTGTGGCAATGGACGCGCGCATGAACCGCCTGGCCGCCCGTATCAACTGGTTATGGCGTCTGGCGATGACCGGCTTCTGCTTCGCGCTGTTTGGCGTGGGCGGGCTGCTGCTGTCGCTGGTCTGGTTCAACCTGCTCCTGATCGTCCAGCGCGACCGCGCCAGCCGTCGTCGCCTGGCGCGTCGCAGCATTGCGGCCAGCTTCCGCTTCTTCCTGACCGTGGCGCGCAGCCTCGGAGTACTGGACTATCGCATTCACAATCTTGACGCGCTGCGCAGCGATCGGGGTTGTCTGGTGGTGGCTAACCACCCCACGTTAATTGACTACGTGATTCTGGCGTCGGTGATGCCGGAAACCGACTGTCTGGTGAAGAGCGCGCTGCTGCGCAACCCCTTTGTCAGCGGCGTTATCCGCGCGGCGGACTACCTGATTAACAGCGAAGCCGAGCCCCTGCTCGCGGCCAGCCGGCAGCGTCTGGCTCAGGGCGACACGCTGTTAATCTTCCCGGAAGGCACGCGTACCCGGTTTGGCGAGGCCATCTCCCTCCAGCGCGGCGCGGCAAATATCGCCGTGCGCTGTAACAGCGATCTGCGGGTGGTGCTGATCCACTGCAGCGAGCACCTGCTGGATAAAAAAAGTCGCTGGTATGATGTACCGCCAGAAAAACCTGTCTTCACCGTGGATGTCCGCGACCGCGTGAACATTGACGAATTTTACGATGCAAATGAACAAGAACCGGCGCTGGCGGCAAGGCAGTTAAACCGGCATCTACAGCATCGATTAACATCAGGCCTTCAATCTTTGTCAGGAATTAATGATGCAAGCGCTTTATCTTGAAATTAAGAATCTCATTATCACCACGCTGAATCTGGACGAGCTTACCGCAGAGGACATTGACACCGATGCCGCGCTGTTTGGCGATGGGCTGGGTCTCGACTCTATCGACGCGCTGGAACTGGGTCTGGCCGTGAAAAACCAGTATGGCGTGGTGCTTTCCGCCGAAAGCGAAGAGATGCGCCAGCACTTCTTTTCCGTCGCCACGCTGGCGTCCTTTATTAACGCTCAACGCGCCTGAGATGTGATCACGATGACCGAACAAGAAACCATTTATCAGGAAGTCCGTGGTCTTCTGACCAAGCTTTTTGAAATCGACCCGCAGGATATTTCGCCCGAAGCCCGTCTTTACGAAGACCTGGAGCTGGACAGCATTGATGCGGTGGACATGATTGTTCATCTGCAGAAAAAAACGGGCAAGAAAATCAAGCCGGAAACCTTTAAATCGGTTCGTACCGTTCAGGATGTGGTTGACGCCGTCGAACAGCTTCTGCGCGAAGAGTAAGACACCGTGCGTGGTGGACGGACG
The DNA here is from genome assembly GCF_057221635.1 of Enterobacter sp. N5-15. Taxonomy (NCBI): domain Bacteria; kingdom Pseudomonadati; phylum Pseudomonadota; class Gammaproteobacteria; order Enterobacterales; family Enterobacteriaceae; genus Enterobacter; species Enterobacter sp. N5-15. Next base: position 4,525,938 of record NZ_CM170150.1, read on the forward strand.
TTCCCGGTCATCCCACTGCTGACGGGGCTGATGCTGCTGGCGTGGCCCTTCCTGATTGGATTTGGGCTGACGCACAACAGCCTGCAGTGGCTGTTACCGGTGATGGCGCTGGTATTGCTGCTGCGGCTGCGTCAGGCGCAGCGGAACGCTGGCCCGATGCGGTATGTGGTGCAGTGCGTGGCGCTGGCGGGTATCGCGCTCTGCGCGGCCAGCTACCTGCTGAAAACCCACCAGTGGCTGCTGCTCTACCCGGTGGTCGTCAACCTGGTGATGCTGGCCGTGTTCGGGGGTTCGCTGTGGACCGCGATGCCGCTTGTCGAACGGCTGGCGCGCCTGCGCGAGCCAAATTTGCCCCCGGAGGGCGTGCGCTATACCCGCAAGGTGACCCTCGTCTGGTGCGGCTTTTTCATCGGTAACGGCGCGATGGCGCTGTTCACCGTCCTCCACGGCGACATGCGTCTGTGGACGCTGTGGAACGGTATGGTGGCCTACATCCTGATGGGGACGCTGATGGCGACAGAGTGGCTGGTGCGCCAGCGGGTGATAAAAAAAGAGATGCACAATGACTAACCCCCTTCCGCTGGGCCAGTGGCTAAACGCGCCGCGCCCTGACGACACGCCCGTAGCCTGGCTTGACGATCGTACCTGGACGCTGGGCCAGCTGCGCCACGACGTGACCTTACTGGTCGCCACCCTGCGTCAGCAGGATGGCGAGCGCTGGGCGCTGTGCTTTGAAAACAGCTACCTGTTTATTGTTGCGCTGCTGGCCTCGCTGCACGCCGGTAAAACGCCGGTCATTCCCGGCCATAGCCGCGTCTCGCAGCTTGAAGAACAGCAGGCGTTGTTTAGCGGCGTTCTGAGCGATCGGACTCTCGGCTTCCATGGGCAGCTGATCGTGGTGGCCTCCAGCCATCAGACGGCTAGCCGCTGGACGCCCCTGCCGGAAATTGACGAAAGCCGCTTCGTTGAGCTGTTCACCTCCGGCTCCACGGGTACCCCGCGCCGGGTGATTAAGCACATCGTCAGTCTGGATCGTGAAGCCCGTCTGCTGGCTGACCGCTTCGGCGAGCGTCTGGCCAGCTGTAGCGTTGTCGCCTCGGTCGTACCGCAACATCTGTACGGCCTGACTTTCCGCATCGTATTGCCGATGGCGCTGGGCCTGCCGCTGCATGCCGCGATGCTCTACTACGCAGAGCAGCTGGCCGCTCTTCCTCATGACAGGCATTACCTGTTCATCAGCAGCCCGGCGTTCCTGAAGCGCCTGGATACCGAGCTGGCCGCGCCGCCCGTCAGGATGCTGATTTCAGCAGGCGGAATGCTGCCCTGGTGTGACGTATCCACCACCGCGGGTTGGCTTAACATCTGGCCGGACGAAATTTATGGCAGTACCGAAACCGGGATCCTCGCCTGGCGCCATCGCCAGCAGGATAACGTGCCGTGGCTCGCGTTCCCCGGCGTTATCTTCCATCAGGAAGATGAAGCCTGTCGCGTCACGTCGCCACTGATCCATGAGGAAGAAGGGCTCCAGCTGGACGATATCCTCCACTTCGACAGCGAGGGGCTGTTCAGCATCGCCGGTCGTCGCGGGCGGGTGGTCAAAATTGAAGAAAAGCGCATCTCGCTTAACGAGATCGAACGTCGCCTGCTGGAGCTCGACGGCATTTGCGAAGCGGCTGTACTGCCGGTCACGCGCGGAGGCCGTCAGGGGATTGGCGCGCTGCTGGTCCTGGACGAAGCGGTTCGTCAGCGTGGATATATGCAGGATAAAAAAGCGCAGGAATTTGCCTGGCGTCGCGCCCTGCTGCCGTGGCTTGAGCCGGTCGCCGTTCCGCGCTACTGGCGCATTGTCGATGAAATGCCGGTAAACAGTATGAACAAGCGTGTCTATGCGCAGTTAGAGGAGTTATTTCATGAAAATTCATGAAATTGAGCGCCACCAGACACAGCCGGAGAAGCTGGAAATCATTTTGCATCTCGACGCGGCGCTGTTCTGGTTTCAGGGCCATTTTGCCGTACAGCCGCTGCTGCCCGGGGTTGCGCAGCTTGACTGGGTGATGCACTACGCCACGACCTTACTGGCACCGGGCTACCGCTTTCACAGCATTCAAAACGTGAAGTTCCAGGCGCCTCTGCTGCCGGAAACCACGGTGACGCTGGTGCTTGAGTGGCATGCCGAACGTCAGATGCTGACCTTCAGCTACCAGCGTCACGCCGGGGCGGAACGCCATACCGCCAGCAGCGGAAAAATCCGTCTATGTCAGTGATCTTTCGCCCCTGCGTGCTGATCCCGTGCTACAACCACGGCGCCATGATTGCCAGCGTGCTGTCGCGTCTCGCACCGTTCGGCCTGCCGTGCCTGGTGGTGGATGACGGCAGCGAAGCGATCACCCGTCAGGAGCTCGAACGCCTGGCGGCGGAGCAGCCGCAGATGACGCTGATCCGTCTGGCGCAAAACGCCGGGAAAGGTGCCGCGGTCATCAGGGGGCTGGAGGCGTGCGCGCGCGCGGGCTATACCCACGCCGTGCAGGTGGACGCGGACGGTCAACACGCCATCGAAGATATTCCCAAACTGCTGGCGCTGGCGGAGCGCCACCCGGACGCGCTGATTTCCGGCCAGCCCATTTACGATGATTCCATTCCACGCTCGCGACTCTACGGGCGCTGGGTAACCCACGTCTGGGTGTGGATTGAGACCTTATCCCTGCAGCTTAAAGACAGCATGTGCGGCTTTAGGGTCTACCCGGTTGCGCCCACGCTGCGGCTGGCAGCGCGTGAGCCGCTCGGTAAACGCATGGACTTTGACACCGAAGTGATGGTCCGTCTCTACTGGCAGGGCAACACCAGCGTCTTTCTGCCCACCCGCGTCACCTATCCGCAGGACGGGTTGTCCCACTTCGACGCGTTAAAAGATAACGTGCGGATCTCCCTGATGCATACCCGGCTGTTCTTCGGCATGCTGCCCCGCATGCCCGGCCTGCTTTTCCGTCGACGCCGCCAGCACTGGGCGCAGCAGGACGAGGTCAAGGGGCTGTGGGGGATGCGACTGATGCTGCGCGTCTGGGAACTGCTGGGGCGACGGGCCTTTACCGTGCTGCTGTGGCCAACGATCGGGGTGTACTGGCTTATCGCGCGTCCGGCGCGGCAGGCCTCGCGGCAGTGGATTAAGAGAGTGAAGCAAGAACTGCGTCAGCGGAACATGCCTGTTCCCTCACGGCTCAACAGCTTTTTCCATTTTATGCGCTTCGGCAATGCGATGCTGGATAAAGTCGCCAGCTGGCGCGGTGAGCTGAAGTTTGATCGCGACGTGGTCTTTGCCCCCGGCGCGAGCGAAGCGCTAGATATCGCGGCGCCGCAGGGCAAGCTCCTGCTCGCCTCGCACCTTGGCGACGTAGAAGCCTGCCGGGCGCTGGCTCAGCTCGAAGACAGCAAAATCATCAACGCCCTGGTCTTCAGCGAAAACGCCCAGCGCTTTAAGCAAATTATGAGCGAAATGGCGCCCCAGGCCAGCGTGAACTTGATGTCGGTTACCGACATCGGCCCGGACACCGCGATTGCCATCAAAGAGAAGCTTGAGCGCGGAGAGTGGGTCGCCATTGTGGGCGATCGCATCGCGGTGAATCCGCAGCGTGGCGGCGAGTGGCGCGTGATCTGGAGTCCGTTCATGGGCCAGCCTGCGCCGTTCCCACAGGGGCCGTTTATCCTGGCCTCTATCCTGCGCTGCCCGGTGGTGCTGATTTTTGCCCTGCACCAGCAGGGGAAGCTCACCCTGCACTGCGAACCGTTTGCCGACCCGCTGCGCCTGCCGCGCGGTGAACGCCAGCAGGCACTGCAGGATACCGTCGATCGCTACGCGCAGCGGCTGGAGCATTACGCCCTCATGTCGCCGCTCGACTGGTTTAATTTTTTCGATTTCTGGCATCTGCCAGAGTCCAGAGAGAAGGAGTAAAGGGTGCTGACCGATCCCCGCTTTACGACTGAAGTCGAGATCACCGTTCCGTTCCACGACGTCGATATGATGGGCGTGGTCTGGCACGGTAACTATTTTCGCTACTTTGAGATCGCCCGCGAGGCGCTGCTCAATCAGTTTGACTATGGCTATCGCCAGATGAAGGCCTCCGGCTACGTCTGGCCCGTCGTCGATACCCGGGTGAAATACCGCGATGCGGTGACCTTTGAGCAGCGTATTCGCGTCCGCGCGCACGTTGAAGAGTATGAAAACCGTCTGCGCATCGCCTATCAAATTTTCGATGCGCAGACCGGCAAACGCACCACGACCGGTTACACCATCCAGGTAGCGGTAGAAGAAGCTACCCGCGAAATGTGCTTTGTGAGCCCGGCAATACTGTTTGAACGAATGGGAGTGACGCCATGAAATGGTTGCCTTTGCTGGCGCTGATCGTCAGCCCGCTGGTCAGCGCCGTGACGCTGGATGAACTGCAGCAGCGCTTCACCGAGCAGCCTGTCGTGCGCGCGCACTTCGAACAGGTTCGCACGATAAAAGATATGCCGCAGCCGCTGCGCTCGCAGGGCGAGATGCTGATCGCCCGCGACAGCGGCCTGCTGTGGGATCAAAAAGCGCCGTTTCCGATGACGCTCCTGCTCGATGACAAGCGGATGGTTCAGGCAATTAACGGCCAGCCGCCGCAGACCATCACTGCCGACAATAATCCGCAGATGTTCCAGTTCAACCATCTTCTGCGGGCCCTGTTCCAGGCTGACCGCAAGGTGCTTGAAGAGAACTTCCGCATCGATTTTAAAGACCTGGGCGCGGGCCGCTGGTCGCTGGTGCTTACGCCAAAAACGACGCCGCTGGACAAGATTTTCGCCACCCTCGATCTGGGCGGTGCGACCTATCTGGAGACGATTCGTCTCAACGACAAACAGGGCGACCGTACCGATATCGCCCTTTCACGCCACCAACTGACGCCCGCCAGCCTGACCGATGACGAACGCCAACGCTTTGCCGCACCGTAAATCCCTGCGCCCGGCGCTGCTGTGGGCCACGCTATGCCTGATTCTGCTGGGCGTGCTGCTGTCGCTGCTGCCCGGCGCGCGTCTGAACAGCAGCGTGCTGGCCATGCTGCCGAAACAGACGCTGGGGGCGATCCCGCCAGCGCTCAACGATGGATTTATGCAGCGTCTCGACCGCCAGCTGGTCTGGCTGGTCAGCCCCGGCAAAGAGCCGGATCCGCGCGTGGCGCAGCAGTGGCTGGCGCTGCTGCAAAGCAGCGACGCGCTCAGCGAGGTCAAAGGCCCGATGGACGCCGCCGGGCAAAAGGCCTGGGGAGAATTCTTCTGGCAGCACCGCAACGGCCTGATCGATCCCGCCACCCGCGCCCGCCTGCAAAACGGCGGAGAAGCACAGGCGCAGTGGATTTTATCTCAGCTCTATTCGGCCTTTTCCGGCGTCAGCGGCAAAGAGCTGCAAAACGATCCCCTGATGCTGATGCGCGGCTCCCAGCTCGCGCTGGCACAAAATAGCCAGAAGCTGCGGCTGATGGACGGCTGGCTGGTCACAAAAGATGAGGCGGGAAACTACTGGTATCTGCTTCACGGCGAGCTGGCAGGATCGTCATTTGATATGCAGCAGACCCACCGGCTGGTGACAACGCTTAATGCGCTGCAGGAGACGCTAAAAGCCCGTTACCCTCAGGCACAGCTGCTTTCGCGCGGGACCGTGTTCTACAGCGATTACGCCAGCCAGCAGGCCAAACGCGACGTCTCGACGCTGGGCATCGCCACCCTGCTTGGCGTGTTCCTGCTCATCGTGGCGGTGTTCCGCTCTCTGCGCCCGCTGCTGCTGAGCGTGCTCTCGATTGCCATCGGCGCGCTGGCGGGCACGGTGGTGACGCTGCTGCTCTTTGGCGAACTGCACCTGATGACGCTGGTGATGAGCATGAGCATCATCGGTATTTCAGCCGACTATACGCTCTACTACCTGACCGAACGGATGGTGCACGGCGCGGAGCATTCCCCCTGGCAAAGCCTGGCGAAAGTGCGCAATGCGCTGCTGCTGGCGCTGCTGACGACCGTCGCCGCCTACCTGATAATGATGCTGGCCCCCTTCCCCGGGATCCGCCAGATGGCGGTGTTCGCCGCCGTGGGGCTGAGCGCCTCCTGCCTGACGGTGATTTTCTGGCATCCGTGGCTGTGCCGGGGTTTACCGGTGCGCCCGGTCCCGCTGATGGTCCTGATGCTGCGCTGGCTGGCCGCCTGGCGACGCAATAAAAAATTGTCCGTTGGTTTGCCCGTCGCGCTGGCGCTGCTCTCCGCCGTGGGGATGAGCACCCTGAGGGTGGACGACGACATCGCCCAGCTGCAGTCCCTGCCGAAGGATATTCTGGCGCAGGAGAAGGCCATTACAGCCCTGACCGGACAGAGCGTCGATCAGAAATGGTTTGTGGTCCATGGCGCCTCGCCTCAGCAAACGCTGGAGCGGCTGGAAGCCTTTACCCCGGCGCTGGCAAAGGCGCAAAAAGCGGGAGAGATTGCCCGCTGGCGTACCCTGCCGCTGAACTCGCTGGCCCGCCAGAAAAGCGATCTTACGCTGCTGCGCGACGCTGCCCCTGCGGTAACGAACGTGCTGAAAAGCGCCGGGCTTAACGCCGTATCCCCGAATCTCGACGCCATGCCGGTCAGCGTGGACGCGTGGCTTAAAAGCCCGGCCAGCGAAGGCTGGCGTCTGCTCTGGCTGACCCTGCCCGACGGGGAAAGCGGCGTGCTGGTGCCGGTGGACGGCGCGGAAAATAGCGCGTACCTCGGTGAACTGGCCGCGCGCCATGAAGGCGTCGTCTGGGTCGATCGCAAAGCCAGCTTTGACAGCCTGTTTGCCCTCTATCGCACGCTGCTGACGGGGCTACTGTTTGCCGCGCTGGCGGTGATTGCCTGCGGGGCGATGCTGCGCCTCGGCTGGCGTAAAGGGCTGATAAGCCTGGTGCCGTCCGTGCTGTCGCTGAGCTGCGGGCTGGCGGTCCTGGCCGCAACGGGCCACCCGGTGAACCTGTTTTCACTGCTGGCGCTGGTTCTGGTGCTCGGCATTGGCATTAACTACACGCTGTTTTTCAGCAACCCGCGCGGTACGCCGCTGACCTCAATGCTGGCGATTACGCTGGCCATGATGACCACGCTGCTCACGCTGGGCATGCTCGTCTTCAGCGCCACCCAGGCCATCAGCAGCTTTGGTATCGTGCTGGTGAGCGGTATTTTTACCGCCTTCCTGCTGGCTCCGCTGGCGATGCCGGATAAGAAAGAGAGAAAACGTAAATGAACGCTTTTTACCGCGCCGCCGCGCTGGCCGCGGCGCTGCTGCTGGCAGGCTGCAGCCATTCGACCGATACCAAAGAGACGCGTCCCCAGGCCTGGCTCCAGCCGGGAACTAAAGTTACGCTTCCGCCACCCGGCATTAGCCCGGCGGTCAGCTCCCAACAGCTGCTGACCGGCAGCTTTAACGGACAAACGCAGTCTCTGCTGGTGATGCTCAACGCGGATGCGCATAAGGTGACGCTGGCCGGGCTCTCTTCCGTGGGCATTCGCCTGTTCCTGGCGACGTACGATGAGACCGGTATTCATACCGAGCAGTCGATCGTCGTGCCGCAGCTGCCGCCCGCCAGCCAGGTGCTGGCCGACGTGATGCTCAGCCACTGGCCGATTAGCGCCTGGCAGCCGCAGTTGCCGAAGGGCTGGACGTTAACGGACAATGGCGATCGACGCGAGCTACGCAACGCCAGCGGCAAGCTGGTGACGGAGATTGTCTACCTGCAGCGCAAAGGCAAGCGCGAGCCGATCAGCATCGAGCAGCACGTGTTCAAATACCACATCACCATTCAATATCTGGGTGACTGAGATGATTTATATTTCCGCCGTTGGCATGGTCAACGCGCTGGGCAACTCGCCTGACGAGATTGCCGCGAACCTGACGGCTGGCGTGGCGCCGGGGATGCACGCCCGGACCGGCTGGCTGCAGGGTTCACCCGAAGCCGTACTGGGCGGCGTGGAAGGCGAGCTGCCGACCATCCCGGACACCTTCTCCGCACACCGCACCCGCAACAACCAGCTGCTGCTGGCCGCGCTGGCACAGATTCAGTCGACCGTCGACGAGGCCATCGCCCGCGTCGGTCGCGACCGCGTGGCCGTGGTGCTGGGAACCAGCACCTCCGGGCTGGATGAAGGCGATGAGCACGTTAGGCGCATGACCGACGGCGAGACCAGCACGCCCTGGCAGTATCCGCAGCAGGAGCTTGGCGATCCGTCCCGCTTTCTCGCCAACTGGCTTCAGCTCGAAGGCCCGGCCTATACGATCTCGACGGCCTGCTCTTCCAGCGCGCGGGCGATGATTGGCGGCAAGCGCCTGATCGAAGCCGGGCTGGTGGATATCGCCATTGTCGGCGGGGCCGATACCCTGAGCCGAATGCCCGTCAACGGTTTTAACAGCCTTGAATCCTTCTCCCCTACGCTCTGCGAGCCGTTCGGCCGCGACCGTCGGGGGATCACCATTGGTGAAGCCGCCGCGCTGATGGTGCTGAGCCGTGAGCCCGCCGACGTGGCGCTGCTCGGGACGGGCGAATCCAGCGATGCTTACCATATTTCCGCTCCGCATCCCCAGGGCGAAGGGGCGATAAGGGCTATCGCTCAGGCGCTTAACGAAGCGGGCATGCAGCCGCAAGATATCGGCTACATCAACCTGCACGGCACGGCCACGCCGCTCAACGATCAGATTGAATCGCAGGTCGTTCACGATCTCTTCGGGGAAAGCGTGCCCTGCAGCTCCACCAAACACCTTACCGGCCATACGCTGGGCGCTGCCGGCATTACCGAAGCGGCCCTGAGCTGGCTGATCCTGACGCGCGATCTGCCCTTGCCGCCACAGGACTTTGCCCGCTACGCACCGGACGACACGCTGGCGCCGTGCGGCCTGCTGCACCAGCGCGCCGCCCTGAAAAAGCCGGTCATTTTGTCTAACTCGTTCGCGTTTGGCGGCAATAACGCCAGCATTCTGCTGGGGAGAGCGTCATGAGCTACCTATCACCCGTCGACTATTTGCCGCACGATGCGCCAATGATGCTGCTGGAGTCCGTTGAGTGCGTCACGGACGACACGGCGGTTTGCCGCGTCGCGGTCAACAGGCACAGCGTCCTGGCACCGTTTCTGAATGCCGATGGCGACCTGCCGGGCTGGTACGCGCTCGAGCTGATGGCGCAGACCGTCGGCGTCTGGTCGGGCTGGCATCGCCAGCAGCAGGGGCAGGATCACATCGCGCTGGGCATGGTGCTCGGCGCGCGCGAGCTGATCTGCGCCAGCGGGCGTTTTACGCAGGGGCTGACGCTGGAAATCACCGTAAAACTGCTGATGCAGGACGAACGCTTCGGCAGTTTTGAATGCGCGATTTCCGCAGATGAAGAGACGCTGGCCACGGGCCGGGTCAACACCTTCCAGCCGAGCGCAGAAGAATTAACATCGCTTTTTAATCAGGGATCTAACGCATGAGTCGTTCCGTACTGGTCACAGGGGCCAGCAAAGGCATAGGGCGCGCCATCGCCCGCCAGCTTGCCGCCGACGGGTTTACCGTAGGCGTGCATTACCATCGTGATGCCGCAGGCGCGCAGGAGACGCTGGACGCCATCACGCAGGCGGGTGGCAACGGTCGTTTACTCGCCTTTGATGTGGGCAACCGCGAACAGTGCCGCGAGGTGCTGGAGCAGGAAATTGAAGCCCATGGCGCGTGGTATGGCGTGGTCAGTAACGCCGGGATCGCCCGCGACGGCGCCTTTCCGGCACTGAGTGAAGACGACTGGGACAGCGTTATCCACACCAACCTCGACAGTTTTTATAACGTCATTCACCCCTGCGTTATGCCGATGATTGGCACCCGTAAAGGGGGGCGCATTATCACCTTATCGTCCGTCTCCGGCGTGATGGGAAACCGCGGGCAGGTGAACTACAGCGCGGCGAAAGCGGGCATTATCGGCGCCACCAAAGCGCTGGCGATCGAGCTGGCAAAACGCAAAATCACCGTGAACTGTATTGCCCCGGGGCTGATTGATACCGGCATGATTGAGATGGAAGAGGCCGCGCTGAAAGAGGCGATGTCCATCATTCCAATGAAACGTATGGGCCAGGCTGAGGAAGTCGCCGGGCTGGCAAGCTATCTGATGTCAGATATTGCGGGGTACGTCACCCGCCAGGTCATTTCCATTAACGGAGGAATGCTATGACGCGTCGCGTGGTGATTACGGGCATGGGCGGCGTGACCGCCTTTGGCGAAAACTGGCAATCCGTTTCCAGCAGGCTGCTGGCGTATGAAAACGCGGTGCGTAAAATGCCGGAATGGCAGGTGTATGATGGCCTGCACACCCTGCTGGGCGCGCCGATCGACGATTTCACGCTGCCGGAACACTATACCCGCAAGCGTATTCGCGCCATGGGCCGGGTATCGTTGATGTCGACCCGCGCCACCGAGCTGGCGCTGGAGCAGGCGGGACTGATTGGCGAAGCGGTGCTCACCAACGGGCAAACGGGTATCGCCTATGGCTCATCCACGGGCAGTACCGGACCGGTCAGCGAATTCGCGACCATGCTCACCGAAAAGCACACCAATAACATCACCGGGACAACCTACGTCCAGATGATGCCGCACACGACCGCGGTGAATACCGGCCTGTTCTTTGGGTTACGCGGCCGCGTTATCCCGACGTCGAGCGCCTGTACCTCCGGCAGCCAGGCGATTGGCTACGCCTGGGAGGCGATCCGCCACGGCTATCAGACCGTCATGGTTGCCGGGGGCGCTGAGGAGCTGTGTCCATCTGAAGCGGCGGTATTTGATACGCTGTTCGCCACCAGCCAGCGCAATGACGCGCCTAAACACACCCCGTCGCCATTTGATACGCAGCGCGATGGTCTGGTGATTGGAGAAGGTGCGGGTACTCTGATACTCGAAGAGCTGGAGCATGCCAAAGCGCGCGGGGCCACGATCTACGGCGAAATCGTGGGCTTTGCCACTAACTGTGACGCGGCCCATATCACCCAGCCTCAGCGTGAAACCATGCAGATTTGCATGGAGCAGTCGCTGGCCATGGCGGGATTAAGCGCCCTGGATATGGGGTATATCTCCGCGCACGGTACCGCCACCGATCGCGGTGATATCGCCGAAAGTCTGGCCACCGCCGCTATCTATGGTGACAACGTGCCGGTTTCCTCGCTGAAGAGCTATTTTGGCCATACGTTAGGGGCCTGCGGCGCGCTGGAAGCGTGGATGAGTTTGCAGATGATGCGTGAAGGCTGGTTTGCCCCGACGCTCAATTTAACGCAGCCGGATGAGCAATGCGGTACTTTAGATTATATTATGGGAGAAGCCCGTCAGATTGACTGCGAGTATCTGCAGAGCAATAACTTCGCGTTTGGCGGCATCAACACCTCGATTATCATTAAACGCTGGGCGTAACTATGTACCAGTTTGTACTGGGAAAAATCTCCACTCTTTGCGCGGACCCGCTGGCGTCAACGCTCGCAGACAGGGCACCTCAGGGCGCCCGACAGGCCTCCTGGCTGGCCGGGAGGACGCTGCTCGCCAGAACGCTATCCCCTCGCCCGCTTCCCGACATCATTTACGGCGAGCAGGGCAAACCGGCCTTTGCGAAGGGGGATCCGCTGTGGTTCAACCTGAGCCACAGCGGTGACGATATCGCCCTGCTGATGAGCGATGAAGGCGAAGTCGGCTGTGATATCGAAGTGATTCGCCCGAGGAAAAACTGGCAGGCGCTGGCTAATGCGGTATTCAGCATGACCGAGCATGATGAGCTGGAGCGTGAAGCGCCCGAGGAACGGCTTTCCGCGTTCTGGCGTATCTGGACGCGGAAAGAAGCGATTGTGAAACAGCGTGGCGGCAGCGCCTGGCAGATTGTCAGCATCGACAGCACCGCGCAGACGCACGCGGTCAGTCAGCTACAGGTCGGCTCGCTGAGCCTTGCCGTCTGCACATCGACCCCTTATACCCTGACCAACGAGTCGATTATTCACGTTGGGACGTTCGGGGCAGAAAAATCACTAACACACCCAGAATAATAAACCCGACGCCCACCAGCCCGTGCCAGGAGAAACGCTCCTCCCAGCCCGGCAGCAGGATCGCGGCGCCCCATACCAGAATATAGCTGAGGCTCAGCAGGGCATAGGCTTTGCTGAGCGCCATACGGTGCAGCGCCAGATACCAGCAGCCCATCGAGGCCACGTACCCCATCAACCCCAGCATCAGCGCACCGGTGCCGGACGAGAAGTGCCACAGCGCGGAAACAAACACCAGGATCTCACTGACCGGTGGCAATGCCTGCATGGCCTCGCGCAGCAACAGCTGCGCCGCGCTGACTAACAGCACGCTGCATAATGCCCAGAACGCTCCTTTCACAGGCTCCCTCCCAGGACAATAATCCCAATGATGATGAACCCCACCCCCAGCCAGTGATGCGGCGCGACGTTCTCACGCCAGAATGCCTTCGCCGCCAGCGTCACCCAGACAAAATTGAGGCTCAGCATGGGGTAGGCAATGCCGACGGGCAGGCGTTGCAGGACTACCAGCCAGACCAGCATGCCACTCCCCAGCGCCAGCAGTGCCAGACCCAGCCACAGCGCGATATGCGCCCCACGCCGCCCGGCTTTCGCCGGACGGGTGGCTTGTTTCTGACACAGCTGCCCCGCGCAGCTGAGCAAGCTTGCCAGTATCAGCCAGATCCAGGTCATCACTTCGGCAGATACTGCAGGTAGGCCAGACGGCCCTGGATATACAGGCTGTCCGGTTTCGGCAGGTTAGACTGCGTAATGTCGTCGTGTTTCGACAGCAGGAGCACCAGCGACACGCGGCCCTGCTGACGATGCTCCGCCAGCCATTGTGCAAAATCATCTTTACTGACAAAACGATCTTTCACGTCCGGATAATCCAGCCCGTAGCGCAGCTCGCCCGTCTGACCAAAGAGCGTGATGTCATTACGCTTCAGCTCCCAGGCAATACCGGACGCGATCCCAACGTTATCGGCAAGGATGAACCGACTCTCCTGCAGCGGCTCGCGCACGGTATCCACCAGCGACTGCGGCTGTTTGGAATCCACCACCATGTTTGGAATGGCAAAACCAATCAGCAGCGCCAGCCCTGCGGGGCACAGTGCCGCCAGCCACCAGCGCTGCTGACTCTGCCTGAGCGTAAACCAGCCTACCGCCGCCCAGATAAGGAACGCCACCACCGCACAGAAGACTTTATACAGTTCAACCGACGTCCAGACCGGATGCTTCGACAGTCCCCACGGCGAGACCACCAGCGCCGCCACCACGCCGATAACGCCAAACGCCAGGTTAATCCCGCCGTTAATGCGTAACGCTTTGGCGCCTTTCTCCGCCGCGAGGCAGGCATAGCGCGCCATCAGGATAGCCAGCGGGGCAAAGCACGGCAGGATATAGGTCGGCAGCTTGCCTTTGGCGATGCTGAAGAACAGCAGCGGCATCACCACCCAACCCAGCAGATAGAACCCGCCACCCGCGTTTTGTCTGTCATTCCAGCCGAGACGAAACGCGCCGGGCAAAAGCGCAAGCCACGGCAGGCTGCCCGCAATCAGGAACGGTATGTAGTACCAGAACGGGGCTTTGTGCTGCGCGTCGCTCTGGGCAAAACGCTGAATATGCTCAACCCAGAAGAAGTAACGCCAGAAATCAGGCTCACGCTGCGCAATGGCCAGCGCCCACGGCAGAACAATCAGCACGCAGCTCAGGATCGCGAGCCAGCCAAAAATCAGCACCTCTTTCCAGCGCTTCTGGGCAATTACCCACGGCAGCACGCCAATCACCGGTACCGCCAGCGCCAGGAAGCCTTTGGTCATCACCCCCATCCCGCAGGCCAGCCCAAGCAGCACATAGCCACCCGCTTTTCCGGCAACGGTTTGGGCCTGTGACGCCAGCCAGAAGCTGCACATCGCCGCCACCAGCCACAGGGTGATGATAGGATCCAGCACCGCATACGTGCCGATGCCATACACCAGGAACAGGGTCAGGAAGATAAGACCGGCGAAAATGGCTGTCCGCTTATCTCGCCAGAGACGCCAGGCCATCCAGATGACCAGCAGCGCCGCTACCCCGGTGGAGAATATGGACCCGGCGCGCACGGCAAGGTTCGTGTGCCCGAACAACAACTGCCCGATACTGTTGATCCAGTAGCCAGCAATCGGTTTTTCAAAATAACGCAGCCCCATAAAATGCGGGACAACCCAGTCTCCGGATGCCAGCATTTCGCGACTGATTTCCGCATAGCGCGTTTCATCAGGCTGCCAAAGCAGACGGACATCGACCGGAATGAGGTAGTAAACGATAAACAGTGCGAGAAGCGCTAAGCCATAACGGGCTGTTTTCATGGGACCGGACTCACGGTTTGTTGATAGCCAAGCCAGCCTTCCCGGCCAGCCATTTCATTGCGTACGACTTTACCCACGGGCAGGGTGCTGAGGTCGTCCGGCAGCAGCTCGCTCAACGGGCAGAATTCAATGCCCTCCTGAGCGGCCATCGTCAGCAGTTCATCGAAATCATGCTGATACGCAATCCCTTCCACTTCGGCATGGATGGTATACACCGGCGTACCGGCGTCACGATGGATGCGATCCAGAATGTAGCGATTGAACTCATCAGCCTTCACCTCGCGCCCGACCACTTCATCCCAGGTGGGAAGCGTGACCGGAATTTGCACGGTACCGTAGCGATTTTCGCCTAACAGCGGCAAAAAGGGCCCGGTTCCGCGGCAATCGCTGTTGTAGCGAAACGCGAAGGCTTCTTTGGCTTTCACGACGCGCTGATCCGCACGCCATCCCGCCACGGCGGAGCAGCGCACGGGCTGGCCGGTAATCGCCTCCAGCTCCAGCATTCCACGCTCGACCTCACGGGACAGGCGCGGGATATCCCAGACGCCAGCCCAGGCTTGCCAGGCATGGTGATCCCAGGCGTGCAGACCGATCTCATGATGCTGCGCCGCCTCACGGATAACGGCTTCATTACCCGCGCCGATGCGTCTGCCGGGCCAGGCGGTGCCGGCCAGCAAAATATCCCAGCCGTAGAGGGATGCTGCGCGCGAGCGCAGCATTTTGAACAGAAATGCCGGTTTAACCAGACGCCATAAATGGCGTCCCATGTTGTCAGGCCCCACGCTGAAGAAAATGCTGGAACGCACACCGTGCTTGCTCAGCAGTTCCAGCAGTTTGGGTACGCCGTCACGCGTTCCCCTGAAGGTGTCGACATCAATGCGTAAACCGACTTTTTTCATGAGTCCTGTTCCGACAGCTCCACGGTGCGCAGGAAGAAATCGAGCGTCTCATCAATGGTCAGCTCCATCTTCACCGTCGGCGTCCAGTTCAGGCAGCGCTTCGCGTTGCGGATGCTTGGCTTACGGTGCTCAACGTCCTGATACCCTTTGCCGTAGTAGCTGCTGCTTTCCACTTCGCGGAAACCGGCAAACGGTGGGAATTTATCGCGCAGCGGATGGCGTTCAAAGCTGGCCAGCAGCATCTCTGCCAGCTCGCGAATGCTCGCTTCGTTGTCCGGGTTACCGATGTTGATGATTTCACCGTTGCAGCGGTTATCTTTGTTTTCGATGATGCGGAACAGCGCTTCGATACCGTCGCTGATATCGGTAAAGCAGCGTTTCTGTTTCCCGCCTTCGATAAGCTTGATTGGCGAGCCTTCCACCAGGTTCAGGATCAGCTGGGTGATCGCACGGGAGCTGCCGATACGCGCCGCGTTCAGGTTATCCAGACGCGGGCCCATCCAGTTGAACGGACGGAACAGGGTAAAGCGCAGGCCCTCTTTCTCACCGTAGGCCCAAATCACGCGGTCCAGCAGCTGTTTGGAGACGGAGTAAATCCAGCGCTGTTTGTTGATCGGCCCGACCACCAGGTTGGAGGTGTCCTCATCGAAGTTCTTATCGGTACACATGCCGTACACTTCGGACGTGGACGGGAAGATGATGCGCTTGTCGTATTTCACGCAGTCACGGATGATCTTCAGGTTCTCTTCGAAGTCCAGCTCGAACACGCGAAGCGGGTTACGGGTGTACTCAATCGGGGTGGCAATGGCGACCAGCGGCAGCACCACGTCGCATTTTTTAATATGGTATTCGATCCACTCGGAATGGATGCTGATGTCCCCTTCCACGAAGTGGAAACGCGGGTTGCCGAGGAAACGACTGATCGCATCTGAGCCAATATCCAGACCGTAGATTTCATAGTTATCGTCTTTGAGCAGACGTTCAGTCAGGTGGTTACCGATAAAACCGTTCACGCCGAGGATCAGCACGCGGGTACGGCGTTTGATGGCAACAACCGGCGCGCTAGTGATCAGCGCCCCGGCCACCAGACCCAGAGACTGCGCCAGTTGCGTGCCCTGAACGTACAGGCCGTTGTCGGTTTGTCCGGTGACGATCTCCAGCGCCTGCTCGCCGCAGCTCACAATCAGCGGAGAGACAGAGACGACGGTGCCCGGTTTGGCGGCAGGGATGTCGTCACGCACGCGGGATTTCCAGACGATAAATTTGCTTACGCCAGCAAAGCTGTATGCGCCCGGCCACGGGTCGGTCACGGCGCGCACCAGGTTGTGCAGCTGGCGAGCGGGCTTGTTCCAGTCCAGACGACCATCTTCCGGCGCGCGGCGGCCAAAGATGCTTGCCTTGCTCTCATCCTGCGCGGTCTCGCTGAAGGTGCCGCTGAGGATGGCGGGAAGGGCATCACGCAGCAGCGTTTGCGCCGTCGCATTCAGCTTTTGATGCAGCTGCAGCGCCGTTTCGTCCGCATCAATAGCGACCTTCTGCTGTGCCACGATAGCGCCCGCATCCGCACGGCGCACCATGCGGTGCAGCGTCACGCCCGTTTCCGTTTCACCGTTCACCAGCGCCCAGTTCAGCGGGGCGCGGCCACGGTAGGCAGGCAGCAGAGAGCCGTGAAGATTAAAGGCGCCTTTTGCGGCCAGACCCAAGATCTCGTCGGAGAGCAGGTTGCGATAGTAGAACGAGAAAATCACGTCAGGCGCGAGCGCGCGGATGCGATCCACCCACAGCGGGTGGTTTACGTCGTCCGGCGCGTAAACCGGGATCCCACGCTCGGCGGCGATACGCGCCACAGAGCCGAAAAAGTTATTCTCTCCGGCCGTGTCCGGATGGGTAAAGATTGCAGCAATGTCATAGCCCGCTTCCAGCAGGGCCAGCGTGCCCGTGCACCCCATATCGTGATAGGCAAATACAACAGCTTTCATGGGTGAATTTCCTCTTGAGATGCTTTGTGTTCCTGACGGACAACACGTTGAATAAAGTAGCGCGGACGCGCGCGAACATCGTTATAAATTCGGCCAATGTATTCACCGAGGAGGCCCATCCCGACAAACTGGGCGCCGATGAACATAAACAGCACGGCAAAGAGCATGAAGACCCCTTCCGCCGCCCACTGCGGGCCAAAGACCAGTCGCAGTACCACCAGCAGGACGGACAGCGCAAACCCGGCCACGGCGATAATGCTGCCGAAAACGCTCAGCAGACGCAGCGGTGTAGTGGTCAGGCAGGTGATGAGGTCATACATCAGGTTGATGAGACGCATAAAGCTATACTTCGATTCCCCGTGCTCGCGCTCGGCGTGCAGAACCGGAATTTCCGTTGCCTTACGGGCAAAGGTGTTGGCGAGGATCGGAATAAAGGTGCTGCGCTCATGGCAATGCAGCATGGCGTCGACAATATGGCGGCGGTAGGCGCGCAGCATGCAGCCGTAATCGCCCATCGCTTTGCCGGTCGTGCGCTGAATCAGTCGGTTAATCGTGCGTGAGGCCAGCTTGCGGAACAGGCTGTCCTGACGGTTCTGGCGAACGGTGCCAACCACGTCATAGCCTTCATCGGCTTTGGCGACCAGGCGCGGGATCTCTTCCGGCGGGTTTTGCAGGTCAGCGTCCAGGGTGATGATCAGATCGCCCGTGACGTGGCTAAACCCCGCCATAATCGCCGAGTGTTGGCCGTAGTTGCGGTTGAGCAGCACGGCCACAATGTGGCTGCCTTCAGCCTGCGCGGCCTCGGTCAGCATCAGCGCGGAATTATCGCTACTGCCGTCATCCACCAGCAGAATTTCGTAAGCCTTGCCCATCGTGTCGCAGGCGGCCGTTGTACGGCGGATCAGTTCGGGCAGGCTCTCCTGCTCGTTATAAACCGGGATGACCACGGAAACTTTTTGTACAGGCGGTGCACTGAACATATCAATGTCCTGCAAGCTGATGGAGTGCGGTAATGACACGGGTTGTGTCGTCATGAGTCATATCCGGGAAAAGAGGGAGGGAACAAATACGCGCGCTATTCCATTCAGAATTCGGGAGCGATACATCAGGAAAACGCTCGCGGTAGTATTTTTGGGTGTGCGCCGCGCGGAAGTGGAGGCCGGTACCGATGCCTTTCTCTTTCAGCGCCGCCATCAGGTTGTCGCGGGAAATTCCACAGCGCGCTTCATCAACGCGAATAATAAACAGGTGCCAGGCGTGCACGTGCGGCCATGACGGAATGGTGAGCGGCTGGAACGGCGTATCGGCAAGCTCCCGCAGGTAGCGTTCGGCGATTTCCTGGCGGCGTCTGTTGGCCTCTTTCAGCTTGCCTAACTGCACCAGCGCCAGCGCGGCGTTGATGTCTGCCAGGTTGTATTTATAGCCCGGCGCGATCACTTCCGCCTGCGGCGCACGACCGTGCGTCTGGCGGTCATAGGCATCTACGCCCAGGCCATGGAATTTCAGACTGCGGATCCGCTGCGCCAGCTGGGCATTATCCGTGACGACTAAGCCCCCTTCCGCGCAGGTCATATTTTTAATGGCGTGGAAGGAAAAAATCGCCGTCCCTTTCCAGCCCACATGACGGTTCTTGTAGTACGTTCCGGCGGCATGGGCCGCATCTTCAATAACCGGAATACCGTGACGTTCGCCGATGGCATGAATAGCGTCGATTTCACACGGCGCACCGGCATAATGAACGGGAATAATGGCTTTGGTACGTGGGGTAATGGCGGCTTCAACGGCTTTTGGCGTCACCATTAATGTATCTTTGTCCACATCGATCATGACAGGCGTGGCACCCAGCAACACGATCATATTCAGCGTGGACACCCAGGTCTGGGAGGGGGTAATGACTTCATCGCCCGGGCCAATATCCAGCGCCATCAGCGTGACGTGCATACCCGCGGTGGCTGAACAGACGGCAATCGCATGCTGATTCCCGGTAAGTTGACAGAATGCCTCTTCAAGTTCCTGATTCTTAGGCCCCGTGGTGATCCAGCCCGACATCAAAACGTCCTGAAGCGCCGCAATTTCCTCAGCGCCCATCGACGGTCGCGAAAAAGGCAGAAAATCACTCATTATTAATTTCCTTGCTGTATTAAAGGCGTCATCTTTTACTGCGCTGTCGTAATGGGCAGCTCAATGGGATCATGCAAGATGGTTATTAAATAAAGACCAAATAAAATTAAGTCGCTATACCCGTTATGTCAACAAACCATCAACTGAAGCAAAAGTAGCGTCGTTTTCTTAGGAAAAAATTAAGACAGGCGAGAAGCAGAAGGGAAACAGCACATAGAAGAGAATAGAAAATCGTTTTACAACAGCAAGATAGTGATTCTAACTATTTTTTTTGTTTTTTGTGGGTGGACTCACAGCGATTACTCTACTATTTCATTTCGTTTACATTAAAATTATAAGAAAAGTAAATGAATACTCAACCAAAATAAAAATCCCGGAGGTTTGGGGGGAATTCCGTCATCCTCCGGGAACTTTCTATTAATATCAATTGTCGCGCATTCAACTGTCGCGCTTAGTTAAGATTAGCAGGAAAATCATTCGGCAATTCACTGGCCGCGCAGGCGATAACGCTTTCATTATTGGCACCGCAGTTGCGCACAAAGGTGATCGTGGCAAATTCATCAATCACTTCCGTTGGATACGCCGGGCCCGCATCGCGATAGCGATTCATCAGCGGAATATGGTCGTTCTGGAAGCAGACAGTTTTTTCCGGATTGTTCATGACCCAGCGTGGGAAGAAGATAGTGCCGTGGAACAGTTTGTCACCCAGGTTCACGATCAGGCTGACGTCGGTACCGGTTGGCTCGGTCCAGGAAATTTTATAGATGCTTTCCCCTACCCGCACGATGTAAGCCTGCTGATCTTTCACCCAACGGTTGGCCACGAGACCGCTGTGAATACGGTAATCAAGCGTGGTCTCATTTTTTACATAAATCTCGTAGTTCCAGCCGTTATCGTAAGTATAAACAAGGTGTTTGCCAACGAAGCCGCTTAAGTCATGTTTGTCGAAGGTGTTCATAAGATGTCTCCTTTGTTTTGATGAGACGATCGTACCCCTTCAAAAAATGAATGAATAACGCTATGTTTTAATCAAATTCATCCAAATTTTAGATAAATTATGCACAAGACGACGCTGGAACAATGGTCTTTACTGGAACGAGTCGTGGAAGCGGGCAGCTTTGCCAAAGCCGCGGAAGAAACCCACCGCAGCCAGTCCTCGGTGAGCTATAACCTGTCGCTGCTGCAGGATCGGCTGGGCGTGGCGCTGCTGGTCCCGGAGGGGCGACGGGCGGTGTTAACCCCGGCCGGAGAAGTGCTTCTCAACCAGGTTAAACCGCTGCTGAAAGCGTTTTCGTACGTTGAGACGCGCGCAGCGACCCTTCGCAACGGGATGCGCACGCGGTTGGATCTGGTGGTGGACTCCATTTTCCCGCGCCGCCGCCTGTTCGCCATTCTACGTCAGTTCCAGCAGCAGTATCCGCAAACCCAGGTCCGTCTCACCGAGGTGCTGGAAAATACCCGCGCCGACGCCATTAACGACGAAGCCGATGTGATGATCTTAACCCGCCGCCAGGACATTACCGGGCTCGGCGAATGGCTGATGAATATCGACTTTGTTGCCGTGGCCCATCACCAGCATCCCCTCTTTCACCTCGACGCGCCGCTAAATGATGAGATGCTGCGCCCGTGGCCGCTTATCCAGATTGCGGACAGCCAGCCCGCCGCGCGTGCTGCCGGTGAGTCGTGGACCTTCTCCACCATCGATGCCGCCATTGAGGCCGTCGTCTCTCAGGTCGGCTACGGCTGGCTGCCAGAGGAACGCATCCAGACCCAGCTGGATCAAGGCGTACTGAAACGTCTGCCGCTGAGCCACGGTGCGCGCAGAGCAACGCCGCTTCACCTGATTGTAAAGCGCTCCCTCGCCCCGCTTGATGAGCAGGTTGAGACGCTGTTGCGCCTTTTTAGCCAGGAGCCGTCATCCTCACCTGCTACGCTTTAAGGTCCGAACGTTTAAACGATAAGGAGCAGATGATGAAAATCGACTTTGCGGGGAAAGTGGCGCTGGTGACCGCCTCAACCGGCGGGATCGGGTTCGCCATTGCCAGAGGTCTGGCAGAAAGCGGTGCGGAAGTGATCGTCAATGGCCGCAGCACGGAATCGGTGAATAAAGGCATTCAGCAGCTACAGCAGGTGGTGCCGGGCGTGCAGGTGCGCGCCGCGATTGCCGATCTCAGCACGGCGGAAGGGGTCGAATCGCTCCTGAAGGTGGCGAATAACGTCGATATCCTGGTCAACAACGCCGGGATTTACGGTCCGCAGGATTTCTATGCCACCGACGATGAGACCTGGGAGCGCTACTGGCAGACCAACGTGATGTCCGGCGTGCGTCTGTCCCGCGCCCTGCTGCCGGGTATGGTGCAGAAAGGCTGGGGACGCGTGGTGTTTATCTCATCCGAGTCGGCCTGCAATATCCCGGCGGATATGATCCACTACGGCGTGACCAAAACGGCGCAGCTCTCGCTGGCGCGCGGTCTGGCGAAGTTCGTGGCGGGAAGCGGCGTGACGGTCAACAGCGTACTGCCTGGCCCGACGATGTCAGACGGTTTCGCAGAGATGATGAAAGATGAAATCGAAAAAACCGGCAAGTCGCTGGAGCAGCTGGCGAAAGAGTTTGTGATGGCCAACCGCCCCAGCTCGGTTATCCAGCGCGCGGCCACGGTTGAAGAGGTGGCCAATATGGTGATTTATGTCTGTTCGCCACAGGCCTCCGCCACCTCGGGCGCGGCGCTTCGCGTCGACGGCGGCGTCGTGGATGACATCATCTGACGCTAGGCCGCACTGCCTGCGATCCGCCGGGCGGTAATGTAGTGCGCCTGCCAGTAATCATCAGTCAGGGTTGAGACCGTTACCCCCTGGCTGCTTGAGGCATGAATAAACTGGCTATTGCCAATATAAACGCCGACGTGCTTGCGGTTGGGGCCGGTCTGGAAGAAGACCAAATCCCCCGCCTGCAGACGAAATTGCGCGACCTGCACGCCGCGATGGATCTGTTCACTCGTCGTGCGCGGCAAATTAAGATGCGCCGCATCGGTGAACAGGTGCTGCACGAGCGCGGAGCAATCCACCCCGCGATGCGTGGTTCCGCCCCACTGGTACTGGGTGCCTTTCCACTTCTGGTATTGATCGAGAATGCGCGAGCGCAGCGGGCCTGTCTCCTGATGCACCAGCGCAGATTTCGCCGGTGATAGTGCCAGCTCGCTGTTCATCGATAACATCGACGCTGGAAGTTGAAAACTCATTGCAGAAAACGATGCAAAACTTAACGTGAGGATTGAAATAAGCGATCTAAGTGTCATATCAAGAAAGAAATAGTGAGTGAGTTTTTCCTTACCTGTGGGGCCCAATGGTTCCCCGAAATATCTTGCGATGTGGCGATAATATAGACAGTTCGTTTTTTCACCAATCCTTATCGAGGCCAAAAATGGACTCACTTTGAGATCGCAAGTTCGAGAAAAAAATGGTGGTGATATAAGGACTGTCGAGGTAAAGCAGGTAAACTGATCCGCAGAATGTGTATTTCAGCTAAGACGTATTTATGACCAATATGATTGCCGACGAGACGGTGGCAAAATCCAGCGTGCTCTCTGTCTTTGACTTTGACGGGACATTAACGCACCACGACAGCTTTATTCCTTTCCTGCGTTTTGCCTTCGGTAAACGTTACTTCGCGGGCCGCCTGGTGCGTATGGCGCTGCCCACGCTCCACTGCGTGCGTCGCAAGCTGACGCGCGATGAGCTGAAGGAAGTGCTGATTAAAACGTTCCTGACGGGCGTGGATGAACACTGGCTGCGCCAGCAGGCGGAAGCCTTTTGCGAAAAATACTGGAACAAGCTGATGCGTCCCGAAGGGGTTCTGGCGGTGGCGGCAGAGGTAAATTCCGGTGCGGAGGTAACCATCTGTTCCGCGTCCCCGGCGCTGGTGCTCCAGCCGTGGGCGGATAAGCTCGGCATTAAGCTGATTGGCACGCAGCTGGAAGTGAAAGACGGCAAGCTGACGGGGCGCATCACGGGCAATAACTGCCGCTGCGCCCAGAAGGTGGCAAGGCTGGAAAAAGTGTATGGCGATCTGAACGCCTATCACCTGCGCGCCTGGGGAGACACCCGCGGCGACCACGAGCTGCTGGCGGCGGCGCAGGATCCGCACTGGCGGCACTTCCATCACCCGCGCAAGCGCCGGAATTCACCGATTAAGGGTTAGGTGCGGTCTGGTGCCCTCACCCCGGCCCTCTCCCACAGGGAGAGGGAGAAAAGCGATGCATCAGGCAGTACGTTTCCCCGGGAACATCACGCTCGCAATAATCCCCAGCGCCAGCACGCCTAATACCACAAACAGGCTGGCCGTCGCGCCAATGCTGTAGCCGTGGTGCCAGAAGTGGTCGGTGGCATTTAACCCCAGCTTGAACGCCACGAAGAATAGCAGCAGCACCACGGCTTTCTCGAGGTGCACCAGATACTGCTTCAGCGCCTCCAGCACGAAGTAAAGCGTACGCAGGCCGAGAATGGCGAACATCATGGCGCTGTAGATAATCAGCGGTTCGCGGCTCACGGCAATAATGGCCGGCACGGAGTCAAACGCGAACATCACGTCAGAAAGCTCGACGACGGCCACGCAAAGCAGCAGCGGCGTCGCATAGCGCTTTGCCTTCTTCACGCGACCAACCATCACGTCCTGGTTTTCCGGCTTCTCCAGCTCCGCATCCACCTCTTTCTGCGTCAGAATAAAGGCGTTGCTGCTGATTTTCGGCCAGACCGGATAAAAGCGCTTCACCAGGCGATAGGCGAGATGACCCGAGTAATCTTCCACTTCGTCGCTCTCTTCATTGCGCCTGAGCATCATCACCGCCGTCCAGCCGACGACCAGCGCGAAAATCACCTCAACGTACGGCCCCAGGCTTAACAGGCTTGTCCCAATCGCCACAAAGATGCCGCGGAAGACAATCGCCCCCAGCACGCCCCAGTAAAGCACGCGGTGACGGTACTTATCCGGCACGCCGAACCAGGCGAAGATCGCCATCATCACAAACAGGTTGTCGACGGAGAGCACCTCTTCCAGCGCATAGCCGGTGAGGAACAGGCTCGCCATCTCGGCGCCGTGGTGAACATACAGGAATCCGGCGAAGGCCATCGCCATCATGACCCAGAAAATGGACCACATCGCCGCGCTTTTCAGCGAGACAGGTTTATCGTGACGGTGCATAAAGAGGTCGATAAACATCGCCCCAACGGCCATCACCACAAAGACAACAACGGTTTCCGTCGGGAAACCGAGATGAGCAGCAGACATACAAAACCCTTTTGGCAGACAAAACACAACACCATGCAAACTGGCGTAAACCAGGAACAGAAAAGGGCGGGCCGTTAATCAGCCTCTTCGCCCTCAAAATCGCAGCCTTCTGGCCGCGCAAGGAGGGGTACTTTACCTTACCCGACGGGGTTCGTGCATCTGCCGTTTAGGCGCTCATGCCGCGCAAACGCTGCAGCACCGCCACCAGAACCGCCACGGACCAGCCCACCATCAACGCGCCCACCAGCCCTTCCACACCGCCGATGAGCCGCCAGTGCTGGGGTAGCGTGACGTCGCCGTATCCTACCGTCGCGTAGCTCACCAGCGAAAAGTAGAAGCTGGTGTTCCAGTCATTAAACGCGTCGATGGCAGAATAAAACGCAGCAAACAGTCCGGCTTCAAGAAGATGGGCGAAGATCATGGAGATGACGATACCGACGTTGCGTAACACAATACGTACCGCAGAATCGACTTCTAACGTAATGAATTTTAAAACGCCAAACATCCACAGCGAATGGATCACCACGGTGAGGGTAAGCAAAACAATAATACTGAGTAGCTGCATGAAGCGTGCTCGACCAAAAGGAATAAGGCCCCGCGAACGCGGCGGGGCACCTGGTCGAAGCTTAGTTGAAGGGAGAGGAAAAGTTGGTGCAATAATTGCGTTGCGTGATTATTTCTCTGCCAGCGCCTGTGCGCACGCCCAGGCACTTGCCCATGCCCACTGGAAGTTGTACCCGCCGAGCCAGCCGGTGACGTCCATCACTTCGCCAATAAAATAGAGCCCCGGCACGTTGCGCGCTTCCATGGTGCGGGACGAGAGCTCATTCGTGTCGACCCCGCCCAGCGTCACTTCCGCCGTGCGGTAGCCTTCGGTGCCGTTTGGCTGAACGCGCCAGGCTGTCAGCGTCTCAACCAGCATCTCCTGCTCGCGGCTGTTAAGCTGCTTGAGCGACACGTCGGGGATCTGCCCCAGCACCTGCAAACATTCCACCAGACGTTTTGGCAGCTGCATTGCCAGCGTGTTTTTTAGGCTTTGATTCGGGTGCGCGGTACGCTGCTCGTTAAGGAACGCGTCGGGATCGCAGTCCGGGAGCAGGTTAACCGTGACGAACTCCCCCGGCTGCCAGTAGCTGGAAATTTGCAGTACCGCAGGGCCGGAGAGACCGCGATGGGTAAAGAGCAGATTTTCGCGGAACACGGTGCCGTCTTCGGCGGTAATGACCGAGGGAACGGACACACCAGACAGCGTCTGAAGCTGTTCGAGAAGCGGTTTATGCAGCGTGAACGGCACCAGCCCGGCGCGCGTGGGCAAGACTTTCAGACCAAACTGTTCGGCAATCTTATAGCCAAACGGGGAAGCGCCCAGCCCCGGCATGGACAGGCCGCCGCTGGCGATCACCAGGCTGTCTGCGCTGACGGTTTCACCGTTGAGCTGCAGCGTGTAGCCCTGGTCGTCTCGGGCGACTTCCAGCACCTCCGTGCGCAGGCGCATGACGACGCCGCCCTTCTCGCACTCGGCCACCAGCATATCGACAATCTGCTGCGCGGAGTCGTCGCAGAACAGCTGTCCCAGCGTCTTTTCATGCCACGCGATGCCGTGCTTACCCACCAGGTCGATAAAATCCCACTGGGTGTAACGCGCCAGCGCAGATTTACAAAAATGACGGTTTTGGCTCAAATAGGCCGCGGGTTCAACATACAGATTAGTGAAGTTACAGCGCCCGCCGCCGGACATCAGGATCTTACGGCCTGGCTTTTTACCGTTATCCAGCAGCAGCACGCGACGACCCGCCTGTCCGGCCATTGCCGCACAAAACATACCCGCCGCACCGGCGCCAATTACCACGGCATCAAACCTTTCCACGTCAAAACCCTCTTTGTTAACTGCCGCGGATTGTAAAGTTTCCTCTGTGGTCACACCAGCGTAAAAAGATATTACAAAGCCATTCCCTTGAAATTTAAAGAATAACCTTTCAGGCACTTTTCTCAAATCAGGTGGTATGTCAAAAAAAGTCTATATTTCACTTTGCCCGCCGTGCATTTGTCCTGGATAATGCGCCGCGTTCATGTCCTCAAAATGGCGTAACGTCCTATGCTACATTTGTTTGCCGGCCTGGATTTACATACCGGGCTTTTATTATTGCTTGCTCTGGTTTTTGTACTGTTTTACGAAGCGATCAACGGCTTCCACGACACTGCAAACGCAGTAGCGACGGTTATCTACACTCGCGCAATGCGATCGCAGCTTGCGGTTGTTATGGCGGCGGTATTTAACTTTTTTGGTGTCCTCCTGGGCGGACTGAGCGTTGCGTATGCCATTGTGCATATGCTGCCAACGGATCTGCTGCTTAACGTTAGTTCTGGCCATGGCCTTGCTATGGTGTTCTCAATGCTGCTTGCTGCAATTATCTGGAACCTCGGTACCTGGTATTTCGGCCTACCTGCATCCAGTTCTCACACACTCATCGGCGCGATTATCGGTATCGGGTTAACGAACGCCCTCATGACCGGTACATCGGTTGTTGATGCGTTAAATATCCCGAAAGTACTGGGGATCTTCGCCTCACTCATCGTCTCCCCTATCGTGGGTCTGGTGGTGGCTGGCGGGCTGATCTTCATCCTGCGTCGTTACTGGAGCAATACCAAAAAACGCTCCCGTATTCACCTGACGCCGGCAGAGCGTGAAAAGAAAGACGGCAAGAAAAAGCCGCCATTCTGGACGCGTATTGCCCTGATCATTTCCGCTATCGGCGTGGCTTTCTCACACGGCGCGAACGATGGTCAGAAAGGCATTGGTCTGGTGATGCTGGTACTGATTGGCGTCGCACCGGCGGGATTCGTGGTTAACATGAATGCTTCCGGCTACGAAATCACCCGTACTCGCGATGCGGTCAACAACGTCGAAACCTACTTCCAGCAGCATCCCGATCTGCTGAAGAAGGCGACCGGCGTTGACCAGATTATCCCTTCTCCGGAAGCCGGTGCCGCAACTGCGCCTGGCCAGTTCCACTGCCATCCGGCAAACGCGATTAACGCGCTGGAACGTGCGAAAGGCATGCTGGGCAATATCGAAAGCTATGACAAACTGACCGTTGAGCAGCGTGGTCAGCTGCGTCGCATTATGCTTTGCATCTCTGATGTGACGGATAAAGTGGCGAAGCTGCCTGACGTGAATGCTGACGACCAGCGTCTCCTGAAGAAACTGAAAGGCGATATGCTCAACACCATCGAGTACGCGCCAATCTGGATCATCATGGCCGTCGCGCTGGCGCTCGGTATCGGTACGATGATTGGCTGGCGTCGTGTGGCGACCACCATCGGCGAGAAGATCGGTAAGAAAGGCATGACCTATGCGCAGGGTATGTCCGCGCAGATGACGGCGGCGGTTTCTATCGGTCTGGCGAGCTACACCGGTATGCCGGTATCCACCACCCACGTACTCTCTTCGTCCGTGGCAGGTACCATGATTGTTGACGGTGGCGGCCTGCAGCGCAAAACCGTAACCAACATTCTGATGGCCTGGGTGTTCACCCTTCCGGCCTCTATCCTGCTGTCTGGCGGTTTGTACTGGATTTCGCTGAAGCTGATTTAATCGGTTAAAGGCGACAAAAAGCGGGTCAGGAAACTGACCCGCTTTTTTTATGGCTGTTATTTGTAATCGAACAGTTTATAACATTAGGATTTTCTGAACATTTTTTGCTCAACCCAATTGCGAAGATAACATTATGATGGCGGTCAGAAGAGTAACCAGGCAAAGGAGAATGTATGGCTTCTGTCCCTATTTCAGGACCAGGCTCAATGGTTATAGCGAACAATATGCGTGAAGCACGCCTTCACGGCATGTCGCGTAATATGGCCACACCCTCAACGTATTATTGGTTCTATCAAAAAGTCCGAAATGGTGGTCCCTGGGATTACAAAAAATTCGATCCATACTTTGCCGCATTTGGTAACTTCAATTTCGGAGCCGCCGGAACTGCAGCGGGCATTCCTGCAAACATCCTTCTTATGGGCGCAGGCTGGGCTCAAGGCCGTGCTGGCACTTCAAAACCTGAATGGGGAAAATGGCACGAAAAACCGCCTTACGGGGACGATCCAACGGACCAACGCAATATCAGAGAAGGAATAGAGTATGCCTTTCAAAACGGCTACTAAATGGATTCACTCCCTTGTGACGCTTTCGCTTCTGATTCTGGTCATTGGATTTGTTTGGCTAAACCATCAGCCTAATCAGCGAAACAACGATGAACTTCAGCGCGTTTATAAATTATCGGATAGCGTCTGGCTCTATATGACCGTTAACAACCAGGGTGGCGCAACCGTACCCACAATCTACCGTTACTATCTTTCGGGGGAGATAGCAGGAAAAGATACCGACATTACCCATCAATTGGCCATGAAGCATCCTGTCATTGAAGGTACAGGTACGATTACCGCGGCCAGCATTGATACAAACGGAGAAGTTAAGATCACCTATAGCGGGAAGGTTATTTCGATTGAGAGCGATATTTCCGATCTCCGGTTCACGGTTAAGCCCTGAGCCAGAGGAAAGAAGGCGGGGCTGACCCCGCCTGCTGTGGTGCTCAGTGCCAAATCATCAATGCAATCATACTGACTACGACCAGCCCGCACAGGGCGCTGGTCAAAATGAACTGACGACGCAGGCGCTCGCAGCGACGAATAAACTCTTCATCGTGATGATCGCGGTAGCGCTGGTAGTAGATGTATCCCACCAGACGCATCTGCTTGCTGGGCTGTCCATGCGAGGTGAAGAACCCTCCACCGTCCACATACTGATAAAGCAACGGATCGCAACCACGAAGTACCACTAACAGCGCACGTAACGATGAGAAGTAGCGCGCCATATTCACTATGCAAACCACGCATAACGCCCAAAACAATGCGACGGTGCTAATCATACATCCTCCCCGGCGTCCGCCCACGAAGCAAGGCTCCTGAGCTACCGCACCCCAATGCCCTGACAGACAGTTCAGTGAAAGAATGACCAAAAGTCGATCCGGTTCGCGTTTTAATATCCGAACGGCTCATTTAATAGTGTAGGAGATCCGTTAATTTTTTTGCCACAAGGTTAATCGTTATCAACACCAAAGCTTGAAAAATATGTTTAACTGGGCCGTAATGAAAGCATCAGACGACGGCTTTCCCATTTAGTCATCGATAACTTAAGGAAGGAGTAACACTATGGCTTACAAACACATTCTCATCGCGGTAGACCTCTCCCCGGAGAGCAAAGTGCTGGTTGATAAAGCGGTATCCATGGCACGCCCCTACAACGCGAAAGTTTCGCTGATTCACGTTGACGTGAATTACTCCGACCTCTACACCGGTCTGATCGACGTGAATCTTGGCGATATGCAGAAACGCATCTCTGAAGAGACTCACCACGCCCTGAGCGAACTGTCCACCAACGCGGGCTATCCGATTACCGAAACCCTGAGCGGCAGCGGCGACCTGGGTCAGGTACTGGTTGATGCGATCAAGAAATACGACATGGACCTGGTGGTTTGCGGTCACCATCAGGACTTCTGGAGCAAGCTGATGTCTTCAGCGCGCCAGCTGATTAACACCGTTCACGTGGATATGCTGATTGTTCCACTGCGTGACGAAGAAGACGAGTAAGTGCGTTAAATTCCCCTCACCCTAACCCTCTCCCACTGGGAGAGGGAATAGATCGAGGACGTAGGCCGGGTAAGGCGAAGCCGCCACCCGGCTTTTTTTATTCCGGCGTACCCGGATAAATATCAAACCGGTGTCCTTTGGTGGTCACCGCGTTAGTGGTCGCAACGTCCGCCAGCGGCGGCGCGTAGTCAGGGCGCTTTACCACCACCCGCTTCGTTGCAAGCTGACGAGCCGGCTCCAGCAGGCCATCGGCATCCAAATCCGGCCCCACCAGCGACTGAAACACCCGCATCTCTTTCTTCACCAGCGCGCTTTTCTGCTTATGCGGGAACATGGGGTCGAGATAGACCACCTGCGGACGCGGGGTGATATCCGTCAATGCCGTCAGGCTGGAGGCGTGGATCAGCTGTAGTCGTTCCTGCAGCCACGGGCCGATTTCCGGGTCCGCATAGCCCCGCGCTAGCCCATCGTCGAGCAGCGCAGCGACCACCGGATTACGCTCCAGCATCCGCACGTGACAGCCGACAGACGCCAGCACAAAGGCATCACGCCCTAACCCCGCCGTGGCATCGACCACGTCCGGAAGATAGCTCCCTTTGATGCCGACCGCTTTAGCCACCGCCTCGCCGCGACCGCCCCCGAACTTGCGCCGGTGCGCCATCGCGCCGCCGACAAAATCGACAAAAATCCCGCCGAGCTTCGGTTCGTCGCGCTTGCGTAATTCAAGGTGCGCGGTAGTCATCACCAGCGCCATCAGGTTTTCTTCATCGTGCTCCAGCCCCCAGCGGGCCGCCAGAACAGATAAGGCGCCGTCTCCGGCGCCTGTTTCATCCACTAAGCAGATCTTCACGTAACAATCAGCCTTTGATCCCGTAATGCTCAAGCATCGCATCCAGCTGCGGCTCGCGGCCGCGGAAGCGTTTGAACAGCACCATTGGCTCTTCAGACCCGCCGCGGGTCAGGATGTTATCAAGGAACGACTGGCCGGTTTCGCGGTTGAAGATCCCCTCTTCTTCGAAGCGAGAAAAGGCATCTGCCGCCAGCACGTCGGCCCACAGGTAGCTGTAGTAACCCGCCGCGTAGCCGCCAGCGAAGATATGGCTGAAGGCATGCGGGAAGCGGCCCCAGGTTGGTCCAGGAATAACGGCAACCTGCTTTTTAATCTCGCCCAGGGTTTCAAGGATTTTCGCACCCTGCTCCGGATTAAACTCCGCGTGCAGACGGAAGTCGAACAGGCCGAACTCCAGCTGACGCAGGATGAACATCGCCGCCTGGTAGTTTTTCGCCGCCAGCATTTTATCCAGCAGCTCTTTCGGCAGCGGTTCGCCGGTCTCATAGTGGCCGGAGATAAACGCCAGCGCGTCCGGCTCCCAGCACCAGTTTTCCATAAACTGGCTTGGCAGCTCGACCGCATCCCACGGCACGCCGCTGATGCCCGCCACGCCTGCGGTTTCGATGCGGGTCAGCATGTGGTGCAGACCGTGACCGAACTCGTGGAACAGGGTGATTACTTCATCGTGGGTGAAGAGCGCCGGTTTGCCGTTCACCGGACGGTTAAAGTTACAGGTCAGGTAGGCGACCGGCTTCTGCAGAGAACCGTCGGCTTTACGCATCTGGCCCACGCAGTCGTCCATCCACGCCCCGCCGCGCTTGTTCTCACGCGCGTAGAGATCGAGGTAGAAGCTGCCGCGCAGTTCGTTTTTCTCGTCATACAGCTCGAAGAAGCGCACGTCCGGGTGCCAGACGTCGATATCGGTACGCTCTTTGGCGGTGATGCCATAGATGCGTTTGACCACCTCGAACAGGCCGTTAACGGCTTTGTTTTCCGGGAAGTACGGGCGCAGCTGCTCGTCGCTGATGCTGTAGAGGTGCTGCTTCTGTTTTTCGCTGTACCAGGCGATGTCCCACGGCTGCAGCTCGTCCACACCGAACTCCGCTTTCGCGAAGGCGCGCAGCTGGGCCAGCTCTTTCTCACCCTGAGGACGGGCGCGTTTCGCCAGATCGGTCAGGAAGTCGAGTACCTGCTGCGGGTTCTCCGCCATTTTGGTGGCGAGGGATTTATCGGCGTAGTTTTCGAAGCCCAGCAGCTGTGCCAGCTCGTGACGCAGGGCGAGGATTTCCGCCATGACCGGGCTATTGTCCCACTTACCGGCATTCGGCCCCTGATCGGAGGCGCGGGTGCTGTACGCGCGGTACATCTCTTCGCGCAGGGCCTGGTTGTCGCAGTAGGTCATCACCGGCAGATAGCTCGGGATATCCAGCGTTAACAGGAAACCGTCCTGCTCTTTCGCCTCGGCCTGGGCTTTTGCCGCCGCCAGCGCGCTTTCCGGCATACCCGCCAGCTCCGCTTCGTCGGTAATCAGCTTCGTCCAGCCCATGGTGGCGTCGAGCACGTTGTTGCTGTACTGGTTGCCCAGCTCGGACAGGCGCGCGGCAATTTCACCGTAGCGGGTCTGCTTCTCTTTTGGCAGGCCAATCCCGGACAGCTCAAAATCACGCAGGGCGTTATCGACCGATTTTTTCTGCGCCGTGTTCAGTTCGGCATAGTGGTCGCCGTCGCGCAGGTCGCGGTAGGCTTTGTAGAGCCCTTCGTGCTGGCCGACCCAGGTGCTGTACTCAGAGAGCAGCGGCAGGGTCTGCTCGTAGGCTTCGCGCAGTTCCGGGCTGTTTTTTACCGAGTTCAGGTGGCTCACCGGGGAGAAGATACGCCCCAGCACGTCGTCCACTTCGGCCAGCGGCTGACACAGATTTTCCCAGGTGTACGGCGCGCCCTGCGCTACCACGCTTTCTACCGCCGCGCGGCAGTTGTCCAGCGATTGCGTAACGGCTGGAACCACATGCTCAGGGAGGATTTTAGAAAACGGCGGCAACGAAAAAGGCGTCAGTAATGGATTGGTCATAAACGCTGTCCTGTTGAAATAGATGAATGAAGCGCGCATCCGGCGCTGTGCATATGGGATCTAGAATGGGGTTAAGTGTAGAGGATTTCAATGCCAGACGTGGCGGAAAAGAGCCCGGTGGCGCTGCGCTTGCCGGGCCTACGGGTAATCTGCGCCGTTCTGCTGTAAACTGTGGCAAATCGTCACTTCAGCGGAATATCATTACCCATGCTCAGTTATCGCCACAGCTTCCACGCAGGCAACCACGCCGACGTCCTTAAACACACCGTTCAGAGCCTGATCATCGAATCGCTCAAAGAGAAAGAGAAGCCGTTTCTCTATCTGGACACGCACGCGGGCGCGGGCCGTTATCAACTGAGCGGCGAGCATGCCGAGCGTACCGGTGAATATCTGGAAGGGATTGCCCGCATCTGGCAGCAGGACGATCTGCCTGCCGAGCTGGAGCCGTACATCGGCGTGGTGAATCACTTCAACCGCAACGGCCAGCTGCGCTACTACCCGGGCTCGCCGCTGATTGCACGCCAGC
Organism: Enterobacter sp. N5-15; assembly: GCF_057221635.1. Taxonomy (NCBI): domain Bacteria; kingdom Pseudomonadati; phylum Pseudomonadota; class Gammaproteobacteria; order Enterobacterales; family Enterobacteriaceae; genus Enterobacter; species Enterobacter sp. N5-15. The sequence continues at coordinate 4,559,671 of NZ_CM170150.1, forward strand.
TGCTGCGCGAGCAGGACAGCCTCCAGCTGACCGAGCTGCATCCGAGCGACTTCCCGCTGCTGCGTTCTGAATTCCAGAAAGACAGCCGCGCCCGCGTGGAAAAATCCGACGGTTACCAGCAGCTGAAAGCGAAGCTGCCGCCGGTTTCCCGTCGCGGCCTGGTGCTGATCGACCCGCCGTACGAAATCAAAACCGACTATCAGGCGGTGGTGACCGGTATCCACGAAGGCTACAAACGCTTCGCCACCGGGACATACGCCCTGTGGTACCCGGTGGTGCTGCGCGCGCAAATCAAACGCATGATCAAAGACCTGGAAGCGACCGGCATCCGCAAAATCCTGCAGATTGAGCTGGCGGTACGTCCGGACAGCGATCAGCGCGGCATGACCGCCTCCGGGATGATTGTGATCAACCCGCCGTGGAAGCTAGAAGCGCAGATGAACAACGTGCTGCCGTGGCTGCATAAAACGCTGGTGCCAGCGGGTACAGGCCACGCCACCGTCAGTTGGATCGTGCCGGAGTAATCGCAGCCATCGGTGGAAACTATTGATTTCAGGTATACAATCGCGGCAATTCACGATTAAGGACAAAAGCTATGACTAAGCATTATGACTACATCGCAATCGGCGGCGGCAGCGGCGGCATCGCCTCCATCAACCGTGCGGCCATGTACGGCCAGAAGTGCGCGCTGATTGAAGCCAAAGCGCTGGGCGGCACCTGCGTGAACGTGGGTTGTGTACCGAAGAAAGTGATGTGGCATGCGGCGCAGATCCGTGAAGCTATCCATATGTATGGCCCGGACTACGGCTTTGACACCACCATCAACCACTTCGACTGGGACAAGCTGATCGCCAGCCGTACCGCCTACATCGACCGTATTCACACCTCGTACGACAACGTGCTGGGTAAAAATAACGTTGACGTCATTCACGGCTTCGCCCGCTTTGTGGACGCGAAAACGATCGAAGTGAACGGCGAGACGATCACCGCCGATCGCATCCTGATCGCCACCGGCGGCCGTCCGAGCCACCCGAACATTCCGGGCGTGGAATACGGCATCGACTCCGACGGTTTCTTCGAGCTGCCTGCCCTGCCTAAGCGCGTTGCCGTTGTTGGCGCGGGTTACATCGCGGTTGAACTGGCCGGCGTGATTAACGGCCTGGGCGCTGAGGCGCACCTGTTCGTGCGTAAACACGCGCCGCTGCGCAGCTTTGACCCGCTGATCGTCGACACGCTGGTTGAAGTGATGAACGCCGAAGGCCCGACCCTGCACACCAACGCCGAGCCAAAAGCGGTAGTGAAAAATGCGGACGGCAGCCTGACGCTTGAGCTGGAAGATGGCCGCAGCCAGACCGTCGATTGCCTTATCTGGGCGATTGGCCGTGAACCGGCGAACGACAACTTCAACCTCGGCGTGACCGGCGTGAAAACCGACGAAAAAGGCTATATCGTCGTCGATAAATTCCAGAACACCAGCGTACCGGGCATTTATGCGGTCGGCGATAATACCGGAGCGGTTGAGCTGACGCCGGTGGCCGTTGCGGCAGGTCGTCGTCTCTCTGAGCGCCTGTTCAACAACAAGCCGGACGAGCATCTGGATTACAACCTTATCCCAACCGTAGTCTTCAGCCACCCGCCAATCGGCACCGTCGGCTTAACCGAGCCGCAGGCGCGCGAGCAGTATGGCGACGACCAGGTGAAAGTGTATAAATCGGCGTTTACCGCGATGTATACTGCCGTGACCTCGCACCGTCAGCCGTGCCGCATGAAGCTGGTCTGCGTGGGCCCGGACGAGAAGATTGTCGGTATCCACGGCATCGGCTTCGGCATGGACGAGATCCTGCAGGGCTTCGCCGTGGCGCTGAAGATGGGCGCAACCAAGAAAGACTTCGACAACACGGTGGCAATCCACCCGACGGCCGCGGAAGAGTTTGTGACCATGCGTTAATCCTGATGCCCCTCCCCGGAGGGGCATTTTTTTTAACATTCATAAATCGTTGCAAAACGAATGCTCCGAAAATAGTGATCTACCGCACATATCCCTCCCCAACTACCGAAGCGAATGTCTACGCTTATAAGACGCCCGGATAAACCTGTCTTTTGAACACACAACCGGAGGTCCCTATCACCATGTTCAACCAGAAACTACAGGCTACCGAGAACATCGAGTTCGAGATTGCAGAAGAGCTGCGCTACGAGACCGATCCCTGCGAGTTGAAACTGGATGAAATGATTGAGGCGGAGCCGGAACCCGAAATGATCGAGGGGCTACCCGCCTCCGATGCGTTGACGCCCGCAGACCGCTATCTTGAACTGTTCGAGCACGTGCAGTCGTCGCGGCTGTTTGCGGACAGTAAAACCTTCCCCGACTGCGCGCCGAAGATGGATCCGCTGGATATCCTGATCCGCTACCGCAAGGTCAGGCGCCACCGGGATTTCGACCTGCGCCAGTTTGTGGAGAACCACTTCTGGATGCCGGAAACGTACGGCACAGAATATGTCTCCGACCCGGGCCTTTCCCTGAAAGAGCACATTGATAACCTGTGGCCGGTGCTGACGCGCGAGCCGCAGGATCATATTCCCTGGTCTTCTCTGCTGGCGCTGCCGCAGGCCTATATCGTCCCCGGCGGGCGATTCAGCGAGACCTACTACTGGGATTCCTATTTCTCCATGCTGGGGCTGGCGGAGAGTGGCCGTAACGATCTGCTCAAATGTATGGCGGACAACTTCGCCTGGCTGATTGAACGCTACGGCCATATCCCCAACGGCAACCGCACCTATTATCTCAGCCGCTCGCAGCCGCCGGTCTTTGCCCTGATGGTGGAGCTGTTCGAGGAGGACGGCGTTCGCGGTGCGAAACGCTATCTGGACCACCTCAAAATGGAGTACGCCTTCTGGATGGACGGCGCGGAGTCGCTGCTGCTTAACCAGGCTTACCGCAGCGCCGTGCGCATGCCGGACGGTTCACTGCTCAACCGCTACTGGGACGACCGTGATACCCCGCGCGACGAATCGTGGATTGAGGACGTGGAAACGGCACGCCACTCGGGTCGTCCGCCCAATGAGGTGTATCGCGATCTGCGCGCGGGGGCAGCGTCCGGCTGGGATTATTCGTCCCGCTGGCTGCGCGATCCGTCGCGGCTCGCCAGCATCCGCACGACGCAGTTTATCCCCATCGATCTGAACGCCTTCCTGTTCAAGCTGGAAAGCGCTATCGCCAACATCTCGGCGTCGAAAGGGGATAAAGAAACGGCAGAGGCGTTCCGCCAGAAAGCCAACGATCGCCGCGCGGCGGTGAACCGCTATCTGTGGGACGAGGAGAGCGGCTGTTACCGCGATTACGACTGGCGGCGCGAGGAACAGGCGCTGTTCTCGGCAGCCAGCATTGTGCCGCTGTACGTGGGCATGGCGACGCACGAGCAGGCCGAGCGCCTGTCTGATGCGGTCAAAGCGCGGCTGCTGACCCCCGGCGGGATTCTGGCGACCGAGTACGAAACCGGCGAGCAGTGGGATAAACCCAACGGCTGGGCGCCGCTGCAGTGGATGGCGATTCAGGGGTTCAAGCAGTACGGCAACGACTCGCTGGGCGATGAGATCGCCTGGAGCTGGCTGCATACGGTGAACCATTTTTATCAGACGCATCATAAGCTGATTGAGAAGTACCACATCGCCAGCAGTACCCCGCGAGAAGGTGGCGGGGGTGAGTATCCGCTGCAGGATGGTTTCGGCTGGACGAACGGCGTGGTGAGGCGGCTGATTGGGTTGTATGGGGAGCCTTAAGTGGGGTGCGGTCTGGTGCCCTCACCCCGGCCCTCTCCCACAGGGAGAGGGAGAAGAGATCAGCGAATCACCTCATAAATGGCAGTCTGAATGGACTGCCATTTTTTCGAAGCGGCATCCGGCTGCGACTGCGCGCGGCGTGTGGCCATGTCGAGATCGTGCTGCTGGCGTTTCACCACGGCAGGCACGGTGCAGAACGCTTTGAGATACTCTTTACGTACCGAGGTCAGAGACTCGCCGTTCGACATGGCGTGGCTGAGCGTGCTGATGAAGCGACGGCACGGCTTCTCTTCCACCATGTTCTGACGGTAGCGTAACATCAGCTCCAGCACGTCGTCATAGCCTGCCGACATCGCCTCTTCGGTCCAGGAGAGCTTCCAGTCCATGCCGCCCTGCAAAAATAGCAGGGTCACGCGGGTATCGTTGCGGTTAATGGCCGAGCGGAAATTGTTCTCGTCCCAGGTCACCCCCATGCGCGTGAGCGTTTCGCGCGAGGAAGGCGTCTCGCGCATTTCCTGCGGAGGGGCTGCTTCAGCCGCGCTGGCGGTCGCAGGCTGCGGTTTGCTGCTGGTCACCAGCCAGAATCCCCCCGCCACGATGGCAATCACCATGACGCCAACCGCCCCCCATAGCGCACCGGAAATAAGCTGCTCGCGTTGTTCGGGGCTGCGCGGCGCGCGCTGGGTCGGCTTTTCAATGGTGTCACGGACTTCAAACAGATCCCCACCGGTGACCCGATCCATTTTCTGCGCCTTTTCCCAGAAGGTATGCAGTTCGCTGGCATCTACCGCCATAAATCCGGCCGGATTGACGCGCGTTCTCCCCTCTTCAAACGCGCGTTGAACGGGCCGCGCGATCTGCGCGTAATAGTTATCCAGCAGCTGAGTTTGCGCCGAGCTTAGCGTTTTCTGAACGGTGATGCTGTTGCGGATTTGCCGAATGTCGTCGAGGAAGGTTTGCAGCGTTTTGCGCGGTTCAACCAGCAGCGTCAGCATGGACGGGTCGCTGAACAGCGAAGCGTAATAGCGGCTGAACTCTTTTTTATCCACCAGCATCTGCGCCAGTTCGCTGAACATCATGCCGCTCAGAACATCGTTGATCTCGCCAAGCTTCAGCCAGCGCCGTACGCGATCGGCGTTAAACAGGGTCTTCAGATGATTGTTCAGCCGCACCTGATCGGGCCAGGCCTGCTGGATGAGCCCTTTAATCATCAGCTCAATCGCGCGTACCTGCTTTTGCGCCTGCTGCTGCTGCAGTTCGCTTCCCGGCGCCAGGTCCGTGCTGTAGGTCAACAGCGGCTGTTGCAGGCGAAGATGTTCCAGCGCGGTCACAAACCGCATCGCCGCAATAAGCTGGTTTTCACTCACATCCTGTCCGCTTTCATACTGCGGAACGCGCTGCTGCAGCAGGCGCAGCTGGAGGGTAAATTCCGACATCTCGGCATCATTCAGGTTGAGTTTTTTCGCAACGGCTCCCCAGCCGCCCAGAGCTAATCGCGCGCTGTCGAGTTGTTCCAGGAACCAGCGTGGATCTTTGCCCTCAGAAGCATGTACATTCAGAAGAAGCAAAATTTCCACCGACGCATGGCGAATGACCGCCAGACAGTGTTCGAACTGTTCGCGAATATGGTGTGATGTGCTGAGAGTCATTGTTTTCCTTAAGCGACAACGAAGACATCCGGAATGGGCACGAGACGGCCCTTTTTCTTTTTATTTATACGCGGTTAACCATACCTGACTTTCTGTTGAAATAAAGTGACAACCCTAAAATCATTTAAAATGTTTCAGGAGAATCTGAATGCCGGTTTTAATTACCCCTCGCCTTACCTGCTCGCCCCTGCAGGAAAAAGACTGGCCCTTTTTTCTGGCGCTCCAGCAGCATCCCGACGTCATGCGCTTTGTGGCGGAGGACCGCCCCGTCGCAGCCATCCGCGAGGCGTTTGATTCGCGCCTGACGCCCTGGGCACCGGGCAGCGCGCACTGGCTTTGTCTCGTCGTACGTGACGCCGCCTCCCAGGCCCCGCTGGGCGTTACCGGGTATATTCATCGGGAGGAGGACTGTGCCGAAGTGGGCTTCCTTTTCGCCCCCGAGGCGCAGGGGAAAGGTTACGGCTTTGAATCCCTGAACGCGCTTTGCGATTACGCTTTTCATCAGGGCGGTATACGTCGACTCACCGCTACCGTCACCGCGGGGAATACTGCTTCAAGACGCCTGCTGGAAAAAGCGCGCTTTCGCCTGGAAGGTGAATTACGCGAGAGTTATTACCTCGCGGGTCGCTGGCAAAATGACTGGTTATTTGGTTTATTACAGCAGGAATACCTGAATAATAATTCCTGATCAACAGCCATTTGGCGGATATTTCTCGAACGTCGTTTCCTCTACAGTGTCGCTATTAAGAGGAAACGAATATGAAAGGTCATGCGCTGAAAATATCTTCTGCCGCCATTGCGTTAATAAAAAAATATCAGGGTCTTTCTCTGGAAAAATATCGTGACGAAAACGGATTATGGGTTATCGGCTATGGCCACGTGCTCCGCGATCGGGCGCATTTTCACGGTCCCATCACGCCTGCCGAGGCAGAAGATTTGCTGCATGACGATATTCAGCGGTGTGAGGCGCTGCTGCGGGAAAGCGTGACACGCCCATTAACCCAACAGCAGCATGATGCGCTGGTTATGATGATATTCAGCTTCGGCGAGATGCCTTCGCTCCCAAACGCGATTTTTCAGGCCGTTGCACGGGTATAGAACAGGGCAGCCTGCGTTCTGTTTTTCACCTCCAGCCGCCGGAAAAGCGCCTCAAGGTGCGCTTTTACCGTGGCCGCGCTGATGTTGAGATTGCGTCCAATCTCTTTATTTGACTCCCCCGCCGCCAGCAATTTCAGCACGTCGCGCTGGCGCTCGCTCAGGGATGATAAGGCCTGAGACGACGGCTGTCTGACCCACTCTCCGGGAAAACAGACCATCCCTCTGGACACCGAATCCAGCACGGCGGAAAACCGCTCGGGGTGGGCATTTCGGGGAATGATGGCCATGATGTTTCGCTGCCGTAACTGCTCAACCCATCTGGCCTCTTTTTTCGCCAGAACCAGAATCACGCGTATCGCCGGAAAGCGTTGCATCATCTCTTCCAGCAAAGCGCTCCCCTCATCATCAATTAAATTCCCGTCAATCATGACGATAGCTGACGGTGCAGCGGAAACCTGCGCCCATAAATCGTCTGCCTGACAGGTCCCTGTCATATCTATTTCCGGAATTAGCGCCTGAAGACTGTGTATCGCTCCGTGAATAAAGAGTGACTGCCTGTCAAACATGATTACTCGCATCGTTTTTCTCCCTCTGAGAATAGCGAAGGGGGATTCTACAGAGGGGTGATTTAAGAAAAAACTCAACGAATGGGGACGTTACAAATCCCCCCGAGTTCTTTATATCTGCCCGTATTTAGACACATTCATGTTAAGGATTTCCTTAAGAGATTCCTTCCCCTTACGCGCGTGCATCACAGGAACATACCGCCTGACACTTCAATACGTTGCGCATTCATCCAGCCCAGCTTATCGCTCAGCAGTGCCGCAACGGCATCGCCAATATCGTCCGGCAGCCCCACCCGCCCCAGCGCCGTCTGCGAGGCCAGCAGCTGATTCAGCTCTGCGTTGTCGCGCACGCGTCCGCCACCAAAGTCGGTTTCAATCGCGCCCGGCGCAATGATATTGACGGCGATCCCGCGCGCGCCCAGCTCCTTCGCCTGATAGCGCGTCAGCACTTCCATCGCCCCCTTCATGGCCGCGTAGGTCCCTGAGCCCGGTTGGGTAAAACGGGCCAGCCCGCTGGAGACGTTGAGGATCCGGCCCCCGTCGTTAAGCAGCGGCAGCAGGCGCTGGGTCAGGAAGAAAGGCCCTTTGAAATGAATGTTCAGCGCCTCATCAAACTGCGCTTCCGTCGTGTCGGTATAGGGCGCATATAAACCCGTTCCGGCATTGTTCAATAAATAGTCAAAGGTTTCACGCTGCCAGACGGTCCTAAGGATTTCCTGAAGCTGTCGGGCAAAAGTATCAAAACCCGTGATATCCCCGACGTTAAGCTGTAATGCCGCTGCGTTGACGCCTTTTTGCTGAATTTCATGCACAACGTCCAGCGCTTCCTGCTGGCTACGGTTGTATGTCAGGACGATTCCCGTGCCGTCTGCCGCCAGCTTTAACGCAGCGTTTTTACCCAGACCGCGGCTACCACCCGTCACTAATGCGATACGTTCACTCATCATATACCTCGTTTTGGCTGTTAAGGAGATTGAGAAAGAGCTTATTAGGTGATAGAAAATCAATAAAGATAGGTTAAAGCGCTTCACTGTTTCATCAGCAACAACAATGAGCTTCCTCTATGGATAAAATTCACGCAATGCAGCTATTCGTCCGCGTCGCGGAACTGGAGAGTTTTTCCCGCGCGGCCGAAACATTAACCCTGCCGAAAGGCAGCGTTTCACGACAGATTCAGGCTCTGGAAAACCGGCTTGGCACCCAGCTATTGCACCGCACCACGCGCCGCGTCAGCCTGACGCAGGACGGCATGGTCTATTACGAGCGGGCAAAAGATCTGCTGGCAAACCTTGATGAACTCGACGGCATGTTTCAGCACGATCCCTCCAGCATCAGCGGCCGTCTGCGCGTGGATATGCCCGTCGGCGTTGCTCGAAATTTAGTCATCCCCAAACTGCCTGCTTTTCTGCAGCACTATCCGGGCATTGAACTGGAACTCAGCAGCAGCGATCGCCTGGTGGATGTGATCCGTGAAGGGTTTGATTGCGTCGTCCGCGTCGGCGCGCTGAAGGATTCAGGGCTGATTGCCCGTCCGCTGGGCAAGCTGTCGGTGATTAACTGCGCCAGCCCGGATTATCTGGCGCGATTCGGCTACCCGGAAACGCTGGACGATTTAGGCTCGCACGCCGTCATCCACTACGCCGCGATGCTGGGAACCCGCCCGCAGGGCTTTGAGTTTTATAACGGCAGTGCGACGCAGTGGATAAAAACGGGCGGGGTGTTAACCGTCAACAGCACGGAAACTTACCAGGCTGCCTGCCTCGCCGGGCTGGGCATTATTCAGGTTCCGCGGGTTGGGGTGCGCGATTTGCTGCGCGCGAAGAAACTGATTGAGATCCTCCCGCAATACCGGGCCGAACCGATGCCCGTCTCCCTGATTTATCCCCACCGCCGCAACCTCTCCCGACGGGTCCATCTGTTCATGGAGTGGCTGACCGAACTCACAAAAGCTTACGTGGACTAGTCGCAAGCTATAATTCAAAAACACATCCAGCTCAACGAAAAGGAAAATGCGCGTGACGCCGGAAAACAATCCGCAACGACCCACCCAACATTTAGAGTATGAGCCCGTCAAAAAGATGGAAACCGGGCCTGAAGAGGCCACCTCGCCAGGCACCGCCAGCAAAGCGCTGGGGACCGTCACCGGCCTTGCCGCGAGAATTCAGCAGTTTCCCATGGTTGCGCATCTGATACGCGCGACCGAGCGCTTTAATGACCGTATGGGAAACCAGTTTGGTGCCGCCATCACCTATTTTTCCTTCCTGTCGATGATCCCGATCCTGATGGTGTCGTTTGCGGCGGCAGGTTTTGTGCTCGCGTCGCACCCGACGCTGCTGCAGGATATCTTCAATAAGATCCTGAATAACGTCAGTGACCCGACCCTGGCCAGCACGCTCAAAAGCACTATCAATACCGCCGTTCAGCAGCGTACCACCGTCGGCATCGTCGGTTTGCTGATTGCCCTTTACTCCGGCGTTAACTGGATGGGCAACCTGCGCGAGGCCATTCGCGCCCAGTCGCGCGATGTCTGGGAGCGTAAGCCGCAGGACCAGGAGAAAATTTTGGTTAAGTATCTCCGCGATTTTGTTTCGCTGATTGGCCTGCTTGTCGCGCTCATCGTGACGCTTTCCATTACCTCCGTGGCGGGCTCGGCGCAGCAGATGATCATCTCCGCGCTTTACCTTGATTACATCGAATGGCTGAAGCCCGCCTGGCGCGGCATTGGTCTGGCCATTTCCATCTTCGCCAACTACCTGCTGTTCTTCTGGATCTTCTGGCGCTTGCCCCGCCATCGTCCGCGCAAGAAGGCGCTGATCCGCGGCACATTGATTGCGGCGATCGGCTTTGAAGTCATCAAAATCGTGATGACTTACACATTACCGTCACTGGTTAAATCCCCTTCCGGCGCGGCCTTTGGCTCGGTGCTGGGGCTGATGGCGTTCTTCTACTTCTTCGCGCGTTTAACCCTGTTCTGCGCGGCGTGGATTGCCACCGCCGAGTACAAAGACGACCCGCGGATGCCGGGCAAAACGCACCGGTAACCCCGCTCTCGGGCTGAAATTTCAGCCCGATTCATCATTTCAGCATATAAATCCAGTCCGTAACTTTTATTTAACTGAAAACCAGTTTAATTGACTGATATTTAAAATCTGTGAAGCATTTCATAGACGTGTTTTGGCTGGCCTGAAAATTATCCGCTTTTTGTTGCTTTTATCACCAGCGCGCGGCTTTGTTACAGATTGAAATGTCGCTTTTGCTGTGCGTAATATGGCCTTTCGTTCGACAAAAATAAGAAAATATTATGCAAGCAACAGCCACCACACTCGACTCGGGAACGGAAAACGTTCCGGTAAACTCGCGCAATAAAGTTGTCGTCGCATCGCTGATTGGCACCGCCATTGAGTTCTTCGACTTTTATATTTATGCCACCGCCGCGGTCATCGTCTTCCCGCATATTTTCTTCCCGCAGGGCGATCCGACGGCGGCCACGCTGCAGTCTCTGGCGACCTTTGCCATCGCGTTTGTTGCGCGTCCGATTGGCTCTGCGCTGTTTGGACACTTTGGCGATCGCATTGGCCGCAAAGTCACCCTGGTGGCCTCGCTGCTGACGATGGGCATCTCCACCGTGGCCATCGGTCTGCTGCCGACCTATGAAACCATCGGCATTCTGGCGCCGGTCCTGCTGGCGCTGGCGCGTTTTGGTCAGGGTCTGGGCCTGGGCGGTGAATGGGGCGGCGCGGCGCTGCTGGCCACCGAGAACGCTCCGGCGCGCAAGCGCGCGCTGTATGGCTCATTCCCGCAGCTTGGCGCACCGATTGGCTTCTTCTTTGCCAACGGGACGTTCCTGTTGCTCTCCTGGCTGCTGACGGATGAGCAGTTCATGAGCTGGGGCTGGCGTATTCCGTTTGTCTTCTCTGCCGTACTGGTGCTGATTGGTCTGTATGTGCGCGTCTCCCTGCACGAAACGCCGGTCTTTGCCAAAGTCGCGGCAGCGAAAAAACAGGTAAAAGTACCGCTGGGAACGCTGCTGACCAAACACGTCCGCGTGACCGTGCTGGGCACGTTTATCATGCTGGCAACCTATACGCTGTTCTACATCATGACCGTCTACTCCATGACGTACAGCACCGCTGCCGCGCCGGTGGGGCTGGGTCTGCCGCGTAACGAAGTGCTGTGGATGCTGATGATGGCGGTGATCGGCTTCGGTGTGATGGTGCCGATTGCGGGCCTGCTGGCGGATAAGTTTGGTCGCCGCTCAAGCATGATTGTGATCACCACGCTGATCATTCTGTTTGCCCTTTTCGTCTTCCCGCCGCTGCTGGGTTCAGGAAGCCCGGCGCTGGTGATGGCCTATCTGCTGATTGGCTTGAGCCTGATGGGGCTGACCTTCGGCCCGATGGGCGCGCTGCTGCCGGAGCTGTTCCCGACGGAAGTGCGTTATACGGGCGCGTCGTTCTCCTACAACGTTGCCTCAATTCTGGGCGCATCCGTTGCGCCGTATATCGCAACCTGGCTGCAGGCGAACTATGGTCTGTTCTACGTGGGTGTCTATCTGGCGGCCATGGCGGCGCTGACGCTGATTGCGCTGCTGATGACGCATGAGACAAAGCACCAGGCTCTGTAATTCACTGCGGCCTGATGCCCTCACCCCGGCCCTCTCCCACAGGGAGAGGGAGGAAGTCCCGTAGGCCAGGTAAGCGCAGCGCCACCCGGCGAAACAGGCCGCACCTTACTTCTTCATCTGCGACAAAATATTCCGGCACTGATTCGCTTCGCCTTCTGACGGCGAAATCAATGCCAGCAGCGCTGCGGCTGGGGTGACCAGCGTCGCAAGCGCCGCAGCTACTGCGCCACGCGCAATCAACGGTCCGGGCTTCACGCCCGCCTGCGGATTTTTGAAGGTCCCGCGCACGTAAAGCGGCGAGCGCAGGGTGATGATACGGATCCCCTTACTTTCCGGGTCAATCGTCAGATCAAGCTGCTCCGAGGCCATGCTCGCGGTACCGGTCACGTTAATCACCGCGTTTTCCGTGTCAAAGGCAAAAATCTGCGGGCGCGCCACGCCGTTAACCAGATCCAGATTGGCCGCCGCGCAGTTCACCCGCACCTCGTCATCACCGAAGATCTGCCCGATAACGAAATTACCCACGTTCAGCCCCAGGATCTCCATAAGGTTGCGGCTCACCAGCCCGTCGTTCATCAACAGCTTCAGGTTACCATTACCGCTGCCCAGCAGCGCCGCCACAGAGTTCCCCACGCCGCGAATGTCGGCATCACCGTTCATTTCACCGAGGGTTTTCTGCATCAGCTCTACGTTCGGCATCAGCTCTTTCAGCTTCAATCGACGTGCCTGGATCTCCGCCCGTCCCTGCATCGGCTTCTTATCGCCTTCCAGGTGAATGTTCGAGGAGATCGTCCCGCCCGCCATGCCGAACTTCAGCGGCTGCAGGCGCAGGTCGGCGTTTTTAAGGAGGATATGGGTCGAAAGATTGCTGATCGGCAGCGTACTGCCATGTTCAATTTTTCCGCCTTTGAAGCGCACATCCGCATCCATCACGTTCCATTTATCCGTCTCAAAGCGCTCATGAGGCAGCACTTTCCCGGCAGGCTGAGGATCTTTCTTCACCTCTTTTGACTTCGTGCCTTTACCGGAGTCGATACCTATCAGCGGGCCTAAGTCGGCCAGACGCAGCTGACGGGACTCAACGTCCCCTTCCAGTTTCGGGCGCGGTTTTCCGGTGGTGTAGGTTAGCGTGCCGTGGATGTCGCTGTCGCCGATCCGGCCGTTGAAATCCCGGTAGTCAAAAACGGACGATTTTTCGGTGTCGATTTTGGCGACCAGATGCCCGTCCGTTTCGAACGGTGGGGTATCCGGCAGCAGTACGCCGGTCAGTTCATACAGCTCGCCCAGCGAATCACCGGCAAATTTGAGCTGAAGGTCGACGCCACCCATATTCATCGGATCGTTGACCGTGCCCACGAACGCCACGCGGGTGTTACCGGAACGGAAGTCCGCCTGCACCGGGAACGGCGTGCCTTCGCTCCGCAGCGCCAGCATGCCGCCTATTTTCCCTTTACCGCTGAGAGGCTGATCGTTGTAGCGCCCTTTTGCCGTCAGGCCGAAGACATAATCACCTACGCTTGCCGCGTCGCCTTTTGCTTTCGTGCCCGTGACCTCGCTAAACGGCAGCGGTTTGCCCAGCGGATCGACAAGGATCTCCACATCCGCCTTGCTGACCTTATCGTCGATGGCGATCCGTCCGCGATCGAAAAGAATATTGTCGAGACGGAATGACCAGGAAGAAGGCTGGGCATTCGGATCTTTTTCGCTGTCGCTGGCAAGGTTAAACGTCCAGTTGTTGTTTTTTTCTGAGAGTCGGATCAGGCGCGCATCGGGCTGCTGAAGTTTGATCCACGGCAGATAGACCGTTTTGGTGAGGAGCGCCAGCGGAGCCAGCGTGGCTTCAACGCGCGGCAGGTGGATCATTGTGACGTCCGGGATATCCGGCGGGTTGCCGAGGATGATGTCGTCGGCATGGACGTGTGGCCAGGGGATCCAGCTTCGCCAGCCTGGCTCCTCTTTCTGACGCTCCCACACCACCCCTAAATCACCGCGTATGGCGAAGGGGCGGTTCAGTTCGGTTGAGACTTTCTGGTTGATGGTCGGCTTGAGACGGTTCCAGTCAAACGTCGCAATAATGATGGCGACGACCACGATCAACAACAAGAAAATCCCTGCTGTCCAGGAGATTACCCTGGTTGTTCTCGTCATTTTTATCCCCTTTCCTGATGACCTGTTCTGTAAAACTATAGTCCAGACAAAGGGAAGCGGGCTTATCAGAGGGTCGTTATAACGCTATCGAGGCGATCCATGGGTACCGGGCGAGAGAGATAATAGCCTTGCGCCGCCGCTGCGGGAGAGTTTTGCACATCACGCCACTCTTCCAGTGTTTCCACACCTTCAACAATCACGCCCTGGCAATAGCGATTCATCAGCTGTAATAACAGCGTAAACAGATTCCGCCCTTCCTGGGTCTGACGCAGCATAATGAACAGATCGCGGGCCACTTTAATGTAGTCGTAGCGCACTTCACTCAGGGCGGAGAAGTTCGCCATGCCGGTGCCAAAGTCATCCAGCCACAGCGGGCCGTATTCGCTTATCGAAGCAAACGAGGAATCCTGCGGCAGGCGGACATGCTCCACCAGCTCAAAACGCATCCACGGCAGAGTGGCGATCAGCTCCTGCAATTTCGCGTTCTGGCGCAGCGCCAGCAGGGTTGGGCCATCGACGTTAACCGAGGCGAGGATATCGTGCCGTTCGAAAAAAGACTGCTTCGTCGCCAGCATGCGAAGCTGCTCTTCCAGCACGTCCAGGCGCTGGCGAACGGCAACTTCGGCAAAATAGCGATCCGGCGCGATGCGCTGAGTAGGGTTTGAGGGGTGCGTAACGACGGTCAAAATCTCAATTGCCATCAGTCGACCATCTGTTCGGTAGATCGGCTGATAGGTGTACGCACGCTCACATTGCAGCCAGTAGCGATGCTCCTGCAAGTTCTCAATACTTGCCTCAGGCGTAGTGCTCAGCCGCTGGATAACCTGCTCTGACTTCATTTCAGATGTCCTGTTGTTGGGATAGCCTTTCTGGACTCGTCACAGGATTATCGGCGCGACAATTGAGAACTTTATGTTCAATTCACCGGGAAAATGAAATTAAGATGACAGAAATGCGCGGGAACACGCGCTGGCTCAAATAAAATAATGGAACGTTGTTTTAATATAGTTGACCGGTTAATTCACTCAGCGCACACTGCTGATAATTCTTCTGTTCAGGTTCACGACTATGTCCAAAAAAATTGCCGTGATTGGCGAATGCATGATTGAGCTGTCACAAAAAGGCGCGGAAGTCAGCCGCGGATTTGGTGGCGATACGTTAAACACGTCCGTTTATATTGCCCGTCAGGTCGCGCCTGACGCGCTTACCGTGAACTACGTTACCGCCCTGGGTACGGACAGCTTCAGCCAGCAAATGCTGGAGGCCTGGCAGAGTGAACATGTTGAAACGTCGCTGATTCAGCGCATGGAAAACCGCCTCCCGGGGCTTTATTACATCGAAACCGACAGTACAGGCGAACGCACGTTTTATTACTGGCGTAACGAAGCCGCGGCCAAATTCTGGCTGGAGAGCGACGCGGCCGCAGCCATCTGCGAAGAGCTGGCGACATTTGACTACCTCTATCTGAGCGGCATTAGCCTGGCGATTTTAAGCCCCGCCAGCCGAGAAAAGCTGCTCTCGCTGCTGCGCGAATGCCGTGCAAACGGCGGGAAGGTTATTTTCGATAACAACTACCGCCCGCGCCTGTGGGCCAGCCGCGAAGAGACGCAGCAGGTCTATCAACAGATGCTGCAGTGCACCGACATCGCCTTCCTGACGCTCGACGATGAAGACGCCCTGTGGGGTGAGAAACCTGTAGAGGACGTGATTGCACGCACGCAGGCGGCAGGCGTGAGCGAAGTGGTGATTAAGCGCGGTGCAGAGTCGTGCCTGGTCGCGGTGGCGGGTGAATCGCTGGTTGACGTTCCGGCGGTGAAGCTTGCCAAAGAGAAAGTGATTGATACCACGGCGGCAGGCGATTCATTCAGCGCGGGCTATCTGGCGATACGTCTGACGGGTGGAACGCCGGAAGCGGCGGCACAGCGTGGGCACCTGACGGCCAGCACGGTGATTCAGTATCGCGGGGCGATTATTCCGCGTGAGGCGATGCCTGTTTAAGTAGGGTGCGGGCTGATGCCCTCACCCTAACCCTCTCCCACAGGGAGAGGGAATGTTCAGGCATTACTGCCCCTGCGGAATATCCGTCGCGTCCGGATGTAAATCATCAGCCGTGGCGGCCTGCGCCGGCTGCGGCGCGGTAGCCATAATGGAATCCCAGGTCTTCTGCAGTTCCTTCATGTCATATTCCGGCTCGCCCTTCGGCTGCAGGAGTATCAACGCCATCTCCTGCGACAGCTGCTGACGGAGGTCCTGATTGAGCATGTCGACGGTCAGACCGTTCAGGAAGTCCTGACGAAGCTTCTGGTACTGTTCCGGCGCAATGTCGACCACCTGATTCTGCAAAGAGCGAATACGCTGGCTGATCAGAATGTCGGTATCGGCGCGAGCGTAGGTCGCAAACAGCTTCTGCAGCTCGAGTTTTTTCTGCGCCACGAGCGCGTTGAATTCCTCTTCGGAAAGCCCCTCTTTACGCACTTTTGCCAGCTCTTTTGCGACCACACCCAGATTGGCATTCAGCTTATCGCCCGGCGATTCAACGTTGATGGCGCATTGCGCACGCTGGAACAGCACGCGGCAGTCAAAGCCAAGACCAATATTCTTCACGTTGTTCTTGCTCAGCGTCTGCTGAACGTGCCAGAACAGCGCTTCACGCGCCAGATCGGCACGCCAGTAGCGCAACATCGCCGCGGACTCGCGGATTGGCTGCCAGGCGTTATCCCACATGATGGAGAGGCGATCCTGACGCACGGCGTCCGTCATAATGCTGACAGGCTCTGCACGCAGCGGAGAAAGCGTCGGAACAGGGGCTGGAGTTTCACGCTTGCCTTTCAAATCACCAAACGCTTTGTTGATCTGCTCCACCACCGCGCGGCTGTCCACGTTGCCCACCACGATCAGCGTCATCGCGTCCGGGGTGTACCACTTCTGGTAGAACGATTTTACCTGTTCGGCGTCCACCGGCTGTTTCAGCGGTTCGGCCGGATCGTGTCCCAGTAACGTTGAGCCCTTCAGGCGGTAACGCCACCAGCCCTCTTTGGTATCCCCAGGCCAGGTCGCCACCATGTCGCTGTTGCTCAGCGCATAGTTGACGGTGTCCGGCGTAATCGCCAGATTGCCAGAGGCATCGGAGAGATACGTAAGCGCTTCTTTAAGCAGGTCGTTACGGTTGTTTGGCAGGCTCAGGTTAAACATGGTGTAGTCATACGAGAGAACGGCCGGGGGGAGCGGGCGTTTCGGATCGATGGCCTGCTGCCAAAGCGAACGCACCTGAACCGCTTGCAGGCTGCCGCTCTGCGTGAGCGCCAGCCGGGGAATGAAATGGCTAAAACCGGTTTGCTGAGTGCTTTCCGAGAGGGAACCGGTATTAATTGACAGACGGATTTCAATACGATCGCTGGGACGTTGCGGAGTGGCTAACACCTGCCACTGAAAACCGTTCGCTAATGTCCCTTGTTGCCAGGCCGGGTCTGGCTGGAGCGCATCTGCCTGCACATAACTGGCTGCTGCCATCATCAGCAAACCGCCGGTTAAGAGTCGAATTTTTGTGCCCTGCATGTGAACCCCTGATCAACATTCCTGGTTAAAAAAGAGTGTTTCGCGACGCGCTTCACTCTTAAAGATGACGATGAAAACACGTCGATTAGACCGCGCGTTCGGCAAAACGTCACGGTCCGAAGTGAAATATACCCAAAAAAAATCTTGTCGAATTATGACAGGTACGAACAGTTATTATGCGCAGGAGCCCGCATCCCGACAAGGGAATACGGGCATTTGTGACAAGATTAAGAGGATAAGCCAGGATTTTTGCTGTCAGTTGAACGGTTATTCAGAGTATCGTCGAGCTTTTTGTGATCCAGCTCTTTCACCCATTTCGCCACCACCACCGTTGCCACGCCGTTACCCACCAGGTTGGTTAACGCACGCGCCTCTGACATGAAGCGGTCAATACCCAGAATCAACGCCAGACCCGCCACCGGCAGGTGACCCACGGCGGAAATAGTGGCAGCCAGCACGATAAAGCCGCTGCCCGTCACGCCTGCTGCCCCTTTAGAGGAGAGCAGGAGCACCACCAGCAGGGTAATCTGATGGAAAATATCCATATGGCTGTTGGTCGCCTGAGCGATAAACACGGCCGCCATCGTCAGGTATATCGAGGTGCCGTCCAGGTTGAAGGAGTAGCCCGTCGGGATCACCAGCCCGACCACCGATTTACGGCATCCCAGCTTTTCCATCTTGTCGAGCATGCGCGGCAGCGCCGATTCTGAAGAGGAGGTCCCCAGAACAATCAGCAGCTCTTCGCGGATGTAACGGATGAATTTGAAGATGTTGAAACCTGTCGCGCGGGCGATGGACCCCAGCACCACGACCACGAAAAGGATACAGGTGATATAGAAGCAGATAATCAGCTGACCCAGCTGCACCAGCGTACCGACGCCATACTTACCGATGGTGAAGGCCATCGCACCGAAAGCACCGATCGGCGCCAGGCGCATGATCATATTGATGATGCCGAAGATGACCTGCGAGAAGCTTTCGATCACATTAAAGATAAGCTGGCCTTTGCTACCCAGACGGTGCAGGGCAAAGCCAAACAACACGGCGAACAGCAGAACCTGCAGGATGTTTCCGCTGGCGAACGCGCCAATGACGCTGCCCGGAATCACGTCCAGCAGGAAGGCCACCACGCCCTGATCCTTCGCCTGCTCGGCATACACCGCGACCGCTTTGGCATCCAGCGTTGACGGGTCGACGTTCATCCCCGCGCCAGGCTGCACCACGTTGACGATGATCAGACCAATAATCAGCGCAAGGGTACTGACCACTTCAAAATAGAGAAGCGCCACTGCACCGGTACGACCTACCGCCTTCATGCTTTCCATGCCAGCGATACCCGTCACGACGGTACAGAAGATCACCGGAGCGATGACCATTTTGATGAGCTTAACGAACGCGTCGCCAAGCGGTTTCATTTGCGCGCCCAGTTCAGGGTAATAGTGACCCAGCAGAATACCGATGGCGATGGCTGTCAGGACCTGGAAATAAAGACTTTTGAAGAGTGAGGTTTTCATAAGGTGTCCTTGGGAAGAAAAACCACAGGTTTTGTAAGGTTATGGTTAACCTGCGGCTTTAAAATAACACCCACATAACAGGACAGAAATAAACTCAGTTCAAATTTGAAACACAAATGTTAAGAACTTTGAGCTGGCTCGCACAAGCCAGCAACAAAATTACACTTTTGCGTGGTTGTCAGCGCCGGAAAGGTATCGTTGTTCAAAGACATCCGAAGGAACAGCAGGGGCAAAAAGGAAGCCCTGTCCGCTCTCCACGCCCGCCTCTGCCAGCCAGGCGCGTTGCGCTTCGGTTTCAATCCCTTCGGCAATAATATCGAGGTTGAGGCTGCGCGCCATCTGGATAATCGCCTGCACCATGCTGCTGTCGTCCGGCAGACCGTCGACAAAGGCTTTGTCAATTTTGAGCACGTCCACCGGAAGGGTTTTCATGTGCTGAAGCTGGCGCAGCCCGGCGTATCCCATGCCAAAATCGTCCAGCGCAATGCGAATGCCGGCATTACGCAGCGGCTTCAGGATTGCGACCGCCTCGTTGGGATCGTCTATGCGTCGGCTTTCTGTCACTTCCAGGGTTAACGTATCTGGCTTGATGCGGTAACGATGGATCAGCTCCAGCATCTCTGAAACCATGGTCGGGTGCATAAGCTGCAGGGCAGACAAATTGACCGACAGCGGCAGCGTCACGCCGCGCTCCTGCCAGGCCGCAAGCTGACGGCAGGACTCCTCCAGCACCCAGTAGCCGACGGTAACCATCAGGCCGCAGGACTCAATGCGCTCAATCAGCCCTTCCGGCAGCTCCCATGAACCATCCGGCTGCTGCACGCGCAGCAGCGCCTCGGCGCTTTTCACTTCTCCCGTCAGCAAATTCACCTGCGGCTGTAGCCAGAGGGCAAACTGGCGGTTATCCAGCGCGGTCAGGATGTCGCTTTCTTCCGTCAGGCGCTGCTGCGCCTTTTCCATCTGCTCCGGGTCGAAGAACTGGATCTGGTTTTTCCCTTTGCGCCGGGCGGTAAACGCCGCCGAGAACGCGCGACGATAAAGCTGTTCCGCCGTTAAATCACCATAGTACATGGCGATACCGATGCTGGCGCTCGGGCGAAGCTGGATACCCTGAATGGGCAACCGCTCATTAATGACAGTGAGTACTTGCTGACCTAATGTGATCGCATGCCAGGGCTCTTTTACGCCATTGGCAATCACCACCAGGTCGTAACCGCTGACCTGGGTCAGCACCATGCGCGGGGCAAGGACAGACTTCACTTTTTCCACCAGGGTCAGCAGCAGCATTTCGCGCTGGCTCTCCTGAAGCACGCCAGCCGTGTCCTGCAGGGTTTCACAGGCGATTGCCATCAGCGCCGTGGTTTGCTGACGGGCAACGGTCTGCTCCAGCATCGCCATCAGGAAGGCTTTATTGGGAAGCTCCGACACCGGAAAGCGCGTGGCGCTGCTGTTTAGCTCATCCTGCTGACGCTGGATGCGC
Organism: Enterobacter sp. N5-15; assembly: GCF_057221635.1. Classification (NCBI taxonomy): domain Bacteria; kingdom Pseudomonadati; phylum Pseudomonadota; class Gammaproteobacteria; order Enterobacterales; family Enterobacteriaceae; genus Enterobacter; species Enterobacter sp. N5-15. The sequence continues at coordinate 4,580,085 of NZ_CM170150.1, forward strand.
TGCTGGTTGAGGTTGTAGCTGCGCACCAGCATACCTATCTCATCGTCATGATGCAGACGCGGCAGCGCAAGCTGATGCCCCATCTGATCCTGCGGCGCAAGCATATTCAGCTCGCGGGCGATGCGGCGCAGCGGATGAACGATCAGTCGGTTAATGCACCAGGTGAGCGCCACGCTGAGGATCAGCGTCATAAGTAAGCAAGTGGTCACTAACGTAACCACCCAGCTCATGACGAATTTATACATGCGGTAGGAGTCCGCCTGTAATACCAGGTAGGCCAGCGGCTGCGGGTTGGCAGGGCGTTCGAGTGAATAAACGGGCAGCGAAATTTGCACCGGCAGTTCAAACAGGCGCATCACCATCATCGGGACGGGACGCTCCGGAATAAAGCTCATCCGCAGCGCCTGAAACTGGTTGGGCAAGACGACGTCGGCGCGGCTAACGACGCCGGCAGGCTGAATGCGTTTTAAAATGGTTTCCGCTTCGGGAATATCCCCTTTAAGGATAGAAGCAGAAAGCGGGCCGCGCACCGAGCGGGCGATACTTTCTAACTGCGAAGCCGTGTTATAGCGATTCTGCTGTACGGAATGAAACAGCAAAATTACGCAGAAGAGCAGTACAAACAGCATGGTGACGGCGGAGACCATCGCCATCTGTTTGATTGTTAAGGAACGGCTGACACGCAAAATGACTCTCCACAAAACTCGAAGCGCAGGGCGCGCCAGGGTGTAAACCTGGCGCGCCTGAGTATACCCGATTGCCGCGCTATTAAGAGAGACTTACAAATGGATTAAGGAAAATCCGATTACCAGTCCGCGTACGGGATGAGCGGCTGCGGCGGTAAGTCCATATCGCCCTGCCAGCCTGCAGCAGAGTAACGCACATAAATGAGCGCATGGCTTGGGGTATAGTCTTTCGCTTGCTGGATATCCACGCCCATGCCCACAAACCAGTTGGACGTGACGCGGCGTTCGATAATGGCCCGCGCGGTATAACCCGTGCCTGAGGAGCTGCTGCCGGTTTCCATCGCGCCCCGGTCGGTATAGCGGTCTGGCTCATCGGTCGGGATCAGATTCTGAATCGGGTAGCGCAGCTCGTCTTTGGTTTTGGAGTGAGACCAGGACACCGAGCCACCCAGCTCCCAGGACCAGTTCTCCGTGCGTTTACGCCAGGTCACCGGCAGTGCGAAGGAGACATACTCCTGCGGGCTGTAGTAGCCGCCCTGACCCAGGGTATAGCCGCTCAGGTCTTTGTCGTAGTGCCAGAGCATATTGGAGACGCCGACCGTCAGGCGCTCATTGTTTTTATTAATGAGCTTGTAGTAGTAACCCGTCATCCAGCGGACGCGCCAGTTATCTTCCACATTTTTACCCGTCAGCGTTTCCGCGTTCAGGCTGGACCAGACGCCGTTCGCTTCTCCTTTGTCATAGCTCACGCTTACGCCGCCACCGGTGGCACGTACGCCGCCCCAGGTGGTGCCGGTGTTGGTATCTTTTTGTCCGGCAAAGGCCAGCAGAGAGCTGGAGATTGGGCGGCGATGGGCGTTAACGGTATAGCCGACAGGCCCCAGGTCGCTGCTGTAGCTGATGCCACCCACCACGTCGACGACGTCAAAGCCCATTGGCGTGGTGCCAATATCCATCGCCCAGGTTTTATTCTGCCAGCCGACGGCAACGCTTGCGCCATTGTCGGACTGATGGGTATTGCCGCTACACGGCGTTGCAGAACAGGTACCCCAGTTCGGATCGTACTTCCCGTCTTTCGTCGCAAACGAACCGGCATCCATATTGACCAGATCGCTTCTGAAGAACATGCGTCCGTCAGAGAGCGGGGCATCCACCTGCAGCATGGTGGTATGCGCTTTCAGGTCGGAATAGCCGCCCGTGCCGCTGGAGCCCCAGTAGTCGTGCTGCAGCGTGACGTTAACATCCTGCTGACGGTACAAGTCACCGGCATCACTGCGCACGCCGCGCTTCAGCCAGTCGTCCTTTTCATCGTTACGCGTCAGACGGGTGAAACTGTCGTTATCGGCCGGACGGGTCGTCGTGACGCCGGAAGACACCATCGCATCTTTATAGGTTTCCAGCGCCTGCTGAGGCTGCCCGTTTTGCGCCTGGAAACGCGCGGCATCACGTAACACCAGCGCGTTTTCCATGGAGCCGGGCTGCGATTTAGCCTGCGGAATGATTTTATTGAAGGTCTGTTCTGCGGCAGCGGAATCGCCCAGGCCTGCCTGCGCCATCGCGATCCGGCGCTGCATGTTGAGCGACTGCGGCTGGCCGTTTTGCGCGGCGGGCAGTTTCGCCAGCTCTGCACGCGCGGCATCTTTGTTACCCTGCGCACTATAAATCTCGGTCAGGCCGAGGATCGCGTCTTCGTTCTGCGGCTCACGCTGCAGAACGCCGTTGTACGCCGTTTTCGCCGACGCCAGATCGCCACGCTGCTGCGCCCAGTCCGCCAGCGTCAGGTCGATGCGGGTGGAGGTTGGCTGCTGGCGCAGAAGGTTTTCCGCCTCCTGCTCTTTGCCGCTGTCGCGCAGACGGTTGGCGGTTTCCAGCACCTGGTTGCTTTGCAGACGGTCGGCAAGCTCCTGAATATTGCCGTTCCACTGGCTGCGCGGCAGCGTGTCCAGATGCGCCAGCGCGGCGCGGTCCTGATCGTTTCCGGAAAGATAGAGCCCGCTGGCGTATACCTGATCCGGGTCGGACGGTTTCTGGCTGGCAAGCTGACGCATCAGGGTATCCGCCTGGCTGCGCTGACCCGCGCTGTAGAGATCGCGCGAGAGACGATAGGTTATCCACACGTCGCCCGGAGAGAGCGCCAGACGACGACGCTGAATCTCTGCCGCCTGAGCGTATTTCCCCTGATTCTCCAGCTGTTCTGCCTGGGCGGAGAGCTGCTCGTTGGTCAGACTGCGTTCAATATCATCAATGCTCCGGCGCTGGCTGGCGGAGAGAGACTGGATAAACTGCGAGGCCTTCTCCGGGGACTGCGCGCGGTAGATATTGGCCAGGCCGCGGACCGCATTGCTGTTGCCGCTGTCCATACGCAGCGCCTGGCGATAATAACGCTCCGCCGCGTCGTTATCTTTACGCGCCGCGGCGGCATCGCCCAGCCCCAGCACGGCATAACTGTCGGTATTGTCGATACCGCGAGCCTGCTGATAGTAACGCTCCGCCTGCGCCGGGTTATTCGCCTTCAGCGCCGCATCGCCCTGCTGGATCAGCAGCCAGTAACGGTTAACCTTGAGCAAACTGTCCCATTTACCCCGGTTATCGCTCTGGGGATCGAGGGCAATCGCCTTTTCAAACTGCGCCACCGCGCGTGCGCGGTCGCCTTTCTGGGAATAGGCCTGGCCGAGGGCGCCCACCGCTTCACTGTCGGCATGGTTGGCGCTGACGGCTTTTTGCAGCTCAGCCACCGCCTTACTTCCCTGCCCGGCATCCACCGCCGCCAGCCCTTCCGCTTTCGCGCGGAACGCCGGGTCAGCGAGCTGTTTTTGCTGCGCTTCAAGCTGGGCACGCGCCGCCGCGACGCTATCACCGTCGCTGAATACGCTCAGGTATTTTTGCAGCGCGCTGACGCTGGCGCTGCTGGCAGGCTGGCCTTTGATTTGGTCATACCACATATCAGACGCCTGGCTACGGCCATTGGTAGATTTGGCCATCTCCTGCAACACCGCAAAGCCTTCGTCACGGCGTCCGCTCTGGAACAAAAGCTGGGACAGCGTCGCCTGCAGCTGTGTATTTCCGGGGCTGCTGGTATTTATTTTCTTGAGCTGGTTAATGGCTGCATTCCGGCGAGCGGGGTCTTTCGCCACGACGTTCCAGTATTCCGTCGCCACGTCGCCCCCCGGCGGGTTGCCGTCAAACAGCTTGTCGTAGGCGGCAATCGCCTCCTGGGTGTGTCCCGTGGTGGCGAGCAGTCGCGCCTGCTGGAGCTGCTGGCGGCCATCCGGCGTGGAAAGCAGCATCGTGTTGCGAGATGACTGGTATGCACTTGAGCCCGGCGCGATCCCTTTCAGACGATCCAGTTCTTTTTGTGCGCCAGCGTTATCGCCCTGGCGCAGCAGGTAGCGAAAGCGTGCGGCAATGACGTCAGGGTTGTTCGGGTCAATCAGCTCAAGACGATAGAGCGACTGACGAACCAAATCCTCACGCTGTGTCGATTCGCCCAGCCGAACCTGCTCCAGCAGCTGTTTCTGCTGCGGTGAGTTGGCGGCCTGGGCCCACGGCATAAGCGCCAGGCCAAGCGATAAAGTGAGTAGATTTACTGTGAACTTGCGCATTCCTGGCCCCAATCCGGTATTAATTCACCTTTTGCGGTGAAGCGAAAACGATGCTGATCCCATCCTTGCCCAAAGAGAGTCAGCACGTAGCTGTAATAGGCATTGTTATCGGGAAAATGGTCCGCAACGCGCTGGCGCTGAACCGCCTGGGCATCACGTTGTTGTAAAAACGGCAGCATGGCGGCAGAAAACCCGACCGGGCCATTCCCGGTGCGTTTACCGGTCGCCACATCCACTTTCTCCGGCGGCACACCCCGTTTCATTGTCTTTGCCGCCATCGGCTGGAAGCGCGTCAGCAGCCGGGCTTTCTGAGGATCTTTATCACTCATCATTCCAACCCAGAGATAAACGCGGATGGCGTCGTAACCGCCCACAAGCGATTTATCCTGCTGTAACCGCCAGCCTCTGTTTTTCTGATACTGCACCCAGTCCGGCGAAAAACCTTTCGGCGCGCTCTCCAGCAGCAGACGCAAATTGGTTTCACGAAGCTGGGTCCACGGGGTACCCAAACGCGTGAAATAACTCGCTAACTGCGGAGGAAGATAGCTGGGGTTAAAGCGCCAGACGTGTTCATCGGCAAAACCGACTTTACCGGGAAGCAGCATTGCGCCGAGCCCCGGCACTTTCACCACTTCCTCGCTGGCAATGCGTTTCAGCAGCGCCTTGCCCGTGCGGGTATAGTCCGGATGTTTCCACAACCGACCCGCTTCGAGCAGTGACCAGGCGATCCAGACATCGGCGTCAGAGGCGGAGTTAGTATCAATCACCGCCCACGTCTCTTTATCTTTCTGACCCCATAGCCAGGCAGGCAGGTGGTCGTTGAGATTGCCGCTGGCAAGATTATCGCGCGTCCAGGTCAGCAGCTGGTCAAACGCGTTGCGATCGTTCGCCGCCAGGGCAAAGAACAAGGCGTAGCTTTGCCCTTCCGACGTCGTAATTTTGCGCGTGTCGCTGGGATCAACGACACGCCCGCCCTCGCTGATGTAATCCTTTTTAAACTGCTCCCAGGCAGGCCAGGTACAGGCGGCGCGAAGAGGAAGCGCCGCCAGCATCAACGCTGCAAATGCACACCAGCGAAAGGCTTTCATCACATCTTACTCATCCGGGTTCAGGCGACGACGGCTGATGATACGCAGCAGACGCCACAGCACCCATGCCAGCAAGACCACGCTGACCGCCGCCAGGATGGCGAGCAGAACCGGATGGTTAGACATTGCATACCACAGGCGTTCAAACCACGGCAGATGGCCCACGTAGTACACATCGCCCACGCGCAGGCTATTGACGCCGGACTCACGGATCACCGACACGGAGCCAAACATCGCGGCACGTTTACCGCTGTCGTTCATGGCCGTATTGAGCAGTTCATACCCGCGCGGGCTGTCCGCCAGGAGAGCCACCACGCTGCGCTGGTCGTTGTATGGGGACTGGAAGCCCACCACCGCGGCCATTGCCCCCTGAGACGTGACCGTCGTCTGCGCGCTGGCCTGACGATCGTTCGCATCTGGCATAATGCTCGGGAACTCGGTCTGGCGCAGCGGCGTGTTAACCCAGGACTGGGCCGCTTTCACCAGCAGATCGATACGTTTGTCATCCTTAAGCTTGTCCGGAATGGTACCGATCACCAGAATGTCAGCGTCTTTGTTCTGAATCTGGCTGCCATCGTCCGTCAACGTGACGTTAATCGCCGGTAATCCCGTCTGTCCCCCAACGGTCGCCATGGTGTCCAGCAGGGTCGTGACCTGCCCTTCGCTTGGCGCTTTTGGCATCACCACAATGGAGTCAGAAAGATCGGCCATGCGGCTGAACGGGAAGCCCGCGTTAGCAAAGGCACGCAGATCAGGCATCGCCAGGAAGTGATAGTACTTCGAGAAGTCGATGGTCGACTCATCGCCAATCACAACGTGGTTCTGTACGGGCTGGAAGGTAATGCAGTTTTCCGCCGAGCCGCCAGGCATCGGGTTCATGTACTGGAAGTCAAAGCGCAGCTGGTTTATCGCACCCAGCTTCAGTGCCGGAATGGAGACATCCGTTTTACCGTCCAGCAGCCCCTGCAACACCGGCAGGCGAAGCATCAGGCGGTTAGTATCCTGCGTGCTTTGCAGGCTGAACGATTGCAGGAACTGGTTGTTCAGGCTGATATCCATGCGCGAGCTGTCTTTGGTCGCTGGCGCGGTATAACGGTAGTTCAGATTGATATCAATGCCGTTGGTACGCAGCAGGTACAGATCCGGCGGCAGATTCAGTGACAGGCTAATCGGCGCGGGCTCAAGCCCCGTCGCCTGCAGCTGTTCTTCATAGGTTTTCAGCTCGCCAAATGTCACCGCACGGTCGGTACGCACCCAGTTTGGCGCATCGTAAGGTTTACGCGCCAGCAGCGGTTTGACCTCATCCACCACCACGCTGTTACCGCGGAAAAGGACGTTGCCCTGGGCAATGGCTTTTGCTGCCTGCACCAGATCTTTATCGTCGCGGCCAAACACCACCAGCAGCTTCACGTACGGGTTTTCCGGATGGCTTATCATCTCAACGGTCGGCGCTTTGACGTCCGGATGATCGCGCAGGAAGGCCGGACGTTTCGCGTTGGTCGCAAACACAATGGCATTTCTGTCCGGCAGCTTGTCATACATCGCCGGGAAGCTCTGACCACGCCAGCCGGCACGTGAACCAAACCAGGACGCCACAATGGTGGCCGCCAGCTGCTCGGTCACGTCCGGGGACGATGCAAACACCATCGGCAGCGTGAGCGGACGGTTATCGCGCGGATCAAAGAACGGAACCGGGAATGCCGAGAGATCGTTTTTCAGCGCCAGCGACTGGTAGGTCATCTGCAGCGAGGAGTTACGCCCGACGTCCATCCACAGCGTGTTGCTGGCCGGGTTTTCGCAGACGTCGCGGTAGTGACCGACAAACTCCAGGCGGATGCGGTTAAAGTCGGTGATGAACAGCGGGTTGATCGGCACCTGAGCCTGGGTTTTCTTGCCCAGCTGCTCTTTCGTGACAGGCAGAACGTCCATCAACTCATCATTCAGGTAGACCTTCAGCTGAGACTGTGTCGGCAGCAGAGACGGTGACGGGGTGTATTCAAGGTTCAGCACCGCATTAGAGACGACCTCATCGCTGCGCATGCCAAACTCAATGCCGCCGTTAGGGTTGATGCCGCGCAGCACCATACTGCCCGGAGGCGGTGCGATTTGCGCGAAGGTCAGCTTCACGTCCCGTGACGGCGCATTGTCCGCGACGACGGGCGCATTCGCCCCCCGGACGCCCGGCATCACCTGCCCGATAACCTGGCCGTCTGCTGGCAGGGTGTTCCCCTCCGTTGGCTGGTTTGGCGTGATATTTTCTGTTTGACCAGGTGCCGCGGTGACAACCGGATCGGTTGCTTGCGCGACGACAGGTACCGTTGGCGCAGGCGTTGCCGCTGCGTTACCAGGAGCTGCGTTAGCCATTGTTGCGGGGATAACATTCATCCCCATTGCCACTGCACATAACCAGGAAAGTTTTGTTTTCATCGCGTTATCATCATTGTTGAGCCATAACCGGGTCCGCCTGCTTCGCCTCATCCCGCTCAGGGCGACGAGGAATGAACGACACGACCCAGGAAACCAGCGAAGTAAGTGACCGGAATATTAATTTCACCGACGACGGGGCAAATTCTGCAAGGTGACGATAGCCACGGAACCCCAGCTTCAGAATATCCAGCAGGCTTTCCAGTGGTTTATCTTCCGGGAAGCTGTCCTGCCAGAGAGCCCACGTATCCGCGCGGGCAAACGTACACTGCACAAAATCGATATGTTGCTTTTTGGTCAACGGCATCAGCTGCAGACCGACTTCATTGCCCGCCACGCGAACCACCTGCGTCGGGAAGACATACTCCTGCTGACCGCGCTTAAGCAGCAGGTTAACTTTTTGCCCTTCCAGCACCTTCGCCTGGCCGTTGATTTTGATCCCCAGACCACCGTCAGAGAAGTCGTGCACGGTACAGGAGAAGAGGTGGCCATCTTCACGGGCGATCGCCGCAGGCATGCAGATTTCAACGCGATGCGCGCGACGAACCTGTTTGCTCTCCACCGACACCGCTACCGCGCCGCCGAGGATAATCAGGTTGTAGAAGACCCAGGCCATACTGACGAAGACGGTCAGGATTTCGTTTTCCGGGCCGTAGAAGTAACGCCAGATACCGGCGATGACGCCAACGATATTCAGCAATACCAGGAAGATATACGGACGGGAGATCACCCAGTCGACGTACTCTTCTTCCACCAGGCCGCCCTTCGCGGTGACGTTGAATTTCCCTTTATGCGGGTTAATCAGCGCCACCATCGTCGGCGGCGCGATGTACCAGGCCAGCACCGTTTCGTAGATTTCACTCCAGAAGGAATGGCGGTATTTACCCTGTATCTTCGAGTTCGTCAGGCTCGCGTGGATCATGTGCGGCAGAACAAACAGCGCAATCATCAGCGCCGGGGCGTAAATGATATAAGCGTGAAGGAGCAGGAACGCCAGCGGCGCGGTCAGGAAGATTAGCCGCGGGATACCGGATAAGAAGTGGAACATGGCGTTGACGTAGCAGAGACGTTGCGCCAGCTTGAGCCCTTTCCCTATCAGTGGGTTATCGAGACGGAAAATCTGCACCATCCCGCGCGCCCAGCGAATACGCTGACCAATGTGCGCCGACAGTGACTCCGTTGCCAGACCGGCAGCCTGCGGAATACGCATATAGGCTGAGGTATAGCCACGACGGTGCAGGCGCAGAGAGGTGTGCGCATCTTCAGTGACCGTTTCGACGGCGATTCCGCCAATTTCATCCAGCGGTTTGCGGCGGATAACCGCACAGGAGCCGCAGAAAAAGGTGGCATCCCACATGTCGTTTCCGTCCTGCACCAGGCCATAGAACAGCGTGCCTTCGTTCGGGGTTTTACGGAAACGGCCAAGGTTACGTTCAAACGGATCCGGCGAGAAGAAGTGGTGCGGCGTCTGCATCATCGCCAGCTCTTTCTCCTTCAGGAACCAGCCCATGGTCATCTGCAGAAACGAGCGCGTCGGCACGTGGTCACAGTCAAAGATCGAGACAAACTCCCCTGTGGCGTACTTCAACGCGTTGTTGATGTTCCCGGCTTTCGCATGTTCGTGAGTCGGGCGGGCGATGTACTCGACGCCGACCTCCTCTGCAAACTGGCGGAATGCCGGGCGGTTGCCGTCATCCAGGATCCAGACCTTGAGCTTGTCTTTCGGCCAGTCGATGCCCAGCGCGGCATAAATGGTGTTTTTCACCACGCTCAGATCTTCGTTGTAGGTCGGTACAAAGAGATCAACAGACGGCCACTGCGCGGTGTTTTTAGGCAGCGGAACCGGCTGGCGGTTGAGCGGCCAAATGACCTGGAAATAGCCCAGCACCAGCACGATCCAGGCGTAGGTTTCTGCAAACAGCAGCACCAGGCCGCACACCAGGCTGACCGGGTCGTCCCAGTTCAGGGTTGAGGTATAACGCCACCAGATGTAGCGACAGGAGACGGTCAACGACAACACAATCAGCATCAGCGCCGAGAAACGTCCCGGAATACGGCGGACCAGCAGCGCCACGCCCCACAGCAGGATCAGGAAGGTGAACTGCGCCAGAGGGTTGAAAGGTTGCGTAATACAGACCAGCGCCAGAATGAGCGAGAACACGACGATCACGCCGAGGATAAAACGCCGCAAGCCCGGGTGGAGATGCCCGAGCTCTTTGTGGTTATCCAGATGGCTGGTCTTATCGCTTACGCTGTTGGGCAGTCTGTCCAGCCATTGGTGGTAGCGTTCACGTAACTGCTGCACGCGGGAGAAGCTGCGCCAGTGCGGCGTTATTCTCTCTGAGCGGGATGAGGTGGCCACCAGCCAGATGGCCTGAATAAGATAACGCGCCGGATCCAAAGGACGCGGCCGGTCGGGATTAATGTGCGGATAGAGCTCACTGTGCCGGGCACGTATGCGCTGCCAGCGCGGGTGTTCGAGGGGAATAAACATCCAGGCCAGAATCATCCAGAAACAGCCGAGCGCGGCGCTAAATGCCGAAGCACCGTGCCGGCGGAAATGCCGATAGCGTTCGCTCAAACGCGAACTGACCGGCGGGATGAGTAACCAGCTGGCGAGACGACTCATACAGAACTCCCTGCATGCTCCGCCCTGTTGGCGAAGTTCAGCAGACACCAGTTAGCCAGCGTCAGGATCTCTTCTGCCGCCAGTGAATCACTACGGTATTCGCCGAGCGGTTGCTTAGACGCAAGGCATTCCGCCATTCCCTCATCACGATGGATGACAATGGGAAGCAGACGGCGCTGGCTTTGCAGCCAGACCTGATACAGATCGTCCTGGATCTGGCTGCCAATGCGCAAATCGTTAATCAGGATATGGCCATTTTGAGGTAGCCCCTGCTGATGCAGGCGGATATGGCAGTTCGCATCGACGTTGACGATCGAGAGCACATGATCGCACTGGGCGATAAGCTGTCGGGTCAGCGTGCCGGCGCCGTGCGGCAGATCCAGCAGGATCCACTTGTAATGCCCCTTTTCTTTCAGGGTCTGCAGCGCCAGCGTGAACTGCGAAAACAGGCGCTGATACGCGGCTTCATTCTCGCGTTCCGTGGTGGTCAGTTGACCAAACGGCAGCAGATCGAGCTGGGAGGTATAGCGCATCCCTGCATCCTGCCAGTCTTTATCATCAAGCAGCGCGCGGGCCCAGCCCTCTTCACGAGTGAAGTCGACGTTAAACGACATACGCAGCAAATTATCGGCGCAGGCGTCAATAACCAGCACCGATTCACCTAAAAGCTGTAATGACCACGCCAGCGCCGCGGTAACAGATGTGGTACCCACACCGCCACGGACACCCTGTAATCCGAGTATGGCCATCAATGGCTCCCTTATTGTTGATTGGCGAATTCAGCTAATAACGGCCAGCGTTTAATAGCCGCGGCCAACTGTTCCCGCTGGGAAATATCGGTGTAATCTATTTCAGGTAAAGAAAAGGCCTGCGTCAGCGCCAGAAAATCGTTTTGGAATGTGTAACCCAGGGTCGAGTCGACTGGGGTTCCGGGTTCGTTATTATCCATTCTTTTTCCATCCCTTTGCGTAGAATCGCCAGATCAGAAGTAGCGAGGCGTCCTGCCCTATGAAATTTCATTTACATGCTAAATCTGATGTTCTTTAATTTCAATGTTAGGTTTATTTCTACGCTTTCGCTAGTAAACTGAGATACAGATAAATTAGACGAAAAGAGGGACACCGTGGACTCCATATTTTCTATTGGCATCCAGTCATTATGGGACGAATTGAGCCACATGCCAGTCGGAGGAGTCTGGTGGATTAATACGGACCGTAATGAAGATGCTATCAGTCTGGTAAACCAGACAATTGCTGCTCAGGATAAGGATTCCCGCGTGGCCGTCATTAGCATGGGCGAAGAGCCCAGAAAAATTATCGCGCTTGAAAGTGGTCGCGGCCCCCAGACGGTGCGATTATTTTCCATGACATCGGAAGCCGATAGTCTATACTTTTTGTCCCGCGACGTTCAGTGCTCTATTGATCCGGATCACTATTTAGTGATTCTGAAATGTGCAAATAACGTCCTGCAAAATATGCCTGCTGAAAAACTGCTGCCGTGGCTGGAAAAAATCAATAAATGGGCAAAATTTCAAAATTGCACGCTATTGATAGTCAATCCCGGCAGTAATAATGACAAGCTGTTTTCACTTTTAATGGGCGAATATCGCACCCTGTTTGGTCTGGCAAGCATTCGTGACCAGGCGGGCAGCTATCTCTACGATATTGCCTTCTGGTGTAATGAAAAAGGCGTGAGCGCCAGGCAGCAGCTTACGCTGAAACATATCGAGGGCGAGTGGCACCTGGCGCAGCAGGAAGAAACCGTGGTGCAGCCGCGCAGTGACGAAAAACGCATCCTGAGCCATATCGCGGTTTTAGAGGGAGCACCTGCCCTGTCGGAAAACTGGTCACTGTTTGAATCAAACGAAGCCCTTTTCCATGAAGCCCGCACAACCCAGGCGGCAACCATTATTTTCTCGCTGATGCAGAATAACCAGATTGAGACGCTGGCAAGGCAAATCCACACCTTACGCCGCCAGCGCGGCAGTGCGTTGAAAATCATCGTGCGCGAAAATAATACCAGCCTGCGCGCCACCGATGAGCGCCTGCTTCTGGGCTGCGGCGCCAATATGGTTATTCCATGGAATGCGCCGTTGTCACGCTGCCTGACGCTTATCGAAAGCGTTCAGGGCCAGCAGTTTAGCCGCCATGTACCGGAAGATATTTCCACGCTGCTCTCCATGACGCAGCCGATGAAGCTGCGTGGATACCAAAAATGGGATACCTTCTGCGACGCCGTTGGCAACATGATGAGCAACACGCTTCTTCCTGCTGACGGAAAAGGGGTTATGGTCGCCCTGCGTCCTGTACCGGGTATTCGCGTTGAACAGGCTCTCACCCTATGTCGCCCGAACCGTACAGGGGACATCATGACCATCGGCGACAATCGCCTGGTGCTGTTTTTGTCCTTCTGCCGGGTAAACGATCTCGATACGGCGCTTAACCACATCTTCCCCCTGCCTACCGGGGACATTTTCTCGAACCGTATGATTTGGTTCGAAGATAATACGATCGGCGCGGAGCTGGTGCAGATGCGTGCGCTCCAGCCTGAACAATGGGTTAAGCCGCTCGCTATCAAGAGCGATGCCAAACCGATCCTCAATGCCAGACATGATGGACACGTCTGGCGTCGGGTTCCGGAACCCCTTCGCTTATTAACAGACAACGCGGAGAACGCATCATCATGAATATCAGCGATATCATTCAACTGGTTATATTCTGTGCGCTGATCTTTTTCCCGCTTGGCTACTATGCGCGCCATTCCATACGCCGTATCCGTGATACGGCCAGAGTGCTCTTTATCAAACCTCGCTACGTAAAACCAGCCGGAACACTGACACGGGCATCACACGTCAAGGCAGACCGAAAACATGACTAATTCTACCTATACCGCTTCGGCACCCTCGCCGCTCTGGCAATACTGGCGCGGCCTTTCCGGCTGGAACTTCTACTTTCTGGTGAAGTTTGGTCTGCTGTGGGCAGGCTATCTGAATTTCCATCCCCTTCTCAACCTCGTGTTTATGGCCTTCCTGCTGATGCCGCTGCCGAATATCAGGCTGCATCGCTTACGTCACTGGGTAGCCATCCCTCTCGGCTTTGCGCTGTTCTGGCATGATACCTGGCTACCGGGGCCGGACAGCATTATGAGCCAGGGGTCGCAGGTGGCGGGCTTTAGCGCCAGCTATGTCCTCGATCTGACCGAGCGCTTTATTAACTGGCAGATGATTGGCGCGGTATTTGTGCTGCTGGTTGCCTGGCTGTTCCTGTCACAGTGGATCCGCGTCACGGTGTTTGTCGTCGCGATTATGGTCTGGCTTAACGTGCTGACGCTGGCTGGGCCAAGCTTTTCGCTGTGGCCTGCCGGTCAACCGACCACCACGGTGACCACCACAGGGGGAAGCGCAGCGGCAACCGTCACCACGGCAGGCGATACGCCTGTGGTGGGTGATATCCCAACCCAGACCGCACCGCCGACCTCAACCAACCTGAACGCCTGGCTCTCCAGTTTCTATACCGCGGAAGACAAGCGACAGACTAAATTCCCGGATGCGCTGCCGGCGGATGCTCAGCCGTTTGAACTGCTGGTGATCAACATCTGCTCTCTCTCCTGGGCCGACGTGGACGCCGCCGGTTTGATGTCTCATCCGCTGTGGTCACACTTCGATATTCAGTTTAAAGATTTCAACTCTGCCACCTCGTACAGCGGCCCGGCGGCGATCCGCCTTCTGCGTGCAAGCTGCGGTCAGACATCGCATAAAAACCTGTATCAACCCGCCGGAAACCAGTGTTATCTGTTCGATAACCTCGCAAAACTGGGCTTTACGCAGCATCTGATGCTGGGGCATAACGGCCAGTTCGGTAGCTTCCTGAAAGAGGTGCGCGAACAGGGTGGCATGCAGGCACCGCTGATGGATCAAACCGGTCTTCCTGTCTCTCTGCTGGGCTTCGACGGTTCGCCTGTTTATGACGATACCGCCGTCCTGCAACGCTGGCTGCAGACCATCGAAAAAGACAGTAATCCACGCAGCGCGACGTTCTTTAATACCCTGCCGCTCCACGACGGTAACCATTTCCCGGGCGTGAGCAAAACGGCAGATTATAAAGTGCGAGCGCAGAAACTCTTCGACGAGCTGGACGCGTTCTTCACGGAGCTGGAAAAATCAGGCCGTAAAGTGATGGTGGTTGTGGTGCCTGAGCACGGTGGTGCGCTGAAAGGCGACAGAATGCAGGTGTCAGGCCTGCGTGATATCCCAAGCCCGTCCATCACCAACGTACCTGCAGGCATTAAATTCTTCGGTATGAAGGCACCGCATCAGGGCGCACCGATTGAGATCGCTCAGCCAACCAGCTATCTGGCAATCTCAGAACTGGTTGCCCGCGCCGTTGACGGCAAGCTGTTTGTAGAAGATAGCGTGAACTGGGATCAGCTCACCAGCAAACTGCCGCAAACGGCGGAGGTTTCCGAGAACGCCAACGCGGTCGTCATTCAATATCAAAACAAACCGTACGTTCGCCTGAACGGCGGGGATTGGGTACCGTATCCGCAGTAACACGGTATGACGTCCCTCTCCCCATCGGGGAGAGGGACAATGTCGACATTATTGCTGGGCGATCCACACCAGCATTTTCAGACTTGCCGAATAGTAGTCGTCTTTAGAGGTAATTTCGGGTTCTCCAGAAGGCTGTCCCATCGTTAAATCACGCACGGCCAACAGGCCGCCTTCCATCATGTAGGGCGCATATTCGTTGGTCGTGACGTTAACCCAGGCGGGAGTTTGTTCCCGGGGGAACTGACCGAACCAGGCCTTCCACGGCGTCAGCAGCGGGCTTTGCTTATCAGACCAGGCAAGGTATAGCGGAATACGAATCGCGTCATAGCTCATCCGCGGCGGCCAGCCTTTAGCCGGGGCCAGCTTGCCGCCAGATGCCAGTGAAACCCAGTCAGCGGGCAGATTCGCTTTGCCAGAGCCCATTTTCCCCAGCAGACGTTTCCCGTCCTTAATCAAATCGCGCCAGACCGGCAAATGACTGCGTCCGGCGAAGGCCTGCCAGGCCGGAAACACGAAATAGGAAGGATTAAGGACCACTTCACCCTCAAGCTTAAATCCCTGGACGCCGGGCAGCATCACGCGGTAGCCCGCATAGCGGATCACGCTGTGGTCAATCAGTGCTTTTGTAATGGCATCCGATGCGGCGCTGTAGCGCTTGTCATGCCAGCGGGCGTCGGCTTTGATCAACGCCCAGGCAATCAGCACATCACCATCTGCAGCGTTGTTTTTGTCGGCGACCGGGTTGGACTCTGCGGGGTTATAGCGCCAGTAGAATAAACCATTTTCTTTGTTCTTCAGCTGACTGTCTGTCCATTGCCAGAGCTTATCGAACGTGGCTTTATCGTCGTTGGCCACCGCCATCAGCATGGCAAAACCCTGGCCTTCCGTATGCGACACGCCGCCATTGCCGGTATCGACAATGCGACCTTCCGGTTTGAAAAAGCGGGCCTTGTAACTCTCCCAGGCCCGATCCGCATGAGAGAGAGGCGAGAACAGCAGACTCATCATGACGGCCAGCGTCGCGCAGACGGGTTTTCGCATAATTAACTCAATCCGGTTATTCGGCACTTCGCAGTGAAATCTCACCGCCCATCCAGGGTTTGATCACGCCATCCTGCTCCAGGAGCAGCGCGCCCTGTGCGTCAATACCGCGGGAAGTCCCGTAGATCTCTTTATCACCAATCAGCAATTTCACCGGGCGGTTGATGAAGTTATCCAGCTTTTCCCAACGAGACAGGAACGGTGCCAGCCCTTCCTGTTCAAAAAGCGTGAGTGAGCTGCGCAACTCTTTAATCATACGCACGGAAAGGGTGTTACGATCGATGACGATCCCCGCCTCCTGGAGATTAGTCCAGGCCTGATTCACCACATCATTTTGTACATTGCGCATCACCATATTGAGGCCTGCGCCAATGACGATCTGTGCCGCATCGCCCGTTTTTCCCGTCAGTTCGACAAGAATACCGGCAAGTTTACGATCGTTGAGGTACAGGTCATTAGGCCATTTAACGCGTACCTTATCTGCTCCCAGATCGTGCAGCACTTCCGCCATGACGATGCCGATGACCAGACTCAGGCCAATGGCAGCGGCCGGGCCCTGATCGAGTCGCCAGTACATGGACAGATAGAGGTTAGCGCCAAATGGCGAAAACCATTTGCGTCCGCGACGGCCACGACCGGCCTGTTGATATTCAGCAACGCAGGCATCGCCTGATTTTAGCTCAGGCAGACGATCCAGAAGGTACTGGTTCGTCGAATCAATCACCGGCAGCACCGCAACATTGCCGTGTCCAATCTGGCTGCGGATCGCTTCTTCATTCAGCAATTGAATAGGCTCCGGCAGGCTGTAGCCTTTTCCGGGAACCGTGAACACATCAACACCCCAGTCGCGAAGCGTCTGAATATGCTTGTTAATGGCGGCACGGCTCATGCCAAGCTGTTCACCCAGCTGCTCGCCAGAATGAAACTCACCGTCAGCAAGGATGCTAATCAGGGTTAAGGGGATAGTATTGTCTTTCACGCGATGGCCTCCACGGCATTGACTTCACCTGTGCGGCCAATGAAGCGAACTTCTGGCTCCAGCCAGACGTTAAACTTTTCGCCCACACGCTGACGAACATAATGAGCCAGCTGTACGACATCATCGCTGGTCGCATCGCGTTGATTAATCAGTACCAGGGCCTGCAGTTGGTGAACGGCGGCACCGCCTACTGAAGCGCCTTTTAGCTGGCATTGATCGATGAGCCACCCCGCGGCCAGCTTCACGCTGCCACCCGCCTGAGGATAATGTGGCGCTGCTGGCCATCCTTCAAGAAAGACTTTTGCATTTTCGCTGCTGATAACCGGGTTTTTGAAGAAACTCCCAGCGTTTCCGTTTACTTTTGGATCGGGAAGTTTGGTCATTCGCATATGGCAAACCGAGTCAAAGACGTCGCGGGCGGTAACGGTAGTCGGATCGAGACGCGTTAAATCCCCGTAGGTCAGCACCGGCTGCCAGTTCTTCGACAGGCGCAGACCCACGGCGACAATCACGTAGCGGTCCTGATATTCATGTTTGAAGATACTGTCACGATAGCCAAATCGGCACTGTTCTGCCGTTAAACGCTTAGCCGTTCCGGTCGCCAGTTCGATGCAGTCGACATATTCACAGACATGTTTCAGTTCGATGCCGTAGGCGCCGATGTTTTGAATAGGTGACGATCCGGCGCAGCCTGGAATAAGCGCAAGGTTTTCCAGACCCGGCATCCCTTTTTCGAGGGTAAATTGCACCAGCTGATGCCAGTTTTCTCCGGCCCCCACGTGCACGTGCCAGCTGTCGGCACGCTCTTCCACATCAATGCCCATGATGCGGTTAACGATCACCGTTCCCGCAAAATCATCGAGAAACAGGACATTACTTCCTTCGCCCAGAATCAGTACGGGTTCGTTATTTTCTGTCGCGTTTTGCCATGCATCCAGCAGCTGCTGTGCAGTATCGGCACGTACAATTTGATTAGCATTGCGTTGAATGCCAAAGGTATTCCAGGGCTTAAGGGAGTGGTTCATAGACGCTATCCTGATGCAAAAACGCAGGTAGTTTACCGTATAAGCAGGGCGTTGGGGGATTAGTTTGTGCAGCGTATAAACGCAAAAAGGCCATCCTTCCGGATGGCCTCTTCACTTATTTGATGCCTGGCAGTTCCCTACTCTCACATGGGGAGACCCCACACTACCATCGGCGCTACGGCGTTTCACTTCTGAGTTCGGCATGGGGTCAGGTGGGACCACCGCGCTAAAGCCGCCAGGCAAATTCTGTTAATCTGTATCAAGCTGAGTTGAATGTGTCGTCTCTTCGCCGAAACAGCTTCGGCGTTGTAAGGTTAAGCCTCACGGTTCATTAGTATCGGTTAGCTCAACGCATCGCTGCGCTTACACACCCGACCTATCAACGTCGTAGTCTTCAACGTTCCTTCAGGACCCTTAAAGGGTCAGGGAGAACTCATCTCGGGGCAAGTTTCGTGCTTAGATGCTTTCAGCACTTATCTTTTCCGCATTTAGCTACCGGGCAATGCCATTGGCATGACAACCCGAACACCAGTGATGCGTCCACTCCGGTCCTCTCGTACTAGGAGCAGCCCCCCTCAATTCTCCAGCGCCCACGGCAGATAGGGACCGAACTGTCTCACGACGTTCTAAACCCAGCTCGCGTACCACTTTAAATGGCGAACAGCCATACCCTTGGGACCTACTTCAGCCCCAGGATGTGATGAGCCGACATCGAGGTGCCAAACACCGCCGTCGATATGAACTCTTGGGCGGTATCAGCCTGTTATCCCCGGAGTACCTTTTATCCGTTGAGCGATGGCCCTTCCATTCAGAACCACCGGATCACTATGACCTGCTTTCGCACCTGCTCGAGCCGTCACTCTCGCAGTCAAGCTAGCTTATGCCATTGCACTAACCTCCTGATGTCCGACCAGGATTAGCTAACCTTCGTGCTCCTCCGTTACTCTTTGGGAGGAGACCGCCCCAGTCAAACTACCCACCAGACACTGTCCGCAACCCGGATTACGGGTCTACGTTAGAACACCAGCCATTAAAGGGTGGTATTTCAAGGTCGGCTCCACGCAGACTGGCGTCCACGCTTCAAAGCCTCCCACCTATCCTACACATCAAGGACCAGTGTTCAGTGTCAAGCTATAGTAAAGGTTCACGGGGTCTTTCCGTCTTGCCGCGGGTACACTGCATCTTCACAGCGAGTTCAATTTCACTGAGTCTCGGGTGGAGACAGCCTGGCCATCATTACGCCATTCGTGCAGGTCGGAACTTACCCGACAAGGAATTTCGCTACCTTAGGACCGTTATAGTTACGGCCGCCGTTTACCGGGGCTTCGATCAAGAGCTTCGCGTTGCCGCTAACCCCATCAATTAACCTTCCGGCACCGGGCAGGCGTCACACCGTATACGTCCACTTTCGTGTTTGCACAGTGCTGTGTTTTTAATAAACAGTTGCAGCCAGCTGGTATCTTCGACTGATTTCAGCTCCACCCGCAGGGGCTTCACCTACATATCAGCGTGCCTTCTCCCGAAGTTACGGCACCATTTTGCCTAGTTCCTTCACCCGAGTTCTCTCAAGCGCCTTGGTATTCTCTACCTGACCACCTGTGTCGGTTTGGGGTACGATTTGATGTTACCTGATGCTTAGAGGCTTTTCCTGGAAGCAGGGCATTTGTTACTTCAGCACCGTAGTGCCTCGTCATCACACCTCAGCGTTAATAAGGTACCGGATTTACCTGGAACCTCCGCCTACATGCTTAAACCGGGACAACCGTCGCCCGGCTAACATAGCCTTCTCCGTCCCCCCTTCGCAGTAACACCAAGTACAGGAATATTAACCTGTTTCCCATCGACTACGCCTTTCGGCCTCGCCTTAGGGGTCGACTCACCCTGCCCCGATTAACGTTGGACAGGAACCCTTGGTCTTCCGGCGTGCGGGCTTTTCACCCGCATTATCGTTACTTATGTCAGCATTCGCACTTCTGATACCTCCAGCGCCCCTCACAGGACACCTTCAACGGCTTACAGAACGCTCCCCTACCCAACAACGCATAAGCGTCGCTGCCGCAGCTTCGGTGCATGGTTTAGCCCCGTTACATCTTCCGCGCAGGCCGACTCGACCAGTGAGCTATTACGCTTTCTTTAAATGATGGCTGCTTCTAAGCCAACATCCTGGCTGTCTGTGCCTTCCCACATCGTTTCCCACTTAACCATGACTTTGGGACCTTAGCTGGCGGTCTGGGTTGTTTCCCTCTTCACGACGGACGTTAGCACCCGCCGTGTGTCTCCCGTGATAACATTCTTCGGTATTCGTAGTTTGCATCGGGTTGGTAAGCCGGGATGGCCCCCTAGCCGAAACAGTGCTCTACCCCCGAAGATGAGTTCACGAGGCGCTACCTAAATAGCTTTCGGGGAGAACCAGCTATCTCCCGGTTTGATTGGCCTTTCACCCCCAGCCACAAGTCATCCGCTAATTTTTCAACATTAGTCGGTTCGGTCCTCCAGTTAGTGTTACCCAACCTTCAACCTGCCCATGGCTAGATCACCGGGTTTCGGGTCTATACCCTGCAACTTAACGCCCAGTTAAGACTCGGTTTCCCTTCGGCTCCCCTATACGGTTAACCTTGCTACAGAATATAAGTCGCTGACCCATTATACAAAAGGTACGCAGTCACACCACAAGGGTGCTCCCACTGCTTGTACGTACACGGTTTCAGGTTCTTTTTCACTCCCCTCGCCGGGGTTCTTTTCGCCTTTCCCTCACGGTACTGGTTCACTATCGGTCAGTCAGGAGTATTTAGCCTTGGAGGATGGTCCCCCCATATTCAGACAGGATACCACGTGTCCCGCCCTACTCTTCGAGTTCACAACCTGTGCATTTTCGTGTACGGGACTATCACCCTGTACCGTGCGACTTTCCAGACGCTTCCACTAACACACAAGCTGATTCAGACTCTGGGCTGCTCCCCGTTCGCTCGCCGCTACTGGGGGAATCTCGGTTGATTTCTTTTCCTCGGGGTACTTAGATGTTTCAGTTCCCCCGGTTCGCCTCGTTAACCTATGTATTCAGTTAACGATAGTGTGTCGGAACACACTGGGTTTCCCCATTCGGACATCGCCGGGTCAAAGGTTCATATCACCTCGCCGGCGCTTTTCGCAGATTAGCACGTCCTTCATCGCCTCTGACTGCCAGGGCATCCACCGTGTACGCTTAGTCGCTTAACCTCACAACCCGAAGATGTTTCTTTCGATTCATCACCGACTTGCGAAAATTTGAGAGACTCGAACACACATAATATGTGTGTCGTTTCAATTTTCAGCTTGATCCAGATTTTTAAAGAGCAAAACTTCGCAGTGCACCTTTTCAGGTTCACTCTGAAGTTTTCTTGTGTTCGCAGTAAAAGATGGTGGAGCTATGCGGGATCGAACCGCAGACCTCCTGCGTGCAAAGCAGGCGCTCTCCCAGCTGAGCTATAGCCCCATCGTTTTACCAACCTCTTCAAATTTGCTTCGCAAATTTGGTAGGCCTGAGTGGACTTGAACCACCGACCTCACCCTTATCAGGGGTGCGCTCTAACCACCTGAGCTACAAGCCTGTAGAGGTTTTTACTGCTGTTTTTCATCAGACAATCTGTGTGAGCACTACAAAGGCAGGTTCTTTAAGGTAAGGAGGTGATCCAACCGCAGGTTCCCCTACGGTTACCTTGTTACGACTTCACCCCAGTCATGAATCACAAAGTGGTAAGCGCCCTCCCGAAGGTTAAGCTACCTACTTCTTTTGCAACCCACTCCCATGGTGTGACGGGCGGTGTGTACAAGGCCCGGGAACGTATTCACCGTAGCATTCTGATCTACGATTACTAGCGATTCCGACTTCATGGAGTCGAGTTGCAGACTCCAATCCGGACTACGACGCACTTTATGAGGTCCGCTTGCTCTCGCGAGGTCGCTTCTCTTTGTATGCGCCATTGTAGCACGTGTGTAGCCCTACTCGTAAGGGCCATGATGACTTGACGTCATCCCCACCTTCCTCCAGTTTATCACTGGCAGTCTCCTTTGAGTTCCCGGCCGAACCGCTGGCAACAAAGGATAAGGGTTGCGCTCGTTGCGGGACTTAACCCAACATTTCACAACACGAGCTGACGACAGCCATGCAGCACCTGTCTCAGAGTTCCCGAAGGCACCAAAGCATCTCTGCTAAGTTCTCTGGATGTCAAGAGTAGGTAAGGTTCTTCGCGTTGCATCGAATTAAACCACATGCTCCACCGCTTGTGCGGGCCCCCGTCAATTCATTTGAGTTTTAACCTTGCGGCCGTACTCCCCAGGCGGTCGACTTAACGCGTTAGCTCCGGAAGCCACTCCTCAAGGGAACAACCTCCAAGTCGACATCGTTTACGGCGTGGACTACCAGGGTATCTAATCCTGTTTGCTCCCCACGCTTTCGCACCTGAGCGTCAGTCTTTGTCCAGGGGGCCGCCTTCGCCACCGGTATTCCTCCAGATCTCTACGCATTTCACCGCTACACCTGGAATTCTACCCCCCTCTACAAGACTCTAGCCTGCCAGTTTCGAATGCAGTTCCCAGGTTGAGCCCGGGGATTTCACATCCGACTTGACAGACCGCCTGCGTGCGCTTTACGCCCAGTAATTCCGATTAACGCTTGCACCCTCCGTATTACCGCGGCTGCTGGCACGGAGTTAGCCGGTGCTTCTTCTGCGGGTAACGTCAATCGACAAGGTTATTAACCTTATCGCCTTCCTCCCCGCTGAAAGTACTTTACAACCCGAAGGCCTTCTTCATACACGCGGCATGGCTGCATCAGGCTTGCGCCCATTGTGCAATATTCCCCACTGCTGCCTCCCGTAGGAGTCTGGACCGTGTCTCAGTTCCAGTGTGGCTGGTCATCCTCTCAGACCAGCTAGGGATCGTCGCCTAGGTGAGCCGTTACCCCACCTACTAGCTAATCCCATCTGGGCACATCTGATGGCAAGAGGCCCGAAGGTCCCCCTCTTTGGTCTTGCGACGTTATGCGGTATTAGCTACCGTTTCCAGTAGTTATCCCCCTCCATCAGGCAGTTTCCCAGACATTACTCACCCGTCCGCCGCTCGTCACCCAGGAGCAAGCTCCCTGTGCTACCGCTCGACTTGCATGTGTTAGGCCTGCCGCCAGCGTTCAATCTGAGCCATGATCAAACTCTTCAATTTAAGTTTGATGCTCGTGAATTAAACTTCGTAATGAATTACGTATGTTCACTCAGAGACTTGGTATTCATTTTTCGTCTTGCGACGTTAAGAATCCATGTCACTTTGAGTGCCCACACAGATTGTCTGATAAATTGTTAAAGAGCAGTGCCGCTTCGCTTTTCGCAGCGGCGCGGGGTGTGCATATTACGCTTTCCCGCTTCAGAGTCAAGCGTTTATTTTCGCTTTTCTCTGCTGGCGTTCATCTCTGAACCCCGCTAACCCGGCGGCCTGTAAGCCGTTGTTCCGTGTCAGTGGAGGCGCATTATAGGGAGTTATTCTGAAGTGACAAGCACAAAATACAAAAAACTTTTCGTTCGCTCACTTTTCAAACTTAACGCTTATTTAAGTCGCGAATCGCCCGTTAAATGTGCGATTTCCCGCGCAAAACTGGCCACCTGCGACCAGTCGGTATAAACCACTTCTTTACGCGTATCGGTTTCACCCCCGGTCATCTTCATAATCAGGCGGATCATAAAGCGGTCATACCAGCGGTAGCGAGGATAGCGCAGCGCGCCGGCAAAGACGGCGCACAGGTCTGGCTGCCACGGCGAGCTGAGCAAAAACTTGCGCGTGTAGCTGTTGGTCTGCGGCGTACGCTTCTCGGCTTTACGCGCGACAAGATTGACCGAGTAAAACGCACCGGGCAATTTGTTAAGCACCGCCGTGTGCTTTTTCACAAAGCGGTCCAGCGCCGGATGGAAATGCCCGTAACGAATTGACGCGCCAATTACCACGCGATCGTAATCCTGCCAGGTTATCTGATCCGCACGATTCAGGTTTACAACATCCGAGTAAATACCCAGCTCTTTTAATTCCGATGCCAGATACGCGGCAATCTCACGCGTTTGCCCGTCTCGCGTAGAGAAAAGAATCAGTGTTTTCATCAACGGCTCCTTACTCGCGCCAGAATGTAGGGGTGAACAGCACCAGCAGCGTAAAGACCTCAAGACGACCAAACAGCATATTGGCAATGAGGATCCATTTCGCGACCGGGTTCATACTGGCAAAGTTATCCGCCACAACGCCTAGGCCAGGCCCGAGGTTGTTCAATGTTGCGACGACGGACGCAAAGGCGGAGAAATCATCCACCCCCGTCGCGATAATCGCCAGCATGCTGACGATAAAGACCAGCGCATACGCCGAGAAGAACCCCCACACCGCTTCGAGGATACGTTCCGGCAGCGCGCGGTTCCCCAGTTTGATGCTGTAGACCGCGTTCGGATGGACCAGACGCTTCAGCTCGCGGTTCCCCTGCTTAAACAGCAGCAGAATACGAATCACCTTCAGGCCACCGCCGGTAGACCCCGCACAGCCCCCGATAAATGCAGAGCATAAAAGCAGCACCGGCAGGAACAACGGCCAGCGCGCGATGCTGTCCGTGGTAAACCCGGCGGTCGTCGCCATTGATACCACCTGGAAGAACGCCTGATTTAGCGTGGTCAGCGCGGAGTTGTAGACATCATGGAACCACAGCACCAGGGTACAGATGATCACCAGCGTCAGCTGGACGCCAATGAACATACGGAACTCTGGGTCACGCCAGTACACCTTCAGGCTACGCCCGCTCAGTAAAGAGAAGTGCAGACCGTAGTTACAGCCTGAGATCAACAGGAAAATGGCAATAATCGTGTTAATCGTTGGGCTGTCGAAGTAGCCGACGCTGGCATCGTGAGTGGAGAACCCGCCGATAGCAATCGTCGCGAAGCTGTGTCCGATGGCGTCGAACGCGGGCATCCCGGCGAACCATAGCGCCAGCGCACAGGCCACCGTCAGCAAGACATAGATAAGCCACAGGGTTTTCGCCGTCTCGGCAATACGCGGGCGCATCTTATTATCTTTCAGCGGTCCGGGCATTTCGGCGCGATAGAGCTGCATCCCCCCGACGCCCAGAATCGGCAGAATAGCCACCGCCAGGACGATGATCCCCATCCCCCCGAACCACTGCAGCATCTGGCGATAAAAGAGAATGGCGTGCGGAAGCGAATCCAGGCCCACCAGCGTCGTCGCCCCGGTCGTCGTTAAACCGGAGAACGATTCAAAAAAGGCATCAGTGATGCTCAGGTTAGGCTGTTCAGAGAAGATGAAGGGCAGCGAACCGACGCTCCCCAGCACCGTCCAGAACAGGACCACAATCAGAAATCCTTCGCGAGATTTCAGTTCACCTTTCTGACGACGGTTTGGCCACCACAGCAGCGAGCCAATCGCCAGCGCGACAAAGAAGGTCTGGGTAAATGCCCGCCCCGCGCCGTCCCGGTAGATAAGCGCCACCAGTCCAGGGAGAATCATCGTCCCGGAAAAGAGTATGACCAGCAGTCCAACGATTCGGGTTATGGCACGAAAATGCATCTCTGCCGCTTCCTTTGGTATTCAAAAGTGAGGTGGGGATTATTCTTCAATCGGCAGCAATTGCAACGAACCACGACTAAAATCAGCCAGTTTTGCTGAAAAAGCAGCCAGTTCCGCCTGAGGAAGCGCCACGCGTAATTGCACCATTGCCTGATATTCACTGTGCGCGATGACGCCGTTAAACTGCCTCAGCAGCGCCTCGATGCCGGATAACTGGGCGTAATCA
This sequence comes from Enterobacter sp. N5-15, assembly GCF_057221635.1. Taxonomy (NCBI): domain Bacteria; kingdom Pseudomonadati; phylum Pseudomonadota; class Gammaproteobacteria; order Enterobacterales; family Enterobacteriaceae; genus Enterobacter; species Enterobacter sp. N5-15. Next base: position 4,605,915 of record NZ_CM170150.1, read on the forward strand.
CACAGTAAAGTATATTCGGTAAGCGGCGTTTTGCGGGTGGTTATGAGTATATTCAGTGCCTGCTGAACCCCACCGCCGTACGCTTTAACCAGCCCACCCGTGCCTAACAAAATACCACCGTAGTAGCGCACCACCACGGCGGTAATTTCACCCACGCCGCTGCCCATCAGCTGTGAAAGCATAGGTTTACCGGCCGTGCCCGCCGGTTCACCGTCGTCGGAAAACCCCAGCTGTTGCGAATCGTCGGGCGGCCCTGCTACCCACGCCACGCAGTGGTGACGTGCGTCAGGATGCTCCGCGCGAACAGACTCGACAAACGCCTTTGCCGCCTCTACGCCGTCGGTATGCGCCAGCAGCGTAATAAAGCGGCTTTTCTTGATTTCCTCAACAAAGGTGACCGGTTCAGCCGGTATCAGCCAGCTTTCCATCAGGCCAGCTTCAGGTCTCGCGTCATGTTCTCGATACCGTTTTCGTGAACCACAACGTTATCTTCGATGCGAATACCGCCAAACGGCTTCAGCGCGTCAATTTTTTCCCAGTTGAAGTGTTTGCTGAACTGGCCTTCACGCCACGGCGCCAGCAGGGATTCGATAAAGTAGATCCCCGGTTCAATCGTCAGCACCATACGCGGCTCCAGAATACGGGTGCAGCGCAGGTAAGGATATTTAGACGGTGCCGCCAGGTGCGTACCGGTATCATCCTGCATAAAGCCCGCAACGTCGTGAACCTGCAGGCCCAGCGGGTGACCGATACCGTGCGGCATGAATGGCCCGGTCAGATCGTTCTCGACCATCGCCTCTTCGCTCATGTCTTTCACAATCTGATGCTTACGCAGCAGTTTTGCGATGCGCTGATGGAACTGGATGTGGTAATCCACATAGCTGGTTCCAGCTTTCATGGTGCCAATCAGCGCCAGCTGTTCATCGTTCACGTCTTTAATCAGCTGCGCGAAATCGGTATCCGCATTCGCCGCCCAGGTACGGGTCAGGTCGGCCGCGTAGCCGTTATACTCTGCCCCTGCGTCCAGCAGGAAGCTGCGCATTTCCGACGGAACATGGTGATCCAGTTTGGTGTAGTGAAGCACAGACGCGTGCTCGTTCAGCGCGACAATGTTGCTGTACGGCACGTCGGTATCGCGATGACCGGTGGCGGTCAGGTACGCCTGGTTGATATCGAACTCGCTCATGCCGGACTGGAACGCTTCATGCGCCGCACGGTGACCGTTCACCGCCGTTTTTTGCGCTTCACGCATGCAGTAAAGTTCGTAGTCGGTTTTATACGCGCGGTAATAGTGCAGGTAATCCAGCACCCCTTTCGGATTGAGTTTGTCTGCCGGAATATCCAGACCCAGCGCGCGCTCTGGAACAGGGCCAATGTAGCCGATGTTGCCACGCGCCGCAGGCAGCTGGCTGCCAATGCCGTCCGCTTTCGGCAGCGCAATCACGTCGATCTCTTCGGTCCAGAAAGAGGTCGGCAGCGGCTCTACGTTGTGCCAGTAATCAACAGGCAGGTAGAACCACAGTTTCGGCTTGTTCACGCCGTCCACCAGCAGCCAGCAATTCGGAACCTGAGTCACCGGTACCCAGGCTTTAAACTGCGGGTTCACCTTAAACGGATACGCGTGGTCATCCAGAAAGGTATTCATCAGCTCGCCGGAGTGGATCAGCAGTGCATCCAGCTTAAAGCGGGCCAGTACATCGCGGGTACGTTCCTGTAGGGTAACGATATGATTTTTATAAAGCGAAGCCAGTGAGTCCATCATTCTTCCTTTCGTTTTTTTGACCTCAAGTCATCGCATCTTAGCACACCTCACTCCGGCTGCGTGATTTCCACCGACCGTGATCAATGCAGCATTTTCTTAATGAGTAATTTGCATTTTATTAACATAAATCCCACACTCCGATTCATCTGGTATGACCAGATCCAATTGCTGGATTCAGGAGACTGACATGCTCTACAAAGGCGACACCCTGTACCTCAACTGGCTGGAAGATGGCATTGCCGAACTGGTGTTCGATGCCCCCGGCTCAGTGAACAAGCTTGATACCGCGACGGTGGCCAGTCTTGGCCAGGCGCTGGATGTTCTTGAAAAACAACCTGAATTAAAAGGGCTGCTGCTGCGTTCGAACAAAGCGGCCTTTATTGTCGGTGCCGATATCACCGAGTTCCTTTCGCTGTTCCTGGTCCCGGAAGAACAGCTGAGCCAGTGGCTGCACTTTGCCAACAGCGTCTTTAATCGTCTGGAAGATCTGCCTGTCCCGACCATTTCCGCCGTTAGCGGCTATGCGCTGGGCGGCGGCTGCGAGTGCGTGCTGGCGACCGACTACCGTCTGGCGACGCCGGACCTGCGCATCGGCCTGCCGGAAACCAAGCTGGGCATCATGCCGGGCTTTGGCGGCTCCGTGCGTATGCCGCGCATGCTGGGTGCCGACAGCGCCCTGGAGATCATTGCTGCAGGTAAAGACGTCGGCGCCGAACAGGCGCAGAAAATTGGCCTGGTCGACGGCGTCGTGAAGCCAGAGAAACTGGTTGAAGGTGCTGTCGCCATTCTGCGTCAGGCAATCAATGGCGACCTCGACTGGAAAGCCAAACGCCAGCCGAAGCTGGAGCCGTTAAAACTCAGCAAGATTGAAGCCACCATGAGCTTCACCATCGCTAAAGGCATGGTGATGCAGACGGCGGGTAAACACTACCCGGCGCCTATCACGGCGGTGAAAACCATTGAAGCGGCTGCCCGTCTCGGTCGCGATGAGGCGCTGAAGCTCGAAAATCAGAGCTTTGTTCCGCTGGCGCACACCAATGAAGCCCGCGCGCTGGTCGGTATCTTCCTCAACGATCAGTTCGTGAAGGGTAAAGCCAAACAGCTGACTAAAAACGTTGAGACGCCAAAACATGCGGCGGTACTCGGCGCCGGCATTATGGGTGGCGGCATCGCTTACCAGTCGGCCTGGAAAGGCGTGCCGGTAGTGATGAAAGACATCAGCGAGAAATCCCTGACGCTGGGCATGACCGAAGCGGCCAAACTGCTGAATAAACAGCTGGAACGCGGAAAAATTGACGGGCTGAAGCTTGCAGGCGTGATCTCCACCATTCAGCCCGTGCTGGAATACAGCGGTTTCGACCGTGTGGACGTGGTGGTCGAAGCCGTCGTCGAGAATCCGAAAGTCAAAAAAGCGGTGCTGGCGGAAACGGAAGACAAGGTTCGTCCTGAGACCGTGCTGGCCTCTAACACCTCCACCATTCCAATCAGCGAACTGGCGAGCGTGCTGAAGCGTCCGGAAAACTTCTGCGGGATGCACTTCTTCAACCCGGTACACCGTATGCCGCTGGTCGAAGTGATCCGTGGGGAAAAAACCTCTGACGAAACCATCGCTAAAGTGGTGGCATGGGCAAGCAAGATGGGCAAAACGCCGATCGTTGTTAACGACTGCCCGGGCTTCTTCGTCAACCGCGTGTTGTTCCCTTACTTCGCCGGTTTCAGCCAGCTGCTGCGCGACGGTGCGGACTTCCGCAAAATCGACAAAGTGATGGAAAAACAGTTCGGCTGGCCGATGGGCCCGGCGTATCTGCTGGACGTGGTCGGCATTGATACCGCCCACCACGCTCAAGCGGTGATGGCGGCAGGCTTCCCGCAGCGTATGCAGAAAGATTATCGCGACGCCATTGACGCACTGTTTGACGCCAACCGCTTCGGCCAGAAAAACGGCCTGGGCTTCTGGCGCTATAAAGAAGACAGCAAAGGCAAACCGAAGAAAGAAGAAGATGCCGCGGTGGATGGCCTGCTGGCTGAAGTCAGTCAGCCAAAACGCGACTTCTCCGACGATGAAATCATCGCCCGGATGATGATCCCGATGGTCAACGAAGTGGTGCGTTGCCTGGAAGAAGGCATCATCGCCAGCCCGGCAGAAGCCGATATGGCGCTGGTATACGGCCTGGGCTTCCCTCCGTTCCACGGCGGCGCGTTCCGCTGGCTGGACACGCTCGGCAGCGCCCGCTATCTCGATATGGCTCAGCAGTATCAGCACCTCGGCCCGCTTTATGAGGTGCCGGAAGGGCTGCGTAACAAAGCGCGCCATAACGAACCCTACTACCCAGCAGTTGAGCCAGCCCGTCCGGTTGGCGAGCTGAAAACGGCTTAAGGAGTCACAATGGAAAAGGTTGTCATTGTTGATGCGATTCGCACCCCGATGGGCCGTTCAAAAGGCGGTGCATTCCGTAACGTGCGTGCAGAAGATCTCTCCGCGCATCTGATGCGTAGCCTGCTGGCGCGTAACCCGGCGCTGGATACTGCTGCGCTGGACGATATCTACTGGGGCTGCGTGCAGCAGACCCTGGAGCAAGGTTTCAACATCGCCCGTAACGCGTCGCTGCTGGCGGAGATCCCGCATTCGGTTCCGGCTGTCACCGTGAACCGCCTGTGCGGTTCATCAATGCAGGCGCTGCACGACGCGGCGCGTATGATCATGACCGGCGATGCGCAGGCCTGCCTGGTGGGCGGCGTTGAGCACATGGGCCACGTGCCGATGAGCCACGGGGTCGATTTCCACCCTGGCATGAGCCGTAACGTGGCGAAAGCCGCGGGGATGATGGGTCTGACCGCCGAGATGCTCTCTCGTCTGCACGGCATCAGCCGTGAAATGCAGGATGCCTTTGCCGCGCGCTCTCACGCTCGCGCATGGGCGGCGACGCAGTCCGGTGCCTTTAAGAATGAGATCATCCCGACCGGCGGTCACGACGCAGACGGCGTACTGAAGCAGTTCAGCTACGACGAAGTCATCCGCCCGGAAACCACCGTAGAAGCGCTTTCAACTCTGCGCCCTGCGTTTGATCCGGTCACCGGTACGGTAACGGCAGGTACTTCGTCGGCGCTGTCAGACGGTGCCGCCGCGATGCTGGTGATGAGCGAAAGCCGCGCCCGCGAGCTGGGCTTAACCCCTCGCGCTCGGGTACGTTCGATGGCGGTCGTGGGCTGCGATCCTTCAATCATGGGCTACGGCCCGGTTCCGGCCTCGAAGCTGGCGCTGAAAAAAGCGGGATTAACCGCCAGCGACATCGACCTGTTTGAGATGAACGAAGCGTTCGCCGCACAGATCCTGCCGTGCATTAAGGATCTGGGGCTGATGGAGCAGATCGACGAGAAGATTAACCTCAACGGCGGCGCGATCGCCCTCGGTCACCCGCTGGGCTGCTCCGGGGCGCGTATCAGCACAACGCTGATTAACCTGATGGAACGCAAAGATGCCCAGTTTGGTCTGGCAACGATGTGTATCGGGCTGGGTCAGGGTATCGCGACGGTGTTTGAGAGAGTGTAAATCAGGAAAAGTATCTCAAAGCCAATGGCGTCAGAACAAGGCGGCAAGCGAGCGAATCCCGATGAGCTTACTCAAGTAAGTGATTCGGGTGAACGAGCGCAGCCAACGCAGTTATGGCGTCATTGGCGAAGAGAGAGAGTTTAGTTGCCGTTCTTCCCGCCTGTCAGGGGCGGGTTTTTTATTTAAATGAAGGCAAACGCATCGCCAAACAGGCGGTCTTCACGCGCGTCACGTTCATTACAGAACAGGTCACGGGCAATTTTCGCCATCTCAAAACGGCCAGCGATATAGATATCATGCCCTGCCAGCGTGCCATGATCCTGCAGCACCGCCGTCAGCACCGTCCCACTACGACCACGCCAGCCCTCTTCCGGCTGCTCAACCACCGGCTCAATGCGCAGGTTAGGATGGGTTACGCTCAGCGCTTCCAGTTCAGACAGGTCGTACAGATGTTTCTCTTCGCGGCCACCCCAGTAAATGGTGATGTCGCGGTCCGGGTTACGCGCCAGTGCGGTCAACAGAATAGAGCGCACATAAGAGAAGCCCGTACCGCCAGCGATCAGGATCAGCGGACGGTCTTCGTCATCGCGCAGCCACGCATCACCGTGCGGAATATCCACCACGATTTCACGTTCCTTCAGGATCCGATCCATCACCGCCATCGCATACAGGTTAAGCTCTGACGCACCAATATGAAGCTCAATAAATTCCTGCTCAGCTGGCGTTGAGGCCATAGAGAAAGGACGCTTATCACGCTCATCCATCACAACCATCAGGTACTGACCCGCGCGGAAAGAGAATGGCGCTTCTGGCACTAAACGGACGCGATATACGGTGTCGGTGATGGCATCTACCGAGGTCACTTTACAGCTTAAGGTTGTCATTCGCTCTCTCTGTCGGGAAGTCTATAGGGCTTAACGGTCAGCTCAGGGTTTACCGTTATTCATTATGGCCAGCTCGTCCCAGATCGCGTCAATTCGCGCGGTCACTGCAGGATCTTTTTTGATCGGGCGACCCCATTCACGGTCGGTTTCGCCAGGCCATTTATTTGTGGCATCCAGTCCCATCTTTGAGCCAAGACCGGAAACCGGCGAGGCAAAATCCAGGTAATCTATCGGCGTGTTTTCGACTAACACCGTGTCACGCGCCGGATCCATTCGCGTGGTAATGGCCCAGATTACGTCATTCCAGTCGCGGGCGTTAACGTCATCATCGCAGACAATAACAAATTTGGTATACATAAACTGGCGCAGGAAAGACCATACGCCCATCATCACGCGTTTAGCATGGCCAGGATACTGCTTCTTCATCGTGACCACCGCCATGCGATACGAGCATCCTTCAGGCGGCAGATAAAAATCAACAATTTCCGGGAACTGCTTTTGCAGGATTGGCACAAACACTTCGTTCAGCGCCACGCCCAGCACCGCCGGTTCGTCCGGTGGACGTCCGGTATACGTGGAGTGATAAATCGCATCTTCACGCTGCGTAATGTGCGTCACGGTGAACACCGGGAAGTTATCCACTTCGTTGTAATAGCCGGTGTGGTCGCCGTAAGGGCCTTCTGGCGCCATTTCACCCTGCTCAAGATAACCTTCCAGCACAATTTCTGCACTGGCCGGAACTTCGAGATCGTTAGAAATACACTTCACGACTTCGGTTTTCGTTCCGCGCAGCAGGCCTGCAAACGCATATTCAGAAAGGGTATCCGGCACGGGGGTGACGGCTCCCAGAATGGTGGCCGGATCGGCACCTAAGGCGACAGACACCGGGAAACGTTCCCCCGGATGCGCGGCGCACCACTCCTGGAAATCCAGCGCGCCGCCGCGATGCGACAGCCAGCGCATAATGAGTTTATTCTTGCCAATCAACTGCTGGCGGTAAATACCGAGGTTTTGCCGCTCTTTGTGCGGGCCGCGCGTAACGGTCAGCCCCCAGGTGATCAGCGGAGCGGCATCTTCAGGCCAGCACTGCATGATAGGGATTTTAGTCAGATCAACCGCATCGCCTTCCAGCACTTTCTGCTGGCACGGCGCGCCGCGCAGGCGTTTGGTGGGCATGTTCAGCACCTGCTTAAACTGCGGCAGTTTGTCGAACAGATCGCGGAAGCCTTTCGGTGGCTCCGGCTCTTTCAGAAACGCCAGCAGTTTACCGACTTCACGCAGCGCCGTGACGTCTTCCTGCCCCATCCCCAATGCAACACGGCGCGGTGTACCAAACAGGTTGCACAGCACCGGCATTGAGTAACCTTTTGGATTTTCAAACAGTAATGCGGGACCACCGGCACGCAGGGTGCGGTCAGCAATTTCTGTCATCTCCAGATAAGGATCAACAGGAAGTGTAATACGTTTGAGTTCACCCTGCTTTTCCAGCAGCGTCAGGAAGTCGCGGAGATCGTGGTATTTCATGCAGTTAATCATGGCCTCTCTGTAAGCGCTTCATTATACGGCGTATGCCTGCTTGATGCTGTAATTTTGTTAAATAAGCGTGAACTTATGCGTTCTGTTCCATTTTCCCCCATTATAATCAACTTAGCGATCCCGCCAGGGTTTTGATATGCTTGCGCCCCGAACTAAGGGAAAGAGTGATTATGCAGGCCTGGTATTTACTGTATTGCAAACGCGGGCAACTTCAGCGCGCGCAGGAACATCTTGAACGTCAGTCTGTAAATTGCCTGACGCCCGTGATCACGCTTGAAAAAATGCAGCGCGGGAAGCGCACAACCGTCAGTGAGCCGTTGTTCCCGAACTACCTGTTCGTGGAGTTCGACCCGGAAGTTATCCACACCACCACCATCAGCGCAACGCGTGGCGTCAGCCACTTCGTTCGTTTTGGCGCCCACCCGGCAACGGTTCCGTCGACGGTCATTCATCAGCTGTCGATTTATCAACAGCCTGAAGGGATCACCGACCCCGAAACCCCTTACACCGGCGATAGCGTCGTGATTACCGAAGGCGCTTTCGAAGGCCTGCAGGCGATTTTTGCCGAGCCGGACGGGGAAGCGCGATCTATGCTGTTGCTCAATCTGCTGAACAAGCAGGTACTGCAGAGCGTTAAAAACACCGACTTCCGCAAACTTTAAACGTTTATTCCGAACAGATTACGCACGTTGTCATCCGTCTGCGCCGAAAGCCAGTGCGGATCCTCTCCGCGCCACTTCGCAACGCTCTCAACAATGTGCCCCAGATACGCGGGCTCATTTCGCCGCGATGCCGGTTTGGGCTTCATATCGCGCGGTAGCAGATAAGGCGCATCGGTTTCAAGGAGCAACCGGTCAGCCGGGATCGCTGGCAACAGCTCCCGAAGCTCAAGCCCGCGACGCTCATCGCAAACCCAGCCGGTAATACCCAGATAAAGCCCTCGCTTCAGGCAATCCAGCGCTTCCTGCCGTGAACCGGTGAAGCAGTGCAGCACCGCGCCGGGCAGTTTATCCAGCCACGGATCCAGAAGTGCCAGGAAACGCTCATGCGCGTCGCGGCAGTGCATAAATACGGGCATTCCAAGCTCTACCGCCAGCGCGAGCTGGGCAGTGAACGCCTTTTCCTGCTCTTCAGGCGTGGAAAAGTTACGGTTGAAATCGAGACCGCATTCGCCAATCGCCACAACGTCTGGCGTCTTCGCCAGCCTGTACAGGGTGTCGCCGCTTTCCGCGGTCCACTGGCTGCTGTCGTGAGGATGCACGCCGGCAGTAGACCAACAACGATCGTAGCGTTGCGCCAGCTGCTGCGCCTGCTCGCTCTCATGCAGGTTGGTGCCTGTCAGCAGCAGCCCTTTCACCCCGGCTGCAAACGCGCGCGCAACCACCTCATCACGATCTTTCGCAAACTGCGAGCTGGTCAGATTGAGTCCGATATCAAACATGCAAATCCCCATATAACAACCGCCCTGACGGGCGGCTGTTTTTACTCTTCAGTGGTCTTGTCGGACGTATCGTCTTCGTCATCCGCTCGACGTCCTTTACCCACGTAGAAACGCGAGAAGAATACGCCGACCTCAAACAGACAGTACATCGGTATGGCCAGCAGCGTCTGCGAGAACACGTCAGGCGGCGTCAGCAGCATGCCGACCACAAAGGCGCCCACCAGAATATATGGACGCTTCTTACGCAGGTCATCCGGGGTGGTTACCCCAACCCAGCAAAGCAGCACAATGGCCACCGGCACTTCGAATGCCACGCCAAACGCCATAAACAGCGCCATCACAAAGCTGAGGTAGCTGGCGATATCCGTCGATACCTGGACCCCTTCCGGCGCGGTATGCGTCAGGAAACCGAAGGCCAGCGGGAAGACAACGAAATAGGCAAACGCCATGCCGATATAGAACAGCAGCGAGCTGGACACCAGCAGCGGGATCACCAGCTTGCGTTCATGCTTATACAGCGCTGGCGCCACAAACGCCCACACCTGATAAAGAATGACCGGTGCAGAGGCAATCAACGACACCCAGAAGGTCAGCTTGATGGGGGTAAAGAACGGAGAAGCAACGTCTGTTGCAATCATCGTTGCACCCAGCGGCATCTGCTTGATCAGCGGCGCAGAGACCACCTGATAGATATCGTTGGCAAAATAGACCAGGCACAGGAATATGAGTAAAACCGCAATAATGCAGTTTAACAGGCGCTTACGCAGCTCAATGAGGTGCGCAATCAGCGGTTGAGTATCATCTACTGCCATGTTTACGCTTTATCACTCGACGAGGGGGATGATTCGGAAACGGACGCAGCGGGCTTCACTTCCGCCGTTTTTGCCACCGGCTCTTCCGGCTGCGACTGTTTTTTCACTTCGGCTTCCTGCGGCGTCTGCTCTGGCGCGGCAGCCTGATGTTCAGCGCTGGCAGGCGTTACGCCCTCGCGCTGCTCCTCGCTGCCCTTCACCACCGGGTTATGGATGGTGTTCGCTTCATCGCTCGCTTTTTCAGGATCGTTAACGCTATAGGAGCGCTTCATCGATTCCGCCGCTTCGCGCAGCTCATCCATTGACGCTTTCAGTTCCGGCGTCAGGTTATCCATGCTCGCCTTCTCGACCTTTTTCAGGCTTTCCTGAAATTCCTGCAGCTTAAGCTCCTGCGCCAGTTCATTCTGAACGGTCGATGCAAGCGATCTCAACGCACGAACCCAGCCCGCAACGGTTTTCACTGCCACCGGCAGACGCTGCGGCCCCAGCACAATCAGGCCAATCACAAAGACCAGCAGGAGTTCACCAAAACCAATGTCGAACACGACTTACACCTGCTCTTTATCGTGGCGTTTAGCGTCTTCCTTTTTGGCTTCTTCTTGCTTGTCGGCGATGGATTTAGCAGTAAAATCAGCATCCTGGCTGGTTTTATCCTGCTTGGTCTCATCATCGCTCATCGCTTTCTTGAAGCCTTTGATAGACGCGCCCAGATCGGAACCAATAGAACCGAGCTTTTTGGTGCCAAACAGCAGCACGACGATGACGGCAATGATCAACAATTGCCAGATACTGATACCACCCATACATGTTCCTCAGGGATAGATGATTAAAGAGTCAGATCGCATTATACGTATGCGACCCGTCGATAGCGACGCACGCTCAGCGCGTTTTTCGCCAGCCTGCCAGCCAGACTACCACCCCGCCAGCCATCAGCCAGGCGGGCATCATCTGCCAGTCCGGACGGTTGATCAGCAGCAGCGTACCGCTCAGCAGCAGCGTTGCCCCAATCCCAAAGAGATAGCGTGACTGTCCCTGGCGAACACGGCTGGACTGAAGCTCGCGGGCGATTTTATCCATGCTGTGCTGAAGGTTCTTGCTCTGACGCAAACTGTCATAAACCAGTTCAGGAATTTCAGGCATTTTTTCTATCCAGAACGGACCTTTCTCTTTCAGAGAGCGCACCAGCGCCGGAATGCCAACCTGATCCTTAATCCAGGATTCAAGGAAAGGTTTCGCGGTCTTCCACAAGTCTAACTGAGGATAGAGCTGTCGGCCTACACCCTCAACGTAAAGTAATGTTTTCTGAAGTAAAACTAGCTGTGGCTGAACTTCCATATTAAAGCGGCGAGCCGTGTTGAACAGGTTTAACAGCACGTGTCCGAAGGAGATTTCCGCCAGCGGTTTTTCAAAAATCGGTTCACAAACGGTCCGGATCGCGAACTCGAACTCTTCGACGTTGGTGTCAGGCGGCACCCAGCCGGAATCAACGTGCAGCTCGGCCACTTTACGGTAGTCGCGGTTGAAGAACGCGATGAAATTTTCTGCCAGATACCGTTTATCTTCTTTGTTCAGCGACCCCACAATCCCGCAGTCGATACCGATATACTTCGGATCCTCAGGGTGTTCGTAGCTCACGAAGATATTGCCCGGATGCATGTCCGCATGGAAAAAACTGTCGCGGAACACCTGGGTAAAGAAGACCTGTACGCCACGCTCGGCCAACAGCTTCATGTTCGTTCCCTGTTTCTCCAGGGCCACCACATCCGAAACCGGAATACCGTAGATACGCTCCATCACCATCATGTCCTGGCTGCAGTAGTCAGAATAGACTTCAGGCACATAGAGCATCGGGCTGTTTTCAAAGTTGCGACGCAGCTGAATGGCGTTTGCCGATTCACGCAGCAGGTTAAGCTCATCAATCAGCGTTTTTTCATATTCCCGCACAACTTCCATTGGACGAAGGCGACGCCCGTCCGGCAGCAAGCGTGGTACCCAGCGCGCCAGACGATAAATCAGCTTCATGTCCGCTTTGATGATGGGCAGGATGTCCGGTCGAATGACCTTAATAACGACTTCTTTGCCGTTTTCTTTCAAACGCGCGGTGTGCACCTGCGCGATTGAGGCCGACGCCAGTGGCTTAATGTCGAAATCGTCGAACCAGGTCTCGACGGGTACATTCCCCATCGCCTCTTCAATCTGCTTTTTCGCGCGCGCGCCGTCAAACGGTGCGACGCGATCCTGCAGCATCGCGAGCTCATCGGCAATGAGAGGCGGGAACAGATCGCGGCGGGTCGACAGCATCTGTCCGAATTTAATCCAAACCGGACCGAGCTCCTGCAGCGCCAGGCGCAGACGCTCACCCAGCGGTTGACCTTTATGGCGATTGGGCATCCAGAACAGCATCCGCCGCCAGATACGAAGCGGCAGCGTGATGCGCATTTTGGGGATAAGCTCGTCGAGCCCGTAGCTCAAAAAGGTGCGAATAATAAAATAGAGGCGCCGAATTTCACCAGGCGTCATTTGCCCTCCAGTTTTTCCAGCCGTTTGGTTAACGCGTCAACCGCACGTTCAACAGCAGCGGTCTCTTCCGCAAACCATGCAACTTCCAGTGCCCCGGGCGCCATTCGCCACTCCTCAGTCAGCACTTCCGCCGCATAGCGTTGCTGGCGTTGGAGGCTTTTACGCGCAAAGGAGGCGCCACCATGAAGGACTTTCCCGATGCCTTCGGCGGCGATGTCGCCGATAAAAGGCGCAAGCAGCTCTGCCGGATCGAACTCCGCCAGATCGGTGAGCGCAACGAAGTTCTGCACGACCTGAATGTCGCCTTCCACTTCCAGCTCACCGCTGCGGATAAGCGCCGTTAATTGCTGGCGATCGCGCAGTTTTGGCAGCACGCTCATGTGCGTGATGACCGAGCAGTCGGCTTCACCTTCCCACGCCCCCAGAACGTCAAGCTGACGTTCGCTGAATACCAGCACAAGCGGCGCCGAGAACTCTTTTAAAACAATGCGCAATACCTTCCCGTTTAGCCGCTGACGTGCAGCTTTCAGCGCCGGAGCGCGATACAGAAAAGCGTTCAGTACATTCTCGACGCCTGCGGAGACTAAGGGTTTAAAGGGCACGGGACACCTCCACTCAGAATTTGTAACCGCGATGCAGCGCGACGACGCCCGCCGTCAGGTTGAAATATTCAACATTCTCAAATTCTGCATCCTGCATCATGGCTTTTAATGTGTCCTGATCCGGGTGCATACGGATAGATTCCGCCAGATAGCGGTAGCTTTCAGCGTCATTAGCCACCAGCTCGCCAATACGCGGCAGCACGTGGAAGGAATAGGCGTCGTAGGCTTTGCTCAGCGGCTCAATGATCGGTTTAGAGAACTCGAGCACCAGTAGACGTCCACCCGGCTTCAGCACGCGGTACATGGAGCGCAGCGCTTTTTCTTTATCGGTCACGTTACGCAGACCGAAAGAGATCGTGATGCAGTCAAAGGTGTTATCCGGGAATGGCAGCGCTTCGGCGTTTGCCTGCACATATTCCACATTCCCCACCACGCCGATGTTACGCAGCTTTTCGCGTCCCATTTTCAGCATGGAGTCATTAATATCGGCAAGAACAACGCGACCGGTTTCGCCCACCAGACGGGAGAACTTCGCGGTTAAATCGCCCGTGCCGCCGGCTAAATCCAGGACCGTTTGTCCACGACGAACGCCGCTACAGTCAATGGTGAAGCGCTTCCACAAGCGATGAATGCCGAACGACATCAGGTCATTCATCACATCGTACTTCGCCGCCACGGAATGAAATACGTGGGCCACCATGTCAGCTTTCTGCGCTTTGGCGACAGTCTGAAAGCCAAAGTGCGTTGTGTCTTGTGAATCGTCAGCCATCTTAGAGCCTGCTTATCAGTAAAATGTTCGTGAAGTGTAACAGATTGGGCGCGTTTGCCCTACGTTTCAACCACCGCGAAAGAAACGCGCTGGAGTCTCGTCTGGTGATAAATTCGCCGCTAACGTGTTGTCTTCACTGTTTGTCTTTTGTTCGTCCGCACCTTCTCGCAGGCGAAACTCGTCGTCCTGGGCGGTGGCCTGTTCGACCAATTCCGGATTAATCTCGCGTTTAACCTCTACCCCCAGGCTGCGGAATGATTCGGCCTGTGCCAGCAGATTGCCGCGTCCGGAGGCGAGTTTTTTCATCGCCTGGCGGTAGTTATCCTGCGCACGATCCAGGCTCTGCCCGACTGATGACATGTCGTCCACGAAGAGGCGCATTTTGTCGTAAAGCTTGCTGGCACGATCGGCAATCTGCTGCGCGTTGCGGCTCTGGTGCTCATAGCGCCACAGGTTCGCAATGGTACGTAACGCCACCAGCAGCGTGGTGGGGCTGACCAGCATAATGTTATTTTTGAGCGCTTCGGTGATAAGCTCGGGCTGTCTGTCGAGTGCCAGCAGAAACGCGGGTTCTACCGGGATAAACATCAGGACATAGTCCAGCGAGCGGAGGCCCGGCAGCTGCTGGTAGTCTTTTCTGCCGAGCAGGCGAATGTGGTTACGCACGGAGGCAATGTGCTCCTGCAGCGCAGACTCGCGCGTGTAGTCATCTTCCGCATTAAAGTAGCGTTCATACGCCACCAGCGTCATTTTGGCGTCAATCACCACATCTTTACCCTGCGGCAGCCGCACAATCACATCCGGCTGCATACGAGAGCGGGCGTCGTTTTCGATACTCACCTGCGTTTCGTATTCATATCCTTCCCGCAGTCCAGAGGCTTCCAGTACGCGGGTCAGCACCACTTCTCCCCAGTTGCCCTGGGTTTTGTTATCCCCTTTCAGCGCGCGGGTCAGGTTGACCGCTTCCTGCGCCATCTGGGCATTCAGCTGCTGGAGATTGCGAATCTCATGCGCCAGGGTGTGACGCTCGCGCGCCTCCTGCCCAAAGCTGTCCTGCACCTGACGACGAAAACCGTCAAGCTGTTCGCGCAGGGGCGTCAACAGGCTGTTCAAGCTCTGGCGGTTCTGTTCATCAACGCGGCGGTTGCTGTGCTCGAAAATACGGTTGGCGAGGTTCTCAAACTGTTCGCTGAGGCGCTGCTCGCTGTTGATCATCTGGCGGATTTTGTCTTCCGCGTGCAGCTGGGTGGATTCAAGGCGGGTGGTCACTTCGCGGAGATCGGCCTCCAGCGAGGTGTTGATATCTCGCAGGTTGCGCAGCTCGTTATTGAGCAGCTCGCACTCCTCTCGCCAGTGGTCACTCAGCGCAAGCTGCTGCTTTGCCGCACTTAATTCAGCGACTATCTCTTCGCGCTCTGCCAACTGGTCGGCCTTCTGCTGTGCATGCTGATAGCTGGAAATGAGCCAGCCTATCGCCACGCCCGCCAGCGCAATCACCGCGTAAATCAGGATTGAGATATCCACAATGCCCCCTGCATCAACGTATTACCCGCACAAAATAAGATTGTGCTGTACAAACGTCCAGTTTGAAAGGGTTTTCCTGCGAGGCGCTACGCAAAAAATAAAGGCCGAACGTGTCGGCCTTTGATTTCGAAAGGAGAGGACTAGATCAGGCGACGCGCGGCTTCAACCACGATTTTCACTGCATGACTTTCGGTCTGCTTCATGGTTTCGGCGTTCGGGATCTCCTGCTGGGTACGGTTGACGATAACGCCCGCCACCATACCGGCACGCAGACCCTGGCTTGCACACATGGTCAACAGCGTTGCGGATTCCATTTCGTAGTTCATCACGCCCATGGACTGCCACTCTTCCATTGAGCCTTTGAAACGGCTTACCACGCGGCCTGAGAAGGTGTCGTAACGCTCCTGGCCCGGGTAGAAGGTGTCGGAAGAGGCGGTTACGCCCACGTGGGTGGTTGCGCCTACGGACTTCGCGGCTTCAACCAGCGCGGTGGTGCATTCGAAATCAGCCACTGCCGGGAATTCCATCGGCGCAAAGTGCAGGCTTGCACCGTCCAGACGGACGGAGGCGGTCGTGACCAGCACGTCGCCGACGCTGATGTGCGGCTGGATAGCGCCGGTGGTACCGATACGCAGGAAAGTACGAATGCCCAGCTGCGCCAGCTCTTCAACAGCAATAGAGGTAGACGGACCACCGATACCGGTAGAGCACACGATCACCGCTTTGCCATCCAGCTCTGCGCGCCAGGTGGTGAACTCACGATGGGCAGCCAGCTTGACCGGCTTATCCATCAGCGCGGCGATCTTTTCCACACGCTCAGGATCGCCGGGGACGATAGCGAGCGTAGCCCCTTGTAAATCGTTTTTAGTGAGGCCGAGATGAAAAACATCAGACTTAGACATAGGTGACTCCTCTGTGGGTCGGTTAGTCAGAAGAAGTAAAACGGTACTTTACAGAAGCAGTAAGCATATTTTCGTGACGCACCTCACCATGAATGAAAATGATTACATTGAATTTCCATAAAAAGGTGATTCAAATCACATTAACAAGTTATATCGCCAGGTGCTGCACAAAAGATAGACCGTTTAAGGCACTGTGAGTTGTTAACCTGGTGTCTATATTTACCTTTGCGCTAACTCATTGGTACGGAGAATGCCATGACTGAAAAAATCGGTTTTGCACCTGCTGCGGCCCCACATGCTTCAACCATCGTGTCGACGCCAGAAGCGGCAATTACCGCGGGTGAGACCTCCATTCCCTCGCAGGGGGAGAATATGCCTGCTTATCACGCACGGCCAAAATCGGCAGACGGCCCGCTGCCCATCGTGATTGTGATTCAGGAGATATTTGGTGTTCACGAACACATTCGCGACCTCTGCCGTCGGCTGGCGCTGGAAGGGTATCTGGCCGTTGCGCCAGAGCTCTACTTCCGTCAGGGCGATCCGAACGACTACAGCGATATTCCAACATTGCTCAGCAACCTGGTCAGCAAAGTCCCGGACGCGCAGGTGCTGGCCGATCTCGACCACGTCGCCAGCTGGGCGGCGCGCAACGGCGGGGATCCACATCGTCTGCTGGTCACCGGTTTCTGCTGGGGCGGACGCATTAGCTGGCTGTATGCCGCGCATAACCCGCAGCTCAAAGCCGCTGTCGCCTGGTACGGCAAACTGGTGGGTGAAAAAACGCTGAATTCACCGAAACATCCCGTCGATATCGCCACCGAGTTAAATGCCCCCGTGTTAGGGCTTTACGGCGGTCAGGACACCGGTATTTCGCTTGATTCGGTAGAGACCATGCGCCATGCGCTCCGTGCGGCAAATGCGAAGGCGGAGATTGTGGTCTACCCGGATGCCGGGCATGCGTTTAATGCCGATTATCGTCCGAGCTATCACGCAGAATCAGCCAAAGATGGCTGGCAGCGGATGCTGACGTGGTTCCGTCAGTACGGTGGTAAAAAAGGATAAGCCTTTCCCATCATCATGACGCATAAGGAGTGCGTGTTATGGACACTTTCCTCGCGTTTCCACACGGTTTTTTATGGGGCGGCGCGATTGCCGCAAATCAGGCAGAAGGCGCATGGAACGTGGACGGCAAAGGGCCGTCCGTTGCCGACGCAGTCGCCTGGAAACCCAACCTCTCCGTGAAAGATTACAGCGGCCATATGGCCCTGACGGACGAGAATATCCGCGACGCGTTTGAAGGTAAAAATGATGCGCTGTATCCGAAACGCCGCGGCATCGATTTTTATCACCACTATAAAGACGACGTCGCGCTGTTTGCTGAGATGGGTTTTAAGGTGCTGCGCGTATCTATTGCCTGGTCACGCATTTTACCGACCGGAGAGGACGCCGCGCCAAACGAGGCCGGGCTGCAGTTTTATGAAGAACTGTTTCGCGAACTGCGTCGTCATAACATCGAGCCGCTGGTCACCCTTTCCCACTACGAAATGCCGCTGGCGCTGAGCGAAAAATATAACGGCTGGGTGCATCGTAATGTGGTTGATGCCTTTGTTCGCTTCAGCAATGTTTGTTTCGACCGCTACAAAGAGCTGGTGCGTTACTGGCTAACCTTCAATGAAATAGACAGTATTCACCGCCATCCCTTTACGACCGCGGGCATTCGCGAAGAGAAAAGCGCGCCGGGCAACGCGAAACAGGATATCTTTCAGGGTATGCACCATCAGTTTGTCGCGTCTGCACTGGTCATCCGAGACTGCCACGCCAAAATCCCGGGCAGCCAGGTCGGGTGCATGCTGACGAAATTGACAACCTATCCGCGCAGCTGCCGTCCGGAAGACGTTGAAGCCACGCTGAAGAAAAACCTGGAAAACTATTTTTATGCCGACGTGCAGGTATTTGGCGACTATTCGCCGCTGATCCTGCGCGATCTGGAACGTCGAAATATCCATATTGAAATGCACCCTGACGATCGACGTATTTTAAAGGCGCATACCGTCGATTTCGTCTCCTTCAGCTATTACATGTCGATGACCGAATCCACTCAGCCTGACGCCGAACGCATTCCCGGGAATACCGTTCTCGGTGTGAAAAACCCGTATTTGCCTGCGTCCGAATGGGGATGGCAGATTGATCCGCTTGGGTTGAAAATCTCGCTGCTGGAGCTGTATGACCGTTACCGGAAGCCGCTGTTTATCGTTGAAAACGGTCTAGGCGCGAAGGATGTGGTCGAAAACGGCAAGATCCACGATAGCTATCGAATCGACTATTTCCGTGCGCACTTCGCGCAAACGCTGGCCGCGATTAATGAAGGCGTGGAGGTGATGGGGTTCACCACGTGGGGCTGTATCGACATCATCAGCGCGGGCACCTCGCAGATGTCCAAACGCTACGGTTTTATCTATGTCGATCAGGACGATGAAGGCAGCGGTACGTTGAAACGGCTGAAAAAAGACTCCTTCTGGTGGTACCAAAAAGTGATTGCCAGCAACGGCGCAGACCTGAGCTGAGAGTCATAAGACCGGGCTGCCGCTGACGCCGCCCGGCTTATTTTCTGGCCTTTATGATTTCAAAATGAATGGTGTTTTGAGTTGATCCACGAGAAGATAAACAATGTCATGTAATAGCTCGGCAAGTTCCTTGCTATTCTTCTCCATCAATGTATTGCCAGACAGTGCCAAAGTTAATGCCTGTGCGTGAGCCAGTAACGTGCATGTGTCTTGCCAGCAATCTGGGGCACTTGAAACGGGTATCGCCTCAGCAGTTAGTTGACCGATAAGATAATCAGGAAGATCTTCTTCACAGCGCTGACTCAGCAACGTGAGTGCATGGGACAAACGCCCACACAATGCATGTCTGTAATAGATTTCCTCACATTCAACCAGGACACAAACGAACATAGCGCAATGATCAACCACGGTGAAAAGATCGGCTGAACCTGGCAAGGGGGAAGCGAGTACGGCTTCAACTTGTAGTGAGTCATTTTTGGAACGAGTTAAGGTTGGGATCGTAGCCATAAGGCAGCCTCCATACGTTTAAACTGGAGTCATCGCCTGAGTTTCCACGCTCATCTGGCGATGACACTGGCGAGGGTGGAAACCGGACGTATGGATCCCGGCCAACCTTGCGGCTGCCCCGCCAGTGTCATCATTGATTTTACAAGGATAACCACTGGCTCGACACAAAAAAGATGTCAGGGCATCTCTTCTGTGCCGCCATACGCTTATTCGGGTTTCCACGCCCGGTTACGGAATTGATCGTAACGGCATCACAATATGCCCCGGTTGATGAAGAGAAAAGCAATTTAAGATGTTTCAGTATAATTATAGTGATTCTTGCGAGCCTGACGTAAAATTGGTACTACGTATAAAAAACAGTATTGTTTCATTAAAAAAATGTTAATAAATAGAGAAGAAAATGCTAGAAGACAAAACCATCATACAACATTTTATATCTCAAACAGAACTTAGACTTAATACAAGCACACCTGACTGCCATAATAAAAACAAAAAAATCTTTGTTTTCGAAATTGATAAACAATCAAATGGAGAAAATGTTTCCCCTCCCCAAAATAGAAAAATCGCAAACAGTCTTTTTCTTCATGATTTGTTTACCATAAATAATACAGATAAAACCAGACAGAATTTTGAGAAGCTTTTCCATAAATATGAGTCTTCTCTATCAGAAGCTACTCTTTTGCTTTTGACAAAAATTGAAAATAATGATGATGATATTTCCGAGGAACTATTTAAAATATTATCATTGAAGATTCTAAATTCATTCAGAAACCCCTTTTCTATAAAAAAAACATTGAACACTATCGGGATGCTGGCAGATCACTATCCAACCTCTGATGACCTTAAAAAAGAGTATTTACTCATTAGAGATGGGATTAAGCCACATCTTGCAAGAATTTTACCCATACTTGAAATAACTGAAGATGAGTATTTCCGTTGGCTTAGATGTCTGTTTATGCTATTGGCAGTGGATATTCAAAAAAATGTAAATATGCTTGATGACATGCTAATAAACTTACTCAAAGATAAAGAAAGTCAAACTGGAATGGCTCTATTTCGTTATACTCAGAATCATGGAATTGCTGTATCTGATAGAGGAATGTTGAGTATTTCAAACGAACCAGAAAAATTTGGCTTTGATATAAATATAAATGAAAGGATGTTTTTGCGATTTTTCAATGTTAGCTTATCTTCCTTATTACCGCCTGGCATTTCTGAACAATTTATAGATGCATATAAAAGCAAAGATAAAATAGTTCAATTAGTTATTTACGATGATAATTTAGAACATTTAAAAAATTACAATCAATGCGCTGTCCTGCAATCAGCAAAGGAAGTTTACTGTTCTAAATCAAAAATTTATGGCGTAAATATAATTAATAAAACTAATCAAGAAAACTAAAGATGACAAGACATTTTCCTCTCCCTTATCACTTAGCAATCTGCAATAAATTTGTAATCAGAAGCGATAATACTGCTTTCTGAATTATTGAAGTTTTTCAGCGATGCCCTAGTCCGGCTGTAAATCGCCGAAGCGTTTCCGTAAGGCCGGGGCGAGGCGCAGGAATGCGCCGAGAGGGCATGGCCTGCAGGGATGCCGGCTCATGCCCGACCCGATAGCCTGAAGGAATAAGCTGAGGGAACCGCGAAGCGGCGATTTACCGCCGGGAGCACGGGTCGCCAGGGCGGCGGCGATTGCACTGAACCCCGGATCCTGGACACCAGATTCCAAATCTGGAGGTTCAGAACAATGAAATATCCTTTCCATATTAGGCTTGCAGCTGTACTGCATTACATGGCCGGACAGTCGAGTATCAAAGAAACAGCCCATCTGTTCAGTGTGGGCAGAACCCCACTGACCCGCTGGCTGCGGGCTTACCGTCGTCAGGGTAAAGCCGGTCTGGAGGACCGTCCTGCGCGGACCTATACTGCAGAATTCAGGCTCCGCGTTGTCCGCTACGTCGCTGAAAACAGGTGCAGCTATGCGGAGGCTTCATCGCGCTTCGCCATCCCCAATGAGTCCCTATTCTCGACTGGACGCAGCGTTACCGGAGGGGAGGTGAAAAAGCGCTTCACACTGCCAGACCCGGACCCGCTATGTCACAGAAAAAATATGTTCCCGGCGCCAAGCCCTTCAGTGAAATGACACCCAAAGAACTGCAGAGGGAGCTGGAATATCTGCGCGCGGAAAATGCTTACTTAAAAAAGCTGAAAGCCCTGAGAGAAGAAAATGCACTCAGGGAGCAGCAGAAAAAACCAGATTAGTGCAGTCGTTGCTGACGGCACACAGGCTACCCTGCCTGCTGTATGCCGCGCGGTTGTCACGCAGCACATATTATTATCATGTCTCGCACCCTGAGCACGGGACTGAGCGTTATGCGGATGCAGTCGGTGCAATGAAGGCCATCAGCCAGCGGCATGCGCAGCGCTATGGCTACCGGAGAATGACGAGAGCACTACGGGATAAGGGCTTCGTGCTTAATCACAAAACCGTGCGCAGGCTGATGAAGGAGCATGGACTCACCTGTCAGCTACGCCGGAAAAGATATCGCTCATATATGCCTGATGCGGGTCTGTCATCCGCCAATCTGCTGGCCCGGGACTTTAGCGCTGAACGAAGCGGGATCAAGTGGTGTACGGATGTGACGGAGTTCCGGGCCGGGGGACAGAAACTTTACCTGTCAGCCCTGCAGGATCTGTTCAATAACGAAATCGTGGCCTGGAATATGTCGACCAGTGCTTCACAGCCTCTGGTCTGCAGGATGCTGCATAAGGCCCTGAAAGCACACAGACATAGTGAAGGTCTGGTCTTACACAGCGATCAGGGCTGGGCTTACAGGACACCGGCATGGCGGTTAATGCTGGAAAAAGCCGGTATAGTCCAGAGTATGTCGCGAAAGGGAAACTGCCTGGATAATGCAGTGATGGAAAACTTCTTCAGCCATCTGAAAGTGGAGATGTACTACCGCAAGAGGTATGGTTGCGTGAAAGAGCTGGAGCGGGATATTAAGGCTTATATTCGTTACTTCAACACTGAACGAATCAGCCTGAAAACTGGCGGCCTGAGCCCGGTGGCGTACCGGACTCAGGCAGAAAAAACAAAAGAATAAAGGTGTCCAGGAAACGGGGTTCAGTGCAGATTGAGCCGCCCTGGCACGTTCACCGGTCATGTTGTTACAGAGTTACAAGGAACATAAAGTGAACGGAATGACCACCAGAGCCGTATGTTCCCCCTCACCCCAGCCCTCTCCCTCAAGGGAGAGGGGGCCATCGGTGCAGACATTGGCATTGTTTTGCGGGGATCCCTCACTCCAAAGGGAGAGGGATAAATCAACCCTGACGCAAATTCTGCGCCGCCTTCACCATGTTGGCGAGCGCCGCACGCGTCTCCGGCCAGCCGCGGGTTTTCAGTCCGCAGTCCGGATTCACCCACAGGCGCTCTGCCGGAATCCGCTGGGCCGCTTTTTTCAGCAGGGCTTCTATCCACTCCACGCTCGGCACGTTCGGGGAGTGAATGTCGTACACGCCCGGCCCGATTTCATTCGGGTAGTCGAACTCTTCAAACGACTCCAGCAGCTCCATGTCCGATCGAGAGGTCTCGATGGTGATCACGTCGGCGTCCAGCGCGGCAATCGAATCCATGATGTCGTTAAATTCGCAGTAGCACATGTGGGTGTGGATCTGGGTGTCGTCCTTCGCCACCGCGGCGTTGATGCGGAACGCCTCCACGCCCCACTGCAGGTAGGCATCCCAGTCGCTGCGGCGCAGCGGCAGACCTTCGCGCAGCGCCGGTTCGTCAATCTGGATAATGCCAATACCTGCCGCTTCCAGATCCGCCACTTCATCACGCAGCGCCAGGGCAATCTGTTTGGCGATGGTTTCACGGGTCACGTCTTCACGCGGGAACGACCAGCAGAGAATGGTCACCGGACCGGTGAGCATCCCTTTCACCGGCTTGTCGGTCAGGGACTGGGCATACTTCGCCCACTCCACGGTGATCGCTTCCGGGCGGCTGACGTCACCAATGACCACCGGCGGCTTCACGCAGCGGGAGCCATAGCTCTGCACCCAGCCGTTCTGGGTAAAGACAAAGCCGTCCAGATGCTCACCAAAGTATTCCACCATGTCGTTACGCTCGGCCTCGCCGTGCACCAGCACGTCCAGCCCCAGGCGTTCCTGCTCGATAATCGCCTGCTTGATGTGTTCCGCGATGCCGGTGCGGTAGTGATTCGCATCCAGATTGCCCTTTTTGAAGTCCAGACGCAGACCGCGGATCTCCGTGGTTTGCGGGAAAGAGCCGATAGTCGTGGTCGGCCAGGCGGGCAGGTTGAAACGGGCGCGCTGGGCTTCGGCGCGCACCTCGTACGGGCTCTGGCGCTGGCTGTCCTGGGCGGTGATGGCCGCCAGACGTTTTTCCACCGCCGGGTTGTGCACGCGCGCAGAGTGCCGACGCGCCTGGATCGGGGCGCTCCATTCGGTAATCGCCGCCGTGTCGCCGCTGTTGAGCGCGTCGCGCAGCAGCGTCAGCTCTTCACATTTTTGCAGGGCAAAGGCAAACCAGCTTTTCACCTCGACATCCAGGTGGGTCTCCACGCTCAGATCGATCGGGCTGTGCAGCAGGGAACAGGAAGAGGCCACCCAAAGCTCACGTTTGCCGACGATGTCTTTGATTTGTGCATATTTCTCGGTCAGATCGGCGCGCCAGACGTTACGACCGTTAATCAACCCGGCGGAGAGCAGCCAGTCCGCAGGCAGGCGCTTGTGCAGCTCCGCCACATCATCTTTACCGTGTACGAGGTCAACGTGCAGGCCCTGCACCGGCAGCGCGCTAATGGTCTTCAGGTTTGGCGTCACGCCTTCGAAATAGGTGGTGAGCAGCAGCTTCACCTGCCCGGTGAGCGCGTCATACGCCGGTTTGAAGGCATCGAGCCAAACCTGGGGCAGCTCGAGCACCAGCGCCGGTTCGTCGATTTGTACCCACTGAATGCCGCGCTTGCCCAGCTCAATCAGCACCTGTTTGTAGACCGGCAGGATATCCTTCAGCAGGCTGAGTCGGTCAAACGGCTCACCTTTCACTTTGCCCAGCCACAGGTAGGTTACCGGCCCGAGCAGCACCGGTTTCACCTGGTGGCCCAGCGCCAGCGCTTCGTCCACCTCGTCCAGCAGCTGCGTCCAGGTCAGCCTGAACTGCTGACCTTTCACGAACTCCGGCACCATATAGTGATAGTTGGTGTTGAACCACTTGGTCATTTCCGCCGCTGCCGCTGGCTCACCCGTTGGCGCGCGGCCGCGGCCGATGCGGAACAGGGTATCGATATCTACCGATCCATCTTTGTTCTGATGACGAGCCGGCACGTTGCCAAGCAGCAGGCTGGTCGTCAGAACATGGTCGTACCAGGCGAAATCGCCCACCGGCTGCAGGTCAATACCCGCCTGTTTTTGCTGCTCCCAGTGGCGGGCGCGCAGTTCGCGCCCCACCGCCAGCAGCTCTTCACGGGTGGCGTTCCCCGCCCAGTAGCTTTCTTGCGCTTTTTTCAGCTCGCGACGCAGGCCAACGCGAGGGAAACCGAGAGTGTGATTGCGGATTGTCATGGTATGCCCCTTGTGAAATTCGTTATTTAGACGTCCAGATGTTTACACTTCTATAATTGGCAGGTACTGTATATTCCTCAAGCGCAAAATGTTCATGGCGAAGTGAAGGACTTTCATGATCGAGATAAAACACCTGAAAACGCTACAAGCGTTGCGGAACTGCGGCTCGCTCGCGGCGGCTGCGGCCACGCTGCACCAGACCCAGTCCGCCCTTTCTCACCAGTTCAGCGATCTGGAACAACGCCTCGGCTTCCGTCTTTTTGTGCGTAAGAGCCAGCCCCTGCGCTTTACGCCGCAGGGTGAAATTCTTCTTCAGCTGGCTAATCAGGTACTGCCGCAAATCGCCAGCGCGCTGCAGGCGTGTAACGAACCGCAGCAGACCAAGCTGCGTATCGCCATTGAGTGCCACAGCTGTATTCAGTGGCTGACCCCCGCGCTTGAGAACTTCCGTCAGAAGTGGCCGCAGGTGGAGATGGACTTCAAATCCGGCGTGACCTTTGACCCGCAGCCGTCGCTGCAGCAGGGCGAGCTGGACCTGGTGATGACCTCTGACATCCTACCGCGCAGCGGCCTGCACTATTCGCCGATGTTTGATTATGAAGTGCGCCTGGTGCTGGCGCCGGACCATCCGCTGGCGACCAAAACGCGCATCACGCCGGAAGACCTGGCGACGGAAACGCTGCTGATTTATCCGGTCCAGCGCAGTCGTCTGGATATCTGGCGCCACTTCCTGCAGCCCGCAGGCGTTAGCCCGCAGCTGAAAAGCGTGGATAACACGCTGCTGCTGATTCAGATGGTGGCGGCCAGAATGGGTATCGCGGCGCTGCCGCACTGGGTGGTGGAGAGCTTTGAACGCCAGGGTCTGGTGCAGACCAAAACCCTGGGTGAAGGACTGTGGAGCCGACTGTACGCCGCCGTGCGCGATGGCGAGCAGCGTCAGCCGATTACGGAGGCGTTTATTCGCTCAGCGCGGAACCACGCGTGCGACCATCTTCCGTTTGTGCGGAGCGCGGAGCGACCCATCGGCGATGGACCCACAGCGAAGCCAGGATCACCGCTCCCCCAATAATGAAGCTCGGCCAGTGCGGCTGTTGCTGCCAGATGGCGAGGTTGACCAGCAGCCCTGCCGGGACGTGCACGTTGTTCATGATCCCCAGCGTACCGGCGTCTACCTGCGTAGCGCCGTAGTTCCACATGAAGTACCCCAGCCCTGACGCCACCACGCCCAGCCAGACCAGAACGCCCCACTGCACGGTGGTGGTCGGCAGTTTTTGCGGGTTACCGAGCATAAACCACGCCGCCACCGCGACAATCGCGGCGCCCATATAAAACCAGGCGAATGCGTTATGCTGCGGCATCGGACGGGTTTCCATCAGGCGTTTGTAGCCCACCATGCCGATGGCAAAACTGATGTTGGCGAGCTGGACGAACATCAGCCCGGTCCAGAAGTGATCGCTGACTTTGTCATAGCGAATAATCGCCGCGCCGATCACCGCCAGCGCCGCGCTCAGCAGGTATCCCCAACGCAGGCGGCGCCTGCTGAGCAGGTCGTAAATCAGCGTGATATAGAGCGGCGTCAGCACGGTAAAGAGCAGGAACTCGGAGACAGACAGGTAGACGTAGGCCCGGAAGCTAAACAGATACATGATGCCGAGCTGCATCGCCCCCACCAGCATGTACAGCACAATCGTTTTCAGCGATTGCCCGCGCGTGCGCAGAAACGGCAGGAATACCAGCGCCGCCAGCCCCACGCGCATCAGCACCGAGAAGTAGCTGTCGACCGAACCGGCAAGGTATTCGCCAATCAGGCTAAAGGAGAAGGCCCACAGGATAGTGGTGATAATGAGTAGCGCCACAATGCTTGTCTCTCAAAAAGAAGGAGAGGCATTGTAGCGAACTCTTTAGTTGACATCTGAGCAATAAACAACCAAATGAAGATTATTCAAGGAACAGTTTGCGCAGATACTTCGGCACCGCGTTGTCTGCGTTGGTGCCGATCACTTCCAGCTCCGGGTGCAGGTCTTTCAGACGCTGGTGCGCATTTTCCATAATGCAGCCCTTGCCTGCCATCGAAAGCATTTCGGCATCGTTCATGCCGTCACCAAAGGCGATACAGTCTTTCAGCTCGAAGCCCAGACGTTTCGCGACGGCTTCCAGCGCGTGACCTTTAGAGACGCCCCCTGCCATCACTTCCAGGCAGGTCAGGGTTGAGAAGCTCACGTTGACGCGATCGCCCCAGCGGGCGTTGATCGCCTGCTCAAGCGGCAGCAATTCCTCATGGTTTACACTGGTGAAGAACACCTTACTGATCCCTTCCGGCTCCAGCAGACCCGGCTCGTACAGTGAGTACTGGAATACGGCTTCCTTGAAGAAACGCATCTCTTCCGGGCGGTGGCGGTTCATAAACCAGTCGTCGTCGCGGTAGACGTTGGTGACGATATCCGGGTTATTGTGCACCACGCCGAACAGATCGGCGGCAATATCGCGATCCAGGTTGTGGGTAAAGATCAGGTTGCCGTCAGTATCGTGCACGCGGGCACCGTTGGAGGTGATCATGTACGATTTGATTTCCAGATTATCGCGGATCTGCCCCACGTCCACGTGGTGGCGACCGGTGGCAAACACGAAGTTCACGCCACGGGCGGTCAGGAGTTTTAAGGTCTCTTTCGCGTAAGGCGAGAGGGTGTGGTCGGGGGAAAGCAGCGTGCCATCTAAATCAGATGCAACAACCTGGTACATAGGGATTTCAACCTCTGGTGGAAAACAAGAATCAATTATGCCTGTTGAAAAATTCAACAATGGCGTTGAGCGCGACTGAGCGCATAGCGTCCTTTTCAAAAAGGATCTCATGGTACGCGCCGTTAATGACCAGCGGTTTTCCCCCTTCACAAGGGTGACCGGCGGCAGCGCGCAGTTCGCAATAACGGTCATGCATGCGGTTATCCACCACACGCTCTTCTTCAGCCTGAATCAGGAGCGTTGGCGTGTCGTCATTGCCGACGCCAGCCAGCACCTGCTCACCGGCAAGAATACCTTCCCGCACCCAGTGATAGGTCGGGCCGCCCACGCGCAGGCGCGGTTCATCGGCATAAAAACGCAGGTTACGACGATAGCGCTGTCGGCTGTGGGTCAGCACGTTCATCGCAAACGGCAGTGCACGCCAGCGCCCCGTCCCGATGGCATAGCCTTCTCGAATGCGCTGATGGCCCTCAGCCCAGTCAAGAATATGACGCACCATCCAGTCAGGAAAACGCATGACGATGCCATACATCGGCGCGGTGAGCGCAATGGCGTCGCACTGGTGCGCGTGGCGCTGTAAAAACAGCGTTGAAATCGCGCCGCCCATTGAGTGCGCCAGAATATAGCGCTTCCGCCAGGGGCCAGGCTCGACCTCCTGCTGCCAGAACGCGGCGAGATCGTCGACGTAATCGCTGAAGTTATCCACGTGGCCGCGATGCGTATCCGATAGCAGGCGGCCAGAAAGCCCCTGCCCGCGGTGATCGATAATCAACACATCGAAGCCCAGATGGAACAGGTCATAGGCCAGTTCGGCGTATTTGATATAGCTCTCAATACGCCCGGGGCAGACCACAATGACCCGGTCATTTTTCTTATCGTGAAAACGCACAAAGCGTACCGGAATTTCACCGACGCCCGTAAACTCATCTTCCTCACGCTGGCGCCAGAAATCGGTCAGCGGCCCCATGGAGAAAGCAGCAAATGCGTTTTCTCGTGTTTCCCAGTCCTTTTTCTGCTGAAACATCGGGTTTCTACTCACCTAAGCCAAGGAATATCGTTTTTTCGTAACCGGTCACAAAATGACTCAACAATAGCGTATTGTGGCATAAAAACAGACGATTCGGGAGTTTCAAATGACCTTCGAGTGGTGGTTCGCTTACCTGCTGACATCCATCATCCTTAGTCTTTCACCGGGCTCGGGCGCCATTAACACCATGACCACCTCCATCAACCACGGCTATCGCGGTGCGGCGGCGTCGATTGCCGGTTTGCAGACCGGGCTGGGCATTCATATTGTGCTGGTCGGGATTGGTCTGGGGACCCTGTTCTCCCGCTCCGTGCTGGCCTTTGAGGTGCTGAAATGGGCCGGGGCAGCGTATCTGATTTGGCTCGGTATCCAGCAGTGGCGCGCGGCAGGCTCCATCAACCTGAATACGCTCGCTCAGACGCAAAACCGCGGCCATCTGTTTAAGCGCGCGGTGTTCGTCAACCTGACCAACCCGAAGAGCATCGTTTTCCTCGCCGCGCTGTTCCCGCAGTTTATCGTGCCGCACCAGCCCCAGGTGATGCAGTACGTGGTGCTGGGCGCGACCACCATTATCGTCGATATCATCGTGATGATTGGCTACGCGACGCTGGCGCAGCGAATTGCGGCGTGGATTAAAGGGCCTAAGCAGATGAAGGCCCTGAATAAAGTCTTTGGCTCGCTGTTTATGCTGGTTGGCGCGCTGCTTGCGTCAGCGCGTCACGCTTAGCGAGAAATGATGAGATGAATGCCGAAGCCGGCGAACAGCGCGCCGGCGAAGCCGTCAATCCACTTCGCGATACGCTGGTAGCCGCGGCGCATCGCCGGTAAGGCGAACAGGCTGGCCACGATGGTAAACCAGGCAAAGGTTTCAACAACGATCAGCAGGAAGATGCCCCAGCGCGCGCCCGCACCGACGCTATCGCCGACAAACAGCGAGAACACGGAGCCGAAATAGATAATCGCTTTTGGGTTTGCCAGATTGGTCAGCAGCCCTTTTACAAAGCTGCGGCCGCCCGTTGCCAGCTCAACCTTTGGCTCTTCCGGCTTTTTCTCTTCTTTCTTCAGCGCCCCGCGCAGCATCTGGTAGCCCATCCAGCACAGGTACAGCCCGCCGCCGACCATGATGATGTTATGCAGCCAGGCCATCTTCGCCAGGATAAGGTTCAGACCGAGCAACGCAACGGCCGCCCAGACCATAACGCCCATGGTGATACCGAGCACGCCCATCATCGCCTCTTTGCGGGAGCGGCTAACGGCCGTTTGTGATACGAAGAAAAAGTCTGGGCCGGGGCTCATCAGCGCAACGATGTGCACTAACGCCACGGTGAGAAATAGCATCAACATAATTAACTCGCGGGGAAATAATTCAGTGAGTCATCATCCTGGCACTTTTTCGCCCGGCTGACTACTCCTCATCATCACCATCGGCGTGAGAGCGGATGAGTGCCATAAACTCTTTACCGAAGCGCTCCAGCTTGCGCGTCCCCACGCCGTTGACGCTGAGCATCTCGCTGGCGCTGAGCGGCATCTGCTCGGCCATCTCAATCAGCGTCGCGTCGTTGAACACCACGTAAGGCGGGATGTTTTCTTCGTCGGCGATGGCTTTACGCAGCTTGCGCAGTTTGGCAAACAGCTTGCGGTCGTAGTTGCCGCCGTAGGATTTCTGCATCACGCGTGGCTTCAGGGCGATGACGCGCGGCACGGCGAGCTTCAGTTCAATTTCACCACGCAGAACGGGGCGAGCGGCCTCCGTAAGCTGAAGCGCGGAGTGCTGGGCAATATTTTGCGTGGCGAAGCCGAGGTGAATGAGCTGGCGAATAATGCTCACCCAGTGCTCGTGGCTCTGCTCCTTGCCAATACCGTAGACCGGCAGCTTGTCATGCCCCATATCGCGGATACGCTGGTTATTCGCGCCGCGCAGCACTTCCACCACGTAGCCCATCCCGAAGCGCTGGTTCACACGGTAAATGGTCGAGAGCGCCTTACGCGCGTCCATCAGGCCATCGTACTGTTTCGGCGGATCCAGGCAGATATCGCAGTTGCCGCACGGCTCCTGTCGCCCTTCACCAAAGTAGTTGAGCAGCACCAGACGGCGGCAGGTTTGCGCTTCGGCAAACGCGCCCATCGCGTTGAGCTTGTGGCGCTCGATATCCTGCAGCTGTCCCTGCGGTTTTTCCTCCAGGCAGCGGCGCAGCCACGCCATATCGGCCGGATCGTAAAACAGCATCGCTTCCGCAGGCAGCCCGTCACGCCCTGCGCGGCCGGTTTCCTGATAGTAGGATTCGATATTGCGCGGGATGTCGAAATGCACCACAAAGCGCACGTTCGGCTTGTTAATGCCCATTCCGAACGCCACCGTCGCGACGACGATTTGCAGGTCGTCACGCTGGAATTTTTCCTGCACGTCGGCGCGGATGTGGTTCTCTAACCCGGCATGATACGCGGCGGCGCTAAAGCCGCGGTTTTGCAGACGCGCGGCGGTGTCTTCCACCTTCGCGCGGCTGTTGCAGTAAATGATGCCGGACTTGCCGCGCTGCTCCTGGACGTAGCGCAGGAGCTGATCCAGCGGCTTGAACTTTTCCATCAGCATATAGCGGATGTTAGGGCGGTCGAAGCTGCTGACCTGAATATAGGGGTCGTTCAGCCCCAGCAGACGAACGATATCCAGCCGCGTGGTGTCATCTGCGGTGGCGGTGAGCGCCATAAACGGCAGCTCGGGGAAGCGCTGACGCAGCTGGCCGAGGGCGGCGTATTCCGGGCGGAAATCGTGTCCCCACTGGGAAATACAGTGCGCTTCATCCACCGCCAGCAGCACCGGGTTCCAGTGCGCAAGATGGTCGAGGAAGTTATCCAGCATCAGGCGTTCCGGGGCGATATACAGCAGGCGGATCTGCCCGGTGCGGCACCCGGCCATCACCTCTTGCTGCTGCTCCCGGGTTTGCGTGGAGTTAAGACAGGCTGCCGCCACGCCGTTGGCGAGCAGTTGGTCAACCTGGTCTTTCATCAGAGAAATGAGAGGGGATACCACGACCGTCAGGCCGTTAAGCACCAGCGCGGGCACCTGATAACAGAGGGACTTACCGCCGCCGGTCGGCATCACCACCAGGCAATCACGACCTTCCAGCACCGTTTCAATGATGGTTTCCTGGCCGGGGCGGAACTGCTGGTAGCCAAAGGTTTCATGCAAAACCTGTTTAGCCAGCGACTCCTGATTCAATACTTCCGCCTGCGCCACGTTAACCCCATATGCCTGAAATGAAACAGGCGCTATTTTCAGCGCCTGAGAGAGAAACTTCAACGTTTAACGCAAAAACATTCGAGCAGCCTAGAGAATATCGTTCAGCATCACGCCCACGCCGACGCGGGTCTGGTTGAAGTTGTAATCGATAAGCGACTCGCCGTAACCGCTATACACCTGAGTATAGATACGAACATGCTTCGTCATTGGATAGCTTAAGCCCACTTCCGCACCGCCGTAGCCGGTGTTCCAGTTGTACTGACCTTTGGCGCTGAGCACGGCATCACCTAACTGGTAGCCGACTTTGAGCTGGTAGTAGCCCATATATTTGGTGATATCCGGGTTGTCGTCAGTGCTGCCGACCACATACCACGGCTTCACTTCCACCATCCAGTTACCGTTCTGCGCCATCAGACGCGTATAGGCACGGTTCCAGCTGCGCGAGGTGGGGTCAGAGCGACCGTTGGAATCGTGGTTAAAGCCCACTTCGACGTCACGCAGCGTCCAGCCCGCAAACTCATAATCCGTTGCAAAACCGAGGAACAGCTGCGGCTCATAGTTGGTTTCACGAAACGGTGAGGACTCGCCGCTGTTAGAGAGCTGCCACCAGGATTTCTGCGTGTAAGACGCCCCGAGCACCGAGTTCGGCCCCAGAATGCCGCGCCAGAACGGGAACGCGAGGCTGAGCTGGAACTTCACCTCATCTTTACGCGCATTATCAGACCAGTTATAGGAGCTTATCGCCTCTTTGTTGAGATCGCTGGTCTGGGTATAAATCACGTAGTTGGTGTCATACGGGTAGAGCGTGAACGGATTGTCATGCTCCTGAAGAAGGTTCGCGATAATGCTACCGTGAACGGCAGGTTTATCATGCACCTCTTTGATCGTCGCTTCCTGCGCATATGCTGTGAGGGGCAGCGCAACCGCCGCCAGTAACCAGGCCAGATACGTCCGCATCGGTGGTGTTCTCCTGCAAAAGAGTAAAATTAGCTGAATAGTTATGTGGCGGACATTCTACAGACTTCTGCGACAACTGCTGCATCCTCGTTTCTGAAAGTGGAATTCCTTGTTGCCGAGGCATAAAATCAACATTTTGTTAACAATAAGGATGTGATGCCTCATGTCAGCCATGCTTACCGCCGAAGAAGTGTTAAAACTCGTGGGCGAGATTTTTGTTTACCATATGCCGTTTAACCGTGCGCTGGGACTGGAGCTGGAGCGTTACGAGAAAGACTTCGCCCAACTGAGCTTCAACAACCAGCCGATGATGGTGGGTAACTGGGCGCAAAGTATTTTGCACGGCGGCGTGATCGCCTCCGCGCTGGATGTGGCGGCAGGTCTGGTCTGCGTGGGCAGTACGCTGACCCGCCATGACACCATCAACGAAGACGAACTCCGCCAGCGTCTGGCGCGCATGGGCACCATTGATTTGCGCGTCGACTACCTTCGCCCGGGGCGCGGAAATCGCTTTACCTGTTCCAGCAGCCTGCTGCGCGCGGGGAATAAAGTTGCCGTGGCGCGCGTTGAGTTACACAACGAAGAACAGGTGTATATCGCCAGCGCAACCGCCACTTATATGGTGGGTTGATACGGCAAAATCGGGTAAAATTAATTCACTTCTTTGTAACGGATTTTCCCGATGGATGCTAAACAGACGCGGCAGGGCGTTTTACTCGCCCTTGCCGCTTATTTTATTTGGGGTATCGCCCCGGCGTATTTCAAGCTTATCGCCTACGTTCCGGCCGATGAGATCCTGACTCACCGCGTTATCTGGTCGTTCTTTTTTATGATCGCGCTGATGAGCCTCAGCCGTCAGTGGTCGGGCGTCAAAACGCTGTTTAAAACCCCTAAAAAGGTCTTCCTGCTGGCGCTGTCAGCGGTTCTGATTGGCGGCAACTGGCTGCTGTTTATCTGGGCGGTGAATAACCATCACATGCTCGAAGCGAGCCTGGGGTACTTCATTAACCCGCTGGTGAACATCGTGCTGGGGATGATTTTCCTCGGAGAGCGCTTCCGCCGGATGCAGTGGGTGGCGGTGATTCTGGCCTTCTGCGGCGTACTGGTGCAGCTCTGGACCTTCGGCTCGCTGCCGATTATTGCCCTCGGTCTGGCGTTCAGCTTTGCGTTCTATGGCCTGGTGCGTAAGAAGATTGCGGTGGAAGCGCAGACGGGGATGCTGTTTGAAACCCTGTGGCTGCTGCCCGTGGCGGCGATTTATCTCTTTGGCATCGCCGACAGCGCCACCAGCCATATGGGCAGCAACCCGTGGTCGCTGAACCTGATGCTGATGGCGGCGGGCGTGGTGACCACCATTCCTCTGCTGTGCTTCACCGGTGCCGCGACGCGCCTGCGTCTCTCCACGCTGGGCTTCTTCCAGTACATTGGCCCGACGCTGATGTTCCTGCTGGCAGTGGTGTTTTACGGCGAAGTACCGGGGGCGGATAAGATGGTGACGTTCGCCTTTATCTGGGTGGCGCTGGCGATTTTCGTCGCGGATGCGATTTATACCCAGCGCAGAGTGCGCAAAGGGCTGTGATGTTGCCCTCACCCTAACCCTCTCCCTTTGGGAGAGGGAATTCGAGCGTAGGGCGGGTAAGCGCAGCGCCACCCGCCAGATTTTTACAGCCAGTTACGACGCTTAAAGTACAGATACGGCGCCAGCCCCGCGAGGATCATAAAGATAATCGCCCCCGGGTAGCCAAAGCTCCACTTCAGCTCCGGCATAAACTCAAAGTTCATCCCGTAGCTGGACGCCACCAGCGTCGGCGGCAGGAACACCACGGACACCACCGAGAAGATCTTGATGATGCGGTTCTGCTCGATGTTGATAAAGCCCATCGCCGCCTGCATCAGGAAGTTCACCTTCTGGAACAGAGATTCGTTGTGCGGCAGCAGGGATTCGATATCTCGTAAGATCTCGCGCGCCTGCTCCAGCTGACCGCCCGGCAGACGCGCCTTGCGCACCAGGAAGTTCAGCGCGCGCTGGGTATCCATCAGACACAAACGCACCTTCCAGCCGATATCTTCCAGCTCCGCCAGCGTGGAGAGCGCTTCGTCGTACTCATCGCCCTGATGGCCTTCCATGATCACGCGGCTCAGCTTTTCCAGGTCGCTGTAGATGTTTTCAATTTCGTCCGCCAGCTGTTCAATTTTGGTCTCGAACAGATCGAGCAGCAGCTCGTAAGCGTTACCGTCCACCATTGCCTGGCTGCGGGCGCGCATGCGGTAAAGACGGAATGCCGGCAGCTCGCGCTCGCGCAGGGTAAACAGACGGCCGTCGCGAATGGTAAACGCCACGGTGGAGTTACCCGCGTGGTCTTCCGCATCTTCAAAGAAGAAGAAGGAGTGAATATGCAGCCCGTCTTCGTCTTCAAAAAAACGCGCGGATGCTTCGATGTCTTCCAGTTCCGGGCGGGTTGCCAGGCTTTGCCCCAGCTCAGATTGTACGCGAAGGCGCTCATCGTCGTCCGGCTCGACCAGATCCACCCATACGGCATCAATGAGGGGCTGTGACTCTTCGGCTTCAAGCCGAGTCAGTCGGTTATTTTCGAGTTGAAATGCGCTCAACATGACCGGGACTCCCAATGCAAAAAATATCGGACAGTTCGGTGGGCACACAGAAACAAATTGGGTTTCAGACCATTAAACAGCCTGACTCAGCGCGACGGGAATAATGCAGGTCGCTGACAACCACTAAGGCCATCAGCAAGAGGAGATAGCCTTAGGAGTTGTTCCTGGATGACAGGGAATTGAGCCAGTATCTACTGGGTGTGTCCAAGGCGAATGTCCTCTTAGCGTAATCGTGCGCGCATGTTACGCCAGCTATAACTGTGGCGTCAACACGCAACGGAACGCTGAAGGGCATTAATTGACCTTCACTGTATAAGGCTAGCAGATTATTACAAAATAATTATATTTTTCTGAATGTTAGACTGTTTCCAGCTTCGCATAGGCCGCCACCAGCCATTTGATCCCCTGCCCCTGGAACGCCACCTGCAGACGGCTGTGCTCGCCGCTGCCTTCCAGATTCACAATGGTACCTTCGCCAAACTTCGAATGGCGCACGCGCTGGCCCAGCTTATAGCCGGTGTCGGTTTCCGCAATCGGCGAGCCCATGCGCTGATGGCTGACCGGACGGCTGATGCTCGCCCGCAGACGCACCTCTTCCACGCACTCCTCCGGCAGTTCGCCGATAAAGCGCGACGGACGGTGATAAACCTCTTTACCGTACAGGCGGCGGGTTTCGGCATAGGTCAGCGTCAGCTTTTGCATCGCGCGCGTCACGCCCACGTAGGCCAGACGACGCTCCTCTTCCAGACGACCGCCCTCATCCAGCGACATCTGGCTCGGGAACATCCCCTCTTCCATCCCGACAATAAACACCTGCGGGAACTCCAGGCCTTTGGCGGAGTGCAGGGTCATCAGCTGAACCGCATCCTGCCAGGTATCCGCCTGCCCTTCGCCCGCTTCCAGCGCGGCGTGGGAGAGGAACGCCTGCAGCGGCATCAGGTCTTCGTCTTCTTCGTTATAGCTGAACTGGCGCGTTGCCGTGACCAGTTCCTCTAAGTTCTCAATACGGGTCTGGCCCTTCTCGCCCTTTTCCTGCTCGTACATGGTGCGCAGGCCGGAGTCTTTAATCACCCGGTCGGTCTGCACGTGCAGCGGCATATCGACGGTTTCCTGCGCCAGGGCGTCAATCAGCTCAAGGAAGCGCTGTAACGCGCTGGCGGCGCGCCCGGCGAGGGCTTTTTCCTGCAGCAGCTCGCGGCACGCCTGCCACAGCGTCAGTTGGCGATCGCGCGAGGCCTGACGCACCACGTCCAGCGTGCGGTCGCCAATCCCGCGGGTCGGCGTATTGACCACGCGCTCAAACGCCGCGTCGTCGTTACGGTTCGCAATGAGGCGCAGATACGACAGCGCATCTTTGATTTCCTGGCGTTCGAAGAAGCGCATGCCGCCATAAATGCGGTACGGCATGCTCACCTGCAGGAGCGCCTCTTCCAGCACGCGCGACTGGGCGTTGCTGCGGTAGAGAATGGCGCACTGCTCCAGCGCGCCGCCGTTGTCCTGCCAGGTTTTTATGCGGTTCACCACGAAGCGGGCTTCGTCGAGCTCGTTGAAGGCGCAGTAAATCGAAATCGGTTCGCCGTCGACGCCGTCGGTCCACAGCTTTTTACCCAGACGCCCGTTGTTGTTTTCAATCAGGGCGTTGGCCGCGCTCAGGATGTTGCTGGTGGAGCGGTAGTTCTGCTCCAGACGGATGGTTTCCGCGCCGGGGAAATCGTTGAGGAAGCGCTGGATGTTCTCCACCTGCGCCCCGCGCCAGCCGTAAATCGACTGGTCATCATCGCCCACGATCATCACCTTGCCGGTATCACCGGCCAGCAGGCGGATCCACGCGTACTGGATG
This sequence comes from Enterobacter sp. N5-15, assembly GCF_057221635.1. Lineage (NCBI taxonomy): Bacteria > Pseudomonadati > Pseudomonadota > Gammaproteobacteria > Enterobacterales > Enterobacteriaceae > Enterobacter > Enterobacter sp. N5-15. Next base: position 4,643,294 of record NZ_CM170150.1, read on the forward strand.
TTGTTGGTATCCTGGAATTCGTCCACCAGGATATTGGTGAAGCGTTCACGGTAGTGCTGCAGGATGTGCGGCTTGTTGAGCCACAGCTCGTGGGCGCGCAGCAGCAGCTCGGCGAAATCCACCAGACCGGCGCGATCGCACGCTTCCTGATAGGCCTTGTAGACGTTCTGCCAGGTCTGCTCGACCGGGTTGCCGAAGCTCTGAATGTGGTGCGGGCGCAGCCCCTCGTCTTTCTGGCCGTTGATGTACCACATCGCCTGACGCGGCGGCCACTGCTTCTCGTCGAGGTTCATCGCCTTGATCAGGCGCTTCAGCAAGCGGAGCTGGTCTTCGCTGTCGAGGATCTGGAAATCCTGCGGCAGGTTGGCGTCCATATGGTGCGCGCGCAGCAGGCGGTGCGCCAGGCCGTGGAAGGTGCCGACCCACATGCCGCCCTGGCTGGTGCCCATCAGTTGGGCAATACGGTGGCGCATCTCTGCCGCCGCCTTGTTGGTAAACGTCACCGCCATAATGGAGTACGGTGAGCAGTTCTCCACGCTCTGCAGCCAGGCAATACGGTGTACCAGCACGCGCGTCTTACCACTGCCCGCCCCAGCCAGCACCAGCATGTTGGTGCGCGAGGCGGCAACCGCGTCACGCTGTTTGTCATTAAGGCTGTCGAGCAGGTAAGAAACGTCCATTGGCACCGTCACATAGTATTCAGGAACACAGCAAAACGCCCGGTGGCGCTTCGCTTACCGGGCCTACAACTGCAAACCCCTGGTAATTTATACAATATTACTGGTGATTATATCAGCGTCGTGAGGGATGCCAACCGTGAAATTTCCACGTGCGGCAGAAGACGACTGTCCAGCGTGGTCATCAGGTCGGCGTTTTCCGGCTTGATCCAGCAGGCCTGCATGCCGCAGCGAATAGCCCCGGCCACGTCCGTGGTCAGGTCATCCCCCACGTGCAGAATGTTACCCAGCGGCAGGTTAAGCTTATCCGCCGCCAGATGGTACATATCGCTGAACGGCTTCGCGCGCCCGTGAGGGCCTGCGCGCAGCACAAATTCAAAGTAATCGCTGAGGCCAAACAGCTCGGGCTGGGCATTGCCGTTGGTGATGGCCACCAGCGGCCACTTTTCGGCAAGCTTCGCCAGCGTCTCGTGGGTTTCCTGCGGCACGTCGATACGGCTGCGCCATTTGGCGAAGTTTTCCATTGCCGCTTCGGCCCCGATGGCCGCGTCCTGCACGCTCAGGCCCACGTTGAGCATCGCCTGCTCAACCGCACGACGACGCCATTCGGTCACGTCGTGGTAAATGTCCGGCTCGGTCTCACGCAGGGACTGACGCAGCTTCTGAAAATCCTTGTTCTGTATCGCTTTCAGCGCGGGATGATAGTTCTGCACAAACGCCAGCGACTCCTGCTCGGTACGCAGGATCACCTCGCGGTTGTCATAAAGGGTGTCATCAAGGTCAAACGTCAGGGCCGAGATCTGACCAAGTGGGCGGTAAAAACGCATTATTTCCCCCGTTTGGCGCGTGGATGCGCCGCGTCATACACCGAGGCAAGGTGTTGGAAGTCTAAGTGGGTATAGATTTGAGTGGTCGACAGATTTGCGTGGCCAAGCAGTTCCTGCACGCCGCGCAGATCGCCGCTCGACTCAAGCATGTGTGTCGCAAAGGAGTGGCGCAGCTTGTGCGGGTGAACGTGGCTGTTCAGCCCCTGCTTAATGCCCCACTCCGCAAAGCGCTTCTGCACGTTACGCGCCGAGATCCGTTTGCCGAGTTTCGACAGGAACAGCGCATCCTCTTCGCTGCCAAACAGCCCGCGTAGGTCAAGCCAGTGCTCAATCCAGGAGACCGCGTTGCGGCCAATCGGCAGACGGCGCTCTTTGCTGCCCTTACCCATCACCCACACTTCACCAGATTCCAGATCGAGATGCTTGAGGTCAAGGTTGACGAGTTCAGACAGACGCAGGCCTGCGCCGTACATCACCTCCAGCATCGCGCGGTCGCGCACGGCCAGCGGATCGTTAAGGTCGATATCCAGCAGGCGGTTTACGTCATCGACGTCGATATTTTTAGGCAGATGGCGCGGCGCTTTCGGCGTGGCGATCCCCTTTGCCGGGTTGGCTTTTAAGCCCCCCTGGCTGACCAGCCAGTCGAAGAAACTGCGCAGCGCTGAGAGCCTGAGTGCCAGGCTCGCCGGGCTGAGATTTTTTTTACGGCTACGCACGACGAACCCGCGTACCGTCGCAGCGTCACATTGTTGCCAGCTTTTCAGGCCGATTTCGTCGGCAATCTGCATGATGGCATCAAGCTGACGCTGGTAGTTGAGCAGGGTAATGGGGCTAAGCTGACGCTCCACGCCCAGATAGCGCAGAAAGCGCGAAACGTCAGTGGCGAGCAGTCCGTCCGTCATACGCGCTCAATCCAGCGCTCCAGCAGCTCGGGCAGCATCAGGGCGATCTCCTGCAGCAGGTGCGTGGCTTGCCCCTGCTCATAGTGATGCGCGTCGCGGCTGGTAAATAACATGACCCCCAGATCGCCATCGCGCCCCATCAGCGACATCGCCACCGAGCCAATCGCTTTGGCTTCCGGTAATACCACCAGCAGCTCAGGCCCGTTCAGCGGCCCCAGATAGTGGTGCTCATGGCCCAGACGCTGAATGCGCAGCGGTTCAAACGCCTGACGGCTGAGCGCCAGATGGGTAAACCCCGACGGCGCGCCAATGCGCCAGCGGTCAGGGAACAGACGAATCGTTGCGCCTGCCAGCCCCAGCTCCCGGGCCCAGCGGTGAAAGCGGCTGAGGAACTCGTCAAGGCTGTGCGCCGACGCCAGACGCGCCTGCAGGTGCAGCAGACGATAGAACAGGCTTTCGTTGGTGCTGGCCTGCTCCATCAGCAGCGTCATGTTCTCTTCAAGCTGATTGATGTGGTTGCGCGAGCGCGCCATGTGCCATTCGACCAGCGACACGGTCCCGCGAACCGGATGCGGCACGCGCATCTCTTCGACGACGCGTGCATTGCGAATAAAAAACTCAGGATTGCGCAGCAGATAATCAACAACAGCTCTGTCGTCCAGTTCCGTCACTGTTTCCTGCAGTTCTTCCCCTGGTTGTTTCATAGATGGATAAACCCGTCATAGACATGTGCCGCCGGGCCAGTCATATACAGTGGATGACCCGGTCCTTTCCAGGCGATATCAAGCCGACCGCCCGGTAACTCCACGCGAACCTCTTCTGCCAGTAACCCCTGAGAGATGCCCACGGCCACCGCAGCACAGGCACCGCTTCCGCAGGCCTGAGTCTCGCCCGCGCCGCGCTCGTAAACCCGCAGGCGAATGTGCTCGCGCTTCACCACCTGCATAAAGCCGATGTTCGCGCGCTCCGGGAAACGCTCGTGGCTTTCCAGCACCGGGCCGAGCGTTTCAACCGCGGCGGTTTCCACATCATCAACCTGAATCACGCAGTGTGGGTTACCCATTGAGACGACGCCGCACAATACTGTCTGCTCGGCCGCACGCATAATATAGGTCTTTTCCGCTTTGTTTGCGCGAAACGGCACGACGGAGGGCTCGAAGTTAGGCTCGCCCATGTTCACGCGCACCAGTTCATCATCGGTGACGCTGAGCACCATGCGACCATTGGCCGTGCTGACGCGAATATCACGCTTGTTGGTCAGCCCTTTCAGGCGGACAAAGCGGGCAAAACAGCGCGCGCCGTTTCCGCACTGGTTAACTTCGCTGCCGTCCGCGTTAAAAATACGGTAGTGGAAATCGAGGTCGGGATCGTACGGTGGCTCGACCACCAGCAGCTGATCGAACCCCACGCCCAGATGCCGATCCGCCAGGCGACGGATCAGTTCCGGGGAGAAAAACACATTCTGCGTTACCGCGTCGACGACCATAAAATCGTTGCCAAGGCCATGCATTTTAGAGAACTGCATCATTTGCTCCATTGCGCGGGTACAGAACGTTGTCGTCAGAGATTAACCTGAGTCGGGCCACCGTTGTCGCCACGATCGTTAGTATTTGGCGTGGTAGACTCAATGCCGCTTTGCACGGGTTTCGTCGGCGGCGGCGCGGTTTTATCCGCAGGTGGGAAGTACAGTGGTCCCTTCAGTCCGCAGCCAGTCAGGCTAAACAGCGTGATGAGAACGGCAAGCGTTCGGAAAGCGTTTTTCATTATAAAGTTGCCCGTAAGTTCAAATCTGTTTCTATCATCGCAGGAGAAGACACAAAAGCAAGAGTTTGCCGCTTTCCTGCAACGGGAATTATTTAGGGTTATACTGCCGGCATCACGAAAAACAGGAACAAAACCATGAACGACAGTGAATTCCATCGCCTTGCCGACAACCTGTGGATGACCATCGAAGAGCGTCTTGACGACTGGGACGGCGACAGCGATATCGATTGTGAAATCAACGGCGGCATTCTGACCCTGAGCTTCGAAAATGGCAGCAAAATTATTATTAACCGCCAGGAGCCGCTTCACCAGGTCTGGCTGGCCGCGAAACAGGGCGGCTATCATTTCGATCTGAAAGACGGGGAGTGGGTTTGCGACCGCAGCGGCGTCACGTTCTGGGATCTGCTGGAACAGGCCGCGACCGCGCAGGCGGGTGAGGCTGTGAGTTTCAGGTAGTTTTGTTGCCCGGTGGCGGCTGCGCCTTACCGGGCCTACAACGGCTCGAACCGTAGGCCGGGTAAGCGTCAGCGCCACCCGGCGAAAAGGCTCAGGAGAAATACTGCTGCAACAGCGGCGCGGTTTCCTGATTGGCAGGCGCGGCAGGCGTTACGGCCTGGGTCCGGAACGGGATCACCTGCGTACGACCGTCGACGTTCACAATCTGGTAGAACTGCGGCAGGTTAAAGTTGATAAAGCTTGAGCCGTAGGTGAAACGGTCATGCGAAGAGGAGTAGAAGCGGCTGACGTCGCGCACCAGCTCCTCTTTACTGCCTTCACAGTGGTGATACACCTCGGCGCGGTTGGTCTCATCCAGAATATAGATGTTAAACCCGGCATCCTCGCCCGACTCTTCAAAGAAGAACTGGATAATCCCTTCGCTGGCGAATCCGTCCACCACCTGCGGCAGCTTAACGTGATTAGTTTCCACCTGCACCGACAGGCCATGCAGCTTGTTGTGCGAAATCGCGCCGTAGAACTCGATGGCGTTTTCCAGCTTCTGTACCGACACGTTCAGGCGCTCGAAGAACAGGCCCCAGGTCTGACCGGAGACGCGCAGCGCTTTGAAGCGTCCGGTCTCCTGACGGGTGCTGGAGAGACGCAGTTCGATACACTCAGAAACCAGCTGCTGCACGCGGGTACGAATTAAACCGCGCAGGTGCTGGCTATAGCAGAACACTTCGACGCTGTCCGGCGGGGCGGCATCCTGGTGCATCTTGCCGAGAATGGTTTTCAGCGCTTCGATCATCGCCTGCTCGCCGTTGAAATGCAGGGTACGCACTTCGTTCCACGAGTTGCGGTACAGCAGATCCACGCTGCCCACCAGACAGTTTTGCTGCTCGCCAAAGCTGAAGACGTCCAGCTTGCGGAAGTCAAAGTGAACCACCTGATTGCGGAAGGCCGCCGTCGGGTCGTATTCCAGGTTGACGATAATCGCCAGATGGCGAATCTCGCACGGGCTGTAGAGCGCTTTCGGCGTTGGGGCAGGCAGACGCAGCGGGAAGTGGTGCGACACATCCGCGACCATCTCCTGCAGCTTAGCGAGATCAACCACCTCGTTGCCTTTGATAAACAGGCGCGTGCGCGAGGTCAGCAGGCCGTTGAACCAGGCCCAGGCCACCAGCTTGTTCAGGTAGCGGTTATATTCCAGCGGCTGATGGCTGACGATCGAATCCATGCTTGGCGCACGGTTATACAGATACCACCCGGTGCGGTTCGCGCGGCCCGGCGGCACATAGATAAAGGTCAGGTTCGGTTCTGACAGGTCTGGCGAAATCTGCGGGTTAACCAGGGTGACTTTACCCGGCAGCGCTTCAAACGCGGCGTACAGCTTACGGGTCAACACCCCGATGTCCTGCGGGCTGGCGGAAACGCTGAGGTTGTTACGGCGCGCAAAGCGGATCAGGTTACGGTAGCTCTGCATCATCGCATCGAGCAGTTCGTTGTGCGCTTCACGCACCTGATCGATTTTCCAGTTGGCCCGGTTGTCGAGCATGGACAAACGCGCTTCGTCCCATCCCCACTCTTTCACTAACTGACTGACCACTTCACGACGCCAGCCCACGCAGGCGCGCTCGCGACTCAATTTCTCACAGACTTTGAGATAGAAACATCGACGCACCAGGTCAAGACGCGTGGTGTCATCAATGGCTTTCAGGTATTCGGTCACGCGCTCCAGCATCATGCAGTAGGCGTCCAGCCCGAAGGAGACGATCTCCCCGTCGTGCAAACGCTGCTTGATATCTTTCGCCAGCAGGCGCGGCGTGGGGTATTCCCAGGAATAAGCTTCCAGCAGCAGCGTTTTCAGCACCGCTTTGTACGGTGAGTCGATACTTTTATAAAGCTGCCAGAGGCTTGCGCCAAAATACTCTTCGGCTGACAGAGAGCTCAGACCGCCGAGGTCCAGCCATTCGTTTGGCGTCAGTACGCCCTGCGCGTAAAGCGACATGACGTAGTCATCGTAATGCTCTTCTTCTTCGCAAGGGACCATATTCCACAGAATACGCTTCCCGGCCAGACGCACAGCAGTACGGTAAAATTCATCCAGCAATAAGATGTGCTGAGTCGAGCCGCAGTCCTCACCACCCAGACTGCCGCTTTCGTTATGGCGGAAACGGTTTTCATCAATCAGGAAGAAGCTTACTTCCACGCCGAGCGAGGCCGCCCAGCTCTCCAGCAGGCTGCACTTGCGCTGCAGCAGCTGACGCTCGTCGTTATCGAGCCAGGACTGATGGCAGACCCAGATGTCCAGGTCCGAAGAACAGCTTTGCCCTACCGATGAGGTGCTCCCCATAGAGTAAACGCCGGTAATCGGCAGTTCACCTTTCGGAGACTCCTGTGGCGGCATGCCGCGGTAGAGTTCCAGCTCGTTCAGGTAATGCTGTTGGGTTTCATCAGGCGTGAAAAGGCAAATGCCCTGGGGAACGTTACCGTCAAGGTAGCCAGGCATTAGCGGATGGTGATAGTGCAATAATGTCGGCAGCAGACTGTATACCTGCTGGAAAGCAGGGCCCATGGCAGCAAGCGCGCGATCCACACGCAGTTGATTAATGGCATCCAGTCTCTGTTTCAGAGTCTCAATATAGAGGTACAAGACGTATCGCCTGATGTTTCCGGGTGTCGCAAGCTATTCAAAACACGAATAACAGCGGACCCGCAGTATTTCAAAAAGATAACCGTTACCCTTTTTCGCCCTTATCATTTTTGGTGGTAGCGACGAAAAAATGGTCTAAAACGTGATCAATTTAACACCTTGCCGGTTGACCGTAAAGAAAGATGCGCTACATACAAGTGTAGCACCGTTCTGTACGTGTAAATTCCTGAATACGGCTATGGCTGACGAATACGCCGCCTTGTCCCTCTCGCGCTTCATCAACCGTAAAACTGCCATCCCAGAGTCAACAATGTTAGGATGGTTAGCGATTGATAATGACGGTAACAAGCATGTTAGACAATGTTTTGAGAATTGCCACACGCCAAAGCCCTCTCGCGCTCTGGCAGGCACATTATGTGAAGCAGCGCCTCGAAGCCTGCCACAGTGGATTGCGCGTCGAGCTGGTGCCGATGGTCACGCGCGGTGACGTGATCCTCGATACGCCCCTGGCGAAAGTGGGCGGCAAAGGCCTGTTTGTCAAAGAGCTGGAACTGGCATTGCTTGAGAACCGCGCCGATATCGCCGTACATTCGATGAAAGACGTGCCCGTCGAGTTCCCGGAAGGGCTGGGGCTGGTGACTATCTGCGAGCGCGAAGATCCGCGCGATGCGTTTGTCTCTAACCACTATGACTCCCTCGACGCGCTGCCGGAAGGGAGCGTGGTTGGCACGTCCAGTTTACGCCGTCAGTGTCAGCTGGCGGAGCGTCGTCCTGACCTAATCATTCGCTCGCTGCGCGGTAACGTCGGCACGCGTCTGGGCAAGCTGGATAACGGCGATTACGATGCCATTATCCTCGCCGTTGCCGGCCTGAAGCGTCTGGGGCTGGAGTCGCGTATTCGCGTGGCGATGCCGCCAGAACTGTCGCTGCCGGCCGTGGGTCAGGGTGCCGTCGGCATCGAGTGCCGTCTGGACGATGCGCGTACCCGCGAACTGCTCGCGCCGCTGAACCACGACGAGACCGCTATTCGCGTAAAAGCCGAGCGTGCAATGAATACCCGCCTCGAAGGGGGATGCCAGGTACCGATTGGCAGCTATGCTGAATTAACAGATGGCGAACTGTGGCTGCGCGCGCTGGTGGGCGCCCCGGACGGTTCGCTGATGGTACGCGGCGAACGTCGCGGTAAAGCGCAAGATGCCGAGCAGCTTGGCGTGTCGCTGGCTGAAGAGCTGCTGGATAACGGCGCCCGCGAGATTCTGGCTGACGTTTATAATGGAGAGCCCCCTGCATGAGTATTCTCGTCACCCGCCCTTCTCCCGCAGGAGAGCAGTTAGTGAGCCGTCTGCGCGCACTGGGGCAGGTGGCCTGGAGTTTTCCGCTCATTGAATTCTCCCCCGGTCGGGAGCTCTCTGCGCTCGCCGACCAGATGAATACCCTTCAGGAAGGCGACCTGCTGTTTGCGCTGTCGCAACATGCCGTGGAATTTGCCCACGCGCAGCTGCAACAGCAGGGTTTGACCTGGCCAACCGCCCCCCGCTATTTTGCGATTGGCCGCACAACGGCACTGGCGCTGCATACCGTAAGCAGCGCGGACGTTCGTTACCCGTTAGATCGGGAAATCAGTGAAGTCTTGCTACAATTACCTGAATTACAAACTATTGCCGGAAAGCGTGCGCTCATTTTACGCGGTAATGGTGGCCGCGAACTGTTGGGCGAAACGCTGCGTGAACGTGGTGCAGACGTAACGTTCATTGAGTGTTATCAGCGCTGTGCAAAACACTACGATGGCGCGGAAGAGGCGATGCGCTGGCACGCGCGCGGCGTTAATACGCTGGTGGTCACCAGCGGTGAAATGTTACAACAGCTTTGGTCGCTGATACCGCTTTGGTATCGCGAAAACTGGTTACTCCGCTGTCGGCTTCTGGTCGTCAGTGAGCGTCTGGCGAACCAGGCCCGGGAACTGGGCTGGCAGGATATTCGGATCGCTGATAACGCCGACAACGATGCGCTGCTGCGCGCATTACAATAACTCTCAAATGGGAAGCCATAATGACGGAACACGACAAATCCTCCGCCGTGGTTGAAGAGACCAGGGAGACTGTGGAGACGACGCCACAGCCAGAGACGACAGAGAAAACCGCTGAGAAGAAAAACGGCAGCAATAAAACGAGCCTCACGCTGAGCGCGATTGCCATCGCCATTGCGCTGGCAGCAGGGGTTGGCCTGTACGGTCTGGTGAAGCAACAGGGTGCTAATCAAACGTCCACCAGCGATGCGCTGGTGAATCAGCTCACCGCCCTGCAAAAAGCGCAGGAGACGCAGAAAACCGAGCTGGAAGCGGTGATTAAGCAGCAGGCCGCCGCGCTTGCCGAGGCGAACAGCAAACAGGAAGAGCTGACCAAACAGCTGGGCGACGTGCAGCAGAAAGTCGCCACGATTTCCGGCACCGATGCCAAAACCTGGCTGCTGTCGCAGGCGGACTTCCTGGTGAAGCTCGCCGGACGTAAGCTCTGGAGCGATCAGGACGTCACCACTGCCGCCGCGCTGCTGAAAAGCGCCGATGCGAGCCTGGCAGACATGAACGACCCGAGCCTCATCGCGGCCCGTCGCGCGATTACCGAAGACATCGCCAGCCTCTCCGCCGTCTCGCAGGTGGATTACGACGGCATTATCCTCAAGGTGAACCAGCTTTCGAATCAGATTGATAACCTGCAGCTGGCGGATAATAACGACGACGACTCCCCGATGGATTCCGACGGTACCGAGCTTTCCAGCTCCCTGAGCGAATGGCGCATAAACCTGCAGAAAAGCTGGCAGAACTTTATGGACAGCTTCATTACTATTCGCCGTCGCGACGAAACCGCCGTGCCTCTGCTGGCGCCGAACCAGGATATCTATCTGCGCGAGAACATTCGTTCCCGCCTGCTGGTAGCGGCTCAGGCCGTACCGCGTCATCAGGAAGAGACCTACAAACAGGCACTGGATAACGTCTCAACGTGGGTACGCGCCTACTACAACACCGATGATGCGACGACCACCGCCTTCCTCGAAGACATTGATAAGCTGAGCCAGCAGAACATCACCATGAACGTGCCGGATAAGCTGGCCAGCCAGCCGATTCTGGAGAAGCTGATGCAGACGCGCGTACGTAACCTGCTGGCGCAGCCGGGCGTGCCGGCAGAGCCGTCGGGCGGAGCGGCACCAGCTCCGGCTCCGGCGCCTGAAAGCGCACCGCAAGGAGAGTAATGATGCTAAAAGTTTTATTACTCTTCATCCTGCTGATCGCCGGGATCGTGCTGGGCCCCATGCTTGCGGGCCATCAGGGTTACGTCCTGATCCAGACCGATAACTACAACATCGAAACCAGCGTAACGGGCCTGACGATCATTCTGATCCTCGGCGTGGTGGTGCTGTTTGCGATCGAGTGGATCCTGCGCCGTATTTTCCGCACCGGTGCCCACACGCGCGGCTGGTTCGTTGGCCGTAAGCGCCGTCGTGCCCGTAAGCAAACGGAGCAAGCGCTGCTGAAACTGGCCGAAGGCGATTATCAGCAGGTAGAAAAGCTGATGTCAAAAAACGCCGACCATGCCGAACAGCCGGTGGTGAATTATCTGCTCGCAGCCGAAGCGGCGCAGCAGCGCGGTGACGAAGCCCGTGCCAATCAGCATCTGGAGCGGGCGGCAGAGCTGGCTCATGGTGACCCGATTCCGGTAGAAATCACGCGCGTTCGTCTGCAGCTGGCGCGCAATGAAAATCACGCGGCTCGCCACGGTATCGATCGCCTGCTCGAAGTCGCGCCACGTCATCCGGAAGTGCTGCGTCTTGCCGAGCAGGCGTATATTCGTACCGGCGCCTGGGGCTCGCTGCTGGACATCATTCCGTCAATGGCGAAGGCCGAGGTAGGCGACGATGAACATCGTGATAAGCTTCAGCGTCTGGCATGGATTGGCCTGATGGATCAGGCGCGCGCCGACCTGGGCAGCGACGGTCTGAAAACGTGGTGGAAGAATCAGAGCCGTAAAACGCGTCAGCAGGTTCCTCTGCAGGTTGCCATGGCGGAACATCTTATTGAATGTGACGACCATGACACGGCTCAGGAGATCCTTCTCGACGGTCTGAAGCGCCAGTACGACGATCGCCTGGTGATGGTGATCCCGCGCCTGAAAACCAATAATCCAGAGCAAATCGAAAAAGTGCTGCGTCAGCAGATTAAAACCGTCGGTGACCGCCCGCTGCTGTGGAGCACGCTTGGTCAATCGCTGATGAAGCACGGAGAATGGCAGGAGGCGAGCCTCGCCTTCCGCGCGGCGCTGAAACAGCGTCCGGATGCCTTCGACTACGCATGGCTTGCCGATACGCTGGACAAGCAGCATAAGCCGGAAGAGGCAGCCGCCATGCGTCGTGATGGATTGCTATTGACGCTGCAAAATAACGGTACGCAGCAGTAAATAAAAAGGAGGCCAGAGGGCCTCCTTTTTTTATCGTCTTTCTCCTGCTACATTCTTTTCACCCACATCCGCAAACGAATCCGCCAATGTAACGATGTCTTTTCATTAACCTTTTTTCACACACGCGCACATTTTGCAGCGTGGACTAAATCGTTTTTGAAAGGAAATCTCAATGAACTCGCTTTTGTATGCGCTTATCCAAGCGCTGCGCTGCCACCGCTGGCTACGCCTGCTTGCCTGTGCTTTTATCTTTTCTTCACTGGGGAATGGTCTAACCCAGGTTGTGGTCTTCGGTTTGCTGTTAGCATGGTCAGCCCCGCCCGCTCTGCTTACTCTCGCTTTTCTTTTCGCTACGGTACCCGGATTCATCGGCAGCACGATCGGTGAAAAGCTGTGCTCACGCTGTTCTCCGATCTCCCTGCTGATACTGACCGAGGGACTAGGCTTGCTCGCCCTGCTCTTTCCCCTGCTTGGCGTGGGTTACCACAGCGTTGCCGCATTACTCGCTGTGCAATCCACCGAAGCGCTGCTCAGCGGGATGAGTTGGCCCGCGCTGACATTGCTCTTTAAGCGCGGACTTAGCGAAGCAGAGCTGCCTGCTGCGACCTGTCTGGAAAATGTGATTTTTGCTTCTCAGGTATTATTAGGTACCGGACTCGGCGTGGTGCTGTTCCAGCAGACCTCCGTGTTTACCTTGCTGGCTATTGATGCCGCGAGCTTTTTCGGGTCACTGTTACTGCTATGGCTGGCTGGACGTCGGTTTTCTGCGCCATTGCTACCGCTCTCCGGTGAAGAGGAAGCCCCCGCACCACTACGCTGGCAGACGCTGACCGTTCGGCAAAAACGCAGCCTGCTCATTTTACCGGCGCTGGCAGCCGTTGGCTCACCTGCCATGGCACTTCTTCCGGCACTGGCGCAGCAACTCCATCCTCAGGATGCGGCGGGCCTTGCTTTGCCTCTGCTTTTCGCGAGAAGCATGGGACAACTTTGCGGCCCCATGCTGCTAAAAAAAGAGAGCCTGACGCGCTTTTCCGCTCACACGCCGCGAATCATCCTTTGTCTCGGCATCTTTCTAACTGGTTATGGTGTGCTGCCGTTTTTATCCGGGTGGACGGCATGTGCGCTGGGCATGATCTTTATCGCGCATCTGGCCTCGAATGTTCTCTTCGCAGCGGGCACGTTTGGCGTACTCAGTAGTTTTCATTTCACGCAAACCGCTTCAGCCAGCGGTAAAGCCTGGCGCTGGCAAACGCTCAGCGCCTCGCTGTTCACCGGCATTGCAGCAATGGTGGCAGTTGAGTTTGGCTCAGTGCAGGCGCTCTATACGGTCTCGTCAGCCGCCCTACTGTTGGTCGCCCTGATCATGCGCAGGTACAGGGAATAAGGCATAAAAAAACGCCTGCTATAAAAGCAGGCGTTAAAACAGGTCTGTAAGACAACATATTTGGTGCTTCACTCAACGTTGTGTCCATGGTGTCTGATGAGGCCGAAGCGACATCTGTCAGTGGACGATAAGCACCGTAAATGGCTCTGCGTCATTCCTGAGTTTATGAGGCACTAAGGCGAACATAAGAGATGGAATGAGCATCTACACGCATATTATTGCACGTAACGTGCCAACATGACACCCAGAACTTTTACATGACGCAACATTTTAAGATAAAAGGAAATTATGCTGTTAAGCGCCGTCTTAAGCACTAGAACGTATCGGGAAAAGACGGGAATATGTCGCCAGGAGGAGACAGCAAAACGCATAACTGGTTTTTTATCTATCTTTCAATGAGTTGTATGTCGCTGGATTGCGACAATGAAAAAGGACGTTGTTGGGAAAAGACGACAGGGATGAAGAATCGCAGAAAACAAAAAACCCCGCCGAAGCGGGGTTCAAAATTGGTCGGCGAGAGAGGATTCGAACCTCCGACCCACTGGTCCCAAACCAGTTGCGCTACCAAGCTGCGCTACTCGCCGATGTACTGCTTTTTTGAATTTTTAGTTCAATTCATTTAAAAAGTCGTGGTGCGAGGGGGGGGACTCGAACCCCCACATCCAAAGGACACTAACACCTGAAGCTAGCGCGTCTACCAATTCCGCCACCTTCGCAATTCACAACTCTTTCAAATAATGGGGTGGCTAATGGGATTCGAACCCACGACAACTGGAATCACAATCCAGGGCTCTACCAACTGAGCTATAGCCACCACTGTATTCTTAACTCACGCGGTACTGACTACTTCTCAGACCACCGCAGCTCCAGCACCGGGTAAATGGTGCGCCCGACAGGATTCGAACCTGAGACCTCTGCCTCCGGAGGGCAGCGCTCTATCCAGCTGAGCTACGGGCGCTTAGCGCCGTTGCGGGGCTGGATATTACGTACCTCCGTCCCCGCTGTCTAGTGCTTTTTTGAAAAAAATGCGCGTTTGGTTATGGTTTGCACATTTTGCCGCTTATTCCTCCACTTTCTGCGTGGTAGCACGGCGGCCCAGGCCAAAAAGCTTATATGCAGCCGTTACAGCCGCAAGGAAGATCACCCCGACAAACAGCGACATGCGGGTATCTTCATTAAAGTACATCCCGATTAATACGCAAATCAGGAACGCCATCGTCAAATAGTTCGCATAGGGGAACAGAATTGAGCGGAACGGATGGCTTTCAATCGCCTTTTTATGCGCCTGGCGGAAACGCAGCTGGCTGATGAGGATGACAAACCACGGCACCATGCCCGGCAGTACGCTGGCGCTGTAGACGTAAACGAACACGCGCTGCGGGTTAGGAATGATGTAATTCAGGCAAGAGCCAATCAGCAGGATCACTATGGAGACCGCCACCCCCGCCACCGGCACCCCGGCACGTGAGACTTTGCTCATTGCCGCAGGCAGCTGGTTGTTCTTCGAGAGCGCATAGAGCATACGCCCGCAGCTGTACATCCCACTGTTACAGCCTGACAACGCTGCCGTCAGGACCACAAAGTTGATGATACCCGCCGCCGCCGTGATACCAATTTTGGCGAAGGTTAATACAAACGGGCTACCGGTCGTGCCAATTTCGTTCCACGGGAAGATGGTCACGATGACGAAGATCGCGCCCACATAGAAAATCAGGATACGCCACAGCACTTTGCCTACTGCGCTACGCAGCGTGACCTGCGGGTTTTTCGCTTCACCGGCGGTAATACCGATCAGCTCCACGCCCTGATACGAGGCCACAACGATACACAGCGCCGTCAGGAAGCCCTTCCAGCCGCCGGCGAAGAAGCCACCGTTTTCGGTCAGGTTGCCGAAGCCGATAGCGTGTCCACCGTTGCCAAAGCCGAAGAAAATCACGCCCAGGCCGACGACAATCATCACGATAATCGTGGTGACTTTGATCATTGCGAACCAGAACTCAATTTCACCGTAAAGGCGCACGGCGGCCAGGTTTGCCAGCGCCACCAGCCCCACGGCAATGAGCGCGGGTATCCACTGGACCATGTCCGGGAACCAGAACTGGACGTAAACCCCTATCGCGGTGATCTCAGAGATGCCCACCGCCATCCACATAAACCAGTATGACCAGGCCGTCAGGTAGCCGAAGAACGGGCTCATATAACGATGCGCGTATACGGCGAAGGAGCCGGTTACCGGCTCCAGGAAGAGCATTTCGCCCATGGAACGCATAATGAAGAAAACAAACAGCCCGGCGATAATATACGCCAGTAATACGGAAGGGCCTGCCCATTTGAGCGTACTTGCGGAGCCCATAAACAGGCCCACGCCGATAGTGCCGCCCAGCGCTATCAGTTCAATATGACGAGCTTCCAGCCCACGCTGTAGCTCCGGTTTTTTCTCTGCCATAGATCCTCGATTGTGTTTGCTGTTTCCCGGCTTAAGACCGGGTATTGTTTTTTAGGGGTACTAAAATACGGAGCGAATGGTTTCTTAAAATCTGCCAAATGGCAAACGATGCATTAAAAAAATGAATGCATTGCACAGATTATCAGCAGTTTTGCAGGCGAGTTGCAGCGCGAATAGCATATCGCGCTACATTTTGATTACATTTTCCCGGTGTAATGCCAGGCGAGGTAGCGAAGCAGACGGATCTGTCGTTTAATGCGCGTCGGTTGCGATAGCAGCCGGTACAGCCACTCCAACCCCAGATTTTGCCAGACCTTGGGCGCACGCTTAACGTGGCCGGTAAAGACGTCATACGTGCCGCCGACGCCCATGTAGAGGGCATCCGGACAGACCAGACGGCAGTCGCGCATCAGGATCTCCTGGCGCGGGGACCCCATCGCCACGGTGACAATTTTCGCCCCGCTGTCACGAACGCGCTCAAACAGAGCCTGCCGATCTTCCGGCTTGAAGTAACCATCCTGGCTGCCGACAATATTAACATTCCATTGACGACGCAGTTTCTCCTCCGTCTGGGCCAGTATCTCCGGCTTACCGCCAATCAGGAACACGGGCGTGCCCTGCGCACCTGCGCGGGCCATAAGCCGCTCCCAGAGATCGGCCCCCGCCACGCGGGAAACATTAGCGTCAGGATACTTTTTACGGATAGAGCGGACCACGCTGATCCCGTCCGCGTATTTAAATTCAGCCGCTTCAATCAGGCTTTTGACTTCCGCATTATCCTCAACCGCCAGCATTTTTTCCGCGTTGATGGCCACCAGCGTACCGGATTTCATCTGGCCGTCGGCGAACAGAAAGTCCAGCGCGTGCTGCATGTCGCGCCAGCCGATAAGCTGCAGGCCACGTAGCGCATAGCGCGGTGCAGAAATTTTATCAGTCATTACTATCCTTACTCAGACTTGCGACAGCGTTGTGCTGCCCTGCCGCTCGCGCTTGTGCACAAGCCCTGCGCTGTCAAACAGCCAGTACAGCAGTTTGGCCAGTAACAGGCAGACGCCGAACACGACCATGAAAAACACCACGCGCGACACGAACGAGTCCAGCCCTTCGCGCGCCAGAACGATCATATTGAAAATGGCACCAAAGCAGAAACTGTGCAAAATGGCGGCTTTGTAGCGGTTGGTCTCTTCGTTGCCACGCACGTAAAGCCAGTCGAACCACTTGATAATCAGCCCCACGGCAACCGCCCCGGGGAGTATGAACCACGCCCCTCCCATCACCACCAGGGAACCAATCAGCGTTGGCGAGATTGCCAGACCGGAATGGTTATTCAGCACTTCCCAGGTAAAGTAATTTGCCGTGTTAAGCACCACGCCAGGCCGGTCCGGCCATAGCCAGGAAGGGATAAAGACGTAGAAGTCGCGAACAATCGGTGCCAGCCCCTGGAAATCAATCTTGTCGTAGTTTTGCAGCAGCAATGCCAGGTTTTCCCACGGCGAGAAGGTATCGCGCGTCAGGTAGAGGAACGTGTAAAACGCCTCATCGCCCGCCACGTTCATCCCGTAGCGCTTCAGCGCCAGCCAGAACATCCCCACAATGCCAAACACCCCTGCCGCAACCAGCATCCACAGCGAGATCCAGCCGCGGATGATGCCGATAAACAGGAAGATAGCGAAGGCGATAATAATGTTCGCGCGCGTACCGCCCACAATCATGTAGGTCAGAATGCCAAACGCGACGGTGCTGACCAGGAAGCACAGCCACGCTTTGCTGTCCTGACGCAGGAAAAAGATCACCAGCATCGCCGGAATGAAGAAGTAGAAGAAACGCTTAAGCGCCACGCCCGAGACTTCTGCCGAAAAAATCTGGCTGTAAGAGTGGAGCTTAAACAGCAGGAAGCCGTTGTGCATGAAGAAGATACCGACGCTGACCAGGGCGATGGTCATCAGCATCACCCACGTCAGGTGGGTCTCCAGCCGATTCATGGTAAAAAGCGCCCGACGCGGGGCTGCAGCCTGCGCTGAACGCAGACGCGTTTTATAGGTGACGTAGTAGACCGCATAGAAGCAGGTCGCCGCCAGAAGCGCCTGGAGCAGGATTTCCGGCGGCGCGACGCTCACGTCAAAACGGAAGACCAGAATGCTGGTGAGCGGGAAGCCGAAAAAGAAGGTCAGCAGAAACAGTAACGAGAAGAACACGTTAAAGTTGAAGCGCACCCGGCGGAACTCAAACCAGGTAAGCGTGGCGATAAACAGGGTGCTCAGAAGCCAGACAACCAGTAAGCCGCTGAATTGCAACTGACTCATGCTTTGTCTCCTGAAGCGATACGCAGCGCGCGATGCCACGGCGTGAGATAATTCGGGCTGAAAAAATCGATGCTATTTTTATCCACCAGCGTGAGCTGGCGTTGGGCTTCCCGTACCGCCTCGACATTCAGCGTGTCAGAGGTAAACAGCACCGGAATATGCTGCTCGGCCATGTCCTGCCAGAACGGGTTGTCGCGGTTGAGCACGCACGGTACACCCGCCTGAATCAGCAGACACAGCGTGCCGATTCCCTGCTGTCGGGCAAAGATGAAATAGCCAAGATCGCATTTTCTCAGCAGCGCAAGATACTCATCAAATTCCAGCTTATCGCTGAGGATGTGCAGATTTTCTGTACTAAACAGCGCAAGTCCCTGTTGGCGAACCTTATCAATATAGGCGTCGTTGTTGGCGGGATAGCCCATCGGCACCACCACGTTCACCGTGTCGCCGAACTGCTGATGCACCGCCCTGAGCGCCGCGACGTGTTCGTTACTGCGATCGCCGGAATTCCCCACCAGGATCGTTAGCTTGCCTTCACGCACCGCGTCATTCGCCATGGCGTTCAGCGCCGGATCCATGCGGGTTGGGAAATAGAGTAATTCTCCGCGCACGTTCGGGTGCTGCTTAGCAAAATAGTTGAGATCGCCACGAGTGGCAAACACGCAGCCTACGCGCCCCTGCG
Organism: Enterobacter sp. N5-15; assembly: GCF_057221635.1. NCBI lineage: Bacteria > Pseudomonadati > Pseudomonadota > Gammaproteobacteria > Enterobacterales > Enterobacteriaceae > Enterobacter > Enterobacter sp. N5-15. The sequence continues at coordinate 4,661,818 of NZ_CM170150.1, forward strand.
CCATGCGGCGCAGCGGATAGAAAAGACGGAATTTCCAGCCGCGGGAGACTTCGTAGAGATCGGCTCCCCAGATATGCCAGCTGCACTGGGAGGGTTTAATGCCCCCGCTGAGCAGCGCCAGCCACAGGCCGGTATTGAACTGCCCGTGGAAAAAGAAACGTTGCTTACGATCCGCTTTGGCTTTGGCAACAACCGCCTTCGCCAGCGCGGCCTTATCCGGCCAGAAGCGAACAGTTAGCGCCGGAAATGCTGCGCTCAGGCCCTTATCCTGACCTGCAACCATAAACTCACGCGCATCAGGATTACCCGATGCCAGCTCGTCGTTGAAGAACCGTAAAACGGTCTGGTTATGGTGTGGGATATCCGATCCCAGGATGTGAATCAGTGCAGTCATGCGCGTTTACGCCACAATAAAAATACGCCGCAACAGGCGGCGAAATAAACGATATAGGTTGCCATGTAGGCCTGAGCCGCCCCCAGTGCACCGTGCGCGGGTATCAGCCAGTGTGAAAATGCTGTCAGTAACGCAAACTGGCTAATTTCCGCCAGGATATACAGCCGCAGGGACGCTTTTGCAATCACCAGATAGCCGAAAACGTAAGCACCCACTTTCAGCACATCACCCACCAGCTGCCAGGCAAAGAGATCGCGCATGGCGGTGAACTTCGCCGAGAACAGTAGCCAGATAGCAACATCGCGCAGTAACCAGACGGTAAAGCTGGCCGCCGCGACGGCCGGCAACACAAAGCGCAGCGAACGGAAAATCTCACGGGTAATATCCTGTCTGGACGTCAGACGCGATAAGGTTGGCAGCAGGTAAACGCTAAAGGAAGCCGTAATAAACTGGAGATAGGCGTCGGAAATACTGCTTACGCCCTGCCAGATCCCCACTTCATCCCAGCTATAATGCGCCGCCAGCAGGTTTCGCATCATCACGTAGGCCACCGGCAGCGTGACGGAGGTGATGAGCGCCATCAGGGTAAATTTACCCAGCTGGCTGGCAATCATCGTGTCCCATTGAGGTTTCAGGTAGCTCAGAGGGATGACGCCCCGACGCATCAGCATAAACGCCGCTGGCACAACAACCAGCGCCGGGACCAGCGCCAGCCCCAGCAGTGCGCCTTCATAGCCGCCCAGGCGAAAGCAGAAGTAATAGGCAATCACGCCGATGACGCTGCCCAGGATTAAGGCAAGCGCGTTACCGGCAGCATCACGAAACCCTTTCATCAGCGCCAGCAGCAGGTTAGCCCAGGCAATGCCCATCTGAACCAGCGCGACCAAACGCACCAGCCCCTGGTAATGGGTGTGCCCGAACAACCCCTGGCTGATGGGCGCCGCCGCCAGCAGAAATATCATCGCCATCAGGGTCGAAAAACCCGTGACCATCGCCGAAGAGGTGCCTACCACTCTGCGCAGCTGAGCCGCATCATCGTGATACTGCGCAACGTATTTGGTCACGCCGTTGAAGATACCGGCACCGGCCAGCACCCCAAGGACGGTGACAAGCTGGCGGAAATTACCCGCCAGCCCCACGCCTGAGGGGCCAAATGAGACGGCCAGCAGCTTGACGACCAGCAGCCCGGCGCCAATTTTTACAAGCGTGGACGCGGCGGTCCACACCGATGCTTTTGCCAGAGACATATCAGCCGAAATAACTCAGAAGGGTATTAATCACCGTACGCTGGTTAACAGGCGCGAGGTTGTAGAACAGTGGCAGGCGAAGCAGACGCTCACTTTCTTTCGTGGTGTAACGATCTTCACCCGCGAACGTGCCAAACGCTTCTCCGGCCGGGCTGGAGTGCAGAGGGATATAGTGGAACACCGCCATAATCTCGGCCTCTTTCAGCCAGGCGATAAGCTCGCCGCGGTCGTCGTTATCGCGCAGCTTGATGTAGAACATATGCGCATTGTGGACGCAATCTGCCGGGATGGTCGGCAGTTCAATACGCCCGGCTTTGGCCAGAGGCTCAAGCGCATCGTAATACGTTTGCCACAGGGAAAGACGCTGAAGGTTGATACGTTCCGCCGCTTCCAGCTGCGCCCACAGGTACGCCGCCTGCAGATCCGCCATCAGATAGCTGGAGCCGATATCGCGCCAGGTGTATTTGTCTACCTGCCCCCGGAAGAACTGGCTGCGGTTGGTGCCTTTTTCGCGGATCACTTCCGCCCGCTCCACGAGGGCCCGGTCGTTAATCAGCGTCGCGCCACCTTCTCCACCCGCCGTGTAGTTTTTGGTTTCGTGGAAGCTAAAGCAGCCAATGTGGCCGATAGTGCCCAGCGCACGTCCCTTGTAGGTGGACATCACGCCCTGCGCGGCATCTTCCACCACAAACAGATTATGTTTTTTGGCGATGGCCATGATGGTGTCCATTTCACAGGCCACGCCCGCGTAGTGAACCGGCACGATCGCGCGCGTTTTGTCAGTGATCGCCGCTTCAATCAGCGTCTCATCAATGTTCATGGTATCCGGGCGGATATCCACAAAGACGATTTTCGCTCCGCGCAGCACAAAGGCGTTCGCGGTGGAAACGAAGGTATAGCTCGGCATAATCACTTCATCACCGGGCTGGATATCCAGCAGCAGTGCCGCCATTTCCAGCGATGCCGTACAGGACGGGGTCAGCAGCACTTTGGCGCTGCGAAAACGCTGTTCCATCCACTGCTGACAGCGACGGGTAAAACCGCCGTCACCACAGAGTTTGCCGCTGCCCATGGCAGACTGCATATAGTCGAGTTCAGTTCCGACAACGGGTGGTGCGTTAAATGGAATCATCTTGTCACCTGTATAACCAGTAGGCGGTGGCGTCGATGTTGGCACCACTCGCAATATAACGTTTAAGCGCGGCGGTGTTGCCCAGTTGGGTCGCAACCCGCAGCGTCACAAGCTGCTGCTGCTGCGCCCAGTGCAGCGCCGCCTGCATGAGTTTCTCACCCATGCCGCGTCCGGCTAATAAGCCAATGCGCGCCTCGCGATCGTTGAGCTTGCGCAGTGAGACGAACCCCTGGATTTGACCGTCCCCTGCACGGAAAACCAGGCAGACGTGGTCAAAGGTGCCTTTGACCGCATTCTCTATCCACTGGGCATAGAAACGCCCGCTATCGTCAGGTGCATACCAGGGCGCACGAAAGCGGCTCTGCGCAAACGCCCGGGTCGCCATCTGACGCAGCACGGGGATGTCCCGATCCTTTGCAATTTCCGCGCCGGACGCATCGTGCCGGGTGAGGGTAATGGAAAGATCAACCTCACCTTCAACCAGCTGAAAGCCATGCTGCTGGAGCGCGTCAAGCAGATCGGCACGCTCCGCAGGGATCTTCGCCTGCACCCGTTGCCAGGCGATAAAATCCGATTCAGCCAGCACCGGCGCGTCATCGCGCAGACGCACGATGGCCGACGGCAGGCCGAAAAAGGCGCTCTCCCACTGCAGGGACTCGAGCACCCCATTCAGGCTATTCAACGCCAGACACCTTTGGTATCCACAATATACTGCTGACGAACGGCATCACCGGACGTCGCTTTAAACTCTTTATGATCCACCAGCAGCACCAGCACGTCCGCCGTCGCCAGCGCATCGCCCAGCGCCGTCAGCGTGCAGTGCCCCGCCAGTTTTGCCGGTAATTCATGAATATTCGGCTCAACCACCAGCGTTTCCCCCTTGTGCCATTCGGCAATCATCTCGGCAATTTCCATCGCCGGGCTTTCACGCAGATCGTCAATATTGGGTTTAAATGCCAGACCAAAGCAGGCAATTTTCAGCTCGCTGGCGCGCTTGCCGCTCTCTGTCAGGCAATCCGCTACCGTCGCTTTAACCTGATTGAGCACCCAGTGAGGCTTGCTGTCGTTCACTTCACGCGCGGTGCGAATCAGACGCGCCTGCGCCGGATTCTGCGCCACGATAAACCACGGATCGACGGCGATACAGTGTCCGCCCACGCCCGGGCCTGGCTGGAGAATGTTTACACGCGGATGGCGATTCGCCAGGCTAATCAGCTCCCAGACGTTAATCCCCTGATCGGCGCAGATCAGCGACAGTTCGTTCGCAAAGGCGATATTGACGTCGCGGAAGCTGTTTTCCGTCAGCTTGCACATCTCGGCGGTGCGGGAGTTGGTCACCACACACTCGCCTTCCAGGAAAATCTTGTACAGCGCGCTGGCACGTTCGGAACAGACGGGCGTCATACCGCCAATGACGCGGTCGTTTTTAATCAGTTCGACCATGACCTGGCCCGGCAGGACGCGCTCCGGACAGTAGGCGATGTTGATATCTGCCTGCTCACCCGCCTGCTGCGGGAAGCTTAAATCAGGGCGCGCGTCGGCCAGCCACTGTGCCATCTGCTCGGTAGCACCGACCGGAGAGGTCGATTCCAGGATCACCAGCGCCCCTTTCTTCAGCACAGGTGCGATGGATTTTGCCGCCGCCTCGACGAACGCCATGTCGGGCTCGTGGTCGCCTTTAAACGGGGTAGGGACGGCAATCAGGTAGGCATCCGCTTCAACTGGGGTCGTGCTGGCACGCAGGAAGCCCCCCTCTACCGCCTCTTTCACCACGCGGTCAAGATCGGGTTCCACAATATGAATTTCGCCACGGTTGATGGTTTCCACCGCGCGTGCGTTGATATCCACACCGACAACCTGTTTTTGACGAGAGGCAAACGCCGCCGCGGTGGGCAAGCCAATGTAGCCAAGACCAATGACAGAGATGGTAGTAAAACTCATAGCGATACCCGATTGTGTTTAAGTGCATGCAAAATACGACCACAAGCCTGCCCGTCTCCATACGGATTGTGGGCCCGGCTCATCGCCTGATACGCTTCATCGTCGTGCAGCAGGCGCGTGACCTCTTCGACGATCAGCTGTGCGTTGGTGCCGACCAGACGCACCGTACCGGCCTTGACGGCTTCCGGACGTTCGGTCGTTTCGCGCATCACCAGCACCGGTTTGCCGAGGGATGGCGCTTCTTCCTGAATTCCGCCGGAATCGGTGAGGATCAGCCAGGCATGGTTCATCAGCCAGACAAACGGCATGTAGTCCTGCGGTTCGATCAGCAGAACGTTTTCGACGTGGCCCAGGATGCGGTTAACCGGCTCGCTGACGTTAGGGTTAAGGTGTACTGGATAGACAATTTGCACATCGTCGTTCTGCGCGGCGATTTCAGCCAGCGCATGGCAGATTTGCTCAAAACCCCGGCCAAAACTTTCGCGTCGGTGGCCAGTGACCAGAATGGTTTTTTTGCCGTTGTGAAGGAACGGATAGCGGGCAGCGAGTTCTTTCTGAAGATCGCTATTTGCCAGGACGCGGTCACGTACCCAAATTAACGCGTCAATGACCGTATTGCCGGTCACAAAGATTTTGTTATCGGCGATATTTTCACGCAGCAGGTTCTGACGGGAGTTTTCCGTTGGCGCAAAGTGGTACATCGCCAGATGACCCGTTAACGTGCGGTTGGCCTCTTCCGGCCACGGCGAATAAAGATTGCCGGTACGCAGACCCGCCTCAACATGCCCCACGGGAATTCGCTGGTAAAACGCGGCCAGGCTTGTCGCCACGGTAGTGGTGGTGTCACCGTGTACCAGCACCACGTCAGGTTTGAATGACTCCAGGATCGGCTTAAGCTCTTGCAGAATGCGACAGGTTATCTCCGTTAGCCCTTGTCCCGGCTTCATAATATTAAGGTCGTAATCCGGGACGATGGAGAAGAGCGTTAAAACCTGATCGAGCATCTCACGGTGTTGGGCCGTGACGCAGACTTTCGCTTCAATATCAGGATCGCTGGCCAGCGCATGAACCAGAGGTGCCATCTTAATGGCCTCCGGCCTGGTGCCAAATACGGTAAGTACTTTCACATCGATTCTCTTCGATTAGGCGATGAAGGCCGCAGCCTTCATCGTAGACGGCGTTCTTAGTTTTTGCGACGACGCGTTAACGCCACGCCAGCGCCCGTCAGTGCGCCTACAATCCCCCACATAATCATCAGGAATGCACGACGCGGACTATCGCGTTTTACAGGTTCTTCAGGCGTTCGCAAATAACGATAGGTCTGAAAACGCGGGTCCAGGGATGGACCGACATTAAGCGTATTGAGCATCGCGCGATTTTGATCGTAATCGAGGTCAAAATCAGGCCCAACGGCCTTCAGGTTTTCCAGACGCGCCTGCAGCATAGGGCGACCAAGAAGGAACATTTCAGAGTCAGGCAGTTCATCAGCCGGCACGTCCGTCTCAGTACGGGAAATATTGTGCTGTTCCGCAATTTTCAGCGCCTGCTCAATGTTATGCACGCGGCGACCGAAAATGGTATTCGCCACCTCTTCCTGACGTTTCACCTGCGCTTTCATCTGGATGGTACGAGCCGCCCAGGCACCTTTAAGCTCTTCGTTAAGATGGCTTGCGGCACGCTGGCTGGCAAATGCGACGTACTGACGCAACAGGTTGTTGGCATCCGGCGCGGTTTCTGCAATCAGCTTGACGCTGTCGTTGACGTTACGCAGCGCGTCGCCCGGCATGAACTGAATATTGTTAATCAGATCGTCCAGCAGGGCGGCATCGGCTTTGGTGTTATCAACCCGGCGCTGCTTGTAGTAATCCGTCTGGGACCAGAAGTCGCGGCGGGTATCCCACGAAGCCAGCTGCATCACAAACTCTTTATAGGCTTCATCCATAACGGAGGCCTGGTCTGGCGTTGCAAGACTGGCTTTGATGTCCAGGTTTCGCAGGAATTGCTGCTGGGAATAGTATCCCCCAAGCATATTAACCGTTGGCCTGTCTGTGATTGCCGTGGCGCTCCACTCTTGTTTTGCAAAGAACGTATAGGCCAGCGCTAACAGTGCAAACCCCAGCGCGATCCCCGCAATCCAAAGTTTGCCTGCCCATAACACGCGAAACAAACCCCGAATATCCAGTTCATTCTCAGTTACCACTGATTTCGCTCCCGCCAACGGTTGAGTCATCATAGTCCCGGTTTTACTTAGTTAATGTTGTATTTTTGCCACTGTTACGACGCATCCTGCGTTTAAGACGTTTAATAAATCGCGCTACTTTCCATGCGCGCTTAATGCAGTAGCCGTACAGGAAAAATGCCAGCAAGAATAATGCCAACATAACCCATTCAGGAATAATATGAGAATATTCTGCAGCTACACCAATCGCGGCCAAAATAGCGGCGGCAAGCGTAATCAGCACAAATGCCTGACGAGAAGTAAAACCCGCGCGCATAATGAGATGATGAATGTGTTGGCGGTCGGGAGAGAAAGGACTCATCCCTTTGCGCAGGCGGCGGTACATAATCGCCACCATATCCATTAATGGGATGGCAATAATCCACAGCGCTGTTACGGGACTTATCGGATGGGTTTGACCCTGTGTGGTTTCAAGCAGGATCCAGATAACCGTAAAACCAATCAGCGTACTGCCCGCATCTCCCATAAAGACTTTATAGCGGCGGCCCAGCACTCCGAGGTTTAAGAGGATATAAGGCAGAATGGCGGCAATCATGGCGAAACACCACATTGCCAGACTGTACTGGCCATCAAACCATAAAATAATGCCGATAGCGGCGAACGAGACGGATGACAACCCACCGAGCAGGCCGTCGATGCCATCCACCATGTTGAAAGCATTGATTGCCGCCCAGACGGCAAAGAGTGTCAGGAAGAAGCCAAATGGGCCCAGAACTAATTCCCAGGGGCCGAACACATAGCCGAGGCTTCGCAGATACAGTCCGCCCACAACCATCATCACCACGCCAATGCCCGCCTGAACGGTGGCGCGTATTTTCACCGCGATATCGAACCGGTCATCAAGGGCCCCGACTAACACCAGTACACCGGCACAGGCAATGTAGAGGGCGGCATGCGGGATATAATAATCGGCAATACCAAACGTGAAGCAAATCCCTGCGTAAACAGAAATCCCGCCGACTAAAGGAATAAGTCCCTGATGGCGTTTACGAAAATTAGGCTTATCCACCAACCCTATTCGTTTTGCCACCTTGCGCGCAATGAACAAAAAACAGGTTGTGAATAAAAAAATACTGATCAGTTCAGTAACGGCGGTGAATAGATTCACAATGGATTGCTCTCAACAAATGTTAGTCCCGGAAGTATAACCATGAAGCCACAGCCTCAGAAGTAATAAAGATGGCTTCTTACAACTCCCTTTGTATATTTTTCAATCAATTATTTCTTTAGCTGCACAAACGGCCCTATTGTCGCACCGACCGGTCAAAATTGGGAGTAGATGGTACTAGCGTATAGTCCAAAAATGAAAAACGCCACGTAAAAACGTGGCGTTTGCTGGCTTTATTTGCGTTACGAGCGTTTCATCATGTCGAAGAAATCGTCGTTGGTTTTGGTCATCGCCAGTTTGTTAATGAGGAACTCCATCGCGTCAATTTCACCCATTGGATGGATGATTTTGCGCAGGATCCACATTTTCTGCAGCTCTTCCTGCGTGGTGAGCAGCTCTTCTTTACGGGTACCGGAACGGTTGTAGTCGATAGCCGGGAAGACGCGTTTTTCAGCGATTTTACGAGAGAGGTGCAGTTCCATGTTGCCTGTACCTTTAAATTCTTCGTAAATCACTTCGTCCATTTTTGAACCGGTATCGATCAGCGCCGTCGCGATGATGGTCAGGCTGCCGCCCTCTTCCACGTTACGTGCAGCACCAAAGAAGCGTTTCGGACGATGCAGGGCGTTAGCATCCACACCACCGGTCAGCACTTTACCGGACGCCGGCACCACGGTGTTGTAGGCACGCGCCAGACGGGTGATGGAGTCGAGCAGGATGATCACGTCTTTCTTGTGCTCAACCAGGCGTTTCGCCTTCTCGATAACCATTTCCGCAACCTGAACGTGGCGAGAGGCTGGCTCGTCGAAGGTAGAAGCAACCACTTCACCTTTAACCAGACGCTGCATCTCGGTCACTTCTTCCGGACGTTCGTCAATCAGCAGCACCATCAGCACGCAGTCTGGGTGGTTGTAGGCGATGCTCTGCGCGATGTTCTGCAGCAGCATGGTTTTACCCGCTTTCGGCGGTGCCACAATCAGACCACGCTGGCCACGACCAATTGGTGATGCCAGATCCAGAACACGTGCGGTTAAGTCTTCGGTAGAACCGTTACCACGCTCCATGCGCAGGCGAGAGTTCGCGTGCAGCGGCGTTAAGTTCTCAAAGAGGATCTTATTACGCGAGTTTTCCGGCTTGTCGTAGTTAACTTCGTTAACTTTCAACAGCGCAAAGTAGCGTTCACCCTCTTTAGGAGGACGAATCTTACCTGAAATGGTGTCACCAGTGCGGAGGTTGAAACGGCGGATTTGGCTAGGGGATACGTAGATGTCGTCAGGGCCGGCGAGGTAGGAGCTGTCTGCAGAGCGGAGGAAACCAAATCCGTCTTGCAATATCTCCAGCACACCGTCGCCAAAGATATCTTCGCCACTCTTAGCGTGCTGCTTCAGGATGGCGAAAATGATGTCCTGCTTGCGCATACGAGCCTGGTTTTCCAGCCCCATATTTTCGCCGAGAGTGATCAGCTCAGAAACCGGCGTATTCTTTAATTCGGTAAGATTCATAATGGTGTGGGTTCTTAAACTCGGGGTGATTCTCGAACTTAATGTTGTGAATGGTATGGCAGGGTCATCCATGCCTGTTTAGCGGCCATCAACTCATGTCTGTTCGCTGTCTGGTCACAGGGAAAGAACGCAGAACTGAAACGACAAGACGGATTGAGTGACAAGCCCGGAATTTAGCCACTTCACGCACTGTTGATGTCAACAACGGGAAGTATCGGGTAAAACAAGATTCAAACAACAAGATATGTTTAAAACGAAGTCATAGCTAACTTAGCACGACTTCAGCCGGGCGTCCAGAGTTCCACATCATTTAGCCGGGAGCTCTGAACGCACAGCGGAGAAACCTTACGCCAGGTTAGCGTCCAGGAACTCTTTCAGTTGACCTTTGGACAGCGCGCCCACTTTGGTCGCCGCCACTTCGCCGTTTTTGAACAGCAGCAGGGTCGGAATGCCACGGATACCGTATTTTGGTGCGGTGCCCGGGTTCTGGTCGATGTTCAGCTTGGCAACGGTCAGTTTGCCCTGATATTCGTCGGCGATCTCATCCAGAATCGGGGCGATCATTTTGCAAGGACCACACCATTCAGCCCAGAAATCGACGAGGATCAGCCCGTCAGCCTTAAGTACGTCCGTGTCAAAACTGTCGTCAGTCAGGTGAATAATTTTATCGCTCATATATAACTCCACAGGAATAAGCCTGGTACGTTGGTTTTGTCTCCACCAACGACGTGTTGATGTCGCATTAACCAACTAAAGGTTGACTTTATTTCACCGGATACGCTTTCGTAAAGCAATAGTAAGCTGATATTCTACCACACTATGAGCAAAACACATTTAACAGAACAGAAGTTTTCCGACTTCGCGCTGCACCCGCAGGTGATTGAAGCCCTTGAAAATAAAGGGTTTCATAACTGCACGCCCATTCAGGCCCTCGCGCTGCCGCTGACGCTGGCCGGTCGCGATGTTGCCGGGCAGGCGCAAACCGGTACCGGCAAAACGATGGCGTTTTTAACGTCAACGTTTCATTATTTACTTTCTCACCCAGCGATTGCAGACCGCAAAGTTAACCAGCCGCGCGCGCTAATTATGGCCCCGACGCGAGAACTGGCGGTACAGATCCACGCAGACGCTGAACCCCTGGCGCAGTCTACCGGCCTGAAGCTTGGCCTGGCCTATGGCGGCGACGGCTACGATAAACAGCTGAAAGTGCTGGAAAGCGGTGTGGATATCCTGATCGGTACCACCGGCCGTCTTATCGACTACGCTAAACAGAATCACATCAACCTCGGCGCAATCCAGGTTGTGGTGCTCGATGAAGCTGACCGCATGTACGATCTGGGCTTCATTAAAGATATCCGCTGGCTGTTCCGCCGTATGCCTCCGGCCAATCAGCGTCTGAATATGCTGTTCTCTGCAACCCTCTCATACCGCGTTCGCGAACTGGCGTTCGAACAGATGAACAACGCCGAATATGTAGAAGTGGAACCTGAGCAGAAAACGGGTCACCGCATTAAAGAAGAGCTCTTCTATCCTTCCAATGAAGAGAAAATGCGTCTGCTGCAAACGCTGATCGAAGAAGAGTGGCCAGATCGCGCCATTATCTTCGCGAACACCAAACACCGTTGTGAAGACATCTGGGGCCATCTGGCTGCAGACGGTCACCGTGTTGGCCTGCTGACCGGCGACGTGGCGCAGAAAAAACGCCTGCGTATTCTTGAAGAATTTACCCGTGGCGATCTCGATATTCTGGTCGCAACCGACGTTGCTGCTCGTGGTCTGCACATTCCGGCCGTGACGCACGTCTTTAACTACGATCTGCCAGACGACTGCGAAGACTACGTACACCGTATCGGTCGTACCGGTCGTGCGGGCGCAAGCGGTCACTCGATTAGCCTTGCGTGTGAAGAGTATGCGCTGAATCTTCCAGCCATTGAGACTTATATCGGTCACTCTATTCCGCAGAGCAAATACAATCCGGAAGCGCTGTTAAGCGAACTGCCGCCGCCTAAGCGTCTAACCCGCCCGCGCTCCGGCAATGGTCCGCGTCGTTCAGGCGGCGCACCGCGTAATCGTCGTCGTTCAGGTTAAAAAATATGCTCAGCTCCACCTCGCTTTATGCGGCAATTGATCTCGGTTCGAATAGTTTTCATATGCTGGTTGTGCGCGAGGTGGCGGGAAGCATACAAACGCTGATGCGCATCAAGCGCAAGGTCCGCCTCGCGGCGGGCCTGAGCAGTGACAATCACCTCTCACCTGAAGCCATGGAACGTGGCTGGCAGTGTCTGCGACTCTTTGCCGAGCGTCTGCAGGATATCCCGCATGCCCAAATCACCGTGGTCGCCACTGCGACACTCCGCCTGGCGGTTAACGCCGTGGATTTTATTGCCAGAGCGCAGGAAATTCTCGGTTGTCCGGTTCAGGTTATCAGCGGTGAAGAAGAAGCTCGCCTGATTTATCAGGGTGTTGCACACACCACGGGGGGTGACGACCGTCGCCTGGTAGTGGATATTGGCGGTGCCAGTACCGAGCTTGTGACCGGCACCGGCGCGCAGGCAACGTCGCTGTTCAGCCTGTCGATGGGCTGCGTGACCTGGCTTGAGCGCTACTTTACCGATCGAAACCTGGGTAAAGAGAACTTCGACGAGGCAGAAAACGCCGCGCGCGAAGTGTTACGCCCGGTGATGGACGAGCTGCGCTATCACGGCTGGAAAGTCTGCGTGGGTGCCTCGGGTACCGTGCAGGCTCTGCAGGAAATCATGATGGCGCAGGGAATGGACGAGCGGATTACGCTTGCCAAACTTCAGCAGCTGAAACAGCGCGCTATTCAGTGCGGACGCCTGGAAGAGCTGGAAATTGAAGGCCTGACGCTGGAACGCGCGCTGGTCTTCCCGAGCGGGCTGGCCATTCTTATCGCCATTTTCACCGAGTTGAACATCCAGTGTATGACCCTGGCCGGTGGCGCGCTGCGCGAAGGTCTGGTCTACGGGATGTTGCATCTGTCGGTCGATCAGGATATCCGCAGCCGTACCCTGCGCAACGTGCAGCGTCGTTTTCTGGTTGATATCGATCAGGCAGGACGCGTATCGCAGCTGGCGTCACGCTTCGCCGATCGGGTCGCTAACGTCTGGGATCTTGATCATCTGAGCCGGGATTTATTGCTGAGCGCCTGCGCGCTCCATGAAGTGGGGCTGAGCATTGATTTTAAGCAGGCACCGGCTCACGCAGCGTATCTGGTCCGCAACCTTGATTTACCGGGCTATACACCCGCGCAGAAAAAATTGCTGGCAACGCTGCTGCTGAACCAGACCAATGCCGTCGATCTCTCCTCTTTGCATCAGCAAAACGCCGTACCGCCGCGCGTGGCCGAGCATATGTGCCGCCTGCTGCGTCTGGCGATCCTGTTTGCCAGCCGCCGCCGCGATGATTTGCTGCCCGCCATTAATCTGGTGGCCGATGACGAGAAGCTTTCGCTGACGCTGCCGGAGAACTGGATTGATCGTCACCCGTTAGGGGCCGAGATGATCGAGCAGGAGTGCCAGTGGCAGAGCTATGTGCACTGGGTGTTGGAAGTAAAATAAGAGAGTGAAAAATGCCGGGTGGCGCTGCGCTTACCCGGCCTACAAGCCCTTCGGACTTATCCTTTCTCTTTGGCTTTTGCCAGCATGGCGCGGATGTTTGCCACGTTAGCCTGCCCCTTGTGCATCCGCTCTTCTGCGGTAATCACTTTACGCTCCTGTTCCCAGATAACGTCATCCTGCGGCAGTTCCAGCAGGAAACGACTCGGCTCCGGGCGTACCAGTTCACCATACTGGCGGCGCTCTTTACACAGCGTGAACGTCAGCTCTTTCTGCGCACGGGTGATCCCCACGTAGGCCAGGCGGCGCTCCTCGTCGACGTTGTCTTCATCAATGCTGCTCTGGTGCGGCAACAATCCCTCTTCCATGCCGACCAGATACACATACGGGAACTCCAGCCCTTTGGACGCATGCAGCGTCATCAGCTGAACCTGATCGGCCTCTTCTTCGCTCTCGCCGCGCTCCATCATGTCGCGCAGGGTAAAGCGGGTGACCACCTGCGTCAGGGTCATCGGCTCGTCGATTTCAGAGCCCTCCAGCATTTCGGTCATCCAGCTGAAGAGCTGGTTAACGTTTTTCATGCGCATCTCAGCCGCTTTCGGGCTGGCTGAGGTTTCATAAAGCCAGGACTCATAGTCGATGCCGTGAATGAGATCGCGCACTGCCGCCACCGGCTCGCGCTCCGCGAGACGCTGCACTTCGCCGAGCCAGTGGGTGAAGCGGGTTAACGAGTCATACCCGCGTCCGGTTAACGTCTGGCTCAGCCCCATGTCGAAGCTGGCGGTAAACATACTTTTGTTGCGGGTCATCGCCCACTCGCCGAGCTTTTGCAGCGTCGCCGGGCCAATCTCGCGCTTTGGCGTATTCACGATGCGCAGAAACGCGCTGTCGTCATCCGGGTTAGTGAGCACGCGCAGATAGGCCAGCAGATCTTTGATTTCTGGTCGTGAGAAGAACGACGTGCCGCCCGAGATTTTGTACGGAATGCGGTTCTGCATCAGCATCTTTTCAAAGACGCGCGACTGGTGATTGCCGCGATAGAGGATCGCGTAATCCTTATATTCGGTTTTGTTGACGAAGTGGTGAGCGATGAGCTCGCCCGTCACGCGCTCCGCCTCATGATCCTCATTGTTGGCGCTGAGCACTTTCAGCTCCGTGCCGTAGCCCAGTTCGGAGAAGAGACGCTTCTCAAATACGTGCGGGTTATTGGCAATCAGGATGTTTGCTGCCTTCAGGATACGCCCGGAGGAGCGGTAGTTCTGCTCCAGCTTAATCACCTGCAGGGCGGGGAAATCTTTGCTCAGCAGCACCAGGTTTTGCGGGCGAGCACCGCGCCAGGAGTAAATCGACTGGTCGTCGTCGCCTACCACGGTGAAACGCGCGCGCTGCCCCACCAGCAGCTTCACCAACTCGTACTGGCTGGTGTTGGTGTCCTGATATTCATCCACCAGCAGGTAGCGGATTTTATTCTGCCAGCGCTCGCGCACTTCTTCATTGCGCTGCAGCAGCAGCGTGGGCAGCAGGATCAGGTCGTCAAAGTCCAGCACGTTACACGCTTTCATATGCGCATCGTACAGACCGTAGCAGTGGGCGAAGATCCGATCCCGTTCGCCTTTGGCGATCGCTGCGGCCTGGGCCGGCGTCATCAGATCGTTTTTCCAGTTCGAGATCGTCGAGATCAGCTGCTGCAACAGCACTTTATCATCTTCGATCAGCCCCTCGGTGAGCTCTTTGAGCAGCGCCACCTGATCGGTATCATCAAAGAGCGAGAAGTTGGACTTCATTCCCAGCGCCGCATACTCGCGTTTGATGATATCCAGCCCCAGCGTGTGGAAGGTGGAGATCATCAGGCCGCGCGCCTCTTTACGGCCCAGCGTCTGACCGACACGCTCTTTCATCTCGCGCGCCGCTTTATTGGTAAAAGTGACCGCCGCAATGTGTCGCGCCTGATACCCGCAGTTGTGGATCAGATGGGCGATTTTGTTGGTGATCACGCGGGTTTTACCCGAACCGGCCCCTGCCAGCACCAGGCATGGTCCAGTAACGAATTCGACCGCTTGTTGTTGTCCAGGGTTTAAACGCATGGGAGTGTTGCTCAATCTTCGAACGGGGTGTGGATTGTAGCAGAAAGCCGGGCGCAGATTTACCGGCTAATGATAAAGTGGAGAAATCGCGTTTAACCCGTAGAGCAGAACCATGAAAAAGACCGCAGCAGCCCTGCATATTCTGGTAAAAGAAGAGAAACTGGCTCAGGAGATCTTGGCCAAGCTGGAGCGCGGCATCAGCTTTGATCATCTGGCGAAGCGTTACTCTAAATGCCCTTCCGGGCGCAATGGCGGTGATCTCGGCGAGTTTCAACAAGGTGCGATGGTCGGCCCGTTCGATCAGGCGGTCTTTAGCTGCCCGCTTCTGAAGCCCTACGGCCCGGTAAAAACCAAATTTGGCTACCATATCATTAAGGTGCTTTATCGCCGCTGACGCGTGGTATATTGCGCCCCGATTTATTTCAACCTATTCAAGGCACGATCATGGCAAAAACAGCAGCAGCAGTGCACATTCTCGTTAAAGAAGAGAAACTGGCTTTAGATCTTCTGGAGCAGATTAAAAACGGTGCCGACTTCGGCAAGCTGGCTAAGAAGCACTCCATCTGCCCGTCAGGCAAACGCGGCGGCGATCTGGGTGAGTTCCGCCAGGGTCAGATGGTTCCGGCGTTCGATAAAGTGGTGTTCTCCTGCCCGGTGCTGGAGCCAACCGGCCCGCTGCATACCCAGTTCGGTTATCACATTATCAAAGTGCTGTATCGGAAATAAACAGCAAGGCCTTCTCTAAGAGAAGGCCTTTAATGTTTGCACCCTCTCCCCGTGGGAGAGGGTCGGGGTGAGGGCATCAGCCCGCACCTGGTGTTAACCCGCTACCGCGATACGCTTCATATCGGTCATGTAGCCACGCAGTTTGTGGCCCACTTTCTCGATCTGGTGGCTGCGAATCGCTTCGTTCACATCGCGCAGCTGCGCGTTATCCACGGCACCTTCCGCAATCGCTTTGCCCAGATCGCCCGTCTGCAGAGTGGTCATAAACTCTTTCAGCAGCGGTACGCAGGCGTAAGAGAACAGGTAGTTACCGTATTCTGCGGTATCAGAGATCACCACGTTCATTTCGTACAGACGCTTACGGGCGATGGTGTTCGCAATCAGCGGCAGCTCGTGCAGAGATTCGTAGTACGCAGACTCTTCGATGATGCCGGAATCCACCATGGTTTCGAACGCCAGCTCAACGCCTGCTTTCACCATGGCGATCATCAGTACGCCTTTATCGAAGTACTCCTGCTCGCCGATTTTACCTTCATACTGTGGCGCGGTTTCGAATGCGGTTTTACCGGTCTCTTCACGCCAGGTCAGCAGGTTTTTATCGTCGTTCGCCCAGTCCGCCATCATGCCGGAAGAGAATTCGCCGGAGATGATGTCGTCCATATGTTTCTGGAACAGCGGTGCCATGATGGTTTTCAGCTGTTCAGACAGCGCGTAAGCACGCAGTTTTGCCGGGTTGGACAGACGGTCCATCATCAGCGTAATACCGCCCTGCTTCAGCGCTTCGGTGATGGTTTCCCATCCGAACTGAATCAGTTTTTCCGCGTAGGCCGGGTCGGTACCTTCTTCCACCAGCTTGTCGAAGCACAGCAGAGAACCGGCCTGCAGCATACCGCAGAGGATAGTCTGCTCACCCATCAGGTCAGATTTCACTTCGGCAACGAAGGACGATTCCAGAACGCCCGCGCGGTGGCCGCCGGTCGCCGCTGCCCATGCTTTGGCAATCGCCATGCCTTCGCCTTTTGGATCGTTTTCCGGGTGAACTGCGATAAGCGTCGGCACGCCGAAGCCGCGTTTGTACTCTTCGCGTACTTCCGTACCCGGGCACTTCGGTGCCACCATCACTACGGTGATGTCTTTACGGATCTGCTCGCCCACTTCAACGATGTTGAAGCCGTGGGAGTAACCCAGCGCGGCGCCGTCTTTCATCAGCGGCTGTACGGAACGCACAACGTCTGAGTGCTGCTTGTCCGGGGTCAGGTTAACCACCAGATCCGCCTGCGGGATCAGCTCTTCGTAGGTACCCACTTTGAAGCCGTTTTCGGTCGCTTTGCGCCAGGAAGCACGCTTCTCAGCAATCGCTTCTTTACGCAGGGCGTAGGAGATATCCAGACCGGAGTCACGCATGTTCAGGCCCTGGTTCAGACCCTGTGCGCCACAGCCGACGATGACCACTTTTTTACCCTGAAGGTAGCTCGCGCCATCGGCAAATTCGTCGCGCGCCATGAAGCGGCATTTGCCCAGCTGCGCCAGCTGCTGGCGCAAGTTCAGTGTATTAAAGTAGTTAGCCATGGGTGATACCTCGTGATGTTGTGTGTCTTATTGTTCGGTTCGCGCTTCAGCGAGAATGTACCCACATTACAACAGGAAATTTATTGCGGAAATTGATATATTCACAACGTCATGTTGCAATTTTTGCAATATAAAAAGAGGGAGTGGAATCGGTGGATTTACGCGATCTGAAAATGTTCCTGCACCTGGCGGAAAGCCGCCATTTTGGCCGCAGCGCCCGGGCGATGCACGTTAGCCCCTCCACGCTTTCACGCCAGATCCAGCGCCTTGAGGAAGACCTCGGCCAGCCGCTGTTCGTGCGCGACAACCGCACCGTCACCCTCACGGAAGCGGGTGAAGAACTGCGCATTTTTGCCCAGCAGACGCTGTTGCAGTACCAGCAGCTGCGGCACTCGATTGACCAGCAGGGGCCGTCACTTTCCGGCGAGCTGCATATTTTCTGCTCCGTGACCGCCGCCTATAGCCATCTGCCGCCCATTCTGGACCGCTTCCGCGCGGCGCATCCGTCGGTTGAAATTAAGCTCACGACCGGCGACGCCTCCGACGCAATGGAAAAAGTGGTGACGGGCGAAGCAGATCTCGCCATTGCCGGGAAACCTGAAACCCTGCCGGGCGCGGTGGCATTCTCCATGCTGGAGAATCTGGCGGTGGTGCTGATTGCCCCGGCGCTGCCCTGCCCGGTGCGTAATCAGGTATCGGTGGAAAAACCGGACTGGTCCACGGTGCCGTTTATCATGGCCGATCAGGGACCGGTGCGCCGCCGCATTGAGCTGTGGTTCCGCCGTCAGAAAATCAGCAACCCGTCGATTTACGCAACGGTCAGCGGCCATGAGGCGATGGTATCGATGGTGGCGCTGGGCTGCGGCGTGGCGCTTCTGCCGGAAGTGGTGCTGGAGAACAGCCCGGAACCGGTGCGCAATCGCGTGATGATTCTGGAGCGCAGTGACGAGAAGACGCCGTTTGAGCTTGGCGTGTGCGCACAAAAAAAGCGGCTGCATGAGCCGCTTATTGATGCGTTCTGGCAGATTTTGCCGAACCACTAGCCTGCCAGGAAGAAGCGGAAGGCCGGGTTATGGGTTTCGTCGTGACACTCATAGCCCAGCTCGTTCAGCCGCGTTTCGAAATCCGGCTCGTGCTCGCCCAGTTCAAACGCCGCCAGCACGCGGCCGTAGTCGGTGCCGTGGCTGCGGTAGTGGAACAGAGAGATGTTCCAGTGCGTGCCCAGCGTGTGCAGGAACTTGAGCAGCGCGCCCGGCGATTCCGGGAACTCAAAGCTGAACAGACGTTCCCTGAGCGGCTTCGATGGACGCCCGCCGACCATGTAGCGCACGTGCAGCTTCGCCATCTCGTCGTCAGAGAGATCGACCACGCTGTAGCCGCCCTCATGCAGCAGGTTGAGGATCTCTTTGCGCTCCTCCACGCCGCGGCTCAGGCGCACGCCGACAAAAATACAGGCGTCTTTGGCATCGGCAAAACGGTAGTTAAACTCCGTCACCGAACGACCGCCCAGCAGCTGGCAGAACTTCAGGAAACTGCCCTTCTCTTCCGGAATCGTCACCGCCAGCAGCGCTTCCCGCTGTTCTCCCAGCTCGCAGCGCTCGGAAACGTAGCGCAGGCCGTGGAAGTTCACGTTGGCACCAGACAGCACGTGCGCCAGCCGCTCGCCGCGAATGTTGTGCTGCGCGACGTATTTTTTCATCCCCGCCAGCGCCAGCGCGCCGGAAGGTTCCGCCACCGCTCGCACATCCTCGAACAGATCTTTCATCGCCGCGCAGATAGCATCGCTATCAACCGTGACGATATCGTCGAGATATTCCTGGCACAGGCGGAAGGTTTCATCTCCAATGCGCTTCACCGCCACGCCCTCGGCAAACAGCCCGACACGCGGCAGATCTACCGGATGCCCCGCATCCAGCGCCGCCTTCAGGCAGGCAGAGTCTTCCGCTTCAACGGCGATGACTTTAATCTGCGGCATCAGCTGTTTGATCAGCACCGCCACGCCCGCAGCCAGGCCGCCGCCGCCGACCGGCACAAACACGCGATCGAGATGGGCATCCTGCTGCAGCAGTTCAAGCGCCAGCGTGCCCTGCCCGGCAATCACCATCGGGTGATCAAACGGCGGCACCCAGGTGAAACCCTGCTGCTGAGCCAGCTCAATCGCTTTGGCTTTTGCTTCGTCGAAGTTAGCCCCGTGGAGCAGCACTTCTCCGCCGAAACCGCGCACCGCATCGACTTTGATGTCTGCGGTAGCGACCGGCATCACGATCAGCGCCTTCAGCCCCAGACGGGCAGACGAGAACGCAACGCCCTGGGCGTGGTTACCCGCCGACGCGGTAATCACGCCGCGCGCTTTCTGCTCGTCGGTCAGCCCGGCCATCATCGCGTAAGCGCCGCGCAGCTTGAAGCTGTGCACCGGCTGCCGGTCTTCGCGCTTGACCAGAATGACGTTGTCGAGGCGCGAAGAGAGTTTTTCCATTTTCTGCAGGGGCGTAACCTGCACGGCTTCATAGACCGGCGCGCGCAGCACCGCTCTCAGGTATTCCGCCCCCTCGGGGGCGGCGGATAAGGGTTGTGACTCGGCCATCATTAGCCCCCCAGTTTAGATTTATCGCGCACCGCGCCTTTATCTGCACTGGTGGCAAGGCTCGCGTAGGCGCGAAGGGCGAAGGAGACTTCACGCTGGCGATCTTTCGGCGTCCAGGCTTTGTCGCCGCGGGCTTCCTGCGCTTCACGACGGGCCGCAATCTCCTGGTCGCTCAGCTTGAGCTGAATGCCGCGATTCGGAATGTCGATTTCGATCAGGTCGCCGTCTTCGATGATGGCGATGTTGCCGCCGCTTGCCGCTTCCGGGGAAACGTGGCCGATAGAGAGGCCGGAGGTGCCGCCGGAGAAACGTCCGTCGGTGATCAGCGCGCAGGCTTTACCGAGCCCCATGGATTTCAGGAAGGTGGTTGGGTAGAGCATCTCCTGCATGCCCGGACCGCCTTTCGGCCCTTCGTAGCGAATAACAACCACGTCGCCTGCCACCACTTTGCCACCGAGGATGGCTTCTACCGCATCGTCCTGGCTTTCGTACACTTTCGCCGGACCGGTGAATTTCAGGATGCTGTCGTCCACGCCTGCGGTTTTCACGATGCAGCCGTTTTCCGCAAAGTTACCGTACAGCACGGCCAGACCGCCGTCTTTGCTGTAGGCGTGTTCCAGCGAGCGGATGCAGCCTTCGGCGCGGTCATCGTCCAGGGTATCCCAGCGACAGTCCTGCGAGAACGCCTGGGTGGTGCGAATGCCGGCAGGGCCGGCGCGGAACATCTTTTTCACCGCGTCGTCTTTGGTCAGCATCACGTCGTACTGGTCCAGTGACTCAGGCAGCGTCAGGCCGAGCACGTTTTTCACTTCACGGTTCAGCAGCCCGGCGCGATCCAGCTCGCCCAGAATGCCCAGCACGCCGCCCGCGCGGTGTACGTCTTCCATATGATATTTCTGGGTACTCGGCGCGACCTTACACAGCTGCGGGACTTTGCGGGACAGCTTGTCGATGTCGCTCATGGTGAAGTCGATTTCGGCTTCCTGCGCGGCGGCCAGCAGGTGCAGAACGGTGTTGGTGGAGCCGCCCATGGCGATATCCAGCGTCATCGCGTTTTCGAACGCAGCCTTGCTGGCGATGTTGCGCGGCAGCGCGCTGGCGTCGTCCTGCTCGTAGTAGCGTTTGGTCAGCTCAACGATTCGCTTACCGGCATTGAGGAACAGCTGCTTACGGTCGGCGTGGGTCGCCAGCAGCGAGCCGTTGCCCGGCTGAGAAAGACCCAGCGCTTCGGTCAGGCAGTTCATGGAGTTCGCCGTGAACATCCCGGAACAGGAGCCGCAGGTCGGACACGCGGAGCGTTCCACCTGGTCACTCTGCTCGTCAGAGACTTTCGGGTCCGCGCCCTGGATCATCGCATCAACCAGATCGAGCTTGATGATTTTGTCGGAGAGCTTGGTTTTCCCCGCTTCCATTGGACCACCGGAGACGAAGATCACCGGAATATTCAGGCGCAGGGAGGCCATCAGCATCCCCGGGGTGATTTTATCGCAGTTGGAGATGCAGACCATCGCATCGGCGCAGTGGGCGTTAACCATGTACTCAACCGAGTCGGCGATCAGCTCGCGCGACGGCAGTGAATAGAGCATGCCCCCGTGACCCATCGCGATACCGTCATCCACCGCAATGGTGTTGAACTCTTTCGCCACGCCGCCGGAGGCTTCGATTTGCTCGGCAACCAGTTTGCCGAGATCGCGCAGGTGCACGTGGCCCGGTACGAACTGGGTGAAGGAGTTCACTACGGCGATAATCGGCTTGCCGAAATCGGCGTCGGTCATCCCGGTGGCGCGCCACAGTGCGCGGGCACCCGCCATATTACGGCCGTGGGTGGTGGTGGCTGAACGATACTTAGGCATGCTTTATTTACTCCCGTCTGACTATTTAATGGGACGGTGCGTGCCGTCCCAAATTTATGCTTAGTGATTAACCTGATCCAACCAGCCGTATTTATCTTCTGTTTCGCCGGTGAAGAGGCCAAAGAACGCTTGCTGAATACGTTTGGTGACCGGACCACAGCGGCCTTCGCCCACCTGGATACCGTCTACGCTGCGTACCGGCGTGATTTCAGCCGCGGTACCGGACATAAACACTTCATCGGCCAGATACAGGGATTCGCGGGACAGCACCTGCTCGCGGACTTCGATACCCAGATCTTTCGCCAGCTTGATGATGGCGTCACGGGTGATGCCCGGCAGCGCGGACGAGGTAAACGGCGGCGTGAACAGGATGCCGTCTTTCACTTCAAACAGGTTTTCGCCCGCACCTTCAGAGATGTAGCCGTTCACGTCCAGGGCGATACCTTCCTGATAGCCGTGGCGGCGCGCTTCGCTACCGACCAGCAGAGAAGAAAGGTAGTTACCGCCTGCTTTCGCTGCGGTCGGGATGGTGTTTGGCGCCACGCGGTTCCAGGAAGAGACCATTGCGTCGATCCCCTGCTCCAGGGCTTCTGCACCCAGGTAGGCACCCCATGGGAACGCGGCAATGATCACATCAGTGGTATAGCCGGCTGGCGGGTTCACGCCCATGCCGACGTCGCCCACGAACACCAGCGGACGAATATAGGCGCTGGTCAGGTTGTTCTTACGGATCACGTCGCGACAGGCTTCCATCAGCTCGTCGACGCTTTGAGAAACCGGGAAACGATAAATTTTGGCTGAGTCATGCAGACGCTGCATGTGTTCGCGATGGCGGAACACCACTGGCCCTTTGTGAGAATCGTAGCAGCGGATGCCTTCAAATACGGAGGTACCGTAGTGCAGCGCGTGGGACATCACGTGGACCTTCGCGTCCTCCCAGCGAACCATCTCACCGTTGAACCAAATGTAATCAGCTTTTTTTGTCGTCATTTTTTCGTCCTGTCACGCTTAAGCGCGGATTTGTTGTGATGTGGTTGTGCTCTGGCAGATGGCAACATGGGCAACGTCTACCAGCTTTGATAACTGACTAAACAGTAAGTCGACCGGCCGAGGGCTGGCAACGGTTAATTCGATACTGATGTTTTGGGCGTCAGTGGCCGTCTCCATATTCATAGAGCAAATCTGAAAACCACGATGACGCACCACGCGCAAAACGCGTTCTAAGGTTTCCGGGTTGAAGCGAGCCTGTACGGCGACCTGATGCTGCATCATGATAATTTCTCCATCATTTGTGAGTTACTGGCACCAGGCGGTACCAACGGCCAGACGTTCTCGAGTTCGTCGATTGAGACATGAAGCAGGTAAGGCCCATCGCTGTTCAGCATGGTGTCGAGCGCCGCTTCAACCTGATCTTTACGGGTGATGTGCTGGCCAGGGATGCCAAAGGCCCTGGCTAGGGTGAGGAAATCGGGGTTATCGGTGAGAGTCGTTTCGCTGTAGCGCTCCTGGAAGAACAGCTGTTGCCACTGGCGAACCATCCCTAAACGCTGGTTGTCGAGCAAGACGATTTTCAGCGGCAACTGCTTACGCTTAACGGTGCCCAGCTCCTGAACGTTCATCATGAAGGAGCCGTCACCGGAGATACAGATAACGGTATCGTTCGGGCGGGCAACCTGTGCGCCAACGGCTGCTGGCAGACCGAAGCCCATCGTCCCTAACCCGCTGGAGGTGATGAAATTTTCCGGGCGGGTGTAGGTCATGTGCTGCGCGGACCACATCTGATGCTGGCCTACGTCGGTGGTGACAACGCTGTCAGCCGGTTTACGGTCGGACAACTGCTTCAACAGCAGCGGCGCGTAGATGGCCTCGCCGGGGTGGTCGTAACGCCAGGCGTGCTCGGCGCGCATGTCTGCGGTGTGCCGACGCCATGCGTTGATATCCAGCGGCTGCTGCAATGCCGGTAACAGCGCGTTGAGACTGCCCTGCAAGGCGACGTGCGCCTGACGCAGCTTGTTCATCTCCGCCGGGTCGATATCCATATGAATGACTTTGGCGTTCGGCGCAAAGGTATTCAGCTTGCCGGTGACGCGGTCGTCAAAACGGGCGCCTACGGCGATGAGCAGATCGCACTCCTGCACCGCCAGGTTTGCCGCTTTGGTGCCGTGCATCCCCAGCATGCCCAGGTAGTATGGGTAATCCGCGTCGACAGCACCGAGACCTTTCAGCGTGCAGGTCGCAGGCATCTGCGTTGTTGCGATAAATTCGCGCAGGGCTGGAACGGCCTGCGCCATGCCGACGCCACCGCCGACGTACAGCATCGGCTGTTTCGCCTGCGCCAGCATCTGACGGGCCTCTTCCACTTCCGCATCCGGAAACGCATCGTCGCTTTCAACGGTGGAGAAGTGCGGCTCCAGATCGCCGAGTGCCACCTGGATATCTTTTGGGATATCGACCAGAACCGGACCAGGACGGCCGGAGCTTGCCACTTCGAACGCTTCTGCCATTACGCGCGGCAGTTCTTCGATAGACTGGACGAGGAAGCTGTGTTTGGTGCAGGCCAGCGATAAACCGAGGACGTCGACTTCCTGGAAAGCATCGGTACCGATGAACGGAGACGCCACCTGGCCGGTGATGGCGACAACGGGAACGGAATCCAACAGCGCGTCAGCCAGGCCGGTGATGAGGTTAGTTGCGCCCGGGCCTGAAGTCGCCATACACACGCCGGTTTTGCCCGTGGCACGGGCGTAACCAATAGCTGCCATCGCTGCGCCCTGCTCGTGTCGGCACAAGAGATGTTCCACGCCGCCGTCATACAGTGCATCGTAAATCGGCATAATTGCGCCACCCGGATAACCGAATACTGTTTCGACTCCCTGCGCGCGCAACGCATGTACTACCCACTGTGCCCCATTCATAGTTAGTTCCCCGTCATAAATCGGGAGAAACAGAATTTTATGCTAGTCATCATTCTCTGCTCCTCATTTACGTTTTTTAGTCATAAAAAAACCCCCGGACCTTTCGGTGCGGGGGTCTTAGTTCGTTAAGGCTTGATTTCTAAGCCTTTCCTCGTCCAAGTGCAGCCCCGCACGGTGGGATAATAATCACCACCACGCTAATCACGACCAGGCTAATCACTCGTAGAAGGGCTGTCATTTTCAGTTCTTTCTGCATCTTGTTCGAAGGAATACCTAAAGAGTTATCACAGAATTCAAAACAAACACAAGATTTATTTATGGCTCATTTGATTAGCCAGCAAATCATATTTCTTAAAATCGTTGTTTTATATGAGGAAAATAGAAAATGAATATTTTTCATTTTTTTACTGCGGTTTTAAGCGTCAAAACGGGGCTTTTTACATTCTGCGAGGAGGCTTCCACGGTTATGCAAGGATTTCATTGTGCGCTTAAAATCTATGAACAGGCGGCGTAAATTCGCAAAATGACGCTAAACAGACAAAACAGGCGCTGGCATAGTTACCCCAGGAGGTAGTGCAAATGTCACTGTCAGTTGTTTATACGCGTGCGGCTCTCGGGGTAAAGGCACCGCTTATTTCCGTCGAGGTTCATTTGAGTAACGGACTCCCCGGACTCACGCTTGTCGGGTTACCTGAAACGACGGTTAAAGAGGCCAGGGATCGCGTTCGCAGCGCAATAATAAATAGCGGTTATGCCTTCCCCGCGAAGAAGATCACCATCAACCTTGCGCCCGCCGATCTGCCTAAAGAGGGGGGACGATACGATTTACCTATCGCAATTGCCCTTCTCGCGGCTTCTGAGCAGCTTAATACGACACGGCTAGGCTCGTATGAGTTCGTTGGCGAACTCGCGCTTACAGGCGCGTTAAGAGGCGTTCCCGGTGCGATATCGGGTGCGCTGGAAGCCATACGTGCTGGGCGGCAAATCATTGTCGCCAATGAAAACGCATCAGAAGTGAGTCTTATCGCCGAGAAGGGGTGTCTCATCGCGGGGCATTTACAGGAAGTTTGTGCCTGGCTGGAAGGGCGACATGAACTGTCCGAGCCGGAGGAGTGTGATGATGCTATAGCGGATGCTCCAGAGGATCTCAGCGAGATTATGGGACAGGAGCAAGGTAAACGGGCTCTGGAGATTACGGCTGCAGGTGGACACAATCTTCTGTTAATTGGTCCGCCGGGTACGGGTAAAACGATGCTGGCAAGCAGGCTGAGTGGGTTGCTGCCACCGCTCAATAATCATGAAGCGCTGGAAAGCGCCGCCATATACAGCCTTATCAGTTCGACGTCGTTGCAAAAACAGTGGCGCCGTCGTCCTTTTCGTTCTCCGCATCATAGCGCTTCACTGACGGCAATGGTCGGCGGAGGGTCTATCCCCGGGCCGGGAGAGATCTCGCTGGCACACAATGGCATTCTGTTTCTTGATGAGCTGCCTGAGTTTGAGCGCCGCGTGCTGGATGCTCTGAGGGAACCCATTGAATCCGGTGAGATACATATCTCACGCACGCGAGCCAAAATAAGCTATCCCGCGCGGTTTCAGCTGGTCGCGGCGATGAACCCCAGCCCGACGGGTCACTACCAGGGCAACCATAACCGCTGTACGCCAGAGCAGACGTTGCGCTATCTGGGTAAGTTATCCGGCCCGTTCCTCGACCGTTTCGATTTATCCCTCGAAATCCCCCTTCCCCCGCCGGGTCTGCTCAGGCAAACGGGTATAACGGGTGAAAGCTCAGCGGATGTACGCGAGCGGGTGATTGCAGCCCAGACGCGGCAGTACGCTCGTCAGAACAGGCTGAATGCGCGGCTGGATAATGCCGGGATCCGGCAGTTTTGTTCTCTTAACGTTGAGGATGCGGGATGGCTGGAGGAGACGTTGACGCGGTTCGGGCTGTCTATACGTGCGTGGCAGCGTTTGTTGAAAGTGGCCAGAACCATTGCTGACGTGGAGGGGTGCACTGACATTGAGAGGAAACATTTGCAGGAGGCGCTGAGCTATCGCGCTATCGATCGTTTACTGCTGCATTTGCAGAAATTGCTGGCATAAAAAAAGGGGCCGTAGCCCCTTCTCTTCATTCTAGTCATCAGACTCGGTGTAGTCTTCTGCACCTTCCATCTGCGGCTTGCCGCCAGACAGCGTATGGAAGCGTTTTGGACGCTTAATGCGCGCCATGTACTTGATCCATACACGTTCCGCTTCAGACTCCGGCTCACGCTCACCACGGCAAACAGAAACAAACTGTTTCTCGTCTTCGGTAGCAGGTTCACGCTTCCCCAGATCCAGCTCGTTAAAGGCATAACCATGGCGCTCAAGCAGTTGAGCTTCTTTGATGGTGAAATCGCCGTGACGAGAGAACCCGCGCGGATAATGTTTATTGTCGAAAAAACGATTAGTCGTCGTAAAGCTTTCCGCCATCCTACACGCTCCTAATTCTTTGGCCGAGCTATTTATGGCGCGGAGTATTAGTTACGCTTGACAGAGTGTAAAACAAAACATTTAAATCATAACGACAAATAATTTTGCGGAGAAAGATGTGGATACGGAATTGCTTAAAACTTTCCTTGAAGTGAGCAGAACACGCCACTTTGGGCGAGCAGCTGAAGCCCTTTACCTGACGCAGTCAGCAGTCAGTTTTCGTATTCGACAGCTGGAAAATCAATTGGGTGTGAATCTTTTTACCCGCCATCGTAACAATATTCGCTTAACGCCTGCCGGCGAGAAACTGCTGCCGTACGCAGAAACGCTGATGAATACCTGGCAGGCGGCACGTAAAGAGGTGGCACATACTTCGAGGCATAATGAGTTCTCGATAGGGGCCAGCGCTTCTCTGTGGGAATGCATGCTAAGTCAGTGGCTTACCCGGCTATATCACTCACACGGGCACCTGCAATTTGAGGCCAGGATTGCACAACGGCAGTCGCTGGTTAAGCAACTTCATGAGCGCCAGCTTGATCTTCTGATCACCACCGAAGCACCCAAGATGGACGAATTTAGCAGCCAGATTGTGGGGCAGTTTGGCCTGGCGCTTTACGCCTCTGAACCTTCGATGATGAAGGCAGACCTGACCTATTTACGCCTTGAGTGGGGGCCGGATTTTCAGCAGCATGAGACGGGATTGATTGCACCTGATGATGTTCCGCAGTTAACGACCAGCTCTGCAGAGATCGCCTGTCAGCAGCTGTCCCTGCTGAAAGGTTGTACCTGGTTACCCGTTCGCTGGGCAGACACTAAAGCCGGGCTGCATACCGTGATGGATTCCACCACGCTTACCAGGCCGCTGTATGCGATTTGGCTGCAAAACAGTGATAAGCAATCGCAGATAAAAGATCTGTTAAAAATCAACGTAATGGATTGATACATCAGCCAGCAGAAATGCTGGCTGAAAATTAAGAAGAGCGTTTTCTGCCGTGTTTCAGGCAAAAAAAAATCCTTTGCCGAAGCAAAGGATTCTATATGGCAGGGGCGGAGAGACTCGAACTCGCGACACCCGGTTTTGGAGACCGGTGCTCTACCAACTGAGCTACGCCCCTAAAGTTTTTGCCATTAAGCCTGCCAATAAGGCAGGCTTAATGTCTTAATAAGTGGCGGAACGGACGGGACTCGAACCCGCGACCCCCTGCGTGACAGGCAGGTATTCTAACCGACTGAACTACCGCTCCACCGAAGACTGCTTGTAACCACCGGATTTATGCACCGGCTTACTACTTAATTTGATGCCTGGCAGTTCCCTACTCTCACATGGGGAGACCCCACACTACCATCGGCGCTACGGCGTTTCACTTCTGAGTTCGGCATGGGGTCAGGTGGGACCACCGCGCTAAAGCCGCCAGGCAAATTCTGTTAAATCTGTATCAAAGCTGAAAATCTTCTGTCTCTCGTCCGCCGAAACAGCTTCGGCGTTGTAAGGTTAAGCCTCACGGTTCATTAGTATCGGTTAGCTCAACGCATCGCTGCGCTTACACACCCGACCTATCAACGTCGTAGTCTTCAACGTTCCTTCAGGACCCTTAAAGGGTCAGGGAGAACTCATCTCGGGGCAAGTTTCGTGCTTAGATGCTTTCAGCACTTATCTTTTCCGCATTTAGCTACCGGGCAATGCCATTGGCATGACAACCCGAACACCAGTGATGCGTCCACTCCGGTCCTCTCGTACTAGGAGCAGCCCCCCTCAATTCTCCAGCGCCCACGGCAGATAGGGACCGAACTGTCTCACGACGTTCTAAACCCAGCTCGCGTACCACTTTAAATGGCGAACAGCCATACCCTTGGGACCTACTTCAGCCCCAGGATGTGATGAGCCGACATCGAGGTGCCAAACACCGCCGTCGATATGAACTCTTGGGCGGTATCAGCCTGTTATCCCCGGAGTACCTTTTATCCGTTGAGCGATGGCCCTTCCATTCAGAACCACCGGATCACTATGACCTGCTTTCGCACCTGCTCGAGCCGTCACTCTCGCAGTCAAGCTAGCTTATGCCATTGCACTAACCTCCTGATGTCCGACCAGGATTAGCTAACCTTCGTGCTCCTCCGTTACTCTTTGGGAGGAGACCGCCCCAGTCAAACTACCCACCAGACACTGTCCGCAACCCGGATTACGGGTCTACGTTAGAACACCAGCCATTAAAGGGTGGTATTTCAAGGTCGGCTCCACGCAGACTGGCGTCCACGCTTCAAAGCCTCCCACCTATCCTACACATCAAGGACCAGTGTTCAGTGTCAAGCTATAGTAAAGGTTCACGGGGTCTTTCCGTCTTGCCGCGGGTACACTGCATCTTCACAGCGAGTTCAATTTCACTGAGTCTCGGGTGGAGACAGCCTGGCCATCATTACGCCATTCGTGCAGGTCGGAACTTACCCGACAAGGAATTTCGCTACCTTAGGACCGTTATAGTTACGGCCGCCGTTTACCGGGGCTTCGATCAAGAGCTTCGCGTTGCCGCTAACCCCATCAATTAACCTTCCGGCACCGGGCAGGCGTCACACCGTATACGTCCACTTTCGTGTTTGCACAGTGCTGTGTTTTTAATAAACAGTTGCAGCCAGCTGGTATCTTCGACTGATTTCAGCTCCACCCGCAGGGGCTTCACCTACATATCAGCGTGCCTTCTCCCGAAGTTACGGCACCATTTTGCCTAGTTCCTTCACCCGAGTTCTCTCAAGCGCCTTGGTATTCTCTACCTGACCACCTGTGTCGGTTTGGGGTACGATTTGATGTTACCTGATGCTTAGAGGCTTTTCCTGGAAGCAGGGCATTTGTTACTTCAGCACCGTAGTGCCTCGTCATCACACCTCAGCGTTAATAAACGACCGGATTTACCTAATCGTTCCGCCTACATGCTTAAACCGGGACAACCGTCGCCCGGCTAACATAGCCTTCTCCGTCCCCCCTTCGCAGTAACACCAAGTACAGGAATATTAACCTGTTTCCCATCGACTACGCCTTTCGGCCTCGCCTTAGGGGTCGACTCACCCTGCCCCGATTAACGTTGGACAGGAACCCTTGGTCTTCCGGCGTGCGGGCTTTTCACCCGCATTATCGTTACTTATGTCAGCATTCGCACTTCTGATACCTCCAGCATCCCTCACAGGACACCTTCAACGGCTTACAGAACGCTCCCCTACCCAACAACACCTAAGTGTCGCTGCCGCAGCTTCGGTGCATGGTTTAGCCCCGTTACATCTTCCGCGCAGGCCGACTCGACCAGTGAGCTATTACGCTTTCTTTAAATGATGGCTGCTTCTAAGCCAACATCCTGGCTGTCTGTGCCTTCCCACATCGTTTCCCACTTAACCATGACTTTGGGACCTTAGCTGGCGGTCTGGGTTGTTTCCCTCTTCACGACGGACGTTAGCACCCGCCGTGTGTCTCCCGTGATAACATTCTTCGGTATTCGTAGTTTGCATCGGGTTGGTAAGCCGGGATGGCCCCCTAGCCGAAACAGTGCTCTACCCCCGAAGATGAGTTCACGAGGCGCTACCTAAATAGCTTTCGGGGAGAACCAGCTATCTCCCGGTTTGATTGGCCTTTCACCCCCAGCCACAAGTCATCCGCTAATTTTTCAACATTAGTCGGTTCGGTCCTCCAGTTAGTGTTACCCAACCTTCAACCTGCCCATGGCTAGATCACCGGGTTTCGGGTCTATACCCTGCAACTTAACGCCCAGTTAAGACTCGGTTTCCCTTCGGCTCCCCTATACGGTTAACCTTGCTACAGAATATAAGTCGCTGACCCATTATACAAAAGGTACGCAGTCACACCACGAAGGTGCTCCCACTGCTTGTACGTACACGGTTTCAGGTTCTTTTTCACTCCCCTCGCCGGGGTTCTTTTCGCCTTTCCCTCACGGTACTGGTTCACTATCGGTCAGTCAGGAGTATTTAGCCTTGGAGGATGGTCCCCCCATATTCAGACAGGATACCACGTGTCCCGCCCTACTCTTCGAGTTCACAGCCTGTGTGCTTTCGTGTACGGGACTATCACCCTGTACCGTGCGACTTTCCAGACGCTTCCACTAACACACAAGCTGATTCAGACTCTGGGCTGCTCCCCGTTCGCTCGCCGCTACTGGGGGAATCTCGGTTGATTTCTTTTCCTCGGGGTACTTAGATGTTTCAGTTCCCCCGGTTCGCCTCGTTAACCTATGTATTCAGTTAACGATAGTGTGACGAATCACACTGGGTTTCCCCATTCGGACATCGCCGGGTCAAAGGTTCATATCACCTCGCCGGCGCTTTTCGCAGATTAGCACGTCCTTCATCGCCTCTGACTGCCAGGGCATCCACCGTGTACGCTTAGTCGCTTAACCTCACAACCCGAAGATGTTTCTTTCGATTCATCATCAAATTGCGAAAATTTGAGAGACTCGAACACACCATTTAAGATGTGTCGTTTCAATTTTCAGCTTGATCCAGATTTTTAAAGAGCAAAACTTCGCAGTGCACCTTTTCAGGTTCACTCTGAAGTTTTCTTATGTTCGCAGTAAAAGATGGTGGAGCTATGCGGGATCGAACCGCAGACCTCCTGCGTGCAAAGCAGGCGCTCTCCCAGCTGAGCTATAGCCCCATCGTGTGTAATCTCTGTACCGCTCATCCTTTAAAAGGAGTTTGGTAGGCCTGAGTGGACTTGAACCACCGACCTCACCCTTATCAGGGGTGCGCTCTAACCACCTGAGCTACAAGCCTGCAGAGATTTTTACTGCTGTTTTTCATCAGACAATCTGTGTGGACACTACAAAGGCAGGTTCTTTAAGGTAAGGAGGTGATCCAACCGCAGGTTCCCCTACGGTTACCTTGTTACGACTTCACCCCAGTCATGAATCACAAAGTGGTAAGCGCCCTCCCGAAGGTTAAGCTACCTACTTCTTTTGCAACCCACTCCCATGGTGTGACGGGCGGTGTGTACAAGGCCCGGGAACGTATTCACCGTAGCATTCTGATCTACGATTACTAGCGATTCCGACTTCATGGAGTCGAGTTGCAGACTCCAATCCGGACTACGACGCACTTTATGAGGTCCGCTTGCTCTCGCGAGGTCGCTTCTCTTTGTATGCGCCATTGTAGCACGTGTGTAGCCCTACTCGTAAGGGCCATGATGACTTGACGTCATCCCCACCTTCCTCCAGTTTATCACTGGCAGTCTCCTTTGAGTTCCCGGCCGAACCGCTGGCAACAAAGGATAAGGGTTGCGCTCGTTGCGGGACTTAACCCAACATTTCACAACACGAGCTGACGACAGCCATGCAGCACCTGTCTCAGAGTTCCCGAAGGCACCAAAGCATCTCTGCTAAGTTCTCTGGATGTCAAGAGTAGGTAAGGTTCTTCGCGTTGCATCGAATTAAACCACATGCTCCACCGCTTGTGCGGGCCCCCGTCAATTCATTTGAGTTTTAACCTTGCGGCCGTACTCCCCAGGCGGTCGACTTAACGCGTTAGCTCCGGAAGCCACTCCTCAAGGGAACAACCTCCAAGTCGACATCGTTTACGGCGTGGACTACCAGGGTATCTAATCCTGTTTGCTCCCCACGCTTTCGCACCTGAGCGTCAGTCTTTGTCCAGGGGGCCGCCTTCGCCACCGGTATTCCTCCAGATCTCTACGCATTTCACCGCTACACCTGGAATTCTACCCCCCTCTACAAGACTCTAGCCTGCCAGTTTCGAATGCAGTTCCCAGGTTGAGCCCGGGGATTTCACATCCGACTTGACAGACCGCCTGCGTGCGCTTTACGCCCAGTAATTCCGATTAACGCTTGCACCCTCCGTATTACCGCGGCTGCTGGCACGGAGTTAGCCGGTGCTTCTTCTGCGGGTAACGTCAATCGACAAGGTTATTAACCTTATCGCCTTCCTCCCCGCTGAAAGTACTTTACAACCCGAAGGCCTTCTTCATACACGCGGCATGGCTGCATCAGGCTTGCGCCCATTGTGCAATATTCCCCACTGCTGCCTCCCGTAGGAGTCTGGACCGTGTCTCAGTTCCAGTGTGGCTGGTCATCCTCTCAGACCAGCTAGGGATCGTCGCCTAGGTGAGCCGTTACCCCACCTACTAGCTAATCCCATCTGGGCACATCTGATGGCAAGAGGCCCGAAGGTCCCCCTCTTTGGTCTTGCGACGTTATGCGGTATTAGCTACCGTTTCCAGTAGTTATCCCCCTCCATCAGGCAGTTTCCCAGACATTACTCACCCGTCCGCCGCTCGTCACCCAGGAGCAAGCTCCCTGTGCTACCGCTCGACTTGCATGTGTTAGGCCTGCCGCCAGCGTTCAATCTGAGCCATGATCAAACTCTTCAATTTAAGTTTGATGCTCGTGAATTAAACTTCGTAATGAATTACGTATGTTCACTCAGAGACTTGGTATTCATTTTTCGTCTTGCGACGTTAAGAATCCATGTCACTTTGAGTGCCCACACAGATTGTCTGATAAATTGTTAAAGAGCAGTTGCAACGCGGCGTTAAGCTCACCGTTGCGAGGTCCCGTATATTACGTTTTCCTCATTCAGAGTCAAGTGATTATTTTCGCTTTTCTCTGCTGGCGTTCATCTCTGAACCCCGCTAACCCGGCGGCCTGTAAGCCGTTGTTCCGTGTCAGTGGAGGCGCATTATAGGGAGTTCTCAGACGTTGACAACCCCTCTTTTAAAAAAAACTTTCAACCGTCTCTTTTTTGCTCAAAACCGTGCTACAGCGCCAGTTTTTCGAGCGTTTCAAAGCCATAACGGCGTAAAACGGGTAAAAGTTGCTCAGTCTCTTTCGTGATGGCCATACAAAACGCGATATTCGCATCGGTAGATTTCGCATCGGGTGCTTCATGCTCCAGCAGCCAGGCCGTACGACGGGCGATAGCCGCACCGGAATCCACCAGGCGCGTCCCCTCCGGCAGCACCTCTAATAGCTCTTCCTGTAATAGAGGGAAATGGGTGCAGCCCAGCACAACGGTATCCGGGGGTTCGGGCATCCGCAGCCACGGGCGAAGAATACGACGCAGCTCGTCGAGTGATACCGCCTTTCCATGCAGCTTCGCTTCAGCCATCTCCACCAGCTCAGCCGAACCCAGCATCGCAATCTGGCATTCGTTGGCAAAACGGTCGATCAGCTCGCGGGTATAAGGACGCTTTACCGTACCTCGCGTTGCCAGCAAACCCACAATGCCGTTCGCCGTCAGACGCGCGGCAGGCTTTATTGCAGGAACGACGCCCACAACCGGGAACGGGAATTTTTCACGCAGGGCGGGAAGAGAAACGGTGCTCGCCGTATTACAGGCGATAACGGCCAGCGCAAGGGGATAGCGCTTTTGTACCGCGGTGACGATTTCAACCACACGCTCAACAATAAAATCTTCGCTCTTTTCCCCATACGGGAAAGCGACGTTATCGAAGGCGTAGATGTAATGGAGATCCGGCAGAAGATGCCGAATCTCATCATAGACCGAAAGCCCACCGACGCCGGAATCAAACACCAGCACGGTGGGACGCGGGTTAGAAGGTGTAGCTGCCAGACAAGGTGTATTCCCGTCCTGCAGTTTGGTAGCCATAAACTGTCTCGTAATCTTTATCGAACAGGTTGGCTATTTTACCACGAACTGTGAGATGTGAGGTGACAGGATACGAAACTGCGACATCCCACAGGCTGACACCGCCCATTTTCACGCGTTCTGACGAATAGGTGTCTGGATCAATCGCGACATCATAGCGTGTTCCCAGATAACGGTAGGCAAGGTTCCAGTCGAGATCCCATACCTGCCAGTCAAGCTGGTACTTAACCTGCTGCTTAGAGCGGCGGGCCAGTACTTCGTTGGTTTTTGCATTACGCGGGTCGACATAATCATAGGAAATCTGATGTCCGACCGGGCCAGTATCGAACTGTGCCGTCGCTTCCACACCTTTAATACGTGCTTCGTCAACGTTGTAGTAACGATACGTATGCGGATCGCTGCTAATAAGATTATCGATGTCATTGCGATAACCGGTGATACGCCAGTTGACCGGTCCCGTCAGGCCTTCAAAGCCCCCTTCCCACTGCTTACTCTCTTCCGGTTTAAGATCCGGATTGCCGTAAGAAGCGCTGTGGATCTGGCTCATGGTCGGTGCTTTAAAAGCGGTACCGTAGGAGGCAATCACGCGATAGCCATCCACAAACTCCCACGCGGCGCTGGTTTGCCATGTTCCATGGTTACCAAAGTTGGAGTTGTCGTCATTACGCGCCGCCGCCTCCAGCGTCACGCTGCTGAACTGCTGCATCGCCGAAACAAACACGCCGGTATTGCGTTGCTCGTAGCCTTTATCCAGGTAGCCCGTTCCGGCCTGCGTCTTCTGCTTTTGCCAGTCCAGGCCTGCACCGATGTTGCCGTGACCGACTTCCACAGTGTTGAGCCATTGGGTGGTGTACTGCTTCACATCATCCATGGTGGCGGAATCAGCGTAACGCCCTTTCTTCGGATCATAGTTCTGATCTTTACTGCGACCGTAACCCGCCACCAGCTGCGACTGGAAAATTCCCTGATTGTAACGCAGACCGGTATCCCAGTTCTGGCTGTAGAGCTGGCGAGTATCAGGTCGCCCATCCACCATAAAGTTGGCGTCGTAGTGATCGTAACCGTCATACGCTGTGCGGTTGTCGTAACCAAAGCCACGGAAGAAGCCGCTCACGCTGTCGGTAATCTGCTGTTCCACGGAGCCGTACAGTGATTTACTCATAAAGCCATCGCGGTCAGGCTGGCGCGGCGCATCTTTTGCGGCGATGTCAAAACCACGGGTATAGGTGTAGTTGCCTGCCATGGTGATTTTGGTTTTATCCAGCACCTGCTGGAAAGCGCCGTCATAGGTCTGATAACCCTTAGAGCCAACGCCCGCTGAGATCTCTGCACCCGGCTTATCACGTCCGGTGATGATGTTAATCACGCCACCAATCGCGTCGGAGCCATACAGGGCCGAACGCGGACCACGGATGTACTCAATACGCTGAATCAGCGAGGTCGGGATTTGGCTCAGATCGGGAACGTTGCTGATCCCGGCGTTATTCAAAGGAATACCGTCAATCAGCACCAGCACATGGCGAGATTCCGTTCCGCGAATAAACGTTGAAGAGTTCGAGCCCATTCCACCGCTTTGCGCGATATCCACGCCAGGCAGACGCGACATGATTTCCACCACGCTCTTTGCCTGCCAGCGTTCAATATCTTCACGCGTTACGACGGACGTCGGCGCCAGAACAGTTTTTGCCGGTTGTTCAAAACGATTTGCCGTCACCACCAACGAGTCGGCGCTATCCTGCGCCCAGCCCGAAAATGCCGTAACGGACAACGCCGTCAACAGCGATACTTTTTTAATCATTGTTAAAGCATCCACAATATAAGAAGGATGCCGCAGGCCTCATCGATAGCACGCGATGATGAAACCAAATGCGACGTGATCCCGGCAGGTCTTCGGGCTAGGTGGCTATATAAGGATGAAGACTTCCCATTTTCACAGTGTCTACAACGCTCATCCCGCCAGACTTTACCGCTGCGCGTCAGCTCCAGATTTACACTGGATTCCCTTTTCACTCTCAGGAGACCGGAAACAGAATGCTACAATTAGACACGTATAGATGTCCAGACAGCTATTGGCCATTAAATCTGGACATCCCCTGAACAATGCCTACAATCCCCGCGTAATTCTTTATCACTCAGGACGCATCATGACCCCAGAACACCTCCCGACAGAACAGTACGACGCGCAGCTGGCAGAGAAAGTTGTCCGCCTGCAAAGTATGATGACGCCTTTCAACGCGCCCGTTCCCGAGGTGTTCCGCTCTCCTGTCAGCCACTACCGCATGCGCGCCGAGTTCCGCATCTGGCACGACGGTGACGACCTGTACCACATCATTTTCGATCAGCAGACGAAGTCCCGTATCCGCGTGGACAGCTTTCCGGCAGCGAGCGAGCTCATTAACCAATTAATGACGCTGATAATGGACGGCGTGCGCAACAATCCGGTACTGCGTAACAAGCTGTTCCAGATTGACTACCTGACCACGCAAAGCAATCAGGCGATTGTCTCTCTGCTGTATCACAAAGCGCTTAACGACGAGTGGCGCGAGCAGGCGGAAGCGCTGCGCGATGCGCTGCGTGCGCAGAACATCAACGTTCACCTGATTGGCCGGGCGACCAAAACCAAAATCATGCTGGATCAGGACTACATCGACGAGCGCCTGCCGGTGGCAGGTAAAGAGATGGTGTATCGTCAGGTCGAGAACAGCTTCACCCAGCCGAACGCCGCGATGAACGTGCAGATGCTGGAGTGGGCGCTGAAGGCGACGGAAGGGTCTAAGGGCGATCTGCTTGAGCTCTACTGCGGTAACGGCAACTTCTCGCTGGCGCTGGCGCGTAACTTCGATCGCGTGCTGGCAACGGAAATCGCCAAGCCGTCGGTGGCCGCCGCGCAGTACAACATTGCCGCCAACCATATCGACAACGTGCAGATCGTTCGTATGGCCGCAGAAGAGTTCACGCAGGCCATGAACGGCGTACGCCAGTTTAACCGCCTGGAAGGGATCGATCTGAAGAGCTACCAGTGTGAGACGATTTTTGTCGACCCGCCGCGCAGCGGCCTGGACAGCGAAACCGAGAAGATGGTGCAGGCGTACCCGCGCATTTTGTACATCTCCTGTAACCCGGAGACGCTGTGCAAAAACCTCGAAACATTAGGCCAGACGCACAAGGTAGAACGTCTGGCGCTGTTCGATCAGTTCCCGTATACGCACCATATGGAGTGCGGCGTACTGCTCACGGCGAAGTAATGTGGGCCTTGTAGGGCAGGTAAGCGAAGTGCCACCTGCCAAAAAAGCCGGATGGCGCTTCGCTTATCCGGCCTACAATGACGAAACCCTTTACTCTGGTAACTGGCTCTTACGGCTACGCATGCGCGAGCCAATCCAGAACACCAGCGCCACAGACAGTACCGCAGGGAAGAAGTTAGAGCCGATATCCGGATATTCCGCGCGAACCACGGTGCTGTACAGCAATACGCCCAGAATAAAGCAGGCAGCGGCCAGCCCCGGTAACCCCACCGGCATGGTGCGGTTCAGGTAACGTTGATGCAGGCAGTAAACCGTCAGCACCAGCGCAATAAGCGGGAAAATCGAAAACGGCACGATTGAACTAAAAATAGCGGCAAACGTACCATTAATGGATAAGCCAGCGATCAATGCCAGCAACAGCGTCCCTTTATCCTGACCTGACTGTTTCATTACTCACCTTCACTCTTCGGTTTGATGTGCCAGTTTCTCTTGTTCACGGCGATACCAGTAATACGCGCCTTTGGAGATCATCCTGAGCTGCAATACCAGTCGCTCTTCGAGCTGCTTGCGTTGTTCAATGCTGACATCCAGCGCTTCGGCACCCGCGCTGAAAACAATCGTCACCATCGCCTCAGCCTGTGCTTCAGTAAACGCACGCGGCATATGGTTTTCGAGTTCAAGATAGTCGGCAAGTTCCGCGATGAAGTGCTGAATTTCACGCGCGACGGCGGCACGAAACGCCGCCGACGTGCCCGAACGCTCGCGCAGAAGAAGACGAAACGCGTTGGGGTTATTGCCGATAAATTCCATAAAGGTCGATACGGAGGTGCGGATCACGCTGCCCCCTTTAGCGATACGCTGACGCGCCTGGCGCATCAGCTGGCGCAGCATCAGGCCGCTCTCGTCGACCATGGTCAGGCCCAGTTCATCCACATCACGGAAATGACGATAGAAGGACGTTGGCGCAATCCCGGCCTCGCGTGCGACTTCGCGCAGGCTCAAACTGGCAAAACTCCGCTCAGCACTCAGTTGACTGAATGCGGCTTCCACCAGCGAACGCCGGGTTTTCTCTTTTTGTTGTGCTCTTACGCCCATCACGATAGTTGAATCCTTCCAAAGGCCTGATGGCACTATACCAGAGAATAAAATTAATCTGTTTGCCTGGCTTTGTGAATGATTGTTTACGTGCGGTTTGTGCTCCACTGCCGGAAAAAAGCACAAGGATAATTGGGTTACTCTGGCAATGATGTTATGATTCTGTTGCTTTTATGTATAAGAACAGGTAAGCCTTACCATGCCACATTCCTACGATTACGACGCAATAGTTATTGGTTCCGGCCCCGGCGGCGAAGGTGCTGCTATGGGTCTGGTGAAACAGGGAGCCAGAGTAGCGGTCATCGAGCGCTACCATAATGTCGGCGGCGGCTGCACCCACTGGGGCACCATCCCTTCGAAAGCCCTCCGCCACGCCGTTAGCCGCATTATCGAATTTAACCAGAACCCTCTTTACAGCGACCACTCCCGACTTCTTCGTTCCTCTTTTGCTGACATCCTGAATCACGCGGATACCGTCATTAACCAGCAGACACGTATGCGTCAGGGATTTTATGAGCGTAACCACTGTGAAATTTTGCAGGGCAACGCGCATTTTGTGGATGAACACACCCTGGCACTCGAATGCCACGACGGTTCGGTTGAAACCATCACGGCTGAAAAATTTGTGATTGCCTGCGGTTCACGCCCTTACCATCCGGCCGACGTGGACTTCTCGCACCCGCGCGTCTACGACAGCGACTCGATTCTGAGCCTGCACCATGAACCCCGCCACGTCATTATCTATGGTGCAGGGGTCATTGGCTGCGAATATGCGTCGATCTTCCGGGGAATGGAGGTCAAAGTTGACCTGATCAACACCCGCGACCGCCTGCTGGCGTTCCTCGATCAGGAGATGTCGGACTCTCTCTCCTACCACTTCTGGAACAGCGGCGTGGTGATTCGCCACAACGAAGAGTACGAGAAAATCGAAGGCTGTGACGACGGGGTGATCATGCACCTGAAGTCCGGCAAGAAGCTGAAAGCAGACTGCCTGCTGTACGCCAACGGCCGTACCGGCAACACCGACTCACTGCAGCTGGAAAATATCGGGCTTGAAACCGACAGCCGCGGCCAGCTGAAGGTCAACAGCATGTATCAGACCGCCCTGCCGCACGTTTACGCGGTTGGCGACGTAATTGGTTACCCAAGCCTGGCATCAGCCGCCTACGATCAGGGACGCATTGCCGCACAGGCGCTGGTAAAAGGCGAAGCGACGGCGCACCTGATCGAAGATATTCCGACGGGTATCTATACCATCCCGGAAATCAGTTCAGTCGGCAAAACCGAGCAGCAGCTGACGTCAATGAAGGTGCCTTACGAGGTGGGTCGCGCGCAGTTTAAACATCTGGCGCGGGCGCAAATCGTGGGGATGAGCGTGGGTACGCTGAAGATCCTGTTCCATCGCGAGACGAAAGAGATCCTCGGGATTCACTGCTTTGGTGAACGCGCCGCGGAAATCATTCATATCGGCCAGGCGATAATGGAGCAGAAAGGTGGTGGTAACACCATTGAGTACTTCGTTAACACCACCTTTAACTACCCGACCATGGCGGAAGCCTACCGGGTAGCGGCACTAAACGGCCTGAACCGCCTGTTTTAACGCGCTGTCGAAATGGCCATCCATGGAACTACGGATGGCCTCTGCCAGCTGCTCATAGCGGCTGCGCAGCGGTGAACCCGGGCGATACACCAGGCCAATCGTACGACGCGGCTCCGGCTTAATGCACGGCAGATAGACCACACCATCACGTTTACGCTCGCGCGGTACGGCCAGCGCAGGCAGCAGCGTGATGCCGCTTCCCGCCGCGACCATATTACGCAGCGTTTCCAGGCTGGTTGCGCGGAAATGGGTATCCTCATCCGCACCCGCTTCAAAGCAGAAGCCCATCGCCTGATCGCGCAGGCAGTGGCCATCTTCCAGCATCAGCAGCTTTTCGCCGGCCAGATCGGCCATCGGCACGCGATCGCGGTTCGCCCACGGGTGATCTTCATAGATCGCCAGCATCATCGGCTCGTCGAACAGCGGCACTTCAATAAAGGCTTCACTCTCTTTCACCAGCGCCAGAATGGCGCAGTCGAGCTTGCCGCTGTCCAGCTGTGCCAGCAGCTGATGGGTTTGCGCTTCATGCAGGTACATTTCGAGTTTCGGGAACGTCTGGTGCAGCATCGGAATGATGTGCGGCAACAGGTACGGGCCAACGGTTGGGATCAGGCCAATATGCAGCGGGCCGGACATCGCTTCCCCCTGCTGGCTTGCCATTTCCTTGAGCACTTTGACCTCGCGCAGCACGGTACGCGCCTGATCCACCAGCAGAAGACCTGCCTGTGTGAACAGAACCTTACGACTGGTGCGCTCCAGCAGCATCACGCCCAGCTCGTCTTCCAGCTTGCGGATCTGACCGCTCAGCGTGGGCTGGCTGACGTGGCAGGAATCTGCCGCGCGGCGAAAGTGACGATGCTCGGCTAACGCTACCAGGTATTCAAGATCACGAATATTCATTATTCATCCTCCGTCGCCACGATAGTTCATGGCGATAGATAGCATAGCAACGAACGATTATCCCTATCAAGCATTCTGTTGAATAATACACCACATAGACGAGGCGGCACGTGTTTGACCCAAAACGACCCCGCACTGTCAGCGAGTTTCTCTCAAAACTCGAACAACTAAAGCCAACGTGAACTTTTGCGGACCCCGTGGTCCGCTTTTTTTTGCGTAAAAAAGCCCGAGGTAAAAGCAAAATGGCAACCGAAGTTGCCATTTTTAGTGTTTGCTCCCTCTCCCCGTGGGAGAGGGCCGGGGTGAGGGCACCAGCCCGCACGGTTCAAACCAACCGGTTTTTCGCATCCGCAATCGCCTGCGCCACCTGCTTCGGCGACACGCCGCCTTTTGCAGCACGCTTATCCAGACAGGACTGCAGCGCCAGAATCGGATACACATCATCTCCGATAACCGCACTGAACTTCTGCAAATCGGCCAGCGACAGATCTTCCAGCGGTTTACCCTGACGAATGGCTTCCACTACCGCTTCACCCACAATATGGTGCGCTTCACGGAACGGTACGCCCTTCGCCACCAGATAATCCGCCAGCTCGGTAGAGTTCGCATAGCCCTGCTGCGCCGCTTCCTGGCAGCGCGGACGTTTCACCTGAATGCCGTCCAGCACCAGCGCGCCCATGTGCAGACAGTCCAGCCAGGTGTCGAGCGCGTCGAACAGCCCTTCTTTGTCTTCCTGCATGTCTTTGTTGTACGCCAGCGGCAGACCTTTCAGGGTCATCATCATGCCGGTCAGCGCACCCTGCACGCGGCCACATTTGCCGCGGATCAGCTCGAGCGCGTCCGGGTTTTTCTTCTGCGGCATCAGGGATGAGCCTGAGGTCACGCGGTCGGACAGCTCGACGAAGCCCGCTTCGCCAGAGTTAAAGAAGATCAGGTCTTCGGCAAAGCGCGACAGGTGCACCATCCCGATAGAGGCATTGGAGAGCAGCTCCAGCACGTGGTCGCGGTCAGAGACGCTGTCCAGGCTGTTACGGGTGGCGGAGGCAAAGCCCAGCCAGCCTGCCAGCTGTTCGCGGTCGATTTCATACGCCGTACCGGCCAGCGCGCCGCTGCCCAGCGGGCTGACGTCCAGACGTTTAAGGGTATCCTGCAGACGGCTTTCATCACGCGCCAGCATCTCAACGTAGGCCAGACACCAGTGCGCAAAGGTCACCGGCTGCGCGCGCTGCAGGTGGGTATAACCCGGCATCACCGCGTCCTGGTTGTTCTGCGCGGTTTCCACCAGCGCGCTCTGCAGCTGACGGTTGGCCGCCAGCAGTTCGCCGACGGTATCTTTACACCACAGCTTCAGGTCGGTGGCGACCTGGTCGTTACGGCTACGGCCGGTATGCAGCTTTTTACCCAGCTGACCGACCTTGTCGATAAGTTTGCCTTCCACCCAGCTGTGAATATCTTCAGCATCGCTTTCGAGGATCTGCTGCGGGTTAAGACGCACCTCTTCCAGCAGATTGTTCAGCGCTTCTTCCAGCTGTAATTGTTCGTCTGCGGTTAGTACGCCCACCGTCACCAGCGCTTTGGACCAGGCCACAGAGCCGACAATATCCTGTTCGGCCAGGCGGTAGTCGAAGCGCAAAGAGTCGTTGAACTGTTTGAACCGCTGATCCGCTGCCTGTGTAAAACGCCCACCCCAAAGTGCCATAACATGCTTCCTTTATTCGTTAGTTCCGCCGGGTGGCGCTACGCTTACCCGGCCTACGGTCATTCAATAAAAACTTACGGTAAAATACGCGTGCCAATCGGCGTGCCGTTAAACAGCGCCGGGAGCTGCTCCGCGTGGCGCCAGGAGGCGATATCCACCGGACGGCCCAGCGTGCGTGCGGCATCCAGCGCGGCGTTCACTTTGACGATCATGCCGTCGGTAATAATGCCCTGAGCAATCAGCTGCTCGGCTTTCTCAGCCGTCATTTCGGCAATGCGCTGGCCTTTACCGTCCAGAATGCCGCTCACGTCGGAGAGCAGGATCAGATCCGCACCCAGCGTTGCCGCCAGTGCCGTCGCCGCCTGGTCAGCGTTGACGTTCATCAGCTCGCCCTCTTCGGTCACGCCGATAGAGCTCACTACCGGCAGGAAACCCCCTTCCAGCAGCGTGTTAATCAGCTTAGGCGAACCTGGCTGCGCCAGTCCAACGTGGCCGAGCTCTTCGTCGAGCTGGGTCACTTTTACGCTGTCGCCATCGCCCAGATAGAGGCCAACGGACGCGATGTGGTGTTTCTTCGCCCACGCCAGCAGCGTTTTGTTCGCCGTACCCGCCAGCGCGCCGGTAATGATGTCAATCTGGTCAGCAGGCGTCACGCGCAGGCCGTTCTTCTTTTTCACCGGCAGGTTGAGCCCTTTCATCAGCTCATCCACCACGCAGCCGCCGCCGTGCACGATCACCAGCGGACGTTGATGTGATTCGCGATAGTTCACCAGCGCGGTAAACAGACGCTCCAGCGCTTCTTCGCTGTCCAGCAGTACACCACCGAGTTTGATAATTAATGGGTTCATCATCACACCTTAAATAAGAGCCTGCGTTTCCGGGAAACCGAAACGAATATTTGCACACTGCATTGCCTGTGCGGCAGCGCCTTTGAGTAAGTTATCTTCCGCGGCGACAACGATGAGATGCTCGCCCTGTACGGCAAAGCCGATGTCGCAGAACGGCAGGCCGACTACGTTTTTCAGCGCCGGCACGCCTTTGTCATACAGGCGCACCAGCGGTTTATCCGCATACGCCTGGGTGAAGACCTCGTTCACCTGCTCTTTGGTCACGCCAGGCTTCAGGCGACAGGTAATAGTTTCGAGGATCCCACGCGGGAAGCTGCCCAGATGCGGGGTGAAAATCACCTCGGCGCCCAGATGCGTCGTGATTTCAGGGTGATGACGGTGGTTAAACACGCCATACGGCTGAAGGCTCACTTCGCAGAAGCTGTTAGAGATAGCGGCCTTCCGACCTGCTCCGCTCACGCCGCTGGTGGCGTTGATCACCGGCCACTGGCTCAGATCCAGCAGACCCGCGTCGATCAGCGGCTTCAGGGAAAGCTGCGCCGCCGTCGGGTAGCAGCCCGGCACGGCAATCAGGTCCGCTTCTTTCAGCTTGTCCGCGCTCCACTCCGCCAGGCCGTACACCGCTTTTTCAAGCAGATCCGGGTGCTGATGAGTG
Organism: Enterobacter sp. N5-15; assembly: GCF_057221635.1. Taxonomy (NCBI): domain Bacteria; kingdom Pseudomonadati; phylum Pseudomonadota; class Gammaproteobacteria; order Enterobacterales; family Enterobacteriaceae; genus Enterobacter; species Enterobacter sp. N5-15. The sequence goes on from NZ_CM170150.1 coordinate 4,706,812, forward strand.
AAGCCGTAATATTTTTCGTAAAACGCGCCGTCGTTAACGCGGAACGCGCCGGAGAGGTCGAAGACCACGCAGCCGGCAGCCAGGAACTGCGGCGCCAGGTCGTGGCTGACCTCATGCGCGGTGGCTAAAAACACCACGTCGACGCCGTCGGTAAACTCGCTGATATCAGACATTGGCTGCAGCGGCAGATCGACAATGCCCTTAAGCCACGGATGCAAATCAGAAATTAACTTTCCTGCATCATTGCTTTGCGCTGACACGGTCAAAGCGGTTATGGTCATATGTGGATGGCGATTCACGTAGCTTACAAGCTCTGCGCCCGCATAACCGCTAGCGCCTACAATCAGCGTATTCAACATCGGGTTCCTTTATGCTCAACGTTAATGTATTTTTATTCACATTTATTGCATGAATATTGATACTATCACGACCTAAGGTGTGTCAACAATGAAAATGAACTTACCGCCATTTATCGAGATCTACCGCGCCCTGATTGCCACACCGTCCATCAGCGCAACGGAAGAAGCGCTGGATCAGAGCAATGAGTCTTTAATCAATCTGCTGGCGGGTTGGTTTAGCGATCTTGGGTTTAACGTTGAGGTTCAGCCCGTCCCCGGAACACGCCACAAATTTAACCTGCTCGCCAGCACCGGAACCGGTGCGGGCGGCCTGCTGCTGGCCGGTCATACCGACACCGTACCGTTTGACGATGGCCGCTGGACGCGCGATCCATTCACCCTGACCGAGCACGACAACAAGCTCTACGGGCTAGGCACCGCCGACATGAAAGGTTTCTTTGCCTTTATCCTCGACGCGCTGCGTGACGTGGACGTGACGAAGCTGAAAAAACCGCTCTACATTCTGGCAACCGCCGATGAAGAGACCAGCATGGCGGGGGCGCGCTACTTCTCTGAAAACACGTCCATTCGCCCGGACTGCGCGATCATCGGTGAGCCGACTTCTCTGCAGCCGATCCGCGCGCACAAAGGCCATATTTCTACCGCCGTGCGCGTGCTGGGCCAGTCCGGCCACTCCAGCGATCCGGCGCGCGGCGTGAACGCCATCGAGCTGATGCATGACGCCATCGGCCGCATCATGACCCTGCGCGACGATCTGAAAGAACGCTATCACTACGAGGCGTTCACCGTGCCGTATCCGACGCTGAACCTCGGCAGCCTGCACGGCGGCGATGCCTCGAACCGCATCTGCGCCTGCTGCGAACTGCATATGGACATCCGCCCGCTGCCGGGCATGACCCTGAGCGATCTCGACGGCCTGCTGAATGAGGCGCTGGCCCCGGTGAGCGAGCGCTGGCCGGGCCGCCTGACGGTCTCCGAACTGCATCCGCCGATCCCGGGTTACGAATGCCCGCCGGACCATCAGCTGGTCCAGGTGGTGGAAAAACTGCTCGGTGAGAAAACCGACGTGGTGAACTACTGCACCGAAGCGCCGTTTATTCAGACGCTTTGCCCAACGCTGGTCCTTGGCCCTGGCTCCATCAACCAGGCGCACCAGCCGGATGAATATCTGGAAACCCGCTTCATCAAGCCCACCCGCGAGCTGATTACCCAGGTTGTGCATCACTTCTGCTGGCATTAAAACCGCACCGAAGAGTCCCCTCTCCCACTGGGAGAGGGTTAGGGTGAGGGCAACAAATCGCATGATCTCCGTCACATTCCCATAAGCATCTCTTATCTGACGCAATGCGAATTAAATTTCGTAAATTGCCCGCATTTATTCGTTTGCTGAACCGTTTTCGCAGCAATTGACGACGGGGGTTTTACGTGGCTTTATAAAGGGAGATGACAAAATAATGTCCAGAAGATTTTCGCCTGGGCATAAACAAAAATGATGGGGTGACTGGGTTTTTATGAACGAACAATATTCCGCGTTGCGTAGTAATGTCAGTATGCTCGGCAAAGTGCTTGGAGATACCATCAAAGATGCGTTGGGGGAGAACATCCTCGACCGCGTTGAAACCATCCGCAAGCTGTCTAAATCTTCCCGTGCCGGTAACGAGGCCAGTCGTCAGGAGCTGCTCACCACCTTGCAGAACCTCTCTAACGATGAGCTGCTGCCCGTTGCACGCGCATTCAGCCAGTTCCTGAACCTGGCAAATACCGCTGAGCAATACCACAGCATTTCGCCAAACGGCGAAGCGGCCAGCAACCCGGAAGTCATTGCCCGCACCCTTCGTAAACTGAAAGACCAGCCAGACCTCAACGAAGCCACCATCAAAAAAGCGGTGGAGTCGCTTTCGCTGGAGCTGGTGCTGACCGCACACCCAACCGAAATTACCCGTCGCACCCTGATCCACAAAATGGTGGAAGTGAACAACTGTCTGAAGCAGTTGGATAACAAAGACATTGCTGACTACGAACGTAACCAGCTGATGCGCCGTCTGCGCCAGCTGATTGCCCAGTCCTGGCACACCGATGAAATTCGTAAGCATCGCCCAAGCCCGGTCGACGAAGCCAAATGGGGCTTTGCGGTGGTGGAAAACAGCCTGTGGGAAGGGGTGCCTAACTACCTGCGCGAGCTGAACGAACAGCTGGAAGAGAACCTTGGCTACCGCCTGCCGGTCGACTTTGTTCCGGTGCGCTTCACCTCCTGGATGGGCGGCGACCGCGACGGTAACCCGAACGTGACCGCGGAAATCACCCGTCACGTCCTGCTGCTGAGCCGCTGGAAAGCGACCGACCTGTTCCTGAAAGACATTCAGGTGCTGATCTCCGAGCTGTCGATGGTTGAGGCAACGCCGGAACTGCGCGCGCTGGCCGGGGAAGAAGGTGCCAGCGAGCCGTACCGTTTCCTGATGAAAAAACTGCGTGGTCAGCTGATGGCCACTCAGGCCTGGCTGGAAGCGCGCCTGAAAGGCCAGCGCCTGCCAAAACCGGAAGGCCTGCTCAGCCAGAACGAACAGCTCTGGGAGCCGCTCTACGCCTGCTATAAATCACTGCAGGCCTGCGGGATGGGCATCATCGCTAACGGCGAACTGCTCGACACCCTGCGCCGCGTGAAGTGTTTCGGCGTGCCGCTGGTGCGTATCGACGTCCGTCAGGAAAGTACCCGTCATACCGAAGCGCTGGGCGAGCTGACCCGCTATCTCGGCATCGGCGATTATGAAAGCTGGTCCGAAGCCGACAAACAGGCCTTCCTGATCCGCGAGCTAAACTCGAAGCGCCCTCTGCTGCCGCGCAACTGGGAGCCAAGCAACGAAACCCGCGAAGTGCTCAACACCTGTAAAGCGATCGTTGATGCGCCTAAAGGATCGGTGGCCGCCTATGTGATCTCCATGGCGAAGACCCCGTCCGACGTGCTGGGCGTTCACCTGCTGCTGAAAGAGGCGGGAATCGACTACGCTCTGCCGGTCGCCCCGCTGTTTGAGACCCTCGACGACCTGAACAATGCCAACGATGTCATGAGCCAGCTGCTGAACATCGACTGGTATCGCGGCTTTATTCAGGGCAAGCAGATGGTAATGATTGGCTATTCCGACTCCGCTAAAGATGCGGGCGTGATGGCGGCATCCTGGGCGCAGTATCAGGCGCAGGACGCACTGATCAAAACCTGCGAGAAAGCCGGTATTGAACTGACCCTGTTCCACGGGCGCGGTGGCTCAATTGGCCGTGGCGGCGCGCCGGCTCACGCGGCTCTGCTGTCGCAGCCGCCGGGAAGCCTGAAAGGCGGCCTGCGCGTTACCGAGCAGGGCGAGATGATCCGCTTCAAGTATGGCCTGCCGGAAGTGACCATCAGCAGCCTGTCGCTTTACACCAGCGCCATTCTGGAAGCGAACCTGCTGCCGCCGCCGGAGCCAAAAGACTCCTGGTGCCGCATCATGGACGAGCTGTCGGATATCTCCTGCGATCTGTACCGCGGCTACGTGCGTGAGAACAAAGATTTCGTGCCTTACTTCCGCTCGGCCACGCCTGAGCAGGAGCTGGGTAAACTGCCGCTGGGCTCACGTCCTGCGAAGCGTCGCCCAACCGGTGGCGTAGAGTCTCTGCGCGCGATCCCGTGGATCTTCGCCTGGACGCAGAACCGCCTGATGCTGCCCGCCTGGCTGGGTGCCGGCGCCGCGCTGCAAAAGGTGGTGGAAGACGGCAAACAGAACGAACTGGAATCCATGTGCCGCGACTGGCCGTTCTTCTCTACCCGCCTGGGGATGCTGGAGATGGTCTTCTCGAAAGCTGACCTGTGGCTGGCGGAATACTACGACCAGCGTCTGGTGAAACCTGAGCTGTGGGCGCTGGGTAAAGAGCTGCGCGAACTGCTGGAAGGCGACATCAAGGTGGTGCTGGACATCGCCAACGACTCACATCTGATGGCGGACCTGCCGTGGATCGCCGAGTCTATCCAGCTGCGTAACATTTACACCGACCCGCTGAACGTCCTGCAGGCAGAGCTGCTGCACCGTTCGCGTCTGGCGGAAGAGGAAGGTAAAGAGCCGGATCCGCGCGTTGAACAGGCGTTGATGGTGACGATTGCAGGCGTTGCGGCGGGTATGCGTAACACCGGCTAATGCTTTACGCCCGGCGGCGCTACGCTTGCACGGGCCTACGTTAAGTAGGCCGGGTAAGCGTTAGCGCCACCCGGCAATACCCTGGTATCCACCATGCACCACGACATTACCCACATCCTGACTGACCTGATCAACGGCACAACGCCGCTGCGTCAGGTGCATTTTGCAAACCCTGCGACCTCCGCCCCCGAACTTGCCTTGCAGGTCGATTTTCCGCGTCTGGAGATGGTGATCGAAGGTTCGATGAAAGACCTGGCTGACTGCGTTTTACAGCGGGGTGATGTTTTATACGTCCCGGCTGGCGGCTGGAATAATCCACAATGGCAAGCCCCCGCAACCACGCTGAGCATCCTGTTTGGCAAACAGCAGCTTGGGTTTAGCCTTTTGCACTGGGATGGTGTAGACGTTCGTAACCTGGCGAAGCAGCACGTTGCCCGCCGCGGTCCGCGCATTGGATCGCTACTCTTACAGACGCTCCATGAAATGCAGATGCAACCGCACGAGCAGCAAACCGCGCGGCTGATTATCGCCAGCCTGCTTAGCCACTGCGTCGACCTGCTGGGGAGTCAGATCCAAACCGCCTCCCGCAGTCAGGCTTTGTTTGAAGCGATTCGGGTCTATATTGACGAACACTACGCCACTCCGCTTACCCGGGAATCCGTCGCGCAGGCGTTTTATATCTCCCCAAACTACCTGTCGCATCTGTTCCAGAAAACGGGCGCAGTGGGTTTCAATGAATACCTGACGCATACCCGGCTGGAACACGCGCGCCAGCTGTTGAAAGGGTATGATTTAAAAGTGAAAGAGGTGGCGCATGCCTGCGGATTTGTCGACAGCAACTATTTCTGCCGGTTATTTCGCAAGAACACGGAGCGTTCGCCGTCAGAATACCGTCGCCAGTATCACAGCCAGCTCACCGGGAAGGCCGCTAGTCCAGAATGACCTGAGTATGCTGCGGAGCGGATAGCATTTTTCGCACCGCGCCCATCACCTTTTGTGGGTCACGTAAAAAGGCGTTAATACCGCACTTCACGTAGCGCGTATGCTCGAAACGTTCACTGCCCGCCAGTTCGATATCAGTAATGAGCAATACGACATCGGCACGCTGAATGTCCTCTTCCGTAAGCTCGCTCTCAACGCCCAGCGCTCCCTGCGTCTCGATGTTAACGCTCCACTTCTCCTGCTGGCAGAGCTTTTCCAGCCGTTCGGCAGCCATATAGGTATGTGCAACGCCACTGACGCACGCGGTCACCGCCACCAGATGACGTCCCGTTATCACTGTCATGTTCAGCCTCCCAGGGTAACATTGAAACCTTCGCGCTCGGCCAGTAGACGCATCGCTGACACCTCATCTTCTGTCGGCGGGCTCGCTTGCCGCATTCCCCACTCCTGTCCCAGCAGACGGTATTTTGGCTCCCCATACTGATGGAAGGGCAATAAATGCAGCTGCCGTATTCCAGAAGGTAGCAGGAAAGCCAGCACGCGCGCCATGTTCGTTTCGTTAAGCGTATAGCCAGGAATAAGCGGGACGCGGGGAATCACGTTTATCCCGTCAGCCACCAGCTGGTGGAAATTATCCAGCACTCTGGGAAGATTCATTGCCACAATTGATTGGGCCAGCGCCGTGTCCATGATCTTCAAATCAAACAGCACTTCATCACACTGGCGCGCCAAAGGCAGTAAGCGAGACAAAGGCGAATCCCCTGCCGTTTCGATGGCCGTATGCACGCCGAAACGACGCAGCCTCTGTAGAAGCCGTGTCGCGAAAGGCGCCTGCAGCAACACTTCCCCGCCCGAAAGCGTCACCCCGCCTCCTGAGGAACGAAAGAAGACATCGTCTTTCATTACCTCGTTTTCCAGCTCATCCAGGGTTACATCGCGCCCGATGTGCTCGAACGCGCCGGAGGGACACTCCTCAGCGTCCCGCAGGCAGGGAGCACAGTGCAGGCATTTGCTCTCCCGGCGCACCGTCTCGATTTTCGGCGAGATCGACTCCGGATTCGCGCACCACGGACAGCGGTGAGGGCAGCCTTTAAAAAAAACCACCGTACGGATGCCGCGTCCGTCGTTCAATGAGTAGCGCTGGATGTTGAAAATACGCGCCACGTCGGCCCGCGTTTCAACCAGGTCACAGCTGATGCGCTGTGCGGCGGATAATGTCATCCTGGATCTCCTTCGATAACTCAACAAAGAAGGCGCTGTATCCGGCAACGCGTACCACCAGCCCGGCAAAATCCTGCGGACGCTGTTGCGCTTCACGCAATGTGTCCGCATTCACCACGTTGAACTGGATATGCTGCAATTTAAGCTGGGTGAACGCACGAAGGAAATCCGCCAGCTTTTGCAGCCCGGCATCGCCTTCCAGCGTCGCTGGTGTGAATTTGACGTTTAGCAGCGTACCGTTAGATAACAGATAGTTATCCAGCTTACTTACTGATTTCAGTACCGCCGTCGGGCCCTGCATATCTTGCCCCAGCATCGGCGAGAGCCCACCGTCTGCCAGTTGCTCCCCGGCAAAACGGCCATCGGGCGTTGCCCCCACCACCGCCCCCAGCGGTACGTGTGCCGATACGGTATAAGAACCGGGCGTGAACTGCCCGCCGCGCGGGTTCCGGTATTTTTCGACCTCTTTACAGTAGTGGCGCAGCAGTTCAGCGCTGATGTTGTCGACATCATCAATATCATTGCCGTATTTTTCGAAGCGATTGATCAACCGGGCGCGGATTTTTTTGCCCTCAGGCGTGGCAAAGTTAGCGTTTAACACGGCTAACAGCTCGTCAAAACTTAAGCGCTGCTGTTCAAAGACCAGCCCTTTCAGTGCGTGCAGCGAGTCGCTCAAATTCGCTATCCCGATCCCCTGCACGCCGGAAAAGTTATAGCGTGCGCCACCGTCGGTAATGTCTTTTCCCGCTTCCAGACAATCGCTGATAAAAGAAGAGAGCAACGGCACCGGAGCCCAGTCACGATGGCCGATATCGCAGATATTGCTCCCCTCGACCATCAGCGCAATGTAGTGATTAATTTTGGCGCGAATATGCTCCAGCAAGCCTTCATAACTCAGCCCTGCATTGCCTTCGTTCTCCTGCATCGCGATTTCCATCACCTTCAGCAGGTTAAACATCGCGATATCGTGCAGACCGTAGGTTTTACCCGGAATCGACAGTTCTACACAGCCAACCACCGCGTAGTCGCGCGCATCTTCCAGCGACACACCCCGATTGAGGAAGGCAGGTACCACCACTTCATCGTTAAAGATCTGCGGGATGCCGGTGCCCAGACGGATCGTCTCCGCTGTTTTCAGCAGGAAAGGCCGGTCGATAAGTTCGTTAACCCGCACGCCGAGGTTCGGTTGAGGAAGCTGAACGCTCTGGTAAGCATCCAGACACAGGAAGGAAAGCACGTTCACCGCGCTACGCCCGCTCTCCGTCAGGCCGCCCAACAGTGCGGTATACCCGGTCGGGAACCCGGCAAAATAGCGGGCGCTGCTGGTCGAGCGTAAAAGCACCACGTCATTGCACTTCACCCACAGCGATTCCAGAATCTCTTTCAGGAACGCGGGTTCTTCGCCCTGTGAGAGCGAGGCCTGATAAAAGGGCAGCATATACTGGTCAAAACGCCCGATGGAGAGCGAACTGGCGTTAGATTCATACTGCAAAATGACATTCATGTACCAGAAGAGCTGACACGCCTGCCAGAACGTTTGCGGCTTATGCTGCGCGTTGTGGCGCGAGATTTCTGCCATCTTCCGTAATTCTTCACGCCGTGCTGCGTCGCTGCTTGCAGCCAACTCTTCAGCCAGTGATGCATAGCGCAGGATATGACGCTGGGACGCTTCAAGCAGAATCAGCGCGGCGGCATAGAACGTGTTCTGCGCATCGCGGGCGCAGCGTTCGCGCAATTCCTCCACCAGCACACCCAGGCCGTTATTGAGCAGGCGCGGATAATCAATAATGATATGCCCCTGCCCTTTGTCCGTTTGGTTGACGCTGAAAATTTGCGTCCCCACAGCGGCTTTCACCTCATCCGTCATCTGGCTGTTGATGAAATCCTTCATTGACCGTTTTTCCCAGTAGGGGTACAGCACGTCACGGTAGATCTGCTTATCCTCTTCGCCGATCTCGAAGCGGTCCTGCGGACGTGTGGAAAACTGGTCCAGCTCCTTAAGCAGCCAGTACGGATCCATCTCAGGCGACATAATGCCCGCACGCGGTTTAACGGTCCGGTTTCCGGCAATCAGTTCCTCATCACGAATCGCGATGTTCACATGGTCAAGAATGTACGCCGTGGCTTTTGCACGCCTGAGGATAACCGGCTCACCTTCCGTCTGCTGATGGCTGGCGGTATAGAGCAAAGCACGCTCAAGCGAGATTTCACGTGGGCTGGCAAAAAGTGCGTCTTTCAAACGCTGGGTACGATTCGTCATGAGGGAACTCCTGTAACGGAAAACAAGCCCGCCCCGAAGGGCGGGAGAACGTCAGGCGGTTTGCGCCAGGTGGGCATCAATTTTGTTCATGATGGCGTCGGCGCGTTTTACCGCGTCGCTAATGTTGACGCGCACGATGGTTTTCCCGGCAAAACGCTCTTCGAACTTAATGCCGATATCTTTGGTCAGGATCACCATATCCGCTGCGGCGATATCCTCAGCATTCAGCTCGTTCTCAAGACCAATCGACCCCTGCGTTTCAACCTTCACTTCCCAGCCTTTGGCTTTAGCGGCGCTTTCCAGCGCTTCGGCCGCCATGTAGGTATGGGCAACGCCTGACGGGCATGCTGTTACTGCGATAATTCGGGCCATGTTCTCTTCCTCACTCAGTTAATTTCGAAATCCAGATCCAGGTCGTCCTCTTTTTCATCGACCTGTTTTGCATTCTTGCGGGCAATACTCTTCAGCACGTTGACGCTAAGGGCCGTCACCACAGCCCCTACGGCGACCGCCGCGATGTAGCCCAGTTTGCCCTCCACCACAGGGAGAACGATAAGCCCGCCCCATCCGGCATAACATTGCGCGCCCATCACGGCAGCCGTCACTGCGCCACACGCGGATCCCAGCATGATGGAGGGAATGACGCGCAGAGGGTCGGCAGCGGCGAACGGAATGGCCCCTTCGGTGACCCCTACGCAGCCCATCACTAATGCAGCCTTTCCCGCTTCACGCTCTTCACCGGTAAAATTCTTGCGATTAATCAGCGTCGCCAGGCCTAATCCCAGCGGTGGAACGCAGATGCCTACCGCCGCAATCGCCACCACGGTGTAGACGCCCTGAGCAACGCAGATCAGCATGAAGGCATAGGCGACTTTATTAATCGGGCCGCCCATGTCGAAGGCCAGCATCAAACCCATGATGATGGCCAACACGACGATGCTGCCCTGCTGCATCCCTTGCAGCCACTGGGTTAAGCCCGTCGTCAACGCACCAACAGGTTCACCCAGACCCCACATCATGATGCCCGCGGTAACAAAGGTGCCGATGATAGGGATGATGAAGATAGGCATGACGGAGCGCAGGACTTTCGGGACCGGCAGTTTTTTCAGATACCAGACCACAATCCCGCCGAGGATCCCGGCAATAATGGCGCCGAAGAAACCCGCACCGAAGCTGTTACCGACCCACGCGGCAATAGCGCAGGGAGCAAGCGCGGCGCGCTCGGCAATGGAGTAGCCAATATAAGCGGCCAGGAAAGGCACCATCAGCGTTAACCCCGCCACGCCGATATCGAATAGCTTTTTGAGGTTGGGATCGGTTGCGGCATCCGGTACCGCGCCCTTGCCGTACAGCATGACTGAAACCGCCAGCAAAATACCGCCCGCGACCACGAACGGGATCATGTGCGACACCCCGGTCATCAGATGCTGCCGCGTGTTCTTGAGAATATGCACCAACTCTTTCATATGTCGCTCCAGGCCTAAAACCATAAAGATGTTGTGGCAAACAATAGGCAATCAGGAAGACGGCGGACAGGAGACAAAAAGGCCATTTACTGGATTTTTGTAATATCGAAATAAAAATGCGATCCGCCTCGACATTTCGGATAGACGGTACGCATAAGACAAACCACCACAACCTGTGAGTCAAATCTCACTTTTCACGTGATATTACATTTGTCCAGCTTTTGGCAGATTTGTCACATGGCGTGCGCCATCAACATACTCGTATGCTGTTCCCCAATGAATGATGATTGGTTTCAGGAGTGTGTATGGCTCTGGTAGTGGAATTTACCTGTGAATTGCCCAACGGGGTTCACGCGCGTCCGGCAAGTCATGTGGAGACGCTGTGCAATACCTTTATCTCGCAGATCGAGTGGCATAACCTGCGCACTGACCGAAAAGGAAATGCCAAGAGCGCACTGGCACTTATTGGCACCGACACGCTGGCAGGCGACGCCTGTCGTCTGGTGATCCACGGTGAAGATGAGCAGAGCGCCCATCAACAGCTGGAACAATGGCTCCGGGAAGAGTTTCCACACTGTGATGCGCCGCTCGCAGAAGCCATCCATATTGAGCGCGATCCGCTGCCAGAATCCCTCGCGCGCCTTAACCCAACGCTTTTCCGCGCCCTGCCCGTTTGCAGCGGTAGCGCCCGGGGCGTGTTGACCTTGCTGACCTCGCTGGATCTCAATGCACTGACGGATTTGCCCGATGCAAAAAGCCCAGAAGAGGAGCAGTCCGCGCTGGCCAGCGGCCTCACCCTGCTGGTGAAAAACATTGAGCTTCGCGCGCTGGACAGCGACAGCACCGCCGGCGCCATTCTTGAGGCACATCGATCGCTGGCGACGGATACCTCTTTACGCCAGCATCTGCTTGCGGGCGTGAGCCAGGGGCTAAGCTGCGCGCAAGCGACAATCGCCACAGCCAACCATCTCTGCGATACGTTCTCTCGTTCCAGCAGCAGCTATCTGCAGGAACGCGTGCTGGATGTGCGCGATGTTTGCTATCAACTTTTACAACAGATTTATGGTGAACAACGCTTCCCCGCGCCGGGCCAACTGACGCAGCCGACCGTTTGTCTTGCAGATGATCTTACGCCCGGCCAGTTCCTGGAACTCGATAAAACCTTGCTTAAGGGGCTGCTGTTAAAAAGCGGCGGAACAACCTCGCACACCGTCATTCTTGCACGTTCCTTTAATATTCCGACGCTGGTGGGCGTCGACAGTGAAAGCCTGCTGCCGTGGCGCAATAAACCTGTATTTATTGATGGCAATACCGGTGCGGTCGTGGTCAACGCCAGCGATGCGGTGGCACGCTACTACCGCCAGGAAGCACGAGTACAACAGGCACTACGCGAGCAGCAGCGAATCTGGCTCGATCGGGAAGCCAGAACCGCCGATGGCCTGCGCATTGAGATTGCCGCGAACATCGCCCACGCGGTGGAAGCGCAGGCGGCATTCGGGAACGGCGCCGAAGGCGTTGGCCTGTTTCGCACCGAAATGCTGTATATGGACCGCAGCAGCGCGCCCGGTGAAAACGAGCTGTACAACATTTTCTGTCAGGCGCTGGAAAGTGCAAACGGGCGCAGCATCATCGTGCGCACCATGGATATCGGCGGCGATAAACCGGTGGCGTACCTGAATATCCCGGCCGAAAACAATCCGTTCCTCGGCTACCGCGCCGTACGCATTTACGAAGAGTACGGAGCGCTTTTGACTACCCAGCTTCGGGCGATCCTGCGCGCCTCTGCTCACGGCAGCCTGAAGATCATGATCCCGATGATCTCCTCTATGGAAGAAATCCTGTGGGTGAAAGAGAAACTTGCCGAAGCGAAACAGCAGCTCCGTGCTGAACATATTCCGTTCGATGAAAAAATCCCGCTCGGCATCATGCTGGAAGTGCCTTCGGTGATGTTCATCATCGATCAGTGCTGTGAAGAGATTGATTTCTTTAGCATTGGCAGCAATGACCTGACGCAGTATCTGCTGGCCGTCGACCGCGACAACGCCAAAGTCGCACGCCACTACAACAGCCTGAACCCGGCCTTCCTGAGGGCGCTGGATTATGCGGTACAGGCCGTCCATCGTCAGGGAAAATGGATTGGCCTGTGCGGAGAGCTGGGCGCAAAAGGTTCAGTGCTGCCGCTGCTGGTGGGTCTGGGACTGGACGAGCTGAGCATGGGGTCGCCCGCCATTCCGGCAACCAAAGCGCGCCTGGCACAGCTTGATAGCCGCGCCTGCCGCCAGCTGCTGAACCAGGCCATGGCGTGTCGCACCTCGCTTGAAGTGGAACATCTGCTGGCGCAGTTCCGCATGAACCAGCAGGACACGCCGCTGGTGACGCCACGCTGTATTTCGCTGGACAATGACTGGAACAGCAAAGAAGAGGTCATGAAAGGGATGACCGATAACCTGCTGCTCACCGGACGTTGCCGCTACCCCCGCAAGCTGGAGGCCGACCTGTGGGCGCGCGAAGCCGTATTCTCTACCGGTCTTGGCTTCAGCTTCGCCATTCCGCACAGCAAGTCTGAGCATATTGAGCAATCCACCATCAGCGTTGCGCGCCTGAAAGCTCCCGTCATGTGGGGAGATGAAGAAGCACAATTCATCATCATGCTGACGCTGAACAAACACGCCGCGGGCGATCAGCATATGCGTATTTTCTCCCGCCTGGCCCGCCGCATCATGCATGACGATTTCCGCATCGCGCTGGTCAACGCCAGCTCAGAAGAGGCCATCGCCTCCCTGCTGCAACACGAATTAGAACTCTGAAACGAGGAAGAGTAATGGAACTGTATCTGGATACCGCCAACGTGGCGGAAGTTGAACGTCTGGCCCGCATCTTCCCTATTGCGGGTGTTACCACCAACCCAAGCATCATTGCTGCCAGCCGTGAATCCATCTGGGACGTGCTCCCGCGCCTGCAAAAAGCCATTGGACCGGAAGGCACGCTGTTTGCCCAAACCATGAGCCGCGATGCAGAAGGCATGGTGGCGGAGGCAAAACGCCTGAGTAACGCCATCCCGGACATCGTGGTGAAAATCCCTGTCACGGCTGAGGGGCTTACCGCGATCAAGGCGCTGAAAAAAGAGGGGATAACCACGCTGGGGACCGCCGTTTATAGCGCGGCACAGGGTTTGCTTGCCGCGCTGGCAGGCGCGAAATATATCGCGCCGTATGTAAACCGCGTTGACGCTCAGGGCGGTGATGGCATTCGCACGGTCCAGGAACTGCAATCCCTGCTGGAACTGCACGCGCCGGAAAGCAAAGTGCTGGCCGCCAGTTTCAAAACGCCGCGTCAGGCGCTGGACTGCCTGCTCGCCGGATGTGAAGCAATCACGCTTCCTTTAGACGTAGCGCAACAAATGCTCGGTACGCCAGCGGTAGAGTCAGCCATAGAGAAGTTCGAGCAGGACTGGAAAAACGCGTTTGGTAACCTCAACCTCTAAGGGAGAACTGTTATGGACCGTATCATTCAATCGCCGGGGAAATATATCCAGGGCGCTGATGTGCTTACCCGTCTCGGCGACTATCTGAAACCCCTGGCCAATCGCTGGCTGGTTGTCGGCGATAAATTTGTGCTGGGTTTTGCAGAAGAGACCCTGCGTCAGAGTTTTAAAAAAGCCGAACTGCATGCCGAAATCGCGCCGTTTGGTGGCGAATGTTCACAAAATGAAATCGACAGACTGAAAAAGCTGGCCGACAGCGCCGACTGCATGGCGGTGCTGGGCATTGGCGGTGGTAAAACGCTGGATACCGCCAAAGCGCTGGCCCATTTTATGGACGTACCCGTGGCTATAGCCCCAACCATTGCTTCCACCGATGCGCCGTGCAGCGCCCTTTCCGTGATTTATACCGACAGCGGTGAGTTCGATCGCTACCTGATGCTGCCGCACAACCCGAACATGGTCATTGTCGACACCAAAGTGGTGGCGGGTGCGCCAGCACGTCTGCTTGCCGCCGGGATTGGCGATGCGCTGGCGACGTGGTTTGAAGCACGCGCCTGCTCGCGCAGCGGCGCGACCACCATGGCGGGCGGCAAATGTACGCAGGCAGCACTCGCGCTGGCCGAGCTGTGCTACAACACGCTGGTTGAAGAGGGTGAAAAAGCCATGCTGGCCGCGGAACAGCATGTGGTTACACCGGCGCTGGAACGCATTATCGAAGCCAACACCTATCTCAGTGGCGTAGGTTTTGAAAGCGGTGGTCTGGCGGCGGCACACGCTATTCATAACGGTATGACGGCGGTACCGGACGCGCATCACTTCTATCACGGCGAAAAAGTGGCGTTTGGTACGCTGACGCAGCTGGTACTGGAAAACGCGCCGGTAGAAGAAATAGAGACCGTCGCCGCGCTTTGTCACAGCGTTGGGCTGCCGATCACCCTGGCACAGCTGAACATCAAAGAGGATATTCCGGCCAAAATGCGTCTGATCGCAGAAGCCTCCTGTGCCGAAGGGGAAACGATCCACAACATGCCCGGCGGCGTAACGCCGGATCAGGTATATGCGGCACTGCTGGTGGCCGACCAGTATGGGCAGCGGTTCCTGCAGGAGTGGGAGTAAATAGCGTAAATAAAAATCCCCGCATCAGCGGGGATTTTTTTGCCTGTAGGCCGGGTAAGCGTTAGCGCCACCCGGCACAAGGGTTACTGCAGGTCAAACCGGTCCAGATCCATCACCTTCGCCCATGCGGCAACGAAGTCACGGACAAACTTCTCATGCGCATCATCACTGGCATAAACCTCTGCCAGCGCGCGCAGGACGGCGTTCGAACCAAAGACCAGATCGGCGCGGGTGGCGGTGTATTTCACTTCACCGCTGGCGCGATCGCTTCCGGCAAACAGTTCGTTAGATTCGTCGGTCGCCTTCCACTGGGTGTTCATGTCCAGCAGGTTCACGAAGAAATCGTTGCTCAGCACGCCCTCGCGGTCGGTGAACACGCCGTTCTTACCGCCATCAAAGTTTGCACCCAGCACGCGCAGGCCACCGATCAGCACCGTCAGCTCAGGCGCGGTCAGCGTCAGCTGCTGGGCTTTGTCGATCAGCAGTGACTCAGTGGTGGACACATCCACCTGCGCACGGTAGTTGCGGAAGCCGTCGGCAATCGGTTCGAGCAGGTTAAACATCTCGATATCCGTCTGATCCTGACGCGCATCGACGCGGCCCGGCGTGAACGGTACGTTGACGTAAACGCCTGCCGCTTTTGCTGCCTGCTCAACGCCCACGACGCCCGCCAGCACGATGATATCCGCCAGTGAGGCTTTGTTGGTGGTGCGCTGGATAGCTTCCAGAGCCGGCAACGCACGAACCGCCGCGGCGTTAACATCCCAGTCGCGCTGAGGAGCCAGCGCCAGACGCGCGCCGTTGGCGCCGCCGCGCTTATCGCCACCGCGGAAGGTTGAAGCTGACGCCCAGGCAACCGAAACCAGTTCGCTCACGGACAGACCGGATGCCACAATCTCCGCCTTCAGGCTTTCAATGTCTTCTTTCGACGGATTGAACACCGCCTGCGGCAGCGGGTCCTGCCAAATCAGATCTTCTTTCGGCACTTCAGGGCCGATGTAACGCGCTTTTGGCCCCATATCACGGTGGGTCAGCTTGAACCAGGCACGGGCGAAGGCTTCGTTGAAAGCCTGCGGATCGTTCAGGAAGCGGCGGGAAATTTTCTCGAATTCCGGGTCAAAACGCAGCGTCAGGTCGGTGACCAGCATGGTAGGTTTGCGTTTTTTCGACGGGTCGAACGGATCGGGCATGATTTCCGGCGCATCAACGGCTTCAAACTGAATCGCACCCGCCGGGCTGCGGGTCTGCACCCATTCGTATTTGAACAGGTTCTCGAAGAAGTAGTTGCTCCACTGGGTCGGGGTTTGCGACCAGATAACTTCCAGACCGGAGGTAATGGCATCTGCGCCAACGCCCGTGCCGTGCGTGCTGGCCCAGCCCAGGCCCTGCGCTTCAATCGGCGAGGCTTCCGGGTCGGTGCCCACGTGCGTGGCTTCACCCGCGCCGTGGGTTTTGCCGAGAGTGTGGCCGCCCGCGATCAGCGCAACGGTCTCTTCGTCGTTCATCCCCATGTTGCCGAAGGTCGCGCGAATGGCCGCCGCCGCAGACAGGGGTTCACCGCTGGCGTTTGGCCCTTCCGGGTTAACGTAGATCAGGCCCATCTCGGTGGCGGCCAGAGGGCGCTTCGCCAGCGCTTCCGGGTCACGGTGGGTCAGCCAGGCTTTTTCATCACCCCAGTTCACGTCCAGATCCGGTTCCCAGACGTCTTCACGCCCGGCACCAAAACCAAAGGTGCGGAAGCCGGAGTTCTCCAGCGCCACGTTACCCGCGAGGATAAACAGGTCAGCCCAGGAAATTTTTTGTCCGTATTTTTGCTTGATGGGCCACAGCAGACGGCGCGCCTTATCCAGGCTCACGTTATCCGGCCAGGAGTTCAGCGGCGCAAAGCGCTGTTGACCGCGTCCTGCGCCACCGCGCCCGTCAACGGAGCGATAGGTACCCGCGCCGTGCCAGGCCATACGGATAAACAGGCCCGCATAGCTGCCCCAGTCGGCAGGCCACCAAGGTTGGGAGTCGGTTAAAAGTGCTTTGAGGTCGCCTTTAAGGGCGGAGTAATCCAGCTTGCTAAATTCTTTGCGGTAGTCAAAGTCTTCACCCAGTGGGTTCGAACGATTGGAATGTTGGTTAAGAAGATCGATGCGGAGTTGTTTTGGCCACCAGTCGCGGCTGCCTGTACCTGCGCCCGCGCTGTGATCGACGCCGCCCTGATGGAACGGGCATTTGCCGACTGATGCCGCTTTATTGGTCTCGTCTGACGTGCTCATCGCTATGCTCCCTTTTACAGTGTTACCGTTACGATATACGCCCTTGTTGATAAGGTATAGTTGAGATAACCCACAGATTCGATAGTTAAATCCGTTTAATTTCCCATGGAAAATACATGAGTTTTGTACGTCAAAGGCAGCATTGCTGATATGGCAGGAAAATAAAACCCTTATAAATCAAAAAACCCTCCGAAGAGGGCTCTTTTTTGTTACACGCCTGGTCTAACGCCGAGCGTATGGCATATGGCGTAACTCATCTCTGCACGGTTCAGCGTGTAGAAGTGGAAATCCTTCACCCCTTCACGACTTAAGATCTTCACCATGTCCATCGCGATATTTGCGCCCACCAGCTTGCGTGTTTCCGGGTCATCGTCCAGCCCCTCGTACATTTTAGACATCCACAGCGGAATGCGCACATTGGTCATATCAGCAAATTTCTTCGCCTGTTTGAAGTTAGAGACCGGCAGAATACCCGGGATAATTTCAACGTCGATGCCCGCGGAGACGCAGCGGTCGCGAAAGCGCAGGTAGCTTTCCACATCAAAGAAGAACTGTGTAATAGCGCGGTTCGCACCGGCGTCCACTTTACGCTTCAGGTTAAGCAGATCGGCCTGAGCGCTTTTCGCTTCCGGATGCACTTCAGGATAAGCGGCAACGGAGATATCAAAGTCAGCCACGTCTTTCAGCAGCGCGACCAGATCGGCGGCATACATGTCCGGCTTACCACTACCCGGCGGCAGGTCACCGCGCAGCGCGACAATATGACGAATGCCGTTATTCCAGTAATCCTGGGCGATGGCCCGCAGCTCGTCGCGGGTGGCGTCGATACAGGTGAGGTGCGGAGCCGCTTCCAGACCGGTACGATCTTTAATGCCTTTAATGATGCTGTGCGTACGGTCACGCTCGCCGGAGTTCGCACCGTAAGTCACGGAGACAAACTTCGGTTTCAGGCTGCTGAGACGATCGATAGAGCTCCACAGGGTTTGCTCCATTTCACTGGTGCGCGGCGGGAAAAATTCAAAAGAGACGTTAATCTGGCCGTTTACTTCAGCCAGGCTCTGATTCAGTGCTTCCCGCTGGTTGGCGTGAAAAAAGCTCATACCTTACCTCTATCAATCGCATGTCGTTGTCTGTTGTGTTGTGAACTTCTATACGTTTAGACGTCCAGATGTAAAAATGACGGAAAAGCGGAGGGACGTCAACATAAATAATCAACAATAACGGTGAGGTTTGCTCAGGGAATATGAGAGAAATTCAGGATGAGGGTGAGTGCGGTCTGGTGCCCTCACCCTAACCCTCTCCCACAGGGAGAGGGGAAAAAGTGAAATTACAGCAGCTTAGCCAGACGATTGATGTCGGACTGGATCGCCCCGGCGGTGACATCGCGTCCCGCGCCAGGACCGCGGATCACCAGCGGGTTATCGCGGTACCAGCGGCTTTCGATGGCGAAGACGTTATCGCACGGCAGCAGCGCCGCCAGCGGATGTTCAGGACGCACCGCCTCGACGCCGACTCGCGCTTTTCCGTTAGCCTCGAAACGCGCCACGTAGCGCAGCACCAGCCCCATCTCGTTCGCGGCTTCCAGACGCTGCACCATCTGCTCGTTAAGCTCTTCACCATTTTCAAAGAAATGGTCCACAGAGCCTTCTTCACAGCCGGCAGGCACCAGCGATTCGACGCGAACGGCATCCGGTTCGATATCGTAACCGGCTTCACGCGCCAGGATCACCAGCTTACGCATCACGTCTTTGCCGGAAAGGTCAACGCGCGGATCGGGCTCCGTTAAACCCTGCTGCCACGCCTGATCCACCAGGTCGGTGAACGGTACGGTACCGTCGAACTGAAGGAACAGCCAGGAGAGCGTGCCGGAGAAGATACCGCTCAGCGCCAGAATGCTGTCGCCGCTTTCAATCAGGTCACGCACGGTGTGGTTAACCGGCAGCCCCGCGCCAACGGTGGCGTTGTAGAGCCAGTGACGACCGGTTTTTTCAAACGCGTCGTGGATCTGACGGTATTTATCGGTGCTGCTCGCCCCCGCCAGCTTGTTCGCACTGATGACGTGGAAGCCGTGGCTGGCGAAATCAAGGTACTGATCGGCAAGCTGTTCGCTGGCGGTCACGTCCAGCACCACCAGATCGTCATACGGGTGCGCGCGCATCCACAGGAACAGCGACTCTTCATCCTGCTCTACGGCTTCATCATTAAAGAAGGCCAGCGCGCGGCTGGCGTCCAGCCCTTCGTAGTTCAGCAGGCTACGGCGGCTGTCCACCACGCCCGCGAGAATGAATTCAAATCCGGTACGCGCCGAAAGCGTGACCTGCTCGCGGGCGAACAGCTCCAGCCAGCGGGAACCGATGTTGCCTTTACCAAACAGCACCAGACCGATGCGCTTTTCCGCGCGGAACAGGGAGGTGTGCAGGCCCTGAATCAGGCTCTCGGTTGGCCCTTTACGCAGGACGGCGACCAGGCTGATGCCCTCTTCCGACTGCCAGGTGAACTCCACCGGCTGGCCTTTCAGCTGCTGCCAGAAGCGGTGGCAGTGCAGCGGGTTACGGGTGACGCCCGCGCCCACCATCGCCACCAGCGCCAGCCCCTGACGCAGGCGAAGCTCGCCCGGCAGGCCCGCTTCATCCAGAATTTTCAGCGCGCTGTCAGCCACTTCAGCGGTATAGCAGAACTGCAGCAGCTGGCGATCATTGTGAACGCCAACGGCCAGCGGGCGTACCTGCGCGCGCTTTAACACCAGGTCGATATCTTTATGCGCCAGTTTGAAGTCCTGGCCCGCAGGCACCTGGAACTCAATCAGGCAGATGTCGTCGTGGCTGGTGACAATACGCGCGCCCGTACCGGAGGCCAGTACGCGTTCAATACGGGTAGAGCCTTGATCCGGGGTATAGCTGCAGCGCAGCTGGAGGTCGATATCGCTGCCGGAAACCGGCTGCAGCGTGCGCGCGTGCAGTACCGGTGCGGCCAGACGCGCCAGCTCGCTGGCTTCGTCGAGACGCAGCAGCGGCAGCAGACAGGCATCTTTTACTTTACGCGGGTCCGCGCTGTAAACACCGGCCACGTCGCTCCAGATGGTGACGCGGGACACGCCCGCCAGCGCACCAATCTGCGTTGCCGAGTAGTCCGAACCGTTACGACCCAGCAGCACGGTTTCGCCCGCGTTGCTGCGGCTGATAAAGCCGGTGACGACAATACGTTTGCCCGGATGCTGCACCAGCAGCTGTTGCAGCAGCGGGTAGGACAACCCTTCATCCACCTGCGGCTGCGCGGCGCGTTCGGCGCGCAGGAAATCACGCGCGTCGAGCCAGGCCGCTTCCACCCCCAGGTGCTGCAGCACGGCGGCCATCAGGCGCGCGGACCACACTTCACCGTGGCCCACCACTTCGGCATACACCGCGTCGGTAATCCCGCTGTCCAGCAGGGCGGCCAGTCGTTCAAGGTCATGCGTGAAGGCGCCGATCAGCCCGTCCGCCACGTCCGCAGGCAGCAGGCCGGCAATCAGCTCGCTCTGGTAACGGCGTAAGGACTGTTGCACCTGATGCGCAGAAAGGCGATCGGTCTGGCTCAGTTTCAGCCAGCTAATCAACTGGTTGGTGGTGCTGCCCGCCGCCGAGACAACCATCATGTCACCCGGCTGTGAATATTCCGTCATGATCCCTGCGACACGCAGGTAACATTTCACATCAGCAAGACTACTACCACCAAACTTATGCAGTTGACGACCCTTCGCCCCTGCCTGCGCTATCACACTCATGATTACCCCTTGGCTGCGATCCGGAAGGCATTTTCCAGATCGGCAATTAAATCTTCAGAATCTTCAATACCGGTTGAGATCCGCAGCAGCGTCTCAGAAATCCCGGCGGCGGCACGTGCTTCGGGTGCCATACCTGCGTGCGTCATGGTCGCGGCGTGGGAGATCAAGCTTTCAACCCCACCTAATGATTCCGCCAGCGTAAACAATGACAGCCCGCTCAGGAAGCGACGCAGCGTTTGCTCGTCACCGTCCAGTTCAAAACTTAACATCGCGCCAAATCCCTTCTGCTGGCGCGCGGCAATCTCGTGCCCCTGGTTTTCCGGCAGCGACGGGTGATAGAGCTTCTTCACCAGCGGCTGGGTTTTCAGGAAATCGACAATCGCCTGGGCATTGCGCTGCGCCACTTCCATGCGCGGCGACAGCGTGCGGATGCCGCGCAACAGCAGATAGCTGTCGAAGGCACCCGCGGTGACGCCAATATTATTGGCCCACCATGCCAGTTCGGTGACAACGTCGGGATCTTTGGCAATCACCACGCCCGCTACCACATCAGAATGGCCGTTCAGATATTTAGTGCATGAATGCAATACCAGATCGGCACCCAGTGCGAGTGGGTTCTGAAGGGCCGGACTGAGGAACGTATTATCCACTACACTTATCGCTCCCGCATCCCTTGCGAGCTGACAAATTTTCGCAATATCGACAACGCGCAATAATGGATTGCTTGGACTTTCCACCAGGACCAGCTTTGGTTTCTCTGCCAGCGCCTGTTTCAAGGCCTGTTCGTCGTTTTGATCGACAAACAGCACGCGATAGCAGCCGCGTTTCGCCAGGCTATCAAACAGGCGATAGCTGCCGCCGTAGCAATCGTGCGGCGCTACCAGCAGGTCACCTGGTTTCAGGAACACCGTGGTCACCAGGTGAATGGCGGACATCCCCGTATTGGTTAATACTGCACCTGCGCCACCTTCCAGCTCGGCCAGCGTACGCTGGGTCACGTCACGCGTAGGGTTGCCACGACGCGAATAATCATGCGCGCGGGGTTCATTAAATCCGGTGAAATTGTAGGTACTGGAAAGATGAATCGGCGGGACAACGCAGCCGTACTGCTCGTCATCATTTAATCCGCTACGCACTGCAATAGTGGCCTGTTTACGCGTCATGGTGAGGGCTTCCTGGCGAATGAGGTGAAAAGTCAGGCACCAGAGTAAACATTGAAAGTATGGACGTCAATACATCTGGACATCTAAACTTCTTTGCGTATAGATTGAGCAATGCGCAAATAGCCGTTAAAATTATATGCTTTAGTGCACGCTGCAGCGGCAATATCCGTGCCACGGTATCGTCTCTACGGTAAACTAGGCAAGATTGCGGTTCAAAACGGGTGGTTACAGGTTTTGCACCTTTAGATAAATGACTGAGAGGATTAAAGGTATCTCATGGCTGAATGGAGCGGCGAATATATCAGCCCATACGCTGAGCACGGTAAGAAGAGTGAACAAGTAAAGAAAATTACGGTTTCTATTCCTCTGAAGGTGTTGAAGATCCTCACCGATGAACGTACGCGTCGTCAGGTGAACAACCTGCGCCACGCGACCAACAGCGAACTGCTGTGCGAAGCGTTCCTGCACGCGTTTACCGGTCAACCGTTGCCGAACGATGAAGATCTGCGCAAAGAGCGTAGTGATGAAATCCCGGAAGAGGCGAAAGTCATCATGCGTGAACTGGGCATTGACCCGGAGACGTGGGAATACTAACTGCGGTGCGATCCCGCTGAGGTTACTCAGCGGGATGGTTTCTTAGAAGTTGTAGCCTAAACCCACGCGCAGACGCGTCTGGCGGTCGTCGCTGGTGGCAGTGTTATAGCCGGAAGAGACGTTGCCCACTTCCACAAAGGGGATCCACGAGTCAATGTTATACGCCACGCGGAAGTTATATTCGTAATCTTCTTTTTTATTGTTATACAGGTCTTCATTGTCGGCGAATTTATATATGCCGTTTAGCTCGAACATCCAGCCATCAATATTATAACCCAGCCACATTTCCGGACGATAAACCATACGATCATCTTTTCCGTCCGCATTGCGGCGAGTGTATTCCGTACGATAACGAAACGCCGTCCACCAGCTGTCATTAATATTATACTGCACGCGCAGATAAGGCTTATAGATGGCCATGTCATCACCCATTTCAACGGCGACGCCCGGCTGCCAGATAAAACCTTGCCAGGTAAATTGATAGCTTGCGGTATATTCGTTGCTGTTACTTTCCATATTATTAAGCGCGTCGTTAGACTGCTTGTTATCGGAGCGCGATACCGCCTCAACCGCTACGCCAAAGCCCGTGCCAAAGCGGTGTGACATGTACACACGGTCGTAGTTACGCCCATCGTCGTAATACTCGTGTCGGTAGTCCACATATCCCGCCTGCGCCGCGCACGATATTAACGGAAGCACAAATAAGAGTTGCTTCAATTTCATAACATTTCCCTCGAAGTAAACGCACCCTGAAAGCCACTGTGTCGTCATGGCAAATAAGAATGTATGACGGGCGCAGTGTAAGTTTACGAAACGAGAGAAACCTTTTAATTTTTGACACCCCCGTCAAAAGGATGGCAAAGAATTAAAGAAATGAGAGGTACAGTTCACTATCCGTTAAAGAATAAATCAGACAAATATATTTAATACAATGATACGTAATTAATTATTTTAGATATAAATATTAAGATGTGATTTATTCAGAAGGGATATAACAGGCACAAAAAAACCGCCCGAAGGCGGTTTTTCCTGGATGCTTATTTAGCGCCCGGGATGCTGAAACGCTTGTTGAAGCGGTCAACACGGCCACCGGTTGCAACATCACGCTGCTTACCAGTGTAGAACGGGTGGCATTTGCCGCACACGTCCAGGTTCAGATCGTGGCCCACGGTGGAGCGGATCTGGATAGAGTTACCGCAAGAACAGTTTGCAGTAATCATTTCGTATTTCGGGTGAATATCTTTTTTCATGGGAGAACCTCAGTTAAGGCCGCGTCGCTCTTCCAGCCCTAACGCCAGACACCACGCGATGTTGAATGTAATTTCTCTGGCGTAATATACACCAAAGGCGGCGAATCATACAGAATTTGACCAACGTATGCAAACTGATCCGCACGCCGCTTTCACTAATGTGTATACTAACGCGCCACTTTTCAAGTCAGGAAGATTCGATGCCCGTCGCTCACGTTGCCCTGCCCGTTCCGCTTCCCCGCACCTTTGACTACCTGCTGCCCGACAGCATGAGCGCCAAAGCGGGCTGTCGCGTGACCGTGCCGTTTGGCAAACAGCAGCGCGTGGGGATTGTTGTCTCCGTCAGCGATCAAAGCGAACTGCCGCTGAACGAACTGAAGTCGGTCATTGAGGTGCTGGACGGCGAGCCCGTTTACTCCACCAGTACCTGGCGACTGCTGCAGTGGGCGGCGGATTATTATCATCACCCCATTGGTGACGTCCTGTTCCACGCTCTGCCCATCATGCTGCGCCAGGGCAAAAGTGCCAGCCATGCGCCGATGTGGTACTGGTTTGCTACCGAGCAGGGTCAGGCGGTCGATATTAACAGCCTCAAGCGCTCGCAGAAACAGCAGCAGGCCCTGGCGGCGCTGCGTCAGGGGAAAATCTGGCGGCATCAGGTCGACGAGCTTGAGGTCAGCGAAACGGCGCTACAGGCATTAAGAAAGAAAGGGCTTAGCGAACTGGCAAGCGAAGCACCTGCCCTTTACGACTGGCGCGAGAGTTTCTCCGTTTCAGGGGATCGCCTGCGTCTGAATACCGAGCAGGCCACCGCCGTGGGCGCGATTCATAGCGCTTCCGATCATTTCTCTGCCTGGCTGCTGGCAGGGGTGACGGGTTCCGGTAAAACGGAGGTCTACCTGAGCGTGCTGGAAAACGTGCTCGCGCAGGGCAAACAGGCGCTGGTGATGGTGCCGGAAATTGGCCTGACGCCGCAAACCATCGCCCGATTCCGCGAACGCTTTAACGCGCCGGTTGAGGTGCTGCACTCCGGCCTGAACGACAGCGAACGCCTCAGCGCCTGGCTGAAAGCGAAAAACGGCGAAGCGGCGATTGTGATCGGCACCCGCTCGTCGCTGTTTACGCCGTTTAAAAATCTTGGCGTTATCGTGATCGACGAAGAACACGACAGCTCCTATAAACAGCAGGAAGGCTGGCGCTATCACGCCCGCGATCTGGCTGTTTATCGCGCGCACAGTGAGCAGATCCCTATTATTCTCGGCTCCGCCACGCCTGCGCTCGAAACGCTGCACAACGTGCGCCAGCGCAAATACCACATGCTGCGCCTGACGCGCCGCGCGGGGAATGCCCGTCCGGCCATTCAGCACGTGCTGGATCTGAAAGGTCAGCAGGTTCAGGCCGGGCTTGCGCCTGCCTTAATTACCCGAATGCGCCAGCACCTGCAGGCGGGGAATCAGGTGATCCTGTTCCTTAACCGACGCGGATTCGCGCCCGCGCTGCTGTGCCACGACTGCGGCTGGATTGCCGAGTGCCCGCGCTGCGACCATTACTACACCTTCCACCAGGCCCAGCGGCATTTGCGCTGCCACCACTGCGACAGCCAGCGTCCGGTTCCTCGCCAGTGCCCGTCATGTGGTTCCACGCATATCGTGCCGGTGGGGCTGGGAACGGAACAGCTGGAACAGGCGCTTGGTCCCTTCTTCCCGGACGTGCCTATTTCGCGTATCGACCGGGACACTACCAGCCGCAAAGGCGCGCTGGAACAGCAGCTGGCGGAAGTGCATCGCGGCGGCGCGCGCATCCTGATTGGCACCCAGATGCTGGCGAAAGGCCACCACTTCCCGGACGTGACGCTGGTCGCCCTGCTGGACGTGGACGGCGCGCTGTTCTCGGCAGATTTCCGCTCAGCCGAGCGCTTCGCCCAGCTTTATACCCAGGTGGCAGGGCGTGCCGGTCGCGCCGGTAAACAGGGCGAAGTGGTGCTGCAAACACACCATCCTGAACACCCGCTGCTGCAAACCCTCCTGCATAAAGGCTATGACGCCTTTGCCGAGCAGGCGCTGGCCGAACGCCAGACCATGCAGCTGCCGCCGTGGACCAGCCACGTCATCATCCGCGCGGAAGACCATAACAACCAGCAGGCGCCGCTTTTCCTGCAGCAGCTGAGAAACCTCCTGCAGGCCAGCCCGCTGGTGGATAATCAGCTGTGGATTTTGGGCCCGGTGCCGGCACTCGCCCCAAAACGCGGCGGACGTTTTCGCTGGCAAATTTTGCTCCAGCACCCCTCGCGGGTTCGTCTTCAGCACATCGTCAGCGGCGCGCTGGTGCTGATTAATACCCTGCCGGAAGCGCGAAAAGTGAAGTGGGTACTGGACGTCGATCCCATCGAAGGTTGAAGACGGATCGAAAAATTTAACGCTCCTCACACTTTTTATGAAAATTCTGTAACCGATTCCATTAACTATCTGTAAAAATGGTGATGTCAGAAGTTCGGTGTTCAGGCGAGGAGAAGACGTTGAAGTCCAGGAAAGAGGTTGCACCGGCGACCATGAAAGACGTTGCCCAGAAAGCACAAGTCTCTACGGCAACGGTATCCCGCGCATTAATGAACCCGGATAAAGTCTCCCAGGCGACCCGTAACCGGGTAGAGCAGGCTGCGCTTGAAGTGGGCTATTTCCCACAGGCGATGGGGCGTAACGTTAAACGCAATGAGTCGCGCACCATTCTGGTGATTGTGCCGGACATCTGTGACCCCTTCTTCAGCGAGATTATCCGCGGTATTGAAGTCACCGCAGCGGAACAGGGTTACCTGGTGCTGATTGGCGACTGTGCTCACCAGAACCAGCAGGAAAAAACCTTCATCGATCTCATTATCACCAAGCAGATCGACGGCATGCTGCTGCTAGGCTCTCGCCTGCCGTTTGATGCCAGCATTGAAGAACAGCGTAATTTACCGCCGATGGTGATGGCCAACGAGTTTGCGCCAGAGCTGGAGCTGCCGACGGTCCACATTGATAACCTCACCGCCGCGTTCAACGCCGTAAACTATCTCCAGGAGCTGGGGCATAAGCGCATTGGCTGTATTGCCGGGCCGGAAGAGATGCCGCTTTGTCACTATCGCTTGCAGGGCTACGTTCAGGCGCTGCGCCGTACCGGCGTCACCGTCGATCCGCACTACATTGCGCGCGGTGACTTTACCTTCGCCGCGGGTGGACAAGCGCTGGAGAAACTTCTGGATCTGCCTGAACCGCCAACCGCCGTATTTTGTCACAGCGACGTGATGGCGCTGGGCGCATTATCGTACGCTAAACGCCGCGGCCTGCGGATACCGAAAGATTTATCGATCGTCGGATTCGATAATATTTCGCTTTCAGAATTTTGCGATCCGCCGCTCTCAACGGTCGCTCAGCCGCGCTATCAAATCGGCCGCGAAGCGATGCTGCTTCTGCTGGATCAGCTTCACGGTCAAACAGTTAGCAGCGGCTCGCGGTTGCTGGACTGCGAACTGATTGTTCGCGGCACTACCCAGGCATTGACTTAAAGTAAACGTCTTTCGGATACCCTTATCTGGTCAAAGCCCCGCCGCTTAAGTAACATGGCGGACTGACGAACGAATAAATACAGCGAAACGATAGTGGCACAACGAGATTATGTACGTCGCGGCCAGCCGGCACCTTCGCGACGCAAAAAGAGTAGCTCAAGGAAAAAGCAACGTAACCTGCCTGCTGTATCGCCAGCAATGGTCGCTATTGCTGCGGCTGTAGTCGTCGCCTTTATTGGTGGCCTGTACTTTATCACGCACCATAAAAAAGAAGAGTCTGAGGCGCTTCAGGCCAGTAAAGTTGCCGGAAATGGCCTTCCTCCAAAACCTGAAGAGCGCTGGCGCTATATCAAAGAGCTGGAAAGCCGTCAGCCTGGGGTGCGTGCGCCAACCGAACCTTCTGCGGGGGGTGAAGTGCAGAATGCGAATCAGCTGACGGATGAACAGCGTCAGCTGCTCGCACAAATGCAGGCCGATATGCGCCAGCAGCCTACGCAGCTGAACGAAGTGCCGTGGAATGAGCAGACCCCGGCGCAGCGCCAGCAAACGCTGCAGCGACGTCAGGCGCAACAGCAGATTCAGCAACAGCAACAACAGCAGCAGCAATGGGCGCAAACCCAGCCGGTGCAGCAGCCGAAAGCCCAGTCGCGGGTAACGGAACAGCCATACCAGCAGCAGACGCGTACGGTGCAGTCTCAGCCTGTCCAACAGCCGCCGAAAACGCAGCCGCAGAAACAGGCGGCTCAGCCGTATCAGGATCTGCTCCAGACGCCAGCGCATACCACCGCGCAGCAGCCGAAAACGCAGCAGGCCGCGCCGGTCACCAAAGAGACCGAAGCGCCGAAGCAGACGGCGGAGAAAAAAGATGAGCGCCGCTGGATGGTACAGTGCGGTTCGTTCAAAGGTGCCGAGCAGGCGGAAACGGTACGAGCTCAGCTGGCCTTTGAAGGTTTTGATTCGCGTATTACCACCAATAACGGCTGGAATCGCGTGGTGATTGGTCCGGTTAAAGGCAAAGAAAACGCCGATGGCACCATTTCGCGTTTGAAAGTGGCCGGCCACACAAACTGCATTCGACTCGCCTCCGGGGGTTGAAACCCCCAAAATCCCCCCCATCTATCATTTAATTCAGCCCTGAGCACAGGCTCAGGGCTTCTGTTTCCCGATTCTGTAACCAGGGGGTCTGCTCGTGACAACAATAGTAAGTGTACGCCGTAACGGCCATGTGGTAATCGCCGGTGATGGCCAGGCCACGCTGGGTAATACCGTCATGAAAGGCAACGTGAAGAAAGTGCGCCGCCTCTACAACGACAAAGTGATTGCCGGTTTTGCAGGCGGCACGGCGGACGCCTTTACGCTGTTTGAACTGTTTGAACGCAAACTGGAAATGCACCAGGGTCATCTGGTGAAAGCTGCCGTTGAGCTGGCGAAAGACTGGCGTACCGACCGCATGCTGCGCAAGCTTGAAGCGCTGCTGGCGGTAGCCGATGAGACCGCCTCGCTGATCATCACCGGTAACGGTGACGTGATTCAGCCAGAAAATGACCTGATTGCCATCGGCTCTGGCGGCCCTTATGCCCAGGCTGCAGCCCGCGCGCTGTTGGAAAATACCGACATGAACGCGCGTGATATCGCGGTGAAGGCGTTGGATATTGCAGGCGATATCTGCATTTATACCAACCACAACCACACCATCGAAGAATTGACCTCCAAAGCGTAAGGATCTCCCATGTCTGAAATGACCCCACGCGAAATTGTCAGCGAACTGAACAAACACATTATCGGCCAGGATAACGCGAAGCGTTCCGTGGCTATCGCTCTGCGTAACCGCTGGCGTCGTATGCAGCTTGACGAAGAGCTGCGCCACGAAGTGACGCCGAAAAACATTCTGATGATCGGCCCGACCGGCGTTGGTAAAACCGAAATCGCTCGTCGTCTGGCGAAGCTGGCTAACGCACCGTTCATCAAAGTTGAAGCCACCAAGTTCACCGAAGTGGGCTATGTGGGTAAAGAAGTGGACTCCATCATCCGCGATCTGACCGACTCGGCGATCAAGATGGTGCGCGTCCAGGCAATCGAGAAAAACCGCTACCGTGCAGAAGAGATGGCCGAAGAGCGCATTCTCGACGTGCTGATCCCACCGGCAAAAAACAACTGGGGCCAGGCAGAACAGCAGGCGGAACCGTCCGCTGCGCGCCAGGCATTCCGCAAGAAGCTGCGTGAAGGCCAGCTGGACGACAAAGAGATTGAGATCGATCTCGCTGCCGCGCCAATGGGTGTGGAAATCATGGCGCCTCCGGGCATGGAAGAGATGACCAGCCAGCTGCAGTCCATGTTCCAGAACCTGGGCGGCCAGAAGCAGAAAGCGCGTAAGCTGAAAATTAAAGACGCGATGAAGCTGCTGATTGAAGAAGAAGCGGCGAAGCTGGTAAACCCGGAAGAGCTGAAGCAGGATGCTATCGACGCGGTTGAGCAGCACGGTATCGTGTTTATCGACGAAATCGACAAAATTTGTAAGCGCGGCGGCAACAGCTCCGGCCCGGACGTGTCCCGTGAAGGCGTTCAGCGCGACCTGCTGCCGCTGGTTGAAGGCTGCACCGTCTCCACCAAGCACGGCATGGTGAAAACGGACCACATCCTGTTTATCGCTTCAGGCGCGTTCCAGGTTGCCAGCCCGTCGGATCTGATCCCGGAACTGCAGGGCCGTCTGCCAATCCGCGTTGAGCTGCAGGCGCTGACCACCGAAGATTTCGAACGTATCCTGACCGAGCCAAACGCCTCTGCTACCGTACAGTACAAAGCGCTGATGGCGACCGAAGGCGTGAACCTCGAGTTCACCGAAGACGGTATCAAACGTATTGCCCAGGCCGCATGGCAGGTCAACGAAACCACCGAGAACATCGGTGCGCGTCGCCTGCATACCGTGCTGGAACGCCTGGTAGAAGATATCTCTTACGACGCGAGCGACCTTAACGGTCAAACCGTTACCATTGACGCAGAATATGTGAGTAAACATCTGGATGCGTTAGTGGCAGATGAAGATCTGAGCCGTTTTATCCTATAATCGCGGTTACTGGATTCTCATCACGTTTAATGGGGGCTAATGCCCCCATTTTTATTGGCTAAATACTTATGACTGACATCAGCCGTACTCAGGCGTGGCTCGAAAGTCTGCGCCCTAAAACACTTCCTCTGGCCTTTGCCGCGATTATCGTCGGCACCGCCCTTGCCTGGTGGCAGGGTTATTTTGATCCGCTGGTCGCCGCGCTGGCATTGATTACCGCTGGCCTGCTGCAAATCCTCTCCAATCTCGCTAACGACTACGGCGACGCGGTAAAGGGCAGCGACAAGCCGGACCGCATAGGGCCACTGCGCGGAATGCAGAAAGGGGTGATTACCCAGGCGCAGATGAAACGCGCGCTGATTATCACCGTGGTGCTGATCTGCGTATCTGGCCTGGCGCTGGTGACGGTGGCGTCTAAGACCACCAGCGATTTTATCGGCTTCCTGGTGCTGGGTTTATTGGCCATTATCGCGGCCATCACCTATACCGTCGGCACGCGTCCTTACGGTTATATTGGGCTCGGTGATATCTCCGTACTGGTGTTCTTCGGCTGGCTGAGCGTGATGGGAAGCTGGTATTTACAGGCGCATACGGTGATCCCTGCTCTGTTCCTGCCCGCGACCGCCTGCGGCCTGCTGGCGACGGCGGTGCTCAACATCAACAACCTGCGCGATATCGACAGCGATCGCGAGAACGGCAAAAACACCCTGGCGGTTCGTCTGGGGCCGGTCAATGCGCGCCGCTATCATGCCTGCCTGCTCATTGGCGCGCTGGTATGCCTGGCGCTGTTTAACCTGATTTCCTTGCAGAGCCTGTGGGGCTGGCTGTTTGTGCTTGCCGCGCCGCTGCTGATTAAGCAGGCCCGCTTTGTGATGCGTGAACTCAACCCGTCCGCCATGCCGCCAATGCTGGAGCGTACGGTAAAAGGCGCGCTGCTGACTAACCTGTTGTTCGTCATCGGGATTGTGTTAAGCCAGACGCTGCGTTAGCTGACAAATATCAATTAACAATTGATGATTTTGCCAACAACGCATTTCGCACGATATACTGAACACATTCGCAGCAACTGAGCGTTAAACCTATGAAATACGATACCTCCGAGCTTTGTGACATCTACCAGGAAGATGTCAACGTCGTTGAACCGCTGTTCTCCAACTTTGGTGGGCGGTCGTCGTTTGGCGGTCAAATCGTCACGGTGAAATGTTTCGAGGACAACGGGTTGCTGTACGATCTGCTCGAACAGAATGGCCGCGGCCGCGTTCTTGTGGTCGACGGCGGCGGTTCCGTGCGCCGTGCGTTAATTGATGCTGAACTGGCCGGCATTGCCGTCCAGAATGAGTGGGAAGGCCTTGTGGTGTACGGTTCCGTGCGTCAGGTGGACGATCTGGAAGACCTGGATATCGGGATTCAGGCCATCGCGGCCATACCGGTAGGGGCGGCAGGTGACGGTATCGGCGAAAGCGACGTGCGCGTCAATTTCGGCGGCGTGACCTTCTTCTCCGGGGACCATCTCTACGCCGATAATACCGGTATTATCCTGTCCGAGGATGCGCTGGATATCGAGTAGTAAAACCGTAAGCGTGAACCATAAAAAAACCGCCAACAGCAATGTGGCGGTTTTTTTGTCCCTCGGGATTCGCGGTCCGTTGGGAAGTTTTGCAACCTTTAACCAGGATTTTTATCTTACCCTGGTTCAAACCTCAGGCAACCCCATCAACCCTTTATAAATTCCTAATTATCTATGAAAACCTTAACTACGCTGCTGTTGCTCATTATGATGCTGCGTCCCTTTCCGCCATTTCGCAAATGGGCATCGGTCCAGGGAAAGGTATACTCACAACCGTAAAGCAGCCTTTAACCAGGCTTGTGTCCACCGACTTATCACCGGTGGTGAACGGTGGAGCGGTTAGCTGCAGGGACCGCATAATGAAACGCTATTTATGTATCGCGTTCATTGTCGCCAGCGTACTCGTTGTAAAGAGTGATGAACCGAATGTGTTGATTGCTCTTACTATGACAGCGCAGGACAAGTAGCGTTAAGGCCGCCTCTGGCGGCCTTTTTTATTACTGGCATAAAAAAAGCCGGGTGGCGGCTTCGCCTTACCCGGCCTACTCATTAATCCCAATGGGAATTAAACCTCTTCCATACGTCCCAGCAGCGCCTGCAGGCGATCCTGCCAGCCGTTCTGCTGTTCGCGCAGCTGGTTGTTTTCGCGCTCCAGTTCTTCGCGGCCGTGCTGAGCGTTCTGAACTTCCTGCGCCAGGCTGTTGTTCTTCTCTTTCAGCTCTTCAATTTCCATCTGCAGCAGGGTGATGGTGTCAATCGCCTGCTGTACTTTCGATTCCAGTTTCTCAAACACTTCTAAAGACATGATGCTACCTCTCCTGAATTGCAAGGCGACGCTTTAACATAAACGCGCACGACATATACCGTCGATTGTATGGAGCGCGGCGCTCTGTGTCCAGCGACACACCGCGCAGATCGCGGTTTGCAACACTTTTAGGTCTGGTCCTGGTGCGTTCGCGTCATATACCCCTAAATTGTTAACTGATTCGTTAATGAAATGATTCAGCTCACATTCCTGTACTGCTGCAAAAATGTGCTTTATGGCGCGAAAACGCTCATTTTATTGACGCAGACCACACATTTTGATTTCGATATTTCTCGTTTTTGCTCGTTAACGATAAATTAACACTATGTCTACAGGGCATCGTGGCTGTCACGGGCGGCCATGCTAACAATAAACATCAATTTCTTCAGGATTCCGATTATGAGTCAGACATCAACCTTAAAAGGCCAGTGCATTGCCGAGTTCCTTGGTACCGGGTTGTTGATATTCTTCGGAGTGGGCTGTGTCGCTGCACTGAAAGTGGCGGGTGCCAGTTTTGGTCAGTGGGAAATCAGTATCATCTGGGGTCTGGGCGTGGCGATGGCCATCTACCTGACCGCAGGGGTTTCTGGTGCACATCTTAACCCGGCGGTGACAATCGCACTGTGGCTGTTCGCGTGCTTCGACGGACGCAAAGTTGTACCTTTCATTCTTTCTCAGTTTGCCGGCGCGTTTTGCGCAGCGGCGTTAGTTTACGGGCTTTATTACAATCTTTTCATCGACTTCGAACAGACGCATCATATGGTGCGCGGCAGCGTCGAAAGTCTGGATCTGGCAGGCATCTTCTCAACCTACCCTAACCCGCATATCAATTTTGTGCAGGCGTTCGCAGTTGAAATGGTGATTACCGCTATTCTGATGGGCGTTATCCTGGCGCTGACCGACGACGGAAACGGCATTCCGCGCGGCCCGCTGGCACCCCTGCTGATTGGTTTGCTGATTGCGGTGATTGGCGCATCCATGGGCCCGCTGACCGGATTCGCGATGAACCCGGCACGTGATATCGGACCAAAAGCGTTCGCCTTTATCGCAGGCTGGGGCGACGTCGCCTTCACCGGCGGCAAAGATATTCCTTACTTCCTGGTACCGCTGTTTGCGCCGGTTGTCGGGGCTGCGCTGGGTGCGTTTAGCTACCGCAAATTAATTGGTCGCCACTTACCGTGCGACACCTGTGTGGAAGAGGAGAAGGAAACGACTTCTACCGCACAACAAAAAGCTTCGCTGTAATCTGACTACGGGACACATACCATGACCGAAAAAAAATATATCGTTGCGCTCGACCAGGGCACTACCAGCTCCCGCGCTGTCGTAATGGATCATGACGCGAACATCGTCAGCGTGTCACAGCGCGAATTTGAGCAAATTTATCCTCGTCCAGGCTGGGTAGAACACGACCCGATGGAGATTTGGGCATCACAAAGCTCCACGCTGGTCGAAGTGCTGGCGAAAGCCGATATCAGTTCCGACGAGATTGCCGCGATTGGTATCACCAACCAGCGTGAAACTACCGTGGTCTGGGAACGCGAAACCGGTAAGCCTATTTACAACGCCATCGTCTGGCAGTGCCGCCGCACCGCAGAAATTTGCGAAAAACTGAAGCGCGAGGGCATGGAAGATTACATCCGTAGCGCAACAGGCCTGGTGATTGACCCGTATTTCTCCGGCACCAAAGTGAAATGGATCCTCGACCACGTGGAAGGTTCACGCGAGCGTGCTAAACGCGGCGAGCTGCTGTTCGGTACCGTCGATACCTGGCTTATCTGGAAAATGACCCAGGGACGCGTTCACGTCACCGATTACACCAACGCCTCGCGTACCATGCTGTTCAACATCAACACCCTGGAGTGGGATGACAAGATGCTGGACGCGCTGGACATTCCGCGCGCCATGCTGCCTGAAGTGCGTAAGTCTTCCGAAGTGTACGGTCAGACCAACATCGGCGGTAAAGGCGGCACCCGTATTCCTATCGCCGGTATCGCCGGTGACCAGCAGGCGGCGCTGTTCGGCCAGCTGTGCGTCAAGGAAGGGATGGCGAAGAACACCTATGGCACCGGCTGCTTTATGCTGATGAACACCGGTGAGAAAGCGGTGAAATCAGAAAACGGTCTGCTGACCACCATCGCCTGCGGCCCGCGCGGCGAAGTGAACTATGCGCTGGAAGGTGCGGTGTTCATGGCCGGTGCGTCTATCCAGTGGCTGCGCGACGAGATGAAGCTGATTAGCGATGCGTTCGATTCCGAGTACTTCGCAACCAAAGTGAAAGACACCAACGGCGTGTACGTGGTACCTGCGTTCACCGGTCTGGGCGCACCGTACTGGGACCCGTATGCACGCGGGGCGATTTTCGGTCTGACGCGCGGTGTGAACTCTAACCACATTATTCGCGCCACCCTGGAATCCATCGCCTACCAGACGCGCGACGTGCTGGAAGCGATGCAGGCTGACTCCGGCATTCGTCTGCACGCCCTGCGCGTGGACGGCGGTGCGGTAGCGAATAACTTCCTGATGCAGTTCCAGTCCGACATTCTGGGCACCCGCGTTGAGCGCCCTGAAGTGCGTGAAGTGACGGCGCTGGGCGCGGCGTACCTTGCCGGCCTGGCGGTAGGCTTCTGGCAGAACCTGGACGAGCTGCAGGAAAAAGCGGTTATCGAACGCGAATTCCGCCCAGGCATCGAAACCACCGAGCGTAACTTCCGCTACAGCGGCTGGAAGAAAGCGGTGAAGCGTGCCCTAGCCTGGGAAGAGCACGAAGAGTAATTGTCCTTAATTCCCTCTCCCCTGGGGAGAGGGTGTTTTAAGTCCCCTCGCCCCTTTGGGGAGAGGGTTAGGGTCAGGGGAGTACAGACCGCACCTTACCCACTCTGTGATAAACTTCGTGCAATTCCTTTTGATTGCACGAGTACCTCATGAAACGTGAACTTGCTATCGAGTTTTCCCGCGTCACCGAAGCAGCCGCCCTTGCAGGCTATAAATGGCTGGGTCGTGGCGACAAAAATACCGCAGACGGCGCAGCCGTCCATGCCATGCGCATTGTGCTTAACCAGGTCAACATCGACGGCACCATCGTGATCGGCGAAGGCGAGATCGACGAAGCGCCGATGCTCTACATCGGTGAAAAAGTCGGTACCGGCAAAGGCGATGCCGTGGATATCGCGGTTGACCCGATCGAAGGCACCCGCATGACGGCGATGGGTCAGGCCAATGCCTTAGCGGTGATGGCCGTGGGCGATAAGGGCTGCTTCCTCAACGCGCCGGATATGTACATGGAAAAGCTGATTGTCGGTCCTGGCGCGAAAGGCGCAATCGACCTTAGCCTGCCGCTGGAAGAGAACCTGCACAACATCGCCAAAGCCCTTGGCAAACCCCTTAGCGAACTTACCGTGACTATTCTGGCAAAACCGCGCCACGACGCCACCATCGCGCAGATGCAAAAGCTCGGCGTGCGCGTGTTTGCCATTCCGGACGGTGACGTTGCCGCCTCGATCCTGACCTGCATGCCGGACAGCGAAGTTGACGTGCTGTACGGCATCGGCGGCGCGCCGGAAGGTGTGGTCTCTGCGGCGGTGATCCGCGCGCTGGATGGCGATATGCAGGCCCGTCTGCTGCCCCGCCATGAGGTGAAAGGCGACAGCGAAGAGAACCGCCGTATCGGGGAAAACGAGCTGGCGCGCTGCGAAGCGATGGGCATCGAGGCCAATAAAGTGCTGGCACTGAACGAGATGGCGCGTAGCGATAACGTCGTCTTCTCGGCGACCGGCATCACCAAAGGCGATCTGCTGGACGGCATCACCCGCAAAGGTAATATGGCCACTACTGAAACCCTGCTGATCCGCGGTAAATCACGCACCATTCGCCGCATCCAGTCTATCCACTATCTCGACCGCAAAGACCCTGACGTGCAGACGCACATTCTGTAAAACCGTTTGATCGATAGAGCTTTCCGGCCCTGACGGGCTGGAAATTTTCACCACAAGTACGGAAGATAGAACCGAGAAACAGCACAGGAGAAGATCATGGCGGACTGGGTAACAGGTAAAGTCACAAAGGTACAGTTCTGGACCGATGCGCTATTTAGTCTCACCGTACATGCTCCCGTTAACCCGTTTAAAGCCGGGCAATTTGCGAAGCTGGGGCTGGACGTCGACGGCGAGCGCGTGCAGCGCGCCTACTCTTACGTTAACGCGCCTGATAACCCGGATCTCGAGTTCTATCTGGTCACCGTTCCTGACGGTAAGCTCAGCCCGCGCCTTGCCGCCCTAAAGCCCGGCGACGAGGTGCAAATTGTGAGTGAAGCGGCAGGCTTCTTTGTGCTTGAAGAGATCCCTGACTGCGACACGCTCTGGATGCTGGCAACCGGTACGGCCATCGGCCCTTATCTCTCTATATTGCAGTACGGCAAAGATCTGGAACGCTTTAAAAACATCGTGCTGGTTCACGCTGCGCGTTACGCTGCAGACCTGAGCTATTTGCCGCAGATGCAGGCGCTTGAACAGCAGTACGGCGGGAAGTTAAAGATTCAGACGGTGGTCAGCCGTGAAACCGTAGCAGGAACGCTTACCGGTCGCGTGCCGGCGTTAATTGAGAGTGGAGCCCTGGAAGACGCGGTGGGCTTGCCGCTTAATGCTGAAACCAGCCACGTCATGCTGTGTGGCAACCCGCAGATGGTACGTGACACGCAGCAGCTTCTGAAGGATACCCGGCAGATGACGAAACATCTTCGCCGCCGACCGGGCCATATGACCGCCGAACACTACTGGTGATCAGCGGTATTTCACCTCAACGGTGTCTTTACCGTATTTGTTTTCGCTCTGGGTGCCAATAAACGCGCCCAGATCGACAATCATCATCACGAAGATGACCGACGGCAGCAGCCTGCCCACGACCCACGGCAGGATGGACGGAAGCATCGCCCAGTTTCCCGCTACCAGCATCCACGCCAGAATAATCAGAAATGCCCACGCGCCGGAACGTCCGCGATCGTGCAGACGCTTTACGACAACCGCCGCCGTTGGCCATAGCAGGCAGACCAGCGCGAAGGCCGCCGTTTGCGTGCTCAGCCATGCATTGTAAGCAACGAAAAACAGAAGCAGCATGGCGACAATCCACGTCACCATCCAGATCCAGAAATCACGGCGTCCAATACGCCCTTTGAATGAAAACAGCCACTGCTGTATGGTCATGTAAGGTTCCTTATTATCGTATAGCGCGCATTTTACCCTGGAGTTGTGACCTTTTGACAAGCCGACCAGATATCGTTTTAATCATGAGCACTTACGGCCAGGGGCAATGTTGATGAAAAGTTCGGCACGTTCTCTCTTCCTGTGTTTAGCGCTGCTCAGCGCGGGTTATCCCCTGCACGCCGCCGAAACCACTGCCCCGACCACAGCACCGTATCTGCTGGCGGGCGCGCCGTCGTTCGATCAGTCCATCAGCCAGTTTCGTGAAGCCTTCAATCAGGCCAACCCAACGCTCCCGCTGGATGAGTTTCGCGCTATTGATGGCCCCCGCGACGCGCCTACCCTGACCCGTGCGGCAAGCAAGATTAACGAGAATTTGTATGCCTCCACGGCGCTGGAGCGCGGTACGTTAAAAATTAAAAGCATGCAAATCACCTGGCTGCCGATACAGGGGCCAGAGCAGAAAGCCGCTAAGGCGAAAGCGCTGGAGTACATGAGCGCGGTATTGCAGGCCTTTACCCCTGCGCTGACGAAAAAGCAAAGTCAGCAAAAGCTGCAAAAACTCCTTACCGCCGGGAAAAAAAAGCGTTACTACGCCGATACCGAAGGCGCGATCCGCTATGTTGTGGCGGACAACGGCGAAAAAGGACTGACCTTCGCTGTTGAACCGATTAAGCTGGCACTATCTGACACTCTCGGCGGGGCGAATTAATGACAAAAAGCAAAGCCTTTCGAGGGAAAATCTCTATACTGATTCACAGACCATGCTGCCCGACAGGGTGGCCATATTCCTTAATTCGCTTATTTAGCGTGGAGAATTGAAATGCGACATCCTTTAGTGATGGGTAACTGGAAACTGAACGGCAGCCGCCACATGGTAAACGAGCTGGTTGCGAACCTGCGTAAAGAGCTGGCTGGCGTGACGGGCTGCGCGGTTGCTATCGCTCCGCCGGATATGTACCTGGATCTGGCTAAACACGCCGCTGACGGCAGCCACATCATTCTGGGCGCGCAGAACGTTGACGTTAACCTGTCTGGCGCGTTCACCGGTGAAACCTCCGCTGAAATGCTGAAAGATATCGGCGCGAAATACATCATCATCGGCCACTCCGAGCGTCGCACCTATCACAAAGAATCCGACGAGTTCATCGCGAAGAAATTCGCCGTGCTGAAAGAGCAGGGTCTGATCCCGGTTCTGTGCATCGGTGAAACCGAAGCGGAAAACGAAGCGGGCAAAACCGAAGAAGTGTGCGCACGTCAGATCGACGCAGTGCTGAAAACCCAGGGCGCGGCAGCATTCGAAGGCGCGGTAATCGCATACGAGCCAGTCTGGGCGATCGGTACCGGCAAATCTGCAACCCCTGCGCAGGCTCAGGCGGTTCACAAATTCATCCGTGACCACATTGCTAAAGCCGACGCGAAGGTCGCTGAGCAAGTGATTATTCAGTACGGCGGTTCCGTAAACGCAGCCAACGCTGCTGAGCTGTTCACCCAGCCAGACATCGATGGCGCGCTGGTTGGCGGTGCATCCCTGAAAGCTGACGCTTTCGCGGTGATCGTTAAAGCGGCAGAAGCGGCTAAACAGGCGTAATTGCCTTTGTGGCGGGTGGCGCTTGCGCTTACCCGCCCTACAAAAACCCTACAACTTACCTAACACGCTATACCACAGATAATCCAGCGGCAGCAGCACCAGATAAGTTGCCACCGCCAGCGCGAGACAAAGCACCATCCCCGCCCTTGCAGGCACCTTCCCGAGCCCCATTGCCACCACAATCGGCGACGCCTGATACGGCAGCAGCGGCGTGGAATAGCCCAGCACCTGAATCATGATCACCGACAGCAGCGGGAAACCGGTCGCGTCCGAAAAACTCTGCGCCAGCGTGGTGTACAGCGCCGGCACGCCGTTGGCGGTCATAATGAAGTTGAGTGCGGTGGTAATACCGGTCAGCGCCAGGAAACTGGTGAACGGTCTGTCTGCATCCAGCGGCATAATGCGAAGCAGTGCCTCGCCCACGGCCGTTCCGATACCGGTTTGCGTCACCACGATTGCCAGACCGAGAATACCCGCGACGTAAATGCAGGTACGCATGTTCACGCCCGCTGAAAATTCTTCCCCGGTGATAAAGCCGATGCGCGGCAGCATGACGACGATCGACGCCGCAAGCCCCGTCCACGCGGGCCCCACGCCGTGCCAGCTCTCCGTCACCCACATCCCCAGCACCACCGCCAGCAGCCAGGCGAGACGCTTTTCGTCCCGCCCCATAGGCTCAGACGGCGCCAGTTCCTTCGGCGGTTTCGGGCTACCGGGAAATAGCCAGCAGATCAGGCCAATCAGGATCAGGCCTTTGAGAATGCCCAGCACCGGCGTGTGCAGCAGCAGATACGGGACATAGTTCAGATGGATGCCGTACGAGCCTTCCGCCGCACCGCTCA
Organism: Enterobacter sp. N5-15; assembly: GCF_057221635.1. NCBI lineage: Bacteria > Pseudomonadati > Pseudomonadota > Gammaproteobacteria > Enterobacterales > Enterobacteriaceae > Enterobacter > Enterobacter sp. N5-15. Next base: position 4,747,459 of record NZ_CM170150.1, read on the forward strand.
TTACCAGATTAGGGACGTTAGCAGGCAGGATAGTCGCCGAAAGCTGGAAAGTCCCGAACCCCACGGCCAGCGCCAGCCCATACCAGGCGCGGGAACCGTCGGCGATACCGGCGCGTTTTGCCATCGCCGCGACAATCGGCATCAGCAGCGCAATACGCCCCATGTTCGACGGCATCACAAACGCCAGCGCATAGCTCAGCAGCACCACGCTCGCCACCATCAACACCCAGGAGTCGGTGAGCTTTGACGACAGCGCCCGGGCGGCTCTGTCCGCCAGTCCGGTTTTACGGATTGCCACGCCGAGCACAAAACCGCTGAATACCAGCCAGAAAGCCGACGAGGCAAAACCGCCGAAGATGACCTCCGGCGGGGCGATTCTGGCGGTCATCGCCGCGGTGAAGAACAGCAGCGCGGTGATAAATTCCGGCAATAGCGACGTCGCCCACAGCACGATGGTGACGCCAACGATCAGTGAGGGCAGCAGCAGAGGATGCGTTAACCAGAGCGACATACCTGTCTCCTGTAGAATTTTTCAGCAAGTCTACGGTGACAGGCAGCCCGAGTAAACGCGATTTATGGTGGGGTTAGTTCAGGATAGCGCATTGATGATCCTGCAATTCCTCTGCCGACGCGCGGTTGAGCATCAGCAGATTGCGCTCGGTCGCCAGCAACACAAACGAACCGTCCGACTGCTGCGCCATCGCCAGGGCAAAGCGCCCCATATGGTCGCGCGCTTCCGGTAGCTCTTCTGCCAGCATCATAAACGGGCTGCGCTGGACCAGTTCATTCTCCGTCACCCGGCGAGCAAGATACTCATGTCCTTCCAGCCCCCCAGGAAGAGGCAGCCACTGGGTGCTGATTTCGCCCTGTGCCGCGTTGAGCTTCTCGCGCACGTCCGGGCGCAGGCAGGAGATATGAATATGGAAATGGTTCTGCGTACGACCCGTCGGGGAGTTAATCGTCAGCGAAATGGCGCTGTCAGGCACCTCGGATCCACGCTTCAGGGTCATAAAGCTGCGGGACTGCCACGCCAGCCAGAAAAAGTTCGGCGTATGAGCGTCGGTCAACAGCGGGCTCTCGGTACCGTTGATGCGATATGTCGGCATCAGCAGGTACTGCAGCGGCCCGTTGCGATCTTTAAATACCACATAGCCTGCATCCATTTTCACCTGCGCACACGGTGCCGGGTTACGGTTCTGGATCTGATTCGGCACACACTGGTCGAGAACGATATGTCGCAACGCATTCGGATTACCCGCCTTCATCCAGTACCAGCCGCCAGCGGCAAGGGCGATGACAATGAGGATCAATAAGATAATTTTTTTCACAACGCGTTCCCTGTTTTCAATAGAGGCAAAAGAGTAACGCAAAATGATGACCAAATAAAAAACCCGGCGGATTTCTCACGCCGGGTTACCGTGTCATTGGCTAATGGTTAGCGCTGGCTGATCTGGTCGAAAGTGCCGCCGTTAGAGAAGTGCTCTTTCTGCGCTTTCGTCCAGCCGCCGAACTCGTCATCAATGGTGAAGAGCTTCAGTTTAGGGAATACGCTGTCGTATTTCTTCGCAACGGCCGGATCGCGCGGACGATAGAAGTTTTTCGCCGCAATTTCCTGACCTTCCGGTGAGTAGAGATACTTCAGGTACGCTTCCGCCACCGCTTTGGTGTCTTTCTTCTCGACCACTTTATCGACCACGGAGACGGTCGGTTCAGCCAGAATCGATTCGCTTGGGGTCACGATCTCGAATTTGTCTTTACCCAGCTCGTGGGTCGCCAGCAGGGCTTCGTTTTCCCATGCGATCAGCACGTCGCCAATCCCGCGCTCGACGAAGGTGTTGGTGGCGCCACGCGCGCCGGAGTCCAGCACCTCAACGTTTTTATACAGCGCTTTCACGAATTCCTGCGCTTTGGCCTGGTCGCCATTGTTGTGGTGCAGCGCGTAGCCCCACGCGCCCAGGTAGTTCCAGCGAGCGCCGCCAGAGCTTTTCGGGTTCGGGGTAATCACAGAAACGCCCGGTTTGATCAGGTCGTTCCAGTCTTTAATTTGTTTCGGGTTTCCTTTACGCACCAGGAAGACGATGGTCGAGGTGTATGGCGCGGAGTTATCCGGCAGGCGTTTGATCCAGTTTTTGTCGATGCGGCCACGCTCGGCGATAGCGTCGACGTCGTAGGCCAGCGCCAGGGTCACCACGTCGGCTTCAATCCCGTTGATGACGGAGGTCGCCTGCTTGCCAGAACCACCGTGAGACTGGCGAACCACGACATTGTCACCGGTTTCCTGCTTCCAGTGTGCTGCAAACGCTTTGTTGTATTGCTCGTACAGTTCACGCGTCGGGTCGTATGACACGTTCAGTAACTGGATGTCCTTAGCCAGAACGCTGGTCGATGCCAGCAATAATGTTAAACCCACGCCCCATTTATTCATCGCCCAGCTCTCTTATGTAGTGTTTTGATGAATGCAGCGTGCCAGAAAGCGATTCGAGGATTAAAGAATAAAAAAAGATTGGCTATAACGTAGTGGAATAAAAGAGGTGAATGAGCGGCCTGATGCCCTCACCCCAACCCTCTCCCACGGGAGAGGGTGCAACCATAAAAAAACGGTAACCCAAGGGTTACCGTTTTGCATTTACCTTGCCGCCACCGGGCAACAGAGCCGATCAATACAGTTTTTTCGCGCAGTCCAGCCAGTCACCTTTAAACGGACGCTTCATGCTTTCAATCGCGTCGATGATGTCATGGTGAACCAGTTTTTCGTTCTGAATACCGACGCAGCGGCCGCCGTGACCCTGCAGCAGCAGATCGATAGCGTACGCGCCCATACGGGACGCCAGAATACGGTCGTAAGGGCCTGGGGAACCGCCACGCTGGATGTGACCCAGTACGGTCGCGCGGGTTTCGCGTTTGGTTTCGGCTTCGATGTACTTCGCCAGCTCGTCAACGTCACAGATGTGCTCGGTGATAGCCACGATCGCGTGTTTTTTACCTTTCGCGATGCCCGCTTTGATTTCAGCCACCAGATCTTCACGGCTAAATTCGACTTCTGGCACGACGATAAATTCGCAACCGCCCGCAATGGCTGCCGCCAGCGTCAGGTCGCCGCAGTAACGGCCCATCACTTCAACGATAGAGATACGCTGGTGAGAAGACGAGGTGTCACGCAGACGGTCAATCGCTTCAACAACGGTACCCAGTGCAGTAAAGAAGCCGATAGTGTAGTCAGTGCCTTTGATGTCGTTGTCGATGGTGCCCGGCAGACCGATGCACGGGAAACCCATTTCGGTCAGACGTTTTGCACCCATGTAGGAGCCGTCACCACCGATAACCACCAGGGCGTCCAGGCCGCGTTTCTTCATGTTTTCGATAGCCACTTCACGAACGTGTTCATCACGGAATTCCGGGAAGCGTGCAGAACCGAGGAAAGTACCGCCACGGTTGATCATGTCAGACACGCTGTAACGGTCGAGCTGAACCATACGATCTTCATACAGGCCCAGATAACCGTCATAAACGCCAAAAACTTCCAGGCCTTCCGTCAGCGCTGCACGGACAACACCACGAATTGCCGCGTTCATGCCCGGCGCATCACCGCCGCTTGTCAACACACCGATTTTCTTAATCATGACTACCTCTGAACTTAGGAATGCAAAATTGAAATCTGTTGCCGGAAGAAACTTATCGACCAACGAATACTGCAAATAGTATATCAATCCCTTCCAGCTGAATTGATTCAGGTCAGACCAAATGGCGGTAATTTATACACAAAATGCTGGCCTGGCTCACTTTTTTACAACGAATTACGAAAGCCCAACATGACCGGGTACAACCGAGCAGGGATCCTGGTGAATGATGACGTCTGAACCAGGAAAACGCTGCAAAATCGCCTGCTCGACCTGCTCAGCAATAACGTGAGCCTGTACCAGTGGCAGGTTGTCTTCCATTTCAATGTGAATCTGAATAAAGCGGGTCGGCCCTGACTGCCGCGTTCGAAGATCGTGTGCACCGCTGACGCCGGGCCAGGAGGTCACGATGGAAAAAATTTCATTACGTTCTGAGTCTGGGAGGGCGCGGTCAAGCAGTGATTGCACCGCTTCATACCCCATCCGCAGGGCGCTATATAAAATATAGATACCAATCCCTAACGCAAACAACGCATCGGCCCGATGCCAGCCATACCAGGCCAGACCGAGCGCAATAAGAATAGCCCCATTCATCATAACATCAGATTGATAATGAAGCATATCCGCCCGTACAGCCTGACTTTGCGTTTTGCGAACAACCCAGCGCTGGAACGTTACCAGAACAAGTGTGCATATAAGCGCAACGATCGTCACAATCACGCCCACGCCGGGATCCTTCATCGGTGTCGGCGAGACGAGATGCTGAATGCCGGTCAGAAACAGGAAAAGCGCAGAACCGGAAATGAACATACTTTGCGCCAGCGCGGCCAGCGACTCCGCTTTGCCATGCCCAAACGTATGCTCTTCATCCGCTGGCTGCAGCGAGTAACGCACCACCAGCAGGTTAGTCAGCGAGGCGGCAATATCCACCAGCGAGTCCACCAGCGCCGCCAGAATACTGACCGAACCGGTATACCACCACGCGAAAACCTTGATGACCAGCAAACACGACGCCATTACCGTCGCGGCCATTGCGGCCCGGCTTACCAGTCTTCCATAGGATTGATTCATAAACGCTCCTGTCATGTCATGCCGCTATTATAACGGAAGCATGGGGAGTCGAAGGATGAATAAACGGTTAACAAAAGAGAATGACAGGCAAAAAAAACCCCCACATCATGTGGGGGAAGACAGGGATGGTGTCTATGGCAAGGAAAACAGGGTTTACTGGTTACTACGGGTACTGCTATTGCTACTGAAAAACGTCGTTTCTGAGCTTCGCTGCATCCGTGCAACCTCACGCAGCTGGTCCATTCGCTGCTGATGTCTGGTGTTCAAAACCGCTTGCTGCTCGGGCGTTAGCAGGTGGAACATCTGGTTGCGGACCTTCGCCATCTCTACCTGGCGGGCAACCTGTTCCTGTGCCATTTTTTCGGCCTGAGCGCGTACAGCGCTTTCGTCAAAATTTTCTGCGGTGACAAGGCGATGCATTGTCTCCATTTCGCTAACATTAACAGGGGGCTGGTCGTGTCGTGCCCTCTGCATCAGATCTCGCATCTGTTGACGCTGATGTTCGGTTAAACTTATGCCGTCAAACATATGGCTTTGGCTGCTGTTCTGCGTTGCACCCTCTTGTAAGGGACTGTTATCGCTGATGATAGCTACAGCAGCCTGGCTAAACGCACTGAACGCCAGCGTTGAGGCCATGACGGCAGCGGTAACTTTGCGCATCACTTGCTCCCAAAATCTTTCGTGTCGCGATTCAACGAGAGACAGTCTACGATTCAGGCTGCAAACATGCGTCAGGGGGTGTAAAACAACGTAAAGTCATGGATTAGACGGCCTTGATGTCGTAATTTCTGCCTCGGAGGTATTTAAACAATGAATAAAATCCTGTTAGTTGATGATGACCGAGAGCTCACATCCCTTTTAAAGGAGTTGCTCGACATGGAAGGTTTCAACGTCCTGGTTGCCCATGATGGCGAGCAGGCGCTGAGTCTCCTTGACGACAGCATCGATTTACTTTTGCTCGACGTGATGATGCCGAAGAAAAACGGCATTGATACGTTGAAAGAGCTTCGCCAGACACACCAGACCCCCGTTATCATGCTGACCGCACGCGGCAGCGAACTTGACCGCGTACTCGGCCTTGAGCTGGGCGCGGATGACTATTTACCGAAGCCGTTTAACGACCGTGAACTGGTTGCCCGTATTCGCGCTATCCTGCGTCGTTCCCACTGGAGCGAGCAGCAGCAAAATACCGACAACAGCTCACCTACCCTTGAAGTCGACTCCCTGAGCCTGAACCCGGGCCGTCAGGAAGCGAGCTTTGATGGCCAGACGCTGGAACTGACCGGCACGGAGTTCACCCTGCTGTACCTGCTGGCGCAGCACCTCGGCCAGGTGGTATCGCGTGAACATTTAAGTCAGGAAGTGCTGGGCAAACGTCTGACCCCGTTTGACCGCGCCATCGACATGCACATCTCTAACCTGCGCCGTAAGCTGCCGGAGCGTAAAGACGGTCATCCATGGTTTAAAACCCTGCGTGGTCGCGGTTATCTGATGGTTTCCGCTTCATGATAGGAAGCTTAACCGCCCGCATCTTCGCCATCTTCTGGCTGACGCTGGCACTGGTTTTAATGCTCGTACTGATGTTGCCAAAACTCGACTCACGCCAGATGACGGAGCTTCTCGACAGCGAGCAACGTCAGGGCGTGATGATCGAACAGCACGTGGAAGCCGAGCTGGCAAACGATCCGCCGAACGATTTAATGTGGTGGCGCAGGCTGTTTCGCGCTATCGACAAGTGGGCGCCGCCCGGACAACGCCTGCTGCTGGTGACCAGCGAAGGCCGCGTCATTGGGGCCGATCGCAATGAAATGCAGATTATCCGTAACTTCATTGGCCAGGCGGATAACGCCGATCATCCCCAGAAGAAGAAATATGGCCGCGTAGAAATGGTGGGGCCTTTCTCCGTCAGAGACGGAGAGGATAACTATCAGCTCTATCTGATCCGTCCGGCGAGCAACTCCCAGTCTGATTTTATCAACCTGCTGTTTGACCGCCCTCTCCTGCTGCTGATTGTCACCATGCTGGTCAGCTCGCCGCTGCTGTTATGGCTGGCGTGGAGCCTGGCAAAACCGGCGCGTAAGCTGAAGAATGCCGCCGATGAAGTGGCGCAGGGTAACCTGCGACAACACCCTGAACTGGAAGCCGGACCGCAGGAGTTCCTTGCCGCCGGGACCAGTTTTAACCAGATGGTGAGCGCGCTCGATCGCATGATGACCGCACAGCAACGTCTGCTGTCGGATATCTCGCACGAGCTGCGTACCCCGCTTACGCGCTTGCAGCTTGGCACCGCGCTCCTGCGCCGCCGCAGCGGTGAGAGCAAAGAGCTGGAGCGTATTGAGACGGAAGCTCACCGCCTGGACAGCATGATCAACGACCTGCTAGTGATGTCGCGCAATCAGCAGAAAAACGCGCTGGTGAGCGAAACGGTGAAAGCCAATCACCTGTGGCACGAGGTGCTGGACAACGCGGCGTTCGAAGCGGAACAGATGGGTAAATCCTTCACCGTCAACTTCCCGCCGGGACCGTGGCCGCTGTACGGTAACCCCAACACGCTGGAAAGCGCGCTGGAGAACATCGTGCGTAACGCCCTGCGCTACTCGCATACGAAGATTGAGGTGGCGTTCTCGGTGGATAAAGACGGGATTACGGTCATTGTCGATGACGACGGCCCCGGCGTCAGCCCGGAAGACCGCGAGCAGATTTTCCGTCCGTTCTACCGTACCGACGAAGCGCGCGACCGGGAATCGGGTGGTACGGGACTGGGTCTGGCGATTGTTGAAACCGCCATGCAGCAGCACCGTGGCTGGGTGAAAGCCGACGACAGCCCGCTGGGTGGACTACGGTTAACGCTGTGGCTACCGTTGTATAAGCGTTCGTAGCTGTTAGTGCCGGGTGGCGGCTTCGCCTTACCCGGCCTACTTTCTGCGAAGGACTACTTTCCCCACAATCTCCGCGAATTATCCTCGATCTTGCTGCTTAAACGCCGCTTCTGCATCGTTCTTGTCCAGCTGGTGGATAACCCCGCCGCCGACAGCAGGCGATGATACTGCTCGTCATCAAACGGCATATGCCAGGCAATGGCGCAGGCGTCATAAACAGACACATCGCTCAGGCGCGACGCCAGCTCAAGCGGCGCGTCCGCTGAAACCTGCCCAGCCAGCACCACGCGGTACAGCCAACCGGTTTTGCCTGCTGTTTGCAGCTGGGCAGACATATCCTGAATGCCGAAATGGTAGTTGAGCTTGAAGCACGGCGAGCGCGGCTGCGTCACCTGAATCAGGGCATCGCCCCAGCGGTAGATATCACCGATAAACACGTTCTTTTCGGTGAGCCCTTCGGTGGAAAGATTCTCGCCAAACGCGGGGGCGACAAAGAGGTCCGCCTGCTCGGGGAACTCGGTTTTCCAGTGCTGATAGTGTTCGCGGGGATAGTGGCACAGCGCGCGCTCGGGCCCGCCGTGGATTTTCTTTTCTGCCTGCTCGTCACCCGCCAATCCAAGGTCGGTTAGCGTCAGCTCGCCGTCGACCTGAATTTTAGCGATGGCGCTCGGGCGGCTGCCGTCGTACTCCCTTACCTTGCCTGTAAACACGTTCACCGGGTAATGCATTGCTGCCTCCATTACGCAGATACAAAAAAAGCGAGTCATAAGACTCGCTTCTCACAGGCGTCAATGCAACCTTATTTTTTAGCGGCGAAACGTGCTGCTGCTTCGTCCCAGTTCACCACGTCCCAGAAGGCTTTGATGTAGTCCGGGCGACGGTTCTGGAATTTCAGGTAGTAAGCGTGTTCCCACACGTCCAGGCCCACGATTGGGAAGCCGGATGCGCCAGAAATTGCTTCACCCATCAGCGGGGAGTCCTGGTTAGCAGTAGACACTACCGCCAGCTTGTCGCCTTTCAGAACCAGCCACGCCCAGCCAGAGCCGAAACGGGTTGCAGCGGCTTTTTCGAATTCCGCTTTGAAGTTGTCAACAGAACCGAAGTCGCGCTCGATAGCCGCTTTCAGGTCGCCCTGCAGGGTGGTACCGGTTTTCAGGCCTTTCCAGAACAGGCTGTGGTTTGCGTGGCCGCCAGCGTTGTTACGCAGAACGGTTTTCTTGTCCGCTGGCAGCTGGTCCAGCTTGGTGATCAGCTCTTCAGCAGACAGGTTAGCGAACTCTGGCAGGCTTTCCAGCGCGGCGTTCGCGTTGTTCACATAGGTCTGGTGGTGTTTAGTGTGATGGATTTCCATCGTCTGCTTGTCGAAATGCGGTTCCAGTGCGTCGTAGGCATACGGCAGGGATGGCAGTGTATAACTCATAATCCTCTCCATTATTGTCGGGCGGCACAGCTGTTAATGCCGCGTAAGCAGTTGGTTCATTATAGTTAATTAAATGATATTGAAAATGATTATCAATGCCGTAGTTTTTATAAGGTTATTCGTTTTTCGATTAATAGCGAAAATGTGCGTCTACTCACGCGGTTAACGTGCTGATTGCCATCCAGAACACATGTGCGGCAACCTTCTGAAGGTCTCCAAACCGCCTAATTTTTACACTCCTCAAGTCGGTGGGAAGCCACTGACGATAAAAACGATGAGGGTGTAAAAATGAATCATGCGATTACGATGGGTATCTTCTGGCATTTGATAGGTGCTGCCAGTGCAGCCTGTTTCTATGCTCCGTTTAAAAAAGTGAAGGGCTGGTCATGGGAAACCATGTGGTCCGTTGGCGGGATCTTCTCCTGGCTGATTTTGCCCTGGACCATTAGCGCCATGCTGCTGCCCGATTTCTGGGGCTACTTCTCCTCCTTCAGCGCCTCCACCCTGCTGCCGGTGTTCCTGTTCGGCGCGATGTGGGGCGTCGGCAACATCAACTATGGCCTCACCATGCGCTATCTCGGCATGTCGATGGGCATTGGTATCGCGATTGGCATCACGCTGATCGTCGGTACCCTGATGACGCCAATTCTCAACGGCAATTTCGACGTACTTATTCATACTCAGGGTGGGCGGATGACGCTCCTGGGCGTGCTGGTGGCGGTCATTGGCGTAGGAATTGTGACTCGCGCGGGGCAGCTGAAAGAGCGCAAGATGGGCATTAAGGCCGAAGATTTTAACCTGAAGAAAGGCCTGCTGCTGGCGGTCATGTGCGGCATCTTCTCGGCGGGCATGTCGTTCGCCATGAACGCCGCCAAACCGATGCACGAAGCGGCCGCCGCGCTGGGCGTCGACCCGCTGTACGTTGCGCTGCCAAGCTATGTCGTGATTATGGGTGGCGGCGCGATGGTTAACCTGGGCTTCTGCTTCATTCGTCTGGCAAAAGTCAAAAACCTGTCGGTAAAAACCGATTTCTCGCTGGCAACATCGCTCATCATCACCAACGTGCTGCTCTCCGCGCTCGGCGGCCTGATGTGGTATTTGCAGTTCTTCTTCTACGCCTGGGGCCACGCCAGCATTCCGGCGCAGTACGACTACATAAGCTGGATGCTGCACATGAGCTTCTACGTGCTTTGCGGCGGGCTGGTAGGGCTGGTGCTGAAAGAGTGGAAGAACGCCGGACGTCGTCCGGTTGGCGTACTGAGCCTCGGCTGCGTGGTGATTATTATCGCTGCCAATATCGTCGGCCTCGGCATGGCAAATTGATTACGACCCTTTTCGACTGCGATGACGCCACTGTACCGGCGTCATCCCCACCTCGCGGTTAAACACCACTGAAAAGTAGTTACTGTCCTCAAAGCCGCAGCACATCGCTACATCGCTGACCATCCATTCCGTATGCTGGAGGAGATATTGTGCATGGCAGATGCGCAGCTGGCGCAGATAGTGGTTCACCGTCATCCCGGTCAGCGTGCGGAACTGCTGGCGCAGCGCGCGCTCGCTGCACTGTTCCTGCTCGCAGAATTTCTCCAGTACAAAGTTTTTATTCAGGCTGCCCGCAAGCCGGGTGATGAGCTTATCCAACAGCGCTTCCTGCGTCGTGGCGGAGGGGTTATCAGTGGCGTAACGGTGGCGCTTCAACGTCATCACCAGCTGGGCGAAAAGCAACTCCGCCAGCTGGTTAGACACCGGGTCGTTTTTCTGGCTCTCCTGCTCCAGTTGAGAAATAACCTGCCGGACCTGAGCCATGCCGTTACTACTTAAGCGCCAGTGCGGAGAACCCTTAGCATTATGAAAGCCTGGAATGTTCGCGGCCCAGTCCACGTTAAGCCTGAGCCTGTCCGGACAGTAAATAACGTTCTGCAGCACCAGGTCGTTAACCGAGGCGTAGGAGTGTTTATCCTCCGCGCGAATATAGAACAGATCGCCGCGCGTAATGCGGTAGGGACGGTCGTTGAGGATGTGCAGGCCGTTACCGCGCCACACCAGCACCAGCTCGCAAAACTCGTGGGTATGTTCGGCAAACACGTCTTGCGGGTAGCGATCGGCCACCGTGACGGCCTGACTCGCGGAGGCATAAAAATCATCTTTGCGAAGAATTAACTGAGCAGCCACACCACGACCTCTACGCCGAATAACCTGACACTATTAGCTTTTTTGCGGAAATAAAACGGTGACTGCCCTCGCGTTACTGAAGCATCGCGTCTTTTCCCTGACGAATATCGCGCGGCGACCAGCTAAATTCCCGGCGAAACAGCGTTGAAAAGTGATTGCTGTCGCCAAAACCGCAGCAGTAGGCAATATCTGTGACGCTTTCGTCGGTATGACGTAAAAGATGACGCGCTTTGATGAGACGCAGACGGTTAAGGTAGCGCTGCGGCGTCAGCCCGGTGTACTGCTTAAGCTGGCGATGCAGGGTGCGCAGCGACAGTGAAAAATCATCCGCCAGCGTTTCCCAGCAGACGTCCTCGGCGAAATGATCTTCCAGCCAGGCCATCAGGTGGTTCAGGCGCGCGTTGTTATCTTCCAGCCCTTCCACCAGGCTGCTGCGGCGCAGCAGCACCAGAAGCTGCATAAACAGCAGTTCGCGCGTGGCAATGGCGTGCGTCTCCTGCCCGTCCTCGCTCTTCTCCATCTGGCCCACCAGCTGACGCACCTGCTGCAGGATGGACTGATTCACCCGCCAGTGCGACGGATAGTGTCCGTCCTGCTCCTGGGGCAACAGCTGATTCAGCCCCGAAAGAAACTGGAACGCGTCCGGGGAACGGTAGAGCACGTTAGTCAGATACAGGTTGTCGGTATGTTCATACAGGTGCCGATCGTGGTCGCGCACGAAGCACACCGTACCGCCGCTGATGGTATAGGGCTGGCCATTGAAGACATGAATACCCGTCCCGCGCTCAACAATCACAATCTCATGAAAATCATGATGATGCTCCGGGAACGCGGCCTGAGGAAGCCGCGGCTCAATCGCGACGGGCGAACCTCCTGAAGGAAAAAAATCCACGCAGTGCAGTACGGTCATAACGGCCCCCACCAATGAAAAATGTTCTCAAAATAGTAATTAAGGCCTCCCGCGCTCACCTTCAATTTTTGGCAGTAAACCTCGCAAAAGCTGTCCATTTTTCAAGAAACAGGGGGAAAGATCGGGAAATGCGGCCAGCGTCACACTGCCTGAGAATCCCGCCGCCGCCGGAAACTGTGAACTCCCTCACATTCACCTTTGCTTTCTTGCCAGCGCGAGATTTGGCCTGTCAGTGGTGAGAAGGTGACTTTTTCTTCCCTTTTTTACACTCACCGCTAATGACTTAAGAAAGGACCCGACCATGACTTTTCGCCATTGTGTGGCTGTCGATTTAGGCGCATCCAGCGGCCGCGTAATGCTCGCGAGCTGGGACCGTGAGCAGCACACGCTTTCGCTTCGCGAAATGCACCGTTTCGCCAACTGCCTGCAAAAGCAGGACGGTTTTGAGGCCTGGGATATCGATGCCCTGGAGGCGGAGATCCGTATCGGACTGAACAACGTCTGCGACGATGGCATTCGCATCGACAGCATCGGCATTGATACCTGGGGCGTGGACTACGTTCTGCTTGATAGCCATGGCGAGCGCGTCGGCTTGCCGGTTTCTTATCGCGACAGCCGCACAGACGGCCTGATGGCGCACGCTATCGCCCAGCTTGGCAAGGACAACATCTACGGGCGCAGCGGCATCCAGTTTCTGCCGTTTAACACGCTTTATCAGCTGCGTGCCCTGGTCGAGCAACAGCCGGAGCTGGTCGCGGACGTGGCCCATGCGCTGCTGATCCCGGACTACCTGAGCTATCGCCTGACCGGCAACATGAACTGGGAATATACCAACGCCACCACCACGCAGCTGGTCAATATCAACTCGGATAGCTGGGATGAACATCTGCTGGCCTGGACGGGGGCATCGCCTTCCTGGTTCGGCACCCCAACCCACCCGGGTAATGTGATCGGTCACTGGATTTGCCCCCAGGGGAACGCAATCCCCGTCGTTGCCGTCGCCAGCCACGATACCGCCAGCGCGGTGATAGCGTCCCCACTTGCGAGTAAAGACGCGGCGTACCTCTCGTCCGGCACCTGGTCGCTGATGGGCTTTGAGAGCAAAACCCCGTACGCCAGCGATGCCGCGATGGCCGCAAACATTACCAACGAAGGCGGTGCCGAAGGGCGCTACCGCGTACTGAAAAACATCATGGGGCTGTGGCTGCTCCAGCGGGTGCTGAAAGAGCAGAACGTTACCGACCTGCCTGCGCTTATCGCCGAAACCGAGAAGCTGAAGGCCTGCACGTTCCTGATCAACCCGAACGATGACCGCTTTATCAACCCGGCGCATATGAGCGCCGAAATCCAGGCCGCCTGCGTTGAGGGCGGGCAGCCGGTGCCGTCCAGCCCTTCCGAACTGGCGCGGTGCATTTTTGACAGCCTCGCCCTGCTGTATGCCGACATCCTCAGCGAGCTGGCGAGTCTTCGCGGAAAACCGTTCAGCCAGCTGCACATCGTGGGCGGCGGCTGCCAGAACCAGCTGCTGAACCAGCTCTGCGCGGATGCCTGCGGCATTACCGTGGTGGCAGGTCCCGTGGAGGCCTCCACGCTCGGCAATATCGGCATCCAGCTGATGACCCTGGACGAACTTTCCAACGTTGACGACTTCCGTTCGGTGGTAGCGGCGAACGCCAGTCTGACCACCTTTACCCCCAATCCCTGCCGTGAAATTGCCCGCTTTCGGGCGCAGTTTCAGCAAAACCGACTGACTAAGGAGCTTTGCGCATGACCACTCAATTAGAACAAGCCTGGGGCCTGGCTAAACAGCGTTTCGCCGCCGTCGGCGTGGATGTCGAAGAGGCGCTGCGCCAGCTCGACCGTCTGCCCGTCTCCATGCACTGCTGGCAGGGCGATGACGTCGCCGGTTTCGAGAACCCAGGCGGTTCCCTGACGGGTGGTATTCAGGCCACGGGTAACTACCCTGGCAAAGCGCGTAACGCGACCGAACTGCGCGCCGACCTGGAGCTGGCGCTGAGCCTGATCCCGGGGCCAAAACGCCTGAACCTGCACGCGATTTATCTCGAATCCGACGAGCCGGTGGCGCGCAACGAAATCAAACCGGAGCACTTTAAGAACTGGGTGGAGTGGGCCAAAGCCAACGGGCTGGGCCTGGACTTTAATCCGTCCTGCTTCTCACATCCGCTGAGCGCGGACGGTTTTACCCTCGCCCACGCGGACGACGACATCCGCCAGTTCTGGATCGACCACGTGAAAGCCAGCCGCCGCGTCTCGGCGTATTTCGGCGAGCAGCTCGGCACGCCGTCGGTGATGAACATCTGGATCCCGGACGGCATGAAGGACATCACCGTCGATCGCCTGGCTCCGCGCCAGCGCCTGCTGGCCGCGCTGGATGAGGCCATCAGCGAGAAGCTGGACCCGGCGCACCACATCGACGCCGTAGAGAGCAAGCTCTTCGGCATTGGCGCCGAGAGCTACACCGTTGGCTCGAACGAGTTCTATATGGGTTACGCCACCAGCCGCCAGACCGCGCTGTGCCTGGATGCTGGCCACTTCCATCCGACCGAGGTGATCTCCGACAAAATCTCCGCCGCCATGCTCTACGTGCCGCGCCTGCTGCTGCACGTCAGCCGTCCGGTGCGCTGGGACAGCGACCACGTGGTGCTGCTGGATGACGAAACCCAGGCGATCGCCAGCGAAATCATCCGTCACGACCTCTTTGACCGCGTGCACATCGGCCTCGACTTCTTCGATGCCTCCATCAACCGCATCGCGGCGTGGGTTATCGGCACCCGCAACATGAAGAAAGCCCTGCTGCGCGCGCTGCTGGAGCCTGTCGCCGCACTAAAACAGCTGGAGGCTAACGGCGACTACACCGCACGTCTGGCGCTGCTGGAAGAGCAGAAATCCCTGCCGTGGCAGGCGGTGTGGGAGATGTACTGCCAGCGTAACGACGCCCCGGCGGGCAGCCAGTGGCTGGACAACGTGCGGGCGTATGAGAAAGACGTTCTCGCCGCTCGTCAGTAAAAACATCGCCCGGCGGCGCGTTGCTTGCCGGGCCTACAGCTAAGCGTAGGCCGGGTAAGCGCAGCGCCACCCGGCATTTTCAAAGGAACCACACAGTATGCAGACCATCACCACTTCCTGGTTCGTCCAGGGCATGATCAAAGCCACCTCCGACGCCTGGCTGAAGGGCTGGGACGAGCGCAACGGCGGCAACCTGACGCTGCGCCTGGACGACGCGGATATCGAACCGTTCGCGGCCGATTTCCACCAGACACCGCGCTATATTGCGCTGAGCCAGCCGATGCCGCTGCTCGCCAACACGCCGTTTATCGTCACCGGTTCCGGCAAGTTCTTCCGCAACGTCCAGCTCAACCCGGAGGCCAACCTCGGCGTGGTGAAGGTGGACAGCGACGGCGCGGGCTACCACATTCTGTGGGGCCTGACCGACGAGGCGGTGCCCACCTCCGAACTGCCTGCGCACTTCCTCTCCCACTGCGAGCGCATCAAGGCGACTAACGGCAAAGACCGCGTGATCATGCACTGCCACGCCACCAACCTGATCGCCCTGACCTACGTGCTGGAAAACAGCGCCGACTTCATCACCCGCAAACTGTGGGAAGGCAGCACCGAGTGTCTGGTGGTATTCCCGGACGGCGTGGGCATTCTGCCGTGGATGGTGCCGGGTACCGACGAAATCGGCCAGGCAACCGCCGTGGATATGCAGAAGCATTCCCTGGTGCTGTGGCCGTTCCACGGCGTCTTCGGCAGCGGCCCAACGCTGGATGAAACCTTTGGCCTGATCGACACCGCCGAGAAATCAGCGGAAGTGCTGGTGAAGGTGTACTCCATGGGCGGCATGAAGCAAACCATCACCCGGGAAGAACTGATCGCACTGGGCAAACGCTTTGGCGTGAGCCCGTTGCAATCCGCGCTGGATTTGTACGCATAACGCTTTCGCAGAAAAAACGTTGATCGTTAAGGAAAATTATCATGAGCTTTATGTTGGCACTTCCAAAAATCAGCCTTCACGGCGCGGGCGCAATCGGCGATATGGTCAACCTGGTAGCGAACAAGCAGTGGGGAAAAGCGCTGATTGTTACCGACGGCCAGCTGGTAAAGCTGGGCCTGCTCGACAGCCTGTTTACCTCTCTGGACGCCCATCAGATGTCGTATCACCTGTTCGACGAGGTGTTCCCGAACCCGACGGAAGCGCTAGTGCAAAAAGGATTTTCGGCTTACCGGGACGCGGAGTGTGATTACGTGATTGCCTTCGGCGGCGGCAGCCCGATTGATACCGCCAAGGCGATTAAAATCCTCACCGCCAACCCCGGCCCGTCAACCGATTATTCCGGCGTCGGCAAGGTGAAAAATGCGGGCGTGCCGCTGGTGGCGATCAACACCACCGCAGGCACGGCGGCGGAGATGACCAGCAATGCGGTGATCATCGACTCCGCGCGTCAGGTGAAAGAGGTGATTATTGACCCGAACATTATCCCGGACATCGCCGTGGACGATGCCAGCGTGATGCTCGATATTCCCGCCTCCGTGACCGCCGCAACCGGTATGGATGCCTTGACCCACGCCATTGAAGCCTACGTCTCCGTCGGCGCGCACCCGCTGACCGACGCCAACGCGCTGGAAGCGATTCGCCTGATCAACCTGTGGCTGCCGGAAGCAGTCGACAACGGCCATAACCTTGAGGCACGCGAGCAGATGGCGTTTGGTCAGTATCTGGCGGGCATGGCGTTTAACAGTGCGGGTCTCGGCCTTGTGCATGCTCTGGCGCACCAGCCGGGCGCGACCCACAACCTGCCGCACGGCGTGTGCAACGCCATCCTGCTGCCGGTCATCGAAAACTTTAACCGCCCGAACGCAGTCGTCCGCTTCGCCCGCGTGGCGCAGGCGATGGGCGTCGATACGCGCGGCATGAGCGATGAAGCCGCCAGCATGTCCGCCATTCAGGCGATTCGCGACCTGAGCGCTCGCGTCGGTATCCCTGCGGGCTTCAGCCAGCTCGGCGTAACCAAAGCCGATATTGAAGGCTGGCTGGATAAAGCCCTCGCCGATCCGTGTGCGCCGTGCAATCCGCGCACCGCCAGCCGCGATGAGGTCCGTGAGCTGTACCTGGAGGCTTTATGATCCGCAAAGCGTTTGTGATGCAGGTAAACCCGGACGCGCACGAGGAGTACGCGCGTCGCCACAACCCGATTTGGCCCGAGCTTGAATCGGTGTTGAAAGACCATGGCGCACACCACTACGCCATTTATCTCGATAAAGCCCGCAACCTGCTGTTTGCGACCGTAGAGATTGAATCGGAGGAGCGCTGGAGCGCGGTAGCGAATACCGACGTCTGCCAGCGCTGGTGGAAATATATGGGCGACGTCATGCCGTCGAACCCGGATAACAGCCCGGTGAGTGCGGAGCTTAAAGAGGTCTTTTACCTGGACTGATGTGTTAACGCCGCTGCCCCCGCGGCGGCGGCAATCTCCCGCCTGCTGCTCAGCGTAAACGCCGACACCACCGTAATCGCCAGCACGAAACAGCCCAGCATCAGATACGTCTCCTGGAAGCCGATCCGGTCATACATATTCCCGGCAAAAGCGGAGAGAATAATCGCCGCCGACTGTTTGGCGAACTGGAAGCCGATCAGGTAAATGGTGGCCGACAGCCGGGTATCAAACACCCCGGTGATGTACTTGAAGGCGCCCACCAGCAGGAACGGGACTTCCAGCGCGTGCAGCATCTTGAGGGCAATCACCTCCACGGCGGTGGTGGCGAACGACGAGCCGATAATGCGCGTCGCCATAATCACCCCGGCGATCAGCAGCGTGTTCTTCGCGCCGATGCGGTTAATGATCCACGGCGAGCAGAACATGATGATAGCGTTACAAATCTCCCCCGCAGTCGTTGCGAAACCAAAGGCGCGGGTGCCTTCCTGCGGCGTGGCGAAGAAGGTTTTGAAGAAGGTGGCAAACTGCTGATCGAAAACGTCATACACGCAGGCCACGCCAATCACGTAGAGGATAAACATCCACATTCTGCGCTGGCGGAACAGGTTGAACACGGTTTTTGCGGTGATTTGCGGCTGGTTCGCGCCCAGGGCATCCATGACCTGCGCCGTCTGGTTGGGCTTCGGCTTCGCGACCACCAGCAGGAGCATCAGCAGCAATGCCGCTCCCGATCCCATCCAGAAAACATACGATGGATCGATGCCGAACAGGATGCCGCCCGTTGAGGCGCACAAGCCCCAGCCGAGACAGCCAAACATCCGCGCCTTGCCGTATTCAAAGAAGCTGTTGCGGCTCACGCGTTCAATGTAGGCCTCAATGGCCCCCGATCCGGCCGAGAAGACAAAGCCGATATACAGCCCGCCGCTCAGCGCGCCCAGCCAGATATTGGCTTTCAGCAGCGGCGCGAAGACGTACAGGAAGAACGGTGCGAACAGAAACAGCAGCACCTCGATGATCCACAGCAGGTGTTTTTTCAGCCCCAGCTTGTCCGAAATGACGCCCAGTAGCGGCTGGAAGGCGATGGCCGACAGCGAGATGCAGGAGAAGACAATCCCGGTATGGGTTTTATTCAGGCCGATGATGTCCGACAGCCAAATCGGCAGGAACGGAAAGCAGGTGGCCATGATGAAGAAGTAGAGAAAGAAGAACAGCCCGAAGATCCAGAAGTTAGGGTTGTCTTTGTGGGTACAGGTTGTTGTGTTCATTATTTTTATCCTCAACGGAGGGCCGGCTGCCCGGCCCGTCACCCTTACACGCGTTCGACGCCAATCAGAATGGCGGTTTCCGGATCCAGAATCGGCAGCGCAATGCCCGCCTGCATCAGCCACTCGCCGCTCACCGTTTGCGGCGTTTCCATCCACTCTGGCAGCTTACGCATGGTGTGCCCTCCCTTGCCCGTAATCTGAATATTCTGGTGATCGAGCAGCGTGACGCGGTACCGCGCGCTAGCCTCAAGCCCCGCCATGCGCAGCGGCATCATCAGGGTGTAATCCGGCATCGCAAGCTGGCTGACCATAAAAAGCCCCTGCGCCTTATCTTCGCTCACAATCCCCTGCGCCAGCGTGGTGGCATCCGGCATATCAATACGCCACTGGGTACCGTGGTGAATGACCTCCCGCCACTGCTTGTGCAGCGCGGCGTAATGGCGATAGCCTTCGCGCTCCTGTGCGTCCACGGTGAGCGGATCCAGCTCCAGCCCCATATGGCCGAACAGCGCCGTCAGACCACGGAACTGGATGCTGTGCTGGCGGAAGGTGGCGTGACATTTATGATGACCGATATGCGCGCCCATCACCTCCGGCGGGAAGAAGTAGCTCATGCCGCGCTGGATGGAGCTGCGCTCCAGCGCGTCGTTGTTGTCGGACGCCCAGAAGCGGTGGCTGCGGGTCAGTACGTCATAATCAATGCGTCCGCCGCCGGATGAGCACGATTCAAACTCAATGTGCGGGAAGCGCTCGCCCAGCATGTCCAGCAGGCGGTAAAACTGGCGGGTCTGGGCGTCGGCGGCGGCTTTACCGTTGTGTCCCGGCTGCACCAGCTCGCGGTTCATGTCCCACTTCACGTAGTCGACCGCATGCTCGCCCAGCAGCCAGCTGATGCGCTCCACGAGGTAGTCAAAGGCCTCCGGGATGTTGAGATTGAGCACCAGCTGGTGTCGTCCGGTCGCCTGGGGATAGCCCGGCAGCGCCAGCACCCAGTCAGGGTGCGCACGGTACAAATCGGAATCCGGGTTGATCATCTCTGGCTCAACCCAGATGCCAAACTCCATGCCGAGCCGTTTGACGTGGTCGATCACCGGCGTCAGGCCGTTCGGGTATTTCTTCTCGTCCAGATACCAGTCGCCCAGCGCGGCATGGTCGTCATTACGGCCTTTGAACCAGCCGTCGTCGATAATAAAGCGTTCCACCCCAAGCGCCGCGGCCTCGTCGGCCATGCGCATGATGTAGTCCGGATCGTGGTTGAAGTAGATCCCTTCCCAGGTATTGAGGTGCACCGGGCGCGGTTTGTTTTCCGGGAAGCGGATGATGTTGTCGCGCAGGTAGCGGTGGAACGGCTGGCTCATGCCGTTCAGGCCCTGCGTGGAGTAGCTGGCATACAGGCGCGGCGTCCAGAGCGTATCGCCCTCCTCAACCGCCATTTCACCCGGCAGGTAGAGCGCTTCGGCCTGCAGATAGCGACGACCGTCGGTTTTCGCTTCCGCGCGCAGGCGGTGATTACCGCTCCAGCCCAGATGCACGCCCCAGACGTCGCCCTGCATTTCGCTGAACGACGGCGTACCGGCAATCAGCGCCGGGAAGTGCTCGTGGGAGGTTTTACCCCGACGGTTTTCAATCACGAAGCTGTCGTGTTCAAGCTTTACGCGGTGCGGCTGAAACTCTCTGATCCAGCGTCCGTGGAAGGCCATCACCTCCTGCGCGCGCTCGGCCACCGGCAGCGTGACGGCGAAACGGTCCACCTGCCAGGGGATCGCTTTCAGGTTCGTTAAACCGTGACGAACCACCAGCACGCCGCTGGCATCCAGCGCCAGCTCGCTGGTCAGGCGCAGTCCCGCATGCTCATCTTCGGCGGTTATCGTCAGGGTGTTTACGTCCTGCTGCACCTGCGTGGTTTTGAACACCGGGGAACCGTCCAGCCCCTGGCGATGTCCCTCAATGCCCGGCGAGCCAAACAGGCCGTGTCCCAGCTCTGCCATCAGCGTGACGGGGGAGTCAACGTCAAGCCTGCCGTTGGCAACAGGACGCGCGAGCATAGCAGCATCCTGCGGCGAAAAGTGCCGAAGGTGAGGCCCCCAGTAGAGAATTTCGGCGAACGGATGGGTTTTAATCACCACGTCTACCGTCGTGGTTTCGAGACGTAAAACGGAATCTTGCATCAGACATCTCCTGTCATCGGGATGATCTGAGTGTTGATCCGAAACGTTTCGGATACAAACCAAAACGTTTCGGTTCTGTGATCGGGTTTGGAATTTTTGTGGTTTTAGGCCGTCTGGCCCGGAGAGAATTCTGGCTGCCAGAGCACCTGAAGCTGTTCAATATCGTCGCCGTTAATCAGCTGGCGCACCATATCAGCAATCTGTTTCCCGACGCCCTGGCGGGTGGACTGGATCACCGACGCCACGTCGATATCGACGATGCTGTCCTGCGGCAGTCCGTCATAGACCACCAGCGCGACGGCGTTGTCGCCGGATAAACGCCCCAGCTGCGCCAGCGCCATCGCCGCGCCGTCGCCGTGGGTGTTGCAGTCGGTGATGATGGCCGTAGGCGGCTGCGGCAGAGCAAGGAGTTCTTTGGTGGTGGCATACCCGACGCGGCGCGAAGGCGGCATGGCGCGCAGCCATTCGCTGGAAAGCCCGGCTTCCCGCAGGGCGTCCAGATAGCCCTGACGGCGCTGGGTGATAAACGCCTGATTGTTGCTTTCGCCAAGTAGCGCGATACGCTGATGGCCTTTCTCGATCAGCCAGCGGGTAGCCTGATGCGTACCGGCGTAGTTGTCGAAGTCAAACCACGCGTACGGCTGCGGAAGGTGGCTGCGCCCGAGCGCCAGGAAAGGAAAACCGGCGGCCTGCAGCTGCTCAAGACGGGGATCGTGATCCAGCGTGTGCGCCACGATCAGCGCGTCGACGCGGCGGCTTTGCACCATGCGCATATAGCTGTGCTTATCCGCCAGATCGTCGTCGGCGATAAGCAATAGGTCGATCTCATGTCGCGCCAGTTCGTGGCTAATTTCGCCGACCATGTCCGTAAATACGCTGTTATTGAGCGGAACAGGGTGTACGGGAAACACCAGCCCGACGGCGTCAATTTTGCCCATCTTCAGGCGGCGGGCGAAGGTGTTCGGTCGGTAACCACGGCGCTGGGCCTCTGCTTCCACGCGTGCGCGCGTCTCGGCGGAGACGTCGTCATATCCGTTGAGGGCGCGGCTGACGGTGGTGACTGACAGCCCCAGTTCTTTGGCAATGGCTTTAAGCGACATGAGTTTCCGTATCTCTGTTAGTTTTGTTCCGCCACCAGCAGCGCGTGCGTATCCGGCTCCAGCGCCTTAAAGATATGCGGCTGGTCGGCGGGATAACAAATATAATCTCCTGCGGCGAGCTCTTCCGCCGCGTCAAGCAGACCAACCAGCGCCCGTCCCTGCGTCACAATAATATGCTCTACCGAACCCGGCGGATGCGGCTGGGAAATACGGTCTGCACCCGGCTGGGTCATCAGAAGATAGACATCGCGACGCGCGCCGGGGGGGCATGCTGCCAGCAAAATGGCTTCATAGTTAGCCTGTCCGGCGACCACTTTCGTCCCTTCACCACGGCGGATCACCTGCGTGGTCGGCAACTGCGGCTCTAGCAGGCGGGCGAAAGGAATATCCAGCGCCACGCAAAGCGACCACAGCGTTTCCAGGCTTGGGTTACCGTTGCCGGACTCCAGTTGGGAAAGGGTGGATTTGGCGATCCCGGCACGGCGGGCAATTTCCGCCAGTGAAAGCCCGGTTCGCAGGCGCTCTCGCACCAGACTTTTAGCGATCAGGCTGATTGGCTGCGTCATATAACGGCCTCTTTGTTCTATAAATCGAACGAATCGTTCATCTTGAAAAACACTTCTGTTGCGTTCATTATAATGGATACACGTTCGATATGGCTAAAAATGTATGAAGCATCATCTCTCTTGCCTGAAAGGCGACACCATAAAAGCAATCATCCTGGTCTGCCTCGCGGTCGGCGTGGTCGGGATGTCATACGGCTCCCTGGCGATGGCCTACGGTTTCCCGGTCTGGGTACCGTTTGTACTCTCCATCACCGTACTCGCGGGCGCGTCAGAGTTTATGTTTATCGGCATTGTGGCAAGCGGCGGTAATCCGCTGGCGGCCGCGGCCGCGGGGTTGCTGGTCAACGCGCGGCACGTGCCGTTTGGCGTGACGGTGCGTGAACTGGTGGGCAAACGTAGCCTGAGCCTTTTAGGCTGCCACATCATGAACGACGAAAGCGTGGTCTTTGGCCTGTCGCAAAAAACGCCCGAACAGCGCAAAGCGGCGTACTGGTTATGTGGTTTAGGCGTGGCGATTGTCTGGCCGCTGGGGGCCCTGCTGGGCGCCATGGTCGGCAAACTGCTGCCGGATCCGGAAACCATTGGCCTGGATGCGGTATTCCCGGCCATATTGCTGGCGCTGGTGGTTCCCGCGTTTAAAAACCGTACCACGCTCATCCGCGCCTGCAGCGGTGCCGTTGTGTCGCTGGCCGCCGTACCGTTTGCCCCGGTGGGATTACCGGTGCTGCTCTCTTTACTGGGTCTCGCTGCGAGGAAAAAATAATGGGAAATATGACGTTTTTTATTCTCGGCATCGCCATTTTGTCTGCGGGAACGTATCTGATGCGTCTTGGCGGGGCGAAACTGGGCAACAGGCTGGCATTGTCAGAGCGCTCACAGGCTCTGCTGTCCGATGCGGCAACGGTATTGCTGTTTTCCGTGGCGCTGGCGACCACGTTTTATGAAGGTGACCACTTTGCCGGTATGGCGCGCGTGCTGGGCGTGGCGTTTGCGGTGTTTCTGGCCTGGCGGAAGATGCCGTTAATTGTGGTGATCGTTGCGGCGGCGGTGGTGACCGCGCTGCTGCGCGTGGCGGGCATAAGCTAAAAAAGCGCCCCGGGGGCGCTCTTTCGACGGTGTGACGGCTTATTTAGTCAGTTCAGCAGTCATGTGTACGCGGTTACCTGAGAACGCCTGGGTAATTTTGTAAGATGACGCGCCGGCTTCCTGAGCCTGAGCCGCGATTTTCGCTTCTGCGCCGTCAATGGTCGACGCGGTTGCGGTCACGGTCTGAGCAGCGAAAGAACCGAAAGAAGCAGCCAGAGCGATTACAGCGACAAAAGTTTTGATGCTTTTCATGATATAAACCCTTTCATTAAGTTGTTTAGGTAAGGCACCGTGCCTTGATGAGATAAATACTAGACCTCATCATGAACAACTAAAAGCGGAAGGATTTGCTATTATCATTCAAAATTATTGACTAACAATTAATCGCTGTGGATGGGTATAAACGGTCGCCCTTCCCGGCTTGCAGAAGCCCACCAGCGTCAGGTTGCAGCGCTCCGCCACCTCCACCGCCAGCGTCGTTGCGGCTGAGACCGCAAACAGAATTTCCACACCGCACATCGCGGATTTTTGCACCATCTCATAGCTGGCGCGGCTGGAAACGAGTGCCGCCCCCTGCTTCCAGACGTCACTTTCACGCGCCCGGCGACCAAGCAGCTTATCCAGGGCCACGTGCCGACCAACGTCCTCATGCCCCCCGGCAATATCCCCCAACGGCAACACCCATGCCGCCGCGTGCGTGCAGCCGCTCAGCTGGCCGATGGGCTGTACATCGTTCAAATGCTCGAGCGCATGGTCGAGGTGAGCCAGATCAAAGGTCTGAGTAAACGGCAGTGGCGCAACGGGTTTGCCAATATCATTGAGCTGCTCAACGCCACAGACGCCGCAGCCGGTACGCCCGGCCAGCGCGCGGCGGCGCTCTTTCAGCCCCATAAAGCGGCGGCTGGAGAGTTCGATTTGCACTTCAAGGCCGTTGCAAGCCTGCACCACGTCCATGCCGTAGATCTCCTGCGGATGGTCGATGATGCCTTCCGAGAGGGAAAAACCGATGGCGAACAGCTCAAGATCCTTCGGCGAAGCCATCATCACCACGTGGGAGATACCGTTGTAAACGAGCGCAACGGGCACTTCTTCCGCCAGAAAATCCGGCGTGGCATGGGTGATGTGGGGCGGTCTGTGTACCGACAGTTCCACAATGCCCGCAGGCAGTGGTGACGAGTGGGGAGCACGGTTTTGTTTAGACACAGCGGTATTCCTGAACAACCACAGAGGTGAGCCTGCTATTGCAGCATAATCCACAGGCTGTACGCATAGTATGGATCAACTTTTCAGCAATCATTCTCCTACTCATTTAGAAGGGGTGCAACCCGACACCCGCTACACCCCTTTAACAAGCGAAGCTGTTAATGTGATCGATATCACACTTTATAATCAACATGGTGATAATACGTTCACTTTGTATTAACGCCATTAGAACAGCTGTACCGACATTGTGGTATTCTGATGATATCCCTCGTGGAATTGAGGGATTAACGCAAATTTTTTTCCTTTGCGGTCATTCTTCAGCCGCGAAGTCAAAACTACATATGTAAGCAATGTCGAAACAAGGAGTGACCCATGCAGGTCAGCAGAAGGCAGTTCTTTAAGATCTGCGCTGGCGGTATGGCAGGCACCACGGCAGCGGCACTGGGCTTTGCGCCCGGCGTAGCGCTGGCGGAAACGCGGCAGTATAAACTGCTGCGCACCCGTGAAACCCGTAATACCTGTACGTACTGCTCTGTCGGTTGCGGGCTGTTGATGTATAGCCTCGGCGACGGTGCTAAAAACGCCAAAGCGTCTATTTTCCATATCGAAGGCGACCCGGATCATCCGGTCAACCGCGGCGCATTGTGCCCGAAAGGGGCCGGTCTGGTGGACTTTATCCACTCCGAAAGCCGCCTCAAATTCCCGGAATATCGCGCGCCAGGCTCAGACAAATGGCAGCAAATCAGCTGGGAAGAGGCGTTCGACCGCATCGCAAAACACATTAAAGAAGACCGCGATGCCAACTTTGTTGAGAAGAACGCCGACGGCGTTACGGTCAACCGCTGGCTCTCCACCGGGATGCTGTGTGCCTCTGCTTCCAGCAACGAAACCGGTTATTTAACCCAGAAATTTACGCGCGCACTCGGTATGCTCGCGGTCGACAACCAGGCGCGTGTCTGACACGGACCAACGGTAGCAAGTCTTGCTCCAACATTTGGTCGCGGTGCGATGACCAACCACTGGGTCGACATCAAGAACGCCAACCTCATTGTGGTGATGGGCGGTAACGCCGCTGAAGCGCACCCTGTCGGGTTCCGCTGGGCGATGGAAGCCAAAATCCACAACGGTGCGAAACTGATTGTGATCGATCCCCGCTTTACGCGTACTGCGTCAGTGGCGGATTTCTACACCCCAATTCGTTCAGGTACTGACATCACTTTCCTGTCAGGCGTATTGCTGTACCTGATGACCAACGAAAAATATAACCGCGAATACACCGAAGCCTATACCAACGCCAGCCTGATCGTGCGTGAGGATTACCACTTCGAAGATGGCCTGTTCAGCGGTTACGACGCCGAAAAACGCAAATACGACAAAACCAGCTGGAACTACGAGCTGGATGAAAAAGGCTTTGCGAAGCGCGATACCACCCTGCAACACCCGCGCTGCGTGTGGAACCTGCTGAAAGAGCACGTATCCCGCTACACGCCGGAGGTGGTCGAAAACATCTGCGGTACGCCGAAGGCGGACTTCCTGAAGGTGTGCGAGTTGATCGCCGAAACCAGCGCGAAGGACAAAACCGCATCGTTCCTGTACGCCCTCGGCTGGACGCAGCACTCCATCGGCGCGCAGAACATCCGTACCATGGCGATGGTTCAGCTCCTGCTCGGCAACATGGGGATGGCAGGCGGCGGCGTGAACGCCCTGCGCGGTCACTCCAACATTCAGGGTCTGACCGACCTCGGCCTGCTGTCTCAAAGCCTGCCGGGTTACATGAACCTGCCAAGCGAGAAACAGACCGATCTGCAAACCTACCTGACGGCCAGCACGCCTAAACCGCTGCTCGAAGGCCAGGTAAACTACTGGGGCAACTATCCGAAGTTCTTCGTCTCGATGATGAAAGCCTTCTTCGGCGACAAAGCGACGGCTGAAAACAGCTGGGGCTTTGACTGGCTGCCGAAGTGGGACAAAGGCTACGACGTTCTGCAGTATTTCGAGATGATGCACCAGGGCAAAGTGAACGGCTATCTGTGCCAGGGCTTTAACCCGGTTGCCTCGTTCCCGAACAAGAACAAGGTTGTTGAGTCTCTGTCGAAGCTGAAGTTCCTGGTGACGATTGACCCGCTCAATACCGAGACCTCGACCTTCTGGCAGAACCACGGTGAATCGAACGATGTTGATCCATCGAAGATTCAGACCGAAGTGTTCCGTCTGCCGTCTACCTGCTTCGCGGAAGAGAACGGTTCTATCGTCAACTCCGGACGCTGGCTGCAGTGGCACTGGAAAGGCGCGGACGCCCCGGGCATCGCCATGAACGACGGCGAGATCCTGGCCGGCATCTTCTTACGCCTGCGTAAGATGTATGCGGAAGAAGGCGGCGCGAACCCGGAACCGGTGCTGAACATGAGTTGGAACTACTCGACGCCGGAAAACCCTGCGCCGGAAGAAGTGGCGATGGAGAGCAACGGTAAGGCGCTGGCGGACGTTATCGACCCGGCCACCGGTACCGTGCTGGCGAAGAAAGGCGATCAGCTCAGCACCTTCGCACACCTGCGCGATGACGGCACGACCTCCAGCGGCTGCTGGATCTTTGCCGGTAGCTGGACGCCGAAGGGCAACCAGATGGCCAACCGCGATAACGCCGACCCGTCGGGTCTCGGCAATACGCTGGGCTGGGCATGGGCGTGGCCGCTCAACCGCCGCATCCTCTATAACCGCGCATCCGCTGACCCGCAGGGCAACCCGTGGGATCCGAAGCGTCAGCTTCTGAAGTGGGACGGCGCGAAATGGGGCGGCGTGGATATTCCGGACTACAGCACTGCCGCACCGGGCAGCGACGTTGGGCCGTTTATCATGCAGCCTGAAGGGATGGGACGCCTGTTTGCTATCGATAAGATGGCGGAAGGTCCGTTCCCGGAACACTACGAGCCGTTTGAGACGCCGCTGGGCACCAACCCGCTGCACCCGAACGTGGTCTCTAACCCGGCAGCCCGTATCTTTAAGGGCGATTTCGAAGCGCTGGGTAAAAAGGACAAGTTCCCGTACGTGGGCACCACCTACCGTCTGACCGAGCACTTCCACTACTGGACCAAGCACGCGCTGCTTAACGCCATCGCGCAGCCGGAACAGTTTGTGGAGATCGGCGAGAAGCTGGCGGGCAAGCTCGGCATCGCCCATGGCGATACCGTGAAGGTCTCCTCTAACCGCGGCTATATTAAAGCCAAGGCGGTGGTGACCAAGCGTATCCGCACGCTGAACGTTCACGGTCAGGAGGTGGACACCATCGGTATCCCGATCCACTGGGGCTATGAGGGTGTGGCGAAGAAAGGGTTCATTGCGAACACCCTGACGCCGTTCGTCGGCGATGCGAACACGCAGACGCCGGAGTTTAAGGCCTTCCTCGTGAACGTGGAAAAGGTGTAACGGAGACGACTTATGGCTTATCAATCTCAAGACATTATCCGTCGTTCCGCGACAAACAGTTTCACGCCCGCGCCTCAGGCGCGGGACCACCAGCAGGAAGTGGCGAAGCTTATCGACGTGACCACCTGTATCGGCTGTAAAGCCTGTCAGGTGGCGTGTTCAGAGTGGAACGATCTGCGTGACGAAGTGGGTCACAACGTCGGGGTGTACGACAACCCGGCCGACCTGACCGCCAAGTCCTGGACGGTGATGCGTTTCTCGGAAGTGGAGCAGAACGACAAACTGGAATGGCTTATCCGCAAAGACGGCTGTATGCACTGTGCGGATCCGGGCTGCCTGAAGGCATGTCCGTCAGAAGGGGCTATCATTCAGTATGCCAACGGCATCGTCGACTTCCAGTCCGAACAGTGCATCGGCTGCGGCTACTGCATCGCGGGCTGCCCGTTCGACGTTCCGCGCCTGAACCCGGAAGACAACCGCGTCTACAAATGCACGCTGTGCGTTGACCGCGTCAACGTCGGCCAGGAGCCAGCGTGCGTGAAGACCTGCCCAACCGGCGCTATCCACTTTGGCTCCAAAGAGGATATGAAAACGCTGGCGGCAGAGCGCGTGGGCGAGCTGAAAACCCGCGGTTACGACAACGCGGGCCTGTACGATCCAGCCGGGGTTGGCGGTACGCACGTGATGTACGTGCTGCACCACGCCGACAAGCCGAACCTGTATCACGGCCTGCCGGAGAACCCGGAAATCAGCGCCACCGTGAAGTTCTGGAAAGGCATCTGGAAACCGCTGGCAGCGGTCGGTTTTGCTGCCACCTTCGCAGCGAGCATCTTCCACTACGTCGGCGTTGGTCCGAACCGCGCGGAAGAGGAAGACGACAACCTGCATGAAGAGAAAGACGAGGTGCGCAAATGAGAAAACGTGACACCATCGTGCGCTACACCGCGCCGGAACGCATCAACCACTGGGTCACCGCCTTCTGCTTCATGCTGGCGGCGATAAGCGGGCTGGGATTCTTCTTCCCGTCCTTCAACTGGCTGATGCAGATCATGGGGACACCACAGCTGGCGCGTATTCTGCACCCGTTTGTGGGCGTCATCATGTTCGCGTCGTTTATCATCATGTTTTTCCGCTACTGGCACCATAACCTAATCAATCGGGATGATATCTTTTGGGCGAAGAATATTCGTAAGATCGTCGTCAATGAGGAAGTGGGTGATACCGGGCGTTATAACTTCGGCCAGAAATGCGTATTCTGGGCGGCGATTATCTTCCTGGTCCTGTTGCTGGTGAGCGGCGTGATCATCTGGCGTCCGTACTTTGCGCCTGCTTTCTCAATCCCGGTGATCCGATTCGCGCTGATGCTGCATTCATTTGCCGCAGTGGCGTTAATTGTGGTTATCATGGTGCATATCTACGCCGCCCTCTGGGTGAAAGGCACCATTACCGCGATGGTGGAAGGATGGGTAACCAGTACGTGGGCGAAGAAACATCACCCGCGCTGGTACCGAGAGGTCCGCCAGAAACAGGAAAAGTCATCTGAATGAGTATTCGCATAATCCCGCAAGATGAGCTGGGGTCGAGCGAGAAACGCACGGCGGATTATATTCCGCCGTTGTTATTCCCCAGACTCAAGAACCTCTACAACCGCCGCGCAGAGCGTCTGCGCGAGCTGGCAGAGAACAACCCGCTGGGTGATTTTCTGCGCTTTGCCGCGCTGGTTGCCCACGCGCAGGAAGTGGTGCTGTACGACCACCCGCTGCAAATTGACCTGACCGCGCGCATCAAAGAAGCCAGCGAGCAGGGCAAGCCGCCGCTGGACATTCACGTCCTGCCGCGCGACAAACACTGGCAAAAGCTGCTGCATTCGCTGATTGCCGAGCTGAAGCCGGAGATGAGCGGCACCGCGCTGGCGGTCATTGAGAATCTGGAAAAAGCCTCTGACCTGGAGCTGGAAGAGATGGCGAGCGCGCTGTTTGCCTCTGACTTCTCTCTGGTCAGCAGCGATAAAGCCCCGTTTATCTGGGCCGCGCTGTCGCTCTACTGGGCGCAAATGGCCAGCCTGATCCCGGGCAAAGCCCGCGCCGAATACGGCGAGGCGCGCCAGTTCTGCCCGGTCTGCGGCTCCATGCCGGTATCGAGCATGGTGCAAATCGGCACCACTCAGGGGCTGCGCTACCTGCACTGCAACCTGTGTGAAACCGAGTGGCACGTGGTGCGCATCAAGTGCAGCAACTGCGAGCAGACCCGCGATCTGAACTACTGGTCGCTGGAAAATGAAGAAGCGGCGGTGAAAGCGGAAAGCTGCGGCGACTGCGGCACTTACCTGAAGATTCTGTATCAGGAAAAAGACCCGAAAGTCGAAGCGGTGGCCGACGATCTCGCCTCGCTGATTCTGGACGCGAAGATGGAGCAGGAGGGCTTTGCCCGCAGCTCGATCAACCCGTTCCTGTTCCCGGGTGAAGGGGAGTAATTTCCTGTGACAGTGCCGGGCGGCGCGAGCCTGCCCGGCCTGTAATTTCTCTTTTTGTCCGCTTTCACACTTCTCAAGTGCCTGTCACAACGCTAAATTTTAGGATTTTATTTAGCCGCTACGCGTAGAAAACTCTCTCTTACTTCGTCACTATCCCTCGCAAGAAAACATTACTTTTTGTAAGGGAAAATGTTGAAATGGAATTTCAACGATTAACGACGGAAAGCGCCGTCTTTTTCATCTGCGCTATTCTCAGCCTTTCAGCGACGGCTGTCGCCGCACCGGCAGATGAGCAATTTATCCTTCAGCAGCAGCGTCAGCAGGCACTGGAAGCCCAGTTGACGCCGCAGGCGCCGGATATTCGCCTGCAACCCCCCGCCGAAAAAGCCATCACCACGGCCTTTCCTGCCGAAACGCCCTGCTTTGTTATTCACGACGTCACGCTCTCGGGACAAGAAGCATTGCCACACTGGCTGCCGCTGCAACGCCTCGCGGATCGGGCGGCTGGGAGATGCCTCGGCGCAAAAGGGATTAATTATCTGATGAGCACGCTTCAGAACCGGCTGATTTCCCATGGCTGGACGACAGCACGCGTGCTGGCTCCCGCTCAGGATATAAAAAGCGGCCACTTAAAGCTGGCTGTGATACCGGGAAAAATTCGTCACGTCACCTTAACCGACAACAGCAGCCCCTGGATTTGGCTATACGGCGCCTTCCCGGCGCATGACGGCAATCTGCTCGATTTGCGGGACATTGAACAAGGTCTTGAGAACCTCCAGCGCTTGCCCACCGTGCAGGTGGAAATGGAGATTGTTCCTGCCGCACAGCCCGGCGAGAGCGATATTGTCATTTCCCGCCAGCAGCGCAAATTCTGGCGGCTTGGCCTGTCGCTTGACGACTCCGGCTCGTCATCAACCGGACGCTATCAGGGGGGAGTGACCCTCTCACTGGACAACCCGCTGGCGTTGAGCGATCTCTTCTGGTTTTCCATTAACCATGATCTGCAAACCGGACCGGAGAAAGGCAACCAAAACCTCAGCGCCCACTGGTCCGTTCCGGTTGGCTGGTGGGGGTTTTCCCTGACCGGCAGCGACTACCACTATCACCAGACGGTCGCCGGGTTGAGCGGTGATTACCGCTACAGCGGCAAGAGCCAAAGCGTGGTTGCCCAGCTCAGCCGGGTACTGCACCGCAACAGCGCGCAAAAAACATCATTCACGTGGGACGTCGAGAGCCGGACAACGCGAAATTACATCAGCGACACGGAAATCGAGGTGCAGCGTCGCCACGTTTCCTCCTGGAAAGCGGGGCTTTCGCACCGTCACTATATCGGCCCGGCAACGCTGGATGCAGGAATCAGCTATCAGCGCGGTACTCGCTGGTTTGGCGCACAGCCTGCGCCAGAAGAAGTATTCGATGAAGCCACGGCGCTGAGCCGCATTCTTCGCACGGATGCCCGCCTGAGCCTGCCGTTTGAGCTGATCGACCAGCATTTCCGCTACGACATAGTCTGGCAGCGTCAGACCAGCACCACCCCGCTGACTTCGCAGGATCAATTCTCCATTGGCGGGCGCTGGACCGTACGCGGCTTTGATGGCGAACGCACCCTGAACGCCGATCGTGGCTGGCTGGTACGCAACGATCTCTCCATACAGACCCCTCTCCCGGGCACCGAGTTTTATCTGGCAGCCGACTACGGAGAAGTGGCGGGCAGCGGAACGGAATACCTGACGGGAAATCATCTGGCCGGCGGTGCAGCCGGGCTACGCGGCACGCTCTGGAAAGTCGGTTTCGACCTGTTTGCGGGCGTTCCGTTTTCTCGCCCCGAGGGCTTCAAAACCAGCCCGGCCACCTTCGGTTTCAACCTGAACATGGATCTCTGACGATGCGGTATGGCGAATTCACGGTCCACTGTCCGCTTATGCTGGGCGAAACCCTTAACGAAGCGGAAGCGCTGGGTGCATCGGTCTGGTTATGGATGCACTCATTCAACCATCGGGATGCACCGCTGCACGTCCTGCCCGCGGTTCTTCTGCCCGTCATCAAGCGCCAGCAGTACGTACTGGTGGAAATGGGAGGTCGCCCGGTCTTTTTTTTGAGCTGGGCGTGGATGAGCGAAGAGGCTGAACGCCGCTATCTCAACGAGGCCGCCATTACCCTGCCAGAGGAAGACTGGTGCAACGGCGATCACCTGTGGTTTCGCGACTTTATCGCCCCCTTTGGCCACGGGCGAGACATGTTCCGCCTGTTACGCGAAGAGATTTTCCCGCATCACATGGCCCGTTCTCTCTGGCATCGCGGTGAAGAAAAAGGACGCCGCATCAAAACGTTTTACGGCAAACGGGTCACGCGCGACGCGTTGCTGAACTGGAAAAAGACGCACCCGCTGCACGGATAACACATAAAAGGATTTTCACATGAACAAACGTCTTTACCGTATCGTCTTTAACAAAGCTCGCGGCATGCTGATGGTGGTATCGGAGCTGGCTCGCGGCTGTTCTGGCAGCGCGCCCTCTTCCGGTTTACAACATAACCACCAGCGACTTATCTGCCGCGTCGGGGCGATTAGCCTCAGCCTGTGGCTGGCAAGCGGGGCAATAACGGTACAGGCCGCAGGGATTGTGGCGGATGCATCGGCACCCAATAAACAGCAGCCAACCATTATCAGCACCGCCAACGGTACGCCGCAGGTCAATATCCAGACGCCTTCAGCGGGTGGCGTTTCCCGCAATACCTTCAGTCAGTTCGACGTTGAGCAGAATGGCGTCATTCTCAACAACTCCCATAAAAATGCCGCCACCCAGCTTGGTGGAATGGTGGCAGCCAACCCATGGCTGGCAAAAGGCGAAGCGAAAATTATCCTCAACGAGGTTAACGCCCGCGATCCGAGCCGCCTTAACGGCTTTATCGAAGTGGCGGGACAAAAAGCGGACGTCGTCATCGCCAGTCCGTCGGGCATTAGCTGCGACGGCTGCGGATTTATCAACGCCGGGCGTGCCACGCTCACCACCGGCACGGCGCAAATGCAGAACGGTCAGATAACGGGCTACCGGGTCGAGCAGGGTGAAATTCACATTAACGGTAACGGAATGAACGCTACCGGCCAGAGCCACACCGATATTATTGGCCGCGCGGTGCAGGTAAATGCGGCCATTCATGCCCAGGATTTACGCGTCACGACCGGGCGCAACAGCGTGGATGCCGCTCACGAACAGATTACTGCGCTCGCGGATAACGGCACGGCAAAACCCAGCCTGGCGCTGGATGTATCGCAGGTGGGCGGCATGTACGCCGGCAAAATTCGCCTTCGCGGGACGGAAAAAGGCGTCGGGGTGCGTAATGCGGGCAACATTGGCGCAGAAGCCGGTATGGTCACCCTCTCAGCCGAGGGTCATATCGAAAACAGCGGTGCAATCTGGTCTGCCGCAGACGTTGACCTCTCTGGCACGGCTTCCGTACAGAACAGCGGCTCCATCGCAGCTCAGCACAACATCAGCCTGACGGGCAACACGATTGCCAGCACCGGCACGCTGGCCGCAGGCGTACAGCCAGACGGCACCTTAGGCAGCGAGGGCGATATGACGCTCAACGCCAGCGGAAAACTTGAGATGCATGGCCTGAACGCGGCGGGCGGTAACGTAAGCGCCACCGGGTTGGGTCTCGATGCTACCGGGAGCCTGACGCAGGCAAAAAACATCACGCTTAATGCCGGTCAAGGGGATATCAGTACCGCCAGCGCGCAGGTCGTCGCGAATGAGCGACTCAGCGTCACGACATCCGGCACCCTCGATAACAGCAGCGGCCTGCTTGCTGCCGACCGCGTCATGCTCATGGCGAAAAAGCTGCAAAACCAGAAAGGCCAGATAAGCCAGAGCGGAACGCAGGCGCTGGAGCTCACCCACCGGGATGGTATTGATAACCGCGACGGTACCATTGCCGCCAACGCCGCTATATCCCTCAATGCCGCCGCGCTGGATAACCGTAAAGGCCAGATCCTGGCCGCAGATGGGGGTAGCCTGTCAGTGCAGACCGCGGGTGCGACGGATAACCGCGAAGGCGTTCTGGCCGCCGCAGAAGGCGCCAGCGTGACCGCAGACCAGTTGCTCAACGACGGCGGGCTTATTAGTGCGGAAAAGGGCCGTATCGCGCTCAGCAGCATCAAGTCGATAACTAACGTCAGCGGGCAAATCGCCGCCCGCACAACGCTGTCCCTCGAAAGCGGCGCGTTGAATAATGATTCCGGCCTTATCCAGTCGGGTTCGGCAATGTCCATCAACACGCACGGCAATGCGATTTCAAATAAGGACACCCTCACCACGGGGGGCATCGTCAGCTTTGGCGAGCTGGATATCCTCGCCAGCGCCATTGATAACCAGCACGGCATGTTGGCCGGTGCGCAAAAGAGTGCGATTCAGGCCACCCGCGTGGATAACCGCGACGGCATACTGGCCTCTGAAGCCACCCTGCATCTGGATGCGCTCTCCGTTGACAACCGGTTCGGTACGGTTAGCGCAGGCGAAAGCATGACGCTGGACTTAACCGACGCGCTGAATAACCGCAACGGTACGGTCAGCGCGACGGGAGCGCTTAATGCACGTACCGGGACGCTTGAGAATACGCAGGGAACGCTGCTCTCGGGTGACAGTGCGCGTATAGAAACGGCGCAACTCGTCAACCAGGGAGGGGTTATCGCCGCCCAACGCGACCTTACGCTCACGGCGCAGCGGCTGGATAACGACGGTGGCGGTCTGGTACAGAGCGGTGGTGACCTTACGCTGAACGTGGGGCATATCAGCAACCGCGAAAGCGGCGACACCGGGGGGATCGTTAGCCAGGGGAACATGTCAATCCAGGCCGCCGATGTGCAAAACGATGCGGGAGTCGTGCTGGCGGGGAAACAGGCGACGTTAGACACCACCCGCTTTAGCAATATCGCTGGCACGCTGGTGGCGCTGGACGTGCTAACGCTTGCAACGCGCAGCGATACCGATAACCGTCAGGGAGTGATGCAGGGCAAAGGCATTTTCCTGGATACACACGGATATCAGCTGGATAACCAGCAAGGCACGCTCTACAGCCTGGCGTCAATGCAGCTGGCGACTGCCATCCTGAATAATCAGAATGGAACGATCGGAGCAAAGAGCGATATCACGCTGCACGCCGCGTCGCTGGATAATCGCGCAGGCGGGCGCGTGGTCAGCGAGCAGGCGATCGCGTTAAATCTCGAACGTCTTGATAACCACGAGGGGCAAATACAATCTCTCGGCAACCTGATGGTTAACGCCGTTTCGGGGGTCATCGACAATACGCTTGGGCTGATGCGCAGCGGCGCAACGGTAACGCTCAACGCGGCCAGCCTGATCAACCGGAACACCCAGGCCGCCGGGAAAGGGATTGAGGGGCTGGATGTGGCCATCGTCAGCCAGCAGCTTGATAACGCGCAGGGAACGGTGATTTCAGGCGATACGCTGCAGATTGCTCACGTCGATACCCTTAATAACGCTCAGGGCGAACTGTCCGCCGCGGGCACGCTGTCGCTGAGCGGCGCGGCTCTGCGCCTCATCAACACTGACGGTGTCGTGATTGGCGGCGAGAACGTCACGCTTGAAGCCGATTCCCTGACCGGCGATGGGCAGCTCCTCTCGCTCGGCGACATGATGATTCGTACGCAGCAGAGCTTTAACAATTCGGGCGACGTCATCGCCAACGGCAGCATGACATTCACCACGCCAGGTAGCGTGACCAATAGCGGTAACCTGCAGGCAGGTGAGAAACTTAATTTCAGCGCCGCCAGCCTGCTCAATACCGCGTCCGGTGAGATTGCCGCCGGAGCGACCTGGCTGACCGTCTCCTCATCCCT
The DNA here is from genome assembly GCF_057221635.1 of Enterobacter sp. N5-15. Classification (NCBI taxonomy): domain Bacteria; kingdom Pseudomonadati; phylum Pseudomonadota; class Gammaproteobacteria; order Enterobacterales; family Enterobacteriaceae; genus Enterobacter; species Enterobacter sp. N5-15. The sequence goes on from NZ_CM170150.1 coordinate 4,784,128, forward strand.
CAGTAACTACGGTCTTATCGACGGCAGCCAGACGTGGATTCACGCTGCCACGCTGACCAACGTCGGAACGGGGCGACTTTATGGCGACCATCTTTCACTTCAGGCGACAACGCTCAATAACCTCGCCCAGGACGGTACGGCGGCAACCATTGCCGGACGCCAGCGCGTGGACATCGGGGCGGGGACGATCAACAACCGTGACCACGCGCTGATGTACAGCGATGGCGTGCTCGCCATCGGTGGACGCGTGGACGAAAACGGCTTTGCGACCGGACAGGCGCAAACGCTGAACAACCACAGCGCGACCATAGAGTCCGCAGGTGACATGGCACTCTCCGTCAGCCAGCTTAATAACGTCAACGACCATTTCAGCACCGAGGTGGCGCTGATTTCCACCGAGCAGATCCACGAGTACCAGCACAAGGGATCGCCCAACCGCTGGAGCGCTGATGAGGAAGGCGTGTTTGTCGACCATAACTCGGCCGACGACCTGCTGAACCTCAACACGCCGGAAGATACCGGTGCTAACAACGACAACTTTTACGAGTACAACTACACCCGCACCATCGAAGAGGAGGTTATCGCAGAGAGCGACCCGGGCAAGATCCTCTCCGGAGGGCAAATGACCATCAGCGCGAACCACGTTCTGAACGACAAAAGCCAGATTGTCGCGGGTGGTACGCTCGGTATTTCCGCCGATTCGGTAGATAACGTCATGCCGGAAGGCAGCCGATGGATAACGGATGCTGGCTCGGTCACACACTACAGCCGTAAAACCAAAAAAGGCGGCGACTCTCAGGGAAAAAGTACCTCGGACTATCTGCCACCCGTGGTGATCCAGTCGATCACCCTGTCGCCGGGGAAAATGGAAGGATACAGCCAGACCGAGGGCAGCGGCATGACCCTTTCGCCCGCCACCGCGCACGGAACAGATGCCACGCTCAATGGGACGGGGAGCTTGTCCGTCGACGTCGACGCGGCGTCACCGGAGCAGGAAAAACTTTCCCCTGTGTTGCCTGCCAGCAATACGGCAGGGAAATGGATTGAAATCCCTGCCAGCGGCGCAGAGGGCGATGTGATCCGCGCAATCGCCCCCGACATCCGCCTGCCGGACAACAGCCTGTTCAACACGCTGCCAGCACCCGATGCCCGTTACCTGATCGAGACCGACCCTCGCTTCACGAACAATAAAGAGTGGCTGGGCAGCGACTACATGCAGGATGCGTTCGCGCTGGACCATGACAATATGCACAAGCGTCTTGGCGACGGCTATTACGAGCAGCGGCTGGTGCGGGAGCAGGTGATTGCGCTTACCGGCGAGCGTTACCTGGGCGATCACCGTGACGACGAAACGCAGTTCAAAGCGCTGATGGATGCCGGTATTGCCTTCGGCAAGGCGCATCAGCTTGTTCCGGGGGTAGCGCTCACCGCCGAGCAGATGGGTCTGCTGACGGAAGATATGGTTTGGCTGGTCAACACCCGCGTCCAGCTTGCGGACGGAAGCTGGCAGACGGTGATGGTGCCGCAGGTTTATGTTCGCGTACAGCCGGGTGACGTTGACGGCGCTGGCGCGCTGATGGGCGGTCAGAACGTGGTGATGAACCTGAACCGCGATCTGGTCAATAGCGGCACGATCCACGGCAAGGAGAGGGTTCAGCTTAGCGCAGACTCCCTCACCAACCGCGCGGGCACCATTCACGGTGCGGATGTCAGCCTGTTGGCCCGCACGGACATTAACAACATCGGCGGCACAATTTCAGGTAACAATTCCGTACTGGCAACCGCCGGGCGGGATATCAACCTCACCACCACGATCCGTAGCGCCAAAAGTACCGCCGGGAAAAACAGCTTTGAGCGCACCACCCTTGAGCGTGTTGCGGGCATCTACGTTCAGGGCGACGACGGCAAGCTTGTGCTTAACGCCGGGCGCGATCTCAACCTGACCGGAGCGCAGGTCGTTAACAGCGGCAGCGAGAGCCAGACGGTGCTTAACGCAGGACGTGACCTGAACCTCACTACCGTGACCACCTCCGCCAGCGATAACCTGACCTGGGATAAAAATAACTGGCTGAAGCAGTCCACCACGCAGCAGGTGGGTAGCGAGGTGGCTGGCGGGGGCGATGTCGCAATGCTGGCCGGGCGCGACGTTAGCGCTCAGGCCGCGACCGTCGAAGCGGGCAGCAGCCTTGCCGTCAGCGCTGGTCGCGACATGTCCATCACCGCCGCCATCGACAGCAGCGAATTTGAATCACACCATCAGTCCACCGGCAGCAGCGGCGCGTTCTCGAAAAAAACCGTGACCATGCACGATGTAGTAAATAGCGAGACGGCGCAGGGTTCCCTGTTCAGCGGCGAAAGCGTAACCCTGCAGGCGGGACATGATTTACGGGTTCAGGGTAGCGATATTGTCGGAGATAACGATGTCCGGCTCGCCGCCGGAAACAACCTGACCGTCACCTCCGCAGAAGAGCACGGCCAGGAGAGCCATCAGCGACAGGAGAAAAAATCCGGCCTCTCCGGCACGGGCGGCATCGGTATCAGCTACGGCAGCCAGAGCCTGAAGGTGACGGATAATACGCAGGAGGTGACCCATCGCGGCAGTACCATCGGTTCCGTAAACGGCAATGTCTCGCTCAGCGCAGGTCATGATCTTACGGTGCACGGCTCAGACCTGATAGCCGGACAGGACATGACGCTTGCCGGGAAAAATGTCAGCATCACCGCCGCCGCGGACAGCAGCGCACAGACTCACACCGTGGAGCAGAAATCCTCCGGCCTGACGCTCGCCCTTTCCGGTACCGCGGGCAGCGCGCTTAACATCAGCGTGAGCACCCTGAAACAGGCCAGGGAGACCGATAACGATCGTCTGGCCGCGCTGCAGGCGGTCAAAGGTGCGCTGACCGCGGGACAGGGAGCGCAGGCAGTCCTCACCGACCAGGCCACCGGCAACCAGGCGGGCAATGACAACACGGTCGGTATCAGCCTCTCTTACGGCAGCCAGTCCTCAACATCGACGCAGACCATGAAGGAGACCACGGCGAAAGGCAGCAGCCTCTTCGCCGGAAATAACCTCTCGGTGGTGGCGACGGACGGGGATGTGCTGGTGCAGGGAAGCCAGCTTGATGCCGGAAACGACCTGCTGCTTCAGGCCAGCCGCGACGTGAACCTCATATCAGCGCAAAACACCTCAACGCTTGAAGGCAAAAATGAGAGCCACGGCGGCAGCGCGGGCATTGGGATTGGCTTTGGCTCCGGTGGCGCGGGTATCAACATCTCCGCCAGCGTGAATGCCGGGAAAGGTAAGGAGAACGGCACCACCCTCACCCACGCCGAAACCACGGTTAACGCGGGGGATACGCTCACGATTATCAGCGGCCGCGATACGAATCTCACCGGGGCGCAGGTCAGCGGGGAGAGCGTGCTGGCCGACATCGGGCGTAACCTGACCATTACCAGCGAACAGGACACCGACCGCTACGACAGCAGCCAGAAAAACATCAGCGCAGGCGGTAGCTTCAGCTTCGGCACCATGACCGGCTCGGGCGGCATCAGCTACAGCCGCGACAAAATGGACAGCGATTTTGCCTCCGTGCGGGAGCAGAGCGGGATATTCGCAGGCTCCGGCGGGTTTGACGTCACGGTGGGCGGCCACACGCAGCTGGACGGTGCGGTTATCGCCTCCTCCGCCACGGCGGAGAAAAACCGCCTCGACACCGGCACGCTCGGCTGGCGGGATATCCATAACACAGCCGAATACAGCGTGGAGCACCAGAGCGCGGGCATCAGCACCGGCGGCAGTATCGCAGGTCAGTTTGCCGGGAATATGGCAAACGGCATGCTGAGCGGGGCAGACAGCAGCGGCAGCGCGGAGGGCACCACGCGTGCTGCGGTTGAAAATGGCACGGTGATTGTCCGTGATAAAGCGAATCAGGCAGGAAAAGAACTGGGCGGTGGGAAATGAAAATCTTAGTCTCAAAATGGTTTTTAATCTTCATTTACCTGCTAATAGCCTTTCCGGTTGGGATATTTATTGCTGCTGTAACTATGCAGATTTTAATCAGAGTTTTTTACTTTTTCCTTGATGGATTATCTTTGAATTTGTCCTCTATTGATTACGTGAAAATTTTGAAAGGAAGTATCGCGGGAGGAGTTATTGGCGCAATAGGTTGTTGGTGGATCTACTACCAGCACTACCGAAAAAACCGAAGCAGATAATCTGACAGCGACAGTGCCAGCCGCGTAGGCTGGGAAGAATACGTTTGAAAATAACTCGCAGGCACATGTTCTGGCAGGAGAGGCGAACAAAGCGCTTTCCAGATTTTAATCCTCGACAATTTTCTTATTTTCTTTTGGATCAAACCAGGTTATAAAACTGTATATCCATACAGTTAAAGGGAATTCTCATGGCACTGGAACAGGGCATTGCGCAGCTGGTTCAGGGATTTATCGCTGCAGGTCGGCCCTCGTCGCGTCGACAGACCATTGAGGTACGACGAGCTGGGTATATTGCCAGCACGGGGCTTGCCGGGAAGACAGAAACGCGCGTACAGGTGGAGACGCTCGTTCTTGACGGTCTTACCATTCGGGTGTTTTCACCTCTCAATGCGCCTGAAATATTGCCTGCAGCCATCTACTATCACGGCGGATGCTTTATCAGCGGCGGCTTTGATACCCATGATAATCAACTGCGTCAGTTAGCGTACTACGGCAATTGTCGGGTAATTGCGATTCAGTATAGATTGGCACCGGAGCATACCTTTCCCGCCGCGCATGACGATGCTGAAAGAGGTGCGGATCTGGTCTGGCAGTATGCAGACAAATTAGGCGTAGATAAGAACCGGCTCACCCTCTGTGGAGACAGCGCAGGAGGGCATCTGGCGCTGGTAACGGCGCTGCGACTTAAGGTTAAAAAGCTGTGGCAACCTGTGCAGCTTATTCTTATCTATCCCATGCTCGACGCCACGGCCAGTTTTGAAAGCTATGCCCTTAATGGCACAGATTATATTATCACCCGCGATACCCTGCTTAGTGGGTATGAAATGTATCTCGCAGAAACTGACCGCCAGCATCCGGAAGCTAGCCCGCTGTGGCGCGATGATTTTTACGGGCTTCCGCCAGTGCATATCATTACCGCAGAGTACGATCCGCTGTGCGATGAGGGAGAAATGTTGTATCAGCATCTGACTGAGCAGGGTGTGAAGTGTACCGCTCAGCGCTGGCTGGGCGTCATCCATGGCTTCTTTCAGCTTGGCGGCGTCAGCCAGTCAGCGCGAGACGTAATGCGGGATATCGCCGGGCGGATTAAGCACGCCCGAGGTGAATGAACAAGAGATTACTCCTCCTCGTTCCCACCCTCTTCATACGCGCCAAAAGGCTTCGCCGGAAGAACAATGTAGGTGCCTTCAAACACCGCGCCCGGTGTTTTATCGCCAAACAGTTCGACCTGCATTTGTACGCGAGCTTTGCGGCCGCGTGCCAGACGGTCAAGATCGCCGCCCAGTGATCCCAGATCGGCCACGGCGGTCGGCTTGCCGCTTATCGGTGCGCTATAGCGAATGTGGGCATCGGCCAGAATGATGGTGCCGCCCAGATGGCGCTCGCGCAGCATCAGCCAGATAAGCCCCCAGCCGGTGAGCGTGGCCAGCGAGAAAAGACTTCCGGCAAACAGGGTGTGGTGCGGGTTCTGATTGCCGGTTTCCGGCATGGTGGTAATAAATTTTTGTCCGGTGTACTGCTGAATGCGCACGCCCATTTTTTCACTGAGTGGAATGTGCTGATACCAGGCCTGCTGCAGCTGACCACACCAGTCGGCGCGATGAAGAATATCATCCAGCGTGGCGATGGGTTTAATCATCAAAAAATGACGAATCGGCGTGGTTTGCGGAGTCGTGATCTCCCCCTGATTCACAAAACCGAGTTTGGCGAAGAATTCTACGGCATCTTCGCGGGCGCTACAGGTGACGCGCTTAACGCCTTCCTGACGGGCAACGGACTCAAGGGTCATCGCCATTAGCGTCCCCAGACCTTTGTCCTGCACGGAGGGATGAACCGCCATAAAGCGAATAGACGCTTCGTTATCGGCGTTGATGTATAAGCGCCCGACGGCGACGAGGTTACCCTCTTCGTCCATCACCATCTGATGGTGGGCCATCGCGTCCCAGGCATCGCGTTCAGAGCCTTTTGGCTGATGCAGTGGCTTGCGCAGCATTTCCCAGCGGAACTGGTAATAAGCGTCTAACTCTTCTTCCGTTTGCGGTACTCGAAGGTGATACATAGCTGTACTCTCTCTTGTTACCCGCGGCCACGCCGCCAGTTGGCTCATACCTGGAGCCAGAATGTGACGGGGCCATCGTTCACCAGCGAAACCTGCATATCTGCAGCGAATCGTCCGGTTTGCGTATTCATTTCCTGCTGGCGACAACGCTCAACAAAGTACTCGTAAAGTGCTTCTGCACGATCCGGCGCGGCGCCTTTAGAGAAGCTCGGGCGCATGCCGCGCTCGGTATCCGCTGCCAGCGTAAACTGGGAAACCACCAGCACGCTGCCGCCCGCCTGCTGGACGTTCAGGTTCATCTTGCCTTCCGCATCGCTGAAAATACGGTAGCCCAGCACGCGCTCACACAAGCGGTTGGCTTTTTGTTCGTCGTCATCCTTTTCGACACCTAACAACACCAAAAGTCCTGGGCCAATTTCACCCGTCACCTCTCCCTCCACGGTGACGCTGGCACGGGTTACGCGCTGTATCAATGCAATCATGGTTGGTCTGCTTCTTGTTGTTTTTCAGCTTCTGCTGCTTTTTTCAGTTCGCGGTATACGCCGAGAGTGACAGTTATTTCGGCGCCAAGCAAGACGATACACCAGGTCCAGTAGACCCAGACAAACAAAATGGGGATCACCGCCAGCACGCCGTAAATCAGCTGATAGGACGGGAACATGGTGATGTAGAGGGCAAACCCTTTTTTACCGAGCTCGAAAAGCAGCGCCGCTACCAGCGCCCCCACAACCGCATCGCGGTTAGGCACGCGCGTGGTCGGCACGACGCTATAGAGCAGCCAGAACGAGAGCCACGACAGGATCAACGGAAAGATGCGAAGCGCATTATCAATAGCGCCGTTTAGATCACTCGCCCAGCGCAAGGAAAGGAGATACGAACTGATTGCCAGGCTCGCCCCGGCCAGCAGCGGCCCCAGCGTGAGGATCATCCAGTACACGGCAAAGGAATACACTTTTGGCCGCGCTTTTTTACTCCGCCAGATCGTGTTCAGCGCGTTATCGATGGCATACATCAACAGCAGCGCCGTGACGATAAGACCGCATGCCCCCACTGCCGTCATCTTGCTGGAGTTGGCGACAAACTGCTCAATGTAGTTCTGGATGACATCCCCGGTTGCAGGAATGAAATTCGCGAAGACAAAATGACGAAGCTGCAGGCTGACGTCCGCAAACATCGGAAAGGCGGAAAACAGGGCAAAGATGACCGCCACCAGCGGCACTAATGAGAGCAACGACACGTAGGCGAGGTTACCCGCCAGCGTGGTCATGTTGTCCTCATCAATACGGTGCCAGAGCAGTTTCAGCCAGGCCCTCAGCGGGCGAGTATGATGCGTGGCTTTTTGATGAACGGTTTTTAGCATAGCTGCTTCGCGAAGTAGTTTGGTATCGTCTCTTTTCCGGTCACCAGAATTGACGTTATACCCAACTGGTTAGCTCCCTCTATATTATCGGCGTTGTCGTCGAAAAAGACCGCATCGGCCGCGGTGAATCCCTCTGACTGCAGAACAGCCTGATAAATTCGCGCTTCAGGCTTACGCATCCCCATCTCTTGCGAAAGATAGATCTTGTCGGCCGCCGCCTTAACTTCAGGGTATTCCTCAGGCCAGAACGTGGTGTGCAGACGGTTGGTATTTGACAACACAACGACCCGATGGCCCTGCTCGCGAAGCTTATGCATGATGTCGATCGCTTCAGGCCGGATGGCGACAAATACTGCCTGCCAGCCGTGTGAAAACTGCTCGTAGCTTAAGGGTAAATCCATCTCCTGACAGAAACGTTCAGCGAATTCTTCATCGTCGATCTCGCCGCGTTCATGCTGATGGAAGGTTTCGCCCATCGCGAAATTCTGCTTCAGTGTCGCCAGCGGAACGCGGCTAAAGTCGCTCCATGCACCCAGCACGCGATTAAAATCGATATCGACGATTACGTTTCCTAAATCAAAGATATAAAGCATGGTTATCTCCTGCTCGCCGTGGAGAAGTAACTGTAGCGGGAATAGAGAGATTTGACTATGCGTGCCGTCTAAGGTGTGCGATCGATTTCTACGGCACGTTTTTACGACAGTAAAGTGAAGGGACGTTTGACGCGGCGAAAAGCCAGGCCCCGCGATACTCATCGATCATCAGGCTCAGCTCTCTTCCCGGCGTACGATAAAAACCCGGCAGCGTTGCGTTGATATCAACCTCATCCGCATCATCGGCGAAGGTTTTAACAATCCGATCGTTATTTAATACGCGCGCGTTCTGATGATAGCTGTAGTGAAAATAGATGGTCCGGTTAACTTCAGAAACCGTCTGACCAAATAATTTACCGTTAATGACGGTAGACCCCTCCCGATGCTGCATCCGCCAGGACACCGTACCCACAAATCGGTTTTTACCAATCGTCCATTCCACATCTCCCGTACAGCGTATCGGCGTACTCGAAAAATGCGAATACGCTAACCAGCCGCTGGTGATAGCGGCCATCAGAAACGCAGCCAGCAAAATAATACGGTTCCGGAGTGTCTTCATTGCTCATGCGCCCAAAAATAATGCGTGGTACATAATGCTGCCGCGTCCCGTCGCGCATCGTTATTACAGACAAACGCCGCGATCCGCTCCGTTTTACTATAGCCGATGAGAAAAACGTATTGTTTTTCGGCGCACAGACCGGGATTGTTTTTTAACAGGGTCAAGTAATGATCCTGAATATGTTCATTAGGTGCATAAAAAAGCTGGCAGGCGTTGGTCGTGCTGCCCGTTGAAAGTGGAATGAAGTGACTAAACGGCATGTTCTGGTGGTGTTTATATAATATCACCCCGTTGATAAGCGCGATCAGCAAAAGCGTCGCGGTGATAATTATCAACCAGGCCGGCTTCTGCCTCGCGGTGCTTTCGGCTATTGCCACGTCTTTATTGACGATTGTCAGCTCAGCGGTTGGGCTAAATACTTCAACCTGAGTGGCTTCGGAAAGCATCAGCCCGCGGCGAGAAATCGTTTTTACCGTATCGCGCGGTAACCCCACCTCAGCCAGAGCATTGCGTAATGTCAAAATGGCCTGGTAAAAGGTATTCGGTGTGGTGACGTCATTGCGCTCCCCCCACCCCACCACCATTAACTGGTTTTGCGAAATAATTTCCCCAGGATGAGTGACGAGATAAAGAAAACAGAGATTGGCAGGAAGCTGCAATTGTATCGAGCGCCCGGTAATATGATTCACCAGCGTTTTGTTTTCTGGATCATACTCGACCAACTTGTTAATGAGATACAATTTTCCTTTCCTCTGCAATAACAATGCTTAACTTTATACGCTAAAAACATATACGTATATTTAACAACATTATAGGTCAGATGGATTAGGACGCGATACCACCCCACCTAAAATTAAAAACAACGTATTACTTTTCAATCTGTTACAAGCTGCTTTTCTTAGGCTTACCTCATCTAAAACGACATAATGAGATTTCATTACACTTCGCCAGGCTAAATAACTATATTGAGCCGCAACCAGAGAAAAGGCTGACGTAACGGCAGAAAGAAGAAACGAATCTTTAGCTATTAGTGCTATTTCGTAAATCTCCTTTTCGACTTTTTTTTGTCGAATAATCTTAAAGGATTGATGAATATTCCTGGTTTCTTCTGCCAGCTGATGTTCTTTCGCTTTGACGACGGCCTGACGGAATAGAGACCACCAGGAATTTATATTCCCTGCCATTGTTTTTCGTAAATAAGGCAGGTTCACCAAATATGTTTCAAGATTGACACATTTGAGCGGCAGTGAAATATTGACTATGAAAATAAGACAGGAGTGGACTGGATGATAACATCGTCGCAAAAGGTTGTCCGCTGTATAAGCTGTGAATTGTCCTGTCAGTTATATCCAGACAACGCAGTACGTTCACAATACTGTGGCAACGCCTCGTTCGCGGTTTGGCCGGTTGGTAACCATTTCCTGCAGACTGCAGTTGAAAATAAAATATTGCACGGGAATAAGAATCACTTATCACGTGGATTTATTTTTGTAGATTTTTCGATGTACAACCTGCGCGTACTTGCCGATCCGCAATGGATTGAACGTCTGGCGATAACCAACATGAACATCGTGATTATCACGGACCGCAGGCTGGAGGCGCTAGCTAATTATTTATTCAATCACCGCAGTGAAATAAAGGGAGTTATTTATTCGGATGATAATGACGTTATATTACAGGAAAAAATTAGCCATCTTTTCTCCGGTAGAAGGGTGAATAGCAGACGAGGAAGTACGTTGAATACCGTCGAATTCACTTTACTTAACCGATTTTTATCAGGAGCGTGCCTCCAGGAGATTATAAAAACAGATAGCATTGATGTTAAAAAAATTTATGTTCATAAAATACGACTTGAGAGGAAGTTAGGTACCAGTATTCATAAAATTCTCGTTTCTATTTTGTAATTTCAACCACTTAACATACCCACATTTAATGCTGTGGAGGATGTTCTACGCCTGAAAGAAAGGGGCTATCTATGCCATATTTAATGAAACACTCACCAATCGCCGCTGCGATTTCTCTGGCGTTATCGTCAGCGCTATTTACCGCACATGCGGCGGTAATAGATTTTGCTAATTTACCTGCCTCTGGAGCAGTAACGGATTTGCCTGCAGAAATACAGGCGTTGATTCCTGCAACGGCAAACGCGAACTTTAGCAAAAATACCGGCGATCCTAACTATGTCTACCAGTACAGCGCGGGTAATATCCCGATCTACGGAGATGGGATCACCCTCGAAGGACCAGGGGCGGAAGCCTTTGAGCATTCGGTCACCGTTATTCAGAACTCCACGTCCGGCAGCCCGGGGGTGATATTTGGTAACGATCTCACTATTCGCACCCAGTCAAAAGTGGCCGCCAATAATGGTAAAGACGTGGACGGCATTCGCACCCATGGTATGAACACGCCGGACAACCCGGTGTTTATCATTACCGGCGACCGCACCCATATTTACGTCAATGGCCAAAGCGGTGACGGCATCAATGCCGGATACAGCTCCTTCAGCCAGGGCTCTCTCGGCTCCGCCAATATTTATGTGGGTGACGATCTCTATATCGAAACCACCGGCAGTACCGGTCGAGGCATCAGCGCCTATGCACTGAATGATGCGTCAAAGGCCAAAAATAACGTTATCGTCGGCGATCGTGCGCATATTGTAACGCGTGGTACCTACGCCGAGGGGATTCGTACCAACCAGAGCGGCTCATACGTTCGTCTGGGGAATGAGGCCGCCATCGAAACGTACGGCACATCGGCCTACGGCCTGTATGCAGGTTCCGCATCTAAAATTGAGCTGGGAAAAAAAGCGGCGATAACCACCGACGCGGCCAGCGCCTCCGGGGTTTATTCTACCGGCTCGTCAACCATCACCCTTGATGAGGGCGCGACCATCACCACCAACGGAGCCAGCGCGCATGGCGTCTATGCGTACACAGGCGCGGTGAATCTTGGAGATAAGGTCACGATTGCGGTCAACAGCAGCGAGAAAACCAGCAGCTCCGCGCAGGCGCCGCACGGGATGTATGCCTGGTCACGCGGCGTGATTACGCTCGAGGGTGGTGCAACCGTTACCGCCGCAGGCCAGCGCGACAGCGGAAGCTATGCCCTGAACGCCGGCAACGGTGGCGTGATTGATGCCTCTGCGGGCGGAAAATTCGTCCTCAACGGCGATATCCTCTCCGCAGGCGGCGTCGCGGCCACCAGCACTGCCGCAGCGCAGAACAGCGCGATCGCGCTAACCATGCAGGATAACTCACTCTGGAACGGGGCGTCTTACATTGAGAGCAACGCCAACGGTACCGGGACTATAGCGCTTACGATGAATGATGCCGTGTGGAATATGCGCGACAGCTCGACGCTGACCAGCCTGACGCTGAATGCGGGCGGCACGATTAACTTCCAGCATGCTGAGGATGCGGCGTGGCAAACCCTGACCATCAGTGACGATTTTATCGGCAACGGCGGCAAGCTGGTTTTCAATACCGTGCTGTTTGACGATACCTCGGAAACGGACAAACTGATCGTTGAAGGGAACACCTCCGGTCATACCGGGGTGGAAGTGAACAACATTGGCGGTACTGGCGCACAAACCGTAGAAGGGATTGAAATTGTCAGCGTGGGCGGCAACTCTGACGGAACGTTTGAGAAGGCCAACCGTATCGTGGCGGGAGGCTATGACTATAACGTTGTGCAAAAAGGTAAAAACTGGTTTCTGACCAGCCTGGTTGAGCCCGTTGACCCACCGGTTGACCCTGTGGACCCGCCAGTCGACCCGGTAGATCCACCCGTCGACCCGGTGATTCCGCCGCAGGAACCGGTCCCTCCTGCTGCACCACCGAAAAGCGAGCATCAGTACCGCCCGGAATTTGGTAGCTATCAGGCGAACAGCTATGCGGCAAATACGCTGTTTATGACCCGCCTGCACGACCGTCTGGGTGAAACGCAGTACACCGACCTGCTCACCGGCGAGCAAAAAGTAACGAGCCTGTGGATGCGTAACGTCGGCGGCCATACGCGTTTCAGAGACGGCAGCGGCCAGTTAAAAACGACCGCCAATCGCTACGTGCTGCAACTGGGTGGTGATGTCGCCCAGTGGAGCACAGACGGCCTGGATCGGTGGCATCTCGGCCTGATGGCGGGCTACGGCAACAGCCAGAGCCGGAGTGCTTCCAGCCTGACCGGATACCACTCACGTGGCGAAGTGAATGGCTATAGCGTAGGCCTGTACGGCACCTGGTACGCAAACGACGCGGATAAAAGCGGTACCTACGTTGATAGCTGGATGCTGTATAACTGGTTCGACAATAAGGTGATGGGGCAGGATCAGGCGACTGAGCGTTATCGCTCCAGCGGCGTAACCGCCTCTGTAGAAGCTGGCTATAGCGTTAAGATGGGCGAAAGCGGCCGCAACAGCTACTGGCTCCAGCCGAAGGCGCAGGCCGTTTGGATGGACGTGCAGGCTGACGACCATCGCGAGCGCAACGGCACGCGGGTGAAAGACGAGACTCAGGGGAACCTGATGACACGTCTCGGCGTGAAGGCCTATATCAGCGGACATAACGCGATTGACGACGGTAAAGCCCGCACCTTCCAGCCGTTTATCGAAGCGAACTGGATCCACAATACCCAGACCACGCGCATCCGCATGGATGACGTCAGCAATGAAATGCGCGGTACTCGCAATATCGGTGAACTTAAGACAGGTGTAGAAGGACAAATTACGCCGCAGCTTAGCGTATGGGGCAATGTCGCTCAGCAGATAGGCGACAAAGGCTACAGCGATACCCAGGGGATGCTGGGGGTGAAATACAGCTTCAAATAACAACAAAAAAGCCGCTGATTTCTCAGCGGCTTTTTTTAATACGCATTAGCCGTATTAGTCTTCTTTCGGACCGCGCATCGCACGTTTACGATCGTTCTCGGTCAGGTGACGTTTACGGATACGAATTGACTGTGGAGTCACTTCTACCAGTTCGTCATCATCGATGAATTCCAGAGCCTGCTCCAGAGTCATCTTGATCGGTGGAACCAGAACCGTTGCTTCGTCAGTACCGGACGCACGCATGTTGGTCAGTTTCTTACCGGTCAGGCAGTTTACGGTCAGGTCGTTAGAACGACTGTGAATACCGATGATCTGGCCTTCATAAACTTCAGCACCGTGACCCAGGAACAGCTTACCGCGATCCTGCAGACCGAACAGCGCAAACGCAACCGCTTTACCCTGACCGTTGGAGATCAGCACGCCGTTGTTACGCTGGCCCACTTCGCCCGGACGCACGTCGTCGTAGTGGCTGAAGGTGGAGTACAGCAGACCGGTACCGGAGGTCATGGTCATGAACTCTGAACGGAAGCCGATCAGACCACGGCTTGGGATCACGTAGTCGAGACGTACGCGGCCTTTGCCATCTGGATTCATGTTTTTCAGGTCGCCTTTACGCTCACCCAGAGCCTGCATCACAGAACCCTGGTGCTGCTCTTCAACGTCCAGCGTTACGTTTTCGAATGGCTCTTGTTTACGGCCATCGATCTCGCGGAAGATTACTTTCGGACGGGAAACCGCCATTTCGAAACCTTCACGACGCATGTTTTCGATCAGAACAGACAGGTGCAGCTCACCACGACCAGAAACGCGGAATGCGTCTGCATCCGGGGTTTCTTCAACGCGCAGCGCAACGTTGTGCACCAGCTCTTTGTTCAGGCGGTCAAGGATCTGACGAGAGGTAACGAACTTACCTTCTTTACCACAGAACGGAGAGGTGTTGACGTTGAAGAACATGGTTACGGTTGGTTCATCAACGGATAGGGCTGGCAGCGCTTCGACGTTCTGCGGATCGCAGATGGTGTCGGAGATGTTCAGCTCACCCAGACCGGTGATAGCGATGATGTCGCCCGCTTCAGCGATGTCGCTCTCGATACGCTCAAGACCCAGGTGAGTCAGTACTTTACCAACTTTACCGTTACGGGTTTTGCCTTCGCTATCGATGATAGTAACCTGCTGGTTAGGCTTCACTTTACCGCGCTTGATACGACCAATGCCGATTACGCCAACGTAGTTGTTGTAGTCGAGCTGAGAGATCTGCATCTGCAGGGTGCCGTCGAGATCGACGTTTGGCGCAGGAACACGGTCAACAATCGCCTGATACAGCGGGGTCATGTCTTCAGCCATGTCTTCGTGGTCCAGACCTGCGATACCGTTCAGCGCAGAGGCGTAAACGATAGGGAAGTCCAGCTGCTCGTCGGTCGCGTCGAGGTTAACGAACAAGTCGAAGACCTGGTCAACAACCCAGTCAGGACGCGCGCCAGGGCGGTCAACTTTGTTGATAACAACGATTGGCTTCAGACCATGGGCAAAAGCTTTTTTGGTCACGAAGCGCGTCTGTGGCATTGGGCCATCCATTGCGTCAACGACCAGCAGAACGGAGTCTACCATGGACATTACACGTTCAACTTCACCACCGAAGTCGGCGTGCCCTGGGGTATCAACGATGTTGATACGGTAGTCATTCCATTTAATCGCGGTGTTTTTCGCGAGGATGGTAATCCCACGCTCTTTCTCCAAATCGTTGGAGTCCATCACGCGTTCTTGGGTTTCGGCACGCGCATCAAACGTACCGGATTGCTGCAGCAGCTTGTCAACCAGGGTAGTTTTACCATGGTCTACGTGCGCGATGATGGCGATGTTACGCAAATTTTCGATCACAACTTTGCCTCAGGCATTTAGAAATAGCGCGTTATTGTACACGGATTAATCGCACTACAAAACAGGATCACAAACATCCCCCGCAAACAAGTTTTGCAGAGATGCTTTGTGATCGCTTTCACGGAGCGGTAAAAGGGCACTTTAACGTAAATTGCACCAATATGGTGCTCAATGTTCACATTGAAGCACTATACTGGTGCAACAAATCCATCGTGGTGCAGCCCTTTTGCACTATGGTGCGCATGATAACGCCTTTTTGGGGTGTTTTAAAAGTTGGCACAGATTTCGCTTTATAAAAAATACATGGCAACAGCCAGTACAAACAGAAATTGAAGACCTCGTTACCACGACGACAATGACCAATCTGGAGAGTTAAGTATGTCCGCTGAACACGTTTTGACGATGCTGAACGAACATGAAGTGAAGTTTGTTGATCTGCGCTTCACCGATACCAAAGGTAAAGAACAGCACGTCACAATCCCTGCTCATCAGGTGAACGCCGAATTCTTTGAAGAAGGCAAAATGTTTGACGGCTCCTCCATTGGCGGCTGGAAAGGCATTAACGAATCCGACATGGTTCTGATGCCGGACCCGACCACTGCGCTCATTGACCCGTTCTTCGAAGAACCAACCCTGATCATCCGTTGCGACATCCTCGAGCCAGGCACGCTGCAGGGCTACGACCGCGACCCACGTTCTATCGCAAAACGTGCTGAAGAGTACCTGCGTTCTACCGGCATCGCAGACACCGTTCTGTTCGGGCCAGAGCCAGAGTTCTTCCTGTTTGACGACATCCGTTTCGGCGCTTCAATTTCTGGTTCCCACGTGGCTATCGACGACATCGAAGGCGCATGGAACTCTTCCACCAAATACGAAGGTGGTAACAAAGGTCACCGTCCTGGCGTGAAAGGCGGTTACTTCCCGGTTCCTCCGGTCGATTCTTCACAGGACATCCGTTCTACCATGTGTCTGATCATGGAAGAGATGGGCCTGGTTGTTGAAGCGCACCACCACGAAGTGGCGACCGCTGGCCAGAACGAAATCGCTACCCGCTTCAACACCATGACCAAGAAAGCGGATGAGATTCAGATCTACAAATACGTCGTGCACAACGTTGCGCACCGTTTCGGTAAAACCGCGACCTTCATGCCAAAACCAATGTTTGGCGATAACGGTTCCGGTATGCACTGCCACATGTCTCTGTCCAAGAACGGTACCAACCTGTTCTCTGGCGACAAATATGCCGGTCTGTCCGAGCAGGCGCTGCACTACATCGGTGGTGTTATCAAACACGCTAAAGCGATCAACGCCCTGGCGAACCCAACCACTAACTCCTACAAGCGTCTGGTCCCGGGCTACGAAGCGCCAGTGATGCTGGCCTACTCTGCACGTAACCGTTCTGCTTCTATCCGTATCCCGGTTGTTGCTTCTCCGAAAGCACGTCGTATCGAAGTGCGCTTCCCGGATCCAGCGGCTAACCCATACCTGTGCTTCGCAGCACTGCTGATGGCCGGTCTGGACGGTATCAAGAACAAGATCCACCCGGGCGAAGCGATGGACAAAAACCTGTACGACCTGCCGCCAGAAGAAGCGAAAGAGATCCCACAGGTTGCTGGCTCTCTGGAAGAAGCCCTGCAGGCGCTGGACGCAGACCGTGAGTTCCTGACTGCGGGCGGTGTGTTTACTGATGAAGCGATCGACGCTTACATCGCTCTGCGTATTGAAGAGAACGACCGTGTACGTATGACTCCACACCCGGTTGAGTTCGAGCTGTACTACAGCGTTTAATAAAGTTGTTTTACCCGGCGTGATAAGCGCCGGGGGTAGTTGCCGTGGAAACTTTTAGCCCATCTCCGGATGGGCTTTTTTCTCCACCAACAACCTGATCTCACGCGCTTTTTACACCGAAAACGCTATACTGCACTAAAACAGTGCAAACAACTCCAGGAGACTGCTGAATGGCAACTGGCACGCTGCCCGATGCTGGGCAGATCCTCAATTCTTTGATTAACAGCATTTTGCTGGTCGATGACGAGCTGGCCGTTCATTACGCCAACCCGGCGGCGCAGCAGCTGCTCGCCCAAAGCGCACGTAAACTGTTCGGCACCCCGCTTCCTGAACTCCTGAGCTATTTTTCGCTGAATATTGGCCTGATGCAGGAAAGTTTGCAGGCTGGCCAGGGGTTTACCGATAACGAAGTGACGCTGGTGATCGACGGGCGCTCGCACATTCTGTCGCTGACCGCGCAGCGTCTTCCCGATGGGATGATCCTGCTGGAAATGGCGCCGATGGATAACCAGCGTCGACTGAGCCAGGAGCAGCTTCAGCATGCGCAGCAAATTGCCGCCCGTGACCTGGTGCGCGGTCTGGCACATGAAATCAAAAACCCGCTGGGTGGATTACGCGGCGCGGCGCAGCTTCTGACCAAGGCGCTGCCCGACCCCGCGCTGGCGGAGTATACCAACGTCATCATTGAGCAGGCGGACCGTCTGCGGAATCTGGTAGACCGTCTTCTCGGTCCTCAGCAGCCGGGAATGCACGTCACTGAAAGCATCCATAAAGTGGCTGAGCGGGTGGTGAAGCTCGTCTCAATGGAGCTGCCGGAGAACGTCACCCTGGTACGTGATTACGACCCAAGCCTGCCGGAACTGGCCCATGATCCGGACCAGATTGAGCAGGTCCTGTTGAATATTGTGCGTAATGCCCTGCAGGCGCTGGGACCCGAAGGGGGCGAGATTATTTTACGCACCCGCACCGCCTTCCAGCTCACGTTACACGGCGTGCGCTACCGGCTGGCGGCCCGAATCGACGTTGAGGATAACGGGCCCGGCATTCCATCGCATCTACAGGATACCCTGTTCTACCCGATGGTAAGCGGTCGCGAAGGCGGTACCGGCCTGGGCTTATCCATTGCCCGCAGTTTGATCGATCAACACTCCGGGAAAATTGAATTTACCAGTTGGCCGGGACATACCGAGTTTTCGGTTTTCCTGCCGATTAAAAAATAAAGGTGACGTTTATGCAACGAGGGATAGTCTGGGTAGTCGATGACGATAGCTCCATCCGTTGGGTGCTTGAACGCGCGCTCACAGGGGCGGGATTAAGCTGCACGACGTTTGAGAGCGGCAGCGAAGTGCTCGACGCACTCACCACCAAAACGCCAGATGTTCTGCTTTCGGATATTCGTATGCCGGGCATGGACGGGCTGGCGCTGTTAAAGCAGATCAAACAACGCCACCCTATGCTTCCGGTCATCATAATGACCGCGCACTCCGATCTGGATGCCGCAGTGAGCGCCTACCAGCAAGGGGCGTTCGATTATCTGCCCAAACCGTTTGATATCGACGAAGCGGTGGCGCTGGTTGAGCGCGCGATTAGCCATTATCAGGAGCAGCAACAGCCGCGCCACGCGCCCGATTTTGGGCCAACGACAGACATCATCGGCGAAGCGCCGGCGATGCAGGACGTGTTTCGCATTATTGGTCGTTTGTCCCGCTCGTCCATCAGCGTATTGATTAACGGTGAATCCGGAACCGGTAAAGAGCTTGTGGCGCATGCCTTGCACCGCCACAGCCCGCGGGCAAAAGCGCCGTTCATCGCCCTGAATATGGCGGCGATCCCGAAGGATTTGATTGAGTCCGAACTGTTCGGCCATGAAAAAGGGGCATTTACCGGCGCAAATACCATTCGTCAGGGGCGGTTCGAACAGGCTGACGGCGGCACGCTGTTCCTGGATGAAATCGGCGATATGCCGCTGGATGTCCAGACCCGCCTGCTGCGCGTGCTGGCCGACGGGCAGTTTTATCGCGTGGGCGGCTATGCGCCGGTGAAGGTGGACGTGCGTATTATCGCCGCGACCCACCAGAACCTGGAGCAACGCGTGCAGGAAGGGAAATTCCGCGAGGATTTATTCCACCGTCTGAACGTCATCCGCGTTCATCTGCCGCCGCTGCGTGAGCGTCGGGAAGATATTCCCCGCCTGGCACGCCATTTCCTGCAGGTGGCCGCCCGCGAGCTGGGTGTGGAAGCCAAGCAGCTTCACCCGGAAACCGATGCCGCTCTGACGCGTCTGGCGTGGCCGGGCAACGTGCGTCAGCTGGAAAACACCTGCCGCTGGTTAACCGTGATGGCCGCCGGGCAGGAAGTGCTGATTCAGGATTTACCGGCCGAGCTGTTTGAAGCAACCGCGCCTGAAAGCAGTACCGGGCACGCGCTGCCGGACAGCTGGGCGACGCTGCTGGCACAGTGGGCCGACCGCGCGCTGCGTTCCGGTCATCAAAACCTGCTGTCTGAAGCTCAGCCAGAGATGGAGCGTACGCTGTTAACCACCGCGCTTCGCCATACGCAGGGTCATAAGCAGGAAGCCGCTCGCCTGTTGGGATGGGGACGTAATACCCTGACGCGCAAGCTTAAAGAGCTGGGAATGGAGTGATCGTACGCCGCCGTGTAAAGGTTATTAATTGAGCGCAAATTGCCGTTATTTTGCGCTTTACTGTTCCGATGAGTTTTGTATGATCGTGCCCGGAAATTGGGGGTGAACATCATGCTGGAAACAATCGTGAATATGCTCTCTAGCGTAGCCGCTGAAAGCCACACGCCACAAACAGCCGTTGCGGCTATGTTGTGCGCGGCGCTGGTTGGGCTGTTTAGCTAGCGAGCTGTCAATGAAAAGCCGGGTGGCGCTTCGCTTACCCGGCCTACATTTCGCATTTTTGTAGGCCGGGTAAGGCGAAGCCGCCACCCGGCATCGCAGTTTAAATCACCCGCGAGAACTGCTGCAGGCGCGCTTTCTGACGCAGATAGGCGTCAAAGCACATGCAGATGTTACGAATCAACAGACGCCCTTTCGGCGTGACCTCAATCGCGCTTTCCGACACATCCACCAGCCCGTCTTTCGCCAGCGGTGCAATCAGCTTCAGGTCTTCCGCAAAATAATCGCTAAAATGCAGATCCCACTGCGACTCAACGTCGCTGAAATCGAGACGGAAGTTGCAGATGAGCGCCTTAATGACATCGCGACGGATGCAGTCGTCGCGCGTTAACGCAATGCCGCGCCACAGCGCGTTGCCCGTTTCATCAACCTGCTGGTAGTAGAGCTTCAGCTCTTTCTGGTTCTGCGCGTAACAGTCGCCAATCATACTGATGGCGGAGACGCCCATCCCCAGCAAATCGGTATCGCCCTGTGTCGTGTAGCCCTGGAAGTTGCGGTGCAGAACGCCTTCCCGCTGAGCAATCGCCAGCTCGTCATCCGGACGGGCAAAGTGATCCATCCCGATAAACTGATAGCCGGTTTCGGTCAGCGAGGTGATGGTTTCCTGCAGAATATCCAGCTTCTGCTGGGCAGAAGGAAGATCGGCATCTTTGATTTTGCGCTGGGCGGCAAAGAGCGTCGGCAGGTGCGCATAGTTAAAGACGCTCAGGCGGTCCGGGTTGAGTTCGGCCACGCGCTTCAGGGTGAAGGCGAAGCTCTCCGGCGTCTGCTTTGGCAGGCCGTAAATCAGGTCGATATTGGTCGAGGTGAAACCAATCTCACGCGCGTGGTTGAGTAAGGCGAAGATAAATTCTTCGTCCTGCTCGCGGTTCACCAGACGCTGAACCTCTTTATTGAAATCCTGCACGCCCATGCTCAGACGATTGAAGCCTTCGGCGCGTAAGTGATCCAGTACATCCAGCTCAATTTCACGCGGATCGACTTCGATCGAGATTTCAGCGTCGGCGTTAAAACTGAAATTGCCGCGCAGCAGGGTCATCAGGCGGCTGATTTGCGCTTTGTTCAGATAGGTTGGCGTGCCGCCGCCCCAGTGAAGCTGGCTGACGTGACGGCCAGCAAACAGCGGTGCGCGATGGACAATTTCTTGTTCGAGCGCATCAAGATACTGGTCGGCTTTATGCTGCTGACGGGTAACGATTTTATTGCAGCCGCAGAAGTAACACAGCTTATGGCAGAACGGAATATGGACGTAGAGCGACAGCGGACGCTCAGGATAGCGCGCGACAGCCTGCTGGAAATCACGCTCGCCGAAGGCATCGGAGAACTCCAGCGCGGTGGGGTATGACGTATAACGCGGCCCGGAATAGTTATATTTCTGGATTAGGGCCAAATCCCAGTCGATAGTTGGTGCTGACATGCTCACTCCTTCCGTTGGTGTCGCGTTCGTATACGGCGGCCCGTTCTGGCCCCGTTGCGGGCCATCACTCGGGTGCGCAGCCACTTCTGTCGCCGCGACAACCGCCGTAGTTTAACGAATAACCACACCAGATAACATATAACCGGAAGGGTTATAAGCAGGACTATCGTGCCTGCCGGGTGCAAATGTTAGTTTCCACCCTTCAGAAGACGCATCATATCTTCCTGCTTCTCGTCTTCTTCTTCATCTTCGTCATCGTCGTATGACAGGCCCAGCTTCTGCATCAGTTCATCGATACGATCCAGCTTGGCATCCACCCATGACTGCTCTTCAGCGGTCAGGGTTTCCCCCTCTTCAAGACGTTCCAGCAGCGCGTCCAGGCGCTCATCGTTCTCCAGCAAATCCAGCTCAGCCTGCGGTGAAAGCATAGGTTTCTCGCTCTTTGGTTTGTGCTGCTTAGTGACCGGGGTGTCTGTCACGCCCAGTGGAATGGGAGTTTTACTGCCGATACGAGGGTCTTTCTGCTGTTTGCCTTTTGCAGAAGCACCCGCTGCACCACCACCGTTGGCACGGCTACCCGCAGTATGACCGCGATGTTTTTTGTCGCGTTTACGATCGCGCGCTTCCTGGTTCAGTTCTTCGCGCGTTTTGCGGCGTGCTTTTGCAGGGCGTTTCGCGCCCGCAGCGGAGGTTGGTTTTTTCATGATGTTTTATCTTTAAGTCGTTTTCTTCAGTATAGAATTGCGGCGAAATCTAGCAGAAAGCAAGCAAAGAAAAAAGGCGACAGAGCAATCTGTCGCCTTTTTTCCTGACTCACAACCCTTAGCGGGTCAGACATTCCATGTTTGCCAACAACAAACCCTGTTTATCCCTTGGCAAATACCGTCCGTGATACGGTTCCGTTTCCTGTTAAAACGCCTCCAGGCGCTGGTCATCCTGACAATCCTGCGTCTTCGCCTCCTGGCGTTCCTGACCCTTGTCCTTAAGTCGATATCCTGTTGGCTTCCTCGCCCTGACGCACACTTTACCTTGTTCCGTTAAACTAACAAGCAACGAAACGGTACAAAAAGGGATTTTCAGACAATTACCCGGAAATAAGCTTATGATTTAAAACAGTTTGGCTTTTTTGACGCCTGCGAATTCTCTGAAATCTCCCATAGCATCACAGGCCGATCTCTCACACCGGTTGGGGCATTCGCCTACAGGTCATAGCAATCAGAAAAGCCTTTTGCCTGCATTCGGGTATAATCCCCTTCAGATTACGATTTTGGAGACGACCACGTGACTACCTGGAACTACCAACAGACGCATTTTGTCACCAGTGCGCCCGATATTCGCCACCTTCCTTCTGATACCGGTATTGAAGTGGCATTTGCTGGCCGCTCCAATGCGGGGAAATCCAGCGCCCTGAATACGCTGACCAATCAGAAGAGCCTGGCGCGTACCTCAAAAACACCTGGCCGTACCCAGCTGATCAACCTGTTTGAAGTCGCTGAGGGCAAACGCCTGGTCGACTTACCGGGCTACGGTTACGCGCAGGTACCGGAAGAGATGAAAATCAAGTGGCAGCGTGCGCTGGGTGAATACCTGGAAAAACGCCTGTGCCTGAAAGGTCTGGTGGTGCTGATGGATATTCGCCATCCCCTGAAAGATCTGGATCAGCAGATGATCGACTGGGCTGTAGCAAGCGATATCGCCGTGCTGGTGCTGCTGACGAAAGCCGATAAGCTGGCAAGCGGCGCGCGCAAAGCGCAGGTGAATATGGTTCGCGAAGCGGTGCTGGCGTTCAACGGTGATGTGCAGGTTGAACCGTTCTCCTCCCTGAAAAAGCAGGGCGTGGACAAGCTGCGTCAGAAGCTCGACACCTGGTTTAGCGAGCTGGAACCCGCGACGGAAGCGGAAGAAGAGTAATACCGAACGCGGCGATGGCCGCGTTTTTTTTGCCAGAATTTTTCTTTGCCGCAATAAAAAACGCCCCAGTCATTACTGACTGGGGCGGCTAAAATATTCAGCCAAATCCGATTACGTGAAGTAAAAGGTCTGAAAGATAGAACATCTTACCTCTGTACCCTACGTCGATAACTCTACCCCTTTTTGTGCTGCAGAAAAAGCACTTTTTGTAGTTTTTTTTCATTCTTTACATAGGGAATTCTAATGATCGTCACAAAACGCGCGTTGTTATGTTGCAAACTTACATAAAAAGCGCGTTATGCGAAGAACCGTTAGTGAGCCTGATCCCAGTTTTCGCCACTTCCCACTTCCACCAGCAACGGCACGTCAAGCGTCATGCTGCTTTCCATCAGTTCGTGGATCTTCTTCGACACGGCCTCGAGGTCGTCTTTGTGCACTTCAAATACCAGTTCATCGTGTACCTGCATGATCATTTTCACGCGAGGCTTCTCTTTTTCCAGCCAGGCATCAACGGCGATCATTGCACGCTTAATAATGTCCGCCGCGGTACCCTGCATCGGGGCATTGATCGCCGCACGCTCTGCGCCAGCGCGACGCGCCGCGTTGCTGGATTTGATGTCCGGTAAGTAGAGACGGCGGCCATCCAGGGTTTCGACGTAACCTTTTTCCTTCGCCTGCGCGCGGGTACGTTCCATATATTCCAGCACGCCCGGATAACGCTCGAAGTAGAGATCCATATACTTCTGCGACTCTTTACGCGGAATATTGAGCTGGCGCGAAAGACCAAATGCACTCATACCGTAAATCAGGCCGAAGTTGATCGCTTTAGCGCTGCGGCGCTGCTCGTTGGTCACGCTGTCCAGCGGCAAACCGAAGACTTCGGCCGCGGTTGCACGGTGGATGTCCTTCCCTTCCGCAAACGCGGTCAGCAGGCCTTTGTCGCGGGACAGATGCGCCATAATGCGCAGCTCAATTTGCGAGTAGTCAGCAGAGACAATCAGATAATCCTCTGGTGCGATGAAAGCCTGGCGAATACGGCGGCCTTCTTCGTTACGTACAGGGATGTTCTGCAGGTTAGGATCGGTAGATGAGAGACGACCGGTCGCCGCGACAGCCTGATGATACGACGTGTGCACGCGACCCGTTTTCGGATTGATCATCAGCGGGAGCTTGTCGGTGTAGGTAGACTTTAGCTTCGCGAGACCACGGTACTGCAGAATCACTTTTGGCAGCGGGTAATCCAGCGCCAGCTCTTCCAGCACCTCTTCAGAGGTTGACGGTGCGCCGCCTGGGGTTTTCTTCAGCGGCTTGATGCCCTGCTTTTCAAACAGAATGGTTTGCAGCTGCTTCGGTGAAGAGAGGTTAAACGGCTCGCCTGCAAGCTCATGCGCTTTTTGCTCGAGCTCGGTCAAACGCTGCGCCAGCTCCCCGGAGTGGTTATGCAGCACCGTTGGGTCGATTTTCACGCCGTTACGTTCAATGCGTGACAGCACGGGCACCAGCGGCATCTCGATATGCTGGAACACGTTCATCGGACCCTCATGCTTCTGCAGTTTTGGCCACATCTTCAGGTGCAGCTGCAGCGTGACATCAGCATCTTCCGCCGCGTAGCGCCCCGCCTCTTCAAGAGCAATCTGGTTAAAGGTGAGCTGATTTTTCCCTTTACCGGCAATCTCTTCAAAGGTGATGGTTTTGTGCTTGAGCCAGCGGTCAGATAAGGAATCCATATCATGACGACCCGCGACGCTGTCCAGAATGTAGGATTCAAGCATGGTGTCGAAGGCAATCCCGCGCAGTTCAATGCCGTAGTTTTGCAGAATGCCGCGGTCGTACTTGAGGTTTTGCCCAACCTTGAGCGCCTTTTCGTCTTCCAGGATCGGCTTCAGCAGCTCAAGCACGCGTTCACGGGAAATTTGCTCCGGCGCATCCAGGTAATCGTGCGCCACAGGAACGTAGGCGGCAATACCCGGCTCTGTCGCAAATGACAGGCCAACCATATTGGCTGAGATGTTATCGAGACTGTCAGTTTCGGTATCAAAGGCAAAGACCGGTGCCTTTTTCAGTTTCTCGATCCAGGCGATCAGCTGCGACTCTTCAAGAATGGTTTCGTAGTTGTCGAAGGAAAGCGCCACGACTTCTTCTTCCGCCTGCTCTTCTGCGTCAACGACGATCGTCTCCTTCGGCTTTGCAGCAGGTTTGGCCCCTTTTGCCTGTAGCCATTTACCGGCTTCGACGTCAGTGATCCAGCGCTTGAATTCGTATTTCTTAAACAGGCTCAGCAGATCGTCAGCGGAAGGCTGTTGCACTTCAAGCTGCTCACAGCCCAGCTCCAGTTCGACATCGGTTTTGATTGTCGCCAGCTTATAGGAGAGATAAGCCACCTCTTTGTTCTCTTCCAGTTTTCCGGCCATGGTTTTTGCGCCACGGAAGGAGAGCCCGGCGATTTTATCTGATTCCGCGTACAGCGTATCCAAACCGCCCAGCCCCTGAAGCAGCGCCTGCGCGGTTTTTTCACCGACGCCAGGGACACCCGGGATATTATCGGAGGAGTCGCCCATCAACGCGAGGAAGTCGATAATCAGCTCGGGCGGCACACCATACTTAGTGACCACCTCTTCAGGCCCCAGAATGGTGTTGGTCATGGTGTTAATCAGGGTGATACCTGGCGTCACCAGCTGCGCCATATCTTTATCACCGGTGCTGATCAGTACAGGACGCCCTATCTTTTCTGCTTCACGCGCCAGCGTACCGATGACGTCATCGGCTTCAACGCCGGAGACGGCCAGCAGCGGCAACCCCATCGCTTTTACCATGGTGTGCAGCGGCTCAATCTGCGCACGCAGATCGTCAGGCATTGGCGGACGGTGAGATTTGTAATGCTCAAACAGCTCATCGCGGAAAGTTTTACCTTTCGCATCAAAGACCACAGCCGCATGGGTTGGCTGATACTGAAGGATCAGGCTGCGCAGCATATTCAGCACGCCGTACATTGCGCCGGTGGGTTCCCCTGCGCTATTGGTCAGAGGAGGAAACGCATGGTATGCCCGATACAGGTAAGAAGAGCCATCGACGAGAATAAGAGGGTTTTCTGGGATCTGAACCATAATGTCCGTGCCTTTAATCAATTTATGGGTAAAGGATGCCACAGAAGGATGAAAACATCAGTTATTAGCGCCTGATACAGGAAAAGATTTTGCGATCGTGAGGATCGCTCGCAAAAATCAAACTGTGGATAAGTTTGTGCATATTTTCACTTCATATGAATAACAGACGCAAAAATCACATATGCGATAATTTTTAGATCTTAATTATCATATTGTTATGTCATTAGATCTTATCTATATGGCCAACTGATGGCAATTTAGTCTATGTGGATATAAGCCTTGATAAGCGCCGAATGACAGTGAAATCGTCTACGACAGGGTAAAAGCGGCCAAATCATCACGTGAAAGCGCCATTAATTTGCCTGTTTTCTGGTAAAATCAGCGCCCAGCGTCGCATTGCCGGCCGCTCACTTACAGCTAACTACCTGAAAAAGCTCATCATGCCGAGATTGCTCGCTGCAATAACATTACTGTTAAGCATCATTTTAACTATTCTGGTGACGGTCGCCTGCTCTGTGCCGATCATTCTCGCCGGGATCACTAAACTGCTGCTGCCTGTCCCCGCGGTGTGGCGAGCCGTGTCCGCATTTTGTAACTTCATGATGTACTGCTGGTGCGAAGGACTGGCGATCCTGCTGTGCCTGAACCCGCATCTGAAGTGGGATATTAAAGGGCTGGAGAGCCTTAACAAGAAGAACTGGTATCTGCTGATCTGCAATCACCACAGCTGGGCGGACATCGTGGTGTTATGCGTACTGTTTCGCAAACACATTCCGATGAATAAATACTTTCTGAAACAGCAGCTCGCCTGGGTGCCTTTTATCGGGCTGGCCTGCTGGGCGCTCGATATGCCGTTTATGAAACGCTATTCGCGCAGCTATTTGATTCGTCATCCCGAGCGTCGCGGCAAAGATGTGGAGACCACGCGCCGTTCCTGCGAAAAGTTTCGCGCGCATCCAACAACCATCGTGAACTTTGTTGAAGGCTCCCGGTTTACGGAAGAGAAGCATCAACAAACCCGCTCTCCTTATCAGCATCTGCTGCCGCCGAAGGCGGCGGGTATTGCGATGGCGCTTAACGTGCTGGGAGCACAGTTC
This sequence comes from Enterobacter sp. N5-15, assembly GCF_057221635.1. Classification (NCBI taxonomy): domain Bacteria; kingdom Pseudomonadati; phylum Pseudomonadota; class Gammaproteobacteria; order Enterobacterales; family Enterobacteriaceae; genus Enterobacter; species Enterobacter sp. N5-15. Next base: position 4,811,854 of record NZ_CM170150.1, read on the forward strand.
GATAAACTCCTGAACGTCACGCTCTGCTATCCGGAAAATGATAAGACGCCGTTCTTCGATATGCTCAGCGGCAAACTGACGCGCATTGTTGTGCGTGTCGATCTGGTCCCGATAGATGCCGGACTGCACGGTGACTACGTTAACGATAAGAATTTCAAACGTCGTTTCCAGCAGTGGCTCAATACGCTCTGGAAAGAGAAAGACGAACAGATAGACAAGATTAAATCTTCATACAAAAACGCCGGTCAGTGACCGGCGTTTTAACATCAGCGAAATTACTTCTTCTCAACCAGGTATTTCACGGTATCAGCATACTGCTGTACGAAGATATCCATGCTGCTGGTGTCCATGCCCTGCATGTTCAGCTGGTATTTGCCGTTAACAAACATCGCCGGAACGCCCTGAAGCTGGAGGTCAGCAGCCGCTTTTTCCTGCTGAGCCACCAGGGATTTCACCACAAAGCTGTTCCAGGCTGCGTCGTAATCTTCACCTTTCACGCCGGCATCAACGAACACTTTACGGATATCCGCAGTGGTCTGAACGGTCTGGGTTTTCTGCACGGCTTCAAACATTGGGGACGTTACCTTATCTTCAACGCCCAGCGCGATAGCTACCGCCCACGCCTGAGTCAGGTCTTTACCCAATGGACCCAGGAACTCAACGTGGTACTTGGTCATTTTGGTGCCTTCTGGCAGCTTTTTCTTCACGTTGTCGGACACATGCAGAACCTGCTCGAACTGATAGCAGTGCGGGCAGTAGAACGAGAAGAACTCCAGAACCTGTGGCTCGCCAGCGACCGGTTTGTCCAGCGTGATGAACTGTTTGCCGTCGGTAAACTGCGCAGCAGAAGCGCTAAATGCCAGAATCATACCTGCCAGCGCCAGCCAAATTTTTTTCATGATTAACTCTCTCCTGGGTGTGTCTAATTAATACATCGGCGTTAATTGCAGAGGGGGTTCCTGAAGAACCTTGACCTGCTCGGTAAATGTAGATATCTGGCTACGCCAGTAATCCTCTCCGGTAAGCCACGGGAAATTCCGGGGAAATGCGGGATCGTCCCAACGCCTGATTAACCATGCGAGATAATAAACAAAACGCATCGCACGTAAAGGCTCAATCAGGGCAATTTCGTCTGAATTAAACGGGCTAAATTCTTCATAAGCTTCAATAATGGTTTCAAGCTGCATGCGTTGCTCGGCTTTATCGCCATTGAGCAGCATCCACAGGTCCTGAACCGCTGGCCCCATACGCGCATCATCGAGATCGACAAACAGCGGGCCATCACGCCAGAGGATATTTCCGGCATGACAATCGCCATGCAGGCGCAGGATGGAAATATCGTCGCGCCAGCAGGTTTTAACAGCAGCAATGAGCTTATCGGTGGCGTTGAGGAAATCATCCTTTAACGCAGTGGGGATCATGGCAGACGTTTCGAATATTCCCCGCGGTTCAAGAAGGTATTCCTGAATCCCGATAGTCGGACGGGTGATAAAGGTTTTTTTGCGTCCCGTCTGGTGTATACGCCCAAGATAGCGGGCAACCCACTCCATCTGATCGATATTATCCGCTTCAAACTGGCGCCCCCCCAGGCTCGGGAATACAGCGTAGTAAAACCCTTTGTGCGTGAGGAGCGTTTGGTTATTGAATTTTAGCGGTGCGGCAACGGGAACATCGTCATCCAGCAGATCGTGAGCAAACTGATGCTCTTCCTGAATTTGTTCTGCGGACCAGCGTTCAGGGCGATAGAACTTTACGACGAAGCGCTGACGATCCTCATCCTGAAATTGATAGACGCGGTTTTCGTAGCTGTTTAACGGTGTTAGCCCGGAATCCACCCGAATACCCTGTTCAAACAGGGCATCCATAATGGTGTCCGGGTGTAATGTCTGGAAAGTAAAAGCCTGGTCGTTCATCCGATCATCCGGAAATTATACGAATGATTCAGGATATCATCTTGTGGCGATTTCGGTGCCGCCGCTTACAAGCTTTTACTCTTTAATTACGCCTCGGGCGCGCAATAATGCAGTCTTAAAATCTTCCTCATAATCCTTCTGAATACCAGGAATAACAGCATCTTTGGCAGAGTCACGCATTTTAAGGTGGTAGATCAGGATGTCGTCAGAAAGGTCTGCCAGATCGCCGTCAAAACCTGACTCTTTCGCCAGTTTCTGTAAAAATTGCATCAGATTTAGCTCTGGCTCTTTTTGCCAGGCGGGCTGGAGGAGTTCAATAACTTCATTCAGACGTTTACATTTCATGGTGGTGCTCCTTTCATTTAGAGTGACACGTTAGCAGGGTCAATCCCACAATAAAAGAGGCGATATTCGTGAATCTTAGCCAGGAAATCATTGGGGTCGTTCTGGCAGGTGGCAGAGCGACGCGAATGGGGGGAAAAGATAAGGGGCTTCAACGCCTGAATGGCAAACCCTTATGGCAATGTGTCGCTGATACGCTCGCAGGCCAGGTGTCGACAATGGTCATCAGTGCTAACCGGCATATCGATACTTACCGGCTCAGCGGGTACGCCGTTTACCAGGATATCCTTGAGGATTTCCCGGGACCGCTGGCCGGTATGCTTTCGGTTATGCAACAGTCTCAAGGAGAGTGGTTTATCTTCTGTCCCTGCGATACCCCGTTTATTCCGCCCTGTCTTGTCGAGCGTTTGCTACAGCTTCGCGGTACGGCTCCTGTGGTTTGGGTACATGACGGCGAGCGTGACCATCCTGCTATCGCATTGATGCACCGATCGCTAGCGCCAGCCCTGCAGTCCTATCTGGCTGCGGGTGAGCGCAGGGTGATGGTTTTTATGCGCGAGTCTGGCGGCCATCCCGTTGATTTTAGCGATTTGAAATCAGCATTTGTGAACGTGAATACGCGTGAAGATCTGCAGATGATGCAGGAGAAAAGATGATACCTGTTGTAGCCATTTCCGCCTGGAGTGGGACCGGGAAAACCACGCTGCTGAAAAAGCTCATTCCTGCGCTTTGTGCCAGAGGTATCCGTCCAGGGTTGGTTAAGCATACCCACCATAATATGGATGTCGATAAACCGGGCAAAGATAGCTATGCGTTGCGTAAAGCGGGGGCGGCGCAAACGATGGTGGCAAGTACTCAACGCTGGGCGTTGATGACAGAAACGCCGGATGAGGCGCCGCTGGATCTCGCTTATCTGGTCAGCCGGATGGATCATTCCACGCTCGATCTGGTGCTGGTTGAGGGATTTAAGCATGAGGCCGTGCCTAAGATCCTGCTGTTCAGAAGCGATGCCGGGCATGTTTTCAGCGAGTTAACGCTGGATGAGCATGTGATTGCGGTGGCCAGTGATGTTGTATTGCCGCTTGAGGTTCCGGTGCTGGACTTAAATGATGTGGATGCGATTGCGGAGTTCATTGTGGGGTGGAGTGCGGTCTGACTTGCCGGGTGGCTGCTTTGCCTTACCCGGCCTACCGTTTTTTTAGTCTATAAACGCAAAAAGGCCATCCTTTCGGATGGCCTCTTCACTTAATTGATGCCTGGCAGTTCCCTACTCTCACATGGGGAGACCCCACACTACCATCGGCGCTACGGCGTTTCACTTCTGAGTTCGGCATGGGGTCAGGTGGGACCACCGCGCTAAAGCCGCCAGGCAAATTCTGTTAATCTGTATCAAGCTGAGTTGAATGTGTCGTCTCTTCGCCGAAACAGCTTCGGCGTTGTAAGGTTAAGCCTCACGGTTCATTAGTATCGGTTAGCTCAACGCATCGCTGCGCTTACACACCCGACCTATCAACGTCGTAGTCTTCAACGTTCCTTCAGGACCCTTAAAGGGTCAGGGAGAACTCATCTCGGGGCAAGTTTCGTGCTTAGATGCTTTCAGCACTTATCTTTTCCGCATTTAGCTACCGGGCAATGCCATTGGCATGACAACCCGAACACCAGTGATGCGTCCACTCCGGTCCTCTCGTACTAGGAGCAGCCCCCCTCAATTCTCCAGCGCCCACGGCAGATAGGGACCGAACTGTCTCACGACGTTCTAAACCCAGCTCGCGTACCACTTTAAATGGCGAACAGCCATACCCTTGGGACCTACTTCAGCCCCAGGATGTGATGAGCCGACATCGAGGTGCCAAACACCGCCGTCGATATGAACTCTTGGGCGGTATCAGCCTGTTATCCCCGGAGTACCTTTTATCCGTTGAGCGATGGCCCTTCCATTCAGAACCACCGGATCACTATGACCTGCTTTCGCACCTGCTCGAGCCGTCACTCTCGCAGTCAAGCTAGCTTATGCCATTGCACTAACCTCCTGATGTCCGACCAGGATTAGCTAACCTTCGTGCTCCTCCGTTACTCTTTGGGAGGAGACCGCCCCAGTCAAACTACCCACCAGACACTGTCCGCAACCCGGATTACGGGTCTACGTTAGAACACCAGCCATTAAAGGGTGGTATTTCAAGGTCGGCTCCACGCAGACTGGCGTCCACGCTTCAAAGCCTCCCACCTATCCTACACATCAAGGACCAGTGTTCAGTGTCAAGCTATAGTAAAGGTTCACGGGGTCTTTCCGTCTTGCCGCGGGTACACTGCATCTTCACAGCGAGTTCAATTTCACTGAGTCTCGGGTGGAGACAGCCTGGCCATCATTACGCCATTCGTGCAGGTCGGAACTTACCCGACAAGGAATTTCGCTACCTTAGGACCGTTATAGTTACGGCCGCCGTTTACCGGGGCTTCGATCAAGAGCTTCGCGTTGCCGCTAACCCCATCAATTAACCTTCCGGCACCGGGCAGGCGTCACACCGTATACGTCCACTTTCGTGTTTGCACAGTGCTGTGTTTTTAATAAACAGTTGCAGCCAGCTGGTATCTTCGACTGATTTCAGCTCCACCCGCAGGGGCTTCACCTACACATCAGCGTGCCTTCTCCCGAAGTTACGGCACCATTTTGCCTAGTTCCTTCACCCGAGTTCTCTCAAGCGCCTTGGTATTCTCTACCTGACCACCTGTGTCGGTTTGGGGTACGATTTGATGTTACCTGATGCTTAGAGGCTTTTCCTGGAAGCAGGGCATTTGTTACTTCAGCACCGTAGTGCCTCGTCATCACACCTCAGCGTTAATAAGGTACCGGATTTACCTGGAACCTCCGCCTACATGCTTAAACCGGGACAACCGTCGCCCGGCTAACATAGCCTTCTCCGTCCCCCCTTCGCAGTAACACCAAGTACAGGAATATTAACCTGTTTCCCATCGACTACGCCTTTCGGCCTCGCCTTAGGGGTCGACTCACCCTGCCCCGATTAACGTTGGACAGGAACCCTTGGTCTTCCGGCGTGCGGGCTTTTCACCCGCATTATCGTTACTTATGTCAGCATTCGCACTTCTGATACCTCCAGCACCCCTCACAGGACACCTTCAACGGCTTACAGAACGCTCCCCTACCCAACAACACCTAAGTGTCGCTGCCGCAGCTTCGGTGCATGGTTTAGCCCCGTTACATCTTCCGCGCAGGCCGACTCGACCAGTGAGCTATTACGCTTTCTTTAAATGATGGCTGCTTCTAAGCCAACATCCTGGCTGTCTGTGCCTTCCCACATCGTTTCCCACTTAACCATGACTTTGGGACCTTAGCTGGCGGTCTGGGTTGTTTCCCTCTTCACGACGGACGTTAGCACCCGCCGTGTGTCTCCCGTGATAACATTCTTCGGTATTCGTAGTTTGCATCGGGTTGGTAAGCCGGGATGGCCCCCTAGCCGAAACAGTGCTCTACCCCCGAAGATGAGTTCACGAGGCGCTACCTAAATAGCTTTCGGGGAGAACCAGCTATCTCCCGGTTTGATTGGCCTTTCACCCCCAGCCACAAGTCATCCGCTAATTTTTCAACATTAGTCGGTTCGGTCCTCCAGTTAGTGTTACCCAACCTTCAACCTGCCCATGGCTAGATCACCGGGTTTCGGGTCTATACCCTGCAACTTAACGCCCAGTTAAGACTCGGTTTCCCTTCGGCTCCCCTATACGGTTAACCTTGCTACAGAATATAAGTCGCTGACCCATTATACAAAAGGTACGCAGTCACACCACGAAGGTGCTCCCACTGCTTGTACGTACACGGTTTCAGGTTCTTTTTCACTCCCCTCGCCGGGGTTCTTTTCGCCTTTCCCTCACGGTACTGGTTCACTATCGGTCAGTCAGGAGTATTTAGCCTTGGAGGATGGTCCCCCCATATTCAGACAGGATACCACGTGTCCCGCCCTACTCTTCGAGTTCACAGCCTGTGTGCTTTCGTGTACGGGACTATCACCCTGTACCGTGCGACTTTCCAGACGCTTCCACTAACACACAAGCTGATTCAGACTCTGGGCTGCTCCCCGTTCGCTCGCCGCTACTGGGGGAATCTCGGTTGATTTCTTTTCCTCGGGGTACTTAGATGTTTCAGTTCCCCCGGTTCGCCTCGTTAACCTATGTATTCAGTTAACGATAGTGCAACGAATTGCACTGGGTTTCCCCATTCGGACATCGCCGGGTCAAAGGTTCATATCACCTCGCCGGCGCTTTTCGCAGATTAGCACGTCCTTCATCGCCTCTGACTGCCAGGGCATCCACCGTGTACGCTTAGTCGCTTAACCTCACAACCCGAAGATGTTTCTTTCGATTCATCACCGACTTGCGAAAATTTGAGAGACTCGAACACACCATTTAAGATGTGTCGTTTCAATTTTCAGCTTGATCCAGATTTTTAAAGAGCAAATATCTCAAACGTCACCCGAAGATGAGTTTTGAGATACGGGGGTCGGCGACTTTCACTCACGAACCAGCAAGTGGCGTCCCCTAGGGGATTCGAACCCCTGTTACCGCCGTGAAAGGGCGGTGTCCTGGGCCTCTAGACGAAGGGGACACTGAAGTCTCAATCGCAAGACGCCTTGCTATTTACTTTTCATCAGACAATCTGTGTGAGCACTACAAAGGCAGGTTCTTTAAGGTAAGGAGGTGATCCAACCGCAGGTTCCCCTACGGTTACCTTGTTACGACTTCACCCCAGTCATGAATCACAAAGTGGTAAGCGCCCTCCCGAAGGTTAAGCTACCTACTTCTTTTGCAACCCACTCCCATGGTGTGACGGGCGGTGTGTACAAGGCCCGGGAACGTATTCACCGTAGCATTCTGATCTACGATTACTAGCGATTCCGACTTCATGGAGTCGAGTTGCAGACTCCAATCCGGACTACGACGCACTTTATGAGGTCCGCTTGCTCTCGCGAGGTCGCTTCTCTTTGTATGCGCCATTGTAGCACGTGTGTAGCCCTACTCGTAAGGGCCATGATGACTTGACGTCATCCCCACCTTCCTCCAGTTTATCACTGGCAGTCTCCTTTGAGTTCCCGGCCGAACCGCTGGCAACAAAGGATAAGGGTTGCGCTCGTTGCGGGACTTAACCCAACATTTCACAACACGAGCTGACGACAGCCATGCAGCACCTGTCTCAGAGTTCCCGAAGGCACCAAAGCATCTCTGCTAAGTTCTCTGGATGTCAAGAGTAGGTAAGGTTCTTCGCGTTGCATCGAATTAAACCACATGCTCCACCGCTTGTGCGGGCCCCCGTCAATTCATTTGAGTTTTAACCTTGCGGCCGTACTCCCCAGGCGGTCGACTTAACGCGTTAGCTCCGGAAGCCACTCCTCAAGGGAACAACCTCCAAGTCGACATCGTTTACGGCGTGGACTACCAGGGTATCTAATCCTGTTTGCTCCCCACGCTTTCGCACCTGAGCGTCAGTCTTTGTCCAGGGGGCCGCCTTCGCCACCGGTATTCCTCCAGATCTCTACGCATTTCACCGCTACACCTGGAATTCTACCCCCCTCTACAAGACTCTAGCCTGCCAGTTTCGAATGCAGTTCCCAGGTTGAGCCCGGGGATTTCACATCCGACTTGACAGACCGCCTGCGTGCGCTTTACGCCCAGTAATTCCGATTAACGCTTGCACCCTCCGTATTACCGCGGCTGCTGGCACGGAGTTAGCCGGTGCTTCTTCTGCGGGTAACGTCAATCGACAAGGTTATTAACCTTATCGCCTTCCTCCCCGCTGAAAGTACTTTACAACCCGAAGGCCTTCTTCATACACGCGGCATGGCTGCATCAGGCTTGCGCCCATTGTGCAATATTCCCCACTGCTGCCTCCCGTAGGAGTCTGGACCGTGTCTCAGTTCCAGTGTGGCTGGTCATCCTCTCAGACCAGCTAGGGATCGTCGCCTAGGTGAGCCGTTACCCCACCTACTAGCTAATCCCATCTGGGCACATCTGATGGCAAGAGGCCCGAAGGTCCCCCTCTTTGGTCTTGCGACGTTATGCGGTATTAGCTACCGTTTCCAGTAGTTATCCCCCTCCATCAGGCAGTTTCCCAGACATTACTCACCCGTCCGCCGCTCGTCACCCAGGAGCAAGCTCCCTGTGTTACCGCTCGACTTGCATGTGTTAGGCCTGCCGCCAGCGTTCAATCTGAGCCATGATCAAACTCTTCAATTTAAGTTTGATGCTCGTGAATTAAACTTCGTAATGAATTACGTATGTTCACTCAGAGACTTGGTATTCATTTTTCGTCCGAGGACGTTAAGAATCCATGTCACTTTGAGTGCCCACACAGATTGTCTGATAAATTGTTAAAGAGCAGTGCCGCTTCGCTTTTCTCAGCGGCGCGGGGTGTGCATATTACGCTTTCCCGCTTCAGAGTCAAGCGTTTATTTTCGCTTTTCTCTGCTGACCCGGCGGCGTGTATGCCGTTGTTCCGTGTCAGTGGAGGCGCATTATAGGGAGTTATTCCAACGTGACAAGAGGAAATTTAAAAAAAGTTTCCATCCGCGTTTTTTTTCACCAACAGAGGTGAAATCAAGCTACAAATTGTTCTATTTGATGTATCTGCAACCACAATCACATTCGAGGTGGCATAATTATCAGCATGAATCTTTAAGGAATAAAAGCGATGCCATTAAGCGCACAACAGCTGGCCGCCCAAAAAAACCTGTCGTACGTGCTGGCAGAAAAGCTGGCCCAGCGGATTTTAGCGGGTAAATATGCCCCGGGTAGCATTCTGCCGGGTGAAATGGAGCTGGGTGAGCAGTTTGGGGTGAGCCGTACCGCTGTGCGCGAAGCGGTGAAAACCCTGACGGCAAAAGGTATGGTGCTTCCACGTCCTCGTATTGGCACACGCGTGATGCCACAGAGTAACTGGAATTTTCTCGATCAGGAGCTGCTCTCCTGGTGGATGACGGAAGATAACTTTCATCAGGTCGTCGATCACTTTCTGGTGATGCGCAGCAGCCTTGAACCTCAGGCATGTCTGCTTGCAGCCACGCTAGGAACAGCAGAGCAGAAAGCGCAGCTTAACGCGCTGATGGAAGAGATGGTGTTTCTGAAAAAGCACTTCAACCGCGAACGCTGGGTTGAGGTCGATATGGCCTGGCATGAACACATTTATATGATGAGCGCCAATCCGTTCCTCACCTCTTTTGCCTCTTTATTTCATTCGGTGTATCACACCTACTTTACCTCTATTACACAAAACGAAGTGGTAAAACTGGATTTGCATCAGGCGATAGTGGATGCCATTCAGGAAAGCGACGGGCAGCGAGCCCTGAGTGCGTGCCAGGCATTGCTGGCCGCGCCAACCCACCAGCAGGTAAATAAATGACAAAGAAAAAAGCGCGCAGCATGGCCGGATTGCCGTGGATTGCAGCCATGGCGTTTTTTATGCAGGCACTGGATGCCACCATCCTCAACACAGCGCTTCCCGCTATTGCGCAAAGCCTTAACCGCTCCCCGCTGGCGATGCAGTCCGCCATCATCAGCTACACCCTGACGGTCGCGATGTTAATTCCGGTCAGCGGCTGGCTGGCCGACCGCTTTGGCACCCGCAAAGTTTTCATGCTGGCCGTCACGCTCTTTACGCTCGGTTCGCTGGCCTGTGCGCTCTCCTCATCCTTAACGGAGCTGGTTATCTTCCGCGTACTGCAGGGCATTGGCGGCGCGATGATGATGCCGGTGGCGCGCCTTGCCTTGCTGCGAGCCTACCCCAGGAGCGAACTGCTTCCCGTGCTCAACTTCGTCACCATGCCGGGCCTGGTCGGCCCGATTCTTGGCCCGGTACTCGGTGGCGTGTTTGTCACCTGGGCAAGCTGGCACTGGATCTTCCTGATTAATATACCGATTGGCGTTGCGGGGCTGCTGTATGCCCGCAAATATATGCCGAACTTCACCACGCCAAGGCGCAGCTTCGACATGGGGGGCTTTTTCCTGTTTGGCCTGAGCCTGGTCTTATTCTCCAGCGGGATGGAGCTGTTTGGCGAGAAGATCGTCGCAACGTGGTTAGCGCTCTCCGTTATCCTCGGCGGTATTCTGCTATTCCTTCTTTATATACGTCACGCGCGCCGTCACCCGACGCCGTTAATCTCCCTGGGACTCTTTAACACCCGAACGTTTTCCGTAGGGATTGCGGGCAACATTGCGTCTCGTCTGGGGACGGGTTGCGTACCGTTCCTGATGCCATTGATGCTGCAGGTGGGTTTCGGCTATCCGGCCCTGATTGCCGGCTGCATGATGGCGCCCACAGCGATGGGTTCGATCCTGGCAAAATCAACCGTAACGCAGGTGCTGCGCTGGTTTGGCTATCGTAAGACGCTGGTTGGCGTGACGGTCTTTATCGGGCTGATGATTGCGCAGTTCTCGCTGCAATCCGCCGCGTTGCCCGTCTGGATGCTGATCCTGCCGCTGTTTGTGTTGGGCATGGCGATGTCGACGCAGTTCACATCGATGAACACCATCACCCTCGCCGATCTGACTGACGAGAACGCCAGCAGCGGCAACAGCGTGCTGGCGGTAACGCAACAGCTGTCGATCAGTTTAGGGGTTGCCGTGAGTGCAGCGGTGCTGAGGTTTTATGAAGGTTTTGACAGCGCAAATACCGTTGAGCAGTTCCACTATACTTTTATCACCATGGGCGCACTTACCGTGGTATCGGCGCTGGTCTTTATGCTGTTAAAACCGAAAGACGGCCGAAACCTGATTAAAGAGCGTCACAAAGAGAAAGCTAAACCGAACCGCGTTCCATCAGAACAGGAGTAAGCTGCAGGCGTTGCTGCTGCAGCGTGGGCTGCGCCATACGGTGGATCAACACATCGATGGCCAGCTCGCCCAGTTCATCTTTTGGCTGATGGATCGTGGTCAGCGGTGGCGTCATGTAGCTGGCCAGTTCGATATCGTCGTAGCCAATCACCGCCATATCATCAGGCACGCGTAGCCCCGCCTGATACAACGCCTGGTAGGCACCAAACGCCATCGCGTCGTTACCAATAAACACCGCCTGCGGACGCGGCTTTTGCGCCAGCAGTTTCTGCATCGCCTCGAAACCGCCGTTAAATTCAAAGTCGCCGGTGATCCGGTAGCCATCAGGAATGGCAAGCCCCGCCCGTTCCATGGCAGAGAGATACCCTTCCAGACGCAAACGCGCCGGAGTTTTATCCAGCGGCCCCGTAATACAGGCAATGCGAGTGTGGCCTTTATCAATCAGATGCTGAGTCGCCATATCACCGCCCAGCAGGGAGTTATCCTGAATGAGATCGCTGGTTCCGTCGAACGGCGCCCAGTCCATCATCACTGTGGGAATCGAGGGATAGCGCTGGATGATCTCTTTCGAGGGCTGGTGCGTTTCGGTGCAGAGCAGGAGTAGACCGTCGACGCGTTTTTGCATCAGCGTCTCCAGGTTACGATTCATGCGCTGCTCGTCACCCTCGGTATTGCACAGCACAAGGCTGTAGCCACGCTCGAAGCAGCTGCGCTCCACGCCGCGAACCAGTTCTGAATAAAAGGGGTTGGTACTGGCGGTGATCAGCATACCGATGGTGCGCGTCTGGTTGAGCTTAAGGCTGCGCGCCAGCGCAGACGGCGCATAGTTGAGATCTTTTACCGCAGCTTCAACTTTCTCCCGAATCGCCTCGCTGACGAAGCGATCGTTGTTTATAACGTGAGAGACCGTCGAGGTAGAAACGCCCGCCATGCGGGCGACATCTTTCATTGTGGCCAAGCGTTACCCCTGCTGACTTAAGAATTCATCGATCTCTTTACGCCACGGAACGGAAGGCTGTGCGCCCTTGCGCGTCACCGCAATCGCGGCAGCAGCGTGTGCGAAGCGGATAGCGTCATCCATTCTCTTGCCTTCCAGCAGCGCGGTCACCAGTGCACCATTGAAGGTATCTCCCGCCGCGATGGTATCAATCGCTTTGACCTTAAAGCCCGGCACGCGGCGGCCTTCGCCATTGACGCTTGCCCACACCCCACGGCTACCCAGGGTGATAATCACGGTGCCGATGCCCTTATCGTGCAGCGCACGCGCGGCGCGCGCGGCATCGTCATCATTTTCAACGCGAATGCCCGTCAGCTTTTCGGCTTCGGTTTCGTTCGGCGTAATGATGTCCACCAGCGCCAGCAGCTCGTCTGATAATACACGGGCTGGGGCAGGGTTAAGTACGACAGTGGTATGATTTTCATGCGCAATTTTGGCAGCGGCCAGCACGCTTTCAACCGGTGACTCCAGCTGCATCAGCAGGGCTTCGGCTCCGCCGATGATTGCACGTTGCGCTTCTACGCGTTCCGTCGTCAGCGCAGCGTTAGCGCCAGCATGAATACCGATAACATTCTCACCTTCAGCGTTGACGAAAATCAGCGCCACGCCGGTCGATTCCCCTGCAACAACGCTGACCGGTGCGATATCAATGTTGTCGCTCGCCAGCTGCTTGCGTACGCGCTCACCGGTATCGTCATCACCCGTGCAGGCGATAAACGCAATGTTTGCCCCGCTGCGACCGGCGGCGACGGCCTGGTTGGCACCTTTACCGCCAAATGCCACCTGATACTGGTTACCCGTGACGGTTTCGCCCGGTGTAGGGAATGATTCAAGGTTAAGAATGTGATCGGCATTGATACTGCCAAGGACGACGAGGTTGCCTGCGGTTTTCATGGTTGGGTTGTCCATCTGAGAGCGCCACCGGTGTTACCCGGTGGCGTATGCCACACTTTTCTTTATTGGTGTCCCTCAGGCAGCCAGCGACTGCCTGATTCGCCTTTTACTGCTTGATGACCAGCTTCAGGTCAACCGGGTATTTGGCCTGAACTTTTTCGCCCTTCAGCACTTTGTCGGCAGTTTCAACGCCAGTGGCGCCAATCTGCTCAGGCAGCTGAGCGATGGTCGCAGCCAGTTTGCCATCGTTTACTGCTTTTTCACCATCCGGCGTGCCGTCAAATCCGACAACCATCACATCAGATTTACCTGCGGTCTGCAGGGCACGCAGCGCGCCCAGCGCCATTTCGTCGTTCTGCGCGAATACCGCCTGCACGTCAGGGTGCGCGGTCAGCAGGTTCTGCATAACGTTCAGACCTTTAGTACGGTCGAAGTCTGCCGGCTGGCTGGCCAGCACGTTGAATTTGTGTGCAGCCACAGCCTGCTGGAAGCCTTCACCACGCTCGCGGGCTGCGGAAGTCCCGGCAATCCCCTGCAGTTCGATAACCTTCGCGCCTTCGCCGGCTTTCTTCGCGATGTAATCACCCGCGATTTTGCCGCCCAGCACGTTATCAGAGGCAATGTGGCTGACCACTTCACCTTTAGACGCCTGACGGTCCAGGGTAATTACCGGGATCTTCGCCTGGTTTGCCATCTTCACGGCGTTACCTACGGCATCGGAATCGGTTGGGTTGATCAGCAGAATTTTGGTGCCACGAACGGTTAAGTCCTGAACGTTAGCCAGCTCTTTCGCCGGGTTGTTCTGTGAATCCAGAACCACCAGGTTGTAGCCCAGCTTGTCCGCTTCTTTCTGCGCACCGTCCTTCAGGGAGACGAAGAACGGGTTGTTCAGGGTAGAGACAACCAGCGCGATGGTGTCTTTCGCCATGGCGTTAGCACTTACGGTTGCGCTCAGCGCGACAGCAGAAACCAGGGTAGCCAGTTTTTTCATGTTCATATCTAAGATGTCCTGTAGTGTCGTCAGTTACTGTTTTTTGTTGTCTACCAGTACCGCCAGCAAAATCACCACTGCCTTAACGATCATCTGGTAATAGGAGGAAACACCTAACAAATTCAAACCATTATTCAGGAAACCGAGAATCAGTGCGCCGATCAATGTCCCAACAATGCGACCTTTACCGCCCGCAAGACTCGTACCGCCCAGAACCACTGCCGCGATAGCATCCAGCTCATATCCCGTACCCGCCGTCGGCTGCGCGGAGGAGAGGCGCGCCACTTCGATGATGCCTGCCAGTGACGCCAGCAGACCGCACAGGGAGTAAACGATAATTTTGACTTTATTAACGCTGATACCGGACAGGCGCGTTGCCGCTTCGTTACCGCCCAGCGCATAGATATAACGGCCCAGACGGGTGTGGTGCAGCATGTACCACGCCGCCAGGAAGACGATAGCCATGATCCAGACCGGCGTCGGGACACCCAGCGGGCGACCGATACCGAACCAGCCAAACAGATCCGCGTTATCGGTGAAGCCGGTATTAACCGGGCTGCCGTTGGTGTAAACCATGGTCACACCGCGCAGCAGCAGCATCATCACCAGCGTGGCGATGAACGCCTGAACGCGGCCTTTTGCCACAATAACCCCGGTTACGGCACCAATCGCCGCGCCTGCCGCCAGGGCAGCGGCCACGGCCACCAGCGCGTTGACCTCAATGCCGACAATCGAAGCGGCGATCGCGCCGGTGAGCGCCAGCAGGGAACCGACGGACAGATCGATACCCGAGGTCAAAATCACCAGCGTCATGCCGACCGCCATAATGGCGTTCACCGACGTCTGCTGCAGGATGTTGAACAGGTTATTAACGGTGAAAAAGTTCGGGCTCATGGTGGACACAATCGCGATCAGCACCAGCAGGGCAATCAGCGATTTTTGTTCCATCAGCCATGCCTTTGTGAAATAGCGGCGACCAGAAACAGCCTGGGTAGTCATCTTCTTACTCCTGATTCACGCGATTAAGCTTGCCCACAGCGGCAGCCATCAGAACTTCCTGGGTGGCCTGCTCGCGAGTGAATTCACCGCCGAGATGCCCTTCATGCATGACGATAATGCGATCGCTCATGCCTAATACTTCTGGCATCTCGGAAGAGACCAGAATGATGCTCAGACCGTCGGCCTTAAACTGGTTAATCAACTGATAGATCTCTTTCTTCGCGCCCACGTCCACGCCGCGGGTTGGCTCGTCGAGGATCAACACTTTCGGGCGCGTCATCAGCCCGCGCGCAATCGCCACTTTCTGCTGATTACCGCCGGATAAGAGGCCAATCGCCTGCTCCATCGACGGGGTTTTAACGTTAAAGAGGCGGATAAAATCGCTCACCGCCTGCTGCTCATCTTTATGCTTCAGGCTACCGCCGCTGCGGCTGAAATAGCGCAGCGCGGTCAGGGACATGTTCTCTTTCACCGACATCCCCAGCACCAGGCCGTCGCGTTTGCGGTCTTCAGAGATATAGACGATGCCGTTCGCCAGACCATCCTGCGGAGAGCGGGTGACCACTTCATGGCCGTCGAGAGTGACATAACCGCTGGTGCGCGGCAGCGCGCCGTAAAGCACTTTCATCAGCTCGGTACGTCCGGCACCCATCAGGCCCGCCACGCCCAGGATCTCGCCCTGGCGCAGGGTAAAGGTCACGTCGTTCACGCCAGGGCCGCAGAGGTTATCCACCTTCAGGCGGATCTCACCCGGCGCTTTATCCAGATGCGGATACTGATCTTCGAGCTTACGTCCCACCATCATTTCGATGAGCGTATCTTCGGTCAGCGTGGCGACTTCGCGCTCGGCAATAAACTGCCCGTCGCGGAAGACGGTGACGTCATCGCAGATTTCGAAGATCTCTTTCATGCGGTGAGAGATATAGACAATCCCGCGCCCCTGCGACTTCAGCTCGCGGATCACGCGGAACAGGGATTCGGTTTCGGTATCGGTCAGGGCATCGGTCGGTTCATCCATAATGATGACCTTCGACTCAAAGCTCAGCACCTTGGCAATTTCCACCATCTGCTGATCGCCAATGGAGAGATCGCCCACCAGACGGTCGCTCTTAAAGCGCAGGTTCAGCTTCGCCAGGAGCTTGTCC
Source organism: Enterobacter sp. N5-15 (assembly GCF_057221635.1). Taxonomy (NCBI): domain Bacteria; kingdom Pseudomonadati; phylum Pseudomonadota; class Gammaproteobacteria; order Enterobacterales; family Enterobacteriaceae; genus Enterobacter; species Enterobacter sp. N5-15. The sequence continues at coordinate 4,827,967 of NZ_CM170150.1, forward strand.
GCTTCGGCATACATGGTTTTCCAGTCGATTTTGCCGAACCGGTTAACAAACTCGCGGCCGAGGAAGATGTTTTCCGCAATGGTGAGCTGAGGGATTAGGTTCAGCTCCTGGTGAATAATACCGATGCCAGCTTCCTGAGAGGATTTCGGGCCGGTGAAGGTGGTCTCTTTGCCCAGCCAGACGAGTGAACCGGCATCGCGTTGGTAGATACCGGTCAGCACTTTCATCATGGTGGATTTGCCTGCACCGTTTTCGCCCACCAGCGCCATCACGCGCCCGGGGTAGACGTTCAGCGCCGCGCCGGAGAGGGCTTTTACGCCCGGGAACGACTTATCGATCCCTTTGAGTTGCAGTAATGCGTCCATGATGGCCTCAGAAGGTGACGCCAGCACAGAGAATGATATTCGCATACGGGGAACACTCCCCGCTGCGAATCACCGCCTGACTGTCTGCGGTTTGTTGTTTGAACTGCTCGTGCGTTGTGTAACGAATTTCTATGGTGTTTCCCTGGTGTTGTTGCAGTTGCTCAATGTGGCTGAGCAACGTTTCGTGGAGTTGCGGATTATGTTGTTTGATTTCCGCCGCGAGAATGGCCGCCTCAACCTGCATCTCCGCGGTCACGACTTCCAGTACCTGCATAAACGAAGGAACACCCTGCGTTAACGCCATATCGATACGGGTTGTGCTGCGCGGAACCGGTAAGCCTGCATCGCAAACCACCAGCGTATCGGTATGCCCAAGACGGGAAATAACCGATGAGATTTCTGAGTTGAGTACAGTGCCTTTCTTCATTTTCTTGCTCCACTAGCGAAACGTTTCGCTAAAAGTAGTGTAGCCCCAGAAATGTTCAGAAAACCATCATGACGTAACAGATTTGTGATCGGCGTCGAAACGTTTCGCTAAGTGAAATGGAGTGGAGGTAAATGCAAAACGGTAACCCCAAGGTTACCGTTTTTTATGTTTGCGCCCTCTCCCTGTGGGAGAGGGTCGGGGTGAGGGCATCAGGCTGCACAAAGACTTAAATCTCTACCTGCGTTCCCAGCTCAATCACGCGGTTAGGCGGGATCTCAAACTGGTCTGGCGCACGCAGGGCGTTACGCTGCAGGATGAGGTACAGCTTGCCACGCAGGCGCAGATACCACGGTCGCTTGCCGATGATCAGCGACTCGTGCGACATAAAGAACGACGTCTCCATCATCCGACAGCTCAGCCCTTCCAGGCCGCAGCGGTGGAACACCTCTTCCACGTTTGGCGTTTCACGCCAGCCGTAGCTGGCCACCACGCGCCAGAAGGTAGGCGACAGCTGCTCAATCTGCACGCGACGGACGTTATGAACATACGGCGCATCTTCGGTGCGCAGCGTCAGCAGGATCACGCGCTCGTGCAGCACTTTGTTGTGCTTGAGGTTATGCATCAGCGCGAACGGAATGACGTTCAGCGCGCGAGACATATATACCGCGGTCCCCGGCACGCGAACCGGCGGGGATTTCTCCAGAGAGGCGATCATCGCCTCCAGAGAGTTCCCGTGCTCATGCATGCGGCGCAGCAGGCGGAAACGCTCGCTTTTCCAGGTGGTCATGACAATGAACATCACCAGACCCAGCGTCAGCGGCAGCCAGCCACCGGAGACAATTTTGTCGAGGTTCGCAGAGAACAGCGGCACGTCGATGCACAGGAAGCCCACCAGAATCATCGCCACGAGTAATTTATTCCAGTGCCAGTTTCGGTACGCCACCGTGGTGGAGAGAAGCGATGTCAGCACCATCGTACCGGTTACGGCAATACCGTACGCCGCCGCCAGGTTACTGGAGTGCTCGAAGCTGACGATAACAATGACAACTGCGAAATAGAGCAGCCAGTTAATGAACGGGATGTAGATCTGACCCGACTCCATCTCTGAGGTATGGATGATGCGCATCGGTGAGAGATAACCCAGACGCACGGCCTGGCGCGTCAGAGAAAACACGCCGGAAATCACCGCCTGAGAGGCAATGACGGTCGCCAGCGTCGCCAGGATCAGCATCGGCACCAGCGCCCAGTCAGGGGCCAGCAGGAAGAACGGGTTCTTGATCGCTTCCGGGTTTTTAAGCAGCAGCGCACCCTGACCGAAGTAGTTCAGCACCAGCGACGGGAGCACCACAATAAACCATGCCACGCGGATAGGCAGTTTCCCGAAGTGGCCCATGTCAGCATACAGCGCTTCCACACCGGTGATGGAGAGCACGACGGCACCCAGCGCCACGAAGGAAACCACTTTATATTCGAGGAAGAAATGCACGGCCCAGTAAGGGTTCAGCGCATGCAGCACTTCCGGGTTTGCGATAATGCTGCGCAAGCCAAGCGCCGCCAGGATCAGGAACCAGGCCAGCATAATCGGTGCAAACAGTTTGCCCACCAGCCCTGTACCGTGCTTCTGGATCATGAACAGCAGCGTTAGGACAATAATGGCCAGCGGAACCACCCATGAATCGAGCTGTGGCGCGATAATCTCCAGCCCCTCTATCGCCGACAGCACCGAGATAGCCGGCGTTATCACCACTTCCCCGTAGAAGAAACTGCCGCCAATCAGGCCGATAATGACCAGCACTGAAGTCATTCTGGCCGAGGTATTGCGCCCGGCAAGGGACATCAGGGTCAGGATCCCACCTTCACCTGCGTTATCTGCACGCATAACGAAGGAGAGATATTTAACGGAAACCACCAGAATCAGCAGCCAGAAAATGAGGGACAGGAAGCCAAACACGGCATCGCGTTCAACACCAAAGCCAAACTGGCCGGACAAACATTCACGAAGCGTATAAAGCGGGCTGGTGCCGATATCACCGTAGACAACCCCGATCGCCGCAAGCGTTATTGCGGGTAATGATTGCTTATTATCAGTGCTCATAGACTAGTCTTTTCGTTTAAATAACAAATGTGTTCCTGGTCCCTTGGCCCACAAAAAGCGCACAGTATGCACGATTCATTGCAAAATCGTACCCCTAAATGCAACCGCATTAATGTAGCGCAAAGAAAATTGCGCCGCACTTCAGTCTATTACCAGCCCTGACTGAAACGTCTATACTCGCTTCAATTGGCCGCCACGACGGCGAAAGGATGCAAAACTATTATGGCTCACTCACATTTATTAGCAGAAAGAATTTCCCGCCTCAGCAGCGCGCTGGAGAAAGGCCTTTTCGAGCGTAGCCACGCCATTCGCCTCTGTTTGCTGGCGGCGCTGAGCGGTGAAAGCGTGTTTTTGCTGGGACCTCCGGGCATTGCCAAAAGCCTGATCGCCCGCCGGCTAAAATTTGCTTTTCAGAACGCCCGCGCCTTCGAATATCTCATGACCCGGTTTTCCACCCCAGAAGAAGTTTTTGGCCCGCTTTCTATTCAGGCATTGAAAGATGAGGGGCGCTATCAGCGTCTGACAGAAGGGTATCTTCCGGAGGCTGAGATTGTTTTTCTTGATGAGATCTGGAAAGCGGGACCGGCTATTCTGAACACCCTGCTCACGGCGATAAACGAACGTCGGTTCCGTAACGGCGCCAGTGAAGAGAAAATCCCGATGCGCCTGCTGGTGGCCGCCTCTAACGAACTGCCTGAAGCCGACAGCAGTCTGGAAGCGCTGTATGACCGTATGCTGATCCGCCTGTGGCTGGACAAAGTGCAGGATAAATCCAATTTCCGCTCCCTGCTGATAAGCCAGCAGGATGAGAACGAAAATCCGGTGTCTGCTTCGCTACAGGTCACCGATGAGGAGTATCACCAGTGGCAGCAGGATATCAGCAAAATCAAACTGCCTGACGCCGTATTTGAGCTGATCTATCTGCTGCGTCAGCAGCTCGATCTCCTCCCTTCTGCGCCCTATGTTTCCGATCGCCGCTGGAAAAAAGCGATCCGTCTGCTGCAGGCCAGCGCCCTGTTCAGCGGGCGTGACGCCGTTGCGCCAATCGACCTGATCCTGCTCAAAGACTGCCTCTGGCATGATGCAGAAGGCATGAACCTGATGCAGCAGCAGCTTGACGTTTTGATGACCGGGCACGCCTGGGGGCAGCAGGCGATGCTCAATCAGCTGGGGGCGATTGCCCAGCGGCGCATCCAGCTTCAGCAGCAGCAAAGTGATAAAACCGCGCTGAAAGTGAATCGCCTGGGGGGCATGTTCGCCCGCAAACCGCACTACGAGCTTCCTGCCGATCTGGCTGGTACGACGCTCACGCTGCTGCTCCAGCAGCCGCTCAAACTGCATGACATGCAGGTGGTACACATTACGATTGAGCGCGAGGCGCTGGCGCAGTGGCTGGATAAGGGCGGTGAGATCCGCGGCAAGCTCAACGGCATCGGCTTCGCGCAGCCGCTGAATATGGAAGTAGATAGCAGCCAGCATCTGGTGATCCGCGACGTCAGCCTGCAGGGATCGCGCCTGGCGCTGCCGGGCGCCGCTTCCGATAGCGTGCCGGAAGAGATCAAGCAGCAGCTGGAAGCGCTGGATACCGAATGGCACCAGCAGCACACCCGCTTTAGCGAGCAGCAAAAATGCCTCTTTATTCATAGCGACTGGTTAGGTCGCATCGAAGCCAGCCTGCAGGACGTCAGCGCGCAGATAAAACAGGCGCGTCAATGCTAACGCTGGATACGCTCAACGTCATGCTGGCGGTCAGTGAGGAAGGTCTGATCGAGGAGGTGGTTATTACCCTCCTGGCGTCGCCGCAGCTAGCGGCCTTCTTCGAAAAATTTCCTAAGCTCAAAAAAGCGATGACCGACGATCTCCCGCGCTGGCGCGATAACCTTCGTCAGCGGTTTAAGGAGACGGAAGTCCCGCCTGAATTGACGGAGGAGGTCGCCAGCTATCAGCAGTGCCAACGGCTGTCGACACCGCAGTTTATCGTCCAGCTGCCGCAAACCCTTACGCTGCTTGATAAAGTCCACTCTCCGTTTGCCAGCCAGGCGCGGGCGCTGGTCACGGATAACGCCACCTTTACCCCGGCGCTGCATACCCTGTTCCTACAGCGCTGGCGCCTCAGCCTGGTCGTTCAGGCCACAACGCTGAACCAGCAGCTGCTGGATGAAGAGCGTGAACAGCTGCTCAGCGAAGTTCAGGAGCGTATGACGCTGAGCGGCCAGCTTGAAGAGGTGCTGGTAGAAAATGAAAACGCCGCCGGACGTCTGTGGGACATGAGCGCCGGGCAGTTGAAGCGCGGTGACTACCAGCTGATCGTCAAGTACGGCGACTTTCTAACGCAGCAGCCGGAGCTGATGAAGCTTGCAGAACAGCTGGGGCGCTCGCGGGAGGCAAAATCGGTCCCAAAGAAAGATGCGCCGATGGAAACCTTCCGCACGCTGGTCCGCGAACCGGCCACCGTGCCGGAGCAGGTAGATGGATTGCAGCAAAGCGACGACATCTTACGTCTGCTGCCGACCGAGCTGAGCACGCTGGGGATGACCGAGCTGGAGTATGAGTTCTATCGTCGGCTGGTGGAAAAACAGCTTCTCACATACCGACTGCACGGCGAAGCCTGGCGCGAGAAAATCAGCCAACGGCCGGTGGTCCATCAGGATTTTGATGAACAGCCGCGCGGGCCATTCATAGTTTGCGTGGATACGTCCGGATCGATGGGCGGGTTTAACGAGCAGTGTGCGAAGGCGTTCTGTCTGGCGCTGATGCGCGTGGCGCTCGCCGATCGCCGTCGCTGCTTCATCATGTTGTTCTCCAGCGAGGTTGTGGGCTATGAGCTGACGAACCAGCAGGGGATCGAGCAGGCAATCCGCTTCCTGAGCCAGCGTTTTCGCGGCGGCACGGATCTGGCCAGCTGCTTTCGCAGCATTGTGGAGCGTATGCAGGGCGGCGACTGGTACGACGCTGACGCGGTGGTGATTTCCGATTTTATTGCCCAGCGGCTGCCGGATGACGTAGTGAATAAGGTGAAGGAGTTACAGCGGGTGCATCAGCACCGTTTTCACGCGGTGGCGATGTCCGCCCATGGGAAACCCGGCATCATGCGCATCTTCGATCATATCTGGCGCTTTGATACCGGGCTGCGTAGCCGCCTGCTCAGACGCTGGCGGCGTTAATTAAAGAAGAGAACCGACGCTTTCACGTACCTGCTGCGGCCATACGCCACACTGGACCTGACCGATATGGGGTAATTGCAGCAGCAGCATGGTCAGACGGGACTGGCCGATACCGCCGCCGATCGTCTGAGGCATTTCACCGCGCAGCAGCGCCTGGTGCCACTCAAGTTTGAGACGATCTTCATCACCGGTGACCGCCAGCTGGCGCTTCAGCGCGTCAGCATCCACGCGGATCCCCATAGACGAAAGCTCGAATGCGTCCTCTAGTACCGGGTTCCACACCAGAATATCACCGTTCAGACCGGCAAACTCGCCCTCACCCGCAGTGCTCCAGTCATCATAATCCGGCGCGCGAACGTCGTGGCGTTTGCCATCAGACAGCTTGCCGCCGATCCCAATCAGAAATACCGCGCCCAGCTCTTTAGCAATCGCACGCTCACGGCCTTTGGCATCCAGACCCGGGAAGCGGCTCAGCAATTCCTGACTGTGAACAAAGTGGATCGTATCCGGCAGGAACGGTGCCAGACCAAACTCTTTGCTCACGGCCGCTTCGGTTGCTTTGATCCCGGCGTAGATCGCTTCAACGGTAGATTTCAGCGTGCCAACGTGGCGCTCGCCGTCACCCATCACGCGCTCCCAGTCCCACTGGTCAACATAGACAGAGTGAATTGGGGTGAGGCGGTCTTCATCGGGGCGAAGGGCTTTCATGTGCGTGTAGAGCCCTTCGCCCGCGCTGAAGTCGTGTTGTCCCAGGGTTTGACGCTTCCACTTCGCCAGGGAATGAACCACTTCGAACTGGGCGTCTGGCAGTGTTTTCACTTTCACCTGTACCGCTTTTTCGCATCCAGACAGGTTATCCTGGGTCCCGTCACCCACGCGGCTCAGAATCGGCGCCTGGACTTCAATTAGCCCAAGTTTATCTTCCAGCTGGCGGGAAAAATGGGATTTAACGAAACTGATCTGGCGTTGTTTTGCGATGTAAGCGGTTTTCATTATTTATACTCCTGCGTCCTGTTGATATTGATTAAGCAACAGAAATGGCATCAGATTCAATAACTCATCAACAAAAAGCCACCTTCACTTTTGATTCGATAAAATTAAACGCTAGAATAGAGTGATTCATTAATCTTCATAAGAAAAAGCTATGGAAAATTATCAGATCGACAATCTCGACCGCGGCATCCTGGAGGCCTTAATGGCCAATGCCCGTACCGCCTACGCCGAGCTGGCGAAACAGTTTGGCGTCAGCCCGGGGACCATTCACGTTCGCGTAGAGAAGATGAAACAGGCGGGGATCATTACCGGCGCACGCATTGACGTCAGTCCTAAACATCTGGGTTACGACGTCTGCTGCTTCATCGGCATCATTCTTAAAAGCGCCAAAGACTATCCTTCCGCCCTGGCGAGGCTGAACGCGCTGGATGAGGTCACCGAGGCGTATTACACCACCGGTCACTACAGCATCTTTATAAAGGTCATGTGCCGATCCATCGACGCCCTCCAGCAGGTACTTATCAACAAGATCCAAACAATCGATGAAATTCAGTCCACCGAGACGCTGATTTCCCTGCAAAACCCGATCATGCGTACCATCCGCCCGTGATCGGGCAAATTCATTCCCACATTTTCCACAGGTAGATCCCAGCTCGTTCACAGCGTACAATGGCCGTCTCTTTATCTGGGCGAGCGATCAATGGCGGACATTACCCTTATCAGCGGCAGCACCCTTGGTGGTGCGGAATACGTAGCGGAACACCTGGCTGAAAAGCTGGAAGATGCGGGCTTTTCCACGGAAACCCTGCACGGCCCGTTGCTTGAAGATCTCCCGGCTGACGGGGTCTGGCTGCTGATCACCTCCACGCACGGCGCGGGCGATCTGCCGGATAACCTGCAACCTTTATATGACGAACTGCTGGAACAGCAGCCCGACCTGTCAAACGTCCGTTTTGGCGCGGTGGGGATCGGCAGTCGTGAATATGACACCTTTTGCGGGGCAATAGAGAAAGTTGAAGCAGCTGTAACCTCCTGCGGAGCAAAACAGCTGGGTGAAACGCTCAAGATCAACATCCTCGATCATGACATTCCGGAGGATCCAGCCGAGATCTGGCTCGCGGAATGGAAAAATTTACTCAAAAATGATTAAAGATCGCGCGAACAGATGTGGATAACTCTGGTTAAAAGCTCGTATTAACCCGTAGTTATCCAAAGAACAACTGTTGTGTTGTTTTTGACCTGTGTATAAAGTCGCGATCTGATCCCAGCTTATACTGTCCAGGATCACCGATCATTCACAGCAAACGATCCTTTCTAACCGCATGATCTTCTTTATGAGATCGGACTTATCCACACAAGTTCGCGATCCTAATAAGAGATCACAATAGAACAGATCTCTAAATAAAAAGATCTTCTTTTTAATAGCCCAGGATCCCAATGCTTTCTCGAAAGACTAAAGTTGAGTAGAATCCACGGCCCGGGCTTCAATCCATTTTCATACCGCTTTACGCGAGGCAGACCACCATGTTTTATCAGGATCCTTTTGACGTCATCATCATTGGCGGGGGTCATGCAGGCACTGAGGCCGCAATGGCCGCAGCGCGTATGGGTCAGCAGACCCTGCTTTTGACACACAATATCGACACGCTGGGACAAATGTCCTGTAATCCGGCGATTGGCGGCATTGGGAAAGGACACCTGGTAAAAGAAGTGGATGCACTTGGCGGCCTGATGGCGAAAGCGATCGATCATGCAGGCATCCAGTTTAGGATACTAAACGCGAGTAAAGGTCCCGCTGTGCGTGCGACCCGTGCCCAGGCAGACCGTGTGCTTTACCGTCAGGCTGTGCGCACCGCGCTGGAGAACCAGCCGAACCTGATGATCTTCCAGCAGGCTGTTGAAGATCTTATCGTTGAGAACGATCGCGTCGTGGGTGCCGTGACCCAGATGGGCCTCAAATTCCGTGCGAAAGCCGTGGTGCTGACCGTGGGCACATTCCTTGACGGTAAAATTCATATCGGTCTGGATAACTACAGCGGTGGCCGTGCCGGCGATCCGCCGTCTATTCCCCTGTCTCGTCGTCTGCGTGAACTGCCGCTGCGCGTCAGCCGCCTGAAAACCGGTACGCCGCCGCGTATTGATGCGCGCACCATTGATTTCAGCGTGCTGGCGCAACAGCACGGTGATAACCCAATGCCGGTCTTCTCGTTCATGGGCAATGCGGCGCAACATCCGCAGCAGGTACCGTGCTACATCACGCATACCAACGAGAAAACCCATGACGTGATCCGCAATAACCTCGATCGCAGCCCCATGTATGCTGGCGTGATCGAAGGGATCGGCCCACGCTACTGTCCGTCGATCGAAGACAAAGTGATGCGCTTTGCCGATCGTAACCAGCACCAGATCTTCCTGGAGCCGGAAGGGCTGACCTCAAACGAAATTTACCCGAACGGCATCTCCACCAGCCTGCCGTTCGATGTGCAGATGCAAATTGTTCGCTCAATGCAGGGGATGGAGAATGCGAAAATCGTTCGCCCTGGCTACGCTATTGAGTACGATTTCTTCGATCCGCGTGACCTGAAGCCAACCCTGGAAAGCAAATTCATCCACGGTCTGTTCTTCGCGGGTCAGATTAACGGCACCACCGGCTACGAAGAAGCGGCTGCACAGGGTCTGCTTGCCGGTCTGAACGCCGCACGCTTCTCCGCTGAGAAAGAGGGCTGGGCGCCAGGCCGTTCTCAGGCGTATCTGGGCGTGCTGGTTGACGATCTCTGCACGCTGGGTACCAAAGAACCGTACCGTATGTTTACCTCTCGCGCGGAATATCGCCTGATGCTGCGCGAAGATAACGCCGACCTGCGTCTGACCGAAATGGGCCGCGAGCTGGGTCTGGTGGATGACGAACGCTGGGCGCGCTTTAACGAGAAGCTGGAGCGCATTGAACAGGAACGCCAGCGCCTGAAAACCACCTGGGTGAATCCGCAGGCGGAAACCGCTGCCGAAGTAAACGCTCAATTAACAGCGCCGCTGTCGCGTGAAGCCAGCGGGGAAGATCTGCTGCGCCGTCCTGAAGTCACCTACGAGAACCTGGTTAAACTGACCGCGTTCGCGCCGGGACTGGAAGATGCTGAAGCGGCAGAGCAGGTTGAGATCCAGGTGAAGTACGAAGGTTACATCGCGCGTCAGCAGGATGAGATCGAAAAACAGCAGCGTAACGAAAACACGCTGCTGCCGGAAATGCTGGACTACCGCCAGGTGACGGGTCTCTCCAACGAAGTGATCGCCAAGCTAAACGATCACAAACCGGTGTCGATCGGCCAGGCATCACGCATCTCGGGGGTTACCCCTGCGGCGATTTCGATCCTGCTGGTCTGGCTGAAAAAGCAAGGTATGTTGCGCCGCAGCGCGTAATTGACATTGCTTTTGGCGGGTGGCGCTTCGCTTACCCGCCCTACTTATTCGTAGGCCCGGTAAGCGGCAGCGCCACTGGGCGAAAAATCTCTAAACAGGTATTCACCGTGCTCAACAAACTCTCTCGTCTGCTGGATCAGGCAGGTATTTCGCTCACCGATCACCAGAAAAACCAGCTGGTGGCCTATGTCGATATGCTGAACAAATGGAACAAAGCGTACAACCTGACCTCAGTACGTGACCCCAACGAGATGCTGGTACGCCATATTCTCGATAGCATTGTGGTTGCCCCCTGGCTGAAAGGTGAGCGTTTCATCGACGTGGGGACGGGACCTGGTTTACCGGGCGTTCCGCTGTCGATTGTTCGCCCTGAGAGCCACTTCACGCTGCTGGACAGCCTCGGCAAGCGCGTGCGCTTTTTACGTCAGGTACAGCATGAGCTGAAGCTTGAGAACATCACGCCCGTGCAGAGCAGGGTAGAGGAGTTCCCGGCGGAGCCGCCGTTTGACGGTGTTATCAGCCGCGCGTTTGCTTCGCTCAACGATATGGTGAGCTGGTGTAAGCACTTGCCTGCAGAGAACGGCCGCTTCTATGCGCTGAAAGGGCAGTTGCCAGGCGATGAGATTGAACAGCTTCCGGATGGATTTGCTGTTGAATCCATCGAGAAATTAAACATTCCTCAGCTCGATGGGGAACGTCATCTGGTGATAATTAAGCCAAACAATTTTTAAAAAATTAATAAAAAATGTGGAATTTGTGCTGTTCTTAGCATGTTAAAAAACAGCACAACTACCGGGGATTTACCGGTGAGCATTTAACCTCTTTTTCACTAAGGTTTTTCTCCCGGTTAACGTAGCGCCTATTATTCACCGAGAAGATAGTCATCTGTGAAAATATAAGTCTGCTAAAAGTGGAAGACAGTAACCAGAACGCAATGTTAAATATTTATTAAGAATGTCAATAAAAGGTTTTTATTGTGTACTGGGCTGTTTTGAAAATAGTTACGACGTTTTGCGTTTAATTTCATAAAGATAAATTTATGCGATTTGCGTCTTTGATAAATACAACCTTATCGCAAATGTGTGTTTTGTGATCTCGTGCACGCTTTATCGTCAACGTTTTCGCGCTGTTTGCAGTTTTGGTCGAAGGTTGACGCTTTCAGCGAAAGTTAAAAAATAGCGGTGGGGAAAAATATTTAAACATTTATTCACCTTTTCGCTACTTAATGTTTGAAATCACGGGTGCGCACCGTATAATTTGACCGCTTTTTGATGCTTGACTCTGAGCCTTAAAGGACGTTTTATACGACACGCGGCATACCTCGAAGGGAGCAGGAGTAAAAACGTGATGTCTGTGTCGCTCTTGAGTAGAAACGTTGCTCGTAAGCTTCTGTTCGTTCAGTTTCTGGCTGTGATAGCAAGTGGACTGCTGTTTAGCCTCAAAGACCCCTTCTGGGGCATCTCCGCCGTGTGCGGGGGTTTGGCGGTTGTGCTGCCAAACGTGTTGTTTATGAATTTTGCCTGGCGTCATCAGGCGCATACACCCGCCAAAGGCCGCGTGGCCTGGTCCTTCGCCCTCGGCGAAGTGTGTAAGGTGTTGCTGACCTTTGCTCTACTGGTGATGGCGCTGGCGGTTTTGAAAGTGGTCTTCATGCCGCTGATAGCAACGTGGGTTTTGGTGCTGGTGGTACAAGTTCTGGCTCCAGCTGTAATCAATAACAAAGGGTAAAAGGCATCATGGCTTCAGAAAATATGACGCCGCAGGATTACATAGGTCACCATCTGAATAACCTTCAGCTGGACCTGCGTACATTCTCGCTGGTGGATCCACATAACCCCCCGGCCACCTTCTGGACGATCAACATCGACTCCATGTTCTTCTCGGTGGTTTTGGGTCTTCTGTTCCTGGCCATGTTCCGCGGTGTTGCTAAACGAGCGACCAGCGGTGTACCAGGGAAATTCCAGACCTTCATCGAAATGATCATCGGCTTCGTCCATGGCAGCGTCAAAGACATGTACCATGGCAAGAGCAAGCTGATTGCTCCGCTGGCCCTGACCGTGTTCGTTTGGGTCTTCCTGATGAACCTGATGGACCTGCTGCCAATCGATCTGCTGCCGTTTATCGGCGAGCACATCTTCGGCCTGCCTGCGCTGCGTGTTGTACCGTCTGCGGACGTGAACATCACCCTGTCGATGGCGCTGGGCGTATTTATCCTGATTCTTTTCTACAGCATCAAAATGAAAGGCGTAAGCGGCTTTGTGAAAGAGCTTACCTTGCAGCCGTTCAACCACTGGGCGTTTATTCCGGTCAACCTGATCCTGGAAGGCGTTAGCCTGCTGTCCAAACCTGTTTCACTGGGTCTGCGACTGTTCGGCAACATGTATGCGGGTGAGCTGATTTTCATTCTGATCGCGGGTCTTCTGCCGTGGTGGTCACAGTGGATTCTTAATGTGCCATGGGCCATTTTCCACATCCTGATCATTACGCTGCAAGCCTTTATCTTCATGGTTCTGACGATCGTCTATCTGTCGATGGCGTCTGAAGAGCACTGATTTTTTACCAACACTACTACGTTTTAATTGAAACAAACTGGAGACTGTCATGGAAAACCTGAATATGGATCTGCTGTACATGGCTGCCGCTGTGATGATGGGTCTGGCGGCTATCGGTGCTGCGATCGGTATCGGCATCCTCGGGGGCAAATTCCTGGAAGGCGCAGCGCGTCAACCTGATCTGATTCCTCTGCTGCGTACTCAGTTCTTTATCGTTATGGGTCTGGTGGATGCTATCCCAATGATCGCTGTAGGTCTGGGTCTGTACGTGATGTTTGCTGTCGCGTAGTAGTAGTTTTAAAACCCTAAGCCACAGAAATTAAAGAGGTATTGTGCTGTGAACATGAACGCAACAATCCTCGGCCAGGCCATCGCGTTTATTCTCTTTGTCTGGTTCTGCATGAAGTATGTATGGCCGCCTTTAATGGCTGCCATCGAAAAACGTCAGAAAGAAATTGCTGACGGTCTGGCTTCTGCAGAACGCGCTAAGAAAGATTTGGACCTTGCACAGGCCAACGCGACAGACCAGCTGAAAAAAGCGAAAGCGGAAGCTCAGGTAATCATCGAACAGGCTAACAAACGCCGTTCGCAGATCCTGGACGAAGCCAAAGCTGAAGCAGAACAGGAACGTACTAAGATCGTGACACAGGCTCAGGCAGAAATTGATGCTGAGCGTAAACGTGCTCGTGAAGAACTGCGTAAGCAGGTTGCGATTCTGGCTGTTGCTGGCGCCGAGAAGATCATCGAACGTTCCGTGGATGAAGCTGCTAACAGCGACATCGTGGACAAACTTGTCGCTGAACTGTAAGGAGGGAGGGGCTGATGTCTGAATTTGTTACGGTAGCTCGCCCCTACGCCAAAGCAGCTTTTGACTTTGCTGTCGAACACCAAAATGTCGATCGCTGGCAGGATATGCTGGCGTTTGCCGCTGAGGTGACGAAAAACGAACAAATGGCTGAGTTGCTTTCCGGTGCGTTAGCACCTGAAACTCTCGCCGCGTCGTTTATCGCCGTGTGCGGAGAGCAACTGGATGCCAACGGCCAGAACCTGATTAAGGTCATGGCAGAAAATGGTCGTCTCCGTGTGCTCCCGGATGTTCTCGAGCAGTTTGAGCACTTACGTGCCCTTAGTGAAGCAACCGCGGAAGTTGAAGTGACTTCTGCGACTGAACTGAGTAACGAACAGCTTGCGAAAATCACCGCCGCGATGGAAAAACGTCTGTCACGCAAAGTTAAGCTGAATTGCAAAATCGATAAGTCTGTAATGGCAGGCGTAATCATCCGTTCGGGTGATATGGTCATTGATGGCAGCGTACGCGGCCGTCTTGAACGCCTTGCAGACGTCTTGCAGTCTTAAGGGGACTGGAGCATGCAACTGAATTCCACCGAAATCAGCGAACTGATCAAGCAGCGCATTGCTCAGTTCAGTGTTGTGAGTGAAGCTCACAACGAAGGTACTATTGTTTCTGTAAGTGACGGTGTTATCCGCATCCACGGCCTGGCCGATTGTATGCAGGGTGAGATGATTTCCCTGCCGGGTAACCGTTACGCTATCGCACTGAACCTGGAGCGCGACTCCGTAGGTGCAGTTGTGATGGGTCCATACGCTGACCTCGCCGAAGGCATGAAGGTTAAGTGTACTGGCCGTATTCTGGAAGTGCCGGTTGGCCGTGGCCTGCTGGGTCGCGTTGTTAACACCCTGGGTGCGCCAATCGACGGTAAAGGTCCGGTTGAGCACGATGGCTTCTCCCCAATCGAAGTTATCGCACCAGGCGTTATCGACCGTCAGTCCGTAGATCAGCCTGTTCAGACAGGTTATAAGTCCGTTGATGCCATGATCCCAATCGGTCGTGGTCAGCGTGAACTGATCATCGGTGACCGTCAGACCGGTAAAACCGCGATGGCAATCGACGCCATCATCAACCAGCGTGACTCCGGTATCAAATGTGTGTACGTGGCCATCGGCCAGAAAGCGTCCACCATTTCCAACGTGGTCCGTAAACTGGAAGAGCACGGTGCACTGTCTAACACCATCGTTGTGGTAGCAACTGCGTCTGAATCCGCTGCACTGCAATACCTGGCGCCATACGCCGGTTGCGCAATGGGCGAATACTTCCGTGACCGCGGTGAAGATGCGCTGATCGTATACGATGACCTGTCTAAACAGGCTGTTGCTTATCGTCAGGTTTCCCTGCTGCTCCGTCGTCCACCTGGACGTGAAGCGTTCCCTGGCGACGTATTCTACCTCCACTCTCGTCTGCTGGAGCGTGCTTCCCGCGTTAACGCGGAATACGTCGAGAACTTCACCAAAGGTGAAGTGAAGGGTAAAACGGGCTCTCTGACCGCTCTGCCGATCATTGAAACCCAGGCGGGTGACGTTTCTGCGTTCGTTCCGACCAACGTAATCTCTATTACCGATGGCCAGATCTTCCTGGAAACCAACCTGTTTAACTCCGGTATTCGTCCGGCGGTTAACCCGGGTATCTCCGTATCCCGTGTTGGTGGTGCTGCTCAGACCAAGATCATCAAGAAACTGTCCGGTGGTATCCGTACCGCGCTGGCACAGTATCGTGAACTGGCTGCGTTCTCTCAGTTCGCATCCGATCTGGACGAAGCAACCCGTAAACAGCTGAGCCACGGTCAGAAAGTGACCGAGCTGCTGAAGCAGAAACAGTACGCACCAATGTCTGTTGCTCAGCAGGGCCTGGTACTGTTCGCGGCTGAACGCGGTTACCTCGAAGATGTGGAACTGGCGAAAATCGGTAGCTTCGAAGCCGCTCTGCTGGCTTACGTCGACCGTGATCACGCTCCGCTGATGCAAGAGATCAACCAGACCGGTGGCTATAACGACGAAATCGAAGGCAAGCTGAAAGCTATCCTCGATTCCTTCAAAGCAACCCAATCCTGGTAATCGTCCGGCGGCTTGTCTCAGGACAAGCCGCCTGGCATTGAGGAGAAGCTCATGGCCGGCGCAAAAGAGATACGTAGTAAGATCGCAAGCGTCCAGAACACGCAAAAGATCACTAAAGCGATGGAGATGGTCGCCGCTTCCAAAATGCGTAAATCGCAGGATCGCATGGCGGCCAGCCGTCCTTATGCAGAAACCATGCGCAAAGTGATTGGTCACCTTGCAAACGGTAATCTGGAATATAAGCACCCTTACCTGGAAGAACGCGACGTTAAGCGCGTGGGCTACCTGGTGGTGTCGACCGACCGTGGTCTGTGTGGCGGCTTGAACATTAACCTGTTCAAAAAACTGCTGGCGGATATGAAAGCATGGTCTGAAAAAGGCGTTCAGTGCGATATCGCAATGATCGGCTCTAAAGGCGTCTCTTTCTTTAACTCCGTTGGTGGCAACATTGTCGCTCAGGTGACCGGTATGGGTGATAACCCGTCCCTGTCCGAACTGATCGGCCCGGTTAAAGTGATGTTGCAGGCCTATGATGAAGGCCGTCTGGACAGACTGTACGTTGTCAGCAACAAATTCATTAACACCATGTCTCAGGTTCCAACGCTCACTCAGATGCTGCCGTTACCGGCATCAGAAGATGACGAGCTGAAGCAAAAAGCCTGGGATTACCTGTATGAACCCGATCCGAAACCGCTGCTGGATACCCTGCTGCGTCGTTACGTTGAATCTCAGGTTTATCAGGGCGTTGTAGAAAACCTGGCCAGCGAGCAGGCCGCACGAATGGTGGCGATGAAAGCCGCGACCGATAATGGCGGCAGCCTGATTAAAGAGCTGCAGTTGGTTTACAACAAAGCTCGTCAGGCCAGCATTACTCAGGAACTCACCGAGATCGTCTCGGGGGCCGCCGCGGTTTAACCAGGTTTACGAATTACGTAGAGGATTCAAGATGGCTACTGGAAAGATTGTCCAGGTAATCGGCGCCGTGGTGGACGTCGAGTTCCCTCAGGACGCCGTACCACGCGTGTACGACGCGCTTGAGGTACAGAATGGTAACGAGAGCCTGGTGCTGGAAGTTCAGCAGCAGCTCGGCGGCGGTATCGTGCGTACCATCGCGATGGGTTCTTCCGACGGTCTGCGTCGTGGTCTGGAAGTCAAAGACCTTGAGCACCCGATCGAAGTCCCGGTAGGTAAAGCAACACTGGGTCGTATCATGAACGTATTGGGTCAACCAATCGACATGAAAGGCGACATCGGTGAAGAAGAGCGTTGGGCTATCCACCGCGCGGCACCTTCCTACGAAGAGCTGTCCAGCTCTCAGGAACTGCTGGAAACCGGTATCAAAGTTATCGACCTGATGTGTCCGTTCGCGAAGGGCGGTAAAGTCGGTCTGTTCGGTGGTGCGGGTGTTGGTAAAACTGTAAACATGATGGAGCTGATCCGTAACATCGCGATCGAGCACTCCGGTTACTCTGTGTTTGCGGGCGTAGGTGAACGTACTCGTGAGGGTAACGACTTCTACCACGAAATGACCGACTCCAACGTTCTGGACAAAGTTTCCCTGGTTTACGGCCAGATGAACGAGCCACCAGGAAACCGTCTGCGCGTTGCGCTGACCGGTCTGACTATGGCTGAGAAGTTCCGTGACGAAGGCCGTGACGTTCTGCTGTTCGTTGATAACATCTATCGTTACACCCTGGCCGGTACGGAAGTATCTGCACTGCTGGGTCGTATGCCTTCAGCGGTAGGTTATCAGCCTACGCTGGCGGAAGAGATGGGTGTTCTTCAGGAACGTATCACCTCTACCAAAACCGGTTCTATCACCTCCGTTCAGGCGGTATACGTACCTGCGGATGACTTGACTGACCCATCTCCAGCAACCACCTTTGCGCACTTAGATGCAACCGTGGTACTGAGCCGTCAGATCGCGTCTCTGGGTATCTACCCAGCCGTTGACCCGCTGGACTCCACCAGCCGTCAGCTGGATCCACTGGTTGTGGGTCAGGAACACTACGACACCGCGCGTGGCGTACAGTCCCTGCTGCAGCGTTACCAGGAACTGAAAGACATCATCGCCATCCTGGGTATGGATGAACTGTCTGAAGAAGACAAACTGGTGGTAGCACGTGCGCGTAAGATCCAGCGCTTCCTGTCCCAGCCATTCTTCGTTGCGGAAGTATTCACCGGTTCTCCGGGTAAATACGTTTCCCTGAAAGACACCATCCGTGGCTTTAAAGGCATCATGGAAGGCGAATACGATCACCTGCCGGAGCAGGCGTTCTACATGGTTGGTTCCATCGACGAAGCCGTGGAAAAAGCCAAAAAACTTTAACGCCTTAATCGGAGGGTGATATGGCAATGACTTACCACCTGGACGTCGTCAGCGCAGAGCAACAAATGTTCTCTGGTCTGGTCGAGAAAATCCAGGTAACGGGTAGTGAAGGTGAACTGGGTATTTTCCCGGGTCACGCACCGCTGCTCACCGCCATTAAGCCTGGTATGATCCGCATCGTTAAACAGTTCGGTCACGAAGAGTTTATCTATCTGTCCGGCGGCATTCTTGAAGTGCAGCCTGGCAGTGTGACCGTTCTGGCCGATACCGCTATCCGTGGCCAGGATCTCGACGAAGCGCGAGCCCTGGAATCGAAGCGTAAGGCTGAAGAGCACATTAGCAGCTCTCATGGTGACGTGGATTACGCTCAGGCGTCTGCGGAGCTGGCCAAAGCGATCGCGAAACTGCGCGTTATCGAGTTGACCAAAAAAGCGATGTAACACCGGCTTGAAAAGCACAAAAGCCAGTCTGGATACCAGGCTGGCTTTTTTTTTCGGCCTTAATTCATGATGAAAAAGATGTAGAATTTTAAGCATCAAACGTTTTTACTTCACACTCAAACTACCGTCAGGATGCGTATGTCAAACAGTGCGATGAGCGTGGTGATCCTTGCCGCTGGCAAAGGGACCCGCATGTATTCCGATCTGCCTAAGGTGCTCCACACGCTTGCAGGAAAGCCAATGGTGCAGCATGTCATTGATGCAGCGAATGAACTGGGTGCCAGTCAGGTCCACCTGGTTTACGGCCACGGCGGCGATCTGCTTAAAAAGACGCTGAGCGATGACAAGCTCAACTGGGTGCTTCAGGCCGAACAGTTGGGTACAGGCCATGCGATGCAGCAGGCAGCGCCCTTCTTTGCGGATGACGAAGACATTTTGATGCTCTACGGCGATGTTCCGCTGATCTCCGTTGAAACCCTGACTCGCCTGCGTGAAGCCAAACCGCAGGGTGGCATCGGTTTGTTGACCGTCGTGCTGGACGATCCAAGCGGTTATGGCCGCATCACCCGTGAAAACGGCAACGTCACGGGTATTGTTGAGCATAAAGATGCCAGCGACGAACAGCGCCAGATTCAGGAGATCAACACCGGTATCCTGATTGCCAATGGCGCGGATATGAAGCGCTGGCTGTCCAAACTCAACAACAACAACGCGCAGGGTGAATACTACATCACCGACATCATTGCGATGGCGTACCACGAAGGGCGTGAAATTGCCGCCGTTCATCCGGCGCGCATTAGCGAAACGGACGGCGTGAACAACCGCCTGCAGCTTTCCCGTCTTGAGCGTATTTATCAGTCCGAGCAGGCCGAAAAACTGCTGCTGGCGGGCGTGATGCTGCGCGATCCGGCACGTTTCGATCTGCGTGGTTCGTTATCTCACGGGCGTGACGTTGAGATTGATACTAACGTTATCCTCGAAGGTCACGTCACGCTGGGCAATCGCGTCAAAATTGGCGCCGGCTGCGTGATTAAAAACAGCGTCATCGGCGACGACTGCGAAATCAGCCCGTACAGCGTGGTGGAAGATGCCCGTCTGGATGCCGCCTGTACCATCGGCCCGTTTGCGCGTCTGCGCCCGGGCGCTGAGCTGCTGGAAGGCGCTCACGTGGGTAACTTCGTGGAAATGAAAAAAGCGCGTCTGGGTAAAGGCTCGAAAGCCGGTCATCTGACCTACCTGGGCGACGCGGAAATTGGCAATAACGTGAATATTGGTGCAGGGACTATTACCTGTAACTATGACGGCGCGAATAAGTTTAAAACCATCATCGGTGACGACGTGTTCGTTGGCTCCGATACGCAGCTGGTGGCGCCTGTTACCGTGGGTAACGGGGTGACCATTGCCGCCGGAACAACCGTTACGCGCGATGTGGCCGAGAACGAGCTGGTGTTAAGCCGCGTTCCGCAGGTCAGCAAGCAGGGCTGGAAACGCCCGGTGAAGAAAAAGTAACAACAAGGCGGGTGGCGCTACGCTTACCCGCCCTACGATTGAGTAGGCCTGATAAGGCGTAGCCGTCATCAGGCAAACCCGGGAGAGGAGATAAATATATATCTCCCCCCACAAGCAGTACCCATAAAAATAACCCCACTCTCTACAAGGCTCGGGGCGCCCGGAAAGGGCAAATACAGGTCAGCGACAACGCAGGCATAATGCCTAAATTCGGAATCTAAAATTATGTGTGGAATTGTTGGCGCAGTTGCGCAGCGTGATATTGCTGAAATCCTTCTCGAAGGTTTACGTCGTCTGGAATACCGTGGTTACGACTCAGCCGGTCTGGCTGTCGTCGATGCAGAAGGTCATATGACCCGTCTGCGTCGTCTCGGTAAAGTGCAGATGCTGGCCCAGGCCGCGGAAGAACATCCGCTGCACGG
The DNA here is from genome assembly GCF_057221635.1 of Enterobacter sp. N5-15. Classification (NCBI taxonomy): domain Bacteria; kingdom Pseudomonadati; phylum Pseudomonadota; class Gammaproteobacteria; order Enterobacterales; family Enterobacteriaceae; genus Enterobacter; species Enterobacter sp. N5-15. The sequence continues at coordinate 4,848,587 of NZ_CM170150.1, forward strand.
TGGTACCGGTATTGCGCACACCCGCTGGGCGACGCACGGCGAACCGTCTGAAGGTAACGCGCACCCGCATGTGTCTGAACACATCGTGGTCGTGCACAACGGCATTATCGAAAACCACGAACCGCTGCGCGAAGAACTGAAAGCACGCGGCTACACCTTCGTCTCTGAAACTGACACCGAAGTGATTGCTCACCTGGTGCACTGGGAGCTGGAGCAGGGCGGCACACTGCGTGATGCGGTGCTGCGTGCTATCCCTCAGCTGCGCGGTGCGTACGGTACGGTAATCATGGATTCCCGCGACCCGTCCACGCTGCTGGCCGCGCGTTCCGGTAGCCCGATGGTTATCGGTCTGGGCATGGGCGAAAACTTCATCGCTTCTGACCAGCTGGCGCTCCTGCCGGTTACCCGTCGCTTTATCTTCCTCGAAGAGGGTGATATCGCGGAAGTAACTCGCCGCAGCGTGACCGTATTCGATACCAAAGGCGAGCAGGTGAAACGTCAGGAGATCGAATCGAATCTGCAGTACGACGCGGGCGACAAAGGCGCTTACCGTCACTACATGCAGAAAGAGATTTACGAGCAGCCAAACGCCATCAAAAACACCCTGACCGGGCGCATCAGCCACGGTGAGGTTGACCTGAGCGAGCTGGGCGCAAACGCGAACGAACTGCTAGGCAAGGTCGAGCATATTCAGATCGTGGCCTGCGGCACCTCCTACAACTCCGGTATGGTTTCTCGCTACTGGTTTGAATCCCTGGCGGGCGTGCCGTGCGATGTGGAAATCGCATCTGAATTCCGCTATCGCAAATCCGCTGTGCGTCGTAACAGCCTGATGATCACCCTTTCCCAGTCCGGCGAAACGGCGGACACGCTGGCCGCGCTGCGTCTCTCTAAAGAGCTGGGTTACCTGGGCTCGCTGGCCATCTGTAACGTCCCTGGCTCCTCGCTGGTGCGTGAATCCGATCTGGCGCTAATGACCAAAGCGGGTACCGAAATCGGCGTGGCCTCCACCAAAGCGTTTACCACTCAGCTGACCGTTCTGCTGATGCTGGTGGCGAAGCTGGCGCGCCTGAAAGGCGAAGATGCTTCCGTTGAGCACGATATCGTTCACGGCCTGCAGGCGCTGCCGAGCCGTATTGAGCAGATGCTGTCTCAGGACAAACGTATTGAAGCGCTGGCGGAAGATTTCTCTGACAAACATCACGCCCTGTTCCTGGGTCGTGGCGATCAGTATCCGATTGCGCTGGAAGGCGCGCTGAAGCTGAAAGAGATCTCCTACATTCACGCTGAAGCCTATGCGGCAGGCGAGCTGAAACACGGCCCGCTGGCGCTGATTGACGCGGATATGCCGGTCATCGTTGTGGCACCAAACAACGAACTGCTGGAAAAACTGAAATCTAACATCGAAGAAGTCCGCGCCCGCGGTGGTGTCCTGTACGTCTTCGCCGACAAAGATGCCGGTTTTGTCAGCAATGACAACATGCACATCATCGAGATGCCGCATGTGGAAGAGGTGATTGCACCAATCTTCTACACCGTTCCGCTGCAGCTGCTGGCCTATCACGTTGCGCTGATCAAAGGCACCGACGTTGACCAGCCGCGTAACCTGGCGAAATCGGTTACCGTAGAATAATCCCTTCAGGCTCCACCTTCGGGTGGAGCTTTTTTATCCCGCCCGGTTTGTTTTTCATCAATCCTTTCTCATTTTTAATAATGACAATTTGTCATCTTCAGCTACTTTTTTCAGTGTCACATAAAGAAAATATTTCTGAAAACGTCTTGTCATAAAAGTGGCTAACACGATGAAAATTAAGCTTTCTTTTGCTGGTTTTTAAGTGAAATTTTCGTTGTCATAAAACTGTCATAATTCGTACATTTATCTGTCACCTGTTTGTCCTATTTTGCTCATCGTAGCCACTAAACAACGATTTACGAAAATCTTGCAGGAGACATTATGAAAGTTATGCGTACCACTGTCGCAACTGTTGTCGCCGCGACCTTATCTCTGAGCGCGTTCTCTGTATTTGCAGAAGCAAGCCTGACTGGCGCTGGTGCAACCTTCCCTGCGCCGGTGTATGCCAAATGGGCGGATACCTACCAGAAAGAAACCGGTAACAAGGTTAACTATCAGGGTATCGGCTCCTCCGGTGGCGTTAAACAAATTACCGCGAACACGGTTGATTTCGGCGCATCAGACGCTCCGCTGTCTGATGACAAACTGGCTCAGGAAGGCCTGTTCCAGTTCCCGACCGTGATCGGTGGCGTGGTCCTGGCCATCAACCTGCCGGGCGTGAAGTCGGGTGAGCTGGTGCTGGACGGCAAAACCCTGGGTGACATCTACCTGGGCAAAATCAAAAAATGGGATGACGAAGCGATCGCTAAACTCAACCCAGGCCTGAAGCTGCCTTCTCAGAACATCGCCGTGGTTCGCCGTGCGGATGGTTCCGGTACCTCTTTCGTGTTCACCAGCTACCTGGCAAAAGTGAACGAAGAGTGGAAGTCTAAAGTCGGCTCCGGCTCTACCGTTAACTGGCCAACCGGTCTGGGCGGTAAAGGTAACGACGGTATCGCCGCGTTCGTACAGCGTCTGCCTGGCTCAATTGGTTACGTAGAGTATGCGTACGCTAAGCAGAACAACCTGTCCTACACCAAACTGGTTTCAGCCGACGGCAAACCGGTTAGTCCGACCGAAGAGAACTTTGCTAACGCTGCGAAAGGCGCTGACTGGAGCAAATCGTTCGCGCAGGATCTGACTAACCAGAAAGGCGAAGGTGCATGGCCAATCACCTCTACCACCTTCATCCTGGTTCACAAAGAGCAGAAGAAACCTGAGCAGGGCACCGAAGTGCTGAAGTTCTTCGACTGGGCGTACAAAAACGGCGGCAAACAGGCTAACGCCCTGGATTACGCCACCCTGCCGGACAGCGTGGTTGAGCAGATTCGTGCTGCATGGAAAACCAACGTGAAAGACAGCAGCGGTAAAGCGCTGTACTAACAGGATATATTTAACGAAGATGGCGGGAGGCGCTGCGCTTACCCGCCCTACGGTTAAGCTGTAGGCCCGGTAAGCGTCAGCGCCACCGGGCATATTCGTAAAAACGTCTCAAACAGAAGAGTAATTTATGGCTGCAACCAAGCCTGCATTTAACCCTCCGGGTAAAAAAGGTGACATGATTTTCAGCGCGCTGGTAAAACTGGCTGCGCTGATTGTGCTATTGCTGCTGGGCGGCATTATCGTGTCTCTGATTTTCTCCTCATGGCCGAGCATCCAGAAATTCGGTTTCTCCTTCCTGTGGACCAAAGAGTGGGACGCGCCGAACGACATCTACGGTGCCCTGGTGCCGATTTACGGCACGCTGGTGACCTCGTTCATCGCCCTGCTGATTGCGGTTCCGGTGAGCTTTGGTATTGCCCTGTTCCTGACGGAGCTGGCGCCGGGCTGGCTGCGACGCCCGCTGGGTATTGCCATCGAACTGCTGGCGGCCATTCCGAGTATCGTTTACGGCATGTGGGGCCTGTTCATCTTTGCTCCGCTGTTCGCCACATACTTCCAGGAACCGGTCGGTAACGTTCTTTCTGCCATTCCGTTTGTGGGTGCCCTGTTCTCTGGCCCGGCTTTCGGTATCGGCATTCTGGCGGCAGGTGTGATCCTCGCCATCATGATTATTCCGTACATTGCGGCGGTTATGCGCGATGTCTTCGAACAAACACCTGTGATGATGAAAGAGTCGGCCTACGGCATCGGCTGCACCACCTGGGAAGTTATCTGGCGCATTGTCCTTCCGTTCACCAAAAATGGGGTGATCGGGGGCGTGATGCTGGGCTTAGGTCGTGCGCTGGGTGAAACCATGGCGGTCACCTTTATCATCGGTAACACCTACCAGCTCGACAGCGTGTCGCTCTACATGCCGGGTAACAGTATTACCTCGGCGCTGGCGAATGAATTTGCGGAAGCGGAATCGGGGCTGCACGTGGCGGCGCTGATGGAGCTGGGTCTGATTCTGTTCGTTATCACCTTCATTGTTCTGGCGATTTCCAAGCTGATGATTATGCGCCTCGCTAAAAATGAGGGAGCACGCTAATGGCCACTCTCGAAATGCAAGCTACCGCTGAACTGGCGGAATCCCGCCGTAAAATGCAGGCCAGACGCCGCATGAAAAACCGTATTGCCCTGTCGCTCTCTATGGCGACGATGGCATTCGGCCTGTTCTGGCTGGTCTGGATCCTCTTCTCGACGGTCGTTCGCGGGATTGACGGGATGTCACTGTCGCTGTTCACCGAAATGACGCCGCCGCCGAACACGGCGGGTGGTGGCCTGGCGAATGCCCTGGCGGGCAGCGGCCTGCTGATCCTCTGGGCGACGGTCTTCGGCACGCCGCTGGGCATCATGGCGGGCATCTACCTGGCAGAATACGGTCGTAAATCCTGGCTGGCGGAAGTGATTCGCTTCATCAACGACATTCTGCTGTCAGCCCCGTCTATCGTCGTGGGTCTGTTTGTTTACACCGTGGTGGTGGCGCAGATGGAGCACTTCTCCGGCTGGGCGGGTGTGATTGCACTGGCGCTGCTGCAGGTGCCGATTGTTATTCGTACCACCGAGAACATGCTGAAACTGGTGCCGGACAGCCTGCGTGAAGCGGCTTATGCGCTGGGTACGCCGAAATGGAAAATGATCTCTGCGATTACGCTGAAGGCGTCCGTTTCCGGGATCATGACCGGTATCCTGCTGGCAGTTGCGCGTATTGCGGGTGAAACGGCACCGCTGCTGTTTACGTCCCTCTCCAATCAGTTCTGGAGCACGGACATGATGCAGCCGATCGCCAACCTGCCGGTGACGATCTTTAAATTTGCGATGAGCCCATTCGCGGAATGGCAGCAGCTGGCCTGGGCCGGGGTGCTGATCATTACCCTTTGCGTACTGTTGCTGAACATTCTGGCGCGCGTCATTTTCGCGAAGAAGAAACACGGTTAATTTTTTACGGCGCGGCAGCTCGTGGCGCCGAATGAGGAAATGAGTCAATGAGTATGGTTGATACTGCCCCGGGTAAGATTCAGGTTCGTGATTTGAACTTCTACTACGGCAAATTCCATGCCCTGAAGAACATCAACCTGGATATCGCAAAGAACCAGGTCACGGCATTTATCGGTCCGTCCGGCTGTGGAAAATCCACGCTGCTGCGTACCTTTAACAAAATGTATTCGCTCTATCCGGAGCAGCGCGCTGAAGGTGAAATCATCCTGGACGGCGAAAACATTCTGACCCAGGCTCAGGATATCGCCCTGCTGCGCGCCAAAGTGGGGATGGTGTTCCAGAAACCAACGCCGTTCCCTATGTCCATTTATGACAACATCGCCTTTGGCGTTCGCCTGTTCGAAAAGCTCTCCCGTGCCGATATGGACGAGCGCGTACAGTGGGCTTTGACCAAGGCCGCATTATGGAACGAAACCAAAGATAAGTTGCACCAGAGCGGTTACTCTCTCTCCGGTGGCCAGCAGCAGCGTCTGTGCATTGCGCGCGGTATTGCTATTCGCCCGGAAGTGTTGCTGCTGGATGAGCCGTGTTCAGCGCTGGACCCGATCTCAACCGGCCGTATTGAAGAGCTGATTACCGAGCTGAAGCAGGATTACACCGTGGTTATCGTGACCCATAACATGCAGCAGGCTGCACGTTGTTCCGATCACACTGCGTTTATGTACCTGGGCGAGTTGATTGAGTTCAGCGATACGGACGCGCTGTTCACCAGGCCCGCGAAGAAACAAACCGAAGATTATATTACTGGCCGCTACGGTTGATTTGCCTTAGTGCATGTGGAGAAACCATGGACAACCTCAATCTTAATAAACACATTTCAGGCCAGTTCAACGCAGAGCTGGAAAGCATCCGCACGCAGGTGATGACCATGGGCGGCATGGTTGAGCAGCAGCTTTCTGATGCGATTACGGCAATGCACAACCAGGACAGCGAGCTGGCGAAGCGCGTCATTGAAGGCGACAAAAACGTCAACATGATGGAAGTCGCTATCGACGAGGCCTGCGTGCGCATTATCGCGAAACGCCAGCCGACGGCGAGCGACCTGCGTCTGGTGATGGCGATCATCAAAACCATCGCCGAGCTGGAGCGTATTGGTGACGTTGCGGATAAAATCTGCCGCACCGCGCTGGAGAAGTTTTCTCAGCAGCACCAGCCGCTGCTGGTGAGCCTGGAGTCGCTGGGCCGCCACACCGTGCAGATGCTGCACGACGTGCTGGATGCCTTTGCGCGTATGGATTTGGACGAAGCGGTGCGTATTTACCGTGAAGACAAGAAGGTCGACCAGGAGTATGAAGGCATCGTGCGTCAGCTGATGACCTATATGATGGAAGATTCACGTACGATCCCAAGCGTACTGACTGCCCTGTTCTGCGCGCGCTCCATCGAGCGTATCGGCGACCGCTGCCAGAACATTTGCGAATACATTTTCTACTTCGTGAAAGGTCAGGACTTCCGTCACGTGGGCGGCGACGAGCTGGACAAGCTGCTGGCGGGTAAAGATCCGAAAGAGTGATGTTTGTGGCGGGTGGCGCTAACGCTTACCCGCCCTACGAGTCTTGTAGGCCGGATAAGCACTAGCGCCATCCGGCTTTGTTTTTTCAGCGAGTAATATTCCACCCGCGTGCCTTCCACAATTCAGGCAACTGCGCCAGATCGGTAAAGGTCGTCACGTTGGGATGATCGATCGGCTTGTTGTGGGGATCGGCGCAGAAGTAAAACACCTCCATCCCCGCATCAATCCCCGACTGCGCGCCCGCAGATGAGTCATCCACCAGAATGCAGTTCTCTACGTTAACGTTCATCGCTTTTGCCGCATGGAACATCAGCGCCGGGTCTGGCTTCCAGCGCTGGATATCGTAGCCGCTGAACAGCTTTTCCGGGAAATGGTGCAACATCTCAAGCTTGCCCAGCGAGTGCTGCATTTTGCTGACCGGGCCGTTAGAGACGACGCAGATTGGCACCGTCATCGCATCCAGCAGCGCGTTAGCCCCGGAGATAACCTCCAACTCGGAGTCAAACAGGCGTGCGACCTCGGCGCGGTACACCGGTTCCAGATCCGCTTTCGCCAGATCCACGCCGTGTTCTTCGTTAATGATGTCGATGATCTCGTAGAGTTTCACGCCCTTAAAGCGTTTAAACACCTCTTCGAGTTCCAGCGTAATGCCAAATTCCTGGAACATAGTGACATACGCGCGGGAACAAATGACCTCACTGTCGACCAGCGTTCCGTCGCTGTCGAAAAATACCGCTTCAATTCCGGACATGCCTTTCCCTTTTAACAAGTTTAACGTTTACGTACGGCAGTTCACCGGGACGCAATCGTTGCCGTATAAGCAAAATCAATGAAAAAAGTATCACGTAACCGCCACTATTGTCGCATTTTGGTATAGGATAGCGACGAATTTTCCCTCCTTGTTCGGAAATTGATGATGAGTCAACAACACACTACCCAGACGTCTGGTCAGGGTCTGCTTGAGCGCGTTTTCAAACTGCGCGAGCACGGCACAACGGCACGCACCGAAGTGATCGCTGGTTTCACCACCTTCCTGACGATGGTCTATATCGTTTTTGTGAACCCTCAAATTCTGGGCGTTGCTGGCATGGATACCAGCGCCGTCTTTGTAACCACCTGCCTGATTGCGGCCCTTGGCAGCATTCTGATGGGTGTGTTCGCTAACCTGCCGGTTGCGCTGGCACCGGCGATGGGCCTGAATGCGTTCTTCGCGTTCGTGGTCGTTCAGGCGATGGGTCTGCCGTGGCAGGTTGGCATGGGCGCCATCTTCTGGGGCGCGGTTGGCCTGCTGCTGCTGACCATTTTCCGCGTGCGTTACTGGATGATTGCTAACATTCCTGTGAGCCTGCGCGTGGGCATCACCAGCGGTATTGGTCTGTTTATCGGTATGATGGGGCTGAAAAACGCCGGCGTTATCGTCGCGAACCCGGATACGCTGGTGAGCATCGGTCACCTGACCTCTCATAACGTGCTGCTGGGCGTGCTGGGCTTCTTTATCATCGCGATCCTGGCTTCCCGCAATATTCACGCGGCGGTGCTGGTGTCCATCGTGGTGACCACCCTGCTGGGCTGGATGCTGGGCGACGTTCACTATAACGGTATCGTCTCCGCGCCACCGAGCGTCTCTACCGTGATTGGTCACGTCGATCTGGCGGGTTCCCTGAACCTGGGCCTGGCGGGCGTGATTTTCTCCTTCATGCTGGTCAACCTGTTTGACTCCTCCGGCACGCTGATTGGCGTGACCGATAAAGCGGGTCTGGCGGATGAAAAAGGGAAATTCCCGCGCATGAAGCAGGCGCTGTTTGTGGACAGCGTCTCCTCTGTGACCGGTGCTTTTATCGGAACCTCGTCTGTTACCGCGTACATTGAATCTTCTTCCGGCGTGTCCGTGGGCGGCCGTACCGGCCTGACGGCGGTGGTCGTGGGTATTCTGTTCCTGCTGGTGATCTTCCTCTCTCCGCTGGCGGGTATGGTTCCACCGTATGCGGCAGCCGGCGCGCTGATTTATGTGGGTGTGCTGATGACCTCCAGCCTGTCACGCGTGAAGTGGGATGATTTAACCGAAGCGGTGCCGGCGTTTATTACCGCCGTGATGATGCCGTTCAGCTTCTCGATTACCGAAGGTATTGCGCTGGGCTTTATCTCTTACTGCGTAATGAAGATCGGTACCGGCCGCTTCCGCGACCTCAGCCCATGCGTGATTGTTGTGGCGCTGCTGTTTGTGCTGAAGATTGTGTTTATTGACGCCAAATAAACAGCAAGCCCTTTTCGAAGAAAAGGGCTTTAATGTTTGTTCCCTCTCCCCGTGGGAGAGGGCCAGGGTGAGGGCATCAGGCCGCAATAAGCTTACGCCTTCACCCGCTTAATATAATCCCCAAACGCCGTCAGCTGGCCAGACAGATGATCGCGCGTGCTCTGATCCACCACTTCACCCGTTTGCGGGTCGACCTTGTTCTGAATCACACCACCCATAAATTCCGGCTTGTTCATGACCATCGCATCCAGGAATACCAGGATCTGGCGCAGATGATACTGGCAGCGCGCGCCGCCAATCGCGCCCATTGAGCTGGTCTGGATCAGCACCGGTTTGCCTGACAGCGGCTGCTCGGGTAAACGGGACAGCCAGTCAATGGCATTCTTCAGGCCACCCGGAACCGAGTAGTTATACTCCGGCGTGACGATGACCACCCCGTCGGCCTGGCGGATCTGCTCTGCCAGCGCCTCAACGCTCTGCGGGAACCCTTCTTCCTGCTGGACATCCGCATCATACAGCGGAATATCGCCAATAGACGGCAGGGCGCTAACTTCCATTCCTGCCGGTGCCAGCTGTGGCAGCGTGCGGGCAACCATCCCGTTAAATGAACCTTTGCGCAGGCTTCCCAGTAACGTAACTACTTTCAACGTATCAGACATGATTACTCCTGTTTCATCATGATGACCCTGATTGGATCAGCTAAGGGTGAATGCTTTTTCTGCCGGTAAACTGGTTAAACGCATCAGGCGCGCGGCGGGCTCGTTGGCGCGCTCGGGCACATCAGGAAGGCTACGCCATCCCTGTTGACTGTCAAATTCCCAGATTTTCATGCGTTCGATGGCGGGGGTAACCGCAATGGACCAAATGAGCACATCCTCTGCGTCACTGAGCGCCTCTACCAGCGTGGCCTGAGTGGCACGAAGACGTCCGGAGCCTGGCAGCAGCTGCAGCAGGCTGGCGTCGTCTGAGGCGCATCCACAGAGCTTGCGAATGCTCTGGCGCAAGGTAATGAGCTGGGCTCTGGCTTCGACAGGATCGTTCTGGTTGCGGACCCACAGCTTCTCATTGCTGGATAGCGGATAGTCTTCATGCGCATTACCGCCATGGAAGCTGCGCGTCGCGCGCTGAAGTTCCATGTCGAGCCCACAATCCCCTTCGGTGGTCAGCGCGACGCCAATGATATTGCCCGCGTAGGCAATCGAAAAACGAGGGAGATCCGGGTCGGCAAAGACCGGGCGGCCTTCGGGTTGGGTAATGATGTCCGGCAGCTCGCTGGTGCCGTACAGCATAAACAGCAGTTCTGCGAGAAGCGCTCTTGACGCTAAAAACCGCGTTCTGCGGTGTTCCGGGAGAGTGAGTGCTTCACTGTGACAGGCCGAAGAAATTCTTGCCGATACGAGACGTCCTTCCGTAAGTATCCCTCTTGCAAAGTGCGTAGCCATTTTTCGCTCCTTGATAATGGTCGTAATCGGTTAAACGGTTACATGATTATCGCTTAACTTGACTCCTGTTTTAATCAGTAAATGGGAGTAAGAGAAGCCTTAGGACCGAACTTTACATTTTCTTAGGCAAAAATTGGATCGCTGGCACCGTACAGCGCCTTGATGGTCTCCCGCAGCCAGAGGATTTTCGGATTATGGCTGTTCCGTTTATGCCAGATCAGCGTGAAGGGAACGGTAAGCTTTTCAGCCTGCGCTTCATCAATGGGAATAGGCAGCGCGATCAGCTTCCGCTGGTGGAGTTGATTGTAGTGATGACAGTAGTGCGGAGCCGTGGCGATATAGTTATGCCCGGGCTGGGCTGCCATAAACATCGACTGCTCAAAGCCCGGCACGCACATGGCAATATTTCTCTCTCGACCCATCTCCTTTAGCACTTCGTCCAGCGCCCAGGTGTCGCTGCGTTCCCAGAAGATACTGATATGCGGATAGCGCAGGAAGGTTTCGAGATTCCATTCATCCTGAAGCGCGGGGTGATCCTCGCGCAGATACACGCACGGACGGTCGCTGAACAGGATCTCGTAGTCGATAAACCATGGCAACAGCTTCAGCAGCTCGCGGGAGCGCGGATGCGTTTCTCGGCCGGTAAAGCCAAGGTCTACCTCTCCACGCGTTATGGCATCCAGCGAATCGTAATCCCAGTGGCGCATCTTCACCGTCGCCTGCGGATAGCGCTGGTTCACCTGCTCCAGCAGGGCGTTAAAGCGGATCAGCATCAGCGGCGTTTCGGCGGCCAGCACGAACGTTAGCCCGCCTGGCGAATCATGGTGGAATTTATCGAGGATCTGGTTGCCGATCTGCATCCAGTCGGCCAGATCCTGCTCCAGGCTTACCGTCAGCGGGGTTGGCAGCAGCCCTAACGGCGTTTTGACAAACAGCGGGTCGTCAAACCAGTCGCGCAGCTTGGCCAGTGATTTACTCACCGCCGACGGCGTTACGTTCATCCGCTTCGCCGCTTTGGTGACGCTGCGCTCCTGCAGCAAAAGCTGCAGGCAAAGCAAGAGATTAAGATCGAGACTGCTGATGGGCTTCTTCATAATGCGCCGCGGGCCGGATGACCATAAGTAAGGTAATGCACAGTATGCTACAGCCAATCAGAACCCCGATCAGCATATTCAGCGCGTTAAGCCCGATGACCGCCGCCAGCCAAATCCACAGCGACGAGCCGCAGACCTGCGCAATTCCCAGCACCGAGCTTGCCACGCCTGCCCGCAGCGAGAAGGGGCCAAGCGCCTGACTCATCGCCACGCCAAAGCCAACCGAGAAACCGGCACAAATGAGGGTAATACCCACCAGCATTACCGCATGTGAGCTGGCGGTCGCCAGGAGCACGCCCGCCGTGAGGAATAAAACCTGTGAGGTCAGCATCAATGTGCGCTGGCTGAAAACATTTAGCGCAAACGGGGTGGAGAACGAGACCGCCATACTGACCATGGCGGTTAATGCCATCACCGTTGAATACTCGCCGCGATCGAAGCCCATGGTTTCCATCAGTAAAACCGGGGAAACGTTTACATAGGTCAGGATCACCGCCACGCTTAACGTGGTCACGGCCAGACGACTGAGGAAAAAGCGGTTAAGCAGCTTCTCGGCAGGGTGAATCGTTGGGGTATGACCGGTATTCTGCGAGCCCGGGTGGGTCTCTTTCAGCACGGTGATGGACAGGATAAACACCAGCGCGCCCATTGCCGCCATGGTCCAGAACAGGCTCTGCCACGGGAATTTCAGCATGATCAGATATCCCACGACCGGGGCCAGCACCGGGATGATGCAGGTAATACCGTTCAGCATCGACAGCACCTTAGCGCGACGCTGGGCGCTTAGGGTGTCTCGCAAAATGGCAAAAGCGACGACGTAACAGCCACCGGCTCCAATGCCCTGAATGAAGCGGCCTGACAGGAACACGGTGCTGTTCTGCGCCTGTGAGCAGAGAAGAGAGGCCAGGGCAAAAATGATGGCACCCGTTATGGCGACAGGCTGACGGCCTGCCTTATCCGCGATCTTCCCGGCAAACACCATCGACGACGCCATCCCCGCAAGGTAGGCCGAAAACGCGATGTGCAACTGCGCTTCGCTGGCACCCAGATCGCGGGCGATGTGCGGTAATCCCACCAGATACATATCAATGCCGGACGGATAAAGCAGAACTAATGCGAAACTACAAAACAGAAAACGCGCCATAAACCCCCCATAGATGCAGGCATGCAGAATAGGGGGGGAAAAGGGATTAGGCGAGTTGCCATTTGGACAATGGTGATTTCCTGGTAGGAAACATTATAAGTGATACATTTTTTAGAAAAGTTGCGATCTTGATTCCGACAAAGAATCAGTCTTTTTAATTATCCTTATCAACTTGTTGAATTTACTCCGTACTTAAAAGGAATCACTCAGATGCCGTATAAATCTTTACCCTTAGCTCAGGAAATGATTGGTGGATATGTCGCTGAATTTATTGATGCTAATGATCTTAGACTGGATGAGCATATAGAATTTGAAAGTGGAAACGGATGTACTATCCAACGCTATACATTCGGGAGAGCATCTGTTCCAAGTGCTTTAATTGATTTTATCTGTAATGGTGATGGAACAACTACTATCCATTATAAAACTGGTAAAAACCACGAACTAGGATTGATATTAGCTGAATTTGTTAAAAGTAAAATTAATCCTAACGAGTTTGAATCAATAGAAATGACACTTCAAGACTTGCGCGAAACGGATGTTGAGCCTCTGTTTGTTGCTTTGCGTGGTGATACCTACCCTGACGGGGAAAAAATGTTTAGCTGTGGCATTGAACAAGATAATGCCACACTAATCCAATTAAGAATTAGTAGCTTACGCCATAAAGACCATCTAGTTTTAAAATTTTACAGAACAACTCATAAACTGCAAATTCAGGGGAAGCCTCTTTTTACCTATAAGCGTCTTAGCTTCCATCTAATTGATATTCTTGATTTATGGGGGATAGAGAAAATATTAAACCGAAGAGATGAAACAAAGCAAGAGATGGTATCGGTTCCCGTAGCTGGGCATTTTTTGAAGGAACATTATCCCCATACGTTTCAAAAAGCGCCAGAACCTATTAAAAAACTAATGCTTAGTGGGCTATGTGTTTCTTTGGCATCTCCTAAAATGGTTGATTATTCGATGCTTTTGTATCCAGATCTGCGAGCATTGGAAGGTGCGCTACATGATTGTCTCAGCGCATTTGGACTCTATTCTTCGAATTTTACTGATGCAGGTGATTCGAGGTTAGGGGTAATGTATAAACGAAAAGCAGATCAAACGTTCTCTCTTGCAAGCCAGCATGTGGCTATAATTCAATCAAAAGAGTTGGTCGAGGCACTTGAAGAAGGTTATAATCATTACTCAGGTAAGCGCCACCCTCTGTTTCATATGAATGAACAACTCATCTTCAGCTACTGCATTTCAGATCTCGGTACTGCACTAACTTTAATCACTGATACTAAGAAATGCATTGAAAAACTCTATCAGTTTAGGCCCCATGACTCACATTGAAGTACTTAGTTATGATTTGGCAATAGTTACAGAATTGCCACATAAACCCATTACAAATCAGTTAAATAACGTGGCTGAGGAGTTGGTTCGTCTGAAATTCTCCGGTAAAGTGCTCTTTGATTTAGCAATATCAAAAGGTCTTCGGAACAGATTTTTTGAAGCTTTTTTTGATGGTCGGACACTTGTGAGAACCAGTATTCATCCTAAGGAAAATGAAGAGATTCCTTTCGATGTGATTTCCCATCAAAAGATTTTTTTTAGAAAAAACAATGGACTGCTTAAAGTGTCTGTTTTAAGCAGTCTTGAGATCCATGATTTACTTGATTATTAAATTACACACAAGCGGCGTAAAGCTACTTGTGTGTACTTTTACTTACCGATACAGAAGCTCGAGAAGATCCTTCCCAGCAGATCGTCCGACGTAAACTCCCCGGTGATCTCGCTCAGATTCTGCTGCGCCAGGCGCAGCTCTTCCGCCAGCAGCTCGCCCGCCCACGCGCCGATCAGCTGCGCTTTACCCTGAACAAGGTGGTTCGCCGCCTCTTCCAGCGCCTGCAGGTGACGACGACGCGCCAGGAAGCCGCCTTCCATGCTGGTATCAAAGCCCATGCTCTGCTTGAGATGGTTACGCAGGTCGTCAACGCCTTCACCGGTACGCGCCGACAGGCGAATCAGTGAGTGACCGTTCACATCGCTGATGCCCAGCGTTTCGCCGGTGACGTCCGCTTTGTTACGCACTACGGTGATTGGCAGTTTAGCGGGCAGGCGGGCGATAAAGTCCGGCCAGATCTCAGCCGGGTCCACGGCGTCGGTCGTGGTGCCGTCCACCATAAACAGCACGCGGTCGGCCTGCTCAATCTCCTGCCAGGCGCGTTCGATACCGATGCGTTCAACTTCGTCGCTGGCATCGCGCAGGCCCGCTGTGTCGATAATATGCAGCGGCATCCCGTCGATGTGGATATGCTCGCGCAGCACGTCGCGGGTGGTGCCGGCAATGTCGGTGACGATCGCCGCTTCACGGCCCGCCAGGGCGTTCAGCAGGCTCGATTTCCCGGCGTTAGGGCGTCCGGCAATCACCACCTTCATCCCTTCACGCAGCAGGCTGCCCTGGCGCGCTTCGGCGCGAACGGCGTCGAGATCGTTCATCACCTGGTTGAGCTGCGCTTCTATTTTACCGTCAGAGAGGAAGTCAATCTCCTCGTCCGGGAAGTCGATAGCCGCTTCCACGTAGATCCGCAGGTGAGTAAGTGCTTCCACAAGATGATTCACGCGCGCGGAGAATGCACCCTGCAGCGAGTTAAGCGCGGAGCGAGCCGCCTGTTCGGAACTGGCGTCGATCAGGTCTGCAATCGCTTCTGCCTGCGCCAGGTCGAGCTTGTCGTTGAGGAAAGCACGCTCGGAGAACTCGCCCGGCTTCGCAATGCGCAGGCCAGGCAGGGTCAGAATACGTTTTAACAGCAGGTCGAGGATAACCGGGCCGCCGTGGCCCTGCAGCTCCAGTACATCTTCGCCGGTAAAGGAGTTCGGGCCGGGGAACCACAGCGCAATGCCCTGGTCCAGCGGCGTGCCGTCGGTGTCCTTAAACGGCAGGTAATCAGCGTAGCGCGGCTTTGGCAGTTTACCCAGCACCGCTTCGGCCACCTCGCGCGCCTTCAGGCCGGAGATGCGCAGAATGCCTACACCACCGCGTCCCGGTGGGGTTGCCTGGGCGACGATAGTGTCGTTATGGCTCATGGTTGGTCTCGTTCAATACAAATAAAAAAGGCGGTCAATCGACCGCCCTTATTTTAGCGTTAACTTAACGGATCAGGACTTTTTCTTTTCGCGGCTATGCAGGCCACGTTTTTCCAGACCACGGTAAATCAGCTGCTGCTGGATGATGGTCACCAGGTTGCTGACGATATAGTACAGCACCAGACCTGACGGGAACCACAGGAAGAACACGGTGAAGATGACCGGCATAAAGGTCATGATCTTCTGCTGCATCGGGTCGGTCACGGTGGTCGGCGACATCTTCTGGATGAAGAACATCGTCACGCCCATCAGGATCGGCAGGATGTAGTACGGGTCCTGTGCGGACAGGTCATGGATCCACAGGGCGAACGGCGCGTGGCGCAGCTCAACGGAACCCATCAGCATGTAGTACAGCGCAAGGAAGATTGGCATCTGAATCAGCAGCGGGAAGCAGCCACCCAGTGGGTTTACTTTCTCTGCTTTATACAGGGCCATCATTTCCTGGCTCTGACGCTGTTTGTCATCGCCCAGACGCTCACGCATCGCCGCAATCTTCGGCTGCAGCATACGCATCTTCGCCATGGAGGTGTACTGCGCTTTAGTCAGCGGGTACATGATGCCACGAACGATGAAGGTGATAACGATGATGGAGAAGCCCCAGTTACCCAGGAAGCTGTGGATGAACTTCAGCAGCTTAAACAGCGGCTGAGAGATGAACCACAACCAACCGTAGTCGACGGTCAGATCCAGGTGCGGCGCAACAGCGGCCATTTTGTCCTGAATTTCCGGGCCGACCCACAGGGTGCTTGCCATCTTACCGGTTTGACCCGGCTGAACTAGAACCGGCTGAGATTTGTAGCCGATGGCTGCAAGACCGTTACCCAGGTTCGCGGTATAGAAGTTGTTGGTACCGTCGTTATTTGGCACCCACGCAGTAGCGAAATACTGCTGCAGCATTGCCACCCAACCGCCTTTAGCGCTGACGTTCAGGTTTTCGTTATCGGCAATGGTGTCGAATTTGTATTTCTCATACTTCGCGTCTGGCGTGGAGTACGCCGCGCCGCGGAAGGTATGCAGCGCAAAGTTGCTGCTTCCGGTGTCACGGTGAGACGGCAGATTGATGGACTGCTTCAGCTGGCCAAAGGTCGACAGTTCCAGCGGTTTCGCACTGGCGTTCTGTACGCTGTAGCCCACGTTCACCGCATATTCACCGCGTTTCAGGGTGAAGGTTTTGGTGAAGGTGTTGCCTGCGGCGTCGGTATACGTCATCGGGATTGCGAGTTCGTTCTGGCCATCAGCCAGCACAAAGGTGTCGCTCTCGACGGTATACAGTGGACGCGCACCGTTAGCCGGGTTATCCGGGCCATCACGACCGGTCAGGCCGCTCTGCGCCTGGTAGATAAACTCAGGCGTGGTTTCCAGTAACTGGAACGGTTCGTTAGACTTCAGCTCTTTCGGGTAGGTCAACAGCAGCGCCTGCTCAACATCACCACCACGGGTGTTGATTGTCAGCTCAAGCACATCGGTCTTAACCGTAATCTGTTTCCCCTGGCCACTGGCCGGTACGCCCTGGTCGGCGGCGCTACCCGCTGCGGTGGTCGTAGTCTGCGTGGTCTGCTGCTGGGGTTGAGGATTTTTATCCTGCTCCCATGCCTGCCAGATCATGAAAGACACGAACAACAAAGCGATGATAAGAAGATTGCGTTGCGAATCCATCGTTAGTGTTCTCTGGTATCAAAGGGTCCTGGGGGGACGGGGTCGTCTCCACCGGGGTGTAAAGGGTGGCATTTTAATACGCGTTTCACCGTCAACCAACTGCCTTTTATCACTCCAAACCTGCGCAATGCCTCAATTCCGTAGCTTGAGCATGTTGGTGTGAAACGGCAGTGCGGCCCGAGTAGCGGACTAATCAGGCGTTGATAGACCCGAATGAGGGCTATCAGGACCCGTGAGCCAGGCGACAGTGGCGGCGCCATAATTTTTCCAACGCTTCCGAGAGAGCACGGTTATCGAGGTCGGCAACCCCTTTCTTCGCCACCACCACGAAATCCATTGAAGGCAGTTCGTGCTGACGTAAACGGAAGCTTTCACGCGTCAGACGTTTAATCCGATTGCGTTCATGCGCACGCTTAACATTTTTCTTGGCGACTGTGAGACCGATGCGGGGATGCCCCAGCGAATTTTGGCGGCCGAGGATGGTGATTTGCGGCGTGCCAGCCCGTAGTGGCTGCTGGAAGACGAAAGTGAAATGAGCGGGAGTTAACAAACGTAACTCCCTGGGAAATGCTAGCTTAACCACGCAGGGGTTAGCTTTATTACTTGGAAACGGTCAGACGAGAGCGGCCTTTAGCACGACGACGTGCCAGAACCTGACGACCATTTTTAGTAGCCATACGAGCACGGAAGCCGTGAGAACGGTTGCGCTTCAGTACAGACGGTTGAAAAGTGCGTTTCATGGCGATTTCTACCTAAACTTGAATAAATTCACTGACTTTTGCGTATACCCGAACGAGTTTCGAACGACTAACGCCTCAGCGTGGGTGATTAAAGAGGCCGGATTGTAATAATTGTACACTCCGGAGTCAATTCTCTTTCCTTATTTCCCGCGTATTTCCGCACGTTTTCGCGTGGAAAATGAGCAACGGACGACGCAGGAAGATGAGCATCACGCGCCGGGTCGAGGATTATACGGGCTCAACGATAAAGCGCAAGGATCGTCCCGGATCTTCGTTAGATCATTTAAGCAATAAATTGTCTGTGCTCATTAATTTTTCCAATATGCGGACTAAATCGCGGGGCACTCGCGCCAGGATCGTTTACACTTACCCGGTTTCGGATCTTCCTGTGGATAAATCGGGAAGAATCTGTGAGAAACAGAAGATCTCTGGCTCAGTTTAGGCTATGATCCGCGGTCCCGATCGGGATCCAGCGATCCTGGCCGGGTACAACCGCAGATAGCGGTTCGCACATCACCCTTTTACACAGGGTCATGTCGATGTGCGCCAACAATCATGAATATTCAATAGTTTTCTTTTATTGTTCGA